>NZ_CP192087.1:5256841-10513683 GCF_050955855.1 Nocardia sp. CA-128927 | reverse complement strand
GCAGTTTCCTCCCCGGAAGTAGGTCGATAGGAGCAGACGGCCGGGGCACGCGGGGAGGCAGTGGTGACGACCATGCTCGGGTCGGTACCGTGATCCTGCGTACGTCCGTAACCGGTTCGGACGCTGCCCGGATCCCCATTCCGGGCGGCGGCGTGGCACCGTCGGCCCTACGAATATGCCACTCCAGGGGTCTTTCCACACAATTATCCACAGATGTGGAGAACCCTGGGGAGTTGTGAAATACGGCTACTCGTCTCGCCAATAACGCTCTGACCTGCGGTTGTGTAGCAACCCTTCGGCAACGCAGGTTGCTGATCAGCTCGGGCGTGGCTAGGGGTGTGGACGAACTCACCGTAATACTCACAGGGTCTGACAGTGATATGCACAGCTTTGGGATCGACCGAACGGGTTAGTGCTGGTCGCGGGTTCGGGGCAGCCGGGGTGGGGCGAGTTTGACCCGCTCCGAGGCGATCAGTACCCTCGTACAGTCACCCTTTGGTGCGGTGGCGGTCTTGTGCTGACCGCGTGTAGGTCGTTATCGACCGACTGTGCGCCAAGACCGACGCGCCGATGATGACCAGACCTGCGATTCATCGCGAATACCTGTTTCACCGAAAAAGCTTCGGGCACCGACTGGTGCCCACTGACTCTAGGAGTGTTGACCGTGGCCAAGGGCAAGCGGACGTTCCAGCCGAACAACCGTCGTCGGGCGCGCGTCCACGGCTTCCGTCTCCGGATGCGCACCCGTGCGGGTCGCGCCATCGTTTCGGCGCGTCGCCGCAAGGGCCGCGCCGAACTCACTGCCTGATCCTCCGCGGACGCTCGGGTGTTGCCTGAGCCGTATCGGTTGCATCATCGTGCCGACTTCTCCCGGACGGTGCGCCGCGGCCAGCGAATCGGGAGGCGCGATCTGGTCGTACACGTGCTCACACACGGGTATGACGGAGTCATGTACGTGAATGGACGACATGGTGATCCAGCCGCCGCGCTGGTCCGCGTAGGCGGGCCACGCTTCGGGCTGATCGTCAGCAAGGCGGTGGGCAACGCGGTGATTAGACACCGTGTGGCCCGCCGCCTGCGTCATATGTGCCTCCAGATAGTTCCGGAGTTGCCCGCCGACGCCGACATCGTGATCCGCGCCCTACCCGGCGCCGCGGCCGCCTCCTCGGAGGAACTGCTGCGTCAGCTGCGCGGGGCGATACGCAAGCTCGGTATCGGCACAACCGACGCGGCAAGTGTCGGATCGTCATGAGCCGCACCGCGAAGATCGGCCGGCTACCGGCGAACGCACTGATCTTTCTGATCGAGTTGTATCGGACCTACGTCTCCCCCACCCGCATGCCGGTGTGCCGTTTCACCCCGACCTGCAGCGAGTACGCGGTCACCGCACTACGGACGCGCGGGCTGTTCATCGGCCTCGGATTGGCAGCCGTGCGACTGGCCAAATGTGCGCCCTGGCACCCTGGTGGGTGGGACCCCGTTCCGGAGCGGAAGCGAAGCACCGTTCGCACCGCGCCCGGGACCGTGGCAGCCACCGATCCGGTGCCGCAGGAAGCCAACCTGCAGGCCGACCCGGTGTCGGAGCCGAACGCTTGGAAAGGATCACCGCGCGCGGTGATCGGCGATACGAACGACGGGAGTGCATAGAGCCGTGCTCGACTTCATCTATTATCCGGTGTCCTGGATCTTGTGGTTCTGGCACCGGGCGTTCTCGTTGGTGCCCGGTCTCGGCAAAGACAGCGGCATCGCCTGGGCACTCGCCGTCGTCTTCCTGGTCTTCACGTTGCGTGTGCTGCTCTACAAGCCGTTCGTGAAGCAGGTGCGCACCACCAAGCAGATGCAGGAACTGCAGCCCCAGATCAAGGAGCTGCAGAAGAAGTACAAGAACGACCGCCAGAAGATGGCGACCGAGATGCAGAAGTTGCAGAAGGACCACGGCTTCAACCCGTTGATGGGCTGCCTGCCGATCCTCGCGCAGGTTCCGGTGTTCCTCGGTCTGTTCCATGTGCTGCGCTCGTTCAACCGGACCGGCCACGGCTTCGGCCAGCTCGGCATGTCCATCGAGCAGAACGCGAACACGCCGAACTACGTGTTCAACGCGGCCGACGTGCAGTCCTTCCTGAGCGCCCGTCTCTTCGGCGCGCCGATCTCGTCCTTCATCACCATCCCCGACACCGAACTGCGCGCCTTCGCCATCGACGGACTCGGTCTGCCGAACAAGGTGAGCATCGCAGTCGTCGCGATCCCGTTGATGATCATCGCCGGTCTGGCGACCCACTTCAACGCGCGTGCCTCGGTGGCCAGGCAGACGCCGGAGGCGGCCGCCAACCCGCAGGCCGCGATGATGAACAAGCTCGCGCTGTGGGTCTTCCCGCTCGGCGTGCTCGTCGGTGGTCCGTTCCTGCCGATCGCCATCCTCCTGTACTGGGTCTCCAACAACATCTGGACTTACGGCCAGCAGCACCTCGTCTTCGGCAAAATGGAGAGGGAAGAGGAAGCCAAGAAGCTGGCCAAGATCGAGCAGCGTGCGCAGAACGCGCCGAAGCCAGGTGCCAAGCCGGTCAATACGCGGAAGAAGTCACCGGCGGACGCGGTCGATGAAGTCGTCGACGCGGTGGACCAGGTCGACGCTGCGCCCTCGACCAACGGGACCGGCAAGACCACCAATAAGGCTGCGGGACAGCGCAGGCCGGGTGGCCAGAAGCGACCGGGCGGCAACCGGGGCAGGGCGAACCAAAAGCGCCGCCGCTGATCGCATTTCGGTGGTCGGCCGGCCACCACGCTGAGCAACCCCTTGATCGCGCACCGTCCGGCGGCGAGCGCACGGCGAGCGTGATGAGCAGATGAAGGAAATCAAATGACAGTTGAGACCGACGGAGGGGACGCCACAGTGGCGACGACGATGGTGAACGCCGGAACGGACGCCGACGATGTCGTGAACGATGCCGAGGAAGCCCTGATCGAAGAGGGCGAAATCGCGGGCGACTACCTCGAGCAGCTGCTCGACGTGCTCGACTTCGACGGCGACATCGATCTCGACGTCGAGGGCGACCGCGCCATCGTCAGCATCGACGGTGGCCGCGATCTGTCAAAGCTGGTGGGGCGCAACGGCGAAACGCTCGACGCGCTACAGGAGCTGACCCGGCTGGCCGTGCAGCAGGCGACCGGCGTGCGCAGCAGGTTGATGCTGGACGTGGCCGGCTGGCGGGCCAAGCGCCGGGAAGACCTCAGCGCGCTCGGTACCGCCGCCGCGCAGCGGGTGCTGGAGTCGGGTGCGCCGGAGTCGCTGTCCGCCATGACGCCGTTCGAGCGCAAGATCGTGCACGACGCGGTGTCGGTGATCGACGGCGTCAACAGCGAGAGCGAAGGCGTCGAGCCGAACCGGCATGTCGTAGTTGTTCCGGCTTGAGCGAAAGCCGGACGTCGTTCGGGCACGGCGTATTTCGTCACCCTGACGGGTAATGGTTGGATAGGGCCTCTGGTCTTCGGATCAGGGGCCTTGTTCATGTCCGGCATCGGATTGTCCGCGCGTCGCCGGTCCCCTGATCGACTCGAGTTCGGAAGGATGTTTCACGTGGAACGAGATCTCGGTGAAGCCACCGCATTGCCTGCCGAGCTGGAACCGCCGGCATCGGCCGTGGCGGTGTTCGGCGACCGACTCGATCTCGCCCGCCGGTATTGCGCGGCACTCGCCACCGCCGGCGTCGAGCGTGGGCTGATCGGCCCGCGCGAGGTCCCCCGCCTCTGGGATCGTCACATCCTCAACTGCGCCGTGATCGGTGAGCTGATCGCCGAAGGTGCCTCGGTGGTCGACATCGGCAGCGGCGCCGGCCTACCCGGAATCCCGCTGGCGATCGCCCGCCCGGATCTCCGCATCACCTTGGTCGAACCTTTGTTGCGCCGCACCATCTTCCTCAGCGAGTTCATCGAGGCGGCCGGACTCGACGTCACCGTGGTCCGCGGCCGAGCCGAACAGTCCGGCGTACTGAACGAAGCAGGCGGTGCTGACGTCGTCACCTCCCGCGCCGTAGCCCCGCTCGGCAAGCTCGCCCAGTGGTCCCTTCCCCTGCTGCGCGACCACGGTCGGATGCTCGCACTCAAAGGTGTCAGTGCTGAAGAGGAACTCGCCCGCGACGGTGAAGCGCTGGAGCGCGCAGGTGCAGGCAATGCCATGGTCGTCGAATGCGGAGCCGGCCTGGTCTCCACCGCCACCCTGATCATCAGCGCCGAACGCCTCCCCCGCGCCGAGCGTGCGCCGCGGCGGCGGAGTGAGAATGCCACCGCGCGGCGGGAGGCGAAGGCGGCGAAGCGGGCCGGGGAGCCTGTGGCGGGACGCGCTCGTAAGACAAAGTAGGGCACGCACACCTCGTGTGAGAGTGCTCGCCCAACCCGCGCTCGAGGCGGAACTGCAAAGCCCGGACCTTGCGCGCGGGCGCGCCGGGATCACCTCTGACTTGCTGAGCTGAGCGAGCAGCGGATGCACAGCAAGTTGGGAACGGTGGGTAGCGCAGCGAGCTCCCCGGCGTATCGGGAGTCGGCGTCCCCATCCGAACGCGGCGGATCCAACAACGCCGACGACTCCGTGACTCTCCCGGCCCCCTCAGACTTTGCAACAGCATCAGGCGAGTGACTAGCGGGCCAAGAGCTTCGGCAGGATCGGCAGATCACTTCGCCGGGCGGTTTCACATGAAACACAGGACTTCTAAGCCTCGACGGAGACCGACCCCGCACCCCTCAGACACAAGAGTCACGTGACGCATCGGGTCGCATAAGAGGCGAGGATTCAAGAGGACTATGTGAGGCGACTCCCTCACCAATAGGCGACACGGAGATCTGCTCGCTTCGAGCAGACCGTCCACCGGAGAACGCACCAGCCACTTGCCAGAGCCGAGGACCGCCGATAGCTTTCCCTCGCTGGGTCGCTGGGTCGCTGGGTCGCTGGGTCGCTGGGTCGCTGGGTCGCTGGGTCGCTGGGTCGCTGGGTCGCTGGGTCGCTGGGTCGCTGGGTCGCTGGGTCGCTGGGTCGCTGGGTCGCTGGGTCGCTGGGTCGCTGGGTCGCTGGGTCGCTGGGTCGCTGGGTCGCTGGGTCGCTGGGTCGCTGGGTCGCTGGGTCGCTGGGTCGCTGGGTCGCTGGGTCGCTGGGTCGCTGGGTCGCTGGGTCGCTGGGTCGCTGGGTCGCTGGGTCGCTGGGTCGCTGGGTCGCCGGGTCGCCGGGTCGCCGAGATGAGAGAGCCGCTGCTCCTCCGGGCGCGGGTGCTGGCGATGCCGGTCCGTCGTGACGAGTGGATGCCGTGTCGGGTCGTCGAGATGCGCTGTGCCGGGGCAGTGCGATGCGCGCTTGGTGATGGAGATGTTGGATTGTCGAGATGAGGGAGCCGCTGCCGCCAGGTGCGGGTGCTGGCGACGCCAGTTCTGTCGTGACGGCCGGATGCCAAATTGACGAACGCGCGGTCGGAACGGAATGCGGGCCGCCGAGATACACCGTCGAGAAGCAGACGTCGGGTTGCGAGGACTCGGGTGGATAGGTCGCGGAGATGTACAGGTCGTCGGGATGAGGAGCCCGCTGCCTCAGGGCGCGGGGGTGCCCGAGATGCCAGCCCGTCGCGACAGTCGGATGCCGAGTCGTCGGGCTACCGAATCGACGAGACGCGCTGCCGGGGATCGGAATGCGGACTACCGAGATCCGCGACCGCGACACAGAGACGTCGGGTTGCGAGGACTCGTGGCCACGGCCCCAAGCAGATTGGATACACGAGTCGCGCGGTTGCGGTGAGCGCTGCCGCAGCAGGCGGGATGTCGAGATGCGCTACCGAACGGGATGCGCCTTGCCGAGATGTGCCGCCCCGGTGTGGAGATGAAGGGCTGCTGGCAATGCGGAGTCACCGGACTCACGAGTTACGGGCCCACCTCAGATCCGGCCGCCGCAGAAGGGGCCTGCGGCAGAAGGGCCGCCGCGGATGCGAGGTTGCCGGATTGCTGGGTAACTGGGTGCGGTGGTCGCCGAGTTCGTGGCGCCACTGGAAAGTGCTACCGCAGAGCGCGGATTGTCGAGCCGCATGCTGCTCGGCTCCGGCACAGGGCGCTGAGACGCTAATCCGGCGCGACGGTGGGATTGCTGGCGCGGCTTGGGGAGCGGGTCGCGGGGTTCGAGGGTGGCTGAAAGCTGGCGGCGACGCCTCGCCGTCAGACACAGGCAACGGATGACCGCGCCCCGTGCGGACATCGAAACGTACGGTCCGCGTCTCCCGTGAAACACCGAATGCAGCTTGTTCGACAGATACCTGCTGCGGGGCGCTGAGACGCTAGTCCGGCGCGACGGTGGGATTGCGGCGCGGCTGGGGAGCGGGTCGCGGGGTTCGGGGCGGCCGAAAGCTAGCGGCAGACGCGACTGTCGCGCCGTCGGACACAAACGCGAACGCAAGCAAAGGAGGTGACCGCGCCCGCGCGGAGATCGAAACGGACGGGCCCACGTTTCCCGTGAAACATCGGATGCAGATCGCTCCGACGCTCCCTGCCGCGTGCCGTGACACATGTCAGAAGTCGCGACGGTGAGATCGCGGGTGCGGCTGAGGAGCGGGTGTTGGGTTCGGAGCGGCTCAAAGCTGGCGGTGACGCGACCGCTGTCAGATACAACCGCGAACGCACGCAACGGAGGGACCGGTGCCCTTGCGGACATCTAGACGTACGGTCACGTTTCCCGTGAAACATGTCAGCGGGCGCCACACTTCCACATCGCTATCCGTCACGTGCTTGTGCAGAGGAGCCCCGTGATTCCTACTGGATCGCCCTCCCCTCCCCCGCAAACCCGTTCTCCCGGGGACCCGCCGACCCCACACTTCCGCCCTCGCAACAGACTGACGTCTCAGTGCCTCTCGCCCTAGGGATCACAGGACTCGTGCTTCAACCGCCCGGCATCTGCTCGAACCCGCGACAGGGCACTCCGGTGCCTCACCCCGTCGCGACATACTGACGTCTCCAGCGTCGCCAGGATCTCGGCAACCCCGAGTCTTTGCAGCAGCGCGCTTCCCTACGGACCCATGATGCGGCTACTCCTCACATCCCGCCGACCCGGTCGCTCTGCATCTCGGCGACCCGCGTCCTAGCGCCAGCGCTTCCCTGGGCCGCACGATCCGAAGACCCGTATCCGACTGTCGCGACGACTGCGGCTCAGTGCCCGAGATCCTGCGGTTCGCGCGTCTCGACAACGTGGTGTCTCCGCATCACCCCTGCGGGTGGTCGTCGGCGACGGTGACTGATCCTGGTCCGCCGACGTGCACTGCGCCGCCGTGGATGCCGGTCTTGCCGTCGGCAAGCTCAGCGGAATCCGCATCGAGAGCTTCGCATTGGCCGCCCGCACGACATGACATCCGGACACCTCGTCACCCACAACACCAGGGGCTCCGCGAAAGAGATCGACGGACCCGGCAGTGCACTGCGGCGGCGCGGCGACCTCTGACATCGGGGTGACCCGGTTCCTCCGCGTCTAGTCACTCTGCGTCTCAGTGGGCAGCGCGACCCCGGGCCTCAAGATCCGGCGAACTGTACCCGATTGTCGGGACAGCCCGTGACTCAGCGGCCGCGACCCCTGCCGCCCGCGCGTCTCGACAACCGGCGTCTCCCCTGACCCGGCGGCACCGCACTGCGGCCACCCGGCGACCTCTGAGATCGGGCGACCCGGTTGCTCCGCATCTCGTGCCCGTGCCTCAGCGGCTGCGCCCGCTGCCTCCCGCGCGTCTCTACCGCCCCGCGTCTCCGGTCGACCCTGCGGCAGTTGCACCGCGGCGACCTGATTGCCCGTGTCTCGGCGCCCGGGGATTCTGCCGCCCGCGCGTCTCGACAATCGGGGCCGCCGCTCGACCAGCGGGAGCGCTCTGCGGCGTGGGCGCCGATCTCTCGCATCTCGGCAACCTAGTTGCCCGTATCTTGGCGCCCTGTCTCAGCGCCTGGGACCCCTGCCGCCCGCGCGTCTCGGACAACCGGCGTCTCCGCTCGATCTGCAGGAGCGCTCTGTGGTGACCCGGCGAGGTCTCACATCGGGGCGACCTGATTGCCCGTGTCTCGGCGCCCGGGGATCCTCCCGCCCGCGTGTCTCGACAACCGGCGTCTCCGCTCGACCCCACAGGAGGGTTCTGCGCCGCCGTGGCGACCTCTCACATCTCGGCGACCTGGATGCCCCGCGTCCCTGGCGGTGCTTCCGTACGGATCCGCGATCCGTATCCGAGTGTCGGGACGACTCGTGTCCCAGCGGCCGCGACCCCTGCTGCCCAAGCGTCTCGACTACTCGGCGTCTCAGCTCGACCCGGTGGCAGTGCACTGCATCGACGACCCGGCAACCACGCACACAGGAGCGATCTGGTGCTCCTCATCTTGGCGCCCGTGCCTCAGCGCCTGGGACCCCTACGGCCGCGCGTCTCGACAACCGGCGTCTCCGCTCGATCTGCGGGAGCGCTCTGCGGCGATCCGGCGGGCTCGCATATCGGGGCGATCCGGTTGCCCGGGATCCCAGGGCCCGTGTCTCGGTGCCCGGATCTCTCCCCCCGCGCGCTCGACAATGGGCGTTCTTCGTTCGACCCCTGCGGTAGTGCTCTGCGGTGGTGAGGTGACCCGCCTGCATCTTGGCGACCTGGTTGCCCCGCGTCCCGTGGCGGGTGCTTCCCTTCTGATCCACGATCCGGCGACCCGTATCTGATTGGCGCGACGGCTGGCGTCCCAGCGGCCGCGACCCTGCCGCCCGCGCGTCTCGACAACGGGCGTCTCCGCGCGGTCCTTGTGGCGGCCGCTCTGTGGTGAACCGGCGACTCCACGATCCGTCCGTTGCGACATGTTGGTGTCTCAGCGCCGCGGCAGGGATCTGGGAGACCCCGCGTCTCTGCAGCAGCGATTCGTTGTGGGTCCGCGATCCGGCGACGTTTCGCCGAGTCACCGATCGGTGAGCCCGCATGCCAACTAACTCGGCGCTCCCGGTAGCCCGCCGGTCCATACGTGGAGAAGAGCGGTGCAGGTTTCCCGTGAAACATCGGATGCAGATTGAGACGCAGATGCGCTTCCGGGGTGCCACGCAAACCTGTCGGAAGGTGCCTCACTTTCGCGTTCCTATCGGACATGCTCCAGCGCTTCAGCTCGTGCCGGGAAGCTCCCGGCGATCCCGGCGGCCGGGCAGTTCTCGCAATCCCAGCACCCGTCCTCTGTACGCACCGGCGACCTAGCGGCCCGGCGTATCCGCGACTCCCACATCCCGTCCGTCGCGACGAACGGGTCGTCGCGACGGAGTGGCGTCGCGGTATCTCACCGGCCCAAGCGACCCCTGGAGCCCGGCGTCTCGGCAGCCAGCTTCCGGCGAATCCACATCCACGCGGGCTCCGAAATCGGAGTGATTCGGCGACCCACGTCTTGGCAGTCCGTCGGCCCGGCGACCCGGCGACCCGGCGACCCGGCGGGCCCGGCGACCCGGCGACCGCACCTGGAGACGAGCCCGCACCTGGAGACGAGTAAGCCCACAACTCGGAGACCGGCGGACTCGCACCCCCGGCTTCTCTGCGTCTCGGGGCGGTAGCGCGTCTCGGCAGCCCTGCATCCCGTTAGGCAGTTCGTCGGAGAGATCTGGCGGATCCGGTTTCCGGACCCTCATCGAACGCGCGGTGGAGACGCTGCTGTCAGGTGCGGGCGTGTGCCGCGACTTCGTGCATCTGGTGGTGGCACTGCTGCCCGACGCGCCGGACGGGTAGCTCATCCCCCGCGCCTCGGGCCAGTGTCTCGACAACTTGGCATCTCTGCCCGCGGCACACAGTGGCTGGCTTCGTCAGCTGCATCCTCTGCGGACGGTTTCACATGAAACATCGGCACCGCTCCCCCTCGATATCTGACGGAGAGATCCACACGGGGGCGCGGCGCGCGGCATTCACGGATGTTGTGCGCACTCAACGGAAGCGGACTCCCGCGTGAATCAGCGCGTGAATCAGCGCGTGTTGCTTGGACAGGGATGTGGTCCAGTCGCTGATAGTCCGCGGGTTCCAGCTGACTGTATGCCGCCCGACTCACGCGGCCGCGATCCTCAATCGCGAGCGCACCCCCCGCGTCAGCTCGCTCGCAGCGGCTCACGCGAAGCCAGCGAATGACCAAGCAGGCGCGTTGGTTCCGAGCTGCACCCACCGATTTCGCACACTCGAACGCACCCGAATCACCCCGCAACCCCTTGCCGGACCCCGTGTTTCATGTGAAACATCGGGGATCGGTGGCTGAATAGGGACAGATTCGCGTGTCCTGTGGGCATTGCCGCGATTCAGCTTTCTTATCGCGCTGACTGCTGGCAAGCTAGTGAAGGTCGGGCGTGAGCGTAGGTGCCACGGAGGATTTGGTGTCGCGACGAGAGCTCCGCTCGGTTGATCGGGCGCCGCGAACCCGGTTGAGCATCATGTTCGTACCGACACCAGCTGTTTGATGACACGGCGCCGACGCTCGTCGGAAGCACGTGATCTGAAGTTCTCGGGTTAGGAGCTGTCTATGTCGAGCGGTCCGGCGAATGTTTCACGGGAAACTACGTCGCGCGTGCCGGGAATGCTGGACTCCAGCAATTTCGACACGGAGACATTCGGAAGCACACCGTTCGGGAACATCTCCCCCAGCGAGACCCCGATCGCGGCCGAAGCACAACGCGCCAGCCAGATTCTCCATCCAGGAAAGGTGACAGTGCAGAAACCGCACGAGCAACGCATCATCACCATCGCCAATCAGAAGGGCGGCGTCGGCAAGACGACCACCGCGGTTAATCTCGCGGCCGCCTTGGCGCATCAGGGGATGACGGTCCTCGTGATCGATCTGGACCCGCAGGGCAATGCCAGCACCGCCCTCGGTATCGAGCACCACTCGGGTGTTCCGTCCAGCTACGAACTGCTCATCGGTGAGGTGTCGGTCAAGGACGCGATCCAGCAGAGCCCGCACAACGAGCGGCTGCTGTGCATCCCGGCGACCATCGATCTGGCCGGTGCGGAGATCGAACTGGTGTCGATGGTGGCCAGGGAAGGTCGGCTCAAGGCCGCCATCCAGGAGGCGAACATCGCCGGCTACGACATCGACTACGTGATGATCGACTGCCCGCCGTCGCTCGGCCTGCTGACCGTCAACGCGATGGTCGCGGCGAAGGAGGTGCTGATTCCGATCCAGTGCGAGTACTACGCGCTGGAGGGTGTCGGCCAGTTGCTCCGCAATATCGGTCTGGTGCAGGCGCACCTGAATCCGGACCTGCATGTGTCGACGGTGATCCTCACGATGTACGACGGCCGGACCAAGCTGGCCGACCAGGTCGCCGAGGAGGTCCGTGGACACTTCGGTGACGTGGTGCTGCGGTCGGTGATTCCGCGCAGTGTGAAGGTGTCCGAGGCGCCGGGCTACGGAATGACGGTGCTCGATTACGATCCAGGTTCCCGGGGCGCGATGAGCTACCTCGATGCCGGACGTGAAATGGCGGCCAGGGCGACGGCGTTGGCGCATGCTGCGGCCGAAGCCGCGGAGTGATCTGGCTGGATGAGCGCCGGGTCGGCGAGACCCGGTTTGGTGGCGGAACGAGGAAGGGGTCTGTAGACCGATGAGTCAGGCGAAGAAGGGTGGGCTAGGGCGCGGTCTCGCCGCGCTGATCCCGACGGGACCGGCGACTGCGCCGGGGCTCAGCAGTCAAGCGGCCAGCGTCATCGGTCTGGATCCGATCGGGCCACAGCCCGCCTCGGCCTACCTGCATCGGGTCCCCGACCCGACCGACGACGATCTCTCGGTCGGCGGCGCGGTCTACCGCGAGATTCCGCCGGAGCAGATCGAGCCGAATCCGAAGCAGCCACGCCAGGTGTTCGAGGCCGAGGCGCTGGACGAGCTGGTGCACTCGATCAAGGAATTCGGCCTGATGCAGCCGATCGTGGTGCGTCGGGTCGAGCCGGGTGTCGACAAGTATCAGCTCGTCATGGGCGAACGCCGGTGGCGCGCTTCGCAGGTCGCGGGTCTGGCCGCGATCCCCGCGATCGTCCGGGATACCGCCGACGAGTCGATGCTGCGCGACGCCCTGCTGGAGAACATCCACCGGGTGCAGCTGAACCCGCTGGAAGAGGCGGCGGCCTATCAGCAGCTGCTGGAAGAGTTCGGCGTCACCCACGAGGCGCTCGCCGATCGCATCGGTCGTTCCCGCTCGGCCGTGACCAACATGATCCGCCTGCTGAAGCTGCCGATCTCGGTGCAGCGGCGGGTGGCGGCGGGTGTGCTGTCGGCCGGGCACGCGCGGGCACTGCTCGGGTTGATCGCGGGCGTGGATGCGCAGGAAGAACTAGCCAAGCGCGTTGTTGCGGAGGGACTATCCGTTCGCAGCACCGAGGAGGCTGTCATCCTGGCCAACCAGGAGACGCCGACGGAACCGGTGGCCGATCCGACCGAACCCCAGGAGCCGAAGCACAAGCCGTTGATCGCGGCGGGCATGCAGCGATTCGCGGAGCGGTTGGCCGACTCGTTCGATACGCGGGTGATCGTGAGCATGGGTAAGCGCAAGGGCAAGATCGTCGTCGAGTTCGGCTCGCTCGAAGATCTCGAACGCATTGCCAGCCTGATGGGCCAGAGCCCGCAACTTGTGACAGAAGTGACAGAAAAAGACTTGTGAAGGCGATAGGTTCGCCCCCTGGATCGAAACGTCACTGTGACGGGCGCGAGTTTTCCGCTAGTTAGCGGAGCGTACGATCCTCCGGACGGACCAACACAAGTTCTTAACCAACAGCACAGCGACGTGGAATGAGGCGGGTTCTCTTGATCGCTTATTCTTGCTGGCAAGAACATAGTGATGCGGTGTGAACGAACGCAGCGAGCGAACCATGAGCACAGCCGGGCACCCGCTCGGTCATGACGGCGAGGCGCGGTCATGAATGAGCGGACGATCGGCCAGGGTGCCTCGCGCATGCCGAGCGCAGGCGAGGCGCGGACATGAGTGTGGACGAATCGGACAGCTGGAGGCTGAGCAGAGCAGTGTCGACCAGCGTCACAGCCCTTACCCTCGGCGAGCTCGACAAGCTCCCCGCGCACTCCCGGCGTTGCGTGTTCTGGGAGATGGATCCGGCCGTCGCCGAGGATTCCCGCGGCTTCAGCGACCCGGTCTTCGAAAAGGAGGCCTGGCTCTCCACGGTGCTGTTGGAGTGGGGTTCCTGCGGGCAGGTGGCGAACGTCGACGGCAATGTCGCGGGGTGTGCCCTGTATTCGCCGCCGAGCGCCGTACCGCGCGCGACCCTCTTCCCCACCTCACCGGTAAGCCCGGACGCGGTCCTGCTGACCACGCTGCAGGCCGAATTCCCGTACCAGGACAACGAGGTTGCCCACCAGCTGATGCAGGCCGTGGTGGCCGATCTGGTGCGTCGTGGCGTGCGTGCGCTGGAGTCGTTCGGCATCCGCTCCGATCCGCCGTCGCAGGCACTGTCCGAACGCTTCGGCTCGATGACGCTGATGGAGCGGATCATCTCGCCGATCAACAAGGGTTCCGGTGCGAACGCGCCCGGTGCGATGACCGAGTGTTCGCCGGAAACCTGCATGATCGAGGCCGATTTCCTGGAGGAGGTCGGTTTCAAGGTGATCGCGCCGCACCACCGGTTCCCGCGGCTGCGCCTGGAGCTCGACTCCGATCACGGGTGGAAGGAAGACGTGGAGCGCGCGCTCGACCAGCTGCTCGCCGCCGCCGCGATGACTCCCCCGGCACGAGTCGGAGTTCGCTGAGGACTTCACAAACGAAACGCCCCTGCCGACCAGATCGGCAGGGGCGTTTCGGTTCAGCGCTGGTTACATGCGGTCGGCGGCGGCAAGTTCCTCCGCCAGCAGTTCCGCGAAAGTGTATGTGCCCGTTGGCTGATCGTCCTGTCCGAGCAGGTACAGCCGCTTGACCGAGATCAGGATGGCCTCGGCGATCACGTCGCGCATCCGCGGATTGGTGAGCACGGTGGCGTCGTAATCGTTTGTCAGATAACCGATATCGATCTGGACGGTCGGCATCTTGGTGAGCCGCAACAGATCCCACGTCCTGGCGTGCGTCCGGCAGTCCTGCAGCGAGGTGCGCGCGACGACCTCACGCTGGATGAACCCGGCCAGCACCTGACCGATCATCGACGCCGAGCCGTGCGAGTTACCGAAGTAGAAACCGGCCACACCGTTGGCGAGCGGGCTCGGATTGGTCGCGCAGCGCAGCGAGATCATCAGGTCGGCGTCGAAGGCGTTCGAGATCTCGGCCCGTTCCGCGTCGGTGTGGTTCTCGCTCCACGGCCGGGACAGGAAGGTCTCCATGCCGGTGGCGGCCATCCGGCCCTCGAGCCGACTTGCCAAGTCCCACAGGATTTCCGACTCGTAGACCTCGCCGAATTCGGTCGGCACCGGGTGTCCCTTGTCGGGCCCGCCGAGACCGGGGTCGATGACGATGCGCTTGCCGGTGAGCTGCGGCCCGGCCCGGTGCACCACTTCTTCCTCGGCGATCCGATGCGGGTTGCCGCCGGTGACGCGGGCGCCGAGCAGGTCGAGCGAGCGCAGCGTGTCCGGCCCGCAGATGCCGTCCGCGGCCAGCCCGATCTCCCGTTGGAAGGAGCTGAGGCCCTCGTGCGTGTGCGGGCCGAAGTAGCCGTCCACCCGATGCACATAGAAACCGAGGTCCTGCAGCTTGCGCTGCAGCGTCGCGACATCGTCGCCGTACAGCGGCGCGGACAGCTGATAGATCAGCGTGCGCGCACCGAGCCGGTAGGACGCCTCTTTCAGCGCACGATAGGTGGCCGGGCCGACCACACCGTCGACGAGCAGCCCGCGATGTTGCTGGAACGCGCGGACCGCCGAATCGAGCCGGTGGTCGAAGGAGGCCTCGGTGTCTTTCCAGTACTCGCGTGCGTCGGCGTGATCGGTATCGACGTGTGCGTGTAAGAACCCGAGACTTGCCAGGGTGCTCCGAACCTCTGCTACGGCTGGACCGCTATCGCCGTGACGAAGTCGGTGCATGCGTGAGAGCCCTTTCCTTCCGTCGATCCGGGTACCCACTCATGCGATGGGTTACACCCTGCGCACGACCGGCGTGGTCGATTGTCTCAGACCCGGACGGGAATTCGGCATTCCCGGGTCCAGGCATCCTACGGCGCGTCGATGGATCTCGACGGCCTTTGGCGCCTATGGCATTAGCGCGACGGGTGTCAGATCTCGCCGTCGAGTTCGCGCAAAAGGGCGGCTTTGCCCTTCGCACCGACGATCTGCTTAACCGGCTTACCGCCGCGGAACAGCATCATAGTGGGCAGGGAAAGGATCTTGTAATCGCGGGCGGTGCCGGGATTCGCGTCGACGTCCACTTTCGCGACGGTCAGCTTGTCCGCATGGGTGCCCGCGATCTCCTCCAGCACGGGGGCGACCATCTTGCACGGGCCGCACCAGGTGGCCCAGAAATCGACCAGCACGGGCTTCTCGCTGAGCAGCACGTCGTCGGCGAAGGTCGCGTCGGTGACGGTGATCGTCTTCTTGGTGGCACTGTCGGACATGGGTTCTCCTTGCTGAATGGCTACCGCCTCGGGTCCCGTCTGCTGGACGGGGACGAGAGGACGTCAGTTGGCGGGCACGGCGACCGTGTGGCCCGCGTGGTCCAGGGTGTTCGAGCTGATGTCGCCCTGGTCGGCGAGCCAGCGCTCGGCGTCGATGGCCGCGCGGCAACCGGTGCCTGCCGCGGTGATCGCCTGGCGGTAGGTGTGGTCGACCAGGTCGCCCGCGGCGAACACGCCGGGCACCTTGGTCGCGGTGGAGGGGTGCACGACCTGCACGTAGCCCTCGTCGTCCAGTTCGACCTGGTCACGGACCAGCTCGCTGCGCGGATCGTGGCCGATCGCGACGAACAGACCGGTCGCGGCCAGCTCCGAGGTCCCGCCGGTCTTGGTGTCGCGCAGCACCAGGCTGGTCACGCTGCTGTCGCCCTTGACCTCGACGATCTCGGCGTTGAGCCGGAACTGGATCTTCTCGTTGGCCTTGGCCCGCTCGAGCATGATGCGCGAGGCACGGAACTCCTCGCGGCGGTGCACGATCGTCACGGTGCTGGCGAACTTGGTCAGGAAGGTGGCCTCCTCCATCGCGGAGTCGCCGCCGCCGACCACGACGATGTCCTGGTTCTTGAAGAAGAAGCCGTCGCAGGTGGCACAGGCGCTCACGCCGCGGCCGAGCAGTGCCTGCTCACCGGGCACGTCGAGGTAGCGGGCGGCCGAGCCCATGGCGAGGATCACCGCGTAGGCCTGGTAGGTCTCGTCGCCGACGGTGACCGTCTTGATCGGACCGCTGAGGTCGAGGGCATCCACGTCCTCGGTGCGGATGTCGGCACCGAAGCGCTTGGCCTGCTCGCGCATCTCTTCCATGAGATCGGGGCCCATGATGCCCTCGCGGAAGCCGGGGAAGTTCTCCACCTCGGTGGTGGTCATCAACGCGCCGCCGAATTGGGTGCCTTCGAACACCAGCGGCTGGAGCTCGGCCCTGGCCGCGTACACGGCGGCCGTGTAGCCGGCAGGTCCGGAGCCGACGATGATCAGGTCGCGAACTGGCGCACTCATGAGGCCCTTTCGGGGGAGATATCAATGGACGTCTCGGTCAACAACAGGGTAATGGCTATTGTTCCTGGACCTGCCCGCTCCCACGTGAGGTTCGGCTCAGTGCCGCGACAGCGGCGTTCAGGTACCCGCGAGGTCAGTTGTCGCGTGCGTCACTCAACCGATGTCCTGTTGCGTGAGGTACTGCGGATCGTCTGTGCTGCAACCGGTTCCGACGACCAGCGCGGTGATCTTCGGGGTGCGCGGCCCGGTGAGCAGGATCAGCACCGCGTCCTTGCCCTGATAGCGGAAGTTGTCCGAGCCGAGGATGGTGCGGTCCAGTCCGTTGGCGTGCACGCAGCGTTCCCGGGCGGCCGCGCTGCCGAGCAGGCCGGTGGCGTCGTTGCGGCCGAGCGCGCTGAGCATCGCGGGCGCGTTCAGTTCGTCGCCGAGCTGGGTGCTGCCCGAGGTCGGCTGGGCCGAGGGGGTGGCGTCGTTGCCGCGCACCACGGTCAGCGCGATCGAGGCGCAGGCGACGACCGCTACCGCGGCGGCAGCGGCGGTGAACCAGCGCAGCCTGCTCCGGCGGCGGTCGTCGAGCGAGATCGGCGCGGCGGGTGGCGTGGAAACCGCAGTGGCTTCGGGGCTTTCGGGGGCGGCGGCGAGCGGCAGCCGATAGATGGTCGCGTCGGCCTCGGTGGGTTCCTCGGGCAGCTCGAAACGGTCGACGAACTGTTCCAGCTGGGCGGCGATGTCGTCGGGCATCGGGTGGATGACGCGGTCGCTGCGGCCGAGTGCGCGCAGCTCGGCGCTGACGTCGTCCAGGGCGTGTACGAAGCGCAGTGCTTCGCCGTCGCGCCGGACCACGGGCCACAGCTGTTCCCGCAGCTCGGGTGCCACATTGTCGGCGTGCAGGTCGGCGAGCAGCTCGGCCGAGAACGGAGGCTGCGGCATGGACCTGGTTGCCATCGCACCTCCAGTGTTCTCATCTGACATCGCGGGGAACCCCTCGGGATGGGGAACTACATGGACATCGTCTACGGGTTCGTCACTATTAATGACGCATCTCAACTACTTCCGGTTCCCCGGATCGCGCAGAAATTCCAGTCGTTCTTGTAGACGTTGTCTCCCGCGGGCACAGCGGCTCTTGATCGTGCCCTCCGGAACACCGAGCATAGCGGCGGCTTCGGCCACGCTATACCCCTCGAGATCGATGGCAACGAGTGCGGTCCGCTGGTCCGGCGGCAGCGCGAACAGCGCGTGATCGACCACCAGCGACATCTCCAATTCGGCCACCGCGTCCCGGCCATCGCGTGGTTCCGGCATCGATTCCGGGGTGAGCGAGACGGCCTTGCGGATCTTGTTGCGCCGGATCCGGTCGAGGCAGGCGTTCACCACGATCGCGTGCAGCCAGCTGCGCACCTCGGCCTCGGCCCGGAATGAGGCGGCCGTCCGGTGGGCCGAGAGGAGCGCGTCCTGAAGCGAATCCGCCGCGTCCTCGCGCGTGTACGAGGTGCGCAGGGCGGTCTGCCACAGGTGGTCGTTGTGCCGACGCAGCAACTCGGCGAAGGCGTGCCGCTGGCCGCGCACATGCGCCTGCAGCAGCTCGACATCGCTGTAGTCATCGCCCACGAAAGATCGTTCGCGGTACGCGACAGGCCGCGATGTCCCCCCGCGGAAATCCTCGTTCGATTCGGACGACAATGCCAACCCCTTGGACAGCGCTCACGGTGGCAACGGACATGGATGACCATCACCGAAATTTCGCAGCATCCAGGATCGATAACACCAGAACCCGGGAAGCTCCCCTGCTGAGAGCGCGAGGAGATCATATCGTCACTCGCGATTGCGCAGCAACCAAACCGGGGGGATCGGGATCAGATGCGCGACGCGACAGAAGGCGTCAACGCGTGGCCTGCACGGTTTCACGTCACGTGCGGCGGGCAGTGGAACGGGTGTACTAGGGAGCTGCGTCGAAGCGTATATCCGCGATAGAAGTTTGGAACTGACCACCGGAGTTGCCCAGGCCGGTGATCCAGACGAGCACGTAGCGGGCGGCTTGATCGGTGCGTACGGGGATGTCGGTGACCCCGTCACCCAGCTTGGCCGTGCCGATCAGCTGGGTCTGGTCCAGCGTCGGTGACGCGGTCGGCGAGGTGCGGATCTCCACCGCGGTACCCGGGCTCGGCGAGTTGATCGAGACGTTCGTCAGCTTGGCCGGGCTGGGTAGCGTCGATAGCAGCCCGACTCCCTTCTTGAGCGCCGGGAATTGCTGGAAGTACTGATCCGTGCGCCACAGCGTGCCGGGATTCTGATCGAGCACCGCGTTGACGTTGCCGACACCGTCCGGGGTGCCCTCCGGCGAGAACACCGACACACCGGTGACCGGAACCGGCACGCCACCCGACGCGGTGGTCGGTCCGGCCGCCGCCGGTGTCGCCGGCGCGCTGTTGTTCGTGGTGAGACCGATGTTGCGCTGTTCGTTGAGCGGCGCGTCGGAAGCGCCCGGCGCGAACACGCTGACCATCCACCAGATCACGATGCCGACCACCAGCGCGGCCAAGATGCCGAGGCCGACCATGATCCACATCATCCGCTGCGATCTCTCGCGTTCCGCGGCCATCAGTTCCGGGTCGGCGAGCGACTCGTCGGGGGCCGTCGGCGGACGCTGGCCGAGCCGGAGTACCGGGATGAAATCGGTCTTCTGGTCCACCACCGACGCCTGCTCGAGCACGTGCTGCACGGTCGCGGCGGTGCGCACGCCCTTGTTCGACTCCAGCGATCGCACCGCGACCGCCGAGATCTCGAAGGGCACCTCGGGTCTTATCTGGCGCGGTTCCACCGGGGTGCCGTCCGGGCCGAAATCGGCGAGCCGCAACCCTCCGACGGTTGCGGCGGTACCGGTGACACCACCGGAGCGAATCGGCCAGCGAGCGGTGATCAACGAGTAGAGCATGGCGCCGAGACCGCGCACATCGGATTGCGCGTCCGAATCGGCCAGGGTGCCGGGGAAGGCGAGCACCGCGTCGCCGGTCGCGCTGATCCGTACCCGGTCCGGGTGATCGATGGACAGCGAACCGCCGCCACGATGAGCCAACTCGGCCGCCGAGGCCAGCGCACGGATGGCCCGGGCCGCGCCGATCGGCGACGGCACGGTTTCGGCCATCTCGCGCAGCGAGCGACCAGGGGTCCACTCGGCCACCACGATGCCGCCTGAGCTACCGCGCACCACGTCGAGCACCCGGGCCAGGCCGGGCGAGTTGATCCGCCCGAGACGCAGCGTGCGGGACAGAATCGCCTGCGGGCCGTCGTGCCCGGAGTTCTCGCTCGACTTCTGGTCGGCGTCGACGAAGGTCAGTGCGACCTCACGGTCGAGCTTGATGTCGAGTGCCTGCCAGAACTTGAGGCCGCGGGCCCCGCCGTGTCCGGCCAGCAGCCGGTAACGGCCACCCGCCACCGACGCGCCGGGGATCAGCTTCGGACCGCGCGGCGTGCGCCGCGAGCCGAGGTTCTCGCCACCGAGCGGTGGCATCTCCGGCGACCCGATCGGGATCATGCCGGTGTCGTACATCGGATCGCGAGCCGGTATCGGACTCTGGCGATCGTGTGGTCCCTGCGGGGCCGCATCGTGCTCCGGCACAGCCGCATCGTGATCCGGTGGACCGGTGCCGGTCTCGCGGTTCGCGTACGCGGGATCCGACGGCTCTCCACCGGGAGGCGGAGCGTCCGTCGAAAGCCCGCCTGCCGTGGTGCCGGAAGAATCAGCGGCCGGGACGCCGCCCACCGCGTCGTCGCTCACCCTCGGTCCTCCTTCGCCCTGGTATGTCGAGGTTCCGGCGATTTCGCCACTTGTGCTTCTCTGCCGAACAGGGTACGGGAACTCGCCCATGCCGGTGATGTCAACGGCATCGGCTCGGATCACGGGCAAGACCATGGTCTGAGCATCCATGTACGGGTCGTACCCAGGGTATGCCAGATACGGATCCGGCCTGCGCAATACCTGCGTCGCGTAATCGTCGACCGGATCGTCGAGGCCGAGATCGGGCGCGGGCGGGGTCCAGCCGAGGCGCCGGGAGATGGCGACGGTGATGCCGACGACCTCGGGCACGCCCGCCAATCGCATCAGGCCGAAAGCTACTGCGAACATGACGATCGCGGTGATCGCCACCCGGATCAGCGAGCCTGGGCCTCCGAACGCGCTCGTCAGCCGCTCGAGCCCGAGTACCCGGTCCGCTATCCACATGACCGCGCCGCCGGCTAGCGACGACAGCACGACCCGGGTGACAGTGCGCCCGACGTTGGACATTCGTAGGTCGCCGAGGCTGCGATGCAGCAGGTATCCGCCGATCACGGCGCCTGCGGTGAAGCCGAGGCCGTTCGCCGCACCGAGCACGATCACGACCGAACCGCTGTCGCTCGCGATCATTGGCGCCAGCGCTGAGAGCACGATCTTTACCGTGGTGATGCCGAGGATGATCCAGGTCGGTGTCCAGGCCTGTTCCCTGGCGTAGAACACGCGCAGGTGAATCAGCACGAGCGCGTACGGGATCAGTGCAAAGGCCGACCAGCTGACCGCATTGCCGAGTCGCTGGGCGTCGCCGGCGAATCGGGCATAGCCGAACAGCGCCTGGCCGATTTGCGGTCCGGCGAGCGTCAAGAAGGTGACCACCGGGAACAGCGCGATCATCGTCAGCCGGGTCGCAACGGAGAGGTCGTCGACCACGGCTGGGGTATTGCCGTCGGCGGCGTTTCGGCTCAGCCGCGGCATGATCGCGGTGAGCACCGTGACACCGAGCACCCCGTACGGCAATTGGAGCAGCAGCCAGGCGTAGGAGTAGATCGCGGGGCCTGCCTCGTCCGCCGTCGACGAGATGTGGTTGGCGAAGATCAAGCCCAACTGGCTGATCAGCACGTACAGGACGATGGCGAGACCCATCATGCCGAACTGCTTCAGCCGGGTATCGACACCCCACAGCGGACGCAGGTTAATGCCTTCCCTGCGGATCGCAGGTACCAGGGTCAGTGCCTGGGTGAGTACGCCGAGCGTGATACCGACACCGAGGACGAGCAGTTTCGGGTCGCTCATCCGGACCGGGTCGAGCGTGATCTCGCCCGGCGTCAACGCGTAGAGGGCGAGGACGAGGAGCACGACCACGTTGTTCAGAACCGGCGCCCACGCGCCGGGTTTGAACACCTGTCTGGTGTTGAGGATCGCGGTGAACAGCGCCGACATGCCATAGAACAGGATCGCGGGCAGCAACAGGAAGGTCAGCGCGGTGGTCAGCGCGGTGTTGACCTTGCCGTCGGACGCGACGAAGACATGTGTCGCCAGAATCGGCGCCGAGGCGATGGCCAGCAGCGTTGCCGCGGCGAGCACCACGAACGCGGCGGTGACCAGGCGTCGCACGAACGCGGCGCCTCCGTCGGCGTCTTCCTTCTCCGCGCGCACCAGCGTTGGCACCACCATCGCGGTGAGGACTGCGCCGAGCACCAGTTCGGTGATCATGTTCGGGATCAGGTTGGCCGAGGTGTACGCGCTGGCGATGGCCGGGCCGAGCACGGTCGCCAGCAGTAGCGTCTTACCGAACCCGGTGAGCCGACTGAACAGCGTGGCGATCGCCATCGAGCCGGAATCCTTGAGCAGCCGTGAATTCGGGCTTTGCTCGGGCTCTTTGGTCGCAGTGGTCGCGAGCATCTCCTGCGTCCGCGCACGCGGACGCTTCGCGGCCCCGGCCGGTTCCGGCCCTCGTGCGGCGGGTGGGCGGCGGCGCGGCGGGTACGGCTCGGGTCGAGCTTGCGGTGGGGCGTAACGCGGCGGTGGCACGCGGCCGGACTGTGCCGAGCCGACCGGTATCGGACCAGACTGGCCCGGCCCTGGCCTACGTGCGACCGGTGGTCCAGGCGGTGGCGAGCCGACCGGAATGGGACCGGATTGCCCGGGCGCAGGGCGCGGCGAGCTGGTCGGGATGGCGCCGGACTGACCTGGCCGCGGTGAGTTGGGCACTGGCCCAGGCTGACCGGGCGCGGGACGCGGCGGGCTGGCCGGCATCGCGCCCGACTGACCGGGCGGCGGGCCTGGCCGCTGGCCGGGCGGAATCGGACGGGGCTGCGCCGGTGGCTGCGGTGGCGCCGGATATTGCCGCTGCCCAGGGTGCGGTGCGGGTGCGGGACGTTGCGGCGGCCCAGGCGGCCGCTGCGGTGGCCCCGGCGGCATGCGCTGACCCGGCCACGGCTGTGGCGGTGCCGAGGGCCTGCTGATGTGCGGCACTCGGGGCGGCTGCGGTTCGTGCGGGCCCGCGTTCATGTCCGGGTCCTCGGCCTCCGTCTGCGGGGGTAGCCGTTCCCACGGCGCAACCGGCGCCCGACGGGCAGGCGACCCGTCGCGCCGATCGGATCGAGGCCGGGGCGCCGATGAGTCATCGTCGCTCATCATGCCTCCTGCGCCCGGCGCGACAGTGCAGCCCGGTCGGCTCGGCGAGCGGCGTCAACACTGAATCGCTCACCGTTCCTCCTGGTACTGCCCATTACTCACACCGCCCCTGCGCCGGTGCGAGCCTTCCGCGATTGTCCTCCACTCTGCCACTGTGGTTTGTCGGACGTGCAAATCCGGTAGACGCGGCCGGTGTCCGGGTGCCGGAATCGATCGATCGGTACACAACAGAGGGCGCTAGCTCACCGTCCCTCACTGTGCCTCCTGATGCTCCTGCTGGATGACTCGCTTCTTGGCTCGCCGGTATCGATTGACCCGGCGCCGGGTGCTCGGATCGAAACCTTCGTCGGCCGGATCCGGCTGGCCGCGGAACCGGCGCCACAAGCGGCGCCCGGCCAACAGGAAGAGCAGGAGTCCGGCACATCCGGTAATTATGGCCAGGGCCTGACCGTAGGCGTTCGAGCGCACGGAGACCGAGGTGGCATTCCCCAGCGGAATTCCGTCCGGTGTGCTAAGAGAGATCGGAATTACCAGGTTACGGCTGTCGCTCACCTCGGTCGGGATTTGGAACGAGCGTGTCCCCTTCGGGGGCAGCTGCTGTTCGCCGAGGTCGGTGATCTTCGCCTCATGCGGCGCCTCGATGCGGAACTTGATCCGGATCGACACCGGCAGATCGTTCCGCGCGACCAGCAGCAATGGGCTCTGCTCGGACGCGAGGGTGTACACACCGCCCGGCGGGAGCACGGTCACCGAGCCGTAGATGTTGTCCAGCGCGCGGGTGTTCTGATCGATCCGCCGCTGCGCGAAAGTATCGGCCTGGGCGGCGTCGCCGGTCCGTCGATCGGACAGGCTCAGCACCCGAATCAGGTCGTCGCGCAACGGGTCCAGGAACTGACTCGGCGTCGGATCGGCCTCCGGCACCTCGACCAGCGCGCGCATCAGCTCGCTGATCCGGCGACCCTGGTCGCGCACCGGCGTCACGAACTGGTCCGGCACCGCGTCCGCGGCGGCCTGCGGCAGATAGTCGAGCTCGTACGGCTGCGGGTCGGGCGGCTGTGCGACCAGCTGTTGGAACGGACGCGGCGTCGCGAGATTGCTGCGCACCAGCAACTCGAGCTGCCGCAGCAACGCCGTGCCCTCGTCCTTGCTCGCACTCCACTGCTGCGGCGGGACAAGTAATAAGGAGCGCGGTTGATTCGGCTGCGGGTTCAACGCGGACCACGAGAGGGCGCCGAGCGCGTCCTGCAACCGCGCGACGCGTGAGTCGTTGCTGACCTCGTAGCGGACCTTGGCGGGGGTGAATGAGGGGGTCGGCGGATTCGAGCCGAGCGCCGCGAGCGCGGTGGCGGACCAGATGTCGAACGTCGCGGCGTGCAGCGCCGGATCGACGGCCGGCGCGGCAGGCGCATTCCCGTTCGGCGGAGCCGGATTGATGGCGGGCGGCGCGGGCGCGGCAGGCGGTGGCGGCACGTCCGCGGTGACCTGCGGCAGCCGAACCTGATCCGGATCAGCGGCGTCCGCGGCCTGGTTCGCCGTGCTCTGATTCGTGGTGGTCTGTCCGTCGCCCCGCCCGGTGGACGGCTGCACGGCTTCGGACGTGCCGCCCGTGCCCTCCGGCGCGACGGCCGAATCGGCCAGCACGGCGGTTTCGAAACCGTGGCTGCGCAACAGGATTCCCGCGCCGTCGTCGATGCTGCCGGAATCCGGCAGGCTCACGCCGCGCACCGACTTGGTGGCCAGAATCGTGTTGACCAGCTCGGCGGGCGCGTTCATCGCCCTGGCCGAGAGGTCCGGATCGTTCACCGCCGCCAGCGCATCCAGGTCTACCTGCGCGAACGGCAGCGCCACGGTGCACATCGTCCCGGCGAGCGCGCGCAACCGGTCCAGCCACGTCTGTGCCTGCGCCGCACCGGTACCCGGCCGCGTCGCGCCGTCCGGATCGGACGGACTGGCCAGCACCTGGTAGCCGTTGGTCATCGCCTGCGCCGTGACCAGCAGATCGGGATCGACCGCGATGCACACCGATGCGGCGAGTGCGCGGTCCCGCGTGGGGGTGGAGTCGAAAACGGTCTCCAACGCACCGAGCAGTTGGTCGAGGCGCCCGCCCTTGGCGAGCGAGGCGGCCAACTCGTCGTCGGTGAGTTCGACCTTCCCGTTGGCCGATCCGGCTTTGCCCGCGACCAGGCGCGGCCGGTCGGCCAGCGGCCACAGCATGGTGGTCGCCACCGGCGCGTCGGTCGGCGCGGGCACCGCCGGGCTCGCGTCCGACGCATCGGTGCCCTTCGACGCGGGCGGCACGCCGAGCACCGGGAGCAGGAACCTGGCGTCGTCGAGTCGTGCCTGGTTGCCGTAGTCCGGTTTGCCGTTCACGTTCAGCAGCAGCGGGTACACACCCGGTTCGGTGATATCCAGCGATTGTTTGCCGGTGCCGCCGCCCGGACGCAACGGGATGGTCAGCTTGAACTTCGTGCGCTCGTCCTTGTCGAGCTTCGGCACGACGTCTTCGAAGTCGCCTGGCACGTCGTAGTTGACCTGATCCTGCTGCAACGTCGCGCGCAGGTCTCGCGGCACCGTGATCACCGCGCCGCGCTGCAGCCGGACGGTGACGTCCTTGACCGCGCGATCACCGATGTTCATGATCGAGCCCGAAACCGTGAGCGTCGGATCGCTGGTCGTGGTGATCGTGGTCGGCGTCACCGAATCCAGTGACAGCTTCAGGAACTTCCGCCCCGAGTCCGTCCCAGTTCCAGTGGGCTGCGCATGTGCGGCAGGGGACACCAGCATCGGCAGCGTTGTCGCCGAACCCAGGATGGTGAGGACCGCCAAGATGATCCGGCACAGGCCCACCCGTCGCCCGGCCACCACCCCCCACGGAATCGCTACGCGATGCCGAAAAGTCTGGGTCATCGCTTGCCGGTCTCCATCCGGTCGATCAGCTTGTTCGCCACTTCGGCCAATCGGCGTTCGTCCGCATACGCCAGTCGAGAATTCAACTCGCTCAACGGCACCCACGCCACTTGGGTGACCTCCACGTCGGCATCGGACAGTTCGCCGCCGGTGGAGCGCAGTAGATAATGATGCACGGTCTTGTGTACCCGGCGCCCATCGGTGACGAACCAGTAATCGATGCTGCCCAGTTCGGCCACCACGACACCGTTGATGCCGGTCTCCTCGGCCACCTCACGGATCGCGGTTTGCTCGGAGGTCTCCCCCTCCTCGATGTGTCCCTTCGGCAGCGACCACAGCAACCGCCCGCGCCGATCCGTGCGTCCGATCAGCGCCGCGCTGCGTTTCTCCCGCGGACCGTCCAAGCCGTCGACAACGAGCCCACCAGCTGAGGTTTCCCGCACCGTGCGCATGCGCGGTTTCGCCGCGTTGGCGGCCGAACCGCGGCGCCGAGGCTGGCGGCGTCGACTGTTCGCGCGATCGGCCGGAGACACCAAGCAATCCTACTGTGTTGGATTTGCGCAGACGCACGCCCCGCGCATCCGACACTGCGCTGGAATCTCGCTTGCCAGGGCTCGGTAAGCTGCTGATTCGTGGTTTCGACCGAGTCCGAGGACGCAGAGCTGGATAGACGTACCCGATTGCTGGCTGCCGCGGCGGTGACGCTTGGCAGGCTGTCGGATGTACTGGAACCGCTCGGCGAGATGTTCGCGGCGCGGGGCCATGAGCTGTACCTGGTCGGCGGCAGCGTGCGCGACGCGGTGCTCGGGCGGCTCGGCACCGATCTGGACTTCACCACCGACGCGCGCCCCGAGCAGGTGCAGGAGTTGCTGCGCGGCTGGGCCGATCATCTGTGGGACACCGGCGGTTTGGCGTTCGGCACCGTCAGCGGGTCCAAGGGCGGCCAGCAGCTGGAGATCACCACGTTCCGCAGCGACAACTACGACCGGGTATCTCGCAATCCCGAGGTCACCTTCGGCGACAACCTCGAAGACGACCTGGTGCGCCGCGACTTCACCGTCAACGCGATGGCCGTGCGGATCGGCGCGGACGGTTCGCTGGACTTCGTCGACCCGCTCGGCGGGATGGACGCGCTGCTCGCGGGCATGCTGGATACGCCTGCGGCGCCGGAGGATTCGTTCAACGACGACCCGCTGCGCATGCTGCGCGCCGCCCGGTTCGTCTCGCAACTCGGCTTCGAGCTGCATCCGCGAGTGCGCACGGCGATCACCGCGATGGCCGATCAGATCGAGCGGATCACCGCCGAACGGGTCCGGGTGGAGCTGGACAAGCTGATCGGCGGCGCGCACCCGATCGACGGCATCAACATCATGTGCGAGACCGGGCTGGCCCAGCGGGTACTGCCCGAGGTGCCCGCGATGAAGCTGGAGATCGACGAGCACCACCAGCACAAGGACGTCTACTGGCACTCGCTCACCGTGCTCCAGCAGGCCATCGACCTGGAGGAGGGCGACCCGGACCTGGTGCTGCGCTGGGCCGCGCTGCTGCACGACATCGGCAAGCCGGACACCAAACGCAACGAGCCGGGCGGCGGCGTCAGCTTCCACCACCACGAGGTGGTCGGCGCGAAGATGGTGCGCAAGCGGATGCGGGCGCTGAAGTACCCCAAGCAGTTCACCGAGGACGTGGCCCGACTGGTGTTCCTGCACTTGCGTTTCCACGGCTACGGCAAGGGCCAGTGGACCGATTCCGCGGTGCGCCGCTACGTCACCGACGCCGACGAGCTGCTCCCCCGCCTGCACAAACTGGTCCGCGCCGACTGCACCACCCGCAACAAACGTCGGGCCGCCGCATTGCGCGGCACCTACGACGAGCTGGAGACGCGGATCGCGAAGATTCAGGAGCAGGAGGATCTGGCCAAGGTCCGCCCCGACCTGGACGGCAACGCGATCATGGAATTGCTCGGCCTGCCACCGGGACCCGAGGTCGGCAAGGCCTGGCGGTTCCTCAAGGAACTGCGGCTCGATCGCGGCCCGATGACCCGCGACGAGGCGGAGGCGGCCCTGCAGGAATGGTGGAAAGCCCAGGGCTAGAAGACGATCAGCGTCGTTCCGGTGACGATGGCGGAACGGATCTGCGCGAGGTCGAACGACCCGATGATCTCCGGCAGCTCGATCCGGAAGCGAACCAGGTCGCCGTCGCGGGTGGCGTGCACGATGCGTGCCTGACTCGGTAGCTGTTCCAGCAGCAGCGCCGGTGTGCCGATCATCCGGCGCGGCATCCGCAGGCCGAGCCAGGTGGCTCGATGCAGATCGACGGTGACGCGGTTGTCCGTCACGGAGGCGTCCACCAGCGCGGTCAGCCGTCGGCGCCGGTGCTTGGCGCGGATCAGTCCGCTGTCATCGATGTCGAGCACCCAGTCCAGCGGCTGGCTGTTGATCCAGCCGACCAGCGCCGCCGTGGTGACGGTGCCCTCGAGATCGAGCTGCGCGGCCCGCACCTTCGTCGGCACGCCGGGAATCAGGCGCACGCCGTGCGCGATCACCGTCACGGCCTCGATCGGGTGGTTGTCCCAGCGCAGCCGGGACAACACCGTCTTGGTCTGGAAATGCGCGCCGCGCCGCCGCACCTTCAGCACCTGCAAGGTGGCGTGCAGGTCGTGCCCGAGCAGCGTGGCGCTGACCTCTTGCCCGCCGAACCGGCTCAGGATGCCTTCACTGAGCACGGTCATCAGGGCGTCCGGCATCAGCGCCGTGACGGTGCCCGCACCGAGGTCGGCGCCCGCGTCCACCCAGGAGGTGGTGACGGTGATCCACTGCTCCAGCCAGGACTGCTCGAACAGGCGCTTGCCGAGATCGACGGCCCGTAGCGGCGACCAGGACTTCGGATCGAAATACGTGGCCATGATTGGTCCGAGCGTACTTGCCGACGCTTAACTGGACCATCGTCCTGTGACCCAGGTCGCGTTGTCCGGTGTGGCCTATGCGCTGACCGGGCATTCTTGCTTGTGACACACCGTCGGAACCACAATCGGGTGCTAACTCCGACACCCACCACGGAAAGGGCGCATATGCCGCTGGATCTGAACAGTGATCTCGGCGAGGGCTTCGGTCCGTGGCGGATGGGCGACGACGCGGCGATGCTCGACATCGTTACCAGCGCCAACATCGCCTGCGGATTCCACGCGGGCGACCCCTCGATCATGCGCCGGACCTGCGCGCTCGCCGTCGAGAAGGGCGTCCGGATCGGCGCCCACGTCGGCTACCGCGACCTGGCCGGATTCGGCCGTCGCGAGATCACCATGGTCCCTGCGGAACTGCGCGACGAGGTGCTGTATCAGATCGGCAGCCTGGACGCGTTCGCCAAGGCCGCGGGCGATCAGGTGCGGTACGTGAAACCGCATGGTGCGCTCTACCATTCGGCGTCGCGGGACCGGCAGCTCGCGGACGCGGTGCTGGCCGCGATGGTCGACTACGACCCGGAGCTTGCCCTGCTCGGTCCCGCCGGGTCCCAGCTGGAGCAGGCGGCAGAGGCCGCGAAGGTGCGGTTCGTCGGTGAGGGATTCGCCGACCGCGCGTACACACCGGGCGGCACCCTCGCCGCGCGCGGTCTGCCGGGAGCTGTTCTCGGCACCAATGAGGCGGTCACGCAGGCGGTTTCGATTGCCATGTCGGGCACGGCGCGCACGGTCGATGGGTCCGGCGAGGTGACGGTCCGCGCGGCGAGCATCTGCGTGCACGGCGATACCCCCGCGGCCGTCGAGATGGCTCGACTCATTCGCACCGCCTTGGACGAGGTCGGGGTGCCGGTCGAATCGTTCGGCTGAGCATGACCGACGGCCGTTCGACGAGTGGTGAGGCGCGGTGACCGATTCCGCGCCGGAGGATTTCGACCCGGATCAGCTGATCCGGGCGGCAGGCGATCACGCACTGCTCGTACTGCCGTCCCACCACGACCAGGTAGCGAAACTGGTTGCGGCCCTGCGCAGCCGCACGCCCGACGGCGTGCAAGACATCCTGCCCGCCGCGGAAACCGTTCTCGTGACGCTGCTTTCGCCGGTGCACGCGGAACCCGTCCGACACGAGTTAGCGACCCTGCTGCGCGAAGTACAACAGTCTGCGGCGGAGCAGGATTCGGACATTGTTTCCCGTGGAACACTGCCGGACAACGAATCTCCGGACAATCCGCTGGTCATCCCGGTGCATTACGACGGCGCCGATCTCGCCGAAGTCGCGCGTCTGCTCGGAATGACCGAAGCGGAGGTGGTCGCCGAACACACCGGAACGGTCTGGCGGTGCGCGTTCGTCGGATTCGCCCCCGGCTTCGGCTATCTGGAGTCGTCCGACGCCCGGCTGACTGTGCCGCGACGCCCGGAGTCCCGCACCACGATCCCCGCGGGTGCGGTCGCGCTGGCCGGTGGCTATTCCGCCGTCTACCCGCGCAGCACCCCTGGCGGGTGGCATCTCATCGGCACCACCGACCTGCGGATGTGGGACGTGGATCGCGATCCGCCTTCGCTGATTCGCGCGGGCGGTTTCGTCCGATTCGTCGCCGAGGGCTCCGGCTAGTTGGCCGAATCCAGCTGGGCGTGCATGAGATACACGTTATAGCTGTCCCAGGACGAAATGGTGAAGTACAGATCCTTGCCGGTCGACCACGGATGGACGAAGCCGCCGTACGCCTTCGGATAGTCGGCGGTGGAGAGCAGCTGGGCAGGTTCGGTCCAAATGCCCTGCGGCACCGCTGCATTGCGCACCACGATCGCTCCGCGACCGGAGTCGAGGTACACCATCTGCCACTGCGCGTTGTCCTGGTCGTAGCGCACGGACACCTCGCTGGCCAGTCCGGGAACCAGTGGGGTGGCCTGGTTTTCCGCCGCGGGCGCCCAGCTGCCGTTCACCCAGTACTGGTAGGCGGAGGTGTTGAGCACGTCGTCCTTCGGCACCCGCGCCAGCCCGATCACGCCGACGCGTCCATTGGGCGTGCCGAACATATAGACGTAGTCCCCCTGCGGCACCATCGCCGCGACCTGGAACCGGCCGACACCGAAGACGTTGTCCCACTTGGCGTGCTGATCCTTGGTCCAGGTGCGGCCGTTGTCGTCGGAGTAGGCGAGCCCGCCGTAGTTGTTCGACCAGATGCCGGGGATCCGGCTCCACCGATTCACCGACATGTAGCTCAGATACTGGCGATCCCCGAGGGCGAACCCGGAGGTCGGAATGGTGGTCGCCTCCCAGTTCTTGACCTTGCGGCTGCTGAGGATCTCGGCGGCGTGGCAGCGGCTGTCCTGCACCATGCTGTCCAGCGACAGTCCGTCGGACAGCTCGCGATCGGTGCTGTAACCCAAAACATTGCTGCGCCAGTCCTGGTCGTCGCGCCCGGTGCCGCCGACCTGCCAGCCTTTGCCGAAGGTATCGCCGAAGACCACGGCGACCTCGCCCGGCTTGGTCTCCCACATCACGCCGAGATCGGTGCCGTCCACCTGCCAGCGCAGGTCGGTCCGATTCTGCGAGCCGTGCCCGGTGACCTGGCCCGCCAGTTCCACCGATCCGACGCGCGGCTCGGCCACCGCCGCGGCCGCCGGACCCGGCTCGGCGGGATGTACTACCTGCGGCGGCGCGGGCTGTGGCGCGACACCGGGGCCGCCGGGCACCGGTACCGGGATGGGTTCGATCTCGGGTTTGAACTCGACGTGCGGAATCTTGATCGGCGCACCGGCGTCCGAGCCCGGCCGATCACCGGCTTTCGGGACCGGACTCGGATCAGGATCGGGCTCAAGTGGTTTCGAGATGTCGCGGACGTCGGGGCACGGGGTGTGGCACGGATCGGCGGCGAGCGGGGGCGAGTCGATCCTGGTGTTGTCGGGTTCCGGGCCGGGCACCGTGATCGGGGTGAGCTGCGGGATCGGCACCGGGATATCGATGCGATCCGGCAGTGGCGATGGCGGCGGCAGCGCGGGATCGCGTTCCCGGTTCAGCGGATCGAAACCGACCTCACCGCAGCTGTTCACCGGTGACGGCGCCCACGGAAACGGGGCCGCCTGTGTGACCGGGACGGGCAGGCTGAACAGGCCGCCGAGCAGGGCCCCGAACAATGCCGGTACCCAACGGGATCGGCTGCCGAATCGGCGCGTCATGTCGGGCGGGGCCGGCTAATCGGCGATCCGCGCGAGCGGATACGGCCGGGTTCCCCACCCGCCTAGTCGGTTTCGCATGGCTGACTGACTCCTGTCGAATCGGGCCGAAGCGAAATGAACGTACCGGAACAGCGGGCGGGAAATAGGGAACCGAATGTCGGTCGCGCGCGTCCAAACAGATATGAACGAGATCGAGTACGTGTTCGGAACGGGCGACGGCACGGTACACGTCTGGAACGGCCAGGCCGACCTGGAACTGGCCGGTTCCGCCTCGGCCACGGGCGACGCGGTGCGGCTCGACTTCGACGGCGACGGTTTCGCCGACGATGCCATGTGGGACACCTACGGTTCCGGCATCGCCGACGTGGCGGCCCTCGACCTGGACGACGACGGCGTCCTGGACCACTTCTATACCGACCCGACCGGGCTCGGCACCTGGAATCACCACATCACCGGCGCCGCGTCCGACGCCATCAGCGAACCGCTGGACTGGATCGTGCGCACCGATCACGCCGAGGCCGAGCAGCACACCGACACCGGTGCCGCACAGCCGGATTCGATCCCTGAGCCGACAGGGGTCGACGAGCACCGGATGGAGCATCCGGTGCTCAAAGACGCGCCACCGTCGCACCGTCCCCCGGACGACCTACCCGACTATCTGGCCCAGCGAATGAATCCCACCGCACGCCACCTCGACGACGATCCGATCATCACCTGAATTCCAGCTGACCGAATTCCATCGGCCCTCAGCCGATCTTCCGCCGCCGCATATTGAGCGCGATGGCGGCAATCCCCGCGCAATAGATTCCGGCGCCCGCCACAATCACCGGCAATGACCGCCCGTCGTCGGGGATAACCAGTGCCGCCACGGCAATCGCCAGGATGAACGCGATATTGAACACCGTGTCCTGCAACGCGAATACCTGCCCACGCCGCGCGTCATCGATATCGATCTGCATCGTCGCATCGCCGGTCAGCTTGATCGTCTGCCCGGCCAACCCGAGCAGGAACGCCCCCACCAGCAAGAGTTTGTGCGCGTGCGGCACCGCCGACCCCGCATCCGCGACGGCGATCGGCGTGACCAGCGTCAACTGCACCACCGTCGCGGTCAACAAGCCGACCACCACCGTCTTCGACCGGCCGAGTCGCGGAATCAACAGCGGCGCAACAACAGCGGCGACCAGCATGCCCCCGGCGATGGCGGCAATGGCCACGCCGAAACCGAGTAACCCGCTGTTCAGCGCGGAACCCTCGGCCGGTGTCTGCCGCAGCACGAGCACCATGATCAAGGTGTTGATGCCGAACACGATCCGGTGCGTGCCGATGCCCAGCACCGCGGTGGTCACCTGCACCGACTCCCACACCGCCGTCGCACCCGTGCGCAGACCGGTCGCGATGGCGCGCAACGTGCTCTCGCTCTCCGTCGCACTCGCGTCCGGCCCGAGCACCCGCGGCGCGAACCCGGCCGCCAACGCCGCGCTGACCACCGGCCCGATGCCACTCACCGCGACCGCGACCGCCGAGGCGAAATCCCCCGCGCCGATCGACCCGATCACCGCCACCGAGGTGGCCGCGCCGAGCCCGGCACAGCCCGAGGCCACCGTGGCCAGCACCGAGTTCATCGGCACCAGCCAGTGCTGGTCGAGCACCCGAGGCAGGGCCGCCGACACGCCCGACAACACGAATCGGCTGATCCCCACCACCGCCAGCGCGAGCAACAGCAGCGGCGTCTCGCCGATCCCGGCCAGCAGCCCCGCGCAGACCAGCGCGATCAGTACCGCCCGCGCCACATTCGCGACCAGCAACACGGTGCGCCGATCCCACCGATCCAGCAGCGCCCCCGCATACGGCCCGATCAGCGAGTACGGCAACAACAGCACGGCGAACCCGGCGGCAATGGCCAGCGGATCGGTCTGCCGCTCGGGATTGAACAGAATCGCCCCCGACAGCGCGGCCTGGAACATCCCATCGCCGAACTGCCCGGTGAACCGCACGATGGCCAAGCGCAACACACCGGGACTTTCGCGCAGCGCCGTCCACAGCGGCTCCGGCCGCTCATCCGAGGGAATGGAGCTCTCCGAGCGACCAGTGGACACGCCGCGAGGGTACTGGTCGCGGCGCTGTCGCGCCGAATCAGTGCGAGTCGGTGACCAACGCGCTGACCGCGTCACGCATATCGGGTGACATCGGCAGCTCATCGAGGGCATCGGCGTCGATCCACGCGTACGCGTCGTGTTCGCCGGGTTCCAGCGCTACCTCGCCCGGTTCGACGTCCACCAGGAAGCTGTATTTGCGCACCCTGGACTTGGTTCTGGTGGCGTAGTCGATGCCGCCGAGGAAGTCGGTGATGGCGCGCACCCGCAGGCCGGTCTCCTCGAACAGCTCACGCTCGACGCATTCGGCGAAGGTTTCGCCGGATTCGACACCGCCGCCGGGCAGTTCGTACAGGCCGCCGTGATAGTCGTCCGGCACGCGGCGCACCACCAGGAGTTTGCGGTCGCGGAACACCGCGACGCCGACGACGAAATGCGCGATGCCGTCGCGGCGTGCCTCGCCGCGGAGTTGTCGCTCGATGCGCGCGAGTGCCTCGGGTCGCATCTCCTCGTCACCTCCGGTTGCTTTGCGGCGCATCATTTTACGAATACGGCACCGGCACATGCCATAGTCACCGTCGAGTTCGCCCGCCGTTTCGACGTACCGGTTGGTTCTGCTCGCCTGACGTTCACCCGCTGGTCGCTCGCGTAAAATGCCGAGTGCAGGACAATTTACTAGGAATGTGGAGTACCGCGACGTATGTGCTCCTACCCTGAAAGGTGATCGGTGCACGGTCCCGAGAGGAGGACTTCGATGTCCACACTCAAGCCTGCGCCTCGCTGGCGCTCGGCTCCGGCTTGCGCGCCGCACGCTGTGACATGACTCGCTCTCTCCGTTCGCTCATGACACCTCACATCGACGTCCATCGAGCAGGCGACCGCATGAAGACGCGGGTGTCCTGGCTGGATTCGAAGCATTCGTTCTCGTTCGGGGAGCACTACGATCCCGACAACACCCACCACGGTCTGTTGCTTGTAAACAACGACGATGTCGTCTCCCCTGGTCAGGGCTTCGACACGCATCCGCACCGGGACATGGAGATCGTCACCTGGGTGCTCGGCGGCAGCCTGGTGCACCAGGACTCGCTCGGCCACAGCGGCATCATCTATCCGGGTCTCGCGCAGCGGATGAGCGCGGGCACCGGCATCCTGCACTCGGAGAAGAACGACGCCTGGCGGATCGACGGCGCCGAACACGACGAGCCGGTGCATTTCGTGCAGATGTGGGTGGTCCCCGACGAGCCCGGCCTGACCCCCGGCTATCAACAGCTCGAGATCGATGACGCGCTGTCGACCGGCGGCCTGGTGACGGTGGCCGCGGGCCTGCCGCGCTACCGCGATCGCACCGCCATCGCCATCAACAGCAGCCACGCGGCGTTCCACGTGGCCCGGATGACCGGCGACCCCGAGCAGGTCATCGACCTGCCCGACGCACCGTACCTGCACGTCTTCGTCGCCAACGGCGAGGTGGAGATGGAAGGCGTCGGCACCCTGGACGAGGGTGACGCGGTCCGGCTCACCAGGACCGGTGGCCAGCGCGTCATCGCCCGCAGACCGTCGGAGATCCTGGTCTGGGAGATGCACGCCCGGCTCGGCGCGCAGTAGGCAAATCACTCGGGCCAGGCACGTCCAGGGAACGGAGCGCGCTGGGTTGCGACAAAATGGGCATACCTCGCATTAACATCCGCCCGTAGCGCGGGCGATCAGTAGGCGATCCCCGCGCACCCGCCGGACCACCTGGTCCGGATCGAGCGGCGCGAGGCACCGACGGAGAGGAAGTCCATGTCGCAATATCCGCCTCCCGGCCAATACCCCCCGCCCTCCGGGTATCCGCCGCCTGGCCAGCAGCCCGGTCAGCCCACGTACTGGCAGGAGTCGCCGAAGGGCAAGGGTCTGGCGATCACCGCGCTGGTGCTCGGCATCCTCGCGCTGCTGAGCTTCTGGACGCTGGTCGGCGGTTACCTGTTCGGCGCCTTCGCCATCATCTTCGGCATCGTCGCCATGGTGAAGACGCGGTCGGGTCGCGCGGGCGGCGCGGGCATGGCGATCACCGGCCTGATCCTCGGCGCGCTCGGCCTGATCGGCGCCATCGTGGTCACCGTCGTCGGCTACAGCTTCTTCGTGAACAGCGGCGGCAAGGACTTCGTCGACTGCGTGAACAAGGCGGGCGGCGATCAGACCAAGATCGACCAGTGCGAACGGGACTGGAATCAGCGGCTGGAGGACAAGTTCAGCGTCACGCTGACACCGCCTCCCGCACCTACTCGCTGATCGCCGCGCAGGCCCGGGTAGCGGCCAAGACGTCGCCCATTTCGGGACGAAAGTCGCTCTCGGGCGCGGCGATCCACTTCCGATAGCCGCTGCCCTCGTCGGTCGGCGAGGGCAGCACGATGTGACTGCCGGGCAGTGCCACCGAGGCGCAGACCCGGAACAGGTCGGCGAACAGTTCGGTGTCCAGATACGAGTTGTCGGTCGGGCCGGTCAGAAAGGTCCACCGGTCCGAGCGTGGATGCCCGACGATCGGTCCGGCCCGATCGTCGGGTGCCGCCTCGGTGAGCCGCACCCGCACTCGTCGCCCGAGCGCGGCGGGCATCACGACCGCGCCGACCGCGCCTACTTCCAGCATGATTCGTCCCAGCGCCGGGTCCACGACGCCGTACAGGCCGTGTTCCTTGCGGTAGCGGCGGCAGCGCGCGATGGCGTCCTGCATCGGCGTGTAATCGGAGGACGCCGGATAACTGCCTGACTCAGTGCGGGACAAACTCATGACGAACCTCGCCTCGATGCGGGTGGATCGCGTGAAGGGGGAGAGAATCGACCGCTGAAACCCGACCCTAATGCCGCACAACTGGGTTGACAATAGTCACACGCCGGTGAGTCGACCCCGCGTACGATCGCCTGTCATGGCACCCGTCTCGCCCGCCGTCGCGCGCTGGGAACTGGTGCTACGGCTGCGCGAACTGCGCGAACAGCGCGGCTTCGATTCGGCGGGTTTCGCCAAGCGGGTCGGTTTCACCCCGGCCAACTGGTCGCACGTGGAGAAGGGCCGCCGCGTGCTCACCACCAACACCATCGGCCCGGTGCTTGAGCTGCTCGAGGTGGAGGCCGAGGAACGCGCGGAGTTGCTCGCCCTGCTGGACGCGAGCAAGCAGCGCGGCTGGTGGACCAAGTCGTCCGCGCTGATCGGCCCGGAGCTGCAACGCCTCTACGGCATGGAATACGGCGCGCACAGCATCCGCAGTTACGACAGCCTGGTCGTGCCTGGCCTGCTCCAGACCGAGGCCTACGCCCGCGCGCTGATCAGTGCCGATGTGATGATCCGTCCGGTCCAGGTGGAACAGCTGGTCGCGATTCGGCTGCGCAGGCAGGAGCGGCTGCGCGGTGCGGAGCCGGTCGAGCTCACCGCGGTGATCGGCGAGGGCACCCTGCTGCAGCAGACCGGCGGCCCCGCCGTGCTGCGCGCGCAGTTGACACATCTGGCCGAGCTGATCGACGAACTCGACACCGTCGAGGTGCGCGTCATCCCGTTCGCCGCCACCGCGGGCGCGGTGCTCGGCGGGTCGAGTTTCCATCTGATCGACTTCGCCGGCGAGCAGTTGCCGACCTTCGGCTGGGCGGAGAGCGCCGTCTTCGGCGGGGCCGTCGACGACCCGGAACTGGTGCGTGATCTGAGCTTCGCTTACGTTCGCGCACAAGAACAATCGCTGGACCGTGTCGAGTCATCGACCCTGATCAGGACCTATGCCCGAGTGTAAAATCCTGCCCATGGCCACCACCGCTACTACCCGGTCGGTTTTCACTGCCTGGTTTCGGTCGACGCGATCGAACAATGGCAACCAATGTGTCGAGGTCCGCTTCGATGGCGACGCGGTACTCATCCGAGACAGCAAGTATCGCCGCGATCCCGCCAACCGTCCCGCCGACGAGCCCATCATCACCGTCACCGCTCGCGAGTGGACCGCTTTCCTCGAGACGCTCCGCGCGCCGGACCGAACGCCCGGCGCGCTGACCGCGCACACCGCCGCCGACGGCCGGACCACCCTCCGGCACGGCACGACCGTCCTCGGCTACACCGCGCCGGAGTGGGACGCCTTCCTGCTCGGCGTGCACGACGGCGAGTTCGACCGCATCGCACTCACCGTCTGAACGACGCACTGAACTCCTCGAACGACTGACCGCTCCCCCCGGCCGTCCGCGGCCGGGGGCCGACTTTTGCGCTCATCTGCATACTGGACATCGTGACTTCCGAGCTGAGCAGTCCCTCCGGTATTGATCTGTCCTACCTCGACCGGGACGTGCGAGTGCAGGACGACCTGTTCGCGCATGTCAACGGCAAATGGCTGGACGACTACGAGATACCGGCCGACCGCGCGGTGGACGGCGCCTTCCGCACGCTGTACGACCAGGCCGAACGCGACGTTCAGGCGATCATCGAGGGTGCCTCCGCCGAGGCCGCCGAGCCGGGCAGCGATGCCCGCAAGATCGGCGACCTGTTCACCAGCTTCATGGACACCGACACCGTCACGGCCGCCGGGCTCGCCCCGATCGCCGCCGAGCTCGCCGCGATCCACCAGGTCGCCGATCGGAGCGCGTTCGCCGCGCTGCTCGGCAAGCTGCAGCGGACCGGCGTCGGTGGCGCGGTCAACTTCTACGTGGACACCGATGACAAGGACTCCACCCGCTACCTGGTGCACGCCACCCAGTCCGGCATCGGCCTGCCCGACGAGTCGTACTACCGGCAGGACGAATCCGCCGAGATCCGCGCCGAGTACATCGCGCACATCGGCCGGGTGTTCGCTATCGCCGTGGCCGATCCGCAGGTCGCCGAGCTGCTGCCGCAGGATCTGGACACGGTCGGGCAGCGGGTCTTCGAGCTGGAACGCAAGCTCGCGGCCGGGCACTGGGACGTGGTGCGCCGCCGCGACGCCGAACGCAGCTACAACCCGACCACCTTCGATGCGCTGGTCGCCGACCATCCCGAGTTCGACTGGGCGGCCTGGACTTCCGCGCTGGCCGAGCACGTATCGGCGTCCGGCCCCGAGGTCTTCGCCGAAGTGGTTGTCCGGCAACCGGATTACCTGAACACCTTCACCCAGGTGTGGACGGCGGAATCCCTGGCGGACTGGCAGGCCTGGGCCACCTGGCGGCTGATCCGTTCGCGCGCACCGTATCTCACCGACGCGCTGATCGAGGAGAACTTCGGCTTCTACGGCCGCACGCTGACCGGCGCCCAGGAGAACCGGGAACGCTGGAAGCGCGGCGTCTCCCTGGTGCAGGAGCTGCTCGGCGAGGCTGTCGGCAAACTGTATGTGGCCGAGCACTTTCCACCCGAGGCCAAGGCCAGGATGGTGCAGCTGGTCGCCAACCTGCAGGAGGCTTACCGCCGCAACATCGCCCAACTGGACTGGATGGGTCCGGATACCAGGGCGGCCGCGCTGGCCAAGCTGGAGAAGTTCACCCCGAAGATCGGCTACCCGGACAAGTGGCGCGACTACTCCGACGTGCGGATCGACCCGGCCGACCTGGTCGGCAACTACCGCAACGGCTATGCCGCCGACCACGATCGCGACCTGAACAAGCTCGGCGGCCCGGTCGACCGTGCCGAATGGTTCATGACACCGCAGACGGTGAATGCCTACTACAACCCCGGCATGAACGAAATCGTCTTCCCCGCGGCCATTCTGCAGCCGCCGTTCTTCGACATGAACGCCGACGACGCCGCCAACTACGGCGGCATCGGCGCGGTAATCGGCCACGAGATCGGCCACGGCTTCGACGACCAGGGCGCCAAGTACGACGGCGACGGCAACATGGTCGACTGGTGGACCGACGACGACCGCACCGAATTCGGCAAGCGCACAAGGGCGTTGATCGACCAGTACAACGTGCTCTCGCCCAAGGAACTGCCCGACGAGCACACCGTCAACGGCGAATTCACCATCGGCGAGAACATCGGCGACCTCGGCGGCCTGTCCATCGCGCTACAGGCCTACAAGATCTCCCTCGACGACGGCGCGGCCCCGGAGCTCGACGGCCTCACCGGCCTGCAACGCGTCTTCTACGGCTGGGCCCAGGTCTGGCGTACCAAGGCGCGCAACGAGGAAGCCATCCGCCGCCTCACCATCGACCCGCACTCGCCGCCCGAATTCCGTTGCAACGCAGTGGTCCGCAACATCGACAGCTTCCACGAGGCCTTCGAGGTGAAGCCCGGCGACGCCCTGTACCTGGAACCGGCGGAGCGCGTCAAGATCTGGTAACTCAACGAGCCGAGGGCATTACCGTCCAGGTAATGCCCTCGCTCGCTCAGCGCAGCCGTTCCTCGGTTGTCGCGTCGAAGAAGAACACATCGTCGAGCTTGGGCCGCAGGCGCAGTTGATCACCCAGAGTGACCTGGAACCGCCGGTCGACGCGGGCAACCACCTTGCCCGAGCGGCTGTTCCAGCCCTCGGCGACCCCGTGGCTGTAGACGAACGACTCCGCGCCGAGCTCTTCGAGTAGTTCGGCCGCCACCGTGAGACCACTGTCCTCGGTGGTCACCTCCCACGATTCCGGCCGAATGCCGACGATCACCCGATCACCGGTCTTCGCGGTGCGTGGCAAGGGGATTCGCAGCTCGTCCAGGACCGCGGCCCCGTCGCGCACCGGCGCCTCCAGCAGGTTCATCCCCGGCGAGCCGATGAAACCGGCGACGAAGGTGTTCACCGGATTGTCGTAAAGCTCACGGGGCGCGGCGATCTGCTGCAGCTTGCCGTCGAGCAGCACCGCGACCCGGTCACCCATGGTCATCGCCTCCACCTGATCGTGGGTGACGTACACCGTGGTGGTGCCGAGCCGCTTCTGCAGTGCGGCGATCTGCGACCGGGTGCTGACGCGCAACTTCGCGTCCAGGTTGGACAGCGGCTCGTCCATGCAGAACACCTGTGGCCTGCGCACGATCGCCCGGCCCATCGCGACCCGCTGGCGTTGTCCACCGGACAGTTTCGCCGGTTTGCGGTCGAGCAGGTGCTCGAGTTCGAGCATCTTCGCCGCCTCTTCGACCCGGACCAGGGTGTCGGCCTTGTTCATGCCCGCATTGCGCAACGCGAAGCCCATGTTCTCCGCGACGGTCATATTCGGGTACAGCGCGTAGCTCTGGAACACCATCGCCACATCGCGGGCCCGCGGCGGCAGCCCGGTGACGTCCTTGCCGCCGATCAGGATTCGACCCGCCTCGACCGATTCCAGCCCGGCCAGCATGCGCAGGCTGGTCGACTTGCCGCAGCCGGATGGGCCGACGAGAACGATGAATTCCCCATCGGCGATGTCGATTTCCAGGCTGTCGACCGCGGGTGTCGGCGCACCGGGATACAGGTGCGTCACCCCGTCGAACTGCACTGTGGCCATGGGCGTCGATCTCCTCGTGTGAACTCACGGTGGCGGCCACGCGGGGTGGCCGCCACCGGGGTGCGGGTATTACTTGGGCAGCTTCGGCGTGATCTGCCGGTCGATGATCGCCTGCAGCTGGCTGGTGACATCGGCGAATACCGTTGCCGGATCGGCGTTCTGCAGACCGATCTGCTCGAGCCCGGTGCCGATGATTTTGTCGCCGCCCGGCACGAACACGCGGGCATAGTCCTGCGACTTGGTCAGCGGCAGCTGGTCGATGGCGACCTTCGCGTTCGGGTTCTTGGCCAGGAAGTCTTGCTCGCTCGGATCGGTGACTGCCGACTTGCGCACCGGCATGTATCCGGTGGCCTGTGAGAAGTACGCCGTGTTGGTGGCGTTGGTGATGAACTCGATGAACTTGAGCGCGTTCACCTTTCGCTCATCGGAGATCCGCGCCGGAATCGCGAGGCCGGCGCCACCGGTGGTGACGCCGGGTCCGTTCGGGTGCGGCAGGTTAGCGGTGCCGAACTGCAGCTTGCCTTCCGCGTTCTGTTTGATGCCCTTGAGGTCACCGGTGGAGGCGATGGTCGAGGCGATCACGCCGGTGCCGAAGTCGACGGCGATCTGCGGCTTGATGCCCGCGTACTTCTTGGTGTGGATCATGTCGCGCAGGAACTGGCCCGCCGCGATGGTGCCCGGATCAGTGAACTTCAGCTTCCACTGGTCGGAGTAGGCACCGCCGAAGGTCCAGTTCGGACCCTGGAAGGTCCAGGCCAGGTAGTTCTTGGCGTCACCCCAGCCGTGTGCGAGCTTGCCGTCGCCGACCACTGCCTGAATCTTCGGGCCCCACTCGTCGAACTCCGGCCAGCTGTTCGGACCACGGTCCGGCAGACCGGCTTTCGCCCAGACGTCCTTGTTGTAGTAGAACAGCGGCGTCGAGCGGGAATACGGCAATGCGTAGTGCTTGCCGTTGAACAGGTAGTCGGCGGCCAGCGAGTCGACGTAATCGTCGAGCTTCACGCCTGCGGCGCCGAAGTGCCCGTCCAGCGGCTCGATGGAGCCGTTGAGGGCGTAGTTGAACCACCAGACGTCGGACAGCACAACGACATCGGGCAGTGCGCCACCGGAGAGGGCAGCGTTGAACTTCTGCGACACCTCCTCGTAGTTCTGGCCCGCGTCGATCAGGTTGACTTTGAGATCGGGGAACTTCTCCTGAAACCGCTTGATGAGCTCGGTTTCCTGTTCCTTCGACGTGCCGGGGTGGCTGGACCAGAAGTTGATGGTGTTGGCGTCGCCGGACTGCTTCGAGCCACCGCCGGTGCCCGCGCATGCGGTGAGTGCCGCGCCCGCGGCGACGGCGCCGGCCAGCCCGATGAATCCGCGCCGGGACAGCGCGGGGAACTGAGAAGTGGACACGTGGTTTCTCCTGTATCTAACCCTTGACCGCACCAGAGGTGAGGCCTTTGATCATGTGGCGTTGCAGCAGCAGGAACACCGCGAGAATCGGCAGCATGGTCAGCAGCGTGCCCGACATCACCGGCCCCCAGTTGGTGACGCTCGGATTCTCGGTGTTCTGCAAGAGGGTCAGGCCGACCGGCAGTGTGGCGGTCTCGGGACTGTCGGACATCAAGAACGGCCAGAGGTATTCGTTCCACTCGTTGACCAGCGTGACCACCGCGAAGGCAACCATCGTCGGCCCGGACATCGGCAGCACCACCCTGGTCAGCAGTCGCCACCAGTTGGCGCCGTCCATCCTGGCCGCCTCGATGACCTCCGACGGCAGCGACAGGAAGTGGTTACGCATCAGGAACGTGCCGAATGCCACGCCGCAGAGCGGAACGATGATGCCGATCAAGGTGTTTCGCCAGCCGAGCTGCGCGACCAGCGCGTAGTTGGAGATCACGGTGATCTGGTTGGGCACCATCAGCGCCGCGATGATCACCAGGAAAACCACCGACTTACCGGGGAACCGCAGGAACACCAGCCCGTACGCGCTCAGCACACCGAGCACGAACTTCACTGCGGAGATAACTGCCGTGACGATCAGTGAATTGCGGAAAAAGGTCCAGAACGGCAGCGCGGTGGTGGCGTCTCGATAGTTCTCCGGATGCCAGCTGTGCGGCCAATACACCGCGGGCTGCACGTAGATGTCAGGGCGCCCCTTGAACGAGGTGATGATGATCCAGAACAGCGGGACGCCGACGATGATCAGCACGCACACCATGGCGGCGTAGCCGAGCAGCATCACCCCAAGTTGGCGCCGCCTGTAGGAATCCGTTTCAGCGCCTGCGCTTTTCACTGCTCATTCCGATCCATGACGCGAACCTGCACCAGGGTGACGACCAACAGCACCACGAACATGATGGTCGCCACGGTCGCGCCGTACCCGGCGCGGAAATTACGGAAGGTTTCCTGATACACCTGATAGACCATCGTGGTTGTGCCGGTGCCGAGCGGCCCACCCCGTGTCATCACATTGATGATGTCGAAGACCTGTAACGAGTTCAGCAGCACGGTGATCGACAAGAAGAACGTGGTCGGGCGCAGCTGCGGCAGCAACACCTTGGTGAAGGTGGTCCATCGGCTGGCGCCGTCCATCTCGGCCGCCTCCATCAGCTCGGCCCGAACCCCTTGCAGCGCGGCCAGATAGATGACGAAGGCGTAGCCGAGGTTCTTCCAGATGTAGGTCACCGTCACCATGAACAGGGCCCAGCGCGGGTCCTGGTAGAAGTCCGGCACATTGTCGACGCCGATGCGGTGCAACAGATCCTGGACCAGGCCGAAGCTCGGGTCGAAGAGGAATTGGAAGGCTACGCCGATGGCGGCGCCGGAGATGACGAACGGCGCGAAGATCGCCGAGCGGACCACGTTGCGGCCGAACAGCTTCCGGTCGAGCAGCAGGGCAAGCGCCAAACCGAGCACCATGCTGCCGACCACTGCCGCCAGGGTGAACACCACCGTGTTGGTGACGACGTCCCAGGAGTCCGACCGCCCCCACCATTCCCGGTAGTTGTCGAACCCGATGTAGGTGACCGCAGCGTCGGAGATATTCCAGTCGGTGAACGAGAGTCGAATGTTGTCGAGCAACGGCCGATAGACGAACAGCGTCAGCAGCGCGAGATTCGGTACCACGAGCACTAAGAAGAGCGCGTAATCCTGCCAGGGCCGGTTCCGCAAACCGCGTCCGCGCGGTTGGGGTAGTACTCGTTCCGGCTTCGCTCGCACGTCGCGCACTCTACGGACGGGGGCAAACAACCGGTTAACGCTATCCGTAGGGACGCTGAACTTCTCGAGCACGCGCCCAGTGAATCAAAAGCCCAGGGGCTCGATCGGCATTTTGCCGCAATTGATCATAAAGTGCTCAACGGTTGCCTAATCGACGATCGAGTTACCCACGTGCGCAACGTGACTGCTGATTTCGTGCGCACATGGGTAACTCGTCGGGTACCGGCTAACTCATCCGCTACCCAACCGTCGGCCGCCAACGCAACTGTTGGCGCACCTAGGTCTGGCCTGAATTCGCGGAGAGGCGGGCTAGTTCCAGTCTCCGGCGAGGCCGTCGCTGGTGCCGATCGAGCCGCCCTTGGTGTTCTCGATGACCACCGGGTCACCCTTGCGTGAGTTCTCCATGAACCACTTGGCGTTCTCGGTGCTCACGTTGAGGCAGCCGTGGCTGGAGTTGGAGTTGCCCTGCTGGCCGACCGACCACGGCGCGGCGTGTACGAAGATGCCGCTGTTGGAGATGCGGGTCGCGTACTCGACCTCGAGCTTGTAGCCCTCGGGGTCGGTGGTCGGCACCCCGTAGGTGGACGAATCCATGATCATCTTGCGCAGCTGCTCGCCGACGACGTAGGTGCCGTTCGGGGTCTCGTGCTTGGTCTTGCCCATCGAGGTCGGCATCGTCTTCACCACCTCACCGTTGCGGGTGATGGTGATGGTGTGCGTGTTGTCGTCGGCGGTGCTGACGAACGCGTCGCCGATCCGGAAGGCGCTGCGCGTGCCGCCCGCCTCGACCTGCACGTCGGTGTTGTCCGGCCAGAACTCGTTCGGCCGCCAGCGCACCTGCTTGTCGCCGCGCCAGTAGAAGTGGCCCGGCGCGGCCTTCGCCGAGGTGATCTTGATGAACTTCTCGGCGGCGCCGTGATCGGGCACCGGGTCCTTGAAGTTGATGATGATCGGCTGGGCGACGCCGACCTCTTCGCCGTCGGCGATGTTGATCGACGGCGGTGCGAAGTTCGGCTGCTGCGGCGCCGGGTCCTGCGCGGAACCGGCGGAACCGGAGCCGAACGGGAACGGCTCGGCGCCGGCGGGCGCGACCAGCAGGACGCCCGCCGCGAGCGTCGCGGACAACAGGGCGCCGGCCCGCAGCCTGCGGGTTAGCTGGGCTCCCCTGCGGTGGGCGGGTAGCGACCCGGTGTGCGAAGCGACATGCATAGGTTTCTCGTCCATTCCATCTCTCGGCGCACCCGCGCAGACGCGCACGTGTCACGAGATCTCTCATCGGCGTGAAGTGGGCAGAGCTCACCCCACGGGTATTGACGGCCCGACCCCCATCCTTCTTACCGTCCCGGTGCGGCCCGAAGCCAGTTGCGTTTCAAAATGATTCGTTCATACCGCTCGGTGTGGTAGCCGTCACATAACCTGCGGGCAGTCGTTCGGTTCCCCGGAAGGTACCGGTCACGTCGGCGAGTCCGGTGTGTGGATCGATGCCGCAGGTAGGTCGCTATGCCGGTGTTACCAAACGCGTTCGTGATGTAAATCACTCTCGATGTCGAACAGAATGGGGCGATGCGGACCGGTTGCTATGTTGTGCGGCACCGACATTGGCGCACGGCCGTTCGCATCGCGCGGGGCCAGTCGCAGCCGCACTCGGCTCACGATGGTAGCCAACGCGATTCGCAGTTCGTAGTCCGCCAGCGAGGCGCCGATGCAGCGCCGATGCCCACCGCCGTAGGGCGCGAACTCGAACGGTCCGTACTTGCGCTCGATGAACCGCTCCGGCTGGAATCGTTGCGGGTCGGACCACACTTGCGGATCCGAGTGCAGCAACGGCACCGCGACCCCCATCGTGTCGCCCGCCGCCAATGCCACGCCGCGCAGCGTGCACGGCGCGGTCAACCGGCGCACCACGATGGGCACCGCGGGGTGCAGGCGCAGCGTCTCCTGACACACGGCGTCCAGATAGGGCAGACCCGCCAGCTCGACCGGTCCGACCTCGGGTCCGGCCGCACGCAACTCCGCGCGCAGCCGTGCCAGGGTGGCCGGCTCGCGGTGCAGGTGGAACAGTGCCCAGACCAGCGTCGTCGCCGTGGTCTCGTGCCCGGCGACCAGCAGCGTGCGCAGTTGCTCGCACAGATCGTCGTCGGTGATCGCGGTGCCGTCGTCGTAGCGCGTGCTCAGCAACATGCCGAGAATGTCGGTGGTCAGGCCGCCGCTGCCGGTCCGCCGGTGCGCGATGTCGTCGAGGATCAACCGATCCAGCCGAGCGCGGGCCGCCACGAACCGATCCCACGGCGCCTGCCCGAACAACCCGTGCCGCAACAGCGGCAGCAGCATCAGCGGTCCGGAGAACGTGGTGAGGAATTCGCCGACCGCCGCGGTGTATTCGGCCCGCCGCTCGTGGCTGTCCACCCCGAACACCGCCTCCAGGATCACCCGCAGCGTGATCGCCCGCGCCGCCGCCCGCGAGTCGATGCGGACACCCGGCCGCCACGCCTGGCCGGTGCCGCCCGCGATCTCTTCGAGCACCGAGTCCCGGATGATCTCCCCGTACGCGCGGATCCGCGCACCGTGGAAGGCAGGCGCGAGCAGCGCCCGATCGCGACGATGGCGCTCACCCGAGGCCAGGATCAGCGACGCCGTGCCGACCAGCGGCTCGATCGGATTCGGCCGCGGCGGTTCGAGCGCGTCTACCGGCGCGCGGAACAGCTCGCGCGCACCCGCGGCCGTGCCGGTGAACAGCGCCGACCCGAAGCCGGGGAAGCGCACGAAGAACGGATCGCCCTCGCGCGCCCGGCGCCAGCGGAAGTACCGCTCGAAATCGATGCCCGCGGCCAGCGCGTGCAGCACGACCAGCCGCGGTGCCCGCGGCGCGGCGACCGGCTCGGCTGTGCCCACGTCCATATCTATAGGTACGAAGTCACCACGCCGTGGGTTCGACGCGAGCTAGGAATCGGTCTCGTCGACGACCACCGTGGGCTTTGCTCTACGCACCGTGTTTCTCGCGGTCGCCGCCAGCCGGGCCAGTCGGGCGTCGCCGAGCGCGGTCACCGCGTTGCCGAGCCGGTTGGTGACGAAGGCGATCGACATGCCGAGCTCCGGATCGGCGTACGCGCCCGACCCGCCGACGCCGTAGTGGCCGAACGCCTTTCGCGGCTGCTGCTTGGACATCAGCACCGGGCGGTGATATCCGAGGGTGAACCGCAGCGGCAGCCCGAGCACGTAATCCCGGCTCTCCGCGGGCTGCACCTGGTTGATCGTCCCGATCGTCTCCGGCCGCAGGAACTGCACGGTCTCGCCGCCGTTGCGCGGCACGAAGACCCGGCCTTCGTTGGCCAGCGCCCCATACATCCTGGCCAGCGCCCGCGCCGAGAACACGCCGTTCCAGCCCGGCATCACCGCATCGTGCACCCGCGGATCGCGGACCAGCTCGTCGAAGCTCTCCGGCATGCCCGCCTCGGCCAGCCCGCGAATCGGGCGCACCCAGGACAGCACCGACGAGGCGGTGTTCCAGCGGATGCCCGGCGGGCTCAGGTGCGGGAAGATCTTGGCGATCCGATAGCGCTCGGATTCCGGTACCCGGAACCAGAATTCGTCGAGGCCCAGCGGCTCGGCGATCTCCCTGCGCACCACGTCGATGAACGGGTCACCGGTGACCCGCTGCACGATCTCGGCGACCAGCCAGCCGAAGGTGATCGCGTGATAGCCCGAGGTGCGGATGCGGCGCGGGTCCGGCGGGCTGTCGGCCAGCGCCCGGATCACGGCGTCGTAGTCGAGGATGCCCTCGCGGCCGGGCACCAGGCCGCGCACCCGATGCAGCCCGGCGCGATGCGAGAGCACATCGCGCACGGTGATGTCGTCCTTGCCGTGCGCGGCGAATTCCGGCCAGTACCGGGCGACCGGCGCGTCGTAGTCGATCAGGCCGCGTTCGGCCAGCCGGTGCACCACGGTGGAGGCGACGCCCTTGCCGGTGGAGAAGGTCAGCGCGACGGTGTCGCCGTTCCAGCGCCGATCCTTACCGGCCCAGCCGCCCCAGATGTCCACCACGGGCTTGCCGTCGAGATAGACGGCCAGTGCCCCGCCACCGCGGTTCGGCTGGGTGAACATGCCGAAGAATTGGTCGGCCAGGCGGATGAACCGCGGGTCGACCAGCATCTCTTTGGGCGCGGCGAGCTTGCCGTCCGCCGGGTCGGCGGCGTCGAAGCCGCCCGTTGCCGTTGCCGTTGCCATGGGGTCACCTCCTGACCACCGATCGCGGGGTGCGCGTTCCTCAGGGTAGCTGGTGCACCGGGGTCTGCCAGCGGCCGAAGGGCGTGCTCAGGCAGGTGTCGCCGGTCCGCGAATTCCACGCGAAGGCCCCGCCGCCGAGGCACACCACCGTGCGATCGGCGGTCTGCGCGCCTGCTCGCGATCCGTCGAGCGCCACCGACAGCGCGACGATCGGCACCCCGGGGCTCCGCGAAACCTCGTTGCTGTCAATCGAACTCAAGGCGATCGCGTCCTGACCGACGCCGATCGCGATCGGCATCCCGCCGGCCCCTTCGCTGGCGCCGACCCCACCGGCCATGCCGACGCCGACCGCCATCGCCCCCGCGGTGGCGTTCGCATAGCCGACACCGTCGATGCCCAGCGATTTCGCCCGGCCGACCGGGTCGGTAGCGGCGCGGCATGCGGTGCGCCCGTCGATGACTGTGATGTCCGTCCCGTTTTCCGAAGTGCAATGCACATCGGTAGCTGACGCGACAGCAGGAAGCACGAGAGAAGTAATAATCGCGGCGGCCGAACAGACGATCGCGCTGATCAGCTTCACCGGCAACTCCTCTCCAACTCTGAAACCCCACTGTACTCAGATCGGTTGCTGGAACCTCGATTCCAAAGAGCGCTTGCGAGTCGCGAATGCGCGAGGCCGCACGGTCGAGTCGACGTGTGCGCGTTCCATGGTGTATGCATGGCGTGTATTTCAAGCGCAGCTACGTTTTGTTTACTTCGGATTCTTACGGGGGCGTGAGTTCGGAGCGTTACAGCTCGGGAGGACTGTTACGTGTCTGGTCAACTGACCTGGGGTCGTGTCGCGTTTACGACATTCGTCGCGGCGGCCGCACTATCACTGGTCGGCTGTAGTTCCACCGTCAGCGGCCACGCACAGCCCGCAGTGAACAACGGCACCGTCGATGCCGTCTCGGTCACCAGCACGCCGAAGCCGTCGTCGGGCAAGCCATCCGGTCGGCCGACCACCGGCAAGCCGACGCCGACCAGCAAGGGCGGCGACACCGACTTCCAGGCCAACGAGGGCGATTGCGTCACGCTCGGCGGCACCACGTCGAACGCCACCATCGCGAAGGCGTCCTGCGGTAGTCGCGCGGCGAACTACAAGGTGATCGGCAAGGCGGCGAAGAGCACGCAGTGCGTGAGCGACGCCGACAACTACTACGCCGAGACCCTCAACGGCATCGAGCAGGGCGCGTACTGCCTGGACATCGACTGGGTCGTCGGCGGCTGCATGGACGTCGGCGGGGACGATCCCAAGCGGATCGACTGCATCGGGGCGTCGCCGGTCAAGGGCGTCAAGGTGGTCAAGCGGGTGGACGGTGCCAACGATGTCAACGTCTGCGGCAGCGGCACCGGATACGTCTACGAGCAGCGCCACTTCGTCGTCTGTGTGCAGGAGATCTGACACTTTCCGCCGAGCGGTGAACTCCCCTGAATCCGGATATCGGGCAGCTAAGTTGAGTCGGTGAGCACGACTGATCTTCCCCGGCTGAAATCGACCACCGGCCGCTGGATTCTGCTGGCGACCATCCTCGGATCGTCGGTGGCCTCGCTCGATGCCACCGTGGTGAACATCGCGCTGCCGCGGATCGGGGAGTCGCTGGACACCGACGTGGCCGGGCTGCAGTGGACGTTGAACGGGTACACGCTGACGCTGGCCTCGTTCATCCTGCTCGGCGGCTCGCTCGGCGACCGCCTCGGCAGGCGCAAGGTGTTCGTCTGGGGCACCATCGGTTTCGCCGCCGCCTCGGTGCTGTGCGGCGCCGCGCTGAACATCGAGATGCTGGTGTTCGCGCGCATCCTGCAGGGCGTCGCGGGCGCCATGCTGACGCCGGGCAGTCTCGCGCTGATCTCCTCGTCCATCGATCGGCGCGATCAGGGCGCGGCGATCGGCCTGTGGTCGGGCTTCGGCGGGGTGGCCGGCGCGTTCGGCCCGTTCCTCGGCGGCTGGCTGATCGAGCTGGCCGGCTGGCGCTCCATCTTCTTCATCAATGTGCCGCTCACCCTCGTGGTGGTGCTCGTCGCGCTGAAACATGTGCCGGAGAGCCATGATCCGAATGCCAAGGCGCGGCTGGACGTACCGGGCGCGGTGCTGGTCGCGCTCGCGCTCGGCGCGCTGACCTTCGGTTTGATCGAGACCATGCCGCTGCTGATCGTGGCGGGGGTGCTGCTGCTCGCCGCGTTCGTGGTGATCGAGATGCGCAGCGACCATCCGCTGGTGCCGCCGGTGCTGTTCGCCTCCCGGGTGTTCACCGCGGCGAACCTGGTCACCCTCGCGGTCTACGCGGCGCTCGGCGGCGTCTTCTTCCTGCTCATCCTGGAATTGCAGCTGGTGGCCGGGTATTCACCGCTGATGTCGGGCGTGGCCACGGTGCCGATCACGCTGATCATGCTGGTGCTCTCGGCGCCCGCCGGTCGCTGGGCGCAAATGCACGGGCCGCGCATTCCGATGACGGTCGGCCCGCTGCTCGCCGCGGTCGGCCTGGTGCTGCTGCTGCGGATCGGGCCGGACACCGCGTACTTCACCGATGTGCTGCCCGGCGTGCTCGTCTTCGGCTTCGGCCTCGCGGCGCTGGTCGCCCCGCTGACCGGTGCCGTGCTCGGCGCGGTGCCGTCCAGCGAGGCGGGTATCGCGTCCGGGGTGAACAACGCCGTCGCGCGGACCGCACAGCTGCTCGCCGTCGCGGCACTGCCCGGCCTGGCCGGAATCTCCGGTGCCCTCGGCGATCCGGTCGCCTTCAATCATGGCTTCGGCACCGCGATGTGGATCTGTGTCGGTCTGTTGATCGCCGGTGCGGTACTCGCGGCGGCACTGCTGCGGCAGCCGCGTCGTCCCGCCACCTTGGACAGCGTCGACTGCATGCCGCAGTGCGCGGTGGCCGGGCCCGCGCTCGCACCTGTCCACAACGAGAAATGAGCGGGTGAGCCGGTTCGAAAACCGGGCACCCGCTCATTTCGCCTGTCTGGTGGAGACCGTTATATAGGCATGTAACCGGCGCCAACGCCGCCGCGGGCGTTGATGTCGTCGATGATCGTGCTCATATTGGTGCCGACCTCGGGACCGAAGCAGGCCATGGCGAGGTAGGCGTTCACCATGCCGACCAGGGTGGAGCCGATGACGACCGGCGCACCGGAATCGCCCTCGACGACACACATCTGGCTCCAGGTCTCCATGTTCGACCCGAAGACGTCGCCCCAGCTGATGCCGCAGGTGTTGCCGGTGGTGCGGCCTTCTTTGCACACGATGTTCGGGAACGCCGCGGGTGCGCCGAGCCCGGTGATGGTGACATTGCCGATCCGGTTCACCGGCACGATCTTGCCGGGCTCGAACTGGATGACGGCGTAATCCAGATCGTGGTTGGAATACACGAATCGGCCGATCACGCCTGCGCCACGGTTGGACTCAGCGAACACCTCGGCGCCGGGATCACCGCAGTGGCCCGCGGTCAGGCCGACGAGCCGCCCGGCGTTGTCGTGGCCGACGGTGGTTACGGTGCACTCGAATTGGTTGTCGATGACGATGCCGGAACCGCCGCCAACGACCGGCGGGCCGGGGTCGGCCTGAGCGGCCCCCGCGCCCGTCCCGAGTAGCGCCGCACCGAGGGCTACGGCGAAGGCGGCGTTGGCCACCTTGGCGAGTTTGCTGAACATGTCCCTCCAGACGTCGGAAGCCCGCACGATATCAATCTGTCGCACCCATCGTGTCAGTATTCGGGCCCGGGCGCGTCATCTACTGCGGGGTGTCCACGGCGGGCGAGCCTTAACCCCATTTTCGACATAAGAGCCATTATGTCTCTTATTTGTAATAATAGCGACCGGCTATCAGAATGGCCGCCGCCCTGTTCGAGTTTGTACCCGAACAGTAGTACAGCCGGTTCTGTTCGGTTCCGGAAACAAATGCGATTTTGAATGAACTCTTTCCGAATAAATTGCCGTGATGATCATGTGGGGGCGGTGGATTCACCCAGTTGACCTGTAACTTGTTCCAGCAGAACCCCCCGCTGTTTTGGGCTGTGACCCAATGCTGGTGGCCTGCGTCATACCGTTTAGAGCACAGTGACCGAGGTCTATGACTGCAATCACACGAGGGTGGTGTGTTCTGGCTTACTACGTAGTAAGGTGCGTCAAGCAAACAAGTCGTCGGGGCAGCCAACCGGCGTCGAGAGGGGTTAGCCAGTGCAGTCGACCAAGAGTCCTCCAACAGGATCACGGATGAGTGATGCGGTCGATTGGACCAAGGGTTACTGGGCCGACCATCCGAAGGCTTCGCTGGAGACCTTCGGCCGCCAGATCACCATGGGGATCGCCGCTGTCGCCGAACTGTTCATCGCAATCTTTCGGCGCCGCTTCCCTTTCCGTGAGTTCGTCCGTCAGTGTGCGTTCATGGCCAGCGTCTCGGCGGCACCCACACTGCTGGTCGCCGTGCCGATCGGTGTCATCGTATCGATCCAGGTCGGCTCGATCGCCGGGCAGGTCGGCGCGACCTCGTTCATCGGCGCGGCCAACGGCCTCGGCATCATTCAGCAGGGCGCTCCCCTCGTCACCTCGCTGATGATCGCCGGCGCGGTCGGCTCCGCGGTGTGCGCCGATCTCGGCTCGCGCACCATCCGGGAAGAGATCGACGCGATGAAGGTGATGGGCGTCGATCCGATGCGCAGGCTGGTCGCCCCCCGGCTCGGCGCGGCGATGCTGGTCAGTGTGCTGCTCTGTGGCTTCGTCGTTTTTGTCGGATTCTTGACCGGTTACATCTTCAATATCTTCGCGCAGAACGGAACGCCGGGTTCCTACATCGGCACGTTCTCCTCGTTCGCGGTTACTACCGATCTCTTTGTCGCACTGGTCAAATCGCTGATTTTCGGGCTACTCGCCGCAATCATCGCCTGCGACAACGGATTGAACGCTCGTGGTGGCCCCGGTGGCGTGGCCAACGCGGTGAATTCCGCGGTGGTGAGTTCCGCCATCATGTTGTTCGGCGTGAATCTCGTCATCACCCAGGTGTACAACGCACTGTTCCCGTCACAGGTGGTCTGAGTGTCGTCGACATATGTTCCCCCGCTGCTGCGGCCGTTCCAGCAGCTTCGCAAAACCGCGAACGCGCCGGTCGATATGCTCGCCAAGCTGGGCCACCAGGTGTTCTTCCTGTTGCGCTCGATCGGCTCGATCCCGTTGGCGCTCAAGCACTATCCCAAGGAAGTGTGGCGGCTGCTCTCCGACGTCTCCTGGGGCAACGGGAATCTGGTCGTCGGCGGTGGCACCATCGGCGTGGTGGTCATCCTCAGCGCGTTCGGCGGGATGACCGTCGGCATCCAGGGTTACAACTCGCTGAATCTGTTGGGGCTCAGCCCGATCACCGGCGCCATCTCCGCCTTCGCCACCACGCGTGAGCTCGGCCCGCTGCTCGCGACGATCGCCTTCGCCGCACAGGCCGGCTGCCGGTTCACCGCGCAACTGGGCGCCATGCGCATCTCCGAGGAGATCGACGCGCTGGAGTCCATCGCGATCCGGCCGCTGCCGTACCTGATCAGCACCCGGATGTTCGCGGCGATGGTCGCGATCATCCCGCTGTACTGCCTCGGCCTGGCCATGGCCTACATCTCCTGCTCGCTCACCGTGCAGCTGATCGGCGGCACCGCCAGCGGTACCTACCAGCACTACTTCTACCAATTCCTGGTGCCGACGGACGTGATCTACTCGCTGCTCAAGGCGATCCTGTTCGTCGCGATCACCACCTTCATCCAGTGCTACTACGGCTTCTTCGCCTCCGGCGGACCGGAAGGCGTCGGCGTCGCGGCCGGCCGGGCGATCAAGGTGTGCATCATCGCGGTCGTCTTCGCGAACCTGTTCATGACTTTGGCGATCTGGGGCATCAACCCCGGCATCAGGATCTCGGGGTAGCACCAGATGATCATCGATCCCAGTGGGCGTGGACCCACGATGCGTCAGTTGCTTGTCGCGGGCCTGGCCGGGCTGATCGTGCTCGCGCTGGTACTCGGCTTCCTGACGCTGCGGTACCAGGGCTACTTCGTCGAGAAGGTGAACGTCACCGCGAACCTCACCACCACCGGTGACGGGCTGCCCTCGCAGGCCGACGTCAAGTTCCGCGGTGTGCTGGTCGGCGCGGTCAAGGACGTCGAGGTCGCGGCCAAGGGCGAGCTGCAGAAGGTGCAGATCGAGGTGAAGCCGGAGTTCGCCAAGGGCGTGCCCGCCAACGTCACCGCCCGGGTGGTGCCGAGCAACCTGTTCGCCGTCACCTCGGTCGAACTGGTCTTCAACGGCCCCGCCGACCAGTACCTGCACGAGGGCTCGATCATCGAGGAAGACCGCAGCAAGGGCACGCTCGCGCTGCAGGACACGCTCACCACGGTGCGCAACATCCTCGACCGGATCGACCCGGTGCAGTTCGGCCGCGTGGTCGGCACGCTGTCCCAGGCGCTGGACGGCAGCGGCCGGATGCCGGGCTCGACCATCGAGCGGTTCGACCACTGGCTGCAGTCGGTCGACGACTCGATCCCGAACCTCGGCGTGATGCTCGGCGACTTCTCCAGCTCGTTCCACGCGCTCAACGAATCCTCGCCGGAACTGCTCGACGTGCTCGGCACCTCGGTGCAGACCGCACGCACCATCGCCGATAGGCGCAGCGAGCTGGTCGCGCTGATCACCGGGACGAGCAGCACGGTCGACATCGTGAACGATCTGTTCGCCCGCAACGGCGACGTGGGCAAGCAGGTCACCGCGGGCACCAGCGACATGTTCGGCGCGGTCGCCGCGGATCCCAACGCGATCACCCAGACGATCCTGAATCTCAGCGAAACGACCAAGCGGATGGACTCCACCTTCACCTGGGGTCCGCAGCATCAGCAGCGATGGGACGCGGGCATCACGCTCACCCCGTACAAGCCGTACACGGTGGCCGACTGCCCACGCTACGGCGAGCTGGCCGGACCGAGCTGTGCCACCGCGCCCGCGGTGAACGAGCTGCCGCCGCTGCCGGACAACCTGAAGCCGAGGGCGCTCGACTCGGCGGCCGGACTGCCGCCGGTGGTGCCGATGCCAGGGCTGCCGGTGATTCCGGGCGTCACCACGCCGGACTCGCGCCCCGCCGATGCGCTCGTGCCGCGCGCGCCGCGGCCGTTCGCGGGCACCCCGCTCGAGGGTCTGTTCCCGATGCTGCCCGGCCTCGGGCAACCTGCTCCGGCGCCCGCCCCGGCGCCGGGACCGGTGGCTCCGGCAGGCACACCGTCCGCGGGCGAGATCTCCTACCAGGGTGACGCGGCAATCGCGACCTTGCTCGGCCGCAAGCCGACAACCGCCGAATATCTGCTGCTGAGCTCGATTTTGAAGGGCGGGACCATGCACGTGGCCGAAAAGCGGGTAGGCCCATGAGTGAGCGAAGCGAACGAATCATGTGCCAGTGCGCCATGCGCATGACGGAACCGAGCGTCAGCGAGGTGGAGTCATGAGCATTCGTAAACCGCTGATCGGGTTCGGTATCTTCGCGATCGTTTCGATTCTCGTCACGGTTGTCGTATGGAATACGTTGGCGCGCATCGTTAATGGTGACACCAACACCTATTCGGCGACCTTCTCCGACGTGCTCGGTTTGCACGAAGGTGACGACGTGCGAATGGCGGGTGTCCGGGTCGGCAAGATCGAGAAGATCGAGCTGGACCGGGACGCGAAGTCGAAAAAGCAAGTGGCCAAGGTGACTTTCATCGTGCAGCGGGAGCAAACGCTGTTCGATGACACCAAAGCCCTTGTCCGCTACCAGAATCTGATCGGCCAGCGCTATGTGGCATTGGCGCCGGGCAAGTCGTCCAGCCCGGCGCAGCTGAAGAACAACGCGTCGATCCCGCTGGACCGGACCGAGCCGTCGTTCGACGTTTCGGGCTTGCTCAACGGTTTTCAGCCGCTGTTCCAGGCGCTGCAGCCCGAGCAGGTGAACCGCCTCTCCGAGACCTTCATCCAGGCGTTGCAGGGTGACGGAGTCTCGTTGAGCGCGTTCATCGTTCAGGCCGCACAGCTGGCCACCGACTTCCAGCGGCGGGATGCGATCCTGTCCGATGTGATCTCCAACCTTTCCGGCGTGATGGCGGGGTTGGCCAGACGAGGTGATGAATTGGAGACCCTGGTGACCCAGACCCGGGCCTTGATCGGCGGGTTGTACGAGCAGGGCCAGTCGCTGCAGACCTCGACGGTGCAGATCGCCAACGCGACCAGCTCGCTGGTCGGCATGGTCGGTCAGATCCAGCCGAAGCTGCAGACCGCGCAGAACTCCACCAGCGCGGCGCTGACGCTGCTGCTGGCCAACGGCGCCAAGCTGGATCAGGCCGCGATCGACCTGCCCAACCTGCTGTCGGCCGCGGGCAGACACACCTCGGAGGGCGGTTACGCCAACGCCTATCTCTGCGGCTTGGACGTCTCGCTCTACGGCGTGCTGTTCCCGCGCGGGCTGTTCTCGCAGATCGGTGGCACTTCGCACTCGGCGGTGTGCCGCCCATGATGACGAAACTGCGGGCAAGGTTCGCCGCCAACCGCTACTTCTGGCTCGGCATCCTCGGTGGTGCCCTGATCGTGGTGCTGCTGCTCGCGTCCGGCCTGGTCAAGCTGGTCGGCGTCGGCGAGCAGACGATCAAGGCCGAGTTCGTGCAGGCCGCCGGGATCAAGGTCGGCGACCGGGTCAACGTCGCGGGCGTGACCAGTGGCCGGGTGGACGGCGCGAAGCTCGAGGGTGACCACGTGCTGCTGACGCTGAGCGTCGACAACGGCGTAAAGCTCGGCCCCGACGCGCACGCCTCGATCAAGATGGCCACGTTGCTCGGCGCCAGGTACGTCGACCTGGACCCCGGCGACGGCTCCGGCCTGAAGGGCGGCCGAATCCCGGTGTCCAACACTGCGGTTCCGTACAACCTGGCCGACGTGGTGCAGGAGGGCACGCCGAAGTTCGAGGCCCTCGACACCAAGAAGCTGTCCGAGTCGCTGAACCTGATCAACCAGCAGATGGGCGATTCGCCGCAGCTGATGGCGCAGGCGCTGGACAGCGTCGGCGCGCTGGCCAAGGTGATGGACACCCGCAAGGCCGAGGTCGACAGCCTGCTCAAGGATCTGAATCGGGTCACCCAGATTCTCGGCGACAACCGCAACAGCGTGCTGCTGGTGATCACCCAGGGCGAGGCCATCGCGAACCGGGTGATGGAACGCCAGGGTCTGCTGCGTCAGCTGCTCGACAATGTCGCGTCGCTGACCAGGCAGTTGCAGGAGATCGGCGCGCAGAACGACAACCAGCTCGGCCCGACCATCCAGCAGCTGAACACGATGTCCGCAGGCTTGCAGAAGAACAAGGACAACCTCGATCGACTGCTCTCGCTGATGCCGCCGACGGTGCGCTACCTGGCGAACTCGTGGGGTGGCAACGGACCGTACGGCAGCGTCGGGCTGCCGTGGATCTTCCCGGACAACTGGCTGTGCTTCGCCCAAGTAGTAGAGGGGTGCCAGGGATGACCTTCCCCACCGCCGCCAAGGTAAAGACCCTGGCCAAGATGCTCGTGGTCAGCGCCGCCGCGCTCACCATCGGCAGCTGCTCGCTGGTGCCGTCTTCGGTCAACAACGCGCTCGGCCAGACGATTCAGGTCACCGCGGACTTCGAGAACATCGCGGGCATCTTCGAGGGCAACCCGATCACCGTGCTCGGCCTCGACGTGGGCAAGGTCGAGAAGATCGTGCCCAAGGGCACCTTCGTCGAGGTGCACCTGTCGATCAACAATGACGTGAAGATCCCGAAAGACGCGATGGCCGCGATCATCTCGCCGTCCATCGTCACCGACCGGCACGTCGAGCTGACCCCCGTCTACACCAAGGGCGACACCCTGGCCGACGGCGCGCACCTGCCGCTGGCGAAGACCAAGACGCCGGTCGAACTCGACACGATGATCAAGACCATCGATCAGTTCGCCGCCGCGCTCAAGCCGGAACCGGGCACCGAAGGCATCGGCCCGCTCTCCGGCCGGGTGCTCTACCCGATGGTGAACGGCAACGGCGAGAAGATGCGCGACACCCTCAACGCGCTGTCCGGCGCGCTGAAGGTCGGCGTGGACAACAAGGACGCGGTCTCCAACATCATCATCAAGCTCAACGAGCTGACCACGATGCTGGCCGACAACGACCAGTCGGTGCGCGACTTCAGCAACCGGATGACCCAGATGACCGGCCTGCTCGCCGATCAGTCCCCCGGCCTGGCGGCGACGCTGAATCAGATCAACGACTTCCTGGCCAACACCAGCACCACCCTCGCGCAGCATCAGGACGAGCTGGCGGGCAGCCTGGCCGGCTTGACCAATGTCACCCAGCAGCTGCGCGACAACGCCTACGGCATCACCGAAATCGTCGACGTCGCGCCGATGGTCTTCCAGAACGTCGACAACATCATGAACCGCGAACACGGCTACGTCCGGCTGAGCGCACTCATCGGCACCACGCTGAGCGGCGAGCTGATCAGCCTGTTCTGCGAGCGCATCCAGATGAAGGCAGACGGTTGCCGCACCGGAAACATGCACGACTTCGGACCCGACTACGGCCTTACCGCAGCGCTGCTCGGACTGACGAAATGACGTACCGAATGACGATCAAGGCACGCCGCGCGCTGATCGCGGTCGCGGCGGTTGCGGGTGTCGGCATCACCTCGGGCTGTGGTCTCACGGTGGAGAAGCTGCCGTTGCCCAAGCCCGGTGTTTCCGGCGAAACCTATACCGTGCATGCGGTATTCGAGAACGCGCTGAACTTGCCGGACCAGGCGAAGGTGAAGATCGGTGGCTCGGATGTCGGGGTGGTCTCCAACATCAAGACCAAGAACTTCCAGGCGGTCGTCGACCTGACGATCAGCAAGGACATCGAGCTGCCCAAGGACAGCACCGCCGAACTGCGCCAGGCCACGCCACTCGGTGACGTGTTCGTCGCGGTGTCCAAGCCGAAGACCGAACCGGGCACGCAGGTACTGCGCAACGGCGACACCCTCGGTCTGGACAAGACTTCGGCGGGTGCGACTGTCGAGCAGTTGCTGATCTCGATCTCCATGCTGTTCAACGGTGGTGGCGTCGCGAGCCTGAGCAAGCTGACCTCGGAGCTGGATTCGATCGTCGGCGGGCGCGGCGGTCAGTTGTCGCATCTGATCACCGAAATGACCGGGGTGGTCGGCAGTTTGAACGACAACTCCGCCAAGGTCGACGGTGTGCTCAACGAATTCGGCGCGCTGGCCAACACCATCGAGGCCCGCCGTGGTGAGCTCGGTCAGGTGGCCGACACGTTGCCGCAGATGATCGGCGCGATCGCCGAGAACAACAGGGCTATCGGCGATCTGCTGACGAAGTTGTCGACCACCAGTGCCGCGCTCGGTGACTACTCCGATACCTCCGGTCAGCAGTTGGGCAGCCTGCTCGACAACACCCACCAGCTGATGGACGCGCTGGCCAACACCGGAGACAACCTGGGCATCCTGCTCGATCGGTTCCGGGAGATACGCCCCAAGGTGGACAACACCTTCCGCGGCGGCAGCTTCGCCGTCTACGCCACCGCGACCAATCTCGACCTCAGCGCGCTGACCGATCCGCAGCACGGCGGATTCCAGGATCTGCGCGACCTACAGGATTTCGCGGGCAGCCTGATCCAGGTGCTGCAGATCGTGCAGAACCGAGTGCAGGGGGGCCACCGATGATGGCGAAACTGATGCAGCACAAGCTGGTGCTGTCGAGCATCGGCCTGGTGCTGGTGTTCCTGATCGGCGCCACCTACCTGATGATCAGCATCATGCGGGTCAACCCGTTGAAGTCCAGTTACACCGTCACGGTGAACCTGGACCGCTCGGGCGGTCTGCAGCCCGGCAACGATGTGACCCTGCGCGGCTACCGGGTCGGCAAGGTGACCTCGATCAAGCTGACCGATCGCGGGCAGGCCATCGCCGCGGCGGCGGAGATCGAGAGCAAGTACAAGATCCCGGTGGACACCGCGATCTCGGTGCAGGCCCTCTCCGGTGCCGGCGAGCAGTACATCGACTTCCGGCCGGGCAGCGATCAGGCGCCGTTCCTCGGCGACGGCGCGGTGATCAAATACGACGCGGCGAAGATCAAGACACCGACCCCGATCTGGTCGGTGCTGGACAACTCCAGCGCGTTGATCGCGCAGGTCGATCCGGACAAGTTCGGCGTCATCCTGCGCGAGCTGGACACCGCGCTCAGCGGTGGCCCGGATCAGTTGCGCGGCATGGTGAACGGCATCAGCCTGGCCATGGCCGGCTTCGACAGTCTGCTGCCGCAGACCACGAACCTGATCGCCAACCTGCGCACCATCGCCAACACCACCTCCAACGCCCAGCCCGACCTCGGCACCCTCACCCGCAATTCCGGCGCGCTGTTCACCCAGTTCAACAACGCCAACGCCGAGCTGCAGGGCATTCTCGAGCAGGCGCCGGGACAGCTGAGCAGCCTGGGCGCGGTGCTCGACAAGACCAGCGATCCGATCACCAGCCTGGCGACCAACTTCGCGGCCATGACGAAGGCCGCGCAGCTGCGCCTGCCCGCGTTGCGCGCGCTGTTCCCGTCGCTCGCGCTCGGCGCGTCCGCGCTGGGCGTGCCCGCGCACGAAGGCGAATTCCACGCGATCATCGACATCTGGCCGCGGCCGTACTGCACCTACAACACGCCGATGATCCGCAACGAAGTCGTCCAGGACGGCACGATTCCCAAGTGGAACTACTGCGAGAACACGCCTCCTGGCCTGGAAATCCGTGGTGCGGCGAACGCGCCGCGACCCGATGTGCCGAACAACGGCGCGCAGATGCCACCCGGTGTGGATCCGAACGAGCGGACCCTGCCCCCGGTGCGGTGAGTTGCCCCAGCGGCGTGAGCATCAGGCCCGGAGGAGGCAGCGCAGTGTCACCACGGAGGGCCCGTGAACGCCGCAGTTGGATACCGCCCCGCGGCGAAACCGTGGGTCCGGGCATACTCGCCGAGAGAACGCGTACGGTTCGCCCGAGATGCGGGCCCGTCAGTCGATCGGTGCGCCCGCGCGCCGGGAAAGTGCAGGTTTGTATCGATGTCCACCGACGACGCCGACACCAACAAAGAGACCACTGAGGACGCCTCGGTGACCGAGGGTGGCGCGGCCGACAAGGCCGAGGACGCCACCGCGGCGAAGCCGGAACTGTCGAAGGCCGATGCCGAGCCGGCGAAGGCAGACAAGGTAGCGGCCGACAAGGTCGACAAGGTAGCGCCGAAGACCGATCTCGGTAAGGACGCGGGCAGTCCGGCTGCCCCGGGCCGGTCCGCCTCGGTTCCGCTGATCGCCGCGTTCGTGGCCGGCGTGCTCGCGGTGGCGGCGATCACCGCGGTGGTCGTGTTCTTCCTGCAGGGCAAGGACCGCGGCGAAAAGCTCGACGCGATCCGGGATTCCACGCAGGCCGCCTGCACCTTCGGCAAGGACGTGTCGGTCTACGACTACACGAAGAACCTCGACGACTACTTCACCAAGGTGAAGTCCGGTGCGAGCGGCGAATTCCTCAAGGAGTTCGACGACGCGACCAAGGCGCTCAAGGACGCCATGGTGCAGGCGCAGGTGAAGTCCTGGGTCGACGACGTGCAGTGTGGTTACCAGTCCGGTGACAAGACCGAGGCGAAGGTGCTCGTCACGCTTACCCAGTACCGGACCAACTTCACCCAGACGACGCCGGAGCGGCAGTTCGTCGTGGTGATCGCGCAGTTGACGAAGTCCGGCGACAAGTGGCTGGTCGAGAAGCTCGATTCGCCGATGCTCAAGGGTGCGGGTACCGGCCTGCCCGGTGCTCCTGCCCCGGGTGCGCCCGCGCCGGGCGGAACGCCCGCTCCGGGTGGGCAGCCCGCGCCTGCCCCGCAGCCGGGCAACTAGCAACGAGTGCCTCCGGCGGTGGGCCGAGCCACCACCGCCGGAGGTCATTCAGGCAGTCAGTCTTCTTGTCTCCGACGGATCAGAACAGTGTCAGAGTCTGCGGCGCCGACGGCGCGGCCACCTTCCCCGCGGCCTGGTCGATCGGCGCTTCCGGCGCCGCCGGCGTTTCTTCCACAGTCACCGCGGGGATTTCCGCGGTGTTCGCCTCGGCGACGGCCGCTGTCGCGGCAGCCTTCCGAGCCGCCTCACCGGCAAGCGCGTCGGCCTGCTCGTTGAAGTAGTTGCCGACATGTCCACGGACCCAACGGAACCGGACGGGGCCGGGCCTGCTGGCGATCGCTTTGTCGATCTGCCGGATGAGTTCCACGTTCTTGACCGCGCCACCGGTGGAGGTGCGCCAGCCGTTGACCCGCCAGCTGGAAATCCATTCCGATGCGCACTTGATCGCGTAGAGCGAATCGCTTTCGATCAGGAGGGGTTCGGCGCCGGGATGGCCGAGAATCGCCTCCAGTACCGCGCGTAGCTCCGCGACCTGGTTGGTGCCGGACGGGCCGCCACCGCTCGATGAGGAGCCCTGATGATTGACCCAAGCCCAGCCGATGGCGCCGCCGGGGTTGCGGAGGCAGGATCCGTCGGTGCTCACGATGATCATGGCTGGCACCCTACGCAATCCGACCGACAAGATCGGTACCGTGGAATTCTTCTATCTCCCTTCGCAATTGGGACTCGGTGCGGCGGAGCGCCGATTTCACGGCGGAATCCACCAGACCGACACAGAGGCGCCCCAGCAAGCCATGCGGGGGGCTGTACTCCGCCTCGGACGTCAGCACCGACCGCCCGTATCCGAGCGGATCGAAGCGCAGCGTCAGGGTCCCGGACAAACGCCCACGCAGCGTATACCCGATCACCACGTTGCGACGATATTCGGTAACCTCGCATGTCATCGTCGGCCGCCAGAACACCAGGCGAGCGGTGGTCGTGAAGATCGCGCCGAGGCCGGCGTCGAGTTCGCCGGTCGGCTCGAAATCGGCGACCGCGAACATCCAATCCGGTACGAACAGATGGTTGTCCGTATAAGTAAAGGCCACCTCGACCGGTGCCCCGACGTCACTCGCGTACTTGATGTGGCCCATAGGCCCTCCCTGTTCCACGACTGGCGTTAAAAGTACTACAGCTCTCCTCTTTATTGGAGGGGTTGCGCGGTATTTGGTCTGCCGGTTTTCCACATTGCTACCGGGCGGTTGCTTGGTTGCTCGTCGCCGGTCAGTAGCTGTATTAGACCGGTCGGTCTTGTCCTGGCGTGCATTGTCGACTCACAGTTGATCGACGATGTGCTCCGCGATCGGCATGGCGGAGGTGGCCGCGGGAGACGGTGCGTTGAGGACATGCACGGACCGCGGGGTGCGTTCGATCATGAAGTCGTGCACCAGGGTTCCGTCGCGCATTACCGCCTGCGCGCGGATGCCCGCCTCGCGTGGCCGCAGATCGGCGAGGGTCAGCTCGGGACAGTACCGTCGGCATTCGGCCAGATAGCCGCGCTTGAACAGCGAATTGCGCAGTTCCCGCAGTCCGGTCCGCACGTTCGCGGCGGCCACCCGGTGTACGCCGGGGAAACCGAGCACCGCGCGCGCGTCCTTGGCGTCGAAACTGCCCTTGCGATATCCCTCCCTGGCCAGCCCGAGTACCGCGTTCGGGCCGACGGTGAGTGCGCCATCGATGGTCGGACTCAGGTGCACGCCGAGGAACGGCAGCGTGGGATCGGGGATCGGATAGATCAGCGTGCGCACCAGCCCGGCGCGCTCCGGCGGCAATTGGTAGTACTCGCCGCGGAACGGGACGATTCGGAAATCGTTGCGCAGACCAGCCATTCGAGCCAGTCGATCCGCCTGTAGCCCCGCGCACACCACCAGAGTGCGGGCCGTCCACGATCCCGTTGGACCGGCCGCGGTGACCGTGGCGTCGGTCTCGGCGATCGAGGTGATCTCGGCGCCGAATACCAGTTGCCCGCCCGCCGACCTGACCTCCTCGGCCAGTGCGGTGGTGATCGCGGTGTAGTCGACGATGCCGGTGTCCGGCACGAACAATGCGCCGACACCGTTCACTTTCGGTTCGCGCCGACGGAGTTCGGCGGCGTCGAGCAGTTCGACGGCGACACCGTTGGTGACCGAACGCTCGTGTAATGCCAGCATCCTGCGCTGCTCGGGCGCGTCGGTGGCGACCAGCAGCTTGCCGCACACCTCGAACGGAATCCCGTGCGCCGCAGCGAATTTCTTGGTCCAGTTGGCCCCGCGTCGGCACAGCCGGGCCTTCAGGCTGTCCGGCGGATAGTAGATGCCCGAATGGATGACGCCGCTGTTGTGCCCGGTCTGGTGGGTGGCCAGCGCCGCGGCCTTCTCCAGCAGCACGAGGGTCGCGCCGGGGTGGCGGTCCAGTATCCGATGCGCCGTCGCCACCCCGACGATGCCACCGCCGATCACACAGAAGTCGTACGTACTGTTCGGCATACCGAGAACAGTAGGCCGAGGGTTAAACCGTCACGGTCGGTTCCGCGCCGCGATGCGTGCTCGCACCGGGCGCGGTCGCCGGATCCGTCGCGGTCGTTTCGGGCGCCGTGGTCGACACGCTCTTGTCCGGCGCGGGTTTCGGGTTCGGCGCCGGGTTCCGGCTGAGCCGCAGATCGTGGTCGCCGAGGGTCGGGTCGGTCAGCATCAGCACCACTTCCCCACTGCGCGTGTCGAATTCGGTGCGCAACTGGGTGACGCCCGCAGCGGTCGCGCGGTCGTCGGGCTGGTGGCCGGTCAACACGGTCAAGGCGTTGGTGCCCACGGTGATCGCGATCGTATCGGTGCGTACGGTGCCCACCTGCGCGTCGACGTAGGCATCGCCGAGCCGCAGCTTCGCGCCGACGGTGCTCGGGTGCGGTATGAACGCCGAATCGGGGTGTGAGTCCGCCGCTTTCGGGGTCGGCACGACAACATCGTGCGGATGCCGGGCGAATACCGCGGGCAACTCGAAGTGGCCGCCGGTCAGCACGGTGTCCGCCCATCCGGCATCGCCCGTCGAGTCCTCGACGGCTTGCGCGGGCGGTGCGGCGTGGTCGGCGGGCCGGTTGAGCTCGGCCATCTGGTGCACGATGTACGAGCCCGCGACCACGGTGAGGCTGAGGCTGGCGGCACCCGCGAGGACGATCGCGGCGTGCCGAGCGATCTGGACATGCTTGTTTCTGGTCACGATGCGTTCCTTCCCTGCTCCCTGGCAGCGCGGCCCGCATCGTTGAAAGCCGTACGGTTGTCCAGGTTACGGCGCGGCCGTGCGGGGTATCGCACCGGGGAGAGCAGGATCACAATCCGCAGCGGGTCGGTCGGCGAAGCGTCGCCCAATCCGCGGGGTCGTTTATGTTTCCGGCACCTCAAGGGCGGGTAAATAACTGTCTAGCTGGCGAGCTTCATCCTCGACTGCCACATCGAGACACCCGGCCAACGGCGTCCGGCCGACACGAACGGCGCACCCAAGGTGGCGCTCGCCAGCTCCCGAATCATTGGATCGGGCCGGGTGCCGGCGACGGCCGGATGTTCGCATTCGGTCGTCGCTGCCGTTTCAGGCGAACTGACCCGCCGCGCGCCCCGCTCCGGTCGGTCCCGCGAAAGCCTGTGCGAGGGTGAGCCATTCTGCCGCGTCCTGGCCGATCGTCTCGATCACGAGGTCGTCGGGATGGCGGCGCTGAGTCACCAGCAGGCAGAAGTCGAGGGCCGAGCCGGTCACCCGTTGTTCCGCGTCCTCGGGTCCCCACGACCAGATGGTGCCGTCGGGTGCGCTGAGTTCGACCCGGAATTCGGCTGCGGGCGGCGTCTTTCCGTGCACGGTGTAGGCGAAGTTCCTGGTCCGCACGCCGATGTGGGCCACGGTGCGCAGCCGCGCGGTGGGGGTGCGGGTGATGCCGAGGGCGTCGGCGACGTCCTGGCCGTGTGCCCAGGTTTCCATGATGCGGGCGGTGATCATGGAGGCCGCGCTCATCGGCGGGCCGAACCACGGCAGCTTGCTGCCCGCGGGCACGGTGCGCAACGCGTCGGTGAGCGCCTTCTGGCCGCGATGCCACCGGTCGAGCAGGTCCGCGGGCGGCACGGTCGATGCCTCCTCGGCGGCCTCGTCGACGAAGGTCAGCGCTTTGGGCCCGGCCTCGGTCACCAGTCGCTGGAATTCCGCGGCATCGGCGGCTGCGAGCGTCGCGACCTCGTCGGTCCAGGCCAGATGGCCGATCTGATGGGCGATGGTCCAGCCGGGCGCGGGGGTCGCGAGCGCCCAGTCGGCCGCGGCCAGCGGGGTGACGATACGTTCCAGATCCGCGCATTCTTCGGCGAAGTCGTCGAGCAGCGCTTCCAGGTCAGCCATGTTCCCTTGCCGATCAGTCGAACGCACACCACCGCGTGTGCCGTCGCGGTTCAGCATCGCAGTGCCCACAGAAAGATGCAAGCACGCGTGCTTGTATTTGATCCGACCGCCCAGCAGGCTTGATTACCAGCCGAAGATGATCAGATGTGACGCGCCGACGGCCAGCCCGAGCACTGCGCCATGTAGATATAGCAGCCATGCGTCCTGCTCGACCGAGGCATAGAACATCTCCATGAACTCCCCCGGCGTCAGCTGTCGAAGCTTGCGCGCCGCGAACACATCGATGGACTTGGCCTGTTCCAGCGTGAATTCCTCGTCCTCGACCAGACTCGGCGCGAGCCCGACGGCGGCACCGGCCGCGCCCGCCTTGAGGTTGTCGAACTGGCGACGCCCGAGGGCCGCGCGCACGAACGAGGTGGTCGGGCCGAGCTGGCGGTGGATCTCGTCGGAGACGAGCCGTTCCAGCAGCTGACGGGTCTTGTCGCCGTTGGGCCCGTCCAGCAGTTCCTTCGACAGGTTCGGCAGGGTGAGCACCTGGTAGGCCAGGATGTGCGCGAGGTCGGTCGCCGCCTGCGGCTGCCGCTTGGCCAGCAGCGCCTGCTGCCACAGGTACTTGTACCAGGGCTGCGGGTCGCCGGGCTCGAACACCATCTTGACCGCGATGACATTGACGATCACGCCGATCGCCGCCGACGCGAGCAGCACGATCACCCAGCCCGGCACCCAGCCGAACACCGGAATGTGGTGGTGCACATGCATATACAGCGCGAGCAGCAGCCCGAACGGCGCGCCGAGCAGGCCGATCCGGACCATGAAGCGCAGCTCCGGCGCCGCGATGGTGGTGGTCAGATCCTTGAGGATGCCCGGGTTGTCCTGCAGGTACCGGATGACGAAGCTCTTGATGTCGATGAGCTGATCGACGTTGTCGCCCAGTGATTCGAACGCGCGCCGCGACAGCGCGGGCATTTCCCGGTCCACCCGCTGGTAGATGATCTGCTTGGCGGCGCGCGGCACGGTGCGCCACAGGTCGGGGTTCTCCCGGTTCATCAGCTCGTCGACCAGCGGCTGCACCTGTTTGCGGGCGAGTACCGCGACGTAGTCGGCGATGCCGTCCAGGTCGAGTTCGTGGATGAAGTCGCGCGGGCTGCCGATCCGCATCAACGCCTTGTCGACGCAGATGCTGGCCATCTTCTCGGCCCGCGCCGGAATGAATCCCTGGAAGCCGAGCTGGCGCCCGTCCCCGGAGAAGGTCGGCAGCACCTGCACCCGGCGCGGGAAGTACGGGTACAGCAGGTACAGCCCCGGGATCCGGAAACCGCGAAAACGCTCCGGCCAGAACAACATCAGCACGCCGGTCCAGTTGGTCAGCCAGCCCGCCAGCGCGCTGAAGATCGGGAACGTCACCAGATCGACCACGAACTTGGACTGGCCCGTGAGATCTTCCCAATCGATGAACACGCCGGCGGCGAGTGAACTCATCGATGGATCTCCCTAGGCCGAACCGACGGAACCGCCGGTATGAGGTATCAAGGCCCCAACATTGTCATTGCGCCGGAGCGAGTGTCAACGCGGGCGCACGGTAGCGCGCCGGGGCTACCATGAGCGCGCCCGAGCTGGACCTGGGCGTGAGCATGACATCCCCTTCGCGCGGTCGCGGACCGCCGACGTCGCAGGAGGTCGCGTGTCCGAAAAGCCAGTGCCCGAAGACCTAGCCGAGGACGAGGACGCGCGGCTGAGTCGTCGCCGGGTGATCGGGACCGGCGCCGCCCTCGGTGGCGCGGCCATCGGCGGGGCGCTCGCCGCGACCGTCGGCGGATCGGCCAGGGCTGAGCAAGGCAGCGCGACGCCCGCGGCGGATTCGAATACCAAGCTCGATACCGACGCGCATCTGTTCCGGCTCACCGCGGCCGAGCCGGATCGATACGACGGCGGCACGTTGCGCGGCGCGCACGAGGGCACCTTTCCGGTGCTGGCGGGTCAGCAGGCATCGGTCTACTTCGTCGAACTCGAGATCGGCGCCATCCGGGAGCCGCACTGGCATCCGACCGCGTGGGAGCTCAACTACATCATCTCCGGCAAGGCCGACTGGACGATTCTCGGCACCCACCCGGACGGTACCTATCGCAACGACGCCTTCGAGGCGAAGCAGGGCGATCTGGTGTTCGTGCCGCAGGGCTTCTTCCACTACTTCGGCAACGCGAGCACCGAACAGCCTCTGCAGGTTCTGGTGGTCTTCAACACCAGCGCGCAGGAACCCAACGACGACATCGGCATTGTGGCCACGGTGAATTCGCTGCCCAGGGAGATCCTGGCGGCCGCGTTCGGGGTGCCGGTGGCCGCGTTCGGCAGTATCCCCACCGAGGTCAAGCCAGTGGTGATCACCAGGCGCACGTAGTGCCTCAGGCCGGAACGCGAATGCCCGATCCGGCACCGGTCTCCTGGACCCAGTCCAGCAGAATGCGTTGCCGTCGCACCTGATGGCGGCGGTTGTGCTCGCCGCTCATTCGATCCGCCCGACGAGCCCGGCGTCGGCTGCGCTGCGAGATCAAGGTGCTCAGTTCACCGGCGGGCGCGATTCCCCGCGTCACCGCCCAACCGACTACCGCGCGGAACCATTGCCGTTCGGTGCGCACCACCCAGGTGTAGATGATGGCGAAGATCAGGATGTACAGGATGGTGCGCGCGAGGATCGACCCGATCGGGATGTTCGCCGGGCTCGGCGCGTCCCAGCCGAAATGCATTGCGGCGCCGAGCAAATAGAACATGACGAAGACCTGCGCACGTCGCATGCCTGGCCAGTCCGAGCGCGCGACCGCCAGCACGATGCCGATGCCCGCCAGGGCGGTGAGCATCCAGTGCGAGGTGATGCCGGTGAGCAGTCGCACGGTGCCGACGAGCACCGCGGTCGCCGGATCATCTTGTGCCGAAAGCAATCCGGCGTTGGCCGAGTAGGTGATGTTCTCGACGACTTGGAATCCGAGGCCGGTGCAGCCGCCGAGCAGCAGCCCGTGGATCGGCCGATTCAACATCGGTCGCGCGAGCCACGCTACGGCGAACACCCCGACGCCCTTGACCGCTTCCTCGACGATTGCCGCGGAAATCGGTGCCTGCCAGTCGATCGCGAACGCGTCACCGGCCAGGTTCTGGATTATCCGCATGTTGTTGTCGTTGGCGAACATGGCGATGCCCGGCCCGGCCAGCGCACCCCACAGGAAACCCATGATCAGCGGGGTTCGGATCCGCCGTCGCGCGCGGAGTCGATCCAAATGCAGGACCAGCCAACCGAAGACGAGGAGGGTCGCGAGAGTGAACGGCAGTCCGACCAGGATGTCCCGCCAGGTCAGCGCGGCGACCGGCGCCAGCTGGAGCACCAGCCCGACTAGTCCGAGGAACGAGATAACGCAATATGCCCAGAACAGCGCCGATTTCGGCTGGAACCACCTCATCGGCGCACCGTTAGGGATTCGAGGACCGGCGTGAGCTCGGGCAACGTGGCGTTGTCACCGATGAGCACCAGGGTGACCGCCAGTTTCTCGTTGCCGACGATCGCGCACACCCCCGCGCGGTCCGTGCCGCGACAGGTACGCCCGCTGAATCCGTTCGGTGTCTTCACCTCGCCGCCGTCGAAAGCCGCGTCGAAGCCCTGTGCGCCAAGCACTTTCAGTCGCCAGTCGGCGGCATCGGCGAAGTCCGTGACGCCGTCGATCACGCTGACCGCGAGTCGCGAACCATCCGGCGCGACCAGCACAGCGGTTGTCTGGTCCCCCGTCGCCCTGCGCTGCCAGCCGCCGACGCCGCCGAAGCTGACCGTGTCGGGCTCCTCCCCGGGCGCCGTCACCTCGAGCTCCGTGTCCGGTGCGACCGCCGTTTCCCTGGTCGGCACGAGCGCGGCGAGGGCCGACGGGACCGCGATCAGCGCCGCGATCACCGCGAGCACCACCCCGGCCGGTTTCCAGTTGTGGCCGGTGCGGATCGGCTCACTCATGCACATGCTCCCCTCGGGGGTCTGCTGCGCTCTACCGAGAAACTGCCGCCGACCAGCGGCGCAGCCGGCTCAACGATAAGCCAGGCCGCAGCATTTCCACGGGAACACGCCCGCCGCACGGCTCCCCTCGCGCCGCCCCGCAGCAGACCGTAAACAATCCGTAAACCGGTTCCAGCACAGTAAAGACACACCAGAACGGCAGGCCCGCAACCGGAACCCGCCCCCTCGAAAGGAACCTCTCATGCGCAAGCTCAAGCTCCAGGTCCAGACCACCGTCGACAGCTACATGGCAGGCCCGAACGGCGAGATGGACTGGATGACCTTCCCCTGGACCAACGACGTCGGCGCCTACATCGCCACCGTCATGTCCTCGGTCGACACCATCGTCCTCGGCCGCAACCTCGCCGAAGGCTTCATCCCCACCTGGGCCACCCGCACCGAAGCCGACGGCGAAGACCAGGAAACCATCGACTGGATGAATAACACCCCCAAGATCGTCATCTCCAACACCCTCACCGACTCCCCCTGGAAAACACCACCGTCGCAGGCGGCGACCTCGCCAAGCTCATCACCGACCTGAAGAACCAACCAGGCGGCGACCTCATCGTCTACGGCGGCGGCACCCTCGTAGCCAATCTGATCGCCGACCAACTCATCGACGAACTCCACCTCTTCGTCAACCCCACCGCCATCGGCTCAGGCCTCCCCGTCTTCGCCCCAGGCGCCTACCAACCCCTCACCACGGTCGCCATCACCCCCTTCGACTGCGGCATCACCGCCCTCCACTACGCCCCGAAGACCTCCTGACCTCGGCAGCCGTGGCTAAGTTGTACGACATGTTGTACAGAACTAGGTGTACGATATGTTGTACGACTTCTAAGGGGTGATTGCCGATGTCAGCGCTACCGATCTCGACCGTTCGTCAGGACCTGTTCGGACTGGTGAAGAAGGTCAACGACGACCACGACCAGGTCACGGTGGTTACCAAGACCGGTGAGAACGCCGTGCTGATGGCCGAGTCCGATTGGAGCTCGATCATGGAGACGTTGTATGTGCTCCAGACCCACGGAGGCGCGCAATTGCTGGCCTCCGCCGAGGATGCTCGGGAAGGGCGCACGGAAGCTCACGCCCTGATCGACCCGGACGACGAGACGTCGGCAGCGCCACCGACTCGCGCTTTCACGCTCCAGCGCGGCGACGTGGTCTGGGCGATCGAGCCCAAGGTCCACAATGAATCCGCAACCGATGACGAAGTCCCGGACAAGCTTCTCGTCGAGGGCGTGCGGCGATACGCGGTTGCGCCGGGTGCGGTGCTGTGGGCAATCGCGGAGAAGATCTATGGCGACGACGCCGGAGCAACCAACTCCGCGGATCGCTTCAAGCGCTTTGTGGATGAGTTGCAGTCTTATGTAGCCGAAAATGACTTCGTGTGGATCGATGAGCCGGACGACACAACCGGGGTTCGTCGTCGTGTGCCTCCGCGCCGACGGAAGGCATGATGGCGTGTCCGATCGGAAGTTGACGTTCACCGCCCAGGGGTGGCGTAGCTATTCATCCTGGCTGCCGCGGGATCGTGCGGTGCTGAAGGCGGCGAACAAGATGATCAACGCCGTGCTTGCTGATCCGTTCGCTGGGATCGGCAAGCCTGAGCCGCTGCGATATCAGCTGGCCGGGCACTGGTCGCGTCGGATCAGCCAGGAGCACCGGTTGATCTACTACGTCACCGATACCGAGGTCGTCATCGTGCAAGTGGGCAGCCACTACGACGACTGATTGTTTCGCGCGGACACGTCGCCTTCTTCGCCCACAGCGAACGTGGGAGATATCCGGAACAAAGGGGGATGGGTCGGGGTTGAGTTGGTATCGCTCAACTTTTGGAAGGGTCGAACACGTGACTACACCACAGAACCTGCCGGTGCTGTTCCTGACCGATCCGATCGTGCTGCCGGGCATGGTCGTGCCCATCGAACTGGACGAATCGGCGCAGGCTGCCATCGATGCCGCGCGCGCGGCCAAGACCGACGCGGTGCTGCTGGCGCCGCGGCTGACCGAGGGCTACGCCTCCTACGGCGTGGTCGCCACCATCGAGCAGGTCGGCCGGATGCGCGGCGGCGCACCGGCGGCCGTGCTGAAGGCCGAACGGCGCGCGAAGATCGGGCACGGGGTGACCGGGCCGGGTGCCGCGCTGTGGGTCGAGGCCGAGCCGGTCGAGATCCCGACGCCGGACGGCCGGACGAAAGAGCTTGCCGCCGAATACAAGAAGCTGGTTGTTTCGGTGCTGCAGCGCCGCGAGGCCTGGCAGATCATCGACGCGGTCAATCAGCTGACCGATCCGTCCGCGATCGCCGACACCGCGGGGTACGCGCCGTACCTGACCGACGACCAGAAGCGTGAACTGCTCGAAACCCCCGACGTCACGCAGCGGTTGAACACGCTGATCGAGTGGACCAAGGACCACATCGCCGAAGCCGAGGTCACCGAGAAGATCAGTGACGATGTCCGCGAGGGCTTGGAGAAGAGCCAGCGCGAGTTCCTGCTGCGTCAGCAGCTGAACGCGATCCGCAAGGAACTCGGCGAGGACGAGCCGGACGGCGCCGACGACTACCGCACCAGGGTCGAACAGGCCGACCTGCCCGACAACGTGCGCGCCGAGGCGCTGCGCGAGGTCGGCAGGCTGGAGCGGGCCAGCGATCAGAGCCCGGAAACCGGTTGGATCCGAACCTGGCTGGACACCGTGCTCGAGCTGCCGTGGACCGTGAAAACCACCGACAGCACCGACGTCTCGGCCGCTCGCGCGGTGCTGGACGCCGATCACCACGGCCTGGACGAGGTCAAGGACCGGATGGTCGAGTACCTGGCCGTGCGGTCCCGGCGGGCCTCGCGTGGGCTCGAGGTCGTCGGCGGCCGTGGGTCCGGCGCGGTGCTCGCGCTGGTCGGTCCGCCCGGTGTCGGCAAGACCTCGCTGGGTGAATCCGTGGCTCGGGCCATGGGCCGCAAGTTCGTGCGCGTCGCTCTCGGCGGCGTGCGTGACGAGGCCGAGATCCGTGGTCACCGGCGCACCTACGTCGGCGCGCTGCCCGGCCGGATCGTGCGTGCCATCAAGGAGGCGGGATCGATGAATCCCGTTGTCCTGCTGGACGAGATCGACAAGGTCGGCTCGGACTTCCGTGGCGACCCGGCGGCCGCGCTGCTCGAGGTGCTGGATCCGGCGCAGAACCACACGTTCCGCGATCACTACCTGGATCTGGATCTCGACCTGTCCGACGTGCTGTTCATCGCCACCGCCAATGTCATGGACACCATCCCCGGCCCGCTGCTGGACCGGATGGAGCTGATCACCGTCGACGGCTACACCGAGGACGACAAGGTCGGCATCGCCCGCGACTTCCTGGTGCCGCGGCAGCTGGAACGCAACGCGCTGACCACCGACGAGGTGACCATCACCGACGCGGCACTGCGCGAGATCGCCGCCAACTACACCCGGGAAGCCGGGGTGCGGCAGATGGAGCGCTTGATCGCGAAGGCGTTGCGCAAGGCCGCGACTCGACTGTCCGAGGACGGACTCGGTTCGGCGACAGCTGATCTCGGCTACGAAGCCGAGCTGGGTTACGACGCACTGGTGAAATCCGAAGGCGGCGAGCAGAAGTCGCTGATCATCGACCTGGGTGAGCTGAAGGACTACCTGGGCCGCCCCCGCTTCACCCCCGACTCGGTGGAACGCACCGCGGTCCCGGGTGTGGCGACCGGACTGGCGGTCACCGGCCTCGGCGGCGACGTCCTCTACATCGAGGCCAACGTCGCGGAGGGCGAGCGCTCGCTGACCCTGACCGGTCAGCTCGGCGACGTGATGAAGGAGTCCGCGCAGATCGCACTGACCTACGTGCGCTCGCACCTGGAGGAGATCGGCATCGAACCGTCGGTGCTGGATCGCAATATCCACGTGCACTTCCCGGCTGGCGCGGTCCCCAAGGACGGACCGTCGGCGGGCGTCACCATGGTCACCGCGCTGGTGTCGCTGGCACTGGGCAGGCAGGTGCGCGCCGATGTCGGCATGACCGGCGAGGTCACGCTGAACGGGCGGGTGCTGCCGATCGGCGGCGTCAAGCAGAAGCTGCTCGCCGCCCAGCGGGCCGGCCTGAAGACGGTGTTCATCCCGGCCCGTAACGAGCCGGACCTGGACGACGTCCCGGCCGAAGTGCTTGCCGCACTGGATGTCCGCCCCGTCGCCGACGTGGCCGACATCCTGGCCTACGCCATCGAGCCGGTCGCCGAACCGGCGTTGGACGGACGGGCTTTCGCGGCCTCCGCCTGACGTGCGGAGAAAGGGCCGGGCACCGCGGGTGCCCGGCCTTTTCTCATGTCATCGGCACGCAAGGGCGGTGCAAGCGGGTGCGGACAGCATCGGTGCATGACTTCGACACAGCAGCAAGTACCGGTCCTCATCGTCGGCGGCGGCCTGGTCGGACTGTCCGCCGCGCTCTTCCTCGAGTATCACGGAGTGCCCTTCGTGCTGGTCGAGAAGCGGACCGCCGTGTCGGCGCTGCCCCGCTCCCGCGGCGTACACACCCGGACCATCGAGCTGTTCCGGCAGCTCGGCATCGAGAATCGGGTCCAGCAGGCCGCCGCGGTCGCGTTGAAAGGCGGCCGGTTCGGCGGTGCGAGCCGAGGCACCACGCTGGTCGCCGCCGAGCAACTCGAGCTCGCCAACTTCATGAAAAGCCTGGAGCACCCAGAGCCGAGTCCGTCCACCTTCTGTTTCCTGCCGCAGGTGCAGCTCGAGCCGCTGCTGACCGAGCTGGCCCGCGACCGCGGCGGTGACCTGCGCTTCGGTGTCGAGTTGAGCGAATTCGCGGCCGACGACACGGGCGTCACCGCCACCCTGCGCGATCAGGCGGGCACCGTCTCGACCATTCGGGCCGACTACCTCATCGCCGCCGACGGCGCGGGCAGCCCGATCCGGCGCGCGCTCGGCATCACCGGCTGGGAGCTGCCGCCGACGCACCATTACCTCAATGTCTTCGTGCGGACCGACCTCACCGAGGTGCTGAACGGCCGCACCTTCAGCCAGTGCGAGATCGTCAACGACAAGGTGCGCGCCTTGGTGCTGGCGAAGAACAACACCGACGAGTGGTCGTTCCACCTCGAATACGATGCCGCGCGTACCGATCTCGCCGACTATCCGGTGGAACGCTGCGTCGAACTGGTCCGTGCCGCGATCGGCATACCTGACATCGCGGTCGAGGTGCTGGCGAAAAGCGCTTGGGACACGGGTGCTTTCGTCGCGGACGAGTACCGCCGCGGTCGGGTCTTCCTGGTCGGCGACGCCGCGCACCGGCACGCGCCGTGGGGCGGCTACGGCGCCAACACCGGAATCGCCGACGCGCACAATCTGATCTGGAAACTGGCGTCGGTGCTGTCCGGCACGGCCGGGCCCGCGCTGCTCGACAGCTACCAGCCCGAGCGGCGGCCGCGCGCGATCGCCGCCGCCGAGCAGGCCCGGCTGGGCACCGAGTTCGACACCCGCTACGGCATCGAAACCCCCGACAACGCAGCCGATCTCGCGCGCCAGCTGAGCACCAACACGGTGATGACCAAGTACCGGTATGCCTCGTCCGCTGTCCTCGGCGGCAACGCGGACACACCGCACGTCGACCAGCTGACCGGCCAGGTCGGTACCCGGGTGCCGCACCTGTGGATCGACGGTTCGCAGCGGATCTCGACCATGGATCTGAGCGGTCCCGGCTTCGCGCTGCTGGTCACCGGCACCTCGGCCGCGTGGCGCGATGCGGTCGGGGATGCGCAGTGGGAGACCGGGATCGACATCACCGTGCACGCGCTACCGGTCGCCGCATGGGCAGCGCGCACCGGCTTACCCGAGGGCGGTGCGCTGCTGGTTCGCCCGGACGGGTTCGTTGCCGGTCGCTCCGACGAAGACCTCTATCCGAGCACGCTCACCGCGGCGCTGCGGCGCATCACCGGCGGGTCGTCGAGCAGCGCAAGGTCACTCGATGACGCGACGGCTGGTGCCTGACCGGCGTACCCGAGCCGGGCAACCCCGCGATGCCCGGCCCGGGACAGTGACGCGGACGGCTGTCACGCGTGACTGGCCAGTTCTCGGTCGACGCTGCGTGCGGTGCCCTGCGCCACCGCGCACAGCACCGGTTCCTGGTCGGCTTCCTCGGCGTAGATCTCGCAATGGACTACCGCTTGGCGGCGGGTAGCTCCGGTGACGGTGGCGACGGCCCGCAGCCGAATTCCCTTGGCGGGGCGCAGATACGTGATGGTGAACCCGCCGGTCAGCACGTTCGCGCCGAGCGCGGTCCCGGCGGCGAAGGTGAGCGCGTTGTCGGCCGCGTAGGACAGCACGCCGCCGTGCACGAAGCCGAACTGCTGGCCGAGCTCGGGGCGGATAGGAATCACCAAAGTGACGGTGCCATCACCGAATTCGGCGATCTCGGTGCCGACCAGCTCGGCGAAAGGCTGTGCGCCGAGGACCTTCTTGGCCAGGTCGATATCGGTGACGGTCATCAGTTATTCCTCGTTCACGCGTGATAGTTGTTGGTGCGAAGCGTGTTTCACGGCCGGTCCGTACCGAGCGTCAGCCAGGCCGCGTCGGCGAGTTCGTCCGCGACATCGGTCGGCGCGGCGAGCATGTTGCCGCCCAGCCAATGTCGGGAGTACTCCTGCGCCGGGCCGAGCCACAGCGCGTACACGAGATCGAGCGACAGGTCGCGTACCGCGCCGTACCCGGCGTGCGTGCGCCACCAGCGCGCGACGTTGCGCATGAACTCGCGATTGCTGTCGCTCTCACGTACCCCGGGCGGCCGCGCGGAGGTGAGAACCTTTGCCCGGTACTGATTCTCGGCGACCCAGCGCAGGTGTTCTCGTACACCGGCGGTGATCCCTTCCCTGGCATCGGCACTGTCGCCGACCGCCGACCAGAAGTGCTGCTGATAGTCGACCAGCGCGTTCGCCCACACCTGCCGATACAGATCCGCCTTGTCCGGAAAGTGGTGATAGAGAGCGCCGACGCTGGCGCCCGCGGCGTCCCGGATCTGGGCCAGCGTCGCCTCCAGCGCGCCCTGTTCCGCGAACTGCCGCTCGGCCGCCAGCAGCAACCGATCTCGAATCTTCACAACCAGAATTTAGTTCTGTTTTCCGGCCAGCGCAATGGTCTGACCGTGGTCGGGCATCGGCCGAACTAGGCCGGACGTGGTCTGCGCAGGATCCAGGCCAGGAAAGTCCGGCGGGGTCGGCGCGGGTATCGCGCGGTCAGCGAGCCGGAACCTACCCGGCCATCGACGCGCAGCAAGGGCGCGCCGACCAGCACCGGTCCGATGACTTTGCTGTACACGTCGCCGCTCTTGGCCCGCACCCGATCGACATCGACCATCCACCCGCGCGGCACGATGAGTTCGATGTCGCCGGAGCCGACCGATGCGTGCAGCGCTACCTCGCGATGCGGGCAGAAGGCCTTGGTGAAGTCGATGGTGATACTGCCGGAACTACATTCGGCGGTGATCTCGGCAGGCACGGTCCACTGCCCGGCCTTCTTCCGCGACCCGCTCCCGACGCTCAACTCGATCGGCTCGCGGGCCGCGGCGGCCATCGGCAGATCCGCGGTGACGGCCACCAGCTCGTCGGTTGTCCGGGCCGAGTAGACCGTGATGAGTCGCCGATCCAACTCGAGCAGATCGAGCCGCCCCTCCTCGACCGCGATGTGCAACTGCCGAGCGGCGATTTCCCGGTCGGCGTGGCCGACCAGGACCGCGGGCAGCGCGGTGGGCTCATCCTTGGCGTCGGACATCGGAGTGCTCCCCCTTATGGTTTGTCTTCAACGAAATCGTACGGCGCGTTGCCCGTCGAGGCGCCGCCGTCGGCGGCCGATCGGACCGGTATTCCGGCCGCTTGTCACACCGGTGGGGTAAGACGGTGCTATGGCCAGATGGCTGTTGCATGTCGATCTCGATCAGTTCCAGGCGGCGGTGGAGTTCCGCCGCCACCCGGAGCTGCGCGGCCTGCCGGTCATCGTCGGCGGCAACGGCGACCCCGCCGAGCCGCGCAAGGTGGTTACCTGCGCGTCCTATCCGGCGCGCGCGTTCGGCGTCCGGGCCGGGATGGCGCTGCGCAGCGCCCAGCGCAAGTGTCCCGAGGGCGTGTTCCTGCCGTTGGACATGGCCAGCTACGAGGAGGCCTCGGACGAGGTCATGTCGCTGCTGCGCACCTTCCCCGGCCGGGTCGAGGTGTGGGGCTGGGACGAGGCGTTCCTCGCCACCGACACCGACGACCCGGAGGCGCTGGCCCGCGAAATCCGCTCCGCCATCGAGCAATTGGAGCTCTCCTGCTCGATCGGCATCGGCGACAACAAGCTCACCGCCAAACTCGCCACCGGTTTCGCCAAATCAACGGGCAAGTCGGACGTCGGCCCGGCCACCGATGAGGGCGCGGCCGCCGGAGTCTTCCGCCTCATCGCCGACAACTGGACCGAGGTGATGGCGCACCGCCCGACAAACGCGTTGTGGGGCATCGGAACTCGAATCGCCACCCGCCTCGCCGATCTCGGCATCAACACCGTCGCCGACCTGATGACCGCCGACCGGCACCGCCTAGCCGCCGAATTCGGCCCGAACACCGGCCCCTACCTCTGGGTCCTCGGCCACGGTAAGGGCGACACCGACGTCACCACCGAACCCCGAATCCCGTTGGGCCGCAGCAAATCCGAAACCTTCCCGCACGACCTCACCGACCCCGCCGAAATCCGCACCCAGGTGGCCCGCCTGGCCACCGAGGTAGCCGAGGAAATGGCCGAAGCGGGCCGCATCGGCACCCGAGTCTCGGTAACCGTCCGCACCAACACCTTCTACACCCGCAGCAAACAAGAAAAACTGCCAACCCCCACCATCGACCCCGCCCAGATCATCGAAACCGCCCTCCGCATAATCGACCGCTTCCCCCTGGACCGCCCCATCCGCCTCCTCGGCGTCCGCCTCGAACTGGTCCCGGAGTAGACCGACCGCCTCGCGGCGCCGACGACGGAGCTGCGCGGGTGGGGGCGGACGATCGTATGCTCGTCGGCATGGAGTTCTGGGCGATGGTGGCGCATGAATCGGATAGCGGGATCGTGCTGACCAAGCAGCAGGTCGGCGAGGATTTCCTCGGGCCTGGTGAGGTGACGATCAAGGTGCACTTCTCCAGCGCGAACTACAAGGACGGGCTGGCGATCACGCCGGGTGGCGGGGTGGTGCGGAAGTATCCGATCATTCCCGGCATCGACATCACCGGCGAGGTGGTCTCGTCCGAGGACGACGACTTCGCCCCCGGCGACCTGGTGGTGGCGCACGGCTACGACATCGGGGTCTCGCAGAACGGCGGGTTCGCCGAGTACGCCAGGGTGTCGGCCGACTGGGTGGTGAAGCTCGACGGCCTGAGCCCGCGCGACGCCGCCGCACTCGGCACCGCGGGCTTCACCGCGGGACTCAGCGTGCAGTCGCTGCTCGACCGCGGCCTCACCCCGGACGCGGGCGCGGTGCTGGTCACCGGCGCGACCGGCGGTGTCGGCAGCGTGAGCATCGACATCCTGTCCGGCCTCGGCTACGAGATCATCGCCTCCACCGGCAAGACCGATGCGGGCGATCTGCTCAGCGAGCTCGGCGCCAACGAGATCATCGGCCGACTGCCCGAGGACCCCGACGCCAAGCCGCGCCCGCTGAACAAGGCCCGCTGGGCCGCCGCGGTCGACAGCGTCGGCGGCAAGTCCCTCGCCTACATCCTCAGCGCCATCGGCTACGGCGGCGCGGTCGCGGTCAGCGGCCTGACCGGCGGGGCGGGCGTGCCGACCACCGTGCTGCCGTTCATCCTGCGCGGTGTCTCGCTGTTCGGCATCGATTCCGTCTTCTGCCCGATCGAGAAGCGCCGCGAACTGTGGACCCGCCTGGCCAACGAGCTGCGCCCGCAACATCTTTCGTCGCTCACCCAGTTCGCCTCGATCACCGACGCGGCCGAGGTGCTGCATGCCATCCAGAACGGCACGCACACCGGGCGCACCGTCTTCAACGTCCTCGGCGAATTCTGAACCGACACAACGCGAAAGACCGGCTCGAGCGCTGAGCCGGTCTTTCGCTGTATTCGGTTGTCCTACTCGGCAAGTGCCGCCTCGTCGAGGACGTCCACCGGTGCGGTCTTGTTGTTGCGCATGACGAACAGGGCAACGATCGCACCGGCCAGGATGCCGACACCGCCCGCGATGAAGCTGGCCGACATGGCGGTGGTGAAGGCTTCCCGCGCGGTGCCGAGGAGTTCGGTATCTCCGGAGCTGGCGACCAATGCCAGTGCGTCGCTGATCGAATGCCGGGCGGCGGCGGGGATCGAGTCCGGCATGCTGCTGGTGAAGGTGCTGGACAGGATGCTGCCGAGCACCGCGATGCCGAGGGCGGCACCCGCCTGCTGAATGGTGTCGTTCAGCGCGGACCCGACACCCGCCTGCTCCTGTGGCACGGCACCCATCAGCGCGGCGATGGCCGCAGGCTGCGCCAGACCCGCACCGGCGCCGAGGATCACCAGCGCGACGGACAGCATGCCGAAACCGCTGTCCGCGGACAGACTGGCCAGCAGGCCGAGCCCTACGGTCGAGACGAGCATGCCGGTGACGGCGAGCGTGCGGTTACCGACCTTGCTGCCGAAACCGGCGCCCAGCCCGTTGAACACGATGGAGGCGACCATCATCGGAATGAACGCCAGCCCGGCCTTGGTCGGCGAGTAGCCGAGCACGAACTGCAGATACTGGGTAAGCGCCAGCAGCAGACCACCATTGGCGACCTGCACCAGCGTCAGCGACAGGCTGCCACCGGCGAAGTCACGTTGCGGAACAGGTCCAGCGGAACCATCGGATGCTCGACGTGCTTCTCCCACACGATGAAGGTGACCAGGCTGACGACGGCGATGGTCAGCGTGCTCAGTGTGGACGCGTGATCGAAACCGCCCTTGGGGAATTCGATGATGGTCCACACCAGCGCGGTCATCCCGACCATGGACAGCACCGCACCGGGCACGTCCGGCTTGGTCCACGGCCCCTTGGATTCCGGCATCAGCACCAGCGCCGCGATGATGGCGACGGCCGCGACCGGGACATTGATCAAAAACGCCGCGCCCCACCAGAAGTGCGCGATCAACACACCACCGAGCACCGGCCCGCCGACCAGACCGAGCACCGAAGCGGCGCTCCAGAAACTCATCGCCTTGCGCCGCTCCTGGTCGTCGAACACGGTGATCAGGATCGACAGCGTGCTCGGCAGCACCAGCGCGCCACCTATGCCCATCACGGTGCGGGCCACGATCATCTCGACCGGGCTCGACGCGAGCGTCGCCCCGAGTGACGCAAGGCCGAACAGGACGAGGCCGATGAGCATCACTCGGCGCCTGCCGAACCGGTCGGCCAGGCTGCCCGAGGTGAGCAGCAGACCCGCGAAAACGAGGATGTAGGAGTCCAGGATCCACTGGATGTCCTGGGCGCTCGCATGCAGATCCTCGGCCAGTACCGGCACCGCTACGGCCAGCACGAAGTTGTCGATGACCAGGACCAGCGTGCTGAGGCACAGCACGATCAGAATCCACCAGCGCTTCGGATTACGGGTCTCGATCGCGTCCATCGGTAACTCTCTTCTCACGGTGTTGCGTACGTCGTTCTCTTGTTGCGAACACTGTACGCACAGGTTTCATACGTTCGCAAGTGCGAACGTTGTGCGCTACGCTGGTGGCAATCGAAGGGAGTCGACGTGGCCGTCGAAAAGCAGCAGGTCGGATCGGTGTGGACGCGTCCGCGCAAGGGCCGGGAGCAGCCGACGCTGACCAGGGAACACATCGTGGCCGAGGCCGTTGCCCTGTTGGACGCCGAGGGGATGGAGGCGCTCACGATGCGCCAACTCGGTGCCCGGTTGAACGCGGGCGCGACCTCGCTCTACCGGCACGTCGCCAACCGCGACGAGCTGATCGAGTTGGTCGTCGACGAGGTCTACGGCGAGGTCAGGGTCCCGGTGATCGCGGACCCGGCGGCCTGGCGCGTGGCCGCCGAGGATTGCGCCGAGAGCCTGCGCGCGATGATCCTGCGGCATCCGTGGATGGCCTCGACCCTCGGCCAGGTCGGCCTGTCCTACCTGGGCCCGAATGTCATGCGATTCACCGAGGGGTTGGTCGGTCTGTTCGAGGCGGGCGGATTTCCGGCGGACGAGACGAGCGACGCCATCAGCCTCGTCACCAGCTACGTGGTGGGGATGGGCATCAGTGAGGCCGCCTGGCTAGCCCTGCTGGCCCGCTCCGGGCAAACGGAGCACGAGCTGGTGGCGCAGCTGCGTCCGGTCGCCGAGGAAGCCGCCAAGGATTATCCGAAGTCGCAGCACGGGGACTGGGACGCTGATCCTGCCGAGCGACGCGACCGGAAGTTCCGCTACGGCTTGCACCGCGTCCTGGACGGGCTCGAACCGCGTCGGGGCTGACCGGCTCAGTGCCAGGTGTGATCGGTGAGCGGCGTGCGCGGGCCGAACTTCGGCTTGTGCGCCTGCCCACTGATCTCCAGCAGCCGAACCGCCCGATAGCGGTGCGGCCGAAGCGGTTCCAGGTATTCGACCATCGTGTCGTCATCGATCGGATGGCCGAGCAAAGTCCAGCCGACGATGGCCGCGAGATGGAAATCGCCGACGGACAACGCGTCCGCGTCACCGAACGCGCGCTGCGCGGTCTCGGCCGCGGTCCACACGCCGATCCCCGGGATCGTCCGCAGCCTGCGGGCGGCCTCGGCCGGATCGACACCGGCCGCGCGTTCCAATGAGCTCGCCACCCGCGCGGCGCGCACGATCGTCTGCGCCCGCTGCGGGCCGACATTGGCCCGATGAAAAGCCCAGGACGGCACCCGCCGCCAGGTATCGGCCTCGGGCGGCAACCGCAGGCCCTCCGGCGCGGGGCCCGGTGCGGGGTCGCCGAACTGCCGCACCAGCTTTCGCCACGAACCACGGGCCGAGATGGTGTGCACCTTCTGCTCGAGCACTGCGGGCACCAGCGCCTCGAGCACCAGGCCGGTGCGCAACATCCGCAATCCGGGGAAGCGGCGGTGCGCCTCGACGAGTTTCGGGTGGTCCGGCACGAAGCCGTCCATGTCCTCGTCCAGGCACAGCATGTGGTCGAGTCCGTCGAGGAATTCCTCGGCGCCGGGACCCCAGGCGTGCCCCTGCACCGAGCACGGTCCGGACTGCGTCAGCCGGTAGGTGACCGGGCCGGACGACATGTGTGACGCGTGCCAATGCGCACCGTCCCTGGTCGTCTGGTGGCACGGATCTCCGGCGCCGCGGCGCAGCGGGGCGATCGTGCACGCCAGGTCGATCGGACGGTCGGACGTCACGGTCCTGGCCAGACCGGTTGGGTCTCCTACCGGCTCGACCATCGCGTTACGCATCGGACCATTCTGCCCGATGGCGCGGCGCGGAATGCGCGCCAGTCCATAGTCGATCGAGAAACTAGTCGCGCACAACACAATTCGACGCTATTCGATACCGAATATGCATCAGCGCAGGTACACGGTATTTGTAACGCTAAGAATGGATGTGGCGATATTCGTTCCGATCGGCAAACAGCTGGCAGTCGCCACATGGAGGTATCGAATGATCACCAACTTGCTCAACTGGTTGCTCAACGCCTGGGGCGGTGTTTCCGCAGGCAGTTCGGGTTATCAGATTCCACCCGGCACCCTGCCGTTCGGCAGCTGACCGATATCGCGCACTCGCCGTGACCGCCATCCCGGCGAGGGCGCGAAAGTCTCACTCCGCCACCAGGAATTGAGCCAGGTGACGGCTCTGGTGGCCGGCCAATTGGGCGGCCTGGGTCCGGCAGGAGAAGCCGTCCGCGAGGAAGATCGACTCGTCCCCGGCGGTACGCAGCGCGGGCAGCAGGCCGTTCTCGGCCACCGCGACCGAAATGCCGTAATGGTCTCGCTGCATTCCGAAGTTTCCCGCGAGACCACAACATCCGGTGACTTCAGTCACATTGATTCCCATTGTGGCTAATAGCTGGCGATCGGTCTCGAATCCGAGAATCGCGTGGTGGTGGCAATGCGGTTGAACCACCACTGTGCGGCCCGGCAATTGCGGCGGCTGCCAGTCCGGTTGTTCGGCCAGGAACTCGGCGAGCGTGCGCACCGCTCGTGCCGTTGCCGCCGCGCGTGGGTCGTCCGGCAGCAGCTCGGGCAGATCCGACCGCAGCACCGCGGTGCAGGACGGTTCCAGTCCGAGCACGATGCCGCCGCCGCGCACGTGCTTGTCCACCGCGTCCAGCGTGGCGCGCAACCGCGCGCGGGCACCGTCCAGCTGACCGGTGCTGATCCAGGTGAGCCCGCAGCACACCCGGCGCGCGGGAATGCGCACCCGGTAGCCGAGTGACTGCACCAATTGCGCCGCGGCTAGGGCTATCTCGGGATCGAAGGCGTCGGTGAAGGTGTCGACCCACAGCATTACCGCGGGTCGATCCGCGCTGTCTTCCGGTGTGGTGGTTGAACTCTGGGTCGCGTCGGGTCCGCCCGGTCGCGTCGCCGATGCCGGGACAACTCCGCCCAGGTCGCGCCACATTCGGCGAAAGCTACGGTCCGCCAGCCGTGGCACTTCGCGGCGCGGATCAATGCCCGCCGCGCGCAACCCGATTCGGTGCAGCGCGGCGTTGTTCGCCAGTGCATTGGCGGCGCGCGGCATACGGGTCGCCAGCGCCAGCCAGCGCGGCAACCAGCCGAGCGAGTAGTGATCGAGCGGCCGCAGCCGGTGCCGATACCGGCGGTACAGGGCTTCGGCCTTGTAGGTGGCCACATCGACACCCGCCGGGCAGTCGGAGCGACATGCCTTGCAGGACAGGCACAGATCGAGCGACTCGGCGACCGCCTCGGACGACCAGGGCAGCGCGCCGCGGACCACCTCCTGCAACACCCTGGCCCGGCCGCGAGTGCTGTCCTTCTCGTCCTTGGTGGCCAGGTAGGACGGGCACATGAAACCACCGGCGGCGCGCGTATCGGCACGGCACTTGCCGACACCGACGCAGCGGTGCACCGCCGTGCTCAGATCGCCGTGGTCATGCGGAAAGGCGAAGCCGCCCGAGGCGGGTACCAGCGGCAACCCGACCAGGCGCAGGTCAGCGTCGATCGGTCGCGGCTCGACCAGCACGCCGGGATTCAACACATCGGCGGGATCGAAAAGGGCTTTGTAACCGGCGAATACGTCGAGCACCGACCGGGAATACATGACCGAGAGCAACTCCGAGCGGGCCCGTCCGTCGCCGTGCTCGCCGGACAGCGAACCACCTTGCCGCACAACCAGTTCGGCGGCATCGAACAGGAAGCGCCGAAAGCGTTGCGGGGCATCGGCGATCGGCAGATCGAGCCGCACGTGGATGCAGCCGTCGCCTATGTGGCCGTACAACAGGCCATCCACGCCGTGCTCGTGCGTCAGGTCGGCGAAATCGCGCAGGTAGGCGCCGAGCCGCTCCGGCGGCACCGCCGCGTCCTCCCAGCCGGGCCAGGCCGGCTGCCCGTCCGGCGTGCGTCCGGCCAACCCGGCGCCGTCCGCGCGGATGTGCCAGAGTGCGGCCGCCGCAGCGGGATCGGCGACGATGCGGGAGTCCAGCGCGTCGACCGACCGGCGCAATTGTTCGGCGACGGCCAGCGCCTCGGCAGGTGTGTCGCCCGCGGTCTCCACGAACAACCAGCCGCCGCCGCGTGGCAGTTCGGGGACGGTGCCGCGGTGGGCGCGGACCGCGTCGACGAGCCGCGCGTCGATGCCCTCGACCGCGGTTGGTTTGCACGCCATCACCGCGGCGACATTGTCGGCGGCGGTGGCGATATCGGGGTAGCCGAGCACGGTCAGCACCGCGGCCTTCGGCAGTGCGACCAGCTCGACCGTCGCGTCGAGCAGCAAACCGCAGGTGCCTTCTGACCCGACGAAGGCCTTCGCCACGGCCGAACCACGTTCGGGGAGTAGATGTTCGAGCCCATAACCCGAGGCCTGGCGTTCGAAGCGGCCCAGATCGGTGCGCAGTACCGCGAGATTCGCCCTGGTGAACTCGGCGAGGCCCGGCAGCACCGACAGATCGTTGGCGAGTGTCCGCTCGACGCCCGTCCCGTCGAGAATCCGCAGTTCCCGCACCGTGTCCGAGGTGCGACCCCAGGCGACCGCGCGCGGACCGCAGGCGTTGTTGCCGATCATGCCGCCGAGGGTGCACCGGTTCTGTGTCGACGGATCCGGCCCGAATCGCAGCCCGTACGGCCGAGCCGCGCGCTGCAATTCCGACAGCACGACGCCGGGTTGCACCCGAGCGACCCGAGCCTGCGGATCCACTTCCAGGATCTGATTCATGTGCCTGCTGAAGTCCAGCACCAGACCGGGCCCGATCGCATTGCCCGCTACCGAGGTCCCGCCGCCACGCGCGGTCACCGACAACCCGTTGTCCTTGGCGAATTCCAGCGCGACCGCCACATCGGCGTCCGTGCGGGGAAAGACGACGGCCCGCGGCGGCACTCGATAGTTGGAGGCGTCCGACGAATACTCCGCCCGTCGGCGTTCGGACGCGTCGACTTCACCGTCGAGTTTGCCGCCCAGCGCCTCCACCACCCGGTCCTCGGTCATCTGGCCAGCCTAAGCGCGTGTCCGGAAGTTTCGCTGTGCGCGGAATCGGGAATCGGCGGAATCGACTTGCTCTCAACCTTTGTTGAGGTCTTAGTGTCAGTGCCGAGGGCTTTGATGGTGGGGAGCGAGAGGAAGTAAACGTGAGCATCGAATCGGTGGCCTGGAGCCAGATATACCGGCGGGCCAACGCGCCACAGGAGCAGCGGCAGTTCAGCCTGGCCACCGCGCGGCGCATTCTCCGGTTCGCGGCGCCACACCGGCGCCGGATCGGCGTGTTCCTGCTGTTCAGCGTCATCTCGGCGTTGCTGGCGGTGGCCACACCCGTGCTGGCGGGCCGGGTGGTCAACAACATCGTCGGCGGTGCGGCACCACGGGTCGTGGTCAACCTCGCGCTGATCATCGCGGTGCTGGCGGTCTTCGATGCCGCGCTCGGATTGGTCATCCGCTGGCTGTCCTCGCGCATCGGTGAGGGCCTGATCCTGGACCTGCGCACCGCCGTCTTCGATCACGTGCAGAAGATGCCGATCGCCTTCTTCACCAGGACCCGCACCGGCGCGCTGGTCAGCCGGTTGAACAACGACGTGATCGGCGCCCAGCGCGCGTTCAGCGACACCCTGTCCGGCGTGGTCGCCAACCTGGTCACCCTCGCGCTCACACTCGGCGTGATGCTCAGCATCTCCTGGCAGATCACCCTGATCGCGCTGGTCCTACTCCCGGTGTTCGTGCTGCCCGCCCGGCGGATGGGCAATCGACTGGCAGATATGCAGCGCGAGGCAGCCAAGTTGAACGCCGCCATGAGCACCCAGATGACCGAGCGCTTCTCCGCACCCGGCGCGACGCTGGTGAAGCTCTTCGGCCGCCCGCAGCAGGAATCCGGCGAGTTCGAGCTGCGCGCCCGCCGGGTGCGCGACATCGGCGTGCGCACCTCGATGCTGCAGACCGTGTTCGTCACCTCACTCACCCTGGTCTCGGCGCTGGCGATCGCCCTCGTCTACGGATTCGGCGGCTGGTACGCGCTGCGCGGACAGCTGGACGCGGGCGCCGTGGTGGCCCTGTCGCTGCTGCTGACCAGGCTCTACACGCCGCTCACCGCGCTGGCCAGCGCCCGGATGGAGGTCATGGCCGCACTGGTGAGCTTCGAGCGGGTCTTCGAGGTGCTCGACCTGAAGCCGTTGATCGAGGACGCGCCCGGCGCGGTGACGGTGCCGGACGGGCCGGTCGCGGTCGAACTGGACAACGTGACCTTCGGCTACCCGTCCGCCGACAAGGTGTCCCTTGCTTCACTGGAGGACGTCGCGACCCTGGACACCCGCGGCGGCGTCGACGTGCTGCACAATGTGTCGCTACGCGCCGAACCCGGCCAGCTCATCGCGCTCGTCGGTTCGTCGGGCGCCGGTAAATCCACCGTCGCCCAGCTGGTTTCCCGGCTGTACGACGTGGACGGCGGCGCGGTCCGGCTGAACGGGACCGATGTGCGCGAGCTGACCACCCAGTCGATCAGGGAGACCGTCGGCCTGGTCACCCAGGACGGGCACCTGTTCCACGAGACCATCCGGGCGAACCTGCTGCTCGCCCGCCCGGAGGCGCAGGAGGCGGAACTGTGGGACGCGTTGCAGCGGGCCCGGTTACGTGACCTGGTCGAATCGCTGTCGGACGGCCTGGACACCGTGGTCGGCGAGCGCGGCTACCGCCTCTCCGGCGGCGAACGCCAGCGCCTCACCATCGCCCGCCTGCTGCTCAAGCAGCCGCGCGTGGTGATCCTGGACGAGGCAACGGCATCGCTGGACTCGACCTCGGAAGCCGCAGTGCAGGAAGCGCTTTCCGAAGCGCTGGTCGGCCGGACCGCCCTGGTCATCGCGCATCGGCTGTCCACGATTCGCGCGGCCGACCAGATCCTGGTGATGGAGGACGGCCGAATCGTGGAGCGCGGCACGCACACTCAGCTTTTGGCAGCCGAGGGCCGCTACGCCGAGCTGTACCGCACCCAGTTCGCCGACGAACCGGCGACGGCAGCCGCCTGACCGACGACCCAATCGCTGAGCGTGGCAAGCGCACTCAGCGATTGGGCCGTCGACGGCTGTCACGTGGAGTTATGCCGCACCCGATTCGCGGATGAACCAGTATCCGTCGCCACGTGCTGAACTCGCACGGCATCCGTCTGGATCACTGAATTGCTATACGGCGGAAACGGACCCGACACGAACGACGCGAAATTCCGTGCCGCACAGGAACTCGCGGCAACGAATGCACCGCGATGCTACGGACTCGGCTGATCCGCATAACAGGTCGTGTCCTCAGCAGGCAGCGTCCCGTCGCCGAAGTAGGTGTTGATCGCATCGTTCACATACCCACTGAGCCCCGGCCGAAACGTCATGTGAATACGCACATCCTGCAACGTGACCAACCGCGACCCGGACATGTCCTGATGCAACCGAACCGCAGGCCCGTACGGAGTCCGCGGATCCCCGGTCGAATTCAGGATCAGCGCGGGCACCGCATTGCGCACCACGGTCGCCGGTTCCACCGGCCCCGCCCAGAACGCGCACGGCTGAATGTTGCTCGCCAACGCCCCGAACACCGGTTGCGTCGCCCGGGTCTCTTCGATGTTGCGCCAGTACCAGCCCGGATCCCGCGGCACTCCGACGTCACCGCAGGCGATCTGCGCCAACTTCGAGTCCTCGCCGTCCCGCAACGATTCCACGATGGCTTTGAGCCAAGGCGCGCGCCGTCGTCGGCGGCCCACCCGCCGCATCGGCCAGCTCCCGCACCACAGCGGCCAGTTTCTCATTCAGCCGGAAGTTCATCAGCATCCCGTGCAGCACGAACGGCAGCCAGTGATCGTCGATCGCGAAACCGTCGACCACGATCGGCTGCCACGCCACACTGCGTACGAGGCTCTCCACCGTGGCCCGCACCTGCTGCGGCGTCGCGCCGAGCCGGTAGGTGTCGTCCTTCGGCGCGACCCACGTCGCCCAGTCGTCCAGCGCGCGCTCGTTCGCCGGACCCCAATCCTGTACCAGGCCTTCCCAATACCGGTCCGGATCGATCGCGCTGTCCAGCACGATCCGCCCGCTGCGGTCCGGGAACATCTGCGTGAACACCGCGCCGAGATAGGTGCCGTAGGACAACCCGAAGTAGTCGATCGTCTGCTCGCCGAGCACACCGCGCACGACGTCCATGTCCCTGGCGGTATTGCGAGTGGTGAACTGCCGCATCGCCTCCGGGTCATGGATCAGACAGCCCGCGGCCATGCCCGCCGACTGCACGGTGTCGTGCACGAAGCCGAGCGGATCCAGACCGGCCGAGCGGATCATCTCGCCGACCGGCCAGCCGCAGCGCGGGCTCTTGCCCGACTCGCCGACCCCGCGCGGATCCATCCCGATCAGGTCGTGCGTCGCCATTACCTCCGGCGTGAGCACATCGCCGAGCAGATCGATACTGTCCAGTCCTTCGCCGCCGGGCCCGCCCGGGTTGGCCAGCAAAATCCCCTGGCGCCGAGCGGGATCGGTGGCTTTGACCCGCGATATCGCCACGGTCATCGTCCGGCCGTCCAGCCGCCCGTAGTCGAGCGGCACCAGCACGTCGGCGCACTCGCCGCCGGCCTTGTCCAGATTCGCGATGTCGCAGGGATGCCATTGCAGCTGCTGGCCGTAGAACCGGTCCATGCCGACCGGGCGTGCATCGTCTGCCGGTGCGGCATTGCTGTACACAGGCACGGCGGCGAGCACCGAAACCGCAACCACCGCCACCGACCGCCGGAACACCCGCACCAACACCAGACTCGCCTCTCACGTACCTCGTCGCGCAGAGAACGGTAGCGGATCGGCCCGGTTTCGGTCAGCTGTGGTGCGCGCTCAGGACGGCAGCGCGCGCTCGTCGAGCACGCATTTCCCCGCCTCGACCAGCGTCGCCCGCGCGCGACGCCGCACCCGGCACCGGTCGACGGTGCAATCGAGGTGCAACTGCATGGCCGCATGGGCCTGCTCGACAGTCAGCACGCCGGGGTCGGCGCCGCAGGCCAGCATGGCGGCCACGTGCATATTCAGATTGGTGAGCTGCATCAGGCGACCTCCGCCGGGTGCGCGCCGAGGCTCCATCGATGTCGGGTCGGATCAGGACGTTCCTCCGGCCAGGAGGATTGCCGCACCGCCATGCCGACCGCCTCCAGCGCGGTCAGGCCGACCTCGTCGGCGAGCTCGCCGACCAGATCGAGCAGCGACGGCACCACCTCGGCAACCCGCAGCGCGGCAACGGCTTGCGCGCACGTCAGGGTGCGGCCGGGCAGGTAGGAAACCACCCAGCTCCCGTGTCCGACACTGCGCGCGCGATGCGCGGTGAGATCGCTGGTCATCAAGGACGACGCAATGACATGTACAGCCATGACTCCTCGTTCCTGCGGGCGACTCCTGCTGAGTGCCCGGAGATTCCGAGGCGGGACGCCGGGGAGGGCGTTCGATCCGTCCGGGCATACTTCCAGCACACCATTGACGGGTGCACGAAACAACGCCCGCGATGGATATCCAAAGATTTCGCGCGAATTCCCAGCACGAAAACCAGCCGGGAGGGGAGGATTCTCCATAGTGGACGAAAGAGCCCGCTGCCCAAGCGAAGTGACGGGGAACCGAGCTTGCTGGTTGCCCCCGGAAAATCACGGGTGAGCAGCCGAACACAGAACGGAGCGTGCTGTGTCAGCGAGTTCGGCAAGAGCGTCAACGAGTTCGGAGCGAGCGCCGGGCGGGTTCGACAAACCGTCCGGTATCGAGAGCGCTTCCTCCACCCTACCGCGCAGGCAGCTAGGCCGGTATCTGCGCGACTGGCGCACCCAGGCGGGACTCACCATCGCCGAGGCCTCGCGCCTGATGGAGTGGGGCGCAAGCACTTTGCAGCGCCTGGAGAAGGGGCAGGCCGATCGCATCCGCACCATCGACATCCAGGAACTGTGCCGCATCTACGGCATCCACGAGCAGCTGGCCGACGGCCTCAAGGGCCTGGCCCAGCAGGCGGCGGTGAAGAGCTGGTGGCACGCCTACGGCGACCTGATCCCCGAAAACTTCGATGTCTACGTGGGTTTGGAGGCATCGGCCCAGCAACTCAGTTCCTACCAATCGGAACTGGTGCTCGGTCTGCTGCAGACCGCGGACTACGCCAGGGCTCTGCATCGTCTCGGCTATCCGGACGATTCGGAGAGCGAGCTGGAGCGCCGCGTGCAGCTGCGGTTGCAGCGGCAGGCATTGATCACCAGGAAAGCCTCCCCCGCAAAGGTTGCCGTGGTGTTGCACGAATCGGTGCTGCGCCGCGTGGTCGGTGGCGTGAAAGTGATGGCGGCACAGCTACGACATCTCGCCGATTTGAGCACCAGTGACAATGTCTCGGTGCGCATTCTGCCGTTCGCGGCAGGGATTCCGCTCGGGGATTCCACCGGACCGTTCACCGTGCTGGAGTTCGGCACCGATGGCAAGGGACATCCCGTTGAGCCGCCGGTGGTGTACGTGGAGGGCTTTACCGGGGATCTCTATCTCGAAAGACCGGTGGATGTGCAGCGGTACCATCGGGCGCACGAGTCCCTCCAGCGCGCCGCACTGGATATCCAGACCAGTCGGCAGCTACTCCGGCAGGTGGCGAAAGAGTTCGCGGTGTGAGTATCGATCTTTTTGGGGCGCAGTAGTTTACGTTCACAGCCGGGGTAATGAACGAAGAATTCATCCGTTCGTCACCCCGGCTCCAACGAAGGAGTTGTCGTGAGCATCAATAACGGCGCGAATGTAGATCTCGCCGGCGCGACCTGGCGCAAGGCGGGCGAGGGCGAAGGCAAGGACAGCGTCGAGGTGGCCCTGCTCGCGGACGGTCACATCGGCCTGCGCGACGGCAAGAACCCCGACGGCCCGGTGCTGGTCTTCACCCCCGCCGAGTGGGCCGCGTTCACCGCGGGAGTGCACGACGGCGAGTTCGACCGCCCCGAGTAGCTGACCAAAGCCCGGCCGCGTCAGCGCGCCGGGCTCAGCTTAAGTTTCGCTTGGATAACAATCGGGTAGACCACTCTTTGTGGACCGTGGGCTCAAAGGTTCCCACTCCCGGTACAAGAAATTGCGACCTGGGGATTGGGTCGAATGGCTGATCGTCGCGTTGCTGTTTGCCGTGACGGCCGTCGGCCTGTTCATCCTCACCGGCTCGCTGGTGTCGTCGCTGTTTATCGGTGTGCTTGTCGGCGTTGTTGCCGTCGGCGTGGTGGCCATGCTGTAAATGGGTATGCCCTCCGGTCAGGCCGGAGGGCATATTGTCAGCGCTGAAATAGCCGGTCAGCGACGAAACAGCTTGTTACCCAACCACACCAGCGGATCGTACTTATGATCCGCCACGCGCTCCTTCATCGGAATCAACGCATTGTCGGTGATCTTGATGTGTTCCGGGCAGACCTCGGTGCAGCACTTGGTGATGTTGCAGAGCCCGAGCCCCTGCTCGTCCTGGGCCAGGTCGCGCCGATCGCCGACGTCCAGCGGATGCATCTCCAGCTCCGCGATCCGCATCAGGAACCGCGGCCCGGCGAACGAGGTCTTGTTCTCCTCGTGGTCACGCACCACGTGACAGGTGTCCTGACACAGGAAGCATTCGATGCACTTGCGGAACTCCTGCGAGCGCTCGACATCGACCTGCTTCATCCGGTAGTCACCCGGCTTGAGATCGGCCGGCGGCGTGAACGACGGGATCTCCCTGGCCTTCTGGTAGTTGAAGGACACGTCGGTGACCAAGTCCTTGATGACCGGGAAGGTGCGCATCGGGGTCACCGTGATGACATCGGCCTCGGTGAAGGTGGACATCCGGGTCATGCACAGCAAGCGCGGCCGCCCGTTCACCTCGGCCGAGCAGGAACCGCACTTGCCTGCCTTGCAGTTCCAGCGCACCGCGAGATCGGGCGCCTGGGTGGCCTGCAGCCGGTGGATGATGTCGAGCACCACCTCGCCCTCGTTCACCGCGACGGTGAAGTCGTGCAGCTCACCGCCGTCGAGGTCGCCGCGCCACACGCGGAATTTGGCGTCGTAACCCATCGCTACGCCTTTCCCTCTGTCGATTGCCCGGCCGTCGCCGGATGCCCGGCGGTTTCGCCCGGGGTGTAGTACTTCTCCAGCTCGCTGAGGTCGAACAGGGCGAGCAGCTCCGGCCGCATCGGGGTCTGATCCTTGGGCGTCACAGTGACATCGGGGATCGTCTCCCCCGCCGTGTTCGGATCCACCGAGCAGACCAGCAGCTTGTTGCGCCAGCCGGGATCCATCGATGGGTGATCGTCGCGGGTGTGCCCGCCGCGACTCTCGGTGCGCAGCAACGCCGCCTTCGCGACGCACTCGCTGACCAGCAGCATGTTCTCCAGGTCCAGCGCGAGGTGCCAGCCCGGGTTGAACTGCCGGTGCCCCTCGACGGTGACCTGCTTGAACCGGGCGCGAAGCTGGTCGAGCTTGGTCAGCGCCTCCTGCACCTCGTGCTCCTTGCGGATGATGCCGACCAAGTCGTTCATCGTCTGCTGCAGGTCGGTGTGCAGGGTGTACGGGTTCTCGCCCGCGCCCTCGGTGGGCGGATCGAACGGCGCGAGTGCGACTTTCGCGGCCGCGGTGATGTCGGCGTCGGTGATCGTCGGCCGTTCGCCGAGCTGCTCGACATACGCGGCGGCGCCGAGCCCGGCCCGGCGGCCGAACACCAGCAGGTCCGACAGCGAGTTGCCGCCGAGCCGGTTGGAGCCGTGCATGCCGCCGGAACACTCACCCGCGGCGAACAAACCGGGCACCGTCGCCGCCCCGGTATCGGGATCGACCTCGACACCACCCATCACGTAGTGACAGGTGGGCCCGACCTCCATTGGCTCCGCCGTGATGTCCACGTCCGCAAGCTCTTTGAACTGGTGGTGCATGGACGGCAGGCGGCGCTTGATCTCGTCGGCGGGCATCCGTGAGGCGATATCGAGGAAGACGCCGCCGTGCGGAGTTCCGCGACCGGCCTTGACCTCCTCGTTGATCGCGCGCGCGACCTCGTCCCGCGGCAGCAGATCGGGGGTGCGGCGCGCGGAGTCGTTGTCGCGCAACCACTGATCGGCCTCCTCCTCGGTCTCGGCGTACTGCCCCTTGAAGACCGGCGGGATGTAGTCGAACATGAACCGCTTGCCGTCGGTGTTCTTCAAGACGCCGCCGTCGCCGCGCACACCCTCGGTGACCAGGATGCCCTTGACGCTGGGCGGCCAGACCATGCCGGTCGGGTGGAACTGCAGGAACTCCATGTTGATCAGCGTCGCCCCGGCGCGCAGCGCGAGCGCGTGGCCGTCGCCGGTGTACTCCCACGAATTCGAGGTCACCTTGTACGATTTGCCGATGCCGCCGGTCGCCAAAACCACTGCGGGCGTTTCGAACAGGATGAATCGGCCGGATTCACGCCAGTAGCCGAACGCGCCGGAAATCCGGTCGCCGTCCTTCAGCAGTTCGGTGATGGTGCATTCGGAGAAGACCTTGATGCGCGACTCGTAATCACCGGTCGCCGCGAAATCCTCCTGCTGCAGCGAAACGATCTTCTGCTGCATGGTGCGGATGATTTCCAGGCCGGTGCGGTCACCGACGTGCGCGAGCCGCGGGTAGGTGTGGCCGCCGAAGTTGCGCTGGCTGATCCGACCGTCGGCGGTCCGATCGAACAGTGCCCCATAGGTTTCCAGCTCCCACACCCGGTCGGGTGCCTCCTGGGCATGCAGTTCGGCCATGCGCCAGTTGTTCAGGAACTTGCCACCACGCATCGTGTCCTTGAAATGCGTTTGCCAGTTGTCCTTTTCGTTGGCATTGCCCATCGACGCGGCGCAGCCGCCTTCGGCCATCACGGTGTGCGCCTTGCCGAACAAGGATTTGCACACCACCGCGACGGAATGGCCGTGTTCTCTGGCCTCGATCACCGCGCGCAATCCTGCGCCACCGGCCCCGATGACGACGACGTCGTACTTGTGCCGTTCCACTTCTGGCATGGCCGCGAATACTCCTGGGGTTGGGGCGGATCAGTTGATGAACCGCAAGTCCGAAATCGTCTTGCTGGCAACCAACATGACGTAGAAGTCGGTCAGCACGAGGGTGCCGAGGGTGGTCCAGGCCAGTGCCATATGCCGGGTGTTCAGTTTGGAGACCTGGGTCCAGAACCAGTAGCGCACCGGATGGGCGGAGAAGTGCTTGAGCCGCCCGCCCGCGATGTGCCTGCAGGAATGGCAGGACAGCGTGTACGCCCACAGCAGGATCACGTTCAGCCACAGCACGAAGTTGCCGAGGCCGAGACCGAAGCCGCCGTCCTTGCCGTGGAACGCGACGATCGCGTCGTAGGTGTTGATCACCGAAACCACAATGGCCACATAGAAGAAGTAGCGGTGCGCGTTCTGGATGATCAGCGGCAGCCTGGTCTCGCCGGTGTACTTGGCGTGCGGCTCGGCGACCGCGCAGGCAGGCGGGGAGAACCACACGGCCCGGTAGTAGGCCTTGCGGTAGTAGTAGCAGGTCAGCCGGAAGCCGAGCAGGAACGGCAGCACCACGAAGCCGAGCGGAATGATCGTGGGCAGATCGCCGAACGGCGTGCCGAAATGGCTGGCGCCCTCGACACACGAGGTGCTCAGGCACGGCGAGTAGAACGGCGTCAGGTAGTGGTAGTCCGGAACCCAATATGCCGTTCGCACATAGGATCTGATCGTCGCGTAGATAACGAACGCGCCGAGCCCGAGCACCGTGACCAGTGGTGGAACCCACCATCGGTCGGTGCGCAGCGTGCGTTCGGAGATTCGGGCCCTGGTCTTGCTGAAGACACCGGTCCCCGTTTCCGGGTTGGTGGTCGGTGCGGCACTCACGACCGCGCCTCGCTAACGCTCGGCACCGTCGTGAATGCCGTGGGCGCTGTGTTTTTGGTTCGATCGCTGCGCTCACTCACAGGTGGATGCCTCGCTGATCTGCTGTGCGGTTGGTCATCGATACCTCCGCAAATCGAATGTGATGCCCAGCACCATACGACACGCCCGCTATCGCTCGAGCGGGGTCCCGGTATTCCAGACCCGCCCGGATGCCCGTGATTTGCGCCACATCGGATGTCACTTCATCAGCCGCGGTTGAGCGGTGAACGGACCGCAAACTCTTCGAACTCGACTAAAACAGAACAGCATTCGAGGCCTGTCCGGCTAAATGAAACCTGAAGTCGAAATACCGACGCGCCGGTTGTCACACGGAGGCAACATATTTGTGGTCCTCTTTCCTCGAGATGTACCCGCTGACGTGCGTTGATTCCGCGTCGCGCCGGACTTGGCCGGGGGAAGGAGCACCAAGATGAGAAGAGCCGCGATAGTTGCGCCGGTGCGGACGCCGAGTGGTATTGAGGGGGGTGCGCTGTCCGGAATGCCGCCGGAATGGATGGCTTCGACGGTGCTGTCCGCGGTGATCGAACGTTCCGGGATCGACCCGATGCGCATCGAGGACGTCGCGATGGCGTGTATCGACGGGGGTCTGGCTACCGGCCCGGAGTTGAGCAGGCTTGCCGCGCGCGGCGCGGGTCTACCGTTCGCCGTTCCCGGATTCCTGACCGATCGCCGCTGCGGCAGCGGCCTGCAGGCGGTGATCACCGCGGCCATGATGGTGCAGACCGGTGCCGCCGACGTGGTGGTGGCCGGTGGCGTGGAGTGCGCCGCGGATGCCGTTGCCTGCCATGGCGAATCGGCCAGCACGTCCGATCTGATGAACGCCGAGGACCTGGCCCGCTACTACGGCATCAGCCGGATCGAAGCCGACGAGTTCGCGGTGGCCAGCCATCGCAAGGCCGCGCGCGCCTGGCGGCAGGGCACTTTCGCCGCCGAGGTGATTCCGGTCGGCGTGGTGGATGAGCCGGGTTGGGCCGACCCGGGGCTCGAAGGCACCGGGGGACATCGCATTCTGCGTGATGAAGGCGTGCGTGACGATGTCTCCACGTACACCTTGGCCGCGCTGCGTCCGCTGCTCGCGAACGGCGTGGTCACCGCGGGCAACATGAGCGCCCATCGGCACGGCGCGTCCGCGTGTCTCGTTGTCGCCGAGGACCGCCTGGTCGATCTCGACCTGACCCCGATGGCGTATCTGGTCGGCTGGGCCGCGGCCGGATGTGATTCGGAGACAGCGACTCTCGGCGCGGCGCCAGCCGTTGCCAAGCTGCTCGGCCGGACCGGGGTCGCGTTGGACGAGATCGATCTGGTCGAGGTGAACGAGGGTTTCGCGGTGGAAGTGCTTGCGCTGGCCCGGGAATGGGATCTCGATCCGCGCGACCGGCTCAATGTGAACGGCTCGGCCATCGCGCTCGGTCATCCCGTCGGCGCCACCGGTCTGCGGATCATGACTACGATGCTGCACGAACTCGCCCGCACCGGCGGCAATTACGGCCTGGAGGCGATCGCCCTCGGCCATGACCACGGCATCGCGGCACTGTTCGAATCGGCCGGGTCCGCCCCGATCGTCGAGACGCCGCGCGGCGCCCGGTTCCACGGGGCCCGTCCGGCCCGCCGGTTCGGCCGCCACCGCGCCTGATCGCGCAGCGGGCAAGCACAGCACTTCGCGGGCCTACCGGCACGGAGTGGGCCCGCGAAGCTCAGTCTTGCGCTACTTGGTCCTCGGCCGGGAATGGAAGCCGAGGCCCTCGTCCTGGGCGCCCATCCAGGCCGCCTCGTCGGACTTGCTGTCCGGGACGTAGATGGTGTCCTGCGGGCGGCGGTGCAGCTCCGGCGGCGGCGACTGCTCGAGCTCGTCGGCGTCGATGACGAGCCGCTCGAGGTCGTTCTCCAGTCGCCGCACCATGTTGGCGTCACCGTAGTAGGCCCGCAGTGCGCCAATGGATTGCCGGAGCTGGCCGACCGTGTAGCGGAGTTCCGCGATTTCGCTGCGTGTCATCGATACCTCCTGTGTTCCTGGCAGACATGCGAACTCGGTGGGTAACGGGTACTTCCATGTTCTGCCTGGAAGCGCGCTGCACCAAGCCGTGTGACTCACCACACAACGTGATCTTTAACACAGTACAGAAAGAATTCTGATCTGGCTCGTCGGCTGCCAATGTTCGGTAGTTCGCCCAAGTGTTGCTCGCGATCGGAAGTCGCGCTTGGTGTGAACCACCGATCGGTCAATTTCGGTGAGCCGGCGCCGGCGAGCACTCATCCGGCGACCGCGTACTCCGGCCCCTGCCCGCGCATCCCGGCGACGACCTGATCGACCAGTCCGACGATGGACAGCGCGACCTCCTCGGCCCGCTCGAAGATCACGCTGTGCCCGGCCCCTTCCAGCGGAACCAGCTGCGAACCGGCCAGCTGCGAGGCCAGCACCACCGAGTGCGCGAACGGCACCACGATGTCCGCGGTGCCCGCCAGCACCAGCGCCGGGATGGTGCCGAGCCGGTGCAGGGTCGCGGTCTCGTCGAAGGTGATCAGCGAGGCGAGGAAGCTCGACATGGTCAGCAGCGGTGTGTCGTTCAGCATGGCGGTGGCGACCGCGACCATGCGCGGATTCACCCGCCTGGTTCCGGAATTCGCCGCGCGCATGATCGGCTCGAAGATCCGGCGGGAAAACCGCTTCGAGCCCTGCATCACCCGCGGCGCGCGCACCACGGCCACCTGCAGCGAGTTCACCGCGCGGCGCTTCAGGAACCGGCCGAGCCCCACCTCGGTGAGGCCGTTCGCGGCGCCCGCGATGAGGCCGACGCCGACGATGCGGGTGCCGATCGTCTCGGGGAACAGCCGGGAGTAGGCGAGCACGACCATCGCGCCCATCGAATGCCCGACCAGGATCACCGGTCCGGTCGGCGCGACCGTCCGCAGCACGGTGTCGAGATCGCGGCCCAGCTGGTCGATGGTGTACGTCGAGGGGTGCGCTTCGCCGGATTCGCCGTGGCCGCGATGGTCGTAGAAGACCATCCGCGTCTCGGCGCCCCATTGACGCAGCAGCTGGTCGCGCAGGAAGGACCAGGATTCGGTGCGCAGGCAGTGGCCGTGCACGAAGACGACGGTGACGGACGCGGATTCGGTGCCGAACGTGCGCACCGAGATCGGGATGCCGTCCTCGGCCGACACCGTGACACGGTGACCGTCGTAATCGGCGGCGCAGCGGGCGATCGTCATGGACATGAGGTCCTCCTGTGGAGGGTGCATCCCTGCGGAGCGTTCTTGCCCGGTTGTCGATATACATTTCCGCTGCGTTACCAGCTCATACCCGGCGTTATGGACAAGTTGTCCAACTGACGCATGGGATGTATCTGGGAGCTGACGGGCACCCTCGATCGGAGAAGCTACGAACCTCTAGGCCAGGCGCTAGATTCCGGTAGAAGCCCATGGTCGATCATCGCTCGCCGAGTATCGAGCCTTCGTCCGTATTTCCTAGACTCCCCTAGATTCTGCAAGGATGGCCGCGCCACTACCTCTATCTACCTATATCTAGTGTTTTTCCTATAGTTGCGAAGATTCTTCGGTCGAACCTTCGCGTCCGGTCATTTACCGAACGCCTCGAATCGTCTTCCAACCAGATTTGTTGTCGCCCACCTCGATCGTCATGGAGACGTTCGGCCCGAGGGTGTTCGTTGCTACCGTGAGGGGAATCTACGGCTATCTAGTGATCGAGCGATACTCCCGAATACTCGCCTGACGATGCACCCACCGGACGTCACGTGCGCGCACGACGTGCTCGAACGTGACGCCCGGCGGGCGGCCGACCGTCTGGGGTCAGGGTGCGGAGTGGCTGCGCGTGGACGGCAGGAACGGGCGCAGCAGGTTCTCCTCGGTCGACGGGCCGAGCTGCCACTCGGCGATCCACGGACCCGTGCCCTCGCTCGGATCGAAGACGCCCTCTTCCAGCCAGGTGTACCGGCCGGTGAGCACGCCGCGGGACAACGTGCGATCGTCGTCGTCGGTGTTGTCCCAGAGCGCGTCGAACAGCCTGCGCACCCGGACCCGTGACTGCTTGCAGAAGGCGTCCGCGAGCTCCGTCGCTGCGGTGGCCTCCGGTGCGTTCGCGGTGCGCAACGACTGCGCCCGCATGCAGGCCGCCGACATCGCGAACAGCTCGGCGCCGATGTCGACGATCCGGCCGAGGAAGTTCTGCTTGTACTCCAGTCCCGCCTGCCAGCGGCCCATCGCGTACATCAGCGACCTGGCCTGCTTGCGCGAGCTGCGCTCAATGAACCGCAGATGCTTTGCCAGCGTGCCGAATTCGGTATAGGTCGCGGGCACGGTGCCCGAGCCGACCGCGAGCTGCGGGAACCACTTGGCGTAGAAGCCGGTCGCGCCGACCGCCGCCTTGGCCTTGTCCTTGAACTCGGCATTGCGGTCCACCAGCGCGCCCGCGGCGGACATGTGCGCGTCGGCCATCTCCCTGGCGATCAGCAGCCGCATGATCTCGCTGGAACCCTCGAAGATGCGGTTGATGCGGAGATCGCGGACCAGTTGTTCGGCGCCGACCGCGCGTTCGCCACGTGCCTCGAGCGAGGCCGCCGTCTCGTAACCGCGCCCGCCGCGGATCTGCACGAGCTCATCGGCGATGGTGCAACTCATTTCGCTGGCCCACAGCTTGGCGAGCGCTGCCTCGATCCGAATGTCGTTGCGCGCCTCGTCGCACATGGCTGCGGACAGGTCGAGCGCCGCCTCCAGCGCGTAGGTGGTCGCGGCGATGAAGGAGATCTTCTGACCGACCGCTTCGTGCTCACCGACCGGCCTGCCCCACTGCACCCGCTCGGTGCTCCACTCCCTGGCGATCTTCAGCGACCACTTCGCCGACGCGGTGCACAGCGCCGGGATCGCCAGTCTGCCCGCGTTGAGGGTTGTCAGCGCGATCTTCAGGCCGTCGCCCTCGCGGCCGATCAGATTCGCCCGTGGCACCCGCACATTGAACATCCTGGTGACGCCGTTCTCGATGCCGCGCAGGCCCATGAACGCATTGCGCCGCTCCACCGTGATGCCCGGCGAATCCGCCTCGACGACGAACGCGGAGATGCCGCCGCGATGCCCTTCGCTCTTGGGCACTCTGGCCATCACCACCAGCAGCTCGGCGACCACACCGTTGGTCGTCCACAGCTTGACGCCGTTGAGCTCGTAGGCCGTTCCGTCCTCGATCGGGGTCGCGGTGCTCGCCATCCGCGCCGGGTCGGAACCCACGTCGGGCTCGGTGAGCAGGAACGCGCTGACCGCGCCCGCGGCGCAGCGGGGCAGGAACTCGGCCTTCTGCTCATCGGTGCCCGCCAGCTTCAGCGGCTCGGGCACGCCGATCGACTGGTGCGCCGAGAGCAGCACGCCGAGGCTCGGGTGGGCCGAGCCGACCAGCATCAGCGCGCGGTTGTAGCCGAACTGGGAAAGCCCCTGTCCACCATAGGATTCCGGAATCTTCAGGCCGAAGCAGCCGAGTTCGGCGAGCCCCTTGACGTACTCGTCCGGAATCCGGCCCTCGGCCTCGATCACCCGGCCGTCGATGGATTCGCAGAACGGGCGCAGCTTGGCCAGGTAGGCCGCGGTGCGGGCGGCGTCCTCCGCCCCCGGCTGGGGGTAGGGGTGGATCAGATCGAGCCGGAACCTTCCGAGAAACATCTCCTTCGCGAACGATGGTTTGGCCCAGCTGGTTTCGCGGGATTCCTCGACCAGTGCGCGGGCCTGCTCTTCGGTGGCGTCGACTTTCGCGGCTGTCGCCATGATGTCCTCCTCGGACGTGATCAGGATCACATTCGAGTGTAGGAACTTTAGTTACTCGCCGGTAGGGCTGCAGGTCGATTGATTTCTATCGATCTCTAATGATCTTGGTAGACAAGTTAATAAGGAGCTACCCGGCCATGTTCGTATTGCCCGGTTTCCGAGCTCAGACGCTGCGCAGGTAGCGGCCGAAGTGCGGCACGGTGAATCCGATCGTGCCGCGCTCGGCCGAGTAGATCAGGCCCTTCTTGATCAGTCCGTCGCGCGCGGGCGAGAGCGAGGCGGGCTTGCGGCCTAGTTCGCTGGCCACCGCCGAGGTCGCCACCGGACCGTCGTCGCCGGCCAGATCGGCCATGGCGCGCATGTACTCTCGCTCGGCCGGCGTTGCCCGTTCGTAGCGGGAGCCGAAGAAGCCGACCGCCAGTTCCTCCTCCGCGGTCGGCGAGGCCACCTCGACATCCTCGGCCGAGATCGGGCTCTCCGGCGCCTGATCCCAGGCCGCCTTGCCGTAGGCCTGCACGAAGTACGGATAACCATCGGCCTTGTGGTACAGCGCATCCAGCGCTTCGTCGGTGAACTTCACCTCCTCGCGTTCGGCGGGCGCGATCAGCGCGAGGTCGGTGGATTCGCGGTCCAGTCGATCGATGCGGTGATAACTGAACAGTCGCTCGGAGTAGCTCTTCGACGCGGACAGCACCGCGGGCAGGTGCGGCAGTCCGGCCCCGACGACGATGAGCGGCGCGGTGTCCTGGCTCAATTCGTGGCAGGCCCCGCAGATCGCGGAGATGTCGGCCGGGCCGAGGTCTTGCATCTCGTCGATGAAAATCGCGATGCCGACACCGATTTCGCTGGCCAGCGCGGCCGCCTCGACCAGCAGCTCGACCAGGTCGATCTCGATGTCGCCGGAATCCGCGCGGCCGGTGACCGCGGGCACGTCGATGCCGGGCTGCCAGCGTTCCCGCATGCCCTTGTCCGCGGTGGCGCGCAGCGCGAAAGCCTTGAGGATGCCGAGGAAGTCGTCCACCCGCTCCGGATTGCGGTGTGCCATGGCGATCGCGCGGACGGCCATGTGCAGCGCGGAGGACAGCGGGCGGCGCAGTTCCTGATCCGGCCGCGCCTCGATCTTGCCGGTGCCCCAGCCGCGCGAGATGGCGGTGGAGCGAAGTTGATTGAGCAGCACCGTTTTTCCGACGCCGCGCAGGCCGGTGAGCATGACGCTGCGTTCCGGCCGGCCGCGCGCGATGCGCTCCAGCACGATGTCGAAAGCGGTGAGTTGCTTGTCGCGCCCGGCTAATTCGGGTGGGCGCTGTCCGGCTCCGGGAGCATACGGATTCCGCACGGGGTCCATGCCCACACACCGTAGCCCGTTATGTCCGCGAAATCTGCCCGTATCTACGGCGTGTCCTAGATATTGCTAGCGGTCGGTATTGCACGATTGCTCTCGCACCGTTGTTTTGCGCACGGAAGTCATTACGCTGGTGGCGTTTCCAGCGAGTATCGGAGGGGCATGTCCGACGAACCGACCCCGACCACCGCCGAGGTGGTCGAGTCCTGGAACGTTCCCGTGGGCGCCACGGTGGCGCAACGCATCCGCTCCAACATCCTGGTGGCGATAGAGCGCGGCTATGACGATCCACAACTCGTCGCGGACCTGGCGGTCGGCCCGTTGGTGATGGCGCTCGGTCAGCTGGAAGTCGGCCTCGCCGATGCGCGCCGCCGGATCGCCGAACTCGAGCAGGCGCTCGCCGAACGCGACGGCGAGGCTTCCAACGGCCGCGAATCCTGAATTCCCAGCGGACGATTCGGACATTTGCCACCGATCGGTAACAGACACTTATTCGCCGATATCGTGTCGTGACCCGATGGGCGTGTCGGGATTCCGGGCGATCGTCCAGGGAGTTTGTCGGGATCGGAAAACTACCAGGTCTGTGCGCTGGACAACACCGCGTCGGCATCGTAATCTCTTCGTGACTTAGTGGAGTCCTGTCGTTTCGAAAGAGAAGCGGCGCCACACAGTTACCGCCTTAGCGGCCGTCGGGGCCATCTTCCCGGCAGCCGTGCCGGGAACACCCACAGTGTTCGGTTGGGTGATACCTTGCGGCCATTTTCTGGTCGCTGTCCGGTCGGCGGGAGAGTACGAAGATCGGAGACGTAGCTCGGTGGGTAAACACAGCATGCAGCGGGATTCGCGCTTGCCGAATTCCGTCAAGGGTGCCCTCGTCATGGGCGCGGTGGCCGCGACAACCGGCGCGATGCCCGCGATCCCCGCGATGGCGGCAACCATCAACCTCCCCGGACTCGGAAACTTCGATGTTCCTGTGCCACAGGAATACGAAGCGCCGGTCCAGCAACTCAACCAGCAGATTCAGCAGGCCGTCTCGGCCATGCCGAACGCACAGGTTCCCGGCGCACCGCAGCAGCAGACTGCCCCCGGCATCCCCAACTTCGCGCCGAACATGCCCGGTCTGTTCAACCAGGCTCCGCCCAGCCCCAGCGATATCGCGCTCGACGCCGCCAAGACCAAGGTGGGTGCGATGTACTCCTGGGGTGCCGCTGGCCCCTCCAACTTCGACTGCTCGGGTCTGGTCCAGTGGGCCTACCGGCAGGCCGGCGTCGAACTCCCCCGCACCAGCTTCGAGCAGTCGCACGTCGGCGCTCCGGTGGCCTTCCAGAACCTGCAGCCCGGCGACATCGTCGTGACCAACGGTGGCGGCCACGTCGGCATCTACGCGGGTGACGGCAAGCTGCTCAACGCCGTTCAGTCCGGCTCGCCCGTCTCCTACACCCCGCTCCGCCAGGGCGATATCGTCACCGCACGCCGTATCGTCTAACGAGTGACCCCCGCCGAAAACGGCATCCGTGCAAACGGAAACAAGAGCACCGCGACGCAGGCCCGAGTCGATTCATGGACTTGGGCCGTGCGCCTGTTCAAAACCAGATCCGCTGCCGCCGAGGCTTGCCGAGGCGGGCACGTCCGCGTCAATGGTGCTGCGGCCAAGCCTGCCCAGTCGGTCAAGCCCGGTGATGAAGTGCGCATCCGCATCAGCGGCGTCGAACGCATCGTGATCGTCGAGCAGATCGTCACCAAGCGCGTCAGCGCTCCCCTCGCCGCGCAATGCCTGATCGACCGCAGCCCGCCACCGCCCTCCCGCGAGATCCTCGCCACCATGCCGCGACGCGACCGCGGGTCCGGCCGACCCACCAAACGCGAACGGCGCGAAACGGATCGACTGCTCGGCCGCGCCGACGAGTGAGAGCTACGTCGAAGCGGCCTGCGTAGGCGCCCGCGCGGCCAAGCGATTCGCCGCCACCGCGGCCGCCGCGATAGTGCACAGCGCACCGAGCATCAGCGCCGCCGCCTCCCCCGGCACCAGCACCTGCAACTCGGTGCCGACGGTGACCGCCGCGACCGGAACCCCGATCTGCGCCGCCGCGAGCGCGCCATAACCGACCGGCTGACCGATCAACCGCGGCACCAGGTGAACGAGCACCGCGCCCACACCGAGCGCCAGACCGAGCGCGATGAGCCGAGGATGCTCGCCGAAATCACGCAGATTGAGCCGAGCGCCGAGCCAGACGAAGAACAACGGCCCGAGAAACCCGTCATTGATCGCGAACAACTGCCGGGCCACCCGCCGCGGCTCACCGATCGCAGCCACCGCGAGCCCGGCCGCGAAACCCGCCAACATGATCGACACCTTGGTCTGCGTGGCCACCGCACACAGCGCGAACAGCACGGCAAGACTCACCCGCAGCTCGAGCGCGAGCTTGCGATCCTCGGACAACCGATGTGCCTTGCGTCGCACACCCGACCGCGCCAGCCACCGCAACAGCACGAAAAGCACGACGCCACAGGCGGCAACCGCGAGCGCACCGAGCGCCGCACGCCCTGCATGATCCGGGTCGATCGCCAACGGCAACGCCACCACACAGGCCGTATCCGCGATCGCGACCTGCGCGGTCAACGCGAGCACCGGCTTACCCTGCAGCCCGAGCGAATCGATGATCGGCAACACCAGCGCCGCCGACGACGAAGCCAACAGCACCGCGTACATCGCACCGTGCCCGGTATCGAACCAGCGCGCGATGCCGAATCCCGCTGCGCCAGCGAGCAACCCGACCAGAACCGCGCGCACCGCCCCGACACTGAGGGCGGAGCGCACCGCCGGATCACGCACCGGTACATGGGTTCCGGCGACGAACATGACCACCGCGAAACCCATATCGGCAAGGAACGTGAAGATCGGGTCGGCACTGTGCAACACTCCGAACCCGGTGGCGCCGAAGACAATTCCGGCGATCACCTCGCCGAGGATCACCGGCACGTGCCACGAACTACGCAGCGCGAGCAGCGGACCGCACAGGCCGAGCGCGAGCACCAGCGCGAGGGTGGAGAAGGTCACGGCATGGCGGCTATCTTCGCCGGAATGGCGATGTTCTCGTCGGCCCAGTGGATCGCGCAGATCCGGTGGTAGCCGTCGGCGATCACCAGCGGCGTCCCGGTGCGGAAATCGCCGCGCACCAACAGGATCGGCGACAGCGACTTACCGCTGTTGATCTTGATGAGGTCCCGCCGGACATGCGCATTCTCCGGCGGCAGCAGCTCGAGCCCCGCAGCCCGCAGAATATCCTTGGCCTTCTTGTACACGATGGGCCCCGCCCGCAGGTCGTCCACCACGGCGCTGACCACCTTCGGCCCGGCCAGCAGCTCCAGGTAGTCGGCGGCTGCCGGATAGTCGTGCTCCTCGGGCTCGTCTTTCCACTGCACGGAGATGATGTCGGTCGCCATGCGCCTCATCATCGCGGCCGACGACCCGGATCAGCGGGAACTCGACGGTGTTTCGGGCGAGCTCAGATCATCGCCACCGGGTCGAGCTGACCGGCGATATAGCGGGCCCGGCATTCACCGCGCCGCAGCTTTCCGCTGGTGGTCTTCGGAATCCGGCCGGGCTCGACCAGCATGACGGAGCCGGGCATCACCTCGTGCGCGGCCGCGACCGCGGTGCGGATCCGGCGGGCGAGCACCGAGAGTTCGGCGGGTTCGATGGCCTCGACCGCCCGCAGCTCGGCCACGATCACCAGGTCTTCGCGGCGCCCGTCGTCGTGCCCGAACGCCGTCACGTGTCCCGGCCGGATCTCGGTGGCGCAGGCCTCGACCGTCGCCTCGATATCGCCCGGAAAGTGATTGCGGCCGTCGACGACGATCACGTCTTTGCGCCGTCCCGCGATGTAGAGCTGGTCGTCGAACCAGAAGCCGAGGTCGCCGGTGCGCAGCCAGCTGGCGCCGCTGCCGCGCAAGGTGGCGTGGAAGGTCTCGGCGGTGGCGTCGGGTCTGCCGTAGTAGCCGTCGCACACATTCGCGCCCGCGACCCAGATCTCGCCGACCCGGCCGGTGGGCAGCTCGGCGCAGGACACCGGGTGCACGATGCGCACGTCCTGGCCGGCCGGTGCGCCGCAGCCGACGAGCGGCGACCCGCCGAGCGGTTGTGCGTCGACGGCCAGCGGCACCGCCCGCCCCTCGGCGAGCGCGCTCCGGTCGAAGTGCTGCGACACCGGCTCGTCCCGCCAGTCGCAGATGGTCACGGTCAGCGTCGCCTCGGCCAGACCGAAGCCGGGCGTGTGCGCCCGGTGCCGGAAGCCGTATTCGGCAAAGGTCTCGGTGAATTCGGCGAGCGCGTCGGCCCGGATCGGCTCGGAACCGTTGAGCAGCATGTCGAGCCCGGACAGGTCGAGCCCGGCCCGTTCCTCCGGCGTCGTAGCGGAAATCGTCAGAGCCAAGCCGAAATTGGGTCCGCCGGTAATGCCCGCGCGATAGTCGCTCACGGCGCGCAACCACCGGATCGGCCGCTTCGCGAATTCCGCGGGCGACATGGTCAAGCCGTGCACGCCGCAATAGAGGGGCAGCGCCATGCCGAGGATGAGGCCCATGTCGTGGAAGAACGGCAGCCAGGTCAGGATGGGTTTGCCCGGTGTGGGTTGCAATGCCTGCCGTAGTTGTTCGAGTGCTGTCGTCATGTTCGTATGGGTCACTCGGACTCCGGCGGGCGACTGGGTCGAGCCCGACGTGTATTGCAGGTAGGCGAGTTCACCGCGGATCGGATCGATCACCGGCTCGGTCGAATCCACCGACGCCACAGTGACATCCGGCACCAGCTCGATAGCCTGACCGAGCATGGGGCCGAGTACAGGCCCGCTGGTCGAGTCGCCGTGCGACAGCAGCGCGAGGGTGGGTCTCGCGTCGGCCAGCACCGCAAGCAACCGTGCCTTGTTGCGGGTGCCTGCCGCCGGAAACAACGGCACGGCAATACGATTGCTGTACAGGCAGGCGAGAAACGCGACGGCATAGTCGAGTCCATGCGCGCAGAGGATGGCGACCCGGTCGCCCGGAGCGCTACCGACACGAAGGCGCGCGGCGAGTTCGCCTGCGGCGGAGTGCAAACGGGCGTACGTCACGGAAACGGGTAGCTGCTCGTGCATCCGGTACCGGAGCTCGGTGTAGGCGACCGTGTCGGGCTGGGTCGCGGCCAATTCGGCGATCCGCGCGGCGAGGGTGTTGCAGGGTGTCACGAAGCCTCGCTGGTGGGTGCTGCGGGGACAAGGAGATTCGACAGCCGGATCGCCATGGGCGAGGTGTCGACCGTCGGGGTGTAGTCCACTGCCGAGAGGTATGTCCCGGTGTATCGCAGCACCTCGGACAGCAGCGCGGCGCCGTGCCGGGTGTCGAAGGCAGCGATACCCGCCTGCCGAACAGCCGAACCCGTCGCCCACCCGCCCCAGCCGATGCTGAGCACACCGCGCTCCGGATACATCAGCGCGAGCGAGTCCATCGCGGCGTTGGCGGCGGCCTCGGCGGACTTTCCTGGCCCGCCGAGCGCGCCGGTGGCGGCGGAGAACAGCAGAATGAAGTCGGTGGGGTCGGCAGCGGTGAGGTCGATCAGGTTGCCTGCCGCGGTGAGTTTGGGGGAGAACGTCGTGGTGAGGTGCTCGGGGGTGGTGGCGGCGAAGGGGGCGTCGGCGGTCGTGCCTGCCGCGTGCACGAGGCCGCGAATGGTCGAGCCGCATTCGCGGATATCGTTGAGCGCGTTGGCCAGATCCCGCCGGTCGGCGGCATCGCAGCGGACCACGACGATCCGGTCCTCCAGTCCGTCGAGCAGCGGTGGCACCGGGCGGGGCGCGCGGGTGAGCACCACCACGTCGCGGGCCCCCGCATCGAGCAGCCAGCGCACCGCGACCGCGCCGACCGTGCCCAATCCGCCGGTGACCACGTAGGTTCCGGTGGCGTCGATGGTGGTCGAGGTCGGTCGCGGTCGCGCGGGGGTGAACCGGCGGACGGCGAGATCGCCTGCGGAGATGCGTAATTCGTCCGGGAACTGGGACGCGGTGATCGGCCCCGCGACGAGCCGACAGATCGGTGCGAGGTTCCGGGGGTCCGCATCGGTCCAGATCAGGCGGATCGCACGGCCGGATTCGAGCTGCAGGGAGCGCACCAGACCCGCGATCGCCTGCGGTGCCGCAAGAACATCCGGGTTGCCACGGTGCTCAGTAGCGGTGGGATCCGGCAGCACGACCGTCAAGGACGCGGTGCCGACGTCGGCGTGCACCCGCTGGAGTAGATCGAGGACCCGACACGTCGTCGCCACGGAGCTCCGGCCGGGACCGATGGGATCGGATTTCGTTGTCGACGAATCTGTTTCGGTCGGCCAGACGAGGACCACCGCGGTGTGCGCGCTGCCGGTGAGCCCCATCGGCAAGGCGGTGATGAGGGGGTTGGCGGCGTCGGGTTCGCGGGCCACCCGGTCGGTGGGCAGCGTCGCGTCGAGCGCGTCGGCCAACCGGGCGGCCAGGTTCGATTCGCCGATCACCAAGGCGCGCTCGGCAATCTGATTGCCGGGATCGGAACTGTCGAGGCCGAAGAACTCGGGATCGCGGGCCTGCCACACCTCCTGGCGGAAGGGGGCCGGGCGCAGGGCAACTCGCGGTGTGACGGAGCCGCGTGCGGGAGAGTTCAATCCGGCGAACCGAATTCGCACACCGCACAGCGCCAGACACGGCACACCGTGCTGGTCGGTACCGATGATGTCGCCGGTGAGCCCGGTGGCCGTGCGCTCGCGGATGAACGCGTGCGCCTCCAAGACGGTCCGATTCGGCTCGGCGGACAGCCACCCGGATTCGATACCGATCGGCTGCGGGATCACCTCGGCGGGCAGCTCGTCGTACCCGGTGGCGACCAACAGCTGCAGGCAGCCGGTCAGCGTTGCGGTGCGGTGCAATTCGGCGACGTCGAACAGGCCGATCGCGCCGTCCGGGCCGACAGCGATGCCGCGCAGCACCCGGAAACGCGGCCCGTACTCCAGCCGCAACCGGTGCAGCTCGGTGTAGAAGGCGGCGGGCGCGATCATCCGCATCCGGTGTCGCCCAGCCCGATTGGCATCGACCACCCGCATCCATGCGACGATATCCGCGGGTGTGGGGTCGCCGACCGGCCGCGCCGATGCCAGCGCTGCGGCCTCCGCGACCTCCGCCCGTACACTTCCGTCGCCGTGCCTGCGATAGCTCACCTCCGGCAATGCCGAGAGCGCGGTCCGTTCGTGCACCACGAAATCGGTGAGCACCGTTGCTGCCCCGGCGCCGTTGCGCGCCAGATGCAGCAGCCTGCGCAGCCAGAACGCCGCGGGCACGGTCGGCACACCGTGGATCACGTGATCGGTGAGATCGTCAGGGGGAAAGACGGATTCGGCGGCCACCGGCTCCGCCGAGGCGGTGATCAGCGGGAACCGACGCTTGCGCCACACACGCCGTGGCGCGGTATTGAACGGGCCCTGTGCGGACCAGTCGACCGGTCGTCCTTCGAGATGGAGCCGGGCGACGCAGGTGAGGAACTCGTCGGCCTCGTCGTCGCGGGTCGCTACCGGGTGCGCACCGTCGCGGAACTCGGGGTACTCCCGCACGGCCGGAATCAACAACGGATGTGGTGCGATTTCCAGCACCGTCGACAACCCGTCCGCTGCGGCACGCTCCAGTGCGGCAGCGAGTTCGACTGTTCCCGAAGCATTCTCGACCCAGTAGTCGCTGTCCATGGCTGCGCTGGTGATCAGTTCGGCGCGGCGGGCGGTCGAGTACACGGGCACGCGCGGTGCCATGGGTTTCAGCTCTGCGAGGACTTCGACGAATTCTGTTGGCAGAGTGGTGAGTAGCTGGTTGTACTCGGCCGAGTCGTCGCTGATCCGCAGCGCGGACATGTCGCGACGCTTGGCCCGCCGGACGAGCGTATCGATGTAGCGCGGGGTACCGGAGACGACCACCGACCGCGGACCGTTGATCGCCGCGATGCCGACCTGCGTGCGCATCGGCTCCACCAGCTTCGCCGCCTCGTCCGGTGCCGCGGCCAGCAGTGCCATCGCCGCTCGGTCATCCGGCACGGCGTGGATCTTGCTGCGTTGCACCACGATCAGTGCCGCATCGGACAGCGACAGCGCGCCGACGGCGGCGGCCGCGGCGATCTCGCCGAGCCCGTGCCCGGTCACCGCGTCCGGCACAATGCCCCAGGCCGCCAGCAACTCCGCCATCGCCACCTGGAACGCGAAGAGTGCGGGCTGCACGAGCGCCGCAGCGTGCGAGCCATTTCCGTTGCTCGAGTGCGTGATCGTGAAGCCGCGCCGCGGTGTCCAGACCCGCGGACCACCGGCCGCGACGATCGCGTCGGCGGCCCTGGCCAACGCACCGGCGAAGTCGATGTGTCGTGCCGCAAGTGCCCGCCCCATCGCCGGATGCTGTCCGCCTTGCCCGGCGAACAAGAACAACACGCCGCCTCGCCGCCGTGTCGCGGACGGTCCGATCACTTCCGTGCTCGAATCGCCTTGCGGCACAGCGCGCAGCTGCTGCACCGCGTCTCCGCGGTCGCGCACCAGCACGCATGCCCGAGATCGAGCCGGTATCAATCTGGCCGCAGCGGAAGCGAATTCACGCAGCGGCTCGTCGCCGAGTTCGAGCTGATCGGCGAACCGAAGCGCCTGCGCGTTCAGCTCCTTCGTATCGCGCCCGCTGACCGGGATCAATATCGGGGGATCGTCGCCGCGAACAGCCTGCGGCAGCTCGATGCCCCGCAGCACCGCGTGCGCGTTGGTGCCGCCGATGCCGAACGAGCTGACGCCCGCGCGACGTTCGCCGAGCGGCACCGTGCTCCAGTCGACCGGTGCGGTCGGCACTCGCAGCCCGCGCTCGGCCAACTTCAACAGCGGGTGCTCGGTGCCGAAGCCGATCGTGGGCGCGATGACGCCGTGGTGGATAGCCAGCGCCGCCTTGATCAGGCCGACGACGCCAGCGGCCGCCTCGAGGTGCCCGATGTTGGACTTCACCGAACCGATCCAGATCGGGTCGGCGCTCGCCGAAGTATCTTGCGCGACAACGGCGGCCAGCGCACCGACCTCCACCGCGTCGCCCACCACCGTTCCGGTGCCGTGGCATTCGATATACCCGGCGGTCCGCGGCTCGAGTTCGGCGCGCGACCAGGCGGCGCGCAACGTGTCCTGCTGTGCGCGACCGTTCGGTGCGGGCAGCCCGTTGGAGCGGCCATCCGACCCGACCGCCGTCCCGGCGATCTCCGCGTACACCCGATTACCTTCGCGCACCGCGTCCTCGGTGCGCTGCAAGATCACCACGGCACATCCCTCGCCGCGCGCGTAGCCATCGGCGGTCACGTCGAAGGGCTTGGCGTGTCCGTCGGACGCCAGCAATCCGCTCTCCGCCAGGTAGTCCGAGGCGTGCGGCAGTAGCGTGAGATTGACCCCGCCCACGATCGCGAAGGGCACCGTGCCGTCGGCGAGCAGCCGCACCGCCAGGTCCACCGCGGCGAGCGACGACGAGCACGCGCTGTCCAGCACCAGGCTCGGCCCGCGCAGATCCAGCACATACGACAGACGGTTGGCGATGATGCTGAGCGCCGATCCGGTGACGGCGTAGGGCGCATCGAAACCGTCCCGGCCGAGCACCGCGATGCCGTGGTCGTAGCTGCCCGCACCGAAGACCACCGCGGCACCCGAACCCTTTGCGCGATAACCTATCCCGGCATCGTCGAGGGCCTCGACGGCGACCTCCATGGCCAGTCGCTGCCGTGGGTCCATCAGCGTGGTCTCCCGCTCGGCGAGGGCGAACCACTCGTTGTCGAACGAGTCGACGCCGTCCAGGTATCCGCCGTGCCTGGTGCCGAGTCGCCCGGCCGGTGGCGGCCCGGTGGCGTCGCGTCCCGCGAGCAGCAGCCGCCAGAATTCGTCGCCGTTCCCGGCTCCCGGTACTCGGCAGCCGATCCCGACGATGGATATCCCGGTCATCGCATCGCGAGAAACTCGACCAATTGGTCTATGTCGGGGTAGTCGTACATCGCGGTCAGCGAAACCTCGACTCCCATGGCATCCTCTAGACGCGCCGTCAGCCGGGCCAGCTGGGTGGAGTTCAGGCCCAGATCGGCGAACGGCGCGTCGGTGCAGACGGCGGTCGCGTCGACGCCGAGCAGCTCGGCCACGGCCGTCACCGCCGTGGTCGTGAGCGCTGCACGACTGCGCACCATCGAGCTCCGATCCATCCCAAGACGCACTACCCCCGAATCGGCGGCTCGTCTCGACCGCCCAGGTACCCCCCCGCGATTATGCCGAGATATCGCACTATGGAGAAGAGTCATTTGCGTGGCCCGGCTCCGGCTGCGTCGCCGGGGCCCATCACCTACCGTTGCGAGGTGAGCGAAAACTCCGCACGGCTGGCCGACGGACGACCCGGAACCCTCGGCACGCTGGCGCGCTGTTGCGCCGCATTGGCCGCAACGCCCGCCCGACTGCTCCGGCCACGCCGCCCCGACCAGGCGTTTCTCGCGAGCCTGGTCGCCGCGCCCGCCCCGAAGGCCACCGCGACGGTCCGGCTGCTCTCGCTGCCGCAGGCCACCATGTCCGCGCCGACCATCATCGTCGCCGAGGGTGTGCGCAGTTTGCGCGAGTTGCCGATGTCGATGGGCGCGTTCCTGGTCGAGCATCCGCAGGCCAGGTTTCTCGTCGATCCCGCCATCTGCGCCGACGTGCACCGGCGCGTCCTACCGGGCCACCCCTTCCCCGTCGGCAAGCTCGTGTCACCGGACAAGCCCGTCCTCGGGCTGAGCAACGCACTCGCGGCCCGCGACCTCGCCGCCGCCGACATCGACTTCACGCTGGCCACGCACCTGCACTGGGACCACGTCGCGGGCCTGCTCGAGCTGCCGGACGCGCTCGAACTCCGCGTCCCCGCGGTGGAGTACGACTGGGCCATGCACGGTGACACCGCACCGTACGGCGTGATCCGCGAACCGTTGCGCAGCCAGTCCATCGCACCGGTCGAACTCGACGGCCCGCCCGTCCTCACCTTCCCGCGCAGCCACGACGTGTTCGGCGACGGTGCCGTGGTTCTCGTCGACCTGGCGGGTCACACCCCCGGCAGCATCGGCGTCCTGCTCGCGGTGGACGACGGCACCCGGGTCCTGCTGGCCGGCGACGCGGTCTGGAACACCTTGCAGATCAAGCTGATCCGCGAGAAGGCCCCGATGCCCGGCAACCTCTTCGACGCCGACCGCGACGCCGCGTTCCGCACCATCCAACGCCTGCACGCTCTCCCGCCGGACATCGAGGTCATCGCCAGCCACGACTACAACGCTGTGCTGGCCCGCGCGGTCAAGTGAGCTGAAGGGGCGCCCGCCGGACCCTGCTGCGGGTCCGGCGTCGGATCAGCAGATCAGCTGGCGCGCAGGCCGATGATCAAGCCGCCCTTGGCACAGACGGACGGTGTGGCCGGATCGGGTTGGGCGTTGCATTGCCAGCCGTCGACCGTTTGAACGTCGGTGTTGCTCACCGTCGTCGCGTACTTCGTCGCGACATTGATCGCTTCCGTGCAGCCGACCCGGCCCGACACGGTGCTGACGGCGATGACGGTGCGGGTGCCGCCGCCCGCGTCGGTGACGGGGCCGCAGTTGACGTCATCCACCTTGTCGGTGGGGGCCGGGTGGTTGTGCGTCGAGTCCGCCTGTTTGGTCGCGTCGGCGGTGTGGACGGCGGCCGCGCCGGCGGAGGTCGAGCTGCCGTGCGCGGCGTGTTCCGAGTGGTCCGTGTCGTCCTTGCCGCAGCCGGTCGAACCGGCTATCACCGCAAGGGCGGTCGCGGCGTAAACCGCGAGGTAGGTGGCTTTCACCGAGGTGGCTCCTGATCTCTAGACGAAGCGGCCGAATCGGCTGAGATTGCACCGAGATTCGGCCATAGCGGTCATGTTGCCGAGATCATTCAAACACGGCGTCCGTGGCCCGTGCCGTGCTCAGCGGCGGCCGATCAACTCCAGTGCCTGCGCCGCGGTCCGCGAACCCGCGGTGACGAGTTCCAGATTCGCCAGTGCCGCTTCGTGCGCCTCCGGACTGGCCGCGATGGTGCAGTCGGCGACGGGATGCACGGTGAAGCCCAGGTCGGTCGCGTGTCGTGCGGTCTGTTCCACCGTCAGGTTGGTTGCGACACCCGTGATGAACAAGGTGTCGATGCCCTGACCGGCAAACCACTCCGCCAGTTTGCTGCCCGCCAGCCCGGACAGTTTCTGGTTGTCGAACACCTCGGTCGCCTGCCCGGCCATCTCCGGAATGAGCTGGCTACCTGGGGAATCCGGCCGGAACTCGGTCTGCGCCGCGCCCACCGACCGCATGAAGCCGGTATTGCGCACCAACTCGCCCTCGCCGACCGGAATGGTGAACCGGGTGAAGATCACCGGAACCCCGTGTGCCGCTTCATGGAACTCCACCGCACGCGCAACGACCCCGCTGCTGGCGACCGGCTCCGCGAGCATGGGCCCGAAGAATCCTTCCGGCTTGATCACATTCACCTGCCAGTGCAATGCGAGTACGGCCGCGCGGATACGGGGGATCGCCATCCCCCGACCCTACATTCGCCTATCGAATCAGGATGAATAATCCTTGCGCAGTTGAATTTTCACGACCTTGCCGCTGGCATTGCGCGGCAGCTCCGCGACCAGTACCAGGTCTTTCGGGTGCTTGTAGCGCGCGAGGTTGTCGTTGAGGAACACCGTCAGCTCGTCCAGCGACAGCTCGTCGTCGGCGCTGTTGAGCGCGACGACGGCAACGGGCACCTCGCCCCATTTCTCGTGCGCCCGGCCGATCACCGCGGCCTCGCGGATCTTCGGGTGCGCGAAGAGCACGTTCTCCACCTCGGCGCAGTAGATGTTCTCGCCGCCGGAGATGATCATGTCCTTCTTGCGGTCCACCACCCAGACGAAGCCCTCCTCGTCCTGGCTGACCAGGTCGCCGGAGTGGAACCAGCCGCCGGCGAACGCCTCCGCCGTCGCCTCGGGCTTGTTCCAGTAGCCCTGCATGAGAGTTGGTCCGCGGTAGACGATTTCGCCGATCTCACCGGGCGCGACGTCGTTCATCTCGTCGTCGACGACCCTGGCCTGGATGGTCGGGATGGGCCTGCCGACCGAGCCGAGCTTGCGCAGCGCGTCCTTGCCGTCGAGCACGCAGGTGATCGGCGACATCTCGGTCTGCCCGAATACCGCGACGTTGAACGCGTTCGGGAAACAGTCGGCCATCGCCTGCAACACCGTGTCGGAGGCGGGTGCGGCACCCCAGCTCAGTGCGGTCAGCGCCAGCTTCCGCTCCTTAACCCGCGGTTCGGCGCAGATGGCCTGCCACTGCGCGGGCACGCAGAACGCGCTCGTCGCCTGCTCCCGCTCGACCGCGTCGAGGAATTCGGTGGCGTCGAACGCGCCGAGCGGATGCAGAACGGTCTTCGCGCCGAGCAGGAAACACGGTGCGAGACTGCCGAGTCCGGCGATGTGGAACAACGGTGAGGTGCAGAAGCCGATCGAGCTCTGTTCCGTCGCGAGGGCCCGAATGACGGTCAGCGCTTGGGCATTCATGTTCGCGTAGGACAGGATCGCGCCCTTCGGGCTGCCCGTGGTGCCCGAGGTGTACATGATCAGCGAGGGGGTGTCCTCGGGGATGTCGAGCGGGGTGTGCGGGTCGCCCTCCTCGGCGAGCACGTCATCGAAGCCGAACACGCCGTCCGCGGTCGTTCCGCCGATCACGAAACACGTTTCCAGCGTGGCGGATTGCGCCCGAACGGCGCTGGCCAGCGGCAGCAGCATGGTGTCGGTGACGATCGCCTTCGCGCCGCTGTCGCTCACGATGTAGGCGACCTCGGGCGGGGTGAGGCGGAAGTTGACCGGCACCGCGATGGCACCGAGCGCGTTGATGCCGAACACCGCCTCCACGTATTCGGGGTAGTTCAGCGCGAGGATCAGTACCCGGTCGCCGAAGCCGACACCGCGGCGGGCCAGCGCGTCGGCGAACTTCAGCGAGCGCTCGTGCAGCTGCCGCCAGGTGGTGTCCGCGTCCCGGAACCGCAGGGCGACCGCGTCCGGGCGCATCTGCGCGTGCACGGCGATCTGGTTGTTCCAGTGATTGCGCCGCGACCTGAGCGGCTCATCGAGCGCCTGCGAACGGGTGGTCATGCCACGAACTCCTCTCGGACCGTCAGCTGCGTCCGCCAGGGTGGCCGACAACTGTGACGGGCTGAACTAGCAGCAGAATAGCAATTAACTTAACCGACCGGCAAGGGATCGGAAGATGAACCGTCGTTAATCGGACGGAAGCAGCACCTGATCCGATAAAACCGACCCCAACTGCCGATTCGCCGGTAAATGGGCGCCCGAAGATCGAACGGTAAGCGCTCGCATACCGCATGACGATGCGAATGACGGCTCACTTACCAGTTGAACCCGAGGGGATCCTCGTGTCACCATTCAGGTCTCCGGGCGAACTGGCACGCCCGCGCGAGGTAGAGGAGAGCGCAATGCTGCGGACCAGGTTCACCGAGACCTTCGGTGTGCAACACCCGATCGTGCAGGGCGGCATGATGTGGGTCGGCCGAGCCGAACTCGTCGCGGCCGTCGCCAACGCGGGCGGGCTGGGCTTCATCACCGCCCTCACCCAGCCGACGCCGGACGACCTGCGCCGCGAGATCGCGCGTACTCGGGAGCTGACCGACAAGCCGTTCGGCGTGAACGTCACCATCCTGCCGTCGATCAACCCGCCGCCGTACGCCGAGTACGTGCAGGCGATCATCGACAGCGGCGTCACGATCGTCGAAACGGCCGGCAGCAATCCGGAGCCGTTCCTGCCGTACTACAAGGACGCGGGCATCAAGGTGCTGCACAAGTGCACCAGCGTGCGGCACGCGTTGAAGGCGCAGCGGATCGGCGTCGACGGCGTCAGCATCGACGGCTTCGAATGCGCGGGTCACCCCGGCGAGGACGACGTGCCCGGCCTGATCCTGATCCCCGCCGCCGCACGGGAGTTGGACATTCCGATGGTCGCGTCCGGCGGTTTCGCCGATGCCAGCGGACTGGTCGCCGCCCTCGCCCTAGGCGCCGACGGCATCAATATGGGCACCCGCTTCCTGTGCACCCAGGAGTCCGCGGTGCATCAGAAGGTCAAGGATCAGATCGTCGCGCACACCGAGCGCGATACCCAACTGATCTTCCGCACCATGCACAACACCGCCCGCGTCGCCGACAACGAGATCAGTCGCAAGGTCGTCGAAATCGAAAGGGCGGGCGGCACTTTCGACGACGTCCGGGACCTGGTCGCCGGTGCCCGCGGCCGCCGCGTCTTCGAGGAGGGCGACCTCGACGCGGGCATCTGGAGTGCGGGTCAGGTCCAGGGCCTCATTCACGACATCCCCAGCTGCGAAGAACTCATCACCCGAATCGTCAGCGAGGCCGAACAACTCATCACCGCTCGTCTCGCCGAAACCGTCGTCGTCGGCTGACCCCGCCACCCCTGCTATCGCCTAAATGGCGAGCGCAGGGGGTGCGGGGACGGGGCGGGCCGGTGGGCGGTAGGTGCGCCAGGCCTCGGCCAGTCGGCGGGCCGCTTCGGTGAGAGTATCCGGCGGGTGCAGGAAATGGACGCGGATGTGGTCCGCACTGCCGCCGGTCGGATCCAGCCCACTGCCGGGCAGAATCGCGACGCCGTGCCGCAGGGCGGCCTGGGCGAACGAGGTGCCGTCGCCGTAAGGCAAACGCACCCACAGTGTTTGGCTACCCGCGACTTCCGGCGCGTGCCAATCCGGCAGTAGCCGAGCGAGTTCGGCGCGCAGGTGGTCGTGCCTGGCCTTCCGCTCGGGCGCGAGGCGTGCGCAGACGGCGGCCAGGCGCGGCATCAGTTCGGCCGCGGCCAGCTGTGCCGGGACGTCGCCGCCGAGGTCGTGCACCGCGCGGATCCGGGCGAGCCTGGCGATGGTCGGGGCGGCGGCCCGGACCCAGCCGATGCGGAGTCCACCCCACACCGTCTTGCTCAGCGAGCCGACCGTGATCACGGCGTCCGAGTAGGCCGCCAGCGGTTGCGGCGTGCGGAACCCGGGAAAGCCGAGCTCGGCGAGCACCTCGTCCTCGACCAGCGGAACCCCCACCGCGGCCGCCGTTTCCGCCAACCGCCTGCGTGTCAGCGGTGACAGCACCGACCCGGTCGGGTTCTGGAACGTGGGGATCACGTAGGCGAGCGCGGGCCGATGCTCCCGTGCGGCCGCGGCTAATCCGGGCAGTCCCGGCGAAAGGCCATGGACCACAGCCGCTTCGGCGCGGAACGCCTCCAGCGCTGGTGGCGAGCTCGGCGCTTCCATCAGCACCCGATCGCCCGGCTGCAAGAAACAACGGGCCAGCAGCGAAAGCGCCTGTTGCCCACCGGTGGTGACCAGCACCTGCTCGAAAGAGGTTGGTATACCCCGATTTCGGTAGTACTCGGCGATGGCGTGCCGTAACCGGGGATGGCCGGTCGGGTAGTAGCCGATATCGCTGGTGGTCGCGGCGAGCTCGGGCAGGACCCTGGCGTAGCACTCGGTCAGCTCCGCCGGTGGGGTGTCGGGCGCGGCGCAGGCCAGCGGAATCACGTTCGCCTGCGGCTCGAGCAGGTCGAGGAAGACCGGTGCGCTGGTGGTTTCGGCGGGCCTGGCGAGCGGATTTCCGGCCACCCGGGTTCCGCTGCCCTGCCGCCGGACGATCCTGCCCTCCGACTGCAAGAGGTCGTAGGCCGCGACCACGGTGCTGCGTCCCACCGCCAGCGTGCTCGCCAACACCCGGTCCGGCGGGAGCGGCGTGCCCGCGGGCAGCTCACCGTCATCGATCAGGCGGCGCAGTCGCGCGGCCAGCAGCGCATAGAGCGCGCCGCGGCCCGCTGACCAGCGCCCGAGCCGTTCGGCGACATTGATTGGATCCATAGCCAAACCAATTCTGCCCGATTGGCCATGGAGTGGCGACCGGGGTCGTTCGACGATTAACGGCATGACAGCAGCAAGAATCACCGGTCCGGTATCGATCAAGGACGTGGTCGCCGGGCTGCCCGGTCCCTTTCAACAGCGCGAGCTGGCCGTCGTCAACGACACCGTCGTCCGCGTCGCCCAGCTGGCCGGCGAATTCCCGTGGCACCACCACGACGAAGACGAACTGTTCCTGTGCTGGGACGGATCGTTCCGGATCGAGCTGGCCGGACAAGACCCGGTCACGCTGCACCCCGGCGAACTGTTCGTGGTGCCCAAGGGCGTTCGGCATCGTCCCGTCGCCGAGCAGCCCGCGCACACCCTGTTGATCGAGTGCCCGGAGACCGCGCAATACGGGAACTGACTCAGCCTGATCGGACCCGGCCGGACAGGCCCGGTCCGATCAGTCGTTCCAGGCGTCGATACGCCTCGGTGGGCGCCAGCGGCGGGTCCGCGTCGGCGATGGCCCCGAGCACGCCGACCACACCCCAGGACAGGAACGTCACCGTCGAATCGAATTCGGCCTCGTCCATGTCGAGCAGTTCGGCTAGTCGCTCGGCGAGGATCTCGGCGACCATCTCCCGTGTCGTCCGCAGCAGCAGGGCACCGCTCTTGCGGCCGAGCAACGCCTGATACACCTCGGGATTCGCCGCGGCCAGCTGGAACAGCGTGTGCACCGGCGCCAGCGGCTTGGTGCTGTCGACACCGGCGGCGGTGCCCGGCGCGGTCACCGCGGCACGCAGGTAGTCGGTGCTACTCAGCAGCAGGAGGTCGTCCTTGTCGCGGAAGTGCGCGTAGAACGTGGACCGCCCGACATCGGCGCGATGCAGGATGTCCCGCACCGAGATTCGGTCGTAGCCGCGCTCCAGCATGAGTTCGATCAATGCCCGATGCAGCAGGCTCTTCGTCCGCCGCACCCGGCGATCCGTGCTGCCCGTCAGCCTTTTTACTTCCGACGACAATGTGCCTCCCGTACAAATGTCGCGAATCCGTCCCGAATGGAACGGTTTCCGTGGTTTTGCCTCTGGTCGAAGCCGCGGTCCCTCCCGACCATGAACACATGACCAAAAACGCACCCCAGTCTTCCATTCGACAGGGCCACCATGACACCGAAACCGGTGTTCTGCTTACCAAGCCACGGAGTTACCGCGCATTCAAGGCCCTATTTCTGCTCGGCCGCGGCGCCCGCCTCAACGCTCGGCTGGTTGCCCTCAGCGGCGCGGGCCCCGGCCACCTGGTAGCTGATATCGGTTGTGGCCCAGGGGATTTCGGGCACTGGCCGCGCGAGTCGGTCCGGACGGCGGCGTCGTCGGCGTCGATCCGGCCGCGGAAATGATCGACTACGCGACCGAACATTCCCATGCCGCACCGAATTGCCGATTCGAACTCGGTGCCGCGCAGACACTGACGTTGCGACGGGAGTGTTGCTCGCTGTCAAGGAAATCGGTGGCTAGATCATGTCTTTCGACGCCATCCAGCGCATCGTGAACCAGCCGCAGAGCACCGGCAGCCAGCAGGTGAGTACGCGATAGAGCAGCACCGACGGGACCGCGATATCCAGTGGCACATTGAAGGCGCCGAGACCACCGATCAGCGCGGCCTCGACGGCGCCGACGCCGCCGGGGGTCGGCGCCGCCGAGGCCAGCGTGCCGCCGATCATGGTGACGATGGTGACGGTGACGAAGGTGGTGCCGCCGCCGAAGGCTTCCACGCTGGCCCACAGCGCCCCGGCCATGCCGAGGGTGATCGCGGCACAGCCGAGCACGATCACCGAGAAACGCTTCGGATCGCGTGCCAGATCGGCGAGTTCGCTGAGCACCTCCTGTAATTGCGGGCGCACCGAATTGTTCAGCCAGTGCCGCAGTTTCGGCACGAACATGAAGGTGCCGATGATGCCGACGCCGACACCGGCGATCAGATACAACACCGTGGCATCCGGCACGAAGTGCGAAAGGTCCGCGGAGGTGCCCGCCGCGACGCTGAACACGGCGAGCAGGCAGAGGTGCGTGATCACCTGTACCGCCTGTTGCAGGGCGACCGCGGCGGTGGCGCGCACTGTACCGACGCCGCCCTTCTGCAGGAAGCGCACGCTGAGCGCGAGCCCGCCCACCCTGGCCGGGGTGGTGGTCGCGGCGAAGGTGTTGGCGATCTGCATGATCACCAGGTTCTTGAAGCTGACCGCGCCGGACGCGCAGGCCCACAGTGCCGCCGCCGCACCGACATAGGTCAGGCAGGACACCGCGAGCCCGAGCAGTGCCCACCACCAGTTGGCCGTCTTCAGCTGGGTGAAGAAGGTCGGCACCGCGCTGATGAAGGGGTACGCGACGTAGACGAGCCCGATCAGCAGCACCAGCTGGATGATCTGGTTGCGGGTGAACCGGGTGATCTGCTCGGCCTGGATGCGATCCTGCCCGGTCTGCTTGCGCACCTCGTCGCGCGCGCCGGACAGCGCCCCCTTCCAGTCCGGCACCGTCTTGCGCAGCCCGGCGGGCATGGCGGACTTGGTCAAGCGGCTCGCCGCGGCGAGCACCGGCTGTTCGCCGAGGGACTTGATGGCCGCGCTGACCGCGGCCTCCTTGCCGAAGATCGCGGTCGTCGATACCAGCAGCTGCGCGATGTCGGACTGCTGCTGCTTGGCCGAGGCGCCGTATTCGGAGCTGGCGAATCCGCCGAACAGCGTGGTGCCGTTGTCGATTCGGATCTCGGTCGGGCGCAGGTCGCCGTGCGCGATCTGGCCCTGGTGCAGATCGTCGAGTGACTTCCACACCCCCGCCAGCTGCTCGACGGGTGCTTCGCTGATCCGGGTGCCCTTTGGAATGGTGTGCGCGTGCAGCATCCAGCCGCGATCCAGCGCCGTGACGGCGACCGGCGTGCTGCTGGCCAGGCCGAGCTCACCGATCGCGAGGGCCATGAGGGCGCGATGTTCGACCGCGCGGTGCATGGAGCCGTGCATCGCCGCGGTTTCGCTGGCGCGGAAGGTGAGCCAGCGCCACAGCTGGCGCAGCGCGCCGAAGCTGCGCTGGTTCTTGCCGTACATCTCGACGACTAGTCCGCGTTCGGGTCCGTCGATGGCGGCGGCCAGCACCAGCGGACCGCGTCCGGCCGGATGCACCACGGTGAATCTGGTGACCGTGTGCCCACGTCTGGCCAGCACCCGCACCGCGGCATCGAGCGGCACCTCCAGCGCGGGCGTGCCGACGACCAGCACGATCACCGCGCCGACCAGCCAGCCCACGGCCAGCCCGAACATCGCCCGAGCGGGCACCACCGTGCTGACCACCAGGTGGATCGGCGCGAACGCCAGCAGCAGGAACCACAGATACCGCCGTGGCCGGTTGGGCAGCCACGGGCTCGACACCGTCAGCACGGCCGCCAGCATCGCGATCCATCGCGGATCGTCCAGGAACTGCGACAGGAAGGTATCGAGTCGATCCGGCACCTGCAGATGCCATTTCGGGGCCGACAGGCCCGTGCCGGTGATCGAGAGCAGCAGTCCCGCGGTCAGGCCCGCCGCCGCGTAGCCCGCGAGCAGTTTCCACTGCCTGCCGATGATCAGCTCGAGCAGGATGGCGAACGGCAACGCCAGAATCGCCATGCCGTAGACGAGGTAGACCAAGTTCGATTGATCGGGGTTCAGGAATCCGACGATGTTGGACACCGAACGTTCCAGCGCAAGCCATTCCGGCCGGGTGATCACCGACGCCGCGACGACAATCGCCACCCACACCGCCGCCAGCACGACGCGGATGATGTCACTCGTCCGCCGGATCAGCGGTTGTAGCAGGTTGCCCGTTACCGGGATTTCCCGCCCGTCGACTCGCATCTATTCGGCACTTTCGGATCGAGTTGGAGCTGCGTCGGCTACCCTCGCTCACCCTTTCGGTGAGTATGCAGGAGACCGGCGTGGACGATACACACCAACACGCCGCGCGCGCCCGGGCCAAATGTCGGCTGGTCCGATGCCCTGTGCGGTACCTCACGCCGAGTGGAGGTTGAACGTGACACTGGTGTCAGGTTCGACAATCGACGGCATGGACAACGAGCTATACAACTACAGCCCGATCGTCGACCGCGCGCCGATTCACTGGCCCGGCGACGCTCGGGTCGCCTTCTATGTGGGCCTCAACGTCGAGCACTACCAGGTGGATCGGCCGTCGACGAGCATCTTCCCCGGTACCGCGGGCCTCGCCCCCGATCCGCTGAACTACGGCTGGCGCGATTATGGCCCCAGGGTCGGCATCTGGCGGCTGATGGAGATCCTGGACCGGCGTGGCATCCGCGCCAGCGTGCTGCTCAATTCCGATGTGGTCCAGCACAATCCGCAGATCATCACGGCGGGCCTGGCCAGGGACTGGGCCTGGCTGGCGCACGGCAAGAACAACTCGGTCTTCCAGGCCGACATGTCCATCGAGGAGGAGCGCGGCTACCTCACCGAGGTGGTCGAGACCATCGAGCGGGCCACCGGCCGCAGGCCGCGCGGCTGGATGGGACCCGCGCTCACCGAAACCTTCCACACCCCAGCGCTGTTGGCCGAGCTCGGCCTGAACTACGTGCTCGACTGGACCAACGACGACCAGCCGTATCCGCTGAATGTGCCGGGGATGCTCAGCGTTCCGTACACGGTCGAGCTGAACGACAACACGCTGTTCCTCGGCAAGGGCACCAGCGGACCCGACTTCGTGCAGATCGTCAAGGACCAGCTCGACCAGCTCTATGCCGAGTCGGCCGACAGCGGCCGGGTGCTGGCGCTCGCGCTGCATCCATTCGTCATCGGGCAGGCGTTCCGGGCCAAGTATCTGGACCAGGCGCTCGAGTATGTGGTGAACCATCCGGGCGTATGGCTGACCACGTCGGATGAGATCGCCGAGCACTTCGCGGGAGCGTCGGCTTAGCGCGCTGGCGAGCCACGAATATGCGAGGCCGTCTTGCCGAATCCGCCCGCGCCGAAGACGATCAGGTCAGTTAGACCAACGTGCGGCCTCGCGCATTCGCGACTCGCAAGCGCTTTGATCAGGAGGCAGGGATGGCTGTGCAGGACCAGGATCTGACCGGAAAGACGGTGGTGGTGACCGGCGCGAGCTCCGGCATCGGCGCCGTGGCGGCCGCGACATTGGCCGCGCGGGGTGCGACCGTCGCGGTGGTCGGTCGCTCACCGGAACGGACGGCGGAGGTGGCGGCCAAGGCGGGTGCCGAGCCGTTCCTCGCCGACTTCGCCCGCTTCGACGAGGTGCGCAAGCTCGCCGACCAACTGCTCGACCGCTATCCGCGGATCGACGTGCTCGCCAACAACGCGGGCGGCTCCTGGCCGAAGCGCACCGCCACCGCCGACGGCAACGAGCTGACCTTCCAGGTCAACCATCTGTCCCCGTTCCTGCTGACCAGCCTGCTGCTGGACCGGCTCGTGCAGTCGCAGGCCCGGGTAGTCAACACGGCGAGCACGACCTACCGGATAGCGAGGCTGAACCTCGACACCGCCAACGCGACGACGGGCTCGTTCAACCAGATGGGCGCCTACGCCGCGACGAAGCTGGCGAACATCTTGTTCACCAGGGAACTGGCGCGCCGCACCGAGGGCACCGGGGTGGTCACCGCCGCCTTCCATCCCGGCGCGGTCGCCACCCACGTGTATGACCACGCGCCGCTCGGCCTCGGACGGCTCATCCGGTCGCCGCTGTCCAAGCCGTTCTTCATTCGACCGGAGAAAGGCTCGGAACCGTTGGTGCACTTGGCCACCACCACCGACGACATCAACGGCCAGTACTTCCACCGATTCAAGCTGGAACCGCCGAGCAACAAGCAGGCGGTGGATCCCGCTCTCGCGCAACAGTTGTGGGAGCTGTCCGAGCGGGTCACCGGGTAGCGGTTACTTTTCGGCCTCGGCGACCTGGGCGTGGCGGCCGCCATCCGCCGGGCTCGGTTCCACGCCGACGCCGAACACGCCGCCGGTGAAGTCGGCCGCGTCGAGTTCGACGATCGCCTGCGCGACCTGCTCGGTGGATACCAGCGCCGGAAAGGTGGTCGGCGCGATGGCATTCGCGCGCACCCCGAATTCGCCGAATTCGTCGGCGATATTGCGGGTCAGCTGATTGAGCGCGGCCTTCGACGCGGAATACAGCGTCTGCCCCGGGTACACCTCCGAGCCGGAGATGCTGGAGACATTGACGATGTTCCGGTTCGCCGCGCGATTCTCCGCCCCGGCATGCAGCCAGAAGCGTTGCGCCAGTCGCGCCGAAAGACGCAGTGGCACGCCGACATTCAGCGAGAAGTGCGGATCGAACTGCTCCATCGCGGCGTCGCCGTCGACGATGCCGCGCGGTTGCAGCTGGACGTGTGCGGCATTGTTGACCAGCAGATCGACCTTGCCGAACTTGGCCAGCGCGAGATCGACGACCCGTTCCACCTCACCCGGCGCGGTGAGGTCGGCGCGGATCACGAAGACCCGCGAATCGTTCTCCGGCACCGCCTTTTTCGGCTCGAGCGGATCGACGAACCACTCCAGCTGCGACGGCACGGCGGGCGTCTGGGTGCGGCACACCGCGACGATGTCGTATTCGGTGTAATAGGAGCGGCAGAACACGTTGCCGAGCGTGCCGCCCGCGCCCGTGATCAGGCAGACCCGGCGTTCACCAGTAGACAATTCGGTCTCCTCCCCAGCGCTCGATCGCCTCGTCCTTGGTCCGGTGCACCCACATCACCACGCTGTTGCGGTCTTTGATGTTGCCGCCCGCGAAGGTGTGCCAGGTGCGCGGCGTGACCTCGAACAGGATCAGTGAATTGTCCAGCGGCGGAATGAGTGTCAGCTCCGGCATCTTCTCGCCCTCGGCGAGGTTGTCGTAGAGCGCGGTCTCGCCGCCCTCGCCCGGCTGCCAACCGGGGTTGCCCAGATAGAACAGCACCGCGACCGCGCGCACCGATTCGCGGGCGGGCACACCCGATTCGCGCGTACCGAACTTGGTATTCACCACGCTGTTGTCCGGTAGTCGCACCTCGTCGGGTCCGGGTGCCGCGCCGGGGAACCACGCGGGATTGAGATCGTTGTGCGGCCAGCCGTATGGGGCGCCCGGTCCGTGATGATGCACCGATCCCTCGACGTCCCCGGTGGCGGTGACGCCCGCGATGCCCGCGACCAGGTCGTGCCACTCGCGGGAGGCGAACACCGCGAGCGAGGTGTCCCGCAGCTCGGCCAGCGCGACGCCGTCGGCGCTGTAGTTCGTCGCCACCTGCCCGAACAGCTCGGGGCGGTCGCGCCGGACCTGCGCCAGATCATCGGTCATCCGCTGATAGAACCCGGGCACGAACACGTCCCTGGCATACACGTGCGGAAACGGCTGACTGCGGCGGATCCAGCGCCGATGGGCGAACAAGTCCGCGAAGCGCTCCGTGCGCGCCTGTGCCTCCATTACCGACTCGGTTGTCACATCGCTCCCTCCCGGTCGAACCACTCGCGATCATATTGCCCAGCTATCGCCCCGCGCAGGTGGTGTTCGTTTTGTACGGCGGGCGGCTGAGCATGGGTGCGGGTGGTCGGGTCGGGAGGCGAATCGGTCGCGCGTTGCGATTTTCCGGCAACCCCTCGTGTTCCGGAATTCCGCGACCGTGCGGGCGTCAGGCGGTGCTGGTGGCCGTCACGGCCGCCTTTCCGTTGGACTCGGCCGGGGCGGCCGGCGTGGCGTCGAGCACGCCGTACACGTAATCGCCGAGCGGGAACTTGCGGTTGCCGCGGCGCGCGGCGAAGAAGCCCGACGGGCGCACATAGGTGGTGTCACCCTGCGAGTTCCGGTAGTAGCTCGGCACGTGGCCGTTGAGTTCGGTCAGATAGAACCGCAGCGCCGCGGCCTTGCGGTGGATGCGCCGGTGGTAGGCGTCGTGCACCGACTGGCGCACCTCCAGCACGGATGCGTTCCGGCGCCGCGCCTCGGTGATCGCGCGCACCGCGTGGTCGGCGGTCATCTCGACGAAGGCGTGCCAGCCGCTGCCGGTCCACGAGTACGGCCCGACCAGCATCCACCAGTTGGGCAGCTTGGGCAGCGCCACACTCTGATACGCCTGCAGGCCCTGCTCGGCGAAGAACGTGCTCAGATCGAACCCGTCGCGGCCGACGATGGCGCCCGGCTTGTACGACTCCGGATCGGAGAACACCTCGTAGCCGGTGGCGAGCACGATCATGTCGAACCGGTGCTCGACGCCGTCGGCGGTCTCGATGCCGTCGGCGGTTATCCGGGTGATGGGCTCGGTGACCAGGCGGACGTTGTCGCGATTGAAGGTGAAGGTGTAGTTGGACATGGTGGGCCGCTTGGCAATCGGGCCGTAGTCGGGTGCTAGCGCCGCCGCGGTCGCCGGGTCCTTGACTACCCACCGCAGATAACGCCGGTAGGCCGCGATCGCGACCGCGTCCACCGTGCGCAGCGTCGGCCGCACCAGCCACATCGGTGCGGAGACACCGGCGCGCAATCCGATATCGACGACGATGAGCACCGCGTTGTTGATGCCCGCCTGCACGCCGGGAACCCGGAGGATCGCCTTCACCGACTCCGGCACCGCCACATCGGGTTTCGGCACCGACCAGACGGGAGTTCGCTGGAACACGGCCAATTCGGCGACGTGCGGTGCGAGCGACGGCACGATCTGCACCGAACTCGCCCCGGTGCCGATCACCGCGACCCGCTTGTTCGCGTAGTCGTATTCGTCATCCCAATCGCTCGGCCGCTGCAACTTGCCGGTGTAGGAGGCGAGACCGGGGATGCCGGGATCGTCCTTCGGGTTGACGAAGGCACCGACCGCGCTGATCACGAAACGCGCGGTGATCAGGGTTCCGTCGGCCGCGTGCAACCGCCAGACGTGCCGTTGCTCGTCCCATTCCTGGCGCACGATGTTGATGCCGAACCGCAGGTGCGGGTAGAGCCCGAACCGCTTCGCCACGTCGACGTGATAGGCCTTCACCTCCGGCCCGCGCGGAAAGAACCTGGTCCAGTTGGGGTTTCGGGCGAACGAGTACTGATAGGTGAGCGCGGGCACGTCCACACTCAAACCGGGGTAACGGTTTTCGTGCCAGCTGCCGCCGACCTCGTCGGCCCGCTCGAGGATGGCGAAGTCTTCGACACCGGCCTTGCGCAGCTTCACCCCCGCCGCGATCCCGCCCGGACCGGCGCCGATGACCACCACCTCGTGGTCAAACGATGCCGAATACGGTTCGGCCGCTACTGGTTTCGGCGCGGCTACCATGTGCTTGCCCCGGACTGTTCGACCGGTCGGGCGCCCGAGAAGCGCGCGGCGAGGAAGGCCAGGTAGGCGATGAAGCCGACCGACCCGATCGGCCTGCTCCGCCGGAACGTGATCGCCAGTCCCAGCACCATCTCGGTGAATCCGTTGCGATAGGTCCAGCGTCGGGTGGCGCGCGGAAAGGCCCGCGCGGTCAACGGATCGAAAGCCCGCGGTGCCGTGAAGTGTGCCGCGCCGGTCCCGGCTAGCCCGAGCCCGAATGCCCGCGCACGCGGGCTGTCCGGGGTTCGTGCCGTGATCACGACCGGATGCTGCGGTGGCTTGCCTGCCGCGAGCGCCCGACTTGCCTTGCGCCGCTTGCGACGGCCGATGATTCTGCTGCGCATGTCTCTCCTCGGTAGGCGCTAGGTACGGACGCTCAGCCTGCGGCTGCGGAAGAACTCGGCGAGGTCCTCGTTCGTGAACGAGTCCGGCCGGACGTCCTCGATGTCACCGGTATACGAGGCGTTCGCATGATCGGGCACCTGGGTGAACGAGTAGTGGTCGAACGGGAAGTGCTTGTTCCCCCACCACATTTCGAGGTGCGTACTCGGCCGAATGGCCGCCGGATCGCCCTGATAGTTGACGTAGTAGGTGTTGGAATCGGCACACGCGTCGGACAACCACATCGTCTGTGACCCGCGCCGCACGCACTGCCGGTAGTAGGCGTCGTGCGGCTCCTGCTTGATCTCCACCGCGGTCGCGCCACGCTTGCGCGCCTCCTTGATCGCCCGCGCCGCATGCCTGGTGGTGCACTCGATCATCGCGAGATAGGAGCCCGCCGCGAACCCGTATGGGCCGGTGATCAGGAACAGATTCGGGAACTTCGGCACCGTCACGCCCTGATACGCCTGGTAGTGGTTGCGATCCCAGAACTCGCTGAGATCCAGCCCGTCCCGGCCCGCCAGCGGATACGGCGGCGTGAAACCCTTGTCCATCACCCGGAAACCGGTGGCGCACACCAGCACATCGGCCTTGCGCAGCACCCCGTCCGCGGTGACGACGCCGGTCTTGGTGACCTTCTTGATCGCATCGGTGACCAGCTCGACATGGTCCCTGGTGAAGGTGCGCAGGTACCGATTCGACACCGACGGCCGCTTGCAGCCCGGCACGTAATCCGGCGTCAACCGTTGCGCCAGTTCGGCATTCCCCGGCAGCTGCGCCCGATACAGCGCCCCGCCGCCGCGCTGGGCGAGCTTGACCACGCCAGGGATCTGGCTGTGGAAAACCCCGATGCCGGAGATGCCGAAGTCGATGCCCAGCGTCACCGCCGCGCGCAGTACCCGGCGCAGCGGACCCACATTGACCATGATGTTCTTCGCGAACGCCGGAATCGGGAAGTCCGGTTTCGGGGCCACCCAGATCGGGCGCCGCTGGAACACCGTGAGATTCGACGCGACATCGGCCATCTCCGGAATCAGTTGCAGCGCGGTGGCACCCGTGCCGATGACCGCGATCCGCTTGCCCGCGTAGTCGTAGTCGTGATCCCACTGCGCGGTGTGCACGATCTTGCCGCCGAACTTGTCGATGCCCTCGATATCGGGCATCTTCGGCACCTCCAGGCCGCCGACGGCACCGACGACGAACCGCGAGGTCACCTCCTGGCCGGTGTCGAGCTTGCCGCGCCAGAGATGATTGTGCTCGTCCCACTCGCCGCCGATCACCTTGGTGTTCAGCAGGATTCGCGGCCGCAGCCCATACTTGTCGACCACCTGGTCGGCGTACGCCTTCACCTCGGCGCCCGGCGCGAACATCCGCGACCACACCTTCGGCGGCTCATAGGAGAAGCTGTAGTAGACCGACGGAATATCCACCGCCACACCGGGATAGGTGTTGGCCTGCCAGGTGCCGCCGATATCGCTGTTCTTGTCGACGATCAGAAAGTTGTGAATTCCCGCCTTGCGGAGTTCGACTCCCATCCCGATGCCGCCGAAGCCCGCGCCGATCACGACGACTTCGAAATCGGGTTGCTCGACCGAACGCGAGTGCGCCGCCTGCGCAGGTGCTATCGACACGGTTTACCTCCGTTGGTAGTGCTTCAACGACGATAACACTGTCTGGGACAGCTTGGCCAGAGTCTGTGTACGACGCGAAAACCCCCGTCCGTGCAATGCGGACGAGGGTTTCGGGAAAGTCAGTGAGCTAGGGGGTCAGCCGACCGACATCTGCCGGTTGTCCGTGTCGTTTCGCCGCTTACGCACCGCGGCCAAGTCCACCGGCCGGTCCGGATCGGGATCCTCGATGGCCCCGAGCGCCTCGGCGAGCATCGGCATCCAGCGCAGGATCTCGTCGCGATACTGGCCCTCGGTCTCCAGCTGGCTCAGCACGCCGACCAGCGTGAGCGCGGCCCTGGCGAACGGGGTGAAGTAGGCGGGCATGGTCATCTCGCGCACCACGTTCGACAGCCGGGGATTGGTCGTGCGCAGCACCTGCTTGCGCAGCCAGGGTGTCGTCATCCGATAGGTAGCGTGCTTGAACGGCTCACTGCACGGTTCGACAACGGCGTAGAGCGCCTCGGTATCGAACGAGCGGCCGGTCGTGACGAAGCCGTGCCGCCGGGTGGCCAACTCCAACTTCTCCGGCCCGCCGCCGTTGAAGAAGGCCTTGCAGTAGTCGAGTGCCATTTCCTCGAAACCCTCCGGCGGCCAGGCGCAGCATGCCCCGAAGTCGACCACGCCGAGCCGCCCGTCCGGCAGCACCCGGAAGTTGCCCGGATGTGGGTCGGCGTAGAGCAGCCCGTGCCGACCCCAGCCCGAGGTGACGAAGCGGACCATCAGCATGCCCACCCGATCGCGCTCGGCCTGCGCGCCGGAGGCCACGATCCGGGTCAGCGGGGTGCCCTCGACCCACTCGGTGATCAACACGTCGCCGCGCTGCGCGATCACCTGGGGCACGTAGAAGTCCGGATCATCGGCGTAGGCCGCGGCGAAGGTGCGCTGGTATCCGGCCTCGGCCGCGTAGTCCAGTTCCTCGAGGACACAGTCGCAGATTGCCTCGGTGACCGCTTTGACGTCGGCGCCGGGCAGGAAGACGGTGGCCAGATGCGAGATCCGGCGCAGTTGTTCCAGGTCGCCCTCGACGGCCTGGCGGCCACCGGGGTACATCACCTTGACCGCGACCTGCCTGCCGTCGTGCCACACCGCGCGGTGCACCTGGCCGAGCGAGGCGGCGGCGGCTCGCCGATCGTCGAACTCCCGGAAATGCCAGCGCCAGTCCTCGCCCATGCTGGCCGCGATGGCCTCGTGCACGGTCTTCGGCAGCATGATCGGCGCCGAATCCTGGAGCTGACTCAGCGCGATCCGATAGGGCTCGGCGATCTCCGGTGGCAGCGCCAGTTCGTAAATGGCAAGTAGCTGACCGAGTTTCGTGGCACAGCCCTTCAGCTCGCCGAGTACCTCGAACATGTGCTGTGCGGTGCGCAACTGGATGTCCCGATTGACTTCTTCGGACGATCTGCCGAGTGCCCGCTTGCCGACGCCCGCGGCCTGCCGTCCGGCGAAGGCCAGCGGCAGCGCGGCCAGCTTGGCATTGCGAACAGCCGCGCGAACTGGGGGTTTGCCGTCGGACCTCGACGCGAACAGGCGTGAGCGCCTGCCCGTTGAACCCTCGTCAGAACTGTCGCCGCTGCGCCGGATAGTCATGACTCACCTCACACTGTGCGCGGACCAGTGTTGCACACGTGCAGTCTGGCACAGTAGGGCTTAGACTGTCTGGGACGTAATCTAACGTAGTCGAAAGGTGACTTCGATGGGATCCCAGACGGTAGTCGCCGACGTTGCCGATGAGTTGGCACGCCGGGTTGCCGCGGGGGAGTATCAGCCGGGGGACCTCATGCCGTCCGTGCGCCAGGTAGCCGAAGAGTTCGATATGAACCGGGCGACCGCGCAGCTGACGCTGGGGCGGCTGGAGACACACGGGTTCGTCGAGGCGCGCCGCGGCAAGGGTTTCACCATTCGTGACGTCCGCGAGGCGGGCGGCGTCGATGTGTACCGGCAGCTGTTCCGCTTCTCGATTCCGATGCCGGACATCGCGATAGAGATGTTCCGCGACATCGTCGATGTCGAGCGCGGCATCGTGATGGAGACGCTGCTCGCCTACACGGGCAGCGATCAGGCGATCGATCAGGCCGAACTCAAGGCCGAGATCGACAAGCTCGAAGCCATTGCCCGACAGGACGATCCGGACCTGCGCCAGATTCTGGCGATCGAGGTCGGGTTGGTCCGCAGGCTGCTCACCGCGCTCGGACTCACCATGCAGCGCGCGATTCTGAACTCGGTCGGCGAGATGGTGCTCGAGGTGCCGGAGGCGGTCGAGGCCTTCTTCGCCGGCGCACCGGACCTGCACGTGCTCGTCTGGCGGGCGCTCGCGGCGGTGTGGGACTCCGGTTCCGGGCCGTCCGAGGCGCAGGTCGCGCTGTTCGAAGACCTGTTCGGGATGTACCACGAGCGGGTCGTCCTGCGCTTCGACGAGCTGGTCGGCGCATCCGACGAGCAAACCGAAGACGAGCACGCGGCGACCGCCTGACGCTGCTCATCGCACTTCCATGAGCGGCATCCGTCGCTGTGTTGCACGCTGAATTCTGCTTGCGCTGAACGTATCGCCCCATTGCCTCGCTGTCTCAGACAGAATAGGGTGGGTGGTACGCAGCGAAGCGAGGTAACCATGGCAGGCAGTAGGCGTAAAGGTTTGGCGCGGTCGGCGAAGCTGGCCGGGCTGCCGATGGGCATCATGGCCCGCCGGGTCACCGCGACCGGTCGCGCGATGATGACCGGCGTACCGCGCGGCGAACTCGACGACGAGCTCATCGACAAGGCCGCGGATCAGATGTTCGCGGTGCTCGGCGAGCTCAAGGGCGGGGCGATGAAGCTCGGCCAGGCGCTGAGTGTGGCCGAGGCCAGCATCCCCCCGCGCTTCGCGGACCGCTATCGCGACGCGCTCACCCGGCTGCAGTCCCAGGCGCCGCCGATGCCGACCAGCTCGGTGCACCGGATGCTCGCCGAACAGCTCGGCAGCCGGTGGCGCGAGCGCTTCACCGAGTTCGACGACAAGCCGGTCGCCGCCGCCAGCATCGGGCAGGTGCACCGCGACGGTGTGGCGCGACGGCCGCACCGTCGCGGTGAAGGTGCAGTACCCGGGCGCCGACACCGCCCTCATGTCGGACCTGAAGATGCTCCAGATGTTCTCCGGCGCTTTCGGTCTCATGATGCCCGGCGCGGACGCCAAGTCCTTGATCGCAGAGTTCATCGACCGCACCGCCGACGAGCTCGACTACCGGATCGAGGCGGATCACCAGCGGCGCTTCGCCAAGGTGTTCGCGGGCGACCCGGCCTTCCACGTGCCCAAGGTGATCGCGAGCGCACCGAAAGTGCTTGTCTCCGAATGGATGCAGGCCACCCCGCTGGCCAAGATCATCGTCGACGGCACCAAGGCGCAGCGGGATCGGGCCGGACGACTGCTCATCGAGTTCTCACTGTCCTCGCCGGTGCGCGTCGGCTATCTGCACTGCGACCCGCATCCCGGCAACTTCCAGCTGCTCGAAGACGGACGCCTCGGTGTCATCGACTTCGGCGCGTCCATCGCACTGCCCGAAGGGATTCCGGCGGTGATCGGCGAGCTGGCCCGCTGCGCAGTACAGGAAGACTACGAGCAGTTGGCAATCGTATTGCGGGACAACGGTTTCGTCCGCCCGGGCCACGCGCTCGAACTCGGCCCGATCGAACGACTGGTCGCGCCGATCGTCGCGCAGATCAACGGCGACAGTGTGCACATCAGCCGAGAACTGTTGCAGGGCCACACCGCTCGCGCACTCGACATGAAGAACGTGTCGCTGACCAACACCAGGGCGGTGAAAGCCCCCACCGAGATCCCGGAACTGGCCATGCTCGGCCGGGTCTTCGCCGGTGTCGTCGGAGTGTGCGCCCAGCTCGACGCCGAGGGTCCGTTCGTCGAGCTGGTCTCCCGCTGGCTGCCCGGCTTCGGCGAAGACGGGGCCGCCGCCTAGGTCTTACACCTTGGCGGTTGCGGCCAGTTGTGGATACAGCAGGGCCGGGTTCTCGCCGAGCCGTGCCTTCCATCGAGCCGTCCGCACGTCGGCCAGGACTTCGAGAGAACCTGCCTCGAGGCCGTCCAGTGCCGCCCGGACGATCACCGCCGGGTCCGACTTCTCGTCTTCGATGTCGGCCATCATGTCGGTGTCGACGCTTGCCATCGCCAGCCCCGTCACCTGGGTGCCCTGACCGGCGAGTTCGTACCGGATGCCGTTGGTCAGTGCCCAGGCCGCGGCTTTGGACGCGCCGTAACTGTTGGAGTGTTCGTACGCCATCCACGCCATGACCGACAGCACGTTCAGTACGGCACCACCGCCATGGGCGCGGAGAATCGGCGCGAAGGCGCGCACCATGCGCAGGGTGCCGAAGAAGTTGGTCTCCATCTCCAGCCGGATGTCCTGCTCTGTGCCGTCGGTGAGCCGGGCGAAGGTCGAAACCCCGGCGTTGTTGATGAGCAGTGTCGTGTCGCCGGCCGTGGCCGCGGCCCGGGCAACGGACGCGTCATCGGTGACGTCCAGCAGCAGCGGGACGACACCAGGAATCGCGGGAATGGTCTCCGGCCGACGAGTCGCCGCATAGATCTTCTCGACGCCCCGGTTTCGCAACTCGGTGACGAAGCTCTGCCCTATACCCCGGTTAGCGCCTGTGACCAGCGCAATCTCATTTCGAATGTCCACGCTCGCTACGCTATAACCTGACGTCAACGTGAGGGTCAAGGGCGAAAAGGGAGCAATCGGCGTGAAGATCGGCGAACTCGCGCAGCGGGCCGGGGTGAGTGTTCGCGCGTTGCGCTATTACGAGGAACAGGGCTTGCTCAGTCCAGAGCGCACGCCGTCCGGACAGCGCCGCTACACCGAGGGCACCGTCGAAGTGGTCCGGCTGTTCCAGCAGTTCTACGCGGCCGGTCTCAGCAGCCGTGCCATCGCGGCACTGCTGCCCTGCGTGAACAACGGCCGCACCACCGCCACCCAGCGCCAGATGCTGCGTACCGAACGCGACCGCCTCGCGGCCAAGGTCGAGGAAATGACCCATACCCTCGGCCGACTCGACGAGCTCATCACCGCGGGTGACAGCCGTGGGGCGGCGGAGCGCAGCCACGCGAGTTCGATTGCCTCGTAAGCGCACGGCGTCACCATGAGGGCGAAAATGACTGCCGCGCTTTGTGATAGGCGGTGACCACGGTGCTGGTCAGCCGCATGCGCAGCACTCGGTGCAGGCCGAGCCCTGCGGTGGCCAGCGACAAGAGCAGCATGACAAGGGCCGCAAGGAAATACGCGGCCCAGGGCGGCAGCAAGGTCTCGGCCGCTTCGGTGACCAGCAGGAACACGAAGAAGGTTGTGTACAGCAGCGCGATCAATGCGGCGCCAATCAGGAAAGTACCGAGCACCGCCTTCTTCAGCTCGCTGAACAGCAGCGACTTGGTGGCCGTCGTCTTCTCCTGAACGCACTGCATGACCGGTGCGGCACGGTACATGACCAGCTCACGCAGTGGATTGACCTTCGGCCGACGCGGAGCGCCTACCTGTGCGATGTCGGCGGTGTTGTCGGGTGTCATGTGTTCAGTTCCTGCCCGCCGGCAGCGCCTTCGTCCACCGGCGCGACACGATCAATGTCACCAGCCCGGCGATGCCGCCGAGGACGATCAGTACGCCGACGATGATGAGAACGGTCTTCATCCAGTAACTCCCATGGTTTTGGCGGCCGCGGTTTCGGCCAACTGCTTGCGGCGCAGTTTGCCGGTGGTGGTTCGGGGCAGTTCGGCGACGAACACGACGTCGCGGGGCACCTTGTAGCCCGCCAGGTTCGCCTTGACGAAGGCTTGCAACTCGCGTGCCGACGGTTCGGCACTGGGCGCGCGCACCACGAAAGCGACCAGGCGCTGGCCGAATTCGTCGTCCGGCATACCGATCACACCGACATCGGCGATCTCGACATGGGCCATCAGCAGGTCTTCGACCTCGGCGGGGAAGACGTTCTCACCGCCGGACACGATCATGTCGTCGTCGCGGCCATCGATGAAAAGCCTGCCCGCCGCATCGAAGTGCCCGACATCGCCGGTGCTCATGAACCCGTCGACCAGCTCTTTGCCGCTGCCGTCGCTGTACCCGAGGAAGGTCAGCGGATTCCGGTTGAAGATCCGGCCGCTGACGCCTTGCGGCACTTCGCTTCCCGCGTCATCCAGAATGCGCAGCTCGACCAGACCGCGCGGCGGATAGCCGACGGTACCCGGCGCGGCCCGCAGATCGGCGGGCGTGGCCATCGTGCACGGCCCGATTTCGCTTGCGCCGTAAGCGTTGTAGCTTGTGATTTAACCAGTGCGAGCCGGTGGTGTGACCCCGGTTGATCATGCAAGCAGCCCTTGGCTGATGATTCCTGTTGCGACACAAGGAACTTCAGACAAGGGCTGCATTGATCAGTATGACCGATGGCGGGCGCGGCAGCGCGCTCGGGGAACTTGTAGCGTTCCGGCAGGGCTTTTATGACTGCCTGACCGCGCGGGCGGATGCGTTGTTCGAGCTGTGCGAGGCGGTGCTGTGCACCGACGGGCCGGTCCGGTCGCTGGTCGGGTTGTCCCTCGCGCCCGAACACCGCCGCGGACACGGTGCCCTCTACGACGCGGTGAACCACGGCAAGGTCGAAATCGAACGTCTCCGAACGGCTTTGGCCGGTGTGCGGTTGCCGAGGGCGGCCGGTGGGCGCCTGGTGATGGCCGTCGACGTCTCACCATGGTTGCGTCCGGATGGCGCGACGTGCCCGGATCGGTCTTTCTGCCACACCTACGGACGTGGCCGCAACGAGCATCAGATGATCCCCGGCTGGCCGTACTCGATCATCGCTGCCCTCGAAACCGGCCGCACCTCATGGACCGCGCCGCTGGATGCGCAGCGATTGGCACCCGGCGCCGACCTCGCCGCGGTGACCACCGCCCAGATCCGCGACCTCGCGCAGCGGCTTATCGCCGCCGGTCAGTGGCGCGAGGAGGACCCGCGCATGCTGTTCGTGCTCGACGCCGGCTACGACGCCCCGCGCATCGCCTACCTGCTGCGTGATCTGCCGGTGCAGATCCTGGCCCGCATGCGCTCAGACCGGGTGCTGCGCCGCGCGGCCGGAGAACACCGACACAACCCGGCCGGCGGACGCCCGCCCAAACACGGGGCTGAGTTCGTGTTCAAAGATCCCAGCACCTGGGGCGGTGAGGACGTCGTGACCAGCACCGACACCCGCCTCTACGGAACCGCGGCCGTCCAGGCGTGGGATCGTGTTCATCCGATGCTGACCCGCCGCTCGGCCTGGAGTACTCACGAGGGCGAACTGCCGATCATCGAAGGCACCGTGATCCGGCTACGGGTCGAGCATCTGCCCAGCGGCGGGGTGAACAAACCGGTGTGGCTGTGGTGGTCCGGGGTCGAGGCCACCGCCGACGATGTGGACCGATGCTGGCGAATGTTCTTGCGCCGCTTCGATATCGAGCACACATTCCGCATGTGGAAACAAACCCTCGGATGGACCCGCCCGCAGTTGCGCGACCCGCAAGCAGCCGACCGATGGACCTGGTTGACCTTGGTGGCCTACACCCAGCTACGGCTGACCCGGCCACTCGCCGAAGACCTACGACGCCCGTGGGAGAAACCCGCTGAGCCACAAAGACTTACACCAGCAAGAGTGCGGCGCGGGTTTCGCTACATCCGCACGAAGACCGGATCTCCCACGGCTGCACCGAAACTCACCCAGCCGGGTCCAGGACGCCCCACGGGCTCGAAAAACCGCCAGCGCGCCACCCGTCACGACGTCGGACTCATCCTGGCTACCGGCCAGGCGCACACCCGCCCCACCCACCACAAGAAGGGCACCAAGCCGAGGCGGGCAGGTTAAATCACAAGCTTAGCGCGTTCACCCGCGCCGGTGCTCTCCATCGCGTACATCAGCGGCACCCCGGCACGCTCCCACCACGGCCGGATGGCCGCAGGTCGGTCCACGATGGCCCGGCACACCATGCTCGCGGCCTCCGCCGAACTCATCGCCGGGGTGTAGCGGAACATCCGGGACGGACCGAGCATCGGCGAGCGCACCAGCTGCAAATGGATGCTGGTCGAGGTGATCCCGTCGGCCCGCAGCTCCGGTCCCGCCCCGCGCAGCCAGGAGAGGAACGCGGCCTTGGAGGCGACGTAGGCGGTCCACTCGATCGGCGGCATGTGCACGGCGACCGTGCTGACATTGACGAGATGTCCTGCGCCTCTTGCCCGCATCGCAGGCAGCAGCGTCATGATCAGCCGCACCGGGCCGAGTAGTTCACCAGCGTGGTGTCTTCGAAGTTGTCGAAACGGTCGGTCGAATCCGACAGCCAACGCCGAATCGACTTGCCCGCGTTGTGCACGAGCACGTCGACATGGCCGTGCCGGTCGAGCACGGCTTTGCCGAGGCGTTCGCAGTCCGCCAGGTCGCTGAGGTCGGCCGGATAGGCGTGCGCCACGCCACCGTCGTTCGTGATTTCGGTGCACAGCTCCTCGAGCAGCTCGGCCCGGCGTGCGACGACGAGAACGGTGGCGCCCGCGGCGGCGAGCCGGCGGGCGCTGGCCCGACCGACGCCGGAGGAGGCGCCCGTCACCAGGATCACCTTGTCCCGCACCGTATTCGCGAGACGGCGATCGCCGATGCCGGGGCTGGTCGCGCCGAGCGCGAGCCGGATCGGCCGTGGTAGTTCAGGCATGGCTCAGCTCTCGACGATCGTCATATGCGGCGGTGTGGCCACGGATTCCGGTGGTACCCAATAGGTTTGCAAGCCGCGACGGCGCGGCATGCGTTCGACCGCGCGCTTGGCGTAGTCGATGGCCGCGGGATGATCGATCACCACCCTGGCAACGCGCTCGAGTTCGGGGCCGGTGACGATCCGCAGCGCGGTTCGAGTCGTGCGGGGGAGTGCCCTTGCGATGCGGTAGCCCAGCCACGCCTCCGGGCGCAGCGTCTTGACCGCCTTGTTCTCGGCGATCGCGGCGACGATCTTGTGTCCCGCCTTGTCCGGATGCATCCCCAGGATCGACATGCCCTTGACGACGCCCTGCTTGCCGATATCGGCCTGGTCCGCGGTCACCGACGAAACCGACGCTGTCGCCGCGAGATTCGGCGCGATCAAGCCCGGGCAGACCACCGTCACCCCGATCTTGTGGCTCGCGAGCTCGGCCCGCAACGTCTCGCTGAAGTGCTTCACCCCGGCCTTGCTGATGCTGTACGGCGTGACGAGCCGGGCGGGCGCGAAGGCGGCCATGGACGAGACGTTCACCAGGTGACCGCCGGTCCCGCGGGCCACCATCTGCGCACCGAAGATCCGGCAGCCGTGGATCATCGCCAACATGTTGATGTCGATGATGCGGCGCAGATCGTCCAGCGGAACGTCGAGAAATGGTCCGCCGACCACGATTCCGGCATTGTTGACCACCACATCCGGCACCCCGTGGTTGTCCTTGACGCAGGCGCCGAACGTCTCCAGCGCCGCGGTGTCGGCGACATCGAGTGCATAGGGAAATGCCACCCCGCCCGCCGAACGGATCAGCGCCACAGTCTCTTTCGCGGTCGCGAAGTTGATATCGGCGACGATCACCTCGGCACCGAGCTCGGCAAGTGCCTTGGCCGTACCGCGACCGATGCCGCTGCCCGCCCCGGTGACGACGGCAAGGCCGGGATAGAAGTCGGTCATCGGGTTCTCCTCGTACTCATGCCGCCGCGTTCCTGCGGAACAACCGCCGCAGTCCGCCGCGATAGGCAACCGCGGCGCCGTTCAGCACCTGCTGATGGAAGGCACCGATCTCACGGAAGGCGGCACGGCCTTCGGGCAGGACGTCGGCACCCGCGACGAAGACGTGTGCTTGCCGGTCCCAGATCTGCAGTCGGCAGGGCACTCCCGCCTCGGCGCACCGCGCGGCGAGCAGTTCGGCATCGGCGAGCAGCACCTCGGTCGACCCGACGAGGATGAGTGCCGGTGGCAGCCCGGTGAAGTCGTGGTTGACCGGCGACCAGGCCGGATCGAGTTTTCCGTCGATCCGGTAACCCCAACGGGTGATCACATCCAGGCCGCGAATCGGAATCACCGGATCCAGCAACGCATTCGGGTGCGCGTACTTCGCGGTCGGATCGAGATCGGCCCACGGTGCGATCGCGGTGATACCGCCCGGCACCGGCAATCCGGCGTCGCGGGCCGCGAGTGCCACGCTGAACGCCAGCCCGCCGCCTGCGGAATCGCCCGCCACGATGATCCGATCGCCGGGGAAACCGCGGCTGAGCAGATAGCGGTAGGCGGCGACGCCATCGGCAATGGTATCGGTGATATGTGCTTGCGGCAGTTGGCGATACGCGACATTCAGTACCGGCATGGCGCTGGCCCGCGCGACCCGCGACACGATCCGGCGATGTGTGCGCAGCCCGCACGACACGAATCCACCGCCGTGGAAGTAGAGGATCGCGCTGTCGGTGCGCATGCCGGGGTCCGCGGTGTCGCGATGCCACACCCATTCGCCGTGGAAGCCGTCGAACAGCACCGGCCTGCGCCGGGTGCCGGTGACCGCGACGAGTGCGGCGGCGGGCGCATCCGTGTAACTGCTGACCGCGAACACGCGCTTGTCTTGAACGGGTCCGTATTGCCCTGCACGGGACAGGGTTTCGAGGCTGGCGCGCGCTGTCGCGAATAGCAGTGGGTTGATGACGCGCGAGATCAGGCTGGCCCGGTTCGGTATTTCCACCGTGACGGTGGAGCGCGGCAGGCCATCCGGCGCCTGAACGACGGGAACCGGTGCGTTGGTCGAGGTCATATGCGGGTCCTCCAGGCGCAAGCCCTTGCACGCTTCGACATTGGGCGCGCCCAGAAAAGTGTACACTGTCTCAGACAATAAGAGCAGTCCGCTGGCGGATCCGCGAACAAGGGAAGTCACATGGCAGGCTTCGACAACGAGATTGTCGTCATCACCGGGGCCGGGAGTAGCATCGGCCGCGCGACCGCGCAACGCTTCGCCCGCAAGGGCGCCACGGTCATCGCGGCCGATATCGACAAGGAGGCGGGTGGTCGGGACCGTCGAGTCGATCCTGGCCGAGGGCGAGCGCGCGGTGCCGTATCAGGTGGATGTGTCCGACGTCGAGGCGATGGAGGACTTCGCCGACGACGTGTACGCCGCGCACGGGGTGCCGCGAGTGTTGGTCAACAACGCCGGATTCACCACGGCCGGACCATTTCTGGAGCACACCATCGAGGACTGGGACCGGTTGATTGGGGTGAACCTGTGGGGCCTGGTCTACGGGTCGACCTTCTTCGGCAGGCAGATGATCGACGGCGGCCTCGGCGGCCGGATCATCAACGTCACCTCGGTCGCCGCGTTCACCCCCATTCCGCTGAGCACGCCCTACTGCACCAGCAAGGCCGCGGCCCAAATGCTCACCGAGGGTTTGCGATTGGAGTTCGCGGGCACCGGCGTCGGGGTGACCGCGATCTGTCCGGCATTCGTCGACACCGGCTTCTACGATGCCGCGCAGGCGGTGGGTCTGGACGAGGTCTCGGCCCGGCGAACCCGCAACATCTCCAAGTACGCGGCCAAACTCGTTGCGCACAGCCCGGACACGATCGCGAAAACCATTGTGCGCGTTGCCGCGCGGAACCCGGCGGTGGTGCCGACGCCGATCGAGGCGCGGGCGCTGTACCTGGCCACCAGGGTGTCGCCGGGCGGTGCCCGGCTCGCCGCGCGCTTCATGAAGGTGGACGACCTGTCCGATCTGATGAACCGACTGGTCCCCGGGGCCGTGCTCGGCCGACTCGATCACTTCCTGGAGAAGCGGCTCGGCTCGAAGAACTAGCCGGGCGATCGGCGTACCGTTTTGTCCATGACCGTCTCATTCGAGCCGTTGCCCGCGATTCCGCTGGAGTCCTGGCGTCCGACCAAGGAGACACTGCACCGCTTCGCCCAGATCGTGGGCAAGGTTGCACTGACCAAGGGCGTCCGGCGCAACCACTGGTGGCATATGACCTACCGGCTCACCGCGCGCGGCTGGACCACCGTCCCGCTCGGGTCCGCGCGCAACGGTCCGGTGTTCACCTGCGCGTTCGACTTCTTCGATCACGTGCTGCGCATCGCCACCGATCAGGGCGTTCAGGTCGAGATCGATCTCGTCGACCAGTCGGTGGCCACCTTCTATGGTGACGTGATGACCGGCCTGCGCGACCTCGACATGGATGTCGTTCTGGCGCACCCCCATCCGTTCGATCTGCCCGATGTGCGGCGACCGTTCGAAGACGACGACGAACACCGCGACTACGATCCGGACAAGGCGCAGCACGCTTTTCGGGTGCAGAGCCAGGTCGGGCGCGTGCTGGAGGAGTTCAGCGCGACCTACTCCGGCAAGATCAGCCCGGTCCAATTGTTCTGGCACACTTTCGATATCGCGGTGCAGCGGTTCTCGCCGCGGCATATCGAGCTGCCCGACACGGTGGATTCGGTGACCCGCGAGGCGTACTCGCGCGAGGTGATCAGCTCCGGATTCTGGTTCGGCGACGACAAGGTGCCCGAGCCGACCTTCTACTCCTACACCGCACCCGAACCCGCCGGGCTGGCCGAACGCCAGCTCGCTCCGGCGGGTGCCCACTGGGTCGCTTCCGGGGCGGGTCACTCGGCGTACTACTCGTACGAAGCCGCCCGCGAGACCACGGATCCGGTCGGCGCCGCGCTCGAGTTCTTCCAGTCCGTCTACGCGAACGGCGCCGAGCTGGCCGGGTGGGACACCGACCAGCTGACCTGCTGGGGCGGCGTCACCGACCCGGTGCTGCGCGAAAAAGGCTGGCCGGAATGGCCGGAGTGACTACAAGCTGCCGTTGAGTTTGTTGAGCCGATCGCAGGCCTCGACGTACTCCTGGATCAGCCGATTCACCACGTCCGCGGACCGCTCGACCTTGGTCATCATGCCGACCACCTGGCCGACCGGGTTGAAGTTCACGTCCTTGGCGGCCTCGGGATAACGGTGCCCGCGCTTGACGCCGTCCAGCGCCACCATCATCTGCAACGGCATGGGCAGCGGGTCGGGGGTGTCGGCCTGCTCCCAGGCGTCGGTCCAGTCGTTGCGCAGCATCCGGCACGGCTTGCCGGTCCACGAGCGCGAGCGCACGGTGTCGTGGCTGGACGCGTCGATGTAGGTCTGCATCTGCGCGGGCGGCACATTGGCCTCCTCGACGGTCAGCCACAGCGAGCCGGTCCACGCGCCCGCCGCGCCCATCGCCATCGCGGCGGCGACCTGACGGCCGTTGCCGACGCCGCCCGCCGCGAGCACCGGCAGGTCGCCGACGGCGTCGATCACCTGCGGCCACAGCACCAGCGACGAGATCTCGCCGCAGTGCCCGCCGCCCTCGGTGCCCTGGCAGACCACGAAGTCCAGGCCCGCGTTCTTGTGGTTGAGCGCGTGCTTCACCGAGCCGCACAGCGCGCCGATCAGCCTGCCGGAGTCCTGCACCTGCTTGATCACGTCGTCGGGCGGGGTGCCCAGGGCGTTGGCGACCAGCTTGGCCTTCGGGTGCCTCAGGATCACCTCGACCTGCGGTGCCGCGGTCGTCGCGGTCCAGCCGAGCAGCTGGTTGTGCCGCTCGCCGTCGGGCAGCGCGGGCACGCCGTGGTCGGCCAGGATCTTCTCGGCGAAATCGCGGTGGCCGTGCGGAACCAGTTCCGCCAGTTTGGATTCCAGCTCGTCGGGGGTGAGGCCGTCGATGCCCTTGCCCTCGTACTTGCTCGGGATCACCAGGTCGACGCCGTACACGCCGTGCACGTGCTCGTCGAGCCAGCTCAGCTCGACCTCTAACTCCTCGGCCGTGAAGCCGACCGCACCGAGCACGCCGAGCCCGCCGGCATTGCTGACCGCGGCCGCCACGTCGCGGCAGTGGGTGAACGCGAAGATGGGGAATTCGATCCCGAGCCGTTCGCAGATTTCGGTACGCATGGCGTGCTGGTCTCCCTCACTGCTCCGCCGCCGCGAACGACGAACCGCAGCTTGTCCTAGAACGAGTTACATAGTTGTCCGCGGTGCCCGCCGGTCCATACGCGGACCCCGACCCGTCGAATCCGCCGCGGGCCGCAGATATCGCCATGACACGGCTGCGGCGTCCTCGACAGGTCGGTGCACCATCACTCGACAGTAACACGTTCTAGTTTTGCTCGGCAGACCTCTTTCAGACGGCGGCTTCCTCCAGCTCGGTCAGCGCGTTCTCGAGGTGGTCGAGCAGGCGCGGGAGTTCCGGAACGCTGCGTCGGCAGCCGACCAGGCCGAAGTCGAGATTGCCCGCGTTGGTGGTCAGCGTGATGTTCACGGCCTGGCCGTCGAACGGGATCGACATCGGGTAGGTGGCGTCGAGCCGGGCGCCGTTCCAGTACATGGGTTCGCGCGGGCCAGGCACGTTCGAGATGACGATGTTGAACGCCGGATTGGTCAGCGGCACCAGGCCGGGCAGCAGGCTGAGCGCGATCGGGCTGACCATCAGCGCGGACAGCGCCATCGTCTGGAGGCTCGACAGCGAGCCGTAGACGTCCTTACTCTTGCGCATCGATTCGCTGACCACGCGCAGTCGGTCCAGCGGATCGGCGATGTCGGTGCCGAGGTTGCACAGCACGGCGCCGACCTTCACGCCGTTGGTCTCGACGTCGTCGGCCGAGCGCAGCGACATCGGCACCATGGCGATCAATGGCTTGTCCGGCAACGCATCTCGCTCCGCGAGGTAGGAGCGCAGCGCACCGGCGGACATGGTGAGCACCACGTCGTTGATGGTCGAGCCGGTCGCCTTCTTCACCTGCTTGATCCGCTCCAGCGGCCAGGATCGGACCACGGTGCGGCGGGCTCCGCCGATGGGCACGTTGAACATGGTGCGCGGCGCCTCGAACGGCATCGTCAGCTGCTGCTGGAGCAGCACCGAGCGAGCGGTCCGCAGCAGCGTCGGCCCGGATGCGGCCGCCGACAACAGGTTTCGGGCTGCCCCGCGCAGTCCGGAGGGGGACTCGGGCGCGGGTTTGCGCGGCGTCCGCGGCAGATTCCACGGGACCTTGGCCTCGCCCGCGCTCGGTTCGCTGGTCAGCGTTCGTTGCATCACGCGCTGCGCCGAGACGCCGTCGATCAGGGCGTGGTGCATCTTCGAGTAGACCGCGAAGCGGCCGTCGGCGAGGCCCTCGATGAGGTAGACCTCCCAGAGCGGGCGGTGCCGGTCCAGCAGGTTGCTGTGCAGCCGGGACGCGAGCTCGACCAGTTGGTCCATCCGGCCGGGGCGCGGTAGCGCGAGGCGGCGGACGTGGTACTCGAGTTCGACGTCGTCCTCCCTGGTCCACGCCATTTGCGGGGCGCCGAAGAGGGTGGCTGGGCGTTTACGGAAGGTCGAGTCGATGTCGGTGCAGGCCAACAACTTCTCGTAGGTCAGCCCGGCGAAGTCGGGTCCGGCGTCGTCGGGCGCCTCGAACAGTTGGAGCGAGCCGACATGCATCGGGTGTTCGCGGGATTCGGCGAGCAGGAAGACAGCATCAATCGGTGCGATGAGATCCATGGTGTGGTCGCCCCCTGACGACAGGTGGTGGTTTGTAATCGAATCGACCACGTTGTCGGGCGGGCCCGCGCGCAGCCATGAATCCTGCGCGACACAACCAAGTTACCTGGTCCGGACGGCCGCTGCGCTGTCTTTAGCGAAGCTTTGATACCAGTAAGTAGGCTTGCTGGAATCGTTCGCCCGGATCCGGCTCCCGGATCATTCGCGTGTGCACCGTGAACCCGGCGTCCCGCAACAGTGCGGCAAGTCGCTCCGGTGACCAGCGGTAGGCGCGAGTTACCTTGTGGTCGAACGCTTCTACCGTGTCGGGTGCGTCGGTCGCGAAGAAGGCCAGTAGCGCGTGCCCTTCCACCTTGAGTACCCGATAGAACTCGTCCAACACATCCGGCATTCGTTCGGGTGGCAGATGGATGAACGAATACCACGCGACCAGCCCGCGCACGCTGGCATCGCCGAGCGACAGCTGCTCCATCGAACCCTCTTCGAAGGACAGCTCCGGATACTGCTGCCGGGCCAGCGCGATCATCGCCGACGACAGATCGATGCCGAAGGCCGGCAAGCCGAGGGTGATCAGGTGTGCGGTGAGTCGTCCTTCACCGCAACCGATGTCGGCCACGGCGCCGGAACCGTTGGCCAGCAGGCGTTCCGCGAACACGGCCAGCATGGCGCGATCGTGCGGTTGTCCGGCGAGATGGTTCTTGGCGAATTCCGCGTAGACCTCCGCGATGTCGTTGTAGGCGTTGCGGGTGATGTCCACGTCGGCGGGGGCGTTCCGATTTCCAACCACCCCAACATCATCCACATCGCCGCAGTGGTGCGGTCGGCGGCCTCGACGGCGACAACTCGGCCGCCGTCGATCACCGCTCGGGTAGTTGCGCGGCCGCCTCGGGAGCCGCGGGTGTGGTGCACAGCGCCTCCTCCGGTGTCTCCTCGCGGCTGCGGGCGGTGCCGAGGATCGAGCCGAGGATCACCAGCGGGAAGCCGATCGCCATGCCCGCGGTGAGCGGTTCACCGAGGGCGGCGACGCCGAGCACGATGGCCACCGCGGGATTGATGTAGGTGATGACCGTCGCGCGGGCCGGGCCGACCTCGGAGATGAGCGCGAAGAACAACAGGAACGCGGCGGCCGTGCAGATCAGCGCGAGGCCGAGCACGGACAGCGTGGCGTCGGCGGGATAGCTGTCCGGTCGGCGCAATGCCGCGAACGGCGCGTAGACCGCGGCGGCGATGATCAGCGACGCGGTCACCACGCCGAGCGGCGGCAGATCTGCCAGCGCCCGGTTGATCACGATCGGCCCGACCGCGTAACCGATGGTGGTCAACGCGATCGCGCCGAGGGCCGCGGGGTTGGTCAGGTCGATATCGAGGCCGACCAGTGCCGCGACACCGGCGAACCCGACCAGCAGTCCGGTGACCCGTCGTCGGTCGAATCGGTCCTGGCCCAGCTTGGTCACGATGACCACGGCGATCAACGGAACGGCCGCGATCAACAGCCCGACGGTCGAGCTGTTCAGCGTGGTCTCCGCGAATCCGATGAACAACCACGGCCCGACGATCTCCACCACCGTGTACAGCAGCAGCGGTCGCCAGCGCCGGAACACCGGTCCTAATGCCTTGGTGTACAACGCGATCGGCAACAGCACCAGCGCGCCGACCAACGTCCGGCCGAACGCGACGACCACCGGATCGAAGTCCTCCACCGCGATCCGGATCATCGCGTAGGGCACGCCCCAGATCACGCCCATCAGGAGGAACAGTGCCCACCCGCGCCGCGTCATCGCACGACCGCCCGTCGGCACAGAACAGTGGGGGAGGGGTGAGTTACTGGCATGCTCCACTCGCTTTCGATCAAACGGGAGCTTAGACCGGGGATCCGATCATCCGACAGATCCACTTCTCGGGGCTTGGACCAGGCCACTTGCCCCTAATGCTCGGGGCATCAGCGCTTTCGGCCGGGTCGAGATCAGACGGAATCGACCAGTGGGCGCATGCGGTCGGCGGCGCCGAGATCGTCGCGCCAGGTGCAGGCCAGTCCGAACGCGGCCACCCGGCCGGTGTCCACGACGGCGCGGATCGCACCGGAGACCGTCTGCAGGCTCGGGCCGCCCGGTGCGGGGAAGAGCAGTCCGGGCAGCTCGGCCGGATCGACCACATCGCAGTCGAGATGCAGGTAGAGCGGGCCGTCCGGCAGGTCGCCGATGTCGTCCACCCGGCGGTGCCGGATGCGCGCCGTGCGCAGGAACTCCGCTTCCGGCGGATCGAGATCGCGGCCGTCGACCAGGATCGCGCGTTCTTCGGGGATGTCGCGCAAGCCGATTCGATCGGCGATCAGGTGCCTGCCGTAACCGGTGAGCATCCGCAGCGGCATGCCGCCGAGGTACCCGGAGGTGGACGTTTCCAGTGTTTGGACGTCGCCGTGCGCGTCGAACCACACGATCGCCGGTTCGAATCCCGCGCGCTGCAACCCGGCGACGACGCCGAGCGAGGTGGTGCAGTCGCCGGACGCGACCACAACCGGGTGTTCGGCTCGGCGGATGGAAGCGGCCACCCGCTCCGCGACCGCGTCGTAGAGCACCGCCATTCGTGCCCACGGATCGTCGACGTCCGGCAGCTCGGCGGTGATCACCTCGTCCGGTGTTATCGGCGCATCCAACTCGGGGCGGTGCTCGTCGAGGTGGTAGGGCACGAGAAAACGCATGGGCCTGAGCCTAATTCGGGGCTCGGCGGTCGGCACTCGATTATCCGGCGGCCGCACTACCGCGCCGCGGTGTCGAGATTCGGCATTGTGGTCGAACCACTTTCGTCCGCGCATCGGCATCGGTGTGCCCTACGCACTAAGTGATCGTGGTGCTGACCGGGGAAGACGTGGTCGGTCGGGCAGGCTCAATGCGCGTAGGCTCATTTGGTGAAGCAACTAACGATCGGTGTAGTCGCGACCTCCCGCAAGGAGGACGAGCACCGGTTGGCGATCCATCCGGCGCACCTGGACCGGATCGATCCCGGGCTTCGCGATCGCGTCTACGTCGAGCGCGGCTTCGGCGAACGATTCGGCTATACCGACGAGCACCTGGCCCCGCTGGTCGCCGGGCATCGCACGCGCGAGGAGCTGTTCGCCGAGTGTGACGTGCTGTTGTTGCCCAAGCCGCTGCCCGAGGATCTCGAGCACCTGCGCGCCGGACAGGTCGTCTGGGGGTGGCCGCACTGTGTGCAGGACCAGCGGATGACCCAGCTTGCCGTCGACCGCGGACTGACCCTGATCGCCTGGGAGGCGATGAATCACTGGACGAAGGAAGGCAACTTCAGCGTCCATGTTTTCCACAAGAACAACGAGCTGGCCGGTTACTGCTCGGTGCTGCACGCGCTACAGCTGCGTGGATCCAGCGGCGACTACGGGCGCCGGATGCGGGCCGCCGTGATCAGCTTCGGCGCCACCGCCCGCGGGGCCGTGCGCGCGCTGAACGCGATGGGGATCAGTGACGTCACGGTGCTGACCCAGCGCAGCGTCTCCGCCGTCGCGTCACCGTTCGCGTCGGTGCGGATGCAGCACTTCGAGCGTGATCCCGGGAACCCCAGCCGGACCCTCGCCCTGAAGGCGCCCGAACCGGGACCGCTGGCCGAGGTGCTCGCCCAGTACGACGTGGTCGTCAACTGCATCCTCCAGGACACCGAGGAGCCGCTGATGTTCGTGCTGAACGAGGATCTCCCCCTGTTCGCCCGCGGCACCCTGTTCGTCGACGTCTCCTGCGACGAGGGCATGGGCTTCGAATGGGCCCGCCCCACCTCGTTCACCGCCCCCATGTTCACCCTCGGCGACGACCTGCACTACTACGCCGTCGACCACAGCCCCTCCTTCCTCTGGAACTCCGCCACCTGGGAAAACTCCGAGGCCCTCCTCGAATACCTGCCCATCGTGATGGCCGGCCCCGACGCCTGGGACGGCAACGAAACCGTCCGCCGCGCCATCGAAATCCGCAACGGCCGAGTCCAAAACCTCCGCATCCTCTCCTTCCAAAACCGAGCCGCCGCCTACCCCTACGCCGTCGTCTAACCCCTGGTAGCGGTGAGCGCTTCCAAACTGACCGGCTCATCGAACCGCCCATTCGGGTCGATCGCCAGCAAGGCGTCGGTGATCGCCTGCTCGAAGGCAATTCGCCGATCGTCGAGCAGCCGACGCAACGGCAGCGAGGTCGAGTAGAGGTAGCCGATGGCCTGTTCGACCGTCCATTCGCGGTCGAACTCGTAGACCGTCCGACGCACGTCCCGAAACGCCGATCGAGCCAGCAATTCCTCATGCGACTGGCGACCATCGGCCAGTTTCGCGCTGCCATCCTCCCGATCCACCGGCAGAAACCGCCGCTGAACCTCCTCGATGACTCGCTGCCACCCCGTATTCGGCCGCACAAGACAACTGTCGTTGGCGATCACCAGCCCGCCCTCAACCATGTCACCAAGCACTCCCAAGACCGTTTCACGATCCATCCAATGAAACGACCGCCCCATAGTGACCACCCTGAACCGCCCGAACGCGCCGGGCAGATCCGCCGAACTCCCTTGCACCCAAGACACATTGGCGATATCCACCCGCTTCGCCTGTGCAGCGGCTTCGGCAATCATCTCGGCCTCGGGATCGACACCGACCACTTCGCCGACATGCCTCGCAAGCGGAATCGCCAACTGTCCAGTGCCACAACCCAGATCGAGCAGCCGCCCGGAGCCATTCAGGTGAAATCGCTCAATAATGTTGTCGAACAACATCTTCGGATAGCCAGGCCGATACCGCGCGTAGTGCCAGGCAGTGCCGGTGAACAACCCGCCGTGCGAATCTGTCATGCCCCACCGCTTCCCAGCTTATGCCGCTGTCGGACATCCGAAGCGTAGGCGCGGGTGCAAGTTCCTCTTGCGGACCTGCATATGAAAGTGCAGACTTACGTACGTGGCTGCTTTCAGAGATGTCGATCTCGCGATCCTTGGTGATCCGTCCCGGCAGGCGATCTTCGAGTTGCTGGCACGGCAACCGTGCTCGGTGGGTGAGTTGGCGGAGCGGCTGCCGATCACTCGGCAGGCGGTGTCGCAGCATCTGCGGGTGTTGAAGGAGGGCGGGTTGGTGGTGGCCACGGCCGAGGGGACGCGGCGCATCTATCGGCTGAATCCCGAAGGGGTGGCCGCGATTCAGGCGTATTTCCAGCGGATCTGGGACGACGCGCTGACCTCATTTCAGAAGGCCGCCGATGCCGCGGCCATCGATCCCGAACAGGAGCATCCATGAGCACACCCACCATTCCGGCCCTGCAAGGCACGGCCACGGTCGCGATGCCGATAGACAAAGCGTTCCGATTCTTCACCGAATCCTTCGGTAGCTGGTGGCCTGCGGCCTATCACATCGGTCAGGTCGAGCTGGCCGACGCCGTTGTCGAACCACGCGAGGGCGGGCGCTGGTTCGAGAAGGGGGTCGACGGCAGCGAATGCGATTGGGGACGGGTGCTGGCGTGGGAGCCGCCGCATCGGTTGCTGCTGACCTGGCAGATCAACGGGCACTGGCAGTTCGATCCCGATCCCGAACACGCCAGTGAGGTCGAAATCCGTTTCACCGCAGCAGGTCCCGAGCAGACGCTGGTCGAACTGGAGCACCGTCATCTCGACCGTCTGGTCGAGGGCCAGGCCATGCGCGCATCGATCGCGGAGCAGGGCGGTGGCTGGAGCACAGTGCTGGCGCAGTTCGTCGAAAACGCTGAGTCACAAGGCTGATGGACACAAAAAGACCCTGCCCGACGCGAAGTGCGTCGGGCAGGGTCTTTGGGGATTCAGTTAACCGACGGAAGTGGTAGTCGGTGCGGCAGTGGTGGTGGTCGGCGCCGCGGATTCAGTTGTCGTGGTCGGTGCGGTGGTGGTCGACTTGGCAGTCTCGGTCGGTGCGACCGTGGTCGGAGCCGGTGCGGTTGTCGTCGGCGCGACCGTTCCGCTCGAGGTGGTGGTCGGCGGTGCGGTCGTAGTTGTCGGCGCAGGGGTTGTTGCGGTGCTGCTCGTGGTGGGGGCGGCGCTAGTGGTGGTCGGCGCGGGCTTGGTTGTCGAGGTGGGGGCCGCGGCCTTGTAGGCGGCGGCGAGATCGGCCTCGGTGGGCTTGGCGGTGGTGTCGACCTTCTTGCCCTCTTGTGCCTGCTTGGCCAGGTGGGTGATCCACGCGGCGGCGTATTCGGCGGAGGTCATCGGCTTACCGTTGGCCGGGTCGGCGTCGTGCCAGTAGTCGAAGTGGTGACCGGTGTGGTCCGGGCCGAGGGTGAGCTTGTACGGGTCGCTCATGACCACCGGAATGGTGTTCTGGTTGGTCACGATGAGACCGATGATCTCGTTCAGGATCTTCTGCGGCAGGTAGGCCAGCGGCGACATGTTGTCGGCCGCGATCGCGTCGGCCTTCGTCACCGGCTCCTTGGGCGCCTGGCCCGGCTTGTAGGCCGGATCCGAAACCTTCAGCAGCACCTGGAGAAAGGTCTCGTCGCTCTTCAGCCAGTTCGGCTGCGAAGAGATGTCCGCGAACGCGGCAAGCGCGATACGACCGAGTACGACGGCGACGTCCTGTCCGGTCGCGGGATTGAGTCCGTCCTTTTCGAGCGCGTCGACATTGATCTGCCGACCGACGTTCACCACCAGCTGCAGCAGTGAAATGTTCTCCGGCGCAGAGCAAGTGAGATCACCGTCGGAACAGAACGACGCGATCTTGCCGTTCAGCGCACCGAAGTCACCGCTGGTACCCGGCAGTCCGCCTTTACCCGGTGTCGGGTTCTTACCGTTCTGGTAACTCTGGTCGAAACCGTCGGGATGATTCGGGTCCTTCGCGCCGGGGAACGGTCCGTCGCCCGCCGAACGACCGGCGTCGGCGAGGATGACGACACCGACGACATTGGCCGGATCGACGATCCCGTACGCGCCATCCGCGCCGGCTTCCTGATGCCCGACCTTCATCGCGACGCGACGGACGACATCGGCGCCCTCGCTGTAGCCGACGATGGAGAACTTGGTGTCCGGGCAGGCCCGCGCGATCTCCCGCATCACCTGTTCGGTATTCGCGGCACCGGCGTTGACGGCGTCCTCATAGGTGGCCATATTCGCCGGGTAGGCGATGTAGACGGCGGCGTACGAACCGGGATCGACGGCACCGGCGGCCGGGTTGACTACCGGATCGACCCATTCGCTCTTGTGGTCACCCGAGAGCGCGGCGGGCAGTTCGTTGCCGTTGGCGTCGACCAGCAGCGCCGTGGTGCCCTGCTTCGGAGTGTCGCCGCGGCCTGCCACCGAGATGCTGACCATGTCGTGGCACTCGGTGACCGACGAGGTGAGCTGCGTATCCCTGGTCTGCGGCGACGATGTCAGCGCGAACGTGGTGGCGACGATCGCCGCCACGCCGAGCACCGCGGGGGCGGCGACAGCCGAAGCAATACGATGTCGGGCAAAGAACCCGCGAATATCCATGTCCTGTTCCCCATTCCAATTACCGGCATGTTGGACGGGCAGGCCCCCCGAGGCCACGCGTCACCAAGGACGTCGGAAATGGGTAGGTGAGCGTTACGGTGTCGAGTCCGAATGCGACATCCGGCGCAACCGAGTCACCCTGCGGCAACGGCATTTGCCCCCAATGTCAGGGGCATTGACCATTCCTGGACATCGGCAGGTTGAGCTCGGCTACACCAGGTGAATTCCGCCGTAATGCAATCGGCTAATTGTGATCTCGGCAAGCCGAATCGAAACCCACTGATATGGCAGAAAAGTGACATTGGCGACACTGCGCGGTCTTGAGCGCTGAGCGGCTCGCGCCGGAAAATCCGTTGACCTTGCCACTGCGTCAATCACTATCGTGGTCGACCGTGACGATCACCGTGCTGGACAGCTACACCGCGATGCGCGCGACGCTGACCGCGCCCCTGGCCGAACGACCCGACCTGCTGCGCCGGATGCTCGAACCGACAGCGGGCATGTACCGCTACTTCCCCGGCACACCCGACCTGGTCCAGCTGCACCACATGGGCGGCGGATTCCGGGCGGACCGTGCGGTCGACGGAGCACTGGCCGGGCTCGAGGCACTGCACGACGCACAGGCGTGGGATCGGATCGAAGCCGCCATGAAAGCGGCGCTTATGGTTCAGCTGGACGCGACCCCGGATATCCGCGTCCCCGACATCCAGGTGATGATCGTGCTCGGCGACCACGCCGACCCGCATTTCATGGACGTCGGCCTCGGCATGAGCGGCAACGGCGGCATCTCCGGTTACATATGGCTCGCTTTCTGGCCGAGTCCGGAGAATCTGGCGCGGCTGGAGGCGACGGCGGTGCACGAGTTGAACCACAACCTGCGCTACAGCAATGTGCGATGGGATCCGGAAACCGTCACGGTCGGTGAGCATGTGGTCAGCGAGGGCCTCGCCGACGCGTTCGCCAGGCACCGCTACGGCGACCTCGGTTACACCCGCATCGGCGTGCCGTCGCTGCACGATAATGCCGTGTACGACAAGGTAATCGGCGGCCTCGGCATCCGCGGCATGCAGAACTTCGCCGCCTACGTGCACGGCGACGCGATCGCGGCACGCTTCGGCGGCACCCCCGTCGGACTGCCGACCGGCGCGGGTTATGCGGTCGGAAACCGGCTCGTCGACGCCTATCTCGCGCACACCGGACAGCAGGCACCCGACGCACTGCTGGTCGACTCGGCGGACGTCATCGAATTGGCGATCAAGTAACCACTCGGCTCACCGCTCACCGCGATACGCTTCTGTTGCAGGCAATAGGCATGGCCTGGTCAGAACGTGACCGCGAACGACGTTGTCCGCGTACAGACTAACCGGATAAGGAAACTGGGCGGTCGGCTTTTAATGCCGGACGCTCTCTTCTGATGCAAGTCCGCTGAGAGACGACAGAAAGGCTGCGATCAATGAGAATCCAGCCACGGCGCCAGATTCTGAATGTCTGGAGTTCATTGCTGGCGGCCTGTTACCAAGAAAATACCTGGATCTGGGGCGGGCGGGACGGCTCGAACTCGATCAGTGACGCCGAGCAACTGCTGTGCCTGCTGTATCCGGCCACCCAGATCAGTAGTTTCGGACTGCACAATCCCGACCGAATGGCCGACGATGTTCGGACCATCCTGAAACCGCTTGGCCGCGAACGACGCATCGGTCTGAAGATCGTCGAGGTGCTCGACGAGTACCTGCGGCGCTACGAACGCGACGACCAACCGATCTTCTCGGCAGGCAGCTACCTGCGATCCACCGAGGCGACCGAGGCGACCGACATCCAGCGCACGGTCGATGTGGTCGATTCGTATTCGATGTCGCTCACCGTGTGCCTGGCGGGGCTGCAATTCCTTCGCGCACTGCGGGATTCGACCGGCGGCTCGGGCGAACAACAGCGGCTGGAGCAGTTGATCAAGCCGGTGGAAGAGCGGCTCAAGAAGCGGCTCACCGCGGCCATGATCGGTCTGGTGCGCAGCTTCGTCGTGCAGTCGGTGGATCCCGATACCGAGACCGGCGCGTCGATGCTCAGCATGTTCAATCAGACCGGCGCGGAACCCGATGCGGTGGTCGCCGGGGTGTATCGACGGCTCGAGCGAGTCCGTGGCCGGCTGCGCCGAGACGTCACGCTGAACCGGACGCCCCAGGCCGACCTGGAGAGCGAGGGCCTGCTGTTCGAGTGCGGCTGGAGTTGGGGGGTGATCGAGGGTGCCGAGACCATCGACTTCATCGACGTGCCGATCGCCAAGTCGGAGGGTTTCGCGGTCGCGCGGCCCTATCTGTACTTCACCATCATCGCGTTGGACGGCATCAACGACCTGACCCAGCCCCGCACCCGTGAGCTGGATCTGCTCGACGCGGACCAGCGCCGACTCGCGGACGCGCTGCAGTTGCGCTGGGATCTGGCGCAACGCTACTGGTCGGCGATGGCGCGATACGGCGACGGGGACTGGCCGCTCGAGGACATTCCCTGGCGCACCTCCGACGGCGAGGAATCCGACTACTTCAGTCTCTGCGTATCCGGGCTGCTGATCCAGGACCTCATCGCCCGCGAAGCCGACGACGACGATCTCACCAGGGCCACCGCCATTTTCGACGAGCTGGCCCGCCGGGGCCGGATCACCCGCAGGCTGACCGAGGACGACCCCGCGCGCGGCCTGCACATCCCCGGCGTGCAGATGACGTTGCACGGCACCGACGCCATCGACAACGGCCCGCTGCTGGCCTGGGCGGTATCGGACTACGCGCCGATGCTGTTGAAACGCATCCTGCAGGCGGCGCAGCTGTCGCGCACGCTGTCCACCCGCAGGCGGTTGCTGCAACTGGCCCAGTCGACGATGGATCATCTGGAACTGCGCGCCTTTCCGGGCGGCCCGGCCAAGGGCCTGTGGGACGACGCGGCGCGCGTCTTCGTGAGCAACGCACCGACCGACGAGCCGATCGAACCCGCGCCGGACGAGATCCGCGCGCCCTCTTGGTATTTGACCGAGCGAATCATCGAATGTCTGGTTGTCGCCGAATCGGCCTACACGAATCCGCCGTACCGCTCTCCGACGTCCTTGACGCGTGCGCTGGAACTGCTCGACGAGGCCGACCATCTGCTCAACCAGAGGTTTCTCGAGCTCAGTGAAAGAGACAACACCCCGAATCGCCGGGCCTTGGAGAACATAGAAAAGAATCTGGTGCGCGCCAGCAAATTGATCGATGAGCGTCCCGGCACGGCATTCAGCCTTTGCGTGACGGCGCTGCGTGAGTTGGATGGGCTCGAAGTCGCCAGCCTCGACGCTATGCGGGGTGAGTGAGTTGAGTGACCGCATCCTGGTCTTCTCCACATCGGACAAAGGCGGCACGGGCCGATCCGTGACCAGTTGCAATATCGCTTACCGGCTGAGCGTGCAGGGCTACAACGTCGCCTATCTCGATTTCGATTTCGGCTCGCCGACCTCGGGCGCACTCTTCGAGATCGACAAGATGGACCGCGGCGTCACCGACAATCAGGGACTGCACCAATACCTGCGGGGCAAGAGCACCATGCCGATCGGCCGTGATATCCGGTCGGAGACCAATCGCAAGGACCTGCACGCTCTGCGCCATCCCTATCAGTTGACGCTGTTTCCGGGTGATCGCGGCGGCGGGGAGTTCGCCGTCAGCGACAAAGTGGTGAAGCAATGCATCGACCTGCTGACCATCTGTCAGCAGGACTTCGATGTCACCTTCGTGGATCTCAGTGCGGGCCGATCGGCCGCGCTGGAGATCGTGCTGCGTGCGATGGCCGCCGAACCGTTGCGCGAGGCGACGGCGCGGTGGCTCGTTTTCCACCGCTGGACCCGCCAACATATTCTGGCGGCGAACGGCCTGGTGCACGGACCGAACGGAATCCTGGTCACCGGTGCGCAATTCGGCCACGACGCGGGTCGGCTGCTCGATTCGGTGCGCTACATTCGCACCGCTGTGCCGTCGACGAATGAGGGGTCCGGCGACAAAGACCGTGGGCCGCAGTGGGCTTGGTTGCGGAAACAGAACGAAGCGCTGGAACAGCTCGCCCAGGCCAATCAGATCGGCTTGAGCGTCACGCTCGGTATGACACCGGTGGAGCCGGTACTGCAGTGGCGGGAACAGGTGATCCTCGACGCCGACGTCGACGCGAAGATCGCCAACGAGGAGACGGTGACCGCGTTCGAAGAACTGGCGGAGGGACTCATAGACAAGGACGGGCTCTTCTGGTCATGAACGATGCCACTGTGTACAGAGAAACGACCGAGCAGGTTCAGGTCGCCGGCGTGGAGTTGGCGCACCTGTCCATCGAGACCGGGCACTTCTATATGAAGAACCTGACCAACGGGGACGACGAAACGATCCGCGCGAATTTCCTGCGGGTGGCCAAGCTGGTCGATCTGTACACCGAGGCCGCCAAGTCGGACTTCGGTGAATCCGCGCGCGTGAGCACCTGTTTCCTGATCGATGACTACTTCGGCCCGAGCACCGATCCGACCGAAGTCCTGGAGAAGGTGCTCGGCATCGCGAAGCGATGTGGGTTGCGCATCGACTACCTCGCGCGGGAGGCGGGCTGCTGGGAGACGCCGCTGTATGTCGAGGGCGTCCTGACCGGGCAGCAGATCAAGCTGGCCGAGATGATCGCGTCCTCGATCGTGGCCGAACCGGTGCAGCCGACGACGGGCGGGCGGCCGCCGGATGTCGAATCCGGCTGGTTGTGCAACGGCAGTCGTTCCTCGGAACACGATTCGGATCAGGCGATGCAGGTGGCGGAATATCGTCACCCGAAAGAGCTCGGCAGCCGGGAGCATTCGATTTTCCTGGACGTCGAGCTGTGGAAGAAGCGGATCGGCGAGGACGGCGAGGAGCACACCCGCTGGTCGTGCCCCTTCCTGGCCTCGATCTGGCAACTGCTGCGCCTGGGCATGGTGCGCTACGAGGGCAGGGCGGTGGTCGAGCCGCAGCCGCCCGGCGCGGGCTGGCCGCGGACCTGGTGGGAAATGCCGTCGGTGGTTCAGCTGAATCCGAACGCGGCGCCGTTCGCGGCGTATCAGGCCCTGTCGATCCTTCCGCAGAGCTATCTGAAAATCGAACATGCGGTTCGGACGATCCTGGACCACATCGTCATCGATCAGGAGGTTCTGGCGAAGACTGTCAAACGCGGTGCGGACGAGCACATTACGATTCCGCGCGAGGTCACCCAGCGGCTGTCCCACGTCTTCGTCGATGAGGTCGTCAAGCGCCTGCCCGCCGAAGCGGGCGTGACATTGCCGACGCCATCGTGAACTCGGTCGATTCGCCGCTGGCCATCCTCGGTGAGATACACACCTGTCTGCTGCCGTCCCGCAACGTACTGGACATGCCCGCGAGCATCGAACTGCTGAGCGCGGTGCAGCCGGGCAGCACGGTGACCTCGCGGGAGCGGCCGATCCCGCTGGTGATCTCGCCGAATCGCGTCGAGGGCGTCGACTGCAATCTGATTCCGTTGTCGGGCAAGCACATTCATGCGATCGGCACGGTGGCGTCGCGCACCGTGGTGGTCGGCGGCCGGATCCTGCAGGGCTCGTCGCAGACTCGGGTGACGCGCGCGCGGGAATCGTCCCGACAGCTGTGGTCGCACTATCTGAGCAGGCCCGGCACCGTAGAGGCGGTGAGCAAGCTCGGCGTCGCGTCGCCCGGACGGCTGGCCGACGGACACCTGCAATCCCGTGCCGACGATCAGCTCGATCTGACCTCGATCAGCCAACGGATGTCGACCTTCATCCGCGTGGATCCCCGGCTCGATCAGAAGATGCCGTTCCGCGCGGGCGCCACGCGGCTGCGCTGGGCCGTCGAGGTAGCTCCGGATGTAAACCAGTTGCCCCACTTCGCGTTTCGTCTGGTCGACAAGAAGCTGCGCTCGGTGCGGCTCACCATGGCCGAGCCGGATGTCGCTGCGGCACAACGTTTCTGCGAGGATCTCGCGCTCCATGATTGGCTGCTGACCACGATCAGCCAGGTGGCCGAACGCGTCGGTCCGTCCGACCGCGAGACCGACATGCTGCTCGATCAGCTCGTGCCGATGCTCGATCAGCTTGTGCCGCTGTGGATGCCGGGCGCGCACACATCGCCGCGACTGCGGCAGCTGTGGGCGGAGCTGGAGACGGACCCGGGCTTCACCCGGCAATGGACCGCGCGGGTCGGGCAATTACGCGACCGGATGACCACCGAAACCCTCAAAGCGCTGCGCCATTCCAAGATCATCAGCCACGACTGGTGAGGCTCAGAGCCGAAACCAGCGGCGCACCAGCAGCGCGAAGAACACCTACGTCGACAACACCCCCGCATACGCCTGCACGACGAACACCAGCTGATCGGCCCCCGCCAGCCCCGCGGTATCACCGGAGCTGAGGGGGTTCAGGTAGTTCATCGCGCAGTCGTAGACGACCGATATCGTCGACGCGGTGGACAGCACCCGCACAATCGCGATGGACAACGCGACCTGCAGGACGATCCACAGCAGCATCCGATACGGCCGGTAACCGTAGCCGCACAACAGGTCCGAGAAATGGCCGACGAACCGCCGCCAGCGGACCGGCTGCGCCCGCCGCCGCGCCCTGGCCAGGTTCAACCCGCAGCGATCCTCGGCATCGGTGTCCCCGTCCTGGCGGAACAGGCTCCACGCGCGCCGAAACGCGAGCGCCGCATGGCTGGGCAGCAGGGGTATGAGCAGGCCGCCGATCTGTTCATAGACCTCGGCGAGCCGCCGACTCTGCGTGCGGCTCAACCGCAGCGGACCCCGGTATTCCACCTCGGCGGCAAACAGTGCGACCAGTACGTCCGAGGGGGTCGGCCCGCCCGCCTGGCCGAGGCGTGCGTAGCCGCGCGCGAACAGCAGGCTGTCACTGCGGCGCCGAATGCCCGGCGGATCGTACTTGGCGACGATGGCCTCGACGTTTCTGGTGAACGAATCCAAGAGCTCCTGCTCGCCCTCCCGCCGCCGCACCTCCCATTTCATGGCCAGGAACTGATGCAGTTCCTCGTCGGCATACGCTCGGGCACTTCGATCGACCCGGGTGAACATCGCGCGGGCAAACGGCGACTCTTGTTGATGCTCATCCACGATGTACTGCCCCACGATCGACGGCGTTTCTCGGCGCAAAGTCACGATAACGCGATACGACACCTGAGCCGGCGTTCTGCGCGACTGCCCATCGTTTGCCGTGTTCGCGGGCACCCGGATAGCTAGAATGTCGTTGTGCCGCAACATGCGGCAGGCAACAGGGGAGGCAAGCCATGGCCGACGTGCTGTTCATAGTCACGATCGGTCCGCAGGACGCGCTGCGACTGGATCGCCTGGCCACTGAACTGGCCGACGAGCTACGGGAAATCTCCGGCGTGACAGCCGACACGGCGACGACGGCCGCAGCTTTCGGCACCAAATCCGGTGTCGCGCTGGAGATCGGTCAGCTGCTCGTGTCCGGCGGCGCACTCAGCACGTCCGCGTGGGTCGTCCGCGATATCGTCATCCGGTTCCTGACGCGGAACCGGGCGGAATCGGTCACGGTGCGCAACGGCGACCGTGACGTCACCATCGTGCGGCCGACGGACGGCCAGGTCGACGGCGTCGTCGACCAGTTGCGGAGCCTATTCGCCGATGACTAGCCCCGGGGGTCGCCGGATCGCGCTGTTCGTCGCCAACGACACCTTCCTCTCGCCGTCGATATCCCAGCTCTACGCGCCGGTCGCGGACGCGCGAGAGCTGCGAAACCTGTTGCACGACCCCAGCATCGGCGCGTTTCAACCGGCGGAAATCCTCGTCAACGAGTCGAAGACGGAGATCGAGCGCGGGATCGAGCGGTTGTTCCGCAGCGCGGGCCCGGAGGATCTCGTGCTGTTCTATTACTCCGGCCACGGCTTCCGGACCAGCCGCAACCTGTACCTGGCCGCCTGCAACACCGATCCGAATCTGCCGAGCAGTTCCGCGGTGTCGTCGGCGTTCATCAAGGAGCTGATCCGCGAGTCGAGCGCCGCGGCCAAGATCATCCTGCTGGACTGCTGCTACAGCGGCGCGTTCCTCGGCAACGACGTGATCAAGGCGGTCGGCGGCATCGACGACGGCGTCGGCGAGCACCTGGTCACCGGGGACGGGATCTGCGTGATGACCGCCTGCACCGGCGTACAGATCGCTGAGGACGGAATCCGTTCCGCTGCCGACGATTCCGTGCCGTTGTCGATGTTCACCTCGGCGATCGTCAACGGCATCACCACCACCGGGCTGGCGGGCAACGGGACCGGGCAGATCAGCACGCACGATCTGTGGACGTATGTCAGCGACGAGGTGCGCCGCCGCACCGACCGCCAAACCCCCAGCCACTACGGCTTTCTCAACGACGAGGTCTACATCGCCCGCACGCGACGCCGGACGGCGGGCGCGAGCGATGGCGGCGATCGGGTGCTGCTCGGCAGCCTGCTCGGTCGGCTGGAGCAGGTGGAAGAATCCGGGCTGCGGGCGGAAAACTGGTGGGGCACCGGCAAATTGGCCGTGCCGATCGGCAGGCAGCGCCGACCGGACGGGACCGTCGGCGATATCGTGCAGCTCGAGTTCGCCGGGCCGGACAACGGGCTGCTCGTCGTCGGACGCGCGGGTTCCGGCAAGAGCACCCTGTTGCGGACCCTGGTGGCGTCGCTGGTCTTGACCCACTCGCCGGACGAAGCGCGCGTGCACGTCCTGGAGTCCAGTAATCGCCTCGGCTCGATGCGCGAACTGCCGCACGTGGCCGACGTGGTCTGCGACGACGAGCCCGAGCAAGTCGCTGATCTGCTGCGGCGCATGGTCGAGGAGATTGCCAACCGAAAGAGGCTGTACCGCAAGCACAATATCGATTCACCGACCAGTCTGCGGGCGGCCCGCGCCACGCTGCCGGAGGGGCCGGTGCCGGATCTGTTCCTGGTCCTCGACCGCTGGGATGATTTCGCGGATTTGCTACCCAAGGCCGCGGAAACGGTGCGCCGGATCGCCGATGCCGGACCGGAATACGCCGTGCATGTCGTTGCCACCGTGCGGGATTGGAACGAGGTGCCGGACTGGATGGCCAGGCTGCTTGCCGTTCAGATCGAGCTGCGCATGCACCAGCCCCGCGATTCCCACATCGATCCGGATCTCGCGGTGCGACTGCCCGAAGGCCCCGGGTGGGCGCTGCACCAGCAACAGCCGTTCCGGATCGCGGTGCCCGACATTCGTGAGCCACCCGCGGATCCCGCGCTGGTGGACGATGTGACCGACGGTGCGGCGGATCTGGTCGCTCGGCTACGGGCTCGCCACACCGCCGACGGGACCGGCCTCGGCTCGGCAGGGCAGGAGGTCGAAGCCGACTTCGCCGCGCTGCACGGCCTCGATGACGTCGCCGCGTTCGATATCGGCCACTGGTGGCGCGAACGCCCCGCGCGCGAGCTGCTGCGGATTCCCATCGGCGCAACGCGACCCGGCGACCCGGTGCTGCTCGACCTCAAACAGGGCGCTGAGGGTGGCATGGGCCCGCACGGGCTCGTGGTCGGTGCGATCGGCTCCGGAAAGTCGGAGCTGCTGCGGACCATCGTGCTCGGGCTGGCGTTGCATCATGGCCCGGATCAGGTGAACTTCCTGCTCGTCGACTTCAAGAACGGTGCGACGTTCCAGCCGTTGACCAGCCTGCGCCACCTCGCCGGTCACGTCCGCAATGTGGAACAGGATCTCTATCTGCGGGAACGGTTGCAGGATGTGCTCGACGGCGAGATCGACCGGCGGCGTCGGCTGCTCGAGGAGGCCGGACCGTTCACCACCATCGGTGAGTACGAGCAGGCTCGGGCCGATGGCGCGCCGCTGCCGCCGCTGCCCGTGCTTGTGGTGGTGATCGAGGAATTCGTGGAATTGCTTTCCGGGAGTTCGACATTCGTCGATGTGCTGGTCCGGATCGGGCGGCTCGGCCGGTCGCTCGGCATGCATCTGCTGCTCGGCACCCAGCGTCCGGATGAATGGCGGTTGCGCGCGCTGGACAGCTATCTCTCGTATCGCATTGCGCTGCGCACCTTTTCGCCCGCCGAATCACGGCTGGTTCTCGGCACCACCGACGCCTATCACCTGCCGGGCATACCCGGGTACGGCTATCTGCGGGTCGGCACCGGAACCGTGACGCGCTTCCGGGCCGCGTACGCTTCCGGGCCCGGCCCGTCCGTCCCCGCGAGCGGCAGTGCGGGGTCCGTCGATCTTCCGGTGTCGGAAGCGCTCGCGGTCGCCCTCGGGAAGCACGGTGCGGCGGCACATCTGGTGTGGACCGAGCCGTTGGACGAATCACCGACAGTGGGAATGTTGTTGCGGCAGCGGCCGTCACCGCCGTCGACGGATCAGCCCAGCCTGCTGCGGGTGCCGATCGGGGTCGTCGATGTACCGCGAAAGCATTTTCGCGACGTGCGGTTCGCTGACCTGTCGGACAGCTCCGGCCACATGGCGATCGTCGGCGGTCCGCGGTCGGGGAAGTCGACCGCGTTGCGGACGCTGGTCGTGGCCGCCGCGGCTACCCATACACCCGAGCAGGTGCAGTTCTACTGCCTGGACCTCGGCGGTGCCCTTGCTGGCCTGGCCGAGTTCCCGCATGTGGGATCTGTTGCCGGGCGGCGAGATTCGGACCGGGTGCGCCGCACGGTCGCCGAGTTGGCTGCCCTCGCCGGGCGCAGGGAACAACGGTTCCGCGAACTCGGCATCGCGTCGATGCACGAATTCCGCTCCCGCAAGGCGCGATTGGCCCAGCTGTCCCCGGAAAAGCAAGCCGCCGATCCGATCTCGTCGGACGTATACGGTGACGTCTTCCTGATCGTCGACGGACTCGATGTCATCCAGCAGGACTATCCGGCCCTGGAGCAGACCCTCATCACCATCGCGACACAGGGACCTGGCTACGGCATCCACGTCGTCGTCACGTTACCGCCGTGGACTCGAACTCGGCTCACGCAGCCCGACCTGGTCGGCACCCTGATCGAACTGCGGCTCGGCGACCCCGCAGACTCCCAACTGGACCGTCAAGCCGCCGGAACAGTGCCCCCTGATCGCCCCGGCCGCGGCCTCTCCCCAGACAAACTGCACCTGCTCATCGCGCTGCCACGGCTGGACTCCGAGACCGATCCGAAGCAACTGCCGAGCGGTATCGCCGCGGCCGCCCGGCAACTGCGCACGATCTACGGTTCACGACAAGCCCCCGAGGTCCGCCTGCTGCCCCTGGAGATTCCCCGCGCGCACGTGCTGCGATCGGCACTGCACGCCGGTGTCACGCAGGACGCGACACACCTGGCCGTCGGCCTCGGCGAGAACGAATTGTCCCCACTGATACTGGATTTCGACGCCCACCCACACCTCATGGCCTTCGCCGACCAGGGTCGCGGCAAAACCACACTGCTGCACAACATCCTGCTGAGCATCACCGAGAACTCAACCCCCGACCAGGCCGAGATCCTCCTGATCGACTACCGCCGCACCCTCCTACACGCGGTAGACCCAACCCGCCTGACCGCCTACTGCGCCGCGTCGGCCACCGTCCCCGACGCCGTCGACCACCTCTGCCGCACCCTCACCACCCGCATCCCAGGACCCGAAATCGGCCCACACCAACTCCGCGACCGCACCTGGTGGACCGGCCTCGACTTCTACGTAGTCGTAGACGATCACGACCTACTAGTCACCGACGGCGAAGACCCCCTCGAACCACTCCTGGAGTTCCTCCCAACCGCCTACGACGTACGCCTCCACCTGATCATCACCCGCCGAGCAACCGCCCTCGCCCGAGCCCTACACGGCCCCCTCCTCGGCCGACTCCGCGACGTATCCGCAACCGCTCTCCTCATGAGCGCCCCCGCCGAAGAAGGCAAACCCTTCGGGCAATGACCTCCGAGCCACCCCCCTTCCTCCAGGCCGAGGCACTCTCATCACCCACTCCCAAGACCCACAACTAATCCAAATCGCCCACCTACCACCCCCGCAGTAATCCGGTTACGCCGGCAGCTTCTGCATGGCCCGCTCGGCCTGCTTCCGCACCCTCGATCTCAGGGCGCGATCTGCACGTTGTCGAGGATGGTGGTGAGGTCGGTGCCGAGGCGGTCCAGGTCGGACTGTTTGCCCTGGCTACCAATAAGACTGGGTAGATTGTGCCGTTACAGGCGCAGGTGACGAGGCGGTGGTCTTCCCACCATTCGACTTGGGCGAGGGCGAAGGTGCCGGTTACTTTGCCGCCGTCTTGGCCACAGACGGTGATCGGGTGATCGTCTCGGGTGTGCCAGCCGGGGGTTGTCTGCGCGGTCCGGCGCATCATGTTCACGGCCACCGCCGCGGTGGCGGTCGGCGCGAGCGGGTTGACGGTGATCATCGCGGTGGGACTGTGGAAGTCGCCGGGGAGCTGATCTCTGCGCTGGATGGCCAGTCCGCTGATGTCGGTTCCGGGGGCGTCGGTGCGCTGCCATCCCGGCAGTTCGGGGACCAGCACGCTGAACGGCTGCTCGGGTGTGCGGTCGCTGGTGAAGACCCGGCCGGTCGCGGCGTTGGCGTTGCACGAGTAGTTCACTGCGGGTGCGGGTTTCGCCGCGGTCGAGGTCGGCGGCGCGTCGGAACCGGGTGCGCTACGTGCGGCAAGCACCGACAGGGTCGCCACGACCATCGGCATTGATCGAAGCAGGCCGATCAGCGTGCGCCCCACCCGACATCCCCTCGATCTGTGGACTTGACTACAGCAACTGTAGGTCCCCGAAAGCCTTGGCGGTTGCCGCCGGTCCGGGTCATGCGGACCGGCGGCTTCGGGTGCCACTTCGATGTCGCGTCACGGGGTGACGAGGTGGGTTTCTACTTCGCTGGTTGTCGTGAGGTGTCGGCGGCGGCTCGGCATCAGCATGGTGGGGTGGGAGACGCTCCAGGCTGCGGCGGAGCAGATGAGTTCCTTGATGCGGGCGCCGGTTCGGCCGGTGATGACGGTGGAGGTCGGCTGGTCTTCGGGGGTTACCTTCTGGACGATGGCGTCGCGGCGGCCGAGGCTGATGCACTGGCTGGCGTAGCCGATCGGGGTTTCGGGGACCTTGCGACCGGTCAGCCGTGTGGCGAGGGCGTCGGCGCCCTGCCAGGCCATGGGAGTTGCTGTGGCGCAGCCCATTCGGAGTGTCTTGCCGCCGACCCCCACCGCGAATGCGGCGTCGCCGACGGCGTAGACGTCGGGGTGCGAGATCGAGCGCAGGGTGCCGTCGACGATGATCCGTCCGGTATCGGACACCTCCAGGGTGGTGGCGGCCGCGATCGGGTGCACGGTGAATCCCGCTGTCCACACGGTCATTTCGGCCGAAATCGCCGTACCCGTACCGGTGACAACACCATTCGCTTCGACGCGTGTGATGTCGGCCTGCTCGTGCACGGTGATACCGAGCCGGTCGAAGGCACCGCGCAGGTGGCGCTGGGCCTTCTCGTGGAGCCAGTCGCCGCCGCCGCCGCGCGCCGCGATGGCGACCGCGAGGTCGGGGCGGGCCTCGGCGATCTCGGCGGCCGCTTCGATACCGGTCAGGCCGCCGCCGACGATCAGCACGGTCGCACCCGCCGTCAACTCGTTCAGGCGCTCCCGCAACCGCAGCGCGGCCTGCTTGCTTGCGACGTGGTGGGCGTATTCGGTGACACCGGGGACACCGAAGTCGGCGACGGTGCTGCCCAACGCGTACACGAGAGTGTCGTAGCCGAGGGTCTCGGCGCCGTGCTCGCCGGTGAGATCGACGGTCTTGCCGTCGACGTCGACCGCGGCGACCCGCGCCACCCGGACCTGCACCCCGGTGCCCGCGAAGACCTTGTGCAGCGGGCGTTTCGGCAGTTCCTGCCCACTCGCGAGTTGGTGCATGCGCACCCGTTCGACGAATTCGGGGTCGGCATTGACCAGGGTGATCTCGACGTCGTCGCGGTGCAGCCGCTTGGCGAGGCGGCCTGCGATGTTGGCTCCGGCGTACCCGGCTCCGAGGACGACAATGCGATGCTTCATGGCGAGCTCCTATCTGGTTGCACTCACCTCCTGAACCGGACAGCCGCGCGATCCCTGACAGGAACCATTCGTGATGTGGGTCACCACTTCCGGTCGAGCGGCTGATGCGGTCCCGCGGCCACCCACTGGCGCGTGATGCGGGCCAGCTTGTCGGGGTTGACCTGGATGTGGATCGCCGCGACGCCATCGGCGGTCGTGTCGAGGGTGATGACGCCGTAGACCCGCGCGCCGACCTCGACCAGTACTGCGGGCGCCCCGTTGACGACGGCGGCATAGAAGACGGCATCGTCGCCGACGAAAGCTCGTTTGGCAGGGGTCGACCGGAACACGTGACCCAGGTACCGCGCGATATCGAACGCACCGACGACCGGTGTCTTGCGAGCAGGAAGTCGGCCACCACCATCGGCGACGCTGACCGCGCCGTCGGTGAGCAACCGGATCAGCGGCTCGGTCTCGCCGCTGAGCGCCGCGGCGAGAAACTCCTCGACCAGCTTCTGCGCGGCCACCGCATCCACCTCGGTGCGGGACCGGTCGGTGGCGACATGCTGCTTGGCCCGCCGGTAGAGCTGCTGGCAGTTCGACTCGGTGAGGTCGAGCAGCTCCGCGATCTCGCGGTGCGCGTACCCGAACGCCTCGCGCAACACGTACACCACGCGCTCATTGGGCGACAGCCGCTCCATCAGGGTGAGCATCGCGAGGGACACCGACTCGCGCTGTTCGACGGTGTCGGCCGGACCGAGCATCCGGTCGCCGGCCAGCACCGGCTCCGGAAGCCATTGCCCCACATAGGTTTCCCGCCGGAACCGGGCCGAGGTGAGCTGGTTGAGGCAGAGATTGGTGAGCACCTTCGTCAGCCACGCCTCCGGCGTCTCGATCAGCTCCCGGTCCGCCGCATGCCACCGCAGAAACGCGTCCTGCACCGCGTCCTCGGCATCGCCGGCCGACCCGAGCAGCCGATAGGCGATCGCCTCCAGGCGGCCCCGGTAACTCTCGAACTGATCGGCTTCGTACGTGCTGAGCGACATCACCATATGGTCGGCCATGCGCGCAGGGCGTAGCCACCCGCCCCGGATCTCACAGCGATGGTGCTCAGGCCAGGCGGTAGCGGCCTGGAGTAGTGCCGATGATGGTGGTGAAGGCCGCGATGAAGCTGCTGGGGTTCGACCATCCGCAGGCGTGCGCGACGCGGGTGGTGTCGTGGCCGTCGGCGAGCAGAACGAGGGCGTGATAGATGCGTAGCCAGGGCATCTTGTACCGAGCGTCCTGTCGGGCCTAGCCGCCCGTCGGTCACGAATGAGTACAACGCGTCGGTGTAGGAATTACCCAACGCGGACCAACGCGCGAGTTCCGCTATAAGTTCGGCTTCACCCCACGTGTATTGCTGATCCCTATGCTTGAATTGCGCCGCAGACTGAAGGCTCTCGTCGAGGGTGTATGTCTCCACGTCGACCACATCGTTCGTGGCTTCCACGCGAACGAATCCGAGAGCGGGGTCCGCCGCAAGGTCGAGAACCCGATGCACCGCTTGGGCATGTTGATACGCAAAGCCTGCTGCTGCCCCGACACCGCTCACAGCCGCACCTCCTCGTCGGATCGCCTGCAATCGGTAAGACCGGTGATCACCCGGTCTTCAAGGGCACGGCCGACTTCGACCTCAAGCTGATCGAGAGTGCACGCTCGACAGCCACATCTAAGAGCGCATCTGCCGGCCGACCCTGCATGTCTCAGCCCGTCCACGCACCGGTCGAACTTCCCTTAGCCGCGCGCCATATCCACGAACCGGCTCAAGTGCAGCTGGTGGGCGACTGTGATGGTGGCGGTCGGGCCGTTACGGTGCTTGCCGACGATCAGGTCGGCTTCGCCGCCCCGCGGGTCGTCTCGTTCGATCGCGTCGGGGCGGTGCAGCAGGATGACCATGTCGGCGTCCTGCTCGAGGCTGTTGTGCACTGAAATACCCTGTGCCACAAAGTTATGTGTGCCCGGGACGGTGCCGTCGTAGACGTCCTGTTCGCCGAGGCTGGTGATTTCGACAACCTTGTCCCAGAAGACATCGTTGGTGGCGAACATTTCGATATCGGCATCGTCGAGGACCGCCGCGACGCGGGCGAGACGTGACCGGCTGGGGGAGCACTTCCACATGGTCGAGCCACAGAAGCGTGAGCCCATTGCTGCCGAGAACTCGCGGTGCGTCATGTGTTTGGTGGACAGCAAGCCTCGGACCTTGGTCCAGACTTCCTTGGGCACGGTGTCGACGTTGGTGTTACGCACCATCGGCTCCAGCTCGACCAGTGCCGCTTCCGCGGCCTTGCCGCGGGCGCCGTGCACCCCGATGTCTCGCAGGAAAATGGTCTGATTGTCCGAACCATCGATCACGAGGTGCCAGCAGGGTCGATAGCCGGTCTTGCTGACCTGCTTGATTCGTCCGTGCACACCGAGGCGAAGCAGTAGCTGCGCTACGTCGTCGACGAGACGGCGGCTGGTCGAGGCATAGTAGACGCGCGCTTGATTGCCTTTGGCGTCCCAGCGCACCGAGCCGTCCGTCGCCCAGAGGTGGCGGAGGAACAGTGCGACCTGGTCGTTGGGGAGTGTGAAAACGGGCTGGGGGACGAACTTTTCGTAGCTGCGCAAGCCGAACAGGCCCAGTTCATCGAGCCATGCGGCGATCGGATTGCGCTTGCCGTGGGTGAGGCGTTCGGGGGCACGCAACCGCAGCGTTGTCACGCGCGCCGCCGCGTAGTCGTCGCGTGCGGCAGTGACACCGAAATGGGTGGCCGCTTCGGTGACGGCCGCGAGGTTCTCCTCATCGATGCTGGCGTAGCGGATCGGCTGGCGCTTGACGCTGGAACCATCACCGATCATGTGCGCCAACAGGATCACCTCGGCATCCGCCATCCGGGTGGTCTGCACCGGCTCGGGAACGACACGCGGAGTAGCCAGGCGATCGTCAATGGCCAACTTCTCCAGCGGAATCCAGCCGTCGACGGTCAGGAAGGGGTGGTTGCCGGTGGCTTCGACCTCGCGCCCGGAGGCCAGGCGCAGCCGGAACACCTCCTTGCGTCCGCTGGGGAACACCTTGACCATCGGGCGAGCGACCATCCGCATGCGCTCGTCCAGCGACCACACCAGTGGCTGTTCCCCGCTGGCGAGGAGCTCGCCCAGGGTGGTCTCCGCACCGGTGTCAGCCCGGAGGATGCGGGTAGCTGCGGGCAGGCACCCCGACTCACGAAGGTCGGACACCATGGGGCGCTTGTCGGTTCGCTGTTCGGGACCACGGTTCAGCTGGCTGATCGCGATCACCGGAACCTCGAGTTCCTTGGCGAGCAGTTTCAGACTTCGCGAGAAGTCCGAGACTTCCTGCTGCCGGGATTCGACCTTCTTACCCGAGCTCATCAGCTGAAGGTAGTCCACCACAACGAGTTTCAGATCGTTGCGCTGTTTGAGTCGTCGTGCCTTCGCTCGAATCTCCATCATGGTCAAGTTCGGCGAGTCGTCGACGAACAGCGGTGCCTCACTGATCTCACTCATCCGCCGCGCCAGTTTGGTCCAGTCGTCATCACTCATCCGCCCGGAGCGCATGTCACCGAGCTTGATCTTCGCCTCCGCCGACAGCAGACGCATCACGATTTCCGTGCGGCTCATCTCCAGCGAGAAGATGACGCTCGGCAGGCCATGCTTGATCGAGCAGCTCCGCATGAAGTCCATACCGAGCGTGGAGTTGTGCGTGGGCACCATGGTCTGCCCGGCGAGGTAGAGGTGGTCGCCGTTGTCGACCTCGACGCAACGCACGGGGACCGTGTCGATTTTGCGGACGTCCACGATCTGCCGAGATATGGAACGCGCTGTGCCGGGTACAGCGTGGTTCAGGTCGTCATCCGCAGTGCGAAGGGTGTGGACGATGTCGCCAGTTGTCCGTACTGCCAGCTGAGACCCACGGGATCGGGCAACGGTGAGCCACTGGTGCTCCTCGTCCGCGACGAGCACTGTGCCGTCGGAGAATTCGACCTGGTAGCACGGGCGGTCGGTGAGGACGTCTGTGGCTGCCACGACGCGGGTGGGGTGGCCGTTGGCGTCGAGGAGTTCGTCGCCGACGCGGACTTCGCCCATGGTGGTCCAGCCGGTGGGGGTCGCCAGAGGTGTGTCGAGGGCCAGCGCCTTACCGACGCCGGGTCGGGCCGCGACGATGATCATCTGGCCGGGGTGTAGGCCGTTGGTGAGTTCGTCTAGTTCGGTGAAGCCGGTGGGGACGCCGAGGGAGATGCCGCCGCGGCTGGCGATGGAGTCGATTTCGTCCATCGTGGGCTGCAGGAGTTCCTCGAGGGGGAGGAAGTCTTCGGTGGTGCGGCGTTCGGTGACCTCGTAGATCTCGGCTTGGGCGCGGTCGACGACCTCGGCGACGTCCTGGCCGTCGGCGCCCGCGTAGCCGTACTGGACGATGCGGGTGCCCGCCTCGACGAGGCGGCGCAGGATGGCCTTCTCGGCGACGATCTCGGCGTAGAAGCTGGCGTTGGCCGCGGTGGGCACGGTCTGGGTGAGCGTGACGAGGTAGGGGGGTCCGCCGATGCGCTTGAGTTCGCCGCGGCGGTCCAGGCCTGCCGAGACGGTCACCGGGTCGGCGGGTTCGCCGCGACCGTAGAGGTCGAGGATGGTGTCGTAGATGAGTTGGTGTGCGGGACGGTAGAAGTCGCCGGGGCGCATGACCTCGATGACGTCGGCGATCGCGTCCTTGCTCAGCAGCATGCCGCCGAGCACGGACTGCTCGGCCGCCATGTCGTGCGGTGGCTGGCGCCCGAAGTCCTCGCCGGGCGGTTCGGGCGGGAAGTTCGCATGCCCTCGGTCATCGACGACTGCCATGAGAATCGACTGTCCTCTCTCCACCCACCGGGGCTCACCCTATTGATGACTGGTTCTACTCTCGGGCTACGACACGTCGGCCGCAGTGGCAGCGGCGGCCGCCCGCACGATGGTTGGAGCCACCTGCGAGTTCTAGCTACCGTTGCGATATCCATGGATCCGGACGTTCGACGCCGCGCATTTCACGACGTAGCGACGAACCTAGGCGACCCGAGGGTGGTCAACAAACCCTACTGTGCACACACCTGTGGATAAGTTGGGGACTGTTCACCTAACCGTGTGCACCCCCTGTGTACAACTTGGGGAAAACCAAGGTCATGCCGCGAAAACCCGCAGATAGATATCGATTTCCGAAGCTATCCACGTGTGGATGAACAAAGTTGCGGCGTGTCGGTCAAGTTGAACAGCCGGGCGTGTTGAGTTAACAGCACATGTATCGGTTATGAGCTGAATCACATTGCCACCGGTCGGTTTCCCAAGTAATCCACAGGCCCGTTACCGGGAACCCCGGTGACCAGCGGCGATTAGCCAAGAATGTTCCGTATGGCAGTGCTGCCCGACGGGCAAACAGTTAGTTATTCAGAAGAGTGGTCAGCGTCGCACAGCCGAAGACCACCCCCGTGCCGAACACGGGAGTGGTCTTCGAGGTGGTGCTATATCAGCTGGCAGCGACCGTCAGGTCGAACTTGGCGATCACGTCCGGGTGCAGGTGCACCACGACGCCGTGCTTGCCGGTCGACTTGATGTGCGACTTCGGCAGCTCGATGCTGCGCTTGTCGACCACGGGCCCGCCGGCCGACTTGATGGCCGAGGCGACGTCCGCCTGGGTCACCGAGCCGAACAGCTTGCCGGTGCCCGCCGTCTTCACCGAGAGCGAGACAGCATCGAGGTTCTCGATGGCCTGCTTCAATTCGTTGGCGTGATCCAGGTCGCGCACCTTGCGCGCGTCCTGCGCCCGCCGGATGCCTGCGACCTGCTTTTCGGCACCGCGGCTGGCCACGATCGCCAGTCCACGCGGCAGCAGGAAGTTACGGCCGTAGCCGTCCTTGACCTCGACGGTGTCGCCGGGCGCACCGAGGTTGTCCACGTCAGCAGTCAGAATCAACTTCATTTGCGTGTCTCCCTTACTCAGCGAGCCGTCGACACGTAAGGAAGCAGGGCCACCTCACGCGAGTTCTTGACGGCAACCGCGATGTCACGCTGGTGCTGCACGCAGTTGCCGGTGACGCGGCGGGCGCGGATCTTGCCGCGATCGCTGACGTACTTACGCAGCAGTGCCGTGTCCTTGTAATCGATGTTGACGATTCCGGACTTGGCTTCCTTGCAGAATGCGCAGGCCTTCTTCTTGAGCACCTTTTCGCGCGCTGGCGCTTTAGGCATGGTCTTTTACTCCGTAATCAGTGATGGTCCACGCGAGGCAGACCTATGAGTTGCCGTTATCAGAACGGCGGTTCGTCATCTACGCGGCCGCCGCCCCCGAAGGAGCCGGCCGCGGGCGCACTGCCCCAGGGATCGTCCTCGGCACCGCCGGAACGTCCACCGCCACCACCGGAGCCGGCCGGGGCGCTACCGCCGCCGGAGCCACCGCTGCCGCCGGACCCGAAGCCACCACCGCCACCGCCACCGCCGCCGCGACTGGTCTTGTTGACCTTCGCGGTGGCGTACTTCAACGAGGGGCCGACTTCATCGACCTCGAGCTCGACGACGGTGCGCTTCTCGCCCTGAGCGGTTTCGTAGGAGCGCTGCTTCAGCCGCCCACTCACGATGACTCGGGAACCCCGGGTCAGGCTTTCGGCGACATTTTCCGCAGCTTCGCGCCAGATATTGCAGCGCAGGAACAGCGCTTCGCCGTCTTTCCATTCGTTCGAATTACGGTCGAACATCCGGGGTGTCGACGCGACGGTGAAATTAGCCACCGCCGCTCCCGCGGGCGTGAATCGAAGCTCGGGGTCGGCCGTCAAGTTTCCGATGACGGTGATGACCGTGTCGCCTGCCATGTGGTTCCTCCTGCTCGGTGTGCAGTCCGCGTCTCGCTGTTGCGCTAGAGCCTAGAGATAGGCACCGACGCAATCGAGGGTTGCCGGACTACTTGTCGTGGCGCAGAACCTTGGTGCGCAACACCGTCTCGTTCAGGCCGAGCTGGCGGTCGAGTTCGCTCACGGTCGCGGGCTCCGCGGTCAGATCGACCACCGCGTAGATGCCCTCGGCCTGCTTGGCGATCTCGTAGGCAAGCCTGCGGCGGCCCCAGATATCGACCTTGTCGACCTTGCCGCCTTCGGTACGAACCACGGTGAGCATCGTCTCGAGAGACGGGGCTACGGTGCGCTCGTCCAGACTGGGATCGAGGATAACCATCACTTCGTAATGACGCACGGACCAATCACCTCCTGTGGACTAGGAAACGGCCACGGGCTCTCCGTGGCAGGAGGGTCGTTGCGTCAGCAACCCGACAAGGCTACATGAACCGCCCCTGACCACTGAAATCGATCCCTTCGGCGAGGGAACGCGGGCATTGGCGTATCTCGCCGCTTAGGGTGGTCCACATGCCGACCGGACTCGCCACCAGCGACCTGATCGCGCGCCGCGTGACACGTCGCGTGGCGCTGGCGGCGGTGGTGCTGGTGCTGTGCGGGCTGACTCTCGCGCTCGGGTATGCGAACAAGGCGCGGTGTGCGGGTGCGCCGTTCACGGCGGATGGCCGCAGCACGGTATTCGATACCACCAAGGATTCGGACGTCTGTTACTCCGATATCCAGTTCCTCTGGCTCGGCCGCGACATCAACGAACACGTCTTTCCCTATGTACAAGGCGGCATCACCGAGGACGGCACGCTGGTCGGCGGCGCGGTCGAATATCCGGTGCTCAGCGGCACTTTGATGTGGCTCGGTGCGCTCGGCGCGGACAACGACGCCGAGTTCCTGCGACACTCGGCGCTACTGCTCGCGCCGTTCGCGCTGCTGACCGCCTGGATGCTGGCCCGGCTCGCGGGCCGCGCGGCGCTGCTGTGGGCGGTGGGGCCGCCGCTGGTGCTCTACGCCTTCCACAACTGGGAACTTCCGGTGGTTTTCACGGCCGTCGCCGCGGTCTATGTGGTCGCCACCTTGACCAGATACTCGTTGCGCACCAGGGGAATTCTGGCCGCGATCCTGCTCGGCATCGGGTTCTGCCTCAAGCTCTACCCGGGGATCTTCGTGCTGCCGCTGCTGGCGTACGTGCTCACCGGCGGTGTCGAACGCGACCCCGACGAACGGCGTCTGGATGTCCGTGGCGCACTGCTGACGGCCGGTGCGGCGATCGGCACGGTGATCGTGGTGAACCTGCCGTTCGCGCTGGCCGGGTACGAGGGCTGGCGCGCGTCGATCACCTTTCAGCAGCTGCGGCAGGCCGACATCACCACGAATTCCATTTGGTACTGGGGACTTCGGCCGCTGTTCGGCGCGGACGCGCAGAGCGAGAAGGTGTTCCAGGACGTAGTGTCGGTCGCCTCGCCGACGCTGGTGCTCGCCGCGTTCGCGCTGGCCATGTGGTTCGGCTGGAAGCGGTACATCGCGTCCGGCGTGTTCCCGTGGGTCGGTGTGAGCGGTGCGATGCTCTGTGGATTCCTGTTGTTCCACAAGGTGCATTCGCCGCAGTACACGTTGTGGCTGGTGCCGTTCCTGGTGCTGCTCGAGGTGCCGTGGACTGCGATAGCGGCGTACTTCGTCGCCGACGCGGCCCTCGGCATTGGCGTGTTCCGGTACTTCTATGCGCTGGGCACGGGCCGACCCGCGGAGCAGATGGAGAAGCTCGTGCAGTTCGGGGTGTGGGGTCGGGCGGTGCTGTTGGTCGCGCTGTTCTTCCTGTTCCTGCGGGCGCACCCGCGCGGCTTCCGGCCGGTACCGCCGGCGGTGCCGCGGTTCGCGCCAGGTGAGTTGATCCCGGTCGGGTAGTCCCCGGATTCCACCCACCGCTCCACCCTCGGGTGGTGCCGGACAACCGGCGATTCCCGGAGTCTTACGGCATGACCTCGAACAACTTGCTCACGGCCCTGCTGGTGATCGTGATACTCGGCTGGATCATCTACCGCCAGAATCAGTGGCGGCCGTTCGATCCGGCCCGGATGTGGCGGGGACCGCTGATTCTCGGCATCGTCGGCGTGGTGCTCTTCGCGTCCTCGGACAACGCTCCCGCGGTGCACACCGTGGATATCGCGCTGCTGGTCTTCGAGGGTGTGCTCGGGCTCGGGGTCGGCGCGCTGATGGGTGTGCTGTCGAAGTTCGCTCGGCAGGGCGGGCAACTGATGGTGCGTACCGGTGCCGTCGCCTCGGCGCTGTGGGTGGTGCTCATCGCGGTGCGCATCGGCGTCGACGTGGTTGCGGTCGGCATGGGCGCCGAGGCAGTCGTCTCGGTCGGCGCGATCATCGCGTTGCTCGCGGTCAACCGGCTGGGCCGGATGCTGGTCATCGCGGCGCGGGCGGAACGACTGACCGGTTCGCGGCCGATGGTTCGGGCACACTGAGCGAATGCCGGCAGGCACGGACATCGCGCCGACGACCCCGAGCAGGCTGCTGCGCCTGACCTGGGTCATCGCCATGGGCGCCCTGCTCCGCGACGACCAGCTCGCACGGCAGGGGATCCCGATCCTCGTCATGATCGGTATCGCCGGGCTCGCGCTGCTGGTCTGGGCGGTGGGTCCGGCGGGCAGGCCGTGGCTGAGCAGGGCAACGATCGCCACGATGGCGGTGTTCGGCGGTCTGACGGTCGCGCAGGCCGGTGGCTCGCTGATCCCGCTGCTCGTCGCCGCGTTCGCCGGTTTCGCGCTGGTGCAGCACTCGATCCTGTTCGGGGCGTTGATCATCGGTGCCGAGTTGATCGCGATGGGTGTGTCGTCGGTGGCGGCGCACCGCGCGCCGAGCGGCTACCTGGGGATGCTGGCCGGTGTGCTGTTGGTGGCGCTACTGGGATTGAGCCGCAGGCAGTTTCGGGTGACCGCCGAGCAGAATCGCCTGCTGGTGGAGCAGAGCCGGGAGATGCGCGCGGAACGCGACCGCGCCGCCGCTCTTGCCGAACGTGGGCGGATCGCCCGCGAGGTGCACGACGTGCTCGCGCACACCCTGGGTGGACTGGTGCTGCAACTCGACGCTGCTGATGCACTGCTGGAGGCGGGCGAGACGGAACGGGCCGCCGACAAGGTCCGGGCCTCGCGGGAGCTGGCGGCGGCGGGGCTCGATGACGCACGGCAGGTCGTCGGTGCGCTGCGGGCCGAAAGTCTTGATCTGCCAATCGAATTGGACCGTTTGGCAGCCGAGCATCGGAACGCGGGCGGTCAGGTGAGCCTGCGGTTGGACGGCGATGCTCAGCACCTCGGCGAGCAGGTGAGTGTCGCGCTGCTCCGCGGCGCACAGGAGTCGCTGACCAATGCGCGCAAGCACGCGCCGGGCGCGGCGGTCGAGCTGCGGCTGCGGGTCGGCGCGGAGCAGGTGGAACTGGTCGCGTCGAATCCGCTGTCCGACCGGATCGGGTTACTGTCGGCCTCGGGGATGGGTGCGGGTCTGCTCGGCATGCGCGAGCGGATCGGCGCACTGGGCGGCAAGGTCGAGGCGGGAAAGGCGGGTGACCGATGGACAGTGCGAATGACGTTGCCGCGCAGGTGATCACGGTGGTGGTCGCCGACGATCAGACCATCGTGCGGGAGGGTCTGACGACCGTGCTTTCGCTGCTGCCGGATATCGAGGTGGTCGGCGAGGCCTGTGACGGCGCCGAAGCGGTCGAGCTGGTGCACCGTCTCGCGCCCGACGTCGTTCTGATGGATCTGCGGATGCCGATCCTCGACGGCGTCGCCGCCACCGCCGCGATCAGCGCGGACCATCCCGGCACTGCGGTCTTGGTGCTGACCACCTATGCCGACGACGAATCGATCGCGGGCGCGTTGCGTGCCGGTGCGCGTGGGTATTTGACCAAGGACGCGGGTCGTCGCGAGATCGCCACGGCCATCCGGTCGGTCGCCGGTGGGCAGGCCACCTTCGCCGCCGAGGTCGGCCAGCGTCTCGTCGCCGCGCTGTCGCCGCCTGATGTGGTCGCCCCTGCGGTAGCCGAATTGGGGCTCAGCGCAAGGGAACTCGATGTGCTGACGTTGATGGCCAAGGGGCGCAACAACTCCGAGATCGCCGAGGAGCTGTTCATCGGGGTCAGCACTGTCAAGAGCCACATCAACTCACTGTTCGCGAAACTCCACGTCCGCGACCGGCCGCAGGCGATCGCCCACGCCCATCGGCTCGGCTTGAGTTAGCCCGGTCCGAGTCGGCAGCCTCGGCGACGTGTCCGGTTGTCGACCAGAATGGATTCGGGACGATCGCGCACGCACCTTGCGCAGAATCCCTGCGAGCCGGACTGTCGTTCCTGGCTCCGGTTGCGGAGTAGTAGGTGATCACGACTTCGACTGCGGCGCGCAGGGTTGTCCCGCCTCCTAGTTTTGCTCTGCGAGGTGCGTCACTGCCCCCTCGACGCACAGCAGGCCGGGCACCACGCATCGGTTGCTCGATGATTGCCATCCGTCCAGCTCAGGAGCTGATCGAGCCGCGACCAGATACCGCAGCCTCGGTGCATGCCGGGCTACGCGGTAAAGGCGGGCCGTGCCGACAGGACACCGGTCCGCTTACCCTGATCGGGCTGAGCGACACATCGAGGCGGTGGATGAACGGATGGATCACGCGGAGGCGGGCACGCTGTCGCCCGCTGTGCTGCGATTGACGCTGCTCAACGGGGTGGAAGCGCACCTCGCCGGGCAGGTCCTCCCGCTCGGCCCGCCGCAGCGGCGGGCGGTGCTGTGCGTGCTGGCTTTCCGGCGGCGGCAGTGGGTGTCGGCGTCGAGTCTGCTCGCCGCGCTGTACGACGGTGTGCCCCCGGCCAGCGGCGTCGGCGTGATCCAGACCTACGTGTCAGCCCTGCGCCGGGTGCTCGAGCCGGACCGCAGGCCGCGGACGCCGCCCGCTGTGCTGCTCTCCGGTCATGGCGGATATCAGCTGCGGATCGAGGACGAACAGACCGATCTCGGTGTGTTCGACCGGCTGGTCGGCGAGGCGGCCCGTGCGCGCGAAGCGGGTGATCGGTCGCTCGCCGAGGACCGATATGCCCAGGCCCTCGCCTTGTATTCGGGCGAACCGCTGGCCGGACTGCCCGGACCTTTCGCACAACGCCAACGTGCGGCACTGGCCGAACGCCGCCTGTCCGTCGTCGAGGACAGCCTCGATGTCGCTGTGGCACTCGGCCGTTCCGATGAGGTGATCGACCGCCTGCGCATGCTCACCGCGGAACACCCACTGCGCGAGCGCCCGCGAGCGGTGCTGATGCGCGCGCTGTACTCGCACGGTCGCCAGTCCGAAGCGTTGGACGTCTACCGCGAGACCCGAAATCTGCTGGTAGATCAGCTGGGTGTGGAGCCGGGCGAAGAGCTTCGCGCACTCCACAAGCAGATCCTGGCGGGTGAAAGTATGGTGCGGCAGGCTCCGTCTGCCGCGGCAGCGCTAGCAGATGGGTCAGCGGTTCGTGAGACCCGAACTCCGGCCGCCGAAGTGCCTGGTCCGACCGATGGTGTAGCCGTAGTCAACCCGGAAAAGTCTGCGGTACAAGAACTTTCGGGCACGAACGGAGTCGAACACCGTCTCGCCATGGTGGGGGCGCTGTGGCCGACACCGAAGCCGGACGCGGCAGCCCCGCTGGTACTCGAGCGAGACCACGAGCTGACCAGGATCGTTGCGTGGACGGAGCGCGCGGCCGCGGGCAACGGTGGGCTGGTGGTGATCTCGGGGCGACCCGGCTTCGGCAAGACCCAGCTGCTCGATGAGGTGGCGCGGCGGGTGCCCGGCGCACGGCGGGTCGATCTGCTGCCACCCTACGAGGGTGCAGCGCCGCTCGGTCTGGTCGCAGAGCTTGTCGGCTCCGCGATCTCTCCCCGGGACACCGACGCCCAGATAGCAGAAGCGCTGTCCACCAAGTTGATTCAAGAATCGGCAGCGGAACCACTGGTCGTACTGGTGGACGGCGCGGAACAGATGGACGAGCGTTCCGCGCGAGTGCTGACCACGGTCGCACCGCGCCTACGTCGGACGCGCGTTCTCCTGGTGCTGGCACTGGACGAACGCTCCTGGGAGCCCGCGATTCTCGACCTGCACGCGCAACTCGAACCGACGGCTGTCGCGGTATTGCGCCCGAGCGGACTCAGCGTCGCCGCGATCGAGGGACTGTACGAACGGCGCACCGGGACGGTATGCCCGCCGGGACTGGCCGCGGATATCCAGCAGGCGGCCGCCGACATCCCACTGCTGGCCGACGCCTTGATCACCGACCTGGCCGCACTCCGCGACCACGGCCGAATTCCGGAATACCTACCGGAAGGCTGCTATTCGCGCTCGATCAGCCGACTGCTCGGCCGATACGCGCCGAGCGGGGTCGCCATGCTGCGCGCGCTCGCCGTGCTGCAAGACGACGCACCGACCATCGAGGTGCTCGCCGCGGCCTGCGCCGAACCGGCCTGCGTCGTGCGTCATCGCTGCGAATTGCTCGCCGCCACCGGCATTTTGGCCTCGGCGACACCGCCGACCTTCCGTCATCCGTTGATCGGCAACACGATTCGCTGGCTCGGTGGCCGCGGCGACGCCGATCGAATCCGGATCGCCGCCGAGCAGGCGCGCAGCGCCGGATACTCGGCCCGACAGGTCGCGGCCTACCTGCGTGACCTGGTCGGTGTGCAGTACGCGCGGTGGACGGTGGTGTTGCTGGACGCGGCCGAGGAATGCCTGCGCCGCGGCCGGATCGCCGAGGCGGTTCAGCAGCTGGCGGCGGCGTTGCGCATCACCGCGCCGCAGGACCGCGACGACATCCTTGTTCGCCTCGGCCAGCTCGAACTGTGGACCAACCCGGCCGCGGCCCGCGCACATCTGGAGGAAGCGCTGCACAGTCAGCGCGACCGTCGCGTTGCGCCGACCGCGCTCATTCCACTGGCGTGGACGATGTCGACGCGCTCGCAAGCCGGTGCGGCGATGGCACTGATCGCCGAGGTACTCGCCGAGACCGAAGAGCGAGACCCGCTGGCCGCCAAGAACATTCGATCGGCTACCTGGGCGGTCGCCGGACTGACCTCGACGACGTGGCGCGACTTCCTCGCCGCACTGCGCGCCACCGGATCGACCGATCAGATCACCACCGCGGTGCTCACCTGGCACGACGCCTTCCGGGTCGAGCACACCGCGCGCGAAACCTGCGCCCGCTTCCCCGCTGAACCGGATCCGGCTCGCGGCTGGGATGTGTTGCCGCAGCAGCTGATCGGACTGCTCGCCCATCTGTCCATGTGGGCGGGCGACCTCGCGCTGGCCAGGCAGCTCAGCGAACAGCGCAAGGATCACCACTTCGGCACCATCGACGTCTATCGCCTCATCCTGCGCTCGGAGGTGCTGTTGCGCTGCGGTGACTACGAGCAGGCGCGGCGCGAGGTCGCACCGACCGTCGGCACCTTCGGCGACGAATCCATCCGGCCGCCGCTCGCGCTGGTCGCCCAGTACGTGCACGCCCTGCTCGGGCTCGGTCGCCTGACCGAAGCCGAGCAGTGGCTCGACAGCGTGACCGACCACGCCAACCCCGAAACCTGGGAGTGGACAGTGGTCATCCACGTCAAGGCCATGCTCTGCGCCGCGCGCGGCGACTCCCGCCAGGCGATCGCCCACTTCCTGGACTGCGGACGCCGCGTCGGCGCGGTGGGCATCCGCAACCCGGCCCACATCCCGTGGCGCAGCTCCGCGGCCATGGAACTCGTGCGCCTCGGCGAGCGCGAACAGGCCTGGGATCTTGCCGCCGCCGAACTCGAAGTAGCCCGGCAATGGGATACCCCCGGCACCATCGGAAGGGCTTTGCGCGCAATGGCTTCGGCCGCCCCGGGCGGCGTTGATGCGGAGCTGCTCGATCAGGCCGTCGCCCTGCTGCGCCGCTACGACTCGCCGGTCGAACTGATCCCGGCGCTGCTGGAACTGGCCGCGGTCCGCCAGGCCAGCGGCGACCTCGAACGCGCCGGTGAGCTGCGCTGGGAAGCCCGCTCGCACGCCGAAACAATCGGCGCGACAAGGTATCTCGAACTCATCGGCGATCTACTCGGCGCGGCGGCCGATGGCGTGCACACTGGCTGACAGGTGCCGCCCGGCTCACTGACCGGCGGCGGCCCGCGCGATGAGGTCGGCGATCGCGTCCGGCTCGGTGACCATCGAGGCATGCCCGGTGGCCAGCGAAACGATGTGGTCCTCGGTGGCCACCTGATAGGCCATCTTGGTCTCCAGGTCCGGGTGGATCATCGCGTCCAACTCGGAGATCTGGTACCAGGTGTTGTCCCGCAGCGTCTCCCACGCGGGCCGCGCGGAACCCGAACCGGCAAGGGAGAGCACCGAAGTCGGCTTCTGGGTGGCCGCGAGCAGGGTGGCCTCGCGCGGGTCGGCGTCGGCGGCGAAGTCGACGTGGTAGCGGTCGCGGGCGATGATCAGGTCCGGGGTGTCCTCGGCGCCGATGTTCACCAGGTCCGCACCGCTGGGCAGCTCCTGCCCGAATTCCTGGTTGATCTGGAAGGCGGACTGGCCCGCGGTGGGGGTGTACGCGGCGACGAATACCAGCCCGGTGACGTCGGTCCGGCCCGAACCGGCCTGGCTGATCACCGCGCCACCGTAGGAGTGGCCGACCAGAATCGTGGGTCCGGTCAGCGCGTTCAGGTCGCGGGTGACGGCGGCGACGTCGTCGGCGAAGCCACGCAGCGGCAGCTGACTGGCCACCACGGTGCCGAAGCCCCGGTCGAGCAGGCGCTCGATCACCTTGTTCCAGCAGGACCCGTCGGCCCAGGCGCCGTGCACGAGGAGAACATTCGGGGTGGTGGTCATCGGTTCCTCCAGTTCGCGTCGGATCGCCGGAAGAGGTGGGCGATCGATCGCCTACAGCATCGGGAGCCGACTGAACGTGGTCTGAATGTCCACCGAACGTACTGGTCAGCGCCTCACTCGGGGGTGTGCCGCGCGCGGAAGGACGCGCTCTTGACGCGGTTGCCGCAGATGGTCATGTCGCACCAGCGTCGGTTGCCGCCGCGGGAGGCGTCGATGTAGAGGCGGGTGCATTCGGGGCGGCCGCATTCCTTGATCGAGGCCGAGCCGCCGAGGAGTTCGATGGCGGAGCGGGCGATCGCGGTGAGTGCGGCGGCGGGGGTGCCCGAGCGGGCGACGGTGCCGTCGGGTCGCAGGGTGATCGCGGGGAGTTCGCCCTTGGCGCAGTCGTTCACGATGCGGCGGTCGGCGTCGGCGAGTGGTTCGCCCCGGATCACGGCGCTGGCCATGCGGTATGCCGCCTCGCGCAACCGCACGGCGCGGTCGAACGTCGCCGCGTCGCACTCGGGTGCACGGTCGAGCAACTCGGCGGCGACCAGCCAGTCGGCCAGGTCGGCGGGGGTGTCGAGGGCGTCGTCGAACGAACCGGTACGGGCCTTGACGGTGCCCGCGAAATCCAGGGCGAGGTTGCCGCTGACGAAGGTGAACACCTTCTCATAGTAACCACCTTGACAGGTTACGTGAGAAGCTGCCACGGTAGTAACCATCTAAGGTGGTTAGCTCAGGAGGGTCCGTGAAGGCTCAGTTCATGTCGGTGGCCGCGCAGCCGCTGTTCGTCGTGTTGTGGAGCAGCGCGTTCATCGCCGGGATCGTCGGGGTCGGTGCCGCGCCGCCGATGATGGTGTTGTTCGCGCGCTACGCGATCGCGGGAGTCTTGCTCATCGGGTACGCCTTCGTCGTGCGCGCGACCTGGCCGAGCGGCCGGCAGTGGCGGCACGTCGCCATCGCCGGGTTGCTGATGCAGGCGGTGCAGTTCGGCGCGTTCTACACGGCGATGGGCGAGCATGTGTCCGGCGCGGTCATCGCGCTGGTGCAGGGCTTGAACCCGGTGGTCATCGCGTTGTTCGCCGGGGTGCTCGGCGAAACCGTCACGGCGCGACAGTGGTTCGGCTTCGGCATCGGTGGTGTCGGAGTCGCGATGGCGGTCATGGATCAGTCGAACTTCTCCCGGATCGGCTTGCTGCTGTGCGTGATCGGGTTGCTCGGCTTGAGCATCGGCACGGTCTATCAGAAGCGATTCGTACCCGACGTCGATTCCCGCGCGTCGACTGCGGTGCACGTGGTCGTGAGCGCGCCGGTTGCCGGGCTGCTCGCCTGGCTGACCGGTCAGCTGCACGTGACGGATGTGACCAGGTTCGCCGGATCACTCACCTGGATGGTGTTCGTGAACTCGATGTTCGCGTTCCTGCTGCTGAACTCGATGCTGCGGCGCTGGGACGCCACCAGGGTCGGCCGACTGTTCTTCGCCACCCCCGCGGTGACCGCGCTGCTCGCCTGGGTACTGATCGATCAACCGTTGCGGCCGTTGACCGTTGCCGGACTTGCCGTCGGCCTGATCGGCCTGGTCTTCGCCTCGCGCAAACCCGCGGCGGTACCCACCGTCACGCCCCGCCCCGTGGTCGCAGTGCGCTGAACTACCTACCAGCGCTGAACTACTTACGAGCGCTGTGCCAGTTCATGCCCCAGCGGTAGGCCTCGTCGATCTCTTTCTGCGCGCCGTTGATGTAATGCACTTCCCGATGCACGGTGATCCCGCTGCCCTGGTTCTGCAGCAGCGCGATCGCGCAGGAGCGGGCGCCGTCCACGGGGGAGTCGAGGCGCACCTCGATCTGCGGGCCCGCGGTGGGGAACAGGGTGACCACACCGTCGGCGGCGGCCCAGTTCGGCACCCCCTCATAGATGAAGGCGAAGATCAGCACACGCCGGAACAGTTCGGGCCGAGCGAGATTGATGTGCATGTTCTCGCCGCCGGTGGCGGTGCCGCTGCGGTCGTCGCCGTCGAGCTGGATGTAGGGCTCGGCGTCGAGCGCGCCGAAGTTGTTGCCGACCGCCTGCACGACACCCTTGGTGCCGTTGGCCAGTTCGTAGAGGCAGCCGAGGTCGAGATCGACCGGCTTGGCCCGGCGGAAGAAACCCTTGGAACCGGTGGACCAGTTCAGGTTGACCCGCATGTTGCCTTGCTGCTCACCCGGTTTGGTGAGGTTGATGCTCGGTGTCGCCTTCGACAGGGTCGCCTTCGACAGGTTGACCCCACCGGCGTTGCTGTCGTTCGCCATCGGCGTGATCCCCCTCGGGCAGTAGATATGGGAGCGGCAGCGGTCCTCCCGAGGGAGGGGCCGCTGCCGCGCGAGTCTTCGGCTTGCCTGCCGAAATCAGCCTACCGGGGTCGGCTCTCGTTCGCTGTCCACTTTCTCGTCGTCCTCGCGCCGGTTGCGAATGACGCTGGTAATGAACGCCGCACCGATGAACGCGACGCCGACCAGGCCGGTGATCAGCTCGCTGATGTGCACGCCGATCGAGATGAACAGGATGACCGCCAGTGCGCCGATCGCCCAGTGCGCGCCGTGCTCCAGGTACACGTACTCGGAGAGCGTGCCCTTGCGCACCAGGTACACGGTGATCGAGCGGACGAACATGGCGCCGATGAGGCCGAGGCCGAGCGCGATGATGATCGGGTCGGAGGTGACGGCGAACGCGCCGATCACGCCGTCGAAGGAGAACGACGCGTCGAGCACCTCGAGGTAGAGGAACAGGAAGAACCCGGCCTTACCCGTCGCCTTGACCAGCTCCGACGGACCGTCGCCGGTGTGTTCCTCGGTGTGGAACATCGAGCCGAGGCCGTCCACCACGATGTAGGTGACCATGCCGAGCAGGCCCGCGACGAGAACGGTGGCGCGCTCGTCGTCGGCCGCGATCAGTTCCGCGGTGAGCACCAGCCCGATGGCCGCGACGACCACCGACAGCATGTCGAGCTTGCCCAGCTTGCCCAGCGGGCGCTCCAGCCAGGACAGCCAGGTGATGTCGCGCTCTTCGAAGATGAAGTTCAGGAACAGCAACAGCAGGAACATGCCACCGAACGCGGCGATCTGCGGATGCGCGTCGGTGAGCAGCGTCTCGTAGCTCGGGTCGCCGTTGGCGAAGTTCGCGGCGCCGTCGGCCGGCGGGTTGAGCGCCAGGTCGAAGGCCTTCACCGGGTTCAGTCCCGCGGTGACCCACACGATCGCCAGCGGGAACACCAGACGCATACCGAACACGGCGATCAGCACGCCGATGGTGAGGAAGATGCGCTGCCAGAACGCGCTCATCCGCTCGAGCACGGTCGCGTTGATGACGGCGTTGTCGAAGGACAGGGACACTTCGAGGATGCCGAGGATCGCGGCCAGCGCCAGCGCGGTCGGTCCTCCGTAGAGCAGCGCGGCGGCGAGCGACAGCACCGTCACGATGATTGACATGCCGAAAATGCGCAGGACCACGCGGGGACCTTTCGTTTGCGTCGGCCGGACGTCCATCCGTCCGAGCGCTTGTCTGATGAAACCGATCTGGCGCCGCTCATACCAGCGTGGCCGCTGAACCGCCGGATGTCCAACGGTGCCGCGCCCACCGCGGCCGCGGTGGATCTAGGGTCGTCCCGGTCGGCCCGGGCGCAGAACGAGGGGGCCCGTCGCTGGGCCCCCTCCGAACCTCGAAGTGTTCCTTAGACGTTCACGCCGTAGTCGCGGGCGATACCGGCGAGACCGGCGGCGTAGCCCTGACCGATGGCACGGAACTTCCACTCCGCACCGTTGCGGTACAGCTCGCCGAACACCATGGCGGTCTCGGTCGAGGCGTCCTCGGTGAGGTCGTAGCGGGCCAGCTCTTCGTTGCTGCTGCGGTCGACAACGCGGATGTAGGCGTTGCGCACCTGACCGAACGACTGCTGCCGCGTCTCGGCGTCGTAGATCGAGACCGGGAAGAAGATGCTCTCGATGGTCGGCGGGGTGTTGGCCAGGTCGACGTTGATGACCTCGTCATCGCCCTCGCCCTCACCGGTCTTGTTGTCACCCGCGTGCTCGATGGCGCCTTCCGGCGACTTCAGGTTGTTGAAGAACACGAAGTGCTGGTCGGAAAGCACCTTCTTGTCCGCGCCGGTCGCTATCGCGCTGGCGTCGAGGTCGAAGTCAACCCCGGTGGTGGTCCGAACGTCCCACCCTAGGCCGACGGCGACGGCGGTCAGGTTAGGCGCCGCCTTGGTCAGCGAGACATTGCCGCCCTTGGACAAACTGACACCCATGCGGGATTCCCTTTCAATAGTCCGTCATTGGTTCCCAGCATGTCCGAATCGCCGGGTACGCCTTACGACAGTAGTAGGTTTCCGCGAACTTGCGTAGGAACCCGCAGAACCCCCGGTGAACACGGGAGATCTCTAAGATCGGGGCGTGGTAGGTCGTAGACGTGGCTGGTTCCGGTCCGCCGGGAACAACGAATGGATCGCCGAGGCGCGACAGGCGCTGGCGTCCGCGTTCCTCGACATGGACAAGCGTCAGAGCGCGGCCGAGGCGGCGGTGCACGCGGCCGAGCAGGTGTTCCCGGACCGCCGGATGGCCGTGGCCTGGGAGCCGGTGCGCAGCCGTTGCTACGGCGCGGCCGGCGCGTATGTCACGTTGACCGAGCAGCTCGAGCAGGCCGAACGCGACGGAACCGAGCTGTCGCAGGGGCCGCAGCAGGCCGAAACGGTGACCAGGCAGCTGACCGACGCGGCCCGCGCGGTCGACGAGTTCTATCGCGGCAATCAGGCCCAGCTGGAGAACGCGGTCTCGGTGCTCAACACCGTGCCGCAGCTGGCCCAGCAGGTGAAGATCGCCGCGGCGGGGGTGCGCGGGCAGGCGGCCGGGTCCGAGTACGCGAACTATCCCTCGGTGCGCGAACACGCCGCCGCCGTGGATGAGGCTCTCATCACATTGGAAGCGGCCGGTCCGGGCGCGCCGCCCGCGACGGTGCGCGAGGCCGCGAACCGGCTGGAGGCGGCGAGCAAACGACTGGCGGATGCGTTGGCGCAGGCGCCATCTCGGGCCGCCGCCGCGAAGACCGCGATCTCCTCGGTGACCACCCGGCTGGCCGCCGCGCGGACCAGGGCCGAGGGGCTGGCACCGGCCTACTCGGGGTTGCTGCGCGAATTCAACGCTGCGAGTTCGGCGGATCTGGCCGACAATGAGCGGGAAAGCCAGCGAGCCATCGACGCCGCGGATGCTGCCCTGGGCCGGGCGCGTGCGGCAGCGGCGGAGAACAACCCGGAGATTGCACTTGATCTGACCACATCCGCCCGCGGGTATCTCACGGAGGCCGAACACAAGGTCGACGCCGTCACCAAACGGCTGGCCACGTTGCGTGAGGTCAGGTCCGACCCGCAAGAGAAAGCCAAGGCCGTACGATTTCGGCTGCGGGACGCCCAAATGCTCGCGGTGAGTCGCGGGCTCGTCACCGAATGGGGCTCTGTGCTGGATGCGCAGGCCACCCGGATCGATCGAATCAGCGAAACACTGACGGGGCGGCACCCCGACTACTGGGCCTATGTGGCGGAGCTGGATACCATCACCGACTTCATCGCCGGGGTAGTGGATCGAATGAGAAAACAAGCAGGACCACGACGAGAATGAGGGTGGGATAACGATGACCGCAGGCATCGCCGTCCAGCGGGAAGTTTCCCTGCGGAAGCGTGTGCCGCTGCGCCACTTCCGGCAGCTGCACGGCCCCGAGGCACGGAATCTCTTTCATCGGGAGCCGGAGCCGTTCGGCGACGACTACACCGATCGAGAACTACTGGCCGTCGCGCTCGGCGCGACGCTGTACGCGCCGGCCACCCGGCCGGACCTGGCACTGACCATCAGCAAACGCGCCGAGCGCGGGGTGTGCTCGATGGTGATCGATCTCGAGGACGCGGTCGCCGATCACGAGGTCGAGTTCGCCAAGCGGCAGACCGTGGAGACACTGGATCTGCTTGCCGCCAACGGGGATTCGAATCCGCTGCTGTTCGTCCGGGTACGCGACGCGGAAACGATCACCGAGATCGTCGAGCAGTTGGGTGCGGGCGCCGCGGTCTTGACCGGGTTCGTGTTTCCCAAGTTCGACAGCACCACCGGGCCGAAGTACCTGAGCGCGTTGAACGCGGCCGTGCAGCGGCTGGACCGGCCCATCTACGGGATGCCGGTGCTCGAATCGGCGGGACTGGTGCACCGGCAGACCCGGGATCACGAGCTGACGCTGATCGCGGAGCTGCTGGCCGAGCATCGGGAGCGGGTGCTCGCGGTGCGGGTCGGCGCGACCGACATGTGTTCCACGTTCGGCATTCGGCGCGACCGCGATCTGACCATCTACGACGTGCGAGTGGTCGCCGATGTCATCGCCGACATCGTGAACTATCTCGGGCGCGCGGACGGGACCGGTTTCGTGATCACCGGGCCGGTCTGGGAGTACTTCGCCGACCATGAGCGGATGTTTCGGCCGTTACTGCGCACCGCGCCGTTCGAGGAATCCGACGCGGTGCCGTTCCGGCAGTACTTGGTGAGCCGGGACCTGGACGGGTTGCTGCGGGAGATCACCCTGGACCGGGCCAACGGGATCCAGGGCAAAACGGTGATCCATCCGTCGCATGTGGCGGCGGTGCACGCGCTGTCGGTGGTGACGCACGAGGAGTACTCGGACGCGTTGGACATCCTGCAGGTGGATGTCGGCGGTGTCGCGGCGTCGGGATATCGGAACAAGATGAATGAGATGCGCCCGCACCGCAGTTGGGCGCGGCAGACGCTGTTGCGGGCGCGGGTGTTCGGTGTGGCCAATAAGGGAGTTTCGTTCGTGGATCTGTTGACGGCGTTGGTGACGGTATGAGCGGCGCCGCGCTCGACATCATTGGAATTCCTTGGGCAACAAAGAATCTCGGCCTTCGGCTGCAACACGAAGAGTCCTACGGTGCGGTCGAGGACCGGACTGCCAGCGCGCTGCCCACCGAGTTGGCGATCGCGGAGCTGATTCAGCCTGGCCTGCGCCGCAATCCGAAGCGGGCGCATCTGCTGGTGTCCACCGTGCTCGGTAAGCACTTGCCGACCGATCCCCGGGTCGTGCTCGACGGCGGGAATCGGCTCGGCGATCTGGTGCGTGCGGTGCTCGGCGACCGCGAGGCGCTCGTGCTCGGCTTCGCCGAAACCGCAACGGGACTCGGGCATTGCGTCGCGGCGCGCATCGGCGCGGTCGGCTATCTGCATTCGACGCGGCGTGACGTCGCCGAGGCCGAAACCCTGACCGGATTCGAAGAGGGGCATTCGCACGCCACCTCGCATCAACTGCAACCCATGCCCGCCGATATCTTCGTCAACGATCTTCCGCTGGTGCTGGTCGACGATGAGATCTCCACCGGCGCCACCGCACTCGACGCGATCCGGGCGCTGCACGCCTTCTCGCCGCGCTCGCATTACGTGCTGGCCTCGCTGGTGGATATGCGGCTCGAGGCGGATCGCACCGCCTTCGACAAAGCGGCGGCGGAGCTGGGGGCCAGCATCGACACCGTTTGCCTGGCGTCGGGACACACTGTGCTGCCGGAGGGTTTGGTGGACGCGGTCGCGGAGCTGCCGGAATCCGAACTGAATCCGGTTGCCGCGCAGCGTGGCTCGTTCACGCGGATCGATCTGCCGTGGCCTGCTTCGGTGCCGGAAGGCGGCAGGCACGGCGTATTGCGTTCGGACACCAACGCGTTCGATGCGGCGGTCGGTGCCGCGAACGATGCGCTGCTCGCGCGGCTCGCGGCGGAGTTCCCCGGTCGGCCGGTGATCGTGCTCGCGCACGAGGAGCTGATGTACCTGCCGCTGCGGTTGGCGGCGGAGTTGGCCGAGTCCGGTACGCCCACCCGGTACCAGACCACCACGCGGTCACCGGCCTATGTGCTGGATGAACCCGGGTATCCGCTGCGTCGTGGATTCCGTTTCACCGCACCGGAATCCGGTCAGGAGCAGCCGCGCTATCTGTACAACGCGCACTGGGCGGCGGAGTTCTCCGGTCGATCGGATGTTGCCCGGCAGGCGGATTCCGCTGGTGCGTCGGGTGATCCGGTGCTGGTGGTCGTCATCGACCCACCGGCCGATACCGAGGAGCTCGTCGCGGACGGCGGGCTGGTCGACGTACTGACCGCCTCCGGTGCGGATGTGCTGGTCGCGGTGCTGCCCGGCGCCGATCCGCGTACCCTGCACGCCGAGCGCAGCGGAGGCTTGGCATTGCCCGAGCCGCTGCACGGCCCCGCGTTCGGTTCGTATGCGGCCGAGGAGGTTTCCTGGCTGCTGAAGGACCTGTCCGACGTCGACCTCGAGGCCGACGTGGCCGTCCGGGAACGACGCATTCAGTCCGGCGCCGCGCACTACGCGGAGTCGCTGCCGATCGAGTACCAGCCCGATGCCGCCTACCGTTCGCTGTTCGACGAGGTGCTCGCCGACAGCGCCGAGCGGCTGGCGCTGGCCGTGGCGACCGTCGCGGAACTCGTGGTGGCCGAACGCGGCGACGACATCGTGCTGGTGTCGCTGGCGCGGGCGGGCACCCCGATCGGCATCCTGATGCGGCGGTGGCTGCAATCCGGCCGCGGTGCCGAACTGCCGAGTCTCGACGTGCCGCACTATGCGGTGTCGATCGTGCGGGACCGCGGTATCGATGCCGTCGCGCTGGATTACCTTGCGCGGCATCATGATCCGGCCTCGATCGTGTTCGTGGATGGCTGGACCGGCAAGGGTGCCATCACGCGGGAACTCGCCGAGGCCCTCGACGCGTATCACGCGGCGGGCGGCGCCCGGTTCAACGGCGAGCTCGCCGTGCTCGCCGATCCCGGACATTGTGTCCGCACCTACGGCACGCGCGACGACTTCCTCATCGCCTCGGCCTGCCTGAATTCCACCGTGTCCGGCTTGGTTTCCCGCACGGTGCTGAACGACACGTTGATCGGACCCGGCGAATTCCACGGCGCCAAGTTCTACCGCGAACTGGCCGGTGACGATGTCTCCCTGCGCCTGCTCGACACGGTGAGTGCCGCGTTCGATGCCGTCCGCGATCGGGTACCCGCGGAAGTGGCGGCCGTTCGCGGCAGCGATCGCAGGCCGACCTGGACCGGCTGGTCCTCGGTCGAGCAGGTCCGCGCCGAATATGGCATTGCCAGTGTGAATTTCGTGAAGCCCGGCGTCGGCGAGACCACCCGGGTGCTGTTGCGGCGGATGCCGTCGCTGGTGCTGGTTCGGGAGGCCGAGGCGCCCGAACACGCGCATATTCGCCTGCTCGCCGCGGCCCGCGGCGTGCCGGTCGAGGTCGTGCCCGACCTGGCCTACTCGTGTATGGGACTGATCAAGGACGTGCAGACATGATGGAGCTACGAAAGCTACGAAGACACACGCTGGTCGCCACCGACCTGGACCGAACAATGATCTACTCGCGCAACGCCTTCAGCGCGACCACCGAGGTACCGACCGTCTGCGTGGAGCACCTCGAGGGTGCGCCGCTGTCGTTCATGACGACGGCCGCGGCCCTGCGCATGCAGACGCTCACCGAGCCCGCGGCGGTCATACCGACCACCACGCGCACCATCAAGCAGTTCGCGCGCATCCAATTACCCGGCGCCCCATGGCGTTACGCCATCACCAGCAACGGCGGCAACATCCTCGTCGACGGCGTGCCGGACCTGCGCTGGCGGATCGACATCGACGCCAAGGTCCGCGCGGGTGGCGCGACCCTCTCCGAGGTCACCGCCGAACTCCGTGCCCGCATCGACGATTCGTGGGTCACCAAGTTCCGTGAGGCCGACGACCTCTTCTGCTACCTGGTCGTGCGCCCCAAGGAAGTCCCCGCGGGCTTCCTGGCCGAGTGGGACGCCTGGTGCCGCGCCCGCGGCTGGTCCGCCTCCCAGCAGGGCCGCAAGATCTACTCGATGCCCGACGTCGTCTGCAAGAGCCACGCCGTCGCGGAGGTCCGCCGCCGGCTCCTCGAATCCGGTGAACTCGGCACCGAGGCAAAGACTTTCGCCGCAGGTGACGGCGCCCTCGACGCCGAGATGCTGCGCAGCGCCGACTACGCCATCCGCCCCAGGCATGGCGAACTCGAACACCTCAACTGGACCCACCCCAACCTCACCGTCACCCGCGCCACCGGCATCCTCGCAGGCGAGGAAATCATCAACTGGTTCATCAAGGGATCACCGCAGTCGGCTGACTAGGCGGATCAAGCCTGCCGCGGCTTTCGCGCCCGAATCGCCTGGGGTGCAGGGCCTTCGATGGTGGTTTTGAAGTCGGGGCATTCGACGAGGGGTTCGTGGGTGCAGGTCGAGGCGTGGCGGAGGCTGTCGCGCATCCGGGTGAGGCGGGCGATGTCTTCGTCGAGTTCGAGGGCCTTGCGGGCCATGCCCATGCGGAGTTCGGTGTCGCTGGGGGTGGCGCGCAGGAATCCGGCGATTTCGGCGATGGTGAAACCGGCGCCACGCGCGCAGGAGACCACGCATCCCGTCATGGACATCGTGCAGACCACCTCGGAGGTCCATCACGACCTGCGCGTCGGCACCCAGGCTCGCCTCCGCGAGTTGGTTCGCGACCACGGCGTCGAGGTCTCGGTATTCAGTGCGCACGATCCGTGGGAGTTCAACAGCTACAAGTGACGACCGGTGCCCGACAATGTCTCGGTGCGGGTACTGGTGACAGGAGCGAATGGATATCTCGGCAGTGCCGTGGTCGAGGCGCTGCGATCCGACGGTCATGACGTGGTCGGACTGGTGCATCTTGCGCGGACTCGGGTGCCGCACGGAGTGCCGGTTCGGGCCGCCGACCTGCTCGACACCGAGGCTCTGACCGCGGCCGTCCAAGGTGTCGATGCGGTGTGCCATCTGGCCGGGCTCACCCGCGTTCGCGAATCCTTCGCTGATCCGCTGCGATACTTCGAGGTCAATGTCGGCGGCACGGTCGCGCTGCTGCGGGCGATGGCCGCGGCGAAGGTGCGCAAGCTGGTCTTCGCGTCCACCGCGTCGATCTACGGCACGCCGGAGCGGCAGCCGATGTCGGAGGACCTGCCTGACCGACCGCCGCATCCGTACGCGGTAAGCAAACAGGCCGCCGAATCGGTGATCGCTGCGCAATCAGCCACCGGTCAGCTCGCGGCTGTGGTCTTGCGGCTGTTCAATATCGCGGGCGGCGCCGATCCGGACCCGACCAGGATTGTGCCGCGCATTCTTGCGGTGGCGGCGGGCGACAGCCCTTCGCTGGCGATCAACGGTGACGGCACTGCTATTCGTGACTACGTGCATATCGATGATGCTGCAACAGCTTTCGCGGCAGCGATTGCTCACCTACCTGACCCTGGTGCTTATCGGCGGTACAACATCGGCAGCGGTAGTGGCACCAGCGTCAACGAACTCGTGGCCGAGGCCGCTCGCCTGACCGGCAAGTCGATCGCCGTCGAACATCACCCGGCGGCACCGGAGCCGTCGCGGCTGGTCAGCGACAGTAGTCGGGCGCACCGTGAATTGCATTGGGAAGCAAGCACATCCGACATCACCAAGATCCTCCGCGATGGACGGGCGGCGCAGGCCGTGCCGCCGATCTCATGACCCGGGATCACGGCCTACGGTCGCGGTATTGGTTGAGCCAGTCGAGGCTGTCGCGGAGCGTTGGCGAGCGGTCGATCCTCGGCTGCTCTCGGTCGTATCGTGCGTCAGGCGGCGCGGACTTCCGCAGGTACTGATCCTGGTCGGACCAGTCGCGTGCCGGGTCGGGACGCCCGAAGTCACGGTCCCGTCGATCGGGTGGCGCGGTACCCGGATGCCCGAGGTTGTTGAGAAAACGGTCGAGATACGAATTGTCCGCTCCGCGTTGGTCATACGCGTTCGATCGAGCCGCGGCAGCCTTCTTGTCCGGCGCGAACGGAATCCCGGAGGAGAGCGCACGCAATCCGAGCGTGAGCATCTCACCGAGCATGCTGATGCCGATCGACAACGTGATCGGCTTGGCATCGTGGTGCATCCCCATGGTGCTGCCGAGCAGGCTGATGCCGAAACCGACAGCCACCGAAGTCCCCCAGACGACAAGGGTTTTCACGGTATACCGCTGCCAGAGATGCCCATCGCGAGCGAACAACACGGTGGTCGTGCCACGCACCGCACCGAACGCAATGCCGACCACACCGCCGATCACCAACCACACGATGTCGATCCCGCTCAGGTTTTCGACCTTGGTGACGCTGTAAACACCGATCCCCACCAGGATCAACGGCGTCACAAACGTATCCCGCGCGTCGACCGGTTCCCCCATGAACCGTTTCACGATCAACACGATCGCCCCGACAATGATGGCGAACATCAATCCGACACTCATAGCGCCTCCCAGCAAGAAGTCCTGCCGGAAAACTAACCCCGCCCCGAGTGCCGCTGAGTCCGTCGAACGGACGATCCGGAGGAGGATTCCCGCCTCCCCCGGACGCCGGGTTCAGTAGCCCTGCTGCCCGCCCAGCTGCTGGGCGATGATGCCCTGGAGGCGTTGCAGCCCGCTGGGCGTGATGCCGCTTTGGATCTGGCCCTCGATGGTGCGCACCAGCATGGCGTCGCTGAGCACCTTCTCACTGGATTGGATCAGCACGGTGCCCGCGCCGGTGAAATCGAATTGGCGTTCCTCGCCGGAGTTGACGCCGAAGCGAGCCGCGCCCGCCGCGAGGAAGCTGGAGATCCAGCGTTGGTCGTAGTGGTGGCTGGGGGAGGGGCAATCGGCCCAGCCCACCAGGGCTTCCGGGTCCACCCGCAGCGGCGGCTCGGCGAACATCACCGGGCCGTTGGAGGAGGCGAGGAACTTGCCGGTGCCGATCAGGGTGAGGAAGCCGGGCACGATGGACTGGTTCAGCGACAGGCCCGGCTCGAACGCGAGCAGGTTGGCGGCGCGGATGGTGAGGTTGCCGTTGTCCTCGAGGTCATAGGAATTGATGTCGTAGCCGCGGTCGCCGATGATCAGCTTCCCGTGTCCCTCGGCCACCACATAGTCGCCGGTGAAGAGCGGAGCCGAGAATTGTTGCGCCACCATGTGTAACAGCCCGCCTTGCAGGCCGTGGGTGAGCATCTGAAATCGCATGTCGCCGTAGTAGGCGATCATCGCGCCCTTGCGCATGAACCACGGCTTGTTCAGGTCGATGCAGTAGGCGTAGCCGTTTCCCGGAAGATTGTCGCTCTCCCCGAGATTCATCGGATTCAGGATTTCGGGCATGGTCACAACTTCTCTTCCGAGGCCTGCACGTACACGACTCCCTGTCCGACACAATGCAATTGCATCGCCTCGCCGGAACCACGGCCCACCGCGTCGCGCCAGCTGAGCGCCGTTTTCAGTTCGGTTTGCACATTGCCGTACGCGGCGACGAACGCCTGCGGGTCGACCACGATCTGCCCGGGGGTTTGGGGGTGTCCCCCAGGCGAACTCAGCGGCCCGCCCACTTGCAATTCCAGGAACCCGCCGTGCGCGAGCAGCACCGCCGAGCCCTGCCCGGACAGTTGCGTGGTGAACATGCCCTGACCGGTCAGCGCGCCGGACGCGGCACCGCGCAACGCGCCCATCAGTCCGCCGCCACCACCGCCGCTGCCGCCACCCGAACTCATCACCGAGACAATGGAACTCTGCAATCCCGCGGTATTGGCCAGCAACCGCGACGCCTCGACCCGCAATGTCGCCCCCGGCTGCATCTGCACCACGTGGACCTCCAGTCCCGCGAATCCGTAGTGCACTTCGCCGGTGCCCTGCGCGAGCATGGTGCGCTCGTGCTCGCCCGCCATCATGCGACCGGCCATCCGCATCAGCCCACCGCCGCCGCCACCCATGCCCTGGCCGCCCGGAATCTGGTGCGGCGCAAAGGAAACATCGCCGGTATAGAACAGCATCGCGCCGGTGCGGGCGGCCACGCCACCCGCCATTCCGACATTGACCTTGACGACCTTGCCGTTGACTTTCTCGAACATCCGCTCGCCCTTACCGTTCCGCCGGCTGGATCAGTACCACGCCCTGGCCGTCCCAGCGCAGCGAGAACGCCTCGCCCGCGTCCTGTCCGACGAGGGTGCGCCAGGAGACGTCGGTGACGAAGGACTGATTGAGGTTGCCGCGCGCCGCGACGAACGCGTCCGGGTCGACGACCAGCGGGTACTGCGGCGACACCTCGAGGTGGATCAGCGGCCCACCCGCCGACAGCAGCGCGACCTGCCCCTGTCCGGACACCGTGGTGGTGAACAGGCCCGCGCCGGTCGATGCCCCGCGCAGCCCGGCGAACCGCACGTCGGTGCGTAGGTTCCCGGCGAACGCGAGCAGCTGCTGCGACTCCACCTGCAACGTCTCGTTGTTCAGGTTGACCACCGTGACGTGCTGGCCGTTGACCGCGAAGAAGACCCGGCCGTTGCCGGAGCATTCCATCAGCGCGAGCTTCTCGCCGGTGGCGCGGCGCTTGAGTCCGGCGAGCACGCCGTCGCCGCCGCCGAAACCGGCTGCCTTGAACTGCACATTGCCTTCATAGGCGACCATCGAGCCGGAAATCGCGCGGAGACTTGTCCCCGCGAGATGGGCCTCGATCACCTTCTTGGATTGTTCGAACAGTTGCGCCATGAGGGTGTTCTGCCTGCTGTCTCGATCGGGAACATGGAAAACCGCCACATTCCAACTGCGTGTCGTCACATTAACCGATGGCCCCCAGAACTGTCGGCGTTCATCGACCCGTTTACCTGAACCGCCGCCGTCGCGTTTCTCGTAGAGTGGCATTCGAACGCACCGACAAGCGAAGGGTCTAACTTGTCCGCAACACTCGCCAAGGGCCAAAACGGTCCGCTGGCCACGAACGACGTGGTGGTCTCCATCCAGCTCACGGCGCCCGCGGATCTGTCCGCACTATTGGTCACCGAGCGGGGCAAGGTCCGCACCGACGCGGACTTCGTCTTCTTCAACCAGCCGAGCGGACCAGGGGTCAACTTGCAGCCCGGGCCGGCCGGTCAGCCCGCCTCGCTTGCGGTGTCGTTGAACTCGGTGCCCGCCGATATCGCGCAGATTCGCGCGGTGATCACCCTGGACGACGCGAACAGCAACTTCGGCCGATTCCCCGCGCCCACCGCGATCGTGTCGGACGCGGCCGGTAATCGGTTGTTCGAGTACCAGATCGAGGGTTTGAGCACCGAGTCGATCGTCATCGCGCTCGAGGTGTACCGCCGTCAGGGCAGCTGGAAGGTGCGTGCCGTCGGACAGGGCTACGCGGGCGGTTTCGCCGCTTTGGTCACCGACCACGGCGTGACGGTCGACGATTCGCCCGCCCAGCCCACGCAGCAGGCCCAGCCCGCGCCGCCACCGCCGCCCGCCGCGCCGGTCCAGCAGCCCCCGGCCTACCCCACGCAGCCCGCGCCGAACTACCCGCCGCCGCCGACCACACCGGCGTACCCGGCCCAGCAGGCCGCGCCGACCGGTGGCTACCCGCCGCCCGGTCCCGGTTACCCGCCGCAGGGCCCGGGTTACCCGCCGCCGCCCGGCCCCGGTGGTTACCCGCCGCCTGCCCAGGGTGGATATCCGCCGCCCGGACAACCGGTGCCGCCGCAGCAGCCGCCCGCCGAGGTGAGCCTGAGCAAGGACCGCCCGGTCAGCCTGGTCAAGGGCCAGCGGGTCACCCTGCGCAAGGAGGGCGGCGCCGCGCTGACCTTCGTCAAGATGGGTCTCGGCTGGGATCCGGTGAAGAACCGCGGCATGTTCGGCAACCGCACCGTGGACGTGGATCTCGACGCGTCGGTGGTCATGTTCGCCGACACCAACCCGGTGGATGTCGCCTACTACGGCCAGCTGACCTCCAAGGACGGCTCGATCCGGCACCAGGGCGACAACCTCACCGGCGAGGGCGAGGGCGACGACGAGGTGATCCTGGTCGACCTCACCCGCATCCCGGCGCACGTGAGCACGCTGGTGTTCATCGTGACCTCGTACAAGGGTCACACCTTCGAGCAGATCCAGAATGCGTTCTGCCGCTTGGTCGATGGCACCAACAATGCCGAATTGGCCAGGTACACCCTCGCCGGCGGCATGCCGTTCACCGCGATGGCGATGGCCAAGGTCTTCCGGGTCGGCAACGACTGGAAGCTGCAGGCGATCGGCGAAGGCTTCGCGGCCAAGCACCCCGGTGAGGCGGTGCCGCACCTCGGCCGGTTTCTGCAGCACGGTTGATTAGGGCGGCGCGGACAGCAAGGCAGACAACGTGATTCAACTCAAGGCCGGTCAGAATATGCCACTGACCGGTGATGTCGTTCGATTCGGTGCGAAAGCCGAGGCCGCGCTGGACGTTTCGGCGTTGGTGGTGGCGGAGAACCTCAAGGTGTTCACCCCGGAGGACTTCGTCTTCTACAACCAGCCCAGCGCCGCGGGCGTGCGGCTGGCCGGGGACGAGGTGACCATCACGCTGCCCGAGGTGCGTGGCGACGCCAAGGCGGTGCTGCTGGTGGTCTCCGCCGATCCGGCGGTGCCCGGTAGGCCCGGTGGCCTCGGCTCGGTGACCGCGACGCTGTCCGAAAACGAGCAAGTAGCAGCAGAATTCGTGATCACGCCGTCGTCGGGTGAGGCGGCGCTGATCTGTCTCGAGGTATATCGCCGCGGCACCGACTGGCGGCTCCGCGCCGTCGGACAGGGCTACTCCGGTGGCCTCGGCGTGCTGCTGACCGCGCACGGCGTCGAGGTCGAGGACGATCCGGCGGACCCTGCGGCGCAGACCGGTTCGGCGGCGCAGACCGGCGATGTGCCGCAGCCGAGCGCGACACCGCAGCCGGGCCCCGGTGTGCACACCATGGCCGGGCCGATGGCGAGCGAGGCCCGCTCGGCCGGGGCGGCGCCGCTCGAGGTCGGGCACGGCCTGGAACGGCTGTGGATGATCTTCGAGGATGCCGCCCGCTCGGCCGCCGCGCTGGTCTCCGCCCGCGACTACGCGGCCAAGCGGCTGGATCACGAACTGTCCGTTGCCGTCTCGGATCCCGCGACGCGGAACACCCCGGCTGCCGACGCCGCGCGCCGGGCCGCGCAACAACGCAACGACGAGTTGATCGCGACCGCCGAGAGCAACCATCAGCGCGACGCCGCGCAACTGGTGCGCGAGCTCGCCGATGCCGATCTGATGCTGCCGCCCGCTCTGGCGTCCTGGGACGCGCCGGCCTGGGACAAGCCGATCATGCCGAGCGATGGCATCCGGCTCGGCGAGCTGTACGCCCACGAACGCGGGTCGCTGCGCGTGCCGTATTGCGTTCCGGTGCCGTTGAATCGGCCGCTGTGGATCGATACCGAGTCCAGCCGCGCGGTCGCGCCGGTGGTGGGTGCGCTGCTCGCGCGGCTGCTCACCTCGACGCCGGGGCGGCGCACGTTGGTCGACGTCATCGATCTGACGGGGGCTTTCAGCGGTTTCACCGGGCTGCTCGCGCCGGTGCTGAACGGGCCGCCGATCACCGACCACACCGAGATCTCGGAGCGATTGCAAGCGTTGGTCCAGGCCGCCGAGCTGGCCGAGTTGGCCTTCACGAGCGGAATGGGCAGTCCGCCCGAGGAGCACCGGATCCTGGTCGCCGCCGATTTCCCGCACGGCTACCAGAGTTCCGACGCGCAACGGATCGGTTCGCTGATCATGCGCGGTGACCTGATCGGGTTGTCGACGGTGATCATCGGCAGCGACGAATCCGACGCCAGCGACCCGACGGTGGCAATGCTGTCGCAGTCATGCAGGCACCTGCCGACGATCGACGGCACCCCGCTGTTCGATCCGTGGACCGATAGCCCGTGGCAGCTGGACCTGGACATGCTGCCCCAGGAACCGGCGGTGCTAGCGCGTTACCTGCGCACCCACTGAGTTTGCGGCGTACGCGACCCCGCCGAGGTCACGCACGCTGCCGCCTCAGGGCCTGACGCTCACGCCGCGGGTGGGATCGCCGGCCTGTGAGTGCCACTCGCGGGTCGGCGCGACCCGGGGCCGCAGCATTTCGGGCAGCCACGGCAGCAACGGATCCGGCGCCCGGTCGACGATGCCGCCGATCGGGTCGTCGACGTAGTCGCGGCGCACCAGGTCCTCGGCGGGGCGATAGATCTGCCGAACGATCAAGGCGCACAACGCGAGTACCGCGAGGTCACGCAGCACCACGGCGCCGGTGAACCACTGCTCGGGCAGGCCCTTCTTGTCCAGGCCGAGGTAGTAGAACATGCGTGGTGCCCAGACCAGCGCGTCGATTGTCATCCAGGCCAACAGGATTCGCCGGTGCGGCAGCGCGAGCACGGCGATCGGCACCAGCCACAGCGAGTACTGCGGGCTCCACACCTTGTTGGTCAGCAGGAACGCGGCGACCACCAGGAAGCACAGCTGCGCGAGCCTGGGACGCTGCGGCGCGGTGAGCGCGATGTAGCCGATCACCGCGCACGCGGCCACGAACACCAGCAGCGACACCGCGTTCAGGATGACCGGTGGTTGCGCGTGGCGGAGCGAACCGTCGAACCCGGACCAGCCGGTGAACGAGGTGATCACGTTGTAGATCGAGTCCGGGTCGGCATGCCGGGAGGTGTTGAGCCGGAAGAATTCTCGCCAGCCTTGCGGATACAGCGCGGCGATCGGCAGGTTCACCGCGACCCAGGTGCCGAGCGCGGCCGACACCGTGACGGCCGCCGCACCGAGCGGCCGGGTGCTGAGCAAGTGCACGCGATAGGGGGTTTCGCGGATCCAGTCCATCGCCGTCGCCCAGCTGTCGATATCGCGCAGGCGCAGCCCGAGCTGGGTGCTCGGCATCCGCTGCATCGGATCGGCGCGCAGGCACAGCACCACGATCGGGCCGAGCAGCAGCAGCGGATAGAGCTTGGCGGCGCCGCCGAGGCCGAGCAGTAGACCCGCGAGCGCCGGACGTCGTCGTGCCCAGGCGAGCAGGCCGGTCGCGGCCAAAGCCGTTGCCAGCGCGTCGAAATTGGTGAAGATGTGCACGATCACCAGCGGCGAGCAGGCGACCAGCGCCGCGTCCCACACCCGGCGCCCGGCCAGTTGCGCGGTCGCCCACACGGTGACCAGCCAGGCCAGCGCGAGGCCGAACGCGACAACGTTGAAGTAGATCACCACCTGCAGCGCGCCGGGCAGCGGCGCGGCATCCCAGGCCTTGGCGATCCGCATCGAAAGGTATTGGTACAGACCGGATAACACCGGATACTCCATGTACCGGGTTTCCACGCCGCCGTCCGAGGTCTGCTCGGTCCAGTCCTTCTTGTACGGGAAGGCGCCCTCGTTCAACCGCTCCGCGCCGTACAGCGGCACCGTGTCCGAGTAGCACATCGCCACGTACTGGCGGCCGTTGTTCCAGTCCAGGGTGAGCGATCCGTCCGCGGTGCCGGTCTGCTGAATGCAGCCCGCCTTGCTGAACCAGCCGAACGCCAGGAATATCACCGTGCAGGCGAGCAGCACCCGCATCGGCGTCCAGAACCGGGCCCGCCCGATCAGCGCGTGCTCACCGACCGGCCCCCCGATGACCGTGGACAACTGCGCGGTCAGCGAATCGTTGCGACTCGGCTTGTCCCGCGCGTCGGCTGACCGCAGATCCGGCGCGAGCGGGCCGGGCGCGACGTAGAACGCGCCGCCCGAGGGTGTCCCACCCGGTTGCGGCACGCTCCCGTTCGTTCGCTGGTCCACCAGTTCCTGATCGGTCACGGCACCCGACGCTACCTTGAGTTCGGCTATGGGTTCGGATCGCGTCGTCCCCACTCGGCTGTGCGGGGCGGTACGCGCAGTGCGGATTACGTTTCCGCAGGGGTTTTGCCGAGCCCACGCGGCACCGTGGCACGTTGCGCCAGGTGCCGCAGGATCGGGCTATCTGCTGCGGGTTGTCGGCGGAGCTCCGGTGCTCTCACCCTGATTGGAGTATCCGTTGTTGCCTGGTCGTGGCGTACCGGTGGCACTCGGCGACGAGCCGTCGGTGGGTGCCGTCGGCTGGCCGGGGAGCGGCCCGGGGCCCTCTTCCCGCTGCGGCTGCTGCTGTGCCTGCGGGCGCGGCTGAGCTCCGGGGATCTGGATCGGGCCGAACGGGGTGTCGATCTGCGGCGGCAGCATGATCGGCGGGATCAGCGGCGGCGCCTCGGTGGTCGACGGCGGGGTGTACGGCGCGGACCACGCGGGCACACCGGCCTGTCCCTTGATCGGCGCGGGCTTCGGGAAGGTCTCGTTCTTCGTGCCTTCCAGCGCACCGTCCATGGTCGCCTTCCAGATGTCGGACGGCAGACCGGAACCGTAGATCATGCCGCCCTGGTAGTTGCGCAGCGCCGTGCTGTCGACGGCACCCACCCACACCGCGGTCGACAGGGACGGCGTGTAGCCGACCATCCAGGCGTCCTTGTTCTCGCCGGAATCGCCGAGCTGGGCGGTGCCGGTCTTGGTGGCCGACTCGCGGCCGCCCGCCAGGTTGTGGTTGCGCGACCACGCCGCGATGGGCTTCATCGCGTCGGTGACGTTGTCGGCCACCGCGGCCGAGACGCGCGACTCGCCCGCCACCTCACCGCGATCCAGCAGCACCGAACCGTCCGCCGCGACCACCTTCTGCACGAAGTGCGGTTTGTGGTAGGTGCCCGAGGCCGCCAAAGTGGCGTAGGCCGAAGCCATGTCGAGCGGGCGGGACTGATACTGGCCGAGCACGATGCCGTTGTTCGGGCCGCTGCCGTCCGGCTCGGTGAGCGACGGGCCGACGCCGGGAATGTTCTCCGGGATGCCGAGCTTGTGCGCCATGGCCGCGATCTTGCTCGGGCCGTTGCCCATGTCGATCTGCATCCGGTAGAAGCTGGTGTTCAGCGAGCGCTTCAAGGCCTCGGCGATGGTGCACGTGCCGCACGCTTCGCCTTCGACGTTGGTGATCTTGATGCCGTTGACGGTGATCGGCGAGCTGTCGTACAGCTGCGAAAGCGGAACGCCCTGTTCGAGATTCGCCGCGAGACCGAAGACCTTGAACGAGGAGCCCGGCTGCAGGCCGGCGTTGGCGTAGTCCCAGCCCTGGCCGTCTTCACCGCCGTAGTACGCGCGCACCCCACCGGTCTTCGGATCCACCGAGACGACCGCGGCGCGCAGCTTCTCCGGCTCGCCCTGCATCTTCTTCTGCGCCGCGTCGACGGCCGCCTTCTGCGCCTTCGGGTCGATCGTCGTGGTGATCGACAGGCCCGCGGTGTTCATCTGCTGCTCGCTGATGCCCTCGGCCGAAAGTTCCTTGAGCACCTGCGTTTTGATCAGGCCCTCCGGGCCGGTGTCCAGGGTCTTGTCCTTGGCCGTCGCCACCGGAACCACCGCCGGGTACTGCAGGCCCTGCCGTTCGGCCGCGGGCAGATTGCCGCCGGACACCATGCCGTCGAGCACGTAGTTCCAACGGGTCTTCGCGCCCTCGGGGTTCTTCTCCGGGTCCAGGCCGGACGGCTGCTGGATGGTGGCGGCGAGCACCGCGCCCTCGGCGGCGGTCAGTTCGGTCACTGGCTTGCCGAAGTAGGCCTTGGCCGCCGCGTCGATGCCGTAGGCGCCACGACCGAAGTAGATGGTGTTCAGGTACGCGGTGAGGATCTCGTCCTTGCTCCACTGGCGCGCCATCTTGGCCGAGATGACCAGCTCACGCAACTTTCGGGTGAGCGAGCGTTCGTCACCGACCAGGGCGTTCTTCACGTACTGCTGGGTGATCGTGGAACCACCACCGGCGCTCTCCTTGCCGAGGACGTTGTCCCTGGCGGCGCGTGCGAAGCCGGAGATCGAGAAGCCGGGGTTGGAGTAGAAGTCCCGGTCCTCGGCGGCGATCACCGCGTTGCGGACGTGCGCCGGGATCTGCTCGATCGTGACGTCGGTCCGGTTGCCTTCCGGCGGAACGACTTTGCTGATCACCGATTCGCCGTCGGTGGCCAGAATGGTCGCGACCTGATTGGTTTTGAGGTCACCGGGCTTGGGTACCGAAACAGTCGTGTAGGCGATGAGGAACACGCCGCTGGGTATCAGGATCGCCATGGCCATCATCACGTAGATGACCCGGCGCACGATCCGCCACGGCGATTTCTTCTTCGCGCCGGGCTTGCGCTTGCCCGGGCCGGAACCGTCGCCGCCGCTACCACCGTTGCGGCGCGGGGGTGGGCCGGACGGCGGTCCACCCGCGGTCTGCCTGCGTTCGCCGGTGCCGTTGCCGGGATCGCCGACGCGGCGGGCCCGTTCGGCGGGCCGGGGGCCGGTGGGCGGACCACCACGCCTGCCGCGCTCGGCGACCGTTTCGCTCAGCGAGTTCCGCTCGATCTTCTGGGTCGCACCCGCGCCGGGCGGCGGGGCCGGGTTCGGTCGTCCCTGGGGCGGCCGCTGCTGCGGCGGGGGCGGACCCGGACGCCGCTGCGGCTGCGGGCCACGGAGCTCACCCGGATAGGGCGCGGGGCGCTGCACCGGCGGCGGGCCGGGTCGGCCAGGGGGCGGGCCCGGCGGGCGTGGGTTCTGATACGGATTGGGACCAGGCTGTGAACTCCCTGGAGGACGGCCGCCATGCGGTTCATCGCCGTAGGGGGAAGTCTCGTAGGGCGAATTCACTGACAAGATCTCCATAACTCGTAACGTTGCGGATGGCTCGGGGCGGTCATGTCGACCGCGGCGGACACGTAGTGGCTCCGCGAGTCACCCGACGGGCAGATGACCAGGCACTTCATTCGGCTGCGGTGCGCCGGGTCCCGGTGCGACGCCGCGTTGGCGCCGGCGTGGTACCGAGGACGTAGGACTGCACCAGATGATTCCAGCTGCAGCTGCGGCATACCTCGACGACATGGACCGAGAACTCCTCACGAGTCTCGGCGAGGCGTGTCAGCTCCTCTGGTGTGCGAGCCGACCCCGCCACCGGTCCGAGACCGTCGCCGTAGACCCAAGATACAAGCGTGAGTTGTTCTTTCCGGCAGATCGGGCATGTGACCTCGCTCCCCCGACCGTGGAACTTCGCCGCACGCAGCAGGTAGGGATTCGCATCACATACCGAGGCGACATCGACGCGGCCCGCATACACGTCAGCCAGCAACGACCGACGCCGAAGGGCGTAGTCGACCACTTGCCGCTGGATTCGCACGAGAACCAGAGTAGCGGTGTTGCCGAGGGGCCGCCCTGGCTCAGGGGTATGAGATGCCCGGTAGATCCCCTCTTATATCGACCAGGCCTGTGCACGGTTATATCGGTCCGATATAGTTTGGAGTCGCATCCATCGGTTAGGTCTGTACACAGTCAGGGAGGTGAAGCCCGGTGCTCGAGCTGGCAATTCTCGGGCTGCTCCTCGAATCGCCCATGCACGGTTACGAGCTGCGCAAGCGGCTCACCGGCCTGCTCGGCGCGTTTCGGGCCTTCTCCTACGGGTCGCTCTATCCCACGCTGCGCCGCATGCAGTCGGACGGGTTGATCGCCGAGGAGATTCCGGCGGGCGTGGTCACGCGCCGTGCTCGTCGCGTCTACCAACTGACTCCGGCGGGCCGCGAGCGGTTCAGTGAACTACTCGCCGATACCGGACCGCAGAACTACACCGACGACGGCTTCGGCGTTCACCTCGCCTTCTTCAGCCGCACCCCCGCGACCGCGCGGATGCGGATCCTGGAGGGCAGGCGACGCCAGGTCGAGGAGCGCCGAGAAGGACTCCGGGAGGCGATCAAGAAGGCCAGCGGGTCACTCGATCGCTATACCCGGCAGCTCCACCAGCTCGGACTCGAATCAAGCGAGCGCGAAGTGCGCTGGCTCAACGAGTTGATTGCGGCGGAGCAATCGACGAAGGCGGCACCACAGAAAGAGGGAAATATCGGCCATGAGTGATGACAAGAAGGCTGACAACGCCACTGTTCTACCCACCCCGTCGGCTGCGCCTCCTACCAGCCCCCAGGTTCGCGTCGCCATCGTAGGTGTGGGTAACTGCGCTTCCTCGCTGGTCCAGGGTGTGCAGTACTACAAGGACGCGGACGAGACCGCGACCGTGCCCGGTCTCATGCACGTCAAGTTCGGCAAGTACCACGTCCGGGACGTGAAGTTCGTCGCCGCGTTCGACGTCGACGCGAAGAAGGTCGGTTTCGATCTCGCCGAGGCCATCTTCGCCAGCGAGAACAACACCATCAAGATCTCCGACGTGCCGCCGAGCGACGTTGTCGTGCAACGCGGTCCGACCCTCGACGGCATCGGCAAGTACTACGCCGAGACCATCGACCTGTCCGAGGCCGAGCCGGTCGACGTGGTCAAGGTGCTGAAGGACAACAACGTCGACGTCCTCGTCTCCTACCTGCCGGTGGGTTCGGAGGAGGCGGACAAGTTCTACGCACAGTGCGCCATCGACGCGAACGTCGCCTTCGTCAACGCGCTGCCGGTGTTCATCGCCTCCGACCCGGTGTGGGCCGAGAAGTTCACCAAGGCAGGCGTTCCCATCGTCGGTGACGACATCAAGAGCCAGGTCGGCGCGACCATCACGCACCGCGTCATGGCCAAGCTGTTCGAGGATCGCGGTGTGCAGCTGGACCGCACCATGCAGCTGAACGTCGGCGGCAACATGGACTTCAAGAACATGCTGGAGCGCGAGCGCCTGGAGTCGAAGAAGATCTCCAAGACTCAGGCCGTCACCAGCAACCTGAAGAAGGAAATGGGCGCCAAGGACGTGCACATCGGCCCGTCCGATCACGTCGGCTGGCTGGACGACCGCAAGTGGGCCTACGTCCGGCTCGAGGGCCGCGCCTTCGGCGACGTGCCGCTGAGCCTGGAGTACAAGCTCGAGGTGTGGGACTCGCCGAACTCGGCGGGCATCATCATCGACGCGGTCCGCGCGGCGAAGATCGCCAAGGACCGCGGCATCGGCGGACCGGTCATCCCGGCCTCGGCCTACCTGATGAAGTCCCCGCCCAAGCAGCTCGCGGACGACATCGCGCGCACCCAGCTGGAAGCGTTCATCATCGGCGCCGACTAGTTCGGTAGCGCTGAGCAGTCCTGACAGCGAATGAGCCGGGCCCCACGAACTTTCGTGGGGCCCGGCTCATTTCGCGTGCCGGCGGGGATCAGTCGAGCGAGACGTAGACCTCGACCGAAGTCGGTCCGGTGTAGCGCTCGATCTCCGCGGTGTGCGATCGGGTGATGGTTCCGGCGCTCTCCGCCTTACGGACCTGAGCCCACGCGGTGCGGAGCAGGTCGTAGGGCTTGTCGGAGACGACGAACTTGGCGTAGCGGCCGTGCGGGACGCGGGTGAGCACGTCGCCCTCGTCCATCTCGTCCATCGAGGCCACCTCGTAGCCGAGCACGGCGACGGCGTGGTCGTTCTGGCCGATGTAGGCGGCCACTCGCGGCACGCTCTTCTCCCGCGCCAGGTAGCGGTCCCAGGTGAAGTTGACCAGGTCGAGGTCGCGCGCGGTGACCTCGCGTCCGGCTAGCGGGACGGTCAGTCCGGCGACCAGGCTTTCGTCCAACGTGACAATCTCGAAGTCCACAGTGTTGTTCCTACCCGTCGACTTGATCGTCTGCCAGCGCTACGAACACTTCGGCCGTGCGCGCGTCGGGATAATGCTCCCAATCGCCGGTGTAGGCGCGCACGAATCGCCCTGCGGCCTCGGCGTCCCACACCGAACGCCAGATATGCACGATGGTGTCGCCCAGGTTGTCACCGCTGGCGATGAATCGGGCGAATTTGCCCGCGGGCACCCGTGCCAGTACGTCTCCGGGCAATAAGTCGTCCACGCCGCGGCAGCGGTAGCCGACGATATGGGTCAGATATGAATTGATTTCCGGCGCGTGGTCGACGTACGCGGTCGTCGGCGGCCCGGGCAGTTGGCGGGCCAGGTTGCGCTTCCACGCCTCTTCGACTTTCGCGCGGCGCGGTCCTTCGACCGCGAGCGCTGGGCTGCGAAGTACTGTTCCCGCCACCAGCGTCTCGGGTTGGTCAACGACATTGAAATCCACCGGCGTAGCCCCTATGTCTCGTCTGTCTCCAATTGGCGGCGTCGTCGCTCGAGCGCATATCCTTCCGCATCGATCCCGCGGCGTCGGCGTCGGCCTTGTCCGACACACTCGCTGTTCGCTCTCACTCTGGCAAACGATGCTGCCATGTCATCCGTTCCCCTGGGTGCAGGAAGGTCACAGCATCATCGCTATCCAGGCACCGGGATGGTCAGTCCGGGAAAAATTTCCACTTCCTTAGGTTGCTGCGGTGCCGGCGGGATGATGACGACCGGTTCTCGCGGCGGTCCCGGCGGCGGATTCAGGATGTCGTAGGTGCCGCCCGACGGCTTGCTCGCGGACGGCGGGGTGACCGCTGCCGCGGCTGCGGGGGCAGCCGGGAACTGCTCGACGGGGGTGCCGTCGAGCGCGCCGTCCATCACCTGTTTCCAGATGTCGGCGGGCAGGCCGGACCCGTAGATGTCGGCGCCGCGCGCGGTGTGGATGGGCTGCGACTGTTCGGTGCCGATCCAGACCGCCGTGGACAGCGACGGAGTGAAGCCGATCATCCAGGCGTCCTTGTTCAGCTTGGACTCGCCGAGCTGGGTGGTGCCGGTCTTCGCCGCGGAGGGTCGGCCACCGGCGAGCGCGTGTCCGTTGGAGTACGCGGCGATCGGTGTCATTGCCTGCGTGGTGTTCTCGGCGATCGCGCGGGGGATGCGCTGCTGTCCGGGGGGCAGCTGCTTGCCGGTCTGTTCGTCGGGCGCGCCGCGGTCGAGCAGCACCCGCCCGTCGCCGGTCACCACGCGCTGCACGAAATACGGCTGGTGATAGACGCCGGACGCGCCGATCGTCGCGTACGCGGACGCCATGTCGATAGGCCGAACGAGGTACTGCCCCAGCACGATTCCGTTCAGCGGTCGCCCGCCGTCCTCGGTCAGCGTCTTGCCGACGACGCCGGGGATCTCCTCCGGAATGCCCGCCGCGTGCGCCGCGTCGGCAATTGCCTTGGGCCCGTCGAACATCGACATGGTCATCCGGTAGAAGCTCGTGTTGAGCGAGCGCTTCAGCGCCTCGGCCATGCTGCACCGGCCGCACGTCTCGCCGTCCACGTTGGTGATCTTGGTGCCGCGGTCGGTGACCGGTGAACTGTCCAGCATGCGGTTCAACGGGATGCTCTGCTGCTGCGCGGCGACCACCGCGAAGGGCTTGAACGCCGACCCGGTCTGCAGCGGCGCCTGGGCGTAGTCGTAGCCGATGCCGTCGGTGCCGCCGAAGTAGGCGCGTACCGCGCCGGAACGCGGGTCGATCGACACGATCGCGGCGCGCAACTCCGGCGGCTGCCCGCCGAGCCGGTCGCGCACCGCGTCGAGCACGGCCTGCTGTGCCTTCGCGTCGATCGTGGTGGTGATCTGCAGCGCGCCGGTGTCCAGCTCGTGTTCGCTGATGCCGGACGAGCGCAGTTCGCGGACCACCTGGGACCGGATCAGGCCCTCGGGGCCGCGGGCCACATTGTCGTCGGGGATCTCGTTGAGCGGGATGATCGACGGGAAGACGGTGGCGTCCCGGTTGCCCGGCGAGAGGACGCCCATCTCGACCATGCCGTCCAGCACATACTTCCAGCGCGCGGTCAGGTCGGGCAGGTGCGTTTTCGGGTCGAGGATCGACGGGGTGCGCACGAGCGCGGCGAGCACCGCGCCCTCGGCCAGGGTCAGCTGGTTGACCGGCTTGTTGAAGTAGGCCCTGGTCGCCGCGGCGATGCCGTAGGAGCCGCGGCCGTAGTAGATGGTGTTGAGGTAGGCGGCGAGGATGTCGTCTTTGCTCCACTGCCGCGCCATCTTGGCCGCGATGACCAGCTCGCGCATCTTCCTGGTGAGCGTGCGCTCCGAGCCGAGGAAGGCGTTCTTCACGTACTGCTGGGTGATGGTGGAGCCGCCGCCCGCGTTGTCCCGCCCGAGCATGTTGTCGCGGGCGGCGCGCAGGAAGCCGGAGGTCGAGTAGCCGGGGTTGGTGTAGAAGTTGCGGTCCTCGGCGGAGAGCATCGCGTCGCGGACCGGCTGCGGCACCTCGGCCAGCGGGATCGGGCTCCGATTGCCGTTGGGCGGTACGACTTTCGCGATCACCGTGCTGCCGTCGGAGGCGAGGACGTTCGCGATCTGATTGGTCTGCACCGAATCCGGATCGGGGATCTCCGCGCTCCAGTAGACGAGCACGAACAGCAGTGTTGGCACCGCGCCGAAGATGATGAACAGGGCGAGCACCAGGCGGCGGAAGCGTTCGCCGCGGGTGCGCGGCGGGTGATTCGGATCGGGGGTCGGCCGCGGCGATTTCGGTTCCTTGGTCGCGCGGGCGTGTCGCCTGCCGCGAGCCGGAACTGTCTCGAGTTCGTTGAAGCCTGCGATCGAGGCGTAGGGCGCGGGCTCAGGCCTGCTCCGTGCGGCGCGCTTCTTGCGAAACGAACTCACGACTGTGCCTCGCTGACGCGCGGCTCAGCCGCATTGCAAACCTGCTGGCGCTCGCTCACGACTGCGCCTCGCTGACGCTCGGCTTCGTCGTGCGCTCGTGCGCGCTGCATCCTTGGTTCACTCGCTGGCGCTCGCTCACGATCATCTCCTCCCGGAGCGTCGGCCGAAACTCACCTGCACGAACAACGATCGGAACTGGCCCCCCACGGGCACGACTTTACTCGCGCCGTGGGTGACCCGCGATGCTATCACCGCGCCGGGACGGCACACCGGTATTCCAGCTATTGCCGGAAAAACGCGCCCTGAGCGGGGTTTCTAGCTCTTGACGCCACCGGCGGTGAGGCCGGAGATGATGCGACGCTGGAACAGCAGCACCATGATGACCAGTGGGATCGACACCATGACGCCCGCGGCCATGATCGCGGCGTACGGCTCGACCAGCGGGTTGTTGCCGGAGAAGCGGGCGACCGCGACGGTCACCGGTTCGGTGCTGCCGCTGGAAAGCAGTCGGGCCAACAGGTATTCGTTGACCGCGGCGATGAAGGCGAGGATCGCGGTGGTGAATACCGCGGGCGCCGCCAGCGGCAGCATCACCAGCCGGAATGCCTGCAGTTTGGTGGCGCCGTCGATCCGCGCGGCCTCCTCGAGTTCCCAGGGGAGCTCGGAGAAGAACGAGGCGAGGATGTAGACGGTCATCGGCAGTACGAACGAGATGTTCGGGATGATCATCGCCTGGTACTTGCCGATCCAGCCGATGTTGGTGAACAGCTGGAACAATGGGGTGACCAGCACGACCACCGGGAACATCGACGCGCTCAGGATCAGCCCGGACACCAGGTACTTGCCGCGGAAGGTGAGTCGCGCCAAGGCATACGCGGCGAGCACGCCGAGTACCAGCGCGACCAGCGTGGTAACCGAGCCGATGATCACGCTGTTGAGCAGCGCCTTGCCGAAGTTGTTGCCGCGGCTGGTGTCGAAGGCGTTGCGGAAGTTCTCGAAGGTGAGGTGCGTCGGCCACGGCGTGCTGTCGAAGGTATAGGCCGGATCGCGGAACGCGGTGACGGTCATCCAGTAGAACGGCCCGAGGCCCCACACCAGCACGATCGCGACACCCAGGTAGAGCCGCACCGACTTGAGTCGCTGCGCCCACGAAACGGTTTGTGCGGCAGGCTTTTCCGTCGTCCGAACAGACATCAGTGCGCCTCCCGCTGTTCTTCCTGAGTGCGGACTGCGTTGGCGCCCAACACCTTCACCAGTACGAAGGCCACCGCGAAGATCATCAGGAAGGTGATCGTCGACAGTGCGGCCGCGCTGTTCGGACCCTGCCGGACCTGATCGACCACTAGGATCGACACCACCCGGGTGGACGGGTTGCTCAGCGTCATGATCGCGGGCAGGTCGTACATCCGCAGCGCGTCCATCGTCCGGAACAGCACCGCGACCAGCAGCGCGGGCTTGAGCAGCGGCAGCGTGATCTGAGTGAACCGCTGCCAGGCCGAGGCGCCGTCGACCTTCGCCGCCTCGTACACGTCGGCCGGGATCACCTGCAGACCGGCGAGCAGCAGCAGCGCCATGAACGGCGTCGTCTTCCACACGTCGGCGGCGATCACCGCGAACCGCGCGGGCCACGCGTCGGAGGTCCACAGGATGTGCGTGCCGAGTACCCGGTTCACCACCCCGTCGTACTGGAACATGAACTCCCACAACCGCGCGGTAACCGCGGTCGGGATCGCCCACGGAATCAGCACCGCGGCGCGCAGCAGCGCACGTCCCTTGAACGTCTTGCCCATCACCATGGCGAAGCCGAGGCCGAGCGTGGCCTCCAGCGTCACCGTGATCACGGTGAAGAACAGCGTGACGAGAATGGCCGCCCAGAACTGCGAACCGAGGTTGCCGGTCGGGCAGCTGACCGTCTCGCCGCCCGCCTGGCACTGCTGCAGCAGCCAGTGCGTGTAGTTCGAGATGCCCGCGCTGCCGCCCTCGACGAACATGCCCGTCGCCGGGTCGAGGCCCGAATCCTTCTGGAAGGACATCCATAGCGCCCGGATCACCGGATAGCCGATGACTACGGCCAGCGCCAGTAGTACCGGCGTGACGAACAGCCAGGCTTTGCCGGAGCGCCGCATTTCCAATGCCAGGGTCTCGCCGAGGCCACGCTTGCGTGGCAGGAATTCGTCACTCGGCACAGTACTGGCCGCTCCCGAAGGATCCGACACCGTTTCTCTCTCCTACGGGTCTCGTCGGGTCCGTTGCGCTATCCGCTTACGATCCCGCGGTCTCGATGCCCTTTTGCATCCCGATGATCGCGTCGTCGACGGACTTGTTCTGCTTGAGCGCAGCATATGCGTTGTCCTGGATGGCTTTCGACACCGCAGGGTAGAACGGCGTGACCGGACGCGGCACCGCGCTGGCGATGGAATCCTTGAGCGCGGGCAGGTACGGCATCTTCGCGATCAACGCCGGGTCGTCGTACATCGAGGCGCGCACCGAGGGCAGCGCACCCGAGGCGACGATGTGCTGGGCATCCTCGCTGATCAGGAAGCGCAGGAAGTCCAGCGCGGTGGCCTTGTTCTTGGAGTACGAGCTGATCGCCGCGTTGTAGCCGCCGAGCGTGGACGCGCCGACGCCGTTCTCGCCGGGCAGCGGGGCGACACCGAACTTGTCCTTCACCGAGGAGGCGTCGCCGCCGACGTCACCGTAGGTGGACGGCCACGAACGCAGGAACATGAGCTTGCCCTGCGCGAACGCGTTGCTGCTCTCCGGCTCCTTGAAGGTGATCGCTTCCTGCGGGATGTTGCCGTCCTTGTAGGCGTCGACCAGAACCTTGAGTCCGGCGCGGGCCTGCGGGCTGTTCACCGTCGGGCTCTTGCCGTCGGCGCCGACGAAGCTGCCGCCGTAGGCGTTGATCACCTCGGCCGCGTTCACCGTCAGGCCCTCGTAGGGTGCGAACTGTCCGGCGTAGCAGCCGATGTTCTGTTCCTTGGCGACTGTGCACTGGGACAGCAACTCGGTCCACGTCTTGGGCGGGGTGGGCACCAGGTCCTTGCGGTAGAACAGCAGGCCGCCGTTGGTGTTTCGGGGCGCCGCGTACAGCGTGTTGTTGTAGGTGGCGCTGGCGACCGGCGGGGAGAGCAGCGCGGAGGTGTCGATGGCGAAGGAATCCTTCAGTGGCTGGATCCAGCCCTTCGCGGCGAACTCGGCGGTCCACGGCACGTCCAGGGCGACCACGTCGTAGGTGGACTGCTTGGACCGCATGTGCTCGACCAGGTCGTCGTACTGCTGCGAGGCGTCGTTCGACTGTTCCTTGAACGTCACCTGCTCGTCCGGGTGCGACGCGTTCCAGCGCTCGATGAGCTGCTTGACCGCACCGGTCTCGGTGGTGTCCTTGCCCTCGACGTAGGTGATCGGCCCGCGCCCGCTGAGGTTCTGGCTCGTCGGACTCCCGCCGCTGTCGCTGGAGCAGGAGCTGGTGAACGTCGCCGTCAGCAGCGCTACCGAGACGGCCGCCATCGCGGCCTTCGGTACGAGCGACGTACGTAGGGACGACACCTTTTTCACAGCCATCGCGGACACTCCAAGTCGATCGTGAGCATTAGCACACCCTGCCGGTTGCACAACGCAAGATACATGGTGGGGGAGTGACTCGGGGGATTGTGGCGGGAAGTCCTCGCTACTCTGGCGTGTGATGACATCGCCGAACCCGGTTCCCGAGCGGATGCTGACACGCATCGGTGGGCTGCTGCGCCAGGCCGAATCCACCGACAACGAGCACGAAGCCGAGGCGTTTCTCGCCGCGGCCCAGCGGCTTGCGACCAGATCGTCCATCGATCTGACGGTGGCGCGGGCACACATCGCGGGACGTGAGCGCAGGCCGACGCCGATTCAGCGGATCATTCCGATCGGCGAGCCGGGCAAGCGCGGACTGCGCACCTACGTCCAGCTGTTCGTCGCGATCGCGCACGCCAACGATGTGCGCTGCGATGTCGCTCGCACCTCGACCCAGGTGTACGCCTACGGTTTCGATTCCGATATCGACACCTGCGAGGCGCTGTACGCGAGTCTGCTCGTGCAGATGGTGCGTGCATCGGACCAATACATCAAGTCCGGGCAGTATCGCTCGGCGACGGTGGAGAAGGTCGTTACCGAAAAGCGCTGGGGGCGCAAGGTGCAACGGCGCGTGCAGGCCCCTGTCGCGGGTGTGACGGCGCGACTGAACTTCCAGATGGCGTTCGCCGCGCGGATCGGGCAGCGGCTGGCCGCGGTGAAGGCGGAGGTCGAAGCGGAGATCGTGCCCGCCGACGGCCCGGCGGCAGGCACCGCGCTCGCGTTGCGCAACAAGGAGATCGAGCTCACCGACTTCTACACCAGCACTTCCGAAGCGCGCGGGACGTGGAGTGGACCGCAGGCCTCGGCCGGGCATTCGGCGGCGGCGCGGCGGGCAGGGGACCGGGCGGGTAAGGCGGCTCGGCTGGGCACCTCGCCCGAACTCGGCGCGGCGCGTGGGCAATTGACGACGCGGAAGTCGCGCGGCTCGAACAACGGGTCAGCGTGAGTGCATGCCGGGTCGGTGGCAGCCAGGCTGCGGCGTGTCTCTGTCCGGGCGCGCGGGTGAGCGCTGACTACGGTCGCGTACGCGCCGTTCGTGGACGATGCTCGTGAGCGTGCGAGATACGCAGCGCGCCAAGGTATACGACGCCGAGCAGTTGGTGCGTGGGATGTTCGACCGCGCCGATGAGCACGGCAGCCGCACCGTCGAGCTGTACGGTTCGCACATCACGTTGCCGATCGAACGGCGTTTTGCCTCGGTCGATTCGGTGCAGAGTTATGCGGACAAGGTTCTTGCGCTCAATTGGGTTCGTGCTCAATGGGATCGCGCTGGCACATCGGTACGCGTCCGGTCCCGCGCGGGAGCGACTGCCGCCCACTACGAGGCCACCGACGCCGTCCTCGCCGTACCGCTGCATACCGGCGGCACCGCATGGGCGTTGCGCGAACTCGTGGTGCTGCACGAAATGGCGCATCATCTCGAGTCGGACCCCGGCTCGGTCGCGCCGCACGGGCCCGAATTCTGTACCCGATACCTGGAATTGGTCGACGGCATCATCGGCCCGGAAGCCGCCCTCGTGCTGCGCGCGACAATGCTGGGCTGCGGCGTCCGCCTGGGCTAACCGCGCCTCACCACGATCCGCACTCTTTCTCGGGATCTGCACTCTCTTTAGGCCGCAGAGGGGGTGCAAGTCCCGAGAAAGAGTGCGGCTGTGCATACGCTGCCGACTACGGGAGCTGCTGGGGCGGCGGCAGGGTCAGGGTGCGGTCGGCGATGACTCGATCAGCTCGAGGACGCGCTCGAGTCGGTTTCGCCACCATGTCGCCCGGTCGGGATCGCGCTGTCGGTACTGCTCGATGAGAGCGGGATCGGGTTGCGGTGCTGTTCTCGGCACGGACAGATATCCATCGACCGGGCGCAGGGAATCGGCCACCACATCGCCGGTGAGCAGCGACAATGTGCCCAGCCCGCAGGCGAAGTCGAGTTCCGGCAGGGCCCCGGCGAGGGCGAGTTGCGCGGCCAGGCCGACGCTGGTTTCCAGGGCCGAGGAAACCACGCAGGGCAGACCGGCGGCTTCGGCCACGCGCAGCGCGCGGCGGACTCCGCCCAGCGGAGTGCATTTCAACACCGCGATGTCGGCGGCACCTGCGACGGCGACCCGGAGCGGGTCCTCTGCGCGGCGGATGGATTCGTCGGCGGCGATGCGGACATCGACGCGGCGGCGGACCGCGGCCAGCTCCTCGATGGTTCGGCACGGCTGCTCGACGTACTCCAAACCGCCTGCGGCCTTGTCGATTCGGGTGATGTGCGCGACGGCGGTCTCGACATCCCAGACCGCGTTCGCGTCCACCCGGACGGCGCCGCTCGGGCCGAGCGCGTCGCGCACCGCCTCGACCCGGGCGAGATCCTCGGCGAGCGAATCGGGATGATCGGCGACCTTCACCTTCGCGGTGCCGCAGCCCGACCCTGCGACGATCGCGTGCGCACGTTCCGGATCGACCGCGGGCACCGTGCAGTTGATCGGAATCCGATCGCGCACCGGTTCCGGCCATCCGACCGTCACCTGTTCGAGCGCGGTGGCCAGCCAGCCTGCCGCCTCCCGGTCGTCGTACTCGGTGAACGGACAGAAGTCGCCCCACCCGAGCGGGCCTCGGATCAGCATCCCCTCGCGCACGGTGATGCCACGGAACCTGGTGCGCATCGGGATCGCGTAGACGATGCTCTCAACAGCGTGATCGGTCATCGCCGCCCAGCTTAACGGGCGTCGCTCGGTTCTGACTTTGCCTCGGCCACGGTCGCCTGACCAGCCGTTTGCCGAATTCTCCCCATGCGGTCTGAGTAGTTTTGCGGTCCTCCACCCGACGCTCGACGGCGATGCTGAATACATGACCTACTACCCGACAACGCAGCAGCAGTGGCAGCAGCAGCCGCAATGGCAACAGCCGACGCCGCAGCCGCAACAGCGGACCTGGGACCTGGTCCTCACCATCGTGCTGTACTCCTGCGCCGCACTGCTAGGCCTACTCGCCGCCTACGCCACGGTCTTCTTCGCGTTCGCCGCCGACGCGTGCGGCGCGAACAACTGCAACGACAGCTACCTCGGCGCCGCCTTCATCGTCTCCTGGGGCGGCACCGCCCTCGCCCTGGTCGGCTCCCTGATCATGATCATCGTGGCCGGACTGGAGCGCTGGTACATGTGGTATTGGCCGGTACTGGCCGCGGTGCTGATCGTCGCCTCATTCTTCGGCGGTGTAGCCCTGGCCTCCCAGGTCTACACCGGCCCCTGAGCCACCAGGTTCGCGAAGTTCGCGCGCGCCCTGGACGCAGGCCCGCCGCGCACGAATTGTATTGCCGCGCATGGAATCGTCAGCTAGTTCGCGCGCGGTGCGCGAATTCGTGCGCGTGGAACAGATCGCTGTACCGCTCAGGTGTTGGCTGCTGTGCATGGACCGTCGGCGACTTGGGGGTGGCGGCCCGGTTTGTGCGCGTGCTGCGGAGTGGTTCCGAGCAGGTCATCCTTGGGTATGGCGTGGGAACGGCGAGACGGGTTGCCGAATCTGTTACGCGCGGTGTTCGGTTCGCTGATCACCGTCGCATTCGCCTGGTTCATCGCGTCTTTCGTGCCGCTGTACGAGATCGTCGCGCGGGACGACGAGGACGGTGGGGCCTGGCGATATCTGTCGATTGCGCAGGTCATCGGCTGGGGAGGCATTGCGGCGTCGGTCATCTGGGCGGCTTGGCTGATGGTGACGAAAGCGCGAGCCCGTCGGCCGATCGCCTGGACGCCGCTGATCGCGGTGCCGTTGATCATCGAATCGTGGGTGGCCGGATTCCTGATCGCGCTGGTACTCGCGGCGATCTGACGCGGTACCCACCCGAGATGGGCACCGCGTCGGCTCGTATCAGAGGCGTTCGAGAATCATCGCGTTCGACAAACCGCCTGCCTCACACATGGTTTGCAGACCGTAGCGGGCGCCGCGATCCTGCATTGCGTGCACCAGCGTGGTGGCCAGGCGAGAACCGGAGGCGCCGAGCGGGTGCCCGATGGCGATCGCGCCGCCGTTGACGTTCACCTTGGCGAGGTCGGCGCCGGTCTCCTGGGCCCAGGCGAGCACGACCGGCGAGAACGCCTCGTTCACCTCGAACAGATCGATGTCGGAGATCTGGAGTCCCGCGCGCTGCAACACCTTTCGGGTCGCCGGGATCACGGCGGTGAGCATCAGCAGCGGGTCGTCACCGACCACGGCGAAGCTGTGCAGCCGGGCCAGCGGCTTCAGTCCGAGCTCCTTCGCGCGCTCGCTGGTCATGATCAGCACCGCGGCGCTACCGTCGCTGACCTGGCTCGCGCTGGCCGCGGTGATCTCCCAGCCGATCTGCGGGAAGCGGGCGGCCATCGCCTCGTCGTAGTAGGCGGGGCGCAGCTTGGCGAGAGTGTCGAGGGTGCTGCCGACCCGGATGCCCTCGTCGGTGGTGAGCCCGTTGATCGGCGCGAGCTCGTTGGCGAACAGGCCGTTCTTCGTTGCCAGCGCGGCCTTTTCGTGGCTGCCGAGCGCGAACTCGTCGAGCTGGGTACGGGTCAGACCCCACTTGGCGGCGATCAGTTCGGCGCTGATCCCTTGCGGCACCAGGCCTTCCGGGTAACGCGCGGCGAAGCCGACACCGGAAACATCCTCGGAGCCGATCAGGTTGGCGCCCATCGGGATCCGCCCCATCGATTCGACACCGGCGGCCACGACGATGTCGTAGGCCCCGGAGATGACGCCCTGGGCGGCGAAGTGGATGGCCTGCTGGCTGCTGCCGCACTGCCGGTCCACCGTGGTCGCGGGGACGGATTCGGGATATCCGGCGGCCAGTGCCGCGCGCCGGGTCATATTGGCGCCCTGCTCGCCGACCTGGGTGACGATGCCACCGATCACATCGTCGATGAGCACCGGATCGATGCCGCTGCGGTCCACCACTTCGCGCAGGCTGTGCGCGAGCAGATCCACCGCGTTGACGTCGTGTAGTGCACCGTTCGGCTTGCCCTTGCCGATCGGCGTGCGTACCGCTTCGACAATTACCGCGTCTCTCATCGTGCTTCCTTTCGGACCGAGAACCGGGCGGCCTTGCCTGGCTCTATCAGCGCATAGTCAGGTTACACCTGGCAATAGTCGAGAGAAGTCAGCAGGGCTATGATGTTGGTCATGGCAGCAGTGATGGAAGGACCGTTGGCCGATCTGAGCTCGTGGCAGCCCACCGATTGCTCGATCGCCAAGGCGATCGAACTGGTCGGCACCCGCTCGGTCGTCCTCATCCTGCGCGAGGCCTACTACGGCACCACCCGCTTCGACGGCTTCGCCCAGCGCATCGGCATCACCGACGCCGCGGCCGCCACCCAACTCCGCAAACTCACCGAAGCGGGCCTGCTCACCAAGCAGCCCTATCAGGAACAGGGCCAACGCACCCGAAACGAATACGTCCTCACCCCCATGGGCCGTGACCTACTCCCCGTAGTCCTAGCCCTCATGCAATGGGGCGACACCTACCTCCAACCCGGCCCACCCCCACTCCTGCTCGTCGAAGAATCCACCGGCTCCCCCGTCCGCGTCCAAGTCCGCAGCGACACCGGCCACGAAATCCCCCTCGAACAACTAGCCGTCCGCCTCAACGACGACTACCTCGACAGCGTGCGCGCTCGCAAAACGAAGCGCTGAAACACCCACTCTCGACGATGTCGAGAATGGCGGATCGGCTCCGTCCTAGGGGAAATGCGGCCGCCCTGGCCGCGTGCCGAAGGAGGAGACCATGGCCGTCGCCGAAGATCTGGACAGCGCTATCGACTCGCAGTGGGATTGGGTTGCCGAACAGACCCGCGCCTACTTGGCCTCGGGCGGCACCGAGGGACACGAGAACGACGGGGTGCGCATGCTGGTGCTTGCCACGACCGGACGTAAGTCCGGGCAGGCGCGCCGCAACTGCCTGATCTACGGGCGTTCGGGTGACGATCTCGTTGTCGTCGCCTCCAACGCCGGGGCCGACCATGACCCGGCTTGGTTCAAGAATCTCCTGACCAACCCGAGCGTCGGCGTGCAGGCGGGCACCCACCGATTCACCGCCCACACCCGGGTCGCCTCCGCGGCCGAGCGCGCACCCCTCTGGACCCAGATGGCTCAGATCTTCCCGCTCTACGACGAGTACACGCAGAAGACCGACCGCACGATCCCGATCGTCCTGCTCACTCCGGGAACCATCGGTTTGCCCATCGGCTGAGGGCGGCGACGGCCTCCTGTAGGTCGCGGCCCATTTCGGTGAGCTGGTATTCGACGCATACCGGGGTCTCGTCGTAGACGGTTCGGGAGATGATGCCCGCAGCCTCGAGTTCGCGGAGGCGGGTGGCGAGCATGCTGTCGGTGAGGTCGGGGATGGCTCGCCTGATCTGGACGAAATGCTTTGCGCCGAGCAGTAATTCGCGCAGGATGACGCCGTTCCAGCGTTTGCCGATCAGCTCTACGCCGCGGTGGTAGCTCGTGCAGAAACCCGGTCGCAGGTCGGGGTGCGCCACCGCTGCTTCGTCCATTTTCCGACGGTAACACGGATCGAGTATTGACTCGCGAGTTGGTAGTCACTATAAATTTCATAGTGGCTCCTCGGGTCGGGATGGATCGGAGCCGGCACAACAGAGTTGGAGATGGACATGGATACCGTCGACCACAAGAAGATCTTCCGCGCGGCCCGGGAGGACGAGGCCAACACGACCTACGAGCTGCTGCCGCTCGATGTCAATCAGGTGCTCGCCGATCGGTACGAATTGGCGAGTCCGCTGGCCTTCACTCGAACCATGCTGTGGGACATGGAGACTCGCAAGGCCCGCCGTCCGGACGTCTACCTCCCCTACGTCGTCACGGGCGGCACGCAATCCTGGGGCGAGGGGGATGTCTTCGTGCGGAAATCCCGGCAGCGACTGTGGCTGCGACCGGAAGCGGACGGGCTGGTCCTCGAACAGACCCACCTCGACCATGCGAACCGGGTCGTCACCTTCATCGGCGCGGCCGAATTGCCCGGCCCCACAGGCGAACTCTTGCACGCCGGCACCGAACAGCCGATCTTTCATGTCGAGCACGGAGCCGCGGGCACCGAGGAACGACCGCTGAACACCTGGCGGATCGTGCACCTGACCGAAACCCCCGACTCGCGCTTCGCCGAGGTCTTCGACCGGATCGCGGCCGACCCGTATCTCCCGGCATTCCTGGAGATCTACATCCGCGACGTGCTGGAGATCGGACTTACGCGCCGCTGAAAGCATCTGACGGCCAAAGCGCAGTCGATGTCACAGGTGCGGGACCTGTGTCGTCTTCTCTATAGCGGCGGATCATCGCGAGCACAGAGGTTGGGAGCAGGAAATGGTTAGTGCGACGGAAAGTGTTGTGGTGCAGGGAGAGTCGGTGGAGCAGGTCGGTGTGGACAAGGCTGACGCGCATCCGGCGAAGTGGAAGTTCTGGGTGCTGACCCTGGTTGGGCTTTACCCGATGCTCACCGTGTTGGTGACGGTCACGGCGCCGCTGCTGGAACCGCTTCCGACACCGTTGCGGTTGGCGTGCATCTTGCCGGTGGCGGTGGCCGCGATGGTGTGGGGGATCATGCCGCTGCTGACCCGGTGCTTCGCCGGGTGGTTGGCGCGCTGACCTGTGGCAGGTCGAGAAACGAACGAGCCCGGTCCGCAAAGGACCGGGCTCGTAGTGATCGGGGCCGCTCAGTGCAGGCGGCGGCCGTCCTCGGCGGAGAAGAAGTAGGTGTGCTGGGGGTCGGTGGAGAGGCGGACGCGGTTGCCCTTGGCGGGCGGGTTGCGCCAATCCGCGCGCGCCACAATGGTTTCGCCCGCAGCGTTGCCTTCGGAGGTGGTGCGGCCGTAGATGTAGGCGTCGGAGCCGAGCTCCTCGACCACGTCGACCTCCATCTCGATCCCGGCACCCGTTCCGTTGCCGAGTTCGAAGTGCTCGGGGCGGATGCCGACCGACACCGAACTCTCGCCCGCGTCGACGACCGAGCGGGGCAGCGGCAGCACATGTCCGCCGAGCGACACGGATCCGTTGGACACCGGCAGCGTGAACAGGTTCATCGCGGGCGAGCCCATGAAGCCGGCGACGAACACGTTGACCGGGTCCTGGTACAGGTCGCGCGGGGTCGCGCACTGTTGCAGCAGACCGTCTTTGAGCACCGCGACGCGATCACCCATGGTCATCGCCTCGACCTGGTCGTGCGTGACGTACACGGTGGTGGTGCCGAGCCTGCGCTGCAACTGCGCGATCTGGGTGCGGGTCTGCACGCGCAGCTTCGCGTCCAGGTTGGACAGCGGCTCGTCCATCAGGAACACCTGCGGCTGGCGCACGATCGCCCGGCCCATCGCGACGCGCTGGCGCTGACCGCCGGACAGTGCCTTCGGCTTGCGATCCAGGTACGGCTCCAGGTCCAGCAGCTGCGCCGCCTCGAGCACCCGCTTCTGCGTCTCCGCCTTGGCGACCTTGGCCAGCTTCAGCGCGAAGCCCATGTTCTCGGCGACGGTCATGTGCGGGTAGAGCGCGTAATTCTGGAACACCATCGCGATATCGCGTTCCTTGGGCTCGGCGTGCGTCACGTCGTTGGACCCGATCAGGATGCGCCCGTCGCTGACGTCCTCCAGGCCGGCCAGCATGCGCAGCGAGGTCGATTTTCCGCAGCCCGAGGGGCCGACGAGAACAAGGAATTCGCCGTCTTCGATTTCCAGATTCAACTGGTCGACAGCGGGTTTGGTGGATCCCGGGTAGAGCCGGGTAGCGCGGTCGAAGGTCACCGTAGCCATGGCAAATCACATCCCATTCACCGGCAGGAACGTGCCGGACGATCCGAGTAAGGGTTGACCGGCGACTTTACTATGTCTGCGCGATTAGTGCTCGAAATGCGCGAGTTCGCGCGCGAAGTGCGGATGGCGCAACGCCGCTCGGCCGCGGATCGGATTGCCGAGAGGCCCGGCCGGGCATCGGCCGCGCCGGTAGCCTCGATCGGGGGACCAATCCGGACGACGAGGAGAGTTTCATGACCCGATCGGTTCGTATCGGAGTTCAGCTACAGCCGCAGCACGCGCCCGAGTACGGGCTCATCCGCGACGCGGTACTGCGGTCCGAGGACGCGGGCGTCGACGTCGTCTTCAACTGGGACCACTTCTATCCGCTCAGCGGCGACCCCGACGGCGCCCACTTCGAATGCTGGACCATGCTCGGCGCTATCGCCGAGCAGACCGAGCGGGTGGAGATCGGCGCGCTGGTCACCGGCGGCGGCTACCGCAACCCGGACCTGCTCGCCGACATGGCGCGCACCGTGGACCACATCAGCGACGGCCGCCTCATCCTCGGCATCGGCGCGGGCTGGTTCGAGAAGGACTACGACGAATACGGCTACGAGTTCGGCACTCCCGGCACCAGGCTCGCCCTGCTGAAGGAGAACCTGGCCCGGCTCAGCGCGCGCCTGAAGAAGCTGAACCCGCAGCCGACCCGCGAGATCCCGATCCTGATCGGCGGCGGTGGCGAGAAGAAGACGCTGCGCCTGGTCGCCGAGTACGCGCACATGTGGCACACCTTCGCCGACCTCGACTCGCTCGCGCACAAGAACAAGGTGCTCGCCGACCACTGCGCCGCGGTCGGCACCGACGAATCGCGGATCGAGCGCTCGGTCCAGTGGCCGGGGGTCGAGAAGGCGTCGGCCCTCGTCGAGGCCGGTGTTTCGCTGTTCACCGTCGGCGTCAGCGGTCCCGAATACAACCTGAGCGAGGTCGAGCGAGCGATCCGCTGGCGCGACGAGGTGAACCCCGCGCGCCCGGCCTGACCTGAATTGCCGACCGGGGGCGTGCCCCGCTAACGCCTGATTCGGATCACGCTGATCCGAACTCTGTCGCCGCTGGTCCGACTTGTCGCATTCCAGGTGGCGCAACGTCGGCGGCGGGGTAGCTGCGAGTTAACACTTGGTCGCGGCTAGGGTTTCTCATCATGGCTGGTCTGCCCGCTGTGCGGTCTCGTGCGTTGATCGCCGTGATATTGCTTGCTGTCGGTCTCGCGGCCACGGCGTGTGGTTCCGGCTCCGATGATTCGTCCTCGGAACGCAACCTGTGTTCCCCGCCGGGGGTGAGTGCGGCGTCGGCCGCGCCGACGAACCTGGCGTCCGCGCAGACCGCGGGAGCGGACAAGTACACGACGGCGACCACCGCCCCGGTGGCCTCGATCGACACCTCGAAGCTCGGTCTGATCACGCCGGGCAAGATCAGCGTCGGCACGCTGTCGGACGCGCCGCCGAGCATCTGCGTGAACGGACAGGGTTCGTTCACCGGCTTCGACAACGAGCTGCTGCGGGCCGTCGCCACGAAACTCGGCCTGCAGGTGGAGTTCTCGGGCACCGAGTTCGCCGGCCTGCTCGCCCAAGTGGCGGGTAACCGCTTCGACGTCGGCTCGTCGAGCATCACCACCACCGACGCGCGCCGTCAGCTGGTCGGCTTCACCAACGGCTACGACTTCGGCTACTTCTCCCTCGTCGCCCCGAACAGCAGTGGCATCAAGGGCTTTTCGGACCTGAACCGCGGTACCAGGATCGCGGTCGTGCAGGGCACGGTGCAGGACGAGTACGTGATCAACACGCTGCACCTGGACCCGGTGAAGTTCCCCGACTACAACACCGCCTACGCCAACCTGAAGTCCGGCCAGGTCGACGCCTGGGTGGCCCCGTCGGCGCAGGCCGACGGCGCGATCAAGCCGGGCGACGGAACGGCGGTGGTGCAGAACACCTTCAGCCTGGACAACTTCGTCGGCTGGGCGGTCGCCAAGACCAACCAGCCGCTGACCGACGCGCTCAACAGTGGCCTCGACGCGGTCATCGCGGACGGCACCTACGCCAAGCTCTACAGCGACTGGGTGCCCAGGGAGCTGCCGCCGGGCTGGAAGCCTGGCTCGAAAGCGGCACAGCTGCCGCAATTCCCGGACTTCGCCGCCCTTGCCGCGGCACACAAACCGGCCGACACCACGGTGGTCGCGCCGAAATCCACGCTGCAACAGCTGAAGGACACGTTCTTCGACTGGTCGTTGTACCGCAAGGCTTTTCCCGACCTGTTCAAGACCGGCCTGCCGAATACCCTGATCCTCGCGGTGGTTTCGGGTGTGCTCGGCACCATCCTCGGCATGCTGCTGGCGGTCGCGGGCATCGCCAGGACCCGCTGGTTGCGCTGGCCCGCCCGGGTGTACACCGACATCTTCCGCGGCCTGCCCGCGGTGGTGATCATCCTGCTGATCGGCCTCGGCATCGGCCCGGTGGTGCGCAACGTGACCGGCAGCAACCCATACTGGCTCGGCGCGGTAGCGCTGGCATTGCTGGCCTCGGCCTACATCGGCGAGATCTTCCGCTCGGGCATCCAGTCCGTCGAAGCAGGTCAGCTGGAGGCGGCCCGGGCCATCGGCTTCGGCTACCGGCAGGCAATGACGCTGGTAGTGATCCCGCAGGGCGTCCGGCGGGTGCTGCCCGCGCTGATGAACCAGTTCATCGCGCTGATCAAAGACTCGTCGCTGATCTACTTCCTCGGCCTGCTCGCCACCCAGCGCGAGCTGTTCGCGGTCGGCCGTGACCTCAACGCGCAGACCGGCAACCTGTCCCCGCTGGTCGCCGCCGGCCTGGTCTACCTGCTGCTGACCATCCCGCTCACCCACCTGGTGAACTACATCGACCGCCGCATGCGCACCGGCAGGCCGGACCGGCCGATCGACCCGGTCGAGACCGCCACGATCACGGAAGGGCGCGGATAGATGAGTGCCTCCCTCACCGGAACCGGACTGCACCTGAAGCTCGGGCACAACCACGTGCTGCGCGGCATCGACATCCACGTCGACGCGGGCAAGACCACTACGGTCATCGGCCCGTCCGGCTCCGGCAAGTCGACGCTGCTGCGCGTGCTCAACCGGCTGCACGAGCCGGACCAGGGCGACGTGCTGCTCGACGGCAAGTCGGTGCTCACCGAGGACCCGGACAAGCTGCGTCAGCGCATCGGCATGGTGTTCCAGCACTTCAACCTGTTCCCGCACAAGAGCGTCGCCGACAATGTCTCGCTCGGCCCGCGCAAGCTGCGCGGTCTGTCCAAGGACGAGGCGCGCGCGGTCGCGGCGGAGCAGCTGGAGATCGTCGGGTTGTCCGACAAGCTCGACACCCGGCCCGCGAACCTGTCCGGTGGCCAGCAGCAGCGGGTCGCCATCGCCCGCGCCCTGGCCATGAAGCCGGAGGTGATGTTCTTCGACGAGGCCACCTCGGCGCTGGACCCGGAGCTGGTCAAGGGCGTGCTCGCGCTCATGGCCGACCTGGCCTCGGGTGGTATGTCGATGATCGTGGTGACCCACGAGATGGGCTTCGCGCGCACGGTCTCCGACAGCGTCGTCTTCATGGACGAGGGGCAGGTCGTCGAGACGGGCACGCCCGACGCGCTGTTCGACAACGCCGAGACGCCGCGCCTGCAGCGGTTCCTTTCCCAGGTGCTGTAGCGCACCCTTAGTTAATTCTATTAATGCGCATCTGTTAATGTGTCTGCGCTCACATATCCATCTGCCCACGCTTGGAAAGAGGGAGATCTGATGACAACGGCACATATGCAGCACACCGCGCACGACCACGCACACGGCCCTGACTGCGGGCACGCGGTGATCGAACACGGTGACCACGTCGACTACGCACACGACGGCCACCTGCACCGCGAACACGACGGCCACTACGACGAGTGCGAGCCGCAGGGCCACGCCGAACACAGCGATCACGCACACGAGCACGGCCCCGACTGCGGCCACGACACCGTCCAGCACGGTGACCACGTCGACTACGTGCACGACGGCCACCGCCACGCCGCTCATGACGGGCACTACGACGAGCACTGAATGGTCGGTGTGAGGTTCTAGAGTCGACCCCGTGATCGAGGCGATAAAGATTCCTACCGCTGCGGGGACATTCGATGTGCTGTCCAGCGGGGAGCCCGGGGGACGGGAAGTCCTGCTGCTGCACGGCTTTCCGGAGGCGGCCATCGAGTGGGAGTTCCAGCTCCACGCGCTCGGTGGCGGTGGGTGCCACGTTGTAGCGCCTGATCAGCGGGGCTATTCGCCCGGTGTGCGGCCGGACCAGGTCGCCGACTATCGGCTCGACGAACTGGTCGGCGACGTCGTCGCGATCGCCGACGAATTGGGTTGGCAGCGCTTCGATCTGGTCGGGCACGACTGGGGGGCTCATGTCGGATGGGCGGCAGCGGCGGACATTCCGGAACGGATCCGCAGTTTCACCGCGGTGTCGCTGCCGCACCCCGCCGCGTTCCTGCGGGCGATGACCGAGGACGAGGACCAAGCGCAACGGTCGCAATACTTCTCACTGCTCCGCGAACCGCGGGTGGCCGAGCGGGCACTGCTCATGGACAACGGCGCCGGGCTCCGGAAGATCTTCGAATGGAAGATCCCGGAGGAACGCATCGACGAGTACGTCCACCGCCTTTCGCAGCCGGAGGCGCTGACGGCGGCCCTGAACTGGTACCGGGCCATGCACCTGTCCGGGCCGACCGGACCGTCGTCGGTGCCGACGCTGTACGTGTGGAGCACCGAGGACAGCACCATCGGCTCCACCGCGGCCCTGGCCACCGAAAAGCACGTGACCGGACCCTATCGATTCGAAATGCTCGAGGAAGTGTCGCACTGGATCCCCGAGCAGGCGCCCGAGGAATTGACCCGCCTGATCATGCAGCACCTACTCGCCTACCGCAGCTGAGGCCGCCGTTCCCCTGACACAGCACCCGCCGTGGTGAATTGTGGAGAAGAACGTCTACGCATCGGAGGCGAGCTCATGGACGTCAAAGAAATCAACCGGAAAACCATCACCCAATTCCGCGCGGGCGGCGAGATCGAGGGCATGCACCGCGAGAAACTCGTACTGCTCACCACCATCGGCCGCAGTACCGGCAACCCGTACACCACGCCGATGATGTTCCATCGCGACGGCGACCGGCTGCTGGTCATCGCCTCGAACATCGGCGCACCCAACCATCCGGATTGGTATCAGAACCTGGTGCTGAATCCCGAGGTGACAGTCGAAGTCGGCGACGAAACCTATGATGCCGTCGCCACCCCGCTCACCGGCGTCGAACGCGACCACATGTGGACCATGTTGAAGCAGCTCTATCCGTTTTTCGCGGACCACGAAACCAAAACCGATCGCACAATTCCGGTCGTTTCGCTAACAAGACGGTGAAGCCCCGATCCAAAAGGGCACACCGCTCCGAATGCGGAACATGCCCAACACGAACACACGCAATCTCCACGAGCTGTCCGCGGACATCACCGCCGTAGTCCGCGACGTAATAGCGACCGGTGACGACGCCGTCATCACCGATGACGGCACCGAAGTCGCGGTCATCATGTCGATGGCCGACTACGACCGCCTGCACCTCTACGCCGAATTGGCGGACGCGGCGCGCCCCGGCTACGCGGGCGCGACCGAATTCCGGGCCATGTCCATCTCGGAGATGCTCGATGTCCTCGGCGTGCACCCCACGGTGGACCGCGGGCTCCGTGGCTGACTCAGGTGCACAAGGTGGCGAACGCCGACCACAGCAGCGGCGAGTGTTCGATGGTGCGTTCGGTGCGCCAGGCGGCGAGCTGCTCGCGCTGCCATTCGGCGAGGGCGGCGACCGGGTCCGGCTGCTCATGAGCTGCATCTATCGCAGAGATGGCCTGTTGGAGTGGGTGGGCGTCCGGCGGAGCGCCCGCGATGCGGTGGAAGGCGAGGTCGGTGGGCAGCGGCCAGCGGCTGGCCGTTACCAGCTCGGCCCCGCCGTTGATCATGGCCGCGGTCAGGCCGAGCGCCTCGGTGAAGCGCATGTCGCCGCCGCTCTCGCAGGCGATCAACGCGACCCGGCTCGGGATAGGCCAAAGGTCTTGGCCGTCAGCGGGTTCCGGGGCGAGGGTGTGCGTGCCGAGCAGGAAGTCCTTGGCGGACAACGGGCGATGGGCACGGGTGGGGAAGGCGAAGCCGAGTGTGTCGGCGGTGCAGGCCAGGTGGAGTTCGGCGTCTTCGCTCTGGCCGGATTCGGGGGGTGCGGCGGTGACGTGGCCGACGTAGATCAGGCGGCTCGCGCCGTCGCGTAGAGCTTTGCTCAGCCAGGTGCGGTCGATATCGGTCCGGCGGAAGGCCTCCGTCGGGTCGAGTACGGCAGGCAGCAGGCGGTCCTGTGCGGCATAGTCGGCGATCCGTTGGGTGAGTGGGGCATTCGCGGGCATGCGGCCGAGCACCGACCCGAGGATCGAATCGGCGCGGAAGCCGGGGATGCGCGGATCGAGCACGGCGACAACGGGTGCGCGGTGCGTCGCCGCCCAGGTGCGCGCGGTGCGGCCCGGCGCGTGCACGATGCTGGCCGGTGCGAGCAGGCTGACGTCGGCGATGTCGAGCAGGCGGAGCTCCGGACCGGGGGCGATGATCTCCCACGGCACCTGCGCCAACCGCGGCGACGGTTGCAGCCGAATGTGCGGGCGGATGCCGCGCTGCGACAGCTCGTACAGCTGCGCTGCCAGACCTTGGGGCAGCAACGCGCGGGAAAGAGCTTGGGCGACAAGGTACTCGGTATCGAGGTCGGCGAAGGCCCCGGTGGTCATGGCGCGTTCGAGCCCACCCGGCTCGGCGGGGTTCGGCAGCGCGTCGGCCAAACGCTGCACCGCAGCCAGCACCGGCTCTCCCGGCAGCATGGCGGCGCCCCGTGGCGCGGTGTCGCCGACCCAACGCCAGGACATGTACACGTCGCCCGCGTCCGCCATGCGCACCACGACGGTCGGCTGCTCCTGGGTCATACGGTCAGCACCCGGCTGTCGCGGATCGCCCGGCCGTAGCGTTGCTCGGCGGCGGCGATGTAGGGGGCCAACGCGATCCGGCCCTCGGCGGCCAGGGCGAGGCGCGGTGGCGGGGAGACCGGAAGGCCCGCGCTCGCCGCGACTTCGGCCAGCGCCGCGCCCAGCTGGAGCGCGGTGACTCCCGGGCGTTCGGCGAGATCGGCTGGCGGATCGAGGAGTTCGAGCGGCAGCCGGACGGCGTGCCCGTCCTCGGATCTATCGATGTTCAAGGTGGTACCTGCGCACTGTGTTTCGATCAGGTCGGCGAGCAGCAGTCCGTTGCCGGCCAGGTAGGCGAAGCGGAACGCCAATCGCATGGCGGGGTCGGCGATCTGGTGGTTCCACTGGTCCCGCTGGTTGCCGTTGGGGAGGGTGTAGCGCACGGCGTCGATGGCCAGTGCGGCGGGAACGGCGACGTCGACCGCTTGGGCGAGCAACTCGGGCGAGTCCGCGACGGCACCTTCCAGCAGCGTCGCGTGCCAGTAATCGAGCTGGGCACAGTGCAAACCGAGACCGCGTTCGGCATACGCGCCGAAGGCTTCGGCGAGCAGCGCCTCGCACTCCTCGTACCGGCCGTTCTTGAACGCCACCGTGGACAGGCGCATGCGCAGGTCGGCGGCATCCAGCACCGCGCCGGATTCGACGAAGTAAGCCAGACTGCGGCTGTAGAGGTCCTGGGCTTGCGCGAGATCCTCGCGACCCTCGGCGAGGAAAGCCATTGTCTTGAGCCCGATTCCGGCGCGATAGCCGAGCCCGGCCTGTTCGAAGTACTGCTGACTGGCGTGCAGTGGCGCTTCTGCTTCGTCGAAGCGATCGATGCGGACCAGCATGGTGGCGAGGTTCTGCTGGGTCTCGGCGACGGCATTGCGGTCGCCCGCCGCCTCGAAGGCCGCCAGGGCCTGCTGCACGAAGTCGACGGCGAGATCGCGGCGTCCGGTCTCGAAATACGTTGCGGCCAGGTTCATCAGCGGATGCCCGGCCAGCTGTGGCGCGAAAAGCCATGCCGCGTCCAGGGATTCGGTGGCGAGTTCGGCGGCGTAGGCCCAGTGCTGGCGGTGCAGGGCGACGGCGGTCAACGACAACAGGCAGGCAACCCGCAATACGCCCTGGTCGGTGGCGTCGGCGAGTAGCTCCCGGGCCTGCTCCAACGCGGCCTGCGCCTCGTCGAGTTCGCCGAGATGCTGCAACGCCTGCGACATGTTGACCAGTGCGTTGGGACGCAGTCGCGGGGCATCCTCGGGCATGGCGGCGAGCGCCTCGCGGTACAGGCTCAACGATCTGGCGTGATCGCCGAGTTCGTCCGCCATGCTCGCCGCGTTGACGATGGCGCCGATGCGGACGTCGCCGGTGGTGTTGCGGGCGGCGTCCTCGAAGATGCGCAATGCCTCGGCGGTGTCGCCGCGGGTGTACGCCTCAGCGCCCGCGGCGAGGAGGGCACGGCCGTCGTCGGGTGTTTCGTCGGTCATCTCAGAAGTCCGAATCTGATGCAGCGGCGTCGATTTCGGCAAGCAAGGGCGCGTCACCTGCCTCTTCGGTCGGGTCGGCAGCGCGGCGCAGTCGCTGGACAGCGAGGTCACGCACCCGTTGGCGAACCGCCGGGCCGCCGTGTTCCGGGCTGTCCGAGCCGACACCCGGCACGTAGATCGCAACGGCCACAGTCGATTCCACGCCCTCAGGTGCTGACACCTCGGTAGTCCACATGTCACCGGCCAGTGTCAGCGCCGCATCGGCGGTTCCGCCGGTCGTGCGGACCAGCACATGGGGATGCAGGTACGACGGAAACTGGCTCTGCGGCGCGGCGACCGCGCGCACCGCGATCGTCGTACTTCCGTTCCGGCGCACCACTTCCCACGTCACAGCCTGCTCCGAGGCATCGAGCAGCCTGGGCGGGCAGCGGCGCCAGTCCCAGCCGCCGGTGCCCCTGGCCAGCACCAAGGCACCGGGTGCTGCGGTGGTCGCCGGACCCGCCGCCAGGGCGTAGTCTTCCGCGCGGCCGCGTGCTTCCGGTACTCGGCTGGTGTGCGATTCGGCCTCGAACGGCTCGTCCGCGCCGTCGACGATCATCTCGCATGCCTCGGACAGCGTGGCGATGTCGTCCAGCAGCAGCCGTTCATCCAGTGGCGCAATGCCATCGATGATCGACGCGGGCCACCACCGCGCCGCCCAGTGTGCGTACCCGAGCCGCCGCGCGCTGGTGACGAGCTCCGGCAAGCCGGGCACTGCGGTCAGTTCGCCGGTCTCGCCCGCGTCGACCGCCAGCGCGACTTCCTCGCCGAACACTGCCCAGAGCCAGTCCTGGGCGAGCTTCACATCATCGATCACCGCGGCCGGAAGTGACTGTCCGTCGAGCAGACTCCACGTCAGGTGTCCGCCCACTGCCTCGAGTACCAGCACATCGATCTCCGCCGCCTCGTCGAGGACGGTTGGCGCACCGTCGGGCGCGATGACCAAGAGCCCGTCGGCGTCCTGCCGAATCCGCACCGTGCCGTTCATCAGCTCGCCCTCGATTCCGTCGAATCCGATTCGGCCGCACCCGCACTCAGCGCCTGTTTGACCCGCGTCCGGTGATCGAGGATGACCGAGCGCGCCACACCGTCGAGCAGATCCCACAGTTCGTCCGGGTCGTACACCGCGAACTCACGAACATCGCGCCCGTGCAGGCGAACCCACAGTCGGCGCAGGTACGGCCGCCACGGCGTGGACAACTCGGCGGCGATGGCGGCCAGCGGCCCGGTCGGTGGTGACTCGGTGTCGGCACGCACCACCAGGCGTCTTGCCTGCAACACGTAGGCCTCACGTTGCCAGCGGCTGTTGATAACTCGATGCGCGGTTGTTTCCCGTGCATCCGCTGCGGGCAAGCGTGCCACACCGACTTCTGAACGTTGCCGCCGAACGGTCCCGATCGGCGAAAGCCCGTGCGCGAGGGAGACACCCGCCGTCGCTGCCACCCGGAGTGTTTCGTCCAGCAGCGCCCACGGCGAGCAACTCCGGGCGATCTCGGTGGTCACCAACTCCGGAATCGGTGGCAGCTCAGCACGTTCGCTGGAGGCCTGTAGTGCCGTGAACACCCGCTCGTACACGGTGCGATCGAATGGCAGCCCCAGCGTGGATTTCGAGGCCGACGCGCCGACGGCCGGCGGTTGCGGTACGACGTGCACCGTGAGGCCCAGTTCTTCTGCGGAATAACCGGATTCGGCCGACCACAGTCGTATTCCGGCATGCGTCCCCGCGTGCGCGTCGACCAGCCGGTCGAGCGCCGCCTGCCCGTTGTCCCGCCGCTGCTCCAGCCGGGCCGCGGCACCGGCGTCGAGCAGTTCGGCGAGCGCGCCGGTGTGGTCGCCGCCGACCGGACCGGTCAGTGGCCGCCGTCGCCAGGCGACTTCGACCAGCCCCGCGAGCTCCGAAGTCTGTTCGGCGACGTACTCCTTCAACGCCTGGGTCGTGCGGCCTGCCGTGTACTCGTGCACGTCGCGCAGAGTCGCCTCGGCTATGGCTTTGTCCCGCAACGGGTCCGGCATCCCCGATGTCGTGGCGAGTTCGAAACAGCGTTGGAAGTACAGATCCTGCGGATGTCCCTCGGTGATCCGCAACGCCCGCCGCACCTGCTTGAGCACCGTGAACCACGCCGCCGTCGCGCGCAGCAGATCCGCCGCCGCGTGCACCCGCGCGGCCAGTAGTACCGCGCCGTCGGCCGTCACGATCGGCCCGGCGCAGGCCGGATGCTGCACAGGCCGGATCACCAGCGGATCGAGGATCAGTTTCACCGTGCGGCGCAAGGGCCCGCCGTGCGGACCGCTGAGCGGTTCGACGCCGTCGAGCTTGCGCCACACCTCATCGAGCACCATGGCGCGCGGTCGTCGCATTCGACCAGGTTAACGGACTTTTGTCCGATTCGACCCCGGCAAAACCTGGGATCGGTAGGACGTGAACCGTTCCTAGGTTTCTCGTATCGGCCCAGACACCCGGGCCAGCGAACACAGGAGAAACCATGAACACCAAGTCCGTCACCGCAGCTCTCGTCGCTTCCGCCGCCGCTGCCGCCTTCTTCGTCACCGGTTGCAGCGACGACGCCAGCAGCACCCCGGCCAAGTCCTCGGCCGCCCCCGCCACGCAGGCCGGCCCGGCACCGTCCGGCAAGTCGGCCGCGTCGGTCGACGGCAAGGCGTTCGACGCGAAGTTCACCACGACCTGCGCCAAGCAGGGCGGCACCCTGGCACTCGCGCTGACCGACGCCGCCAACGCCGGTTACGGAAACCTCTCCGTGAGCGCCACCATCACCGGCACGGACACCGTGCAGGCGGTGGGCATCGCGGGCAGCAAGGGCGGCGACGGAGGCCAGCCGTACGCGGTCGGCTTCGGCAACGGGATGCCCGGCGGCTCGGCCACGCTCACCAAGGACGGCAACACCTACAAGGTCACCGGCGAGGGCGTCAGCGCGGACCTGACCAACCCCCTGGCCGGCCCCAAGACGTCCAAGTTCGACGTCACCTTCGCCTGCGAGACCGTCGTCGGCGGCTGATCAGAGCGCTTGCCGGCGCAGGCGCGAGGCCGCATCGCCCGCGGCCCGCTCGAGTTCCGCTCGAGCGGGCCGACAACATGGGCGACCACTTCCGAATCACCGAGGAACATCATGAAATCCATCCGCTGGATCACGGCCGCACTCGCCGCACTGGCCATCGGCTACTACGTCTATCACGGCCTCACCTACGTCAGCCCCTACGAGTACGAGCCCGCCGGAATGGGTTGGCTCGGTTGGCAGATGGCGCTACCGATCACCGCGATCACCCTGGTCCCCATCGTCTTCGCGTTCACCGGCGAAGGCATCATCGCGGCCTTAACCGGCCGCAACAGCGCCGAGTTCCGCGACGGCCTGGTCGGCCTCGGCACCATCAGGTCGTTCGCGCAGACCGGCTTGACGGTCAACGACCAACCACAGGTGCGCATCGAATTCAGTGTCGAGGGCGCCGACGGCAAGAACTTCACCGCCGCCGCGAAAATGATTGTGCCGCTTACCGAACTGGCACTGCTGCAGCCGGGTGTGGTGCTGCCGGTGCGCTACCTGCCCGACCGGACCGACAAGGTCGAGGTCGACATGTCCGGCGACACCTCGATGGCGCAGCGGGCCATGAACGAGTCGATGATCCGCAAAGGCATCACCACCAGGCACAAGCTCGACATCGCCGAGCGTGGCATCGCCACTCAGGCTGTGGTGCAGTCGCTTTCGGTCCCCGGCGAGATCCGCGACGGCCACTCCAAGATCGAACTCGGCCTGGTCGTCACCCGGCCGGACGGCTCGACCTTCGCCACCCGGGTCGAGAAGTTCCTCGCCCCGAGCAGCGTCGGCCAGGTGCAGGTCGGCCGCATTCTGCGGGTGCACTATCTGCCCGAGAACGAACACGAGGTCGTCATCGCCCTTGCGGTGAATGCCTAGCCCCCAACGAATGCCGCGTTGCTTCGAGATCCTCGAACAACGCGGCATTCGTGTGTGCGGGCCGGTTGCTAGATCAACTGAGGGTTCCCTAATTGGTCAGCTGTTCACCTCTATGTCGTTTCCGTATTGTCCGAATCGTCTATCTTTCGGCCGTGCGCCTGAAGCCCCTTGCCCTGTTCGTGCAGCATGATGGCCAGTCGGCTCGTGCGGCCGTGACCTGTGAATACAAATGTGCGAATGCTTGCTTCCACGAGGTGTCCAACACCTCGGGTGGCGCGTACTTCGGCGATATCGTCAGCTCCCTGAATCGGCGCGGTCTGCTCAAGGGCGGTGCGGTAGCCGTGCTCGCGGTCGGCGCGGGCAGTGCGCTCGCGGCCTGTGCCGACGACGTCGAGAACGCCGGGTCGGCCAGCCCGTCGCCCAGCGGTCCGCCCGGCACCGGCACCGAGTTCGCCGCGGTCGCGCCGAACAAAGAGGACGCGATTGTGATCCCGGACGGCTACGACCAGTCCGTCGTGATCCGCTGGGGCGACCCGCTTTTCGCCGACGCGCCGACCTTCGACTTCGACAAGCAGTCCGCCGCCGCGCAGGCCAAGCAGTTCGGCTTCAACAACGACTTCGCCGCGCTGCTGCCGATCGAGGGCCAGGCGAATGCCTACCTGCTGGTGGTCAATCACGAATACACCACCGGCCCACACATGTTCCGCGGCTACAACAAGGACGCGCCGACCGACGAGCAGAACGCGATAACCCAGGCGGCGCATGGTCTTTCCGTCGTCGAGGTGCACGGCGAATCGGGCACCGGCAAGCTGGTCCCGGCCTTCGGCAAGTACAACCGCCGGATCACCGCGACCACCGAGTTCAAGCTCACCGGACCGGCCGCGGGCAGTGACTTCGTCAAGACGGCCGCGGATCCGACCGGCACCAAGGTGCTCGGCACCATCGCGAACTGCGCGGGCGGCGTAACACCTTGGGGCACCGTGCTTTCCGGCGAAGAGAACTTCAACGGCTACTTCGCCAACAGCGACAAGGTCACCGAACCCACTGCCGCGGCACGGATCAAGCGCTACGGCTTCACCGCGGGCAAGACGCCCAATCAGTGGGAGCGCACCGACAAGCGCTTCGATCTGGCGCAGGAACCGAACGAGGCCAACCGATTCGGCTACGTCGTCGAGGTCGATCCGTGGGATCCCGCCTCGACGCCGATCAAGCACACCGCGATGGGCAGGCTCAAGCACGAGGGCGCCACCATCTATGTCACCAAGAGCGGTGATGTCGTCTCCTACACCGGTGACGACGAAAAGTTCGACTACATGTACAAATTCGTGTCGTCGCGCAAGGTGCAGTCGGGCAGCGGCGCGTCGAGCATGCGGCACAACCTGACCATCCTGGACGCGGGCACGCTGTATGTCGCGAAACTGGCAGGCGACCACGGCGACAAGATCGACGGCACCGGCGCCAAGCCCTCGGACAAGGGTTTCACCGGTACCGGCCAATGGATTCCGCTGCTGGAGACCGGCCAGGACGGCAAGGGCAAGTCGCTGGTCGAGGGCATGAGCGCCGAGGAGGTCGCGGTGTTCACCCGGCTGGCCGCCGACAAGGTCGGCGCCACCAAGATGGACCGCCCGGAGGACTTCGAGGCCAACCCGTACACCGGCAAGGTGTATGTCGCGCTGACCAACAACGACAACCGCGGCGCGGCGGGCAAGCAGGCGGCGGACGAGGCGAACCCGCGCAACCTGAACAAGAACGGGCAGATCCTGGAGATCGACGACGAGCACGCGGGCACCAAGTTCACCTGGTCGCTGCTGCTGGTCTGCGGCGACCCGAACGCCGCCGACACCTACTTCGCCGGCTTCGATAAGTCGAAGGTCAGCCCGATCTCCTGCCCGGACAACCTGGCCTTCGATCCGTACGGCAACCTGTGGATCTCCACCGACGGCAACGCCCTCAAGTCGAACGACGGCCTGTTCTCCGTGGTGCTCGACGGCGCGAATCGCGGTGCGACCAAACAGTTCCTGACCGTGCCGCGCGGTGCGGAGACCTGCGGGCCGGTAGTCACCGAGTCGCGCGTGCTGGTGTGCGTGCAGCATCCCGGTGAGGCCGACGACGCCACACCGGACAAGCCGCTGTCGCACTGGCCCGACGGCGGCGCCGCGCAGCCGCGGCCGTCCGTCGCGGTCGTGTGGAAGAAGGGCGGCGGCCGGATCGGCGCATAGCGGCCACGAAACCGCCACTGAGTCTGCCGGAGTGGCGGTTTCGTGGTTTCCGGTGTCGCTACATGTTGGCGAAGCGCGCGAAATCGCCTTGGGCACCACTGTATACGTTCAGATCGGTGTGTCCCGCGATGCCGTCGATGCCGCCGCTGTCGGTGGTCTGCCAGAACGTCCAGGTCGACCAGCCGCCCGGCACCTCGGGCGCCTCGTTGCCGCGATAGTCGGCGATCCACAGCGGGTACTGGGTGAACTCGTTGGTGTCGGCCATTGCCGTGCGCCAGAAGTTCGGATAGGTGTAGACGATCGGGGTCCGTCCGGTCAGCGCCTGCACCGAGCTCAGATAGCGCCTGGTCCAATCGATCAGCGCGGCAGGCGGCAGCCCGCCGGTGGTCTCCAGGTCGAGCACCGGCGGCAGATCCAGCGCGCCGTTCTGGCCGAGCACCACCGCGGCGTACATCGCGGCCTGCGGTTCCGGCGCCAGGTTCGGCCTGGCGTAGTGATAGGTCCCGCGCGCGACACCGGCCGCCCGCATCAGCAGGCTGTCCGCGACGAAGTACGGGTTGATGTAGCTCACGCCCTCGGTGGCCTTGACCATGGCGAACGCGTGACCGGAGCGCTTCACCGCGAACCAGTCGATCAGTCGGCCGTCGATGTGCTGCCAGGACGAGACGTCCGGGCCCGTCGGCGTTGCCTCGGCACCCGCGGACAAGGTAGCCGTGAGGATGCCGGATAGGGCGATCAGGGACAGCGCCGTGCCGCGGCGACGGATGGTCGAGCTCCAACGAGAGGTGTCCATGGTGTTCGACGATAGCTATTTGATCTAGCTGTGACCAATGTTGCACAAGGTGCAGTTGCGCAATGTTTACCTGATGTCACGCCGACGGGCCGTAAACGGCTGGTTTTCCACCCTCAGCCGAGCCAGTCGAGCACCGAGGCCGCCGTCCACGACTGCTGCATACTGCCGAGCGGTTCCCCGGTGAACGGCTCGTAGTACTCGGCGAAGCTGCCGTCGCTGGCCTGACGCAAGCCCTCGGCTCGCAGCATGAACGAACGTTCCGCCCACCCGCGCCGGGCGAACACCCAGGAGAACAGCCAGCTCATCACCGGCCATACCGGGCCACGCCAGTACTCGCGGGACCGGAAGTCCCGCGACACCGGCGAGGTCGACGGCGGCAGCGCGTAGCGCAGATCCGGATGCCCGCAGAAGCGCGGACCCTCGAACGTGCGCAGCAGGCTGCGTTCGGCGTCGCGCGGCAGCCCGCCGCACAGCAGCGGCGCGAACATCGACAGCGTCTCGGTGCCGATCCAGCGCTGCAACCGCACATCGAAGTCCCTGGCCGCGCCGGTGCGCGCGTCGGTCGTCGCGACAACGCCCGCCCGGAAGCGATCGGCCCACGCATACAGATCGCGGACATCCGCGTGCGGCTGCTTGTACTCCTCGCCGATGTTCGCCAGCACCTCGCAGGCCAGCGCGAAGATCCCGGTGACGAACACGTCCTCGACGGCGAAACTCATCGTCGAGGCCAGCTGATAGTCGTCGTAGCCCGCCCGGCGCATCTGCTCGACCAGCCAGAGGTAGCGGTCGTACTCGCGGTCGCTCGGCCGCTGCGTCGGATCGGAAACCACCCGCACGTCCTCGCGGTGGTACGGCGGCAGGTCGCCGGGGATCACGTTCTCGTAGGCCCGGTCCCAGCGCGGCGAGTTGTCCATGCCGGATTCCCAGCCGTGGTACAGCGTGATCCGCCCGGTCTCCTTGGGGTCGCGCGCGTGCGCCAGCCAGCGGTGCCAGCGCACCAGGTCCGGCCACCTGCGGTTCAGGAATTCCTCGGCGACCGCGCGGGTGCTGCGGCCGTGCCGCCGGGAGTGATCCAGGATGCGCTGCACCGCGATGGCGTGCACCGGCGGCTGGGTGATCCCCGAGGTGTCCGGGCCGTCGGGCGCGTTGGCGGCCAGCTTGCGGCACTCCCAGCGGGACGGGCCGGGAAAGTAGCCGTCCACGCCGTTGGCGAAGACGATGTGCGGGATCATGCCGTTCTTCCACTGCGCCGACAGCAGCGTGTCCAGCTCGATCACGGCCCGTTCCACGCTCAGCGGGGCGAGCCCGACCGCGACGAACGCGGCGTCCCAGCTCCACATGTGCGGATACAGCCGCGGCGCGGCGCTGGTCATCGTGCCCAGGTCGTTGCCACGCAGCAGGTAGGCGGCGCGGGCCGCGAGCTGTGTTGGGGTGAAACCCGGGTGTGCCATCCCCCTATTCTGCGATGTCACCGGTAAGTACGCCCGCTCAGCGGTGGCCGACTCGGCCTCGTCCCACCTGCTGGTGGCGAGCTCGTGCTCCATGTATGCCTGCATCGCTCTGCTTTCGCGGGCTATTACGGTGGGGCGCATGACCAATGCCGTGACCAGCTCCCCGAAGCCGACCGCGCTGATCACCGGCGCCAGCCGCGGCCTCGGCGCCGCCATCGCCCGTGAGCTCGCGCCGACGCACGACCTGCTGCTCGGCGCCCGATCCGCCGACGCGCTGCGCGACATCCGCAAGGAACTACCCGAGGCGGCCGGCTGGCCGGTGGAGCTGACCGACTATCCGGCGGTGGCCGCGGCGACCGAGCCGATCCGGCGGTTGGACGTGCTCGTGCACAACGCCGGGATCCAGGATCTGGCGTCGATCGCCGAGTCGACGGTCGATCAGTGGCGAAACACGTTGGAGGCCAACCTGATCGCGGTGGTCGAGCTGACCAGGCTGCTGCTGCCCGCGCTGCGCGCGGCGGACGGTCATGTGGTGCTGATCAATTCGGGGGCCGGGCTGCGCGCGAACGCGGGCTGGGCCTCCTACGCCGCGAGCAAGTTCGGGCTGCGTGCCTTCGCCGACGCGCTCCGGCTCGAGGAGCCGACGCTGCGGGTGACCTCGATTCATCCCGGCCGCATCGACACCGACATGCAGCGCGAGATCATCGCGCAGGAGGGCCGGGAGTATCGGCCGGAGCAGTTCCTCCGCGCGGAGACGGTCGCCGGTGTGGTGCGCAATGCGGTCGAGACGCCGCGCGACGGGCATCCGACAGAGATCGTGCTGCGACCCGCGTCGAGCTAGCGAGGCCGCCCGTCGTTCCGGCGTGTTCGGCGGTTCAGGTTGCGGACAGATTCGATCGGTAGCCTGTCGCTGTTTGTGCGCCTCCCGCCGAGTGCGGGCGCGGCGCTGGTTCGACCAGAGCAAGGGTTTCGAAGCAGTGGATAGACGTCGGATGTTGATGCTTGCCGCAGGTACGGCTGCCGTGTTGGCCGGTTGCGCGGTCGCGGAGGGGGACCCGATCAACAGCGGGTCGGCCGGTGGCGGGCCGCTCGCGCCGCCGCCGAAGCCGCCGCTGCTGCCACCGCCTGGTGGGCCGAAGACGCCGATTCCCGCCGCGACCATCACCGCGCTGCCCGGTCCCGGCAACAGCATGGCGCTGACGGTGGACGACGGAGCCAGCCCCGAGGTCGTCGGCGCGTACCTCGAGTTCGCCAGGGACACCGGCGCCCGGTTCACCTTCTTCGTGACCGCCTACTACGACTCGTGGGCGATTCACCGAGACGCGTTGCGCCCCTTGGTCGATGCGGGCCAGATCCAGCTCGCCAATCACACCTGGGATCACCCCGACCTGACCAAGCTGCCCGCCGGGGCGGTCGCCGATCAGCTGCAGCGCGCGAAGACCTACTTGCAGAACAACTTCGGCGTGGACGGCGCACCGTACTACCGGCCGCCGTTCGGCAGGCACAACGCCACCGTCGACAAGGTCGCCGCCGACCTCGGCTACACCGTGCCGACCATGTGGTACGGCTCACTGTCGGACTCCGGTGTGATCACCGAGGAATACCTGATCGAGTGCGCGCACAAGTACTTCCACGCGCAGACCATCATCATCGGTCACGCCAATGCCCCCGCAGTCACGCACTGTTACGGGCAGCTGGTGGACATCATCAAGGAGCGCAACCTCTCCATGGTGACCCTCAACGACGTCCTGCTCGCCCCGCACTGAATCGCAAGCAACCCTCAACAACAACCACAGACCAAGCGACAGATAGGTCGACTTCACACACCGACGTCGCCTTTCACATACCCCTCAGCACCCCACGAGATATGCGAAGGACGAAGCAGGTGTGCGAAGAGGCCCGACAGCAGAATCCGCACCCTGACTCCGCCCGGCTCTAGGGCCCTATTCCGAGTGCGGATCCCGAGAAAGAGTGCGGATCTTCGGCAGTACCAGCGAGTGGTCGGTTCGCTGGTCTGATCGACAACCCAACCGCCGCTCGACCACCCACCTCTTGTCCAAAGCGCTTGTGACGCAACCACAGCCAGATGATCACCTCGGGAACTGAACACCACGCACCTGACGTGCGCCTAAAGCCGGGTACGGCACACGACGCGCCCACACTACTCACGGGAAAACCCGGGTAGGTCTTCAGCTCACTGGGCTGGTCACCTTGGGTCGTCCTTAGCTGTACTTACCCGGTAGGTACACCCATCCGGGGAATGATCGAGTAGTGCTGAGCACGTCGCCTGCCGTACCCGGCTTTCTCTTCCGCAGCTTGGAATGGGCAACGCTCGGTTCCAGCGTGAGGACTGGCTGTGGTCCGGTTGAGAGAGGCTGGGAAAGAGGGGAGGCGCAAGGTGGTTGGGCCCGATCGAGGCGAGTCGAATGGTTGCTGTTGAAGATCCTTCAGCGACCATTCGACTCGCCTCGATGGACTCAGGCGACGATGTTGATCAGTCGGCCCGGGACGACGATCAGCTTGCGCGGCGCGGCGCCGTTGAGCAGCGCGGCGATTTTCTCGTCGGCCAGCGCGGCCGCCTCGATGGCCGCGTTGTCGGCATCCGCCGGAACCTGAATTCGGCTGCGCACCTTGCCGTTCACCTGAATCGGGTACTCGACCGACTCGTCCACCAGCAGCGCCGGATCGGCCACCGGGAACGGGCCGTGCGCCAGGGACGCGGTGTGGCCCAGACGTTCCCACAGTTCCTCCGCGATGTGCGGGGACAGCGGCGCGAGCATCAGCACCAGCGGCTCCACCACCGAGCGCGGTGCGCCGTCGGGGTGGGTCTTGGTGAGGTGGTTGGTCAGCTCGATCAGCTTCGCACCCGCCGTGTTGTCGCGCAGCGCGGCCAGATCCTCGTCGACACCCGCGATCGTCTTGTGCAGCAGGCGCAGGGTCTCGTCCGCGGGCGCGGCCTCGGTGACTCGCAGTCCGCCGGTCTCCTCGTCCACCACCAGACGCCAAATCCGTTGCAGGAAGCGGTGTGCGCCGACGACGTCCTTGGTCGCCCACGGCCGCGAGGTGTCCAGCGGACCCATCGACATCTCGTAGAAGCGGAAGGTGTCGGCGCCGTACAGATCGCACATCTCATCGGGGGAGATGGCGTTCTTCAACGACTTGCCGATCTTGCCGTACTCCTGGTTCACCGGGATCTCGGTGCCGGTCGTGTCGGTCCAGAAGAACTTGCCGTCGCGCTCCACCACCTCGGCGGCCGGGATGTACGCGCCGCGCTCGTCGGTGTAGGCGTAGGCCTGGATGTAGCCCTGGTTGAACAGCCGCCGGTACGGCTCGTACCCGGACACGTCACCCAGGTCGAACAGCACCTTCTGCCAGAACCGCGCGTACAGCAGGTGCAGCACCGCGTGCTCGACACCGCCGACGTACAGGTCGACGCCGCCGGGATCGTTCGGGCCGTGTTCGGCCGTGCGCGGGCCGAGCCAGTACTGCTCGTTCTCCTTGGCGCAGAACGCTTCCGAGTTGGTCGGGTCGGCATAGCGCAGCTGGTACCAGGAGCTGCCCGCCCAGTTGGGCATGACGTTGGTGTCGCGCCGGTACCGCTTCGGGCCGTCGCCGAGATCCAGTTCGACGTTGACCCAGTCGGTCGCCTTGGCCAACGGCGGCGACGGCTCGGAGTTCGCGTCGTTCGGATCGAAGGTCACCGGGGCGAAGTCGTCCATCTCCGGCAGTCGCACCGGCAGCATGGAGTCCGGCAGCGCGTGCGGCGCGCCGTCCTCGTCGTAGACGATCGGGAACGGCTCGCCCCAGTAGCGCTGGCGGGCGAACAGCCAGTCGCGCAGCTTGTACTGGATGGTGCCCTTGCCGTGGCCGTCGGTCTCCAGCCGGGCGACCACCGTCGCCTTGGCCTCGTCGATCGAAAGTCCGTCCAGGTAACCGGAATTCACGATGGCGCCGTCGCCGGTGTAGGCCGCGACGCCGAGGTCGCCGCCCGCCACGACCTCCTTGATGGGCAGGCCGAGCGCGGTGGCGAAGTCCCAGTCGCGCTGGTCGTGGCCGGGCACCGCCATGATCGCGCCGGTGCCGTAGCCGCTCAGCACGTAGTCGGCGATGAAGATCGGCATCGGTGCGCCGTTCGCCGGGTTGGTGGCGTAGCTGCCCAGGAAGACGCCGGACTTCTCCTTGTTCTCCTGGCGCTCCAGATCGGACTTGGCCGCGATCGACTTGCGGTAGGCCGCAACGGCATCCGCGGGGCTCGCGCCACCCTCGTTGGTCCAGCGGGCATCCGTGCCCTCGGGCCATGCGGCCGCGGTCAACTTGTCGACCAGCTCGTGCTCGGGCGCCAGCACGACATACGTTGCGCCGAACAGGGTGTCGGGCCGGGTCGTGAACACCTCGATCTGTTCACCGTTCGCGTCGAACTTGACCTGGGCACCGCGCGAGCGCCCGATCCAGTTGCGCTGCATGGCCTTGACGTTCTCCGGCCAATCCAGGTGATCGAGATCGTCGACCAGTCGGTCCGAATAGGCGGTGATGCGCATCATCCACTGCCACAACCGCTTACGGAACACCGGGAAGTTGCCGCGCTCACTGCGACCTTCGGCGGTGACCTCTTCGTTGGACAGCACCGTGCCGAGTCCGGGGCACCAGTTGACCATCGAATCCGTCTGGTAAACCAGGCGATACGAGTCGATCACGGCCGCGCGCTCGGCGCCGGTCATCGTCGCCCAGTCCTGGCCGTCGGGGGCGGGCCGGGCGCCGGTGGCGAATTGGTCGGCCAGCTCGCTGATCGGGCGGGCTCGATTCAGCTCCTGGTCGTACCAGGCGTTGTAGATGCGCAGGAAGATCCACTGGGTCCAGCGGTAGTACTCGGGATCGGTGGTCGCGAACGAACGCCGCCGGTCGTGCCCCAGACCCAGACGATCGAGCTGGCGCTGCATGGTGCGCATGTTCGACTCGGTGGTGTCGCGCGGGTGCGCGCCGGTCTGCACCGCGTACTGCTCGGCGGGCAGGCCGAACGCGTCGTAGCCCAGCGCGTGCAGCACATTGCGGCCGTGCATCCGGTGGAACCGGGCGAAGACATCGGTGGCGATGTAGCCGAGCGGATGCCCAACGTGCAGACCGGCACCCGACGGGTACGGGAACATGTCCTGCACGAACAGCTTGTCCGCGGGGGTGGCACCGGCTAGCGGACCGACCGGATTCGGCGCATGGAAGGTCCCGCGCTCGCTCCACGTCTGCTGCCATCGACGTTCGATGCGGCCCGCGAGCTCCGCGGTGTACCGGTGCTCGGGTACATCGCTATCGGTTGCACGAGTGTCCTGCACGGTCCTGCCTTCTTGTGATCGCCGATCCCCGACAAACTTCATCTATCAGGGTAGAACGTGTGGACCGCAGTACTGAAAATCGGGCTGTGCTGACTCCGTCGGCGCGTCCGCGTCCGCGCCCCGGTCGAAGTTACCCGTCCGTCGGTATCGGACTGTGCCGCACCGGCTTCGCGTTACTCGCGGGTTGTCGTTCCCATCCGATCGCTCCCAACAGTGCGTTTGGTTGCTATGTCGGCGGTCCGGTCCCGCGCAGTGTGGAATACGCCTGTCCGGGATGGTGGCGGGCCGAGTGCTGAGCAGTTGCGGGGGAGCTAGCGGCGGACCGATACACCGATGCGCTAGCCTGCATGAGTGCTCGTCGTCGCTCTCGTCCTGTTCGTGCTGGCCCTGGTGGCCATCGCAACCGGCGCACTCGGACTGATCGGCAGGCTGCCGCGCAACCGCTTCGTCGGGGTGCACACCGAGGCCGCCCTGTCCGATGACGAGACCTTCCGCATCGCGAATCGCGTCGCCGCCCCCACCTCGCTGGCGGCCGGGGCGCTGCTGTTCGCCGGTGGTCTCGTCGCGCTCGCCGCGAGCGGCATCGTCGCTCTCCTCATCGGCGCCGGTGCGGCTGTCGTCGCCCTCTTCACCCTCGGTGCCGGAGCCAACGCCGCGGCCTCGACCGCCGCCGCCATCGCCCCGCCCGCCGAGGTCGGTGGCTGTGGCAGTGCCTGCGGCGCGTGCTCGCTGCGCGACGCTTGCCAGCCCGCGACCTAGAGCGCTTATTCGGCGCAGTCCGGTGCGGCCACGCTTCGCGATAGTGGGCTCCCGAGCGGATTGAAATAGAGCACACAGAGGTGGACCGGTACTGGGCCGCGGTTCCGTGCGACATGTGGATACCGCGGGCCGCTCGGCTCTCGAAAGACCCGCCAACGGTGGTATGTCACGGGCGCACAGTCCGCGCCGGGATGGTCGAGGGTGCCGCGCGTGACCACCACCAGCAGCGTGCCGTCGTGATAGTGCCAACCGCTGCTGCCATCGGGCTCGATGATCGTCTGGCGCAGCACGAACTCGCGGCGGCCGACGGCGAAACGGAACAGCACGCGACTCGCCGTGCCCCGCGCGGGCGCCGCGTTCACCTGATACTCGCGTCGCATCACCTGATCATCGAACCATTCCGATGCGGTGCCCGTAGCACTCTGACGACCAGGCCTTTCCGTGTGGCGCGACGACATCCGGGTGGGTTGAATCGACCGAGTTACGTTTCGGGTCGAACCCTGTCGGCAGCGGTACCGGCGGTCCATACTTGGGGCGTTGCAATACCGCTTGATTTTCGGGGTGGAAATGAACTCGCTCGACCTTGTTGCCGCAGGCAATACGTGGGGAATCTCTGGACCCGACTTCATGGCGCTGTATTGGCCATTCATCGGGATCGCGCTGCTGTTCGGATTGTTGATGCGGTTGCGGGTCACCCGCGGCGCCGTCGACAAGCGCGGCAACGAGCGGCCGGGCACGGATCTGTCGCTACCCGAGATCGCCATGCTGTTCGACGATCGCCGTGCGGTGCTGACCGCGCTGGCGCGACTGCGCAGCCACGACCTGATCAACTCGGCGGCCGCACCGGCGCGGCCACTGACCGACGCGGACAAGCATCGACTGGACCCGTTCACCCGGTCGATCTACGACCGGATCGTCGCCGGTGCCAAGCCGACCGTTGTCTCGCTCACCGCGAATTCGGCGGCGGCGCTCGGTCCGCTGCGCGACTCGATGATCAAGCGTGGCTACTTTCCGGACGCCGCCTTCCGCCGCAAGTTGTGGGACGCGGGGCTGCCGCTGCTGATCGTCGGCGCGGTCGGTGTGGTGCGGTTCGTCGCCGGGACGCTGAACCACAACCCCGTCGCGTTCCTGGTCATCGCCCTTGTCGTGCAGGCGTTCTGCTATTGGCTCGTGGTGGCCAAACCCCGCCTCACACCGCTCGGCCGACTCGCTCGCAAGAACGCGACCCAATCCAACGCGCATCTGCGGCCGTCGAATGCACCTGCCTACGCCACCTACGGCGCGGAAAGCGCCGCGCTCGCCGCCGCGGTATTCGGCGGCGCCGCACTGATGACCCTCGATCCCGGGCTCGCGAGTGCCGTGCAACCCCCGAGCTCGTCGGGTAGCGACGGCGGTAGCAGCGGCGACGGCGGGGGTAGCGGATGCAGCGGTGGTGGTGGCTGCGGCGGTGGCTGTGGTGGCTGACCGCGCACCGCTGCCGGACGGGGCGCTCGGCATCGGCTGGCGCCCGGAGATCTGCGGAGTCATCGCGGAGTTGGACGGGCTCGGGTTCGCCGAGGTGATCGCGGAGTCGCTGCCGGTACGGCGACGTCTACTCGGTAGATCCGAAGTCGCGATCCCTGCCGAACTGACGGCGCTGATCGACCGTGGAGTAGCTGTTGTGCCGCACGGCATTTCGCTATCTCTGGGTGGCGCGGAACCGGTGGATGAGCACCGCATCGAACATCTCGCCAGGTGCGCCGAGGCGCTGGGCGCACCACTGGTGAGCGAGCACGTCGCCTTCGTCCGGGCCGGCGGTATCGAAGCAGGACACCTACTTCCGGTGCCACGCAGCAAAGCCTCCTTGGATGTCCTGGCCCGCAACATCTCCCGCACCCAGTCGGCGCTCGACGTACCGCTGGCCGTGGAAAACATTGCGGCACTGTTCGACTGGCCCGACGACGAATACACCGAGTCCGAGTTCCTCGCCGAACTGGTCGACCGCACCGGCGTCTACCTGTTGATCGACATCGCCAACGTCTACGCGAACGCCCGCAACCGCACCCGCGACCCCCTCGACGAACTCCGCCGCCTACCACCCGACCGCGTCGCCTACTGCCACGTCGCAGGCGGCCACGAATCCGGCGGCCACTACCACGACACCCACACCGACCCGATCCCCGCCGAAGTCCTCACCCTGGTAACCGAATTCACCGCCCGCCACCCGGTCCCCCTCATGCTGGAACGCGACGGCAACTACCCACCCGCCCCCGAACTCCTCGCCGAACTAGACGTCATCGCCGCAGCCGCACACCGCCCACCCATCACCGACCGAGCACACTTGGCCCGCACATGAGACCGCATCCGCCGACACCGCGCACCGACGCCGACACGCTCACCGATCGTCAGGCGGCGCTGGTCCGGGCACTGGTGGCCGGTAGCCCCGTTCCAGACGGCTTCGACACCGATGCCGTCACCGCAGCAGCCCGCGCTTTGCTACACAAACGCGCCGCCGAAGTAGCCCGCCGCTTCCCACTACTGGCGCACGCCTGCAACGACTTCACCACACGCTTCACCGCCTGGGCCGCCAACAACCCCAAGACCTCCACCACCTCCGACGCAACAGCTTTCGCCGAATACGCCGGTATCGACCCGCCTTCCGGCGTTAAGCCCCGCCGCCGAATCCCCTTTCGCCGCAACGTCTGAAGGCCCGAAACACCTGACCCATATCCCTTTGCGGGATTCTTACGACGCGCACAGAACCTGCAAACCACCGTGCGGCTACCCTCGACCGCAGTACCAGATGAAAACGGATGGGGGAATCTGTGGCTGAGCAACTGAAGGTCGAGCCCGCCCACCTCGACGGAGCCGCCGCCAAGTTGGCCAAGCTCGCCGAGGACAACGCGCGCACCGATGCATACCTGAAGGAATGGCTCGATCTGCCGAGTTCGGAAGGTGGGCTGGTGCTGCGCGGCGTAATCGACGTCGTCCAAGACGCATTGACCGAACTTCAGTCGAACTACACCCGGCTGGGACGAGTGACGAGCGAATCGTCAACGGAGACAGCCAATGCGGCGAAGATGTATCGGACTACGGACCGACGCTTCGCGGAATCGCTCGATCGTACGTATGCGCCGGATGGCACGAAATGAGCCGAGCCCCGATCGAGAACCTGACCACGCCGCAGCCTGACGATCCGGTCCCGGACATGGTCGAACTTGCCACGAACGCCAACGCGGTTTCGCCTGCGTATTGGTTGAACGGCATCATCAAGACCGTCACCGGCTTCGACGCGTTGACCACCATCACCGACTACGTCGCGGGTGACTGGGCGGCAATGCAACAGGCCGGTGCAGCGATAGAGAACCTGGCCAAATACAACGCCGACTACGCGGTATCAATGACGCGGTCAAGGAGTTCGAGGCATCCTGGCGCGGAAATGCCGCCGATAATGCGCGCACGTACTTCAAATCGCTCACGGATGGACTGAACAAGCAAGTAGATCCACTGCAGGACATCGCAGATCAGATCAAGGCATTCGCCCTGTCGTCCTACGGTCTGGCGCAGACGATATCCGGTCTGGTGCAGACGCTGTTCGACTATGCCGCGATGTGGGCCATCAAGCAGGCGGCGGCCGCGGCCTTGGGCGCCACCGTCGCAGGCGCGCCTGCCGCTGCGGCGATGGAGGCAGCAGCGGCGCTGGACGCGCTGCGAATGATCAAGACGTGGATAGACATCTGGAGCAAGCTCGGATTGATGTGGGCTGGATCCGAGGGTGCGATCGGCCTGATCTCGGCGGGCCTCAATGGCGCCGTGGCCACCGCGGAGTTGCCCGCCATCAAGGCCGGCGGATACGACCATCCCGGAGTCTTCTCATGACAGCACCGGAGCCGATTCTGGACGTTGCGCGGGGCGATGCCGCCGTGTCGCGCCAGTTGTCCGACACGCTGCGACTGCTCGCCGCGAACACCACTGATCCGGCTCTGAAGGACCAAATCGGCGCCGTCCTGTCCGGAAAGCTGGGGGTTCGCGACTTCGCCCGCACTGATGCGTTCACCACGACTCTCGACCGAGTCGTCCCCGCCGCGCTGGAACAGTACTCGGCCATGTCCGAAGAGCAGCGTCATCGACTGGCCGAGGAAGGAGAAGCGGAGTTGGAGCGGTACCGCGCGCAACTAGCTCAGCCGACGCCGACGTCGGTCGTGGCTCCGACACCCGATTCGGCACCATCGCCCGAACCGCTACGCCCGGAGGTATCCAGCAACAATCCAGGCCCTTCCGATGGGCCCTTGATTCCGGGCACCCGCAAACCCAATCGTGAACAGATCGTCACGCCGGACGAGCCGGACGACGATGACCTGTTTTACCAGGACCGTCGGCAGCGCGGATGGCTGGAGTAACGCGGGAAGTGTCGGTTGCTGTTCGAGCTGATGTGGAGCTCGGGCGGGTGTCGATGGAGTTGTGCCGACCGTTGCCCGCGGTGTGTAGCAGGCACGGTGAACCGGCGGTCGAGCGGCGGCGCCGTGCTGTGGAATTCCATTGGGACAATCGAGTTCGAGTGCAGAGCACGTTCGGTTCCTCGTTTGTCTGGGGGCTGCGGAGGTTGCGGCGAGTGCCGCCATCCACAGCGACCTCGCTTTGTGGCGAATGGCCGATATGCGCGCGATGCGTTCGACAGCGGCGACGGTTGCGCGCAATCAGCCGCACGCTCGTGTTGGCGGGCGCGATTCCATTTCTCGTGTTGGCGGTGGGCGCCTACCTGGGGATTGTGACCCCGCCTAAGTCATGGCTTTTGGGCGTGGCGTTCATGCCTGTCTGGTTTCCCGGAATGTTTGTGGTGGCTTGCGTTGCCTATGACCGGTCGACCAGATACGTCCGCATCCAGCCGCTCGTCAGCAATACGATGATCGTGATCCGCGCGCACCCGAGATTCGCCGAAGCGGTAGCAGATCAAGGGTTTTCGCAATCCGCATAGCTATTGGCCGAGCGTTGCCACCAATGCTCCGGCGCTGACTGCGTCAGGAAATCCGTCAGCCTTGGCCGAGGTAGGCATTGGCGATGTTCCAGGACAACGCGCCGATGCCCGCGCCGAGCAGTCCGCCGATGATCATGCCGGGGATCGCCCCGACTCCGAAGAATGGCAAGCCGGCCAGGCCGCCGATGACCACGCCGATGCCTGCGCCGACACCGGCCCGCAGTTCGAGGGTGTCCCCGGGTGGCATCCGGATCGGCTCGGCCTGTGTAACGGGAGCCGGTTCCGGAACCGTTGCGACCGTTCCCGTAGTCACGACAGCCGACGGCTCGGCGGAGGCGGGTGCCGCGAGTCCCACGGTGAGCGCGAAAGCCAGCACGGCTCCTGCGAAAGTCAGTAGAGCGGTGGCGAAGTACCTCATGTGTCCCCCTGCTGTCAGTCCCTGACGCGACCCGATTGGGTTGCTCCCCCCGACCGGAGCTGTCCGCGTGCAGACCATCCTTACAGGAAAGCCGTTCCACGGCAACGGTTCTGGCCCAATACCAGCCGCGCAGCCCTTGGTGGCCGCCTGGGCTGACGACTCATCAGTATCACTCTTCGTCCGTACCACCCACCGGCAATCATGCGGACGAACGTTCGTATTTATCTAGCGCCGAGAGGTCCTATGGTGTGACGAATTACGTACTTTTCGGTTCTATCTGGGAACACCCTCGGCGTTAGCGTGTGGTGTGCGATTCCTCAGCAAGTTCTATATCGACGGTTTCATCCTGTCGATCCTCGCTACGGTTGCGCTGGCCAGCGTCTTTCCCGCCCGGGGTAGCGCTGCCGACGTAGTCGGCGTGCTGACGAAGATTGCCATCGCATTGCTATTCCTGCTGTACGGCACCCGGTTGTCGCCGAAGGAGGCCCTGGCGGGCCTCACCCATTGGCGGCTGCACCTTGTCGTGCTGGCAAGCACCTTTGTGCTCTTCCCGCTGCTCGGGCTGGCCGCGCAACTACTGGTGCCGGGGGTGCTGACCGACGACCTGTACACCGGGTTGCTGTTCCTGTGCCTGGTGCCCTCCACCGTGCAGTCCTCGATCGCGTTCACCTCGATCGCGAAGGGCAATGTGCCCGGCGCGATCGTGAGCGCGACGGCGTCGAACCTGCTGGGCGTCTTCGTGACTCCGCTGCTGGTCATCCTGTTGATGAACACCACCGGCCAGGCCAGCGTCGACTTCTCCTCGATCGGCGACATCGTGCTGCAGCTGCTGGTGCCCTTCTTCATCGGCCAGCTGATCCGCCCGAAGGTGCATCGCTGGCTCAGCCGCTACGCCGAGCCGACCAAGCTGGTAGACCGCGGCTCGATCCTGCTCGTCGTCTACAGCGCGTTCAGCGCGGGCATGGTGGAGGGCATCTGGCACATGCTCTCGCCGTGGCGGATTCTCGCGCTGGCCGGCGTGTGCTGTGTGCTCCTCGCCTTGGTCATCGTGGCGACCATGCTGGTGGGCAAGATCTTCGGCTTCTCCAGGGCCGACCGGATCGTGATCGTGTTCTGCGGCTCGAAGAAGAGCCTCGCCACCGGACTGCCCATGGCGACAGTGCTTTTCGCCAGCCAGCCGGTCGGCTTGATCGTGCTGCCGCTGATGATGTTCCATCAGATCCAGCTGATCACCTGCGCCGCACTGGCCCAACGCTGGGCCAAGCAGGCGGATGAGTCCGGCGAGGCCGACGAACAGCGGCCTGCCGCCGCTTAGCGATTGGCTAACGCAGCGTCTCCACTGCCGCCAGGACCGCCTGATCCGCCGCCGGATCGCCGACCGAAATACGCGCGCTCCCATCGGGATACGCCTTGGCGGCAATACCAGCCCGCCGCAGCGCGGTCGCCACACCCGGTCCCGGCAGGTACAGGAAGTTCGCGTGGCTGCGCGGCACCGCGATCCCGCAGCGCCGCAACGCGTTCCGCAGTTCCTCCCGCGCGGTGGTGATCCGCATGGTGCGTGCGGCGAGTTCGGGTTCGGCGGCGTAGGACGCGGACACCGCGGCCGCCGCCGCCGAACTCACCCCGAACGGCAATTGCAGCCTGCGGATCCGAGCCATCATCTCGCGCCTGCCGAAGGCATACCCGATGCGTAACCCGGCCAGCCCGTAGGCCTTCGAGAACGTGCGCAGCACAATCAGATTCGGATGCCTGCTCAGCAAGGCGAGCGGGTCGACGTATTCGGCGGCCCCGAGGAACTCGACGTACGCCTCGTCCAGGATCACCGGCACCCGCGCGGGCACCCCGCCCAGAAACGCCTTCAACTCGCTCGCCGAAGCGACCGTGCCCGTCGGATTGTGCGGACGGCACACCACCACCAGCCCGGTCCACTTGTCGATGGCCTTGGTCATCGTGTGCAGATCCTGGTTGCCCGCCGAATCCAACGGCACCGGAACCATCTCGACGCCCGCCATCTCGGCCATGATCGGATAACCGTCGAAGGTCGGTGCCGCGTAGACCATTCCGGCACCGGGCGTGGTCAGCGACTGGATGATCTGCATCGCCACCCCGGTCGCGCCGGAGCCGACTACCACCTGATCCGAATGCACGCCAAGATGCTGCGCGATCAGCTTCGGCAGCCGCCGCGGCAGGAACTCCGGATATCGATTGGCCTGGGCCAGCACACCGTTCACCGCGCGCAGCACCGAAGGTAGCGGCGGGAACGGGTTTTCGCTCAGGGTCAGATCGAACCGGGGCTGCGCCGACGAACCGCCACGCCGCCGCGACGGCGTGGTCTCGTCGACGACATGGATGCTCATCGCGCCGCGCCCCACCGGATGGCCGCGGCGCCGGCGAAGTCACCCGCGTGCGCGAACGCCGACATCAGCACCACCGAGCCGTTGCGCAGCCGGCCCGCCCGGTTCTCCACATCCAGGGTCACCGGAATGCCTGCGGCGAAGAGGTTTCCGCACATGTCGAACGTGTCCGGATGCCGTTCAGCGGGCAGCTCCAGCGCGTCGTGCCAGTTGCGCAGGAACAGCCGGTTCGGCTGATTGGTGACGAACGTGTCGATGTCGCGACCCTTCACGCCGATCCGATCACACACCGCCAGCGCCACTTCCGGCACCAGCCGGTTACCGCGGGCGAACACCTTGGTGATCTTCGATTCGGTGAAGCTGACGCAGCCCTGACCCTCGCCCGGTTCCCAGTACTTGCGCTCGCCGTTGGTGGAAAACTCCATGTCCCCGGCGAATTCGGGATAGGTGCGGCATTCGATGTCGAGGATCGGCGCGCTGTCGTCCTTGACCAGCAGCCCGACCCCGCAGCCGTCGCCGGGCACCGGCGCCTGCGCCAGCTTGCGGATATCGGGCTGGCGGAACACCGGACCCGCGCAGTTCTGCGTCGCCGCGATCAGCGCGGTGCGAGCGTTGTTGGTCTGCAACACCATTCGGGCAATCGACATCATGTGCACGAACGCCGCGCAGCCGCCGTTGTGCACGTCGTACACGAAGGCGGGCCGCGCGCCGAGCCGCTTGGCCACCTCGGGTCCGCAACCCATCACCGGATTGGTCGGCAGCTGGGTGTGCGTGATCAGCACATCGATATCCGAAATGAACTGCGCGCCATGGCGTTCGATCAACGGCGCGACGGCGCGTTCGACCATGTCCACCGCGGACTCGTCCCGGTCCACATGGTGGCGGGTCTTGGGCGACCGGAACATGACGTTCTTGGCCATCCGTTCCGAGCGGGAGAACTGAGTGAAGTACTCGGTGCCGACCGGCTCGCCGGGCAGGTAGCTGGCCACATCGACCAGGCTGACCGAGGGCAGCGCGGGAGCGTCCGGGTTGGTGGGGATCATGCCGGTTCTCATTTCATCCAGTCGGGCTTGATGGGCAGGCCATGCGCCGCCCGGTACTCGCAGATCGCCTTGAGGTTGTCCATCTCCAGCTGGTGGCCCGCGGAGAACATCTCCCAGAAGTCGCCGACCCACACCGGGCGCTTCGCGGGCGCGGTCTCGGGATAGGGGTTCTCGTCGTAGAACGGGTGCTTGCAATTGACCCACAGCACAACCGAACCCGGCTTGTTGAACACCGTCTGCGCGTCCACGACCCGCAGCAGGTAGATCATCCACAGGTGCTGGGACTGGTCCCAGGCGCAGTGGTAGTCGACGGTCATCCCCTCCGGATGCGCGACGGTGCGGGTGAAGATCTTGGTCTCGTCACCGAGCCGGTCGTAGGCCAGCCACAGGCCCGGCTCCTCGGTCGGGACGAATCCGCGCAGGCTGTAGGTCCATTCCTCCAGCGAGCGGGAGTCGGCGAGGTACTCGTACACCTCGCGCGGCGGCGCGGCGATATACGCCTGCACCGGACAGTAATCGCCGAAGATCTGGTCGTGCGGATACACCGACCGCAGCATGTCCATGATGATCGGCGTGGTCGCGTCCTTGTCGGAGTTCTCGATCCGCAACAGACCGGGCGGCAGCAGATCCGCCGGGATATCGCTGAGTGCTGGCAGGGCGCTGGTTGGCCCGCCCGTCACCCGGCCACCACCCCCCATGGAATCGCTACGCAATGCGGTCATTTCTTACTCCTGGATTGTTCGATGGTCGTCAAGAACGGAAGAAACGGCGGAACCTCGTCGGGGTCCACGTCGATCGAAATGAACGACGGCCCTTCGGTTTCCATGCAGTGCCGCAGCGTCGCGGCCAGCTCGGCCGGTGCGCGCACCGAGAAGGTGGTCAGTTCGGGGAACATGGCGCCGACACCGTCACCGAGGTGTGCGGGCCGGAATCTGTTGAAGCTGTAGCGGTCTCGGTAGTACAGCTGCTCCCTGGTCACGCACATGGCATGGGCGTTGTTGTTGAGCACGATGAAGGTGAGCGGCAGTGCGTGCTCGATCGCGGTGTGTATCTCCATGCCGTGCATGAAGAACGCGCCGTCACCGGCGACGACAACCGTGCGCCGCACACCGTCGGGCCCGTGCCTGCGCGCGAACGCGGAGCCGATGCCCGCGCCGAACGCGTAACCCATGCCGCCCATCCCGAGCGCGACAACGAACCGGCCACCGCGCGGCACCCGCAGGTGATGCACCACGGCCGCACCGGTATTGCCCGCGTCGGCGAAGACATCGGTGCCGTCCGGCAGCCCCGCGTCGATGGTCTCCACCAGTTGCCGATAACGCAGGCCGGGGCCCGAGGACTCCGGAACATGCAGTGGAGTAAGCGGAGTAACCGTGCGTCGGTCCGGAACCGCTGTGGCAGCGGCGAATTCGTCGGCCAGTTCGCCCAACGTGCGCGCCAGGTCGGTACTGGTGGCATGGATGGACGGCAGATACGGCGGCGTCACCCCGATGCTGGCCACCGTGCCGCCGGCCAGCAGTTCGTCCAGCCCGGTGCGGGTGGTTACCGGCATCGGAGTGCCGATGATCAGGCATAACGCTGCCGATCGGATGGCCGCACTGAGTTCGGGATGCCCCATGGTGCCCGCGACCCCGCAGAAACCGGGATCGGTGTTGTCATAGGTGTCCTTGGCATCCGGCGCGACGCCGACCGCGGCATCCAGCACCGCGGCCAACCGAGCCAACTCGTCCCGCGCGTCGTCGCGGGCGACCTGGTCACCGGCGATGATCACGATCTTCCCGGTCCGCCGCGCCGTCGTGAGAGCGGCGCGTAGCCGAGCCAGACCTGCCTCGTCGCGCCGATACACCTTGGTGGGCAATCGAATCGGCCGCGCCGTGCCCATGTTCGCCTGCTGCACATCCTTGGGCAGCAGCAGCACCGCGGGCCCGCCGCGCCGGGCGGCGCCGACCGCCCTGGCCAGCTGATCGGGCAGGTCGGCGGCGGTCTCGACACGTGCGCAGTAGCGGGTGATCTCGTCGAACATGCGGACAGCGTCGATGGTGCCCGCCTGGCCGCTGGTGTCCTGGAAGGCGCCATTGCCCTCCAGCGCGGTCGGCGGCTGGCCGACCAGCGCGAGCACCGGTACCCGGGACGCGAACGATTCGGCAAGTCCCGCAACGAGATTCATCGCACCGCCGCCGGAGGTCGCGGCGACCACGCCGAGTCCGCCGGTCGAACGGGCGTAGCCGTCGGCCATGGTGGCCGCCGAGAACTCGTGCTTGGCGATCACCCCGGTGACGTCGTCCGGCGCGTCGAAGATCGCGTCGTACAGATCCTCGATGTTCGCGCCGTCCACACCGAAGATGTGCCGAACACCCAGGGCCGAAACCGCCTGCACCAGATAATCCACGACCCGGCTCTGCATGGGCACTCCTTCCCGCGGTGTCCACCTGTGCTCTGGGCACACGCGAGATCACTTTCTGCGTACAGGAGTGATACGGGTGAGGAAGGCAGACGGTTCAACGCTGAACCGGGCGTGCGGCGACGGCCGCGGCTACCGGCGGATGCTCAGCGCAACTCGATGGGATCGCTGTAGACCACTTCACTGGTCTGCCCGGCGCGGGTCACCAGGGTGAACTTCACGAAGGTCCGCACGGTGACCGGCCCGAACGCGCCGGTCACGGTCAGATGCGTGTTGGACAGGTCGGCGTAGGCCATCGGTTGGGTCAGTGCGACCGTCGCCAATGTCGTCGCGACGATGCCACCGTGTCCCACCTGGAACGACGTCTGCTGGGACGGCAGGACGGTGGCCAGCGCGCCGAATTCACCGCCCAGTTCGAAGTTCAGCGGGGTTTCCGACTGGCCGCCGGACTGGGATTCGGATTCGGATTCGCTCTGTTGGGATTGGCTCTGCGACGAGGTGGTGCCCGCGACCTTTGGCTTGGCGTTCCCGGTGACCGCCACCGACGGCGAGTTGAGCGTCGCGGTGATGCCGTTGGGCGCCAGCGCCACCGGGTAGCCGATTTCGTAGCCCACCTCGAGCACCGCGCTGACGATCTTGCCGCGCTTGGGCCCGTCGACCTGGCCGATGCCGATCCCGGACAGGAACGCCTCTTTGCTGAACGGGTTCTGGTCGAGCGGCGGCGTGACGTTGGCTCCGGTGTTCGCCTCGATGATCATGAACGCGTAGCCGTCCAGGGTCCGCTTGATCAGCTGATGGCCGATTCGCACCGGCAGGGTCGAGGGATCGACGAACTTGGCCGAAGCGGGTGTCGCGGTGGTCAATGGCAAGGCCAACGACAGCAGGCAACTACCCAGCACCAGCCGGGTGCTGCGCTTTCGCTCGGCATTCAGAGGCTTCACAGCCGCACTTTCTCGCAATCTGCGATAGCGGTGACTATCCAGCAACCTACAAGAGCCGGATTCCGAAACGTCGCATTTCGCCGGGTGGTGTCGCACGGCTTGCGTGTACGTATACATCTACATATAGTCGTGTCATGCCCAACAAGACGATCTATGTTGCCGATGACGATCTGCCGCTGTTCCAGCGGGCCCAGGAACTGGTTGGCGGCAATCTCTCCGGGGCGGTGACCACGGCGCTGCGCCGTTTCATCGAATTGGAGGAGGGTCGGCAAGAAGGGTACGACGAGGTCGTCGTCCGGGTCGGACACAACGGTGTCCGGCAGGTCCGGTTCTCCGGCGCGCTGCTCTTCGAAACCAACGAGGTCAATGACCACCGGATGGAACACGTCCGGGTGTTCCGCAGTCGCAAAGGCAAGTTCGTGCTGCACGCGCACTACGCCAGCTGGGACGACTATCCGCAATCCGCCAACTGGATCAAGGATTTGAAGAACTGGCGGCGCATGCTCGGCGTCGGCGAGCAGGACTGGGGTGACTTCATCCTGGAGATCGTCGACTCGGTCGAGGAACTGAAAGGCAAGCTGCCGGACAAGGTTTACGAGCGGGTGGTCGACGTCGCGAAGCGCCCGCAGATCGAAGACCTCGACATCTAGCCGAATCGTCTTTCCGCACAACTGAACAGCACTGCTCGACACGCAAAGCCGCTCCGGGACACCGGGTGCGGTGTAGAGCAGTCATGCGCTCATGCGCATTCACTAATGGAATTCACCGAAAGGACCGTCATGGTCAACGGCCATCGGGCACCCGCCATTTCGGCGCTGAGCCTGCGCAAATCATTCGGCGAGCACGTGGTGCTCGACGGCATCGACATCACCGTCCCCGAGGGCACGATCTACTCGCTGCTCGGCCCGAACGGCGCGGGCAAGACCACCACCGTGCAGATCCTGAGCACGCTCATCCACGCCGATGGCGGCGAAAGCCGGGTCGGCGGCCACGATGTCGAGGCCGAACGCGACGCGGTCCGCAAGGCGATCGGCGTCACCGGCCAGTTCTCCGCGGTCGACGAACTGCTCACCGGCCGGGAGAACCTGCACCTGATGGGCGACCTGCATCATCTGCCACGGCGCGAAACCCGAAGGCTCGCAGCGGATCTGCTGGAACGCTTCGACCTGATCGAGGCCGGTGACAAGCCCGCGTCCACCTACTCCGGCGGCATGACCCGACGGTTGGACCTGGCGATGACGCTGGTCGGTGACCCGCGCATCATCTTCCTCGACGAGCCGACCACCGGCCTCGATCCGCGCAGCAGGCGGGTCATCTGGGATCTCATCCGCGGTTTGGTCGACGACTACAACGTCACGGTGTTCTTGACCACCCAGTATCTGGAAGAAGCCGACCAGCTGGCCGATCGCATCGCGGTGCTCGACAACGGCCGGATCGTCGCGGAAGGCACTGCGGCGGAACTGAAGCGGCTGGTGCCCGGCGGTCATATCCGGCTGCAGTTCGCCGACCGGTCCGCGTTGCTCGCCGCCGCGACGGCGTTGGGTACGCCCGCTCCGGCAATCGCTGACGACGAATCAGCCGACGAGGAACTGACTCTCGCGGTGCCGAGCGACGGCAGCGTGAAATCGCTACGGGCCGTGCTGGATCGGCTCGACTACGAGCAGATCGAGGTCGACGGCCTCGCGGTGCACACCCCCAACCTCGACGACGTCTTCCTCACCCTCACCGGCCACCCGACCTCCGAAAAGGAAACCGTGTCATGAGCACGTCCTACGCCCTCGCCGATTCGGCGACCATGCTGCGGCGCAACCTGCTGCACGCCAAGCGCTACCCGAGCATGCTGTTCGGCGTCATCTTGATGCCGAGCATCCTGCTGCTCATCTTCAAGTTCGTCTTCGGTGGCGCGCTCGAAAAGTCTTCCGGCGGAAACTACATCGACTATCTGGCCCCCGGCATGCTGTTGATGGTTCCGGCCTACCTCACGGCGTCGGTCGCGGTGTCCATCGTGACCGACAGCACGAAGGGCATCGTGAATCGGTTCCGCACCATGGGCATCACCCAGTCGGCGATGCTGACCGGACACGTCATCGGTGCGCTGCTGCAGGCCATGCTCGGCATCGTGGTGATGTCCGGGGTCGCGCTGCTCATCGGGTGGCGGCCCAATGCCAATGTCGCGGAATGGATCGCCGCGTTCGGTCTGCTCGCCTTCATGAGCTTCGCGCTCAACTGGCTCGCGGTCGCGCTGGGTCTGCTCTCGCCGAATCCGGAGGGCGCGAGCAACGCCGTCTTCCCGATCATCATGCTGCCCTTCCTTGGCAGCGGCCTGGTCAGCACCGACACCATGCCCGTCGGGTTGCGCCAGTTCGCCGAGTACCAGCTGTTCACCCCGATCACCGAGACCATCCGCGGCCTGCTGATGGGCACCGAGATCGGCAACAGCGGATACCTCGCGCTCGCCTGGTGCGCGGGCATCGCGATCGTCGGATTCTTCTGGTCCAACTCGATTTTCCGTCGCCAGACCGACTGATAGACCAGCACACGATGAGGGGTACCGATCCCCCGCCGAAGCCCGGCGGGGGATCGGTCTGTTCTTACACCGTTCCGGAAAGCAGCGTCTCGCCGGTCGACGCCAACCGGATCTCGACCGCCCGGATCTGCTCCGGCGTCTTGTCGATGGTCCGATCGATCGTCAGCTCGGTGCCCGGCCCGGCGGGCCACTGATCGAGCTCGGTCTGACTGCCGTCGGTACCGAGGACGAACAGCTTCAGATTCCACATGTACTGCTGATTGCTCGGTCCGTAGCTGCAGCTCATCACGATCCGCGTCTTGCCGTCGGCCTGCACGACCTTGAAGCTGGCCGTCACCGGATTCGGCTTGAGCGGTTGCATACTGCGTTCCGCGACAACGTTTTCGGTGGTCGTGGGACCCGACGAGGTGACGGTGGCGACCACCGGAACCGCGATGGCCACCGCGGCGGCAGCGGCCGCGACCGCGGCGCCGACGGACACCCACCGGCTCCGTCGCCTGCGCTTCTCGGCCGCGTCGGCCAGCCGCGGCAGCAACTGCGGCACCGGCGGGCTCGTCTCGACCGCCGCCGGGCCCAGCTGTGCCGCAATGGCTTCGGGCAGATCGATCATCGCGAGCGCGGTCGCGGGTTCGACCATGGCGAGCATGCCCGGCATACCGGCCAGTTCGGCCACGGCGGCCTGGCAGGCGGGGCAGCCGGCCAAATGCTCTTCGTATTCTCGTCGCTCGGTCCTGGTCAGGGAGCCGAGCACGTAGGGCGCGTCCCACGTGGTGTAGTCGTCAGCGATGTCGGTCATTGGTTCGTCACCCCCATCTCCTGTAGTGCCAGCCGTAGTGCCCGCATGCCGTAGTGCATCCGGGATTTCACCGTTCCCGCCGGAATGTCGAGTTCCGCGGCAATCTGGTGGGTGGAAAGGCCCCGATAGTAGGCCCGTACGATCACCTCGCGGTGATCGGGACTGAGCCTGCCCAACGCGTCCGCGACCACCCAGCCGTCCAGGGCACGGTCGGCCTGGTCGGGCGTCGCCTGCTCCGGCGGTGTGTCGGTGCGGAACTCGCGCCGGTTGCGGGCGCTGCGATGCTCATCCACGGCGAGATTGCGCGCCACCGTGAACAGCCACGCTCGCGCCGATGTCTCGGACTGATCCAGTACGTTCGGGCGTTGCCACGCCCGAAGCAACGTTTCCTGCACGATGTCCTCGGCCCGTCCAGGGTCGCGAACCAAACCGAGCGTGTACCGCCACAGAGCAGCCGCGTGTTCGTCGTACAGGACCCGCAACAACTCGGTTCGGTTGTCGGGCATTGCTCACCTCCCGCTCATCCCACGATTCAGCAGGGGTGAACAGTTCAATAAGAGCTTGCATCTCAATTTCGTTCGAGTTCGATCGGGTGGGTGGCCAGTAGTGACAGGGGGAGGGGCTGGCGGCGCAGCACGTGTGCCCAGAGGTCGGCGCGGCCGGTGCTGATCGGGTCGGAAGGCAACGCGGACAGCACGATCCAGTCGTCGTTCTCCAGCTCGCCCTCCAACTGTCCGAAGGTCCAGCCCGCATAACCTGCGAAAATGCGGATGCCCTCGACCAGCTGGCCGATCTCCTCCGGGTCGGCGTCCAGGTCGACGAGGACCACCCGGCCGTCGATCCGGCGCAGGCCGGGGATGCCGTCGATGCTCGCGCCGACGCGGATGGTGCCCAGGCACAGCGCCGCGTCCCGCTTGACCGGTCCGCCGATGAACAGGGTGCGCGGCGCGGCCGCCACCTCGGTCCAGCGCGGCAGCACGTCGTGCACGGCCGTATCGCTCGGCCGGTTCAGCACCACGCCGAGGCTGCCCGCCTCGTTGTGCTCGATGATGTAGACAACGGTGCGCCGGAAGGTCGGCTCGGCCAGTTCGGTCGCCGACACCAGCAGGGTGCCGGCGCGCACCACCTGCTCGCCGTGCCGGAAATCGCGCCGCTTGCGGTCGCCGTGCCCGCCGCGAGTTTTCCGATCATCCGGGTCGTCTGCGCGTGCCACTCGGACATCATCGCAGTTGTTCGGCCGATATGCGCTTCTGCTGACCAGTTCGGTGCCCTGAATTTGTCTCAGGGCCCGATGCTGGACGCTTGCGGGCGTCGTAGAGTCCGTGTCATGGAACCTCCCGAGGTGCGCCTCGAGAACAGCGACACCGTGTACGACTTCTATCTCGACCATCGGCAGAATCGGCTGAAAGCTTGGGCTGCGTACGCCATTCTGGGCCGTCGTTACTATCCCCGTGTCTCTTACGCCGAGGGTGCGCAGGCCGGTTTACGTGCCGCCATCAAGCATGGCCGGCCGCTGTTGATCTCGATCAATCATCTTTCCGAGAACGATCCGTATACGGTCGCGGCGGCGGCGTGGCGCAGCGCGTTGCGACCGGTGATCGGGCGGGTGCGGGTGCTGGCCAAGGACGAGTTGTTCGAGGAGCCCGAACAGCGGCGCAAGATCGACATGATGGGCGGGATTCCGGTGTTCCGCGGCAAGGACCACGGGATTCGCGCGGTCAATGCGGCTGGTCAGCGCATGATGGACATCTGCGCGCAGCGGATCGTGCGCGGCGACGGTGTCGCGGTGTTCCCGGAGGGCACCTGCAACGAGGTCGACCCCACCCAGGTGCAGCCGGTCGGTAGCGGCATCGGGCACATCGCGTTTCGCGCGATGAAGCTCGGCGTCGAGCCGGTGCTGGTGTCGATGGGCCTGAGTTACGGCCCGCGGGCCGACCCGACGGTGCAGCCGAACAAGGAGGAGGCCAAGTCGGCCAGCTTCTACTTCGGCGTACCGATCACCGAATTGCCGAGCAAGCCGGGCGACATCGCGCGACTGGTACGCACCGACCTGCAGCAGGCGCTCGACGGCGCGGTCGCCGCTTACTGAGGCAGATTCAGGCTGTCGCGCGCCCAGTGCGGCACCATCACCAGGTATTCGGGGCGGGTCTCGATGAAGTGGTGCACCATCCGGCACATCGGCAGCGCGCCGAGTTTGTCCTCGGCGGTGCTGTTCAACGCCGCCTCGACCAGCACGCGGCCGTAGCCCTGGCCCTCATAGCGGGGGTAGATCTCGGTGTGCACGAACGCGCGTTCGGACTGGGTGTCTTGATATTCGACATACCCGGCGTTGTCACCGTCGACATAGAGCTCGAAGCGTTCCAGAGCGGTGTTGATACGGACCTCCGTCGACATGGCTCGACGCTACTCCCGTGCGACGTCATCCGCGCATTCCGCAACGCGTAGCGCCGCGCCCGGGCGGTCTGGGGACGGTCCCGCCCGCGGGCGCCTGACCGGCGCAATCCGGTGCCCGACTTGTCTGTCGTCGGCGAGCTGCGCAGAATGCTCATGATCGGGGTCGCGCACGCACGCGTGGCGGCGGCCTGTGGAGGTACGAAACATGATGAAGGTACGGCTATTTTCGTGGGCCGCGGCTGCCATGGTCGGCTGCCTGCTCGGGGGAACGATCGTGTCCGGCCTGGCCGACGCCGCACCGACTTTCGGGGCCTGCCCGGAGGGCTCGGTGGTCGCGGGGCACGGCGTGCAGTGCGCTGTCGTCGACGTGCCGATGAACTATGCCGACCCGGCCGGGCCGAAGATCCAGGTGACCGTCAGCCGGATCGCGGCAACCGGAGAGCGGCGCGGCGTCATCTTCGCCAACCCCGGTGGACCCGGCGCGGACGGGCTGGACTTCTGGGGCCTGCGTACCGATGTGCTGCCCGCCGACCTGAACGCACACTACGACCGGATTGCGGTGCAGCCGCGCGGTTTGCGCTGGGCCACCCCGTTGACCTGCGCCACCGAGGACGGCACGCCGGTGTCCCTCGGCGGCGGCGACCGCAACGCCATCAAGAAGGCGTGCGATATCGCGCATCCCGGCTATCTCGACACCATCACCACCGAGAACACCGCCCGCGACATGGACGCGGTGCGCGCCGCGCTCGGGCTCGACCGGATCAGCTACCTCGGCACCTCCTACGGCACCTACCTCGGCGCGGTGTACGCCTCGCTGTTTCCCGACCGGGTCGAGCGAATGGTGTTGGATTCCAACGTCAATCCCGACTGGGTGTGGAACGAGGAGTTCGCCCAGCAGCAGATCGCGGGCAAGCAGCGACTGGACGACCTGTTCGCCTGGATCGCCGAGCACAGCGCCGAATACCACCTCGGCGACACCGCGCTGCAGGTCTATCAGAACTGGGTGCGGATGGCGGTCGACCAGGGCGGCGGCTGGTACGCCAACCTGACCCCGCCGCCCGCCAGCCTCGCCGACCTACCCGGCGCGCTCCCCGAGCCGCTCGCCGAGATCGCCCGCGACGGCTACACCGGCAGCCTCGAGCAGACCGGCAAACTGCAGAACCTGTTGCGCACCTTGATCTCCGGCGGCGCCACCGCGCAGGGACCACTGCTCGGCGCCACCTCGGTCGCCAGCTACACCCGCACCTACTGGCCCGCCTTCGCCCGCGCGATGGCCGAAGCGCTCGCCGATCCGGCGAACGTGCAACGCCTGCGCACCATCGAGGGCGCCACCTCCACCGACCCCACCGGTCGCTACGTCTTCGCCGCGATCACCTGCAACGAGAACGCCATTCCCGGTCGACTCGACGTGATCGGTTCCGCGATAGCGACTATCGCCTCCGGCGGCAACGCCATGGACGCGCGCGCCGACCTGGTCCGCTCCGGAATGGCCTGTGGCGCATGGAAGCCCGTCGCCACGCCGGTCCGGATCACCGGCGCCGGTCTCGGCACGCGCCCGCTGATTCTGCAGAGCCGCCACGATGCCCTCACCAAATACGAAGGCGGACCGGCGATGTCACACGCGCTGAACGGTTCCCTCATCTCCGTCGAAGGCGGGGATCACGGCAACTTCGGTCGCGGAAACCGGGCGGTCGACGACGCCGTGATGACCTATCTCGACACCGGACAGGTCACCATCACCGAGGCCACGGAGGCGCCGTTGCCGGTGCGCTGACGCGCTCGGGTCGGTGCGCTGTCGCGTCGGATGTCTGGCTGGGTGGACGGTAACTTCGTCTCGGCATTGCCGCCCCAGTTCGCGCGGATCACACTGCAAACTATGACGACGTGGACACCGCTGCATGGTCAGCCGTTTCAGCCAATTGCGTACCACCCGAACCGGATTCCCGCTGCGGAAGCGCTCGCCAAGTCGGCCGCGTTCCGCGAGCGGATGGATGAGCGCCGCACCGTGCGGATGTTCTCCACCGACCCGGTGCCGGAGCAGGTCGTGCTCGACGCGATCGCGGTGGCGAACACCGCGCCGTCGGGCGCCCATCAGCAACCGTGGACCTTCGTTCTGGTCGAAGATCCCGACGTGCGCGCCAGGATTCGCGAGGCCGCCGAGGCGGAGGAGCGAATCTCCTACAACGGCCGCCTCGGCGAGGAGTGGTTGTCCGCCCTGCGCCCCCTCGGCACCGACGAGCACAAACCCCACCTCACCGATGCCCCGTACCTCCTGGTCGTCTTCCAGCAGCGCTTCGGCCTGCGCCCCGACGGCACCACGTACAAGCATTACTACGGCGACGAATCCGTAGGCATCGCCGTCGGCATGCTCCTCACCGCCCTGCATATCTCCGGACTCGCCGCGCTGACACACACACCGAGCCCGATGAAATTCCTCTCTGAAGTCCTCAACCGCCCCCGCAACGAAAAGGCTTTCGCGGTAATCCCTATCGGCTATCCCGCCGAAGATTCCGTCGTCCCCGACCTCGTCCGCAAGACAATGGACCAGGTTCTCATTCGAATCTGATCCTGTCTCCGTGTGAACCGGCGAGTAGCCACATTCGAGTGCTTATCGCCGGTGTTACCGCAGGTAGCGTGCCTCCAATGGCAACCATTGGATCGCGCCCCCAGCCCATCAGGGCGGTCGTTTTCGACTGGCGAGGCACGCTTGTCACGGAACTCACTCCGCAAGGCTGGGCTCGGGAGGCGCTGAAGCGGGTGGGTCGCAAATTCGATACCGAGGCCGTCGATAAGTTGTTGCTGGATATCAAAATGGCTGCGGGTCAGCCGAATCGGCTGCAATCACCGCAGGGCAACATCAGTTTCGAACGTCATAGGGACACCTATTATGAGGTGTTCGTGGACGCGAAACTCCCGACCGAACTTGCCGACGCGCTCTTCGCGGTCGAGTCCGACCCGAGCTACAACGAGTTCGCCGTCGACGCCGCGACCACTCTTATCGCCCTCGCGGAAAGCGGTTACCAGGTCGGCATTCTCAGCAACATCCACTTCGATATCCGTCCGGTCTTCGCCGAGGCGAAGCTGTTCGACTTGATCGACACCTTCGTGCTGTCCAACGAGGAGGGGGTCCAGAAACCCGACCCCGCCATATTCGAGCGGGCACTCGAGAAGCTCGGCACCCGGGCCGGGGAAACTCTCATGGTCGGCGACCGCCACTCCCGCGACGGAGTCGCCGTCGAAGTCGGAATGCCGACCCTGCTCGTTCCCGTGCTCACCGACCCTCGGCAACGGCGACTCCACCTCGTCACGAGCCTGGTCGGCGTCAGCGTCGACCACGCGGTGCCAGTACCCGTGTAGGACCTATCGGGTCGACGGTCGGGATGACGACAGGTCGGGGACCGCGGCGATCAGGTCGTCGGGGGCGGATAGGCGCCATGCTTCGAAGACCAATTCGGCCAGCTCGTCGGGTTCGATGCCGGATAGGTGAACGACTACCCAGCCGAAACCGCCTGCGGTGAACTGCTCTTCGAAGACTTCGGGGCGTTCGGAGACGAGTGCCTTCTGTTCGGACAGCGTCTGTTTCAGGCCGACTGTTCGGGTGCGCGGCCAGTAGTAGCCGAACAGTTTGCCGCGCACCTTGTAGGAGGTGTACTTCTCGCCCTTGGTGCTCTGCACGTCCACGAGCTCGCCCACGACTCGAAAGAACTCGTCACTCTGCACTGCCACCGCGGAACCCCTCAAAGTCGGAGTCCGGAATATACCCGTGCCGGGTGACCCAGTAGGACGTGCCTGGTCAGCGGGTCACGGTGGCCGAGGTGAGCACGACCTGCTGGACCGGCACGTCCTGGCCGCCGGTCTTGACCTTGCCGATCTGGTCGACCACACCCTGGCCGCGCGACACCTTGCCGAATACCGCGTAGCCCCAACCGTCTTGCCCGGGATAGTCGAGGAACGCGTTGTCGTTGGTGTTGATGAAGAACTGCGCGGAGGCCGACTGCGGGTCGGACGTGCGGGCCATGGCGACGCTGTAGGTGACGTTCTTCAGCCCGTTCTTGGCCTCGTTCTCGACCTTGTTCGGAGCCGGCTTCTCGCGCATGGTCTTGTCGATGCCGCCGCCCTGGATCATGAATCCATCGATGACGCGGTGGAAGATGGTGCCGTCGTAGTGACCACTGTTGACGTAGGTCAGGAAGTTTCGCACGGTCTTGGGTGCCTTCGTCTCGTCGAGTTCGAGCTCGACATCACCCATAGACGTTTGGAGCAGGACCTTGATCATGATTTCCCCAATGTGTGCGACGGGCTCAGTCCCGCAGTCGCCCTGACGGACGCGTGCTCCAACCGAGCTGGACACGGACCTGTGCAGCCTACCGGTGCGTGGCCGCGGGGAAACCGTTTCGGCCACGCATCGATGCCTGCCGCGATAGCTACACGGCCAGGTGTGGCAGCACCTCGCCCGTCTCCAGCAGGGTCTTGAGGTTGGACAGGATGCCCGGCCAGCCACTGCTGATCCCTTCTCGGACAACGCTGTTCGGCGGAAACGCGTTGTGCACGACGGTCAGCTTGACCACGCCGTCGCTGGCCTGCTCGAGTTCGAAGGAAACCTGGGAACGCGGCTCGCGGGCCCAGGCGGCGACCTCGTCGGGGTTCATGTCGAAGGCCTCGGCGAACGCGGGATCGAAGGTGTGCCAGGTGTAGGCGAGTTTGTTGTAGGGGTCGGCTTCCAGCACCACCTGCTCCGGGTCCTTGCTGGTCCAATCCTGCTGGTGCCAGACCATTTCGGAGCCGGGCTGCCAGTCGGTGTCGAAGGAGGAGCCCCAGTAGCGCTTGGTGAAGGCCGGCTCGGTCAGGGCCTGCCACAGCTTTTCCCGGGTGGTCTTGATGAAGGTCGTGTAGACGAATGTGTTGTCGCTCATGGGTTCTACCTCCAAGGCTTTCTTTAGATCGGCGAGCGCGTGTACTCGCGCGCGGTCGTAGCGGGTGATCCAGCGGTCGGTGATGGCGTTGATCGGTTCGGCGTTGAGGTAGTGCAGTTTTTCGCGGCCGCTGCGGCGGGTGCTGATCAAGTTGGCCGCCTCCAACACGGCGAGGTGTTTGCTGACCGACTGGCGCGCCATCTCCAGCCCCGCGCACAGTTCGCGCAGGGTCTGCCCGTTGCGGGCATTGAGACTGTCGAGCAGCCGCCGCCTGTTGGGGTCGGCCAGCGCTTTGAATACCTCGTCCATGCCACCTTCGTCCGCGCCCCCCTTCCGGCTTATGCAGCCGATCAGCTGCATGTTCGAAGATTAGGCAGCTGAATGGCTGCATGTCAAGATCTGCCCGTTGGATAAAGCATTGTCGCGTCGAAATGTAGTAGGTATGCTACGAAACGACGGGAAACCGCAACGGGGAGAGAAGCATGATAGTAGGTCAGGGCGTCGCACTCGACGTCGAGCAATTGCGGATGCGGTACGGCACCACCGACGTCCTGCACGATGTGACGTTCCAAGCCGGGCACGGCGAAGTGCTGGTGCTGCTCGGACCGAACGGGGCGGGCAAGACCACCACCATCGAGATCCTGGAGGGCTTCCGCATGCGGTCGGCGGGGCGCGTCGAGGTGCTCGGGGTCGATCCGGCGCACGGCGGCGAGGCGTGGCGGGCGCGCATCGGCGTCGTCCTGCAATCGTGGCGTGATCACGGCAAGTGGCGGGTCCGGGAACTGCTGGACTATCTGGGTGCGTTCTACGCGCCCTACGGCACCGACCGGATCCAACGGCCTTGGGACACAGACGAACTCATCAAAGCGGTGGGCCTCGCCGAGCAGTCGTCCAGCAAGATCAAGGACCTGTCCGGCGGCCAGCGCCGCAGGATCGACGTCGCGATCGGCATCGTTGGTCGCCCGGAGGTGCTGTTCCTGGACGAGCCGACCGCGGGTTTCGATCCGGAGGCCAGGCGCGAGTTCCACGATCTGGTGCATCGGCTCGCCGACGACCAGCAGACCACCATCCTGCTCACCACCCACGACCTCGACGAGGCCGAGAAGCTCGCCGATCGGATCCTGATCCTGGCCGGCGGCCGGATCATCGCCGACGGTTCGGCCGACGAACTCTCCCGCCGGATCGCCGGTGAGGCCGAGGTGAGCTGGACCAACGACGGGCAGCGGTTCGTGCACGCGACCGCCGAATCGACCAAGTTCATCTACGAACTGTTCAAGCAATACGGCGACGCGATCGGCGACCTGGAGGTGCGTCGCGCCTCACTGGAGGACACCTACATGACACTGGTACGCCGATTCGAATCCGGTCAGGTCGAGTCCGAGCTGCGCACGATCGAGGAGGTAGGACGATGAACCCGATCGCGGTCGCCGTTCGGCAGGGCTGGACCCGCGGCATGATCGAGCTGCGGCAGATCTTCACCAATGGTCAAGAACTGTTCGGGCTGTTCTTCTGGCCCGTGCTCGTGCTCATCGTGCTGTTCTTCATGCGGCACGCGTCATTCCAGTCGAGCGGGTTGCTGCTCGGCTCGCTCGCGCTACCCAGCGTGATCGGCATGCTGGTCGCGATCAACGGAATGATCGGCATGGGTCAGCAGCTCACCATGGACCGCGAGGACGGAACGCTGTTGCGGGCCAAGGCGACCCCGAACGGCATGGTCGGCTTCCTGGTCGGCAAGATCATCCTGGTGTCCGGCATGGTGCTCATTCCCGGTGCCCTCATCCTCGTGGCGGGGTCGTTCATCGTCGACGGGCTCGCGCTCGATGACGCGGGGTCGTGGCTGACGTTGCTGTGGGTGATGGTGCTCGGGCTGCTCGCCACCCTGCCGATCGGTGCCGTGTTCGGGTCGATGTTCGCCAACCCACGCGACTTCGCGTTCATGTCGTTCCCGGTGATGGGACTGGTCGCGGTATCGGGCATCTTCTACCCGATCACGTCGATGCCCGGCTGGGTGCAGGGCGCGGCCCAGGTGTTCCCGGTGTACTGGCTCGGGCTCGGCATGCGCTCGGCGATGCTGCCGGACCAGGCGGCGGCCGTCGAACTCGGCCAATCCTGGCGGCACCTGGAAACCTTTGGGGTGCTAGGTATCTGGGCGGTGCTCGGGCTGCTGCTCGCGCCGGTGGTGCTGCGCAGGATGGCGCGGCGCGAGTCCGGTTCCAGCGTCGCCGCCCGCCGCGAGAAGGCGATGCAGCGTGCCTACTGAGGTCATCTACAACCGCATCGCGATGCTGCGCGCCGAGCGCGGCATCTCGCGGCGCGAGCTGGCGGAGGCGCTCGGCGTGCACTATCAGACGGTCGGCTATCTGGAGCGCGGCGAGTACAGCCCGAGCCTGCATCTCGCACTGCGGATTTCGTCCTACTTCGAAGTGGCGGTGGAGATCATCTTCTCCACAGACCCCTTCCCGCGCCTCGGCTCCAGCACCGAAACTGCTTGAACTACGAGCGAACTAGGCCTGACCGCCGTGCAGCAGCGCGTAGGTCGAGACCGCTTCGCCCTTCTCCTCGCTGGCGGCAACGGCCTTGCGCCAGAACGACTGCGCGGTGTGCGAGAACGTCGCGTCCACACCGACCTCCTCGCTGGCGTCGATGATGTGCTGCGCGCCCGCATCCATCATCTTCAGGCTGGCCACGGTGGCCCAGCCGCCGTTCTGGTTGGCGACCGAGAACTCCTCCATGAAGTAGGGGAACGCGGCGGCGGACCGGACGGCGAACGGAACGAACTGGGCGATGCTGTGGCCGGAGCGATCGATCATCGCGGTGGCCTGGTCGAACGCGAGGAGCCACGGATGGAAGATGGTCAGCAGCGCCTGGTAGAAGACCTGGGCGAGACCGTCATCCGCGCCGAGGTACTCCTGCGGGCTCAGCGGCCGCAGCAGCTCGGCGTGCGCGTCGAAGACCTCGCGCGGACCGCTGCAGAAGATGTACGACGCGGGATGAACGATGTTGTCACCCGCCGACATGACGCCGCCGGAAATGAACTGCGCGCCGTGCGAGCGGACCCACTCGGCACCCGTGCGCGCCTTCTCCGGCGAATCGGAGGACAGATTCGCGATCACCTTGCCCGCCAGGTGGTCGGTTGCCTGGCCGAGCACGTCGTACATCGCGGCGTAATGGGTGAGGCTCAGCACCGTCACTTCGTTGGCGTCCAGTGCCTCGGCGACCGTCCCGGCGCGCTTGGCGCCGAGTTCGACCATCGCGTCGACCTTGTCGGTGCTGCGATTCCACGCGGTCACCTCGACGCCGGCGTCCAGGAAGGCCCGGACCATCGCCTGACCCATCGGCCCGAGGCCGACGACGGAGACGGAGCGGGGGCTGGTCTGTTCGGACATTGTGTGTCCCTTCGGTTCTCGATCGGATGCTGTATCTGATGGGCGGCGTTCGCGGGGCCCTGCGTGGTTACGCAAGCTGCCGCCTCCGGGCCCGTCGCTCACGCCGCGTCGGCGCCGGAATCAATACTCGTTCCCGCAGCTAGAGTCGGGAAGACCGAACGTTCAGGTGGGGTTGCTTACCTAGAGGTTCGAAATGCGGTCAGAAGGAGTGCGGTGGGCATGGGCAGTGACGCGGATCACGACGTGTGTGGCATGTCCGTGGCGATCGATGTCGTCGGCGGCAAATGGAAGCTGCACCTGATGTGGGCGCTCAGCGCCGACCCGCAACGGTTCGGCGAGATCCGCCGCCTGCTGACCGGCGTCAGCGAGAAGGTGCTCGCGGAAAACCTGCGCCAACTCGAGGCGAGCGGCGTCGTGCATCGCGAGGTCTATCCCGAGGTCCCGCCCCGCGTCGAGTACTCCCTCACCCCGCTCGGCCAAGAACTGGCGGTAGCCCTGCGTCCGCTCGAAGAGTGGGGCGACAAGCATCGCAACGAAGTCATCGGAAACCTCCTCGCCTCGGCGAGTTAGGGATACCGCCGCTGCGGCTCTGTAATTGGTTGCGTCACAGTGACTTAACGTCGCAGGTGTTGCTCTGCTAGCTGTGCGCCGATTTGTTCCAAGAGTGGGCTCGCGTTGGCGATCGAGCGGGCCGGGTCCGGTTCCAGGTCGGTGAGGGCGTAGCAGGTGGTGAAGCCCGCTGCTCGGATCTCTTGGGCGGCAAGGAGTGTGCGGCCGACGACTGCGATGACGGGGATGCCTGCCTTGCGTGCGGTCTCGCAGACACCGATCGGGGCCTTGCCGTGCAGGCTCTGGGTATCGAGGGAACCTTCGCCGGTGATGACGAGGTCGGCGCCGGCGAGTAGCGCGGGGAAGTCGAGGAGCTCGAGGATTACCTCGATGCCGCTGCGCACCTGCGCGCCGAGGATGGCGAGTGCGCCGAAACCTGTTCCGCCCGCGGCACCGGCGCCGGGCTCGTTCGCGAAGTCGGGTCCCGCGAGTCGTGCCCAGTTGGTGAGTGCGGACTCCAGAGTTTCGAGATCCGCTGTGTCAGCACCTTTCTGGGGTGCGTAGACCGCGGCGGCGCCTGTTGAACCGAGCAGTGGATTGTCGACGTCGCAGGCCAATGTGAAAGTAGCGGTGGCGATTCCGGGGTGCAGGGCGGCGCGGTCCAGCTGCGTGGCACGAGCCAAAGCCGCACCACCACTGGCTAATTCGCGGCCATCGGCATCGCGAATCCGGGCACCGAGTGCCTGCACCATGCCCGCGCCGCCGTCGGTGGAGGCGCTGCCGCCGAGTCCGATGACGATGTCGGTGGCGCCGTGGTCGAGGGCGTGCGCGATGACGACACCGAGACCGAACGTGCTCGCGTCGAGCGGATCCGGTTGGCCCCCAGGTAGTTTCTCGATTCCGACGACCGCGGCCAACTCGATCACGGCTGTCGCGTCGTGCGTCGCATAGGACGTGGTGTCGGACGCGCCCGTCGGACCGGGCGCGATCAACTCGACCCGGGTCCACCCGGCCGCCACGAACGCGTCGACGGTCCCGTCGCCGCCGTCGGCGACCGGCACCTGCCGAATCTCCACCTCGGGCGCGACCCGTGCGATGCCCGCGGCAAGAGCCGCCGCCACCCGCGGTGCGGTCAGCGACCCCTTGAACTTGTCCGGGGCGAGCACTACCCGGCCTACGACCTCGCGCGTCATCCCCACATTGTCGGGTGCGTTCCGATCCACCGCGCGCCAGCGCGCACTCGTTTCATTCGATCCACAGGGTTCCCACTCCCTGTGAGACCTGTGGATAGACCGCGAACACTCCTGTTGAGCGGCAGAAACAGAAAAAGAGAGCAGTGCTCTTGACTTTGTGTTCGCCAAAGTGGAACACTTATCGCAACAGAGAGCAGTGCTCACTAAGGAGTTGCATCATGGACCACAGCACCCGCTACATCGGCCCGGCCGGCCTGGACCCGATCATGAACCGGATCTTCAACTGGCTGCCCAGGCTCGGTATCAGCGTCATGGGTTCGCGGCTGCTCGCGGTCCGCGGCCGCAAGAGCGGGGAGTGGCGCACGACGATGGTGAACCTGATGGCTCGTGCGGACGGCGCCCGCTTCCTGGTCGCCCCGCGTGGACACACTCAGTGGGTGCGCAACCTGCGCGTGTCCGGCGGCGGCGAGCTGCGCCTCGGCCGCAAAGTCGAGGAATTCACCGCCACCGAGATCGCCGACGCGGACAAGGTCCCGCTGCTGCGGCTCTACCTGCAGAAGTGGGGCTGGGAGGTCGGCAAGTTCTTCGAGGGCGTCACCAAGGACGCGACCGACGCGGAATTGGCCGCCATCGCACCGGGATTCCCGGTCTTCCAGATCAACTGAACGCGAGCGGCCGCGCAATCAGGCTGAGCGAACCAGGAATTCGATCGCGGCCGCGTATCCCTGGATTCCCATCCCGGCGACCACCGCGGTCGCGATCGGAGAGATATAGGAGTGATGCCGGAACTCCTCACGGGCGTGCACATTGCTGATGTGCACCTCCACGATGGGGAGTTCCGGGATCACCAGCGCGTCCCGCAGGGCCACCGAGGTGTGGGTGAGCCCGCCGGGATTGATCACGATGCCCGATTCGACGCCGCGCGCCTGATGGATCCGGTCGATCAGCGCGCCTTCGGAATTGGACTGGAAGGCGACGACCTCGCGGCCGTAGCGTTGCGCGGTCTGCCTGCAGAGCTCGACGACATCGTCGAGCGTCGCCGACCCGTAAACCTCCGGCTGACGAGTGCCGAGCATGTTCAGGTTCGGGCCGTTGAGAACCAGGATCGGACCGGATGCGGACATGCCCGCAACAGTACCTAGAGTCCCTGCGGTCCTTCCGAGCGCAGGTCGTCCACTTTGCGCATGGCGCCGCGCAGTTCCTCCAGCCAGGATTCCGCGTGCTTGCCTGCCAGTTTCACCGTCCAGGCCAGCGCGTCGGCTCGCGAGCGCGCCACGCCCGAGTCGACCAGGGTGTCGAGCACCTTGCGTTCGGGCTGCCGCAGCCGGGTCATCACCGGAACCGCCAAGTGGGTGAACATGACCCGCTCGCCGCCTACCGACACTCCCCACGCGACGCTGCGCCCGTAGCGGCGCTGTGCCTCGTCGGCGATCTGCATGCGGGCCGGGCGGGTGGACTCGCGGAAGCGCGAGACGGCGCCCTCTTTCGTTGCCTGTGGAACTTCCTCGGTCGACGCGTCGGCGTCGCCTTCCGCAGGGGTCTTCTCGGGCTGGGTGAGCGGCAGCTCGCCGACCACGACGATCTCGTCCCGGTCGATCTCGATAACAGGAGGGCCCGCGAACCAGTCCTCGGGCAACCTGCCCGCGAACCAGTCCGGCGCGTCTGCGGGATCCGGTAGGTCGGCCTGCTGCCAGCCGCCCGGTCGTCCGAAGCCCCGTCCCCGGTGTTCGTGTCTCATGAGGGGATCACCTACTTACTCTTCAGTGTTACTTACAGTGATTACAAGATTACGTCGCAATCTGCGCCAATGGTTCCGCTCTGTGCGAACAGAGTTCGCCGCTGGTTAACGGGGGTGATTTGCGGTTCGTAGACGCTCGCTCTGGGTACTCATTGATCCGAAACGCCGAGTAAGGCAGTAAGTGCACAACTTTGCGTGGGGCCCCGGTACGGTAGCGGCGCCGGTTGTCGCCGTAGCACTGGACAACGATCATGATCGGTCCCCCGAGACGGGAGATTTCGGGCACAATTGAGATGCTGAGCATGGGTAACGTTCTTGCGGCGTAGGCGCCGCGGACAGGTCTTTTTCAGGTACGGTGGTCTTGTTACTGGAGTGACAAGAGTGAAGAGTGGGCGACATGGATGTCTGGGGATCCCGCCGCTTTCGCGTCCGGGGCGCTATGGCACTCGCGGGGGTGGCGGCGCTCGCGATCGCGATGGGATCGTGCGGCGTACACGAGGGTGAGAACGAGGCGGAGGCGGTTGTCGAGCGCTTCACCGAGCTGCTGGACAAGCAGGACTACGTCAAGGCTTCGGAGCTCACGTCGTACCCTTCTGCGGCTTCGGCAACGCTGAAGCAAATGTTTGCTGGGCTGCAGCCGGGCAAGGCGGACTACAAGAAGACGCAATACATCGGCCTCGATTCCGAAGCGGCGATCTTCAGCATGGACGCCGACTGGTCCTTCGGCGACGGCAAAAACTGGACTTACAGCCTGCAGGGCAACGTGCGCAAGCTGGCCATCGGCTGGCGCATCTCCTGGGACCCGGCGATCGTCATGCCGCAGCTCGACCACAATCGCACCGTGCGTCTGGTGCGCACCGAGCCGACGCCGGCCCCGCGGGTCAACGACATCGCGGGCCAGCCGCTGATGACCGAACAGATCATCAACGTGATCAAGCTCGACCCCGCGAAGATGCCCGACCCGGTCGGCTCGACCAACGCGCTGGCCAAGGCCATCGAGCCGGTCGCGCCGCTGATCACCGGGCCGTCGCTGATGCAGCAGGTGGCCACCTCGCAGGGCAAGCCGGTGGTCGCGGTGAACCTGCGCGAGCCCGACTTCGCGATCCTGGAGAAGGACATGGCGCCGATCCCCGGCGTGGTCATGGAGAAGCAGCCTCGGCTCATCTCCGCCGACCGCCGGGTCTGGTCGCCCATGCTCGACGCGCTGAAGAAGGTGCAGCAGGAAAGCCAGGAGCAGCACTCCGGCTGGGGTGTGCAGGTTTTCGAACAGGACGGTCGCTTCGTCGGCCAGCTCGCCGGTGTGCAGGGCCCGCCGGGCCCGGATATCGCGGGCACCATGGACCAGCGCCTGCAGCGGGCCGCCGAGGACGCGGTCGTCAGCGCGGCGACACCCGCCTCGATCGTGGCCATCCAGCCGTCCAGCGGCGCGGTGGTCGCGGTCGCGCAGAACACTCAAGCCAGTGAGCACGGACCGGTCGCCTTCACCGGACTCTATCCGGTCGGCGGCAATATCGAGCTGTTCCGCAATATCGCGGCCGTCGCCAAAGGCAAGGCACCGCACGAGATTCCGGTGCAGGAGGCGGCTGAGGCCGCGACGGCGCTCGGCGTCGGCATCGATTTCAAGGTCCCCGGACTCGACGAGGTGACCGGACGGCTGGCCGTCGCTGGCCGCAGCGCCGAGCAGGTTCGGCAGGGCGGCGGCTCGGATGCGGTGCTGGCCAGCCCATTCGGGATGGCGATCGCCGCCGCCGCGATCGCGCGCGGCGAGGTGCCCGCGCCGCTGATCGAGGTCGCCCGGCCGAGCACCACCGACGCACAGCTCGCCCCGCTGTCGCCGGAGGTCGCCGACCGGTTGCACACCATGCTGCGTGATTCGACCAATGCTCCCGACCTCGCGAGCCTGCGCGGGTACCGGGATGTCAACGGCTACAGCGCGACCGCGGGACGGGACGGCTGGCTGATCGCGATCATGGGCGACCTGGCCTTCGCCATCCACATCAACGACGTGGACAGCGGCGACGCCACCGCGCGGATGGCGGTGCGGATGCTGCAATCGCTGGCCGCGCCGGAGACTTAAGTCAGCCCGGTCTTACTTCAACGCTGTGATGGCCGCGCGCCAGCCGAGCAGGAACAGCGCCAGTACCACGGCCGCGACCAGGATGAAGCTGAACGCGGTGCCCTGACCGCTCACCGCGCGCAGCAGCATGCCGCCGCAGAGGGTGCCGAGCCAGACCAGAATTCCGGTGGGCCACAGCGCGGTTCCGTCGAACCGCGCGTCCCGCCCGGCATCGCCGAACACCCGGCTCGCCGCGGCTACCGCCACGGTCCAGCCGATCGCCAGGCCGATCGCGAACGGCCACAGCGTGCGAAGTAGTCCGGTGACCACGGCTTCGTCGTGACTGCGCCTGCCGATCGCACAGAACAGGATCACCAGCAGCGCATCTACCACCAACGGCACCAGTTTCTTCACGCGCGCCAGCGTAGTGGGGTGGGTCGAGGCAATTGTGAAGCGCCTGCGGGGCTGCGTGTTCCCGGTTCAGAAGCGGCGCTGGGAGAATTCCTTCTCGAACTCGGCGTCGTCGTCCTGAGGTGTGCGGAACAGGAACAGGAACACGATCCAGCCGACGATCGCGACCAGGATGAAGCTCACCAGCCGGTAGACGAACGCGGCGGCGACCGCCTGTGCGGCGGGCAGCCCGGCGGCCGCGGTGAGGCCGTAGATGAGCGTCGCGTCGACGTAGACGATCCCGCCCGGCGCGAACGGAATCGAGCCGACCGCTTTACCGATGGCGAACGCCAGCAGCAGCCCGGCCAGCCGAGGGTCGGCGCCCACGGCGTAGCACGCGGCGCCGAGGCAGGCGACGTCGGCGAACCGGTGCACCAACGCCCACAGCGCGACCAGGGCGCCGTCGCGCTTGCCGAGATCCACCGACTCCAGTTGCGCGAGTACGTCGCCGATCTTGCCCGCGCCCTGGTCGGCCGGGCGCTTGCGTAGTCGGTTGACCAGGCTGAGCGCCTTGCGCAGCAGCGCCTCCAGCGATCCCGGATTGCGCGACACGTAGTTGCCGACCCACACCACGGCGACGACCGCGGCCAGCGACAGGATCAACTTGAACGGCCCGATGGTCCCGCCGGACAGCAGCGTGCCGCCGACACCTAGCAGTGCGAGACCCGCCGCGGCGACCACACCGGAGAACACCAGCTGCCAGGACGCGACGATCGGACTCGCACCGAAGCGGCGGGTCTGTCGATAGGTGAAGGCGGTGGAAAACACCTGGCCCGCGGGCAATGTGACGGACATGGCGGTGGCGCCGTACACCACCGCGACGGATTTCCGCTGACTTACTGCCACACCCCCGGCGTTGAGCAGTTGTTTCTGCACCCGCCCGAATCCGCTCATCGACAATGCCTGTAGCCAAATACAGGCGGCGACCCACCCCCAGTGAATGTCGCTCAGTTTGCGCCACGATTCGTGCAGGCGCGGCCACAGATAGATACCTTCGGCGATCAGTAATGCCAGCAGGGCGACGCCGAGCACCCATTTGACCCACCAGAATTTGCCACGGCGTCTCTCGGTCGTGGGCGGTGTTTCATTGGCGGCATTCCCTTGGCCCTGCGTGGTCACGCTTCGCTACCGCCTTCGGGCCTGACGATCACGCCGCGAGGCGCAGGTTCTCCTGCCGTTTCCCCATTGGCCGTCACCCGGTCAGCCTAACGAACGCACCGTTTCGCTGTCTGCATCGTCCGGCGCGTCCGTGCCTTCTCTGGGGTAGGCGAGCAGTGTTTTTCGGCGCCGTCCGCGCAGTTGTACCTCGTCGCCGGTTTCCCACTTGTCCTGCTCGCTTTCATCGGCGAAATACAATGCGCTGCCGGAGGCCAAGGTGCGGCCCGGCTGGTCTTTGGCGAGTTCGGTCAGCCGGGATGCCTCGTTGACCGGATCGCCGATCACCGTGTATTCGAAACGATTTGCGGCACCGATATTTCCGGCCACGGCGAGACCCGCCGATACGCCGATACCGATATCGAGTCCGGGCACTTCGCGGAGCACCTCGCGTAGTTCGCGGGCCGCGGCCAGCGCGGCGGTCGGCGCGTCCGGCCGGTCCAGCGGCGCGCCGAAGATGGCCAGTGCCGCGTCGCCGACGAACTTGTTGACGAAGCCGTTGTGCCGGTCGATGACGTCGACCACGATCCGGAAGAACTCGTTGAGCAGGCTCACCACCTCGGTCGGCGGGCGCTCGGCGGCGGTCGCGGTGGAACCGACCATGTCGACGAACAGCACGGCGACGAACCGGGTCTCACCACCGAGTTCGGTGCCGTAGTCGAGGGCGCGCTGCGCGACCTCCTCGCCGACGTGCTGACCGAACAGTTCCTGGAGCTGCCTGCGCTTGGCCGCCTCTTCCATCATCCGGTTGAAGCCGACCTGCAGCAGGCCGATCTCGCTGCCGTCGAAGACCTCGACTTGGACGTCGCGCGAGCCCTCCTGCACCCGGTCGATGGCCTGGCTGAGCTGGCGCACCGGGTCGGAGATGCTGGAGCCGGTGAGCATGGACAGCGCCAGCGCCTGCAGGATCACCACGCCGCAGAGCAGCAGGATGGAGATGGCCAGCGACTGGGCGGAGAACTTCACGTCCGAGGAGATCTGGGTGATACACAGCAGCACGATGGCGATGGTGGGGGCGAAAGTGCCCATGCCCCAGGTCATTGCCATCCGGGTGCCGACACCCGGCGTCAGGGTGTGGTCGAACGTGCCCGCCGTCAGCGCCGCCGCGGCGACCGGACGCAGGATGCGTTCGCCGAGCATGTAGGTGAAGCCGAACACGATGGTGGCGGCCATGCACAGCGTGACGATGACCGCGCCCGCCAGCTTGGGCTCGTCGGTGATGATCAGCAACGCCAGGATTGCGCCGCCGATCAGCCAGAGCGCCAGATGCAGGATGGCCTGCCGCAGCGGGGCATGCAGTGCGGCCATCTGTTCTTGGCGGCTCGGTGGTCCGCCGCGCATCTGCCAGCGCATCACCGGGCGCAGCATCAGCGCGGACGCGGCCATGCTGAGCAGGCCGCCGGTCAGGAAGACCAGGGCCGGAATGAGCAGGCCGGTGCTGCGCGCGCCGTCGTGCGCGCCCTCGGGGACCGGCAGCCCGTACTGGATGAAGGCCCAGACCAGCACCGCGCCGAAGGCGTTGGCCAGCAGCATCGATGTCAGGTACAGCGGCCAGCGCGTTCGCATGGTCTGTTTGACCGCTTCCAAGGGCGCTGACACAACCAACAATCTAGCGTTTCGATCATGTGAGCTTCCCCGCGGCGCTGTTCAGCCCCCTGGAATTCGACCGGCCCGGCGCGGGCCGAGGACGGACAACTGTCCGCTTTGCTCGTTATGCTCGGCCAGGTGACTGACCCCAAGCCAAGCTCGAAGCGGAAAGCAACCCTGACTCGGCCTGCCGCGGACTCGGTGCACCCGATTGTTCGGGTATCGGCCGAGTGGGGCTGGCGGCTGCTGATCCTGTTCGCGGTGGTGCTCGCGTTGGCCGCGATCGTGCAGAAGCTGGCGACGGTGATCATTCCGCTCGCCATCGCGTTGCTCGCGGCCGCGTTGCTGGCGCCGCTGGTCGACTGGCTGCAACGACTAGGGGTGCCGCGCTCGGTCGGCGTGTTCGTCGCATTGGTCGGATCACTCGGACTGGTCGCGGGGGTGATGACCTTCGTCGTCGAGCAGTTCATCGCCGGCGTGCCGCAGCTGTCCGACGAATTCACCAACAGCATTCACAAGATCCAGGATTGGCTGATCACCGGCCCGCCGCATCTGAGCAACGATCAGATCCGCAATGTGGGCGACCAGATCATCAAGACGATCCAGTCCAATCAGGACCGGCTGACCAGCGGCGCGCTTACCACCGCGACGGTCATCGCCGAGCTGCTCACCGGCACCTTCCTGACCCTGTTCATCCTCATCTTCTTCCTCTACGGCGGCGATCAGATCTGGCGTTTCGTCACCCGGATCGTGCCGACCGAGCAGCGCGAGAAGGTCCGCACCGCCGGGCAACTCGGGTTCGGCACGCTGGTCGGCTTCGTGCGCGCCACCGTGGCCGTCGCGGCGGTGGACGCCATCGGCATCGGCACCGGGCTCGGCATTCTCGGTGTGCCGCTGGCCCTTCCGCTGGCCTCGCTGGTCTTCATCGGCGCGTTCATCCCGATCATCGGCGCGTTCGTCGCCGGGTTCGTCGCGGTGTTCATCGCGCTGGTGACCAAGGGGTTGATCACCTCGCTGATCGTGCTCGGCATCATCATCGCGGTGATGCAGCTGGAAGGGCATGTGCTGCAACCGCTGCTGCTCGGGCGGGCGGTGAGCATCCATCCGCTGGCGGTGGTGCTGGCGATCACCGCGGGTGTGGTGCTCGGCGGGATCGCGGGTGGTCTGCTCGCGGTGCCGTTCGTCGCGGTGATGAATACGGCCATCCGGTCGTTGCTCGCGGACAGTCCGGAGGAGATCTTCGAGGAACTACAGACCGGCGAGGTCGAACCGGACGATCCGGAGCCCGGTCGGTTCGATGTGGCGGCGACGCTGGCGAAGGAAGAGACGCGCGGCGTCCGGATCGCCGAGCCGGAGGCCGATGACAGCGCGCCGAAGGGCTGAGCCCGAGGGGAGGGGCTGATGGGAGGGGCTGAGCCGCGCTCGTCCGATGTGGCGACCACGCCGCTGTGGCGGGCCGCGCAGGCGTTGCGGTTGGTGACGTTGCTGTATGCGGTGCTGCAGCAGGTCGCTTCGGCGCCCTACTACCAGAATCAGCGGCTGAGCTGGGTGCTCATCGCCTTGATGGCGGTGTGGTCCGGTGCGTCGGCGATCATGTTGTCGCACTGGCAGTTTCCCGACGTGCGTCAGGTGCGCGTCTGGGTGGTGTTCGGTGACCATGTAGTGGTGATCGCGCTGATGGCCGCGACCCGGCTGGTCGCCGACTACGACTGGTATCACGGACATCAGACGCTGCCGACCACGCTGTGGGCCACGAACGCGGTGATCGGGGCGGCGATTCTGCGCGGGCCGTTCGCGGGGGTGCTGTCCGGCGCGTTGATCGCGTCGGTCGCGCTGACGGTGCGCGATCAGTGGGGGCAGGACGTGTGGACCGATGCGACGGTGCCGGTGCTCGTCTCCGTCGGCCTGGCACTGGGTTTGGCGGCCAACACCGCGCGGCGCGCCCAGGACCAGCTGGAACGCGCGGTTCGGCTGACCGCGGCCACCGAAGAGCGGGAACGACTTTCGCGCGAGGTGCACGACGGCGTGCTGCAGGTGCTCAGTTACATCAAGCGGCGCGGCAACGAGATCGGCGGGCCCACCGAGGAATTGGCCCAGCGTGCCGCGGAACAGGAAGTGGCGCTGCGGGTGCTGATCACCGAAACCGCCGTTCGCGACGATTCCGGTGGAGCCGACGTCGACCTGCGGCCGCTGCTCACCGTGCACGCGACGCCGTCGATATTCGTGTCGACGCCGGGTAATCCGGTGCTGATCGGACGGTGGGCGGGTGCGGAGATCGCGGCGGCCGTAGCGACGGCGCTGTCCAATGTCGCGTTGCACGCCGGTCCCGAAGCGAAAGCCTATGTGTTGCTGGAAGACACGGGGGAAGAGTTGGTGATCAGCGTGCGTGACGACGGGGTCGGCATTCCGCCCGGTCGGCTTGCGGAGGCCGAAGCCGAAGGGCGGCTAGGGGTTTCGCGGTCCATCATCGGACGGATCGAGGCGCTCGGCGGGACCGCCGACCTGCTCACGGAGAGCGACGGCGGGGTCGGCTTCGGCACCGAGTGGGAATTCCGGGTGCCGCGAACATGACACCGTTGCGATCGATCCAGGAGGTGTGCAGTGACCGATAATGTTGCGGCCGAGGGCGTTTCGGTGATGGTGGTGGACGACCACCCGATGTGGCGCGACGGCGTCTCGCGCGATCTCACCGAGGCAGGCTTCCACGTCGCTGCCACCGCGGACGGGGTCGGCTCGGCGACCAGGCGGGCGGCGGCGGTGCGGCCCGCGGTGGTGCTGATGGACATGCAGCTGCCCGACGGGAACGGCGCGCAGGCGACCGCTGAGGTACTGCGCGTCTCGCCGGACAGCCGGGTGCTCGTGCTCTCGGCGTCGGCCGAACGCGACGACGTGCTCGACGCGATCAAGGCGGGGGCTTCGGGTTACCTCGTGAAGAGCGCATCGGTGGCGGAGCTGATCGAGGCGGTGCACGCGACCGCGGCGGGACAGCCGGTGTTCACACCCGGTCTGGCAGGTCTGGTCCTCGGTGAATACCGGCGCATGGCCACCGCGCCGGCCGAGCCCGACGAGCCGCACCGCCCGGCGCTGACCGATCGGGAGACCGAGGTGCTGCGGATGGTCGCAAAGGGGTTGTCCGCCAAGCAGATCGCGTCGCGACTCGGACTGAGCCATCGGACCGTGGAAAACCACGTCCAGGCGACGCTGCGCAAGCTGCAGCTGGCCAACCGCGTCGAGCTCACCCGATACGCGATCGAGCAGGGCCTCGACGAGTAAGCGGCGACCGAAAGTCGTACACCGTTATCCGGGATTGCCCTGATACACGATGGCCGTCAGGTCGGTAATCTCGAATCATGGGCGGACCCGAATCAGAATCCACTGGCGTCGGCTCCGGAGACGCGATAGGCGACCGGGATCTACGCGTATCCGACGTCGAGCGCGAGCACGTCGGCCAGCTGCTACAGCGAGCCGTCGGCCTCGGCATGCTCTCGCTCGGTGAATTCACCGAGCGGATGGACACGGCGCTGGCCGCGAAGACTCGCGGTGAGTTGAATGCCGTGCTGATCGATCTGCCCGGCGTCCGCCTGGTCGGTCAGCCCGCCGCGCCGCCGTCGACCTTCGTGAACACCGCGCCGTCGTTCGTGAAGCACCGTCCGGCTCCGGCCCCGCTCGGCCCGCAGAACGCGCCGGGCGGCGTGATTCGCTCCCGCCTGTCCGGTGTGAACCGGCGTGGACCGTGGCATGTCGCGCCGTCGCTGCAACTCAACAGCTGGCTCTCGGGTGTGACCCTGGATTTCACCGAGGCGGTCATGTCGACCCAGGTGGTCGAACTGAACGTCGACGACTACTGCAGTTCGCTCACCCTGATCGTGCCCGCCGAGGCGACCGTCGATCTCAACGACGTCAACCTGATCGGCTCCAGTGTGAACAACAAGGTGCGCACCGGTCCGCCATTCGGTCCCTTGCACCTCGTGGTCCGCGGGAGCATCCGCTTCGGTTCGATCACTGCCAAGCACACCTTCATGGCGCACTGGCGCCGGATGATGGGTCACTGACGGAACAGGTTGGTGCTGACCAACTCTCACTCGGCAGCGGCACGTCCCGGGACGTAGTAGTTCGGTTCAGGTGTTGACGCCGATACGACGGGCGAAGGCGCGCAATGGGACTCGGCGGTCGTGGTCGAGTAGTTCGGAAACGATGTGGCGAGGCAGGGATTGGTATTTGAGCCAGTCCTGGCCGCCGACCCGTTCCGCGGTGAGCAGCGTGTCGAGTGCGCGCTGGTGCTGGCCGGTACGGGTCAGGGCGACGGCGGTGTCGGTGAGATGGCGGGCGCGTGAGGACTGCGGGAGACCGCCGTGGGCGGGCATCGCCTTCGCGGCGGCCAATGCCTCGGGGTAGCGCTCGGAAGACACGTTGACGTCGACCGTCTGCATGACGACTTGGGAAGGGCCGAAATAGGTTTCGTAATCGCGGCGGTCACTGCCGATGCGCAGCGCGACCTCGCTCGCCGCTTCGACCAGCGACAACGCGTCGGGTACATCCTGCGCCCGGCCCGCGGCGGTCGCGCCCTGCAAGACCAGCGAGCCATACGCGGACAGGTGCGCTGCGGTGACTTCGCCGGACGGCTCCAAACTCGCCGCCGCCCGCAGCGCGACGCGACGCGATTCGTCGTAGCGACCCTGCACCAGCAACTGCCAGGCGACCGAGCCGCGGATGGTGCCGAGCAGCAGCGGGTCGTTGCCCTCCTCCGCCGCCGTGAGCGCCTGCCGGATCGCCAGGAACGCCGGATCGGTCTGGCCGAGGTGCACCAGCGTGCAGCCGGTGACCCAATACATCCGTGCCAGCAGCTCATTCGCGACCGCGACCGAGCCGTTGCGCGCGGCATGGACAGTGGCGCGCAGCTGGGTGAGCCCCGACGGCAGGATCGAGGTGAGCAGTTCGTAGCGGCCGACCCAGTACGCGCCCCACGCGTAATCGACGGCGCGGCGACCGTCGTCGAGGCTGATCGCGGCTTCCTCGTTCGTCTCGCCGAGCAGGTCGTCGACCGGGGTCAGCGCGCGGCGGATGGCGACGATGCCCGAATCGGGGTCGCTGGACGGCACACCCGCGCGTTTACCGATCAGGTCGGCGATGTCCACATCCAGGGCGCGGGCCAGCTTCTGCAGGCTGGCGATCGAGGCGGTCTGGCGGCCGCCCTGCTCGAGTTTGCGCACCAGGTCGACGCTGACTCCGGCCTGATCCGCGAGCTGGCGCTGGGTGAGCGCCTTGCCGCGGAACATTCGGATGCGAACGCCGATCGACGAATCGTCCATGTACCCAATTCCTTTTGTTACATCTACGTTTCAGGGTACGACGCTAAGTCATTGCACTCGACCAAAGTGGGACATTACGTACGACTAGTTGACTGCTGGATGGAATACCGTTGCCTTTCTGCAACTTTGATAGCAAAGGGCGGCGGCAAATGAACACGATGCCGAACACCTCCGTGCAGGCCGGGCGCGCTGAGCGCGCGCTGGGGCCCGCCGCACACGCCACGCACCACCACCGCAGCGCGCGACCGTTCTGCCGTCGCGCGGCATTACCCACCTACCGCGGTGTCACCGCACGCCACCTGCAGCGCGTGCGCGAACAGCACGGCCCGCTACGCCGAACGACGACGTCCGCGATCCGGTCCGCTGTTCTCGCCGAAGGGTAAAACCATGTTCGAGCGCTGTCATTCTCCCCTCGATATCGCACATCTGCTCCGCGACCTGTACGGCCTCCCGGTACAACTGCTGGCCGGCCGCCCGATGGTCACCACCGGCTCTATCCTCGGCGCCATCGTGATGCCGCCCGACCTGGGCCGCAAAGTCCTTGCCACGCTGGACCGCACGTACGCCGCCCCCGTGATCGCCGACCCCGGCGCACGCAACTGGACCTTCCTGGTCACCCCGCCGACCCCGGCCCGCCCCGTCGAGGTCCCCATCCGCCGCTGCCTGGCCGGCCACCAGGTCACCATCGTCCCCGGCGGCCACCACATCCTGCTCCCCGCCACCGACTCCACCCTCGGCTGGCACTGGGCAGGCGAACCGGCCCCCGGCGCCCTCCGCATGCCCCCACGCCTGGCCGTAATCAACGCCGTCCACCAGGTAACCACCCTGCAAACCAGCACCCCCTGACCACCCGCCGCGACCGGCCCCCACCCGCCTCACCGGGGTGGGGGTCGGTCGGCGTTCCGGTGCCTTCGCCTGGAAAGTCGGGTAGATATCGGGGGTCTGTCGGGGGTAATTACTCATGCTCGGAATGGGCGGGGCGGACAGCATTGGGGTATGAGCACATCTATCGATCCGGCGTTGATTTCGCGCATCTCGGGGGAGTTTTCTGCGTTGGGGGCGCAGATGGGGGCGCTTGGGCGGGATTTGGAGTTGTTGCGGGGGCAGGTTGTGGGGGGTTCGGCTGGGGCGCAGGGAGTTTCGGCGGAAGGGGTGGGTGCTGCTCCGTCCGAAGGGGCTCGGGTTCCGATGCCGCCGGTGGCGGGTCCGTCGGGTCAGGCACCGTGGCCGGGGCATCAGGTTCCGCCCGGTGCGGTTGCGCCGGGTTCGGCGGTGCCTCCCGTTTATGTGCCGCGGTTCGCTCCTGCTCCCGCGGTGTCCGGTTGGGGCGCGCAGGGTGCGGTGATGCCGCCGAACGCTGCGCCGATGCCGTCGCGTGGACCGGTACCACCGATGGGTGCGCCGATGCTGCCGCCGGGGATGCGGCCGCCGCCTCCGCCGCGTAAGGGGCCGTCGGTTCCGCAAACCCCGTGGTGGCAGCGGGACGGGGTGATCAGTCGGCTGCTCGCGGTGGCGGGTGTCGCGGTCACCTTGATCGGTGTGGTGATGCTGTTGGTGCTTGCCGCGCAGGCGGGGTTCTTCGGGCCGGTGCCGAGAGTTGTTGCGGGCGCGGTGTTCTCGACGGGGCTGGTGGCGGCCGGGATGCGGGTGTTCGGGCGGGTCGGTGGCCGGGTCGGCGGGATCGCGTTGGCGGCCACCGGTATTGCGGGTGCCTATCTGGATGTTGTTGCGGTGACCGCGAGTTACCACTGGTTGCATCCGGTGATCGGGTTCGCGGTGGCGTTCGGTGTCGCTGCCATCGGTGTCGCGTTGGCGATGCGGTGGCAGTCGCAGCCGTTGGCGGTGCTTGTTGTGGTCGGTGCGGCGGTGTTGTCGCCGGTGTTGACGACAGAGTTGGCGCTGCTGGCGTTCCTGGTCGTGTTGCAGTTGGCCTGTGTGCCGGTGCAATTGGTGCGGGACTGGCCGTATCTGCATGTGGTGCGGACGTTGCCCGCGGTGCTTGCCACCTTCCTGTTCGTCGCGGGTGCGATCCTCGGCGGTCCTTCGGCAGGTGACAGGGCGCTGCTGCTTGTCGCCGCGGTGGCCGTGGCAATGGTGGGGCTGATCGGGACCGTGTTGGTGGTCCGGCACCGGCCCGCCGACATCACCGCGTCGCTGATGCTTGCGCTGGCGACGGTGCCGCTGCTGGCCGCGCCGGGGATGTATCAGCTCGATCGACCTGTCGCGTCGACGATCGCGGGAATCTTCGCGGCCGTGTTGCTGGCTGTTGCCGGAACGGCCCTTGTGTCGAAATTGGCTGCGGTAGCAGAGATTCCGAGTCACACGGCGGTAGTCGCCGCCGTCGCGGGATCGATCGCGCTGCTCGAGGTCTGTGTCGCGGTGACCGATCCGCGCACCTTGCCGACCGCGTGGTTCCTGGTGGCCCTGGGCTACCTGGGTGTGGCCGGGCAACGACGGTCCGGCGTGACCGCCGGTATCGGTGCGGCGTTCGCGACACTCGGCGCGTTCGCGTTCCTGAACGTCGCCGGGCCGGAAGTCCTTGCCTCCCAGCAGCGTTCGGCCGATAACCTGAGCATCTCGACGGTGCTCGGCGCGGTACTCGCCCTCGCGGTCGTCGCGGTGGCGGTGTGGTGCGCGCGCAGACTGCCGGGCCTGCAGAGCACCGCCGAGTTGCAGTGGATCGCGGCGAGCATCGCCGGGCTGTATTCGGTTACCGCCGCGACGGTTTCGATCGGCGTCGCGACCGGTGCGGACGACGGCTTCGTCATCGGCCACAGCGCGGCGACCATCTTGTGGATGGCGGGCGCCACCGCCGCACTGTTCTACGGACTGCGCAATATCGGCAAGGCCGGCTCGGTGGCCAAACTCGCCCTCGGCTCCGGATTGCTGCTCACCGCAGCGGCTTTGGTCAAGCTGTTCCTGTTCGACCTCGCCACCCTGGACGGACTGGTGCGCGTCGCCGCCTTCCTGGCCGTCGGTGTCCTACTCCTCGTCGTGGGCACCAGGTACGCGCGAGCCTTCGCCGAGGCGAATGTCGACCATTCGCATACTTAAAACCGCAGCTCAGAGGAATTACGACGGCAGGTATCCAGCAAGAAGCGCCGTACTGGTGGTGTTCCCGGCGGTACGTGGCTTGCGCGTTGCTGGTGCGGTTACTGCGGACGCCTGAACTGGCCGTCGACCACGCCAGCGGTGAAGGCGTCCCATGCGCCGGGGGTGAAGACAAGCGCGGGGCCGGTCGGGTTCTTGGAGTCCCGCACGCCGACCAGCCCCCCGTCCAGGTGCGCGATCTCTACAGGGTCAGTTCGTCGCCGCGGCGGGCGCGACGAGGGTGTCCTCGTAGCGCAGGTAGTACCAGCTGCCGTAGCGGCGGGGGTACACGATGCCCAGCGTCGTCGGGGACGGAGTCGGGTCGGGATCGTTGCCCCCGTTCTTGAACTCGAGGTGGTGAATCTCGCTGGTGCGCTTCGGGTCATAGATGACGTGCAGCTCGAGGCGATCGTCTTCGAGCTGCCGGAACTGGTCGATGCGCAGGAATCCGGGAACGTAGAAGTTCAGGCGGTCCAGCTTGTCGGCAACCACCATCAGGCTGACCCCGTCGTATTCCGGCGGCACGGGGCGGGCGTACCAGTACACATACCACCGGGCTCCGTCGGTGAGGTGTACGGTGCCGAGCCGATGGTCTAGGACGATCGGCGGGCGTTCCGGGTAGTAGTCGGAACTGATGAGCACCTCGGATATCTCGTGCAGCTTGGTGTCGTCGTAGACGAAGGTGAACTCACACTCACCGTCACGGCCGTTGAGCTGGCGCATCTCGTCGATCCGGACGAAACCGGGGATGTGATAGGTCAGCGCGGCCGGGATGCCGGTCACGGTGGCGATTCCGAATGCCATGGGAACCTCGTATTCAGTTGCATGAGAAGGGGATTCAGGTAAGAAGGTCGAACGGGCGACAGCCTGTCACAACATTCTCGGTACGGCGGAGATCAGACCAACTCACTGCTCGTCGCCCAGATACCAGTCGGCGATGGTGGCCGTGCGGACGTCCTCGAGCTGCTCGGCGGACTTGCCATGAGCCAGGGCGTAGACAATCCACTCGCTGCGTTCCGCGTCGCGGTGGTGCCGCGGAACCGGGTTGCGCGAACTCCCGAGAAGCGGGCGAAGCACCGAGTCACTGACCCGGCGAGTTACTCCCGGTCGCGCCGACGCAGCAACTCGTTGACGCTGACCGTCCGCTCGTCGCCACCGTGATGGCGGCCCTCATCGGGCTTGCCGGAGCGGCGGGATGAGCGGAGTCCGGCCATCCAGTCTTCGATGCTGTTGCGGTTGTACTCGCCGGTTTCGGTGCTGGCGGATTCCGCAGGAGTCGGCTCCGGTGCGGCGTGATGCGTGGTCCGCTCGGCAGGCGCTGGGTTGTCCTGCCGCGGCGCGATGAATTCGGTGTACGCCGGCGGATCCAAGGGTGCCAGTGCCGGCGTCGGCTGCGTCGGCTCGAACTTGGCCTCGGGACGTCTGCCGCCGTCGCCGGAAACCGTCGGCGGAGCGGGCGGTTCGTAGGTCGGCGCCGCGGGCGGTTCGTAAGCCGCGGGCGACTCGAACGCCGAGAACGAAGATCCCGAGGACGCATCGGTCCGAATGGTGCCGATGTCGAACGGCAGCGCGGGCGGGGCAGGCCGCGGCCCGGTGGGATCGTGCGGGACCGCCGGGAAAGGTATGGGCGGCTGGGCATTCGGCGCGCCCGCCGCAGGACCGGCCGGACGCGGCAGGTTCGGGTCCGACACGAAACCCGACGGCGGCGTCGGCCGCTGCCGAATCGGATCGAGCGGCGCGGGCGCCGGAGTCGTCGGCGCCTTGGGGGCGGCGGGCGGCACCTTGTCGAGCCGCCGGGTGGGCGCCTCGGCTTCGATCTCCTCCACCGTGCGCGGGCGGCGCGGCTTGCGCGGCGGGCGATTACCGTCGTTGATGGCGGGGATCTGCATGGTGACCGGGTCGGTGATGGGGGTCGTCTTGACCAGGTCGACGACCTCGCCGCCGCCGGGACGCTCGTCGTCCAGGATCGGCTCGCCGAGCCCGATCTTCTGCTGGATCTTCTTCATCCAGGCGGGCGCCCACCAGCAGTCGTCGCCGAGCAGCTTCATGGTTGCGGGCACCAGCAGCATGCGCAGAATGGTGGCGTCGATGAACAGCGCGGCGATCATGCCGTACGCGAGGTACTGCATCATCACCAGATCGGAGAACGCGAACGCGCCGGTCACCACGAGCAGGATCAGCGCCGCTGCGGTGATGATGCGGCCGGTCTGTGCGGTGCCGATGCGGACCGCCTCGGTGGTCGACGCGCCTTGCGTGCGCGCCTCCACCATTCGGGACAGCAGGAAGACCTCGTAGTCGGTGGACAGACCGTAGATCACCGCGATGATCAGCACCAGCACCGGCGACATGATCGGCTGTGGCGTGAAGTTCAGCAGCCCGGCGCCGTGCCCGTCGACGAAGATCCACGTCAAAATGCCGAGCGTGGAACCCAATCCGAGCGCGCTCATCAGCGCGGCCTTGATCGGCAGCACCAGCGAGCCGAAGGTCAGGAACATCAGCAGCGTGGTGACCAACAGGACCAGGCCGATCATCCACGGCATCCGGTCCAGCAGCGCGTCGATGCTGTCCTTCTGGATCACCGGCTGCCCGCCGACGTACATGGCTACGCCATCGGGCACGTCGATCGAGCGCAGATAGTCGATGGTCGGGTCGGCGTCCTCGGAGTCGGCGAGGGTCGCGCTGGTGCGATAGACCTGGTTGTTGGAATTGGAGCGCGACGGCACGTCGAAGGTGCCGGTGAGGCCGGGCGCCTGCTTGGCCGCGGTCCACGCCTTGCCGACCTTGTTGCTGTCGTCGGAGACGAACACCAGCTGGATCGGATCGGATTTACGCAACGGGAAGATCGAGTCGAACTTCGCCTGCGCGAGCCGAGTCGTGTTGTCCGGCGGCAGATACCGCTCGTTGATGCCGCCGAACGCCAGGTTCTTGACCGGAATGATCAACAGCAGCAGCAGGATGCAGATCGGGATCGCGATCTTGAGCGGATGCTGCATCACCCAGCGGGTGGACTTGCCCCAGAAACCGTTCTCCACCTCGTCGGCGGTCTTGGTCTTGCGGAATCGCTTGAACCCGAACATGTCCACCCGCGGCCCGAGCACGCCGAGCATCGCGGGCAGGATGGTGATCGAGGTGAGCGCCGCCAGCGAGACCGTGGCGATGGACCCGTAGGCGATCGATTTCAGGAAGCCCTGCGGGAACAGCAGCATGCCGCCGAGGCTGGCGATGATCATGGTCGCGGAGAACACGACGGTGCGGCCCGCGGTCATCACCGACCGGCGCACTGCGGCGGGGGTGCTGTATCCCTCGGCGAGTTCCTCGCGGAATCTGCTCACGATGAACAGGCCGTAGTCGATCGCCAGACCGAGACCGATCATCGAAACAACCGGCGCGACGAACGAATTCACCTCGGTGAATCTGGTGATGAACAGCACGATGCCCTGTGCGCCGATCACCGTGAGACCACCGACGATCAGCGGCAGGCCGGCGGCGACCAGGCCACCGAAGATGAAGAACAGCAACACCGCGACCGCGGGGATGGCCAGGATCTCCATCCGGTGCTGGTCCTCGGCCATGGTGTCGTTCAGCGTGCCCGCCACCGCCTGCAGACCGGCGACCTGCACGTCGACTCCCGGAATGGTGAAGACATCCTTCACCTTCCGGAAGTTGTTCAGCATCTCGGTGTCGTTGTCGCCCTTGATGGCGATCGACGCGAAGGTGTACTTCTTGTCCTTCGAACCGAACGTCAGCGGCGACGTCTGACCGGTCTCGGTCGGCCAGTACGCACCGTTGATCTTGCTGATCTCCGGATGTTCGCGCGGCAGGCTGTTGAGGCTGTCGACGATCTTCTGCTTGAAGGCCGGATCATCGATCGTCTTACCCTCGGGCGCGGTGTACAGCACGATGACGTCGCTGTTGTGATCGCGCCCGAAGGCGGCGTCCGCGATCTGCGCGCCCCGCGAGGATTCCGACGTCGGATCATCCCACCCGCTGGAGCTGAGGTGGTCTCCCAAACCAAGGCCGTATCCGCCCAGCGCCAACAGCGCGGCCGCGACGATACCGATGACGCCGAAGCGCAGCTTGAAGACCAGATCGCCCCAGCGTGTGAACACTTAAGCGGCTCCTTGCGCTGGGCGAGAGGTGAGCAGCGCCGTGAGCGGCCGGAACGGCTGCAGCCAGGCGCCCTCATCGGGCAGCGAGTCGAGGCTGACCCTGGGCAGCGGTTCACGGAACACGCCCGGGATGTCCTCGAGATCGATGAATTCGAGGGTATCGGAAGTTACGGCCCAACTCGCATGCTCGCGGAAGCCGAGTACCTGACACGGTATTCCGCTGGCGGCGAGTTCCTCGAGCGGTTCCCGGAACGCCTGGCCGTCGGCCGAGGCGACCATGATGCCGGCCAGTCCGGCACCGCGGCTGCGCAGTTCGATGTGCGCGAGCATGTCCGCGTCGACATCGGAGTCCTCGTCGATCTTCGGCTTCGCGAACACGGCGTAGCCGACGTTGCGCAGCGCCTCCACCCACGGCCGCACCACATCGGCCGTGCCCGGCGCGATGTTGGTGAAGACGGTGGCTTCGGGTTCGACCCGGTGCACGTTGCCGACCGACAGCTCGGCCGTGCGGGCCAGCAGCCAGCGGCCGAGCGCGTCGAACCGGGGGCGGTAGGCCGCGGTGGGTCGTCCACCCAGGATGGCACCGAGACCCATGTCGAGGTTCGGGGCGTCCCACACCAGCAGGACCCGGCGCACGTCCGGCGTTGCGCCACCCAGACCTTCCGATCCGGTTCCCTGCACCTCCCCGGCAACATCGACCACCTCGTGGGCCATCTCAGAGACGCTCATGACTCCACCTCGCTGACGCTCGGCTCCGTCATGACCGTCAGGACGGCTGAGCTAATCGTTCGCTCGCTACGCTCGCTCATAATTCAATCTTCCCCCATATGAGCTCAGTAATGGCGCTACCGGCACGATGTGCCTTGCCTTCGAATTTCGTGACAGGCCTTTCGAAACCGATCGGCGCACTGTCCCGATGCTCCGCACTGACTCCGCCCGCGGCTTCATTCAGGGCTTTGAGCAGCGGTTCTTCCGCGCCTACCGAGGCAATGTGTTCGGCATAGTCAGCGTGGTCTGTCGCGACATGCAACACACCGCCCGGTTTTAGTCGATTGGCGATCAACGCGAAAGTCGCGGGCTGCAGCAGGCGCCGTTTGTGATGCCGCGCCTTCGGCCACGGATCCGGAAAGAAGACTCGGACGCCGGTTAGCGATTCGGCAGCAATCATGTTTTCCAGCACATCGACCGCGTCGCCGCGCAGCAGCCGGATGTTGTCGATCTGTTCGCGTTCGATGCGCTGCACCAATTGCGCGAGGCCGGGCCGGTACACCTCGATGCCGATCAGATTCAGGTGCGGTTCGGCCTGTGCCATCGCCGCGGTGGCAGTGCCGGTGCCACAGCCGATTTCGACGACCAGCGGTGCTTCGCGGCCGAACCAGGCGGCGGCGTCCAGTCGTTCGTCGGCGACCTCGCGGCCGATCGTCGGCCACATTCGGGCCCACGATTGCTGCTGTGTCGCGGTCAGCGCGCCTCGGCGCGACCGGAAGCTGGTTACGCGTGGGTACAGGCGGGAGCCGGTCTTGTTCCGGGGCTCGTGGTCATTCTGGGCCGAACCTGTGGACGGCGGGCCCGGAACTGACTCGGCAGTATTGTTCGCGGCGTCGTTCACGGCGTCCATTGTCCAGCATCGGAGGAGGGGTGCGGCAATCGACTGTGTGTTGCCGTCCAGTGGGAGGTCAGGCGGCGCGTGCGCGGTCGATCCTGGCCGCGGGCGCACTCTCCTGCCGGAGCGGGCGGCCCAGCGCGACCTTGGCCGCGGTCACCATCATCTCGTAGAGGCCGCGGGCCCCGGTCAGCGATGCGACGACCGACCACACGGTGTGGTCGCCTTCGTCGCTCACCGGTTGCCCGGCCAGCCGGTCCGCCAGCCATTCGAGGCTGATCGGGGTGGCCAGCGGCAACAGCGAGAAGTGTTCGCTCAGCCGGTCGCGCACGTAGGTGACGTGCGCGCCGCCGCGCCGGTAGCGTTCGACCTGACCGTCGATGCCATCCATGTGGATGACCTGGTCGTGGATCGGCTGCACCACGAGCAGCGGGCAGGTCGGCGTCGAATTGCCCAGGCGCAGATCGTCGAACATGGCCTGGAATTCCGGCGTCGCGATCACCTCGTCGAGCGGGCGGCTCAGGTAGTCGTCCATCCGCTTGTTGGCGAGGCCGAAGATGGCGCCGAACGGGGTCGCGTGCTCCGCGCGGGCGACGAAACGGCGGCCGTCCAGAGTGAGTTCGTTCTGCAGCATCGCGCCGAGCACGGGATACAGCCTGCGCAGCGCGGCGATCACGATGGCAGGCAGGCCCGCGTAGCTGGTGCCGTTCAACCGGGCGAAGACCTGGCCCGGATCGCCGACCGGGGCGCCGAGCACCGCGCCGACGATATCGAGTTCCGGCGCGTAGGTCGGTGCCATCTCGACCATCCACGCGCTGGCCATGCCGCCGCCGGAGTAGCCCCACACCGCGACGGGCGTGTGCGGGCCGAGGCCGAGCGGGGTGAACCGCTGCGCCGCCCGCACCCCGTCGAGCGCGCGATAGCCGGGTTCGCGTGGCGCACCGAAGTTTCCGCGCGGGCCCTCGTGATCGGCGATGCTCACCGCCCAGCCGCGGCGCAGCGCGTTCGCGACGAGCAGCCACTCGAACTGGGTGACCGAGCCGAGCGCGCGGGCGCCGTAGCGCAATGCGTAAGAAGGCGAACATTTCTCGGTGACCGCGTCCATCGCGGTCTGAAAGGCCAATAACGGCCGGTCTTCTCGCGGGTCGGCGTCCAGCGGCAGCAGCACGGTGGTGATCGCCGCCTCGGGTGTGCCGTGCATATCGCAGCTGCGGTAGAGCAGTTGCCAGGCCGAGACCTGTTGCGGCACAACGCCGAACAGGGCGAGCTCGATCTTGCGGCTGCGCAGGATGGTGCCGGGCGGCTTGGCCGCGAACTCCTTGGGCGGTCGGTGGAACGGATCGTTGCTCGGCAACAGCGGTTTCCGGTCCGCTAGGGCGGGCTCCGTATCGGCAGTGCCGATGACATCAGCTGTCATCGCGACCTCCTCGTCGGTGCGGCCTCGCGCATTCGCGGCTCGCAAGAGAGCTTCTCGGGTCGGTTTGCCGCGTTCGAAAAGCGAAGTTGCGCACCAACTATGGCGCCGACCACTTGAATGCAGGGTAAATGACCGGTAGCGGCTCTGGGAAGCCCGGTCGGCCATGTCTTACCGCACTAGACTGCGCGGTATGGGCAGACCGTCAGTGTTCATCACCGGTGCCGCGGCCGGAATCGGCCGGGCGACGGCCCTGCTTTTCGCTGCGCAGGGGTACTACGTCGGTGCTTTCGACATCGATGAAGTCGGCCTGACCAGGCTCGCAGCAGACATCACCGGTCAGGGTGGCAGCGTGCACACCGCGGTACTCGATGTGACGAATGCCACCCAGTGGGCCGAGCGGCTCGCCGAATTCCACGCCGACGCCGGTCAGCTGGACATTCTGATCAACAACGCGGGCATTCTGCGCGCGGGCCCGTTCGAAGGCATCGACCTGCCCGCCCATCAGGCGATCATCGATATCAACCTCGGTGGTGTGCTCATCGGCACGCACGCCGCGTTCAGCTACCTGCGTGACACTCCTGGCGCTCAGGTAGTGAACCTGTGCTCGGCGTCGGCGATCTACGGTCAGCCCGAACTCGCCAGCTACGGCGCCAGCAAGGCCGCGGTCAAGAGCCTCACGGAGGCATTGGATCTCGAATGGGAGCACCACGACATCCGGGTGATCGCGATCTGGCCGTTGTTCGTGGACACCGCGATGGTCGACGGGGTGCAAACCGGAACAACCAAGTCGCTCGGCGTGCGACTGACCGCCGAGGACGTCGCGGCGGGCATCTGGGATGCCACCCGCAAGCGCGGCAGGCTGCCCAAGGTGCACTACGAGATCGGCGCGCAGGCAAAGGTCCTGGCGGCCGCCGCCAAGTACGCGCCGAACTGGGCCGTCCGCACCGTCAACAAATACTTCAGCGGTACCTGAGCGGTCGTCGCCTCCTGCGCCGCGTCTTCTGCAAGAATTGCGCACCGTAAAGGGGGTCCAACATGCCGACAGCCACCGAGTCCGACGGGCCGATGCGGGAACGCGGCGTGCCCGCGCGCGAACACGACCAGCTCGACCGGCTCCTGGCCGACCTGCGATTCGGCACGGGGCGGGACAAGCAGATCGGCTACGCGGCGGGCAATGCCGTCAGTGCCTGGCGCACCCCGCCGCGCATCCAGGTGATGGGCCGCGCGCATTCCGGTCGGACGACGGTGCTGCAGGCGCTCGCGCTGATGTCGGCCGTGGAGACCGGTCCGGTCGACGAGCCGGACATGCCCGATCCGGAGCTCGACGCGGACATCGTCGTCTATGTGCTGTCCGCCGCGCCGTCGCCCGCGGATCGCCGCGTGCTGGCCGCGCTGCCGCCGGAGCGCACCATCGTGGTGTTGAACAAGGCCGACGCGATCGGCGGCCGCTGGGGCGACGCGGTCGCCGCCGCCGAGCAATACGGCAGGGAGATCGGCACCGCCGTGCTTCCGGTGGTCGGCTCGCTCGCCATGCGCACCAGGGCGGGCGCGATGACCGACGTCGACCTGGTCCCGTTGCGCAGGCTGGCCGCGAACGCCGATGCCGCGCTGACGCTTTCGCCGGACCTGTTCGTCGCACCCGGTCCCGACCTGGCCGCTCGCGAAGAACTGTTACAGCGCTGGGACCTGTACGGCGTGAGCTGCGCGCTCGCCGCGCTCGGCCACGATCCGGAGCTCGCCCCGCAGACGTTGCTGCAAATCCTGCACGCCGCAAGCGGAATCGACGCGCTGCACCGCCTGCTGCACCGCCGCTACGAGCAGGTCTCCGCGCTGCGCGGTGGCGAACTCCTCGACGAACTCACCCGGCTGGCCGCCAGAGCGGTGCCCGAGGAAGGCAGCACGGCCCGAGACGTCTTGGAGGCCTATCTCTTCGGTGACGATGCCCGCTGGCTCGGGCTGTGCGCGGGGTTGGCGCACCCGGCGGTCGCCCACCTCGCGGCAGGTTATCCCGCACCGGCGCCGGCCGACGCCGACGACGCGATGGCCCGTGCCGCCCGTTGGCGTGCCGTCGTCTCCAGCGACATGCCGCCCACCGCACGGCGTGCCGCGCTGCGCGTACACAACGGGTACATCCGACTATGGGAACGGATGAGCAGTGCCGGGCTCTGAACCCCCATCCGGCCCGCCCGTCGGGGCCGACCAACCGCTGGAGTTGCCCGCCGACGAGCCCATCGAGCCCGACCCCGCCGATCGCTCCGTCAGTCCACCACCCGAGGTGGAAGCCGTTGTCGCACGATGGAATCCGCAGGGGATCGCGTTGCTGCGGGCTGTGCAGGGGGCGGGCTCGGCCGGTGCGGTGACGCTGATCGGGCCCGCCGACGCCAACACCACGCTGCTGCGCACCGAGCTGGCCCGGTTCGAACCGCTCATCAATCTCGCGGATCCGGTGGCCGACGCGAGCGCGGTCGTGGAGAGCACGTCGCCATCGGGCACGGCGCCGTCGCCGGTCGCGCTGATCCTGCTGGACGCCGGGACCACGATCGGCGCCGACACCCTGCGCATCGTGCACCGCCTGCGCTCGGACGGCACCCGCATCCTGCTCGCCATGAACGGCATTCACGCATACCAGGATTGGCGCTCGGTGCGGGCGCGCGACCTGGAACTGTTGGCCGCGCAAGGTGCGGTGGAGCTGGATATCGTGCCGGTCTCCGCGCGGCTCGCGGCGGCGGCGCGCACCGCGGGCGACGCGGGACTGATGGATCGATCCGGCGTCGGCGCACTGCACGCGGCGTTGGCCGCGGCCGCGCTCGGCGCGGAAGCCGAGGGCGGTGGCAGGCTCGCGGCGGTGACCGCGCGCGTGCTCACCGACACCAGGCAGCGGGTCGCCGAGCAGGTGACCGCGTTGCATTCCGGAGCGGAGACGGCCAAGCTGCGCGAGGAGCGGGCGGTGCTGCTCGCGGGTCGCGACGGCGGCCGGGCCACCGCCATGTCCACCCTGCGCGGCCAGTTGCATCTGGCCCGGGTCGACCTGATGACCGAGGTGGGTGCCCGGATCAGGGCGCTGCACACCGCGACCCGCGCCGACCTCGACCGCATGCGCCGCAGCGAACTCGGCACCTACCCCGAGCGGCTGCAGCACGCCGCCACCGAACTGACCGGCGCGGTCGACCTGGCCATCGACCAGCGCCTGGCCGAACTCGCCGCGCACGTCGTCGCGCCCGGCCAGGGCCTGCCTTCGCGCCGTCGCGACCCCGCGCCACGGGTCGGCCCGGACCCCGATCCGCGGCACCGTGGTGTCGAAGATCACCTGATGATCGCGCTCGGCGCGTCGGCCGGTGTCGGCCTCGGCAGGCTGTTGGTTTCGCCACTTTCGCTGGTGCCCGCGCTGGATTTCGCGAGCGTGCCGGTGACCCTGCTGCTCGGTGCGGGCGCGGCGGGCTGGGTGGTGCGGGCGCGCGGGCAGCTCGCCGATCGCGCGCACGTGCGGCAGTGGGTCTCGGACGCGCTGATCAACGTAAAAGCCCAGCTCGAGCAGCGGGTCGCGACCGCGCTGGTGGAAACCGAGACGGTGCTGGCCGATCGGGTTGTTCAAGTGAGTACGACTCGTATGGTGGACACCGATCGCAGAGTGGCCGAACTCGAGGCCCGTTTACGGCGCGCCGTAACCGAACAACCCGGGCAACTTGCGGCGTGCGAACGCGATATCGCGATCCTCGATCGTTGGATCACGGGTTGATTAACTCTTAAGAATGGGTACATAGTGACGAACCCGATTCAGTACCGGTCGTCACAGGGCGTTAACCTCTAATCAGGAACTTGGGCGTCCGCTAAGTCCTCGTCCGCCGTCCAGCCGGGGCGCGCTTTCGACTGGTCGTAGCGGGTGCCTTCCCGCCAATGGTGGCGCTCGGTGTTGGTTCGCGCTGGCTAGGGCCGTCCCGTAGTGACTGCTCGCAGGTCGCTCGAAACGGTCAGCCCAGGCGGAGACACACCGTAGGGACCGCCCATCTCAGGAGAGTTTTCATGACCTCAGCGACCATTCCTGGTCTTCGTGGATCCGACGGTAAACCGCCGACCGAGCACAGCGAACTACTCGCCTGGGTACAGGAAGTCGCCGAACTCACTCAGCCAGATCGGGTGGTCTGGGCGGACGGTTCCGACGAAGAATGGGACCGACTGACCGCTCAGCTCGTCGCGGCGGGCACCTTCAAGCAGCTCGACCCGAAGAAGAAGCCGAATTCCTTCCTCGCGCTCTCCGATCCGTCCGACGTGGCTCGGGTGGAGTCACGCACCTACATCTGTTCCAAGAGCGAAGCCGACGCAGGCCCGACCAACAACTGGGTCGACCCCGCCGAGATGCGCGCCACCATGACCGAGCTGTACCGCGGCTCGATGAAGGGCCGCACCCTGTTCGTGGTGCCGTTCTGCATGGGCCCGCTCGGTGCCGAGGACCCCAAGCTCGGCGTGGAGATCACCGACTCCGAGTACGTCGTGGTCTCGATGCGCGTGATGACCAGGATGGGCAAGGCCGCGCTGGAGAAGCTCGGCACCGACCGCCCGTTCGTGAAGGCGCTGCACTCCGTCGGCGCCCCGCTGGCCGAGGGCCAGGCCGACGTGCCGTGGCCGTGCAACGACACAAAGTACATCACCCACTTCCCGGAGGACCGCGAGATCTGGAGCTACGGCTCCGGCTACGGCGGCAACGCCCTGCTCGGCAAGAAGTGCTACTCGCTGCGCATCGCCTCGGCCATGGCGCACGACGAGGGCTGGCTGGCCGAGCACATGCTGATCCTCAAGCTGATCTCCCCCGAGAACAAGGCCTACTACATCGCCGCCGCGTTCCCGAGCGCCTGCGGCAAGACCAACCTCGCGATGATCCAGCCGACCGTGCCCGGCTGGCGCGCCGAAACCCTCGGCGACGACATCGCCTGGATGCGCTTCGGCAAGGACGGTCAGCTCTACGCGGTGAACCCGGAGTACGGCTTCTTCGGCGTCGCGCCCGGCACCAACCACAGCTCCAACCCGAACGCCATGGCCACCATGGAGGCGGGCAACACCGTCTACACCAACGTCGCGCAGACCGACAACAACGACGTGTGGTGGGAGGGCCTGGAAGGCGAGCCCGATCATCTGATCGACTGGAAGGGCAACGACTGGTTCCTCCGGGAGACCGAAACCCTTGCCGCCCACCCGAACTCGCGCTACTGCACGCCGATGTCGCAGTGCCCGACGCTGGCTCCGGAGTGGGACGACCCGCAAGGCGTGCCGATCTCGGCGATCCTGTTCGGCGGCCGCCGCAAGACCACCATCCCGCTGGTCACCGAGTCCTTCGACTGGCAGCACGGCGTTTTCATGGGTGCCACCCTGTCGTCCGAGCAGACCGCCGCGGCCGAGGGCAAGGTCGGCACCGTGCGCCGCGACCCGATGGCGATGATCCCGTTCATGGGCTACCACGTCGGTGACTACCTGAACCACTGGATCAACCTCGGCAAGAACGCCGACGCCACCAAGTTGCCGAAGATCTTCTACGTCAACTGGTTCCGTCGCGGCGCCGACGGCCGCTTCCTGTGGCCCGGCTTCGGTGAGAACTCCCGCGTGCTGGAGTGGATCGTCGGCCGCGTCGAAGGCACCGCCGAGGCCACCGCCACTGCCGTCGGCAACGTCCCCGTCGCCGCCAACCTCGACCTCGACGGTCTCAAGGTCGACCCCGACGACGTCGACGAGGCCCTCAAGGTCGACGCCGCCGAATGGCGCAAGGAGATCCCGCTGATCGAGGAATGGTTCGAATTCGTCGGCGACAAGCTCCCCTCGGGAGTTCGCGACGAGTTCGAGGCCCTGAAGGAACGCCTCGGCTGATCCACTCGAAACGTCAACCGCCCGCACCGTTTCCAACGGTGCGGGCGGTTTCGTTTGCGCGGCAACCATTCCCGCCGATCACGTCGCTACCGTTCACCGCCCGCAGCGCGAATACCACTGCCACCCAGTCTTTCCAGACCCACCGTTTGAACAACCGCCCACCGGATATACGACCCGTGTGCCTACGGCCAACTTTGGGCACTGGCGAGTGGCACATGGTGGAGAGGGCTCCTCGGCGCAAGCCGAAACCATGTGCCACTCGCTGCATCTTGCTTCCGTGGGTGGATGCCGCACGAGATGTACTGCCCTCTATCGTTCCTCGGGTAACTGAGCTGTTCCTGTCCGAGGTTCTGAGTATTCGTTGCGCCGGTCGACGGTGCGACTCGAGCGGAGGGTTGTGTGACGGACTTTTCGATGTCCTCGGAGTTGGCTGAAGAAGATCGGTTCTGCAAGATATTTGTGCGGAATGCAGAACCGTCGGTTCTGATGAAATTGATCGCAGGCCTGCTGGGCGGAAGATTCGAAATCCGAAGCCTGACATTGCCTACTGCGACTGTAGATGTCCTGAGAAATCCAGAGGTCAGAGGCGATTCAGTTGAGTTCATATTCTGGCCATCGCTGGTTGAGATAGAGGCGCAGGAGTCAATTGATGCGGAAGAAATGATCGCCGTAACTCGGCGTATCTTGATCGCATTGTGGGATGCAGGGCTTTCTGCTGTAGCGGCGTGTGGTTTCGAGGACGAACTCCCTTGGCGTGGCGGCATCGACCGCCTGTCACCGCAGTAGGGCTTGCGGCACCGTCAGCGACGACGGAGGCTGCATAGTCGGAGGTAGGCTGACGGCATGGAGATCCAATCTCTGCTGTTCTCGGCTGATGCGGAAGTGGCACCGGCCGAAATCGAGTGGAATCCGTTGACTGTCCCGGACCTGATATCGGGTCGTTGTGCGTCGTTCTATGAAGGTGTCGTAAGTGGGATAGGGGCAGCCCCGCCGGATCTGGTCGATGACCCGAGCCCATGGCACGGCTTCGCGGATTGGAATTCGGAGCTCCAGATCTGCTACTCCACGAAGGTGAACTGATTCCCTGGAGTGGGAGAGGCTATTCGGAGAATGGCGCGTAGCGGATCAGTTGGAGCAGTCCGGTGCGGGTGTTCAGCCAGCGGGTTCGGCCTTGGGGGACGGCTTTGGATTCGTTGGTGAGGGCCGTGATCATGTGCTTGGTGAAGTTGTGGCGGGGGTGGCGGTTCAGTAGGTCTTCGACCCAGGTCGGGTCGAGTTCGGCGAGGCGGCTGCCGATTACGTCGACTGAGGCGCCTGCGTAGATGAAGCGGCCTGGGTCGCTCAGGTTTTTGCCGTTGCCGGGGGTGATGTGGGTGGCGATGGCGTGGCCTATTGCTTGGACTTGGGTGGGGGTGGCTCCGGCGCGGGATACGAAGTCGACGGCGCGTTCTGCGCCGGTTACCGCGAAACAGCGTGCGGGGGTGGGGTGTTCGAGTTGCAGGTCGTGCAGTAGGCAGGAGATGTAGACGAGTTCGTCGTCGTAGGGGGCGCCGTCCAGTTCGGCGAGGACTCGGCCGAAGTAGTAGGTGCGGTAGGAATGGCCGAGCACGTGGGGTGAGAGTGACTCGTGCGCTTCGGCTTCCGCTGCTCGGGCGAGGGATGAGTCGGGGAGGCGGAGGCCCGCGAAGTCGAGGCGGCCCGCGCCGCGGTGGCCGGCGGCGAGGCGGGCTCGGTCGGCGAGCAGGGCGGGGAGGGCGCGGGTGACGGTGGTCATGAGTTGTCGGCGTTGTTTGTTCGACAGGGTGCCGCCTGTTCGGGTGGCCCAGTCCCAATCGATGCCGGTCGGCGTGGTCATCCCGGGTTCCTCTCGCTCGCTCGTGAATCGGGTTCAGTCAAGCGTGTGTGGGCGGTGGATGGCGAGTGGCAGGGATGACAGTGAGGCTTGGATTCGTGCCAAACTGGTTGGATGAAGCAGGTGGTCGCCCTCGCTCTGGACGGGGTTATGACGTACGACCTCGCCTGTGCCGTCCAAGTATTTCGGCATGGCCCGGGGAAGTTCGGGGAACCGATGGGGTTCCAGATGGAGACCTGTGGGCTGCGGCCGGGGCCGGTATGGACGCCGAACGGGTTCGATCTGCGGGTCGAGCATGGGTTGGAGGCGTTGGCCACCGCCGACATCGTGGTCGTGCCCGGCATCGCATTGCCGACGTTGCCGCCACCGGAGGAGGCACTCGCGGCACTGCGTGCCGCGGCGGCTCGGGGCGCGACCATGGTGAGCATTTGCGTCGGTGCGTTCGTTCTCGCGCGGGCCGGTCTATTGGACGATCGACCCGCCACGACGCACTGGGCCTATTGCGACGAGTTTGCCGACCTGTTCCCCGCCGTAAAGCTGGATCCGACCGCGCTATATGTGGACGACGGTGACGTACTCACCTCGGCGGGCCTATCGGCCGGTCTGGATCTATGCCTGCACATAGCGCGCAGCGAATTGGGCGCGAGCCCGGCGGCCGAATTGGCGCGGTGGAACGTGACCCCACCGCATCGCGCGGGTGGCCAAGCGCAATACATTCCGGATGCCCTGGCAGGCAGCGGCTTCCACGGTGGCCTGGCCGCGACAATGTCCTGGGCGGTACAGAACCCTGCTGCGGCGCCGGATGTTTCGGCGCTGGCCGCGCACGCGCTGATGAGCGAGCGCACGTTCATCCGGCATTTCAAGGCCGAGGTCGGCACCACGCCGCGGCGCTGGCTCGACGCGCAGCACACCGTGCGGGCCCGCGAACTGCTCGAAACCACCGACCTGCCAATCGAAGTGGTCGCGGCACAGTCGGGGTTCGGCAGCGTGACCGCGTTGCGAACCCATCTCCGCGCGGCGACGGGCGCAACCCCGGCGGACTATCGCCGAGCATTGCGACACTGACCGGTCGGTGCGCTGCTGCGTAGCCCGCGCGACAGGAAGCCAGGCAATGCGGCAGGACAGCACCTTTCGGCACGAGAACCGTGAAACATGGCGCACCCCAACCTGTCGCGAGCCGAAACGATTGCCGCCAAGCCGCCTTACATTCCATGACGGATCATCAATCGTCGTTATGGCGTGTTTCCCGCCACGCGGACCGAAGTTGTGGTGCTATTGGTAATGGTCGGTGCGCGCAGGTCACGAGCACCAATGGTTTGCCGAAGCTCGATATGGGGTAGTTGCCCGGTGTGCGAGGTTTGCGCACAAGTGGCTTATGCTTGCCGTGTTCTTGGTCTCATGACCTACCAGTCCGATTGCTAACCGTTTACTGATCGACTGAACTACTTCCCTATCGACATCGGGTTTCCGCGATGCTCGCGGCGAACGATGAGATCGACGCGCGAGAGGTGGTTGGAGCATGACCGATCTGGAGACCGGGGCGTCCATCACGCCCCTGGTTGCCGGTTTCGAACTGGCGACCGCTAGCACACCGCTGCGCCGCGCTGCCGGGCGTTTGCAGGCCGTCCTGCCCCCGGGCTGGCGCGTCGAGATCGTCGACGCGCCGAGCCTCACGGGCCGCCGCAGCGAGCCCGTCCTGCGGGTGGTTATGCCGACCGACTGATCAGCCGGTCCAACCCATGGGCATGAGCAGCGACTTCTGTTCGCAGAAGGAGTCCAGGCCCTCCGGGCCGTTTTCGCGGCCGAGCCCGGAATTCTTGTAGCCGCCGAACGGCGAGCTGGGATCGAACGCGTACCAGTTGATCGCGTACGTCCCGGTGCGCACCCGCGCGGCGATCTCGGCGCCGTGCTCGACGTCCGCGGTCCACACCGATCCGGCCAGGCCGTAGACCGAGTCGTTGGCGATGGCCACGGCCTCGTCCTCGGTCTCGTACGGAATCACCGACAGCACCGGCCCGAAGATCTCCTCCTGGGCGATCGTCGACTTGTTGTCCACATCGGCGAAGATCGTCGGCTCGACGAACCAGCCGCGGTCCAGGCCCTCGGGACGCCCACCGCCGAGCGCGACACGCGCGCCCTCTTCCTTACCTTTGGCGATATAACCCTCGACCCGCTCGCGCTGGCGCTCGGAGATCAGCGGGCCCAGCTGCACGGTCGGGTCGTTGGGGTCGCCGACCTTCATCGTCTGCACGTGCTCGACCAGCGCGTCGAGAATCTCGTCGTACCGGCTGCGCGGCGCGAGGATTCGGGTCTGTGCGACACAACCCTGCCCGCTGTTCATCAAGCCGGAGAACGCGAGCACCGGGATGCCCGCGATATCCATGTCCGGCAACAGGATTGCCGCCGACTTGCCGCCGAGCTCGAGCGAGACGCTCTTGAGCTGTCCGGTGGCGATCGCGCCGATCTTCTTACCGACCGCCGTGCTGCCGGTGAAGGTGACCTTGTCGACGCCGGGGTGCGACACCAGATACTCGGCGGCCTCGGCCTCGGCGGGCAGCACCGAGAGCACGCCTTCGGGCAGGCCCGCCTCGGTGAAGATGTCGGCGAGCATATTCGCTGTAATCGGTGTCAGCGGTGCGGGTTTGAGCACCACGGTGCAACCCGCGAGCAAGGAGGGCGCGAGCTTGTTGGCCGCGAGGAACAGCGGCACGTTCCATGCGATGACGGCCGCGACGACGCCGCGCGGTTCCCGGCTGACCCGCGAGGTGCCGAACAGGCCGGTGCGAGTTTCCTGCCACGGGAACGACTTCGCGAGCCCGGCGTACGCGTCGAGCGCGGCCACCGCGGGAATCTGGTTGAGCGTCATCGCGATCATCTGCGGTGCGCCCATTTCCGCGGTGAGCGCGGCCAGCAAATCCGCCGAGCGCTCCTCGATCAGCCGCGCGGCGCGGGTGAGTACCTGGGCCCGCTCTTCCGGCGGGGTCTGCGGCCATGGACCGTGATCGAAGGCGTGCCGGGCCGCGGCAACCGCGGCGTCGACGTCGGCGCGACCCACCGCGGGGACGCTGCCCACCGGCTCGACCGTGGCCGGCGAGATGACCTGAACGCGCTCGGCGGTGGCTGGCGCGGTCCAGCGGCCGCCGATGAACAAGCTGTCGTAATGCATGAGAACACGTTACAGTTTTGCCACTGAGTTGTCTGTAACCTGTTTCAGTTTGACGTCCGCGCAGTCCCACTGAGCAGGATCAATCCCAACCTGTCGGTTCGCTTTTCGCAGAACGCACTATTGCGTTCTATTGCTGGAGAGAGGATGCTGTAGCTACTGATCAGCTCGCTCGATTTCCTGAACCGATACCACATTGGGGAGCCCGAGTCATGGCGGTGCAAGTGGTCGACCGATCGTTGATGACCAGCGACCAGACCGAGCATCAAGCAAAGAGTGTCGGTGCAGGCGGCTGGGTTGTCTCCTTCCTACCTGGCCGGACGCTGACCATCGAGCAGGCAACCGCTGCGATGCAGGCAGCCGAGGCCGTTGCCGTCGTCGGGCTGCTGGCCGATCAGGTCGGATTGACCACCCTGGAAACCGTCGGACTGGCGATTCAGGAATCGCCGTGGACGCAGCCGCTGCACGAGCCGTGCGGCAGGCGCACCTGGCGCCGAGGCTGGCTGGAGCGTTAGAGCTACTTCTTGGTAGCCACCACGACGAGATTGCTTACCAGTAACTCCCGCACGATCGGGAGACGGACCAGCCACCAGGCCCAGCGCGGGTGATAGCGCGGGAAGACGGTCCGCACATCAGCGGAAGTGCTTGCCGCCCAACGCAACCCGTCCGAGGCGCGCACCGCGAACAGTGACTCGCCGAACCGGTTCTTCGGTTCCTTCCCGAGCTTTCGGCGGTACCGGCGCGCCGCGTATTCGCCGCCGAGGTAATGCCACGGCCCGGTCTCGTGCCCACCGAACGGGCCGTGCCACACCGTGTACGACAACACGATCAGCCCACCCGGCCGCGTCACCCGCACCATCTCGTCCGCCATCAGCCACGGCCTGGCCACGTGCTCGGCGACATTCGAGGAAAAGCAGATATCTACCGCGTCGTCGCGAAACGGCAACGCCATCCCCGAGCCGCGCACCGCACCCGCCACCGAAAGCCCGGCCGCGTGCATCTCCGACGGATCCGGCTCGACCGGGATATACCGCGCACCTGTCTTGACGAACTCGTCGGCGAAATAGCCCGGGCCGCCGCCGACATCCAGAATCGTCGCCCCCGCCAAATCCTTGCCCGTGAGGTCTGTGTAGAAATCACCGATCATCGCCGCGCTGTCCTCGGCCAAACCGCCGTAGAACACCGCCGGATCGGACTGCTCGAACCGGAAACTACCGAGCAACCGCAACGACCGGCGCAGCGTCGCCCGGCGCGCGAACCGGGGCGCGCGCGATCGCACACCATCAGCGGGCGTTTTCTCGGCTCTCAACACGGCGCCGAGTCTCGCATAACGACGGCGAGCCACCTCGGCGAGGACCGGTACCCCGCACGCCGTCCACCGGGCGGCACCGGTCGGTGGTCGGGCTACGCTGCAACGCTCGGGTTAGGGTGTAGCGCGATATCCGATGTTCCCGTCCAGGACCACCTGACCGAGAGAAGCTCGACCGTGCGCGAAGTCCTCCTGCTGTGCTGGCGTGACACCGGGCACCCGCAGGGCGGCGGCAGCGAGCGATACCTCGAACAGGTCGGCGCGCAGCTCGCCGCACGCGGGGTCAAGGTCACCCTGCGCACCGCCCGCTACCCCGGGGCGCCGAAACGCGAACACCTCGACGGCATCGACATCAGCCGAGCGGGCGGACGCTTCTCCGTATATCCGCGGGCACTGGCCGCGATGGCACTCGGCAGGCTCGGTGTCGGACCGTTGCGCGGCGTGCGACCCGACGCGGTGATCGACACCCAGAACGGCATCCCGTTCTTCGCCACGGCCGCCACCAAGGCTCCCGCCGTCGTGCTGGTGCATCACGGACACCGGGAGCAGTGGCCCGTCGCCGGACGATTGGTCGGCCGGATCGGCTGGTGGATCGAGTCGCGGCTGTCGCCACGGGTGCATCGGCGCAACCAGTACCTGACGGTCTCGCTGCCCTCGGCCGAAGAACTCGCCACCCTCGGCGTCGAACAGTCCCGGATCGCGGTGGTGCGCAACGGCGCCGAACCTGTTCCCGCGGACGCGCCGACCGGGGCCACCGAAACGCGCACCACGAACCCCCGCATCGTGGTGCTGTCGCGCCTGGTGCCGCACAAGCAGATCGAGGACGCGCTCGCCGTCGTCGCGCGACTACGGGCCCGCGTCCCCGGCCTGCACCTCGACGTGATCGGCGACGGCTGGTGGGCCGACAATCTGAAGGCCGACGCCGGCGCGCTCGGTATCGCCGACGCCGTCACCTTCCACGGTCATGTCGACGAACGCCGCAAACACGAACTGCTGTCTCGCGCTTGGGTACACGCGCTGCCCTCCCGCAAGGAAGGCTGGGGCCTCGCGGTTATCGAGGCCGCGCAGCACGGCGTGCCGACCATCGGTTACCGCAGTTCGCGGGGACTCACCGACTCCATCGTCGACGGCGTCACCGGTCTCCTGGTCGATGATGTCGCCCAATTGGCTGACGCGGTAGGCGAACTGCTCGACGATCGCGCCGCTCGTACCGTCATGGGGGAGAAGGCGCGGTCCCGGGCGCGTGAATTCTCTTGGGAGCAAACCGGAAACGGTGTGTACGACGTGTTGGCCGCCGCCGCGCGCGGTGAGCACACGTCGGGACTGATCGCTCCCCGCTCCGCCAGCTGACGCTCGCTACATACATTCGGCGGTCCGCCATGCCCGCAGCGGCATCGCTTGATCGACGAGACACCATCGAGGCGTCGCTCGGGAAACGTCCGCTGGCCGGTGTGCCTCTCGATATGCAGGGGTCACCGCTTGCGGCGAGCTCGGCGCGTGATGGTCGCGATGAGTGGGCCGCCGACGAGCAGCGCCACCCAAAGCGCGTGGGCCGCAATGACAAGGCTCCGATGCGTAGATGATCGATCGCGCTGTTCGGTGGCGCCGGGCACTCGATACAGCGCTAGGTCTGCGTCGCTATACACCGGATCGAGTTGGGCGAGCGTTGTTTTGGATTCGCCGAGCGGTCCAGGTGTGCCGCGCTCGACGAGCACCCAGCCGACGCCGTGTTCCGCCAGCTCCTGAGCTGAACCACCTTGTAGCAGTACGGTTTCCACCGCGCGGGCGCGGGCACCTTCGCCGGATACGGTGCGGCCGCGCACCGGGAGCTCGCCGGTTTGCAGTACGTCGCGGGGCAGCATGCGTGGGGCCGGGTCGAGCACGGGTGCTTTGCCGCTGTACCGGAACTTCCGGAACATCCCGCCGGGCAATACCGCGATATCGCCGGGCCCGTCCGTCTGCTCGGCAACCTGCTGCCAGCCTGCGGGGTAGTGCACAGGGCGTATCGCGCCGCCGACGCCCCACGCGAGATCGAGCAACGGAAGTATCAACAGGGTGATGAAAACCGTTGCGACCGAGCGCGACACGGCTGGGGATAGATTCGGCAGGGGGGTCCCAGCGGAGCTCGACGGAAGTGCGCTGTCGTCATGCGTATCGGACGAGAGACCGTTCCCAACAGCTTCCGAGCGTCGTGCATCGTCGATCGGTGCTGTCGAGAACCGCCTGGCGAGAACTCCACAACCGGCGGCCGCACACAGCGCATACGCGGGCATCGCCAGCGCCACATACTTCTGGGTATCCCGCAGCAAGCCCGCGCCGGGCACATGGGCGACGAGCCACTCCAACACGTGCATGCCCCACGGCGTCGCGCCGAGCGCGGGCAGCAGGATGGCGAGCGCCGCGAGCACGACAAGCGCACGGCGGACGTACCGTTCGTCCCGGTCGGCGCTGTCGGTGACGACCGACCGCAGGCCCGTCGCGACGATGACGAGCAGCAGCCCGGTCCCGATCAACGCGAGAAGCGTTGTGCGCGAATCGGGTACCGCGTCACCATTCCAGATGCCGCCGAGCCCGGCCAGGCTGCCCAGCGTGCCGAGACCCGGTTCACCACGGGCGGCGAACGCGGCAATACCCGCCGGATCGGACGGTTCGCTGCCCGCCCCGGACAGGGCGGTGGCGGTCAACCACGGCGCGGACGCGGCAATCAGCAGCGCCAGCACACCAGCGAGCTGCCGCCGCCCGGCCAATGACAGCGCGGTGATACCAGCGAGGAGCGCACCGGTCGGGGTGAGCCCAGCCGCGGCAAGGCAGCCCGCCAAACCCGCCCATCTGCCGATACGCTCGCCCGTGCCCGTGCCCGTGCCCGTGCCCGTGCCCGTGCCCGTGCCCGTGCCGGTCCGAATCCGGTACGCGGCCAACGCAACCCACGGCAGCGCGGCATACCCGGCGAGCAAACTCCAGTGGCCCTGCAAAAGGCGTTCGGCCACATACGGATTCCACAGCGCCACCGTGGTCGCGACGAGCTGCGCACTGACCGGTGCACCAACGAGTTCGCGCGCCAGCACGGCCGCCCCATAGCCCGCCGCCCACAGTGCAACCAGCAGAATCGCCTTGACGATCAGGCCACCATCGATGACCGGCGACAACACCGCGAGCAACGCGTCCTGCGGCACGGCACGAGGCGCGGCATCCCCGAGCCCGAGCGCCGAATCGGTCGGATAGGACCGCGGCGTACTCACCGCATCCCGCAGCAACAGATACCCGGACCCGAGCAGTGGACCGGCAATGAGCAGCGCAAGCACCGCGCTGTACCCGGCCGGGACAAACCTCACCCACCGGTCGCGCCGCCCCTGCCCGCTCGCACTCACGCTTGTGCACCCTACGGTCCGACCGCCGGGCGCACCCACCCGCACGCCGTGCCGCCCAGGTCGGAAAAGAACTCGGCAGCAACCTCCGGCAGCCATATTCTGGGTCGGTGGCGAGGAGATCACCCCAAGAGAAGAAGCAGCTCAGCTACGCCAAGGATCGCCGCAACAGCTACGGCGAGAACGACAAGGCGTCGCGCAAGAACCTGCCGCGCAAACGCGCGCGAGTGCACCGCGCCAACCGGCACCGCGCACACACGGATCTGCGAGGCGCGATCGGGCTGCTCGATGTCGAAGCCTCGGACGCCGCCGAAGTCCGCCTGCGTGGTCGCCGCCCCAAGACGTTCGCGAAACACCCCGACGTCCCACTCGCTGTGCACGTCCGCTGGCAGCTCAGCCGTCGACAAGCAGATTGATCCGCCGAGACCCACAGAACCTCCACACGTCTCACAAGGCATGTACCCCCTGTGAGACGCGTGCAGGATCTGTGGATCTGAGCCAAGCGCCAGCCGGGCGGGGCGCGTGCGGTAGGGCGGGACGACGCTGTTGATTCGCAGGTGGGACGATGGCGGACGTGTCTGCTGTCCGTCGGTTTCCTGTGGTGGCGGATCTGACGTTGGTGACGGCGGGGGCGATGACCGCCAATGTGGCGGGATATCTGCTCCAGCTACTCGCCGGGCGGTGGCTGGGGGTTTCCGGATACAGCGAATTCGCGAGCCTGCTCGCGGTGCAGTTGTTGTGTGCGGTGCCCGCGCTCGCATTGCAGAACGTGGTGGCCAGGGAGCTGGTTCGCGGGGCGAGCGTCGCGGCGCTGCGCGGGTTGCAGTGGCGGTGCGCGGTGATCGTCGCGGTCGTTGTCGCGGTGTTGGTACCGGTGGTGACCAGTGCGTTGAACGTCGGTGTCGCCGCATGTGCGGCGGCGCTGGGTGCCGCGCCCGCCTTGGTGCTGTTGTCCGGGGAGCAGGGAGTTCTCCAGGGCGGCAGGCGGTTTCGTGCGTTGGGCGTGGTGCTCGGTGCCGCGGGGATACTCCGAGTGGCGCCCGCGCTCATCGTGCTCGCCGTGGGCGGCGGCGCCGCGCTGGCCCTGGGCGCGGCCGCGTTGGGCATCGCGGTTGCCGCGGTATTCGCGCGGTTCGTCGCCGGATCGCCGAGTTCGCGATCCCGCGCTGGAGCCGATGAGGACGAGGTAGTCCAGGCCATCGGGGTACTTCCGGTGCTGCGGGCCGCGCAGGTGCAGGCGGCGCTGATGGCGTTGTCGTCCACGGACCTGATCGTGGTCCGGATGGTCCTCGACGACGCGGACGCCAGCCGCTACGCGCTCGGCACCATCGCCGCGAAGATCGCGTTCTGGCTGCCGCAGGCGGTCGGCGTCGTGCTGTATCCCCGGATGGCCCAGCCCACGCATTCGGCCCGCGCGATCAGGTCGGCCCTCGCGGTGTTGTCGGGCATCGGCATCGTGGCGGTCCTCTGCGCCGCGCTCGCCGCACCACTGGCTCCGCTGCTGGCCGGACAGGATTACGCCCCGATTCAGGGCTTGCTCTGGCTGTTCGCTTTGCACGGCGCCATCCTCGCCGTCTTGCAGGGTGCGATGCTGTCCGCGATCGCGGTGGACCGCACGGCCCTCGCCACACTCACCTGGCTCGGCCTCGCCGTCGAAGTGACACTGATGGTTTCGTTCGCCCGCTCCATCCCGGCCCTCATCACCACGGTCGCCTCCGTCGCTGCCGTCACCACCCTCGTGGTCGCGGTCATCGTCCTGCGCACCGCCGATCGCGACAGCAGCGTGCCCAGCCCCCAACCCGAGCGACTGCCTTAGTTGGTCCCGCGCACGGATTCGCCCGCCGCGCACGAACCTGCTGGCGAATGCGTGCGCAGCGGAAGAATTCGTGCGCGCGATGAAGCTATCGCTCCTGGCAGGAGGCGGGGGAAGCTTACGATCGGAGGCATGATCACTGCTGTGCACACGCTGGTCTACGCGGAGGATTCGGAGGCGGCTCGGGCGTTCTTCCGGGACGTGCTGCGCTGGCCGAATGTCGACGCGCACGAGGGCTGGCTCATCTTCGGTACCGGCCCGAGCGAGCTCGGCGTGCATCCGGCGGAAGGCGCACCGCGGCACGAGATCTCGCTGATGTGCGACGACCTCGAGCAGACGGTGGCCGAATTGGGTGCGCGCGGAGCGCAATTCAGCGGCGAGATCGCCGATCGATCCTTCGGCCGCTGCATCGACCTGCTCATCCCCGGTGCGGGCACGATGCTGCTCTATCAGGCTCGGCACCCGCTGGCCTACCCGCTGTCGGAAACCTGAGGGCCGAAAACGAATTCGGCCCCCGGTCGATGACCGGGGGCCGAACTCGTCAGCTAGCCGAAGCTACTTGGTGATCTTGATCTGCTCGGTCGGCGGATCATTGTCCGTACGCCGCGAACCACCCTGGCTCAGCGGTCCACCGCCACGCGCCGGAGCCGGCGTCGAACCGCCACCGCGAATGCCGAGGATCGCACCGACGATCAGCGCGATGACACCGAGGACACCGAGCACGATCGGCATGATCCGCCCGTACAGCGACAGCTTGTCGATGTTCTCCTTGGCCACCGAGATCTGCGACTCGACGGTGTTCTCGTCGAACACGATGTGCGACTTCAGTGCGGTGACCTCGGGCTTGGCATCGCGGCCGTAGTACAGGTGGATCTGCTCGCCACCCTTGATCACGGTGCCGGTCTTCGGCTCGACCCACAGGTCACGGGTGTTGGTGTACCAGCGCGCCATGGTGACGTCGCCGTCGCCGGGCACGCCCCACTTCGCGGCGGGGAAGGTCAGCTTGTTGGTCGGCGCCTTCACCACGTCGTACAGGTTGGTCGCCGGGATCGACTGCTGGAAGTGGTAGACCTTCATGTTGTTGATCTCGGACTCCTCGACGAAGTTGACGTCGAAGGTCTTGCGTGCGTTGAGATCGAAGTACGGGTAGGCCTTCTTCTCGGTGCCGATCGGGAAGCGGTACTGCAGGCCGGTGTGCTGCACCGGATCCGCGACCGTCTTCATTTCCTTGTCCACGGTGACCGCGATGGAGCCGTTCGGATCCTTCGCGACCGGCTCACCGGTCTTCCGGTCGATGGTGACCCGGTCGATGGTGGCGGTGAGCAGGCCGGTGTCGCCCTGCTTGTCGATACGGCGCAGCGTCTGCCCCGCCTGCACGGTCATCTCGTCGGCGTCGGAGGGCTCCTCGACGGTGAGGAAGCGCTGCGAGACCAACGGCACGTTCGAGTCGATCTTCGCGGCACCCTCCGGCGCGCTCAGTGACTTGGAGTCCAGCACCAGGCTGTCCTCGCCGGGCACATTGGTCGCGATGGTGGTGATCTCGAGATCGAGGGGAGTCTTCGCCAGTTTGCCGACGGTGTAGGTCGGGATCAGCAGCGCGGCGACAATCAGCAACGCGCCGAGACCCACGAGCAGGCAGGCCACCGTCCTTCTGGTTCCGGCACTCAGTGCCATGCAAACTCTCCTCGTCGTAGAACAGGGTCGTTCCGGCGAGTACGGCGGGCCGCCCGCGGCACTCGTGAGCCCCGACACTAACAGTCCGGTGTCGTACCATGCGGTGCCGAGGCCGGAAACGGCCGAGAAATCGCCCGAGTTTAGCGCGGAATGTGAAACGTCGAGTTATCACCTAAGAATTGGCAAGGCAGACTGGAGCCGATGAGTGAAAGCATCGCGTAGCGATTCGATGAGGGGTGGCGGCCGGGTGGCGGGTGGGCCCGCAATCCAGCCGATCGCCACCGCTGCCGTCGCCCCGGCGACCGAATCGGTGCCGACCCGTGCCTTCCTGCCCGCGCTCGAAGGCATGCGTGGAATGGCCGCGCTCGGTGTGCTGTTGACGCACGTCGCGTTCCAGACCGGAGCCGCCGGGATGCCGGTGCTCGGGCGGGTGTGGGGTCGGTTCGACATGGCGGTCGCGGTGTTCTTCGCGCTCTCCGGGTTCCTGCTCTGGCGTCCGCATGCCGCCGCGGCGCGCGGCCTGGGTAGTGCGCCGTCGCTCGGTTACTACCTGCGGCATCGCGCCGCGCGCATCCTGCCCGCGTATTGGGCGGTGGTGTGCGTAGTTCTGGTGCTGCTGCCGAGCGCGGCGGGCACGGCGGGGTTGCGGGTGTGGGTATCGAATCTGGCGCTGCTGCAAGTGTTCGTGCCGCTGACGCTGACCGATGGGCTCACCCAGATGTGGAGCCTCTCGGTCGAGGTGGCCTTCTATCTGGTGTTGCCATTGCTGGCGTTCGCGGCGATGTGGTTGCGCGGGAGCGCCGCTCGATGGCGGGTGCCGGTGCTGCTCGGCCTGGCCGCGGTGTGCCTGAGTTGGAACTTCATTCCGGTGCCGACACCCGACGCGATCCATTCCGACAATTGGCTGCCCGGATATCTGCCGTGGTTCGCGATGGGAATGGTGCTCGCCGAACTATCTTTCGGTAGCGAACGGCTATCACGCTGGCGCGGGCTGGTCGGGAATCAATGGTTGATGTGGACCATCGCACTGGTGGCGTTCCTGGTCTCGGCCACCGATATCGGCGGACCCGGCGGACTGACGCACGCCGAACCGTGGCAGTACGCGGCGAAAGTGGGGCTCGGCGCGATCATCGGCTTCGCGCTGCTCGCGCCGCTGGTGCTCGGTGATACCGACCGACCGCATCGGTGGCTGCAGTCGCGGGTGGCCGCGACCATCGGGCGCTGGTCCTACGGCATCTTCCTCTGGCATCTCGCGGTGCTGTGGGTGGTGTTCCCGGTGTTCGGCATCGTGCCGTTCAACGGGAACTTCGGGTACGTCGTCGTCCTCACGATCGTGCTGACCCTGCCCGTCGCCGCCGCCAGTTACGCGTTGATCGAGGAACCGATGCGGCAGTGGGCGCGCGGCCGGGACCGGGTCAAGCCGGTGCGGGAAGTAGAAGAGGAAGACCGCCTCGCAGCTCCGTGATCGAGCGGGTCAGGTATCCAGCTGCCGATGCATATCGAGCAGGTGGTGGCGGAGTTCGTGCAGGGTGTGCACCGCGAGCCAGCGCAGCGAAACCTCTTGTGGGTCGGGGTAACTGAAGATCAGGGTCCGTTCCCAGTCGTCGTCGCCCAGTCGTTCGAGCACATTGGCGAACAGCAGCGCCGCGTCCCGGAGTTGGCGGCCGACATCCGAAGGCTTCTGGTCCGCGTAGCCGTCGTGCTCGACCCGCTCGTCGCGGCCCATCGGCGTGGTGTCCGGGGTGTCCATGCGCCGGGCGGCCAGCGCGCGCTCGCGTTGCATGAACAGCACATCCCGCATGTGGCAGGCGTATTCGAGCGGTGACCAGGTGTCGGCGTCCGGTCGCTGCCGTAGTTTCGGCGAGTCGGTGAGGAGCAGGTCCGCATATTCCACCGCGTGCTCTCTGGCCAAGGGCGCGACAACCGTCGCGCGGGTCAGGTCGTAGACGAAACCGCATTCGGCACAGGTGTTCACGCGGCATCACATTATCAACGAGGTCCGTTGCGGCGCAGCCCGAATGGTCGACCCGCTGGCAGTGCCGCGACGCCGACCGCGATCACCGCGAGCAGAGCGGGGAGTTGCGCCCACAGTGATCCGCCCATGTATCCGCCCGGAGCTCGCCACGGGCCGGTCGACAGGGCGGCCGCCGACAGCGCTGTGCCGACACCCGCCACGATGACCAGTGCCCTCGGCATGACCTTGGGGAAGAATCGGGCGGCGGCAAGTGTGCCTGCGGTGACAACGGTTCCGACCGGACCGGCGATCAGCGTCGCCGCCGCCGTGAGACCGATCGCGCCGAGCCAGCGGGAACCCCAGGTTCGTGGGGCGGAATCCGGCTCGGCAGCAACGGCATTCGCTTCGGCCTGCGCCACAGGGGCTTGGTCAGGCGTGGTATCCGACTCAGCGGCAATCGGTTTCGCGGTGCGCCCGCGACGCGGAATGGCCAGCGCGATCAGCGGGAGGAGTAGGAGGAGGCCGCCGAAGATGCCGAGTCGGTACCAGCGGTCGTCGGGGAACGACACGGTGACGGGGCCGGTCGCATCGGGCGGGAGCAGCCAGGCTTGCTGCCAGCCGTCGATGACCACGGGCTCGAGCGTGCGTCCGTCGGAAGTCGTTGCGTGCCAGCCGACATTCGTGCTCAGCGGCAGCACGAGCACGCGGGTTCCGGCAGCCGACCCGGTCGGTACTGCGGGACCGGTGCGGTCCAGGCGGAGCCGGTCGACGAAGAACAGATCCGTCGGCCCGACGGTGACGTCGGCCCTGCCTTGGGACAGTGCGAGCGCGCCGGAATCGGGTTGGAGCGTCGCGTCATCCGTGCAGAGGTGCGCGGGAACCGGCGCGCCGGAACGTAGCTGGTCTGCCGTGGCGGTGACGGTGGTGCGCCGGAGTTGTCCGTCGATATTGATGGTGGGGCCGATCTCGCACGGGACGGTGATCTCCCGGTCGAGCGCCGCGGGGGCCGGGTAGTCCGGCCCGAGCACCGACACCTCGGCCAGGCCCGGCGGCTGCGACTGCACGAAGCCGAGCGCCGTCATGTCCAGCACCGGTTTCCAGCTCTGGATGCTGAGCTCGATGCGATCGGTCACGGAGGGGTGCAACGAAATTCGAGTCGGCCCGCCGGGCTCGCTCTTGTCCAGCTCGTGCACCTGCGGGCCGTCACCGAGATTGACCGCCACGGAGGTGGGTGCGGCGGGCAGGCCACCGAGCGACGGGGTCAACTCCAGCCCGGTCACCAGCGCGGGCTCGGGCAGCTCGATCGTGAGGGTCGGTTTGGCGCCGGTCAGCACCCGCATCGAGTCCTCCGGTGCGGTCCAGCTGGTGCGCGGATCGCCGTCGGTCGCGGCGAACGCGGCGCCGCGCAGGTCACCGACGTCGGCCTTGCCCCTGGCGACCGGACGCTCGCGGTCGGTGAGCAACGCCTCCAGCGCCGGGCCCTGCCTGGTCCGGACGGTCAGCTCGGGCGTGACGGACATGGGTTCGGGCACCGACAATGTGCGCTGGAAGGTGCCGGGCTCCTCGGGCGCCAAGCCGAGGGCCTTGCTGCAGCGCACCCGTTTCGGCGAATCGAAACACGCACTGCGGCCGGGGAATTCCTGTCCGAGATCCCACGCCTCGAGCTGCGCACCCGCAGCGGTCGGCGGCAGCACGGTCCGATGCCGGATGTCGACGCGGACCGGCTGTTCCCGGTCGGAGTAGTCGTCCAGCGTGAGCTCGCTGATGCCGAACTGCCCACCGCTCTTGCCGGTTTCGGTGCGGATCGCGGTGATGGTGACCCACTGGGTCTTGCCCGCGGGCAGCGAAACCGACACCGGTGTACCGGGTTCGGGGATGCGGGTCGTCACGGTGCCGTTGGCGGTGCGCACCTCCACCCACTTCACCGGGTCGCCGATGGCGGCCGCGCTGGTGCTGAAGGTCAGTTGCCCGACCCGGACCGGCTGCGCCAGGTCGAGTCGAAGCCATTGTCCGAGTGCGTGTTCGGAGCCGTTGCTGATCCACGACGTCGCCGGATCGCCGTCGACGACGGCCGCGGTGGAGCTACCCGGCGCGGCACCGCCCAGCTGGGTGGCATCGGCGGCGGAGCTGGACGCGGTGATCGTCGCACCGGACCATTCGCCGCGCACCAGCTCGGCGCCGGGCACCGGGTAGTCGGGCACCAGGTTGTGCGTGCGGCGGGCGTCGTCGGGGGCGCGGACGGCGGAGTTGTGGTTGTCGACGCGACCGAAGTCGGACTCCCGATCCATCGGGGTGTCGGTGACGGTCAGCGGTCCGCTCGGCAGTCCGGCGCGGGTCGCGTCGGCGGCGAGCATGGCCGGGACGTCGGTGGTGCCCGGATCGCGATGCAGTCGTTCGAGCACTTCGGGCCCGCCCTGCACCACGGGTACCGAGCCGAGCGGGACCGTGTACGCGCCCGGGAACGACTGCGGCGCTCCGGTTCCGCTGCGCACCTCGGTCGGTGTGCCCGGCGTCGGCGTCTGTACCCGGTAGATCTCGACCGCCGGGTACGGGGGCCGCAGATCGCCGTCGGCCACCAGATCCTCGGCGATGACCTTGGATTCGATCGGATCGCCGAACTCCGCCACCTTCGCCAGGCCCGGCGAGCCGTCGATCGCGCTGTGCGCCAACATCGGCCGGGTCGACCGCGACGTCTCCGGATCGAGATCGTTGCGCAACACCAGAATTCCGATGCCCTGACCGGCCAGCGTCGCCGCCAGCCCGGCCGACGGCCTGCCGTCGGCGATCAGCCGCTGCACCGAGTCCATCGCGCGGATGGTGCCCGGCGGGTTCAGTGGCACCGCGTCGCGGATCGCCCACGGCGTGTTCGCCAGCGCCTGCAACGGCTCGTCGCGGGTCAGTCCCCACACCTGACTGCCGAACGGTGCGCCGGGGACGACCAGCGCGCGGGTGTCGGAAGCGTTGCGGTGCAACCAGTCCGCGGTCTGCTGCCAATACGCGGGCACCGTGTCGTAGGCGCCGCGCGGGGCCAGCTTGCCGGTCCAGGCCAGCGAGGTGGACAGGGCGAGCGCGGTCAGGATCAGCGCGGCCACCGCGACGGAACGATCCCGCTCCGGATGCGCGAACGCGCTGCGCCACACCGGCATCGGCACCGAGGCGGGCAGCGGCACCCGAGCCAGCAGCTGAGCGAGGCCGAGCACCAACGGAAGTCGGATCAGCGGCTCCAGCTTGTGCACATTGCGCAGCGGTGCGCCGCCGGAATCCAGGAACAGCCGCACCGACTCCGCGAACGGTCCACCCAGCTCACCGGCGTATCCGGCGCAGATGCCGAGCAGCCCGACACACAGGATCAGCGTCAGCCGTCCCCGATATGGCATGGACCGCATTGCCAACCCCGCCATGCCCGCCGCCGCGAGCAGTCCGGTGGCGAGTACCGCCGCGGGCTGGGTCACCAGCACCGCGCCCGCGATGCGCTCCGGCGAGACGAATGGGGTCCAGCTGTCGGTGCCGCGCAGCACCTCGGCGAGCGAGGCCCATTGCGTTGTCACACCGGATGATTCGATGTAGTCCAGGAACGGCGGACTGACCTTGCCGAGCAGCAGCAGCGGCACCGCCCACCAGAAGGTGGCGAGCACCAGCAACGGAACCCAGGCCCTGGTGAACCGCCACCACTCCCGATTCGGGCGATACGACGCCCACCACAGCAGCGCGGGCAAGAACGCCGCGACCGTCGCCACGGCATTGACCGACCCCATCAGCGCGAGTGCCAGCGCGCTTCCGGCCGCCGATTCGGCCCCGCCGCGCCGCTCACGTCCCGAACGCGGTTGGCCGGAGTCGGTATCGACGGTTCGCCGCCGGTTTCGATAGCCGATGCCCAGCGCCGCCGGTGCCAGCAGAACCCACGGTGCCAGCATCATCGGCAGCGTTTCCGAGGAGATCGAGCCGAGCGTGGTGAGCACGCGGGGGGACAGCGCGAACGTGGCCGCCGCGATGATGCGGGAGCCCCGGGTGCCTATACCGAGGGTCTCGCAGAGCCGGATGATGCCCCAGAAACCGGCGAGCAGGAGCAGCGCCCACCAGATTCGTTGGGTGGCCCAGGCGGGCAGGCCGAGTACGTGGCCGAGGGAGAAGAATGCGCCGTGCGGGAAGAAGTAGCCGTAGGCCTGGTTCTGCACCTGGCCCATCGGGGCCTGGCTGCTCCACAGATGGCTGGCGCGCTCGAGGAAACCGAGCGGGTTCTGTGCCAGGTCGTATTTGGTGTCGGCGACTGTGCGCCCGGGCGCCTGCAGGAAGGTCAGCAGGAACGCCGCGAGCACCGTTGCGGCGAACCAGCGTCTACCCAGCGGGGCAGTAGCGTGCCGCCGCGCCGCCGGATCGAGCGAGTCGGCAGGTGGAGCGGGGGTCAGCTCAGCGACTGCCGTACTCGACGTTGTTCAGCAACGAGGAGTCCTTGTCGCCGCTGCGGTCGATCTCCGGACGCGAGTTCTGCTGCACCGCCACCGTGACGAGAAGCACCGCGATCACACCGAGTACGGCGCCGCCGACAGCACTCACAACACCAGGAACAGCAAACTTCATTGCGGCACTCCAATACATCGATGCAGGCACATTCCCGGTCAACCTAGCAGCCCGCTCCGGTATCCGGTGCGTTCAGCCCGCCGATTCTCGGCAGGTAACACGGCTGGGTCGGCGATCACAGCGCATCGACGGCGCTATCAGCCGCCGATGCGGACGGCAAACGTCGAGCGCGCCGGATCAGTGTTCGGGGATGGCGCAGTGCAGGCCGCCGAGCAGGGTGCGTAGCTTGGCGGTGGTCTCGTCGAGCTCGGCTCTGGGGTCCGAGGCGGCGACGATGCCGCCGCCCGCGTAGGCGTGCACGGTGCGTCCGTCGGCCGACAGCTCCGCGCTGCGAATGGCGACCACCCACGCGCCGTCGCCGTTCGCGTCGCACCAGCCGACTGCGCCGCCATAGAAGCCGCGGTCTTCCTCTACATCGGCGATCGTGTCGAGTGCCAGGTCGGTCGGAGTGCCGCAGACGGCGGGGGTCGGATGCAGCAGCAGCGCTAGGTCGAGGGCGGTGGTCGAGGTGTCGCGCAGTCGCCCGGTGATCGGGGTGGCGAGGTGCCAGACCTCGTGTGTGTTGATCAGTTCGGGACCGTCGGGGATGGACAGTTCTGCGCAGACCGGGCCGAGCTTGTCCCGAATCCAGTCGATGACGAAGGCGTGCTCGTCGCGATTCTTGGTGCTGGCCAGCAGTTCTCGGGCCTGGGCCGCATCGGCGTCCGGATCGGCGCGGCGCGGCGCGGTGCCCGCCAGCGGGCGCAGCGTGACCGTATCGCCGTGCCGGGCGATGAGTACCTCGGGTGTGGCGCCGACCAGTGTCGCGCCGGTGCGTCCGGCCGGGGTCAGGTCGACCGCGAACACATTCGCGTGCGGGTGGCGCGTCAGCAGATGGGCCGCGACGAGCTCAGGGTCCAATGCGTCGGCCGCCTCCGCGACCACCGACCGGGCCGCGACCACCTTGCGCAGCGGCTGCGCCGGATCGTTCAGCTGCTCGACGAGTTTGGTCACCCGCGCGATATGTTCAGCGGCACTGGGTATTTCGGTGACGAACTGCACGGCGGGCAGGTCGGGCAGCGCGGCGGGCCGCCACGGCCCCGCGGTGTGCGCTACCCGCTCGGGCACGCTCAACGCGGCCGGTCTACGCGGATCGAACGGCAGCGCACCGACGATCATCTCCGCGCCGTCCCGCAGGGCGGCCACCGCCCGATCAGCCTTATCGAAGGCGACCCGGCTACCGAACGCCCGAACCACCCCGTCCGGCTGGGCAAGCAGGAATCCATCCATAGTCTCTCGACCTTAACCCCGTACCCACCCACCGAGACCCACCCGTGAGCGCCCTCACGGCGGTGTGCCACTCACGCTCCGGCTAACCGGTTTTGGCGGCGGGCTCCTTGCCGGGCGGGACCATGAGGACCGGGCGGTGGCAGTGTTTGAGGACCGCGTCGGCGACGCTGCTGTGCATGAGGGCGCGGATGCCGGTGGCGCCTCGGGTGCCCGCGACGATGATGTCGACGTCCAGGTCGTCGGCGCATTCGACGATGGCGTTCCAGATGGTCGTCGTGCATTCGGCGGTGCGTGCCTCGGCGTTGAGCCCGGCGAGTTTGGCCAGCCGGACGCCCTCGGTGTTGGTGGTGCGGGCGTCGACGTAGGCGACGTCCTCGATTTCGTCGTCGGGCACCCACTCCGGCTGCATCACCCCGGACAACCCGGACAGGCGAGCGGCTTGGCGCACCATCGGCTCCCACGCCGTCAGCACGATGGCTCGGTCCGCGCTGAGGAACCGCCCGGCGTATTCGATGGCCCGCTTGGCGTTCTCGGACCCGTCGTAGGCAATGAGCATTAGATCGCAGGGCACGATGACCTCCTGGTGGGAGACTCACGGCTATTGAATAAGGCTACCTTGGCCGGGCCGGTCCCACCTGCTGGCGCGCGGAATCGATCTCGCCTCCAGACATCCGATTCGGATAACCAGGCGCGACCGCCGCACGTAGCGCGGATACGCGAGGCCGCCTACCCACCGGTGCCGCGACGTGGCGTGATCAGTACGGTTGACCCCCATGCGGAAGACGCCCCTGCTCATGCTCGCCGTGCTGGCCGCCGTCGCGACCGCCTGCTCGAGCGGTGGTGGTGGCGACTCCGCGCCGTCGCGGGCGGCGCTGCCCGAGTCGACGTCCGTATCACCCACGCAGGCAACAACATCCGCGAAACCGGATTGCACGACCGGCTACCTCGCGCAGTTCACCCTGCGGCAGAAGCTGGCGCAGCTGTTGACCGTCGGCATCACGGGTTACGCCGACGCCGCGAACGTGGTGCGCACCGAACAGGTCGGCGGCATCTTCGTCGGCAGTTGGACCGATCTCTCGCTGCTGACCACCGGTCAGCTCGACCAGGTCAAGCAGTCGGCCAAGGTGCCGCTCATGGTGACCATCGATGAGGAAGGCGGCCGCGTCTCCCGGGTGGGCGGACTGATCGGTGAAGCGCCATCGGCCAGGGAGACGGCGCACAGCATCTCCGCCGAGAAGTTCCACGATGACACGCTGATAAGGGGCCGCGCGCTGAAGGACCTCGGCGTGACGGTGGACTTCGCGCCGGACAGCGATGTGAGCAGCCAGCCCGACGATTCCGTCATCGGCGACCGTTCCTTCTCTTCCGATCCCGCAAAGGTCACCGAGTACGCCGGCGCCTATATCCGGGCCATGCGTGAGGTCGGCGTCGGCACCGTGCTGAAGCACTTCCCCGGCCACGGCTCCGGCTCGGGCGATTCGCATCGCGGCGCGGTTCGCACGCCGCCGCTGGCGGAGCTGCAGACCGTCGACCTGGTCCCGTTCCGCAACCTGATCAACTCCGGCGCGGGCGTGATGGTCGGCCACCTCGACGTCCCCGGCCTCACCACCCCTGACGTGCCCGCGAGCATCAGTCCGCAGGTCATGGCGCTGCTGCGTGGGGGAAGCGGTTACGGTGCCGCGCCGTTCGAGGGCCCGATCTTCACCGACGACCTCAGCGGCATGGCCGCGATCACCAACCGTTTATCCATCGCGGACGCGGTGGAGGCCGCGCTGGTCGCCGGCGCCGACAACGCGCTGTGGATCAGCACCGGCGCGGTATCGAGCGTGCTCGATCAGCTGGAGCAGGCGGTGGCTGCGGGCCGCCTGCCCGCCGCCCAGGTCGATGCGTCGGTGCTGCGGATGGCCACCTTCAAGGGCGCGCTTCCGCGCTGCTGAGGCACTGTTTCCGCGCTTGGTGGGCAAATCCGACCCGCGGAACTTACCTTGGAGTAATATATGAGCTTCAGCATTGGTAGGAGAGTGGATGGCGGGCGGAACGAAGCGACTTCCTCGGGCGGTTCGTGAGCAGCAGATGCTCGATGCCGCCGTCGAGGTGTTCTCGCGGAAAGGCTTCCACGATACATCGATGGATGCCATTGCCGCCGAGGCGAAGATATCGAAGCCGATGCTGTATCTGTACTACGGCTCCAAAGACGAGTTGTTCCGTGCCTGCATCCAGCGCGAGGGGCTGCGCTTCATCGAATCGGTGGTGCCCGCGGGCAATCCGCAGCTGTCGCCGCACGAACAGGTGCGGGTCGCGCTGGAGGGTTTCCTCGGGTTCGTCGACCGCAACCGCCGCTCCTGGCAGGTGCTCTACCGGCAGGCCATCGGCCAGCAAGCGTTCGCGTCCGAGATCGAGAACGCCCGCGAGCGCGTCATCGAACTGACCGCCAAGCTGCTGGAATCCAGCGCCAAGCACCCCGAACCGGGCACCAACTTCGACGTCGTCGCGGTCGCCGTGATCGGCGCGGGCGAGGCCATCGCGGACCGGGTGGCCAGCGGCCGCATCGAGGTCTCCGAGGCCGTCGACCTGCTCGACGATCTCGCCTGGCGCGGTCTCGCGGGGCGCAAGAAAGCGGAGTAGGCGGCCGGTCCGCCGCTGTCCGGGGGTGCTCGGCCCGTAGCGGTTGCCGCGCGGTTAACGGCCTGCCAGAGTGCGGAGATCACCAAGCACAGACCGGCTCCAACCAGAATGAGCCGGGGAGAACGGGGCGGAATTTGTTCGGGTTGCTCAGGCCGTGTTCGCACGGCGCGGCGAAGTACGGCATCGATGCGGCCGAGTGGCGCACGCATATGTGCGGGTTGTGTTTGGGGCTACGGGACGGGCACGGCCAATTGGCCCGTGCGACAACGAATGTCGACGCGATCGTGTTGAGCATGCTCACCGAGGTGCAGTCCGCGGGTGCGGCCGAGCGCACCACGGCGGGGCGGTGTGCGCTACGGGGGATGCAGCGCGCGTCGGTCGCGTCCGCGAATTCGCCCGGTGTGCGGCTGGCCGCGACCGCGTCACTCTTGCTGGCGTCGGCCAAGGTTCGCGACCACGTGGACGACGGTGATGCCTCGGTCCTGGCGCGTACGCCGATGGCGAAGGCCGCGAGTCGGTGGGCCGGGCAGGCGCAGGTGAGCGCGCAGCGGATCGGCCTGGATGTGGAACCTCTTGTTGCCGCACTGAATATGCAGACGCAGTTGGAGCAGGCCGCAGGCGACGGCACGGATGCGCTGGCAAGATTGACCGCGCCGACCCAGCTCTGCGCTTCGGAGTTCTTCGCGCACACAGCGGTTTTGGCCGATCGTCCGGATAACGTCGACGCATTGCGCACTGCGGGTTGGCAATTCGGCCGGATCGCGCATCTCGCCGATGCCGTGCAGGACTACGAGGCCGACCTCGCGCGCGGCCGCTTCAATCCGCTCGCCGCCACCGGAACCACCATGCCGCAGGCGTACGACTTACTGCGGGAATCGGATTCACGACTGCGCGAAGCGGTCGCACAGGCCGAGCTGGACGCGGTCCCCACCGTCCGCTGGATGCTGCTCGATCCGCTGGCGTCCGTGCTCCGCCGACTCGGCCAGGGCATCGGCACCGTGGTCGGCCACACCTGCGCGGTATCCCACGACCACACCGACGTCCGAATGGACTCGCGCCGTACCGGTCACCGTCGCCCCGGCGTCGGCGAATCCCTCATCCTCATCGTCGGCGCGTACTGCACCGGCTATGCCTGCTGCGCCGATCACACCCAGCCGTGCACCGGTGAACGCAAGGACGCGTGGTACAAGAACTGCGACGGCATGGGCTGTGACGGCGCCTGCGGCGGAGATGGTAGCTGCTGCGGCGGAGATTGTGGCTGCTGCGACTGCTGCGGTTGCTGCGACTGCAGCTGCTGAAACGACAAGAGCCGCACCCTGATCGGGGTGCGGCTCCTGTTCGTTCAGTGCGTCAGCGCAGTGTCGCGGTGAGGTGCGGGAACCCCTTCTTCGGGTTCAGCACGGCCAGATCCCAGCCGCCCTCGACCTGATCCGCGTACACGTTCACTGTCGACGGCAGGAAGATCGGCTTGCCGAACTTCACCGAGTAGGTGGCCTTGCCCGGCACCCGGCCCTCGATCGTGCCGAGGATGTGCGCGGCCGACCACATGCCGTGCGCGATCGGCTTCGGAAATCCGAGAGCCTTGGCGCCCAACGTCGAGATGTGGATCGGGTTGTGATCGCCCGAGGCGGCGGCGTACTGGTTGATCGTCTTCTGATCGATCCGCCAGGTGCGCAGCGGCGGCGGCGCGGCCTCTTCCGGCTTGGGCTCCGGCTTCGGCCCGCCCGACAGCGAGGTGCGCTGCTGGTGCAGGAAGGTGGTGACCTGTCGCCAGACCAGCTCCCGGCCGACGCTGATCTCGGTGATCGCGTCGACCAGCAGCCCCTTCGGGTGCTCGCGCAGATTCTCGATGTGCGCCTTGATATCCAGCGGCTCGCTCACCGAGATGTCGCGGGTCCGCTCGATCACGTTCTCCGCGTGCACCGCACCGACCGCGACGAACGGAAAGTCACGCTGCACAACGAGTTGCATGACGATCGGGAAGGTGAGGATGAACGGGTAGGTCAGCGGCAGCGAATCGCCGAATCGCAGCCCGGTGGCCCGGCAGTAGGCGGCCAGATGATCCGGATCCACCTGCAGCCCGTCCAGCTGGATCACCCGATCCGGCAGCGTCGACTTACGCGCCGAAACCAGCGGCAGCGGAACCGCGCCCAGCGCGGCCTTCAGGTACAGCGGGCCGTTCTTCGGTGTCTCTTTCAGCGAGATCACTTGCGTCATCATGCTCCGATCAGGCTCTGCCCGCAGACGCGAACGATGTTGCCGGTCACCGCGTTCGACGCCGGGCTGGCGAAGAAGGCGATGGTCTCGGCGACGTCGACGGTCTGCCCGCCCTGCAGCAGCGAGCTCATCAGCCGGCCCGCCTCGCGGGTGGTCAGCGGGATGGCCGCGGTCATCGCGGTCTCGATGAAGCCGGGCGCCACCGCGTTGATGGTGATGCCCTTCTCCGCCAGCTTCGGCGCCTCGGCGTTGACCATGCCGATGACACCAGCCTTGGAGGCGCCGTAGTTGGTCTGGCCGCGGTTGCCCGCGATGCCCGCGATGGAGGACACGTCGATCACCCGGCCGCCCTCCTTCAGCGCGCCACGGGCCACCAGGCCCTCGGTGATCCGGTGCGGCGCGGCGAGATTCACGTTCAGCACCGAGTTCCAGCGGCCGTCGTCCATGTTGGCGAGCAGCTTGTCCCGGGTGATGCCGGCGTTGTGCACGACGATGTCGATGCCGCCGAAGCGCTCGGTGGCGAACTCGGCCAGCTTCTCCGCGGCGTCGGGCGCGGTCACGTCCAGCGCGAGCGCGGTGCCGCCGACCTTGTTCGCGGTCTGCGACAGCGCCTCGCCCGCGGCCGGGATATCGGCGACGATCACCTTGGCGCCGTCCCGCGCGAACACCTCGGCGATGGTCGCGCCGATGCCGCGCGCGGCACCGGTGACCACGGCGACCTTGCCCTCGAGCGGGCGGTCCCAGCTGGCCGGCGCGGTGGCGTCGTCCTTGCCGACCCGGATGACCTGGCCGTCGACGAACGCCGACTTGGCCGAGAGCAGGAAGCGCAGCGTCGACTCCAGGCCGGTCGCGCCGGTCGAGGCCTCCGGGTGCAGGTAGATCAGCTGTGCGGTGGCGCCGCGCAGCAGCTCCTTGGCGACCGAGCGGGTGAAGCCCTCGAGCGCGCGCTGTGCGATCTGCTCGTCCACCGACGCGGTCAGCTCGGGCGTCGTACCGATCACCACGATGCGGCCGGACGCGGCGATGCTGCGCATGGCGGGCTGGAAGAACTCGTAGAGCTGCGACAGATCCTCGATCGAACCGATGCCGGTCGCGTCGAACACCAGCGCGCCGAACTTGGTTCCCGCGCTTGCCGAATCGGCGAAGATGTAGTCCGGCAGCAGGGTGCGCAGCGGCTCGGCGACCCGGCCCTTGCCGCCGAGCAGCACGGGCCCGGGCAGCGGCGGCTCGCCCTGCTTGTAGCGGCGCAGGTTCTCCGGCTGCGGCAGCCCGAGCTTGCTCGCCAGGAACTGACCCGGGGAGGAGTGTACGAACGATCCGTAGAGGTTGGGAGCACCCTTGCTCTTGCTGGCTGCCACTGTTCCTACCTTTTCTGTGTTGGATTTTGCGGCGCTCACTGTCCCTGCCGTGTGGTTACGCAAGCTACCGCCTCCGGGACTGTCGCTCACGCCGCGATGCTGTTCTCGGGTCTGCTGGTTCCCCCGGCATTTGGTCTGCTCACGCACATTTGCGGGGGTACGGTGTCGACAACAAACTTACTCCAGAGTAAGTTTAATGTAAACCAACCGCGACGGGGCGCCGATCAGTGGAGACTTCCACGCTGGCTCCGGAGCGCCGAACATCCCCAACGAGACCTGGAGACTCGAGTGACAACCAAATCCCGTTCGGCGAAGAGCACCGCCAAGACCGGTAAGACCACCCGCCCGGTCGCGATCGTGGGCGGCAACCGGATTCCGTTCGCTCGCTCCGACAAGGCGTACGCGCACGCGTCCAACCAGGACATGTTCACCGCCGCGCTGGACGGCCTGGTCAGCCGCTTCGGTCTGCAGGGCGAGCGGCTCGGCATGGTGGTCGGCGGCGCCGTGCTCAAGCGGGTCGGCGAGCACGGCATGATCCGGGAGAGCGTGCTCGGCAGCAAGCTCAGCCCGTACACCCCGGCCCACGATCTGCAGCTGGCCTGCGGCACCGGCCTCCAGGCCATCGTCACCGTCGGCGACGGAATTGCCCAGGGCCGCTTCGACGCCGGTATCGGCGGCGGCACCGACACCACCTCCGACGCCCCGATCGGCGTCAGCGAGGGCATGCGCGAGTGGATGCTCGCTGCGAACCGCGCCAAGTCCAACAAGGACCGGCTCAAGCTGGTCGGCCAGCTGCGCCCGAGCATGCTCGGCATCGAGATCCCGCGCAACGCCGAGCCGCGCACCGGGCTGTCCATGGGTGAGCACGCCGCGATCACCGCCAAGGAATTCGGCGTGCCGCGCGAGGCGCAGGACGAGCTGGCCTACCTGTCGCACAAGAACATGGCCGCCGCCTACGACCGCGGCTTCTTCGACGACCTGATCACCCCGTTCCTCGGGCTGACCCGCGACGACAACCTGCGTCCCGGCTCCACCGTGGAGAAGCTGGCCACCCTCAAGCCGGTGTTCGGCGTCAAGGCGGGCGACGCCACCATGACCGCCGGCAACTCCACCCCGCTGACCGACGGCGCCTCCGCGGTGCTGCTGTCCAGCGAGGAATGGGCCACCGAGCGCAACCTGCCGGTGCTGGCCAACCTGGTCGACAGCGAGGTCGCGTCGGTCGACTACATCCACGGCCCGGACGGCCTGCTGATGGCGCCGACCTACGCGGTGCCGCGGATGCTGGCCCGAAACGGCCTGACCCTGCAGGACTTCGACTACTACGAGATCCACGAGGCGTTCGCCTCCGTGGTGCTCGCCACGCTGTCCGCGTGGGAGTCCGACGCCTACTGCAAGGAGCGGCTGGGCCTCGACGGTGCGCTCGGCTCGATCGACCGCAGCAAGCTCAACGTCAACGGCTCCTCGCTGGCGGCGGGCCACCCCTTCGCCGCGACCGGCGGACGCATCGTCGCCTCGACCGCGAAGCTGCTGGCGGAGAAGGGATCCGGCCGCGCGCTGATCTCCATCTGTGCCGCGGGCGGACAGGGCGTCGTCGCGATCATCGAGCGCTAAGAGGCTCGAAACAGCTGACAGAAGGCGGCATCCGGTTCCGGATGCCACCTTCTTTCGTCAACGCACCAAACTGCCTCGGGCAGCGGCGAATCGGACGACGCTCGGTGCGAATCGGCCGAAGACATATTGCAACCTGGCTTCCGGCGTCACCGGGACGACGTCCTTGTTCTTCTGCACGGCCCGCACGATCTGCTCGGCAACCTTCTCCGGGCCGTATCCGCGCAGGCGGTAGAGCCGGTCGTAGAGCTGCTGCCTGCGCTGCTCCTCCTCGGCCGAGACGCCGGACATGCGCGTGGTCGCCACGATGTTGGTGTGCACGATGCCGGGGCAGATGGTGCTGACACCGATTCCGCTGCTTGCCAATTCGGCACGCAGGCAGTCGGAGAACATGAACACGGCGGCCTTGCTGGTGGAGTACGCGGTGAACGCCTGCTGCGGGGTGTAGGCCGCCATGCTGGACAGGTTGACGATGTGTCCGCCCAGCCCGCGCTCGGCCATCGCACCGGCGAAAGCCCGGCAGCCGTTGACGACTCCGTTCAGGTTGACCGCGAGCACCCGGTCGAAGTCCTCAGCCGGGGTGTCCAGGAACCGTCCGGCCTGGCCGATGCCCGCGTTGTTGATCAGCACGTCGGGCACGCCGTGTTCGCGGATCACGCCGTCGGCATGTTTGCGCATCGCCGATTCGTCGGACACATCCAACTCGTAGGCGTGGCCCTTGCCGCCCGCCTGGGCGATCGATGCCACGGTCGCCTCGGCCGCGACGCCGTTGACGTCGGACACCACGATCTCCGAACCCGCGCGCGCGAACGCCAGCGCGGTCGCCCGCCCGATGCCGCTGCCGCCGCCGGTGATCACGACGAGCTGATCCTCGAACGGCTTGCGCGACACACCCATTCGCGACCGGCGCAAGGCCCGGGCCGGTGGCGTACCCGTCACGGCGTCGATCAGTTCGACGGTGGCCGAGGCGAGCAGCTGTGGATGCGAGAACGGCAGCCAGTGCCCGCCTTTCACCACGCGCAGCCAGACCTGGTCGGCCCACTTATCCTCGTCGGCGTAACTCGATTGCCGCACTGCGGGATCGCGGGTGCCGATGATGATCTGGGTTGGCACCGTGGTGAATTGGTCGCGCGCCCGCAGCGGATTTGCGGCCCAGGTCGACCGGTAGATGCGCAGCCCGTTCGCCATGTCCTGCTTGAACGTCGGCGCGAGGTGGATCTGCTCCGGCGGCGCGCCCTCGGCAGCGGAAAGCCCGGAGCGCCAGAGTTGTTCGCTCATCCCGACTTTGATCGCGGCCTTCGGCAGGCCGGGCAGCGCGAGGAACGTCGAGTAGGCGAACGAACCGAGCTGGGCCAGCGGCAACGCGATATTGCGCGGCGTCGGCCGGGCCAGCCGGGCGCGTGCCCACTTGCTCACGTGCGCGATGCTCGGCCCGGAGACCGAGGTGAACGACGCGATCAGGCGCTCGGCCTCAGGGCTGCAGACGATTTCCCAGGTGGCGATGCTGCCCCAGTCGTGTGCGAGCACGTGTGCGGGTTCGCCGTTGCCGAGCGCCTCGATCACCGCGACATAGTCGGCGGCCAGTGTCGTGGTCGAAATGGCCGAGTTGCCAGGTGGATTGGTCGAGGCGCCGTGCCCACGGTTGTCCACGCTCAGTACCCGGAACCGTTCGGTCAGCTCCGGAACGACGTTGTCCCACAGGTGATGCGAGTCCGGCCAGCCGTGCAGCAGCAGGACCGTCGGTCCGTCCGGATTGCCTTGCTCGTAGACGGCGATGTCGACCTCGCCATTGCGGACCACATGCTTGTCGGCCATGGATTCACCCCACTATCCGGGCCGCGGCGGTCGCGGTCCGTGGACGTAGCTTCCGACCCATTCTGTCTGAGACGGTGAGATTCGGGTAGCCCCCGTCATCTCGATGCGCCGTTCGCGCCGCTTGTGAGCTATCTCATGAATACCGATTCACATCCCGGCCTCATTTCGCCACGTCCGTCGGCCGATTTACCAGCAACTAGCAGGCAACTTGCGTGTTACACGTTTTCTTCGGTTGCCGCGAGCCCGTCACATCGATTCTTGCGGCAGGGTTGATCTCTGTGTTTACCTGCACGTCACCTACTGTGCTACCGGAGCTCCACGATCGGCGAAGCGATTCATCGCTGCCAAATCGACACGCAGCTACCGGCAGGACATCTCTTCGGCTTAACGAATTACTCGACTCGAGCTAACAGAGGGGAAGGCTGAACAGCTGATGCGAATCGGAATAGCGCTGCGTGCCACCGCACTGACCCTGACGGCCGCGGTCGGTCTCGGACTGGCAGTCGCGGCCCCGGCGGGAGCGGCGGGCGACGTGGACCGCTACCTGGATCTGCCGCTGGTGAACCGGGACGCCGCGGCCAGCCCCGGCGGCGTCAACCCGGAGCTGCCCTACGACGTGAACGAGCTGCGCGGGCTGTTGGACGAGGCGCGCGCCCAGGGGATCGCGCCCACTCGATACGCCGCCCTGCTCTACCAGTACTGGCTGGTCGACGCGACCAACAAGGCGGCCATCGACCTGCGGGCCTGGGATCCGCGCGCGGGCGTCGAGGCCAACCGCACCAACCTGATCAGGTCCTACCGTTACTACGAAGACCTGCAACTGAACCATCGCGAACTGCAGTGGGCGGGCATGGGCGGTCAGGTCGGCGCCGACTTCGGCGGCGGGCTGGTCGATTTCGAGCTGATGGGCAACATCTACGGCCTGCCCGGCCTTTCCGAGTCCGCGCGCGGCGTCATCGCGGCGGTCGAGCAGGCCGCCGGACCGCAAGCGGTGGCGCAACTTCCGAGCGGGCTGATGGCGCTGGCCGAGGCGGGTTCGCAGATCTCGCCGGAGGACCTGCGCTACATCATCGGGATGATCCTGGTGATGCAGAAGAACATCTTCTCGGATCTGATGCCCATGCACGACGCCTACGTCACCGAGGGGCTGCCCGCGGTGCAGGAGTTCCAGGCGGCCGGGTTGTTCGGCGACGACATCATGGAGGCCTGGCGCGGGGTCGCCTCCGGCGACTACGGCCGGATCGCCTCGGGCAACGGGGCTTTGCTGCGCCGCGAACAGGAATGGGTGATTCGCGACCAGTGGGACTCGGTGCGTAGCTACAAGGGCAGCATCGGTGAGGCGATCACCTACGTCAGCGGCGCCGCGGGATCACCGTCGGTCGCCGGCGTCGCACCGCCGCGGCAGTTCAATCCGGTGCGCATGCAGGTCACCATGGCCAACGGACAGCCCGCGCTGGTGACACTGCCACTGCCGGAATGGAATTGGTCGGAGTTCGACTCCCGCTGGGATTACATCACCACGGAGCTGCTGCCGAAGTACAAGTTCCAGGTCGAAAACAACTGGCCCGCACTGGAAGCCGTGATGCGCACGCCCTACGAGATTCAGATGGAATCGCATCGACCGCTGTTCAACATCCCCCAGCTGCTGGATTCTGCCGCCAGGCAGATCCAGGTGACCCCGATCGACACGATGGCGGTGCGCTAGATGAAACGCTTCACCGTGGCCGTCGCGACGGCCGCTTCGTTGGTGTTGTGTGCGGGAACCGCTGCGGCGGAACAGGAAATGCCGACGCCCGGACTCGACCGAGTCTTCAACGGCTTCGTCGTCGGCCAGATCCAAGGCGCGCAACCGGTTCCGCCGGATCAGGCGTTCCAGGCGCTGCTCGCCAACGACCCGTTCTATCAGGAGCCGCCGCTGACCGGCGCCGAGCAGCCGGGGACGCTGCTGAAGGCCAACAAGGTCGACGTGATGTTCCTGGGCATCACGCCGCCCGACATCGAGGCCTACAAGCTGATGTACGTGACCACCGCCAATGACGGTGTCACGCCGACGATCAGCACCGGCATCCTGATGATCCCCAACCAGGGCCCGCCGGTAGGTGAGAAGAAGCTGATCTCCTATCAGGAGGCCAACGACAGCGTCGGCTGGTCCTGCCACCCGAGCACGCAGTGGACCGGCGGCGACCCGCTGGACGGTTCGTCGTGGTCGGCGCTCGGCCCGCTGGCGCTGATGTTCGACAAGGGCTACGCGGTGATGATCTCCGACGTCGGCAACGACGGGGATCGCAAGCCGCACGGTGTCTTCGCGGGCAAGTTCGCCGCGCACGCCCAACTCGACGGTGTCCGTGCGGCTTTGGCGCATCGCGAGGCCGGACTCGATCCGAAGGCGCCGACGGCGTTGTTCGGTATTGCGGGCGGTGGCGTCGGCGCCGCCTTCTCCGCCGAGCTGCAGCCCACCTACGCGCCGGAGCTCGACGTGAAATCCGCTGTGCTGGAAGGGATGGTGGTCAACCCGCGCAACTTCATGCGGGTGGCCGACGGCTCGGTGGGCTCCGGTTTCGCACTGGCCACGCTGCTCGGCCTGGAGCCCGCGTACCCGGAGATGGAGGTGAACGCGAAGCTGAACCCGGCAGGCGTCGGGTTGGCGAACGCGTTCCGCACCCAGTGTCAGACGCCCGCCTACTTCGGGTTGCCGTTCCTGCCGCTGAACACCCTGTTCAACTCGGGGCTCGGTCCGGCCGACGAGCCCGCGTTCCAGCGCGCGTTCGAGGAGAACATCCTCGGGCGGTCCGGTACGCCGAAGGCCAAGGTGGCCATCACCTCCTGCGCCGCCGACGACTCGCTCATGTCGCTGGTGCCCGCCAAGGACTCCCGGGACTTGGCCGAGACCTATCGAGCCGGTGGCACCGACGTCACCTACCAGCCCAGCGATTGCAGCATGGTCCGCATGCTCACCGACATCTACGGCTGGGGTACGGATCTGTTCGGCATGCAGACGATCGACTGGATCGACCGCAACTTCGAGTGAAAAGGACTACCCGCCATGGCATTTCTCTACGGCATCAACTATCTGTTCTGGTTCGGACCGCTCGCGGTCGCCAAGCTGTTGGCGCAGGCCGCCGGCTTCTGACCGGTCGCTGACCACCGCGGCTCCCGCGCAACGCGGGAGCCGCAGTTCAGCTACGCCCCCGGCAGCTCGTTGTGTCCGCCGAACGCCTTGCGCATCGCCGACAGCATCTTGTCCGCGTAGAGCGATTCACCGCGCGACGAGAACCGTTGGAACAGCGCGGAAGCCAGCACCGGCACCGGAACGCCGGTGTCGATCGCGGCATCGATCGTCCACCGGCCTTCGCCGGAATCCGAGACCCGGCCGCTGTACGAATCGAGGTTCGGATCGGCGTACAGCGCGCTCGCGGTGAGGTCCAGCAACCAGGAGGCGACCACCGAGCCACGCCGCCACACCTCGGTCACCTCGGGCACGTCCAGGTCGTACTGGTAGTACTCCGGATGCTCGAGCGGCGTCTCCTCGGCGGAGAACTCGCCGTCGTGCTCGGCGCCGTAATTCGCCTTGTGCAGGATGTTCAGTCCCTCGGCGTAGGCGGCCATCGCGCCGTACTCGATGCCGTTGTGCACCATCTTCACGAAGTGCCCCGCGCCCGCGGGCCCGCAGTGCAGATAGCCCTGCTCGGCCATCGACGGCTCACCGGTGCGTCCCGGCGTCCGCTCGGCCGCCTCGACGCCGGGCGCGATCGACTTCAACAGCGGATCCAAGTACTTCACCGGTTCTGCCTCGCCACCGATCATCAGGCAGAAGCCGCGGTCCAGGCCGAAGACGCCACCGGAGGTGCCGATGTCCACGTAGTGGATTCCCTTGGGGCGCAACTGCTCGGCCCGCTTGATGTCCTCGTGGTAGCGACTGTTACCGCCGTCGATGATGATGTCGCCCGGCTCGAGCAGCGCGGCGACCTGGTCGATGACGGCGCCGGTGGCGCCCGCCGGGATCATCACCCACACCACCCGCGGCGTTTCCAGGGTGCGCACGAAATCCGCGAGGTCCGTGCTGCCCTGGAAGTCGTCGCCCAGCTCCTGGCGCAGCACATCGATCTGGTGCGGACGACGTTCATAGCCGACGGCGGTGTGCCCGTCCTTGACGATGCGACGCACGATGTTGGCGCCCATTCGCCCGAGGCCGATCATTCCCAGCTGCATGCCATCCATCTCCTCGTGTGTGCGGTGGCCGGTCACTCGTCCACTGGATTGTCCCGCTTCGGTCCGATCCTGGTCTGTTCGGCTGTGTAACGCACGGTGCGCCGCACCGATAATCAGATCGGCTCCGCGTAGTTGCCAGACCCCCGACCCGGCAACTGCGCGGGGCCCTTTGCGTGATGGATCGGCTCCATTGCACGGAGTTTGCTGTTCAACGGTGCTCACCTGCCGTTGTCGGCGTCGCGCACTATCGTTGGCGGAGACTCGCGTCGGGTGAGTCCCAACTCAACCGAACGGGGAGGACGGTTCGTGACGAGCCAGTCGAGCACCGGACGCCGTGGCCAACAACCGGCGGGCGAGGTCGGTTTACGCCAGCTGCTCGAATCGGCCCAGGCACACGAGGCGAACCCGCCCCAGGAGTGGGGCGGCGACTCGGCACCCACCGAACCGATCCAGGTCGCCCCGACCCGGCGGGCCACCCATCGGGCCGAGCCCGGTGCGCGCCCGCCCGCGCCGTCCCGGCGGCCGATCTCCGGACCCCCGCCCAAGCGGCTGAATCGCACTGTCGTGAAGCGCGCGGGCATCGCGGTCGGTGCGGTGCTCGCGGTGGCCGGCATCGGTTACGCGGTCGACTGGGTGCTGTCCTCGGGACAGGTGCCGCGCGGGACCGTTGTCGCGGGCGTCGAGGTCGGTGGCCTGGATACGGCGGCGGCGGACGCGCGATTGCGCGCGGAGCTCACGCCGCGGGCCGACCGGGAGCTGCCGCTGCGCATCGGTGACGTGCAGACCAGGCTCGTCCCGGCCACCGCCGGGTTGGGCGTGGACTGGGACGGCACCTGGGCCCGCATCGGCGCGCAGCCGCTCAATCCGATCACCCGGCTCACCTCGTTCTTCACCACCCGTGATGTCGCGGTGGCCAGCGCCGTCGACGAGGCCGCGCTGGAGCGTCAGCTGACTGCGTTGCGCGTGCACGATCGGCCGTCGGTCGAGGGCACCATCGCCTTCGACAAGGCGAGACCGGTGGCCGTCGCCCCGGTGCCCGGCCGCGTGCTCGACCCCGCCGCCGCGCGCGACGAACTGATCGACAACTGGATCGCCGGTGTCGCACTCGATCTTCCGGTGCACCCCGCGCCGCTCACCGTGCGGCCGGAGGCGGTCGAGCAGGCCTTGCGCGGGGTGGCCGAGCCCGCGGTGCGCGCGCCGATCACGTTCGCGGGCAAGGGCGCGGCGGCCAAGCTCGACCCCGAGCAGATCGCGACCGTGCTTTCCTTCGCACCCGATGGTCAGGGCGGTCTCGCCCTCGCCGTCGATCAGAACATCGCGGTCGGTTTGCTGGCGCCTCAGCTGGCGGCCACCGAGATCGAGGCGAAGGACGCGACGTTCGCGTTGAACGGTGGCCAACCGACGGTGGTGCCCGCGGTCGTCGGCGACAAGATCAACTGGCCGAAGACGTTCGAGCAGTTCACGGCGCTGCTCGCCGCGCCGCAGGAGCGCAACGGTCAGGCGATCTACGAAAAGGTGGAGCCCAAGCTCACCACCGAGGCGGCGAACGGGCTCGGCGTCGTCGAGACCATGGGCACCTTCACCACCAACGGATTCAGCGGTCCGTCCGGGGTGAACATCAAGGTGGTCGCCCGGAAGGTGAACGGCGCCGTCGTCAAGCCGGGAGATACCTTCTCGCTCAACGACTTCACCGGTCCGCGCGGCACCGCCGAAGGCTATGTCGAGTCCGGCATCATCGACCATGGCAGGCCCGGCACCGCCGTCGGCGGCGGCATCAGCCAGTTCGCCACCACCCTCTACAACGCCGCGTACTTCGCGGGCATGGAGGACGCGGGCCACACCGAGCACAGCTACTACATCTCCCGCTACCCCGCCGCGCGCGAGGCGACCGTCTTCGACGGCGCGATCGATCTGCGCTTCCGCAACAACACCCCCACCGGTGTCTTCATCGAGGCCGTCACCACGGATTCCGAAGTGACCGTTCGCCTCTGGGGCACCAAGACCGTCGACGTCGAATCGGTAACCGGCGACCGCAGCAAGACAACCGAGCCGACCACCGTCAAACTCCCCAAGGGCAAGGACTGCATCGCCTCCGAGGGCGCCCCCGGCTTCACCACCTCCGACACCCGCATCATCACCGACAAGCGCACCGGACGCGAGGTCTACCGGCACACCCGCACGGTCAAATACGACCCCATCCCCGTCGTGAAATGCGAGTGAGCGCAACGACTCCGGGGTAGCTACTCCGCTGGACGTTCGAGGTCGCGCAGTGCGGCGGCAACGAACTCCGGCATCGGGATGTCGAGCGCGGTGCACAACGCGTACAGCTGCTGCATGTCCGGCGATCGATCGCCGTTCTCGAAGCGCTGGATCGTGCTCACGCCGAGCCCGGTCAGGGCGGCGAGGCGCGGACGCGTCAGCGCTCGTCGCGCCCGGGCCGCCCTGAGCTCGGCGCCGACCGCACGATTGATGTCCGAAGGTACCTTTTCCATACCCATATGGACCATGCTGAGGTCCGAATGGCCGCCTGGCAAACGACATGCCGTGGCCGCGTTGTGGATCGTTCGCCCGCCCGTCGCGCCGGTTGTGCGCAACGATGGGATGGTGGAGCAGGTGCGGCGGCGTCGACTGCGCTATGCAGGACTCGAATTGACGTGTCGCGAAACCGAATTCGGCGAGCTATCGGTATCGGCGGCCGAAAGTTACATAGATTTCATAGATTTCATATGAAATGAATCACACCATAACCCTTGAATTGCTGGGTAAGTACGAGTGCGTAGCGGGTCTCGGGTCAATGCTCCTGAGTTGCTGTATCGAGGGCTGCAGCTTCGGATCGCCTCCGCTGCCGGGTGTTACGGGCAGGGCGTCGACATGCTGGTATGCCGATGTCTACCGCGCAAGACCTGCAAAACCGTAGAAGTCGCGGTACGACAACAGATCTGCAGGCATTGTTCCGACATCCTCGCGGTGCATGACCCGTTATCACTGAGCTATTACGGCCGGGTCCCCGATGTATCTAGGGGGTCGCTAGCCGACGAATCCCTGTGATAGAAAAATCTTGCTCGGCTACCAGCAGGTCGCCGATTGAGGGACCAATTCTTCAAGGGGAAGATTCCTAAATGAGCAAGATTCGCGTGTTCGGCGTTGTGTTCGCGGCTACGGCCGGCATTATCCTGGCTGGTTCGGGCCTGGCCTCGGCTGCAGCGGGCGATGGCTCGGGCACCGGCTCGTCGAAGACCGCGACCGGCGCGGGTGACGGCTCGGGTACCGGCTCGTCGAAGACCGCGACCGGCGCCGGTGACGGCTCGGGCACCGGCTCGTCCAAGACCAGCACGGCGACGGAGAGCGGCTCGGCCACCATCCTCACCGACCTCCTCAAGGCGCTGTCCTCCGGCTCGGCCGAGTAGTCAGCAAGCGAAAGCGTCGATATGTCCTGACCCTCATCAGCTGACATATCCGCTCGGCGGACAGACATGATTGCCCTACCTCATTCGAGGTGGGGCAATCGTCGTTTCCGGGACCTGAACGAGTCATTCGACGCCGCCGTCGGCAATGCCGGAATTCGTGGTCACCAATCAAATTCGACTGAGTGCGTTGTGCGCTCGGCGCGTGCAGACGAGCCGTCGGCACGCGTGCCGAAAACCATTGTCATTCACAATAAGTGGGCGCCATCATGCAAAAAGTACAACGCAATGCGTCAGTAACTGGGCAAATACACAGAATTGGCTGAACGCGTCACGCATCGCACTTCAACGGTGCGCGTTACAAAACATTTTTGTGACTCTTGTCTCGGTATTTACTACCCGATAGCTGAATGCCCGTGGGACTTTAGCCACGCTTCTTTCGGGCTGCCAAGCAGTCCAGCCGGTGTCAATAGCTACTAGTCAACCGGCATCACTGCCTTCGTCGAGTTATCTCAACCGTGCGCCCGAGATGGGCCCGTTATATGCCGTCCAGGCGTGTCGTGTCGATCGGGTTCGGTTGTTCGGCACGGCGGGGTGCACTGGCCTGGGCTTCGATCGCAAGAGTCATCCCTCGACATCCGGCTACGCCATGGCAAATCTCGATCGGCATTGTCTCGGAACAGATTTCATTCCGTCGTCCGACGACATGGTACGACTATTCCCTGGCAGTTACAGCTGGCAGGAATCCGGCGTGCCACTCAGTGAAGCGGGTGGCGCGAGCGGAAGAAGGCGGGGGACCGATCGCCGTTCATCAATGGTGACGCGGCGATCCGCACGAGGGGATATGCCGACCGCAGCGCGTGGCGCACCTCGCGTCACGCGGTGCGGTCGCGCCCGGGGCTCCGAAGGGGGGAGCCTCGGGCTTTCCTACTGGGGCGCGCGCAGATGCCGCGCGCTGTTTGCTGAAGTTTCACTATGTCCGCTATGGGGGGAATGTGCGGAGTGGTGGGCGGGTGAGCGGGTGCGGCCATCGTGCTTCGACGGACGCTTTGGTCGAACGCACAAGATGGCCTCTGAACAGGTATGTCTTTTGCCAATCAGCTTCGTGACATACATCTTGCCCGCGCCCGAATAGGTGCATCAGGGCCATAGCAGTCATACACTGGACCAAGTAGCTGGTGGGATTCCGACGATGAAATCTCGCGCTCGGCGTTCCGATGGATTGATCCTTCTGCGCTTGGTGGTTGCCTGTGGCCAATGGTCGCGTGATGCTCAAGGCCTGGTGGCACGATCCGGCCGATTACAACTGGCTGGCGCGCGCCCTGGACTCGCACGCGGCAGTGCACTGGACGAAGGTGATCGTCGGCGCCGGCGGGTTGGTACTGGCGGGCATCGCCATCTTGGTGTTGTCGTCCGAGACGGGTCCGCCCAGCGAGATCGGCCGCGGACTCGACTGGATCATCGCCGCGTTCGCGCTGTTCTGGGCCGTGCGCTGGTGGTTTCTGCCGTGGCCGAGCCGGGGCGAATCGCTGGTGCTTTTCGCGGCCGCGGATCTCGCGATTACGATGGCCAATCTGCAGGAATCCAACCGGGTGTACGGCGCGCTCGGTGTCAGCCTGCTGGTCGTGACCGGCGGCTATCTGGCGGTTATGCACTGCGCCAAGGTGCTGGCGGTGCACACGGCTTGGACAGTGCTGTCGGTGGTGGCACTGACCGCTCGCATGGTCGCGGTGGGCGGCGATCCGCTGGCGGGCATGGCGATCGTGCTGATCTCGGTGGCCGCGGGTGTGGTGCTGCTGCCTTCGATGCAGTTCTGCTACTGGGTACTGCGCCAGGACGCGATCACCGATCCGTTGACCACCCTGTTGAATCGGCGTGGCCTCGAGCTGCATCTGGCGAAGCTGGGCGCGCCGGGTTGTCGGACGCCGACCTGCGCGATCGCGCTCGATCTCGATCGGTTCAAGGACGTCAACGATCGCTTCGGCCACGGGGTGGGCGACGAGGTGCTGGTGCGGACCGCGAAACGGCTGCGCGCCGCGGTGGGGTCGCGGATGGTGGTGGCGCGCACGGGTGGGGAGGAGTTCGTGCTCTTCGGGCACCTGGGTGCGGAATCGGCTCTGGCCCAGGCGGAGTTGGTGCGGCGCGTCGTCGCCGAGCCCGAGTTGGTGCGGCGCGCCGCCGAATCGGTGGAGCCGGTGGCGGTGACCGCGAGCATCGGCGTCGTGGTGCTCGACAACACCTGCGACCCGCTGACCTCCACCGTATTGATCCAGCGTGCCGACACCGCTATGTACCAGGCCAAACAACTGGGCGGCAATCAGGTCGTCATCGACGAACTCATCGAATCGAGCGCCGCCTGAACACGAAAACGGCCCGGAGTGGTCCGGGCCGTTTTCGTCGTATTCGGTTATGCGACAGGATCAGAACGCAGCTTCGTCCAGCTCCATGATGTCGTTGTCCAGGTTCGACAGGATGGTGCGCACCGCGGTGAGCTCCGGCAGCATGTTGCGCGCGAAGAACTGCGCGACCGCGACTTTGCCCTGGTAGAAGGACTCGTCCGCACCGGTGGCACCGTTGTCGAGCGCCTTGATGGCGATCTCGGCCTGACGCAGCAGCTGCCAGCCGATGAGCAGGTCACCGACGGCGAGCAGGAAGCGCACCGAACCGAGGCCGACCTTGTAGAGCTCGGACGGGTTCTCCTGGGCGCCCATCAGGTGCCCGGTGAGCGTGGCGGCCATGCCCTGCACGTCCTCGAGCGCGGTGGCGAGCAGCTTGCGCTCACCCTTCAGGCGGCCGTTGCCCGCCTCCGTCTCGATGAACTTCTGGATCTGACCGGCCACGTGCGCCAGCGCGACGCCGCGGTCCCGGGCGATCTTGCGGAAGAAGAAGTCCTGCGCCTGGATGGCGGTGGTGCCCTCGTACAGCGAGTCGATCTTCGCGTCCCGGATGTACTGCTCGATCGGGTAGTCCTGCAGGAAGCCGGAGCCGCCCAGGGTCTGCAGCGATTCGGTCAGGTACTGGTAGGCCCGCTCCGAACCGACGCCCTTGACGATCGGCAGCAGCAGGTCGTTGACCCGGTCCGCGAGATCGGCGTCGGCACCCGAAACCAGCTGCGCGATATCGGGATCCTGGTGCGCGGCGGTGTACAGGTAGATCGCGCGCAGGCCCTCGGCGTACGCCTTCTGGGTGGCCAGCGAGCGCCGCACATCGGGGTGATGGGTGATGGTCACGCGGGGCGCGGCCTTGTCGGTCATCTTGGTCAGGTCGGCACCCTGGACGCGCTCCTTGGCGTAGTCGAGGGCGTTCAGGTAACCGGTCGACAGGGTGGCGATGGCCTTGGTGCCGACCATCATCCGGGCGTTCTCGATGACGTCGAACATCTGCGCGATGCCGTTGTGCACCTCGCCGACGAGCCAGCCCTTGGCCGGAATGCCGTTGCCGCCGAAGGTGACCTCACAGGTGGCCGAGACCTTCAGGCCCATCTTGTGCTCGACGCCGGTGACGAAGACGCCGTTGCGGTCGCCGAGTTCACCGGTCTCGTGGTCGAAATGGAACTTCGGCACGAAGAACAGCGAAAGACCCTTGGTGCCGGGGCCCGCGCCCTCGGGGCGGGCGAGCACCAGGTGGACGGTGTTCTCGAACAGGTCGTCGGCGTCGGCGGAGGTGATGAATCGCTTCACACCCTCGATGTGCCAGGTGCCGTCTTCCTGCTTGATCGCCTTGGTGCGGCCCGCGCCGACGTCGGAACCGGCGTCGGGCTCGGTGAGCACCATGGTGGCGCCCCAGTCGCGATCGATCGCGATCTTGGCCCACTTCTTCTGCTCGTCGGTGCCGTTGTTGTGGAAGATGGTGTTGAAGCCGGGGCCTGCGGCGTACATGTACGCGGCGGGCTGGGCGCCGAGGATCAGCTCGCTGATCGCCCAGTGCACGGTGCGCGGGACGGCGAGTCCGCCGAGCTCCTCGGGGATGCCGAGCTTCTCCCAGCCGCCTTCCTGCAGTGCGCGGAAGGACTTCTTGAACGAGTCGGGGATCGCGACGGTGTGCGTCTGCGGATCGAAGACCGGCGGGTTGCGGTCGGCGTCGGCGAACGACTCGGCGAGGGGACCCTCGGCGAGGCGACGTACCTCGTTGAGCATCTCCTTGACGGTGTCCGTGTCGAGGTCGCCGTAGGCGCCGCTGTCGATGATGGACCCGAGGCCCAGGACCTCGAAGAGGTTGAACTCCAGGTCGCGGACGTTGCTCTTGTAGTGACCCATGTCAGTACTCACTCTCCGTTGAGTTGGTGCGGTCGGTTGGTTGACCGTTCCCGCCCGTTTCTCGCTTTACCGGTAGCCGTTTTCCGCATGCTACTCGCGGGTAACTTAGTATCTATATTACCGGTCGGTAATGGACTGGCAAAGGCTCGAGCGGGAATGTGACGCGAAAAACAGCGCCACGCGCGCGCTGACGAGTTGACACGCCGCTGCGGGCTACCGTGAGGGTGTGCGAATCGAGACGAGTGCCGGACCGGCCGAGATCGAGCTCGACCGGCCGCGCAAGCCCGCCTTCCTGCTGTTACTCACGCACGGCTCGGGCGGCGGGGTCGACGCGAAAGACATCCTGACCGTGCGCGATGCCGCCCTGGACCTGGGCGGCGCGGTGGCCAGAGTGGTGCAGCCCTATCGGGTCGCCGGACGCCGCGCACCGGGGTCGGCGGTGAAGCAGGACGAGGCGTGGCTGGAGATCGTGGCCGCCTTGCGGACCCGGATCAAGAAGGTTCCGCTGATCCAGGGCGGGCGGAGCAACGGCGCTCGGGTGGCCTGTCGCACGGCGGTCGCGGTCCAGGCGCGTGGCGTGATCGCGCTGTCGTTTCCGCTGCATCCGCCGGGGAAGCCGGAGAAGACCCGGCGCGAGGAGTTGCTCGACGCGGGTGACATCGAGGTGGTCGTCATCAACGGCGGCAGCGATCCGTTCGGCATCCCGGATGCCGCCGACGCCGCCGAGGTGCGGGTGATCCCCGGCCAGCCGCACTCGTTCCGCACCGGATTCGACGTCATCGTCGAGACGGTCACGCCGTGGTTGCAGCGGTGGAGTACTTAGTGGGCTTGCCCGTAACTCTGTCGGGGGTCAGTGGTTGAGGTAGAGGCCGCAGGCGCAGTCGAGGGCTTCTTGAGGGCTACCGATAGGCAGCCCGGAGGGCAGGATCTGGTCCTGGTATTTATCGTTGCTGGCCAGGTAGAGACCGAATCCCCAGAATGATGCCGACGAGCCGTATCGCAGGCGCAGCAGCGGTAGCCGGTTCCCGTCGGCGAGTTCGGCTTCGACGTAGGCGAATTGGGCGTGGAAACGGATGTGCAGCTCGACCAGCTGGGGCCAGTGGTCGCGGGCGTGCTGGCGCAGCCGCTGGCCTAGGGAAGTTTTCGTCGAGGCAGGGATGGCAGCCATACCGGCCATCTTGCCTGTTGCGGCGTGTCGTCACTGGTGACGGTGCCGAACCAGGGCATCCTCGCGCGGTCGGTTCGAAATTGATCGTGATGAAAGTTGTTGCCCACGTGCCTGTTTGCCGTGCCCGCCAGATCATGTTGACCGCGTCCGGGCGGCGCCGGCTGCAAAAGATCGCCTATTCCCGCACCCTCGCCTACCAGCACGTCATCCGGGCCCGGATCGTCTTGGACGCCGCGCGCGGGCACTCCAACAATATGATCGCAGCCCGCCGCGGCGTGGTCGTCGACACCGTGCGGCTCTGGCGCGGCCGATACGCCGACCACGGCCTGGCCGGGCTGGGCGACCGGCCTCGGTCGGGTCGCCCGCCGCGGTTCACACCGCTGCAGCGAGCCCAGGTCAAAGCCCTCGCCTGCGGACTACCAGCCGAGACCGGGGTGCCGTTGTCGCGGTGGAGCAGCAGCGATCTGGCCGTCGAGTCTGTCAGATCCGGTATCGCCGAATCTATTTCAGCCTCGACGATCCGGCGAATCTTGGCCGGTGCAGCACTCAAACCGTGGCAGTTCCAGTCGTGGATATTCATCCGCGACCCCGATTTCACCGCCAAAGCTGCCCGAGTGCTCGACCTCTACCACCGGATCTGGGACGGGCAACCCCTCGCCGAGAACGAATACGTGATCTCCTCCGACGAGAAGACCTCCATCCAGGCCCGCTGCCGCTGCCACCCCACACTCCCGCCCGGCAAGTCGCGAATGATGCGCATCAACCACGAATACGACCGCGGCGGAGCACTGTCCTACCTGGCCGCCTACGACATCGGGCGCGCCCGCGTCCTCGGGCATTGCGCAGCCAAGACCGGAATCGCCCCGTTCATGACCCTGGTGCGCGACGTCATGACCAGCGAGCCCTACGCCTCGGCGAAACGGGTGTTCTGGGTGGTCGACAACGGGTCGAGCCACCGCGGGAAAGCCGCATGTGACCGGCTCAGCGCCAGGTTCCCCAACGCGGTCATGGTCCACACCCCGGTGCACGCCTCCTGGTTGAACCAGGTGGAGATCTATTTCTCCATCCTGCAGCGCAAAGCCTTGTCTCCCAACGACTTCACCAGCCTTGACCAAGTCGAAGACCGGCTCACCGCCTTCGAGCGTCGCTACAACGAGACCGCCCGGCCCTTCAAATGGGAGTTCACCCACACCGACCTCGAGGACCTCCTGGCCCGGATCGAGCGGCATAAACAGAACGAGCACTCCCAACAACCCACCGGCTGCGAGCACCAGCGTGCCGCATAACCAGCCGCCGCGTGAACCCCCGAGAAACTAACGGGCAAGACCACTTAGCCGGGGACCGCGTCGACTACAGGCAGTACTTGGCGCCGTAGGAGATCGACTGCACGAGGCAGGCCAGGGCCGCGGCGCTGCTCGATCCGGGCGATACGCCGATCGGCGTCGGCTGCGTGCCGACCTGATCCGCCTGGGTGCTCGACGCGGGCTCCAGCGGAATCCCACCGGTCGCCGCGTTCGCCGTCCCTGCCCCGGCCGTCAGGGTAATCGCCACGGCGACAATGACTTTCAGGGTGGTACGGCTCATCGGATAGCTCCTACGTTGTGGATGTGATCACCCGTCACGCTAGCCAGGCCCTCCGCTGCGGACACGCCCCCAATGTCGTTGGCCACTGCTTCGGTGGCGCTACCTCGTGGTTCGTCAGCCCCACATCCCTCGGTGGCGCTATCTCGAAAGTGCTTGTAGGGCTAAGGGTCTAACTCCGCAGCCCGATGTCGGACGACGCTCCCGTCTCTACCGTTCATTGCATGCATAACACCTGGCTGACGCGTATTTCGTCGGCGATCGGTCGATATTCCATCCGATGCTCGGTACTCGTCGCGGTCGTCGTGATCGCGTGTCTCGGCTCGAGCATGAGCGTCGCCGGTGCAGTTCCCGCCGACGATGATCCGATCCAGGAAGAGGTCTCGTTCCAGAGTCACGGGCTGACGCTGCACGGCACCGTTTTCAGGCCGCGTTCCGTCGCCGCCGACGCGAAACTTCCCGGCATCGTGCTCGTTCATGGCGCGGGACCCGGCCCCCGTGCCAAGTACGTCCCGGAGGCGGAGGTGTTCGCTCGCGCGGGCATCGTCACCCTGGCCTTCGACAAACGCACGGACGGCTACTCGTTCATGGAACGGGACTTCGGCCTGCTGGCCGATGACGTGCTCGCCGGTCTCGCCACCCTGCGCGGCCGCGCGGACGTCGATCCGGCGCAGGCCGGGTTGTGGGCGTTGAGCGAGGGCGGCTGGGTGGCGACGCAGGCCGCCGCGAAGTCGCCGGATGTCGCGTTCCTGGTCACCATCGGCGCCTCCGGGTTCGACCCACTGCGCACGCAGACGTGGAACCTGGGCAATCAGCTGCGCCACGCCGCGGTTTCCGGTGCGTTCCGCGATGCGGTGGCGCGACCCGGCGCGCTGCTGATCTCCGAGACCGGCGCTTTTCCGGAGGCGGGCTATGACACTGTGCCGATGCTGGAGCAGCTTCGAATGCCGGTTTTGGCGCTGTGGGGCGAGCACGACACCCTGACCCCGCCCGCCGAGAGTGCCGCGGTGTTCCAGCGGGCCCTGGAACACGCGGGTAATCAGCACGCCACCATTCGGTTCGTGCCGGGTGCGGGCCATACCGGGCACGCCACCACCGACGGCTTCGACAAGGTCGGTGGTCTGGTCGTCGACGGCAAGCCGCTCGGTGCGCTAGGGCCCGAATATGCCGACGTGATGACCTCCTGGGTCCAGTCGGTAGCCGCTGGTCGTGCGCCGCTGTCCAGCGCCGAACCCGTTCCCGCGCAAGTGGATACGAGCCAAGCACCGTCTAGTGGAGCTTGGTACGAGGCGGCGGCGGTGCGATACGCCACCTTGGTGCTGTTGCTGATCGGATTCGCCGGATATCCGCTTTCCGCCTGGATCGGGCGGCGCGCGGAATCCGGTCGGAATCCGGTACGGTGGCCGGCCCGATGGTTGTCCGTGACCGGGCTCGTGGCTGTCGTCGGAACCCTGGGCTACCTGGTGTGGATCTTCGCCACCGGCGGCCAAGGTGCCGCTGCCTTCGTTGCCGGTCGCACCCTGCCATGGCTACTGCTGCAGATCTGTACCTTCGCAGCGCTGCTCGCGACCGCCGCGACGGCGCTGACCTGGTGGCGGGCGAGAGGTCAGCTGAGCGGGGCGGTCCGCGTCAGGCTCACCCTGCTGATCCTCGCGGGCGTCCTGTTCATTCCATGGGCCCTGTACTGGCGGCTACTGCTGCCGTGACCTCACGACGACGGCTCGACCTCGTCCGATTCCGTCGCCGGACGGTTGGCGATCACCAGGGCATCGATGGCGTCGCGTCCCTCCGTGGGCCGGAAGATGCGCTCGGCCAGCCGGATCTGAATGCGCTTGTCGGCGATGGCCTCGCCGAGGTCGGCGGCGATGTCGTCGGGGGTGAAGAGCACGGAGGGGTCCTTGGGGCCGCCGTAACCGTCGGTGAAGTTGGTGGTGTCGTGGCCGAGGATCAGCAGGGTGCCCTCGGGGACCAGCAGGTCCGCGGCCCGGCGGACCACCTTGCTCCGCTGATCGGCGGGCAGGTGCAGGAAGACCATCAGGACCAGCTCGAACGGGCCGCTGATCTCGGCGGCGTCGAAATCGGTGACGTCGGCGCATTGCCAGCTGATCCGGCTGCGCACCGAGCGGGACAGGCGGGTCGCGATGGTCCGGCCCTTGTCGACGCCGACCTGCGAGTAGTCGACTGCGTGCACCTGCCAGCCGTGGGTGGCCAGCCACAGCGCGTTGCGGCCCTCGCCGCAGGCCAGGTCCAGGGCGCGCGGGAGTTCGGGTGTTTCGCCGTCGGGGCCGTCGGGCCGCAGCGGCGTGCGTCGCTCCAGCCCGAAGACGTGCTCCACCACGGTGTTGTTCGGCGGTGCGCCCCAGACCAATTCAGTTTGCGCGTAGCGCTCGTCCCAATCGGTCGCATCCATGCCAGCGAGTCTATTGATCGTCGCTCGGCAACCAGTGCACCGGCGAGGTTTCCCGGATGTGCACCAGCACGTCGAAGGCGTCGGCCAGCGAGGCGACGGTGATGTTCGCGTCGGCATCCTTGGCCGGGTCGTAGATGCCGCTGATGACGCGTGCCTTGGCCGGCCCGCGCCGCCATTCACGCACCGCCTCCGGCGCCTCGTCGCGCAGGTCTACGTAGTAGGCGGGCAGATCGACCGAGCCGAGGATCGCGTCCACCAGATCGGGCCGGGGCTCGGGCGCCGTGGTCATGCCGAGGTTGCCGTGGTGGAAGCCGAGGGCGACCGAGGCGTAGCCGGTGCCGAACACGTCGTGCAGGTAGGCGCCGACGCCGCGGAACTGCGCTGTCCCCATTCCCAACCGGACGTTCGTGGTGTGCGCGATGCCATCCCAGTAAACGATCTTCGTTCCCGTGTCGCGCTGCCAATCGATGACGCGCTGGCCGGAGGGCCGTTCGTCACGGCCGAACCCGCCCTGCCCGGCGACGCTGTTCTCGTGGAAGTCGAGAATCAGCCGCAGATGCCGGTGAACATCGGCGTATTCCGTTGTAGGCGGCAAGGTTTCGAACAACGCGACGGCATCCCGTGCATCCTCGGCGAACAGACGGCCCGGATGAATGCCCTGATGCCGCTGGACATGTTCGTCCATCCGATGCGCGCTGCGGATCGGTGTGAGGTGAGCCTCGATGGCGGCCAACCGATCCGGGGCGACCCGGCGCACGTAATCGAGCACCACGTCGTAGTCCGCGGGCTCCGCACTCGGCGGCTGGACACCGAAGACCCGGACCTGATCGTCGGGATGCGCCAGGTTGAACGCGCGGATCCACTCCAGTGCCGCAACAGTTTCCGTCGTCCGCCACGGCCGCCACGATCCGGCCAGCACCGATTCGGGATCACCGACGCCGGTGCGCACATACTGGTCCCACCGCTCGCCGGAACGGGCGCTGTCCTGAATCGCCAACCCGCGGAAGCCATGTCGCTCGACCAGCGCGCGGAACAAACGCTCCTGCACTCCGTAGATCTGCCGGGAGAACCGCGTCGACTCACCGAGTCCGACCACCGTCGCGGACCCGAGCCGATCGATCAGGGGATCGAGATCCGGTCCGGCATAGCCGGGATCGGTATCGACGACCGGACGCGCGTTGGCACTGAGCCAGGCACGCACGGTGGCGATCTCGGGTGCGACGGTTCCCATGGTTCCTCCTGAACGACGACGATCCAACACGGCCAAGCCTCATACATCAAGCATTGTTGAGGTCAAGAGCCGTGTTGGATCGCGCCGATCCCGGTGCTGGAAACCCTTATAGCGGTGTGCGCATGAGCAGCACGTTGTACTGGCTGTGCACGGTCGTGAGGTAGTACAGATCACGCCCGGTCTGGTACGGGAAGATCGACGGCGCGTACGCGCTCGGCAGCTCCCTGGTGTCGATCAACACCTCGGGATCACTCCACGGACCGGTCGGCGCCGACGCGCGCCGCAGCACCACCGAGTTGAACGGGTCGGTGGTGAGCGAGATGTATTGGCCGAGATACGCGTTGTACATCACCGAGAGTTCGCCGACGCCCCACATGATCGGCGCCGCGGCATTGACGTCGCCGCGTCGCCACGCCCCGCCGTCCCAGTATTCGTACGCGCCGAGGTCGGTGATCTGGACTTCCGGAACGCGCGCCACGAACGCGGACTGGTTGCGTCCGGACGGGGTGCCGTACTCGTAGACGAAGCCGCCGTCCTTGAGGAAGGCGTTCATCTGGAAGTTGCTGTTGCCGCCGTCATCCGGGCGTCGGGTGGCGGGCAGCTCGCCCCAGGTCTCGCCGTTGTCACCGGAGGCGGCGAGCCCGGAGTAGTTGGTGCTCCACTGCCCGACCTCGTCCCAGCTGCGCACGGACATGAGGCTCATGAATTGGACTCCGCCCACCGAAATGCCCGCGGTCGGAATACGGCTAATCTCCAGAAACGGGATTTTCGGGCTCGGTACGAGGTCGCGCGCCTGACCGAATACATCGCGGACAACGCTGTCGAAGTAGATGCCTCCGGCCGGGTTCTGAGTGTGGCTGCGCGTCAGAATGTTCGACCGCCACGACCACATACTGCCCGCCAAGAGGTTCGGAAAGCCGACGCCTGCGGTGTCGCCGAATGCGGTCAGCAATTCGCCGTTTCCGTTGTCCCACATGATGCCGAGGTCGGTGCCGAGCACGTTGTAGGCCTGGGTGTTGTTCGGGCTGGCCATGCCGGTCATCTGGAATACGGCCTTGGTGCGCCCGACCAGATTGGGCAGGCCGTTGCTCCCGTTGAGCACCGGAATTGGATTGATGGTGTTTGGGTTTGCGCTGGCGGGGGTAGTTGCAGTGATAAGCAAGGCCGAAGCACCCGCCAACGCCGAAAGCAAGATGGATGCCGTCTTGGTCAAAGTCTGTGAGCCCTCCGTATCCGCGCCGAGAGCGATACGAAACACAGAATTCCCGCGATACGCAGACCATTCGCGGTGTGCAACGCACCACATTCGACTGGCTGGCAAATCTCTAGGAAATGCTAGCAGTGAACTCGTCGAAAATGTGGTGCGTATCTCAAAAGGGGCCGTTGGGCGCTAGCTTCCGGACTTCCCCCGTGTCGTGGCCAGCCGGATGATCAGCGGCAGCTGCGTCGCGCGTTCCAGTGCGAAGGTGCGGCGTGTCGAGGCCTCCCACGCCTTGTCGAAGAGTCGCTTGGCACCGGCGACGGCGTGTGGCGAGCGCGTCGCGATGCGGTCGGCGAGCTTCTCCGCCGCGGCGAGCGGGTCCGCGGTGACCTCGGTGACCAGGCCGATCCGCTCGGCGTAGGCGGCGTCGACGGTGTCCGCGGTCATCGTCAGTAGCAGCGCCTTGTCGACGCCGATCAGCCGGGACAGGGTGGCCGCGCCGGTCATGTCGGGCACCAGGCCGTGCTTGGCCTCCATCACCGAGAACTCCGAGTCCGGGGTGGCGAAGCGGAAGTCGGCGGCCAGTGCGAGCTGCAGCCCGCCGCCGTAGCAGCGGCCGTGCACCGCGGCGATCACCGGAACCCGCAGCCTGCGCCAGGCCCAGCAGGCCTCCTGAAAGGTGTTGGTACCGCGCCACGGCAGCGGAATGAAGCTGTGCACGATGGACAGCGGGTCGCCGGCCGCCTTCGCGATGTCCAGGCCACTGCTGAAGCTCGGGCCGTTGCCGGACAGGATGACCGCGCGCACATCGTCGCGGCCCGCGATGGTGTGCGCGGTGTCGATCAGCTCGCCGAGCATGTCGATGGTGAGGCCGTTGTGCTTGTCCGGCCGGTCGAGGGTGACGTAGGCGCGGTCGCCGTCGAACCGCAGCGCGATGTTGGTGCCCATGCCCGGATCTTACCCGTGAGTCAGTTCAGCGGTAGGTGACCATTGCCCCGGTCATGCGGTCTCTGCTGTAATCGAACCCGAGTTACCGTCAATGCTGACGGTATCCGCGTCGACTCGGTCGGCGGCCCGCAAGATCATCGGAGGAACAATGCTGCCAGCGGGAATGGACCCTCGAACGCCGGTGCTGGTCGGCGCCGGGCAGGTCGTGCACCGGAGCGGCGAGTCGGGGCTGCCGGGTCCGGTCGAACTCGCCGCCGAAGCCCTGCGTCGCGCGGGCGCCGACAGCGGCACCGGCGATCGACTGGTGCGCGCCGCCGATCTGATCGCGGCCGCGGCACCCGTCAGCAGGCCGTACCCGGATCTCGGCGCGCTGGTCGCCGCCGAGCTCGGCGCGACTCCGAAGCGAACGATGCAGTCCGTGCGTTTCGGCGGTGACGCACCGCAGCGCCTGCTGAACACCGTCGCCCAGGCGATCGCCGGCGGCCGATCCGACATCGCGCTGATCACCGGCGCCGAGGCGGTGGCCGCATGGAACACCGCCACCCGCACCGGTGCCACGCTGAACTGGCCGGACCAGTCCGACGACGTCCAGCCGACAGAGCTCATCGGCTCGGACCGCGCACCCAACTCCGACATGGAAACCGCGGCCGGTCTGTGGGGCCCGGTGTACTTCTACGCCCTGATGGAAACCGCCCTGCGCGGTCGGCTCGGGCTGACCGAGGAACAGCATCGAGCACGGATCGGCGGCCTGTGGTCGCGGCTGTCCGCGGTGGCTGCGGGCAATCCCTATGCGTGGCAGCCGACGTCGCAGACCGCCGCCGATCTGGTGACGCCCACGCCCGCGAATCGGCTGGTGTCTACGCCGTATCCGAAGCTGCTCATCGCGAACCTCTCGGTGAATCAGGGCGCGGGGCTGATCGTGTGCAGCGCGGCCGCCGCGACCGCGGCCGGGGTGCCGCGGGACCGGTGGGTGTTCCCGCACGGCGGTGCCACCGCGACCGACGAGTGGTTCGTCTCCGAGCGCGCGGACCTGGCCACCTCGCCCGCCATCGCGGCCGCCGGACAGGCCGCCCTCGGTGCCGCCGGTATCGGCATCGACGAGGTCGCGCACATCGACCTGTACTCCTGCTTCCCCGTCGCGGTGCAGGTCGCGGCCGAGGCGCTCGGGCTGCCGATCGACGATCCGGCGCGGCCGCTGTCGGTCACCGGCGGGCTCACCTTCGGCGGCGGCCCCGGCAACAACTACACCACCCATTCGATCGCGACACTGGTCGGCTTGCTGCGCGAAGACCCCGGCGCCTACGGCCTGGCGACCGCGCTCGGCTGGTACATCACCAAGCATGGTGTCGGCGTGTACTCGGCCGAACCGCCTGCGCAGCTGTTCCGTTCGATCGAGGCGCAGGTGCCCGTTGCCAGGCGCGACGCGGCCCCCGGCTACACCGGCCCGGCCACCGTCGAGTCGTACACCGTCGCCTACCGCAAGGGCCCCGCGCCCGACCACGTCGACGAACCCGAAGCCGTTGTGGTGAGCGCTCTTACGCCGACCGGCGAACGCATACTGATCCGGGCGTCCGACGCCGAGACGGTCGCGGCGTTCGATAACGGCGATCCGCTCGGTGCTGCCGCCGACATCACCGCCGCCGACAAGCTCATCCTGCTCACCGAGAGGACCGTCCGATGACAGACCTGATTCTGGTCGAACGGCGCGACGCCATCACCGTGCTGACCGTCAACCGCCCCGAGGCCCGCAACGCCATCAACCTCGCGACCGCGCAGGCCATCGAGACCGCGGTCGACGAGTTCGAGGCCGACGACTCCGCCCGGGTGCTGGTGCTCACCGGCGCGGGCGGAACCTTCAGCGCGGGTATGGATCTCGTCGCCGCATCGAAGGGCGAGATGCCGATGACACAGCGGCGCGGTCCGCTCGGGATCGCCGCGAAACCTCCGGCGAAGCCGATGATCTCGGCGGTCGAGGGTTTCGCGCTGGCCGGTGGTTTCGAGCTGGCGCTGTCCGGTGACCTCATCGTCGCCGCCAGCAACGTCCAGTTCGGCATCCCAGAAGTGCGGCGCGGCTTGGTCGCCGCCGGTGGTGGTGTGCTGCGCCTGACCCAGCGGCTGCCGCGCAGCATTGCCGCCGAACTCGCGCTCACCGGCGGGCGGATCGGCGCCGAGCGGCTCTACCAACTGGGCCTGGTCAATCGGATCACCGAGCCCGGCGCGGCCCTGGATGTCGCCTTGGAGCTGGCCGCCGAAATCGCCACCGCCGCACCGCTGGCCGTCGCCGCGAGCAAGCGGATCATCGACGAGTCGCCGGACTGGACGGTGACCGAGGCGTTCGCCAAGCAGGGTGAGATCGCCTTGCCCGCAATCTTTTCCAAGGACGCCGCCGAGGGCGCGCTCGCCTTCGCGCAGAAGCGCGAACCGCAGTGGCAGGGCCGCTGACTTCCGCCGGGGAACGCGTCCGGGAGACGCAGGCGCAGCGCCGGGCGCGCATGCGCACGCGGCTCCTCGACGCGGCGGTGGAGAGCCTGGTCGAGGTCGGCTATGCGGGCACGACCACGCTCGAGGTGCAGAAGCGGGCCGGGGTGCCGCGCGGCACGCTACAGCATCATTTTCCGACCAAGGCCGATCTGCTCGCCGGTGCGGTCGAGCATCTCGCCGCCCGTCGATTCGACCAGCTGACAATGGAATTCGCGGAACTTCCGGACGCGGCGGATCGGCTGGAGGCCGCCGTCGAGTTGACCATGCGGATGCTCAGCGGCCCGTCGTTCTGGGCCGCGCTGGAGATGTGGGTCGGTGCGCGCACCGACCCGGAACTGCTCGCCGCGTTCCTGCCGCTGGAGCATCGGCTGTTCGAGTTGATGCACAACAGCATTCGCGATGTCTTCCGCGCGGAGTTCCCGGATGACCCACGGGTGCCGACGATCACCGAGTTCACCATCGAGATCATGACCGGCCTCGCCATGCGGGTGCTGTTGACCGGTGAGGTCGATCGGAACCGAATCATCCAGCACCGCTGGCGGAATGCGGTGCGCATCCTGCTGGGGACGGCGCATCCGGACACGCTGACCGAGCCGCGCGGGGAGCGCTGACCGCTACTGCTTACCGATGGTGTCCAGCACTGCCCGCGCGCACCCGGCGGGGTCGTCGTAGAACGGCGTGTGGCCGCTGCCGCGCAGCGTGACGTGTTCGGCGTCCGGCAGTTCCGCACGGGCACGACGACTCTGGGTGCGGTAGGTGAGCAGGATGTCGCGATTGCCCCAGGCGATGGTGACGGGAATGTCTGCCAGCGCGCCGATTTCGTGCAGCTTCGCGTCGGCGAACGAAGCGAGGGCCGACTCGAACCCCGGTGCGTCCGCCGCACCGTTCGCGGTATCCATCGCCACCTGGGTACTGACCGCCCATGCCTTACCGAAGACCAAGCTCAGGAACACGGTTCGGCCCGCGGCTGTGCCGAGAATGGTCGGTAGTGCGCGCTTCATCGGGCCGACGAGCATCCGAGACTTGCCGAGCGACTGCTGGCACCAGACGCGACCGGCCTTGTCCCAGAACGCGATCGGCGAGAAGGCGGTGACGGAGCGGGCCAGCCCGCGTGCGCCGAGGTTCAACGTGATCAGCCCGCCCATCGAGTTCCCCGCCAGGTGCGGCCGCTCGATCCCTTGTGCGGCAAGGAATTCCGCGAGCGCATCGGTGAGCGTGTCGACGGTCGTGGTGGCCAGCGGCGCCGAACCGCCGAAGCCGGGCAGGTCCACAGCGATCACGTCATAAGACTCGGCAAGCGTGTCGATGACCGGCTCCCACACCTGCCACCGGCTGCCGATGCCGTGTACCAGAACCAGCGGTTCGCCCGCCCCGACCCGGTGATGGTTCAACGTAGTCATCTCGGTCATCCCAACTTTCCGCCCGCCGGTGCGCCCACAGTAACAGCAGTCACCAGCCATCAGTTGCCGGTCTGCTGGCAAAAACCACATAATTTCCGCTGGCAGTGGCCCGAAAAGTCGGTACGATAAATGGTATGGCAACGCGTAAGGTAACCCTTTCGCTGGACGAGGCCGCCTGGTCCTTCGCCGAGCAGGCCGCGGCCCGCGCGGGTATGTCGCCGTCGGCGTGGATATCGAAGGCCGCCCGGCGTGAGGCCGTGCGCACCGGGTGCGGTCCGGCAGTGGATGTGACGGCGCAGGCCGCCGCCGACGCGGCCGAGATGGCCGCCGCCGAGGAGGCGATGCGTGCGGCGGGGTGAACTGTGGATCTACAACCCGCATGGTTCGCCGCGACGCCGCACTGTCGTGCTCATCAGCAGTGACGGCATCAACGAGTCGCCGAGGCCCTGGCTGATCGCCGCCGAGGTGGTCGAGGACGATCCCCAGGACATCCTCGCGGTGCCGGTGGAACATTACGGCTGGGTGCACGCCGGGAATATCGGTCGTATCTTCCGGGGGTGGCTCGCGGAACGGGTCGATGAAATGGAAATCGAGACGCTGGAACGCCTGGATACCGCGTTGCGCGCCGCCATGGATTTGTGAAAATCTGCAGCGCGCGAAGGTTTCCGACCTGATCGGTACCATCGTGGCCGACGTCCCACAGCGTCCATTCGACGGTGTCCATTTCGACAGATAGGGATTCAGGTGCGGATCTCCCTGATCGCCGCGGCGCTCATCGCGCTGCCGGTGCTCGCGGCATGCGGCAACGACAAAGCGGCGGCAGCGCCGACGGTGACGCAGGCGGACCTCGCCAAGTCCCTCCAGGACAAGGGCCTCAAGAGCCAGCAACTGGCCGATTGCGCCGCGAAACTCTTTGTCGAACAGGGCATCTCGCAGGACGGCCTGCGCGTCATGGTCAGCAACGAGTACGACACCAAGGCCGCCGACCAGGAGACCCTCGGCATGAGCAAGGACGACGCGGAAAAGGCGCGCACCGCGAGCGCCCGCATCGCCACCGAATGCATGGCCACCCCGCGCTGACCCCACCACTCCGATAGTCGGCGCGGCTGCGGCATTTGTCTTATTCTGGCGTGACGTCGATGTGTGTGTCGGCCGGGGGAGACGAGGGCCGACATGCAACCGCACCATCCAGGTTCGCCGTATCCGGCCCCTCCGCAACGAATCACGCCGTCCGGCTGGTGGTTCGCGTTCGGCGGCCTGCTCATCGCCATCGGCGTGCTCGGTGGCCTCGGTCTCGGCGTCTTCGGCATCACCCAGACGTCCAGCAAGATCGATGACTTCCAGCGGATCGCGGTGCCCGGCTCCGGTGACCTGCGGCTAGCCGAAACCGGCGGCTACACAGTGTATTTCGAGGACACCTCGGGCGGTGGCTACGGCGGCCGGGTGAACATCGTCATCACCGATCCGAGCGGTTCGGCGGTGCCGCTGAACAAATACGACGCGACCGTCACCTACTCCTTCGGCAAACACAGCGGCGAAGCAGCCTTCTCGTTCGAGGCGAAACAGCCCGGCACCTATCACGTGACAACGAAGGGTGACCCCGGCGTCACCGCCGCCATCGGTCGCGGGCTCGGCAGCTCGTTCGTCTACCAGCTGTTCGCCGCGCTCGGCGTCGGCGGTGGTGGGCTACTCCTCGGACTCGTGGTGATCATCGTCGTCGCGGTGAAGCGCAGTGGCAGCAAACGCAGGGCGGCGCAGGCCGGTGGCTACCCACCGGGCCCGCCGCAATTCGGTCCGCGCGAGTACTGACCGTCCGGACTCAGCCCAGGGCGACGACCAGCTCGATCTTCGGCCGCGATCCAGCGCCGAGGTCTTCGGCGGTGCGGACCGCCTTCTTCACCGGCAGCACGTACGTGGCGCGTGACTTGTCCGGAAACAGCGAGGTGGACCAGCGGCTGGCACCGATCGTGACGTGCACGCGAACCGCGCCGAACCCACCGGCGAGCTGGGCGTAGCGCTCCTCGATTTCGTCGGCGATCTCCTCGGGCAGCGAGATGAAATGCCACGACCCCATGCCGGAGTGTTCCCACACTTCCGCCGTGAACGAGTACTGCGATCCAGCCACGTCGCGACTGTAGCGGGACCTACCGACAACTCCGGCGGACCACCATTTCGATCGCGGTGCGCGCAACCCGTGAGCCGAGCACGGCGCTGCGCCATCGTGGGGTGATGACATCCATCGAGGCCAAATCCGCCACAGACTCCGAACTGGATGCGGTCTTCGGACCGATCTTCGCGCGCATCGCGCAGGGGGCGGTGGCGCGCGAAGTCGATCGACGCCTGCCGTTCGAGGAGGTGGGCTGGCTGCGCGAGGCGAAGTTCGGCGCGCTGCGGGTGCCGGTCGAGTTCGGTGGATACGGCGTCACCGTGCGGCAGCTGTTCCGGCTGCTGATCGAGTTGGCGGCGGCCGAATCGAACCTGCCGCAGGCGCTGCGCGTGCACTTCTCGTTCGTCGAGGACCAACTGCTGGCCGAGCCGGGACCGAGCCGCGAGCAGTGGCTGCGGACGGCGACGAGCACGCTGGTCGGCAACGCGATCACCGAGCCGGGGGTGGGCGCGGTCGACCGCTACCGCACCCGGCTGACCAAGGACGGCGACCGCTGGCTGCTCAACGGTGTGAAGTACTACAGCACCGGCTCCCTGTACGCCGACTACATCCTGGCCGCAGCTGATCGTGACGGTGAGCGAGTGGGTGTGCTCGTCGACGCGAACGCCGAAGGCGTGCGCCAGCACGACGACTGGGACGGCTTCGGGCAGCGGCTGACCGCCAGCGGCACAACGGAATTCACCGATGTCGTGGTGTCCGAGGAGCGAATCCTCGGCCCCGGGTATGGTGCCCCCGGCCCGACCTACGCGACCTCGTATCTTCAGCTGGTCCAGCTCTCGGTGCTCGCCGGTATCGCACAGCGCGCGGAACTGGACGCACGAGAGTGGGTGGCGGGACGCACGCGCAGCTACTCGCACTCAACCGCGGGCGTACCGCGCGAGGACCCACTGGTGCAACAGGTGATCGGCCGCCTGTCCGCCGCCGCGTTCGCCGCCAGGTCGAGTGTGCTCGCCGTCGCCGACATCCTCGACGAGGTGCTCGCCGGTGGCGCGAAGGACGAAAAGTCTTTGGTGGCAGCCGAACTCGCCGCCGCCCAGGCGCAGCTCGCGGTGATCGATCTGGTGCTGCCCGCCACCACGCTGCTCTTCGAAGTCGGTGGCGCGTCGGTCGTTTCGGAACGCCAGCGGCTGGATCGGCACTGGCGCAACGCGCGCACCATCTCGGTGCACAACCCGGCCATCCAAAAGGCAAGGGCGATCGGCGATCACCTGTTGAACGGCGCCGACCTGCCGTTCGCCTGGAGCGCGGGCGAACGCAAGCCCGCGACGGAGGCCGCGCAGTGACCCGCCGAATTCGCTTCAACGCCTTCGACATGAACTGCGTCGCCCACCAATCCCCGGGTCTGTGGCGGCATCCGGACGACCAGTCGCACCGGTACAAGGAACTGAGCTACTGGACCGAACTCGCGAAACTGTTGGAGCAGGGGCGTTTCGACGGCATCTTCATCGCCGACGTGCTCGGCACCTACGACGTGTACGGCGGCAGCGATATCGCCGCGCTGCGGCAGGGCGCGCAGATCCCGGTGGCCGATCCGCTGCTGCTCGTCTCGGCCATGGCCGCGGTCACCGAACACCTCGGGTTCGGCATCACCACCGGCACCGGTTTCGAGCATCCCTTTCCGTTCGCGCGCCGACTCTCCACCCTCGATCACCTGACCAACGGGCGCATCGGCTGGAATGTGGTGACCGGCTACTTGCCCTCGGCGGCAAGGAATTTCGGCGCCGAAGATCAGCTCGACCACGACGAGCGCTACAACCAGGCCGACGAATACCTGGAGGTCCTCTACAAGCTGTGGGAAGGCTCGTGGGAGGACGACGCGGTGGTCCGCGATGCCGCGCAGGGCGTCTACGTCGACCCGGCGAAGGTGCACCACATCGGCCATCAGGGCAAGCACTTCACCGTGCCCGGCATCCACCTCTCCGAGCCGTCACCGCAGCGCACACCGGTGATCTACCAGGCGGGCGCCTCGACCCGCGGCGTGCGCTTCGCCGCGGAGAACGCCGAGGCCATCTTCATCGCCGCACCATCGAAACGACTACTCGCCCAGACGGTTTCCCGGATCCGCGCGGCGCTGCAAGATGCGGGCCGCGACCCGCACTCCGCGCGGATCTACGCGCTGGCCACCATCATCACCGACGCCACCGACGAAGCAGCACAGCAGAAGCACGAGGAGTACCTGTCCTACGCCAGCATCGAGGGCGGCCTGGTCTTCATGTCCGGCTGGATGGGTATCGACCTGTCCGGCTATGACCTGGACGATCCGATCGGGCAGGTGCAGAGCAACGCCATCCAGTCCGCCGTGGCCGCCTTCCAGGAGTTCGACGACGACGGCCGCGAGTGGACGGTGCGCGATATCGGACGGTGGGCGGGCATCGGCGGCATGGGCCCGGTGTTCGTCGGCTCCGGTGCCACGGTCGCGGACCTGCTTCAGGAATGGGTCGAGGACACCGATTTGGACGGCTTCAACCTGGCCTACGCCATCACCCCCGGTTCCTTCGAAGATGTTGTCCAGCACGTTGTCCCGGTTCTCGCCGAACGCGGCGCGTACGCCACCGACTACGTGCCGGGCACCCTCCGTAACGCCCTGTTCGAAGCGGGCGACCGGCTGCCCGACGAGCATCGCGGTGCGCGCTATCGCGTGGGCGGCCCCGGATCCACCGCGCTACCCGACGAGGTCTCGCGTCCAGGCGCGGCGGTCGCTACGCCGGGTTCGTAGACACGGTCGTTCCGGCGAGCACCTGGGTGTTCGCCGGAACGACTAAGACGGGAGGGAATCGAGGAAAGCCCGTGCGACGGATTCCAATCCGTCCTTGTCGATTTCATCGAACCGGTCCGGCTTCGGACTGTCGAGGTCGAATACGCCGACGAGCGCGCCATTGTGCACCAACGGAATAACGACTTCCGAACGCGTCTCCGCGTCGCACGCAATATGGCCCGGGAACGCGTGCACATCGGGCACCAGTTGCGTTTCCCTGGTCTGCGCCGCGGTGCCGCACACACCTTTCCCGATGGGAATGCGGACGCACGCGGGCTGACCCTGGAACGGTCCGACCACCAGCTCGTTTCCGTCGAAGAAATAGAACCCGACCCAATTCAGCTCGGGCAGCGCGTGAAACACCAGCGACGCCAGATTCGCGGCGTTGGCGACCCGGTCCGGCTCGCCCGCCACCAGCGCCGCCGCCTGCGCGGCGAGCTGGCGGTACTGCTCGGTCCGGTCTCCGGTCAGCTCGGCAACAGTGAACGACATGGCCCGAATGGTACGCCAGGCAAAACCGCTGTCGCCGCATTGATTCTCGCTGATCGCAACACTCACGAGGGACAGGTCACACCCCGGATGATCCGAGCATGACAACGCAGAATTCCGTTCCCCGTTCCACCCGTTCGGCCGCGGTAATCGGTGCCGGCCAAACCGGTGTCACTGCGGCACTAGCCTCGGCCAATCATGGTAATGGCGCCTAACCTGCGGCGGGAATGGCGAAAGGTGCTCCGACCTGCGATAATTCGACTTGCGAAGGCTGAATTGATCGAGGTTTTGGAGCACCTTTCTGGTGGGCAAGTCTATATCGCCGTATCCGCGGCTGACCATCGACGGTGACGGTGCGGGCGTGGTGTCACACGCAGGTGCGGCACTGCTGCTGCGTACTGCCGAGATAACTGGTTTGACCTGGGGTTTGTCGGAACAGTTGGGGCCGTGGCGCAAACCGATGGCTGTCCACGACCCGGGCAAGATCGTGCTGGATTTGGCGGTGACACTCGCGGTCGGTGGTGACTGCGCCGCGGATGTGGCGTTGTTACGGGCCGAGCCGGGCGTGTTCGGTCTGGTGGCCTCGGATCCGACGGTGTCGCGGACGATCACCGCGCTGGCTGCCCAGGCACCGAAAGCGTTGGCCGCCATCGCTTCTGCACGCGCGGACGCGCGGGCGCAGGCGTGGGCCGTGGCTGGGCCGAACGCCCCCGGTCACGGGATCAACATCGATGATCCGTTAATCATCGATCTCGACGCCACCCTGACCGACGCGCACTCGGAAAAACAGAACGCCACACCGACGTTCAAGCGGGGCTTCGGCTTCCACTCGCTGTGGTCGTTCATCGACCACGGTCGCACCGGCACCGGCGAGCCCGCCGCGCCCATGCTGCGGCCGGGCAACGCCGGTAGTAATACCGCTGCCGACCACAAGCAGGTTCTCCGCGATGCCCTCGCTCAGCTGCCGTGGCAGCCGGGATGGCGGGTCGGCCGGAAAGTGCTGGTGCGCACCGATTCCGGTGGCGGCACCCACGAGTTCCTCGACTACTGCCACCGCCGCCGGCTGCAGTACTCGGTCGGGTTCACTCTCACCGACGAGATCGTCACCGCCATGGGCACCCACCTGAATCCGCAGGATTGGACACCGGCCTACGACGCAGACGGCGAGGTCCGCGACGGCGCCTGGGTCGTGGAAGTCACCGGCATCACCGAGTTGACCGGATGGCCGCCCGGCATGCGGCTCATCGTCAGGAAAGAGAGACCACACCCCGGTGCTCAGCTGCGGTTCACCGACCGCGACGGGATGCGGTTGACCGCGTTCGTCACCAACACCACCCGCGGCCAGCTGCCCGACCTCGAGTTGCGTCACCGCCAGCGGGCCCGCTGCGAAGACCGGATCAGAAACGCGAAAGACACTGGCCTGCGCAATCTTCCGTTCCACAGCTTCGACGCCAACCGCATCTGGCTCGCCGTCGTCGCGCTCGCACTCGACCTGACCGCCTGGATGCAGACACTCGCCCTGCACGACCACCCCGCACGTCGCTGGGAACCGAAAACGCTACGGCTGCGGCTGTTTTCAGCCGCCGGACGCATCGCCCGCCATGCCCGCAAAACCACACTGCACCTGGCGCGGCACGCCCCCTACACCGAACTGCTCACCACCGCCGCAGCACGCCTGCAACCCGGCTGACCAGCCAGAAACCGTCCCTGCAACCAAGGAAACCAACCACCCGGGCCAGTGGAACCCGGCAGCCAGCCCGCTGCGCGGGCCAGCTGCCCTGCCCGCAACCGGAAAACTACGACCGAAACACCCAATCCGAACCCGATCAGGCCAGCACATCAACCCGGCGAAAGATCGAGGCTAGGTTTGCTCGACGCCGGATTCGACGTCACCCTCTACAGCGACCGCGAACAACGCAGTCTGCGCGACGACGTCCCTGCCACCGGCACCGCGCTCGAATTCGGGATCACCCAGCAGGCCGAGTCCGCACTCGGCCTGGACAACTACACCGCGCGGGCGCAGCGGCACACCGGACTCAGCGCCCGCATCGTCGGACCGGACCGCGCCGAATTGATCCAATTCGACGGCAATTTCGACGGCTATGTCGGCGTTGCCGTCGATACCCGGCTGAAGGCCGACGAACGACTGACCATCTTCCAGGAGCGCGGCGGTCGTTTCGTCGTCGAGCAGGTGACCCCGGAGACCCTCGACACGATCGCCGCCGCCAACGCCCTCACCCTGGTCGCCACCGGTCGCGGCGGCCTGTCCGACCTGTTCCCGATCGACGAGGCACGCACCCCCTACGACGCACCGCAGCGTTCGCTGCTCACCGTCACGGTGACCGGAATCGGTTACGACAAGGACATTTTCGCGCACCGCAGCCCGGCGGGCGGTGCGCACAGCGGCTACTCCATCGTTGCCGAGCAGGGCGAGGGCTGGTGGGGTCCGTACCTGCACAAGGACGCGGGTCCGAGCTGGGCGTTCCTCGGCTGGGCCCGGCCGGGTAGCGAATGGGAAAGCCGTTTCGCCGCAGCGGATTCCGCCGAGTCCGCGCACCGGATCGTGCAGGACCTGTACCGGGACTTCGCTGACTGGGACCTGCCCGAGGTGCAGGCGACTCAGGTGATCGCCGACGACCCGCACTCCTGGCTGAAGGGCGCGGTGCGGCCGGTGGTCCGATCGGCCGTCGGGCACACCGCGGGCGGGCACCTGGTGGCCTCGCTCGGTGACACCGCGTCCGCGTACGACCCGATCGCGGGCCAGGGCGCGCAGAGCGGGCTCATCCAGGCACAGCGGCTCGTCGCGGCCGCCGCGGTGCACGAAGGCGAGTTCGACGAGGCCTGGCTCAACGAGCAGTACGCGGGCTTCCTCGCGGTGCGCGGCGATGCCGCCAGCAAGGTCACCCGGCTGTTCCTCGGTGATCCGGAACTGGCCGAGATCGGCAACAACTTCTTCGTCGCCGCGGGCGTCGACCCGAAGTTCGCCACCGCCCTCGTCGGCCTGCTGCATCACCCGCAGCCGTTCCTGCCGGTCGACTCGGTGGAAGCGGCCAACGAGTTCATCACCCGCGTCACCGGCGAAGACGCGGAGGCGCTGCTCGGCCGCTTCGCACCGGCCGGAAAGTTCGCCCGATCCACCTTCGCCGACACCCTCACCAACGCCTGAGAAACCAAACACCCGCCTGAGAAACCCGAACAGCCCCAGCACCGCGATCCGATCGCACAGATTCAAACCCTCGTGCCGGTCGGATCGCGGTGCTGGACTGGGACGAGATCGACGGCTACCCCCCGACCCCATGGAGCAAGCTATGACCACGGAGCAGATCGCCGAAGAGATCAAATTCGCCTACTGGGTGCCCAATGTCAGCGGGGGACTGGTCACCAGTGACATCGAACAGCGCACCGGCTGGGACTTCGAGTACAACAAGAAGCTGGCGCAGACCGCCGAGAACAACGGCTTCGACTACGCGTTGTCGCAGGTGCGCTACACCGCCTCGTACGGCGCCGAGTTCCAGCACGAGTCGACGTCGTTCAGTCTCGCGCTACTCGGCGCGACCGAACGACTGAAGGTGATCGCGGCCATTCATCCCGGCCTCTGGCACCCGGCGGTGCTCGCGAAGTTCGGCGCCACCGCCGACCACCTCTCGAACGGCCGCTTCGCCATCAACGTCGTATCCGGTTGGTTCGCGGGCGAATTCACCGCGCTCGGCGAGCCGTGGCTGGAGCACGACGAAAGGTACCGGCGCAGCGCCGAATTCCTCGAGGTGATCCGCAAGATCTGGACCGAGGACGACGTGAACTACGGCGGCGACTTCTACCGGATCCGTGACTTCACGCTGAAGCCGAAGCCGCTCAACACCCCCGAGCGCCCGAATCCTGAACTGTTCCAAGGTGGTAACTCGACGGCCGCCCGCCGCAACGGCGGCCGCTACGCCGACTGGTACTTCTCCAACGGCAAGGACTTCGACGGCGTCACCGAACAGCTCGATGATCTGCGCGGCATCGCCAGGGCCAACAGCCGCGAGGTGAAGTTCGGCCTGAACGGCTTCATCATCGCCCGCGACACCGAGAAGGAAGCCCAGGACACCCTGCGCGAGATCGTCGAGAAGGCGAACAAGCCTGCGGTGGAAGGATTCCGGGACGCGGTGCAGCAGGCAGGCGCGTCCACCAAGGACCGCAAGGGCATGTGGGCCGACTCGTCGTTCGAGGATCTCGTGCAGTACAACGACGGTTTCCGGACCAAGCTGATCGGCACACCGGAGCAGGTGGCCGAGCGCATCGTCGCCTACCGCGAGCTCGGCGTCGACCTGATCCTCGGCGGATTCCTGCACTTCCAGGAGGAAGTCGAGTACTTCGGCGCGAAAGTGCTTCCGCTGGTTCGGGAACTGGAGGCCGCGCGGCGGCCGGTCGCGGCGGTCAGCTGATGACCGCGGTCGCGGCTGATCGAATAACCTCGGCCGCGCAAGCATTTTCGGCAGCGACACACCTCGCCGCGGATTTCGCGCCAGGGGCCGCCGCCCGGGACCGCGGCCGGGTACTGCCGCATCAGGAGGTGGAGCGGCTCGCGGCCAGCGGGCTGCTCGCCATCACCGTGCCCGCCGAGTACGGCGGCGCGGACCTGCCGCCGAGTGCCGTGGCGGAGGTGATCCGGATCCTCGCGACCGCCGATCCGAATATCGCGCAGATTCCGCACAGTCACTTCGTCTACGTGAATCTGGTGCGGCTGGCGGGTTCCGCGGCGCAACGGGAGCGCTACTTCGCGCAGATACTCGACGGCGGGCGGATCGCCAACGCGCAGTCCGAGCGCGGCGGCGCCACCATCGCCGACATCACCACCACACTGCGGCCCGTCGGGCAGCAATTCCGCATCGACGGCCGCAAGTTCTATTGCACCGGTTCACTGTTCGCGAACCTGCTCGCCGTGCTGACCAGGCTCGACGATCCCGACGGCCGCAGCGGCCTGCCGCCTGGGGAGTACATCGCGTACCTGCCCGCCGATTCGCCGGGTGTCCGGATAATCGACGACTGGAACGGCGTCGGCCAGCGCACCACCGGCAGCGGCACCGTCACGTTCGAGGACGTGCTGGTCGAGCGGGACCAGCTGATCGACCGCTCCGCCGCCGTGCACGCGCCCACCGGCTACGGCGCGTTCGCGCAACTGCTGCACGTTGCCATCGACGCGGGCATCGCTCGTGGCGCGCTCACCGCCGCAACAGAATTCGTGCGCACCACGAGCCGCCCCTGGTTCGAAGCAGGCGTCACGGAGGCCATCGATGACCCGCTGCTGATTCAGCGTTTCGGCGAGCTGTCGGTCATGGTCACCGCCGCCGAAGCGACCCTCACCGCGGCGGGCGCGGCCGTCGACGCGGCCACCGGCGCAGGGTCGCAAACACCCCCCGACGGGGGGCTTGCCGGATTCGAGCCAGGTGGCACAGTGGTAGGCAGCGAACAAGAGAATGCCGCCGGTCGGGCATCGCTGGCGGTAGCCGCCGCGAAGGTGCTTGCCGATCGGGCGGCCAACGAGGTGTCCAGCGCGCTGTTCGAAGTGAGCGGAACACGCAGTGCCGCAGCGGACCTCAATCTGCACCACTTCTGGCGCAACGCGCGCACCCATACCCTGCACGATCCGATCCGATGGAAGTACCAGCACCTCGGCCGTGCGCTGTTGCACGGCACCGCGCCACCGTTGCACGGCGTGATCTGACCGGGCTACCGGTCGAAACAGCATGTGATTGAAAAGGATACGAAAGTGACAGTGACGGTCGTAGTAGGCAATCCGAAGCCCGCCTCCCGCACCTTGACGGCGGCCACGCTCGTCGCGAAGGGACTTCGTCCCGAGGTGGAGCCGACCGTGATCGACCTGGTCGATTTCGGTGCCGCGCTGCTCGGCTGGGGCGATCCGGCCGTCGCGGCGGCGGTGCGTACCGTATCCGATTCGGAGCTCGTCGTTTTCGCCAGCCCGACCTTCAAGGCCACCTACACCGGACTGTTGAAACTGTTCCTCGAGCAGTTCGACGGCGGTACCGGATTGGCGGGCGTCCTCAGTGTTCCGGTGATGCTCGGCGCGGGTCCCGTGCACGCACTCGCGCCGGACCTGTTGCTCAAGCCCGTGCTGGTGGAACTCGGCGCGACCGCGGCGCTGCCGGGTCTGTATCTGTCGGACCGCACCTTCCAGGAGGACGGCGTGATCGATCGCTACAGCGAACGATGGCGCTCCGTCGTCCAGGCGCTGGCCGATACCGCGGAGGTGGCGAATCATGCATGAGCTCTTCGAGTTTCCCGCGGACGGCAGTGGCTTGCGCAACGCCTTCGCCAACTTCCCCAGCGGCGTGGTCGCGGTGTGTGCCGAAATCGACGGCACCCCACACGGTCTCGCGGTGAGCACCTTCGTGCCGGTCTCGCTGGATCCGCCGCTGGTGTCGTTCTGTGTACAGAATTCCTCGTCGACCTGGCCCAAGCTGGCCGCCGCCGGCCATCTCGGCCTGAGCCTGCTCGGCACCGATCAGCAGGACGCCGCTCGTTCGCTCGGCGCGCGCAACGGGGACCGGTTCCGCGGTACCGAATTGCACCGTGGCACCGGCGAGGCGATCTTCATCGATGGCGCGTCCGCCTGGATCGAAGGCGTGCCGGAGGCGCATGTGCCCGCGGGTGACCACGCGGTCGTCATCCTGCGGATCCATCGCATCGCCACCCGCACCGACGTCGATCCACTTGTCTTCCACGGCAGTCGATTCCGTCGGTTGCATGCGGAGGCCAGGGAGCGCGGCGATATCGCGAGCTGAACAACCCCTATCGGCCCTGGTCGTGGCGGTTCGCCAGGCGTATGGGAAACTGGAATGCATCTATTCGGAAGGGTCGGTCATGACATTGGGCATGGAGTCACCGATGTCCACGATGACCTGGACCGAAGCCGATACCGTCCGATCCGCCCCCTGGCATTCCGAAAGCGCCACGCCGGTGCCGACCCGGATCATGGTGGCCGACGACCGGATGACCGCCGAGACCGCGTACCGACTGGCCTGCGAAGGCACGGCGCTGCTGTGGCGCGGCGACTACCACAACGCCCGCCAGCTGCTTCAGGCGATGAGCCGCCGCGTCGACCGGAAAGCCCCTGGACCAGGCGATAGTCCGGCGGAGACGTTCCGGTTGCAGCGCCGGGCGCGCAACCATCGTGCGCGTGTGCTCGGCAAACTGGTCGTCCAGCTCGAGGACGATCACGCGCTCGCGCTGCGCCGCGCTCCCGACGTGCGCAAGGCCTGTGACGACGTGTACGGGCCGGCGCACGAGCCCATGCTCATCTCGCTCACCGAGCTGCTCGGCGTGCTCGGCGCGGCGCAGTGGCGGGAGAAGGGTGTGCGGATTCCGTCGCTGGACGCCAGCATCTACCCGCACTACGGCGTGTTCTCCCCGATTCGCGGCGAGTACATCGATCTGGTCGCGCAGACTCCGCTGCCGACGACCGGCCGCGGCGTGCACACCGCCTTCGACCTAGGCACCGGCACCGGCGTGCTGGCCGCCGTGTTGGCCCGCCGCGGCGTCGGCCACATCGTGGCCACCGATGACAGCCCGCGCGCCCTGGCCTGCGCCCGCGAGAACATCGAACGGCTGGACCTCACCTCGTCCGTCGATATCGTCGGCCCCGCTCTCTTTCCGGAAGGCCGTGCCGACCTCATCGTCTGCAACCCGCCGTGGCTACCGGCCCGCCCGACCTCCGCGATCGAGCACGGCGTGTACGACCAGGACAGCGGCATGCTCCGCGGTTTCGTCGCGGGTCTGGCCGCCCATCTCGAGCCGGGCGGCGAAGGGTGGCTCGTCCTGTCCGATCTTGCCGAGCATCTCGGACTGCGTACCCGTGATGACCTGCTCGCGTTGATCGACTCGGCGGGCCTGCGCGTCATCGACAAGTCCGACACCACCCCGCGCCATCCCCGCGCACAGGACGCCACCGATCCGCTGCACGCGGCTCGGGCCGCGGAAGTCACCTCCCTCTGGCGACTGGCCGTTACGTCGTAGCGAGTCCGATCAGGCTGCGGGGCAGCTTGTTCGGGGGATGGTGAGGTTGATCAGGTAGTGGTCGGCGGCCGTGGTCGTGCAGGGGGAGCGGTCGTAGATGCCGTGGCCCCAGCCTTCATAGGTCAGCAGGGTGGCGCGTGGCGTGTTCTTCGCGACGCCCACTGCCCACTCGTGCGGTGTCGCCGGGTCGTGCAGTGAGTTGATGATGAGAACCGGTGGCCCGTCTACGATCTGCGGGCGGTGCGCCGGATTCGGCGGCGTGATCGGCCAGCCGGAGCACATAGCACCTGCGCTCCAGGCGAAGTGGGCGCGCAGCGGTGCGGCGTTGTCGTTCTGTTCGCGCCACAGTTGTGCCCACTGGTCTTGGTCCGCGATGTCGAAACGCCAGTCGGAGCAGAAGATGATCTCCGGCAGCGGCGCCGACCTACCTTGTTGCTGCGACGAGGCGGGCGGCTGCGGGCTACCGGCGGGCTGGTCGGCCCAGGCCCGCAAATCCGTTGCCAGTCCTGACCATTCGGGACGATAGAGCCGTTTGACGATCTGTGTGTTCAGGTCGATCGCTCCGAGCTGTTTGGTTGCGTCGGTGACGTCACGCAGCTCGCCGCGTGCGGCCTTGGCGTACACATCGTCGAAGATCCGGTCGACCGCCGTCCCGTGCAACGCGCACTGCGTATCCCGCGCACACCACGCCGCGAATTCGCCGAAAGTGTCCTTGGCTGCCCGTGCTTGGCTGGCCAGGAACGCTCGACCGTCCAGGCTGTGATCGTCCACGCTGTCCATCAGCATGGCCCGCAAGTGTTTCGGGAACAGCTCCGCATACGACTGCGCGGGCATCGTCCCGTAAGACCGGCTGTAGGTACTGATTTGGTCCTCGCCCAGCGCCACCCGCAGCGCCTCGACATCGCGCGCGACGCTCGCCGCATCGAGGTGATCCATCAGCGGCCCGGTGTATTTCCGGCAGCTCTCCGCGAGATCCCTTGCATACGAATGGACTTCATCGATCCGCCCACCCAGGTCCGGGATCAGGTTCGGCCGATACGTGGCCAGCCCCGCGTCACACAGCACCGGATGGCTCCGCTTCACCCCACGCGGATCGAGGCTGACGATATCGAACCGCGCCCGCAACTCAGCGGAGAACTTTCCCCCTTTGATGATGTCGTCCACCCCCGACGATCCGGGCCCGCCGGGCAACGAAACCAACGTCCCCACCTTCTGCGACGGCTCGCCGGCCCGATCCCGCACCACCGCGACATCGATCTTCTCCCCATCGGGCTGCGCCCAATCGATCGGCACAGTGACTGTGCCACAGTCGAACTCGGCCTTCTCCGGACAGGGCTGCCAACTCAGCGAAGCACTCGGCTTCGCCTCCGACGTGCAAGCGGCCAGCACCCCCGAACAAAGCCCGGCAGCCAGACCCACAACCAAAACACTGCGACGCAACAACATGCCCCAGATAGTCGGCCCACCCATCCCACGCCCACATCCCCCCACCGAGCCACCCCGACTCACCCCCCGGTACTGCGCAACGAAAAAGCCCCGCACCAGGATCCCTGGCCAGGGCTTTTGTCTCGAAGAGCCGATGACGGGAATCGAACCCGCGCTGTCTGCTTGGGAAGCAGAAGTTCTACCATTGAACTACATCGGCAGACCGGTAAAGGTACTTCCGAGACTTTAGCAGAGTCCGCCTACCGGCGAGAAAAGTCCTGGTAGTTGCGTCTGACCTGCGCGAATGCCCGTCACCGTGGCGGGCATCTCTTCGGTCGAGGGTCGCGGTACCGATCCGCGCGTTCGGCTAGTCGAGTGCTTCCTGAAGTGCGGCGATCCAGGGCAGCCAGCGTGGGTCGGGGCCTGCTACGTCGTCCCAGATCATGTTGGTGCAGGTGTAGCCGACCGCGACGCCGGACTCCGGGTGGGCGAAGCTGATTCGGCCGCCGGTGCCGACGTGGCCGAACGATCCGCTGCCGAGCATGGCGTGCGCAGGGCCTTCGATCTCGTAGCCGTTGGCGAAGCGGTGGGTCACCGGCAGGATGTCGAGGGGTGCCGGTCCGCGCAGCCCGTCGGTTTGCGGTTGCCGTGCTCGATCGACGGTCGCCGGTGAGAGTAGCCGGATGCCGTCCACCTCGCCGATCGTCGCCGCGTACATGCGCGCCAGCGAGCGGGCGTTGCCGATCGCGTTGCCCGCCGGGACCTCGGCCGCATGGCCTTCGCGGGTGTTGAGCAAAGCGACCCCGTCCTCCCGGGTCGCCACGGCCGCGAGCAGCGTGCGGATCAATGGCGCGTCGACGTCGATGCCCATCCCGGCCAGCACCGCCGCCACCTGTTCGGGTGTGGGCTGTTGCTTGCGGCTGAACTGCGGAACCACCCGGGGCTCTTCGCTTTCCGGCAACCCGATCCACAGGCTCAACTCGAGCGGCCCGGCGATTTCGGCGGCGAGGAAGTCGCCGACGCCCTTGCCGGAGACCCGCCGGATCAGCTCACCGGCCAGGTAGCCCCAGGTGATCGAGTGGTAGTAGTACGCGGTCCCCGGCTGCCACAGCGGCGTCATCGACGCGAGCGCGGTCGTGCACATCGACCAGTCCGTCAGGTCCTGGGCGCCGATCTCGGCCGCCGGGTCGAAACCGGGCAGGCCGGCTCGGTGCGCCAGTAGTTCGGCCACGGTGATGTCGGCTTTGCCGCCGGCCGCGAACTCCGGCCAGTACTCGCGGACCGGGGCCGACAGCTCGAGCTGTCCCCGCTCGATCAAGATGTGCACGCAGGTCGCGGTCACCCCCTTCGACACCGACATCAGTATCGACAGCGAGTCCCCGTCCCACGCCTTACCGGATATCGGGTTCTGCCCGGCCCAGAGATCGACGACGACGCGGCCATGCCGGTAGACGCACAGCTGCGCGGCACCCTCGTCCTCGGCTTGCGCCTGCGCGAACGCATCCCGAACCGCCTCGAACCCGCGCTCGACCAATCCGTCCACCACTACAACGCCTCCTCGACCAGTTCCGGCGGGGGCACGTCGAAACCGGCGAAACCCCCTCGCCGCCAAGACCTTATTCGACCAGATCGGTATCCGTGCGGCTAGACCGCGTCGCGCAGCTGAGCGGCATCGCGAGGTTGTTCGAGACGGTCCTGTCGTTGGATGAAGTACCGGTAAGCGCTGAAGCACAGGATGACCCAGAGCGCACCGAGGGACCAGCCGCCGAGCACGTCCGTCGGCCAGTGCACGCCGAGGTAGATGCGGGAAAGGCCCACTGCGGCAACGAAGATGGTGGCGGCGATGCCCACGATCCAGCGAGCGGCCGGGCGGCGCAGCCGGGGGATCAGCAGTATGGCGAGGACGCCGATCACGGCGATCGAGCCGAGGCTGTGGCCGGACGGGTAGGCAAAGTTGGTTTTGACGACGAGGTGATCGTGGATAGGCGGGCGGGTCCGGCCGATGAGGTTCTTGCCGCCGTCCACCAGCACCCAGGCACCGAGGCCGGTGGCGGCGATCAGCGCGGCCGCCCGCCGGTACCCACGCCAGCCGAGGACGAGCACGGCCAGTACCGCCAGAATGGTCATCGCGACGGTGCCACCGAGATTGCTGATTGTTTTCGCGAGCGGTGTCAGCACGCCGTTGCGATGCGCGATGGCCCAGTCGGAGATGGGCGCGTCGATCGCGGTGAGTCCGTCTTTCCCGATGACATTGCTGGTCAGTCCGACGACGAAAACGGCCAGAACCGCAGCTGGCACGGCGAGCGGAGGCACCCGGTTCCAGATCCGGCCCGGTGCGGGATTCGTGGTCACCATCCCACGATCCCATCCCGATGCTGAGGATTGGCTGAGGAACGGTCAGAACATGCTGTAGCCGCCGTCGATCAGCAGGGTGTCCCCGGTGTGGTACGAGCTGGCCGGGCTCGCCAGGTACACCGCGACCGACTCGAAGTCGGTGGGCCGTCCCCAGCGCTTGGCGGGGATGCGCGGCTGCACGCGGTCGCGGAACCGGTCCCACCCGAAAATGCCGTCGGTCATGGGTGTTTCGACCCACCCGGGCAGCACCGAGTTGGCGCGGATGCCGTGTTTGCCGAGTTCGACGGCGATGGAGTTCATGATGGCGATCAGCCCGGCCTTGCTTGCCGCATAGGACTGTCCGCGCGGAACACCTTGGCGGGCAGCCAGACTGGCGGTGCCGACGAGGCTGCCGCCGTCGCCCTGGGCGACCATGACCTTCGCGGCCTCGCGCAGCGTGACGAACGCGGCGTCGAGGTTGATCGAGGTGACCCGGCGGAACTCGGCGAGGTCGGTCTCCAGGAACGGCGTGATGCCCTGCGTCACACCGGCATTGGCGAAGCACGAATCGATGCGGCCGAGTTCGTCGGCCGTCCTGGCGATGGCGTCGATCACCTGTTGTTCGTCGCTGACATCGCAGGACAGCGCGAGCACCCGGCCGCCATAGGCGCGCAGGATGTCGGCGGCGTCGGCATTGCGTTCGGCGTTGCGACCGATGACGCACACGTCGGCACCCGCCCGGGCGAGTCCGCGGGCGAAGCCGAGGCCGATGCCGGAATTGCCGCCGGTGACGACGGCCACCTGGCCGGTCAGGTCGAAAAGCGAAGCCTCGGTCATCCGGTCGTTCCCTTCGTCGTGCCCCAGTGCTCGAACGAATGCGAGAATAACGGCCTCGCTGTCTCGTCGCGCGGCGAGCGCGGCCCCGGAACGGCGCTGTCGCTGTGCGCCTGACGAGCACCGACGAGCAGGCGCTACGCTGCTCCGCGTGCTGCTTTCCGATCGTGACATCCGTGCGGAGATCGCCGCTGGGCGTCTCGGCGTCGAGCCGCTCCTGGAGAGCCTGATTCAGCCGTCGAGTATCGACGTGCGGCTGGACGGGATGTTCCGGGTGTTCGACAACTCCCGCTACACCCACATCGATCCCGCGCAACGCCAGGACGAGCTGACCAGCCTGGTCGAGCCCGCCGCGGGCGAGCCGTTCGTGCTGCACCCCGGCGAGTTCGTGCTCGGCTCCACCCTCGAGGTGTGCACGCTGCCCGACGATCTGGCCGGTCGGCTGGAGGGCAAGTCGAGTCTCGGCAGGCTCGGCCTGCTGACGCACTCGACCGCGGGCTTCATCGATCCCGGCTTCAGCGGCCACATCACGCTCGAACTGTCGAATGTGGCCAACCTGCCGATCACCCTGTGGCCCGGCATGAAGATCGGTCAGCTGTGCCTGCTCCGGCTGACCAGCCCGGCCGAACACCCGTACGGCAGTGCCACCACCGGCTCGAAGTATCAAGGGCAGCGTGGGCCGACGCCGTCGAAGTCCTACCTGAACTTCCCGCTGCCCAGCGACGTGGTGGACGCCGCGAAATCGCGGTAGAGCGCGCATCGTCGAAATCGACTGTCACTCGGTCGATTCCGTGACCGACGGAGACTGCGCAACACTGAAGCGGCTACCCGCAAAGGTCATTCGATTCGGACGGAGTCGAGGTAGGCCCGCACCATCGTGGTGAACGCCGCCAACTGGACGCTGTCCCGTTCCGGCGTCGGGAACGCGGCGCGGGTGCTGGCACTGGCGTCGAAGTACTGCAGCACAATCGATCCCACCGTGAGCAACGCCTCGGCCGGCACCCCGGCCGCCAGCGGCAGGGTGACCACATGCGCCACGATGGCCGCCCCGTAGTCGGCGCGGGCGACGGCCAGCTGCGCGGCCAGCGCCGGATCGGTGCGGGCCGCGACGTTCAGTTCGATCCAGACCGCGTTGGTCGGCACGCGCGCGCAGTCGCGCAGCAGTTCGAGTATCGCGCCGAGGTCGGAACCGTCCGGCAGTTCGGCGATCTCGGCGATGAACTGGGCGGTCAATCGCCGCCCCGCCTCCACCGCGGACGCCGCGATCAGGTCGAACAGTGTGTCGAATCGACCGAACAGCCCGCCGTGCGACACACCAGCGCGCTGACAGATCTCCCGCACCGACGTTCGCGGGTAGCCGATGTCGATGATGCACTGAATCGTCGCGTCGATCAGCTTCGCCTCGGTGTCGGCCCGGCGCTCGGCCTGCTGGCGGCGCGACTGCGTGGTCACGTCTCGTGTCATTGACACCTCTCCCGCCGCACGTACCAAAGCACCGGCCCGAGTCCGCCCCGTCGACTGCCAAGAAAGGGGCGGACTCGGCCCGGTCCCGCACCGGGCGGCAACGGGAACCGATCGCGGCGCGTGATCAGTCCCCGCCGCCCGCTCCCACCGCCAGCGCCGTCGTGATGATGACGGATAGCGGTGGCAGCGTGTCGCCGCGTCTCGGCGGGGATACCCAGAAGCACCCTTCCCGGGTCCACCGTCCGAGGCCGGTCGGCAACATCACGGCACTGCCGATGGCGGGAATGCCGATATCGAGACGATTGAGCACCTCCAATACCTGCGTTCCCGGCCTACTGTCCGGCTCGGCGAGGAAACTCCACCGGATCTGCCTGGCCAGCATGGGCCCCCTGGACCCCTGCTGATCCAGTGCGTCCCGCACCTTTTCGGCACGAGCGGTAGGCAAGTGGACTACGCAGACGCGGCCGGTGATCGGCAGCATGACGAAGCCGCCACGCTCGGTCACCGGTAGCCCGAACTCGTGCCGATAGAACGCCACCCAATCGTCAACAGTCCTGAGTTTCTCCACATTCACGGCGAACTCCTTGCCTCCCGTCTCAAGGGTCCCGGTCAGACCGCCGATCCGGTATTGCCCGCACGCCCGCCTTCTGCTGCCTTTCCGCTGCCTCTGCGACCAGCTTCGTTTCGGATCTCTCTGATACCAGCTCTATTTCGTATGTGGCCGTGCCCACAAACCCCTCGTACCCTGGGAAAGAGTTCGTTCGGAAGGGATGACATCGTGGTCCGGCAATGGTCAGGTAAAGAGGCCCGTGCCCTTCGCGATGCCAAGCGCATGAGCATCCGGCAGTTCGCGGCCCACCTCGGGGTACACGAGCGCCTGGTGTCGAAGTGGGAGGCCGGCGGCGTCCGGGTCCATCCACGTCCGATCAATCAAGCCGCTCTCGATACCTCCCTGGCCAGGTCGGACGACGTTGTGCGGGCACGGTTTGCGGCGATGATCGATCAATCGATGGCCGACCGACCGACCCCGCCTGGAATCGATGCGCCCGCCGATGACTCGGCGCGCGTCCAATATTCGAGCGACGCGGACCTTTTGGCTCTCATAGACGCCGGTGCGATGAGAGGCGATGCGTTAGCAGCGATTTCGGAGAGGGATCTGATCATGGCGGCTGCCCATGAGGCCAGCGAGCACGCTGGCCAGGCCGAGAGTTCAAACGTGGGTGTTACCACCTTGGAACAGCTCGACGCTGATGTCACGCGGATCGCGAACGACTACGTGCATGTCCCGCCGGTGCCGATGATGGTCGAGATGCTGCGGGTCCGGCGCCGGGTGTACCGGCTGCTCGAGGGACATCAGCGACCCGTCGACACCAGTCATCTGTACCTGCTGGCGGGCACGCTGTCCGGTCTGCTCGCCAACGCGAGTACCGACCTCGGCTACTACGACTCGGCGGGTGAACAGATCAGAGCGGCCTGGGCCTACTCGGAACTGTGCGGCCACAACGGGTTGCGGGCCTGGACCCGCGGCATGCACGCGCTGATCGAGTACTGGTCGGAGCGGCCGCGGCGGGGCGTGGTGCTCGCGCAGAGCGGGCAGGAGTTCGCCGAGTCCGCGACGGCGAAGGTGCGCCTGCTCAATATCGAGGCCAGGATCTGGTCGAGGCTCGGCAGTCCGGGCGAGGCGGATCGCTGCATCCGCGCCGCCGACGACGCACGCGAGGTGTCCGCGACCGACACGCTGCACGACGAGGTGGGCGGCGTGTTCGGGTTCAACGATGCGAAGGCGCAGTACTACGCGGGCGCCACCTACATCCATCTCGGGCAGGCCGAGGCCGCGTTGACCGCCACCCAGCGGGCCATCGAGCTGTACGCGAGCGGACCCTCGGATCAGCGTTCCTACGGCGCCGAATCGCTGGCCCGGGTCGATTGCGCCGCCGCGCACCTGATCAACGGCAGCCTCGATGGGGCCGCCGAGGCGCTGCGGCCGGTACTCGGTCTCGCCGAGGACAAGCGACTCGCGCAGTTGGAGGAACGGCTGACCGGGGTGCGCAGGCGGATCGCGGGCCCGGACTTCCGGGACGCGGTCGAGGCGCGCTTCCTGGACGAGCGAATCGAAGAATTCTGTGGGACCACGGCCGCGAAAGGGATACCACCTGGCAACCCGCCTTCCTGAGGTCCTCGTCACATCGCTGGAAGCCGCGGCGGACGCACTCGCGTCGTCCCAGTGAAATACGGGCAATTCATGACAAGCGGGGCTATATCCGTTTGCGATGGATGGCACCATGGGACGGGTGAGCCCAAGTCATCTACCGCATCGCCCGCCGCGCGTTCTGGAGCAGTCCACGAAGCTGCAGAACGTGGTCTACGAGATTCGTGGACCGGTGCACGCGCAGGCAGCACGGCTGGAGGCCGAGGGGCATCGGATCCTCAAGCTCAATATCGGCAACCCCGCCCCGTTCGGGTTCGAGGCGCCCGACGTGATCATGCGCGACATCATCGCGGCGCTGCCGTATGCCCAGGGCTACTCCGAATCCAAGGGCATCCTGTCCGCCCGCCGCGCGATCGTCACCCGGTACGAGCTGGTGCCCGGTTTCCCGGAACTGGACGTGGACAGCGTCTACCTGGGCAACGGTGTCTCCGAGCTGATCACCATCACCATGCAGGCGCTGCTCGACAACGGCGACGAGGTGCTGATCCCGGCGCCCGACTACCCGCTGTGGACCGCGATGACCAGCCTGGCCGGTGGCACGCCGGTGCATTATCTGTGCGACGAGTCCAGCGGCTGGCAGCCCGACATCGCCGATATCGAATCGAAGATCACCGACAAGACCAAGGCTCTTTTGGTGATCAATCCGAATAACCCGACCGGCGCCGTATATTCTGCGGAAATTCTCCAGCAACTCGCCGATATTGCGCGCAAGCATCAGTTGCTGCTGTTGGCCGACGAGATCTACGACAAGATCCTCTACGACGATGCCAAGCACATTTCGCTGGCCTCGGTCGCGCCGGATCTGCTGTGCCTCACGTTCAACGGTCTGTCCAAGGCGTATCGGGTGGCGGGTTACCGCGCGGGCTGGCTCGCCATCACCGGGCCGAAGGAGCACGCGTCCGGTTTGCTAGAGGGCATCGACCTGCTCGCCTCGTCCAGGCTGTGCCCGAATGTGCCTGCGCAGCATGCGATTCAGGTCGCGCTCGGCGGGCATCAGAGCATCGAGGATCTGATCCTGCCCGGCGGCCGGCTGTTGGAGCAGCGGGATGTCGCGTGGGAGCGGCTGAACATGATTCCCGGTGTGTCCTGCGTGAAGCCGAAGGGCGCGCTGTACGCGTTCCCCAAGCTGGATCCGAATGTGCATGAGATCCATGACGATTCGAAGCTGATCCTGGATCTGCTGCTGCAGGAGAAGATCCTGATGGTGCAAGGCACCGGCTTCAACTGGCCGGACCATGATCACCTGCGGATCGTCACGCTGCCGTGGGCCAGGGACCTCGCGGTGGCCATCGAGCGGTTCGGCAACTTCCTGTCGAACTATCGGCAATAGGCCGCGCAAACCATCCCGGCGCCCGAGTCGCCCCGCTTCTAGCGCTTAAACCGACCGAATGTATGGATATAAGCGAAGTTTGGAGACTAGCTAGCGCATTAGAAGTACTTTTGTGTACAGTAGGACTCGGCACTTTCGAGTGCCCGGCCGGGTTGCCTACCCCCCTGGGTTAACCCGGTCTCGGGTTCGGCCGCCTACCCCCCTGGGCCGCCGGCCTGTGGGCGGCGGAGACATCCCCCTGCTCTCCGCCGCCCCCTCCGAGACCGTCTGCCCGGTCTCGGATGCTGACTCCGGTTCGATCTTTCCGGTCGCCGCGCCGCTTTTGAAAATGAAATCCTTTAAGCTCGGCTGCGGGCAGCCGACTCGGGCTGAACGGCCGTTCCTGCCCGCTGGGTAACCACCCAGCGCATACGACGGACAGGGTAGGAGCCCCGCGCAGTCATGACCGAGCATCACCATCACCACGACCACTCCGGTCCGATCGCGATCGGTGACACCGCCGCCCGCGTTGTCGTCGGGTTGCTCACCGTCATCGGCGCTCTCGTGCTACTCGGCGCCGTCCTGCTATGGCCCAGCAACCAGCACATCGACATTCCGCTGCCGATGCAGAACGCGGGCGGCGGCGCGGTGCAGACCGAGGCGGGCACGGTGGTCATGCAGGACATCGGGCCGTGCGGCAGCGCGTCGATCGGCAAGGTGTTCGTGGACAAGCCGGACACACCGCGCAACAACTCCTACACCTGCCAGCGCAGCCTGATCGACATCGAGTCCGGGCCGCACAAGGGCAACAAGACGCTGCTCGAAATCCCGCCTGGCCCAGGACAACCCGATCTGCACGCTGGCGACAAGTTGCGGTTGGTGCGGCAGACCGATCCCAGCGGCACCCCGATGTATTCGTTCGAGGACTACTCGCGCGGTCTGCCGTTGATGCTGATCGTGGCCGCCTTCGTGGTGGTGATCGTGGTGGTCGCGCGCTGGCGCGGGTTGCGCGCACTGCTCGGGTTGGTGTTCGCCTTCGCCGTGCTGGTGATGTTCCTGCTGCCCGCGCTACTGGACGGCAAACCCGCGATTCCGGTCGCGCTGGTCGCGGGCGCGCTGATCCTCTACGCCGTGCTGTATCTCGCGCACGGGGTGAACCTGCGCACCAGCTCGGCGCTGCTCGGCACGCTGACCTCGATGCTGGTCGCGGCGCTGCTGTCCTGGGTCGCCATCAAGATGACGCACCTCACCGGGCTCTCCGAGGAACAGAACACCAACGTCGCCACCTATATCGAGCACGTCAGCATCACCGGGCTGCTGCTCGCCGGGTTCATCATCGGCTCGCTCGGTGTGCTCAACGACGTCACCATCACGCAGGCGTCGGCCGCGTTCGAACTGGCCGCGATCGACGAGTCGGCCACTCGGCGTGAGGTTTTCACGGCGGCCATGCGCGTCGGGCGCGACCACATCGCCAGCACCGTGTACACCCTGGTGCTCGCCTACGCCGGTGGCGCGCTGCCACTGCTGATGTTGTTCAGCGTCGCGGGCCGATCCATTCGGGACGTGCTGACCGGTGACGCGGTCGCCATCGAGATCGCCCGTTCGTCCGTCGGCGGTATCGCGCTGGCCCTGTCGGTGCCGTTGACCACGGCCATCGCGGTGATTCTCGCCAAGCCGTTCGGCAGGCGGGAGCAGGTCGAGCCGCCGCGTCGAGCCCGGCACGCACGCAACTGATCCCGCTGCCGAGGCGAGCTAGCGCGGGGGAGGCGGCGGGAAGGGGAACACCTCGGGCGGGATGGTCGGCACCACGATGGGCGGAAGACCGGGCACGACAATGGTGTTCGGGCCGGGCGCGGGCGGCGGCGGGGGTTCGGTGGTGACGCCGCGGCGCGGCGGTGGTGCGGCGATCGACTCCGCGGGCGTCTCGGTCGGCGTGGCGGGTGCGACCGCGATCTGCGGGTCGAGAGTGGTGGTGCGCGGCGCGGTGGTGGTCGGCGCCGACGGCGAGCCCTCGCTGTGTGAATCACGTTGCAGCACTTGCGGGCCGTAGCCGAGGCCGAGCCCGATCGCGGCGACCACCGCGAGGGCGCTGACGGTCAGCACCGCGCCGCTGATCTCCCGCTTGCGGCGCTTGGGCGGGGTCGATAACCAGGCGGGAGATAACTCGGCGTCGAGGGCCGCGGCGGCGACCACGGGCTCCGGCATGACCGGCCGGGCCAGCAGTGCGGCACCGCGGGCGACGACCGTCTCCGGGCTTTCCGGCACGATCACCGGAACACCCATCCAGCGTTCGAGGACCCTGGCCACCAGCGGGATCCGGGCGCAGCCGCCGATGGCGAGCACGCCGTGCACCGGACGATCGGAGCGGGTGATCACGTCGCGCGCCATCCGCGCCGACGATTCGATCGCCAGCATGATCAGCGACTCGAAGTTCTCCTGCGCCAGCAACACCAGGCCCTGTTCGCTGGGCAGCGCGACCGCGGTGTTGCTGGACAGCTGCTCCTTGGCCTCGCGGCACAGTCCGTCCAGCGCGGCGAGACCGGCGTCGTCCGGCGGATGCGCGATCCGGCCGGAGGCGATCTGCTGTTCGCGGATCAGCGAGTCGAGGTAGTCGCCGCTGATATCGCTGGTGCGTTCGCTGTAGCGCACCTCGCGCGACTGGGTGTCGACCACGCTGACGGTGAGCCCGGAGCTGCCGAGGTCGTACACGACCAGCGAGGAGATGCCCCGGATATCGCCGGTGGACTGGGCGAATTCGAGCGCGGCGACGACTTCGGGGACGAGTTCGTAGTTGGTCAGCTGCTGGCGCGCCATGGCCGCGCGTACCGCGCGCGCGTGCTGCTCGCTGCGGTACGCGATGGCGGTGGCGGCGATGCCGGGCGTGGTTTCGAGGGTGACGCCGATCGCCTCGGCGGCCAGTTCTTCCACGGTCTGCTCGGCCACCGGAATGGTCTGCAGATCGAACGAGTGCGCCTCGACGTGGCCGTGGGGGTTCGCGGTGTGTGGTCGCGCCATACGGACAGCGCCGGCCCCCACCGAAACTCCCAGTACCGAACTCATCAGCTGCCCATCTCGTTCACACTTCACGACATGCGAGCCAGCGCGAAGGCCCGCTCCCCGGACCATACCGTCGACGAGCGCCTGTGCATACGGCAGGACTATTCGTCCGGCCGTAGACCCCGCCTTCGCGACGCCACTCTACGGCGTGCCGAGTCCCGCGTACACCCATCCGGCGGCTCGCCAGTTGGCACGATTGAGACAATTCCGTCCGTCGATGATCGACTTTGTCCGAACTACCCGATTCAGATCCCCCGGTCGCAGTGCGGTGAACTCGTCCCATTCGGTGAGCACCAACACAACGTCGGCTCGCTCACACGCCTCCTTCACCGAGGTCGCGTAGTTCAAAGTCGGGAACACCCGGCGCGAATTCTCCAGCGCCTTAGGGTCATACACCGTTACCACCGCGCCGTGCAACTGGATCATTCCGGCCACATTGAGCGCGGGCGAATCGCGAACATCGTCGGATTCCGGTTTGAACGCGGCGCCGAGCACCGCGACATTCGCGCCGAGCAGTGAACCACCGCAGGCGCGCGCCGCCATGTCGACCACTTTGGTGCGGCGGCGCATGTTGATGTTGTCGACCTCGCGCAGGAATGCCACCGCGTGGTCGGCGCCGAGTTCGCCGGAGCGCGCCATGAAGGCCCGAATATCCTTCGGCAGGCAGCCACCGCCGAAACCCAGTCCGGCATTGAGGAATCGGCGGCCGATGCGGGCGTCGTAGCCGAGTGCGTCGGCCAGCATGGTCACATCGGCGCCGGTCGCCTCGCACACTTCCGATACCGCATTGATAAACGAAATCTTTGTTGCCAGAAAGGCATTCGCCGACACTTTGACCAATTCTGCTGTGGCCAAATCGGTCAGCAAGAACGGCACGTCGTCGGCGATCAGGTCCGCGTAGATCTCGCGCACCAGGTTCTCGACCCAGCCCGCGGCGGCGCGGTCCCGATCCACCCCCAGCACAAGGCGATCCGGGCGCAGCGTGTCCTTCACCGCGAAGCCCTCGCGCAGGAACTCCGGGTTCCAGGCCACCTCGACGTCGGTCGAGGTGAGCTCGCGGGCCCTGATGCCGAGCGCCGCGGCGGTGCCGACCGGCACTGTCGACTTGCCGATGATCACCGACGGACGCTCCAGCATCGGCGCCAGCGTGTCGACCACGGCGTGCACATACTTCAGGTCGGCGGCGTACTCGCCCTTCTTCTGCGGCGTGCCCACCCCGAGGAAATGCACGTCGGCGTGTGCCGCCGCTTCCGCGTAGGAGGTGGTGAATCGCAGCCTGCCGGTGTCGAGGTTGCGCCGGAGCACATCTTCCAACCCGGGTTCGTAGAACGGCACCACGCCATCGGACAGCTTCGCGACCTTGCCCGGGTCGACATCCACCCCGATCACGTCGTGCCCCAGCTCGGCCATGCACGCTGCGTGCGTGGCCCCGAGGTACCCGGTTCCGAAGACTGTGCATCGCATGATCGATTGATAAGCCCTGCCGGTGGCCACGCCACGTCACCGAGGCAAGGGTCACGGCAACGGTAGGTGTACATGTGGCGACATACCTCGGGCTGGACGCCCTGACCTGGGCAGACGCCGCTAGCATCGATCGGATGCGACGTCGCCGTTTGGTCAGGATCGGGCTGGTCCTCGTCGCCGTCGTCGCGGTCACTGTGACTGCCCTGCGGCCCGTTTACGTGCGTCCGCGCACCGATGCCCCGGCCCCCGCCGATGCCATTCTCGTGCTCGGCGGCGCCCATGACGGTCGTGAACAGTTGGCACTGCGCCTGGCGCACGAAGGTCTGGCGCCGCGGGTTCTCGTCTCGAACCCCTACGAACACAGCGCCATGATCAATCGAATCTGCCACGGCGGCTACAGCTTCGAGGTGGTGTGCTTCGACCCGTCGCCGCGCACCACCCGGGGCGAAGGCCGCGAACTCGCCAGTTTGGCTCGCGCCGGTGGCTGGCACCGGGTCATCGTCGTCACCTTCACGCCGCACATCTCCCGAGCTCGCTACATTCTCGGAAAGTGTTGGGCTGGTGAGCTTCTCTTCGCCGATCCGGCACCGCGGCTCTCCGTGGCGCGCTGGGCTTATGACTACATCTATCAATCCGCCGGGTACGTCAAGGCCCTGTTCGAAGGGTGCTAGCCGCTTTCACATCAGGGGTGTGCCGTTCTGCTTCAGGATGCGAATTCCGTCGGGTTCGATCAGCAGTAGCGTCGGGACCAGGTCTTCCTCGACGTGGTCGGCGGCGAACACCATCTGCTCGAGGTCGTCGACCCAGCTCGAGTCCGCGCGCACCACATGCAGTTTGTCGTGGCAGGAGATCCCGGCTACGAAGCGATCACCGCTGAGGTGCTCGGCCAGTCGGTCGTGGAAGTTCGGCGTTGCGATCGCGGCGGCGGGCATGAAGGTCGTCGTCTGCCCTTCGAAGGAGAGCAGCTGATTGGTTCCCTCCGCGTCCGCGCCGACGCCGATTCGGAGGCGGTCCCAAAGGTTCGAAAAGGCCTCCGCCAGTTCTTCATCGAAGTCGACCGCGCCGCTGTCGACGTGGTTCTGCAACACCCAGCTCATGCTCAACGTGCCGCGTGGGGTCGGGGCGACCCGGGCGGCCAGCAGATACAACTGGTTGGGGATCAGCTCTCGCGAGGCGGACATCGGTGGCGGCAGCTGGACCATGCGCAGCATCGGAATCAGCACCGGCGCAGCGGCTTCCGGGTCGTCCTGCGCCGTGAAGTTCGAGAGCAGGTTCTGGGTGGTTGCCCTGCTCATCACTACCGCGCGCACCTCTGCGGCGTGCTCGAGTGCCGCGGGCCAGTCGCCGGGCTCCGGCCGCTCGAAAATGAACGTCACCCCGCCGAGATTCGGAAAGTTCTGCTGCATGAACTCTTGGTCGGCCGCCGACGGCGCCCACTCCGCATGGATCTCCAGCACGTTCTCGGCGGGCATCCGTCGCTGCCGGAACACCTTTCCCCACGCCTGCTCGATGCCGTCGTCGATTTCGGCCGGAACGTCGATCAGTGCGGGCTCATCGAGCCCCGTGATCACAAACCCCACCACATTCAGATCGTCGCCGCTGCCGACTCTATTGCTGCTCATCGATTCCCTCTCGCGTTCGAACCGCACCAATCTAGGTGCTCCGAACTATCACCGCCACAACAAATTCGGCGGCTTTCGGTCACGACGATGCAGGTCAAGGGTTTGGCGTGGGCGCCAAGCGGACGGGTAGTCGCTGCAATCGGCGGAATACGACGCTCTGCCGCCAGGAGAGCTTTTCGCGCGGCTCGGCGAGGGTGAGATTCGGGTAGCGCTCGAAGAGTTGGGTGAGGGCGATTCGGGCCTCGGTGCGTGCGAGGCGGGCGCCGAGGCAATAGTGGATGCCGTGGCCGAAGGCCAAGTGCCGATTCGGTTTCCGATCGGGGTCGAACTCGGCGGGGTCTTTGATGACGGCCGGGTCGTGATTGGCCGCGAGCAGCGAGACCAGGATCCAATCACCGCGGTGGATGCGCTGGTCGGCGAGGTCGAAATCGGATTTCGCCTCGCGGAGGGTGGTGACGGGAACCGGTGGGTCGGCGCGCAGGGTCTCGTCGATGACTGAGCCGATCCGGTCCGGGTCGAGTCGAATACGTTCACGCTCGACCGGATTGGTGAGCAGCTCCAGCGTCGTGTTGATGATCAGGTTGGACGTTGTCTCGTGGCCCGCGATCAGCAGCAGCGCGACAGTCGATATCGACTGTGACACGTCGAGTACGCCGTTGCGGTGCTGCGCGGCAATGGCCGTGAGCAAATCGTCGCGTGGCCGAAATCGGCGAAGTGCGAGGTAAGGCAGGATCAGCCGCATGAAATCGGTTGCCGCGCCACGCTGCTCGATCGGCGAGGCAACGATGAGATCGCTCAGCACGCTGCTCGCATGCCCGATACGCCGCAGGTGTCGCCTCGGCAATCCGAGAATGTCGCAGATGATGCCCACCGGCAGCGGAAACGCGAAGTCCTGCACCAGATCCACCGGCCGAGCAGGATCCATCGCATCGATCAACTGAGCGGTGAATTCCTCGATCCGCGGTGTGATTTCGGCGGTAGCGGCCGGGGTGAACCGTTCGGCTACCGCAGCGCGCAGCACGGCGTGCTCAGGAGGGTCGGCGCCGAGCATATGGCTGTTCAGCGCCCGCGTAGCGGCATTCTGAATCTTGGCAGCAACCGAGTCCGGATCGATAGGACTGGTGGCCCCGAGCATGGCGCTGGGACTCTTACCGACCTCAGGGTGCGCGAGCACCGTCCGCGCCAGCTCATAACTGGTCACCAGCCACCCCTGCGTGCCAGAAGGCGAGGTAAACCGGTTGATAGGCCCGTCATCCGCCAACTCCGCCGCCGCCCGATGCGGGTCTGCGAAATACGCCTCATCGAACGTCACGAGCCTGGGTTGCACTTCGCCATGCTATCCAAGGCTGCCATGGTGTTATCCAAAATCGCTGTTCTGCAAGAGGTTCCACGCCGGGGATGACCCAAAGCCGCCAGATGAAGCCGGAGAGATGCGGCCGTGGCGGTAGTGGCGTTTCACGGTTTGTCGGGCAATCGATCGACATCGCGCGCGGGGGTTCGGCAGTAGGTTTGCCTCCCACCCACTACAGGGAGCAGGAACGACATGATGTCGTGTCGACCGCAACATTCGAAATCCTATGGGCTGCCGCAAAAGCGCTTGGTCACGCGGAGCAGGCGGGCATCGGCGCAGGGGTTGGCGATCGCGGGGATATGCGGATTGGTCGTGGTTGCTGCTAGTGGCTGTGCGGCGGATAGCGACAAAGGTAAGTCCGTAATCGCCTCCGCGACTACATCGACAACCACGGCTGTTGCACCGGTGATACCCCCTGTTGTTGCGTCGCCTGCCGTCGTTGTCCCGGAAACCTCGGTCCGGCGGGAGGTTCCGTCGCCTGTGCGACCCGCGCCTGCTGCTCAGGCGCTGATGCCCAACGTGGTGTGTATGAACCTGCAGGCGGCGCAGGACAAGATCCAGGAGGGCGGGGTCTGGTATTCGAGGTCGACCGATGCGACCGGGAAGGGGCGGATGCAGGTGCTCGATGCGAATTGGATCGTTGTCGCGCAGACGCCCGCGCCCGGGGTGTTGATCGGCGAGGGGGACGCTGTGCTGTCCGTGGTCAAGATCGGTGAGCGCAGCACCTGTCGTTGACGCCATCCAGCAAGTGCTGGCAGCTGACATCAGTTTTGGTAGGGTGCGGGGGACAGGGCTTTGGTCTGTCTCGCTTCGGTCGGCTGTCGGGAGCGATGCAATGGTGCGGACCCTCTGGGAGGGCAGATGGATTACGACTGGTCAGCGTTGGAATTGGCGTTTCGGGACGAGGTGCGGGAGTTTCTCGAGGCGAAGCTGACGCCGGAGTTGCGGCGGGCGGGGCGGCTGGCGACGAGTGTGTATCCGGACCACGAGGCGAGCATGGCGTGGCAGCGGATCCTGCACGAGCGGGGGTGGGCGGCACCGGCCTGGCCGGTGGAGTTCGGCGGGTGCGAGTGGAGTTTGACGCAGCACTACATCTTCAATCGGGAGTCGACGTTGGCGGGGGCGCCCGCGTTGTCGCCGATGGGGATCAAGATGGTGGCGCACGCGATCATCGCGTACGGGACGCCGGAGCAGAAGGCGTTCTATCTGCCGGGGATTCTGACCGGGGAAGTCTTCTTCTGCCAAGGGTATTCGGAGCCGGAGGCGGGATCCGACCTGGCCTCGCTGACGATGGCCGCCGTCGAGGACGGCGACGACCTCGTGTGCACCGGCAGCAAGATCTGGACAACCCATGCGACCGAGGCGAATTGGATCTTCTGCCTGGTGCGTACCTCGCGGGCGGGGAAGAAGCAGCAGGGCATCACGTTCCTGCTGATCGATATGAGCACACCGGGCATCGAGATCCGGCCGTTGGTGATGACCTCGGGCGAGCAGGTGCAGAACCAGGTCTTCTTCGACAACGTCCGGGTGCCGAAGCGCAACGTACTCGGGCAGATCGATGACGGGTGGACCGTCGCCAAGTACCTGCTGGTGCACGAACGTGGCGGCGCGATGGCGCCGTACCTGCAGGCGATGGCGCAGGAGATCGCCGTCGAGGCGGCCCAACAGCCCGGGCCGGACGGCAATTCGCTGATCGATGATCCGGCGTTCGCGGCGAAGCTCGCCGAAGCGCGGATTCGCACCGAGGTGCTGGAAATCCTGGAGTACCGCACGATTTCGGCGATGTCGCGGGGCCACAATCCCGGACCGGCTTCCTCGATGCTGAAGATTCTGGCGACCGAGCTGAGCCAGAAATTGACCGAACTGGCCTTGACTGCCGCCGGTCCACGCGGGCGCGTGTATCAGCCGCATGCCACCAAACCGGGTGGGCCGATCGCGGAATTCACCCCGCCCACCGACGATTACCGCAGTGGTGCGGACTGGCAAGCCGTCGCGCCGTTGCGCTACTTCAACGACCGAGCCGGCTCGATCTACGCGGGCAGCAACGAGATTCAGCGAAACATCCTCGCCAAAGCAGCATTGGGGCTCTGATGGACTTCACCCTTACCGACGAGCAGGAACTGCTCCGCACCGCGGTCGCCGGATTCCTCGGCGCCCGATACGAATTGGCGAAGAGCCGCACCGCGGCGAAGGTCGGCGCCGGTTGGCAGCCCGCGGTGTGGCGCGGATTCGCCGACGAACTCGGCATCCTGGGCGCGACGCTGCCCGAGCGGGTCGACGGGATGGGCGGCGGCCCGATCGAATTGATGGTGATCGCCGAGGAACTGGGGCGGGCACTCGTGGTCGAGCCGTTCGTGGATACGGTCGTCGTCGGCGCCGGGTTGTTGAACCGATCCGGTGGTGAGCGGGCCGATGCACTGTTGCGGCAGATCGTGTCCGGCGACGTGCGCACCGCTTTCGCCGCGCTGGAACCGACTTCGGGCCAGACACTGCACGACGTGTCGACTACCGCACGGCGCGAAGGTGATTCGTGGCTTATCGACGGCACGAAGACCGTCGTGACCAGCGCGCCGCTGGCGACCCACCTGCTGATCACCGCCCGCACCTCCGGCAGCCGCCGCGACGAACACGGTATCTCGTTGTTCTGCACCGAATTCGACGCGGACAACCCACCCACCGGCGTCGAGGTGCACTCGTACCGCACCATCGATGACCGCGTCGCCGCCGACATCGTCTTCACCGACTTCCGGCTACCCGCCGACGCATTGCTCGGCGTCGACGGAACCGCCTGGGTCGCCATCGAACCCACCGTGGACGAGGCGATCGCGGCCATCGCCGCCGAAGCGGTCGGCTGCATGCGCAAGGTCCTCGCCGACACCCTCGAATACGTCAAGCAGCGCAAGCAATTCGGGCAGCCCATCGGCAGTTTCCAGGTCCTGCAACACCGCATGGTCGACATGTACATGGAACTCGAACAAGCGATAGCCGCCGTCTACCTGGCGATCTACTCCCTCGGGGCCGACACCCCGACGCGCGCCCGCGCGGTCTCCGCCGCCAAGGTAACCATCACCCGCGCCGCCCGCTTCATCGGCCAGAACGCCGTCCAACTGCACGGCGCCATGGGCATGACCGAGGAACTGGCCATCGGCCACTACTTCAAACGCCTGACCGCCATCGACCAGGAATTCGGCTCCACCGACCACCACCTAGCCCGCTACGCAGCCCTCACGCGGCCCTAGGCAGGCAACGTCCCGGGCCTCGACGTGGGGTCGAGGCCCGGGACGGGGGTGGCTCAGATCTTTTGCCATAGGGCTGGGGTGTTGGGAGGTTCCCAGCCGGGGTTTGCGGTGTGGGCCTGGCGGCAGAGGTAGCGGAGGCCGTCGTAGGTGACCTCGTTGCCGGCCGCGTAGCTGGTGCCTGCGGTCCATGGCTTGGAGCCGGAGGGGGTGGTGGTGGGTGGCGTCGTGGTTGTCGGCGGCACCGTTGTCGTGGTGGTGGGTGGGGCGGTGGTCGTGGTCGTGGTGGGGGGAGTTCCGCCGATGTTGAGATCCACGCAGGCGTAGAAGGCGTTGGAAGTGTCGGCGATGTTCCAGATGGCCAGGAGTTTCTGGCGGCCGCTGAAGTTACCGAAATTCACGGTGTGCGTGACGGTTTGGCCGGGCTGCTGGTTATTGCCCGGAACCACGCCGACCCGCGTGCTGCCGATGTAGTACTCCCAATTGGAAGTGCTGTGCCGCGCGGTGTTGGTCCAGGTGAAGGCCGCCGAATTGCCGACGGTGGTCACTTTCCACGGCTTGCTGTCATCGTTGAGTTCGGCGAATTGGGAAAGATTGCCGTTGCAGTTGCGCAGACCTTTCGGCCCTTCGACGCTTTGTGGCTCGTACTTGATCGGGCCGCAGGACACGGTGCCTGCCGCGCATTGGGCCTGCCTGCTCGGCGGCGAAGAAATGTAACCGTGCGCATTGGCCAGACCGGCCGGGAACAGCACCGCCAGGAGAGGTGCGATCCCTACTGCTGCCCCGAGTACCGTCAGCTTTCGTTTGTTGATCATTGCGCTCCTAATAGCCTGAGCAGCAGGGGCCGGCATACTGATCAGTAATCAAACGTCATGGCAGAGAGAACATTTCGAGCTCTTAATGTGCCAAAGACGATAAGTCGCCGACCGGAACGCGGGCAAGCGACCGCGGTATCGGTGTCGGCAAACGCGGCGCGCTTTGTGACGGATCATAGTCGGGATCGGCAGTGCCGTAAGGGAACTGGTGAATGCCGCGCGAAGCGGAAAGGCACTCCCCAGTGCCTCCCCACTCGGCCGTTGCGATTTCGCTAAACGTAGAAAGTGCGGTGCCGCACACTGGCGCGGATCCGCCCGACAAGAACACCGGCGTGCAGCACCCACAGTCCCGTGGGAATCCGGGTGCGCGTCAACGGAATAACCGGATTGTGCCGCAACACGATCAATATCGACAGCCAGGTCATCGCGAGCGGCAATCGCCGACAGCCGAGGGCGCGGTGTTTGACGTAGACCTCGGTAGAGGTGCGCCCATATCCGACCGCCTGCCGCCACGTCGCCCGCAGCGTCGTGCGCAATCGGTAGGCGACCATCGCCTCGGGCGCGTGCCCTAGGGTCAGCCCGGCCTGCTGGATGCGCCAGGAGATGTCGACGTCGTCACCACCGCCGAGCATGGTCTCGTCGTAGCCGCCGAGCTTGTCGAAGGTGCTGCGCCACATGCCCACGTTGTTGCCGTGCGCGAACGGCAGATACTGGGTGGTGAACCGCTCCTCCGGTGCGGGCGTCGGCCGCCAAGCGGCCACCTCCGGGCTGTTGAGCGTTTCCGTTTCGATCGGCCCGCCGACCGCGTCGTAGTCGGCGGCGGCGCGGACCAGCGCGCTCAACCAGCCGGGATGGACGCGATCGTCCTGGTCGGTGTAGGCGATGAAGTCACCGGCCGCGGCGGCGGTGCCCGCGTTGCGGGCGTACGGGCCGCCCGGTCGCGCGGAGCTGTCCAAGTGGCGCAACCGGAGTCGCTCGGTCAGCGGATGCCCGTCGAGGTACGCGCGAAGTCCGTCGGTCGAACCGTTGTCGCTGATGATCACCTCGAACGGCCCCGAGTAGTCCTGCTCGGCCAGGCCCGCGAGTTGTTCGCCCAGATCCGGCAGGCCGTTGAACACCGGAATCACCACCGACACCAACGTCGGTCTGTTGGCTTCCGTACCGTCATCGGACGTCGACATACGCCCCCCTCACTTCCTAGGTTTGTGGTGGAACTCGATCCCCCGAGATCAGCTCGAGCAGAAGCGTATTAGGACAGCGGATCTTTGCAAAGTGGGTGCTTGATCAGTTAATTGAGGCGTCGGACACAGATCGACCCGGGTCCGTCGTGCGGACCCGGGTCGATCTGGATGACTATGTAGTTGTGTGGATCAGTTCTTGCGGCCGGGAGCCTTGGCGCCGGACTTGAAACCGAGGCCGCCCGGCTTGGCGGCCGGGGGAGTGGCTTCGGCGGCACCCTTGCCGTTGCTGGGCTGATCCGGCTCCGGGGTCGGTTCCGGCGCGGTGGATTCCGCGGCGGGTTCCTCGGTCGGCGCGGGGTCGGCCGGAGTCGAGGTGCCGGGTGCCTTCGCGCCGGGACGCTTGAAGCCGGACTTCATGGCCAAGCCCTTGGCGGGAACGGTCGGCTTGGTTTCGGTGGCTTCCGAAACCGGTTCGGCGGCTGCTTGTTCTGACGCGGAAGTGGCCTCGGCGGGTGCTGCCGGAGCTTTCGCACCCGGTGCCTTGGCGCCAGGAGCCTTGGCCGCACCCTTCATGCCAAGACCCTTGACGGGCTTGGGTGCCGGTGCTTCTGCCGCAGGCGCGGACTCTGCCGCGGGCGCGGACTCTGCCGCGGGTGCGGACTCTGCCGCGGGTGCGGACTCTGCCGCGGGTGCGGATTCAGCGGCCGGGGCCGGAGTCGCCTTTGCTCCGGGCGCCTTGGCAGCACCCTTCATGCCGAGTCCACCAGGCTTCTTGCCCGGGCCCTTCATGGCCAGACCCTTGACCGGTGCAGCCGGTGCCTCGGGCGCCGACTCGGCTTCAGCCGCAGGAGACTCCGCTGCCTTGGCTCCAGGTGCTTTGGCGGCGCCCTTCATGCCGAGCCCGCCCGGCTTCTTGGCCGGGCCCTTCATGGCCAGGCCCTTGACCGGTGCGGCCGGTGCCTCGGCAGTGGATTCGGCTTCGGCCGCAGGGGACTCCGCCGACTTGGCGCCTGGTGCCTTCGCCGGACCCTTCATACCGAGCCCGCCGGGCTTCTTACCCGGACTCTTCATCGCAAGCCCGCCACCGGACGGTGTCGCCTTCGCAGCCGCCGGTGCCTCGACCTCAGGCTCCGGCTCCGGCTCGACAACCTCTTCGACCACAGGCGTTTTCGGCTCCTGGATAACAACCAGGTTCTCGCTGAGCTTCGAAGCGTCCACCCGATCGATGGCATCGAGCATCAGCTGCGCGACGTCGACGACCTCGACCCCTTCGCCCTCACCCTTCTCCTGGCGCGCGGTCACACCGTCGTTGAGCATGACGCGGCAGAACGGGCAGCCCGTCGCGATCTTGCCGGGCGTCGAGCCCGGGTTCGCCGCGAGCGTGTTCAGACCTTCGTCGACCCGGTCGACGTTGATCCGCTTACCGAGCTGCTCCTCCATCCACATGCGCGCACCACCGGCACCACAGCACATGGAACGTTCACCGTGGCGCGGCATTTCGATCAGCGTCGAGCCGGAGGCTTCCATCAGCTCACGCGGCGCGTTGTAGACCTTGTTGTGCCGACCCAGGTAGCAAGGATCGTGGTAGGTGACGTTCTGCGACACCGTGGCCACCGGGATCAGCTGCTTCTGCCGCACCAGACGATTGAGCAGCTGCGTGTGGTGCACCACCTCGTAGTTGCCACCCACCTGCGGGTACTCGTTGTTGAGCGCGTTGAAGCAGTGCGCACAGGTGACGACGATCTTCTTTTTCTTGTCCTCGACACCCTCGAACACTGAGTTCAGCGTCTCGATGTTCTGCGCGGCGAGCTGCTGGAACAGGAACTCGTTACCCGCGCGCCGGGCCGAGTCACCGGTGCAGGTCTCGTCCTGGCCGAGCACCATGAACTTCACGCCCGCGGTGGCGAGCAGCTCGGCGACCGCCTTGGTGGTCTTCTTCGCACGGTCCTCGTAGGCACCGGCGCAACCCACCCAGAACAGGTAGTCGTAGCCGTCGAAGCTGTCGGCGTCCTGCCCGAACACCGGGACGGTGAACTCGACCTCGTTGATCCAGTTGAGCCGGTCCTTGGAGTTCTGACCCCACGGGTTGCCCTTGTTCTCCAGGTTCTTGAACAGACCCGCGAGCTCGGAGGGGAACTCCGATTCGATGAGCACCTGGTAGCGGCGCATATCGATGATGTGATCGACGTGCTCGATATCGACCGGGCACTGCTCGACACACGCACCACAGGTGGTGCACGACCACAGCACCTCGGGATCGATGATGCCGCTGACATCGGCGCCGCCGACCAGCGGACGTTCCGCCTCGGCCTTCGCCGCGTCCGAGATCTTGGCCAGTGCGGCCTCGTCCGGCTTGCCCTCGGCGTCTACCAGTCCGATCTCGTCGCCGCCCATGTCCTTGCGGCCACCGGCCAGCAGATACGGCGCCTTGGCGTTGCCGTGGTCACGCAGCGACATGATCAACAGCTTGGGCGACAACGGCTTTCCGGTGTTCCACGCCGGGCACTGCGACTGGCACCGGCCACACTCGGTGCAGGTGGTGAAGTCCAGCCAGCCCTTCCAGGAGAAGTCCTCGATCCGCCCGGCGCCGAAGGTGTCGTTGTCCGGGTCGGCGGTCTCCATATCGACCGGCTGTCCCTTGGACATCATCGGCTTGGCCGCACCGAGCGCGACGCCGCCGTCGTCCTCACGCTTGAAGTAGATATTGAAGAACGCCGAGAACCGGTGCCACGCCACACCCCAGGTGATGTTGCGGCCGACCAGGTAGAGGAAGGCCATGCCGGACATCAGCTTCACGAAGGCGAACAGCGCGACCATGGTGGTGCTCGCGGGCAGCAGCTTGGCCACCTGCATGGTGAAGAAGTCGGTGTACGGGTCGGAGTGCCCGTAGGCGGCGATCTTGCCCGCCTTCACGAAGATCATGCCGAGACCCTCGATCAGCACGATCAGCTCGATCACGTACGCGGGACCGAACTTCGAACCGCTGAACCGGGAGAGCCGCTCGGGCAGCCGCGGGTGGTTCAACTGGCGGATGATGATCAGCGTGCCGATGCCGACCACGGTGCCGATGCCGAGGATCTCGTCCCACAGGTGGTAGATCGGCCAGTTGCCGACGATCGGCCAGTGGAAGGACGGGTCGAAGGTCTGGCCATAGGCCTCGAACCACAGGATGGCGCCGCCCATGAAGCCGATCATCACCAGCCAGTGCGCCCAGCCGACGGTCCGGAACTTGGCCATCCGCGTGTGCGCGAGGAACTCGATGACCATCTGCTTGAAACGCGGGAAGAACGGTCGCCAGCGATCCGGTGCGGGCTGCCCGACCATGATGGCGCGGACGATGCTGCGGACGCCGCCGAAGAACGACGCCCAACACAGGAGGCTGAGCGTCGCCCCAATCGTGCCCAGCGTCACTGTCAGGGCATTCATGTCGCGACCTTTCTCTAGAGGCAACACGAGCGGGGGCGGTTCGGGACCGCCCGATTGGCTCGTATCCTAACCGGCAGTAAGTTACCCACCGGTAACTTATGCTATCCGTCGTACTATTTACAGCTGGGCTATGCCCCCTCTTGCTGGGGCTTGACTCAAATTAAGCCTGTGATGAACATCACACCCGGTTTGCCAATCCAAGAGCGTGTTCAGGTGATCACCACCGTAAACGTCGAGGCATCCGGCCTATTCGGTAAGGACAGGCTTAGTCTTCAAGTCGCGTAATGCTTCTCGCTTATGGCTCGCCGGTGGATTACGCTCACGACGTTCTGTCTGCTGTGCCTGTCTTCACACTGCTCGGGGAGGATCCGGGGCGACCGCCCGGATTTGATGAAGAGCGCTCTCGCGTGCGGGGATCGGCGGGCAGGCGACCTGATGATGGATTGGAAACTGAATGAACCTCCGCAGAACCACCGCGGGTGCCGCGTTGGTCATCGGCGCGATGACCATCGGTCTCGGGACCGCGCATGCCGAGCCTGTCGCCGCCCCGGCCGACCCCGGCATCAACTACTCCGTCAAGCTGGTCGACAAGACGGTTGTCGCGTCGCTCAAGGGGGGAACCTTCTCGGTCACCGAGAAGGACGGAGCGACCGCTGAAGATCCGAAGATCTCCATCGCCAACGTGCGGGACGGCGCGGGCAACACCCTCGTTTCGTTCCCGCTCGACGTGGACGTCGACGGCAAGCTCGTCCCGGTGAAGACCGAGGTCAAGAAGGACGGCGCGGTTCTCGAGGTCACCCCGCAGAAGCCTGCGGATCTGGTCATCACCGATAAGCCGGTCGTCGCCAAGCCGTCCGTCGCGCAGGACATCGCGTCGCCGATGGAAAACCAGCGGGCGCAGAACGAATTCGCGAGCAACTTCGGCATCGCGACCGCGATCGGTGGCTTCGTCGGTACGGCCATCGGTGCGACCATCGGTTGCATCATCACCATTCCGGCGTTCTGCCTCCCCGGCCTGGTGGCCGGCGCGGGCATCGGTGGCATCCTCGGCACCATCGCGGTCGGTGGCCCGGCCCTGATCGCCGCGGGCCTCGAGCTGATGAACACCTTCCAGGCGCCGGACGGCACCACCAAGTGGGCCGACAAGCCGCTCCCTGCGAAGTAAGAACCACTCTGACAACTGGCCCGCTCTCCTCGGAGAGACGGGCCAGTCGTCGTTTTCAGGCAGGCAGATCCAGGGTGCCGCTGAACGACACCTCGCCCTTGCGCCGCCCGAACCGCCCGAAGGTCCGCTCCGCCATGTCGAACGAGCCGTCCTCGCGCACCAGCAGCACCGTGCTGGCCCGCGTGCCGTGCTCGACGTCCGCGATGAACCGGGACGACACCCGCCGCTCCATCGGGCGCGGGACGCCGGTGTCCGGCAACTCCGCGTCCGGCGCCTCGGCGCGATCGGCCAGCACCTCGAAGTAGCGGTCCACGGCGCCGGGATCGGATTCCACCACCGACCGCAGCTCGGTCACACCGCTGCGTACCTTGGGCCAGATGGGCTGTGGGGCGGTTGAATCCGTGTTTCCCGGGTTCAGCCCTGCCGAGCTGACGAACTTGCCGTTGGAGAGGCCGTGGAAGCCAGGAGTGAGCTCGCGGGGCGGCGCGGCGCTGCGGTTGGAGTGCCACCACAGCGATTCCAGGTCGGACACCACCAGGTTGTAGCCGTTGTAGTCGTCCGGCGCGGCCGCGATATCGAGCACGTACTTCTCCGGGCCGGGGAAGTCGGCGCCGGGATGCCGCGCCGAGGCGCCGCGCAGGAAGTCCATCAGCAGCGCGCCGCGGGAACGGGCGTCGTCGCGTTCGGCCTTCGGGTCGCGCACGTTGGTCACCGTCGCGAATCGGTTGTGGCCCTTGTCCTCTCGGCGCAGCCCGAGCCAGGTGCCAGGCGGATCACCCGCGGCCTTGTTCTTGGCTCCCTGATCCCGCCCGGCCAGTAGGCCGGGCACCTCCGGCCACCACCGCATGGACTCGGTCGGCCGGGCGTAGAACTCGTCTCGGTTGGCCGCGACGATCAACCGATACTCCGGATGAGCCCGCCAACCGATCAGCACTAGACACATGCAGTCCAGAATGCCGGAACATTGCCGGACGCAGCACCGCATTGGCAACGTGACGGGTCGTGCAAGGCCAGTGGAAAACGTCCCGGAGACAGCGAAAAGGCCGACAGCGCAACGCTGCCGGCCTCCTCGACGGTCTGGAACTAGTTGCCGAGGTTGATCTTCAGCCCCGTGTTGTCCGAAAGCACCACGTTCACCGGCTGCGCGAACAGCTGCGGCGCGTTGCCGGTCAGTGCGCCGATCAGGTTGGGGATCTCGCAGATCGGGTAGTCGGCCACCGACGAGGCGCTGGAGATGCCCAGGGCCTGCGTGCCGGTCACGATCGGGCCGCCGCTGTCGCCGGGTAGCGCGCAGATGTTGGCCGAGAAGGCCTGGGTGAGCTCACGCTCGCCGACCTGCACGGTCTGGTCGACCGCGTTGACCACGCCGCAGCTGTAACCGGTTCGCGAACCGGACTTGCAGACCGGCGCGCCGACGACCGGGACGCCGACGCCGGTGACGTGCACCGACGGGGCACCGGGCACCCGAACCTCGTTGCTGGCGAAGCGATTCCGCGCCTGGTCGGCGATCCGGACGATCGAGTAGTCCTGCGCGCCGAGCACCGACTTCTCGAACCGGCCGAGCTCGTTGCCGAGCCGGTCGCCGTTCAGCTCGTGCACCCGCGCCGCGTTGTCGCTGCCCGCGGACGGGATGTCCGGGTTGCAGTGACCGGCGGTGATGTTCACGATGTTGCCCTTGGCGTCGGTGCCGTTGAAGCCGAGCGAGCAGCGCAGCGAGAGGCGTCCGGCGACCGAGGCGTAGCCGTCGCCGCCCGCGAGCACGCCGTTCGCGGCGCCGGCGATCTCGGTCGCCTGCAGCGTGGCCTGCTCACCGGCGACCGGCGGTGCCATCACGATGACCCGGGCCGGGTCGACGAAGTTCGGCATCGGCAGGCCCGGCTTGTCGACGCGCACCGCGATGCTGTTGTTGACCGTGTCGATCACCACGCCACGAACGAGCGCCGACACCGCCTCGGGCTGGCCGTCGAGCCAACGCTGGAACGCGGTCTTCTCACCGCGCAGCGTCGACTCGCTCTTGGCGACGTTGCGGACCTCGAAACCCGCTGACTCAGCGGCCTTTCGGGCCTCGTCGGCGCCGGGACCCTGGGCCAGCGCGATAACTCCCTTGCCGCCGTCGTCGAGCCACGAACCGGCGAAGACCGACGGGAACTGCCGCTGCGCGGTGGTCGCGAACCCGGCGACCTGCTGGGCCACGTCCGCGCGGTGCAGGTACTCCTCCGGGGAGATCTTCAGATCACGGGCGACCGCGGCAGCCAGTTCCGCGGGCAGACTCGGGGCCGGATCCGGTTGTGCTGTCGCTACTGCTGCCGTAGGCCCGAACAGCAGTATCGCCGCCGAAGCGGCGATCACTGATTTTCGGACCCGGGTCTGTCGCGCAGCTGATCGGAGATGACCTATACGTGGCAGGAGCATGCCCAGACTATATGGGCTTCAGCGCGGTATGCCTACTTATAACGACGCTCTGGTTCGTTTGGTAGTCACTTTTTTCCGGCATGCCGATTGTCACCGCGCCCGGCGCCCCTTAACCGGCGTTAGGCCGGGTTCGCACCGCGATGCCGCTGCCGACTCCGCCACCCGACGACGCGTCGATATCGGCCAGGATCGGCCGGATCGGGATGCCCAGGCTGGCGGTGCCGCCGTACTGCGCCAACGCGATATTCGCCTCGTTGCAGTCCGGTGCCTCCGCGGCATTGGAACCGCTGGTGATGCCGAGCGCGAGGGTGCCGGTGACGATCGCGCCGCCGCTGTCGCCGCCGAGCGTGCAGGCCGAGCTGGCGAAGCCGCGCACGGTCTTGCTCTCGCCCTCCGCGGTGTACAGCTGGGTCTCGACCCGATCGGCCACCACGAAGCCACACGTGAAGGTGGACGACTGCCCCGACTTGCACACCGGCGCACCGGTGATCGGGTCGGCGGTGCCGGTGATGGCGATCGTGGTGCCGTTGGCGCCGCGCACCGTCGGCTGATCCATGCCCGAGCGCACCGCGCGGTCGTTCAGCTTGATCACCGAGTAGTCCAGCGCGCTCTGGCCGCCCAGCTTCGCCTGGATGAAGGAGCCGAGCTCCGGGCTGTTCGGGATGTCCTTGACGTTGGGGAAGTAGACGGTGGCGTCCTGGTTGCCCTTGTCGACGTTCGGATCGCAGTGGCCCGCGCTGATATTCAGCGCGTTGCCCGCCGCGTCGACGCTGTTGAAGCCGAACGAGCAGACGTCGACGCCCTTGAGCGAGGAGTCGTGCAGCGAAACCGGGGCGCTGATGTAGGTGTCGCCGCCCATCGGCCGCCGCTCGACGCCGCCGCCGCTACCGGGCGAGAGGATGACCTTGATGTTGGCGATCAGGGTCGGCAGGTTCAGTACGTGGCCCGCCGGGGTGTTGGCCACGCTGAGCACCAGCTGGCTGTTGAGGAAGTCGATGGCGACGGAGTTGATCGCGCCGGAGATCTCGCGTGGCAGGCTGGTGATCCACTGATTCAGTTGCATCAGCGAGCCCTCCAGGCCGTCCGCGGAGACCGGGGCGAGCCGGGTCTGGTACCCGTCGGCCGCGGCGATCTTGGCGGCGTCGAGCGAGGTGACCGCGACGACCGGCTTGCCGTCGTTACCGATCCAGGCGCCCGCGAAGGACTCCGGGCGTTCCGAGCGGAAATCGCGGGCGTAGTCGCGCAGTTGCTGGGCGCGGGCCGCACGGTCCAGGTACTCCGTCGGGGTCATCTTCAGATCGCGCGCGATCGCCTGCACCAGTTCCTGCGGCAGGGTATCGGCATTCAGCTGGGTGGGTGTCGCCGGTGCCGCCGCGGCGGTGGTCGTGCAGAGCAAGGGTGCGAGGAAAACGGTCGAAGCGAGGGCAACAGCTTTGACCGTGGCGCGGCGCGCCACCAACTTGCGCATGAAATCCCTTCGTTGGCACGCATGTGCCAGCTCAATCCGCGGCAACGGGCCTGGAATCCGTTGGCTCACAGTCGTCCTCCAGCAACAGACCGGGCGCCTGCAATTCATCCGACAACACCGGTCAGCGCATCACTTTAAGGCACAAACCGGGGAAGGTCTCTACTAATCACCGACTGCCCGGTATCTGCAGGCCAGGGATCGTCGGAATCTGCGGCAGCGGGTTGTACGGCGTCGTGGGCCGGGGGCGGGTGGACGGGCTCGGCGTTGTCGTCGGCGGCTCGGTGGTCGGCGGCGGCGGGGGCGTCGTTTCCGGCGGCGGCGGTGGTGGCGTGGTGGTGGTGACCGGTGCCTCGGTGGTCGTCGGCGTCAGCGGAACGGTCGGGAAGTTGATCGGCGGTGCCGGGGGCGGCGTCGGGCTCACCGAGACCTGATCGGATTTGGCGTCGCGCATCGGCGGCACCGGGGTGCTCCCGTCGTCGCGGAAGAACACGGCCATCGCGAAGCCGCCGAGTACCAGTCCGATCAGCGCCGCGGCGCCGATCAGCAGCGGGAGCTGTTTACGGTCCTTCGCCGGTCCGGCTTTCCGCACGGGTTCTTCCGGTACCGCGGTTTGTTCGGTCGGTACCGGCTCGGCCATCGGGATGGCCGCCGAGTACGCCTGCGGCGTCGGTTCGGACGCGGGCACGGCCGGGATGATGACGGTGTCCACCGTCGAGTTCTCGGCGTGGCTCGGATCCGGCGGGGTGCTGCCCGCCGGGGTGGAGAGCACCGCAGCCAGTGCCGCGCGGGCGGCGTCGTAGGCGAACGTGCTGCCCGGTGCGCCCGTCTCCACGCTCGGCAGGTCGGCCTCGCTCACCAACAGCACCGACCGCAGCCCCAGGTAGTCCAGCGCGTCGCGCAGGGCCTGCACGTATTCGCGCGGCCAGTCACCGGGGTGGGTCGCGTAGAACTCGGCCGGACCGTTGAGGTGGTCGGCGGTGAGGTTGATCAGGCAGAACAGCGCGGTCGCGACCAGGTCCTCGGCCCGGTAGGCCTCGCCGTCGTCGACGGAGATGCCCGCGGGATCGCCGACGGCGAGCGCGAAGCCGGTGATCGCATGGGCATTCTCGTCCGGCGGTGGTCCGCCGAGCGTGGCGTCACCGTCGTCGGACATGTACAGCAACGACTCGCGGACGATGAACAACGGTTCTTCGTCGCCGTCGGTGACGATCGCCGCCGTGCACTCGTCCTCGGCGATGCGTAGGCCCACCCCTGTGGCCATCCTGAGTACCTCGCTTCGGCTTCCTGGCGTACGAATCCGCACTCTGTCACACCAGCAGGGAGCCGTGTCCCATGGCGCGGAGCATCGACAATAGCTCCGATCGGGACCGGGCACCGATCCGACGCCGAATACGGGCGACATGATGCTCCACCGTCTTGGCAGAAATGTACAGACGAGCGCCGATCTCCCGGTACGTCAGCCCCAGCAAGACCAGCTCGGCGACTTCCCGTTCCCGTTCGCTGAGGATCGCGGCAGGCTCGCCGACCGCCGGATCCGGGGCGGGCCGAGCGCCCTGCTGCGGTGGCGTCACGGTCGGCGGCAGGATCGGATCCTGCGGTTTGGCGTCGGCGCGGACCGTGCGGGCCAGCTTGAGCAGCGCGGTCGCGGTCGCCGAGTCGGCGGCGGCGAGGGCGGCCTCGCTGGCCAGCCGGGCGGCGTCCCAGGTCATGCCGATCTCGCTCAAGCCGGCGACGGCCGCCTCGACCGGCGCCGCCGATACCTCGCCGCGCAGCACGAGCACCCAGGTGCGGCCCGCGTCGGCGAGCACGGCGGCGTGCCGATCGCCCGCTTCGGCCGCGGCCTTGAGCGGCTTGGCATGCGGGAGCAGCTCCTGCGGGCGCTCGCGCAGTATCGCTGCCTGCACGCCGTACCAGTGGAAGGCGTTCGCCCAGGCGGGCGGTTCGTCCAACCGGTCGAGCAGAGCCAGCGCGGAATCGACCAGGGGCGCGATCCGGCCCTCGTCGCGCAATCGGATACCGGCCAGCCACAATTCGCCGATCGGCAGCAGCGCGAGCAGGTCGGCCTCTACGTCGTCGAACATCAGGTAGGCCGCCTGCCAGGCCTTGGTCAGCGCGACGTGATCGCCGGTGCGCCTGGCCAAACCGACCGCGACACCGTGCGCGAGCAGGCGGTCGCGGACGTCGAGGGAATCGTGATCGAGTGCGGCGACCGTCGCGGCGGCGGCGCGCTCGTCACCGCCGAGCATGGCCGTCCAGGCCGCAAGCACCTGAAGCTGATGGCAGCGCAGGCCGCTGGCGGTGGCGCGGCGCAATGCGTCGCCGGCGCGGCGTGGCTCGCCCGTGCCGAGGCAGAGCAGGGTGGCGATGGACACCGCCGTGCAGGGGAGGAAGCGGTCGACGCCGGAGTCGGCGTGTGCGGCTTGCACCAGTGCGGAGACGGCCGTGGCCGTGCCGTTGGTGGAAAGCGTTGGCGTGGTGGGGCTCCCGCCCTTGCGCGGGCCGAGGGAACCGGCCAGTGCGGTGGCGATCAGCCGGGCGTGGGCGTTGGCCTCGGTCGGCGGCCACTGCGTCGCCGAGCCGGACATCTCCGCTGCGCCGGGTAGGTCACCCGCCAGCGAGAGGACCGTCGCGCCGATGGCCCAATCCGCGCCGACGCGTTGCGCACCGAGCCACGAATACAGTTGGGCCGCACGGGCGATCAGGCCGCGCCGGGTCAATGCCGCGGCGCAGATGCGCACCGCGTCGGCGAGTTCCGCGCTGGACACCCCCGAACGGGCCAGCACCGGCTCGGCCAGTCGCATGGCGGTTTCGCCGTCGCCGTTGCGCCCGGCCGCCTCGGCCCAGCGCAGCGCGATGAGATCGGGGTCGGCACCGGTCGCCGCGGCGGCCGCGTAATAGCGCACCGCGTCGTCGCCCGCCTTTACCGCTGCGGCGGCGAGGAATTCGGCCAGTCGAGGGTCGCGGACGCCGGACTCGGCGAGCAGCAGCGCGGTGTGGTCGCGCAGCAGTCCCGCGTCCAGTCGTGCGCCGAGCAGTTTGCGCTGGACCGCGACGAAACGGCGGTCGCCGAGCAGCGTGCGCAGCGGGCCGACGGCCGGGGCCAGCAGCAGATCGGCATCGGTGACCAGCGCGCTCGCCCTGGCCCGATCGATGAGGTGCTGTGCGGCAACGGCTTCCACGCCGAGCACCTCGGTGAGTTCGCTGGCGTCCAAGCCTGCCCCGGTGGTGGCGACGACGAGCGTTTCCAGCAGGTCCGGCTCGAGGTTGTCCAGCAGCGAACGGGCCCAGGCGGCGACGGCCGCGTCGACCGTGCCGATGCCCGCGTCGAGCCGGGCCGAGCAGGCGGCGCTGAGCGCGGCGACCACGCCGCCGCGGATGCCGTCGGTCTGCCGGTGGATGTGCTGGGACACCTGGCGCGGCACCATCATGCCGAGCTCCCTGGCGAACGGGGCGATGTCGGCCACGCCGAGCGCGCGCAGATCGACCACCCGGCCGCGTCGGGCGACGGTGTCGGCCAGCGCGCGCAGCCGGAGGTCGTGCGGTCGCGGCTGGGTCGCGATCACGACCGTGCGTTGCCCGGCTTCGATGGTGGTGCAGAGGTATTCGAGGTCGGACTGACTCAGTGTGTGCGCGTTGTCGACGACCAGCGCCGGACGGAGCTCGGTCGTCGGGGCGGTGCGGGTGCCGAATCCGTTGGGGGAACGGTGGTTCGGGTCGGCAGCATTGCCGGTGCGGGCCGGCTCGGTCGCCGGGGCATCCTGGAGCGGGATGCCCCGGGTGCGCAGGCGGGTACGAATCTCGTTGAGCAGGGTGGATTTACCGGTTTGCGAGCGGCCGCGGATGAGGTAGACGACCGGCTCCTGGTCGGCGGACTCCAGTTCCCGAAGGATCTCGCGCGCGGACGGCAGGGTGTCGAAGGCGATGTCAGCCACCGTTTCCTCCGAGGATCTGGCCGGGGGCCCGCAGCACGGTGCCGACGGTGTTGCCGACGGAGTCGACCGGGTCCTTCAAGACGCCGGTCGGCAGGCTCGGTGCCTGCGGTGGGGACGGGTAGTTGCCCGGTGCGGGTGCCGGTGCCGGTGCCGGCTGCGGCTGCGGGGCCGGTTGCGGGGCCGGTTGCGGCGCAACGGGTTCCGCGGGTGGTGCGGCGGGCTGGTCGGCGGCGGGTTGGCTGTTCACCACGGCCACCGTCGTCGCGGTGGGAGAACCGGGTTGCCCCGCATCGGATTTCGGGCGGCCTGCGGCGGAAGTGGTCGGGTCCGTCGCGGCGACCGGCGAGTTGGGATCGCCCGCCTGTTCACCGTTGGTCGCGGCGATCTCCGCCGCGCGCGCCGGGGACGAGTGTTCGGTCGAGGGGTTCGGCCCGGACTGCGCGCCGGTGCCGATCGCGACGGTGCCGGTGGCCAGCAACCCGATGACGACCGCGGCAGCCGCGACGATGGCGGCGCGCTGCCTGCCGCTGAAGCGCGGACTGCGCGGCGGGTCACCCGCGGGCAACGGCGAGATCGATACTGAGGGAAGCTCTTTGGTCTTCGGCGCGTTGAGCACCGGCGGTGCGACCGGCACGCTGGCAGTAGCCAGATCCGCGGCAAATGCGGCAGCACCACGGGCACTGGTGTTGGCCGGGTCGGGGGCCGCGACCACCGGGAGACCGAATTCGGTCGAGATCAGCTCGGCGACCAAGGGAATTGCACCGCCGCCACCGGTGAGCAGGACACGACCGATATCGCCGATGTCGAGCCCGGCCCGGTGCACCGCGTCGCGGATCAGGTCGATCGAGGTCAGCAGCGGGCCGCGAAGCAGGTCCTCCAGTTCGCCACGCACCAGACGGACGTTGCCGCCGTGCGTGTCCGCCGGATTCAACCGCACCCGCACGACCGTCGCGGTGTTTATCGAAAGCTCTTCTTTCGCTGTTCTGCAGTGCTCGCGCAATGCCGACAATTCGCGTTCGACGGCCGGGTCGAACGGATCGAAATCATTTGCAAGCACAGCGTTTGCCAGCACGTAGCGCATGGTCAGCAGATCGAATTCCGCGCCGGCGATGTCCGTGGTACGCAGCGGTGTGCCGAGCACGCTGGCGTGGTCGCCGGTGCGCACCACCGAGACGGTCAGGCCGGTGGCGCCGAGGTCGTACACGAGCACCGCGCCGTCGCCGAGCGGGCCGTGCGTGGATTCGAGCCAGCGGACCGCGGCGGTCGGTTCGGGCACCAGCGTCACCTCGCGCAGACCTGCGCGATCGAGGGCGGCGCGCTGGATGTCGACGGTGTGCCCGGTCCACCACGCGGGGTGGCAAGCCACGGTCGAGCCGTACGCACGCGCTTCGGTGCTGATCTCGTCCATCAGGCAGGCGACGGCCGCGGCGACGAGGTCGGCGGCGGAATGTGCGGTGCCGTCCTCGGCGAGCATGGCCACCGGATCGCCGACCCTGGCGAGGAAACCCTCGAGCAGCACGTCGCCGGAATGCCGTCCGGTGGTTTGCCCGGTGCCGCCGAGGGCGGGCGGTGCGTCGGCCGCGAGCCGCAGCACGCTGGGATGCGTGACCACGCGGTCACCGCCGTCCCCCGCTGCCGCCACGGCGACCGAATTCGACGCCCCGACTGTGATGCCGAGCGCCAGACGCTCTGTCATTCGTGAACCCCGTTCGAAAACTCTGTGGTCCGGTGTCGCTGCTGTGTAGTCCGAGTGCGGAAGGCGGTACGAGCACGCCGACGCAACCGTTGTTTCGGTTGCTGGCCGTCCGCCGTTACCGCTTTCGGGGAAGTTGCGGGGAAATTCCCCTAATGCGACGGATGCCCCTAAGGGCAGGCTCGGGTGAGTTGTGGGGGTCGGCCCCGTTACGCGTAACGAGTCGCGCCCCTAGCGTGAAATGCATTCCAACGATGCGGATCGCGGAGGTCCGCCGGCTCTCAGGAGATTTTCTGATGACACCCAACGCGATTCTCGAGTTCATCCTCAACCTGCTGCGTGATCATGACGCGGCGGTCGGTTACTGCGCCAACCCGACGCAAGCGCTGGTGGCGGCGGGTTTGCCCGCCGTCACGCCGGAGGACATCGCCGCCGTCGCCCCGATGGTCGCCGAGTCGGCGCTGGTCGCGGGCGGCTCTCAGCTGTCGGCGATCGTCGCCGCCGGGGCGCAGACCGGAGCCGCTGCCGTGCTCGGTGCCGCGGGCACCGTCGGCGCCGCAGCGGCCGCCGATGCGGGGCTGAACGTAGGTGCCGACCTCGGCATCGACCTGGGTGGCCAGATCGGCACCGGCCTCGACCTCAACGCTGGACTGAACACCGCGATCGACACCGGCCTGCAGGTCGGCGCGGACCTCGGGGCAGGCCTTTCCACCGGACTCGGGACCGTCGCCGACATCGGCGCCAATCTGTCCGCCGCGGTCGGTGGGGCGCTCGGCGTCGCGGGTCAGGCGGTGACCGGCATCGGTGCCGACGTGCAGGATGCGGTGGATGCCGGGCTGCATGCGGGGACCGGGCTCGAAACGAGTCTGTCCGCGGGTATCGGCGGTGCCCTCGGCACGGTGGGACAGGCCACGGCCGGACTCGATGCCGCGCTCGGCGCGAGCACCCAGGTCGGGGCCGATCTCTCCGCCGGATTGCAGGGTGTCGCGAACGCGGTGACCGGTGTGACCACCGGCCTCGATGCGGCCGTCGGCGCGGGAGCTGATCTCGGTGCCGGTCTGACTGCTGGTCTGCAAGGTGCCGGGACCCAGTTGGCCGGTGGTTTGTCCACCGGGTTGGGTGCGACCGCCGACGCTGCGGCGAATCTCGGCGCGGGTGTGAACACGGGTTTGTCGGCCGGTATCGGTGGCGCGCTCGATGCGACCGGGCAGGCGGCGGCTGGGCTGTCGGCCGGTCTCGGTGCTGTCGCGCAAAGCGGGGCCGACCTGGATGCCGATGTCGCCGCCGGGCTCGGTGGTGGATTGTCCACAACCGTTGGTGGCGTGGCGAATTCGGCGGCGCAGGCTACTGCGGGACTGTCGGGCGGGCTCGGTGTGGGCGCCGAGATCGGTGGCGGGTTGTCCTCGGCGGTGGATGGCGCGGTGAATACAGGAGTGCAGGTCGGGTCGGGACTGGAGACCGGGCTGTCCGGCAGTACAGGTGCGGTTCTCGGCGCGGGTGCGCAGGTGGGGGCCGACCTCGGCACCGGGTTGGCTTCGAGTGTGGATAGTTCGATCAACGCTGGAGCGCATGTTGGCTCGGGCTTGGAGACCGGATTGTCCACAGGTCTCGGTGGTGCTTTCGATGCTGGTGCGCAGGTCGGTGGCGCGGTTGATGCGGGCACGCATGCGGTGACCGGGTTGTCCACGGGGATCGGGGCAGCGGCGGATGCCGGTGCTGGTCTCGGCGGCGGGTTGTCCGCTGGGCTCGACGGTACGGCCGGTGTTGGTGCGCAGGTGGGGTCGGGTCTGGAGACCGGACTCGGCGGTGGCATCGATGCGGGTGCGCATGCGGCGACCGGGCTCGAGACCGGTCTGGGCCTGGGCGGCGGTTTGTCCACAGGTGTCGGTGGCGCGGTGGATGCTGGTGCGGGACTTGGTGGCTCGCTCGGCAGCACTCTTCACGGGGCTGCGGATACCGGTGCGGGTCTGGGTGGTTCGCTTGGCGGCGTTACCCATGGTGCGGTGGATACGGGCGCGGGTCTGGGTGGTTCACTCGGTGGCACTACCCATGGTGCGGTGGATACCGGTGCGGGTCTGGGTGGTTCGCTTGGCGGCACTACACACGGTGCTGTGGATACGGGCGCGACCCTCGGTGGTTCGCTTGGTGGCACGACCCAGGGCGCCGTGGATACCACTGCGGGACTTGGTGGTTCGGTTGGTGGCACCACGCACGGTGCCGTGGACACCGGTGCCGGGCTGAGTGGTGATGTCGGGTCGACCGCCAACGCCTGGTCGTCACTGGATGTTTCGAGTGCGTTCGGATCGGGGCTGGACAGTACCGCTGGTGCGCACAGCGACACGGGACTGTTCGGCGATTCGCATGCCGGCGCGGATCTGACCGGCAGTGCCGGTGCGGATCTCACCGGCGACGCGCTGCTGCACTGATCGCCCCGCCGCCGCACTGACAATGCCCGTTCCACTGGAAGAGGTCGATACCGCGATGGGGACGCCCGCACCGAACGCCACGCCACCGGCGGTACCACTGCTGTCGGTACTCGGCGAAACCATCGCGGCAGCGCGCGCCGCGGGCCGCAACGATCTGGTCGGCCGCCTCGAGGTGGCGGCCGACCGGGTCCGCGACCCGCGGCGGCGCATTGTCATTGCGGGGCAACTGGATCAGGGCAAGAGCCGGTTCATCAACGCGCTGCTGAATCTGGAGATCTGCCCGGTCGGCGACGACGTGACCACCACGATCACCACGCTGCTCGCGCACGGCCCCGAGCCGAAGGCGGAGCTGGTGCTGACCGGTCCCGGCGGCGACTCCGGCGGCCCCGAGACCCGAGTTCCGGTGCCGATCAACGAGATCGGCTCGATCACCGCGCGTTCCCCGATGGCGCAGGGGCGGCGAATCCTGCGCTTGGAGATCCAGGTGCCGAACGCCCTGCTGGCCGATGGCATCGTGCTGGTCGATACCCCGGGCGTCGGCGGGCACGGAAGTTCTTACGCGGCAGGCGTGCTGAGCATGGTGCCCGCCGCCGACGCGGTGCTGGTGCTCTCCGACGCGTCCACCGAACTCACCGAACCGGAACTCGCGTTCCTGCGCCAGGTGCGCGAACTGTGCCCCACCGTCGCGTTGCTGGTCACCAAGACCGACCTGTACCCGCATTGGCGTCAGGTGTACGAAGCGGACCAGGGCCACCTCGCCAAGGCAGGCCTCGAGGTGCCGATGATCGCGGTGTCCTCGTTGCTGCGCAGCCACGCGCTCCGCCTGCAGGACCAGCAGCTCGGCGTCGAGTCGGGCTTCGGTGTGCTCTACCAGTTCCTGCGCGATCAGGTGGTGGCCCGCGACCAGCTGGCCACCCGCGGCGCGGTGGCTCGCGATATCCGTTCCGCCGCCGAGCATTTGGCGCTGGCGCTGGGCAGCGAGCTGGTCGCGGTGCGCGATCCGGCCCGTGGTGCGGCGGCGGTCCGCGAACTGCAGACCGCGCGGACCTCGGCCGAAGAACTGCACCGCCGCACCGCCGCGTGGCAGCAGACCCTGGCCGACGGCATCACCGACCTGGCGGGCGACGTCGACCACGATCTGCGAGATCGGTTGCGCGGCATCGCCAGAACCACCGAGGAGTGGATCGACGAGCACGACCCCGGGCGGCACTGGGACAGCATCGCGGAATACCTCACCGGCACCATCGACACGGCGATCGGTGACAACCTGCTGTGGACCCATTCGCGCGCACTGCAACTCGCGCAGCGGGTCGCCGAGCATTTCACCGAGGTGGGCACCGCCGATCTGCCGGACGTCCACTCGGACGCGGCCGTCGAGGGCCGTCACGTCGGCGCGGGCACCCTCGCCGACCTGGAACCCGACATCGGCTTCGGCAGCAAACTGCTCGTCGGCATGCGCGGCTCCTACGGTGGTGTGCTGATGGTCGGGCTGGCCAGCACCTTCGCCGGACTCGCGCTGCTCAACCCGATCTCGCTCGGCGCCGGACTCGTGGTGGGCGGCAAGGCCTTCCGTGACGACAAGGCGGCCCGGCTGGCCCGGCGGCGCAACGAGGCGAAGGGCGCCGTCCGCCGGTTCGTCGATGACGTGGCCTTCCAGACGGGCAAGGAATCCAAGGATCGACTGCATCGCATCCATCGCGCGCTGCGCGACCACTACGCCGGTGTGGCCGAACGGAGCCTGCGGTCGATCGACGATTCGCTGCGGGCCGCGCAGGAGGCCGCGACGATGGCGAACGCCCGCCGGGCCGAGCGCGGCGCGGTGCTCGAGCGGCAGTTGCACGTGGTCGCCGAGCTGGGCCGATACGCCGACGCCATGCAGGCCGCGCTGCCGAGCGCGCCCGTCGGTACGGTTGCCTCGTGAGGGAGCGTCAACGAGCGAACCGAAGTCACAACGCGCCTTCGCGAACGGCGGCGTCGTGAGGCGCGAGGTCGGCGCGGCGCCGGGGATCGTGGCCGAGGCACATCGGCTGGTCGGTGCGGCGCGCGCGGCGCTGGCGAGCGAGCCCAGGCCGCGGGCACTGCTCGCCGACTGCGCCGGTCGTTTGGATCAGCCGCTGCGTATCGCGCTCGCCGGTTCGTTGAAGGCCGGTAAGTCCACGCTGCTCAATTCGCTTGTCGGGCAGGATATCGCGCCGACCGATGCGACCGAGTGCACCAGGGTGGTCACTTGGTATCGCTACGGCTCCACCCCGAGCGTGACGGCACACGCGGGCGACGGTGCCCGCGCGAATGTGGTGGTGCGCCGCGGCGGTGGCACGCACGGCCTGACCTTCGACCTGGACCGGCTGAACTGGAACGCGCCCGCCTCGCGCGAGGTCGATCACCTCGAGGTCGAATGGCCCGCGGCGGCGCTGGCCCACACGACGATCATCGATACGCCGGGCACCTCCTCGCTGTCACGAGAGGTGTCGCGGCGCACGGCTCGATTGCTCACACCGGGTGCGGATATGGAGCAGGCCGAGCAGAGCATCGCGGTTCCGGGTGCCGACGCGGTCGTGTATCTGCTGCGCAGGCTCGACGCCGCCGACGTGCGGTTCCTTGAACGGGTAGGCGCCGGAACCAGTGCGGCGCAGGGTGTTTCCGGTCCACTCGGTGTCGTCGGCGTGGTCTCCAGGGCCGACGAGATCGGTGCGGGCCGAATCGATGCCCTGCATTCGGCGCGTGACGTCGCGACGCGCTTTGCCGGAGAACTGGAGCGAACAGGCTTGTGCCAGGCCGTGATTCCGGTCGCCGGACTGCTTGCCTTCGCGGCGGCGACCCTGCGTCAACAGGAGTACGCGGCGTTCGAGGCGCTGGCCGGTGTACCGGTGGACGACCTGAGCACGGCATTGCTCTCCGCGGATCGTTTCGCGCGCCCCGATGTCGCGCTGCCGGTGGCACCGGAGCTCAGGGCTCAGCTCGCGGAACGGTTCGGGCTGTTCGGCATTCGCATGGCGGTCACCCTGATTCGGCTCGGTGTGCGCGACTCCGCCACGCTGGCAGCGGAATTGACCAATCGCAGCGGCGTGGACGAGCTGCGCTCGGTGCTCGACGTCCAATTCGGCCAGCGCGCCGACCAACTCAAGGCGCACTCCGCCCTCACCGCGCTCGCGCGGGTGCTGACTGCCTACCCCGGCAGCGAAGCCGACGTCCTGCTACCTCGCGTGCGCACCCTGCTCGCCGACGTGCACGGCTTCGCCGAGCTGCGCCTGCTCGGCCGCCTGCGCACCGACGAATTGACCTTGCCGCCAGCCGATCTCGCCGAGCTGCACCGCCTCATCGGCGGTTCCGGCGTCGCCCCGCATCTGCGCCTCGGTCTCCCGGTCGACGCCGCGCCGTCGGTGCAGCGCGACCAAGCCGTTGCCGCCGTGCGCAAGTGGCGGTCCCGCGCTCGCCACCCGCTGGCCGACCAGTTCACCAGCACCGCCTGCCTCACCGCCGCCCGTAGCGCGGAAGGCACCCTCGGCCTGCTGCCCGAGTAGGTCGAGTCACGCGGTGATCGTGCGCACCGCCTCCGCCAGGTCCGTGCCGGTCGGCGCGTGCTCGGGGTCGATCAGATACTGGGCGGCCAGGCCGGTCAGTAGCGCCTGATAGAAGGCGCCGACCGCCCGGCCGTTCGCTTCGTCGGCTTCGTCGACGTTGTCGAAGAGACGGGCGAGACCGCTGCGCGCCTCGGCGACAGCGGTCGCGAGTTGCTCCCTGGTCGCGGGTTCGTGGCCCGCCTGGGCGATGGTGTCGAAGGTGGCCGCCCACAGGCCGCGATGGGCGCCGATCGAGTCGATCACCGCCGTCCAATTCGTCGCGAACCGGTCCAGTGGCGTCGAATCCGGCTGCGCCGCATCGGTTACCGCGCGTTCGAGCTCCACGCCCCATTCGCGATTCGCCTCGGCCAGCGCCTCGTTCAGCAGCGCCTCCTTGGAACCGAAGTGGTAGCCGATGGCCGCCATGCTGACCCCGCCCGCAGCGGTGGCGATATCGCGCACGGTGGTCCGGGCGTAGCCCTTTTCGAACAGGCATTGCCGCGCGCCCGCGAGTAGATCTTCTCGGTTTCCCATGGTCAACATGGTAGCGCGATCGCCTTAGGCATTTGTATTGCGCAGTTGCCTAAGACATATGTACAGTTTTCGACATGGGCAATCGACCGATAACCGTCCTCATCTCCGGCGCCAGCATCGCCGGACCCACGCTGGCCTTCTGGCTGAACCGCTACGGATTCGCGGTGACCATCGTCGAGCGCGCCCCCGCGCTGCGCGACGGCGGTCAGGCGATCGACGTGCTCGGCACCGGAACCGACGTGATCCGGAAGATGGGCCTGCTCGGGCAGGTGCACGAGTGGAGCACCGGCAAGCGCGGCACCTCCTACGTCGACGCCACGGGCAGGTCGCGGGCGAGCATGAGCAGTGAGGTGTTCAACGGTGTCGGCGCGGGCGGCGACTGCGAGATCCAGCGCGGCGATCTGGCCAAGGTGCTGTACGAGGCGACCCGCGACGATGTCGGATATCTCTTCGGCGACAGCATCACCTCGCTCACCGAGGACGAGCAGGGCGTGCACGTCACCTTCGCGCACGCCGAGCCGCGCACCTTCGATCTGGTCATCGGCGCCGACGGCATGCACTCCAACACCCGCAAGCTGGTGTTCGGCCCGGAGACGGACTTCATCCGGCACATGGGCTACTACATCTCCATCTACACCACCCCGAACCTGCTCGAGCTGGACCACTGGGAGCAGGACTACAACATCCCCGGCAAGATCGCGGGCAGCTACAGCGCCCGCGAAAACACCCATGCCAAAGCGGTTTTCGCGTTCGAGTCGGACCAGCTCGACTACGACTACCGCGACATCGCACAGCAGAAGCGCATCGTCGCCGACACCTTCGCCGACGCGGGCTGGGCGGTACCGCGCCTACTCGCACATCTCGCCACCGCCGATGATTTCTACTTCGACGCGATGGCTCAGATCCACATGGACGACTGGTCGAAGGGCCGCATCGCCCTGGTCGGCGACGCGGGTTACTGCGCCGCCCCACTATCCGGCCAGGGCACCAACCTCGCCCTGATCGGCGCCTACATCCTGGCTGGCGAACTCGCCGCCGCCCACGGCGACCACACCATCGCCTTCCCCCGCTACCGCCGAGAACTGCTCCCACTGGTCCAGGCCTGCCAAACCTTCGCCGAGGGCGTCGGCAAATGGTACGCACCCCCAACCAACTGGATGATCCGCCTCCGCAACCTCAACGTCCGCCTCCTCCCCTACCTCCCCTGGCGCGGCCTCATCGGCGGCGCCCCCCAAAAGATCGCCCGCACAATCCAAATCAAGGACTACCGCCCCCACGAAACCACCCCCACCCACAACCCGTGAAGAGCTAGGGGGCGGTGGCGGAGCTGGTTGGGTCGATCAGGATCTTGGCGTGGTGGTCGGGGTTGGCGAGGGTGGTGAAGGCGGTTTCGATGCCGTTGAGGCCTACGGTGCCGGTGATCAAGGGGGTGGGGTCTACTTTGCCTTCGGCGAGCATGTGCAGGGTGTCGCGGAATTCGCCTGGGTCGTAGCCGAGGACGAAGCGGAGTTCGAGTTCCTTGTTGATGGCCATGGCGGGGCGGATGCGGTCGGTTTCCATGCAGACGCCGACGACGACTATGCGGGAGAGTGGGGGTGCGGCGGTGAGGATTTGGTCGAGAATGCCTGGGACGCCTACGCATTCGAAGATGACGGGGCCGGACGGGCCCGCGTTCAGGGTGTGCGCGAGGCGGAAGACGTACCACCAGGGCAGGCTCGGGACTTGGCGCAGGCGCTCCATGGTGTCGAAGCCGAGGCTGAGAATGTCGGTGACGCCGTTGATCCGGCCGCGCTTGGGGGCGGCGGTCCAGGGGGAGTCGGTGGCGGGGTCGACGACGATGTCCGCGCCGCACGCGGTCGCTAGTTCCCGGCGGCGCGGGGAGAAGTCGCTGGCCACCACGGTGCGCACGCCCGCGGCCTTGAGCATGCTGATCACCGCGAGGCCAATAGGCCCGCAGCCGATGACAAAGGCGTTCTGCCCCTTGCCGACTCGGCCTTTGCGCACCGCGTGCCAGGCGACCGCCATGGGTTCGGTGAGCGCGGCGTGCTCGGCGGACAACCCGTTCGGCACCGGCATGGTCATCGATTCCTGGACCACCACCTGCTCGGCATACGCGCCCGGCGCCTCGACCGAAAGCCCGGTCAGCTGCGGCTTCGCACCGTGCCGCACGATCGGCAGCGCCACCACCGGTGTGCCCGCCGCCCAGCGCTTGCGGCAGCCCGGCCCGTAATCGACTACCTCGCCACTGAATTCGTGTCCGAGCACCACGCTCTGGTCCGACCGCATGAAGTAGTCGTAGCCGGTGGCCACACCCAACTCGGCCATCTCGTCGGCATGGCTGCGCGCATGCAGGTCGGAACCGCAGATGCCGCAGCGCGATACGTTGATCAGCAGCTGCCCGCGACCCGGTATCGGTGTCGGCAGGTCGGTGACCTCGAACTTCGAGTTGGTGACGACGGCGGCCCGCATGGTGAACTCCTCGAATCGGCAGCGTCACCCACGCTACTGCGCCCGGCCCGTCGATACATCGATCAGACCGTCGCGAGTGCGTCCTCGGTGGCGCGCTGGTCATAGGCGTTGCGCGCTGCGGCGATTTCGTTCTGGTGCCCTTCGGTCCAGGTGACGAGGGCCTTGATGGTGGTGTGCAGGCTGGCACCGAGCGGGGTCAGCGCGTAATCGACGCGCGGCGGGACCGTCGGATAGACGGTGCGCTCGACCAGTCCGTCGCGTTCGAGATGCCGCAGCGTGCGGGTGAGCATCCGCTGACTCACGCCGTCGATCTTGCGCTTCAACTCGGTGAATCGCAGGCTCTTTTGATCCAGCAGCGCGATCACCAGCAGCGACCACTTGTCGGCGATGCGATCGAGGATCTGGCGCACCTCGCAGTCGACGCGGGTGTCCCACTGCAGAACGTCGTAGTCGGCGGCGGTATCCCCGCAGTGCCCGGGTGACTTCAATGTGCCGTCTTCCATGGTTGCCGATTCTGCCCGAAACTTTCCCTAGGTATCAAGAGGTAACCGACCCCACTATGGGGAACCGAGTCTGTTTGGGGAGTCGTGATGGTCAAAACCAGAGCCGTCGAGGTCTTTACGGAGATGTCCGGCCGCGCCTGGGGCGTGCTTGCGGTGTTGTGCGGCGCGATTTTCCTGGAGGGCATCGACGTCGCGATGCTGAATGTGGCGCTGCCCTCGATCCGGGCCGAACTCGGCCTGTCCACCGGGATGCTCAGCGGTGTGGTGTCCGCCTATGTGCTCGGCTACGGCGGGTTCGTGCTGCTCGGTGGCCGCGCCGCCGACCTGCTCGGCCGCCGACGGATGTTCCTGTTCTGGCTGACCGTGTTCCTGGTCTTCTCCGGGCTCGGCGGTTTCGCCACGACCGGATGGATGCTGTTGACCGCTCGCTTCGTGACCGGGGTGGCCGCGGCGTTCCTCGCGCCGGCCGGACTCTCGTTGATCACCACGAACTTCGCCGAGGGGCGGGTGCGCAACAAGGCGCTGCTGTTCTATGCGGGTGTCGCGGCGGGTGGCTTCTCGCTCGGCATGGTGGTCGGCGGGTTGTTGACCGCGTTCGGCTGGCGCTGGGTGTTCTTCGTGCCGGTGCTCGTTTCGGCCGTGCTGTTGGTCGCCGCGATCGCGTTGGTGCGGGATTCCGTTGTGCCGGAACGGGTTCGGGGCGGCTTCGATCTGCTAGGTGCGTTGAGTGTGACCGGTGCGATGCTGCTGCTCGTCTATGGCGTTGTCCGGCTGGAACATCCAGGCAACGGCCCGGCGCTGACCGCCGCGATCTTCGCCGCGGGTCTGGCGGCGCTCGGACTGTTCGTCGTGAACGAACGCCGCACTGCCACACCGCTGGTCCGGCTCGGCATCCTGCGTTCGGCCCCGCTGGTGCGGATCAACCTGGTCGCGATGCTGTTCATCGGATCGTTCATGGGATTCCAATTCCTGGCGACGCTGTACTTCCAGGAACTGCGCGGCTGGAGCACGGTGCAGACCGGCCTCGCGATGGCGGTGATGGGTCTGGACGCGCTGCTCGCGCCGCTGCTGACGCCCTGGCTGGTGCGCAAGTTCGGCAATGTGCGGGTGATCTTCGGCGGGGTGGTGCTCGCGGCGCTCGCCTACGCGCTGTTCCTGCCGACCGATCTCGATCGGGCCTACATCGCCATGCTTCCGACGATGTTGCTGCTCGCCGTTGCCTTTTCGCTCGTCTACGGACCGCTGACCATCGCGGGTACCGACGACATCGCCGAGGAAGAGCACGGCTTGGCGGGTGGATTGCTCTACACCGCAATCCAATTCGGCGCCGCACTGGGGATCTCGGTGGTGACCGCGGTGAACGTCGCGGCGGTCGATGCGGGCAAGGTCGGCATGGACGGGCTGCGCACCGCGCTGATCGTTCCGGTGGTGGCCGCCGTCCTGGCGGGCGTGATCGCGGCGACCGGGCTGCGCCGCCGCGCGATCGCCGTGACCGGCGAGGTACCGGAGCAACTCGTGCACGCCTGACGATGGGCCGACCGGGCTGGAGTGGGGAAACCATTCCAGCCCGGTCGAGCAGATTCACTGCCTGGCACGCAGCGCGGGGAACACCTCCTCCTGGAGGTAGGTGTCGAGGTCGCGCCCGTTGCGCCTGGCCTCGATCACCGCGACGCCGTGCTGCTGCGCCTTCGCTATCAGCAGGTCACGCGAAACACGTTCCACGCCACCGCCGATCAGCAGGATGCCCACCGGGTCGGCGTCGAGCACCGCGAGCGCGTCCGCGTCGGCGATCACGCCGTGCGCGGTGAAGCCCTGCGCGCGGATCTGCGGGATCGCCGAATCCACCACATTCTGGCCGCGGCCGATGACCAAGATATCCATTGTCCTCATACTCCAATCGGTGTCAGATCCGCTGTAGCGGAATCGGTTTCGGGCGGCTTCAGCTTGGCGTCCTTCGGCAGCGCGAAGAACCCGAGGCAGCCCGCGGCGAGCACCACCGCGAAGGCGATCCAGCGGCGGGGGTCGAGGTTCGGTGGGGCGGAGGTCGGGGTCCACGGCGGCTCTCTTCGATTCGATGGGCGTGGCGACCCCTTAAACTATGCACATGAAGTGATTATCACGCAATTGGTCAATCATCATGAGTGCGTTAACGGTATGCTTTGCGGGTGACCGAAGCCGATCCGAGGTTCCCGCCGCTTGCCGACCAGCCCGGCTTCCTACTCGGTCAGCTCGGCGCCTACACCGGCGGCCGATTCGGCGAGCTACTTGCGCCACTCGGCATCGGGCCCAGGCACTTCGGCATGCTGCGGGTACTGCGCGAACACGACGGGCAGACACAGCAGCAGCTGTGCGAGACGCTCGGCATCCATCGCAATGTGATGGTCGGACTCGTCGACGAGTTGGAGAAACGACAGCTCGTCGAGCGACGCAGGCACCCGACCGACCGCCGCGCCCACGCCGTCTATCTGCTGCCCGCCGCGCACGACGTACTTGCCCGCGCGCAGGAGGCGGTGACCTGCCTCGACGGCGAGTTGTTCGCCGACATCGACGCCGAGGAACGGGCGACCCTGCTGCGGCTGCTGCAACGGATGGCCGCTAGCAATGGCTTACGCCCGGGTATCCATCCCGGTCTCACGCACGAGCGCATGCGCCCCTGCTGACTGGAGTCCGGTAATTTACAGCAGCACACCGGGATTCAGGATGCCTGCCGGATCGAGGGCGGACTTGGCCGCGCGCAACGCGAGCGCGAACGGCTCCGGACGCTGCTTGTCATACCAAGGCCGATGATCCCGGCCCACCGAATGGTGGTGCGTGATCGTCCCGCCTGTGGCCGAGAGCGCCTCGGAGACAGCGGCTTTGATCTCATCCCACTGCGCGACCGTGCTGCCCCAGCGGCCCGTGGCATAGATGCCGAAGTACGGTGCGGGCCCGTCCGGATAGACGTGGGTGAACCGGCAGGTGACCACGCCGGTCGCACCCACCGCGCGGATCGCGTCGTTGGCGGCGGTGGTCACGGCGGCCTTCAGCGCCTCGAATCTGTCCCAGGTGCAGGCGGTTTCGAAGGTCTCGGTGATCATCGACTGTGCCGCGAGCGCGTCGCGCTGGTAGGGCATGCGCAGGAAGGACGAGCGCCAGGTGTCGGCCGCGCCGCCGCCGTTCGTGTTGGTGTCCGAATCCGAGTAGCGCACGGGTTCCGGCAGCTTGCCGCCGTGTCCGACGGCGATCTCGACGGCGCGCTCCATCCACGGCCGCGTCGGGTGATCCGCGGATTCGAAGCCGAGCACCAGTACCCCGCCCGCGGTCGCCGCACCGGCATTGAGGAACGCCTCGGCCGGATCGAGCAGTCGGCAGTTGGTCGGATACAGCCCCGACTGTGCGATGGTGCGGGTGGCGGTCACCGCCTGGCCGTAGTCGTCGAAATGCACGGAAGCCGTTGCCCGCCAACGCGGGCGGTCCTGCAGACGCATCCAGGCCTCGGTGATCACGCCGAGTGTGCCCTCGGAGCCGAGGAACATCCGGTCCGGCGCGGGTCCCGCACCGGAACCCGGCAACCGGCGCGATTCGCTGATACCCGCGGGCGTCACCACCCGCATCGACTCCACCAGGTCATCGATGTGGGTGTACAGCGTCGCGAAGTGCCCACCCGCCCGGGTGGCCAGCCACCCGCCGAGCGTGGAGAACTCGAACGACTGCGGAAAGTGCCGCAGGGTCAGCTTCGCCTCGCGCAGTTGGTCTTCCAGCGCGGGCCCGAACACCCCGGCCTGAATGCGCGCCGCGCGACTGGTGGGATCGATCTCGAGGACCTGGTCGAGCGCACCGAGATCCAGGCTCACCGCACCGGCGAAATCACCGTCGAGCCGGGCCTCCACCCCGCCGACCACGGAAGTGCCACCGCCGAAAGGGATCACGGCGATGTTCGCCCGGCTCGCCCAGTCGAGCACGTCGACGATGTCGGTCTCGGTACGTGGCCGCACGACGAGATCGGGCGGAGTTCGCACGTCGCCCAACAGGTTTCGCACCACATCGCGGAATGCCTGCCCGTGCGCGTGCGCCGCGCGATCGGCCGGGTCGGCGGAAATCAGGTCGGCCAGCGCGTCGGGCGCGGCGACCCGAGGCTCGGGCAGCGCGAGCGATTCGATCGTCGGCGGCTCGTGTGCCGTCAGATCGGCGCCGGGCAGGATCGCCGCGACGCGCGCCGTCAGCGCCGCCCGTTCCGCACCGCTGACGGCGTCCTCGACATTGCCCCAACCCCACCATGACCGCGTCTTCGTCGACACCGTGACTCCTCTCCGCCGGGCTCGCACCCGCCGCGCGAGCTATTGCACCACGGGTAGCCGCGGCGGGTCCGCGCGACGAGAATCATCAACACGACGAAATTGGGGTCGGCGTTCGGGAATGATCCTCGGCGGTCGGCCGTTGAGCTATTCGACAGTGTTGAGTGTGTCGGACTCAAGTTTGAGTTGACTCCCGGTGATAATGGGGGGCAAGATTGAGCCGACCACACTCAGCGTTGCTGGGACCGTGCTCCGTCAGGTGCTGGGGCGAGGTCTCGCGGACAGGATGACCTGGCCGTAGGGCGGCACCCGCCCAGCACCGACACCAGTAAGTACGTCAAATAGGAGGAACAACAATGGCTCGTGCGGTCGGAATCGACCTCGGGACCACGAACTCGGTCGTCGCCGTACTCGAAGGCGGAGAACCGGTCGTCGTCGCCAACTCGGAAGGATCGCGCACCACCCCGTCGATCGTCGCTTTCGCGAAGAACGGCGAGGTGCTGGTCGGCCAGCCGGCCAAGAACCAGGCCGTCACCAACGTCGACCGCACCATTCGCTCGGTCAAGCGCCACATCGGCACCGACTGGACCGTCGAGATCGATGGCAAGAAGTACACCCCGCAGGAAATCAGCGCGCGCACGCTCATGAAGCTGAAGCGCGACGCGGAGGCCTACCTCGGTGAGGAGATCACCGACGCGGTCATCACCGTGCCCGCGTACTTCGAGGACGCCCAGCGGCAGGCCACCAAGGAAGCCGGCCAGATCGCCGGCCTGAACGTGCTGCGCATCGTCAACGAGCCCACCGCGGCTGCGCTGGCGTACGGCCTGGACAAGGGCGACAAGGAACAGACCATCCTGGTCTTCGACCTCGGTGGCGGCACCTTCGACGTCTCGCTGCTGGAAATCGGCGAGGGCGTCGTCGAGGTCCGCGCCACCTCCGGCGACAACCACCTCGGTGGTGACGACTGGGACGAGCGCGTGGTGACCTGGCTGGTCGACAAGTTCAAGGCCAGCGCCGGCATCGACCTGACCAAGGACAAGATGGCGCTGCAGCGGCTGCGTGAGGCCGCCGAGAAGGCGAAGATCGAGCTCAGCTCCTCGCAGAGCACCTCGATCAACCTGCCCTACATCACCGTCGACGCGGACAAGAACCCGCTGTTCCTCGACGAGCAGCTGACCCGCGCGGAGTTCCAGAAGATCACCTCGGACCTGCTCGACCGCACCCGTGCGCCGTTCATGTCCGTGATCAAGGACGCGGGCATCAACGTCGCAGCCATCGACCACGTCGTGCTCGTCGGTGGCTCCACCCGCATGCCCGCCGTTTCCGAACTGGTCAAGGAACTGACCGGCGGCCGTGAGCCGAACAAGGGCGTGAACCCGGACGAGGTCGTCGCCGTCGGCGCCGCACTGCAGGCCGGTGTGCTCAAGGGTGAGGTCAAGGACGTCCTGCTGCTCGATGTGACCCCGCTGTCGCTGGGTATCGAGACCAAGGGTGGCGTGATGACCAAGCTCATCGAGCGCAACACCACCATTCCGACCAAGCGCTCGGAGACCTTCACCACGGCCGACGACAACCAGCCGTCGGTGCAGATCCAGGTGTTCCAGGGTGAGCGCGAGATCGCCTCGCACAACAAGCTGCTCGGCTCGTTCGAGCTGACCGGCCTCCCGCCGGCCCCGCGTGGTGTGCCGCAGATCGAGGTCACCTTCGACATCGACGCCAACGGCATCGTGCACGTGACCGCGAAGGACAAGGGCACCGGCAAAGAGAACAAGATCAAGATCCAGGACGGCTCCGGCCTGTCCAAGGAGGAGATCGACCGGATGGTGAAGGACGCCGAGCAGCACGCGTCCGAGGACAAGGCCCGCCGCGAGGAGGCCGAGACCCGCAACCAGGCCGAGTCGCTGGTGCACCAGACCGAGAAGTTCATCAAGGACAACGAGGACAAGGTCCCCGCGGACATCAAGTCCAAGGTGGAGGCGGCCATCGCCGAGGCGAACGAGGCGCTCAAGGGCACCGACATCGCCGCGGTCAAGGCGGCCGTGGAAAAGCTGGCGACCGAGTCGCAGGCGCTCGGCCAGGCGATCTACGAGTCGTCGGCCAACGACGCGGCCGCGTCCAGCAACGGATCCTCGGCGACCGACGCCGATGACGAGGTCGTTGACGCCGAGGTTGTGGACGAGCCGGTGGACACGGAGAAGAAGTGACCCACGGCAACAATTCGGAGCAACGCAACTCCGAGCAAGAGCCGGTCACCTTCGTCGACAATCGCAAGATTGATCCGGAGACAGGTGAGGTTCGGGAGTCGGCGGCGGCAGATGCCGCCGCCGGGCCCGGCCCAGACTCCGGGAACGGCACCGAGTCCATCATCGGCGCGGCGCAGGGCGCCGAGCTGCTGGCCGACGCCATCAGCAAGGAACTCGCCGAGCGCACCGCCGACCTGCAGCGGCTGACCGCGGAGTACGCCAACTACCGGCGCCGCGTCGAACGCGACCGCAAGACCGCGATCGACACCGCCAAGGCCGCCGTGGTCACCGAATTGCTCGGCGTGGTCGACGATCTCGACCGGGCCCGGGCACACGGCGACCTGGACAACGGACCGCTCAAGTCGGTGGCCGACAAGCTGGCCACCGCGCTGCACAAGCAGGGACTCGAGGAATTCGGTTCGGTGGGTGAGTCTTTCGACCCGACCCTGCACGAGGCCGTGCAGCACGAGGGCTCCGGACACGACCCGGTGATCGGGATCGTCATGCGCAAGGGCTATCGGTTCGGCGAGCGGGTGCTTCGGCACGCGCTGGTCGGGGTAACCGATGGCGTGGCCGACGCGGCCACCACCGATCCGACCGAGGCATCGGACGCTGATGCCGGCGCGAACAAACAGTAATTCCGCGGCGCGAGCGTCGGGCCCGGAGGCGGTAGCGGAGTGTAACCACGCAGGGACCCGCGAACGCCGCAAATCGAACACTGCGAGAGGAGGAGATATCCGGTGAGTCAACGGGAGTGGATCGAAAAGGACTTCTATAAGGAACTGGGTGTCTCCTCCGGCGCCTCGCAGGACGAGATCAAGAAGGCGTACCGCAAGCTCGCCCGTGACCTGCATCCGGACGCCAATCCCGGTGATACCAAAGCCGAGGAGCGGTTCAAGACCGTCAGCGAAGCACACGCGGTGCTGTCGGATCCGGCCAAGCGCAAGGAGTACGACGAGACCCGCAAGCTGTTCGCGGGTGGCGGCTATCCACGCGGCGGCGGGTTCACCCCCGGTACCGGCCCCGGCTTCTCGCAGGACTTCAACATCGGCGACATCTTCGGCGGCGCGAACGCCGGCGACGGTGGTCTCGGTGACCTGCTCGGCGGCCTGTTCAATCGGGGCGGCACCCGGACAACGAGCCGGCCGCGCCGCGGGGCCGATGTGGAGACCGAGACGACCCTCGGGTTCCGCGAGGCCGCGCAGGGCGTCACGGTGCCGCTGCGGATGACCAGTCCGTCGCCGTGCACCACGTGTCACGGCAGCGGCGCCAAGCCGGGCACGAGCCCGCGCGTCTGCCCGAACTGCAATGGCACCGGCATCATCAGCCGCAACCAGGGCGCGTTCGGCTTCAGCGAGCCGTGCGATGACTGCCGGGGCACCGGTTCGATCATCGACGACCCGTGCGTCGACTGCCACGGCAGCGGCATCCAGAACCGCACGCGCACCATCACGGTGCGAATTCCCCCGGGAGTCAGTGACGGACAACGGATTCGGCTGGCCGGCCAGGGCGAGGCGGGGCTGCGTGGCGCGCCGTCGGGCGACCTGTTCGTCAGCGTGCACGTCAGCCAGGACAAGGTCTTCGGCCGCAACGGCGACGACCTGACCCTGGTGCTGCCGGTCAGCTACAGCGAATTGGTGCTCGGGACCACGGTTTCGGTGCCAACGCTGGAGGGGCGCGTCGGCGTCAAGGTGCCGCCGGGCACCGCGGACGGCCGCATCCTTCGGGTGCGCGGTCGTGGTGTGCCCAAGCGCGGCGGCGGCGCCGGTGACCTGCTGGTCACCGTCAAAGTCGCGGTGCCGCAGAAGCTGGACGACAACGCGGCCGAGGCGCTCCGGCGCTATGCGGAGGCGGAGAAGGCAAGCGGATTCGATCCACGGGCAGGATGGGCAGGTGCTTGATGTCCAATGATCCGAAGCAGGCGGGCGGCGGTTCGTCGCGCGTCGAGTTCTTCATGATCTCGGTGGCGGCCCAGCTGGCGGGCATGCACGCGCAGACCTTGCGCACTTATGACCGTCTGGGACTGGTTACGCCACAACGGACTTCGGGCGGCGGGCGACGCTACTCGACCAGGGACGTCGAGCTGTTGCGCGAGGTGCAGCGGCTGTCTCAGGACGAGGGTGTCAACCTGGCGGGCATCAAGCGCATCATCGAACTCACCAACCAGGTCGAGGAATTGCAACAGCGCGTCGCCGAACTATCGGCCGAGCTGGATCGGCTGCGAGCGGGTTATCGGCCCGACCTTTCGCCGCCGCAACGCAGTACCGCATTGGTGGTGTGGCAACCGCGTAATCGCCGTGGTATTTGAGCGAACAACACTCTCGCAACAATACTGAATACGGCTAGCTAACTATCGGGCCGCCGGCCTCGGAACATTGATCGTGTTCCGAGGTCAGCGGCCCGAAGTACGTCCAACTAGGGATTGGTGAAGGTTAGCCAACGGTAAGCCGAGACTCCATGTGCGACAACGCATCGGGTGATCCATTTACAGTTGATAGCCGACTGGTCAGTTTCATCTGACGCCCCGATGGCGTGGCGTGCGGCGCGGCCCGACTCAGTCGGTCGGACGTCCAGTGGTGTTGCCGCACGGTCGCTCTGGGATCGCCATCGAAGCGAAGACTGCATAACGAGTCTTGCAAATTCAGTGTATCCGTGACCGATTTCATCCGGTTTTTGCGGTCTGCCAGTCTGTTTCGTGAGTGTTTTACGCCAGGTGTCCTCGTTTCCGGGGAATTACACGCTTGTTGTTTAAACGGAGGATTCCGCTCCTGGCAAACCTCGCCTACACTCCTTGGCAACGGCTGCTGACGAGTGTCCCGCAGCACCTCACTCGCCGGCACAGTTTGTGTTCGAGTGCGAAATGGGGTTGTGACACAAATGGATTCGCGGACTGTCGCTTTGATCAGAACTACGTTCAAGGCGGTTGCTGCGGAGGAAGGGGGGCCGGAGAAATTAGCGAGATCGTTCTACGCGATCCTATTCACCGACTATCCCCAAGTCCGCGATTTCTTTCCAGCAGCCATGGACGCACAGCGTGATCGCCTGGTCAAGGCCATCAGCTATGCATTGGACCGGCTCGAGGAGCCGAACAAGCTGTTGCCCTTCCTCGCCCAACTCGGGCGCGACCATCGCAAATACGGTGTGCAGCCAGCGCATTACACCGCGGTAGCCGTCTCGCTGAAGACCGCGATGCAGGTTTACGCGGGCACCGAGATGTGGACCGACGAGGTGGACCGGGCCTGGGACGAGGGCCTGAAGATCATCGCCGACACCATGATCGGCGCGGCGGAGAAGGAAACCACGCCGCCGGTCTGGACCGGCACCGTGGTGGAACGCCGCAACGTGTTGCGCAACCTGACCGTGCTGCGGTTGCAACTGGACCAGCCGATGCAATACGCCGCCGGTCAATACCTGAGTGTGCAGGTCCCGGCCCGGCCACGGATGTGGCGCTACATGTCGCCTGCCGTGCCCGCAAATGCCAACGGGGAGATCGAGTTTCACGTCCGCGGCGTACTCGGCGGCTGGGTCAGCTCGTCCATCGTCGGCCAGACCGCCGTCGGTGATCAGTGGCTGCTCGGCTCGCCGCTCGGCGGCCTCGGCATTCCGCGCAACACCAAGCGCAAGATGTTGATGGTCGGCTGCGGCACCGGCATCGCCCCGCTGCGCGCCCAACTGATGGCGATGGCGCAGCGGCGCACCAACCCGAAGGTGCACCTGTTCGTCGGCGGCCATCATCCGTGCGATCTCTACGATCTGGACACGTTGAACAGCCTGGCCGTCGCCAATCGCTGGCTGACCATAACGCCGGTCACCGAGCACGAAGAAAACCCTTGGTGGTACACCGATTCCGGCGAACTGTCACCCGCGCACGCGGGCCTGGAGCCGCGGCTGACCGGTCAGATCGGCAAGGTGGTCGCCAGCTTCGGCGCCTGGGCCGATCGGGACGTGCAGATCGTCGGTTCGCCATCGATGGTGCAGACCACCAAGTTCCGGATGATGGCCGCGGGGACGCTCACCAAGAACATCCGCCACGACCCACTGTTCTGACCGGCCCGTCCGGGATTTCGACCCCTCCCGTTATCCCGGACTCAGTCGGAATCCGGTCGCGCCCAGTACCGCGGCCGGATTCCGGCGAGGCAGGAAAGACCTACACGCCTTCGAACTGGATCCGCTCCGCCGGGGTTCCGGTGGCGAGCAGGCGGTCGACCGTGGCATTGACCATGGCGGGGGAGCCGCACACCAGCACCTGATGGTTCTCGAACGCGCCGTGCGAACCGACCACCTCGGCGAGCGTGCCGAAGAGCATCTCGTCCGGCGGGAAGCCGATCTTCACCCGGCTGCGCTCGTACCATTCGTCTTCCCAGCCTGGATCATCCGGACTCTCGACCACGGGAATGACCGTGAGCCAAGGCAATTCACCGGCCAGCAGGTACAGCATGTCCGAGGCGTACAGGTCGCGCGGGGTGTGGCCGCCGAAGAAGAGATAGGTGTGCGGCGGTTCCGGTTCGCGCGCCAGGTCCAGGATCTGCGCTCGCAGCGGCGCCAGGCCGGTGCCGCCCGCGATCATCACCACCTCCTCGCCTGCCGGGTCGACCGCGAAGCTGCCGAAGGGCGCGCGGATCTGCCACTCGTCGCCGGGCCGGGTGTCGGCCACGATGGAGCCGCTGCACCAGCCACCGGGCACGGTGCGCACATGGAACTCCAGCTTGCCGTCCAGCGACGGCGGCAGGGCCGGCGACAGTCTGCGCCGCATGCTCGGCTGCTGCGGCACGGTGACCTCGACGGACTGGCCCGCGAGGAACGGAACGAACTCGCCGATCAGGCGAATCACCGCGAGATCGTGCCGGATTCGATGGTGTCCGACGACCGTAGCGGTCCACTCGGTCGGCAAGGGTGCGCCATTACCGAGCGCACTCGGGTCCCCCGGTGTCCTACCCACCCCGCGGACTCCGTCCGCTGCCATCCCCCATGGGGACCTCCTTCATCACACAGGATCGGAGCTGATGATGTGCTCCGGAGTACCGACCGCGATCAACGCACGCCGGGTGTCCGCGATCATCTTCGCCGACCCGGCGATCTGGATCTGCCGGTCCGCCCACGCGCCGAAGCTCGCGACCACCGCGCCCAGGTTACCGATCAACCGCCGGTGCATGCCGTACGGCTCGTCCTGCGGCGGATGGGGGTACCAGTACGGATTGGTCTTCTGTTCGCAGACCGGGACGATGGTGAGCCATGGATTGCTCTGCGAGAGCTGCCACATGTTCTCCACGTCGTAGAGATCGCAGGGGTAGCGGCCGCCGATGAAGAAGTGCACCCGCGGGTTGATACCGCGCTGACCCATCTCGATCAGCTGGGCGCGCAGCGGGGCGATGCCGGTGCCCGCGCCGATCAGCAGCACGTCGCGGCCGCTGTCCCGGTCGACGTGCAAGCCGCCGAGCGGTCCGGCGATCTGCCAGCGGTCGCCGACCCTGGTCTCGTTCACGATGGCCGGGCTGACCCAGCCGCCGCGGATCTTGCGGATGTGGAACTCGATCTCGCCGTACGGGTTCGCCGGGATGGCGGGCGAGAAGTAGCGCCACATCTTCGGCCGCTGCGGCACCGTCAGCGGCACATACTGTCCGGCCTGATAGGGGATCGGGCTCTCCGATTGCAGCCGCACGATGGCCAGGTCCTCGAGCACCCGGCGATGGCCGACCACGGTCGCCTCCCAGAACGGCTGGGACTTGTCCGAATTCGCGCCGATGGCCATGGACGCGGAGATCAGGATGGTGATGTCGCGCCAACCCTCTTCCAGGCCTCGATGCCAGGTCCCGATGCCGTTGTACGCGCGGAACGCCGAAAGCAACGCGCGGCCAGCGGCGTCGTAGTGCGCCGCGTCGACCCCGTATTTGCGATGGTCACGGGCCAACTGCTCGAGGAACTTCTGTGCCCGCTCCCAGTCCTCGAGGTGATCGAGCACGTACTGGATGGCGGTGACGATCCGCTTGGCCTGCATATCCATCGCAGGCGGGAAGAGTTCACGCAGTTGCGGGTTCTCGGCGAACAAATGACCGTAGAACGCACTGACCAACCGCTCGGCTCCGTGCGGGGACTCGACCACCGCACGGAAGTTGGCGCGGACCAGCGCAGCCGAACGCGCATCCACGACGCGAAGCTTCCTTTCCCTCAGTTCTGCCCGGGGACGTATCCGTAACCGGCGGTCCTCCGCTGATCAGTATCCCCGAAAATGCCGTGGTCGTGTTGGTATGCACAACCTGCTAGTGACTACGCCCAGCTGGCGCTTGGCTAGGTCACGAGCCTGCGATGTCCGAAGGGCTTGCTCGCTAGCGCTCGCGCGCCGTATGCAGCGCGGGTGGGGTACGGCCTCGCTGGCGCTTCGGCCGCTGTTGACAGGTTATCTGTCGGATTGCCCGGCCGGTTTCGGCAGGGTGTTCTGCCGGCGGCGCTGCTCGGCCAGCTACCAGGTAGCGGCAACTAGATGGTGAGCACCGTTTTGCCGCGCGCGCCTGCTGCACCGATGGCGGCGGTGCCGTCGGCCAGCGGGATGGTGGCGTCGATGGGGACGACCACGTCGCCTTCGGCCACTCGGTCCAGTAGGCGGGCCAATTCTGGTGCGCCGCCTTTGGATTCGATGTTGCCGCCGCGGATGCTCCTGGTGCGCAGGGCGTCTTCGTCGGCGGACCAGATGGTGGAGTAGACGGTGCCGCCGTCGCGGACCAGGGTGGTCAGTTCGGCGAGTACCTCCGGCGGGCTCACCAGGTCGTAGAGGACATCGATGCCGTCGGGGTGGGCGGTGGTGACCTGGTCGCGTACCGGGCCCGCGGTGTAGTCGACGGTCTCGGCGGCGCCGAGCCGGGTCATCTGATCGGCGACCGCGTCGCGGGCGGTGGCGATGACGTTCGCGCCCGCCATGTTCGCCAGTTGGACGAGGAAGGAGCCGACGCCGCCGGTGGCGCCGACGATCAGCACGGTCTGGCCGGGCTCGATCTTGGTGGCGTCCACCATGTCCTGCGCGGTGACGCCCGCGGTGGGCAGGGCCGCGGCCGCGACGGTCGGCACGCCCTCGGGGATGCGGACCAGGGTGCCGCCCTCGGGGATGACCGCGTATTCGGCGAAGGTGCCGTGGCCGGCCGGCGGGGTGAGGAACTTGCCGACCACCCGGTCGCCGACGGCGAAGTGCGTGACGCCGGGTCCGACCGAGGCGACGGTGCCCGCGCCGTCCACCCCGAGGATCATCGGAAAGTCGTGCGGCAGCTTGCCGTCCAGTATCCCGTCGGCCATTTTCGCGTCGAACGGGTTGACGCCTGCCGCCTCCAGTTGCACCCGTACCGTGCCGGGTCCGGGTTCCGGGACCGGCATGTCGGTCAACTCTGGCTGGGCTCCGAACTTCCGTACGACGATCGCGCGCATCCATTCGCTCCTTGAATCGGGCTGAAGAGTGATGCATCAACTAACGGCAAGGGTCATCGTATGCATCCATACCCCATGCACGCTGTGATTCATCGCATTGGCGGAGGTGTCGCGGCGTAGCGTTCAGGCAGGGCGAAAATAACTAAACTTGAGCGGAACAGACTCAACCTTTCCCACGTTGGATGTAAAGGACGGCACGCAGCCGCGCGAGATTCGTGCGGATCAGGCTCCGGCGCCATCAATCGACTAGTAGGAAGGTGACTTGTGGACTCGTTCAATCCCACCACCAAGACCCAGGCGGCCCTGACCGCCGCACTGCAGGCGGCCTCCGCTGCGGGCAATCCGGAGATTCGTCCGGCCCACTTGCTGGTGGCGTTGCTGGATCAAACCGACGGCATCGCCGCCCCGCTGCTCAAGGCTGTCGGCGTCGACCCGGCGACGGTGCGGCGCGAGGCCCAGGACATCGTGGACCGGCTGCCCAGCGCGACCGGCGCGACCACGACCCCGCAACTCGGCCGCGAGGCGCTGGCCGCGATCACCGCGGCCCAGCGCCTGGCCACCGAGCTGGGCGACGAGTACGTCTCCACCGAGCACGTCATGGTCGGCCTGGCCGATGGCGACTCGGACGTGACGATGCTGCTGAAGAAGTACGGCGCCACCGCCGACGCGCTGCGCGAGGCGTTCACCGCCGTGCGCGGCAGCGCCAGGGTGACCAGCGCGGATCCCGAGGGCAGCTACCAGGCGCTGGAGAAGTACTCGACCAACCTCACCGAGTCCGCCCGCGCGGGCAAGCTCGATCCGGTGATCGGGCGGGACACCGAAATCCGGCGCGTAGTACAGGTTTTGAGCCGCCGCACCAAGAACAACCCGGTGCTGATCGGCGAACCCGGCGTCGGCAAGACCGCGATCGTCGAGGGCCTGGCCCAGCGCATCGTGGCCGGTGACGTGCCGGAGTCGTTGCGCGGCAAGTCCGTTGTGTCGCTGGACCTCGGCGCGATGGTCGCCGGCGCGAAGTACCGCGGCGAGTTCGAGGAACGGCTCAAGGCCGTGCTCGAAGACATCAAAAACAGTGCGGGACAGATCATCACGTTCATCGATGAGCTGCACACCATCGTCGGCGCCGGGGCCACCGGCGAATCCGCGATGGACGCGGGCAACATGATCAAGCCCATGCTGGCCCGCGGCGAGCTCCGCCTGGTCGGCGCGACCACACTGGACGAGTACCGCAAGCACATCGAGAAGGACGCCGCCCTGGAGCGCCGCTTCCAGCAGGTGCTGGTCGGCGAGCCGTCGGTGGTGGACACCATCGGCATCCTGCGCGGCATCAAGGAGCGCTACGAGGTGCACCACGGCGTGCGCATCACCGACTCCGCGCTGGTGGCCGCCGCCACCCTCAGCGACCGCTACATCACCTCCCGGTTCCTGCCGGACAAGGCGATCGACCTGGTCGACGAGGCGGCGTCCCGGCTGCGGATGGAAATCGATTCGCGCCCAGTGGAAATCGACGAGGTCGAGCGCGCGGTGCGGCGACTGGAGATCGAAGAGGTCGCGCTGAGCAAGGAGACCGACGAGGCCTCCAAGCAGCGACTGGAGAAGCTGCGTTCGGAACTCGCGGACGACCGCGAGAAGCTGAACCAGCTGATGACCCGCTGGCAGAACGAGAAGAGCGCCATCGATCAGGTCCGCGTCCTCAAGGAGGAGTTGGAATCGCTGCGCGGCGAGTCCGAACGGGCCGAGCGCGACGGCGATCTCGGCAAGGCGGCCGAGCTGCGCTACGGCACCATCCCCGCGTTGGAGAAGCAGCTCGTCGAGGCCGAAAAGGTTTCCGGTGCAGCGTCGGACGGCGAGGTGATGCTCAAGGAGGAGGTCGGCCCCGACGACATCGCCGAGGTGGTTGCGGCGTGGACCGGCATCCAGGTGGGCAGGCTGCTCGAGGGCGAGAGCCAGAAGCTGCTGCGGATGGAGCAGGAGCTCGGCAGGCGAGTGGTCGGCCAGACCGAAGCGGTGCAGGCGGTGTCCGACGCGGTGCGCCGGGCGCGTGCCGGTGTCGCGGACCCGAACCGGCCGACCGGCTCGTTCATGTTCGTCGGCCCGACCGGTGTCGGTAAGACGGAGCTGGCAAAGGCGTTGGCGGACTTCCTGTTCGACGACGAGCGCGCCATGGTCCGGATCGACATGAGCGAGTACAGCGAGAAGCATTCGGTGGCTCGGCTGGTCGGTGCGCCGCCCGGATACGTCGGCTACGACCAGGGTGGTCAGCTGACCGAGGCGGTGCGGCGCAGGCCGTACACGGTGGTGCTGTTCGACGAGATCGAGAAGGCGCATCCGGATGTGTTCGACATCCTGCTCGCCGTGCTCGACGAGGGACGGCTCACCGACGGCCAGGGTCGCACGGTGGACTTCCGCAACACCATCCTCATCCTGACCTCCAACCTCGGTGCGGGTGGCGATCGCGAGTTCGTGATGAACACGGTGCGTTCGGCGTTCAAGCCGGAGTTCCTCAACCGCCTCGACGACGTGGTGATGTTCCACGCGCTGGACGAGGAGCAGCTCGAGCACATCGTCGACATCCAGCTCGACCAGCTGCAGAAGCGGCTGTCGCAGCGCAGGCTGAAGCTGGACGTGAGCGACTCGGCCCGGTTCTGGCTGGCCGTGCGCGGCTACGACCCGGTCTACGGTGCGCGTCCGCTGCGCAGGCTGATCCAGCAGTCGATCGGTGACACGCTCGCCAAAGAGCTGCTGGCGGGCGAGGTTACCGACGGCGACACCGTGAAGGTGACGGTCACGCCGGATGGGGACGGGCTCATCGTCGGGAAGTAACTGTCGGAGATGGTCGGCGGTCGATGCTTCGGTATCGGCCGCCGACTCGTTGTATGCGGCGACACCCCGGACGTGATGCGCAGTCCGGCCGCTCTAGCAGGGGCCATGTTGCATGCCGCGACTTCAGATCGCGCAAGACCGGAGCGAACGCGCCGGAACGCCTAACCTGGAAGCCATGACCAACCCGAACGATCCGTGGGGGCAGCGGCCGGAGGATGCGCCGACCGAGCACCTGGCGGGCAAGTCCGGGTTCGAGCAGCCGCTGCACACCACGGAGTACTCCGCGGCGTACGGGTCCGGCGCGCCGTCGGCGTATCCGGCCACCGAACAGTTCGAGCCGTGGTCACCGCCCCCGCCGAACGCCACCCGCGAGTTCCCGCCGCACGACAACCAGTGGGGTGCTTACGAAAGCACCTACGGTGACCAGTGGTCGGGGTTCGCGCCGCCGCCGAGCGATGCCGTCCTGCCCGGTGCTGGGATGCCGCCGCCGGAGCAGCCGCCGCGGCGCAACACCGGGTTGTGGATCGCGCTCGGGCTGGGTGTTATCGCGCTCGTCGCCGTGGTCGGAGTCATCGCGGGAGTGGTGTTCGCCAACAAGGATTCGTCGTCCACGAGCGCCGCGAGCACCTCGGCCTTTCCGACCGCGAGCAGGCCGCTGCCCGGGACGCCGCGCGGTACCCCGAGCGGCGTTCCCGGCGCCCCCGGCCTCGGCGGCATCGACAATCTCGGCGCGACCATGGGCACCATCACCACCAACGATGGCGGCACGCTGACCGTCAGCACCCTGCTCGGGTCCACGGTCACCGTGCGCACCGACGCCAACACCCAGGTGATCTCGATGTCCGGCACGAAGGTCTCCGACCTGCCCGTCGGCGACATCGTGTTGATCCAGGGGGACAAGGGCGCGGACGGATCGATTCAGGCCAGGGTCATCATCAGCACCGCGCTGCCCGGCGGCGGAAGATGACCGACGGCCGCTTCGCGCGACCCCGCACGGGCTGTCGACGGACGTTGTCCGGCCGCGCCCATTAAGCTGGACAACGATGACGGCAATGTGGTTCGGCTTGGCGGCGATCGCACTCGTGGGTGCGATCGTGCTGCTGTATTTCGATCGGATCCAGCGACAGCGGACCGGTCACGCGCGGCAGGTCTGGGCGAAATCCCAGGGCTACACGTATGTATCGGTGGAACCAGCGCTGCCCTCGACCTGGCGTCGCGGCGCGCTGGCCAAGCTCGGCTACCTCTCCGCGGTCGATGTGGTGTCTGGTATTCGCAAGGGCGAGAAGTTCGTGCTCTTCGATCTGGAGGACTCCGCGACGCTGATCGCCGTGCGTCGGCAGATCGGCTCGGACATCGATGTCGACATGCGGCTCAAGACCGCGTCGCCGCCGAAGGACGCCGATCTCGAACTGCTCGGCGCGATCGGCGACCGGGTGGTTTTCGCGACCAACCCCGAAATCGCCAGGCACGCCGTGGATCAGCGGATGGTGGCGTTCATCGAGACGCTGCCCGACACCGTGCAGATGCTCTGGAGTGAGGGCAACTGGACGCTGGGCATGTTGTCCGTCGGCACCTCGTCGCGCGAATGGGAGACCTCGATCGACGCGGTGCTGCGCCTGTCCGGGCTGCTGCACGTGCTGCCGCCGGTGAGCGAGCCGCGCTTCGACAGTGGTGGCCACGATCCCGGTCGCCCGCGTCCGCGCGGCAGGCAGCGTCCGGAGGAGTCCGAGGGCGAAGACCTCGACGAGCCCATCGGTGGCGCCAGGGTGCAGCCGCCGCGGCTGCGCAAGGACGAGGAGTTCGACGAGGCGCCATTCGTCGAGCAGGACTACGACGAGGACCGCGCCCCGCTGTCCGCCCCCGATGAACCGGAACCGCCGCGCCGCCCCTCGCTGGCCGTGGTGCCGGACGCGCGGGCCAGGGTGCGCGAGGACCGCCGGACCGCCGACGAGTGGACTCCGGAACGACGCGAAGAATGGTCGCCGGAGCAACGCGACAACTGGTCACCGGAACAGCGCGACGAATGGTCGCCCGAGCCGCGCGACAACCGTGCTCCCGAATCACGCGACACCTGGGCCCCCGCGCAGCGCGACGAACTGCCCGCCGACGACTGGGCCGACGAGCCCGACCGTCGCCCGGCGGCGCGCGAAGACGACGCCGCGGCCGAGCCGCCCGGTGGCCCGTTCCATCCCGGCTTCCGTCCGTATCAGGGACCTGTGCCGCAGTGATCGGCTCGGCCTGCGTCAGCGCAGTTCAACGGCCGATCGAGCACAGGTGACCGAACACCCTCCGGTCGTCCGCCTGCCCGGCGCGACCCGTCCCGTGGCGTTGCTCACGGGGCCCACCTCCGGCATCGGCCACGGCTACGCGATGCGGCTCGCCTCGCTCGGCTACGACCTGGTCCTGGTCGCCCGCGATCAGGAGCGGCTGTCCACCCTCGCCACCGCGCTCGAGCACCGCTTCGGCACCCGCTCCGAGCTGCTGGTCGCCGATCTGACGAAGCCGGCCGACCGCAACCGGGTGGCGGCGCGGTTGGCCGATGGCGTCGAATTCCGCGCGGCGCTGCCGTCTATGATCGCCGCGGCCAAGGGTTCGGTCGTCAACCTGGCCAGTGTGGCGGGGATGATCCCCGGACGTGGCTCGACGTATTCGGCATCGAAGGCGTACGTCGTATCCTTCACGGAAGGGTTGGCAGGTGGACTGGCCGGAACAGGTGTCCGGGTCCAGGCCCTGTGCCCGGGATTCGTGCACACCGAATTCCATGAGCGAGCCGGTATCGTACGTCGTCGCTGCCGAAAGCCTTGTGGCTGAGTGTCGACCAGGTAGTTGCCGGTTCCCTGCGTGATCTGGAGAAAGACCGGGTGCTGAGTGTGCCCGGTGTGCAGTACAAAACGCTTACCACCGTCGCCGGGATGATCCCGCGAGCCCTGGCGGCCCGACTGAATCGCGGCTTGTTCAACACACGCGGAAGGACTTAGGAATGATCGACGAGGCAACCACGAACGAGTCGGCCCTGGGCACCACAGAGCGCTTGCGAGCCGCGGATGCGCGAGGCCGCGCGGCCGGATCCGACCGAGACAGATTGGCGGCGCTGGTGCGCGAGCTCGCCGTCGTGCACGGCAGAGTCACCCTGTCCTCCGGCAAGGAGGCCGACTACTACGTCGACCTGCGCCGCGCGACGCTGCACCACAGCGCCGGACCGCTGATCGGCAAGCTGCTGCGCGAACTGGTCGCGGACTGGGATTTCGACGCGGTCGGCGGGCTGACCATGGGCGCGGACCCGGTGGCGTTCGCCGTGATGCACGCGCCGGGTCGTCCGATCGACGCCTTCGTGGTGCGCAAGGCCGCGAAGGCCCACGGCATGCAGCGCCAGATCGAGGGTCCGGACATCGTCGGCAAGCGGGTGCTCGTGGTCGAGGACACCACGACCACCGGAAACTCGCCGCTCACGGCCGTGCGCGCGCTGCGTGACGCGGGTGCGACGGTGGTCGGCGTGGCCACCGTCGTGGACCGGGAAACCGGTGCCGACCAGGTGATCGCGGCCGAAGGACTGGAGTATCGGTCCATCCTCGGTCTGAAGGATTTGGCCCTCGGCTAGCCTGGACAGCGGTCTAGTTCTTCAAAGGTGAAGGGTCATCTCCAGTGGTGAGCATTGCAATCAACAAAAATCGCGACAATGTTGCGATGCTCGGTATCGGTGCCTATCGACCGCAGCGAATCGTCAGCAACGCCGAAGTGTGCGAGGTTCTCGACTCCACTCCGCAGTGGATCTATGAGCGCACCGGCATCCAGAACCGGCGCTGGATCAGCGGCGACGAGACGCTGCAGTCGATCGCGGCCGCCGCGGGTGAACGCGCGATCGTCAACAGCGGCATCGATCGGTCCAAGATCGGCGCGCTGATCCTGGCCACCTCGAGCTGGCTGATGCTGACCCCGCACGGCGCCCCCTCGGTCGCCCATGACCTCGGCATCAACGGGATCCCGGCGTTCGACCTGACCTCCGGGTGCGGCGGTTTCGGCTACGGCCTCGGCGTCGCCGCCGACCTGATCCGGGCGGGCTCGGCCGAGTACGTGCTGTTGATCGGCGCCGAGACGATGACCGTCGGGCTCGACCCGAAGGACCGCGGCACCGCGATGATCTTCGGCGACGGTGCGGGCGCGGTGGTGGTCGGGCCGAGCCAGGAGAACGGCATCTCGCCGACGGTGTGGGGCAGCGACGGCGAGAACGCGTCCGCGATCGCACAGGACGTCAACTTCCTCGATTACATGGAGAAGGCGCAGGCCATGCAGGGCACCGACCCGGCGGTCGAGCCGATCGGCCGGATGTCGCTGCGGATGGAGGGCCCGCGCGTCTTCCGTTGGGCCGCGGTCACTTTGCCGCGCGCGCTGTCCACCGCGCTGGAGATGTCCGGGGTGGCCAAGGAGGACATCGAGGTGTTCATCCCGCACCAGGCCAACTCGCGGATCAACGAGCTGATGAAGAAGAACCTCGGCCTGGCCGACGACATCCCGATGGCCAACGACATCGAGCAGACCGGCAACACCTCCGCCGCGTCGATTCCGCTGGCGATGGAGGAAATGCTGGTGACCGGCAAGGCCAAGGGTGGTCAACTGGCGCTGCTGCTCGGCTTCGGCGCGGGTCTGAGCTATGCCGGTCAGGTCGTCACGCTGCCACCCAAGCCGATCGAGCCGAGCTTCTGACCCATGCGGGTGTTCCGGGCCGGGTTTCTCGCCGCGGCCGCTGTCACCGTCTATGCTGCCGTCACCGGCCGCGAGAAGGTGCAGTGGATCGCGAAGCCCTTGATGATGCCGCTGTTGGCGGCCGACGTGGTGACGCAGGGCGCCGATATCGATCCCACGGATCGCGCGCTGCTGCTCGGCTCGCTCGGTGCCGCGACGCTCGGTGACATCCTGCTCATCGACCCGGACAACGACCGCCGCCTGATCGCGGGTGCGTCGTCGTTCGCGGTGATGCAGGCCGGCTACTCGGTGCTGTGGTTGCGCAAGGGGGCACGCCCGCACGCCGAGGTGGCGCTGCCGCGGCTGGGCGCCTGGCTCGGCGCGGCCGTCCTGCTCCGCGCCAAGGCGCCCACCGTCGCCATCCCGTTGACCGCCTACGGTGCGACGTTGGGGACCGCGGGCGTACTCGCCTCGGATCCCGCGCTGGCTCCGGCGGCGAAATCCATTGCGGGCGTGAACATCCCCAACGCCGATCCGCGTAGCCGACTGGGCCTCGGCGCACTACTGTTCACCGTCTCCGACGGCCTGATCGTGCTGCGCCGCCTGTTCGCCCGCACCGAGCGCACCCGAAGCGTCGCCGAAGCCGTCATCCTGACCACCTACGCCGCCGCCCAATACCTGCTCGCGGATCCCGTCGCCCACGCCAAAGCCGAACAGCCGCACCACTCTTGAATCAAGACCGGTGCGGCTTCACAGGACGACGATGATCCGATCGCGGTTCGCCGGATCGACCCGAATCGAGATGGTCTCGCCGACCGCGAGCCGCGGTTTGTCCGCCGGGGTAACGTCGAAAACGATTGTGCCCCGATAACTTTCCGCCCCCGGAATGGTCAATTCCAAATCCAGCTCGGTCAATTCGGTGTGGTGATCGGTCCGCTCCAACGGATGCACCCCGTGCACCGTCGCCCACCCTTCCAGCCCATCCCGCCACAGTCGCCGATCCGCCTTCGACGGCCGCGACGCCAACATCATCCCGATCCCCACACACGTCCCGAACAACCCCACCAACGCCACGATCTGATAGGGCAAAGTCCCCGACGGGGTGTGCTGCACCACCCACCCCAACCACAGCCCGAGCACGACCAGATACGCGGCGGTCACCGCGAGCACAGTGCGCAGAATTCGCCCGTGATCCATCCCAGCCTCCACCCCGACTGTCGGACCTCCAGGATATGCCCGCAGCCGCACTGACGTGCGTAAATCAGCGCGGAGTAGTTCGGATTGGAGCCGCGCAGGCACGGCCGATCTGGCCGCGGCGGCTACGGCAGATCCCCTACCAAGCGTTGGCGAGGTCGGCGTGTTGGCGAACCCAGGCGTGCATTGCGATGCCTGCCGCGACGCCCGCGTTGATGCTGCGGGTGGAACCGAACTGGGCGATCGAAACGGTCATGGCGGCAGCGTCTTTCGCGTGTTCGGTGACGCCGGGACCTTCCTGGCCGAACAGCAGCAGGCAGTGGCGTGGCAGTTCGGCGGTTTCGAGGGGAACCGAGCCGGGCACGTTGTCCACCGCGACCACGGTGAGTTGCTCGCGCGCGGCGTAGTCCAGCAGTTCGGCGATGCTCGCGTGGTGCTCGATGTGCTGGTAGCGGTCGGTCACCATGGCGCCGCGGCGGTTCCACCGTTTGCGGCCGACGATGTGCACGGCCGCCGCGGCGAAGGCGTTGGCGGTGCGCACCACCGTGCCGATGTTGGCGTCGTGCCCGAAGTTCTCGATGGCGACGTGGAACGGGTGCCTGCGTGCGTCGATGTCGGCGACGATGGATTCGCGCGTCCAGTACCGGTAGGCGTCGACCACGTTGCGGCGGTCGCCGCCGGTCAGTAGTTCGGGGTCGAGCCGAGGATCGTCCGGCGGCGGCTCCGCGTGCTCGGCGGCCCAGGGGCCGACGCCGTGCGGGTGCTCGCCCCACTCGGTGGGCCCGGCCGGGTCCTGCTCCGCCGCGTCCGGCGCTGGGTGATTCACTCCGACGATGCTAATTCCGCTCGCGGCCGCGCTGTCACGCGGCCGGAGCGGCGGTGTCAGTAGCTGCTGCTGGTGCTGTCCCAGGTGCCGAGGATGCCGAGCGCGATGAACAGTCCGAAGAACAGGATGCCGATGATGATCAGCGCCGAGGCGATAATCCCGCAGATATAGCCGACCATGACATTCGAGCGGCCGCCGAGCGCACCGCCGGACGCGTCGATCTCGTTGAGCGCCCGCTTGCCCATCACCCAGGCCACCGGACCGATGATCTGACAGAACACCAGGCTGAGAATGCCGAGGACCAGAATGATGGTGGCCTGTGGGTGTTCCGGCGGCGGTCCGTAGGCCCCGTAGGCTGGATAGCCGTACGGCGGCTGCTGCGGCGGGTAGCTCATCTGCTGGATGGTAGTTGGTGTAGCCAGCTACACCATGCATTCGGCGGACAGCTCCATCGAACACCGCCGCCACGCCGACAACCATGGAAGCCATGACCGAGACCCACGTCGAACCCACCCTCGTGCTCGACCCGACGCCCGGAAAAACCGGGCCGTCCGCCGAGCGGGTGTTCCGTGCCGTGCTACGCGCCCCGTTCCAGGCTCGCGCCTGGAAAGAACTCGTCTACGTATTCACCGTCTTCGTCCTCGGCTGCATCGCCTTGATGTACATGTACGCCGGGTGGGGCGGCGGCCTCGCGATCTCCCTCACCATCATCGGCGTGCCGATCCTCGCGGTGATCCTGCTCGGCGGCCGGACCTGGGCCCGGATCTATCGGGCGCTGGCGAAAGACCTGCTCGATACGCCGGTGACGCAACCGCCGCCGTTCCGGCCCGAGCCGGGATTGTTCGGCTTCATCAAGGGCGCGTTCACCGATCGGGCCAGCTGGCGGGCCGCGCTGTTCCTGCTCGCGCAGTCCGTGCTCGGTGTGGCGGTCGGCTGGGTGGTGCTGATCGCGGTCGCGATGACGGTGTTCGTCGCGCTCTCGCCGATCGCGTGGTGGCTTTTCGATCCGATCAACGTCGATGCGCAAGGCGTGGAACACCATTCGATGGCCCAGTTCGGTGACTTCTACATCGATACCTGGCCGCGGGTGCTCGGGTTCGCCGCACTCGGCGTCATCGGCTGCTTCGTGCTGCCGTGGCTGCTGCGCGCGGTCTGCTGGATTCACCGCCTGCTGACCATCGCTTTGCTGAGTGCGACCGCGGGCGATCGACGGATCATCGAACTGCAGCAGGGCAGGCAGGCCGCGGTGGACGACTCGACGGCCACGCTGCGTCGGCTGGAGCGCGATCTGCACGACGGCACCCAGGCGCGACTGGTCACCATCGCGATGGCGCTCGGCCGAGCCGAGGATCGGCTGTCCTCGGGTGCCGACCCGCGTGACCTGATCGCCGACGCGCACGCCAGCTCCAAGGAGGCGCTGACCGAACTGCGCGAGCTGGTCCGCGGAATCCACCCGCCCGCACTGGAACTCGGGCTCGGCCCGGCCCTGGAAACCCTGTCCGCGCGCAGCTCGGTGCCGGTGGAACTGCGGGTGCACCTGCCCGAACGGCCGAACCCGGCGATCGAGGCGATCGCCTACTTCTCGGTCGCCGAGCTGCTCACCAACGTGGTCAAACACGCCAACGCCACCAGGGCCTGGATCTCGGTGGTGCCGACGGACTCGCGGACCATCGCGGTCACCGTGCGGGACAACGGAATCGGCGGCGTACTGGAACCCGCCCCGGGCGAATTCGCCGCGGGCAGCGGACTTTCGGGCCTGGCCGCGCGAGCGCGCACCGTCGACGGCACCCTGACCGTGCAGAGCCCGACCGGTGGGCCCACCGTGGTGACAATCCTGCTGCCGAAGGCAGGCTCACGGTGACAGAGTCGCTGCGCATCGTGATCGCCGAGGACAGCGCGATCCTGCGGGACGGGCTCGCGGGACTGCTGACCGAGCGTGGTCACGAGGTGGTCGCCATGATCGGCGACGCGACAACGTTGAGCGACGTGGTCGGCCTGCACAATCCCGATGTCGCCGTGGTGGACGTGCGGATGCCGCCGAGCTTCACCGACGAGGGCCTGCTCGCCGCCATCGAACTGCGCCGCAAGTATCCGATGACCGGCGTGCTCGTCTTCTCCCAGTGGGTCGAAACCCGTTATGCCACCGAACTTCTCGCCGGAGGCGCGAGTGGTGTCGGCTACCTGCTCAAGGACCGGGTAGCCGACGTCGGAGATTTCGTCGACGCACTCCACCGTGTCGCCACCGGCGGCACCGCCCTAGACCCGGAGGTGGTGAGCCAATTGATGGGCGCGTCCCGCCAACAGGATTCCCTGACCCGCCTCACCCCGCGCGAACGCGAAGTACTCGAACTGATGGCCCAGGGCCTGTCCAACAACGCCATCGCCACCTCCCTCACCGTCACCGAACGCGCCGTGGAAAAGCACATCGGCAACATCTTCACCAAACTGGACCTACCCCCATCGGATACCCACCACCGCCGTGTCTTGGCGGTCCTGCGGCTGAAGGGATAGAGCGCCCGCCGGACCTTCAGCGGTCGGTTTCTATGTGGCAGGCAAAGCGATGACTATCGAAATGCATTTGCCGGATCATCTGCTGACGATGTAGGACTGGATCGCGTTGCCGGAGGACAGCAGTCGTAGCTTACAAACCTGAGGGGGTTCTGGGGTCATGTCACCGAGGTCGTTGTCGAAGCACCAGCGGGTGATCTGGCGGCTCGCGGCACAACTGGAGTCCCAACTTCCCGACACCCACGGTGTACTGACCAAGTCTGAAGTCGTGATCGATCCAGGCCCGCCACCAACGATCCGCGTCCCCGATGTCCTGGCAGTGCCCTCTGAAGGTATCGATGTGAACCTTCCGCGCTGGGACGCCGCCGATGTTCTCTTGGCTGTAGAGATCCTCTCGATCGGTTCCAAGCGGACCGACCGCGTCACCAAGTTCGCTGAATACGCTGAGGCCGGCATCGCTTACTACTGGCTCATCGATCTCGACGAGCCGACGAGCCTGACCGCCTATCACCTGATCGACGGAGATTACGAGCTGGTCGGTGAGCACTCAGGTCGGGCGACCCTCGACATTGCCGGAACGCCGGTCGAGCTCGATCTGCCCGCTCTGACCAGTAGCAGGGCCAGTTGACGATGCTGCGGCGTCGACAATGATCCGCTGCATGGGCATGAGCGAAATGCATGCGTTGGTGAGTATTTAGCCACTGGCCACAGTCATTGGTGGAGTTCGCGGTAAGCCGCCGGTCGTCCGCCGCGGCCTGGGCGTGCTGGGGCCGAGAACAAATACACATCGCTTCTGTAACAAATCGGGCGCGGAAATCCGGGCGGGGCTGGCACCATTGGTGCATGACCACGCGGAGGGCACAGGACCCGCGGCGCCCCACGCCGCGGTCGCTGGGTGAACGCTCGCAGGCCGAGCGGGATGCCGTGGCGACGCCCGCGCTGTGGTCCGAACGTGCCGACATGGCGGAATCCGCGATCGTGTCCCGGCATTTGCGGGCGCTGTGGGCGTTGCCGGGGACCGAGTTGGGGGTGGTCGGCTGGCCGGCTACCAAGCGGGAGCGCGCGTTCGGGTCTTGGCATTACTGGTGGCAGGCGCACCTGATCGACTGCGCGGTCGACGCGGCCAATCGGATGCCGACGCCGGTGCGGCGCAGGCGGATCGCCGCCATCGCGCGCTCGCACCGCATTCGCAACATCACCGGCTGGACCAACAAGTACTACGACGACATGGCCTGGCTTGCCATCGCGCTGGAACGGGCGGAGCGAACCGCGGGGGTCACCGAGGCGCGCAGCGGGCTGATCGCGTTGGAGAAGCCGCTGTACGAAGGCTTCAACCCGGCGGTCGGCGCCGTGCCGTGGCGCATCGGGTCCGACTACTACAACGCGCCCGCCAACGGCCCGGTCGCCATCGCGCTGCTGCGGCTCGGGCGGCACGCGCGGGCGCAGGAGATGGCCGACTGGCTGGACAAGACGCTGCGCGATCCGGCGAGCGGCCTGATCCTCGACGGCATCCACCTGCCGTCCGGTGAGATCGAGCGGCCGGTGTTCAGCTACTGCCAGGGCGTGGTGCTCGGCGTGGAAACCGAACTGGCGATGCACACCGGCGAGCCCCGGCACGGCGAGCGCGTCCACCGATTACTCACGGCCGTCGAAGAACACATGACCACCCGCGGCATCGTCAACGGTGGCGGCGGTGGCGACGGCGGACTGTTCAACGGCATCCTGGCCCGCTACCTGGCGGTGGTCGCGCTGATGCTGCCCGGCGACGACAAGGAGCAGGAGGCGGATCGTCGTGCCGCCGCCGGTATCGTGCGCGCCTCCGCGACGGCCGCCTGGGCGAACCGGCTCGAGGTCGAGGGCGAGCCGCTGTTCGGACACGACTGGAGCCAACCGGCGACGCTGCCCGGCGGCATCGCCGGGGCGGGCCGGTTCACCGCCGGTGGCTCGGTGACCTCGTCCAAGGTGCCGGAACGCGACCTGTCGGTGCAGCTGTCCGGTTGGATGCTGATGGAGGCCGCATACCTGGTCACCGCCGCCGGGCTGTAATCAGAACTCCGACTTCGCTTTTCCCGACGTCACCGGCGGCAGGGTCAGTCCGCGTCGACGATGCCGCTCGGCGAGCTCTCCAGCTCGAACTCCTCCGCGGGCTTGGCCATCTCCTGCCGGTAGTGCCGGATCCCCAGCACCGTGCCGACGATCAGGCCGAGCACCAGCGTGCCGATCACGATCGGCATCAGCCACCGCACCCGATCCAGGAAGCCGCCCGCGTAGTACCCGATGAGCAGCAGCACCGGCGCCCAGATGATCGCGCCGACCGTGCTGGCCACGGTGAACTTGCGGTGATCCATCCCGGCCGCGCCCGCGACCGTCGGGCACAGCGTGCGCACCCACGGAATCCAGCGGGCGATGAGCACCGCGACGAACCCGTGCCGCTCCAGCAACTCGGTGACTCGTTGCAGATTGCGGGTGTTGATATAGCGGCCGTTCTTGCGCGCCACCAGGCGATGCCCGGTCCGCGCGCCGATCACATAGCCGACCTGATTACCCGCGATGGCCGCGAGCATCGTGCCCACCGACAGCGCCCACACCTGCGCTTCGCCCGACGCGTTCGACGCCATGACGATGCCCGCGGTGATCAACATGGAGTCGCCGGGCAGGAAAAGCCCGAGAATGACCGCGCACTCGATAAAGACAAAGGCAAGTACCACTGTCCAGACAAGCGCGGGCCCCGCTGACATCAGCGGATCGAAATTGCCCACTGCTAGGGGCGAGGACGCCGCGATCACGAGCTCAGCGGGTCGACTCGTTCGTCGAGACGGTCAGCTCGGCTTCTTGCCGGGCCGCCGGCTCCGCGCCACGATTGAGCAGCTTCTTCGCCACCGCGAAGATGCCGGGCAGCACCGAGATGAGCACGATGAGAAGGAAGATCGCCTCGACGTGCTTCCTGATGAAGTCGACATTGCCGAGGAAGTAGCCGAGCACGGTGACGCCGCCGCCCCACAGCACCGCACCGACGATGTCGAACGCGACGAACTTGCGGTAGTCCATCTTGGACACACCCGCGAGCACCGGCATGAAGGTGCGCACGATCGGCACGAACCTGGCCAGGATGATGGTCTTCGGTCCGTGCTTTTCGAAGAACTCGTGCGTCTCGGTCACGTAGTGCTTCTTGAAGAAGCGGGTGTCTTCCTTGTGGAACAGCGCGGGCCCGATCGCCCGGCCTATCCAATAACCGCTCTGGTCACCGGCGAATGCGATCGCGATCACGGCGGGCAGCAGCAGCCAGATCGACACCGGCGGATTCGCCTGCGCCGCGAGCAGGCCGCCGGTGAACAGCAGCGAATCGCCGGGCAGGATCGGGAACAGCAGGCCGGTCTCGATGAAAACGATCACCAGGATGGCCGGGAGCACCGCGTTCTTGAGCCACGTCTCCGTGAGCAGGTGCATCGGGTCGAGCAACTCTTTGATAGCGAGGTTGCTCGTCACCGATTCTGTCGCTGCCAGCAGAATCACGCGGTCTCCTGTTCTGGATACGGCTGGCCTGATCGCTTGCCATCGCATCGGAAGCTGCCAGCGTAATTACCGGGCCCACAGTACCGGGTTCGACTGAGAAACCCCGCGCTGTGCGCGAAACTACCGACTGGTCACCTGATGGTTCCTTCTGGACTACCAGCTGGTCACTGGTGCTGGCCCTACTCCGGCCTCCCTGGATACCAGGCGAAACACCGCTGTCCTAGTGTGGTGGCTGACAAAATAGGTCTTTGCCCCGCAACAATCACGGAGGTCTTACTGTGCCCATCGCGACTCCGGAGGTCTACGCCGAGATGCTCGGTCGGGCCAAAGCGAACTCCTTTGCCTTCCCCGCCATCAACTGCACGTCGTCGGAGACGATCAACGCGGCCATCAAGGGCTTCGCGGATGCGGGCAGCGACGGCATCATCCAGTTCTCCACCGGCGGTGCCGAATTCGGCTCCGGCCTGGGCGTGAAGGACATGGTCACCGGTTCGGTCGCGCTGGCCGAATTCGCGCACGTGATCGCCGCGAAGTACGACATCACCATCGCGCTGCACACCGACCACTGCCCGAAGGACAAGCTGGACGGTTTCGTCCGGCCGCTGGTCGCTATTTCGCAGGAGCGGGTGAAGAACGGGCAGCCCCCGTTGTTCCAGTCGCACATGTGGGACGGTTCCGCGATTCCGATCGACGAGAACCTGGAGATCGCCAAGGAACTGCTGAAGGCTTGTGCGCAGGCCAACATCATCCTCGAGGTCGAGATCGGTGTCGTCGGCGGTGAAGAGGACGGGGTCGAGGCCGAGATCAACGACAAGCTCTACACCTCGCCCGAGGACTTCCAGAAGACTATCGACGCGCTCGGCGCAGGCGAGAACGGCAAGTACCTGCTCGCCGCGACCTTCGGCAACGTGCACGGTGTGTACAAGCCGGGCAACGTGAAGCTCAAGCCCGAGGTGCTGGCCGAGGGCCAGCGGGTGGCCGCGGCCAAGCTCGGCCTGAGCCAGGACGCGCAGCCGTTCGACTTCGTCTTCCACGGTGGTTCCGGCTCGCTGAAGTCGGAGATCGAGGACTCGCTGCGCTACGGCGTGGTGAAGATGAACGTCGACACCGACACCCAGTACGCGTTCACCCGGCCGATCGTCGGCCACATGTTCAGCAACTACGACGGCGTGCTGAAGGTCGACGGCGAGGTCGGCAACAAGAAGGTCTACGACCCGCGCAGCTACCTGAAGAAGGCCGAAACCTCGATGGCGGCACGTGTCACCGAGGCATGCAATGATCTGAAGTCCGCGGGAAGGTCGATCAGCGCCTGACCCACTCATCAACCCACCGGGGGCTCGACAGCTCATGTGTCTGGATGTGCGCGTGCTCGGGCCCGTCCGGTTGCTCGTCGGCGGTGAGCCGGTGGCGGTCGGCGGGCCCAAGCCGCGGGCTCTGTTAGCCGCGCTCACCGTGAATCGGCGGCGCGCTGTGTCGTCGGCCGCGCTGGCCGACATGGTGTGGAACGAGGATCCGCCCGACTCCTACGCCGCGAGCCTGCAGGTATTCGTCTCGAATATCCGTAAGGCGCTGCGTAATTCGGGAGTGGATCCGGCAACGGTGTTGCGCACCGAATCCTCGGGCTATCGCCTCGAAGTGGCGGAGACCGCCTGCGATCTCGGCCGTTTCGAGGCCACCAGGGAGGCGGGTAGCCGCGCGGCCGCGCTCGGCGATCACGCCGGTGCCGCACAGCTTTTCGGTGACGCGCTGCGCGAATGGAGCGGCCGTGCGCTGGCCGATCTGGCCGGCCTGCAGTTCGCCGACGGTTTCGCCACCGCGATGGACGAGGAGCGGCTCGCCGTTGCCTCCGCCCGGATCGACGCCGAAATCGCCCTGGGGCGTGCCTCATCGGTGATCGGCGAGCTGGTCGCGATGACCGGCGAGCATCCGCTGCGCGAGCCGCTGTGGGGTCAGTTGATCACCGCGCTGTACCTGTCCGGTCGACAGGCCGACGCGCTCGACGCGTGCCGCCGGGTGCGTGCCGTGCTCGCCGACGAGCTCGGCATCGATCCGGGTCCGGCGCTCATCGAGCTCGAACACCGGGTGCTGCGCCAGGAACCGCTCGGCGCGGCCGAACACCGGCAGGTCGAACGGATGGCCGCGGCGATGACCGAGACCGTCACCGAGGCACCCAGCACGGTGCGCAGCGGGCAGCTGCGCATGCCCGACGGCCGGTTGGTCGCGATCGCGCAGGGCGGCCTGCGGATCGGCCGGATGACCGACAACGACCTGGTGCTCGACGACCCGAAGGCCAGCCGGTACCACGCGCACATCATGCCGAGCCGGGCCGGCCTGCTGATCAAGGATCTGCACTCGGCCAACGGCGTCTTCGTCAACGACGACCCGATCGAGAACGGTGCGCTGCTCGCCGACGGCGACCAGATCCGTATCGGCGCAACGATGTTGATCTTCCAGGCGGTGCGCTAGTCACTCGTTGCAGGCGAAGCCGTCGTGGTCGGTATCGAGCATCGGGTTGTACTGCGGCAGGCCGCGGTAGATCGGTCCCGCGTGTTCGGAGCGTGCCTGTTCGCAGGTGAGGGGACCCCCGCGCTCCTTCTTGTGCTTGCCGTCGCTGTCCGGATTCGGGTCGACAGCCGATTCGGGACGTGCGACAAAGGCGGCGGCAGGGGTTTCGGCGGTGGCGGTCGGCGGCACCAGGGTGAGGGCGCCGAGCACGAGACACGCGGCACCGATCGCGGGTGTCACGCGCCGGATTACTGAATAACTCACGCCACCCATACTGCGCCGAATCAACGGTGCTGTGGGGTGCGGATTCGGCCTAGGCCAGCCGGACCTCGGCGATGGCCCGGCCGAACAACTTTCGGCCCTCCGAGGTGCCGCCGAGCACGACGGTCGCGGTGCGGGTGCTCGGATCGAGCGACTTGATTCGGCCGACGAAATCCACCGTGCTCGCGGCGTTCGCGGCCACCGGCACGAAGCCGGAGAACCGCACGCTGAACTTCTCGATGGCGGTCGGATCGCCGAGCCAGGAGGTCAGGTAGCCACCGGCCAGGCCCATGGTCAGCATGCCGTGCGCGACCACCGTGGGCAGGCCGACCAGCTGGGCGGCGTGATCGCTGAAGTGGATCGGGTTGGCATCGCCGGACACGCCCGCGTAATTGGCCAGGTCACCGCGGGCCAGCCGGAACGATCCGGCGGGCAGCTGGTCGCCGACGGCGAGCTGGTCGAAGTCGAGCAGCGTGTGCACCGGCGCGATCTCGCGATCCGGGTCCGGGGCGGGCAGCTCGCCGAGGCCGAGCGGGATCAGCGCGGAGCTGTCGTCCAAACCGTCTTCCGCCGTGGGGAATTCGACCACCTGGCCGTGCATCATGATGTTGTCGACCACCTCGGCGAGGCCGGGATCCGCCTCGGCACCGCGGCGCGCCACGATGGTGGTTGAGCCGATCAGCGCGAGCTCGCCGTGCTGGTTGACCAGGGCGGACCGGACGACGACGAAATCGTTGTCGCCGAACTGGCGGATCGACTCGATCAGGATCTCGCTGGTGAGCCGGTCGCCGGCCAGGATGGGCCGGTAGATCTGGAAGACCTGGTCGGTCTGCAGGAGCTGGGAGAGGTCGTATTGGGTGAGCACCGATTCGAGCAGCGAGCGGGTGCCGGACGAGCCGATCACCGAGGCGAAGGTCGGCGGCGCGATTACCGCGTCATGGCCGAGCTTCTGCGCGTCGATGTGCTGATGATGCGCGCCGTGCTGATTCTGCACCGCCCGCGCGAACTCGCGAATCTTTTCCCGGCCGACCTCATAGTGGTCCCGAACGCGGAACCGCTGCCCGGCCAGCGTCGTCGTCTGTACGTCATCGATTTCGAGCGCCATCGTCTGTTCCCTGCCCATGATGCGGCCACGCTACTAATGAATAGGACCGTTGACCAGCCGAGTGTGAGCAGCACTACCATCGATCGATGCGAAATTACTAACTAATTTAGCTGTGCTTCATTTACCCGCCCGTGATGGGCTTTTCGGGCGTAATGGCAGTTATGCTTATTTGCTATGAAACGTGAAATAGGCTGCCCGGTGAGTGGGCAGCCTATTTCACTTTTCGGACATTCGGCGATAACTCCGCCGCGCGGTTTACGGAGTGCTGGTCGGCGGGTCGCAGACCTTCCAGCCGTTGTCGGTCTGCTGCAGATCGAAGGTGCGTGCCGAGCGCTTGTCCGGATCGGCCTCGGTGTAGACGGTGGCCTGGGCGACCGCGGTCTTGTCGGTGATCTTGATGGCATCGACCTCGTCCACCACCGGAATGTTGCGCCGATCCATCGACAGCTGGTGCACGCCGGCGAACTGATCCGCGGGGATGCCCTGATAGAAGTCGTGCAGCGGTCCGCAGGTGGTTTTCTGCAGGGTGGCCAGGTCACCGGTCTTCAGCGCCTGCGTGTAATCGGTGATGGCGGCGCGGACCTTGGTCTCCGGCGAGTTGTCCGTCGAGTTCACGAACACCGCCACGATCACCCCGATCAGCACGACCACCAGCGCGGCAGCACCAGCCACCGCGAGCAGCCAGCGCTTGGAGCGGCCCGGTGCGGCATCGGCCGCGGGCGCGGCGGGCGGTGCCTGCGGGGCGGGGGTGATCCGCTGCGGCTGCGCGATCGGCCTCGGTTGCGGTGGGCGTGGACCGCCGAGTTGCTGGCCGGGCAGGGTGGGTTGCACGTCCGCGGGGGAGGGGGCCGATGCCTGCTGGCGCGGCAGGCCCGGGTGCGGCGGTGCGGGGCGGGTGTCCTCGACCGGTCCGCTCTGGGGCGGGGACGAAGGTCCTTGGGGGCCGGGTTGTTTCGGTCCCGCGGCGGGGCGCGGCGTGGCCGGGGGCTTGGTGATCGGTACCCGTCCCGCGCCCGGTGTGACGCGGTCGGTTCCGGCGGGTTTCGGCGCATCGGCGGGTCGCTGGATCGGGAGCGCGACGGTCTGTGCGTCGTCCGGCTTGATCACCGGCATCGCCATGGTTACGTCTTCGGACCCGGGCGGGGGCTGTTGCCCGGCGCTTTGTGCACCCGTCTGCATTTTGACGGTGTCTGCTTCGGGCGAGGCATCCTCGACCGGTGGTGCGGGTCGTTGGACTCGCATCACCGTGGTCGGTGCGTCCCCATCCGGGACGTCGTCCTTCGGCGCGGGCTGCGCTGGCTGTGCAGCCTGGGCGGGCTGCTCGGTTGCCGCGGACTTGTCGGGTGCGCTTTGGGCCGCACCGGCTTTCGTGCCACCGAACCAGGGGCTGGATTTCGGCGGCGCAGGGCTGGCCGGTGCCGCCGCGGCCGTGCCCGTTGCACCGGATGCGTCGGTTACGGCTTCCTTGGCCGGGCTGCCTTGCTGCGGCGCAGTCGCTTCCGCGCCTGTCTTCGCAGGTGGTGTCGCTGCCGGTGCACTCTTACCGGGGGGCGCAGCACTCGGCTGATCCCGAGCACCTCGTTTGATCGCCTCGGTCTTGGCCTCGGACGCGGCTGTGCCGCTGGCGATTCCGCCTTGGGCAGCACCGGTCGTCGGAGCAGCACCGGTCGTCGGAGCAGCACCGGTCGGCGGGGCAGTTTTGCCAGCTGGCGTTGCTGATCGCGCGGCGTCGGGTGCAGTCGTCGCCGAGCTGCTGGCAGCTGGGCTGTTCTGTTGCGCAGCCGCGGGTTTCGAGCTCGGCTGCTCGGCTGCTCCCGGAGCTTGGGGCGAGTTCGTGCCCGCCGGGGCGGAGCCGGGCTGGTTCTGATCGTCGCGCTTGATGGCGGCGGTTTCCGCAGTAACCGCGCCGCCCTTGGCGATGTCGGACACCACGTCACCGGAAGGTGGCTTACCTTCTTGCGCCGCTGCGGCTTTCGCGCCCGCTGGTGCCGAGGCCGCGGAGCCGGGCTTGTTCTGCTGGTCGCGCTTGATCGCTTCGGTCTCGGCGTCGCTGGCGCTAGCCACGGCCGCTGGACCATTGCTCGAAGTGGGGCTGTTCGGTTGGACCGCACCTGTTTTCGGGCTGGCCGAAGCGGCTGCCGCATTTCCACCGGTCGGGCTGGTGCCGCCGCCCAGGTTCGCAGGCTGTGCCGGTGCGCTGACCTTGGGAATGGCACCGGGTTCTGCCGAACCGGGCTGCTGTCCTGCCGGGCGGTTAGCGGCCGCGGTCGGAGCGGAAGTCGAGTTGGCCGGCGTCGAGGGAGTTGCCTGACCGGACTTCGCGCTGGCCGATGGGGTGCCCTGCGCGGAAGGCGTTGCCGCTGCGGCATTGCCGGACTTTGCGCCCGAGTTCGAGGCGCCGGATGCGGCGGAGTCCTTGCCCTGCGCCGCGAGGGTCGAAGAGCTACTCGCAGCCGGGCTGCTAGAAGCCTGGCCCGAGTTCGGGGCCTTCGGCGCGGCGGAGTCCGTACCGCCCGAATTTGCGGACCCGGTAGCGGAACCGGACGTGCCGGAGGTACCGGATGTGCTCGCGCTGCTTTTAGCCGCCGCGCCGGACTTGCCGGGAGTCGAGCCGGAGTTGGCAGCGCCTGATGCGGTCGACTCCGAGCCTGCCGAATCTTCGGCAGGGGAAGCCGAAGCGGTACCACCCGCCGGGATCGGACGCGTGGGTGCGGCGGGCGAGGGTTTGTCCGGTCGGGCGTCGCCGCCGGCGACCGGGTTGCGTTCCGTGGTGGCGTCGGGGCGTGCGTCAGCCGCGGCCGGGGTCGCCGGGTCGGCGCTCTCCCGCGCCGGGTTCTTGTCGTCGTTCGGGTCGGACACGCACTACCCCTCGCTCAGGCGGAACAGTTGAACTCGACGGCCAGCTTAACGGGCACACCCGACCGAAGTCCGACTTCAGACCGGGCATGGCCGCCGCCGATGTCTGTCCCATGCCCGGAGTGAATGCGAAGGTAATCGGTCACCGGTGCACAATGAAGCGCATGACCTCGTTCGGTGATCTGCTCGGCCCCCAACCGGTACTCCTCCCCGAAATCCCCGACGCGGAAGAAGCGTTGCTCGACAAGACCGATCCGGTGCGTGTCGCGGCCGACCATCCGTCCGCTTCGATCGCCTGGGCCTACCTGGCCGAGGCCGCGCTGACCAGGGGCGAAGCTCAGGACGAACCGATCAACCACGACATCGTCGCCGCATACGCGTTCGCCCGCACCGGCTACCACCGCGGCCTCGACCTGTTGCGTCGCAACGGGTGGAAGGGCTTCGGCCCGGTGCCGTGGAGCCACGAGCCCAATCAGGGTTTCCTGCGCAGTGTCGGCGCGCTGGCCCGTGCGGCCAAGGTGATCGGCGAGACCGAGGAGTACGCGCGCTGCCTGGATCTGCTGGAAGATTGCGACCCGCGTGCCGCGGCCGAGCTCGGTCTCGACTGAGTCGTAGTTGATCGACCTCAATATCAGACCCCGTGTAGGCGTCGCCCGGGCCAGCAGCATGGATCGGCTGCGTGGCTCTTGGGCGCGCTTGCGACTGTCCGCGTTGCCGATTCTGCAATGCGCGATCGGTGCCGCGCTGGCCTGGTTCATCGCGCGTGAACTCGTCGGCCACCCGCAGCCGTTCTTCGCGCCCACTGCCGCCGTGGTGTCGATCGGCATCTCGTTCGGCGCCCGGCTGCGGCGTTCGGTGGAGCTGGTGGTCGGTGTCGCGGTCGGCATCGGCATCGGCGACCTGTTCATCACCCGCGCCGGTACTGGCGTGTGGCAGATCGCGCTGGTGGTGGCGGTCGCCATGGCCGCCGCGGTCTTCCTCGACGGCGGATCGATCATCACCATGCAGGCGGCCGGTTCGGCCGTGCTGGTCGCGACGCTGCTGCCGCCCTCGGCGGGCGGCGGCTTCTCCCGGATGATCGACGCGCTGGTCGGCGGCCTGGTGGGAGTCGTTGTGGTGGCGTCGATTCCACTGCACCCGGTGCGCCGCGCCAGGGAACAGGCCGCGGAAATCCTTGCGGTGATGAGCAAGTCGCTCACCGAGTGCGCCGACGGCCTGCTCGAACAGGATCCGGACAAGGTGCGGTCCGCGCTGTCGGCGGTCCGCGCGACCCAGCCGCAGCTGGATTTGTTGCGCGCCACGCTGGAGGGCGGCAAGGAGATCAGCCGAATCTCCCCGCTGTACTGGAATTCTCGCGCCCGTCTCGAACGCATCAAGGCGACCGCGGATCCGCTCGACAACTCGGTGCGCAACACCCGGGTGCTGCTGCGCCGCTCGCTCACGCTGGTGCAGGACGACGAGATACTCGACCCCCGCCTGATCGACGAGGTCGAAAAGCTCGGTCAGGCAACCGATGTGGTGCGCCGGATGATGCTCGCCGATCCGGGCGAGCAGCCGGACCAGGCCGAGGCGGCCAGGGTGCTGCGCACCGTCGCCAAGGAGGCGCGTCCGGAACTCGTTGAGGGCGCAGGACTTTCGGCCCATGTTGTGTTCGCTCAGGTGCGGTCGATCGTGGTCGACCTGATGCAGGTGTGCGGGGTGAAACGCATCTCCGCGATCGCGCTGCTCCCGCCGACGGTGCCCAAGCCGTTCGTGACCCCTGAGGACTGACGACTACTCAGCGGATTCTCCGGCACTCGGACCGGATACGGGTGGTCACCGGCCGAGGTGCGGGCGATCATGCTGATCTTTGGGGTAGTCCGCTACTCGTGTTCGGGCAGCCCGTGCGCCATAACTTGAACATGTGACCGCGATCGAACGAGGGGTGTCGCGGTCGACCACTTCGCACCCGAAGCGAACTGCCCTCGCGGCCATAGGTGTGGTGGCCGGCGGGTCGGGGCAGTTCGCCCGCTGCGAAGAGTGGAGCCGCCTGGTCTGGGGTCCGACTGGGCGGCTCTGCGTTTGTCAGTCGCCGTTTTCCGATTTGCTCAGCGGGAACATCCTGGCCTGGCCCGGGCGCAGCGAGAAGCGCCGCCGATCGAAGTCCCACAGTCGATAGATCGGCCACTGCACGGTGTGTGCCAGCCAAGCGCCGACGATGACGACCCGGTGGAACGTCAGCACCTGGTATCCCTGGTTGGTGATGGTGCGCAGACCACTCAGCTGGAACTGCCACCAGCGACGCGGACTGGTCCGGCGCCGCCGGGCCGACGTCTCGACCCGCATGTCGATCAGCTGGTCGATCGGCAGACCGCGCTTGGACAGGCACAACGCCAGGTCGAGATCGTCGATCACGTCCGGACGCACCACAGTATCCTCGCGGACCTCCAGCCAGGCGGTGCGGCGGACGGCCATGTTCGGGCCGTGCATATTGCCGACGCGACCACCGAGCTTGCCGCGCCGATCCTGCAGGTAGTAGCCGAATTTCAGGAGGAAGCCGACCGGCGAGTCGTAATAGGTGGTGATGCCGGTGACCGCGGCGACCTCGGGATGGTCGGTGAGATGCTGCCGGATGGTCGCGCCCCAATCCGCCGCGACCAGGCAGTCGGCGTCGGTGCGTCCGATGAAATCGCCACGCGCCTTGTCGAATCCGGTATTGCGGGCCCGCGCGACACCGCGTCGTGATTCCTCGACTAGTTCGACTTTCGGGTGCTCGAGCGCGTAGTCGCTGACGATTTCGCGGGTGCCGTCGTCACTGCCGTTGTCTACCACGATGATTTCGTCGATCGCGTCCTGAATCACCAGGCGGTCAAGGGTTTGCGTGATGCACGCCGACTCGTTCAGCACCGGGATGACGATGGATAAAGTCGTCGCCGGGTCGGGGGTGTTCATGGGTGGTGCTGCTCCAATTCTCAGTTGGGCATGACGAATACCGCCGGTACGGTCTGCTCCCTGCCCTGAACAGACGCGCGGCTTAGGTGAAGTGAGGGTGTGCGAGGAGGACTCGGTCACATCGACTGACTACCGAGCGGGCCCACCCCCGATGATCAACGGTTCGACCCTAGTTGTCTTGGCTGACAGACAGAATCCCCAATGCTTGGGGGCACCAGCTGTCAGGTGGTGGTCGTGCCGTCGCCCACTGCGGAGACCCGGGCGGGCGCCGGACGAAGCGTGAAGCGTCGACGGTCGAAGTCCCAGAACCGGTAGATCGGCCACTGCACGGTGTGCGTCAGCCACGCGCCGACGATGACGGCCCGGTGAAATGGCTGCACCTGGTAGCCCTGGTTCGTGATGGTGCGCAACCCGGTCAATTGGAATCGCCACCAATCACGCGGGCCGGTCCGGCGCCGCCGGGCCGACGTCTCGACCCGCATGTTCGTCAGCTGGTCGATGCGCAGCCCACGTTTGGTCAGGCACAACGCCAGGTCCAGGTCTTCGGCCACGTCCGACCGTGTCGTGGTCTCCGTCCGCACCGCCCGCCACGCGGACCGGCGGATGGCCATGTTGGGACCGTGCATGTTGCCCACCGGGCCGCCCAGCTTGCCGCGCCGATCCTGCAGGTACAGGCCGAATTTCAGGAAGAAGCCGATCGGGGAGTCGTGATAGGTGGTTATCCCGGTGACGGCCGCGGTGTCCGGATGCTCGCTGAGGTTGTGCCGGATGACCTCGCCCCAATCCGGTCCGACCAGGGTGTCCGCGTCGGTCCGTGCCAGGAATTCGCCTCGCGCCCGGTCGAATCCGGCGTTGCGGGCCGCGGGGATGCCGGGTTGCGGTTCCTCGATGAGGGCGACCTCCGGGTGGTCGACCGCGTAATCGCGGACGATCTGCCGGGTGTTGTCCTGGCTGCCGTTGTCTACGACGATGATTTCGTCGATCGCGTCCTGGACGACGAGGCGGTCCAGGGTGCGCACGATGCCTTTCGCTTCGTTCAGCGCGGGAATTACGACGGAAAGAACTGTCGCCGTTGATGTGTTGGTCATAGATCAAGCTCCAACGTCTGCTGATGGGCAGCCGAAAACCCCGACGGAGCGGCCGGTTTTCGCTGCTGTGTGCGCGCATGGGCGCGCGCTGGCGGTCGGCCGGACCCGGTCATCGACGGTGACGCCGGTCCGAAGACGGCAGTCCGGCCACTATCGCGTTGTGTGCCAATTCATTGCACGACGATCGTGGTTGCTACCGATCTCGCATGCCGAATACCCCATTCCCCCCAAAATGATCATCGACTTCGAACCCTACTCGCTCGGCTCGAAGTCGGCATCCGCTGGCGGGCCGCCCGGAACTAGGTCCAGAAGCGCGTCAGATAGCTGCCGTAACGTGACCAATTCGACGGCACCCCAGATACTTCGAACAATGCGTAGACCGCGTCGAAGAAGACCTGATTGATGGCGGGGGTGAACAACAGCGCGAACAAGATCAGCATGCCGAACGGCTTGAACTGATCGAGCGCGCGTCGCGTCTGGTAGCTGAGCGACGGCTCCAGAATTCCGTAACCGTCGAGGCCGGGCAGCGGGATCAGGTTCAGCAGGGCCGCGGTGATCTGCAGGAACCCGAGGAAGCTCAGCCCGAACCACAGCGCGGGATGCGAACTGGCACTGCCGAATACCCGCACGATCACCAAAATGAGCACCGCGCACAACGCGTTCACCGCCGGGCCCGCGCCGCTGATGAGCCGCTGCGTGCGCGGCGAGAAGTTGTGCGTGTGAACGTAAACCGCGCCACCGGGCAGGCCGATGCCGCCCAGCGCGATGAACACCATCGGCAGCACGATCGACAACAGCGGATGGCTGTACTTCAACGGATTCAGCGTGAGATACCCACGCAATTCGACCTCGTGGTCACCGGCCCGCCAGGCCGTGAACGCGTGCGCGAATTCGTGCAGGCACAGCGTGATGATCCAGCCGAACACCACCAGCACGAACACGCCGACCTTGGCGCGCGTGGAGTCCACGTCGGCGTCCCAGGCCAGCACGCCGCCGACGACGGTGATGATGACGACGAGCAGAAAGATCGGGCTCGGGCGCACCGCGCGCGAGCGCCGTTCGGCGGAGAACCGGTCGGTCATCGGACCAGCAACCACGGCTCGTTGTGCCGATAGAAACTCGACCGGGGCACCGTCCGCTCGCTGCGGATGCCGTCCCGTGTCACCACCGCACCCGGCGTGCCGAGCTGAGCGGCGCGGCCTTCGACCCAGCGGCGCTTGCGCATGCCGCGCTGCGCGGTGGCCCGCACGCCGGGCTGATGCAGCGTCGGCGACACCAGCATCGCGGTGATCTTGCCGGAGAACAGTTGCACGTCGTCCACGTAGGCCTCGCCCTCCAGCCGCTCCTCGCCGACCCCGGTGATCTTGGCACGTCCGACCAGCACCTGGCCGGTGTCGTCGCGGATCAGCGGCACCGGGGTGGCCCGGCCGTCGATGGCCCGCTTGGCGGCGGCATTGCCGGTACCCGTCTGATAGGCGCGGGAGCCGTATGTCTTCTCGACCGGCACGTAGCCGATCTCCACGTGCAGTCGTTCGGTGCGCATCAGATGGGTGAGCACCGTGGCGAGCGCGGCGTCGTCACCGAGCACGATGAGCCGCGGCAAGCTGTCGGCGGCGAGCACGGGAAGGAGTTCGTCGATCTCGGTGGTATCGGGGATGGCGGCTGTCGAACTGCTCGGCAGCGCCGCGAGGGCGATAGGTACCGGTGCGCCGTCGCAACGGAGAACGTGGGTACTCAAACTGCCGTACACCCTCCTCGGTTCGAGCCGACACCCCGTCGGACCCTTCGTCTGTTCCGCCGAACCCAGCCCGGTCCCGACGGCTGCAACCATAGCCCTGCCCGGCTCCGGCCACAGGTTGTCGAGCCTACGCAGAGATGCGGTCCGACGCCGCCGATGACGCGTCGACTAGACTGTGCTCCCGGCCACCGCCTCGACACGGCAGTAGCTGCAACACGGGCGTTTACCCGCCCCCGCCGGTTCCACCGGCTGCCATCGCTCAGGGTGTTGCACGTCGAACCGTAGGAGAAACAACCATGCCGGCAATCGTCCTGATCGGCGCCCAGTGGGGCGACGAGGGTAAGGGCAAAGCGACCGATCTACTCGGTGGCCGGGTGCAATGGGTGGTCCGATACCAGGGTGGCAACAACGCGGGCCACACCGTGGTGCTGCCCAACGGCGACAACTTCGCGCTGCACCTCATCCCCTCCGGCATCCTCACCCCCGGCGTGACGAACGTCATCGGCAACGGCGTCGTGATCGATCCCGGCGTGCTGCTCGACGAGCTGGCCGGATTGGAGGAGCGCGGTGTCGACACGTCGGGCCTGCTGCTCTCCGCGGACGCGCACCTGATCATGCCGTACCACGTGGCCATCGATAAGGTCACCGAACGCTTCCTCGGCAACAACAAGATCGGCACCACCGGTCGCGGCATCGGCCCCTGCTACCAGGACAAGGTCGCCCGCGTCGGCGTGCGCGTCGCCGACGTGCTGGACGAGAAGATCCTCACCCAGAAGGTCGAAGCCGCGCTGGAGTTCAAGAACCAGGTGCTGGTGAAGATCTACAACCGCCGCGCGCTCGACCCGCAGCAGGTGGTCGACGAGGTGCTGGCGCAGGCGGAGGGCTTCAAGCACCGCATCGCCGACACTCGCCTCAAGCTGAACGTGGCGCTGGAAAACGGTGAGACGGTGCTGCTCGAGGGTTCGCAGGGCACCTTGCTCGATGTGGATCACGGCACCTACCCGTACGTGACGTCGTCCAACCCGACCTCGGGTGGCGCGGCGGTCGGCGCGGGCGTCGGGCCGAACAAGATCAACACGGTGCTCGGCATTCTCAAGTGCTACACCACCCGCGTCGGCTCCGGTCCGTTCCCGACCGAGCTGTTCGACGAATTCGGCACCTACCTGGCCAAGACCGGCGGCGAGGTGGGCGTCACCACCGGCCGCGCCCGGCGCTGCGGCTGGTTCGACGCGGTCATCGCCCGCTACGCGACCCGCGTCAACGGCATCACCGACTACTTCCTCACCAAGCTGGACGTGCTGTCCAGCCTGGAGACGGTGCCGATCTGCGTTGCCTACGACGTAGACGGCGAGCGGGTCGAGCAGATGCCGACCACGCAGACCGGGTTCCATCACGCCAAGCCGATCTACGAGGAGATGCCGGGTTGGTGGGAGGACATCTCCGGGGCCCGCACCTTCGAGGAGTTGCCCGCCAACGCGCAGGCCTACGTGTTGCGGCTGGAGGAGCTGTCCGGCGCCCGCATCTCCTGCATCGGCGTCGGACCGGGTCGTGATCAGACCATCGTCAGGCACGACGTCCTCGGCTAGCTCCAGAGTTCCGCCCAACGTCATGTGCAGCATGTAGACAACTGGCCTCGCCTGCCGTATTGGCTTGGCAGCCTAAGCAAATCCGCAGACATCGGCCCATTAGGAGGGCCGTTGACGCATACATCGCAAGGTATGCGCGGATGTCTGGGTTACATGATCGGTTACAACTACAGTAAGAGTTATGGCTCGGAACTGGCCGATGGTCGAGCGCGTAACCGAGTTCGAAGCGATTCGCGCGGCCCTCACCGGCACAGAACACGTCGGCGCGGTCCTCACCGGCGATGCCGGTGTCGGCAAGACGACGCTGGCCAGGCAGGCGACGGCCGCGGTAGGCGGCAACATTCGCTGGGTGGCGGGTACCGAATCGGCGCGCAGCATCCCGCTCGGGGTGTTCGCGCACATGGTCGGCGTCTATACGGCGCACGATCCGGTGACGTTCATGTCCGCGGCGCGCGAAGCGCTGCTCGCGGACGGGCACACCATCATCGGTGTCGACGACGCGCATCTGCTCGACCAGTTGTCCGCGACGCTGCTCTTGCAGCTGGCCATCGACAAGGCCGCGCACATCGTGGCCACCGTGCGCAGCGGCGTACAGGTGCCCGACGCGGTGACCTCGCTGTGGAAAGACGGCCACCTGCTGCGCATCGACCTGAATCCGTTCAGTCAGCGGCAGAGCGTCGACCTGGTGGAGTCGATGCTCGGCGGGCAGCTCGAGGGGTTCACCGCCAACCTGATGTGGGAGTCGTCCGGCGGAAACGCCTTGTTCCTAAGACATTTGGTCGAGGGTGCGCTGGAGGCGGGCTCGCTGCGCCAGGTGAACGGCGTGTGGCAGCTGCGCGGGCGCGCGGCGGTCACCTCGGAACTGGCTGCGCTGCTGGAGGATCGGGTCGAGCAGCTGCCCGACGAGGTGCTGCACGTGCTGGAGCTGCTCACCTTCTGTGAGCCGATCGACCTCGACGTGCTGTCCGAACTGGCGGGCGAAGAGGCGGTCGAGTCCGCCGAAACCCGTGGCGTCATCCGGGTTGTCGAGAATTCGCACCAGCTGATCGTGCGCTACAACCATCCGCTGTTCGGCGAGGTGATCCGGCGCAGGCTCGGCATCGCCTCGGCCCGTCGGTTGCGTGGTCGGCTGTACTCCTCGCTCAAGGAACGCCCGATCAACTCCGCCGCCGACCGGATCCGGCTGGCCGAATTGGCTTTGGACAGTGACAAATCCGCTGATTTGGAGTTGTTCGAGGCGGCGGCCGAGGATGCCATCGGGCTGGCGAATCTGCCGCTGGGCGAACGCTTCGCGAGGGCGGCGGTGGAACGCCGCGGTGGGGTGGAATCCGCCGATTTGCTGGCCCGCGCGCTGCTGTGGCAGGGCCATCGGATCGAGGCCGAACGCATGCTGGCCAGCTTCGACCCCGACCAGCTCACTGAGGTGCAGTTGGCCCGGTGGGGCGGTACCCGAGTGGCGAATCTGTTGTGGGCCATGGGAGATGCCGATCAGGCCGACGAGGTGCTCAACCTGGTCCGCAGCAAGGTCAAGCATCCGAGGATCGTGGCCACCATGGACGGGCTCGCCTCCGCGTGCGCGGTCAACGAGAACCGACTTGATATCGCGATCACCGAGGCGGAGAAGGCGATGGCGGTGAAAGGCGCACCACCGTGGGCGATCTGGTGGGCCTCGTTCGGCGGTGGGCTGGCGTTGACCCTGATGGGCAGGGGTGAGGCCGCCCTGCAGTACGCGGCACGTGGGCGCGAGGTGGAGAGCGAAATCGACGGGCTCAACCGTTTCATGTCGACGCACGCCGAGGTGCTCGCGCTGATTTTGACCGGTGATTTGGAAGCCGCCAGGCGTTGTGCCGCATCCTATTTCGGCTATTCGGCGCCCGGCCAGTTTCTGGCGTGGGGCATGTCGAAGATTCTGCAAGGCACCGTCGACGTGGCCCAGGGGCATTTCCTCGACGGCATCGAGAATCTGGAGCAGGCGCTGGCGGCACTCGCCGCCGAGGGTGCCGCCGCCTGGATGTTCCCCGCGAGAATCCGGCTGGCCGAGGCGTATTCGGCGCTCGGCCGGTTCACCGAGGCGGCCGAGGCCATCGGGGAGGCGACCGCGCGCGGCGGCAGGCACAGCGCGGTCTACGAACCGCAGCTCGAAATCGCGCGTGCCTGGCAGGCCGCCGCCGAGGGCACGGTTACCCCGGCCATCCGGCTCGCGATGAGCGCGGCCGACGCGGCCGCCCGCTCGAACCAGCACGCGATCGAGGCGATGGCGCTGCACGCCGCCGCCCGCTTCGGCGACCAGTCCGCGGCGGGCAGGCTCGCCGACCTCGCGGCGAAGGTGGACGGCAAGCTGGTGCAGGCCCAGGCCAAGCACGCGGTCGCGCTCGCCGCTCACGATGGACCCGGACTCGATGCCGCCGCAGTCGAATTCGAGCGGATCGGCGCCCTGCTCTCCGCGGCGGACGCGGCTGCTCAGGCGGCGTCGGCGCACGAGCGCGCGGGTGATCGTCGCCGCCTGCTGGAATCCGCCGCCTCGGCCAACCGGCTGGCCGCGGCCTGCGGTGGGGCGAGCACGCCCGCACTGCGCCAGGCCGCGCAGCCGCTGCCGCTGACCGGTCGGGAACGGGAGATCGCCAATCTTGTTGCGGCGGGGCTGACCAACCGGCAGATCGCCGACCGCCTCACCGTGTCGGTGCGCACCGTGGAGGGGCATCTCTACCGGGCCTGCATCAAGATGGACGTCACCGATCGCGAGTCGCTCGGCGCGCTGATGCGGGGCGAATCAACTACCGACTGAACAGGTCTCGCCGATTTCCGCAAGCCCTACTGGGCTCGTAGTTGTGGCCACAGGACGTCCCACGGGACGGTCCGGTCGACCAAAAGGGTTGCCAAGTCGGGGATTACGGGCTGTGAGCTGGTGAAGGCGGCAGTGAGGGTCGGCGTGGGGGTGCCGAGATACAGCACTGTGGTGGCGGATTCGGGTGGGGCGCCGAAGTAGTAGTAGGCGCGGTGCGCGCTGTGGGCGCGGGGCAGGCCGGTCGAAGCGTGGTGCAGGTCGACGGCGGCCGCGAACGGATAGCTTTCGGCTACGATCGCCGTCCGGGAGCGCATTTCGTCGGGGAGCCCCTGGTAGGCCGCGGTGACGGCGTCCGAGAGGTCGCCGATCATGGTGTCGGACTGGGCGAAAGCCTTCGCGGTCAGCATCAGGGTGGTGTCGGGGATGCGCTCGGCCCAGGAGCGCGGATACACCGGGACGGCCGCCGCACCCATCGCGATGCCGATCGCCAGCGCGACCGCGATCAGCACGCGGAGGGCGGCGTGCTTGGCCAGCGACGCCACGACCACCGCGCCTGCGGCGATCGGCAGCGCGTACAAGCCACACGCGTAGTAGGAGCGACCCGAACTCGCCAGGTAGGCAAGGAAAACCAGGACCAGCGCGGCACCGGCGAACCGGTATGTCCGAAACCGCGTGCTGATCAACAGCGCGGGCACACCGATCAGCAACAGCGGCAACCCGACTGCCAGTCCCGCTCCGGCGGCGCTGTCCCACAGGAATCGTCCCACTCCGGGAAACTCCGCGGCCACCACCTCGGACATGTGCGTGTACGGCCACTGATTCTGTTGCTGCCAAACCAGATTCGGGACCGTCGCCAGTGCGGCAATGGCACCGCCCACCCACAACGCGGGGCGTCCGGCCAATCGCCGTGGCCCGAACACCAACGCGCACAGCACGAGTGCCACCCACAGCGCGGGCACCAGAAACTTCGTCTGCAACGAAAACACCGTCACCAGACCCGCGTACAGCAGCAGTCGATCATCGGGTCGTCCCGCCGCGTTCAATCGGGCCCACCGGACGACCAGCCAGACGATCGCTGTCCAGAACACCGGATCCAGCGAATACGTTGCCAGCCAATGGCACAGGATCACCGCCGAGGACAGCGCGTACCCGATCGAGGCCAGCACCTGTGCACCACGACCGCCGCCCAGCTCCCGCGCGATCAGCGCGGTGAGGATCGTCCCGGCGGCCGCCGCCAGCGTGACGGGCAGCCGCAGCATGATCAGCGAGTCCGGCGCGAGGTGACTCATCGCCGCGGCCAGCGCGGGCACCAGTGCGGGCTGGTCGAAGTACCCCCACGCCAGGTGATCTCGGCCGGCCACCACGAAATAGGCCTCGTCGAAGAAGTATCCGTAGTTCCGGCTGGCGATCAGCAAGGCCAGGCCGACCACACCCGCGACCGCGAGCACCGGCCCCCAGGCCATCCGGGGTGGCGACGACTCGGGTTCGGTGGTCACCCGATCCGCGAAGTCCGACGAACGAGCCGCTGCTGTGGCCATGTCCACCCTCCGTCATAGCTTGCCGATGTCGACCGCGAGTGCGTGCGGATCGATTCTGCAACCGGCCCCCACCTCGCCGAATCCGCCGCAGGTAGCGCCCGACCTCCGGCCAAAGGACTACGTCCGACCGTCCGCAGGGACCACATCCCTGCGTGTCGCGCCGCGAGTGGCACACCATGGTGGGCTCTTCTCGCTTTGCCGCCGCCATGTGCCACCCGGCGACGTGGATTGGCTGAATCTGGTTCTGGCCGAGGTAGTTAGGGCTGATGGTTGAGCGTGAAGCGATGCTGAATCAAGGATTCGGTCATCTTTCAGCTAATAGCGCTCCAACTGACATCGAATGAAAGTACTTGCTGTAATTCGGACATTTCGCAGACGTCGAATGGCGTGGTCAGCGGGTGTGAAGTCGGTTTCTCGACTTGACAGCATCCGATCAGCTACGGATAGGGTGCGAGCGCGCAGTACGCGGGGACGTGCTGGCTGACCCAACCTGATGGTGGTGCTTCGACGTGGCTCGTCGGTATCGAGAACTGAACAATCCGACGACCCGGCGCGGCATGCGCCCGATCGTCGGCGCCCTCCCGCTGGCCATCGCGGTCGCCTGCGCGGGCGTGGCCGTCGCCGATCCCGGCACCCCGACGCAGCCCGGCGTGACCACCCCGAGCAGCCCGGCCGCGCCGAGCCAGCCCGGCGTGACCAGCCCGAGCCAGCCCGGTGTCACCACGCCGAACCAGCAGGGCGTCATCGGCCCGAAGCCCGCCCCGGCCGACCCCGCCGACTCGCAGAGCCTCAACTACGCCCGCCCGGTCCCCACGCCGGAACCGGCCCCGCCGATCCAGCCCCAGCAGCTGCACGCGCCGCAGCCGGTCGAACCCGTCGCACCGATCGCCCCGCCTCCGCGCACCCTCCGCATCGGTGACTTCACCGCGCCCGCCCCGGACGAGGTCCCCAACGAGCTGCTCGACGGCGTCAACAACACCGCCGCCGACGTCGAGTCCGCCATCGCGACCGGCGGCCGCTCCATCGGCATCAACCCGACCCGCTCCGACAAGATCGCCGCCGCCACCGCGGCAGGCGCGGTCGGCGGCGCACTGGCCGGTGCCGCCATCGCGGGCATCCCGGCCGCCGTGGTCGGCGGCGCCGGTGGCGCGGCCATCGGCGCGGGCGTAGGAGCAGGCATCGGCTTCGCGGTAGGCGTCGCGGGAACAGCCGCCGGTGGCGCGATCGCAGCCGCCGCCGCAGGCATCCCCACCGCAGGCGCAGGTGCCCTGCCCGCAGTAGGCGCGGCCTTCGTCGCGGCCTGGCCGATCGCTGCGGCAACCACTGGTGCCGGTGCGGCTATCGGCGCGGGAGTGGGCGCCGCAGCGGGTGCCGCGATCCTCGGCATCCCCGCCGCAGTGATCGGCGGCGTTGCCGGTGGCGTCCTCGGCGGCAGCGCGGGCGCAGGTTTCGGCGCCACGGCCTAAGGGGCCTGTTTCCACACCTGCTTCGCCTTGCGCATATCGCTTGGCGGGTTGGTCGGTGTGCGGAGACGCGAGGCGCTGTGCGAAGAGTTGGCTGTGCTGCCTGCTAGTTGGGGTTTTCCGATGTGCCGGTGAGGAATTCGCCAGCGGCGGGGGCGAGCAGGCTGACGTTGGGGTTGTGGCTGAGCTTGGCGATTTCCTGGAGTTCGGCGTCGGGGAGGACGGCGGCTATTGCCTTTGCGCCCTTGCGGAGCAGGGTGTCGCTCTTGGCGCCCGCGATGACCAGGGTTTGTGCTTTGACGGTGGTCCAGTCTTCGGTGCGTAGTGGTTCGCCGCGCATGAAGTCGCGCATGATGGCCCAGTCGTGCGGGGTCGAGTTGGCGGTGGCGAGCAGGTTCTTCCAGAACGGGGTGAAGCGCATGACGGAGACGAACGTGCGCGGGATGCCCATCGCCTTGGTCATGTAGAAGCGAACGGTTTCGGCGCGGTGGTCGGCGGCGACCAGTTCGTGCAGCGTCGTTTCCAGGTCGGCGGCGGGGACGAAGCCTTCGTGGTCGACCACGAACGGCGGCTCGAAGGCAACCACCTTGGTGATCCCGAGGATGCGCCCGGATCCGGCCGCGCGCAGCGCGAGGGCCGCGCCGGAGGACCAGCCGAACAGCATCGCCGAGCCGCCCGCCGCCTGTACCAGGGCGGCAATGTCGTCGATCTCGCGCTCGACGTCGTAGCCGCCCGAGGCGTTGGTGCTGTCGCCGCGCCCGCGCCGGTCGTAGTTGAGGACGGTGAGACCGTAATGCTCGTTGAGTGTCGCGGCCAGCTCGACCATCTTGGGGAACTTTCGGTAGCCGAACGCGCCGCCGAGCAGGATCACGGTTCCGGCGTGGCCCTCGTGGCGGTCGTACGCGATCACGGTTCCGTCGGCGGAGGTCACGGTCTCCACAACAGTCTCACTTTCGAAGAGGGCGTCGGCCAACGGTGCGTTGGTGCCTGTACCTGTTCAGACGGTGCCGGGCCGGTGGATTCATCGACGGCACTGGCGATCGACCGGAACCGGCGAAGTCTGTGATGCTGCTCACTATGCCGGTCCTGTGCCTGGTAAGCCCGTGAACGTTATTTACGGAAAACCGTCCAGGAGCAGCGGGGCGGCGTAGGGATCGCGCACCGCGTGGGTGTCGGCGCGAGAACCGCTCACTCAGAACAGGGTTGGTTCGCCGAATCCTGGTGTGCGTTCGATTTCCAGCAGCTGCTGCTTGGTGGTGACGCCGCCGGGCGCGGAGAAACCGGTCAGCGCGTTGTCCGCGGCGAGCACCCGGTGGCACGGGATGATCAGGGGAATCGGGTTGCGGCCCAAGGCTTGTCCGACGGCTTGGGCGGCGCCGGGCGCGCCGATGCGATCGGCCACCTGGCCGTAGGTGAGGGTGTGTCCGGGATCGATGGCGCGGGTCACCTCGAGTACCGCGCGGTTGAATTCCGGAATTCCGCTGATGTCCAAGGGGATCCAGCGCAGGTCGTCGAGTTCGCCGGCCAGGTGGGCGCGGATGCCGGTGATGGCCTCGGCGATCGCGCCCGTGGGGGACTCTTCGCGGACCTCGTCGTCCGGCAGGCCGGTGCGGCGGCGCGTGATGCGCGCGCGGGTCGCGGCCGGGTTTGCCTCGGGGAGCTGGAACCGGATCACGGTCGCACCGCTCCACGCGATCGCGCAGAGGCCGATCGCGGTGTCGAAGAGTGTTGCCTCGGCGGACAGGCAACGGGGGGCGCTCATGCTTTCAGTGTGCACGGCGGGACCGACAAGTTTCGAAGTATCAGTCCAGTTTTCTTCAACTGGCCTTGCTGTCGAGTGTGCTCGTGTCGGTCACCAGCCGCCGCACCCCTTTCGCGGGCCGCCGCGTCTCACCGGCGGAGTGCGCAACGGTTCGCCGCGACCGCCACGCGTACTCGGTGAGCTGCGTTTCGCCTGTTTGTCGGGTCGATTCAGCGGCGGCCGGTTTCGGCGTCGCAGCCGGAACCGCCTGCGGCGCAGCGCTGGTCGATGCCTGGACACCGGTCGGCTCCACGTCGGGCAGATCGCGGCGCCCGTAGATCGCGGCCAGATCCGAATAACGCCGCTGGTCGTCGTAATACGAGGAGGTCCAGTCGGACATCGGGGTGCTTGGGTGGAATCGTTCCAGCCGGAATGCCCGCTCGGCGCCCCTCGGCATGTACCGATAGATCGGGTAGCCGAAGACGGCGACGGCGATCAGAGTGGCAAATGTGGTCATGCTGCAAGCCTGCGCCCAGACTGGCCTTGCTTTAAATATCCACTCCCTCGATACTGGACCTTATGGCGACGAGAGTTATCGGAGCGGGCACCTTGGCTCGCGACCTGGGCCGGTGGCGGAATCTGGACGAGGACGGCGAGATCGAGTCGACTCGGCGGTCCGCGCGCCCGGCGTATCTCGCACTCGCCGAAGGCATTCGGCTGCTGATCCACGACGGGCGGGCCCCGCTCGGTGTCGCGTTGCCCAGCGAACGTGACCTCGCCGGCACCCTCGGCGTCAGTCGCACGACGATCACCTCCACCTACTCCCTGCTGCGCGAGAACGGCTACCTGATCAGCCGCCAGGGCTCGCGCAGCACCGTCGCCCTGCCGCGGGACGTGCAGCACGACGGCAGCAAACCGGCCAGGAGCATCCTGGCCATGATGGCGGCGTCCGAGCTGCCGACCATCGACATGACCTATGCCGCGATGGCCGCGCCGCTGGAAATGCAGGAGGCGTATTCGGTTGCCCTGGAAGGTCTTCCGACCTACCTGGGCACGCACGGCATGGATCCGGTCGGCGTGCTCACGCTGCGCGAGGCGATCGCCCGCCGCTTCACCGAGCGCGGCCTGCCCACCGAACCGGACCAGATCCTGGTCACCCTCGGCGCCCAGCATGGCCTGCGCCTGCTGCTGAACGTGCTCACCGCACCCGCGGCCCGGGTGCTCATCGACCACCCGACCTATCCGAACGCCATCGAGGCGATCCGCGACGTCGGCGCCAGGCCGGTGCCGGTGCCGCTGCGCCCCGAGGATCCGGACAAGGGCTGGGATCTCGACGGAATCCGCAGTGCCGCAAGGCAAACCGCGGCGACGCTGGCCTATCTGGTGCCCGATTTCAACAACCCGACCGGCCTGCTGCTCGACGCGGAGGGCCGCGCGGAACTGGCCGCCATCGCCAGGGAAACCCGGATGACCGTGGTGGTCGACGAGTCGATGGGCGATCTGCACCTCTCCGGCGAGCAGCAGCCGCCGGTCGCCGCCTTCGCCAAGGGCAACGAGATCGTCACCATCGGCTCGGCCTCGAAGTCGTTCTGGGGCGGCCTGCGGGTCGGCTGGATCCGCACCAATCAGCCGCTGATCACGAAGCTGCTCGGCATCCGCTCCACGGTCGACCTCGGCACCCCGGTGATGGATCAGCTGGCCACCGTCCACCTGCTGGCCAACGCGGGCACGATCCTCGACCGCCGCCGCGACCAGCTGCGTGCGCAGCGTGCCGCGTTGGTCGAGGCCGTCGCCGAAGAGCTGCCGGATTGGCGTCTCAGCTATGGCGCGGGCGGCATGTCCGTGTGGGCGCAGCTACCCGCCCCCGTTTCCACGGCGTTGGCGGCCACCGCGCCCAACCATGGCGTATTGCTCGCTGCCGGACCGAGATTCGGTGTCCAAGGCGCGTTCGAGCGGTTCATCCGGTTGCCGTTCACCCATCAGGAACCCGAGCTCCGTTTGGCGGTCAAGGCAATCGCCGCCGCCCACGACGCGTTGACGCCCCGTGCCGCAGACGCGCTGCAACCGCTCACTTGCTACTGATGTCGTTGCGCCCCAAGGGGCGTCGACGATTACTGGCGTCTGCCGGTACCCACGCCGCCGAGCAACGTGTCGATGACGCGGCCCGCGAGGGTATCCGGGTCGGCGGTGCCGTCCAGTTCGGTATTGCCGTGCACCGTCTCGTTGGTCAGTGCGAGGTAAACCCGTCGCACCCAGGTCAGGTCGGTGTCGGCCGCGATGAACCCGTCCGCGCGCGCCCTGGCAAGCACCGCATCGCATTTCGCGAAGACGTCCGCCTGTAGCGCGGCCACCTCGGGGTCGGTGCTGTCCACGCGATCGAGCGCGTACGAGGCCCCGTACTTGATCTCGATGACATTCGCGGTGGCCTGATGCAGCGCGACCAGCGGCGGCGCCGTGCGCGGCCGCGCGGCGTCGACCGCGGTCGCGATGCGCCGCCAGGCGGCCACCGCCATGGTGCGCACCAGATCTTCGCGATTGGCGAAGCGCCGATGCACGGTCGTACGGGCCACCCCGGCGGCCTCGGCGATCTGCTCGAGTGTCGCGTTGGGGTTCTCGCTCAGCACCCGTTCCGCCGCGTCCAGGATGGCGCGGACGGTGCGCTCGGCATCGGCGCGGAGCGGGCGCGCGGACGTGGACGACATGGGACTCCGTTCGATGGGATCTCCTCGAGATATTACACATGAGCTGCGACTGTTCAGATAACTGCGACATTGGAGTTGCAGTTACTGAGAATAAGGCTACTCTGATGTTGCATCACATCGAAGGAGTCTGAAATGAACAGCACTGGCAAAACCGCCCTCATCACCGGCGCCTCGTCCGGCATCGGCGCCGAGTTCGCCGCCGCCCTGGCGGCCCGCGGCGACGACCTCGTCCTGCTCGCTCGGTCGCTACCACGTCTGGAATCCCTTGCCACACAACTGCGTCAGCGGCACGGTGTCCGCGTCGAGGTCATCGGCCAGGACCTCACCATGCCCGACGCCGCCGCGCTGGTGGTGGATGAGCTTGCCGCACGCGGGCTTTCGGTCGATGTCCTGGTGAACAACGCTGGATTCGGCAGCGCGGGCCGCTTCGAAGACCTCGGCGTCGATCGCGAACAGGATCAGCTGATGGTCAATGTCGTTGCGCTGGCCGGGCTTACCCGTCGGCTGATCCCGGGCATGCTCGAGCGCGGCAGCGGCGAGATCGTCAATGTCGCCTCCATCGCGGCCTTCCAGCCGTCGCCGTACTTCGCGACGTACTCCTCCGGCAAGGCGTTCGTGCTGAACTTCAGCCTGTCGCTGTGGAGCGAATACCGTGGTCGCGGCATCAAGGTCCTGGCCGTCTGCCCCGGCCCGACCGAGACGGCATTCTTCGACGCGGTCGGCACCCGCGATGCCGCCCTCGGCCGAATGGGCAGCGCCGCACAGGTTGTGCAGTCCGCGCTACGCGCGCTGGAACGCAACAAGGGCTACGTCGTACCCGGCGCGCAGAACTTCGCTGCCGCGCACCTGATGCCTCGCCGCCCGCGCACCCTGGTGGCCCGGATCGCCAAGCTCGTCACCCGCGGAGTGGCCGACGGCGGTCGTCCGATCAACGCGGAGCCTGCCGTGATCACGGCCTGACCATGCCCGAACGTGCGAAAAGGCCCCGGGCGCACGCCAAGGGCCTTCGGTCGCGACGAGAAGTCAGTTCGCCCAGACGGATTCGATCGGCGTCGCCTCGTTCGGCGGTGGGGTGGGAATGCCGTTCGGGGTGCGTGAGAAGCGCGGGGCCGGGGCGTGCTGGGTGATGTTGTCGATGTCGATCAACGAGCCGCGCGCAGCGATGTGTTCGTTCTTCGTGGCTTCCTCGAAGGTGAGCACGGGGGAGACGCAGGCGTCGGTGCCGACGAAGATCTCCGCCCACTCGTCCCGGGTCTTGGCCCGGAAGCGTTCCGTGAACAGCTTTTTCAGCGTTTCCTGACCGGCCGGATCGAGCTGGAAGGGCAGGCCCTCCGGATCGATCTCGAGGCCAGCGAGCAGCTGCGCGTAGAACTGCGGCTCGATCGAGCCGACCGCCATGTACTTGCCGTCGGCTGTTTCGTAGGTGTCGTAGAACGACATTCCGGTGTCGAGCAGGTTCACGCCGCGCTCGTCGGACCACGCGCCGTACCCGCGCATCCCCCAGATCATGTGCGAAAGGGCAAGTGCGCCATCGACCATCGCGGCATCGACGACCTGTCCCTTGCCGGAGGCCTGCCGCTCGACCAGCGCGGCGAGCAGGCCGAACACCAGGAACATCGAGCCGCCGCCGAAGTCGCCGACCATGTTCAACGGTGGCACCGGGCGCTCACCCTTGCGGCCGATGGCGTGCAGCACGCCGGTGATGGAGATGTAGTTGATGTCGTGCCCGGCGCGATCGGCGAGCGGGCCCTCTTGGCCCCAACCGGTCATCCGCCCGTAGACCAGCCGCGGGTTGCGGGCGAGCGCGTCGTCCGGGCCGAGCCCCATCCGTTCGGTCACGCCCGGCCGGAAGCCCTCGATCAGCACGTCCGCCTTCTCGACCAGCCCGAGCACCTTCTCGATATCGGCCGGGTCCTTGAGGTTGGCCTCGACGATCGTCCGCCCGCGCTGCTGCGGCCGGTCGAACCCGCCGGGGATCTGCCCCGCGCGCTGGATCCGCACCACGTCGGCGCCCAGATCGGCCAGCAGCAGCGCGGCGTGCGGCCCAGGGCCGATACCGGCCAGCTCGATGACCTTGATGCCCGCGAGCGGGCCCTTGACGGCGGTGGATGGAGTGCTCACGCCCTACCTCGGTTCGTCGTTGATCCAGCGCACCGGCGCCCCGGCGCTCCCCCGGAAGCGGCCCGGGGAGTGTATTGACAGTATGACAATAACTTCGACCCGTTCTCTCGCACCCTTCGCGGTGCACTGGCCGATCGAGTAGGTGACAATCCCTGCAGCGCGACAATCGCGGGAGCGTCCGGTGAGCCAGCGCGGTGAGGTGGAGTCATGAGAGAGCGCGTCCCGCGCATGATGGAGCCGAGCGCTGGCGAGGTGTGGTCATGAGCGCTGCGGGCGAAGTCGTTGTCGGGCTGGTCATTCTGGTCGGCCTGCTCGGCATCATCATTCCGATCCTGCCCGGCGTGATTCTGATCTTCGGCGCGATCGCGGTGTGGGCCTTCATGACCGGCGGCGCGACCGCCTGGACCGTCTTTGCCATCAGCACCGCGCTACTGGTGCTTTCTGGCGTCATCAAATACACCTGGCCCGGCCGGAAGATGAAGGACGCGGGCGTCGCCAACCGATCTCTCATCCTCGGTGCGGTCCTCGGCATCGTCGGTTTCTTCGTTGTCCCCGTGGTCGGCCTGTTTGTAGGCTTCGTCCTCGGTGTCTATCTCTCCGAACTGCAACGCCTCCGCATCGGCCAACAAGCCTGGCAGTCAACAGTTCACGCCCTCAAAGGCGTCGGCCTGTCGATGCTCATCGAACTACTCGGCGCGTTACTCGCCACCGGAGTCTGGGTAATCGGCGCGATCGTCGCCTAGCCCAAGTCCGTTGGCTACCAGCGCTACTCGATGATCGGCAGCGGAATGGTTTCTGCCGCTTCGAGTTTGGGGAGGGTGTCGCGGCGGATGGGGATGGTCGGCTGCTCGGTGGTGTAGATGGGGAGTGTGGGGGTCGGGTCGTCCGGGAGGGGACGGACCCGGGCGGGGAGGCGGTAGAACGCGCGGGCGTTGTCTTCCAGGACGGCGAACATGTCGGTGCCGACTACGTCGCAGATGAGGTCGACATCGGAGTCCTGGAACGGGCGGCCCGCGCGGGTACCGGGGAGGTCGGTGCCGAACATCAGGGCTTCCGGGTTGACCGCGTGGATGCGGCGCAGCGTATCCGGCACGCTCATCGCGACCCGGCCGAAGCCCGTCGCCTTGACCTTGGCACCGCGATCGACCAGATCGAGCAGGTAGGGCAGGCCCTCGTCGGACATGCCGAGGTGGTCGATGGCGAAGACGGGAAGCTTCGAGATGACCGGTTGCAGCGAGGCGAGCATCTGACCGTCGATGTACACCTCGACGTGCCAGCCGACCAGCTCGTGGGCGCGCAGGGCCTGCAGCGTCATGCCGGTGATGTCGGCGGCCGCGCGCTTGAGATTGAACCGCAGCCCGCGCACGCCGATGCGGTCCAGTTCGATGATCTCGTCGTCGGTGGCGTCCAGGTCGAGCCGGGTGACGCCGACCCAGCCCTCGCCCAATTCGGCGAGGGCGGCCTTCAGATACGTCTGGTCGGTGCTCTGGAAGGACCCGCTGACCACGGCTCCGCCGCCGACATCGAAGCGCGACATGCGCTTTCGATAGTCGGCGATGGTGAAGGAGCCGGGCAGGTAGCCCTCGTTCTCGAACCGCGGGAACCGCGGATCGAAGATGTGGAGATGGGCATCGAACACCTGTACAGAATGCCTCAGTACGAGTTTTTCTGCTGTCGCGGAGCTAACAAGCGCGTCGGGTCAGACCTTGTGCGGCTCGCTGGCCCGCAGCATGTCTTCCCGCTCGACCACCTTGACGCGCTCGCGGCCCTCGGGCTCGCCGAGCGAGCGCTCGTGCGCGTCCAGCCGGTACCAGCCCTGCCAGGTGGTGAACGGGATGCCCTTGCCCTCCAGGAACTCGGTGACCGCGTCCAGCTCCGGCTGTGCGGCCGGGGTGAAGTTCGCGCTGTCGTCGAGCAGGCAGGCCACCGTCTCGTTGGCGTCGCCCTTGGTGTGGCCGATGAGGCCGACCGGGCCGCGCTTGATCCAGCCGGTGACGTAGGTGGCCGGGACGTAGCGGTCGGCGCCGTCGGCGTTCTCGTCGCCGATCACGCGGCCCGCCTCGTTGGGCACGGTGCCGGCCTGATCGTCGAACGGCAGGTTGGTCAGGTTCTGCGAGAGGTAGCCGACGGCGCGGTAGACCGCCTGCACGTCCCATTCCTTGAAGGTGCCGGTGCCCTTGACGTTGCCGGTGCCGTCGAGCTGGGTGCGCTCGGTGCGCAGGCCGACGACCTTGCCGTCGTCGCCGAGGATCTCCGAGGGCGACTCGAAGAAGTGCAGGAACAGCTTGTGCGGGCGGTTGCCGACGTCGCGAATGGCCCACTGCTCGAGCGTGTTCGCGATCATGTCGACCTGCTTGGAGTGCCTGCGCGCGGCCTCGGAGCCCTCGTCGTAGTCGATGTCCTCGGGATCGACGATGACCTCGATGGTCGGCGAATGATCCAGCTCGCGCAGTTCCAGCGGGGTGAACTTGGCCTGTGCCGGGCCGCGGCGGCCGAACACGTGCACCTCGAGCGCCTTGTTGGCCTTGAGGCCCGCGTAGACGTTCGGCGGGATCTCGGTCGGCAGCAGCTCGTCGCCGGTCTTGGCGAGCACGCGGGCCACGTCGAGCGCGACATTGCCGACGCCGAGCACGGCGACCTTCTCCGCGTCCAGCGGCCAGGTGCGCGGCACGTCCGGGTGACCGTCGTACCAGGACACGAAGTCGGCCGCGCCGTAGGAGCCGTCCAGGCCGATGCCCGGGATGCCGAGCGCGCGGTCGGCGTTGGCGCCGGTGGAGAAGATGACCGCGTCGTAGAACGTGCGCAGGTCGTCGAGGGTGATGTCGGTGCCGTAGTCGATGTTGCCGAGCAGGCGCACCTGCGGCTTGTCGAGCACCTTGTGCAGGGCGGTGATGATGCCCTTGATGCGCGGGTGGTCCGGCGCGACGCCGTAGCGGATCAGCCCGAACGGCGCGGGCATGCGCTCGAACAGGTCGATGCTCACCTCGGCATCCGACTTCATCAGGGCGTCGGCGGCGTAGATCCCCGCGGGTCCGGCGCCAACGATGGCGATGCGGAGCGGGCGGTTAGCTGCACTCTGTTCGGTCATCTTTTACGCGCACCCTTATGGTCGAGAACAAATTAACGGCGTCTTCCTTAGCCTAGGCTAAGTTACGCGCTGGCTGGTTGCACCTGACGGCGCGGACACTGGAGTTCGTCGGCTCGTGGCCACTCCAGCCGCGGCTATGACAGCAGGCCGCAGTCTCGCGATTCTATCGGTGGTGGGTAGGGCGGCCCTAGGCGGTGCGTGAACTGAATGGATGCCGCCGACGCGTTCTGTCCGGGTTACCCGATCTCGCACCGTTGATACCCGCGTGGCGCAACGACCTTCGCCGCTCGCGCCCATCCGCGTCGGGGTCGAGCGTCGTATATCCCCGTCGACCAGGGATCATCGTCATATGAGCGATCAGCAGTCACCTGCGGAGGACGAAGTCATCGAGGTCGACCAGACCGACAAGCGTTCCGTGGCACCGTTCGTCGCCGCAGCCGTCATCGCGGTCGTCGTGCTCGGCGCGATCATCATCGGCGGCGCCATGTCGCCCGCTGAGAAAAATGTCACAGAATCGGACAAGATCGCCGCCGCGGTGCGCAACTTCGTAGAGGGCTCCAACACCACCGACTTGGTGCCCCCACCAGGCACGGGCTGCCAGAACTTCGACCCGAAACGCTCCCCACTCGCCGGGCGTTCGGGCGGCGGAAAGACCGTGGAAATCACGAAACTCGTCGATCCGGCGGTCGATGGCGACCGGGCGAAGGCCACGGTAACCACCAAAGTCGACGGCGATGAGGCGACATCGACCTGGAATCTGACTCGATCCGGTGGCAAATGGTTGGTCTGTAATTGAGCATTCTCATACCGTGAGCAGCCATTTGACAGGGCGACCCTAGTCCAGGCAATCTCAGCAGAAGGTCATGAGAACCAGTGTCAAGCCCCGGCAATACTGGTCGGCAACCCTCCTCCGCGGTGGGGTGCTCCGGGTGACGACCTGGCCGCGCGTCAAACCCGAGCGCGGCAAGTGCGGATTCTAGGAGGGTCCAGATGAGTTATGCCGGTGACATCACCCCGCAGCAGGCTTGGGATCTGTTGCGGGACAACCCCGAAGCCGTCTTGGTCGATGTGCGCACCGAGGCCGAGTGGAAGTTCGTCGGTGTGCCCGACACCAGTTCGATCGAGCGCCCGACGGTGCTGATCGAGTGGGTCGATTCGACCGGCACGCGCAACGGCGAGTTCACCGAGCAGCTGGTCACGGCGCTCGACGGGCACAACCCGGAAGCCCCGGTGATCTTCCTCTGTCGCTCGGGCCAGCGCTCCATCGGCGCGGCGATCGCCTCGACCCAGGCCGGGTTCGGCACCTCGTACAACGTGCTCGAGGGTTTCGAAGGCCCGGTCGGCGCGGACGGACATCGCGGCGGCACCGGCTGGCGTGCCCTCGGGTTGCCTTGGCGGCAGTCATGAGTACGTGCTGCACGTGCTGTAGGTCAGCATTTGGAGGGCCGGAGTTTGCGCGCCCAGGGGTGTGGTCGCGCAGCGGGAGGCAGTCGTGATTACCGGTGGTGCGTTCGACAAGCCGCTGCCCGAGGGTGTCGGTCCCGCGACACTCGGTGTGCGAGGGGGGTTGCGGCGCTCCGGTTTCGAGGAAACGTCCGAGGCGCTGTACCTGACCTCGGGCTTCGTCTACGAGAGCGCGGAGGCCGCGGAGGCCGCGTTCACCGGCGACGTGGAGCATTTCGTCTACTCCCGTTACGGCAACCCGACAGTCGCCATGTTCGAGGAGCGGATGCGGCTGCTCGACGGCGCCGAGGCGTGCTTCGCCACCGCGAGCGGAATGTCCGCGGTATTCACCGCTTTGGGCGCGCTGCTCGCCGCCGGTGATCGACTTGTGGCCGCGCGCAGCCTGTTCGGGTCCTGCTTCGTGGTGTGCAACGAGATCCTGCCGCGCTGGGGCATCGAGACCGTCTTCGTCGACGGCGAGGATCTGGACCAGTGGGAGCAGGCACTGTCCGTGCCCACCCAGGCGGTGTTCTTCGAGACACCGGCCAATCCGATGCAGACCCTCGTCGACGTGCGCCGGGTCACCGAGCTCGCACACGCCGCGGGCGCGAAGGTGGTGCTGGACAACGTCTTTGCCACCCCGCTGCTGCAACGCGGTTTCGAACTCGGTGCCGACGTGGTCGTCTACTCGGGCACCAAGCACATCGACGGCCAGGGCCGGGTACTCGGTGGCGCCATCCTCGGTGCGAAGGATTACATCGAGGGTCCGGTGAAAACCCTGATGCGCCATACCGGTCCGGCGCTGAGCCCGTTCAACGCGTGGACGCTGCTCAAGGGTTTGGAGACAATGCCGCTGCGCGTGCGTCATTCGACCGAATCCGCACTGCGCATCGCCCGATTCCTGGAGACGAACAAAGCCGTCAGCTGGGTGAGATACCCCTTCCTGGAATCACATCCGCAGCACGACCTGGCCACCAGCCAGATGAGTGCGGGCGGCACCGTGGTCACCTTCGAGCTGAACGCCCCCGCCCACGAGGCGAAGAAGCGAGCCTTCGAAGTCCTCAACCGCCTCCGCATCGTCGACATCTCCAACAACCTCGGCGACGCCAAATCCCTGATCACCCACCCCGCCACCACAACCCACCGCGCGATGGGCCCCGAAGGCCGAGCCACCATCGGCCTCTCCGACGGCGTAGTCCGCATCTCCGTCGGCCTCGAGGACGTCGAAGACCTCCTCGCCGACCTCGCTCACGCCCTGAGCTAGGGAGTCGCACAGACCCTCCGTACCCCGCACAGCAGTTAGAGCTGCTGTGCGGGGTACGGAGGGTCTGTGCGCACATGCCAGCCGCCGCTTCGGTCGGTTCTGCGGCCGATTTCGGCGGCGCGGGTTAAGCGGGCGAGCCAATTGTGGGGGGAGTTCAGGTCGCGCCAGGTCCAGCGGACGACGAGCCAGCCCAGGGCACGGAGCGCGTCCTCGCGGGCTTTCTCGGCGATCACCACGTCCTCGGGTGGTCGATCGCCGACAAGGGCACCGCGGTATTTCACCAGGCCATCGAATTCGCCGATGACACCGAACTCCGGGAACAGGAAGTCGACTCGCGCGACGATCTTGCCTGTCGCGGTGGTGATCCGAGCTTGCAAGGTGGGGTCAGGGAAATGCGCGGCGCGCAACGCTACTCGGCTGCGCGATTCGCCGACGCTCTCGGACCTGCCGTCGAGGAAGGCCACCACCCGCCGCGCCGCTGGATTACCCGGCCGCCCCGCGGCACGTGCGAGCTCGGCGAGCAGCTCGTCGCGGGTTGTTTTGCCGGAGTGCAACGCGTGATCACCGACGACGACGGCTTGCTCGAACGGAACGGACCTGGCGAGGTCGATGACGGTTCGCGCCACACTGGTGACGCGGAGCGGCCCGACCTGCACGATCTCATCGGGATCAATCCGCATCGAGTGCAACGCCACCTGCCGAGTCACCCTGCCACCGCTGCGGCGAGCACGTATGAGATGAACGCGCGCCAACGAGAGTGCCCAGCAAGATAATTCGTGCACGATCGCCGCCGAGACATGACTGACCACCGCCTCGGCACTAGATGCCTCGGCCACCGCATGCACCAACATCAGATGCTGACGTTCAGCAGACATGGCCTGCCCCGAAGCGGCGGTGACATAAGAGCCGCGCCGAACCCGCTGCCACGCAATCCCGTGCAACTCTCGATCAGTGAAACCGCCCGCGAGCGCGTCCCGCCGCGCAATGGGAACAGGAACATCCATGCCAACCATCCTCGGCACTGAGCCCTCCCACCAGCACCGCCAATCCCCTAATTGTGGACAAGTCCCACCTGTGGAGAGGTTCGTTGGGGATGTCACAGAGAATCGACACCCCTCACAGCAGCTCTAACTGCTGTGAGGGGTGTGCAGGGTCTGTGAGTCAGCCCAGAGCGCGCAGGCGGGGGGCGAGGTCGCGCTGGAAGAGGTCGAGGAAGCGGCGCTGGTCGTGGCCGGGGGCGTGGAAGACCAGGTGGTTGAGGCCGGCGTCGAGGTAGGGCTTGATGAGGTCGACGGTCTCGTCGGGGTCGCTGGCGACGATCCAGCGCTTGGCGATCTGCTCGATCGGCAAAGCGTCGGCGGCGGCTTCCATTTCGATCGGGTCGGTGATGCTGTGCTTCTGTTCGGGGGTCAGCGAGAGCGGGGCCCAGAAGCGGGTGTTCTCCAGTGCCAGTTCGGGATCGGTGTCGTAGGAGATCTTGATCTCGATCATCCGGTCGATGTCGTCGACGGTGCGGCCCGCCTTTGCGGCACCCTCGGCGACGGCGGGCATCAGCTTCTCGGTGTAGAGGTCCATGCCCTTGCCGGAGGTGCAGATGAAGCCGTCACCAGCGCGGCCCGCATAGCGCGCGACCAGCGGTCCGCCTGCGGCGACGTAAACAGGGATGCCGCCCTTGGGCACGTCGTAGATGGACGCGCCGACGGTGTTGTAGTACTCGCCCTGGAAATCGACCCGGTCGCCGGTCCACAGCGCGCGCATCAGCTCGACCGACTCACGCAGCCGCGCGAAACGCTCCTTGAATTCCGGCCATTCACCCTTGTATCCGGTGGCGATCTCGTTCAGCGCCTCGCCGGATCCGACACCCAGCATGATCCGGTCGGGGTACAGACAACCCATGGTGGCGAAGGCCTGTGCGATCACCGCCGGGTTGTACCGGAAGGTGGGGGTGAGCACCGAGGTGCCGAGCTGGATCCGCTTGGTGCGCTCGCCGACCGCGGCCATCCAGGCCAGCGAGAACGGCGCGTGCCCGCCCTTGTGCCGCCACGGCTGGAAGTGGTCGCTCACCGTGGCGCTGTCGAGGCCGTGTTCCTCGGCGAGCACCGCGATCTCCACCAGTTCGCGCGGCCCGAACTGCTCCGCCGACGCCTTGTATCCGAGCTTGAGCTCACCCATGTGCGCCACTCCTGTCGCTTCGCTGCACACCTGTGCGGGCATTCCCGCACACCGTTTGTCGGCCGCAGACGCGCTGCGGTCATGCTTGGCTTCAACCGGCGCGGGCTCGCGAACGTTCCCGCCCCTCGGTGATCATTTGAGCACTGTCCGGCGCTTTCCGCACATACGCCATACGGCCGTCTTCGACCATAGTCAGCGGTCGGCGCAGGTGTGCGAAGGGTCGCACCGAGGCGGACTTACCCCCGGAACCGTGTCTGATAGCGGACAATTGTCTGGTGACTGATGAACCGATCCTGTCCTATCTGACCGACATGGACGGTGTGCTGGTGCACGAGGACCAACTGGTGCCCGGCGCCGATGAGTTCCTCGCCGAGCTGCGCGCCAGCGAGACCCCGTTCCTGGTGCTGACCAACAACTCGATCCGCACGCCGCGCGACCTGCAGGCCAGGCTGCGCCACACCGGACTCGATATCCCCGAGGAGGCGATCTGGACCTCCGCGCTGGCCACCGCCACCTTCCTGGACGAGCAGCGACCCAACGGAACCGCCTATGTGGTCGGCGAATCCGGCCTCACCACGGCATTGCACGAGATCGGCTACGTGCTCACCGACAGCAACCCCGACTACGTGGTGCTCGGCGAGACCCGTAACTACTCCTTCGAGGCGATCACCACCGCGATCCGCCTGATCGAGCGGGGCGCGAGCTTCATCGCGACCAACCCCGACCCGACCGGCCCGTCCCGCGACGGCTCGCTGCCCGCGACCGGCTCGGTCGCCGCGCTGATCACCCGCGCCACCGGCCGCGACCCGTACTACATCGGCAAGCCCAACCCGCTGATGATGCGTTCGGCGCTGCGCCGGATCGGCGCGCACTCGCAGTCCACCGTGATGATCGGCGACCGGATGGATACCGATGTCATCTCCGGACTGGAGGCGGGCATGCGCACCATCCTGGTCACCACGGGTATCTCCACCCGCGCATCCGTCGAGGCGTATCCGTACCGGCCGACCCTGGTGCTCGACTCCGTCGCCGATCTGGTCGGGCGCACCAAGGAGCCGTTCGCGGGCTGATCGCGTCAGGCCTGCGGGTCGGTGATGGCGTCGAGTGCGGTGGACAGTTCGGTCAACGCGTCGACGGTCGCCGCGAGCTGCTCGTAGCCGAGTTCGTCGACGAGGCGCTTGGCGATGACCGCGTGCTGCGGATTGATCCGGCGCACCGCTTCGCGCCCCGCGTCGGTGCCCGCGACGAGCTTCGCGCGGCGGTGCGCGGGGTTCGGGCGGTACTCGGCAAGTCCCTTGTCCACCAACAGATCCGCGATGCGCTGCACGCTTTGCCTGGTGATACCCATTTCCCTGGCGATGCCCGCAACCGGCAATGGTTTGGACAGCACCGCGCCGAGCACCTGCCACCAGGCCGCGGTGAGCCCGGCCGGGCGCGCCAGTTCCTCGGCGATCGCGAGGAACTGGCCGTTCAAACGGAATGACGTGATGGCGGCCGTCGAGAACAGCTCCTGTTCGTTCCCGGTCACTTCCACCTCCTGGCGATCCGGCCATTCGACCGGATCGCCGTGCGATTCTGCCGCATCAGACGTGCGCGCCCGACCGCTGCTCCTCGTACTCGGCGAGCACCGCCCAACCCGCCGGATCGGAGTGCCCATACAGCCGGTACCACCCGTCGAGCACGTGCGGCTCGTACACGCCGAGCCGTCCGAGTGCTTCGCGGGCGAATTCGAATGGTGATGTGCCGCCCGCCGTGATCAGATCACCGTCGGTCACCGCGTCCTGCTCGACGTAGTTCTCGGCACCCGCATATCCGCTGTACAGCAAGAACTCTCGGACATTGCTGGTGTGCTTGCGTGTGTCGAGCAGACCCTCCTTGGCCAGCCCGAGCGTCGCGCCGCAGATCGCCGCGACCGGAACGCCCGCGTCGAGGAACTCGCGCGCCTTCGCCGCGAACGGCATCAGCTCGTCGCCTTCCCACGTATCGGCACCCGCCAGGATCAGCATCGAGCTGTCTTCCGGCGTGAGATCGGCCAGCGCCATGTCCGGCACGATGCGCATCCCGCCGAGCGTGGTGATCGGATCTGTGGTCAGCCCAACCGTTTTCGTCTGCCACGTGCCCGGCTCCCGCTGCCAGGTCGTCCGGTTGATGTGCGCCGTGGTGGCGCCGATCTCCCAGTCGGCGAAGGTGTCGTAGACGGCAACGTGAACTGTTTTCTTGGTCATGACAGCATACTGTCATGTTTGACAGTATGCTGTCAATAGTTCGGAGATGCGGCATTAAGCTGGGGGTATGCGGATCTCAGTTGCTGCGGACGAGCGCGTCGGAGTGGCGCAGGAACTGATCGAGGAGCTGGCCCGGCGCGGGCACGAGACGGTGCTGCACGGCGCGTTGGCAGCGGCCGAACGAGACGACTGGGCCTGGGCGAGCGAGGCGGCGGCCCGCGATGTCGCGCAGGGCCGCGCCGACCAGGGCATCGTCTGCTGCTGGACCGGAACCGGCGCCTCGATCGCCGCGAACAAGGTCGCAGGTATCCGCGCGGCACTCTGCGCCGATGCCGCGACGGCCGCAGGCGCGCGTCAGTGGAACGACGCGAATGTGCTTGCGCTCAGCCTACGTTCGACTTCCAGCGCGGAACTCCAGGAAATCCTGGACGCCTGGTTCGCCGGCCAGCCGAGCGCCGAACCCGACGATCAGGCGAACGTCGCGCACCTGTCGGAGATCGAGCGCTGAGTTACGTCCGGCGCAGCGCGAAGATGCGCAGGTCGCGGGAGGTGCGGTCCTTATAGGCGGCGTAGGCGCCGGTGATCTCGACGAACCGGGCGAAGATCGCGTCCTTGGCGTCGGCCTCGACCAGGGTCCCCTGGACCGGGAGGCGGTGGCCCGCGATGGCAACGGTCGCGGCGGGGGTGGCGAGCAGGTTGGCGGTCCAGGCGGGGTGGCGTTCCTGGCCGAAGTTGCTGCCGATCACGTAAAGCACGTCGCCGTCGTGCACGTAGAGCAGCGGCTGGGTGCGCGGCTGGCCGGACTTGCGGCCGATGGTGGTCAGCAGGATCACCGGGGCGCCGATCGGGCCGAGCACGGTGTACTTCGCGTCGGTGCGCTCGAGCAGCGCGCGGTCCAGCGGGGTGATCTTGCGGATGAGCCAGGAGCCGGGCTTGGTCGCCGCGAACTTGTTTGCTAGTCGGGAGATCACATTGGTGCGCGAACCCCACTGCCGGTTCGGAAACTGCTCAGCCATGCCCGGACTATATCGGCCGATCCGGGTCGACGGGGACCGGAGCGACGGCCGTCAGCAGGTCGCGGACCCGTCCGCCGCCGGTCGAGCAGGCGCACTCGGCGTTCGAGCCGCCGTCCGCGTCGGATTGTTGCCGAACAGTCGGTGACGACCGTCTCGCAGAGGGGGGTTGGTAGCCGCTCGTTCACTAAGCTTTCGGGCATGGCCGATCACGCTCCGTCCACCGTCTACATCGCCTCACCCGAAGGCGACACCGGAAAGTCGACGGTGGCCCTCGGGGTGCTGCAGATGCTGTGCGCGACCACTGCGCGGGTCGGGGTGTTCCGGCCGATCACCCGGTCGACCACCGAACCTGACTACATTCTCGAGCTGCTGCTCGAGCACAGCACCGCCGACATCGACTACGCGCAGGCCACCGGCGTCACCTACGAGCAGGTGCACGCCGACCCGGACGCCGCGATCAGCGAGATCGTGATGCGATTCCACGAGGTCGCGAAGGTGTGCGACGCGGTGGTGGTGGTCGGCAGCGACTACACCGATGTCGCCAGCCCCAGCGAGCTGCGCTTCAACGCCAGGATCGCGGTGAATCTCGGTGCGCCCGTGCTGCTGGTGGTGCGTGGCTCCGGCCGCACGCCCGCCGAGGTGAAGCACCTGGCCGAGCTGTGCCAGAGCGAGCTGGTGCTCGAACACGCACAGCTGGTCGCGATCATCGCCAACCGCTGCGACCCGGACCACATCGACGACGTCGGCGCCGCGCTGGGCGCCTTCGCCGTGCCGACCTGGACGCTGCCCGAGGTGCCGCTGCTGATCTCGCCGACCATGGCCGAGCTGTGCAGCGCCATCGACGGCGAAATGTACAGCGGCGACCAGGAATTGCTGCAGCGCGAGGCGCTCAAGATCATGGTCGGCGGCATGACGGCCGAGCACATCCTGGAGCGGCTGGTCGACGGCGTCGTGGTCATCGCGCCGGGCGACCGCTCCGACGTGCTGCTCAGCGTGGTGAACGCGCATGAGGCGGAAGGCTTTCCGTCGCTGTCCGGCATCATCATGAACGGCGGCATGCTGCCCCATCCCGCGGTGGCGCGGCTGATGTCCGGCCTGAAGCCCAAGCTGCCGATCCTCACCACCGAGCTCGGCACCTACGACACCGCGAGCGCCGCCTACCGCACCCGCGGCCGGATGTCGGCCGGTAGCCCGCGCAAGGTCGACACCGCCCTCGCGTTGATGGAGGAGCACGTGGACGCCGCGGAGTTGTTGCGGCGCATCGAAGTTCCGCTCACCACGATCGTGACGCCGCAGATGTTCGAGTACCAGCTCATCGAACGCGCCAGGGGCGACCGTAAACGCATCGTGCTGCCCGAGGGCGACGACGACCGCATCCTGCGAGCGGCGGGCCGGGTGCTGCAACGCAAGATCGCCGACCTGGTGATCCTCGGCGACGAGCCGTCGATCCGGGCCCGCGCCGCCGAACTCGGCGTGGACATCTCCGCCGCGCAGGTGCTCGATCCCCAAACCTCCGGCCACTTGGACGATTTCGCCAAGGAATACGCCGAGATGCGCAAGCACAAGGGGATGACCGTCGAGCGCGCCCGCGAAACCATGTCCGACATCTCGTATTTCGGTACCATGATGGTCTACAAGGGGATCGCCGACGGCATGGTCTCCGGCGCCGCGCACACCACGGCGCACACCATCCGGCCGTCCTTCGAGATCATCAAGACGGTGCCCGGTGTCTCCACCGTCTCAAGCGTGTTCCTCATGTGTCTCGCCGACCGGGTGCTCGCCTACGGTGACTGCGCGGTGGTCCCCGATCCGACCTCGGAGCAGCTGGCCGATATCGCGATCTCCTCGGCGGCCACGGCGGCCCGGTTCGGCATCGAGCCGCGAATCGCCATGCTGTCGTACTCGACCGGCGAATCCGGTAGCGGTGCCGACGTGGACAAGGTGCGGGTGGCGACCAAGCTGGTCCGCGAGCGCGCGCCGCAGCTGCCGGTGGAGGGGCCGATCCAGTACGACGCGGCGATCGAGCCGACCGTCGCGACCACCAAGCTGCCCGATTCCGAAGTGGCTGGCAAGGCAACGGTGTTCGTGTTTCCCGATCTCAATACCGGCAACAACACCTACAAGGCGGTGCAGCGCAGCGCGGGTGCGATCGCCATCGGCCCGGTGCTGCAGGGCCTGCGCAAACCGGTCAACGACCTGTCCCGCGGTGCGCTGGTCGCCGACATCGTCAACACCGTGGCGATCACGGCGATCCAGGCGCAGGGAGAGTGAGTGATGACTGAAGCTGTCGATGACCTGGTGCTGGTGATCAACTCCGGCTCGTCGTCCATCAAGTACCAACTCCTGGACCCGGAGTCGGGCGCGGTGACCGCCGCGGGCATGGTCGATCGGATCGGTGAGGAGAACGCCGGGATCGAGCATCAGGCCGACGGTGTGCGCACCGAGCGGCGCAGTGCCGTCGCCGATCACACGGCCGGGTTGCGGCTGATCTTCGACATGTTCGCCGAGACCGGACACGACCTGGCCCGTGCCGGGGTGCGCGCGGTCGGGCATCGGGTGGTGCACGGCGGCGAGGTGTTCTATGAGCCGACGCTGATCGATGACAACGTCGTTGCAGCCATTGCCGATCTGTCTTCGCTTGCCCCACTGCACAATCCGGCGAATGTCGCCGGTATCGAGAGCGCACGCAAGCTGCTGCCCGATGTGCCGCAGGTCGCCGTGTTCGACACCGCCTTCTTCCACGGCCTGCCCGACGCCGCCAAGACCTACGCCATCGACGCGAAGGTCGCCGCCGCGCACGGTATTCGGAAGTACGGCTTCCACGGCACCTCGCACGAGTACGTGTCCAGGCAGGTCGCCGAGCTGCTCGGCCGCGACCCGGCGGAGCTCAATCAGATTGTCTTCCACCTGGGTAACGGCGCCTCGGCCTCGGCGATCCGCGGCGGCCACCCGATCGACACCACCATGGGCCTGACCCCGCTGGAGGGCTTGGTGATGGGCACCAGGTCCGGCGATATCGACCCCGGCATCATCGCGCACCTGATGCGCTCGGCGCACCTCGACATCGATCAGATCGACACCCTGTTGAACCGGGACTCGGGCATCAAGGGTCTGTCCGGTGTCAACGACTTCCGCGAACTACAGCAGCTGATCGAAAACGGAGACACCGCAGCGAAACTCGCCTACGACGTCTACATCCATCGCCTCCGCCGCTACCTCGGCGCCTATCTGATCGACCTTGGCGGCGTCGACGCCATCACCTTCACCGCGGGTGTCGGCGAGAACAGCCCCAAGGTCAGGGCCGACGCCCTCGCCGACCTGTCCCGCTTCGGCATCGAGGTGGACCCCACCGCCAACGCCGCGAAATCCCGCACCGCCCGGCGCATTTCCCCGCCGAACGCCGAAGTCGCCGTCCTGGTGGTACCGACGAACGAGGAGCTGGCCATCGCCCGCGCGGCCCACCGCGTCGCCGAAGCGGCGTAACCTACTCATCGCCAACAGATTTCGCAAGAACATGGGTAACTCACCGGGTACGGGCTGACTTGCCCGTTGCGGCACCGTCGGCCGCCGACGTCACTGTCGTGGCCCCCGAGTCTGGCCTGAATACGCGGAGAGGCGGGGGAGCCCGGTCGGGAGGGAAGGCCGACCGGGGCTGGATCTGCCGCTGCAGCAACAGCGCACCGAGGTAGTCCCGCCCCGCCACATGCGTAGGGCCGCACTCGGAGGGCAGTCCAGATGCAGCCCGCCCGGGACTGGCGAGGGCGCCTATCCCGGTGGCATGCGGTGGGTTCGGTGCGGGCCTCAGTGAGCCCTGCGAACCTGATTCGGTGCCGATCCTGCCGAACGCATCGTGAAGATTTCGTGAGTGGCCTTATATCCAGGTCTTGGCGCGGATCGAGTTGGCGAGGTCGACCAGGGCGTAGCGGTGGTTGCGACCCGGGGCGCTGCGGGCCAGTGCGCGGAGTCCGGCTTCGGTGCCCTCACGGAGACAGCGCTCCGTGAACGATGCGCCGAACAGCGTGGCATCGGGACGTTTCGGCTTGTTGCCCGCCTGCAGCCAGGCCAGCGCGGCACCGAGAACCAGGACACGCATCTGGACCGATCGGCCCTCGCCGGTCGGCAGGCTCAGCACCCGCGACGCGGAGATGTGCAGCGTGGATTCGTCGAGCTCGGCCACCGGAGCGGCGGTGAGCAGCAGGAGCACCGCGGTCATCCTGGCGGTAGTGAAATGCCTTGATGCGGCGGGAACTTCGTCGAGCGCATGCACCGCGTCCACCACGCGATCGACCGCGGCCAGCTGCCTGGCCAGGCCGAAGGCGGCGCTCACCACCGCGCGATCGGTGCGCCACACGGTGTCATAGAACTTCTCGGCGTAGGCCCGCCACTGTTCCGGGTCGGGCGAATCCCAGTGCTGGAGTACGAGTTCCGCGGTCGCGGCCAGCGCGAGCTTGGGTCCGATCTCGCCGGGTAGCACCTGCAATACGTCGTCGAAGCTGGCGAAGGCCTTCTCGTATTCCACGTCGAGCAGCTGCGCCAAGCCGCGATACCAGCTGACCCGCCAATCGTTTTCGGGTAATCGGGTGAGCAGATGCAGCACCGTCGACGACTCGCCGAGGTCGAGCCGCACCCGGGCCTCGGCCAGCCTGAGCTCCAGATCCAAGGTCTCCGGCGCATTGCCGGGATCGGCCTCGGCCCGCTCCTTGGCCGCCCGCAGCGCCGCCAACGACTCCTCGGGTTCGGCATGCACCGTCGTGGCAAGCAGCGGGGCCGACGGATCCGCCGAGTCGAGCAGCGGAATCGGCAGTGCCGCAACCACATCGCGCGCCTCGAGTTGCTTGGTGCGGGCTCGGCCGTCCGCGTACGCGTCGGTCTGCCGGATCAGTTCCTCGGTGCCGAAGCTGGCCCGCGGCGGGCTGAACACCGTGGACAACTGCGGATGTTCGGTCGCGGTCTCCAGCGCCAGGATTTCCCGCAGCACCCCGGACAGCTGCGCGGACATGGCGCGGGCCGAGGGGAATCGACGGTCCGGATCCGGGTCGGTCGCACACAGCAGCAGGCGGTGGAAGAACTCGTAGCGCGCCAGCACGGGATGATCCGCGGGATCGGGGATGCCGTCGAGATACCGGCCCTGCTCCATCGGCATCTCGAGGGTGAGCACGGCCAGGGTGCGGCCGACAGTGTAGATGTCCGACGCGACGGTCGGTCCGGTCTTCGCGATCTCGGGCGCCTGAAATCCCCTGGTGCCGTACAGATTTCCATACGACTCGATGGTGGCGACGGCGCCGAGGTCGATCAGCTTCACCTGATCCTCGGTCACCATGATGTTGTCCGGCTTGAGGTCGTTGTAGGTCAAGCCGATCGAATGCAGGTAATCCAGCGCGGGCAGGATCTCCAGCAGATAGGCGATCGCCTCGGCGACCGGCATCCGGTGTGGCCGCTCGTAGGAGTTGAGGATCTCGCGCAGCGACCGGCCGCCCACATACTCCATGACGATGTAGCCGATCGGCGCACCGTCCTGATCGGTGTGCTCGACGAAGTTGTGGATCTTGACGATGCTGGCATGCGCCACCTCGGCGAGGAATTGGCGCTCCGCGACGGCGACGGCCTGTGCCTCGGCGTCACCGGTGTGCAGCAGGCCCTTGAGCACTACCCAGCGATCGCTGACGTTCCGGTCGATCGCCAGATAGATCCAGCCGAGCCCGCCGTGCGCGATGCAGCCCTGCACCTCGTACTGCCCGGACACCACGTCGCCCTCATGCAGCGACGGCCGGAAATCGTAAGGGGCACCGCAGGTGTCGCAGGTGCCCGTGGTCACCGCGGGCCGGACGGCGCTGGCCCGGCCGACCGGATTGCCGCAGCGCCAGCAGAAGCGTTTGCCTTCGGAGACAACGGGATCGGTCAGCACGGCGGCCCGCGGATCGGCGGGCTCGACCGTCTGGATCGGCACCAGCCCGCCGCCGAGTCGGCGCACCGTCGGCCGGGACCGGGCCGTGCGCACACTCCGGCCGGAGGTCCGCATCGTCGCCGCCGAGTCGGGTTCGGAGTCGGTTCGCCAAGCGCCGATGATGGTTTCGGCCGCGGCCGCCTGGCTCGGCGTCGGCCGCGATCCCCGGGCCAGCTCGGTATGTACCGGCTCCGCCACCTCGTCGCTGGAAGCCGAAGGAACGACGGTGGATTCGTCCGCGTCGGGGGTGGCGTCGTCAGCTGTGTTCATCGGCCGTCAGTCCGCGTAATTCGGGGTGGGCGGGCCGGGGGACGGGCCGAGCACGGTCAACCACTGGCGGTAGCTGCGGTCCCAGGTGCCGTCGTTGCGAATGCGGTCCAGGGTGCCGTTCACGAAGCGCACCAGATCGTCGTCGCCCTTGGTCATGCCGATGCCGTAGGGCTCGACACTGATGCTGTCGCCGACCACCGCCGTGTAGGGGTCCTGCGCGGCCAGGCCGGCCAGGATGGAGTCGTCGGTGCTCACCGCGTCGACCTGCCGCTGCTGCAGGACTACCAGGCAGTCGGCCCAGGTCGGCACGGAGAGCACGGTCGCGGCGGGCTGATACTGGCGGATGCGGTCCAGTGAGGTGGTGCCGCGCACGATGCACACCCGCTTGCCCGCGAGATCGGCGATGCTGTTGATGCCGGAGTTCTTCATCGCGAGCACCCGCTGGTTGGAACGCAGGTACACGGTGGAGAAGGTGACCTTCTGCCGCCGTTCGCAGGTGATCGTCATGGTCTTCGCGACCATGTCCACCTCGCGGTTCTGCAGCGCCCGTTCCCGGTCGGCCGAGCCGAGGGTGCGGTATTCGATCAGATCCGGGCTGCCGAGCAGGTCGCGGGCGACCTCCCTGGCGATATCAGCGTCGAAGCCGACGATGGCGCCGGAGATCGGATCACGGAAGCTGAACAGGTTGCTGCCCGCGTCCAGCCCGACCACCAGGCGGCCGCGGGCCCGGATCGCGTCGATGGTCGGTCCGCGCGCCGCGGCGCCCTGGCCGGTCGGGCGCAGGCTCGCCGTCGGGTCGCCGCACTGCTGGTTGTTCGGCGGGGCCGCCGAATCCGTCAGTACGGGAATGGCTTTGGCGGGCAGCGGGGGTTCGATGTACTTGGCGGTGTTGGTCGGTAACGGCGCTGCCGATTCGCTGGTACAGCCACCGATCAGCGCGACGGCGGCGAGTGCGACGGCGGCGATGCCGCGCCCGGGCCTCATCGGTACTCCCGCAGCCGGGGCCACAGACCGAGTCCGACACAGGCCGCCGCGACGATACCGAGCACCAGCGCGCCGGGTCCCATATAGGCGAGCACGTTTGCCGCTCGGAAAATATTGTCGCGCAAGGTATTCCGTGTCTCGTCGATGCCTCGCTCCAGTGCCTTGTCCAGTGCGTCCACCTGTGCCGCGACATCCGCGGCACCCGGCCCGGTCGCCACCGTTGCCGCGCCGTTGAAGTCGCCGCGGGCCAGCGTGTCGTTCATCCGCTGATGAGCCACCCGCCAACGAGCAAGTGCCGGAATGGCATTGCGCACCTCGTCGGCGGCGGGCGCGGAACTCGGGTAGCCGCCGAGCAGATCGGCGAGGCGGGCGATGTTCGCGTCGTAGGTGCGGTCGTAGTCGCCGGTCGCGTCCCGGCTGACCAGCTTCAGCGTCTCCGCCGAACGCGCCTGCTGCGCCAGGATCCGGCTCTCGGTCAGCCGCGAGGCGGGCACCGCGCCGTCGTCGCGCCCGCGGATCATCGAGGTGGCCGAGAGCGCCCCCGCCATCACCGTCCAGGCCAACAGGATCAGCACCGCCGCCGAGGCGAGCAACAGCCCGGGGTTGAGCACCCGGCGCCACCGTTTCGCCAACTCGAACTGCGCCCAGACCAGTGCGATCAGCGCGAGAATCACCAGCACGATGGCCGTCCACGGCGGCCGGACGTGATTGCGCTGCGCCGCGGTCACCGCCGCCTGGCGCCGGTTCTGCAGTTCCTCGGCCATCGGCAGCACGGTGGTCTGCATCTGGCTGGACGCTTCGCTCAAATACGCTGCGCCGACCGGATATCCACTGCGGTTGTTCGCCCGCGCGGTCTCCACCACTCCGGTGTACACCGGCAGGCTGGTGGCGATCCCGGTGCGCAACTGGGTATCGGTGTTGTCGGCCTGGCTCGGCACGGTGCCGGTGGCCTTCCCTGTTTCCGCCACCAATTCCGCGGCGGCCTCGCCGACCGCCTGGCTGTACCGATCGCGCACCGCCTGCGGCTCCAGCCCGCCCGCGATGAACGCGGTGCTCGCCGCGGCGTCCGCGATGGACAGCGACGTGTACAGGCGATGCGCGGAGTACGCGTCCGGCTCGGTGTCGTCGAGCAGCACGTTCAGCGTCTGCTGCCGGTCGCCCACCGTCGCGCCGGTCACCCAGCCCGCGGCCACGCAGACCGTGATGAGCAGTAGTCCGATCGCGATCAGCCGTCCCGGCGAGGAGCTCGCGAACAGGCGCAGCCGGGCCGGATCGAACTGCTCGCGCACGAAGGCGACCCGCAACGCGCCTGGACTGTCCTGCGCGGCGAGCTCGGCGGTGGGCGACGGCCGGAGTACCGCCGTCGCCTGCTCGATCCGAGCCATGTCCACCTCCCCAGTCTGGGCCGCATTCGCGGATTTCTCGACGGACCGACCGGATCAGCGGTCACCCCGTGTCTGTTGTTGCGGAGTTTATTGTGGTCGTAGCGGTGCCGTTGCGTGTGAAATACCCCTGCTTGGCAGCAGGGCGGGGTGCTGCGACGGCAGATTGAGGATGGATACGAGATGCGTGGTGACGGTGACGGGTGGTCGCGCGACCCCGGTGGGATGCGGCATTGGGGCCGTTTCGGTGCCGCCGGACTGCTGCTGCGCGCGCCGCTCGCCGACGGCGGGTCGGCCGTGCTGATGCAGCACCGCGCGCCGTGGAGTCATCAGGGCGGCACCTGGGCGCTGCCGGGCGGCGCCAGGGACAGCCACGAGACCCCGGTGCACGCCGCGGTGCGCGAGACCTGGGAGGAGGCGGGGATCGATCCCGCCGACGTCCGGGTGCGCAGCGAGCGGGTGACCGCGTCCGCGTCGAGCGGTTGGACCTACACCACCGTGATCGCAGACGCCGTGCAGACGCTGCCGACCAGCCGGAACCGGGAGAGTTCCGAGCTGGCCTGGATTCCGGAGGCCGAGGTCGACGCGCGGCTGCTGCACCCCGGCTTCGCGGTGGCCTGGCCCGCCTTGCGCGCCGCGCCCGCCCGTGTCTGCCTCGACGAACTCGCGGACGACCGCGCGGTCGCCGCCGCACTGCCGCGCACTGTCGATCTCGCCGACCAAGGCTTCTTCTGGCTCCATTCCGATCCCGATGGTCCCGGTGGCTATGCGCGGATCGTCGATCCGGCGAGCCGAGCGGCGGACGACGCCGCGTCGCCGCGGGCCGATCAGACATCCGACTGCGGCCCGGTGGTCGACGCCGTGGTCTCGCTCACCCGGGGCCAAGTTCTCTCCTGACCTCAGTACCCGCTCGGCCCGGCGGTAAATCAGGTGTCCGGTCACCGGCTACGAGTTGGCGAGCAGCGCCGTCTTGAGTTGGCGGGCAGCGGCTTCCGGGTCGCGCGCCTCGGTGATCGCGCGCACCACGACGATGCGGTTCGCGCCCGCCGCGAGCACGTCCGGCAGGTTGTCCGCGTCGATGCCGCCGATCGCGAACCACGCCCGGGTCGGATGCGCGTCGGAGGTGGAGCGCACCAGTTCGATGCCCGCGGCCTGGCGTCCCGGCTTGGTCGGGGTCGCGTACACCGGGCCGGTGCAGAAGTAATCGATGTGTTCGTCGATCGCGGCGAGCCCGGCCTGCGCGCGATTGTGGGTGGAGCGGCCGATCACCACGTCTTGGCCGAGGATGCGCCGCGCGTACCAAGGTGGCAGGTCGCCCTGGCCGAGGTGCAGTACATCGGCTCCCGCGGCCAGCGCGATATCGGCGCGGTCGTTCACCGCGACCAGCGCACCGTGCCTGCGTGCGGCCGCCTTCAGCTCCGCGAGGGCGCCGAGTTCGGCGCGCGCCTCGAGCGGGCCGAACTTCGCTTCACCGGGCGAACCCTTGTCCCTGAGCTGGATGATGTCGACCCCACCCGCGAAGGCCGCTTCGGCGAACTTGGCCAGATCGCCCTTGTCCCGTCTGGCGTCGGTACAGAGATAGAGCCGAGCGGTTGCCAAGCGCTCCCTGGGCGATGCGGGTCGAGCGGGGTGGGAGGGTTGCACGCCTTCGACCGTAGCCGCGCTACCGTGGGGAAGCGAACGGCGGCACGAGCGCCGGGCCAACGCGGCGGTCGCGGAGTGTCCCTGCGAGGGGACCCCGGACGTCACATGTCGACCACAGCGGTGTGCGCGACGGGCCCGAAGACGGGTAAACCAGGAAGGCGCCCGCGAACGCCGCCCATGGGATACAGAGGCAGGTGGAAACGGATGCGGACGCTGGCCGTCGTCGGTGGCGGCGTCATCGGGCTCGGCGTGGCCTGGCGGGCCGCCGAGGCGGGCTGGTCGGTCACCCTGTTCGACCCCGCCGTCGGATCCGGCGCGTCGTGGGTGGCGGGCGGCATGCTCGCGCCGTTGTCCGAGGGCTGGCCGGGGGAGGACCGGGTGCTCGAGTTCGGCGCGGCCGCGCTGGCCCGCTGGCCGGAGTTCGCGGCCCGCATCGAGGAATCCACCGGCGTCTCGGTCTTCGTGGCCGACGCGACGCTGACGGTCGCACTGGACGCCGCCGACGCGGCCGACTTGCGCACCATCGCCGACTGGGTCGGTGGCCGCGGCCACGAGCTACATGTACTGGATCGCGCGGGCGTACGCGCGCTGGAACCGAACCTGGCGCGCACGGTGCGGGCCGGATTGCACGCGCCCGCCGAGCCCGCGATCGACAATCGACGCCTGGTCGCCGCCCTGCGCAAGGCCGCGACGGCCGCCGGGGTGCAGATCCGCGCCGAATCCGTCGACGCGCTGGATTCGCTTCCGCACGATCAGATCGTTCTCGCCGCGGGCGCCGCATCCGCCCGACTGTGGCCCGGCTTGCCGGTCCGCCCGATCAAGGGCGAGATCCTGCGCCTGCGCCACCGCCCCGGCGTCGCCCCCGCGCCGCGCCGCGTCGTCCGCGCCAGGGTGCACGGCCGATCGATCTACCTGGTCCCCCGCCCCGACGGAATCGTGGTCGGCGCAACACAATACGAGGCGGGTTTCGACACCGCGGTGACCGTCGCCGGTGTCCGCGACCTGATCGCCGACGCCGAGGCGGTATTCCCCGGTATCGGCGAATACGAGCTGGCCGAGGCGAGCGCGGGCTCGCGCCCTGGCACCCCGGACAACCTGCCGTTGCTCGGCAGGCTGAGCGACCGGGTCATCGCGGCCACCGGCAACGGCCGCAACGGCATGCTGACCATGCCGCTCACCGTGGACGCGGTGCTGGCTCAACTTTCCGGAACCCCGTTGGCCGAGGCGGAATCCGCCGACCCGCAACGTTTTTCGACGGCGCACCCGCCGTCCACTTCGTCATCCGCAGGAGGAGTTCGATGACTTCGACATCAGTACCCATCGGCGTCAGTGTGAACGGCACAGAGCACGAGTTCGCCGAAACCCTCACCGTCCGAGAGCTGCTCAGCCGCCTCGAACTGCCGACCCAGGGCATCGCGCTCGCGGTGGACGGCGCGGTGTTCCCCAAGTCCCGCTGGGGCGAGCCGGTCGGTCGCGGCTGGCAGATCGAGGTGCTGACGGCGGTCCAGGGTGGCTGAGTCGTACGCTCCGCTGCGAATCGCGGACCGCGAGTTCGGTTCTCGCCTCATCATGGGCACCGGCGGCGCGGACAACCTCGCCGTGCTGGAGGAGGCGCTCATCGCCTCCGGCACCGAGCTGACCACCGTCGCCATGCGCCGCGTGGATTCGGCGGGCGGCACCGGCGTGCTGGATCTGTTGAAGCGCTTGAACATCGCGCCGCTGCCCAACACGGCGGGCTGTCGGACCGCGGCCGAGGCGGTACTCACTGCGCAGCTGGCCCGCGAGGCGCTCGACACCAACTGGGTCAAGCTCGAGGTGGTCGCCGACGAGCGCACCCTGCTGCCCGACCCGATCGAATTGCTCACCGCCGCAGAACAACTCGTCGACGACGGTTTCGTGGTGCTGCCCTACACCACCGACGACCCGATCCTCGCGCGCAGGCTGGAGGACGCGGGCTGCGTCGCGGTGATGCCGCTCGGTTCGCCGATCGGCACCGGTCTCGGCATCGGCAACCCGCACAACATCGAGATGATCGTCGCGGAGGCGAAGGTCCCGGTCATCCTCGACGCGGGCATCGGCACCGCCAGCGACGCTGCGCTCGCCATGGAGCTCGGCTGCTCGGCCGTGCTGCTGGCCACCGCGGTGACCAGGGCACGTCAACCGGAGTTGATGGCCGAGGCGATGGCCGCCGCGGTGCGCGCCGGGTATCTGGCGCGCCAGGCGGGTCGCATCCCGAAGCGGTTCTGGGCGCAGGCTTCCTCGCCCGCGCTCTGACCAGGTCTTCTGGCCAGGATCCCCCGCTCAGGGGATCGATCAGGGTGCCGGTGCGGGGTAGTCAGGGTCCCCGTCATCCTCAGGGATGATCGGACACGACACTTTGTAGTGACGCGGATCGCGGAGTTTTCGGGCAGGCTGGTCCCCATGATCGAGCTGAGAGGGCTGACCAAGCACTACGGGCAGACCGTCGCCGTTCAGGATCTATCCTTCACCGTTCGACCCGGACAGGTGACGGGGTTCCTGGGCCCGAACGGAGCCGGTAAGTCGACGACGATGCGAATGATCCTGGGGCTGGACAAGCCAACCGCAGGCACCGCACTCATCCAGGGCAAGCCATACCGCGAATTGGACCATCCGCTGCGCACGGTCGGTGCGCTGCTCGACGCCAAGTGGGTGCATCCGAATCGTTCGGCGCGCGCTCACCTCGAGTGGATGGCCGCCTCCAACGACATCGCCAAGTCCCGGGTGGAGGAGGTGCTGCGGCTGGTCGGCCTGTCCGAGGTGGCGGGCAAGACCGCGGGCGGCTTCTCGCTCGGCATGTCCCAGCGACTCGGCCTGGCCGGCGCGCTGCTCGGCGACCCGCAGGTGCTGCTGTTCGACGAGCCGGTCAACGGCCTCGACCCGGAGGGCATCCTGTGGATCCGCCGGTTCATGCAGCGACTGGCCACCGAGGGCCGCACCGTGCTGGTCTCCAGCCACCTGCTCTCCGAGATGGCGCAGACCGCCGAACACCTCGTGGTGATCGGTCGCGGCCAGCTCATCTCCGACACCACCACCCAGGAATTCATCGAGCGCGCCTCCGAGCAGTCGGTGCGCGTGCGCAGCCCCCAGCTCGACCAGTTGCGCAGCGTGCTCACCTCGAACGGCATGACGGTCCGCGAGGACGGCACCGGCACCGACGGCCCCGCGCTCGTGGTGGCCGGCGTGCCCAGCGACGCGGTCGGCAAGCTGGCCGGCGCGAACGAGATCACGCTGTTCGAGCTTGCGCCGCAACGTGCTTCGCTGGAAGAGGCGTTCATGCGGATGACCGGCGGCGCCGTGCAGTACCACGGCGAAGATCAGGCGATGGGAGGTGCGCTCTGATGGGCGTGCTGGCAGCAGAACGAATCAAGCTCACCTCGACCAGGTCGCCCTGGTGGTGCTCGGCCATCGTCGTCGTGCTCGCCCTCGGGCTGGCCGCGCTGTTCGCACTGGTCACCAAGTCGGCCGGGGACAACCCGGCCGAGGGCACCCCGACGCTCGACGTGAGTACCGCGACGGCAGGCGTCGTCGGCTTCGGCGTGATGGTCCTGATGATCATGGCCGCGTTGACGGTGACCAGCGAATACCGCTTCGGCGTCATCCGGACGACGTTCCAGGCGGTGCCCAATCGCAGCAAGGTGCTGATCACCAAGACGCTGCTCGTCGGTGTCTTCAGCGCGGTGCTCACCACGATCCTGGCGTTCCTCGCCATCGGCGTGGCCAAGGCCATCGGCGGGTCCGCCCCCGCGGCGAACCTGACCCTGGACGGGCAATGGCGGGCCGTCTACGGCATCCCGATCTATGCCTTCCTGATGATCGCGGTGGCCATCGGTGTCGGTGTCCTCGTCCGGCAGTCCGCGGCCGCGATCTCGCTGATCGTGTTGTGGTCCTTGCTGATCGAGCCGCTGCTCGGCGCCTTCGGTAGCTTCGGTCGCAACGTGGCACCGTTCCTGCCCTTCCAGAACGCGAGCCACTTCCTCAGCGTCTCGGACTCCGGCGCCAACTGGCACTGGGGGCCCTGGGGCAGCCTGCTCTACTTCCTCGCCTTTACCGCGATCGTCTACGGCGGCGCGCTGATCATGATCAACCAGCGCGACGCTTAGCGGAGAAGCCACCCGAGTTGCCTTCCCTCGCCACTCGGGTCTGGGGCGCCGACCTTGTCGGGAGGTTCGCGCGCCCCGCCACCGCCCCGCCACTGCCCGGCGGACGGTGTAACCATCGGCCCGGTGTGATCCCCTTCACGCCGGGCCGATGGCGTTGTCGGGCGCACACCGATCACACCCGCTCGCGGGCACATTCTTGCTGGTCAATGAGTCATGTGAACATCACGGAAACTGTGAAACAGGTCGCTTCATCAGGGCCGAATCCGCGGGTACAGTTCGACTCAGCAACCAGCTCGTTATCCATCGGCGGCCCCAATGTTGTGCCCGCTTCGCCCGTCGGGAGGTAGCAGGTGGCGATGATCAGTGATCCGCCGACGACAGGTCGGCTGAGATACCCTCTGGGCGTGAGCGAAACACCTTCCGGCGGTGCTGCGCCCGGGTCGGAGCCGGAGGACGAAAACGGCCTCCCACCCGAGGTCGTGATTCCGCTGGTACCCGCGGACGAGGGCGGTCCCATCCGCCGTCCCGGGACCGGCCTGCGCAAGGGCCAGCTGTCCGCGTTGATGAACGCGGCGAACAATCGGACGGACTTCATCGGCGTGCTCCGTAAGGCGCGTGAGCAGCTGCCAGGTGACCCCTCCTTCGGCGACCCGCTCTCGGTGACCGGCCCCGGCGGTGCGCGTGCCGTGGCCCGCGCCGCGGACAAACTGGTCGGCGACACTCCGAGCGCGGCTCGGGAAATCGGCTTCGGCGCACTCCAGGTCTGGCAGGCGATGCTGGAACGAGTCGGCCGCGGCAAAGGTAACGCTGAAGTAACTGTCATGTTCACCGACCTGGTGGCCTTCTCCAGTTGGTCGCTGTCCGCGGGTGACGAGGCCACGCTGGAGCTGCTGCGGCGGGTCGCCAAGGCCATCGAGCCGCCGATCGCCGAGCGCGGCGGTCAGGTGGTCAAGCGGATGGGTGACGGCGTGATGGCCGTGTTCCCGTCGGCCGAGCGGGCCGTGCGCGCCGCGATCAACGCCAAGCGCAACCTCGCCGACGTGAAGGTGCGCGACTATCGCCCGCAGATGCGGATCGGGCTGCACACCGGCTCACCGCGCGAGATCGGCGGCGACTGGCTCGGCGTCGACGTGACGATCGCGGCCAGGGTGATGGAGGCGGGCGGCAACGGCAATACCATGCTGTCCGAGGCGACGCTGCAGTCGCTCGAGCCCGAGACCCTCGCCGAACTGGGCCATGCGGTAAAGCCCTACCGCCGCAGCTTCTTTGCCGCGCCGCTTAGCGGGGTCCCCGAGGACCTGCGCATCTTCAAGCTCTCCGAGCTCTGAGTCAGGCGCCGACCCACCAGGCGATCGCACCCGCGATCGCGAGCACGGCCAGGACCGCCAGCACGATCGCGAACTTGCGCGCGGTCTGCCACGTCGAATAGACGCCGCCGAGCAGGAACCCGGCGAGCGCGAGCAGGATGATCACAGTGACGTCGGTGGACATTGTGCCCATTCTGCTCTGTCGGTTTTGCCGGGCTTTACCGGCGCTATCTGCAGTGATCTGACCCACTCGTGATTAACAAGCACGCGTGCTTGCTTTTTTCTGACCTGAGTGTGATGCTGGTGCTCGGAACGCGGACTTCACGGGTGCGGCACGCGGCTGTGCCCTGACGGTTCGCCGTTACAGGAGGCATCCCCGCTGATGAGTGTGCTGGCCGCAAATCCGGACGTGCTCCGGATCGGCAACTGTTCCGGCTTCTACGGTGATCGGCTGAGCGCTATGCGCGAGATGCTCGAAGGCGGGCAGCTCGACGTGCTCACCGGCGACTATCTCGCCGAGCTCACCATGCTGATCCTCGGCCGCGACCGGATGAAGGATCCGAGCCTCGGTTACGCCAAGACCTTCGTGAAGCAGATCGAGGAATGCCTCGGACTCGCGCTGGAACGCAATGTCCAGATCGTCACGAACGCGGGCGGTCTCAATCCCGCCGGATTGGCCGAGCGCCTGCGCAAGGTGGCCGCCGATCTCGGCCTCGACGCGAAGATCGCGTACGTCGAAGGCGACGACTTGGTCGCGCGCGCAGGCGAACTCGGCCTCGGCGCACCGCTGACCGCGAACGCTTACCTCGGTGCGTGGGGCATCGTCGAATGCCTGAACGCGGGCGCGGACATCGTGGTCACCGGCCGGGTCACCGACGCCTCGGTGATCGTCGGCCCGGCGGCGGCGCACTTCGGTTGGGGCCGTACTGATTACGACGAACTCGCGGGTGCGGTGGTGGCCGGACACGTCATCGAATGCAGCACGCAGGCCACCGGCGGCAACTACGCGTTCTTCACCGAGCTCGCCGACCTGGGCAAGCCAGGGTTCCCGATCGCCGAAATCCGCAGGGATGGAAGCAGTGTCATCACCAAGCACGAGGGCACCGGCGGCTCGGTCACGGTCGACACCATCGAAGCGCAGCTCATGTACGAGATTCAAGGGGCCCGGTACGCGGGACCCGATGTGACGTCGCGGCTCGACTCCATCGAGCTCAGCGCGGACGGCCCCGATCGCGTGCTGATCAGCGGCGTCGTCGGCGAGGCGCCGCCGGAGCAGCTGAAGGTGTCGCTGAACACGATCGGCGGCTTCCGCAACGAGATGGAGTTCATCCTCACCGGCCTCGACATCGAGGCGAAAGCCGCACTGGCGCAACGGCAGTTGGAGTCCTGGCTGTCGGTGAAACCCGCCGAGCTGGACTGGACGCTCGCGCGGCTGGACCGGCCGGACGCCGACACCGAGGAACAGGCCAGCGCGCTGCTGCGCTGCGTGGTGCGCGACCCGGACCCGAACAAGGTCGGCCGCGCGTTCTCCAGCGTGGCCGTCGAACTGGCCCTGGCCAGCTACCCGGGGTGCAGCTTTACCACGATGCCCGGCAACGGTTCTCCCTACGGCGTGTACTCGCCGGGGTTCGTCGATGCCACCGAGGTGCCGCATATCGCGGTGCTGCCGGATGGCTCCCGCGTCGACATCGCGCCGTCTTCGGACACCCGGCCGCTGGCCGAGGTCGCCGAGCCCGCGCTGCCGGAACCGTTGCCCGCCAGCGAAACCCGCCGCGCACCGCTCGGCACCATCGCCTTGGCGCGCAGCGGCGACAAGGGCGGCAACGCCAACATCGGCGTCTGGGTGCGTACCGACGAGCAATGGCGCTGGCTCGCAAACACGCTCACCGTCGAGCGCGTCAAAGAGCTACTGCCGGAAACCGCCTCGCTGACGGTGACCAGGCACGTGCTGCCCAACCTGCGGGCGGTGAACTTCATCATCGAAGGCTTACTCGGTCAGGGTGTCGCCTATCAGGCTCGATTCGACCCCCAGGCCAAGGGACTCGGCGAATGGCTGCGGTCCCGTCATCTCGACATCCCATTGGAGCTGTTGTCATGAGCGTGAGTCCCTGGAATTCCCCTGAGCGTCGCGAATTGCGTGCGACCGTAAGGGGTTTCGCAGAGCGGGAAGTCCTGCCCTACATGGACGAGTGGGAGCGTGAGGGCGAGATCCCGCGTGAGCTACACAAGAAGGCCGGTGCGCTCGGCCTGCTCGGCATCCAATTCCCCGAATCCGCAGGCGGTTCCGGCGGCGACGGCATCGACGCGATGATCGTCTGCGAGGAACTGCACCAGGCGGGTGCCTCCGGTGGCCTGTTCGCGTCGCTGTTCACCTGCGGCATCGCGGTGCCGCACATGATCGCCTCGGGCAACACCGACCAGATCGAGCGTTGGGTGCGACCGACTTTGGCGGGGGAGCAGATCGGCTCGCTCGCCATCACCGAACCCGGCGGCGGCTCCGACGTCGGCCATCTCACCACCACCGCGCGCCGCGACGGCGACCACTACATCGTCAACGGCGCCAAGACCTTCATCACCTCCGCCTGCCGCGCCGACTACGTGGTCACCGCGGTGCGCACGGGCGGCCCTGGCTCCGGCGGGATTTCGCTGCTCGTGGTGGAGAAGGGCACGCCGGGCTTCACGGTCAGCCGCAAGCTGGACAAGATGGGCTGGCGCGCCTCGGACACCGCCGAACTGTCCTACGTGGATGTGCGGGTGCCCGCGGAGAATCTGGTCGGCCCGGAGAACTCCGGCTTCTTCCAGATCGCGGGCGCTTTCGTCAGCGAGCGGGTCGGCCTTGCGGTGCAGGCGTATTCGAGCGCGCAACGCTGCCTCGACCTCACCCTGGACTGGGTCCGCAGCCGGGAAACCTTCGGCCGCCCGCTGATCAGCAGGCAGGCCGTGCAGAACACGGTCACCGAGATGGCCCGGCGCATCGACGTCGCCCGCGTCTACACCCGAGATGTGGCGCAGCGCAGCGCGAACGGCGAGACCGACCTCATCGCCGAGGTGTGTTTCGCCAAGAACACCGCCGTCGAAGCCGGTGAGTGGGTGGCCAACCAGGCCGTCCAACTGTTCGGCGGACTCGGCTACATGCGCGAATCCGAGGTCGAACGCCAATACCGCGACATGCGCATCCTCGGCATCGGCGGTGGCACCACCGAGATCCTCACCGGCCTCGCCGCCAAACGATTGGGGTACCAGTCTTGACGACACTACGAAGCACACTCGACACCGGCTCGCCGGAGTACGCCGCCGCGGCGGAAGCCATGACGGCCAAGCTCACCGAGGTCGAGGGCGAGTTCGCCAAGGCGATCGCCGGCGGCGGACCGGACAAGCTGGCCCGGCATCGCAAGCGCGGCAAGATGACCGCGCGGGAGCGGGTCGAGCTGCTCATCGATGAGGACTCGCCGTTCCTGGAGCTGTGCCCCCTGGCGGGCTGGGGCAGCGAATTCCACGTCGGCGCAAGCACTATCGCGGGCATCGGCGTCGTCGAGGGCGTCGAATGCATGATCGTCGCGCCGGATCCAACCGTGCGCGGCGGCACCTCGAACCCGTGGACGCTGCGAAAGACGTTGCGCATCAACGACATCGTCCGGGAGAACCGGCTGCCGGTGATCTCGCTGGTCGAGTCCGGCGGCGCGGATCTGCCGACGCAGAAGGAAGTCTTCGTCCCCGGCGGCCGCATGTTCCGCGACCTCACCCAGGCCTCGGCCGCGGGCATCCCGACCATCGCGCTCGTCTTCGGCAACTCGACCGCGGGCGGCGCCTACATTCCGGGCATGTCGGATCACGTGGTGATGATCAAGGAGCGCTCCAAGGTGTTCCTCGGCGGCCCGCCGCTGGTCAAGATGGCCACCGGCGAGGAGTCCGACGACGAATCGCTCGGCGGCGCCGACATGCACGCCCGCGTCTCCGGCCTGGCCGACTACTACGCGCTCGACGAGCAGGACGCGATCCGGATCGGCCGCTCCATCGTCCGGCGGCTCAACTGGCGCAGGCAGGGCCCCGCGCCGCGCTCGTCGGTGATCGAGCCGCTGTACGACCCCGAGGACCTGCTCGGCATCGTGCCCAACGACCTGAAGATCCCGTTCGATCCGCGCGAGGTGATCGCGCGCATCGTCGACGGCTCCGACTTCGACGAGTTCAAGCCGCTCTACGGTGGCAGCCTGGTCACCGGATGGGCTGAGCTGCACGGGTATCCGATCGGCATCCTGGCCAACGCGCGCGGTGTGCTGTTCTCCGAGGAATCGCAGAAGGCGACCCAGTTCATCCAGCTGGCCAACAAGTCCGACACCCCATTGCTGTTCCTGCACAACACCACCGGCTATATGGTCGGCAAGGAGTACGAGCAGCGGGGCATCATCAAGCACGGCGCGATGATGATCAACGCGGTCTCCAACTCGAAGGTGCCGCACATCTCGGTGCTGATGGGTGCCTCCTACGGTGCCGGGCACTACGGAATGTGCGGCCGTGCCTTCGACCCGCGCTTCGTATACGCCTGGCCCAGTGCGAAATCCGCCGTCATGGGTGGTGCGCAGCTGGCGGGCGTCATCTCGATCGTCGGTCGCGCGGCGGCCGAGGCCAAGGGCATGCCTTTCAACGAGGAGGCCGACGCCGGGATGCGCGCCATGATCGAGGCACAGATCGAGGCCGAGTCGCTGGCCATGTTCATGTCCGGGCGCCTGTTCGACGACGGCGTCATCGATCCGCGCGATACCCGCACCGTATTGGGAATGTCCTTGTCGGCCATTCACAATGCCCCGATCAAGGGCGCCGATGGCTTCGGCGTCTTCCGAATGTGAGGCCGGGGATGACGATTACCAACGTCTTAGTTGCCAACCGTGGTGAGATAGCCCGCCGTGTCTTCGCTACGTGCCGCCGGATGGGTATCGGCACCGTTGCGGTCTACTCCGATGCAGACGCCGCAGCTCCTCATGTCGCCGAAGCTGATGCGGCAGTTCTCCTTCCGGGTAATACACCCGCGGAGACCTACCTGCGCGGCGAACTGGTCATCGAGGCCGCGCTGGCCGCCGGTGCGGACGCCATCCACCCCGGCTACGGATTCCTTTCCGAGAACGCCGATTTCGCCAAGGCCGTGCTCGCCGCCGGACTGGTGTGGATCGGCCCGCCGGTCGAGGCCATCGAGCAGATGGGCTCCAAGGTCGCCTCGAAGAAGATGATGGACGCCGCCGGTGTCCCCGTGCTGGCCGAGCTCGATCCGGCCGAGGTCACCGACGCGCACCTGCCGGTGCTGATCAAGGCCTCCGCCGGTGGTGGCGGCCGCGGCATGCGCGTGGTGCGCAGTCTTGATGAGCTCGAACCGCAGATCGAGGCGGCGCGCCGCGAGGCCGAGTCCGCCTTCGGCGATCCGACGGTGTTCTGCGAGCGGTACCTGGAGACCGGCCGCCACATCGAGGTCCAGGTCATGGCCGACACGCACGGCACCATCTGGGCGGTCGGCGAGCGCGAGTGTTCGATTCAGCGGAGGCATCAGAAGGTCATCGAAGAAGCCCCGTCGCCGCTGGTCGAGCGCACCGAGGGCATGCGTGCGCGGCTGTTCGAGGCGGCTCGGCTCGCCACCGGCGCGATCGGCTATACCGGTGCGGGCACGGTGGAGTTCCTCGCCGACGAGCGCGGCGAGTTCTTCTTCCTGGAGATGAATACCCGTCTCCAGGTGGAACATCCGGTCACCGAGTGCACCACCGGCCTGGATCTGGTTCGGCTGCAACTAGAGGTGGCCTCGGCTGCCAAGCTGCCCGCCGATTCCCCGGCGATGTACGGACACTCGATCGAGGTCCGGCTGTACGCCGAAGATCCGGCACACGACTGGCAGCCACAGAGCGGGACGGTCCATCGGATCGACATCCCCTCGGTGGTCACCGAATTCGATCTGCTGCACCGGCCGGGCGTGCGTCTGGACACCGGCGTGGTGGACGGCTCGGTCGTCGGCGTGCACTACGACCCGATGCTGGCCAAGGTCATCTCCTACGCCGAAACCCGTGACGAGGCAGCGCGATTGCTCGCCAACGCGCTGCACCGGGCTAAGATCCACGGCCTGGTGACCAACCGCGACCTGCTGGTCCGGGTGCTCCGCCACCCCGCCTTCCTCGCGGGCGACACCGACACCGCCTTCTTCACCACCCACGGATTGGACACGCTGGCAGCGCCTTTGGTGTCCGAGTCCGACGAGGCGCTGTCCATCGTGGCCGCCGCACTGGCCGACGCGGCCGCCAACCGCGGCACCGCCCGGGTCGGCGGCGGCCTGCCCAGCGGCTGGCGCAACCTGCCGTCCCAGTCGACGCACAAGCTGTTCGAGAGCCGCACCAGCGGGACGCACGACATCGGCTACCGCTACACCCGCGGTGTCGTCTCGGTGGACGGTCACGACGGACTCGAACTCATCGAAGCGACACCGGATCGCGTGGTGCTCGCCGTGCCCGGCGAACGCGGCTCGGTCCGTAGGCATTTCGCCGTCGCCCGGTACGCCGATCTGGTGTGCGTCGACTCGCCGCTCGGACCGGTCAGCGTGCGCAAACTGCCGCGCTTCAGCGATCCCGCCGATCAGGTGGCCACCGGCTCACTGCTGGCGCCCATGCCCGGCAGCGTGATCCGGCTCGGCGCCGAGGTCGGCAGCCACGTCGAACAGGGCCAACCCATTCTGTGGTTGGAGGCGATGAAGATGGAGCACACCATCGCCGCACCCGCCGCCGGTGTGCTCAGCGCCGTCAATGTCACCGTCGGCCAGCAGGTCGAAGTCGGTGCCGTCCTCGCCGTCGTAGACCCCGCAGAGGGCTCGGAAACCCAGGAGAGCAAATGAGAGAGCGAAGCGAACGAATCATGTGCCAGTGTGCGGATCGCATGCCGGAGCCGAGCGTCAGCGAGGCGCAGGCATGAGTTTCATCGAAACCGAAGAGCAGACCGCGCTGCGGTCCGCGGTCGCCGCGCTTGCCGCGAAGTACAACTACCGCGACTACGTGTTGCCGAAGGCCCGCGCCAACGAGCCGCTCACCGAATTGTGGGACGAGGCAGGCAAACTCGGCTTCCTCGGCGTGAACCTGCCGGAGGAGTACGGCGGCGGCGGTGCCGGTCTATACGAGCTGGCGCTGGTGATGGAGGAGCTCTCCGCCCAGGGCGCGGGCCTGCTGCTCATGGTCGTTTCCCCGGCCATCTGCGGCACCATCATCACCAAGTACGGCACCGACGAGCAGAAGCAGCAGTGGCTGCCCAAGCTCGGCGACGGCTCCGCCAAGATGGTCTTCGGCATCACCGAGCCGGACGCGGGCTCCAACTCGCACCAGATCACCACCACCGCCCGCCGCGACGGCGACGACTGGATCCTCAACGGGCGCAAGATCTTCATCTCCGGCGTGGACCAGGCCGAGGCCGTGCTCATCGTGTCGCGCACCGAGGACCACAAGACCGGCAAGCTCAAGCCGGCCTTGTTCATCGTGCCGACCGACGCCGAGGGCTTCCACAAGACGCCCCAGGAAATGGACATCATCGAGCCGGACCACCAGTTCACGCTCTTCCTCGATGACGTCCGCTTGCCCGCGAATGCCCTTGTCGGCAAGGAGGACGCGGCCCTGATGCAGCTGTTCGCGGGCCTCAACCCCGAACGGGTGATGGGTGCCGCGATGGCCATCGGCCTCGGCCGCTACGCCATCGATCGCGCCGTGGAATACGCCAAGGAACGCACCGTCTGGAAGACGCCGATCGGTGCGCACCAAGGCATTTCGCATCCGCTGGCCCAGGTGAAGATCGAGCTGGAGCTGGCCAAGCTGATGATGCGCAAGGCCGCGACGCTCTACGACACCGGCGACGAGATGGGTGCCGCCGAGGCCGCCAACATGGCGAAATACGCTGCGGCGGAGGCGAGTATCAAGGCGCTCGACCAGGCCATCCAGACGCACGGTGGCGCGGGCCTCACCAAGGAGTACGGCCTGGCCGCCATGCTGGCCGCCGCCCGTATCGGCCGCATCGCTCCGGTCAGCCGCGAAATGGTGCTGAACTTCGTCGCCCAGTACTCGCTGGGCCTGCCCAAGTCCTACTGAGAGAGGTCGTCGATGACCGAAACGGTGACGGGTCCGTTCGTCCGCTACGACGTCGCGGACGGCTTCGCGACGCTCACGCTCGACTCACCGCACAACCGGAACGCGTTGTCGTCCAAGCTCGTTGCCGAACTCCTCCAGGGACTCGACGACGCGGCCGCCGACGATTCGGTGCGCGGGATCGTGCTCGCGCACACCGGCAACACCTTCTGTGCGGGCGCCGACCTCACCGAGGCGAGCAATGCCGACCCCGCGGTGGCCGCGGACGACCGCACCCGCACCATGATCGGCGTCCTGCGCCGCCTCATCGCCACCCCGAAGCCGGTGATCGCGCAGATCGACGGCAACGTGCGGGCGGGCGGCATGGGCATCGTCGCGGCCTGCGATCTCGCGGTGGCAGGCCCGACGAGCAGCTTCGCGCTCACCGAGGTGCGAATCGGGTTGGCTCCCTTCATGATCTCGCTCACCCTGCTACCGCGTCTCACCTCGCGTGCGGCCAGCAGGTACTACCTGACGGGCGAGAAGTTCGGCGCCGACGTCGCCGAGCAGATCGGGCTGATCACCACCAGCGCCGCCGACCCGGTGGCCGAGGTGGCGCGGCTGCGCGCCGAGCTGCGCAAGGGCTCGCCGCAGGGGCTGGCCGAGAGCAAGCGGCTGGTCAACGCGGCCATGCTCGCCGAGTTCGACGTCTCGGCCGAAGCGCTCGCCAAGCGCTCGGCGAGCTTCTTCGGCACCGCCGAGGTGCACGAGGGCATGGCCGCCTTCCTACAGCGCCGTCCGCCGAGCTGGGCAGAATAACCCCATGGCCACACCCCACGAACCGAAGCAGGACCGGAGCCGCGCCACCCGGCAGCGCCTGCTGGAGGCGACCATCGACTGCCTGGCCGAAACCGGCTGGGCGGCAGCGACTGTCGCGGTCGTCGCCGAACGGGCCGGGGTGTCCAGGGGCGCGGCGCAGCATCACTTCCCGACCAGGGAGGACCTGATCACCGCCGCGCTGGAGTACATGTTCGACAGCCGGACCCAGCAGGCCAAGGACGAGGCGATCACGGTCGCCGCCTTGGCCGACGGGGTCGGCCGGACCGAGGCCGTGGTGGCCGGCCTGGTCGAGTCGTACACCAGTCCGCTGTTCAAGGCGGCGCTGCAAGTGTGGACGCACGCGGCCGCCGATCCGGCCTTGCGGGAGCGAATTGTGCCGCTGGAGGCCAAGTTCGGCCGGATCTCGCACCGGCGCGCGGTGGAGGCGCTCGGCGTCGACGACGCCGACCCGGTCACCCATCACCTCGTGCAGGCCACCCTCGATATGGCGCGCGGCCTGGGACTGGCCGACGTGCTCACCGACGACTCGGCCCGGCGCAAGCAGATCGTTCAGCAGTGGGCGGCCACCCTGCATGCCGCGTTGAACGCACCACGCGGACTCGCGCCTTCGCAAGCGCTCTGAAGCAGCCTCGGGCATTCGCGCTCGCAAGTGCTCTCAGCGGCTTGGCGCCTTCGCGCTCGCAAGTGCTCTGAGCAGTCTTCCGCACTCGCGAGTGTCGTGATCGGGCGTGTGCCGGCACGCTCGCAAGTGCCCTCGGCCGAGTGATTTTCGTCGCGCGGTCCGCCCTGACGCACAGCCCGGACCTGTGATCGATCTCGGGATGAGCCGCCGATGATGCCGTGCTGATGTCCCCGATCAGGCCGCCGACCGGGGCGGATGAGCGCGCCCGAAGGATGCCCCAACGTCCCCGGTTCGCGCACCCGAGCCGATCGGCGCGCAACAGTCCGTACGTGCCTTAGGGTCTGCCGTATGGACCATGCGGAGTACGGCGGGCTCGAGCAGACCCTCGGCCAGCCGATTGCCGGTAGCGCGCCCGCCGAATGGGGCTTCCAGAACCGCACCGACCTGCTCACCCTCGCCGACGGCGACCGGATGGTGCTGCAGCGCTACCGCAATCCCGACGACGCCGAACGCCGCCTGCGGATCATGCACACGCTGCTGGAACCCGCCGCGAAACGCGGCATCGCCATCCCGCGCATCCGCCGCTTCGATCTCGACGCCGACCCGGCCTGGATCGTGTTCGACGCGCTGCCCGGTGTGCCCATCCCGGCCAGCGCCGAAATCGGCTTGGCCAGCCCGCGATTCCCGACCATCGCCCGCGAAATGGGCACCCTGCTAGCCGCGTTCCGCCGCCTGCCCACCGCGGGTCTGCAACTCGACGATCTCTGGGCCAGCCCCACCCGCCTGGTCGAGAGCTCGACCGCCTGGGCCGCCCAGCTGGACCTCGCCGCCGCGCAACGCGCCACCCTGGACCGCACCCTGAAGTCCCTCCCCACTCTCTTCGCGGACCGTCCCACGGTGCTGGCCCACGGCGACTTCGCCCCGGTCAACATCCTCACCGACGGCGAAATCATCACCGGCCTCCTCGATTTCGAGTCCGTCCGCCTCGCCGACCCGCTCTTCGACCCCGCCTGGTGGGCCTGGTCGGTCAGCTTCACCGACCCGCACACCCCCGCCTGGCCCGACTTCCTAGAGGGCGCGGGCTTCGACCCGACCGACCCCGACCTCGCGCAGCGCATCGAATCCATCCAGATCCTGCGCATGCTGGAATTGCTCACCGAAAAGCCCGATCTCAGCACCGTTGTGCGCGGCGTCGTGCACGAGCGCCTGTTGACCACGCTCAGCTGAAACTCGCGATAGAACGCCCACTACCTGGGCTTTCTCTCCGATGTCACACTCGATACCGCTACGTCGTCCTCTCTGTGAACGCGGAACACCGCACCGACACAGAGGATCAGGAATCATGACGACGACCAAGAAGATCGCAGTGGCCGGGGCGACCGGACGGCTGGGCAAGCACGTGGTGGATGTGCTGACCGAGCAGGGCCACGAGGTGGTGGCGTTCTCCCGCAAGAACGGCGTGGACATCGAGACCGGCGCGGGCCTGGTCGAGGCGCTCGACGGCGTGCAGGTCGTCATCGACGCCGCCAGCACTGCCTCCGCCGACAAGGACATCGCGACCGAGTTCTTCACCGCCGCCGCCCGCAACCTGCACGAGGCGGGCCAGAAGGCGGGCGTCGAGCGCCTGGTCGTCGTGTCCATCATCGGCATCGACAACACCACTGCCGGTTACAACGCCGCCAAACTGGCGCACGAGCAGAAGGTGCTCGAAGGCCCGCTCCCCGTGCAGATCCTGCGCGCCGCCCAGTTCCACGAACTGGTCGAGGTGATGACCCAGTGGGGCACCCAGGGCGATGTCGCCTACATCGCCGCCATGCGCACCCAGCTCGTCGCCGCCCGCACCGTCGCCGAGGCCCTCGTCGAGCTGGCCGTCAACCCGGCCCCCGAAGCCACCGACGCCCCCTTCCCGGAAATCGCGGGCCCCCAGCCGGAAACGATGGCGGGCGCGGCAACCCTCTTCGCCAACCGTGTCGGCGGCCCCGCCCGGATCATCGAATCCAGTGACCCCGATAACGCGGACCGCGACGCCTTCGAAGACGGCACTCTCCTGCCCAGCCCGCACGCCACCCTCGCGGGCCCCACCTACGCCGCCTGGCTCGAGGCGACCTACCCCGCCGCGAAGTAGGTCATGACACAACAGATCCGCACCGCCTTCGAAACATGAAGCCGGTGCGGATCTTTCGCGTCAGTGGGTGGTGAGGTCGTAGAGGGTTACTCCGTCCACCTCGGTGGCGGTGTAGTTTTCCTGTACCCACTTGGCGATCTGGGAGCTGGTGCCGTCGGAACGAGGTCCGCCTCGGTCGCCGCCTCGGTCGCCGCTGCCGATGTAATAGTGGATCTTGCCTTGGGCCACATAGTCTTTGAACTGGTCAAGGGTGGGGGATGGGTCGCTGCCGTTGAAGCCGCCGATGGGCATTACCGGGAGTTCGGTGGCCAGCTGGAAGCCTGCGGCGCTGTTCGAGCCGGTGGCGGCGGCGACCCAGGTGTAGGCGGTGCCGTCCTGTTCGAGCAGCGAAACCACCTTGTCGCTCGGCTTGCTCGCACCGAGCAGACCGCCTGCGCCACCCATCATCTCGGCACCACGGCCGCCGGGCATCCCGCCTTGCGGACCCGGGCCGGGTGGCTGCCCCGGTTGGCCGTTTCCGGGGCGTCCGCCGTTGGGGGCGCGGCCGCCATCGCCAGGACCACCCGGCATGCCGTTCATTCCTTCGGCCCACGGCGGCCGCATGCCGAACATGCCGAACCGCCCCACATTCGGCCCCGCCGACGGGATCGAGCCCTCGTGCGCGGTCGCGAGGGTGTCGACGGCGTACGCGGTCGGCCCGGCCAAGCCGGTGAACGCGATCGCCAGTGCGGAGACGACGGCCAACTTCCGCGGTGCGGGGACGAGCGCGGCGATCGTCGCGAGCACGCCGACAACCAGCACGGTCCACCGCAGCCACGGCACCCAATGCACGCTGCGGGACAACAACATCCACGCCGTCGCCGTGGTGAGTCCGACGGCGAGCGCGAGCACCAGCCGGACCCACAGCCGATGCCTTTCCCGCCACAGCAGCACCGCGCCGATCCCGACGAGCGCGCCGACAGCCGGGGCCAGCGCCACCGTGTAGTACTGGTGGAAGATCCCCGCCATGAAGCTGAAGGTCAATCCGGTCACCAACAGCCAACCGCCCCAAAGGATCAGCGAGGCCCGCTGCCGATCGGTGCGGGCCGCCTTGCCACGCAACAGGATTCCGGCAACCAGTGCCACGAGGGCCGCCGGGATCAGCCAGGCGATCTGACCGCCTTGCGCGGCCTCGAACATGCGGGTGATGCCGGTGCTACCCCACATGCCGTTCCCGCCGGCCGGTAGATCGCCGCCGCCGGGGCCGACACTGCCGTTCTCGTCGCCACTGAGCCGACCGAGCCCGTTGTACCCGAGGGTGAGCTCGAGGATCGAATTGTTCTGCGACCCACCGATCCACGGCCGGGACGAGGCGGGCCACAGCTCCACGGCCAGCAGCCACCAGCCCGCGGCCACCACCATGGCGGCACCGGCGGCGAGCAGTTGCAGGATGCGTTTGCCGAGCTTGGGTGGTCCCGCGATCAGGTAGGTCAGAGCCAGCGGCGGCACCACCAGCAGCACCTGTAATTGCTTGGTGAGGAAGCCGAAGCCGATGAACGCGCCGGTGAGCACCAACCACCGCCAGCGACCGTCCTCGACCGCCCGCGTCATCGCCCACGCTGCGGCGACCATCAGGAACACCAGCAGCGCGTCCGGATTGTTGAACCGGAACATCAGCACCGCAACGGGAGTCACCGCCAGCACCAGTCCGGCCAGCAGCCCGGCCGCCGGCCCGAACGGCCTGCGTACCGTCGCCCACAGCAGTGCCACGCTGGCCACGCCGAGCAGCACCTCCGGCACCAGGATGCTCCAGCTGTTCAGCCCGAACGCCCGCACCGACAGCTCCATCAGCCACAGCGAGGCGGGCGGCTTGTCCACGGTGATCGAGTTGGCCGCATCCGACGAGCCGAAGAAGAACGCCTTCCACGACTCCGAACCCGCCTGTACCGCAGCGGAATAGAACGAGTTGGCCCAGCCGTTCGAACTCAGATTGCACAGATAGGCGATCCCGGTGCCGATCAGCAATACCGCCAAAGCCGGGTATTCCCAACGAGTCTTGCGTTCGGGTGCCGGAGCCGCCGGTGCCGCGGTGGGCGGCGCCAGTGTTGCGGTCATCGAGCGCTCCCCTCGCTGCCGAGGGCATCGAGCGCCACTGCGTCCGGCTCGGCTGTCTCGTTCGACTCGGGCTGCACGGACAACGCCGTCCGCCGCGCCGGATTCGGCGTATTCCGGAAGACCCACCGCAACCCGACAAACCGCAGAATCGTGGCCAGCAGATTGGCGAGCACCAGCACGAACAACTCCAGATGCACCGGCGCGTCCGGCGCCCAATGATGCAACGTGAACAGCGATCCACTGGTCAACGCCAACCCGATGCCGAAGATCACCAACCCTTGGAACTGATGCGACACCGCGCCCGTCGCCCCACGCACGCCGAACGTGAACGCCCGGTTGGCCGCCGTATTGGCCACCGCGGTAACCAGCAGCGCCAGGAAGTTGGCCACCTGGGCGTCGGTAAACGATTGCAGCACAACGTAAAGCAGCAGATACGCCAGCGTGCTCAAGACGCCGACAATGGCGAACCGAACCAGCTGGCCGACCATGCCGAGCGGCACGCCCGGCACCAATGGCTCGCGCCCCACCGCACGGCGCAAGTCGTCCAGCGGCAACGCCCCGGTGGCCAGCGCGCGCGTCAGCCGCCCGATACCCTGCAAGTCCTTGCGCGCGGTATCGATGATGTCGACGCGACTGTCCGGATCGTCGATCCAGTCCACCGGCACCTCGTGGATGCGCAACCCGGCCCGCTCGGCGAGCACGAGCAGCTCGGTGTCGAAGAACCACTCCCCGTCGCGCACCAGCGGCAGCAGCTGCCGCGCCACCTCGCTGCGCATCGCCTTGAAACCGCACTGCGCGTCCGAAAAGCGCGCCTGCAGTGAGGCTTTCAGCAACAGGTTGTAGCAGCGCGAGATGATCTCGCGCTTCGGCCCGCGCACCACCCGCGACGACGCGCTGAGCCGGGTCCCGATCGCCAGATCCGAATGCCCGGTGATCAGCGGTGCCACCAGCGGCAGCAGCGCGTTCAGATCGGTGGACAGGTCAACATCCATGTAGGCGACCACCTGGGCATCGGAGGCTTCCCAAGCGGCACGCAGCGCTCGCCCGCGGCCCTTGGCGTCCAGGTGCACCACCCGCACGCCGTCCAGCTCATCCGCGAGCAGCTCGGCGACCTGGAGGGTAGCGTCGGTGCTTGCGTTGTCGGCTACCGTGATCCGCGCCGGAAACGGGAACCCCTGGCGCAGATATGCGTGCAACCTGCGCACACACACGCCGAGGTCGGTCTCTTCGTTGTAGACGGGTATCACCACGTCCAGCACGGGTGTACCCGGTGTCTCGGCTAATTCCGCCGCCGCGACGGTCACAGTCTCGGTCATGAAGACCACACTCGACGGTCCGGTTGTCACGGAGCTGGGCCTCAGCTGTGAGGTTCCTGGGGGCGCGGCGACCAGCACTGATTGGTCCCGGCCCGGGCGGGCGTAGCGTACCGTCGGGTTAGCGGGACCGTTCAGGTCCTCCGAGCAAAGGACCACGTTTGTCCGACAAGTCTCCGCGCAGCTCGATGTCGAAGAAGTCCGGGAAGTCTCTCAAGGAGAAGCGCACGGACAAGAAGATGAAGTCCGCCCCCGACCAGAGCATCATCGATCCGAAAAAGCGCTGACCACCGCTGAGCGAGGCGCATGGTCCCCTCGCTCAGCGGATTGTTCCGCGGGCGGCTGACCGGGCAAATCAGGCAGCCGACCCGGAATTCCGGCGAATCAGGCGAGCACCTCCGCCGCTTCGGCCACTTCCACCACCGGGTTGTCCCGCCGCCGCATCAGCAGCAGCACGAGCGCACTGCCGAGTAGCGCGACCACGCCGCTGACCGCGAGCGTGCCCTGCACACCCGCCGCGGCCGCGACACGTACCGCCTCGTCGAGCGCGGACCGTGCCTCGATCGGCACCTGCTGCAACAACACCGCGGACTGACCGCCGCCGATGGCTCGCGCCGTGGCCTCCGCCTCCGGCACCGCCCGATCGGCGAGCACATCCGCGGCCCGCGCGGTGAATACGCTGCCCAGCGTGGCGATCCCGAGCGCGAAGCTCAGCTGCTGCGCGGTATTGACCGCACCCGTTGCCATTCCGGCCCGCTGCCACGGAACCGCCGCCATCGCAGCCGAACTCAACGTCGCGGTGGCCAGGCCGACGCCGAGGCCGATGGCCAGGAAGCCGGGAATCGGTGCCACCCAACCGGCTTCGCCGTGCACCAGCAGCGCGCCGAGCACGCCACCGACGCCGGCCGCGAAGAGCCCGCCCGCGATGATCCGGCCGCGGTTCTCGCCGTGCAGGAACCTGCCGATACTGCCGGACACCAGAAAAGCCATGACGGACAACGGAAGTCCCACCGCACCGGCCTGGATCGCGGTGAGTCCGAGCACCGACTGCATCCAGATCTGGGTGTACATCAACGCACCGAATGCGCCGAAGAACAGCGCACCGGCAGCGACGAGTACGCCGACGAACGATCGATCACGCAGCAGCGCCAGATCGAGCATCGGCTGTGCCGAGGCCCGTTCGACCAACAGGAACGCGACCAGCGAGACCGCGGCGACCAGCAACAACCACCAGGTGACCGCGTTCGACCAACCATGTTCGTTCGCCCGGATCAGCGCGTAGGTCGCCGCCGCGGCGCTGACGGTGAACGTCGTCATGCCCGCCACGTCGACCCGGCCGCGACGCGGCCGCTCCCCATCGGCGAGCACCCACCCGCACAGCGCCACGGCGACCGCGCTGACCGGCAGGTTGACGAAGAAGATCCAGCGCCACGACGCGAGATCGGTGAGCACGCCGCCGATGATCGGCCCGACGGCACTGGACGCGCCCGCGACGGCTCCCCACACGCCGTACGCCACACCCTGATCTCGGCCGGAGTACGAGTTGTTCAACAGGGCGAAGGTGGTGCACGCCATGGTCGTCGCGCCGATGCCCTGCACCACCCTGGCCACGATCAGCACGGTCGGATTCGGCGCGATGCCACAGACCAGCGACGAAATCGCGAACAGCGGGCTGTTGCGAAATGGGTGCTGGTGTTGCGGGCCGCGTAGTGGCCGGCAACACGGGGTTGGTAGATCCTCCCGGTCCTGCTTGTCAGCAGGGCGCCAGGGTGAGGTGGCGGGTTCCGATGGCTTTGAACAGGTTGTGAACGAGGGCGTGGAAGCTGAATTCTGCTGCGGCCCGGCTGGTTCCGCGGCTGGTGAAGCGTCGGAAGCCGAGGTTGTGTTTGGCGTGGCCGAAGGGGGTTTCGGCGATGTGGCTGCGTTGTTTGTAGAGGGCGGCGCCTTCTGGTGTGCGCAGCCGGTGATCCATTTGCTCGATCACCGGCGCGTCGGTGGGCGGGGGGCCGGTGGTGGGCCGGGTGCGGGCGGCGGTGGCCAGGTCACGGCGTTTGCCGATGGCGATGAGCCGGGCGGGCCCGGCGGCGGTGAGGTTATCGGTGCTCAGGTAGCCGGCGTCGGCGAGCAGCATTCCGATCGGGGCGGGTGAGGTTTCACCAGTGGTGTCGGGACCGGCCGGGGCTGTTACCGCGGCCGTGTAGTCGTTGAGAAGTGTTGCGATAGCAGGGTTTTCGTGTGTGTCTACGGGATGGTGGGCGGTGATGAGGTCGGCGGCGGTAGCGGCCTTGCCCATCATCTCGGCGAAGGCGGGACAGTCGCTGGGATTGTTGGCGACCCCGGTAGCGATGATCAGTCCGTCGCCGCAGGTGACGGCCTGACAGTTGAATCCCTGCAACCATCCCCCGCCGCGCAGCGGCATCGGGCGAGACTCGGGGTCGGTGATATTGCGCTGGGCGTCTTTATCGTTGCCGGCCCGCTCGGCGGCCTTGCGGGCCGCCCCAGCCCGGGTCACCGCCTCGGCCTGCGCGGTTACCGCCTGCGCGGCGACCGCACGATCCAATGCCCGGCGCACGCGTTTGACCGCGTACTCCTCATCCACCGGGGCGGGCCGGCGCCCGCGCCCGCCCGCCGCCAGCCAGCGCTCGATCTTGGCTTGCTGCGCGGCGCGGGCCTGTTCCCAGTTGCGGGTCAGCACCTGCACCCGGATCTCGGCCGGGGGCAACCCGACCCGGGGCCCCCGCTCGTCACGACGGCGCTGATAGTCAGCGACCATCGCATCACGAGCGACCTGCCTGGCCTGCTCACGCTCGCGCCGACGGGCCCCGGCCCCCTCACGCGCCTCGGCGCGAGCGGCGTTTTCAGCCTCCAACTCCGCCAACGCCGCAGCGATCCGCGCCGCCCGAGCCGAGGGCTCGACCAACTCCGTGGACATGCCCCCACCACGCTCATCGGGCCCGAACTGCTCGTCCTCGGCGGCATCGGTGGCCGCATGCTCGGCCGCCGCCGCCCGCGCGGCCGCCCGCGCGGCCGCCCGCGCCGCATCAGCGACGGCTTGCTCGCCAGCAGCCGCCCGCAACCCCTCCTCGGTGCGGTTCGCGCTCAACGACGCGTTCGAGGCGATCTTCACCGAATCCATCGCCACCACCCCCAACCGGCCCATACCCAGACGCGCGCACAACACCAGGACCTGGGTGAACAACTCCTCCACCACATCAGCCAGCTCGCCACGGAACCGGGCAATGGTCACATGATCAGGCACATCCCCGGCACAGATCACCCGGAAGGTGACATCACGCGAGCACAACCACTCGATCTTGCGCGAGGACCGCTGGCCTTGGGCCCACGCCCAAATCAACAACGTCAGCAACATATCCGGGTCATACCCCGCACGCCCCACACCACCAGTGCGGCGTTTGGCATGCAACCGCGAAGTGTCCAACCCCGCCACCGCCTCGATCACCAGCCACACCGGATCGGAATCACTCAACCACTCACGCATATCCGGCGGCATCAAAAACTGCTGATCACGATCCACCCAGCGATAACCCTTGGCCACCAACACATCATCGATCACCAACCCTCGACACACCCAACAACCCACAAATCCTGTTGCCCGGCCGCTACGCGGCCGGACAACACCCACCCACCATTTCGCAACAGCCCGACAGGACCAAACCGGCGAGATAGGTCCGTCGATGCCCGGCCAGGTCGGCGATCGAGCCTGCCCCGAGCATGAGCGCCGCCATCGCGAGGGCGTATCCGTCGACAACCCATTGCAGCGAGCTGAACGACGCGTTCAGGTCGTTGCGCATATCGGGTAGTGCGACGTTCACGATGGTGACGTCGATCAGCAGCATGAAGGTGCCGAGACACACCGTCAGCAGCGGCAGCCATTTACGCAAAGCCGTTGTCCTCTCTGGAAATTCGTGGACGGGAGACGGCGTCGAGTATCCGGAGCGGCGGCGAGGATGGTCGTCCCGATTGCGATCGGGCGTAGATTTCCTCCTTATGAGCGCCTCCGGAATAGGCAAAAACTCCATATTGGACGGCGTTGATACGCAGATCGTGCAGAGGCTGCAACTCGACCCGCGAATCTCGTTCAATCGGGTCGCCGAGGAACTGGGCGTCGCGGAGCAGACGGTCGCCCGCCGCTACCGGCGGTTACGCCGCGACGGCGTGGTCCGGGTGATCGGCGCGGTCGACTCACGCGCGCTCGGTGAGAACGACTGGATCATCCGGGTGCATTGCCGTCCGGATGGCGCGCGGCAGGTGGCCGAGGCGCTGGCCCGCCGCGACGACGCCGCCTGGGTCAGCATCGCGGCGGCCGGTGCCGAGGTGAACTTCTCGCTACACCCGCGCACCCCGCAGGATCGCGACGACCTGCTGGTGCAGCGGTTGCAGCGCACCGCACCGGTGCACGACATCGCGGCGGCGATGATCCTGCACCGCTTCGTCGGACCCGGCGTGGTCGACTGGCGCGGCAGGCAGGTCGTGCGGGCCAGTGAAAATGCCACGGCAGCAACAGATTACGTCGAAGCTGACCTACAGCTGCGCGACGAGGACGGCGCGCTGCTGGAGCTGCTGGCCCGCGATGGACGCGCCAGCTTCTCGGTATTGGCCCGTGCCACCGGCATGAGCATCGGCCGGGTGGCGCGCCGCATCGCCGCACTGCAAGCGGCGGGCATCCTCTACTTCGATCTCGACATCGCCCCCGCCGCACTGGGTTCCAGCCTCTCGGCCTTCCTCTGGCTCCGGGTCGCCCCGGCCCAGCTGGATGCCGTGGGCCGGGCCATCGCCGAGCACGACGAAACAGTCTATGCCGCAGCGGTTACTGGGCCGTTCAACATCTTCGCCGTGCTGACCGCCGACACCGCCGACGACCTGTACCACTACGTGACCACCAAGATGGCGACCCTGGACGGCGTGCACAGCTTCGAGCTCACGCCGGTGCTCGAGCGGCTCAAGCAGGCGGGAACCCGCACCACCGCAGGTCGATTGAACCCGCCGTCACCGGTGCCACCCCGCGCGGCACGTCGTCGCTAGGGCCTACAGCGCGATACCGAACCGCGCCGCCGTCCGCCTGCCCGCCCGGTACAGCGGGACGCCGAGGTCCTCGTAGGCCGGGCCGAGCAGGCGCGGGATCAGATCGATGGCCCTGGCATCGGCCCCGATCAATACCCGGGCCTTGTTCTTCTCGACGCCGTGCAGGATGGTCTTCGCCGCGGCGCCCGGGCTGGTCAGGGTGATGGCGTCCCAGCTGCGGCGCAACGTCTCGATGTCCACGTCGTCGGGAATGCCGCGCGCGTTCACCGCGATATTCGTCGTCACCCCGCCGGGGTGTACGCAGGTGACGCCGACCGGATGCCTGGCGATGCGCATCTCCTGCCGCAGCGCCTCGGTGAATCCACGCACCGCGAATTTTGCTGCGTTGTAGGCACTTTGGGAGGGCACGCCGACGAGGCCGAATACCGAGGACACATTGACGATGTGGCCGTCGCCGGAGGCGATGAGGTCGGGCAGGAAGGCCTTGGTGCCGTGCGCGACACCCCAGAAGTTGATGTTCATCAGCCAGTCGAAGTCGTCCCACTCCATGTCCTCGACGTCGGCCCCGAGCGCGACGCCCGCGTTGTTGAAGACCAGGTTCACCCGCCCGAATTCGCCGCGCACGTCCGCGGCGTGGGCGTACACCGCCGCCCGGTGTGCCACGTCGAGCTCATAGGGAATGGCTGTGGCGCCGAGCTTTTCGCAGCGACCGGCGGTATCGGCGACCGACTCGGTGTTGATGTCGGACAGCGCCAGCTGCGCGCCGCGCCGGGCGATTTCCAGCGCGAGGCCGCGGCCGATGCCGGAGCCCGCGCCGGTGATCACGGCGACTTTGTCTTTGAAGCTCTTCATTGAACGTCCTCGGGGTTACGGGCTGGGATCGGCCGGCCGTTGGTCAGAGTGGTGGGAAACGTTTGTGCCGGATGGTCTTCCAGTACCAAGGTGGGACGCGTCGGCGAACTCGCCGCGGGACTGAAGAATTCGTACTCCGCGGGGTCGAGCCTTCTGGTCTGTAGCCAGTACTGCCAGGTGAAGCCCGACCACAGCGTGCGGTTGCTTCCGTGTTCGTCCAGATACCAGCTCTGACATCCGCCGGTGTTCCATACCGAGCGCGCCAGTCCGTCTTGCAGCCGGGCGTTGAATCGATCCTGCGCCGCCCGCCGCGGCGCCAACGCGACCGCGCCCTGCTCGCGCACCTGCCGAATGGCTTGCAGCACATAGTGGATCTGCGCCTCGATCATGAAGATCATCGAGTTGTGGCCGAGGCCGGTGTTCGGGCCGACCAGGAAGAAGGCGTTGGGCATGTCGGCGACCGTGATCCCGCGATGTGCCTGCACGCCTTCCCGGTCCCAGCGTTCGGCCAGGTCGACGCCGCGCAGCCCGACCATCGGCAGATTCTTGAACGAGTCGATGACGTGAAAGCCGGTGCCGTAGATGATCACATCGGCCTTGCGCTCGACGCCGTCCGCGGTAACGATGCCGTCCGCGGTGAACCGGTCGATGCGCTCGGTGACCAGCTCGGTCTTCGGATCGGCGAGCGCCGGATAGTAGGTGTCGGAGCCGAGTAGCCGCTTGCAGCCTGCCCGATAGTCGGGCGTAACCTGCGCCCGCAGTACCGGATCGGCGACCTGTCGCTCGATGTGCCGCCTGCCGACCCGCTCCAGCACCTTCAGCAGCGCGGGCCGCCAGTTCATCGCATACCCGCCCACCTCGGCACCCCAGTAGATGCCGTTGCGCAGGGCCAGGCGCAGGCCCGGCACCCGCGCGAGCGCACGCCGGAACCGCCCGGAGAACGCCACGTCTGCGCGCGGCATCACCCACGGCGCGGTGCGCTGGTACACCGTCAACTCCGCCACGTCGTCGACGATCTCGGGCACGAATTGGATTGCGCTGGCGCCGGTTCCGATCACGGCGACCCGCTTGCCTGCGAGCTCGGCCCCGTGATCCCACTGCGCCGAGTGGAACGCCGCACCCGTGAAGTCCTCGCTACCGCGAAACTCCGGAATGCTCGGAATGTGCAGCGCCCCAACCGCGGACACGAGGAACTGGGCGACGTACTCCTGACCGTCGGCACTGAACGCGTGCCAGCGCTGCTCGGTCTCGTCCCAGTACCCGTGATCCATCTGCTGGTGGAAGCGGATGTGCGGACGCAGTCGGTACTTCTCGGTGACTTCCTTCAGGTAGTCGAAGATCTCCTGTTGCCCGGAGAACAGCCGCCGCCAATTCGTCCGTGGCTCAAAGGAATACGAATATAGGTGGGACGGCACATCGCAGGCGCAACCGGGATAGGTGTTGTCCCGCCAGGTTCCGCCGATCTCGGCGGCCTTCTCCACGATGAGGTAGTCGTCGAGGCCCGCTTCGTCGAGCGCGATGCCCATGCCGAGGCCGGAGAACCCGCTGCCGACGATCAGGACGCGGGTGTGGATTGCGGACGCCATCGTCCCCACCGGCTCTCTGTGCTAAGTATCCAATACCACCGGTTCCGTGTACTTTTCCGAGTGTGTCCCACGCCTCATCCGATGTCAACGCCTCGACGCGGTCATCGGTACCGCTGGTAGCAGGTAGCATCCGGAATTGTGATGCGCAGCGGCCGGAAAACAGACGAGGTGCCACGCAAGCGCGTCGACGCACGGACCGAGCGCTGGCGGGAGCACCGGCTGAAGGTGCGTGAGGAGTTCGTCGACGCGGCGTTCCGCGCGCTGGACAAGTTCGGGCCGGAAGTCAGCATGGGCGATATCGCCAAGGAGGCCGGCGCGGCAAAGCCGAAGCTGTATCGGCATTTCGAGGACAAGACCGACCTTTACAACGCGATCGTCGATCGGGTCCGCGACATGCTGTGGGAGCAGCTGATCTCCGGCGTCGACCTGACCAACGACTCGGCCCGCGAACTCGTGCGCCGCGGTGCCGCCGAGTACGCGCTGGTGGTGTCGGAGCACCCCAACGTCTTCCGCTTCATGTTGCACAGTCACTTCGCGCAGCAGTCCGACGATTCCGAACGCGCGCTGCAATCCGCCCGTCAGTCGGCGAAGCGGGCCGCCGACCTGTTCGCCGACTTGGCGGCCGACACCTCGGTCGACGTGGACAGTGTCGAACTCGTCATCTACTCGATCTTCGGCGCGGTCGGCTCGGCCACCGATTGGTGGCTCGGCGCGAATCGGTTGAAGACACAGCCGATGCCGATCGAGAAGTTCGTCGCCTATCTCGCCGAAACCATCGCCGCGCTCACGGCGGCCAATGCCCGGCTCAACGGCATCGTCATCGACACTGATCTGCCACTGCACCTAGCCTTTTCCGGCGAGTAGCGCCTTGCTCTGCTGACCCCGGCCAGCACTGAATCCGTCGTCGCATCCACCCGAACAACGCCGTTCTCGTTGGGCCGCCTCGTCGAGGCCAACTGCTTCTGCGACACCCTTATTGTCTCAGGACCCACCGACAAGAATCGGCCCGCTAAGTGGGGATCTGACGAATCACCGGCAGTGGTCAGTTGGTGTGCAGCCGCCAGAGCGGTGACACCGGTCCGTGGCCCGCGCCGAGGTTGTACGAGGCGGCGAGGCAGCGGTAGGTCCAGTCCTTGGCGAACTCCACGGCCTCGGGTACCGAGTAGCCGTTGGCCAGTGCGCACGCGATTGCTGCGGCGAGGGTGTCGCCGCCGCCGTGGTCGTTGCCGGTGCTGATTCGGGGGGCGGTGAATTCGAGGAACTTGTCGCCGTCGAAGAGCAGGTCGGTGCTGTATTCCGAGGCGCGCAGATGGCCGCCCTTCACGATCGCCCACTGGGAGCCGAGCTTGTGTAAGGCCTCGGCGGCTAGGCGGGCCGAGGCGTCGTCGGTGACCTCGATGCCGGTGATCAGGCGCACCTCGTCGAGGTTCGGCGTCACCACCGTCGCCAGCGGCATCAGCGTGTGCCGCACCGCGTCCAGTGCTTCCTCGTGCAGCAGCGGGTCGCCGTGCATGGAGGCGGCGACCGGATCGACGACCAGCGGAATGTCCCCGTCGCGGCCGATGCCCACCTCGCGGCAGACGCCCGCGACGGCCTCGATGATGGCGGTCGAGGCCAGCATGCCGGTCTTCGCCGCGCCGATGCCGATATCGGTCGCCACGGTGCGCACCTGACCGGCCACGATGTGCGGCGGAATCTCGTGGAAATCGCTGACCCCCACCGAGTTCTGCACCGTCACCGCCGCGACCGCGACACAGGCATGCACCCCGCACAGGGCCATGGTGCGCGAATCGGCCTGGATCCCGGCGCCTCCACCCGAGTCGGTCCCGGCAATGGTGAGCACCCGGACGGGGGTCTGCCCGTCGGGGGTCAATGGCAGCAGCTTCACGAGACAAACCCTACGACCGTCGGCCCGCGCGGCCACGCGCAACCGGCGACCCTGCTCTCTGGCGGCAAATGAAAACCATTATCATTAACGAATGATCACCTCGCCGACCCCCGACCTGCTCCCCGTCACCGTGCTGTCCGGTTTTCTCGGTGCGGGCAAGACGACCCTGCTCAACCACATCCTCGCCAACCGGGAGGGCCGCCGGGTGGCGGTCATCGTCAACGACATGAGCGAGGTCAATATCGATGCCGCGCTCGTCGCGGGACAGGGGCAGCTGGATCGGACCGAGGAGAAGTTGGTCGAGCTGACCAACGGCTGCATCTGCTGCACGCTGCGCGAGGACCTCATCGAGGCGGTCGGCAGGCTGGCACGGGAAGGCCGGTTCGATCAGCTGGTCATCGAGTCGACCGGCATCTCCGAGCCGATGCCGGTGGCCGCGACCTTCGACTGGGAGTTCGAGGACGGGTTCAAGCTCGGCGATATCGCACGGCTGGACACCATGGTGACGGTGGTCGATGCGTCCACGTTCCTCGCCGAGGTGACGAAGGGTCAGGCGCTGGCGGAGCGGAATCTGCAAGCGGGCGAAGGGGATGCGCGCACCATCGCCGACTTGCTGGTGGATCAGGTGGAATTCGCCGATGTGCTGTTGGTGAACAAGACCGATCTGGTCGGCGAGGTGGCCGCGGGTGCGGTGGAATCGACTGTGCGCAAGCTCAATCCGCGCGCTCACGTGCTGCGCACGACCAATGGTGTCGTCGACTTGGCCGACGTGCTCGGCACCGGCCGGTACAACCCGGTGGTCGCTGCCGAGGCGGAGGGCTGGGAGGACGAGCTCGCGGGTGGGCACACGCCGGAGACGGAGGAGTACGGCATCCGCAGCCTGACCTACACCGCCGACCGCCCGTTCCATCCGCTGCGCCTGTCCGAGGCGCTCGGTGAACTGCGCGGGCTGTTGCGCAGCAAGGGTTTCTGCTGGATCGCCAGCCGCGCGACGCTGGCGGCCATCTGGTCTCAGGCCGGTCCCAATCTGGTCTTCGAGCCCGCCGCGTGGTGGTCGGCGCTGGAAGTGCCTGCGGGACAAGAGATCGTCTTCATCGGCATCAAGCTCGATCGGGACAAGGTTCGTGCCTTGCTCGACAACGCGCTGCTCACCGATGCGGAGTTCGCCGAGGGGCCTGCGGAATGGGTGAGCTATCCGGACCCGTTTCCGGCCTGGGGTGAGCTGCACGAGCACGCGTGATCGAGGGCGACCCACGCTCCCGATAACGGGGCGTGGGTCGCGACTGCGGCGGCACGGTGTCCGGCCTCAGTTCGAGATGCCCGGGGCCTGGTACAGGTAGGTCGTGTCGTTCAGCTGCTCCAGCATGAAGTCGGCGATGTCGGCGCGGGAGATCTTCAGCGCGAGCCCGCGCTCGTCGGCCGGGAAACCACGCCGGAAACCGCGGGTGCGCGGGCCGTCGGTGAACGCGCTCGGCCGCACGATCGTCCAGTCCAGGTCGCTGGCCCGCACGTACGCCTCCTGCTGCACGTGGTCGGCGTAGGCCTGGCGCAGCAGCATCCCGAACATCAGGTACTTCCAGACGAAGTTCAGGTTGCCCCGGCTGTCGCCGACGCCGAGGGTGGTCTGCACGATCAACCGCTTCACGCCCGTCCGGCTCATCGCCTCCAGCACCGCAAGCGTGCCCTCGGCCCGGATCACGCCCTTGCGTCCCGCGCCGAGCGAGATGAGCACCGCGTCCTGGCCGACGATCGCCCGACCGACCGAATTGGTGTCCAGCACATCACCTTCCACGATGTGCAGCCGCTCATGCCGCTGCGCGATGCCTGCCGCGCTGCGAGTGAAGGCGGTCACCTCGTGTCCCTCCTCGATGGCCTGCGCGACGACCAGGCGACCGACCGTGCTGGTGGCTCCGAAGACTGCGATCTTCATGGTGTTTCTCTCCTTGGTTGAAAGCTGTTGAGCTGTTGGTGAATCAAGTACAACAGCGCGGAGTGAGACGAACCATGGCCGTGAGTCTCGATGACATAAGAGACTGTCTCGAGTGGGTGGCACATGCGACGGCCCGCACCCGGCGTGGGTGCGGGCCGTCCGGAACTGGACTCAGCCGATTTTGGCGACGAACCGCCGGATATCGCCGACGAGCAGTTCCGGCGCCTCGTGCGCGGCGAAGTGCCCCGCGGCATCGTTCGGGCCGCCGACCAGCGAACCGGAGTCGTAGGAGTTCCAGCTGACGATGTTGCGGTGATCCCGCTCGGCGAACCGCCGGATCGACTGGAAATCACCCTTGAACATGGCCAGCGCGGTCGGGCTGGTGGTCGGCCCGGTCGGGCGGTCGGTGCTGTGCGCTTCCTCGTAGTAGAACCGGACCGACGACGCGGCGGTGCCGGTCAGCCAGTAGAGCGCGACGTTGCCGATAACGAACTCGGCATCCAGGCTCTCGCCGAAAAGCTGTGCGTTCCAACCGAGTAGGCCGATCGGCGAGTCCGACAGCGCGTAGGCCAGTGTCTGCGGCTGCTGGCTGCACAGGATGTTGAACGCCATCTTGTTGTCCTGGAACCACTTCAGGTGCTCCAGTGCGGCCAGATCCGCCGGCGAGAGGTCGATGAACTCGGCCGGATCGCCGGAGGGGAAGGAAAACAGTTGCGTCACATGGACACCCATGACCCGGTCCGGCACCAGGCGGCCGATCTCCGGGGAGACCATCGAGCCACCGTCATTGCCGATCGCGCCGAAGCGCTCGTAACCGAGTCGATCCATCAGCTCGATCCAGGCCTTGGCGACGCGCCGCATGGTCCACCCGGTGCTGTGCGTCGGGCCGGAGAAACCCATCCCCGGCAGCGCCGGAATCACCAGGTGGAAGGCGGGATCCGCGGCCGACTCCGGCGCGGTCAGCAACTCGATGACGTCGAGGAACTCCAGCACCGAACCGGGCCAGCCGTGCGTGAGGAGCACCGGCAGCGCATCCGCGCGGGCCGATCGGATGTGCAGGAAGTAGACGTTCTCGCCGTCGATCTCGGTGGTGAACTGCGGGTAGGCATTCAGCTTCGCCTCCAGCGCCCGCCAGTCGAAGCTCTCCAGCCAGTACGCCGCGAGGGACCGCACCCGATCGCCGGGCACGCCGTAGGAGTCGCCGACACCGGGCAGTTCGCTCGGGAAGACGGCGCGGCGCAGCCGGTCGGCCAGATCATCGAGCTGAGCCTGGGGGACATTGATCTGGAAGGGGGTGATGGCGGTCATTCGAACTCCTCTTGAAACTGACTGCGTGGTGGCCTGATTGGGTGCTCAGCGGTACTGCGCGAAGAACTCGGTGATCTCGCCGGACATCAGTTCGGGCGTGACGTGATGCAGGTAGTGCGTGTACACGTCGTGGGTCCGCCACGAGACGATGTTGCTGTGATCCCGCTCGGCGAACCGGCGGATGCCGTGGAAGTCGCCGTTCGAGCCGGACAGCGACAGGGGGACCGCGATCGGCTCGGTGGGCTGGTCGGCCTTGGCCTTCTCGAAGTAGTGCCGGATCGCGGAACCCGCTGTGCCGGTGAGCCAATGGATCGCGATGTTGGTCAGCACGAAGTCGTCGTCGAGGTCCGGTCCGAGCAGCTGGCCGTTCCAGCCGACGAGTCCGGCCGGCGAATCCATCAGCGCGTGCGCCAAGGTCTGCGGCTGCTGCGACTGCAGGATGTTGAAGCCCATCTTGTTCTTGACGAACCAATCGAGCGTCGCCAAGGACTGCGCCTCGTCCTCGGTGAGGTCGGCCATCTCGGTCGGGTCGCCCGTCGGGAACGAGTAGATCTGCGAAACCTGCACGGCGACAACGTGCTCCGGATCGACGCGACCGAGCTCGGGTGAGATCTGCGCGCCGCCGTCGTTGCCGACCGCACCGTACTTGTCGTACCCGAGCCGCCGCATCAGCTCGGCCCACGCCTTGGCGATCCGGGTGTCGTGCCAACCGGTTTCCGTTGTCGGACCGGAGAATCCGTAACCCGGTACCGACGGAATCACCAGGTCGTACCCGGCCGCGGTGAGCGGCTCGATGACACCGAGGAACTCGACGAAAGTTCCCGGCCAGCCGTGGGTCAGAATCAGCGGAAAGGCGTTGTCCTGCTTCGACTTCACGTGCAGGAAGTGAATCCGCTGCCCGTCGATCCCGGTGGTGAACTGCGGGTAGGCGTTCAACGTCTCCTCGACCTTGCGCCAGTCGAACCCGTCGCGCCAGTAGTCCACCAGGTGGCGGACCCGGTCGACGCTCACCCCGTAGGTGTCGCCCGAGCCGGGGATCTGATCGGCCCAGCGGGTGCGGGCCAGGCGCGCCTGCAGATCGTCGAGGTCGGCCTGGGGAACGTCGATGCGGAAAGGGGTGATGGTGGTCATCTGAACTCCTTGCGAAACGGAATGATTCGTTCTGTTTGAAACAGTAGCAGAACGGATCATTCCGTTTCAAGTGCTATTCTGAAGTCATGCCGAAACCCGATACGCCAGCTCAGAAGCCGCTGCCCGGCCGGAAGGCGCAGGCGGCCCGAAACGACGGGCTGATCCTGGATGCCGCGCGCGCCGTGTTCCTCGCCGACGCCAACGCGCCGATCGCCGCCGTCGCCGAGCGGGCGGGGGTGGGCATCAGCGCGCTGTATCGCCGCTACCCGAGTAAAGAAGTGCTACTACGCACGCTCTGCTACGACGGGTTGCGCCGCTACAACGTGGAAGCCGATGCGGCACTGGAGGATTCGGACGGCTGGCAGGGCCTGGTCGGATTCCTGGAGCGGGTCGTCGACGCCGACGTGCACTCGCTGACGGTGCACCTGGCCGGAACCTTCACCCCGGACGAGTCGATCCTGCCCGCCGTCACGCACTCGGCCGAGGCGAACGACGAGATCGTGCGCCGGGCGCGGGCCACCGGGCGGCTGCGCCCCGGGGTCACCTCGGAGGACCTCGGCCTCATTCTGGAATCGTGCGCGGCGATCTCGATGCCCGATCCGAACCGCACCGCACAGCTGCGCCGCCGCGTGCTGGCCATGCTGGTGGCCGGGCTGTCCGTGGACGGTGATCTGCCCGGCCCCCCGCCGAAGGCGGGCGAGTTCGCTTGGCGCTGGGAGCGGCGGCAATGAGCTGCCGGGCAAAGCCGACGAATTCGCCCGCCGCGCGCGGTCTGTACTGGTAGGAATACGGCTGTCGCGAAAGGACCCGTTATGAACTGGACGCTCGAGGTCGTGATCGTCCCGGTGTCGGACATCGACCGGGCCAAGGACTTCTACTCGCAGAAACTGGGATTCGTCGTCGACCACGACACGGTGGTCGGCGAGGGGATGCGCATCGTGCAGCTCACCCCGCCCGGCTCCGGCTGCTCCATCGTGATCGGCCAGGGTGCTGTCCCGAAGATGGTGCCCGGCTCGGTGCAGGGCTTGCAACTGGTCGTGCCCGATATCCGAAAGGCGCACGCCGAGTTGGTATCTCGGGGCGTGGAGGTGACCGACGTCCAGGTCCTCGGCGAGAACCCGAGCCCGATGCCCGACCCGCTCGACAACGTCGGCTTCGTCTTCTTCGCCGACCCCGACGGCAACGGCTGGGGCGTCCAGCAGATCTCCACCCGCGCCTGAGCGCTACTGCCGGGTGGTGAGGAACAGGGTCTGAGCTTGTGATTTAACCTGCCCGCCTCGGCTTGGTGCCCTTCTTGTGGTGGGTGGGGCGGGTGTGCGCCTGGCCGGTAGCCAGGATGAGTCCGACGTCGTGACGGGTGGCGCGCTGGCGGTTTTTCGAGCCCGTGGGGCGTCCTGGACCCGGCTGGGTGAGTTTCGTTGCAGCCGTGGGAGATCCGGTCTTCGTGCGAGCGTGCGCGGGACGATGCCGATCGACGACGGATGACGGTGCGGATCACTCGCACCGGACGCGCCGCTCTGACTGCCCTCAACAAAGAGGCCCGCCAGGTCAGCGACGACCTTCTCGCCCCACTGAACCCGCAAAAGCGAGCCCAACTGTCCGACCTGATGCGTCGCCTCTTCGACCACGCCTACCCGCCCACCGCCTGACCGTGAGTGGCACATGGCTGCGGCAAATCGCGAGAAGCGCCCGCCATGGTTGCCACTCACGGCGGAAACTAGTGGGAGCCGGTAACCCGGAAGCCTTTGGGGACCAACCAGACTGCGACGATAGCGACGTGGTGACGATCGCCGCGGAGACGTAGGCGGTAGTGGTGAGCGCTACGTCGAAGGCGTGACGGCCGTGTCGAGGACTTGCTCGCGAGTCGCATTGTCCAGGCGGCTCGCTACTTCCACCGCACCACCGAATTTCGTCGGGTTCGCGCTGATCGGCGCCGGGCTGTCGCTGCTGGTCTACGGGCTCGGCGAATTCGGCAGCCGCGGTGAGTTCTTCGCGCCGACAGTGGGTGCGCCGGTGGTGCTCGGTGCGCTCGCTATGATCGGGTATGTGCTGCGGTCGGTGCGCGGGCGCGGGCCGAAGCTGTTGGACGTCAGCATGTTCCGCAGCCCGGTGTTCAGCAGCGCCAATGCGGCCAACCTGTTCAATGGTGCCTCGCTGTTCGGCTCGATGCTGTTGCTGCCGTTGTACTTTCAGCTGCTACACGGGCAGAGTCTGATCGTGACCGGGTTGTCCTTGGCGACCTTCGGGATCGGCGGCATCATCGCGCTGCCGATCGCGGGCCGGTTGACCGACCGGTACGGCGGCGGGGTGGTCGCGATGGTCGGCATGCGTTGTCGGTGCTGGTGACGGTGCCGTTCGCCTTCGGTGACGCGTCGATGAATATCGTGTTGATCCAGATCCTGCTGCTGGTTCGCGGCATCGGTACTGCGTTGACCGGCATACCGGTCGTGGCGGCCGCCTATGCGGCAGTCCGCCACGACCAGCTCTCCGATGCCGCGTCGACGGTGAATATCCTGCAGCGCGTTGGTGGTTCGATCGGTGCGGCGTTGCTCGCGGTGGTGCTCTATCGGTCGGCCGCCGCCGGGCTGCCCGTCGACGCCGGTTTCCGGCAGGCGTTCTGGTGGCTCACCGGTGCGACGGCCCTATCGCTGATCGCATCAATCTGGTTGTGGCGCACCGAGGCTCGCCTGCGCCGCTGATCGCCAGTGCTGGCCCGGCCGAGGTGATTACATCGGCCTCAATTGGTCGCGCCGTCGGAGTCGTCTGTGCCGTCGGCCGTCGTCGTAGAGAACGAGCCATTTTCAACAAGCTCGGCCCCGTCCAACCCGTCCAGCCCGTCAGCCCCGTCGGGCTGCCCGGCCTTGATGCTGATCTTGCTGCTGACTTCGTCACCGTGCTTACCGGCGCCCAGATCGGTCTCGACGGTGACGAAGGTCGGGTCCCCACTGCATTTCAGGTTCTTGGCGGTCCCGCTGCCCTCTTTGCCGGTTGTTTTGTAGCTCACCTTGACCGTGATCGTCGCCGTGTCACCCTTGGTGCAGTCATATGCGGCGATAACGGAACCGTCGATGTGGGACACCTTGAACACCGCGACGTTCGCATCACCTTTGGCTGGTTCGGCGTGCGCGACAGGCATCGCGATCAGCGTGACGGCACTCGAAAGTGCAAGCGTGCCAATGAGTTTTCCGCACAGTAATCTTCCCTCTCGTTGGGTGATGTGGGTATGCGTTCTCGCAACGATCGGTCCGAGCAACCGCTACGCCACACACCCACCCATTCGTTACCGCAGAGATTTCATTCCAGCAGCAAGAACTGCGGCTCGGAGCTACGGCGCTCGGGCTGGCGTGTCGCTGCGGCCGACCGCCAGTTCCGGCTGGACAAGTGCGCGGAACCGCCGCAAAACCCGTTGCCGGACCGCGGCGACCACTGCTACTTTTCTGGAGACCGTGCGAGAGCAAGAGGAGGTGGTACCCGTGAACGCAGTATCGACATGGGTGCTCCCCGCTGGAGTCATGGTCGGGCGATAGGTCGTCCGGGAGCGCCGTTCATGAGCACTCCCGAAAGGCACGACCATGCAATTCATTTCAGAACAGCGCTTCGACGACGACAGCGTCCTCGAGCGCGAATTCACGCTCGGCGAGATCCCCGGCATCCTGTGGACGCCCGCATCCGCAGCCACACCGGTGCCGCTGATCCTGCTCGGCCCGCCGCCCCTCGGGCTGCGCAAGGTGTACCCGCGACTACTTGCCCGGGCCCGGCACGCCGTGGCGGAGGGCTATGCCGCGGCCACCATCGAGCTCCCCTGGAGCGGTGAACGGCCCCGTTCGGCCGCCGCCGATCAAGCCCTCGCCGACCTGCATCGGGCGCTGGCGGCCGGCGGGCGGGTCGACGACGAGATCGTCGACCGGCTCATCCTGCCGCTGGTCGACAAGGCGGTCCCGGAATGGCAGACCACCCTGGACGCCCTGCTCGCGCTGCCGGAGATCGGCGGACCGGTCGGGTATTCGGGCGGGGTGATCTCCATCGGCGTCCGGCTGACGGTAGTCGAGCCGCGGATCTCGGCCGCCGTGCTGTTCGCGGGGAGTTTCGTGCCTCGCAGCATCATCGAGGAGGCCCGGCAGGCCACCATCCCACTGCATGTCCTGCTGCAGTGGGACGACGAAGGAAACGACCGGCAAATGGCCCTGGATCTGTTCGACGCCTTCGGCTCCAAGGAGAAGACGCTGAACGCCAATATGGGCGGGCACACCGGCGTCCCGCAGTTCGCGGGGGAGGAGGCGAACCGGTTCTTCACTAGGCACCTGAAGTAAGGCAGGCCGACAGCGGATAGGAGCTGTCGGCCAGGCCGCCGCTCAGCCGTCGGAAGGCTGGTCTCCACGCTGCTTCGCTGCCCACTCGCGGAACGCGGCGACGAACTCCTCGGGCGCATCGGACTCCACATAGGTTCCGGCGCCCTCGACGATCACGGTCTCGTGGTCTGGGAAGGTCGCTTCCAGTCGCTCGCGCTCCAAGGGGCGGAAGGCGATGTCGGCGTCACCCCACACGATCAGTGTCGGCAGGTGCGCGACGTCGGGAAGGCGGGCCTCGACCTCGGCGAAGAAGTCCCGGCTGGCGAGGAGACGGTTGGGGAACATGGCAGAGGCCTGGCGCCGCGCGGGGGTGTCCATAGGTCGGCGGTAGTGGGTCATCTCGGCCGCGGTCGGCTTCCGCCTTCGGTGGCCGGTGGGGATGAACGTATTGACGACGAGGTTGAACCGCCGGACCAGGAAGCGGCCCGGAAGTCCGCCGATGGTGCGAGCGAAGGCCTCGAAGTGCAGGATGCCGTTGACCGGCCAGGCCCAGGTGTTGGCGAGCACCAGCCGCTCGAACATGCCCGGCCGCCGCTGGGCAACTGCCAGGCCGATCAGGCCGCCCCAGTCCTGCCCGACCAGGGTGACGCGATCGAGGTCGAGCGCGTCGACGAACCCGGTGACCACATCTGCGTGCTCCTCGGGCCGAAAACGGTAGCCGGGCTTCGCCGTCGACAGCCCGAAGCCCGGGTAATCGAGAGCGACGCAACGGAAGTCGTCGCGCAGCGCGCGGATCACGTCGCGCCAGAGGAACGACCAGGTCGGATTACCGTGCAGGAATAGCAGTGTGGGACCGGATCCCTCGTCGACGTAGTGCACGCTGTGCCCGTCGATTTCGACGAAGCGGCTCTCGAACGGGAACAAGGTGTCGTCGACCCAGGCGGGCCGCGCGCTCTTGGTGATATCGGCCATGGCGGCCCCCCTCTGGGCTCGGTATCCAGGTACGCTTGAGCATGTCACGTGCACTTTAGAATATCAAGCGATAGTAGGGAATGATGCGTAGTTATGGCCAGTACTGCGGGCTAGCCCGATCCCTCGAAGTCGTCGGCGATCGGTGGAACCTGCTCATCGTCCGGCAGCTTCTCATCGCGCCCGCCCGTTACCGTGACCTGATCGACGGCCTCCCCGGCATCGCGACCAACCTGCTCGCCGACCGGCTCCGCGAACTCGAGGCCGCAGGCGTGGTCGAACGGCGACTAGCTGGCGTGGGCAGCGTGGTCGAGTACGCCCTCACCCCGTGGGGTGCCGAGCTACGTCAGCCGATCGAGGGCCTGATCCGCTGGTCCACCCCGCTCATGGTGCGCGGCCCCGAGGGTGATGCCTTCCGTCCCGAGTGGCTCGCTCTCGCCGTCCCCGCCCTGCTCAACGCCCGAGTCGAGGTCCGCACCTCGGCGACGGTCGGTCTCGAGATCGGCGACGCGCCCTTCCAGCTCCGCGCATCGTGCTCCGGCTTCGAGGTCGGCCTCCAAGACGGCCGCGAACTCGACGCCACCGTTCGCGCCGAGCCCGGCTACATCCTCGGCCTCGCCGCCGGCGCCATCACCCTCGACGACGCCCGCGCCCTCGGACTGGTTGAGGTCGACGGCGACGAGTCCGTCATCCGCACCGTATTCGCCGCCTGACGCGGCCGCTCGGTGGTGGCTTGTTCGCTGTGCCGTTCAGTCGCGCTCGGGCTGCTACTGCGTTACATTTCCGTGGATCCGCATCGCTTTCGCCGTTGCGTGCTGTGTCTGGTGCAGGAGTGGGAGTCGAGGGTGGTTTTGCAGGCGAAGGCGGTTTTCGCCGGGTACACCATCGAACGTCTCCTCGGTACCGGGGGAATGGGTGCGGTCTACCTTGCGGGCCATCCACGGCTGAAACGCCTGGTGGCGCTGAAGGTTCTCTACGACGCCTTCGCAGCCGACCCTAAGGCGCACGCGGCATTCGACCGCGAGGCAGATCTTGCGGCGCAGCTGGATCACCCGAACATCGTTCCCGTCTACGACCGCAGCGGACCTGACGACCCGGTATTGTGGCTGTCGATGCGCTATATCACCGGCGGTGATGCGAACGCGGTGCTGGCCGCGGCTCCCGACGGGCTACCGGCTGATCGAGCGGTGCGGTTGATCGCCGGTGCCGCACGTGCCCTGGATTTCGCGCACACCCGAGGCGTGCTGCACCGCGACGTCAAACCCGCCAACCTGCTCATCGAACGCGAAGCCGACGACGGGGAACGCGTCCTGCTCGCCGACTTCGGCATCGCTCGCACGCTCGATGACACTGCCACCCTGTCCAGTGTTGCCGCCACCTTCGCCTACGCCGCCCCCGAACGCTTCAGCAGCCAGACCACCGATCACCGCGCCGACATCTATTCCCTCGGCTGCACCCTCTACCAACTGCTGACTGGACAACCCCCCTTTCCGTGCTCCAACCAGGCCGCGATCATGGCTGCCCACATCACCGAACCCCCGCCGGTACCCAGCGGACTGCGGCCGCACTTGCCTACCGCGCTGGACACGGTGATCGCGACCGCAATGGCCAAGCAACCCGCCGACCGGTACACCACCTGTGCCGATCTGGCTGACGCCGCGGTCCGCGCCCTCACCGCCATCCCGACGCGCACGGCCGGTCGTCATCGGCTGGCAGCAGAACCCGCCACACCGCTGACCGACGCGACGGCAAATCCGCACGCCCACGGGACTGCGTGGGTGCGTGCCGGCACGACAACGTCGGAACCTGTACAGACACCACCAGTTTCGTTGAGCCGGCTCAGCCGACGCCGAGTACTGATCGGTGGGATGGTCGCTGTCCCCGTCGTCGCCGGGGTCGCTGCCGGACTTGCCGCCCATCGCGCTACCGTGACCTTGGATGGCGGCCACGCCGGCCACGCCGGCCACGTCTACTCCGTGGCGTTCAGCCCGGACGGCACACTGTTGGCCTCCGGGAGCCACGACGGTACGGTGCGGTTGTGGAACTGGCGGACTCGCCAACCCGACGGACAACCCTTTATCGGTAGTACCGAGGCAGGACGCTCGGTCGCGTTCAGCCCGGACGGGTCTCTGCTGGCCGCAGGGACGGGTGGCCAGCACGTCCCCAGTGTCGACCACGTCAATGCGCTGTTATGGAACGTGCACACGCGCCAACTCGACAGCCTGCGCATGTTCGATGGACGAGCAGTATCTTTCGGCTCGGTGGCATTCAGTCCGACCGGCGCGTTGATGGTCGCAGGCGGTCTGTACGGAAGCGTGGGGCTCTGGAACACCGACACCCGCCAACCCGACGCCCCACTGGTTGCTACCGATTCCTCCGATGTGCAGTCCGTGGCATTCAGTCCGGACGGGTCTCTGCTGGCCGCTGGTCATATCGACGGAACGGTCCGATTGTGGGACGTGCGCACCCGCCAACTCGACCCCCGGCCTCTCACCGGCCACACCGGGGCCGTCTACTCGGTGGCGTTCAGCCCGGACGGCACACTGTTGGCCTCCGGTGGCCTCGATTCCATGGTGCAGTTGTGGAACGTACGGACCCGTAAAACCGACCGACCGCCCTTCTCTGTCGATGGCAAGGTGTCGTCGGTCGCGTTCAGCCCCGACGGAGCCCTGCTGGCTGCGGGTTCGGGCAACACCGTGTCGCTGCGGAACATGCACAGGTCGTGGTCGAACGTGGACATCCGTCAACCCAGCGGACAACCCCTCACCGGCCACATCGACGAGGTGTCGTCGGTGGCATTCAGCCCCGACGGCACCTTGCTGGCCACCGGTAGCAGAGACACCACGGTGCGGCTATGGAAACTCGGCAAGACGTGGTAGCTGGAAGCTGAAGACCACTCTCTCTCGAACGTATGTTCGATACACTGGACTCAGTGGGTTTCGACCGAGAGCGAGGGGTCATGCGGGAGTCGTCCTCGGGTCTATTGAAGTTGCTGGTCAACGAGGTTGCGGTGCGGCACGGGTATGGGTGCGAGGAATCCGACGGCGAGTTCGCGCTCACGGGGCGCGGGGCCGGGCGGATCGTGCTGCCGTGTACTCGGCTGGAACGTCGGGTTGCCCGCGCGCCGCGGCAACTGTGGTCGACGCTTGTCGGCGACCGGTTGGATATGCAGATCGCCGACCTGGCCGCCGGGCATCTCGACCTGTCGCGGCTGGAGTCCGTGCGATCGCTGCTGCGTACCCGGCTGTGCTCGGCGCGCACGAAAGGGCTGATCAATGATGTGCGGCGTTTGGTCGCGCCCGGCCTGTTGCAGCGGGTGTTGATCGACTTCGGCGAAATCATGACGCCGGTGACCTATGTCAACGCACAACGTTGGGGCGCAAGGGAATCCGATCTGTTCGAGATCGCCGAGCGCAACACCCGGGCCGACGGCGGGCTCGATCTGATGGCCGCCGAGATCGATGGCATGAACGACGTCGACATCCAAATGCTCTACGGTGCTTCGGATTTCGTCACCGCACACGTGCGCTGGCTGGACGACTATCCGGTGGTCGGCCCCTGGGGCGCGCTGCTCGTCATTCCGGGCCACACCCACCTGCTGGTCCACCCGATCACCGGCCCCACCGTCTTCGCCGGGACCAGCCTGCTCGCCGAGCTGCTCGTCGCGGGCGAAGCGCATTCGCGGCCGGTCAGCCGCTCGATCTACTGGTGGCGCAACCGAATCGCCGTCGACATCGCCGCCACTATCCGCGGCGACGGTGACTGGATGGAAGTCGTCCCGGCCGACCACCTGGAGTCACTGCTCGAGATCATGCGGCGGGATTGAAACGTCCGATGCCCGCACGTCCAGGGGGCGTGCGGGCACCGGATGTGTTGCCGGACAGTCGAACCTACGTGACGATCGGCAGATAGACCGCGTTCCCGCTGTCGGCGAACTCGGCGGACTTCTCCGCCATCCCGGCCTCGATCGCCTCGACATCGGTGAGCTGGTTGCGCGCCGCGTACTCGCGCACGTCCGCGGAGATGCGCATCGAGCAGAACTTCGGCCCGCACATGGAGCAGAAGTGTGCGGTCTTGGCGGGCTCGGCGGGCAGGGTTTCGTCGTGGTACTCCCTGGCCGTGTCCGGATCCAGCGACAGCGCGAACTGGTCGCGCCAGCGGAATTCGAAACGCGCCTTGGACAATTCGTTGTCCCGGTCCTGCGCGTGCGGGTGCCCCTTGGCCAGATCGGCGGCGTGCGCGGCGATCTTGTAGGTGATCACGCCGACCTTGACGTCGTCCCGATTGGGCAGCCCGAGGTGCTCCTTCGGGGTGACGTAGCAGAGCATCGCGGTGCCCGCCTGCGCGATGATCGCGGCGCCGATGGCCGAGGTGATGTGGTCGTAGGCCGGCGCGATATCGGTGGCGAGCGGCCCGAGGGTGTAGAACGGCGCCTCCTCGCACAGTTCCTCTTCGAGCCGCACGTTCTCCACGATCTTGTGCATCGGCACGTGACCGGGTCCCTCGATCATCACCTGCACGCCAAAGGATTTCGCGACCTTGGTCAGCTCGCCCAGGGTGCGCAGCTCAGCGAACTGCGCCTCGTCGTTGGCGTCGGCGATGGAGCCGGGCCGCAGGCCGTCACCCAGGGAGAACGTCACGTCGTACTTCGCCAGGATCTCGCACAGCTCCGCGAAGTTGGTGTACAGGAACGACTCCTGATGATGCGCCAAACACCAAGCGGCCATGATGGATCCACCACGCGAGACGATGCCGGTGACCCGCTTGGCGGTCAGCGGCACGTAGCGCAGCAGCACGCCCGCGTGCACGGTCATGTAGTCCACACCCTGCTCGCACTGCTCGATCACGGTGTCGCGGTAGATCTCCCAGGTGAGCTGGGTCGGATCGCCGTTCACCTTCTCCAGCGCCTGGTAGATCGGCACGGTGCCGACCGGGACGGGGGAGTTGCGCAGGATCCACTCGCGGGTTTCGTGGATGTTCTTGCCGGTGGACAGGTCCATGATGGTGTCCGCGCCCCACCGGGTCGCCCACACCATCTTCTCGACCTCGTCGGCGATCGACGAGGAGACGGCCGAGTTGCCGATGTTGGCGTTGATCTTCACCAGGAACTTCTTGCCGATAATGGTCGGCTCGAGCTCCGGATGCTTGTGGTTGGCGGGAATCACCGCGCGACCCAGGGCGACCTCATCGCGCACCAGCTCGGGTGTCACACCCTCGCGGGCGGCGATGAAGCGCATCTCGGGCGTGATGATGCCCTGCCGGGCCCAGGCGAGCTGGGTCGGCGGTCCTTCCACCTCGGGCTTGGTCCAGCTGTCACGCAATTTCGGTAGGCCCGACTCCAGATCGATCTGGGCTGTGTCGTCGGTGTACGGGCCGGAGGTGTCGTAGACGTCGAAGTGCTCGCCGTTCGTCAGATTGACCCGACGGACCGGAATGCGCAGCCCGTCTACCTCGGTGTAGTGCTTGACACTGCCTTCGATGGGTCCGGTGGTGACGGATTCGATGGTCTCGGATCCGTCTTTGGACGTAGCAGTAGCCATGATGTTTCCTCCCTACGCCGGCATTACCCGGTCAGGTTCATACGGTCGACGGCCCTAGCCGTCCTCTCAGCCCGCTGGTGCGAGCCCCCGTTGGCGATGTGAAATTCCAGCCCGACAGTACCTGGAGACCCTGAGGATCGCCCCATGATCGGACGAGCTGCCCGCGGAAACGAAAAAGGCCTGGCCCCGACCGGTTGGGTTCCGGTCGAGGGCCAGGCGACTGGCGCGGAATCAGCGCTCGCGTGGGCCGATCGGGAAACCCAGCGCGCCGAAGGTGGCGTTCAGGTTGATCTCGATCTGCGTGAGCAGGGCATTGAAGTCGGCCAGCATGGACACCACGTTCTCGGTGCGGCAGCCGAACTGGTCGGGCGCGTTCGGCGCGAGCCGCGACTTCAGCCAGTTGAGCGTGTCGGCCATGCCGAGCGACGGCAGGGTCAGATGCTCGCTGAGGTGATCGCGTTTGTAGATGACGGACGCGCCGCCCGCACACCATTGCTGGGACAGCCGATCATTGGTCCACACCGGCACCGCCTCGTCGAAGACGCCTTGGTACAGGAAGATCGGTGCGGTGGGGATGTTCCGGCCGAGCACCGTCTGCTCGAAGGTTTCCTTGATCTCCGGAACTTGCAGGAAGTCGGGAATCGGAATGGTCAGCAGTCGCCCGTAGTCCACGAACATCTGGGTGACCGCGTTGCGCGGCAGGCAGGTTCGCTCGGTCCGGTCCATCAGCGCCTGTCCCTCGGGCGTCAGGTACCGATCGGCCGCCTCCTTGAACTTCGGATAGGCCTTGCGCAGCGAGGAGATGCCGATGCCGATCAGCGACGAGAACATCGACCCGTTGACGTGCAGCAGCGAGACCACATCCGAGGTCGGCGCGCCGAGGGCGATGCCCTTGACGTTCAGCTCGGGTGCGTAGGTCGGCTGCATTTCGGCGGCCCAGCCGGAGCCCATGCCGCCACCGGAGTAACCCCACATCGCGACCGGGGTATTGGTGCCGTCCAGCCCGAGCGGCTGGAAACCTTCGGCGGCGCGGATGCCGTCGAGGGTCATGTAACCGGGCTCCTTCGGCACCGTGAGGTGACCGTCGAGACCCTCGTAGTCCGGCACCGAGATCGCCCAGCCCTGGCTGATCAGCCCGGCGATCGCGATGAGTTCGCTCTGTGAGTGGATGCCTTCGAGTCCGGCCAGGCCCGAACCCTGTTGCAGCACATACGACGGCGAGCAGTCGTTGCTGGCGCTGTCGTAGTAGAACTGCAGCGAAACCAGCGGACGGGAGCGGTTCGGATCCGCGCCCGCGGGCAGGATGACCGTGGTGACGGCGACGGTGGGCTGTTCGTTGAGATCGGTGGTGCGGTAGAGCAGCTGCCAGGAACGCACGTTCAGCGGCAGCGCGGTCAGGACCGCCAGGTGCACCTCGCGCGATCGGAGAATCGCGCCGGGTGCCTGGTCTGCGAATCCTTCGGGGGGTTGGTAGAACGAGTCATCATGCGGGAGTGGCGCCGCGGCTGCGGGCGCGGGATCTACCACGCCGGACAGCAGCACGGTTGCCATGGCGATCGCCATCGTCACCAGCACCGCCACCGCGCGTTTTCCGGTCCGCAAGCGGCCGGTCGGATCACCATTGATCACTGACACGTATGCGTCCTTCCTCATCAACGTGACAGCGATTACAACACGAGAACGTGTTATCAACAAGAACTCTTTCTAGAAGTGGTCGAGCTATGGTCGAGGTATGACCCGCAGCAAATCCGCCGCGCGGCCTGCCGAGGGGTCGGCTCGCCGCCGGATCCGTGGACTCGACGCCGAACAGCGCAGCGCACAGCGGCGCAATCAACTGCTCGACGCGGCCACCGAACTGTTTGCCGAGCACAGCTATTCGGGAACATCGATCGAGCAGATCTGCCAGCGCGCCTATGTCGGAACCAAAGGGTTCTACGACCATTTCGACAGCAAGGAAGCGTGCTACATCGCGCTGCTCCAACAGCTCACCGCGCAGATCCAGCAACGAGTGATCACCGGCGCCGTCGCGGCCGCCGAGCTGGCCTGGCCGCAGCGAGCGGTCCCGGTGATCGAGGCGTTCGTGCACGCCATCGCCGACGACCCGCGCCTGGCCAAGGTGACTTTCGGTGAGGCGGGCGGTATTTCGCCGACGGTGGAGCGGATCCGCCGCAGCAACCGGCGTTGGTCGGCGGCCTTTCTGGACCACGAATGGTCCGGCGAACCCGCGAGCGACGCCGGTGTGCAGCGGGCGCGGCTGGCGCTGGCGCTGGCCGCCATCGGCGGCATGTTCGAACTGGTCGCGGACTGGCTGCACCATCACGACGACGGCGGCACCCCGGACGGGGTCGGCATGCTCATCGAGGATCTGACCGGGTTCATCACGGTGGTCTACGCGGGCCGGGGAGCCGTTGCGGGACAATAGATCATAGAAAACGACGCGAGGCGGGCCGATCGATTCGGCCCGCCTCGCGTCGTTGTGGTGTGTTGTTTATCCGCGCGGGTGCGCGGGCCGGATACGGCCCCGGACCTCGCCGAGGCCGATGCGCCGCACGTCTGGGCCCGGCGCGGACGCGGTGATGACCACCTCGTCGCCGTCCTCCAGGAAGGTGCGCTTCTGGCCGTTCACCAGGACGGGTTCGCTACCGCCCCAGGACAGTTCGATGAACGAGCCGCGCTGATCGGGTTCCGGGCCGGAGATGGTGCCGGAGGCGTACAGGTCGCCGGTGCGGGTGATGGCGCCGTTCGCGGTGAGATGGGCCAGCATCTGTGCGGGTGACCAGTACATCCGGGAGAAGGGCGGGTGCGAAACGGCATCCCCGTTCCAGGACACCGTCAGGTCGATATCGAGACCCCACGGCTCCTTTTCCTGCAGGTAGGGCAGGGGTTCAGGGGACTGCTCGGGCGTCGGCACCCGGGCGGGTTCCAGCGCGGCCAGCGGGGTGACCCAGGGCGCGATCGATGTCGCGAAGGACTTGCCGAGGAAGGGGCCGAGTGGCTGGTACTCCCAGGCTTGGATGTCGCGGGCGGACCAGTCGTTGACCAGCACGACACCGAAGACGCGCTCGGCGAACTCGCCGGTCTCGACCGGATCGCCGAGTTCAGAACCGACGCCGACCAGGAAACCGAGCTCGGCTTCGATGTCCAGTCGCCGGGACGGCCCGAAATCCGGTGTGCCCGAATCGGTTCGACGCTGACCGCTGGGGCGGATCACCTCGGTGCCGGAGACCACCACGGTGCCCGCCCGGCCGTGGTAGCCGACCGGCAGGTGCCGCCAGTTCGGCAGCAGCGGTTCGCTGTCCGGCCGGAACAGGCGGCCGAGGTTCGTCGCGTGGTCGAGGCTGGCGTAGAAGTCGACGTAGTCGCCGATCGGCACCGGCAGCCCGAGGCGCACCTCGGACAGCGCATGGATTGCGGCACTGTCGATCTCGTTGTCGACCAGTTCGCGGACGCGCTCGCGCACCTCGCGCCAGCGCCGCGGGCCCTGCGCCATCAGGGCGGCCAGGCTCGGCTCGGCGAATTCCGGATCACCCAGTGCCGTAGCGAGATCGATGACGGAATCACCCAATCGCGTTCCGACACGGTAGTTCTGGCCCTCGGGCGCGAACACGCCGTAGGGCAGGTTGTCTTCGCCGAACAGCGAATCGCTGGGTACCTCTACACGAGTCTTCACGCGGGCCCCCGGCCCGACCAGGTCCAGGCGTAGGCCGGGTCCTCGCAAGCGAGGGCGCCCTCGCCGAGTTCCAGCGGCCGGAAGGTGTCGACCATGACGGCGAGCTCGTCGAAGTAGTCGAGTCCGATGCTGCGCTCGTAGGCGCCGGGCTGCGGGCCGTGCGCGTAGCCGCCGGGGTGCACCGACACCGAACCCTGCGCGATGCCGGATCCCTTGCGCGCCTCGTAGTTTCCGCCGCAGTAGAACATGATCTCGTCGGAGTCCACGTTGGAGTGGTAGTACGGCACCGGGACGGACAGCGGGTGATAGTCGACTTTGCGCGGCACGAAATTGCACACCACGAAGTTGGTCCCCTCGAAGACTTGATGGGCGGGCGGCGGCTGGTGGATGCGGCCGGTGATCGGTTCGAAGTCGCTGATATTGAAGGCGATCGGGTACAGGCAGCCGTCCCAGCCGACCACGTCGAACGGGTGGGTGGCGTACACCAGCCGGGTGCCGACGACCTTGCCGCCGGGGCGGTGCTTGACGAACACTTCCACGTCGGTGCCGGTCGCGGTCAGGGTTTCGGCCGGGCCGTGCAGGTCGCGCTCGCAGTAGGGCGCGTGCTCGAGCAGCTGGCCGAACTTCGACAGGTACCGCTTCGGCGGGGTGATGTGGTTCGTTGCCTCGATCACGTACGCGCGCAACGGTTCCGGGCCGGTCGGCAGCCAGCGGTGGGTGGTCGCGCGCGGGATGAGCACCTGGTCGCCCTGGCGCGCGGGCAGCGGGCCGAAGACCGTTTCCACCACGGCGGCACCGGATTCCACATAGACCAGCTCGTCGCCGATCGCGTTGCGGTACAGCGGGGACGCGCCCTTGGCGACGACATAGGAGATGCGCACATCGGAGTTGCCGAGGATCAGGCGTCGTCCGGTCACCGGGTCGGTCCTGGCCGGGGTGTCGTCCGGAAACAGGTCCGGCAATCGCAGATGTCGGTGCCGCAGTGGATGATTCGGGGTGGTGGTCTGATCAGGCAGCTCCCACACCGTCGAGTCGACGATCGCGGGCGGCAGCCCACGGTGGTACAGCAGCGACGAGTCGCCGGAGAAGCCCTCCTCGCCCATCAGCTCCTCGTAATAGAGCTGTCCCTGCTCATCCCGATGTTGCGTATGCCGTTTCGGCGGCACCGCTCCTACCTGTCGATAGAACGCCATGACCGCACCTCCTTGCCTGGCTTGTGGCCTGGTTCAACTGGTCACCATCGTAGTGATGGCCGGTCGGGCGCAGTGGCGGAATCCACCCCCGACGGCGCGAATTCTGCCGGAACATCGGGGCATCGGGAGGCATTTCGACTAGTTGTTCAGCTTTCAGCCGACGATTTGCCAAACATGACTATTTGGGTCGAACAGGCCGACTGATCTCGGGAGCACATGGGTAACTCGTCGGGTACGGGCTAATCCAACCGCCTCTACGCCGCCAGTCGCCTAAGCGACTGTTGCCCCACCTGAGTCTGGCCTGAATACGCGGAGAGGCGGGGGAGCTCAGGCGTGCCGGAGGGCGCGGTATACCGCCGCGCCGACGAAGGCGCCGAGATCCTGCGGTGTCCAGTTGTCCGCGTCCGCGAGCAGGTTGCGCACCGCACCTTCACCGGCCGACACCCACAGCTCCACCAGCACCGGCAGCTTGCGTTCGGCGTCTTCGGTGCCCCAGGCGCGCAGCGTCGGCCGCAGCAGCGCGGTGCAGCGCTCGATGGCGAGCGCGCGGCCGCGTCCGAACGAATCCACCACTGCCGGATCGGGATTGCCATACAGCAGCCGCCAGGCGTCGGGCCGGGCGGCGGCCTTCTCCAGCAGCGCGCGGAAGCCTTCGATGAACACGGTCTCGCCCGCGTCGACGTCGCGGCGGCGCATCACCCCGAGCAGGTCGTCGACCAGGTAGCTCTCCTCGCGCTGGATCAGCGCCTCGATCAGTTCGACGCGATCGGCGAAGCAGGCGTAGACCACCGGACGGGTCACGTTCATCCGCTCGGCGATGGCGGCCATGGTGATCGCCGCGATGCCGTGCTCCACGGCGATGGCCAGCGCGGTGTCGAGCACCTGCGGGCGGCGGCGTTCCGGGCCGAGGTGCGGCGCCCGTTGTCGCGGCCGCACGGCCGAATCGCTACCCATGGGCACCAACATAGCAGCGTAAGTTGCGGAGTTCTCGCTGGTCCAACGCCTGTAGATCAACTTCCTACATCAGCGAAGGTTAATGCTACAGTCATGAATGAAGTCGGCTGGATCCTGCCGGCTGCCCTTGTCGAGCGACCTGCCAGCAGGCGCCAGCGCGATGCCACGGCCGAGGAGTCAGCGATGACCGAAACCCTGTTCAACCCGAAGACCTGCGAGTTCGCCGAGTTCGATGCGGAGACCCGGCGACTGCTGCGCGCGACCGTCGATTGGTTCGAGGGACGCGGCAAGGCGGTGCTCAAGCAGGAGGATCGGGACCGGGTCTGGTACGCCGAGTTCCTCGACTTCGTGAAGCGCGAGGGTGTCTTCGCGACCTTCCTCACACCGGCCGCCGAGGCCAACGGCGATCCGAACAAGCGCTGGGACACCGGGCGGATCGCGACGATGAGCAAGATCCTCGGCTTCTACTCCATGCAGTACTGGTACGTCTGGCAGGTCACCATCCTCGGCCTCGGCCCGATCTGGCAGAGCGACAACGCGGCGGCCAAGCAGCGGGCCGCCGCCCTGCTGGACTCCGGCGAGATCTTCGCCTTCGGCCTGTCCGAGAAGGAGCACGGCGCCGACGTCTACTCGACCGACATGATGGTCGAGCCGCAGTCCGGCGGCGGCTACCGCGCCACCGGCGGCAAGCACTACATCGGCAACGGCAACCAGGCCGCGCTGGTCTCGGTGTTCGGGCGGCGCTCGGACAAGCCGATCATCGACAGCTCCAAGGCGCTGGAAAGTAAACCGACACAAGAGGATTACGAGGGCTACCTGTTCTTCGTCGCGGACAGCAAGCACGAGAACTACCACCTGCGCGGCAATGTCGTCGACAGCCAGATGTACGTGGCCGCCTTCGATCTCGACGGGTATCCGGTTGCCGAGGAGGACATCCTGCACCGTGGCGAGGCGGCCTTCCACGCGGCGATGAACACCGTCAACGTCGGCAAGTTCAACCTCGGCTTCGGCGCCGTCGGCGCCTGCGAACACGCCTACTACGAGGCCATTACGCACGCGGAGAACCGAATCCTGTTCGGGCACCGGGTAACCGAGTTCCCGCAGGTGCAGTCGCTGATGACCGACTCGTTCGCGCGGCTGATGGCGATGAAGCTCTACAGCGAGCGGGCCATCGACTACATGCGCTCCGCTTCGCCGGACGACCGGCGCTACCTGCTGTTCAACGCGATCGAGAAGATGACCGTCACCCGGCAGGGGCAGCGGATCATCGAGGATCTCGCGGACGTGATCGCCGCCCGCGGTTTCGAGAAGGACATGTACTTCCCGATGGCGATGCTCGGCCTGTTCGGGCTGCCTCGGCTCGAAGGCACCGTGCACGTGAACATGGCGTTGTCACTGAAGTTCATGGCCAACTACATGTTCCATCCCGCCGACGCCGGGCTCGCCGCCCTGCAATTCCTGCCCGGCGCGGGTTCCGCGCCGAAGGGCACCGTGCGCGCGGTCTCCGGTGCGCTGAGCTGGTCGAGCCGTCGACTCGCGCCGCGCGCCAGTGCCGCCGTGCCGAAGCTGCGCGCCGAATTCGCCGGTGCCACATACGCTCCGGTGCCGACCCGCCGCGACGCAGCCGACGACGAATTCCTCTTCCGTCAGGGCCCGAGCAGCGGCCTCGGCCGCATCCGCTTCAGCGACTGGCGCCGAGTCTTCGAGAAGTTCACGCACGTCCCGAATGTCGCCGTCTTCCTGGAACAGGCCCTCGCCTTCCAAACCCTGCTCGCCGCCGCCGCACCCACCGCGGCCCAGCAACGCGACGTCGACTTCCTCTTCGCCCTCGGCGAGCTCTTCACCGCCCTCCCCTACGCCCAACTCATCCTCGAACAAGCCGAGATCGAAGCCACCGACCCCGCCGTCCTCGACCAGATCTTCGACAACTTCGTCCGCGAGTTCGCCAAGAACGCCCTCACCCTGCACACCAAGCCAGCCGCCACCAAGGCCCAGCAAACCCGAGCCCTCGACCTCATCCGCCGCCCCATAGCCGACCGAGCCCGCTTCGAACAGGTGCTGGCCCAGGCCAGGGCGCTGGCTGGCACCTACGAGATGAACCCGTAGAGAACAGGGACTTTCGCGATTACCGTCATTCGGGCAGACGGTGCGGCCGACGACTACCGGCGGACTGCCTGCTCGAATCCCTCGGCTAACTGAGCGTCCGACCGTGCAGGTCGTCGATTGTGTCAGCGCACCTGCGACAGTGGGAGTCGAAAGCCTGCCGAGTTGTCGGACGATGTCGGTACGGTTCTGTCATGGCAGCAGTCCGAGAGCCGCTGATGAGCATCGAAGAGTTCGAGGAACTCGCTCAGGCGGCCCACCGCATCGCGAACGGGCTTCGATTGGAGTTCGTCGAGGGGAAATTGAGTGCCAAACCCTTGCCGAATGCGAACCACGGCTGCATCGTCGCGTGGCTGATACGCATGTTCGTGCTGAACCGTCCGGAGTTGTGGTTGTCGACCGCGCAGGGGCTTGTCGTCGGTGACGATCGCACGGGTCGGGCGCGTCCGGATGGCGTGCTGGCTGACGCTGAAGCCTTTGTAGGTCAAGGCAAATGGGCGGATGCGGATCCGGTACTCATGGTTGCCGAAGTCACTTCGCACGATGAGGACGCTGATCGGCGGAGCCGAACAGACAAGCCGCGGGCCTACGCGACGGCGGGTATTCCCGTCTACTTGCTGATCGACAGAGCGGCCCGCGAGGTCGGTGTCTACAGCGGTCTCAGCGCGGATCGATACCAGCAGGTTGTGACGATGCCGTTCGGGACAGAGGTACTGCTCCCCGAGCCGCTCGGTATCACTCTTGATACCGAGCCGCTCGAACAGTGGGCGCCGTGACCCTCGTCGACCTCAGTCGGTGAATTCGGCGATCACGGGGGCGTGATCGCTGGCGCCCTTGCCTTTTCGTTCCTCGCGGTCGACGACGGCGTCGGTTGCGGTGGTGGCTAGGGCGGGGGAGGCGAGGATGAAGTCGATGCGCATGCCCTCTTTGCGGGGGAAGCGGAGTTGGGTGTAGTCCCAGTAGGTGTAGATGCCGGGGCCGGGGGCGAAGGGGCGCATGACGTCGGCGAAGCCGGTGTCGAGGAAGGATTGGAAGGCGTCGCGTTCGGGGACTGAGGTGTGCGTCTTGTTCTCGAAGAACTCGGGGGACCAGACGTCGTCGTCGGTGGGGGCGATGTTCCAGTCGCCGACGAGGGCGATCTTGGCTTGCGGGTCTTCGGCGAGCCAGCGGGCGCCGTTTTCCCGAAGGGCGGCAAGCCATTCCAGCTTGTAGGTGTAGTGCGGGTCGTCCAGCGCGCGGCCGTTGGGCACGTACAGGCTCCAGACCCGGACGCCGCCGCAGGTGGCGCCGAGCGCGCGTGACTCGACCACCGGGGCGCTGATCAGCGATTCACCGGCCTCCTTGTCGAAGCCGGGCTGGTTCGGGAAGGCGAGCTCCACGTCCTTCAGCCCGACCCGCGAGGCGATGGCGACGCCGTTCCACTGGTTGATGCCGAGGTGGGCGACCTCGTAACCGAGTTCGTCGAAACGCTCGAACGGGAACTGGTCGTCGCGGCACTTCGTCTCTTGGATGGCCAGCACGTCGATATCCTGGCGGTCCAGAAACTCCGCCACCCGGTCCAGCCGGGAGCGGATCGAATTGACGTTCCAGGTGGCGAGGCGCACAGCGGCCTTCCTTCGTAGGGGTATTACTCCGTTTTACCGGAGGTCGGCGGACGCGTGTGGGTGGTTCGTCGGAGACGCGTACCGATACATGTGGTGCTCGACGAAACCCAGCTCGCGATACAGCGCGAGGGCACCGCTGTTGCCGGCTTCGACCTGAAGGTACGCGTGCGTCGCGCCGCGCCCGTGACCCCACCGGATCAGCTCGGCGCACACCAGCGAACCGAGGCCCTTCCTGCGGTGCTCCGCGCCGACTGCCACGCAGGTCAGCCCGATCCACCGGCGCCCGTCCGGTGCGGTGGTGACCGCGCCGCGCCCGATCGCGATCGGCGTCGGCACGCCGAGCGAGGCGAACCCCAGTTCGCCGTCGCGCACGGCGGTCAACACCTCGACATCGGGTTCCCGCGCCGAAAGTCGCTGCGGCGTCGGCAATTCGCCTTCGTAGCGGTTCAACTCCAGCCAGGCGTCGTCCGGTGCGGCGGCGACGCGCACCATCGATGGCCCCTGCGGGAGCACGAAGTTCTCGATGTCGATGGCCAGCATGATGGTCTCGCGCCAACTGTCCCAGCCCGGCGGGATGGGAGCGAGGCGATCGGGCAACGCAAGCAGCAGCGGCAATCCGTGCCCGGTGTACCACTCACCGATGCGATGGATCGCCTCCTGCGTCACCACCGCGGGCCCATCGGAACCACCCAGCGGCACAGCGGAATTGGCGCGACCGGTGTACCCGTGACCCGCGCGCACCAACCACCCGTCGATCCATGTGTGCTCGACACCAGGCCAGGCATCCGCGGCGGCGGCCTCCAGTGACCTGATCTCGCGCGTGCGAATCGGCCTGGGCCCCACCGCTTTCAACGCGACCACCCGATCCGGCGTCACCGAAACGACCTGTCCGTCGGCCCCGCGCACGGTCGGCGGATCCAGCGAGACCAGTTCGCCGATCACATCTGTGAGTGGCTGTGGATAACCGGCGGGCAGCCGGTAGCGCAGCACCACGCGACGGCCGAGCGGGATGTCCGGAATGCCGTTTCCGTCAGTCGTCATGACCGAACGGATCCGCGACGGTCCCGGGGATCCAGCTGAGTCCCGGTGTGCCCCAACCGTTGCGCTTGATCGCCTTCTTCGCGGCACGGGCGTTGCGCCCGATCAACACGTCGACGTAGAGGAACCCGTCCAGGTGCCCGACCTCGTGCTGCAACATGCGGGCGAAGAAATCCTTGCCCTCGAGTTCGATCGGATTGCCGTGCTCGTCGGTGCCGGTGACCTTGGCCCATTCGGCACGACCGGTCGGGTACTGCTCGCCGGGCACCGAGAGGCAGCCCTCTTCGTCGTCGTCCGGGTCCGGCATGGTCTCCGGGATCGCCGAGGTCTCCAGCACCGGGTTGATCACCGCGCCGCGGCGTCTGGTCGCGGTGCCGTCGGGCGCGACGTCGGGGCAGTCGTAGACGAACAGCCGCAGCGGCACGCCCACCTGGTTGGCGGCGAGGCCGACACCGTGCGCGGCGTCGAGCGTCTCGTACATATCCGCGATGAGCTCGGCCAGTTCCTCCGGTGTATGGGTGACCCGCTCGGTCGGATTGTGCAGAACCGGGTCGCCGACGATCACGATCGGGAGGATAGCCATGTGCACAATTATTGCCGCGTCGCCCGGTCGCCGACCGTGCGGGGGCGGCAACCTTCCCGCGACACGCCTACCGGCAGGTAGGGAACACGCCGCGCCGTACCCCCGGCGATCCCACGCTCTCGTGGTTGAATGATCCGCGACGTACAAGCACCATTTTTCGTCTGGTGGTAACTCGGCGAGGGAGCAAGATGGACGGCGCAGCGGCACGGAATCTTTCCGCGATCCAGGGCGACCCTTCCGCGAGCGACGATGTCACGGCAGCGGAAACGACCGGCGACGGACTCAGCCGTCGCGAACACGACATCCTGGCCTTCGAACGCCAGTGGTGGAAGTACGCGGGGGCGAAGGAAGAAGCCATCCGCGAGCTGTTCGGCATGTCGCCTACCAGGTACTACCAGGTGCTCAACGCCGTCGTGGACCGGCAGGAGGCGCTCGCCGCCGACCCCATGCTGGTCAAGCGGCTGCGCAGGCTGCGGGCGAGCAGGCAAAAAGCCAGGGCCGCGCGACGGCTCGGTTTCCAGGTATGACCGAGCTAGGCTCGACTAGGTGAGCTATCCGAATCCCACCTCCGGTGGGCCGCCATTGCGAGCGTTGGCGATGGTGTTGATCGCACTGGCCATCGTCTTCGGCGGCCTTGGTGCGATGTCGCTGTCGAAGTCCGACGCCGACAGCTCCGGATCCGGTCCATCGGAGTCGGCCACCTCGACCACCGTGGCCGCCGCCCCGCAGGTGCCGCAGAGCAGCACGGTCCCGAAGACAACATCGGACTCCGTGGCGTCGGCCACCTCCTCCGCCGCGCCGTCTTCGTCGACCACCACACCGTCGACCACGCCCCCCGCGACCACCACCGCCGCGGCGCCCGCAAAGTCGGCTCAGGTGACCGTGCTGAACAACAGCATGATCGTCGGCCTGGCCGGCAAGACCGCGAGCCAGCTCACCGCCGAAGGCTGGAATGTCGTCGAGACAGGCAACTACCCCGGCGCGAATATCCCGAAAACCACCGTGTACTACGGCAATTCGCCGGGCGACAAGGAGGCCGGGATGGCGATCGCGCAAGAGTTGGGCATCACCGCGGAATCGAAGTCGAGTGGATTGGGCGAGACCTCGCCCGGTGTAACCGTCATCGTGACGGGTAACTGACAACTGGCGACCTGCCGCTCCAACTGGCGACCTGCCGCTGAACGGGCCTGTCACGGCGCGACACGGCGGACGTGGCATCATCTTGTCCGGTAACGAATGTGTCCACCCAGCTTTACTCGTAAACTTCGTAAACTCGGTACTCATAAAGGAGTTCCCCGATGGCCCCGTCCACAACTCGTCGCCCGTCCTGGCGGACTGTGACCCCGGTGCTCGCGGTCGCGGTCCTCGGCCTCGCAGGCTGCACCAACAGCCAGGAGTCTAGTGACGTCAAGGGAACGACCCCGCCCGTGTGGAGTGGCGCGGCCGCCCCGCCGGCGAGTGCATCCGGCAAGGAAACCGGTAGCGCGGAGTCGAACACGGGTGTGAAGGTCGACCTGAAGGACGCCGCGGGCGGCTCGGTCGCCACCGCGAACATCGTCAAGGACGGCAACCACCTGCAGATCACCGTCGAGGCGCACGGCCTGCGGCCCGGCTTCCACGGCCTGCACGTGCACTCGATCGGCAAGTGCGAGGCCAACTCGGTCGCGCCGACCGGCGGCCCGTCCGGCGACTTCCTTTCGGCCGGTGGCCATCTGCAGGTCGGCAGCGCGAACACGCACCCGGCCAGCGGCGACCTCACCTCGCTCGAGGTCCGCTCCGACGGCACCGCCAAGCTGGTCACCACCACCGACGCGCTGACGCTCGACGATCTGAAGAACAAGGCGTTGATGATCCACGCCGACGCCGACAACTTCGGCAACATCCCGAACCGATACCTCCGAGCCGACGGCGTTGCCGGCCCGGATGATACGACGCTAGCGACAGGCGACGCGGGCGGCCGCGTTGCCTGCGGTGTGATCCAGTAGCGCAGGAGCCGATATGGCCGGGGCAGGCAGAGAACACGTTCCCTTCCATGGATCGCCCCGGCCCACCATAGGCATCGAGTGGGAGATCGCACTCGTTGACAAGGTGAGCCGCGATCTGTCGAATACCGCTGCGGCGGTGTTCGATTCGCTGGGTGACCTGCATGCGCACGACGGCACCCCACAGGTGACCAAGGAACTGTTGCGCAACACGGTCGAGCTGGTCACCGGCGTGCACGAGACCGTCGGCGACGCGGTCGAGGATCTGCGCGGCACCATGGACGCGGTCCGCCGCGCCGCCGACCCGCTCGGGGTCGACCTGTTCTGCGCGGGCACCCATCCTTTCGCCCAGTGGTCGGCGCAGCAGCTGACCCGCTCCGAGCATTACGACGAGCTGATCGAGCGCACCCAGTGGTGGGGCCGCCAGATGATGATCTGGGGCGTGCACGTGCACGTCGGAGTTTCGCACCGGGACAAGGTCTTTCCGATCCTGAACGCGCTGCTGATGCAGTATCCACACCTACTATCGCTGTCCGCGTCGTCGCCGATGTGGGCCGGTTCCGACACCGGCTACGCCAGCAACCGGACGCTGATGTTCCAGCAGCTACCCACCGCCGGTCTGCCGTTCCAATTCGAAAACTGGCGTGGCTTCGAGCATTTCGTGCACGACCAGTTCAAGACCGGGGTGTTCGAGCAGCTCGGCGGGATGCACTGGGACATCAGGCCGGCGCCGAAGTGGGGCACGATCGAGGTGCGGGTGTGCGACGGGGTGTCCACCCGCGCCGAGCTGGCGGCGATGGCCGCGCTGATCCACTGCCTGATCGTCGACCTGGACCGCAGGCTGGAGGAGGGCGAGACGCTGCCGTCCTTGCCGCCGTGGCACGTGCAGGAGAACAAGTGGCGGGCCGCCCGCTACGGCCTGGACGCGATCATCATCGTGGACGACCACAGCAACGAGCGACTGATCACCGACGACGTGACCGACTTGCTGAACCGGTTGGAGCCGACCGCGAAACGGCTCGGCTGCGCGGACGAATTGGCCTTCGTCGCGGAGATCCCGGAGCGAGGTGCGTCATACCAGCGGCAGCGCAAAGTCGCCGCCGCCGCGCAGGGCGACCTGGTCGCGGTGGTAGACGCGCTGGTCAAGGAGCTCGAGCAGTAGTATCCGCGGTAACTAGCACAGTGGGTTCGGTCGCCCACTGTTCAGTCGGCCAGTGGGATGGCGTTCACCCCCCGTTTACTATGGTCGAGTGCTTGTCGAAGACCCGGGACCCAGAGTAGGAAGTGCCGCTCCTCGGTTGCGTGTGCCGCCGACCCGGGTATGGGTCGCGGCGGGCGTTGCCGCGGTGCCGGTACTGCTGATCGCGCTGCAAATCGTGGCGATGAGCGAAGGGTTCCAGGGTCCGCTGGGGAGTCTGTGGCAGGACTACGTGGGCACGCCCAAGTCGATGTCGGTGCCGTGGGCCGGCTTGGTGCTTGCGCTGGTTGGCATTTCGACGCGACGCCGGATCCTCGCGCTGAGCGCGGCCGTGGCCATCGACGTGGTGTGGGCGGGCATGCGGCTGCTGGCCGGTGCGTCCTTCGCGATCGGGAACGGTCCGGTGATCGTGCTCACCGGGCTCGCGGCGTACGCATGGCTGCGCTGGGACGGCACCGAACGACGCAACGCACTGCACGCCGCCGCGCTCGGTGCGCTGCTCATCCTCGCCACCAAGGTCGGCGACGTGTGGTTGCACGTCACCATCATGAGCAGGCCGACGGTGCTCGACGAATACGTGCTGCTCGCCGATCACGCGCTCGGCGATCCGTCCTGGGTGATGGGTCGGGTGCTCGACGTGCTCGGGCCGGTCGTCTACGGGGTACTGCACTGGGTCTATATCGAGTTGCCGGTCGCGGCGATCGTGGTCGCGGTGTGGCAGCTGCGCCGGGTGGTGTCCAGCGGCCGCTGGCCGACCCACTATCTGGTGCGCACGTTCCTGGTGCTCGGGCTGGTCGGCCCGATCGTCTATGTGATCTTCCCGGTGGTCGGGCCGATGTTCGCGTTCGGGTCGGACGGGCACGGGCTGCAGCTGGGCAACTACTGGCCGAGCGTGGTGCCGCCACTGGACCGCAACCCCATGCCGATGCCGTTCGACTCGGCGACACCGCGTAACTGCATGCCGTCCATGCACACCGCCTGGGCGCTGTCAGTATTCCTGCACACCCGTCGCGACACCGACGGCGGACCCGCACCGAGCGTGGTGCGCTGGGGCGGCGCCTTCTGGCTGCTCGCCACGGTGACCGCCACCCTCGGCTTCGGCTACCACTACGGCGTCGACCTCGTCGCAGGCGCGGTGCTGTGCCTGACCGTCGAATCGGCACTGCGCGACCCCGAACGCGGCTGGGGCTGGTTCCGTATCCGCCTCGTCGCGGGCGGCACCCTGGTGCTGGCCGTCCTACTACTGTCCTACCGCTACCTGCCGGTCCACATGGCCGAATACCCCGTCCTCGCAGGCACAGTCGTACTCGCCCTGCTCGCAGGCCTGGCCGCAGGCTTCCACGCCACCTGGTTCGCCGGTCAACGACAGACCGTTGCCTCGCAGCGCGAAGTGGAGACAGCTTCGCGCTGAGTCCGCCGTGCTCTGAGCTATTCGTAGTGGTGGCGGCAGGCGACGATCTTGGCTGTGTCGTCCTCGATGACATACACGATGCGATGTTCTTGGCTGATGCGGCGGGACCAGAGCCCAGCGAGGTTCTGGCGCAACGCTTCTGGTTTGCCGATGCCTTCGTAGCCGTTGCGGGTGATGTCGTCGATGAGTTTGTTCACCCGTTTCAGGGTCGCCCGATCATTGGCCCGCCACCACAAGTAGTCGGCCCAGCCATTAGGGGTGAAGGCTATCTTCACTCGACGATTTCCTCGTCAGTGTCGATGAGATCGTGGGCTTCGGCTTCTCCGGCTCGCAGTTGCGCTATCGACTGCTCCAAGTGCCGGGCATTGGCGGGATTGCCCAGGAGGTATGCGGTTTCCTTCAGTGACTCGTACTCGCGAAGGGAGATGACCACGGCGGGCTCGTGCCCGGCGCGAGTGATGACGACCTCCTCGAAGTCTTCGGTAGCCGAATCCAGGACTGCGGCTAGGTTGGCTCGTGCCTCGGTGATGGAGATGGGGCGCATCGCAGTTCCTCTCATGGCGGTCACCTAATCCACTGTACGGGATTCTGTACAGTGGGCAAGGTTGTTGAATCGTGTGCGCGGACCGAACTCAGTCGATGGTGTCGCCGAGTTCGTTGACGGTGAGTAGGCCGTCGCGGTGGCTTTGTTCGCGGTAGGCGGTGCGGCTGATGAGGTGGGCTACTACCGGGGCGGTGAGCAGGGTGAAGAGGCCGACTAGGACTAGGGCCCAGACGTTGCCGTGGCCTAGTAGTTCGATGCCGGCGCCTGCTAGGACCAGGATCAGGCCGATCACCTGGGGTTTGGTGGCGGCGTGCATGCGGGTCAGGGTGTCGGGGAAGCGCACGATCGCGATCGACGCGGTCAGGGCCAGGGTGGCGCCGAACAGGATGAGTGCGCCGGAGATCCACTGCCACACGGTCATCGGTCGCCTCCGTATCGGAATACCGGTCGGCTGAGCGGAATTGGGTTCACTGTTCGTCCTTCACGCGGAAGCGGGTGACGGCGGCCGAGCCGAGGAAGCCGACCAGGGCCAGCGCGATGATCGCCGGGATGATCGTGGTGTCCTCGCTGTAGGCGGCCCAGACGGCCAGGCCGGAGGCGGCGATCGCCATCAGCGAGTCGATGCCGACGATCCGGTCCAGGGTGCTCGGCCCGGCGAGAATGCGGTAGCTGGTGATCACGGCGGCGGCCGTCAGCAACACTCCCGCGATGATGGCGACAACGGTCACGGCTCCACCTCCGGGGGTCTGGTCGGAGTCGACCGCCATTCGGAATGGCGCTCGAACGAGGAGATGAGCAACTTCTCCAGGCGCCGGGTCGTCCGGTAGAACTTGTCCACTGCCGCGTCGCTGCTCACGTCGAGTACGTGCACGTAGACGACGCAGCGCCGCCGATCGATCTCCAGCACCATGGTGCCCGGGATCAGGTTCAGCAGGTCGGTGCACAGCACCAGCACCAGATCGGACTTGGTACTCAGGTAGACGCGCAGCACTCCGGAGACCGGCGGCGGCGCGGGCCGGATCGCGAACCACGCCACCTGCAGGCTGGATTCGATCGCGTAATACGAAGCCACAACGATCAATTCGAGCATCGACAGCGGATGCAGCCGCCCGTTCACCGGCACCCGGGGCAACGGCAGAGCCACCATGATCAACGCACCGACCGCCACCCCCGCCAGCAGATTGGCAACGCTGAGGTCCCCCCACAGCGCGATCCAGACCACGGTGAGCCAGCTCAGCACGCCGATCCGCACGACGGACTCGCGACTCACCCCCCTCATCGGGGATCTCCTTGCCCGGCGGGCGAATTACCAAGCACCGCAGTGATATACACGCCGGGATCACGCAGATCCTCGGCCGCCCGGTCGGCGATGCGCAGGATCGGTCCCGCCAGCACCGTCAGGCTGAGCCCGACCGCCACCAACGCGGCCGTCGAGCCGACCATCAGCAGCGGCATCCGGCCGGGATGCGTGCGCTCGTCGTAGAGCACGTCCGTCGAATCCTCGATCAGCGAAGGAGTTCTCGCTGCGGTGAGATGCCCCTCGGGTGCTTCCACCCGCGGCCGCCAGAACGCCTTGCTCCACACCCGCGCGATGGCATACAGCGTGAGCAGGCTGGTCAGCACCGAGCCTGCCACCAGTGTCCAGGCCAGCACGCTGCCGTCCTCTGCGCCCGCCTGCAACAGCGCGACCTTGCCGATGAACCCCGAGAACGGCGGAATACCACCGAGATTCAGCGCGGGAATCAGGAACAGCACGGCCAGCAGCGGACTCGCCGTGGCCAGGCCGCCGAGCCTGCGCAGCGAGGTCGAGCCCGCCTGCCGCTCGATCAGGCCGACCACCAGGAACAGCGCGGTCTGCACCAGAATGTGGTGCGCCACATAGAAAACCGCACCGGCCAGCCCCGCCGTGCTGGCCAGCCCGACGCCGAAGATCATGTACCCGATGTGACTGACCAGGGTGAAAGACAGCAGTCGCCGGATATCGCTCTGCGCGATCGCGCCGAAGATGCCGACCAGCATGGTGAGCAACCCGCACACCAGCAGAATCGAATCGAACTCTCCGCCGGGGAACAGCAGCGAGTGCGTCCGGATGATCGCGTACACACCGACTTTGGTGAGCAAACCGGCGAACACCGCGGTCACCGGCGCGGGCGCGGTGGGGTAGGAGTCGGGCAGCCAGTTCGACAGCGGGAACACCGCCGCCTTGATGCCGAACGCGACGAGCAGCACCGCGTAGATGGCCGTGCGGGTGCCCTCCGGTACCGCGCCGATCCGCTGGGCCAGCTGCGCCAGGTTCAACGTGCCGGTGGCCGCGTAGGTCATGCCGATGCCGGTCAGGAAGATGAGCGACGCCAGCATCGACACCATCACATACGACACACCCGCCCGGATCCGTTCCTCGGTGCCGCCGACGGTCAGCAGCACGAACGACGCGGCGAGCAGGATCTCGAAGCCGACGAACAGGTTGAACAGGTCACCGGCCAGGAACGCGGCCGAAACCCCGCCGGTCAATACCAGATACGTGGGCCGGTAGATCGAGGTCGGCTGCCGTTCGTCGCCGTCGCGAATGTTCTGTCCCGAACCGTAGAGCGCGACGGCGAGCAGCACGATCGACGAGACGAGCAGCATTCCCGCGGACAGCCGGTCCGCCACCAGGGTGATGCCGATCGGCGTCTCCCAGTTGCCGACCTGCAGCGCGGTGGTGCCGTCGCGGTCGGCCAGATACAACAGCAACCCGCAGATGACGACCACAGCGGTGAGCGCGCTGAGCATGATGGTGCGCTGGGTCCGTGGCCTGCGCCCGAAGACCAGGGTGCCCGCGGCCGCGAGCAGCGGCACCAGCACGGGCAGCGGCATGAGGATCGGCAGCAGGCCGGGGGAGAGGTTCAATCTTCCGGGTCCTCTCGCTCGCGCCTGCGGGCGACATCGACGTCTTCCTGGTCGTTCTCGACATCGTCGGTGGTGGTGATCGTGTAGGAGCGGTAGGCGAGGGCGAGCACGAAGGCCGCGAGACCCATGGTGATCACGATCGCGGTGAGCACCATCGCCTGCGCGAGCGGGTCGGCGGTGTCGCGGTGCGTGGTGTCGGTCTGGCCCTGGATCGGCGCCCGGCCGTCCGGGCCGGCCAGGGTGATGATCAGCAGGTTCACGGCGTTGCCGAACAGGATCATGCCGAGCAGCATCTTCGACACCGCGCGCTCCAGGATCAGATACACGCCGCAGGCGACCAGGATGCCGATGACGATCAGCAGCGTCAGATTGGCGGTCACTTGACGGAACCTCCTGTCGCCGTGCTGGTTTCGCTCGCGGCGAGTTCGCTGTCCAGTCGCGCGCCGAGGCTGCGCAGCACATCGAGCACCAGGCCCACGACGATCAGATAGACGCCGAGATCGAAGAACAGTGCGGTGACCAGTTTGATGTGGCCGAGCAGCGGCAGCGTCACCTCGAAGATCGCCGAGGACAGCGGCGGGACGCCGAAAAACAGTGAGCTGACCGCGGTTCCGGCGGCCAAGGTCAATCCGGCCCCGAGCAGATGACCCGCGTCGACCGGCAGCGCCTCGCCGAGTTCGTAACGGCCACCGGCGAGATAACGGAGCGTCAGCGCGAGTCCGGCGGTGAGCCCGCCCGCGAAACCGCCGCCGGGCGCGTTGTGACCGGAGAAGAAGAAGTACACCGACAGCACCATGATGGTCGGGAACACCAGCCGGGTGGTGATCTGCATGACCATCGAGCGGTCTGCGCGATCGACCAGTCGTCCGGCGGGCAGCCAGCTCACCAGGTCCGGGTCGTAGTTCGGTGAGTCGACGGCGCGCGGGGCGCTGCCGAAGCGGCGGCTGCGGAACACCAGCGAGGCGACGCCGGTCGCCGCGACCACCAGCACCGAGATCTCGCCGAGGGTGTCCCAGGCGCGGACGTCGACGAGCAGCACGTTGACGGCGTTCTTGCCGCCGCCGAATTGGTATGCGGCGTCGGGGATTCGGTGCCAGATCGGTTCGGCCGTGCGTGCTGCCTCGGCGAACGCGCCGAGCGCAGTAACGGCGGCGCCGACCAGTGCGGCCAACACCGCCCGGCGTGCCTTGAACGGGGTGGCCCGGCCCGCCTCGATCTCCGCCGGGAAGGCGCGCAGCACCAGCACGAAGATCACCAAAGTCAGTGTCTCGACCAGGAATTGGGTCAGCGCCAGATCGGGTGCGCCGTGCAGCGCGAAGATCACGCCGCAGCCGTAGCCGGTGACCCCGACGACGAGCACGCTGGCCAGCCGGTTGCGCAACACCGTCGCGCCCAGCGCCATCGCGACCATGATCCCGCCGATCACCGCCTGCAACGGCGAATCCCACAGGCGCAGTTCGACTCCGGTGCGGGTGCCGATGGCGAGCAGCACGCTCGGCAGGATGATCAGCGTGCCGAGGATCGTCGCCTGACTCAGCGGCAGCGACCCGCGCTGCACCGCGCCGGTCATTCGCAGCGACAGCCGATCCATGCCGCGCAGGGTCGCGTCGTAGGCCCGGTCGGCGTTGCCGAGCCGCGGCCGGGTGGGATCCCGGAGCCGGTCGCGCAGCTGGAACAGTGTCACACCGCCCGCGATGACCAGGACGGTCAGTGCCAGCGGGACCGTAAAGCCGTGCCACAGCGACAGATAGGACAGCAGATCCTCGGAAAATGTTTCGGCATAGGGGCTCAGCAGGCGGTTCGTGCCCGGTGCCGCCAGACCCGCGGCCAGGCTCGCCACCGCCAGCACCGCGGGCGCGCCCAGGAACAACGCCCCTGGCGCATGCCAGCCGCCGTCCTTGCCGTCGCCCGAATCCCCTGTCGGCTCAGCACTTTCGGTGGCGTAGTCGGAGACCCGCCGAACCCGATGCGCGCCGTGCGCCGTCGGCCGCGCGACCCCCGGCTTGTCCGCGAAAGCGCCCCAGACGAAGCGAATGCTGTAGCCGACGGTCAGCATCGACCCGAGCACCACACCGACCGCGAGCAGCACCCGCGCGGGCCCGGCGAGGGTGTCCGCGTCCAGGATCGCGGCGAGCGCGCTCTCCTTGCCGACGAACCCGACCAGCGGCGGAATCCCGGCCATGCTCAACGCGGCGAGTATCGCGATGCCGCACAACACCGGAGCCCGGCGGCCGAGCCCGGACAGCCGCCGCAGATCTCGCGTGCCCGCCCCGTGATCGATGATCCCGACGACCATGAACAGGCACGCCTTGAACAGCGCGTGCGCCACGATCATCGCCACCCCGGCCAGCGCCGCCTCGGGCGTACCGATGCCGACCAGCACGATCAGGAAGCCCAGCTGGCTCACCGTGCCGAAGGCCAGCACCAGCTTCAGATCGACCACCTCGAGCGACCGCAGCCCGGCGAGCAGCATCGACGCCACCCCGAGGGTCAGCACGAGCGGATGCCAGACCGGGTTCTCCGCGAACACCGGCGCCAGCCGCGCCACCAGGTACACACCGGCCTTCACCATGGCCGCGGCGTGCAGATACGCGCTGACCGGCGTCGGCGCCGCCATCGCGCCGGGCAGCCAGAAGTGCAGCGGCACCACGGCGGACTTGCTCAGCGCGCCGATCAGGATCAACACCACCGCGACATTCACCGCGAGCCCGTCCGGCGGATGCGCGCGCGCCAGCAGATCGGACAGCAGGTAACTGTGGTTGGTCTCGCCGAGGATGATCAGCCCGACCAGCATTGCCAGCCCGCCCGCGGCGGTGACCAGCAGCGCCTGGATAGCCGCGCGCCGACTGTTCGCCTGCTCGGCATTGTGGCCGACGAGCAGGAACGACAGTACCGTCGTCACTTCCCAGAAAACGAACAGCAACAGCATGTTGTCGCTGGTCACCAGGCCGAACATGGCACCGGCGAAGCCAACCATCTCGGCCGCGAACACCCCGAGCCGCGGCTCGTCGTCCTCGAAGTATCTGGCGCAGTAGCAGAGCACCAGCGCGCCGATGCCGAGCACCAGCGCGGACATGATCGCGGCGAGCGAGTCGAACCGCAGATCGATGTTCATCTCGATGCTCGGCGCCCACTCCACCCGAACCCGCTGTGTGCTACCCCAATTCGCGATGACCCAGACCAGGCCGCCGAGCGGGACCAGGGCAAGCACGTAGAAAGCGTTGCGTCCCAGCGCCCTTACCCACAGCGGTGCGACCAACGCGGCTGCGGCGAGGGCGAGCAGGATTGCGAGCAAACTGCACTCCGTCGGGTAGGGGCGGCGGGGTGGTGCGGGGACAATCTTACGTGGCGCCTGGGGATTTCCGTGTCCTCGTCGAGTATGGCGTCGGGTACATGGCGGCGATGGGGCTATATGTCCGCTAACGCTTCGTCGGCCGACGGGTCGGTCGATTGCGGTCGGGCGCGCGGTCGGAAGTGGTGCAACACGGCCAGGCCGACCGCGCTGCCGAGCACGATCGCCAGTGCGGCCCGGCCGGGCGTCGTGTCGTGTGCCGCGCCGTCGGGCAGATGCCAGCTCTTGCTGTCATCCGGCAGCACGGAGATGACCGTCGGTAGATAGAGGGCGGCGATCGCCAGTACGCCGCTCGGCGCGAACTGCGGCCGGGCGGCGGCACAGCAGTAGCCCGCGGTGAGCGCGAGCACCGCGCTACCGGCCGAGAAGAGGATCCAGTTCGTATCCGGGGGTGTGAGGATAGCGAAGACGGCGATCCCGGCGAGCAACGCGACGGCCAACGGCACCGAGGGCCGCCGCGCACCGGCGTACAGGCCGACGGCGGTCAGCGTGAGCAGCACCCAGACGCTCCAGCCGGGCCGGGCGGCGTACCCGAAGGCGTCCGCGACCGCGGTCAAACTGACCGCGAGATAGACGCCGTATCCGTCGCGGCCGGGCAGCAGCATGGCCGCCGCGGTCGCGGCGAACACCGTGGCGGCGGCGGTGAACCCGATATCGACGGCGTGGTTGAGGGCTGGCGCGTTGGTGTATTGCCGTTGCAGCCATTCGGTGACCGCGAGGATCACCAGGGCGAGCACCATCGCCGCGAGGATCGGCGCCACCGGCAGCTCGATCGACAGCCGCGCGGGCTCGGGCGCACCGGCTTTGGACCGATTCCGCAGCGCGCTGAGGACGAGCAGCACCATCGCCAAGCTGATCAGCCAGCTCGGCGGCGTCTCCAGCACGTCGAACGGGTCGTCATCGATGTCGAGGAAGTCCGCGAGGTCGCTGAACACGAAGAACCCGGCGCCGCCGAGCGCGAACCCCCCGGCGAGCGGCGGCTTGCGCAGCGCCGCGACACCGAGCCCGCCGAGCAGGATCCCGGCGCACACCGCGTCGACGTAGTTCTGCGTGGTGAGCATGTCGGCGGACGAAACATGGCGTCCGGCAATGTGATTGACCAGCTGCGCGATGGTGCCGAGCAGCGCGACCAGCCACGCGGTCGCCGGGCGGAAGGCGGTGCCGACCAGCACCGCGACCGCGACGGCGACGATCACCCCGATGGCCGCGCCGCGCGGCACGCTGTCCCACAGGTTGGTGATCTGATACGGCGTGCTCTGCCGGATCGAGGAGAAGGTGACCGGCAGGAACAGCGTCACACCCGCGACCGCGGCTCCGAAGAAGACCGTGACCGCGTCGAACGCATCGCCCATCCGCCGCACGTGCCGAACATACCTGCGCGCGACCTGGGATTCTGTGATTGCCATCACTTCGCCGGGGCATGTCGAAATGGGCGAAATGCGAGAAAGCTGCGGTTTACAGTGAGTTTGCCGTCTGGTCGGCAATCGTTAGAGATAGCGGCCTTCGCTGCCCGTCGGCTGGCCCCGCGTCTCCGCATACCGGCGCAGCGACTCCACTTGGAGCGCGTCCAGTGACGGCCGGACCGTCGCCCGCGCCGCCGCCACATCCGCCGCGGTGACGTCCGCGGCGTCGAGGTCGCGGCGCATCGCGGTGAGCGCGGCCTCGCGCAGCAGCGCGGCGCAGTCCGCCGCGGAGTATCCGTCGAGCTTGCGAGCCAGGGCGGCGAGGTCGACGTCGCGGGCCAGCGGCACCGAGCGTCCCGCGGTCCGCAGGATCTCCAGCCGGGCCGCACCGTCCGGCGGCGGCACGAAGACCAGTCGCTCCAACCGGCCAGGTCGCAGCAGCGCGGGGTCGATCAGTTCCGGCCGGTTCGTCGCGCCGAGCACCACTACATCGCGCAGCGGCTCCACCCCGTCGAGCTCGGTGAGCAGCGCGGCGACCACCCGGTCGCCGACGCCGGAATCGCCGCTCTGGCCGCGCCGCGGGGCCAGCGCGTCCACCTCGTCGAGGAAGATCAGCGACGGCGCGGAATCGCGTGCGCGCTGGAACAATTCGCGCACCGCGCGCTCGGAGGAGCCGACCCACTTGTCCATCAGCTCGGCGCCCTTCACCGTGTGCACGCTGAGCTGGCCGGTGCTGGCCAGCGCGCGCACCAGGAAGGTCTTGCCGCAGCCGGGCGGGCCGTAGAGCAGCACGCCGCGCGGTGGGTCGATGCCGAGCCGGGCGAACGAATCCGGGTGGCGCAGTGGCCATAACACCGTTTCGGTCAGCGCCTGCTTGGTCTCCACCATGTCGCCGACCTCGTCCAGGGTGAGGCTGCCGATGGCGAGCTCGTCCATGCCCGAACGCGACAGTGGCCGAATCACTTTCAGCGCGCCGAGCAGATCCGATTGGGCCAGTTGCGGTTCGGAGCGCTCCCTGCTGGCCCGCGACGCGGCCCGCAGCGCCGCCTCTCGGCACAGCGCGGCCAGGTCGGAGACCACGAATCCGGGTGTGCGCGCGGCGATCTCGTCGAGTTTCAGCTCAGCCGTCGGGACCCGGCGCAGCAACTGCTCCAGCAGCGACTTGCGCACCGGGGCGGTCGGTAGCGCGAGGGCGAGTTCGCGGTCGCACAGGTCGGGCGCGCGCAGCCGGGGATCGATCCCGGCGGGGTGCGCCGTGGTGGCGAGGAAGGCGACGCACGGCTCGGCGACCGCGGCACGCAGCTGATCGAGGATGAGCGTGGCCACCGGTTCGGCCTGCGCGGGCAGCAGCGCGTCGATGTCGGTGATCAGCAGGATGCCGCCCTGTCCCGAACAGACGTCGGCGACCGCCTCGGCCACCTCGCGCAGCCGGGTGCCGCTCTCCGCGGCGCCGACCGTCGGGCCGTCCAGCTCGACCATGCGGCGCGGTGCGGTGACGGCGCGGGCCAGGGTGGCCTTGCCGACACCGGCCGGGCCGGTGATCAAGACCCCGAGACGTGGCGTGGCGCCGAGGGTTTTGAGCAGTTCGGGCTCGTCGAGGGCGAGGCTGAGCCACTCGGCGAGCTTGGTCGCCTGACTGTGCGCGCCCGCCAGATCCTTGACGGTGATCAGCGGATCGGTATCCCGGACGGCCGCGCTCCTGCCGTTCGCTGCGCCGTGCGAGCCCGCCGCGCCCTCGAACGCGGCCGCCTCGGTCGCGCCGCGGGAGGCCTCGCCCGCTGGGATCGGGGTTCCGGCTAACGCCCGGTCGGCGGCGTCCCTGGCCGCCACCACCCCGGCACCCCAGACGACCGCGGTGTTCGGCTGCACGCTGACCGGGCCGCGCAGATCGGTGGCGGTGACGGTGAGCAGCTCGGTGGTCCAGGCGATGCCGAAGGTGCGCGAAAGTGCTTGGGAGGCAGCGGCGGAACTGATATCCGGGCCGAGATCGCGCGGCAGCAGCGAGACCGTGTCGCCGATCGTCACCACCTTGCCGAGCAGCGCCTGACGCAGCGTCGCCGCCGGGATGGTGCGGGTGGCGTGCACCGAGCCGCTCACCGAGATCTGCTTGGCGCCATAGACGGTCACCGGCGCGACGACCACCGTCGCGTCCTCCCGCAAACCCGCGTTGGACAGCGTCACGTCGTCCAGCAGGGCGACCCCGGCCGGGGTGTCCGCCGGGGCCACCCCGACCACCGCCGCGGTGCGGCGCGCGCCGACCAGCGCGATGCCGTCCCATTCGCGCAGCCCGAGCGCGGTCAGCGCCTCCGGATGCAGCCGCACCACGCCCCGGCGTGCGTCGGCCGCGGACGGGTTCAAGCGAGCGGTGAGCGCGAGTTCTGCCACCGTGCCATTCTGCCGCGCCGAAGCACGCTCGTGGCCTGGGATGCTGCCGCTACTTGTTCTTGGGGACGATCCCGGCGGCCTGCGCGACCGGGGTATCGGCGACGCTGCCGGACAGGCAGACCAGCTTCGCGGTGCCGAGCGCGACATTCGGGCTGCCCGCGAACGTGCTGTCCGGGTTGGCCGCGAGGATCTGCTCGATCACGACCTTCTCCGCCTCGGTGTCGAGTTTCTTGAACTCGCCGCAGGTGGTCTTGACCGGATCACCGGACGCGGGGGTGCCCGGCTGCTCGGCGGTCGGCGCACTGCCCGGTGTGCCGGTGCTCGGCGCGGCCGCCGGGGACGACGGCTTGACCGCCGAGGTCGCGCTCGTGGTCGAGTCGCCCTTGCGCAGGCCGTTCGCGTCGGCGGAATCGTTCCCGGACTGGCCGCAGCCTGCCAGCAGCAAAGCCACCGTCCCGGTGACCAGGACGATGGCGGAAGTTCGCTTCATACCGTGCTTTCCCCGGTGGATAAGGTCGATTAGCGCCGGAGCCCCCGGCACGTCCGGTGCAGCGTACCGGGTGCGCGGGGTTTCAGTGGATGTGTGCCTGCCAGTCCGCGGGCACCCGGTTGCGCGGGCCCGGCGCGCCCTGGTCGGCCGGGTGGCTGGTCGGCGGGGCGAGTTCCGGTCCGTCGCCGTACATCTCCTCGGTCACGAAGTTGAAGTACCAGTCCTCGCCCGGTTCGAAGCTCTGAATGAACGGGTGGCCGGTGTCTTTCGCGTGCTTGCCTGCGTGCTGTTCCGGGGAGGAGTCACAGCAGCCGATGTGACCGCACTGCGCACAGCGGCGCAGATGCACCCACCACCCCTGGGCGGCTTCACATTCCACACAGCCGGTACCGCTCGGCGGCACCGCGACGTCTATACCCTCGAGCTCCTGTGTCATCTGATGTTTAGCGCGGATACCCCCTCGTTTACGAAGGGGTGGATGCGCTGTCCTCCATTCGGTGTCGGTGGTGCGGGCTAGGTTGTGGACATGGATGAGCTGGTGCGGTACAGCTTTCGTTTGCGGCCGGGCCGTACTGCGGAATCGGCTTTGCTGGCGGAGTGGGATCGCTGCCGGTTCCTGTGGAATGAGGCTGTCCATCAGCAGAAGTCGGGCCGCACTCCGACTTTCGGCATGTTGAGCAGGCTCCTGACTCAGGCCCGTTCCGAGAACATGTGGTTGCGGGAGGGATCGCAGGTCGCGCAACAGCAGACGTTGCGGACCTACTCGCAAGCGCTGACTCAGTCGTTCACGGTCAAGGGTCGGGGTCGGCCGGTGTTCAAGGCGCGCAAGAGGGCTCGGGTGTCGTTGGAGTACACGCGCCGTGGATTCAGTATCGGTGATGGGCGGCTGGTGCTGGCCAAGGGCATCAGTGTCCCGGTGGTGTGGTCGCGGGAGTTGCCGTCCGAGCCGAGCAGCGTGCGGATCACTCGGGATTCGCTGGGACATTGGTATGGGTCGTTTGTCGTTCGTCGCGCCGTCGAACCCGCTGCCGTGGCTGAGTGCGGCATCGGCGTCGACTGGGGTGTGCGTACTACTGCCACGACGACCGACCCTGCGTTCGATCTGCCGTATCTGGGGCACCGAGCCCGCTGCGCGGCGGAACTGGCTCGGGCGCACCGCACCATGGCCAGGCGCAGTAAGCGTGGTCGGCAGTCGGGTGGGTATCAGCGGGCCGCGCGGGTGGCGGCGAAGCTGTATATGAAGGCGGCTCGGCAAACCCAACACGATTCGCGGGTCTGGGCGAAAAGTGTTGTCGATCATCATGATGTGATCGCGGTGGAGGACTTCCAGCCGAGGTTTCTGGCGAAGTCCACCATGGCTCGCAAAGCGGCCGATGCGGCGATCGGTGCGGCGAAGCGGGAGTTGGTCGAGCGTGGTGTGCGGGCCGGCCGGAGGGTGGTGTTGGTGCGGCCCGCTCATACGAGCATGACGTGTTCGAGTTGCTTCGCGAGAGCCAAGCAGCGACTCGAACTCGGGGAACGAACCTTCCGGTGCCACGACTGCGGGTACACCGCCTGTCGGGATCGGAACGCCGCCAGGGTGATTCTGGCTGTGGCAGAGCGCCGCCACACACGTGTCGAGGACGTCAGACAATCGGATCACCTCCTTCGGGCGGTTGGTTCGGTTGCGGTCTGAGCGTGAAATCTCCTGCCTTCAGTCAGGCAGGGGAAGCGTTAACGTTGACCTCCTGAAGTGGTTTCCGGTTCGACCTGATTCTGCTCCGCCGGATCTTCGGGCGTGCGGTTCAGTGGCAGCCACACGGTGAATCTGGTGTTGCCCGGCTCGGAATCGACCTGGATGTCGCCGTCGTGCTTGTTCACCACGATCCGGAACGAGATGTCCAGACCTAGGCCGGTGCCCTCACCCATCGGCTTGGTGGTGAAGAAGGGTTCGAAGATCCGGCTGCGCAACTCTTCCGGAATGCCGGGGCCGGTGTCGCCGATTTCGATGACGGCACAGTCGTTTTCGTGCCTGGTGCGGACGCTCAGTGTGCCCTGTCCGGCCATCGCGTAGACCGCGTTGTCGATCAGGTTGGTCCACACCTGGTTCAATTCCGCTGCGTAGCAAGGCACCTGGGGCAGCGAGCGGTCGTATTCCTTGACCACCTCGACGCCGTCGCCGATCTTGCGGCTGAGCATCACCAGCGTGCTGTCCAGCAGATCGTGGATGTCCACCACCTGGAACGGCGCGCGGTCCATCTGCGAATACTGTTTGGCCGCATTGACCAGTGACGAGATGCGCGTGGTGGAGTCGGCGATCTCGTTCATCATCAGCTCGGTCTCGATGGTGTAGTTCAGCCAGCGGATCGCGCCCTCGAACACCTTCTCCGTGGAGCCTTCGAGGGTGGCGGACACCCGCTCCAGCCAGTCGACGTCGAACCCGGCCTGGACGAAGTTCGGCGCGAGGCTCCAGCCGTCGATGATGTTGCGCTCCGCCAGCCACTCGCCGAGCACGTCCTCGCGATCGGCGGCCTCCATCGGCGTCAGCTCCGGCGCCTTGGCCACCTGGGCCGCGGCTTCCTCCTGCAAACGCACCAGCGCGCCGAGCGAGGCGGTGTCGAACTTGCCGTCGGCCATCATGGCCAGCTTGTGCCGCATGCCCGCGACCCGTTCGCGCAGGCCGGAGGTGGCCCGCACCGCGGCGGCCGCCGGGTTGTTCAGCTCGTGCGTCAGGCCCGCCGACAAGGAGCCGAGGGCGAGCAGCCGCTCGCGTTGACCGACCCGCGCGTTGGCGTTGCGGTTGCCGAAGAACACGCCCTCCAGCAGGTGCACCGCCATCGGGAACCATTCGTTCATCATCTGGGCGAAGGTGTCGGCGTCGAGCACGAAGAACCGCGACGGCCGCGTCACCTTCAGCGACCCGTTGTAGGTCTGGTCGACCTTGTCACCGATGTAGGCCATCCAGGCGCCCGAGTAGGCGCCGTGGTGCGAGGTGCGGACCAGCTCGATCTCGGTGCCGCCGGACAGCTTGGTCAGTACGACCTCGCCCTCTATCAGCACGTAGAAGCAGGTGGCCGGTTCGCCCTCGCGGAAGACCAGGCCTGGCTCGATGGTTTCGATCCGCCCGTCCCGGCACAGCCAGTCCAGCTGTTCGTCGTTCAACTTCTCGAACAGGAACAGGGTGCGCAATTCCGCTGGGTCGCAGACCATTCGGCTGCTGCGGTCCGCGTTTTCCGTTGAATTCATTTGCCAGCCTCCTGTTTAGGCTAGGTACCGGTGCACGAGCATGACCGCCATCGCACCCTCACCGACCGCCGATGCGACGCGCTTGGCGGAATCGGCGTGTACGTCGCCCGCCACGAAAACGCCGGGCACGTTTGTTTCCAAATGGTGTGGCGGACGGGGCAATTCCCAGCCCGCGGGCCGCGCGCCGTCGACGATCAGATCGGGCCCGGCCAGCACGTAACCGGCTTGGTCGCGCTTGATCATGCCGTCGAGCCACTCGGTCTGCGGTGCGGCGCCGATGAACAGGAACAGCCGTTCGGCCTCTGCCTTTTCCTCGTTGCCGGTCTCGTTGTTGCGCAACACGATCTGTTGCAGGTGCTCGTCACCGTCGGCGGCGATCACTTCGGTATTGGTGTGCACCTTGATATTCGGCAGTTGCGCGATCTGCTGGACCAGGTAGTGCGACATCGAGTTGTCCAGCGAGCCGGACCGCACGACCAGATGGACCGTTTTCGCGTTGCGCGACAAGAACACCGCCGCCTGGCCCGCCGAATTCGCGCCGCCGACAATGTAGACGTCGCGGTCGGCGCATTCGGAGGCTTCGGTCATCGCCGAGCCGTAATACACACCGCGCCCGGTGAAGTCGTCGACGCCGCGGGCCGGGTGCCTGCGATAGTCGACGCCGGTCGCGATGATCACCGTGTGCGCGCAGAGCTTGCCGCCGTCGGCGAAGCGCACCGTGCGCGCGGAACCGTTCACCTCCAGCGCGACCACCTCGCGGGTGGTGATCACCTCGGCGCCGAACTTCGCGGCCTGCCGCCGCGCCCGATCGGCCAGCTGGCCGCCGGACACCCCGTCGGGGAAGCCGAGGTAGTTCTCGATGCGCGAACTCTGCCCGGCCTGTCCGCCGGTGGCGGTGCGCTCGACCAGCACCGTGCGCAGGCCTTCGGAGGCGCCGTACACCGCGGCGCCGAGACCGGCGGGTCCGCCGCCGACCACGATCAGGTCGTAGAAGTCGCCGGTCGCGTTGACGGTGAGCCCGACGTTCTGCGCGAGCTCGTTGTCCGACGGCTGCACCAGGGTGTCACCGGCCGCGGTGATCACCACCGGACAGCGCTCGGGGTCGGCGCCCGCGGCCTCCAGCAGTCGCGCGCCCTCCGGCTCGTCGGCCAGGTACCAGCGGTAGGGCAGTTGGTTGCGGGCCAGGAACTCGCGCACCTCCGAGGAACGCGGCGACCAGCGGTTGCCGACCACCTTGGTCTCGGTGACCGGCCGATGCTCGCTGCTGCGCCAGGCGTCGAGCAGGCCGTCCAGTACCGGGTACAGCTTCTCCTCCGGCGGGTCCCACGGCTTGAGCAGGTAGTGGTCCAGGTCGACCACGTTGATCGCGCTGATCGCGGCGCTGGTGTCGGCGTAGGCGGTGAGCAGTACGCGGCGCGCGAACGGGTGCAGGTCCATCGCCTGCTCCAAGAATTCGATGCCGTCCATGCCCGGCATCCGGTAGTCGGCGATCAAGACGGCGACCGGCTGGCCGCGCAATTTCATCTCACGCAGCGCATCGAGCGCTTGGGCGCCCGATTCCGCGCGCAGAATCCGGTATTCGGCGCCATAGCGGCGCCGCAGGTCGCGCACGACCGCTCGGGAAACACCCGGATCGTCGTCGACGCTCAGGATGGCCGGTTTCGTGGCAGCGGGTGAAGTCACCTAACGAGTATGAATCGTCGGTGCAAACTGTGTCGTCGGTGTTTCACTCGAGGCGGACAGGTCGGTGTCACAGCATGTGATGCCGGATCAGGTCGAGTTCGTTGGGCGTAAGCAGCCGCTCGAGTTTCTCGGCGGTGGCGCCGCGGGTGAGCGGGCCGCCGTCGGACTCGTCGGCGGGCAGCAGCGGAACATGTTCCGCGTGCCGGCGGTGTAAGAGGGAGCGCAGGTTCACAGCCGATCACCTCACGTTGGACGGAAGATATCTGGAGGCAGTGTCTTTGCTTCTTCTATCCGGCATTGTGCGCTGGCCATTACCAAGATCGATGGACAACATGCGGAATGTGACCCAACTGTCTTCCCGATTAAAATGTGCATGACTCATCAAGCGCGCTCGGCCGGACATCTGTCGGTTCGTTCGCACCTATCCCGGAGGCAGCGTTGCCGAAGAATCTCGAAGCCGTCATCGATATCTCCGCCCCGCCGGACCAGGTGTGGGCGGTGGTCTCGGATCTGAAGCGGATGCCCGAGTTCAGCCCGCAGTGCGTGCGAATGCTGCCGCTCGGCACGCCGAAGGCCGGTACCTGGGTGCTCAACCTGAACACCGACGGCAAGAAATACTGGCCGACCACCGCGCGCATCGTGCGGTACGAGCCGAACCAGGCGTTCGCCTTCAAGATCAACGAGAACCGCTCGATCTGGAGCTACACGCTGGAGCCGACCGAGACCGGCACCCGGCTGATCGAGCGCCGCGACGTCCCCAACGGCACCAGCTGGTTCTCCCGCAAGTCGATCGACGCCGCGCTCGGCGGCGAGGCGCCGTTCGAGGAGCTGCTGGTGCGCGGCATGAACGAGACGCTCGGCAAGATCAAGACCGTGGTCGAGGCCCGCGGCTAGTTCGGCGTGTTCGCGCTCGGCGGGCCGCGTTCGGTGCGTAAGTTGCCGAGTATGCGACGAATGACCCGCTGGTCCACGGTGGTTACCGCACTCGCGGCGACCACCGCGCTGGTTACCGGCTGCGGCACCTCCGATTCGGATCCCGAGCGCGAAGTCACCGTGGTCGGCAGCGGCCAGGTGCGCGGCGCCCCGGACATCCTGAACGCCGACATCGGCGTCGAGGTGACCGCCGACAACGTCTCGGCCGCGATCACCCGCGCCAACGACCGGGCCAAGACGATGACCGACGCCATCGTCGGCGCGGGTGCCACCAAGGAGGACATCCGCACCACCGACGTCTCGATCCAGCCCCAGTACGCGGGCGGCACCGACGGCGGCAACGCCGTCATCGGCTACCGCGCGAGCAACTCGGTGCGGGTCGTCGTGCGGAATCTGAGCAAGGCGTCCGCCGTGCTGGACAGCGCGATCAAGGCGGGCGGCAACGAAACCAGGCTGCGCTCGGTGTCTTTCGCGATTGACGACAACTCGCAGCTGCTCGCCGACGCGCGGGCGCGCGCGTTCGCCGACGCTAAGGCCCGCGCGGAGCAGTACGCGGTGCTCGCCGGGGTGAAACTGACGAAGGTCATCACCATCACCGAGGCGAACAGCAGTGGCGGCGACGACAACTCCAAGCTGTCCGCGCGAGACGCGGCACCGCAGTCGGTGCCGCTGGAACCGGGCACCCAGACGGTGACCTTCACCGTGAAGGTCACCTGGGGGCTCGGCTGAATCGGCGCGAGGCCGACTACACCGTGAGCGCGAACTTGGGCAACGTCACGACCTGCGCCGCATAGGACAGCCCCGCGCCGAACGCGATGAGCAGCGCGGTGTCACCCGGCTTGGACTCGCCCTTGCGCAGCATCGCCTCCATGGCCAGCGGGATCGACGCGGCCGACGTGTTGCCGGTCTCCTCGATGTCGTTGGCCAGCGCGCAGTTCTCCGGCAGCTTCAGCACCCGCGCCATGATCTCGATGATCCGGCCGTTGGCCTGGTGCGGAATCATCGCGTCCAGGTCGTCGGTGGACAGCCCGGCCCGGTCGATGGCGTCGCGGCACACCTTCTCCAGCGAGTGTGCGGCCCAACGGAATACCGCCGTGCCCTCCATCGCCAGGTAGGGACGCACCGCCTCGGTGCCCTTCTCCTCGATCTCGCGGAAGAACTCGACCCAGTCCTTGTCCTGCCGGATCGCGTGATGCTGGGTGCCGTCCGAACCCCACACCGTCGGCCCGATGCCTGGTTCGTCGGATGGGCCGACGATCACCGCGCCCGCGCCGTCGGCGAACAGGAAGGCGGTCGAGCGGTCCGTCGGGTTGATGGTGTCGGTCAGCTTCTCCACGCCGATCACCAGCACGTGTCCGGCGGTCCCGCAGCGGACCAGGTCCGACGCCAGCGCGAGCGCGTGGCAGAAGCCCGCGCAGCCTGCGGAGACGTCGAAGGCGGCCGAGCCGTTCATGCCGAGTTCGGTCGCGATCCGCGGTGCGGCGGCCGGGGTGAGCAGCAGATGGGTCGACGTCGCGACGATCACGCAATCGACCTGATCGACCGCGACCCCCGATGATTCGAGCGCTCCCTGCGCAGCGGCGACGCTCATGCTCTGGACGGTTTCCGATTCTCCGGCGAAGCGCCGGGTCTTGATCCCGGATCTCGTCTGGATCCACTCGTCGCTCGAGTTGATCGGACCCGCCACCTCGTCGTTGGTGACGACTCGAACCGGGCGGTATACGCCGAGCCCGAGGATCGCCGTGTGCTCTGCCCCGGTGGTCTGGGCGATTCGAGCAGCCATGTGCGTCTCCTATGTACCTGCGGCACCGCCGCCGGGTTGTCCCCGAACCTTCGAAATGGATCCCTCATCAGCCGCCACCTACGGAGCCGTAGACATGAGGCGCCCTCATATTAGCCCGAGAATCGGCGTTTCGCCGTGCGTATTCTCACAAACCCGGGGTATCCGCCGATTAGCATGCTGAATGCTCAGTCCAGCGTGCCCCAACTATGTGTCTGCCGTCTTTCCTCATTACGGACGGCGGGTGCGGATTGCGAGGACACCATGCTCGGTCTCGGGATTATCGGGTGGATCATCATCGGCGGTCTTGCCGGGTGGATCGCCAGCAAGATCATGAAGACGGACGGTCAGCAGGGCATCCTGCTGAACATCGTCGTTGGCATCGTCGGCGGCCTACTCGGTGGCTTCCTGCTGAATCTGTTCGGCGTCGACGTCAAGGGCGGCGGCCTCTGGTTCAGCTTCTTCACCTGCCTCGCCGGTGCGGTGATTCTGCTGTTCCTGGTCGGTCTGGTGACAGGACGTCGAGTCCGAAGCTGACACCGTGCCACAGGCTCCTTTCCCGTAAGGTGTGAACGCTTGCGCCGGTCCTATCGTTGACGGCGCGATCCGACTGCATCTAGCACGAAAGAGGAGCCTGTGGCCCGCCGTCCCACGCCGCCCGGCACGCCTGAACGCACCGGAGTCGGCCACGTCGCCGACCTGGTTCGCAACGCGATTCCCCCGCTGCATCCCGCGGGCCTGCCGTTTGTTGCCGCACCCCTGGCGGTCGCCGTCCTCGGCGGCAAGCGCAAGTGGGTGCGCCGGACCGGTCTGCTGGCCGCCGCCGCGTGTGCGACGTTCTTCCGCCACCCGAACCGGGTGCCGCCGAACCGGCCGGGCGTCGTTGTCGCGCCGGCCGACGGCGAGATCGCCCTCGTCGATACCGCTTCCCCGCCCGCCGAATTGGGCCTCGGCGACCAGCCGGTGCCCCGGGTGAGCATCTTCCTTTCCGTGCTCGACGTGCACGTGCAGCGCACGCCGGTGTCCGGCATCGTGCGCACCGTGCTGCATCAGCCGGGCCAGTTCCGCTCGGCGGATCTGCCCGAGGCCAGCTCGGTGAACGAGCGCAACACCATGGTGCTGGACACCCCGGCCGGACAGCAGGTGATCGTGGTGCAGATCGCGGGCCTGCTCGCGCGCCGCATCGTCTGCGACGCCCAGGTCGGCGACGTGCTGACGATCGGTGACACCTACGGGCTGATCCGCTTCGGCTCCCGGGTGGACACCTACTTCCCGGCGGGCACCGAGCTGCTCGTCGAACCGGGGCAGCGCACCATCGGCGGCGAAACCGTCCTGGCGGTGCTCGGGTCCAGCTCATCCGCGGCTTCATGATGGAGGCGGCAGCTCCGACCCAGCGACGGCGGCGCCGCTCCATCCGGTTGCTGCCGAGCGTGGTGACCATTCTGGCGTTGTGCTCCGGGCTGTCCGCGGTGAAGTTCGGCCTGGACAACCGCCTGGATATCGCGTTGGCGATGATCGGCGCCGCGGCCGTGCTGGACACCCTCGACGGTCGGCTGGCCCGAATGCTGGACGCCACCAGCAAGATCGGCGCGGAGCTCGATTCGCTCTCCGATGCGGTCTCCTTCGGCGTCGCGCCCGCCCTGGTGCTCTACGTGACGCTGCTGCACACCGAGACCGCGGGCTGGATCATCGCCCTGCTGTTCGCGGTGAGCCTGGTGCTGCGGCTGGCCAGGTTCAACACCCTGCTCGACGACGACACCCGGCCGGAATGGTCGCGCGAGTACTTCGTCGGGGTGCCCGCCCCGGCGGCGGCGCTCATCGCGATGACGCCCGTCGCGTTGTTCGTGCTGTTCGGTGACGGCTGGTGGGTCAACTTCTACGCGGTCGCCGCGTGGACCGTGCTCGCGGCGGCCCTGGCGGTCAGCACCGTGCCGACGCTGGCGATGAAGTCGGTGTCGGTGGCACCGCAGGCCGCGGCCGGGCTGCTGGTGCTCGTCGCGCTGGCCGCGGCGCTGCTGGTCACCTATCCGACCGTGTTGCTGCTGATCTTGGTCGCGCTGTACCTGTGCCACATCCCCTTCGCCTGGCATTCCCAGCGCTGGGTCGCCGCGCGCCCGGAGACCTGGACGCACAAGCCCGCCGAGCGCCGTGCGCAACGCCGGGCCCAGCGTCGGCCGGTGATCCGCCGCCCGGCCATCCGTGGCTCCACCGCCCGTCTGCGTTTGCGCAGGCCAGGCGGCAAACAGCGGGACACCAACGACCTGCCGCGCTGACGCTTGCTTCCTACTGGGATTTCTTAAGGTCTTGGAAAGCCTGGGCGAGAATGCTCTTGCAGCATGGGCACTCTGGCGGCGGTGGGTGGCTTCGGCTTCAGCAGATGGGATGTCGGCGGCTTCGGTGTCGCGCGATTCGGACTGAAGCGGCTGCTCGGTATCTCGGATTCCGCGCGGGGCGAACACGGTCGGTTACCCGCGCGGGCGAGCGGTACGGTCATATCCGGCGGGCGGGCGCGGAAGAAGGTAGCGATGGAGCCGGACGGGTTGAGCGTTTTCGTGACGCATCGTCCCCGGCTGTTCGCGCTCGCGTACCGGATGCTCGGCTCGGCCGGTGAAGCCGAGGACGCCGTGCAGGAGACCTACTTGCGCTGGGATGCCGCCGATCGCAGCAAAATCCGTTCCGCCGAGGCATGGCTGACCACCGTCCTGGTGAATCTGTGCCGCACCTGGCTGGTCTCGGCGCGAGCCCGCCGGGAGACCTACGTCGGGCCGTGGCTGCCCGAGCCGGTGTCCACCGAGCGCGGCGAGCTCGGCCCGCTGGAGACCGTCGAGGAACGCGAGCTGGTTTCGTTCGCGCTGCTCACCGCGCTGGAGCGATTGAGCCCGGTCGAGCGCGCCGTGTTCGTGCTGCGCGAGGCGTTCGGTTACGCCCATCGCGAGATCGCCGACATGCTCACCATCAGCGAGGCCAACTCGCAGCAGATCTACCGCCGGGCCGGGCTGCGCGCGCGGGAAGGCCGGGCGCGCTTCGACATTCCGTCCGAGTACGCGGGCGAGCTGATCAAGCGGTTCCTGAAGGCGGCGCGCACCGGGGACATCGAGTCGCTGGAACGGATGCTGACCGCCGACGTGGTCTCGATCGCGGACGGTGGTGGCCAGCTCAACGCGGCCCGGCGGCCGGTGGTCGGTGCGAAGAAGGTCGCGCGCTACGTGTCCGGGCTGTTCCGGTGGGAGGTCCCCGGTATGGAGATCCTCATCGAGGAGGTCAACGGCGCGCCCGCCGCGGTGGCTCGGGTGAACGAAATGCCGTTGGCGGTGGTCGCGGTGGAGCTGGTCGATGGCGCGGTGGCCACGCTGCGGCTGGTCGTCAATCCCGAGAAGCTGGTCTATTTCGCCAGGTCGGCGGGGTCTTCGAAGTAGGTCGCCGCAAGAGTGACGTGCGTCACGGCGCGTAACTGTCAGGGATGGTGGTGCTGTCCGGTCTGAAGGGTGTCGGCCGATCGAAAAGGAGCCACTCCCATGACTGGACAGCATCGGATCGTCGTCCTCGGCGCGGGATACGCGGGCCTGGCGGCAGCGGGCCGCCTCGCCAGCAAGGCCCGCGGGGCGGAAATCACCGTCGTGGACGCGCGCGACCACTTCGTCGAACGGGTACGGCTGCACCAACAGGCAGCCGGACAACGGATTTCGACATGGGATCTGCGGGAACTCTTGGAGAGCAAGAAGATCCATTTCGTCCGCGCCCGGGCGACGGAGATCGATACCGAGGGCAAGCGGGTATTGCTGCATACCGCAACGGCTCTCGACTACGACACCCTCGTATATGCACTGGGCAGCATCGCGGAATCGAACGGCGTCCCTGGTGTGGCAGAACATGCCTACTCGGTGTCGACGCCCGAGGACGCGGATCGCTTCAAGGCTCCAGCGGGTGCGATCGTTGTTGTCGGCGCCGGGGCGACCGGGATCGAGCTGGCCGCGGAACTGGCTGAGCAGCAACCCGATTCGCGTGTGCTGCTGCTCAGTCCGGAGGAGCCGGGTGCCTGGCTTTCCGCGCGGGCGCAGGCGCATATTCGCCGCGTGCTCGAGCGGCTCGGTGTCGAGATCCGCCCGGATGCCAAGGTGCTCGAGGTGACCGTGGATGGGGTGCGGCTGGCCGACGGCACGCTGATCGAGTGCGCCGCGACCGTGTGGACCGCAGGGTTCGCCGTGCCGGATCTGGCTGCGCGATCAGGCCTTTCAGTCGACGGGACCGGCCGCGTGCTGACCGACTCTTCGCTGCGGTCGATCTCGCATCCTGACGTCTACGCGGCAGGCGACAGCGCCGTGATCGCCGGTCCCGGCGGCCGGGAACTGCGGATGGCCTGCGCGACCGCGCTGCCCACCGGCAAGTACGCAGCCGATGCCGTTGTCGCGCGACTGCGTGGTGCGGAGCCGGAGGAGTTGCGATTCCGGTACATCTTCCAGTGCCTGAGTCTGGGTCGCCGTGATGGCGTGATCCAAGTACTGCACGCGGACGATTCGCCTGCGCGAACCGTGCTGACCGGCCGGACGGCGGCCTGGGTGAAGGAGCTGATCGTGCGTGGCGCGGGTTGGGTGGCGCGGCGCTGAATCACGTTGGCGCCCGGCGGCGGTGGCGTTACCGCACCGCCGTCCGGTTTCGTCAACTCAGGGTTGACGACGGCAAATCGTCAACCTATCGTTGACGCATGACGATTCCTTACCGCCTCGACGATCTGATCGACGGCATCAAGAAAGCTCGCCCCGACAACGTGCTCGACCAACTGTCCGACGCCGTGGTCACCGGCAATCACCTCGGTGAACTTGCCGATCACCTGATCGGCCACTTCGTCGACCAGGCCCGCCGGGCCGGCGCCTCGTGGACCGACATCGGCGCCAGCATGGGCGTCACCAAGCAGGCCGCGCAGAAGCGTTTCGTGCCGAAGGGGCCCGGCGATGTGAGCCAGGCCGCGATGGACCCCAACGCGGGCTTCGCCAGATTCACCGACCGGGCCCGGGCGGTCATCGTGGCGGCGCAGGAAGCCGCGCGCATGTCCGGAAACTCGGAGATCAGTACGTCGCACCTGGTGCTCGGTCTGTTGTCCGAACCCAACGGCATCGGCGCGAAAGAGATCCTCACCAGCGGCGTCACCCTGGAGGCCGTCCGTGCCGCCGCGGCGGCCGCGGTGCCCGCGGGCACCGGCGAGGTGCCGCCACTCATCCCCTTCGACCCGGAGGCCAAGAAGGTGCTCGAGCTGACCTTCCGCGAGGCGCTTCGCCTGGGCCACAACTACGTCGGCACCGAGCACCTCCTGCTCGCCCTGCTCGAGCAGGAGAACGGCGCGGGTCTGCTCACCGGGCTCGGCATGGACAAGGCGAAGACCGAAGCCCACATCGTCGAACTGCTCTCCGCGTTCATCGCCGACAAGCCGTGAGACGCGGGTGGGCGTCGACGGCAGGGGAGGTGCCATGAAGTTCGGTGTGGCCGTCCTCGCGGTGTCCATCCTGGTCGGGTTCACCCGGCTGACATCCCTTCGAGGACGTATTCGACGTGCGCGCAACGGAATCCGTGCGGTGAATGCCGCGCGGGTGCGCAGGCGGCGGCTGGTCCGCTCGCGCGGCGCGTCGAACGGACAGCAGGGCATGCGGCAGTCGCTCGACCTGCCGCAGGCCGCGTGAACTCAGGCCCGTCCGCGCAGCCCGCCACCCCAAGATGGCCACTGCGCTTGGGGTTTCGGCTCGGAAACCAGCGGTGCGCGCTCGATATCGGTGACATACAGCGGCAGCTGAGGCGCCAGTTCCGCCAGTAACGCGAGCGCCTTTCCGCCTTGCGCCGCCCGGTATTCGGGCATGGTCAGCCCGACGAGTTGCAGGAATCGCATGCTGCCATGCGGAGTTTCGATGGTGCCGAGTTCCGGGTCGACCGTGAAGCCGACGGCGTGAATCGTGCAATTCGGCCGGTCGGCGGCGATCGGGCCGTTCGCCTTGATGGTGTGTCCCGGCTCGAACCACTTGCCGGACTGGAAGACATAGCGCGCGAGATTCTGCAGGAAGTTCACCGGCCACACCGGCGGCTCGGTATCGGTGGGCTGGCGAACCAGCCGGAAGGTGAATTCGAAGCCCCAGCCGGACTCGTCGGGGTTGTCCCACTCCTTCTCGTACAGCTCGGTCATGCCGTAACTGATGTAGTGCCAATGCGGTACCGGCTCGGTGCGTGCGTACGCGCTGATCCCGTCGAGTGGCTCGGATCCGCCGAGCGACCAGCGGTGATCGGTCGCCCAATGGAAGGGTTCGATATCGCCGTACAACGGCCGCAGCGCGCCGTCGATGGCATTCCAGCCGGGTGCTTCGCTCACCGATCCACCATATGTGGATCACCTCGGGCCGCGCTGTCCGTGTCGCTCCGGCCATCCCGGGCTCAGCCCGTAATGCCTTGACGGACAGCCGGTTATCCCTCCGGCACGTTCCGGGCGAGCTCGTCCAACCAGGCCGCGGCCGACGCGTCGCTCGGCGCGCGCCAGTCGCCGCGCGGCGACAGCGAACCGCCGGAACCGACCTTCGGCGCATTGGGCAGCGTCGAGCGTTTGAACTGGCTGGTCTGCACGAACCGGCGCAGGAACTCCGCGAGCCACCGCTTGATCGTGGCGAGGTCGTAGGCATTGCGCTGATCGTCGGGAATCAGCTCGGGCCAGCGTCCCAGGCTCGGGTCCGACCACGCGTGCCTGGCCAGGTAGGCGATCCGGCTGGGCAGGTAGCCGAAACGCAGCAGGTAGTAGAGGTGGAAGTCCTGGAGTTCGTACGGACCGACGGTCGCCTCGGAACTCTGACTCGGCGCGGAAGAATCGGTGTCGGGCACCAACTCCGGCGAGATCTCGGTCCGCAGGATCGACGCGAGCACCTCGCCTGCCGCAGGCCCGAACTGCGCGGTGTCGACCGACCAGGCGATCAGATACTTGATCAGCGTCTTCGGCACTGACGCGTTCACGCTGTAGTGCGCCATGTGGTCGCCGACGCCGAAAGTGCACCAACCCAGGGCGAGTTCGCTGAGATCGCCGGTGCCGACGACCAGCGCACCGTGCTGATTCGCCAGCCGGAACAGATGCGACGTGCGTTCGCCTGCCTGCACGTTCTCGTAGGTGATGTCGTACTGCGGCACGCCGTCGGCGGCCGGGTGGCCCAGGTCGCGCAGCATCTGGGTGGCCGACGGGCGGATATCGATTTCCTGCGCGGTCACGCCGAGCGCGTCCATCAGCCGATGCGCGTCGGTGCGGGTTCGGGTGCTGGTCGCGAACCCGGGCATGGTGTAGGCCAACACATTTGCCCGCGGCAGCCCGAGCCGATCCATTGTCTTGGCCGCGACGATCAGCGCGAGGGTGGAGTCCAGCCCGCCGGAAACGCCGATCACCACGCGCTCCGTGCCGGTGGCGCGCAGCCGGGTGCTCAGCCCCTCCACCTGGATGTGCTGCACCTCGGCGCAGCGTTCGTTGCGCACCGCCGGATCGGCCGGAACGTAAGGGAAGCGCTCGATTTCGCGCCGAAGATCGACAGTGCCGGTCGGAATCGGCAGTTCCACCTCGATGCGCCGCAGCCGCGACAGCCGTTCCCGGTGGTCGTGCACATTGTCAGCAAAGCTGGTGGTGCGCAGCCGATCCGCGGCCAGTCGGCGCAGATCGAGATCGGCGGTGACCAGCTGCGGATGATCGGCGAACCGTTCGCCCTCGGCGAGCAGATCACCGTTCTCACACACCAGCGCCTGACCGTCCCACGCCAGATCGGTCGTCGATTCCCCGTGCCCCGCAGCCGAATACAGATACGCGGCCAGGTAGCGCGCCGAATGCGACGTGCACAGCGCCCGGCGGTAGTCGGCCTTGCCGATGACGATATTGCTCGCCGACAGGTTGATCAGCACCGTTGCCCCCGCCAGCGCCGCATAACCGCTGGGCGGCAACGGAACCCACCCGTCCTCGCAGATCTCCAGGTGGAACACGAACCCGTCGAGATCGGCCGCCGTGAACAGCAGATCCGCGCCGAACGGCACCCGCTGCCCCGCGATCGTGACGTGCGTTTCGAGGTTCTCCCTGGCCGCCGCGAACTGCCGCTTCTCGTAGAACTCCCGATAGTTCGGCAGATAGCTCTTCGGCACGGCGCCGAGCACCATGCCGTGGCACACCGCGACGGCGCAGTTGAACAGCCGCCCCTGGGTCCGCACCGGCGCGCCGACCACCAGCACCGTGTCGATGTCGACGCTCTCGGCGACCACCCGCGCCAGCGCCGCCTGCACCGCGTCGTCCAGCGCGTCCTGGTGGAACAGGTCGTCGGCGGTGTAGCAGGACAGCCCGAGCTCGGGGAAAACGGTCAGTACCACCGCGTCGGCGGCCGCCTGCCTGGCCAGCAGCAACGTCTGCTCGACGTTGTACGCGGGATCGGCCACCCGCAGCCGGGGCACGGCCACTGCCACCCGCGCGAAGTCGTGCCGGTAGAGCGATTCGAAGGGCAGTTCGTGCACTGCCGTCCCCCTTCGACGAGGATGCCGGAGATGATCATGATTCCCCTCCGGAACCTACCCTCGATGCTGGCCCGCTAAGCTATAGCAATGGCGGATGAAACGGATTCCGACCTAATCGCGGGGGAACTGCGCGCCGACCTGTTGCGCGCGCTTTCGTATGTGTCCACAGAGTCACAGCCGGACGGCAGCTATGTCGTCAACGGAGACCTTCCCCCCGAGGTGGCGCCCCCGTTTATCAGGGCGATCATGCGGGTCGAAGCGGAGTTGTTGTTGCACGATGCCGAGTTGGTGACCGTGGAGGGCGGCGAGCCCAGGTCCCCGGAGGAACGAAGGACCGACGCGTTCGTCGCGTTGGTGCTGCGCGTCGACGATCGGGCCTAGCCCCCGACCTTGCACTCGGCACTGTCGAGTGCTAGAAATGGCTTTGGCACTCTCTACCCGTGAGTGCCAGGTCGGGACGGTGAGACCGGGTACCATCGACACCCCTGGTCGTCCGTCGCGGGCACCGAGCCTGGCCAGCGTTAATGGGGCGATCCGACGAGCGGTCGTCCTGCGTGTCAGCCTCATTACTTGGAGGATCACCTCGCAATGGCCAAGATGATTGCGTTCGACGAAGAGGCCCGCCGCGGTCTCGAGCGGGGTCTGAACGCCCTCGCCGACGCGGTAAAGGTGACGCTGGGCCCGAAGGGTCGCAACGTCGTTCTGGAGAAGAAGTGGGGCGCTCCCACGATCACCAACGATGGTGTTTCCATCGCCAAGGAGATCGAGCTGGAGGACCCGTACGAGAAGATCGGCGCCGAGCTGGTCAAGGAAGTTGCCAAGAAGACGGATGACGTCGCTGGCGACGGCACCACCACCGCCACCGTGCTCGCCCAGGCGCTGGTGCGCGAGGGCCTGCGCAACGTCGCGGCCGGCGCGAACCCGCTCGGTCTGAAGCGCGGCATCGAGAAGGCTGTCGAGGCCGTCACGGCTCGCCTGCTGGAGTCCGCCAAGGAGATCGATACCAAGGAGCAGATCGCTGCTACCGCCGGTATCTCCGCGGGCGACTCGTCCATCGGCGATCTCATCGCCGAGGCCATGGACAAGGTCGGCAAGGAAGGTGTCATCACCGTCGAGGAGAGCAACACCTTCGGGCTCCAGCTGGAGCTCACCGAGGGCATGCGCTTCGACAAGGGCTACATCTCGGGCTACTTCGTCACCGACCCCGAGCGTCAGGAAGCGGTCCTCGAGGATCCGTACATCCTGCTGGTCGGCTCGAAGATCTCGACCGTCAAGGACCTGCTGCCGCTGCTGGAGAAGGTCATCCAGGCCGGCAAGCCGCTGCTGATCATCGCCGAGGACATCGAGGGCGAAGCCCTGTCGACCCTGGTGGTCAACAAGATCCGTGGCACCTTCAAGTCCGTCGCCGTCAAGGCCCCGGGCTTCGGTGACCGTCGCAAGGCGCAGCTCGCCGACATCGGCATCCTGACCGGTGGCGAGGTCATCACCGAAGAGGTCGGCCTCTCCCTGGAGACCGCAGGCATCGAGCTGCTCGGCCAGGCCCGCAAGGTCGTCATCACCAAGGACGAGACCACCATCGTCGAGGGTGCGGGCGACGCGGAGGCCATCAAGGGCCGCGTGCAGCAGATCCGTGCCGAGATCGAGAACTCGGACTCGGACTACGACCGCGAGAAGCTGCAGGAGCGTCTGGCCAAGCTGGCCGGCGGTGTTGCGGTCATCAAGGCCGGTGCCGCGACCGAGGTCGAGCTCAAGGAGCGCAAGCACCGCATCGAAGATGCCGTGCGTAACGCGAAGGCTGCCGTTGAAGAGGGCATCGTCGCCGGTGGTGGCGTTGCGCTGCTGCAGTCGGCGCCTGCGCTGGACAACCTGAAGCTCGAGGGTGACGAGGCGACCGGTGCCAACATCGTGCGCGTCGCGCTGTCGGCTCCGCTGAAGCAGATCGCCTTCAACGCCGGCCTCGAGCCGGGCGTTGTCGCCGAGAAGGTTTCCAACCTGCCGGCCGGCCACGGCCTCAACGCCGATTCCGGCGTGTACGAGGACCTGCTCGCCGCCGGTGTCGCCGACCCGGTGAAGGTCACCCGCTCCGCGCTGCAGAACGCGGCGTCCATCGCGGCTCTGTTCCTCACCACCGAGGCCGTCGTCGCCGACAAGCCGGAGAAGTCCGCCGCACCTGCCGGCGACCCGACCGGTGGCATGGGCGGCATGGACTTCTGAGTCCAGCCACCCGGCAACACTGTTAGAAACCGAAAGCCGGTCCACCCGCGGGTGGACCGGCTTTCGGCGTCTGCGGAGTCCCTTCCGCTTGCTTCATTGCCGACTGTACAGGTTAGCCTTACCTATCTTCAAGTCGGGTTGCGGAACCGGGGATCAGATTCCGTCGACCGCCAGGATGGTGAAGGGCTTCGGGGTGCCCGGTCCCATCGGTCCACCCTTGTCGAATTGCGAAGCGACGACCAGGGTTTGGTTGTTGCTGCGGACCAATGTGGTTGGCAGGCCCAGGGATTCGTCGGTGACGCGCTGGTTCATGGTCGCGGTCGTGCCGTCGTCGGTGAGGGTCCAGCGGGCGATGGCGTTGTCGGTGTTCTGCACCACCCACAGGGTGTTGTCGTGCAGTTCCAGTCCGTCGCCATGCATCAGGTTGCCGCCGCCCAGGGTGACCTTGCGGATCGGGTCGGCGGCGTTGGGGGCCACGGTGATTCGGTACAGCTCGCCCGCGTTCATGTCGACGACGTAGAGGTAGCGGCCGCTGGTGTCGGCCACGATGCCGTTCAAGGTGAAGCTGTCCGGGGCGTGCGGCGCGACGACCGTGCTCAGATCGAATTGCGCTGTCATTTGGGCCCGTCCGCCGTGCGCTGCGGCATCCGCCACCTGAGCCGCGGTGACGCGGTAGACGACGCTGCGCGAGGAGTCGGTCAGGTACGCGGTGCCGTCCGGTGTGATCGCCAGATCGTTGACGAAGCGCGCCGCCGAGCCCGGCACGTCGAAACGGGCGAGCAGGGCGCGGGTTGCGATGTCGTACACGGCAACTCCGGCGGTCGAGTCGGTCACCCACAGCCGTCCCGCCGGATCGACCTTCAATCCGTTGGCGGTCTTGCGTCCGTCGGCGCCCTCGGGCAGGAAGACCTCCGCCGTCTTCGCCCCCTGCGCCGCCCGGTAGACGGCCCCGGTGCTGAACGAGCCGACATAGGTGTCGCCATTGCGTGCATCGGCGGCGATGCCCTCGGGGTAGGTGCGCTCGCCGGGCAGGTCGTAGGCGGTGCTGATCCGCACGGACTGTGCGGCGGGGGCGGGTTGCGCCGCGTCCTCGGTGGTGCCACAGGCCGCGACGGCGGTGCAGGCCGCCGCGATGGCGAAGGTCGCCATGTGGCGGCGCGTTGCGTGGGACATGGTCATGCCTCTCATCAGGTCTATCTCTCGGATGTACTCACATCTAAGAATGAACTCGAAGATAGATTAGAGTTCTAACATCAGTCAAGAGTCTAATGACAGGTCGGGCAGATACCATGCGGTTATGACGTCCCTGCATTCCACCGAGCGCCTCGGCTCGTACGTGAAGCGCGCCGAGCAGGCACTGCAAACGGCGAAGCATGCGGCGCTGAAGCCCGCGGGCGTCACCGTCGCGCAGTACGCCGCCCTGCTCCACCTCGACGAGAACCCCGGCATCTCGGCCGCCGCGCTGGCCCGCCTGTGCGGCGTGACGCCACCGACGATGAACACCGTGCTGACGAATCTGCAAGACCGCGGCCTCATCGAACGCACGCCGCACGCCTGGCACAAGAACATCCTGGAAACCCGTCTCACGGAAGCGGGTGCCGCCGTCATGAAAGACGCGGATGCCCGCGCGGTCCGGGTGGAACGAGCGGTGGCCGCCGGATTCACCGATGCCGAACGTGCCACGCTGCAGGAGCTGCTGACCCGCTGCGCGGACCTCTTCGACTCCGTCCGCCCCGAAACCCCCACGGCCCCAAAGAAATAGGCCGAATGTCCGGCGAGCAGGTGCTGTCAAGGGCGCGGGATCGTACCGAGAAGTGCTGTCGCGGTAGCTATTTCGATCTACTGGCCACCTTGGCTGACTGCCTCGCCGTCAGTAGGCTTTCGAGGGGTCGCCCGGCCCGCTGACGCCCGCGCCGAGCAGCCGTCCACTGCGGCACCGAGCCTGCGGCTCGCGCAATCGGCATGCGGCTCACCCTAATAGCGCGGCTCGACGAACTCCGTGGTCAGCCGCGGTTGCGCGGGCGCATCCGGGGGTACGCCTATGTCGTCTATTCGACGCACTAAACGGTACTACCGGTACTCCGCGAACTCCCCTGGCGGACAGGACGAATCAGGCATAACCAGTGGTCCAGTTCGGTTGAAGATTATTCTACGAATTCCCGTCAAAATCGCGCACGCACATCTCCGTCCATCGGTATCGTCTGTTTCGGCAAACAGTCAGTGACAATGGATTTGGTCGATGCTTATCACAACTATCGATGTCCCAGAGGACTATCGAGCGTGCATGCGAACCTGCTGTCGATGCAAAGCGCAAACTGCCGAGTGCGCGAACGATGAGTAGGTAAGAACTCTGCCAACTTTCGGCTAACGCCTGGTCAGTTGCGGGTTGATATCAAGGGCCCGATCCATGTCAGGCGCTTCTTGGGCTTCTGTATTGTCTGGCCCAATGTCACAGGATGCGAATACGGGTCGAATGTATGCCGGGCAACCCGTCGAGGACCGGCAGCGTCAGCGGCGTGCGCGTTTTCTGGAATCGGGCCTGACGGTCTTCGCGCGCGACGGCTACGCCAATAGTTCGGTCGGCGCCATCTGTAAGGACGCCGGACTCTCCTCACGACAGTTCTACGAGGAGTTCACCGGACGCGAGTCCCTACTACTCGAGCTCTACGAGCAGATCGATCGCGAGTCGCGCGACGCGGTCGCCAAGTCATTGGAGAGCAAGGCCGACGCGAGCGCGCTCGAGATCATCGACGCGTCCACCCGCGCCTACGTCGAGTCCATCGGATCGGATCCGCGCAAGGCGCGCGTCGCACTGGTCGAGGTGGTCGGTGCGGGCCCCAAGGTGGAGAAGTTCCGGCTCGAATTGCGCCGGGTATGGGGTTCGCTGCTGGCGGGTGCCGCCGAGGACGCGGCCATGCACGGCGAGATCCCGACCGGCGACTACGAGATGCGGGTGCTCGCGATCATCGGCGCGGTCAACTACGTGGTCGATTCCTGGAGCGGGGCGGATCCGCGCCCGCCGCTCGACGACGTGATCCGGGTGCTGAGCCGGGTGATCATGGGAGCGGTCGGCGCGTAACCTTGGAGCGCTTGCGAGTCGCGAATGCGCGAGGCCGCGCGGATCGGCCGAGGCGCGGTGCTCGTGGGACCGGTAGCGTGCGCATGATGGAGACGGTTCCGATCCAAATGCCGGACGGCAGCACGGTTCCGGTGCGGCTGATCCCGGCCGGCGGCGCGCACCGGCACCCGGTCACGCCGGACGCGCCGCGCCCGGTACTGGTGATCGCGCCCGGGCTCGGCGTACCCGCCGGGTACTACGAGGGATTCGCCACGAAGCTGGCGGCGCGCGGGTTCGACGTGGCGATCGGCGAGCTGCGCGGCAATGGCGACAGCACGCCGAAGCCGAGTGCCGCCAGCAGCTACGGCTACCACGAGCTGGTCTCGGTCGACTTCCCGGCGATCTTCGAGGTGGTGCGCGACCGGTTCCCGGCCAGCACGCCATATCTGCTCGGGCACAGCATGGGCGGCCAGTTCGCCGTCATGTACGCCTCGCGGATTCGCGGCAGGCTCGGCGGGCTGATCCTGATCGCCTCCGGAACGCCGTATTACCGTGGCTACCCGGGACTTTCGAGCCCCGGCATCCTGGTCGGCACCGCGGCCGCCTCGCTCACCGCCAGCCTGGCCGGCTTCTGGCCCGGCGACCGGATCCCGGCGGGCGGCTTCGGCCGCCAGTCCAAGGTGCTGATCTCGGATTGGGCGCGGCTGGCCCGCACCGGCCGGTTCCAGCCGGTCGGCGCGGACATCGACTACGAGGAGCGGATCGCCCGCCTGAAGCTGCCGGTGCTGTCCATCACCATGACCGACGACGACCTCACGCCGCCGGGTTCCGCCGAGCATCTGCTGGAGAAGCTGCCCAAGGCCGACGTGACAACGTGGCATCAGCCGGAACCGTTGGGGCACAACGGCTGGATCCGCGAGTACACCACCACCATCGATCAGATCGAGAAGTGGCTGCGCGACCGTTAGAGGTGTCGGCCGAGGTCGAGATGGCGACTGAATCCGTCGAGCATCGCGTCCAACCCGATGTCGAAATGGTCGGTGTCCGTGGCCTGTTCCGGTTGCTCGGCCCGCTGGGCGGCGACCGTGGCGATGGCGTGGCTGAGGATGTGGCCGATCGCGTACTCGCGCAGGCAGCGGGTCAATTGCAGCGCGATCCTCGCCGAAAAGCCGTGACTCTGAAGGTGTTCCACCATCCAGCTACCGGTTTCGACGGCCAGCTCGCTGCGCACCGGACGAGTCGCGAAGACCGGCACCGCATTCGGGTGCCGCCGCAGCGTGGAACGCAGCCGGTGCGCGTAGGCGCGCATCAGGTCGCGCCAAGGTTCCTGCCACGGTAGGGATTCCATGTCCAGTTCGGCGAACATCGCGTCGGCGATACCGTCGAACAGCTCCTGCTGGTCGGTGAAGTGCCGATACGCGGCCATCGGGTCGGCGCCGAGCGCCGACCCGAGTTTGCGCATCGAAAATCCGTCGACACCGGTCTGATCGATGAGGGTCAGCGCGACCGCGGCGATATAGTCGCGGTTCAACGTGGTCCGCGTCGTCGGCGCCGGACTCGCGCGCCGGGTACGGGCCCGTCGCGCGCGAGACACCTCGATGACGTTTTCGGAATCCACGACCGCTCTCCTCCCGGGGCCAGGTCTACGACGTAGACGACATCTACACCGTAAGCCCCGGGCCCCGGATCCTGCGGTTATCCGCGCCGTTCGATCAGCATCTGGGTGAAGAACTCGTAGATCAGGCCCGCCTGGAAGGCCGACTGCTTGTTGTCAGCCGCGCCGCCGTGGCCGCCCTCGATGTTCTCGTGGTACCAGAACTCGTGGCCCTGTTCCTCGAGCAGCGCGGCCATCTTGCGGGCGTGGCCGGGGTGCACGCGGTCGTCGCGGGTGGAGGTGGTGAGCAGGATCGGCGGGTAGGCGACGTCGGCCTTGGCGTTCTGGTACGGCGAGTACTTGCTGAGGTACTCCCATTCCTCGGGCTTGTCCGGGTCGCCGTATTCGGCAATCCACGAGGCGCCCGCGAGCAGCAGGTGGTAGCGCTTCATGTCCAGCAGCGGCACCTGGCAGACGATGGCGCCGAACAGCTCCGGGTAGCGGGTCAGCATCACGCCCATGAGCAGCCCGCCGTTGCTGCCGCCCACCGCGCCGAGTTGATCGGCGGTGGTGATGCCGCGCGCGACAAGGTCTTTCGCGATCGCGGAGAAGTCCTCGTACACCTTGTGCCGGTTGGCCTTCTGCACCGAGGTGTGCCACTGCGGCCCGTATTCGCCGCCGCCGCGGATGTTGGTCATCACCCAGGTGCCGCCGCGTTCCAGCCAGCCCATCCCGGACGCGCCGCTGTAGGCGGGCGTGCGCGAGACCTCGAAGCCGCCGTAGCCGGACATCACCGTCGGGCCGGGCGTGCCCTTGCGGTCACGATGGCGAATCACGAAGTACGGCACCTGCGTTCCGTCGTCCGAGGTCGCGAAGAACTGCTCGGTCTCGATGCCGTCGGCGTCGAAGAAGCCGGGCTCCTGCTTGAGCTGTTCGGTGTCGCCGCCGACCGAGCTGGCCAGCAGCGTGGCGGGGGTGGTGAATCCGCTTGTGGTGAGCATGAATTCGTCGCCGCCCTCGAGCGGGTCGAGATTCAGCACGCTGGTGGTCGCCATCGGCGGGGTGTCGGCCAGCGACTCCTGGCGCCAGCCGTCCGCGCCCGGTGTCACCACGTAGAGCTTGGTCTGCACGTCCTCGAGGGTGATGAGCAGCAGATGGTTCTCGGTCCAGCCGTACCCGTGCAGCGAGGTGTGCGCGTCGGGGGTGAAGATGACCTCGAATTCCCTACTGCCGGAGAGGAACTTGTCGAAGTTCATGGCCAGCAGCGCGCCCGCGGGGTAGGCGTTGCCGCCGACCTCCCACGGCGACTTCAGCCGGACCAGCAGCCAATCCTTGTACCAGGATTCGCTGGCATCGGTGGGGGTCTCCAGATGCCGTAGCGTGCCGTCGTTTTCGAGCAGGTACACGTCTTCGTTGAAGAAGTCGGTGGCGCGACCGATGTAATGCCGCTCGTAGCCCGGGGTTCGGTCGTAGCCCGCCGAGACCGCGACGTCACCGGCTTCGCCCTCGAAAACGGTGACCGCGTCGGCCAACTCGGTGCCACGCTGCCAGCGCTTGGCGATGCGCGGGTAGCCGGAGTCGGTCAGTGAGCCGGGGCCGAAGTCCGTGCCGATGTACACCGAATCGATGTCGATCCAGCGCATCTCGGACTTCGCCTCGGGCAGGAAGAAGCCGCCGTCCGCCGGGTCGATGAATTGCCTTGTCGCCATGTCGAACTCGCGCACCACCTTGGCGTCCGCGCCGCCGCGTGACAGGCTGATCAGCGCGCGCGACTGCTCCGGTCGCAGCACCCCGGCGCCGCCCCACACCCAGTTCTCGTCCTCGGCGGTGGCCAGCGCGTCCAGGTCGATCAGCACGTCCCAGTCCGGCGACTCCTTGGCGTACTCGGCGAAGGTGGTGCGCCGCCACAGGCCGCGCGGATGTTCGGCATCGCGCCAGAAGTTGTAGAGCAAGCTGCCGCGCCGGCCCGGGTAGGCGATCTTGGTGTCGGTGTCGAGCATGTCCAGAATGCGGTGTTCGAGCTCGCTGAACCGGTCCGAGGAGGCGAATCGCTCGACGACCACACTGTTGTGCGCACGGGCCCAGTCGAGGGCCCGCTCATCGGTCACTTCTTCGAGCCAGAGGTAGGGGTCAGTCACATTCTGCTCAACGCCGCTCATGCCCTCATTGTTGCCGACCAGCGCAAATCGGGGCGTCGGGGTCACCAGAAGTGCGCTACGTCCACCACGACGCGCGACCCGCCGCCCGGGCCGTCCAGGGTGAACACCCGCATGGGCAGCCGGGCGCGGACGCCGAGGCCGACCGTGGTCTGCCCCTCGAACGTGCCGCCCCACGCCACCTGGCGGAAGGTCTGGTATCCGGCCACGTCGACCAGTTCGTTCCGGTTCCCTGGCCGGAAGGTCTCCTGGCCTGCGTCGTTGTGCGCGGGCGCGAGGATGACGACATTCAGCACCGCGCCGCCGCGCAGTGGCACTAGCTTCCCCGACCCGTCCAGCGTCATCGCATCGACGTATCCGACGCGATAGCCCGCGCCCGAACCGGCGACATCGACGACCAGCCGATCGAAGCATTCGTGCTGCCCGGACCGGATTCCGGTGATCGGTGCGGCTGTCATGGCCGGACTCGTCTTGTCCAGCGAACCCCACACCAATCCGCAATAGGAGGGAGTCGCGGCGGCCGGTCCGGGAATGATCCAGAGGCCGATCAGAGTCGCGACGGAGGCGATCAGAACAAATATGCGACGCATGCCGCACCCGCCTTCGGGCAGTAAGGATTAAGCATTCAGTGAATCGGGCGAATTGGACACGGCGTTACCAAGCGTCGAAGCCCGAAAAGGTTTGTTGACCTTGGTCGATCGGCTCGACACCGCGCGCGGCGGCGGCCCGTCGGTGGACCGGCTTAGTAGGATCGCGAGTTCGAGGCTGATCCGACCAGGAGGTTTCTTTGCCGCACTTTCTCTGGGAGCAGCATTGCTGTCTACCGTTGGTGCCGTCGGCGCGGATCGCGGACCTCGCGCGCTATCCACTCGGGTCGTATCTGTCGGTGAATGTCGGGTATTCGCCGCATTCGACGGAGGATTCGGTGAAGCTGACCCGTCAGTACCGCGCGGACGCGGCGGCTGACGGGCGATTTCGCTTGGTGCACAGCCACTCCGACATCGGCGATCCGGAAACCATCGCGCTGGCCTTCGATCTGGAGGACTCGGGCCCGCTCGGTGGCGATTTGGACAACGTGGAGCTGTTCTACGAGTTGGGCGTCCGCTCGATGCTGCCGACCTACAACAGCGCCAACAAGGCGGGCTGCGGCTGCCTCGATACCGACGACACCGGACTCACCGCCTTCGGCCAGGACCTCGTGCGCAAACTCAACGAGGTCGGCATGTTCGTCGACGGATCGCACTGCTCGCGGCGCAGCGGGCTAGAGCTGGCCGAGCACACGCAGGTGCCGATGATCTACAGCCACTCCAATTTCGCCGCGCTGCGCGACCATCCGCGCAACATCACCGATGAGCAGGCGAAGGCCTGTGCCGCGACCGGCGGTGTGATCGGACTCAACGGCGTGGGTATCTTCCTGGGCCACAACGGAGTCGAAGATGCCGCCGCACGAGTGGAGGCGATGGCCGACCACGTCGAATACGGCGTCGGATTGGTCGGCATCGAGCACATCGGGATCGGTTCGGACTACTCGTTCGACGCCGAGGACTTCAACGGCATGCTCGCGGACCATCCGGAACTGTTCCCCGAGTCGTACACCAAATGGGGCCCGCTGCAATGGGTTCCGCCCGAAGACCTGCTCGGCACGAGCGGAGTGACCGGCCTCGACGAGGTGCTGGCGCGGCGCGGATTCGGCGAAGCGGATCGCGCGGCGGTGTTCGGCGGCAACTTCTCCCGGGTCGCCGCGCAGGTGTGGCGCGACTAGCCGAGGTGTTCGGCGGCCACTCGCTTGGGCACGCACATCCGCCACGCTTCGACGATGAGCTCGGTCAGTTCCGCCTCATCGATGGCGTCCAGCCGCACCCGGACCCAGTTGTACCGCTCGTCCGACGGGCGCGGCATCATGAACTTGTCCGGCTCGGCCTCGACCAGCGCCACTCGCTCGGCCTTGGGAAACGCGAAGCCCATGCGGGTTTCGTCCGGGGACAGCGCCAGGTAGACGATCCGGCCGATCCGATACTTGACCCGGTCGCGAACCAGCGCCTCGGTTGTCCGCGGCAGGCTCATCGCCACCCGCCGCACGTCATCAGCTGTCACCACCGGCCCAGTATCGCGCCGGGGTACGACATCTCAGCCTGGACCGAATGAAACAGGTGTGGCGCGACCGAATCGGTCGCGCCACACACCCCTGAACAGGGTGAGTTCACCCGAGACGAACCAGCATCTTGCCCGTGTTCGCACCGGAGAGCACGCCGAGGAAGGCGGCCGGTGCCTGCTCGAGCCCCTCGTAGACCGTCTCCGTGGTGCGGATCGTCCCGTCGGCCAGCCAGGCGGCGGCCTTCCCGACGTACTCGCCGAAGATCGGGAAGTAGCTGTTCACCAGCATGCCGCGCAGCGAAACCTCCCGTGTCGCAGCCTTGTACAGGTCGGGGCCCGTCGCGCCGGTGCCACCGTTGTAGCCGCTGATCGCACCGACCAGCGCGACCCGGCCCTTCGGACGGATGGCATCGACGGCGACCCGCAGATGTTCGCCACCGACGCTGTCCAGGTAGACGTCGATGCCGTCGGGCGCGGCCGCGGCGAGCTGCCCGGCCAGGTCACCCGCCCGGTAGTCGATCGCGGCGTCGAAGCCGAACTCGTCGAGCAACAGCCTGGTCTTGGCCGGCCCGCCCGCGGAGCCGATCACCTTGGCCGCGCCGAGCGCCTTGGCGATCTGCCCGGCCACGCTGCCCACCGCGCCCGCCGCCGCCGAAATGAACACGGTGTCACCGGGATTCACCCGTGCCACGTCGGTCAGCGCCGCGTACGCGGTGAGGCCGGTGGTGCCGAGCGCGCCGAGGAAGTGGTGCGTCGCGGCGAGCGAGGTGTCGATCGGGGTCACCACGGCCGCGTCGAGCACCGCGTACTCCCGCCACCCCGCGAAGTGCGAGACCGTGCTGCCGACCGCGATGTCCGCCGACTTCGAGGCGATCACCTCGCCGACCGCCGAACCCTCCAGCGCCTCGCCCAACTGGAACGGTGCGATGTAGGACGGGCGATCGTCCATCCGGCCCCGCATGTACGGATCCACCGACATCCAGGTGTTGCGCACCAGGATCTGCCCGTCGGTGAGCTCCTGAATCGGCTTCTCCACCAACGAGAAATGCTCCGCGGTCGGTGCTCCGGTCGGTCGCGCCGCCAGCTGGATCTCCCGCGAGGTACGCGGCAGCCCGCCGTTTTCCGGAGTGGTGCCCGCTGCCTGATCGGTCTGAACGCTCATTGCTCTGCCTCTTCTTCGGTGACTCTGCCGAACCGCTTCGATCCGGTACGGCTAACGCTATGAGCCCGAAACCCCCGCTCCCAGGTCCGCAAACGCCACCACCCGGTCCAAACGCGACACGTCTGATCTGCCGCTGGCGCATCCGACCATGTCTCGTTCGGCGCGGGTCAGCTGGTCCTGAGGTTGGTGGGGGAGGCGCCGGTCCAGCGGTGGACGGCCTTGCGGAGGGCCCGGTCGTCGGTGAAGCCGAGGCGGTCGGCGATGGCGGCGGTGGTCAAATGCCCTTCGGCGAGTAGGGTTTTCGCCTGTTCGTAGCGGACCTGGTCGTATTCGGCGCGCCAGCTGGTGCCGTGTTCGGCCAGCTGACGTTGTAGTGTGCGCGGGCTGACGGCCAGCCGACGGGCAACCGTAGCCAGCGACGCGTCACCGGTGGCGATGGCGGCGGCCAGCGCACCGCGGAAGGCTTCCATCGGGCCGGGGATCGTCCGCGCCGTGGCCAGCACCATGTCGGCGTGGCTGCGCAGCAGCTCCGCCAGCATCGGGTCGGCGCGCGGCAAGGTGGCGGTGGCGTCCGCCGCGGTGAAGGTGATGGCGTCGGCGGGCGCGTCGAATTCGATGCGGTCGGTGCCGAAGGCGTCGAGGAGCGCGTCGTGCTTGCTCGGTGCTGCGCGGCTGAAGGCGACGCGGGCCGGGATCACGTGTCGGCCGGTGGCTTCGCGAGCGCGCCGTAGGTAGTAGGCGAGTACGTACTCGTTGATCACCGCCGCGACCGCCGGGTCGCCCGCGGTGGTGCGGAAGCCGACCGTGAGATCTCCGTCGTGCTCGAGATCGAACCCTTCCGCGGCCGCGGTGACCAACCGGTGGTACGGCTGCGCGCTGCGCAACGTGTCGGCGAGCGTCGGCCCGTTCGTGACGAGGTAGTCCCAGGTGGTCAAGGTCCCGAGCGGCGCGGCGTCGACCACCGCGAGCCCCGCGCCCGGCTCCGGCCTGACCTCCGCGAGCAGCTCCCAGAGCCGTACCAGTGAGCTCAGCGGAATCCGATTGAGCTCCCCGGCCAGCGCCGCGTCATCGATCCCGTGGATGGCGGCCAGCCGATCGTCCCCGACCCCGGCCCGCCGGGCGGTGTCGCGGACCAAGCGGATCAGATGCGTCGAAGCGGTGTTGTCGATGGGGGACGCGAGCGCGTCACTGCCCGCCGATCGACTCCCAACCACGGCCCAACACTAGCGAGTCGAATTGTCTGATTCGCCACTCGCGCCGTCTCGTGAACACCGAACATGCGGCCAGGTGTGGCCCACGGCTCATTGTTGTGGGGGACCGGTGGGCCAACTCCCAGCGACAGAGTTAGGCTCGGTGTCGTGACTTCCCATTACGACGTTGTCGTTCTCGGTGCCGGTCCTGGCGGTTACGTCGCCGCCATCCGTGCGGCACAGTTAGGCCTCCGTACCGCGATCGTCGAGCAAAAGTACTGGGGCGGTGTGTGCCTGAACGTCGGCTGCATCCCTTCCAAGGCGTTGCTGCGTAACGCTGAGCTGGCGCACATCTTCACCAAGGAAGCCAAGACCTTCGGGATCTCGGGCGAGGTGAGCTTCGACTTCGGCGTGGCGTTCGATCGCAGCCGCAAGGTGGCGGACGGCCGGGTCAAGGGCGTCCACTTCCTGATGAAGAAGAACAAGATCGACGAGTTCGACGGCAAGGGCACCTTCACCGACGCGAACACCCTCACGGTCGAGCTGTCCAAGGGCGGCAGCGAGACGATCACGTTCGACAACGCGATCATCGCCGCGGGTACCGTCACGAAGTTGCTGCCGGGCACTCAGCTCAGCGCCAACGTGGTCACCTACGAGGAGCAGATCCTCACCCGCGACCTGCCCGGCTCGATCCTGATCGTCGGCGCGGGCGCCATCGGCATGGAGTTCGGCTACGTCCTCAAGAACTACGGCGTCGACGTGCGCATCGTGGAGTTCCTGGACCGCGCGCTGCCGAACGAGGACGCCGACGTCTCCAAGGAGATCACCAAGCAGTACAAGAAGCTCGGCATCACCATCACCACCGGTGCCGCCGTGCAGTCCATCGACGACGACGGGTCCAAGGTCACCGTCGCGATCAAGGACAACAAGTCCGGCAACGTGGAGACGGTCACCGTCGACAAGGTGCTGCAGGCCGTCGGCTTCGCGCCCCGCGTCGAGGGCTACGGCCTGGAGGCGGCCGGCGTCCAGCTCACCGACCGCGGCGCCATCGCGATCGACGATTACATGCGCACCAACGTGCCGAACATCTACGCCATCGGCGACGTCACCGCGAAGCTGCAGCTCGCCCACGTCGCAGAGGCGCAGGGTGTCGTCGCCGCCGAGACCATCGCGGGCGCGGACACCGTCACCCTCGGTGACTACCGGATGATGCCGCGCGCCACCTTCTGCCAGCCGCAGGTCGCCAGCTTCGGCCTGACCGAGCAGCAGGCCCGCGACGAGGGCTACGACGTGAAGGTCGCGACCTTCCCGTTCACCGCCAACGGCAAGGCGCACGGCCTCGGCGATCCCACCGGTTTCGTCAAGCTGGTCGCCGACAGCAAGTACGGCGAACTGCTCGGCGGCCACCTCATCGGTCCGGACGTCTCGGAGCTGCTGCCCGAGCTCACCCTGGCGCAGAAGTGGGACCTCACCATCAACGAGCTGACCCGCAACGTGCACACCCACCCGACGCTCAGCGAGGCACTGCAGGAAGCCTTCCACGGGCTCGCCGGCCACATGATCAACTTCTGATCCCCACTGCTCAGCCGAACGGTGGCGGCCAGACCAAACGGTCCGGCCGCCACCGTTTTTCGTGCGCCGAGTATGCCGGTCCTGCCTCGCCGCGCAGGTTTTCGCCTGCCGCGCGCGGAATCGATGACGAAACAGTGCGCGGCAGGCGAACTAGTGCGCGGCGAGCGGATTCAGGTCTGGTGGTGTGGTCGCAGGTTTGCTAGACAGCGATGATGCGTAAGTGGCTGATCGGCGGAGCGCTGGTACTTGTCGTGTTACTGGTGTCGGCAGTCGGCGGGTACTACCTGATGAACTCGCGCAGTTTCCAGCTGGCCGGGCGGCTGGTGAACCGGGTCGATACCAGCGACAAGGTGGTTGCGCTCACTTTGGACGACGGGCCGACCGACCGCGCGCCCGGTGTCTTGAAGATGCTTGCCGAGCAGCAGGTTACGGCCACCTTCTACCTGGTCGGCGGTGATCTCGCGGCGCACCCCGAATACGGCAGGGCGATCGCCGAGGCCGGGCACGAGATCGGCAACCACAGCTACCACCACCGCCGGATGGTCTTCAGCTCCGCGAGTACCGTCCGCGACGAGATCGAACGCACCGACGCCGAAATCGCGAAAACCGGCTACCGGGGCCCGATTACCTTCCGCCCGCCCTATGGCAAGAAGCTCTGGTCGCTGCCGAAGTACCTGTCCGATCACGATCGCACCTCGGTGACCTGGGATGTCGAGCCCGACTCCGGCGAGACCGCGACCAGCGACGAGATCGCGGCACAGGCGGTGCGCGAGGCGCGCCCCGGCTCGATCATCCTGCTGCATGTCATGCACGAGTGGGCGGCGCCCGCGCTGGCCGCGATACCCCGGATCGTCAGCGAATTACGTGCTCAGGGTTACCGATTCGTCACCGTCTCGGAGCTGATGCAGCACTGATCAGAGCATCCCGTACGCGTGCGTCGGGGTGAGCAGTGCGAGGGCGCGGCGGTCGGCGACCATGGCGCGGCGATAGTCGTCCCAGTCGGGGTGTTCGCCGTTCGCGGTGCGGTAGTAGTCGACGAGCGCTTCCACCGTGTCGTCGTGCGGGTCGGCGGCCACCGGGGTGACCGAGGCGATGGCCTCCACCACGGCGTAGGCGAAGAAGTCCTCGCGACTGACGTGGATGGCGGCCCACGGCTCACGGACCAGGTTGTGATACTTGGCGCGGTCGGCGGTGATGGAGACGCGGATGATGCCGTCGCCGCCGATCACGTGCAACACGTTGGACAGCTGCGGGCGGCCGTTGCGGCGGATGGTGGTCAGCACGGACCGGCGATGGTCGCGGGCGAAGTCGACTGCTTGGGCGAGTTCCATGCCGCTATTCAACCGGTAGTGATCCGGGTCTCTTCCCCGGCGCGCCTCAGTCGCGGTGGTAGGCCGCCTGGGCCTCGCGGACCTGCGGCATGCTCCGCTCCACCAGCTGGATCAGCGATTCGAGATGGTCGGCGACCTGGGCGCCCAGCTCGGTCACCGTGTATTCGACGCGCGGCGGGATGGTCTCGTGCACCTCGCGATGCACCATGCCGTCGCGTTCCAGGGCCTGCAGGGTTTGCGACAACATCCGCTCGCTGACCCCGTCGACCCGCCTGCGCAGCGCGCTGAACCGGTACGGACCCTCGCGCAGCGCGACCAGGGCGAGGATGCCCCAGCGGCTCGCCACATTCTGCAAAACCGGCCGTGACGTGCAGTTCTTGGCGAATACGTCAGGTTCCAGCGTCGGATCGTCCAGGTCTGGCGACGATGTGCGCTGCGTACTCATGAAATCAATAGTACCCAACTTGACCGCAGTGGTGTATGAATGCATAGTACTTACTAATAGTTAGTGCTTAGCGAACCGTACGAACTCGTGGAGGTAGTTATGACCGTTGCCGTGACCGGTGCCAGTGGACAGCTGGGCCGTCTCGTCGTACAGGCGCTGCTGCGCGAGGGCGCCACTCCGGTGGTCGCGATCGTGCGCGATCCGCAGAAGGTCACCGATCTGGCCGAGCAGGGTGTCGATGTCCGGCAGGCGAGCTACGACGACGCCGACTCGCTGGACCGCGCGCTCGCCGGAGTCGACCGGGTGCTGCTGGTCTCCGGCAATGAGTTCGGCGCCCGAGTAGCCCAGCACACCAACGTCATTCGCGCCGCCGAGCGCGCTGGCGTCGAACTGCTCGCCTACACCAGCATTCCGCAGGCGACGGAGAACCCGCTGATCCTGGCGCAGGAGCACATCGGCACCGAGGCGGCACTCGCGGCTTCGACTGTCCCGCACGCGATTCTGCGCAACGGCTGGTACTGGGAGAACTACCTCGGCGGCCTGGCGAGCGCCGTCGAATCCGGCGTCCTGTACGGCGCCGCGGGCGAGGGCCGGGTAGCGGGCGCGGCGCGCGCCGACTACGCCGACGCGGCCGCGAAGGTGCTCACCACCGATGGGCACGCCGGGCAGGTGTACGAGCTGGGCGGCGACGAGCGCCTCACCTATGCCGAACTGGCCCAGGCGATTTCGGATGCCGCCGGCAAGCCGGTCCGCTATCAGGATCTGCCCGAGGCCGACTATGCCGCCGCCCTCGAGCAGTCCGGACTGCCTGCCGCCGACGCGAAGGTGCTCGCCGACGCGGATGCGGGCATCACCAAGGGCATCCTCGATGTGACCAGCGGCGATCTGCAGAAGCTGCTCGGACGGCCGTCGGCCACCGCCGTCGAGGTGTTCCGCGCATCGCTCAGCTGAGATCCGCACGGCTGCAACCTTTTTGATGTCCCGCACGCCGAAACGGTGTGCGGGACATCAGGTATGTGCGGCTATACCCACTGGACCAGTTGCAGGATGATGCCGTTCGGATCGCGCATCTGGAAGTAGCGCTCACCCCATTCCTCGGTCTCGATCGGCGTGACGATCGGTACCCCCTCGCCCTGCAACCTGGCGTACTGCGCGTCGATGTCTTCGACGACGAACACGACGAGCAGTCCCTCGCCCGCGCTGCCCGCGGCGCTCTTCGGCTTGAAGGACTTCAGCCCGGTGCGCAGGTAGATCACGTTGAGCCCGGCATCGGGCCGATCCAGCGAGACGAACCCGTCGGCCGACATCTTCTCGGTGAAGCCGAGGTGGTCGATCAGGAACTTCGCCGAGGCCGGCGGATCGGTGACGTTGAGGGAGATGGCGGAAGCGGTGATGTTCATAGGTGCTCCTCGAGGCCGTGAATTAACTCTATACTTAGTACGCCGTACTTTGTAGAAGAATTCCCGGGCGGCCGCACTATGACCTGCGTCACGCCGATACGATTCGGGGCGACCAGGTGAGGAGGCAGGGTGGACGACGGTTCGGCGCATCGCTCCAGCGACGAGAAGTCGCAGCGCTCCGACGAAGAGGCAACGCATCGCTCCGGCGAACGGAAGGCATCTCGCTCCGGCGAAGCGAAGTCACCTCGCTCTGGCGAAGCGAAGTCACCTCGTTCCGGCGAGCAGAAGACACCTCGTTCCGGCGAGCAGAAGACGCAGCGCCGCGGCAAGCAGGATCGCAGCAGCGCGGGCGATCCCGTTCGCACCCTGGAGTTGCTGTGGCGGATGTCCAGCAGCCCGGCGCCGGTGCGCGGACCGAGGCAGAAGAGCAGCGTGGATGCCGTGGTCGCGGCGGCCATCGAGATCGCCGACGCGGAGGATATCGGCGCGCTCACCATGCGCGCGGTCGCCTCCAAGCTAGGACTGACCCCGATGGCCACCTACACCTACGTGCCCGGCAAGGCCGAGCTGATCGATCTGATGGTCGACAAGGTCTACGGCGAGATGGACCGCGCGAATCTGTCGAATCTGCCCTGGCGCGAGCGCGTCGCCACCATCGCCGTCGAGAACCGCACCATGCTGACCCGCCATCCATGGGTCGCCTACCTGCCGACCACCCGCCCGCCGCTCGGGCCGGGCATGGCCGCCAAGTACGACCACGAGCTCCGCGCGTTCGAGGGTCTCGGCCTGGACGACGTCACGATCGACGCGTCGCTCACCTACGTCCTCGGCTTCGTCACCTCGGTGGCCCGCATCGCCATCGACACCGCGCGGGCCGCTGCGGACAGCGCGATGTCCGATCACCAGTGGTGGGAGCGTGCGGCCCCGCTGCTGGCGCAGGTCTTCGACGCGAAGCGGTTCCCGGTGGGCGCCCGAGTCGGGTCAACCGCGGGTCAAACCTACGACTCCGCCTACAGCGCCGACCACGCCTACGAATTCGGCCTCGCCCGAGTACTCGACGGCCTAGCCCAGCTCATCGAAAAACACTGAGCACCAACCCGACTCGCGCACACCTTCTGATTTCTCGCATATGAAATCGCATGCGAATCCCTGTGCGGGAAATCAAGAGGTGTGCGCCTGCTAGACCCCGTCGCGCTGGATCCGGAGGGCGGTGATGGTGGAGGCCAGCCCCTCGTACTGGTTCACCAGCAGGACTATCTCGATGAGGCTGCGCTCGTCGTAGTGCTCGGCCAGTGACGTCCAATGCGCGTCGTCCAGGTCGCGGGTCTGCACCAGCTGGTCGACGGCGGCGAGCAGCGCGCGATGCTTGTCCGACCAACCCGGTGCGTCCGGCCCGGTGCGCAGCCGCTCGAGGATCTCCGAGGTCACCCCCGCTCGCTTGCCGAGCCGAACGTGGTGGTCCATCTCGTATTCGCAACCACTCAGGTGCGCGACGCGAATGATGACCAGCTCCGACTCGTGCCGTGGCAGCCGCCCGCCGGGCATGAGTTTGCCCGAGTAGTGCAGCCAGCCGCGAAACAGTCCCTTGGTGCGACCGAGGGTGCTGAACAGGTGCGCGTCATCGGTGCCGGCGGCCTTGGAAAGCACCTGCCAGACAACCCAGTTGATCGGACCCAGCTCCCGGAGGCGTCCGGGCGAAATGCGTGGTCGCAGCGCTGAAACCATGCTTGGTCGGCTCCTCCGCGTGAGGGGGTGGGCGGCCAGGCGGTGCCGGGCCGAGTCGTCAGCCTACCGGCGAGTACGCGCCGGATCGAGGGCTGCGATCGAGACCAAGCGGTCCGCCGGTCAGCGCGGTGTCGAATTGCCTGCGCACGCTGGCGATTACACCGTTACGATCGATTTCGTGCGGAGATGGGTAACTCGTGGGGGCACCCAGAGCTCGCCATGCACTCGACCGCAGGTCAGCAGCGCAGCGTTCGCGGCGCTCAGCTAGCACGGCCTGACGACGTGGAGAGGCGGACGAGCTCGACATGCTGGTGAGGGTCAAGCCGGGGGCGCAGCTCTCCGGTGCTGAACAAGAATTCGTCGAATGCCTGCGCTCCTACCCATCGGCCGCCCTCGCCATGATCGACCTGCAGGTCGGCGACCGGCAGATCGATGCGGTGATCTGGACGCCGCGCGGGCTCACCGTGCTCGAGGTCAAAGGCTTCCGCCGCAGACAGAGCGGCATTCTCAGCATCGCCGCGGACAGCCCGTGGAAGATCAGCGATGCGGACGCGGACCTGGACGAACCGTCCGGCAGCCCGTCCGATCGGCTGGAACACGGCATCTCCGCGGTGAAGACCACGCTCGAGCGAGCGCTGCTCGATCCGGGCCACGTCTGCGGCGCCGTTGTTCTGGTTCCGTTCCGCGGCGCGGTGGTGCGGCCGTCGCGCACCAACCTGCGACCGGGCCTGGATGTTGTGGTCGGCAATGTCGCCGACGCCACCGAACTGCGCATCTACCTCGAAGGTTTCTCGGCCGGACCGCGGAAATGGACGGCCGACCGGGTGATCGGCGACTGCACCGCGCTCGGCCTCGCCGAGCTCGCGCCGTCCCGCGCCGACCTGGTCGCCGCCGGGTTCGAGCAGGTGGCGCAGGAGTCACCGAGTGTTATCCCGCGCCCGCCCAAGCCGCGGGTCGACCCGATGCCGGGCGTCCCGACGAAACGACACTCGTACGCCGGGTGGGCCGTCGTCGGCCTGGCGATCGTCGGAATGCTCGCGGTGATCGGCGTGATCGCCAACTCGCTGGCCCATGACTCCTCGCATCCCAAGCCGCAGGAAACGAGCGTCACGCCGACCACCACGCCGCCCCCGACGTCGTACCACGCCTGCTGGCCGTTCCAGCAGGACTGCTGAGCGCATCGATCGTCCACTGCCCGAACGTGTTCGGGGGCGGACGTGCAGCTCAATCCCGCACGGCCCGAGCCAGTTTGGTGAGTTCGAGCGCACGCTGAGCGCGGGCGAGCACGTGGGCGCGAGAGATGTCGATGTGCGTGGTCAGGGTGTGCAGCGCGGCCTTCACGTTCCCGGACAGGAGTTGTTCGGCGATCGTGATGTGCTCGGCGGTCATGGTGGCGATGCGATCCGGCGTCGGCACGTCCAGGGTGCGGACCGGGCGCACCCGGGTGTGCACCGCGGTGAGTGCGTCTGCCAGTGCGATATTGCCCGCGGCCGCCAGCAGGGTGGTGTGGAACTGCTCGTCGGCCACAAGCGCAGGACCGGGCTCCGGCGGGTTGTCCCGCAGCGTGCGCCAGGTATACAGCTCGGCTCGAATCAGGTCGAGATCGTGTGCGGACCTGGCAGAGTCGCTACCGGAACGTTGAATTCCTCTGGCCTCCAGCACTATTCGCAGTTCATAAAGGTGGTCGAGCTCATCGAGTCGCGGCCGATACGGGTACAGCCCGTCGGAATGCCGCACGACCAGCCCATCGGCCTGTAACCGGGCGAGCGCCTCCCGCACCGGCGTGCGCGATACCCCGTAGATCTCCGCCAGACGTTCCTCGCCGAGCCGTTCGGTCGGCACGAAGACGCCGGTGGCGAGATCCCGGCGCAGCGAGTCGTACACGCGCTCGCGCAACGGGATCCGCCCCCCGCGTGGCATGGTGGTCAGCTCAGATCGCCATCGCCGAGCGAACCGCGGTCTCCGCGCCGGCGCCGCCCGCGCCCGTGGAGGTGACCTGACCGGACGCCAGGATGTAATAGCGCTGCGCCGCCTGCAGCGCGAAGCCGATGTGCTGCTCCACCAACAGCACGCTCAACCCGCCGCGCTGCGTCAGATCGATGATGGTGCGCTCGATTTCGGCGACCACGGACGGCTGGATGCCCTCGGTGGGTTCGTCGAGGATGAGCAGCTTCGGCTCGGTGATCAGCGCGCGGGCGATCGCCAACTGCTGGCGCTGCCCGCCGGAGAGCAGACCGGCCTTGCGGCTCAACAGTTCTCGCAGCGCGGGAAACAGGTCGAGCGATTCGTCGATCAGCGCCTTGCCGCGCTTGCGGCCGTCGGCGACCACCTGCAGGTTCTCCGCGGTGGTCAACTGCGGGAAACTCTGTTGGCCCTGCGGCACATACGCGAGACCGCGGCGCACCCGCCGCGACGGGGACAGCTTGGTGATCACCTCGCCGTCGAACTTGATCTGACCCGACTTGGTCCCGATCAGCCCGACCGCGGTACGCAACAGCGTGGTCTTGCCCGCGCCGTTGTGTCCCATGATGGCGACCACGCTGTCGTCCGGAACAGTCACCGACACACCGTGAATCACCTCGGTGCGGCCGTAGCCGGAGTGGATATCGGTGAGCTCGAGCATCAGACAGGCTCCTTAACCGTTGATTCGACTTCGAGGGCGGTCCCGATCGCCGCGGCGGTGCCGAGATAGACCTCCTGCACCTTCGGATCCGCCTGCACCTCTTCGACGGTGCCCTCGCTGAGCACCTTGCCGCCGGCCAGCACGGTCACCGAGCTGGCGAACGAGCGCATGAAGTCCATGTCGTGCTCGACCACGACGACGATGCGTTCGCCGCCGATGCGCCGCAACAGGTTTCCGGTCTCCTCGCGCTCCTCGGCGCTCATGCCCGCGACCGGCTCGTCGAGCAACAGCACCGACGCGTTCTGCACCAGCAACATGCCGATCTCCAGCCATTGCTTCTGTCCGTGCGCGAGCACACCGGCGGGCTTGTCCCGCAGGCCGCCGAGCCCGGTGATCTCCAGTGCGTCCTCGATGCCGGGCAGCACCGACTTGCGCCGCCGCAGCATGGTGAGCGCCGAACGGCCCGCACCGGCGGCGATGTCGAGATTCTGGAGCACGCTGAGCTGTTCGAACACGCTCGCCGTCTGGAAGGTGCGGCCGATGCCGAGCCTGGCGATCTGGTGCACCTTCTTGCCGAGCAGCTCGACGCCGGTCTTCTGCGCAGACCCGGTCGCCGAAACCAGGCCGGTGATGGCGTCGATGAGCGTCGTCTTGCCCGCGCCGTTCGGGCCGATCAGAAAGCGCAGATCGCCTTGCAGCACGGTGATATCGACATCGGTCACCGCCTTGAAGCCGTCGAAACTCACCGAGAGACCGCGGATTTCGAGGTACTCGCTCGACATTCCGGCATTGCCGCCGAGCTTCGGCTCGGGTGTGGTTGTGGTCATCGGGATTCCACCTTCTCCGGCTCGATCTCGGGTTGCGGTTCGACGACTACCGATGCGGGCACGGCGGGCGTCGGCCGACGGAATCTGCTGTCCAGCAATCCCTTCAGCATCGGCCACACTCCGGCCAACCCGGCCGGGATGAAGCCGATCACCACGATGAACAGCACGCCTTGCAGGTAGGTCCACCCGGACGGGAACTCCTCGGAGAACGCCGTCTGCGCCCAGGCCACCCCGATCGCACCCAGTACGGGTCCGAGCAGGGTTGTCCGGCCGCCGATCGCGACGCCGATGAGGAACGCGATGGATGGCACCACGCCGATGTCGGCGGGCGAGATGATGCCGACGATCGGCGTGAACAGCGCACCGGCGATCCCGGCGAAGAAGGCCGCGACGACGTACGCGACGATCTTGACGTTCGCCGGGTCGTACCCGAGGAAGCGCACCCGCTCCTCCTGATCCCGCACCGCGACAAGCAGTTCGCCGTACCGGCTGCGCATCAGCTGACGCACCAGCGCGACCACCACCAGCAGCGTGCCCGCCGCGATGAAGAACAGCATCTTCCGGTTCGCCGGATCGGACAGCTTGAATCCGAAGAAGGCGCGGAAGTCGGACAGCCCGGTGAAGCCGCCGATGGCCTGCTGCCCGGTGAGCAGGATCGCCAGCGCCGCCGCCAGCGCCTGACTCAGGATGGCGAAGTAGGCACCCTTGACCCGACGCTTGAACACGCCGTACCCGAGCACCGCCGCCACCAGCGCGGGCAGCACCAGGATGCCGATGATCGCCACCGGCCCGGACGCGAAAGGCTGCCAGAACGAGGGCAATTCGCGAATGCCGGAGATCTCCATGAACTCCGGCACGTCGTTGCCGAGCCGCGCGGCATCGGCCATCTGCAGATGCATCGCCATGATGTACGCGCCGATGCCGAAGAACACACCCTGGCCGAGCGTCAGCATTCCGCCTCGGCCCCAAGCCAATCCGATGCCCACCGCAACGATCGCGAAGCAGAGGAACTTGGTCAGCAGGTTCAACCGGAAGTCACTGAGCGCGGCCGGTGCGACCGCGAACAGCAGGATCGCGGCGACACCGAAGCCGCCCAATGCGGTCAGGGTCGAGTGCGCGCGCCACCGTTCAATCAGCGTGGTCATGCGAGACTCCTTGTGCGGACCGTGAACAGACCTTGCGGACGAACTTGCAGGAAGATGACGATGACGACGAACACGATGACCTTCGCGATCGACGCGGTCGTCGAGTACTCGATGTAGGAGTTGAGCAGGCCGAGCGCGAACGCCGCGATCACCGTGCCCTTGATCTGGCCGAGCCCGCCGATTACCACCACGAGGAAGGCGTCGATCAGATAGCTCTGCCCGATGGTCGGGCTGGTCGAACCGATCAGCGTGAGCGCGACACCGGCGACACCGGCCAGGCCCGAACCGATGAAGAACGTGCTGATATCGGTGAAACGACTTGATACACCGCTGGTTTCGGCCAACCCGCGGTTCTGCACGACGGCCCGGATGCGGCGCCCCATCGGCGTCGTCTTCATCACCGTGGCGAGGATGATCACCGCCGCCACCGCGAGCACCAGAATGAAGATACGGCTCTTCGGCACCACCGCGCCGAGAATGGTGACCCCACCGCTGAGCCATTCCGGCGCAACGACATTCTTGGCGGGCGCGCCGAAGATGTCACGGGTGAGCTGTTGTAGCACCAACCCGACACCGAAGGTGACCAGCAGGGTGTCCAGCGGCCGGTCGTACATCCAGCGGATCAGACCCATCTCCAACGCCGCGCCGAGCAGGCCGCCCACCAGGAAGCCGACCAGCAGCGACACCACCAGCGACACACCGGCCGACGAAATGACCTTCTGCACAACATAAGTCGTGTAGCACCCGGCCATGATGAACTCGCCGTGCGCCATATTGATCACGCCCATCTGACCGAAGGTCAGCGACAGACCGAGCGCGGCGAGCAACAGAATTGATCCCAGACTCAGCCCCGTGAAGAGCTGGCCGATCACGACGTCCATACGGACTCCTGTGTTATTGGCCGCGCGGGCGCGGCGTGTTCGCGGCCCCCCGGCGCGCCCGCATCGCGCAGCGATTCGATGAGGGGTGGCGGTCGGGCGACGGGTGGGCCTCGCGTCCGAGCTGTCGAGACTCGCGCCTGCGGCGCATGCGCTTCGACAGCTCGGACGCGAGACGGGCCGCGAACGGGTTCGAATTACTTGAGGCCCTTGGCCCAGTCGTACGACTTCAGGTACGGGTCCGGCACAACGGCCTTGCCCGAGTCCCACACGGTGTAGATGAGCCCGTCCGGCCGGATCTCACCGATCCGGGCGGTCTTGGTGATGTGATGGTTCGAGCCGTCGACGGTGACCAGACCCTCGGGCGCCTCGAACGTCACGCCGTCGGCCGCGGCCTGAATGTCGGCCACCGCGAACGACTTCGCCTTCTCCACGGTGTTCTTCCACAGGAAGACCGAGGCGTACGCGGCCTCCATCGGGTCCGAGGTCGGCTTGTCCGCGCCGAACGCGGCCTTGTAGTCCGCGACGAACTTCTTGTTCACCGGGCTGTCCACGGTCTGGTAGTAGTTCCACGCGGTCAGCTGGCCGGCGACGTTCTGCGCGCCGATGCCCGCGACCTCTTCCTCGGCGATGGACACCGAAACCACCGGCATCTCAGCGGCTTTCAGGCCCGCGTTGGTGTACTCACGGAAGAACGCCACGTTCGAGTCGCCGTTGAGCGTGTTGAACACCGCGCCCGCCTTGGCATTACGCACCTTGTTCACGATGGTGGAGAAGTCGGTCGAGCCGAGCGGAGTGTAGTCTTCGCCCTTGATCTCGATGCCGTTCGCCTTCGCGTACGCCTTGATCTCGCGGTTGGCGGTCTGCGGGAAGACGTAGTCGGAGCCGACCAGGTAGAGGGACGTGATGCCCTTCTGCTTCAGGTAATCCAGGGCCGGAATGATCTGCTGATTGGTGGTCGCGCCGGTGTAGAAGATGTTCTTGCTGTCTTCCAGGCCCTCGTACTGCACCGGGTAGTAGAGCAGCGAGTTCAGGCTCTCGAACTTCGGCTTCATCGCCTTGCGGCTCGACGAGGTCCAGCCGCCGAATACCGCCGCGACACAGTCGGAGCTGACCAGCTTCTCGGCCTTCTCGGCGAAGGTCTTCGGATCCGAGGCGCCGTCCTCGAGGACTAGGTCGATCTTCTTGCCGAGGACCCCGCCCGCGGCGTTGATCTGGTCGACCGCCAGCTTGGTCGAGTTGGCGACGGTGACCTCGGAAATGGCCATCGTGCCGGACAGCGAGTGCAGCGAACCGATCTTGATCGAATCCTTCGACGTGTCGACGCAGGAGGCGGCGTTCGAGCCGGTCGTGGTGGCGTCGTCCTTGGCGCCACAGGCGGTCAGCAACAAACCGGCGAGCGCCACTGCGGTAGGTACCGCCACCGCCTTGACCATGCGCCGGGAGCGGTGTCGATGGATGGCACGGGAATCTGACATGGGGCGGGACCCTTCTCACTTCATCAGGTAGTTCGGCGGCGCGACGTGCACCGCGGCGAATACCTCCGCCTTTGCCCCGGTCAGAGCTGTCGACCGGGATGTATACAGGCGGTGTATCCGTGGTGCGAACGTTAGACAGAAGTTGTTGCGCCGGAATATCTCTCGATGACGAGTCCATTTCGTCTGTTTCGACCGTGTGAACGTTTGCGGTTACCGTCTGGTGAACCCCGGTGAGGTGGCGGCGAGCCTACGGTTGCGTAGCGTCGCCGCGGTACGGCAGGCTGCGTTTGTACAACGTCAAAACGGCCGAAACCTGGGAGGACCGTCGTGGGTCACTACAAGGCGAACGTGCGTGACATCGAGTTCAATCTGTTCGAGGTGTTCGGGCTGGACAAGCTGCTCGACACGGGTGCCTACGGCGATCTCGACTCCGATACCGTGCGCGAGATCCTGGCCGAGGTGAAGCGGCTGGCCGAGGGGCCGATCGCGGAGTCCTTCGCGCCCGCCGACCGCGATCCGGTGGAATTCGATCCGGCCAACTACTCCGTCACGGTGCCGGACCCGCTGCGCAAGACCATCACAGCCGTGCGCGACGCCGACTGGAGCAGGCTCGGACTGCCGGAGGGCATGGGCGGCACACCCGCGCCCGCCGCGGTGGTGTGGGCCGTCCAGGAGATGATCATGTGCGCCAACCCGGCGGCGAGCTTCTTCAACATGGGCCCGGTGATGGCCTCGGTGCTCTACAACGTCGGCAACGAACAGCAGCAGCACTGGGCCACCGAGGGTTACGAACGCGGCTGGCAGGGCACCATGGTGCTGACCGAGCCGGACGCGGGCTCCGATGTCGGCGCGGGCCGCACCAAGGCGATCGAACAGCCCGACGGCACCTGGCACATCGAGGGCATCAAGCGCTTCATCTCCGGCGGCGATGTCGGCGACACCGCGGAAAACATGTTCCACCTGGTGCTGGCCCGCCCCGAGGGTGCGGGCCCCGGCACCAAGGGCCTTTCGCTGTTCTACGTGCCCAAGTTCCTGTTCGATGCCGAGACGCTGGAGCTCGGCGCCCGCAATGGCGTGTACGCCACCAATCTCGAGCACAAGATGGGCCTGAAGTCCTCGCCCACCTGTGAGCTCACCTTCGGCGGCGACGTACCCGCGGTCGGCTGGCTGGTCGGCGACGTGCACAACGGCATCGCGCAGATGTTCCAGGTGATCGAGAACGCGCGCATGGTGGTCGGCATCAAGTCCACCGGCACGCTGTCCACCGGGTACCTGACCGCGCTCGAGTACGCCAAAGAGCGCATACAGGGCGCCGATCTGACCCAGATGACCGACAAGGCCGCACCGCGCGTGCCGATCACCCGGCATCCGGACGTGCGCCGCAGCCTGGCGTTGCAGAAGGCGTACGCCGAGGGCATGCGCGCGGTGTACCTGTACACCGCGGCGCATCAGAATCCCGATGTGGCGCAGCTGGTTTCGGGCGCGGACGCCGAATTGGCGCACCGGGTCGACGATTTGCTGCTGCCGATCGTCAAGGGTGTCGGTTCGGAGCGGGCCTACCAGTACCTGACGGAATCGCTGCAGACGCTGGGTGGTTCGGGTTACCTGCAGGACTACCCGATCGAGCAGTACATCCGGGACGCGAAGATCGACTCGCTGTACGAGGGCACCACTGCGATCCAGGCGCAGGACTTCTTCTTCCGCAAGATCATTCGGGACAAGGGCGTGGCGATCGGGCACGTCACCGGACAGATCGCGGCGTTCCTGGACACCAAGAGCGGGCGGTTCGAGACCGAACGCGAGCTGCTGCGTACGGCTTTGGGCGATGTGCAGGCGATGGCGGCCACGCTGACCGGCTTCCTGATGGCGGGCCAGCAGGATCCGGCCGAGCTGTACAAGGTCGGCCTCGGCTCGGTGCGCTTCCTGCTCTCGGTCGGTGATCTGCTCATCGGCTGGCGGCTGCTGGTGCAGGCCGAGATCGCGGCCGCCGCACTGGCCGCCGAAGCGCCGGAGAAGGATCGGGCCTTCTATGCCGGAAAGGTCGCTGCGGCAAGCTTCTTCGCGAAGAACGTGCTGCCGGAGTTGACCGCGAACACGGCGATCATCGCCGCGCTCGACAACGACATCATGAAGCTGGACGAAGCGGCGTTCTGAGCCGCGGCCTGCTTCGATCGAAGGCGTCCTGTACTCGGCCGGACCGGGTGAGGGCGCCTTCGGGCATTCAGTCGGCGAGCAGTTTCAGCACCACCGGGCGCGAGAGCGTGCCCGACACATCGCGGGCGAGCTGGTTGGCGCTGGTGCCTTCGGCGTGCGCGTCGCGCAGGGCGGCGGCCAGTTCGTCGCGGGCCGCGTCGGCCGCTGCCTGAGCTTCGCGTAGGCGTTGCGCTGCTCGGTCGACCCTGGTGGACTGGTCGACCGGGGTGGTCAACTCATTGACCGGTGTGCTTTCCGGTGCTGCGACCGACCCGCGCTGCTTCATCGCGGGCGGGAGGTTGCGCATCGCCGCCATGGCGAATTCCTGCATGAACTCGCGGGTCGCGTCCTTGTCTTCGGCGGCGTTGCCGAGCAGCAGCCGGGTGGTCTGCGGCACGGCGAGGCTCCAGTTGGACATGCCACACAGCGCGAGCAACAAGCGACCGGCGTACTGCGCGTCGATGCCGAATTGTTCGATGGCCCTGTCGAACTTCTGCTCGTAGTGTTGCGCGCGCCAGCCGTCGATGTCGTGCGCGTCGACGCCACGGTGCAGGCCCTCCCACAGCAGCAGCCGCAGCAGTTGCGGGTTGTTGTTGTGGTAGTCGAACAGCTTGCCGACGTACCGGGCGGGGTCGGTCTCGGTCAAGGGTTGGACCACGTCCATGAACTCGCGCATGGTGTCGATCAGGATGACGTCGAACAGCTTGTCCTTGCTGCCGAACAGGCCGTAGATGCGCTCTTTGTTCACTCCGGCCGCCTCGGCGATGCGATCGACGCGGGCGCCTGCCAGGCCGTATTCGGCGAATTCGGCACGCGCGGCACGCAGTAGCGCCTGTTTGGTCGCGTCGCTGCGTTTGATGGTGGCCGTCATGGCTCCGACTTTACCATCACTTTAAACCAACTATTTGGTTGACAACTGATCTGTCGCAGACCTAATGTCGTCTCCATGGCAACGCCGACTCTTCCGCTCACGACCGGTACTCCGGCCGCCGCGCCCACCCTGAGCGCATCCCCGCGCGCACACACCGCGCGCACCGTGCCTGTTTTCGTGCTGTCCGCCCTGCTGGCGACCGGCCAGATGTACATCCCGATACCCCTGTTCACGGCCATGAAAGCGGACTGGAACGTCGGCGCGGGCGCGATGACTTGGATCATCAGCGCGTTCGCCTTCGGCTACGCGGGCGGCTTCGTGCTGTTCGGGCCGCTGTCGGACCGCTACGGACACCGCCGGGTGCTGATGACCGGCATGCTCGTCGCCGCAGTGGTCACCCTGTTGACCGGTATGGCGTTCAGTGCGCCGATCGCAGTCGCCCTGCGGATCGTGCAGGGCCTGGTCGTCGGGTCTATTCCGCCCGCGATCATGGCCTATGTCGCCACCCGGATCACGCCCGCGCATCGTGCCGTGGCGACCATGTCGGTGGCCACCTCGTTCTTGGCCGCGACGGTGATCGCGCAGATCGTCTCGCAGGCCGTGGTCGCCTCGTTCCCGTGGCGCACCATGTTCATCGGTTCCGCCGTCGTCTTCGCGGTGCTCGCGGTCGTGCTGCGCCGGGTGATGCTCGAGGACGAACCGACGGGGCGCGATCTTCCGTTGCGGCACAGCTACGCCGCCATCCCGGCGGTGCTGCGCATCCGTCCGTTGCTGCCGATGCTGGTGGCCGGCTCGATGAGCATGGCGGTGATGGTCGGCGTCTACACCGGTCTCGAACTCACCGGTGTGGTCAAGGGTTCCGGCGAACTGCTCGCGCTGCGTGCGGGCGCCCTGCCGGTGATGGTGGCGCTGCCGCTGCTGGCGATCCCGCTGGCCCGGTTGACCAAGCACTACCAGATCATGCTCGGCGTCCTGGTCGCGGCGGCCGCGATGGTGGCGGCCACCTTCGAGGGATCGCACCTGGCGGTTCTGACGATCCTGCTCGCCGTCCTGGTGGGCGGCCTCGGCGTCATCGGCCCCGCGGTGCTGCAGAGCGCGGGCGAGCTCGGCGGTGAATCTCGTGCCGCCGCAATGTCGGTCGCGATGTTCACCTTCTACGTGGGTGCCACGGTGGGCCCGCTGGTCGCGGCAGCCGCTGCGCCGCACGGGTTCTCGGCCCTCGCCTGGACCCTGGCCGTGCTGTTGGTCATCGCGCTGGTCATGACTCTGATCGGACTGCGCGTCCAAAGGAGGGCACTGGCCGTGGCATGAGCCGACGCCTTACCAGGCTCAACGGCGAAGGCCGACACGCGATACAGCGAGTCGGCCTTTGTCATGCGTTGGGCTATCAGTAGACGGCGTAGTTGGAGCCGAGCCAGCACGCCGGAGTGCGGCCACGCAGGTCCGAGACTGGGATGGCCGCGCCGATCTGGTGTCGCGTTGCGATCACTTCAGCACGTACGGGGAGACCGAGCTGCGGTGTTCGCTGATGTCGAGGACCTTGCCCAGGGGCGGGAAGGCGCGCTGGGGGCAGTTGAGGCGTTCGCATACCCGGCAACCCGCGCCGATGGGGGTGGGCTGCACCTCGTCGAGGTCGATGCCGTCGGCATAGATGACCCGGCCCGCGTGCCGCAGTTCGCAACCGAGGCCGATGGCGAAGGTCTTGCTGGGCTGTCCGTAGCGGGTGGCCCGGCGCTCGACGGTACGGGCGACCCATAGGTACTTGCGCCCGTCGGGCATCTGGGCGATCTGCGTCATGATCTTGCCGGGGTAGGCGAAGGTCTCGTAGACGTTCCACAGCGGGCAGGTGCCGCCGCTGGCGGAGAAGTGGAAACCGGTGGCGGACTGGCGTTTCGACATGTTTCCGGCCCGGTCTACCCGGACGAAGGAGAACGGCACGCCGCGCAGTTTGGGCCGCTGCAACGTCGAAAGCCGGTGGCAGATCGTCTCGTAGCTCTGCGTGAAGAACGCCGAAAGGCGCTCGATGTCGTAGCGGAAATCCTCGGCGACCTCGTGAAAGTGCGTGTAGGGCAACACGGTCGCCGCCGCGAAGTAGTTCGCCAGCCCCAGCATCGCCAGCTTACGGGTGTCCTCGGAGGCGAAATTGCCCTCCTCGACCAGCTTTTCGAGCAGGTCGCCGCACTCGAAGTAGGCGAGCTCGGCGGCGAGTTTGAAGGTGCGCTGGCCGCCGGACAGGTGCGGCGCGATCTCCAGCCGCTGGGTGTCCTCGTCGTAGCGGTGCAGCACGCCCTCGCCGAGGTCGATGCGTTCGACGATCCGCACGTCGTGCGCGCGCAGGATCCGCGCGACCTCGCTGTTCACGTCGCCGCCGTGGAATCGGATGCGCGCGGTGAGTTCCTCTGCGGCGGTGTCCAATTCGTGAATGTAGTTCTGCCGCTGATAGAAGAAGTCGCGCACCTCCTCGTGTGGCTTGCTGATCGCCGCGCTGCCCGAACCGTCGGCGAACCGGTCCTCGGTGGCGGCGGCCAGCTGGGCGGAGGTGTTGCGGTAGCGGTTGTGCATGTTGACGAGCGCGCGCGCCATGCTCGGGTGCGCAGAAACCATGTCCGCGATCTCCTGGGTGTCGGCCTCGATGCCCAGCTCCTGGTCCATCACGACTTCTTGGAGTTCGGCGATGAGCCTGGTGTCGTCCTGGGAGGAGAAGAAGGTGGCGTCGACCCCGAACACCTCACTGATCCGCAACAGCACCGGAACGGTGAGCGGACGCACGTCGTGTTCGATCTGATTGAGGTAGCTCGCCGAGATCTCCAGCTTCTGGGCGAGTGAGACCTGGCTCAGCCCCCGTTCGGTGCGCAGCTGACGAAGCCGCGCCCCGACGTAAGTCTTGGCCATCCGTCCAGTTTATGGCCGATTTCGCAACCGTGCCAATGGGGAATTAGCACTAGTGTTGAGCTTTATGTCACAGGCACGCGATACCGTCGACGGGTGTTGTTCTCGCATGTCGTCCAGGCTTCGGAGACGGTCCGCGCGACCAGGTCACGCAAGACGAAGATCGCCGCCTTCGCCGAGCTGCTGACCGCCGCCGCGCCGGACGAACTCGCGCCGGTGGTCGCCTGGGCATCCGGCGAGCTACGCCAGGGGCGGATCGGCACCGGGTGGCGCACCCTCACCGCAGTGGACACTACTCCGGCACTCGTTGCGACGCTGACGGTTTCGGCGGTCGATGCCGCGCTCACCGAATTGGCCGCGACGTCCGGCACCGGATCGGCGGCGCGGCGCAAAGACTTGCTCACCGCGCTGTGGACCGCCGCGACCGCGGACGAGCAGGCGTTCCTGCTGCGCCTGCTCACCGGTGAGCTACGCCAAGGGGCGCTCACCGCGATCGTCAGTGAGGCCGTCGCCGTGGCCGCCGGGGTGCCGATCGAACTGGTGCGTCGGGCGTACATGCTGTCCGGACGGCTGCCGATGACCGCGATGGCGGCGCTGACCGGCGGTGTCGAGGCGTTGAGCGAGTTCCGCCTCGAGGTGGGGCGACCGATCCAGCCGATGCTCGCGTCGCCCGGTGCGACGCTGGACGGGGCGTTGACCGAGTTCGACGGTGAGGTGAGCGTCGAGATCAAGATGGATGGCGCACGGATTCAGGTGCATCGCGACGGTTCGCGGGTGTGGGTGTTCACCAGGACGCTGCGCGACATCACCGCGAGCGTGCCGGAACTGGTCGAGCTGGTCGCGGGGCTCGATTGCACCAGCGTGGTGCTCGACGGTGAAACTCTGGCGCTCACCGATGCCGGACGACCACGCCCCTTTCAGGAGACGATGAGCCGTTTCTCCGAGGTCAACTCCACCCGAGAACTGTTGCTACACCCGTATTTCTTCGACTGCCTACACCTGGACGGCGCGGATCTACTCGATGCCCCGCTGTCCGAACGCCGCGCCGCACTCGCGAAAGTGGCTGCCGCACACAGCATTCCCGCACTGATTCGCCCCGATGAAGAAGCGGCCGCGGAGTACTTCGACGACGCACTCGCCGCAGGCCACGAAGGCGTGATGATCAAGTCGCTGTCCGCGCCCTACGCGGCGGGCAGGCGCGGCCGAGCCTGGCAGAAGATCAAGCCGACGCACACCCTCGACCTGCTGGTCCTCGGTGCCGAATGGGGCTACGGACGCCGCACCGGCTACCTATCGAACCTGCACCTCGGCGCCCGCGACCCGGAAACCGGCGACCCCGTCATGGTCGGCAAGACCTTCAAGGGCCTCACCGACGCCCTACTACAATGGCAGACAACCGAATTCCCGCGCCACGAACGCGACCGCGACGAGCACACCGTCTACCTGCGGCCCGAACTCGTCGTCGAGATCGCCCTCGACGGAGTACAGGTCAGCCCGCGCTACCCCGGCGGCGTGGCCCTCCGCTTCGCCCGGGTGGTCCGCTACCGCCCCGACAAGGAACCCGCGGAAGCCGACACGATCGACACTGTCCGTGCCCTCCTCCCGTAACCCGTTCCCCGCGCGGGACATGATGGACTGCCACTCGCGATTCGCCGCTGCTGTTTCCTGTTCGCCGTCGACTCGCGGGAGTCTCGGCGATGTCGAGCGGTTGGCGGCGGGTGGTGCGAGGATTGTTCTGCCACTGCAAGTGAGGGCTCCTCAGGGGTGAGGGGGCGAGACCAGACTGCAGTGGGTTCGGCAGGTATCTGCTTCGGGATCGGGGAAGACGGTTGGGTTCTATGGTGTGGCGGCTGCGCGCGATGGCGCTGGCCGCGGTCGTCGCGGTGAGCGCGGTGCTCGGCACGTTCGCGCACGCGAATCCGATCGATGATCTGCTCTTTCCGTCCCGCGAGATCGCCGACGCCATGCCGACGCCGCTGGGCGATCCGTTCTATACACCGCCGACCGGCTTCGAAACCCGGACCCCGGGAACGGTTCTCGCGTCTCGTCCCGGCGGCACCGGGGTAACCGGGGTCGCGCTGAACTCGACCGAGCTGCTGATCCGGTCGACCGATGCGAAGGGTAACCCCGTCCCGGTCGTCGCCACCCTGCTGACACCGGCGACGCCGTGGACCGGCGAGGGACCGCGTCCGCTGGTGACCCTGAATCCGGCGATCGACTCCCTCGGAAACCAGTGCGCGCCGTCCTACGAGCTGCGCATGGTGTCGAGCAAGTTGTGGATGGCGCAGATCCCGCTGTCCAAGGGCTTCGCGGTGCTGGTGCCCGATCACCAGGGGCCACGTCAGGCGTACGCGGCGGGCCTGATGGCCGGGCACGCCGTGCTCGATTCGATCCGGGCCGCGGTGCGCACCCCGGAGCTCGGCCTGCGGCCCGAGTCGCCGACCGCGATCACCGGCTATTCCGGCGGTGCCCTCGCCTCGGCCTGGGCCGCGCAGCTGGCACCGCGCTACGCGCCGGAGCTGAATCTGGTCGGCGTCGCGTTCGGCGGTGTGCCCGCCGACTTCGACATGCTGCTGCACACCATGAACGGCAAGGACGTCGCATCCGGCATCTTCCTCGCCGCGACCTTGGGTCTGGCGCGCGAGTACCCGGAGATGCTCGGCCTGATGAACGACAACGGCTGGCGCCTCGCGCGGATCGGCAAGGACTTCTGCATGGCGCACGAGGAGTCCGTCGGGATCGTCGCGCCCATTCCGGTGCAGGCGCTCACCGATGTGCCCGCACCGACCGAGCTGCCGTTCATTAGGGAGATTCTGGCCGAGAATCGGCTCGGCGCGCTGCCGCCGACCATCCCGGTGTTCATGTATCACGGCCTGAACGAATGGTGGGTGCCGCTGGCCGGGGCGGAGAACCTCTATCGGGACTGGTGCCGGGGCGGGACCCAGGTGGATTTTCAGGTATATCTCGGTGAACATTTCATCGTCAGCACCAGCGGTATTCCGGGCTCCTACGCCTGGATCGAAGATCGATTTGCGGGCAAACCAGCGACTCAGGGCTGCACCCGATTCGGCTGATAGACGACGGAATCCGGGCCGATAGAGGACAGGATCCAACTTAACGCACCGACGACTCGCGGTGAACTGCAACCACCTGGCAATCGTATTGACCTGTGCCGCACACTGGACACGTGACCGTCGAATTACTGGTTCTCCTGATCGTCATCGTCACAGCACTCGCATTCGATTTCACCAACGGCTTTCACGACACCGCGAACGCCATGGCGACTTCGATCGCCACCGGCGCGCTGCGGCCTCGCGTCGCGGTGGCGTTATCGGCAGTGCTGAATCTGGTCGGCGCATTTCTCTCCGTGGCGGTTGCCGCCACCGTGGCCAAGGGCATCGTCCGGCTCGATGCGGTGCAAGGCCATGACCTATTGATCATCGTGTTCGCCGGTCTAGTCGGTGGCATCCTCTGGAACTTGCTCACCTGGCTGTTCGGCCTGCCGTCGAGTTCCTCGCACGCACTGTTCGGCGGCCTGATCGGTGCCACTCTCGCCGCGCTCGGCTTCAGCGGGGTGATCTGGGCCGCCGGCTCGGACGGGGTGCTGACCAAGATCATTCTGCCCGCCGTCCTCGCTCCGATCGTCGCGGCGGGTGTGTCGGCCCTCGGCACCTGGCTGGTCTATCGGATCACCAAGAAGTCCGATCCCGAGAAGGTGGAAACCGGCTTTCGCTGGGGTCAGATCGGCTCGGCCTCGCTGGTCTCGCTGGCGCACGGCACCAATGACGCGCAGAAGACGATGGGCGTGATCTTCCTGGCCCTGGTCGCGCACGGCACGCTCACCAAGAACGCCGACATGCCGATATGGGTGATGGCCGCGTGTGCGCTCGCCATCGCGGCGGGCACCTACCTCGGCGGCTGGCGCATCATCCGGACGCTCGGCAAGGGCCTGGTGGAGATCGAATCGCCGCAGGGTCTCGCGGCCGAAACCGCGTCGGCGGCCATCATTCTCAGCTCCGCCCACTTCGGGCTGCCGCTGTCGACCACGCAGACCGCGACCGGCTCGATCCTCGGCACCGGGCTCGGCAAGGGCGCCGAGGTGCGCTGGGGCGTGATGGGCCGCATGGTGGTCGCGTGGCTGCTCACGCTGCCGCTCGCCGGTCTGGCCGGTGCCGCGTGCTGGGCGATCGCGCACTTCATCGGCGGACTGCCCGGTGTGCTCGTGGTGTTCGCGATCCTGCTCGGGTTGTCGGGTCTGATGTACGTGCGGTCGCGCCGGGATCCGGTGGACACCAGCAACGTCAACGAATGGCCGGATGACACGCCGGGCGGCCCGACCGATCCGGTCGATGTGGTGCAGCCGAGCGGCGCGGCTCGCGAAGATGGTGCAGAATCCGGCACGGCGGCCGCGGAGCCGGGCAAGTCGACCCGGTCGGCGCAGGTTTAGGAGGAGTAGACGTGCATACGCTCATCACGAATCTGAACGCGCTCTGGAAAGTCATGCTCGCCGGTTTGATTCTCGGCGCCGGGCTACCGCTGGTGTTCGCCGTCGGGGTGCGGTTCTGGTCGGCTGGCGACACGGTCGCCGCGGACGGCCGTGTCGCGCAACGCAATTACCCGGCGCTCGGCGTCGCGGTGGTGTGCTTCGGGCTGATCATCGCCGCGATCGTCACCGGAATTCTCTATACCGCAAAGGCTTTCATTGCCGCCAAGTTCGGCATCCATCTGTTCGGACAGGCCTGAAGGGCGAGATGTGACCGATCAAGCGAAATCCGCAGAGATTCGGCCGAGCGTGCTCGGCCGAATCATCGGCTGGCTGCGCGCGGGCTACCCGCAGGGCATCCCGCGTTCCGACTATGTGGCGCTGTTCGCCGTGCTGCACCGGCACCTCACCGAATTCGAGGTGGTCGCGATCGCCGAGGAGTTGGCGGCGTCGAACCCGGACAGCGAGATCACCCGCGCCGAGATCGAGGACGCCATCGCCCGGGTCGCGAAGGAACAGCCGGCCGACGTCGACGTCGCCCGGGTGGCCTCGCACCTCGCCGCAGGCGGCTGGCCGCTCGCCACCCCGCCACCCGACATCGACTGAGCGACACCCGCCGCCGATGCCACCCTTCCTGAACGCCATCATCGACTGGCTGCGGGCCGGATATCCGGACGGTGTCCCGGAATCCGACTACATCCCGCTGCTCGCCCTGCTGCGCCGCCGCCTGTCCGACGACGAGGTCCGCCAGATCGCCGCCGAACTGGCGGGTTCCGGCGACCTACCCGCCGACCGAACCGACATCCAGGTAATGATCACCAAGATCACCAACGAGATGCCCTCGGAGGCAGACGTGTTGCGCGTCCAAACGCGCCTGGAGGCACACGCCTGGCCGCAAGACGGTTCCGCACCGTCGGCCGACGACCTCTGAACTCCCCTCCTGTTCAGCGGAACTCGTCGATCGAGCGCACCGGGACACCGGTGCTGGCTGAACTGCCTACCGCTGAACTGCCTGCCGCTGGGCTGGCTGGCGCTGAACTGCCTACCGCTGGGCTGGCTGGCGCCGAATGCAACCGCGTAGACCTACCTACCCCGCCGCACCGGCGTCGACCTCGTCGGCACCGGCTCCTGGGACCGCGCTCGCTTTACCGCTACGACTCCTGGCTGGTTCACCCTGACCTGGTCGCCGTTCGCTTAACCGCTGCGGCACCGAGCCCGCTGCATCAGAGCTGCTGCGCACGGTTTCGCCCGACGCGCACAGAATTGCTGGCAAATTCGTGCGCGGCCGGAGAATCGGTGCGCGGCAAGACAAGCAATGCGCCGAATTCGGCGAAGGCGTTGTTCGGGTTGGGGTTACCGGGGTGGGGTGGAGGTTCGGGGGCCGCCGAGGTAGGGGAGGCGGCGGAAACCTGCGGAGACTTCGAAGGCCAGGTCGTGGTAGCCGAGGGCGAGTTCGGCGAGGCGCTCCCAGGCGATGTGTGCCGCCCATTCCGGTGCGCTGAACAGGGTTTCGTGGGCGCTGACGGAGAACTGGGCGAGTCGGTCGACCACCATGCCGACGGTCTCGGTGTGCATGTGCGCGCCGCCGTGTGCCGGTGGCATTTCGGTGGCGATCCACCGGTCGATGGCGAGGACCAAGCGGGCACGGTGCGCGTCGATGTCGCCGGTCGCGGCGAGGGTGATCCGGGCGCGCCGCTCGTGTAATCCGGCGAGTAGGTGGGTGGATTCCAACACTGGATGACCTAGGTGTGGTGCGGTCCGGCAGGCTTCGAGGATCAGAGCCTTCGAAGGAAGCGGTTCCATTGCGATAACCCCCTGCTGTGAATGCTGTTACTGGACAAGAGATGTGGTGCTGCACGTGGTCAACGGTGGTGCCGACCACCTGGCCGGGGTACCAACCGGAGTCGCTTGGGCGCTGGTGTCTCCCAAGGCTTTTCCGTGACGGCCAGCCCGATCGCCTCCAACACCGTGAGCCCCATCCGCCGCGCCAGCACATCCACCTCCGAAACCGCTTCCGCCGCTTGCATAGCCGCCGTCGCCTGCTCCGTGGTCAGCATCCGACCCCGCAGATAAGACACCACCCAAGCGTCGTCACTGACTCGTCGCGCCTGATGCGCCGTGCGATCACTGACCATCCAGGCCCTACCGATGACATGCACAGACACGCGAACCCCCTCGATCCCACCGTGCGAGCCCGCCAGGCGAGGTCCCGCGTGTGATGTGTGACACAACGAGGCTAGGTCGATATCGGCGGATAAGTCAAGTTGACCTATCGCTAACACTAGACGTGACCTATTCTGATCAGAGGTACGGTCTCCACCCATCGCCCGAGCCGGAAGGACACCATGGCACCACTCTCGCCAGCGGTCGCCCGCTGGGAGCTCATGCTCCGAATCCGCCGTCGCCGCAACGAGTTCGACGTCAACGCCTCGGTCATCGCCAAGGAACTCGGCTTCACCCTTTCGTACTGGTCGAAGGTGGAGAAGGAACGAATCCTGGCCGAGGACAAGCTGAAGAAGCTGATGTCCCTACTCGAGTTCGACCCTGCCGAGCGGGAGGAGATGCTCCGGTTGCGCGAGGTCGCCAAGCAGCGCGGATGGTGGTCGAGCTATGCGGGATTGCTCCCGGGTGACATCACGCGGTTGTACGGCCTCGAATTCGGTGCGCAGAGCGTCCGGACCTACGAAAGTGTGCTGGTCCCAGGCTTGTTGCAGACGGCCGACTACGCGCGTGCGTTGATCGCCAACGATATCGCGCGAATTCGGCAGGTGGAGATCGACCGCCTGGTGGAGGTGCGGCTGCGCAGGCAGGAGCGGCTGACCGGACCGGATCCGTTGCAGCTCACCGCGATTGTCAACGAGGCGGCGCTGACGCAGCAGATCGGTGGCCGCGAGGTGCTCGAAGGACAGCTGCGCCACCTCGCCGCCATGGTCGAGCGGCATCCGGAGACCATCGATATCCGGGTCATCCCGTTCGAGGCCCGCGGCGGTTCGTTGCTAGGCGGTGCGACCTTCCATCTGCTCGGCTTCGACAGCACGCTCTTGCCGGATATCGCCTGGACGGAAACCTTGATTCACATGGGCCTGATCGAAGACGCAGAACCGGTGCGCCATCTCAACACCCTCTTCGCCAACGCGATGGCGGACATCGCACTACCGCGCGCAGAGTCGCTCGCGCTGATCGAGCGCAAAGCATCTGCTGGGTAAGCTCGGCGAGCATGAGCAGCGAGACGCCCAACTCCACCGGCTGGTTCAAATCGTCGCACTCCAGCGACGCCGCGGCCTGCGTCGAGATCAAGTTCGACGACGCCCGAGTCCTGGTGCGCGACAGCAAATACCAAGGCGCACCATCCTCCCAACCCACCCTCACCTTCAGCACCACGGCTTGGTCCACCTTCATCGCCACCCTCTGACGAACCCACGTTCAGTGGCACATGGCTGCGGCAAATCGCAAGAAGACCTCTCCATGGTGTGCCACTCATGAATTCGTCAGCGCGCAAAGCTCCCAGCTGACTCCCAGCTGAACTGGGGCCACCATTCAGGTGACCCGAGCAAGCTAAGGGCTGTCGGAATCCCCTGACTACTCCGACAACCCGCCTGGTGGGCCACTGCCCGTGCCCACCACCCCGCCGGTCGGCGGCGCCGGTCCCTCGCCCGCGCCGCCGACCGCCCACTCCCACGCGAGTGGCACATGGCTGTGGCGAATCGCGAGAAGACCTCTCCATGGTGTGCCACTCACGCGTCAGAGGTCGGCGTTGCGGGAGCGGAGGGCGCGTTCGACGCGCTCGATGATGATGTGGGGGCGGTTGGTGAGGAGGGTGGCGCTGACGCGGATTAGGATCCAGCCGAGGGATTCCAGGGCTGCGGCGCAGTCGATGTCCCACGAGCGTTGGTTGCGGTCGGTCCAATGGTGGGCGCCGTCGTATTCGACGGCCACTCGCCAGCGCCGCCAGCCCATGTCGAGGCGGGCGGCCGTCAGGCCGTGGGGGTCGAGTATTCGGATCTGAGTCTCGGGTGTGGGCAAGCCTGCCTGCACGAGTACCAGCCGGGTGCGGGTTTCCGGGATGGATTCGGCGCCGCCGTCGACGTAGGGCAGTACGTTGCGCAGGTTGGTGCGACCGCGGGCACGTGGCAGTAGTTCGGCGACATACTCGACTTCTTTCGGCTCGAGGCCCGCCGCATTGCAGAGGGCATCCAGCACCTCGATGGCTTCCTTCGGCTCGAGGCGTCGTGCGAGGTCGAATGCGGTCCGGGCCGGGATGGTGCAGCGGAAACCATTGACCGTGCATACCTGGTCGGCTCGGATCGTGTCGCGGTACGCCAAGATGCCTTGTGGCGGTCGGGCCCGGTTCGTCAGCGTGATCTCGGCCGGCTTGTCATCTAGCCATCGGGTGCCGTGCATTGCCGCCGCCGAGAAGTCGACCAGAATGCCCTCGCCTTTGGCCCAATGACCGGCTGCTTGCGCGCGCCCTCGTGCATCCAGTTGAACGCCCTTGCGAACGTAGACATCTGGATGGATCCGCTCGAAGTCCTTGCGCAGTTCCCATGCGCTGACCCGACCGGCTGCTACCGCCCAACTACCCGGAAATGGCTCGTCGAAGTCCCCCATGCGCACGATCCTGCCGCCCAGCGCAATCCGACCCGGCCGCTCAACCCCGAGTTATCCACAGAAATCTCGCTATCCCCAGCCTTCTTCGTGAACGAGGTTCCTAGGGGACTCTCAGGTCGGGTGGGGGGTAGTGCTCAGGCGCGGCAGGCAGGGTGAGGTTGTCGAGCTTTGGTGGATCGGCTGCCCCGGTTCACCCCTCCCCGCGGTCGGCGGCGTTACTCCTGGCGTCGCCGACCGCATACTTCTGTTTGCCTCTGGGGTCAGCGGGCTAGCAGGTGGAGGAAGTGTTCTACCTCGGATTGGATTGCGGTGCGGGCCGGGGTGAGGTACTTGCGGGGGTCGGAGAGGGTGGGGGTGGCGGCGAGGGTGGTGCGGATTGCCTCGGTCATCAGGACGTTGAGGCGGGTGGCGATGTTGACCTTGGTTATGCCGCTCTCCACCGCGGCTCGGAGGCCTTCGTCGGGGACGCCGGAGGAGCCGTGCAGGACCAGGGGGACGGGGACCTTGGTGGCCAGGTGGGCGATCAGGTCGTTGTCGAGGGTGGCAGTGCGGGTGTGCATGGCGTGCGATGAGCCGACGGCTACGGCCAGCGCGTCTACGCCGGTGGTGGCGACGAATTCGACGGCTTCGTCGGGGTTGGTGCGGACACCGGGGGCGTGGGCGCCGTCTTTGCCGCCTACCTCGCCGAGTTCGGCTTCGACGTGCACATCACGGTCGTGGCACCAGCGGGTGATGTCGGCGGTGGTGGCTACGTTGGCGGCGTAGTCGAGGGTGGAGCCGTCGTACATGACCGAGCGGATGCCGAGATCGACTGCGGCGCGGACCAATTCGGGGGTGGTCGCGTGGTCGAGGTGGACGGCGATGTCGGCGGTGCTGTCCGCCGCGATGCGCAGGCAGGCGAGGGCGAGTGGGGCCAAGTTGCCGTGGTAGCTCGCGGTGTTCTCCGAAAGTTGCAGCACGACAGGCCGTTTCGCCGATTCTGCGGCCGCCGCGATGGCTTCGGCATGCTCCAAGGTGATTACGTTGAACGCGCCGAGCCCACCGGGTCTGGCGGCGGTGATCAAGTCGGAAACGGGCGTCAGCGGCATCGGTATCTCTCCTGAAGGCTCAGCACGCGCGCCCGTCGGACAGGCACGTTCGGCTCATGGTGCGGATTCTTGGCGGGTGGGTAGGTCGAGCTGGGTGACGCGGACGGTGGGGGCAATCCGCGTGCGGAGGCAGCGGTCGATCTCGCCCGCGACGGGGATGACCACGGCGGCGGCGGAGGTGGCGACGGCGTCGGTGAGGATGGCGGGCCAGTCGGGTACTTCGTCCGCGGTGAGCGCGGCGATCACCGCCGCGGTCGCGGAATCGCCTGCGCCGGTGGGATTTCCGGCCAGCGGCTCGGGCAGGGTAGCGAACCAGGCGCCGTCGGCGGTGACGGCGACCATGCCGTCGGCACCCCGGGTGGCGATGACGGCGCGAACACCGCTCTCGATGAGGGGATAGGCGGCGGTGACGACCTCGTCGGCGGTGGCGGGCTTGATGCCGGTCAGGCGGTGCAGCTCGTCGCCGTTGGGCATGAGGATGACGCCGGGGATCTGCGCGGCCAGGCGCAGCGACTCACCGTCGACATCGCAGATGGTCGGGATGTCGGCCGCGATGGCGGTGCGGGCGATCTCGGCGGGCAGCGAGGCCGCGATGCCGCCGGGCAGCGAGCCGGAGATGACGAGGCCGTCGATGTCGGGCAGCATGCCCGCCACGCGAACCGCGAGCTGTTCGGCGGCGTGTGGGTTGGAAACGCGCGCGCCGGGCTCCCACAGGGCGGTGGCGGTGCCGTCCTCGGATTCGCTGATCACCACGGTGCGCCGGACCCAGGGCAGCGCGTGCACGAAGTCGACCGGCATCTCCAGCTCGGCGGCGGCCGCGAAGGCGTGGTCGGAGAAACCCGTCGCCCTGGCGTACTTTCCGAGCTGATTCAGCACCCGCGTGACATTGATGCCTTTACCGCCGATGCGTTGTTCGACCGAGCGGACTCGATGCGCCTGGCCTCGTTCGAAGTGCTCGACACGATAGGTCATGTCGTAGGCGGGATTCATCGTCACGGTGAGGATCACGACAACCACTGTCCTCGCCTGAGCACCCGGCGCAACTGGAGGCCCTCACCGACGATCAGTAGGTCGGCTAAGTAGCCCGTCCGCAGGTCACCGACCTCGGCGAGGCCGAGTGCCGCCGCGGGCGTCGACGTCGCCGCCAGCACCGCGTCGGCCAGCGCCACACCCGACTCGCGCACCGCTCTGGCCACGCAATCGAGCAGCGTGCTGATGCCGCCCGCGATCGAACCGTTTGCGATCCGGGCGACCCCTTGCCGCACCGTCACGGACTGCGGACCCAGTTGATACTCGCCGTCGGACAGCCCGGCCGCCTGCATGGCATCGGTGATCAGCGCGACCCGACCGGGCGCGGTCGCGAACACCAGCGCGGCGAAACCGGGGTCGACATGCACGCCGTCCCCGATCAGCTCGACCGTCGCCTGCCCGGCCGCCGCGGCGACCAGACCCGCCCCGACCGGACCCGGATCGCGGTGGTGCAGCGGCGGCATGCCATTCGCCAGATGAGTGACCAGGGCCCCGAACCCGGTGGGCCGCAAGGCCTTCAAAAACGAGGAGTAGTCGGCGTTGCTGTGCCCCAGCGAAACCACCACGCCATGCTCGGTGAGCCGTTGCGCGACAGCGTCATAGCCGGATCGCTCCGGCGCCAGCGTCATCACCCGCAGGTGCCCACCCCCGGCGGTGAGCAGCTGATCGGTCAGCTCGAGATCGGGATCGCGCAGGAACCGTGGATCCTGTGCCCCGCACCGCGCCTCCGACAGGAACGGCCCCTCGGCGTGAATGCCGCCGATCAGCCCTTCCTCCGCAAGCTCCCGCAACACCGCGGTCTGGTCGACCATGTCCGACGCCGCCGCCGTAACAATGCTCGCGACGACCGTCGTGGACCCGCTCGCGTGATGAAACTCCGCAGCCGCCCGTGCTTCCGCCACATCGACGGTGTCGAACCGATGCCCGAACCCGCCATGATTGTGAATGTCGACCAGCCCGGGCAGCAGCGTCCCCGAGAAGGCAGGCTCCGGCGAATCCGGATGCGCCGCAACCCACTCCGCGAACGGCAGCACTGCCTCGATCCGATCGCCGACGATCGTGACCACACCGTCGTCCAGCTGCGTGGTCGCCGAGACGATGCGACCGCGGACCGATTCGGTCACCATGCGAACACCTCCCCGCCTCGAGTGCCGCCGAGTTCGTGCCGGTGCACCCGTTGGGGCGCCGGTCCGCGTTGCCGATCCGGCTCGGCACTAGCTGATTTCATAAGCATCGCGTCGATGCGGTGCGCAACGAGCGGCAGTCCGGCGCCGATCATTCGAGCGCCCCCTGCCTGGCGAAGAGGGCCGCGCCGGTCAGCCCGGCGCGCGCCCCGAATTCGCCGACCACCACGTGCGGAGCCGGCACCAGCCGAAGCCGATCGGCAATGGCTTGATGGAGCGGATCGGTGAGTGCGGCCCCCGCACCCGCCAGTCCACCGCCGAGGATGATCAGCTCGGGGCAGGCAGCGTGCACGATGCCGATCAGCCCGTCGGCGAGGGCGTCGACGGCGTCGGCAAGAACCGCCTTGGCATCGGCGTCGGTATCCACCAATGCGAATACCTCTGCCGCGCCACTGATTTCACGTCCCGTCCGGCGCGTGTAGGCACGAGCGATCGACGCACCGGAGGCGATGGTCTCGACGCAGCCGGTATTGCCACACGGGCAAGGCAGCCCGTCCGCGCGAACCGGGATGTGGCCGTACTCGCCGACCTGGCCATAAGTACTGCGGACCAAGCGCCCGCCGACGGAGAGGGTGCCGGAGATGCCGGTGCCGAGGATGACCACGCAGACGTTGTCGTAACCACGTCCGGCCCCGACGCGCCATTCAGCCCAACCCGCCACGGCGACATCGTGTTCGAGCAGTACCGGGATTCCCCAGCGATCGAGGAACCGGTCGCCGACCTTGAAGTCCCGCCAGCCGATGTTGCTGCTGAACACGGCGATCGACCGGACGGTGTCCACAATGCCGGGCACCACCACGGCGGCTCGGCCGACACGGCCGCGCTGCTCCTCGGTCAGCTCGGCGAGCAGTTGGTCGCCGAGCGCCCCCATCGCCTCGAACGCCGCATCGCCCTGCGGCGTCAGCATGGTGCCGGCGGCAAGCACGGTGCCCGCCGCATCGGTGATCTCACCTTTGATGGTCGTCCCGCCGACATCGAGGCCGAGTACCAGCGCCTCCTCGGACAACGCGTCCGGCTGCGGCAGTACCGCAGCCGAACGCGTCGGTGTGCCGCCGCGGTGTGCCGCGGTCGACCCGGCAGTCTCGGCCGCCGGCCGGGCGGCACTGGTCGAGGACGTCTCGTTGTCGGCCGTCGGGTCCGGCACCACTCCCATGCTTCGCACAGTAGTTCCCGGCGCGTCGCGCAGTGCGGCGCCGGCTAAAGCTGGGTCGCGTTTCACCGGGCCGGTCCGATCACTGGTCGAGGACGACCGAGCGATTGAGCCCACGCGGGTGGTCGGGGTCGAGGCCGAGATCGGCCGCGCGCAGCACGCAGAGCTGGTGCACGCGGAGCAGGTCGGCCATCGGGTCGATGTCGCGGTGCTCGAAGTGCGCACCGGTGCTGGCGATGTCTCGTTCGAAGTTCGGCACCAGCGGGCCGAAGGCCCAGACCGCGCGACCGGGCGCGGAGATGGCGACCGGACCGTGCCGGTACTCGGTGGCCAGGTAGGACTCGGTCCAGGACTGGCAGGATTCGCGCAGCTTCAGGCCGGATTCCTCGGCGATGGCCGCGGCGAAGCCCATGCCGACGAAGCTGATCTCCTCGGCATGCCGGACGTCGGCGAGCGACTCCGCCGGATCCTCGGCGAGCACCTTGCGCGCCTGCTCGATCACCGGGGCGAGGTCCTCGCCGAGGTGCCAGCGCAGGATCGCCAGGGTGGTGGTGGCGAAGCGGGTCTGCACCACCGACTCCTCGTCGACCTCGTCGATCAGGATCGGGTCGCCCAGTTCGAGCACCGGGGTGCCGGGACTGGAGCAGATGACGGTGCGTGGAATGTGTGCTGGGATGTCCCGCATGGCATTGACCACCTCGGTGGTCGTGCCTGACCGGCAGATAACCAAGTAACGGTCATATTCGCGGCTGGAGCGGACTTCGCTGGCGGGCCAGGCATCGGTGAGACCGTGGCCTGCGCCCTCGCGCAGCGCCGCAATCGCTTTGGACATGAACAGGGAAGTGCCGCAACCGATCACGGCGACTCGCTCGCCCTTGTGGGGGAGGATGTCGCGATGTTCGGCAGCGATCGTTTCGGCGCGCGCCCAGTCGTCAGGCTGGGTGGCGACCTCGTTGGCCAGATGGGTGACGGGCGTGGGTTCGGCGGAGATCGGCACACCAACAGAATCCGCCCGGTGATCGTTCATGTCAAATTTACGAGCGAATCGGTCACATATGATCAAGCTTGGGTCTATGTTGATAGTCGGTCGATCAGTTCGATCCCATCATCGGCTGTCCAGTGGCGCCCGGTGTGCAAATTTGAAAGGTTCTACTCGTGAAAAGACCACTCCACGGCGTGCTTGCGGGGGTCGCGATGGTCACCGGCGTTGCGCTGGCGATCTCGTCCTGTGGGTTCGGCTCGAAAGATAACGCCGACTCCGACACCACGATCAACTTCTTAGCCCCGGCCTACAGTGACGGGGCCAACGGTACGAAGGCGCTGTGGGACGGGATCATCGCGGACTTCCAGAAGACGAACCCCGATATCAAGGTGAACCTCCAGATCGAGTCCTGGAACTCGATCAACGATGTGGTGCGTACCAAGCTCCAGTCGAAGTCGACCACCCCGGACATCCTCAACATCGATGCCTACGCCAGCTTCGCCAGCGACGGACAGCTCTACCCTGCCTCCGAAGTCGTCTCCCCGCAGGTGCTTTCGGATATCCAGCCCGGCTTCGCGAAGAACGCGTCGCTGAACGGCACCCAGTACGCGCTGCCGCTGTTCGCCTCCACGCGCACCCTGTTCTACAACACCGACCTGTTCACCAAGGCGGGCATCACCTCGCCGCCGAAGACGTGGGCCGAGCTCACCGACTCGGCCAAGAAGATCCAGGCGCTCGGCGGCGGTGTCTCCGGCTACGGTCTGCCGCTCGGCAGCGAGGAAGCCCAGGGCGAGACCTCCATCTGGACCTTCGGCGCGGGCGGCCAGTGGGCCGAGGGTGACAAGATCACCGTCGATACCCCGGCCAACCTGGAGGGCGTGCGCGCGATGCGCGAGATCGCCGATGCCGGTGTCACCCAGCCGAATCCGGGTGCGACCGACCGCAAGGACGTCATCAACGCGTTCATCCAGGGCAAGATCGGCATGATCGAGGGCCTGCCCCCGACCATCAGCCAGATCGCCGCGAAGAACCCGGCGCTGAAGTACTCGACCGCGCCGACGCCGACCAAGTCCGGCACCCCGGTGACCCTCGGCGTGGCCGATCACCTGATGTCGTTCAAGAAGGACGGCAAGAAGACCGAGTCGATCAAGAAGTTCCTCGACTTCTTCTACGGCGCCGACGTGTACTCGAAGTTCGTCTCGACCGAGGGCTTCATCCCGATCACCAACAGCGCGGCCGCCAAGCTGGCCGGCGACCCGGTGACCAAGGCGTTCGGTTCGACACTCGCAGTGGCCCAGTTCTACCCGAGCAACAACGCGAAATGGGCTGCGGCGCAAGGCGCCATCCGGCAGCAGATGGGCACCATCGCACAGGGCACCGACCCGGCCCAGGTGCTGCAGCGCATACAGGAAGCCGCGAAATAGCGTGCGACGGAAAGGAACTCTGGCGGCGATACCGTGGATCGGACCCTCGCTGGTCTTGATCGCGGCTATCGTCGCCTTTCCCGCCTGCTACATGCTGTGGACCAGTACTCGGGATCTCAGCGCCTACGGTCAAGACCGGGGCGCGGCGGGTCTGGAGAACTTCCGCACGCTGTTCGGGATTTCGGAGCTGGGATCGGTTCTCGCGCACACGGTGATCTGGGTTGTCGCCGTCGTGCTGATCACCCTGGTGATCTCGGCGGGACTTGCCCAGTTCCTCAACAAGGATTTCCCAGGCCGTACCGCGGTGCGGATGGCGATCCTGGTGCCGTGGGCTGCCTCGGTCGTGATGACGACGACGATCTTCTACTACATGCTCGATCCCGACGTCGGCATCGCCAACCGGTTCCTGGTCGATATCGGCCTGCTGGACCGGGGTTACGGCTTCACCAAGCAGCCGACGCCCGCGTTCCTGGTCGCGATCGGGGTCGCGGTGTTCGTCTCGATCCCGTTCACCACCTACACGATTCTGGCCGGGCTGCAATCGATTCCGGCCGAGATCAATGAGGCGGGCCGGGTCGACGGCGCGAGTGCGTGGCAGCGCTACCGCTTTCTCACCCTGCCGCAACTGCGTCCGGCCATCGCGGTGGCCACCATCATCAACATCATCAACTCGTTCAACTCGTTGCCGATTCTGCAGGTGATCACCGGCAGCATCGCGGGTTTCCAGGCCGACACCACAACCACGTTGATGTTCAAGCTGATTCGGCAGAACCAGCAGATCGACACGGCCGCGGCGATGAGCGTGCTGAACTTCGTGCTGATCATCGTGATCATCGCGATCTATGTGAAAGTGGTCCGGCCGACTCAGGAGGTCGACGGATGACGGCGGCGGATGTGGCGCACATCGAAAAGATCACGGGTGCAGGGGAAGTGGCCGATTCGGCCGAGCGTCCCGGCCCGCGGACGAAGCGGCGTCGCTGGGAACTGACCGCGGTCGGTGTGGTGCTTGCCGCGCTGTTCCTGCTGCCGTTCATCGTGATGGTGCTCGGCTCGCTCAAGAGCCGTGCCGAAATCCTGCGCATCCCACCGACTTACCTGCCCGAGTCGTGGCATCCGGACAACTACGCCACCATGTGGGACACCCCGGAAACACCGCTGCCGTTCAACCTGGCCAGCACGGTGATCATTTCGGTGTTCGCCACTGTGCTGGTGCTGCTCGTCGCCATCCCGGCGGCGTATTACACGGCGCGGCACAAGTTTCCGGGCCGCGCGGTGTTCCTCGGCCTGGTGCTGGTCACCCAGATGTTGCAGCCGACCGTGCTGGTGACCGGTCTGATCCGGGAGTTCTTCGCGGTCGGCATCAACGACACCTGGCTGGCGATGATCCTGGTGAACGCGGCGTTCAACCTGTCCTTCGCGGTGTGGATTCTGCACAGCTTCTTCGCCTCCATTCCGGTGGAGATCGAGGAGGCCGCGATGCTGGACGGGCTGAGCCGCTGGCAGATCCTGGTCCGGGTGAGCCTGCCGCTGGTGTGGCCGGGCATCGTCACCGCGACGATCTTCGTCATCGTCTCCTGCTGGAACGAGTTCGCGGCCAGCCTGGTGGTGCTGACCACCCCGGAGAACCAGCCGCTGTCGGTGGCGCTGACGAAGTTCGTCGGCCAGTACGACACCTCATGGCAATACGTGTTCGCTATATCTACGGTCGGCATCATCCCGGTCGTGATCCTGTTCGCGTTCATTGAAAAGCGCCTGGTAGCGGGTCTTACCGCGGGTAGCGTCAAGTAGGTCGACCCGGCGGGTGGTGTTTCGCACCACCCGCCGTTGGCGCGTTGTGAACCGACACACTGTCTGAGTCTGGACTTCTTGCTCGTCATCTGAAAACATCCCTTACCAATATCGGTCACGAGCGGTAACGGGAAGGCACTTCGATGAACGTGCGCAATGGTGGGCGCGTCGTCGTCCTCGGCGTCATCGCGCTGATGGCGGCGTGGACGGCATTCGGTTCGGGGCAGGCGGCGCCAGGGGAGCAGGAGAGTGTCCTGATCGAACCGGCACCCGCGCTCACCCTGCCACCGGAACTCGACGACTTCTATCGGCCCGCGGCGGGGGTGGTCGCCGCGGCACAGCCGGGCGAGATCCTGCGCGCGCGGGCGATCTATCCGGCGTTCATGGGCATCCTGCAGCTGAATGTCGATGCGTGGCAGTTGCTTTACCGCACCACCAACAGTCACGGCGAGCCGATCTCGACGGTCACCACGATCCTGAAGCCGCGCGGCCCGGCGCCCGCGGGTGGGTCGAAGCTGCTGTCGTACCAGATCGCCGAGGACAGCGTCGCGCAGTACTGCGCCCCGTCGTATGTGGCCAAATCCGGTGCCATCCCGGTGGATTACGTGAATGCGGCGGAGACGCTCATCCCAATCGCGGGCGGCCTCGGGCAGGGCTGGACGGTCGCGATGCCCGACTATCAGGGCCCGAATTCGGCGTACGGCGCCTCGAGGATGAACGCCCAGGCCACCCTCGACGGCATTCGTGCGGCGGAGAACTTCGCGCCCGCGCAGCTGAATGGGCCGGATACCCCTGCGGCACTGTGGGGTTATTCGGGTGGCACTATTCCGTCGGCCTTCGTTCCGGAGATCAAGGAGAGCTACGCGCCCGAGCTGAATATCGTCGGCATCGCGGCGGGCGGTGTCGCGGCGGGCGACTACGCCGGGGTGGTGCGGCACAACAACGGTGGCGTCTATGCCGGGCTCATCTCGGCCGCGATCGTCGGTATCTCGACCGAATACCCGGAAATGCAGCGGGTGATGCGCGAAAGGGTCGATCTCCTCGGGCAATTCGTGATGGGGTCGAAGAAGGTGCTGTGCCATCCGCAGGGCGCCATCCTGTTCCCCGGATTCAACTACTTCGGCACTTTCCAGGGCGGTGATCCGCTGACCCTGCCGGAGATTCGGGAAGCGATCGCGGATAACTCACTCGGACAGCAGAAGCCGACCGTGCCGATCTACTTCTATCACGCGCAGAACGACGAGCTCATTCCGATCGCGGGCACCGACGCGACGGTGCAGAAATACTGCAATGAGGGCGCGCCGAGCGTGACCTATGTCCGGGAATTCGCCGCCGAACATATCTCCGGTGTCCTCTCGCATCTGCCGGGCGCGTTCAATTGGCTGCGAGACCGGCTCAACGGTGTCGCCGCACCGCAGGGCTGCTCGATTACCAGCCCGGTGAGCACCATCACCGAACCGCAGTTCGGGCAGGCATTGTCGGAGATTCTGCCGCCCATGGCGCAGGCCCTCGTCGGATATGCCATCGGCCAGCACAACTAGCCCTCGACCCCGGCCCGGACCGATGTCCGTGCCGGGGTTACGGCGGGTCAGCGGGTAGCATCGAACGGTGGCACGGCGGGAAGAGGAATCGAAGGACGGTCGCAGCTACGGCGGGCTGTCGAGAGAACAACGGGTGGCTCAGCGGCAGACCCGATTGATCGATGCCGCCCTCGAATTGTTCGGGACGCAGGGTTACGCGGGCACTTCCATCGAGCGCCTGTGCGCGGTCGCCAATGTTTCCACGCGCAGTTTCTACGAAGATATGGGCAGCCGTGAGGCTTTGCTGATCGCGTTGGTCAACCGGACCACCTCGCACGCGGTCGAGCGGGCCTTGGAGGCGCTGGCGAAAACCGAGAACGAGCCGCTGTCCACCAGGGTGGTCGAGGGCTTCCGCGCTTATCTCGCGGTGACCTGTGCGGATCATCGATCGGCCAGGGTCTGTTATGTCGAGGTGGTCGGCGTGAGCCAATCGGTCGAGGAGTGGCGCAGAGATCAGCGGCGGCTGCTTTCCGCATTGTTGATCAGCGAAGCCGAGCGCGGTGTCGAGCGCGGCGAGGCCAAGCCGCGGCGTTTCGACCTATTCGCGCTCGCGGTGATCGGCGCGGTGAACTCGCTCGCCCAGGAATTGGTGCAGAGCACGCTGCCCGATTCGGTGCTCAGCGTCGACGAAATCTGCGAGGAGATCGCGTTTTTCGTGAACTCCGGGCTCGCTCTCACCTGATCTGAATCCGGCGAAACCGGCTATTGGTTCGGCCGGATATGCATCTGAAAAGATGTCTTGCCGAATGTTGCGGAATCTCCTACAGTCGAGTCGACTCCCTTGTTCGAGGGAGTCGACGATTCTCTGGACGGAGTGTTCATGTCCTCCATCGGAAGTGCCGTTCGCGCGCTGGTGGTCAATCTGCATTCGGTGGGTGTGCTGCAACGTGCGGGCGTGCTCAACCTGCTCGCCCCGGCCGAGCTGGTGCGCGCCTCCCGTGCGGTCCGGCAGTTCGGCGGCATCGCCGGGCCGGTGCGGATGTCGGCGCGACGCGAGCCCGATCGGGTGGCGGTGATCGACGAACTCGGCCCGCTCACCTACCGGGAGCTCGAGGCCCGCGGCAACGCGCTGGCCCGCGGCTTCACCGCGCTCGGCCTCGGGCCCGGCGACACGGTCGCCGCACTCATCCGGGACCGGCGCGAGTTGGTGGACACCATGCTGGGCGCCGCGAAGATCGGCGCGCGACTGGTGTTGCTCAATACCGGGTTCGCCGGTCCGCAGCTGGCCGATGTCGCGGCGCGCGAAGGCGTGCACGCGGTGGTGTACGACCAGGAATTCACCGAACTGCTCCAGGTATTGCCACCGGAGGTCCGGCGGGTGCTCGCCGTGCACGACGGTGTCGGAGTCGACGGCATCGCGACCGTCGCCGAGCTGATCGCGGGCAATGACGCGGCCGAACTCGCGCCGCCGCCGCAGCAGGGCGGGTTCGTGCTGCTGACCGGCGGGACCACCGGGACGCCGAAGGGCGTGCCGCGCGAGGTGAAGTCACCGCTCGCGGCGGCCGCGCTGCTGGAGCGGATTCCGTTGCGGCGCAATCAGACTCTGGTGCTGGCCGCCCCGCTGTTCCATGGCACCGCGCTGAACCAGTTCATCCTGGCGCTATCGCTGGCCTCGACGGTGGTGCTGCGCAGGCGATTCGACGCCGAGGCGACCCTCGCCGACGTCGCCGATCATCAGGCGCAGGTGCTCGTCCTCGTGCCGACCATGCTGCGCCGGATACTCGATCTCGGCCCCGAGGTCTTGGCGAAGTACCGCACCGACAGTCTGCGCATCGTCTTCAGTGCGGGCTCGGCGCTGCCTGCGGCGCTGGGTGATTCGGCCACCGCGATGTTCGGCGACGTGCTCTACAACTTCTACGGCTCGACCGAGGTCGGTGTCGCCGCCATCGCCACGCCCGCGGATTGGCGAGCGGCGTCCGGGACGGTCGGCAAGCCGCCGACGGTGTGTACGGTCCGGCTCTACGACGAAGACGGCAAGGTGGTCACCGAACCGGGCGTGCGCGGCACCATCTACGTGCGCAGCCTGCTGTCGTTCGCCGGGTACTCCGGCGGCGGCAACAAGGACATCATCGACGGATTGCTGTCCTCCGGCGATGTGGGGCACTGGGATTCGGGCGGTCGGCTGTTCATCGACGGGCGCGACGACGACATGATCGTCTCCGGCGGCGAGAACGTCTTTCCCGGTGAGGTCGAGGAGCTGCTGTATGCCCATCCGGCCATCGCCGAGGCGGCGATCGTCGCGGTGCCCGACGACGAATTCGGCCAGCGGCTGGCGGCTTTCGTGGTGCGGCACCCCGATCGGGAACTGGATGCCGATGCGGTTCGCGCTCATGTGAAGGCGAACCTGGCCCGGTTCAAGGTGCCGCGCGATGTCACCTTCGTCGACGAACTTCCGCGCACCAGCACCGGAAAACTACTGCGGCGAGATCTCACCGCGAACTGAGCCAAATCGTCTGGGACAGATCGTAGACAACCTGTTCTTTATCTGAAAAGATTACTTACCAATATGGCAGGTCGGGACCGTCGGCGGTCCACGCCGCCGTCGAACCGGAAAACGATCGTGAGCAGGCGCGACCGCCGCTCGCGGGATCGATGGGTGATCAATGATGATGACCGATAGTTGGCTGCGGCGGCGCGTCTCGCGCCCAAAGTCGCGCGGGGTCGCCACGGCCACTTCGACCGCGGCCCGAATCGTGGTCGCGGTCGGCGTGCTCGCGGTTTCCTCGGTGCTGCCGATGGCCGCGCCGTTCGCGCTCGCGGATCCGTTGCCCGCCAGCGACTTTCCGAAGGCCGACGCGCGCACCGGATTGCCCGAGGGGTGGAATCCGGGGCCGGAGATCTACGGTGTCGGTGAGCAGAAGAACGTCGAACTGCCGATGGCGGACGGCGTGGTGCTGCGCGCGGACGTGCGGTATCCGACCGATGCCTCCGGCGCACCGGCACCGGGTCCGTTTCCGATCACGTTGACCCAGACGGCATACGGCAAGGACAGCGCGGGGTTCGTGCGGCTGCTGTCCTACGAGAGGCTCGGCCCGCTGTTGCAGAACGCGCTGCCCAGCGTCATCGACGTGGCCAAACAGATCAGCGACGCGGCCGGTTACGGCGACTACTTCGTGAAACGCGGCTACATCAGCGTGATCGTGGACATCCGGGGCACCGGATCGTCGGGCGGTCAGTGGAGCATCCTGCAACCGCAGGAGCGGCAGGACTCCAAGCGGGTGATCCATTGGGCCGCCGGACTTCCCAACTCGACCGGTGAGATCGGCCTGTGGGGTCTGTCGTATCTCGGGATGAGCGAACTCCTCACCGCCGGTGTGCTGGAACCGGATTCGCCGGTCAAGGCGCTCTTCCCGCTGATGCCGGGCAACCACGCGTTCCAGGATCTGCTCGACCACGACGGGTTCTACAACATCGCCTTCCTGGCTTCTATGTTGCAATTCCCGATTACTCTGCTGCCGCAGATCGATCCGATTCTCGGGCTGTATCGGGAGCCGGACAAGATGGCCAGCGTTTTCGTCGACCACCTGATCGCGCACTTCCGGGCGGACGGCACCTGGCATTCGGTATTCAATGCGCTGCTCGATGGCGACAAGGCATACAACAGCCCGTACTGGGAGTCGCGCGCGATCGACAATGTGGTGGAACAGATTGCGGCGAACGACATTCCGACCTACCAGATCGGCGGTCAATACGACCTGCTACAGGACGGCACGCCGCGCACCTTCGCCGGATTGCAGAACGCCTACGCCGGGCGCTCGCACAATGGTCCGATGCCCGCGGACGCGCCGTCCAGCGGCCGCTTCCAAATGCTCACCGGCCCTTGGTTCCACGTGCAGCCCGGGGTGCAGCGCAACACCGACATCGATATGCACTCGATCCAGTTGGCCTGGTTCGACCGGTGGTTGAAGAACGACCGCAACGGCATCGACGAGACGAAGACGCCGCTGCATGCGATCGACGTCAACGGCAACGTGATCGAGAGCGCCACCTATCCGGTGCGCGAAACTCCCACGCAGAACCTGTATCTGGCGGCCGGCGGTCGGCTCACCTCGGAACATCCGGTGGCGCAGTCGGGTTCGGACCGGGTGACCTTCAGTCCGGTCAATGGTGGCACCATCTGCAACTCCTCCTTCTCCCGCAACTTCTCCGGCGTGTACGAGCTGCTCACCACGATGGCCGGTATCGATGACCCCTGCGGCCAGTTCCCCGCGCATCCGGATGTCCCTGGGCTGATAGACAATCCGCAATACACGACCGATGCCTTCACCGAGCCGACCGTGCTGGGCGGGCCGATCGGCGCCACCCTCTTCGCCGTCTCGAACACGCCAGCCTCGGCGTTCAGCGTGACAGTGCAGGACATCGCGCCGGACGGCACGGCCATCGCGCTGACCGATGGGCAGCTCGCCGGAAACTTCCGTGCGCTGGACGAGGACCGGACCTGGCGGGCGCCGGACGGCAGCGTGCTCGGCGCGTTCCATCCCGGCACGCGGGAGTCGATGTTGCCGGTGGTCCCGGGGCAGGTGACCGAGTACAACGTTAAGGTCCGCCCGGCCTTCCACGTTTTCCAGCCGGGCCACCGGTTGCAGGTGACGATCGGCTCCGGTGACGCGCCGACGCACATCTTCAACCCGAAGGACTACCCGGCGCTGCTCGGCGGCGTCTACGACGTGCAGCGCACCGAGGGCGCGGCCTCGTTCCTCACCGTGCCGTTGGCCAGTGCCGCCGCCATGCATCGCTGAGACGGCGCCGCTTGGCATTGCCGCACCGGAATCTCTACGGTCGGCAGCGTGCCTGTGATCAGATTGTTCGCGTGCCCAGAAAAACAGCAGGTCGGCGTGTTCGATTGGCGGCGTTCGCGGGTCCCTCCGTGGTGACGCTTCGCTACCTCCTCCGGGCCCGTCGCGAACGCCGCCGGGGCGGTGTGAGATGACCGGACCGACCGACCGCCCCCAGCGGTGGAACCGGCTGCTCGAACTGCTCGCCGAATCCGGGCGGCTCTCCGTGGAGGAGGCGGCCGAGCGGCTCGGCGTGTCCTCGGCGACGGTCCGCCGCGACTTCACCGCGCTCGCCGAACAGCAGCTGGCGACCAGAACGCACGGCGGCGTCGTGGCGACCTCGGTCGCCTACGACCTGCCCGCCCGCTACCGGCAGACCAGCGGCGAGGCCAAGCAGCGGATCGCGGAACACGCTGCGTCACTGGTGGATCCGCGCGCGGTGATCGCGATGAACGGTGGCACCACGACCACCGCGGTGGCGCGGGCCCTGGCTGGGCGCACCGATCTCGGCATGACCGGCGACGAACAACTGACCATCGTCACCAACGCGCTCAACATCGCGGGCGAGATGGTGCTGCGCCCGCACATGCGCACCGTCGTCCTCGGCGGCGTCGCCCGCCGCGAGTCCTACGAGTTGCACGGCCCGCTCGCCGAACGCGCGCTGGCCGAGCTTCGCCTGGACGAGCTGATTCTCGGCGTGAACGCCATCTCCGCCGAGGGCGGCGCGCAGTGCAGGCACATCGACGAGGCCGGCGTCACCACCGAAATGGTGCGCCGCTCCGGCCACGTCATGGTCGTCGCCACCGCGGACAAGCTGGAACGCACCGCCCTGGCCCGAATCTGCAGCATCGAACAGGTCCACGTGCTGGTCACCGACACCGACGCGGACCCGTCGGCGGTCGCGGCGATTCGCGCGACAGGAGTGCGCGTCGACGTGGTGTAGGCGCGTCCGCCCTATTCCGATGACCAACGTGCAGTTACCCGCGCCGGTTTGAAGGTGGTTAAGCGGGGCATGCACCTGGCCATGACCACTGAACCCGGTACGGACCGTTCCGATGACACCGAAGTGGACCGCGACGACGTCGATCAGCCGGATTCGACCGAGGATGCCGCGGCAACCACGGAAGATCAGGCGGCGGATATGGACTACGAGGGCGATACGCCCAACTGAACGAGTGCGCCCGACGTGAGTTCGGTTGTGCGCCTCTAGCCGTTTCGATCAGTCAGAACAGCCCGGTAGGCCGTGGATGGCCTGCCGGGCTGTGCTGTTTTCGACTAGATCAATCACCCATTGACCGAGTCACGGTGTCTCACTAGTCTGAATGGGACAGCACGTCCCACATGAGTGTGTAGGCAAGGTGAGCCCGCTATGGCCGATGTCGATTCCGTTGATTCCGCCGTTGATTCGAAGTTGCACCCGCCCCGTTGGGCGCCGACGTTCATCCGCTGGCACAACACGCCGGTGACCTGGTGGGAGTCGGTGAAGTTGTCGTTGGGGATCCTGCCGAGGGTGCGCGACCACACCGTGTTGGATTACGTGACCAACTTCCCCGGGCAGGACGACGTGCTCGTCGCCCGGGTGCCGTTCGCGAAGTTCGTCATCGTGCGCAGCCCGGAGTTGGCGCGGCATGTGCTGGTGACCAATCAGAACAACTACACGAAGAGTCCGGACTACGACATGCTCGCGGTGGCCTTCGGGCGCGGGCTGGTGACCGACTTGAATGATGAACTGTGGCAGCGTAATCGGCGGCTGGTGCAGCCGATCTTCGCCAAGCGCAACGTGGATGGGTTCGCGCCGGTGATGGTCGAGGCGGCGCGGGATGCCGTGGCCCGGATCCGGGAGCTGTCGGCGGGCGACGGTGTCGTCGATGTGAACGCCGAAATGAACCGGCTCACTTTGGATGTCACGTCGCGGACGATGTTCGGCACCGATATCACCGGGCCGATGTCGGAGGTGGTGCTCTTCCGGCTGTTGCGGTTCTTCGGCCGTGGCTTCATGACCAACCTCAGTCATCCGCTGCATCATGTCGCGACCTGGCTGCACAAGCACGGGCGGCATCGCGACGATGCCGGGAATTCGCGGTTGCCGATGCGGGTGATGCGGGCGGCGGGTTGGATGATCGAGCCGCGCAGCATGCGCGATCTGCGGCATGCCGAGGGCGTGGTCGACGGATTGATCGCCGATCATCGCGCGGGCCGGATCACCCGCAAGGACAACCTGCTCGCCGCGCTGATCGATGCGTCCGATCCGGAAACCGGCTACAAGTACACCGACCAGGAGATCCACGACGAGCTGATGACGTTCATCGGCGCGGGCATGGAGACCACCGCGACCGCGCTGACCTGGGTGTGGCAGATGCTTTCCGAGCACCCGGAGGCCCGCGAGCGACTGCGCGACGAGGTGACCTCGGTGCTCGGCTCGCGTCCGGCCACCGCCGCCGACCTCGATCAGCTGCCGTGGACGCAGGCCGTGGTCGCCGAGACCATGCGGGTGTTGCCGCCGGTGGTCGGGCTGGCCAGAACGGCGAAAGAAGCGGACGCGATCGGTGGTTACCTGATCAAGCCGGGCACCACGGTGATCACGCTGATCCACGGCTCGCACCACAATCAGCGGGTGTGGGATCGGCCGGACGAGTTCGACCCGAGCCGATACCTGCCGGAAAACGTAGCGCGCGAACACAAGCGGGCCACCATGCCGTTCGGCGCGGGCAAAAGGATGTGTGTCGCTTCGGGATTCGCGAACATGGAGGCCGCGCTCGTGGTCGCCACCTTCGCCCAGCAGCTGCAATTCGACGCGGTGTCGGATCAGCGCGTGCGCAGGCAGATCTCGTTCACCGGCGGTCCGGACGGCCCGCTGCCCATGCGGCCTCGGTTCCTGCCGGAACTGGAGCGCGCGGACACAGCCGTATAGTCGGATCCGTGAAACCGCCCGCCCACATGCGCAGCCATCGCAGGCGCTCGGGCGGACAACGCTGGGACGAACACAACTCGACCAGGCAGGCGCAGATCCTCGAGGCGGCCATCGCGTTGATCGAGGAGAACGATCCGAACGTCGAGGTCTCGATCCAGCAGATCGCCGAGCGCGCCGGACTGGCCCGCTCGGTGGTCTACCGGCAATTCGACAATCGGGAAGACCTGGACTCCCGCGTCCGGGAGTTCATCGTCGAACGGTACGTGGGCGAGGTCGAGCGCGTCCTGACGCTCGATCCGACCAAGACCCTCGAAGAGATCATCCTCGACGTGATGCGCACCGTGGTGCACTGGGCCGCAGAGCATCCGAAGCTGTACCGGTACGGCCAGAGCGGTTGGGCACACGGGCACGCGGCTGGGGAAACCAGCTTGACCATCGGCAGGCATCGGGTCGCCGAGACACTGTGGCAACAGGTTTCGTCCTGGACCGGGATGCTCGGTATCGAGGTGCTGCCGTACCGGCCGGTCGTGTACGGGATAGTCGGCCTCGTCGAGGGCATCGTCACCCAATACATCGGTACCCCAGACGATTCCGAGCGGCCCGATCAGGAAGCCATTGCGCGCCTGCTCGCTTCGTCGGTGTGGCACCTCTACGCGGGCCATGCCGCCGATCGTGGCTATCACTTCGAACGCTCGGCCACCATGGGGGAGTCCCTCGCCAAGCTCCTCGCCGACGCGGCGGCGCAGCGCGACTAGCCCTGCTGGACAGGCACAATCGGCTTCGCGACCGCAGGCTGGACACCGCGGCGATCGCTGGCATGAATACGCCACGACATCGGCCCGGCGGACGTGGCCAAGTTGATGACACTCCAGATCTCGCCTCGCCCAGGCGAATCCCACAGCGAGGCGGTCGATCCGGTCGTCGACATCATGCTCGACGGGCTGCGCGCTCGCTGAGTTCAGTGGGTCAGGGGTAATCCGAAGAGCGGGAACAAGTCCGGGCCGAGGAAGACGGTGATGCGTTCGATCGCCGCGCCGGTGGTGCCGAGCACATGGATGGAATGTGCTTGGTGGACACCGTTTTCGTCGCGCAGGTAGTACGCGACGGCCGGTTGGGTGTTGGCGGCGGTGGGAATCGCCCGCCAGGTGTCGCTGCCCCGGTTCGCCTTGCCGGTGAAGAACTCCAGGACTTGCGTGCGGCCCGCGAACCACAGCAGGGCAGGCGGCATTTCGAGGATGACGTCGTCCAGCAGCAGCTTGCTGAGCCCGTCCATGTCGCTGTTGCCGAAGGCCGAGACATAGCGGTCGATCACCGCTCGTTCGGCGGGACTGAGGGATTCGGACATCTGATCGATCATCGGCGCGGCCTTGTCGAGCTGGGTACGGGCGCGTTGCAGCGCGCTGTTGACGGCGGCGGGCGAGGTTTCGAGCAGGTCGGCGACCTCGGCGGCGGACCAGGCGAGGACGTCGCGCAGGATCAGCACGGCGCGCTGTCGGGCGGGCAGGTACTGCAAGGCGGCGACGAAGGCCAGCCGGATGCCGCTGCGAGCGGCCACCACCGTCGCCGGGTCGTCGGCCGAATTGCCGAGCAGCGCATCGGGAATCGGTTCCAGCCAAGGCAGTTCGGGACGACGAACCGGGCGGGTCTGCATCGTCTCGGCGGGCCCGCCGAGGTCGACCGGCAGTGCCCGCCTGCCGCGCTGCTCGAGCGCGGTCAGGCAGGCGTTGGTCGCGATGCGGTACAGCCAGGTGCGCAGCGCGGCGCGCTCGGGATCGAACCGGTCGGCCGCGCGCCATGCGCGCAACATCGTCTCCTGCACCAGATCCTCGGCGTCGTGGATGGAGCCGAGCATGCGGTAGCAGTGCGCGAGCAGCTCCGGGCGATGCGCCATCGCCCTGGCCGTGAATTCCGCGCTTACCGTCATGCCTGGATAACCTACTGAGCTCGCGCCGATCCGGCTTTCGTCCGTGCTGGTCATGCGACAGTCTCCGAGCGGGACAGGTCCGTCGGCTCGGCGAGCGCGGCCGCGCGAGGTCGAGCACTCGGCGCACCGGCAGTGACCGGAGTGCCCGCGGGAATGAGCGCGCCGATCACCGCTCCCACCAGTGCGAGCAAGGCGGCCGTCCCCATCGCCGCCGCGAACCCATCGCTGAACGCCCGCGCCGATTGCAATCCGCCCACCGCCGCGAATACCGCTGCGGGCAGCGCGACTCCGAACGTGATACCGAGTTGGCGCATCGTGTTGTAGGTGCCCGATGCGGCGCCGACCGCCGTCATCGGCACCGCCCGCAGCACCGCGCTCTGTGCGGCGGGAATCGTTATCGAGATACCGATGCCCGACAGCACGAACGGCGCGATCATCGCCTGATAGGACAGATCGGTGTCGGCGATCAGGCTGATCCAGCCATAGCCTGCCGCCTGCATCGACAACCCGAGTACGACGAGCGGGCGCTCACCGAACCGGTTGACCTGCCGTCCCACGATCGGCGCGACCAGGAACAGCGTCACCGTCCACGGCGCCAGCCGCAGACCGGCGCCGAGCGGATCGGTGTGCAGCACGATCTGCAGGAACTGGGCGAAGAAGAACGCTCCGCTCGAAATGGAGGCGGACAGCAGGAATCCCACCGCATTTCCGGCCGCGAAGGCCCGCGACGCGAAGAAGCGCATCGGAATCAGCGGGGCGTCGGTCCGCAGCTCCCAGCGAACGAACCCGACGAGTGCCAGTGCGCCTGCCCCGAAGCCCGCCACCACTTCGGCACTCGCCCAACCGGTTTCATTGCCCCTGAGCAGACCCCACACCAGGCCGAGCGCGCCGATGCTCACCAGCAGAATGCCGAGATAGTCCAACTTGCGTGCGAGACCGAAACTTTCATCGATCCGGGTGCGCAGCAACGGAATCAGCACGACCGCGATCGGAATGTTGAGCCAGAAGATCCACTGCCACGCCAACCCCTGCACCACCGCCCCGCCGACCAGCGGACCACCGGCGGTCGCCAATCCTGTGACGGCAGCGAACAATCCGAGCGCCTTGCTCCGCTGTTCCGGCTGGAACGCGGCCGACAGCAGTGCGGTCGCCGTCGGCATGATCGCCGCGGCGCCGACCCCCTGCACCGCCCGCGCGGCGATCAACCACTCGAGATCCGGCGCCAGCGCACACGCCGCCGACGCCACCCCGAACACCCCGAGGCCGATCGCGAGCACCCGCCTGCGCCCATACCGATCACCAAGCGCCGCACCCGCCATCAACAGCACCGCGAAACTCAGCATGTACGCGTTGATCGTCCACTCCAACTCGGCGATCGAGGCGTGTAGATCCAGCTGAATGGCATGCAGCGCGGTGGTGACCACCAACGCGTCCAGCACGGTCATCAACGCGGCCACCGACGTCACCGCCAGCACCCAGCGCTGTCCAACAGTCATTTTCATGGCGAAAAGCCCTCCTCCGACAGGTTCGCCAGTACCTACCGGCGGCGGAGCGCCGATTCATCGGAGGTCGCGATATTGCTTCGCGGAGTTTCTAGGGTGTCGAAGCCAGCGGCATGGCATCGGGCGTGATCGCCGGGCGAATGCTTCGCATCCAGACCACGAAACCCCAGGCCACGAAGCCCGCGTAGACGAAGTACAGGGTCGCCGACGGGTAGTAACCGGCCTTCACCAAGAGTGGGGTGCCGACGATATCGACGGCGATCCAGATGAGCCAGAACTCGGCGAGGCCGCGGGCCATGCCATAGGTGGCCAGGACGGAGCCGGTGAAGATCCAGGCCTCGGCCCACGGGCCGTAGGAGCCGATGAGGTCGAAGAGTTGGGCGAAGGCGGCGGTGCCGAGGAACATGGCGGCGACCAGGACGAGGCGTTCGCGATTGCTGGCCCAGCGTGGCTCGACACCACGATGTTCGAGGCCGGTTTCGTTGGCGTGCCGGTGCCGGCTCCACCACCCGTAGACGCTGACCGCGATGAACATGAGCTGGCGGCCGGCCTGGCCCGCCATGTTCAGGTGCTGCGGGGTGTTGAAGACGCCGCCGACGAAAACGGTGAACAGCAGCGCGTTCCCGGCGATGCCGATCGGCCAGGCCCAGACCCGCCGTCGCATGCCGCCGAGCGCGGAGGCGAGGCCGAAACCGTTGCCGATCACCTCGCGCCAGAGGATCTCCGAGCCTGCGATGTGCAGCTTGGCGTCGAGCAGCGCGTAGATCGGGTTCACCTGTGGTGCAACCAGCGCACGGACCGATGTCATCCACCGGCGGGATATCCGCTCGCAACGATCGAAAAACCGGCGCGGACGCGGGTTCGCGTAACGATTGCGAAATCTGGGGTCGCGATTCGCAATATCTGTGCAATGGACCCCTTCTAGGGTGACGTTTATGAGGGAGCGTAGCGAGCGAACAATCGGCACAGCTGTGGTCACAGTCATGCCGGAGCCGAGCGTCAGCGAGGCGGAGGCATGAGTGTGGAAAGCAGTACTGGGGGGACCGGAATTCACATCAGCGGGTTGACCAAGACCTTCAAGGTCGGTCGGAAGACGGTGGAGGCGCTGGACTCCGTTGATCTGCATACCGAACAGGGGACCTTCCTGTCGCTGCTCGGCCCGTCCGGCTGCGGCAAGTCGACCGTGCTGCGCATCCTCGCCGGACTGGAAACGCCGAGCGCGGGCAAGACGCTCATCGACGGTCAGACGCCCGCCGAGCTGGTCCGCAGGCACGAACTCGGCATCGCGTTCCAGGACTCGGCGCTGCTGCCGTGGCGCTCGGTGGAGTCGAACATCAAGCTGCCGTTGCAGGTGGCCGGTCTCACGCCGGACCCCGCGCTGATCGCGGACCTGATCCAGCTGGTCGGCCTGGAGGGCTTCGAGAAGGCCAAGCCCGCACAGCTGTCGGGCGGCATGCGCCAGCGCGTCTCGATCGCTCGGGCGCTGGTGGTGAAGCCCACCGTGCTGCTGCTCGACGAGCCGTTCGGCGCGCTGGACGACATGACCAGGCAGCGCCTCAATCTGGAGCTGCTGCGGATCTGGACGGAGAAGCCCGCGACCACGCTGATGGTCACGCACGGCATCGCCGAGGCGGTGTTCCTCTCCGATGTGGTCGCGGTGATGAGTCCGCGACCGGGCCGGGTGCTGGAGCTGGTGGAGATCGATCTGCCGCGCCCGCGCACCCCGGAGATGATGCGCACCCCCGAATTCCACAGGCTGCACGACTACCTGTCGGAGCTGCTGTTCGGGAAGTCGGGCACTGGCGGCGCCCTCGGCACCGCGGCCGGGAAGTCGAGCACGGGCGCGGTGCAGGCATGAGTGGGGAACAGAGACCGGCGCGCTGTCAGTGGCAGGCCAGGCCGGGTTGGCAGCGGTTGCGTCCCTACGGACAGCCGATGCGATCGGTCGCGATCTGCGTTCGACGTGGTCAGGGAGGCCAGGCATGAAGCGCATCGGCGGATTGCTCGGCGTCGCCGGGCTGATCGCAGTGTGGTGGCTGCTCGCCGCGCTCGGTGTCGCGGGCGGCACCGTGCCCAGCCCGTGGACGGTGCTGCACACCATGTACACCGACGGGTGGGGGCTCTACGGGCCGAACTTCCGGATCACCGCGCTCGGCGCGCTGAAGGGATTCGTGTGGGGCAACGGGATGGCCATCGCGCTGGCGATTCTCATCATGCTGATCCCGCAGATCGAATCGCTGGCCACGCAGCTGGCGATTCTGAGTTACTGCACGCCGTTGCTCGCGCTCGGACCGATCATCCTGGTCGTGTTCGGCGGGCGCACCCCGACGGTGTTCCTGGCCGCGATGTACTGCTTCTTCACCACCATGGTCGGCACCGTCACCGGGTTGCGCTCCGCCGATAGAACAAGTCTCGATCTGGTACGGGCCTACGGCGGCGGGCGCTGGCAGCAGCTGTACCGGGTGCAGTTGATCTCGGCCTTGCCGAATACGTTCGCGGCGTTGAAGATCGCGGCGCCCTCGGCGGTGCTCGGCGCGATCATCGGCGAGTACCTCGGCGGCGTCGACAGCGGCATCGGTGTCGCGCTGACCGCCGCGCAGACGGCCTACAACGTGCCGCGCACCTGGGGCATGGCGCTGGCCGCCGCCGCGCTGGCCGGTCTCGGCTACGCGGTGGTCGCATTGGGCGCGCGCGTCGTCGCGCCGTGGACCACCCAGGAGGCGCGATGACCACGCGGACGAAACAGCTTGGCGCGCAAGGCTTCGCCTGCGGTGCGGAGGAGGGGCGATGAAGGTTGTCTTGCGGATCGGGAAGTTCCTGTTCCCGTTGTTCACCTCGCTGCTGCTGATGCTGCTCATCTGGTACGTCTTCTTGAAGGCGTTTCCGCAGGTTGGGCCCCGGGTGGGCAAGTCGCCGGAAGACATCTGGCGCTACCTGGTGACCTCGCGCGGCGCGAGTGCCGCGCGCGCGGTGATCATCGACGATTTGCAGATCACGTTGCGGGACGCGGCAATCGGCTTCGTGCTCGGCATGGTGGCCGCGTTGGTGGTGGCCGCGCTGTTCGTGTCGTTCGCCGCGGTGGAGCAGACCTTCCTGCCGGTGGCGATGCTGCTGCGCTCGGTGCCGCTGGTGGTGCTGGCCCCGATCATCGTGCTGGTGTTCGGTCGCGGGCTCGGCGGCGTCACGGTGCTGGCCGCGATCGTGGTGTTCTTCCCGGCGCTGGTGATGATCATGGCGGGGTTGCGCAACGCGCCACGGGAGGCGCTGGACCTGGTCGCCGCGTATGGCGGGTCCAAATGGACCGGATTGCGGATGGTCGCGGTGCCCGCCGCGCTGCCCTCGGTGTTCGCGGCGGCGCGGATCTCGGTGCCCGGCGCGCTGATCGGTGCGCTGCTCGGCGAATGGCTGGGCAGCGGAACGGGGCTGGGCGCCAGCCTGATTCGGGCCATCCCGACGTTCCAGTACAACCAGCTGTGGTCGTCGATCGTCATCGTCACGATCGTGTCGGTCCTGCTCTACGCGATCGTCGGCGTGATCGAGAACCTGGTGCTGGCCCGCTTCGGGGCCGATGCCGGGCGATCCTGAGCCCGGTGTCCAGGCTCGGAAAACCGGGCGAAATTCGAGCAAATCAATGCTCGGAACGTCAAAGTAAAGAAAATGAAACGCAACCGACCTAGATTCGGCGCATGACAACAGAGTTTGATTTCGCGGCGTTCCCGGGGCCCTACGTGGTTACGCAGGCTGCCGCCTCCGGGCCCGTCGTGAACGCCGCGGGGCAACGCTCTTCGTTCGGGCCTTCACTGAACCGACGGTCTCTCCTTCGCTACTCCGCGCTGGCCGGCGCCGCACTCGGCGGCGCTGGCCTGCTCGCCGCCTGCGGCGACGACGCCTCCGACTCGTCGGGCGGTTCCACCGCGGACGGCTCCAAATACGGCACCGTCGCGGTGCAGCTGTCCTGGCTGAAGAACATCGAATTCGCCGGCGAGTACTTCGCCGACAGTAAGGGCTACTTCAAGGAAGCCGGTTTCGGCTCGGTCAACCTCATCGCCGGCGGCGCGGCGAGCACCTCGGTGGAGGCCGGGCTGGACACCGGCAAGATCTGGCTCGGCCTGTCCGCCCCGCAGACCACCGCCAAGGCGGTGCTGGAGGGCCTGCCCGGCAAGATCATCGGCACTACCTACCAGAAGAACCCCTTCGCGATCGTCAGCTCGGCCGCCAAGCCGATCAAGACGCCCGAGGACATGAAGGGCAGGAAGATCGGTGTGCAGGACACCAACCAGCTGATCTTCAAGGCCCTGCTCACCGCCAACGGCATCAAGCCCAACGAGGTCACCATCGTGCCCGCGCAGTTCGATCCGTCCCCGCTGGCCAACGGCGAGGTCGACGGCTGGGTCAGCTACGTGACCAACGAGCCGATCACCTTGACGGCCAAGGGATTCGCCAACACGCACTTCCTGTTCGCCGACTACAACCTGCCGCTGGTGGCCGAGACGCTCACCGTCAAGCAGGCCACCATCGACAAGGAGCGCGACAAGCTGAAGGCGTTCCTGGTCGCCGAGATCAAGGGCTGGAAGGACGCGGTGGCCAATCCGGCCGAATCCGCGCGGCTCGCGGTCGAGGTGTACGGCAAGGATCAGAAGCTCGACCTGGCCGAGCAGACGTTGGAGGCGAAGGCGCAGAACGATCTGGTCACCTCTGCGGACGCGACCGCCAACGGGCTGCTGACGATGACCGACAAACTGATCGAGCAGAACATCACCGCGTTGCGGGCCGCCGATCTCGATATCAAGGCCGACGAGCTGTTCGACCTGTCGGTGCTGCGTGAGGTGTATGCGGAGAACCCGGGGCTGAAGGCTTAGTTACTCAGCCCGACAACGGTTTTCAGCGGAGCCTGGGTGTTGTTGTGGAGCGAGTGCCGCCCGGACTGTTCGGTCTTGGCGGCAATCAGCTCGGCGGCGATCGCGACGGCCATCTCGGTGGCGGTGCGCGCGCCCAGGTCGAGTCCGGCGGGCGAATGCAGGCGGGCGAGCGTAGCTTCGGAGAAGCCGCCCGCCCGTAGGTCTTCCATGCGCTGGGTGTGCACGGTGCGCGCACCCATGGCGCCGAGGTAGCCGAGCTCGGGTAGTCGAAGCGCGACGGTGAGCAGCGGGATCTCGAACTTCGGGTCGTGCGAGGCGACGACAATGCCGGTGCTGCTGTCGATTTCGCCCGCCGCGGACAGCGTGTTCAGGTACCGGTGCGGCCAGTCGACGACCACCTCGGCGCCGGGGAACTTCTCCGGTTTCGCGAAGTTCTCCCGGGAGTCGCAGATGGTGACGCGGTAGCCGAGCAGCCTGGCCTGCACGGTCAGCGCCGCGGCAAAAGAGTTGGCGCCGAAGATGATCAGCCGCGGCGGCGGGGCGAACGACGCGACGAACACATCCGAATCCGGCAGCGCGAGCAGGTCGGTGCTGTGCTTCTTGTCGGTGACCAGGTGCTGGCCGATCAGGTCCGCGTCGGAGTTCCACACGACGGTGAACACGGTGATCCGCCGGTGCGCCGCTATCTCCGCGGCGACGAGGGGAAACTCGGGAAAGTGCCTGCGCGAGAACGGTTCGGTGAACACATCCATCGTGCCGTCGCGGTCCGCGACACCCTCCACACCGGTTGCCACACCGTAGCGGTGCATCGCACGGCGGCCCGTGCGCGCGGCCTGCAGGACGGCCTCGTAGGCGATCTCCTCGAGTCCGCCGTCGGTGACCGCGCCGTAGACGCCGCCGTCCGGATCGACCAGCATCGCCGAGCCGATCGGCAAGGACGCGGAGCCCATGGTGCGCACGATCGTGGCCAGCCCGCCGGTACGCCCGGAATGCCAAACCCGCAGTAGGTCATCGACGATGTCCCGCATCAGCTCGCTCCGATCAGCGTGCGGACGAGGCCGGGTAATCACGATCGACGCCCGTCGCCAAATCGTCGCACGTGACGCACACCATATCTGTCTTGCGTGACAAATAGTTGCGCGCGCCCGAATCTCCTACGGCCTCCTGACATATCGAGGTCCAGTGCTTGTGGGCGAGCACAACGGGGTGCCCAGGTGTGTTGTGGAACACAGCTCGGGCGAGACCGCTGGACGCGGCGAACGCGGCGGCGGTGACCCGGGCGACCACATCGGCGCCGACGTCGGGGGTATCCACCGGCATGATCGCGGCGTAGCGCGCGGGGGTGCGCGCGGCGGCGATCAGCCCGGCCCGGACGGACGCGCCGAGCCCGGTGGCCCAGTCCGCTGCCCATACGTGTTGGACGCCGGCGGGAAGGTCGAGGAGGGCCGGATCGGGGCCGGTGGCGCCGAGCACCACGATCACCGGATCGCACCCGCCGTCGCGCAGCGCGGCCACCGCGCCGCGCAGCCAGGCGCCGCCCTCGGCCAGGGCTTTGGGCCGTCCGTAGCGTGTTCCGGCACCCGCGGCGAGCACGATGCCCGCGCAGGCGGGCGGGACGGCCGGGCGATCGGGTACAGCCATGGTTACGACGGTAGTCCGGAACCGCTGCGCGCGCGTGCCGGAAGAATGCTGCTCGTGGACCTGCCGGGCCGCTTTCGTTGCGGCGACACGCCGAGGGTGATCCATCTCTTTCGGGTGGCGGCCGGGCGGGTCGTATTCGATGCTGTACCGATGACAGACGACGAGGCGGGCCTCGCCGGGTTCGACGCGCTGCCCGGCAGCGCGGCTACCGAGGCATTGCTCGCGTGTTGCTCTTCGCCCGAATGGGCGCGGGCCCTCGTCGCGGGGCGGCCGTATCCGACCGTCGACGCGCTGCTCGAGGCGGCCGACACCGTGCTGGCCGGGCTGTCCGAGGCCGAGATTGATCAGGCGCTCGCCGGGCATCCCCGGATCGGCGAGCGACCGGACACGGCGGCCTCGGCCCGTGAGCAAGCCGGGGTCGCCACGGCCGCGGACGCGGTACGGTCGGCGCTCGCGGACGGGAACCGGGCCTACGAGGCGCGGTTCGGCCACATCTACCTGGTCTGCGCGAGCGGCAGATCGGGCAGCGAGCTGCTCGCGATCCTCGAAGCACGACTGGACAACGATGCCGAGACCGAAAGGCGGGTCATGCGAACAGAACTGGCGAAGATCAATCGAATCCGGTTGCGCGCGTTGCTGGCGGCGGCCCGATGAGTTCGCTGAGCACGCACGTGCTGGACGCGGTGCGTGGCGCGCCCGCGCGGGAGGTCGCGGTGACGCTGTATCGCGGTGCCGAGCAGCTGGATTCGGGGACGACCGATGCGGACGGCCGGATCGGCGCGCTGGGCGGCGATCTCGCGGCGGGCACCTATCGGCTGGTGTTCGACACCGGCGGCTACTTCGCCGGACAGCAGGTCGACACCTTCTATCCCGAGGTCTCCGTGGCTTTCGCGGTCACCGAGGAGCGGCACTATCACGTCCCGTTGTTGTTGTCGCCGTTTGCCTTTTCCACCTATCGAGGGAGCTGAACCGAGCATGGAACTGACCGGGCCGATCGTGCTGTCCGACCATCGATACGGCAAGGCCGAGAACCGGATCGTCCGGATCTGGCGGCAGACCGCGCGCCACGAGATCCGCGACGTGAACGTGTCCACCGTGCTGCGTGGCGATTTCGCCGACGCCTATGTCGCCGGTGATCAGCGCAAGGTGCTACCCACCGATACGCAGAAGCAGACGGCCTACGTCTACGCGAAACAGCCTGGGCTACAGACGATCGAGGACTACGCGCTGGCGCTGGCCGGTCATTTCGTCGACGATGTCGAGCCGGTGACCAGCGCGCGGATCGAGATCGACGAGTATGCCTGGCAACGGGTTTCGGTCGACGGCCGCGAACACGACCACACCTGGGTCCGGCAAGGCCCCGAGGTGCGCACCGCGGCGGTCACCGTAGCTGGCAAGGGCGCCGACCGGCAGGCCTGGGTGATCGGCGGGGTGAAGGACCTGACCATTCTGAAGTCGACCGGTTCGGAGTTCGCCGACTTCCTGACCGACGAATTCACCGTGCTCGCACCGACGCACGACCGGATGCTGGCCACCTCGCTCGTTGTGGAATGGCGTTTCGCGGGCACCACCGACATCGCCTGGGACGAGGTGTACGCGGGCATCCGGGCGCGGTTGGTCGAGACGTTCGCGACGCAGCACTCGAAGGCGTTGCAGCAGACGCTTTTCGAGATGGGCAAGGCCGCGCTGGAGGCATACCCGGTGCTCGCCGAGATCCGGCTGGCCGCGCCGAACAAGCACCACTTCGACTATGACCTGGCACGCTTCGGCATCGAGAACAACGGCGAGGTGTACAACGCCGCCGACCGCCCGTACGGCCTGATCCACGCGACCGTGCAGCGGGCCGACGCACCGGAGGCAGGGCCCGCATGGACGCAGTGACGATCATCGAGGGTTGTGCCGTCGCGACCGTAGATGCTGTCGGTACCGAATACCGCAACGGCTATGTGGTGTTGCGCGGCAGCAGGATCGAAGCCGTCGGCGCGGGCGAGACACCCACCGCCGATGGCCCGGTGCAGCGGATCGACGGTCGTGGCTGTCTGCTGACTCCCGGCCTGGTGAACACGCACCACCACCTCTATCAGTGGATCACCCGTGGTCTCGCCGCGGACAACACGTTGTTCGAGTGGCTCACCACGCTCTATCCGATCTGGGCGGGCATCGACGAAGAAGCGGTGCGGATTGCGGCGACCGGCGGCCTTGCCTCGCTGGCCCGGACGGGCTGCACCACCACGACGGACCATCACTACGTGTTCCCGCGCGAGGGCGGCGACCTGCTCGGCGCCGAGATCGCCGCGGCGGCTGAGGTGGGCTTGCGCTTCCACCCGTGCCGCGGCTCGATGGATCTGGGTGCCAGTTCGGGCGGACTACCACCCGACCACGTCATCCAGACGCTGGACGAGATCCTTACCGATAGTGCGGCAGCCATTGCCCGCCACCATGATTCGTCGTTCGACTCGATGCTGCGCATCGCCCTGGCGCCGTGCTCGCCGTTCTCGGTGACGCCGGAGCTGCTGCGGGAATCTGCCGTGGTGGCGCGCGAGTCAGGGGTGCGGCTGCATACCCATGTCGCCGAGACCATCGACGAACAGGACTATTGCGCAGAAACATTCGGCTGCACGCCCGCGCAGTACATGGAGCAGCTCGGCTGGGTCGGCTCCGACGTCTGGTGGGCGCACGCGATCCACCTGGACGACTCCGCGATCGAGACGATGGCGAAAACCGGTACCGGAGTGGCACATTGCCCCACCTCGAATGCACGGATCGGCGCGGGTATCGCGCGCACCGCGGACCTGGTGCGCGCCGGTGTGCCGGTCGGCCTCGGGGTGGACGGTGCGGCGAGCAACGAGTCCAGCTCGATGATCGAGGAACCGCGCAATGCCCTCTTCTTCGCGCGGAACAAGGGCGGTCCACGCGCGATGACCGTGCGAACGTCGTTGGCGCTGGCCACGATCGGCGGCGCGCGGGTACTCGGGCGCGCCGCCGAGATCGGCTCGATCGAACCGGGCAAGCTGGCCGACCTGGCGCTGTGGCGGCTGGACACCCCGGCGCACGCGGGCATCGACGATCCGGTGACCGCGCTGGTGCTCGGATCGGCGCCGCCCCTCGCGGCACTGATCGTGAACGGGCGCGAGGTCGTTCGTGACGGTCGGCTGCGCACCGTCGACGAGGAGACCGTCGGGGCGCAGGTGGCCCGGGCGCAGGCGGCATTGGTTGCCAAGGCCGGATAGGTGGAGCACGTTGTGCTCGAAAAGCGCACCCGGCCAACAAGATCAGGCTTACGCGGCGAAGCAGGACGCGCCGTGCATCAACGCCCAGGCGGATCTCAATCGCTCGTCGGTCGATTCGCAGGACGCGTCCGGCTCGGCTGATTCAGGTGCGCGCAAAGCCAGCAGGCTCATGATGTCGTGCAGCGTGAGGCCCAGTTCGATCGCGTGCAGCTGGGCGATCTCCTGATTCAGTCCGGCCGGGTGCAGGTGGTCGAGCAGGATCATCTCGGCGAGCACCATGCCGGTCAGCGCCTGGTTCTTGGTCAGCCGCCGGTTGGTCGGCAAGTACGACAGCACCCATTTCCCCCGGTCTTCCTCGGGAAGATCGACCCGGAACGCCGCCTCGTGCGCAACGTCGCTCGTGATCAGCCAGTCGGTGGCTTTGATCGCCATCGTGGGACCCCCTTTCATCCACTGCGACTTGTCACATTGTTCAGGTGACACCTTTCATGGTGTCAGTTCTGCCGGGCGCGGCGCGATCCCAGCGGACGCAACGTTTTATCGGGTTCGCCCATTTACTTGACCTGGGAAAACAGCACTGCTACCAAGGGATTAATCACAATCAGCGTCTCGATTCTCCGGCTCCGGCGCGCACCAACGCCGGACACATCGCGCGCGGGAGGGTGGCGGGATGGATCGATCCGGCCGAACCGACCGCTGGCGTCCCGGTGGCAATCTGACCGCCGAGCAACGGCGGCGGCTGCGTGATCGGCTGGCCGACTTGGGATTAACCGAGTTACAGCTGCTCGAGCCGCTGGCGGCGGAGTTGCGGCAGCGCGGCTACCGGCCGCGGGCGGCCTGGCGCTACGCCAACGGACTGACCCAGGCCGCGGTCGCCGAGCGCTACAACGAGGTGACCGACAGCGCGCGGGCGGCGATGAAGGCCAGCCGGATCTCCGAATACGAGGCGTGGCCCTTCGCCAGGGAAGGCGCGGACCCGGACGACGAGCACCATCGGCCGAGCGGTGCCCGGCCGACCATTCGAGTGCTGAAAAACCTTGCCGCCATTTACGGTACGGTCTGGGACCAGCTGGTCGACGTCGCGGATCTGGCGTACATGCCGCACAGCGAGCGGATGGAATATCACGAGGCGGTGGCCAGGCGATCCATCGGCCGGCAGCCGGTACGGGCCGGTCGGGATCTACCCGCGGAGGTGCCGCACTTCACCGGCCGGGAAGGTCCGAAAGCGCAACTGCGCGCGCGGGTTACCGCGCACCTGCGCAGCGGGACGGTGGCCGTGCACGTCATCGTCGGGCTCACCGGGATCGGCAAGACCGCGTTGGCCAGGTACGCGGTCGCGGTCTTCGGCAAGCACTACCCGGACGGCACCATCTGGATCGACCTGCACGGCTACACCCTTGGGCGTGAGCCACGCGAACCGGTTGATGTGCTCGAGCAACTGCTCCTGCAGATCGGTGTGCCCCGCGAGACCATCGACACCGACCTGGCCGGGCGGGCCGATCGCTGGCGCACCGCGACTCGGCAGCGCCGGATGCTGATCGTATTCGACAACGCGCTCGACAGCGCCCAGGTGAAACACCTACTGCCGCAAGCTCCCGGCTGCTTCGTGCTGATCACCAGCCGCAGCAAGCTCACCGGCCTGGCCGAGGCGTCACCGCTGCGCCTGGACGTGATGGAGTGGGACGAAGCGGAGGAACTGCTCGTCAAGCTGGGCAATCTGCGGTCCGGCTACGACCGGGGTGCGGTGCGCCAGATCCTGCAGACCGCGGGTCGGCTGCCATTGGCCATCCGGCTGATCGGCGGTCAGATCGCGCATCACGGCGAGGCCATGCTGGCCGACAGCGCGGCCGATATCGCGCAGCTGACGGAGCGGATCAAGCGCGCACCCGCCGACCGCACGAACGGCTCGGCGGCCGAACACCTGCTGGATCGGTTCGCGGCCGAGGACGAATCACTGCGGGCCGCGTTCGAGATGTCGTATCAGCGGTTGCCGGATGCCGGGCAGCAGCGCGCCGTCCGGCTGCTCGGCTGGTTCCCCGGACCGGAGATCACCGCCGAGGCGATGGCGACGATGGCCGCGGTACCGCTGCGTGACGGGAAAATGTTGGTGCGCAGGCTATTCGAAGCAGGCTTTCTCGATCCCTCACCCGGCGGTCCCGGCGGTCCGCGCTATCGGATGCACGACCTGACCCGATTGTGTGCGCGCCTGCACGCCGAGCGGGAGGACTCGCCGGTGGAATACGCGGCGGTGATCGATCGTCTCGTCGACGACAGCCTGGCGGTGGCCCGCCGCGCCAACACCCACCAGCTCTTCGATCCCGCAGGCAGCGAACATCTTTCGAATCCATCGGCGGACGCGGCACGGGCGCGGGCCTGGTTGACCAGAGAGCGCGAGATGTTGGTCGGCTGCTTGCGGGATGCCGAACCCACCCCGGCAGCAGTGGAATTGGCCACCAGACTGGGCTCGCATCTGTCGGGTACCGGCCATTGGTCGGTGGCATTGCGCCTCTACGCAAGGGCATTGGATATCGCCACCCAAATCGGCGACCGGCGGGCGCAGGCCTGGGTGCTGGTCGGCAAAGGCCGGGTCGATCGGTTGATCGGACAGCACGAACAGGCGTGCACCGGCTTCCGGCTGGCCCGCAAGATCGCCGTCGGGTTGCGTGATCAGCAATGTCACGCGGCCGTGCTGTGTGAGCTGGGCCAGACGGCACGAGTCACCGGAGATCACAGCGCGGCACGACGCTACTTCAGCGAAGCCCTCGGTATCGCAAGGGATATCGACGATCGGCCGACCGAATGCGATGCCCTGGACGGGCTTGCCCATGTCGAACGCGCCTCGTCCGAATACCGGTCCGCCTGGAACTGTTCGGCGCAGGCCCTAGCCATCGCGGAGGCAATCGACGATCCGGTGCGGATCGCCAGCGCGCAGTGGGGATTCGCGGAAGTGATCCGGCGGCTGGGTGATCCCGAGGGTGCCGAGCGCCGGTACGCCGAGGCGCTGGACATCGCCAGGGGCCTCAATCATCAGAAGTTGGAGGGCGATGCCCTGCGCGGACTCGGGCACATCGAACGGCTGGTCGGCGATCACGACACCGCGCGGCGCAACTTCGATGACGCACTCGGGATCGCCCGCCGCATTCACGACCGGTACGGCGAAGGCTGGACCCTGTGGGGGCTCGGCAATCTCGCGCGTAAAGCGGGGGACTACGTCGAAGCGCGCGACATGTTCCAGCGGGCCTACGACATCGCGGTCGAGATCAACGATCCGCTCGGGCAGGTCGACGCGCTGCGCGGGCTCGGGCATATCGACCGCCAGTTCGGTCGATTCGACGACGCGCGCCGGTACTACATCGAGTCGATGGCGGTAGCGAATCGGATCTGCGATCCGCTGGGGCAGGCGGACGGGCTGCGCAGCCTGGCGGGCGTCGAGACGGCAACAGGCTCCCCAGCGCAGGGGGAGGCGCTACTCGCGCAGGCGCTCGCGCTGTACAACGGCATCGGTTCGCAGCTGTCGGCCCACGTACGGGCCGAATTGCGCACCCGCGGACGGTGATTCACCCGCAGCGGCGGGCCGCCAGTAGCGCGAGAGTGTCTGCGCAGGCGCGCATTTCGCTGATCAGGACGTGGTGTTCGGTGTCAGGTGTATCGCCACGCGGCCCGAACAGGCAGCATTCGATGCCTGCTCGGCTCAGGTGGGTGGTGTCGTTGCCGCAGTAGGAGTAGGGCAGTGCCAGCCCGGTCTCCTCGACCTGGAAGTCCGACACCTGGGGCAGCAATTCGGCGATGTCGCGAACCACCGCGCAGTCGGCGGGCATGTCCATCGGCGGCATATCGGTGCCGCCGACCCGGAACTGCGGATCGACCGGATGCTCCATGGTGATCTGCGCTTCCGGGAAGGCGTCCCGGGCCCGGTCCAACAGCGAGTCGATGGCCTTGCTGACATGCTGCGGCTCGTATGGCGGCGGATAGCGCAGATCGACGAGTGCGGTGGCCTTGTCCGAGCAGTAGCTCACCCCCGACAGGTCATGACCTTCGCCGCGTCCCGCGATCAGACTGGCCACCTGAAGCCTCGGCAGTGGCGGGAATTCGTCGTTGTGCAGGCCGAGGTCGGCGGTGTCGAGCAGGTCGAGCACCCGGCGCAGGATCGCTACCGCGTCGACCCCCTCGTGGTGCCTGCTGGTGTGCGCGGTGGTGCCGCGCACGACGATGGCGAACTTGTGCACTCCCGCGGTGCGGGTGATCACCCTGCGCACCGAATACGGTTCGGGGACAACGGCGGCGTCCGCGGTGAGGCCGCTGCGTAAGGCGTGGCGAGTCCCGACGCCGCCTTGTAACTCGCCGACCACGAACTCCAATAGCAGCGGCCGCTCGAGTCCGATGCCGCTGCGGCGCAACGCTATCGCCGCGCCGAGGATTGCCGCGAGACCGCTCTTCATGTTGTGCAGGCCCGCCCCGTACAACCGGTCGCCGTCGCGGCGGACGGCGAACGGCTCGCCGGGGAAGTCCCGGCCGAGCGGATCCATGTCGAGGTGGCCGTTCAGCAGCAGCGCCGGGGTGCCGTGCTCCGGGCCGAGGCGCGCGATCGTCTGCAGTCGGCCCGGCTGTACCTCTTGGTGGTAGGCATGGATGTCGTTGCGGCGAGGGTGTTCCGGACGTGGAAGGCCAGCGGCGTCTCCTGTCCGGTGAAGGAGGGTACCGCGGTGAGCCCGGCAGCAAGCTGCACCAGCTCGTCGTCGGGCAGCAGCCGGGGCAGCTGGTCGACGAAGGTCGTCGTGGAACTATTCACGCTCTCTGAATCCGATCAGCAGGACATCGCGTAACCCGGCGCCCGCGTCGGGATCGGTCACCGTGATTGTCGTCGTGTAATGCAGTACCCGCTCGTCGTCGAACACGTAGGAGTCGAGTGGGTTCGCCAGGACGAAGCCGCACAGCTCCCGTTCCGGGTCGTAGCGATCGTAGAGGGCGGACCTGCCGCCGGTGACGTTGGTCCGCTGGATCAGGTGCGCGGAGCCCGCGATGAGGCCGTCGCGATGCTTGCCCTCCGGCGCGGGGTGGCCCGGCGCGATGAGCCGCATGTAGTGGGCGTCCACGAGGCAGTGCGGCGTGGTGGCCGCGGACAGCACGCCGTTGGCGGCGAGCAGCCGGGCGACGGCGGTGGCGATCTGCTTGGTCGGCTCGGTCGCGGGATGGTCCGGCGGGATCAGCTTGAAGGTGCGTTCGATATCGCCCGCCACCGCGTTGACCTGCTTCGACTGCACGTAGGGCGGTGGCGGGTCGATGGCGGTGAGTGCGTCGGGACCGTCCTCGGCCAAGCGGGCCGTGTCCAGGACAAAGCATTGGTACGCCCGCCGCCGGTACTGCTCGCCACCGGGCAACCAGTGATCCAGCTCGGTGTGGTCCCGGAACGTGCGACGGAGGACATGCAGGTCGCGGTCGGTGAGGGGGAAGTCGTCGGCCGTCATCATCCAGGAGGACGGTGTGTCCTCGGAGCGGGGCGCTGGCAACTCGTGGTCGGCTGTCGCCGCCCGCTGGTTGGCGTTTATCGGTGGCCCTTCCGCGTCGGGACATGGGCCGCCGACAGCGGGGCCGTCGGTGGCACACATCAGTAAGGGATGGCCCGCGTATGCGTGGGAAATGTCACACAGGGCGGGCCGCGATGGACATTAATCCGGCAGCCGCCCGGTTGTCGAGTGTGTGACGTGCTCGATCTCGCGTGTCGAGAGCGCGTCGTGGACCGGGGGCTCGGCGTGTTGCGCGAAGGGCGCGTTCGCGTCCTGTCGCCGCGCTGGTTTCAGTGCTTGCGCGGGAGAGCCGCAGAAAATAGACCGGCAGGTATTGAATCAGCATTGGGCCAGTTCAGGGGCTATGCGGGATACTGGAACAGAGCCGCCTCTGACTGGATGGAGTCGGACAGGACGGACGTCGAGTGTCGCGGGGCGCGCGGGCGATCCGAGGGAGTGGAGTAGGCCGGTCGGACGCCGGCCAGGTAACGGCCGCGCAATCTGGGGCGGAAGTTGTGCAACATCGCGGCAACTCCCCGCTCCTAGGGTGGCCGCAAATGCAGCGGAGTGAGGTGAGACGTGGACCTGGACACGATCCGGGAGGTGGTGTCGGCGCGGGAGCGGGCGGACCTCGGCGCAGTCGGCGGTTCGTGCGCGGTGCTCGCGGGCGGGACCTTTCTCTTCTCCGAGCCGCAGAACCATCTGGACCGGTTGGTCGACATCACCGCGCTCGGCTGGCCCGCATTGGCCGTGGTGCCGGACGGGCTGGAGATCGCGGCTACCTGCACGCTGGCGGAATTTGCGGGTTCGGTGCCTGGGCGTGAGCTCGGTGCGGCGGTGTTGCGTGAAGAGTGGCCGGGGACAAGGTTGTTCGCGCAGGGGTGCCGGGCATTGCTTGCGTCGCACAAGATCTGGCGTACCGCGACGGTGGGCGGAAACGTCTGTTTGTCGCTGCCCGCTGGTGGGGTGCTCGCTTCGCTGGTTGCCCTCGATGGGGTCGCGCTGGTGTGGGGGCCGGATGGCGTGGATCGTCGGATTCCGTTGCGAGAGTTCGTGCTCGGGCCGGGGGCCAATGTGTTGTTGCCCGGTGAGGTGGTGCGGTCGATCACTGTGCCGACGTCGAGTCTGCTGGCGCACACCAGTTTCCGGAAGGTGGCGCTCGCGCCGCTCGGTCGGTCGGGATCTGTGGTGATGGGGCGGCGCGATCCGGATGGTCGGTGCGTGGTCACCATTAGCGGTGCCACCGGCAGGCCCGTCGTGCTGGATTTCGCTGCGGCGCCGAGTGATGCAGAGATCGATGCGGAGGTCGCCGGGATCGATCCGTCGCTATGGTTCGACGACCCGCACGGTGCACCCGACTGGCGTCGACACGTCACCGGCGTCCTCGCTCGCGAGGTGGCCGCTGAGCTACGCGCCCCTGATGAGGTGCGACTATGAAGTTCGAAGTCGACGGCCGACCAGTCGAAGCCGAACCGCGACCAGGTCAATGCCTGCGCACCTTGCTTCGCGAGCAAGGCACCCTGTCTGTCAAAAAAGGTTGTGACACAGGAGATTGCGGAGCCTGCTCGGTACAGGTCGACGGAATGACCGTGCACTCCTGCCTGATTCCGGCCCACCGCGCTGCCGATCGCGCGATCACTACTGCGGCCGGGTTGGGCACCGCCGATGAACCGCACCCGGTGCAGCGCCGATTCGTCGAGAATGCCGCCTTCCAATGTGGTTTCTGTACAGCGGGAATGGTGGTGACCGCCGCAGGCCTCGGCTGCGGTACCTCCGCGAATGGATCGGCGGCTGCCTCATACAGCGATGCTGCCGACAACTCACACCTGCCAGGTGAAGAGGCGGAGACGGTCGTGACTGCCGCTGGCCCAGGTTGCGGTACCGCTGCGGATGGATCAGCGGCGGCGTCACGCGGCGACGCTGCCCGTTGCACGGACCTGCGGGGCGAGTCGTCAGGTTCTGATGCCGCCACGGTGCCGGTCGACGGTGCCGTGCCAGATGGTGCTCTCTCGTCGGCCGCCGCGGTGCCGAGTTCGTTCGCTACGGCTGATCGCTCCGACGCCGAGTTGGCGGAGCTGATGAAGGGAAACCTGTGCCGCTGCACGGGTTATCGATCGATCGCCGAGGCGCTGACCGGTGGGCGAGCTGACGCCGCTGACCAGAGTGGGGTGGTATCCGCCGGAACGCGCTCGGGCAGTGGCGGTTCGGACAGTGCGGTCGCCGGGCGAGCCGGTAGTGGCGTCGGCGCACCCGCTGGGCCGCGGATCGTGCGCGGGATGGAGCCGTTCACCTTCGATATCCGGCCCGGCGCAGGCACAGCGCGGACGGGCCCGATAGACGCGAGTTCGCCTGGAGAGCTGGAGGTTTCGCCGCCCACCGCACCGCTGCACATCGCGGTACTGCCGAGTCCACACGCGCATGCGCGCATCGTGTCCATCGATACATCGGCTGCCGAGGCGCTGCCCGGCGTGCACGCGGTGCTCACCTACGCGGACGCGCCCGAGGTGGCGTTTTCCACCGCACGGCACGAGTTGCGAGCCGATGATCCGGACGACACCTATGTGCTCGATCGGACAATGCGTTTCGTCGGGCAGCGGGTCGCCGCGGTGGTCGCGGAAAGTTCGGCCGCCGCGCGAGCAGGGTGCCGCGCGTTGCGGGTCGAGTACGAGGTGTTGCCCGCGGTGTTCGATCCGGCCGCGGCGCTGGCCCCGGACGCACCGAAACTACATGGGGAGAAACCGGATTCGGCGCGAATCGCGGACGCCGAGCGCAACCTGATCGCCGAGGTGCACGGCGAGGTCGGCGATGTGGCGACCGGTCTGGCCGCGGCGGCGAAAGTGGTACACGGCGTGTGGCATTCGCCGCGCGGACAGCATGTGCACCTGGAGACCCATGGCGGAATCGGCTGGCTCGACGCGGACGACAGGCTGGTCATTCGGTGCAGCACGCAGGTGCCGTTCCTGGTGCGGGACGAGCTGTGTCAGGTGTTCGGGCTGCGGCGCGAGCAGGTGCGGGTGTTCGCCACCCGGGTCGGTGGCGGGTTCGGCGCCAAGCAGGAGATGCTGGCCGAGGATCTGATCGCGTTGGCGGTGCTGCGGACCGGGCGGCCGGTGCAGTACGAATTCACGCGGGCCGACGAATTCGCCTCCGCCACTTGCCGTCATCCGATGCGGGTCGAGGTGACCGCGGGCGCCGACGCGGACGGCGTGCTGACCGCGCTGGTGGTCGACGTGCTCGCCGATGCGGGCGCGTACGGCAATCACAGTGTCGGCGTGATGTTCCACGGCGTCGGGGAATCGGTGGGCGTCTACCGCTGCGCCAACAAGCGGGTGGACGCGCAGGCCGTGTACACCAACAACATTCCCTCCGGCGCGTTCCGCGGCTACGGCCTGGGGCAGGTCATCTTCGGAATCGAGTCGGCGCTGGACGATCTCGCGCGCGAGCTCGGCATCGACCCGTTCGAATTCCGGCGACGCAATGTGGTGGTGCCCGGCGACGAGTTCGTCGGCGCCGAAGTGGACGAGAGCGACCTGACGTTCGGCAGCTACGGCCTCGACCAGTGCATCGACCTGGTCGAACGAGCGCTCTTGCGGGGCAACGGAGTACCGGCCCCAGGGCCGGAATGGCGGGTCGGCACGGGTATGGCGGTGGCGATGATCGCGACCATCCCGCCGCGCGGACACGCGGCGGACGCCACGATCACCCTCCTGCCCGACGGCCGGTACGAGCTCCGCGTCGGCACCGCGGAATTCGGCAACGGCACCACCACCGTGCACGCCCAGCTCGTGGCCTCCGCATTGGAAACCGATGCCGCGCGCATCGTGGTCCGGCAATCCGACACCGACCTGATCGGACACGACACCGGCGCGTTCGGCTCCACCGGAATCGTGGTGGCGGGCAAGGCAACCTACGCGGCGGCGCTCGAATTACGCAGACTGCTGCTGGCCAGAGCGGCGAAGCTGGCGGGGTTACCCGAGCGCGATTGCGTGCTGGAATCCGACGGAGTCCGTTGCGGCGACCAGATATTCGGTGTCACCGAACTGCTGGCCGACGGCGAGCTGACCGCGCACGGGGAGCACTCGGGCACCCCTAGATCGGTGAGCTTCAATGTGCACGCCTTCCGCGTCGCCGTGCACCCGGACACCGGCTCGCTGCGCATCCTCCAATCGATCCAAGCCGCCGACGCTGGGACCGTGCTCAATCCGGTGCAGTGCCGCGGTCAGGTGGAGGGCGGCGTCGCGCAGGCCATCGGCACGGCGCTCTACGAGGACATGCGCAGCGAACTCGGCGTCGTCACCACCCAGTCGCTGCGGCATTACCACATTCCGCAGTTCGCCGACGTCCCGCGCACCGAGGTGTACTTCGCCGACACCGCCGACGAGTTCGGCCCGCTCGGCGCCAAGTCGATGAGTGAATCCCCGTACAACCCGGTCGCCCCCGCCTTGGCGAACGCGATACGGGATGCTGTCGGGGTGCGGCCGGATCGGCTGCCGATGACCGCCGATCGGATCTGGCGGTCCATGCAGGAAGGAGACCAGCGGTGACCGAGCGTCGTGAGCCTCAGGACCGGAGGAGGCAGCTTGCGTAACCACGGAGGTCCGGCGAACGACGCCAATCGGACGCAGTTGCCGGAGAATGTCCGCGCGGGGATCGACGCGATGCTGGACACCGTCGATGCCGAGCTGCGCACGCGCTACCCGGGACCGGACGGACGAGCACAGCCGATTCACACGGCGTATGTTCCGGCCGACCGGATTCGCGAGGACACGCCACCTGTATGGGGTGCGGCGGCGATCGAATTGCTCGACCGCCATTACGACCTGCTGGCCGAGCTGGATTCGACCGGATCGCTGCCCGATGTGCGCAAGCGCCTGGAGCACGATCCGATTCAAGATCTGCGCATCGACTTCGAGGACGGTTACGGGTTCCGCACCGATTCGGAAGAGGACGAGGCGGCAACCGCGGCGGGTGCGGTGCTGGCCACCTGGGCGTACACGCCGTACCGCCCGCAGAGCTACGGCATCCGGACCAAGGGTTTGGCGATCGGCGAACGCAACCGCACCCTGCGCACCCTCGAACTGGTGCTGGCGGCCATGGTCGACGTGCCTGCGGGATTCGTCTTCACCGTGCCCAAGATCCGTGCGGCGGAGCAGGTTCCAGCACTGGTCGCGTTGTGCGAAGGACTGGAGAACGGCTACGGTCTCGCCGCGGGCACACTGCGCTTCGAGCTGCAGATCGAGAGCCCGCAGGCGATCATCGCCGCCGACGGCACCGCGCCGATCGCGCGCATGCTCGGGCTGGCCGACGGACGTTGCAGCGCATTGCATTTCGGCACCTACGACTACACCGCCGCGTGTGGTGTCGCCGCGCCGGATCAGGCCCTCGATCACCCGGCCGCGGATTACGCGAAGGCGGTCATGCAGGTCGCCGCGGCGCAGACCGGCGTGTGGGTGTGTGACGGCTCCACGCAGATCGTCCCCGACAGCGAACCGGAAGCGGCGTTGCGCAATCACCATCGCCTGGTCAGCCGGTCGCTGCAACGCGGCTACTACCAGGGGTGGGATATGCACCCCGGCCATCTGATCACCCGATGGCTGGCGACCTACGACTTCTTCCGGCAGGCAATCGACGTGGCCGTTCCGCGATTGCAGGCCTACCTGGACCGTCGGTCGGGCGGTGTCATGGACGAGCCCGCCACCGCGGAAGCCTTGGCGTCCACCGTTTTACGCGGTGTCGAGTGCGGCGCGCGCACCGCCGAAGACCTCGCCGCCCGAGCGCCCGAGTTGTCGCCGGCGGTATTGCGTGCGCTGGTCACGCGTTCGCCGATTCCCCAGGAGGTGCGGTCGTGACCGACCAGCCAGAGTTCACACTGCTGCCCGACCTTGCGGTCCGCCCGCTCGGCGGTTCGGTCATCTGGGCCAACGACGAGTTCTTCGCGGAGAAGGAGAATCTGGTCAACCCGGGCCCGGCCGAGTATCAACCCTCGACCTTCGGGCACAAGGGTCAGGTCTACGACGGCTGGGAAACCCGCAGGCACCGTGGACGACCCGGCGACGACTCCGCCATCGTGCGACTGGGCGTGCCCGGCGTGATCCGCGGCATCGTGGTCGACACGGCCTGGTTCAAGGGCAACTATCCGCCCGCGGTCTCGGTGTCCGCGCTGGAGGTGGTGGACTATCCGACGGCCGAAAGCATTGCCGCACGTGATGATTGGGAGACCCTGATCGATCACGCGCCGGTCGAGGGGGACAGCCGTAACCCGTTCGCGGTCGACAGCGAACGACGGTGGACCCACGTCAAACTCACCATGCATCCGGATGGCGGCGTGGCTCGGCTGCGGGTACATGGCGAGGGCAGCCCCGATCCGCGTCTGCTCGGCCTCGGACCGCTCGACCTGGCGGCGCTGGAAAACGGTGCGCTGGTGCTGGATTGCTCCAACCGCTTCTACAGCTCACCGAACCAGTTGCTGTACCCCGGCCTGGCCCGGAAGATGGGCGACGGCTGGGAGACCGCGCGCCGCCGCGACGACGGCAACGACTGGGTGCGCATCCGGCTCGCCGGACCCGGCCTGATCCGGCTCGCCGAGATCGACACCTCCTACTTCCTCGGCAACAGCCCCGGTGCCGCCCGGCTCACCGGCCGCACCAACGACGGCACCGAGCTCGAATTGCTGCCGCGCACCGAGCTTTTGCCCGACACCAGGCACCAGTTCGCGATCACGCCGGTCGCGGCCTCGGTGGAGGAGGTCCGCTTGGACATCTACCCCGACGGTGGCCTCGCCCGGCTGCGGCTCTACGGAGAACTCGGCGGATGAGCGAGCGCAGCGAGCGAATCGTGTGCCAGTGCGCCTCGCGCATGCCGGAGCCGAGCGCTAGCGAGGCGGAGGCATGAGCGAACCCTACGAGCCTGCCCGCGAATTCATCGGCTACGGCCCGACGCCGCCCGACCCGCAGTGGCCGGGCGGTGCGCGGATCGCCGTGCAATTCGTGCTGAACTACGAGGAGGGCGGCGAGAACAACGTCCTCGACGGCGACCCGGCGTCGGAGACCTTCCTCTCGGAAATGACTCCGGCACAAGCCTTTCCGAACCGGCACATGAGCATGGAGTCGCTCTACGAGTACGGTTCCCGCGCCGGACTGTGGCGGGTGCTGCGCGTCTTCGAGCGCCGCGGCCTGCCGCTGACCATCTTCGCCGTCGCGCACGCGATGCAGCGAAACCCGGAGGCGGTGGCCGCTTTCCGGGAACTCGGCCACGAGATCGCCAGCCACGGCCTGCGCTGGAAGTCCTACCAGCTGACCGATCGGGACACCGAGCGCGCGGACATGGCCGAGGCGGTGCGCATCCTCACCGAACTCACCGGCGCGGCACCGCTGGGCTGGTACACCGGCCGCGACTCCCCGAACACCCGCGAGCTGGTGGTCGAGCACGGCGGCTTCGTCTACGACTCGGACTCCTACGCCGACGACCTGCCCTACTGGGTCACGGTGCACGGCAAGGATCATCTGGTGGTGCCCTACACCCTGGACACCAACGACATGCGCTTCGCCTCGTCCGCGGGCTTCCCGACGGGCGAGCAGTTCTTCGCGCACCTGCGTGACGCCTTCGACGTGCTGTATCGCGAAGGCGCGGAAGGCAATCCGAAGATGCTGTCGATCGGCCTGCACTGCCGCATCGTCGGCCGCCCGGCCAGGACCGCCGCGCTGGAGCGCTTCCTCGACCACGTCCAATCCCACGATCAGGTCTGGATCACCCGCCGCATCGACATCGCCGAACACTGGCGCAAGGTCCATCCGGTGAAGATCACCTGAACCTCGGCCGACTCAGTTGAGGGACAACATAATTCGGGTCATGCCATGCGGATGATCGCCGATTTGGGTTCGGCCGTCTACCCGATGCACGAGGAGTTCTGAATGTTCGCATTACGTGGAATCGCCGTCGCCGCCCTGATCGGCGCCGCAACCCTGGTCGGTAGCGGTGCCGCCATGGCCGACACGATTCGGCTCGAGCCGTCCACCCCGGCTGAATCGGTCGCCAAGGACTGCACCGGCGTGATCCACCCCCTCGCCCAGCTGACCTGCACGCTCAGCAGCCTGTCCGGCTAGCCGCAATGCGCGGCCGGTTTCGGGGAACCGGCCGCACCCTCGTCCGGTGGGGGATCAGCCGAACAGACCACGCACGAACGGGATCGAGTCCGGCAGCGACGCGTTGACCGTCCCGCTGTGGTCGTCGGGGTATGTGTGCAGCTGCACCGGCTGCCCGTTCGCCTTCAGCACGGCCGCGAACCGCAGCGTCTCCGGCGTGATGACGTCGGTGTCGCGCAGCCCCTGGCCCATGAACACCGGCTTGTCGTAGCCGGATTCGGGCAGTCCGAGATAGCGGGTGAGCAGTCCGTGCAGATCGGGGATCTGCGCCAGCGGCTTGCTGAACAGGTTGCCGACCACCACGCCGCCTGCGCCGAGCTCGTCGCCGAGCGGAACGAGGCACTCCTCGCGCGCCTTGGCCAGCCACGAGCGGCCCGCGTCGGTGAGGTAGGACTCGATGTTCAACTCCGGGTACGTGGTGCGCAGCCCGTTGAGGATGTAGAGCACGTAACCCGTGCTGTGCGGGCTGAGTTTCACCGGCGGCATATTCGGGCCGAGCGGTACCAGAATGTCCTCGATATAGGCAGGTACACCGGTGCCGACCGCGCCGCGGTAGTCGAGTCCCGGACCACCGAATTCAGTGGCGTAGCGCGCGGTATAGACGGCCGCGCCGCCGCCCTGTGACTGGCCGACCACCACCCACTCCTTGGCCAGCGACGAGTACTGCTCGGTCGCCGCTTTCACCGCGTCGACCACGTTGTGCGCCTCGACGACCCCGTTGAGATAGGGATGCTCACCCGGCGTGCCGAGTCCGGCGTAATCGGCGGCCACGATCGCGTAGCCCTGCTGTAGCCAGGTGCCGAGGTAGGCCCAGTCCCGTTCGACCGCGCCCGGCCCGGCGATGCTGTACGCGCAGTCGTCGCCGAGGCCGACGGTGCCGTGCGCCCACGCGATGACCGGCCAGCCACCCGGCGGCGGCGCGCCCGGCGGGAAGTAGACGGCCGCGCTCGCGGTGGTCGGCACGTCGTTGGCCGTGGTCGAGCTGTACAGAATGCGGGTCGAATTCACCGCGCCCGGTGGCGTGGCGACCGGCGCCAGCGGCGCGACCGACTCGATCGTGCCCGCGGGCGCGGCCGTCGCGACGGGCAGATTCAACAGGCCGGCGGTGCAGGCGAGGGTGAACGCCGTGGCGATGACCGATTTCCGCATGGGATCTCCTGTCCGGGTGCGCAGTGCGGGCTTCCCGAGGGGAGCCGGACGCATGTCCAAGTTCAGATTCGACCCAGTCTGCCCGAAGCCGCACCCGCCGCCCACGCGCGGGTGGCGTAGGCCACACGGGCGGCACTTGCCCGGACTTGTGAACGTCCTCACAACCCGGAATGGATGGCCGACACGATGGCCGATGGCCCGCCGATCTCTAACAGTACGAGCGTTACGCTAAAACCGCATGTCAGGGCTACTTGCCGGTAGGTTCCATCTTTGCAATTTGCTCGCAAATTTCGCAGAGTTAGCAAACGGGGATCGAAACCTAGCTTAGATTCACATTAGCAACAGGTAGACGGCCATTTCGCATTGTGCAATCGTGTGGAAGTACACCCCATGGGCCTAGCAAGCCTGCAAATTGCCGCTCCAGCAGTTCGAGCTGTTTCACCGCTCGGCCGTGGGGCAATCGACTTAAAACGAGGAAGTGGAGTCAGAGATGTCGAACGCCGGCACCCCGAAGACCGCTGCGGAAATCCAGCAGGATTGGGACACCAATCCCCGCTGGAAGGGCGTCACCCGTAACTACACCGCCGAGCAGGTGTCGAAGCTCCAGGGCACCGTCGTCGAAGAGGCAACTCTTGCTCGCCGCGGTTCGGAGATCCTCTGGGATCTCGTGAACAACGAGGACTACATCAACTCGCTGGGCGCCCTCACCGGCAACCAGGCGGTCCAGCAGGTCCGCGCCGGCCTGAAGGCCATCTACCTGTCCGGTTGGCAGGTCGCCGGTGACGCGAACCTGTCCGGCCACACCTACCCGGACCAGAGCCTCTACCCGGCCAACTCGGTCCCGAGCGTCGTGCGTCGCATCAACAACGCGCTGCTTCGTGCCGACGAGATCGCCAAGGTCGAGGGCGACGATTCGGTCAAGAACTGGCTCGCCCCGATCGTCGCCGACGCCGAGGCCGGCTTCGGTGGCGCGCTGAACGCCTACGAGCTGCAGAAGGCCATGATCGCGGCCGGCGCCGCGGGCGTGCACTGGGAAGACCAGCTCGCCTCGGAGAAGAAGTGCGGCCACCTCGGTGGCAAGGTGCTGATCCCGACCCAGCAGCACATCCGCACGCTGACCTCCGCGCGTCTGGCCGCCGACGTCGCCGACGTGCCGTCGGTGATCATCGCCCGCACCGACGCCGAGGCCGCCACCCTGATCACCTCCGACGTGGACGAGCGCGACCGGGAGTTCCTGGACGGCACCCGTACCGCCGAGGGCTTCTACGGTGTGAAGAACGGCATCGACCCCTGCATCGCGCGGGCCAAGGCCTACGCCCCGTACTCCGACCTCATCTGGATGGAGACCGGCGTGCCGGACCTCGAGGTCGCGCGCAAGTTCGCCGAGTCCGTCCGTGGCGAGTTCCCGGACCAGCTGCTGGCCTACAACTGCTCGCCGTCCTTCAACTGGAAGGCCCACCTGGACGACGCGACCATCGCGAAGTTCCAGCGTGAGCTCGGCGCGATGGGCTTCAAGTTCCAGTTCATCACCCTCGCAGGCTTCCACTCGCTCAACTACGGCATGTTCGACCTGGCCTACGGCTATGCCCGCGAGGGCATGACCGCCTTCGTCGACCTGCAGGAGCGCGAGTTCAAGGCTGCTTCCGAGCGTGGCTTCACCGCCGTCAAGCACCAGCGTGAGGTCGGTGCCGGCTACTTCGACACCATCGCCACCACCGTCGACCCGAACACCTCGACGGCAGCGCTGAAGGGCTCCACCGAAGAAGGTCAGTTCCACTGATTGGGAGTTGATTGAGTTGACCGCAGCGTCGACCACAATCCACCACCCACGCGCGATTCTTACGAGCGCCGTTCGCGGCCCGTCTCGCGTCCGAGTGGCCGAAGCGCATGCGCCGCAGGCGCTAGTTTCGGCCACTCGGACGCGAGACACCCAGGGGCCGCGAACACGCGGTGCCGTATGCGCCGCAAATCAGATAGAGCCCCCTGTAGGGGTGTACCGCCCTCCCCGCTGAACAGCCCCAGCGGGGAGGGCATCCCTATACCTTGGACCATCGAGGGGCCGCTCACACCAGAGCACACCCCCTCCAGCCACCGACTAGCCAGACCAACAGCAGGAGCGGGACGTGAGCAGCGAGAAGATTCAACGCGTCGGCATCATCGGTGCCGGACAGATGGGTGCCGGAATCGCGGAGGTGTGTGCGAGGGCGCACGTCGACGTGCTTGTTTTCGAGCAGACCAGGGAGCTGGCCGCAGCAGGCCGCTCACGCATTCTTCGCTCCCTCGACCGCGGCGTCAGCAGCGGCAAGATCACCGAGCGGGAGCGCGAGCAGGCCGCCTGGCGACTGCGGTTCACCTCCGACCTGAGCGACTTCGCCGACCGCCAGCTGGTGGTCGAGGCGGTGCTCGAGGACGAGAAGGTGAAGACCGCCATCTTCGCCGAGCTGGACAAGGTCGTCACCGACCCGGCCGCCGTGCTGGCCTCCAACACCTCCTCCATCCCGATCATGAAGATCGCGGTCGCCACCACCCAGCCCGAGCGCGTGGTCGGCATGCACTTCTTCAACCCGGTGCCGGTGCTGCCGCTGGTCGAGCTGGTCACCACGCTGAAGACCAGCGAGGACGTGTCCAAGCGCGCCGAGGCGTTCGCCGGTGACGTGCTGGACAAGCAGGTCGTCCGCTCGGCCGACCGCTCCGGTTTCGTGGTGAACGCGCTGCTGGTGCCGTACCTGCTCTCGGCCATCCGGATGGTCGAGTCGGGCTTCGCCACCAAGGACGACGTCGACAAGGCGATGGTGCTCGGCTGCGCGCACCCGATGGGCCCGCTGGCGCTGACCGACCTGGTCGGCCTGGACACGGTCAAGTCGATCGCCGACTCGATGTACCAGGAATTCAAGGAGCCGCTGTACTCCGCTCCGCCGCTGCTGATGCGTATGGTCGAAGCCGGGTTGCTCGGCAAGAAGACCGGCGCGGGTTTCTACCAGTACAACCGGGCCTGAGCTCGTTTCGATTCAACCCAGGCGCTTAGCGTGCGGCGTCCATTGTTCCTAGTGGGCGCCGCACAGCCATCGAAGGGAGCAGCGCGCTCATGGTGAACGTGACCGACGGCTACGGGTCGAGCATCCTCGGCTACCCGCGAATCGGGCCGCATCGAGAACTCAAGCGGGCACTCGAGGCCTATTGGCGCGGAGCGATTCCCCGCGACGAATTGCTCGCGGTGGGCCGTGACATTCAGGAACGGCAGTTCAACGAACTCGCCGCCACCGGGTTGACCCAGGTCCCCGGCAACACCTTCTCGTTCTACGACCACGTGCTGGACAACGCCCTGCTGTTCGGCGCCGTGCCCAAGCGGTTCGAGCAGTATCGCGACGAGCTCGACCCGCTGGATTTCTATTTCCTGATGGCGCGCGGCAATCCGGACGTGCCGCCGCTGGAACTGGTGCGGTTCTTCGGCACCAACTATCACTACCGGCAGCCGGAATTGGATGCCGACAGCGAATTCTCGCTGCACCCCGAGGCGCTGCTCGACGAATTCGACCGGGCCAAGGAACGCGGCATCGAGCTGCGGCCGGTCGTGCTCGGCCCGCTGTCGCTGTTGTTGCTCTCCAAGGCGGGCCAGATTCCCGGTCAGGACGAGTTCGACACGCTGAAGCTGCTCGACAAGTTGCTCCCCGCGTACGAGCAGCTGTTGGAGATCCTGGCCAAGCGCGGCTCGACCTGCGTGCAGCTGGACGAGCCCGCGTTCACCAGCGAGCGCACGCCCGCTGAGCTGGCCGCGTTCGAGGCTGCCTACCAACGACTTTCGAAGGCGCCGCTGCGGCCGCGGATGCTCGTCACCGGCCAGTACGGCGATTTCGGTGAGGCGCTGCGGATCCTGGCGGCCAGCAATGTGGAGGCGATCGGCCTCGACCTGTCCAGCTACCGCATCTCCCCGGAGGACCTCGCGGAGATCCCCGGCATTCGTCGCAAGCGTCTGTACGCCGGTGTGATCAGCGGTCAAAACGTCTGGCGGGCCGACCGTTACGTCACGCTCGAGTACCTGAACCGGCTCGCGCAGGTGTGCCCGGACCTGGTCGTCTCGACCGGCACCACGCTGCTGCACGTGCCCTACGACCTGCTCATCGAGTACGACATCCTCGGCAACGTGGCCGACCGGCTCGCCTTCGCGAAACAGAAGGTGGGCGAGGTGGTTTCGCTCGCCAAGGCACTCACCGACGGCCCGTCGGAGAGCTGGCGCAAGCGGCCGACCGAGGTGCACTTCAAGCAGAAGCACGCAGTGCGGCAACGGGTTTACGCGGTCACGCCGGATATGCGCGAACGCGAGCCCTACGCGCAGCGCCGCACGGCCCAGCAGGCCAGGCTGAACCTGCCGCCGGTGCCCGCGACCACGCTCGGTTCGTTCCCGCAGACCAACAAGATTCGGCAGGCGCGCTACGAGCTCGGGCAGGGCCGACTGCCCTTCGACGACTACAAGAAGCGGATCGAAGCCGAGATCGAGGCGACGATCCGGTTGCAGGAGGACATCGGCCTCGACGTGCTGGTGCACGGCGAGCACGAGCGCAACGACATGATCCAGTACTTCGCCGAGCTGCTCGACGGCTTCGCGACCACCCACTTCGGCTGGGTGCAGGTGTACGGATCGCGATGCGTGCGACCGCCGATCATCTACGGCGACGTGTCGCGGCCCGCGCCGATGTCGGTGGAGTGGATCAGCTACGCCCAGTCGTTGACCGACAAGCCGGTCAAGGGCATGGTCACCGGGCCGGTCACCATGCTCGCCCGTTCGTTCGTCCGGCAGGACCTGCCGCTGCACGAGACCGCGGACCAGGTGGCCCTGGCCATCCGCGACGAGGTGGCGGACCTGGAGAAGGCGGGCATCGCGATCATCCAGGTCGATGAGCCCGCGCTGCGCGAGATGCTGCCGCTGCGGCCGGAGGGCCGGGCGGAGTACCTGCGCTGGGCGGTCGGCGCGTTCCGGCTGGCCACCTCCGGGGTCAAGCCGGAAACCCAGATCCACACGCACATTGGGTATTCCGGCCGGGCCGAGGTGGTCGAGGCGATCGAGGAGCTCGACTGCGACGTCACCGCGATCGTGGCGACCCGCTCGATCGAGTGGGTGGTCAAGGCGCTCAAGGCGGACAGCGGCACCGATCACGGGCTGAGTCACGGCGTCGGCCCCGGTGTGTACGAGAGCCGGTCCGCGCGCATCCCGGACATCGACGAGCTGGACGAATTGCTCACCGCCGCAGCGGAAGCCATCACGCCGGACCGACTATGGGCGAATCCGGACGGTGGGCTGAAGACGCGGCACTACTGGCAGCTGGAGCCGTCGTTGCGCAATCTGGTCGCCGCGGCGCGCCGGGTGCGCAGACGCGCGCTCGACAGCGAGTAAGCGAACTACGTTGGCCGCCCCCCTGTTTTCGCAGGGGGCGGTTTTCGTTCGGGCCGTGTTGTCGGGTCGGCGAGTGGTGGCGATGTGTGGCCCGTGCGACAGTGGCAGTTATGCCTCGTCCGGGGCGTGGTGATGTAACCCACTTGCGGACCTCTCGGTCTGAAGGCGAGGAATACGTCAGGTTGCGGTAGAGTTACCAAAGGCAAGCGTTGATCTTCACGCTCCCTCTCGATCCGTCGTGGATGTCTTACCTTTCGCGTCGGCGCCTCAGCTGGGTGTCATAACACCGAACGCACGGACCACAATCCTGCGCAGCGCTGGGGTACACCCCGATGCCTGGAAGGCACACCCACCACATATGACAAGCCCTGTTTCGAGCTCTGCCCCCACCACGTCGTTCGCCGCTCTCGGAGTCGGCGCGAAGCTGGTCGGCGCCCTCACGGCGAGCGGCATCACCGCTCCTTTCCCCATCCAGGCGGCTACGCTGCCCGACACCCTGGCCGGTCGCGACGTGCTCGCGCGCGGCAAGACGGGTAGCGGCAAGACGCTCGCCTTCTCCATCCCCATGGTCGACCGCCTCGCCGGTGGCGAGCAGCGGCCCGGCCGCCGTCCCCGCGGCCTGATCCTCGCGCCGACCCGTGAGCTGGCGACCCAGATCGCCGCCGCGCTCGAGCCGATGGCCACCGCCGCCGGGCTGAAGGTGACCACCATCATGGGTGGCGTCTCCCAGCATCGGCAGGCCAAGGCGTTCTCGGCCGGTGTCGATATCGTCGTCGCCTGCCCCGGCCGGCTCGAGGACCTGATGCGTCAGCGTGTGGTCTCGCTGCAGGACGTGCAGATCACCGTGCTGGACGAGGCCGACCACATGGCCGACCTCGGCTTCCTGCCCGCGGTCACCCGCATCCTCGCGGCGACCCCGAGCGGCGGCCAGCGGCTGCTGTTCTCGGCGACGCTGGACAACGGCGTCAACAAGCTGGTCAAGCAGTTCATGCGCAACCCGGCCAACCACTCCGTCGACACGGCGGACTCGCCGGTGCCCGCGATGACCCACCACGTCTTCGAGGTCGGTGGCGCCGAAGCCAAGCGGATCCTGGTGGAGACCCTCGCCGCCGGATCCGGACGCCGGATCCTGTTCATGCGCACCAAGCACCAGGCCCGCAAGCTCGCCAAGCAACTGTCCATGGTCGGCATTCCCGCGACGGACCTGCACGGCAACCTGTCGCAGGTCGCCCGCGACCGCAACCTGGCCGCCTTCACCAACGGCTCGGCCCGGGTGCTCGTCGCGACCGATATCGCGGCTCGTGGCGTGCACGTCGACGACGTCGAGCTGGTCGTGCACGTCGATCCGCCCGCCGAGCACAAGGCTTACCTGCATCGCTCCGGGCGTACCGCTCGCGCGGGCAGCTCCGGTGACGTCGTCACCGTCGTGCTGCCCGAGCAGCGCCGGGACGTCGCGGCACTGCTGCGCAAGGCCAATATCAATGTCCCCTCCCAGCGGGTCACCGCCGATTCGGCACCGGTGACGGTGCTGGTCGGCACCGTCGCGCCGCGGGTCGCGCCCAGCGCGGTGCCCGTCAGCTCGAACGCCGACACCCAGGGCAACCGCAACCGACGCGCCGGTGGCGATCGTCGCTACGGCGCGCCCGCCGGGCAAGTACGTAGCCGTGGCGAGCGTGGTCCGCGCGACGGCGCCGCAGCCGGTGGACAGCCGCGTACCCGCGCCGCGCGTGGCACGGATGATGCCGCTCGCGGTGGTCGCGGTGGACGTGGTGCGGCTGACGCCGCGCCGCACGCTGCCGGTGGACAGCCGCGTAGCCGGAATGGACGTGGCGCGAATGGTGCCGCGGCCCATGGCTTCGACAACGCAGGCCGCCCGGCTACTCGTTCCGTTCGTGGCGGAGCGCCCCGGACTCGCGCGACCCGCGAGCAGGCACCTGCCGCCCGCGCCGGACGCCCCTGAGCTCGATAGCTGAAAGACTAAGGCCGCCTTCCCTCCGGGAAGGTGGCCTTCGTTGTTATGCACGGGGTTAGCCTGCGATGCTGTGCATAGACCGTTGTTGGACGACGTCATTTCAAGATGGAACCGTCAGCCCGGTTGGTGCGTCAGAGTAGGCAAGACCAACCTGCTTAGGGGACACCTGAGGAGTTCGATGTCAGATACAGCAACACCATCAGCGGTTTCACCAGGCACCTTAACGGTCGTACCCGAGCAGGTCAGCGCCGCCGGACACTATGTGCAGAACACCGCCCAGAGCCTGATCAACGGCCTCCGGACCACGTCATCGGAGGTCAATGCTCTCGAATCGAGCTGGCGCGGTGCCGCGGCCACCGCTTACGCCAACGCCTGGGACGAGGTGCACCGCGGTGCCGTGGAGGTGTTCGAGGCCCTGGCGGACATGGCCGATCTGCTCGGTGTCGTGGTCGACCGTACCGTGGCCACCGACATCGACACCGCCAACACGGTAAGCTCACTGACCCTGCCCTAGCCCGCCGATCGCCGAACCTGTTGGGGGACAGTGCAAATGACCTACCAATACCGCGTCGACCTGAACCACCTCGACGCCGTCACGGCCAAGGTGGCCGCGCTCAATTCGTTCGTGGCCGATTCGCTGGCCGAGCTCGACCAGCGCATTGCCACCGTGCAAGGGAGTTGGCACGGCGCGGCGGCCGACGCGCACGCCGCCGCACATGCCGAATGGACCGCGGCCGCGGCGACGATGGCCGACGGTTTGGCGAAGATGCGCGTCGCGGCCGCAGCGGCGCACGCCTCCTGCCAGGATGGGACCGCGGCCAATCTGTCGATGCTGGGCCGTAGTGGGCAGGGCACGCAGTGACCGGAGCGGTTCTCGATATCGATACAGCCGTTTACTACGACACCGCGACCAAGCTGGCCGCGGGTGCGGCGGCCTGGTGGGCCGATGTTGATGCGCGCTGGCCGGAGCTGGAAAAAGCGAACCACATGGCGGGCAGCTACAGCGACGCCATCGACTGGGCCAAGTCCTACGACGCGCGCGCGACCGAGATCTTGAAAATGGTCGAGAAGGTGGCCACGGCCGCGCACGCCTACGCGGTCGTGCTCAACGAGATGGGCTACCAGCGGGCCCTAGGCGAGCACGGCGCGACGATCGACGCCGGTCCGGCCCCTGTCCAGCCCCCGGCCCCGATGTACCCGGTACTGGCGTGCAGGGTGCCGCTGCCCTCTGCCGGTGGGCCCGGTCAAGGCTTGGTCGATGAGGGGCTCGGCCTGGTCGAAAAGATCGGCCTGACCGTTCCCGACGGCAACGCCACCACGATCAGCAACGCCGCGCTGACCTGGGACGGCGCGCGCAACTCTGCCGGGGCGGCCGGATTCCCCGCGATCCTCGAGGCGGGGGCCGCCGCGTTCGGTGACGTGATCGCCCCAGAGGCAGCGTTCATCGATGAGGATCTGCGCGCGCTGAAGGCGGCCGCGGAGTCGACCCTGACAGCCATGGGTGAGCTGGCGCAGTCGTGCCGCGATCACCGCATCGCGCTCGATGAACTGCGTGAGCTGCTGAAACAACAGCTCGAGATGGTGCGCGACGCGCTCATCCAAGAACTGGCGATCACCGCCGCCATCTCGGTCGCATCCTCGTTCATCACGTTCGGGGCCGGTGCCGCGATCGGCCTGGCCGGTGCCGCCGCGATCTGTGCCCGCTACGCGCGCCCCATGCGCGTCATCATCGAGACATGGCGCACCAACCGCAAGATCAGTGCCGGAGTGCGCTTCGATCAGGATCTAGCACGCGCCAAACGCGAATGCGAACGCCTCGCACCGGGCGGGAAACTCAAACCCAAACCCGACCCGCCCGTCGCGCCGGTCAAACCGACCCTTTCCCCCGCCGACCAGGCGGCGATCGATGACTACGCGAATCTTGGATACGGGCTGAATCGCGGGCTACGAGAAGGCTCGGTCACCGAAGCACAGCAATCGCGTATCGACAGCATCACCAAGGCACTGGACAATCTTCCCAATCATGAGGGATACGTGGTCCGGCGCACCGACCTGCCCCCGGAAGTACTTGCCCGATACCAAAAAGGCGAGACGATCGTAGAGGAAGCGTTCACCAGCACGTCTACCAATGTGAATCGATTCAGCGGCCCGGTCGAATTTCAATATATTTCGAAAACAGGTAAAGAGATCTCGGACTACGCCCCCGATATATATAAAGAATCCGAGGTGCTGTTCCGGCCGAATACGGCATTCCAATGCAGCAACAGATACACCGACCCGAACACCGGGCGTACCATTATCCAAATGCGCGAAGTATGAAATAAGGAGCACGGGAAATGCCGAGAAGAATAGCGGGCAAGATATTTTACGAGCCCGGCGAGCCCGGCGCGGCCCCCCCATTGACCGACGCCGAACAGGCCGAGGTCCAAAAGGGATTCGACGCATTCAACGCAAAGGTTCGAAAAACCGACGGCCAGCCACCCACCGAGGAGCGCACCGAGGAAAATCGCCGATTCTGGGATGACCTGTCCGGCACCGAATACGAAGGCTGGACACCGGAACGCGGAAGCGAGCAGGAATGACCGAGCCCGCCTCGGTTACTGATGACCGTGTCGTATCGTCGAATGTGGGAACAGACGACACGTGGCCCGATGCGTTGCCGGTGGCGCAGGTTCGGATCGCCAGGCAGACGGATCAACTCGATGAGGTGGTGCGGTTCTACGTCGAAGGTCTCGGGCTGCGTGAGCTCTTCCGATTCGAGGGCCACGAGGGCTACAGCGGCGTGATGGTCGGATTGCCGGGTACTGGATACCACCTGGAGTTCACGACGCATGTGGACGGTAGCCCCGGTGCCGCGCCGAGTGCGGAAAACCTACTGGTGCTTTACTTCTCCGACGCGGCGCAGATGTCCGATGTTGCGCGGCGGCTCACCGAGTTCGGTGTCGAGCAGGTGGCGGCGGCGAATCCGTACTGGGTTGCCAACGGGGGCTTGACCTTTCCCGATCCGGACGGCTGGCGGGTGGTGGTGATGCCGCAGCCGGTGTTCTGACGGCTCAGTGGTTCAACGCGGCGACGCCGAGCATGAGGGCCGCGCCCGCCACGGTGCAGGCGAGGGTGAGGCGGGACGGGTGTACGGCGTGCGCCTCGGGCAGGATGTCGGCGGTGGCCAGGTACAGCAGGAAACCCGCGAAGTAGCCGAGGTAGAGGCCGACCACGCTGCCGGGGACATGGATCAGGCTGCCGAGTACCGCGCCGACGACGGGGGCGATCGCGTCTAGGGCGAGCAGCGTCAGGGCCCGCTTGCGGGCGTTGCCGTAGAGGGTCGAGATGGTGAAAGTGTTGAAGCCGTCGGCGAAGTCGTGCGAGATGACCGCGATGGCGACCGCGGCGCCGACGGTGGCGCCCGCCTGGTAGCCGAGGCCGATGCCGAAGCCGTCCAGCAGACTGTGAAAGATCAAGCCTGCCGCGGCAAGTAGGCCGACGGATTCGAAACCGTGTGTGTGCGTGCCGAATTCCTGCTCGTGCCCGGTGTGGATGGCGACCGCGCGCTCGATGACGTGGATGGTGAGAAACCCGCCCACCGCGGTGATCAACGCGGCGGGCACGCCGAGCACATGTTGAGTGGACTGTTCCAGCGCCTCCGGCAGCAGGTCGAAGAAGACCACGCCGAGCATCACGCCGGCGGCCAGGCCGAGCACCAGGTGTTTGCGGTCGCCGATGCGTACCGCGACGAAACCACCGACCAGCGTGGCGCACATGGACACCAGCGCCAGCAAGATCGCCATCGTTCCAGCATGGGTGATCGGCACGGGCGGGAACGTTAGCACGGGGCGACGTGTTCGCCGGATGGTCGCCCGGTACCGGTCAGGCGGCGGCGAGCCCCTCGGCCAGCGCGCGCAGGCCCGCGGCGATGGTCTCGGCGGAGGGTGCGTTGGCCGGGTCGATCAGCCATTGGATGAGCAGTCCGCCGATCATCGTCTGCAATACCGCGCCGACGGCGGGATCGGGCGTCGCGCTGTCGAAGACGTGCGAAAGTGCCTGGCGCGCTTGGCCTTGCGCGGTGCCGAGTTCGGTGCGCAGCTCGGGGGAGTGCAGCGCCTGCACGAAGCTCTCGATATTGGCGGACCAGAGCAGCCGTTCCTCGGTGAACGAGTTGATCAGCTGCTGGAGAAACGCGCGCAGCCGGGCGGCCGGATCGGCGGTGTCGTCGGCGGGCAGCGAGTCGAGGATCGCCTGCACCGCGGTCGCGCTCGACTCCAGCATGGCCTGGCTGAGCAGCTTGTCGCGGGTGCCGAAGTGGTAGTTGATCGCGGCCAGGTTGGTGCCGGAGGCGGCCACGATATCGCGCACGGTGGTGCGCGCGTAGCCGCGCTCGGCCAGGCACTGCTTGGCCGCGGCGAGGAGATCGTCTCGGGTTCCCACCTCCGCACGATAGCAGCAGGACATACGTGTGTTTGTGACGAGCGTTTCAAACATTCGTCTGTGACAAGTGTTTGAAACGTGCGTATGGTCGAGTCATGACCGCACAGCGACCTATATCCCCCTTCGAATCCACCTTCTTCGGCACGGATACCAAGCTCGGTAGCGTGCCCACCGGCGGCATGCCGCTGTTCATCGGCTCCACCGTGCACGGTGCGATCGACCCCGAGACCCTGCGCCGGGTACTCGGCGAACTGGCCGCCATCCATCCGCTGCTGCGCAGCAAGGTGGTGACCACTGCCGACGGCACGATGCACTTCCACCGCGACGACGACTACCGCCCGCGCCTGGACATCGCGGACGGCGACGAGGCCGACTATCTGCGGTTGGTGAACGGCCCGCGCGATTGGACCGACGGGTTGTTCCGCGCCCAGCTCCTGCGCGCCGGTGCGCGTCAGCAGCTCGTGTTGATCATCCATCACGGAATCTCCGATGGCCGTTCGGCTTTCGCGTTACTCGCGGAGCTGTGGCGGCGATACACCGCGCACATCGCGGGAAGCCCACTGCCGGTGGGTGAATCGGATCAGTCGTTGCCGGAGGCGATGGATACCCGCCTCGCCGAGGTGTTTTCCGATGCCGAGGTGGCCGAGTTCCTGGAACTCGCCCGCATGGGCGTGACGATGATCGACCCGGCGGCGGCCCCGCGTCAGCTGCCCTACGACAGGGACGGCAACGGCAACGATCCGCTCGGGCGATTCGCGGTGCGGCGCATCGAGTTGGATGCCGCCGAGACCAGGGCACTGGTCGATTCCGCTCGTGCGCAAGGCATCTCGGTCAACAGCTTGCTCACCGGCGCCGCGCTAGTCGCATTCCGGGCGCAGCTCGAACCGGACGCCGGTGCGCTGCCGATGATCTGCGGACACGCGGTGGACGTCCGCGGCGAGCTGAACCCGCCGCTGCCCGCGAACACCATGCTGAATTTCGCATCAGGCGTCGGCACCGTCGCGGAGGTCGAGCCGGACCACAGCCCGATCGGTCTCGGCCTGCTGGTGACGGCAGGCATGCAGGCCGCCGCGGAACGGCACGACGCGGGCCGATTCCTGCTGGCCGCCCAGCGCGTCACCGATCCGGCGACGGCCGCCGCGTTCGCCGCGCCGCCCACCCTGGCCATGTCCAATATCGGTCGCCTGCCCGCATATTCGACATCGGCGGGCGTCCGGCACGTTCGCGACGACGTCTTCGCCATGGGGCCGGGCATGCCGCCGAAGCTCACCGTGTTCACCGTCGGCGACCGGCTCACCATCCAGGTCGAGCACGACACCGCGGAGCACAGCCGCGCGCAAATGGGCAAGGTCACGCTGGCGCTGATCGAGCAGATCCGCTTGTGCGCGGCTACTCGCCCTTCGGCCGATCAGCTCCGATGAATCGAATGGTCAACTGGCGGGCCCATTTTCGATGTGGCTTCGGCGGTGGTGGCGGCAGCGGGGCGTCGTGGTCGACATCGGTCTGCACCTCGTAGCGTCGGATGTAGGCCCCGGCGAAGGCCTGCACGGTCGCGGTGACCGGAATAGCCAGCAGGGCACCGGTCGCGCCGAGTAGCGCCGCGCCCGCCAAGACCGCGCCGAAGGCGACGGCGGGGTGCATGTCCAGGGTGGTCGCGGTGATTCTCGGTTGCAGCACATAGTTTTCGAACTGCTGATACACCACGATGAAGCCGAGCACCCACAGCGCGTCCGAGGGACTGTGCACCAGCGCGACGATGATCGGCAGCGCACCCGCCAGGTAGGTGCCGACCGTCGGAATGAACTGCGAGACAACGCCGACCCACAGCGCGAGCGCGAAGGCCGACGGCACATCGAGCACCCGCAACGCGACATAGTGCGCCAATGTCGAAGCGAGCGCGAGCAATCCGCGCGAGTAGATGTAGCCGCCGGTCTTCTCCACCGCGATATCCCAGGCGCGCAACACATGTCGCTGTTTACGCGGCGGCAGCAGCGAGCACACGGCGTTGCGGAAGCGCGGGCCGTCGGCGGCGAAGTAGTAGGTGAACAGCAGGATGCCGAGGGACTGGAAGACCACGCTGATCGTCCGCGTGCCGATGTCCCAGGCGTTTCCGGCCGCGCCCTCGAGATACTTGCTCCAGTTGCTGGTGTACTTCTCGATGTCGGTTCCGGACAGGTGCGTCTTGAAGGTGCTGTTGATCCAGTCGATGCCTTGATCGGCATACTGCGGCGCGTTGTTGACCAGGGTGGTGACCTGATCAATCAGCAACGACCCGAGCGTCCAGAAGAATCCGAAGACGACCGCCGCCAAGACGAGGAACACCAACCCCGTGGCGAGTCCGCGCTTCATCCCCCGTCGCGCGAGCGCGTTCACCGCGGGCTCGATCGCGAACGCCAGGAACAGCGAAACCAGCAGAATGGTAAGCAAACCCTGCAACCGGGTCAGCATCCAGAACCCAGCGAACAGCCCGGCCACCGTCGCCGCGGCGAGCAGGAACGCCCGCAACAGCCACGGCGGCGGACCGGTCGTCATCTCCGCGGTGACCACGGCCTCGCCGACGGGTACCGCCGGTACATCGGTGGGCCGTGTCGCGTTGTCGTCTTCATCCGAGGCCACATCGCCAACGTACCCACGCTGGGGCGGGTCTACCGGTCAACCCGCAAAGCGCTAGATGGTGGACACGTCGATGACGAAGCGGTAGCGGACGTCGCTGGCGACCACGCGGTCGTAGGCGCCGTCGATCTCGTCGGCCGAGATCACCTCGATCTCCGCGCCGATGCCGTGCTCGGCGCAGAAGTTCAGCATCTCCTGGGTTTGCGCGATGCCGCCGATCGATGAACCGGCCAGCGAGCGCCGAAAGCCCGCGAGGGTGAACGGCTTGACGCTCATCGGGCTTTCCGGAAGCCCGAGGATCACCAGGGTGCCGTCGAGATTCAGCAGCTTCATGTAGTGATCGATCGGCAGATCGGCCGAGACGGTGTTGAGGATCAGGTCGAACCGGCCGCGCAGTTCGCGGAAGGTCTCCCGATCGCTGGTCGCGTAGTAGTGGCTCGCGCCGAACCGCTTGCCGTCCTCCTGCTTGCTCAGCGAGTGGCTGAGCACGGTGACCTCGGCACCGAGCGCCGATGCGATCTTCACCCCGACGTGCCCGAGGCCGCCCATGCCGATGATGGCGACCTTCTTGCCCGGCCCGGCGTTCCAGTGCCGCAGCGGCGAGAACAGGGTGACGCCCGCGCACAGCAGCGGCGCCGCCTGGTCGAGCCCGATCCCCTCGGGAATGCCGACGACGAAGTTCTCGGTCACCACGATCTGGGTGGAGTAGCCGCCCATCGTGTACCCGTTGGCCTGGACCGCCGGGTCGACCTTGGCGTTGTAGGTCATGGTGGCGCCGCGGGTGCAGTACTGCTCCTCGTCGGCCAGACACGGGCCGCACTTACCGCAGGAATTCACCATGCAGCCGACGCCGACGCGGTCGCCGACCTGATACTTGCTCACCTCGGAGCCGACCGCGGCGACTAGGCCCGCGATCTCGTGACCCGGCACGCAGGGGTACTTGGTGCCACCCCATTCGTCGCGCGCGGTGTGAATGTCGGAATGGCAGATGCCCGCGTACTTGATGTCGATCAAGACATCGCGCGGACCGAGATCCCGGCGCTCGATCGTCACCTTCTCGAACGCGCCGTCGGATGCGGATAGGGCGTACGCGGCAGCTGTTGTCATGCATACATGCCTACCGCCGCATGCCATCAGTTGCCAAACACGACACATAACGGACATGCCTGATTTCCGGACACGCGGGTATATCGGCGGTGATCGGCTGCCCCTCGGACCGTTTTCTGATCTACGGTGAAGATCTCCGGCCACAATGGAATTCGCAGGCAGCGAGGCGGAGAGCGATGAATGAGCAACGGTTCGGAGGTCGCGCGCTGGCGATGATCGTCGCCGCGCTGCTTGCCGTGGCCGGATTCCTCGGCTACCGCGGTGAGCTGCCCGGTTGGCCGAGCGGGGCGAGCGAGGTCGCCGCGCCGATCATCGAGCCCGCCCCGCCACCGCTGGATCCGCTGGCCGTCGCCGCCGTGGTCGACCCGGCGCTGGTGGACGTCAGCGCCTCGACCAAGCCGTTCGGGCTCGGCGCCGCCGGGTCGGGCATCGTGCTCACCGCGGACGGTCAGGTGCTGACCAGCCATCACGTGGTCAAGGGCGCGGACACGGTGACCGTCACCGATGTCGGCAACGGCCGGGACTACGACGCCGTCGTGCTCGGCTACGACTCCGACGCCGATATCGCGCTGCTCGCGCTGTCCGGCGCGACGGGGTTGCCGACCGCCCGCATCGGCAGCTCGGCCGACGCGCGGGTGCGTGACGAGGTGCTGGCGATCGGCAATGCCGGTGGGGTCGGCGGTACCCCGACCGCGATCCAGGGCACGCTCACCGATCTGGACAGCACCATCGCCGCGCTCAATTCCGCCGACCTGTCCCGCAAGGCACTCACCGGGATGCTCGAGGTCGCCGCCGCGGTCACCTCCGGGCAGTCCGGCGGGGCGCTGGCCGATCGCGAGGGCGCGGTGATCGGCGTGATCGCGGCCGCGTCCGGCGATCCGGCGCGCACGGTGAACCGGCCGCCGAACGGCTACGCGGTGCCGATCGACACCGCGATGCGGGTGGTCCAGCAGATCCGTTCCGGCACGCCGACCGACACCGTGCACGTCGGGCCGACCGCGACGCTCGGCGTGCTGACCACCGACGCGAAACCCGCTGGGGCACGGATCGATATGGCGATCTACGGACTACCCGCCTACGCGGCCGGGCTGACGCACGGCGAGGTGATCACGTCCGTGGACGGTCGCGCGATCAGCACCGCCCGCGCGCTGCACGCCGCGATCAACGTGCACAAGCCCGACGACACCATCCAACTCGAAATCCTCGACACCGCGGGCGCCCGGCGCACGGTCACCCTGGTGCTCGCGCTCGGCACGCCGAACTAGAACAGCGACAGCCAGTAGTCCTGGAACCGCAGGAAGATCAGCAGCAGCACCACCGCGTAGAACAGCGCGACGATCGTCCACCGCCACTCGGCGAGAATCCGCAGCGGGCCGCGTGACCCACCCCAGAGCTGATCGGTGACCACCGCGAGCACCGGCGTGATGATCGCCCACACCACCATGCAGTACGGGCACAGCGCGTTGATCCGGTACAGGCTCTGGAAGATCAGCCAGCCGACGAACCCGACACCGGCCAGCAGGCCGAGCCACAGCCCACCCCAGATCCAGGTCGGGAACCCCACCCCGGCCACCGACAGCACGGCGAGGGTGACCAGCACGGAGAAGCCGACGATGCCGATGATCGGGTTGGGGAACCCGAACACCGCGGCCTGCTTGGTCACCATCACCGAGCCGCAGGACAGGATCGGATTGATGCTGCACGACGGGGTGTAGCCCGGATCGGTGAACAGCTTGAACCGTTCGACGGTCAGCGCCACCGACGCCAGCCAGCCGGCCAGCCCGCCGATCAGCAGTATCCAGGCGGCCCGGGGTGGGGCGGCCTTGATCACTGCGCCGCGGCGGCGGCGATCACGGGTGCGAGGCCGCCGGAGCCCATGAGCTCCTGGCTCGACTGGATCTGCTTGCCGTTGACGAAGACCGACGGGGTCTGCTTGATGCCGCTGTTGAGCACGTCGGTGGTGCGGGCCTGGATGTACTTGTCGTACTTCACGTCAGTGATGCAGCTCGCCACCGAATCCGGGTAACCCGCCGCCTTCGCGATCTCGACCAGCTTGTCGTTGGTCAGGCCCGCACCGCCCTCGGCGGGCTGCTGGGCGAACATCGAGGTCACCCAGGCCATGTACTTGGCCGGATCCGCCTCGGCGACGCAGTACGAGGCGTTCGCCGCGCGGGTCGAGTAGCGGGTGGTCGATCCCTTGTCCAGGAACGCGATCACGTTGTACTCGACCGCGATGGTGCCGTTCTTCACGTTGTCGTCGAGCACCTGGGCGTTGGCGGCCTCGAAGCTCTTGCACGCGGGGCACTGCAGGTCGGCGACCACCCGGACGGTGACCTTCGCGTCGGGCTTGCCGATGCGGATCGAGCCGTTGTCGGTGATCTTGCCGGTGATACCGGCCGCGTTCTGGTTCGCGGCCGCCGGAATGGCCGGGGTCGGGCCGGGGTCGTCCCTGCGGGCCTTCTTCACCGCGACACCGATGCCGATCGCCGCGATGAGCGCGATCAGTACGGCGGCCACGGCCACCTGGATGAAGATCTTGCGGTTGCGGTCGCTGCGATCCGCCGCCAGCAGCGGGTTCTTCTTCCCACCCGGGTTCTTGCTCACCGTGCGTTCACCACGCCTTTCGCTCGACTGCCGGTACCTGCCGCCACGATGGTAGAGCCGGAAACTGAACCCCGCGTGGGCGGCCTCGCGCATGCGCGGCTCGCAAGCGCTCTAATCGGGCCACGGCCACATCATCCTGGGTGAACCTGAGAGATTCCGAAATATCGGGCGTGGACGTGGCCAGGATGTCGTACCCACCGGGTAGGAATGGTCGGATGACTGTTCTCGGTGCCGTATTTCGTCCACAGAATCCGCCCGAGCGACTGCGCGCCGTGGCCCGGGTCGCGGAGGAGTCCGGGCTGGAGCAGCTGTGGCTCTGGGAGGACTGTTTCCTGGAGAGTGGGATAGCAAGTGCCGCAGCGGTTTTGGCCTGGACCGAGCGGGTGCATGTCGGCATCGGACTGCTGCCGGTGCCGCTGCGGAACGTGGCGTTGACCGCGATGGAAGCGGCGACCCTGGACCGGTTGTTCCCCGATCGGGTGGTGCTCGGCGTCGGCCACGGTGTGCAGGACTGGATGGGGCAGGTAGGCGCGCGAGTCGATTCCCCAGTCACGTTGCTGGGTGAGTATCTGGATGCGTTGCGCGGGTTGCTCGCGGGCAAGCGGGTCACCACCTCGGGTCGCTACGTGCACCTCGACGATGTGGCGCTCGACTGGCCGCCGCTCGCGCCGCCGCGGGTTTTTGCCGGTGCCCGTGGTCCGCGCTCGATTCGCCTGTGCGGTTCGCATGCCGATGGGACGCTGCTGGATTCGATCACCGACGCGGATGGCGTGCGTGCCGCGCGGGCACAGATCGATGCGGGACGAGCCGAGGCCGGACGCACCGATGCGCACGTGATCGTCGCGAATCTGCTTGCGGTCACCGGTCCGGACGCGGCGGCACGGCTGGCCGCCGAACGGACACCGCGGCACGCACCGGGCGCCGGAGTCGCCGGTGACGCGCATGCCGTGGCCGCCGCTGTACGCGAGTTGGCCGAGGCCGGTGCGGACACCGTCGTCATCCAGCCGACCGCGGACGAACCGGACCCCGAAGGCTTCGTCCGCTTCGTTGCCGAAGAAGTCCGCCCGCTGGTGTAGGCGTCAGGCCTCGGCGAGGCGGCGCTTCTGCTCCTCGACATCGAATTTCGCCGGGGGCCATTCGAGGTCGAGGCGTTCCAGGGCGTCGATGAGTAGTTCGGTGATCGCGAGGCGGGAGAACCATTTACGGTCGGCCGGGATCACGTGCCACGGGGCGTAATCGGTGTCGGTGCGATCGAGCATGGCCTGGTAGGCCTCTTGATAGGCGGGCCAGTAGGCGCGCTCATCGATGTCGGACGGATTGAACTTCCAGTACTTGTCCGGCCGCTCCAGGCGTTCCATCAGCCGCTTCTTCTGCTCGTCGAGCGAGACGAACATGGCCGCTTTCACCACCGTGGTGCCCTCGTCCACGAGTTCCCGCTCGAAGGCGTTGATCTCGTCGTAGCGCGGCTCCCACTCCTTCTTCGGGACCAGGTCGTGCACGCGCACCACCAGCACGTCCTCGTAGTGCGAGCGGTCGAAGACGCCGAGCTGGCCGCCGCGCGGCAGTGCCTTGCGGATGCGCCACAGGTAGTGGTGGCGCTTCTCCTCCTCGGACGGCACCCCGAACGCGTGGTGGTCCACGCCCTGCGGGTCGACCGAGCCGATGACGTGCCGGACGATGCCGCCCTTGCCTGCCGTGTCCATGCCCTGCAACACCAGCAGTACGCTGCGCGAATCACCGGACCGGCCATTGGCATAGAGCCGTTCCTGCAATGCCGACAGCACCTCGGTGCGCTCGGCGAGTAGCTCCTGGCCGGCCGCCTTGTCACCCTTGAAGCCGGGCGTGCCGGAGGTGTCCAGATCAGCGATCCGCAATCCATCGGCTTTCAGGGCCTCGGTGGCCGGAACGGACCAGCTCTTCTTCGCCATCTCTCACAACTACCACAGCGGGGAGCCCGCTCAGCGGATGTGCGCGAGACCGATCAGCTGGGCCGCGAAGTCGTCGTCGGAGACCGGGGTGAGGATGAGGTCCTGGGACGTCGTCAACAGGTAGCGCCCGTCGCCGGTGAAATCGAGCCAGGTGCGGTGCCGGGTGGGCGGCGACATCGGGTTGTCGGGTTCCACGGTGACGGTCAGGAAACCGCGGCCGTCGACCGGCTTGCGCAGCGTCTGACGGAACCGGGCGGCGCCGCGATGTCCATTGGTGGCGAACGGCTCGGCATGGTCCGGGCCCAGCACTGCGTCCTGCGGTTCCCGCATGGTGCCGAGCTTGCCCGGCTGGGCCGGGCCGATGATCTGCACCAGGCGCTCGCCGACCTGACGGGCGTGGCACATCAGCACGGTCACCTTGTCCGGCGTGGCGACCAGGATGCCCGCGTGTTTGTGTACCACCGCGGCGAAGGCGAGGATGCGTTCGGTGTCGCCGCCGGTGCCGTTGCGCGGGAGCGTGCCGCGTTCACCGGAGACGGTGATGGTGGTCGCGTCGGAGCGGCCGCAGAGCATCAGCGCGGCGGCCAGGTCGGGGTCGGCCTGGCGGGCGAAGCGTTGCGGCAAACGCAGTGCGGCGTACTCGGATTCGGTGCGCACGGTGGCCGCGGGCACCATGTTGACCGGGTACGGCCTGCGGTCGAGGCTGGTTTCGTTTTCCCAGACGTGCGAGAACTCGTCCGGGGTGAGCACCCATTTCACTGTGCGGCGCCCCCGTCGCCCGCGGGCCGTGGTCCGTCGGGGGGTGGGATGAAGCGGGGTACGTGATTGCCGGAGGCGGGCATGGTCGGGGCGTAGACGTAGGTCATCGTGTCCCGGACGTCGGCCTCGACATCGGCCGCGGCACTGTCGTGCGCCATCCGCCGCTTGCCGCCGTAGACCGCCTCGGCCGCCGGGTCGTCCAGCGGCCGGTACGGTAGCGGCGGCGGGATGGCGCCCCGAATCGTTTGCGCGGCATCGCTGTTCAGTTCCAGCAGGCGTGCGACCGCGCGGCATACCTCGTGCGCTGCGGTACCGGCGAGGATGAACTCCCGGGTGGCCCGCAATGCGGCGTCGGCGGCGCGGCCCGACCAGCGGGCGAACTCCCGGTTGGCGGCGTCGGAGAAGGCTTGGAAGGCTTCGGCGAGCGCGTCCGCGTTGGCCTGCCACGCCGCCGACGCCTGACCTAGCGCGGCCGGGTCGAGCGCCTCGTGGACGAGGTCCCAGATCTCCTGATGGCTGTACGAGCCGAAGCGTTCCCGATCCGGTGCGTAGGCGGGATCGGTTGCGCCGGTACGTAATCCGGCCAGTTCCTGGCGGATGGTCTCGGCGGCCGCACGGGCCGCGGAATCTGCCACGTCGCCCCCTCAGCCGTCTCGTTGCTGTGTCATCGAGCCTCTAGGTGCTCGGCGACCAGGTCGAGGGCTGCCTTGTTCGCAGCCTCGGCATCGGCGAACTTCTTGCCCGCCGCCAGATATGCGGCCTTGAACAGCAGCGCGGTCTCCTGGAAGGCCGCGAGGGTGTCCAGGTATTGCCTGCCCTTGTCGTCGAAGCCGCGGGTAAGGCCTTGTCCGCTGGGCAGATTCGGGAATCCCGTCACATCGGTGACGAGGTGCCCGTTGGCCATCGCGTGGTGTAGGTCGTCGACCAGCTTGTCGCAAGCGGCAGCGAGGTTTTCGGCGACATCCGGTGCCAGCTCGAAGGGCTGACCGGTGCCCGCCCCGATGGCCGCCGCGTACAGTTGTCTTGCCGTCCCCTGCCCGGTGTCCGGTACCGCCATCTGGGAAACCCCCTCTGTTGGTCCACTCCGTAGCGCCGTACTGGATGGGCACTCTACCGGTCGGTAACGCCGAGCGGGACCCGCTTGCCCGCGCGCACCCGCTGTGATGTGGGGCACGATTGTTACACTGACCAGTGGCCCGAGGCGGTGTGCGCAGAGAGGCGACCAGTGCCCGAAATCGACGAAGTGCTGCCGAAATATCTGCGGATATCGGGGTACATCCGCGATCGGATCGAGCGCGGTGAGCTCGTGCCGGGTGACGAGGTCCCTTCCGAGCGTGAGCTCGCCGCCCAGTGGAAAGTAGCGCGGCCGACCGCGGCCAAAGCGCTGAATACGTTGCGGCAGCAGGGAATTGTGGAATCGCGGCGCGGGTCGGGAACCTATGTGTCCGAGCGGCCGGTGCTGCGCGAGCAGGCACCGCAATACGGTTCGGCCTACGCGGAGCATGCCTCGGTGACCGTGCTGGAAGCCACCCTCCTCACCGCACCCGACCATGTCGCCGAGGTGCTCGGCCTGCCGCGGGGCAGTGCGGTACTCATGCGAAAGCGGTTGACCGGCAACGGTTCCCGCGCCACCGAGGTGGTGACCTCCTGGTTCGCCGGTGAGCTCGCCGAGCTCGCGCCGCGGCTGCTGCGCGCCGAGCGGCTGCCCGGCGGCACGCTGCGCTACCTCGAATCGGTGACCGACCGCCGGGTGTCCTATCTGCGCGACCAGCTCGCCGCCCGCCTGGCCACCGCTGACGAGCGCCGCCACCTCGCGTTGGCCAGGCCCGCCGCCGTGCTGGTCTATCAACTCACGCTGCACGCCGCCGGCGGGGCCGTGATCCAGCTCGACGAGGTCGTGCACCCGCCGGAAAAGTGGACGTTCCAACACGAGTATTCCAGAAGCTCATAGCCACTTTTTCGGCATTGACACCTACCCGAGACGGGTGGCATAGTCCGCCTATCGGAAGTGGCATAGACCAAAGGGTGGGAGGTGCGATGTTCGATCAATTGACCATCGGTAGCTGGGTGATCGTCGACGAGCACTGCTCGGTTCGACGCGCTCCCCTCCGGGGTGAGGACTACCTGACCTTCGTCTTCGAAAGCGGCGGAAGCGAATTCGAATTCGCGCTGGCGCCAGGGGTGTTTCGGCGCATGATCGACCTGGCCGCCGCCGCCCCGTCCGGACCGGACGAGGCGGAGATCGAGGTCGATATGCTGGGCAAATGAGCACACTCCCGAGCACGTTGGTGACGGTCGCCGAGGATTTGGACTCGGTGACCACGGTCGGCGGTGAGGACGATCCGGCGGCGGCCGGGCTGGCGGCTCGGGAGGTGGAGGCGCTGTGGGCATCGGTGCGCGACTGGTATCGGATGGGGACGACCCCGGCGATTCAGGTGTGTCTGCGGCGCAACGGGAAGATCGTGTTGAACCGGACCATCGGACACGGATGGGGGAACGCGCCGGGGGACGGGGTGGCGGCGGCGAAAGTGCTCGCGACGCCGGACACCCCGTTCTGCGGGTTCTCCACGGCGAAAGGGGTTTCGGCGGCACTGCTGTTCATGCTGATCGAGCAGGGCGCGTTTCGGCTCGACGACCCGGTGTGCCGCTACATTCCGGAGTTCGCGGCCAATGGCAAGGAGCGGATCACCATCGGTCAGGTGTTGTCGCATTCGGCGGGTGTGCCGTTCGTGACACCGCCCTATAAAGGGTTCGAGTTGGTGACCGACGAGGAATTGGCCGTGCGCGGATTGGCCGATCTGGTTCCCAGCTGGCCGCCGGGCCGATTCCGTATTTACCACGCGCTGACGAGTGGGCTGATTCAACGGCTGCTGGTGCAGCGGGCGACCGGCAAACGAATGCGGGAACACCTCGCCGAACAGGTGCTCGAGCCATTGGGGTTCCGCTGGAACAACTTCGGGGTGCGGCCCGAGGATGTGGACAAGGTCGTGGCCGGGGTGAAGACCGGGCCGGGGCCGTCGCGCATCTCGAAGTTCCTGGCGCGCAAGGCACTCGGCGGCGGCATGGGTGGGGTGGTCTCCGATTCGGCGACCCGGACCTTCCTGACCGCCGAACTCCCGTCGGGCAATCTCGTCACCACGGCCTACGAGCTGTCGCGCTTCTACGAAATCCTCACGCGCGGTGGGGAATTAGACGGCGTACGAATCATGCGAGCCAGCACGCTGCGTGAGGCGATGCAACCGGCGAACCGGATACCGGGCCTGGCCGGACGGGTGAGCCGGGCGGGCTTCGAACTGGGCGGGCGCCGGTCGAAGTTCGGGCGCAACACCCAGGCACACTTCGGCCGCAGCGGGCTGACGACCCAGTACGGCTGGGCCGACCCGGCGCGCGGCCTGTCGGGCGCGATCCTGACCAGCGGCAAGGCGACCACAGATACACAGCGACCGTGGCAGCTGGTCGCGCAGATCTCCGACACCGTCGAGCAATTGGATGCTCGGCCGTCGTGGTTGTGAATTACCGACAGCGGAATTGCAAGCCCCACAAATAGGGGCGCGTCACAAAGAGCGTGTCCGCAAAGTCACTGTCATGTATCGAATTCGAGCATTCGGTCGATATGTCGATCGGGGCGCGGTGCGCGCGCTCCGCTCGAGATGGAGATCGAACATGTTGCAGTGGAACACGAGTAGACGCAAGGTGCGGAAGGTAGTCATGCTATCCGCCGTCGCCGGAGCGTTGGCGCTCGCTCCCGCGGCGCTCATCGTGCCGGCCTTCGCCTTCCCTGGTGACGACTCTGCCGCGCCTACCGCGCCCGTTACCGCCGCGCCGGTGACGACTGCTCCGCCCGCTACTACCGCCGCCCCGCCCGCTACTACCGCGCCGCCGGTGACGACCGCGCCGCCGGTGACCACTACTCCGCCGGTGACGACCACCCCGCCGGTCACCACGACCCCGCCGGTGACCACTGAACCGCCGGTGACTACCGAACCGCCGGTGACGACTCCCTCATTCCCCGATGATTCCGATGACGTCTTCGGTCCCGACGGCTTCGACAAGTGGGGCTACAACCGATGGGGTTATGACCGCTGGGGTTATGACAAGTGGGGCTACGACCATTCCGGCTACAACCGCGCCGGTTATGACAAGTGGGGCTACGACCGACAGGGCTACAACGGGGACGGTTACACCTCGCAGGGTTGCGCCCGTTCCGGCGACGACCGCCCGGACGCCGACCATGCGGCCTGCGCACTGCGTAAGGCGCGCCCCGCAACCGGCAGTGCGGGCAGCTGAACACCTACCTGACTAGCTCAGCATCCTGCTGAACACCTCGCACACCGACTCGCCGCTGAAAACGTTTCGCGGCGAGTCGGTGTGCGTCGTCGGTTCACCGGGCACAGAGGGCGGCATCGGCGACGGCATTCATGTCGCCCTGATGCATGATCGTGGTTATCGGGTCGGGGAGCTGGTTCATGCTGATGGTCACCGCGCGACCCGGGGTGGCGGCATTGATGACGACGAAGCCGTTCATCGCACCGCCGTGGCTCCAGACCTCGATACCGCAGGCGTTGATCCGGTGGAACAGACCGAGCCCGAAATCGTCGCCGCGCAACGGGTCTCCGGAGGGAACGACGCGTTGCATGTCGGCCAATTGGGCAGGCGGCAACAGTTCGCCGGACAACAGCGCCATGAAGAACCGATCCAGGTCCGCGCCGGTCGACACCATCGCGCCGTCGGACAGACCCCACCCCGGATCGATGTCGGTGATATCGACCAGGGCCCCGTCGAAATCGTGATAGCCGCGCGGATGCGGGAGCCGAATGACGTTCTCCAACGGGAACAATGGCCAGTAGGTATCGCGCAGACCGAGCGGGAAAATGATCCTGCGCGTCACCTCCAGGCCCACCGGCTGACCCGTCACTCGCTGGATCAACTCGCCCGCCAGCAGGAAGTCGGTATTCGAATAGCCGGTGCTCGTGCCCGGCGCGAATTCGGACGGCTGGTCGAGCCCGAGCCGAATCAATTCCGTTGCCGGACGGGGTGTCTGCAAATCGGCGACGGATGCCAGGCTCAGATACGACAGGTAGTCGGGTATTCCGCTGCTGTGCTGCAACAGATCTCGCACGGTGATCAGGTTTCCGTCGCCACCCGGCCCGTTGACCACACCGGGAAGGTATTGCTCGACCGGGGCATCCAGGTTCACCCGCTGCTCCGCGACCAGCTGCAATACGACCGTCGCCACGAAAGTCTTGGTGTTGCTGGCGATTCGGACCTGCGCGTTGTCCGGGAATGCGCCGCCGGTGGCCAGATCGCCCACGCCACTGTCGAGCTGGGCGTTCAGCCCATCCCCGGCGACCACGAGCTGCGCGCCGGGAACGCCGATTCGCTGCACCAACTCATCGAGGTTCGCTTGTAGCCGCGCGGTGGGGGAGTCCGGTTCGGCGGCCGATATCGCCGCGCCGGGAATCACCGAAACCGCTGCTGTCACAACAAGGACCGCAGTCATCAAGAATTGCCGCACCGGTTCTCCATTTACGTCGCCTGCTCTCCGCGCAGCCCGGTATTCGGTGGAAAGGGCATGCGAGGGTGACACCACGGCGAATGTTGGTGGCACAAGTACGGTCTGGCTGGACACTAGAGGTATCCCCGGCCAGACAAAGATCGTTTCCGATTCGAGCAATCTCATCGTGCGGCAACAGATGAAAATCGCTGCGATACACCGCAACTACCGCGGCAGTCGAGTGCTACTCGGGACGGGTGGCACTGACGTATTGCAGCAGGCGGTGCACGTCCTGCTCGATATCGACCAGGCCCGCCTCCTCGAAGAGATCGGGAAACGTCCTGGTATCGAAGACGCGCAGTCCACTCCACCCGCCGACCACCCGGCTGACATCCCCGAACGGATTGTCCGCCCGGTAACTGGTGGTGATGGCGATCCGCCCGCCCGGCGCGAGCACCCGGAGCATCTCCCGGGTGGCGGCGAGCGGATCGGGGATCAGGTAGAGCGCGCCGAAGCAGCACGCCGCGTCGAACGTGCCGTCCGCGAACGGCAGCACGCGGGCGTCGCCCCGCAGATAGCCGACGCGCGGGCCCGCATTGTCGGCGACCGCGCGGGCCAGCATCGGTTCCGAGTAGTCGAGGCCGATGGCAAAGCCGTCACCGGTCAGTGCGGTGCTCAGGTGGTGAGTGAAATTGCCGGGCCCGCAAGCGATATCGAGCACCTTCTGTGGTCCGCCGAGGCGCAGCGTGCGGACCGCGTCGCGCCGATCGGACTCCGTGGTGCGCCCGCTGGCCAGGTAGAACAGCGCGGGTCGCCAGGCCCGCTCGTACACCGCGGCCAACGCCGGATGGTTCATGGTGCGCCGGGCCAGGTTCATCGGGGGCTCCTCGTCGTTCGAATTCGCGAGCGGGCGGTTTCCGGTGACGCACACCGAAAACCGCCCGCCGCAAGGTCTTTCAGGCCCGCGCGACCTCGATGGTCATCCCCGCCGCGCGCAGCCGCTCGGTGAGCGCGTCGCCCATCGCCGCTCCGGGGGTGAGGATGCCCGCCAGCTCGGGCTGCTTGTCGGTGTCGAAGGCCAGCGACAGCCCGCTCTCGCCGAGCAGCACCGCGGTCGCCTTGTAGCCGGGGTCGCCCTGGCCCGAGAAGGTCGCCACGTACTTCGCGCCCGACGAGGTGCGGGTGAACGTTTTCATGGCGAACCAGCCACTGTCCCGGGTCTTTTCGCTCGGCCCGGTGCCCGGCTTGGGCAGCACCCGGTCGAGCAGCTTGCGCCCGACCGAGACCCGGGACAACACCGCGCCCGTCGCCATGCCCGCGACGATGCCGCCCGCGATGCCCGCGGCCACCAGCGGGGCGGCGGGCGACTTGCCCGCGCTCATCACCTCGCGGTAGCGGAAGTTCTTGCCGTACACCCAGCCGAGCAGGCCGTTGGTCCGGCGCACGATCTTGGTGTTGTGCTGCGCCATCACGAACGTGCTCACCCAGCCGTCGAGGCTCGGGTCGATGGTGTTGGCCCGCGACAACGCCTGATCCGACTGACGCCCGACGTCGGGGTCCATCGACCGGTCCGGGCTGAGCGAATACGGGTGCGACAGCACCGATCCCTTGCTCGGGTCGGCGGCGATCGCCTCCATCATCGCCCGGCCGGAGTCGATGGTGCCGCCGCTGACGCCACCCTTGAGCGAGGCGACCAGCGTGGTCTCCTCCAGCTCGCCGGAGTTGTCCTCGAGCGAACGCTTGTACAGCTGGTACACGCTCAGATCCGACGGAATCGAGTCGTAGCCTGCGGAATTCACGATCTTGGCGCCGGTCTCGACGGCCTGCTCGTGGTACTGGTCGATCGCGTCCCGGATGAACAGCGGCTCACCGGTGAGGTCGGCGTAGTGGGTGCCCGCCTTCGCACAGGCGGCGACCAGCGGCAAGCCGTAGCGCAGGTACGGGCCGACGGTGGTGACCACGACCTTGGTCCGCGCGGCCAGCGCGGCGAGCGCCGCGTCGTCGGTGGAATCGGCCACCACCAGGCCCCAGTTCGCGGCGGCCGGGCCGAGTTCGGTGCGGACCTTGGTGAGCTTGTCCAGCGAGCGCCCGGCGAGCGCGATGCGCGCGGACTCCGGTGCGGCGGTGAGCAGGTACTCCGCGGTGAGCTTGCCTACGAAACCCGTTGCGCCGAAAAGGATGAGGTCGAACTCGCGATTGTCTGCCATGATCTTCCGTTTCTGCGGTTACGCATCGGGGCTTGGTTTGGGGACTTTCTTGGCCCTGGTGCGCGGCTTCTTCGGCGCGACGGGCGGATGCTCGGCCAGCCACGCGTGGTGTGCCTTACCGAGCTCGGTGACCGGCGGCTCGTTGTAGAGCCATTCGCGGGAGATCTGATGCCAGTTCGCGGTGCAGCCGAGCTGACCGAGCATGCCGAAGGTGAGGAAGTCGGCGCGGCGGGAGAACAGATGCTCCGGCGGCAGATTCTGCTGCTTCATCCCGGCGAACTCGCTGGCCCGCGGGTCCACCGCGAGCAGGAACGCGCCGCTGGCCAGCTCCGGGGTGATCGTCAAATCCTCATCGATCAAACACCATTCGGACGCGGCGAGCACGTATTCCAGACACTCCTCGGCGCCGATCTCCTCCGGCGAGTCGATCACGCCGCGCTGGATCATCAACTCGCGCAGGTCTTCGGCCCGGTCCTCGGCGGCCGCGCGCAGGCAGGTCAGCTCGAACTGCACGTGGTCGGGGTCCATCCGGTTGAACAGGCCGAAGTCGAGGAAGGCGACCTTGCCGTCGTTGGCCAGCAGCACATTTCCCGGATGCGGGTCGCCGCAGAACTCGTTGAAGGTGAACAGCGAACCGACGTAGAAGCGGTAGATGATCTCGCCGATCCGATTGCGTTCGGCGTCGGGCAGCTGCCGGATGTCCTCGAAGCCCTGGCCTGCCACGTATTCGCTGACGAGCACCCGGGTGGTGCTGAGCTCCGGCATCGACCGCGGCACCACGATGAACGGATGCCCGGCGTAGAGCTCGGCGATCTGTAGCTGGGTGTTGGCCTCGGCCTGGTAGTCGAGTTCGCTCTCCATATTGAGCCGCAACTCGTCGAGCACGGCGGGGGTCACCCACGGCATCGCCGATTGCAGCACCCGGCGAAACATGGCCAGGTTCTTCAGGTCTGCGCGCACCGCGGCATCGATGCCCGGGTACTGCACCTTGACCGCGACCTGCCTGCCGTCGTGCAGCGTGCCCCGATAGACCTGCCCGATGGAGGCGGCGGCGATCGGCTCGGCCTCGAACTCGGCGAAGATCGCGCTGATCGGCTGGCCGAAATCGTCCTCGATCACCTGGCGCATCGACTCGAACGACACCGACGGCGCGGCGTTGCGCAGCACGGCGAGTCGCTTCTGGAACCGTTCGCGATGGGCCTCCGGCACCAGGTCCATATCCAGCACGGACATCATCTGCCCGAGCTTCATGGCCACGCCCTTCATGGTGCCGAGCACCATGACCACCTGCTCGGTGGTGCGAATCATGGACTCCTCGGCCATTTTCGCGCGGACGGCCTCGGAGCGGCCCCGCATCGACAGCCGCGCGCGTTGCGTGCGGATAACCGAGCCGGCTGCGACGGCACCGAGCTTGGTGCCACGAGCAAGCCGGGAGGTCGGTACTTGCTTCGCCATCGAGGTACCTCCATTGGTGCCAGTGCGCGGGGCGGTGACGCAGCCCACTGGGCGCACCGCTCGGGTTCAGAGTAGCCAACCTCGCGGCAAAGTCGAGCTCCTCGTCACACTTTTGCTAGCACCCCAGCTAGCACCTCGGGAGTCGGGCGATTGATCAGTTCGCCGAGTTCGCGCCGGGTGACGGCAGCACATGCGGCTGCGCGTTGAAGACCTCGGCGGAACCGTTAGCACGCGCCATTCCGTCGATCGCGCTCCACGCCATCATGGTCAGGTAGTCGATGACTTGTTCGCGGGACATGGTCTTGTTGGTGGTCCACCAGTGCGTGGCGAGTTGGATGCCACCGACCAGGACGTAGGACCAGAGCATCGCGCCCTCGGTCTGGATGCCCTTTTCCGTCGCGCGATCGATGATGACGGCGGCCACCACCTCGGCGAAGAGCTTCTCGAATTCGGCGAGCGAGGACTGATCGGCCGAGCCGTTACCCATGATGAAGCGGTAGACCTCGGGGTCCTCGTCGACCGTGCCCACGTACTCAGCCAGTGCCGAACGGACCAGCTGATACTCGTCCGCGTCGAGGCTGATCGCGCCGTAGACCCGGGGCATCAGGGTGGTCTCGATGAACCGCTGCATGGTCGCGTGGACCAGGTCGTTCTTATCGGAGAAGTACCGGTAGAGGACGGTTTTGGAGACGCCGATCTCGGCGGCGATTTCGTCCATCCCGGCATTGGAGCCGCGTGCTCGGACAGCGGCAAGAGTGCCGTCGACGAGTTCCTCGCGGCGGTCTATCTTGTGCTGGCGCCAACGGCGTTTGCGGCCATCCTGTCGGCCGGTGCGCACCGCCGCCGGTCGGTCGGCGAGTTCGCCGACGTCGACAAGGTCATCGGTGGACAGCGTGGGCTCCCTTGCTAGTCGGTATCTCCTCGGGCCTCCAGCTTATGTCCCGGTCGCTGGCGATATGCGCGTTTGGGTCGGGATGCGACAGGTTCCACATCTTCCGTTGAAGCGCTTGCGAGCGCGAAGGCGCGAGGCCGCCCTGCGGCGGGCCGAGGCCTCGGCACAGCAGAATGGAGACATGGAGAAAGCTCCCGGCAACATCGCGGTCCTGGAAACGTCCCCGGCGCCCGCGGCGGCCGCGCCCTTCGGCTTCGCCGCCGTGCTCGACGAGGAAAGCAAACGCCGCGACCTCTGGCGGATGAAGGCGCTGGCCACGGGGCTGCTCGCGGTGGCGACGGCGATCTACCTGTTCTGTCGCTGGCTGGAATCGCGAGGCAGCGGTGGTGGCTGGGTGGATTACGTGCGCGCGGCGTCCGAGGCGGGCATGGTCGGCGCACTGGCCGACTGGTTCGCCGTCACCGCGCTGTTCCGGCATCCGCTCGGCCTGCCCATCCCGCACACCGCGATCATCCGCAAGAAGAAGGATCAGCTCGGCGAGAGTCTCGGCACCTTCGTCGGCACCAACTTCCTTGCCCCCGAGGTGGTTTCGGCGAAGGTGACGTCGGCGCAGATCTCCTGGCGGGTCGGCCGGTGGATGGCCGATCCGGGGCATGCCGCCCGGGTGGCCGAGGAGAGTTCGACGCTGCTGCGCGCGGTGGTCGGCGTGCTGCGCGACGAGGACGTCGAGCAGATCATCGACCAGACGATCGTGAAACGGATCGCCGAACCGCTCTGGGGTCCGCCGATCGGCCGGGTGCTCGCCGAATTGCTCGCGGACAACCGGCAGCTGGTGCTGTTGGACCTGCTCGCCGAGCGGGCGCATCAATGGGCGCTCGGTTCGCAGGAGACGATCGATCGAATCGTCTTGCGTGATGCACCGCAATGGGCCCCGAAGTTCGTCAACATTTTGCTTTCCGAACGGATCTACCGAGAACTCGTCGAGTTCACCTGGAAGGTGCGTTCCAATCCCGAGCACGAGGTCCGGCTCGCGGCGAATCGCTTTCTCGAGGAATTCGCCGAGGATCTGCAGCACGACGACGCGATGATCAAGAAGGCCGAGCGGATCAAGGCGCAGATCATGGGTCGCGACGAAATCACCGGGATGGCCGAGGCGACCTGGCGGGCGGCCAAGCGATTGATCTTGGAATCGGCCGACGATCCGAACAGCACGTTGCGGCGTAAGGTCGGCGAGAACGTGCAGCAACTCGGTGAGCGGTTGCGCGACGACGCCGATATGCGCGCGAAGGTGGACGGCTGGATCGACCGGGGGGCAAGGTATCTCGTGGGGAACTACGCCGGGGAGATCAGCACCCTGGTCACCGATACGGTTGCCAGGTGGGATGCGGACGAGGCAAGCAAGAAGATCGAATTGCAGGTCGGGCGTGATCTGCAATTCATCCGCATCAACGGAACGGTCGTCGGTTCGCTTGCGGGCCTGGTGATTTACACAATTTCGCAGCTGATGTTCGGTGGCTGAGACATAGCGCGCCGGATGTTTGCCGAGAGAGTGCTAGCAGACTGCTTGCAATAGTTAGCACCCTGTCCTAGAATTGAACTCGTACAACCGCCAGAAGGTGAGTGATGGCAGACCAGCCCGAGGTTTCCGCCGAGTACACCGATAGTTCGGCCGAGCAATCGACCGGCGTCGGAGAAAAAGCGGCCCGCGTGGTAAACGCGGCGCACGACATCGGAGGCTTCATCAGGGCACAGCGAGAGGCCGCGCAAGTCTCGCTGCGTCAGCTCGCCACCCTTGCGGGAGTGAGCAATCCGTACCTCAGCCAGATCGAGCGCGGATTGCGCAATCCATCCGCCGAGGTACTCGCGCAGATCGCCAAGGCACTGCGGGTGTCGTCGGAGGTGTTGTACGTCCGGGCCGGTTATCTCGAACAGCGGCCACACAGCCCGGTCCGGGATGCCCTGCTTGCCGATACGTCAGTCAGTGAACGGCAGAAGCAGGTGCTGCTCGAAATCTATGAATCGTTTCGCCGGGAAAACGGAGGGAACGAGCCCGGGGGGGATGGGGACAGCGTCGTTCCGCGCACACCAACTGAAACTCCGCCACGCCAGGAGAACGAAATACCATGACCGAGAAGACCAACCCGACCGTGACCAAGCCGATCCTCGCGACCGTCGGTGCGGGCGACGCCATCTACGCCGCCGTCACCGATGTCGTCACCCAGGTGCGTGAGCGCGCCGCCGCGACCGACGTCTCCGCCCGAGTCGAAGAGGCCCGCGAGCGCTTCGCCAACGTGCCCGCCGACGTGCAGGCCCAGTTCGAGACGCTGCGCGAGCGGCTGGCCGGACTGCCCTCGGAACTGCCGGAGGACCTCGCCGAGCTGCGCGAGAAGTTCACCCCCGAGGAACTGCGCACGCTGGCCGACAAGTACTACCACCAGGTGCTCGACATCTACGCCGATCTCGCCGTGCGCGGCGAGGAGACCGTGGAGCGGCTGCGCGCCAACCACCTGGTCGAGGAGCAGATCGAGCGCGTCGAGACGCTGTACAAGGACGCCGCCACCCGCGCCGAGGACGTGCTGGGTCGGGTCAACGGCCTGCTCGGCCGCCCGGCCAAGGTCGAGGACGAGGCCGCCGCGCCGGTCGTCGATGCCGAGGTCGTCACGGTGACCACCGAGACCACCCCCGCCCCTGAGGCGAACGGCGCGCCCGTCGAGGCTGCCGAGCCGGTCGCCAAGAAGGCTCCGGCCAAGAAGGCGCCCGCCAAGAAGGCTGCTCCTAAGAAGGCATGAGCGAGCGCAGAGAGCGAATCATGTGCCAGCGCGCCTAGCGAATGCCGGAGCCGAGCGGCAGCGAGGCGTAGGCATGAGCTGACCGATTTGCCGCCGGTCCTGAGCGCTGATTCATAAGGGCCGCACGGCTATTGGAGTTCTACCAGGCAACGCCCCCGCGCACTCTGGTGTGCGGGGGCGTTGCTCGTATGATGGGACAGGTGAATATGGTGCACGGATTGACCGGGATGATCCTGCTCGTGCTGTGGCTGGCGGCACTCGGCGCGACGATCTTTGCGCTGATTCATGCCGTGCGGCAGCGTTCGGACGCGTTCACCGCGGTGGACAAGCTGACCAAGCAGATCTGGCTGGCGATCCTCGGGGTCGCGGTGGTGCTGCTGTTGCTCTCGCCCGCGGGTCTTGGGCTGCTCTCCTTCATCGCGATCATCGCGACCGGTATCTATCTGGCCGATGTGCGGCCGAAGGTGGACGAGATTCAGCGCGGTCCGCGCTGGTAGGGATGCTGCGGCCGGGTGCGGTCGCGGTCCGGTTGTAGGGATCGGACGACGAATACTCGATAACTTTTCGAGTGCTAGCACTAGCTAGCGGCGCGTATCGGAGTTACTGTATCGAGCAGTAACACAAAGGAGTGTCCGATGCGTGCCATGCTGCCGACTGCGTTGGTGAACTTCCCGAGTCAGGTTCGGGGGTCGCTCGACGCACACCGCGCGAACCTGCGGTCCCGCACCTATGCGACCGCCGCGTTCAACCCGCCCGCCAGCGCGCCCGAGGTGATCCCGGTGACCACCAAGGACGGCGCCCGGCTCCGCGTGCACGCCTACGGACCCGCCGACCGGCCGGTGATCGTGCTGGTGCACGGCTGGAGCTGCTGCATCGAATACTGGAACGCCCAGATCAACGCCTTCGCCGGCGAGTACCGCGTGGTCGCCTACGACCAGCGCGGCCACGGCGAGAGCGAGCCGGGCGACAGCCCGCTGACCATGGATCTGCTCGCCGACGACCTGGCCGCCGTGCTCGACGCGGCGCTGCGGCCGCGCCAGCGGGCCGTGCTCGTCGGGCACAGCCTCGGCGGCATGACCTTGCAGGCCTGGGCCGGGCGCTACCCCGACCGGGTCGCGCAGCAGGCCCTCGCGGTGCTGCTGACCAATACCGCGCCCGATCGACTGGTCTTCGAGACCACCGTGGTGCCGCTGATGAATCGGCCGATGCGGCTGTTGAAGCTGAAGGTGCCGTTGCCGTTCCTGTTCGGCCGCCTCGGGCTCGGTGCGCCGCTCGTCTTCCCGCCCATCGCGCCGATGCGTTGGCTGTTCGCGCGGTCGATCATGACCACCAAGGCCAAGGGCGACCTGCTCGACTTCAGCATGGCCATCGTGCGGTCCTGTCCGGCGATGGTGCGGGCTCGGTTCGGTCGCCTGCTCGCCGACATGAATGTCGGCGAGTCCGCGCGCAACCTGGTGGTGCCCACCACCGTGATAGCCGGATCGTACGACGACATGACCCCCGTGGTGCACTCCGAGCGCATCGCCGAGATGCTCAGGGAAACAGGCAGTCTGGCACGCTTCACGAAGCTGCCGACCGGCCACCTCGGCAACACCGAGGCCTACGAGCAGTTCAACGAGGAACTAGGCCACGTCCTCGAATCGGTACGCCTACGCGCCGAAATCGCAGGCTGATTCGCCGACGGGTCAGGTGAACACGACCGTGCGGCGGCCGTGTACGAGTACTCGGCCTTCCAGGTGCCAGCGCAGGCCGCGGGCCAGGACGACGCGTTCGATGTCGCGGCCCTGACGGACCATGTCGCGGACGTCGTCGGCGTGATCGATGCGGCTCACGTCCTGTTCGATGATCGGGCCCGCATCCAGTTCCGCCGTCACGTAGTGGCAGGTGGCGCCGATCAGTTTCACGCCGCGGGCGAAGGCCTGGTGGTACGGGCGGGCGCCGACGAAGGACGGCAGGAAGCTGTGGTGGATGTTGATCGCCCGGCCGGCCCAGTGCGCGCACAGCTCCGGCGGCAGTACCTGCATGAAGCGGGCGAACACCACCGCATCGGGGTTGTGCGAGTCCACCAGCGAGCGGACCTCCGCGAAGGCGGGGCCGCGCTCGGCCGGGTCCCTCGGGAACTGCACGTGATGGAACTTCACCCCGTGCGCCTCGGTCATCTCGGCCAGATCGGGGTGATTGCCGATCACCGCCTCGATGGTCGCGGGCAGCTCGCCGCTGGCCGCGCGGCCGAGTAGATCGTGCAGGCAGTGCCCGTCCTTGCTGACCAGCAGCACCGCGCGGCGGCGGGCGCCGGAATCGAGCAGCTGCCATTCCGTCTCCGGGCCCAATTCGGCGGCGACTCCGGCGAATCGGTCGCGTAGTTCCGCGAGCCCGAACGGGACCGTCGCGGCCTTGATCGCCTGGCGGGTGAAGAACCAGCCGTTGTCCGCGTCGGAGTGGTAACCCGCCTCCACGATCGATCCGCCGAAGTCGGCGATGAACGAGGTGATCCGGGCGATGATGCCCGGACGGTCGGGACAGCCGAGCGTCAGTACGAAGCGTCGGTCGTCCGGGGCGGGTAGAGCGGAACTCATGTGCGTCATCTTTCCAGGTCGACCTGCATGACGGATCAACAGGTTTCCCGGAGCCCACAGGCAGGCGGCGTGGCGGAGTTACGTGTGGGCGCCGAGGTCGCAGGATGAAGTGGTGGATGGTCTGAAGTTTGTTCGGCAGGTAGATGGACTCACGTATGAGTTCGTCCCGGACGGATCGGCGCACGGTTACCCGTCTTTCAAACGCGTCGATCGCGACCTGTGGTGTCGGCGGTTGCCGGACTTCGGCTGGTGCGTGGTCACCGAGTCCGGAGCTGTATCGAGTCGGCCGTTCGATGACGCGGGTCATGGTGACCGGCCGCCGGAGGGGACGTGGGTGAGCCGTAAGGCCGACCAGTCGTACGTCTACGACCTGGTACGTGCTCAGAGTTCGTAAAACGGCTCTGGATAACGGAATTCGCCGGTGATCCGGGAGTCGTAGGCGCTGAGCTGGCGGACTTGGAAATGCGATACCCAGGACGGGTCGTCGGGGACGATGCCGAGGCGGGCGGCGGGGACGAAGCCGAACTGCGGGTAGTAGTCCAGGTGTCCGAGCAGGCAGACGAGGGGTTCGTCGAGTGCGTCGGCGGCGCCGAGGGCCGCGTGCATGAGCGCCGAACCGACGCCGGTGCGCTGGTGTTCGGCGAGCACACCGATCGGGCCGAGCGCGAGCACCGGGAACGGGCCGATGGCCGCTCTGGTGAGGCACACGTGGCCGATCACCGTTTGATACTCCACCGCCACCATCGAGAGGGTGGGAATCCAGCCGGGGTCGCTGCGCAGGCGGGTGACCAGATCGGCCTCGGGCGGATCGGCGCCGTCGTCCTCGGGTGGTTCGCCGGTGAGCTCGGTGAGATCGCTGTCCGGCTGGTGCGGACCGAACGCACTCCGATGCACGGCCGCGATCGCGGCGATGTCGTCGGCGCGTTCGCGACGGATCAGCACGGTGTCCTCTCCTCCCGAACCAAGTAGGGCCTCATCCGCACACGTTAATCAGTCGCCCGCTGCGTCACTACCGGCGATCTGCCACCAGGTACGAGTGTGCGGGAAGTGTTGCCAGGCGCGCAACGGAATTCGCCACAGGTATGCCAGACTCTCAGCTCATGGCAAGTTCCGCGTCACCGACCAGGGCCGAAGTGGCCGCCATGATCGATCACACACTGCTGGCGCCGGGGGCGACCCCCGACGACGTCGCCGCGTTGATCTACGAAGCCCGCGAACTGGGGGTGCTGGCGATCTGCGTCTCGCCGTCGATGCTGCCCGTGCGCGCGCAGGGACTCGTGGTGGCGACGGTCGCCGGATTCCCGTCCGGCAAACACCATTCGCTCGTCAAGGGCGCCGAAGCGCGGCTCGCGGTCGATCAGGGCGCGGCCGAGGTGGACATGGTGATCGACGTCGGCGCGGCGCTGGCCGGCGACTACAACGCGGTGCTCGCCGATATCGTGACGGTGCGCGAGGCGATGGGCGATCGGGCGGTGCTCAAGGTGATCATCGAGGCGGCCGCGCTGCCGGACGAGGCGATCGTCGAGGTCTGCCGGGTCGCCGAACGCGCGGGGGCCAATTTCGTGAAGACCTCCACCGGATTTCACCCCGCGGGCGGTGCCAGCGTGCACGCGGTCGAGCTGATGGCCGCGACCGTCGGCGGACGGCTCGGCGTCAAGGCGAGCGGTGGTATCCGCACCGCCGAGGCCGCGGCGGAGCTGATCGCGGCGGGCGCGACTCGGCTCGGGCTGTCGAAGTCACGTGAAGTGCTCGACGGGTTTCCTGCCTGACCGGTTGGGCCGCAAGGACTCTCGGATCGTTGCCGAACCACCCTGGCCGCCTGGCGAATTCGCCGCGCGGCCGAGGGCGGGTCAGGAGCAGGTGGCGCTGGCGTTGCTGTCGGCGGCGGGCAGCTCGGAGCGGGTGCCCGCGAGCTTGACGGCAATGCCGTCGTCGGTGACCTTCACCTCGGTCGGCTGCATGTTGTACGGGTAGCCCTGCAGGCTCTTGGTGAACACCTCGACGATGCCCTGCACCAGATCGGTGGGCAGGCCCATGCCGAGCAGTTGTGCCGACATCGTCTCCACCTCGATGACGCCGCCCTTGATCACCGGCTTCACCTGCAGCTGGGCCAGGCCGCCGAGCACGTCCAGGGTCAGCATGTTCGAGCCAGCGGACGATTTCACGCCGCTGACCAGGCCGCCGAGCGTCTGCCGGATGCCGTCGTTGTTCCAGGTGACGTCGGCCGACGAGCTGCCGATCACCCCGCCGCCGCGGCCGTTGTCGGTGACCTCGACGTCGTGGAACTCGGCGTGCACCACCATGCCGACCGCGGGGCCGAACTTGGTGTCGTCGCTGTCCACCTTCACCGTCGGCACCTTGCCGTCGATCCAGGTGATCAGCATCGGTTTGGCGCCGAAGCTCACATCGATCTTCGAACCCATTTCCTTCTCGAATTGCGTACTGATGCAGCGGGACACGGTGTGCCTGGCGTACGCCTCGCCGCCGACCAGAGCCGTGGCGAGCAATATCGCTACCACGATCAGGGCGATCAGCAGGGCCCGCCGGTTGATCGTCATGGTGGACGGTGGCTTCGTACTCATGCGGCTGATTCTTCCCGATGTTTCTGTGCCGTCTCTGAGGGGGCATTGAGGGGTTCGAATGTGACATGTGACACAAGAATCGAGCGTAGCCTGATGCACATGGCTGGCGATGCGGCGGGCCGCGCACTCGGCTCCGCGGACCACGGATGGCGGGTGCTGCGCCGATTGGCCGGTCGCCACGCGGGTTTCTTCACCACCCGTCAGGTATTGCGCACCCGATGTGAGGCCCGGGTCCGCATCGGGCTCGGCGACGGCTCGGTGACCAGGGCCGGGGTCGGACTGTTGCGATTGACCGAGTGGCCCGCCGGTCCGCTCGACGAATACGCCATGTGGGCCGCCTGGTTCGACGGTGCCGCGGCGGTCTCCCATCACAGTGCGGCGGAACTACACGGAATCGGGCGACTACGTCCCCGATTCCTGCACCTATCGGTGGGTTCGGGTCGACCGCCGGTGACCCCGCGACTAGTGGTCCTACGCCGCTCACTGATCGGCACCGAGATCGAGTCGGCGGGTCCGTTCCTCGTGACGACTCCGCTACGCACCGTCCTCGATCTAGCCGAGGCGGACATCGGCCAGTCCGCCTTGGATGAGGTAGTCGCCGACGCGATCGCCATCAACCGCTGTACGAGTGACGAAATCCGTTCCGCCGCTGCCAGTCTGACGCCGCGCGCGGCATCCAGGGCTTATCGCGCACTGACCGGAGCATAGCGAGCGAATGTAGCAGCGCCGCACTGAAAATCATCGGCGGTAGTTCAATTCACCTGGGGTGTATCGAGATTCGGGGCGACGGTGCCCCATGGAACCGACAGCACGCAGTCGCGCATACGACGACGGTAGGTGCGGAGCGGGAAACCTTCTTGCCGTAGGGATTCGGCTGCGGCACGCCAACGGATGCGGGGACCGAAGGGAGCCAGGGGAGCGGCGCGGGCCCACGCGCGATCGGCGGCGGTGAGCAAGGCATGGATCGGCTCACCCGGAATGTTGCGGTGGATCAAGGCTTTCGGTAGTCGCTCGGCGATATCGGAGGGCTGGTCGACGGTGAACGGGTCCCAGGCGAGGGTGAGCGATTGCGGGCCGGAGCGGTCGAGCAGGACCCAGGCGCAGCGGCGGCCGAGTTCGTCGCAGGTGCCGTCGATCAGCACACCGTCCGGCGCGAGACCGGACAGGATGGTGGACCAGGCTTCCGGCACCGCCGATTCCGGGTACTGGCGCAGGACGTTGAAGGCCCGCACCAAAACCGGTCGCAGACCGGCCAATTCGAACCCGCCGCGGGCGAAGGTGACCCCGTCGCGGCCGGGCACGACCCGTTCCGGATCGATCTCCAGGCCGACGACGCGTACGTCCGGGCGCACGGTGCGCAGCCGTGCCGCCAATTCCAGCGTCGTCCACGGGCTCGCGCCGTAACCGAGGTCCACCATCAGCGGATCGGCCGCCGCCCGCAGCCGCGCGGTCACCAGGTCGTCGTGCATCAGCCAGCGGTCACTGCGCCGTAGCCGATTGACGCCGGTGGTACCGCGGGTGATGGTGCCGACCGGTTTGGTCAGCTGGTTGGGTGGTGTTCGTCCAGCCACTGCACCGTGAATTCCGCTTCGGCACGGAACAGATCGATCAGGTTCACCAGGATCAGCTGCTCCAGCCGGGGACCGACCATCGGGATGAACACCTTCGCCTCCGAGGAGAAGCGCATGGTGCACCCGGTCTCGGTGGGGAACAGGCGGATGGTGCCGCCGAGGCTGCCCGGCCCGGCCGGGATCGCGGCCGAGTACTTGCCGGTGACTTCCTCGGCGCCGAACGGCCCGTAGCTCTCCTTGCGGGTGATGATCATGTCCTTGCGCATCACGGCCTGCGCGATCTCGGGGAGCATGTCGCGCGGCAGCACGTGGTGCAGCTCGACGTCGATGCCGCCGTCGCCGGCTTCTAAGTTCGCTACTTCGTTCCCCGGCGAGTACTTCCGCATCTCGGCCATCCGCGCGTCCCAGTAGTCGCGGTTGGACAGCGCCGCGTACAGCTCTTTGGTGGTATGCAGCGGGTAGCGCGCGGAGTAATCAAGTCGACGGGCCATGGATCGAGAGATTACTGGGTCGGATTGCCGCGGCCGCGCTTGGCGGTGCGGTCCACCACGCGAACAGGCCGGAAGTGTGCTGCCGCAACAACTTCCCGCCCGGCGGGAAATGCTTTGCGGGTCAGTGCGTGTCGAGCCAGGTGTTGGTGAACTCTTCCTCGTTCTTCAGCACCTCGGTCAGGTGCTCGGCGATCGCGGACTCGATCTTGCCGCCGAACAGCGGGATCTTCACCTCGATGGTGCCGTTGGCGGCGGCGGACGAACCCGCGCCGTCGTCGTTCAGCGTGATGGTGCCGCGCACCTCGGCGGGCGCGCCGTCGACGGTCGCCTGGAAGGTGGCCGAATCGCCGTTCCAGGTCTCGACGCGGGGGATGATCAGGTCGCCGGGGCGCACCGCGGTGATCGCGGCGGGCAGCAGCTCGGCGGCGATGGCCTGCACCAGCTGAACCCGGATCTGGTCGCCGTCGACGCTCACCGAGTCGAGCCGGGCGTTCGGCCCGCCGACCTCGGCAACGCGGTCTTTCCAGTACTGGTCGTTCGCGAACGCCGCGCGCACGGCGGCAGCGGGATGCGAGTAGCGGGCCGTGTACGCCAGCGGTGTAGCCATGGTCGGACACGCTACCGTCTGCCTGTGCGAACTTCACGTGTGGTGCCGTCGGATGTGCTGGCCGCCACCGGTGCCCGGATCCTTGAATCGGTGCCGCTGGCCGAGCTGACCACGTTGCGGGTCGGCGGTCCCGCCACGGTCGCCGAATGCGACACCACCGAAACGCTGGTCGCGACCGTGCGCGCGCTGGACGCGGCGGGTATCCGGGTGCTGCTCATCGCGGGCGGTTCCAACCTGCTGATCAGCGACGACGGTTTCGACGGCGTGGTGGTTCGGGTGGCGACCGAGGGCGTCGAGCTGAGCGCGGACGGTGTGCTGGCCGAGGCGGGCGCGAACTGGGACGCGGTCGTCGCGGCGACGGTCGCGGCGGGGCTGGGTGGGCTCGAATGCCTGTCCGGAATCCCGGGATCGGCCGGGGCGACGCCGGTGCAGAACGTCGGCGCGTACGGCGCGGAGGTGGCGAACCTGTTGCGTCGGGTGCAGTTGCTCGATCGTCGCAGCGGCGCGATCCGCTGGGTCGAGCCCGGCGAGCTCGGTTTCGGTTATCGCACCAGCGTGCTCAAGCATCGCGACGACGCACTTGTGCTCGCCGTCGACTTCGCGCTCGACCCGAGTGGTGCGAGCGCGCCGCTGCGTTTCGGCGAACTCGCGACCATGCTCGGTGCCGACAACGGCGAGTCCCGCCCGGCCGCCGAGGTCCGCGACGCCGTGCTGCGCCTGCGCGCGGGCAAGGGCATGGTCCTCGATCCCGCCGACCACGACACCTGGAGCGCAGGGTCCTTCTTCACCAACCCGGTGGTGCCCGAAGACCGGGTTTCCGCGGTCCGCGCCGCGATCTCGGCTCATGTGGGTGATGTCACGGTACCGACATATCCGGCGCCGGACGGGGTCAAGTTCTCCGCGGGCTGGCTCATCGAGCGGGCCGGGTTCGCCAAGGGTTTCCCGGGTCCGGACGCACCGGCCCGGCTGTCCACGAAACACACGCTTGCGCTCACGAATCGCGGCGGCGCGACCGCCGCCGACTTGGTGGATCTGGCCAGGACGGTGCGCGATGGTGTGGCCGAGCGATTCGGCATCGAGCTGGAGCCGGAACCCGTCACGGTTGATGTCACGCTGTAGCCGGTGAAACGGACACCACACCGTTCGCTAGCCGACCGAACGAGTTTGCCCGCGTAAATTCGATGAAGTGAGCAACCGTCCAGGGATCCGCAGACCGGTCGCCGCCGTGTCGGCCGTGCTGCTCGTCGTGGTCGCCTTGGTGGCCGGATGCAGCACCGGCAGCGGCGGCAACAACAACCCACCCCGCGACCCGGGCCCCGTCGCCAAGGTCAGCTTGGCCCCGGAGAACGATGCGAAGAAGGTCAACCCGACCGCGGCCGCCTCGGTCACCGTCGCCGACGGCACCATCGATCAGGTCGCGCTGACCAACGCCAACGGCAAGCAGGTGGCGGGCGAATTCGCCCCGGACAAGCGCAGTTACAAGATCACCGAGCCGCTCGGTTACGACGCCACCTACACCTGGTCGGGCACCGCGATCGGCACCGATCGCAAGCCCGTCCCGATCGACGGCAAGTTCAGCACGCTCGCGCCCAAGAACACCGTCCCGGCGACCATCAACATCGCCGACAACCAGGAGGTCGGCATCGCCGCACCGATCATCCTGCAGTTCAAGGCTTCTGTGCAGAACAAGGCCGAGGTGGAGAAGGCGCTGACCATCACGACCGACCCGCCCACCGAGGGCGCGTGGGCGTGGTTCCCCGACGACAACGGCTCCCGATTGCATTGGCGCCCCAAGGATTACTGGGTGCCCGGCACCACCGTGCACGTCTCGGCCAAGCTCTATGGGCTCGATCTCGGCGGCGGCAACTACGGATATTCCGATCTGACAACGGATTTCCGCATCGGCCGCAGCCAGATCGTGAAGGCCAACGCGCCGAGCCACCGCATGCAGGTCGTCCGGGATGGTAAGACCGTCTTCGATTTCGCCGTCAGTTACGGCGAGGGCAACGAGCCGCGCAACGTGACCCGCTCCGGGCTGCACGTGGTCACCGAGAAGTACGAAGACTTCATGATGACGAATCCGCCGTTCTACACCAACGTTCGCGAGCGCTGGGCCGTACGCATCTCCAACAACGGCGAATTCATCCACGCCAACCCGGAATCGCTGTCCGCCCAAGGGTCTTCGAACGTCACCAACGGCTGCATCAACCTGTCGCCAGGCGACGCCCAGGCGTACTTCCCGACCGCCCTCTACGGCGACCCGGTAGAAGTCACCGGCACCTCGATCCAGATGTCCGCCGCCGACGGCGACCTCTACGACTGGACCATCGACTGGTCCACCTGGAAGACGATGTCCGCCGAGGACGGATCCACCTCGGTCATCTCCGCCACCCCGGTCGCCCCCGGCCCGCCCCGCTGATCTCGTAAGCACCGAGACGCCCACCACAGACCAAGCGACAGATAGGTCGACTTCGCACACCTGGTTCGTCCTTCACATACCCCTCACCACGCCACGAGATATGTGAAGGACGAAGCAAGTATGCGAAGCGGCCTCGACAACGCCCTACCAGCTGACAACGCCGGAGCGTGTGCCACGAACAACGAGGAGGTCAGTGTAGGTAGCTGAGCTTGGAGTTGATGCTGTGCCAGAGATGAAGGTTTGGCCCTTCGGAGTCGCCGCTCGGGCGGAGGCTTCAAACCGCCACATGCTGCGTTGGCTGAAGACCGTCGTGGTGAGCGATGTGGAAAAGGCGTCGTGAGAGGCGTCAGGTGGGGACCAGGAAGATGAGTGAACCCGAACCGCTGTTGACGTGTCGTTACGTTCGAAGTGACGTCGAAACCGTGGCCATGTTCCGGGCTGCGGGAGCTGGGCCTGACAGGTTGTCCCGATTGATGGTCAGGTGGCGTCCGGCATTGAGGCGGCATGAGCCTGGTCTGCGGCTTTGGCATGGAACGTGGGAAGGCGTGCCCTGAAACCGTTTTCGTCGAGTAGATCGGCGGCGAGAGGGAAACCCCCGTCGCGGGGTGCGCCGGCGGACCGGCTCGTAGTAGTGGTGAAGCTTCTGTAATGGGTGTGGAGCGAAGGGGCCGGGTCGTCTGTGGCTGTTGTTTGTCCTGTCAACCGGGCCGTGTGGTCCGGGAGGAGCTGTGGTGAGCGAGCTGAAGTCGTCAGCGAAGTCGTTCGAGATTTTCAAGTGGGAAGTTCAGGAGGCATACGAGAAGGTCAAAGCGAACAAGGGTGCGCCGGGAGTGGACGCGGTGAGCTTGGCGGAGTTCGAAACCGATCTGAAGAACAATCTGTATCGGATCTGGAATCGGATGTCGTCGGGCAGCTACTTTCCGCCTCCGGTCAAAGCGGTGGAGATACCGAAATCGCATGGCGCGGGCACGAGGATGCTCGGGGTGCCCACGATTGCGGACAGGATCGCTCAAACGGTGGTGGCCGCGAGGCTGGAGAAGAGGGTCGAGCCGATCTTTCATCCGGATTCTTATGGTTACCGGCCGGGGCGGTCGCAGTTGGACGCGGTCGGGGTGGCTCGGCAGCGGTGTTGGAGATACGACTGGGTCATCGACTTGGACGTGGAGAAGTTCTTCGACAGTGTCCCTTGGGATCTCGTGCTCAAAGCGGTCCAGGCGCACACCGATCAGCGTTGGGTGGTGCTGTATGTGAAGCGGTGGCTCGAAGCGCCGCTTCAACTGCCCGATGGCACTGTGGCGCAACGAGATCGAGGTACCCCGCAGGGGTCCGCGGTCTCGCCTGTACTCGCGAACCTGTTCCTGCATTACGCGTTCGACATGTGGATGGTCCGGGAGTTCCCCGATGTCGTGTTCGAACGTTATGCCGACGATGCGATCGTGCACTGCGTCAGCGAACGCCAGGCTCGCCTGGTGCTGGCCGCGATCGAGAACAGGATGAGCGAGGTCGGGTTGCGGTTGCATCCGGACAAGACCCGGATCGTGTACTGCAAGGGCGGCAAACGGCGGGGCTCGGCTGAGCATACGTCGTTCACGTTCCTCGGTTACACATTCCGCGCTCGCAGTGCTCGCGACAAGCAGGGCAGGGTGTTCACCTCGTTTCTGCCCGCGATCAGTAAGGACGCTTTGACCAGGCTCGGTCGTACGGTACGGGGGTGGCGGTTACATCGCCGCACCGATCTCGGTTGGGCTGAACTCGCCGCGATGATCAATCCGGTCGTCCGGGGTTGGATGAACTATTACGGGGCGTTCTACCCTTCGGCGATACATAACCTTCTGGCCCGCATCAACACCTACCTGGTGCGGTGGATCCGCAAGAAGTTCAAACGGTTACGGCCGCGCCGCAAGGCCAGGGAGTACTGGGAACGCACCACCACCGAGTACCCGCGTGCCTTCGCCCACTGGCGTTGGGTGGCCTATCCGCTGATGATCAAGACGACAGGAGCCCGGTGAAGGGAGACCTTCACGCCGGGATCTGCGGGAGCCCGAGGGTGCAATCCCCTCGGGCCACCCGACCGCACACCCTTTGCATGAGCCGCACACCCCGTATACGGGGTGTGCGGCTCATGCAAAGGGTGTGCGGCCCCCAACTCGCCACGCCGCCAGCACAATCCGCACCCTCACTCGGGATCCGCACCGGCTCTATGGCCCTATTCCGAGTGCGGATCCCGAGAGAGAGTGCGGATCTCGGGCAGTACAAGCGAGGGGGTCGCTTCCGAGTTTGGTCGACAACCCAACCGCCGCTCGACCACCCACCTCTTGTCCACAGCGTTTGTGACGCAACCACAGCCAGATGACCACCTCGGGAGCTGAACATCGCGCACCTGACGTGCACCTAAAGCCGGGTACGGCACACGACGCGCCCACACTACTCACGGGAAAACCTGGGTAGGTCTTCAGTTCACTGGGCTGGTCACGTTGGGTCGTCCTTAGTTGTACTCACCCAGTAGGTACACCAACCCGGGGAATGATCGAGTAGTGCTGGGCACGTCGCCTGCCGTCCCCGGCTTTCTCTTCCGCGGCTTGGGATGGGCAGCGCTGGGGTTCCAGCGTGAGGACTGGCTGTGGTCCTGTTGCGGGAGCTCCGCGAATTGAGGCGAGTCGAATGGTTGCTGGGCGATCGAGGCGAGTCGAATGGTTGCTGTTGAAGATCGTTTAGCGACATATGACTCGCTTCGAATTGACCGTGTTCGCTGCGGGGTGCGGACGTGGGGGCTAGCGCCGCAGCGAGGAGTCCAGCTCCGGGTCGTTCTCGACGGCGTGGTCCGCGGCCCGCTCGGCGCGCACGGCGTCGTGCCGCTCGGCGAGCAGGTCGCGGATCTCGATGAGCAGTTCGGTCTCGGTCGGCTCGGCCGCCTTGGTGGTGCCGAAGCGGTTCTTGATCGTCTTCATCGGCAGCATCAGCACGAAATACAGCACGGCGGCGACCACGAAGAAGTTGATGAACGCGGTGATGATCGGGCCGACCTGGATGAAGGTCGCCGGTTTGCCCGAGATCAGCTGGATGCCGAGGCCGAGCTCGTTCTGATTGCCGAACACCGCGAGCAAAGGATTCACCACGCCCTTGGTCACCGAGGTGACCACCGCGGTGAACGCGGTGCCCATCACGACGGCAACCGCTAGGTCGATGACGTTCCCGCGCATCAGGAACTCTTTGAAACCTTTGAACATGAGCTAGCCCGCCTCTCCGCGTCTTTTGCCGGTCGCTAGGAGGTTGGCGAGTTTCTTCCCGGACCGGCGGTCTAGTGACTGGTGCTTTTGGACGTTCCCGGCGAGTTACCCATGTACTCGCGAGATAAGTTGTCGCGTCCGTGGGACAACTGGACGACAGACTAGTTCAGCTGCGTCGCGCGAAGCGTCCGGCGTCGGCCTGATCACGCGGCTTGACGATGATCTGGTCCAGGTTCACGTGCGACGGCCGGGACGCGACGAAGCCGATGATCTCCGCGATGTCCTGCGCGACCAGCGGGTCGATGCCCTCGTAGACCTTGGCGGCGCGCTCCTCGTCGCCGTCGAAGCGGACCAGCGAGAACTCGGTTTCCACTGCGCCGGGCGCGATTTCGGTGAGGCGCACGGGCTTGCCGAGCAGCTCACCGCGCAGCGTGCGGTGCAGCACGGCCTGCGCGTGCTTGGCCGAGGTGTAGCCCGCGCCGTTGTCGTAGGCGACGAAGGCGGCGACCGAGGTGATGGTGACGATCAGGCCGTCGCCGGACGCGATCAGCTTGGGCAGCAACGCTTTTGTGAGGCGCAGCGTGCCGAGCACGTTGGTCTCCCACATCCAGCGCCAGTCGTCCAGGTCGGCGTCGGCGACCGAGGCCATGCCCTTGGCGCCGCCCGCGTTGTTGACCAGGATGTCGGCGCGCTCGATCGCGTCGGCGAAGGCCTGCACCGAGTCATCCGAGGTCACATCGAGTTCCAGTGCGGTGCCACCGATTTCGTCGGCGACGCGCTGCAGGCGATCGAGCCTGCGGGCGCCGACGTAGACGTGGTAGCCCTGTTTGGCCAGTTCCCGGGCGGTGGCCTCGCCGATGCCAGAGCTGGCTCCGGTGACGACAGCGGTGCGAATGCTCATGAACCTGATCCTAAGTGCAGCCCGTTTACGGGCAGGAGCGCTGTTGTGGGGATCACCGTTAGCCTGGTCGGTATGGCTATTCGGGACGCGATGAGCGCGGATGGAACGAACATCGTCTACCGAGTGAGCGGCCCCGCCGACGCGCGTCCGCTGGTGCTGTTGCACGGGTGGTCGGCGAACCTGCGCTGCTGGGGGAGGGCGGCCGACGACCTCGCCGCGCGCTTCCGGGTACTCGCCGTCGACCTGCGCGGCCACGGCTATTCCGACGCTCCCGCCGCGGGCTACGACGACCCGAAGAACTGGGCCGCCGACGTCGCGGCCGTACTGGCGGCGGAGGGCATCGAGACCGGCGCGATTCTGCTCGGCTGGTCCTACGGCGGCATCGTGCTCAGCGACTACCTGACCGCGTACGGCACCGGCGCGCTCGCGGGCGTCGTCTTCACCAGCTCACAGGCCAATATCGGCCGCGGTGTGCCCGGCGCGGACACCGGTTCCGCCATGCTGGCCGCGATGCCCGGCGTCTTCGAGGAGAGCGCGGGCCGCGCGGTGCGTGCGTTCGGCGCCTTCGGCAACGCCAACACCGGACCCGGCGCGGACAAGGGCGCCGATGCCCAGCGCCTGTTCGGCACCAGCCTCGCCACCCTGCCCACGGTCCGCAAGGCGCTGTTCTACCGCACCACCGACAACACGGAAACCCTTCGCACACTGGACATTCCGGTGCTCGTCCTACACGGAACCGACGACCCGGTGGTGCCGATCGAGAACGGCCGCTACGTCTACGAGGCCGCCCCGGACGCCCGCGCGTCGTTCTGGGAGGGCGCGCAGCACGGCCTGTTCATCGAGGATCGAGCCCGCTTCATCGGCGAGGTCAGCATGTTCGCAGACAGCCTGTAGTCACGCTCGTAAGTCGCCGATTCTCCCGAGGTTTCCGGAGAATACCGTGGTAGCCGCCATAACAGGGCTCTGAACGGCCTGTGAGGGACTTCACCGAACCTCTGTGATAGCTCTCACTCGAGAGCGTGACGGTATGGAAGCCGGGAATCCAACGTGCACTATGGATAGTGTGAGTCAACGCCCGGACCTACGGCCGAACCGTGTCGCCGTGCTATCGGTGCATACCTCACCACTGGCTCAACCGGGCACCGGCGACGCGGGCGGCATGAACGTCTATGTCCTGCAGACCGCGCTACAGCTGGCCCGACGCGGCACCGAGGTGGAGATCTTCACCCGGGCCACCGCCTCCAATCTGCCGCCCGTGCAAGAAGCGGGCCCCGGCGTGCTGGTGCGCAACGTGGTGGCCGGCCCGTTCGAGGGACTCGACAAACACGATCTGCCCACCCAGCTCTGCCCGTTCACCGCGGAAGTGCTGCGCCAAGAGGCGCGCCATCTGCCCGGCTACTACGACCTCGTGCACTCGCACTACTGGCTGTCCGGCCAGGTCGGCTGGCTGGCCAGGGACCGCTGGCGGGTGCCGCTGGTGCACACCGCGCACACGCTGGCCGCAGTGAAGAACGCCGCGCTCGCGGAGGGTGACTGTCCGGAGCCACTGACCCGCGAGATCGGCGAGAAGCAGGTGATCGGCGAGGCCGATCGGCTGGTCGCCAACACCGCAGATGAGGCACGCCAGCTCGTCGAGCTGTACAGCGCAGATCCTGAGCGCATCGATGTGGTGCCGCCCGGCGCGGACCTGATTCGCTACCAGCCCGGCGACAAGGCGGCGGCCCGCGCGGCGCTCGGCCTGTCGGCCGACGAGCAGGTTGTCGCGTTCGTCGGCCGGATCCAGCCGTTGAAGGCGCCGGACGTGCTCGTCCGTGCCGCCGCCGAGGTGCTGCGCAACGATCCCACCCACAAACTGCGCGTGCTGATCGTCGGCGGCCCGTCCGGCTCCGGCCTGGAACGCCCGGACGCGCTGATCGAGCTCGCCGCCGCCCTCGGCATCGCCGACCGGGTCACCTTCCTGCCGCCGCAGCCGCCGGACCGACTGGTCCTCGTCTACCGCGCCGCTGATCTGGTCGCGGTCCCGAGCTACAACGAATCCTTCGGCCTGGTCGCGATCGAGGCCCAGGCCAGCGGCACCCCGGTGCTCGCCGCCGACGTCGGCGGGCTCGGCACCGCGGTCCGGCACGGCGAAACCGGCCTGCTGGTCCCCGGCCACCGCACCGCCGATTGGGCGGGCGCCCTCGGCTATCTGCTCGACGACGCCGACCGCCTGCGCCGGATGAGCGGGCGCGCGGTCGAGCACGCCGCCAACTTCTCCTGGGAGCACACCGCCGACGGATTGCTCGCCAGCTACTTCGCCGCACTGGCCGATTTCCGCGCCGAGCGCGCCGGCGTGGGCGTGGGCCGGGTGGCCGCGAGCGGCACCACGCTGCGTGACGACGTGCATGATCGGGTACCCGGTGAACGCACTAGCCTGGAATCCAGTCAGGCCAGGTCGCGGGCGCTCTGGCGGCGCCGGATGGGAGCACGTCGATGAACGAAGTGCAGGCTACCGCTCAGCTGATCGATGAGACCCTGCGTGACCGGGAGATCGAGTACGAACGTTCCGGCGCGGAGATCTTCGTCGTCATCCTGCCCGGTGAGCGCAAGTTGAAGACCACCGTGATGCTGACTGTCGGCAAGCACGGGGTGCGCATCGAGTCGTTCGTCTGCCGCAAGCCGGACGAGAACTTCGAGGGCGTCTACAAGTTCCTGCTGCGGCGCAACCGCAGGCTCTACGGCGTCGCCTACACCCTGGACCGGGTCGGCGACATCTACCTGGTCGGGCAGACCGCCACGCACGCCGTCACCGCCGACGAACTCGACCGGCTGTTCGGTCAGATTCTCGAGGCCGTCGACGCCGATTTCAACGTGCTGCTCGAGCTCGGCTTCGCCGAATCCATTCGCAAGGAATGGAAGTGGCGCGTCTCGCGCGGTGAATCGCTGAAGAATCTGCGTGCCTTCGAACACCTGGTAGACGCGGCCGACAAGCCGTAAGTTCACTGCGATGACGGTTCTTGCGTTGGATATCGGCGCGACGAAGTTCGCGGCCGGTGTGGTGCACAACGGCATCGAGGTGCCGGACGTGCACCGGGTCGATGTGCCGCCGGAGAAGGTCTGGGACGCCTGCCGCGGCCTGCTGCTCGAGGTGGCCGGGGATCAGCCGATCACCGCCATCGGCATCGGTTCGGCCGGACCGGTCGACGTGCGTACCGGCATCACCGCCCCGCTGAACATCCCCGAATGGAAGTCGGGCTTCGCGATCGTCGCCGCGGTGCAGGAGCTGTTCCCCACGGCGGCGATCCGATTCGCCATCGACGGTGCCTGCCTGGCCCTGGCCGAGCATCACGTCGGCGCGCTGCGCGGGATACCGAACGGGTTGGCGATGACGGTCTCGTCGGGGATCGGCGGCGGGATCATCGCGGACGGCCGGGTCGTCATGGGCCGCACCGGCAATGCCGGTCACATCGGTCATATCGTGGTGCCCGGCTGGGACGTGCCCTGCCTGTGCGGCGGCGTCGGCTGTGTCGAGGCGGTCGCCAGCGGCATGTCCTCGGTGCGCTGGGCGGTCCAGCAGGGCTGGCAAGGCAAGACCGGCAAAGAGCTGGCCGAGGCCGCGCACGCCGGCGACGAGATCGCCCTCGCCGCGCTGCACCGGGCGGGCACCGCGCTGGGTCAGGCGATCGCCTCGGCCGCGGCGCTGCTCGATGTCGACATCGCCGTCATCGGCGGTGGTTTCGCGCAATCCGGTGCGCCACTGTGGGATCCGATGCGCGCGGCGCTGGCCAAGCACGCCGCCCTCGACTTCACCCGCGAACTGCGCGTCGTGCTGTCGCAGATCACCAACGGTGCGACCCTCGTCGGCGCGGGCGTGCTCGCCGCGGGCCACGCCGCCGCTGCGGGCCTCGGCTGAGGCCTCGAGCTCCCGGGTAACGCTGTCACCCCGATTTCGGCACATGGAAGGATGGCCCGCATGACCTACACCCTCGTGCTGCTGCGCCACGGCGAGAGCGAATGGAATGCCCTGAATCTGTTCACCGGCTGGGTGGACGTGCATCTGACGGACAAGGGCATCGCCGAGGGCAAGCGCGCGGGGGAGTTGCTGGCCGAGCACGGCATCCTGCCCGACGTGGTCTACACCTCGCTGCTGCGCCGCGCGATCAGCACCGCCAACCTCGCGCTGGACGCCGCCGACCGGCACTGGATCCCGGTGATCCGGGACTGGCGGCTCAACGAGCGCCACTACGGCGCGCTGCAGGGCAAGAACAAGGCGCAGGTCCGCGACCAGTACGGCGACGAGCAGTTCATGCTGTGGCGCCGCAGCTACGACACCCCGCCGCCGCCGATCGACCCGGCCGACGAGTACAGCCAGGAGGGCGACCCGCGCTACGCGAGCATCGACGTCCCGAAGACCGAATGCCTGCTCGACGTGGTGAAGCGGATGGTCCCGTACTGGGAAGACACCATCTCCAAGGACCTGCTCACCGGCAAGACCGTGCTGGTCGCCGCGCACGGTAACTCGTTGCGCGCCTTGGTCAAGCACCTCGATCAGATCTCCGACGAGGACATCGCCGGTCTGAACATCCCGACCGGCATTCCGCTGCGCTACGAGCTGGACGAGAACCTGCGCCCGGTCCGCCCCGGCGAATACCTGGACCCGGAAGCGGCCGCCGCGGGCGCCGCCGCCGTCGCCAATCAGGGCGGCAAGTAACCCTTTCCGACGACCACCAACGCGCCGCGCCCTGAATCGGGCGCGGCGCGTTGCTGCGCAGCGGGCTCGGCCGGTCGCGCTGCGTGATAGCTGGAGCCTCGGGCCCAGGTTAAATCCGTGCTGGTCAGGGGTGTTATCCGACACAACACCGAGCTGAGTGCCAGTGGTCGGTGGCGAGTTCATGCGAGTGCACAGTGAGCGTTGGTTCTCACCGGCGCATCCTGCTGAAACGCTTTCTACCAGCGGTTTGGGCGTGGCATGCTCGCTCGAGTTGCTGTATGTGAACCTCTATTCGAAATAAGTACGTGTTACTCCTTGTCATTACCGACAAGTAGGTATGTACACTTTGGTCGTTCGACCAGCCCGAGAGGTAGATCACGTCTGATGAAGCATGTGTTGCGCGCAACGGTCGCGGCAGTTGCCGCCGCGATGCTCGTCCCCTTCCTCACCAGCGGCGCCTCCGCCGCGCCCGCACCGACCGGCCCCGACGGCGGTGCCGCCGGAGCGGCCTGGCAGGCGACCCAGGATGGTCCGCAGCAGTATCCGAACATCAACATCCAATGGGATGTCCCGATCACGATGAGTGACGGAACTGTCTTGAAGGGCAACGTCTATCGCCCCGCGGACGTGTTCGGTCGCCCGATCGATACGCCGACGCCGACGGTCGTCAACCTCACGCCGTACACCAAGCTGGTGTCCAACCTCGCGGATCACGCGCAGGCCATCCCCGGCCTGTCCGACGCGCTGTTCGGCCTGCTCCGCCAGATCGATATGAGCGGCACCCCGCTGTCCGGCGTCACCGACCTGACCAAGGGCTTCGCCGGCGGCGAGCTGCGCAACTTCACCGTCGATCGCCAGCTCATCAAGAGCGGCTACTCGCAGGTGGTCGTCGATGTCCGCGGCACCGGTTTCTCCCAGGGCGTCTGGGACATGTTGCGCCAGCGCGAGCAGCAGGACACCGTCGAGGTGATCGACTGGACCGCCCGCCAGCCGTGGTCCAACGGCCGCATCGGCATGAACGGCATCTCCTACTCCGGCATCAACCAGGTGCAGGCCGCCGAGAAGCATCCGGCCGCGCTGCAGGCGATCTTCCCCGTGGTGCCGGGCAGCGACCTGATGAACGACGTGCTCGCCCCCGGCGGCGGCTTCGGTTTCAACTTCATCCCGCTCTGGCTCACCGCGATCAACGGGCTCAAGCTGGTGCCCGACCTGGCGTCGGTGCTCAACGGGCAGTTCGACACCCAGTGGCTGGCCGACCGCGTCCGAGATCCGTTGACGTTCATGGACGTGCTGCTCAACGTCTACACCACCGCCCGCATCGATGACCTCGACCCACGCGCCAAGGAACTGCTCACTGGCAGCTCGACTCCGCGCGCGGGCTGGCTGGGCGACCCCTCGAACATCGATGTGCCGACCTTCGTCACCGGCGGCTGGCACGACCTGTTCACCTACTCGGAATCGAAGATCTACAACGAGATTCCGCTGCCCGCAGGCAAGAAGCAGCTGCTGATGGGCAACACCTACCACGTCAACTCCGGCAACGAGTACGCCAAGCCCGGCCTGCCGCCGCGGCTGGACGTGCTGCAGCGCGCGTGGTTCGACAAGTGGCTCAAAGACATCGACAACGGCATCGATTCCTACGGCCCGATCACGTTGCGGCAGCAGGGCGGTGGCTGGATCACCACCGACTCGTTCGCCGAGCCGACCGAGAACTCCGGTGCCGCGCAGGAGCCGACGCATCGACGGATGTACCTGTCCGCCAACCGGAGTGGCACCGCGAACAGCGTCTACGACGGATCGTTGACCGCGGACGCCAACGGCGACACCGCGCGGTTGACCATCGCGCCCGGCCTGACCAGTCTGTGCTCCAACGACGCGGCACAGGGCAGCGCGGGCATCCTGTCGATCATCGACGGCTGCGCGAAGGACTCGCGGATCGAGGAGTCGAACGGGTTGACCTTCACCAGTAACCCGGTCGCCGAGCCGACCACCGTCTCCGGGCGGATCGCGGTGCGACTCAACACCGTTCAGGACGCCTCGGACGGCTACTGGGTGGCCACGGTCAACGACGTCGCGCCGGACGGGCAGTCCACTGTGTTGTCCTCCGGGCAGCTGATGGCGTCGCTGCGCGAGGTCGACGAGGCCAACAGCAGCAAGTCCGCCAACGGCGACTACACCGATCCGCGGGCGTTCACCTCGCTGGATCACCGGCAGCCGACGGTGCCCGGTGAGGCGACGACCCTGGATATCGCCCTGCCCGCCACCGAGGCGATTCTGCAGCCGGGCCACCGCCTGCGCGTCGATGTCTACGCGGGCAACTTCCCGAAGGGTCTGCCGATCCTGCCGATGCTGCTCGATACCGGCCTGAAACCGCAGCACGTGCAGCTGGATCCGAGCCGGCCGAGCTTCGTGAATGTGCCGGTACGCGGTAATCCCGGTTGGTGATTGCGGTCTGAATACCCGAAAGGGCGCCTTCGTTTCGAGAGATTCGAGCGAAGGCGCCCTTTTGTTTAGTACGAGATGTCAGTACTGCGGCCGGATCATTGTGAACCTGCACGACTTTGCGCTGTTCTCCAGCGAATCGCGGACAGCTTCTGCTTCCCTTCCTACGGTTAGAGAGCATCTGTTCCCGAAGAGAGTGGATCCAATGAGGTATGCGCTCCGGACCGCGGCATTGCTCGTCGCGGCGGTGGCCTTGTCCCCCTTCCTTTCACCCTCGGCCGCCGCGACCCCGGTCGGCCCGGACGGCGGCCCGACCGGTGCGGCGTGGGCCGCGACCGAGGACGGCCCGCAGCAGTATCCGAACGTCTTCATCGAATGGGACGTGCCGATCACCATGAGCGACGGCACCGTGCTCAAGGGGAACGTCTATCACCCGGCCGATGCGGCGGGACAGCCGATTTCGGCGCCGACGCCGACCATCGTCAACATGACGCCCTACACCAAGCTGGGCTCGATGATCGCCGACAGCATGATCTCGGTGCCGTGGTTGTCGGACGCGGTGCTGCAGGTGGCGCGCGACATCGACCTGTCGGGTACGCCGTTTTCCGGCATCACCGATCTGACCAGGGCGCTCGGCGGTGGTCTGCTGCGCAACTTCACCGTGGACCGGCAGCTGATCAAGAGCGGGTACACCCAGGTCGTCGTCGATGTCCGGGGAACCGGCTTCTCGCAAGGCGATTGGGACCTGCTGCGTTATCGGGAACAGCAGGACACGGTCGAGGTGATCGACTGGACCGCGCGGCAGCCGTGGTCCACCGGGAACATCGGGATGAACGGCGTCTCGTACTCGGGACTGAATCAACTGCAAGTCGCCGCCAAGAACCCGCCCGCGCTGAAGGCGATCTTCCCGGTGGTGCCGAGCCGGAATCCGTTCCGCGACTTGGTCGCACCGGGTGGGGCAATCGGCGTGACCTTCATGCCCGCCTGGTTGCTCGCGGTCAACGGCGCCAAGCTGATGCCCGATCTCGCGTCGCTGGCCCGTGGGCAGTTCGACATGAAGTGGCTGACGGATCGGCTCGCCGACCCGTTCACCTTCGTCGACGCCCTGCTGAACGTCCTGATCACCCCGGAGATCGATCAGCTCGATCCCAAGGTGCAGGCGCTGCTGCAGGCGGACAGTCCGTTCCGGCAGTCGTGGGAGACCGACCCGAGCCGAATCACCGTGCCCACCTTCGTGACCGGCGGCTGGCACGACGTGTTCGTCAACTCGCAGGCCGACGTGTATCGGCAGATTCCGTTGCCGCCCGGGCAGAAACAGCTCTTCGTCGGCGACGGCTACCACATCAGCAATGGCAACGAGTCCGGCCGCCCCGGCCTGCCGCCGCGGATGGACGTGCTGCAGCGGGCCTGGTTCGACAAGTGGCTCAAGGGAATCGACAACGGCATCGACGAGTACGGCCCGGTGACGGTGCGCCAGCAGGGCGGCGGCTGGATCACCTCGCTGTCCTTCCCGCAGCCCGGCGTCGACTATCGGCGGATGTACCTGTCCGCCGCGCCGAGCGGGACCGCGACCAGCGTGCACGACGGTTCGCTGTTCGGCGGGCCGAGCCCGACCGTCGACCGACTCACCGTCGGGCCCGGGCTGACCGGGGTGTGTTCGCGGGACATGGCCCAGGAATCGGCGGGCGCGACGTCGATCATCGACGGTTGCAGCAAGGATTCGCGGATCCAGGAACTCGGCGGGCTGACGTTCACCAGCGCGCCGGTCGCCGAGCCGACCAGCATCTCGGGTCCGATCGCGGTCCGGCTCAACACAGTTCACGACGCGACCGACGGCTACTGGACCGTCACGGTGAATGACGTTGCCCCCGACGGGCAGTCGTCGGTGCTGTCCTCGGGCCAGTTGGTCTCCTCGTTGCGCGCCATCGACGAGGGCCGGAGCACCCGCCTGCCGAACGGCGACTACACCGAGCCGGTGCCCGACCTCTCGCTGGACACCAGGCTGCCCACCGTGCCGGGAGAGCCGACAGCGCTGGACATTTCGGTGCCGGGGATCGAAGCGGTGCTGCAACCGGGCCACCGGCTGCGGGTCGACGTCTACGCCGGTAACTTCCCGCGCGGTCTGCCGCCGATGCCCCTGCTCGTCGACAGCGGCCTGCGTCCGCAGCACCTGTTGCTCGACCAGAACCAGCCAAGTTTCGTGAATATCCCGCTACGCGGGAACCCGGGCTGGTAAACCGTAACCCGGTCTGAGCGTGCACTTATCGCGCATCAAAGCTCGAATTCGCGGGGTATGAGCGAATAGTGCATGCTCAGGCCGGGTTCTCTCATCGATCGACGACAGCGAACGCGGCCGCCACCGGCGGGAAGGCCGCTCGCGCGTCCTGCCCGGCGCTCCAGCGGCCGTCGTCTACCTGCTGCGCGAGGGACCGATGCGCCCCGGCGATCTACGCGCGGCCATCGGCGGGATCAGCCAGAAGATGCTGACGCAGACCCTGCGCCGGATGGAACGGATGACGCTGATCGAACGGCGCCGCTACGCCGAAGCACCGCCGCGCGTCGAATACGAGCTGACCGAGGCGGGCCGAGATCTGCTCCTTCCTATCTATGCGTTCGGCGACTGGGTCGACAAGCACGGCCGCGCGGTGGGCGAGGGGTTGGCGGGCCCGGACGCCGAAGACGACGGAAATCTTGCCTCGACCAGCACACACAACGATGTGGCTTAGACATACCGAACGGCACGTAAACGTAGGGCTAACAGCGTCAGAAGTGGCCATGACCTGCACGAAACATCGTGTACCCGGAGTTGGATACGTCCTACGCGACCGTACGATTCAAGTGTGAGTGTTCCGCAAGCCGTCCTACTGGCAGTCCTTGCGGCTGTCGTAGGGCTGGCAGTCGGCGGGCTACTTATCCCCTATATGAACGCCAGGCAGCAGGCCCGCAGGCAGGCGGATTCCGGCCTGACGATGTCGCAGGTGCTCGACCTGATCGTGCTCGCCTCCGAGAGCGGCATCGCGGTGGTCGACGAATACCGCGACGTGGTGCTGGTCAACCCGCGCGCCGAGGAACTCGGCCTGGTCCGCAACCGGCTGCTCGACGAGCGCGCCTGGGCCGCGGTGGAGAAGGTCTTGGCCACCGGCGAGTCCGCCGAGTTCGACCTGACCGCGAAGAACCCGGTGCCCGGCCGCGGCCGCATCGCCGTGCGCGGCGTTGCCCGCCAGCTATCCCGCGAGGACACCAACTTCACCGTGCTCTTCGCCGACGACGACTCCGAGCAGGCGCGGATGGAGGCCACCCGGCGCGACTTCGTCGCCAACGTCAGCCACGAGCTCAAAACGCCGGTCGGCGCGATGAGCCTGCTGGCCGAGGCGATGCTCGAATCCGCCGAAGATCCCGAGGCAGTGCGACATTTCGGACAGCGGGTACTCGGCGAATCCCGGCGCCTCGGCAAAATGGTGACGGAACTCATTGCGCTGTCCCGGCTGCAGGGCGCGGAGAAGCTGCCCGAGCTCGAGGTAGTCGACGTAGATACCGTCGTGATGCAGGCGGTGGACCGCTCGCGCACCGCCGCCGAGGCCGCCGGAATCACCGTCAGTACCGACCGACCAAGCGGGCTCGAAGTGCTCGGCGACGAAACGTTGCTGGTCACAGCCCTATCAAATCTGGTGGAGAACGCGATAGCGTACTCACCGGCCGGCTCCCATGTGTCGGTCAGCCGGTCATTACGTGGCGACCATGTCGCGATGGCCGTGACCGATCGAGGCATCGGCATCGCGAAGGAAGACCAAGAGCGGGTGTTCGAACGCTTCTTCCGATCGGATAAGGCCCGCTCGCGCGCCACCGGCGGTACCGGCCTCGGCCTGGCTATCGTCAAGCACGTGGCAGCCAACCACAACGGTGAGATCACCCTGTGGAGCAAGTTGGGCACCGGTTCGACGTTCACCCTGCGAATACCTGCCCACCACGAGGCCGACGGAGAAGAGGATTCCGCAGGCCCGACGGTGAGCATGAGAGAAACAAGCCCGCGCCCCTCGGGGCCGGGCCGACCCAATGGTGTGGAGGCACGCAGATGACGAGTGTGTTGATCGTCGAGGATGAGGAGTCGCTGGCCGATCCGCTCGCGTTCCTGCTGCGCAAGGAGGGTTTCGAAGTCACCGTTGTCGGTGACGGGCCATCCGCGCTCGCCGAGTTCGATCGGTCCGGTGCGGACATCGTGCTGCTAGATCTCATGCTGCCAGGCATGAGCGGCACGGACGTGTGCAAGCAGTTGCGCACCCGCAGCGGCGTGCCGGTGATCATGGTGACGGCAAGGGACAGCGAGATCGACAAGGTGGTCGGGCTGGAGCTCGGCGCCGACGACTACGTGACGAAGCCATACTCGGCGCGCGAGCTGATCGCGCGCATTCGGGCCGTGCTGCGCCGCGGCGCGGGCGACGAGTTGGACGGCACCAACGAGAGCGGCGTGCTGGAAGCGGGCCCCGTCCGGATGGACGTGGACCGCCACACCGTCCTGGTGAACGGCACGGCGGTTACGTTGCCGCTCAAGGAATTCGACCTGCTCGAATACCTGCTGCGCAACTCCGGCCGGGTGCTCACCCGCGGGCAGCTGATCGATCGCGTCTGGGGCGCCGACTACGTCGGTGACACCAAAACCCTTGACGTGCACGTGAAGCGGCTGCGCTCGAAGATCGAGGCGGATCCGGCCAAGCCGGAACATCTGGTCACGGTCCGCGGGCTGGGCTACAAACTAGAGGCGTGAGCTAAAAGCCTTCAGCGCGTTCACGACTGCCGACCTGGTCGGCAGTCGAGTGCTGCTTGCGTTCACGAATTCCGTTGTCGGGTAACGGCACGGCCCTATGACAAGACTACGGCCGAGGACGCTGCGATGTCCTCGGCCGTAGTTTGCTGTCTGCGTATTTAGGGCAGGTAGGTCCACGTCGGGCCCACACCGGGAACGTCCATCTTGCGCAACGAGATCCAGCCCAGGTCGTCTTCCTGCATGCAGTCGTACACGTCGGCCGCACTGGTGCCGCGGCACGCGATGGTGCGCGAGGTGCCGTACGGGCTCATGATCAGGTTCTTGCCCGCCGCCGAGGCGTTCACGGCGTCGGGGGTGTTGGCGGGCATGAAGTCCGCGGTGAAATCGGCGTACTTGGCCGGGTCACCGTTCGGTTCGGCGTTGGCGACAGCGGGAAGACAGAGTGCGGCGCCGAGTGCGACGGCGGCCAGGGTCAAAACTTTCTTGGACATGACCGCACATCAAACCGCAAACGGGTGAAGATCGCATGCCTTCCAGGTGAACGGGGTGCAAGCTCGCATTCCGAGGGCCTCACGCGGTCGCGCTGTCGGCGCTGTCGCGCATCCGGTCCGCGTGCACCGTCGCCGGGTGAATCGCGATGAGCCCGAGCCCTTGCCGACGCTTGCAGTGCCTGGCGAGTTCGTCGTAGGCGGGCGCGCCGAGCAGTTCCTTCAGTTCCGGGCCGTAGGACTGCCACACCGGACGCGTGCCGACGTGGGCGTCCGGCGAGCCGGAGCAGTACCAGTCCAGGTCCTCGCCGCCGGGACCCCAGCCGCGCCGGTCGTACTCGGTGACCGTGGTGCGCAGGATCTGTACGCCGTCGGGCCGGTCCACCCACTCCTGGGTGCGCCGGATCGGCAACTGCCAGCACACGTCCGGCTTCACCTCCAGCGGCTCGATGCCGCGGCGCAGCGCCATGCTGTGCAGCGAACAGCCCACGCCGCCCGCGAAGCCGGGCCGGTTGAGGAAGATGCAGGCACCGTCGAAGCGGCGGGTGCGCAGTGCGGGCTCGTCCTCCAGCTCGTCGAGCTCGAGGTAACCCTTCTTGACGACCTTGCCGGTCGCGTCCTGCGCCTCACCCATGAGCTGCCAGTCCTCGGGTGTGAGCATTTTCACAGCACTCTGTAGCCGCTTGCGATCGTCCTTGTCGGAGAGGAACGCGCCGTGCGAGCAGCAGCCGTCATCGGGCCGTTCGGCGATGATGCCCTGGCATGCCGGAGTGCCGAAGACGCACGTCCAGCTGGACAGTAGCCAGGTCAGATCGGCGACGATTAGATGCTCGTCGTTTGCTGGATCGACGAACTCGATCCACTCGCGGGGGAAATCCATATCGACCTCGGGACTCGGATCGATCTTCCCCGCTGGTCGGGGCCGGGTCTGGCCGCTGTTTGATGCGCCTACCGTCACACCTCGGAACGCTAACAGTTCAGTCGCTTAACCTATAGGACCGGATCACCCAGTACCGTGTTCATGTGCGGCTTGGGGTACTCGATGTCGGAAGCAATACCGTCCACCTGCTGGTGGTGGACGCGCATCGGGGTGGTCACCCCATGCCGATGAGCTCGACCAAGGCCACTTTACGGCTGTCGGAAAACATCGATGACGAGGGCCGGATCACCGAGGCGGGTGCGCAGCGGCTGATCGCCACCGTCGCCGAATTCGCCAGCATCGCCGAGACTTCCAAGTGCGTCGAGCTGATGCCGTTCGCCACCTCCGCGCTGCGCGAGGCGACCAATTCCGAGGATGTGCTCGCGCGTGTTCGCGCGCAGACCGGCGTCGCGCTGCAGGTGCTCTCCGGGGTCGACGAGGCGCGGCTGACCTTCCTCGCGGTGCGCCGCTGGTTCGGCTGGAGCGCGGGCCGCATCCTCAATCTGGACATCGGCGGCGGCTCGCTGGAGATGACAAGCGGTGGTGACGAGGAACCCGATCTCGCGCTGTCGCTGCAACTCGGTGCCGGACGGTTGACCAGAGAGTGGCTGAAGGAGGATCCGCCGGGCAAGCGCCGCGTCAACGTGCTGCGCGACTGGCTCGACGCGGAGCTCGCGCTGCCGTCGAAACAGCTGCTCGATATGGGTAAACCCGATCTGGCCGTCGGCACCTCGAAGACCTTCCGCTCGCTGGCCAGGCTGACCGGAGCGGCACCCTCGGCGGCGGGCCCGCGGGTGCGTCGTACACTCACCAGCTCAGGTCTGCGCCAACTGATTGCGTTCATCTCGCGGATGACGGCGGCCGACCGGGCAGAATTGGAAGGCGTAAGTTCCGATCGGTCACAGCAATTGGTGGCTGGCGCATTGGTCGCGGAGGCGAGTATGCGGGCACTATCGCTGGAATCCCTGGAGATTTGTCCCTGGGCGCTGCGAGAAGGACTGATCCTGCGCAAACTGGATACCGACATGAACGGCGGACCTCGAGCGACACCACTGCCGGGCCCGGCGGCCAATAGCGGCCGCCAGCTGCCCGGCGACGCTGCCGCGCTACCGAGGCCGATAGGAACGGTGTCGTCATGAGTGAGCGAAGCGAACGAATCGTGTCACAGCGTGCTTCGCGCGTGACGGAGCCGAGCGCTAGCGAGGCGGAGTCATGAGTGAGCGAAACGAGTCGTCGCGTATTTTGCGCGTGACCCGAGAAAGCGCCGGTGAGGTGCGGTTATGAGCGACGACTCCAAACAGCTGTCGGTCGCCGAGCTACTGGCCCGAAACGGCCAGCAGGGCGGGTCGTCCGCGGGCGCTGGCCGACGCCGCCGCGGTGGCCGCGGCATCTCGGTGGCCGAACTGACCGGTGACATGCCCGCCATCGGCAGCGGTCAGTCGTCACACGCCGCACCCGACGACGCGCCGGACGAGCCGGCCTACGAACCACCGGCCTACGAACCGCCCGCACCGGAACCTGTCTCATACGCGCCACCCGCGCCGGACCCCGCGGCGTATTCGCCGATGTCCGGCCCGATCTCGATGTACGACCCGCTAGCCCAGTACGCCCAGCCCGAGCCGCAGGCCGATCCGTTGCCCGGCCGATCGAACCGGGTGATGCCGGGCCGGGAGATGCCGGACTCGCGCTACAGCCCGCCCGCCGATCCGCTCTCGGCGCGGACGCCGATGGCTGACCTGTACGCCCCGTCGCCCAACCCGTACGCGCCGTCGCCGAATCCCTACGCTCCCTCGCCCAATCCGTACGCGAGCGATCCGGTGCCCGACGAGGCCCCGCTGCCACGTTCCGGACGACGCCGCAGGCACGACGAGCACGACGACGACACCACCGAGGTACGCCCGCTCCGTGATGTCGGTCGCGGGGGAGCGAGCGCCGCGCCGCCGGATCGCAATGGATCGGGCCGCAACGGAATCACCGGCGGCCGAGCCGCCCGGCGCCGCGCGGCCGAGGCCGAAGCGGAAGAGAACGCACCGTCGACCGCGGCGTGGTCGCCATCCGCCACGGACTACGACGCCGAACCCGCTCCGCTACCGGAATCCAGAGCCGCGGCGCCATGGTCGCCGACGCCCGAACCGCCGCCGAGATCCCCGCAGCGCAACGGCGCCGCCGAGGGCGCCCTGCCCGCCTGGTCGGCACGAAGACGCAAACCTGATGCGCCGCAACGCAATGCCGCGCCACCCGAAGCCGAGGGCATCTCCACCGCCGCGTGGTCGCTGGCCAGCCAGGACCAGCAGCTCGTCTCCGGCCAGACAGTGGCGGGCGATCTGCTCCGGGACGGTGTCGAGCGGGCCGAACGCGCCGATGCCGAACGTGCGGCGGACCGCGCGGGCGGCCGGGGCAAGCGCGGACGCGCGAAACGCGACCCGGTCGACGAGCTCGAGATGTACGACGGCAAGACCGATTTCTTCGAGCCCGTCGACCTGGACGACGAGCATGACGAACTCGATGACTTCGACGAGGACGAGGAGTCCGACCGCGCGGTATCGCCGCGCCGCTCGGCCCGGGCGGCCAAGAAGGCCGAATACGACGCCAACCGCCGCCAGTGGATGATCCTCGGCGGGCAGAGCACCGGCGCGGCCGTCGTCGGCATGTTGCTGTTCAAGGGTTTCGAGCGGATGTGGGAGATGCTCCCCTGGGTGGCGCTGGCCCTGGCGATGATCGTGATCCTCGGACTGGTGGCTCTGGTGCGGATTCTGCGCCGGACCGACGACGTGCTCAGCACTGTGATCGCGGTCGTCGTAGGCGTCTTCGTCACGCTGGGACCGCTAGCCTTTCTTCTCAGTACGAACTGAGGCAGGGAGCGGCTGTGGGGAAAACCGGACAGGCGGACGAGACCAGGGTGCGTCATGCCCCCGACGCGGAGGTACGGCCCGCCGCCGGCTCACCCGACGAGTCCGACGGTGCGCCGGATCGGCGGCAGATCCTGGTCGGGCTCTCCACGGCGTCGGTGTATCCGCAGAACACCGAGGCGGCGTTCCGGTACGCGGCCGAACTCGGTTACGACGGCATCGAATTGATGGTCTGGGCCGAACCGGCCAGTCAGAGCATCGCCACCGTGCAGGGTTACGCCCGCAAGTACGACGTGCCGGTGATCGCCATCCACGCGCCGTGCCTGCTCATCTCGCAGCGCGTGTGGGGCTCGGATCCGGTCGCCAAGCTCGAGCGCAGCGTGCGCACCGCCGAGGCACTCGGCGCCCGCACCGTCGTCGTGCATCCGCCGTTCCGCTGGCAGCGCCGCTATGCCGAGAACTTCGCCGACCAGGTGGCCGAGCTGGAGGAACACAGCCACGTTGTCGTCGCGGTGGAAAACATGTTCCCGATGCGGGCCGACACCCTGTTCGGGCGCGGTGAACGCGCGGTGAAGCGGCTCGAGCGCCGCGGCGGACCCGGCATCGGGCTCACCGCGTTCAGCCCGTCCTATGACCCGACCGACACCGGCTTCGAGCACTACACCCTCGACCTGTCGCACACCGCGACCGCGGGCGCGGACCCGTTGGCGCTGGCCGCCCGGATGGGTCAGGGCCTGGCCCACCTGCATCTGGCCGATGGCCGCGGCGCCGCGCACGACGAGCATCTCGTGCCTGGTGAAGGCACCCAGCCGTGCGTCGAAGTGTGTGACACCTTGGTCCGCAATGGTTTTGCCGGTCAGGCGGTCGCCGAGATCAATACCCAGAACGCGCGGACGACTCAGGATCGCGCGGCCATGCTGCACCGCACTCTCGCGTTCGCCCGGCTGCACCTCAACGGCCAAACCGCACCGGCGCCGACCTCGGCTCATCACGCCTGACGCGAAAGTTTCTGTGTCACAAGCATATTGATAGCCCGGCACCTCGCTGAACGCGAAAAGCTATCGACCGCAATTAGTTTGCGGACACGCACGATCTGTCGCCGAGTCGCAGCGGCGCCAATGCGGCCCGCGGCCGTGGTGAACCGGTGTGATGCATATCGCGTACTCCCGACCGATGGGAATGCGCCCTTCGCGCCGCTTCGTTCTACGCTGTACGAACGCCGCGTACCAGCCACCCTGATCGCCGACGCGCGGCCGGTGGACGACAGGAGTGACGATGACGACGGAGCTGGACCTAGCACAGGTCACCGAGACTGATGCCCCGTTCAGCCGGGTGCTCGCGCTGACCGAGCTGCCCGCGACCACCCCCGACACCGGTCGCTACCTGGGCCACATCGGCAAGACCTGGACGATCGGCAAGAAGGTGCACGGCGGCACCATGGTCGCGACCAGCGCGGCGGCCGGCCTGAAGTGGCTGCGCGCCGCCGACCCGGCCCTGGCCGGCTTCGCGCCGATCGCCGCCAGCTCCGACTTCCTCGGCGCGCCCGATCCCGGCGACGTCGAATACGAGGTGCACATCCGCAAGATTGGCCGCCAGATCTGCCTGGCCGACGCGAACCTGATCCAGAACGGCCGCACGCTGGTGCGCACCGCGCTGACCTTCGGCCACCTCGACGACGCCGAGCCGCGGTTCGCCCGCGAGTACGACGACATGCCCGTCGAACCACCCGCCGACGCGGTCGGCTACGAGCCGGGCTCGCCGATGGGCCGGGTCGTGCACGTCGGCCAGTCCGCCGAGCTCTACCTGGATCGCGAGTGGGGCCGCTTCCTCGACGGCGAAACGGCCGAGCCGCGCCTGCGCCTGTGGATGCGCCCGCGCGCCGCCGACCAGCAGGACCCGGAGGTCGCGATGTTCTTCGCGATGATGGGTGCGGACATGAGCCCGCCGGTCCCGTTCAACCTCGGCCACTTCGGCTGGGCCCCCACCGTCCAGATGGCCACCTACCTGCGCCGCAAGCCAGCCCCCGGCTGGCTGCGCATCATCGCGACCACCCATGAGGTCGGCGCCCGCATGTTCGACGAGGACCAGCTCGTACTGGACTCGACCGGTGCGGTCGTCGCCCAGAGCCGTCAGCTGGCATTGATCCCTCAGGGTTGATGACTGACCTTCCCTCGCTCGTAAACGCGATAACTGATTTCGTGAGCACATGGGTAACTCGCCGGGTACGCAAAAACATGCGTGGCACTCGACGCAGGACCGGCACGAAGCTCACGTGGCACTCGACTAGTACGGCCGAAGTCCTCGGAGAGGCGGGACAGCCTAGGCTTTTCCTCCATGACGAGAATTGCGGTTATCGGTGGCGGACGCATTGGGGAGGCGTTGATTGCGGGCCTGCTCGAGTCGGGGCGGCTGGCGAAGGACCTGGTTGTCGTCGAGACCTTTCCGGAGCGCGGCGCGCAGATCGCCGAGCGGTTCGGCGTGCGCGTGACCGATTCGGTGGCCGATGCCGCGGTCGGCGCGGATCTCTTGGTCGTCGCGGTCAAGCCCGCTGACGTGGACGCGGTGATGACCGCGCTGGGCAAGGCCGCGCTCAGCGACAACGCGAGCGTCGGCAACGATCGCGACCAGATCCTGGTTTCGCTGGCCGCCGGTGTGCCGACTGCGCGACTGGAGGCGAAGTTGCCCGCCGGTTTCCCGGTGGTGCGGGTGATGCCGAATACCCCGATGCTGGTCGGTCAGGGCATGAGCGTCATCGCACCGGGCAGGCACGCGCGGCCGCCGCAGCTCGAGCTGGTGACCGAGGTGCTCGGCGCGGTCGGCAAGGTGGTGACCGTCGCGGAGGGGCAGATGGACGCGGTCACCGCGGTCTCCGGCTCCGGGCCCGCCTACTTCTTCCTGATCGTCGAGGCCATGGTGGACGCGGGCGTCGGCCTCGGGCTGACCCGCGAGGTGGCCACCGAGCTGGTGGTGCAGACGATGGTCGGCTCCGCGGCCTTGCTCGTCGAGTCCGATCAGAGCGCGGCGGAGCTGCGCGCCGCGGTCACCTCACCGGCGGGCACCACGGCCGCGGCGGTGCGCGAGCTCGAGCGTGGCGGGGTCCGTTCGGCCTTCCTGGAGGCCCTGCACGCCGCGAAGAAGCGCTCCGCCGAACAAGGTGGCACGAGCGAGGGCGCCGGAGTCGGCAGCGCGACGTGACCGCTCGGCCCGGGCGGCCGACACCGGTATCCGTCGATCGGGGGCGGCGATGCGCCTCCTGGACACCCCTCGTTCGGAAGCACGCAACCGGTCGGTTCCCAATGGGAAAAGCCGATTTCTCACTCCCGTCGCAGTAACACCACTGGTCCCGCTAAGCTTCAAGCAGCACGTGCGTGTCTGTTCCGCCGGTGGGGAAGCCGGCGGCGCGGGCGTGCCGGAGGTCAATGGTGCAATGATGTCTAACAAGATGTCTGCAAGTAGCTCAGGAAGTTCGAGTGGCTCAGGTCCCTCAGGCGCCCGGGCTGGTTCCCGGACGCAAGGTGGTTCCGGGTCGCAGGGTCAACCCATGCTCGGCGGCACTCAGTTCCTCACGGTCGCCGAGGTGGCGAGCCTGATGCGAGTGTCCAAGATGACGGTGTACCGGCTAGTGCATTCCGGTGAGTTGCCCGCGGTGCGGGTGGGTCGTTCGTTCCGGGTGCACGCCAAGGCGGTGCACGACTATCTGGAGACGTCCTACTTCGACGCCGGATGAACGCCTGATCCATCCGCGCTCCACCGAGCGCGGGACGCCGACGGATCTGGTCCGGCGGCGTTGGATCAGGCGGTTTCGAAGCTAGCCGGGCGTGCCGGTACGATGGACCCTCGGTTCGTGTTCGCCCGCCGGTGGCATCACTTGTGGTGTCCGGTGGTACCCGGCGGCGCGGACACTGGACGTGAGGCTTGCCGAACGACCGGTCAGTTGGCGTACGTGTGTAGCGTGCGCGCCGAGTAGAGAGAACGCGAGGAACAACCCTATGGGTTCTGTGATCAAGAAGCGCCGCAAGCGCATGTCGAAGAAGAAGCACCGCAAGCTGCTTCGCCGCACACGTGTGCAGCGGCGCAAACTCGGCAAGTAAGCGCTGCGCGTTAGCTCGGAGGCCCGTCATCGTGAGATGGCGGGCCTTTTTGTTTGAAATACCGAATTTTAAAACCACGGCGTGTTTCAGGTGACTGAAGTCATCGTTAGAACCTGGTAAATACCAACGGAACCCGTGAACGCAGCGGCTACCCTAGGAACCGGGGAATAAATCAATTGGGGGCTTGCCAAGGTGGGATGCGGTGCCGGTGGGTTCTGACGCTCGAGACGGACGCACGCCGAAAGTCGTGTTGGTGACCGGGGCAAGTCGCTTCTTCGGCGGCAACGTGGTCGCGCGTCTCGCCCAGGACCCCGACATCGACCGCATCATCGCCGTCGACACGATGACCCCGAGCCGAGAGTTGCAGCGGCGCATGGGCCGTGCCGAATTCGTGCGCGCCGACATTCGAAATCCGTTGATCCGTAAGGTGATCGATGGTGGCGCGGTGGATACCGTGGTGCACGCCGCGGTGCTGGCCAGGCCGCCGGCCGGGGCCGGGCGCGCGGTGATGAAGGACCTCAACGTGCTCGGCGCGATGCAGTTGTTCGCGGTCTGCCAGAAGGCGCCGACGGTACGCAGCGTCGTCGTGCGATCGTCGTCGGCGGTGTACGGATGCAGCGCGAAGGACCCCGCGAAATTCACCGAGGAAATGAGTGCGCGCACCCCGCCACGTGGTGAGTTCGCGCGCGACATGATCGACATCGAAGGTTTCCTGCGCGGACTCGCGCGGCGGCGCCCGGATATCGCCACGGCCATTTTGCGTTTCGCACCGATCGTCGGACCGCGGTTGGCCAGCCGTGGCGTGCAATACCTTCGCTCGCCGATCACGCCGACGGTGTTCGGCCGCGACGCGCGGCTGCAGCTACTACACGAGGAGGACGCGGTCGCGGCGCTGGCGCACGCCGCGCTGACCGCCCGCGCGGGCACCTACAACATCGCCGGTGACGGCGCGCTCGCCCTGTCGCAGGCGGTGCGGCGAGCGGGCCGCCTCGAACTGCCGGTGCCGTTCGCGTTGTTCCGGACGGCGGGCCGGGTGCTGATGGGCCCGGTCATGCGCGAATTCTCCGGCGAACAGCTCGACTACTTCCATTTCGGTTGTGGCCTGGACACCACCCGGATGCGGGCCGAACTCGGGTTCGTACCGCGCTGGACGACGATGCAGGCCTTCGACGACTTCATCGGGGGCGCAGCGTTGCGGCCCGTAATCGATCCCGCGTGGATCGATGCCGCAGAAAACAAACTGCTCGGCCTGCTCGGGGCCGGTACGGGAGCACAGCAATGAGCGACGTAGCGAAAGTCATCCAACTCCACGACATGCAAGACGAGGCGCGCCCGCGGCCGACCGGCCGGCGCTGGCCGGAGCATGCGCAGGGCGAAGCGCCCAGTCAGGTGACCTCGCTGACCGAGCGATTGGCCGCCACCGAACCCGCTGCGTCGCAGTCACTGTCGGACCTGGTGCGCGGCGCGCTCGGCAAGCAGATCGGCAAGACCGCCGACTTCGCCCGTCGCCGGATCACCGGCGACTACCAGGTGGACGAGTTCGGTTTCGACGAGCACCTGCTCGAGTCGGTCATCCTGCCCGCGCTGCGGCCGATGTCGGAGCTGTGGTTCCGGGTGCAGGTCAGCGGAATAGAGAACATTCCCGAGGTGGGTGGCGCGCTGATCGTGGCCAACCACGCGGGCACCATTCCGCTGGACGGGCTGATGTTGCAGCTGGCCGTGCACGACGAGCACCCGAAACAGCGGGCGCTTCGGCTGCTGGCCGCCGACCTGATCTTCGAAACCCCGCTGCTCGGTGCGCTGGCTCGCAAGGCGGGCCACACCCTGGCCTGCCGCGAGGACGCCGAACGATTGCTGCGCTCCGGCGAACTCACCGGCGTCTTCCCGGAGGGCTTCAAGGGGGTCGGCAAGCAGTTCGCCGACCGCTACAAGCTGCAGCGGTTCGGCCGCGGCGGTTTCGTGGCCGCGGCGGTGCGCACCGGCGTGCCGATCATCCCGTGCTCCATCGTCGGTTCCGAGGAGATCTACCCGAAGCTGGCCGACCTGCAACCCCTGGCCCGGCTGCTCGGCCTGCCGTACTTCCCGGTGACGCCGCTGTTCCCGCTGCTCGGCCCGCTCGGCGCGCTGCCGCTGCCGTCGAAGTGGTACATCGAATTCGGTACCCCGATCCCGACCACCGGCTACGAGCCGGAGGCGGCCGACGACCCGATGACCATGTTCGAGGTCACCGACCAGGTTCGCGAGACCATCCAGTCGACGCTCTACAAGCTGCTCACCAAGCGCCGCAACCCTTTTACGGGCTGACCCGTCCGTAGGACTTCAGCGAACGGAGTACCCCGACACCTGCCGCAGCCAACCCGTCGTCCCGGCGAGCGCCGGGCACCAGTCGGTAAACCCCTCGGCCGCACTGGTTTCCGGCGTTCGCCGGATCGACGGGTGCCGCGGGCTCAGTGATCCCGGCGACGGGTCACCGCAGCGGCCACCGCGCCGCCCGCGGCGCCGAGCGCCAACGCCGTCGGCACGCCGATCTTCGCGGCCTTGCGCCCGGTGCGGAAGTCCCGGATCTCCCAGCCCCGGTTCTTCGCCACCTCGCGCAGGTCCGAATCCGGGTTGATCGCGACCGCGGTGCCGACCAGCGACAGCATCGGCACGTCGTTGTGACTGTCCGAATACGCGGTACAGCGCTTGAGGTTCAACCCTTCTCGGATCGCCAGCGTGCGCACCGCGTGCGCCTTGCCGAGCCCGTGCAGGATGTCGCCGACCAGCCGTCCGGTGAACTTGCCGTCCACGCTCTCGGCCACCGTGCCGAGCGCGCCGGTGAGCCCGAGCCGCTTGGCGATCACCTGGGCCAGCTCGACCGGCGTCGCGGTGACCAGCCAGACCTGCTGGCCCGCGTCCAGGTGCATCTGCGCGAGAGCCCTTGTGCCCGGCCAGATCTTGTCGGCGATGATCTCGTCGTAGATCTCCTCGCCTAGTTCGGCCAGCTCGGCGGTGGGGCGCCCGGCGATGAACGCCAGCGCCTTCTCCTTGCCGCTGACCATGTCGGAGCTGTTCTCCCGCCCGGTAACCCGGAACTTGACCTGCTTCCAGGCCACGTCGACCAGGTCGGAGGTCTTGAAGTACTTGCGCGCGGCCAGACCTCGGGCGAAGTGCACGATCGACGCGCCCTGCACCATGGTGTTGTCCACGTCGAAGAACGCCGCCGCGGTCAGATCGCGCGGCACCTCGGGCCCGGTCGTATCCGGCTCCGCGAGCGCCAATTCCGCGTCGTGCAACGACAATGCGGCGTCCGCGCTGGCCTCGCCCGCGAGATTGGCCCGCAGCTCTTCCTCGCTGGGGCCGAAGGGGCTGCGCGGGATGCGGGCCAGTTGATCCTGCAGGCCCTCACCGATCGCGCCCAGATTCCACCGTGCCGGAAACTCGCCGAATCGTCCCGCGATGAATCCGGCCCTTGCCACCTTCGATCGTTCCGGCACCGATACCTCCGCCCGTCGCGCGAACCACGTCCACAGTAACCGGGCCGACCGACAGTCATCGCAGTACCTGGCAGACCGATTCGGGCGTGGCGAGGGGATTTAATATCCGCCATGACCAATCCCACACATTCGGTGACCCTGTTGACCAGATCCGGCTGCGGCATGTGCGCAACCGCGCTGGACCAGCTGCGAGTGATCTGCGCCGACTTCGGCCTCGAGCCCGCGACACTGGATGTCGACGAGGCCGCCGCCACCGATCCCGGCCTGCGGGCGGAGTTCGGTGACCGTTTGCCGGTAGTGCTGCTCAATGGTCGTGAGCACAGCTATTTCGACGTAGACGAGGCCCGATTGCGGGCCGACCTGAGCCGCTGAGCGGTAGCGATGACTGTCCGTTTCCGCCGCAGCGCTGGTCGCGGCGGAAAATGAGGCCAATTTCACCGACTTTGTGAAGGGCTGCACAAGCAGTTACGGTGGTGGCACGCGGACCCGCTTGCCGAGGCTGCGGGCCCACCGCGTAAAGACACCCAGCATTCCGACACTTCGACCATGGCACCGGACCGTCCCGGGCCAGAGGTCCAGCGACGAACCGGAACCCGATCGGGCCGGAACGAGGAGCCGACGACGTGACAGAGCAGCATGAGGCGCCGGGCGGCGTCTCCGGCAGGGCTCTGCAGAAGGACATCCCGCAGGCCACCGTCGCGCGTCTGGCGACCTATCTCCGGGTCCTCGCCACGTTGGCCGACGAGGGTGTTGCCATCGTATCGAGTGAGGAACTCGCTGTCGCGGCGGGTGTCAATTCGGCGAAGTTGCGCAAGGACCTTTCCTTCCTCGGACCCAATGGCGTACGGGGTGTCGGCTATGACGTAGCCAGGCTGAGGACAAGGATCGAGGATGTGCTCGGCCTGTCGCAGGGACACCGCGTGGTGCTCGTCGGCGCCGGGAATCTCGGCCGGGCCCTGGTCGGCTACGGCGGGTTCCAGCGGCGTGGCTTCACCGTGGTCGGCATCTTCGACAACCATCCCGAGGTGATCGGCCTTTCGGTCGCCGGGTTGGTGGTGTGCGATGTCGCCGGGCTGGCCGAGGCGGTCGCCGCGCTCGAGCCGACCATCGCGGTTATCACCGTGCCCGACGACGCGGCCCAGGACGCCTGCGACCGGTTGGTCGCGGCCGGGCTGCAATCCATTCTGAGCTTCGCGCCCTGCGAACTGATCGCGCCGACCACGGTCGAGCTGCGCCGGGTCGATCTCGCGGTCGAGCTGCAAATGCTCTCGTTCGAGCGAGTGCGCAACGCGGACAACGCATCCGAGCCGGTGGCCAAGGCCGCTCCCGAGGTGGCGCGGTCCAGCCGGATCAGCCATCGCGCGCCCACCGCACATACCTCGGCCGTACATCAGGCCCTCAAGCATTCGGCAGCCGCGCATACGGCGTCCTCGCACACGGCAACGGAGCCAAGCAGTAAGGGATCGGTGGTTTCACCATGAGTGAGCGCAGCGAGCGAATCATGTCACAGCGTGCAACGCGCGTGCCGGAGCCGAGCGTCAGCGAGGCGCAGGCATGAGTGTTCTTTTGGTCGGGATTTCGCACCGGAGTGCGCCCGTCTCGGTATTGGAGAAGGTGGCCATCGCCGACGCCGACCGTCCCAAGCTGATCGACCGGATGCTCACCTCGAGCCACGTGTCCGAGGCGATGATCGTCTCCACCTGCAATCGCGTCGAGGTCTACGCCGTAGTCGATGCCTTCCACGGCGGCCTCGCCGAGGTCGGCGACCTGCTCACCAAGCACTCCGGGCTGCCGCTGCCCGACCTGACCAAGCACGCCTACGTCCGCTACAGCGAGGCCGCCGCCGAGCACCTGTTCGCGGTGGCCAGCGGGCTGGACTCGATGGTGATCGGCGAGCAGCAGGTGCTCAGCCAGATCCGCGGCGCCTACGCCTCCGCCGACGCGCAGCAGGCAGTCGGGCGGACCCTGCACGAGCTGGCCCAGCACGCGCTGCGGGTCGGCAAGCGGGTGCACTCGGAAACCGGAATCGACCGTGCCGGAGCGTCGGTTGTGTCGGTCGCGCTGGATCGGGCGCAGCACGTGGTCGGTTCACTCGGCGGACGCACCGCCGTGGTGGTCGGTGCCGGTGCGATGGGCAGCCTTGCCGTGGCGCATCTTTCGCGCGCGGGCATCGGCCGGATCATCGTGGTGAACCGCACCATCGCGCGGGCCGCGCGGCTCGCCGAGACCGCGGGCACCTACGGGGTGGCCGCCGAGGCGATGGAACTTTCCCGGCTCACCGAGGCGATGGCCGTCGCCGACGTGGTGATCACGTGTACCGGCGCGGTCGGCAACGTGGTGACGCTGGCCGACACCCACCGGGCGCTGACCGAGCGCGAGCGCGGCACCGAATTCGCCACCACCGAACGGCCGTTGGTGTTCTGCGACCTCGGCCTGCCCCGCGACGTCGAGCACGCCGTCGCCGGACTGCCCGGCGTGACGGTCATCGACATCGAGACGTTGCAGCGCGATCCCGCAGCAGGCGCGGCCGCCGACGACACCGCCGCCGCCCGCGCGATCGTCGCCGACGAGCTCGCCAAATACCTGACCGGCCAGCGGATGGCCGAGGTCACCCCGACCGTGGCCGCGCTGCGCCAGCGCGCCGCCGAGGTGGTCGAAGCCGAACTGCTGCGGCTGGATTCGCGGCTGCCCAGCCTGGCCGATCCGGAGCGCGACGAGGTGGCCCGCACGGTGCGCCGGGTGGTCGACAAGCTGCTGCACGCGCCGACGGTGCGGGTCAAGCAGCTAGCCTCCACCCCGGGCGGCGACAGCTACGCCGAGGCGCTGCGCGAGCTGTTCGAGCTGAAACCGGGTGCGGCGCAGGCGGTTGCCACCCCGATGGAGATCTCCGCGATCGGCGACCACGCGGGCCTGGTGCTCACCGACGCCGACATCGCCCTTGCCGACGACTTCACCGCGAGTCATCGCGGCGACGAACAGGGGCAACCGGCATGACACTCGTGCAGGAAGAGGACAACGTGACGGCAGGCAGCATCGGCGCGCCGTGGCGGATCGGCACCCGCGGCAGCTTGCTCGCGCTCACCCAGTCGGGCACCATCCGCGACGCGCTGGTCGCCGCGGGACACGAGGCCGAGCTGGTCGTCGTCAAGACCGCCGGTGATCTCTCGTCCGAGCCGGTGCAGCAGATCGGGGTCGGCGTGTTCACCTCCGCGCTGCGCGACGAGCTGGCCGCCGGAAACATCGACATCGCGGTGCACTCCTACAAGGACCTGCCGACCGCGCAGGACCCGCGCTTCACCATCGCCGCCATCCCGCCCCGCGAGGATCCGCGCGACGCACTCGTGGCCCGCGACGGCCTCGTCCTCGGCGAACTGCCCGCGGGTTCCCGGGTCGGCACCTCCGCGCCGCGCCGGGCCTCGCAGCTGCGAGCGCTCGGCCTCGGCCTGGACATCGTGCCGCTGCGCGGCAACCTGGACACCCGGCTGCGCAAGGTCAGTGAGGGTGATCTCGACGCGGTCGTGGTCGCCAGAGCTGGCCTGGCCAGAATCGACCGGCTCGACGCGGTGACCGAGGCCTTGGAGCCGGTGCAGATGCTTCCGGCGCCCGGCCAAGGTGCATTGGCTGTCGAATGCCGCAGTGGCGACACCGAACTCATCGAGGTGCTCACCGCGCTGGACGATGTCGCGACTCGCGCGTCGATCATCGCCGAGCGGGCGCTGCTCGCCGAACTCGAAGCAGGCTGCACCGCGCCGATCGGCGCGCTGGCCGAGGTGGTCGAGTCCATCGACGAGGACGGGCGGATCTTCGACGAGCTCTCGCTGCGCGGCTGTGCGGCGGCGGTCGACGGTTCCGACGTGATCCGTGCGTCGGTGGTCGGCTCGCCTGCGAACGCGGACGAGCTCGGCCGCGCGCTTGCCCGAGAGTTACTCGACATGGGTGCGCGTGAGCTGCTCAGCGTTGCCGAACCACCCAGCGTCGCCCAAGGGCTCAGCGCCCCCGAACCGGAATCCGGTTCGAATACACAGGCGGTGAATGCGCCCGCCACAGACTTCACCCAACCCAGCCCAATGGAGAACAACCAATGAGCGGTCGAGCTACTAAGAAGCAGCCAGGTCGGATCCTTTTCGTCGGATCAGGTCCCGGCGACCCGGCGTTGCTCACCGTGCGCGCCCGTGAGGTGATCGGCCGCGCGACACTCGCGTTCACCGATCCCGATGTCGACAAGGGCGTGCTCGCCCTGATCGGGACCGCGGTCGAGCCGAACCCCGACGGTGAGCGTGCGGTGGACGTGCGCCCCGCCCTCGGCGAGCCCGCCGAGGTGGCCAAGACGCTGATCGCCGAGGCCCGCAACGGCCACGACGTGGTCCGTGTCGTCGCCGGTGACCCGTTGACGACCGATTCGGTGATCGCCGAGGTCAACGCGGTCACCCGCTCGCACATGGTGTTCGAGGTGCTGCCCGGCCTGCCCAACGGCTCGGCCGTGCCGAGCTACGCGGGCATCGCGCTCGGCTCCGGGCACACCGAGGCCGACGTGCGCGGCGAGGTCGACTGGGCCGCGCTCGCCGCCGCCCCCGGACCGCTGGTGCTGCACGCGACTTCAGGCCACCTGGCCGAAACCGCAAGCGCCCTGGTGGAACACGGCATGGCGCCGCAGACCCCGGTCGCGGTGACCGTGCGCGGCACCACCCGGCAGCAGCGCACCATCGAGGCCACCCTGGCCACGCTGAACAGCGCCGCCTCCGAGCTGGTCGGTCCGCTGGTGGTGACCATCGGCAAGGTGGTCGCGTCGCGTTCGAAGATGTCCTGGTGGGAGTCGCGCGCGCTGTACGGCTGGACCGTGCTGGTGCCGCGCACCAAGGATCAGGCCGGCGAGATGAGCGAGCGACTGGTCACGCACGGCGCCATTCCGATGGAGGTGCCGACGATCGCGGTCGAGCCGCCGCGCAGCCCCGCGCAGATGGAGCGCGCGGTCAAGGGTCTGGTCGACGGCCGCTACCAGTGGGTGGTGTTCACCTCCACCAACGCGGTGCGCGCGGTGTGGGAGAAGTTCGCCGAATTCGGTTTGGACGCAAGGGCTTTCTCCGGCGTGAAGATCGCCTGCGTCGGTGAGGCCACCGCGGACCGGGTCCGCTCGTTCGGCATCAACCCCGAGCTGGTGCCCAGCGGTGAACAGTCCTCCGAGGGCCTGCTCGCCGACTTCCCGCCCTACGACGACGTTTTCGACCCGGTCAACCGAGTCCTGTTGCCGCGCGCCGACATTGCCACCGAGACGCTGGCCGAAGGCCTGCGCGACCGCGGCTGGGAAATCGACGATGTCACCGCCTACCGCACGGTGCGCGCCTCGCCGCCGCCCGCGGAGACCCGCGAGATGATCAAGACCGGCGGTTTCGACGCGGTCCTGTTCACCTCGTCCTCCACGGTGCGCAACCTGGTCGGCATCGCGGGCAAGCCGCACGCGCGCACCATCGTCGCGTGCATCGGCCCGAAGACCGCCGAGACGGCCATCGAGTTCGGTCTGCGCGTCGATGTGCAGCCCGAGGTCGCTCAGGTCGGCCCGCTGGTCGAGGCGCTCGCCGAACACGCGGCCCGGCTGCGGGCCGAGGGCCTGCTGCCGCCGCCGCGTAAGAAGAGCCGCCGCAGCCGCTGATCCGTTCCGACACACTGCCCGTACCGAGTTCGGTACGGGCAGTGTGCATTTCGTTCATAGTATCGTGATGGAGTTGATATCTGTTGTCCGGCAACAGATTCCATGCCGGATCGATGGCCATGCCCGTAGAACTATGGGCATCTCATCTCTTGTGGTCGGGGCTAGTTTGTCCTGGCGTGTTAGCGCGATCACAAGAGAGAGTTGGGTTCTATGAAACGATCGATAGTGCACGTCGGCGCGGCAACGTTCGCCTCCTTGGTCATCGTATTGTCCGGCGGCGCTTCGGCATTCGCGGCGCCCGCACCTGCGTTGCCGACCGCCGCACTCGCCGACATCGATGCGTCGTCGGGTAGCTCGACCGGTTCGGTGCAGGGTTTGCCCGCGATCGCGCGCGGTTTTGTTTGCCTGCTCAAGACGATGTCCGGCGGGGCCGGCAGCATCTGCACCGTATAGCGCAAGTTACGACCAGGGCCGACGGCATCCGCATGCGGACGCCGTCGGCCCAACTTCATAAGACGGTGCCTCAGTACCGCTTACGCATCAGCGTGCGCACCATGGTGCAGGTGAGGTCGGACGGCGGGTGAATGCCGACCACCTCCGCGGTGTGCCGGATGCGCTTGTTGTTCGCCGCACTCGGGTTGTACACCCCCGAATCCAGCAGCGCGATGGTCAAGCGCATCGCCTTGAGTTTCCGATTGTGGCGGACATACCACGACCGCGGGCGCCCCGCGGGCAGCCGCTGCTTCTCCAGCGGTGTGTAGGGACGATCGATGAGGACGGTCTTCGTCGCGGGCACAGGCTTCCTCCCGTTGCGATCGGGGATTCGGCGAATCCCCTCGAACACTGTTTCGATTATACCGAAGACCACCGACAAAAACCGCTGGCCGCAAGGGGTTCGATGAAGCGGCGCGGCTGTACTGAGCGGTTGCGATACGACCGGTGTCTTGCCGGATTGACAATCGGTGATCGTGTCTCCAAGCTTTGGCGGTAGAGCGGCTTTGATCGCTCGATCGAGAGGGTGGGGATGGTCAAACTTCGGGTTGTACGGTCGTGCGTGCTTGCGGCGGTCATGCTGACGATGTCGGCGTGCGGGGGTGGGACCGAGGAACGACCGACACGGACGCCGTTGCCGAGCGAGACGACGACGATGCCTCCGACCTCGCCGGTCACCTCGTCGCCCGGCAGCCGGTCACCCGCCAATAAGCCGTCGGCAGACCAACCGCCGCCCGGTAATACGCCGCGGGGCACCAGCACCGCGGTGGCCCGCCCGGCCGACCCGTGTGCCGCCCAGCCGATCGTGGGCGAACTCGACAACCTCAGCGAGTATCTCCACGACGCCAAGGCCACGGTCAGGGAGTGTGACGGCAAGTGGGCGGTCATCGTCTGGGACGTGCCCGGCGACAGTCAGCGCATCATCCGCCGAGCCGCCAACCGCTGGACCACCTACGTCCAGTTCCCTCATAACGTCTGCTGGGCCAAGGCCTCAGCCGACGGCGTGCCGGCCCAGCTGCGGAAGTACTTCACCTGCTGAACGAAACATGCTGAGCCGCTGTGGTTTGCGGTTGCGATCTCAGATGTCGTGCAGCAGTTTCAGCGACTGCGGATGGCCGAGTGCGGCGGCGCGTTCCAGCAGGTGCCTGGCTTCCTGCTGGGCCGGGGTGCGGCCGGTGGCGATCGCCGCGGCGGCGCGCAGCACGCCGGGTTCGGACAGGTCGCCGGTGAACGGGTAGACGTCTTGTTCGCGGAGGAACAGCGCCAGATGGAACATCGAATCGGGATCGCCCGCCTCCGCGCCGCGGCGCAGCCAGTGCTCGCCCGCCGCGGTGTCGCCGTGATCGAGGTGCAGCGAGCCGAGGATCGCCATGGCGTCGGTGCGGCCGCGGCGGACCGCCTCGGTGAGTAGCGCGACGGCCCGGTCGATATCGCCGCGCCGGGCCACGTAGAGACCCAAAGTTCGCATGGCCGTTGGGTTTCCGGCAACGGCCGCGCGTTCGTACCACTCCTCGGCCTCGTCGTTGCTGCCGCGTCGATTGGCCACAACGCCCATGTTGCACAACGCTTCCGGCGACCCGGCCTCGGCCGCGGGCCGCAGCCACCGCTCGGCCTCGTCGATCTTGCCGCGCTCCAGATGCAGCAGGCCGAGTTGCAGGTCCGCGCCCGCGCAGCCCGCGGCGATCGCCGACTCCAGCCAGCGGACCGCCTCGGCGATCCGGCCGTGCGTGCCGAGCAGCAGGCCGAGGTCGGCCATCGCGGTCGCGCTGCCGCGCTCGGCGGCCTTGCGGAACCAGTGCTCGGTTTCGGTCAGCTCGTTCGTGTCGCGCAACAGGTGCGCGAGCTGCTCCATCGCGCCGAGATCGCCGCGCTCGGCGATGGCCCGCAGCGTGTCGAGCCTGCGCTCGTGCGCGGTCGGTGCGGGATCGGGGCGCGGGTCGTGGAACAGCTGCAGGCCGAACGGGTCCACCGGATGATCGTCATCGGGTAGCTCGCCGCGCTCCTGGCTGGCGATGGATTCACTCCACTCGGCGAACCGGTCGTCGTCCGGTCCGATCTCGACCATTCCGTTGGCGATGGTGCCGTCCGGCTGCTTGCCCTGCCACGGAATCAACAGTCGCCCGTCGCCCAGCCGACGGGCGCCCGAAGCAGGCTGTGTCATGGGGCATCACTCGTGGTCATCGCAGACCTCTCAGGCCGTGTCGTGCGTGCCGTGCCGGTAGCCGTGGGTGTCCGCGTAACCGGCGAGTTGGGATTCGTAGCTGCTCAGGCTGTCGAGCAACCAGGTGTCTCCAGTGTCCTTCACGACCACGATCGGCCCCTTGGTGCCCGGTGCCAACACGGGCGAGGTGCCGTCGGCGTACCAGGACGTGGTGGACCAGGGAAAGACGAACGCCCAGCCCACATCGGACACGTGTCCCTGCGGTCCGAGCTGGAACGGGTCGGCCGGAATGGCGAAGCGCTCGCTGTGCTGAGTGAGCAGATGCCGGGCGCTGTTGCGCGCGACCCGGATATCCAGCGGGCCCGTCGCGGTATTCGGGAACGGCAGTGTCGCGTCGGGCAGCGCGCTCAGTTGCCGCCCGGCGGCCACCGCGACCTGGCACGGCCTGCTCTGCAGCCGCAAGAAGATGGTGTGCGCGGTATCCGAGAAGCGCAGCTGCACGGTGGCGTCCTCGGTATGGCCGACCAGGTGCCTGCCGAGGCTCTGCGTCATCTCGCGCTCGTCCGGTGCCATGCCGAGATCGTCGAAGGCGCGCCGCGCCACCGTCATCAGCTCGGGCTCGGCCAGCTGCCGCGCGATGAACTCGACGCGGAAGATCTGTCCGCTGCCGTCGGCGGCGCGCCACGCCCGCAGTGTCGTCTCCGGTGGTGTGAGTCCACCGGTGAGCACGGGCCACCAGTCCGAAAGTAATACCGCGACCCACGACTCGAAGTCGGCGGCTCGGGCCAGCGAGATTTCGGTGTGCGGTTCGGTCATGCTGTCCCCCAGGGGGTCTCGCCCTCCTGTCGGAGTATGCGCCATCGGCCTGCGCGACAGGTGTGATTTCACACACCGTTACTGTCGATCCAGGGTCCATCGGTTCGTTTTGTGCATGCTGACCAACCCCGTGGCGCTACTGTCGTGCCGAAACACCCAGCTCCGACGCGACGGTGCCGAGGCCCCCTCCGCGCGAGCCGACGGGTGCTCGCGACAGCTCCCGACGCCGGGCGTATCGTGCGGTTATGACCGGATTGGACCGCCCACGGCGGTTGCGCCGTACCCCCGCGCTGCGTCGTCTCGTGGCCGAAACCACGCTCGAGCCACGGCAATTGGTGCTGCCGATGTTCGTCGCCGACGGCCTGGACGAGCCGCGCGAGATCAGCTCGATGCCCGGCGTGCGGCAGCATTCGATGGACTCGCTACGTAAGGCCGCCGTCGAAGCGGTGACCGCGGGCGTCGGCGGCCTGATGCTGTTCGGCGTGCCGCGCCACGAGGACAAGGACGCCACCGGCAGCCAGGCCAGCGACCCGGACGGCATCCTCAACCGCGGCCTGCGCGCGCTGGCCGACGAGGTCGGCGAGTCGACGGTGATCATGGCCGACACCTGTCTCGACGAATTCACCGATCACGGGCACTGCGGCGTGCTGTCCGCGGACGGTGCCGTGGACAACGACGCCACCCTGCACCGCTACGTCGACATGGCGCTGGCCCAGGCCGCTTCGGGCGCCGACCTGCTCGGCACCAGCGGCATGATGGACGGCCAGGTCGGCGCGATCCGGCGCGGCCTGGACGCGGTCGGCCGCACGGACACCGGCATCCTCGCCTACGCCGCCAAGTACGCCTCGGCGTTCTACGGCCCGTTCCGCGAGGCCGTCGCCTCGTCGCTGGAGGGCGACCGGCGCAGCTATCAGCAGGACCCGGCGAACCGCCGCGAGGCGATCCGCGAACTCGAGCTGGACCTGGCCGAGGGCGCGGACATCGTGATGGTCAAGCCGGCCATGTCCTACCTGGACATCCTGCGCGACGTCGCCGACCACTCGCCGGTTCCGGTCGCGGCCTACCAGATCTCCGGTGAGTACTCGATGATCACCGCGGCCGCCGAGCGTGGCTGGATCGACCGCCGCGCCGCCATCCTCGAGTCGCTCATGGGCATCCGGCGCGCGGGCGCGGACATCGTGCTCACCTACTGGGCGACCGAAGCCGCACACTGGTTGTCGTGACGAACCTGCCGGGGCCGGTCGGCGCCGCGCCCACGTCGGCCCCGATGCCGGTGGATGTCGGCACCACACGGCAATTGTGGTGGGGCGTAATCGGATTCGGCGTGGTGCAGCTGATCGCGTCGGTGGTGGCCGCGCTGTCGCAGCGGCACACCTTCGCCAAACAGATCTTCGACCAGGCCAGGGAAAAGGACCCGCAGGTCACCCTGGCCAGCGCCGAGCTGATGGTCGCGCTGGTCTATGTCGTGGTGGTGTTCATCGGGCTCGGCGTCGCCGTGCTCGCGCTGCTGATCGTGCACCAATTCGCGCGCGGCAAGCTCTGGGCGCGCACGATGCTGACCATCGTCGGCGCGTGGCTGGTGGTGATCGGCGTCGGCGCACTGTTCGCGTTCGGCGCGGTGGCCGGGACCGCCTCGCTGGTGGCGGGCGGCGCGGCGATCGTGCAGGCGGTGCTGGCGGGCGGATCGATCTACTTGTCGCACCGCCCGGAAGCAACCGCTTATTTCCAGATGAGCCGACGGTGAATGGTTGGTGCCCAAGTTTGTCGGGGCAACGTCGGCATGTATCGTGAGGGTTGTCACAGTGGACATGGGAACCGGTAGTTGTTTGTCAGACGTTGTCTTGCATTGCGTGAGGGAATCAGTCAGATGGCTCCGGGGAATCGGAGGCATCAATGCGAGTGGTGATCCAACAGCCGCAGAGCATTCGACGGGAACTGGCCGTGCTGAGCCTGCTGATCCTGTTCGGGGTGCTGACCGTCGTCGTCCTGCTGTGGCCCGGCCTCACTCGCTGATTCTGCCTTCTGCCTTGTCGATTCGCGGCGCTGTGGGTGCTGCGTGACCGAGAAGCCTGCCGACTCCGGCATTCTGTTCGCCGAGCCGGGTGCGCGCTGGCGCACCGTCGCCTACGGACCCATTCTCTGCGTAATCATTCTGGTGATCGAACTGGCGACCGGTAGCACCGTGCACTGGTTCGCCCTCGTCTTCTGCGGCTCGCTCATCGCGATGTTCGTTGTGCTGCAAGTGATCGCGGGACAACGCCACGTCAGCGTCGAACTCACCGAGACCGCGCTGCGCGACGGCACCGAAACGCTGCCACTCAGTTCCATCGAAGCTGTGCTACCCGAACGCGACGAAGACTCCTGGGACGACGAGGACTGGGAAGAGGCGCGGGCGCTCGGCGAATTGACCGGCGTACCACGGCGACGCACCGGCATCGGGTTACGGCTGACCGACGGCAGCCTGGTGCAGGCTTGGGCGAAAGACCATCGAACACTGCGCACCGAATTGACCACGGCCATCGGCCAAGCCCCGGAGCCCGGCCCGTCGCCGGACGAGGCGGCGCCCGAGACCGACACCGACGACAAGCACAGCGAGAACGGAGTGGACCGTTGAAGACCTGGATCACGGTGGCCGCCACCGAACTCGCCCTGGTCGTACTCGGGCTCGTCGCGGCGGTGCTGAGCTGGCACCAGGGCATCCAGACCACCACATTCGCCGCCATGGGTCAGGCGCCGGAATTCGTCGCGACCCGCTACGTCGCGCCGTGGTTGCTGCTCGCCGCGGTCCTGGCCGGGATCGCCGGACTCTTCGCCATCGATGCGGTCACCCGCGTCGTGCGCGCTCGCCAGCCCCGCTGACCAACTCGGCGATCACCGCCGCCACAACCGTTTCGGCCCGCCGATCGCGGGAATATCGCACCCATGAAGCCCACAGTCACTGTCAAGCGGACGCTGCTCGGCGCCGCGGCCGTCGGCATGATCGGCGCGGCAACGGTGGCCCCGGCGGTCGCGGCACCCGCCGAGGTTTCCCCGCTACCACCGGCCGCTGTCGTGCCAGTGCTCGTCCAGACCCCACCCTCGCCCTTGCTACACGCACTACCGGCCCCGCTGGCCTGCCTGGTGACCACAGGATTCGCCCTGTGGTGCATCGGCATCACCTAAGCGGAGATCTGCTGTTGCGGAGCGCGTCCGCGCTCCCGTCGACTAGCGTGCTCGAGACGCCGCCCGGTCAACGGTAGCTACTCGGGCGTTGCCAGTAATGCTTCTGTGGCCGTTAGTATTTCGGCCGTCAAGGTGTGACTACCAAGGAATGGGATTGATGAACCGGCTTGCTGTGAAAGTCTGTGCCGCACTGGCGATATCCGCCGCGCTCGGGATCGGTGCCGCGCCAGCGGGCGCGAACCCGGGGCTTCCGCTCGAGCCCGCGGGCGCGGTCGACGTATCGGTGGGCCAGGTCGATGCGCCGGTGCTGGTGCCGGACTCCGGTTCCGCGGGCCCGTACAACACGTTCATGTGCTTCCTGCACACCATTTCGGCGCAGGCGCCGTGCATGTACAGCTGAGCGTCGCTCAGTTCCAGTTCTGATACATGTCGAGCACGCGTCCGTTGCGGGTGCCAGGGGCGTTGACGTAGAGGGTGATTGTCCCGTCGGGATGATTGGCCGCCTCCATGATCGCCTGCCGCAGCGACGCGTGCACGCCGCCGTTCTCGTCCTTGAAGATCCCGGTGTCCGACTTCAGGCCGACACCGATCCGGTTGAGCGGCACGAACATGGTGACGATGGCCGGGATCGGGCCGTCGGCGATCGACTTGGTCTCGTCATGACTCAGCTGCAGGCCGATCCGGTCGGGCTGCGCGACCGGTTCCACCGCGGCGGCCGCACCGGCGCCGAACACGACGGCCGCACCGACGAGGGCGGTGGAAACAGCAGCACTGAACATGGCAAACCGCATAGAAATCCTCCGGGGCAGATGAATGGTGACGCTCGAGATTACGCACCAGCAATCTCGGGGCGATCAAATACGGCGTAAACAGTGCCTCGGCGTGTTGCGGTCTACGTCACCCCCACTACACCCTGTCGTCGACCCGTTCCGCGCGGGCTGAGACACTGGAGGTCGTGAGTTCTTCTCCGCGCGTGACCAGCGCATCGGTGCCGGTTTCCGCCCAGCTCTTCGACCGGGCATGTTCGGTGATTCCCGGGGGTGTCAACTCTCCGGTGCGTGCCTTCAACTCCGTCGGCGGCACACCGCGATTCATCGCGTCCGCACACGGCTACACCCTCGTCGACGCCGACGGCAACGAGTACGTCGACCTGGTCTGTTCCTGGGGTCCGATGATTCTCGGGCACGCGCATCCCGCGGTGGTCGACGCGGTGCAGCGAGCCGCGGTCGGCGGCCTGTCCTTCGGCGCGCCCACCGAGGCGGAGATCGAACTGGCCGAGGCCATCATCGAGCGCGTCGGCCCGGTGGACCGGGTGCGCCTGGTGAACTCGGGCACCGAGGCCACCATGAGTGCGGTGCGGCTGGCCCGCGGCTACACCGGCCGCGCCAAGATCATCAAGTTCTCCGGCTGCTATCACGGCCACGTCGACGCGCTGCTCGCCGACGCGGGCTCCGGCGTCGCGACCCTCGGGCTACCGACCTCGCCCGGCGTCACCGGCGCGCAGGCGGCCGACACCATCGTGCTGCCCTACAACGACCTCGACGCCGCCGCCGTCGCGTTCGCCGCGCACCCCGATTCGATCGCCTGCGTGATCACCGAGGCCGCCGCGGGCAACATGGGCACCGTGGCGCCGCTGCCCGGCTTCAACGCAGGCCTGCGCAAGCTGACCGCCGACGACGGCGCGCTGCTCATCATGGACGAGGTGATGACCGGCTTCCGGGTGAGCCGCGCGGGCTGGTTCGGCCACGAGGGCGTGGTCGCCGACCTCTACACCTTCGGCAAGGTGATGAGCGGTGGCCTGCCCGCCGCCGCGTTCGGTGGCCGCACCGAGATCATGAACCACCTGGCCCCGCTCGGCCCGGTCTACCAGGCGGGCACGCTCTCCGGTAACCCGGTCGCCGTCGCCGCGGGCCTCGCCACGCTGCGTGCGGCCGACGACGCGGTGTACGCCGCGCTGGACCGGAACGCGCAACGGCTCGGCGCGCTGTTCGGCGAATCGCTCAGTGCCGCAGGCGTCGAGCATCAGGTCCAGTTCGCAGGCAATATGGTGAGCGTGTTCTTCGCCGAACGCCCGGTCACCGACTACGCCGCCGCCAAGGCCAGCCAGACCTGGCGCTACCCAGCCTTCTTCCACGCACTGCTCGACGGTGGCGTGTACGCGCCGCCGAGCGCGTTCGAGACGTGGTTCGTCTCCGCGGCACTCGACGAGGACGCATTCGACCGCATCGCCGCCGCCCTGCCCGCCGCCGCACACGCGGCCGCGGCCGCCACTCCCGAAGGATCCCGCGCGTGAGCTCCGATCACGATCAGCCCGATGCCGACAAGCGCGAGCTAGAGAAGTCCGCCAACGATTCCGCAGAGGCCAAGGCAGGCTCTGCCGACGCGGTGCCGTCCGAGTCGACTCCGGCCGGATCGGTCGCCGGACTGGGCGCGGCACCGGTCGCCGACTCCGGTGCCGCGGATCAGAGCGCTGAGCCTGTCGCGGGGGCGATTGCCGGGCTGGGTGCCGGGCCCGTGGTGGATTCCGCCGCCGAGTCGACCGTCATCGACGCGGGCGCGCAATTCGCCGCCGCCGCATCGGGTCCCGCCGATGAGATCCCCTCGGTCGAGGAAAACAGCAGCGCCGCAACGGGTTCGAAGCCGAAGGAACAGCGGGTGCACGACGGCGGCACCGCGCCGGTGGAGACGATCGTGCACGTGCTGCGGCACGGCGAGGTGCACAACCCGAACGGCATCCTCTACGGCAGGCTGCCCGGCTTCAGCCTGTCGGTGACCGGCCGGTCGCAGGCCGGAGCGGTCGCGCGGGCACTGGCCGAACACGACATCGCCGTGGTCATCGCCTCGCCCCTGCAGCGGGCCCAGGAAACCGCGGAACCGATTGCGGCGCAACATCATCTGCTCGTGCGGACCGACGAGAACCTGATCGAGGCGGGCAACACCTTCGAGGGCCTGCGGGTCTCCGTCGGCGACGGCGCGCTGCGCAAGCCGAGGCACTGGTGGAAGCTGCGCGATCCGTTCACCCCGTCCTGGGGCGAGCCGTACCTGCAGATCGCGCACCGCATGCTGGCCGCGGTCAACAAGGCGCGAGTCGAGGCGGCCGGTCGCGAGGCGGTGCTGGTGTCGCATCAGCTGCCGGTCTGGACGTTGCGCCGGTTCCTGCAGGGCCAGCGGCTCTGGCACGACCCGCGGCAGCGGCAGTGCTCGCTCGCGTCGCTGACCTCGCTGGTCTACCAGGGCGACACGCTCGTCGACATCGTTTACTCCGAGCCCGCGGGTGGCTCGGACCCCTCGGTACACGGCGCATGACTTGTCGCACCGCATCCGTTGAACCGCCTGCCGTATCGGCCAGGCGGGTCGTTCCGGTCCTGCTCGCGTGCGTGGCGTTGATCGCCACGCTCGCCGGTTGTTCCAGCGGTACGGACGCGGTGGCCTCGGGCGGCACCTTCGAATTCGTCTCGCCCGGCGGCAAAACCGAGATCTACTACGACCCGCCCAGCTCGCGCGGCACCATCGGCAAACTGGCCGGTCCGGATCTGATGACGGCGGGCAAAACCACCTCGGTCGAGGATTACCCGGGCAAAGTCGTGGTACTCAATCTGTGGGGCCAGTGGTGCGGACCCTGCCGCGCGGAGTCGCCCGCGCTCGAAAAGGTTTATGCGGCAACGAAAGACAGTGGCGTCGCCTTTCTCGGCATCAACGTCCGTGACCCGCAGCAGGACAAGGCGCAGGACTTCGTCGTAGACAACAAGGTCGGTTATCCGTCCATCTACGACCCGTCCATGCGCACCTTGCTCGCCCTCGGTGGCAATTTCCCGACCAGTGTCATTCCCACCACCCTGATCTTGGATCGTCAGCACCGCGTCGCCGCGGTGTTCCTGCGCCCCCTGTTGGCCGACGATCTGCAACCGATTGTTCAAAAAATCGCCTCGGAGGAAGCACAGTGAATCGCGATCGTCGTACCCGTACCCAGCGTGCCTGTCGTCACCGGCAGGGCGCCCGCCGAATCGGCGGTGCCTGGGCCGTGGACGACCGATGGAAAGGCATCGCCACCGTCCCGCGCAGCGTAGCGGCGGACTCGCTGCTCGACTTCGGCGTGCTGTTCGACGCCACGGAAGAAGCCACCGAACAGCGCGTCGTGTTGCGCGGCGACACCGAACCGGCCGAGGAGACGCCGGAGGGGGAGGGCGTGTGAGTCCCCGCGTGAACGCGGTGGCCGAGTGATGGTGCTGGCCGCCGTAGGGGATTCGTTCCAGCAGACCGCCGCCACCGGACCGTTGCTGCTCGCGTTGGGTGCCTGCCTGCTGGCCGGGCTGGTGTCCTTCGCGTCGCCGTGCGTGGTGCCGTTGGTGCCGGGTTATCTGTCCTATCTCGCCGGGCTCGTCGGTGCCGAGGCGCCGCCCGCCACCGTCGCGCAAGCGCAAGGGGCACAACCGAGTTCGGTTGCCGTTCAGTCGGCCAAGCAGGCCGCACGCGCCGGGCGGATGCGGGTGGCCGGTGCGGCGGGACTGTTCGTCGCCGGGTTCACCGTCGTGTTCGTGCTCGCCACCGCAACGGTTTTCGGCGTCATCCAGACCCTGAACGTGAATCGTGAACTGCTGCAACGCATCGGCGGCGTGGTCACCATCCTGATGGGTCTGGTCTTCATCGGCCTGATCCCCGCGCTGCAACGCGACACCAGGATGGAACCGCGCAGGCTGACCAGCATCGCGGGCGCGCCGCTGCTCGGCGGCGTCTTCGCGCTCGGCTGGACGCCGTGCCTCGGGCCGACGCTGTCCGGCGTGATGGCGGTGGCCGCGGGCACCGACGGGACCACCGCGGTACGCGGGGTGGCGCTCATCGTCGCCTACTGCCTCGGCCTCGGCCTGCCGTTCGTCATCCTCGCCTTCGGGTCGGCCAGCGCGCTGCGCGGCGTCGGCTGGCTGCGCCGCAACTCGCGCACCATCCAGGTCATCGGCGGCATGCTGCTCGTCGCGGTCGGCATCGCGCTGGTCACCGGGGTGTGGGACCAGTTCGTCGGTTGGGTGCGCGACGCGTTCGTTTCCGAGGTGACGCTGCCGATATGAGTATGAACAGCATTGATTCGATGAGGGGTGGCGGTCGGGCGACGGGTGGGCCAGAAAAACCGGTGACGGAATCGGCGCCAGTGCCCCGGCAATCCCCGTTCGGCCGCGCGCTGGCCTTCGTGCGCAACACCTGGCGTGGGCTGACCAGCATGCGCACCGCACTGGTGCTGCTGTTCTTGCTCGCGTTGGGCGCGATTCCCGGCGCACTGCTGCCGCAGCGAAGCCTCAACGCGCGGAAGGTCGATCAGTACATCGCGAACCGGCCGACGCTCGGTCCGTGGATGGATCGGTTCGAGCTGTTCGACGTGTTCGGAAGCTTCTGGTTCACGGCCATCTATGTGCTGCTGTTCATTTCGCTGGTCGGCTGCATCCTGCCGCGTTGCCTCGACCACTACCGCGCCCTGCGCACCCCGCCCGTGCGCGCGCCGCGCAACCTCAGCCGGCTGCCGCACCACTACTCCGGCAGCGCCGAGCAGGCGCCCGACGACGTGCTCGCGCAGGTCCGTAAAGAGTTGCGCGGCTGGCGAACCGAGGTCAGGCCGGGTACCCGCGACGGTGAACTCACCCTCGCCGCGGAGAAGGGCTATACCCGCGAACTCGGCAACCTCGTCTTCCACCTCGCCCTGGTCTGCCTGCTGGTCGCCATCGCGGTCGGCAAGCTGTTCGGCTACGAGGGCAACGTCATCGTCATCGCGAACAACGGCCCCGGCTTCTGCACCACCTCGCCCGCCGTCTTCGACTCGTTCAAGGCGGGCAACGTCAACGACGGCACCGGGATGGCGCCGATCTGTGTGCGGGTCAAGGACTTCAAGGCCGACTACCTGGAGAACGGGCAGGCCGAGATGTTCACCTCGAACATCGAATACCAGTCCGGCGCCGATCTGCAGAACAACACCTGGCGCTCGACCCGGATCCAGGTGAACCATCCGCTGCGGGTCGCGGGCGACCGAATCTATCTGCAGGGCCACGGTTTCGCGCCGACCTTCACCGTCACCTTCCCGAACGGGCAGACCCGCACCGAGACGCTGCAGTGGCGGCCCGACGACGCGCGGACCTTCCTGTCCAGCGGTGTGCTGCGGATCGACCCGCCCGGCGGCATGTACGCCACCGACGAGGAGCGGCGCAAGAATCAGATCGCCATCGAGGGGTTGTTCGCGCCGACCGCGCTGTTCCACGGCAGCCTGATGAGCTCGTCGTACCCCAAGATGAACGATCCGGCCGTCGCCGTCGACATCTATCGCGGCGACACCGGGCTCGACACCGGAAAGCCGCAGTCGCTGTTCGCGCTGGATCCCGAGCTGGTCAAGCAGGGGCGACTGAGCAAGGAGGCCAGGGTCAACCTGCGCCCCGGCGAGTCGACCAGCCTGCCCAATGGCACCAAGGTGACCTTCGACGGCGCACAGGAATTCGCGAACCTGCAGGTGTCGCACGATCCGGCGCAGCAGTGGGTGCTGGTGAGCGCGGTGACCATGATGCTCGGCCTGCTGGTGTCGCTGCTGGTGAAGCGGCGCCGGATCTGGGTCCGGGTCTACCCCGCCGAGGACCCAGCCGGTACGTTGAACCAACGACGCACCGTAGTAGAAATGGGCGGGCTGGCTCGGACCGATCAGGCGGGCTGGGGCAGTGAGTTCGATCGACTACGCGCGCGCCTGCTGGACGCGCCGGCCGACGCGAAGACCACGGGAGAGTAGAGATGCCGATCAACGAGACCATCGCGCGCTACAGCGATTTCTCGTTCAAGACTGCGATCGTGGTCTACGCGCTGGTGCTCGTGCTGCTGATCTGGCAGTACGCCACCGCGCGTAGCCGTCAGGTCGCGGAGCGCGAACTCGTCTCTGTCGGTGGACCGGCCAGCGATCCTGCGGTGCCTGGCCGCGTCGTCGGGCCGCCGGAGAAGTCGCTGTCCGAACGCCTCGGCAATATGGCGTTCTCGGTGCTGGTCGTCGCCATCGTGCTGCACATCGGCTCGATCGTGTTGCGCGGCTTCGCGACGCATCGTTTCCCGCTCGGCAACATGTACGAGTTCGTCACCATGGCCACCGCCGCGGCGGTCCTGATGGGCGCGCTGTTCCTGCGTGAACAGCGGTACCGCTCGATGTGGGTCTTCCTGCTCGTGCCGGTGCTGATCCTGCTGTTTCTCGCGGGCACCATCCTCTACGCCGATGCCGCCCCCGTGGTGCCCGCGCTGAAGTCCTTCTGGCTGCCCATCCATGTCACCATCGTCAGCATCGGCAGCGGCGTCTTCCTGTTCGCCGGCGTCTCCAGCATGTTGTTCCTCTACCGCCTCCGCCAGCCCGAAGGCCAGGAGTCGACCAACATCCTCGGCACCATCGCCCGCCGCCTGCCCGACGCCCGCACCCTCGACCGCCTCGCCTACAAAGCCACCATCATCGGCTTCCCCCTCTTCGGCGCGGGCGTCATCCTCGGCGCCATCTGGGCCGAGGCCGCCTGGGGCCGCTTCTGGGGCTGGGACCCCAAAGAAACCTGCTCCTTCATCGCCTGGGTCCTTTACGCCGCCTACCTACACGCCCGCGCCACCTCCGGGTGGCGCGACACCAAGGCCGCCTGGATCAACATCGCCGGTTTCATAGCAATGCTCTTCAACCTCTTCATCATCAACATGGTCATCAGCGGCCTGCACTCCTACGCCGGACTGAACTAAACGGCTTCTACCTGCACGTCTTGGCCATCTTCGTCCTAGGCTGAGTCCGGCTCATCAGCCTCGGTACGCAGCGAGCACGCAGTGGAACCTGGCCAATCCCCGGATCGCAGCACCGACCGCGACGCCGCCAGTAGCCCCGTCGCAAACTCAATCCGAGATACCCGACGTGTAGACCGGCTGAGCTATGCGAGGCACTGCGCGCGATGTGATCGGCAGTGGACGCGCGCTGCGCCTGGGCGCGAAGATGGCCGGAAGTTGGCCCCAAGTTTGGGGTAAAGTTGCGTTGTCACGCGAGTGATGCTGGCGGTGGGACGCCGATGGCTGTCGACGCCCCACCTGATGGGTCTCCTAGCCCCTAAACCAGCGGACCAGCACGAGCGCTCCGGCGATCACGGCAGCACCTACCAAGACGGTGTCGTAATCGACCGGAGCCTCTTGCTTTTTCCGGCGATGTTTCGCCAAACCCAACACTTCCCTCCTGGGCGCGATGTCTGGACCATGTCCACCGCCCCTCGGAGTGAGGTGTCACCACACTACGTCAGCCATCCGGTCGAAACCGTTGGACCGCAGCAAGTTCCGCAACTTGGTGGCACTCCATATGGAGTGCCCCTACTTAGGTTGGCTCACTACTGAACGCTACCGAACGCGGTTGCTGCCGAATTCCGCCATTGAGGATCAAGAGCGGCGGCCCTACGGGCGGCCGCCGCCGCGCTCACGACGCGCAACGGGCCTACGCTCCGTCCCCCGCCGCCCCGGCGGGGGACGGAGCGTAGGCGACGACCCGCAAGGCCGAATCCACTGATCCATTCATGCTGCATACCGGCGTGACCGCACCTGGAAAGCCCGGCGGGGGAGCGCCTGTCACATCTGCAGATTCGACGTGGTTGCGCTGGGTGCCCGCGTCCTCATGGCCCCAGGATCTGACTTCAGTCCGGGAGAGTAAGGGCGCTTCGCGTCGCTACGCGATGCCTACAACACCCTTGACTATCCCTCCCTCAGCACAGGATGGCCAGTATGAGGGAAGCGGGGAGTCGGTGTCGAACAGGCTCTATCCACAAAGGCCGACGAAACCCTGCCAATTCGCGCAGGTGTACGGCCGCCCGAAGAGTCGATAGGGGCGCACCCCAACTCAAAACGCGACCATTCGCCCTGCCTCTACTCAGATTGAGCTTCCGAAGGCGCTTGGCTTGTGACGGGGGCAGGGTGCGCAATATGTCCTGGCCGCCACACTGCAGGATCGAGTGCAGACATGTCGGTTGGAACCGGAGTCGCCAGCGGCGCAGAGTAGGCCTGTACGGGGACACTCAAGTTTGGTTCAGGAACACTAACCGGCACGTCGAACACGGACGAGTCCAGGGTCAACAGTCCCTCGTCGAAGAGCGCCTGGACTAAGACCAGTGTCTGTTCAGTGACCGCGCCGATTCGGGCGAGTACTCCCGCCGCTGCACGATAGCGGTCCGCGAGGCTCAGCCCCATCACATGTTGTTCCGTGTCATCCGCGTGGACGAGATCCCCGTACATCCATGCGTACATCAGCTGTCGATCAGTCACTGTCCCCTGTGCGGTGATGACCATGTACGCCTGTGCGTCAGCTGTGACCGAGCGGTCCACGGCCTGAACCCAACGATCACGCCACCGGGAGATCGGCTCCACCAACTCTTCAAGCTTCTCCGCGGGAACGAGCGCCTCGATTGCCTTCAAGACCTTGTCGTAGTGGACACGTTCAGAGCCGAGGATCAGCGGCCGAATCCGAGCCGCCAACGACTCCATGAGCTCTTCGGGCGGGAACTCCTGCGAGAGAGTGGTGGAGGCGTCGCCGGTCGACTGATTGACCACAACCCCCACCTTCATTTCGCCCATGTAGAGCTTCTGCATCAATGGGCGGTGACTCGTCATCAACGAGTGCGCGGTGACGCGACGGGCCCGCAGCACGAATGCTTCGAGAACCTCGGTTGGATTGCTCCTAGCCATGCCTGACGCAGTCCCTTCGTCTAATCCGACCTCGGATACGCAAGGGCCCTGCCGAAGCGTTGCCAACCCACAACGGACACGACGAAATTGCGGAGGTGCGAGTCCCGCATCCTCGGTACGCAGTGTCCCCAATCCGTGCCCAATTCAGCCAACGGTACAACCCGGAAACCCCAGTTCAGAGCCAACGAGCCAATTCCAGCCCACAAGCACAAACGTGAGGAACAGTCTTCACCATCAGCATGGTGATCTGAGGCTCCCCCCAAGCAGTGGACACCGATTTAGCGGGATCGCGGTCCTGCTGGAAGGATGTCCAGTATGTCATCGTCTCGGAAGCGCCGGTCGTTCACGGCCGAGTACCGGGTCGAGGCCGCGCATCGGGTGATCGATTCCGGTCGCACGATCGCCGCGGTGGCTGGCGAGTTGGGTTTGCATGAAAGCCTTCTCGCTAAATGGGTCCAAGACGAACGCCGCCGGATAGCGGCGGCCGAGGTACACGGCGAGCAGCCGTTGAGCCCGGCCGAGCGGGCAGAGTTGCTCCGGTTACGCAAGCAGGTCAGCGAGCTGGAGAAAGACGTCAGTTTCCTAAAAAAAGCGAGCGCGTACTTCGCGGCGATGCAGCAGAACCGGCCCGGTTCGAGCTGATGGCAGCGCAGTGCGCCGCCACCGAAATCAACGGCAGCACAGCCGATATCACGCGCATGGCGCGGTTGTTGAGTGTATCGACCTCAGGGTTCTACGCGTACCTGAAGCGGAAGACGGCCCCTGTGTTGACCGATCGGCAGCAGCGGCGCGCCGACTTGACGGTGAAGATCCTTGCCGTCCATAAAGACTCCGATGGGACCTACGGGGCTCCGCGGATCACCGCCGAGCTGCGCGATCGCGGTGATCGGGTGTCGGAGAAGACGGTCGCGGCGATCATGGCCGAGATCGGGCTGGCCGGGATCAGCCCGCGCACCTTCAAGGTGCGGACCACGATCGTGGACCCGACCGCGTCGTTCCCGGACGACCTGGTGCAACGTCTTTTCGACCAGGGCCGTGTAGACGCAGTCTGGGTTTCCGACATCACCTATCTGACTTGCGGTGAAGGCGATATGTACCTGTGCGCGATCAAGGACGAGCATTCCAAGAAGGTGCTCGGCTGGACCGTGGCCGATCACATGCGGACCGAGATGGTCACCGACGCCGTGGACCGGGCGGTAGCGGCGCGTGGCGGGTCGTGTGCGGGCACGGTTCTGCATTCGGACCGAGGTAGCCAGTACACCGCCAACGACATGGCTGCCGCCTGCGATCGGCACGGTCTGCGCCGATCCATGGGATCGACCGGAATATGCTGGGACAATGCCGGCGCGGAAAGCCTGTGGTCGACATTCAAACACGAATACTACTATCGACACACCTTCGCCACCAAAGCGGAACTCGTTGCAGCAGTTGACAAATGGATGAATTTCTACAACAGTAGAAGACGCCACTCCACGATCGGGATGCTCAGCCCCGACAATTATGAGCGGTCACTCCTCGCGGCCACTTCGGCCGCATAACCCCCCGTCCACCATTTGGGGGGAACCTCAATCAGCGGCCTGCACAGCTATGCCGGGCTGAACTAGATGATTGATTCCAAGGGGTGTGGTGCATGACGAGTCCACACACCTCCTGATGGATGATCACCCAGCCGCAGTGCTTGTTCCTCCGTGCTGAAGTGAAAGATTCTGCCCGACAGCAGCATTCGATGTGACGAAGTAGGCGAGGGCGCCGAAGATCAAGGTTGTGAGCAATGAAATCGACACCCTCGCCACTGCACTTTATGTCACGATCGACGACTTGGTGAAGACCCGCCCCGATCTGGCGCCTGCCCGCCCTCGGATCGGGTTCACCCCGCAGTTGACCGACGCCGAACTGGTGGCCCTGGCCGTGATGCAGGCCCTGCTGGGCTACCCCAACGAGCGCCGCTGGATGCGCTACGCCCGCAAACATCTACGGCATCTCTTCCGGTATCTGCCCCAGCAACCCGGCTACAACAAACGACTCCGCAAAGCCGCCGCCCTGATCACCGCCGCCATCCGGCACCTGGCCACCGACACAAGCCTGTGGACCGACGATGTATGGGTCGCCGATTCCACCCCGGTGGAATGCGGGCGCTCCCGCGAAACGGTGAAGCGCTCCGAACTGGCCGGATACGCCGAATACGGTTACTGCGCTTCGCATTCGCGCTTCTTCTGGGGCATGCGGCTGCACTTGATCGCCACCCTGGGTGGGCTGCCGATCGGTTTCGCTCTGACCGGCGCGAAAGCCGACGAACGCGAAACCCTGATGGGTATCCTGGCCGGTGACCCCGCCCTGGCCGCCCAACGACCGGGACAGACCCTGATCTGCGACAAGAACTATTTCGGTGCCGGGTTCGAGGCCGAGTTGGCCGCCACCGGGATCCAGCTGTTGCGGCCGGCTCGCAAGGGCGAAGCCGAACGACCTGGCGCCGCCCTGTTCAAACCATTACGGCAGGTCGTCGAGTCGATCAACCAGACGTTCAAAGCCCAACTCGATCTCGAACGCCACGGTGGACGCACCCTCAGCGGAGTCATAGTGCGTGTCCTGCAACGAATCCTGGCGATTACCGCCGCGATCTGGCACAACGACACCACCGGCGCACCGGTACACCGATCACTGACCGCCTACGACCACTGATCCCCTTGGAATCAATCATCTAGTCGATCAGGAGACGAGCCTGACCTTTTCGGCTGGGTGGTTCTTGTCCACGCATTCGATGTATGGGTTGACCTGGCCTTGGCGCTGCTGGCAGGTCCACGTCGAACCGTCGCCGACGACGAACGTCACCGTGGTGCCGGGAGCAGCGGGTTTCTTTTCGTAGTTGATGGTCACCTCGATGGCGGTGGTACATGCGCCGGTGCCCTTGGTGGTGAAGGCGAAGATCTCGAGACCGCGGCTGCCGCAGTCGACGGGAGCGTCGGCGGCGGGGCCCGGGGAGGACTGCGGTTGTGTGGTGATCGGCTGCGCAGCCGAGGAGGGTTGTGGCTGCGTGGTGCTCGGCTGCGCGGCCGGGGTTGTCGTCGAGGCGGTGTCGCTCGACTTGTCGCCACAGGCGCCCACGCTCAACGCGAGGGCGATGGTGGCAACGGCCACGGGGATCGAACGGGCGATTCGCACGGGGTGCTCCTGGCTGGGATGTCTTGGTATCGAGGCGGATTGCCCACGACGCATGGCCCCGGGACGAATCCGAGGTGGGCCGATGTTTGCGCACCGCCGCCCGTCCCGGCGAGACCTCAATTGGAGTGGCACGAATTGGACTGGCGCGGCAGGGATTACCGGCGGGCGAGGCAGATCGTCACGCCGGTGGTGACGCCCGGATCGAAGGTGATCCAGGCGGCGGATGTCGCCGGGCAGTTGCCGTCATTGGACTCGTGCCGGTCGATCACCTCGTGGGTGGCCGCGGGGTCGGCGCAGTCGACGCGTCGTGACCGGGTGGCGGGTCCGGCGCCGCCGGAGACGACGCAGCCGCCGACCTTCGAGTAGATGACTGCGTTCTCGTCGACCGGGCCCAGGCAGATCGCCAGTACGAGATCCGTCTTCTCGTTGTGCGTCATCGAGAAGGCGCTCGCGCCCAGCACATCTGCGCATTGTGGCTGTACCGGCCGTTGATACAGCGCGCGGATCGTCAGCACCCGCAGGTGGGCATCAGGGGAATCGCAGCGCACCAGCTTGCGTAGATCCTTGTTGGTGCAGTCGCCGACCTGCGCCGAGTCGACGTTCTGCGGATCGTTGATGAGCGCGCACAGCACGATGGCTCGCCCGCCGAGCGATACCTGCGCGTAGGCCTGCCTGGCCAGCGGTTGAGCACGGCACGCCTGGTCGGTGACCGGAAGCTGGCGATGCAACTCGGTGCTGAGCACCCGGGTTCCCTTGCTGACCGCACAGGGCATTCGCTTCACGGAGTCGCCCGCGCCGGTGACTTCGATGCAGTCACCGGCCTGCAGCGCACCCGGATCGGTGGTGTTGAACCGGGTCGGCGCCAGGCACAGCACGACCTCAGGGTGCGCGCTGGGGACATCGCCGACGCCCTTGGTGACGTCCGAGTACTTCATGCATGCCGACTCCAGCGGCCACACCACCGCCTCGCGAGCCACGATGCGGTACAACGCTTTTCCGTCGGCGCAGCCATATTCGGTCGGCCCCGTGACCTCGAGCGAGACACAGTCGCCGACGGCCAGCGCGATCGGTTCCGGGCGAAGCAGAAAGTAGCCGCCCGTCAGCAGAGACCCGACCAGCACGAGCACCGACGCCAACGCGAGCCACACCCACTTCCGCCGCCCGCCCGACGGTGCCGTGGCTTCGGGCAGCGAATCCGGTTGTGCGACAGGCATTTCCTGTGATGCCCATTGGTTGTCCGGCCATTGTTGATCAGTCCACGGCGCACCGGTGGCTTCCGCAGCCACCGAAACCCCATCCGGCGCTTGCGCACCCACCGGAGCTCCATCCGCCCCTTGCCCATCGCCGCCACCCACCGCCGGATCGACATGGTTGTACCACTGGTCTTGCACGATCTTCCCCCACCAGCTGAACACTCAGCCCTCGAGCACCCGCGCGCATTCGCGGAACCGGTGATCATAGCGCGTCCGTACCCCACCGCAACCGTTCGGAAGTCGCAGTCGCCCTACGGTGTTCGGGTTCGCACCGGTGCAACCCAGGACTGATCCGAGTGGCAGCAGCCCCGCACCCGAACCATGAACGAGGCGGGGCTGCTGGCTCGAATGGATGCCACCCAGGCAGTGGAATGCGGGAGCGGATTACACCTCCAACTCCTCCTCGATGCTCTTGATGCGGTGCCGGGCCATCGCAAGGTTCGCGCGGTTGCGGTCGAGGGCGAGATAGAGGAACAAGCCTTTGGCTTTGCGGCCGGTCATCGGGCGGATGAGGTGGTACTGGCCGGACAGGGTGATGAGGATGTCTTCGATGCCCTCGTTCAGGCCGAGCTGTTCTATGGTGCGCATTTTGGCGCGCACGACCTCGGTGTTGCCCGCCGCGGCGACCTGCAGGTCCAGCGCCTTGGAGCTGCCGAGCGTGCCTAGTGCCATGCCGCTGTTGTAGTCGACGACGGCGGCGCCGATCGCACCGTCGATCACCATCATGTCCTTCAGTGACAGATCCAGGTTGGACATGTCTGTTCCTTTCATTCGGTTTTCGTTGCCTGGTCTTTTCCGTTGTTCGCGGCCGCCATGTGGTCGGCGATCGTGCGCGCTACCGGGCGCGATTCCAGATGCAGCCGACCGACATTCACGTCGGGGCCGGCCAGCACGGTCAGTGAGGTCCAACCGGCCGCGTAGACGACCACGTGCCCTTCGGTGCCGTGCACCACGACCTCGTGGAACCCGCCGCCGTGTGCGGTCGTCGACAGCCGGTACGACAGCGATAGCTGTGCGGCGGCCAGCGCGGCCATGCCGGCGGGTTCGATATGCGGGGGTAGGTCGTGTGCGACAAGCAGCCCGTCGCTGGATGCCACCAGCGTGCCGGTCAGTCGGGGGACACGATCGCGTAGCGCCTTCAACTCCGCGAGCACCGCCGCGTTCGGTTCGGGGCCGGACATCGACACCTTGGTCAACCTTCCCATCAGTGCGCCGAGCAGTCTTTTCCGCGCGGTCACGCATCCTCCAAAGCCGCCCGCAGGCGAACGAGCAAGTCCGGATCGACCGGCTCCCAGCGGTCCTCGGCCGGAACGGACACGGCCGGTCGCACGCGGCGTCGCCGGGGTGGCCCGGCCGCGGTGCGCACGGGGGCGATCGGCGGGTCGGTGGGCGCCGCCGCGGTGGGTCGCTCGATCAGCCCCGCCGCGGTCAGCTCCCGCACCGTCACCAGGCAGCCGTAGGTGGTGCGGCCGAGGTAGTCCCCGATTCCGGTGATATTGCGTCGAGTGTCGGCGGCGGCAAGTACCTCGGTCTGGCCTCCGGTGAGGACGACGCGTCGCCTGCCGCGGCGGACCGGGACGACCGGCACGCGGTCGACCAGGATCGCGGGCCACGGTGTGGCGGCCGGATCGCCGCGCCGCACGCATTCCTGAACGAGCGCTTGCGGCGTGATACGGCAGACCGTGGCAAGCCAGTGCGGCCGCGCAGGCCGGAATTCAGGGATCGAGGGGGAGGTGAGCAGGAAGTACGCGGCGTCGAAAACCGAAAGCAGCGCAAGGGTTTCCAGCTGCGGCCGCTCCAGCACCTGCTCTGGATGTCCGCCCTCGGCCAGCCGCCAGTCCTCGGCTGTCGCAACGCCCGCCTCCATCACCAGCCGGGCCAGGCCGCTCGTTCGCAGGCATTCGGCGGAGGTGACAGCGCCTTCGGTGAGATGAAACGCGCCGTCGTCGACGAATAGCACGCCAGTACGTTTTTCTATTTCCAGTCGGCGCAGTTCTTCGACGAGTTCATCACCCATGATCGCCGCCGGCGAATTCGGCGAGAATTCCGTGCAGCCGGAATCGCGCCATCGCCAGGTTGCCGGTGTCGTCGTCGAATAGGACGTGCACGAAAAGCCGTCCGTCGAAGTCGCCGTTCACCAGATTCAGCAGGTGATATCCGTGCGTGCCGCAGACAATGATCTCGGTGAGATCCTCGCCGTCGTGGCCGGTCGTCAGCGCGGGACAGTCGAGCACGGCGCGCACGATGTCCGTGGTGGCCGCCGCGCCTTCGTGCTGGTCAACGACGTTGTGCAGCCCCGCCGCGGCAATCGCCAGACCGCTCGCGCCGTCCACCAGCGTCGCGCTGCGCGCGCCGGGAATGTCCATGATGCGTTCCAGACAGCCGTCAACACCGAGCACCGCGCCACCACTTGTCATATCAGGGGTTCAAGAATTCAAGAGGCTACACACTGTCGATGTGCGACGTGCGGTAAATGCCGCAAAACTCTGCTCTAAAAAACTCTCGACGATAAGGAAACCTTTCGGTATTCAATACCTTGCAGTATTCATTACCCGTTAGTATTGAATACCTCGCAGTATTGAATACCTTTTGGTTTCGACCGACAGCTGCCCCGGGTAACCGCGTGAAACCGCGCCGCAACCACGGTGAATCCGCTGCGCCGCACGCTATCTCTCGACAGCGACCACCCCGGTCGCCCGGCCCGAGGAGAAGCAACGCTGGTGCCGAGCCCGACTCGCCCGTTCGAGTCGGGCTCGACCCATGTCCGATCCGAATCTTGTTTGTTCCCATCTGGAATGTTCACTGCATCGAATACTGCGTGGACTGGCCGACCGGTCCGGTGGCCGCCGGGTGCATGGCGGGCCGCACCACTCTCGAATGCGAAGGGATCAAACATGATTCGGAAGACGATGACTGTCGCCGCAGTGGGACTGTTTGCCGCGACGACGATTTCGCTGACCGCGGGCACTGCCATGGCGCGCCCGTCCGCTACCTCGGACGGCGATTCCAGCCAGCAGCAACAGCAACAAGCAGGACAGCCGAAACCGAAGAAGAACAAGTCCGACGGGGGTGCCGACAGGTCCGCCAATGGCAAGTCCGCCAACGGCAAGGGGAAGGGGAAGGGGAAGGGGAAGCCCGGCGGTAGCACCGGCAACGGGGGATCGGCAGGACAGAGCGATGCGGTTGCTGCGCCATGCCCCGAGGGCCAAGTCTGTGACAACTGAGATCGCGGTCGCCGATCGGTAAATCGGCGTTTCAGGTGGCGCGCAACTGGTGTCAGGTCCGGCGACGGCCGCGCGCCAAGTGCTACTGGGCCGCAACAGGTTCGGGCTGATTCGCGAACGGATTGCCAGGTGGAAATGCCAAAGCTGAGGTCGGGCACCGGACTGCACTCGGGAGGGTGGGTCGGGGTGGTCCGTCGGCGCCCGATGATTCGGCGCCATCGGAGCAACGACCACCGAATCGGTCGATCTGGTTACGCCTGGCGGTGGTCGCGGGCGTTGCTGTCGTTGTGGTGGTGGCCGCGGTCGTGGTCGCCCTCCGGTCGCATAACGGCGATACGGACGGCGCCTCCGCCGCGGTCACCACCACGACCACCCGCTCGGCGTGATCACCGTCGACGAGACCGAACTCGACCTGGCGGTCCGGTCGACCGGCGGTGCGAATTGCGTCGACGACGGCAAATCGGTTGCGGTCCAGCTCCGGCCGGATGACTCGATCCTTTACCGCGCGGGCTCCATCGCCGGCACCTTGCACAAGGTGTAGTGGGCAGCGCGCCGGTGATTGTTAGCTCGACTTCACTGGAAATAGTTCGGCCGAAGACGCCGAATTCAGAAAAGTGGCCGGGGTCACTCCGGCTCTCGGGTAATAGCCAATGTGCCGAGAGTGGCGCAGATCACGGACCACCCGGCGTGCCGTTCCGCGAAACGCCGTGTCCTGTCTACAGGCGATGCGCTGATCCGGCGCACAGACGGTTGAGGAGACGGGCTCTTGGATTCCGATTACTTCACCTATCTCCCGGCCGCGGTGGTCAACGCGGACGGGAGTCTGGTCGAGCAGCTGAACAACAGTGCGTTGCGCAAGCTGGTGCAGACCTCTGCCGGGCTTTCCGTGGAGGCCCAGCATTACCTGGCGATGCTCGCGAACCGACTACGCGCGAGCGAGGGATTGCACGCGCGCAACTACGCCGATGGTGAGATGTGATGCGCGGGAGGGCATCCGGGCCGAGCGCTCAGCGCTCGGTCGAGTCGGAGTCTCCGTTGCGGTGCTGGCGGGATAGCCGCCAGAGAAACTCGGGGTCGTCGTCCGGTCCGACGACGCGCTTGCGTTGCGGTGAACGCGAGTGGGTAGCGGACGGTCCGGCAGCCTTCTCGGGGCCGAACGCTTTCCAGCACAACACCGCGACTGCCACGACCGCGATAAGTGCCAACAGGTACGTCACGTCGCTCACCTCCTGGTAACGAGGGTAGTCCCGTGCGTAGCTCCCGCACACCGCAGACGTGAAATCAGTCCCACGGGTGGGCGCGGGCCCCGGCACGATGGGCCCGCGCGGCCCGCAGTCAGCGTGCCGTCGCCTCGGTGGTGAGCGACTTGAGCAGCTGCATTACCTCTGATTCGCGGAACCGGCGATGTCCGCCCGGTGTGCGCAACGACCCGAGACGCCCGGCATGGGCCCAGCGGGTGACCGTCTTGGGATCGACGTGGAACATGGCAGCAACCTGCCCTGGTGTCAGCAGGGTGTCCTGGCCGCCGACGGTGATCGCACTCATAGCAAACCTCTCCGTTCTCGACAGTTCCCTCATCAGATGGCGTCATCGTTGCACTGAAACCCCTAGGTACTCGAACCACCTACTGTTGGTAAAGGGGAAGTAATAGACAAATCGGATATGCTCCCGACCTCGGCGCCAGGCGCGCGCCGCAGGCGGGCAACAGCTTCGCATAGGCTGAGCGACGTGAGTGACGCAACTCCACCAGATGGTGTTCCAGGACAGCAAACCCCTGGCGCGGGTCAGCGGCTTGCCCGCAACCTCGGTCTGTACACGGTGGCCAGGCTGGCCCTCGTCGTAGTGATCACGGTGCTGATCGTGCTGCTGGCGCGGTTGGTGAAAGTGGACATTCCGCTGGTGGTCGCCGCCCTGTTTGCCCTGATCATCGCCATGCCGTTGTCGCTGACGCTGTTCAAGCGACTGCGCGTTCGGGTCAACGAGGACATCGCGGTGGTGGACGAGCGCCGCCGCCACGACAAGGCCCAACTGCGGGCTCGGCTGCGCGGCGAGGAGCCTGAGGACAATCAGGGGGCATCGTGAAGTCCTGTGATCGCAGCACCCCCCGCGATTGGGTCGACAACGCCGTTCGGCTGATCGACGCGGACGCCCAGCGCAGCGCCGACACCCACCTGCTCCGGTATCCGCTGCCCGCCGCGTGGAACGTCCAGCTGTACCTGAAGGACGAGTCCACCCATATCACCGGCAGTCTCAAGCATCGGCTGGCCAGGTCCCTGTTCCTGTACGCGATTTGCAATGGCTGGGTTACCGAGGGCACCACGGTGGTCGAGGCGTCGTCGGGCTCGACCGCGGTCAGCGAGGCCTATTTCGCGAAGCTGCTCGGCCTGGATTTCGTCGCGGTGATGCCGGCCAGCACCTCGCCGCAGAAGATCGCGTTGATCGAAGCGCAAGGCGGCCGTTGCCATTTCGTGCAGCGCCCGCCCGACATGTACACCGAGGCGGCCCGCCTCGCCGCCGAATGTGGCGGCCACTACATGGACCAGTTCACCCATGCCGAGCGCGCCACCGACTGGCGCGGCAACAACAACATCGCCGAATCCATCTTCGAGCAAATGACTTTGGAGTCGCATCCGGTGCCGGAGTGGGTGGTGGTCGGCGCGGGCACCGGCGGCACCAGTGCCACCATCGGCCGCTACATCCGATACCGCAGGCACGCAACGAAATTGGCGGTGGTCGACCCGGAGAACTCCGCGTTCTACGGCGGCTACGAGACGGCCGACTCGGGCTACGAGACCGGAATGTCCTCGCGCATCGAGGGTATCGGCCGCCCGCGGGTGGAGCCCTCGTTCGTCGGCCAGGTGGTCGATCGGATGATCGGCGTGCCCGACGCGGGTTCCATTGCGGCGGCGCGGTATGCGAGCCGGGTGCTCGGCCGCCGGGTCGGCGGTTCCACGGGCACCAACCTGTGGGGCGTGTTCGCGATCATCGCGGAAATGCTCGCCGCCGGTCGCGGTGGCAGCGTGGTCACGCTGCTGTGCGACGGCGGAGATCGTTATGCCGGAACGTATTTCGATGACGCCTGGGTCGAATCGCAGGGCATGAGCCTGGTCGAACCGACCGCGATCTTGGACAAGTTCGCCGCCACCGGCGAATGGGCGGGCTGAACCGCTCGCAGGCGCACGGCTGTTAAGGCCACCTTCATTCGGGTTTCAGTACCCGAGCGTAGGTGGCCTTCGTTGTGCGCTGACTCGGCGCTTCGCTGACCGCGAACAACCCCTTCGTCAATTTCTGTTGACATCTGCCCGGCTCGTCAATCAAAATTGACGACATGACTGAAGCAACCACTCTCGCGGCCGCCGCGGGCAGCCCCGACCCCAAGGTCGGGCTGCGCGCGGTACTCGCACTGCGGCGGCTGCTCGAACGACTGGAAGCGATCCAGGTGGCCAACGCCCGTGAACAGGGCTGGTCCTGGCAGGCGATCGCGGAGGCACTCGAGGTCAGCAAGCAGGCAGCCCACCAGAAGCACAATCAGAGAGGCAGGAACCGCTGATGTTCGAACGGTTCACCAAGACGGCGCGAACGGCCATCGTGATGGCCCAGGAAGACGCGCGCGAACTGCGCTCGCCGAACATCGAGATCGAGCACGTGCTGCTCGGCCTGCTGTCGCAGGGTGAGGACGAACTGAAGGCGCTGTTGGCCGAGGCGGGTGTCACGCACGAGAGCGTGATGACCGTGCTGGCGGCGCAGCGCAAGGGCGAACCGCTGGGGAGCGAACCGCTGGGCGAAGAGGACGCCGAGGCGTTGCGCTCGATCGGGATCGACCTCGACGCCGTGCGTGAGTCGCTGCAGGCCAATTTCGGCGAGGATGCGCTCGATCGTCCGATACCCGAGGGGCGGCGCGGTCCGTTCGGTTGGGGCCGTGCTGTCACCTACGGCCACATCCCGTTCACGAAGGACTCGAAGAAGGTGCTCGAGCTGTCCCTGCGGGAGGCGCTGGCCCGCAAGGACAAGACCATCGAATCCGGGCACGTGCTGCTCGGCATCCTGCGCGCACCCAACCAGACCACGGTGCGCCTGTTCGGCGGCTCGGAGCCGATCCACGACCTGCGGCCCAAGGTGCACGCGCTGCTCGATCGCGCGGCCTGAGCTGGTGGACATGTGTCGTCACGCCGAATCGACGACGTTCGCGGATCCCGGCGCTGTCCCGCCGGGCGACCGCCGCGAATTGCGTTTTGAGACGACACATGTCCGCCCGGTCGCTTTAGCATGGGCGCATGCAGCTTCTGATTCGGTTGATCATCAACGGGGTGGCCATCTGGCTGGCCGCCGCCTGGGTCGACAAGATCGACATCATCAGTCCGGCGGACAACGGCAATGTCGGGAAGGTCCTCGTCGTGCTCGCCGTCGCGGCGGTCTTCACGGTGGTGAACGCGCTGGTCAAGCCGATCGTCAAGCTGCTCTCGCTGCCGCTGGTGATCGTCACGCTCGGCCTGTTCCTGCTGGTGATCAACGCGCTCATGCTGTGGCTGACCGCGAAGATCAGCGAGACCACCGACTACGGCCTGCGCGTCGACGGCTTCTGGGCCGCGGTGATCGGCGGCCTGATCGTCTCGATCGTCAACTGGATCCTCGGCATCCTGGTCCCGGACGGCGACGACTAGCGAGGATCAGTCCCTGCGCCGCCTCACCCGAAGCTGACGGCGACGGCGGTGAGCGCGGACCAGGCGAGCATCGCCAGGCCGGAGTCGCGCAGGGCCGGAATGAGTTCCAGCCCACCCTTGCCGGAGCGCACCGGGGCATTGGCGCGGACCGCGAGCGGAATGGCGAGCAGGCCGACCAGCGCGAACGGGGTGCGCGCCACCAGCAGCAGCGTGCCGATGAACGGGACGGCGAGCAGCGCGAGCTGCAGCGTCCTGGTCCGCGGGTCGCCGAGTTTGACTGCCAGGGTGACCTTTCCGGACTGCGAGTCGGTCGGGATGTCGCGCAGGTTGTTCGCGACGAGCACCGCGCTGGAGAACGCGCCGACCGAGACCGCGAGCACCACACCCGCCCAGTCGACCTTCTCCGCCTGCACGAACTCGGTGCCGAGCACACCGACCAGGCCGAAGAACACGAACACCGCGATCTCACCGAAGCCGCTGTAGCCGTACGGCTTACTGCCGCCGGTGTAGAACCACGCGCCGGCCAAGCAGGCCACGCCGACGAGCAGCAGCCACCAGGCCGTCGTCGCGGCGAGGATCAGGCCGATCACCGCGGCGATGCCGAGGCTCAGGATCGCCGCATTGCGCACCGCGGCGGCCGAGGCCAGCTTCTGCCCGACCAGCCGCACCGGGCCGACGCGCACGTCGTCGGTGCCGCGGATGCCGTCGGAGTAGTCGTTGGCGAAGTTGACGCCGATGATCAGGGCCAGCGAAACCAGCAGCGCGAGAACGGCTTTCCACCACACGGCACCGTCGAGCGAGGCGGCGGCGCCGGTGCCTGCCAGCACCGGGGCGATTGCGTTCGGCAGGGTGCGTGGACGCGCGCCCTCGATCCATTGCGCTGCTGTAGCCATCCCCGCAGCATAGTGTCGCGGTCGGACATCGGCCGCTCAGCGCCGGTGCTCAGCCGCACCGGCGCGGGGTGCTCGGGTCGCTCAGCCGCCGTTGGCCTCGACGACCGCCTTCAACCGCGCCAGCCCCTTCTCGAAGTCCTTGCCGACGATCTTGTCGGTCGGCAAGATCTTGGAGAGCACCTTCATCAGGCCCTGCTGCTCCCCGGTCATCCGCCAGACCACCTCGGTGGCACCGGATTCGGTCGGGTTCAGCTCGAACAGGACCTGGTTGGTGGCCTTCCAGGGCTTCTCGAAGACCAGCTGGATACCGATCTCGCGATCGGCGCTGGCGACGACCTCCATGCTGCCCGCACCGGCCTTACGGTTGCCGATCCAGGCGTATTTGGCGCCGATACCGGCATCCGGGCCGGTGTAGGTGCGCTGCAACTGCGGGTCGATGTCCTCCCAGGGGGACCACTTCGTCCATTCGTGCAGGTTGTCGATGAACCCGTGAATACGCGACGGCTCGGCCGAGATCACGGCCTGCCGGACCACTTCGAACTCAGCCATGCCGACAGCGTAGGCGACCGACCACTGGAAATGGGGTAAAAAACCATGTCGGCTCAGCCAGGGCTACTCGCATACGATTATCACGGGATGTTGTCGGATCAGAGCGGCCCGAATGGGCGCGGCCAAGCGTTGCAGGCGCCCGCAGGTGAACCAGTCGTGGTCGCCCTGCTGGGCGAGATCGCGCTGCGCCGAGACGGCGCGCTGACCGCGCTACCCGGAGCCCGCTCCCGACTGCTGCTCGCCGCCTTGGCCATGCGTCCCGGCCGTAGCCGCAGCGCACAGTCTCTGATCGACGACGTATGGGGCGAGCAGCCGCCGCGCGCGCCGATGAACGCGCTGCACACGCAGGTGTCCCGGCTGCGTTCCGCGCTGCCCGACGGCGCGCTGGAGATCGGCCCGGCCGGTTACCGCCTGACCTTGCACGCGGACCAAGTGGATCTGACCCGCGTCGCGGAACTGACCCGCCTGGCCCGCGACTACCGGACCGCCGGTGACGACGCGGGCTGCCTCGACGCGATCGCGCAGGCGCGGGCGCTGTGGCGCGGCGAGCCCGGCGCGGATCTGCCGCCGGGCGAGGTTGCGGACGCGCTGCATGCCCTCGCGACGAGCAGGCTTGCCGAACTGGACGCACTCGAGCTGGCCGCTCGCGAGTCGACCGGCGACCTCGACGGCGCGCTGCGGATCGCCCGGTTCCGGGCCGGCCGCAACCCGCTCGACGAACCCGCTCAGCTCACCCTGATGCGGCTGCTCGCCGTGGCAGGCCGCCCCAACGAGGCGCTGGAGTCGTTCGCCGCCTTCCGAACTCGGCTGGCCGAGCAACTCGGCGCGGACCCGGGACCGGCGCTGGTCGAGTTGAATACCGCGATCTTGCGCGGCGACTCGCTGGACCGCATCGCACCCGCCGCGGCGGCGACAGCGCCGCCCCGCGGCGCGGCAATCCCTTCCGGAAACGGCAGCCCCGCACGACCCGACACGAGCACCGACTTCGCCATGCCCGCGGCGATCGGGCTGCGCGCCGCGCCCAACGCCCTGCTGGGTCGCGAGGCCGATCTGACCGCGCTCGACGCACTGCTGCGCACCTCGCGGGTGGTCACGGTGCTCGGCCCCGGCGGATCCGGCAAGACGCGCATCGCCAACGAGGTCGGCGCGCGGGTGGCGCACACCCGCTCGGTGGTGCTGGTGGAGCTGGCGTCGATCCGCGCGGAGGACACCGACGTCGTGCTCGAGATCGAGGCCGCGATCAGCGCGGTGCTCGGCCTGAGCGATGTGTCGCTCGGCTCGGCGTCCGCCCTGCGGAATCGGGAGGTCGTCGCGGCAAGCAGGCAGCGCCTGCGCAACGCGGTCGCCGCGCGTCCGATGACGCTCATCCTGGACAACTGTGAACATCTGATCGACGCTGTCGCGATGGTGGTCGCCGATCTGATCGGCGTCGCGGATCTGCTGACCGTGCTGACCACCAGCCGGGCGCCGCTGATGATCACCGCCGAGGCGGTATACCCGTTGCCGCCGTTGACCATCGACGCGGCCGGGTCGCCCGCGACCGAACTGTTCGCGGCCCGCGCCAGGTCGGTGCGTCCCGGCGTCCGGCTCGATCCCGAGATCGTCGCCCTGCTGTGCCACACCCTCGACGGCCTGCCGTTGGCCATCGAACTCGCCGCCGCGCGGGTCCGGGTGATGAGCGTCGAGGAGATCAATCTGCGGCTGGCGGATCGATTCGCGCTACTGCGCCACGGTGATCGCAGCTCGCCGGAACGCCACCGCACCTTGCACGCGGTGATCGACTGGAGCTGGAATCTGCTGGACGCCCCGCAGCAGGTGGCCTTGCGTCGATTGTGCCGATTCCCAGCGGGTTTCACGCTGGCCGCGGCCGAGGCGGTGGTCAGCGGGCCGGAGGTGGACGACGTCGCGGCGGCGGTCGACGGTTTGGTGAACCAGTCGCTGCTCACCCTGCTCGACGACGAGGTCCTCGGCACCCGCTACCGCATGCTGGAGACGGTGCGGGAGTACGGCGACGAACAACTGGCCGGTTGTCCCGCCGAGTCCGACCTGATGGCCGAGCGATTGATGGTGTGGGCCAAGAACTATTCCGCCGACGCCGCGGCCCGCTTCATCACCGGCGACCAGGTGGAGCTGGCCCTCGCGGTGACCACCGAGCTGGACAATCTGCTTGCGGCACTGCGCTATGCGCTCGAACGGCGCGACGCCGGTGTCGCGTACACGGTGTTTCCGGTGATCGCCATGCTGTGGGTGCTGCGCGGTTCGCACATGGAGGTGATCGCCTGGGCGCCCCGCGTCGCCGAACTCCACCCGGCCGATACCGGTCCGGACGCGCCACCCGGGGACCTGGTGTTGATGAGCTATCAGACGATGTTCATGCACTTGGCCTTCAGCCGGGCCGAACCGCGTGAGCTCGCGCGGTTGCGCACCAGGGTCCGCCGATTGCTCCGCAGCAGAACCGATCTCAGCGAAGCCAACCGCTTCATCGGCAGAATCGTGTTGAGCCGCTCGGACGGACGCGGGCTCGCGCGGTACATCGCGAATTCCATCCGGTCGAAGGATCTCGAAACACGTTCCACCGCATTGCTTTTGCGTGCGAACATCAAGGAGAACCTCGGCGATGTGCGTGGTTCGACGGTGGACGCGGTGCACGCGCTCGACATCTACGGCAATGACAATGTCTGGAGTGTGGCCATGGTGTGCAGGCACCTCGGCCAGGTCTACGGTCAGATCGCCGAGTACGAGAAGGCGGTGGCGTACTACGCCCGCTCGCTCGGCATGCTGCAGCGGTTGGGGGCGTACGAGGACACCGTCGAGACGCGGGCCATGCTGGTCGCGTCGCTGATCGGCGCCGGGCGGCTGCCGGAAGCCAGGCAAGAATTGGCGCGCGCGTTCGGATCGGCGGAGGTGGACGGCGTGGTGGGCAAGCAGAATCATCTGCTCGCCACGATCATGCAGAGTTCCGCCGAGGTGGCGCTCGCCGACGGCGATATCGAGGGCGGTCTCGACCGCTATCGACAGGCCTTGGAGGTGTCCGGCTGGCCGACCGACGAGGGGAACCCGGGGCCGGGCGGGCTGATGCTCGGTGCTGCCGTGTTGGACGCGCGCCTGCTGTACGGCGAGGTGGAGACCGCGGGCGAGCTCGTCGAGAACCTGGTCGATCTCATGTTGCCGACGATGGCGCAGTTCCAGGACCTGCCGCAGATCGGTGCGGTCGCCTGCGCGGTCGGGTCGTATCTGATTGTCACCGGGCAGGATCGGGTCCGCGGCTTGGAACTGTTCGCGCTGGCGCCGAATGCGTTCTGCCGTCAGGACTTTCCGTCGATGCGCTGGTCCACGCACGCCGAATTGGTCGACCGGCACCTCGGTGCGGGCCCGCTGGCGGAGGCCAGGGCGAAGGTGGTGCGCATGCGTCGACGGGATTCGGCCGACCGGATCATGCAGCTCCTGGGGGAGTTGCCGCACTCGCGCTGAACGCGACGGAACGCCGGACGACCACGAGTCGTCCGGCGTTCCGTTGTCCCTCATCGGTTTTCGGTTGTCACGCCCGGCGCATGTACGCCTTGACGGCCAGCGGCGCGAAGATGGCGATCACCACCACCGAGCCGATCAGCGAGAAGGCCAGGTTGTTGCCGTAGATGTTGCCGTTCATCAGGTCCTGGGCCGCGTTGACCATGTAGTAGACGGGGTTCACGTGGTTCAGGCCCTGCAGCCAGCCCGGCATCTTGCTCACCGGCGCCAGCGCACCGGACATGAACGTCAGTGGGAACATGATCATCATCGAAATGCCCTGCACGCCAGAGGCACTCTTGCCGGTGACACCGACGAGCGCCCAGATCCAGCTGACCGCGAACGAGCACACGATGATCACCAGTCCGGCGGCGACCACGCCGACGAAACCGCCGCCGGGCCGGTAGCCGAGAGCCAGCCCGACCACGACGGTGAGCACCGTCGCGATGGTGTAGCGCACCATGTCGGCGATCAGCGCACCGGTCAGGGCCGAAATGCGGGCGATCGGCAGGGATTTGAACCGGTCGAAGACGCCCTTGTCCATGTCCTCGCGCAGCTGGGTTCCGGTGACGACCGAGGTCAGGATCACCGTCTGCACCAGGATGCCGGGGATCAGGGTCGGCAGGTAGTCGTGCACCGACCCGCCGATCGACCCGCCGAAGATGTAGGCGAACAACGCGGTGAACAGGATCGGCTGGACGGTCACGTCGAACAGCTGTTCCGGGTTGTGCTTGATCTTCAGCAGGCCGCGGTAGGCCATGGTGAACGAGGTCTCCACGGTCCTGCGCAAGCTGATGTGGTTGCTGACCTCGGGAATGTTGACAGGTGCCGCGCGGCGCGGCTTGGCAGGTGCGGTGATGGTCGTCATGCCGCGCTCCGTTCGGAATCGGTGTCGTCTTCGGCCGGGCGGCCGGTAATGGTGAGGAAGACCTCGTCGAGGCTCGGCTTGCTGACGGTGATCTCCTCGATGCCGATCTGCCACTCGCGCAGGCGAATCAGCAGATCGGCGGTCAGTCCGGCGTCCTGCAGCGGTGCGGTGAGCCGACCGGCCTCCGGCGTGATCACGGCGTCGACGCCGGGGAACTCGCTGACGATCCGGCGGGCCTCGTCGAGCTGCCCGCGGTCGACCAGGGTCAGGTGCAGCGAGGAGCCGCCGACCGAGGCCTTGAGCTCGTCGGCGGTGCCGTCGGCGATCACCTTGCCGTGGTCGATCACCGCGATGCGGTCGGCCAGCTGATCGGCCTCGTCCAGGTACTGCGTGGTGAGCAGCACCGTGGCGCCCTCGCGGACCAGCCTGCGGATGGTCTCCCACATCTGGGCGCGGGTGCGCGGGTCGAGACCGGTGGTCGGCTCGTCGAGGAACAGCAGCGGCGGGGTGGAGATCAGGCTGGCGGCCAGGTCGAGCCTGCGCCGCATGCCGCCGGAGAAGTTCTTGAGCGGCTTGGTCGCCGCCTCGACGAGGTCGAACTCCTCGAGCAGCTCGACCGACTTGCGGCGCGCGTCGGTCCGGCTGAGGCCGAGCAGGCGGGAGAACAGGATCAGGTTTTCGGTGGCGGACAGGTCCTCGTCGACCGAGGCGTACTGCCCGGTGACGCCGACCAACGACCGCACGGCCGTCGGCTCGGCGACCACATCGTGGCCGAAGATGCGGGCGCTGCCGCCGTCCAGGCGAAGCAGCGTAGCCAGCATCTTGATGGTCGTGGTCTTGCCGGCCCCGTTCGGTCCGAGCACGCCGTACACCGAGCCCTGCGGTACCGCCAAGCTCACACCGTCGACGGCGCGCTGTTCCCCGAACACCTTGACCAGCCCGTCCGCCTCGACGGCGAGTGCTGAAGTGGGTGTGAAAGAAGTCATGGGTAAGACTGTGCGGCCCACTTCTTGCACGGCCCTTGCATGACTATGACGCGGTCACTTGCGTCCGTTAGCGGGTCGAGTCGGCGAGCAGGCTTTCTCGGAGACTGGTGCGATCGGGCTTGCCCGGCCCGCGCATGGGGATCTCGTCGACCAGCGTGAGTTCGCGCGGCGCGGCGATGGAATCCAGTTCGGCCACCACGTATTCGCGCAGTTCGTCGAGGGTCGGCACGACGCCGGGGGCGGGGACGACCACGACCGCGACGCGTTGGCCGAGGCGCTCGTCCGGTAAGCCGAGTACGACGCATTCGCGGATGGCCGGGTGGTTCATCAGCACGGCTTCGACGACCTGCGGGATCACCAGGAGGCCGCCGGTCATGATGGCCTCGTCGAGTCGGCCGGTGATGCTCAGCCTGCTGTTGTCGAAGGTGCCCGCGTCCTCGGTGCGGAACCAGCCCGGTTCGGCGAAGGCGGGGTGATCCGGTTGGCCGCGGTAGCCCGAGGCGATCATCGCGCCGCCGAGCAGCACCCGGCCGTCCTCTATGCGGATCTGCGTGCCGTCCAGCGGTATGCCGTCGTACACGCAGCCGCCGCAGGTCTCGCTCATGCCGTAGGTGCGAACGACGTTGATACCGGCCGCTTTCGCGCGTTCGTACACCGGCAGCGGGGTGGCCGCGCCGCCGACGAGGACGCCGTCCAATTGGGCGAGCGCCGTCGCGGCGACGGGGGCGTCGAGTGCCTTGATCAGCTGGGTCGGCACCAGCGCGGTGTAGCGCCGATCGCCGCGCATGCCGGAGACGGCACCCGCCAGCGCCTCGGGCAGGAAACCGCCCGACACGTCGAGGATGGTCGGTTGGGTGCCCGCGAGGATGCTGCGCAGCAGCACCTGGATGCCCGCGATGTGATGCGTCGGCAGCGCGAGCAGCCAGCTGCCCGGTCCGCCGAGCCGTTCGTGCGTTGCGGTGCCGCTGGCCCCCAGCGCTGCGGCGCTGAGCATCGCGCCCTTGGGCACGCCGGTGGTGCCGGAGGTGGTCACCACGAGGGCGACGTCGTCATCGATGGTCTCGCCGGGTGCGAGGGCCTCGCTGAGGCGCCTGGCCTCGCGGCGGTCGCTGGTCGGGATCGGTAGCCACGCGGGCCCGCTGCCCTCCAACGCTTCTCGCAGATGGGGGAGTACCTCGCCCGCGCCGGAGCCGGTGGGCATGGGCAGCGTGCGGAGAGTGCGGCTCACGACTCCACCTCGCTGGCGCTCGGTTCCGTCGTTCGCGAGGACGCTGTGTCGATGGTTCGCTCGCTTCGCTCCCTCACGATTGCACCCCGTCGACACTCGGATGGCCATCGGGCCTACTCACGACCTCACCTCGCCGAGGTTCGGCTCCATCTTCCCCAGAGGCGCTGTGCCTACGGCTCGCCCACTGCGCTCGCTCACGGTAGCGATCGTGTCATGGTCGCGTCGCCGAACGCGGAACGGGTGGTCGGTTTGCTGGGGCGGCGCGAGACATGTGCGGCCACCCCCAGGAATAGGGGCTCAGGTACGCCAGGCATCGAGACTGCGATTCACTCGTCGGACGGGTTACGCACGGTGGCCGGGCCGGACATCGGCGGTCGGGGGCCATCCGAGCGCTATCGTCCTCGCCGTGGCGGCCCTTGGCAACTCGGGTCCCGCGGCCGATCGCACGTACGAATGTAATGTCAGTCCGTTGACCTGCGGGTATCTCGGCGGATCGGGTGCTCCGGCGGCACTTCGACGAACACGATCGGCACCCCGTCCGGGTCGCGCACCCACATTTCGATGAGTCCCCACGGCTCCTGAACGGGCGGCCGGTCGATGGCGATGCCCTTCAATGCGAGCTCCGCCGCGGCGTCCGAGGCGTCGCGCACCTGGAGCCAGATGGCACCGGTGAACGTGGACGGCTGATCCGATCCGCCGTGCGCGGCCACCTCGACCAGCGACTGTCCAGCGAAGAACACCGTGCCGCCCGGATACTCCCGCGCGATGGCCAGCCCGACCCCGTCGCGATAGAAGCCGAGCGTGCGCGGGTAGTCGGCGGGCCGCAAAATGATTCGGCTGCTGAGGATGTCCATGTCAGAAGTACCAGGGGTAGGGGGTCCAGTCGGGCTTGCGCTTCTCCAGGAACGCGTCGCGGCCCTCGACGGCCTCGTCGGTCATGTAGGCCATCCGGGTCGCCTCGCCCGCGAACAGTTGCTGGCCGACCAGGCCGTCGTCGAGCAGGTTGAACGCGTACTTCAGCATGCGTTGCGCTTGTGGGGATTTGCCGTTGATGTCGGCGGTCCATTCCAGCGCGACATCTTCCAGTTCGGCGTGGTCGACGACCTTGTTCACCGCGCCCATCTGGTGCATTTCCTCGGCGGTGTACGGGCGGCCGAGGAAGAAGATCTCGCGGGCGAACTTCTGGCCCACCATCTTCGCGAGATACGCGCTGCCGTAGCCGCCGTCGAAGCTGCCCACGTCGGCGTCGGTCTGCTTGAAGCGGGCGTGCTCGCGGCTGGCCAAGGTGAGGTCGCAGACGACGTGCAGGCTGTGCCCGCCGCCCGCGGCCCAGCCGTTCACCAGCGCGATGACCACCTTCGGCATGAACCGGATCAGTCGCTGCACCTCGAGGATGTGCAACCGGCCCGCCCGGGCCTGGTCGACGGTGTCCGCGGTGTCGCCACTGGCGTACTGGTAGCCGTTGCGGCCGCGGATGCGCTGGTCGCCGCCGGAGCAGAAAGCCCAGCCGCCGTCCTTCTCGCTCGGGCCGTTGCCGGTGAGCAGCACCGCACCGACGTCCGCGGTCATCCGCGCGTGGTCCAGCGCCCGATAGAGTTCGTCGACCGTATGCGGACGAAACGCATTGCGTACCTCCGGGCGATCGAAAGCGACACGGACGGTGCCCTGTTCGGTGTGCCGGTGGTAGGTGATGTCGGTCAGATTCTCGAACCCGGGGACGGGCCGCCACAACTTCGGATTGAACGTCACGCCAGTGATTATTGCTCTCGGCTCTGAGTCGGCTGACCGGGTGTACGAAAGTGCCACGACTTGACGGTGTAAAACAACGCGTTACCGTGCATCTATGGATGCAGTATCGCGTAGCGATTCGATGAGGGGTGGCGGCCGGGCGGCGGGAGGGCGTGATGCAGTGAAACCGGTTATCGACCGTAGTGCGGTGGATGAGTCGCGGTACGAGAAGCACGGGGGATTTCCGAAGGTGTCCCGCGCGAAGATCGGGCGCAACTTCGGCCCGTTCGTCGAGGCGATGCGGACGCTGCAGGATCTCGCGGTTTCGGTCGACGCGCCCGACGAGGTCTTCGGCGCCGCGCTCGATCACGCCCAACAACTCATCGCGCTGCTCGAGCCACACCGCGCACCCGAGCTTCAGGGACCCGCGGGTCGCGCCGTCGAATTGCCCGGCCGCGGAAGCCTTCTGCTGCTGCCGTGGCAGGTGGCCGAGGCGGGCCCGGACGGCATCCGGATGACGGGTGAGTTCCGCCGTTTCCATCTCGGCGGCAACGGCGCGGCGCACGGCGGCGTGCTGCCGCTGCTGTTCGACGATCTGCTCGGCATGATCGTGCACTACGCCGGACGGCCGATCAGCCGCACCGCGTATCTGCATGTGAACTATCGCAAGATCACTCCGCTGGAGACACCACTGACGGTGCGCGGTCGTGTCGATCGCACCGAGGGGCGCAAGACCTTCATCACCGCCGAATTGCTCGATGAGCAGGGCAATGTGCTCGCCGATTGTGAAGGATTGATGGTGCAATTGCTGCCGTGGCAGCCTTGAGCCGGTGAGTGCCGCGACCAGTTGCGCGGGGATGCGTATAGTTGCGCCTGCTCGTTCATCGAAACCTATTCCGGAGGACCTGAAAGTGGTTGCAGCACTGTCTGAATCCCTGCTCGACGACGCCAAGCGCCCGGCTTTCCTTGCCGATGCCGTCGAGGTTCTTGATGCCGAGGTCTCGGACAAGGGTGGTGCGTCCGGCCTGGCTGTGAAGGGTGGCTACGCGGCGGTCAAGAAGATCAGCCCGTCGATCGTGCCCGACGCGCTGGCGTCGTTGGCGCCCAAACTGGTTGCGCAGCTTGACCCGTTCTGGCAGGAATTCACCGCCACCGGGTCGGGCACGTTCGGCGATCTGCTGGTCGCCAAGTCCGACCAGGTCGCCGAGGCGTTGCTCTCGGTCACCGACGCCCGCGCCGAAGCCTCCACCCGGCCCGCGCTGAAGAAGGTCTACTCGTCGATGCGTTCGTCGGCGAAGAAGAACGTCATCGAGGCGTTGCCGCGCGTCGGCGACCTGATTCAGAAGCACGCCAACTGAATTAACACCGTGCACGTCGAACGCGTCGCACATCGACCGGCCGCCCGCGGCCGTGCTTTCCGATGTGCGGCGCGTTCTGCTGTCCGGCCGGGCCGGGCCGACCTGCCGGGTGTGAGCAGGGCGACGCAGACGCGGGGGCCACTGTCTGAGAGGCTGGAGTCGTGAACCCGTCTACAGCACAAGCGCAGGTCGTGGTGGACGAACTCGCGCGGGGCGGGGTGCGGGACGTCGTCCTGTGCCCCGGATCGCGCAACGCCCCGCTGGCCTTCGCGCTGCAGGCCGCCGACGCGGCCGGGCGGCTGCGGCTGCACATGCGCATCGACGAGCGGACCGCGGGCTTCCTGGCGATCGGTTTGTCGGTGTCCAGCCGCCTGCCGGTGCCCGTCGTGATGACGTCGGGGACCGCGGTGGCCAACCTCGGCCCGGCCGTGCTGGAGGCCAACTACGCGCGCATTCCACTGGTCGTGCTCAGCGCCAACCGGCCGTACGAGATGCTCGGTTCCGGCGCGAATCAGACGGTGGAGCAGCTCGGACTGTTCGGTAGCCAGGTCCGCGCCACCATCAGCCTCGGCCTCGCCGAGGAGGAGGCGCTGACCGCCGACTGCGCCGAGTACGGGCACCAGAACAGCCAGTGGCGCTCGGCCGTCTGCCGGGTCCTCGCGGCGGCCCGCGGCACCCGCTCCGGCAATGCGGGCCCGGTGCACTTCGACATCCCGCTGCGCGAACCGCTGGTGCCGAACCTCGCACCGGGCGAGCTGACGCCGGACGGCCGCGCGGACGACCAGGCGTGGACCCAGACCCAGTACGCCACCTTGGACGTGCCGCTCGATCTCGATCTAACTCCCGACACCGTCGTCATCTCCGGGCACGGCGCCGGGCTGCGGCCGGAACTGGCCGACCTGCCCACGGTCGCCGAACCCACCGCCCCGATGCACGGGCCCGCGCTGCACCCGCTCGCGCTGCCGCTGCTGAAGCCGCGCCAGGCCATCATCACCGGGCGGCCGACCCTGCACCGTCAGGTCTCCAAAGTGCTTGCCGACCCGGCTGTTCGGGTCTACGCGCTCACCACGGGCCCGCGCTGGCCCGATGTCTCCGGCAACGTGCTCGGCACCGGAACCAGGGCGGTCACCAGCGGCGCGCCCCGGCCGGAGTGGCTGGCGTACTGTCGCGAACTCGACGCGAAGGCGAATCAGGTGGTGCGCGAGGAACTCGACCGCCACCCGAAGCCGACCGGCCTGCACGTGGCCGCGGTGGTGATGAACGCGCTGCGGGACGGCGATCAATTGCTGCTCGGCGCTTCGAATCCCGTGCGCGATGCCGCGCTGGTGTCGCATCCGCGCCCCGGCATCCGGGTGCTGTCGAACCGCGGTGTCGCGGGCATCGACGGCACGGTGTCCACCGCCGTCGGCGCGGCACTGCGGCACGAGGGCCGCACCGTCGCGCTGATCGGCGATCTGACCTTCCTGCACGACGCGTCCGGCCTGCTGATCGGTCCCGGCGAGCCGCGGCCCGCCGATCTGACCATCGTGGTGGCCAACGACGACGGCGGCGGCATCTTCGAGCTGCTCGAGCAGGGCGACCCGCAGTACGCGGGCGTCTTCGAGCGCGTCTTCGGCACGCCGCACGGGATGGACCTGGCCGCGCTGTGTGCCGCCTACCGCATCCCGCACAAGCAGGTAGATCCCGCGCAGCTGGCCGTCGAACTGGCCGGAAACGCGCACGGCACTCGGGTTTTGGAAGTCGCTACCGAGCGCTCCAGCCTGCGCGAACTGCACGCGACGGTGCGCGCCAAGATCTCGCCGTAGCGGGTTCGGACTACTCGCCGTCGAGCGCCCCGGTTCCGTTGGCGGGATACTCGACCAAGGCCAGCGTGCGGGCAGCCATGAACCGCGCGGTCCGCACCGGTGTCCCGGTCCGGGTCACCTCGCTCACTTCCACGACGCCGCGCGCGATGCGCACGTCGACTCGCCGCCCCGCACGGGTGGCCACTACTTCATAACTGCGAGACCCGTCACCGAAGTCGACGACGATCTCCACTCGATCACCCTTCATCTACCAATTGTCCTCTTTTCCAGCGCTTTTCGCTGTCACGACTTGGTCGCGGTGCGGTGCCGCGGGCGGCGTCGGACGGGCCTGGCAGCCGGCCGAATTCGGTCGACGACGCGTGCGCCGCGGCCGCTCGAATTCGTGCCGGGCGGGCACCGATGAATCCCGGGGCGCCGCGTCGTCTGCACAAGAGAGACGTCCCGCATGCCCAGGAGACCCGATGAACCAGGAATTCGATTTCGAACCGGCCGCCACCGCACTCGAGGCCGTGGTCGTGCGCATCAGCGATGATCAGCTCGCCGCCGACTCGCCGTGCGCGGACACCAGCGTGCGCGACCTGCTCGCGCACGTCGTCGATCTGACCGAGGCGTTCCGCCAGGCCGCGACGAAGGAGGCCGTCGGCGGTTCGGTCGCGCCGTCCATCGGGGCCGAGCGCGCGCTGCCCGGCGATTGGCGCACCCGCATCCCCGCCCAACTCAAGGCGCTCGTCGGTGCCTGGCGTGAGCCGGACGCGTGGGACGGTGTGACCGAGGCGGGTGGCGTCAGTGAGCAGGCGCCGGTGATGGCCAGGATCGCGCTGGACGAAATCGTCGTGCACGGCTGGGATCTGGCCAGGGCCACCGGCCAGCCGTTCAGCGCCACCGCGGACGACCTCGCCATCTTGCTCGACATGCTCGATGGCGTCCCGCCCGAGGGCACCCCCGGGCTCTTCGGTCCGGTGGTTCCGGTCCCGGCGGAGGCGTCCGCACTCGACCGCGTCCTGGCGCTCACCGGCCGCAGCGCCGCCTGGACGGCGTAGCCACCGTGCGTCTCGTCCCGCAGCCGCACACTTGCTGATCTGCCGCACACGGAATCGCATGCGATTCGTTGTGCGGGAAGTCAATTGGTGTGCGTGGACGTTGGTATTGCGTCGGCTGTGATGAATGTGCCTGCGGTTACCGCGTTTACGGCGGCTCGGGCGGCGGTGGTGGCGGCGTGGTCGTCGATCGGGTCGCCACTCGCCAACAGCCGGTAGTACAGCGGGGCGGACACCGCCGACAGCACGGCGCGGGCATCGGTGCCCTCGGGCGCCTCGCCACGTTCGACGGCTCGTTCGACGCACGGTGACCATTCGGTGAGGCGGACGTCGTAGAAGCGGCGCAGGGCGGTGGCGGCGGACTCGTCACAGGTCGCGGCGGCGATGACGGACTGAAAGAGCTTGCCCTGGCGTGGATCTGTCAACGTCTTGGCGACCAGGCGGGCGTTGGCGGTGAGGTCGCCGAGCAGTGACCCGGTGTCGGCGTGCGACACGGACTGTTCGGCCATGTCGACCAGGAGATCGGTGACCAGGCCCGTCGGATTGCGCCAGCGCCGATAGACGGTGGTCTTGCCGACCTCGGCGGCGGCGGCCACTTCGGCCAGGTCCAGGTGGGCGAAGCCGCGCTCGGCCAGCAGGTCACCGGCGACCTGCAGCACGGCCTCGCGGACTCGGGCCGTGCGTCCACCAGGGCGAACCGAGCCAGGCGCCACCTCGTCGTCGTTCATAATGGGTCTCCAGTTTTATTTAGGGCCAAAGGGGTGTACCGTTTGGAGTGTTAACGGAACTATAGACCCCTTAGGAGTCAAAATGGAGTATCGGCGGCTCGGCGCATCAGGTCTGCTCGTTCCGGCCCTGAGCTTCGGCGCGGGCACTTTCGGCGGACGGGGAGCGCTGTTCAGCGCCTGGGGTGACACCGATGCCGAGCAGGCACGGCGGTTGATCGACATCAGCCTGGAGGCTGGTGTCACCATGTTCGACACCGCCGACGTCTACTCCGACGGCGCCTCCGAGGAGGTGCTCGGCGCGGCCATCAAGGGCAGGCGCGATCAGCTGCTCATCTCCACCAAGGCCTCGCTGCCCACCGGACCGGGCCCGTCGCAGGCCGGTTCCGGCCGCGCCCGGCTGATCGGCGCCGTGGAGGCCTCGCTGCGCAGGCTGGGCACCGACTACATCGACCTGTTCCAGCTGCACGCCTTCGACGCGGGCACCCCGGTCGAGGAAGTTGTTGCCGCACTGGACGATCTGGTGCGCGCGGGCAAGATCCGCTACCTCGGCGCCTCCAACTTCGCCGGTTGGCAGCTGATGAAATCCCTTGCCGCGGCGGACAAGCACGGCCTGACCCGCTACGTCGCGCACCAGGTGTACTACTCGCTGGTCGGCCGCGACTACGAGTGGGAACTCATGCCGCTGGGCCAGGATCAGGGCGTCGGCGCGGTCGTCTGGAGCCCGCTCGGCTGGGGCAGGCTGACCGGGAAAATCCGGCGCGGCCAACCACTTCCGGAAGGCAGCCGGTTGCACCAGACCGCCGAGGCCGGTCCGCCGGTCGATGACGAGAAGCTCTACGACGTGGTCGATGTGCTGGACGAACTCGCCGCCGAAACCGGTAAGACCGTGCCGCAGATCGCCCTCAACTGGCTGCTGCGCCGCCCCACTGTTTCGACCGTCATCGTCGGCGCCCGCAACGAGGACCAGTTACGTCAGAACCTCGGCGCAGTCGGCTGGGAACTCACCACCGACCAGGTCGCCCGTTTGGACAAGGCCAGCGCCACCACCCCGCCCTACCCCTGCTATCCGTACTACCGCCTGTCCGACTTCACCCGCCTGAACCCGCCAGCGGTGTAGTCAGTAGACGTCGCGAACGTAGCGTTTCTGCGCGACAAGCTGTTTGCGGAAGGCGAGGGCACCCGCTTCGTCGAGGTTGCCGTGGACGCGCGCGATGCGCAGCAGTGCGTCGTCCACGTCCTTCGCCATTCTCGTTGCGTCGCCACAGATGTAGAGGTGCGCGCCGTCTGACAGCCAGGACCACAGTTCGGCGCCGTGTTCGATCATGCGGTGCTGTACATAGATTCGCTCGCGCTGGTCGCGGGAGAAGGCCAGGTCGAGGCGGGTGAGGAAGCCGGAGCGGAACATGTCTTCGAGTTCGGTGCGGTAGTAGAAGTTTCGCGCGGCGTGCTGTTCGCCGAAGAACAGCCAGTTGCGTCCGGTGCAGCCGAGCTCGCGGCGTTCCTGGAGGAAGCCGCGGAACGGCGCGATGCCGGTGCCGGGCCCGACCATGATCATCGGTGCTGTCGGGTCGGCGGGCGGACGGAAGTGCGGCGCGCGTTGCAGGAAGATCGGTACCGTCGTGGGGTCGGTGCCAGCTCGGTCGGCGAGGAAGGTCGAGCAGACGCCGCCGCGCCGGGCCGCCGATCCGGTGGCGGCGGGATCGCCGTAGCGCACGATGCCGACGGTGAGCTGCACCTCGTCCGGGCTGACCAGCGGACTGGACGAGATCGAATACTGGCGCGGCTGTAGCTTTTTCAGCGTGCCGAGCCAATCGACCAGATCGGCCCGCACCGGGAAGTCGCGCAGCACGTCGACGGCCTGCCGGTCCCACAGGTAGTTGTCGAGCTCGTTGCGATTGTCCCGCCGCAGCAGCTTCGCCAGCCGGACGTTCGGATTGCGCTCGGCGATGAAGGTGAGCAGGTCATTGCTCACCTTGCTGATGTCGTAGTGCGTGCGCAATGCCTCGGCCAGCGACAGCTCCCGATCGTCGATCTCGATGATCCGGCGGCCGTCGAGTCCGGTGGTGGTGAGCCACTCGTCCACCAGTACCGCGTCATTGGTCGGCCAGACGCCGAGCGAATCGCCGACCTCGTAGTCGGCTTCCAGCCCGCGCAGGTCGAAGCCGAACTGCCGCACCTCTTTCGACGAGCTGCTGTGGGTGAGCGATTCGTTGCGCACCAGCGGCGCGGGTACCGGGGACTGCCGGGTGAACTGGGCGATCTCCCGTCGGGTGCGCCCCGGCGCGGGGGCGGCGGCCCGCGTGAGGACTGCCGTCATGGTGCTGCTGCGGGTACGGGCCGCTCGGTCCGGCGTCGGCGGTCCTTGATCGCCTTCCAGCGCAATGCCTTCCACCGCCTCGCCGAGCACGGCGACGACAGCGTCGAGCCAGCGCTCGGCGGGGGCTTGGAAATCGGGTTCGCTGTCGACGCGTGGAAGCAGCCGTGTCGCACCGTATTCGGCGAACTTCTCGTCCAATTTGCGGCCGTGCCCGCAGAAGTCGTCGTAAGAGGAGTCGCCGAGCGCGAATACCGCGTAGCGCACGCCGGTGAGTCGAACCGCGCTGCCGTCGAGCCGGTTCCAGAAGTCGGTGCCGTTGTCCGGCGGACCGCCGTCGCCGAAGGTGCTGCTGATCACCAGCACATCACCGGTGAGTGTGTCGGTCGCGCACGAGTCCATATCGAGCAGCCTTGGCGCGAAACCACATTCGGCCAGCCGCGCGGCCACCGTCGCGGCGAGCTCCTCCGCGGTCCCGGTCTGCGACGCCCACAGCACGGTCACCGGGTGGGCGGGCGACGCGTCGGGCGCGGTACCGGTGGCGCGAGAGTACATGCCCGCCAGCACGCCGTCGATCCACAGTCTGCTCTGCGCGGACATCGGCGCGGCGGCGGGCAGCACGGGCAGCCCGGTCACCGGAATCGTCTGTAGCGCCGCCAGATAGCCGCTGAGGTAGATCCGTTCGGCCTCGGTGAGCGTCGGGGTAGCGGCCGCGTCCAGGCCGAACGCGGCGGCGAGCGGATGCGCGGTCGCCATCGAAGGTGTCGGCACCGCAGGCAATTCCGGCGTCTCGGCCTCCGGCACGGCCACCCGGCGCAGCGAGACCGCGCACGCCTTGAATTCCGGTTGCAGCGAAGCCGGATCGACGGCGTCGTTGGTGACCGCGTTGATGGTCAGATACTCGCCGTGCTCGTCGTTCCAGTGGAACGGCGCGAAGCAATCACCGGGCCGCACCCGGTCGCTGATCTGCACCGGCAACACCGCCCGCCCACGCCGCGAAGCGATTTCGAGCTGATCGCTCGCCTGAATCCCGAGCCGTTCGGCGTCGGCCGGATGCACTTCGACGAACGGCTGCCCGGTGATCTTGTTCAGCTTGTCGATCTTCCCGGTCTTGGTCATGGTGTGCCATTGATGCTGCAGCCGACCGGTATTGAGCAGGAACGGGAAGTCGTCGTCGGGCATCTCCTCCGGCGGCAGGTGCGGGCGCGGCCAGAACACGGCGCGCCTACTCGGCGTCGCGAACGCCAGCCGCGGTCGGCGACCGTCCGCGTCGACGTGCAGGTGCTGGCTCACACCGTCATTGACGTAGCGGATCGGATTGCGCGAGCGCGTGCTGTCGGGACACGGCCACTGCATCGGACCTTCCCTGAGCCGCTCGAAATCCATGCCGCGCAGGTCATATCCGGTGCCGGGATTGGCGAACTGCTTGATCTCGGCGAAAACCTCGGCACTGGAGGCGAACTCGAACCCGCTGAAACCCATCGCCGTGGCGACCTGGGCGATCAGCAGCCAGTCCGGGCGGGCGTCACCGATCGGATCGACGGAACGTTGCAACAAGGTGACGTTGCGCTCCGAATTCACCATCACCGCATCGGCTTCGGCCCACAGGGTGGCAGGCAGCAGCAGGTCGGCGTAGGCGTTGGTGGCGGTCTCGGTGTAGGCGTCCTGCGCGATCACCAGCTCGGCCGCTTCCAGGCCGTCGAGCACCGTCTTGCGGTTGGCCACGGTGGCAACGGGATTCGTGCAGATGATCCAGGCGGCCTTGATCTTTCCGGCGGCCAGTTCGCGAAACATCTCGATGGTGCCCGGCCCCACCTCGTCGCGCACTGTGCCGGGCGCGAGCCCCCACGCGGTTTCCACGAAGGTGCGGTCGGCGGGGGAGAGCACGCTGCGCTGGCCGGGGAGGCCGGGACCCATGTAACCCATTTCCCGCCCGCCCATCGCATTCGGCTGCCCGGTCAGCGAGAACGGCCCGCTACCGAGGCGGCTGATGGCGCCGGTGGCCAGGTGCAGATTGCAGATCGCGTTGGTGTTCCAGGTGCCGTGGGTGGACTGGTTGAGCCCCATCGTCCACAGCGACATCCATTCGCCCGCCTCGCCGATCCACCGTGCGGCAGTACGGATATCGGCCTCGGCGAGTCCGGTGAGCTCGGCGACCTGCGCGGGCGGATAGTCGCGGAGGAACTCGGACATCCCGTCCCAGCCGTCGGTGTGCTCGGCTATGAAATCCTGGTCTATGTCACCGTTTTCGACGAGCAGGTGCAGCAGACCGTTCAGCAGCGCCAGATCGGTGCCCGGCGCGATCTGCAGGAACAGGTCGGCTTTGGCCGCCGTGGCGGTGCGGCGGGGGTCGACGACAATCAACTTCGCGCCCGACTTGAGCCGATCGGCCATGCGCAAGTAGAGGATCGGGTGGCAGTCGGCCATGTTCGCGCCGATCACGAAGAACAGGTCGGCGTGCTCGAAGTCGTCGTAGGAGCCGGGCGGGCCGTCCGCGCCGAGCGACTGCTTGTATCCGGTGCCCGCACTCGCCATGCACAGCCGTGAGTTGGCCTCGATGTGCACGGTCCGCAGGTAGCCCTTGGCCAGCTTGGTCGCCAGGTATTGCGCCTCGAGCGACATCTGCCCGGAGACGTACACCGCGATCGCGTCGGGTCCGTGCTCGTCCAGGATCGCGCGCAGCCGGTCGGCCGCCTCGCGCACCGCGTCGTCGACCGGCACCGGGACCGGTTCCTGACCGCGCTCGGGCCGCCGGTACGCGGTCTCCATCCGGCCGGGCGTCCGCATCAGTTCCAGGTGGGTGGCGCCCTTGGTGCACAGCCTGCCCGCGTTCGCTGGATGCAGCTTGTCGCCGCTGACCTTGGCGATGACCGGCGACCCGTCGGCGCCCGCACGGGTCCGCACCGTGATGCCGCAACCGACGCCACAGTACGAGCATGCCGTCCGCGCGGTGCCGTCCGCGGGTTTCGTGCCTGCGTCCACCATGCTCCCGATCATGGCCATCGTCGATTGCGACGGGTTTACCGCGCGTTATCGACAAGTGACAATGACCCTCACCAGCGTAAAAGCTGTCGGTGAGGTGTGATGGAGATCGCTGCTCAGCCGAGCTTGTACGCCCGATGCAGCGCGACGATCCCACCGGTGAGATTACGCCACTTCACCGCGGACCACCCGGTGCTCGCGATCCGCAGAGCCAGTTGCCGCTGGTTCGGCCAGGCCCGAATCGATTCGGCGAGATAGACATACGCGTCGGGATTGCTGCTGACCGCGCGGGCCACCGCAGGCAGCGCCTTCATCAGGTATTCCATGTACACCGTGCGGAAACCCGGCACGATCGGCGTGGAGAACTCGGCGATGACCAGCCGGCCACCCGGCTTGGTGACCCGCAGCATCTCGCGCAGGGCGACCTCGGGGTCGGCAATGTTACGGAGCCCGTAGGAGATGGTCACCGCGTCGAACGATTCGTCGGCGAACGGCAGCGCCATCGCGTCGGCGGCCACCATCGGCACCTTGCGGTGCTTGCCTGCGGCGAGCATGCCCTGGGAGAAGTCGGCGGCCAGGCACCAGGCGCCGGACTTCGCCAGATCGAGGGTGGACACCCCGGTGCCCGCGGCGAGGTCGAGCACCCGCTCGCCCGGCCGTGGCGCCAGCGCCTTGCGCACCGCCCAGCGCCAGTAGCGATCATGGCCACCGGAGATCACCGTGTTGGTCAGGTCGTACCGTCGTGCGACACCGTCGAACATCGTCGCAACCTCGTGCGGCTGCTTGTCCAACGAAGCCCGGGTCGATTCTGTTTTCGCCACGCTCATCCGCCTCTCCGCGTCTTTAGGCCATACAAGTCGGGTGCCTCCTGAGTCGCGTACAGGTCCTGCGTCAGGTGCGCCGCATTTCTGGGCGTGCCCGACGAGCTACCCATGTTCTCACGAGATCAGTCGCGACTTTCCGATTGGCCGCTGCGCGGCAATCGGTTGCGGAGTAAGGCCTCTTCAGGCCGTATGCGGAAGCCGCATACGGGTGCCGGTCACGTCCGCGTAGTGCCCCATCAGCTCGGTGCAGATGGCCGGCCAGGTGCGGTGCAGCACCGATTTGCGTGCGGCACCGGCGAATCGGGCCCGCAGCACCGGATCGTGCAGTGCCGCAACGGCGCTCGGCAGCAATTCGGTGAAACGGTCGACCGGGAGCAGATACCCGTTGCGGCAGTGCGCGATCAGGTCGCGCGGGCCGCCCGCGTCGGGGCCGATCACCGGGATGCCGCAGGCCAGCGCCTCTTGCACACCCTGACAGAAGGTTTCGTGCTCGCCCGCGTGCACCATCACGTCCAGGCTGGCGTACGCCTGGGCCAGGGTGTCGCCGCCGAGCTCGCCGGTGAACACGGCGGTCGGCATCATGCGCGCGAGCCGATCCCGCTCCGGCCCGTCCCCGACGATCACCAGCTGGATGTCCGGGTCGTTGCCCAGCACCGCGAGCCGCTCGACATGCTTCTCCGGCGCGAGTCGTCCGACGAAGCCGACCACCAGCTTGTCGCCGTCGAGCCAGGAGTCGCGCAGTTCCGTGCGGCGCGCGGCCGGGTTGAACCGGGCGATGTCCACGCCGCGGCCCCACCGGTGCACGCGCGGAATGCCGTGCTGCGCCAGGTCTTCCGCGGCCGCCCGGGACGGGGCCAGCGTCCTGGTCGCGCCCTCGTGGATGCGCCGCGTCCAGGCCCAGGCCGCCCGGCTGGCCAGCGCGAGCCCGTAGCTCTTGGCGAACCCGGCGACATCGGTCTGATACACCGCCACGGTCGGCAGATCCAACCGCATCGCCGCGCCGAGACCACCGGCACCGAGCAGGAACGGCGAGGCCAGATGCACCACGTCGGCGTCGAAATCCTCGATCGCCGAGACGATGCCCGGCTGCGGCAACCCCACCGGCAGCGAACTGATCTTCGGCACCATCACCGCGGGCACCCGGTGCACGCGGAACCGCTCATGCCAGCGTGCGGCAGGCGGCAGGCCCCGCGGGGTATCCGGCGCGATGATCAACGCGTCGTGGCCGTGCCGGTCCAGGTGGTCGACCACCCGGAGCACGGAGTTGACCACACCGTTCATGTTCGGCAGAAACGACTCCGCAACGATCGCTACACGCACTACCTCAGGGTGACGGCCGCAGCGCGCCGTGTCGTCACACGGGCGTTAAGGAAACCTAAAGATCGAGCGAACACCTCGGGCCGCTCGGCGATTCACATGCCGAAAGCGTGGAATCGCGGATCGGCAACTCGACGTCAGCGGGCAGCTGCTCGAGGCGGGGGATGTGGTCGTCGTGCCTGCGGGCAGCCCCATCGCGGTCGGCAACCCGGGCGACGCACCGGCCGAGGCGTTCATCGCGATCGCCGCGGGCTTCGAGGCCGTCATGCCCGACGGGAGCCGGATGTCGCCGCCCTGGGCTCAGTAGTTAGTTCAGCTGGATTTCGGCCGTCGCCGGTTGAGCCGGGCCAGCAGCCACAGCGTCGGCAGGGCGACCAGCCACACCACCACGATCACCGACAACGCGGGTGGAATGGCAACGCGGACATCGCGCCCCTCCACCCGCACCAGATCGGGATCCCTGCGGTTGTACTCGACCCGGATGCGCTCACCCTCGGTGAGGTTGGTCGGATACAGCACGCCGACCTTCGGATTGTGTGTCTCCCCGTCCGGAGTCACGAACATGACCGCCGACCGCAGCCGGCCCGCGGAGAGCACCTCGGCGCTGGCCACACCCTTGTCCGAGCTGATCAGATAGTCGTTGCGCCAGGCAGCCAGCACCAGCAGCACGATGAGCACACTGATCACCGTGGCCGCCGTGAGCACGCCGATCCTGGCCCGCCGCAGGCGGATCGAGCGCCGATCAGACTGGGTGGTTTCCAACACCGCAACAAGGCTACCGACCCCCTCGGCTACGGTGTCGCGCATGTCCCGAAAATTCAGCTTCACCGTGCCTTATGCCGTCCCGGTCGAAGATCTTCACCGGGCACTTACCGACGACAAGGTCTGGCAGGCGCGTTTCGCCGACGCCGAGACCGCAACTTTGGACGTTTCGCATCCCGAGGGTGCGGACACCATCCGCATCCACATGACCGAAAAGGCTTCCGAGGACAAGATTCCCAGCGTGGTGAGCAAGGTGCTCAAGGACCAGCTCACGCTCGCGCGCACCGACAACTGGCAGGCGCTGGTCGGCGAGGTCGCCAAGGGCACCTTCGAGGGCGCGACCACCGGCATCGCCACCGAGATGTCGGGCACCTACGAAATGCGCTCGACCGCAGAGGGCTCCGAGATCGAGGTGGTCGGCACCGTGCAGGTGAAGGTGCCGGTGGTCGGCGGCGCCATCGAACCGCTCGCCGAGCAGCTGCACCATCGCGTGCTCAACAGTGAGCGCACGTTCGTCGAGGAATGGGTCGCCGCACAGGCGACTGCCTGATCAACGACCCGCCCCGCCGTTCCGGTGTGCGCCGGGACGGCGGGGGGCTCGACTACGCGAAATCCGCGGGGGAGTATTCCTTCTGCTCCACCAGTACCAGCCAGTTCCCGGAGTTGTCCCGGATGATCGCCTCGGTGCCGTAGGGCCGTTCGGCGGGCGGCTGGACGAACTCGACGCCCTTCGCGGTGAGTTCCTCGAAGGTCTTCTGGCAGTTCTCGGTGCGCAGCCCGAGCGCGCCGTGCGTGCCGTTCGCGAGGGCGCGGCGGATGGCGTCGGCCAGGTTGTCGTCCAGCGGCGGGCCGGGGACCATCAGTGTCACCTCGAGCTCCGGATGCGCCGGGTGCGCGACGGTGAGCCAGCGGAACCCGTTGTCGCCCATGGTGATGTCGGTGACCTCGACGAATCCCAGCTTGTCGATGTACCACTGCTTCGATTCGTCCATGTCGGTGACGTACACGGTGACCAGGGAAACGTTCGTGATCGATGTCATGCGACCAGGCTATGGGCGGGTTGTGCTCCGTGGCTTCTCCGAAATTGCGCGATGTTCTAGGTATCGCGTTTGCGGTCGCTCAGGCCGTGCATGAACACATAACACCCGGGAATGCGCGGTGCGCCGTCGGCGAACTTGGCCTGATACTCCGAGGGCGTGACGCCGACCAGCTGACGGAATTTGCTGCTGAACGAGCCGAGGCTGCTGTAGCCGACCAGCATGCACACCTCGGTGACGGTGACGTTGGAGGAGCGCAGCAGATCCTGCGCCCGTTCGATCCGCCGCTCCGCTAGATACGCTGCCGGTGTCAGCCCGTAGACCGCGGCGAACGCCCGCAGGAAGTGATACTTGGAAACTCCTGCGGCAGCGGCCAATTCATCGAGACGGAGCGGATCGGCATACTGTCGATCCGCGAGATCCCGCGCCCGCCGCAAATGCGGCAGCAAATACAACGCGGGCAGTCCACCTGCTTGTCCGCTCATGGCTGAGCACCTGTCGTCGCGTCGGCGAGGATCAGCCTACCGTCGTGAGCTCGGGAAAACCGCAGGTCCTCAAGCGAAAGGCGGACGCTCGTCGACGCGCATGGACGCCCGCCCCGCCGCCCGCCAAGCCCGCGCGGTCAGGTCGACGTCCTCGTCGGTGACCAGGTTCCCCATCACCCGAACCGCCGTGCGCTGCAAGTACTTCGACCGCATCACCGGCGGCCCGCCGATCGGCACCATCCGCGGATGCGTGGCCAGCCCGGCGATCCGCCGCGCCACCGAGAAGGTGCGGCCGTACTTCGCGCGCAGCAACTCGGGCCAGAGGTGCGTGAGGTCCGGCTCGTCGAGCAGCCCGGCCAGCATGTGCCCGCCCTCCAGGCCGTAATCGATGCCCTCACCGTTCAACGGATTCACACAGCCCGCGGCGTCGCCGACCAGCACCCAGTTGCCCCCCGCCACGTTCGACACCGCGCCACCCATCGGCAACAGCGCCGAGGCGACCGCGCGCAGCGATCCCTCGAACTGCCACTCGTCGAAACGCAGCTTCGTGTAGTGCTCCAGCAGCGGTTTCAACGCGATGTGCGAGGGCCGCTGCTCGGTGGCCAGCGAGCCGACCCCGATGTTGACCTCGCCGTTGCCGAGCGGGAACACCCAGCCATAGCCGGGCACCAGCACATTGTCGGCGTCGCGCAGTTCGAGATGCGAGGTGATCCACTGGTCGTCGCTGCGGCCGGACTTGATGTAGGCGCGGGCCGCCGTGCCGTACGCGTACTGCCGATGCCAGGTGCGGCCGAGCAGCCGCCCGATCGGCGAGCGCACGCCGTCGGCGACGATGAGCGTGGCGCACTCGATGGTGTGCGTGCCCGTCGCTGTCCGCACGATCACACCGGTGACGCGGTCGCCGTCGCGCGTGAGATCGACCACCTTGGTGCCGTCGATCATCCGCGCGCCGGACTTCATCGCGGTCTCGCGCAGCTTGTCGTCGAGTTCGGTTCGGGGGACGGCACTTCCGTACGTCGGGAAGGAACCGGCGGGCCACGGCAGCAGCGCCTCCCGGCCGAAGCCGGTCATCCGGAGGCCGTGATTGACCGTGTGTGCGCGCAGCCATTCGCCGAGGCCGAGGTGTTCCAGCTCGGCCGTCGCGCGCGGGGTCAGCCCATCGCCGCAGGTCTTGTCCCTGGGGAAGACGGCGGAGTCGAGCAGCACCACGTCGCGACCGGCTCGCGCGGCCCATGCCGCCGAGGCCGAACCGGCCGGGCCCGCGCCGACGACGAGCACCTCGGCCCTGGCGGGCAGCGCGTCCCCGTTCGCGGGGGTGACTTCCGGTGAACCCATGGCCTCAATACTTGCAGGGCAATCTTGTTGGTGTCGACGGCGGGCGCGTCACCCGCGACACGGTGCGGCGAGGCGCGCGGATAACGGCGTGCAAAAGTGTCTGATACACCGCATAGTGATGGTGTTCATGGGCCATCGGCTGGGGACACGCTAGGTTCTCTATCGTGGGGTCGGACGGATCGGTGGGAGAAGAAATGAGCACATCGGCTGTGAAGGACGAGAGCACGGTGGTGGCCGGGGTCGACCTCGTCGACGTCGAGCTCGCGGCAACCGTGCGCAACGGCCTGGAAGAGGTCGAGAAGCTCCTGGTCACTGAGCTGTCCGACGGCGAGGAATTCCTGCAGGAGGCGGCGCTGCACCTGGCCAAGGCCGGCGGCAAGCGGTTCCGTCCGCTGTTCACCATCCTCACCGGCCAGCTCGGCCCGCGCCCGACCGATCCCGCGCTGATCACCGCGGGCACCGTCGTCGAACTCGTGCACCTGGCCACGCTGTACCACGACGACGTGATGGACGAGGCCACCATGCGCCGCGGCGCCCCGAGCGTGAATTCGCGCTGGGGCAACAACATCGCGATCCTGGCGGGCGACTATCTGTTCGCGCACGCCTCCCGGCTCACGTCGACGCTCGGCCCGGATGCCGTGCGGATCATCGCCGAAACCTTCGCCGAACTGGTCACCGGTCAGATGCGCGAGACCATGGGCGCCCGTGAATCCCAGGACCCGGTCGAGCACTACCTGCGTGTCGTCTGGGAGAAGACCGGCTCGCTGATCGCGGCCGCGGGTCGCTTCGGCGGCACCTTCTCCGGCGCGGGCATCGAGCACGTCGAACGGCTGGCCCGGCTCGGCGACGCGGTCGGCACCGCCTTCCAGATCTCCGACGACATCATCGACATCTCCTCTGCCGCCGAGCAGTCCGGCAAGACGCCCGGCACCGACCTGCGCGAGGGCGTGCACACGCTGCCGGTGCTGTACGCACTGCGCGACGAGGGCGCCGAGGGCGACCGGCTGCGCAAGCTGCTCGCCAACCCGCTGCAAACCGACGCGGAGGTCGAGGAGGCACTCGACCTGCTGTCCCGCTCGCACGGCATGGTGCTGGCCAAGGAGAAGCTGCAGGGCTACGCCGATATCGCGCACGCCGAACTCTCCGCGCTGCCCGCGGGCCCGGCCAACGATGCCCTCGAACACCTGGTTCGCTACACGATCGAGCGTGTCGGCTGACTTCAGCAGGAACTTTGGTTCGTGCTCCTATCGTTGACCTGTTGTCAACACTCAACGATCGGGGGAGTGGGCAAGGAGACCTATGCACGGGCACGGGTACGCGAACGGGCTGAAGACGTTCGGATTGATGGTCGGCCTGTCGGCGTTGATCGTGGTCGCGGGTGCGCTGTTCCGCAGCCCGACCATCCTGATCATCGCCATCCTGCTCGCCGTCGGCATGAACGCCTACGCGTACTTCAACAGCGACAAGCTCGCGTTGAAGGCGATGCACGCGCAGCCGGTGAGCGAGCTGGAAGCGCCGGTGATCTACCGGATCGTGCGTGAGCTGGCGACCACCGCGCGGCAGCCGATGCCGCGGCTCTACATCAGCCCGACCAACGCGCCCAACGCCTTCGCCACCGGCCGCAGCCCACGGCACGCCGCGGTCTGCTGTACCAGCGGCATCCTGCAGATCCTGGACGAGCGCGAGCTACGCGCCGTGCTCGGCCACGAGCTATCGCACGTCTACAACCGCGACATCCTGATCTCCTCGGTCGCCGGCGCGCTCGCCGCGGTCATCTCCGGCCTGGCCAACCTGGCCTTCTTCGCCTCGGCGTTCGGCGGCAACCGTAACGGTGGCGGCCCCAATATGCTTGGCGTGCTGTTGGTTTCGCTGCTCGGACCGATCGCCGCGAGCCTGATCAAGCTGGCCGTCTCGCGCTCCCGCGAATTCCAGGCGGACCAGTCCGGCGCCGAGCTCACCGGCGACCCGCTCGCCCTCGCCTCCGCCCTGCGCAAGTTGGAGCGCGGCGTACAGGCCGCCCCCTTGCCGCCTGAGCCGCAATTGACCGCCCAGTCGCACCTGATGATCGCCAACCCGTTCCGGACCGGCGAGCGCGCCGCACGCTGGTTCTCCACCCACCCGCCGATGGCCGAGCGCATCGCTCGCCTGGAGGAAATGGCGGGCGGACCGAAGAACTACTGAGCTCGCTACCGGTAGTTGACGAACTGCAGGGCGATGCCGAAATCCTCGCCCTTCAGCAGCGAGATGACGGCCTGCAGGTCGTCGCGCTTCTTGCTGCTCACCCGCAGTTCCTCACCCTGGATCTGCGCCTTCACGCCCTTGGGGCCCTCGTCGCGGATCTTCTTGGTGATCTTCTTCGCATGCTCGGTGTCGATGCCCTGCACCAACGTTCCGGTGATCTTGTAGACCTTGCCGGAGGCCACCGGCTCGCCCGCGTCGAACGCCTTGAGCGAGATATCGCGGCGAATCAGCTTCTCCTTGAACACATCCAGCGCCGCCTTGACCCGCTCCTCGGCCTCGGCCGTCAGCACGATCTTGTCCTCGCCGGACCACTCGATGGCCGCACCGGTGTTGCGGAAGTCGTAGCGGGTGGTCAGCTCCTTCTCCGCCTGATGCAGGGCGTTGTCGACCTCCTGACGTTCGACCTTGCTGACGACATCGAATGACGAATCGGCCACACTTCGCTCCTGTCCTGGCGGTCCAACTGCTTGCTCGACCGATGATCGGTCACCGTTAGTTGTACCCCGGAGGGCGACCGTAGTCCCGCCGCATGGCCGATGGCCAGCCGGTTTGCATTGAGGGTGCGGTTGCGATGTATTCTGCTCTCCGCACTCAGTGCACGGCAGATTGCCCGAGCGGCCAATGGGAGCGGACTGTAAATCCGTCGGCGAAAGCCTACGTAGGTTCGAATCCTACATCTGCCACTTGTTCGCGAGAGAGCCCCGGACGCAAAGAGCGCGTCCGGGGCTCTCTCCGTTCGTGTCTTGTGGGGGGTGGAACCCCCACACCCCGCCCGGCGGGGCTTCGCCCCCCGGACCCCCTTCTGTTGTTCGCATGATCGTCAAGGTCTTCTTCGGTGTTTGCCAGCCGCAAGGCCCCTCGAAAAAGGCTTCTGACCACCCGGTTTGGAGCTCTGACCCTTGGGTGTGTAACCTCGTTCAGGACTTCGCCGCGCCGGGGTCGGATGTCTAGAGCCTGGCGCGGAAGTAGTCATGCCCCCTTAGCTCAGTCGGTAGAGCGTTTCCATGGTAAGGAAAAGGTCAACGGTTCGATTCCGTTAGGGGGCTCGCCGGATTGCCGGTGGTGACCGACTCGGCATCGCATATAGTTCCCACTCTGGTGGGGCCGGGCGCGGCACTACAGCAATGCGACCCCGTGGCGGTGTAGCTCAGTCGGTAGAGCAAACGACTCATAATCGTTGTGTCGCCGGTTCAAGTCCGGCCATCGCTACCAAACCGATCAGACCAACTGGTTGACCCGAAAGAAGGAATATCGTGGCCGCGAAGTCCACCGATGTCCGGCCAAAGATCACCTTGGCCTGCGAAGAGTGCAAGCACCGCAACTACATCACCAAGAAGAACCGGCGCAACGACCCGGATCGGCTGGAACTCAAGAAGTTCTGCCCGAACTGCGGCACGCACCGGGGACATAAAGAATCCCGCTAGTCCGCCACGCGTGATGCTGCCGCGTGGATCGGCGCCGAGAGCCTGATTGCTCCCGGCAATCTCGGATCGTGACAGTGCGAGGGCCGGACGTTTGTCCGGCCCTGACGCATTTCTCGGCCGAGTGGCGCGGTTGTGAGGGAGCGTAGCGAGCGAACCATGGATACAGCCGCCCCAGCGGTTACGACGGAGCTGAGCGTCAGCGAGGCGCAGTCGTAGACGCTCCGCCGACTCCGGATACGGGGTCAGATAGGTACAGTCCACCCGTGACAATCAACACCGGTACAGACGAAGCGGTCCAGGCGGTCGAGACCTTCGACCCCGCAGTACACGCGGCCTCGATGGTGGGTCACCACTACCGCGTCGACGACTACTACGAGGTCGGCCGCGAGAAGGTGCGCGAATACGCGCGCGCTGTGCAGGACTACCACCCGGTGCACTGGGACGAGGACCTGGCGCAGGAGTACGGCTACGACGGCCTGCTCGCGCCGCTGACCTTCATCTCCCTGGTCGGCATTCTGGCCCAGCGCAAGCTCTTCGAGCAGATTGTCACCGGCTACGACCTGAGCCAGATCCTGCAGACCGACCAGATCCTGGAATTCCACCGGCCGATCAAGGTCGGCGACCAGCTGGTCTGCGACGTCTACCTGCACTCGTTCCGGCAGGCGTTCGGCGGCGACATCATCGTCACCAAGAACATCGTCACCGCGCAGAACGACGAGCTGGTGCTCACCACCTACACCACGCTCATCGGCCGCAGCGGCGGCGACATCGACCCGAACCTCAACGACGTGGTCCGCAACGTGCTGATGCACGGCATCGGCGAAGACGCGCCGGACCATCGCCCGCGCGCCAACGTCCCCGCGCCGCTGGCCGCCGCCAAGGTGCCCGATGTCGCGCCGAGCAAACGCGCGATCAGCTTCGACGACATCGCGGCCGGCGACGAACTGCCCGCCCGCATCGTCCGGCTGACCCGCGGCGACCTGGTCAACTACGCCGGTGTCTCCGGCGACGCCAACCCGATCCACTGGAGCGACGAGGTCGTGAAGCTCGTCGACCTGGAAGACGTGGTCGCGCACGGCATGCTCACCATGGGCCTCGGCGGCGGCTTCGTCACCTCCTGGGTCGGCGATCCCGGCGCGGTCAAGGAATACAACGTCCGCTTCACCAGCCCGGTCTATGTGGGGACGGATGAGGCCGCCGAGATCGAGTACACCGGTAAAGTGAAGTCCGTTGATCCGGAGACGCGGACCGCGGTCGTCGCCATCGTGGCGAAGTCGGCGGGGCGCAAGATCTTCGGGCGCGCGACGGCAACCGTGCAACTGGCGTGAGGCGGTCGGGGCCGGGCTGAGAGGTCAGGCCCGGAGGCGGCAGCTTGTTGTAACCATGGAGGGTCCCGATCAGGCCGAATGTATACCGCCTGACCTGGTCGACTGACCCTGATTGGCTTACGACGCGGGCGGTAACGTACACTCAGATTTCTGGGGTCACCAGCCGCTGCGCGCTGCTCTGTAGGGCTGGTTCCGGGCGAGTCCGTAAGGATTCGCCAATGGGGCCGGCAACTGCCGGAGTGGCGCGCGTGTTGTGTGACACCAGAACTGAACAACTGAATACCGAACAGTGGTTGGACGGCCCGCATGGATCCAACCGAAGGGGCGTAGCTCAACTGGCAGAGCAGCGGTCTCCAAAACCGCAGGTTGCAGGTTCAAGTCCTGTCGCCCCTGCCTTCCGTAGCGACTGCTTGCAGGTCGCTCGAAAGAACCAGCATGCAAGCGACGAAAGGATCGACGTGAGCGAGCGAAGCGAGCGAGCCATTGGCACAGCGCGCATCGCGCACGCGGGCGCCGAGCGAAGCGAGGAGCAGGCGTGAGCGAGCGGGAAGATCGCCTGGGCGCGCATGCGGCCGACGACGGCGATGACACCGCCGGGGTAGCTCGGCCGAGCGGCAAGCGTTCCGCCCGGCGGACCCGCAGTGCGTCATCCGACACGGGTTCGATCGCCACACTGGATCGTCCCTCGTTGCGCAAGGCAGCCAAAACCGATCGGGCCGAACGCGGGACGCGTAATCCGTTCAAGCGTTTGATCAAGTTCCTGCGTGAAGTAGTCGCGGAACTGCGCAAGGTGATCTGGCCCAACCGGAAGCAGATGGTCACCTATACGAGCGTTGTTCTGGTGTTCGTGATCTTCATGGTCGCGTTCATCAGCGGGTTGGATGTGGCGTTCATCAAGGGTGTCAACTGGCTGTTCGGCTAGATACGGACCCCCGCTTGCGACTGCTTGCAGGTCGCTCGAAAAGGTCAGCCGCCGGCCGATCTCCGGGGCGGACCCGGGCGGAGTAGTTCCGCCGCGCGCCCGGCCCCGGCACGCAGAGGATGTACGTGACGACACAGGAAGCGAGTGCCCCAGTGAGCACCCCGGAGAACGACACAAACGAAGAGTTCCCGGTCGAGGACGCGGTGGTGGATCCCACGACCGAAGACGCCACGACCGTCGAAGACTCCGAGGACGTGGACTCCGAGAGTGCCGTCGACTCCGAGGTCGCCGAATCGGCGACCGACGAGGAAGCCGCTGCCGAGGCCGCTCCGATCGATGCCGAGCCCGCCGACCCGGTCGCCGAGATGAAGTCCGCGCTGCGTCGCGCCCCCGGTGACTGGTACGTCATCCACTCGTACGCCGGTTACGAGAACAAGGTGAAGGCCAACCTCGAGACCCGCGTACAGAACCTGGACCTGGAGGAGTACATCTTCCAGGTCGAGGTGCCGACCGAAGAGGTCACCGAGATCAAGAACGGCCAGCGCAAGAACGTCAACCGCAAGGTGCTGCCCGGCTACATCCTGGTCCGGATGGAACTCAACGACGAGTCGTGGGGCGCGGTGCGCAACACCCCCGGTGTCACCGGATTCGTCGGCGCCACCTCGCGTCCCTCGCCGCTGTCCATCGACGACGTGGTGAAGTTCCTCGTCCCCGCCGCGCAGCAGAAGAAGGCGCCTGCCGCCGGTGCTGCGGGTTCGGGCGATTCCACCTCCGAGTCGGTGTCCAAGCCGACCATCGAGGTCGACTTCGAGGTCGGCGAGTCGGTCACCGTGATGGACGGCCCCTTCGCGACGCTGCCCGCCAGCATCTCCGAGGTCAACGCCGAGCAGCAGAAGCTCAAGGTGCTCGTGTCGATCTTCGGTCGCGAGACCCCGGTGGAGCTCGGCTTCACCCAGGTCGCGAAGATCTAAGACGTTCCGTCCTCGACGGAATGAATCGCCCGGACCACGGGTTGATTCACCAGGACTTGCAAAGAGCAAGGAAAACAGACACCTAGGAAAGAAAGATGCCCCCCAAGAAGAAGAAGCTCGCCGGGATCATCAAGCTTCAGATCCAGGCCGGCCAGGCGAACCCCGCCCCTCCGGTGGGTCCGGCGCTCGGTCAGCACGGCGTGAACATCATGGAGTTCTGCAAGGCGTACAACGCCGCGACCGAGTCGCAGCGTGGCAACGTCATCCCGGTCGAGATCTCGGTCTACGAAGACCGCTCGTTCGACTTCAAGCTGAAGACCCCGCCCGCCGCTCGGCTGCTGCTCAAGGCCGCCGGTGTGCAGAAGGGTTCGGCTGAGCCGCACAAGACCAAGGTCGCGAAGATCACCATGGACCAGGTCCGGGAGATCGCCAAGACCAAGGCCGAAGATCTGAACGCGACCGATATCGATCAGGCGGCGAAGATCATCGCGGGTACTGCTCGCTCGATGGGAATCACCGTCGAAGGCTGAGCGAATCCGCTCACGGTGGGAGGGCCGGCCAGGCCCGATAACCACGGCTGAACCAGACAACTAAGGACAGAGAATCATGGCAAAACGAAGCAAGGCGTATCTCGCCGCGGCCGAGAAGGTCGATCGCGACGCGCTCTACTCCCCGCTCGCCGCAGCGCGGCTGGCCAAGGAGACCGCGACCACCAAGACCGACGCGACCGTCGAGGTCGCCGTCCGTCTCGGCGTCGATCCCCGCAAGGCGGACCAGATGGTTCGTGGCACGGTCAACCTGCCGCACGGCACCGGTAAGACCGCCCGCGTCATCGTGTTCGCGGCCGGCGAGAAGGCCGCTGAGGCCGAAGCCGCCGGTGCGGACGCCGTCGGCGCCGAGGACCTGATCGAGCGGATCCAGGGCGGCTGGCTCGAATTCGACGCCGCGATCGCCACCCCGGACCAGATGGCCAAGGTCGGCCGGATCGCGCGTGTCCTCGGACCGCGTGGCCTGATGCCGAACCCGAAGACGGGCACGGTCACCAACGACGTGACCAAGGCCGTCAACGAGATCAAGGGCGGAAAGATCAACTTCCGCGTCGACAAGCAGGCCAACCTGCACTTCGTCATCGGCAAGGCCTCCTTCGCCGATGCCGCGCTGGTGGAGAACTACGGTGCCGCGCTGGAGGAGATCCTGCGTGTGAAGCCGTCGACCGCCAAGGGCCGCTACGTCAAGAAGGTGACGGTTTCGACGAACACCGGACCGGGCATCCCGGTGGACCCGAACCGCACCCGCAACCTCCTCGACGAGGATGCGTCTTAAGTAGCACCTGAGCACGTCCGGATGGGCGGGAACGCGAATCGCGTTCCCGCCCATCCGCGTTTGCGGGGCGGACTATTTCCACACGTGGCATCGTTGGCCATGACGTGACGGTTGTCCTGCTCATCTCCGGAAGCACCCGCGGTGCTTCGACCAATTCCGCCGCCTTGCGCACGGTTCAGACGCTCGCCGCCGACGGCGTCGACGCGCGGTGGTTCGACGGTCTCGCCGCACTGCCCGCCTTCAACCCGGACGACGACGGCACCGGGCATCCGTCGGTTCTCGCACTGCGCGAACAGCTTTCGCAGGCCGACGCGGTGCTGTTCTGCACCCCGGAATACGCGGGCACGCTGCCGGGCAGCCTGAAGAACCTGTTGGACTGGACCGTCGGCAATGCCGATCTCTATGAGAAGCCGACCGCCTGGATCAACGTAGCCGCACCGGGCCGTGGCGAAGGCGCCGCCGCGACGTTGGCCCTCGTCCTCGGTTACGTGGGCGCGGATGTGGACCCCGACAGCTGCGCCCGGCTGCCGGTCGGCCGCGAAGAGATCGGACCGGACGGCCTCGTCACCACCGCCGAATTCCGCAGTGGCGCAACCGAAGCATTGAACAAGCTGGTGGCCAGGGTTTCCGCCTGACCCGGCTAAGGCCGGGACCCACGGGTCCCGGCCCTGTCAGCCGACCGGGGCGGTCAGTCGGCCGAGTCCTGCTGGGGTTCCGCCTCTTTGCGCCAGCCGAGCAGCACCGACTCGCCTTCCGGCACGCCCCACGGCAGGAACATCGCCACCACGATCGCGCACACCACCACCGCGGCCGCCGCGACGAGCGACGCGGCATGCGAGCCCTCCAGTGCGGCTGTTTTCATGGCGACGATGAGGTTCTCGCGCTGGCTCTCGAAGAACTGGGGGAGCGGGCGCTTGCGGATCTCCAGCACGCTGAGCGGACTGGATTTCACCAGCCCCTTCTCGTTCTCGTTCATCAAGTTCGCGGGCAGCGCGTCGATCCGCGGCGCGATCCTGGTCGTGTAGTACGACGCCACGATCGAGCCGAGCACCGCGACGCCGAGGGTGCCGCCGATCTCGCGGGTGGTGTCGTTGACCGCGGACCCCGCGCCCGCCTCGTTGAGCGGGAGCGAACCCATGATCGATTCGGTAGCCGGTCCCTGCACGATGCCGACGCCGAGCGCCATGAACACCATGGCGGGCAGCACGTCGGTGACATACGGACTGTCCACCGTCACCTGACCGCCCAGATACAGCCCGAGCCCGGTGCTCAACAGGCCGGTCACGATGACCGGCGTCGGCCCGAATCGCTGCGCGAGCAGGGTGGCAATAGGCGCGCCGATGGCCACCGAGAACGCGAAAGGCAATGAGGCGATACCGAATTCGAGCGGCGTGTATTCCCGCACCCCTTGGAAATACTGGGTGATGAGGAATAGGAAGCCGAACATCGAGAAGTAGCAGATCGCAATCGACAAGGCGGGCATCGAGAATCGCCGATTGCGGAACAGCGTCATATCGAGAATCGGTGCGGGCGTGCGCAATTCCCAGATGACGAACGCGATAACCAGCGCGATGCCGAGCCCGCCGGTGCCGAGCGTGGTGCCGGAGAGCCAGCCGAAGCGGGGCGCCTCGATGATGGACCAGACCACCAGCGTGATGCCCGCGATGGACAGCCCGATGCCGGGCAGATCGAGCTTGCCGACGTGCGAGGAGCGCGATTCGGGCACCCAGAGCAGGGTGGCGACGAGCGCGACGAGCGCCAGCGGCACATTGATCCAGAAGACCGAGTGCCAGGTGAAGTGCGCCAGCAGCCAGCCGCCGGAGATCGGGCCGATCGCGATGGCGAAGCCTGCCATCGCGGTCCACGCGGCGATGGCGAGGGCCCGCTCGCGTTTGTCGTGGAAGATGTTGATGATCAGCGCGAGGGTGGCCGGGAAGACGGCCGCGGCGAATACGCCCATCGCGGCGCGCGCGGCGATCACGCCGCCCATCGAACCGGACAGCGCGCCCGCGACCGACATGGCGCCGACGCCGACCAAGCCGACCATCATGATCCGGCGCCGGCCGAGGCGGTCGCCGAGGTTGCCGAAGGCGAGCAACAAGCCCGCGAAGGTGAGGGTGTACGCGTCGACGACCCATTGCAGGCCAGTGACGCCGGTGCGCAGCTGCACTCCGATCGAGGGCAGTGCCACGTTCACGATGGTGTTGTCCAGGACGACTAGCAGCTCGGCGAGGCAGATCACGGCCAAGGCGAGAAAGCGCTGGTTACGTCGTTCCAACAGCACTGGTGAATCGACTATGGAGGTTGCCATAGTTCAGCAGTCAAACAGTAACTGTCACTGTTGGTAACAGCTTCAAGCCGCGATCTCGGCCACATCTATGGGTGAAATGTGACTCGCGACACATCGAATCGGGCGCTGAATGGTCCCAATTCGCTTCAGGCGCACCCCGTTTTGGCAGTTGGGGGGTGGTCCGGGTACATTGGACAACAGTTATCGACTTGTTCGATTCCTACCCAATCCGTTCTACCGAAGACCGTTGGTCGTCGAGCCCGCATGGGTTCGGTCGAAGGTCCGGCGACATTGCCGGCGGCCCACGCAGGGAGAACCGAGGCCGTCACGTTTATGTGCGCCCCGGAACGCCTTGCGTCCGGGGCGTTTGTTTTGTCGCCGTCCCCTGATCGGTAGCTCGTTTCGAAACCGACCATCAGAGAGGAGGCGAAGTATGGCAAAACCCGAGAAGGTCACTGCGGTCGAAGAGATCGCGGAGCAGTTCAAGAGTTCGACTGCCACCGTTGTCACGGAATACCGTGGTCTTTCGGTCGGCAAGCTGACCGAACTGCGTCGCGCGCTCGGCGCCGAAGCCACGTACTCCGTCGCCAAGAACACCCTGGTCAAGCGCGCTGCCGCCGAGGCGGGCGTGCAGGGCCTGGACGACTTGTTCGTCGGACCGACCGCGATCACCTTCATCAGTGGTGAGCCGGTTACCGCAGCAAAGACCCTCAAGACCTTCGCTAAGGAAAACAAGGCGCTCATCATCAAGGGCGGCTACATGGACGGCGCACCGCTGTCCGTGTCCGAGGTCGAGAAGATCGCCGACCTGGAGTCCCGCGAGGTCCTGCTGGCCAAGCTGGCCGGTGCGATGAAGGGCAACATGGCGAAGGCCGCCGGTCTGTTCAACGCTCCCGCGTCGCAGGTGGCTCGCCTTGCCGCCGCGCTCGTGGAGAAGAAGCAGGCCGAAGCCGGTGGCGAAACCGCCGCTGCCGCTGCCGCTGAATAACCCCATGCGGGTGATTCGCGCGCGGCTCGCCCTCATAGACAACAACTACCGAAAGGAACAACATCATGGCCAACGTTGACGAACTGCTGGAGACCTTCGGCAACATGACCCTGCTCGAGCTGTCGGACTTCGTCAAGAAGTTCGAAGAGAAGTTCGAGGTCACCGCCGCTGCTCCGGTCGCCGTCGCCGGTCCGGCCGGCCCGGGCGCCGTTGCGGACGCCGTCGAGGAGCAGGACGAGTTCGACGTCATCCTCGAGGGTGCGGGCGACAAGAAGATCCAGGTCATCAAGGTGGTCCGTGAGATCGTCTCCGGCCTGGGCCTGAAGGAAGCCAAGGACCTCGTCGAGGGCGCGCCGAAGGCCATCCTGGAGAAGGTTGCCAAGGATGCCGCCGAGGCTGCCAAGGCGAAGCTGGAAGATGCCGGCGCCAAGGTCTCGGTCAAGTAATTCCCGACCGAATCGCCGACGGGTGGTCCCCTTTTTGGGGGCCGCCCGTTTGCTATTTGCGGCGACCTGCACCAACAATCCGGAAATAGCGAATGAAACGGGGTTACTCTTCAGTCAGGTAGGGGTGTGCGCCGTCTCGCTCTTGGGATACAGTGGCCCGACCCACTGTGGCGTGACACACCGCGAGACCGAGCACGCGGTTAGCTGGTGGGCAGCTCGCTGAGAAATTGTGGAGGTTGGCGTGGGCGTCGAGGTCAGAACCGAAGGCATTACCAAGTCCTTCGGATCCCAGCGAATTTGGCAGGATGTATCCCTTACCTTGCCGACCGGCGAGGTCAGCGCATTGCTCGGCCCGTCGGGTACGGGTAAGTCCGTCTTTCTGAAGTCGCTGATCGGCCTGCTGCGCCCGGAGCGCGGCTCGATCTTTGTCGGCGACACCGATATCACCACCTGCTCCAACAAGGAGCTCTACGAGATCCGCAAGCTCTTCGGCGTGCTGTTCCAGGACGGCGCGCTGTTCGGCTCGATGAACCTCTTCGACAACGTCGCGTTCCCGCTTCGTGAACACACGAAGAAGTCGGAATCCGACATTCGCAAGATCGTCATGGAGAAGCTGGAGCTGACCGGTCTGCTCGGGGCCGAAGGCAAGCTGCCCGGTGAGATCTCCGGCGGTATGCGCAAGCGCGCCGGGCTGGCCCGCGCCCTGGTGCTCGACCCGCAGATCATCCTCGTCGACGAGCCGGACTCCGGCCTCGACCCGGTGCGCACCGCCTACATCAGCCAGCTGCTGATCGACATCAACGCGCAGATCGACGCCACCATTCTGATCGTCACGCACAACATCAACCTGGCCCGCACCGTGCCGGACAACATCGGCATGATGTTCCGTCGCCAGCTGGTCATGTTCGGCCCGCGCGAGGTGCTGCTGACTTCCGACGAGCCGGTGGTCAAGCAGTTCCTCAACGGCCGCATGCAGGGCCCGATCGGCATGTCCGAGGAGAAGGACGAAGCCCAAATGGCGCGCGAGCAAGCGATGTTCGACGGCGGCCATCACCACGGCGGCGCCGAAGAGGTCGAGGGCATCATCCCGCAGATGCAGGCGACCCCCGGCATGCCGGTTCGCCAGGCCGTGAACCGCCGCAAGGAGCGGGTCCGCGAGATCATGCACACCCTGCCGCACGCGGCGCAGACCGCGATTCGTGAATCACTTGATCAGAACGACAAGACGCAGGTGCTCGCGTACAACAACAGCGACCAGGGCGGTTACCAGGGCGCCACGTACGAGACCATCACTCGACACAACACAACTAACGGGTAACATCTGCGATCGTGAATTCCTCCCTGGCGCGATTGCGGACTCCACTGGAGTCGGGGTTCGGCCAGGTCGGCAACATCTTTGCGCTGTTCGTAGACGTGCTGCGCAAGACGTTTCGTCGGCCTTTCGAGTGGCGGGAGTTCATCGAGCAGTCGTGGTTCATCGCGAGTGTCTCGATCCTGCCCAGTGCACTGGTCGCAATCCCCTTCGGCGCGGTCGTCGCGCTGCAGACCGGCTCGTTGATCAAACAGCTCGGTGCCGAATCCTTCACCGGCGCAACGAGTGTGCTCGCCACCGTGCAGCAGGCGGCGCCGATCGTCACGGCGTTGATCATCGCGGGCGCGGCCGGTTCGGCGGTCGCCGCCGACCTCGGCTCACGCACCATCCGTGAGGAGATCGACGCGCTGGAAGTACTCGGCGTCGATCCGGTGCGCAAGCTGGTGGTGCCGCGCGTGCTCGGCATGACGGTGGTGGCTCTGCTGCTGAACGGCCTGGTCTCGGTGGTCGGCATCGCGGGCGGTTACTTCTTCAACGTGCTGCTGCAGGGCGGTACGCCCGGCGCGTACCTCGCGTCGTTCTCCGCCCTCGCGCAGCTGCCGGACCTGTGGATCGGCGAGTTCAAGGCGCTGGTGTTCGGTCTGATAGCCGGTGTGATCGCCTCGTATAAGGGGCTGCACCCCAAGGGTGGCCCGAAGGGAGTTGGTGAAGCGGTGAACCAGTCCGTGGTGATCACGTTCTTGGTGCTGTTCTTCGTGAACCTCATCCTCACCCTGGTGTACCTGCAGGTCGTCCCGTCCAAGGGCGCCTGACCGGTGGCCACCCAGTACCGCAACCCTGCTCTCGCCAAGTCACTGCGCCAGGCGCGGAATGTCGTTCGCGCACCGATGAAGGTGATCGATCGGGCCGGCGAGCAGATGTCGTTCTACTCGCGCGCGATCGCCTGGATCCCGCGCACCGCGGTGCGGTACCGCAAGGAGGTCATGCGGCTGCTCGCCGAGGTGACCTTCGGCAGCGGCGCGCTCGCGGTGATCGGCGGCACCATCGGCGTCATCGTGTTCATGTCCGGCTCGGTCGGCGTGGTCGTCGGCCTGCAGGGCTTCAAGGCGTTGGACGCGCTGGGCAGCTCCGTGCTCACCGGCTTCCTCACCGCCTACATCAACACCCGCGAAATCGCGCCGCTGGTTGCGGCTTTGGCGCTGTCGGCGACGGTCGGCTGTGGTTTCACCGCGCAGCTCGGCGCCATGCGGATCTCCGAGGAGATCGACGCGCTCGAGGTGATGGCGGTGCCCGGCGTGCCGTTCCTGGTCACCACCCGGGTGATCGCCGGCTTCCTCGCGGTGATCCCGCTGTACATCGTCGGCCTGCTCGGCACGTTCCTGGCCTCGCGGATGATCAGCATCTGGTTCAACGGGCAGTCCAGCGGGTCCTACGACCACTACTTCAGCCTGTTCCTACCACCTGAGGACGTGCTCTATTCGTTCCTGAAGGTGCTGGTGTTCGCGTTCGTGATCATCATGGTGCACTGCTACTACGGCTTCCACGCCACCGGCGGACCGGCCGGCGTCGGCGTCGCGGTCGGCCGCGCGGTGCGTGCCGCGATCGTGTTGGTGAACGTGCTCGATTTCTTCCTGAGCCTTGCCATTTGGGGAACCACCACGACTGTGCGAGTGGCCGGATGACCCGGGGTGTGCAGGCTTGGCGTTCGACCGAGCGGCTGCGCATCCGGGTCCTCGGTATCGCGTTCTTCGTGGTGGTCGCGCTGTTCCTGGCGACGACCATCGCGATCTACAACAAGGCCTTCGTGAAGACGGTCGACGTCGACCTGGTCACCGACAGCGTCGGCAACGCGCTCACCAAGAACGCGGACGTGAAGGTGCGCGGCATCACCGTCGGTGACGTGCGGTCGAGCATCTCCGAGAACGGCAAGGTGACACTGCATCTCGCCATCCAGCCGGACAAGGCCGACCAGATCCCCGCCAACGCGACCGCGCGGCTGCTGCCGAAGACGCTGTTCGGCGAGCGGTACGTGGATCTGATGATCCCCGCCGATCGCAGCGCGAACCACCTGACCAACGGCGTGACGCTGCAACAGGACAAGAGCGGCAACGCGATCGAACTGAGCAAGCTGCTCGACGACCTGATGCCGCTGCTGCAGGCGATTCCGCCGCAGGACCTCGCCGCCACGCTCGGTGCGCTGTCCCAGGCGCTGTCCGGTCAGGGTCTCGCGCTCGGCGAGAGTGTGGACAAGCTGGACAACATCTTCCGTCAGGTCAACGGCGTGCTGCCGGACCTGCAGGAGGACCTGCGCAGCTTCGCCGAGGTGGCCGCCACCTACGCCGACGCCGCGCCGCAGCTGGTCACCGCGCTGGACAACCTGCGAACCACCAATGCGACCATCGTGCAACGACGTTGGGACATCGACTCGCTGTACGCGGTGCTGACGCCCGCTTCGTCCGACAGCGCCGACTTCCTGGTTGCCAACCGGGACAACATCATCGACCTGTCCGCCGACTCGCGCCCGCTGCTGGAGCAGCTGGCCACCTACTCGCCGACCTTCCCGTGCGTGATGGCCAACTTCGCTCAGCTCAAGCCGCGCATCGACGAGATCCTCGGCAAGGGCACCGAGCGGCCGGGCACCCGGGTGACCATCGAGCTGACCAACCCGCGCGGCAAGTACCTGCCGAACCAGGACGAGCCGCGGTGGCTGGATGACCGTGGGCCGTGGTGCATTCCGGAGAGGCCGCTCAATGTCGACCCCGGTCAGTACACCGGCGGCGCGAACAACGACGGCTCCTACGCGGTGCCCAGCCGCAACCCCGGCGACCTGGAAACGGGCAAGCTGTCGCCGCCGCAATTCGGCGTCTACCCGGCGGGCCATGTCGCGACCATCGCGGGCTCGCCGATGGAGCAGCAGTCGCTCGGCGCGATCTACGGTGCCGCGTCCGGTGTTTCGCCCGATCAGGTGCCGGGCTGGGTGACCAGGGCCGGCGCGCCCGCGTTCCGTGGCAGCGAGGTGAGCGTTCGATGAAGCAGCAACTGCGTGGCCTCGGCGGCCCACTCACCAAGCTGATCATCTTCGTGGTCGTGACGATATTCGCGACCACGGTGCTCGCGCTGTCCATCGCCAACTACAGCGGCGACGGCACCAAGTTCAAGGCCCGGTTCACCGACGTCACCTCGTTGAACAAGGGTGACGAGGTGCGCGTCGCTGGTGTGCGGATCGGCAAGGTCACCAACATCGCGATCGTCGACAAGCGCCTTGCCGAGGTGAGTTTCGAACTCACCGAACGGAATTGGCTGCCCGCCTCGACCACCGCGAGCATCCGCTACCGCAACCTGGTCGGCCAGCGCTACATCGCGCTCGAGCAAGGCACCGGCGAGCAGGGCCGAAAGCTGAACGGGGGCGGCACCATTCCGCTGGAGCGGACCAATCCGGCGCTCAACCTCACCACGCTGTTCAACGGCTTCCGGCCGCTGTTCCGCACGCTGACAGCCGACGACGTGAACAAGCTCTCCTTCGAGATCATCCAGGTCTTCCAGGGCGAGCAGGGCACCATCCACGACCTGGTGGCCACCACCGCGAGCCTGACCAACAAGATCGCGGACAAGGACGCGGTGATCGGCGAACTGGTCCGCAACCTGACCGCGGTGCTCGACACGGTCAACCAGCGTGACGACCAGTTCGACCAGCTCATCGTCAATACCGAGGCGCTGGTCAGCGGGCTGTCCGCGGAACGCGACACGATCGGCCGCTCGGTCACCTCGCTCGGCAACCTGGCCTCGGCCACCGCCGACCTGCTGGTCCCGGTGCGCCCGACGCTGCAGGGCTCGATCGCCGGACTGAGCCAGCTCACCGGCACCATGAACGAGCGCAAGGACGATGTGAACGAGGTCCTGCACAACCTGCCGATCAAGATGGAAAAGCTCGGCCGGGTAGGCAGCTACGGCTCCTGGTTCCAGTTCTATCTGTGCGGCATCGACATCGTCGTCGGCCCGGGCACGGCGGACGCACCGAACCTGAACCTGCCCGCCGGACTGCCGACCATCAACCAGCCGATCTACACCAACGCCGCGCCGCGCTGCTCCGGGAAGGCCCGCTGATGGACGACCGGATTCTGCTCGGACGCCGCAGCCCCGTCTTCATGGGCGTGCTCGGCCTGGCCATGGTGCTGCTGGTGACGCTGTCGGCGTTCTTCCTGGACCGGCTGCCGATCATCGGCGCGGGCACCAAGTACACCGCCGAATTCTCCGAGGCCGCGGGCCTGAAGAAGGGCAACGAAGTTCGCATCGCGGGCGTGAAGGTCGGTTCGGTGTCCGACGTGAAGCTCGAGGGCGCCAAGGTGCTCGTCGACTTCCGCACGCAGGACGCCTGGGTCGGCAGCGAGACCACCGCCTCGATCCAGATCAAGACCGTGCTCGGCCAGAAGTACCTGGCGCTGGACCCGAAGGGCTCCCGCGCGGCCGACCCCGCCACTCGGATTCCGTTGTCGCGCACCGTCGCTCCGTACGACGTGGTGGACGCCTTCACCGACGCGGCGAAGAACATCGACCAGATCGACACCGCGCAACTGGCCACCAGCATGCGGGTGCTCTCCGACGCGTTCGCGACCACGCCGCCGGAGCTGCGCGGCTCGATCGACGGCGTCGCCCGCCTGTCGGAGACGCTGGCCAAGCGGGACGAGGAGCTGAAGAAGCTGTTCGCCGCGACCAGGCAGACCACCACCGTGCTCGCCGACCGCAATGCCGAGTTCGAGCGGTTGCTCGCCAACGGCGGACAGCTGCTCGCCGAGCTCAACATTCGGCAGCAATCCATCGCGCAGCTGCTCTCCGGAGCCAAGACGGTCTCCGCGGAGCTCACCGCGCTGGTGCACGACAACGAGCAGCAGATCGGCCCGGCGCTGAAGAACCTGCGCGGCGCGATCGATCTGCTGAATGCCAACCAGCAGAACATCTCCAAGACCTTGGAGCTGGCGGCCCCGTTCTACGGGATCTACGCCAGCGTGCTCGGCACCGGCCGCTGGTTCGACGCGGTGATCGTCAACCTGATCCCGCCCGCGCTGCCGGACATCCCCGGCGCCCGTCCGCCGATCCGCAACATGGAAGGTAACTGACATGGCGGGCCGGCTGCAGGCGCTACGGAACTCCGGGCGCGGCACCAAGATCACCATCGCGCTCGTCGTGGTGGTGGCGCTGGTCGCCGCCGGGGTGCTGTGGTGGACGGTCGATCGACTGACCACCACCAAGATCACCGCCTACTTCGATCGTTCGGTCGGCATCTACGAGGGCTCCGACGTGCGGGTGCTCGGCGTGCCGGTGGGCCGGGTGGAGTCGGTCGAGCCGCAGGGCGATCAGGTCAAGATCGTGATGAGCGTCGATCGCTCCTACGACGTGCCCGAGGCCGCGCGGGCCGCGCAGATCACGCCGTCGATTGTGTCCGACCGCTACATCCAGCTGACCCCGGTCTACACCGGCGGGCCGAAAATGCCACGCACCGCGACCATTCCGCGGGACCGCACGGTCACCCCGGTCGAGGTGGACCAGCTGTACAAGAGCATCACCGAGCTCTCGGATGCGTTGGGCCCCAACGGCGCCAACAAAGAGGGCGCGGTCAACGACCTGGTACGCACGGGCGCGGCGAATCTGGACGGCAACGGCGAGGCACTCGGCAACAGCCTCACCCAGCTGTCCAAGGCGGCCAAGTACCTGTCCGACGCGCGCGGCGACATCTTCGACACCGTGAAGAACCTGCAGAGCTTCGTCGCCATGCTGGCCAAGAACGACGCGCAGGTGCGCCAGTTCAACACCCAGCTCGCCGATCTCTCCAGCTTCCTGGCGAGCGAACGCAGCGATCTCGGCGCCGCGCTGAACCTGCTGTCGGTCGCGCTCGGCGACGTCGCCCGGTTCATCGACAACAACCGAGACCTGATCGCCAGCAATGCCGAAGGCCTGGTCACGCTCACCAAGACGCTGGCCGATCAGCGCGACGACCTGGCCGCCGCGCTGCCGGTGCTGCCGCTGGCACTCAGCAACCTGATCAACGTGCACAACGCCGAATCCGGCACCCTCGACATGCGCGCCAACTTCACCGACCTGCAGGACCCGTTCGGTGTCATGTGCAGGCTGATCGACGTATCCAAGCTGCGGCCGGGCGACCCCCAGTTCGACGCGATCGGCAGGCAGATGCGCCCGATCCTGGACCACTGCAAGGAGATCTCCGACCAGATCACCGCCGGGGTGAAGACGCCGACGCTGATCCTGCCGTTCGGCATCCTCAGCGGCGAGAACGAGCAGCGCGCTCCGGTGCCCGGCACCGTGCCGGGCACCCCGTCGGACCGGACTCCGCCGTCGCAGGGAGGTGAGCGGTGAGTAACCGAATCCGTTCTGTCACACGCGGTCTCGGTGCCGCCATGGCTGTCGGGCTGGCCGCCGCCCTGGTCACCTCGTGCGCGTCCGACGGTATCTACAGCATCCCGCTGCCCGGTGGCGCCGATGTCGGCGAGCACCCGATGTACATCGACATCCAGTTCGACGACGTGCTCGACCTGGTGCCGCAGTCCGCGGTGAAGGTCGAGGGCCTGCCGGTGGGCCGGGTCGAGGACATCAAGATCGGCAAGGACCAGTGGACCGCCACCGTGCGGGCCGTGGTGAACTCCTCGGTCGATCTGCCGACGAACGCGCGGGCCGAGGTGCGCCAGTCGAATCTGCTCGGCGAGAAGTTCATCGAGCTGTCCAAGCCGACCACCGAGCCGGACGCGAAGAAGATCACCGACGGCTCGGTGATCCCGGTCGACCACACCCGGCACGCCACCGAGGTCGAGCAGGTGCTCGGCGCAATGTCGTTGCTGCTCAACGGCGGTGGCGTCGCCCAGCTGCAGCCGATCGTCACCGAGCTGAACAAGACCATCGGCGGCCGCGAGGATCGGGTACGTTCGCTGCTCGATCAGGCGAACATCCTGATCAAGGGCCTGAACGATCAGGTCGACGACATCACCAGGGCCCTCGACGGTCTCGACGTGCTGAGCAGCCGGGTGAGCAGGCAGACCGACCAGATCGGCAAGATCCTGGACGAGCTGCCGCAGGGCATCAAGATCCTGGAAGAGCAGCGCCCGCAGCTGGTCGGGCTGCTCAGTCAGCTGGATCGGGTCGGGCAGGCCGGTTTCGACGTGCTCGATCACTCGAAGGACGACCTCATCCGCGATCTGACCTCGCTGCGCCCGACGCTGCAGGAACTCGGCAAGGCCGCGCCGGATCTGATCACCGCGCTGCCGTTGATCCCGACCTATCCGTTCCCCGACTCCACGCTGGAGTCCACCTTCGGCGGCTCGGTCAACACCTGGCTGTCGGTCGATCAGCAGATCGGTGTCACGCTTGGCAATCTCGGTGTCGGCAAACCGGATCCGGTGTACATCCCGCCCATGGGCCCCGGCGTGCCGGTGAATCCGACCAACCCGTACTACAACGGCAACGGTCCGCGGCCCGGCTGGCCGACGGTGTCCATCCTGCCGCTGCCGCCGAACATGGCGCAGCCGCCCGCGCCGGGCGTGCCGCCGAACCCGGTGGGCGCGATCCTGGAGCAACTCGGAGTGGGTGGTACCCGATGAGTAAGTTGGTTCGCTGGCAGTTGATCATGTTCGTCGTCATCGCGGTGGTCGGCGTTGTCTTCGTCGGTGCCAAGTACATTCGGCTCGATCACATGGTCGGTCTCGGTCAGTACGAGGTGAAGGTGCAGGCCGCGCAGACCGGCGGCATCTACAAGGGCGCCGAGGTCACCTACCGCGGCGTGCCGGTCGGCCGGGTCGGCGAGCTGGAACTCACCGGTGACGGCGTGGTGCTGCATCTGGTCGTGGATTCGAGCTCACCCAAGATCCCCGCGACCGCGAAAGCCGTGGTGGCCAACCGGTCCGCGATCGGCGAGCAATACGTCGACCTGCAGCCGGACTCCGACGGCTCGCCGTACCTGCACGACGGTTCGGTGATCACCTCGGCGACCACCCCGGTGCCGGTGGAGCAGCTGGTCGCCAGCGTCGACACCTTCACCCGCTCGGTCGATCTGGCGGCGCTGAACACCACCGTGCGCGAGCTCGGCAAGGCCTTCGACGGCAAGGGCGACGACCTGCAGGTCTTCGTAGATTCGCTGAACAAGTTCACCACCACGTTCAACGAGACGCTGCCGCAGACCATTCAGCTGATCCGCGACAGCAAGGTCGTACTCGGCACGCAGGCCGAGCAGTCCGGCGCCATCCGCGAATTCAGCGACGGCCTGGACAAGCTCACCGCCCAGCTGCGCTCCAGCGACCCGGACATCCGCCGGCTGATCGGCACCGGCACCGACGCGGGCCAGCAGATCGACGCACTGCTGCACGAGAGCGGCGGCGCGCTCACCCAGGACCTCGGGAATCTGCGGCAGCTGCTGCTGGCCATCTCGCCCAAGTTCTACGCGATCCGCCCGCTGCTGCAGTTCCTGCCGCAGCTGTCGATCGGTGGCTCGTCCACCGCGCCCGGCGACGGCACCACGCACTTCGGTCTGGTGGTGGAGGCCAACAATCCGCCCGCCTGTACCGTCGGCTACGAGGGAACGCAGCGGATGCTCGAGCAGATGAAGGCGCAGAATCCGAACTTCGACGACACCCGCGACGAGTTCCCGTTCAACAAGGATGCGAAGTGCCTTGTGCCGCAAGGTAATCCGACCGCGGTGCGCGGCGGCGAACGGGCCGGCCTCGCCGATCCGAATGTCGTGCAGCCTTGGGATTCGACCCCCAAGACCGACCCGGAGCGGCTGAACCTGAATCCGATCGCCGTGCAGATGGCAACCCTGATGGGAGTTACGCCGAAGCGGTGACCAGGAACGACGACGTTAGGGTGTCTCGCGTGACCTCAGATTCGACCAAGCAGCTCGACTCGACCGAGCCGCAGGAATCACCGGACCCCGCCGACAGCGTGGCGCACTCCGACGTGGTTGCTGACGCCCCGGCCGACCGGGCCGCCGAGGCGCCCGGCAAGCCCGCTGCTTCGGACGGCGTCGGCCCGCTGCGCGCGTTCGCGGTGATCGCCTCGTCTGCCGCGCTGGTTGTCGCCCTGGTCGCCGCCATCTGGTTCGGCACCGGCTGGGTCCGCACGGCCGTCAGCGACGCCCCGCGCGCCGATGCCCGCGACAGCGCGCTCGACGCCGCCCGCCAGGCCGCGATCAACATGACCTCGATGAACCTCGACGACGTGCCCGGCTCGCTGGCGCTGGCCCGCTCCTCGATGACCGGCGCGCTGCTCGACTCGGCCAACAAGAACAAGGACCAGGCCGAGACACTGGCCAAGCAGACCAACACGGGCATGACGTCCAAGGTGCTCGGTTCCGCGCTCACCACGCTGAACAGTGAGAAGGACAAGGCGTCCGCCCTGGTCGTGCTGCAGGTGACCGAGCTGGCCAAGGACAAGCCGCCGGCCGAATACCGCTACACCTGGAACGTCGACGTGACCAAGGCAGGCGATGTCTGGAAGGCCGAGCAGATCTCCTCGCTGAGCCAGCCGGTGCTGCTGAGCGGTGGTCAGGCGCAGTCCCCGCAGGCGCCGCCCGCCGACCAGCCGCCCGCCGCGCCCAAGCCGGGATCGTAGGAGAACCAGTCATGACCTCTCGTAAGCCGATCAACCGGGTCACCTCCAAGCGCCGCCCGGCCGGGGAGCAGCAGTCGCGCGCCGCCACGACGCGCAGCACGCCGACCCGCAAGCCCCGGGTTCCGGGCACCACCCGTCCCGCCGCGTCGCGCCCGGCGCGGGCCGAGCAGCGGCCCGAACAGGGCAAGACCGCGAGCCTCCGGAAGAAGATCTCCCGCGGTTCGCGCCCGGCCAAGTCGGGTCGCGCGTTCTGGTCCCTCATCGCCGCCATCCTGATCGCCGCGCTGCTGCTCGGCGGCTTCGCGGCCGTCGCCGCCTCGCGCCCCGGCGTCGACGACTCGAACAAGGCGTACGTCGACAACAAGGCCACCGAGGAGGTGCGGGCGGCCGCGGATCACGCGTTGAAGACCGTCTACGCCTACGACGTGAAGGACATCGACCACTACCGCGACACCGCCAAGCAGGTGCTCACCGGCAAGATGTTGGCCGATCTGGACAAGTACGCCGACACCACCATCTCCGCGGTAAAACAGGCCCAGACCAGCGCCGATGCCAAAGCCGATCCGATCGGTGTGACCTTGCTCACCGATGATCGGGCCGAGCTGCTGGTCAACCTGGTCGTCAGTGCCACGAAGAACGGCGCCGCGCAGCAGAGTGTCGCGGGTCCGATCGTGCTGCACATGCAGAAGGTGGACGGTCGCTGGCTGGCCAGCGACATCGTCGACCAGTGATCTTCCAGCGGCCCAGGGGATCTCACCCTGCCCTGGTCGGTCCCGCCTACTTGACGAGTTTCGCCGGAGCCGTCACGCTATTCACAACAGCGGCAGCTGTCACAGTGGCTCCATTACGCCCCGTCGTCCCCGACGCAGCCAGCGATTCGGACACGGCGCGCCAGCCACGTGAATGTGCGCACGGGTGGTAGGTTGACACCCCCGTGACGGTTGGTGTACGGTTGGACGTTGCGCTGGCTGCCTCCTGTCCATACCTCGATTTGCACACGTAAGTTCCACCCTTCCGGTGTTACTTTCGTTGTTGCCTGTTCGGGTTTCGTTCGGGTTGTAACCAGCGGAATTCGTAGCAGACAAGCGACGGTCGCGGACCACCACGCGGCGCGCGTGAGGTGCTGGAAGGACGCATCTTGGCAGTCTCCACCCAGACCAAGGCAGTTGCCGGAATCCCCGGAGCCCCATTGCGGGTGTCTTTCGCGAAGATCCGTGAACCCTTGGAGGTGCCCGGACTTCTCGATCTACAGACGGACTCATTTGCATGGTTGATCGGTTCGCCGTCATGGCGTGAAAAGGTCGCCCTTCGCGGCGATGTCGGGCTAGTCGGGGGACTCGAGGAGGTGCTCGAGGAGCTTTCGCCGATCGAGGACTTCTCCGGCTCGATGTCCCTGTCTTTCTCTGACCCTCGGTTCGAAGAGGTCAAGGCCTCCATCGACGAGTGCAAAGACAAGGACATGACCTACGCGGCGCCGTTGTTCGTCACCGCGGAGTTCATCAACAACAACACCGGTGAGATCAAGAGCCAGACGGTCTTCATGGGAGATTTCCCGATGATGACCGACAAGGGCACGTTCATCATCAACGGCACCGAGCGCGTCGTCGTCTCGCAGCTGGTTCGTTCGCCGGGTGTCTACTTCGACCACTCCGTCGACAAGACCACCGAGAAGGACCTGCACAGCGTGCGCGTCATTCCGTCGCGTGGTGCGTGGCTGGAGTTCGACATCGATAAGCGCGACACCGTTGGTGTCCGCATCGACCGCAAGCGTCGCCAGCCGGTCACCGTGCTGCTGAAGGCGCTCGGCTGGACGAACGACGAGATCGTCGAGCGTTACGGCTTCTCCGAGATCATGATGTCGACGCTGGAGAAGGACAACACCGCCGGTCAGGACGAGGCGCTGCTGGACATCTACCGCAAGTTGCGTCCGGGCGAGCCGCCGACCAAGGAGTCCGCGCAGACCCTGCTGGAGAACCTGTTCTTCAAGGACAAGCGTTACGACCTGGCGCGCGTCGGTCGCTACAAGATCAACAAGAAGCTGGGTATCCACCTCGGCGAGCAGGTCACCGGATCGGTGCTCACCAAGGAAGACATCGTCAGCACGATCGAGTACCTGGTGCGCCTGCACGCGGGTGACCGCGTGATGACCGCCCCCGGCGGCGAAGAGGTGCCGGTCGACGTCGACGACATCGACCACTTCGGTAACCGTCGCCTGCGTACCGTCGGCGAGCTGATCCAGAACCAGATCCGGGTCGGCCTGTCCCGCATGGAGCGCGTGGTTCGCGAGCGGATGACGACTCAGGACGTCGAGGCGATCACGCCGCAGACCCTGATCAACATCCGTCCCGTGGTCGCCGCGATCAAGGAGTTCTTCGGAACTTCGCAGCTGTCGCAGTTCATGGACCAGAACAATCCGCTCTCGGGCCTCACCCACAAGCGCCGCCTGTCGGCCCTTGGCCCGGGTGGTCTGTCCCGTGAGCGTGCCGGTCTGGAAGTCCGCGACGTGCACACCTCGCACTACGGCCGCATGTGCCCGATCGAGACCCCGGAAGGCCCGAACATCGGCCTGATCGGTTCGCTGTCGGTGTACGCGCGGGTCAACCCGTTCGGCTTCATCGAGACGCCGTACCGCAAGGTGGTCGACGGTCGGGTGACCGACGAGGTCAAGTACCTCACCGCCGACGAGGAGGACAGGCACGTTCGTGCCCAGGCCAACTCGCCGGTCGACGTCGACGGTCGTTTCCTCGAGGACCGGGTGCTCTGCCGCCGCGGTAACGAGGAGAACGAGCTCGTCGCCGCCGACGAGGTCGACTACATGGACGTCTCGCCGCGCCAGATGGTGTCGGTCGCGACGGCCATGATCCCGTTCCTCGAGCACGACGACGCCAACCGCGCCCTGATGGGTGCGAACATGCAGCGTCAGGCCGTGCCGCTGATCCGTTCCGAGGCCCCCGTCGTGGGCACCGGCATGGAGCTGCGCGCAGCCGTCGACGCCGGCGATGTCGTGGTGAACGAGAAGGCGGGTGTGGTCGAGGAGGTCTCCGCCGACTACGTCACCGTGATGGCCGACGACGGGACTCGCAAGAGCTACCGGATGCGCAAGTTCGCCCGCTCCAACCAGGGCACCTGCGCGAACCAGCGACCGATCGTGGACGAGAGCCAGCGGGTCGAGGTCGGCCAGGTGCTGGCCGATGGTCCGTGCACCGAGAACGGTGAGATGGCGCTGGGCAAGAACCTGCTCGTCGCGATCATGCCGTGGGAAGGCCACAACTACGAGGACGCGATCATCCTGTCGCAGCGCCTCGTGGAAGAGGACGTTCTCACCTCGATCCACATCGAAGAGCACGAGATCGACGCCCGCGACACCAAGCTCGGTGCCGAGGAGATCACCCGGGACATCCCGAACGTCTCCGACGAGGTCCTCGCCGACCTCGACGAGCGTGGCATCGTGCGCATCGGTGCCGAGGTCCGCGACGGCGACATCCTGGTCGGCAAGGTCACCCCCAAGGGCGAGACCGAGCTGACCCCGGAAGAGCGGTTGCTGCGGGCCATCTTCGGCGAGAAGGCGCGCGAAGTGCGCGACACCTCGCTCAAGGTGCCGCACGGTGAGTCCGGCAAGGTCATCGGCATCCGCGTGTTCTCGCGTGAGGACGACGACGACCTGCCTCCCGGTGTCAACGAGCTGGTGCGCGTGTACGTGGCGCAGAAGCGCAAGATCCAGGACGGCGACAAGCTCGCCGGTCGCCACGGCAACAAGGGTGTCATCGGCAAGATCCTGCCGACCGAGGACATGCCGTTCATGCCGGACGGCACCCCGGTCGACATCATCCTGAACACGCACGGTGTGCCGCGTCGTATGAACATCGGCCAGATCTTGGAGACCCACCTCGGGTGGATCGGCAAGGCGGGCTGGGATGTCGGCGTCGGCGCGGACGGGACTCGACCCGACTGGGCCAAGGCCCTGCCGGAGGAGATGCTGGCCGCACCGGCCGACTCGAACATCGCCACCCCGGTGTTCGACGGCGCCCGCGAGGAGGAGCTGACCGGTCTGCTCGCCTCGACCCTGCCGAACCGCGATGGTGATCGCATGGTCGACGACAACGGCAAGGCCACTTTGCTCGACGGCCGCTCCGGCGAGCCGTTCCCGTACCCGGTGGCTGTCGGCTATATGTACATCCTGAAGCTGCACCACTTGGTCGACGACAAGATCCACGCCCGTTCGACCGGCCCGTACTCGATGATCACCCAGCAGCCGCTCGGTGGTAAGGCACAGTTCGGTGGTCAGCGCTTCGGTGAAATGGAGTGCTGGGCCATGCAGGCCTACGGCGCCGCCTACACGCTGCAGGAGCTGCTCACCATCAAGTCCGATGACGTTGTCGGCCGCGTGAAGGTCTACGAGGCGATCGTCAAGGGCGAGAACATTCCGGAGCCGGGCATTCCGGAGTCGTTCAAGGTGCTCCTCAAGGAACTCCAGTCGCTGTGCCTCAACGTCGAGGTGCTGTCTTCGGACGGCGGCACGATCGAGATGCACGATCGCGACGACGAGGATCTGGAGCGCGCCGCGGCGAACCTGGGCATCAACCTGTCCAGGAACGAAGCGGCCACCGTCGACGATCTGGCGAACTAGGCGGTCGGCCGGATGTCGTTGGTTTCCAACGACATCCGGCCCCGCGTTCCACCAACTAGTGAACTTTTTGCTCGAATTCGACCCGAATAGGGGAAAGGAAGTTACGTGCTAGACGTCAACTTCTTCGATGAACTCCGGATCGGCCTTGCCTCCGCCGACGACATCCGCCAGTGGTCTTTCGGCGAGGTGAAGAAGCCGGAGACCATCAACTACCGCACCCTCAAGCCGGAAAAGGACGGACTCTTCTGCGAGAAGATCTTCGGTCCTACCCGGGACTGGGAGTGCTACTGCGGTAAGTACAAGCGTGTCCGCTTCAAGGGCATCATCTGTGAGCGCTGTGGTGTCGAGGTGACTCGCGCCAAGGTGCGTCGTGAGCGGATGGGCCACATCGAGCTGGCCGCACCGGTTACCCACATCTGGTACTTCAAGGGCGTGCCGTCACGCCTCGGGTACCTGCTCGACCTGGCGCCGAAGGATCTGGAAAAGATCATCTACTTCGCCGCCTACGTCATCGTCGGTGTCGACGACGAGCTGCGCCACAACGAGCTCAGCACGCTCGAAGCCGAGATGGAGGTCGAGAAGAAGGCGGTCGCCGACCAGCGCGACGCCGACCTCGAGGCCCGCGCCCAGAAGCTCGAGGCCGACCTGGCCGAGCTCGAGGCCGAGGGTGCCAAGTCCGACGTCCGCCGCAAGGTCAAGGACGGCGGCGAGCGCGAGATGCGTCAGCTGCGCGATCGGTCCCAGCGTGAGCTGGACCGGCTCGACGAGATCTGGACCACCTTCACCAAGCTGGCCACCAAGCAGCTGATCGTGGACGAGATCCTCTACCGCGAGCTGATCGACCGCTACGGCGAGTACTTCACCGGCGCCATGGGTGCGGAGTCCATCCAGAAGCTGATGGAGAACTTCGACATCGACGCCGAGGCCGAGAACCTGCGGGAGACCATCCGCAGCGGTAAGGGCCAGAAGAAGCTGCGCGCGCTCAAGCGGCTCAAGGTCGTCGCGGCCTTCCAGACCAACGGCAACTCGCCGATGGGCATGGTGCTCGACGCTGTTCCGGTGATCCCGCCGGAGCTGCGCCCGATGGTTCAGCTCGACGGTGGCCGGTTCGCCACCTCCGACCTGAACGATCTGTACCGCCGCGTGATCAACCGCAACAACCGCCTCAAGCGACTGATCGACCTCGGCGCGCCCGAGATCATCGTCAACAACGAGAAGCGGATGCTGCAGGAGTCCGTCGACGCACTGTTCGACAACGGCCGTCGTGGCCGTCCGGTCACCGGACCGGGTAACCGCCCGCTGAAGTCGCTGAGCGATCTGCTCAAGGGCAAGCAGGGTCGTTTCCGTCAGAACCTGCTCGGCAAGCGCGTCGACTACTCGGGCCGTTCGGTCATCGTGGTCGGCCCGCAGCTCAAGCTGCACCAGTGTGGTCTGCCCAAGCTGATGGCGCTGGAGCTGTTCAAGCCGTTCGTGATGAAGCGTCTGGTCGACCTGAACCACGCGCAGAACATCAAGTCCGCCAAGCGGATGGTCGAGCGTCAGCGTCCCCAGGTGTGGGATGTCCTCGAAGAGGTCATCGCCGAGCACCCGGTGCTGCTGAACCGCGCGCCCACCCTGCACCGCCTCGGCATCCAGGCGTTCGAGCCGCAGCTCGTCGAGGGTAAGGCGATCCAGCTGCACCCGCTCGTCTGTGAAGCGTTCAACGCCGACTTCGACGGTGACCAGATGGCCGTGCACCTTCCGCTGTCCGCGGAGGCGCAGGCCGAGGCTCGCATCCTGATGCTGTCCTCGAACAACATCCTGTCGCCCGCCTCCGGCCGACCGCTCGCCATGCCGCGACTCGACATGGTGACCGGCCTGTACTACCTGACCCGCCTGCAAGAGGGCGCGAAGGGCGAGTACAGGGCCGCAGGCAAGGACAAGGCGGAGTTCGCCGTCTACTCCTCGCCCGCCGAGGCACAGATGGCGGTGGACCGCGGTGAGCTCACCGTGCGTTCGCTGATCAAGGTCCGGCTCATCCACCAGCGCCCGCCGAAGGACATCGAGGCGAAGCTGTTCCCGGAGGGCTGGAACCGCGGCGACGCGTGGCTGGCCGAGACCACCCTTGGTCGCGTGCTGTTCAACGAGCTGCTCCCGGCGGACTACGCGTTCATCAACGAGCAGATGCCGAAGAAGCGTCAGGCGACGATCATCAACGATCTGGCCGAGCGCTACCCGATGATCGTGGTCGCGCAGACCGTCGACAAGCTGAAGGACGCGGGCTTCTACTGGGCCACCCGTTCCGGCGTGACGGTCTCCATGTCCGACGTGCTCGTGCCGCCGGAGAAGACCGAGATCATGGAGCGCTACGAGGCGCTTGCCGATCAGATCGAGAAGAAGTACCAGCGTGGTGCGCTCGATCACCAGGAGCGCAACAACGCCCTGGTCAAGATCTGGCAGGAAGCGACCGAAGAGGTCGGTACGGCACTGCGTGCGCACTACCCGCCGGACAACCCGATCATCACGATCGTCGAGTCGGGCGCCACGGGTAACTTCACCCAGACTCGTACCCTCGCCGGTATGAAGGGTCTGGTGACGAACCCGAAGGGTGAGTTCATCCCGCGCCCGATCAAGTCCTCGTTCCGTGAGGGCCTGACCGTGCTCGAGTACTTCATCAACACCCACGGTGCTCGTAAGGGTCTGGCCGATACCGCGCTGCGTACCGCCGACTCGGGTTACCTGACCCGTCGTCTGGTGGACGTCTCGCAGGACGTGATCGTGCGCGAGCACGATTGCGCCACCGAGCGCGGCATCATCGTGCACATCGCCGACAAGCAGGCGGATGGTTCGCTCATCCGCGACGCGCACGTGGAAACCTCCGCGTACGCTCGCACGCTCGCTTCGGACGCGGTGGATGCCAAGGGCAACCTCGTCATCGCTAAGGGCGCCGACCTCGGCGACCCGGCCATCGACGCGCTGCTCGGGGCAGGCATCACCGAGGTTCGGGTCCGCTCCGTGCTGACCTGCACCACCGGTACCGGTGTCTGTGCCACCTGCTACGGCCGTTCGATGGCCACCGGCAAGCTGGTCGATATCGGTGAGGCTGTCGGTATTGTCGCCGCGCAGTCCATCGGTGAGCCCGGTACCCAGCTGACCATGCGTACCTTCCACCAGGGTGGTGTCGCGGGCGATGACATCACCGGCGGTCTGCCGCGGGTGCAGGAGCTGTTCGAGGCCCGCGTGCCGAAGGGCAAGGCTCCGATCGCCGAGGTCAGTGGTCGGGTGCGGATGGAAGACGACGACCGCTTCTACAAGATCACCATCATCCCGGATGACGGTGGTGAAGAGGTTGTCTACGACAAGCTCTCGAAGCGTCAGCGTCTGCGTGTCTTCAAGCACGACGACGGCACCGAGCGTCTGCTCTCCGACGGTGACCATGTCGAGGTCGGCCAGCAGCTGCTGGAAGGCGCGGCGGATCCGCACGAGGTGCTGCGCATCATGGGTCCCCGTCAGGTGCAGATCCACCTGGTCCACGAGGTCCAGGAGGTCTACCGCTCGCAGGGTGTGTCGATCCACGACAAGCACATCGAGGTCATCGTGCGCCAGATGCTGCGTCGCGTGACGATCATCGACTCGGGTGCCACGGAGTTCCTGCCCGGTTCGCTCACCGAGCGTTCCGAGTTCGAGGCCTCCAACCGTCGCGTCGTCGCCGAGGGCAATGAGCCCGCGGCGGGTCGCCCGGTGCTGATGGGTATCACGAAGGCGTCGCTCGCGACGGATTCGTGGCTGTCGGCGGCGTCCTTCCAGGAGACCACTCGAGTCCTGACGGACGCGGCGATCAACTGCCGCTCCGACAAGCTCATCGGTCTCAAGGAGAACGTGATCATCGGCAAGCTGATCCCGGCCGGTACCGGTATCAACCGCTACCGCAACATCACGGTGCAGCCGACCGAAGAAGCCCGTGCCGCCGCGTACGCGGTGCCGTCCTACGACGACACCTACTACAGCCCGGACAGCTTCGGCCAAACCACCGGCGCCGCAGTCCCGCTCGACGACTACGGTTTCAGCGACTACCGCTAACCCGGTAGCAGCACAGACAAGGATCGGCCCGCTCCACTCCGGAGCGGGCCGATCCGCGTTTCACGGTATTGTCGAGGTATGAGTGTGGCCTACGACCACTACCCCGAACTGCACCGTCTGGTCGAACAACTTCGACCAGACGCTGAGCCAGCTGCGCGCGCGGCACTGCTCCGCCTGGTCAGCGGTGGAGCTAGCGATCGGCTTGCAGCTCTGCCGTCCTTCGACGGACCGGAAGATCTCAGCGAACGAATGGACGACGAACTCTACGAGGCGCAGTGACGCTGATCGTTGATGCCAATGTCCTGGTCGCGGTGATGAACCGGAAGGACAAGCGGCACGCAGAGATGAGCGCGCTGCTGGCTGGGCGGTCAGACGAATTCGTCGTCACGCCATACGTGGTAGCCGAGGTTACCTACCTACTGCAGAAGTATGCCGGGGCCAAGGCGGAGATCCAATTCATGACGGCAGTGCAAGACGGGCTCTTTCGTGAGGAGTTCGATCAGGAAGACACGGGGCGGATCGTCGAACTGATGCAGCAGTTCGCCAGCTTTCCGCTCGGCGCAGCTGACGCGTCTCTCATTGCTGTGGCCGAACGCCTGGGCGTCAACGACATCGCTACCGCCGACAACCACTTTCGTGCGGTCAAGACGTCCGGACTCGACTTCATCAACGTCCTGCCATAGTCGATCGGCACTTGACCCTATGGTTGGGCAATGCCTCCCGCGAGCTTTACCAGTGACGCCCAGACAATCGCGGCTCAGCTCCGGGAGGGCATGGCGCAGTATGCAGCCGATCCCGAGTCTTTTCGCACGTTGACCCGTGTGGATCTGCAGCAGGACGATATCGTCGACTGGCCCGCCGCGGAGCTGTAGCGTCCTCAGTCCCACCAGGCTGTCAGCACGCCCTCGGTGTAGGGCCAGCTTCCGAGTGCGTCACCCATCTCGTCCGGGCAGACCTATCAATGGGCGGTGAGCCACTCGGAGATGGTCGAACGGATCGCCCCGTTCTGCGGCTCCGCGCGAACGAGCCTGCACAACAAGGTCTTCCTGGAAGGCGTCAAGGCGGCACTGACCGCCGACTCGGCCTTCGCCGGCGGCTGGTACGGCGAGAACTGGCCGATCACCGGATTGCGCGCCCTGGCAAGGGTTTACGCGGGCTGGGGCTTCTCCCAGGCTTTCTACTGGCAGCAGGCGTACGAGCAGCTCGGCTACACCTCCCTCGAGGACTTCCTCATCGGCTTCTGGGAGGGCTTCTTCCTCGACGGCCGCGACCCGAACAACCTGCTGACCATGCTCTGGACCTGGCAGAACGGCGACGTCGGCCGCACCCCCGGCTTCGACGGCGACACCGAAGCCGCCCTCGCCTCGATCAAGGCCACCGCCCTGGTCCTGCCCGCCGAGAAGGACCTCTACTTCCCGCCGGAGGACGAGGCATGGGCCGTCTCGCACATCCCCAACGCCGAACTCCGGGTCATCCCCGGCATCTGGGGCCATTTCGCCGGCCACGGCAAGAATCCCGAAGACACCCAGTTCATCGACGCCGCCCTAAGCGACCTACTCGGCAAACCCGGTGGCCTGGCCTGATCTCGGCCGTGAACTACACCTTCGCGGTGGCGCTCGGCGCGCTGCTGCTCATCGGCATTGTCGTGCTCGCGACCTGGGACGACCTGCGCGACCGAGGCGAAGATCGAACCGGACAACCCGACACGGAGCGCATTGACATAAACCATCCTTGAGGTTGCAGGCTGGTCTTCGAAGGTTGATCGAGTTCTGACCAGAGGAGACGCTGTGTACGCCATCGTCCTGCATACTTTCGGCCCCGCGGAAAACCTGAAATACGAGACGGTTCCGGATCCGACGCCGGGTCCGGGCCAGGTGCGCATCGCCATCAAGGCGGCCGGTGTGCACCTGATCGAAACGGCGATGCGAGCGGGCCTGCCGATCGGCCCGCCGCTGCCGGAACTTCCGGCGGTCTTCGGCGGCGAGGTCGCGGGGATCGTCGACGCAGTCGGCCCCGAGGTGGACGCGTCGTGGCTCGGCGCCGCCGTCGTGACATCGAGGAGCCAGTCCGGCGGATACGCCGAACTGACTGTCGCGGAATTGCCGATGCTGCACCGGATTCCGGACGGTCTGGACTATGCGGCGGCCGTCGCCATGATCGTCACCGGCACCACCACCACCGAGGTGCTCGACATCGCGGGTCTGACGGCTGACGATGTGGTCCTGGTGAATTCGGCCGCGGGTGGCGTCGGCCGACTGATCGTCCAGCACGCCCGCAACATCGGTGCCCGGGTCATCGGGGCGGCCGGTGGCCCGGCCAAGGTTGCCGCGGTCGACACCCTCGGTGCCGATCTCGCCGTCGACTACAACGAACCCGACTGGACCGACCAGGTCCGGCAGGCGTTCGGCGACCGCGCGGTGACGGTCGTGCTGGACGGCGTCATGGGCGAAAAAGGCCGGGCGGCAGTGGGTTTGCTCGCCGAGGGCGGGCGATACATCACCTACGGGAACGCGTCCCGTGAGCCCTTCGAGCCGGACGCGGAAAAGCTTCAGGAACAAGGCATTACGGCGATAAACGCACTGTCCATCATGCTGAGCAAACCCCGTGAGGTGCGTAACGAGGAGTCCCGCGCCCTGGCCGCCGCCGCCGAAGGCTCCATGGTGCCGACCGTCCACACCTTCCCGCTGGACAAAGCGGCGGACGCGCACGCCGCACTCGAGAACCGGGCGACGACCGGCAAGGTCGTGCTGGTTCCGTAGGGGTTCATTCAACCGTCACCGCGGCGTCGGCAGTGGCCGTCACAATGGATGCATGCGTGGAACGTATGCGGTGGGCGTCGCGGCGATCCTGCTGACCGGTTTCCTGAACACGGGTGCGGCCGCGGCAGATGAGCCTGCGCAGTTCGATCTACAGGCACATCGTGGCGGGGCCGCGTTGGTGGTGGAGAACACCCTGGCATCCTTCGCGAATGCACTGGAACTCGGCGTACACACGCTCGAGCTGGACGTGCAGATCACCGAGGACGGATACGCGGTCGTCACCCACGACCGCGATCCGAATCCGGACAAGTGCGTCGATACCGCACCCGCGTTTCCGTGGGATCCGAAGTTCCCCTATGTGCCTGGTACCAGGTTCATTCGAGACTTGACGTTGGCGCAGGTTCGCACCATCGACTGCGGATCGAAGCGGCTGCCCGCTTTTCCGGAGCAGCGCACGGTACCGGGCGCTCGAATGCCGCTGCTGTCAGAGGTTTTCGACCTAGTGCACGCCTATCGAGCCGACGACGTAATGCTGAACGTCGAGTCCAAAGTCGAAGCGGGAGCACCGGAACAAACCGCCCCTCGCGAACAGTTCGTGCAAGTGATCGCTGCGGAAGTACGCCGCGCCCACCTCGAAAACCAGGTCACCATACAAAGTTTCGACTGGGGTTCCCTGATGCGCATGCGCGAGGTGGCGCCGGAATTGCCGCTCGTCGCATTGACGAACGGGCAGCAATTCTTGCAGGAAGGCCAGCCCGGCGCGTCACCATGGTTGGGCGGCATCGACATCGATGACTTCCCCGGCACTCTCCAGGAGAAGTTCGTCAGCGCCGCAGCATCTTTCGGCGCCGATGCGGTGTCGCCGGTGCACGGCGATCCGCAGGACGGCAGCATCGACGATCCCGGCTATAAGGCTTTCACGACCAGCGGTCTCGTCCAAGCCGCCCACCAGCGCGGAATGCGCGTGGTGCCGTGGACGGTCGACGACCGAGCCACCATGACCGCACTGCTGGACCTCGGCGTGGACGGCCTCATCACCAACCGCCCAGACCTGTTGCGCACCATCCTCGCCGAACGCGGATATCGGCTGCCCAAGGCTTATCCCCGCCCCTGAAGATAATCAGTTTCGGCAGTCGCGGAGCAGTGTTACCGTCAACGTATCGAAACCGACGAAAGGCAACGGACATGATCAGCCACCTCGAATCATCGCTGGCACAGCGTGATTTCGCGACGGCTGAGGAATCCAGTTGCCGATCCGAGGGTGAACGCCCCGATTCGTGAGTGCGGCAATATCGCCGAACCACACGGGCCGCATCCGGGAAATCCACACGGAGCGGCCTTTTCTTATTCCTGACCCCGGCGCAGTTGCTCTGTTGGCATGGGCACCCTGACTTTCATTCAGGTACCTCGTCGGTTCGATTCCGATCTGCGTCATCAAGGCCTCGTGCTCTGTTGGTAGGGCACCGTGATTCTCATTCACGGCTCCGCGGGTTCGATTCCCGCCGAGGTCACTGAGGAAAGGCAATCAGGCAATATCAAGGAAAGTTACGCGGACCGGCGTCCGTCACCGTTTCGAAAACGGCTGGTCTCACGGGAGTGAGATGGGGATCGACACCTCAACTTTCCGCGCTCCGCGTGGACAACGCCCCCTCCGCAGGGTATGAAAATAGAACACGTTTCAGTTCGGTAGTGGGAGATGCGATGGACAGCGCGGCCATGGGGGAGTTGGTGATGGCTGGGTTCCAGAAACTGGGGTTCATCCAGTACACCGGGATCGAAGGGGTCGAGTTCGATGCCGGGCGAAACGTGGTGCGAATGGCACCACGGGCCGAACATCTCAATCACAACGGCGATCTGCACGCGGCGGTGCTGTTCGGCCTGGCCGAAACCGCGGCGATGGGTGCGTCGGTATCGGGCATCGTCGATCTGATGGGCGAGACCTTCATCGTGGCCAGGGACGGGCGAATCGAATATCGAGCGCGCGCCAAAGGCGATGCGGGGCCGTACTTTGCGACGTCCGAAGTAGCCGGTGACGTCCTGCAACAGGTCAGGGCGGATATCGCGGCGCGGACACCGATCGAACTGGAAGTACCGGTGAACATCACCGACAGCACCGGAAAGTCCGTCGCGGCAGCGGCATTCACCGCGGTCATCCGGCCGCGCAGGTAACGCGGCGGGGGTGCGCTCGGCGAACGAGCGCACCCACCAGTCAGCGCTCGCTGTCGAGCATCGCCATCTGCTCGGTGGCGTAGCGTGCACCGGCGATCTGATCGACGGGTACCGCGGCCTCGATGGTGGCCAACTCGTCCTCGGTCAGCGAAACAGCCAGTGCGCCTGCGGCTTCGGCCCAACGCTCCCGCCGTCGAGCGCCAACGATCGGCACGATGTCCGCACCACGGGTCAGCACCCAGGCGATGGCGAGCTGAGCAACCGAAACATCCTTGCCCGCAGCGATTTCGGCGAGCGCATCGACCAGCTTCAGATTCTGGCTCAGGTTCTCGCCCTGGAACCGCGGGCTGTGCGCCCGGAAATCATTGGCCGCGAACGTGGTTCCCGCCTGAACCGAGCTGCTGAGCAGCCCACGCGACAGCACACCGTAGGCGGTGACGCCGATGCCGAGCTCGCGGCACAGCGGCAGGATCTCGGCCTCGATGCCACGCGAGATCAGCGAGTACTCGATCTGCAGATCGGCGATCGGATGCACCGCCGCGGCCCGCCGGATGGTGTCGACGCCGACCTCGGACAACCCGATGTGCCGGACATACCCCGCCTCGACGAGCTCGCCGATCGCGCCGACGGTGTCTTCGATCGGGATGTTGGGATCGAGCCTGGCCGGGCGGTAGACGTCGACGTAATCGACGCCGAGCCGCTGCATGCTGTAGACGAGGAAGTTGCGCAGGGCCTCGGGCCGAGTGTCCACGCCGCCCCAGGCGCCGCCGGGCCCGCGCAGCGCGCCGAACTTCACACTGAGCACCACGTCCTCGCGGGCCCGTTCGGCGATCGCTTTGCCGATCAGTAGCTCGTTGTGCCCGGAACCGTAGAAGTCGCCGGTGTCGATGAGGTTCGCACCGGAATCGAGCACGGCGTGGATGGTGGCGGTGGATTCGGCGTCGTCCGCGGCGCCGTACATGCCGGACATGCCCATCGCGCCCAGCCCGATACGGCTGACGGTCGGCCCGGACTTACCCAGCTGAACTGTGGGGATCTTCGATGTCGTCATGAGACAAGCCTGAGCCTCCGGCGCGGATCGCGGCAGAGATCGCTGATCGGGGGATCGCCGATCCCTGGCTGAGCGGCCCGTTCCGGGGGACAGTGGAGGTATGGACCGTACCGAGCTCGCCGACTTCCTGCGCCGCCGTCGTGAGCAGCTGACGCCCGCGGACGTGGGTTTGCCGCCGGGTGTCCGGCGCCGCACCCCCGGCCTGCGCCGGGACGAGGTGGCGCTGCTCGCCGGGGTCACATCTTGGTTACGCACTACAGAATTGCAGATCATGGGAGTTGGGTGGCAAGCCCCGGAGGGGCGCGGCAGTGCTTCGGGACCGGCTCGTAATGCGGGTGCCTGATCGTTTACGGGTTAGGGGTTTCATTGCTTTCCGCGACCTAATCCGCGGAGCGCTGTTTTCGCTGTTCAGGTTAGTTTTCTACGCTTATGATCGATCGCGAATCGAGATCGTTGATTGCTGTCGAACCGTCAACGGGTGCGGTCTTGCCCCCGAGTGACCCCCTGGCCGTCTCTCCCGTGGCCTTGGACCGGAGGTGCGTGTCTGGGCGGTTCCCGAACTGCTGCATGCGGGTCTCTACCCTGCCCCAACCAGTGGAGCCGTTCTACCTCCGTGAGCCGCCCCTGTTCCTGTAGCCGCTCGTACGCTGCGTTCCTGGCAGCGTCTTGTTCCCTCGCTGCCTCACGGGCTTGTTTCAGCGCCTTGTCTGCCGCTTCACGTTCCACGCTCGCAGCGTCGGCAAGCTCCGGGGTAGGTCGTTCCCCGATCTCGACTGTTTCTCGCTCCTGAGACTGGCTAGGCACCGGGAACGGGAATTCCCTCAGTACTCGTTCGGCGGATTCCCTTGCGACCCTGTCCCGTTCGGCTTCCGATGCCGCGCGCTCCCGCGCTACCTGCTTTAGTACGTCGAGCGTTTTCCGTTCTCGCTCGACCCGTCCAGGGGCGTCTGCCCGTCCGCGCGCGGCGGCTTCGCGAAACTGCTGCATTTTACGGTTTTGCTCGGCACGCACTTTCGCACGCTCGACGGCTTGCTGCTGCGCTTTACGTTGCCGCTCTTTCTCCGCCCTCGCCAGCGCTCGGGCTTCTTTCTCCTTGGCCCGTCGCTGCTTTTCGACATGCTTACCGATCGTGAGCGCTAGACGCCGCTGCTCGCGGGTGACCTCCTGGACATCGAACTGGCGGCCCCACTTTTTATTTAACTCCTGGAATCTGTCGAGTACCTCACGGTCAACCCTAGCGCCTTGAACTACTGTCCAATTTATTTGGTAACCCAGCTTGAGTAAGTGCTCTTCTTTTTTGAGCTGAGGCAGCGCCTTCTCTTTGTCGACTCTGCCTGCTTTGTACTCGTTCCCCTCTTGCATCCTCACGTTTGCAACGTCGTGCACTCTGGGGCCGGAGGGTGTGACGTGGCGGACTTCTTTCTCGTAGCCACGTTCGGGGGTCTGGCCACGCAGTAGGGCCATGCCATCGCGAAACCGGTTGCCCACGTCGCGGGAACGCTTCCATTGCTCCCGTGCTTTGAGGTAGCCCGCACGGTCTCTAGCGTTGAGCCCTTGGAACCATTTCCCGTCGACGTATCGGGTGTAGTCCGCTTCTAGCCTGTCGTTCCATTCATAACCCATTGGCTCCCCCTGAGCCCGGTGAAGCTTAGACGATCAGCCCTTAACCTCGATCTTTCGCCGGGTTGATGTGCTGGCCTGATCGGGTTCGGATTGGGTGTTTCGGTCGTAGTTTTCCGGTTGCGGGCAGGGCAGCTGGCCCGCGCAGCGGGCTGGCTGCCGGGTTCCACTGGCCCGGGTGGTTGGTTTCCTTGGTTGCAGGGACGGTTTCTGGCTGGTCAGCCGGGTTGCAGGCGTGCTGCGGCGGTGGTGAGCAGTTCGGTGTAGGGGGCGTGCCGCGCCAGGTGCAGTGTGGTTTTGCGGGCATGGCGGGCGATGCGTCCGGCGGCTGAAAACAGCCGCAGCCGTAGCGTTTTCGGTTCCCAGCGACGTGCGGGGTGGTCGTGCAGGGCGAGTGTCTGCATCCAGGCGGTCAGGTCGAGTGCGAGCGCGACGACGGCGAGCCAGATGCGGTTGGCGTCGAAGCTGTGGAACGGAAGATTGCGCAGGCCAGTGTCTTTCGCGTTTCTGATCCGGTCTTCGCAGCGGGCCCGCTGGCGGTGACGCAACTCGAGGTCGGGCAGCTGGCCGCGGGTGGTGTTGGTGACGAACGCGGTCAACCGCATCCCGTCGCGGTCGGTGAACCGCAGCTGAGCACCGGGGTGTGGTCTCTCTTCCTGACGATGAGCCGCATGCCGGGCGGCCATCCGGTCAACTCGGTGATGCCGGTGACTTCCACGACCCAGGCGCCGTCGCGGACCTCGCCGTCTGCGTCGTAGGCCGGTGTCCAATCCTGCGGATTCAGGTGGGTGCCCATGGCGGTGACGATCTCGTCGGTGAGAGTGAACCCGACCGAGTACTGCAGCCGGCGGCGGTGGCAGTAGTCGAGGAACTCGTGGGTGCCGCCACCGGAATCGGTGCGCACCAGCACTTTCCGGCCGACCCGCCATCCCGGCTGCCACGGCAGCTGAGCGAGGGCATCGCGGAGAACCTGCTTGTGGTCGGCAGCGGTATTACTACCGGCGTTGCCCGGCCGCAGCATGGGCGCGGCGGGCTCGCCGGTGCCGGTGCGACCGTGGTCGATGAACGACCACAGCGAGTGGAAGCCGAAGCCCCGCTTGAACGTCGGTGTGGCGTTCTGTTTTTCCGAGTGCGCGTCGGTCAGGGTGGCGTCGAGATCGATGATTAACGGATCATCGATGTTGATCCCGTGACCGGGGGCGTTCGGCCCAGCCACGGCCCACGCCTGCGCCCGCGCGTCCGCGCGTGCAGAAGCGATGGCGGCCAACGCTTTCGGTGCCTGGGCAGCCAGCGCGGTGATCGTCCGCGACACCGTCGGATCCGAGGCCACCAGACCGAACACGCCCGGCTCGGCCCGTAACAACGCCACATCCGCGGCGCAGTCACCACCGACCGCGAGTGTCACCGCCAAATCCAGCACGATCTTGCCCGGGTCGTGGACAGCCATCGGTTTGCGCCACGGCCCCAACTGTTCCGACAAACCCCAGGTCAAACCAGTTATCTCGGCAGTACGCAGCAGCAGTGCCGCACCTGCGTGTGACACCACGCCCGCACCGTCACCGTCGATGGTCAGCCGCGGATACGGCGATATAGACTTGCCCACCAGAAAGGTGCTCCAAAACCTCGATCAATTCAGCCTTCGCAAGTCGAATTATCGCAGGTCGGAGCACCTTTCGCCATTCCCGCCGCAGGTTAGGCGCCATTACCATGATTGGCCGAGGTTAAGCTGTTCGGCCAAAGTTGGCCGTCCAGCGCTGACCCATTCCCGATAGCTCTCCGAACTATTGGCGAAGATCGTGGAAAGGTTGTCTCCCCATTTTCTGTGCACGGTTGCCGTAATCAGATTTCCAACGTCCAGATAGGCGTCAACCCATTCATGCCGGATCGCCGGGCCGAAATTCGGATAACGTGCACCGCCCATGCTCGGAGCGTTGAACCAGCGCCCTTCGAAATTCCGGCGGAACACTTCACCAATGAACCGACTGAATTGATCTGCTACGACCCAGTTCTCTGCTCGGTCGACATCGTCCATACCCGAAAAACGTTCAAGCATGTCGCGCTCAGCCCGGTCTAAACCCTCAGCCGTCCAAGGGCTGTCCGGCATATCTGGAACGGTCTCGTTCAGGAACACGTCAATCTGCGCGTTCATATTCTCCGAGTCCAGCCATGCCAACCATTGCGGATCATGCTGATCCCGCTCTATCTGCTCGAGCTCTGCCTTTGTGTACGGCCTATCTCCACCCATGAGCACCCCTCGCTAGGTCAGAACAGGACAGTGTCCCGCGTGCACGGTCAACATACAAGCTGGTCACGACAGAGTTCCGCCTTCCTCGCTCGCATCCTCGGTACGCTGAGCACGCCGGAAGCGCTCAGCTGCGGCAGTGAGCCGATCATGCACAGGACCGGACTCTGGTTCACCCTGAGCGTCGAACGCGTCTGCGGCCCTGAGCCATTCGGCTAGAGCCGCCTTGTACTCGTTCATGGCCCCTCGTACAATCGCTCGTTCGGCAATCGTTCCAATCCCGTTGGTGAACCAGGGATTACGGTCACTTCATCGACGTAGTGGTGCTCTCGGTGCTCTTGCACGAAGTTGTCTGCGGCGGTCCGGGATGCGGCGTAGTCCAGCCGTAGGCCGTGCAGCACGACGGTTAGGTGCACGTCTGGTTCCTCGGGGTTATCGGCCACGATGCACCGCCAACGATCGCGGATCACGATTGATACCCGTGCACCTACCGATCGCTACAAACACCACATTGCCCGAGGGGCGAAACGTATTGCGCGGTAGTTCGATCCACCGCCTGCTGCCGCCTCCGGGTGCCGCTGTCGGCGACGGCAACGCGATAGCTCCGGAACGCACGATCATGACGTTAAGCCGGAACAGGTCACTGAACTGTCGCGTGTCGTCATCGGGTACATCCGGCCGAACCAAGAACGACCACCGGTTCGACCCGACATGCACGATGATCGGACCGAGCGCTATGCCGCGTTGCTGCATATAGATCCGTAGCACGCTCCCCAACGGCCCAGGCATGGTCAGCGCGGCGGTACTCCCTGCGGGGAAGGTGAGACGTCCGGAACCGGGCGGGTCGATGTTGGCGGGCAGTCCGCACACCAGCCGGTAGTAGAGGCATCGGGATTCGGGTGTGTCCCCAAACGGTGTGCGTTCCATCGCGTTTCAGAGCCCCCTGCTCGCATCGAACGGATTAGGTGGCCCGGCCCCCAAGCGGTGGAAGGGTGAGAGCGTCTCGCCGAGCTGAGACGCCTTACCGGGCACAAACTGAGTGTGGATGTCCTGAGCTGCCACGAGCAGGTGGCTAGGGGTGTTGAATGGTGGTGAATTCGCTACCACCACTAGACCAACGGGTGATCAGGATGAAGAGTCCGAACGTGCACCTTGAAGAGTGGCTGACCCGTTCCGGATGGAGCCGTGGCGAGTTGGCACGGCAAGTACGTGGTCTCGCCTTCGAGTGGGGCGAGCATCACGTCAGGCCGGACACCTCGAGCGTGCGACGCTGGGTAGACGAAGGAGAACATCCTCGGCCGCGGGTTCCGGCGATCCTGGCGGATCTGTTCTCCGCACGGTTCGGCTACCGCGTGACAACCTATGACCTGGGTCTAGGGGATGCGGTTGACCGATCGCTGACCTACAGCCCATCGTTGACCGAGACGGTAGAAGCCGTTGCCGACCTAGGAAGGGCAGACGTGGACCGCAGGAAGCTACTCACGGCCGCACCCTTTGCAGCAGTCGCGGCCATCGGCCCGTCCCGTGATTGGCTACTGAACACCCTCGACCAGCTGCCCGACGAACGCCAACGCGTCCGCCTCGAAGACGTCACGGCCGTCAAGAACATGTTCGGCACGTTCCAAGAAATGGACATCTTCCAAGGCGGCGGATCGGGCCGTCTGGTTCTGGCCGCCTACATGAACGAACACGTCTACCCCCTGCTTCGGCGGACGCACACCGAGGAAGTACGCCGGGCTCTGTGCGGGGCGGCAGCGGAACAGACATATCTGCTGGGGTGGATGGCCTTCGACAACGGCGAACACGGCACGGCTCAGCGGTACTTGATCCAGGCTCTTCGTCTGGCGGAAGAATCCAAGGATGCGCCGCTGGGCGCTCACGTCTTGGCAGGGCTGGCCGATCAGGCGACCCTGCTCGGACACCCACACGAGGGCCGTCGACTCGCCCAGGCGGGCCGCCAGGGCCTTGCGAAGAGCGATTCCGCGGCTTGCCTTGCCGACCTGTGGACGCTCGAGGCACGGGCGCTAGCAGCGACTGGTGACAAGGTCGGCACCGCGCACGCGGTCAACGCGGCTGAGCGAGCCTTCGAACAAGTCGAGCCGGAGCGGGAAGCCGAGTGGGCGAAGTTCATTGATGAGGCATATATCTGTGGCGAGTGGGCGAACGCCTTCCGGGACCTTGGGCAGCCGGATGAAGCCGCACCACACGCCAAGCGCTCAATCGCCTACGCCCGCAGCCAGAACCGAGCTCGACGCGGTGCGTTGTCGCATGCGGCCTTGGCTGTCAGCCACCTTCAGAACCGGGACCTTGACGCGGCTTACGCTGCCAGCGTGCGAACGGTGAACCTGTCGAGCAAGGTCAAGTCCTCGCGGTCGGTGGAAGCTGTCCGAGACATCCAGCAACGCATGGTGGCGTTCGGGCCGCATCCATTGGTGGTGGACTTCAACGAGCGTGCTAGAACACTGCTCGTCGCATAGATGAGTCGGTGAAGTCGGAACTCGCAACGGCCCCGATCGGGTACTCCACAGGGGCAGGCGCGAAACCGTGTGCTCGTGCAGGCGCAGCCGACACGGAGCTCCGAGTTGGCTAGGGCGGTGAACTCCGACGTCGCTTATCGGTAAGTGCTGACGTCAGGCGACGAAGCTGAGATCAGCTGGTATCGGTGAAATCTGACGTCACTGACGAGCGTGTTACGCGGGATGGGCGTGTCCACAGAACGCGCGGTAATGCCGAATACCGGATGAGTACGGCAGCCTCCTATCCGGTCGAGTCGGCCCGATTCCAGCTGTTGACGACGTGTAGGCCGGACACGTCCGCTCTATGCCGCGACCCGCACGTTCGCCAACGTCTTAAATAGCTACTCGCCTATAAAACGGAGTGCATCCTCCCCATTGGCGACGTCCCACCCGGACCGTCCGTTACCAAAATATGTACTGGTGCCCAGGTATACGTAATTATCGCTTGCGTGGCGTGGCGTGACCCCGCGTGCCCAATTGGTGTAATCGAACGGTGCGCCGGTGGACGCCCACATGTAGTTTCCATCGGATGGTGCGTCGGTGCCCGACGTCCACACTCTGTCCACTCCCAACGAATCCAAGACTTTCAGCAGTTCGGCATTCTTGTCGGCGGTTTCAATGGACACCAACTTCATGCCAGCCTTATCGCAATAAGCCTTTGCGTTTTGCCAGTCCGAGGGGGAGGAACTGACCCAGAAATTCCCAACTTGAGTACCAGTACCGGGTGCGTGGTTAGCCATGGTCTCTATATACCGCCAACTCCTACCGTCTACGCCCGGATCAGCTCGCAGGTGTCCTGCATCACACCTGCTCGACGGCGGGGCACGCCAGCAGGCCAGAACCGTTGCGGCCCATAACATCCGGTAGCACCGATGTGCGAGCGTTTCTCCTTGCGAAATCGGACTGGGGCACAACCGATCTGGAGTGCGATGTCCTTCGCTATGGGAACATCTGTAGCGGTCGGTAAGGGGCCGACCAGATGGAGGCAACATCGTGTCTGACGAGCAAGCCACGCCCGAAGTCGCTGACCTGGGAGCGATCCCCAGTGATGGAGCCAACGCCGAAAACGGTGGAGTCCACCAGATTCCAGCCACAGTGGCTCAGGCAGCGCCCGACCCCACTGCCGCCGTTACCCGCGAGAAGCTGTTGGTGGCAATCGGCCAGGAAGCCGACCGCATCTCCGGCAACGAAACAGTGCAGGCGTCCAAAGCGCTGGCCGAATTGGCTCATGCTTACGCCCTACTGACCGCAGCGGTGCCGGTCGGTGACGGTGCCTCCGCTGAGGCGACTCGGACAGTCCCGTCCATCGCCCCTCGTGACCTGGGCAAACAGGGCTACGACCTAGGCCGAGCGGGCTACGACGCGTACTAGTGACTGAACGGCCCCGGTTTCCTTAGTGAGAAGAAGGCGGGGCCCCTCGGTAGCCCACCTGCGGGCCTGAGTATCGGCACGGCCTGCTTACCGGCGGCTGGCTGCCGGTTCGGCGGGCGCGACAGGCGACGGTCGTCATCGAACGCAGGTTGCAGTTGCCACTGCCACTGCCACCCAGGGGTCCGGTTCTTATGCGGGAATGAGGTCCGCGAGGGATAGTGGATGAGCGGCCGGGACGCACAAGTTTCGGTGTGGCAGAAGCAGTTTGAGATGACTATGAGCACGGGAAGGGTTGTGTCGCTATGTCGGGAGTAGTCGAGATCACCAAGAAGGAACAAGCACACTGCCCGAACCCCTTGAATCCGAATTGGTCCTCACATCCGAGTGTCACCTTGAATATGACAAGCGGTAAGGCGACCTGTCCGCACTGCCAGACCGTATACGTCATGAAGCCAGACAGCGGCCGCTAACACCTGCCGTCACAGCCCTGGCGGCATTGTCCGCTGGGGCTGTTCGCATCCTTGCGCTGAATCCTCGACAGGCGGTGTCCCCGCGCATACGAACATGGGGCGTTCGGTCAGGTGACAGATACGGCCTGCAAGTGACAACTACAACCCTGTCGTCACAACCGGCAACCAGCCCAACGTCCGCAAATGCCGCTGTGCGCGCTGAGCGAACCGGTCACGCGGCGGTGGCCTGCGGGCCAGACCCGTTGCAGCACAGAACATCCGATATTGCCGAATGCCGTGCAATCGAATGACCGCCCTGTTTCGGGCGGCCATTCGTGCAACTGAGAGGTTAAGACGACGACTCCTTGCCGCGGAGTGCCTCGACATCCGACTCGGTATCGGCCTTAGCTTCTTCCTCAATCTGCTTGACGATCTGGTAAGTCTCTTCCAGATCGTTGTTGTACACCTTCATCTCTTCCACCATGCCCTTCATCAAAGTCGCTACGACGAACCAAGTATTCCCTACAACGCCGCGCCGGACCAGATGTCCTCTCATGCCGCTGTGCGCGCTGAGCGAACCGGTCACGCGGCGGTGGCCTGCGGGCCAGACCCGTTGCAGCACAGAACATCCGATATTGTCGATGTGCGTGCGTGCGTCGTTGGGCAGACAAACTGAGCGCCTCCTGATCCGTGTGGGCAGTCGGACCTGTCTGGATGCGTCGGTTCGGCTGGTCTTGGGGCGCAACCGATCTCACGTCACGATGTGCTTAGCCGTGCGACGATCTGTTGCGGTCGGTATGGAGCCGGCCAGGAGGAGGCAGTGTCATGTCTGACGAGCAAGCCACACCAGAGACCACCGACCTGGGGGAAATTCCAGGCGGTGGAGCCAACGCCGATAACGGTGCAGTCCAACAGATTCCGGCCGCAGTCGCCCAGGCAGTGCCCGACCCCACTGCCGCCGTTACCCGCGAGAAGCTGCTGGTGGCTATCGGCCAGGAAGCGGACCGCATCGCGAACAATGATCTGCGGGTCCTCATACACCGCGATCACCGCCTGTGCGACATAGGTTTCCAACGCCCCCGCGTCCCGGAACACCCGCCCGCACCCGCACACCCGGCGCGCGGAATCCTTGTGCTTGCAGCCATAGCGGCGCTGGATCGTCTGGTCACCGTTCTTGAGCTTGCGCTTGAGGAGCGAACCGATCATCCACGAACCGCAGTCCTCGCTCGCGCGGTCGCTGTCCTCGGCCCACGTCCCGCCGCATCCGACCAACCCTGTCAGCCAGTATTCCGCGTCGCGCTGACGGGGCCGGTCCTTGTCCGTGGCGCGGCGGTGAGCGCGCAAACCGGCCCGCATCGCGTCATGCTCGGCGCGGGTGAAGATCGCGGGCCATTGCGCGCGATGGCGGGTGCCGGTGCGCGCGTGCACACGAATGCCGTTGCCCTCCGGATTCTTCAAGCACTCGCAGCGTCGGCCGCGCGCGTCGGTGTGCTCACCCAAGTCATAGGCCACATACGCCTCCAACAACAATTGGTCGGTCAGCTTGCCCACCCGCCATACCCCGCCCCCGGCCGCAGTGAGCCCACGACTGTTCCAATCAGTGATGATCGCCGTTTGCGATTCCCCATTGATCACCCGGTCGCGTCCCTCGTACAGCATCGCGACCTCGGACTCACGCAATGCGTTGCGGTCCAACACATCAGCCCCGGTCAGCGGATGCGTTCCGACCACACGCCCATAACCGAACCGGCGCGAACCACCCTGCATCACCCCCTTAGCAGCTTCCTCGCTCAACCGATCGAGCAGGTTTTCGGTATTCACCTCTCGGTACTCGGCAGCCTCGGCGACCTTCACCATGAAGTTCTTACGCCCCGCGCCCGTGGTCAGGTCGTATTCACTGTCCTTGACGAACAAGTACCGCACACCCTCATCGCGGCCGAGTTTCATCAACTCGTTGCCCAGGTCGTAGTCACGGGTCAACCGCGCCACATCGCGAGCGAGCGTGCTCTTCGACGGACCCGCCGTCACCAGCCGCAGCAACTCACGCAACCCCGGCCGGTCCGCATCCGCGCCCGACAGATCGTTGTCACACATGATCCGCGCCAACGCCAACCCCTTGCGCTCGGCGTGAGCGACCTGACTCTTTGCCTGCAACTGCACGCCCTCGGCACGGTCCTTCTCATCCCGCGAGATCCGAACATAGCCATACACCCACTCAGAGGGGTCGATACCTGCCACCGAAACAGCAAGGGCCGCATTGATTTCCGTCAACCAACCAGGCTCGGCAAGGGTCCTCGTTCGCGTCATAACTCCAGCGTACGGACGTAGTGTATAGCTGACACCTCGCTGGTATGTCCACGGACTACTACACCCGGTTGGAGCAGGCGCGCGGACCGCGCCCGTCCACCCAGGTGCTCGCGTCGCTGGCCCGCGCGCTGCGCTTCACCAGCGACGAACGCGACCACCTCTACCACCTGTGCGACCACGCGGCGCCGGGACGCGAACTCACCGACAAGCACGTCGCCCCCGGACTGATGCACCTGCTGGCCAAGCTGGACGACACCGCCGCCACCGTGATCACCGACCTCGGCGAGGTGCTGGTGCAGAACCGCATGCACACCCTGCTGCTCGGCGACCTGGCCAGCCGTCGCGGCTGGGATCGCTTCTACGCCTACCGCTGGTTCACCGATGTCGAGTCTCGCGCGGTCTTCCCCGAGGAGGACTGGGATCGCCTGGGCCGCAAGCACGTAGCGGATCTGCGGGCAACGGCCGCACGCCGAGCGGGCGACGCCGATGTCGCCGAATTCATCGCCAAGTTGCGTTCGGTGAATCCGGAATTCGACCTGTTCTGGGACGAACACGAAGTGGCGGTACGCCTTTCGGACACCAAGCGGATCCAACACCCACAGGTCGGCCTGATCGACACGATCTGCGAAACGCTGCTCACCCCGAATGCCGCCCAGCGCCTGCTGGTCTACCTACCGCGCCCCGGCACCGATGCCGCCGAGAAGCTGGACCTGCTACGCGTCATCGGAACCCAAACCTTGGATTCCACCAGCGAAATCGAGGACCGCGCGCACCGTTCCTGAGGACGGTGCGGTGAGCGGTGCCGGATCAGGGTGCGCCGGAGACGTAGTCGAGCGCCGCGTCGATCGCGGGCTGACCGCCGGCCATCGCGAGTCCGGCCGCCGCGCCGATCGCGGCGCCGAGCACCGTGGTGATCGGCACCGTGATGAAGTCGATGACGAAGAGCCCGAGCGGGAAGCCGAGCACGAAACCGATCCCGGCGCCGATTCCCGCGCCCGCCAACACGATCGGCATGGCCTTCTCGACCTCGGCGAAGAAACGTTCCTGGCTGCTCACGTCGCGCAGCGGCGCCTGCGACATGTTGTCCGGCACGAGGGTGAGCCGATGGCCCGCCTCCTCGATGACCGGATTCAACGCCACCCGCTTGTCGCCGACGCGCAGCGCCATCGGCAGCGCGGCGACCACGCTTCCGTCTCGATCGGTCAGCGTGACGACCCGGCCGTCATGGATCAGTTCGAAGCGACCGTCTTGGATCGTCGTCACCGCGGCGCGCCGATCCTCGGATGCCGCGACCTCATAGGCGATTTCGGCGAAGGACCCGTGCACGTCGAGCGCGGTGTCGGGAGTGGTGGTTGCGGGATCCGCGTGCGTGGCGCCCGTGCTGATAACGGTGGCCGCCAGGGCCAGCAGTGCCGTCGCGGTGATTCTGGAGAATCTCATCGTGCTCTTTCGGTAGCGCTGCCCCCTGCGCAGTGTGTTCGTCGGTGACAGTATCAGGCGCAGCCGAGTACGGCTCGTCGTTCGGGCGCAAGGCAACTCGGCTCAGAGTTCGAGTTCGTTACTCAATCGACACAGATATCCCGCGAAACGCTGCCGATCGAGCTCGTCCCAGTCGGCGGTGAGCTCGGTGAAGACCTGGCGCTGCCAATCGCGGGCGTCGGCGAGCAGTCGGTCGCCGCTGGTGGTCAGTGCCAATGCTGTTCGGCGCCGGTCGTGTTCGGACTCGGCGCGGGAGAGAAAGCCCGCCGCCGTGGCGTCGCGCACCATCCGGCTTGCTCCCGAATGGTCCAGCCCGAGTTGATGGGACACCGAGGTGATGGTGGCCTCGGCGCCCTGCTCGGCGGTGGCGGCGACCGCCTCGACCACCTGGACGTGCTGAGCGTGCCGCAGCTCGTCGGGCAGGTCCGCCGACGTCCGGTTGATCCAGCGCCGCGACCAGAATCGAACCAGCCGAAACAGTGCGGGCCCACCGTCGGCGGCGGTCCCAGGCCTGGCGGTCGCCCGTCTGCTCATGCTCTCAGCCTAGCCCGCCGCTAGTAATCGCATGCGATGCGCATGTATATTTGTATGCGTATCGCACGCATATGGAGGCAGTCATGACCATCGTCTTGAACCACACGATCGTGCCCGCGACGGACCGGCACACCGCCGCAACGTTTTTCGCCGAGTTGATGGGCCTGGATGTGGGTGCGCCGAGCGGCCCCTTCGCGCCGGTATCGATCAATGCCGACCTCACCTTCGACTTCGACGACCGCGGGCAGGTCGAACCGGGCCACTACGGATTCCTCGTCGACGACGAAACCTTCGACGCGGTCCTGGAGCGGCTGACGCAGTGGCCCGGTGTCGACTACGGCTCAGGTCCGCAGCACGGATGGGACCGCGCCATCAACCATCTCGGCGGTGGACGCGGTGTCTACGTGCACGCGCCCGACGGTCACAGCTACGAGCTGTTCACCGCGATTCCGTAGCGGTACGAATCAGGTTCTGGCCGGGCCGATCCGGCGTTTGCGCGGCTTGAGATGTAGACCGGGCAGTGGCGGCGCCGGGATGCGCTGCTCGGGCGGGTGGCCCGCGATGTCGGCGAAGCGGCCGAGATCGTGGTTCTCCCAATCGTTTCGGGCCGTGACGATGTCTTCGTGGCTGCGGCCGACGAAGTTCCACCACATCACCAGTTCCTCGCCGAACGGCTCGCCGCCGATCAGCGCGAAATGCGCACCGGCCGTGCTGGTCAGTGAGATCTCGTCGCGATCGGTGCCGAGGTACAGCAGCGGCCCGGCGGCCAGCGCAGTGCCGTCGACCGTTACCTCGCCCTCGAGCACCATCAACGCGTACTCGAACCCGCGCTCCAGCGGGATACTCGCCTCGCCCGGCTCCAGCCGCACATCCGCGCCGACGATCGGCGTGTACGCGGTTGCGGGAGAGGTGATTCCGGCCAGCGACCCGATCAGCACGACGGCACGCAGGTTCGGCACCTGGTAGACGGGCAGCTCACGATGCTGCTCGAAATGCGGATCGATCCCGGTTTTGTTGCCGGGCAAGGCGATCCACAGCTGCAGGCCGTGCCCGGCATGCGCGCCCGCGACACCGTATTCGGAATGTGCGATGCCGCGCCCCGAGGTCATCAGGTTCAGCTGCCCCGGCTCGATCTCCACGTCCGAGCCGACCGAGTCGCGATGGCGGATCCGGCCGTCGAACGGCCAGGTCACCGTCTGCAGGCCGATGTGCGGATGCGGATCGATATCCGGCGACGCCCCGGTGTCGGTGACCGTCGGCGACCCGAAGTGATCGAGGAAGCACCAGGCCCCGACGGTCGGCAGATCCCGTTGCGGCAGTACCCGTTCCACGAAGACGCCGCGCACGCCGCCGAGCGGCACCTCACGCGACGGATAGAGCTCCAGCACCGGGCCAGGGCCGGGGGCGGGCTCGCACAGCGCCTCCGCCGGATGCGGATCGAGATCGCTCACCTCTTGATGCCCTTGCCGATGACATGCGCGTCGTACTGCGGGTGCTTCTCCAGGTAGGCCTTGATGAACGGGCACAGCGGCCGGATGACCCGCCCGCGCTCGATGGTGTCGTCGATGGCGTGCTTGGCCAGCGTGCTGCCGAGTCCCTTGCCGGAGAACGCGCCGTCGATCTCGGTGTGCGTGAACACCGTCTCGTCGTCGCGCTCCTCGTACTCGGCGAACCCGGCGAGCTCGCCGCCGTAGAACACCTCGTACCGGTGCTTCTCGTCGTTGCGGACAACCTTGGATTCCGAGGCGGCTGCGGTCATGGTCGACGTCTCCTTCGATGCGCGTACCGGATGTCTGCTGAGGATCGACACGCGATTGAACGCGCCGATCGTGGTGGCGGCCCAGACGACGACGGACAGCTGATCGTCCGTCAGATGTTTGCGAGCGAAAGCGTACTCACGCTCCATCGTGTGTTCGTCCGGCAGCGTCGCGGTGATCTCGGCCAGCGCGAGCGCGGCCTGTTCGATCGGTGAATAGAGCTCGGTGCGCCGCCACGCGGGCAGCACGGCGAGCTCCTGTTCGGTGTTCCCGGCGGCGAGGGCGGCCCGCTGATGCGTGTCCAGGCAGAAGGCGCAGCCGCTGAGCTGGGAAACCCGCACGTTGATCAGTTCGATGAGCTTGCGGTCCAGGCCGACCTCGGCGCCTGCGGCGCGGACTTCGCTCGCGACCTTGATGAGGGCGCGGAACGCGGCCGGCGTCTGCTTGTCGATCCAGACGCGGTCATACGGTAGATCGGGCTTCACTCCATTGGATGGTAGTAGCCCGCGGGTGCAAGCGTCCGGCGGGGTCGCGTTCAAACGGACCGGGGTCCGGTGCATTTACACCCGCATACAGAACTCGTAGAGATCGTGCGCCGCCTCTCGCGCGGGGCGGCGAATCGGACAAACATTGAGGGTTCATCGAAGGAGAAAACGTCATGAGGTTCCGCAACCGCACCGCCCCCACCCTGGTCGCCGCCTGCCGCCGCAGCGCGCACCGAATCTGGGCCAGGCAGGATCTCACGCCGCAGGAGCGAGCGAATCTCATGGTCGGGTGGACCCCGCCCGCGATCATCAGCGCCTCGCTCGGCGGGCGAACCTTCCACTGAGGCAGCGCCCCCTCCGGCAGAGACAGCGTCCTCAGTAGAGACAGCGCGGCCCCGGCGATCCGAATTCGGATCGCCGGGGCCGCCTGTTGTTCCTAGATCTCGGCGAATCGCCGCAGCTGGAACGGCTCGACCAGGACCTGGTCCAGGGCTGCCGCGCACTGCTTCAGGTGCGGGGTCTCGAAGTGCGCGGCCAAGGCGTCGGCGTCGACCCATTCCTCGAGCAGCACGACCCGGCTCGGATCGGTGGGGTGCAGATACAGCTCGTAGCCGAGGCAGCCGTCCTCGGCCAGGGTCGGCTCGATCATGTTCTGCAACACCTCGCGCAATTCGGCCTCGCGGCCCTGCTTCGCGGTGAAGCGGACATTGAGCGTCAGCGTGGACACGGTGAACTCCTGATCTGTTGTGGTGCTTGCTATTCCCGGCCCGCGGAGACGAAAGACAGGTCCGCGGCCCGGTTTCCGGCAACCTGGCCGGCGATCGGCTCCAGCGTTGCCAGTTCGTCGGCGGTCAGCTCGATGGTCGCGGCCGCAACGTTCTCGGCGAGCCGAGTCCTGCTGCGGGTACCGGGAATCGGAACCACCGACAGGTCGCGCACCCTGGCCTGTGCGTGCAACCAGGCCAGCGCGACCTGCGCCAGGGTACCGCCGCGCGCCTCGGCGATGGTCCGCAGCGGAGCGAGCAGCTCGGCATTGCGGGCCGCGTTGTCCTCGGCGAAGCGCGGAAACACCCGCCGCACATCGCCTTCTGCGAGTTCGGCGACCGCGCCGGTCAAGAAGCCGCGACCCAGCGGCGAATACGGCACGAACGTCACGCCGAGCTCGGCCGCGGTCGGCACCACCGTCCGCTCGACGTCCCGGGAGAAGATCGACCATTCGGACTGCACGGCCGCGATCGGATGCACCGCCTGCGCCGCGCGCAGCTCGGGTCCGGTCACCTCGGACAGGCCGATCGCCCGAATCTTGCCCTGCTGCAACAGCTCCGCCAGCACGCCGACGGTGTCCTCGATCGGCGCCTCCGGGCTGCGCCGGTGCATGTAGTACAGGTCGATGGTGTCGATGCCGAGCCTGCGCAGGCTGCCCTCCACCGCGTTGCGGATGTAGGCCGGCGAGTTGTCGATGCCGCGGTAGGCCGGGTCGTCGGCCTTGCGGACGATGCCGAACTTGGTGGCCAGCACCACTTTCTCGCGGTTGGCCCGCACGAATTCGCTGAGGAATTCCTCGTTGTGGCCCGCGCCGTAAACGTCGGCGGTGTCGAACAGCGTGACGCCCAGTTCCAACGCTCGATCCAGCGTTGCCCGCGATTCGGTGAAGTCGGAGGTCCCGTAGAACTCGCTGATCCCCATGCAGCCCAGGCCCTGCACGCTTACCTCGATGCCGCTGGTGCCAAGAGTGGTGGTCGGCAACGTATCCGCGGTCGTCATACCGTGATCTCCTCAGTGTCGTGCACGGTGATCGTGGCCGGCCGGGCGAGCTGCGCTTTGCCCTCGTAGATATCGATCTTGTAATCGAGCACGGCCACGGTCTGCTGAAGTTCATCGATCTTGGCGAGCACCTCGGCGCGGGTATTACGGAACATCTCCAGCCGCTCGGGGAACGTGGATTCCCCCGCGCGCACCAACTCGGCGTAGCGAACCATGTCCGCCACCGACATCCCCGTGGTGCGCAACCGTCCGATCAACGCAAGCCACTCCAGATCGCGATTACTGAACCGCCGCTTACCGGCATGATCGCGCCCGATGTAATCCATCAGCCCGATCCGCTCATACCACCGCAGCGTGTCCCGACTGAGCCCCGACCGCTCGGCCACCTCCCCGATCGAAAACCGAGGAAGCTCCCAGTCCCTACCTCGCTCATGCAATGCGGCTTCACCCACGACACTCGCCCTTCCCGTAGAACCCCATCGACGCTAGTCACCTGGAGTGCACTCCAAGCAAGTCCAATGTAGCCAAACACCGGATTACCGCAGCTCGGCCGTATATGTTGCGTGCCAGAACCGAGTCGAGTTCCGTGGGGGAGGCAAGCAGCGTGGCAGGACTTCCGGCGCCGGGGCGACCGTTGACGGTCGCTGGATACGTGGCACTCGGCGAGGACGATGAGTATCGCTGGGAGCTGCAGGAGGGGCTGCTGGCCATGATGCCCTCGCCGGGGATCAGTCACCAGATCGCCGTCGCGGAACTCTTCGTACATCTGGACAAGGGCTTGCCATCTGACCTCGTCGTCGTGCCGTGCGTCGATATAGATCTTCAGCTTGTGGCTCCGAACGAGCCGGCAACGGTCCGCAGGCCGGATCTCGTGGTCGTAGATCGAGCTGAGTTCGACCGGTGTGCGGACGGTGCCGCGATCCTGAGCGCTCGCAATGCCCGGCTCGCAGTCGAGATCGTCGCGCTCGGATCCCGCCGAATGGACTATCTGACGAAGCGTGCGGAGTACGCCGAGGCGGGAATTCCGCACTACTGGGTTATTGACCTGAGCCCAGCTGTGCGACTGTTGGCATTGCAGCTCGCTGGAGAACATGGGTATGTCGGTGACGAGGTGACCGGCGCCTTCACGACCACCTCGCCCTATCCACTGACCATCCAGCTGGACCAGCTGGACCAGCTGGACCGCTACTGACTGCGGAAGTCAAAAGCTCACGCTCAGTTGTACTTAGGGAGTTCCTGGATCGCCCACCGGTTTCCGTCGGGGTCGGCGAAGTAGGTGAACTTGCCCCAGTCCAGGGTTTCCACCGGGGGTGCGTCGATTCCGGCGGCTACCAGTTCCTTGTAAGCGTCTTCTGCGCTGGACACCACGATCTGCATGCCGCGCACGCTGCCGGGTGCTGCGTCGGTGATGCCTTCGCCGATGCAGATCGAGCAGCCCGATCCGGGCGGGGTGAGCTGGACGAAGCGCAGGTTCTCGTTGACGCGGTGGTCGTGGTCGGCGTTGAAACCGATCTTGGTGTAGAAGTCCTTCGCGCGATCCACGTCGGTCACGGGGATCGCGATGAGCTCGATTTTCCAATCCATCGCCCGAGCATCCCATCGGTCACCGACAAAGTCTCGGCTTCCGGCCTACCCTGGGGACATGCCTGGTAAGGACGTCAACCGGATCAGGGCCCGCTCGGCCCTGGCAACGGTCAAGGAAAGCCCGGTGATCACCGCCATCGCGGTCGCACCGGTGGTACTCGCACTCGCCGTCGTGTGGTGGCTGCTCGGCGGGTTCGCCGCGTTCGTGCTGCTGGTCGTGCTCGGCGCGGTCGTGGTGGTCGGCGGCAAGCTGCTGCGCTGACGGCCGAGTCAGCGGGGGATGTGGAAACGCACCAGCTCACCGGTTCCCGGATCGACCTGCGTCCACGGCCGGTCGAACTCCAGCACGGCCAGTGCCGAGGTGGGGAACTTGCGGCTGAGCTCGATCGCGGGCGTCGAACTTCGATTGCTCGCCAACTCCCATGCCGTCCACGGCATTCCGGGCGCGTGCCCGATCACCAGCAGCGTCGACACGTCGTCGTCGCTGAGCTGGACCAGCTCGATGAGGCTTTGCGGGGAGGCCTCGTAGATGCCCGCCTCGTAGACCACCGGCGCGTCGATCCCGGTGGCCGCCAGGGTTTCCCGGGTGCGTGTCGCGGTGGAACAGCGCACCGCGTCGATCCGCGGCTGGGTTTTGCGCAACCATTCGCCCGCCAGCCCCGCCTCGCGCTGTCCGCGCGGCGCGAGCGGGCGTTCGTGGTCACCGACACCGTCGGGATACGCCGACTTGCCGTGTCGCATGAGGATCAGAGTCCGCACCATGGGGATACCGTAAGGCCTCCGGTCGCATGGCCTCGAACACACTCGAGGCAAACTGAAAGCGGCGTCACATCGCGGTGGTTCCGCGTCGTGTCGTTTCTGTCCACCTCTGCCCACCGGGTGGCCTACAGCCCACGTACATCTTCGAGGATCTGCACAATATGGCCTACGTAATCACGCAGCGTTGTTGCAACGACGCCAGCTGCGTTTCCGAGTGCCCTGTCGATTGCATCCGTCCGACCCCGGACCAACCGGAGTTCGCGACGACCGAGATGCTCTACATCGACCCCGACACCTGTATCGACTGCGGTGCGTGCGTCGATGCCTGCCCGGTGGAGGCGATCTTCTCCGAGGACGATCTGACCGCGTCGCTGGCCAGATACCGCGACATCAATGCCGCCTACTTCGAACGGCATCCGCTCGAGTCCAACTTCGACCCGATCGTCACCCCGCCGCGGCCGCCGAAGGAACTCGGCACTCTGCGGGTCGCGATCGTCGGTGCTGGCCCGGCGGCCTGCTATGCCGCCGACGAGCTGCTACGCCGGGCGGACGTGGAGATCGAGATGTTCGACCGGGTGCCGACCCCGTGGGGTCTGGTCCGGGCGGGCGTCGCGCCCGATCACCCGGGCACGAAGACGGTGTCGAGCTTGTTCGAGTCCGCGTTCCGGCGCGAGACCCTGCAGTACTACCTCAATGTCGAGATAGGCACGCACATCTCGCACGAGGAGCTGCTGCGGCATCACCATGCCGTCATCTACGCGGTCGGCGCGTCGACCGACCGCCGCCTCGACGTGCCGGGCGAGGACCTGCCCGGCAGCCACTCGGCCACCGAGTTCGTCGCCTGGTACAACGGTCACCCCGACTTCGCGGACCGGCAGTTCGACCTGTCCGGTGAGCGGGCGGTGATCGTCGGCAACGGCAATGTCGCGCTCGACGTCGCGCGTGTGCTGACCGTGGACCCGGACGAGCTGGCCAAGACCGACATCGCCGACCACGCGCTGGACGCCCTGCGGCACAGCAATATTCGCGAGGTCGTCGTGCTCGGCCGCCGCGGCCCGCTGCAGGCGGCGTACACGTCGTCGGAGTTCCTGGCGCTGGCCCACCTGAACGGCATCGACGTCATCGTCGACGAGTCCGACCTCGCGCTCGATCACGCCAGCCAGACCCTGCTGGACGACCCGGACATCGAGCCGTCGCTGAAGCTCAAGTACACCCTCGCCGAGGAGTACGCGGGCGGGCGGCGCGACCCGAGCCACAAGCGGATCGTCTTCCGCTACCTGGCCTCGCCGACCGCGCTCACCGGCACCGAGCACGTCGAGTCGATCGAGTTCGCGCACAACGAATTGTTCGAGGAGAACGGCCAAGTGGTGGCTCGGGCGACCGACCGCACCGAGCGGATCGAGACCTCGCTGGTGCTGCGGTCCATCGGCTACCGCGGCGCGGCCGTCGCCGACGTGCCCTTCGACGAGCGGCGCGGGGTCATGCCGAACGAACACGGCCGGGTGCTCGACACCGACGGCACCCCGCTGTCCGGTGTGTACGCGAGCGGCTGGATCAAGCGCGGCCCGCGCGGTGTCATCGGCTCGAACCGGACCGACGCCGAGGAAACCGTGGAGAACCTGATCTCGGACTTCACCAGCGGCAAACTCGGTGCGCCCGAGGCGGATCGGGCGGCGCTGCGCGCCTTGCTCCGCGAGCGGCAGGCCGATCTGGTGGATCGGGACGGTTGGCGGGCGATCGATCAGGCCGAGAAGGCCGCGGGCAAGTCCGCGGGACGACCGCGGGTCAAGTTCACCACCCGAGAAGATCTGCTGAAGGCGGCGCGCGGCTGACGGACGTACGGCCGACCGGATCCGCGAGGTTCCGGTCGGCTGCCGCCTATTCGGGCGGCAGCGGCATGATGCGGACGACGGTCGTAGTCGTTCCGCCGACCACGAACCACAGCCGGAGCACCGGCCGACCGGAGCGATCGCCCGGCTCGAAGCGGCTGCGCACGGTCACGTGCTGGCGGGCCAGCACCGGCGCGACGTACTCGATCACCGCGCGATGCGGACCGGCGAGCAGCTTGGGGTACTCGACCATGAACTGTTCCACCGCCTGCCAGTAGCAGGCGTTGTTGACGTGGTTGTACTGGTCGATGTCGGTCGCGCGCACCGGAAATGGCATGTCGGTGTCCGACTCCGACGGCGCGGTGTCGGTCAGGTACGGACGCCAGCGCAGCCGGTGCTCCTGCGTGGTCTGCGCCAGATAGGCCAGGCCCTCGTCGCTGATCCGCGCGGGCATCCCGGTCGACTCGCTGATATTGATCCAGAAGCCCTCGGTCTCGATCAACCCACCGTTCGCGCTGGTGACCCGCACTCGCATATTCGTCCAGCGGGTCGACATCGCCGAGCACCAGCGCAGCAGCTGCACCTCGTCCGGCCACAGGATCGGCCGGATGACATCGATGACCGTACGGCGCACAATCCAATTCGGATCGCTCCGGCTCAGGAACGTCTTGTGCAGATTCTCCCAGGCAATGTCCTGCAGATAGCGGGCGACGGCGTCGAATCGCAGCCGATCGTAAGGGTCCACATCACCTGCCCGGATGGGCCACGCCGAAGCAAAGCCCATGCCCTCCTGGGGAAGCGGGGCGAGTGGCTGATCGAGTGACACTGGTGCTCCTCGCGCTGCACGGTGTGCCGCGTTCTTCGTGTGGTGCTGTTGTGAGACGACTTTACGGGTCGTACGTCACACCATCGCGTCGAGTGCGTTGGTAGTCGGCGGTATGCCCGTGAACAACGCCGCTACCAGGCATCATGGACGTCATGAGCGATTCGGAGCTGCCCGGGAACCTCGGCAAACCCGCTGAACGAGCACTGGCCGCGGCCGGAATCCGCGACCTCGACGACCTCACCTCGTGGACCGAGCGAGATCTCGCCGCACTGCACGGCGTCGGCCCGACCGCGGTCACCAAACTCCGCGCCGCCCTCGCCGCGCGGAACCAAACCTTCGCCTGAAGATCGCGCCCGGCTACCCCAGGACGTGTCCCATCCGCACCGGTACGATCCGGCACAGGCACTACAGGGGAGGAACAGGGTTGAAGCCGCTCGGCCGACACGATCCGCGCGTGGCCGGCCGTCACCAGTTGATCGCGGTCATCGGCCAGGGCGCCATGGGCCGTGTGCTGCTGGGCCGCTCACCCGACGGCCGCCTGGTGGCGGTCAAGATGATTCACCGCCACCTCGCCAAGAACCCCGAGTTCCGAGCCCGCTTCCGCCTGGAAGTCCAAGCCTCCCAACGTGTCACCGGCGCGTACACCGCCGCGGTGATGGACGCTGATTCGGAAGCCGAAGAACCCTGGCTGGCCTCGGTTTTCGTGCCCGGCCCTGCGCTGCGTGAGGCCATCGACCAACACGGCCCCATGTCGCTCGGCGGCCTTCGCCTGCCGACTGCGGGTCTCGGTTCCGCGCTCATGGAAATCCACCGCGCGGGCATGATCCACCGCGACCTCAAACCCACCAATGTCCTTCTCGCGGAAGACGGTCCGCGCGTCATCGATTTCGGCATCGCCCGCGCGCTGGAAGCCGATCTGCAGATCACCAGTACCGGCACCCTCGTCGGTTCCCCCGCCTTCATGTCGCCGGAACAGGCGTCCGGTCATGAACTCACCACCGCCAGTGACGTTTTCTCGGTCGGCGCGATGCTGGTCCTGGCGGCGACGGGGGAGAGTCCGTTCCTCGGCGCATCGGCACCGCAGACCTTGTACAACGTTGTGCACAATCACCCCGACACGAGTCGGGTGCCCGCGCCACTGCGTCCCGTCGTGGATGCCTGCCTGGACAAGAACCCCGCGCATCGTCCGGATCCGAGGCAGCTGATCGACTCGGTGGCGGCCATCACGGCACGCTCCGCGTGGCCCGCCGGAATTCGGCAGCAGATCACTCGGGACCGGGCGGATGCCAAGCGCTGGGTCGACAGCGGCGGCGTGCTGCCCGAGCAACCAGCGCCGCGTCGAACCGCGAGATGGATTGCCGCGGCGGCTGTTCTGGCGCTGTTGGTGGCAGGCTCGATCACGGCGTTCCTGATCAACCGCAACAATCCGTCCCCTGATCCGCTGGCGAACCGGACGCTGGAACTGACAGACGAACAGCTGCGCCTCGCCGACACCTGCGCGCTGCTCGGCAACGACGTCGTCGGCAAGCTGGGGCAGCCGGTCAAGCCGGAGCTTGCGGATTCGTCGCTCTGTGGCACGAAGTTCATCGAGCCGGGTGGGCGGCAGACGCAGCTGACGGTCGGTGTCGGGACGTCGGTGGCCGGGAAGCAGCTCGCTGAGCAAGTCGCTGGCCGATCCGTGCTGGACACCACGGTGGCCGCACGTTCGTGTGGGCGGGCCGTCGCGGTGCGCGACCAACCCACGCTCGGTGTCGAGGTGAAAACCATTGAGGCCGAAGGTGATTCCTGCAAGCTGGCCGCGGACGCGTTGAAGGCGGTCGTCACCCGGCTCGTGACGAATCCACCGAGCGTGCATCCGTCGAAACAGTCTGTCGTTCGGATCGTTCCGTGTGAATCGGTTGCCCAGGATGTCATCAGCCCGCAAGTGGGCGCTGGTACACCGCCGACACCGGTCGACGCCCACACCTGCACCTGGTCCGGCTCCCCGTTCGTGATCACCGTGCACACTGCCGAGGGCAAACGAGTCGACTCCGATCCGAAATACACCAGGCTGCTGGTGAATGGCGGTAAGTTGGGCGATTTCCCGTCGGCGCGCCGTATCGACCCCAACGGAACGTGCGCCACCTACTATCTGGTGCGCCCGACCATCGAAGATCGAGGAGAACAGATCGCCGTGACTGCGCAACCGACTGGGGCAGGCGCCGCCGAAACAGCGTGTGCCGCTACCGAAGCGGTACTCACCGGGGTCGCGGCTCGGATGGGGAGTTCCTGATGGTGACCCGCCTGGAGCCCGGCGATCCCGATCGGATCGGCCGGTATCGCCTGCTCGGCCAGCTCGGTTCCGGCGGTATGGGGCGGGTGCTGCTCGGGGTCGGCCCCGACGGCCGCCTGGTCGCGATCAAACAGGTGCACCAGCACCTGGTGACCGAGGACGACTTCCTGCCTCGGTTTCGTCGTGAGGTGCAGACCTCCGCGCAGGTCTCCGGCGCCTTTACCGCCGCCGTGATCGACTTCGATGTCGAATCGGAAAACCCGTGGCTTGCTTCCGTTTTCGTCCCCGGCGTGCCGTTGGACAAGGCGGTCAAGGACTTCGGACCGCTCACCTCGGACGAATTGCACAAGCTGGCGATCGGACTCGCCTCGGCATTGCAGGCCATTCACGGTGTCGGGCTCATCCATCGGGATCTCAAGCCCGCCAACGTGATTCTCGCCGAGGACGGACCACGGGTCATCGACTTCGGTATCGCACGGGCGGTCGAGGGAAAATCCGAGCTCACTCATACCGGCTCGATCATCGGTTCGCCCGCGTTCATGTCGCCGGAACAGGCGCAATCGCTGCCGCTGACACCGGCCAGCGACATGTTCTCCCTCGGTGCGGTGCTCGCGATGGCGGCCGGCGGTTCGAGCCCCTTCGCCGGATCATCGCTGCCACATACGCTGTACAACATCGTGCACACCGAACCCGATCTCAGCGGATTGTCGGCCGAGGCAAGGGAATTGGTGTCCCCGTGCCTGAGCAAAGACCCGCAGGAGCGCCCGACGCCTGCCCAGCTCCTCGACTTCCTCGGACCGCTGCCACCGCAGCATCGACCGTGGTCGGCCCAGGTGCACAAGATGATCGGCGAACAGAAAACGGAGATGTCTGCATTGCTGGCCGACCCGGAAGCCACCCAAATCGTCGGAGCCGACCCGGAACCTGTCGCGGGGTCACAGAGCGTCGACGCCTTCGAACAGCGATTGCAGGCGCTCGTCGAGATCCAACGCGCAGGCACGTTGCGCAGGCGGCGCAAGAAGGCCCTGATCGCGGCTTCGGCGGTGGTGGTTTTGATCGCGGGCGTGCTCGCGGGAACCGCCCTGTTCGGTGGTAGCGACGATGAGCCGACCGAGCCGGGGGTGAATCCGCTTGCGGCGCTGAATCTCACGAAGCTGCGGTCGATCGACCTGTGCGCCGCGGTGCAGGATCCGCTGGTCTCGTCGCTGGGGGAATGGACGAAGGCGCCGAGCTCCGCGCAATGGGGGTCGTGTGCGGCCCAGGCGGGCGGATATCAGTTCGCCTTCGATATCAAGCGCATCGAGGGCTACCGGGACAATGGTCAGCGTGCGGCGGGCGTTCCGGTGCTGGAGGACGTGGCCAGTGGCACCGACAGCTGCGGACGGGCGCTCCTTTCCGCGAAAACGGATCCACAGTTCGGCATTGCGGTGCGGGTGCAGGGCGCGCCGACCGACAAGGTGTGCGGTATCGCGGATGAGGCCGCCGCCCAGCTTGCCCATCGGTTAACCGAAGGGCCGCCGCAACTTCCGAACATTCGCCGTTCGCTCGCCCGGCATGATCCCTGCACCCTGGTCGATTCGACTGTCGTCAAGCTGAACATCGGCGATCACGTCCGCGGTGCTCCGGATTCGCTGCATACCTGCAAATGGATTTCGACTGGCACAATCACCGTTTCCCTCGAGCGCTCGAAGGTTCTGGTACCGACAGAGAAGCCGATTCCGTTCGATCTCGGTGGCGGCAATATCGTTTTCGTGGATGAGGCGGAATTGGGATCACCGACATGCGAACGTCGCGGCCAGTATCGGACCATCGACAGCAGCGACGCAGAGGTGGTGACTGTGCACGTCGAAAACCCGGCCCTGACAGAACATCCCGAATTCAGATGTCTGACAGCACAAACGGTGCTGCAGAACGTCATGGACAACCTTCCGCAGGTGAGTTGATGAACCGGAATCCGCGATTCGCTACGACAATCCTCGCTGTCCTCATCACCGTGGTCGGAGCGGCGGGGTGTGCATCGACAGTGCATGGGACCGGCGTTTCTGCCGAGATCGACGTGCGAGCGTTGGATACGGGCAGGTTTCCGACCGCGCCGCCCAAAATCGCGACTCGGCTGGACGATGTCGGATACGCGCGACTGGAGGCCGCGCGACTGGCCGACGCGGTTCTGAGTCCACACGAGGTAGATCCGAAATACTCGGCCGGTGCGTCGGCACGTGTACACACCGACGTTCATTCGGTGGCGCAGTACCTCGCCGAGCCGACCATTCCGGTGTTGCTGAATCACGGCTTCGTGCTGGGCTTCTCGACCGGTTCCGCCGACGATGTGTTGCCACTAACCACTGCCGCTGTCGGCAGCCGCGAGCGTGACGGTCTCAACGTGACGGTGTTGCGTTTCCCGGACGCGACGGCGGCGAAGGCCGCGGCAGCCGAACTCGACGCCGTGGACTTCGGCCTCAACCCAGAAAACGTCGCAGTCAATCTGCCCAAATACCCTGACTCGCGCGCACATTGGCGTCCGTCAGTGCCGACACTGGGCAGCACGACCGCACATGGTGCCTATGTGATCAGCGTGCTCGCGGATTCGCGGGCCCCGGACATCAATCGGCTGGTCGACGCGACCCAGAAGTATCTCGATGCCGAGGTGGTCGAACTCGACAAGTTCACGCCGACGGCGGTCGGCAAGTTCAGCACGCTGCGCCAGGATCCGGACGGTGTACTGGTTCGCGTAATTCATGACAAAGGCGTTGTCCCCGCGCCCGATGGGCAGGGTGAGGTGGTGTTGACGCTGCGTGGGTACCTGAACTATGTGCTGGATCAATCGGGTCGGTTTCCGGTGCTGCAACGGGCCGGTGTAGATCGGGTGGCGGTGACGCCCGATGCCTTCGGATTCCGGACGCACGATGACGCTGCCGCAACGCGATTCGTCCAGGAATCAGCCGAACTGGGTAATGCCGTGGACCGGCGGGCCGTCGATCCACCGGACGATGTACCCGGCGCACTGTGCGTGCAGGACTACCTCGCGCCGAAGGATGCCCAGTTCCGATGCTTCGTTGCTTACCAGCGGTACGCGGCCCTGGTACTCGGTTCTCGATTGTGGGAAACACAGCAACGAGCGGCCGCGCAATACGCGCTGCTCGCCAACAGTCAGCGATGAGCGGATCGGGGCATCAGTAGCCCCGGTACGCACCACCTGAATTGACCGCCACAACGCCCGGAACATTCTTGACCGAGCCATACGTGTCGATCGAATAGCGAACGCCCGCAATGATGTTGTCCACCGGGTTCCAGATGTCGTCGTGGCCGGGTGCCTTGTAGGCATTGAAGGTGCCGTCGATCGTTTGCATCAGCCCCTTCGACGGATGTCCCGCCACCCAGTTGCTGTCCCACCGGTTTTCCGCGTAGGGATTACCCGCGGACTCATGCTCGATGATCATGGCGATGGCGCTCTCATCGATATCCTTGGGGTCGTAACCCATTTCGATGAGTTTCTGTTTGGCTTCCGCGATCCATTTCGCCATATCGCCGCTCGGCATCGGCCCCGTCGGCGCGCTCGAACTCGGACTCCCCGAACCGCTGTATGGAGTGCCGGAAGACGATCCGGAGTTGTGATTCCCCATCGCGTAATTGGGCTTGTTCGACGAGGACGAAGAGTTGTTGCTCACCGGAGCAGGTGAATTGACACCGGCCGGTGCCGTACTCGCCGCGGGCACCACGTTCGCGTTCGGGTCACCGAGCCCGCTGTACGCCTGCTCCAGCTTCGCCACCGCCGCGTCGACCTGCGTCTTCGCCTGCCCGGCAACGGTTTCCGCGGTCTTGAGCGCGTTGGTCAGCTCCCAGGTCCGCGACGCCGCCAGCAGCGACTCCTGGAAAACGAGGCTCTCGACGTTCGCCTTGTCCGAATGCTCACGGAGCGCCGCGATCCGGGTCGTGGCGTTGACAGTGCCGTTGGGTTCCACGTCGAACGGGGGCGACTGGTTGATCGCGTCGTCGCGCAGTCGCAGCACCTTGGTTTTCGCCTCGACCAGGTTCTGCGTCTGGGAGGTGAACGCCGTCTTCAGTTCCAGCAGTGCGGCACTGACCGCGGAGGACCGGGTCTTCTCGGTGTCCATCCGCGCGTTCGCGGCGGCGCCCGCCGTTCCGGACCACTTCTTGCCGTCTTCCAGCGACTTCGTCTGCGTGGCGCCCTTGCCTACGGCGGTGTCGAGGCCCTGCGAGATCGTGCCCGCCTGTTCGCCTGCGGTGGTGAGCTGTTCGGGCTTCCAGTTGTCCACGTCCGGGATGCTGAGTGTCATGGCAGTCCGATCGCGCGGAGCTTCGCGGCGAAGTCGTTTTCGGCCAGTTCGTATTTCCCCGCGGCGTTGTGCATGTTGTCGGCGATGGTGGTGAGGCGCCCGCCGATCCGCTGCAGGCAACGGTTGACCACGTCGTTCGCCTGCTGTGCCGCGGTACCGAATTCGGTGCCGGGTAGCGCGGTGGCCGCGGCGGACAACGCTCCCCCCGCGTTGAGCGCGGTCACCTCCCCGGCCTCGGTGCCGAGAGTTTGCGCGAACGATCGCAGTGCGTCCGGATCTACCTGCACACTCGTCGACGATGGTTGATTGCGCTCGACCATGAGTCCCCCTTCACGCCCGACCATAGGTCGCGGTCAGCATAGCAAAACGGGGTCGGCTGAACAGGGGCCTCGGGCGTGCCGGGCGAGTGCGCGACGCGGACAGGTTGAGCACGCCGAGTCGACGCGGGTTACGTTGATCACGGCGGCGCCGGCGTGGACGAAGGCCGGTGCCACGACAGAGAGGTCGGCAGATGCGCGCAGCCCAGGTCAGCAAGCTGGAGGGACCGGACTCGGTCGAGATCGTGGACATCCCGGAGCCCAAGGCATACCCGGGAGGCGTGGTGATCGACGTGCACGCGGCCGGTGTCGCGTTCCCGGACGTGCTGATGACACGCGGGCTGTACCAGATGAAGCCGGAACTGCCGTTCGTCGTCGGCGGCGAGGTAGCGGGCATCGTGCGCGAAGCGCCGGCCGACGCGCACGTCAAGGCGGGCGACCGGGTCGTCGCGCTGACGCTGCTTGGCAATGCCATGGCCGAGGTCGCCGTCGCGCCCACCCAGATGGTGTTCAAGTTGCCGGACAACGTCTCCCTGGAGGCCGGGGCAGGCATCCTGTTCAACGACCTGACCGTGCAGTTCTGCCTGCGCAAGCGCGGCAGGCTCGCCGAGGGCGAGACGGTGCTGGTGCACGGCGCCGCGGGCGGCATCGGCACCTCGACGCTGCGGATGGCGGCCGCGCTCGGCGCGGGCCGGGTGATCGCGGTGGTCAGCACCGAGGCAAAGGCCGAGGTGGCCCGCGCCAACGGCGCCACCGATGTGGTGCTGGCCGACGGCTGGCTCGCGGCGGTCAAGGAGCTCACCGGCGGCCGCGGCGTGGACATCGTGCTCGACCCAGTAGGTGGTGACCGGTTCACCGACAGCGTCCGCTCGCTCGCTTCGGCAGGCCGCCTGCTCGTGGTCGGCTTCACCGCGGGCGAGATCCCCACCATCAAGGTGAACCGACTGCTGCTGAAGAACGTCGAGGTGATCGGCGCGGCCTGGGGCGAATGGGTGATGACGCACCCCGGCTACCTGACCGAACAGTGGGACGAGGTGGAACCGCTGCTGGCCGCGGGCAAGATCGAGGCGCCCAAGCCGGTGCTGTATCCGCTGGAGCGGGCCGCCGAGGCGATCGCCTCGCTGGACAACCGCACGGCGACCGGCAAGGTCGTGGTCACGCTGCGCTGACGCGCGGGAGCGAAACATGAAGTTATCCAACCGAATACTGAACCGCACGTTGCTCGCGCGCCAGCACCTGCTGGCGCGTTCCGAGCTCTCCGTGCACGACATGTGCGACCACCTCGTCGGCCTGCAAGCGCAGGACTCGCCACCCCCGTTCGTCGCATTGTGGAGTCGCATAGCGGGTTTCGACCCCGCCGTGGTGTCGGCGGCACTCGAGGACCGTTCGCTGGTCCGAATCACCCTGATGCGCGGCACCATTCACCTGGTGACGCCGCCTGACGCACTGCGGATCGCGCCGCATATCCAGCCGGAACTCGAAAAGATCCCCTTCCGAAAGGGTTTCAACTACGGCGCGATGGTCGGCCTCGACCCCGACGAGGTCCGTGCGCACGGTGAGCAGGTCCTCGGCGACGAGCCGATGTCCGCCGCCGATCTGCGCCTACGTGCCGCCGAGCTGTACCCGGACCGCAATCCGAGCATGGTCGTACAGACGTGGCTCCTCCAACTGCCCGTGCTGCAAACCCCGCCGCGCGGCAAATGGAAGGACAGCAGCAGACCGATCTGGTCCAGGGTCGAGCCATGGCTCGGCGCACCGCTGGACCCCACTTATCCGTTGGCGGAGTTGCTCCTTCGCTACCTGCGCGCCTTCGGCCCGGCCTCCACCATGGACATGCAGACCTGGTCCAAGCTGCTCGGCATGAAGCAGGCGATCGACCAGCTCGGCGACCGCGTGCGCACCTACACCGACGAGCGCGGCCGCACCCTCTACGACGTCGCCGACGGCGAACTGGCCGATCCGGACCTCCCGGCCCCCGTGCGCCTACTCGGTTGGTACGACAATGCCGTGCTCTCCCACCAGGATCGGACCAGGATCGTGCCCGACGGCGGTGCACCACCCCTGCGCGCCTTCGCCGCCGCCGTCGCCCCGGTACTGGTCGACGGCTATCTCGCCGGTCTCTACAAGATCTTCCCGGAATCCGGCACCGCACGCCTGCGCATCAGCCCGACCCGCAAATGGACGAAGGCCGAGCACACGGCAGTGGAAGCCGAATCCCACGCCCTACTCGGCTTCATGGAAGCCGACAAGGAACCACGCGTAGAAATCCTGGAGCTGGACGCCGACCTGCGCCCCTGACTGCGGAGTAGCCGACTACCTTTCGTGCGCCGCGCGATAGGCGGGTGCCTTCGTGCTCCCCGCCGGATCGAGGGTGCGCAACAGCGGCAGCGTGCGGAACGGCACCACGGTCGACAAGACGATGACGCTGTGCGACCGCACCACCGAGGTGGTCCGGTCGATGCTCAGCAGCACCGACTGCAGCCCGGCGTGCGAATCCGCGCCGATCCGGCACCACACGTCACCCGTGCCGGTGGTCGCGTAGGCCTCCAAAACCCCTGGGATCATTTCCAGTTCGGCCGCGACCGCGTCCAGCTTGCCCTGGGCGATCTCCAGCGTGACGAAGGCCTGCACGTCGAAACCCGCTGCGGTGACGTCGATCTGCGGGTCGTAGGAGGCGATGACCCCGGATTCCTCCATCCGCCCGATCCTGGACTGCACCGTGGCCCTGGCCACCCGGGTCCGGCGGGACAGCTCGAGGATGCCCGCTTTCTGGTATTCATGCATCGCGGTCAGAATCGCGAGATCGAGTTCGTCCAGTTTCGCCGGCGTTCGTGACATGGCGGCCTCCGTTCCGAGCACAGGCTGGGCTTCCAGCCATGGATAGCACCAGCCAGCTGATGCTATTCAAATTGTCCAGCATTTCGGGGGACTTCCTAGCCGGATTCGCCAGAGTGTCTATCGAAAATCGCCGCTGTTGCCTATCGGCCGACCCTGACGATTACTTGGTGCATGACCATCGAGCAGATGCCCAATGCCCGGTCCAGCACGGCGCCTAGCCCCGCCAGTACCGCCCCTTCCGACACTGAGCTGCGCAAGCTCGTCGGTCTGGTGGACCACGACACCAGCGTCGACAACTTCCCGGTGATCGGCTGGGACGCCCTCGTCTGGGTCGTCGGCAACGCGACACAGACCGCGCATTTCCTGGAATCCGCCTTCGGCATGCGCCTGGAGGCCTACTCCGGTCCCGAGACCGGCAATCGCGACCACAAGGCGTACGTGCTGCGCAGCGGCGGCGCCCGCTTCGTGGTCAAGGGCGCGGTCGACCCGGACAGCCCCCTGGTCGCGCACCACGACCGGCACGGCGACGGCGTCGTCGACATCGCGCTCGAGGTGCCCGATGTGGATCGTTGCATCGAATGGGCGCGCAACCACGGCGCCACCATCATCGTCGAACCACATGACGAGACAGACGAATTCGGTACCGTGCGGTCCGCCGCCCTGGCCACCTACGGCGAGACCAGGCACACCCTGGTGGACCGTTCCGGCTACAACGGCCCGTACCTGCCCGGCTACATCACCCGTCGCGCGGGCTACCAGCCGCGCGAGGGCGCGCCGAACCGGCTGTTCCAGGCGATCGACCACGTCGTCGGCAATGTGGAGCTCGGCCAGATGGACGAGTGGGTCGAGTTCTACCGCCGCGTAATGGGTTTCACGAACATGGCCGAGTTCGTCGGCGACGACATCGCCACCGAGTACTCCGCCCTGATGAGCAAGGTCGTCGCCAACGGCAACCACCGGGTGAAGTTCCCGCTCAACGAGCCCGCGGTCAGCAAGAAGAAGTCGCAGATCGACGAGTACCTCGAGTTCTATCGCGGTCCCGGCGTCCAGCACATCGCGCTCGCCACCGGCGACATCCTCGCCTGCGTCGATGCACTGCGCCGTGAAGGCGTCGAATTCCTCGACGCCCCAGACTCCTATTACGAGGACCCGGAACTGCGCGCCCGGATCGGCCACGTGCGGGTCCCGGTCGAGGAACTGCAGAGCCGCGGCATCCTGGTCGACCGCGACGAAGACGGCTATCTGCTGCAGATCTTCACCAAGCCGATCACCGACCGCCCGACCGTGTTCTTCGAGCTGATCGAGCGGCACGGCTCGCTCGGCTTCGGCAAGGGCAACTTCAAGGCACTCTTCGAGGCGATCGAACGCGAACAGGAGGCCCGCGGCAACCTGTGATCGGTTGTGGCCCTGAGTATCCGGCAGTACGCTCCGAGGAATTCGCCGGATGCTTAGGGGACTGCCGCAGTGCTCGAGAGATCTGCCGCCGCCCTCGCATTGGCCGTCGCGCTCGCCCTCGGTGCGAGCGCGACGGCGCATGCCGAGCCCGCGCCGACCTATTACCCCACGTTGGACGCCTGCTTGAGCGCCATGTCGAAGTACAAGACGGGCCCGGCACAGTGCACCTACCTCGACTCGATCGGCGTCTACGAGCTGCGCGTCCCGAGCGGGTAGCGGGCGCCGGTGGCATCGCGTCGACCCCGCTGGCGGGCCGTGGGCGTGGGTAGAGTGCAGGCATGCGGATAGGGGCGTTGGTCGGCTGCGCGGCGGTGCTGTCGTTGTTGCTGACGGCGTGCGGTTCCGACGGCGACAAGGACAACAGCAGCACGCCGTTGCGCCCGCCGCCCAAGGTCGCCACGCTCGGCCCGTTCGTCGGCGAGTGCGGCCATGTGACCGACGACGAGGTGCGTGACATCGCCGGCCTCGGTCAGGTCTCCCAGGTGCTGAAGAATTCGGTCGGCTGCAATTGGCAGTCCGCCGGATTCAATTCACCCAGCGTCACTTTCGCGTCCTACCGCGGCAGCCCGATCGCCCGCGAGAAGGCCTGGGTGTCCACCCAGGGCCGCAACCCGCAGACGATCGATGTCGGCGGCCGCACCGGGTGGCAGGCGCTCGACCCGACCGGTGAGGTCTGCGACCTCGCCGTGCAACTCGACGACGACTTCTTCGAATGGTCCATGTCTTTCGGGTTCTTCGCGCCCAGCGGCAACCCGTGTGACCGGATGCACAAACTGGCCGAGTTGACCGTGCAGCGGCTGCAGTGAAGGGGAGACGGCAATGAACCTTCGTCGCGGCTCGACTCGCGGAATGCTTTCGGCGGCCGCCGTGTTGATAATCGCGGTCACCACTATCGGCTGTGGTCAGACGGTAAGCGGTTCGGCACATCCCGCGGGTTCGGGGACCGGGGACAAGGTGAACACCAACTTCGACAAGCTCCTGCGCGAATGCGAAATCGTCTCGCTCGATCAGGTCGCGGACGCGGTCGGCCAGGGCTCGCTGCCGGTGCAGTCGTTCTACGGCGCGATCTGCATGTGGAATCTGCAAGGCGCGCCCGGCGGCAACGCCATGGTCACGCTGAACTGGTATGAGATCGGCGGCCTGAACAACGAGAAGGCCAACAACGACAAGCTCGGCTACCTCACCAACAACATCACCGTGCAGGGTCGGCGCGGGTTGGAAACCAGGCGGCCCAACGACCCGGACTCCTGCGGGGTCAGCGCGGGCGCGGCGGACCAAGGCGTGATCGGGTTCTGGATCAACTATCGCCCCGGCTCCGGACACCCGGATCCGTGCGCGGGAGCCAAGAAACTCGTAGAGTTGACACTGAACTTGGCTAGGTAGCGGGGTCTCCAGTCACCCCGCTTTGACCCTGTGTCGCGACCACGAGTATCGTGGATCGCTGTGCCCGGAAGCATACGGGCAAGTTCGTGCGTAACCGTAGGCCAGCGAAAGCGGCTGACACCTCCAGCGTGCCCGCATTTCGGGCCCTACACCGCGCACGACACGCCCGACCTCGGGGCACGTAAAACGTGGCCGGACGTGCGAGTGAAAGCTCGATGACAAAGACATGAAGTTCCAGACACCGCGTAACTAATAAGGAAAGCCGGTCTATGCCAACCATCAACCAGCTGGTCCGCAAGGGTCGCCGCGACAAGGTCTCCAAGACGAAGACCGCGGCGCTCAAGGGCAGCCCGCAGCGTCGTGGCGTGTGCACTCGCGTGTACACCACGACCCCGAAGAAGCCGAACTCCGCGCTGCGTAAGGTCGCGCGCGTTCGCCTGACCAGCGCGGTCGAGGTCACGGCGTACATCCCCGGCGAGGGCCACAACCTGCAGGAGCACTCGATGGTGCTCGTTCGTGGCGGCCGTGTGAAGGACCTTCCCGGTGTCCGGTACAAGATCATCCGTGGCTCGCTCGACACCCAGGGTGTGAAGAACCGCAAGCAGGCCCGCAGCCGTTACGGCGCCAAGAAGGAGAAGAGCTGATATGCCACGCAAGGGCCCCGCACCCAAGCGTCCGCTGATCAACGACCCGGTCTACGGGTCCCCGCTGGTCACTCAGCTGGTCAACAAGATCCTGCTGGACGGCAAGAAGTCCACGGCCGAGCGCATCGTCTACGGCGCGCTGGAGCAGGCGCGCGACAAGACCGGTACCGATCCGGTCGTCACCCTCAAGCGCGCGCTGGACAACGTCAAGCCCGCCCTCGAGGTGAAGCCCCGCCGCGTCGGTGGCGCCACCTACCAGGTGCCCGTCGAGGTCCGGCCCGGCCGTTCCAACACGCTGGCCCTGCGCTGGCTGGTCAACTACTCCCGCGCTCGCCGCGAGAAGACCATGGTCGAGCGTCTCGCCAACGAGCTGCTCGATGCCAGCAATGGTCTCGGTGCCTCGGTGAAGCGTCGTGAGGACACCCACAAGATGGCCGAGTCGAACCGGGCCTTCGCGCACTACCGCTGGTGACGTCTGCCCGGCCCGTTGTTTCGGGTCGGGAGGCACAGTCGGCCGCGGCGGCAACCTGCCGCAGCCGGCGTTGAACAGAGACGACCACAGGGTCGTCCCCGAAAATCCCATCTAGCTACGAGCGGGGAAGATTTCCGTGGCACAGGACGTGCTCACCGACCTGAACAAGGTCCGCAACATCGGCATTATGGCCCACATCGATGCGGGCAAGACGACCACAACTGAACGCATCCTCTTCTACACCGGCATCACCTACAAGATCGGTGAAGTCCACGATGGCGCAGCCACCATGGACTGGATGGAGCAGGAGCAGGAGCGTGGTATCACCATCACCTCCGCGGCTACCACGTGCTTCTGGAAAGACAACCAGATCAACATCATCGACACCCCCGGGCACGTCGACTTCACCGTCGAGGTGGAGCGGTCGCTGCGCGTGCTCGACGGCGCCGTTGCGGTGTTCGACGGCAAGGAAGGCGTCGAGCCGCAGTCCGAGCAGGTGTGGCGTCAGGCCGATAAGTACGACGTGCCGCGTATCTGCTTCGTCAACAAGATGGACAAGCTCGGCGCGGACTTCTACTTCACCGTGCAGACCATCAAGGATCGCCTCGGCGCCAAGCCGTTGGTCATCCAGCTGCCGATCGGCGCCGAGAACGACTTCGAGGGCATCGTCGACCTGGTCGAGATGAACGCGAAGGTCTGGAAGGGCGAGACCAAGCTCGGCGAAGAGTACGAGGTCGTCGAGATCCCGGCCGACCTGGCCGACCAGGCGGAGATCTACCGCCAGGAGCTGCTCGAGACGGTCGCGGAGTCCGACGAGGCGCTGCTCGAGAAGCACTTCAGCGGCGAAGAGCTCACGATCGATGAGATCAAGGCCGCGATCCGCAAGATGACGGTCGCCTCCGAGCTCTACCCGGTGCTGTGTGGTTCCGCGTTCAAGAACAAGGGCGTTCAGCCCATGCTCGACGCGGTCATCGACTACCTGCCCTCGCCGCTGGACGTGGAGGCCACCACCGGCCACGTGCCCGGCAAGGAAGACGAGCTGCTGACCCGCAAGCCGAGCGTCGACGAGCCGTTCTCGGCGTTGGCGTTCAAGATCGCGGTGCACCCGTTCTTCGGTGAGCTCACCTACGTGCGCGTGTACTCGGGTCAGGTCGCCTCCGGCGCCCAGGTCGTCAACTCGACCAAGGGCAAGAAGGAGCGTCTGGGCAAGCTGTTCCAGATGCACTCCAACAAGGAGATGCCGGTCACGACCGCGTCTGCCGGTCACATCTACGCCGTGATCGGTCTGAAGGACACCACCACCGGTGACACCCTCAGCGACGCGCAGAACCAGGTCGTGCTCGAGTCCATGACCTTCCCGGACCCGGTCATCGAGGTCTCGATCGAGCCCAAGACCAAGTCCGACCAGGAGAAGCTCGGCACCGCGATCCAGAAGCTGGCCCGCGAAGACCCGACGTTCTCGGTCAAGCTCGACCAGGAGACCGGCCAGACCGTCATCGGCGGCATGGGCGAGCTCCACCTCGACATCCTCGTCGACCGCATGCGTCGCGAGTTCAAGGTCGAGGCGAACGTCGGCAAGCCGCAGGTGGCTTACCGCGAGACGATCACCAAGAAGGTCGAGAAGCTCGAGTTCACCCACAAGAAGCAGACGGGTGGCTCCGGCCAGTTCGCGAAGGTCATCATCGGCATCGAGCCGTTCGTCGGCGAAGATGGCGCGACCTACGAGTTCGAGAACAAGGTCTCCGGTGGTCGCGTTCCGCGCGAGTACATCCCTTCGGTGGACGCCGGTGCGCAGGATGCCATGCAGTACGGTGTGCTCGCGGGCTACCCGCTGGTGAACCTGAAGATGATCCTGCTCGACGGCGCATACCACGACGTCGACTCCTCGGAAATGGCGTTCAAGATCGCCGGCTCCCAGGCACTGAAGGAAGCGGCCCGCAAGGCCGGTCCGGTGATCCTTGAGCCGCTCATGGCGGTCGAGGTCATCACGCCCGAGGACTACATGGGCGAAGTGATCGGCGACCTGAACTCCCGCCGTGGCCAGATTCAGGCCATGGAGGAACGCAGTGGTGCCCGTGTCGTCAAGGCGCTGGTTCCGCTCTCGGAGATGTTCGGTTACATCGGTGACCTGCGGTCGAAGACCCAGGGCCGAGCGAACTACTCCATGGTGTTCAACTCGTACGCGGAGGTTCCGGCCAACGTGTCGAAGGAGATCATCGCCAAGGCGACCGGCGAGTAATACCGATGCTGGGGCAGGTGTAAGACTTGCCCCACATCAGCCGGGAGTCAGCACGACCCCAGTAATAACCGCACTGCTGCAACTGCACGCACCAACAAGTCCAGGAGGACACCACAGTGGCGAAGGCGAAGTTCGAGCGGACGAAGCCGCACGTCAACATCGGCACCATCGGTCACGTCGACCACGGCAAGACCACGCTGACTGCAGCGATCACCAAGGTGCTGGCTGACAAGTTCCCGGATCTGAACGCGGCGTTCGCGTTCGATCAGATCGACAAGGCGCCGGAGGAGAAGGCTCGTGGTATCACGATCAACATCTCCCACGTCGAGTACCAGACGGAGAAGCGCCACTACGCGCACGTCGACGCCCCTGGTCACGCGGACTACATCAAGAACATGATCACCGGTGCGGCGCAGATGGACGGTGCCATCCTCGTGGTCGCCGCAACCGACGGCCCGATGCCGCAGACCCGCGAGCACGTGCTGCTCGCCCGTCAGGTCGGCGTGCCCTACATCCTGGTCGCGCTGAACAAGTCGGACATGGTCGACGACGAGGAAATCCTCGAGCTCGTCGAGATGGAGGTCCGCGAACTGCTGGCCGCCCAGGAGTTCGACGAGGACGCGCCGGTCGTGCGTGTTTCCGGTCTGAAGGCGCTCGAGGGCGACCCGAAGTGGACCGAGTCGATCGTTGAGCTGATGAACGCTGTCGACGAGTCGATCCCGGACCCGGTCCGCGACACCGAGAAGCCGTTCCTCATGCCCGTCGAGGACGTGTTCACCATCACCGGTCGTGGCACCGTCGTCACCGGTCGTGTCGAGCGCGGCATCGTCAACGTGAACGAGGAAGTCGAGATCGTCGGCATCAAGCCGACCTCGACCAAGACCACGGTCACCGGTATCGAGATGTTCCGCAAGCTGCTCGACCAGGGCCAGGCCGGCGACAACGTCGGTCTGCTGGTTCGTGGCATCAAGCGCGAAGATGTCGAGCGTGGCCAGGTCATCGTGAAGCCGGGCACCACCACCCCGCACACCGAGTTCGAGGGCCAGGCCTACATCCTGTCCAAGGACGAGGGCGGCCGGCACACGCCGTTCTTCAACAACTACCGTCCCCAGTTCTACTTCCGTACGACTGACGTGACGGGCGTTGTGACCCTCCCCGAGGGCACCGAGATGGTCATGCCGGGCGACAACACCGAAATGTCGGTCGTGCTGATCCAGCCGATCGCCATGGAAGAGGGCCTGCGTTTCGCGATCCGTGAAGGTGGCCGCACCGTCGGCGCCGGTCGCGTCACGAAGATCATCAAGTGATTTCCTGAATCACTGACCTGAACGGCGTCGCTCCGAAAGGAGCGGCGCCGTTTGGCGTTTCGGGGATAACCGCTGAGAAAAGCTGGGCACCACCTCGAACATCCAAGGTAGTGTGGATGTCATGAGTGCAGCCTATGACGTAGTTCCGTTCAGCGACCTGCTACATCGGCCTGCCGTCACCGCCGGGCTCCTCGATCAAGTGCGTGCCGTCCGTCTGCGTCGCCGGGATGCGGGCGATCTCGCATTGATGCGGATCGAGCAGCTGGATGCCGAAGGCGCGGTGGTCGATTTCACCGCGCGTCTCCTTGCCGGACTGGTCCGTCGTATCGGTTCGGATGCCGTGCGCGATGTGCTGCCCGATGCCGTTCCCTGGGTCACGTTCCTCCCTGCGGCAGACGTCGACAAGTTTCTGACCGAGCTCGTCGCAGTGGCACAAGGTGCGGCCGCATTGGAGAATCTGGCTCCGCTGGCGGGCTTGCTCACCCAGTGGCGGCACACCGCAGAGGTATACGCCGACCCGGTATTGCTGGCACTGGTCACGAATGAGCCGGAGGGCGATTTCGGGCCTGCCCCGATGCCCGATCCCACCGAGCACGACCGGTGAGCCCGAAGCGCGGCGACCGTGCCGCGCCTCCCGCGGTCGTCGGCGAATTCGAAATCAGATTGGCCACCAGCGAATCCTGTGTCGGATGGGAGCAATTAGCAGCTCAGGCGCCGACCAATCTGCGTCGCGCGGTCGAGGCGATCAGAGCCGATCCGAGAGCGCGGACGAATCCCGACCGGCAACATCGGCTCAAGGGCTCCCTCAGCTCGGCTACCTGGAAGGGAATCGTGCTCAAGCGCTGGCAATACGAGGTCACCGGCAGCGGCCGAATCTGGTACCTCATCGACGACGATCAGCGCACGGCCTGGATCGTCTATGCGGGCACAGGACATCCGAAAGCCGCTGACTGATCAGGTAACTCCATAACGCGGGGCCGCTGGGTCACCGCGTTGTTCATCGATGAGGTCGCTCACCGTGCCGTGTGCTCGGACCGGTTCGGGTGCGGGTTGCTTCGGCCTTCGCGCAGGTTCAACTCGCCCCTCTTTTCGGAGCTGCTCCAACGTTGTCACGAGGCTAGTTCTCCTTGCCGGGTTTGATGTAGTCGACGTGCAGCAGGAGGTAGGCGGGTTTGGTGCAGGCGTCTGCGGCGAAGGGTTGGGTGACCGGGGGCGATTGGTTTGGGGCGTGGATCAGTAGGGATTGGGCTGGGGTGCGGTCGCAGTCGTAGTTGCCTGCTTGGGAGTAGTGCAGGGTGGCGTGGGCTGCTTCGGTCGGGGCGAGGGCGACCGGTTGGGGGGTGGCGGAGCCGGTGGCGGGTTCGGCTTCCGGGCCGAGTGGGGTCGGTGGGGAACCGGCGGCGAGGGAGACGCCTGGGTAGCCGGACAGCGAGCAGGGGGTGGGGCCGGTGTTCGTGAAGACGATGGGTACGTAGATGGAGCCTGCCGCGCCATCGCGTCGGCCTAGGGACACGGTGAGATTGGCAGGGGCGCAGGCCGGTACGTCAGTGGGCGCGGTAGTGCCCGGTGTTGTCGGCTTGCTCGGGACCGGCGAGGTCTGCTGGCTGGGCGTTGCCGCGGGTGCGGTGGTGGCCGCTGGTTCCGGCGTAGAACCGCCGCATGCGGCCAGTGGCAGTGTCGCAGCGAGGATGACCAGTGCTGTGCCGCGCATGCGGCAACACTAGCCCCGTCCGGCGTGGTTCTCGATGGAATGCCTTGCCGCCGAGGCGTGTCCGTTGGATTCGGCGGAGCGTCGCTCAGCAGCTGAAGGCTCGGCCGATCGACGGCTCCCGCTTCGATTCCGGGACTTCCGCGAGGCAGCCGAAGGGGACGATGCCGTCGTCACTCATCTGCACGCCGGTCCTGGTGGATGGGTTGACGCAGGTCAGGCCGCTGGTCGCGATGCGGCAGACGTAGTTGCCGAAGGTCAGCTTGCTGTCGTACGGCAGCGTCTGCCCGTCGCCGTGAATGAAAAGGCCTGGGTCGCCACGGAATTGGCCGACCGACAGGTGCTGGCCCGAGTAGTCGACGTAGCCGCCGTCCCAGTTTCCGAAGCCGTCGCCGGGTTTCGGGATCGGGTTCTTCAGTTTGACGACGCAGACGAGGCCGTCGATCTGGTACTCGGTTCCGGTGATGCAGCTGATCTTTCCGGAGGGGCTGACGAAGGCGACATCGCTTTTCAAGTCGGCGGCGGCCCCGGAGCCGGTGCTCGCGGAATGGTAATGGCTCGCATCGACCGCGTTGCCCGCCTGCGCCCAACTGATCCGGTCCTTCAGCTGACTCTCCGGACTCTGCGGGGTCGAGGAGGCAGGCGTCGAGATCGACGTCACCGGCGGTTGGTCCGGGGAGGGCTGTGGCCGACCCGAGGTGGATTGGGAGCAGGCGCTCAGCGCCAGGATTAAGGCAGCGAGTGCCGCGATTCGCATGGTCACAACACTAGTCGTTGTGTCGCAACGTAATCCGGTGGTGGTTCGGTCGCGAGGTGATTCCATGACCTCCGAGGTTATCGCGCAGCGGCGGACCACTCCGTTAGCGTCGGAAACGAGAACACGACCAGACGATTCGGAGAACACATGAGTAAGTCCAGCCTCGCCGCCGAACTCGACGTGACCTCAGGGGCGCTGCGGCACGGGATGCCGTACCTGGCGATGGGTGCCGGACGGCCGCTGGTGTTCCTGCGCTGGTTCACCCCGGACCACGCGAATCCGCGCGGGTGGATGCGGGAGTCCGAGATCAAGATGCTGGCACCGCTGGCCCGGCACTTCCGCGTCTACGCCGTAGGCCGGGCGCCGGGGATGGCCGAGGGCACCACGATGGCCGACATCGCCACCGAGCACGCGGACGCGCTGTCAGCCGAGTTCGGTGCACCGGTGGACGTGCTCGGCGTCTCGTCGGGCGGATCGATAGCACTGCAACTCGCGGCCGACTATCCGTCCGCCGTCCGCCGCTTGGTCATCGCCTCCTCCGGCTACCGACTCGATCCCCTCGCCAAGGAAAGCCAGATCCGCTACGGCGAAGCGGCGTTCGAGGGTCGCCGCGCCTTGCACCTCATGGCCTCGACCACCATCTCGTCGCCAGTGCTGGCCCGTGTCGCCGGTGCCGCCATGTGGTTGATCGACCCACTCGCCCGCCCGAAGAACCCCGCGGACACCCTCGCCTTCCTCCGTGCCGAAGACGCCTTCGACCTGTCCGACCGCCTCGGCCAGATCACCGCCCCGACCCTCGTCATCGGCGGCGAACGCGACGCGGGCTACAGCACCGAGAACTTCCGCTACACCGCCGACAACATCCCCAACTCCCGCCTGCTCATCTACCCCGGCACCAGCCACATGGGCGTCCCGAAGCACGCCCGCTTCGCCCCCGACGTCACCGAATTCCTCACCGCAGCCACCCCCCTCACCCGCTAACCGTTCGCGCTCGGCGGGCACACCCGCACTTCGCACACCCGCTTTGCCTTTCACACACGCTTCGAACCGGTACCAGCTGTGTGAAGGGCAAACCAGCTGTGCGAAGTTCAGATTGGCGGCGTCGGTGTCCAGCATCCGCGGCGGCTGGCCTGCGTCGCGACCTCGGCGGCGGAGCGGATGCGTCGGATCAGCTGGGCGGGGTTGTCCAGGTCGTCCCAGGTCCAGCGGACGACCATCCAGCCCAGCGCGCGTAACCTGTCTTCGCGGATCTTTTCCGCGATCACCACCTGCTCTGGTGTGCGCGCACGTCGTAACTCGCTCTGGTACTTGACCTTCCCGTCGAATTCACCCACCACCCCGAGTTCGGCGAACAGGAAGTCGACTCGGCCAACGCAGACTCCGTCATCGGTGAAGACGCGGGCCTGCAGCTCGGCTCCGGGCAACCCACCGCGATGAATGGCTATCCGGCTGCGGGACTCGCCAACGCTTTCGCTGCGACCATCCGCGAAGGAGACAACCTGAGCCGCCTTCCGGCATCCTGGTCGATACCGCGCCCTCAGCAGGTGCGCACGCAATTCGGCGGCTGTGGTCAGCCCTTGGCGTAGGAAGGCATCGGCGACAGCGACGGATTGCTCGAAGCCCTCCGTGCGCGCGATATCGATGACCGTCCGAGCCGGGGTGGTCACCCGAATACCGTTCACGATGGTGATCTCATCCGGTTCCATACGCGACGAGTGGACGACGAGCTGCTTACTCTTGCGTCCGCCGTTGATCCTGTCGCGCGTCATGTGCACACGGTCGAGCGGCAGAGCCCACGCCGGGCCGCCATGGATCACCACCGCCGAGCAATGGCTCGCCACCGCCGCGTCGGACATTGCCTCGCTTGTCGCGAGGGCCAGCAGCAGATGGCGACCCGCCGGAGTGAGCCCCGGTTGTGGCGCTCGCAAATAGCGCCCCGTCCGCACCCGTTGCCATGTACCGGCATGGCACAACCTGCGCAGATCCGTATCGGACATGCCGCAGGCCAAGGCCTGCTGGCGCGAAATCAGTTGCGGTCCTTCCATCCCCCGATCGTCGCCGACCTCCGAACACACCAACACCCCTCGCGCACCGATTGTGGACAACACGCACCCTGTGGATAACTCTCCGCCCGCCTTCGCACACCGAGGCCGCCCTTCACACACGGCTCAATCACCCAATAACTATGCGAAGGACCAACGTGCTGTGCGAAGTGTCAGCCGAGCTGGGTCATTCCCGCGGCGACCACCTGGGCGACGTTGAGGAGGTCGTCGGCGGTGGGTATGGGCACGCCGTCCAGGGCGTGCAGCCGGTCGGTGCTCGCGATGGCGAACATGGCGGAGACCCAGGCGGCGGCGCAGGCGCGCAGGGTGCCGGGGCGGACCGGCACTGTTGCGCTCGCCTGCAGTACGCGCGCGGTGACATCCAGCAATTGATCACGCAGCTGGCGTAATTGGCGACGTACGTCGGGATGGGTGTCGGCCTCGCGCCACATGATCACCCGCAGTACCGAGGAGTGGTGGTCGCGCAGGTTGAGCGCGGCATCGAGGGCGACCAGGCTGGCGGCCGGATCGCCGGGGGCGACCACGGTGTCGATGTCGTCGATCGGATGTGCGGGCACCCGTTCGTCCATCAGCGCCGACAGGATCGAATCCTTGGTCGGGAAGTAATAGAAGACAAGCCCTTTCGGCACCTCGGCCGCGCCTGCGATGGCGGCCGTCGCGGTGGCGTCGAATCCCTGTGCCGCGAAAAGTTTTTCGGCGGCGTCCAGGATGAGTTGCCGGGCGTCGCCGTCCACCTTCGCGCTACGCCGACGCCCGGCCCTCGGTTCCTTCCCCGGTCGCTGGGCTGCTGCCCGGCGACCGGGTTTCGGCATCTGCATCAGTGGTGTGTCGCCGCGCCGTGCAGACGTCCCGACACCGTCGGCAGCGCCGCTACCGCGACCACCGCCGTCACTACCCCGACTACCCATGCGGTCCAGGATGCGCCGCGGTAATCGGTGAAGTCCATCGCCCAGGGGGAAATGAACAGCAATACGCCGAACAGACCCATCGCGTAATCGGCGTTCGCGCCGAGTGCGGGCCGGTACATCTGCGCGAGGCCGGTGAGCGCGATGAGCACGCCGAGCACGACCAGTGACCACATCGCCTTGTCGGTGGTCTCCAACCACAGGGGTGACAGCGCGGCGAAGACTCCGAGCACTACTGCCAGGAAGTCCTGTGCGCGACTTTCGGTGAACATGGTGTGCCTCCTATGGGCTCAGGAATGTGTCCTGTCTTCGGTATAGACCTGATTGACCGCCCGATCAATATCGGAACGGCTACGATTGCACGGCGAATATCGAGTGATCGGGCTCACTCGGGCACCGAACCAAGCGGACGTTAGGGTGAGCTGCGTGGCACCTTCAGCAACAGATTCCGCGCCGATCGTGATCGTCGGCGCCGGGCTCGCCGGTCTGCGCACCGCCGAGGAACTGCGCCGCGCCGGCTACGAGGGCGCGCTGATTCTGCTCGGCGACGAGCCCCGGTTGCCGTACGACCGGCCGCCGCTGTCCAAGCAGTTCGTGCGCGGCGAAACCGACGACACCACCTTGCGTCCCGCCGAGTTCTTCGACGAGAAGCAGATCGACCTGCGGCTCGACACCGCGGCGACCGGCGTCGACACCGCGGCACACCGGCTACTCCTCGCCGACGACTCGACCCTCGACTACGACCAGCTGATCATCGCGACGGGCCTGCGCCCGCGCCGATTGCCCGGCCTGCCCGACCTGAAGGGCGTGCACGTGCTGCGCGGCCACGCCGACGCCTCCGCGCTACGCGCCGAATTGGCCGAGGCCACAACGGCACTCGTGGTCGGCGCCGGCTTCATCGGCTGCGAGCTCGCGGCCAGCTTCCGTACCCGCGGCGTTGCGGTGGTGCTGGTCGAGCCCCAGCCGACCCCGCTCGCCTCGGTCCTCGGCGAACAGGTCGGCGCATTGGTCGCCAGACTGCACCGCGATGAAGGCGTCGACCTGCGCTGCGGCATCGGCCTGGACACCCTGCTGGCCGATGGCGACCGGGTGCGCGGCGCCCTCCTCGCCGACGGCTCCGAGGTCGCCGCCGACCTGGTGGTGATCGGCATCGGCTCACGCCCCGTCACTGAATGGCTCACCGACTCCGGCATCACCCTCGCCGACCCGGCGGCAGGCGGCGGGGTAGTGGCCGACGAGGTGGGTCGCACGTCCGCCGAACGGGTCTGGGCGGTCGGCGACGTCGCCGCCTGGCTGCACCAGACCGGCCACCGCAAGCGCGTCGAACACTGGACCAACGCGGGCGAACAGGCCCGCCTGGTGGCCTGTGCCCTGCTCGGCGCCGCCCCGCCGACCGCGGCCAGGGTCCCGTACTTCTGGAGCGACCAGTACGACGTGAAGATCCAGGCCCTCGGCACGCCGAGCGCCACCGACGAGGTGCACCTCGTCGTCGACGACGGCCGCAAGTTCCTCGCCTACTACGCGCAGGACGGCAAGCTCACCGGCGTCGTCGGCGCGGGCATGACGGCCGGGGTGATGAAGACCAGGGCCAAGATCGCCGCGGGCGCTCCGGTGTCGGAACTGCTTACCCCCAGCTGAGTTCGTCCTTCGCCGTGGCCGGATCACGCCTGGTCGGCCCGCGGTGCGGCGTCGCGCGGCGGGCCGCCTTGGCCGGTCCGGCCGCTGCCGCGCATATCGCGTCGGGGCACTGTAATACGGTTGTCCCTGTGATCGTCGCGCTCATCGATTCGGGTCTCGGGCTGCTGCCCACATCCGCTTGGCTGCGCAAGCTGCGGCCGGACGTGGATCTGCTGCTGCAATTGGACCCCGACGGCGCACCGTGGGGACCGAAGCCGGACCGGTGGACGATCAACCGCGTGGTCGAAACCGCCCGCACCTCGATCGAGTTGGGTGCGGAGGTGATCGTGATTCCGTGCAACACCGCCAGCGTCACCGCGCTGGAACATGTGCGCGTGGAGGTCGGCCCTGATGTGCCGGTCATCGGCACCGTCCCGGCGATCAAACCCGCGGCCGCCGTCTGCCGCTCGGTGGCGGTCTGGGCGACCGCCGCAACCACCGCCAGCCGATACCAGGCGGATCTGATCGCCAAGTTCGGCGGCGACGCGGACGTGGTCGGCGTCGCCTGCCACGGTCTCGCGGACTCGATCGATCGAGGCGACCTGGTCGCGGCCCGCGAATCCATCGCACGCGCCGTGGAACAGACCCCCGACGACGTCGAAGGCGTGGTCCTCGGCTGTACCCACTACCCCCTGGTGATCGACTCCATCGTCGCCGCCCTGCCCGACGGTGTCCGCCTCTTCGACAGCGCGCAAGCCGTTGCCGCACAAACCATTCGGCGCATGGACGCGCTCGGCCGACCCACCCCGGGCAACGGTGAGGTGATCGTGCGCAACAGCGGACGACCGGGCGCGCTGCCCGCCAGCGCCGCCAGCTTCGAATCCGGCCGAATCCTCGGCGCCCAGGAGTGAAGTCCCGCGTCCGAAGGGAATTCGTGCGATGACCGAGCTCACGCCCACCGCCACGAACGTCCAGGCCGCCCTGCGCGCGGTCGCGAGTCCCGCGGACGCGATCCATCTGCAACGGTTCTTCAAGACCGGGCCGGGGGAGTACGGCGAGGGCGACGTCTTCATCGGCGTGCGCGTGCCTGCCACCCGCGGCATCGCGAAAGGCTTTGCGGCACTGCCGCTCGACGAAATCGACGCGCTGCTGGACAGTGCCGTGCACGAGGACCGACTGGCCGGGCTGGTCATCCTCAATGCCAGGTTCGCCAAGGCGTCCAAGCCGAACACCTTCGATGACGCGGCCCGCGCGGAAATGGTGGATCGCTATCTGGCCGCCGTGCGCCGTGGCCGGGTGAACAACTGGGACCTGGTCGATGTGTCCGCCGAAAACATCATCGGCCCATGGCTATTGGACAAACCCCGCGACCTGCTGTTCGAGCTGGCCCGAGCGGATTCGCTGTGGGAGCGCCGCGTTGCGCTGCTGTCCACCTTCGCGTTCATCAAATCCGGTGACGCCACAACCACTTTCGAGCTGTCCGAGCTGCTGCTCGACGACCGCCGCGACCTCATCCAGAAGGCCCTCGGCTGGATGCTGCGCGAGGTCGGCAAACGCGTCGATCAGCGACTGCTGACCGGCTTCCTCGACAAGCACGCGGCCGACCTGGGCCGCACCGCCCTGAGCTACGCCACCGAACACCTCGCCCCCGAACTCCGCGCCTACTACCGCGCGCAGTAACGCACCCCGCGCACGAACTCTCTTCTCGCGCACGATTCGTTCAGCAATTCCGTGCGCGGCAGGCGAACCGGTGCGCGCGAGCGGCAATCAGAACTGGATCTTGAGGTGATCCGTCACCGGATGTGCCTGGCAGCCGAGGATATAACCGTTCTCGATGTCCTCCGGGTCGAGGATCTCGGCATTGTCCATCTCGACCTTGCCCTCGAGCACCGTGCACGCGCACGAACCGCACTCGCCCTCCTGGCAGGAGTACGGCACGTCGAGACCCTTGGCCAGCATGATGTCCACCAGCGTCTGCTTGCGCGGCCACTTCAGCTCGTGCACCTCGCCGTCGAGTTCGACCTCGACCGTCGCCGCCCCGGCCGCCTCCTCGTCGGACACCGCGACCGGCGCCTGATCCGCGAACGGGTCTCCGGCAAGGGAATTGAACACCTCGGCGTGCGTGCGTGAGCGCGGCACGCCGAGCTGACCGAGCGCGTCGTGCACCCGATCCATGAACGGCTTGGGCCCGCACATGAACGCTTCGTAGGCCTGATATGGGGCCACCAGGGTGGCCAGCGCGTCGGCGGTCGGCAGTCCCTGCAGGTATTCGAGCCAGTGGATCACGGTCAGCCGCTGCGGATGCTTGTCCGCGAGCTCGCGCAGCTCTGCGGCGAAGATCACCGATTCGTGGTCACGATTGGCGTACACCAACACGATTCGGCCGTTGCCGCGCGCCAGCGCCGACTTCAGGATCGACATCACCGGCGTGATACCGCTGCCCGCGCCGAACAGCAGCAGATCCGCGTCCAGATCCTTGGGCGTGAAAACGCCTGAGGGCGGCAGTACTTCGAGCGAGTCGCCCGCTTTCAGGTTGTCGCACAACCAGTTCGAGCCGTAGCCTTCCGCTGTCCGCTTGACGGTGACCTTCGGCTGACCGTCGGTGAACGGCGAGCTGGCCAGCGAATAGCAGCGCGCCACCGAGCCGGTCCGCTCGCTGGGGATGCGTAACGTGAGAAACTGGCCCGGCTGGTAGCGGAAGCGCTCGGTCAACTCGTCGGGGACGTCGAAGACCAGCGAGCAGGTATCGGTCGTTTCGGTGATGACCGCGGCTACCCGCAGTACCACTGAACGCGAGCCGTGTGGAACCTCGACTGTGGGCCCACCCGCCACCCGACCGCCGCCCCTCATCGGATCGCTACGCGATGCTTCCATTTCGTCCTCTCGAACCAGGCACGGGCGCTGCACCGCGCCAAAACTAGAACGTGTTGCAGTTTTTATCGTACGTCGGACTCCGGCTGCCGGACAAGCTGAGCTTCCAGACCGGAGATCAGCACCTCCATGCCGAAGTCGTAGGCGTACTTGCCGCGCAGGTCCGCCATGTATTTGGTGGCGCGCTCGACCGTGTCGGGCAGTGCGACGTCCGAGAGTGGCGCGCGATCGCGCGGGTTCACCCGGCTGCGGCCGAACAGGTAGGTGTGGATCGTCGCGTACGCGGCGAGCACGTTGCGGTCGGTGAAGCCCGCCTCGAACAGGATCTCCATGATGGCCGCGATCAGGTCGAGCTGCTTGCCGAGCATCTGCTCGATCAGTACGTCGCCGAGGCCGGGGTGCTTGCGCAGCTTGTCGTCGATCTGGTCGATCAGGTCGCGCAGCCTGCGCTGCCACGGGCCGGATTCCAGTGGTGGCGTGCGCACTCCGGTCAGCGCGGCGGTGGCGACCAGGTCGAGCAGCTCGCGCTTGTCTGCGACGTAGTAGTACGGCGCCATCGGCGAGACGCCGAGTTCGCGGGAGAGTCGTCGCATCGACAACTTCTCTACCCCGTCTTCGCGGACCACCCGCAGCGCGGCCTCGACGATCTCGGACTCCGACAGGGTATTGCCGCCTCCGCTCGCCTGCATTCGTCCGACTCCCATGCCACCTCTACCACCGCGGGCGCGTGTCGCCCGTCACGTCCTGTTCAGCTGCTTTCCATCCGAAGTCTAGAGGGCGCAGTTGTCGCCGGTTCGGTCTGCGTACGACTGGGCGGAACCATCGACCAGGGATATTCGATCCGGCCGAGCATCAGGAGGGCCGTCTTTGTGGGCCTTGAGCAAGTATTCGCGGAGGAACAGGTTCCATTTTGTCAGCGAATGACGTTATCGTGTGATCGCGGCCACCATCGGGGTGGCCGTGGCCACGGATCGCTCGCTCGGAGGTAGAGATGCCGGATTACGGATCCAACGGACACACCGACACCGACCACTCGGGACCGGTCGGCACAGTCGAGGCGCACGACGACGCCGCACCGCTGATCGAGGAGACCCTCATCGAAGAGGTGTCCATCGACGGCATGTGCGGCGTTTACTGACAGGCGGTGGAGACCATGCTCGATCTCGATACCCGATGGCAGCTACATCCGCGGGTGGCCCTGCGGCCGGAACCGTTCGGTGCGCTGCTCTACCACTTCGGCACCCGCAAGCTCTCCTTCCTGAAGAGTCCGCGGATCGTCGAGATCGTGCGGTCGCTGCCGGAGCACACCTCGGCCCGCACGGCCATGCGGGCGGCGGGCATTACCGACGCGAATGCCGCGCAGTACGTGAAAGCGCTGACACAGCTGGTCGATTCCGACATGATCGTCGGTGCGCCGGCCGATGCTCCGCTGGCGCCCGCCGCCGTACGTGCGGCTCCGGCGGCGTCGGCGACGGGGGTGGTCCCGTCGTCCGACGCGGCGGTGCGCCTGGTCGATCGCTTCGAAACCGGCTTGGCCGCACCGATTTGCCTCACCTGGGAACTCACCTACGCCTGCAACCTGTCCTGTGTGCACTGCCTGTCCTCGTCCGGTCGCCGCGATCCGCGGGAGCTGAGCACCGAACAGTGCAAGGCGCTGATCGACGAGTTCGAGCGCATGCAGATCTTCTACGTGAACATCGGCGGCGGCGAACCGACGGTGCGCCCGGACTTCTGGGAGCTGGTCGATTACGCGACCGAACATCACGTCGGAGTGAAGTTCTCCACCAACGGAGTTCGGATCACACCGGAGGTCGCCGCACGGCTGGCCGCGAGTGACTATGTCGACGTACAGATTTCGCTGGACGGCGCCGACGCCGCGGTGAACGACGCGGTGCGCGGCCCCGGCTCCTACGACATGGCCATCCGCGCACTGGAAAACCTTGCGGCAGCGGGCTTCCGCGACGCAAAGGTGTCCGTCGTGGCGACCAGGCACAACATCGGTCAGCTCGACGAGTTCCGGGCGATCGCCGAAAAGTACGGCGCCACCTTGCGATTGACCAGGCTGCGCCCGTCCGGGCGCGGCGCGGACGTGTGGGACGACCTGCATCCGACCCAGGATCAGCAGCGGGTGCTCTACGACTGGCTGGTGCGCAACGGCGACGGCGTGCTCACCGGTGACTCGTTCTTCCACCTGTCCGCGTTCGGTCAGGCGCTGCCCGGTTTGAACATGTGCGGCGCTGGCCGGGTGGTCTGTCTGGTCGATCCACTCGGCGACGTGTATGCCTGCCCGTTCGCCATCCATGATCGGTTCCGTGCCGGAAATGTGGTGTCGGACGGTGGTTTTCGCACGGTGTGGCACGAGTCGGAGCTGTTCGCCGAACTGCGTGAGCCGAGCGGCGGAGGCGCGTGCGCGTCGTGCAGTCACTACGACTCGTGCCGCGGCGGGTGTATGGCGGCCAAGTTCTTCACCGGCCTGCCCGCGGACGGACCGGACCCGGAATGCGTCCAGGGTTACGGCGAGGCCGCGCTGGCCGACACCGCGCGGTTGATCCCGCGCTCGTCGGTCGATCACTCCCGGCGGGTGACGCCGCGGACGAGTGCGCGCAAACCCGCGCCGGTGCCACTGACGCTGTCCGTGACGCGCCCGAGCGTATTTCCCCCTGTTCGTCCCCCGGCACGGGCCTGCGACGAGAACCCGCTCGCCTGATGTCATGGGAGTAACCAGTCGGATGCTGATTGCCGCGCGGCGGCCACCTCCCGGTTCCGACCGGCCGGTTGCCGCCGCGTTGCCGGATGCTGGATTCGAGCAAATCTCGGCGCTTCATCGTCTGCCGCAACACGTGTCAGTGGGTCGCGCGGCACGGTTTCGTGCGGAATTCTGTCCTTTTAACCGAGCTGATGATGCTTGTGCGCGAATCTCCGCCTAGCATGCCAGGAATGCGCCATGATCGCCTGCCCGACGGATTCGGGGTGCGGATTGATCCACGGGTACGCGCATACTCCGGAGGGCGGGTGCTGATCGGCGGTTCGCCCGCCCGGTTGCTGCGACTTGCCCCGGAGGCCGCCGAGATGATCGGCGACGGGTACCTCGAGGTGACCGGCCCGAAGTCCGCGACCGTTGCCAGACGGCTGCTCGACTCCGGAGTTGCCAACCCGCGTCCCCGGCTGCTGCCGTCTCCCGAGGACGTCACCGTCATTGTGCCGCTGCACAACAACGCCGACGGGCTCGCCCGGTTGCTCGCGGCACTGCGCGGGCACAACGTCATCGTGGTCGACGACGGCTCGGACCAACCGGTGCAGATCCCGCGCGACCGGGGCACCCGCTGCCGGGTGACGGTGCTGCGGCACGACGAGAAGCAGGGCCCCGCCGCCGCGCGCAACGCCGGATTGAAGGCCGCGACAACCGACTTCGTCGCGTTTCTTGATTCCGACGTGGTACCGCGCAGCGGCTGGCTCGAGGTGATGCTCGGACACTTCAGCGATCCGGAGGTGGCGCTGGTTGCCCCGAGGATCGTCGCGCTGGACCCGGAGTCCAATGCCCTCGCCCGCTATGAGCACACCCGCTCCTCGTTGGACCTGGGCAGGCGCGAGGCCGCCGTGCAGTCGCACGGGCTGGTCTCGTATGTGCCGAGCGCCGCGCTGCTGGTGCGCCGCCGGGCCCTGCTGGCACAGGACGGCTTCGACGAGTCGATGCTGGTCGCCGAGGATGTCGATCTGTGCTGGCGGCTCGAGCAGGCGGGCTGGCGGTTGCGCTACGAGCCCGCCGCCCATGTCGCGCACGATCACCGCGTCTCCTTCCGCTCCTGGTTCGGCCGAAAGATGTTCTACGGCACGGGCGCAGCGCCGCTCGGCGAGCGTCATCCCGGGATGGTCTCGCCGCTGTCGCTGCCCTCCTGGACCATGCTGGCCGCGTTCCTGTTCGCCACGCTGTCGAAGTGGGGACTGATCGGCGGGGTGATCACCTTGGTCACCGCGCTGGTCCGACTACGCCGGGTCTTCGCCGAGCTGGACAACCCGACGCGGATCGCCGCCATCTACCTGTCGCGCGGTTTCTTCGCCGGTCTGTGGCGGCTGGCCTCGGCGATGTGCAGGCATTACTGGCCGGTGACGTTGCTGGCGATGCTTGCGTCGCGGCGTATTCGGCGTATCGCGATCACCATGGCGGTCGCGGACGGGCTGGCCGACTGGTTCACCCATCGTGATGCCGGTGGCCTCGATCCGGTGCGCTACGTGGCATACAAGCGGCTCGACGACATCGCCTACGGCACCGGCCTCTGGGTCGGCGCCTTCCGCGCCCGCAGCCCGGAATCGTTGAAACCCACTGCGCCGTCACACTGATCGGCGCGGTCACACTGATCGGACAGGTTCGGATGACCGACACGCTCATCGTCGGGGGCGGTACCGCGGGCTGCGTGCTCGCGGCGCGGCTGAGTGAGAATCCGGACCACACCGTGCGACTGCTGGAAGCCGGACCGAGGTGGCTCGCACCGGATGGATTTCCGGCGGAGCTGCTCGACGCGACCCGCCTGCCGGTCGGCGCGGACGCGCTATGGCTGTGGCGCTATCCGGTCACCCTCGCCGACGATGGTGTCGCGATCACGGGAAACATCGTGCGCGGCAAGGTGATCGGCGGGTCCGGCGCGGTCAACGGCAGTTACTTCGCGCGGGCCACCGCCGCCGACTTCGCGGCATGGAGCCGCGAGCTGGGTTCGTCGAAGACATGGTCGTTCGATTCGGTGCTGCCCGCGTACTGCCGTTCGGAGCGTGACGTCGACTTCGGCGATCGTCCATGGCACGGCCGATCAGGCCCTATTCCGGTGCGCCGCAGTATGAATCCGGTTCCGTTGAGCAAGCAGTTCGCCACTGCCTGTGCAGCAGTTGGCTTTCCGGCTATTCCTGATCTCAACGAAGTTTCGGGTTCTGTAGATGGCGTAGGCCCGGTGCCGTGCAATACCGAGGGTGGCAACCGGGTCAGCACGGCATCCGGATACCTGCTGCCCGTGTTGGATAGACCGAACCTCACCGTTCAAGCCGATACGTCGGTGGTGCGCATTCGTTTTCGCGGCCCTCGCGCGGTCGGTGTCGACGTACTGCACGACGACGGGACCGAAACCCTCTGGGCCGACCACATCGTGCTCAGTGCGGGCGCGATCGAATCCGCCACGCTGCTCCTGCGTTCCGGCGTAGGCAACGCCGAACATCTTCGGGCACTTGGTATCCCGGTCGTGCACTCCGCACCGGTCGGTGCCTGGTTCACCGACCACCCCGAGATCGGTCTCGACTACCAACTCGGCGCCCCCGAACGAGCAACCGTCCCAATGGAATACGTGCTCGGGCTGGACGACATCGAAATCCGGCCGTACACGGTCGCTTTCACGCCCGGTGTACAGCACCTCGGCGTCGCCCTGATGCGTCCACAATCCGCGGGCGTATTGCGGCTGCGCGCGGCCGACCCCGCGATACCGCCGATGATCGAGCACCGATATCTCTCGGCCGAGCACGATCGAACCCGACTGCGTGCGGCTGTCGAGACGGCGTCGGAGGTGCTGCAACGGATGCCCGCGCACGTGCGCACCGAACCGATGCCGGGGCCACCGAGGGCCGCCGATGCCTGGCTGCACGCGAATCTGGCTACCTCGCAACATCTGTCCGGTACCTGCCGAATGGGCCCCGCGGACGACGATCGCGCGGTGGTGGACGAGTTGTGCCGAGTGCACGGTCTGACCGGCTTGTCGGTGGTGGATCTCTCCGTCGTCCCGGTGCCGCTGAGCCGCGGCCCGCAGGCCACGACGGTGATGATCGCGGAAAACGTCGCGGACCACCTGAGGCGGTGAAGTGGAAGATGGATAGGTCACATTTGTAAGGGGTACAAACCCGGTGTGACCTGGCGGACAAACCCAGGCATCCGCCCGTGCCGCGGTATAACCGCCGGTACAGTTTGGGCAGGAAAGAAAGGCAAATGGTCAGCAACATTGCAGGTGGGCGGCCCCCACAGCACGGCGTCGAGCCCGGCACGCAACTCGGCGCGCTCGAGGCCTATGCCGCGCAGGCCCACGGATACCTTAGCGCGGGCGGCGATCAGCTCACCCAGCTTGCCGGTTTGTTGCGTCCTGCCGTGCTCGAATCCTGGCTGCGCAGTGTGCGCGGCGGCGTCGATCCGATGGACCTGCTGGACGGCCGCGGCCTGCGCGGCGCCGATCTGCTGCGCTACCGCGAGGCGCACCCGATCGCCACGCTGATGCCGCTGATCGACAAGCTCCTCGTACAGGACACCGCCAGAACGGGTTTGATCGTCGTGGTCGCCGATCAGTTCGGCCGCGTGCTGTCCGTGCACGGCAATCCGGATCAGGTCGGCGCCGCCGCCGAGATCGGCCTGCGGTCGGGCGACGATCTGAGCGAACGCCGCATCGGAACGAACGCGGTCGGTCTCGTGGTGCGCACCGGCCGGGCCGCCTGGATCCACGGCCCAGAACACTTCCTGCAGCGGATGCATCAGATCACCGGAGCCGCTGCGCCGGTGCATGATCCGGACGGCAGGCTGGTCGGCGTGCTGATGATCGCCGGTGGCGTGCGCGTCGCGCAGCCGGAGATTCTCGCACTGGTCAAGGCCACCGCGACCGCCGCGGAAATGGATCTGCTGCTGACCGCGATGCGGTCGAACCGGCACGGCTCGTCGGGTGGGCACGCGCTGGACGCACCGTCGGCGGACCGGTTGGGGCTGGACGTGCTCGGTCTCGGGCAGCCGCACCTGAGCGTCGCGGGCGACCGGGTTCCGTTGTCGCAGCGGCACGCCGAGATCCTGCTGTTGCTCACCGAACACCCGGAGGGGCTCGGCGCCGATCATCTCGCGCTGCTGCTCGACGATACGGATCTGGACAACGGCACCATCCGCGCCGCCGTGTCCCGGCTGCGGGCCGTGGTCGGCCCGACCGTATTCGGTTCGCGCCCTTACCGTTTGCGTGTCCATATCGCAACCGATGTGGAGGCGCTGCGCGCCGCGCTCGACTCCGGTGATGTCGATGCGGCATTGCGGCTCTACGCCGGACCGGTGCTGCCGCGCTCGGCCGCGCCGGGGATCATCGATATTCGGGACGAGTTGCGGGTGCGACTGCGCACCGCGGTATTGAGTTCCGGGGAATCCGGCGTGCTGCGTCGCTGGACGGCGGGCGCCGAGGGCCGCGACGACGCCGCCGCGTGGGCCGCCTACCGGTCGACAGTCGATCGTGATTCGCCCCTGTATGCGCAGATCGAGGCCAAGATTCGGGTGCTCGATCGGCGGCTCGGCGCCGATGCAACGTGGATGCAACGTTCCGGCTCATAGTCTGCACTTCCTAACGTGTGGTAGCTCACAAACGCGGCGCTTTCGAGGTCGCGCAGATACTTCTGTCCGGAGGCTTCGGCCCTGGTAGCCGCCCTGGTCAAGCGTCCAGAAGTTTTTAAGGGAAAAAGTTCCTTTTTATTAACCGAGCGCCTAGTGTTCGCAATGCACGGATCACCCCCGTGTGATGTAGCTGACATAGCCGCGACGCCCGCCGCGCGGCAGTGAAGTTGGAGGAACGAGCACGAGTTAGGCCGACGGCGGGAATCTGTCGGATCACGCGCGGTGATGCCTTCGCGTCACGCGCTTTCACCGAATCGCCTGTGGTGGTCGACGCCATGTGTCCGGGCTCGGCCCGCTGACGCAGGGGCTTATTCGCGCTGCCCAAAAACGTTCGGCCAGCTGTTTTTTCAAGCTAGGAGGCTCTGGTGCACGGTACGGAGTTGGGTGGATTCAGCGCGCCGCCGAAGGTCGCCGAATCGGCGACCCCCGAATCGTTTCCGCTCACCCCCGCACAGCTGGGCATCTGGTACGCGCAGCTGCTCGATCCGGACGTGCCGATCAATATCGCGCAGTACGTCGATGTGCGCGGCGAGCTGGATGCCGAGCTGCTGCAGCAGGTCTCGGCCGAGGCGGGCCGCGAGTACGAATCGGTGCTCGTGCGGCTCGGCGAATCCGGCGGCGTGCCTTGGCAATGCGTCGACCCGGCGCTGTCGATCGACATTCCGCTGATCGACTTGCGCACCCAGCCCGATCCCGTGGCCGCAGCGCACGAATGGATGCGCACCGACGCGAGCACACCGGTCGACCTGCTGACCGATCGCCTCTTCGCGGGTGCGGTGCTGCGGGTCTGTGAGCGCAGGTACTTCTGGTATCTGCGGGTCCATCACCTCGTGCTCGACGGCTACGGGGCGCTGACCAACATGATGCGGATCGCCGAGCGGTACACCGCGCGGCTGCGCGGTACCGAACCCGCGCCGGTGCGGCCGAGCCCGCTGGCCGCCCTGGTGGACGGCGAACTCGGCTACCGAGCCAGCGCCCGCCACACGACCGACCGCACGCACTGGGCCGAGCGGGTGGCCGGGCTGGACGGCGCGACCAGCCTCGACGGACGCACCGCACCGCGCGCGCCGAGCAATCTGATCGCCGGTCGGCCGCTGCCCGCTGCCCTCGTCGCACGCCTGAACATGCTTGCGGCCGACCAGGATTCGACGCCCGCGGTGGTGCTGCTCGCCGCCTTCGCCGGGTATCTCGCCCGGCTGACCGACCGGGACGAAGCGGTACTCAGCCTCCCGGTCACCGGGCGCACCACGGCGGCGCTGCGGCGGTCGGCGGGCATGCTGTCGAACATCGTGCCGCTGCGGCTGCCGGTCGGCGCGACCACCTGGGGTGCGCTGCTGCGGGCGACCAGGGTCGAGGTGACCGGCGCGCTGCGGCATCAGCGCTACCGCCACGAGGACATCCGGCGCGATCTCGAGCAGGACGGCCGGCCCGCGCGGCGGGCGCTGTTCGGGCCGCTGGCCAACATCATGCTGTTCCGCAACGACCTCACCCTCGGCGATACGGTCGGCTACTACCACGTGCTGTCGACCGGTCCGGTGGAAGATCTCAGCCTGAACGTCTACTACGGCGAACGCGACAGCGTGCACGTGGATTTCGAGGCGAACCCGAATCTCTACAGCGCCGACGACATCGCCAGGCACCACGCGCGTTTCCTCCGATACCTGACGCGGTTGCTCGCCACCGATGTCGGCACACCGCTGAGCGTGGTGCCGGTCGCGACCGAGCTGGAGCTCGAGGTCAGCACGCGGATCTGGAATGCCACCGCCTTCGACGTGGCCGCGGTGCTGGCGGATCGGTGCGCGGGCGTCACACCCGCGGCCACGCTGGTCGCGATGTTCGAGGCGCAGGCAGCGCGCACCCCGGACGCGGTGGCCATCCGGTACGCAGGCGCGGCGGATCTGACCTATGCCGAATTGTCCGCGCGCAGCAACCGATTGGCGCGGCACCTGATCTCGCGTGGTGTCGGACCGGAGACATCGGTCGCGGTGCACATCCGGCGCTCACCCGAGCTGGTGGTCGCGATATACGCGATCCTCGCGGCGGGCGCCGCCTATCTGCCGCTGGACCCGGACCATCCGGCCGAGCGCACCGCGCACATCCTGGACACCGCCCGCCCGGCTTGCATGCTGACCACCGAACACGACGCCGCATCTGCGGATTTCCAGACGCCGGTGCTGTACGTCGACCGACTCGACGAGACCCATTCCACGAGTCGCGTGTGGGATTGCGAGCGAACCGCCGCGCTGCGACCGGAGCACCCCGCGTATGTGATCTTCACCTCGGGCTCCACCGGGTTGCCCAAGGGAGTTCTGATCACCCACGAGGCGATCGTGAACCGGCTCGTCTGGATGCAGGCTACCTACCGGCTGAGCACCGAAGATGTTGTCTTGCAGAAGACTCCGGCCACGTTCGACGTCTCGGTGTGGGAGTTCTTCTGGCCGTTGCAGATCGGCGCGACGCTGGTGCTCGCCCACCCCGACGGACATCGCGACCCCGCCTACCTACGCGCGGTGATCGCCGAGTACCGCGTCACCACAGCACATTTCGTGCCGTCCATGCTCGAAGCGTTCCTGGCGAACCACGACTTCGCGCGCCGGACGTCGCTACATACGGTGTTCGCCTCCGGTGAGGCGCTGCCTGCCTCGCCCGCCCAGCGGCTGCGGGTGTCGACCGGCGCCAGGCTGCACAATCTGTATGGTCCGACCGAGGCGGCGGTCGACGTCACCTTTCATGAAGTGATCGACACCGATACCCTCTCGGTGCCGATCGGCGCGCCGGTGTTCAATACCCGGCTCTATGTGCTCGATTCGCGGCTGCGGCCGGTACCGGTCGGGGCGCCGGGTGAGCTGTATCTGTCGGGGGTACAGCTCGCCCGGGGTTATGTGGCGCAGCCGGGCCTGACCGCGGCGCGGTTCGTGGCCGATCCGTTCGACGGGGCGTCGGTGACCGGTGGCCGGTTGTATCGCACCGGCGATCTGGTCCGCTGGACCACCCGTGGCCAGCTCGAATACCTGGGCCGCACCGACTTCCAGGTGAAGCTGCGCGGGTTGCGTATCGAACTCGGCGAGATCGAATCAGTGCTCGGCGCAGTCGATTCGGTGGTGCGCGCCGTGGTCGTGCTGCGCGACGACGCCGGGGTCGGCGAGCAGCTCGTAGCGTATGTGGTCGAATCCGAGCCGGGGACCGTGCATTCCGCGCAGCTGCGCGCCGCCGCGGTGCGCGCCCTGCCCGGCTACATGGTGCCCGCGACGTACCTGGTGCTCGACGCGCTGCCGGTCAACGCCTCCGGCAAGCTGGACCGATCCGCGTTGCCCGCGCCCGTGCGACACCGCACGGAGTACCACGCGCCGCGAACGCCCACCGAGCAGGCGGTAGCGCGCGTGTTCGGCGAGGTGCTCGGCCGCGTGCGGGTCGGCCGGGACGACGACTTCTTCGCCCTCGGTGGCAACAGCTTGGTGGCGACCCAGGTCGCCGCCCGGCTCGGCACCGACCTCGGCTGCCTGCTCCGGGTTCGCGAGGTGTTCACCGCCACAACGGTGTTCGATCTCGCCGAACTCCTCGAGCGGGCGGGTGGATCCGGCGGCGCGCCCGTGGTCGCGCAGCTGCGGGCGCGGCTACGGCCGCCGCTGGTTCCGCTTTCGCCCGCGCAGCAGCGGATCTGGTTCCTGAACCGATTCGAGCGGGCGGGTGCGGCCTACAACATGCCGTTCGTGGTGCGGTTGCGCGGCGCGGTCGATATCGCCGCGCTGCGGCGCGCGCTCGACGATGTCGTCGGCAGGCACGAGGTGCTGCGTACGATCTTCCCCGCGCAGCTGCCCGGCGACGCCAACGGCGCCGCGGCACGGCAGGTGGTGTTGTCGGTCGCCGCAGTGAGCGGTGCGCCCGAATCGATCGGCGCGGACGAACTCGCCGCCGAGCTGGCCGAATTCGCGGCTCGCGGCTTCGATCTGGAACGCGAGATCCCGATCAGGGCACGAATCTTCGTCCTCGACGATGGCAGCTGTGCGTTGGCGCTGGTGCTGCATCACATTGCCGCCGACGGCCTTTCGCTGCGGGTGCTGGCCCGTGACGTGATGATCGCCTACGGCGCACGGCAGCTCGGTGCGGCGCCGGACTGGGCGCCGCTGCCGGTGCAGTACGCGGACTACAGCCTCTGGCAGCGGGAGCTGCTCGAATCATCCACCTATCCCGACCAGTTGGCGTTCTGGACCGAGGCGCTAGCGGGCGCACCGGAACAACTCGACCTGCCCGCCGACCGCCCACGGCCCGCGGTGAGCTCCGGGCGTGGTGCGATGTTCGGCTTCGAGCTACCCGGCTCGGTGCATGTGGGGATCGCAAACCTCGCTCGCACCCAAGGTGTTTCGACGTTCATGGTGCTACACGCCGCGCTGGCGGCGTTGCTGGCGCGGCTGTCCGGCAGCACCGACATCGTGATCGGGACCCCGGTCGCCGGGCGCGGTGACCGGGCGCTCGACGAGCTCGTCGGGATGTTCGTCAACACGCTGGTGCTGCGGACCCCGATCGATGCCGCCGCGCCCTTCTCGGCGCTGCTCGCCCGGGTCCGCGAAGTCGACCTCGCCGCCCTCGGACACGCCGAACTCCCGTTCGAGCAGCTAGTCGATGCCATCAACCCGGCACGCTCGCAAGCACGGCATCCGCTGTTCCAAGTGATGCTCGCCTTCGACAATGCCGAGGCAATCGCGTTCGAACTGCCCGACTTGTCGGTGCTGACTAGTACCCTGGACACCGGAGTGACCAAGTTCGACCTCCTGCTCGCGGTGACCGAGAGCTCCACGGTGACCGGAAGCTCGGAGGTTGCCGCAAGCTCGGCGGTCACGGAAAGCTTCGCCGGTGCCGGACTCAGGGAAGGTTCGGCACCGGCGGGGGATCCGGGCGGAATTCACCTACGCCACGGACCTATTCGACGAATCCACCATCGCCGACTATGCGCAGTGGTTCGTGCGTTTTCTACGGGCGATCATCGACGACACCGACAGCACGGTGGGCGAACTGCCGTTGCTCGACGCCGCAGGGGCACGCAAGGCCATCGAATGCGGGCGCGATACTCGGCGCGCGAGTGACGGCACGCTGCTCATGGCCTTCGAGGCGCAGGTGCGCCGGACGCCGGACGCGATCGCGGTCATCGAGGGTGACCGTGCGCTGACGTACGCGGAACTGGCAGCGGACGTCAATCGGCTGGCGCGGGTGCTGATCGGCGCGGGCGTCGGGCCGGAAGCGCTGGTCGTGCTCGGTATGCGCCGCTCTGTCGAGTTGGTGGTCGCGGTCTACGCCGTATTGACGGCAGGCGGTGCGTATGTGCCGGTCGATCCGGATCAGCCAGCCGCACGGATCGAGCATGTTGTCGCTTCGGCCCGTCCGGTTTGTGTGTTGACCAGATCCGCCGACGGGTGGGCGAGCGGAATCGTCGGCCTGCACGATGACGGAGCGGCGCGCGGCCGGAACCATATCGCGGTCGATGCTCTCGATTACTCCGCATATTCGAGCGCGCCGGTGACGGATGCGGATCGGCTTGCACCGCTGCGGTCTGCGAACACCGCCTATGTCATCTTCACATCCGGGTCGACTGGGCGGCCGAAAGGTGTGGCGGTACAGCACTCTTCGGCGGTAAACCAGATCACCTGGATCGCGGGCGAGTACGGCATCGGACCGAGCGACGTTGTGCTGTTCAAGACACCCGCGACGTTCGATGTGTCGGTGTGGGAGCTGTTCGCGCCGCTGGCCAGAGGTGCTCGTGTGGTCGTGGCCGAGCACGACGGGCATCGGGACAGTGCGTATCTCGCGGATGCCATTGCCGACCACGGGGTCACGATGACGTCCTTCGTGCCGTCGATGCTGACCGTGTTCGCCGCTGCGGTCTCGGCCACTGCCCTGGCCACGATGCGGACCGTGTTCGTTGCCGGTGAAGCGATGACGGGCGAGGCAGCTGCTGCGTTCGCCGAGGTCAGCCGAGCGAAACTGTACAACCTGTACGGCCCGACGGAATTCACGGTGCATGCCACCCACGCGCCAGTCGACCCCGCCGTGCGCGGCCCGGTGCCGATCGGTGGGCCTGTGCTCGGCAGCCACGCGCTGGTGCTCGACGCCCGCCTGCGTCCGGTGCCGGACAACGTGGTCGGTGAGTTGTACCTGTCCGGTGTCCAGGTCGCGCGCGGCTACCACGGGCGCGCCGGCCTGAGTTCCGAACGGTTCGTGGCGAATCCGTACGGGCCGTCCGGTGCGCGCATGTATCGCACCGGAGACCTGGTGCAGCGCAATCGGGCCGGTGCGCTGGAGTACCTGGGGCGCAGTGACTTCCAGGTGAAGCTGCGTGGACAACGGATCGAGCTGGGGGACATCGAGGCCGCGCTGCTCGCGTTGGCTGAGGTGCGTGCCGCTGCGGTCCGCGTATTCGCGCACCGGGCAGGCGAATTGCTTGTTGCCTATGTGGTGATGGCCACGCAACACCAAGACGGTGCGCTGGAGCTCGAGGCACGGTTGCGGGCAGTGTTGCCGTCATACATGGTGCCGACCGCGTATGTGTCGCTCGCGGCGATGCCATTGAGTGGTTCAGGCAAGTTGGATCGTCGAGCACTACCGGATCCGGTGATTGCTGCCAAGGCATTTCGAGAGCCGGTCACTGCTGCTGAGCGGGTTGTCGCCGAGATCTTCGGGCAGGTGCTCGGTGCCGATCGGGTGGGGTTGGACGACGACTTCTTCGCCCTCGGTGGGAATTCGTTGGTGGCCACGCAGATTGCGGCGCGGATCGCCCGAGCTCTCGGTGTCGATGTGCCGGTCCGGGCGCTCTTCGAGTTCCCGACCGTTGGACCGCTTGCCGCACACCTGGCTGCTTCTGGCACCGGAAGGATGCGGCAAGAGCTGACGGCATCACCGCGTCCGGAGCGTGTTCCGTTGTCGTATGCGCAGCAGCGGATGTGGTTCCTGCATCAGTTCGCCGCGGACTCGGTGGCGAACAATCTGGTCGCCGCGATTCGGCTGCGGGGCGTGCTCGAGTACGCGGTGCTGGCTGCCGCGGTCTCCGATGTGTTCGCAAGGCACGAAACGCTGCGCACCAGTTATCCCGCATCCGATGGCATTCCGCGCCAACAGGTGTTGGACGAAGTAGCTGTTGTCCTCGAGCCGGAGCAGGTCGACCGGACCCAGCTCGACGAACGACTGGCTTCCGCTGCGGTGGCACCGTTCCAGGTGGATCGTGAGCCGCCGGTTCGACTCACGTTGCTGCGCACAGGTCCCGACGAGCACGTGCTGGTCGTCGCGATACATCACCTCAATGCCGACGGCTGGTCCATCGCGGTACTGACCCGGGATCTCATGCGGGCCTACGCCGCTCGCCGTGCCGGTGGGGAACCGGACTGGGTACCGCTGCCGGTGCAATACGCCGACTACACACTGTGGCAGCGCGAAACGTTAGGTTCCGAGGACGATCCGGAGTCTCCACTGGCCGAGCAGATCCGGTACTGGTCGACCACGCTCGACGGATTGCCGGACGTGTTGACCTTGCCTGCCGACCGACCACGTCCTGCGACGGCTTCGGGTCGTGGTGCCCGCCATGCCTTCACGATCGATGCTGCCACGCACCGGCGACTGCGTGAGCTAGCCGATGCGGCAAACGCCTCGCTGTTCATGGTGGTACATGCGGCGTTCTCGACCCTGTTGACGAAACTCTCTGGGCAGCACGACATTGCGATCGGTACACCAGTGGCCGGACGCGGTGCGCGTGCACTGGACGACCTCGTCGGCATGTTCGTCAACACCCTCGTGTTGCGGGCCGAGGTGCGGCCGGAGTTGTCGTTCACCGCTCTACTGGCGGCCGTCCGCGACGGTGATCTCGCGGCATTTGCCCACGCCGATGTTCCGTTCGAGCGGCTGGTGGAGGTGTTGCGGCCGCAACGATCTGCGGCGCGGCACCCGCTGTTCCAGGTCATGCTCGACTTCCAGAACACCGCGCAGGCATCGATTGAGCTGGCCGGTCTCGAGGTATCGCGGATCGAGATCAGCACGAATACAGCGAAGTTCGATCTCCAGCTGACCTTGGCGGAAGGTGCCTCCGGCACCGGTGGTCTCGCCGCGGTCTTCGAGTATGCGACCGACCTGTTCGACGTGGCGACGATCGAGGTATTCGCGACCCGGCTGCAACTGGTGTTCGACGCGGTCGTGGCGGACCCGATGGTAGCGGTGGGCGATATCGACCTGCTGACCGCTGGCGAGCGGACGCTGCTGAGCACCTGGAACGACAACGCGTATGTGGTGGATGAGTCGGCGACGCTGGTGTCGATGTTCGAGGCGCAGGTGGGTCGGACGCCTGATGCGGTCGCGGTGACGTTCGAGGGGACGAGTCTGGCCCACCCGTCGCCCGACCACCACCCCTCATCGAGTCGCTACGCGACGCTGACGTATGCCGAGTTCTCGGCCAGGGTGAATCGTCTTGCGCGCCACCTCATCGCGATGGGCGTTGGCCCGGATTCGACGGTGGCGCTGGGCATGCGGCGGTCGATAGATCTGGTTGTCGGCACGTACGCGGTCAGTGTCGCTGGTGGTGCGTACGTGCCGTTGGATCCGGATCACCCGGCCGATCGCACCCGCTACGTGCTCGAATCGGCGCGCCCGGTGTGCGTACTGACGACAGCGCGGGACGTGTTCGATACGGAGGCCGTTGCCGTCGAGATCGACAGTCTCGACTTGTCGAGCTACTCGGATGCACCGGTGACCGACGCGGATCGTCTTGCGCCGCTGCATCCGTCGAACATCGCCTATGTCATCTTCACCTCTGGCTCAACCGGTCGGCCGAAGGGTGTCGCGGTCGCACACGCCGCGATCGTCAATCGCCTCACCTGGATGCAGGCCGAGTACGGCCTGGAGGCCACCGATGTGGTGTTGCAGAAGACTCCGGCCACCTTCGACGTGTCGGTGTGGGAGTTCTTCTGGCCCTTGCAGATCGGCGCGCGCCTGGTTGTCGCGAGACCTGATGGACACCGCGATCCGTCCTACCTTGCGGAAGTCATCAGCACCGAGCGAGTGACGGTGGCTCATTTCGTGCCGTCGATGCTTGCAGTGTTCGTCGCTGATACGGCGACTCAGTGTGATTCGCTGCGTTTGGTTTTCGCCTCGGGTGAGGCGTTGCCGCCCAAGCCTGCCCATCGTCTGCGTGAGCTGACCGGTGCGGCGCTGCACAACCTGTACGGTCCGACCGAGGCTGCGGTCGACGTGACCTTCCATGAGGTCGCTGATACTGACGTAGACACGGTGCCGATCGGCGCTCCGGTGTTCAACACTCAGGTCTACGTGCTGGATTCGCGCTTGCGTCCGGTGCCGGTGGGTGTCGCGGGTGAGCTGTATCTGGCAGGCACGCAGCTGGCTCGTGGATACGTTGGCCGACGGGATCTCACGAGCGACCGCTTCGTAGCGAACCCCTTTGCCACCGGCGAGCGGATGTACCGCACCGGCGACCTCGTTACCTGGACGATGCTCGGCGAGCTGGAGTACTTGGGCCGCACCGACTTCCAGGTGAAGCTGCGCGGGCAGCGGATCGAGCTCGGTGAGATCGAGACCGCGCTCACCGCGCTGGACGAGGTCGCCCAAGCGGTCGTGGTGTTGCGCGCTGACAGTCCGGCGGGGGAGCAACTGGTCGCGTACGTCGTCACCGCAACCGGTGCCGCTATCTATCTCGACGCGGTGAAAGCCGATCTCGCCCGCCGTCTACCCGCGTACATGGTGCCCTCGACGTTCGTGCCGCTGGAAGAGCTACCGGTCAACGCCTCCGGCAAGCTGGACCGTAAAGCATTGCCGATACCGGCATTCGAGGCCGCGAAGTTCCGCGCACCGGTCACACCGGTGCAGCAGATCGTCGCGAGCATCTACGCTGACCTCCTCGGCGCGGAGCAGGTCGGCCTGGACGACGACTTCTTCGCCCTCGGCGGCAACTCGCTGATCGCCACCCAGGTGGTGGCCCGCCTCGGCGCTGCCGTCGACGCGCACCTACCCGTGCGCGCGCTGTTCGATGCGCCGACGGTCGCGGCACTGGCCGACCATGCCGAAGCCCAGCGCGGCATCGGTGGCCGCGCGGCGCTGGAACCACGCCCTCGTCCGGCGCGGATCCCGCTCTCGCCCGCCCAGCAGCGCATGTGGTTCCGCAACCGCTTCCTGGTGGACGAGCAGACCGGTCCGGGCGACGCCGTCGACAACATTCCTGTCGCGCTCCGACTGACCGGTTGCCTCGATACCGCCGCATTGGCGGCCGCGCTCGCCGACGTAGTGCAACGGCACGAGACGTTGCGAACCAGCTATCCGGACGGCCCCGACGGCCCTGAGCAAGTGATAGTCGAAGCAGCGCAAGCTGTTCCGAATCTCCACATCGAGCGGGTCCCCGAAGATGAGGTGGCCGAGCGACTCACCGCGCTCGCCGCGACCACCTTCGACCTCACGCACGAAACCCCGGTGCGGGCAGCGCTGTTCGCGCTCTCCGATGACGAGCACGTTCTCGCACTGGTGCTGCACCACATCTCAGCAGACGGTTTCTCGTTGGCGCCCTTGGCCAGTGACCTGATGACCGCCTACTCGGCCCGCCGGGCTGGCACGGCACCGACGTGGGACGCACTGCCGGTGCAGTACGCCGACTACACCCTGTGGCAGGCCGATTTCGCGCACACGGACCGTCAGCTCGAATTCTGGCGGCAGGCTCTCGGTGGCCTACCGGAGCAACTCGACCTCCCCGCCGACCGACCACGACCGGCAGTGGCCTCTCATCGTGGCGCAACGCATCGACTGCGGATCGACTCCGACTTGCACAGCGAGCTAGGCGAATTGGCCCGCAAGCGCGAGACCACACTCTTCAGCACCGTGCACGCCGCACTCGCGGTCTTGCTGGCCAGGCTCTCCGGCAGCACGGACATCGCGATCGGCACCCCGGTAGCCGGTCGCGGTGTCGCCGCGCTCGACCAGCTCGTCGGCATGTTCGTCAACACCCTCGTGCTGCGCACCCGGATCGACTCCAGGGACCGGTTCGAGACCGTGCTGGATGCCGTACGCGACCAGGACATCGACGCGCTGTCGCAAGCGGATGTCCCGTTCGAGCGCCTCGTCGAACTGCTCGCCCCCGCACGGTCACAGAGCCGCCACCCCCTGTTCCAAGTAGCGCTGACCTTCCAGAACTTCACGCTGCCCCGATTCGAGATGGCCGGTTTGCGCGGAAAGCCCGTCGAATTCGACGCGGCCGCCGCCAAGTTCGATCTGCAGTTCACAGTGGTCGAGGCCATCGATCAGGACGGTCGCGCCGACGGCATGGACATCGAGATCACCTATGCCATAGACCTTTTCGATCCGGACACCATCTCGGTACTCGGCCGTCGATTCACCCAGGTGCTGGCCGCGATCGCGGCCGACCCGACCGTGGTGCTCGGCGACATCCAGTTGCTCAGCGCTGAAGAACAGCATCGGGCGCTCTACGAATGGGCAAGCACCGGAACGGATGAGGCTGCCGCAACCGGCACTCTCGCCGATCGGTTCGCACAGGCCGCCGCGCTGGACCCGACCGCGACCGCGGTTCGCGCAGGCGGCCGCACGCTGACCTACGCAGAGCTCGACGAGTGGTCCAACCGCCTGGCCCGCCGTCTCATTGCCGCAGGCGTCGGTCCGGAAACGTTGGTGGCGGTGGCGCTGCCACGGTCGGCGGAGCTGGTCGTCGCGCTGCTCGCGGTGGTCAAGGCGGGTGCTGGATACCTCCCGATCGATCCGAACCATCCCACCGATCGGATCGAGTACATCCTGGATGACGCCCGCCCGACCTGCGCGGTCACCAGTGCCGCAACGGAATTGGTCGCCGGCTGGTTCGGCGGACCGGTGATCGACATCGACGTGGCGCGGTCGACCATCACCGACGGCTCGCCGGTGACCGATGCCGATCGGCGTGCACCACTGCACCCGGCGCAGGTGGCCTATGTCATCTATACCTCCGGTTCGACCGGGAGGCCCAAAGGCGTTGTCGTCCCGCATCGCAACGTGCTGCGCCTGCTCGACAACACCCAGCGGCAATTCGGCTTCGGCCCGTCGGATGTGTGGACGATGTTCCACTCCTACGCCTTCGACTTCTCCGTGTGGGAACTGTGGGGGGCGCTGCTGCACGGCGGCACCCTCGTCGTGGTCGACTACTACACCTCCCGCTCACCCCAGCAGTTCCGTGAACTGCTGATCGCCGAGCGGATCACGGTGCTCAACCAGACGCCCTCGGCGTTCTATCAACTGATCGCCGCCGAGCTCGCGGCCGAGAACATCGGCGAATTCGCTTTGCGGCACGTCATTTTCGGCGGTGAGGCACTGGAGCCGCAGCGTCTCACCGGGTGGTTCGGCCGCCATCCCGACGGGTCGCGCCTGGTGAACATGTACGGCATCACCGAGACCACGGTGCACGTGTCGTATCGGTCCATCGACGCGGACCCCGGATCGGCGAGCGTAATCGGCGGCGCCATAGCGGGATTGGCGGTTCGGGTGCTCGATGATCGGTTGCGTCCGGTGCCGGTCGGGGTGCCCGGCGAGATCTATGTATCCGGCGGGCAACTCGCGCGCGGCTACCTCGGTCGCCCCGCGTTGACCGCGAGCCGGTTCATTGCCGACCCTTACGCCCAGAACGGTGCACCGGCCTACCGATCCGGCGATCTCGCCCGCTGGACCGTCGACGGCGACCTGGAGTACCTCGGCCGCGCCGATCAGCAGGTGAACCTGCGCGGCTTCCGCATCGAACTCGGCGAGATCGAAGCCGCACTGCTGGACCATCCCGCGATCCGCGAGGTGGCGGTTGTCGTCCGCGCCGATCTGGTCGACGAACCGCGCATAGTCGCCTACTCGGTGGCTGACGAGGACCTCGACGTCGCAGGACTGCGGCAGGCACTCGGGCATCGGCTACCGGAGCATATGGTGCCTGCCGCGATCGTCCCGGTGGACCGAATCCCTCTGACCGTCAACGGAAAGCTCGATCGCGCGGCATTGCCCGCACCCACCTTCGAGTCGAAGGTCTATCGCCGACCCGCCACGATGGCCGAGCAGGTCGTCGCCGCGGTCTTCGCCGAGGTGCTGGGGTCGGCGGCATCGGTGGGCGCGGACGACGACTTCTTCGCCCTCGGCGGCAGCTCCCTGCTGGCGGCCAAGGCTGTCGCGCGAATCGGCGCAGCCATGGACCGAACCGTCGGTGTCCGCACCTTGTTCGAAGCCCCGCGCGTCGCCGATCTCGCGGCACTCGTGAGCGCCACCGCGGCGGGCAATGCACGTCCCGCACTGGTCGCGGGTGCCCGCCCGGACGGAATCCCGCTGTCACCCGCGCAGCAGCGTATGTGGTTCCTGAACCGGTTCGATCGAAACTCGGTCGCCTACAACATCCCCCTGGCACTGCGTCTGTCCGGTCATTTGGACGTCGCCGCTTTGCAGGCCGCGGTCGGCGACGTGATCGGCAGGCACGAATCCCTGCGCACACGCTATCCCGAGCTCGATGGCACGCCGGTGCAGGTGATCCTGCCTGCGGCCGAGGCGGTTCCGTCGCTGTGTCCCGTCGACGTGTGCGAACCCGAACTGCCGCAGCGAATCCGCGAACTTGCCGACACCACATTCGACGTGACCACTGAAGTGCCGGTGCGAATGCGTTTGTTCCGCGTCGGCGACCTCTCCCGCAGCGATGACGGAACGGACGCAGGCGAGTTCGTGCTCGCCGCCGTCCTGCACCACATTGCCGCTGACGGATCGTCGGTCGCGCCGTTCGTCCGCGATCTGATGGTTGCGTACACGGCACGATTGACCGGGTGCGCGCCCGGTTGGGCGCCGATCGCGGTCCAGTACGCGGACTACGCGCTCTGGCAGCGCGCGCTGCTCGGAGCGGAGCACGAAGCCGAATCTGTTGCTGCACAGCAGCTCCAGTTCTGGACCGGGACGTTGACCGGACTGCCCGACCAGTTGACGTTGCCGACCGATCATCCGCGCCCGGCCAACCAGAGCCTTCGCGGCAAGAGGGTGCGGTTCGCGGTGGACGCGCAACTGCATGCGGATCTCGTGGCGCTCGGCAGGAAGCACGGCGCGACGCTGTTCATGGTGGTGCACGCGGCATTCGCGGCCTTGCTCGCGCGCTTGTCCGGCACCGACGATATCGCGGTCGGAACGCCGATCGCGGGGCGTGGGGCGGCCGAGCTCGACGACGTCATCGGAATGTTCGTCAACACACTGATATTGCGGGCCGACGTGCAGGGCGACGAGCCGTTCGAATCGTTACTCCAGCGTGTGCGAGCGGTGGATGTCGCGGCGTTCTCGCACGCGGACGTGCCGTTCGAGCGACTGGTCGAAGTGCTGAACCCGACCCGGTCGACGGCACGGCATCCCCTGTTCCAGGTCGGCTATTCGTTCCAGAACCACGATCGCGGCACTCTCCGACTACCCGGCCTCGAGGTGTACGAGATCGAATTCGACAGCGCGGTCGCACAATTCGACCTGCATCTCTTCGCCGCCGATCAATACGGACTCGACGGAACACCCGAGGGTCTCGACCTGACCCTCGGCTACGCGACGGACTTGTTCGAGGCCGAGACCGCAGAGCGGATCGCCGCTCAACTGCGACGCCTGCTCGAATCGGTAGTGGTCCAGCCTGATGTCGTTGTGGGTAACATCGATGTGCTCGGTGCCGAACGGGATCAACTACTGCGCCAGTGGAACTCCACCGCACATCCGGTCGAGTCGATGACGCTGGCGGACCTGTTCAATGCACAGGTCGCGCGGACGCCGCAGGCGGTTGCCTTGATCGATGCCGCAACCGAGCGCGAGCTCACCTATGCGGACTTCGATGCACGGGTAAATCGGTTGGCGCGCAGGTTGATCGCGTGCGGCGTCGGTCCCGAGACGACGACCCTGCTCGCGATGCGGCGTTCGATCGACCTGGTTGTCGCCATGTTCGCCGTGATTCGTGCGGGTGGAGCCTACGTTCCTATCGACCCCGATCATCCCGTGGATCGCATTGTCTACACCGTAGATACGGCGGCGCCGGTGGTGATCCTGACGACGTCTCGCGATGGCATGCCGATCGAAACATCGCTGCCCGCCCTGGAAGTCGACCGGCTCGATCTCTCCGACATGGCGGCGACAGCCATCGACGACGCGGCGCGAATCCGCCCGCTGCGCCCCGACCATCCGGCGTACGTGATCTTCACCTCCGGCTCGACCGGCCTGCCCAAGGGCGTCACCATCCCGCACTCGGCGATCGTGAACCAACTCGCCTGGCTGCGCGCCTATTTCGCACTCGGATCGGACGATCGCGTCCTGCTGAAGACCCCGGCCACGTTCGACCTGTCCGTCTGGGAGTTCTGGTCTCCGCTGGTGACCGGCGGCCGCCTGGTCATCACCGAGCCAGGCACCGAACGAGATCCGGATCGGTTACGCGCCCTCATCGAACGCCACGGCGGCACCGTGCTGCACGCGGTGCCCTCGCTGATCGGCATGCTGCTGTCGGCCGCACCCGACGCCCCGCTACCAGCTTCCCTGCGCCGGGTACTCGCGATCGGGGAAGCCTTGCCACCGGCGACCGCTATCGAGTTCCGACGCCACACCTCGGCGCAGCTGTTCAATCTCTACGGCCCCACCGAGGCCGCGGTGTCGATCACGGCCTTCGAGGTGGACGCCGATCCCGCACACACGGTGTCGATCGGCTCACCAGTCTGGAACAGTCGGGTCTATGTGCTCGACTCGCGGCTACAGCCGGTCGCGGTGGGCGTTCCGGGCGAGCTGTATTTGGCGGGTGCGCAATTGGCCCGTGGCTACCAGCGCCGACCCGGCCGGACCGCGGATCGGTTCGTGGCCGACCCGTACACGAACGGTCGGATGTACCGGACCGGCGACATCGTCCGCTGGCGATCAGACGGCACGCTCGAGTACCTGGAGCGGGCGGACTTCCAGGTGCAGCTCGGCGGATTCCGGATCGAGCTCGGCGAGGTGGAGGCCGTGCTGCGGCGACAGCCGGGGGTACGCGCGGCTGTCGCGGTGGTCATGGAGAACGAACGATCCGGTGCCCGGCTGATCGCGTACACCGCTGTGCCCGATCAGGATTCGCTTAGGAGCGCGGAACTCGCAGCCAACTTGCGAAGCGCTCTGGCAACCGAACTGCCGACGTACATGGTTCCTGCCGCGGTCGTCGTGCTGAAGGAGTTGCCGCTCAACGCGAATGGCAAGGTCGATCGTGCACGGCTGCCCGAACCTGTGTTCACCGAGGCGGTCTTCCGCGCTCCCACGACGGAGCTGGAGAAGGTGGTCGCGGCGACCTTCGCCGACGTGATCGGCACCGAGACAGCGGGTCTCGACGATCACTTCTTCGCCATGGGCGGCAATTCGCTGATGGCCACCCGCCTGGCAGCGAGACTGAGTGCGGCATTGAGCATCCAGGTGCCGGTGTCCGCGGTATTCGAGGAACCCACTGTCGGCGGGCTCGCCGAGCACCTCGCGGCCGTGGACGGCACCGACGCGCGACCCGTACTGTTGCGGCGGACCGACTCCGGGCCAGCGAAGTTGTCGCCTGCGCAGCAACGGATGTGGGTGGTCAACCGGCTGGCGCCGAATTCCGCGGCCTACAACATCCCGATGGCGCTGCGGCTCAGCGGCGCACTGGACGTACCCGCGCTGACAGCGGCGATCCAGGACATCCTCGCCCGGCACGATGCGCTCCGTACCCGGTATCCGGACACCGCGGACGGGCCGGTGCAAGAGGTGGTCTCGGTCTCGGAGCTGTCCTTCGATCTCACGCCGAGGGCCGTTTCGCAGGCGGACATCGCGGGGCGCATCACCGAATTCGTCTCTGCCGCCTTCGATATCACGGCGGCGCCACCGGTGCGGGCGGCGCTCTTCGCGATCAGCACCGCCGAACACGTGCTCGTCGTTGTGCTGCACCACATCAGCGCCGACGGGTACTCGGTGGCACCCATGACCCGGGATCTGGTGCGCGCCTACATCGCCCGATCGACGGGTCGGGAAGCCAACTGGGCACCGCTGGATGTCCAGTACGCGGACTACAGCACCTGGCAGCGAGACCTACTCGGCTCGGAGGCCGATCCGACCAGCGTGGCCTCTCGCCAACTCGCATATTGGACAAGGGAACTGGCCGGTGCTCCCGAACTGCTCCCAGTGCCGACCGACCGAGACCCGCCCGCCGCGACATGCGCGGAGCGAACGTCGAATTCGATATCGACGCCGAACTCACCGTCCGGTTGGACGAACTCGCCCGCGAACACAACACGACGCTGTTCACCGTGATCCACGCCGCATTCGCGGTGCTGCTCGCCAAACTGGCCGGAACGAACGACATCACCATCGGTGCCCCGGTCGCCGGACGCGGGGCACGCGAACTCGACGACCTGATCGGGATGTTCGTCAATACGGTGGTACTGCGCACCGAGGTCGATCCGCGCGCCGGGTTCCGCGACCTGCTGCGCCAAGCACACGAACGGGACCTGGCCGCGCTCTCGCACGCGGATGTCCCGTTCGAGCAGGTGGTCGATGCAGTCGGCCGCTCCAGGTCCAGTTCCTACCCGCCACTGTTCCAGGTGCTCTTCACCTTCCAGAACCTGCCCGGCACCACCGTCGCGCTACCCGGGCTCGACGTCGAGGCCCTCGATCTCGGCCTCGACGAGGCGAAGTTCGATCTTCAGCTCACGGCTGTCGAACGGTTCGGTAGCAACGGCGCTCGGACCGGTCTGAGCATGCGGTTCGGCTACGCGACAGACATTTTCGAGGCCGCGACTGTTGGCTCCTTCGCCGCACGGTTGCTCCGGGTATTGACCGCGGTGGCCACCGACCCAGAGAGCGCGATCCGCTCGATCGACATCCGCTCAGTGCGGGAACGACAACCACAGGCAGCTCCTGCAGACCTGCCCGCACTCATCGCCGCCGCGGCTCGCCGCGCACCGAATTCCATCGCGTTCACCCACGGCGATCGGGCGATCTCCTATCGCGAGCTCGACGCGAAGCTCACGACGGTCGCCAGGGCCATGGGCGCCGCGGCGAAACCCGAAGCCCTGATCAATGTCTCGCTCGCCGGGCTGGTGCCCGGCATCCTCGCCGGCCTCGGCGGTAGTGGTCTCGCGGCGCTGCTGCGGACCCTGCTGGCCGGCTCGGCGTCGGTGCTCGACTCGGAAGGAAACAGCTGATGTCCCATGAAGATTCGGTCGTACCCGGTGGACTCGGCGCCAGATCAGGGCTCGATGGTGCTGCGGCACTGCGTCGCGCCTACGGAGTCGACGACCTACCCGGCCTGATCGAGACCGTCGCCCAACTGGACCCGCAACGAGTCGCGCTGCGCCACGACGACGTGACCATCACCTACGCGGCGCTTGCCACCGAATTGGCGGCATTGGCCGAAGCCATGGGCGATGGTCTCGGCCCGGAGGCATTGGTGCCGGTGGTGGTGTCGGGTCAGCTTCCCGCACTGCTGGAATCGGCCGATGGGGCGCTGGGTGCGGTGCTGACGGGACTGCTGGACGATGCGCTCGCCGCGGCGGGACGTGTGCTGCCCGCGGACCTCGCTCCCGTCGAGACGCTGGTCAGCGAATTCGAGAAGCAGGTGCGGCTGACCCCGGACGCGGTGGCGCTCGAGTATGCGGGCAACACCCTTACGTACGCCGAGTTCGATGGCAGGGCGAATGCGCTTGCCTACCGGCTGATCACACTGGGTGTGCGCCCAGATGCCTTGGTGGGGCTGGCTGTTCGCCGTTCATTCGATCTGCTGATCGGCATGTACGCGATCCTGAAGGTGGGCGGTGCGTATGTGCCGATCGATCCCGATCACCCTGCCGAGCGCATCGCCTATGTGCTCGAGGTCGCGCGCCCGGTCCTGGTGCTCACCACGACGCGTGACCAGCCGGATCTCGGCGAGGTGCGCGCGCTCCGCATGGACGAATTCCGCGGCGCCGTAACCGAATCGCCGACGACCGATCAGTCCTTGCCGCGGCTGTACGCGGACAACACCGCGTACGTGATCTTCACCTCTGGTTCGACCGGCCGACCCAAGGGTGCCGCCGTATCGCATCGCGCGATCCTGGCCAATCTGCGCTGGCGGCAGCGGCTGTATCGGCTGCGGGCGGACGACGTCGTGCTGCAGAAGACGCCGTTCACCTTCGATGTCTCGGTGTGGGAGTTCTTCTGGCCGTTGCAAGTCGGCGCCCGGCTGGTCATCGCGGCGCCGGATGGGCATCGCGATCCCGGGTATCTGGCGGAGGTCATCGCCGAAAGCAGGGTCACCGTCGCGCATTTCGTGCCGTCGATGCTCGCGGTGTTCGCCGACGAACCGCAGGCACCGGCCGCGGTGGACTCGCTGCGCTTGGTCTTCGCTTCTGGCGAGGCACTTCCGGCCGCGACCGCCGCGGCGTTCCGCAACATCAGCGGGGCGACGCTGCACAACCTGTACGGGCCCACCGAGGCCGCGGTAGACGTGACCGCGCACGAGGTGACGGCCGCCGATGTGCCGAGCGTGCCGATCGGGGCAGCCGCGGACGACACCGATCTGCTGGTGCTGGACGACAATCTGCGCCCGGTGCCTACCGGCGTGGTCGGTGAGCTCTACCTCGCGGGCGTGCAGCTGGCGCGGGGGTACATCGCCCGCCCCGGTCTGACGGCGGAGAGGTTCGTCGCAAGCCCGGACGGACCGGCGGGTGAGCGGATCTACCGCACCGGCGATCTGGTGCGCTGGGTGCCCGACACCGGCGGCGGACCGGACGAACTGGAGTACCTCGGCCGCATCGACTTCCAGGTGAAGCTGCGCGGACTGCGGATCGAGCTGGGGGAAGTCGAGGCGGCACTGGTGCGGCACCCTGGGGTGACCCAGGCGGCGGTCACACTGCACCGACACCGGAGCGGTGATCATCTGGTCGGCTACGTCGTGGGCAGCGGCACGATTGATCCGGTTGCGGTGTTGACGTCGGTGCGGCGTGAGCTACCCGAGTACATGGTGCCGTCGCTGATCGTGGTGCTGGACGCGATGCCGTTGAACGTCAACGGCAAACTGGATCGTCGCGCCCTGCCGGAGCCCGATTTCGGTTCCGGCGCAACCGCATACCGCGCACCGGAGACTGTCGCCGAGTTGACGATCGCCGAGATCTTCGCCGGGTTGCTCGGCATCGACCGGGTCGGCGCCGACGACGATTTCTTTGCGCTGGGCGGGAATTCGCTCATCGCGACCAGAGCCATCGCCCGCATCTCGACCGCGCTCGGCGTCACGATCGACGTTCGAGACTTCTTCGACTGCCCAACAGTGGGTGCGATCGCTGCCTTGTCGCTGCACGGCATGGACCGCCCACCGTTGGTGGCCGGGCAGCGGCCTGAGCACATTCCGCTGTCGCCGCCGCAGCGACGCATGTGGTTCCTCAACCGATTCGGCACCGACGCGGAATCAGGTCGCGAATTCGACACCGCCGCAGTGGACAACATTCCGGTGGCCCTGCGACTCCGCGGTGAGCTCGATGTGCCGGCTCTCTCCGCAGCGATCACGGATCTCGTTGCGCGACATGAAGTCCTACGTACCGTCTACCCGCAGACGTTGGCGGGTCCCGCGCAGTTGATCCGCCGGGTACACGCGGTGTTCGACCTGACGCCGTCCGTGGTGCCGGAGCACAAGCTCGCGGCCGCAGTCCTGATGGTCGCCGCCCAGGGCTTCGATGTCGCCGAGGAGATTCCAGTCAGGGTTCGCCTGTTGCGCTGCGGGCCAACGGATCACACGCTGGTGCTCGTCGTGCATCACATCGCCGCCGACGGTGTCTCGCTCGGTCCGCTGGTGCGTGACCTCGGCACCGCGTACGCCGCCCGGCGCGGCGGGCGTGCGCCCGGCTGGTCTCCGCTGGCTGTGCAGTACGCGGATTACGCGCTCTGGCAGCAGCGGGTGCTCGGCGACGAGGCCGATCCCGACTCGTCCGCCGCCCGCCAGCTGGCGTTCTGGCGTGCCGAATTGGCCGAACTGCCCGCACAGTTGGATCTGCCCGTCGACCGGCCGAGACCGGCACGGGCCTCCTATCGCGGCGCCACCCACGAGTTCCGCATCGACGCCGCGCTGCGCACCGCGATCGACGAGGTCGCCGCCCGGTGCCACGCAACGCCGTTCATGGTCCTGCACGCCGCACTGGCCGCGCTGCTGGCCCGGCTGTCGGGCACGACCGACATCGCGATCGGCACACCGGTGGCGGGCCGCGGCGATGCGGCGCTGGACGACCTGGTCGGCATGTTCGTGAACACGCTCGTGCTGCGCACCGAGATCCATGGCGCGGCCACCTTCGCCGAGCTGATCGGCCACGCCCGCGAACGTGACCTGCGTGCCTTCGCGCACGCGGACATCCCGTTCGAGCGCCTCGTGGAGGTGCTGAATCCGGCACGATCCCAGGCCAGACATCCGCTGTTCCAGGTGGCGCTGTTCATGCAGAACCTGGGACTGGTCACCCCGGCGCTGCCTGATCTTGCCACCGATCTGGTCGATTTCGATCCCGGCTTCGCGAAGTTCGACCTACAGCTGACCGTTTCGGATGCCGATACGGAATACCGCGCTGAATTCACCTACGCGACAGATCTGTTCGACGCGGCGACGGTGCGTGAGTTCGCAGCCAAGTTCGTCCGGTTGTTACGTGCCGCGGTAGCCGAACCGCAGACGCCTGTCGGCGACATCACGCTGCTCGACGCGGGTGAACTCGACTACGTCACCGCGAGCTGGAATGCCAGCGGCCACAAGGTCGCCGACCGGTTCCTACACGAAGGATTCGACAACCAGGTCCGCCGCACCCCGAATGCCGTTGCCCTGGCGACCGATTCGCTGCGGCTGACTTACGCCGAGCTCTCCGATCAGGCCAACCGCATGGCCAGAATGCTCATCGACGCCGGTGTCGGCCCGGAATCCCTCGTCGTGCTGGCGATGCCGCGTTCGATCGAACTGGTCGTTGCCATGTACGCGGTCGCGCGAGCGGGTGGCGCTTACGTGCCGGTGGATCCCTCGCATCCGGCCGAGCGGATCGGGCACATTCTCGATACCGCCCGACCACATTCCATACTCACCACCCGAGCCGCCGGATTCACGCTTCCCGCAACGGTTAGCGTGCGCCACGTCGATGAGATCGATCTATCGGTGTACTCGGCCGCCAAGATCGGCGACCGCGAGCGGCGCGCTCTGTTGCATCCGGAACACCCTGCCTACGTCATCTTCACGTCCGGCTCGACCGGCAAGCCCAAGGGTGTGTCGGTCAGTCATCGCGCCATCGCCAACCAGCTGGCGTGGATGCATGCCGAATACCGCCTGCGCACCGGCGATGTCTACTTACAGAAGACGGCGACCACCTTCGACGTGTCTGTCTGGGGCTACTTCCTGCCGCTGCGCGCGGGTGCGACGCTGCTGCTCGCCGCGCCGGATGGGCACCGCGATCCGCGCTATCTAGCGGAAACCATTGCCCGCCAAGGTGTCACGCTCACCGACTTCGTGCCGTCCATGCTGTCTGTCTTCGCCGTGCATGCCACGCCCGGCGAACTCGATTCTCTCCGTGACGTCTTCGTCATCGGTGAGGCGCTCTCGCCGGAGACGGTGGCCGCGTTCCAGGCGGTGAGCGATGCCGGGTTGCACAACCTGTACGGGCCCACCGAAGCAGCCGTGTCGATCACGTCCCACGAGGTGACCACCGAGGACACAGCGGTCGTGCCGATCGGTGAGCCGGAGTGGAATTCCCAGGTGTATGTGCTGGACGCACGCCTGCGGTCGGTCGCGATCGGGGTGCCGGGGGAGCTGTACCTGGCCGGAAACCAGCTGGCCCGTGGCTATCACGGCCGAGTCGACCTCACCGCCGATCGCTTCATCGCGAATCCGTTCGGGATGAGCGGCGAACGCATGTACCGCACCGGCGATCTGGTGCGGTGGAGTCAGGACGGTGAACTGGTCTATCTGGGCCGCACGGACTTTCAGGTCAAGTTCCGTGGCCAGCGCATCGAACTCGCCGAGATCGAGACGGCGCTGCTGGCGGCGCCCGACGTGAGCCGAGCGGTGGCGCGACTCGTCACCGGTGCATCCGGGGACTACCTGGCGGGCTATGTGGTTCGGACACCAGGGGCCGAGCTTGATACTGCCGCCCTCAAAGTCACTTTGGCACAGCGTCTTCCCGCCTATATGGTGCCGACCGCGCTCGTGGAGCTCAGTGAGTTCCCGCTCGGTAGCAGCGGCAAGCTGGACCGTGCGGCGCTGCCGATTCCGGTGCTCGGGGTCGAGCAGTTCCGGGCTCCGGTTGACGCTGCGCAACGCTTGATCGCCTCGGTATTCACCGAGGTGCTCCGAGTCGACCGGGTCGGCCTGGACGACGACTTCTTCGCGCTCGGCGGAAGTTCGCTGGATGCCACCCAGGTGACCGCCCGGGTGGGCGAGGCCATCGGCGTTCGAGTTCCCTTGCGCGCCTTGTTCGAATCTGCTACCGTGGCAGGCTTTGCCGCCGCAGTGGATGCATTGAGCACTGCGGGGGAGCCCCGGGCGGCGTTGACGCGACGGACTCGGCCTGAGCGAGTGCCGCTGTCGCCCGCGCAGCAACGGCTGTGGTTCCTCAACCGCTTGGAGACCCAGGACGGGTCGTCCAGCGTCTACAACTTGCCGGTCGTGCTCCGGCTCACCGGGCGCCTCGATGTCGCCGCGCTGGAGCTCGCCGTGCTGGACGTGCTGGTCAGGCATGAGTCGCTGCGCACCCTGTATCCGGATACCGAAACCGGGCCCTACCAACTGATCCTGGACGGCGGGGACATCGGTCTAAGTCTCAACCCGGTTCCGGTCGAGCGGTCCCAAGTGGCCTCGGCCGTCGCGGCGATCACGCGGGCGGGATTCGATGTCACGACCGAACTGCCCTCGCGCGTGGCGCTTTTGCTGGTAGACCGAGTCGACGACGCACGCGGTGTCACCGGCGACGAGTACGTGCTCGTGTTCGCCGTCCACCACATCGCTGCCGACGCTTTGTCCATGCCGCCGCTGGTCACCGATCTGGTTCGGGCCTATCTCGCCCGGCTCATCGGCCAAGCACCGGACTGGACGGACCTGCCCGTGCAGTACGCGGATTACAGCCTGTGGCAACGGGAATTGCTCGGCTCGGCGGACGTCCCGGGTGATCCGGCCTACCAGCAGCTGCGATTCTGGCGCGACGTCCTCGACGGCGCTCCGGCACAGACCACCTTGCCGACCGACCGGCCACGACCGGCGGTGCCGTCGAAACATGGTGCGGAAGTGGATTTCATGGTGGATGCAGCGGTGGTCACCGGCCTGCGTGCCATCGCGCAACGCAGCGGCGCGACCTTGTTCATGGTGCTGCACGCCGCGTTCGCGGCCACGCTGGCGCGACTGAGCGGCAGCGACGACATCGTGATCGGCTCACCCATCGGCGGCCGCGGTGAACGCGAACTCGACGCGCTCATCGGCATGTTCGTCAATACGCTCGTGCTTCGGACACCGGTCGCCGCGGATTCTTCGTTCGGCGAGCTCGTCCGACAGGTACGTGATGCCGATCTGGCCGCGTTCGCCAACGCCGACCTGCCTTTCGAGCGGTTGGTCGACGCCATGGCCGTCGATCGAAGCGCCGGTGCGCATCCGCTGTTCCAGGTGATGCTCAGCTTCGGTGAGACACAGCCTGTTCTCCGCACCGGTGCCATCGAGGTGCCCTGGCTTTCGATCGAGCCGGTCGAGATCGAGGACGGCGGAGCCAAATTCGACCTGCACCTGGTGGTGAACGAAGGGCAAGACGGCGCGGGTCTGACAAGCAGCCTGCGCTACGCCACCGATCTCTTCGACGCGGCGACCATCGAATCATTCGTCGCCCGTTTCCTCCGGTTGCTCACTGCCGCGGCGGCGGATTCGGAGCAGCAGGTCGGCGATATCGAGCTGCTCGCCGAGACCGAACGTGAGCTCGTTCTGCGCGGATGGAACGACACCGCGCATCCGCTGGCCGAGACACACACGCTCGCTTCGCTATTCGCCGAGCAGGCGACTCGGACGCCCGATGCCACTGCCCTGACCTTCGAGGGGACGAGTCTGTCCTATGCCGAATTCGCGGGCCAGGTGAATCGATTGGCGCGCTGGCTCGTCGCACAAGGCGTCGGCCCGGATTCGGTTGTCGCGCTAGGTATGCGGCGGTCTATCGATCTGGTGGTCGGCATGTATGCGGTCATCACCGCGGGCGGTGGTTACCTGCCGCTGGATCCGGGCCATCCAGCCGAGCGCACCGCGCATATCCTCGACACCGCCGCACCGATCTGTGTGCTCACCTCAGGCGGCGATCTGAATTACGCTGTCGCGCAGCAGCGTATCGACCGGCTCGACCTGTCCGGCTACTCGGACGCGTCGCTGACCGACGCCGATCGAGGGGCTCCGCTGTATCCCGCGAATATCGCGTACGTCCTGTTCACCTCCGGCTCGACCGGACGGCCGAAGGGCGTGGCGATGAGTCACGCGGGCATCGTCAATCGGCTGCGGTGGATGCAGTCGGCGTATGTCGCGCTCGGTGCCGAGGACGTGCTGTTGCAGAAGACACCGGCCACCTTCGACGTGTCGGTGCCGGAGTTCTTCTGGCCGTTGCAGGTCGGCGCGCGGCTGGTGCTTGCCAAGCCGGACGGCCATCAGGACCCGGTCTATCTGGCGGAGCTGATGCGCCGGGAAGGCGTGACCGCAGCGCATTTCGTGCCATCCATGTTGGCGGTGTTCGTCGCCGACGCGGTCGAGGTGACCACGCTGCGCGACGTGTTCTGTTCCGGCGAAGCACTACCCGCTGGGACAGCGCAGCGGATGCGGGAACTGACGGGCGCGCGGGTGCACAACGGCTACGGACCCACCGAAGCCGCGGTCGAGGTGACGTTCCATGAGGTCACCGACGCCGATACCCGCACCGTGCCGATGGGCGCACCGATCTGGAACACCCGGACGTACGTGCTCGATGCGCGGCTGCGGCCCGTCCCCGCGGGTGTGCCAGGGGAGTTGTATCTGGCAGGGGCGCAGCTGGCCCGTGGCTATTGGGGAAGAGCGGATCTGACGGGTGATCGGTTCGTGGCTGACCCGTTCGGTCCGGCAGGCGATCGCATGTACCGCACCGGCGACCTCGTGGTGTGGACCTCTGCCGGAGAGCTGGAGTACCTGGGGCGCACCGACTTCCAGGTGAAGATCCGTGGGCTGCGGATCGAACTGGGCGAGATCGAGTCGGCACTGGTGTCCATGCCCGCCGTTGCCCAGGCTGTTGTTCTGGTTCGGGGTGACCACTCGACCGGCGACCGACTGGTGGCCTATCTGGTGGCGGAAAGCCCGGTCGACATCGACGAGCTACGTGCCGAATTGGCGACGCGGCTGCCGGGATACATGGTGCCGCAGGCCTTCGTGACGCTTGACCATCTTCCGGTCAACGCTTCCGGCAAGCTGGATCGTAAAGCGTTGCCCGCGCCGGTCCTTCCTTCTACGGAATTCCAGGAGCCTACCGGTCAGGCGGAAGTGCTTGTCGCCGAGACGTTTACGGCCGTGCTCGGCACCGACCGAATCGGCGCGGATGATGACTTCTTCGCGCTCGGTGGCAACTCACTGATTGCCACTCAACTGGCTGCCCGGCTCGGGAAGGCCACCGGCACCCAGGTCCCGGTGCGCACGATCTTCGACGCGTCCACCGTTCGTGGGCTGGCTCGGCGGCTCACGGTCGACCGGCTGGCCGACGCCGAATCCACCGTCCTGCCGCCGCTCACGGCACCTGATCGACCCGACCCGATCCCACTGTCGATCGCCCAGCAGCGCATGTGGTTTCTCAACCGGTTCGACACCACGAGCAGCGGCTACAACATTCCCTTCGCGCTGCGGCTCACCGGCGCGCTGAACGTCCCCGCCCTCGAGGCGGCCATCACCGACGTCATCGCGCGGCACGAGACGCTGCGCACGATCTACCCCGAACACGACGGTGCCGCAATACAGGTGGTGCTCCCCGCAGAGACAAAGCTGGTCGACCTGGTGGCCCGCCCGGTGCGCCCGGGCGAGCTCCCCGAACTCATCGCCAACGCGGCGTCGAACGGATTCGACGTCACGGCCGAGGTTCCGCTGCGAGTTCGCCTGCTGCGTTTGGACGATGGCGAGTCGGCCGTGTCAGCGGGCAGCCGCGTGCACGTCCTGCTCTTCGTCGTCCACCACATCGCAGCCGACGGTTGGTCTTTCGCACCGCTGACGCGCGACCTGGCGGCCGCTTACGTCGCACGATGCGCGGACTCCGCTCCGGCATGGAGTCGGCTGGCCGTGCAGTACGCCGACTTCGCGGTCTGGCAGCGCACCGCGCTCGGCTCGGCCGAAGACCCGCGCTCGGTACTGTCGCGTCAGCTGCGATTCTGGACGGACCGACTCGCGGGCATCCCCGACCTGTTGCTGTTGCCGTCGGACCGCCCGCGTCCCGCGGTCGCGACCAACCGCGGCGGGGCGATCACCGGGCGGCTGGATCCGGCGCTGCATCAAGAGATTCAAGACTTGGCTGCCACCCACCGGGTGACCCCGTTCATGGTGCTGCACGCCGCGCTGACGGTGGTGCTGAGCCGCTACGCCGCGACCACCGACATCGCGATCGGCGCTCCTGTCGCGGGCCGAGGTGACGCGGCGCTCGACGAACTCGTGGGCATGTTCGTCAATACCTTGTTGCTGCGCACCGAGATTCGGCCGGATGCGACCCTGGCCGAGTTGCTCGCCACCGTCCGTGCGACCGACCTCGCCGCATTCGACCACGCGATGGTCCCATTCGAGCAACTCGTCGACGCCCTGAATCCGGTCCGGTCTCAGGCACACTCGCCGCTCTACCAGGTCGCACTCACTCTCCAGAACCACGCGGAACCAGACTTCCAGCTGCACCGGCTGAACATCGCCGCGCTCGAGGTCGGCCCGGCACCGATCCAGCTGGACCTGGACTGGACGCTGACCGACCGCTACGACGCGAACGGCACGCCCGCGGGCATCGACGTCCACCTGCATTACGCGCTCGACCTGTTCGACGAGCCGACCGTGTTCGGTTTCCTCGCCGCCTTCGAGCGAGCCTTGCGGGCAATGGTGCGCGACACTCGCACACTGGTCGGCAATGTCGACCTGATGTCGGGTGCCGAACGCGGCCTGCTGCTGTGCGACCGCAACGCCACCGCCCGGGTGCTCCCGCCGGAGACGCTCGACGATCTGCTCACCACGCGAGCGGCGGCGAGCCCAGAGGAGATCGGGGTGTACTACGAGGGCACTTCGGTGACCTACGCCGAGCTCGCGTCACGGGTGAATCGCCTCGCCCGCTGGCTCATCGCGGCGGGTGTCGGCCCGGAGACGATCGTCGGCCTCGCGGCACTGCGGTCCGTCGACATGCTCGTGACGATGTCCGCGATCGTGCGTGCGGGCGGCGCCTATCTGCCGATCGATCCGGCGCACCCCGCCGATCGCATCGCCCAGCTAATCGATAGCGCTGCACCGGCATTGGTGTTGTCAGTCGGCGGCGCGGTGCTGCCGGAACTCGAAGACACCCGCGTGGTCGAGATCGCTGACCTCGTCCTCGACGACTTCTCCGACGCTCCCGTGACCGAGGCAGAGCGGAGAGTGCCGCTGCGCCAGGACAATACAGCGTACGTGCTGTTCACCTCCGGCTCGACCGGCCGCCCGAAGGGCGTTGCCGTCACCCACCGCGCCATCATGAATCAGCTGCGCTGGCTGGAATTCCGCTACGAGGTGACCGCGGCCGACCGGATTCTGCAGCGGGCCCCGCTGACCTTCGACGTGTCGGTGTGGGAATGCTTCCTGCCGATCGCCGTCGGCGCGCCACTGGTGATCGCCCGCCCCAGCGGGCATCTGGACCTGGCATACCTCGCGGGCCTGGTTCGCACGCACCACATCACCATCGCGGAGTACGTGCCGTCGGTGCTCGCCGCGCTGATCGGTGAGGGCATGGGCGATGCGCTGCGCTCCTTCCGGCACCTGCACTGCGGCGGCGAGGCGCTCACCCCGGATCTGCTCGCGTCACTCCGATCCGGCTTCGACGGTGCGGTGCACAACGCGTACGGGCCGACGGAAGCGGCGATCTCGGCCGTCTTCCACGAGTTCACCGACGCCGACGTCGATTCCGGTCGGGAGGTGGCGATCGGCCGCCCCTGCTGGAACACCCGCGCGTACGTGTTGGACACCCGGCTGCGCCCGGTGCCGATCGGGGTCACGGGTGAGTTGTATCTGGCCGGCGACCAATTGGCTCGCGGCTATCAGGGGCGGCCGGGGCTGACGGCGGAGCGGTTCACCGCGGATCCGTTCGGGGTACCGGGGCGGCTGATGTATCGCACCGGCGACCTGGTGCGCTGGAATCGCGATGGCGATCTGGTGTACCTGGGCCGCAACGACTTCCAGATCAAGCTACGCGGCCAGCGGATCGAGCTCGGCGAGATCGAGGCGGCACTGGCCGGTGTGGCGGGTGTGGCGAACGCTGCCGTGTTGCTCACCCGGGACACATCGGGATACGAATGTCTGGTCGGCTACGCCACCGGCACGGAGCTGATTCCCGAAGCCGTACTCGCCGACCTACGGGATCGACTGCCCGCGTACATGGTTCCCGCGCACCTGGTCGTGCTCGACGAGATGCCATTGAGCACGGCCGGCAAGCTCGACCGTGCTGCGTTGCCCGCCATCGAATTCACCGGCGCCACAGTGGGATTCCGTGCTCCGCGTGAGGGTGTCGAGTCGGTGCTCGCCGCGTTGATCACGGACCTGGTCGGCGCTGCGGGCAACCGGATCGGCGCGGACGACGACTTCTTCGCCCGCGGCGGCAACTCGTTGCTCGCCATGCGCCTTGTCGCCAGAGCGAATGCGACATTCGATTGCGCACTGACAGTCCGTGCGGTGTTCGAGGCACCGACAGTGGCTGAACTCGCCACGCGGGTTGCGCATTCCGCGCGGCTTGCCACGGAGACGCCAAGGCCGGAACTAGCGGCTCGCGAGCGTCCGGCTCGTATTCCCTTGTCGCTCGCGCAGACTCGGATGTGGCTGTTGAATCGCCTCGATCCGGCATCGGCCGTCTACAACATTCCGATCACCATCAGGCTCACCGGCGCCTTGGACACGGACGCATTGCGGGCGGCTTTGCGCGATGTCATCGACCGGCACGAAGCGCTGCGCACCGTATTTCCTGCCGACCAGGCGGGCCCCACGCAGGTGGTGCGCACCGGCGGCGAGGTAACCGAGCTCGACCTGCACCCCGTGGACGTGATCGAAGCAGACCTTGCGTCCTCGGTCCTGGCGGTGACTGCTGTCGGCTTCGACCTGCGCACCCGGATGCCGGTGCGGACAAGCCTGTTCCGTGTCTCGCCGGACGAGCACGTGCTGGTCGTCGTGGTTCATCACATCGCCGCGGACGGTGTCTCTACCGCGCCGCTCGCCCGGGATCTCATGGTCGCCTACACCGCACGGACAACCGGTGTCGCCCCGCAATGGCGTCCGCTGCCGGTCCAGTACGCCGACTTCACCCTGTGGCAGCACGAGGTACTCGGCGCGGCCGACGACCCGGATTCACTGCTGGCCGCGCAGATCGCGCACTGGCGCCATGAGCTCGCCGGACTCGCCCCGGTTCTCGAACTCCCCGCCGATCGGCCCCGCCCGCCCGTGGCCTCCGGGCGCGGTGCGGCCCTCGAGTTCGCCGTGCCGACCGCGTTGACCAGCGCGGTTGCGGATCTGGCACGCAGACATGGTGTTTCGTCGTTCATGGTCATCCACGCCGCCTTCGTCACCGTGCTGGCTCGGCTGGCCCGGGTGGACGACGTGGCCATCGGCACCCCGATCGCGGGCCGGTCCGAGGCGGCATTGGACGACCTCGTCGGCATGTTCGTGAACACGCTCGTGCTGCGTTCCCGAGTAGCGCCCGGCATGTCGTTCGCCGAACTGCTGCGGGAGGTCCGTGACACCGATGTGCGCGCCTTCGCGCATGCTGATCTCCCCTTCGAACGACTCGTCGATGAGCTGAATCCAGTCCGCGCACAGTCACATTCCCCGATCGTGCAAACCCTGCTCACCTTCGAACACCGCGGCGACACCGTGCTGCGACTGCCGGGGCTCGAGGTGTCGGCGTACCCGATGGACAGCCAGGTCGCGCAATTCGATCTCGCCCTCGAACTCACCGAACACCTCGCCGACAAGGGCACCGCACTGCGTGCCGTGCTGCGCTACGCGACAGACCTTTTCGAACGCAGCACCGTCGAGTCGTTCGCGGCCCGGTTCGTGCGCGTGCTCGAAGCTGTCGTGACGAACCCGTCCGTCCTGCTCGGCGACGTCGAGTTGCTGGACGCCGCAGAGCGCACGCTCGTGCTGGAACGCTGGAACGACACGGCACACCCGGTAGCTGCCGGACACACACTGGTCTCACTGTTCGAGGCGCAGGTAGCCAGGACACCGGAGGCGTCCGCGCTGACCTTCGAGGGCACCAGCCTGTCGTACGCGGACTTCGCGGCTCGCGTGCATCGCTTGGCACGGTGGCTCGTTGCCCAGGGCGTCGGACCGGATTCTCTTGTGGCGCTGGGCATGCGGCGATCGGTCGACCTGGTGACCGGCATGTACGCGGTCACCGTGGCTGGTGGCGCATACGTCCCGCTCGACCCAGACCATCCCGCCGAGCGCATCGACCACGTGCTCGAAACGGCCAGACCGGTGTGCGTGCTCACCTCCGGCCTGGACTTGGATGATGTTGCGGCGCGGCAGATCCGGATCGATCGACTCGATCTCATCGCGTACGCGCCGACACCACTGACCCACCTGGATCGGATCGGCGTGCTGACACCGGCGCACACCGCCTATGTCATCTTCACCTCCGGCTCGACCGGCCGCCCCAAGGGTGTCGCCATCCCGCATGCCGCCATCGTGAACCGACTGCTATGGATGCAGCAGACGTACGGGCTTACTGCCGACGATGTAGTGCTGCAGAAAACACCGGCCACTTTCGACGTTTCCGTGTGGGAATTCTTCTGGCCGTTGCAGATCGGCGCGCGCCTCGTGATTGCCCGCCCCGACGGCCACCGCGACCCCGCCTACCTGGCCCGATTGATCATCGAAGAGCGGGTCACCACCGCCCATTTCGTGCCCGCCATGCTGTCGATGTTCATTCTCGAGCGAAGGGCAAACGAGTGCATTACGCTCCGCAACGTATTCGCCTCCGGTGAGGCATTGCCCGCGCTGGCCGCGCAGCGGGCGCGTGAGGTGATCGGAGCGCGGGTGCACAACCTGTACGGACCGACGGAGGCCACCGTCGACGTCACCTGCCACGAGGTGACCGATGCCGATGTGGTGTGCGTTCCGATCGGCAAGCCGGTCTTCAATACCCAACTGCTGGTGTTGGATTCGCGGATGCGGCTGGTCCCGGTCGGAGTGCCGGGGGAGCTGTATCTGGCGGGTGTGCAACTGGCGCAGGGCTACCTATCCAGACCGGATCTGACGGCGGAACGGTTCGTCGCCAATCCTTTCGGCGCCAGCGACCGGATGTATCGGACTGGTGATCTCGTCAAGTGGACTACCAGTGGTGAACTGGAATACTTGGGCCGCACCGATTTCCAGGTGAAACTGCGCGGTCTGCGCATCGAACTCGGCGAGATCGAGACGGCGCTGACAGCGGTGGATTCGATCGCGCAGGCCGTTGCGGTGCTGCATTCCGACGATCGACTCGGCGATCGGCTGGTGGCGTACGTGGTTGCCGCCGCGGGGCATTCGGTGGAGACCGACCGGGTGCGATCCGTGCTCGGCACGGAACTGCCCGCGTACACGGTGCCGTCGGTGATCATGCCGCTGGCCGAGTTCCCGCTCAACGCCTCCGGCAAGCTCGACCGCAATGCCCTGCCCGCGCCGGTCTTCGCGGCGACCGCCTACCGCGCTCCGGCGACCGACACCGAACGCACGGTCGCCGACATCATCGGCGAGCTACTCGGCCTCGACCAAGTCGGCGCCGATGACGACTTCTTCGCCCTCGGCGGCAACTCGCTGATCGCGACGCAGGTCGCGGCCCGGCTCGGCGCCGCCTTCGACGCCGAGATCCCGGTCCGGATGCTGTTCGAGGCACCGACCGTGGCCGGGCTCGCGGCGCGGGCCGGACGGCACATCGGCACCGGCAGCAGACCACCACTCACCGCACGCCAACGCCCCGAACTGTTGCCGTTGTCACCCGCACAGCAGCGCATGTGGTTCCTCAACCGCTTCGACCCGACCGACACCGTGCACAACATCCCGGTCGTCGTCCGGCTCACCGGCTACCTCGACCCGAATACGCTGGCCGCCGCTGTCGCCGATGTGGTCGGCAGGCATGAAACGCTGCGCACCGTCTACCCGGATATCGACGGCACCGGCTACCAACGGATCCTCGAAGCCGAGCACGTGCCGCCGCTGCAAACACTGGATTCGGCTGCGGCACTGCCGGAGTTCGTCGGCACCCCGTTCGACGTGACCAGCGAAGTGCCGCTGCGCATCGGCCTGATCCGGTTGGCGGATCGTGCACACCTACTCGCCCTCGTCGTGCATCACATTGCTGCCGACGGCTTCTCGATGGCCCCGCTGGCGCGCGATATCGCCGCTGCCTACGCCGCCCGCGCCACCAGAACCGCACCGGCCTGGTCCGAATTGACCTTGCAGTACGCCGATTACGCGCTGTGGCAGCGCGAAGTGCTCGGCGCAGAAGACGATTCGGCGTCGGTGGCCGCCCACCAACTGCGCTACTGGCAGCAAGCGTTGCGTACCTTGCCCGTGCAACTCGATCTGCCCACCGACCGCCCGCGCCCGGCGGTCGCCACCCACGAGGCGGCCAGCACGACAATCACTCTGGACAGCGCTGTCCGCGAAGGCATAACAACCGTTGCGGCCCGCTACGACGCAACCCCGTTCATGGTGGTGCACGCCGCGCTCGCCACCCTGCTCGCACGGCTGTCCGGCACCGACGACATCGCTATCGGCGCACCGATCGCGGGCCGTGGCGATGCCGCGCTCGACGACCTGGTCGGCATGTTCGTCAACACCCTGGTGCTGCGCGCCGAGGTCGCCGGGGCGGACCCGTTCGCCGCAGTACTGCGGCGCGTGCGCGACGGCGACCTCGACGCCTTCGCCCATGCGGAGGTGCCGTTCGAGCGCCTGGTCGAGGTGCTCGATCCGCCACGCTCGGAGGCGCGCCACCCGCTCTTCCAGATCGCGCTGTTATTCCAGAATCTCGCCGACATCGAACTCGATATGGCGGGGGTTACCGTCGCCGAGTACGAGTTAAATTACGACACAACACCATTCGACCTCCAGGTGACCGTGACGGAAGACGCGCTCCGGTTCACCTACGCCACCGACCTCTTCGACGAGAACACCATCGCGACCTTCGGCTCGCGGTTCCTTCGCCTACTCGGTGCCGTCACCGCGGATCCGGAACAAGTGGTCGGCGACATCGACCTGTTCGGCACCGGCGAGCTGCATCGAGTGGTCACCGAGTGGAACGACTCCGCACACACCGCCTGCCTCGCCGAAATGCTCCTCGACGAGTTCGAGGCCCAGGCCGCGGCGACACCGGACGATCCGGCGCTGATCTACGTCCCCGACAGCGCCACCGCCGCGACGACGATGACGTATAGCGAGTTGGACCGCAGGACCAACCAGCTGGCCCGCCACCTGATCGCGGCGAACATCGGCCCGGAATCGTTGGTAGCTCTGGCGCTCCGGCGTTCGGTGGACCTGGTCGTCGCCATGTACGCGGTGCTCAAAGCGGGCGGCGCCTACGTGCCGATCGATCCGGACCACCCGGCCCGGCGGATCGCGCACATCCTCGATACCGCGCAGCCCGCGGCGCTGCTCACTGCCACGGCCGATCGGGCGACTGTCGACTACGCCGGCCCGATCATCTGCGTGGATGCCCTCGCCCTCGACGGCTACACCGATGACCCGATCGCCGTGCACGAACGCATCGCACCGATCCACCCACAGCACCCGGCGTACGTCATCTTCACCTCCGGTTCCACCGGAAAACCCAAGGGCGTCAGCGTCTCCCACGCCGCGATCGTCAACCAGATGACCTGGATGCAGTCCGAATACCGGCTCACCGCCGAGGACGTGTACCTACAGAAGACCGCCACCACCTTCGACGTATCGCTCTGGGGCTACTTCCTGCCGCTGCGCATCGGCGCCACCCTGGTACTGGCCGCCCCGGACGGCCACCGCGACCCCGGCTACCTGACCGAGGTGATCGAGTCCTACGGCGTCACCGTGACCGATTTCGTGCCCTCGATGCTCAGTATCTTCGCCGCACACATCGAAACCACTGGGCTACGAGCAGCTCTCGCCGCACTCCGCACCGTCTTCGTGATCGGCGAGGCGCTGCCCGCCGAGACGGTGCGGGCCTTCGGTGCCGTCTGCCAGGCCGAGCTACACAACCTGTACGGCCCGACCGAGGCGGCGGTGAGCATCACCTACCGCGACGTCGCCGGCAACATCGACGGCACGACCCCGCCGATCGGCAATCCGGAGTGGAACAGCCGCGTCTACGTGCTGGATTCACGGCTGCGCCCGACCCTGCCCGGTGTCGCGGGGGAGCTGTATCTCGCCGGTATCCAGCTGGCCCGCGGTTACCACGGCCGACCCGACCTGACGGCGGATCGCTTCGTGGCCAACCCATTCGGCACGCCCGGTGAGCGCATGTACCGCACCGGCGACCTGGTGCGCTGGGATACCCACGGAGCCGCTGCGGAGCTGATGTACCTGGGCCGCACCGACTTCCAGGTGAAGTTCCGCGGCCAGCGCCTCGAACTCGGCGAGATCGAAGCGGCCCTCGCCGCCGTACCCGGCGTATCCCAAGCCGCCGCAGCCGTAGTCACCACCCGCACCGGCGACCAGCTGGTCGGCTACGTGACCACGCACGCCGCAGTGACCGAAGCCGAGGTGCTGCGCGTGGCCGGTGAGACATTGCCGTCCTATATGGTCCCGTCGACCGTCGTAGTGCTGGAGGCTTTTCCGCTCAACGCTTCCGGGAAACTGGATCGAAAAGCACTGCCGGAACCCGTGTTCGACCGAGTCACCTACCGTGCCCCGATCACCCCGGCCGAACGTCTGGTGGCCGAAGCTTTCGAAGCGGTGCTGGCGACCGGACCGATCGGCGCCGACGACAGCTTCTTCGACCTCGGCGGCAACTCCCTGATCGCCACCCGAGTGATCGCCCGGCTCGGCGCCCGCCTCGGCCATCGCGTTCCGGTTCGGCTGGTGTTCGAGGCGCCGACCGTGCGCGCCATGGCCGCTCGGATTGCCGATGAGGCTGCGGCGCTGGAACAGTCGGTGCCGTTGCTCGCGGGCCCGCGCCCGGCGACGATTCCGCTGGCCCCGGTGCAGCGCGGCATGTGGTTCCTCAACCGACTCGACCCCGCGTCGGCCACCCACAACATCCCCGTCGCGTTGCGCATCGAGGGCGAGCTGGATGTAGAAGCGCTGCGTGCGGCGTTCGCCGATGTTGTTGCTCGGCACGAGGTGCTGCGCACGGTGTATCCCGTCGACGCCACCGGCAGCGGCCATCAGGTGGTCCTTCCGGCCGAGCCGACACCGATACCGCTCGCTATCGAAGAACTCGACGGGCGGGCGATATCCGAGCGGATCACCGAATTCCTCGCCGCCGGTTTCGATGTCACCACCGAGATGCCGGCGCGCGCGGTGCTGCTGCGCGCACACGACGCCGAACACGTGCTGGTCGTGGTGCTGCACCACATCGCCGCCGACGGCTATTCGATGACCCCATTGCTACGAGACCTGTTGTCCGCCTATCTATCGCGTGTGCTGGACACGACTCCGAACTGGCCGGAGCTGTCTGCCCAGTACATCGACTACGCGCTGTGGCATAACGAAGTGCTGGATTCGACAGCAGCAGAACAACTCTCGTATTGGGCGGAGACGCTGCGCGACCTCCCGGCGGAACTGGTACTTCCAACGGATCGCCCGCGTCCGGCCGTGGCCACCGAGCGCGGTGCGAGCGTGCGGGCACGAATCGGTGGCGGCATCGCCGCTATGCTGAGCGATATCGCGTTGCAGCACAACGCAACTCCATTCATGGTGGTGCACGCGGCCTTGTCCGTGCTGCTGGCCCGACTATCCGGCTCCACCGATATCGCCATCGGCACCCCGGTGGCCGGACGCGGTGACGCCGCCCTCGACGACCTGGTCGGCATGTTCGCCAACACCGTGGTCCTGCGCACCCGACCGGATCTCGACCGATCGTTCACCGACCTGATCGCCCAGACCAGAACCACCGACCTGGCCGCATTCGGCAACGCGACCGTGCCGTTCGAGCGCGTGGTCGACGAGCTCGGCATCGAACGCTCCCCGGCCAGGCATCCGCTCTTCACCGTCGCGCTGAGCTACCTGAATACCGGTGCGGCCACCTTCTCGGTGCCCGGCTTGGAACTCACCGCGGTCGAATTCGACGAGCCGGTGGCTCGATTCGACTTGCAGTTCACCGTCGCCGCCGAACCGGATGCCGACGGCCACCTCGCCGTCGAACTCGACTACGCCACTGACCTTTTCGACGAAGCCACCGCGGCGGGCCTGCTACGCCGGTTCGGCCGACTACTCGGCTCGCTCACCAACGAACCCGATAAGCCGATCGGCGCAGCGGACCTCTTGGCCCCGGCCGAACGCGCCGAGCTACTAGCCAGGCGCGGCGCGGAACCCGTCGAACCGCGCACCCTCGCCGAACTGATGACCGCCGCCGTGGCCATGAACCCCGCTGCCACCGCACTGATCTCAACGGATCGCACACTGACCTACCGGGCCCTCGATGAACAATCCTCACGCCTGGCCAGGATGCTGATCGGACACGGCATATGCGCCGAGGACGTGGTCGTCATCGCCATCGCGCGCTCGGTCGAGTCCCTGCTCGCGGTGTGGGCGGTAGCCAAGACCGGTGCCGCGTTCGTTCCCGTAGACCCCACCTACCCGGCAGAGCGCATCACCCACATGCTCACGGATTCCGGTGCCGTCGTCGGACTTACGACGAGCCGATCACACCGAGCGCTGCCGTCGGACACCGAATGGCTGGTGCTCGACGCACCCGCCACCGCGGCCAGGATGCGGCACACCAGCGCCGGTCCGATCGCGGAGGATGAGTTGATTCGTCCAGTGCGCGTAGGCAATCCGGCCTGGATGATCTACACGTCCGGCTCGACCGGAACCCCGAAGGGCGTGCTCGCGACCCACGCCGGTCTCGCCGGAGTGGCCCGCGCCCAGCGCGATCGATACGAGATCACCGCGACCGCGCGCATCCTGCACGTGGCCTCGCCGAGCTTCGACGCGTCCATGCTCGAACTGCTGCTCGCGCTGTCGGCGGGAGCGGCACTGGTGATCGCACCGTCCGGCGTGTACGGCGGTGCCGAGCTGACGACACTCCTGCGCGAGCAACGGGTGTCGCACGCCTTCATCACCCCGGCGGTGGTGCGCACCCTGGACCCGACCGTCCTCGACGACCTGCGGCATCTGACCGTCGGCGGCGAGTCGTACGGCCCGGACATGATGCGGCGCTGGGGAATCGACCGCGCCTTCTACAACACCTACGGCCCGACCGAGACGACGGTCATCACCACGATCAGCACCCGCCTGCACCCGGACGAACCGTTCGACATGGGCACCCCGATCCACGGTATGTCCGCGGTGATCCTCGACGCCCGGCTGCGGCCGGTGCCCGTCGGCGTGACCGGTGAGCTGTACCTGCGCGGCCCCGGCCTGGCCCGGGGATACCACGCGCGACCTGCGCTGTCGGCCGGGCGGTTCGTTGCCGACCCGCACGGTCCCGAGGGTGGGCGGCTGTACCGAACTGGGGATCTGGTGCGGTGGACCACGGCGGGCGCGATCCGCTACGTTGGGCGCTCGGATCAGCAAGTGAAGGTACGTGGGTTGCGCATCGAACTCGGCGAGATCGAGGCGGTGCTCACGGCGCACGCGTCGGTCGCGGCAGCGGCCACCCTGGGGCACACCGATGCCGCGGGAGTGACGTCGCTGGTTTCCTATGTGGTCGGCCGGGCGATAGACGCAGAAGAGCTGCGGCGTTTCGCCGGTCGCTCGCTGGCGGCGTACATGGTGCCCGCCATCGTCATGGTGCTCGACGAACTCCCGCTGACCCCGGTCGGCAAGCTCGATCGGAAGGCACTGCCGGAACCGGAATTCCGGGTGGCCGAGTTCCGTGCTCCCCAGACCGTTACCGAGCACGCCGTTGTCGACGTCATCGCCGATGTGCTCGGCCTCGATGGACCGGTCGGGCTCGACGACGACTTCTTCGCGCTCGGCGGAAACTCGTTGACCGCAACGCAACTCGCCGCTCGGCTCGGCAACAGGCTGGCCGTCGGTATCGGTGTGCGGCAGGTGTTCGAGCACCCGACCGTCGCTGCGCTCGCCGCCGCCGCTTCCGGTGCGGCCCAGTCGGGCCCGGTGCTGGCATGGCGTGCCGAGTCCGGCCCGGTGCCACTGTCGCTGGCACAGCAGCGCATGTGGTTCCTCAACCGTCTCGATCGGCAATCCACTGCCTACAACATCCCCCTGGCAGTGCGGTTGACCGGCGATCTCGATATCGCCGCGCTCAATGCGGCGATCGCGGATGTGGTCGACCGGCACGAGGTCCTGCGCACCGTCTACCCGCAGCACGACTCGGGCCCGGTGCAGGTGGTGCTCCCGGCAGGGGAGTCGGGCATTCCGGTGCTCGCGCCCATCGCCGTCCCCGCCGACGACCTCGCCGCCGCCGTCGCGGACTTCGTCGGCGGTGGATTCGATGTCGCCGAAACGGTTCCGGTGCGGGCTCGGCTGTTCGTGCCGGTCGCCGCCGACGCGGTGGCTCGCGAACACGTGCTGGTGGTGGTCGTGCACCACATCGCGGCCGACGGTTCGTCCCTGGTACCGCTGGCCCGCGACGTGATGGACGCCTACGCCGCACGCAAACACGGCCGCGCACCCGAATGGACCCCGCTGCCGGTCCAATACGCCGACTACAGCCGCTGGCAGCGCGAACTCCTCGGCACCGAGGACGATCCTGATTCGCTGGTCTCGCGCCAACTCCGGTTCTGGACCGACACCCTGGCCGGGTTGCCCGCCCAACTGACCCTGCCCACCGACCGGCCGCGGCCCGCCATCGTCGCCACTCGCGGCGGCCACGTCGATTTCGCGATCGACGCGCGGGCGCACGCCGATCTGGTCACGCTCGGCCGGGAATCGGGGGCCACGCTGTTCATGGTGTTGCACGCCGCCTTCGCGGTGCTGCTCGCTCGGTTGTCCGGCACCACGGACATCGCCGTCGGCACTCCGGTCGCCGGGCGTGGTGCGGCCGAACTCGACGACCTGGTCGGCATGTTCGTGAACACGCTCGTGCTGCGGGCCAGGGTCGACACGGGCAACGGGTTCACCGAGTTGCTCGAGCAGGTGCGTGCCGCCGACGTCGCCGCATTCGCGCATGCCGACGTCCCGTTCGAGCGTCTGGTCGAGGTGTTGAACCCGGAGCGGTCCACCGCGCGGCACCCGCTGTTCCAGGTCGGCTTCTCATTCCACAATCAGGTCGGCGCCGACTTCGCATTGGACGGATTGACTGCCACCGCAGCAGATTTCGACTCCGAGGTCGCCCAGTTCGATCTGCATCTGGTGGTCACCGATCGCTACGACGCAGACGGCACGCCGACCGGGATGGCGGCCGCCATTACCTACGCGACCGCGCTGTTCGACGAGACCACCGTCGCCGGATTCGCCGGTCGGCTACAACGACTCCTCGATGGGGTCTGTGTGGCGCCGCACCTGCCCGTCGGCGACCTGGCTCTGCTCGACCCGGCGGAGTCCGAACGCATGCTCGTCGCGTGGAACCGGGTCGAACAGGAATTCGGCTCTGCCACAATGACTTCCGCCTTCGAGGCACAGGTCGCACGGACACCGGACGCGGTGGCCATCGTCGACGACGCCGATACGCTCAGCTACGCCGAATTCGGTGCGCGAGTGAACCGGTTGGCCCGCGTGCTGATCGGCCGCGGCGTCGGCCCGGAATCGGTGGTCGCCCTGGCCATTCCGCGTAGCGTCGATCTGCTCGTCGCCATGTACGCGGTGGTCACAGCGGGCGGCGCGTACCTGCCGCTCGACCCGGCCCACCCGCTCGACCGGACCGTGCGGATACTCACCGCGGCGGCCCCGGAACTGGTGCTGACCTCGGCAACCCATCCGATGCTGCCCGTCACCGTGTCGAACCACGCCGTCGTGCTGGATGTCTCGATGGTCGACCGGTCCGTCGACGCACGGCCGGTGCGCGACAGCGAGCGGTCGGCGCCGCTGTCGCCGTCGAACACCGCGTATCTCATCTTCACCTCCGGCTCCACCGGAACGCCGAAGGGCGTTGCCGTTCCGCACGCCGCCGTCGCCCACCAGTTGGCCTGGATGCAAGCGGAATACGCCCTGGGGGCCGACGACGCCACCTTGCTGATGACCTCGGCGGCCTTCGACCTCTCGGTCTGGGAATTCTGGTGGGCGCCACGGACCGGAGCCCGGATCGTGCTGGCCCCCGCTGCCGCACAGCGCGACCCGGCCCAGGTGCTCGAGCTGATCCGCCGGGCCTCGGTCACCACCGTGACCCTGGTGCCGTCGCTGCTGGCCATGCTGGCCGAGGCGGCGGGCGATCGGCTGCCGCGCTGCTTGCGCAGGCTGCTCGTCATCGGTGAACCGCTGCCCGTCACCACGGTGCATCGGGTGAGCGGCCAGACCGACGCCCGGATCGACAACCTGTACGGGCCGACCGAGGCCGCGGTGTCGGTGACGCGCTATCGGACCGCCGCAGTGACGAGACACACAGTGGTGCCCATCGGCACGCCCGAATCCGGCAGCCGCGTATACGTGCTCGACGATCGGCTGCATCCGGTCCCGGCCGGCGTCACCGGCGAGCTGTACCTCGGCGGCGCGCAATTGGCCCGCGGCTACCACGGCAGGCCCGAACTGACCGCTGAGCGCTTCGTGGCGGACCCGTTCGGCGCACGGGGCACCCGGTTGTACCGAACCGGTGATCTGGTGCGCTGGGGGGCCGACGGGAACCTGGAGTACGTCGAGCGGCGCGACTTCCAGGTCAAGGTCCGCGGTTACCGCATCGAACTCGCCGAGATCGAGCACGCGTTGCGGTCCCGGCCCGCGGTGGCCGAGGCGATCGTCGTCGCGCAGCACGTCGGCGACGAGAACGCCATGCTGGTCGGGTATTTCACCGCCACCGAAGCGGTCGATACGGACATACTGCGTGCCGCGGTGGCCGATCTGCTGCCCAGCTACATGGTGCCCGCGGTGCTGCGGCAACTGGAAACGCTGCCGCGCAACGCGAACGGCAAGGTCGATCGGGCCGCGTTGCCCAAGCCCGAGGTGCGCGTCAACGAGTTCCGCGCTCCCGCGACGGAACTGGAACGGCAGTTCTGCGCGGGCTTCGCCGAGGTGCTCGGCACCGACCGGATCGGCCTGGACGACAACTTCTTCGAACACGGCGGCAATTCGCTGCTCGCCACCCGCCTCGCCACCCGGCTGAGCGCCGCTCTCGGCGAGCCGATTCCGGTGGTCTGGCTGTTCTCCGCGCCCACACCGGCGGCCATGGTGACCCAGTTGGCGCAACACCGGTCCGGCCGGGGCAGAGTCGACGAGGCCGCCGCGTTCGACGTGCTGTTGCCGTTGCGGTCCGGCGGGTCTCGCGAGCCACTGTTCTGCCTCCATCCGGCGGGCGGCGTCGCGTGGTCGTTCGCCGGGCTCGCCGCCCACATCGACCCGGAGCGCGGCGTGTACGGCATCCAGTCGCCCGCACTGAGTTCCGCGGCGCCCCTGCCGGAGTCGATCGAGGACTGGGCCGCCCGCTATGTGCGCGAGATCCGCGCCGTCCAGCCGGAGGGGCCCTACCACCTGCTCGGGTGGTCGCTCGGCGGCGTGCTCGCGCACGCGGTCGCGGTCCAATTGCAGGACGCGGGCCAGCATGTCGCGCTGCTCGCGATGATGGACAGCTCGCGACAGACCACAGTGGACGGATCCGCGCGGGTTTCCGTCGCGGATTTGCTCGGTGGCTTGCTCGGCGCAGAAACCGCCGACGCCGACCTGGACCTCGCCCAAATGGCGCGGCGGCTGGCCGATTTGCCCGAACCGCTAGCCTCGTTCGGCACCGAGCGGCTGGGCCGGGTGCTGGACGCGGGAGCCCGCGCACCGCAGCTGATCACGCGCTACCGGCCGAGGCCCTACAAGGGCAACCTCGTCTATTTCACCGCGGCCCTCGACGATCCCACCGGCGCGACCGGGGCCGCTACCTGGGCGGATGCCGTCGACGGCACCGTACACAACCACGCCGTGCACGCCGCGCACTGGCGAATGACCACCGAATCAGCGTTGGCCAGGATCGGCCACGTCCTCACGGCTCTGCTGGAGCACGCTGACCGCACCTGAGACCCCCACACCTGACCCAACCAGGAAGAAGGAAAAACCCGATGAACAACCCCTTCGATGACGACGGCGCACAGTTCTACGTCCTGATCAACGACGAGGGCGAGCACTCCCTCTGGCCGATATTCGCCGCCGTACCGGGCGGATGGACCATCGCCTACGGCGCCGCCGCCCGTAAAGCCTGTCTGCACTACGTCGAAACGCACTGGCTCGATATGCGGCCCAAATCACTCATCGAGGCCATGTCCAACGAAAGTCCCTGAGGTTCAGGGAAACCGCCCAAAACCACCCGAATACGCGGGGCGCGTCGGTCCACATCCCCCCTGCTGACCGGCGCGCCCCGCCCCCTACTCGTACTTCGCTGCGCCGCAGTGCATCATGGACGTATGACGAATCAACGGATCACCCCCACGTTGCAGGAGACGTTGATCGAAGCGGCCCGTCGCTGGGCGACCGGACGCCCGACACTCGCACAGACGCAACAGATCAACGGCTGGCTGGACGCGGTCATGCACCGCGGCCGCCCGCAGGACGCCGCGAAGTCCTAGCGCCACAGCGGCGCCCGGCGGCGGGTCGACCGGGACCTCACCGATAAGCACTTCGAATGGTGAGTCCGCCGACGGACCCGGGCGTCGAATGCCGGTCCGCTATGCCTTCGTTCGCGCCGAATCGATGACCGAACGGGCATGCTGGCGCCACTCTGCGACCGCACGACCGCGAAAGCCGGTGAGCGCCGAGTCGAACTTCCCGGCCCGCTTGGTGACGGTCAGGCCGATATAGGTGTGATTGCTGGTGATCGCTTGTGTCGCAACGGAACACGCTTCATCGATCTCGCCCGCACTCAGCAACGCGGTGGCGTGTTCGAAGCGGACCAGCGCGGGCTCCATTGTTTCCTGCGGGTCGTACAGGGCAAGGGCGCGGGCGGCGGCCTTGGCGGTTTCCGCGGCGTGGCCGAGATTGGAGTAGCCGATCGCCTGATAGAAAGCAAGTTTTTCCGGTCTATAGGAAAAGATCCCAACCGTAAGATCTTCTTGCCCAACATTTTCCAATGCGCGGCCGGATTTCTCGATACACCGAGCAAACTGGACGGCATTTCCGAGGCTGGCATGCGCTCTGGCTGCCATTCCCCACAGCCAGGCGGCGGCGGGACCGTGCGCCGGATTTTCTTCGAGACGTCCACCGAGCAAGTTCAAGACTTCCTTCGGCTTGTCACTATATGTCGGTAGATATGCGAGACCGGCCAGCGCGATATCCTCGGAATAGCGATCGCCGATGTCTTGCGCGGCATGGATCGCGGTGCCGTACCACATCCGCGCCTGTCCCAAATGTCCTTCGTTGAACAGGATTTCGCCGACCACGTTGGCCAGTCGGCCCGCCGTGCGGACCAGCCGGACCTGATGGTGGGTGGCCTGTCGCTGCGCGAGAGTGCCACGGACAGTGCGGAATTGCTCGAGTGTGGTGTGTAGCAGCTCGTGCGGCGGCACCTGCACCACCCGTTTGCCGAGCGCCTCGGCCGACTGCTCCAGCAGCCCGAGTCGCCGCTCGCTGATCGATCCGGCATCCAGGGTGGCCAGCATCTTCTCCGGTTCGCCCGCGACCAGGTCCGCGGCCTTGCCGGTCAGGCCGACCCCGATGCAGGCCAATAACTCTCGCCTTCTCACGTCGTCATCCTCGACTTCCTTGTCGAGCCCGATGTCCCTACCGAGCTGGGTTTCCGTATCGAGCGCCGAGTCGGCGACTTCGGGTGCGAAGTCGGTGCCCCGGCCCGCGCTCACGGCCCGCTCGAATCGTGCGGCGACGACCGGATCGGCTTCTGACACGACCCGGTCGAGCAAACGTTGGCTTGCGGCATGCATCCGGGTTGTCCGGCCGTTTTCCCACAAGACCACGGTGCGCGGGGTGACGCCCACCAGACGCGCGAATTCGTAACGGCTTCGCCGCATCGCGGCGCGAAGCGCACGGACATCCTCGCCCGTCCAGTCGATCTCAACCATAGGTCCTGACTCCTCGCACCAGGCTGATACAAACGGAAACTACCCGCAATTACCGCATTCGGGTCTGTTATCTATCGAATCGCAACATGCACGCTGAATCAGCACCCGGCGCCGGGGTTCTGCCCAAACCCTTACCGGGGCGCCGGCATTCCGGAATCCGACGCACGGTCCCGACACGGCCCGATCCATCCGTGTCGAAGCGTGATACCGGGGGCGCCTTTAGGTGCCGGGTGCACTGACTTACCTGGAGGTGAACAATGGACGTATTGCACTCGGATGTGCGCGAATTATGGCTGGTCCAGAGCAGCGACTGTACGCAGGATCCGGTAGGTCTCAGCTACGACCGAGCGCAGTTCATCCGCACCGTGCACGGCGGTCACGGCGCCCGTTGCCGCCAGTACCTCGCCGCCTCGGCCTACTGCGTCGGCCGAGCCGCCGAGAAGTGAACAAGGCGGGCTCGACCGCAGTCGAGCCCGCCTTGTTTCGCTGGTTGTCTCAGGCCGCTGCGGACAGCGTCTCGAACTCCTTGTCGGTCAGCGTGATCCGCGCGCCATCGGTGTTCTCCTCGAGGTGCGCGATGCTGGAAGTGCCCGGAATGGGCAGAATCACCGGCGAACGGCGCAGCAGCCAGGCCAGCGCGAGCTGTGCGGGGGTCGCGCCGTGTTCCTTGGCGATCGCGTCGAGCGGGCCGCCGGGCTTGGCGAGTTCACCGGTGGCGATGGGGAACCACGGGATGAACGCGATGTTCTCCCGCTCGGCGTAGTCGAGCACGTCCTCGTCGGTCCGGTTGGTCAGGTTGTAGAGGTTCTGCACCGAGACGATGGTGGCGATCTCGCGGGCCTGGCGCAGCTGTTCGACGCTCACCTGGGACACACCGATGTGCCGGATCTTGCCCTCCTGCTGGAGCAGCACGAGCTCGCCGAGCTGGTCGGCCAGCGGCACCTGCGGATCGATGCGGTGCAACTGGTACAGGCCGATCTGCTCGACGCCGAGGTTGCGCAGGCTGAGTTCGGCCTGCTGGCGCAGGTATTCGGGCCGGCCAACCGGCCGCCAGTCGCCCGGCCCGCTGCGGGTCAGTCCGGCCTTGGTAGCGATCACCAGGTCATCGGCGTAGGGATGCAAGGCCTTTCGAATGAGCTGTTCGCTGACGAACGGGCCGTAGGAGTCGGCGGTGTCGATGAAGTTGATGCCGAGTTCGACGACCCGCCGCAGCACCCGGACCGCCTCGTCGGGGTCCTTCGGATCCCCCCAGACGCCGGGGCCGGTCAGCTGCATGGCGCCGTAGCCGAGCCGGTGCACGGGGAGGTCACCGCCGAGCGCGAAGGTGCCGGACGCTTCGGCGGGCCGTGCGTGGAGGTTGGTGCTCATGACTCCACCTCGCTGGCGCTCGGCTCCGTCATGCGCAAGGCGCGCTGGCACATGATTCGCTCACTTCGTTCGCTCATGAGTTCGATTCCTTCCGAAGTAGAATTACGCGAAAGCGGACGAGCCTGCCTGACGTCGCGCGGCGACGTTGCTTCCGCAAGCAACGTCTCTACCGCGCCGTCGATTCCCCGCACGAGGGTTGTGTTCGCGGCGAGCGAAACCTCAGCCCAGGGCCCGCAGCAATTCCTCGGCCAACGGCGCGGACGAGGCCGGGTTCTGGCCGGTGATCAGGTTGCGGTCGACGACGACCTTCGGCGCCCACGGGTCACCTTCTTGGAAGTCGGCGCCCGCCTCGACGAGCCGATCCTGCAGCAACCACTTGGCCTTGTCGGCCAGCCCGCCCTGCCGCTCCTCCTCGTTGGTGAAGCCGGTGAGCGTGTAGCCCGCGAAGGCGTTGGTGCCGTCGGCGCCGACGGCCGCCAGCAGCGCGGCCGGACCGTGGCACACCACCGCGAGCGGCTTGCCGGATTGCAGTGCGGCGGTGAGGAGTTCGCCGGACTCGGCGTTCACCGCGAGGTCTTCCATCGGTCCGTGGCCACCGGGGTAGAAGACCGCGGCATAGTCGGCGAGGTCGACCTCGGACAGCTTGATCGGGTGCTGCAATTCCGTGCTCGCGGCCAGCACCGCGGCCCGCTTGTCGGCGCCCTCTTGGCCGCCGTTGAATTCAGGGGACAGGCTGCCCTTGTCGACCGGCGGCACGACCCCGCCGGGGGTCGCGACGACGACCTCGTGGCCCGCGGCCTTCGCCGCCTCGTAGGGCACGGCGAACTCCTCGGCCCAGAATCCGGTCGGGTGGGGGGTTCCGTCGGCAAGTGTCCAGGTATCGGCACCGGTCAGTACAAAAAGTAGTTTCGCCATGTCCCCGAGGTTAGGACCGTTTCCGTAGTAATGACAGCATCGCATAGCGATTCCATGGGGGGTGGCGGTCGGGCGACGGGTGGGCCAATGGGATCGCCGATATCAGACATCGGAATTCTGATGGCTCTTCCGCTCGGCGAAAACCGTCCGGGCCACCGCGATTCCGTTGAGCGCGGCGGGGAATCCGACGTACCCGGCCATCTGGATCAGTACCTCGACGACCTCTGTTTCGGTGCCGCCGACATTGAGCAGGCCGTGGATGTGCACCCCGAGCTGGGGCGCGACGCCGAGCGCGGTGCACATGGCCACCGTCACCATCTCGCGCGTCTTCAGGTCGAGCCCGGGCCGGGAGTAGATGTCGCCGAAGGAGAACTCGATGAGGATGCGGGCGAAGTCCGGGGCGATGTCCTGCAGCGACGCGATGACCTGCTCGCCCGCGTGCCCGTCGACCTCGGCCAGGGTGGCCGAACCGCGCTCGAATCGGTCGCCCTCCGGTGCTCCGGCCGCGGCGGTCTCTGCGGGCAGGTCCGTTCGAGTGGCGAACACCTCCTTGGCGGCGGTCAGGCCGTTCAGCGCGGCCGGGAAGCCCGCGTAGACGCTCGCGTGCACCATGACCTCGACGATCTCGGTCCGGGTGCAGCCGACATTGAGCGCACCGTCTATATGGAACCGCAGCTGGGGCGCCGCGTTGCCGAGCGCGGCCAGCGCGCCGACGGTGGCCAGCTGCCGCTGCCGCAGGGTCAGGCCCGGTCGGGAGAGGATGTCGCCGTAGCCGAACTCCACGGTGATCCGGCCGAGGTCGGGGGCGATGTCGGCCAGGCTGTCCAGCACGGCCGGATGCTCCTGCCCGCCGATCTGCCTGAGCAGTGCGAGGCCGCGCTCGTAACGATCGTTGTGGCTGGTGGCGTGCTGGGTGCTGATCATGGCACGACTGTAGAAGTTGGAGTGCGCTCCAGCGCAAGTGCCGACGGCTCATCCTTGTAGGGGAGGTGAGATCAGGGGGAATCTCGGGGTGCGTCCCCGATGTGGGCGGCGCCGCCCTTTCATAGCGTTTCGGGTATGCGATTCGCCCCGATCATCGTCGCCATTTCCGCGATTGCTCTGCTCGCAGGGTGTACGTCGGACAAGAAGGTCGATTCCGCATCTGGTTTGTCGGACAACAAGATTCGTGCCGTGCAGGCCGATATCGACGGCATTGTGGCGTCGGGTGTCACCGGGGCGATCGCCACCGTCACCGATAACGGCAAGACGGTCGTACTCACCAGCGGTGTCGCCGATATCGCGACGGGCGCGAAGATTCCGACCGATCCGGCGCAGCAGGTCAGGATCGGCAGCATCTCGAAGACCTTCACGAGCTCGATCGTTTTGCAGCTCGTCGCGGAGGGCAAGGTGCGGCTGGACGAGCCGGTCGATACCTATCTGCCCGGCTTGTTGAAAGGGGATGGGGTCGACGGTCGTGCGATCACGGTGCGGCAGATCTTGCGGCACCAGAGCGGATTGCCGGAGATCGCCAAGGATCCGCGCATCGACGAGTACCGGGCGGCGTTGGAGAACCGCGTCATGACTCCCACCGAGGGCATGGCGATCGCGCTGGAGCGGCCCGCCGACTTTGCGCCGGGGGCGCGGTTCCAGTACAACAACACCAACTACTACGTCGCGGCCATGCTCGTCGAAAAGGTCACCGGCGCAAAGTATGCCGACGAGCTGAACCGGCGCATTCTGCGGCCGCAAGGACTGGCCGACACCTATCTGCCGGGCGCGGGTGATCGCGAGATCCGCGGCCCGCATCCCAAAGGCTATGCGGTGGTGGACGGCTCGCTCACCGACGTGACGCGCATCGAGCCGTCGGTGTCGTGGGCGGCAGGCGGCTTGATCTCGACGGGCGCCGATTTGAACCGCTTCTACTCGGCGCTGCTCGCCGGTCAGGTGGTTCCCGCGGCCGAGTTGCGCGAGATGCGCGACGGCGTGCTGATGGACGAGGAGACCCAGATGCGTTACGGACTCGGCTTGGGATACACCAAATTGTCTTGCGGCGCTGAGTATCTCGGCCATTCAGGCGGGATATACGGCTACAACACCGTGTCCGGCGCGACGCCGGAAGGTCGCGCGGTGACCTATATGTTCACCAAAGAGCCGGAATCCATGCCGGATCTGGTCGCGATACTGGGCCACGCACTGTGCCCGTAAGTACTTGCTCGATCTATCTCCGCCGCCCGGGCTTTCGTCCGGGCGGCGGTGCCATGTCGCCTCGCTCAGATGAGGTTCTTCTGCTTGCGGATTCGACGGCGCACATCCGCCAGCAAACTGTAGGTTCCGCCGTGCCGGAGGAAGCGCGGGATGAACCGGTTGACGAAGGCGACGAACTCGAAGAGATGCTCGAAGCGCCGCTGGTCGGTGGCGGTCCATTCGACCTGGAGTTGCTCGCGGAAGATCGGCGCGAGAAACCCGATCGTGAGGAACTTCAACAGGTTTCGGAACGGCAGCCGCAGATACCAGCGGATCATCCGTAGGTTCAGCAGATCGTCCAGATAGCCGCCGACGAACTCGTCGATCGCGACCTGCTCGCACGCCTCGTTCCAGTACTGATCGAACTCCGCACGGGTGGCGGGCCACATCTGCTCGGTCACTTGCAATGTGGTGCCGAGCGTCGAGGACGACACGTAGAACGCCTCGGCCTGCTCGTCGCTCATCCGGCCTTGCAGCAGCTGGTAGGTGTCCTCGAAGCCGATGTACAGGCAAGCGGCGACCCACAATTGGAGATTGCGGTCGAACGCGTTGTACTTCACCGGTGCGCCCTGCGCCGAATGTACTTGCCGGTGCGCGACATTCACCGCCTCCCGATAGGCGAGGCGCTCCTCCTCGGTGCCGAGAATGGCGACCGCCAGATACTGCGTGGTGGTGCGGGCGCGCTTCCACGGGTGCTGCATCAATGCGCCGGACTCGACTTTGCTCTCCGCGACGCCGTGCCCGACGCCCGGGCGGGCCATCTGCATTGCGACATTGGCCGCGGCACCCGCGAAAGACCAGAAATCCAGCGCGTCGGTCAGCTTGACCGCCCGCTTGGTGGTCGGCCGGTGGGCGGTGCCGATGTGGATCCGCGTGTGGTCCTTCGACAGCGCGGCGTGCTCCGGGGAGTGGGCGGCGGCGGCGGTCATGAGGGAGTCCTTGTGCGTCCAGTAGGAAAGGTTGGTTGGTTTTGTGAATGACTGACGACTGATTCGTAAGCTCGTCGTCGCTTGCCGGTGTAAGTCCGGTCCGGGTAGCTGTCAGGAGGCCCGGTAGCAGGCTGGCGGTGTCGTCTGGAAACGGGCGGTGCCGAAGCCCAGCGTCGAGCACCCCCGATGGTGGGGTGTGCAACCGAACGGTCCGTAACGTGAAGTGAAGCCTGCCGCGTCGTTACTTCACCTGCCCGGTGACGGGTGGGGCGAGGGAGTGCCGAGCCCGGAAGGACAGGGTGAAGGCCATGGAAGCGGTGAAGATCCTGAAGGTGCAGCCGTGAAGGACTCCCCGGCGTAAGGGGCTCGGAACGTTCGGATAGTGATGGCGGGAACTGGAGAGGCCCTCCCCGGCCCAGCAGACTGCGCAGTGCTGTTGGAGTGCGGCGACCTATAACCGGTGAAGAGCCGGGAAGTGGAAGCGAGCAGGAAGGGCGTCGGAGGTGGTCGTAGTACCGATCGAGCCGAGCGGACAACACAACCGCCGGTGAGGGAAGGGCCACTACTACGTCGATGCGTGCTGATGCAGATGGAGGTGCCCGGTGAGTGCCGTGAAGGCTAGTCCCGCCGACCCCGGAACCGTTGCCGTGGGCAGGGTTTCGGTGGACAAGGTGCGTGCCCTGCAACACACGCTTTACCGGTCGGCCAAGGCCGATCCCGGGCGGCGGTTTCATGCGTTGTGGGACAAGGTCTTGCGCAGAGACGTCCTGTGGCGTGGCTGGGTTGCGGTGCGCGCCAATGGCGGCGCACCAGGTGTCGACCGGACCACCCTGGACCAGATCGAACACGAGTACGGCGCTGACCGGCTCGTGGACGAACTGGCCTGTGAGTTGCGGGACGGGTCGTATCGGCCGCTTCCGGCGCGGCGGGTGTATATCCCCAAGCCGGGAACGAAAGAACAACGGCCGCTGTCGATTCCCGCTGTTCGTGACCGGATCGTGCAGACCGCGTTGAAGATCGTGCTCGAGCCGATCTATGAGGCGGACTTCCTGCCGTGCAGTGTCGGGTTCCGCCCGAAACGCTCGGCGCATGATGGGCTCCAAGTCCTTGTCGATGAGACGTGGCGGGGCCGCCGGTGGGTGGTGGAAACCGATATCGCCAACTGCTTTTCGGCGATACCGAAAGACCGGTTGATGGCAGCGATCGAGGAACGGGTGTGTGATGAGTCGGTGCTCAAGCTGCTGCGTGCGATGCTGCGCGCGGGAGTGATGGAGTCCGGCACGGTAACCCATCCGGTAACCGGGACTCCGCAAGGAGGATCGATCAGTCCCTTGATGTGCAACGTGTACTTGCACCGGCTCGACCGGGCTTGGGACACAAGCGCTTTCGGGGTACTGGTCCGGTATGCCGATGACGCTGTGGTGTTGTGCAGGTCCCGGCAGCAAGCCGAAGCCGCGCTCGCGCGGCTGCGGGGATTGCTGGCTGAACTCGGTTTGGAGCCGAAGGAGGCCAAGACCCGCATCGTCGAGTTGGTGGTGGGCGGAGAGGGTTTCGACTTTCTCGGCTTTCACCATCGGATGGTGCGGTCTCGGGGCGTGCGCGGACGCCGGGGTGTGGAGTTCCTTGCTCGCTGGCCCAGTGATCGGGCGATGCGGCGTGCGCGGGACCGGATTCATGAACTGACTGTCCGGTCTCGGCTGCTGCTTCCGGTCGAGGCGATCGTGAGGGAGATCAACAGGTTCCTGCGTGGCTGGGCGGGCTATTTTCGCTACGGCCACTCCACGATTCGGTTCGACAAGATTGCGCAGTACGCAGGCCAGCGCCTCGCGCTGTTCATCGGCAAACGGCACAAACGCGGACCCGGCTTCGGTTGGATCGCTATCCGTCGCTCGCCGGATCAGTGCGGGTTGATCAGCCTGAATGGAATCGTGATCGCGCCCAGGGCGGGAAAGCCCTGGCGGGAGAAACCGAATGCCGGTGGTGAACGGCGTAGGTAAGCCGTGTGCGGGAGAACCGCATGCACGGTTTGAGGCGGCGGGAGCTGGAGAGGTAACGGCCTGACCAGGGGCACCAGGGGATGCACAACCGACCGGGAAACCGGCGGCATGAAGGCCCTGGGTCCTACCGTCGGTGATCATTTACTACTCCAGTTCCCGACCCGACTCGTGTCCGGAATCGACTCCGGAGGGCGTGAAAAACCTGTGAACTACAGATAACTTAAGTCCGACTGGACTCATGCGTCAACGGGTCGGGCTGCATGGGGATATTCCAGGCTGTCTGGCTGTGAATGTACTCGAAAGGGTTTCGTAAAGTCAGGAATCGTGCGTAACATACGGGCCCATACCGGACCGTGAGGTGTTCGGCTGGATCCAACGGCGGATCCGATTGTCGGTCCTGCCGTGGGCGGCCGGTCGCAGGCGACCGGCACGCGAAAGGACGCGCATGCTCAAGAGGCTGGATCGGATATTCAGCTACGAGATGAAGGTCTCGGAGTTCCTCGGGACGCTGATCATTCTCGGCATCCCGTACGGGTTGATCGGCGTGGTCTGGACGCTCACGCACACCAGCCACCTGCGCGATATGCACGGCATCGACGTGGTCATCTCGTTCCTCGGGTCGATCGTGTGCTGGCCCGTGCTCACCTTCTCGAATGTGTGCATGACCTGATGATGATCTTGGTCTGGTTCATCGACATCGTCGTGATCGGCGTGAAGGTCCTCGGCGGGCGCACCCGGGTCAATCCGGTGCTCCGGTTCGGGCTGTGGCTGGCCGTGCTGAGCACCGTCGTGGCGGGCTTCGCCGTCGTCGGCTACCTCCTCGTTTTGCTGCAGCGGCAGTTGAGCGGCACCGCGTGACCGGGAGAGGCAGTAACCAGTGACCATCACCGAACGACCGCCGGAGCGGACCGATTTAGAGAAAGCGATCGATGACGTCCGGGGTCTGTGGCAGCGGCACCCGCAGCGGTCGCTGGAGACACTGGGCAGGCAGGTGACGCTGGGCCGCGACGCGGTGCTCGAGATGTTCCGTGCGCTGCTCGCGCGCCGGTTCCCGTTTCAAGAGTTCATCAAGCAGTGCGCGTTCATGGCCAGTGTCTCCGCGGCACCGACGGTGTTCGTCGCGATACCGGTGGCGGTGGTGGTTTCGATTCAGTTGGGCGCGTTGGTGAGTCAGGTGGGTGCGACCACCTTCATCGGTGCGGTCAGCGGGCTCGGCATCATTCGCCAGGGCGCACCGCTGGTCACCTCGCTGATGATCGCGGGCGCGGTCGGCTCGGCTATCTGCGCCGATCTCGGGTCCCGCACGATCAGGGAGGAGATCGACGCCATGAAGGTGATGGGCGTCGATCCGATTCGCAGGCTGGTCGCGCCGCGGCTGGCGGCCGCGGTGCTGGTGAGCATGCTGCTGTGCGGGTTCGTGGTGTTCGTCGGCTTCGCCACCGGTTACCTGTTCAACGTCTACGCGCAGGGCGGCACGCCGGGGTCGTTCATCAGCACGTTCGCCTCCTTCGCCGTCGCGAACGACCTGATCGTCGCGCTATTGAAGGCCGCCATCTTCGGGGCGCTCACCGCGATCATCGCCTGCGATATCGGCCTGCACACCAAGGGCGGGCCCGGCGGCGTTGCGAATTCGGTGAACGCGGCGGTGGTCAACTCCGCGCTGATGCTTTTCGCCACCAACATCATCATCACCCAGGTGTACAACACGCTGTTCCCGGCGAAGGTGCTCTGACATGGGCTCGCGCTATACGCCACCGGCGTTGCGGCCGTTCCGGATCGTCGGCGAAGCCGTCCGCGGACCGGTACGGGCCAACCGGCGGTTGGGCCATCAGGCCATCACCTTCGTCGCGGCGATCATGGCAATACCGTTCGCGCTCAAGCACTATCGCAAGGAGGTGCTGCGGCTCACCGCCGACGTCGGGTGGGGCAACGGCTCGCTGATCGTCGGCGGCGGCACCGTCGGCGTTGTCGTGATCCTGTGTGGCTTCGGCGGGATCACCGTCGGCATGGAGTCCTACACCGCGCTGAATCTGCTCACGATGAATCCGCTGACCGGCGCCATCTCCGGATTCGCCACCACCCGCGAGATCGGCCCGATCCTGGCGACCTTGGCCTTCGCGATCCAGGCGGGCTGCCGATTCACCGCGCAGCTCGGCGCGATGCGGATCTCCGAGGAGATCGACGCGCTGGAATCCATTGCCATCCGCCCACTTCCGTATCTGATCTCGACCAGGATGATCGCGGCAACGTTGACCATCGTGCCGCTGTACAGCGTTGGTCTCGCGGTCGCGTACCTGATGACCAAGTTGTCGGTGCTGTTTCTCGGCGGTACCTCGGCGGGCACCTATGACCACTACTTCTTCCAGTTCCTCAACGGCGTCGACGTCTTCTACTCGGTGCTCAAAGTGGTGGTGTTCGTGCTGATTTCGACGTTCCTGCAGTGCTACTACGGATACGTCGCGACCGGCGGCCCGGAGGGGGTCGGGCAGGCGGCCGGGCGCGCGATCAAGATGGTGATCGTTGTCATGGTGTTCGCGAATCTGTTTCTCACGCTGGCGATCTGGGGCATCGATCCCGGCATTCGGATCTCGGGATAGGGGCCGCGATGATCATCGATCCCAGTGGCCGCGGGCCGAGCCCGCGACAGCTCTCGCTCGCCGGTATCGCCCTCACCACGGTGGTGCTGCTGCTGTTGTACTTGCTCGGGCTGCGCTACACCGGTCGTTTCGAGGACAACGTCGACGTGGTCGCCCTGCTCACCAGCACCGGTGACGGGCTGCCCGAACATGCCGACGTGAAGTTCCGCGGCATGATCGTCGGCTCGGTGGCCGGGGTGGAGGTGGTCGCCAAAGGTGAGCGTCAGCGCGCGGAGCTCGAGCTGAAACCTGCTGTCGCGGCGATTATTCCGGCGCTGGTCACCGCGCGCGTCATCCCCAACAACATCTTCGGCGTGACGGCGATCGAGCTCGTCGGCAACGGGCAGACGACCGAAACCTTGCGCGCCGGTGCCGAGATCCCGGAGGACACGAGTGAGGGCACGGTCCAGCTGCAGACCACGCTCAGCGTGCTGCGGGACGTGCTCGATCACATCCAGCCGGAGAAGCTGGGCCGGGTGCTCGCCACCCTGGCCGACGCACTCGATCCGTCCGCGCGCGTACCCGGTTCGACCATCGAACGCTTGGACCTCTGGATCACGCAGATGCATGCCATTCCGGGCATCGGCAACCTGCTGGGCGATCTCGGCCGCGCCACGACGGCGTTGAGCGCGTCCGCGCCGGATCTGGTCGGGGTGTTGTCGGAGTCGGTGACCACCGCGCGGACGCTCACCGAACGGCGCGATCAGTTCGTCGCGCTGCTGACCAACGCGGGCGGGGCGGTCGATTCGGTGAATTCGCTGTTCGCCCGCAACCCGGACGCCGGTAAGGAAGTTGTCTCCGGGGTCGGCGAACTCTTCGGCAGCTTGGCCCAGGATCCGCAGGCGCTGCAGCAGACGGCGGCCAATCTCAATGTCTCCCTGCAGAAGTTGCGTTCGGTGTTCGGTTTCGGGCCGAGTCGCCAGATGGTCTGGAAGATGGACGTGTCCTTCACGCCGTTCCAGCAGTACACGGCCGCGGACTGCCCGCATTACGGCAGCATGGCCGGGCCGCGGTGTGGGGGTGCATCGGTGCCGGAAGTCGCACCACCACAGGAGTTTCCGGCGCAGATGATGCCGAACTGGTTGGATGCGGCCGGGCCTAAACCGGTGGTGCCGACGCTGCCTGCCATTCCCGCCATTCCTGGTATTCCGATGATTCCTGGACTCACCGCACCGGCCGCCGCCAAGGATCCGGCACCGAATAGCCCAAGGTCCAACGGTTTACGTGGCCCGGATGCGGTGGCGGCGATCGTCGGCGGTAAGCCGACGGCCGCGCAGTACCTGCTCCTGTCGCCGCTGCTGGCGGGCGGTTCGGTCACCCCGGCGGACAAGGGCGGTCGCTGAGCATGAAATCAGGTAAGGCCCTGGCCGGCTTCAGCCTCTTCGCCATCGTCGCGATCGTGCTGACCTACACGATCTGGTCCACCTTGCAGCGCTCGGTGTCTGGCGACACCGATTCCTACTCCGCCACCTTCTCCGACGTCCTCGGTCTGCGCGTCGGTGACGACATCCGAATGGCAGGCGTACGAGTCGGCCGGGTGGACGGCATCGACTTCGACGGTGATTACCGCGCGCGCATCGACTTCCGCATTCAGCGCAGGCAGCGGCTCACCACCACCACGAAAGCCTTGGTGCGCTACCAGAACCTGATCGGACAGCGGTACGTCGCGCTGGTGCCCGGGGAGGGCAACGGGCAGGTGCTCGCGGCCGGTTCCGCGATACCGCTCGAGCGCACCGAGCCCTCGTTCGATGTGTCCGCGCTGCTGTCCGGGTTCGAGCCGCTGTTCAGTGTGCTGCAACCGGATCAGATCAACTCGCTGTCGGAGACCCTGATCCAGGCCTTGCAGGGCAACAACGTTTCGCTCAGCGCGTTGATCACCCAGGCCGCCGAGCTCGCGGGCACCTTCGGGCAGCGCGACAAGATTCTCGGCGACGTGATCAGCAACCTGAGCAGTGTCATCGCCGGACTCGCGCATCGCAGCGGCGAGCTGGAAACCCTGATCACCCAGGCACGTTCGCTGGTCGAGTCGCTATACGCACAGGGTGAGTCGCTGAAGGGCTCGGTCGATCAGGTGGCCACCTCGACCGACTCGCTGGCGCGGTTGATCGGCCAGGTGAAGCCGAATATCGCGCGGGCGCAGAACGATGCGACGAGCGGGGTGGCGCTGCTGCTGCTCAACGGCGCCTCGCTGGACCAGGCGGCCGTCGAGCTGCCGAATCTGCTCAATGGCATTGCCAGGTTCAGCAGCTACGGCGCCTACGGCAATGCCTACATCTGCCGCCTCGATGTCTCGCTGTGGGGCGTGCTGCTGCCACCGGGGCTCTTCTCGCAGGTCGGCGGCAATTCGCAATCGGAGGTGTGCCGGTGATGACACGAGCGCGGTCCATGGTCGGACGCGTCCGATTGCCGCGGAACAGGTTGCTGTGGCTCGGCCTGCTCGCGGCGGGTTCGGTGGTGCTGCTATTGGTCTGCTCCAGCGCGTTGTCTCAGGCTCGGTTGGGGGACAAGACGATTCAGGCGGAGTTCGCGCAGGCGGCGGGGCTGCGGGCGGGCGCGTCGGTGGATGTGTCCGGCATCGAGGTCGGTTCGGTGCGCGCGGTACGGCTCGACGGCGCGAAAGTCGTTGTGGACCTGCGGGTGCGCCGGGATATGCGGCTCGGTCCTGACGCGCACGCGGCCATCAAGATGACCACCATCCTGGGCAAGCTGCACGTCGAACTGGTGCCGGGCAATGGAAAGGGACTGCCGGGCAACAGGATCGCGCTCGCGAATACGTCGGTGCCGTACAACCTCGGCAAGGTGATTCGCGATCCGGTGTACAAGTCGTCGTTCGAACGCATCGAGCGGATCGATCCGACCAAGCTGCGCCAGTCGTTGGATCTACTCAGCAGGCAGATGGGTGATTCGCCGCAGCTCACCGTCGAGGCGTTGAACAGCGTCGGCGCGCTCGCGAAGGTGATCAACGACCGCCGCGACGAGGTCGACGTGCTGTTGAAGAGCATGGATCAGGTCTCGCAGCTGGTGTCGGACAATCGCAACAGCGTGTTGCTGCTGCTGACCCGCGGCGAGGCGATCGGCAATGCCGTCGCGGTGCGTCAGAACATGCTGAAGTCGTTGCTGGACAACGTCGCCGAGCTCTCCCGGCTGCTCCAGCAGATGGGTCTGGAGAACAACGATCAGCTCGGGCCGATGATCCAGAGCCTGAACACCATGTCCGAGGGCCTGGAGAAGAACCGGGACAACCTCGACTCGCTCTACGAGATCATGCCGGTCGCCTTGCGGCAGTTCAACAATGCGCTCGGCAACGGCCCCTACGGCGATGTGTGGGCGCCGTGGATCTTCCCGGACAACTGGCTGTGTTTCGCCGGTGCGGTACAGGGGTGTAACTGATGAAGATAGGTACTTTTCTGAAAACCGCCGTGTTGTGCTGGGTGGCCGCGGTGGCCTCCGGCTGCTCGCTGCTGCCGGAGAGCCTGAGCGCGCTGCCGGACCAGTATCTGGGCGAGCATGTGCGGATCAGCGCCGATTTCGAGAACGTCGCCGGTCTGTATGCGGGCAACGACGTCGCGATCCTCGGCGTCCCGGTGGGCCGGGTCGACACGGTGACGGCCAAGGGCAGCTACGTCGAGGTGACCATGTCCATCGACAAGAACGTCAAGGTGCCCGCGGACGCGATCGCCGCACTCGTTTCGCCGCAACTGATCACCAACCGGCACGTCGAACTCGCGCCCGCCTACGAGGGCAACGGCCCGGTGCTGGCCGACGGCGCACACATCCCGCTCGAACACACCCGCACCCCGGTCGAACTCGACCGCATCCTGGACAACTTCGACCAGCTCGGGCGAGCGATGAAGGGCGACAACGAGACCGGGCCGATGGCGAGCCGGGTGCTCTTCCCGCTGCTCGACGGCAACGGGGACAAGCTGCGCGCGACGCTCGACGCGATGTCCTCGGCGTTCGAGGTGAGCCTGGCCAACGGCGACCAGATCTCCAACACCATCATCAAACTCAACGAGATCACCCAGATCATCGCCGAGAACGACCAGACGGTGCGCGATTTCAGCGGCAGGCTCACCGAAATGGTTCAGCTGATGGGTGATCAGGCGCCGGGGTTGCAGGCGGTGCTGACCCAGCTCAACGACTTCGTCACCAACACCTCCACGGTGGTGGGCACCAATCGTGAGCAACTGCTCGGTGCGCTGACCCGATTCACCACGCTCACCGGGCAGATGCGGGCCAACGCGCGATCGGTCACCGAGATCGCCGACGTCACGCCGCTGTTCTTCCAGAACCTGACCAACGCGACCAGCAAGGAACATCAGGCGCTACGCCTGCACGGCCTGCTGGACAAGTCGGTGCTCGACGGCGAGGCGCTGTCGGTGTTCTGCGAACGAGTGCAGATGCGCCTCGACGGCTGCCGCACCGGCAAGATCCAGGACTTCGGCCCGGACTTCGGACTCACCGCGGCATTGCTCGGACTTACCAAATGAGGACGCGAGCCTTGGCCACGGTTGCCATCGCGGTGGCGGTCGGTGCGACCTCTGGCTGCGCGGTGACGGTAGACAACGTGCCGCTGCCCAAGCCCGGCATCGGCGGCCCCGGTTACCCCCTGCACGCGGTGTTCCGGGACGCCCTCAACCTGCCCGCGAACGCGCACGTCAAGATCGGCGGCACCGACGTCGGCATGGTCTCCGCGATCAGCACCACCGACTTCCTCGCCGACGTGGAAATGCAGATCCGCCAGGACATCCAGCTGCCCCGCGGCACCACCGCCGAGCTGCGCCAGGCCACCCCGCTCGGCGACATGTTCGTCGCGATGACCCTGCCCACCAAACAGGCGAGCGCCGAGCTGCTGCGGCCGGGCGACACCATCGCACCCGACCACACCGCGACCGGCGCCTCGGTGGAGCAGCTGATGATGTCGGTCTCGCTGCTGCTCAACGGCGGTGGCCTCAACCAGGCGGCGCGGATCACCTCCGAGATGAACTCCATGTTCGCCGGGCGCGCGCCGGAGCTGTCGCATCTGATCACCGAGATGACCGACGTGCTCGCCGCACTCAACCGGCGGACCGCCGACGTCGACGGTGTGCTGTCCGGGCTGAATACGCTCACCGGCGAATTGGCCAGGCGCAAAGCCGAATTGGGCGCGGCTGCGGACACCTTCCCGCCGCTGATCGGGCTGGTCGCCGAAAACAACAGGGCCATCGCCGATCTCATCGCCAAGGTCTCGGTGACGATGGCCGCGCTCGGCGACTTCACCGACACCACCGGTCCCGACTTCCTCAGCCTGTTCGACAGCATCCAGCGGCTCATGTCCGGATTCGCCCAGATGGGTGACGATCTCTCGGGTGCGCTGGATGGGCTGCACGCCATCTACCCGTCGATCTCGGCCAGCCTGGACGGCCCGGTGCTCGCGGTCGCGGCCACCGTGTCCTATCTGAGCGTCGGCGCGCTGACCGACCCGAAGGGCAGCAGACCACCCGAAATCGGTGATGTGCCAGCGTTTGTCGGCAGCCTGGCGCAGATGATCGAGAAGGTCATCGGCCGACTGCAAGGTGGTGGGCGATGAATCCGCCGCTGTGGCAATGGCTGGTCCGCCGCCGGGTCGCCGTGGCCAATGTCGGTCTGATCCTGGTGCTCGTGCTCGGGGTGTCCTATCTCGGTGCCAACGTGCTGCGGATCAAGCCGCTGCCGAGTACGTACACGGTGCGGGTCGAGTTGCAGAACTCCGGTGGTCTTGCGGCGAACAACGACGTCACCTTCCGAGGCACCCGGGTCGGCAAGGTCGGCGAGGTACGGATCTCCGGTGACGGCGTCGCGGCGATCGCCGAAATCGACAAGACCGCGAAGATTCCGGTGGGTGGCACCGTCGCCGTCGGTCGGCTTTCCGCGGCGGGGGAGCAGTATCTGGACTTCCGGCCGGACGCGGACAGCGGCCCGTACCTCGTCGACGGCACGGTGGTCGAGCGCGCGCGGACGACAACCCCGGTGACGGTGCAGTCGGTACTCGGCAGCATGAGCGGGCTGATCGCCGGAATGAACCCAGGCCGACTCAATGTGATCGTCGACGAACTCGACAAGGCCCTCGCCGGCGGCCCGGATCGGTTGCGCAACATGATCTCCGGCATCAGCAGAGCCATGGCCGGGCTCACCGATCTGCTCCCGCAGACCAGGCAGCTCATCGCGAACCTCCAGGTGATCGCCGACACGACGTCGCACGCGCAACCCGACCTGACCACGCTGACCACCGGCTCCAGCGCGCTGTTCCAGCAGTTGACCGCGGCGGACCAGGAGGTACGCAAGTTCCTCGACCTCGGGCCCGGCCAGCTGGCCACCCTCGGCGGCATCGTGCGCGACACCGAGGACCCGATGACCAACCTGGTCACCAACTTCGTCGCGATCACCAAGGCCGCGAAGCTGCGGGCCCCGGCCATCGCGGCGCTGTTCCCGGCGCTGCGTGCGGGTTCGGAGGCGATCGGCATTCCGGCGCACGACAACGCGTATCACACCCTCATCGATCCGTGGCCACGGCCGACCTGTGACTACGACACCGTGCCCGTGGTGCCGACCACGAAGACCGTGGACACCAGGGTGCGGCTCTACAACTACTGCGTCACCAGCAACCCGGCGCTGCAGGTTCGCGGCTCGGCGAACGCACCACGACCGAACGTGCCGGACAACGGATCCGGGCCGCCGCCCGGCGTCACCGGCAATGAGCTGTCCCGACCGGCACCTGGTAGATAGGAGCACATCTGATGACCGACAACGAGGGCGAGATCGCCGCAGTGCCCGAAGAGTCAACGCCCGATGATTCGAATAGTGCTGTGGTAGAGCAAGAGTCGGCGACCGAGACGACCGCAGGAAAACGGATTCGACTGGTACCCGGCCGAGCCGGACGACTCGCCATTCAAGTGGCGGCCGCCGTGCTGCTTTGCGCCGCAGTCGCTTCCAGCGTCGTCTTCTACCTCCAGAACAAGGGCAACAAAGCCATAATCGACGCCAACGCGGACGCGCGCACCGCCGCCTGCAAGTACGCCCCGATCCTGGCCGACTACGACGCCAAGAAGCTGGACGACTACTTCGCCGCCGTCCTCGACGGCGCGACCGGCGACTGGAAGAAGCAATTCGACAGCACCAGCAAGGAATTGCGCGAGGTGCTCACCCAGGGTGAGGTGGTGTCGAAGGTCAACGACGTCCAGTGCGCGATCGAAACCGGCGACGAAACCTCGGCCGAGGCCATCGTGGTGATCGGCCAGACCATCACCAGCATGGGCACCCAGGGCAAGCCCGCGCCCGGCCAGCTGTCCATGGTGATGCGGTTGGAGAATGTCGACGGCCGCTGGTTGGTGAACAAGGTGAACTCGCCGCTCGCCTCGCCGCCGCAGCAGTAGCTATCCGCCCTGTCGCCCGAAAAGCACGACCCGCATCAGGTGCACGACCCGCTGCCGCGAGCACACCGGGTCGTCGGAGCCGAAGCGCTGACCCAGATCGACGACCAGGGCCAGGGCCGCGTGCACCAGCAACCTGGCGTCGGCGGCGGATAGCTCGGGCCTGACCTCGGCCAGCAGCTTCGCCCACTCTTCGACGTTGAGCCGCTGGATGTTTCGCAGCACCGTCCGATCATCGGCGGGCACATTGCTGATCTCGGCGTAGTAGACGAAGGTCAGCTCGCGCTCGGCGAACGAGCCGGCCACATACAGCTCGATCAGCGTCGTCAGCGCCTGCTCCGGCCCGTCCGCCGCCGCGACCGCCGGTCCGATCGCGGCCGAAACCCGGTCCGCGGCACGGCGGAACGCGGCCGCCAGGATGTCGCCCTTGCTGCGGTAGAAGCGGTACACCGCCGACGAGGCGGGCAGCCCGGCCGCAGTGGCGATGTCCTCGACGCTCACATTCGGATAGCCGCGTTGGTGGAACAGTTCGATCGCCCGCGCGAGCAGCAGCTCGTGCTTGAAGGTCAACGGAATCTCGCTTGCCGCAAGGGTTTCGGTGTGTTCGGCGGAGGGTGGCAGCACGCAGTCGGCGACTGCGCGGCAGGCGGCGCCGAGCATGGTGGCCAAGGCGCGCACCGGGATCGACACATGGTGATCGCCGATGCTGCTGAGCACGCTCAGCACCGCGGCCGACAGCACGGCCCGGTCGGCCTTGGCCAGCTCCGGCCGCGTCTCGCCGAGCAGCGCCATGAGGACCGAATTCACCTGTGCCAGTTGGTTGTCCAGGATCGCCGCATCGGCGTCGTCGAGATAGCGGCGCTGCCAGCGCAGCAGCGCGGCACTGCGGCGATTCGTGATCGAGGAGGCGATGAGCGCATCCATGACGTGCCCGAGCCGTACTTCGGCAGGCAGTCCGCGGGCCGAGTCCGGCAGGCGCACCGCCGCCTCGCTGAGCGTGCCGAGCCGCAGGGCTTCCTCGCGGAACAGCGCGTACTTGCTGGGGTAGTGGCGGTACAGCGCGGCCGAGCTGATATCGAGCCGGGACGCGATGTCCTCCATGCTAATGCCGTGATACCCGAGCGACCCGAACGCTTCCGCGGAGGCCGCCGCGATCTGGGCGCGCCGGTCACGCGGCCGCCGCCGGACCACGCGCGCGGCCGTCCCGTCGGACGCCTTGTCCGCGGCGCGGCCTTCCTGGGCACCCATGGCCGCGATGGTAGCCGAATCGGACGCTCGGTCGCCGGGCCTTGCGGGCCTGAAATCAAACTGAATCGAAGATCACAATGAGAGTATGATTTAACCCGCTACCTTCAGCTATTCGGCTTCAAGGATGTGGAATACCGCTTAACATAAGCGACCGGTCGGTACTCCGGTCGTGCTCGTCTGTCCCGGTGTCTACGCCGCTGCGGGACGACCGAACAGAACCAGCTGCATCAACAACCGCACCCGGCACTGCGCCGCCATCGGCTGGTTGTCGAACGCGCGGCCGAGGTCCACCACCAACGCGAACGCGGCGTGGATGAGGAAGCGCGCCTCGGCGGGCGAAAGCTCCGGCCGTACTTCGCGCAGCAGGCGCGCCCACTCTTCGACGCTGAGCCGCTGGATGTTTCGCAGCACCGTGCGTTCCTCCACCGGAACATGCTGGAACTCCGTGAAATACACGTAGGTCAGCGCGCGCTCGGCGAACGAACCGGCGACGTACTGGTCGATCAGCGTGGTCAGGGCGCCCTCCGGGCTGGCCGCGGTCGCCACCGCCGGGCCGACCGCGCCCGAAACCCGTTCCGCGGCACGGCGAAACGCCGCGGCGAGCAGGTCGCTCTTGCCGCGATAGAACCGGTATACCGCCGAAGCGGCGGAAAGTCCTGCGGCGGTGGCGATGTCCTCCACGCTGACATTGGGATACCCGCGCTCGTGGAACAGCTCCACCGCTTTGCGCAGCAGCAGTTCGTGTTTGAACGAGTCCGGGATCTCGACCACCTGCAGCGGCTCGGCGTGCTGCTCCGCGGGCAGCTGGGTGCCGATGAGCAGCTGGCACGCCGAACTCAACAGTCGGGCAAGGGATTTCGCCGGGAGGGTGGCGTGATGGTCGGCGATGCTGGTGATCGTGCTCAGCAGCGCCATGCGGAGCACCCGGGTGTCGTCCTCGGTCAGCTCCGGCCGCAGCTCGGCGAGCTGGGTGCCGAGCGCGCCGAGCACGGCGAACTGCTGGTCGTTCAGCAGCGTCAGATCGTCGGGCTCGAGGTAGCGGCCCTCCCAGCGCACCAGGGTGATGGTCGGCCGGTTCTCGATCGTGACGGCAATGAGCGCGTCGAGCACGTGTCGCAGCCGCCGCTCGGGCGACCACGCGGCGGCCTCCTCGGGCAGCTCGACCGCCTCGGTCATGGCCCGGCCGACCCGCAGCAATTCCTCGCGGAACAGCGCGTACTTGCTCGGGTAGTGGCGGTACAGCGCGGCCGAACTGATGCCGAGACCGGTGGCGATGTCCTCCATGCTCACGCCGTGGTAGCCCAGCGCGCCGAACGCGGCGGCCGAGGCCGCGGCGATCTGGGCCCGTCGATTCTTCGGCCTGCGCCGGACCTCCCGGGGTGCCGAGTCGCCGGTGCTCGCCTTCCGCGCCGTACGGCGATTGTCGACACTCATGCGGACATCGTACTGATCAGGGCTGGTGAGACGGGCTACGGCTCGGTGCGGGCGGCCCGCTGTACCGGCCGGGTGCCCCAGGTCACCCGGAATCGGCGCCGGACCTGGCGGAAGGCGACAGGCGTCGCCCCGACCTGTAGGCGCAGGTCACGGCGGGTGAGGGTCGCCACAGTCGATCCGTTCCCCGCGCGGCCTGGTCAGCTGCGCGGCGTGATGACCAGTCGCGCCTTGCCCCGGGGGATCGTCGTGATGTTCCGGGTCTTCCCGCGTTCCGGCGCCGCGCCGTCGGGTAGCGAAAGAGAAAGCCGCACAAGGATTTCCCGCAATACCGCGGTGCCCTCCATGAGCGAGAAGCCCGCACCGATGCAGCGCCTGACCCCACCGCCGAAGGGCAGCCAGGTGTTCGGCGCCACCTCGCCCGCGAGGAAGCGGTCCGGCCGGAAGACGGCGATGTCGGGATAGTTGTCGGGGCTGCGGTGCGCGAGCAGGATCGAGGTGTTCACCACCGTGCCCGCGGGCAGTCGTCTGCCGCCGATTGTCATGTCCTTGGTGAGCTTTCGATTGGCGCCGTTGATGACGACGTGCAGCCGCATCGCTTCCTTCATGACGGCCTCGAGGTACTTGTCGTCGCCGCTGTGCGCGGCGTCGAAGGCCGCCTCCTGAATGTCGGGGTGCGCGGCGATCTCGTACAGCGCCCAGGACAGCGCCGACGCGGTCGTCTCATGGCCCGCGAGCAGCAGGGTGATGAGCTGATCGCGCAGTTCGGCATCGGTGAGCGGCGGGTCGGCATCGTCGTCGGAACCCGCGTGCAGCAGCCGGGACAGCACGTCGGTGCGCTCGGCCAGGTCGGGCGCGTGGCGTCGGCTCGCGATCTCGGCGTAGAGCAGGGCGTCGACGGCGTGCAGGTTGTCGGCGAACCGCTTCCACGGGCCGATGCGGCCGAGCAGGGTCGACTTGGAGCCGAGGAACACCAGCGGATTCATGTGCACGATCTGCCGGAGTCGCGGCGCGAGCTCGGTGCGGGTCTGCGCGTCGGTGACCCCGAAGACCACCTGGATGATCACCTCGAGCGTGAGCGCGTTCATTCGGTCGAGCGTCATCAGCGTGGAATCCGTTGTCCAGCGGTCGATCTCGGCGACGGCGATCTCGGCGACCAGGTCGCGGTAGGCGCGCAGCGCCGAGCCGTTGAAGGCGGGCATCAGCAGCCGTCTGGCGCGTGCGTGTTCGTCCTCGTCGGTGAGCAGCAGGGAGTGCTGGCCCATGACGTAGCCGAGGATCTGGTTGCCCTCGCCCGCGTGCAGGTCGCGCGGGTTGCCCGCGAAGATCTCCTTGATGTGCTCCGGGCGGGAGAAGATCACCGCGTGGTCGGCGAACGGCGGGATCCGCAGTGTGAAGACGTCGCCGTACCGGCGCGCCAGGGCGGGCACGAATCGCTGCCGATCGACCTGGAACAGGATGCTCTGCACGATGGCGGGCAGTCGCGAACCCGGCGGATAGGCAGCCGCCTCGTCGCGCGCTCGGACGTCGGGTGCGGCCACGGTGCCACCTCCACTGGGTATGGGACGAACCTGTTTCACCCCACGTTATGAGACATCGGCGGCTGGGTCTATGACGCAGCAGGTAATCAACCGTACTTGACGCGGTATCGCTGAGCAGCCATGCTGAGGCGGTCAGCACCTCGCTAGGCGAGGCTCCTGCGCGAACACAGGCCACTGATCCGACGACGTCGAGAGACGCCCAGGATCAGGACAGATCGCTTCGGATTAAGGGGCGATCCCAGGTGGCTTCCCGATACGGGATACGTCGTGCAGTGCCGAAGCTCTGACGAGAGGGGTGCCCGCCGGGCCGTTTCGGTCGGCGTCCCCCTGCCTCGCGTGGTCCGACACTGTATTCACGACGCGCGCGCGTCTCGGCGGCAAGGAGGTGAGGGACATGAAGTCAGGCGATAGTCCGTATCCGAGTACGGATTCGACATCCCACTCGTTCCCGGCCCGCTGCTGCCGTGTGACCGACTGAACCCGAAGCCTTTCGACCTACCGGGCACTACCGTGCCCGGATATCGAGCGCCTCGGGCGTTCGGTCGTGTCCGAAATCGGTTGTGGTGGTGGGCCTTTCCTTGAAGGAGTCCGTCATGACGTTCGCATTTCCGCGTGAGCTACCGGTATGGCCCGCGCTGGTCCACTCGGCCCGCCGAGTCCTGGCCCGGTACCGGCTCACCCCCGAAGAGCACCACAACCTAGCCGAGGCCCGCGCCGCCCGGGCGGCCATCTTCACGGCTTCCATGGGCGGGCATCCGTACTACCGATCGATCACTCCGGCGGCGGGATGCCTGTTATCGGGAGTTGAAGAGTTTCAGTGCGGTGGTGACTCTTTCGTCGATACCGAGGTACCCCGCCGACGCGGTGAGCTTCCCAGTCGCGTCGAGTTCGATGCGGGGGAGGGCGGTCAGGAGGTAGGTGGTGGATTCACCGGCTTCGGTGCCGACGGGGATGACGAGGCTCTCCAAGCCGGCTCCCGTCGGCCAGGAGGGTGTGCGTATGCGGAGCATACCGACGCTGCGTCGGCTGTCCGGGTCCGCGTCGGTGATCCAGCCGAGCGGGTGGCCGGTGGGGAACACGCTGCCGTATTCGTCTGCGGGCAAACCGGTTTCGCCGGGGCCGTCGCCGCCGTTGTTATTGCGGCCGTTGTTTCCGTCGTTGCCGTTATCGCCGTTATCGCCGTTATCGCCGTTGTTTTCGTTATTTCCTTTGTTGTCAGGATGATTCGGCTCGTCGGGCCGGTCGGGCTCGTTCGGCTGGTCAGGGCGATTCGGCTGATCGGGGTGATTTGCCCCGTGCGGTCCGTTCGGGTGGTCCGGACCATCCGGATGGAGCAGGTCGGGCCCGATGGGCCGGCCGGTCACCGGGTCGGCTCGATAACTGCCGACGATGACGACGTGCAGTTGGAACGCCGGTTCGGCGTTCCGATCACGGACGCGACGTCGACGACCGGCGTCGAGTGTCTCGTAGCCGTCACCGGTTCCGCTCGTGGTGGTCGACTGCGGGATGTTCTGTTCGCCGAGGTCGGTCGTCCCGGTGTGCTCGGGGTACTCGATGTCGTGCCAGTCGGTTCCGTGATCGGTGGTGCGGGTGCTGCTGGTTCCGGTCCGGAGCGCGTAGCCGGTTCTGTCGCTGTCCTCCAGCATGCCGTGCCCCTGGTAATCCGCGATGGCGGCTGCGGTGAGCCCGCCGAGCAATGCCGGTGATGGCGGCGGTCCAGCTCGCCGTCGTCAGCACCGTATGGATGACGGGCGTGCCGAACAGCATGAAGTAGACCGGCGGTGCGCCGACCTCCGGTGCCAAGGCGATGGCAACGAGACCGCCTACGACCGCGCCGCCGATAGCGCCGATGACGATCATGGTGAGCCGCCAGCCGTCGATGTCGAAGAGCCCCGCGGCATGGCTCGCGTTGCGCGAGACGAGACTGCCCGCGGCCGAGACCTCTCGGCCCGAACCGAACATCAACGACGCGTATGTTCCGCCCGGTGCCAGCGCGGTGAGATCGTCGTCGTTCAGGATCGTCGCCACATTGGTCTCGGGATCGAGCAGCAGCGCACCGTTCACCGCCGTGGCCACCGGTGCGTCCGGGCTCGCGGACCACAGTGCCTGCCAGATGTTTTCGGCACGACCGAGCAGCGCGGTGTCGTTGCTGCGTTTGGCCTCTTCGAGGCCGAACAGATAGGGGGATTCCAGGCCGCGCAGCGTGCCGGTGGACTGGACATGGTCGAGCAGCGAGGCGAAGAACGTCAACCGGCCCGCCGCGGGCGCGGCGACCATTTGCCCGAGCGCGGCGCCGACGTCGTTGTGATAAATCGTCTTCGCCTGCTCCGGGGTGAGTTCGACGACCTCGGCCAGCAGGCAGCCCGGTCCGCCGCCGGCCGCCCTGGCGTGTAGTTCCTGTAGCCGGAGCCAGCCGATGGTCGCGGGCACGGCGGTGATCCAGCCGTCCCTGGTGGCGAGGTCCCCGAGCGCGGTGCGCAACCGGAAACGCGATGAGATCCGCTGTGGCATGGCCGTCCTCCTCGATACCCCGACCTGCATCGATGACTGTAAACCCGGGCGTCCTGATGAACACCCGGAACAGCGGAAAACCGGCCCGCCCGGCTCAGGAAGTGGCGGGGCGGACGGCGGCGTACCAGTCCAGCAGGTCCGGGTTGTCGACGGCGCTGCGTTCGACGACCCGGTCCGCCTCGGCGCCCTGGAACAGCTTCTTGATCGGGACCTCGAGCTTCTTACCCGTCCTGGTGTGCGGAATACCGGGGGCGACCAGGATCTCGTCGGGTACGTGGCGCGGGGAGACCTCGGTGCGGATGAGGGTGCTGATGCGGGTCTTGAGCTCCTCGGTGAGTTCGGCGCCCGGCGCGAGCACGACGAACAGCGGCATCCAGTAGCCGCCGTCCGGTTGTTCGGCACCGATGACCAGGGCCTCGGCGATCTCGGGGAGGCCTTCGACGGACTGGTAGATGTCGGCGCTGCCCATCCGGATGCCGTGCCGGTTGAGGGTGGAGTCGGAGCGGCCGTGCACGAGGACGGTGTTGCGGTCGGTGATGGTGATCCAGTCGCCGTGCCGCCACACGCCGGGATACATGTCGAAATAGGCGTCGTGATAACGCTTTCCGTCCGGGTCGTTCCAGAAGCTGACCGGCATGGACGGCATCGGCTTGGTGATCACCAGCTCGCCGACCTCGTCCCGGACCGGCTGCCCGGTGCCGTCGAAGGCGTCGAGCGCCGTGCCGAGGAAGCGGGTCGACAGCTCGCCCGGCCAGGCGGGCACCATGCGGGAGCCGCCGACGAAGGCGGACACCACGTCGGTGCCGCCGCTGATCGAGTTGATCTGGGCGCCGTCACCGGCGTTCTCGGTCAACCAGAGGGCCGACGAGGTCGGCAGCGCCGAACCGGAGATGCCGACCGAGCGCAGCGCGGACAGGTCGTGCTCGCTGCGCGGCACGACGCCCGCTTTGATGCAGGCCAGCACGTAGCCGGGACTGGTGCCGAGCACCGTTGTCCGGGTCTCGGCGGCGATGCGCCACAACCCATCCGTCGCCGGATGGGTGGGGCTGCCGTCGTAACAGACGATGGTCGCGCCGACCAGCAGACCGGAGACCTGGAAGTTCCACATCATCCAGCTCGGGCTGGTGTACCAGAAGAAGGTGTCGTCGACGCCGATATCGGATTGCAGGGCAATGGCTTTGAGGTGTTCCAGCAGCACCCCGCCGTGCCCGTGCACGATGCCCTTCGGCAGGCCGGTGGTGCCGGAGGAGAACACGATCCACAGCGGATGATCGAAATCGACTGCCGCCGTGGTGATCACGGCGGGCGCGGCCTCGTCGTAGCTGATCGCGTCGCGCCATGGCGTCGCGTCCGGAACGTCGAGGCCGAGTTGGGAAACGGCGATGGTGGCGCGCAGCGTGCCGAGACCCGCTTGCAGCGTGGCGATGTCGTCGCGCTTGTCATGGGCCTTGCCGCCGAACCGGTAGCCGTCCGCGGTGATCAGCACGGTGGGTTCGAGTTGGCCGAGCCGATCCAGCGCGGCCTTGGCCGAGTAGTCCTGGCCGCAGGCGCTCCAGATCGCGCCGATGCTCGCGGTCGCCAGGAACGCGACGACCGCCTCCGGGATGTTGGGCAGGTAGCCCGCGACCCGATCGCCTGCCTGCACACCCAAGGAACGCAGCGTCTGCGTGAATGCCGCTGTGTTGTCGATCAATTCGGCCCAGGACACCTCGCGCAGCGGTGTGTCCTCGGAAGCCGCGATGATCGCCGGGCGGTCGGAGCGGAACTGGCGGACGATCTGATCGACGTAGTTCAGCCGGGTGCCGGGAAACCACTGTGCGCCCGGCATTTCCGCGCTGGCCAGTACGTCGCCCGCGACGTTTCCGAGCTCGAAGTAGTCCCAGACCGCGTGCCAGAAGTCGGCGAGTTCATCGACGGACCACTGCCACAGTTCGTGGTAGTCGGATGTCGCTACGCCGGTGCGCGCTTCGACGAACTTCGCGAAGTCGGTGATCCTGGCGTCGGCGATATCCTGCTCGGTCGGCACCCACTGTGGTTGCACCGCGTTCCTCCTGGCTGTTCGAACTGGTGGTCAGGCGCGCTCGGCGCGCCGCACGATCTGCTCGGCATGCCGCAAGACGGGGGCGTCGACCATGCGGCCCTCGAAGGCGAACACGCCACGATGCTTAGGTACCTCTTCGAGTACCCTGCTGGCCCAGTCGATCTCCGCCGCCGACGGCGCGTACGCCGCGCGAATGACCGCGACCTGACTGGGATGGATGGCGACCTTGGCGTCGAATCCGACGGCGACCGCGTCCAGCGACTCGGCGCGCAGACCGTCGAGATCACGGATGTCGAGATACACCGAGTCGAGCGCGAACTTCCCGTACGCCTTGGCCGCGAGCAGCGAGGTGGACCGAACATGGCGCGCCACATCGCGATAGCTGCCGTCGGCGTGCCTGCTCGACTTGCCGCCGAGCCCGGCGACGAGGTCCTCGGCGCCCCACATCACGCCGATCGCATTGCTCGCCGTCAGCGCGGTGCCGACCGTGAGTGCGCCGAGCGGCGATTCGATCAGCGCGATCACCTCGTACTCGGCCAGTGCCGTGATCTGTTCGGCCGATTCGCATTTCGGCAGCATGATGCGCCGGTACCGGGTGTCGGTCAGCGTGGCGAGATCGAGGGCGTGCTCGTCGGTGCCGACGGCGTTGACCCGGACCACCGTGGTCTCGGGATCCAGCGGTGTCTCGACCAGCGCCTTACGCGCCGCCGCCTTGTCCCCGGCGGCGACGCCGTCCTCGAGGTCGAGGATCACCACATCGGCTGCCGCGGCGGCCTTTTCATAGCGTTCCGGCCGGTCCGCCGGGCAGAACAACCACGCCGGTCCCGGCATCGCCCACGTCATGGCTGTCCGGACTCGGGTCGTAGGCGGATCATCGCGTTGCGTACCGCGACCGCCACGACGGTGCCGTGCTGGTTGCGCGCGGTGTGGCGGAAGGTGACGATGCCCTCGCCGGGCCTGCTCTTCGACACCCGCTTGTCCAGCACGACGGTTTCGGCGTAGACGGTGTCGCCGTGGAACAGCGGCGCCGGGAACTTCACCTCGGTGAAGCCCAGGTTGGCGACGGTGGTGCCCTGGGTCAGGTGCGCCACCGCGAGGCCGACCATGGTGCCGAGGGTGAACAGCGAGTTGACCAGGCGCTGATGGAACGGCTCCTGGGCCTCGCTGTAGGCCGCATCGATGTGCAGCCCTTGTGGATTCATGGTCAGCGTGCTGAACAGCACGTTGTCGGTCTCGGTCATGGTGCGGCCCGGCCGGTGCTCGTACCGCACATCGGTCTCGAGCTCCTCGAACCACATGCCGGTCTGCACGACCCTGCGCAAGTTGTCGGTTTCGGTCACAGTCCGAGCTCCCGTCCGATCAGCATCAACTGCACCTCCGTTGTGCCCTCACCGATTTCGAGGATCTTGCTGTCCCGGTAGTGCCGGGCTACCGGGTATTCGTTCATGAAGCCGTAGCCGCCGAAGATCTGGGTGGCGTCGCGAGAATTGTCCATGGCCGCCTCGCTGGCCACCAGTTTGGCGATGGACGCCTGCTTCTTGAACGGCTTGCCCGCCAGCATCAGTGCTGCGGCGTCATAGTAGGCGGTGCGGGCCGTGTGAGCACGCGCTTCCATCCGGCCGATCTTGAAGGCGATGGCCTGATTGCGGCCGATGACCTGGCCGAACGCCTCGCGTTCCTTGGCGTAGCGCACGCTCTCGTCGACGCAGCCCTGGGCGGCGCCGACCGCGAGCGCGGCGATGGCGATGCGGCCCTCGTCCAGGATGCGCAGGAAGTTCGCGTAGCCGCGGCCGCGCTCGCCGAGCAGGTTCTCCTCGGGCACGCGGACGTCGGTGAAGCTGAGCGGGTGGGTGTCCGAGGCGTTCCAGCCGACCTTGTTGTAGGCGGGTTCGGCGACGAAGCCGGGTGTGTCGGTGGGCACCAGGATGGTGGAGATCTCCTTCTTGCCGCCCTGCTGGCCGGTCACCGCCGTCACCGTGACCAGCGTGGTGATGTCGGTGCCGGAGTTGGTGATGAACTGCTTGCTGCCGTTGATCACCCAGTCACCGCTGTCGACGATCGCGGTGGTCTTGGTCCCGCCCGCGTCGCTGCCCGCACCCGGTTCGGTGAGCCCGAACGCGGCGAGCGAGCGCCCACTCGTCAACTGCGGCAACCATTCCTGCTTCTGCTTGTCGTTGCCGTAGCGGAAGATGGGCATCGCGCCCAGGGAGACACCGGCTTCCAGGGTGATGGCCACGCTCTGGTCGATCTTGCCGAGTTCCTCCAGCGCCAGGCACAGCGCGAAGTAGTCGCCGCCCATGCCGCCGTACTCCTCGGGGAACGGCAGGCCGAACAGGCCCATCTCGGCCATGCCCGCGACCACCTCGTACGGGAAGGTGTGCTTCGCGTCGTGCTCGGCGGCCACCGGGGCGACCACCGTCCGCGCGAAATCGCGCACGGTCATGGCGAGGTCGCGGTACTCCTGCGGCAGCGCGCCGGTGGACAGGAAGTCGGTCATACTGGGTTTCCTTCTCGCTCGGCGGTATTCGAGTTTTCCTCGGCGTTGCGGTGCACGCCAGAATCCGGTTGCGACGGCGGCGTTTCGGCGGCAGGCGCCGCGATAATGCGGGCAAGTACTTGATCGAGGCGGACCTGGGTGCCGGGTGTCACCAGGATTTCGACGGTGCCGGCGATCGGTGCGGTGAGCGAGTGCTCCATCTTCATCGCCTCCACGATGACGACGGGGGCGCCCGCGGTGACGGTGGTGCCGGTGTCGGCCTGCACCGCGATGACCGAACCCGGCATGGGGCTCTTGATTTCGGCGTCACCGACGTGTTCGGTCGTGCCACGCACGCCGGCCTCTGGGACCTCGCGCAGCATGGCGATGCCGGTGGGGCCGGCCAGCCACAGTTGCCCGTCGTATTCGGCGACCCGGTATTCGCGGCGGATGCCGTCGAGTGTCAGCGTCAGCACGTGGTCGTCGAAATCGGCTGTGATCGAAGTGGATTCGCCCTCGTCGATGCGGGCCGTCGCGTCTGTAGGTGTGCCGGTGAGGTAGACGTGCTCGATCCGATCACCCCCGGCCAGTCGGATCGAGGTCGGCGCGGCATTGCCGATGCGCCAGCCGGAGGGGACGTGCCAGGGATCGCTCTGTGTGGTCGGCCAGCGCCGCAGCCAGCGGTAGGTGGCGGCGGCCAGGAACATCTCGTCGTCGACCGGGGCGGGGTGGAAGTCGGCGACCCGGCGATCCAGCAGTCCGGTATCCAGGTGTCCCGCCGCGACATTCGGGTCGGCGAGCAGGAAGCGCAGGAACTCGATATTGCTGGTGACTCCGAGCAGCACCGTATCGCCCAGTGCCCGATCGAGTTTCGCGATCGCGGCGGTCCGGTCGGCGCCGTGCGCGATGACCTTCGACAGCATCGGGTCGTAGTCGCTGCCGACCACGGTCCCGACGCGCAGGCCCGAATCCACCCGGACCCCACTGCCTTCGGGCTCGGACAGGTCGAGCACCGTGCCGCCGGTGGGCAGGAAGCCGCGACCGGGATCCTCGGCGTACACCCTGGCCTCGATGGCGTGCCCGATCATCCGGATCTCGTGCTGCTCCACCGCGAGCTTCTGCCCGGCCGCGACCCGGACCTGGCACTCCACCAGATCGACGCCGGTGACCAGCTCGGTGACCGGATGTTCCACCTGCAGGCGGGTATTCATCTCCATGAAGAAGAACTCGTCCGGCCGGTCGGCGGAGACGATGAACTCGACGGTGCCCGCGCCGACGTAGTCGACGCTGCGCGCGGTGTTGCAGGCGGCCGCGCCGATCCTGGCCCGGGTCGCCGCATCGAGCAGCGGCGACGGCGCCTCCTCGATCACCTTCTGGTGCCTGCGCTGCAGGCTGCATTCGCGTTCGCCGAGGTGCAGCACGTTGCCGAACTGGTCGGCGAGGACCTGTACCTCGATGTGCCGCGGGCGGGTGACGAAGCGTTCCAGGAACAGGGTGTCGTCACCGAACGCGGAGGCGGCCTCGCGGCGCGCGCTGAGCAGCGCTTCCGGCAGCTGCGCGGGGTCCTCGACGAACCGCATGCCCTTGCCGCCACCACCGGCCGAGGGCTTGACCAGCACCGGGTAGCCGACCTCGCGCGCCGCGTCGATCAGGTCGGCGTCGGTCAGGCCAGGCCTGGCGATGCCGGGCACGACCGGGACGTTGAAGGCGGAGACGGTGTTCTTCGCCGCGATCTTGTCGCCCATCACCTCGATGGCGCGGGCAGGCGGTCCGAGGAAGACGACGCCCGCGTCCGCGAGCGCCGCAGCGAAAGCGGCGTTCTCGGAAAGGAATCCGTATCCAGGATGCACGGCTTGCGCGCCGGTGCGCACGGCAGCGGCCACCACTTTGTCTATCGCGAGGTAACTTTCGCGCGCGAGGGCCGGGCCCAGCCGCACCGCGGTGTCGGCCTCGTGCACATGCCTGGCGTCGGCGTCGGCATCGCTATAGACCGCCACCGAGCGAATTCCCATGGCGCGCAAGGTGCGGATGACCCGCACCGCGATCTCGCCACGGTTGGCTACCAGAACGGTGTCGAACCCGACGGGATGGGACTTGTTCAGCATCACACTCACATCCGGAAGACGCCGTAGGAAACGGGTTCGAGCGGCGCCTGCGCGCACACCGAAAGGGCAAGTCCGAGGACGGTTCTCGTGTCCGCGGGATCGATCACGCCGTCATCCCACAGGCGAGCCGTCGAGTAGTAGGGATTGCCCTGGCTCTCGTACTGGTCGCGGATCGGCGCCTTGAACGTTTCTTCGTCCTCGGCCGACCACGGCTGCCCCGAGCTGTCGAGCTGATCGCCGCGCACCGTCGACAAGACGGAGGCCGCCTGCTCGCCGCCCATCACCGAGATTCGGGCATTGGGCCACATCCACAGGAAACGTGGCGAATACGCGCGCCCGCACATCGAGTAGTTGCCCGCGCCATACGATCCGCCGATCACCACGGTCAGCTTCGGCACCCGCGCGCAGGCCACCGCGGTGACCATCTTGGCGCCGTGCTTGGCGATGCCGCCCGCCTCGTAGTCGCGGCCGACCATGAAGCCGGTGATGTTCTGCAGGAACAGCAGCGGGATCTTGCGCTTGTCGCACAGCTCGATGAAATGCGCGCCCTTCATGGCGGATTCGCTGAACAGCACGCCATTGTTGGCGACGATGCCGACCGGGTGGCCGTGGATATACGCGAAACCGGTGACCAGGGTCTTGCCGTACTCGGCCTTGAACTCGTGGAAGGCGCTGTCCCCGTGCGGGTCACCGTCGACCAGGCGATGAATCACCTCGCGGACGTCGTACGGGGTGCGCAGGTCGACCGGCACCACGTCGTACAACTCGGATTCGGGTGCGGCGGGCGCCACCGGCGGAAGGATCGCCCACGGACTCGCCGGACGCGGGCCGAGGGTCGCGACGATGCGGCGCACGATGCGCAGCGCGTCCTGATCGTCCTCGGCCAGATGATCCGTGACACCCGAAGTGCGCGAATGCAGTTCGCCACCGCCGAGCTCCTCCGCGGTAACCACCTCGCCGGTCGCGGCCTTCACCAGCGGCGGTCCGCCGAGGAAGATGGTGCCCTGATTGCGCACGATCACCGCCTCGTCGCTCATCGCCGGCACGTACGCGCCGCCCGCTGTGCAGGAGCCGAGCACCGCGGCGATCTGCGGAATTCCCTTGGCGCTCATGGTCGCCTGGTTGTAGAAGATGCGTCCGAAGTGCTCCCGGTCGGGGAACACCTCGTCCTGCTCGGGCAGGTAGGCGCCGCCGGAATCGACGAGATACAGACACGGCAGCTGATTCTGCAGCGCGATCTCCTGGGCGCGCAGATGCTTCTTCACCGTCATCGGGTAGTAGGTGCCGCCCTTGACGGTGGCGTCGTTGGCCACGATCACGCACTCGCGGCCGGACACCCGCCCGATGCCGGTGATGATCCCGGCGCCGGGGGATTCGTCGCCGTACATCCCGGTCGCGGCGAGTGGGGAGAGTTCGAGGAATGGGCTGCCCGGGTCGAGCAGTTGGTCCACCCGCTGGCGCGGCAGCAGCTTGCCGCGCGCCACGTGACGGTCCCGTGCTTTCACGGGGCCGCCGAGCGCTGCGGCGGAGAGCCGGGCGCTCAGGTCGTCCACCAGCGCCTTGTGGGCGACTCGGTTGTCGACGGCCTCTTCGGTAACTGTCATCACGTGATCCTCGGGGTCAGCGTCGCGGAGCGACTCGATGAGGGGTGGTGGTCGGGCGACGGGCGGGCCAGTTAGTCGCCGATAACTGGAATCCAGGTTAATCTTGGTTAACCGAGATGTCCAGATAGGGCGAAAGGAGCGCGTGTGACCAGCACTGACCCTGTCACGCTCACCCGCCGTGAACAGCTGAAGGCGCAGCGGCGGGAACAACTCCTCGATGCCGGTGCCCGGCTCATCGCCGACCGGGGGTTCCTCGGCATGCGGCTGGACGACCTCGGCGCGGCCGTCGGTATCAGCGGGCCCGCGGTGTATCGCCATTTCCCGAACAAGGAAGCGTTGCTGGTGGAGCTCCTCGTCGGCGTCAGCCAGCGGCTGCTCGACGGCGGTAAGGCGGTAGTCGCGCGCACCGCGGACGCGGCCGAGGCGCTGGACGGGCTCGTCGACTTCCACCTGGACTTCGCGCTCGGCGATCCGGACCTGATCCGGATCCAGGACCGCGATCTCGAGAACGTGCCCACCACCGCCCGGCGGGAGCTGCGCCGCACCCAGCGTCAGTACGTGGAAATCTGGGTCACGGTGCTGCGCGAGCTGCATCCCGGGCTACCCGAGGAGACGGCGCGGGTGCAGGCCCACGCCGCCTTCGGACTGATCAACTCCACCCCGCACAGCGCGACCACGGCGACCGCGGTGCGCGCCAGGCCGATCCTGCGCCGAATGGCGCTGTCCGCCTTGGGGTGAGGGCTCGATCATCGAGCGCTCCACCCGCCGTCCATGGTGTAGGAGGCGCCGGTCACCATGCCCGCGTCGGCCGAGACGAGCCAACTAACCAGTGACGCAACCTCTTCCGGCTCGACCAGGCGTTTGATCGCGCTCTCGGTGAGCAGGATCTTCTCCAGCACCTCTTGCTCGGGGATGTTGTGCGCCTTGGCCTGATCGGCGATCTGCTTGTCCACCAACGGGGTTCGGACATAGCCCGGGCTGACGCAGTTACTGGTGACGCCGTGCCTGCCACCCTCCAGCGCGGTGACCTTGGACAGGCCTTCCAGGCCGTGCTTGGCCGTCACATAGGCGGACTTGTATTCCGACGCCCGAATCCCGTGCACCGACGAGACATTGATGATCCGGCCGAAGCCTTGCCGGTACATGTGGGGCAGGGCGGCGCGGATGAGCAGGAACGGCGCCTCGACCATCAGCGTGAGCAAGGTCCGGAACTGCTGCGGGGCGAAGTCCTCGATCGGGTTGATGCTCTGCACCCCGGCGTTGTTCACCAGGATGTCCGTCTCGAGGTCGAGCGTTTCCAGCGCCTCGACGTCGAGAAGATCCACCGCCCAGGACTTTCCGTCGAGTTCGCGGGCCAGCGCCTTGGCGCCGACATCGTCGACGTCGGCGATGGTGACCAGCGCACCCCGCGCGGCGAGTTCCCGCGCGCAGGCCGCACCGATTCCACTCGCGCCGCCGGTGATCAGGGCGGAACGTCCGGCTAAGTCACTCATTTGGCGGCCACCGGGGTGGCGGGCCTGCCTGCCAGGTATTCGGCATCGGCGAGATCGATAGTTGCCAAGTCCAGACCTTTCGTTTCGCGGGCGAAGAAGACGGCGACCACGGTGACCGCCGCGGCGATGGCCAGATAGATCGCGATGGGCACCGCGGACTTGTAGGTGTTGAGCAGGCGGACGGCGATGATTGGCGCGAGCGAACCGGCCACGATCGAGGTGACCTGATAACCAAGGGACACACCGGAATACCGCATGCGGGTCGGGAACATCTCGGCCATGATCGCGGGCTGGCCCGCGTACATGAACGCGTGGAATACCAGGCCGATGATGATGGCGAACAGGATGACCGCGTTGTGCCCGCTGTCCATCATCGGGAAGGCGAAGAAGCCCCAGGTGCCCGCGGTGAGCGCACCGATCAGGTAGATCGGTCGCCTGCCGAAGCGGTCGGACAGCCGCCCGACCAGCGGGACCGTCACGAAATGCACGGCGTGTGCGGCGAGCAGCCACCAGAGAATCACCTTGGTGTCGACGTGCACCTGCACCTTGAGATAGGTGATGGTGAAGGTGACCACCAGGTAGTACAGGATGTTCTCGCCGAAACGCAGACCCATGGCGGTGATGACGCCGCGCGGGTAGCGCTTGAGGACCTCGACGACGCTCAGCGAGGTCGCCTTGATCTGTTCCAATTCCTGTTGCGTGGCAACGAAAATGGGGGCGTCGGTGACCTTCGTGCGGATGTAGTAGCCGACGAGCACGACCACCGCGGACAGCCAGAAGGCCACGCGCCAACCCCAACTGAGGAAGGCCGCGTCCGACAACCATGTGGTCAGCACCAGCAGCACTACTGTCGCGAGCAGGTTTCCCATCGGTACTCCGGCTTGCGGCCAGCTCGCCCAGAAGCCGCGACTACGGCTCGGACTGTGTTCGGCCACAAGGAGAACCGCGCCACCCCATTCACCGCCGACGGCGAAGCCCTGGATGAAGCGCAGCACGACCAGTAGCGCGGGCGCCCAGTAGCCGATCTGACCGAACGTCGGCAGACAGCCCATCAGGAACGTCGAGGCGCCGACCAGGATCAGGCTGAATTGCAGCAGCTTCTTGCGCCCGTACTTGTCGCCGAAATGCCCGAAGACGATGCCGCCCAAGGGGCGTGCGGCGAAGCCGACCGCGTAGGTGATGAAGGCGGCCAGGATCGCGTCCAGATCGCTGGTGCCCTTGGCGAAGAACACCTTGCTGAACACCAGCGTCGCGGCGGTGCCGTACAGGAAGAACTCGTACCATTCGACGACCGTGCCTGCCATCGACGCGGCGACCACCCGTCTCAAGCCGGTCGGCACCCCACCTGGGTCGCTTGGCCACAAAGCACTGCGCACGCTCATCGAACTCTCCTTCGTGCCAGGGGTCACATCGGGGTGTAGATGTGATGGCCCCCACAAATCTTGGCTGCAACGAAGTATTAGTGCAGATGGGTTTGTCCGCAATGACTAGATGTGCAGTACGTATCTGCGAGGATGCAGATATGAACGTCGGTTCCGCGGGGTCCGCCCGTCGACCGAGCGCGGATGACCTGCTGGTTCTGCTGGCAGTCGGCCGATCGGGGCGCTTCGTGTCGGCCGCCGAGGAACTCGGCATCAACCACACCACCATCTCCCGGCGCATCGCCGCCCTGGAACACACCCTCGGCGGTCGAGTTCTCACCCGCGCCGCGGGCGGCTGGGAACTCACCGAACTAGGCAAGGAAGCACTGGCCGCCGCCGAGGTGGTCGAGTCGGCCGTCAAGTCCCTCGCCGCCGACGCCGACGGCAGCAGAGTTCTAGAAGGCGTAGTACGGATCTCGGCAACCGACGGCTTCAGCGCCTACCTAGCCGCCCCCGCCGCCGCCGAAGTCCAACGCCAACACCCCAAGATCACCGTAGAAATCGTCGCCACCACAAGACGAGCCTCCACCCAACGCTCCGGCCTCGACCTAGAAGTAGTCGTCGGCGAACCACAAGTCCACCGCGCCACCGCAATCCGCCTCTCCGACTACTGCCTCGGCCTCTACGGCAGCCGCGACTATCTAGCCGAACACGGAACCCCGACAACCATCAACGACCTAGCCGCGCACCCGCTCGTCTACTTCATCGACTCCATGCTCCAGGTAGACGACCTCGACCTGGCCTCCAGCTTCGCCCCCGCCATGCGCGAATCCGTAACCTCCACCAACGTTTTCGTCCACGTCGAAGCAACCCGAGCCGCCGCAGGCATAGGCCTGCTCCCCTGTTTCATGGCCGACCGCCACGCAGACCTGGTCCGGGTCCTGGTCGACGAGGTCTCGGTCAAACTGGCGTATTGGCTGGTGGCTCGCGCGGAAACCCTCCGACGACCAGAAGTCGCCGCCTTCATCGACGCCCTACGCGCAAAGGTCCATCAGCAACATGACGCGCTCCTCGGCCTACCTGGCTGACGGCCTCAAGCCCCGATGACGCGGGCCGGGGTGTGGGCGGTCGTGTCATCGGTGAGGTGGCCGTCGGTCATGTTGTAGACGGCGGTCATGCGGTGGAGGTGGGTTCGGTCGTGGGTTACCAGGAGGGTGGCGGCGCCGTGGTTGTGGACGATGGTGAGGATCAGGTCGATTATGGCGGCGCCGCGTTCGGTGTCGAGGGCGCTCGTTGGTTCGTCGATGACCAGTAGGGCGGGGTTGTTCATTAGGGCACGGGCGATGTTGATGCGTTGGCGTTGGCCGCCGGAGAGTTGGGCGGGGCGTTTGGACTGTTGGTCGGCTAGGCCGACTGCGTCGAGTAGTTCTAGTGCCCGGGTGCGGGTTTCGTGGCGTTGGTGGGCTGAGGTGTGTAGGTGTTGACCTAGGTGGGTCATCACCTCGAGCTGTTCGAGGGCGGTGAGGGCGGGGATCAGGTTCGGTTGTTGGAAGACGATGCCGATGGATGAGCGGCGTAGTTCGGCGGCTTCGCGGCGGCCTACGGTGGCGAGATCGACACTGCCGCTGGGGGTTCGGAGATCGATTCGGCCTGAGTCCGGGTGGATAAGGGTGGCGGCGACGGCGAGGAGGCTGGATTTGCCGGAGCCGGATGGGCCGGTGATGGCGGCGATCTCGCCGCCTGCGACGCGGAGGTCTACGCGGTCGAGGGCGGTTAGTCTGCCCGATCCGTCGGGGTAGGTGAGGGTGACGTCGTCGAGGGTGAGGGTGGTGGTCATCGGTCGGAAACTCCAGTGGCTCAATGCTTATGGGTCAGCGGCCCGCGCCGAGGGCGGTCAGGGGGTCGGTGGTGAAGAGGAAGCGGAGGGCGAAGGCGGCGCCTAGTAGACCGAGGACTATCAGCGCTACGGCGGGCAGCAGTGTGGTTGCAGGGCTCAGGACGAAGGGGAGTGCGTCGCCCATGAAAGCGGCTGCGGCGACTGTTATTCCGAGGCCGACTGCGACACCGGCGGTCAAAACGATGGCGGCTTGGGCGAGGGCGTCGCGGACCAGGGAGCCGGAGGTGGCGCCTAGTGCTTTGAGAGTGGCGATGTCGGGCATGCGTTGGACGGTCCAGACGGTGAAGAAGGCACCGATTACCAGGGCCGAGATGGCGAAGAGGAGCACTGTCATCAGGGTTAGGGAGCCGTTTTCGGCCTTATATGCGCTGAGCGCGGAGAGTGCGCCGGACGAATCGGTTGTCTGCGTGTGTGCGGTGGCGTTCACCGCGGCCTGGTCTGGCACACCGGATACCGCGAGCACAGTGGCAGCGCCGGAGCGGGGGCTCATCGCCTGCCAGTCGGCCAGGGGTGTCCAGACGACGGGAGTGTGGCTGTACCAGTCGTCTCCGCGCACTGCGGCGACGGTGAAGGGGCGGCCGCTGATGGTGACGGAGTCGCCCGCGGCGGCGCCGAGATCCTTGGCCGCGCCGGTGCTGAGGACGACGCTGCCGTTCTCGGTTGCGGAGCGGTTGCCGAAAGCTGTTCCGGTGGTACCGAAGAAGGCGACCTGCACCGAGGCGCGGCCGCCGGGGTCGACCTTGCCGTGGCTGATACCGATCGGGTCGACGGTGCCGTTCGGGCCCGCCGCGGCCTGCCATGCCGCGATCTGTTCCGCGGTGAGGGTCGAGGCGTCGAACGACGGGGCGGCGCCGGTGTCGGCGAAGACGACGGTGTCGCCGGGGAACGATTCGACGGCCGAGATGTTCTGGTGCGCGAGCCCGGCCGTGAGCCCGCTCAGGAAACTCACCAGCAGCGCCACCAGGGTGACGACCAGGGTGATGAGCAGGAAGCGGCCGCGGGCGGCGCGCAGGTCTCGGAGTGCGACGAACATGCCTTCACTGTTCCGCGCGGCGCGGCATCCGCCATCGCGCGCGGGAAGGAAAGGCGCACCATCGAAGGGTGGGTGGCGGTTTACACCTTTCGATGGATGCCGCCCGGGTAGCCGCACATAAGCTGGCAAGGTGCACTCGTCACCGCTCACCCCCGTCTTCACCGCGCTGCGGCTCGGGCTGCATGTGCTGGTGACGGCGTTGGCGGTGGTGATCGCCGTGCGTGCGCTGCTGCCCGGCGCGCCGCATCCGATCCCGGTCGTGGCGTTGACAGTGGGCTTCCTGGCGACGTACTTCGCAGGTCACGTACTGAGCGGACGCCGCGGCGGGATCGCGATCTGGCTGACCGCCCTGACGGTGTGGTGGCTCGGCTTGGTCCTGCTCGCCCCCGACGCCGGTTACCTGGCCTTCGGACTGTTCTTCCTCTACCTGCATCTACTCCCGCGCCCGTGGAACATGGTCGCGGTAGCGGCGGCAACGGCCATCGCGGTGGTGGGTTTCGGTGCACATCGAGGTTGGTCGGTGGCAGGTGCGATCGGCCCGATCTTCGGCGCGGCGGTCGCGGTCGGCATCGGCCTCGGTTATCAGGCGCTGTTCCGTGAGTCCGCCGAACGACAGCGGCTGATCGACGAATTGATCAGTACCCGAGCGATACTCGCGGATCAGGAACGCACGGCGGGCAAGCTGTCCGAGCGCGAGCGACTGGCCCAGGAGATCCACGACACCGTCGCCCAGGGCTTGAGCAGTATCCAACTGCTACTGCACGCCGCCGAACAGTCAGCGCCGGATCATCCAGCGTTGCAACGGATTCAGCTGGCCAGAGAGACCGCGGCCGAGAACCTGGCCGAAACCCGAAGGCTCATCGCCGAATTGGCCCCGGCAGCACTCGACGGTCAGTCACTGGCCCAGGCATTGGAGCGAATCTGCCTGCGCGCCAATGCCCCCGGACTCGCCACCCAACTGGTGGTGGAAGGCACCCCTGAGCGCCTGCCGATGCCGGTGGAGGCGGCGCTGGTGCGCATCGCGCAGGGCGCGGTCTCGAATGTCGTGCAGCACGCGAAGGCCGACCGAATGCGCCTGACTCTGACCTACGCCGACGCCGACGTCCTGCTCGACGTGGTGGACGACGGGATCGGCATCGAACCCGACGTCCTCGATCACTCTCCCTCCGGCTCGTTCGGCCTCGCCGCAATGCGGTCGCGGGTGGAGCAGCAGGGCGGCACCATGGCGGTGGAATCGGAGCCGGGACACACCGCGGTCACCGTCTCCTTCCCGCTCGAACCCGCCGCACCCGAACCGGATTCGGGAGAACACGCATGATCCGCCTCCTGCTGGCCGACGACCACGCCATCGTCCGCGCCGGCCTGCGCGCGCTGCTCGACGGCGGCGACGACATCACCGTCGTCGGCGACGTACCGGCCGGTGAGGCGGCCGTCGCGTTCTGCGCGACCACCCCGGTGGACCTGGTGCTGATGGACCTGAGCTTCGGCCCGGGCCGCTCCGGCGCGGACGCCACCGCCGAGCTGCGCGCCCTCCCGCAACCGCCGAATGTCTTGGTGGTCACCAACTACGACACCGACGCCGACATCCTCGGCGCCATCGAAGCGGGCGCCTGCGGCTACATCCTGAAGGACACCCCGCCCGCCGAACTGCTCGCCGCCGTCCGCTCGGCCGCCGCGGGGGAGAGCGTGCTGTCGCCCGCGGTGGCCTCCAAGCTGATGACCCGCGTGCGCCGCGCCGACACCACCTTGAGCGCACGGGAAATCGAGGTGCTGCGGCTGGTCGCCGACGGCCGCTCCAACCGTGAGATCGCCAAGGAGCTGTTCCTCAGCGAAACCACCGTCAAGTCCCACCTGGTGCACATCTACGCGAAACTCGGTGTCCGATCCCGTACCTCGGCCGTCGCCCGGGCACGTGAGCAAGGCGCGATCTGAGATACGAGCGTCGCAGAACCTCGCGACATGCCCCCGCAGGTACCCCGTCCGGCCACCTGCGTGGCTCTAGGGTGAGCCAATGGCTTCTCTGTCGGATCCTCAGGTGCGCGAGTTCCTCTCCGAAGGCACGCGGACGGGCAAGGTCGCGTTCGTCGCCGCCGACGGCCGACCGGTGGTGACCCCGGTCTGGTTCGTGCTCGAGGGTGACGAACTGGTCTTCAACACCGGCAAGAGCACCGCCAAGGGCAAGGCGTTCGCCCGCGACGGCCGCATCGCGGTGATCGTCGACGTCGAGGCGGCGCCGTACCCGTCGGTGCAGTTGCAGGGCACCGTCACCCTGTCCGAGGATCCGGAAGAACTGGTCCGCACCGCCACCGAGATCGGCGGCCGCTACATGGGCGCCGACCGCGCCGAGGAATTCGGCAAGCGCAACGGTGTGCCCGGCGAACTCGTCGTCCGCCTGCGCCCGACCAAGGTGCTCGCCCATTTCGACGCGACGGCCTGACCCGACCGGCGTTTTACACTCACCCGCATGACCGTGCACTTCATCGGGGCCGGACCGGGCGCGGCCGACCTGCTCACCGTCCGCGCGGTCACCCTGCTCGGCACGTCGCCGGTATGCCTGTACGCGGGCACCTACCTGGATCCCGAGGTCCTCGGCCACTGCGCACCCGACGCCGAACTGATCGACACCCAGCACCTCGACCTCGACCAGATCACCGAACACCTGGTGCGCGCCGATGAATCCGGCAAGGACGTAGCCCGCCTCTGCTCGGGCGACCCGTCGCTGTACTCGGCCCTCACCGAACAGACCCGCAGGCTCGACGCACACGGCATTCCGTGGGACGTCACCCCCGGCGTTCCCGCCTACGCCGCCGCGGCCGCGCTACTCGGCACCGAACTCACCGTCCCCGAAGTGGTGCAGTCGGTCGTGTTGACCCGCACCCGAGCCCGCTCGACCGCGATGCCCGGCTCCGAGGCCTTGGCCAACTTCGCCGCCACCGGCGCCACCCTCGTGCTGCACCTCGCGATCACCCGCATCCGCACGCTGGCCGCCGAGCTCGTTAGCGACTACGGCCGGGACTGTCCGGTCGCCGTCGTGTACCGCGCCAGCCAGCCTGACCAGCTGATCCTGCGCGGCACCCTCACCGATATCGCCGATCAGGTCGAGGCCGCCGAACTGCGGCAGGCCGCGATCATCCTGGTCGGCAAGGCCCTCGCGAGCACGGTGTCGTGTGCCGAATCCCACCTCTACGATCCGGCCCGCACCCGCCATCGGTGACCCGCCGCACCGCCCGCACAGCGCGTCGCGCAGGATGTGAGGTCTGCAACACGAGGCCCGCAAATTGCTGACACCTCAACTGCCTGTGATGATGTCGGTCGGCTATCGAGGTTGGTTGGTTCGGTGCGGGCGGCGACGGTAGATTGGTTCGGTGATCTGCAGCGAGAATCCCGGCATCGCCGGTCGGTGGGTAGTGGGCGCGGTCGCGCCTATGTAACAAGGTCACCCTGGCGAACAGATAGTGCCAATGAGCTTTTTTTGTCTGATTGATTAGAGAACTGAACCCCGAGACGCGGGCGCCACGCTTGGATAGGTGAGCGTCCTGTCCGGGTGTCGTCGGGGAGCGCTTGCGTGGTGTTCCGGAAGCGAGGTTACGGTTGGACCGGCTGGATTTCGGCGGAAACGGCGAAGCTGGTGGCGAACGGGCGGACGCTGGTTCGGGCTACTTCCCGCTGTCTCCTGCGCAGCTGGGCATCTGGTACGCGCAGCATGTCGACCCGCAGGTGCCGGTCAACATCGCGCAGTACGTGGATCTGCACGGTGAGCTGGATGTCGAGATCCTGGAACAGGCGAGCATCGACGCGTCGCACGAGCTCGGTTCGGGCTTCCTGCGCATCATCGAACGCGACGGCGAGCCGTTGCAGTTCATCGATCACAGCATCGCCGACTACGACAAGGTCACCTATGTAGACCTGCGTGCCGAGGCCGATCCGGCCGCGGCCGCGATGACGTGGATGCGCGCCGAGTACAGCCGCCCGATGGACCTGACGACCGACCGGCTGATCGCGGTCGCGGCGCTGCAACTGGCCGACGACCACTGGTACTGGTACTCGCGGGCCCATCACGTCACCCTCGACGGCTTCGGCGCGATGACCAACCTGAACCGGATCGCCGAGCTGTACACCTCGTACGCGAACGGCACCGAGCCCGCCGTTTCTAAGGCCACCGACCTGCACACGCTCTATGAGCAGGAAATGGCCTACCGGGAGAGCAAGCGGTTCGGCACCGACAAGGAGTACTGGGCCGAGCGCGTCGCCGGGCTGGAGGAAGGCACCAGCCTGACCGGCCGGTCCGCCCCGCCCGCCGCGATCAACGGGATCGCCAGTGCGGCCCTGTCCGACGACCAGAACACGCTGCTGGATGCGGCTGTGCGGCGCCATGATTCGTCGCCCGCCGGTTTGCTGCTCGCGGCGTTCGCCGGGTACCTGGCGCAGTGGAACGGCGTCGAGGACGTCATCCTGAGCCTGCCGGTGACCGCGCGTACCACCGCGGCGATGCGCCGCTCGGGTGGTGTCTCGTCGAACATCGTGCCGCTGCGGTTGCACGTCGGCCACGACACGACCGTCAGCGAACTGCTCAAGCAGGTGACGGTGGAGGTGTCCGGCGCGCTGCGGCATCAGCGGTACCGGCACGAGGACATCCGCCGCGACACCGCCGGCGACGGCGTGGTGACCACGGAGTTCTTCGGCCCGTGGGTCAACATCATGCTGTTCCACGACGAGCTGGTGATGGGCCCGATGGTCGGCCAGCTGCACGTGCTGTCCACCGGCAGCATCGAGGATCTCGGCGTCAACTTCTATCAGTCGGTCGCGGGCACCCGCTCGCACATCGACTTCGAGACCAACCCGAACCTCTACACCGAAGACGAAGCGCGCCGCCATCATTCGCGCTTCCTGGAGTTCTTCGACCGGTTCCTCGCGGCCGACGACGACGCCGCGATCTGGGCACTGGACGTCACCACCACCGACGAGCGGGAGCGCTCGCTGCTGGAGTGGAACGACTCCGACCAGGACGTGCCCGACACCACGCTGTCGGCGCTGCTCGATGCGCAGATGCCGTTGGCGCCGAACAACATCGCGCTCGACTTCGAGGGCACGACCCTTACCTACGCAGAATTCGACGCGCGGGTCAACCGGCTGGCCCGGTTCCTGATCGCCGACGGTGTCGGCCCGGAATCGCTTGTCGCGCTTGGCATGCGGCGGTCACTGGAGCTGGTCATCGGCATGCACGCGGTGCTGAAGGCCGGTGGCGCATACGTGCCGATCGATCCGGATCATCCGGCCGATCGCACCGCCTACATCCTCGACAGCGCGGCACCGGTCTGTGTGTTGACGCTGTCGGCCGATGAGCTGGAACTGCCGGAGTCGGTGCGGCGGGTGCAGATCGACACCCTGGACGTGTCGGAGTTCTCCGCCGAGCCGGTGACCGACGCGGATCGCCTCGCGCCGCTGCGCCCGGACAACACCGCCTATGTCATCTACACCTCGGGTTCGACCGGACGCCCCAAAGGTGTTGCGGTCACTCATCACGCGATCGTCAACCAGCAGCTGTGGATGCTCGACGAGTATCGGCTCACCGCGGATGACGTGTACTTGCAGAAGACCGCGACCACGTTCGACGTGTCGCTGTGGGGCTACTTCCTGCCGTTGCTGGTCGGCGCGAAGCTGGTCATCGCCTCGCCCGACGGGCACCGTGATCCGCTGTATGTCGCGGACATGATCGAGCGGCACGGGGTCACCGTGACCGACTTCGTGCCATCGATGCTGACGGTGTTCGTCTCGCACGCGACGCGGGCGCAATGTGCCACGCTGCGTGCGGTTTTCGTGATCGGTGAGGCACTGCCGCCGGAGACCGCGGCGGGTTTCCGCGCGATCACCACGGCTGGCCTGCACAACCTGTACGGCCCGACCGAGGCCGCGGTCTCGGTGACCTACTGGGAGGCGACCGCCGCCGACACGGTGACCGTGCCGATCGGTATCCCGGAGTGGAATGTCTCGGTCTACGTGCTGGATTCGCGGCTGCGACCGGCCGCGATCGGCGCCCCGGGTGAGCTCTACCTCGGTGGCCGTCAGCTGGCCCGCGGCTACCGCGGCCGCCCGGACCTGAGCGCGGACCGCTTCGTCGCGAACCCGTTGTCGGACACCGGCGAACGCATGTACCGCACCGGTGACCTGGTGCGCTGGAACGACGCGGGCACGCTGGAATACATCGGCCGCACCGACTTCCAGGTGAAGTTCCGTGGTCAGCGCATCGAGCTCGGCGAGATCGAGACCGATCTGCTCGCTCATCCCGCGGTGAGCCAGGCCGTGGTGCTGGTGATGGATACCGCCACCGGTCAGCAGCTGGTGGCCTATGTCGTTGCCGCGCCGGGACATTCGGTGGAACCAACCGAGTTGACCAGGTTCGCGGCCGAGAAGCTGCCGAGCTACATGGTGCCCGCCTCGATCATGGTGCTGGCCGCCTTCCCGCTCAACACCTCGGGCAAGCTGGACCGAAAGGCCCTGCCCGAGCCGGTGTTCAGCGTGGACGCGACCAGCTTCCGTGCCCCGCGCACCCAGGCCGAGCAGATCGTGGCGGGCGTCTTCGCCGACGTGCTGAGCCAGGACCGCATCGGCATCGACGACAACTTCTTCGACCTCGGCGGCAACTCCCTGGTCGCGACCCAGGTGGTCTCGCGGATCGGGGTGGCGTTCGGCACCCAGATCGGGGTGCGGGCGCTGTTCGAATCCCCGACCGTGGCCGGGATCGCCGCCCGCGCGGAGAACGCCAGCCAAACCGAGGGCGCCCGGCCGCCGCTGGTGGCCCAGCAGCTGCCCGAACGGGTGCCGCTGTCGCTGTCGCAGCAGCGAATGTGGTTCATCAACCAGTTCGACTCGACCGTGCCCGCCTACAACCTGCCCTTCGTGGTCCGGTTGCGCGGCGAGGTCGACCTGGACGCGTTGGCGGCCGCGCTGACCGATGTGGTCGCGCGCCAGGAATCGCTGCGCACGATCTTCCCCGAGTCCGGTGACGGCGGCTACCAGCAGGTGCTGCCGGTCGACCAGGTCGACCTCGGCATCGCGATCGAACCGATCGACGAAACCGAATTGCAAGCTGAACTGACAGCATTCGCGTCCACCGGCTTCGATGTGTCACGCGAGCTGCCGATCCGGGTCCGGGTCTACGCGGTGACCGGCGGCCGCGAGAACGGCACCGCCGATTACGCGGTCGCGTTCGTGGTGCATCACATTGCCGCGGACGGCTTCTCGTTCGGCCCGCTGGCCCGCGACGTCGCCGCCGCCTACCTCGCGCGCGCCGCGGGGCAGGCGCCGAGCTGGGCGCCGCTGCCGGTGCAGTACCAGGACTTCAGCGTCTGGCAGCGCGAGCTGCTCGGCGCCGAGTCCGACCCCGGCTCGATGGCCGCCCGCGAGATCGCCTACTGGCGCCGGGCTTTGGCCGGACTGCCCGATCAGCTCGACCTGCCCGCGGATCGCCCGCGCCCGCCGGTGCAGAGCTTCTCCGGTGGCCGGGTCACCTTCGACATCGATGCCGAACTGCACCAGCAGCTTTCGGCATTGGCCCGCGCGCAGGGCGTCAGTCTGTTCATGGTCATGCACGCCTCGCTCGCGGTGCTGCTGGCTCGGCTGTCGGGCACCAACGACATCGCCATCGGCACCCCGGTCGCCGGTCGCGGCGAGCAGGCCCTCGACGACCTCATCGGCATGTTCGTCAACACGCTGGTGCTGCGCTCGGAGGTCGACGGCAGTGAACCGTTCACCGAGTTCCTCACCCGTACACGGGAAACCGACCTCGCTGCGTTCGCCTTCGCCGACGTGCCGTTCGAGCGCCTCGTCGAGGTGCTCAACCCGACCCGTTCACAAGCCCGGCATCCGCTGTTCCAGGTGATGCTGTCGTTCCAGGAGATGTCGCACGCGACACTGGAACTGCCCGGACTCTCGGTCACCGCCGACGAACTCGACGTCGACATCGCCAAGTTCGACCTGCAGTGGACCGTCACCGAAGAACGCGGCGCCCAAGGCGAACCGGCAGGCATGGCGGCTGTGGTCTCCTTCGCCACCGACCTGTTCGACGCCACCACCGTCGCCGAATTCGGCCGCCGCTACCTGCGCGTGCTCGAAGCCGCCGTCAGCACACCGCAAGCCGCGGTACGCGACATCGACATCCTCGACGACACCGAACGCACCCTCGTCCTCACCGGCTGGAACCAGACCGGACACGAGTTACCCGCGGCGACCGTGCTCGACCTGTTCGAGGAGCAGGTACGCCTGCGCCCCAACGACATTGCCGTGCTGTTCGACGGCGGCACCCGCAGCGCGGGCGAATTCGGCCCGCAGGTGCAGCTGAGCTACGCCGAGTTCGCGGCGCGGGTGAATCGCTTGGCGCGCAAGCTGATCGCCGAGGGCGTCGGCCCGGAGAAGCTGGTTGCCGTCGGCATCCGCCGCTCGGTGGACATGCTGATCGCCATCTACGCCACCATGACCGCGGGCGGCGGCTACGTGCCGATCGACCCCGATCACCCGGCCGAACGCACCGAGTACGTGCTGGCCAACTCGACGCCGGTGTGCGTGCTGACCACCCTGTCCGACGATGTCAAGAGCGCAGGGCGGGATGGGGCGGGAGCCGACACTGCCTGCCCGGTGATCGCCGTCGACACACTGGATCTGAGCGAATTCGGCGACGAGCCGATCACCGACGCCGAGCGCCGCGCACCGCTGCGCCCGACGAACACCGCGTACGTGCTCTACACCTCCGGCTCCACCGGCCGGCCCAAGGGTGTGGCCGTCAGCCACGCCAGCGTGCTCAACCAGATCGCCTGGATCACCGGCGAATACCGGATCGGCCCGGCCGATGTGGTGCTGCAGAAGACACCGGTAACCTTCGACGTGTCGGTGTGGGAGTTGTTCGGCTCCTTGGCCGTCGGCGCCCGCATGCTTATCGCCGCGCCCGACGGGCACCGCGATCCGATGTACCTCTCGGAGATCATCGGACGGCACCAGGTCACCATGACCTCGTTCGTGCCGTCGATGCTCTCGGTGTTCGCGGGTGCCGCGTCTACCGCCGAATGTGCTTCGCTGCGTGCGGTTCTGGTCGCTGGTGAGGCATTGCCGCCGGCCACCGTCGCCGCGTTCCGGCAGTTCTCCACCGCCGCGATGCACAACCTCTACGGGCCGACCGAATTCACCGTGCACGCCACCGCCTGGCACCTCAACGAGGTCGCCCCCACCTCGGTGCCGATCGGCCGTCCGGTGTGGAACGCGCAGGCCTACGTCCTCGACGAGGGCTTGGATCCGGTTCCCGTCGGCGTTCCCGGTGAGCTCTACATGGGCGGCGTGCAGACCGCCCGGGGTTACCACGGCCGCCCCGACCTGAGCGCGGAACGTTTCGTCGCCAACCCGTTCGGCGCGCCGGGCAGCCGCCTCTACCGCACCGGCGACCTGGTGCGCTGGGTCGAGCCGCACGACCCCGAGGTCGGCGCCGCGGGCGTGCTGGAATACATCGGCCGCACCGATTTCCAGGTGAAGTTCCGCGGTCAGCGCATCGAGCTCGGCGAGATCGAGTCCGCGCTGCTCGACCACCCGGCCGTCACCCAGGCGGTCGTGCTCGTGCTGGACACCGTCGCGGGCGATCAGCTCGTTTCGTACGTGGTCACTCCGGCGGGCCCGGTCGACATCGACAACATCAAGAACGCCCTGCACCGCACGCTGCCCGCCTACATGGTGCCGTCGGCGATCGTGGTGCTGGAAGCGTTCCCGCTCAACCCGTCCGGCAAGCTGGACCGCAAGGCGCTGCCCGCGCCGGTGTTCGAGGTACGCGAATTCCGTGCGCCGACAACGCCGATCGAGGAAATCGTCGCGCAGATCTTCGGCGAGGTGCTCGGCATCAACCGGGTCGGCGTCGACGACGACTTCTTCGAACTCGGCGGCAACTCGCTGATCGCGACCCAGGTCGCCTCGCGTCTCGGCATCGCGCTGGATACCCGCGTCCCGGTGCGCATGCTGTTCGAGGCGTCCACCGTCGCCGCGCTCGCGGCCCGGGTGGAGTCGCACGCCGGTGACGGTGCGCGCAAGGCGCTCGTCGCCCGCGTCCGCCCGGAGGAAGTGCCGCTTTCGCTTGCGCAGCAGCGCATGTGGTTCCTCAACCGGTTCGATACCGCCTCGGCGGTCAACAACATCCCGGTCGCCATCCGGCTGTCCGGCGATCTCGACGTGGCCGCGCTGCAGGTCGCGGTCATCGACGTGATCGACCGGCACGAGTCGCTGCGCACCGTGTTCCCGGAGACCAAGACCGGGCCGGTGCAGGTGGTGCTGGACGCGGCGCAGATCGTGCCCGACCTGACGCCGGTGCCGGTGACCGAGCACAACCTGATCGACCACCTGGTCCAGCTCGCCTCGATGGCGTTCGACGTGACCAACGAAGTGCCTTTGCATGCAAGGCTTTTCGAGATCAGCGAGACCGAGTACGTGCTCGGCATGGTGGTGCACCACATCTCCGCCGACGGCTGGTCGATGGGCCCGCTGGCCCGCGACGTGATGGTGGCCTATGCCGCCCGCACCTCGTGGGAGGCGCCCGCGTGGTCGGCGTTGCCCGTCCAGTACGCGGACTACGCGCTGTGGCAGCGCGAGGTGCTCGGCTCCGAGGACGACCCGAGTTCGTTGATCGCCAACCAGATTCGGTACTGGGCGCGCGAACTCGCCGATCTCCCGGACGAATTGGTGCTGCCCTCGGACCGCCCGCGGCCCGCCGCGGCGTCCTATCGTGGTGGCACCTACCCGTTCGTGATCTCCGGCGACACTCAGCGCGCGCTGGTCGACCTGGGCCGCAAGCACAATGCCTCGCTGTTCATGGTCATGCACAGCGCGCTGGCCGTGCTGCTGGCCCGCGCCAGCGGCACCGGCGACATCGCGATCGGCACGCCGGTGGCCGGCCGCGGTGAGGCCGCGCTGGACGACCTGATCGGCATGTTCGTCAACACCCTCGTGCTGCGCACCGAGGTGGACGGCGCGGCCAGCTTCGCCGATCTGCTCGCGCAGGCCAGGGAAAAGGATCTGCACGCCTTCGCGCACGCGGACGTGCCGTTCGAGCGCCTGGTCGAGGTGCTCAACCCCGCGCGCTCGCAGGCCAGGCATCCGCTGTTCCAGGTGATGCTGACCTTCCAGAACACCAGGCAGGCCAGCCTGGAGCTGCCCGGACTGTCGGTCAACGGCGTCGACTACGACGCGCGCCTGGCCAAGTTCGACCTGCAGCTGACCCTGCAGGAGACCCAGGACGAGCTGGGTGACGCGGCCGGCATGTCGGCCGAATTCTCTTACGCCGAAGACCTTTTCGATGAGGACACGGTCGCCGCGTTCGCGCGCCGGCTGGACCGCGTGCTCGCGGCCGTCACCGCCGACCCGACCGTGCCGATCGGCGATATCGACCTGCTCGCGCCGGAAGAACACGCGCAGGTGCTGGTCGACTGGAACGACACCGCGCACCAGGTGCCCGGTGGCACGCTGGTCTCGCTGTTCGACGCGCAGGCCGCGGCAACGCCGGACGCGCAGGCGCTGCTCTTCGACGAAGAGCGGCTCACCTACCGCGAGCTGCAGGTGCGGGCCAACCGGATCGCCCGGCAGTTGATCAAGGCGGGCGTCGGACCGGAATCGCTGGTCGCGCTGTCGATCCGCCGCTCCAACGAGCTGGTCATCGCGATGTACGCGGTACTGCAGACGGGTGCGGCGTACGTGCCGCTGGACCCGGATCAGCCCGCCGACCGGATCAACCACATCGTCGACACCGCGCGCCCGCGAATGGTCCTGTACCGGTCCGCGGACGGGTTCGACATCGACCTGCCGCGTGCGGTCTCGGTCATCGCGATCGAGGGTATCGAGGGTGTGCCCGGCATGGCCGCCTCCAGCGGTGCGCCGATCACGGATGCCGAACGCACCCAACCACTTCGGCCGGGTAACACTGCCTACGTCATCTTCACCTCGGGCTCGACCGGTCGCCCGAAGGGTGTGGCGGTCAGCCACGCCGCGATCGTCAACCGGCTGCTGTGGATGCAGCACGAGTACCCGATCGGGCTCGGCGACGCCGTGCTGCAGAAGACGCCCGCCACCTTCGACGTGTCGGTGTGGGAGTTCTTCTGGCCCTTGCAGACCGGCGCGCGACTGGTCGTCGCGAAGCCGGACGGTCATCGCGACCCGGTGTACCTGGCACAGCTCATCGCCGAACACGGCATCACCACGGCGCATTTCGTGCCGTCGATGCTGTCGGTGTTCGTGTCCACCCTCGGCAACGAGAACGGTGACGCGGACGGCTACCCGTCGTCGCGGCTGCGGCAGGTCTTCGCCTCCGGTGAGGCACTGCCCGCGCAGACCGCCGCCCGGCTGCGCGAGCTGACCGGCGCCAAGCTGCACAACCTGTACGGCCCGACCGAGGCCGCGGTCGACGTCACGTATCACGAAGTGACGGACGCGGATACGGTCTCGGTGCCGATCGGACGGCCGGTGTGGAACACCCGCGTGTTCGTGCTCGACGCCAGGCTGCATCCCGTCGCAGCGGGTGTCGCGGGTGAGCTCTATCTCGCGGGCGATCAGCTCGCCGTGGGCTACCTCGGCCGCCCGGACCTGACCTCGGATCGCTTCGTCGCCAATCCGTACGACGCCGCGGGCGCACGGATGTACCGCACCGGTGACCTCGTCACCTGGACCGCGGACGGTGAGCTGGAGTACTTGGGCCGCACCGACTTCCAGGTGAAGCTGCGCGGCTTGCGGATCGAGCTCGGCGAGATCGAGGCCGCGCTGCTGACCCAGCCCGGCGTCGCGCAGTCCGTCGTCGTGGTGCGCAGCGACGCGCACGCGGGCGATCAGCTGGTGGGTTACGTTGTCGCCGAATCGGATTCGGTCATCGACACCGATGCCGTCAAGGCCGCGCTCACCGGTTTGCTACCCGGCTACATGATTCCGGCCGCGCTGGTCGTGCTCGACTCCTTCCCGGTCAACGCCAGCGGCAAGCTCGATCGCCGGGCGCTGCCCGCGCCGGTATTCGAGGCCAAGCGTTTCCGGGCGCCCGCCACCCCGATCGAGGAGATCGTGGCGGAGGTCTTCGCCGATCTGCTCGGGCTGCCGCGCGTCGGCGTGGACGACGACTTCTTCGAGCTCGGCGGCAACTCCCTGGTCGCCACCCAGGTGGTGGCACGGCTGAGCGCTGCGCTGAACACCGAGGTCGGCGTGCGCGCGCTGTTCGAGGCGCCGACGGTGGCCGCGCTGGCCGCTCGCGTCGAGTCGCGGGCGGGAACCGGTGCGCGCCAGGCACTCACGGCACAGGTCCGGCCCGAGTACCCGCCGCTGTCGCTGGCACAGCAGCGGATGTGGTTCCTCAACCGCTTCGACGCCGACTCGGCCGCCAACAACATTCCGGCCGCGGTGCGGCTGGAGGGCGCGCTCGATCTGGCGGCGCTGCGCGGTGCGGTCGCCGACGTGGTCGCGCGGCACGAATCGCTGCGCACCGTCTACCCGTCGCAGAGCGGCGTCGCCTACCAGCGGGTGCTGCCCGCGACCAGGGCGATCCCGGACCTGGAGGTCTTCCCGGTCGCCGAGGGCCAATTGCTCGGCGCCCTCTACGAATTCGTCGAACGTGGCTTCGACGTGACGGCCGAGCCGCCGGTGCGGCTGCGCGCCTACCAGCTCGGCGACCAGGATTACGTGCTGGTTGTCGTGGTGCATCACATTGCGACGGACGGCTTCTCGATGCGGCCGCTGGTCCGCGACCTGATGACCGCCTACGTGGCGCGCACCTCGGCGTCCGAGCCGGGCTGGCCGCCGCTCGCGGTCCAGTACGTGGACTTCTCGCTGTGGCAGCGGGAAACGCTCGGCTCCGAGGACGATCCGACCTCGCTGATCTCCGAGCAGCTCGACTACTGGCGCACCGCGCTCAACGGTCTGCCCGACGAACTGCGCCTGGCCGGGCGGCCCCGGCCCGCGGTCGCGTCGTATCAGGCTGGGACACACCGGTTCCGGGTGCCCGGCGAGCTGATCGACGAGCTGAACCGGGTCGCGCACGCGCACGGCACCACGCTGTTCATGGTGGTGCACAGCGCCTTCGCGGCACTGCTCGCCCGGCTGAGCGGTTCCGACGACATCGCTATCGGTATCCCGGTGGCGGGTCGTGGCGAGCAGGCCCTGGACGACCTGGTCGGCATGTTCGTCAACACCCTGGTGTTGCGCGCACAGGTCGACACCGACGCGTCGTTCGCCGACCTGCTCGCGCAGGTGCGTGAGCGGGACCTGCAAGCCTTCGCACACGCCGCCGTGCCGTTCGAGCGGCTGGTCGAGGTGCTCAACCCGGCCCGTTCACAGGCGCGGCATCCGCTGTTCCAGGTGATGCTGTCGTTCCAGAACCTGGGCCGCGCATCGCTGGAACTGCCCGGCCTGCTGGTGTCCGAGCTCGGCATCGACCAGCCGACCGCGAAGTTCGACCTGCAACTCACGCTGAGCGAGGTGCAGGGCAGCGAGGCGTCGATGGACGCCGAACTCATCTACGCCACCGACCTTTTCGACGGCGTGTTCGCGAACACCTTCGCGGAGCGCTTCCTTCGCGTGCTCGGTGGCGTCGCCGCCGAACCGACCGCGGCCGTCGGCGATATCGAACTGCTGGACCAGGCCGAACGCGAGCTGGTCGTCGAGCGGTGGAACGACACCGAATTCCCGGTGGACGCGGCGCTGACCTCGCCGGTGGGCGATGCCGCCGCGACGCTGGTCTCGCTGTTCGAGGCGCAGGTCGCGCGGACGCCCGAGGCACACGCAGTGACGTTCGAGGGGACAAGTCTGTCCTACGCCGAGTTCGCCGGACGGGTACACCGGCTGGCGCGCTGGCTGAAGAAGAACGGCGTCGGGCCGGAATCGTATGTCGCCCTTGGCATGCGCCGCTCGATCGATCTCGTCGTCGGCATGTACGCGGTGAACGCGGCCGGTGGCGCGTACGTGCCGCTGGACCCGGATCATCCGGCCGAGCGCACCGACTACATCCTGGAGACCGCGCGCCCGGTATGCGTGCTCACCTCGGGCACCGACCTGGAGTCCACGGCCTCCCGGCAGGTGCGCATCGACGAGCTCGACCTGTCGGAGTACTCGGACGCGCCGCTGACCGACGCGGATCGGCACAAGCCGCTGCGCCCGGCCAACACCGCCTACGTGATCTTCACCTCGGGCTCGACCGGCCGCCCGAAGGGTGTCGCGGTCTCGCACGCGGCCATCGTCAACCGCCTGGTCTGGATGCACGCGGAGTACGGCCTCGCCGCCTACGACGTGGTGCTGCAGAAGACACCGGCCACCTTCGACGTGTCGGTGTGGGAGTTCTTCTGGCCCTTACAGGTCGGCGCCCGCCTGGTCGTCGCCAAGCCGGACGGCCACCGCGATCCCGCCTACCTGGCCCGGCTGATCATCGAAGAGCGCGTCAGCACGGTGCATTTCGTGCCGTCCATGCTTTCGGTGTTCGTCGCCGAGGAGCGCGCGGGCGAATGCGTCAGTCTGCGTAATGTTTTCGCCTCCGGTGAGGCGCTGCCCGCCGTCACCGCGCAGCGACTGCGCACGCTGACCGGCGCCAGGCTGCACAACCTGTACGGCCCAACCGAGGCCGCCGTCGACGTCACCTTCCACGAGGTGACCGAGGCCGACACCAGCTCGGTGCCGATCGGCGCCCCGGTGTTCAACACCCAGGTGTACGTGCTGGATTCGCGGCTGCGGCCGGTCCCGGTCGGCGTGCCCGGCGAGCTGTACCTGGCCGGCGCGCAGCTGGCGCACGGCTACGTGGCCCGCCCGGACCTGACCACCGACCGGTTCATCGCGAACCCGTTCGGCGATGCCCAGCGCATGTACCGCACCGGCGACCTGGTCCAATGGGTGAAGGCACCGCGAAGCGGTTCGATGAGGGGTGGTGGTCGGGCGACGGGTGGGCCCGAGGACGGCGAGCTGGAGTACCTGGGCCGCACCGACTTCCAGGTGAAGCTGCGCGGTCTGCGGATCGAGCTCGGCGAGATCGAGAACGCGCTCACCGCACTGGAATCGGTGGCGCAGGCGGTCGTGCTGGTGCGCACCGACGAGCGGACCGGCGATCAACTCGTCGCCTACGTGGTCGGAAACCCGGACCGGGCCCTGGATGTCGAGTCGGTCAAGGCCGCGCTCGGCGAGCAGCTGCCCACCTACATGGTGCCCTCGGCCTACGTGGAGCTCGACGAGTTCCCCCTGAACCCCTCCGGCAAGCTGGACCGCCGGGCCCTGCCCGAACCGACGTTCGCGGCCAAGACCTTCCGTGCGCCGACCACCCCGGTGCAGGAGATCGTCGCCGACACCTTCGCCGCGGTGCTCGGCGTCGAGCGGGTCGGCCTCGACGACGACTTCTTCGAGCTCGGCGGCAACTCCCTGGTCGCCACCCAGGTGGCGGCTCGACTCGGCGAAGCCCTGGACACCCAGATCCCGGTGCGCGCGCTGTTCGAGGCGTCGAGTGTCGCCTCGCTGGCCGCGCGCGTGGAATCGGCTGCCGGACAAGGCGGCCGGGCGCCGCTGGTGCCGCAGGAGCGCTCCGGCCTGGTGCCGCTGTCGCTGGCACAGCAGCGGATGTGGTTCCTCAACCGGTTCGACAACCGCACGGCGGTCAACAACATCCCGGTCGCCATCCGGCTCACCGGCGAACTCGATGTCGAGGGGCTCAATGCCGCCATCGGGGATGTGCTGGCCCGCCACGAGGCGCTGCGCACCGTCTACCCCGAGGTGGAAGGCACCGGCTACCAGCGCATCCTGCCCGTCTCCGAGGTGTCGTTCGCGGTAACCGCCGAGCCGGTGACCGCTGACGAGCTGCCCGCGCGCATCGTCGAACTGGCGAGCTTCCACTTCGATGTGACCCGCGAGATCGCCTTCCGCGCCGACCTGCTCAGCCTGGACGAGCGCAATCACGTTGTCGTGCTGGTCATGCACCACATCAGCGCGGACGGCTTCTCGCTGCGACCGCTGCTGCGCGACGTGGTCGTCGCCTACAGCGAGCGCACCCGCGGCGAGACACCGTCCTGGGCGCCGCTGGACGTGCAGTACGCCGATTACGCGCTGTGGCAGCGCGATGTGCTCGGTATCGAGCACGATCCGGAATCCGTTGCGGCCCAGCAGATCGCGTACTGGGTGGAGCAGCTGCGCGATCTGCCCGATCAGATCGAGCTGCCCGCCGACCGCCCGCGTCCGGAGATCGCCTCCAATGCCGGTGGTACACACAGCTTCTCGGTCGATGCCGAACTGCACACCGCGCTGGCCGAGCTCGCTCGCCGCCGCGGGGTCACGCTGTTCATGGTCGTGCACGCCGCGCTGGCCGCGTGGGCGGGCCGGCTGTCCAACAGTTCCGATATCGCCATCGGCACCCCGATCGCCGGACGTGGCGAGCGGGCCCTCGACGACCTGGTCGGCATGTTCGTCAACACGCTGGTGCTGCGCAGTGAGGTCGATCCCGCCGCGCGGTTCAGCGAGCTGCTCGAGCAGGTGCGCCGGACCGATCTGTCGGCCTTCGGCAATGCCGATGTGCCGTTCGAGCGGCTTGTAGATGTCATCTGGGGGCGGCAAGGCGGCGGAGCCGCCGGGGTGGGTAAACACGGCCCGGCTCGCTCGCAGGCGCATCACCCGCTGTTCCAGGTCGCGCTGACCTTCGAGGCGGCCTCGGCCGCCGACATGGGCACCGTGGCACTGCCGGGCCTCGATCTCGATGTCGTCGAATTCGATGCGGGCACCGCCAAGTTCGACGTGCAGCTGACCGTGGGTGAGCACGCGGACGGCTCACTGGCCATGTCGTGGAACTACGCGACCGAGCTGTTCGATCCGGAGACGGTGGCCTCGTTCGCCGACCGGCTGGTGCGCGTGCTGCACACCATCGCCGAGGATCCCGAGATCGCCGTCGGTGACATCGACCTGCTCGGCGAGTCCGAGCGCCTCGATGTCTCGCAGCGCTGGGTGTCCTCCGGAATGGACGGCGGCGCAGGCGTTTTCGACGATGCCGACGCCACCCTGGTCACCGTGTTCGACGCGGCCGTCGCCGCGCACCCGAACCGCATCGCGGCGCGCTTCGGCGTCGAGACGCTGACCTACGGCGAGCTGGACCGGCGCGCGAACATCCTGGCGCGCAGGCTGATCGCGGACGGCGCCGGGCCCGAGTCGCTGGTCGCGGTGATCCTGCCGCGCTCGCTCGACCTGGTGGTCGCGCTGGTCGCGGTGGTCAAGACCGGCGCAGGCTATGTCCCGGTCGACCCGACCTACCCGGCCGACCGCATCGCCTACGTGCTCGCCGATTCCCAGCCGACCAGCGTGATCCTGGACTCGACGGTCCAGGTGACGGTGCCGGTGGAGCTGCCGAGCGTGGTGCTGGACGGCTTCGCCGTGGAGACCGGCAATATCGAGGACGCCGACGACGCGCCGATCACCGACGCGGACCGTAACGCGGCGCTCTCGCCCGATCACGTCGCGTACGTGATCTACACCTCCGGTTCGACCGGCCGCCCGAAGGGTGTCGCGGTCGCGCACCGGAATGTGGTGCGGCTGTTCGCCAATACCGATCGCGACTTCAACTTCGGCCCCGACGATGTGTGGACGCTGTTCCACTCCTACGCCTTCGACTTCTCGGTGTGGGAGCTGTGGGGCCCGCTGCTGTTCGGCGGCACCCTCGTGGTGGTCGACTACTACACCTCGCGCTCGCCCGAGCAGTTCCTGGAACTGCTGCGCGCCGAACGCGTTACGGTGCTCAACCAGACCCCGTCCGCGTTCTACCAACTGGCGGAAGCGGATCGCAACGCCGCACCCGACGCCACCCCGCTGGCCCTGCGCTACGTGGTGTTCGGCGGCGAGGCCCTGGAGCTGCGCAGGCTCTCCGATTGGGTTGCCCGCCACGGCGCTGGGCCCAATGACCGCTCCGCAAGCTCCGCGGCTGGGGCGCCACTGCTGGTCAACATGTACGGCATCACCGAGACCACGGTGCACGTGTCCTACCGCGCGCTGGACGCCGCGACCATCGCGGCCGCCTCCGGCAGCGTGGTCGGCCGGGCCATCGCCGGACTGCGGGTGTTCGTGCTCGACAACCGGCTGCGGCCGGTGCCGGTCGGTGTCGCGGGCGAAATGTATGTGGCCGGACCGCAATTGGCGCGCGGCTACCTCGGCCGTCCCGACCTGTCCGCGACCCGGTTCGTCGCCAACCCGCTCGGCGGCTCCGACGCGGCGGGCTCGCGCCTGTACCGCTCGGGTGACCTCGCGCGCTGGAACCGCTTCGGCGAACTCGAGTACCTGGGCCGCGCCGACGATCAGGTGAAGGTCCGCGGCTTCCGCATCGAACTCGGCGAGATCGAGTCCGCGATCCTGGCCCAGCCGGGCATCGCCCAGGCGGCGGTCATCGTGCGCGAGGACCAGCCGGGCGACCAGCGGATCGTGGCCTACGTGGTCGCCGAGCCCGATGTCGTCCCGGCGCTCGACCGCGTCCGCGACGGCGCCGCCGAGCGGCTGCCGTCCTACATGGTGCCCTCGGCGCTGGTGCGGCTCGAGTGGATTCCGTTGACGGTCAACGGAAAGCTCGACCGGCGTGCGCTGCCCGCACCCGCCGTGCAGTCCCGGGCCTTCCGCGCACCGGTCACCCCGGTGCAGGAGACCGTGGCCGCGGTGTTCGCCGAGGTCCTGGATCTGCCCCGGGTCGGCGTCGACGACGACTTCTTCGATCTCGGCGGCAACTCGCTCATCGCCACCCGGGTCGTCTCCCGCATCGGTGCCGCGCTCGGCACCACGGTCGCGGTGCGCGCGCTGTTCGAGGCGCCCACCGTCGCCGCCCTGGCCGCGCGGGTCGAATCGCATGCCGACGGTGCCGCGCGGGCCAGGCTGGTCGCCCGGCCGCGCAAGGCCGACGAACTGGTGCCGCTGTCGTTCGCACAGCAGCGCATGTGGTTCCTCAACAAGTACGACACCTCCTCGGCGGCCTACAACCTGCCGGTCGCCATCCGCCTTACCGGCGCTCTCGACGTGGCCGCGCTGCGGCTCGCGGTGGCCGACGTGGTGCGCAGGCACGAATCGCTGCGCACCCGCTACCCGGAGCACGGTGGCACCCCGGTCCAGGTGATCGTGCCCGCCGAGAACATCGCGCTCGACCTGCACCCAGTGCAGGTCGATCCGGCCGAGCTGACCGCCGTGGTGACCGACTTCGTCACCACCGGATTCGATGTGGCCGAACAGGTTCCGCTGCGCACCCGGCTCTACAGCGCGGGCCCGAACGAACACGTGCTCGTCGTCGTGGTGCATCACATCGCGGCGGACGGCTTCTCGATGGGGCCGCTGACCCGCGACGTGATGCTCGCCTACTCGGCGCGCACCCAGGACAGCGCGCCCGGCTGGGCGCCCCTGGCAGTGCAGTACGCCGACTTCGCCGTCTGGCAGCGCGAAGTCCTTGGCACCGAAGACGATCCGGACTCGCTGATGGCGCGCCAGGTGGCGCACTGGCAGCAGGCCCTCGACGGTGTCCCGGACGAGCTGACCCTGCCCGCGGACCGGCCGCGTCCGGCGATCGCCTCGTTCCGCGGCGCGACGCTGCACCGCGAGCTGCCCGGCGACCTGATCGCCGCGCTGGAAGACATTGCGCGGCAACGCGGTGCGTCGCTGTTCATGGTGATGCACGGCGCGCTGACGGTGCTGCTGTCGCGGCTGTCCGGCGCGGACGACATCGCGGTCGGCACGCCGATCGCGGGCCGCGGCGAGCAGGCCCTCGACGACCTGGTCGGCATGTTCGTCAACACCCTGGTGCTGCGCACCGGTATCGACGCCGCCGAATCGTTCACCGAGCTGGTCGATCGGGTGCGGCGCACCGACCTGGACGCGTACGGCAATGCCGACGTGCCGTTCGAGCGCCTGGTGGAACTGCTCGCACCGGAACGCTCGCAGGCGCGCAACCCGCTGTTCCAGGTGATGCTGGCCTTCCAGAACCTGGACCGCACCAGCCTCGAACTGCCCGGGCTCTCGGTGTCCGCGCTCGATCTCGAAGAGAACGTGGCGCGCTTCGACCTGCAGTTCACGCTGTCCGAGCTGGGCGAACCCGGCACGGCCGGAATGGCTTTGGCGCTCACCTACGCCACCGAGCTGTTCGACGAGTCGACCGCCGCTGAGATCGCGCAGCGCTGGCAGCGGGTCCTGGAGGCCATTGCCGCCAACCCGACGATCGCGGTCGGCCAGATCGACGTACTCGATGCCGCAGAGCGGGCCGACCTGACCGCCCGCACCGGCCCGCAGGCCACGGTGGCGCGGACGTTGCCGGACCTGATCGCCGAGGCGGCCGCCATCGATCCTGCGGCACCCGCGGTGGTGTTCCAGGGGCGCAGTCTGTCCTACGGCGAGCTCGACGAACGCTCGAACCGCCTGGCCCGCTTGCTGATCGAGCGCGGCCTGGGCACCGAGGATCTGGTCGCGGTCGCCGTGCCGCGATCCGACGACTCCTACTTCGCCGAATGGTCGGTCGCCAAGTCCGGTGCCGCCTTCGTGCCGATCGACCCGAGCTACCCCGCCGATCGCATCGCGCACATGGTCACCGACTCGGGCTCGCCGATCGGCCTGACCGTGACATCGGTGCGGGCCGACCTGCCCGACTCGGTCGAATGGCTGGTGCTCGACGAGCTGGATCTGACCGCGGTCGACGCGGCCCCGATCACCGATGCCGACCGCGTCCGGCCGGTGCGCCCGGAACACCCGGCCTACGTCATCTACACCTCCGGCTCCACCGGCGTCCCGAAGGGCGTGGTGGTCACCCACTCCGGTCTCGCCAACTTCCGGGACGAGCAGAACGCCCGCTACGACGTCGACTCGTCCACGCGCGCACTGCATTTCGCGTCGCCGAGCTTCGACGCGTCGATCCTGGAGTTCCTGCTCGCGATCGGCCGCGGCGGCACCCTGGTGGTCTGCCCGCCCGGCGTGTACGGCGGCGACGAGCTGGCCGAGCTGATCCGCACCGAGCGCGTCACGCACGCGTTCATCACCCCGTCCGTGCTCGCCTCGCTGGACCCGGCCGCGCTGGCCGACATGCGGGTGATCGTGGCCGGTGGCGAGGCCGTCCCGGCCGACCTGGTCACCAAGTGGGGTGGCGCGGCCGACGGTTCCGGGCGACGCTTCCACAACGGTTACGGTCCGACCGAGACCACGATCATGACCAACATCAGCGACGCGCTGACGCCGGGCGATCTGGTCACCATCGGTGGCCCGACCCGCGGCATGCAGTCGCTGATCCTGGACGCCCAGCTCCGGCCCGTTCCGGTGGGTGTCGCGGGTGAGCTCTATCTGTCGGGTGTTCAGCTGGCCCGTGGCTACCACGCGCGCGCCGGGCTGTCCGCCGATCGTTTCGTGGCGAATCCGTATGTCGCCGGTGCGCGGATGTATCGCACGGGTGACGTGGTCCGCTGGACCCGTACCGGCGAGGTCGAGTACGTCGGCCGGTCCGACTTCCAGGTCAAGGTGCGTGGTTTCCGCATCGAGCTCGGCGAGATCGACGCGGCGCTGGCCGCGCACGAGAACGTCGACTTCGCGGTCACCGTCGGGCACAAGGGTTCCGCCGGTGCCACCTCGCTGGTGGCCTATGTCGTTGCGGCACAGGGCCGGACGATCGATGTGGCGGCGCTGACCGCACACGTCGAGGACCGGCTGCCCGCGTACATGGTGCCGTCCTCGATCATGGTGATCGACCGGGTGCCGCTCACCCCGGTCGGCAAGCTGGACCGAAAGGCGTTGCCGGAGCCGGTATTCGCGACCGAGGTCGTGTTCCGCGCGCCGCGCACGCCGATCGAACAGGCCATCGCCGAGGTCTTCGCCGAGGTGCTCGGCGTGGAGCGGGTCGGCGTCGACGATTCGTTCTTCGCGCTGGGCGGCGACAGCATCGTCTCCATCCAGCTGGTGTCGCGGGCCAAGGCGCGCGGCGTGGTGTTCACCCCGCGCAACGTCTTCGAGCAGCGCACCGTGGCCGGGCTGGCTTCGGTCGCCGGAACCGCTGATACCGCGGCGGCTTCGGCCGTGGTGCTTGCCGAGTTGCCCGGTGGGGGAGTCGGTTCGATGCCGCTGACCCCGGTCGTGCGGTTCATGGCGGAGCGGCGCGGTTCGTTCGGCCGGTTCAACCAGACTCTCGCGCTGGAACTGCCGGTCGGCATCGATCGAGCGGGCATCGTCGCGACGGTCGGCGCGGTTATCGACCGCCACGACATGCTGCGGTCGAGCCTGCGTGAGGTCGACGGGGAGTGGATCCTCGAAACCGCCGCTGCCGGAACGATCGACGTGGACGCGTTGGTCGATCACCGCACCTTCGATGCCGGTGTCGACGATGCCGAGCTGGTCGAGATCGCTGCCGCCGCACTGGATTCCTCGCTGGATCGACTGGATCCCGCTGCGGGCGTTGTCATTCGGTTCGTCTGGCTGGAGCCGTCGAGCAGCGAGCGGGCCGGACGGTTGATCGTCGTCGGTCACCACCTGGTGGTCGACGGTGTCTCCTGGCGCATCCTGGTGCCGGACTTCGTCGCGGCCTGGGGTCAGCGCACCGCGGGGCAGCAGCCCGAGCTGGTGGCACCGGCTACTTCGATGCGGGCTTGGGCGCACGGGCTCGAACGTGAGGCACGCAGTCCCGAACGCGTTGCGGAACTGGAGCATTGGCGTTCGGTGGTCGACGCGGCCGATCCGCTGCTCACCGAGCGGGCGATGGACCCGGCGATCGACACCTCGGGTGTCATCGAGAAGTTGCAGGTCGAGGTGTCCGCCGAGGTCACCAAGGCGCTGCTGACCAAGGTGCCCGCGCTCTTCCACGGCGGCGTGAACGACGGTCTGCTCACCGCGCTGGCCCTGGCGACCGCGAAGTGGCGGGCGCGCAGGGCGGGTGCCCGCGGCGATTCGCTGCTGATCCGCCTGGAGGGCCACGGCCGCGAAGAAGACGTCGTGCCCGGCGCGGACCTGTCCCGCACGGTCGGCTGGTTCACCGCGATCTTCCCGGTTCGCTTCGACCTGTCCGGCATCGACATCGATGCCGCGCTGGCCGGTGGACCCGCGCTCGGCCAGGCCGTCAAGGCGATCAAGGAGCAGCTGCTCGCGGTGCCCGACAAGGGTGTCGGCTACGGCCTGCTGCGCTACCTGAACCCGGAGACCGCCGCCGAACTGCCCGTCGAACTGCCGGGCCAGGTGAGCTTCAACTACCTGGGCCGTGTCTCCGAGGGCGATGTGCCCGAGTCGCTGCGCGGCTTCGGCTGGATCCCGGCCGCCGAGTTGGGCGCGCTGGGCGGGGCCTACGACCCGGACATGCCCGCGATGGCGCCCCTGGACATCAACGCGATCGTCACCGGCGACAAGCTGACCGCGAACATCGGCTACCCGTCGACGTTGCTCGACGCTGCCGCCGTCCGGGAGTTCGGCGAGCTGTGGACGACCGCGCTGGAAGCGGTTGCCCGGCACGCCAATTCGACCGGCGCCGGTGGACACACACCGTCGGACTTCGCGCTGGTGCCCAGCACACAGGGCGATATCGACGGTTGGGAGCGGCGCTTCCCGAACCTGGCCGACATCTGGCCGCTGTCCGCGCTGCAGGCGGGGCTGCTGTTCCACGCCAGGCTGGCCGCCACCTCGGTGGACGTGTACACCGCGCAGGCAGTGCTCACCCTCACCGGCCGGGTGGACGCGGCTCGGTTGCGTTCGGCCGCGCAGGCTTTGGTGGACCGCTACGAGAACCTGCGCACCGCGTTCGTCACCGATCGGGACGGCAGCCCGGTGCAGGTGGTCCTGGACAGCGTCCGGGTCGCCTGGTCCGAGCACGACCGGATCGAGCAGGGCAACGGCGACGACCTCATCGCCGCGGACCGGACCAAGCGCTTCGACCTGACCGAGCCGCCGCTGATCCGCTTCACGCTGATCCAGGTGGCGCGCGACCGCTGGCAGTTCGTGGTGGCCAACCACCACATCCTGCTCGACGGCTGGTCCATGCCGCTGCTCATGCAGGACCTGCTGGTGCTCTACGCGGCACACGCGGACACCAGCGTGCTGCCCGCCGTGCGGTCCTACCGGCATTTCCTGGAATGGACGGCGCAGCAGGATCATTCGGCCTCCGTCGCCGCTTGGGCCACCGCGCTGCGCGGCGTCACCGAGCCGACGCTGCTGGCCCGCCCGGATGCCGGACGCGAGATCACCTCGCTCTCCGGCGAGTACTTCTTCGAGCTCGACGAGACCGCCACCGCGCGGCTCACCGCGCTGGCCGGCTCGCTCGGCGTCACGCCGAACACCGTGCTGCAGACCGCGTGGGGCATCCTGATCGGCCGGATGACCGGTCGCGACGACGTGCTGTTCGGCACCACGGTGTCCGGACGTCCGGCGGATCTGTCCGGCGTGGAGTCGATGGTCGGCCTGTTCATCAACACCGTGCCGGTGCGGGTGCGCTTCGACCCGGCGGAGTCCGCGCAGCAGCTGCTGGCCCGGACCCAGGGCGAGCAGGCGGATCTGCTCGATCACCACTACGTCGGTCTCGCGGATATCCAGACCGCCGCGGGCATCGGTGGCCTGTTCGACACGCTGGTGGTGTTCGAGTCCTACCCGGTGGATGCCGAGGGTCTCCAGGCGCAGGCCTCGGACATCGACGGTATGGCCGTTGTCGGCCTGGATGCGGCCGACGCGACGCACTACCCGTTGACGCTGATCGCCCAGCTGGATTCGCGGCTGCGGATTCGCGCGGGCTACCTGCGCGACCTGTTCGACGAGCAGACCGTGCGGCGGATCGCCGATCGCCTGATTCGGGTGCTGACCGCGATCACCGTCGAACCCACTGTGCCGGTGGGCGATATCGAGCTGCTCGACACCGTGGAGCGCGAGCTCGTGGTGTCCGGCTGGAACGACACCGCGCACGAGGTGGATTCGGCCGCGACGCTGGTCTCGAAGTTCTACGAGCAGGCCGCGAGCACGCCCGACGCGACCGCGCTGAGCTTCGAGGGGACAAGTCTCTCGTACGACGAGTTCGCCAGCCGGGTGAATCAGCTGGCCCGCTGGCTGATCGCCCGCGGTGTCGGCGCGGAATCGTATGTGGCGCTGGGTATGCGGCGCTCGATCGATCTCGTCGTCGGCATGTACGCGGTCGCCGTGGCCGGTGGCGCGTATGTGCCGCTGGATCCGGATCACCCGGCCGAGCGCACGGAATACATTCTGGCGACGGCCGATCCGGTGTGTGTGCTGACCTCCGGTAGCGATCTCGATATCGATACCGCGCAGGTGCGGATCGATCTGCTCGATCTGAGCGGACTGTCCGAAGCGGCGATCACCGATGCGGATCGCTGGGCGCCGTTGCGTCCGTCGAACACCGCCTACGTGATCTTCACGTCCGGTTCCACCGGTCGCCCCAAGGGTGTTGGTGTTTCGCACGCGGCGATCGTCAACCGTCTGGTGTGGATGCAGTCTGCGTACGAGCTCGACGCCACCGATGCGGTGTTGCAGAAGACTCCGGCCACCTTTGACGTGTCGGTGTGGGAGTTCTTCTGGCCCTTGCAGATCGGCGCGCGTCTGGTTATCGCGAAGCCCGATGGGCATCGGGATCCGGCGTATCTGGCCGAGATCATCAGTGCCGAGCGGATCACCGTCACGCACTTCGTGCCGTCCATGCTCGCGGTGTTCGTCGCCGATGCGGCTGCGGCACACTGTGATTCGCTGCGTTTGGTGTTTGCTTCCGGTGAGGCATTGCCGCCCAAGCCTGCGCATCGTTTGCGTGAGCTGACCGGTGCGGCGTTGCATAACCTGTACGGCCCCACCGAGGCCGCGGTCGACGTCACCTTCCATGAGGTCATCGATACCGACACCGATACGGTGCCGATCGGTGCACCGGTATATAACACCCAGGTCTACGTGCTGGATTCGCGTTTGCGTCCGGTGCCGGTGGGTGTTGCGGGTGAGCTGTATCTGGCGGGCACCCAGCTGGCCCGTGGGTACGTCGCGCGTCCGGATCTGACCAGTGATCGGTTCGTGGCCAACCCCTACGGCGCCACCGGTGAGCGGATGTACCGCACCGGTGACCTGGTCTCGTGGACCTCGGCCGGTGAGCTGGAGTACTTGGGCCGCACCGACTTCCAGGTCAAGCTGCGTGGTCTGCGCATCGAACTCGGCGAGATCGAGACCGCGCTGACCGCGCTGGACGAGGTCGCCCAGTCCGTCGTAGTGGTCCGTGGTGACCAGCACACCGGCGATCAGCTCGTCGCCTATGTCATTCCCGCGCCGAACGTCCGGGTGGACACCGAGCTGCTGCGCGAGGACCTGGCGGAGCGGTTGCCCGCGTACATGGTGCCGTCCGTGGTGCTCGTGCTCGACGAGTTCCCGCTCAACGCCTCCGGCAAGCTCGACCGCAAGGCGCTGCCCGCGCCGGTCTTCGAGGCCGCGGTGTTCCGCGCGCCGACGACGCCGGTCGAGGAGATCGTCGCGGCGACCTTCGCCGAGGTGCTCGGCCTGGAACGGGTCGGCCTGGACGACGACTTCTTCGCGCTCGGCGGCAACTCGCTGACCGCCACCCGGGTCGCCGCGCGGCTGTCGGCCGCGCTGGACGCCGATCTCGGTGTCCGGGAACTGTTCGAGGCGTCCTCGGTGGTCGCGCTCGCGGCCCGCGCCGAGACGCACACCGGTGCCGGTGCCCGGGCGGCCCTGGCGCCGCAGCAGCGGCCCGACCTGGTGCCGCTGTCGCTGGCGCAGCAGCGGATGTGGTTCCTCAACCGCTTCGACCCCGACTCGGCCGTGGACAACATCCCGGCCGCGGTTCGGCTGTCCGGTCTGCTGGACCGGCAGGCGCTGCAGATCGCGGTCGCCGACGTGCTGGCCAGGCACGAGTCGCTGCGCAGCTTCTACCCGGAGGTCGACGGCACCGCGCATCAGCAGACCGTGCCGACCGCCAAGGTGATTCCGGACCTCGCGCCCTTCGAGGTCACCGAAGCCGAACTGCCGCAACGGCTTTCCGAGCTGGTGCTGACCGCCTTCGACGTCACCACCGAGGTGCCGTTCCGGGCAAGGCTGTTCGAGGTCAGCCCGACCGAGCACGTGCTGGCCCTGGTGGTGCACCACATCTCGGCCGACGGCTTCTCCATGGGCCCGCTGACCCGGGATGTGATGACCGCCTACGGCGCCCGCGTCGAGGGCGGCGAGCCCGCCTGGCGGCCACTGGAAGTCCAGTACGCCGACTTCGCGCTGTGGCAGCGCGCGGTCCTCGGCGACGAGGACGATCCGGAATCGGTGATCGCCCAGCAGATCGCGTACTGGTCGAACTCGCTGGCCGGGCTGCCCGACCAGCTCGACCTGCCCACCGACCGGCCGCGACCCGCGGTCGCGTCCGGTCGCGGCGCGACGCACAGCTTCGAGATCGACGCCGAAACCCACGGCAGGCTCACCGAACTCGCCCGCACCAGGGGTGCGACGCTGTTCATGGTCACCCACACCGCCCTGGCGGTGCTGCTGGCCCGCCTGTCCGGCGAAGACGACATCGCCATCGGCACCCCGGTCGCGGGCCGCGGCGAGCGTGCCCTCGACGACCTGATCGGCATGTTCGTCAACACCCTGGTGTTGCGCACCCCGATCGACAGCGGTGCGACGTTCACCGACCTGCTGCGCACGGTGCGCGCCACCGATATCGCCGCGTTCGGGCACGCGGACCTGCCGTTCGAGCGGCTGGTCGAGATCCTGAACCCGGCCCGCTCGCAGGCGCGGCACCCGCTGTTCCAGGTGCTGCTGTCGTTCCAGAACCTCGGCCAGAACAGCCTCGAACTGCCGGGCCTGACGGTCAGCGGCGTCGAATTGCCGATCGACACAGCCAAGTTCGATCTGCAGCTGACGCTGTCGGAGAAGAACGCCACCCCGGCGGTCAATGGTGTGGGTGCGGCTCCGGCGGGTATCACCGCCGAGTTCATCTACGCCACGGACCTTTTCGATGCGGCGACGATGGCGGAGCTCGGGCAGCGGTTCAACCGCCTGCTCGGTGCGCTCGCGGCGGAACCGGATCGGCCGATCGGCGATATTGCGCTGCTGGACGAGCGGGAGACCGAGCAGGCGTTGCGCGGGTGGAACGACACCGCGCGTGATCTCGGTGCGCCGACCACCTTGGTCGCCGAGTTCGGGGCTCAGGCACAGGCCACCCCGGATGCGGTCGCCGTGGTCGACCCTGCCACCGGAAACTCGTTGAGCTACGCCGAGTTCGGTGCCCGCGTGCACCGGCTGGCGCGCAAGCTGATCGAGGCCGGTGTCGGCCCGGAGTCATTGGTCGCTCTCGGACTGCGGCGCTCGGTCGACCTCGTGGTCGCCGCCTACGCCGTGCACGAGGCCGGTGGCGGTTACGTGCCGCTCGACCTCGATCAGCCCGCCGACCGAGTGAACTACGTGCTCGATTCGGCTGATCCGGTGTGCGTGCTGACCACGTCCCGTGACGCGTTCGACGCGAATGGGCGCACCACGCTGTCGATCGATGAGCTGGACCTGTCCGGCTACTCGGACGAGCCGGTCACCGACGCAGACAGGCTCGCGCCGCTGCGGCCGGAGCACCCGGCGTACGTGATCTTCACGTCCGGCTCGACCGGTCGCCCCAAGGGCGTCGCGGTGCCGCACGCCGCCGTGGTCAACCAGATCCGTTGGATCACCGGCGAATACGGCATCGGTGCCGACGACATCGTGCTGTTCAAGACGCCCGCCACCTTCGACGTGTCGGTGTGGGAGCTGTTCGGCCCGCTGACTACCGGTGGCCGCATCGTGGTGGCCAGCGCGGACGGGCATCGCGATCCGCAGTACCTCGCGGACGTGATCGCCGCCGAACGCGTCACTATGACGTCGTTCGTGCCCTCGATGCTCACCGTGTTCGCCGGAAACGTCGACGTCACCGGTGGCAGCGACGCTCTCGCCTCGCTGCGGACGCTGTTCATCGCCGGTGAGGCGTTCACCGGCGATGCGGTCGACGCGATCCGTCGGGTGAGCTCTGCCGAGCTGTACAACCTTTACGGCCCAACGGAATTCACCGTGCACGCCACGCACGGCCCGGTGGCCGCCGACGTGACCGGCGCGGTCCCCATCGGTCTGCCGGTGTGGAATGCCCAGGCCTACGTGCTGGATGCCCGGCTCAAGCCGGTCCCGTCCGGTGTCGCGGGCGAGCTGTACCTCGCGGGCGCCCAGCTGGCGCGCGGCTACTTCGGCCGCACCGACCTGACCTCGGATCGCTTCGTGGCCAACCCGTTCGGTGCCGCGGGCGCCCGGATGTACCGCACCGGTGACCTGGTCACCCGCGACGACACCGGCGCCATCGTCTACATCGGCCGCACCGACTTCCAGGTGAAGCTGCGCGGCCTGCGGATCGAGCTCGGCGAGATCGAAACCGCCCTCGCCGCACACGATTCGGTGGCCCAGTCGGTCGCCATGGTGCGCTCGGACGCGCACACCGGCGATCAGCTGGTCGGCTACGTGGTGCCGGTCGGCGGCGCGACGGTGGACGTCGACGAGCTCAGGACCCACCTGAGCAGCCGACTGCCGTCGTACATGGTGCCCGCCGCGCTCGTGGTGCTCGACGCCATGCCGCTCAACCCGAACGGCAAACTGGATCGGCGCGCGCTGCCCGAACCCGCCTTCGAGGCAAGGGAATTCCGCGCACCGTCCACCCCGATCGAAGAGATCGTGGCCAACACCTTCGCCGAGGTGCTCGGGCTCACCAGCGCCGACGGCGAACGCGCCGTCGGCATCGACGACGACTTCTTCGAATTGGGCGGCAACTCGCTCATCGCGACCCAGGTGGTCGCCCGCCTCGGCGCCGCACTGGACACCCGTGTCCCGGTGCGGATGCTGTTCGAAGCGCCGACCGTCGCCGCGCTGGCCGCCCGGATGGAAGCCCACCAGGGCACCGGGCGTCGCCGCGAACTCGTTGCGGGACCGCGTCCGGCCCGGATTCCGTTGTCGCTCTCGCAGCAGCGGATGTGGTTCCTCAACCGGTTCGACACCGACTCGGCAGTCAACAACATCCCCCTCGCGGTCCGGCTCACCGGCTCGCTCGACACCGACGCGCTGCGCCAGGCCGTCGCCGACGTGGTCGACCGGCACGAGGTGCTGCGCACCGTCTACCCGGAGACCGCCGACGGCCAGGGTGTCCAGGTGGTGCTGCCCGCCGGGCAGGAAACCATCGAGCTGACCCCGATCGAAGTGTCCGAGACCGAAATCCAGGACCGGGTCAGCGAATTGGTGCTGACCGGCTTCGACGTCACCGCCGAGGTGCCGGTGCGGGCCCAGCTGTTCCGGGTCGCCGGCTCGATGGACGGCTCGCAGCCGGACACCCACGTGCTGGTCTTCGTGGTGCACCACATCTCCGGCGACGGCTGGTCGGTCCGGCCGCTGGCCCGCGACGTGATGATCGCCTACGCGGCCCGCTCGCGCGGCGAGGCCCCGGCCTGGCCACCACTGCCGGTGCAGTACGCCGACTACGCGCTGTGGCAGCGCGAAACCCTTGGCTCCGAAGACGATCCGGCCTCGCTGATCGCGCAGCAGGTGGCCTACTGGTCCGGCAGCCTGGCCGGGCTGCCCGACCAGCTCGACCTGCCGTCGGACCGCTCGCGGCCCGCCGTCGCGTCGAACCGCGGTGGGGTGTACGAGTTCTCGCTCGACGCACAGCTGCTGCGCGACCTCAACGCGCTCGCCAGGGAACACGGCGCGAGCCTGTTCATGGTGGTGCACGCCGCGTTCGCCGCGCTGCTCGCCCGGTTGTCCGGCAGCGACGACATCGCCATCGGCACCGCCGTGGCCGGTCGTGGTGAGGCCGTGCTCGACGACGCCATCGGCATGTTCGTCAACACCCTCGTGCTGCGCAGCGAGGTCGACCCCGCGGCGCCGTTCGCGGACCTGGTCGCGCACACCAAGGACCGCGACCTCGCCGCCTTCGGGCACGCGGACCTGCCGTTCGAGCGGCTGGTCGAGATCCTCAACCCGGCCCGCTCACAGGCGCGGCATCCGCTGTTCCAGGTGATGCTGTCGTTCCAGAACACCGGGGAAGCCTCGTTCGAGCTGCCCGGCCTCGAGGTCGCCGGTGTCCCCCTGGATGTGGTGACGGCGAAGTTCGATCTGCACCTGAGCCTGTCCGACCGGTTCGATGTCGAAGGCGCCGCCGACGGCATGACCGCGGAATTCGCCTACGCGACGGACATGTTCGACGCGGGCACGATCGCCGGAGTCGCGGAACGCCTCGTCCGCCTGTTGACCGCTGTCGTCGCGGATCCGTCCGTGGCGATCGGCGATGTCGAGCTGCTGGATTCGGCCGAGCACGCGCAGGTGGTCGCACGCTGGAACGACACCGCGCACGCGGTGGACGATTCGGCGACGCTGGTGTCGATGTTCGAGGCGCAGGCCGCTCGGACGCCGGACGCGATCGCGGTGACGTTCGAGGGGACGAGTCTGTCCTACGCCGAGTTCTCGGCCAGGGTGAATCGTCTTGCGCGCCAACTGATCACGCTCGGTGTCGGACCGGATTCGATGGTGGCGCTGGGTATGCGCCGGTCGATCGATCTGGTTGTCGGCATGTACGCGGTCAGCGTCGCCGGTGGTGCCTATGTGCCGCTGGACCCGGATCACCCGGCCGACCGCACCCACTACGTGCTCGATACGGCGCAGCCGGTGTGCGTCCTGACGACCGTGCGTGACGAGTTCGACGCAGGGAAGACACCTGCCGTCGAGATCGATCGCCTCGCGCTGGCGGACTACTCCGACGCACCGGTGACCGACGCGGATCGTCGTGCGCCGCTGCGTCCGTCGAACACCGCGTACGTCATCTTCACCTCCGGTTCGACCGGCCGCCCGAAGGGTGTGGCAGTCAGCCACGGCGCGATCGTGAACCGTTTGGTGTGGATGCAGGCCGAATACGGCCTGGAGACCACCGATGTGGTGTTGCAGAAGACCCCGGCCACCTTCGACGTGTCGGTGTGGGAGTTCTTCTGGCCCTTGCAGATCGGTGCGCGCCTGGTCGTCGCGAAGCCGGACGGCCATCGCGATCCCGGCTACCTGATCCAGGTGATCACCGAGCAAGAGGTGACCACCGCGCACTTCGTGCCGTCGATGCTCTCGGTGTTCGTCGCCGAGCAGCGCGCGGACGAATGCACCAGCCTGGTCAACGTTTTCGCCTCCGGTGAGGCACTGCCCGCGGCCACCGCGCAGCGGATGCAGGAACTGACCGGCGCGCGCCTGCACAACCTGTACGGCCCGACCGAGGCCGCCGTCGACGTCACCTTCCACGAGGTGGACGAGGCCGACGCGGTGTCCGTGCCGATCGGCGCCCCGGTGTTCAACACCCAGGTGTACGTGCTGGATTCGCGGCTGCACCCGGTACCGGTGGGTGTCGCCGGTGAGCTGTACCTCGCGGGTGCGCAGCTGGCTCGCGGCTACGTCGCGCGGCCGGAACTGACCGCGGATCGGTTCATCGCGAACCCGTTCGGCGCGGATGGCGAGCGGATGTACCGCACCGGTGACCTCGTCACCTGGACCTCGCGTGGCGAACTGGAGTACTTGGGCCGCACCGACTTCCAGGTGAAGCTGCGTGGCCTGCGGATCGAACTCGGCGAGATCGAATCCGCGCTCACCACACTGGATTCCATCGCGCAGGCCGTGGTGGTCGTGCGCTCGGACGACCGGCTCGGCGATCAGCTCGTCGGATACGTCGTGCCGACCACCGGCCACTCGATCGACATCGACGGCGTGCGTGGCGAACTCGGCGGCGAGCTGCCCGCGTACATGGTGCCGTCGGCGTTCGTGGTGCTGGAATCGTTCCCGCTCAACGCCTCCGGCAAGCTCGACCGCAAGGCGCTGCCCGCGCCGGTGTTCGAGGCCAAGGTGTTCCGCGCACCGTCCACCCCGATCGAGGAGATCGTCGCGGGCACCTTCGGCGACGTGCTCGGTGTCGCCAGGGTCGGCCTGGACGACGACTTCTTCGAACTCGGCGGCAACTCGCTGCTGGCCACCCAGGTGACCGCGCGACTCGGCGCCGCCCTGGACACCCGACTGGCCGTCCGCGACCTGTTCGAGGCGTCCACGGTGTCCGCGCTGGCCACCCAGGTCGAGCGCAACGCCGGATCCGGCAGGCAGCGGCCCAAGCTGGAGACCGGCGAGCGTCCCGCGCGGATCCCGCTGTCACCGGCGCAGCAGCGCTACTGGTTCCTCAACCAGTTCGACACGACCACCTCGGCAGTCGACAACATCCCCCTGGCCGTGCGCCTGTCGGGTGCCCTCGACGTCGCCGCGTTGGAACAGGCGATCGGCGACGTGTTCGCCCGCCACGAAGTACTGCGCACCACCTACCCGCGCTCCGCGGAGGGGCCGCACCAGGTGATCCGGCCCGCGGCCCAGGCCGCGGCGGCGCTCACCCCGGTCGACGTCACCGAGGACGATCTGCTCAACGCCGTCATCGCGTTCGCGCTGACCACCTTCGACGTCACCGTCGAGGTGCCCCTCGCGGTGGCGCTGTTCCGGATCGCGCCGGACGAGCACGTCCTCGCGTTCACCGTGCACCACGTGGCCGCCGACGGCTCCTCGATGGGCCCGCTGGCCCGCGACGTGATGGCCGCCTACGTGGCCCGCGTGCAAGGCGATGTACCGCAGTGGCTGCCGCTGTCGGTGCAGTACGCCGACTACGCGCTCTGGCAGCGCGCGGTGCTCGGATCCGAAGAGGACCCGGAATCACTGGCCGCTCAGCAGGTTTCGTACTGGCAGACCGCGCTGGCGGAACTGCCCGATCAGCTGGAACTGCCCGCCGACCGGCCGCGCCCGCCCGCGCAGTCGTTCCACGGCAAGGCGATTCGCTTCGAGCTCTCCCCGGAGCGGCACGCCCGCCTGCACGAACTGGCGCGCGCCAACAACGCGTCGCTGTTCATGGTGGTGCACGCGGCACTCGCCGTGCTGCTGTCGCGCCTGTCCGGCACCGACGACATCGCGGTCGGCACCCCGATCGCGGGCCGTGGCGAACGCGAACTCGACGACCTCATCGGCATGTTCGTCAACACCCTGGTCTTCCGGACCAAGGTCGCGCCGAGTGACCGCTTCGCCGACCTGCTCGCCGACGTCAAGGAACGCGACCTCGAGGCGTTCGCCAACGCGGACGTGCCGTTCGAGCGCCTCGTCGAGGTGCTCAACCCGGTCCGCTCCACCGCGCGCAATCCGCTGTTCCAGGTGGGTCTCTCGTTCCAGAACCTGGCCGAGACCACCTTCGAACTGCCCGGCCTCTCGGTGAGCGCGGTCAACTTCGACTCGCAGCTGGCCAAGACCGACCTGCACGTCACGCTGTACGACCGATACGCCGAGGACGGCACGCCCGCCGAGATCATCACCGAATTCGGTTACGCCATCGACCTGTTCGACGAGGACACGGTCCAGGGCTTCGCCGACCGCTTCGTGCGGGTGCTGGACGCGGTCGTCGCCGACGCCACCATGCCGGTCGGCGAGATCGACCTGCTGGCCGCGGACGAGCACACCCGCATCCTCACCACCTGGAACGACACCGCGCACGAGGTCGACACGGCCGCGACGCTGGTGTCGCTGCTGGACGCCGCGGTCGCGGCCACACCGGACGCGGTCGCGCTGGTCGCCGACGAGCCGACCGGTCAGCAGCAGCTCACCTACGCCGAGCTGGACAGCCGGGTGAACCGCCTGGCCCGCTACCTGATCCAGCGTGGCGTCGGCCCGGAGGACCGGGTGGCGCTGGCCATCCGCCGCTCCGCCGATCTCGTGGTCGCGATGTACGCGGTCGCGAAATCCGGTGCGGCCTATGTGCCCATCGATCCGGACCAGCCTGCCGAGCGGACCGACTACATCCTCGAGACCGCGGCACCGGTCTGCGTGCTGACCACCGGTCGCGACGGATTCCGCACCGCCGCAACCGAAATCGTGCAGATCGACGCGCTCGACCTGACCGCGTTCGCGGCAAGCCCGGTCACCGAACGTCGCGGTGCGCTGACTCCGGCGAACACCGCGTACGTGATCTTCACGTCCGGTTCGACCGGCCAGCCCAAGGGTGTCGCCGTGCCGCACGCGGCGATCGTCAACCAGTTGCAGTGGGAGATCGCGACCTTCGGCCTCGGCGCGGACGACGCGATCCTGCTGAAGACCGCGGCCACGTTCGACCTCTCGGTGTGGGAGTTCTGGACCGCGGCCGCATCCGGTGGGCGCCTGGTGATCTCGGCGGCCGACGGCCACCGCGATCCGGCCTACCTCAACGAGCTGATGCGCACCACCGGGGTGACCACCCTGCATGTGGTGCCGTCGATGCTGGACTCGCTGCTCACCGAATCCGCCGGCCACCTGACGCATTCGCTGCGCCGGGTGCTCGCCATCGGTGAGGCGCTGCCCGCGGCGACCGCGCAGCGGTTCCGTCGTGACAACGCTGCCGAGCTGCTCAACCTGTACGGCCCGACCGAGGCCGCGGTGTCGATCACCAGCCACCTGGTCACCGATGCCGATCAGGTCTCGGTGTCGATCGGTGCGCCGGAATGGAACAGCCGCGTCTACGTGCTCGACGCGCGGCTGCGGCCGGTCCCGGTCGGCGTCTCCGGCGAGTTGTACCTGGCCGGTGCGCAATTGGCGCGTGGCTACTTCGGCAAGGCCGAGCTGACCGCCGACCGGTTCGTCGCCGACCCGTTCGGCGCGGCGGGCGAGCGCATGTACCGCACCGGTGACCTGGTGGCGTGGAACGCCGCCGGAGAACTGGATTACCGCGGCCGCACCGACTTCCAGGTGAAGATCCGTGGCTTCCGCATCGAGCTCGGCGAGATCGAGGCCGCGCTGCTGCGTCAACCCGCGATCACCGCGGCCGCCGTGCTCGCGCACACCGATCCGAGCATCGGCGACCGCCTCGTCGCGTACGTCGTGCCGCGGGCGGGCCAGCTCGACAAGCGTGGCCTCCAGGCCGCGCTCGCCGCGGAGCTGCCGTCGTACATGGTGCCGTCGGTGCTCATCCAGCTGAATGCGTTGCCGCTCAACGCCAACGGCAAGCTGGACCGGAAGGCATTGCCGCAGCCCACCTTCGAGAAGGCGGTGTTCCGCGCGCCGGTCACGCCGATCGAGCAGATCGTGGCCAACACCTTCGCCGACGTGCTGCGCATCTCGGATCGCGAAGGGGCGGAGTCGAAGCGACTCGGCCTGGACGACGACTTCTTCGCCTGGGGCGGTAACTCGCTGCTGGCCACGCAGGTCGCGGCCCGCCTCGGCGAGGCGCTGAACACCCGCGTGCCGGTCCGGTTGATGTTCGAGGCGTCCACGGTTGCCGCGCTGGCGGTCCGGGTCGAGCAGCACGCCGACGCCGGTGGCCGCAAGGCGCTGACCGCGGGCCAGCGGCCGGAACACATTCCGCTGTCGCTCGCGCAGCAGCGCATGTGGTTCCTCAACCGGTTCGACACCCAGTCGGCGGCGTACAACGTGCCGATCGCGGTGCGGCTCACCGGTGCGCTCGACGTGGCCGCGCTGCGTGCCGCGATCGCGGACCTGGTCAGCAGGCACGAGATCCTGCGCACCATCTACCCGCAGACGGACAGCGGTCCGGTGCAGGTGATCCTGCCGCCGGCCCAGGCCGTGCCGCGGCTGGAGGTGCGCGTGGTCGCGCCCGCGCAGATCGAATCCGCCGTGGTGGCACTGACTTCGACGATGTTCGACGTCACCACCGAGGTGCCGATGAAGGTCGCGCTGTTCCAGATCGCCGGGGAAGCACAGGAACCGGACGCTGTGTCTTCGGGTCGCTCCGCAGGCTCCGCTCCCGCCGAGGTCGAATACGTCCTCGCGATGGTCGTGCACCACATCTCCGGTGACGGCTCGTCGGTCGGCCCGCTGACCCGCGACCTGATGATCGCCTACGCCGCGCGTTCGGCAGGGGAGGCCCCGAACTGGGCGCCGCTCGAGGTGCAGTACGCCGACTACAGCATCTGGCAGCGCGAGCTGCTCGGCAGCGAAGAAGACCGGGAGTCGTTGGCGTCCAAGCAGGTCGCCTACTGGCGCCAGGCGCTGGCAGAGCTGCCGGATCAGCTGGATCTGCCGTCGGATCGGCCGCGTCCCGCGGTGCAGTCCTTCGCCGGTGGCAAGGTCGAGCTGCGCATCGACGCCGAGACGCATCAGGCGCTGATCGAGCTGGCTCGGACCGAGGGCGCGACGCTGTTCATGGTCGTGCACACCGCGCTCGCGGTGCTGCTGGCCCGTCTGTCGGGCACCGACGACATCGCGATCGGTACGCCGATGGCGGGTCGTGGCGAGGCCGTCCTGGACGACCTGATCGGCATGTTCGTCAACACGCTGGTGTTCCGCACCAGGGTCGACGCGGGTGAGGCGTTCACCGAACTGCTTGCGCGCCAACGTGAGACCGATATCCAGGCGTTCGCCAATGCCGATGTGCCGTTCGAGCGGCTCGTCGAGGTGCTCAACCCGGTTCGGTCCACCGCGCGGCATCCGCTGTTCCAGGTGGGTCTTTCGTTCCAGAACCTGGCCCAGGCCGGACTGGAGCTGCCGGGTCTGGCGGTGTCCGGGCTCGATATCGACACCGCGCTTTCGCAGTTCGATCTGCACCTGATCGCGACCGACCGCTACAGCGACGCGGGCGAGCCCGAGGGCATCACCGGGTTCTTCACCTACGCCACCGACATGTTCGATCAGGGCACGGTGCAGGGCTTCGTCGATCGGTTCGCCCGGTTGATCGGTGAGATCATCGCCGCGCCGCGCACCTCGGTCGGCGACATCGAACTGCTCGATGTCGCGGAGCGCGCGCAGCTGGTGACCGGCCGCAATGCCACCGACAACGCGGTGGACGACTCCGCGACGCTGGTTTCGCTGCTCGACGCCTCGGTGGCGGCCGGGCCGAAGGAAGTCGCGCTGGTCACCGAGGACGGCGCGTCGATCACCTACGGCGATCTCGATGCTCGGGTGAATCGTCTTGCGCGGCATCTGATCTCAATCGGGGTCGGGCCGGAGTCGCGGGTCGCGCTGGCGTTCCGGCGTTCGGTCGATCTGATCGTGGCGATGTACGCCGTCGCGAAGTCCGGTGGCGCGTATGTGCCGGTGGATCCGGCGCAGGCTGCCGAGCGGACGAGCTACATCCTCGAGACCGCGGCACCGGTGTGCGTGCTGACCAACGCCGATGCCGAGTTCGATACCGACGTCGCGCCTTTGGTGCGGATCGATCAGCTGGATCTGGCCGAGATCGCCAAGACCCCGATCACCGATGGTGACCGGGTGGCGCCGTTGCGTCCGGAGAACACCGCGTACGTGATCTTCACGTCGGGTTCGACGGGTCGTCCGAAGGGCGTTGCGGTTTCACACGGCGCGATCGCGAATCAGTTGCAGTGGAAGATGACCGAGTTCGGTCTCGACGCCGCCGATGCGATTCTGCTGAAGACCGCAGCGACATTCGACCTTTCGGTGTGGGAGTTCTGGTCTGCGGCGGTGTGTGGTGGCCGACTGGTCATTGCCGCGCCCGACGGTCACCAGGATCCGGCGTACCTGAACGAGTTGATGGCTCGCGAGTGGGTTACCACGCTGCATGTGGTGCCGTCGATGCTCGACGCGCTCACCGCCGGTGATTTCCCGAATTCGCTGTGGCGGGTGCTCGCTATCGGTGAGGCGCTGCCGGGTGCGCTGGCGCAGCGGTTCGTGCGCGAGCACTCGCGTACCGAGCTGTTCAACCTCTATGGCCCGACCGAGGCCGCGGTCTCGATCACCAGCCATCGGGTGACCAGGGCGGACGAGACCTCGGTGTCGATCGGTCTGCCCGAGTGGAACAGCCAGGTCTACGTGCTGGATTCGCGACTGCGGCCGGTGCCTGCCGGTGTCGCCGGTGAGCTGTACCTCGCCGGTGCGCAGCTGGCGCGTGGGTACTTCGGTCGGGCGGATCTGACCGCGGATCGGTTCGTGGCCAATCCGTTCCAGACCGGTGCCCGGATGTACCGCACCGGTGACCTGGTGGCGTGGAACGCGACCGGTGAGCTGGAGTACCGGGGTCGTACCGACTTCCAGGTGAAGATCCGTGGTTTCCGCATCGAGCTCGGTGAGATCGAGGCCGCGCTGCTGGCGTTGCCGGAGATCGCGCAGACCGCAGTGGTCGCGAAGTCCGATCCGAAGATCGGTGATCGTCTGGTCGCGTACCTGGTGCCGTCGAACGGTGATCTCGATGTCGCTGAGGTGAAGTCGGCGTTGACCGCCGGTTTGCCGTCGTACATGGTGCCTGCTGCGTTCGTCGTTCTCGATGCATTGCCGCTCAATGTGAACGGCAAGTTGGATCGAAAGGCGCTGCCGGAGCCCGAGTTCGAGGCTCAGGCGTTCCGTGCACCGTCGACTCCGATCGAGGAGATCGTGGCCTCGGTGTACGCCGAGGTGCTCGGTGTCGAGCAGGTCGGTGCGGATGACGACTTCTTCGGTCTGGGCGGTAACTCGCTGCTGGCCACGCAGGTCGCCGCCCGCATCGGCGCCGCACTCGATGCACGGGTGCCGGTGCGCGCGCTGTTCGAGGCGTCCACGGTTGCCGGTCTGGCCGTGAAGGTCGAGCAGCACGCCGGTGCCGGTGGTCGTCGCGCCCTCGAGGCGGGCCCACGCCCGGAGCAGGTTCCGTTGTCGCTCGCTCAGCAGCGCATGTGGTTCCTGAACCAGTTCGACACCGCCTCGGCCGTCAACAACATCCCGGTCGCGGTGCGGCTCACCGGCGACCTCGATGTCGCCGCGCTGCAGGACGCGGTGGGCGATGTCATCGCCAGGCACGAAACCCTGCGCACGGTGTACCCGGAGCAGGGTCGCGCCGCCAGCCAGGTGATCATGCCCGCCGAGCAGTCGGTGCCGGACCTGACGCCGGAAACCGTTGCCGTCGAAGACATTCAGCAGCGGATCGTCGACGTGATCACCGCGGGCTTCGATGTCACCGCCGAGATCCCGTTGCGGGCCAAGCTGTTCCGGGTCACCGACGGCGAGTACGTGCTCGTGTTCGTGGTGCACCACATCAGCGCGGACGGCTGGTCGATGGGCCCGCTGACCCGCGACGTGATGCTCGCCTACGCGGCCCGCTCGAACGGGGTGCCCCCGGGCTGGGCGCCGCTGCCGGTGCAGTACGCGGACTTCAGCCTCTGGCAGCGTGACGTGCTCGGCTCGGAGGCCGATCCGGCCAGCCTGATCTCGCAGCAGGCCGAGTACTGGCGCGCCGCGCTGGCCGGGCTGCCGGACGAGCTCAACCTGCCCGCCGACCGGACCAGGCCGACCACCCAGTCGTTCGCCGGTGGGCGCGTGGTGTTCCCGATCGACGGCGAGCTGCATCGCAAGCTCACCGAGATCGCGCGGGAACAGAACGCGACCATGTTCATGCTGGTGCACGCCGCGCTCGCGCTGTTCCTGGCGCGCATGTCGGGCACCGACGACATCGCCATCGGCACGCCGATCGCGGGTCGTGGCGAGGCCGAACTCGACGACGTGATCGGCATGTTCGTCAACACGCTGGTGCTGCGCTCGCACGTGGAAGGCGACCTCACCTTCGGGGAGCTGCTGGCCCGGACCAAGGACGCGGACCTGCAGGCGTTCGCGCACGCCGACCTGCCGTTCGAGCGGCTCGTCGAACTGCTCAACCCGGAGCGCTCGACCGCGCGGCACCCGCTGTTCCAGGTGGCGCTGTCGTTCGAGAACCTGCCGGAGACGAGTTTCGAGCTGCCCGGATTGCACGTGGGCGCGGTCGATTTCGAGGTCGAGACGGCGAAGTTCGATCTGTCGCTGACGATTCGGGAGGCGGCGGCGTCGGCCGACGGCGCGGGCATGTACGCCGAGTTCTCCTTCGCCCGTGACCTTTTCGACGACGCCACGGTCGAGGTCTTCGCGCAGCGATTCACCAGGCTGCTCGACGCCATCGTCACCGAACGTGAACTGCCGATCGGTGACCTGCCGCTGCTCGACGCGGACGAGTACGAGCTGCTCACGCACGTGCACGGTGAAGACGTGATGGCCACCGGGCTGCTGCCGGATCTGCTGCAGCGCGGCGCGAAGCTGAACCCGGAGCAGATCGCGGTCCGCTACCAGGGTCGCTCGATCACCTATCGCGAGCTCGACGAGTACTCGTCGCGGCTGGCGCGGGTGCTGATCGATCGCGGTGTCGGTCCGGAACGCATTGTGGCGCTGTCCTTCCCGCGTTCCTACGAGATGGTCGCGGCGTTCTGGGCGGTGGCGAAGGCCGGTGGCGCGCACGTGCCGGTCGACCCGACCTACCCCGAAGACCGCATGCGGCACATGATCAACGACTCCGGCGCGGTCATCGGTATCACCGCCAGCGAGCACGTGGATCGGCTGCCGCGCGACGTCGAATGGCTGCGGCTGGACGATGCGGCGCTCGGTGAGCTGATCGAGGCCAAGTCGCCGGACTCGGTGACCGACGCGGATCGGATCTCGTCGCTGGCCATGCGGCATCCGGTGTATGTCATCTACACGTCGGGTTCGACGGGTATGCCCAAGGGCGTCACCGTGACTCACGCGGGCATGGGTGGCCTGGTCGGTGTCGCCACGGATCTGTACCAGCTCGAGGCGCACCACCGGTTCCTGCACATCTGCTCGCCGAGCTTCGACCCGTCGGTGCTCGAATGGCTGTGTGCCGCTTACACCGGCGCGACGCTGGTGATCGTGCCGTCGCACATCATCGGCGGACCGGACCTGGCCGAGCTGCTGCGCACCGAGCGGGTGACGCACACGATCATCACCCCGGCTGTCCTCGGCACGGTGGATCCGGCGGGCATGGAAGCGCTCGAAGTCGCTTCCGTCGGTGGCGATGTCACCACGCCGGAACTGCTGGCCAAGTGGTACCCGGGCCGCAAGTACTTCAACGCCTACGGTCCGACCGAGACGACGATCATCTCGTCCTACGCCAGCCTGACCCCGGGACGGCACGTCACCATCGGTCTGCCGGTGCGCGGCATGTCGGCGCTGGTGCTCGACGGGCGACTCAACCCGGTGCCGCCGGGTGTCGCGGGCGAGCTCTACCTGGCCGGTGGCGCGGTGGCGCGTGGCTACCACAACCGGCCGGACCTCACCGCGGAACGGTTCGTCGCCAACCCGTGGAGCAACGAGGGCGCGCGGATGTACCGCACCGGAGACGTGGTGCGCTGGTTCGCCGAACCGGGCGAGCGCGCGGGTAATGCCGCGGTGCCCGAGGTGCGCTGGGAGCTGGACTACGTCGGCCGCTCGGACTTCCAGGTGAAGATCCGCGGCTTCCGTATCGAGCTGGGCGAGATCGACACGGTCCTCGCGGCCCATCCCGATGTCGAGTTCGCGATCACGCTCGGCAAGGAGACCGCGGCGGGCGCCACGATTCTGGTGTCCTACGTGCTCGCGGTGCCCGGCCACGAGATCGACACGGTCCGGCTCGGTGAGCATGCGTCGCGCAGCCTGCCGCCGCACATGGTGCCGTCGGCGATCGTGGTGCTCGACGAGATCCCGCTGACCCCGGTCGGCAAGCTCGACCGCAAGGCGCTGCCCGAGCCGGTGCTCGCGCCGCGCGAGTTCCGGGCGCCGGCCAGCGAGGTCGAGGCGGTCATCGCCGAGGTGTTCGCCGAGGTGCTCGGGGTCGAGCAGATCGGTTTGGACGACTCGTTCTTCGCGCTCGGCGGCGACAGCATCCTGTCCATCCAGCTGGTGTCGCGGGCCAAGGCGCGCGGCGTGGTGTTCTCCCCGCGTGAGGTGTTCGAACGGCGCAGCGTGGCCTCGCTGGCCGAAATCGCCACGCTCGGTGCGGGTTCGGAACAGGTGAAGCTGGAGGAGCTGCCCGGTGGCGGGGTCGGCGAGATTCCGCTGACGCCGATCATGACGCAGATCCTCGCGAGTGGCTCGGCCTACGACCGCTTCTCGCAGACGATGGCGCTGCGGCTGCCGGACGGTATCGATCGGGCGACGCTCGTCGGGACCATCGCGGCGGTGTTCGACCACCACGATGTGTTGCGGACGCGGTTGCGCCGCAACGATGATCGGTGGGCGTTCGAGGCGCTGGCGACCGGTGCGGTCGATGTGGATGCGATGGTGCATCGGGTCGAGCTCGCCGCCGACGTCGACGACGCGGAGCTGAAGCGGGTCGGTAGCGAGGCGTTCGACGCCGCGCTCGGCCGGTTGGATCCGGCGAATGCCGTGATGGCGCAGTTCATCTGGTTCGCCTTCGACGCGGCGGGAGCGGAAGGCCCGGAGGAGGCAGCCCGCGTAACCACGGAGGGACCCGTGGACGCCGCCATCGGGCGCAGCGAGCGGCGCGATGTGCTGCTCATCGTCGCGCACCACTTCGTGGTCGACGGTGTGTCCTGGCGCATCCTGATTCCGGACTTCGCGGTCGCGTGGTCGCAGCTGGCCGCCGGTCAGCAGGTTGCGTTGCCCGCCAACGGAACTTCGATGCGGCGCTGGGCGACCAGCCTGGTCGAGGCGGCCTCGTCGCCGGAGCGGGTGGCGGAACTGCCGTTCTGGCAGCAGGTTTCGACGACCCCGGATCCGTTGCTCGGTGCGCGTCCGTTCGACCCCGCGGTCGATACGTTCGCGACGGTCGAGCGGGTCGAGGTCACGTTGCCTGCCGAGGTCACCGACGCGGTGCTCACCGCGATCCCCGGCCTCTACCGCGGTGGTGTGAACGACGGGCTGCTGTCGGCGCTGGCCATGGCGGTCGCCCGCTGGCGTGGCGAAGGCGCTGCGGCGCTGGCCCACCCGTCGCCCGACCACCGCCCCTCATCGAGTCGCTACGCGACGCTGATTGACCTCGAGGGTCACGGTCGTGAAGAGGAAGTCGTGCCCGGCGCCGATCTGTCGCGCACGGTCGGCTGGTTCACCACGGCCTACCCGGTCCGGCTGGATCTGGGCGGCGCCGACCTCGCCGACGCGTTCGACGGTGGCGCCGCGCTCGGCGAGATCGTGAAGTCGATCAAGGAGCAGCTGCTCGCGGTGCCGGACAAGGGTCTCGGTTACGGCCTGCTGCGGCACCTCAACTCGGCGACCGGTCAGCGACTCGGTGCCTCGGGCCAGATCAGCTTCAACTATCTGGGTCGCATGTCGGCCGGGGAAATCCCCGAGCAGCTCGCCGAAATCGGCTGGGTGCCGGTGGCCGACCTCGGTCAGCTGGACGGCGACATGGATCTCGACATGCCCGCCAACGCGACGATCGACATCAACGCGATCGTCACCGACGGTGCGGATGGCCCGGAGCTCGGTGCGGCGTTCGCCTTCCCGACCGGGTTGCTGACCCGGGAACAGGTGCAGGAGTTCGCCGATCACTGGGTCGCCGCGCTCACCGCGCTGGCCACGCACGCGCGCCGGCCGGACGCGGGTGGCTTCACGCCGTCCGACATGTCGCTGGTGCGGGTCGACCAGACCGATATCGAGCTGTGGGAACGGAACTACCCGGCGCTGGCCGAGGTGTGGCCGCTCTCGCCGCTGCAGTCCGGTCTGCTGTTCCACGCGATGATGACCCAGGCGACGGTCGACGTGTACACCATGCAGGCCGTGGTCGATCTCGGCGGCGCGCTGGATGTCGAGCGGCTGCGTGCGGCCGCACAGGGCATCATCGATCGCTACCCGAACCTGCGCACCGCGTTCGTCACCGACTCCGACGGGCAGGCCGTGCAGGTCGTGCTCGATCGGATCGAGGCGCCGTGGCGCGAGGTGGATCTCACCGCGCTGCCCGCCGACGAGCGGACCGCGGAACTGCGCAGGCAGGTCGCGGCCGATCAGGCGACGCACTTCGACATGGCGGTGCCGCCGTTGCTGCGGTTCACCCTGTTCCGCACCGACGAGAGTCAGTGGCACCTGGCGATCACCACCCATCACATCCTGTTGGATGGTTGGTCGATGCCGCTGCTGATGCGGGATCTGCTGGTGCTGTACGCGGTTCGCGGCGATCAGACGGCGCTGCCGCGGGTTGCCTCGTACCGCAACTTCCTCGGCTGGCTGGCCGGGCGGGACCGCGAGGCCTCGCTGCGGGCGTGGGCGACCGCGCTCGACGGCGTCAGCGAGCCGACTCAACTTGCGCCGCAACCGCGTTCGGCCGAGCAGTACGAGATCGGCAAGCTGGTCACCGAGCTCGACTCCGATCGCACGCGCCAACTCACCAAGCACGCCGCCGAATTGGGCGTCACGGTGAACACGCTGGTGCAGGCGGCCTGGGGCATCCTGCTCGGGCGGCTCACCGGCCGCGGCGATGTGGTGTTCGGCGCCACCGTCTCCGGGCGGCCCGCCGAACTGCCCGGTGTGGAGTCGATGGTCGGCCTGTTCATCAACACGCTGCCGGTGCGGTTGCGGATCGATGATCGGCAGACGATCGGCAAGTTGCTGGAGCGGTTGCAGCACGATCAGGCCGATCTGCTCGAGCACCACTACGTGGGACTCACCGACATCCAGCGGGTCGCGGGCACCGGATCACTGTTCGACACCCTGCTGGTGTTCGAGTCGTATCCGATGGATAAGGAGGCCATTTCGGCCGCCAGCTCCATCGACGGCATGTCGGTGACCGGTGTCGGCGTCAACGACGCCACGCACTACCCGCTGACCCTGCTGGTGACCGCCGAGGCGACGATCGAGCTGACGCTCAAGTACCTGGGCAGCCGGTTCAGCGCGGACGAGGTGGAGATCATGTCCGCGCGGTTGGTCCGCGTGCTGGAGGCGCTGCTCGGCGATCCGGACGGACTGGTCGGCGACATCGACATCCTCGATGCCGGCGAACGTGCCCGGCTGCTCGTCGAATCCGGCATCACGGCAACCACTTCCGCGCCGGAACCGGCCGGACGGGTCGGCGCGCACACGGTCGCCAAGGTGCTCGCCGAGGTGGTCGAGGAAGATCCGGAGGCGCCCGCGCTGCTCGCCGACGGCGACGAAATCGCTTACCACGTACTGGATCGACGCTCCTCGCAGTTGGCGCGGGTGCTCATCGATCGGGGTGCGGGGCCGGGCGACATCGTCGCGGTGGCGCTGCCGCAATCGCTGGACGCGGTCATCGCGGCCTGGGCGGTGCAGAAGGCCGGTGCCGCACTGTTGTTCGCCGGTGATCTCGCCGCCGACGACATGGTCGCCGCCGGAGCCACCTTCGGCATCACGCCGAACCCGGTGCCGGACAGCCCGATTCGCTGGTTGGTCCCGTCCGAGCCACGGATGCAGGCCGACCTGGCCGCGGCCCCGTCGCACCCGGTCTCCTACGCCGACCGGGTCCGCCCGCTCGGCGAAGACGACCCGGCCTTCGTGGTCCCGACCGGCGACGGTGTCCTCGCGGTCACCCAGACCGCGGCCCTGGCCCAGGCCGAACATGTCCGCGAGGAGTACGGCATCGACTACGAGTCGACCACGTACACCACGGCCCCCTCCGGCCGCGCCGCCATGCTCGAGTTCCTGGCCTCCGCCACCGCAGGCGCCCTCTCGGTCCTCCCGACCGGCGAACTCGCCAACGACCTAGCCGACGGCGAAGTCACCCACTGGTTCGTCACCCCGACCGAGGCCACCGACGCGGCAGACCCCGAGATCAAGATCGTGATCGCGGAGTAGAACGGACAACCGCCAGCCGCCGGTGAAGAGCACAACCAGTGCTCTTCACCGGCGGTTTCGTCAGCATGTTCAGTTAGACTCGGACGGAATCAGCAGGCTTCAGTTGCTCCCGTTCAACGAGGTTGGAGGTGTTCCGATGGCGATGCCGGTGCCCCACGCCGACCATTGGACGGCTGCGGACCTCGACAACATTCCCGACGACGGACTGCGTTACGAGGTGTTGAATGGCTTGCTCGTCGTGAACGCCGCCCCCAAACCCAAGCATCAGTGGCTGATCAAGTGGCTGGGCCGCGCGCTTGACGCAGCGCTACCGTCGGGTCTGTTCGTGATGGAAGGCGTCGGCGTTCTGATCGGCGAGGACGAACCGATTCCCGACCTCGTCGCGGCCGTTGGCCCGATCGAATGGGATAGCCGGGGGATTCCAGCCGACCAGGTCAGACTGGTTGTCGAAGTGGTCTCCCGATCAACGACTCTGCAAGACCGGATGGTCAAGCCCGTTGTCTACGCCGAGGCAGGCATCCCCAACTACTGGCGATTCGAGATCAACCCGTTCAAAGGCCAGCTACCGGGTGAGTCCCTGCCGATCCTGTTCGCCCACGAACTCGGCGCCGACAAGACCTACGAGCTGACCCACCGGGTGTCGGCCGGAGACACCGTCACCCTGCGCAGCCCTTTCGAATTCACCATCGATCCAGGATCGCTGTTGCCCTGACGGTCAAGTGATCGCTGCGGATGAACAGTTCGATGGTCATCATGGGGCCGCTCGTTTCGCGGGGGTCAGGGTGCGGGTGATGATCAGGAGGAAGGCTAGGAGGGCGCAGGCGGTGCGGGCGAAATGGAATGCTTCCCAGCGGCTCAGGATTTCGGCGTAGTCGGGTGGTGGGGAGGTTATCGACCAGACTTTGATGTGCTGGTTGATCGGGACGTTGCCGAATCGGGTGATGAGGAACGAGGCGATGGCCAGTGCTGCTGCGGTTGCGGCGAACCAGCGGTCGCGGGCCGTCGTTCGGAAGGCCAACACCAGGCAGCTGAGGATGGTGAGGCCCATGAGGGATTGCATGACGAGGCCGTTCACGGACATCAGTGCGGTGTGGAAAGTGAAGCGGACGTCGAGTGGGACTTTGCGGAACGCGTAGACGACGTTGATGGCGCCGTAGCCGAACGCGCCTGCCAGCAAGCCGCCGAAGCACAGGGTGGATGCTCTTGCCAGGGTGGGCTTTTCGAAGGTGGTCAACGGCGTGGCTCCGGAGTGGTTGCGAGGGTGAGCAGTTCGTCGACGGACCACTGGTCGTAGACGTGTGCGCCGTGTTTGGCGGCGAGTACGCGGCCGTCGGGGGCGATGAGGAAGTCGGCGGGGAGGCCGAGGCTGCCGCCCTCGGGTTTAGTTGGGGGAGTGGGTTGTTGCTTGCGGAGGGTGGCGACGGCGGCGTGGACGACGCCGCGGAGGATGGCGGGCCAGCCGCGTGGGTCGAGCAGGGCTCGCGGTGACGACTCGACGCCGAACTCTCGGTACAGCTCGCGGGTGGGGTCGGCGATCAGGTCGAGCGGAACGTCTTCGGTGTAGGTGCGCAATTCCGCTGCACTGGAGTGGAATACGACTACCTCACGGATGTTCGCGGCCGTGATCTCGGTGTGGCGCGCGACGATCGAGCGCAGGTGCAGATTGCAGACCGGGCAGCCGGCGAATCGTCGAAATTGCAGGTGTATCAGGCAATCCGGGTCGGGGATATGCACGGGTGCACCGGAGATGGTGGTCAGTACCCGATCGGAGACGGAGGTCGGCAGTGGCATGAGGTTCCTTTCGTAGGCGTACCTTGTACGCCTACGACCAGTATGCGCATAGCTTGTACGCTGTCAAGCCATGCCACGTCCTCGTTCGCTGACGAAACACGATCTCGGCGTCGCCGCGCTGGCGGTGATCGACCGCGATGGGCTGGCCGCGCTCACCATGCGGGCGGTGGCGAAGGAACTGCACATGGCCACGATGGCGCTGTACCGCTACGTCTCGGACCGGGAGGAACTGGAGGTCCTCGTCGTAGACGAGGTACTGGCGGGCATCGACGTGTCGACCCCCGCCGAGGCGCACTGGCGGGACCGGCTGACCGCCTTGCTCGAGCGGATGCGGGCGGCCATCTCCGCGCACCCCGCGACGGTGCCGTTGGTACCTCGGCACCGGAAGTCCTCGAACGGCACGCGGCGCTGGATGGAGGCGATGCTGTCGGTGCTCAACGAGGGTGGCTTCGACGGAGCGGATCGGGTGATCGCCCAGCGCACGCTGGTCGCGTTCCTGCTCGGGTCGTTGGAGAACGAGCACTACGCGTCGATCAACGCGCCCGCGACCACGGCCATTGCGCAACTCTCCCCCGAGGAGTATCCGATGCTGACGCAGACCGCGGCGCAGGCCAGGAAGATGTCGGTCGACGACGAGTTCCGCGGTGGACTCGCGATCGTGTTGCGCGGGTTGGCGGATCGCGCCTAGCTATGCGGGAGCGGCGCACGTTCGCGCCCCGTGCCTCCGGATGACCACGAGAGCCGTTGCACCACAACGCACAACGGCTCTCGCTTCGTGATTCAGCCGAACAGTGCCGCGATGTCGACGGTTTCGGCCATGGCGCGGTAACCCGCGTCGTTGAGGTGCATGCCGTCGCCGCTGTCGAAGGCTGGGTGGATGAAGCCGGGGCGATCGGGGTCTTCCACGGCGCGAGCCACGTCGAAGACGGCGTCGAAAACGTCAGTGGTGCGCAGCCATTCGTTCACTTCGCGGCGGGTCGGCTGGGTTTCCTCGAGCGGCATGCCCGGATAGACGCAGCCTGCGTAGGGGCCGATGGTGGCGGCGTGGATGATCAGGCCCGCGTCGTGGGCGCGGCGGGCGATCTCGGTGAAACCAGCGATCAGTTCGTCGGTGGTGGCCGCGGGTTCGCCCGACATGCCGCCGAGGATGAGGTCGTTGATGCCGAAGTTGATCAGCATCCTGCTGACGCCGGGGACGCTGAGTACGTCGCGGCTGAATCGATCCAGGCCGGGGATGCCGATTTCGTTGGTCAGCAGGCGGTTTCCACCGATGCCCTGGTTGACGACCCAGCCGCGGTCGAGTCGGCTGTTGAGGGCATCGACCGAGCGGAGGTTCGCGCTCATGGTCGAGCCGACTCCCTCGAACCACGAGTCGCCGAGCGCGACGGCGACCGGGGTATCTGCGGGGGCAAGCACATCGACGCCGGTGACGAAGAAGCGTGCGGGAACCTCTTCGGCGGCAGCGAGATTCGCCTCTGCGGTGACGTTTCCTTCAGTCACGTAAGCGATTTCGCTCGGCTGGTGCGAGAAGGTGGCGAGCCCGGTCGGCTCGGGCAGGTAGAGGCTCAGCATGAGGTCGGTGCCCGCGGTTCCGGCGAGCTCGACCGGATCGCTGATCGCCGCACCGCCCACCGGGATGGTGAGCTGGTCCGCACCGTCGAACCGCAGCACGGTGTCGGTCTCCGTGATGATCTCGTTGCCTGTCTTGCGCAGCGCGACCCGGGCGGCACCGACGACCAGCGGCGCCTGTCCGTAAAGGTTGGTCAGCCGGATCCGGAACTGCTCGCCGCCACCGGCCAGGTGCAGCGGCTGACGCACGGTCTCGTCGGCGAAGGCCCGCGATTCGGCGAGCTTGACCTGCTCGTATGGGCTGATGACCGCGGAACGGAAACCGGCGACCCAGGCGGTGGTGGCAGACATCGAAAGCTCCAGTAGTTGTCGTGCGGAATAATGCGTTGGCATATTTCTACAACGGAGTATTCCTCGTGTCAACTATCCGCATGGCAAGCATTTCGGGTAGGTTGGTTGCCATGGATGCGACCGAACTGTTCGACGACCCCCGGCTGACCACGATGGGTCTGCTGTTCGAGGCGTACGAAGGGGTGGTCACCAGGCTGGAGTCGGTCTGGAAGGCGCACGGCCTGTCCGGGCTGGATCTGAATGCGCTGATGCGCCTGAGTCGTTCGCCGAAACGACGGCTGCGCATGACGGATCTGGCCGTGCAGACCAAGCTGTCCACCAGTGGTGTCACCCGGCTGGTCGATCGGCTGGCGCGCGAGGGGCTGGTGGAGCGTGAGCTCGACCCTGCTGATCGGCGCAGTGCGTATGCGGTGCTGACCGAACCGGGTGCGGAGCGGCTCGTGCAGGTGCTGCCGGACTATCTGGACGCGGTCGAACGCTGGTTCACCGGGCTGCTGACGCCGGTGCAGCTCGACGGGTTGATCGCCGCGTTGCGCGTTGTTCGGGACGTGACCAATCCTGATGCGACGGTCGGCATCGACCGATCGGCAAAGGTGTGAGCGTCAGTCGGCGGATTCGTCGAGGAGTCGTTCGAGTCCGTCGAGGATCAGGTTCAGTCCGAAGGTGAAATCGGCTATGCCCGTATGCTTTCCGTCGATCACCAACTGGGACAGCGCGTTCATGTACGGAAACTGGTCCGCCGGGATGAGTGGCAGGAATTGCTGTGCGGCGGAGGCGTATTCGTCCGGCTGCAGCGGAAAGTTCACCTGCTGCAAGGTGAATCCGTAGATGTGACTGTCCATTGCGTTCCATGCGCGATCGGCCAGCTGATAGGAGAAGCCTGCGGCGCGCAGGCAGCCGACGGTGGCGTCGATGTATCGCAGCATGGCCGGGCCCACGTTCAGTCGTGCGCCGATCAGTCCGTTGGCCCACGGGTGGCGCAGCAGCGCCTCGTGCGCTGCGTTCGCCCGCGCGCGCATGGCCGCCTTCCAGTCGCCGCCGATCTCGGGCACGCCCATCTCGGCGACCACTAGATCGGCGATGCCGTCGAGCAGGTCGTCCTTGTTGGTCACGTGGTTGTACAGCGACATCGCCTCGACGCCGAGCGTCTGCGCCAGTTTGCGCATGGACAACGCCGCGAGGCCCTGCTCGTCGGCGAGCCGAACGGCCGTGTGCAGCACCTTTTCCCGGTTGAGCGGCGCGCGCGGGGTGCCGTTGGCGGAGGTCTTGGGCATCGGCCCCTTCCTTGACGTACTTACGGTGTAAGCGTACCGTCCGTGGTGAGCAACTTACGCTGTAAGTATCCGTTTCATGCGAGGAAATCCCATGTCCGAGGCCCAGAGCCCGCAATCCACAGTCGATGTCGCCACGATGACGGCGATCATCGCGCCGCAGTACGGTGCCGGTTCGGTGCTCCGGACGGAGGTGGTGGCCCGGCCCAACCCGCGCCCCGAAGAGGTCCTGGTCCGGGTGCGTGCCGCGTCGGTATGTCAGGGCGATGCCCACCTACTCACCGGCACGCCCTACCTGCTGCGGCTCGGCTTCGGCCTGCGTCGACCCAAGGATCCGATCATCGGGCACGACCTGGCCGGGGAAGTGGTGGCGGTCGGGCGCGAGGTGACCGGATTCCGGCCCGGTGACGCGGTATTCGGTTCGGTGAACTCGGGTGCGTTCGCGGAGTACGTCTGCGTCTCGGCGCAGCGACTGGCACTCGCTCCCGCCGGTATCTCCGTCGAAGAGGCTGCGGCCCTACCTGATTCGGGGATGACCGCGCTCCAAGGGCTGCGCGATGTCGGTCAGTTGCGGGCCGGGCAGCGCGTGCTCGTCAATGGCGCGTCGGGCGGTGTCGGTACCGCCGCTGTCCAGCTCGCCAAGGCGCTCGGCGCCGAGGTCACCGCCGTGTGCAGTACCCGGCACATCGAGGTGCTGCGATCGCTCGGTGCGGATCATGTAATCGACTACACCACTGATGATTTCACGGCGAGCGGACGAACCTACGATGTGCTGCTCGACCTGATCGGCAACCGCTCGCTGCGGGACTGCCGACGGGTACTCGCCCCGAAGGGCGTCTTCGTCTCCTCGGCCGGTGCGCCTGGTGGTGACTGGGCCGGTCCGATCGTATGGATGGGAAAGATGGTGCTGGGCAACCTGTTTGTCAGCCAGAAGATCGGCATCCTGCTCATGCGGCCTTGCCGCGCTGATCTGGAGTTCCTGGCCGGACTGGCCGCGGACGGCAAGTTCCGGCCGCTGATCGAAAAGCGCTACCCGTTGGCTCGCGCGGCCACGGCGGTGCAGCACATCCTGGACGGGCATGCCCAAGGCAAGACGGTGATCGTCATCTGAGCTGCTACTCGACCGATTCGGCGAGCCGAGCGCTCAGCTCCCGGACATGCGTGATGAGTTCCGCAGGCTCGTGCACGCGGAACGGAAATCCGAAACCGGCTACGTAGATGGCCAATTCGTCGAGTGAGTCGGATCCTGTTTGCAGCACGCATGTTTCAGCGTCCACGGCTTCGATGACACCGACGGTCGGGGCAATCCGATCGGCGGCGACCTCGACGGAAACACCGAGGGTGATGCGGGCGGAGTAACGGTACGGCGAACTCGTCACTCCCCGAGAGAGATAGCCGGACAGGTCGACGTCGGGTGCCTCGCGCGGGGTGAAGCGGGGCCCGGTCGGGATGGGGGGATGCAGTCGATCGGCGCGGTAAGTGCGCCAGTCGGCGCGGTCGACGTCCCAGCCGATGAGGTACCAGCGGCGGCCGTAAACACAGTGCCTGCCCGTTCGTGTCTCGTGGTCGTGAGCCATACGCCAATGATTAGGATCACGATGTGCAGCTCCGATACCAGTTCCGCGTCTATCCGACGCCCGGCCGCCAGGGCTCACGCCACGGTGGCCGATACGCGACGCGACTTCGCACACAAACTGTCTACGGCGATCATCCGTGAAAACCAAGCGGTGTACGTCGAGGATCTGTGTGTGAAGGGGCTGGCGCGGACCCGGCTGGCGAAATCTGTGTACGACGCCGGATGGGCGATGTTCACTCGCATGCTGGCGGAGAAGGCTGCCCGGTACGGGCGGTACTTCGCCAAGGTCGACAGGTTCTTCCCGTCGTCGCAACTGTGCTCGGACTGCGGGGTGATCGACGGGAAGAAACCATTGTCGGTGCGGTCGTGGACGTGCCGGTGTGGCGCGGTCCACGATCGGGATGTGAACGCGGCACGAAACATACTCGCCGCCGGGCAGGCGGAGAGACGAAACGCTTGTGGAGCGCAGGTAAGACCGGAACCTGTTCCCGCACCGCGCAGTGAAGCAGGAACCCGCCGAGAGCGCCGTTCGGCGCTGGTAGGAATCCCTAGCCTTTAGGCCCGGGAGGATGTCAAATCGCGATTCAGTCCACCCGCCCGCAGACGCTGGCCTATGGGCTGGTGGATTCGCCGGTCGGGCAGCTCGCCTGGATCATGGACAAGTTCCGGGAGTGGACACATCCGCGAAACGTGGACCCGGACAAGATCATTGATCGAGATCGGCTGCTCACGAACGTAATGCTGTACTGGCTCAACGGAACCGCGGGTTCGGCGGCGTATGTCGGCTACGCCCACTCGGGCGCATGGGGTGCGTCGAAGGCGAACTTCGGCGTGCCGACCGCGGCACTGGTACTCGCCCACGACGTCGGCATTCGGCGTTACTCGGAACCCGAGCACACCATCACCCGGTGGACCGACGTCGACCACGGCGGTCACTTCGCCGCACTGGAAGAGCCGGTGCTGCTGACGACCGATGTCCGCGAGTTCTTCCGCGACCTGCGCTGAAAACCGAAGCCAGTGGGCCTGTTCCGGCATGTCGCCGCCGGAGCAGGCCCACAATCATGGGAGCAGGACCCGTCGGCGAGGTGCAGCCCATGGATAAACCCAAACCATTCACCCAGGAACACCGGGAAGACTTCTGGCGCCGCTGCGGGTGGTCGCCCGAACTCCCGGACGCCGAGCGCGCGGCGATCGAACGCGCGTGGGACGACGAGGCGATCGACATGGCCGAGCTGTTCGGCTGGTGAATTCGGGGCTTGCCGTGGCCCGACCGGTGGCGCACCATCAGGTCGGGAGGAACATCATGGATACAACGGGGTTGCCGAGTCGTAGGAATCGCACGATGGTTTCGTCGCGGGTGGATCCGGTCCTGAACTACTTCGGCAAGTGTCCGCTGTGCGGGTATCCCGCACACGCGTCGACGATTACCGCGCGATTCGACGACGACGAGGTCGAGCAGCTGGTGGTCGCCACGTGCGGATTGCCGTGCGGCTGGACCGGACCCGTCGTCCCCACGACGATGACCTGACCGTCGCTATCCTGCCGAGAGTTCACCGGCGAGCTGCCACGAGTTGCGTTCGGCGGCAAAGGCTGCTGCCTGCGTGGCGCGGAAATCGGTGATGGAGCCGTCGTTTTCGGCGAGGAACTTGCGATAGTCGGCGAGCCGGAACTCTCCGTCCTCGGCGCGCACCTCGATGTTGCCCGCGGCGAAATCGGCGCGCAGCTCGAGGAGTTCGTCGGCGGCCACCGGGTACCAGCGGATCCGATCGAAATAGCGCAGCAGCCAAGGGGTTTCATCGCCGGACGGATGCCGGTCCGCACCGGGGCGACCGGCGAGCGGACCCGCGTGGTGGTTCCACACCTGGGTGGTGCGGCCGACGAACTGGTAGCCGCCGGGGCCCTCCATGCCGTAGATGCACAGGTAGGCACCGCCGATGCCGACCGCGTTCTGCGGGGTCCAGGTGCGGGCGGGGTTGTACTTGGTGGTGACCAAGCGGTGCCGCGGGTCGGTCGGGGTGGCGACGGGGGCACCGAGGTAGACATCGCCGAGACCGAGGACGAGGTACTCGGCGCCGAAGACGGTGTCGTAAACGTCTGCTACCGAGGCGAGTCCGTTCATGCGGCGAATGAACTCGATGTTCCACGGGCACCACGGAGCGTCGGCGCGGACGCCGTGCATGTAGCGGGTGATGGCCTCGCGGGTGGACGGGTCGTCCCAGGACAACGGGAGGTGCACGGTGCGGCTGGGAACGACGAGCTGGTCGGCGGCGGGCAGATGCTGTTCGGCTTCCGCGAGCAGATCGAGCAGGGCTGGCACCGGCAGGACGTGTGGGTCCACCCGGATCTGAAGTGAGCGAATGCCGGGGGTCAGCTCGGTCACGCCGCGCACGCCCGCGGCCAGCAGGTGCTGGTGCAGCGCGTGCACGCGGGCGCGCAGGGCGAGATCCAGTGTCATGGTGCCGTATTCGACGAGCACGGCATCGTCGCCCGCGCGGCGATAGGTCACGCCGGTCTCGTCGTCGACCTCGGTGCGCCGCAGGATACCGTCATCGCCGTCGCCGCCCGAGGACAGCACGGTGGACCAGCCGGCGCGCCGCCCGGTGCCCAGTTCTCGAATCGAGGCGGCGTGCTCGCTGCGGATCGGCACGAAACGCACTGCGTCGCCGGGCGATAACTGTCCGAGCTTCCAGCGGTCGGCGGCGACCACGGTGACCGGGCAGACGAAACCGCCGAGGCTGGGGCCGTCGGGACCGAGCAGGATCGGGGTGTCGCCCGTGAAATCCAGCGCACCAACCGAATACGGGGTGTCGTGGATGTTGGACGGGTGCAGGCCCGCCTCGCCGCCGTCGGTGCGTGCCCAGTCGGGTTTCGGTCCGATCAGCCGGACGCCGGTGCGGTCGGAGTTGAAGTGCACCTCGTAGTCGGTGCCGATGATGGTGTCGAAGTCGGCGCGGGTGAAGAACTCCGGTGCGCCGTGCGGGCCTTCGGTCACCGCCAGCTCCCAGCGCCTGGCCAGCACCGGCTGGTCATCCATCGGGACGGCGGTCGCGATGGGGGCGCGGGCTGCCCCGAGCGTCAACGCCTCTCCGATCTTCAGGGCATTGCCGTCGCTGCCGCCGAACCGGCCGAGGGTGAATGTTGCAGTGCTGCCTAGATATTCGGGTAACTGGATGCCGCCCGCGAGCAGCACGTAGCAGCGCATGCCCGGTGCGCGAACCGCACCGACCTCGAGGACACCGCCCGCCGGGATCTGGATGGTCCGCCACTGCTCCACGCGAACGCCGTTCACCGTGACCTCGGTCGGTGCGCCGGTGACGCACACCCAGGTAGCCGCCGAAAACCGCAGTGCGGGACCGCCGAGGGTGCATTCCAATCCGGCCGCGCCCTCGGCATTGCCGAGCACCCGATTGCCGAGCCGGAACGACAGATCGTCCATCGGCCCCGACGGCGGGACCCCGACGTGCCAGTAGCCGGTTCGCCCCGGCCAATCCTGCACTGTCGTCAGCATTCCGGGCCGGACGACCTCGACGGAGGTGAACAAGGGTGCGGGGTCTGTCGATTCGTCTTCGGCGGCAGACACTCTCGACCAATCGTCGGATAGCTCGGTGATGGTCATCTCGACACCACCATCCGCACCGGCGTGGGGTCGAAACCATTGCAGGGGTTGTTGATCTGCGGGCAGTTGGAGACCAGCACGAGGGTGTCGATCTCGGCGCGAAGCGTGACTTTCTTTCCCGGAGCCGACAATCCGTCGACGATGCCGAGCGTGCCGTCGGCCTCCACCGGAACGTTCATGAACCAGTTGATGTTCGACACCAGGTCCCGCTTGCCGAGACCCCATTGCAGCGCCGCGGTGAGGAAGTTCTCCACGCAGGCGTGCTGCTGCCGGGTGTGCTGGCCGTAGCGGAGTGTGTTCGACTCCTGGGAGCAGGCGCCCGCGATGGTGTCGTGATTGCCGACCTCGTCGGCGATCACCGTCATCAGCGCGGTGCCCGCATCCGTCAGCAGCACGCTGCCGGTGGTCAGGAAGATGTTGCGCTGTGCGGCGATCGTGGCCTGCGCGCTGTAGCGGTCGGTGTGGTCGGCCGCCGAATACAGCAGGCAGTCCACCGCCTGGTTGCCGTGCAGGTCGATGATCTCCAGCTGCTCGCCCGCCTTGACCACCGCGGACCAGGGGGCGCGGGCGGGGACGGTCTCGTCGAGCACGATGGTGCGTGGGGTTGCGGTGTTCATCGGGTGTTTGGCGCGGTTACTCCTCCGTTCACGGGGGAGAGGAAGCGCCATCCTCCTTTCCTGGGATGGGACGTGTGATCTTGTCGGTGGTCCCGGTTAGGTTCTCGGGTGTGGAGGAGTTGGTGCGTTACAACTACCGGCTGCGTCCTGGGGTACAGGCGGAGCGGGCGTTGGTCGGGGAGTGGGATCGGTGCCGGTTTCTGTGGAATGAGGCTGTGCATCAACAGAAGTCGGGTGCGCGTCCGACCTTCGTCAAGCTGGGAAAGTTGCTGACCGAGGCACGGGGACGGACCGCGTGGTTGCGGGCTGGGTCTCAGGTCGCCCAGCAGCAGACCTTGCGTGCGTATGCGCAAGCCCTCACGGATTCGTTCAAGGTCAGAGGGCGCGGTCGCCCGGCGTTCAAATCGCGGAAGAAGGCGCTGCCGTCGCTGGAATACACCGTGCGTGGGTTCAGCATCCGCGAGGGCAGGCTGATTCTGTCTAAAGGGGTGAGTGTCCCGGTGGTGTGGTCGCGGGAGTTGCCGTCGGCGCCGACGTCTGTCCGCGTCACGCGCGACAGTTCGGGGCATTGGTATGCTTGTTCGTTGTCCGGCGTGAGGTTGAAACTGCGCCGGTCGCCGAGGGAGGTATCGGTGTCGACTGGGGCGTGAGTGTGACGGCCACGGCAACCGATGCCGAGTTCGATCTGCCGTATCTGGGGTATCGGAAGCGATGCGCAGCGGAGCTGGCGAAGGCGCAACGCCGGATGGCGCGTCGGCACTGCGGCGGACGTGGCCCGCAGTCTCGCGGTTACCAGCGGGCCGCGCGTGAGGTTGCGAAGTTGCACAAGAAGGCGGCCCGTCAAACCCAGCACGATTCGCGGGTGTGGGCAAAACATGTTGTCGCTGAGCATGGGTTGATCGCGGTGGAGGATTTCTGGCCCAAGTTTCTGGCGAAGTCCACGATGGCTCGTAAGGCCGCGGATGCGGCGATCGGCGCGGCGAAGCGGGAGTTGATCGAGCGTGGTGTGCGGGCTGGCCGGAGGGTGGTGTTGGTTCAGCCCGCCTATACGTCGATGACGTGCAGTGATTGTCTTGCGAGAGCCAAGCGACTGGAACTGCGCGAGAGGACTTTCCGATGCTCTGCCTGTGGCTATGTCGCGGGCCGGGATCGGAACGCGGCCAGAGTGATTCTGGTGGTGGCAGAACGCGGCCACAACAGTGTTGAGGATGTGAGACAAGTGGATCACCTCCCTCGGGTGGTGGTTCGGTTGTGGTCTGAGCTGTGAAGCTCCTGCCTCTCAGACAGGGGAAGCGTTAAGGCCTGACCTCCAACGTGAGTGCGGCCGTCCAGGCGCGTTCGGTGTTCTGCACGGCCCGTTGGTATTCCGGGTCGCTGCTGTGGGTGACGGCGAGATCCTCCGGCGCCGCCCAGGCGACGACATCGAGATCCGTTGCGGCGCGGTCGTCCAGCGGGTGCGCGGCATTGGCGACGAGCAGAATCACCGGGAGGTGCACCAGCAGGTCGACCGAGGAGCCGGGGGCGGCGTTGCCGGTGGCGGTCAGTGCGCCATCGGATTCCACTCGCACACCGCGGAAGAACGACACCGTCGGCCCGATGTCGCGCGGTTCGAGGCCGTGCTTGGCACCGGCCAGGCGCAGCAGCTGCCGCGCCTCGGCGGTCGGTCCGCACAGGGTGTCGTGGCTACTCGAGGTGTCGGCGAGCACGGTGGCCAGAATGCGGCCCTGGTCGGACAGCAGGGGATGCCCGTCACCGAGGTAGGCCTGCCACGGAACCTTGACCGTGTCGGCGACATTCAGCCGTTCCCACGGGGCGTCGGTGCGGACCAGCAGGAGATGGGCGCAGGCGGCGCCTGCCGGGTCGATCAGGCGGATCCGAGTACCGCGGCCGAGCACGATATTCGCGTAGCCATTCCGCGGAATGCGCTGGGCGAAAGTGATTCTCGCCGACTCGACGCCAGCGGGTAGCGCGGGTCCCTCGATGGTCGCCGCAGCTGCCTGCGAGCGCGCGTGCGCCCTGGCGCCCTCGGTGGATGCGGTACTGGTCATCATTGCCCCCTTCGGTGGGTGTGGCCTCGGACATTCGTCGCTGCGAGCGTCTTGCGGCCGGTCGGATACTGCCGTGTGCGCGGTGGTGGCCGGCACCACCACCGCGCATCCGGTCAGGCGGATTGTGTTGCGGGTTCCGGGTTTTCGGCGGTGCCCGGCGTGCGGACGACGAACCGGTGCACGCTCACACCGACGCCGACCACCAGCAGCACGAACAACGGTGCGGCCCAGAGCATCCACCAGCCGCCGCCGTTCGGGGTGTAGACCTCGGCGCGCGGCCACGCCAGGTTCACCGCCATCGCGACGCCCCAGAGCACGGCGAGCACGTTGATCGGAATTCCCAAGCGGCCCAAGCTGAACAGGCCGGTCTCGGTGGCTTCGTCCGCGGGCATGCCCTTGATCCGGCGTACCAGCAGCGGCACGGTGACCAGCAGATACGCCAGATAAAGGGTCACGATGCACACGCTGGCCAGCGTCGCGAAGATCGCGGCATTACCGAGATTCAGCACCAGCAGGCCGATGCCGAGCACGCCGATGATCACAGACGGCAGCACCGGGGTACCGAAGCGCGGGTGCACGGCGGCAAGCTGCCGGGCGAACGGCAACTTCCCATCCCGCGCCATCGAGAACATGAGCCGCGAGCCTGCGGTCTGAATTGCCAAGGTGCACACCGTGATCGCCACCGCGACGCAGCAGAGCAGCACCGTGCCCGCCGGGCTGTCCAGCTTCGAGGTGAGCACGTAGGCCAGTCCCTCGGTGGCCAGTGAACCGTCGGACAGGCTCGGCGCGGCCATCAGCGCACCGATCAGCAGCAGTCCGCCGCCGAGCGCGGACACCGCCAGCGCGGTCAGGATGGTGCGCGGTGCCACTCGGCGCGGATTCTTCGTCTCCTCGGAAAGCTCACCGGCGGAATCGAAGCCGACCATCACGTAGGCGGCCATCAGCCCGGACACCAGGAACGCGGCCCAATACGACCCGGGCACAGCCTGATCGGTTTCGAGCACCACGCCGGGACCACGCTCGGTGTGTGTGAAGAACAGCCCGATGATCGCGAGCACGCCGACGATCTCGACCGTGACGCCGATCGAGTTGATCCGCGACATCAGGTCGATGCCGATCACATTGATCACCGTGGTGACCACAAGCAGGATGCTGCCGAGCAGCACTGCGTTGGTGGCACCGGAGGACGAGGTGAGCGCGGTGTCGTCGCCGACGAGCTGGAAGCCGCTCCAGATCGACGGCAGCACCACCTGCAGCGCGATCGCCGCGGCGGCCGCGGTCACGATCTGCGCGATCACCATCATCCAGCCCGCGAACCAGCCGACGAGCTCGCCACCGAGGCGGCGCGACCACTGGTAGATGCAGCCCGAAATCGGGTAGCGCGCGGCCAGCTCGGCGAAGTTCAGCGCGACGAGGAACTGCCCGGCGAACACGATCGGCCAGGTCCAGAAGAACGCGGCGCCGCCGAACGAATAGCCGAAGCCGAAGAACTGGAAGATCGTGGTGAGGATGGAGACGAACGAGAAGCCTGCCGCGAACGAGGCGTAGCGGCCGAGTTTGCGATGGAGCACCGGTTCGTAGCCGAATCGGGCCAGGTCGGCGCCGTCGCGGCTGGTGTCGGGCGGAGGGGCGGGGGCGAACGTTGTGGCCATGAGGGTCCTTCGGCGAGCGGCCAATACCTATCAGATGACAGTTTTGCGGTGGCGATCGCGCTTTCGGTGACCCGCGTGTATCGCTTGCAGTAACCCCGGTAACTTCTGCGTTGCCGAGGTTTCTATCGAGTGACAGAAACCTCTCCACCGGCTACCGGGGGGCCGACCGTCGCGGATCGGTCCAGCGGAGACCTGCCAGAATGGGCCCTGTGGCAAACCTCGGCCCCGGCCGTCCTCGTGTGGAGCAGCGACGCCGTCGCGGCCAGACGCCGCGCGCCGAGATCCTGGACGCCGCCGGGGAGTTGTTCACCACCAATGGCTACGCGAACACCTCCACCCGTGTGGTCGCCGACGCGGTCGGCATCCGTCAGGCATCGCTCTATCACCACTTCGCCGCCAAGGATGACATCCTCGATGCGCTGCTTGCCGAAACCATAGCTGCCCCACTGGAACTCGCCGAGCGACTGGGGAACGTGTCGGCGCCGGTGCCGACACGGCTTTACGCGCTCGCCTGCTTCGACGTGCGTCAACTGTGTGCCGCGCGCTGGAATCTCGGTGCGCTGTACCTGCTTCCGGAGCTGCGCACCGAACGCTTCGCGGCGTTCCGGCTGCGGCGTGACGAATTGCGCGGGCACTACGAGACTTTGGCCGCCGCGGTGCTGGCCGAGGCAGGTGGCGCGGGCATCGTAGGGGCGGCGGCGCTGCCGTTTCGGCTGGTCGAGATGGTGATCAGCATCCGTTCGGACGAGGGCTCCGCGCCCGTGGACGCGGAGCGTGCGATCCCGGAGGCGGCGCTGCGCGTGCTCGGCTGGCCCGGTGATCTGGACCTGCTGCGGGTCGAGGCGGGACGGCTGCTCGATCAGCTCGAAACAGCGTGAGCCTTACTTCCCCGCGCTACGTCCCCACTTGAGACCCCAGCCGTAAGCCTGGTCGACTTCCTTCTTGCCCCACAGCGGACGACCGGCGGGCGGCCGAATGAAGACGCCCTGGCGATGCACCACGAACTCGCCGTTGATGTTCTCGATCAACGCGAGCACCATCTCGCGCGAGTTGTCGGTGCACCCGTCGACCAGCATCTCGATCGGCGGCGAGCCGACCGGGTACAGCGTGGCCGTGGCATGCACGCCACGGAAATCGTCCGCGCCGGCGTACAGCGAGGCGAACACCAGGATCCTGCGGAACTTCGCGGTGTGATCGAGATTGATGTCGAGGTTCTCGCCGGTCGCGACGGCACCGGTCCGGTCGTCCTGATCAAGCTGGATGAACGGTGCCTTGTGCAGCGAGCCGAAGCTGTCGAGCGGGCCGATCGAGCCCTTGGTTCCGTCGGTCATCTCCCAGAAGCAGCACAGGTCCAGGTCGAGACCGCCTGCGCCCTTGCGCTTTCCGAACCTGCGCGGGGCGGCGGGGGTGGCGCCGGTCCAGTTCAGGTTGACCCGCATCACGCCGCCGGTCGCGCCCTGCTTGGTCAGCGAGATCGACGGTGACTCCTTGGTCAACGAGATCTTGCTCAGGTTGACCGGAGCACCGGACTGTTGTGGTGGAGCCACATTCGGCGGTGGCGAGCCGTATGTGCCGGGCGGCGGCGGCAATCCGGCCGGTGGCGGGAACTGCGGCTGCGGCGGGGCGTACTGCGGCGCGGGCGGAGCCGGGGGCGGCGGCGCGGTGAACTGATGCGGCGGCGCGGCGGGCGGTGGTGGCGGCGTGAACTGATGCGGCGGTGCGGCAGGCGCGGGCGCGTCGTCCACCGAGATGCCGTAATCGGTGGCCAGACCGGCCAATCCGGAGGCGTACCCCTGCCCGACCGCACGGAACTTCCACGCGCCCTGGCGTCGATAGAGCTCGCCGAGCACGAACGCCGTCTCGGTGGTCGCGCCGACGCTGTCGAACCGCGCTACCTCGGCGCCGGAGCCCGGGTCCACCAAACGCACATAGAGACCATGGAATTGGCCGAAGGTGCCGCCGTCCGCGGAGGCCGCGATGACGATGGTGTCGATCTGCGGTTCGACCTGGCTCAGGTTCGCCGACAGCACATCGAGCACGGTCGGCCCCTGCTGCTTGCCCTCGTGCCGGACCGCACCGGAGGAATGCACCGGCTGGTTGTAGAAGACGAAGTCGCTGTCGGTCCGCACCTTCCCGGCCACCAGCAGTAGCGCCGAGGCGTCGGCGTCGGGCACCCCCGGCCCGCTCTGCCAGCCCAGTTCGATGCGAACGGCGGACATCGGCACCGGAACGTTGGAGCCCTTCGTCATCGACACACTTGCCAACGTATCGGAAACTGTCCGATTGTGTTCCTGGTCAGCGCGTCGGCGGCGCTATCTCCCAGTGCTGCTGGAGCGCACCGGCGATTTCCGGGAGCACCGTGATCGGAATCTTTTTGCGCCGCAACAGCGCTCGGATCTCGTTCACCTGTTCCCGCTTGCGCAGATCGTAGGCGCCGGAAACCGGGCGGAGCACCGGTGGAATCGACAGCAGCACCAACTCGCCGTGCTGTTCGTCCCCGCCGACCAGGTCGAGCGCCAGTGACCAGCGGGACCGTTCGTCGAGGGTGAAGCGTCCGGCGACCACCCGGTCCCAGTCGATGCTCGATTCGGTCCACGGCGTGCGCCGGTAGATCACCCGCTCGGTGAGCACGACGGCGTCCCTGGTGAACAGCGCGGCCACCACAGCGATGCCTGCGACGGCCCCGGCCAGCAAACCGGTGAACACCCGGTTCACGCCGAACAAGGCAACCACCGCCGCGCACAATACGACGGTCGCCAGAATCCCGAGAGAGCTGTACAGCGCCGCGCGCCGCGTGGGCACCACACCCGCCCGCACCATTGTCATGTCACCTACCCGCTTCCGGCGTGCTGCGGCACACGCTACCGGTCGCCGTACCGCCGCACACTTTCTGATCTCCCGCCACTAGTGCAGGAGATCAGAAAGGTGGGTCAGGCTTCCAGTGCGACCGCGGCCTCGGCCGTGTACACCAGGAACGTCAGGCTCTGCTGGAAGTACAGCTCCACCGACTCGGCGTCGTGCGACAGGTAACCGATCGACAGGTCCTGGCCGATCCGCAGGTCGTAGTCGCCGCCGCGGCAGGTCAGCACGAACGCGCCGTCGATGGCGGGCGCCCAGATGATCTCGCCGTCCGGGATGAGCCGCTCGATGTGCGTGCGGATCGGATGCCCGTGATCGGAGGTCTCGCTGACCGCCGTGAACAGCTCCGCGCTCAGCAGCACCGAGTACGGCCCGTCGACACCGGCCAGCCGCAGCGCGGTGAGCGCCTGGGTGACCGACTCCGGCACCAGCCGGGGATCACTCGGCAGCGCGATCGCCTGGTTGGTCGAACTCGCCCGGATGCCGGTGATGTTCGCGGCCGGGTAGCCCTCGAAGATGGCCCGGTCCTCGGCGAACGCGATCTTCTTCGCGGCGTCCTTCACCGCGTCCAGGTCGGGGTCCATCGCGCCGCGTTCGACGTTGTCGAGTTCCTCGCGCGACAGCCGGAACGGCACCCGCAGCTCGACCAGCGGCGCGACCACCCGCTGCCTGGCCTGCACGCCCTCGTCGGGCGCGGCGATCGGGGTGGTGTGCCCGGTGCCGACCGCGGAGTAGTCGAGCCCGTGCGGACCGGACAGGTCGACGACGCGGCGCCCGGCGATGTGCCGCTTGAAGGTGCGCGTCGCCTCTTCCTCGATCGCCGACCATGCCTCGGCGGTGATCGGCGCGAGTTCGCGGTAGAGGTTGTTCATGCTTGCATGCTCCTTTTCAACGTGCCGATACCGAGTGAGCCCGAGCCGATCTCGTTGGGCTGCACGTCTTGCGCTGCGATGGCGTCGTCCGGCGGCGGGGGAAGTTCATCGAAGAAGTCGAGGGACGGCGCGAAGAACGACGTGCCGGTGACCGCGATGGAGAAGTCGAGGATGCGGTCGTAGGCCGCCTCCTCGGTGCCGACGAACATCCGGGTGAGCATCAACTCGGTGACGCTCGGTGTCGCCGCGTAAGCGATGTAGTACGTACCGAATTCGCCGTCCTTGACGCTGCCGAACGGCATGTTGGCGCGCAGGATCTCGCGTTCGGTGCCGTCGGCGTCCACGATGGTGTTCACCGCGACGTGCGAGTCGGCGGGCTTGTCGGCGTCGGACAGCTCGAAGTCGTCGAGCTTGGTGCGGCCGATCACCTTCTCCTGCTCCTCGACCGACAGCGCGCGCCAGTCCGCCATCGGATGCAGGTACTTCTGCACGATGACGTAACTGCCGCCCCGGAATTCGGGATCCTCGTCGCCGACCAGCGCGGCCGAGTAGGCGCCCTGGCCCTCCGGATTCTCGGTGCCGTCCACGAAGCCGAGCAGGTCGCGCTGCTCGAAGTAGCGGAACCCGACGGTCTCGTCGATGATCGTGGCCGCCCCGGCCAGCCGGTCGCCGATGGTCATGGCCAGCTCGAAGCAGGCGTCCTGGTTTTCCGCCCGGATGTGGAACAGGAGATCGCCCGGCGTCACGGGTGCGGTGTGATGCTCGCCGACGAAGCCGGGGAAGTCGTGCAGTTCGGCGGGCCGTGGTCCGGCGAAGAGCCGGTCCCAGGCCGCGGACCCGATCGAGGTGACGCAGTTGAGGCCGGCACCGGGGATGCGGAAGCCGACCGAGCGGCGCAGACCCTGGATATCGGCGAGGGCATCCCGGACGACCGCCTCGCCGCCCTCGTCGATGGTGGCGACGAGGAAGATCGCGGCCGGGGTGAGCGGATCAAGGATCGGCTGCGGCTCACTCATGATCTTCAGCCTAGTGCCCGGCACCGACACAACTGCCGGGTGGCACGGGCACCGCGGCTACTACTTCGCGACCGTCAGCAGGAAGGCCACATCGTCCACGGCCATGACGCTGTGCCTGGCCTTGGGCACCACGAGCAGATCGCCCGCCGAACCCTTCCATTCGTTGCTGCCGCTGATCAATGTCAGCGTGCCGCTGAGCACAAGCAGCGTGGCCTCGCCCGCGTTGTCGTGCTCGGCCAGGCTCTGTCCCGCGCTGAGGCCGACCACGGTCTGCCGCAGCGAATTCGCGTGGCCTCCGTAGATCGTTTGCGAACTCCGTCCGCTGGTGGCGGTGCTCGCGATCTTGAGCTGTTGTCGAGCAACCGCAGTCAGCGATTTCTTGTCCATGGACCGCCTTTCGCAAATGACAACAGCCGGTGCGGGGGCTGGCCACACCGGCTCGGGGGCCCGGACGGACGAAGGCCCGGCCCCACTTACACCAGGAGTATGCCCGACCGTGGTAGGACTCGGGACGGGTTTGCGCGGCCGGGATGTTCTGTGATCGAACGGTGTTGTGCGGCCGCAATGATCGATGCGGAGAGTTTGCCGACTAGTCGGATTCGCGGCGGGTGTAGCGGCGGATCCGGTACCGCAGACCGGAGCTCGACTCGTGCCACGGCTCGGTGTCGTCGGCTGCCCACTCGCGGCCGACGGCCGGGGCGTAGGCATCGCCCGCGACGGCGGTGTCCACCTCGGTGACGAGCAGGTCGGTCGCGAAATCCATAGCGGCGCGGTAGATCTCGCCGCCGCCGGCGATCCACACGGTGTCCGGTCCGCTCAGTGCGAGCGCCTCGTCCACCGATCCGGCGCGTTCGGCGCCCTCGGCCGCCCAGTCGGCCTGCCGGGTCACCACGATGTTGCGGCGGCCGGACAGCGGACGGAATCTCGGTGGCAGCGAGTCCCAGGTGCGCCTTCCCATCACCACGGGATGTCCCATGGTGACAGCCTTGAAGTTCGCCATGTCCTCGGGCACGCGCCAGGGGATGGTGTTCTCGAAACCGATTACCCCGTCGGCGGTCTGCGCCCAGATCAGTCCGATCGTGCGCCTCACGGCTACGCCTCGCTGGCGCTCGGCTACGCCGTTCGCCGGGGCGCTGTGCCTTCGGTTCGCTCGCTCGCGCTCGCTCACACGGCCACCGGCGCCTTGATGGCCGGATGATGCTGGTAATCGACAACTTCCACGTCTTCGTAGACGTAGTCGAACAGCGATGTCGCCGGGCGCAGGTGCAGCGTGGGGAACGGGAGCGGATCGCGGGTGAGCTGTTCGCGGACCTGCTCGAGGTGGTTGTCGTAGATGTGGCAGTCGCCGCCGGTCCAGATGAAATCGCCGAGCTCCAGCTCGGTCTGCTGCGCGACCATCTGGGTGAGCAGGGCGTAGCTGGCGATGTTGAACGGCACGCCGAGGAACAGGTCGGCGCTGCGCTGGTACAGCTGGCAGGACAGCTTTCCGTCGGCCACATAGAACTGGAAGAACGCGTGGCACGGGGCGAGCGCCATCTTGTCCAGCTCGGACACGTTCCACGCGGAGACGAGCATGCGCCGGGAATCGGGGTTGGTGCGCAGGGTGTGCAGCACCTCGGAGATCTGGTCGATGTGCATGCCGTCCGGCGTCGGCCAGGACCGCCACTGCACGCCGTAGACCGGGCCGAGTTCGCCGTCGGCGCCTGCCCATTCGTCCCAGATGGAGACGCCGTGCTCCTGCAGCCAGCGCACGTTGGAATCGCCGCGCAGGAACCAGAGCAGCTCGTAGACGATCGACTTCAGATGCACCTTTTTGGTGGTGATCAGCGGGAAGCCGGCCGCGAGGTCATAGCGCAGCTGATGGCCGAAGATGCTGCGCGTTCCGGTGCCGGTGCGGTCCGACTTCGCCGTGCCGGACTCCAGCACCAGCCGGAGCAGATCCTCGTACTGGGTATCGGTCGCCACGGCTGCCAACTCTAGGGGATGGTAGGAGGCGAAGCCGACGGGGCGGGTGAGCACTAGTCTTTCCGCCGCCTGACAAACTCGGCGCATGCGCGAGCTCTATGTGATCGGCATCGGCGCGGGCGACCCCGACCAGGTGACGGTGCAGGCCATCAAGGCGATGCGGCAGGTCGAGGTGTTCTTCGTCATCGGCAAGGGCGCCGAGAAGCGGGAGCTGGTCGAGGTGCGGACCGCGATCCTGGCCGAGCACGTCGATCGGCCGTACCGGATCGTGGAGATCGCGGACCCGCCGCGGGATCGGGCGCCCGCGGACTATCAGGGGGTCGTCGAGGACTGGCACGAGCGGCGCTCGGCGGTGCTGGAAGCGGCTTTCGCGCAGGTCGACGGGGTCGGCGGGATCCTGGTGTGGGGTGATCCGTCGCTGTACGACAGCACCCTGCGGATGATCGAGCGGGTGCTCGCGCGCGGGACGGTGCGGTTCGATTACACGGTGATCCCCGGGGTGACCAGCGTGCAAGCGCTGGCCGCACGGCATCGGATGGTGCTGCATCGCATCGGCGAACCGGTGCACATCACCACCGGTCGGCGGCTGCGCGAGGAGGGGCTCACCGATTCGGCGGTGGTGATGCTGGACGGCGACTGCTCGTTCACCGAGGTTCCGGGCGCGGATGTGCACATCTGGTGGGGCGCCTACCTCGGCATGCCGGATGAGACGTTGATCGAGGGACCGCTGCGCGAGGTGGAGCAGGAGATCGTCGAGCGCCGCGGCCGACTGCGCGCCGAAAAGGGCTGGATCATGGACATCTACCTGCTCAGTCGGAGCTGACTGCCCTGCTCTTGTCGGTATCGGCCGGTAGCCTGAGCAGGTGCCCGAACTACCTGAAGTAGAGGCGTTGGCGCAGTTTCTGCGGGAGCATGCGGTCGGCGCTGTGGTGGGGCGTGTGGATGTGGCGGCGCTGAGTGCCGTGAAGACCTTCGATCCGCCGGTGACGGCGCTGTCCGGCCGGGACGTGACCGGGGCGGGGCGCTGGGGGAAGTTCCTGGGGATGGACTGTGGCGGGTTGTGGCTGATCACGCACCTGTCCCGGGGTGGCTGGCTGCGGTGGATCGACGAACCGAGCCAGACGCCGCCCAAGCCCGGCGGTAAGAGTCCGCTGGCGTTGCGGGTGCACTTCTTCACGCCGGAGGGTGCGACACCCGCCATCGATCTCACCGAGGCGGGAACCAAGAAGCGGCTCGCGGTGTACATCGTCGACGACCCGAAGCTGGTGCCGGGCATCGCCCGGCTCGGGCCGGACGCGCTCGAGGTGACCGAGGAGGAGTTCACCGCGATCCTGCGCGGCACCTCGCAACGGATCAAGACCGCGATCGTCGACCAGACGCTGTTGGCGGGCATCGGCAATGCCTATTCCGACGAGATCCTGCACACCGCGAAGATCTCACCGTTCGCCAATACGAAAACCCTTGCGGCAGAAAAGGTTGCCGAGTTGTACGCGGCCATGCGGGCGGTGCTCACCGATGCCGTGCAGCGTTCGTTCGGTCAGGACGCCGCCCGGCTCAAGGGTGAAAAGCGCTCCGGCATGCAGGTGCACGCGCGCACCGGGCAGCCGTGCCCGGTTTGCGGCGACACCGTGCGCGAGGTGTCGTACGCGGAGCGATCCTTCCAGTACTGCCCGACCTGCCAGACCGGCGGCAAGATCCTTGCCGACCGGCGAATGTCGCGGCTGCTCAAGTAAGACGCGCGTCAGGTCATCGTTGGTACGCGAATGCCTTGCCAGGCAAGGCGTTTGGCCTTGTCCGGGTCGTGTTCCAAGCGGGTGGGGCTATCGATGATCAGGGTGGTGCGACGGGATTCGGAGTAGGCGGGCCACGAAGGCAGCGGTGCTCCGGTGCGGGCGAATTCCAGCCAGTTGTCCTGGAATTGGTGGCTGACGGACTGGAGGCCGCGTCGGCCACCCGCGGCAGTGATCGCACAGCCGAACGCGGCATCGCCACCGCCGAAGACCGGGATCAGGTCGGAGGCGTGGGTAGCGCCGAGGCCCGCGAGCTGCATCGAGCGCGGGGCGAAGTCGTAGCGGTAGGCGTAGGTCGGCGCGTGCCTGCTGTGCCCCGCCATGACCGTGACCGACGGGCGCCAGAAGACGAAGTCGCCACCGGCCCGCACGGCGGCCTTGGCATCCGGATAGCCGGGATACGCTGCGGCGATTCGGGATTCGGCTTCGTCGTCGGACAGCGCGGCGCGTAGCCGCTCCGGGGTGGTCGGCAGCGAATCCGCGAACTTGGCGAACAGGGTGCCTTCGTCCCGGTTGGTGCCGATGATGAGCGGCACGCGATGGGCGTTGCCGTCGACGATCGCCTCGATCGGCGCCTGCGGTAGCAACGTGCCGTCGACCACCGGGGCAATCGGGAACAGGCCGCGTCGTTCGCGCAGGACCCGGTTGCTGGTGCGGTCGACCGCGCGCCGAATGTCGTTGGCGCTCGCGGTGCGTAGCGCCTCGCCCGCATGCTCCGGTGTGGTGCCGAGTGCTTCGATGCAGCGCCGGGCGAACAGGCGCGCATCGTCGGCGGTCATCGCCCAGTCGGCGGGCGGGCTTTGCGAAATAGCCTGGTGGAAAAGGCCTTTCGCGGCGGGTGTGGCGAGCAGGCTGAGTACGGCGTGTGCGCCCGCGGATTCGCCGAAGATGGTGACGTTGCCCGGACCACCGCCGAACGCGGCGATATTGGTGCGCACCCACTCCAGCGCGGCGACCTGATCGCGCAAACCCAGGTTCGACTCGAAAACGTGCTCCGGCGTGGAGAATTCACCGAAATCGACATAGCCGAAGGCGCCGAGCCGATAGTTCAGCGACACCAGCACCGCGTCCCCGCGCACCGCGAGCCGAGCGCCGGAATACAGCCCCAGCGCCGAGGTGCCGGTGAGGTAGCCGCCGCCATGGATGAACACCAGCACCGGACGCGGCTTGTCCGACGGCGTCACGGGCACGGTGACATTCAGTGTCAGCGAGTCCTCGTGGGTCGGCTGGTACCGGCGCGGTCCGATCCGCGCGCCGGCCCGGTGCTGCATCGCGGCGAACCCGAACTCGGTGCTCTCCCGCACCCCGGTCCACGGCGTGACCGGTCCCGGTGCCCGAAAACGCAAGTCGCCCACCGGTGCGGCCGCGTAGGGCAGGGACCGCCAGCGCAATACGCGGCGGCCACGACGACCGCGAACGACTCCGTCGGCGGTTTGGATATCTGTCGATGCCACCATCCGCCAATGGTACTTAGGCGCGCCGTGTCTCCAACAGGCGTAACCAGAACTCGCTCACCGCGGGAAATGCGGGCACCGCGTGCCACAGGGTTGCCAACGGCACCTTGCCGACCACCGCGATGGTGGCCGGGTGCAGCTGTTCGCCCGCCTCCGGACCGACGAAGGTGGCGCCCAGCAGCGTGTCGGTGGCGGTGTCGATGACCAGCTTCGCGTGGCCCGCGAAGTCGTTGCGCGCCAACGAGGAACCGGCAACGGAGATGTCGAGCTCCACCGTCTCGACGTCATGGCCCGCGTCGCGAGCGGCCGCTTCGGTCAATCCGACGGACGCGACCTCAGGGGCGGTGTAGACCACCTGCGGGACCTGCCCGTGGTCGGCGCTCGCGGTGAACCTGGCGTCGGTGAGCGGCCTGCCCTCCGCGCGGGCCGCGATCACGTCGCCGCACACTCTGGCCTGGTACTTGCCCATATGGGTCAGCGCGGCACGGTGATTCAGATCGCCGACGCAGTACAGCCAGTCACCGTCCACGTCACGCGCGGTCAGCTGATCGTCGACCTGCACATAGCCGTCCTTCAGCCCGACGGAGTCCAGGCCGAGGCCCTCGGTCGCGGGAGTGCGTCCGGCGGCCACGATGATCTCGTCGGCCTCGATCTCGGTGTCGCCCTGCGCGCTGTGCAGCTGCACGGTGACCGGGCCACCGTGAATCCGTCCCTCGCCGGTGTCCTTGGCGTCGGGTCGGTGCACGCTCGTCGGTTCGGTATTGAGCAGGACGTGCACGCCGCTGCCTTTCAACGCCGCGATCACCCGCTCGCTCGCGAACGGTTCGGCGGCGGCGAGCAGCGCTTCGCCGCGCACCACCATGCTGACGTCCGCGCCGAGCGCGGCCAGCCAGGTCGCCGCCTCGCAGGCCACCACGCCGCCGCCGATGATCACCACGCGGCCGGGGACCTCGTGCAGGTTGGTGGCGTCGCGGGAGATCCACGGCAGCGCGTCGCGCAGGCCGGGCACGTCCGGGATGCTCGCCCGGGTGCCGGTGGCCAGCACCACCGCGTGCCTGGCGCGCAGCACCTGTCCGTCGACCTCGACCTGGCGCTCGCCGACGAGCCGCCCGGTGCCGCGGACGACCTCGATGCGGTGGTCGCGAGCCCATTTCACCTGCGACGCGTCATCGTGATTGCTGACGAAGTAGTCGCGTCGCCGCAGCACGGCCTCGACGTCGAGGCCGGTCGCGCTGAGTCCGTCCATGGCCTGCGCGGTGGCCAGCACATGGCCGGGCCGCAGCAGCGCCTTGCTCGGAATGCAGGCCCAGTAGGAGCATTCGCCGCCGACGAGTTCGCGTTCCACGATCACGGCGGTGCGGTCGCTCCCGGCGATGGCGTAGTCGGCCGCGTTCTCGCCGGCCGGGCCGCCACCGATCACGATGACGTCGTATTCGGTAGGTGCGCTCGGCATGGCGATTACTGCAGGTAGCCCTCGACCTGACTGGGGGAGCTCGGTTCGGCGGTGTCCGGCGACTGGCCCTGATCGATCCGCGCCCGGCGGTGCCGCAGCAGATCCCACGCCTGATCCAGCATCACCTCGAGCTCGGCGAGCTGCTGGCGTTCCGCCTTCGGGTCCAGGTCACCCTTGGCGGCCTGGGCGCGGAGCTCGTGCTCCTGGTCGACCAGTGCCTTGATGCGGGCCAAAACGTCCTGTTCGGTCATGTCGACCATGCTACGGCCGCGCCAGGCACTCGGCGGCTATCGGCACCGCCGTGGCCAGGTCGGGCCAGGAGAGCGCGGTGTAGCCGAGGGTGACGCCGAAGTGGTGGCGCCGCGGACCGAGGTGATAGCGGGCCAGCGCGTCCAGCGCGACGCCCCGTGCGCGGGCCGCGGCGACGCTGCGATCCTCCGCTTCGGCCGAGGCGAGCGGCACCACCACGTGTGAGCCCGCGTCGTCACCGACTACGTCGAGCCCGCGGCGGCGCAGCTCGGTCACCACGAGAGCCCGGCGCGGCGGCAGCGCGCGGCGCAGTCGGCGCAGATGCCGGGCCAGATCGCCGTGCGCGGCAAGGGAAACGAAGACCTGCTGACCGGCCGGGCTCGGGCTGGTTCCGGTGCGGTGCCGATGCGCGACGACCGCGTCGGCGATCTCCGGTGCGGCGACCAGCCAGCCGACGCCGAGGCTCGGCGAGAGGATCTTGCTGGTGGTGCCGAGATGCACGACGACGTCCGGTGCCATCGCGGCCAGCAGGGGCAATGGTGCAGTGTCGTAACGCAATTCGCCGTCGTAGTCGTCCTCGATGATCAGCAGTCCGGCGCGGCGCGCGTGCTCGACGAGCTCGACCCGGCGTGCGGCGGGCAGCCGGGCGCCGAGCGGAAACTGGTGTGCCGGTGTGCAATACACGGCCTTGATATTCGGCGGCAGCAGATCGACGCGGAGTCCGTGCGCGTCGACCGGGACCGGCAGCACCCGGACTCCGGCCGCCGTGAAAGCGCCTGCGGCGCGCTGATATCCCGGATCCTCCATGGCGATGGCGTCGCCGGGGGACAGGAGTGCGGCGGCGAGTTCGCCTACGGCGGAACTGGTTCCGGCTGTGGCGAGCAGCACCGTCTCGCTGCCCGCACCGAGACCGCGATGACGCAGTAGATGTTCGATGATCGCCGCGCGGTAGTCCTGCTCACCCGCGCGGTCCTTGCGCACCAGCGGGGACAGGTCGGCCGCGGCCCGCCAGGCGCGGCGCCACGCGGGACGATCGATCGCGTCGGCGCAGGGCGCGCCGGGTTCCAGGTCGAGCAGGGTCGGACCGGCGCTCGTGCCGTCGGATGGGAGTGCGTGTGGGGGAGCGGCGGGTGGCGCGGTGGTCAGGTAGGTGCCGGAACCGCGCTTGCCGCTGATCCAGCCCTCGGCGTGCAGCTGATCGAAGGCGGCGGCCACGACGGTGCGGCTCACACCGAGCCGTTCGGCGAGGGAACGCGACGACGGCAACCGGTCGCCACCGCGCAGCAGACCGTTGCTCGCCGCGGCCCGCAAACCATCGGCGACCTGCACCGACAGTGGCTCTGGCAGTGCGCGGTCGAGGTCGAGGGGTAGTTCGTCGAGCACCGGTCACCTCACGAATGGACTGTGCGAATTTCCTTGAATTGGCACTTTCATAATGCCACTTCTCGACCGATCCTGGTCATATGACCCAATCGGCCAACCTCAGAACCCCGCTCTCGCCGACCCCGCGCAGCACGCTCACGCGGTCGAAGGAACGAGCACGGAATGAGCGAGCGGATCTGGACGCGGTCCTCGATGCCGGTCTGGTCTGCCACCTCGGCGTGCTGCTCGGCGGCGCGCCGGTCGTGCTGCCGACCATCTACGGACGCGACGGCGACACCCTCTACGTGCACGGTTCGACCGGCGCGGGCAACCTGCGCGCGGTCTTGGCCGGGGACATCTCGGTCGCGGTCACCTTGGTCGACGGCATCGTCTACGCCCGCTCGGCGTTCCACTTCTCGATGAACTTCCGGTCCGCTGTGGTGCACGGCCGCGCGGTGGAGGTCACCGAGGCGGCGGACCGGTTGCACGCGCTCGAGGTGATCACCGAACATGCCGCGCCGGGTGCCTGGTCGCGGGTGCGCCTGCCGAACAAGAAGGAACTGGCCGCCACCGTCGTGCTCGCGCTCGATCTCACTGAAGCGTCGGTGAAGGTCCGGGCCGGAGGTCCCAACGACGACCCGGCGGACATCGAGGACGGCGGTGTGTGGGCGGGTGTGCTGCCGATGCGCCAGGTGTGGGGCGAGCCGATCGGTTCGGCCGACCTCGAGCCGGGGCTCGCGGTGCCGAGCGAGGTGCTCGCGCGCGTCGAACCCGGCCTCGTGCCGGTGCGGTGAGGTCGACACGAATCTGTTTGCCTGAACATAGCCAGGCGGCGGGTAGATCGGACCCTATGGTGGGGTGGTTGCTCATGTTTCGCACCACCTCACCTGGGCCGGAGGCAAGTGTGTCGAGATTCCGAAAGACCTTCGCGGCGCTGGCCGCCGTCGTTGCCGTGGTTGTCGCGATGGTGATCAGTCTGACGCTGTACCAGGTGCAGAAGGAGCACGGCCAGACGATGCACGTCATCGGCGACACGGAGGTGGCCGACCGTGTCGACGTGGAAGTGGCGATCATTCGGATCGACGCCGCCGTCCAGGAACTGACGGTTCAGGTGGTGCCGTCGCCGCACGGCGCACTGGCCGACGAATTGGGCCGATTCCGTACGGACGCAACGATTTACACCTCCGGCATGAAACCGGACCCGATCAAGGTCAAGGCGGGCGACCTGATTTCGGCGTCCGAGATTCGGATCGCCATGGGCGGCGGCGGAATGATCACCGACTATCCGTTCGACAAGTACCGCGCGCACATTGCTGTCGTCGCGGACAGTGGCGACAAGTCCGTGCCCGTGGTGGTCAACATGTACAGCCTCGACGCGTTCTTCAAGATCGTGCCGAAGGCGGACGACGAGCAGTACGGCGACGCGATCGGCACCGCGGTGACGGTCGCCCGGTCGACCGCGTCGCTCACCTTCGCGCTCTTCGTCATTGCCCTGATGCTCGGATTGGCTTTGGCCGCAGCGACTGCGGCGTTCTATGTGCTCGCGGGTCGCCGCGGACTCATCTGGCCCGCCAACACGCTGATGGCGGCCGTGTTGTTCGCGATGATTCCGCTGCGCAACGCGGTGCCCGGTGCGCCACCGATCGGATCGGTGATCGACTTCGGGTCCTTCTTCATCGCCGAAACCGTGGTGGCGCTGTCGTTGATCTGCACGGTGCTCGTCGGCTATCGGCACGAAATCGTGAAGGAGCGCACGGAGGTGTAGGGCGTCGCCTCGGTCACCGATGTAGTTGCCCGGTAGAGCGGGTCAAGGTTCGCACGCCAAGGAATCGGGCCCGGTACTTGTGCATCGGACGGGACAGGGGGCTTGGGCGCGTGCACTAAAGATGTTGGCTGGAACTGCCTATTGTGCGGATAGGTTTGTTTGTGCAAACAATGTGCGGGTGACTGCTGCCCCCGATCCCACCGCGCTGGCCGACTTCTCCGACTCCCTGCGGGCAGCGTTGCCCGAGGTTGCTCGCGACGTGCTATCCGGGGTGTTCGGCGAGGTGCCCTCGTATCGGGAGTTGTCCGCCGACTCGACCGGACGGGACCTACCGCTGGCCGCCGAGGCGAATCTGCGGCTGTTCCTGCGGTCACTGGCCGAGGGACGGGCGCCGCGCGGGGACGAGCTGACCGAACTGATCGACATCGCGGTGCGGCGAGCCAGGGCCGGGATCCCGCTGGACACCGTGCTTTCGGTGTATCACCACGGCGCGATCGCCGCCTGGAATTCGGTGTCCGCCATGGCGACGACGCCCGAGCAGCGCGAACAGCTCTTGGCCGCAGTGCCTTACGTGCTCGGCTACCTCGGTGCGGTGACGCCCGGCGTCGCGGGCGCGTACCTGCGTGAGCGTCAGGATCTGCACTGGGAGCAGCGGGAGGCCAGACGCGCGGTGGCGCAGGCGCTGGTGCACGGCAATCCCGTCGACCTGCTGGCCGAACGGTTCGGGATCTCGCTGGATGGTGGGTTCGACGTGCTCGTTTTCCGGGTGGCCGAGCAGGATTCGATCGGCGGGAACCGGCCGGTGCTGCGCATTGTGCAGACCGAGATCGATGCGGTGTCCAGCCGGGTGCTGAGCAGTGTCGAGCGTGGCGGTGGTGTGCTGCTGGTGCCGGGCGGGGAAGGTGAACTCGGCACTGCGCTGGACGTTTTCGTCAATCGGGTCGCGCAGGGCACCGGTGTGCGGACGGTCGCCGGGTTCGCGACTGCCGCCAGCGCGGACGACGTACCCGCGGCGGCGGAGGAGGCGGGTGAAATCGCCAGGCTCGCATACCAACTCCGCCGACCGACTGCGGTGTACCGGATGGCCGACCTGGCCTTGCAGTACCAACTCGCTCGCCCTGGTCCAGCCCGCTCGTGGCTGCTCACGCTGCTCGATCCGCTTCGTGATCAGCCGCATCTGCTGGAAGCGCTGCGTGCGCTCATCGCCAACGACTACAACCGTCAGCAAGCTGCCGCAGCTCTTGTCGTGCATCGCAATACGCTCAACTACCGCCTCAACCGGATCGGCAAGGTAACCGGCTATGACCCGAACCGGCCGGACCATGCCCAGTTGTTTGCCGCCGCGCTTACCGCCAGCGATATCGACGCGATGGAATGACGGCCGCGGTATTACCAAGCGCGAGCGTGCAGGCCGTGGTTCAGCACGGTCTGCTGCGCCAAACCTGCTAGTGCCGTGGAGGATTCGATCGCTGTTGGATCGAGACTGACCAAGGACAGGAGGTAGTCGTCGGCGATGCGGCAGAGATAGCCGGACAGACGGGTCCTGGGGAGCTGCGCGGCGGTCAGGCCCGGGTGGATGGCGCGGGCGGCGACGCCGAGGCAGCGGTGTGGGCCCAGTGTGCGCAAGGTGGCGGGCAGGGTTCCGATGTTGGAGCACAGGATGTCTCGCTCACCGGCTCCCTTGGATAGCCGGTAGGCCCAGCGGTCGGGGATTACCTGGAGGAGCTCCTCGGGCATGCCGCCGGGGCTGGACATGCGGTGCTCGTATGCGGCGCGTGACTTCTCGCGGATCGTCGAGGGGGTGTCGGTGTGGTCGATCGTGATGTCGGTCATCGCCAGGTCGTTGTCGACCCGTGGTTCGTCGCGGGTGTCGACGGGGAGGCTGGCGGCGATCGTGTCCTGCTGGAAACCGCTGGCCCACAGCATGTTTGCGATCAGCGAGATGAACAGGCTGTTGGCGGTGCCGTTCTGTGCGGCGGCCGCACGGTCCCAGTCGGCCACTGCGCATTGCAGTATCGCGCCGTGCGTGGGCGCGGACCCGCTGGCGAGGTTGCGTGGAGTCGCTTGGCGCGGCTGGTTTGGAATTCCGTGTCGCAACGCTCTGGCTGTACCGCGCAATACGATCGACCACTGCCTGCTCGCATCGGACCAGTCCGACCGGGGTGCCGATGAACTCGTCGATTGGGCGGTCAGGGATGTACCGCCGAGCGCGTCGTCCGCTGCGAGAACCAGTGCTCGACCATCGGCGAGAGTATGCGAACAGGTAAGGGAGACAAGAGAACCGCCATCATCCAGAGCTACGGCGGACAGTCGCCAACCGGGACCGAATTCAGGATCGAGGTCGGCGCCCTGTGTATCCGCCCACGCCATGAGCGCTGTGGTGGGGATCGGCTCATCGATGAGTACGAGCGGATAGGCGCGGGTATTGAGCTGCCAGGAACGTCGGGCGCCCGGCACACGTGGCCGAATCACCCGCCGTCCCAATGGACCGATGCGCAGCGCCGCGTGCACGTCATGCAGCAACTGCGGGTCGATGCGGTCGCCGGTACGCCACAAGCCTTGCAGCGCAATGGGAGTGCCGAGGCCACGGTGGGTGCGCAGGAAGATCTCGTCGACGACGCTCAACCGGCCCATCGGGCGCACGGCTACACCTCGCTCTCGACCGCGCTCGGTTGCCCTGCGCCGATGGTTGTTTCGCTCACTACACCGTCTCGTCCGGCACAATCGTGCCCGATGGCTCGCCGTGTAGTCGGTTCACCCGCTCACGCCCGCGCGCCGTGTCGCCCCTCGCCCGAGGCGAAGCGCTGAGCTCCGTCCAGCGCGCCGTTGGTCAGTGCGGCGATGCCGTGCCGAAGCTCGTTGCGCAGCGCGGTCTCCTCGTCCATGCCGTCCTGCTCCAGCAACGACATGCGGTCCGAGCGCAGACAGACCTGCGGCAGCGCGGCCAGTTCGGCGGCGAGTTGCTCTGCGGCACTGCGGGCTTCGCCGGTCGGGACGACGCGGTTCGCCAGGCCGATCTGCAATGCCTCGGCGGCGTCGACGGGACGGCCGGTGAGCACCATGTCCATGGCCCGGCTGGAGCCGATGAGGCGCGGCAGACGCAGCGTGCCGCCGTCGATGAGCGGCACACCCCAGCGACGGCAGAACACGCCGAAGGTGCTGTCCTGCTCGGCAACTCGCAGATCACACCACAGTGCGAGCTCGAGCCCGCCCGCGACCGCGTAACCGGAGACGGCGGCGATCACCGGCTTGGACAGCCGCATTCGGGTCGGACCCATCGGTCCGTCGCCCTCCTCGGTGACCACATTGGACCGTTCGGTGCCGAGACCCTTGAGATCGGCGCCCGCACAGAAGGTCCCGCCGTCGCCCCAGAGCACGGCCACCGCCGCGTCGGGATCGGCATCGAACTCGCGGAAGGCGTCGGCCAGCGCCGCCGCGGTCGGTCCGTCGACCGCGTTGCGTGCTTCGGGCCGATGCAGGATCACCGTGGTCACCGGTCCCTGACGCTCGATTCGTACGCTCACGATTGCACCTCACTGGTTCGCTCAGACACGACCCCGACCATACGCCGTAAAACCCCCCTTGTGGCAAGAAATGAATTCATGGTTCACTTCTTCTGTGGCCTACCGCAGAACCCCCGCCGTGCAGGCCCGCCTGGACGCCCAGGCGGGGCTGATCGTGCAGGCCGCGACCAAGGTTCTGTCCAGCGCGGGCTACGCCGGGCTGTCCATGGCGGCCGTCGCGGCGGAGGCGGGCGTGGCCACCGGAACCGTCTACAAGAACTTCGCGGGCAAGGCCGATCTGGTCAGCGCGGTGTTCCGCAAAGTGGTCGCCTGGGAGGTAGCCGCGGTGGCCGCCGCGAGCGCCGAGGGCACCGCGATCGAGCGGGTGACCGCCGCGGTGGAGACCTTCGCCGGGCGTGCGCTGAAGAATCCGAAACTCGCCTACGTGCTGCTGGTCGAGCCTGTCGACACCATGGTCGACGCGGAACGGCTGCATTTCCGCCGCGCCTTCGCCAAAGCCTTCGAATCGGCTGTCGTGGAAGGTGTTTCGCGCGGCGAGCTGCCCGCACAGGACGCGCGGACCAGTGCGGCCGCGTTGGTCGGCGCGATCGGCGAGGTGCTGGTCGGCCCGCTCGCCTCGGCGCCACACGGGGAATCCGTTGTCCCCGAACTCATTACCTTCGCATTGCGCGCACTCGGGGTGCGCGCGGAGTCGAGCGGTTCGGTCGCTCGGCAGGAATCAGGAGTGTCCGATGCAGACGCATGAAGTCTTGAATCAGGTACCCGACATCGCGCCGTTCGATGTCTCGCGGAATCCGGCGCTGCTCGAGGGCCTGCACCGCGAGGGCGCGGGCTGGGCCGAGGCGGAGGTGCGTGAACTCGGCGTGCTCGCAGGCGGATCCGAGGCCCAGGAGTGGGGGCGTCTCGCCAACGAGAACCCGCCGGTGCTGCACACACACGACCGCTACGGCAATCGGATCGACGAGGTCGAGTTCCACCCGCACTGGCACGACCTGATGAATGTCGCTGTGTCACACGGCCTGCACGGTTCGCCGTGGCTGGACGACCGGCCGGGCACACACGCGGCCCGCGCGGCGAAGTTCTTCACCTGGGGCGCCGCCGAGGCCGGGCACATGTGCCCCATCTCGATGACCTACGCGGTGGTGCCCGCGTTGCGGCACAACAAGGAGCTGTCCGCGAAATACGAAGCGCTGCTGGGCTCCCGGGTCTACGACTTCGGGCTGCGCGAGCCGTCGTCGAAGGCCGGACTGATCGCGGGCATGTCGATGACCGAGAAGCAGGGTGGCTCCGACGTCCGCGCCAACACCACGACGGCGACACCGCAACCCGACGGCACGTATCGGATCGTCGGGCACAAGTGGTTCACCTCGGCCCCGATGTCGGACATGTTCCTCACACTGGCCCAGGCGCCCGGCGGCCTGTCCTGTTTCCTGCTGACCAGGGTGTTGCCGGACGGCACGCGCAATCCCATTCGCATCCAACGGCTCAAGGACAAGCTCGGCAACAAGTCCAATGCCTCCTCGGAGATCGAATACGAGAACGCCACCGGCTGGCTGGTCGGCGCCGAGGGCGCCGGGGTCAAGACCATCATCGAGATGGTGAACATGACCAGGCTGGACTGCGTGATCGGCTCGGCGACCAACATGCGGACCGGCGTGGTGTTCGCCGCGCATCACGCCAGGCATCGAGAAGCGTTCGGCGCCAAGCTGATCGATCAGCCCGCCATGCGGAATGTGCTGGCGGACTTGGTGATCGAGTCCGACGCCGCGACCACGGTGATGATGCGACTGGCCGGTGCCACCGACCGCGCCACCAGTGACCCGGCCGAGGCCGCATTGCGGCGAATCGCGCTGGCGGTCACCAAGTATTGGGTGTGTAAGCGGGCGCCGTCGCACGCGGCCGAGGCGCTGGAATGCTTCGGCGGCAACGGTTATGCCGAGGAATCGGGTATGCCGCGGCTCTACCGGGAGGCGCCGCTGATGTCCATCTGGGAAGGCTCCGGCAATGTCGCGGCGCTGGATGCGTTGCGCGCCATGGGTCGTCAGCCGGAGACGGTCGAGGCGTACTTCAACGAGGTCTCGTTGGCGCGCGGCGCGAACCCGCGGCTCGACGACGCCATCACCCGGGTCGGCAAGGAGCTCGCCGACCTCAGCGATATCGAGTTCCGCGCCCGCCGCATCGTCGAGCTCATGGCCCTGGTGCTGCAAGGCGCGCAGCTGGTTCGGCACGGACATCCGGCCGTCGCGGATGCGTTCTGCGCCACCAGGCTCGGCGACGATTGGGGCATCGCCTTCGGCACCCTGCCGACCGGTGTGGACACCGGAGCCATCCTGGAACGCGCATTCGTCTGAGCTTGTTCCGCTGCTCTTCGATAACCGGAATGGATTGGGTAGCAGCGGTTCTGGCATGTTCAACGACGTAATTGTTGATCTTTGGCATGGGTACAGAGTCGTACCTCCAACGACTCGGGATGCGAAAAGCGTTCTCTCTGAGCGAATTAGCGGCCGGTTTCTCGGCAGCTGAGCTCGATCAATACGATTGAAGTAGGTGTGCGTCGATGGGTAAGGCGTTGCTACGCCCGACATCGTTGAATTCGAAAGATATTCGCGCATAACACTTCAGGGTCCGGTTCAACCCGTTAGCTCGAAGATTCCCAGCCTCGTTGAACCTTTCCCCAGTCTCGTCTCCAGTCGAGTTGACCGCTCGTATGTGGTTCTACTTGGTCATGAAACCCACACATAAACGGGCGGGTAGAAATACCGCCTTTGCGATAATTGCCGTCGGGGCAATGATCTTCGCGTCTGGCCCGGGTGCCAGCGGTCAGCCACCGACTAGTCCATCCGCACCGACGGGTTCCGACCTTTCGTCCGTGCCGAAAGAAGTGACGACAGATCAGCAAGGCGCGGTCCAGCAGGTGGTCCCCAAGGAGCCGATCAAGGCTCCGGCGGGAACGGCCGCCGAAGCACCGGCCGCGGCGCAGGCGCACGCGAACGGTGTGCAGAAGGCGCTCGGCGGAAATGGCGATACCGCCGGTGCTCTGGTCGTGGAGTCTGTGTTCCAGGTTGGTGAGGGATCCACGGTCCGACTGCGTCAGGAAATCGACAAGGTACCAGTGTTCGGCGCATCGGCGGCACAGTCGCTGACCAGCGACGGTTCGCTGATCTCGGTGACCGGTTCGCTGTCGAAGAAGTCGCAGGGCAAGTTCTCCTCGACGGCTCCGTCCGCCGCGGTGCAGGCGACCGCGCTGAAGAAGGTTGCCGAGCAGAGCAAGGCGGCGCCCGACCAGCTGAGCGTCACCGAGACGAAGGCCTACTGGTACGACGCGAAGCTGGCCGCCAAGGACGAGGCGCAGACCACCGCCGTCCCGGCGTTCAAGGTCGACATCACCGGTGTCAGCGCCGACAAGAAGGGCGAGCCCGCCACCTGGGTCGTCTTCGTCGACGCCAACAGCACGGGCAAGGTGCTGGACAGCTGGAGTGAGACCAAGCACCTCAACCGGGTCGTGTGCGACAACGCGAACCGGCGCATCGACCCCAACCGGGCCGGCTGTGGCACCGGCAGCATCCGCTCCACCAGGTCGGAAGGCCAGGCTGCCAGCGGTATCGCGGATGTCGACAAGATCTACGACTTCCTCGGCAACACCGAGCGGTTCTACGCGCAGTACACCAAGGTGCCGAACCTGACCAACCTGATCGGTTCGGATACCGGCGACGGCAAGGGTAAGGCACTGCGCGCCACCGTCCGGCTCTGCACCACCACCGAATGCCCGTACCAGAACGCCTTCTGGTCCGGCAGCTACATGGCCTACGGTTCGGGTCTGACCACCGAGGACATCACCGCACACGAGCTCACCCACGGCGTGACCCAGAACACCAACGGTCTGGTCTACCGCAACGAGCCGGGCGCGATCAACGAGTCCATGTCGGACGTCTTCGGCGAACTCACCTTCCTGGTGGACACCGCCAACACCTGCAACACCGCCGCCAACCGGTGGAAGCTCGGTGTCTGCAGCTCCATCGGCGTGATCCGGGATATGAAGAACCCCAAGGCATACCAGGATCCCGACACCTACAAGGGCCAGTACTGGTACGCCGGTAGCGGCGACAGTGGCGGCGTCCACACCAACAGCGGAGTGGGCAACCGGACCGCGTCGATCATCACCGACGGCGGCACCCTCAATGGCGTGACCGTCACCGCGCTCGGCATCCCGAAGACCGCCGCGCTGTACTGGACCACGCAGACTCTGCTGTCGTCCAATTCCAACTACGGTGCATTGTCGACCGCGCTGAAGAACGCGTGCAACACCAATGTTCGTAACAACACCGCGGGAACCACGGCCGCTGACTGCGTCCAGGTGGCCAATGCCACCAAGGCGACCAAGCTGCCGCAGCTGGCGACACGCGACTAACAATCACTATCGGTAGAACCGAACGTCTCACCGCGCCCATCATGGGCTCGGTGAGACGTTCTTTTGTTGCTGGACCGCGATTGTTTCCAGCACTCGCTCGACCAGTGCCGTGTCGCAGTTGTTCGATCACCTTCGTCAATTGCCCGTCGGTCACTCGGAACTCGGGCCGGCAGTACAGTGGCACCGGTGGACAGGGCGTATGCCGAAACATCGTTGAGCGCGCTGGTCCGACGGGTGCACGAGCGTGCGGACGGCCGCGGTGGCCGGTATCTGCTCGGCATCGTCGGACCGCCCGGCGCGGGGAAGTCCACCCTGTCGGTGCGGCTGCGCAATGCGCTCAACGTCGAATCGCGGATTGCCGAGATCGCGCCGATGGACGGCTACCACCTGACCAATGACGTATTGCGCGCCGCGGGAAGCCTTGCGCGCAAAGGCGAACCGGACACCTTCGATACCGCGGCCTTCCTCGCCAACCTGCGCAGGCTCCGGGACACCCCGATCGGCGAACCGGTGCCGTGGCCGACTTTCGACCGCGCCATCGACGCTCCGGTCCCCGCGGGCGTCGTCTTCGATCGGCAGCAGATCGTGCTCACCGAGGGAAACTACCTGCTGCTCGACGATGTCGGGGGCCGGGAATGGTCGGCGGTGCGCAAGCTGCTGGACGAGTGCTGGTACCTCGATGTGCCGCGCAAGCTGATCGAGGATCGGTTGGTGCGCCGCCACATTCGCGGCGGGCGCACTCCCTCGGCGGCCAGAGTCAAGGTGCGTGACAGCGACCTGCTGAACGCCGACCTGATCGGCACCACGAAAGCGCGAGCCGATCTGGTGCTACGGCAGCAGGGTCGGCGTTACGAGGTCGTGCCGCGCGGGTCTACTTCTTCGCGCGATACCAGCGGATGAGCGCGTCGGTGGACGAGTCCCCTTGTGGCGCAGGATCTTCCGGCGAGGTGAGCAGCGGTGCGAGTTCGAGCGCCTGCTGCTTACCGAGTTCCACGCCCCACTGATCGAAGCTGTCGACGCCCCAGATGGTGCCTTCGACGAACACCTGATGTTCGTAGAGCGCGATCAACTGGCCGACGACCGACGGGGCGAGCAGCGGTGCGAGGATGGTGGTGCTCGGCCGGTTGCCCGGCATCACCTTGTGCGGCACCACCTTCGGGTCGGTGCCCTCGGCCGCGATCTCCTCGGCGGTCTTGCCGAACGCGAGCACCTTGGTCTGTGCGAACAGGTTGCTCATCAGCAGGTCGTGCATGCTGCCGGTGCCATCGCGGGTGGGCAGATCGTCGGTGGGGCGGGCGAAGCCGATGAAGTCCGCCGGGATGAGGCGGGTGCCCTGGTGCAGCAGCTGGTAGAACGCGTGCTGGCCGTTGGTTCCCGGTTCGCCCCAGAAGATTTCGCCGGTGGACGTGCTGACCGGGCTACGGTCGGCGCGCACCGACTTGCCGTTGGACTCCATCGTGAGCTGCTGCAGGTAGGCCGGGAAGCGGGCCAGATCGTTCGAATAGGGCAGCACCGCACGGGATTCCGCGCCGAAGAAGTTCGAGTACCAGACGCCGAGCAGGCCGAGCAGCACCGGCGCGTTCGCCTCGAGCGGCGCGTTCGCGAAATGCTCGTCCACGGCGTGCATTCCGGCGAGGAACTCGGCGAAACGCTCCTTGCCGATGGTCGCCATCACCGAGAGACCGATCGCGGAGTCCACCGAGTAGCGGCCGCCGACCCAGTCCCAGAAGCCGAACATGTTGGCGGTGTCGATGCCGAAGTCGGCGACCTTCTCGGCATTGGTCGAGACGGCGACGAAGTGCTTGGCGACGGCGTCCTCGCCGAGCGCGCCGACCAGCCAGCGCCGGGCGGCGGTCGCGTTGGTCAGCGTCTCCAGGGTGGAGAAGGTCTTCGAGGCGACGATGAAAAGCGTTGTCGCCGGGTCGAGTCCGTCGAGCTTGGCGACCAGGTCGGCCGGGTCGACATTGGACACGAACCGCGCGCCGATGCCCGCGTCGGCGTAGTGCCGCAGCGCCTGGTAGACCATCACCGGCCCGAGATCGGACCCGCCGATGCCGATATTGACCACGGTGCTGATGCGTTCACCGGTGGCGCCGCGCCATTCGCCGGAGCGCAGCGCGTCGGTGAACTCGCCCATCCGCCGCAGCACCTCGTGCACCTCTGCGCCCGCGTCGACACCGTCCACCAGCACCGACTCGCCCTCGGGCACGCGCAACGCGATGTGCGCGACCGCGCGATCCTCCGAGGTGTTGATGTGCTCGCCGCGATACATCGCGTCCCTGCGCTCGGCGACCTTCGCCTCGCGCGCCAATTCGACGAGCAGGCCGAGGGTTTCCCGCGTCACGCGGTGTTTGCTGAAGTCGATGTGCAGATCCGCCACGTCGAGGGTCAGTGCACGGCCACGGGACGGATCGTCGGCGAACAGCTCTCGCAGGTGCCGCCCCGCGATCGCGTCGAAATGCTCGTGCAACTTCCGCCAGGCCGCCGTCGCGGTGATGTCGCTGCTCACGCTCGCCGAGGTTACTCACCGCCCGACGGCGGCGCACGGCAAACACCCCCGGAGACTCGGTGAGAACTGATGCGGCGCGGCCTACGCTGGCCTCATGGTGTCCGAACGCGAAGTTCTCGAATCCGTCCCGACGCAGCTATGGATCGGTGGGCCGGTGGCCGCCACCGGTGGTGGCACGTTTCCGGTGCACAACCCGGCCACCGGGGAGGTGCTGACCCAGGTCGCCGACGCGACACCCGAAGACGCGGTGCGCGCGCTCGACGCGGCCGTCGCGGTGCAGGCCGACTGGGCTGCGCGGCCGTCGCGCGAACGCGGCGAGATCCTGCGCACCGTCTTCGAGCAGATCACCGCGCGGGCCGAGGAATTCGCGCTGCTGATGACCCTGGAAATGGGCAAGGCGCTGCCGGAGAGCCGCAACGAGGTGAAGTATGGCGCGGAGTTCTTCCGGTGGTTCAGCGAGGAAGCTGTCCGGGTGCACGGGCGCTACCTGCACGCACCGTCGGGCACCGGCCGGATCATGGTGCACAAGCAGCCGGTCGGGCCGTGCCTGGCGATCACGCCGTGGAACTTCCCGCTGGCCATGGGCACCCGCAAGATCGGCCCTGCGCTGGCCGCAGGCTGCACGATGATCGTCAAGCCCGCCTCGGCGACGCCGCTGACCATGCTGTTGCTCGCCAAGCTGTGTAGCGAGGCGGGGCTGCCGGACGGGGTGCTCTCGGTGATCACATCGAGCCATTCCGGTGCGGTGACGCAGCCGCTGCTCGACGATCCGCGGCTGCGCAAGCTGACCTTCACCGGATCCACCGAGGTGGGCAAGAAGCTGGTGGAGAAGTCGGCGAACGGGCTGTTGCGCACGTCGATGGAGCTCGGCGGCAACGCGCCGTTCGTGGTGTTCGACGACGCGGACATCGACGCGGCCGTGCAGGGTGCCATGCTGGCGAAGCTGCGCAACGGTGGCGAGGCGTGCACCGCGGCCAACCGCTTCCACGTGCAGAACGGCGTGCTCGAGGAGTTCACCAGCAAGTTCGTCGAGGCGATGGCCGACAGCGTGACCCTCGGCCCCGGCACCGACCCGAACACCACCCTCGGCCCGCTGATCAACGAGGAGCAGCTGAACACGGTCAGCGAGCTGGTCGAGGACGCCGTCTCGGTGGGTGCCAAGATCCGGCTCGGCGGCAAGGCGCCGGGCGGTCCCGGCTGGTTCTACCCCGCCACCATCCTCAGTGACATCCCGCCGCAGGCCAGGATTCTGCGCGAGGAGGTCTTCGGCCCGGTCGCGCCGATCGTCGGGTTCGCCACCGAGGAGGAGGGCATCGCCGCGGCGAACGACACCGAATTCGGTCTGGTCAGCTACGTCTACACCCGCGACCTGGACCGCGCGTTGCGCGTGGCCGAGGGCCTGGAGTCGGGCATGGTCGGCGTCAATCGCGGCGTAATCTCCGACCCCGCAGCACCTTTCGGCGGCGTCAAGGCCTCGGGCTTCGGCCGCGAGGGCGGCAGCGAAGGCATCGAGGAATACCTCTCCACCAAATACATCGCCCTCAGCTAGCGCGGGCGGAGACGAAACGACCGCCCCGGGGTGATGAACACCCGGGGCGGCCTTGGGGATGCGGTTGTCGTACTTTTTGCCGCATGGGTCTAGGGCCGCGCGAAGCGGCCGACAGAGGAGGGGTCGTCAGTGACCGAGGCGGCCGCGGCCGAGGCGCAGCAGGAGCATCGCGAGCGTGTGGCCTTCCTGGCCCAGTTCGCTGAATCGCTCCAGCACCTTCATTTCACGGTTGTGCACGAGGCGGGGCCCGCCAGAGGCCATTCGGGTGCGACCGATGATCCGGGAGATCTCCGTGCGACGCTTGATGGCGGCGAGGATCTCGGCATCGAGGCGATCGATCTCCTTGCGGAGCTTGTCGATCTCCGCGTCGCTCTGCGGCAACGCCGAATCGGACCCGGTCGTCGTGGCGGGGGTGCTCATCATTCATCTCCTCGTGTCAGAACATGGATCGGCGGGTGAGCCCGGCTCGTTACCGATCGGTTCTTTCACCGTGAAACAGACCTGGTAGGGGCCTTCGAATTGTCCCCCCAGGATGTGCGCTCAGATACAGGTGCCGCGATCACGATATCCGGTCGGTAACCGAAACGGATGTATCGCGTGGGCACTCATCATGTCGCCAGTCTGCCACGGGCCGGTAGGTATGCAAAACATTTCGTTTTGTGAATCTGCTGAGAAGCAGGACACGGAATGGTCGCGGCGCCTGCCTGGGGAGTTCACCCTCCGTTCGCCGGGGTGGTACCGAACTAGGGGCGCTTGCGAGCCGCGAATGCGCGAGGCCGCTCATCGAGGTGACCCGGGGCTTCAACTCTGTCGGTGTGCGCCGGTAGCGTGGATGGGCGATGGACATCACGGTGGCTCCCAAGACGCAGGCCGGTCGCGCCCTGCAGCCGGATTCGACACAAAAACCGCAGGTCACCGGTGGTAACGCCGACGAAGCGGTCAGGCCTGTTGAGGAGGTGCGTGCGGTGCGGGAAACGCAGCGAGCCGCTGTCCCCGAGCCACCGCCGTCGGCCACCGAACTCGAACAGCGGCGTGTCGAACGGGAGCGTCGGCGCGCCGAGGAAGCCGTACACCTGCTCGACGGCCTGAATCCGCAGCAGCGGGCGGCCGTTGTGCACAGTGGCGCACCCCTGCTCATCGTGGCCGGCGCGGGTTCCGGCAAGACCGCCGTGCTCACCCGGCGCATTGCATATCTGCTCGCCGCGCGCGGCGTGACGCCCGGCCAGGTGCTCGCGATCACGTTCACCAACAAGGCTGCTGCGGAGATGCGGGAGCGGGTAATCGGCCTGGTCGGTCCGCGTGCGAACAACATGTGGGTATCCACGTTCCACTCCAGTTGTGTTCGCATCCTGCGCATGCAAGCCGCCCTGCTGCCCGGCTTGAATTCGAATTTCTCCATCTACGATGCCGATGATTCGCGGCGACTGCTCACCATGATCAGCCGCGACTTCGACATCGATACCAAGAAATACACGGCGCGGCTGCTGTCGACCGCGATCTCGAATCTGAAGAACGAACTGATCGGACCGCAGCAGGCGGTCGCGGATGCCGAGTCCGACGAAACCGAACTGCCCGGCTTGGTCGCGCGTGTCTACGTCGAATATCAACGGCGGTTGCGCGCGGCGAACGCGCTGGATTTCGACGACCTGATCGGCGAGACGGTGGCACTGCTGCAGCATCATCCGCAGGTCGCCGAGTACTACCGGCGCCGGTTCCGGCACGTGCTGGTCGACGAGTACCAGGACACCAACCACGCTCAGTACATTCTGGTGCGCGAGCTGGTCGGCCATCACCGGGAGGACCGCAGCGAGGATGAGGCGCCGCCGAGCGAGCTGTGTGTGGTCGGTGACGCGGATCAGTCCATCTATGCCTTCCGCGGCGCGACCATTCGCAATATCGAGGAGTTCGAGCGCGACTTCCCGGACGCGGAAACCATTCTGCTGGAACAGAACTATCGCTCCACCCAGCACATTCTGTCCGCCGCCAACGCGGTGATCTCGCGCAACGAGAATCGGCGCGACAAGAAGTTGTGGACCGATTCCGGCGAGGGTGATCTGATCACCGGTTACGTCGCCGACAACGAGCACGACGAGGCCGCGTTCGTGGCGCGCGAGATCGACAAGCTGGTCGATCAGGGCGAGGCCAACTACGGCGACGTCGCGGTGTTCTATCGGACCAACAACAACTCCCGTGCGCTGGAAGAGATCTTCATCCGGATGGGACTGCCGTACAAGGTGGTCGGTGGCGTCCGGTTCTACGAGCGCAAGGAGGTGCGCGACATCGTCGCCTACCTGCGGGTGCTGGAGAACCCCGAGGACGCGGTGAGCGTGCGCCGGATCCTGAACACCCCGCGCCGCGGTATCGGCGATCGGGCCGAGGCATGCGTTGCGGTGCACGCCGAACAGCGTGGCATCGGCTTCGCCGCGGCGCTGCGGGACGCGGCCGACGGCAAGGTCGCGCTGCTGAACACCCGCGCGCAGCGGCAGATTGCCGGATTCCTCGATCTGCTCGAAGAGATCAGGGCGGCGGGTGTGCAGGAGAACCTGGACTTCCCCGACGTCGGCAACGTCGTCGACGCGGTGCTGGAACGCACCGGCTACCGGGCCGAGCTGGAGGCGTCCGACGATCCGCAGGACGGCGCCCGGCTGGACAACCTGAACGAACTGGTCAGCGTCGCACGGGAATTCAGTTCCGAGGCGCACAACAACGCGGAGGCGGCCCGGGAAGAGGGGCTGCTGCCGGAGGCGGCCGAGGGCGAGCCCGATCCCGGGTCTCTCGCCGCGTTCCTGGAGCGGGTCTCGCTGGTGGCCGACACCGATCAGATCCCGGACGAGGGCACCGGCGTGGTCACGATGATGACCCTGCACACCGCCAAGGGTCTGGAGTTCCCCGTCGTGTTCGTGACCGGCTGGGAGGACGGTCAGTTCCCGCACATGCGGGCGCTGGGCGATCCGACCGAGCTGGCCGAGGAGCGGCGACTCGCTTACGTCGGCATCACCCGGGCCAGGAAGCGGCTGTACCTGACCCGCGCGGTGGTGCGCTCCGGGTGGGGTCAGGCGGTCTCCAACCCGGAATCTCGCTTCCTGCAGGAGATTCCGGATCATCTGATCGACTGGCGGCGGCTGGAGCCGACCGGGTCCGCGGCGACCCGTGGTATTCGTCGGCGTGGTGACGACGACCGGATGGAACGTGATTGGACCCGCGGTGACGGCTGGTCCGAGCAGCAGCGGCCCGGTGTTCGCGGCGGAGACCGTGGAACGCGTCGTCCCGCGCCCGGTGGTGCGGCGCGCAACAACGCCAATCTCGTGCTGGCCGTGGGTGATCGGGTCAGTGATGACAAGTACGGGCTCGGCAAGGTGGTCGCTGCCGAGGGGTTCGGCCCACTGGCGACGGTCACCATCGACTTCGGTTCCGCGGGCAAGATTCGTCTCATCCCGCAGTACAGCAGGACGCTGGTGAAGCTGTGACCCGTCCGCAGCGGTGAGCGCACATCGAGGCGAGTCGAATGGTCGCTAATCGATCTTCAACAGCGACCATTCGACTCACCTCGATTTCCGGAGCTCTCTCAACCGGACCACAGCCAGTCCTCACGCTGGGACTCAGGCATTGCCCATCACAGGCCGCGGAAGAGAAGGCCGGGTACCCACCTGACGTGCTCAGCACTACTCGGTCATCCCCTGGGTAGGTGTGCTGGCTCGGATGAGTACACCTAAGGATTCGATGCGTGTACCTATCCGGGTGAGTACAGCTAAGGCCGACCCAACGTGACCAGCCCAGTGAACTGAAGACCTACCCAGGTTTTCCCGTGAGTAGTGTGGGCGCGTCGTGTGCCGTACCCGGCTTTAGGTGCGCGTCAGGCGCGCGGTGTCGCGTTCCCGAGGTGGTCATCTGGCTGGGGTTGCGTCACAAGCGCTTTGACGAGAGCTGGGCCGGTCAGCGGTGGTTTCGGTGGTCGATCACGCGCGCGAGGCGCTCTCCGACGGGTATCGCCACAGATCCGCACTCTCTCTCGGAATCTGCACTCGGAATAGGGCCCTAAAGCCGGTGCAGATCCCGAGAGAGAGTGCGGATCTTGCTGTTTGGGTCGGCTCAGTGGGGGAGGAGGTTGGTCAAGGCTTCGTCGAGGGTTGGGTAGCGGAAGGTGAAGCCGTTCTCGCGCAGTACTTTTGAGGTGGCGTGGCGGCCGGTGAGGCCGAGGGCTGGGTCGGTGCGGAGGAAGATCGCGCCGACCTTAAGGATCGCTGCCGGGGTGGGCGGGGCCGGTGGGCGGTGCAGGTGCCTGCGCAGGGCGGTCATCAGGTCTCGGTTGCGGGCCGGGAAGTCGGTGGCGGCCACCAGGATTCCGTTCGGCAGGGTGACCTGGGGGTCGAGGCCGAGGGCGGCGCGCACGATGGCCAGCCAGTCCTCGACGTGAATCCAGCTGAACCACTGGTCGCCGAGGCCGACGCGCCCGCCGAGGCCCGCTTGGTCAACTGGCCCAGGCATTTCAGCGCGGGGGCTTGCGGGTCGAGCACGATCGAGGTGCGCAGGATGGTCGAGTGGGTGGCGTTGGCGCCGTCGAACGCCCGCTCCCACGGTTCGGCCACACCGGTCATCTGTGGCAGTCCTACCGGTATCGGAGTTGTTTCGACACAACGGGTTTCGCCTGCGTCCGACCAGATCGCGGTGGTGCTGGCCTGCACCCAGTAGTCTATGGGCGCGTCCAGCTCGGCGGCCGCATCGACCAGCACGCGGGTGGAATCCACTCGGCTGCGGCGTAATTCGTCGACATTGCGTTTGCTGGGGCGGCAGTCGACCAGTTTGCCCGCGAGGTTGATGATCGCGGTCGGCCCCGGATTGCGCAGCGCGGCAACCCAATTGCCTACTGACTTACCGTCCCACTTCACTTGGTTGAACGGGAGTCCGGCGTCGCGCCGTCGGGTGAGAATCGTCACCCGATAGCCGCGGCAGGTGAGGTCGGCAGCGATGTGCTTCCCCAATGCTCCTGTACCACCGGCGATTACCGCGGTAATCGCCGTCGCCGCGGGTTCGATACCGGCCAGCTGGGCCAGCCGCGCGAAGCAGACGCGAGCGTCTGTCTCCAGCAGTGGTCCGACCACCATCCTGGCGATCGGCGCCGACGGCCCGGTGAAGGTGAGCCGCTGAGTGATCTCGGTGCCCCCGTCGCGCGGTGTCAGCGTCCACGTCAGCCGCATCCGTCCCACCGGTTCCGGCTGCTCGATGCTCAATTCCCGTCCGGGAACCAGCGTGCTGATGACGAACGGCGGTGCCGTCCGTCCATGCAATGTCTCGTAGACCCGCCCCCTAGGCAGGTAGTCACCCGTAGTGCCCACCGCGACCGGACCGTGCAGCCGAACCGAGGTGACGCCCGGATTCCAAGCCGGCCACCGCGTCGGATCCGCCACCACCCCCCACACGAGTTCCGTTGGAAGCGCAATGAACTGGGTGTACAACGTTGTACGTGCCATATCTCAGACGCTAGCCCCCACAAGCGTCGAGCAGTACGTGCGCATCATCACCACTCCGAGCGCCCCGAGCCCTGCCGCCCGACGACGCCACACCAACCGTGCACTTCGCACACCCGCTTGATCCTTCACACACCTGACAACGGCCTGATCCCTATGTGAAGAACGAAACAGATCTGCGAAGTCCGGCGCAAGCCTGCGGGACCCCAACCCGGTCTGCTTGTTCGCGCATCCATCGGTCACTTCGGACATGCGCTTAGTCGTTCACACACCGGGCAGAGCCCTGATTCCGATGCGAGAACCCACCCAGCTTGCGAACAGGCCACACGCCCGCAAGAGCGTGATCAGTTCTGCCGGAACCTCCCCGGAGGGACCGGAACAGCTCAGTCGCGCTGGCTGCCTAGGCTGATGCCACGCGTGGCCAGCCACGGGATCGGATCAATCTTGTCCGACCCGTTCAACCACACCTCGAAGTGGCAGTGCGGCCCGGTCGAGAAGCCCCGGTTGCCGATGGTGGCGATCTGATCGCCCGCCATCACGCGCTGGCCCTGCGACACCGTGGCGGTGTCGATGTGGCCGTAGATGGTGACGGTGCCGTCGTCGTGCAGCAGCCGGACCCACATGCCGAAGCCTGCGGCGGGTCCCGCCTCGATCACGGTGGCGTCGGCGACAGCGACGATCGGGGTGCCGATGGGGCCCGCGATGTCGACGCCGAGGTGCTGGACGCCCCAGCGGGCGCCGTAGCCGGAGGTGAAGGTGCCTGCCGCGAACTTGGTGAACAGCGGGCGCAGCTTCGCGGCTTCCTGGGCGGCCAGGTCTTGCGCGTACTTCTGGCCCTTTTGCAGGATGTCGTTGAAATCGCCGACATTGGTCGCGCCCGAAACGTTGAGGACCTGAGGCGATTCCGGCGAAGCGGCCGGGTCGGCCAGGCTGACGGACTGCGCGGCGATCTCGTGGATCTGCCCGGCGGCCTCGTAGTCGACGGCCTGAGACGGCTGGTCGGGCGAGGCGAACGCGGCCTGTCCGGCGGCGACGACCGCACCGGCGGCCACCGCGGCGACCGCGGCACGACCCTTGAGGGCGGCGGGCGGTGCGGGGAGCCGGTGTGCGCCACCGCGCTTGGCGGCGCGGCGGCCGGGGATGACGGTGGGGGTGGCCGGGGTGTCCGACTCGGTCTCGGGTGCCCAGGACTCTTCCGGAGCCCAGGAGCCGTCTTCGGGCGCCTGGTAATCGTTCTCGGCGTTCCAGGCGGCGCCGTCGGACCAGGAGTCCTGCGGGGCCCACGAATCCTGCTGGGACCACGAGTCGTTCGTGGGCCAGGAGTTGTCGCGGCCACCTTGGTACCCGGCGTTATGGGGCGCGGCGGTGCCGTAGTCGTCCTGCGGCCGAGCGGGCGTCGCGTTGTACAGCGAGTTCCGTTGCCGGTCGACCGACGGGCCTGCGGGCCTACCGTGCGAAGCCTGGGCGCCGAAGGCGTCGTCATCGTTGCGATAACGATGTCCGGGCTGGGCGCGATGTTCAGGAATAAGGGCGGAACGATAGTTCATCGGCTGTGCCACATCGTGAAGCGGGAGATGTTCGCGGGGCCGAACGGCCAGCTGATCAGCGGCGTCGACGAGTCGTCTGCGGAACGGCTCTCCATCTGCGGAGTGCTGTGCTGCGTCAAGCTTGCCGTCCTCCTAGTCGTGACCGTGCTGTGACATCGACCGCAATGACGGTAACGAAACGATTGCAGGGTCCGCAAGCGCTGCGGCCTATCTGTCCGAACATGTGAGATTGATCACGGTAACACCACGGAATATCTATCTGTGCATTGGGCACGCGAGGTGGGTCGACCAACGACGTTTGGTAGTAGATCCAGCCGTGCCCGCGGGTTCGGCGGCTCTACCTGGTGAGGTGTCAACAACCTACTGATGAGTAGCGTTGGCCAGGGGTTTTTCCGCCACGCGTATCTGCCCGTGACCTGCGCCACTTAGGATGAACGTGGCCGATTGGCCGTCCATGTGACTGATTAGAGTCCGACCCGACCCGCTTCCGACGTCGGGCCGCCAACAAAGACGTTGTCATCACAACGCAGACGAGACGGTGAGTACATGGATCTCTTCGAATACCAGGCGAAGGAGCTCTTCGTTAAGCACGGAGTGCCTTCGTCCGAGGGCCGCGTCACGGACACGGCCGAAGGCGCCCGCGCCATCGCGGAGGAAATCGGCAAGGCGGTGATGGTCAAGGCTCAGGTGAAGGCCGGTGGCCGCGGCAAGGCGGGTGGCGTCAAGTTCGCCGCCACCCCGGACGACGCGTTCACGCACGCGCAGAACATTCTCGGCCTGGACATCAAGGGCCACATCACCAAGAAGATCCTTGTCGCCGAAGCCAAGGACATCGCGGAGGAGTACTACATCTCCTTCCTGCTCGACCGGTCCAACCGCACCTACCTGGCCATGTGCTCGGTGGAAGGCGGCATGGAGATCGAAGAGGTCGCCGCGACCAAGCCGGAGCGCCTCGCCAAGGTCGCCGTCGACGCCGTCAAGGGTGTCGACCTCGCTTTCGCCCGCTCGATCGCCGAGCAGGGCCACCTCCCCGCCGACGTGCTCGACGCCGCGGCCGTGACCATCCAGAAGCTGTGGGAGGTGTTCGTCAAGGAAGACGCCACCCTGGTGGAGGTCAACCCGCTCGTGCGCACCCCGCAGGACGAGATCCTCGCCCTCGACGGCAAGGTCACCCTGGACGAGAACGCCGAGTTCCGGCACCCGGATCACGAGGCCTTCGCGGACAAGGACGCGACCGATCCCTTGGAGCTCAAGGCCAAGGAGAACGACCTCAACTACGTCAAGCTCGACGGTGAGGTCGGCATCATCGGCAACGGTGCCGGTCTGGTCATGTCGACCCTGGACGTGGTCGCCTACGCGGGCGAGAACCACAACGGCGTCAAGCCGGCCAACTTCCTCGACATCGGTGGCGGCGCCTCGGCCGAGGTGATGGCCGCCGGCCTCGACGTCATCCTGGGTGACTCGCAGGTCAAGAGCGTGTTCGTGAACGTCTTCGGTGGCATCACCGCCTGTGACGCGGTCGCCAACGGCATCGTCAAGGCGCTGGAGATCCTCGGCGCCGAGGCGAACAAGCCGCTGGTCGTCCGTCTCGACGGCAACAAGGTGGACGAGGGTCGCCAGATTCTGGCCGACGCCGCGCACCCGCTGATCACGCTTGCGCAGACAATGGACGAAGGCGCCGACAAGGCCGCCGAACTGGCTTCCCGGTAACCCCGAGCCAAGTAAGGAATATTCTGAAATGTCTATCTTCCTCAACAAAGACTCGAAGGTCATCGTTCAGGGCATCACCGGCGGCGAGGGCACCAAGCACACCGCACTGATGCTGAAGGCAGGCACCCAGGTCGTCGGCGGCGTCAACGCGCGCAAGGCGGGCACCACCGTCGCGCACACCGACAAGGACGGCAACGCCGTCGAGCTGCCGGTCTACGGCACGGTCGCCGAGGCCATCAAGGAAACCGGCGCCGATGTCTCCATCGCGTTCGTGCCGCCGAAGTTCGCCAAGGACGCCATCATCGAGGCCATCGACGCGGAGATCCCGCTGCTCGTGGTCATCACCGAGGGCATCCCGGTGCAGGACACCGCGTTCGCGTGGGCCTACAACGTGGAGAAGGGCAACAAGACCCGGATCATCGGCCCGAACTGCCCCGGCATCATCACCCCCGGCGAGGCACTGGTCGGCATCACCCCGGCCAGCATCACCGGCAAGGGCCCGGTCGGCCTGGTCTCGAAGTCGGGCACCCTGACCTACCAGATGATGTACGAACTGCGTGACTTCGGCTTCTCCACCGCCATCGGCATCGGCGGCGACCCGGTCATCGGCACCACCCACATCGACGCCATCGAGGCGTTCGAGAAGGATCCCGAGACCAAGCTGATCGTGATGATCGGCGAGATCGGTGGCGACGCCGAGGAGCGGGCCGCGGCCTACATCAAGGCCAACGTCACCAAGCCGGTCGTCGGCTACGTCGCGGGCTTCACCGCCCCCGAGGGCAAGACCATGGGCCACGCGGGCGCCATCGTCTCCGGCTCGGCGGGCACCGCCCAGGCGAAGAAGGACGCGCTGGAGGCCGCGGGCGTGAAGGTCGGCAAGACGCCGTCCGAGACCGCCGCGCTGGCTCGCGAGATCCTGGAGAAGGCAAGCGTAGAGGTCTGACGAGCGGCGCGCAGCGTCTCCCTTGAGGGTGGTGGGGACGAGGCGGGCCTGATCCGTAGGAATGACCGAGGCCGCCTTTCCGATTAGGAAGGCGGCCTTCGTCATGTCGCGGGGCCGATAGCGAAACGAAGGCCGCCCCTGGTTCGAGGGGGCGGCCTTCGTCATGTGCGGTGGCGGGCTCAGCCTGGGCAGAAGCCGAGCGTCCTGGCCAACCATTCGCCATTTCATCTCCCATAATGGATACGAACTGCGACGCCGTCCGGTTCAGTGTCAAGATCATCGACATTCGGGGAGACGCGGACGTACCGGACAGGGCATGCTTGTCGGCGTGGATGTGCTGGTGTTGGGTCCAGTGCAGGCGTGGGCTGACGGTGTTGCGGTGACCGTCGATCGGCCGCTGGAACGGGCAGTGTTGGTGCGGTTGGCGTTGGCGAATCGCGTACCGGTGCCGGATGGGCGACTGGCCGAGGATCTGTGGGGGGCCGAGGTTCGAACGGCCGGTGCAGCGGCTGCGCGTGGTGGTGTCGCGACTGCGGGCCGCGCTCGGGCCGTTGGCGGACGTCATCGGGCGCACGCCCGCGGGCTATCAGGCGACGGTGTCCGCGACGGATCTGCTTGCCGCCGAGGCGGCGGCGCAGCGGTTGCATACCGCGCGGCGCGCAGGCGATTACGCCGCCGTCGCGGCCGCGGCCAGGGCGGCGCTCGCGCTGTGGCGGGGGCACGCGCTGGCCGATCTGCGCACGATTCCGTTCGCGGCGGCCGAGGGGGAGCGGCTCGACGACTGGCGGCTTTCGCTGACCGTTGCGGGGCTGGAGGCGAACCTCGAACTCGGCGCGGCCGGTGAGGTGGTGACCGAGCTGACCGGGCTGGTCGCTCGGCATCCGTTGCACGAGCCGCTGTCGTGTCTGTTGGCGTTGGCGTTGTATCGCACGGGACGGCAAGCCGACGCGTTGGAGCGGCTGGCGCGGCTGCGGCGGGCGTTGTCCGACGAGTTGGGCGTCGACCCGTCGCCGGACACGAGCGCGTTGGAACTGCGCATCCTGGACCATGATCCGGCGTTGCGGGCGTCGGCGCTGCCGGTCGCGGCGACGATCGAGCCACCCGCGGCGAACCCGGGCGCCGATCCAGCAGGTGCCGAGGCGAGCGAATCCGCGACGGAACCGCGGCCGTGGCCCGCGCCGGTGGTGGTGCCGATGACGAGCTTCGTCGGCCGTGGCCGTGAATTCGCCACGCTCACAACGCGTCTCGCCGAGCCCGGACTGACAACGGTGGTCGGCGTCGCGGGCAGCGGCAAATCCCGCCTGGCCGCCGAACTCGCGCGATCCATCGGACAGTCCGGCAGGCCTGTCGTGCTCGTCGAACTGGCACCGCTCGGTCGTGCCGAGGACGTACTGCCTGCCGTAGCGGCGGCACTCGAAGCGGGCGGCCTGGCATCCGACGGGTCGATCGATCCGAACGGGCCGTTACCGGGGATCATCGCCGCGCTCGACTCGAGCGCCGACCGGGCGCGCACGCTCCTGGTGCTGGACAACGCCGAACATGTCCTCCATTCGGTGGCCGAATTGGTCACGGCAGCAAGCGAGTTCAGCGTCCTTGTCACCTCGCAACAGCCGCTGGGTGTGCCGGGGGAGTCGGTGTACCCACTCGGCCCGTTGGATCGCAGCGTCGGGGTGGCGTTGTTCATCGAGCGGGCCGGGCTGCACGGGCTGGTGACGGCGACGGAGCGGGACGAGCTGGTCGCGATCTGCGCCGCGGTGGATTGGCTGCCGCTCGGCATCGAGCTGGCCGCCGGTCTCACCAGAACGTTGACGATTTCCCAACTGGCACAACGGATCGACGATCGGGTCCGGCTGCTGGTCGGTGGCGCGCGCGGTGCCGCGGGCGGGCGGCACACCAGCCTGCGGGTCGCGCTCGACTGGAGTCACGAACTGCTTGCCGCGCGGGAGCGAGCGGTGCTGCGCAGGCTCGGCGTTTTCGCGGGCGGGTGCACCCTGGAAGCGGCCGAGGCGGTGGTGCCGGTCGGCGATCTCGAGCAAGGCGACGTCGCACCGGCGCTGGCGGATCTGGTGAACCGAAACCTCGTCACCGTGCAAACCGACGGTGCCACAAGACGATTCATGCTCCTGGAGACGGTCCGCGACTATGCGCTGGCCCGGCTGACGGAGGCGCACGAGGTCGAGGAGCTGCGCGCCGGGCACCTGCGATGGTGTTTGAACCTGGCGCGCACCATCGGCGCACCCGACGATTTCGCCGCGGCCGAATCGGTCGCCGCGGTGTTCGCGGAATGGCCGAACATCCTGGCCGCGCTGGAGCGCGCGCCCGGAACCGCAAGGGCCACCGATGGTTTGCGGCTCGCGGTGGAAATACATGTGCCCTGGCTCGCCAGAGCCTGGTTCCGCGAGGCGCAACGCCACTACGCGGCGCTCACCGCCGCGGCCGACATCGCCGCGCACGAGTTGGCACAGGCCTTGAGCCACTACGGCTTTCACACGCTGATGACCGGCGACCTGGAGGCCGCGGCCGTACAACTGGCCAAGGCAGGCGAATTGGCCGCGCCGCTCGACGATCCGGAACTGGCCCAAACGGTCCGCTACTACCAGGGCATCGTCGACATCGAACGGTGCAAGCTGCCGGAGGCGGTGGCGCGGCTGCGCGAGGGCGAGCGGCTGGCCGTGCGCGACACCCAGGGCTCGTCGTTCGCCGACGCGCTCGGCACGGCCCTGTTGTATTCGGGTGACCCGGCCGAGGCGCTCGCGGCCTACACCCGATCCACCAAGGTGGACGCGGCGCACGAAGACGAGCACGGACTCTCCGCGGACTGAGCAATCAGGCCAAGGCGCTGCTCGCGCTCGGCCGCGTCGACGAGGCATTGGCCACCGCCGAGGAGTCCGACCGCTACGCCTGTCGGCTGGACGACCGGCAGATCCTGCCGCTCAACGACCTGACCCGCGCCGCCGCCGCGCTGGCGGCAGGCCGCCTCGACGCGGCCGAGTCGTACTGCCGCGCCGCCCTCGGACAGGAAGAGGACGCGACCGGCCTGGCCCGGATCGACCTCGCCGACGTGCTGCTCGCCAAGGGCGAGACCGCCGACGCCAGGGTGCTGCTCGACGAGTTCTTCGCGGCGGCGCCCGGCGGCGTTCCGCTGCTGGCCGCCCGCGCGGTCTCGGTGACGCTGCGGCGCGCCGAGGGCGACGACGCGGGCGCCCGATCGCTGCTCGAGCAGGTCCGCGCCGAGTTCACGGCGGCCGGATTCGGCTGGCAGCGCTACACGGACCGGCTGGTCACGCCCGGTCGGAACGCGTGAGACGCGCGTGAAACCACGCTGAGACGGTCGGCCTGAAGTCTGGTCCTCGCAACGCACCACACCAGACCAGAAAGCGAAGACCATGACAACCACCCGCATCGCGGCCGCCCGCGGCGCCGCCACCGCCGCCCTCATCGTCGCCGGGTTCTTCGGCGCCACCGGACCCGCCTTCGCGGGCCCCTTCGACAGCGGCTCGGCGGCCCCCGCCACCCCGGGCAACCTCGGCCCGTTCGAGTACGAGCACCAGTGCCTCGAACGCGGCAACGAAGGCATGGAGCACGGCGAATGGTCCAACTACGACTGCGTGGGCAGCTACGGCGCCTGGCAGCTCATCCCCCGGCACTGACCACCACTTTCACCTCGAAGGACGAACCGACATGACCATCGCACGCATCACCGCCGTCACCGTGATCACCTTCGCCGGGTTCTTCGGTGCCGGACTCGCCGACGGCATCGCCGCGGCCGACCCGGCACCCGGCCGGCTCGGCCCGTACGAGGCGCTCGCCACCTGCGAGCGGGAGGGCAACATCGGCATGGAGACCGGCGAATGGGCCGACTACGAGTGCACGGGCGCCGCGGGGGCTTGGTACATCGCGCCACGCAACTGACTCGAGCGGCCTCGGCCCGGAGCGCGCAACCGCGTGGCTCCGGGCCGAACTCGTTTCCAGGGCTGCTTAACTCATTTCCGGGGCGGGGCTTCAACTGCTTCCGGATGGTCGTGCTAGCTGTCGGCAAACCCCCCGCGACCAGGCCTGGAACGGCTGATCAGGTCGTCCGCCCGGTCGGTTAAGGGTGACCTGGACCGAGGAGTGCAGTAGCGTCAGGTGCAGATCCAGCAGTTGAAGACCACGTATGACTCGACCTAGGAGACGACGACATGTCATACCCGTCCGGGGGCTCCGGGTACAACACACCCGCGCCCTCCAGCCCATCCAGCTCCGGTTCGACGGCGGGTGGTGCCAGTTCCGGTTCGAGCGCTACCGGTGCCGAGGCCAAGGGGCTGCCGTTCTTCCTGGTGGTCGGTGTCGCGGCGCTCGGCGTGATCAACTTCCTGCTCGGTTTCCTGCCCTATGTCGGCACCAAGGCGGTCGATTTCGGCGGCGCCCGGGTAGCCAGCAGTGAGACCGCGAGCCTGTTCGAGGCCGGCGGCTCGGCGCTGCTCGGCATCCTGCTGCTCGGCGGACTGCTCGCCGGTCTGTCGGTGCTGCCCAAGCAGGCCTGGACCGGCGCGGCCGCGGCGGCCTCCGTCGCGGGCTTCCTCGCACTGCTGCTGCACTCGTTCACCCTCTCCGACGGCATCGAGCTGAAGTTCGGCGCGTACGTCCTGCTGGTGCTCGGCTTCGCGCAGGCCGCGGTCGCGGTGGGCGCGGTGCTGTTCGAGGCGGGCATCGTCAAGGCGCCCGCGCCGCGGCCGGCCAGCGCGCCCGCGTTCGGCCAGGGCCAGCCGGGCTACGGCCAGCAGCAACCCTCGGCTTTCGGGCAGAGTCAGCCGGGCTACGGGCAGAGCCAGCCCGGCTACGGCCAGGGCCAGCCGGGTCAGCCTTACGGCCAGCCGCCGGCCTACGGACAGCAGCCCGGTTACGGTGCGGCGCAGCAGGCTTCGCCGTACGGCCAGAGCCAGCCGAGTCAGCCCGTGTACGGTCAGCCGGGTCAGACGTACGGCCAGCAGCAGCCCGCATACGGTGGGCAGCAGCCGCCGACCACGGCTTTCGGTGGGCCGCAGCAGGCTTCGCCGTACGGGACGCCGAGCACGCCCCAGCCGCGGCCGGACGAGGGTGCCACCCAGCACTTCGGTTCCAGTCAGCAGCCCGCGCAACAGTCGCCGTACGGTTCGTCGAACTACGCGCAGCCTGGCCAGCAGAGCGCACAGCAGGGCCAGCCGTTCGGCGGCGAGCAGGGGGCCGACCCGGCCAACGACGCCACCCAGGCCTTCCGTCCGTCCGACGACAACAAGTAGCAGTAGTTCCCCGGCGCGAGTTACGCGGCGCGCCTGACCCGCTCGCGCCGGGGGAGCTGCCACGCTGAATTGTCATGAGTGAGCGTCAGCGAGTGAATCAGGGATGCAGCGCGCCTGAGCGCACGATGGAGCCGAGCGTCAGCGAGGCGGAGTCGTGAGCGAGCGTCAGCGAGTGAACCAGAGACACAGCGCGTCTGAACGCACGACGGAGCCGAGCGTCAGCGAGGCGGAGTCGTGAGTTCATCTCGAAACTCTCTTGCGCGGCGGACCGGTGGGTCGCGCAGTGTGCCCGAGCCGGAGCCGGAAGAGTCCGGGTTCCTGTCGCTGACACCGGAACGCGCCAGGGTGCTGGTCCTGGTCGCCGGGCGTCCGACGACCTACGCGCTCACCGCGATCATCGTTCTCGTCCTCGCGACATTGCTGACGTCGGGTAGCAATCTGGCGGGCACGTCGGGTGCGATCGCCGCGGGATGGCTTGGCACGCACCAGGTTCCGCTGGTGATCGGCAAGACCTCGCTCGGCCTGCTCCCGCTGTTGCCGACCGCGCTGGTGGTCTGGCTGGCGGGGCGGGAATGTGCCCGCGCCGTCGAACCCGATTGCACGCGTGCCGATCTCGGCTGGATCGTCGGTGCCGCACTGGCCGGGCCGCTGCTGATCACAGCCATCTGTCTCGCGGTCGCCGAGGACGCGTCCGGGGTCGTCGCGCTGCAACCGCCGAACACCCTCGCCGCGTTCGCCTGGGTGGGCGGCCTGTATCTGGTTGCGGCCGTAGGCGGTATCGCGACCAGGAACCGGCGCCAGCTGTTCGCGCTGCTTCGCCTGCCCGAGTGGGCGATCTCCGGCCTGTACGGCGCGGGTCGCGCGGTGCTGCGCCTGCTCGGCTGCGCCACCGCGCTCATCGTGCTCTCGTTCCTGGTGCACATTCCGCGGGTCGGTGACACCTACCAGAGTGCGGGCAATGCCGCCGGGGTGATCGGCCTGAGCCTGCTCTCGCTGGCCTACCTGCCGAACCTGGTGGTGCAGGCGGTGGGCGTGCTGGTGGGCTCCAGCGCGCAGATCGGCGTCGCGTCGTTCGGCGTGTTTTCCGTTGTCGGCGGCCCGATTCCGGCCGTGCCGCTGATGGCGGCGGTGCCGACCGGTCCGGCGGCGGGCTGGTGGCCGGTGCTGCTGCTGATCCCGGCCGCGATCGGGGTGCTCGGCGGGCTCGACCTCGCCCGCCGCTCGACCGACCGGATCGGCGCGCCGTGGGCGACGCTGTGCTCGGCGGGCCTGGCCACGCTGGCGCTGCTGCTGCTCGGCGCGATCGCGGGCGGGGAGCTGGGCACGTTCGGCCGGATCGGGCTCGACCTGCCCGTCTTCGCCTTGATCACCTTCGCGTGGCTGGCCGTCCCCGGCTACATCGGTCTGGTGTTCGCGCGCTGGTTCCTCGTCCCGGTCGGCACCGCGCCCGACGACTACGCCGACCCGTACGACGCCGACGACTACTACGACGACGATTACGCGGACGACTACTACGCGGACGACGACTACACCGAGGACCGCGACTACTTCGAGGACGACTACGCCGACTACGACGGACCGGACCTGGAAGTCGAACTGGACGGCGAACTCCTCGACGAGCAGACCTCGATCGGCACGGTGCGCACCCCCAACCCGATTACCACACCCGACATCGTCGATGCCGAGGTGGTCGAGGCGGACCTGCCGGAAAGTGACCGGGTAGACGGTCGTTAGGCTCTACGCGGCGGAGCTCTTCCGTCCGCCATCCGATCGACCGCAGGAGTAGAGCCCTGAGCTCACCCACCCCGCCGGCTTCGCCGGCTGCCGACCCCAGGCCGTCCTGGACCCCCGCCGCGGCCCCGGCCACTGTGGTCGTACTCGCCTCGGGCACCGGATCGCTGTTGCGCGCGCTGCTCGACGCGGCCGCCGCCGCGGACTTCCCGGCGCGGATCGTCGCCGTCGGCGTCGACCGGACCTGCGCGGCCACCGAGCACGCCGACGCCGCAGGCGTACCGCACTTCAAGGTGGCGCTGAACGACTTTCCCGATCGCGCCGCCTGGGATGCCGCGCTGACCGACACGGTCGCCGGCCACGCACCCGATCTGGTGGTCTCCGCCGGGTTCATGAAGATCCTCGGCCCGGCCTTCCTCGGCAAGTTCGGCGGCCGGATCATCAACACCCACCCCGCGCTGCTGCCTGCCTTCCCCGGCGCGCACGGGGTACGTGACGCGCTCGCCTACGGGGTGCGGGTCACCGGCTCGACCGTGCACCTGGTCGACGCGGGCGTGGACACCGGGCCGATCCTCGCGCAGGAGGCCGTGCCGGTGCTGCCCGAGGACGACGAGGCCGGCCTGCACGAGCGCATCAAGGTTGTCGAAAGGCGGTTGCTGGCGGAGGTTGTCGCCGCCGTCGCGACGCGGGGCATTGTTTCCGACGGACGAAAGGCAGTTATCCCAGATGAGCGAGTACTCCGGTGAGTGAGCGCAAGCCGATCAAGCGGGCGCTGGTGAGCGTCTACGACAAGACGGGGCTCATCGAGCTCGCGACCGGTCTGCACGCCGCGGGCATCGAGCTGGTATCGACCGGTTCGACCGCGGGCAAGATCGCCGACGCGGGCATCCCGGTGACCAAGGTCGAGGAGCTCACCGGCTTCCCGGAGACCCTGGACGGCCGGGTGAAGACGCTGCACCCGCGGGTGCACGCGGGCATCCTCGCCGACACCCGCAAGCCGGAGCACGTCGACCAGCTGGTCGAGCTGGACGTCGAGGCGTTCCAGCTGGTGGTGGTGAACCTGTACCCGTTCACCCAGACCGTGGCCAGCGGGGCGAGCCCGGACGAGTGCGTCGAGCAGATCGACATCGGCGGACCGTCGATGGTGCGGGCCGCGGCGAAGAACCATCCCTCGGTGGCCGTGGTCGTCGACAGCGGCGACTACGACGAGGTGCTCGGCGCGGTCAAGTCCGGCGGCTTCACGCTGGCCGAGCGGACGGCGTTGGCGGCCAAGGCCTTCCAGCACACGGCAAGTTATGACGTCGCGGTGGCGAGCTGGATGACCTCGGTGCTGGCACCCGGCGTCGCGGAGCCGACCGAGGACAGTGGCGTGCAGTTCCCCGCCTGGCTCGGCGGCACCTGGGAGCGCTCCGCGGTGCTGCGCTACGGCGAGAACCCGCACCAGGCGGCGGCGCTGTACGCCAACAACGACGGCAGTCTCGGCCTCGCGCAGGCAAAGCAGTTGCACGGCAAGGAGATGTCGTACAACAACTACACCGATGCCGACGCCGCCTGGCGCGCCGCCTACGACCACACCGCGCCGACGGTGGCGATCATCAAGCACGCCAACCCGTGTGGCATCGCGATCGGCGCCGACATCGCCGAGGCGCACCGCAAGGCGCACGCCTGCGATCCGGTGAGCGCGTTCGGCGGCGTGATTGCGGCCAACCGTGAGGTGACCGTGGAGATGGCCGAGCAGGTCGCGGAGATCTTCACCGAGGTGATCGCGGCCCCGGCCTACGCCGACGGCGCGGTAGAAGTGTTGCAGCGCAAGAAGAATGTGCGCATCCTGATCGCCGAGCCGCCGCGTCGCGCGGGTGCCGAGCTGCGCCCGATCAGCGGCGGCGCGCTGCTGCAGCAGCGCGACATCCTCGACGCCGCGGGCGACGACCCGGCCAACTGGACGCTGGCCACGGGTACCGCGGCCGATGCCGAGACCCTCGCCGACCTCGAATTCGCTTGGCGCGCTTGCCGTGCCGTGAAGTCCAACGCGATCCTGCTTGCACACGACGGCGCCTCGGTCGGCGTCGGCATGGGTCAGGTCAACCGGGTGGACGCGGTGCAACTCGCCGTGCAGCGCGCCGGTGACCGGGCCAAGGGTTCGGTCGCGGCCTCGGACGCGTTCTTCCCGTTCCCGGACGGCCCGCAGCAGCTGATCCAGGCGGGTGTCCGCGCGATCGTGCAGCCCGGCGGCTCGGTTCGCGATCAGGAAACCATCGACCTGGCCCGCGAGGCCGGAGTGACGCTGTACCTGACAGGTTCCCGCCACTTCGCCCACTGAGTCGACCAACCTCGAACGCCACGCCGGTCCGCCGACGTGGCGTTCGGCGTATCCGCACGTGGTGAATGCCCGTGGTGCTTGCACTGGTTTCGTACAGTAGCGGCATGTCGATTCGTGCGGTGGCAGCCGGTGTGGTCGCGCTGGTCGCTGCTGCGGCGGTGTCGTTCGGCGGACAGCCAGCGGCGCACGCGGAGGGACCGCCGCCGCGGACACTGCCTTCGCTGAAGGCTTGGCATCCCGGCGGGACCGGGTTCACGCTCGGCGCGCACGCGCGGGTGTTGTACGAGCGGGACGCATTGCGGGACACCGCAACGGATTTCGCTTCGGCACTGCATGCCTTTACCGGCAATGACGTTGTCGCGCAGGCGGGTTCGTCCGGAAGTCCCGGCGATATCGTGCTGGGCACCGGGCCGGTGACTGAAGCGCCGGAAACCACTGAGGCGTACCGGATTTCGATAGGTGAGACGCTCGACCTACGCGGCGTGGACACCGCGGGCACCTACTACGCCACTAGCTCGGCGCTACAACTACTGCGCCAGCGGATCTCGATCCCCGGTGGCACCGTGACGGATTGGCCGCAATACCGCGAACGCAGCCTCATGCTGGACGTCGGCCGCGAGTTCATGCCGATCGATATGCTGCGCGCCCAGATCCGCCGCATGGGCTACCTCAAGCTGAACCTGCTGCACCTGCACTTCTCGGACACCTTCGGTTTCCGCCTCGACAGCGACAAGCACCCCGAAATAACTGCCGCACAGCACTATTCGAAGCAGGAGATCCGCGACCTGGTCGAGTACGCCGCCAGGCACCAGGTCGAGATCATGCCCGAGGTGGACTTCCCCGGCCACATGAACGGCATCCTGGCCGCGCACCCCGACCTGAAGCTGCGCAGCGCGAACGGCCGGGTCTCCGACGCCGCCATCGACATCGCGAATCCGCGCGCCTACGACCTGATGCGCGACATCCTCGACGAGTTCCTACCGCTGTTCTCCGGCCGCTACTGGCATCTCGGCGCCGACGAGTTCCTGCTCGACGGCGCCCGCGTCGCCAGCTTCGACGAGTACCCGCAGATCGGCGAGTACGCGCGCGCAACCTACAGCTCGCAGGCGCAGCCCGTCGACGCATTCCTCGGCCTGATCAACTGGGGTGCGGCCATCGTGCGCACGCACGGCAAGCGGCCGCGCATCTGGAACGACGGACTACACACCGGCGCAGGCACCCTGACCGTCGGCAGCGACATCGTCGTCGACTACTGGAGCAGAGCGGGCATCCCGCAGCTGCCGCTGCCGTACTTCGGAACTGCCCGCAGCCCAGCCGATCTCATCGCGGCGGGCCACGAGCTCAGGAACGCCTCGTTCACGCCCACCTACTACGTCGCGGGCGGACCGACCTCGGCGGGCAACGTACCCCCGCCCATCGCCTACCAGGTGTGGGATCCCACGCTGTTCGTGGACGGCACCCGCCTGACACCGGAACAGAACACGCACAACCTCGGCTCGGGTCTGTTCGTCTGGTGCGACGACCCGACGGTGCAGACACCGGACCGGATCGCGGCGTCCATCACGATGCCTTTGCGGGTCACCGCACAGCAGACCTGGGGTCCACCGCAAGCAGGCAGCTATCCCGAATTCGCGGCACTGTCCGACGCCGTCGGCGAACCTGCGGCGTAGCGCGGCCGCGGCTTACGCCGCGCTCAGCACCTGACGGTTGCCCAGCGGTGCCTTCAGCGGCAACTCGACCGTGCCGAACACCGCGTTCATGGTGCACATCCGGCCGACCGCGTCGGCGCGGGTGCCGGCCCGCAGCTCGACGGTGACCGTCGAATCAGTCTCGCGCACAGTGGCGTCCACGCCGTAGCACTCGGGCGTCCCGGTCTGGAAGTTGACCGCGATCCGGTCGTCTGCCAGCCGCGTCCACGAGCTGAACGGAATCGGGCGCGGGTTGACGATGGTCGGGTCGGCGGTGAACGCCCTGCCCTGGTTGCCGCCCGTGTCCTCGGTCGGCGTGCTCGGCGCCGCGGTGGTGGTCGTGCTGGTTTTCGGTTGCGTCCCAGCATCATCCGAACTACTACACCCCGCCGCGACGAGGCACCCGAACACAACGGCAACAGCTGCGGCGGCACGCCCGCCCGAGATCCGAGTCATGGCGACCACCCTAGTGGGCAACGCCCGCGGCCATCTCACATAGAACATGACACGGCAATAGGACACACCCCACAGTGAACTTTCGGCGAACCATGCGCGTAATCCCTACGTAACCCGGTCCAGGCCAGTATCTTCGGGCCTAGATGCGCGCCTGTGTCTTCGGCGCGCGTCGATTGTCGGATGCTCTTCAGAACCTTCGAAAGGAAGAACCGTGGGCGACACACTGCGCGTTGGTGAAGAACTCGGACTGGGTCAGTCCCTGCAGGGTGGTGCTTACACCCTTACGTTGCAGGACGACGGCAACCTGGTGTTGTCCGAGCCGGACGGAAATGTGGTGTGGTCCACCCTGACTCACGGTCAGAGTGTCGACCGCGCGGTGCTGCAGGACGACGGCAACTTCGTGGTGTACAAGGGCGACGCGTCGGCCTGGTCCACCGAGACCAATGGCAAGGACGCGGACCGGCTGGTCGTGCAGGCCGACCGCAACGTGGTGCTGTACGGCAAGGACGGCAGCGCGCTGTGGGCCTCGAACACCAAGTCCGACAACCCGCTCTCGGCCCCCGAGCCGGAGCCGGTCGCCGAGGCCCCTGCCGCCGAAGAGGTTCCGCCGCCGCCGGCCCCCGAGGTGCGCACCTACACGGTCGAGCCGGGCGACACCCTGTGGGCGATCGCCGAGCGCTTCTACGGTGACGGCAACCGCTACCAGGAGATCGCCAACGCGAGCGGCATCGACAACCCGGACCTGATCAACCCCGGCCAGGTGCTGACCATCCCGTAATTTATTGCGGCGCAAGACAAAACGTGGGACCCCGGCAACATGCGGGGTCCCACGTTCGTGTTCGGGGGAGTGCGACTACCGGCTGGTGAAGGGGAGCAGCGCCATCTCGCGGGCGTTCTTCACCGCGACGGCAACTTGACGCTGCTGCTGCGGGGTGAGCCCGGTGACCCGGCGGCTGCGAATCTTGCCGCGATCGGAGATGAACGTGCGCAGCAGATTGACGTCCTTGTAGTCGACCTTCTCGATGCCTGCGGCAATGAGCGGGTTCTTCTTCGGACGGCGGGCCTGTTCGGCGCGAACCTTCTTCGACGGTGCTCGCTGGACTGCCATATACGGATCCTTCGTACGAGAACGGTGGTTGTCTACCAGCTCGATTTGCGCACACCGGGCAACTCGCCCCGGTGGGCCATCTCGCGCACACGCACACGGGACAATCCGAACTTCCGGAGGTGACCGCGCGGTCGTCCGTCAGCGGCGTCCCGATTGCGCAATCGTACCGGACTGGCGTCCCGCGGCTGTCGTCGCAGCTCAGCGAGGGCTTCGGCGCGCACGGTGTCCGATGTGCTGGGCTTGCGGATGAGCTCCTTCAGCTCGGCCCTGCGCTCGGCGTAGCGCGCGACGACGGCCGCGCGCTGCTCGTTGCGGGCGATCTTCGACTTCTTCGCCATGTCAGCGCTCCTCGGGAAAGACGTTGTCCGGCATGGTGTTCAACGCTCCTCGCGGAAATCGACGTGCTTGCGCACGACCGGGTCGAACTTGCGCAGCACCATCCTGTCAGGGTCGTTGCGGCGGTTCTTCCTGGTCACGTACGTGTACCCGGTGCCCGCGGTGGACTTCAGTTTGACGATCGGCCGGAGCTCGGTCGACTTGGATGCCATGGGTTTCTCCTGGTCAGATCTTGTCGCCCCGGGCCCGGATGCGGGCCACCACGGCCTCGATCCCGTCCCGGTCGATGGTCTTGATGCCCTTGGCCGAGACGGTCAGCGTGACGCGCCGCCCTTCGCTGGGCAGGAAGTAGGTCTTGCGCTGGATGTTGGGGTTCCAGCGGCGGTTCGTTCGCACGTGTGAGTGCGAGACGGACTTGCCGAACCCGGGTTTGCGCCCGGTGACCTGGCAGTGGGCCGACATGCGGGCTCCCTCCGGTAGATGACAATCATTTTCGACAACGCTCGATCGACAATGTACCGTTGCCTTGACGCAAATGAAAATCGTTATCGAAAGGGGTGCTGTCAGTGCTCCCACCTGGGACCGACCGGAGAACGCCGGTCGTGGTGCTCGCGGGATTCGCCGGACCGGCCGCGGCGGGCGCCGACCACGCGGCGACCGCGCTGTGCAATGACGCGCCCGGCACCGTCGTCGTGCACCACGACCTCGGCCAGTTGCGCGAGGGCATCGTGCATCGCACGGTGCGCAGCGCGACCTATGAGACCTCGGACGTGCTCGAACTCGCGCACGGCTGCGTCTCCTGCACGCTGCGGATCGACCTGCTCCCACTGCTGCGCACGCTCGCCGCGCGGGACTCCGTCGACCGCATCGTGCTGACGCTGGATCCCGCCTTCGAAGCCGAGGCGGTCTGCCACGCCATCGAACATGTTGTGGTGGAAGGCATTCTGGGCCGTGTCGACGGCCCGGCCGGACGTGATGTGCGGATCGATGCCGTGCTGACGTTCCTCGACGCGGGTGCGTGGCTCGCCGACGCCACCGGCGAGGAGACCCTCGCCGAACGCGGCCTCGCCCGGGCCGACGATGAGCGCACGGTCGCGCAGGTAGCCGTCGGCCAGGTCGAATTCGCCGATGCCGTAATCGCTTTGGGCCCTGTCGCGCCGGGCGACGAAATCGATCGCGGCAGGCTGGGCGCGGTACTGGCCCGGCTCGTCCCCGACGCGCCGGTGGGCTGGGTGGATGATCCCAACATGCTCACCGCGGCCCGCATCGAGCGGCTGCTGCGGCGAATCCCGGCCCACTCCCGCCGCGGCAGGATGTTCGACGCACACGCCCCGCTGCTCCGCGGACAGCCGCCGCTCACCAGCGATTACGGTGTCGCCCTGCTGGAATTCGCCGCCAGCAGGCCGTTCCATCCGACACGCCTGCACGAGGCGCTCGACGTGCTCTTCGACGGCGTGGTGACCGCCCGCGGCCGCATGTGGCTGGCCACCCAACCCGACGAGGTGACCTGGCTGGAGTCCGCGGGCGGCGGACTGCGTGTCGGCAGCGCGGGCCGCTGGCTGGCCGCGATGTCGGAAGCCGAACTGGCGCAGGCGGATCCGGACCGGCGGGCGATGGCCGCGCTGCGCTGGGACGACCAGTTCGGCGACCGGGACATCTCGCTGGTGATCCTGGTGCACGACGCCGATCCCAACGAGATCCGCGCGGCGCTGCACTGGGCGCTGGTCGAGGACGACGAGCTGCGGCTGGTCGAACGCGCACCCGAGCGAGTTGCCCAGTGGGAGGACCCTTTCGGCGCCTGGCATGCCGACCCCTGCGAGACCGTCGAAGCCACGTTACCCATCGAAGACGTGAAAAGCCCGAGAGGAGAAGCGAAATGAAGACAGGGATCCATCCGGACTACCACCCGGTGGTGTTCGAGGACGCGGGCACCGGCAAGCAGTTCCTGACCCGGTCGACCGCGACGAGCACGCGCACCGTGCAGTGGCCGGACGGCAACACCTACCCGCTGCTGACCGTCGACGTGACGTCCGACTCGCATCCGTTCTGGACCGGCGCGCATCGCGTGCTGGACAGTCAGGGCCGGGTGGAGAAGTTCGAGCGCAAGTACGGCAAGCGCCCGCGCCGCGGGGAGGGCTGAGATGGCGGTTCCGAAGCGGAAGATGTCGCGGTCGAACACCCGCAGCAGGCGCGCGCAGTGGAAGGCGACCCCGCCGGATCTGGTGCCGGTGACCGTCGCGGGTGTGGTGCACAAGGTGCCGCGCCGTCTGGTCGCGGCCGTGAAACGGGGACTGATAGACCTCGATCGGCTCTGACTGGTCGACCGGGAAACGACAGCGGGCCTACGGAATCTTCCGTAGGCCCGCTGTTATCGATCTCGGCTCGCTCAGCCTTCCTTGGCTGCGAGGTCCGCGAGGGTCGCGGCGAGCCGGAAGTACTTGTTGTTGGCCAGATCGGCGATCGTCTTGATCTTGAGCGCGTCCAGCAGCTGCTTGTCGTGCGCTTCGGTGAGACCGGCGAGGGCCGAGGGCGGAGCGGAGAGGATTTCGTTCAGCGACTTGTTCTCGTACGCCTTGTCGAGAGCCTTGTCGAGCACCACGTTGACGGCCATGCGAACTCCTTCGAACGAACCTGGATGTGCGGCGCCCGATGAGCGCCATGTGCCAGCCGACGATAACTCGCATGGTGCTGTTGTGGGTGGCGAACGCGCCGGGTCGATGGTCGAACGACCGGATCGGGACGTCGGGCCGGGTTGATGACCAACTTTCGGCCGAGCCAGGAACGTGTGGCAATCGGATAGCAACTGCCCTGGTCAGGGCGACGTTGCAACCTTGTGCGCGATGCAATTGCGGCCGGGTAACTACCGGGCGAAATACCTACTGTTAGTTGGTTTTTGGCGGCCGGAAAAGTCTCCGCGAAGTGATGCGAACGTGTCCTGACGTCAGTATTCTCGTGCACGAGGGCGGGTTCTCCCGGTTTCCGAGAGAACCCGCTCATCGCCAATATCCCGGCCGCGGAACGTCTGTCCCGCGCATGCGGAACCACCCACCGCACCAGCCGACATCATCGCGTTGAACGCGAATCCAGCGCACCACTACTAGATGTGTGCTGCGTACCCGGAGTCGGCCCCGGCAAACCGGGCAAGTCGGGCAGAATCGCCTCCAGTCGCGCCAGCTGCTCACCGACCAACGCCGCGGGTCCCTCGATCAACGAGAACGGCCACGGCCAATGCCGCCCACTCAACCGCGCCACCTGCTCCGCCAGCTCGGCCGTAGTCGCCTCCAATTCGCTGATCTCGGTGCGCAACTCGCCGACCTCGCCCTCCAACTCCGCGATCCGGGTCAACGCGGCCGCGACACCGTCCACCAGCGTGCGCGCTTGCCCGTCCCCGTCGCCCAACTGCGGCCAGCCTGCCAGACCGGGCCCACGCAACTGGACCTGGATATCGCGCAGCACTGCCTCTTGCTCCGGCGTCACGTCGGTGTCCTCCTGTGCAAAGAAATCCCACTGACCGAAATCGGTCGTCTCGGCCTCGTTCACATCGCAGACCACGCCACCGACCACCTGCTGCCGCAGCGTCTGATGCATGTTGCGCCGCGTCTCCACATTGCCCCCGGACCAGGCATCGGTCTGCCACGCCCAGCTCGCGCTACCCGCGTCCAACGCCCGGCTCACCGACCAATACCCGCCATAGATACCGACATTCGCGCGACCGAGCACCGTCGCCGCACCATCGAGGTAGGTATTGATCCGCTGCTGATCCTGCGGCGTCACATCGAAATCGGCGGAGAAGTAGATCGGCCGGTCCGGCCGGCCACCGCAGCGCAGCACCTGAGCCAGGCCTGCGCGCGCGTCCACCACCCCCGCGCCGTAACCGTCCAGCATGCGGGTCGCGGTGGTCTCCCAGTTCGCCGCGATCGACACCCCGTGCGCGCGCAGATCATCGGCCTCGGCCGGGGTCAGCAACTTGCCTGGCAAGGTGACACCACCGTCGGACAGATACCGGACCACGAAGTCGAAACCCGCCGCGCGGATTGCCGCGCCGCCCGGACGTGCCGCGGCGTAGTCCAGACCGAAACGCATGTCTCTCACTGTAAATCGGGCTGTCAGGGATTTCGGCGGCATTACCGAACCGGTGCCGCGTGAACTCGGCTCAGAACGCGGAATTCGGCGCGGGCACCCGCACGGGCGCCGAGGTGCGCCGATCCGGTGCGATCAGGATCGCGCTGATCGGGATGGCCAGCGACAACATGCCGACCACGAACGCGGGCACGAAGAACCCGAACAAGTCCTCACCCGGTGGCGTCGAATTGGCCTTGGCGAGGTCGATCTGCAAGCCGAGCAGATCGGTGTAATGCATGCCCGCGATCCCGGCGGCGAACACCAGCGCCGCGCCCGCCAGCATCGACAGCGGCCGCCTCGGCTGGGTGAACCACAGGGTGGCCAGCGACAGCACGACCGCGATCGCCACCGCGCCGGTGACCAGCAGCGGCTTCAGCGTGACCGAACCCTGGATGTGCATGGCGTCCAAGGCCAGATAGTGCATCAGGCCGAACCCGCCGCCCATCACCGCGCCCGCGCCGATCAACCGTGGAATGTTCAGCGTCCGGCCCATGAGCACCAGCGCGGCCCACACCGCGAACACCGAAATGGCCGCTGCCGCAGTGACACTCCACACGTCATAGTGAACCAGGCTGCCCGGCACCGTGACGCCGAGCATCGAGACGAAGACCGGGAGCCAGACACCGATCCCACCGATCGCGACTGCCGCCGACGCCTGCCACACCACCCGGAACTTGGCCGTCACCGATCTCGTCGACTGCCGGATGCAGCTGAAACCGACCAGCGCGCCGACCAGCGAGACCGCGATCGACAGGCCGATGATCCAGTAGCCCATGCTGAAGTAAGTCAAAGTACCGCCTGTTCCCGTTCCTGCGCGGCGAGGCGTTGAATGGCGTACTCGGTCACCGCGGCCAGCGACTGGCGCACCTCATTGGCATTGCGCGCGTCGATGTCCACGATCGGCACACTCTCCCGCACCGCGAGCGCCTCGCGCAGTTCGGCAATCGGGAAGCGAGGCGCGTTGGGGAAGCGGTTGACCGCCACCAGGAACGGCAGCTGCCGCGCCTCGAAGAAGTCGACCGCCGCGAAGCTGTCCTCCAGCCTGCGGGTGTCGATGAGCACCACGGCGCCGATCGCGCCACGGATCAGGTCGTCCCACATGAACCAGAAGCGGCGCTGGCCCGGCGTGCCGAACAGATACAGCGCCAGGTTGCCCGGCAGGATGATCCGGCCGAAATCCATGGCGACGGTGGTGGTTTCCTTCTCCGGCGTTTCGGCGAGATCGTCGATACCGTCGGAGAACCGGGTGACCATGGCCTCGGTGCGCAGGGGAACGATCTCCGACACCGCGCCGACAAACGTTGTCTTACCTACCCCGAAACCGCCGGCGACCACGATCTTCGTGGACGCGGTCCGATTGTCCCCGTCGGCCTGGCCGGGGTTGGTGTCGGGCCCGATTCTCTTATAGGGCACGGAGTCCACGCAAAGTCCTCTCCATCAAAGAACGGCGCTCATCGAAACTCGCCTCGTCAGTCAGTGTCGAATGCAGGCGCACAATGCCGTCGACCACGAGGTCACCGATCATCACCCGGATCATGCCGAGCGGACGATCCAGGTGAGCGGCGATCTCGGCAACGGAAAGCCGGTGTGTACCGAGACGAAGGATATCCGTGCGGACATCACCGGTGGGCCAGTCGAGATGCGCAGTGTAGGACAGGGTCTCGATGACCGCTTCCAGCGGCAGGTCGACCGCGGGCTCGGTGCGCCCGGAGGTCAGGGCATACGGGCGGACGCGCGTGGTCGGTCGCGGTCCAGGTCCGTAGGGATTGGACATCTCCCGCTCAAACCGCGGTACGCGCGGTAGCCGTGACCACCGTGCCGACCCGGTCGACCAACAGCGCCATCTCGTAGCCGATCCGGCCGATGTCGTGCGACTTGTTGGCGAGCACAGCCAGGTGCGAGCCGTTGCCCACGCTCATCACCAGCAGATAGCCGCGCTGCATCTCGACGATCGACTGCATCACCTTGCCGCCGTCGAACAGCGACGCCGCGCCCATCGACAGACTGGCCAGGCCAGCGGTGACCGCCGCGAGCTGCTCGGCCCGGTCGGACGGCAGATGCGGGCTGGTCGCCTGCAGCAGGCCGTCGGCCGACACCAGCACCGCATGGGACACGCCGGGCACGTCCCGGGTGAATCTGGCGACCAGCCAATTCAGGTTCTCATCCGTGGTGCTGTTCGCGTTGGTCATGCAAGCCCTCCGTCGTCGTACTGCGCATTGGCCCGCCCACTGCGGACCCCGCTGAGATGCCTGGTCAGGTTGTTCCGAATCTCCTCGGGATCACGGGCTCCCGATTCGTCTGCCTGGGCCAGACCGCCGGGGACGAGCTGCGCGCCCGGCGTTCGGATAGGAAGTCCACCGGTGGTGCGACCGGTCGGTGTCGGGTGGGTCGCCTCTTCGGCGGCGGTCCAGCCCACGTCTGCGGGCGAGGTCCAAGTGCTCTCCGCGGCTTGCGAAGTCGCCGGTTCGACCAGCCATTCCGAAACCATGCGCTGATAGATCGGGGTCGGCGAGGCACCGGCCACCGGCTGCAACCGGGATGAGGTCACCATCGCGGGCTCGACCGCTCGCGGCGGCGCGGGTTCGGGTTCCGGCACGGCGGACGGTCGCCGGATGGGCAGGCCGGATCGCGCGGTGGTGCGCGACGGCTCGCGCGCGACGCTCGGTTGGTCCGGCTCGCGCGGCACCCGCTGCTGCGGGATCGTCGGCTCGGGTTCCGGCTCGTCGGCCTCGGACTCGGCCCAGAAACCGGCGAGCCGTTCCTGTTCCGGTTCGGCCGGTCGACTCGGCCCGCTGTTCGAGCCGACGCCCACCGTCGGCGGGCCGAACGGGGACCGGTCATCGGTCGGGGTGTTGATCGACCACGGCTCGGTCGGCGGTTGCGTATCGGAGTCGGTGTCGGGGGTGTTGGTCCGGGCGGGCACCGAGACGGCGGGCTGGCCGGGCGGCTCGGCGACCCGGATGGCGGGCCTGCGCTGCGGCAGACCGGAACCGGTGCTGGACACCTCGAACCTCGGCGAGTTCGGCTGCGGCAGGTTCGGCACCGGTATCAGCGTGCGCGGCTGGGCGGGCAGCTCGTAGTCGCCGGTCAGTTCCAGCGGCTTGCCGGTCGGGTCGGTGGCGTCCAGCGGCGGCGCGACCAGGGCACCGGGCAGGTGCACGCTCGCGGTGACGCCGGGCTGCTGCGCCGTGGTGGAGGTGCGCCGCAGGTTGGCGGTGATGGTGTGCCGCTTGGCGAGCCTGCCGACGACGAAAAGGCCCATCCGGCGCGCGGTTTCGACGGTGACCTCGCCACCGGAGCTGAGCCGGTCGTTGATCGCGCGCAGATCCTCCGTCGACATGCCGAGGCCGCGGTCGATGATCTCGATCAGGTAGCCACCGTCGACGGCACGGGCCACCGACAGCGTGACCGGCGTGGTCGGCGGCGAGTAGCGCAACGCGTTGTCGATGAGTTCGGCGAGCAGATGCTCGATGTCGATGGCGGGCTCGCCGGCCACGATGCCGTCCGGCACGGCGCCGATCTCGACCCGCTGATAGTCCTCGACCTGTGAGACCGCACTCCAGAGCATGTCGGAGAGCTGGACCGGGTGCAGTTGGCCGCGGCGCAGCGCGGTGCCCGCGAGCACCAGCAGGTTGTCGCCGTTGCGGCGCATCCGGGTGGCCAGGTGGTCGAGGCGGAACAGGCTCTGCAGCCGTTCGGTGTTGTCCTCGTCGTGCTCCAAGTCCTCGATCAGCGCGAGCTGCTGCTCGACCAGCGATTGGCTGCGCCGCGACAGCGTCTCGAACATGCTGCCGATCTGCACCCGCAACCGCGCCTGCTCGGCGGCCAGGTGCAGCGAGGCCTGGTGGATATCGTCGACCGCGCGGGCCAGCTGGCCGATCTCCTCGGTGGTGCGAATGTCGACCGGGGTGATCTTCGGCGTCGCGCCGCCGGTGCGCACCACCTCGATCTCGTTCGGCAGATCGACGTGCGCGACCTGGAGCGCGTCGTGGCGCAGCCGGCGAATCGGCACGACCAGCGAGCGGGCCACGCCGAGGGCGAGGGCGAGACCGGCGAGCAGCGTGGTGATCACGATCGCGACGTCGCGCAGCACCGCGCTGCGCAGTTCGATGGTTCGGTCGGCCAGCTTGGATTCGATCGTGTTGAGCAACGCCGTGGTGGCCTGGCGGTAGGCCTCGGAGCTGGTGTGCAGCGAATCGGTGATAACCCCGTTGCTGCCAAGGCTGTTCGGGCTCTGGCTCAGCGCGCCGATGCGGGCCTGCACCTGATCGATCAAGACCTGGGCGTTGGTGGCCGAGGCCGGATTCATCTGCGGATAGGAATAGGTGAGCATCATCTCCGCGCCGAGCGTGGTCAGCATGCTGGCCAGCGCGGCCGGGTTGTTGCCGCCGCTCGCCGTCGCCGACATGATCTGCTCCTGCGTGAGCAGGCGGGAGGCGTTGGCCATCAGGCCCAGCTGCAGGAAGTAGCGCTGGATGACGATCTCTTCGATCGACGAGGACACCGAGATCGCGGTGATGATGCGGGTGCCGACCTCGTCGACCTGTCCGCCGATGGTCGCGGGCGAGGAGGTGCGCACGCCGTTGCGCATGGTGCGGGCCACCGCGATGGCCGCGGGCAATTCCTTGGTGATGCCGTCGTCGGTCTTTCGGGTCCGCAGCGCGGTTTCCAGATCGATGGCCGCCTGATCGAACTTGGCCGCGACCGTATCGATCGGATCCTCCGGCCGGGCGTTCACCGCCGCGATCGCGAGTTGCTCGGTGGCTTCGCCGAATTCGAGCATCGGGCGCAAGATGCGGGCCTGCTCGGTAGCCGCGTCGAGCTTCGAGATCACCCCGAGCTCATCCTTGATGCGCAGTCCAGCGAAGGCCGAGGCGAGCAGCACCGGCAGCAGCAGCACGATGCCGACCTTGCGCGTGACCGACATGTTGGACAGGCTGAACTGCCAGGAACGCGGTGCAGCTTCCATTCCGCTTCCGTCGCCTCCACTCCGCGCATGGTCCCCGAATGAAGGCTGTCTAGGAGCAGTCTGGAGCAACCCGCCGAGAACCAACTCAAGGTCTTCTTTTTACCGCAGGGAACATACCGTGCTGACTGGCCGTCGGCAATCCGAGGGACCCGGTCTGCTCATGGCCGAATATGGCTACGCGGAACAGGTTTCGCGCTGTATGAGTTTGTGAGTCTACATAGCTCCTGGACGATTGATCTATACGGCGTGAGATCGCTGATAGCTGATCGAGTGCTGGCGTCCGGCGGGTCGACCGGACCTGGACGCGGCGTGTCGAGCGTCCCCTCTCAGTCGGCTCTCAGTCGATACGGTCAAACTGGTCGCATGCGCATTCTGGTAGTCGACGACGATCGCGCCGTCCGCGAGTCACTGCGCCGGTCACTGACCTTCAACGGCTACTCCGTCGACCTCGCGGTGGACGGCGTCGACGCCCTGGACAAGGCGACGAGTCAGCGGCCGGACGCGTTGGTGCTCGACGTGATGATGCCGCGGATGGACGGTCTCGAGGTCTGCAGGCGCCTGCGCAGCACCGGTGACGATCTTCCGATTTTGGTTTTGACGGCCCGGGATTCGGTGTCCGAGCGGGTTGCCGGACTAGATGCGGGCGCCGACGACTATTTGCCGAAACCCTTCGCGTTGGAAGAATTGCTCGCGCGTTTGCGTGCGCTACTGCGACGCACGACCGCCGATCCCGGCGAGGTTTCCGAGGCAATGACGTTCGCCGATTTGTCGCTGGATCCGGTGACCCGCGAGGTTTCTCGCGGCGAGCGTGGGATCAGCCTCACCCGCACCGAGTTCTCGTTGCTGGAAATGCTGATGGCGAATCCGCGCCGGGTGCTGACCCGCAGCCGCATCCTGGAGGAGGTCTGGGGATATGACTTCCCGACCTCCGGCAACGCACTCGAGGTCTACATCGGCTATTTGCGCCGCAAGACCGAGGCCGAGGGCGAGTCGCGGCTCATCCATACCGTCCGCGGCGTCGGTTATGTGCTGAGGGAGACGCCCCCGTAGGGGAAGCCATGGCACGCACAATTCCCAAGCGGCCCGTGGTCGCCGGGCTCGCACAGGGCCAGCGCCCGCCCGACCCGGCCGAGATGCGGCCACCGATCCCGCTCACCCGTTCGGTGTCGCTGCGCTGGCGGGTGACGCTGCTCGCCGCGTCGGTGGTGGCCATCGCCGTCGCGGTGACCTCGATCGCGGCCTACGCGATGGTGGCGCGCGCGTTGTACGGCGACGTCGACGCGCAGCTGCGCACCAGGGCCGCGACGATGATCAGCGGCGACATCGACAGCATGCCGTTCCAGTCGCTGTCGACGGCGACGCTGTTCTCCAACGACATCGGCGTCGCGGTCATCTATCCGATCCCGCCCGGCTCGCCGCCGGATACCCTGCCCGCCTACCGGCCGCAGCAGTCGACGCTGCCGCCGATCGGTTCCGAGGAGGTCGCGGTCGCGCGCGGTCAGCAGCCCTCCTCGCTGCGCACCTTCAACAACCAGCGGGTGCTGGCGCGACGCACGGATTCGGGTGTCACGTTGATCATTTCGCAGCGGCTGGAGCCGACCCGCGAGGTGCTCGACCGGCTGGCCTGGCTGTTGTTCGTGGTCGGCGGCTGCGGCGTCGTGCTCGCCGCCGCGGCGGGCACCGCGGTGGGCCGCACCGGCCTGCGCCCTATTGCGCGGCTGACCGCGGCGACCGAACGGGTGGCGCGCACCGACGACCTGACGCCCATCCCGGTCACCGGCGACGACGAATTGGCCAGACTCACCGAGAGTTTCAACACCATGCTGCGCGCGTTGACCGAATCACGGGACAGGCAGCGCCGATTGGTGGCCGACGCCGGACACGAACTGCGCACGCCGCTCACCTCGTTGCGCACCAATATGGAACTGCTCATCGCGTCGAGCAGGCCGGGTGCGCCGCGCATCCCGGACGAGGACATGGCCGAGCTGCGCGCGGACGTGATGGCGCAGATCGAGGAATTGTCCACGCTGGTCGGCGATCTGGTCGATCTGGCCCGCGAGGACGCACCGGAGACCGTCTACGACCGAGTCGACCTCGGCGAGGTGGCCGAGCGCGCGCTCGAACGAGCCAGGCGCAGGCGCACCGGGATCGAGTTCGTCGCCGGACTGCGGCCCTGGTTCATCTACGGTCACGAGGCCGGGTTGGAACGGGCGATTCTGAATGTTCTCGACAATGCCGCGAAGTGGAGTCCGTCCGGCGCGCAGGTGCGGATCACCATGTACGAGACCGGTCCCGGGCTGCTCGAGTTGATCGTCGACGACGCGGGCCCCGGAATACCGCCTGCCGAACGTGAATTGGTGTTCGAGCGCTTCTATCGGACGACGGCGTCGCGCTCGATGCCCGGTTCCGGACTCGGCCTGTCCATCGTGAAACAGGTGGTCACCAAGCACGGCGGCACGATCGTCATCGATTCCTCGCCGCGCGGCGGCACGCTGGTGCGCATCGTCCTGCCGGGGGAGCCCGGCGCGCCGATCGCCGAATGACGGCCTGATCGGGGGAATGGATTCCGGTGCATTCGTGGACGCGCGAACCGGAGTTCGGACCCGTATCGTATGGCTGGGGGAGCGGTCGGTAGGGCCGCGCGCGTGGGTACACAGTCTCGGACAATTGAAAGCACGGTCTCAGTCCGCTCTCAGTAGTCGTCGTCAAGCTTGTCGACAGACGCTGAGGAGAAACGAGGAGTCCATGACCGAGGATTCGAAGGACCGGCGGGACGAGCCGGAAACGGCGAACGCCGCACCGGATCAGCCCAACCCGACCGATCAGATCCCGGCCGCACCGGCGGGGCCCGTTGGCGCGCCATACGGGGCGGGCTATGCGCCGCAGGGGCCCGGGTACGGGCCGTACGAGGCACCGCAGCAGCCGTATGAGGCGCAGCAGCCGATGGGGCAGTACCCGCACCAGCACACCCAGCCGTTCCCCGGCCCGGAGTACGGCGCGCCGCCGTTCGAGCACGGGCAGCCGTTCGAGCAGCAGTCGCCGCAGGGCGCGCCGTTCGGGGTGCAGCCGCCGCCCGCCAAGCGCCCCGCCCGGACCGGCCTGGTCATCGGTGCCGTCGCGCTGGCGTTGGTCAGCGGCGGCGTCGGCGGTGCCGTCGGCGCGCTGGCCACCCACTCGGACAACGGCAGCTCGAGCATCAGCAACGCGCTCGATCAGCCGAAGCCCAACGTCAACAACGTTTCCAACGCGCCGGCGGGCTCGACCCAGGCGGTCGCGCAGAAGGTGCTGCCCAGCGTGGTGATGATCAAGGTGGCCAGCAGCCGGGCCGAGGGCGAGGGCTCCGGGGTGGTGCTGTCCTCCGACGGCCTGATCCTGACCAACAATCACGTCGCCGCAGGCGGTGGCCCCGGCGCCAAGATGGAGGTGCTGTTCTCCGACGGCACGTCCGCGCCCGCGACCATCGTCGGCGCCGACCCGGTCTCCGACCTGGCCGTCATCAAGGTCGCCGGCAAGACCGGTCTGACCCCGATCGAGCTGGGCACCTCGGAGAATCTCCAGGTCGGCCAGCCGGTCGTGGCGATCGGCTCACCGCTCGGCCTGGCCGGGACCGTGACCACCGGCATCGTCTCCTCGCTGAACCGTCCGGTGTCGACCCAGGGCGAGGGCCCGCAGAGCGCCCCGGGCGTGAACCCGGTGATCGACGCCATCCAGACCGACGCCGCGATCAACCCCGGTAATTCCGGTGGTGCGCTGGTCGACGGCAGCGGCAAGCTCATCGGCATCAACACCGCGATCGCCAGCCTCGGCGCGGGCGAGCCGGGCGCCGGCCAGCAGAGCGGCTCGATCGGCCTCGGTTTCGCCATTCCGGTCGACCAGGCCCGGCGGGTGGCCGACGAGCTCATCAAGACCGGCCACGCCACCTACGCGCAGATCGGCGTCAAGATCCAGGCGCAGGACACGATCAACGGCGCCAGGGTGATGGAGGCCACCCCCGACGGTCCGGCCGCGAAGGCGGGGATCCCCTCGGGCGTCGTCATCACCAAGGTCAACGACCGCAGCATCACCACCGGTGACGCCCTTGTCGCCGCGGTCCGCTCGCACCAACCAGGAGACAAGGTGAAGGTCACCTATACCGATGAACAAGGCAACAATTCCAAGACCGTCGAGGTGACCCTCACCGGTGCGCCCGCGGACGGTGGCAGGTGATGCGCGTGCTCCAGGGTGGCTGGACGCCGCTGCTCGACACGGCCGCAGAGGTTCTCGGCGCAGACGCTACGGTTAGCACCATGGAAATCGATGCTCCGGTGGCGGGGCGTGCTCTGGTGGTGGTCGTCGATGATCGAACGGCGCATGGAGGTATTGACTCGCTCGGCCCGCTCGTCACCGAGCTGCTCACCGAGGCAGGCTTTCTCGTGGACGCGTCGGTCTCGGTACAGGCCGACGAGGTCGAGATCCGCAACGCGCTGAACACCGCGGTGATCGGCGGTGTCGACCTGGTCATCTCGGTCGGCGGCACCGGCATGTCCCCGCGCGATGTCACCCCCGAGGCCACCTCCCAGGTGCTCGACCGCGAACTGACCGGCATCAGCGAGGCGCTGCGCTCGTCCGGCCGGGTGGCCGGTTCGCTCGACGCAGGACTGTCCCGCGGCGTCGCCGGCATCTCCGGCAGCACGCTGGTGGTCAACCTGCCCGGCACCCGGGCCGCGGTTCGGGACGGGATGGCAACTCTCGGCCCGCTCGCCAGCAAAGTGATCGGCGAGCTGTCCGGATTGGTTGAATAATTACGGTTTCCAGTTCTTCCGACGACATCCCTCGTCCGGTTCGCCGGGCGAGGGATGCGGCGCGTCTCGCCGAAATCTTCGGTGACGCCCTCCCAGACACCACGAGCGACGAGCGCGGACACGACGCGGAAAACGAGTCCTCGTCCGATGAATGGCTGCGCGCGCAGAAGCCGCCGCATCACGGTTGATTGCCATATCTACGTAGTAGCTACGTATCGATTTGTTGGCTCACCGTAATTTACTTGTGATTGTTTCAGATCGGCGTATTTCCGCCGAGATTCGTACGGCCCTGTCCCGTATTCAGCGCTTGGCGCTTTAGTGACTCCGTCAGCACCGTCCGGTCGGTCCGACTGTCTCCACCAATGCATTTATGCATGTCGCGACTAGTTTGCCGGGGACTCAATGTGATCTACATCACATTGATCTTTACGAAAGCTTACGTTGCAGCGTCGTTACCTAGCGTTTAATGTTCGCACGAGCCACCCACACTGGACTTCATAGGCCCGGGTGCGTCACGTACGTGTCGACCCGGCGGAACCTGGCTCGGTTCCGGTCGCCAGCCGGGGCGTCGCGCCGAACTTAATTGCCGGTTACACACCGGCAACAAAGGCGGGACAAACTGAGCTGGGCCTGCGAGGACCACCTGTTCGATCTCGATGGTCGAGATTGACTGTTTTAACCTGATGAGGGGAAGTATGAGCGAGAACCGCACCAACGGTCTGCGCCGCGGTGCCCGCGTCGCGGGCGTCGGCGCTGCCGCTGCCGTGGCCATGGGCCTGCTGTCGACCGGCGCTGCCAATGCTGATGTTTTTGTGCCGTTGCCGGACGGACAGAAGATCGGCCCGGGCGTGACCATTACCCGCACGGGCGAGCATGCCGTCGTCTCGCCGTCGCTCGCCGCCAACGGCGCGGGCCGCGTTGTCTGGGTCTCCGGCAACGCCTCGGCGGATGTCACCGATACCCCGGAAGGCACGGTCGGTCCCTGGAACGGCCCGAAGAACAACCCCGGCACCAACAACTCCTCGACGCACGGAACGTCGCAGCTGAACACCGGCTACATCATCGGATGTCAGGTCAGCATCGCCGATGACGCGATCTCCCTTGGCGTTTCGGGCAATGTCAACCTCACCAGCGGTGGCCTCAGCGGCTCGGTCGGCCTGAAGCTGGGCCCCGGTGACGTCAAGTTCGTGCAGATCGAACTGAAGGACATCACCAAGCCGGGTGCCTACTCCGTCGAGTACCAGGACGTCGAGATGGAGATCCAGGGCTGCGCGGGCTACGCCCAGGCTCGCTCCTACACCGTGGTCGAGATCATCGGCAACGACTACTCGAAGACCACCCTTTACGGGGCGCCGTTCAGCATTGGCTGACGACTGTCGACTGTCGAACACTCTTCTCGCTGAAACGAACTCAACCCCTGAGGGAATTACACATGATCAACCGTAAGAATGTGGCGCGGGCAGCTGGTGTCTGCGCCGCCGCAACCATGGCTCTCGGCCTGTTCTCCACCGGTGCCGCGAACGCAGACACCTTTGTGGCGCTGCCCGGTGGCGAGATCACCAAGACGCTGTCCGACGGCACCGTGGTGACGGCCCGTCTGATCAACGAGTCCGCCAACATCAACCCGTCCATCGGCTCGACCCCCGTGCACCGCAACGCGTGGGTGTCCGGTCGGGCCGAGGTCCAGGTGTCCGGTGCCGGTGCCTCCGGCGGCAAGATCCGTCCGGGCTACGTGGTCGGCTGCCAGGTCAACATCGACGGTGGCGGCGCCACCGCCGGCGTCGAAGGCAGCGGCCAGTGGGACGGTAAGAGCGGCGACGTCGGCGCGAGCTCCGGTGGCGACCTGACCCTCGGCCCCGGCCAGGCGACGTCGTTCTACCTGCTCGACCGTGAGGTGGCGGATGACTTCGGCAACGAAGATCACTCCACTCAGATCACGTTCAAGGGCACCAACGGCTCGGTCACCTGGGCCGATTCCACCATCGGACTGTCCGGCTGTGCCGGCTACGCGCAGGCTCGCGCCTTCGTCAAGGTCAAGGTCGAGACCGACAACGTCATGTCGTACGTGACGCTGTGGGGCGCGCCCTTCAGCATCGGCTGACACCGAATATCAACTCGCACAATCTGAGCGGGCCCGTCGCCTTTCGCGACGGGCCCGTTTGGTATTGCCGCCTGCCGCCGACGGCACTGCCACCCCAAGGCATCCTGGTAAGGCATCAAAGCTTCACTCGCTGTTGAGAATTCGTTTCTGCTAGGGGTCTGACAAGCATGATCAACCGTAAGAAACTGGCGCGGCCGGTCGGGCTCGGGGCCGCCGCCGCTGTCGCGCTGGGCCTGTTCTCGACCGGCGCGGCCAACGCCGACATCTTCATCCCGCTGCCGGGTGGCGAGCTCACCAAGACGCTGGCCGACGGCACCGTGGTGACGCTCGAGCTGGTCGGCGAATCGGCGGAGATCGGCCCGTCGTCGGGCGCCGCCCCGGAGCACCTCAACGCGCGGGTCTCCGGGAAGGCTCAGGTCGGGTTGTCGGGAACGCCTGGCGGCCAACGTGGTTCGATCTTTCCGGGATACACCGTCGGCTGCGAGGTGGACATCGCGCACGGCGCCACCGGTGATGTCGGCTGGACCGGCGACGCGATCGAGCCGAATGCCGGTATCGGCGCCGGTCGCAATCTGTCGCTCGGACCCGGCCAGGCGAAGTCGTTCTATGTGCTCGATCTGGAGCAGGACGGTTATTCCGGTAGCGCGGATTACGAGACGCGCAACCAGTTCGAGGGCGCCAGTGGCTCGGTCAGCTGGGCCGGCGAGACCATCGACCTGTCCGGTTGCGACGGATACGCGCAGGCGCGCGCGTTCATCAGCCTGAGCGTCGAGACCGATTCCATCGTCACCTGGATGACGTTGTGGGGTAAGCCATTCATTCTCGGCTGACGCCGAATATCAACTCGGACAAAGCAAACAGGCCCGCCGCTATTGCGATGGGCCTGTTTCGCGTTCGCACGCAAGCACATTCAGGACTCGTGCTTGCCACCAGCGCTGCGCTGACCCTCGGCGAGCAGATCGCGGATCTGGATCAGCACCTCCGTGTCGCTGAGCTCGACGGTTTCCGGGCTGAACTTCTTCTTCACGTGCATGGCGGGCAATACGAGCACGAGGTACAGCACCGCGGCGATGACCACGAAATTGATCGCGGCGGTGATGATCGGACCGACCTGGACGAAGGTCGCGGGTTTATCGGCAACCAATTGGAAACCGAGCCCCAGTTCATTGCTGCCGCCGAAGACGGCCAGGATCGGGTTGACGATGCCATTGGTGAACGCGGTGACGATCGCGACGAACGCGGTGCCGATGACCACCGCCACGGCCAGGTCGACAACGTTTCCGCGGAATAGAAAGTCCTTGAAACCCTTGAGCATTGCCGATATCTCCTCCGGGGACGGCAGCCGGCGAAGCCGGCGGGGTGGGTAAGCCCTGCGTGTGGAGCTGACAAGTCGTGCTCGGCGGTCGACGCCTTTGGTATCGCCGATGCTAGTTGACCTTGATGGCAAATGTGCGGACAACTCAATGGAAGACAACGGTGAGCGCGGTATGTAGTGACGCGGCCGCGACGACGGTGGCGTGTTCGGCGTCCATCGCGACCAGGACGACCCGTTCTTTCGTGGCGCGTCCATCACCTGGTCCGGACACCAGCACCACCGCGGCGTCGGTGGCCAGCGTGCGGGCGGGTCGCGAGCCCTGTTCTTCGCCGCCGACCACGTCGACGCGGTCGCCCGCGCGCAGGATCTCGGCGACGGCGGTGTCGGCCAGTCGGATCGGCACGATTCGCGCGTCGCGCGCGCCGGTTGCCACGGCGGCCAGGCGTGGTCCGACGATCCGGATGTCGGTGAACAACTCGCCGCCGCGCATCGCCCCGGTCAACGTGGCACCGATCACGTCGGAGGGGTCGCGCACGACACCGTCGGGCAGTGCGGCGGATTCGCGTGGCGCTGATCGAAGATCGCTCGCGTCGAGCACATGTCCCGGTGCGAGATCATGCCCGGCGACTACGACCGATGTTCGTTCCGCGCCTGGATCACCGCGCAGGAACAGGATCGCCGCCAGGAGTACCAGGCCTACGGCGAGGAGTCGCCGCGCCAGCAGGCTGTCCGCCCAGGGTGGTCGATGCCACACCCCGAAGCGAAGGCCACTGCCGCGACCGAGATCGGCGAATGAGCGAGTCATGACCGGATCCTATGACCGCGGACACACCCGCCAGGCCCTGAAAAGGGCTAGCTGTGGATAACTGAGGGGCTGTGGATAACTCGGCGAATCAGCTGGCCACGGCCGTGCTGGCCGAGGTGCTGCTGCCGTTGGACGAGCCGGAATCCGAACTCGTCGACTTCGGTGAGCTCGACTCCTTCGAGCCGCTGTCGGACTTGGCACTGTCGGACTTCGCGGGCTCGCTCGCGGTGGACGCGCCGTTGCGGCTGTCGGTGCGGTAGAAGCCGCTGCCCTTGAACACGATGCCGACCGAATTGAACAGCTTGCGCAGCTTCCCGGAGCACTCCGGGCACACCGTCAGGGCATCGTCGGAAAAGGACTGAACGATGTCGAAGCGGTTGTCACACTGGGTGCACGCATACGAGTAAGTTGGCACAGCATCCTCCGCAAGTTTTCGTCCTCTGGCACTCTACAGCCGACAGTGCCAACGTTGCCAATCTACCTTTCATTCCGCGGCGTGATCTTCGCCGAGCCGTTGCAGGCCGCGATGCGGAGTGAGCGCCCACCCCATTTTCCGGTCGTGTGGCTCCTCCGGCAGCCGGTTAACGAGTTCTTCATCACCGACCACCGCGACCAGCCGCGCGTCCGCCCGGGCCGCGAACAGCGTCCGGTCGTAATAGCCCGCTCCTCGCCCGAGCCGCACCCCGCGCCGGTCCACCGCGAGCGCGGGCACCAGAATCAGCTCCGCCCAGCCGACCGCGGCAGTGGGCAGCGTCTCACCGATCGGCTCGAACAGACCGAACCTGGCTCGCCGCAAGCTGTCCCGGCCGGTGTACTCGGCCCAATTCAGCGGTCCCGGTGGACCGGTGACCGGCACGAGCACCCGGGCGCCCGCCGCCCGCAACGCATCGAGCATCGCGGTCGAACCCGGTTCACCGCCCACCGGCACGTAGGCGCAAACCCACTCGCGAACGTCGAGCCGACCGACCGCCGCGACCAGCCCGAGGGTGTTCGTCGCATGCTCCTCGGTGGACATCGCCGCCCGTCGAGCAAGAATTTCGGTGCGCCATGCATGTTTATCGCGCTCACCGGGCATCTCCATGGCGATCACCATAGGCTGACCGGACTACCGGTCGGCTCGACGCCGAGCCAGGAGCTGTGACGATGGATAGGGTATGCGCATGACAGCAAAGGCCGGACAACCCGGCGATGCCACGCTGACCTCGTGCTTCCGCACGGCCGTGGTACCCGCCGCCGGGCTCGGAACGCGGTTCCTGCCCGCGACCAAGACGGTGCCGAAGGAACTACTCCCGGTGGTCGACACCCCGGGCATCGAGCTGGTCGCCGCCGAGGCCGCCGAATCCGGCGCCCAGCGGCTGGTGATCGTCACCTCGCCGGGCAAGGACGGTGTGGTCGCGCACTTCGTCGAGGACCTCGTGCTGGAGGGCACCCTCGCCGAGCGCGGCAAGTTCCAGCTACTCGAAAAGGTGCGCAAGGCGCCGGGCCTACTCGACGTCACCTCGGTGGTGCAGGAGGAACCGCTCGGCCTCGGCCACGCGGTCGCCCAGGCCGAGGCGGTGCTCGACGACGACGAGGACGCCATCGCCGTGCTGCTGCCGGACGATCTGGTGCTGCCCTCGGGCGTGTTGGACGTGATGTGCCGGGTCCGCCGCAAGCGTGGCGGCACCGTGCTGTGCGCCATCGATGTGCCGAAGGACGAGGTCAGCGCCTACGGCGTGTTCGATGTGGCGACCGTGCCGGACGCGGTGAATCCGAATGTGCTGCGGGTCAAGGGCATGGTGGAAAAGCCCGCGCTCGCCGATGCGCCGTCCACTTTCGCCGCCGCCGGTCGATACCTGTTGGACCGCGCCATTTTCGACGCGCTGCGCCGAATCGAGCCGGGCGCGGGCGGCGAATTGCAACTCACCGACGCCGTCGCGCTGCTCATTGCCGAGGGTCATCCAGTTCATGTGGTGGTGCACCGTGGGTCGCGCCACGATTTGGGCAACCCGGGCGGCTATCTTCGTGCTGCGGTCGATTTCGCTTTGGAACGCGACGAATACGGCCCTGCCCTACGGGAGTGGTTGGAGCATCGGCTCGGTCCCGACTGGGATCCGCAGCTGACGACCTACGACTGAGGCGTCGGGTTTCGTCGATAGTGGGCCGTCGGGTACGAATGATGGTTCACCATCGCGCGCGCCGAATTGGTTGTGCCGAAGCGAAATCGCGCGGTGGAATCACAGGTGTGCGGAGAGATCAGGAAGGGCTGGATGCGCTCGGTTGAGGATCAGCAGATCAAGGTGACCGCCGCGGCGGTCGCCCCTCGGCCGGTCCGGGTCGCGATTTCCGAGGCCCAGGGCCTGCTGTGTGCCGAGGACGTCGTCACCGAACGACCGCTGCCCGGATTCGATCAGGCGGCGATCGATGGCTACGCGGTGCGCAGCGTCGACGTGGCAGCCGCGGGCACCGACATTCGCAACGAGGACGACGAACTGGTCGATCTGACGCTGCCCGTGGTCGGCGAGGTGATCGCCGGATCGCGCCAGCCGATCCGGCTGCAGCCGCGCCAGACCGTCCGCGTCGACACCGGTGCTCCGCTGCCGACGCTCGCGGATGCCGTGCTGCCCTTGGACTTCACCGACGGCGGCCGCGCGAAGATCAAGATCTACGAACCGGTCCGGTCCGGCGACTACGTGCGGCGCATCGGCGACGATGTGCAGCCCGGCGATGTCGCGGTGCGCGCGGGCACCATCATCGGCGCCGCCCAGGTGGGACTACTAGCGGCCGTCGGACAGGACAAGGTGCTCGTGCATCCGCGGCCGCGGCTTTCGGTGATCTCGGTCGGCGGTGAGCTCATCGATATCGATCGCACGCCGGGGCCCGGTCAGGTCTATGACGTGAACTCCTACGCCCTCGCCGCGGCGGCCAGAGACGCGGGCGCGGACGTGAACCGGGTCGGCATCGTCAGCGCGGATCCGCGGCGGCTGCGCGATGTGGTCGAGGGGCAGCTGGTGCGTTCCGAGGTCGTCGTCATCGCGGGCGCGGTGGGCGGCTGGGCCTCGGATCAGGTGCGCGAGGCCCTCGAAGGGCTCGGCGAACTCGAAATCGCCCGTGTCGCCATGCATCCCGGCTCGGTCCAGGGCTTCGGGCGGCTCGGGCGCGACGAGGTGCCCACCTTCCTGTTGCCGTCCAACCCGGTCGGTGCGCTGGTCGTTTTCGAGGTGATGGTGCGTCCGCTGATCCGAATCGCCCTGGGGCGCAGGCATCCCATGCGACGGATCATCATGGCGCGGACCATCACGCCGATCAGCTCCATGGCCGGCCGCAAGGGTTACCTGCGCGCGCAGCTCATGCGCGACGAGGCCACCGGCGACTACCTCGTGCAACCACTCGGCGGCGGCGCGGGCGCCTCGTCGCACCTGCTCGCCACGTTGGCCGAGGCCAACAGCTTGATCGTGATAGACCCCGACGACACCGAGATTCGCACCGGTGACGAGGTCAGGGTCGCTTTCCTCGCACAGCGCGGCTGAGGCGTGGAGGCGATGAACGTATTCCGGGTCACGCAGCATCCGGGCTGGCCCGCGCGCCTCGGCCCGATCCGCGTCGCCGCGGGCGAGGTGACCCTGCGTCCGGTGCGCCTGCGCGACGCCGCGGCGTGGAGTCGTATTCGGTTGCAGGACAGGGCACATCTGGAACCGTGGGAGCCCACCGGCCGTGGCGCTTGGGAGGCGCGCAACCACGCGTCCAACTGGCCGTCGCTGTGGTCGAGCCTGAAGGCCGAGGCCCGGCGCGGCGCGATGATCCCGTTGGTGATCGAGGTGGACGGTTCCTTCAGCGGGCAGCTGACCGTCGGCAATATCGTGCGCGGCGCACTGCGTTCGGGCTGGATCGGTTACTGGGTGGCCAAGGACCTCAGCGGTCAGGGCGTCGCGACCGCGGCGCTGGCGCTCGGCCTCGACCACTGCTTCGGGCCGATCGGCCTGCACCGCGTCGAGGCGACGGTGCGACCGGAAAACAAGGCCAGCCAAGCAGTCCTGCGCAATGTCGGCTTCCGCGAGGAAGGACTGCTGCGCCGCTACCTCGACGTGGACGGCGCTTGGCGCGATCACCTGCTGGTCGGCATCACCGTGGAGGAGCTCATGGGCACGGTCGTCGACCGCCTCGTTCGCGAGGGCCGGGCGATCTTGCCCAGATAAACGTGCAATACGGACACGCCCGGTGCGTCCGACGCGCGGAAGAATTGGTGGCTTTGTGACTCGTGTGGCGTGTGTGCACGGCGCGCCTGCCGGATCTCGACGTGTCGCGGAATTAACCTACGGACGTCGGAGGTGCGTCCTGCACCCTCGGCAGGGAGCCTGCGAGGCGACCGGCATCCACGCCGCAGCGACGGACGGAAGCCGGGCGGACGCGGGGCGTGCTGCGCACCGCTCGCCGGCCGAACGGACCAAACCAGGCCGGGACGGAGGTGCTGACCGAGATGCCGAACTCAATCTTGTGGATCGGCCTGGTCGTGCTCTGGGTCTTCGTCCTGTTCCCCATCCTCGCCGACCGGCACCCGAGGATCCGGCGGACCACCGACGCCGCCCTCGCCACCCGCGTGCTCGTCCGCGGAGATTCCAAGCGGCGCACCAAGAGTGGACCGGCCGCGGGCCACGAAACCGACCCCAACTGGCGCCCACGCCGTACCCAGAGAAAGTATGCCCACAGCGATGATGCGGAGGACCGGATGACAACACCGGCCGACGAACCCGTCACCGAAGGTGACCTACCGGCGATTGCCGAATCCGCGGCATCCCGACCCGATCCCGACATCGCTGACGCCGAGCTCGACGACACCGAACTCGCCGAAGCGGCGGCCGCCGAGCCGTCCGACGACGAAACCGTAAGCGCGGACACCGATTCCGAAGACGAAGTCGCCGCGCAGCACGACGACACCGTCGATGATGACGAGGTGGGCGAAGAGCGCACCGAACCGGCCGCGGCCCGGATACCACCCGCACCCTCCACCGCACCCGCGCGCGTCGAACACGACGACGATTACCTCGACGACGAAGCCGACCTCGAACACGCCGAGCGACGCGCCCGTGACGACTACGACCCCGACGACCTCGACTACGTCCCCACCCGCCGCGGCCGCGGCGGCTACGACCCCGAGGCCGACGCCATCGCCCGCGCCGCCCGCTACACCTTCCGTCAGCGCGCCGTCCTCGGCCTCGTGCTGACCGGGCTGCTGTGCGGCGGACTCGCGGTCGCCATGTCACCACACTTCTGGTGGGGCTCCGGCCTGGCCGGCGTCGTACTCATCGGCTACCTCACCTACCTGCGCAAACAAGTGCGCATCGAAGAAGACATCCGCCGTCGCCGCGCCGCCCGCCTCAGCCGAGCCGAACAACTCGGCGAACACACCGGCCCCCGCCAATCCCAGGCCGCCCGCGCCGCCATGGACCGCGACACCGCCCGCGCCCTGCGCCGCCGCTCCGCCCTCCTCGAAACCGACGACGAAGACCCCATGTTCGACCACCTCGACCCCTTCGACCCCGCCACCGCCCGCGCTCTGCGCGACCGCACCGGCGGCGGCGACATGCGCCGCGCCGCAGGCGAGTAACCACACCGCGTAACTCCGAATCACCCCAGGTAAACCGCCCGATTCGGAGTCTCGCGACATCCTTTGCTAGAGTGACACAGCGCGGTTCCCAGGAGCCGCACGGGGCTATAGCGCAGTTGGTAGCGCGTCTCGTTCGCATCGAGAAGGTCAGGGGTTCGATTCCCCTTAGCTCCACCTAGTGTCTCTTACTCGAACCCGTGACCATAGCGACACGGGTTCGAGTAAGAGACCAGCGTTGACCTGCTGAGATGGTCAATCTTCTTCCTGTTGCTCCTAGTCCGTCGCCGTTCTGCGATTGGGCATTGAGTGAGGGTCGAGCCGATGTCTGTGCGGGCTCTGCGACGTTCAGCCGACGGTGCGTAGTGCCTGTCTAGATCAGGTCGTCGTCTACGTAGAAGCGTTCGTAGAAGGTGTGATTCATCAAGCGGCGGGTGTTGTCGTCCGCGTCGCGGTACATCGCGTGGGGGTTGGATAGTACGTCCAGGGCTTCGTGTAGCACGCCCGTTCCGGCTGCTAGCTCCGCAGCTACGGAGGAGAGTGCGTCTTCTGCTGTGGCTCGATCGGCCTGGATGTGGTGGAGTCGGATTTTGATCTTGGCTTGCGAAAGTGTGCCATCGGCGGCGAGGTCGAGAAGTCGTTCCTCCTGCCCGTCGAGTTCGGCAAGACGTGCCTTGAGGGTGGCGTGCTTGGCGTGGATAGTGCCTTGCTCGTCGGACAGTGTCGATTCGAGCAGGGTGTTGACGTCTCTGGAGAAATCAGGCGGCAGGCGAAGCATCGCGTAGTGGCCGACGATGGCTTCTTCGACGAGAGCGACCGGCAGGTGCGGCAAGTCGCAGGTACCCTCCTGGCGGCTGCGGCATACGAAGTATTCGTAGATGCGGCCGGTGTGGCTGCGAGCCTCGGTGTAGATCAGCCGCGATGTCCGGCCATGGTCGCGGTGGCATCGACGGCAGAATAGGTCTCCCTTGAGGTAGTGCTGGTAGATGCGGTCGCGCTGGCCGGGTTGGCTGCGGAAGTTTCGAACGTCCTGTACACGCTCGTAGAGGGTTTGATCGACGATGGGTTCGTGCCGGCCCGGGTAGATACTTCCCTTGTAGACAACGAATCCGAGGTAATAGAAGCGCTGCTCGCCGAACATTCGATGGAATTGTTTGGCGTAGACCGGTCGTTCGGGCAGGTCGCCGCGGGCACGTGCAGTCAGGCCTCTGTCGGCCATGGTGGCTTCGAGGCGGTCAAGGGTATAGTCGCCGGTTGCGTACAGTTCCCAAGCCAGCTTCACTAGGGGTGCACGTTTGGGGTCGAGTTCGACGGAGTTGAACTGTTTGCCCTCGATTTCGGCTTGGCGGTTGAGGTAGCCGAGTCTGGCGTAGCCATTGGTGCCGCCGTTGATGGCCTTCTGGAGCATCTTGTCGGCGATGTCGAGTCCTTGCAGTTTGTTCTGCAAGTCGTTCATGATGTCGAGCATGCCCTCCATGGCTTCGGCGTAGGGGCCTTCTCCGAAGTCTTCCTTGACCGAGACCAGACGCACGCCCATCTTCTGCAGTTGAGATTGGACGATTGCGGCGTCGAAGCGGTTACGGAATGCGCGAGATCGCATGTAGACGATGACGTAGTTGACTTCAGGGTGCGTGTGTAGGTATTTGATCATGTCGCCGAACGCTGGGCGGCCTTCTAGGGTTTTCGCTGACTTGGATTCGATGAATTCTGTGACAACTTCGGCCTTGAGGGTTTCGGCTTTGGCAGCGGTCTTTTCCCGTTGGGTATGGATCGACAGTCCATCCGGATCGAGGTCGATCGCGGTGTTCATCTGTTCTTTGGTGGAGACACGAAGGTATAGAACAGCGGCATCGATTGCGACGGTGGTCTTCCGCATCGGGCGGTAGACCTCCTTTCGTGCGTGAGACCTCATCAGGTGACGTATAGCTACGCCGGAACGGCGGGATGAATTGCTGTGTGCCAGGCGCAGCGCCCAACAAAGAACGCAAAACAATTACGCAAGCCACAGGAGACGCGGGTGCCGGTCCGGCAGAGGGCTACGGACGCGGACCGCGTTCACGGCTACGTCCGGACTTGTGCAGCGCGTTTGCTACAACTGCTCGGCTGAGTGCGTAGATGTCTGGGGTGCCGCGTTTGACGCTGTCAATTGCGATGCGGTGTTGGCCACGGGGCCTCTCTGAGGGGGCACGGCGCTTGTTCCTACGCGTGCGAGCCATCACGAGCTCCGCGTCTTCGGATGCCGCTGACGCCGTTCCTGAACGGTATTGGGTCTCGATCGTGCGGGGTGACGCTGCCAGGGCAAGCGGGTATCGATCGCCGATAGAGGAACCGATAAGTGAAATTTGATCGGCATGGGAGATCTGCTTTCCACCAACCCGTCCGCTGATTCCCTCACACCCATAAAACCTGATCTTTGCCCGGCGCGCTACCTGAGGACGGACTGAGCGAGGGGACGGAGGTTCAAGTCCCCTTCGGCCAATGTTCAAACTGCCAGGTGGAACGCAACTGTGGTGTGCTTCGACCGGTCCGCGTCATCAGGTGTATTACCAGTGCGGTCTCCGATTCGATTTAGTCGACCGACATAGCGTGGCCTTCCGGCCTGCCGATGTCACGGCGGAACTGCAATGCACGCGTATTCAGCCGCTGGCGACAGAGCGGTCGTTGACTTGGGAGCCGGGCTCTGTAGGCAACGTTAGACTGGCTGTCACAGGGGTTACGTAACCGCTGGTGGTCATCAGCTTCTCAGGCTATGCGTCGATATTCGACACCTGAGAGGTTCGCATGCACACACCTCGCCCGCGGCCGCGTAAAGACGGCAGCGTCGGCTGGCAGGTTCCCTTTCACTACTACGACAAACATGGCAGACGTCGCCAATCTTCGGAAACCTTCGACGACTACGACGAGGCTGTGTCGTGGGCTGACTTGATTGCTCGGGTTGGGCTCGATGAAGCATTGCGGGCGATCGGGACCGAACCAGGTGCTGATTCGGGAATGGTGCTGCTGGTCGACTGGCTCGCACGATATGCCAACCAGCTCAACGGAATTCAGGAAGATGTCCGCCGGAAGTACCAGTCCTATATCCGCAACGACATCGCCCCGTATTTCGGTGAATGCGCGGCGATCGACGCGGTCACCCGTGAGGCAGACGCAGCTTGGGTCGTTTATCTCAAGCAAGTCAAAGGTAACGCACCGAAGACGATCAAGAACAAGCATGGATTTCTGTCGGCCGCGCTGCGTGCAGCCGTTGAGCTACGCCCGACCCCATTGCTGGAGTTCAACCCGTGCGCCCAGACGCGTCTACCCACGGCAGTATGCGACTGAAGGGCCGTGATCTGGTATTTCACCAGGCGCGTGCTGGTCGAAGCGGCGGTCGCATTACCCGATTGAGTTCGGGTGGTGTCCACGCAGTGGCTGCACGGAGTGGGCGCTCATGGTGACCTCCGTGGAGGTGTCGGACTGCGGCGACAGGTGCGGTGTGTGCTGGCCATAGAGGGCCGGAACATTAGCCGGCTGGTGAATTGCCGTCGATTGCTGAGGCGATGTCGCCGGCGGTGAGAAACCAGATGCGGGCCGGTGATCAGCTTATCGAGGCCGTCCGTGGGTGTCACGTCGGGGTATGCCTCGGCGTTCGAGACCGGCGCTGACCGTATCGGCGGCGACGCCGAGATCGGCGGCGATGCGGGCGAGTGATTCGCCGTTGCGATAACGGGCGATGGCGTGGTCGATTTCGTTGTCGGTGAGGCGGCGTTCTTGCCGGATGGTGGCGCCGCTGGCGCGAAGGAGCCGGAGGACGCTGCCCTTGCCGAGTTGATACTTCATGGCGAGTTGGTTTGTGGACCAACCGTCTTCGTAGGCTGCGCGGATCTCGGCGAGTTGGTCACCGGTGAAGCGGCGCCGTAGTGCACGAGGTTGTGGTGGGAGATTGGGGACGCGCTCTGTGCGGTCGGCGAGTTGTTTGCGGAGCCGGTCGAGGTTGGCGGTCAGGTGGGTTTCGACGCAGTAGACGCGCATCAGTTCGATGACCGCTGTTGTTGTTTGCGCTGCACTGGTTACGGGTGCTGTGTAGATGGCGGTGAGGGAGGGGTGGTCGGCTGTCGTCGCGGGTGGGTTTGGGCGGACGATGGTGGAGAGCCCGGATGTCTGGTGGTCGGCAGGGGGAGTGTGTGGTCCGGTGTGGAGGCTCGATGCGTGGTGGAAGTCGTCGAAGGGTGGGGTGAGTGTGTGGGTGACCACGATGTCGGCGCGGTCATCGAGATGGATTGCGTGATAAAGGGTTTGGTTAATGAGTCGGCGGATGGTATCGGGGGCGGTGCTGTAGAGGGTGTGAGGATTGGTGAGCAGTTCGAGTGCGTTGCGCAGGTAGTTGGCGCCAGCGGCGAGTTCAGTGCTGGAAGTCTGTAGTCCGGCGGTGGTGTGTTCTCGCTCGGCCTGGATACGCCGGAGCCGGGTTTTGATTTTGGTTTGGGGCAGGACTGCGTCGGCGGCGAGGTCGAGCAGCCGTTCTTCCTGTGCGTCGAGTTCTGTGAGTCGTTGCCGCAGGCTGGCATGCAGGGCGCGGGTGCTGGTGTGTTCGTCGGCGAGGGCGGTGTCGAGGAGTCGGTGGACGTCGCGGATGAAGGCGGTGGGAAGTCGCAGTGTGGCGTAGTTGTCTATTACGGCTTGCTCGACCAGGTGCGCGGGCAGGTGCGGGAGGTCGCAGAGTCCGTCTTGTCGGCCGCGGCACATGAAGTAGCCGTATCGCCGGCGAGTGTGGCTGGTGGCCTCGGTATAGATCAGTCGCGCGGTGCGGCCGTTGGTGCGGCAGCGCTGGCAGAACAGTGTTCCCTTGAGGTAGTGGGTGAGGATGCGGTCGCGTTGGCCAGGGTGGCTGCGAATGTTGCGGACTGCTTGGACTCGGTCGAAGAGGGACTGGTCGATGAGGGGTTCGTGGCGGCCTGGGTAGATCTGGTTCTTGTAGACCACGAATCCGGTGTAGTAGAGGTCGGCGAGCATGCGGTGCAGTTGGCGGGCTTCGACGGGGCGTTCGGGCAGTTTGCCGCGGGCTCGGCTGGTCAACCCGCGATCAGCCATTGCCGCTTCGAGTCGTTCGACGGTGTAGTTGCCGGTGGCGTAGAGCTCCCACGCGGTGCGCACCAGCGGCGCGCGGACCGGGTCGAGTTGGATGCTGTTGAAGAGTTTGCCGTCGATTTCGGTTTGGGTGTTGAGGTAGCCGAGTTTGGCGTAGCCGTTGGTGCCGCCGTTGATGGCTTTCTGCAGCATCTTGTCGGCGATGTCGAGGCCCTGCAAGGTGTTTTGCAGGCCGTTCATGATGTCGAGCATGCCCTCCATAGCCTGGGCGTACGGGCCTTGGCCGAAGTCCTCTTTCACCGAGACCAGCCGTACGCCGATCTTTTGCAACTGGACCTGCACGATGGCGGCGTCGAACTGGTTGCGGAACGCGCGTGAGCGCATGTAGACGATGACGTATTTGACCTCGGGGTGGGAGTGCAGATAGGCGATCATCTGCTGGAACACATCGCGTTCGATGATGTCCTTGGCAGATTTACCTGGCTCGACGAATTCCTCGGCGACGATCGCATTGAGCGAATCAGCTTTGGCCGCACCGTGTTCGCGCTGGGTGTGGATGGAGAGCCCGTCGGGGTCGAGGTCGATCGCAGTGTTCATCTGTCGCTTGCTCGATACCCGCAGATACAGCACCGCAGCATCGCATTCGCTCGGATCGAGGGTTGAACGGTTCATACGAAGGTAACTCCTCCCGGGCTGTTGGAATACGAAACACAGACGCGCTTACCTGCGGACTACGCGAATCACGGTGAAATGCAGACGGATTCGCAGCTGAGCCACACGTCCCCAGGGCTCCGGCGTTGTCGGATGCGGTAGCGCTGATCTGCGGAAACATAGTGGGCGACACGACATGTCGGCGTCTTGGGCGGGCACGGGTTCTTCGGAGACGATGAAGGTCTCTTACGCCTGAAATCGATCCCGGAGTTGCCCCGTGCCCGCTGGAACAGTATCCCCTGCCGAGACCGTTGTGGGGGTGTTGAGGCAGTGCTGCGGCGAGGGGAACGCAATCAACGCAACCATTGCGCCGTCGTTGCTGGAAGTGCTTCGCGAGGTCCCCGATCCGCGCGATCCGCGCGGGATCCGGTACCCGTTGGCGACGCTGTTGGCGATCGCGATCCTGGCCGCTGCGGCGGGCATGCGGTCCTTCGCCGGGTTCGCGACCTGGACGCGCACGGCCCCGGTGGAAGTGTTGGCGGAGTTGGGTACTCGGTTCCGGCGGCCCAGCGAGAAGACCTTCCGTTCGGTGTTGAGCAGGCTTGATGCCGCAGACCTGGACCGTCGGCTCGGTGAATACTTCATGATCGTCGCCGCCACCACGGTCGACATCGAGGCCGGGGAGTTGTTGGCGGTCGCGTTGGACGGCAAAACGGTGCGGGGTGCCCGCACCGGTGGTGGACGCGCCCCGCACCTGGTGTCGGTGTAGGCCCACCACGCCCGGATGGTCCTCGGTCAGATCGCCGTGGCGATGAAGACGAACGAGATCCCCACTGTCCCGACCCTGCTGCGGCTGCTGAACCGGACCCGAATGTTGGTAACGATCGACGCAATGCACACCCAGGTAGCGACGGCGAAACTTATTTGCGGACAACTGAAGTCGCACTATTTGATGACCGCGAAAGAGAATCAGCCGAAGTTGCTCGCGCGGATCAAGGCCCAGCCGTGGGCGCTCGTGCCGACCGTGCTGCGTGATGCCGACGACAAGGCGAGCCATGGCCGTTTGGAGACCCGGACCTTCAAGATCCTCACCGCGCCCCGCGGTATCGGATTCCCCTACGCCCGCCAGATCATCGAGATCACCCGCGAACGGGTCGAGGTCAGCACCGGCAAACGGAGCCGCGAGGTCGTGTACGCGCTGTGCAGCGTCGCTTTCGAGCAAGCCCCGGCCAAAATGATTGCCGCATGGTTGCGGAACCACTGGGATATCGAGAATGCCATCCACTGGGTTCGTGACGTGACCTTTGACGAGGACAGGTCGACCGTGCGGACCGGGAACGCCCCACAGGTCATGGCGACCCTCAGAAATACCGCGATCAACCTCCACCGGCTCCAAGGAGAAATCAACATCGCCGAGGCATGCCGCACAACGGCATTCACTCCGGACCGAGCGCTACACCTCGTCACCAAAGGACAAAACTACTGGTCAGAGCTGGCTTAACCGACAACGCCGTAGCGTGTGCCACGAACAACGAGGAGGTCAGTGTAGGTAGCTGAGCTTGGAGTTGATGCTGTGCCAGAGATGAAGGTTTGGCCCTTCGGAGTCGCCGCTCGGGCGGAGGCTTCAAACCGCCACATGCTGCGTTGGCTGAAGACCGTCGTGGTGAGCGATGTGGAAAAGGCGTCGTGAGAGGCGTCAGGTGGGGACCAGGAAGATGAGTGAACCCGAACCGCTGTTGACGTGTCGTTACGTTCGAAGTGACGTCGAAACCGTGGCCATGTTCCGGGCTGCGGGAGCTGGGCCTGACAGGTTGTCCCGATTGATGGTCAGGTGGCGTCCGGCATTGAGGCGGCATGAGCCTGGTCTGCGGCTTTGGCATGGAACGTGGGAAGGCGTGCCCTGAAACCGTTTTCGTCGAGTAGATCGGCGGCGAGAGGGAAACCCCCGTCGCGGGGTGCGCCGGCGGACCGGCTCGTAGTAGTGGTGAAGCTTCTGTAATGGGTGTGGAGCGAAGGGGCCGGGTCGTCTGTGGCTGTTGTTTGTCCTGTCAACCGGGCCGTGTGGTCCGGGAGGAGCTGTGGTGAGCGAGCTGAAGTCGTCAGCGAAGTCGTTCGAGATTTTCAAGTGGGAAGTTCAGGAGGCATACGAGAAGGTCAAAGCGAACAAGGGTGCGCCGGGAGTGGACGCGGTGAGCTTGGCGGAGTTCGAAACCGATCTGAAGAACAATCTGTATCGGATCTGGAATCGGATGTCGTCGGGCAGCTACTTTCCGCCTCCGGTCAAAGCGGTGGAGATACCGAAATCGCATGGCGCGGGCACGAGGATGCTCGGGGTGCCCACGATTGCGGACAGGATCGCTCAAACGGTGGTGGCCGCGAGGCTGGAGAAGAGGGTCGAGCCGATCTTTCATCCGGATTCTTATGGTTACCGGCCGGGGCGGTCGCAGTTGGACGCGGTCGGGGTGGCTCGGCAGCGGTGTTGGAGATACGACTGGGTCATCGACTTGGACGTGGAGAAGTTCTTCGACAGTGTCCCTTGGGATCTCGTGCTCAAAGCGGTCCAGGCGCACACCGATCAGCGTTGGGTGGTGCTGTATGTGAAGCGGTGGCTCGAAGCGCCGCTTCAACTGCCCGATGGCACTGTGGCGCAACGAGATCGAGGTACCCCGCAGGGGTCCGCGGTCTCGCCTGTACTCGCGAACCTGTTCCTGCATTACGCGTTCGACATGTGGATGGTCCGGGAGTTCCCCGATGTCGTGTTCGAACGTTATGCCGACGATGCGATCGTGCACTGCGTCAGCGAACGCCAGGCTCGCCTGGTGCTGGCCGCGATCGAGAACAGGATGAGCGAGGTCGGGTTGCGGTTGCATCCGGACAAGACCCGGATCGTGTACTGCAAGGGCGGCAAACGGCGGGGCTCGGCTGAGCATACGTCGTTCACGTTCCTCGGTTACACATTCCGCGCTCGCAGTGCTCGCGACAAGCAGGGCACGGTGTTCACCTCGTTTCTGCCCGCGATCAGTAAGGACGCTTTGACCAGGCTCGGTCGTACGGTACGGGGGTGGCGGTTACATCGCCGCACCGATCTCGGTTGGGCTGAACTCGCCGCGATGATCAATCCGGTCGTCCGGGGTTGGATGAACTATTACGGGGCGTTCTACCCTTCGGCGATACATAACCTTCTGGCCCGCATCAACACCTACCTGGTGCGGTGGATCCGCAAGAAGTTCAAACGGTTACGGCCGCGCCGCAAGGCCAGGGAGTACTGGGAACGCACCACCACCGAGTACCCGCGTGCCTTCGCCCACTGGCGTTGGGTGGCCTATCCGCTGATGATCAAGACGACAGGAGCCCGGTGAAGGGAGACCTTCACGCCGGGATCTGCGGGAGCCCGAGGGTGCAATCCCCTCGGGCCACCCGACCCTGGGGCTGCTCCTGCCAGCTGTTCAACCGACAGTGCAATGCGTGGAGATCCTCCATACTTCAGATTCCCAACGAACCATAGTCATGAGCAGGCTCGTCCGCATCTGTGCAACTCGTCCGGTTGCTAGATTCAGTTTGTCCAGCACACCGTATTGAGGTCTGCACCTCCTCGATGTGCGATCCACCAATTGCCCGATTGGTTCGACAGTCCGCCGGGGTGTGACAGTCCGAGTCATATCACCAGATCTATCGCTGTCCGAACTCCCGTTCGAAGTACCGTTGCAATATTTACCGACCTTGGCCAGGACGCTCGAATTGCGTGCACCCCCGAATGCGCGACATGTCCTCTCGCCGACGACCCCGAAGAAGGCGGCTACTCCGCCGTCGTGATACTCACCGAAGACTAGCTTGAGTTCCATGCTTTGCGGCGTTGGCAGGGCTCAGCATGAAACTCAAGCTAGTCCGAACTCATACGATACAGAACGGGCGATTCGTTGCAATAATTAGCAGACCTGCGTACCCCAATCTGGATTGAGCCAGGAGATCGTTTACGGCTGTATTTGTCACTCGATTGTGGCCTGCTCCACGAATCCCTCCGTCCAGTAATCCTTGTCGATCTCGTATCGGTGAACAACGAAAGAATCAGGATGGTCCTGGAATCCAGGCTTAGGGCTAAGTCGTTCAATCGCAGCCTGCGCTTCCACCTCCGAGGAATACACCCCTATTTCCTTAACGTCACAATCGCCGCCCTCAGGTTGATATTCGTGATTGACCAGATACACGTAATTCATTTGAATTCTCCATGTCAGTACAAGTATGTAAAGAAACCTTCTACCCACGCGTCCTTGTTCAACGGCTGACGGACGATATGAAAGTCGTCAGGGTGGTCGCAGAATCCAGGCAGTGCTCTGGCGCGACGCGCAGCTGATTCCGCCTTGGCCTCGCTCGAGTACATACCTAAGATCCGCCCTTCACTGTAGTCGTCACCGATTCCATAGTAATGCTGAACAACATAGACTTCCTGCATCGCAACTCATCCTTCGGTCAGTTATCGCCCGTCACTTGGGGTTCTCCCATGAACGATCGCCGTACTTTTGGATTTTGTTGTATTCGGTATTCGGCCCCTCCTTCCAATTGCCTTCTCCGTACTTCTCGTTCATGAGGCGGCGGGCGTAGTCTTTTCCACTCTCCCCTACGTATGGTGGCCGCCCCTTGGCCCAGCTGGGCGCATCGCTAGCCTTCTCTTTACCCGATCCCGTTTTCGGGACCTGCGGTACACGTGCCGTCCCTGCGGCGTTGGCCTGCGATCCCGTCTGGTTAGCTGGATTCGCCGCAGTTTTAGGGGTGTCCTTGGGTGGCGCGGATGTCGTTGGTTTGTCTTCCTTGCGGCCCATGTTCCAGACCATCGCGCCCAATCCGAGCGTAACTACAACACCTACGCCTGCGCCCACCAACGCCCCGGGTGGGCCGCCGACCAGTGCCCCGGCCCCCGCCCCGAGCGCCACGGCATTTTCGCCGGTAAGGTCGCGCGAGTTTATGGGGTCGGCGTTGCAGTAGTCGTAGTTGTTGGCTGAGCCGCCGGAGATCGGGTCGGTTTGCAGGAACCGGCCGAGTACGGGCAGGTACGTGCGGGTGCCCATTTCGAGAGCCTGCTGGCTGGCGATGTGTTCGACCGGGACGGTGTGTTGTCCGAGGTAGCCGAAGTCCATGCCGCCTTCGGCGGTTGCCGGTATCGGGATGTCGGCAAGCGCACCCGTTTGGGGGTCGATGTTCTGGCCGAACGGGTCGTAGAGGCGGATCGCGCTGGTGCGTGCGCCACCGTCATCAGCGGTGAACAGGATGTTGCCGTGAATATCCGGGTAGGACCAGTTCGTGGTCTTGGCCTGGGTGTAGTTCTTGGTGAGAACGACACCGCCGGGCAGTTTCAGGATGCGTTGGCGCAGGTTTCCGGATGCATCGTTGACGAAATCGGGGCCGCCAGAGTCGGAGGTGAACCCGTATCGGGTGACCTCTTCGGGGTTGTTTCCGTTCTTGGTTGTGCGTGCCGCGATGCGGTTGGTGACGTCGCGAGTGTATTTCACCGACTGGCCCGCCTCGGTGGTTGTAGTCACGTGACGACGGGTGGAGTCGTAGCCGAGGGTATCGGTACCGACCTTGACGGCGTTGCCGTAAGTGTCGTATGCAAATGACAGCTTGGTGGCTCCAGCAGTGGAGATCAGCCGGTCGGCATGGTCGTAGCAGTAGACGGTGCTGGTCGGGATGCCGCCTTTGAGGCTATCGATGAACACGGTTCGGTTGGTATTTGCGCCAGCCTTGCGATTGGGCCCGCAACCGTTCTCGGCGGCGTAGCCGTAGGTCAGCTGATGGTGCGGCACTGTGGCCGCGGTCAGGCGACCGACCGCGTCGTAGCTATAAGAGTAGTTGTACCTCGTTTCGGGGGCGGCGCTGTCAGCGATGACAGCATCGGTGATGCGTTGGTCGCGAGACCGGGTCACCTCACTGGTCACCGTCGAACTCGACATCTTCCAGACGAAAGCAGCCAGCGAGTCAGCGTTATTGCGGCTGATCGCCAGACTTGATCCGTTGCCGTAGGTAACGCTCTGCAGGACGCCTGCGTCGTAACCGGATGTGGCGACAGTCGCACCGTCCAGATCCAGCCTGACCAGGCGAGATGCGTCGTCCCAGTAGTACTTCAGCGTGGAGGTGACACCCTTGACGGTGCTGGTCTCGGTGGTTCTTCGCCCTGCGCGGTCGTATTCGCTTGCCGTGGTGAAACCGGTGGCGTCGGTGTAGGCCACGACCCGGCCATGCAGGTCAATCTTGGTAGTGGTGGAACCGCTCTCGTCGCTGACCTTTCTGATGAGTGGGTTGCCGCTTACCGCGTAGTCGTAGGTGATCGTCCGTGCGGGCTGTTGCCCCATGGCCGGGAACGATCTCTCGGCCATCCGGCCGCGAGCGTCATATCGCACACACGACCAGGGCTCGGCATTGATCCGGGTCGCGACGGTGCGGCCTGCGCCGTCGTACACGCGCTCGAGCACGTTGGGTGACCCGTCGGCATTCGGCGCCGAGGTAACGGTCTTCTCCATCCCAGCCTGGTTGACTGCCGCGGATTTCGAATCGCACGGATTCGTGCGGGTTTCGGTGCCTCCGTAGTAAGTGAACGTGCCACGCTCGTTCGGGTTGGTGATATCACCACCAGGTAGGGCTTGGGCCAGTTTACGCAGGTATCCTTCACCGGGCTGCTCAAAGCTGTTGCGCCGGACCAGATTGGCCCCATCCGAGTCGTTAGTCTTGGACACCACCAGCCCGTATACAGGATCGATCCCGTTGGCCGAGTCCGAGTAGCCGGTTGTGATATCCATTGACGGCGCTCGTTCGACGCTGCCACCAGAGGTGCTGGACGTAGCCTTGCTGGTTTCGAGTCCGTAGCGCGGTGCCAGGTTCTGGCCTGGGACGGTTATTGCGCTACCTGTACCTGGTGGTGTCCACGTGAAGTCGAGTGCACCGGTGGTGCCGCTACGGTTGTAGTAGTCGACCCGAACACGATGCCGACTACCGGGTGTGGTGTTGGTATAGGTCCCGCTCACCGCGGTGGCAGCCTTGTCGGTCCAACTGTCGATGACCAGTGCGTTATCGATCCACAACCGGACACCGTCGACGACAGTGAACCCGAGCTTGTACTCACCGGTCGCGGGAAACTTGACCTCACCCATGAACCGGCCCGACCAACCACCGCTGTTGGCGACCGGCGGCGCCGAGCCCCAGTTGCGCTTCAAGCTGGCGTCAGCGGTGCCGACACCGGTGCCCCACTCCTGGGGAACACCCGCGAGGAACGGGTTGTCGTAGAACGCAGCCTCGAGCCCGTTCAGGTTCTCGTCGTACCCCTTCCGGGTGTGCGGCATCGTCTGAGCGCATTTCGGGGTCGGAAGCTGCCCGTTGAAGCACTCGGCCGGGGCCGGACCGTACTGATCAATGGGACGATCCGCGTGGTCATAGATCAGCGTCGTGCGCCGACCGGTCGTGTCGATGCTGGCGGTCTGTTTGTCTTTGGCGTTCCATTCGGTGCGGACGGTGTCACCGACGGCGTCGGTCGAGGTGAGTTGACGCCCGGCGTCGTCCCATGTGACATGACGGGCGCCCACCTTGGTTCCGTTGGTGTAAGCGGATGCCTTTTTGTGGGACAGGGCAAGTTCGTAGTCATAGGTACGCGCTGTCCGGTAGACCCCTTGCCTGCCTGTTGGGGTGGGGGCCTGGATCTCGGTCGGCGCGAGATGCGTTCGGGTGGAGTCGATTTCGTCGTCGAACGTGTCGTAGACGATCAGGGTGCGTTCGAGGTTGTCGTTGTAGGAGGCCAAGGTGGCTCGCCAGTCCATGGCCAAGCTGTCGCGGATCTCGTTGAGCGGCCCGACCGCATCGAGTGCTTTCTGCATTTTCTCCGGGTCGTTGCCTGCTGCGTCGTAGTTGGCTTTCGCGGCTGCCAGATCCAGGTAGCTGTAGTCCCGGATTTCCGAGCCGGGATTTTCGATACGGGTGAGGGCGCCGACCATGTACCAGAGTCGGGTTTCGGTGCCGTCCCAATAGGTGATGCGGCACAGCTTCTGCGCCGGAGCCGAGTGCGCGCCCGGCGGCAACGATGCACCGCCGTAGCAGCTGTTGCTGTTGTCACTGTTGTAGTACAGCGTGTGCGACCGCCCCGAGACCGGGTCCTTGATCTGAGTCAGCCGTGCGGGGGTACCGCTATAGAGATATTGCAGCGACGCCGGCTTCTTGCTGTCTGCCACAGTCGACACCGCGGCCAGGGTGCCATCGACGTTGAATATCGACACCACACCGTTCTCGGTGACCGAGATCCGGCCACCGGCATCGACTGCGAGGACGCCGTCGCTGGTGTGTGGCGGCGCGTAGCCGCCCCCGGAGGTTTTCGCCCAGGTGTGTTTGCCACCCGTGGCGTCGGTGAGAATGACAGAGCCGCCCAGCATTTCGGCTGAGGCATAACTGCTGCCCATCAACCCGAGGGTCCACCCGTGCGGCATCGGTCCGGTGTCCTGGGCAAACAACACATCGGTCGTCACGATCCGCGGACCCCAATTGTGCGAGCGCGTGGTAATGCCAGTGGTGCTCTTGGCCCACAACACCATCTTCGGCTTCTCAGTGCTGCGGTGATACAACTCGACCTTGATCGGCACCCGCTGCAAGCCGGTCAGCGACACATCGGTGCTCTTCTTCGCTGTGGCGGTGTCGAATTCCGACCCCACCGCGGCCGCATTCGGTCCGTCATAGACGAGTTTGTTATCGACCCAGATCTTCGCGCCGTCGGCATGGGAACCGGCGAAGCTGTAATCACCGGTCACCGGTGCCCGGAAGTGGCCTTCCCATCGGACGACGAACCACTGCTTGTCCAAAGCGGCGGGCAGCGGGTCTTCGCGCCACGGATAGTTTTCCGGAACGCTCCACGCGTTGCCCCAGTCCAGATTCACCTGGGCTTCGTCGCGCACCATCACCGGCGCCGCGTCTGCGACCCCGTTGTGGTCGGCGTCGTTGAAATACGACGCCCGCAGACCATGCGCCTCCCCGTCTTGACGGGAGTTGTAGGCGAAGGTGACACCCGCGGACCCGCCGAGCGCCTCGAAAACTGGCCCTGCGGCTTCGGTCCGGACATTGCCGTTGAACATGTTCACCGTGACCGGCCCGAACTGATCAACGGGCGACGGTCCCGCGCTACCGATGCGCTTGTCGACCCTGAAATGCCCGACCCAGTTCTGCGGCGACGGAGCCGATCCACCCGACTCCACGGTAGCCACCGTCCAGGAGTAGCGGCCACCGTCGCGCAGAACGTCCTTCGGGACAGCCCACTTCGGAGAGCTCAAACAACCGGAATCGATGACGCTGCCCGACCGTCCGTCGAAACCGGTCGAAATCTTGAAACAATATTTGGTGCCCGACGCCGCAGCGCTGACCACCAAGGACGGGGTAACACTCGCGATCACCGAATCCTCGACCGGAGCAACCAGATTCACCTGTGGACCGAGAGTAGGATCAGTTGGTTTGGTCGGATCAGTGGGCTTGGTGGGGTCAGTGGGTTTGGCAGGATCAGTGGGGTTGGTGCCGGTGCCGTCGCTGTAGTCGACGATCAACGCTGCCTGGAGTTGTTTAAAGGTATAGGAATTGGTGGTTTCGGCGCCGCCGAGCATGAACCAGGCGTTCTTGTCGGTGGCCTTCACACGATCACCGAGGTATGTGGTCAGCGCGGGGGCTGTCAACGAGCCGGAATCACCGACGCTCGCCGAAGCCAGCTGATCCCCGAGCGCGTCGTAGCCCAACGGAGATTTGGCTTGGAACAGCGTTATCTGCGACGCGGCCGTCATTTCCACCGGCGGCACCGGCGGGTTCGGCACCTTCACGTCCACGCGCGCACCGGTCACGGTCTTGCCCGCGAGTGGGGCGAGGTCGTAGCGAATCGCTGAGCGCCACAAAACGTTCTGGCCCGTCCAGTTCCGGGCGTTGCCGGTACGGATTCCGCAGTCGGTGCAGGGGGCTGTGCCTTGCTGGTAGGCGATCGTTTCGGCTTGCTGACCGAATCCGAAGGTGTAGGTCGGATCGACCACCACCGGGAACTTGCGGGCAGAGTCTTTCAACCATTTCGTGTCCACCGCCACGGTGAGCTGCCAGCCTTCGCCGTCACGGGCCAGGGTGTAGATGCCGTCGGTACGCGCCGAGGCCTTCTTGTCCTTCTCGCTGCCCGAAGAATCCCAGACCTCGATCGGGGGTAGCGCGGCGACGACCTTGCCCGCTTTGTCGCTGATCTTGATGGTCTTGCCGTCGACCTTCGGGGTCAGCGCGCCGGTGTTCAGCTTGAATACCCAACGTCCTTCGCCCACAGCAGGAGCGGACTTCAGGATGATCGACTCTTTGATCGCGTCTGCGGTCACGTCGTAGGTGACGTCGGTGTTGGGCAGGGCGTTGGCATAGGTCGCGGTCGATCCGGTGACCTTGCGGCCAGCCTTGCCCGCGCCCTTCAGCTCGAGGGTGACCGGTGTGCCGTTCTGGTTGACCCGGAACAGATTCGGGTCGTTGGCGAACTCGGCCAGATCGATCCCGACGGTGCTGCGTGCGGCGGTCACTCGCTTGGAGTCCTTCTGCTCTACGAGCCGGGTATCGATCGGATCCCAACCGCCCTTGCTGTTGCGGACGCTGACCGGCACCTGCGAGAGCACCATCGTCTTAGTGCCGTTGGTGTTGGTGAACTCGACCGAATCCTCGGTCCGCGCCGACTCTTTCGAAGTCTTCGGATCGAAACCACCCTTCACCGGGGCAGCGGCGGCGGTGCCGCCTGCGAGCAATGGCGTGAAGTCCGCCTCCGGTGCGGGCTGCTTATTAGTCAGGGATGGCTTCGGAACGGCCTTGGACATCATCAGCGGAATATCGCGCGGGTTCGTTCCTTTCGGTGCCGCGGCGGCCTCCGGAGAAAAAACCACCGGCACCAATGTCGCGATCAACGCGGCAACCAAAACCGCCGACCACGAAACGACCTTCAACCGATACCAACTAGCAGGGAGCCAACGCGCCAACGCGCCGCCCTGATGGCGAAACCTCATCACACTCCAAATTCCCCAAGCCCATCGACGGGCATACTGAATCAGACAGAAACAGCTGCCACGTCACACGCAGATTTGCGTGGAAGTAGCAATCCTGCAATCACATACATCGGAAGTAACATCACAGCAAGCACGTTGGAGATTCGCCTCTGAATTCCTATCCAGAGCCGATTCTGTCGTGCGGAGCTGCGATAACATGTTTGAGAACTGGCGCTACGACCACCTTGTGATCGATGAGCAATTTAACTGGTATTCAGGCGAGTTCGATACCGCGATCCCCGCCGACCACGCATCGAACAATGGCTTTCAAAGGGCGAAAGTATCGAATCGACCGCGTACTCCGCCGGACTCGAACAACTGATCAGGCGGCGCGCAGGGAGGAGCCCGGACATACGCCGAGGCTGCACAACTCGTCGCGGGCATTCACTTCAGGACGACATCCCCGATCCCCTCCGCCAGCGCGTAATGTCTTGACAACGACCGATATTGAAACATCGGTTAGCCACACGGGAGACGGTACAGCGGAACCAGATGGGGAGTATTCAGCCACCACAACTGGGGAGCCGAATACGGGAGCGCCCGACACACGCCCGCGCAGAGTCGCTCCGAGACCGGACGCCAGGGTAATCACCGCGGCCAGCCGGGCAGACAGCCCGATCGGCGCCCGCTGGCCATCGCACGCTCACTAGCGTCCCGCCGATCCCCTCCCCCGCATCCAGTACGCGGTGGCACCCATCGCCGGACCGGGTCACAACCCGCACCAGCACGGCAACCAACGCAGCCGCCCACGAAACCACTTTCCAGCGATACCAACTAGCAGGGGACCAACGCACCAACGCGTCGCCCTGACGGCGAAACCTCATCACACTCCACAACACCCGAGCCCATCCCCTTGATGGGCCATCCCCAAATCGGGCGAAAGCGTAACAACGCGACAAAACACGTCAAGGCGGAGCGAGTTGCGCACATGTACTCGTTTTGTGAAACGAGTCACACCATCCTCCCGGCCGAACAAGCCGAGCACGGGCATCTAGACGTTGTTACTTCAACTTCATTCCAGGACAAGTAGTTTGAGAGCTCAACTCGCCAACTCCGCCACGTCGAGTTCCCTGAAAAGCCAAGCCGCCCATGCTGATTCGCATCCTGCCAATGAAGTTTCATCCTGCATAGGAAGCAGCACGTAGTCGAAATCACATAACCGCCAAGGCATCCCGCGTCACGGAGCCCTCCGACCGCTCATGCGCTAGCCTCGATCTTTCGCCGGGTTGATGTGCTGGCCTGATCGGGTTCGGATTGGGTGTTTCGGTCGTAGTTTTCCGGTTGCGGGCAGGGCAGCTGGCCCGCGCAGCGGGCTGGCTGCCGGGTTCCACTGGCCCGGGTGGTTGGTTTCCTTGGTTGCAGGGACGGTTTCTGGCTGGTCAGCCGGGTTGCAGGCGTGCTGCGGCGGTGGTGAGCAGTTCGGTGTAGGGGGCGTGCCGCGCCAGGTGCAGTGTGGTTTTGCGGGCATGGCGGGCGATGCGTCCGGCGGCTGAAAACAGCCGCAGCCGTAGCGTTTTCGGTTCCCAGCGACGTGCGGGGTGGTCGTGCAGGGCGAGTGTCTGCATCCAGGCGGTCAGGTCGAGTGCGAGCGCGACGACGGCGAGCCAGATGCGGTTGGCGTCGAAGCTGTGGAACGGAAGATTGCGCAGGCCAGTGTCTTTCGCGTTTCTGATCCGGTCTTCGCAGCGGGCCCGCTGGCGGTGACGCAACTCGAGGTCGGGCAGCTGGCCGCGGGTGGTGTTGGTGACGAACGCGGTCAACCGCATCCCGTCGCGGTCGGTGAACCGCAGCTGAGCACCGGGGTGTGGTCTCTCTTTCCTGACGATGAGCCGCATGCCGGGCGGCCATCCGGTCAACTCGGTGATGCCGGTGACTTCCACGACCCAGGCGCCGTCGCGGACCTCGCCGTCTGCGTCGTAGGCCGGTGTCCAATCCTGCGGATTCAGGTGGGTGCCCATGGCGGTGACGATCTCGTCGGTGAGAGTGAACCCGACCGAGTACTGCAGCCGGCGGCGGTGGCAGTAGTCGAGGAACTCGTGGGTGCCGCCACCGGAATCGGTGCGCACCAGCACTTTCCGGCCGACCCGCCATCCCGGCTGCCACGGCAGCTGAGCGAGGGCATCGCGGAGAACCTGCTTGTGGTCGGCAGCGGTATTACTACCGGCGTTGCCCGGCCGCAGCATGGGCGCGGCGGGCTCGCCGGTGCCGGTGCGACCGTGGTCGATGAACGACCACAGCGAGTGGAAGCCGAAGCCCCGCTTGAACGTCGGTGTGGCGTTCTGTTTTTCCGAGTGCGCGTCGGTCAGGGTGGCGTCGAGATCGATGATTAACGGATCATCGATGTTGATCCCGTGACCGGGGGCGTTCGGCCCAGCCACGGCCCACGCCTGCGCCCGCGCGTCCGCGCGTGCAGAAGCGATGGCGGCCAACGCTTTCGGTGCCTGGGCAGCCAGCGCGGTGATCGTCCGCGACACCGTCGGATCCGAGGCCACCAGACCGAACACGCCCGGCTCGGCCCGTAACAACGCCACATCCGCGGCGCAGTCACCACCGACCGCGAGTGTCACCGCCAAATCCAGCACGATCTTGCCCGGGTCGTGGACAGCCATCGGTTTGCGCCACGGCCCCAACTGTTCCGACAAACCCCAGGTCAAACCAGTTATCTCGGCAGTACGCAGCAGCAGTGCCGCACCTGCGTGTGACACCACGCCCGCACCGTCACCGTCGATGGTCAGCCGCGGATACGGCGATATAGACTTGCCCACCAGAAAGGTGCTCCAAAACCTCGATCAATTCAGCCTTCGCAAGTCGAATTATCGCAGGTCGGAGCACCTTTCGCCATTCCCGCCGCAGGTTAGGCGCCATTACCATGATTGGCCGAGGCTAGTAGATTCGGTGCCGATACTGCCGTCCGGTCAACATTTTCGCCACATTCGCGGCATGCGCAGTCGTACTCCCCCATGACTCAACGTCGGCCAGACTCGCTGTCCGCGAACGACATTGACGCATGCCAGTACCGCCTGGAATGCCATACACATCGAGGGCAACGCCATCGAGCCGCTCACGGCCCCGCGCCTTTCCGGACATGGTATCCACGAGGCTCCACCTGACTACCTGGCCAGCCGAAACACCCCCGCAGCGATTTTCACTGTCTACGAAACCGGCTGCACAGCTGGCAATCTGGCGCACCGCCTGCCATCGCAACACGTCAGCGCATCACCCCGATAGCGGTGCAACCCTCGACGCCAACCGAGGCTGAACGGTCGTGCGCTCAGACGTCTCACAGCTTCTCCTCGGCATTTCCTCATGTACACCCCCGACAGCATGGAAGTCTGCACATCCGTGTAATGAACATAATATGCAGGGCAGCAATATGTTTCATGACTCCATCGATGGTCGGCCATCGTCGATGACATCCCATCACATGGTACGGCGACCTGGGCATGCGTCATCGTAAACAGGCATGAAGGCCGAGCCTATCGAACTTCAGACTATGATATAGATCACCCCGAAGGGGCTCCGGTAAATCCCCCCGGTGAGTCCGGAGACTTCCTGGTGTGACAGCTCAGCGAACTGCTGGGCTGGTTGTTGAGCGTAGTAGGCGGTCTCCATCTGCGCTGGTGGCATTTCGCCGCAGTATTGGTAGAGCCGTCGATGGTGTAGCGGTAGCGGTTGACGTCACCGATCGTGGCCGGAACAGCTCGACGCCTGGGCCCTGATCCGGTATTCGGGCCAAAATTGGCGGCGTAGCCTGCCCCAGGTCAAGCCGAAGTGCCGTTTGCGCAACCAATACGCGATCCGCATGAAAGCGAAGTGGTCGACGTAGCAAAAGGTCTGCTTGGACACACCGTGCTCGAAATAGTTGCACCAGCCTGATCGGCGACAAGAACTATTTCGGCAAAGAGTTCGAGACCGCACTGGCCGACAGTGCCATGCGCCTGCTGCGCCCGGCACGCAAAGGCGAACCCGAACGGGCCGGTGCCACACTGTTCAAACCGCTGCGCCAGATCATCGAATCGATCAACCAGACCTTCAAAGAATCAGGCTGTAAGCGTGGAACGTGAAGCCGCAGATGAGCGCGCGGCAGCCGACAAGGCACGCGAGGCCGAGCGGCGGCAGGCCGAGTTAGACCAAGCACGGGACGCGGCGTATCGCGAGATGCTGAATCAACCTCAGGTGCCGGAGCATATTCGGCTGGCGTTGTCGCACGCACAGGCACCGGAGGCGGCGGTACGAACTCCGCCTGGACAAGCGCCCAGCGTCCAACGAGCTGGCAGGGGACCGGACGCACGCGGCATAGAGCGCACCCGTTGATCGTTCGGTAGTGGACGCTGACAGTCGACACCTGCTGACTTGTACTCATAGACGGGCCGAGCCCAGTCCGGAGAAACGGAACTGGGCTCGGTGGCAAGCTCAGATCGATTGGCCTACTCGCTTAGTGAGCGTCCGGGAACTTCGGTCATGCTCGGGTGAGTCGGCGTGACATGGTCATGATGGTGGCGATGTAGACCATGGCTTCGTGGTGCTCGGGTCGGGTTTCGTAGTCACGGACGCAGCGGCGGTGTTTGCTGATCCAGGCCAGTGTTCGTTCCACGACCCAGCGGCGCGGCAGTATGACGAAGCCGGGATCGGTGCGTTTGGCGATCGTCACGGCCAGGTCCAGGACCTGGTGCGCCCAGGCCACCAACCTGCCCCTGTAGCCGGAATCCGCCCAGGTCAGTGCGATGGTGGAGAACCGCTCCCGTAGCTCGGCCAGTAGCGGGACCGCGCCGTCGCGGTCCTGGGTGCTGGCGGCGGTGACCACGACCCCCAGTAGCAGGCCCATGGTGTCGGTGGCGATATGACGTTTGCGTCCGCCGACCTTTTTGCCGTTGTCCCATCCGCGTGAACCGGTGGGCACGGTGTCGGCCCCGCGCACCGACTGGGAGTCGATGATCGCCGCCGTCGGGATGGGCCGCCGGCCCGCGCGGACTCGGATCCGGTCACGCAACACATCGGTAATTCGTTGCCACACGCCGGCTTTGGTCCAGCGACAGAAGATGTCGTAGACCGTCGTCGGGGGCGGGAAGTCGGTGGGCAACGCTCGCCAGGCGATGCCGCCACGCACCAGGTAGAAGATCGCGTCGAGCACCAGGCGGCGGGGATGTTTCTCACCGCGCCCACCCTTACCCGCGGTGTTGCCCGGCGCGGGTAACAGCGGTTCGAGCAGCACCCACTGCTCGTCGCTGCACGAAGATGGATACGCCGGACACGGCGTCGGCGACTTGCCGTGGGCCGGGCATGACGAACACAGACAACTCGGCAATACTGGCACACGAACTCCTGGTGGAACTTGGTCTCGACAACCGTTGATCTACCAGGAGTTCTTCATGTTCGGGCTACGCCACGCCGACCCGAATATCATTCACCCGCAACCACATTCATCGATCCAGCATCCCGGCCCCCGGCGTGGGCGCATCCAAGGGCAACCCACCACCAGCCGCCGCTGGCGAGAGTTCCCGGACGCTCACTAAGGCTGTCTCTAACATGTGCCATCCAGTTACCTCCGGCGAGGCGACCTGATCTGCGGCGATGCCGCAGCCGGCCCGCCATCGGCGCCACACCTCGTCTTGACGATCAGCAGACATGACGTAGTCCCGCACCCAAACCTCCACGCCGACAGGATCATCCACGCGGTGATGCAATGACCCCTTGAGCCCAAGATCGTTTATGAGACACACCCAGGCGGTGTATGAACCCTTGAGGGGCGAGCGTCCAACCGCAGACGCGAACGTCCGCACATAGCCGATGACAGCGCATGTTCGACAGTCGTGCTCTCTCAATGGCAACGACATCCCCGGCGGCTGGCCCGAGCTCGCCGGATTGGCTCCAGCGCATCCAGGCGTCGTGGTCGATGACGAGATCGTGGTGTTCGGGCCCAACGGCCTGCCGTCGTTCTCGGCGATGCAGCCCCGTATCCATCAACGCAACCCCGCCGCCGTGCAGGCACTGGCCACGACCTCGCCCGCCACCTACGTCATCTTCGATCTTCTCCACATCGGAGGCCGCTCGCTGATCCAGCTCCCGTATCAGCAGCGGCGCGCCCTGCTTGAGCAGATCGGTCTGCAAGGTCCGCATTGGCGGATTTCTCCGCGCCTGACCGGCCGTGGCGCCGACATGCTCGCCGAGTCGGCGCGGGTGGGGCTGGAGGGGCTGTTGTAGCCAGGCTTACCGCCGACATTTCCGTTACCGATCCCGGTGGAATGCGGTACTTTTCGAGGCGGGGTAGCGCCGGGCAATGGATCACGGTGGTGTAGACCGTGACCTGCCGTGACAGCGCTCGACGTTCGACCACGAGCAACGGCCGGGAGCCACGGGATGGAACTGAGCATCTTCAAGATCCCACGAAATTCGTTGGAGGCACTTCGCGCACGTCTCCAAGACAACGGCTATACGTTGATCCGCGCATACGCTGACAGCGGATGGGATTCGGAATTCTGGTTCGAGGAGGGCGAGGATGCCGTTACGGGGTGGGTGAAGCGGTACGAGTCGTTCTTCCAGAACCGGGAAGTTCCCACCAGGAAGGAGCATGCGGGCCTGCACATCTTCCACCGCGACTCCTCGTGCTACGCCGCGTCGTATGGATCAGGCCACCACCAGGCCCGGTCGCTGTGTGACTACGAGTTCGGTCTCGACCTCGCCAAACGGATCGCCAACGAACGCGATGTCAAGCAAACCGGGACGAGGCGGTCCCACAGCGTCAGGAGGAGGGAGAGCCGGGTCTACCGGTCGCACACCTACCTCGACATCGAGGGCGGCGAGTCGATCGACCAGATCCGTGCGGCGATCGTCGCATCGAAGCGGGAAATGTACGGCGCGGTCGGCAGTTTCAGCGCCGCTGCCGCCCTGTCCCCGCCTATCGACATACCAGGAATCCCCGCGTTTCTGTCGTCTATCGAGACGGAACTGAAAAACCCGGAACAGTTCAGTCTGCCCCGGGAAAAACCGGTGAAGGACAAGCAACTGCTAGCCGTACTGGACGACCTCCTCCTCGATGCTATTCTCGGAATCGGCGACCAGGGTGAATTCGCCACAAACAGCTTGGATCTGTGCGATGCCGACTTCAACTCCCTGTTTGGAAAGCCCGGAAAATATGACCTGAAAGCCCGTCACAAGAAGTCGATGCTGTTCCCGGAGAAGGGTTTCGACCACGACCTCACCGTCGCAGACCTCCGCCTTTACATAAGTTCCCGACAACTGACGCGCGACGAAATATTCGCCATAGAGATCACACGGTTCGCGGACGGCGGTGACTGGCACAAGCCGCACCTAACCTTGAAACAGGCCCTGGAATACACGGTCGACTCGCACAGGGCGACACTGTCCGGCGGGGTCTGGAAGCAATTTAACCAGGACTACCTGGCTTTCATCGATAAGTACGTGCGGGAAATCAAGGTCGAGCCGACCGAGGAGATCTTCGAGGTGCTTACCGGAACAGAACCGTCATTCAATGATTCCGATCAGGTCGGCGGGGCGGGTTACAAGAAGGCCGACAAGGATTTCAGTCTGGCGGTGATCGCGTCCGGAACACCGGTCGAAGCATGGGACCTGAGCCTCGAAAAGACCGTGTTCGCCGTTAAGTTCGGCACCGCGCAGAAGCTCGGCTATGTCTGCGACCAGGCGACAACGGTCCTGGAACTCATCCGGAACAATGCCACCGTCACCGACCTAGCCAAACCTGAACGATACTGCCTGTGGCTCGGCTACAAGGCGAAGAAGCTGCCCGCCAACATCGCCGACATCAAATCGGTCATCCTGAAGCAGAAGATTGCCGACTGGGCGAAGCTGTGCCTCGACGTCGGAGTTGTCCCGGTCATTAAACTGAGTAGGCACGCCGGAAGCGACCCGACGCTGAGCTACTAGAAAATGAGCGGGCCCGGTATCCGCTAGTGTCTCGTGATTCTGATGGCGTTACTTCCCGTTGTTGTCGACGAGCTTCTTGATGTTGGTTTGAGTGAGTCGGACCTTGGCGAGGATCTCGTCGGTGGTCGCGGTCCATTCGAAGGGCTTCGGGTCGGTGTTCCAGTGAGTGATGTAGTCACGGATCTGTGTGACAAGGACTTTCACCGAACTGAAGGTGCCACGGCGGATCGACTGGCGGGTGATAATGCCGAACCAGATTTCGATCTGGTTGATCCACGACGATCCGACCGGGGTGAAGTGGAACTCCACGCGCGGGTGGGCCTCGAGCCACTTCACCACCTCGGGTGTGGCGTGGGTGGACAGGTTGTCGAGCACGATGTGGATGTCCTTGCCACGGTGTGGCTTGACGGCCTTGTCGAGGAACGCCACGAAGTCGGCGCCGTTGCGGGTCGGTTTGCATTCGCCGTAGACGCGCCCGGTGCCGATATCGAGGGCGGCGAACAGGTTCGTGGTGCCATGGCGCACGTAGTCGTGGGTGCGTTTCTCGGTCACCCCGAAGCAGATCGGCAACACCGGCTGAGTCCGATCCAACGCCTGCACCTGCGTCTTCTCATCGATACTGAGCACCACCGCGCCACCGGGCGGATCGAGGTAGAGCCCGACGATGTCGGCGAGCTTGTCGGCGAAGGCCGGATCGCGACTGAGTGTGAACGTGCCGTGGCGGTGAGGCTTCAATCCGGTGTCGCGCCAGAGTTTGGCCACATAATGCCACGACACCGACACGCCCTCGGTACGCGCGATGAACTTCACCATCTCCCGGCTCGACCACTGCGACAACCCGGCCGGCGGACTGGTACGCGTCGCCGCGAGAATCCGGGCGCGAATCCGCGCGGGCACCTGCTCGCGCCCGGCCCCACGCTTGTGATCAAGCAGCCCGGCGATACCGTCGGCCTCGTACCGGGCCAGCCACGCATCGACCGTCGGCCGCGACACCCCGGCCAGCGCCGCGATCTCGGTCTTGCGCCGATTCTCCGCGCGCCACAACACGATCCGCGCCCGAGTACCCACTGACGCAGCCACATCCGGGCTGTTCACCAGTCCCCGCAACGCCGCTACCTGATCCGCCGTCAACTCCACTCCGACAGTAAACACGACACTGAATCATCCTGTAAGACAATGAGAATCACGAGACACTAGTCGGTATTGCCAGCGCAGGTGGAACCGGTTGGTGGGGCAGCCGATTCGATCAGGTAGGCCGTTTCGATATCCCGCGCGCACTGGCTGTGGCCGAAGCCGGAATGCCCCTCACCGTCGACGGTGAGTAGTCGGCCGTTCTTCAGCATGCCTGCTAGGGCGACCGCGTCCGGGTAGGGCGTATCGGGATCGCCAGTGGTACCGACCACGAGGATGGGCGCGGAGCCAGCGGCAGACCACGGACCCGCATAGCGGCTGGCTCTGGGTGCGGACCAGCGTTGACAGGCATTGGCGTGGGAGTGGTCGTAACCGGGCGGTCCCCAGGCGGCGACCGGGCCCAGGCGGGGTCCGGCGGCCACGTCGAAGGCAAGGCGCGCTCGGAGTTCCAGTGTCGTGGGCGGGTATACGCGGTCGGCGCATTCGACCGCGACATTGGCGGCGAAGAATTCTGCGTAACGGCTCACCGGGCGCAGGGCGGGTCCGTTCCGGTGTTCGGCGGCTTGCCGGAGCGAGTCGGCGATGGTGGGCCATGCCGCGCGACCGCCGTTGAGCTGCATCATGAGTCCGTAGACGAGGGACGCCCCGTTGGCGACGACCTGACCGCTCTCGTCGCGCACCGGCCTGTCGGTGAGATCGGCTACGAGGGCGTCGTATGCGGCCGCGGGTCCGCCCCGCGCCGGATCGCCGAACTGGCAGGCCGCTCGATCCGCCGCACACCAGCCGAGGAACCGGTTGAGCGCGCCCTCCAGCTCCCGGTATTGGCCGTAGTCGTAGGTGTAGGGGTCGTTGGCATAGGTCTCGGGGTTGTAGGCCCCGTCCAGCACCAACGCCCGAATTCGTCGTGGGAACAGGTTGGCGTAGACCGACCCGATCATGGTCCCGAAAGACACTCCGAGATAACTGGATTCGTCGTCCCCGACCGCGGCCCGCAGCAGATCCATGTCCCTGGCCACGAATTCGGTTCCGATATAAGGCAATAGGTCCCCACTGCGCGCCTGGCAGGCCGAGTTGAACCGTGCGGCCGAGTCCTGTCCGCGCTCGAAAGCCCCCGGCCGCCACTGCGTAGGCACCTCCGCCCACTCACGCTGCATCTCCTCGGCCGTCCAGCATTCGACCCCGCGACTCTTACCGACCCCGCGTGGATCGAACCCCACCACATCGAACCGCGCCGCAATCTCCGCCGGCATCGTCTTGATCACACTGGAAACGAACCCGACACCGGAACCTCCAGGCCCGCCGGGATTCACGAACAAGGATCCGATCCGCCGCGCTTGATCACCGGCTGCATGTCGCCGCACTGCCAGGGAAATCGTTCCGGCCCCCGGATTGTGATAGTCGAGCGGTACGTCCGCCGTCGCGCATTGATACCCGGGATCCCCGCAGTCGACCCAGGAAAGCTTCGGCACCGCCACCCCCGGTACTCCACCGGGCGGAGTGTCTGGGGACGCTGTCGCCAGATGTTCTCCGGCCGTGATGATCAGCGCCATCGCGGTGAGAAGGATGGCTGCACGACTACGCCAGTGATCGAACACAGGCGTCAGCATATTGGGTTCGGACGAATTGTGTTGTGCCCATATGGCTATGGCTGGAACTGGGGATCAGACCGGCGACGACCGAGTCCGGGCGACCCGAGCACACCCACAGCCGTTGACGTGCCGATGATGAACAAAATCAGGGGTAGACCTCCGGGTCTTCCCGGATACGTGGACCGAACACCTACGCCTACAGTCCGTGTGTAATTCAGATCTGACGGATGGCGGGTAGCTATGAAGTTCATTGCCAGCCGCGGTGGGCTTGCCGTCGTGTTGCTGCTGTCGGCCGTCGTGACGGGGTGTACATCGACGATGAATACATCGGAAAAGCCTTATCGCTCAACTGATGTGACAATGAGCAATAACGGAATCACCATCGGCGGCACGCTGACGATCCCCGATCGAGGCGGCCCGTTTCCCGCGGTAGTTCTGATTCCTGGCGGCGGAAAGCAAAACCGTGACGAAGAGTTCGCCGGACACAAGCCTTTTCTTGTGCTGGCCGACGCATTGACCCGGGCCGGATATGCCGTACTGCGTACCGATGACCGCGGCGTCGGCGCGACGACCGGAGACAAAGGCAATGCCACATACGAGGATCTGGTGTCGGATGTTCTTGCACAGATCTCGTACTTGCGTGAACGACCGGATATCGATCGCACTCGCATCGGAGTTCTCGGTCACAGCCAGGGCGGATCCTTGGCGCCACTGGTAGCTGTAAACGCACCGGACAAGGTGGCGTTCGCAGTGCTCATGGCAGGGCCGGCGCAGACCGGGTGCGACGTCCTCGAGCATCAGATGCGAGTGCAGCTACAGGCGACCGGAACGACCGCGGCCGATCGCCTGGCAGCCAGCGACGATGCCATGCAAACCGAGTGCGACCTACTGCGCGGTGGCAATTTCGACGAAGCGCGAAGAAATGCGCGAGAAGCGAACCAACAGCTTCCGCAAGCCGAGCAGGCCGACGCCGACGATATAGACAAGGCAATCAATCAAGAGTATGCCGCCCAGGCGACTTACGAACCCGCGCCGACACTGCGCGCCCTCGAGGTCCCCGTCCTAGCACTCTTCGGAAGTAAGGACGTGCAGGTCGACGCCGCAGTCAATGAACCACTGATGCGTGAACTACTGGCAGGCAACCCGAGGTCGACAGTGCGTACCTTCGAGGGGGCCAATCATCTGATGCAACCAGCGACAACCGGCATGCCGGATGAATACGCAAGAATCGATGTGACCATTGATCCGACAGTGCTCGACTACCTGAAAACCTGGTTGAACCGGATGACGCAGCGATAGTCCTGCCCGTGCACCCGCCGACCGATCACTCGTCGATTCCGCCCAACTCTGCGAGGAATTCGTTGACAGTCTTGGCGAACCCGTCGGGGTCATTGACGTAGACGAAGTGATCGGTGTCGAGTTCGACCATGCGGGTGTTCGCGCGGCGCTGGACCATCGCGTCGGCCTGTTCCTGGGGAATCACGCCGTTGGCGGCGCGGATGAGCAGCGCGGGGCAGGTGCTGGCGTCCCAGTCGGCCCAATGGTCGCCGTGCACTTGGTCTTCGGAGTCGACCATGTCGCGGGGATGGAACGGCAGGGCCCAGCTGCCGTCGGCGCGTTCGCGCGCCAGGTCGCCGAAGTGGGCGGCCATCGGCCCCATGGCGTCGACCAGTTCCTGGCGGGTGGGTGCCTCGTAGGGCAGGGCGAGCAGGAACTGCAGCGGGTTGTGGCCGTCGAGGCCGAGGCTGGCCGGGCCCTCGGCGTCGATGAAGGCCGCGACGCGCTCAGGGTGCCGGGCGGCGAACTGGTATGTGTTGATGCCGCCGAGTGAATGTCCCAACAGCACAACGCTATCGAGGCCGAGATGGTCCAGCAGCGCGGCGATGTCGGCGAGGTATCCGGCACGGGAGTAGTCGCCGGCGCGGTCGGAGAACCCGTGTCCGCGCTGGTCGAGACCGATCAGCCGCCAGCCGGGCGCCAGCCGTTCGGCCAGCCCGGCGAAGCTCGCGGCATCGGACATGTGGCCGTGCAACGCCAGCAGTGGCCGTCCGGTACCACCGAAGTCCAGGTAGGACAGGCGGCGGCCGTCGATTTCGAAAGTGGCTCGGGTGGTGGTCATTTCAGTCTCCTTCAGGCTCTGACGAAGACAACACTAGCCACTTTTAGACATATGTGCAAGACATATGTCTAAATCTGTTGATGGCGCGGACCGAACCCCGCATCGGCACACTGAGTCCATGCAGTACGTCAGTCGGGTGCCCGCACCGCCGCTCGATCGGTTCATCGACGACGTCTACTGCCTGACCGGGGTGCCGCGGCACCGCCGGATGATCGTCCCGCCGCTGCCGTCGGCGCACCTATTCATCAATCTGGGTGGACCCGCTCGCCTGTTGGATTCCGACCCGTCGGTGCCGTCGGCGACGTTCGCCGATGGGTGGTTCATGGGCGTATGGACCAGGCGTTTCCTCTTCGAGTACCCCGCCTGGGTGCGGCTCGTCGGGGTGCATTTCAAGCCCTGGGGGATGTCGCCTTTCATCGACATGCCCGCGAGTGAGCTGCGGGACCGATGGGTACCGGTCGATGCCGTCTGGCAGCGGTCGGTGGATCGGATTCGCAACCAACTCGGCGATATCGCGTCGGCCGCCGAGACGCTGCGGGTAGTGGAGGAGGAGCTGCGATCACGACTTGCCGAGGCACCATCGCGGGGTCTCGACCTGGTCCAGTACATAGCTGGACGGTTGGCGACGTCCCACGGCGCGGTCCCGGTCGGTGCGCTGACCGATGCCGCGGGGGTGAGCGTCAATCACCTGGCCACGCTGTTCAAGTCGCACGTCGGGGTCACCCCGAAGCGGGTGGCGCGGATCTACCGCTTTGCACAGCTGATCTTGTCCGTCGACACCCTGCGTCCGGTCGACTGGTCGGAGCTCGCGCACACGGCGGGCTACTTCGATCAGGCCCACTTCAGCCGGGAGTTCAAGGACTTCACCGGCCGCACCCCGACGGAATACCTGGCACTTCGGCAGCGATTCCCCGCCGAACAGGGGTTCCCGCCGGATAACGGCCCGATGCCGGTTGAGTGATTTTCTACAAGACCGATCGCCTTCGGGGCGACAAGATCGGAGCGAACAACAAGCGACTCGAGGAGAACCCGGTGGGCACGGTAATCATGCACAACGTGATGTCGGTGGACGGCTTCATCGCCGACAAGAACGACGACGTCGGGCCACTGCACGATTGGTACTTCAACGGGGACGACCCGATCATCCAGCGCGGCGGCGAGCAGCAGTTCGACCATTCCGGCGACGGCGGCGGCTTCAAGGTGTCGAGCGCGTCGGCGGACTACGTGCGGTCGACGTGGGCGACGATCGGCACGATCGTGATGGGCCGCAACCTGTTCGACCTGGTAAACGGCTGGGAGGGTCGGCCGCCCGCGGGTGACCACGTGGTCGTGGTGTCGCACCGGCCCAAGCCCGAGGGCTGGCACCCGGAGGCGTCGTATCACTTCGTCGATGACGTGACGGCTGCGATCGACAAGGCTCAGGAGCTCGCCGGGGATCGCACCGTCGCGGTGAACGCGGGCGAGGTGGGCGGCCAGATCCTCGCGGCCGGTCTGGTGGACGAGGTGGCGATCGATGTGGTGCCGGTGGTGTTCGGTTCGGGCAAACGCTACTTCGGCAGTATCGATGGGCAGCATCTGCTGGACGATCCGCACCTGGTCATCCAGGGGGAGGGGGTGTTGCACCTGAGGTTCAAGGTCCGCCGCTAGGGTCGTCACCGCATACTGCCCGTATGAGAGATCTTGTCATCCGGACGGCGGGCGCCGGAGATCTGTTGGCTGTCTTGGCAATCCACGAACCGCTCGAATCCGACGGAGCGTCGCCGCGCGTCGCGTCCGATCTCCAGCAGCGAACCTGGGCGCACATGATGCAGCGGTCCGATGATCTGACGGTCTATCTCGCCGAGGTCGGCGGCGAGCCGGTGGGGACGGCCACCCAGCTGCTGCTGCCGCACGTGACCTACGACTGTGCGCCGACCGCGTTCATCGAGGCCGTCGTGGTCGACCCCGAACATCGGCGCAAGGGAATCGCCCGCGCGATGATGCGACGTCTGCTCAGTGATGCGCGGGCCGCCGGGTGCAACAAGGTTCAGCTGTTATCCCACAAGCGCCACGCCACCGACGGTGCGCATCGGCTCTACATGTCGTTGGGGTTCGAGCCGGAAGCGGAGGGATTCCGGCTCTACCTTCAGCGAGTCCCAGCGGCTGTACAAGCTGCCAAGGTCGCCGCCGCAGTGAAACCGACACCCGGACTGGGGGATTGACCGCTGTATCGCCCTACCGGCATCCGGCGAGCAGCAGTCGAATGGTGAGGCGTGCGTCGTACCGCGCATCGACCATTTCCGCGCCCGCGCTGATGTCACCGATCGCTCGGAGTAGTTGGTAGGCAGTGAAATCGGCCGTGACCTCGCCCGCTTTCCTTGCAGCGGTGAGGATGTCGTCGAGCACCGGCACCAGGCGATCGATGAACAGTCCGTGCAGCGCGGAGAAGGTGTCGGGGTCGTTCCGTATCGCGGCGGCGAGCCCATGTTTGGTGGTCAGGAAGTCCGCGAAGAGATCCACCCATTGACCCAGCGCGATGAACGGTGACGTCGCCGACGCGAGCAGGGCGGGCCCGGCCTCGGCGCAGGCGTCGACCTGGTGGCGATAGACGGCCACGATGAGGTCCGCGCGGGTAGGGAAGTGCCGATAGATCGTGCCCATGCCGACGCCCGCCGCGGTGGCGATCCGTCGCACGGGTGCATCCACCCCATCGGTGACGAAGACCGACGCCGCGGCATCGAGCAGGGCCTTCTCGTTCCGCCGTGCGTCCGCCCGCTTGACCGGGCTCGCGGCCGTCACCAGCGGCTCGTCGCCTGCACTCACGCGGCCCCTCCTTCCTATTCGTCAGCGACCTCTTGCTGATCGGAGCGCGCTCCACATATTCGGAGCGACGTTCCGATTAAGAGTCTATCCGGTGCTGCATGCGACCGGAACCCGCGCCGACGCATTTCCCCACGGACGCGGCGCTCATTGCAATCGAAGGAAAGGAATTCAGCTGAATCGGATGATCGAGAGTGCTCCGGCGATGATGCAGTAGATCGCGAAGGGGAGGAGGGTGCGGGTTTGGAAGTAGCGCTCGAGGAAGCGTACGGCCAGCCAGGAGGAGAGGCCGGATACTAAGGCACCGAAGAGGATCGGTCCTCGGATTCCGTGGGTTTCCGGGCCTGCCAGCTCTGGTATTTCGAGTAGTCCGGCGCCCAGGATTGCTGGGGTTGCCAGCAGGAAAGCGAATTTGGCGGCGTGTTGGTTTTCGAGACCGCGCCAGAGGCCGCCGACCATGGTCAGGCCTGCTCGGCTGAAACCGGTGATCAGTGCGCCGGTTTGCACGAAGCCGATGCCTATCGCGTCTCGGATGTCGAGGGCTGCCAGTTGGCGGTCGGATTGGCGGCGGGGTGGTGCTTCGATGGTGAGAACTGTTGTGCGGGTTTGTTGTCGGGCGAATCTGCGGCCGTATTCGGCGAGCGTCGGTTCGTTGCGTCGGCGTAGCCCCTCGCCGACGATCAGTACGACACCGTTCAGCGTCAGAAAGATGCTGGCGCAGAGTGGCGCCGCGAACAGTTCGTGCAGTGGGCGTTCCAGTAGGGGCCCGAGAATGCCGACGGGAATGGTGGCTACCACGATCAGTAACGCCATCCGCTGCGCGACGGTGTCGAGGCGTCCTTTCCGCATCATGGTGACGAAACCGGTGACGATGTCGCACCAGGTTCGCCAGTAGTAGCCGATCAGCGCCACCGCCGTCGCCACGTGCAGGGCGACCACGAATGCCAGATACGGTGTGCCCGTGGCCGATTCGCCTGGACTGACCAGTTTCTGCCAGTCACCGCCGACCCATGCCGCGATCAACACCGAATGCCCGAGGCTCGAGATCGGGAACAGTTCGGTGACACCCTGCACCGCACCGATGACAGCCGCTTGCAAGTAGGTGAGCATCGCGACGAGTTTCGCATGTGCCCAACGGCAACTCCGCGGGACCCCGTACGTCGACCGATATGCCCGAATCTACTTTGCCCCAGCGACTTTCGCCCGATTCGGGCCCCGCGCGGGCCGAGTCAGCGGAAGAGCGCCGCGGGGGCCGGAGCGGGACTGGGTCCGCCGCCGCGAAACGTCTCGTTTGTGGCGCACGACAGGGTGGCGGCGGTGCCGGCGGGGCCGACGCCGAGCAGCGCGTCCAGCACGTACCCGTCGGCTGGATATGCCTGAGTTGAGAAGGCCCCGTTGGGGTATGGAGGCTTCCGGTTCGTCTCCCATCCGATGCCTTGCCAGGCGGACTCGGTGTCGGCGACGAGCGCGTACGAAGAGTCACCGAGCAATCGGTAACTGAGCGAGTAGAACTCATCGTGCGGGAACAAGAAGCTGCCGGTCCCGGTCGGCGAGGCGTGGCCGGGCGATACCGGTCTGTCGGGATCCGGTTGCGAATCGAGGTAGGTGCCCTCGGGCATGGCCCGGATGGTTTGCAGGAGGTACTCGATGCAGGTGTCCTGGGCTTGCTGGGCGTTGGCGGGCGGGACGGCTTGCGCCGGGCACGCGAATGCGGCGACCGCGACCAGTGCCCCCAGGCCTGGTAGTGCTCGGATGGCAAGATTCTGCATGCGGCTCACATCCTAAAATCTAGATTACCAAAAGTTAGCTGAGGCTGACTGTAGCAGCTGTCGGTGAGATGTGCCACGGGTCATAATCGGGGCCGAAGCCGCATCGTGGGTCTGTTCGCCCGCTGTCCGGGAGGTCGCTGAATCACCTGCTGTCGGTCGATGTGCCGAACGGCCTCGGCCATCATCCGGGCCTACGCGGCTGCCGATTGAAATAGCTACGGGTCCTTGGTATTCCCGACACGAAAGGTGCGGTGGAGGCTGTAATGCCTCCACCGCACCTTGTCGTATCAGCCGTTCGGCTGAGGATCACTCACCGTCAGTCCACCAACTGTTCGTCCAATCCCCCCAGGGATCACTCGGCCAATCCTCTTCTGTCCAACCGTCATCCGACCATTCGTCGTCTGGCGATTCTTCGCCCGGCCCCTGGCTGTCCGGCTGTTCACCGTTCGGCTCTTCGCCGTCCGTTCCGCGGTGTGGCTTCGGCGTATCGTTCTGCTGGCATGCGGGCGCTACCGGGCCATTGCTCCCGGTGTCGACGAAGCCATCGCTGATCCACTTGCCGTTGTCGAGCTTGTTCCACAGGTCGGTGGCGCCCCACTTGCCGCTGAGCCGCTCACCGCGGGCCGTGCAGGTGATCGTGATGACATCACCGTTACGGACCGCTCCCACAACGGAATTCCGGGTGCCCGGACCGGAACGCAGGTTCACGTTTCGATTGCGGTCGGGAAACGGGCGGACGGTGCCCTTGGCCTTCGTGGCCGGTGGCTTGGGATCCGTCGGCGGCTTGGGGCCCGTGGTCGGGGGCTTGGGGTCCGTCGGGGGTTTCGTCGGCGGCTTCGGGTCCGTCGGCGGTTTAGGGTTCGTGGTCGGCGGTTTGGGGTCCGTCGGTGGCTTCGAATCGTCACCGCCGCCGTAGTTCATCAGCCTGCCGCCGGCGCGCACCTGCTGACCTTCGTGCTCGGCGAATCCGGCGTAGGCCTGCTGGCCCTCCCGGAAAGTCCAGCCGCCGATGGTCACTCCGTTGACGGGCACCGGCTGCGCGCCCTTGAACAGCGACATGTGCACATGCGCGCCACTGGCGAAACCACCGCACGGCAGCTGAGTACCGGTCTTACCCAGGTACGTACCCGCCGTGATCTCGGTGCCGTCGGCGGCGCCGATGACGTCGGTCATGTGGTAGTAGGAGGTGGTGAAACCGTTGTTGTGCACGATCTTCACCTCGGCGCTGCCGTTGCGAACACACGTCTTGTAGACGCGACCCGCCGCGGGGGCCATCACCCGGCCGTCGCCGCCGTTGAAGTCTATCGAGTTGTAGGGCCGGCTTTCGCCGCTGATGCCGTGCGGTCCGCCGCCCATGTACCAGCTCTGGCCCTGCTTCCACGGCAACGACAGCCCGGTGTTGCCCGAACGTGGTTGCGGCGCAGTCAATGCCGCCTTCTCGCCGCCACTGACCACGGATTCCGGCGCGTTGCTGACCATGTGGCCGAACTCGGGGGTGCCTTCCAGCGCGACATCCCACTCGCCCTCGTCGTCGAGTTTGGCGACATATAGCGTGGATTTCGGCGTTTCCTCGCTCTCGCTGTCCTCGGGCACGGTCGCGGCGCCGAAGACCCATTCACCGTCGCTGCGCATGCGGTCGATGACCGGGGCCTTGTCGCTGTTGGCGGTCCGCTCGGCCGGCTGGGTCGCGAGGCTGTCGGTGATCGCGTCGTCGAGGCCGTCAGCGGTCGGTTCGGCGCTGACCGGGCTGACGGTGACCGCCAAGCCGATGAGGGTCGCGAGGACCACCGTGGTTACTGCACTGGGGAATATCCAACGTCCGGTGCGGCGTGGATTGATCGATCTCAAGATGATGCAACTTTCTCCGTCGGTCGTGATAATCGTCGATCGTCGGGCCGAGGCGGCCACAGGGAGGGGGCGCCTGGCATATAACGTCTAGATCTCGCTTGCCTGATCGGATTCCCACTTCCCAGCCGAAAGTGTAGGGTAGGCGATTAGCGATGGACGGGTAAGTTAGCTATTCTATAAATAGAGTTAAGCCGGGGATTCAATAACGATGAATCCCCGGCTTCTATATGCTCTGTGCATCATTCATGAATTGCGCAGTGATGCATGGAACGCATCGGGCCTGCGGGGACTCGTGATCCGGCCCTCCGTCCGGTCTGCCGCCCCGAGGCCTTGTCTGCCTGCCCCCTGTGCTGCGCTGTGGTCCTCGTGTCGTTGCGCTCACCCGATAACGGGTGCCTGCGAATTCGATATCGACGTGGTTTCCTGTGTACTGATTGCTAAAGGACCTGGGAAACTTGGTAAGCGACCCCGCCCTCGATCAGATATCCCGATCCGACGCACACGATATCGTTCAACCATGCGTATTTCTCGGCCCCGGTTTCGAAAAGCGGCGCCGTCCGGAAGTAATAGCGCGAGGGATCGACCTGACGGCTTTTGACGGGATCGACGATATCCTCGCGAAGCTCCGGCGGAACAATCCACCGCCCCCCGTATGACATATGGATCAGCGCGTCGTCGTGCGTGCGCAGCGTGAGCCGTACATCCACCGTCATCGCCCGGTCGGGACGAAACAACGTCCAATCCCCGCCGCCTGGCACCACTTCCCCGTGCAGCCTCGCCCCTTCGAACGTTCCACCCGCGGCGCCGTAAAGGATTCGCCGACCGAATGGGCCGACGCCCATGTCCAGCGGCGGGTTCAAATCGACGACCACATCGAACAGATGCGTCGTCCGCACCTCGCCGACGTCCTGCACTCGCGGGTCGGTTGCGATGTCTCGGCCTCGGCCGGTATCAGTAGTCACAATCTAAACATACGGTCGGACGTATGTTTAGTCAAGAGTGATCCAGCAGCCTCCGGGTGCGGCTACGGCATTGGTCTTTTCATAGGCTCGCGCGATAACTTGATCGGGTGATCAGGAATGCGGTACCCACGACGGCGGGAGCATGGCGGGCGGGTGACGGCGCCGCGGTGTCGTTGCGGGAGGCGACGGTGGCCTGGGCGCTGGCCGCGCACGCGGAACTGTCCGAGATCGCCACCGGGTACGGACATTTCATCACCGTCGCCGAGCTGGCCGAACGGGTACAGGAGGTGTCCGGTGTGCACACCGGCGCTCCGACGCGCACCTGGATGGATGCCATCCTGCGCAAGATCGCGCGACGCTGTCACAAGGCGGGGGAGCCGCCGCTGACCGCACTCTGTGTGCGACAGAACCACACCGTCGGCGACACCTACAAGTACGTGCTGGAGCTGGCCGGCCTGCCGATTCCGGACGACCTCGAGTTGCATGCCGCCTACGCGAGGTGGCAGTGCTATGAGTACTACGGCGCCGCGATGCCCGCCGATATGGCAGTTCCACCGCTCACGCCCAAGGTGGCGGGTCGGCGTTCGCCGAGCACCACCGCACAGGTCGAAACCAAGACGCAGCCGACCCGAGCGACAGTGTGCGCACAGTGCTTCATCCAACTGCCCGCCAATGGCACCTGCGAGTACTGCGTGTAGCTGGCTCGGTGTGAGTCGCATTCCACACGCGAAAGGCCCGTGCTCGCATTGCGCACGGGCCTTTCGTGTCCTTGTTTCTAGCGGGGGTTGGTGACCCATTGTGCTAGGGCACGATCACGAAACCGCGCCGATGAATCCGCCGATGGCGGCACCGATGGCGCAACCGAAGATGGCGCCCACCAAGAAGAACCAGATGCCGATCAGAATGCCCACCAGGCAGCCGACGAACGCACCCGCGAGAATGGCTCCGCCACCGCCGACGGTGTGCACGAACGGCAGGTCCTGCGAACTGGTCGCGGCGACCGTCGGACCACCCACCGGGGTGAGGGTCAATGCGGTGTCACTGGCCAATGCCGGTGTGACAGCCATGGTTTGGCCAGCCTCGGCCCGCAGTGTGGTGGGGATCGCGCCGATGATCGCACCGTCGTCCGCGACCACCTGAACCGCGTCCGGCGTGAGTACGAACCTTCCCGAGGCCAAGGTGACCAGAGCCTGCGAATGATCCGCCGCCAATGTGGTTGTGAAGGCGACCGGGCCGTCCATTGCGCTGACCGAGATGTCAGCCAATTCCGCTTCGCCGTGTGCTGTCGCCATCGTGATTCCGGTGGCCGCTATGGCGAATATCGCTGTCGCCACCAACTTCTTGATAAACATGGTCTTTCCAATCCGTGCTGGTTTCCTTTGTCGTTCCCCGACAAACGGCACCGGACGTAAGATCATGATGCGCTGGTGGGTGATAGCTGTCTATTAGGCGTTTCCCCTGCTCAAAGCATATTTTCGGTTTGGTTTCGACCCCGTGCGTTGGGGGTTGGCGCATCGGCCGCCCACAACGCGGAACGCTGGTTCACCGCGTTCGAGCCCCTCGCGGCGAGGGGGCTAATTCAGCTGTTCGGCGCTGGGCGCGGGGCATGGATCACCGGTGAAAGGCAGGCCGAGCGCCCGGTGCACCAGAAATCCGACGGCGGGGGAATCGGGGAGAATGCCGTGGTGGAAAGTGTCGGTCGGGCATAGGTCCTGCACCCATAGATTCTCGACGGTGGCGTCCAGGCCCGCGCGCAGGAAGGTCGCCTCGGGCGGGGTGACGACGTGATCGACGCGGGTCGCGATCGCCGTGTAATGCACGCCGGGTTCGGTATCGCCGCCGGCGTTGAGGGTGCGGATGAATTCGCTGCCCGTCAGCTGTTGCGCCGCCGAAGTGCCGAGCACCCTGGCGATCACGCCGTCCGAAATACCGGACGCGCTCCCCGAAGGTAGGAGAAAGCCGAGCCCATCGGCGGTGGTGCCATGGTTGGTCGCGGCGATGCTGACGAGGTGATCGACCTTGTTGCGGCTCGGATCGCCGCGATTCGCGCCGCCCTCGAACCGCAGATACTGGCGCGTCAGCGGACCGCCTTGGGAATGCGCGACGATATCGACCTTCGCCGCCCCGGTCATGCCGCGCACCCGGTCGACGAACAACGCGAGCTCCTTGGCGGACGCGCGAATATCGGCGGTGCCGAAGACCCCGGGATTCGCACCACGGATACTGAACGGCGCATGCCCGTAATTGAGCGAAAATACGCACACCCCAAGGGCTTTCAGCTGTGGGGCCAGCGTATCCCAGGAGTTCTGATTGCCCCAGGTGCCATGCACGAACACCACCGGTTCCGGTCGTTTCGCATTCGGGACGCAAGTCCAATCGTTCGCCCCCGCGGGCGCGACGCTGCCGTCCTCGACGACATCGGCGTGCGCGGGAACGGTCGCGACCATTCCCGTAACCGCGAGCGCCACAGTAAGACTGATTCCCCAGCGGTACCAACGTGAATCACTCGCACGCATCGAGACACGGCTCCTTTCGCCAGCAAAACAGATCTGCTCGGCAAATCGGAGACCAATCCCTTCACCAGGTGTCGCGGGCTCATGGAACCATTGAGGCGAATGAGTGGCAAACACGCTGTCGGAGTGGCGTGGAAACGTTTCGTGTACGACCGAGCGGATTTCGGTGCACGCGTCGCAACGGCTGCATAGGCTCACGGAGTTTGCTGCCCGACCGCCTGGAGTTCTGCGATGACGATGCCCCCGCCCTCCGCACACGGCCGGGTTGTGCCCGATTCGCCGATCGATACCGATGGCCCGCGGGTGTCGCTGTATTCACCGGAATTCGCGGCGGATCCGCACGGCGCCTATCGGGCGATGCGCGAGCAGTACGGTTCGCTGGTGCCGGTGGAATTGGCCGCGGGTGTGCCCGCGACGTTGGTGATCGGATATCGCACAGCGGTACGGATCTTCAATGATCCCGACCATTTCCCGGCCGATCCGCGAACCTGGCAGCAGGGCGTCGCGACGGACTGCCCGGTGCTGCCGATGATGCAGTGGCGCCCGAACGCGTTGCGCAACGCGGGCGCCGAACATGCCCGCTATCGGCAGACCAATACCGCGGGCCTCGACAAGGTCGATCAGTACCGCCTGCACGACACCGTGGCGGAGGTCGCGATACCGCTGATCAATGCGTTCTGCGCGGACGGGTCGGCGGATCTGGTTCGCCAGTACGCGTTTCCGCTCGCCTTTGCCGTGCTCAACGCCATGCTCGGTTGCCCGGCCGAGATCGCACAGCAGGCCGCGACCGGTTTCGCGGCGATCTTCGAGGGCGTCGACGCCGACAAAGGAAACAAGATGCTCATCGGCGCGCTGCTGGAATTGACCCAGCTCAAGCGCGCCCAGCCCGGCGACGACGTCACCACGCGCATGCTGCAACACCCGGCCGAACTGAGCGACACCGAAATGGTGCACCAGTTGGCCACGTTGTACGGCGCGGGCATCGAGCCGCAGCAGAATCTGATCGTCAACACCCTGTTGCTGATCCTCACCGACGAGCGCTTCGGCGGCAGTGTGCTCGGCGGTAGCCTCTCGACCGCGACGCACTCGACGAGGTGCTGTTCAACGACCCGCCGATGGCCAACTTCTGCATCAGCTTCCCGCGGCAGCCGATCCTGATCGACGACGTCTGGTTACCCGCGCACCAGCCGGTCGTCATCAGCATGGCCGCCTGCAACACCGACCCGGAGATCAGCGCGAACCAGTACGCGGGCAACCGCTCTCACCTGGCCTGGGGTGCCGGACCGCACGTCTGCCCCGCCAATTCACTGGCCTACCTGATCGCCCAGGACGCCATCGACCAACTCCTCGACGCGCTACCCGAGATCCACTTGGCGGTGCCGCCTGCCGACCTGACCTGGCGCCCCGGCCCCTTCCATCGCGCACTGACCACCCTCCCGATCACCTTCCCGGCATCCCCGCCGCTACCGCTGCCGTAGCTTGGCGTGCTTGGGTTTCTCAGGCCCGAACCAGGGTTTTCCCGAGGCTCGGCGCCTCCCGTCCTGCAAAGCTGGGAACCGTGAAATCCCCTGGAGTGCTGCTTTTCTCCGCGCGGTTGTTCTTCTCCGGATACGGCGTGATCCGGCTGTTCGGTCTGGCGGACGGCCGATACGGGCCGGGTATTGATTGGCAGGCGGCGCATATCGTCGGTCTGATCGGCATGGTGCTGTTCGTGCCCGCGGTGTTCGGCATGGAACGCCTGCTCCCGCAGGGTAATTGGCGGACCGGCACGGTGATCGTCACGCTGGCCGGGTTGGCCGCGTCGATCGTTCAGTTCAGCGCGGATATCGTGTTCGCCGCCCTGGCTGCGGACAAGGCTGACATGTCCAGGCTGAGCCATGAGTTCTCGGCCGTTCCCGGTGTCCGCCTGGCGTTCTACACGGTCGGGCCGCCACTGTTCTTCCTCGGCCTGATCGTGCTGACCGTCCTGCTGGCCAGGGCCGGGCGACTCCCGTGGTGGAGCCCGGTGGTGATGGCGGTCAGCGCCATGTTGCCACTGCTCACGCTCGACCTGATGCCCCTCGCCGGTGTCGGCATTCTCGCGTCGGTTCTCCCGCTCAGGAATACCACCGGCGAATTCGAGATCACCTCTCCGGTGCTCCGCGCCTCGGCATAAATGCCTGTCGCACTGATGGTTCCCCCTGGTAGGAATGCATTCATGTCGACTGAACCCAGCCTGTTCGCGGGAACGGACCTTGCGGCCCGCATCGAGCGTGCCGAACGGTCGCTGATCGAAGAGGGCGCCCGCGCCGCCGCGCAACGGGAGCCGCGGATGTTCCTGCTCCCGGTCGGCAGCGGCTCGGCCGTGTGGGCGGGCCCGAACTCGCCCCTCGACAAGGTGGTCGGCGTCGGTATGGGCGACGACTTCGACGACAGCGTGTTGGACGCGGTGGAGCAGACTTTCGCGGAGCGCGACGCCTCGATCCAGTTCGAGGTCGCCACCCTCGCCGATCCCGCCGTGGTCGAACGCCTGACCCGCCGCGGCTAAGTACTGTCCGGCTTCGAGAACGTGCTCGGCTTGCGCCTCGATCAGGGCAGGCAGGCGAATCTGGCTGAAGAAGTGGAGATCTCGACGGTCGGCCCCGACGAGTTCGACACCTGGCTGAACGTCGTCGTCGACGGCTTCGCTACGCCCGACACCCAGGGCATCGCATCCAACGAGGAGTTCCCACGCGAGGCCGTCGACAGTGCCACGCGCGATATCGCCGCGGCACGCGGCTTCACCGCGTCGCTCGCTCATATCGATGGCGTCCCCGCCGGTGGTGGCAGCCTGCGCCTCGCCGATGGCATCGCCCAACTCTGCGGAGCGGAAACCCATCCCGCGTTCCGTCGGCGGGGCGTCCAGGCATCCCTGCTCTCCACCCGGCTGGCCGCCGCCGCATCAGCGGGCTGTGACCTTGCCGTGGTCACCACCCTCCCCGGCTCGAAGTCGCAGCAGAACGTCCAACGGATCGGCTTCCAAATCCTCTACACCCGAGCGCTTCTCGTCCACACCCCCTAGCGCTCGACGGCTGTCACCGGGATTCAGCCGACCAGCACCGTGTGTATTCGATTCTGTGGGTCCACCTTTCGGCGGATGGCGGCGAGCCGCGGATAGTTGTGCGCGTAGTAGCGCTCCACCGGATCGCCGGATTCGAGGTAGTTCACGTAGGCGCCCGCCGAGTACGGAGCGATGAGGCCGTGCGCCTCGGCGATCCAGGCTGCGGCTTGCTCGTGCGGGATCTGTTGGTAGTTGCCCCATTCCACGAGCGCGGCATGCTCGCGCCAGGGGAAGGCGGTGTCGTCGAGGAGGGTGTCGCGAACGGCGCCGTCGAGCGTGTTGATCTGCACCCACCCGGTGCCGCCCGCGCGGGAGTGCGCGGTGATCGCTTCGATGATCGCGGCGATGGCGTCCGCGGAGAGTTCGGTGACGACGTCGGAGCCGCAGGTGAAGTTGGCGCGCGGCTGGGTGGCATTGCCGCCCGCGAGGTACATGACTGTGTCCATGTGGTTCAGACTCCGGTACTCGACGTTGAGCGGTTTCGCGGTGGCCGCCATCAACTCGACCGCGGCCCGTACACCCTCCTTGGCCGGGCTGACCAGCTGCATCCAGCATTTCAGGCCGCCTTTACCGTCGGCGTCCACGCTGACGCAGGCCCACTCGCCGGGGTCCGCGGTGCTCAGCCAGGTCGACCACCCGGCGATCACCTGAGCCGCCAGCTCGCCGGGGAAGGCCAGCTGCACAACATCTTTCGGTGTCGCGGGGCAGGTTCGATAGGTGAGCGAGGTGACCACGCCGAGCTGCGCACCGCCACCGCGGATGGCCCAGAACAGGTCCGGCCGCGAGGTCGCCGAAACCTCGGTCACGGTGCCGTCGGGCAGCACCATGGTCGCCGCGGCCAGCCGGTCGCAGGTCAGCCCGTAGCGGCGGGATTCGAAGCCGAGACCGCCGCCGAGGGTGAGCCCGGCGATGCCGACCATCGGGCACATTCCGGTGGGAATCGTCTGCCCGAACCGGTCGAGCTCGCGGTACACCGCGTTCAGCGTCATGCCGGGCGCGACGACGGCTTCGCCGTCGCGGTAGGTCACCCCGGACAGCTTGCGCAGGTCGATGATCATCGCGCCGGTCGCCGACGAGGCGCCCACGTACGAATGGCCACCGGCGCGGGTGGCCAGCACCAGTTCGTTCTCGGCGGCGAAGGCGATCGCGGCCGCGACATCGTCGACCGTGTCGATCTGCACGACAGCGGTCGGCTTCTCGTCGTCGAACCGGGTGTTGAAGATCTGCTTCGCCGTCGCGTACTCCGTGTCGTTCGCCAGGAAGACCCGACCTCGCACGCGCTTGTCGAGCTTGCTCCAATCCACCCCCGCCACCGTGCGGCTGGAAGTTAGCGGCATCGGCTCGGCGCGTGCGACACGAGCGCCGGACGGCCCGGGCAGACCGGACAGTGCCCAGCCGGTCAGGCCGATTCCGAGGGCGCTCCGCAAGAAGGTGCTGCGCGAGAAGTTGGCGTCGATCCCCCTAGCCTAGGGGTGTGACCACGTAAAACGGCGGTGCGACACCTGCTTACGACGCCCAGGAACGCCTTTCGCCGTGATCTTGGGTCGACGCCAGGAATCGCCCATCCTTGACGGCCGCAGCTCCGAATACGTCAAGATAGCCACGTGCCCGTAGCCGACGGAATCGAGAGACTCCCGACTACCCGGTGTCCTACTCCCGGAGGAGTGCCGGAGCCGGAGGTAGTTCCTTAGGGGGATGCCGATGGGGGTCCGCGGAGCGATGTGCGAAGCCACTGCTCGGCACGAGAATCCTCGGTAGTCGCTTGCCATTGAGCCGGGAGATTTTCGTGATGACGGATGTGGTCCGGAGTGCAAGCTACATCGCCGCCACCGTGGATGAACTGCGTCAACATACCGCCGCGGACAAGGCGGCCTGCATGGTCAGCCAACGTGCGCTGTTCCCGCGACGCGGTCGCATCGAACTCGGCGAGCAGGGTCTGGTGCTGTCCGACTGGAGCGACACCGGCGATCTGACCCTGTCGCGCGAGGCAATCGTCTCGCTGCGCCGCGAATTCACCTCGCTCTACGGCAGATTCATGGGTGGCCTGCTCAATGCGGGAAAGCCGCTGATCCTGCAGACGACCACCGAGGGGGAGATCTACATCCTGATCAATCGCCGCGAGATCTCGGAGTTCACCAACAATCGTCGATGGGAAGCCGCGATCGCCGCGTGGCAGGAGGCTTGATCGGTGCCCTAGCTGTGCGGCGGCTCGGTGGTGGTGGTGAATCGGTGTTGATAGGTGCTCGGCGCGATGCCGAGGTGGTGTTGGAACGCACGGCGGAGGGTGTCGTCGCTGCCGAAGCCGCTGCGGGCGGCGGTCGTCGTGACGGAATGTCCCTGATCCAGCAGCATTTGCGCTTGTTCGAGGCGGACCTGCTCGAGGTAGCGGGCCGGGGTGGTACCCAGCTCTCGACGGAACAGCCGGGTGAGTTGGCGCGGGCTGGTGTTGGCGAGCGCGGCGAGGACGGGGACGGTGTAGTCCCGGGTGGGGTCGGTGTGGATGGTGTCGAGCAGCGTTCGCAGGGTGTTGTCCTGCGGTGCCGATGTGCGGATCGGGACGGAGAACTGCGATTGGCCGCCCGGGCGCTGAAGGAAGACGACCAGTGCGCGGGCCACGTCGCGGGCCAGGGCCGGGCCGTGGTCCTGTTCGACCAGGTGCAGGGTGAGATCGATGCCCGCGGTGATCCCGGCCGAGGTCATGATCGGCCCGTCGGTGACGAAGATGGCGTCGGGATCGACCTCGACGCCGGGGTTGCGCCGTTGCAGTGCCGCGGCGTGCCGCCAATGCGTGGTCGCCCGGCGGCCGTCGAGCAGACCGGCCGCGGCGAGCAGGAAAGCGCCCGTGCAGACCGAGGCGATCCGCGGCGCGCGCTCAGCCAATCGCGTTACGGCGGAAATCAGTTCGGGCGGCAATGCCGCGGAGACCAGCTCCTCTGAGCCGGGCACCACCAGGGTGTCCAGCTTGCGGATGTCGTCCGCGGCGCGGTCCACATCGAAACGCAAGCCGGTGGAGGAGCGCACCGGCGCGCCGTCGGGGGAGATCAGCGTGATCCGGTAGTCGGCGCCGCACCGATTGGCCTCGGTGCACACCTCGCTCGGCCCGGCCACGTCGAGCAGCGTGACGCCGGGAAAGACGAGCACGCCGACTACGTGGGGACGTCCGCTCATTCGGGCCACGGGTTGGCTTGGATGACCTCGACGAAATCGGTCCGGACGAAGCCGGGCAGGAAGTGCGCGAGGACGTCGGCATTGACGGTCCCGAAGGTGCTGTCCGGGCGATCGGCGAACCCGTTCGTGAACGCCGCGAGGATCTGTCGTTTGAAGTCGGGGCGCGGATGCGCGGCGGTGACCGCGTCGATATCGGTGCGGTCCAGCTCGCGGTAACCGATACCGAGGACGTCGGTTTCGACACCGGCCGTCACCAGCGCGATCTCGGGCGCCATGTGCTCGGGAATGCCCGGTGTGGTGTGCAACGCGATGGCCGTCCACACCCGCTGCGCCGCCTCGTCATCGATGCCGTGCGCGATGAGGAATCGGCGGGCCTCGTCGGCGCCGTCGACCTCGAATCGTTGGTTCGCGGTGCGGTAGGTGTCGGTCAGTCCGAGGTCGTGGAACATCGCGCCGACGTACAGCAGCTCGGGATCGGGCTTCAACCCGCGCAACTGTCCCTGCAACATGCCGAACAGATAGACACGCCGGGAGTGATGGAACAGCAGCGGCGGCGCGCTGGCGCGCACCAGCTCGGTGGCCTCGGCGACCAGGCGGCTGTCCGGAATGGTGATGCCTGCGATGTGCTCTGTCATGGGAACGCTCCTGTAAACGAAGGTGCTGACCTGTCCCAGAATGCGTGCTGCGCTAGCCGTCCGCCGTGTCCGTTCGGACCGATATACCGCAGATTGGGACATCCTCCGCCTTCTGGCCGCACGTATCAAGTGCGCCTCGGTGACCAGGTGTGGTCGGCGTGCCAACGGGACTGGTTCGGGCGGTCGTGGGTTAATGAGCGAATGGTCATTCGCTGGCTGGTTGCGGCATCGGCGGCCGGGGTTGCCGCGCTGATGGTGCTGTTCATTTACGTGATCATCGCGGTGCGGATCCCCGCGCCCTTCGTGGTGCTGACGCATGTGGTGAGTGACTATGGGCTGTACCTGATCCCGCTCGGGCTGGCGGGATTCGTGTTGTCGCTGATCGCCTTTGGGAAGAAGGGCCGGGTCGGCGTGCGCCGGGTGGCGGCGGTGACCGGGCTGGTGTGCCTGCTCGGCGTGGTCGCCGCGGGCTTCCCGTTGGCCGCATCGTGGGGGACGGCTTTGCGGCAGGACGCGACGCTGTCGTTCGACGACTATCTGTCCGGCGGTACGAACACCGGCGCGCCGGTCGAATCGTTGAGCACCGTGTACAACACCGTCGACGGTCAGGACCTGAAGCTGGATGTGAAGCTGCCCGAGGGCGATTCGGCCCGACCGCGACCCGCGGTGGTGTGGGTGCACGGCGGTGGCTGGCGCAACGGCGATCGCGGGGAGGCGCCGATGTGGCATAAGTGGTTGAACGACAAGGGATATGCGGTGTTCGCGATCGAATACCGGCTGACGCCGCCCGCGCGCTGGAATCAAGCACCCGCGGACGTGAAGTGTGCCGTCGGCTGGGTCAAGCAGCAGGCGGCGAAGTACGGGATCGATCCCGAGCGAGTGATGCTCGCGGGCGGTTCGGCGGGCGGCAATCTCGCGCTGATGGGTGCGTACGCCGACGACCGGGTGGCGCCGAGCTGCGCGGTCACCGACACGGCGGTCAAGGCGGTCGCGGCGTTCTACCCGGTGCCCGATCTGGTCGAGGCGTGGCGCGACACCGGCCTGCCGGGACGGATGCACACGTTCCTCGAGGACTACACCGGCGGCACTCCGGACCAGGTGCCCGATCGCTACAAGGCGGCCTCGCCGGTCACCTACGTCCGCCCGAATGTGCCGCCGACGCTGCTCATGCACGGCAACCGGGATCACGTCGCGCCGTACCGCGGCTCGGCCGAACTGGCCGAACGGCTGCGCCGGGTCGGCGTCGAAAACCAGGTGCTCGCAGTGCCTTACGGCGAACACATCTACGACTTCACCTGGGAAGGCTGGGGCACCCAGCTATCCCGGCACGTCTTCGGCAGGTTTCTCGCCGACCACTTCCCGATCCCGTGACCGGGCGTCGTGCGCGTTCCCGGTCGTCCGGCCGCCGGGATGCCGGCTGCGCCAGATCCAGAACACCGCGCACGCGACGAGCGCCCAGCCTGCGAGCACCAGGAACGGCAGAAGATGTTGGTGCGTACCGAAATACACCGCGGTGTGCTGCGCGTTGACCGACGCACCCGGTGGCAGCCAGCGGCCGATATGGCCGAGCAGGGACGGCAGCAGCGGCCAGGACACCGCGCCGCCGGAGGACGGGTTGCCGAGCAGCACCATCAGACCCCAGGTCGGCAGGATCGCCCACCGGCCGAACAGGGTGTTGAACATGGTGAACACCATTCCGGAGGTGAACATCGTCAACGACAGGATCCCCCACGACTCCAGATACGGTAGCCGGACCGCGCCCAGCACCCAATCCGCCACTGCCGCAATGACAAAGCCGCCGCACACCGCGTACAGCGCCGTGAACCCAATTCGCTCAACAGGATTCAGCGCTGACGCGTGCACACTGAATTGGGTGGCACCCACGAACCCGATGATCACGGCGGCCAACGAGATATAGAAGATCGCGAGCCCGCGCGGATCGCCGCGCTGCAACGGCACGACATCGGTGATCTCCACCGGACCGCCCACCGCCGGACCGGCCGCCGTGGCGACCTGGGTGAGCAGTTGCGCGACCGACTGACCGGACGCGCTCGCGATATCGAGCCGCACACCGGGCTGATGCGCCGTGACGATGGCGAAGACCTGCTGATCCTCGATGGCCGACCGCGCCGCCACAGCAGTGTCATAGTGGCGAACAGTCAGCGAATCGTCCAGCGAGCGCTGCATGTCCGCGATGAACCGCTGCACCGACGAATCCTGCTCCGACCCGATCACCGCGATCGGGATCTGCCGCGGCGTCGGATTCGCCAACGCGTACGTATACGACCCGGCGAACAACCCCGCCGCAGCAGTCACCAGCAGCACCAGCACCGTCGCGGGCAGGTACGGCGAAGCCCGCACCATCGCCCACCACTCGGCTCGCGTCCGCCGCCGCTCATGCTGACCATGCAGGTTAGCCATCCCCGCACACTAGGTCCCACCAGCGAAGATCCCCACTACCCACGCGGCCTGTCGCCCGCGGACCGCCGTCGCCGAACATCAGGCCATCCGAAACTACATAAGCAACTTAACTAAACGGTGATACATTGCGACTGTGGCAGCGCAGCGACGTGACCTCGAGGCCGACGACCTCGCGCGGGTGATGGGTGCGTTCACGCGGGGGTCCATTCGGTTGCCGAGCGCCGAGAAGCACACCTTCACCACGCTTTCGGTGCTGCACACGTTGGCCGACAGGGGCCCGTTGCGGATGACCGCGCTGAAGGTGACCGAGCAGATCACGCAGCCCGCTATTACTCAGCTGGTCAGTCGGCTCGAACGGGATGGGCTGGTCGAACGTCGCCCCGATCCCGTGGACGGCCGGGCGGTGCTGGTCGAGATCACCGCGGCGGGTGCGCGGATCGTGCAGACCCGGCATCGCGAGCGGGTTCGTCGATTCACCGAGTTGGTCGAGGAGTTGACGCCCGCGGAACGGCGGGCGATCAGTGCGGCGCTGCCCGCGCTCGCGCGAATGGCCGCGCTGATGGATACCGAGCGCTGGTCCATGGCTGCCAATTCGCCTATATCGGAAGGATATTCATGACATCGGGGTTTCCGCTGGAGGCATCGCCCATCCACGTCGCCGACGACGTACTGGACGATCTCGCGACGCGGCTTCGGCTGACCAGGTGGCCCGATGATGTGGCCAACGACGACTGGTCCTACGGCGTCGGCCGCCGCTACCTCCAGGAGCTGGTCGACTACTGGATTAACGAATACGACTGGCGCAAAGCCGAATCCGCGATCAATGCCTACGAGCACTACCGCGTGACAATCGACGGCGTACCGATCCACTTCATGCGTAAGCCGGGCGTCGGCCCAGACCCGACCCCGTTGATCCTCACCCACGGCTGGCCGTGGACCTTCTGGCACTGGTCCAAGGTGATCGACCCGCTCGCCGACCCCGCGGCCTTCGGCGGCGACCCGTTCGACGCGTTCGACGTCATCGTCCCCTCGCTGCCGGGTTTCGGTTTCTCCACGCCGCTGCCGAACAACCCCGACATGAACTTCTGGAAGGTCGCCGACCTCTGGCACACCCTGATGACCGACACCCTCGGCCATCCGAAGTACGCGGCGGCGGGCTGCGATGTCGGCGCCCTCGTCACCGGCCAACTCGGCCACAAGTACGCCGACGAACTGCACGGCATCCACATCGGTTCCGGCCTGAAGCTCACCCTCTTCAGCGGCGACCGCGCCTGGGATCTCAGTGGCGGACAACCGATCCCGCCGGGCCTACCGGAGCCCGCCTATCGGCAACTGCTCTCCCTGGAGCACCGCTTCGCCGTCCATCTCGCCGCTCACGTACTCGAACCGAGCACCCTCGCCTACGGCCTCACCGACTCACCCGTCGGCCTGCTCGCGTGGATTCTGCAGCGCTGGACCACCTGGAGCGACAGCCGTGGCAACGTAGAAACCGTCTTCGCCAAGGACGACCTGCTCACCCACGCCATGATCTTCTGGGTCAACAACGCCATCGGCACCTCGATCCGCTACTACGCCAACGCGAATCGCTACCCCTGGACCCCGGCACACGACCGCATCCCAGTTGTCGAGGCGCCTACCGGCATAACCTTCGTCGGCCACGAAAACCCGCCCGGCGTAACCACTCCCGAGCAGCGAGTTCAGAGCTGGCTCGCCAGCGACCGCGCCGACTGGTACAACCACGTCAACCTCACCGCCCACGAAGCGGGCGGTCACTTCATCCCCTGGGAAGTTCCCGACGCCTGGATCGACGACCTACGCCGCACCTTCCGGCGTTGAGCGGGTAACCATCTGGGTCTCCGCCGTTGCCGGGATCGGCAGCCGCCCGAGTTCGGGCGTCACCTTGAGTAGCCGCAGCAGCGGCGACGTCATGGCGGTGGTCACCAAGGCCATCACCACCAGAATCGAATACAGCTGCACCCCAATGAGTCCCGTGGTCAGACCGATGTTGAGGATGATGAGTTCGGTGAGGCCGCGGGTGTTCATCAGGCTCGCCAGCGCACCCGCCTCGCGCGGTTCGATGCGGTTGGCGCGCGCGGCGAGGTAGGTGCCGCCGAGCTTGCCGACCAGCGCGGTCAACAGGATGGCCAGCATCTCCACGACGCCCGCGCGGTCGAGTGAGGTGAGATCCACCTGGAGTCCCGCGATTACGAAGAAGGCGGGCAGGAAGACCGAACTCAGCAGTTGCGCACCGGTTTCCACCACCGGCCGGTGGGTGCGGGGGAAGATGACGCCGAATAGGAAGGCGCCGAAGATCAGGTGCAGGCCGATCCATTCGGTGGCCGCACCGCAGATCAGCGCACCGCAGACGGCCAGGAAGATCATCGTATTGTTGCTGGTCACCGCGGTGGAGCGAGAAGCTCGGGTGAGTAGCGGGCGCACGAGCCACCACATCGCCATCACCAACGGCACGAAGAGCAGCAGTTTCCACTGATTGCTCGCACCCGGGCGGGCGAGGCCGATGACGAAGGCGAGCACGGTCCACGCCAGGATGTCGTCGATGGCCGCGCTGGCCATGCTGAGCTGCCCGATCCTGGTGCCCATCAGGTCGCGCTCGATCAGGATGCGGGCCAGCACCGGGAACGCGGTGACGGCGAGCGCGCAGCCGATGAACAGCGCGAAGACCAGCCGGTTTCCGTGGTGATACCGCGAAAGCACGGCAAGGGCGACAACGCAGCCGAGCGCGAACGGTACGAAGTAGGCGGACAGCGAAACACTGGCCACGGCACGGCGATTGCCGTTGAACGAGCTGCGATCGATCTCCAGTCCGGCGAGGAACATGAAGATCATCACACCGACATTGGCGAACGCGCTCAGATAGGAACGGACGTCCTGCGGGAAGACCATGCCGGAGAGATGTGCCCCCAGAATCGTGGGCCCCACGATGATGCCCGCCGCGATCTCACCGATCACCGGAGGCTGGCCCAGCCGCTCGGCAAGCCTGCCGAGTAACCGCGCCGCCACCGCGATGAGCACGAGATCCACTAGTAGGAACACCATTTGGTTACTAGGCAACGTTCGCTCCGTTCGACATAAGCGCGCCCGTGGCTCGCCCAGCTCCTCCGTCCGAGCCGCGCCGCGATGTCTCCCGGCCTGGCTCCCGACGCCCCGGAGATAACGATATCGTGCGCCGATGACCCCGGCGAGTCCCTCGAACTAGTAGCTCGTCGGCCTCTTGACCTCGAGCCCCGCCGCCTGTATTGCCGTGCTCAGCACCGCCTCGACCATCGCGGGCGTGAGTCGGCCGGTGAAGGTGTTCTGCTGGCTCACGTGATAGCAGCCGAACAGATGCAGCGGTGCGCGGTCGGCATCGGCGGGGGAGAGTTGCACGTGCGCACCGTGGCCGAACTTCGGTCGCGGGCGCGGAATGATCCAGCCCGCGTCCGCGAGCACGGGCAGCAGTGCCTGCCAGCCGAACCCGCCGAGCACCACGACGGCGCGGACAGTCGGTGCGAGCAAAGCGAATTCGGTGGCCAGCCAGTGCCTGCAGCGGTCGCGCTCGTCGGGTGTCGGCTTGTTGTCCGGCGGCGCGCAGTGCACCGGCGAGGTGACGCGGACGCCGTTGAGGCGCAGGCCGTCGTCGCGATGCGTCGCCGTCGGCTGGTTGGCCAGCCCGACCGCGTGCATGGCCGCGTAGAGCACGTCGCCGCTGCGGTCACCGGTGAACATGCGGCCGGTTCTGTTGCCGCCGTGTGCCGCCGGCGCCAGCCCGACGACCAGCAATCGCGCGTCGTCCGGTCCGTACCCGGGAACCGGGCGACCCCAATAGGTTTCGTCCCGGAACGCCGCGCGCTTCTCCCGCGCCACCTGCTCACGCCAAGCGACGAGTCGTGGGCAGGCGAAGCAGTCCGCGACCGCGTCGTCCAGCTCGGCGATGGTGTGGCACACGGGAGTCACCCTAGGTGCGGCATCGGGGTGCCTCGGCCCGATTCGTCATGGATGGGGTTGTCGTTCATCAGGACTCCGTTCGGGTCGCCGGTGCGGGGCAAGTGATCGTTTGTCCAGTTCGGAGCCGTCATGAGGATGGGTAACAAGGAGGACATGTGATCGTGACCACCCGGTCTGTGTTGATAGCATGGCCTTTCTGACCGACCGGATGCGGGCGACGCCCCCGGATTCATCTCGAAAGAGTCTTTCCATGCAGTTTGAAATCGTCGAGCGGGACGAGACGTGGGTTGCCGGGTTGCCGGTGCGCAGCCCTAAACGTGCGCTCGGAGAGCTGCGTGATCACGACCTGGAGGCAGCCTGGGCGACCGTGCTGCACCAGGAGCTCGGTGGCCCGCTGGCCAGTGCCTACACCGACTACACCGGTGAGCTCGGCACCTACAACACGCAGATCGTCGGCTACGAGTGCGCGTCCTTCGGCGACGTCACCCGCGGCCATCTGGTGGCCCGGCTGCCGCGCGGCACCTATGCGCGCTTCTCTTCGGTCGGTAACTTCCCGCAGGTGATGACCGACCTCTGGACCCAGATCGCGTACGCCGAGGAACACAACCAGATCAAGCGGACCTACACCGGTGACTTCGAGTGCTACCCGCACGCCTACAAGATCGAGCTCTACCTGGCGGTAGACGCGCGATGAGCGAGCGTAGCGAGCGAATCATGTGCCAGCGTGCCATGCACATGACGGAGCCGAGCGCCAGCGAGGCGCAGTCATGAGTTATGCGATCGCAGTGCGTGGCGAGGCGATTTACGGCGGCCTGGTGGTGCCACGGGTGCGCCCGAGTTTCAAGGTCAGCAACAGCGACCTGATCGAGTTCCTCAAGGACCGGCTGCGCGACCGCAAGGGCGCCGACCGGCCGATGTTCACGGTGTACGTGCCGGACCCGGCGGGCAACTACAACGCCGTGGTCTGCTTCGAGTACCGCGAGCCGGAGTCGGTGCCGATCGGTGATGTCCTGGTGCGCGTGCCGAAGGGCGTCTATGCCCGCTTCGCGCCGAACGGGGACTATCACGATCCGGTGGAGGACGTGTGGGCCCAGGTCGATGACGCGACGGCCTCGGCCGAGATCACCCGCGCCTACCGGGAAGAGATCGAGATCTGGCAAGGGCCGGATTCGGTGGAGCTGTTCATCTCTATCCTGGTCTAGCTTGCTGCTGGTTAGCTGCGCTAGAACCGACCGGTCTCTCTGGTATTTTGCTCATCCGCAAGACGGGTTCTGACCAGGGGGAATTTGCGAGGCTGCATCCAGTTTTCGGAAGATTAACCAGACGTCTGGTCAATTCTTGCTGGATGACGGATACTGCCCTAGTCAAACTCGTCCGGAAAGCAGGATTCGGGTGGAGATTGTCGGCCCCGGTTCGACGACCGCGTAAGGATGCGGAGCAACGGAGTAGGAACAGTATGGCTGTCGAGGCGAGCACCGCCGCCGCGCCGATCCGGGTTGCTGGCGGCTTCGGTGGGACGGTAGCAGGTCATTTCCCGCCGGGCCCCGATTCGGAAGATCACAACCGGGCCGATCCGATCTGGTGGGATAATCGGTCTCGTCGGGCAATTGCCGATGAATTGCAAGGCTCGACGATTCGAGTCGAACGGCATAGGCGCCGTGCGTCGGACACCGACCCCGGAATGGTGGGGTGACGGATGGGTGATGACAGCAGCCGAAAATCGCGACGCCCCAGCGCACCGGCCACGATTTTCCCGGATCGCGTGGATAGACTGGCCTCGCTTCGTTTCTCGGACCTGCTCTCAACACCTGAGCATGAGACCATGGCGTTGGTGCTATGCCTGAGCGATTCGGCCGCTGCCCGGGGTCGTAGCCGGCGGCTCCGGAGCGGTAAGCGGCCGATGCCTGGCGTGGACACCCGTGAATAGCGTGATCGGAGACAAGGTGCCTCGGCGGACGCTCGACTCATTGGTGACCCAGGTCGCCTCCGAGCTGATGGGTGTCGACGCCACGACCATGGCCGAGGCGACCGAGCGGGTGCTGGCTCAGCTGGTCGAGTACTTCGATGTCGACTTCAGTTACGTGCGCCACACCGACCGCGAGCGCCGGGCCTCGGTGCTGATCGCGGAGTGGCCGCACCGCCCGCAGGTGCCCGATCCGGATCCGCTGGAGATCGTCTACTTCGAGGGCGCCGATCCGGTGTTCCGTGCGTTCGAGCACGCGACCGAGCCGATGATCGCCCGCCCGACGCCGGAGTTCGCCGACTATCAGGAGACGATGCGCCGGGCCTCCGGCATCCCCGTCGTCACCACCGCCGCCGTGCCGCTGCTCTCGCGCGGCGAGTCGACCGGCGTGCTCGGCTTCATCAAGACCGGCGACCGGGAGTGGAGCACCCGCGAGCTCAACGTGCTCAAGGCGATCGCCGCGCTGTTCGCCCAGCTGCAGGCGCGGGTCGTCGCCGAGGAGCGGCTGCGCTACATCGCGCTGCACGACGACCTCACCGGGCTGGCCAACCGCCGCGCGCTGCTCGAGCACATGGAGGAGCGGCTGAAGCCGGGCAGTCCCGGTCCGGTGGCGGCGTTCTTCCTGGACCTGGATCGGCTCAAGGCGCTCAACGACTTCCTCGGGCACACCGCGGGCGACAACTTCATCCGCACGCTGTCCTCGCGGTTGCGCGAGCACCTCGATCCGGACGACATGATCGCGCGCCTCGGCGGCGACGAGTTCGTCATCGTGCCCGCCAAGCCGATGGACGCGGTCGCGGCGGAGGAAGAGGGCACCCGGATCCAGCAGCTCATCGGACGACGGGTCACCGTCGGCGGTGAATCGGTGAGCCGCGCGGCCAGCATCGGCGTCGCCGTCGGCATCCCCGGCGAGACCACCGTCGCCGACGTGCTGCGCCGGGCCGACCACGCGCTGCTCTCCGCCAAATCGGGCGGCGGCAATGGTGTCGCGGTGTTCACCGACGCCATGCGGGCCCAGTTCGAACTGCAAGACGATGTCGAGCTCAACCTGCGCGGTGCGGTGTCCGATGGCTCGCTGCTGCTGCACTATCAGCCCGAGGTCGACCTGCGGACCGGCCGGATCGTCGCACTGGAGGCGCTGGTCCGCTGGCTGCATCCGACCAGGGGGCTGCTGCCGCCCGCGGCGTTCGTCACCGTGGCCGAAGCGACCAACCTGGCCGGCGAGCTCGGACGCTGGGTGATTCGCTCGGCCTGCGCGCAGTTCGCCGAGTGGCGCAGGCGCGGGCTTGCCTCGAATGTGGTGATGCGGATCAATGTTTCGCCGGTGCAGCTGGTCAGCCTGGACTTCGTGGAGCGGATCGAGGACATCCTGCGGCTGTTCGGCATCGACGGCAGCTCGATCTGCCTGGAGATCACCGAGCATGTCGTCGTGCAGGATCTGGCGCGCACCCAGGTCACGCTGCGCGGGCTCAAACGGATGGGCGTGCAGATCGCGATCGACGACTTCGGCACCGGCTACAGCTCGCTGTCGCATCTGAAGGCGCTTCCGGTCGACGCGGTGAAGATCGACCGCGGCTTCGTGCAGCGCCTCGGCGCCAGCACGGACGATCTCGCGATCGTGAAATCCATTATCGGACTTGCCGGTTCGTTCGGTCTCGGGGTGGTCGGCGAGGGCGTCGAGACCGCGGTGGCCGCGCGCACCCTGGTCGGGCTCGGTTGCTATCGGGCACAAGGCTTCTTGATCGCCCGGCCGATGCCCGCCGACGAAGTGGAAGCGCATCTGGCGGTGGGCCGCATCCCACTCGATCTCGATCTGCCTCGGGCGAGTCGAGGTACCGCGGGGATATGACCGGCGGCCGCGTGTCCGAACACAAGCTGTCCGAACATGATTGGTTGCTGATCGAGACCCTGGGCCGCATGCCGACGGGTCAGTATGAGGTACCGACACTGGTGGCCGACGGGGCCAAAGTGAAGGACTGGGTAAGTCTGCTGCGGGTCCGTCGGGAACTGCATGCCGCTGCGTCGCAACGGATCGTCGAAGTGGTGCAGCGCTGCCTCGAGACTGCTGAGACCGTAACCCATTGTGAGACAAGGCTCGTCGTGGTCGGCGTGCCCATCCGGTGCGCGTTCGACGAGGTGCACGGCGTGCAGGTGTGGGCGGGGCGCGACGATGTGCAACGGCCGGAGCGCCCTCGGGTCGCCGCGTGGGATTGGCAGGCCGACACCGAATTGGCGCATCACGGACCGGGTTTGGAGGAATTGGTCTTCGCGCGAGCGCCCGAGGACGTTCGGGTGATCCGGACACCGCCGGAGACCTTCGGGCGGATGGCGCGGTTCGAGAGCCGGATCGACTACTTCGAGATGGTCGGCGCGCTCTACGGCAGGCATCAGAGCGAGGTCGACATGGTCGGCGACGACGGTGTCGTGCGCAGCTTCCAGATGGTGACCAGAGCCGATCCGGTCGCCCGCCGGGTCAGGGCGGTGATGCACGAATTCACCGATGCGGCGGCGGCCCAACCCGATGTCGACATGACCATGCTGCGCGCGGTGTCGCGGCGGACGGACGATGGCGTCGGCTTCGTCGGACTGAGCTCCTGCCTCATCTACGAGTGGACCCGCGCCCCGGGCCCGCCGCTGGACCGCTGGGCCGTCGAACGCCCGAAGGTGCATCCCGACGACCTCGTCGGTTTCCGCACTGCCTGTGCCGATCTGGCCGACAAAGACGCGGATGCCAAGCAGCTGCGACTGCGCGTGCGCTTCGCCGATACCGACTGGATTCCGGTGCGGGCCGAGCTGTCGCCGGTGCCCGCCGAACGCGGGCACGGACTGATCCGGGTGTGGCCGGAACAGGGCTGACAAGCCGGTTCGCCGGGTCTTTCACGGCTGTTCACGCCGCGTTGGGCGCTTCGGTCCCGAAGATAACCCCACTAGCTGCACCATCGGCGATGTGCGCATAGTTCAGCTTGCGAACTTCTACGGCCCGCGTTCGGGTGGGTTGCGCACTGCCCTGCATCACCTCGGCGAGGGATACGCCTCCGCCGGACACGAAGTGGTGCTCATTGTGCCAGGCGCGCGCCGATCCGAAGAGATACTGCCGACCGGTGTGGTGCGAATAACCTTGCCTGCCTTGGCTATTCCATGGACCGGTGGCTACCGTGCGGCCGACCCGCGACAGGTTGCCGACGTGCTCAACGGTTTGCGCCCCGACGTGCTCGAGGTCTCCGACCGGCTCACCCTGCGCGGCTTCGGCCGCTGGGCCAGGCGGCGCGACGTGGCGGGCGTGATGATCTCGCACGAACGACTGGACCGGCTGCTCGGTCAGTTCATGCCCCGCCAGGCCGCCCGGCGTTGCGCCGATGTGGCCAACGGCCGCACCGCCGCCGACTACGACATCGTGGTCTGCACCACCGAATTCGCGCGGGAGGAGTTCCTGCGGATCGGTGCGCCGAATGTCGAGCTGGTGCCGCTCGGGGTGGATCTGGAGCTGTTCAGCCCCCGTAGACAGGATGACCGACTGCGCGCCGATCTCGGTGCGCCCGGACATCCGCTGCTCGTGCACTGCGGCAGGTTGTCCGTGGAGAAGCGGGTGGAGCGCAGCATCGAGGCGGTCGCGGCACTGCGCAAAGCGGGCACCGAGGTCCGGCTGGTCGTCGCCGGTGACGGGCCGCGGCGCGAGGCGCTGGAACGCCGGGCGCGTGGATTACCCGCCCTGGCAAACGGACTGGCCGCCGTGCACTTCACCGGCTTCATCTCCGAACGCGCGATGGTGGCGAAACTCCTTGCCACCGCGGATGTTTCGCTGGCACCGGGCCCGCACGAGACCTTCGGTCTGGCCGCGCTGGAGGCGCTCGCGGCAGGCACCCCGGTGGTGGCGAGCCGGTCCTCCGCGCTGAAGGACATCGTGACCGCCGAGTGCGGCGCGGTCGCCGACGATCGCGGCTCCGCGTTCGCGCAGGCGGTCACCGACGTGCTCGCGCTGCCGACGGTCGGCCGCAGGCAAGCGGCCCGCAGCCGCGCCGAGCAATACACCTGGCCCCGGGCAGTGGCCGGAATGCTCGCCGTACTGGGCCGCTGAGCTTCACCCCAAGTACCCTGCGGTGAGCCGATTCGAGCAATTCGAGATGGGGATGCGCAGTGCGAGGTAATGGGCGACCGGGCCGCAGGACATTGCGGGACGCGAAAGTGCTGATCACGGGCGCGGCGAGTGGCATAGGCCGGGCCACCGCGCTGGCCGCCGCCGAGGCGGGCGCCGAGCTGGTACTCACCGATATCAACGCAACCGGGCTGGACGTGACGGTGGCCGATATCCGCGGCGCGGGCGGCGTCGTGCTGGTCGCGCAGGCGTTCGACATCACCGACTACGAGGCCGTCACCGCCTTCGCCGAGAAGGTGCACGCCGAGCACGGCAGCCTCGACGTCGTGATGAACGTCGCGGGCACCTCGGCCTGGGGCACCGTGGAGAACCTGGAGCACAAGCACTGGCGGCGGATGGTCGACGTCAACCTGATGGGCCCGATCCACGTGATCGAGAACTTCGTGCCGCCCATGGTGCGCGCGGGCAAGGGCGGCTCGCTGGTCAACGTCTCCTCGGCGGCCGGGCTGCTCGCACTGCCCTGGCACGCGGCCTACAGCGCCAGCAAGTACGGCATCCGCGGCGTCTCCGAGGTGCTGCGGTTCGACCTGGACCAGCACGACATCACGGTGCACCTGGTGGTGCCGGGCGCGGTGGACACCCCGCTGGTGCACAGCGTCGAGCTGGTCGGCGTCGATCGGGAGTCGCCGAAGATCCAACGGCTCACCCAGTCGTTCACCAAGCATGCCGTGTCGCCGGAACACGTGGCCACATCGATTTTGCGCGGCGTCACCCGCAACCGGTTCCTGATCTACACGTCCTTCGACATCCGGTTCGGTTACTGGTGGGCGCGAAAGTTCGCGCTGCCCTACGAGATAGTGATGCGGCGGGCCAGCGCCCGCTTCAGCCGGTTGCTGGCCGCGCAGCGCAGTTGAGCTGCACGTCGAGCACGCGCGCGCCGGGTCCCTCGGTGCCGAGCCGGTCGTGCTCGTTGACGAGCTTGCAGCTGCCGAGCGACAGGCAGCCGCAGCCGATGCAGCCGGTGAGGTTGTCGCGCAACCGAATCAGTTGAGTAATGCGATCGTCCAGGTCCGCGCGCCAGGTGGTGGACAGCGACTCCCAGTCGCGGCGCGTGGGATTGCGACCCTCCGGAAGTTGATCGAGGGCTTCGCGAATTTCACTGAGCGGGATGCCGACCCGCTGCGAGATACGAATGAAGGCGACCCGCCGTAATGTCTCTCGCGCATATCTGCGTTGATTCCCGCTGGTCCGGCGGCTGCTGATGAGTCCCTCGCGTTCGTAGAAGTGCAACGCGGAAACTGCTACTCCGCTACGCTCGGAAAGCTGCCCGGGGGTCAGCTCCTTTGCTCGCCAATCGGCTGTCGACATGCACGCTCCTCCATTCCCCTAAACAATACTTGAGGTTAGGGTGAGCTCGGGGAGGAATCGCACCGCAACGGTCAACTCGGCCCGATAATCCGATAGCGAGCGACTTCACACACGGCAAGACGGCAACGAAGGCCCGAATTACGTGCTCTTGTGGCCGCGGCGAACTACGGTCTGAGCATGGGAGCAGACGCTGTGCCCGCGCGGCACGGAGAGGACTCGGACGCGGACGGGCTGGACCCCGACAGTCCGGGCACGCGGTTGACGGTGACCTCCGAGGTCGGCACGCTGCGTACGGTGCTGCTGCATCGGCCGGGCGACGAACTGCGCAGGCTCACGCCGCGCAACAACGACCAGCTGCTCTTCGACGGCATTCCGTGGGTGGAGCGGGCGCAACAGGAGCACGACGCGTTCACCGGCGTGCTGCGCGACCGCGGCGTCGAGGTGCTGCTGCTGGCCGACCTGCTCGCCGAGACCCTCGCGGTCAGCGGCGCCGCCCGCATCCAGGGCATTTCCGCCGCGGTGGACGCGCGCAGGCTCGGGCACGGGCTGGCCGACCAGCTGGCCGCCTTCCTGCGCGGCGTGCGGGCCAGGGAACTGGCCAACATCCTGATGGCCGGGATGACCTTCGACGAACTGCCGTTCGGGCCCGACGCCACCTCGCTGGTGCGGCGGATGCACCACGGCGCCGACTTCGTCATCGATCCGCTGCCCAATCTGCTGTTCACCAGGGACTCGTCGTTCTGGATCGGGCCGCGGGTCGCGATCACCTCGCTGGCGCTGCCCGCGCGGATCAGGGAGACCTCGCTCACCGATCTGATCTACGCCTTCCATCCCCGTTTCCTCGGGGTGCGCCGCGCCTACGAATCGCACACCGCGCCCATCGAGGGCGGCGACGTGCTGCTGCTCGCGCCGGGCGTCGTCGCGGTGGGCGTCGGCGAACGCACCTCACCGGCCGGCGCGGAAGCGTTGGCGCGCAGCCTGTTCGACGACGACCTGGCGCACACCGTGCTGGTCGTGCCGATCGCGCAGAACCGGGCGACCATGCACCTGGACACCGTCTGCACGATGGTCGACAGCGATGCGCTGGTGATGTATCCGGCGGTGCGTGACTCGTTGTGCGCGTTCACCATTCAACGCGAAGACGGCTACAGCGGGCGCAACGGTGACGGCAAGGTGGCGATGAGCGGACCCGACCCGTTCCTGGTCGCCGCGGCCAAGGCCATGGGCATCGACAAGCTCCGGGTGATCGACACCGGGCTGGACGGCGTCACCGCCGAACGCGAACAGTGGGACGACGGCAACAACACGCTCGCGCTGGCGCCGGGCGTGGTCGCCGCTTACGAACGCAATGAGATGACGAACGCGCGCTTGGAAGACGCGGGTATCGAGGTGCTGCGCATTCCTGGCTCCGAATTGGGTTCCGGTAGAGGCGGACCCCGCTGTCTGTCCTGTCCGATCTCCCGGGATGAGTTGTGATCAAATCATGTTCAACATCACCGTGTCGCATGAGTCGACCGTCCCGCCCTATGAGCAGTTACGCATGGGCATCATCGCCAAGGTGCGTTCCGGCGAGCTGACCGCGGGCACGAAGATCCCCACCGTGCGGGCGCTGGCCGCGCAACTGGGCCTCGCCCCCAACACGGTGGCCCGCGCGTACCGCGAGCTGGAAGCCGACGGCGTGGTCGAAACCCGGGGCAGGCAGGGCTCTTTCATCGCCTCCTCCGGCGACCCGACCCGCGACGTCGCGGGCCGCGCCGCCACCGCCTACGTCGCAACTGTCCGGCGACTCGGTCTCGACGACGCTGCCGCGTTGCGTTATGTCAAAGCGGCGCTGGAGGGTTAGCGCCAGCTCGGCAGCCAGAGGTGGTCGTGCCAGTTGCCGGGGGTGATCGGTAGCGCGGTGAGGATCGGCCACAGCCAGATGAAGTTGGCGATCACCAGGCCGAGGTAGAGGCATACCGCGAGCAGTCCGAGCGCGTGTCGTTCGTCGGGTGAGACCGGTAGGTAGGTGCCGACGGGACTGCGTGGCACCGGTATTCGCCGCGAGGGGCCGAGGATGTCGCCGAGTACCAGGGCCATGCCCATCACCAGGAACGGGGCGAGGGCGACCGCGTAGAAGTAGTACATCTGCCGGTCGAGGGTCAGGAACCAGGGCAGCAGTGCCGCGCCGTAGCCGACGAGCACCGTGGCGTAGCGCCAGTCGCGGCGAACCACGGTGCGCCACAACATCCAGGCGATCACCGGGAAGGCGAGCCACCAGATCGCGGGGGTGCCGATCAGCATGACGGCCTTGACGCACTGGGTCTGTCCGCAGCCGCTGACGCCGTTGTCGGCGTAGTAGTAGAGCATCGGCCGCAGGCCCATCGGCCAGGTCCACGGCTTGGATTCCCACGGGTGGTGATTGCCCGCCGAATTGGTCAGGCCTTCATGGAATTTGAGCGCCTCACCGCTGTAGAACCACAGGGAGCGCAGGGCGTCGGGAATCCAGCTGAAGGGTCCGCCGGTACCGACCTGATTGCCGACAGCCCACCGATCGATCCCGGTTTCGCTGGTGAACCAGGCCCAGTAGGTGCCGAGGTACACCCCGAGCGGTATCAGCACCAGCGCGTAGAGCGCGGGTCCGATATCGCGGATCGCGGTGCCGAGCCACGGACTGCGCACCCCGTACGCCCGTCGCGCCGCCAGGTCGAAGCAGACGCTGAGCAGGCCGAAGGCGATGATGAAGTAGACGCCGGACCATTTTGTCCCGCAGGCCAATCCGAGCAGTACCCCGGCGCCGAAGCGCCACCAGCGCACCCCCAGGCGCGGACCCCACGGTGTCTCGTCGATCCGTCCTTCGGCGTCGGCCTTGGCCAGCCGGGACCGCACCTCGTCGCGGTCGACGATCAGACAGCCGAAGGCCGCGGTGGCGAAGAACGCCAGGAAGATGTCGAGCATGCCGATGCGCGAGGAGACGAAGGTGGTGCCGTCGGCGATCAGCAGGATGCCCGCGATCGCGCCGATCAGGGTGGACCGGGCCAGCCGCCGCACGATGCGGATCACCAGCAGGATCAGCACCGTCCCGGCCATCGCGGAGGCGAAGCGCCAGCCCCAGCCGTTGTAGCCGAACATCGCCTCGCCGATCGCGATGAGCTGCTTGCCCACCGGCGGATGCACCACCAGCCCGTAACCGGGATTGTCTTCTACCCAGCCGCCGTTGAGCATCTGCCAGCCCTGCGGCGCGTAGTGCTTCTCGTCGAAGACCGGGGTGCCCGCGTCGGTCGGATAGTTGAGCATGGTGAACCGCGTCACCGCGGCGATCGCCGTGAGGAACGCGGTGACCAGCCAGCCCCGCAAGGTGTCGGTCGGCCCGAAATCGGGCGCGGGCCGCCGCGGCGCGGGGCTCGACCAGGAGGGCACGGCCCCGAACGGAGCGGTCGCGCGCTGGTCGGTCACCTGTGTCACGCACCGATCGTATGCTGTGCGCGCCCATAGGTCCCGCAGCGGTGAGCCCGACACTGGGTGAATTCCTTAGCACGCGCCCGCCTGTGCCGTGGTCACGATCACATACCGAGTGCGGGCCCGGGCCGCACTCGTGGGGGCGGTCGGGGCGAGTCGATAGGCTGCGAAGGTTCGGTAGGTGCCGGGCGTGGTCGAGACGGGAGTGCGGTGGCGGACGAGGCGACAGGGCCGGGCAGGCTGGTGCTTGCGGCGACGCCGATGGGCGACATCGGGGACGCGTCGCAGCGGCTGCGGGACGCGCTCGGGTCGGCCGACATCGTCGCGGCGGAGGACACGCGGCGCACCAAGTCGCTCGCCAAGTCGCTGGGGGTGGAGATCACCGGACGGGTGGTCAGCTTCTACGACCACGTGGAGATCGCGAAGATCCCGGCGTTGCTCGGCGATATCGCGGACGGCCGCACCGTGCTGCTGGTGACCGACGCGGGCATGCCGTCGGTCAGCGACCCCGGCTACCGGCTGGTCGCGGCCTGCGTGGAGCGGCAGCTTCCGGTGACCTGCCTGCCGGGGCCGTCGGCGGTCACCACGGCGCTCGCGCTGTCCGGTCTGCCGGTGGAGCGGTTCTGTTTCGACGGCTTCGCGCCGCGCAAGGGCGGTCAGCGTCGAGAGTGGTTCCGCGCCTTGGTCGCTGAGCCGCGCGCGTGCGTGTTCTTCGAGGCGCCGCATCGTCTCGCCGACTGTCTGGCCGACGCGGTCACGGTGCTCGGTCCCGACCGTCGTGCCGCCGTCTGCCGCGAGCTGACCAAGACGTACGAGGAGGTCATCCGGGGCACGCTCGCCGAGGTCGCCGCCTGGGCCGTCGATGGTGCCCGTGGTGAGATCACCGTCGTTCTCGAAGGGGCGCAACCGAAATCCGCCGATCCGGTCGACCTGGTCGACGAGGTCGAGGCGCTGACGGCCGACGGCATCCGGCTCAAGGACGCCTGCGCGCAAATCGCCAGTGCGAACAACGTCTCCCGCAACGAGCTGTATGACGCGGTGCTGGTCGCCCGCCGCGACGGCGAGGACTGACCGAACCGCCACGGCGGGTTGGTACTTCGCCGGGTCGGTCGACGGGTTGTGCGGCTGGACAGGGCGTCGGGCGAGAACTTGGCAGGTTCACAGAGGCGTGGGGATTCCGCGGATTTCGAGCTGAGCGGTCGGTACGTTGATCGGAAGTGCCGGTGCGAGGGGAGAACCATGGCGATTCACCATGTCGTAGTCAAAGGTGTACTGGCAGTTAGTGTTGCGCTCGCGCTGGTCTCGGGCGCCGGGGTGGTCAGCGCCGAGGAGACAGCCGGTGCGCAGTGCGGTCGATGGGCCGCGTCGCCGGTGGCCTCCGGTTACGGCATTCTGGAGAATCTGGCGTTCGACGGACGCGGCGGCATCCTGCTGTCCGAGGTGCCCGCCTCCGGTAGCGGGGGAGCGGTGCTGCGCCTCGGCGCGGACGGATCGCGAGAAGTGCTGGCGCAGGCCAGTTCTCCGGGCGGCATCGTGGTGGCGGGCGACACGGCGTACTTCAACACCGGGGGTTCACTGAGCAGCGGATTCGGCGGCCGCGCCGACGGCACGATCGAAGCGCTGGATCTGACTCGGCGCACCGTCTCGACCGTGGTGACCGGCTTGACCGCGCCGAACGGCCTGGCGAAGCTGCCCGACGGCGGTTTCGTGGTCAGCCGGGATCTCGGCTCGCCGTCAACCCTCACCCGGATCACCGGGGACGGCTCTACCCCCATCGCGACCGAGTTGACCTCTACCAACGGCATCATGTACGACTCGAATCGTCGAAAGCTGTTCGTTTCCAACACCTTTGATCCGACTACCACGCTGGCCGCGATCGACATCGACCGAATGGACGCCGCACCCACCCGCATCACCATCCCCGGCTTCGGCCCGCTCAACTCGGCCGACGATCTCACCGTCGGCCCCGACGGCGGCGTCTACCTCGCCCTGAACGCCGCGGGCCGCGTGGTCCGCGTCGACCCCGACACCGGCTCGTCCTGCGTCATCGCCGACGGCATTCCCTTCGCCACCTCCGCCCGATTCGGCGCGGGCCCCGGCTGGGATCCGCGCTCGGTCTACGTCACCAGCTTCACCGGCACGATCACCCGCCTGACGCCGCAGGCTTGACCGATGCGCGCGCCTCGCGGACCGGGCATGATCGTCCTATGACCTCTCTGGAAAGCAAGGCCAAGGCATTCCTCGCACTGCACCGCCCGGGCGATCCCGCCGTACTGCCCACCGTGTGGGACGCGTGGTCGGCGAAGGTCGCGGTGGACGCCGGGTTTGCGGCGCTCACCGTGGGCAGTCATCCGGTCGCCGACTCGATCGGGCGCGCCGACGGCGAGGGCATGACGTTCGCCGAGTCGCTCACCCGGGTCCGGCAGATCACCGAGACCGTCGAGGTGCCGGTCTCGGTCGATATCGAGTCGGGCTACGGCCTCGAACCGGCCCAGCTGATCGAGGGCCTGCTCGAGGCGGGCGCCGTCGGCCTGAACATCGAGGACACCGTGCACAGCGAGGGCAAGCGCCTGCGCGCACCGCAGGAGCACGCAGACCTGGTGCACGGCCTGCGCCAGTTCGCCGATGCGGCCGGCGTGCACGTGGTGGTCAACGCCAGGACCGACCTGTTCATCCGCCAGGACGGCGATGAGGCCGATCGGGTCGACCGCGCCATCGAGCGCCTCGGGCTCGCCGCCGCGGCGGGCGCCGACGTGCTCTTCCCGGCGGGCGCGCAGGGCGATGCCGCCGTGCGTCGGCTGACCAGCGAACTGTCCCTGCCCATCAGCATGGTCGGGGTCCCGGACAAGTCCGACAAGGCGGTGCTCGCGGATCAGGGCGTTGCCCGGATCAGCTTCGGCCCCCTCCTGCAGCGCGCCCTCACCGCGGAGATCGAACGTCTCCTCGCTCGCTGGAAGTAACTCGACACCGACGAGTGGCACACCATCGAGAGTCCTTCTCGGCGAACGTCGCAGCTATGTGCCACTCGTCGTCGGTGCCCTGAGATGTTCGAGGCCCGCCGAGGTATGGCGGCGCGCCGGTTGCTATGTGGCTGTCGTGGAGGGTGATTCGCGGGGTAGATCATCGGCCGCTGAATGCCTAAGTGGGGGAAACGGTTTCAGGTGGGCAGGCCGAGTGTTGTGTTGACGAAGTGAACGAACAGCGGAATCAGGTCGGGGACGCGAGCGGGGCCGTCGGACACGATGACTCGGCGGGTGCGTTCGCCGATCGCGTCCGGGATCAGGGCGATCAGCTCATCGGAAACCTCGGGTAAGGCCGGATCCGCCTGGCGCGCTTGGTTGTAGAAGAGGCGGTACAGCTCGGCGAACCGGTCGACGGCCAGGTCGCGGTAGTCGACTGCGGCCTGGTTCACCTTGAACGATTCGACGAGCACCAATCGGGCGAAATCCGGTTCGGTGGCGACGGTTTCGCAGAAGGTGCCGACAATCGACTCGATCCTGGCGTACACGTCGGCTGTCGGCGCGAGCTGCGCCAGCTCCTCGGCGATCCGGGTGGCCACGATATCCACCCCGGTGTGCACCGCCTCCACGAAGCACTCTTCCTTGTTCGCGAAGTGTTCATAGAAGGTGCTGCGCGAGACTCGCGCTCGGGCAACGATATCGGTGAGCGTCGTGCCGGAATAGCCCTTGCTGTCGACGCATTGGACCATCGCCTCGATGAGTCGACCGCGTTGCGAGACCAGCACGGCATCGCGCGCCGCCCGATGCCGGTCGGCGAAGCTGTTCTGCGGCATGGGTGTCGAGTCGGTCGCCTGTTGTCTTCGCATGGGTGCCCTCCCTGATCGGCGAACATGAACATTCGTAACCCAGCATTATGCGTCTGTGCGCCAGGGGATTACGCGCCGGTACGCAACGATGGCCGTTTCGGTCCGGGATCAGGGTGCGCGGGTTGGCTTCTGGAGAGCCGCGCAATGCCGTCAACGCGGCGCGGCCGCAGTCTGATTCGACTGCGGCCGCGCCCGTTTACTTCCTGCAGCGATCCTCGCGGATCAGTCCTTCGGCTCGATGTACTTGGGGTACACCGGTTCCGGTGCGGGCAGCACCACACCCGGCACGATCGGCGTCGCGAGATCGGCGAAGGTGCGTTCCTGCTGGCCGAGCTGATCGAGGATCTTGCTCGCCGAGGCGGGCATCACCGGCTGCACCAGGATCGCGACGATCCGCAGCACCTCGAGCGTCACGTACAGCACCGTCGCCTCGCGGGCCAGATCCTCCGGGGTACCGGACTTGGCCAGCGCCCACGGCGCCTGCGCGGAGAAGTACTTGTTCGTCTCGCCGAGGGTCAGCCAGATCGCTTCCAGCGCGAGATGCATTTGCTGCGCGTCGTATTCGGCGCGGCAGCGGTCCAGCAGCCCGTTCGTCAGATCCAGCAGCTTCCGGTCGGCGTCGGTGAACTCACCCGGCGTCGGCACCACGCCACCGCAGTCGCGCGCGACCAGCTTGGTGCTGCGCTGTACCAGGTTGCCGAACTCGTTGGCCAGGTCGGAGTTGATCCGGCCGACGATCGCGTCGTGGCTGTAGCTGCCGTCCTGCCCGTAGGAGATCTCGCGCAGCAGGAAGAAGCGCACCGCGTCCACGCCGTAGGCCTCGACCAGCTCCAGCGGGTCGACCACATTGCCGACCGACTTGGACATCTTCTCGCCCTTGTTGTACAGGAACCCGTGCACGAAAACGCGTTTCGGCAACTCGACGCCCGCCGACAGCAGGAACGCGGGCCAGTACACGGTGTGGAACTTGGTGATGTCCTTGCCGATGATGTGCACGTCGGCGGGCCAGAACTGCTGGAACGCAGCGGATTCGGTGTCCGGGAAGCCGACGCCGGTGATGTAGTTGGTGAGCGCGTCAACCCACACGTACATCACGTGATCGGGATGGCCGGGCACCGGCACACCCCAGTCGAACGTGGTGCGCGAGATGGACAGATCCTTCAGTCCCGCCTTGACGTAGCTGACGATCTCGTTGCGACGCGTTGCGGGCGCGATGAATTCGGGATGCTCCTCGTAGAGCGCGAGCAGCTTGTCCTGGTAGGCGGAGAGCCGGAAGAAGAAGTTCGACTCCTCGGTCCAGGTGACCGGCGTCTTCGACTCGGTGGAGATCCGGGTGCCGTCGTCGAGCAGCGTGGTCTCTTCCTCGGTGTAGAAGGCCTCGTCGCGCACCGAGTACCAGCCCGAGTAGTTGCCGAGGTAGATATCGCCGTTGGCGAGCATCCGCTCCCAGATCGCGGCGCTGGCCACCTGGTGGTCCTCGTCGGTGGTGCGGATGAACCGGTCGAAGGAGACGTCGAGGGTCTTGTCCAGCGCCTCGAACACGTCGGAGTTGCGCGCCGCGAGCTCCTGCACCGGGACGCCCTCGGCGACGGCCGTCTGCTGCATCTTCTGACCGTGCTCGTCGGTGCCCGTCATGAAGAAGACGTCGTACCCGTCGAGCCGCTTGAACCGGGCGATGGCGTCGGCCGAGATGTACTCGTACGCATGCCCGATGTGCGGCGCACCGTTCGGGTAGGCGATGGCCGTGGTGATATAGAAGGCGGGGCGGTCAGCTTCGCTCATGGTGTGTCTACTGTAATGGCCGTGGTTTCCTACCTTCACGCGAATATCCGCTGCGCCGTTTCCCCGGTTGCCGCGGCCGAGCCGACCGGTGCCGATTCCACGGTGAGCGGCGGTTTTCGATGAGTAGCAAGCGCCCCGCACCGGATCTGCCGGAGCCGCTCGCCCCGATCATCGACGCGCACACCCACCTCGATGCCTGCGGTGCCACCGATGCGGCCTCCACCGCAGTGATCGTGGACCGCGCCGCCTCGGTCGGTGTCGGCCAGGTGGTCACCGTCGCCGACGACCTCGCCGCCGCGCAGTGGGCAGTGCAGGCCGCGAACTGGGACCCGCGCGTCTACGCCGCGGTCGCGCTGCACCCGACCCGCGCCAACGCGCTCGACGATGCCGCGAAGGTCGAACTCGAACGTCTCGCCGCGGACCCGCGTGTGGTGGCGATCGGCGAGACCGGTCTCGACTACTACTGGCCGGGCAAGCTCGAGGGGTGCGCCGACATCGAGACCCAGGTCGAGGGCTTCCGCTGGCACATCGACCTGGCGAAGCGGCTGCGTAAACCGCTGATGATCCACAACCGCGAGGCCGACCACGATTTGCTGACGGTGCTGCTGGACGAGGGCGCGCCGTCGACCGTGATCTTCCATTGCTTCTCTTCGGATACCAACATGGCGCTGGCCTGCGTGGCAGAGGGTTATGTGCTCAGTTTCTCCGGCACGGTGAGTTTCAAGAATGCGCATGAGCTGCGCGAGGCCGCCAAAGTTGTGCCGGACGAGCTGATTCTGGTCGAAACGGACGCACCGTATTTAACGCCGCATCCATTCCGTGGTGCTCCCAACGAACCGTATTGCCTGCCGTACACCGTGCGCGCATTAGCGGAACTACGCGAACAGGACGCCGCCGAATTGGCGAAGATCACCACGGCGAACGCGCGCCGCGTCTACGGAATCTGACCAAACCGCTATTTTCCGGCTATTCGAGTACCCGCAAGGGGGCTGGATATGCCCTGTGTGTCTTAGGTCACATCGATAGGCATATATCGTGATCAACCTGCGGCAGCGATATCTGTTCGTGATATTGAAAGACCCAGCTGAAGCAAGTGAAGGTTGTCTACCCCCAACCCCCTCGTTATCGTACTGTGACCATGTCCCCATTCACGCGAATCAACCAGTCCCGCTCGCCGCTGCTGTACGCGGCGGTCGGTGCGCTGTTGATGACACTGATCGTCGGCGCCGGCCTGGCGATCGTGAACCGCAAGACGGTGACGGTCGTCGTCGACGGTGAGAAGCGCGTCGAGACGACGATGTCCCTCAACGTCCGCGGCGTGCTGCGGGCCGCCGGGTTCGCCGTGACCGAGCGCGACCGGGTGGCCCCCGCCCTGGCCGCGAAGATCGGCGACGGCGCCACCATCACGCTCAACCGGGCGCGTGAGGTCAAGCTCATGGTCGACGGCCAGGCGCGCAGTGTGTGGACCACCGGCCTGACCGCCGGTGAGGCGCTCGAGCAGCTGAGCCTGCCCAAAGAGGTCTACGTATCGCCGGCGCGAGGCGAGAAGCTTCCGCTGGAAGGCGCCGCGCTGAACGTCGCGACGCCGCGTTCGGTCTCGCTGCTCGACGGCATCGGCGCCCCCGTCGACGTCCGGCTCGCCGCGCCGACGGTCGGTGAATTCCTCAAGGCGGCAGGCATTCCGCTGATCGAGCAGGACACCGTGGAGCCCGCCGCGACCACCCCGCTCACCGAAGGCGCGCGAATCACGGTGACCCGCAAGCGGATCGAGAACCGGACCGAGACGCTGCCGCTCGACCCGCCGGAGAACGTGATCGAAGACCCGACCATGAACATGAGCCGCTCGATAGTGGAGACCCAGGGCGCGCCCGGCGTCCAGGACGTCACCTTCGCGGTCACCATGGTCAACGGCACCGAGGTGGACCGTAAGCCGATCGGCTCGAACGTGACCGTTACCGCGCAGCCGAAGACCGTGCGCAAGGGCGCCAAGCCGGGCACCGAGGTGCCGCCGGTGCGCGACGGCGCGACCTGGGATGCGCTGGCCCGCTGCGAATCCACCGGCAACTGGGCTATCAACAACGGCAACGGTTACTACGGCGGCATCCAATTCGACCAGGGCACCTGGGAACGCCAGGGCGGCAACAAGTACGCACCGCGCGCCGACCTCGCGACCCGCGAAGAGCAGATCGCCATCGCCGAGATCACCCGCGCCCGTCAGGGTTGGGGCGCCTGGCCCGCCTGCACCAGCCGCCTCGGCATCAGCTGACCACTGCCGCACACCTTCTGATTTTCAGCATACGAAACCGCATGCGATTCCTTATGCGGGGAATCAGGACCTGTGCGGCTGCGGGCGTGAGCCCCGTTACTGCCTGGGATTCCTTGGTGTTTCTTCCGATTCGCTAGGCGGTCACGCTGACCTGGCAGTATCTCGTCGATCTGTACACTCGTCCGGGTTTGTGACGGTGTGGGTCGGGTCAGTGAGGTGTGGTTTATGCGGGTTGTTCAGGTGTGCAGGCGTGCGGTGGCAGTGGCCACGTTGTCGGCCAGTGCCGCGTTGTTCGTGAATGTCGCTCCGGCGCAGGCGGAAACTGCGGGGACGCTGATCTCGGTGGAAGCGCAGCCGGACGGCTGGCACGGGGTCTCCGGCGGCTCGGTGCTCGAGTACTGGATGCGTGGCTCGGACGGAACTCCCCGGCAGGCCAGCGGCGCGCTGTTCGTCCCGCAGGGCACGCCGCCCGCGGCCGGCTGGCCGGTCATCGCCTACGACCACGGCACCAGCGGTCTCGGAGCGGGCTGCGGTGGGCAGGCCGATCCGGCAGGTCATCCGTATCAACAGATCCGGTCCAAAGAGGATCAGCTGATTCAAGGTCTGCTCGCGCAGGGCTTCGCTGTCGTCGCGCCCGACTACCTCGGACTCGGCCGCTTCGACACCGGTCCGCACCCGTACCTGGAGATCGCCACCGAGGCGACGGCCACGATCGACCTGCTGCGCGCCGCCCGCACCACCCACCCCGAACTGTCGCGCACCTGGGCCGTGCTCGGGGTATCGCAGGGCGGCCAAGCCGCGCTCGGCACCGGCCACCTGCAGGCCACCTACGCACCCGACCTCGACTTCCGCGGCACCATCGCGATCGACCCCGAATCCGATGTGGAGAAACTGCTGCCGCTGGCCGGGCCGGTCATCCCCACCATCCCCGGCAACGACGGCGCGATGAGCTTCTTCGTCAGCATCCTGGCCGGGCTGCGCGCCGCCCGCCCCGACGTGCACGTCGACGACTACCTCACCCCGCAGGGCCGCGCGGTCCTCGACAGCGTCGGCACCCGCTGCCTGGACGGCATCACCGATCGCGTGCACGGCCTCGGCGTCGGCGACCTGCTCGCCCGGCCGCTCGCCGAGGAGCCCATCCGCTCCGCCCTCGACACCTACCTCACCGTGCCGACCTCCGGCTACGACGCCCCGATCCTGTTGCTGCTCAACATCACCGACACCACCGTGCCGTCCCCGCTACACGCCGCCCTAGCCGCCCAGCTCGCCGCCAACGGCGTCGACTTCCAGACCGTCACCGGTACCGGCCGCCACACCCAGCTCAACCCCGCCATGCAAGCGGCCATCGATACGTTCCTGAACCGCATCAAAGCGACACCTGCCCAGTCGTAAGCGCGTCCCGCGCACAACATCGCCCGCCGCGCACGCAATTGCCAGCTGTTTCGTGCGCAGCCGGAGGACACGTGCGCGGCGAACAACGCCTCGACCCGGACGGCAGCCACTTGTTGCCGCGCATGGCTTCGCCTGCCGCGCCTCGATTGGGGTGCCGCGCACGCAATTGCTGTCTGTTTTGTGCGCGGCCGGCGAACTTGTGCGCGGCGAGGCAAGGGGTGTGCGGCGTCAGCCGCCATCGGGAGACGTTGCGTGGGGACAGGCTGGCGGGTTGATAGGTTCTTCAGGTGTCCGAACCTGAAGTTGCTGCTCGTGGGAGTGCCGCGTTGCTGGGGCCCGCCGAAGTGCGGGTGCTGGCCGAGCGACTCGGCGTGCGACCGACCAAGCAGCTCGGGCAGAACTTCGTGCACGACGGGAACACGGTGCGGCGGATCGTCGCGGCGGCCGGGGTCGGGCGCGACGATGTGGTGCTCGAGGTCGGTCCGGGTTTGGGTTCGCTGACGTTGGCGTTGCTCGACGTGGTCGATTCGGTGGTCGCCGTCGAGATTGATCCGGTGCTCGCCCGGCACCTTCCGGTGACCGTCGCGGACCGGGCACCGGAACTGGCCGACCGACTGACGGTGGTCGAGGCGGACGCACTGCGGATCTCCGCCGCGGACCTCCCGGTGGCACCGACCGCGCTGGTCGCCAACCTCCCATACAACGTGGCCGTACCGGTCCTGCTCCACCTGCTGGCCGAATTGCCAAGCATCGCAGTCTCTTTGGTGATGGTGCAGGCAGAGGTGGCCGACCGCCTGGCCGCCGCTCCCGGCAGCCGCATCTACGGCGTACCCAGCGTGAAGGCGGGCTTCTTCGGCACCGTCCGCCGCGCGGGCGCCGTCGGCACCCAGGTCTTCTGGCCCGTCCCCCGCGTCGACTCCGGCCTGGTCCGCGTCGACCGCTACACCGAACCCCCCTGGCCGATCGACGACGACCACCGCCGCCGAGTCTGGGAGGTAGTCGACGCCGCCTTCGCCCAACGCCGCAAAACCCTCCGCGCCGCCCTCGCAGGCTGGGCAGGTTCCCCCGCCGAAGCCGAACGCCGCCTCCTCGCCGCCGACATAGCCCCCACCGCCCGCGGCGAAACCCTCGACACCGCAGCCTTCGTCCGCCTCGCCGCCCAGGGCTGACTACCGCGCCTGCTGCTGGGCACGCGAATCGCACAACCAATCCGTCGGACGACCTGATTAGGCTGGCGCGGTGCTCGAGATCGTTGCGAAGGAAGTGCAAGTTCGGCAACTCGGCGTCGGAGATCTGGCAGCCTGTCTGGATCTCGCGGCGGACCGTGCGTGGCCGCGGGAGGAAGCCAAGTGGCGGCTCTTGCTGGAACTCGGCGGTGGCTATGGGATCGACGATCCACACGGAGGTTTGGCGGGAACGGTCTTCCTGACCGAAGTAGCGCCGAGCATCGGCGCGGTAGGCATGCTGCTGGTCGCCGGCCGGTACGGCGGTCGTGGCCTGGGCTACCGCTTGATGAACGAGGCGTTGGCCGCTGCGGATTGCGCCACCGTGTTCCTGTACGCGACCGAGGCGGGTCGGCCGCTTTATACAAAGCTGGGTTTCCGGGTCGTGGATGAGGTGGTCAAGCACACCGGAGTCGGCACGCGGTCAACAGCTTCCATAGCGGCACCAGATGTCCGGAAGGGTGGAATCGGGGACCTGCCGGCGCTGGTCAGGCTGGACCAGCAAGCTTTCGGCGCCGACCGGAGCATGCTGCTGCGGCGCGTGCTCCCGATCGCCGACCGGGTAGTGATCGCGGACGGGGGTTACGTGGTTGCCTGGCGCAACCTCGGCACTGTGCATGCGGGGCCTTTGGTCGCGGACTCGGTGCGTACTGCGAAGGCATTGCTCGATGCCGCACTCCCGGAGGGGAGTTCGACGCGCGTCGACCTGTGTTCCGGTGGGGTGGCCGAGCTCAGCGGCTGGTTGATCGAGCGCGGGCTGACGGCTCATCCGCCGTCTCCGCTCATGGTGCTCGGCGAGGATCTGCCCGGAAATCGGGCGATGCTGCTGGCACCTTTCACCCAGGCACTTGGCTGAGCGCTAAATACTGATTGCGGCACAAAGGCTTTCGCTGAACATTGACGCTCAGACAGAACCTTTGCGCTCAACGGAACGTCCGCAGGCGCAGGCTGTTGGTGACAACGAAGATGCTGGAAAGGGCCATGGCGGCGCCTGCGAGCATGGGGTTGAGGAGGCCTGCTGCGGCCAGGGGGATGGCGGCGATGTTGTAGCCGAAGGCCCAGAACAGGTTTCCCTTGATGGTGTGCAGGGTGGCGCGGGAGAGGCGGATAGCGGCGCCGACGGTGCGTAGATCGCCGCGGACCAGGGTGATGTCGCTTGCTTCGATGGCGACGTCGGCGCCGGTGCCCATGGCCAGGCCGAGATCGGCTCGAGCCAGGGCGGCGGCATCGTTGACGCCGTCGCCGACCATCGCGACTACTTTGCCGTCGCGCTGCAGGTTTCGTACCGCGTCGAGTTTGCCGCTGGGCAAGACCTCCGCGATCACCTCATCGATGCCGACCTGCTCGGCGACCGTGCGTGCGGTGGCGGCGTTGTCGCCGGTGAGCAGGATGGGGGTCAGTCCGAGGGCGCGGAGTTCGGTAACCGCCTGGACGCTGGACGGTTTGATGGCGTCCGCGACGACGAGGATGCCGCGGGCGACACCGTCCCAGGCGATCGCGACGACGGTGCCGCCCGCGTGTTCGGCGGCCGATTGTGCGGCGGCGAGCGGGTCGGGCAGTGGAATGGACCCGAGCAGTTCGGCGCGGCCGATGACGACATCGCGTTCGTCGACGAACCCCGCCACGCCCGTGCCGCTGTGACTGACGAACTGCCGCACCGGTTTCAGCGCGAGCCCGCGTTCGGCGGCATGCGCGACGATCGCCCGCGCGATGGGATGCTCGGACCCGTGCTCCACCGATGCGGCGAACACCAGCACTTCGTCGGCGTCGATGCCGTCGGCGGTGACGATGTCGGACAGCGTCATTCGCCCCGTGGTCACCGTGCCGGTCTTGTCCAGCAATACGGTGTCGATGCGCCGGGTGGATTCCAGCACCTGCGGGCCCTTGATGAGAATGCCGAGCTGCGCACCGCGTCCGGTACCGACGAGCAGGGCGGTCGGCGTCGCGAGCCCCAGCGCGCACGGGCAGGCGATGATGAGCACGGCGACGGCAGTGCCGATAGCGACCGCAGCGGAAGCGCCGGTGCCCAACCAGAATCCGAGCGTCATGGTGGCGATGGCGAACACGATCGGCACGAAGACACCGGCGGCCCGGTCGGCGAGCCGCTGCACCGGCGCCTTACCGTTCTGCGCGTCCTCGACCAGCGCCGCCATCTGCGCCAACTGGGTATCCGCGCCGATCCGGGTGGCGCGCACGGTCAGCAGACCACCCGCGTTCACGGTGGCACCGACCACGGCATCGCCTGGGCCGACTTCGGCAGGCAGTGACTCGCCGGTCAGCAGGCTCTGGTCGAGCGCCGAATTCCCTTCGACCACAACGCCATCTGTGGCGACCTTCGCGCCGGGCCGGACCAGGAACAGCTCACCGACCCGCAAGTCCGTTACGGAAACCAGCATCTCGGTGCCGTCGCGCAGCACCGACACGTCCTTGGCGCCGAGCTCGAACAATGCCCGCAGCGCCGAACCCGCCCGCTCCTTGGCCCGCGTCTCGAAGTACCGACCGGCGAGAATGAAGACGATCAGACCGGCTGCCACCTCGAAATACACGGCCGACGAGGCGTCCGAGCGTTGGATCGCGAGACTGAACGAGTGCTTCATCCCGGGCATCCCGGCCTGCCCGAACACCAGCGCGTACAGCGACCACCCGAAGGCGGCCAGCGTGCCGACCGACACGAGCGTGTCCATGGTCGAGGTGGCGTGCCGGGCATTCGTCCACGCCGCGTGATGGAATCCGGCCCCACCCCAGAGCACCACCGGCGCGGTGAGGGCGAGCGAAACCCATTGCCAGTTCTCGAATTGCAGCGCCGGAATCATCGCCAACACGATCACCGGCAGCGCGAGCACGATGCTGATCAGTAGCTTGCGTCGAAGCGCGCCGAGACTGGCATACTGGTCGGTTTGTGTTGCGGCCGAACTGAATACGTGCGCCGCGTACCCCGCATCGACAACGTGTTCTACCAGTGAATCCGGTGAAACGGATTGTGGATAACTTACTTTTGCCTTTTCCGTGGCGAAGTTCACGGTCGCCGTGACGCCGTCGATTCGGTTGAGCCGCTTCTCGATCCGCGCGGCACAGGAAGCGCAGGTCATCCCGCCGATCTCCAGCTCGATCGAGCGCAGGTCGGCGGGTGCGGACATCAGTGCCCGCCACCCTGATGCGGTGTGCCGCCGGATGTGGATGGGCCTGTGGATGATTCGACCATAGAAGCTTCCATGGTGAACTCGGCGGTATGTACCGCGCCGCCGTGCGAGAAGTCTAGATACAGCCGATATGCGCCCGCACTCGGGGCCTGTGCATGGAACGCGACCTCGGGTCCGGCCGGCGTGCGGCCGACCTCGCCTTCCGGATGTACGTGCAGGTAGGCGAGGTCATTCGCACGCAACGCGACGAGATGTGCGTAGGCGCCGAGATACGGTTCCAGATCGGTAACCGGCGAGCCGCCGCGGGTGATCGTGAATCGCGGCTCGCTACCGGCTGTGCCGAGATCGCCGGTCGCGGCGACCTGGTAACCGTCCACCGTCGCGGTCCGCGCGGGCGGCGGAAGCGGTTGCGGCTCAACTGTTCCCGTCGCGTTGATGGTCCGACTGAGCACCAGCCCGCCGGGCTCGTTGCCCGCGGTCTCCGGCATGAAGTCGGTGAACACCCGATAGGTGCCCGGCTGCGCCCAGGTCCAGTCGATCGACCAGGTGCCCGCCGCGTCCATGGTCGGATGCACGTGCCGATACTGCGTGGTGTCGGATCGGACGACGATAAGGTGCAGCTTCTTGTTGTGCTGGGTACGGAACCCGACGACCGGCGCGCCGTCCGGCCCGGTGATCCGAAAGCGCAGGGTACCGGCCTGATTCGGCGCCGTCGGCGCGCTGAGGTCGGCGAGGGTGTAACCGGATCGACTCGCCGCGAGCCCCGTGTCCGCCCCGGCCGAGTGCGTCATGCCGTCCGGCGCGGGCTCGGCCGGATCGCCCACCAGGGCGCCGATGCCGAGCGCGACACCGAACAACACGACGAGCGCACCGCCGAAGGCGGCGAACTTCAGCCGGTCTTGCATCAGACCGCGACCTCGTAGCCTGCCTCGTCCACGGCGGCGACGATGTCGGCATCGGCGATCGGTGCGGCGCTGTCGACCGTGACCGCGCCGCTGGCGAGATCCACGTCGACACCGGTGACACCGTCGATCTTGCCGATCTCCGTCTTGACGGAGCTCACGCAGTGCCCGCAGGTCATCCCCGTGACGGTGTAGGTGGAACTGGGCATCTCCGACTCCTTCGCTCATTCTCCATCATACGGGCCGGGGGTACCCCGACTCGACCGAACATACCCCCAGCGGGTATTGGGCGCAAGTGGCAAGGTGGTCGCTCACCGCGTGCGCCACGACCGTACTGCGAGCGTCGCCGCGGCGACGAAAACCGCTCCGACTGCTGCGATCACGATGTGCGGCCGGCCGAGCGTCTCGTTTCCCACCGTCAGGTAGATCCCGACATTGATCAACCAGTGCCCGACCGCCGCGACCAGCACCCGCTGCCAGAGACCGCCGGTGCCGAGCGCGCCGAGCAGCGCCGCGAACGCCATTGTCGACACGAAGAACGACACCGCGACCACCGGGCCCGCACCGAACGCCTGCACATGCCACAGCGCCCACATCGCACCGGTCACCGCGATCGCTACGACCCGGCGCATCCGTGATTCCAGCAGTGGTTGCAGGAAGCCGCGCCACCCGATCTCCTCGCCGGTCGCGCCGACGAGCTGGATAACGACGAACACCACGAAGGGCGCGCCGCCGACCGCCACGGGTCCGACCAGGTCGCGCCCGGCCAGTGCCGTTGCCCCGGCGATCAATAGCGAGAGCAGCACGCACGCCGCCACGATGTAGCCGAGATTCTCGCGAACCTGTCGAGCGGATACCGGCGCGGGAAGCAATGGACCGAGCACCTTGCGGCCGATGAGCCAGGTGACCAGCGCGCCGAGCGCGGGAGCGAACTGGACCAGCGACAACGCCGCCGGATCGATGCCCGAAACCGGTTGCAGCGCAAGCATCGCCGCCGAGCCGAGCAGCGTGGCCAGGACATAGATCCCGATGAATGTCCAGAACGTTCGGGCAGGTGGCGGCACGGTCCGCACTACGCCGAGGGGTGGATCGGTGGGAATTGCAGGCTGAGTTATCACGGAAAAAGCGTCACATCGCGCTTGCACTGTGCGGTTCCCTCTTCAGGGCCATTTCTCGCGCGGCGCTGTCATCCTTCCGGAGGGCGGCGGCTACCTCGCTCGGCCCCAGCCGTACATGGCCAACTCGGCGACCTTCTCCAGTTCCGCTCGGCTCGCGCCATCCCTGGCCGCCTGCGACATCCCCTGCATCACCGTGCCGACATAGCGAGCCAAGGTGGACGCGTCGTCCTCGGTAACCAAGACGCCCGAGTCCATATCGGCCTGGATCCGTTCCATGAACAACCCGAGATTCCGACTGCGCAACTCCCGCAGCATGTCGGCGACCTCGCCGCTGTTCGTGTTGATGCCCGCGCTGATCACCAAGCAGCCGCGCGGACAGTCGGGCCGGGTGTACTCCACCGCCGCCTCGCGCAGGGTGCGTCGCATGGCCGCCTCGGCGGTCGGCTCCTCGGCGAGCGCACGCGCCATGAAGTCGCCGTACTTCGCACCGAAACTCTGGACTGCTTCCTTGAACAACGTCGTCTTGTCGCCGAATGCCGCGTAGAGGCTCGGCGCGCCGATACCCATCGCTGCGGTCAGGTCGCCGATCGAGGTGGCCTCGTAACCACGTGCCCAGAACAGCCGCAGCGCCTGCTCCAGCGCGGCGTCCCGGTCGAACGAACGCGGCCTGCCTCGGGTCGTGGTGCTCATGAAATCCATTCTATAGCGATCGCTATAGAATGTGTTAGTGTCCTGTTCTGTAGTGATCGCTAGAGAAAGGAGCCCATGATGGGCGCACTGACAGGCAAGACCGCACTGGTGACCGGCGGCAGCCGTGGCATCGGCCGGGGCATTGCCGAACGGCTCGGCCGGGACGGGGCGCGGGTGGCGGTGCACTACAACGGGAACGCGCAGGCGGCCAAGGAGGTCGTCGCCGCGATCGAGGCGGAGGGCGGCTCGGCCTTCGCGATCCGCGCCGAACTCGGCGTACCCGACGACGCCGCGGCACTGTGGTCCGCCTTCGACGCACACGCGGACGGGGTCGACATCCTGGTCAACAACGCGGGCATCGACGGCAGCCGCGAACCGATCGAAGCCACCGACGAGGCGGCCTACGACCGGGTCTTCGCGGTCAACGCCAAGGCGCCGTTCTTCGTCACCAAGCTCGGCCTGGACCGGATGCGCGACGGCGGCCGCATCATCAATCTCTCGACCGGTCTCACCAATGGCGCGCGCATGCCGCAGTTGCTCGCGTACACGATGACCAAGGGTGCGATCGACGCCTTCACCAGCGTGCTGGCCAAGCAGGTCGGTGCGTGCGGCATCACGGTGAACGCGGTGGCACCCGGCATCATCGACACCGATATGAACGCCAGTTTCTTGAACAATGCCGAGACCGTGGCGGCGGTGGCGGCCATGTCTCCGCTGAAGCGGCTCGGCCAACCCGCCGACGTGGCCGATGTCGTCGGATTCCTCGCCTCCGCCGACGCCCGCTGGGTTACCGGACAGTGGATCGATGCCACCGGCGGGGGGCTGCTGTAACCGAATGATTCACAGACGGTGAAAGGCCGATATCGAGCCGCGCGACGGCCAGGACCACCCATTAGGCTAGGGCACCGTGCTGTCAGTTGTGCCGAGCCCCATCACCGTGCGGGCGCCGTCGAAGGTGAACCTCCACCTCGGAGTCGGTGACCTGCGCGCCGATGGGTTCCACGACCTGACAACGGTGTTCCAGGCGCTGTCGCTCAGCGACGATGTGGAGATCGCCCCGGCGGCCTCGCTGGCCGTGCGGGTGTCCGGCGAGGGCGCCGCCGACGTGCCGACCGATCGAACCAACCTGGTGTGGAAGGCGGCCGTCCGGCTCGCGCATCTGGCCGGCCGGGCGCCACTGGTGGAATTCGCTATCGCCAAGGGCATTCCGGTGGCGGGCGGGATGGCCGGCGGCAGCGCGGACGGCGCGGCGGCGCTGGTCGGCCTCAATGAACTGTGGGATCTCGGGCTCACCCGCGAGGAACTCACCGCGGTGGCGGCCGAACTTGGTAGCGACGTCCCGTTCGCGCTGCACGGCGGCACCGCGCTCGGCACCGGACGCGGCGAGCGGCTGCTTCCGGTGTTGTCCCGCAACAGCTTTCACTGGGTGCTCGCGCTGGCCAAGGGCGGGCTGTCCACCCCGGCGGTGTTCGCGGAACTCGACCGGCTGCGCGAGCACGGCAGCCCGCCGCGGCTCGGCGAACCGCAACAGCTGATGCAGGCCTTGGCCTTCGGTGATCCGAAACAGCTTGCGCCGCTGTTGGGTAACGACCTGCAGGCGGCCGCGTTATCGCTGAAACCGGAGCTGCGCCGGACGCTGCGCGCCGGTGTCAACGCGGGCGCGCTCGCGGGCTTGGTCTCCGGGTCCGGTCCCACGTGCGCATTCCTTTGTGAGAGTGAGGAATCCGCGGTATCGGTGGCGGCGGAGCTGGCGGGCGCGGGGGTCTGCCGCAGCATTCGGACCGCGAGCGGCCCGGTCCCCGGCGCCCGCGTCCTCAACAGCGATACTCCCGGCAAGCGGTAATCGCGCCTGAAGCGCCCTTCAGCTGAATCGTGAAGGGCGCCTCAGTCGGTCGTAGTTCAGGCGATGACGTCGGCGAGACGGTCGACCTGGTCGGCGTCGCCGCCGTAGCAGTAGAGCATGACCTCGTCGGCGCCGAGATCATCGAATTGCTTGATGGCGGAACGGATCGCGTCGGGGGTGGTGAGCATCCCCTCCAGCATGTAATCGGCGCGGCCGCTGAATTCGTAGTAGCCACCCATCGAGGCGCGGGCCTCGTCGATCAGGTCCTGGTCGCCGAGGACGACGTTGACCTGGGCGACGATGCGCGGCGCGCCGGAACGGCCGTTGTCGGTCCAGGATTTGCGCACGGTGTCGAACAACCGGCCGGCCCAGGCGGCCGGGGCAGCGGCGAGAAAGCCACCGCCCCAACGGCCTACGCGTTCGAGCGCGGCGGGCTGGAAGCCGCCGAACAGGATCTCGGGGCCTTCGGGAAGCAGCGGCGCGGGACCGATCGGACCGCAGTCGGGGCCGTATGGCGCGCCGGACCAGACGCGACGCATGATCTCCATCTGCTCGTCCAGGCGGCGGCCGCGGGTTTTCAGGTCGGTGCCGGAGGCGATGTGGTCGTCCTCGCGACCGCCGACACCGAGACCGAGCACGAAGCGTCCGCCGGACATCCGGTCCAGCGTCGCGACCTGCTTGGCGAGCAGCGTCGGCTCGCGCAGCGGTGCGAGCAGCACCTCGGTTTGGAGCTTGATGCGGGTGGTGGCACCCGCGGCGATGGCCAGCGCGACGAGCGGTTCGGGATTGTCGTAGACGAGCCGGTCGAGCAGGCCGAGGGTGGAGAACGGGCCCGCATCGGCGCGGCGGGCCCAGTCGAGCAGAACGGTGGGATCGGAGATGGGCAGACCGAGACCGACGTGCATGGGAGAACCTCCATGAGAGAAGCGAACTGGATGTTGCCGCCCTCGCACCTAGTCACCCGAGGTGGGGCTCCCATTCTGCGGCTATGTTTCTGGAGAGCACCTGTTTTACTAACTTCGTTCGTAACGAACGTTGTTCGTTGACATCAATCTAGACGAACATCGTTCGTTCCGCAAGAGGGGTTTGCCGCGGGGAGCGGAACGGCCGGGTTAGGGAGCTCAGTACGCTGGCCCAGGGCAAGCAACTCGCCCGCCGCTGCAAGAACCGGAAGGATTCATGTCCAACCTGATCAACCTCGAGCAGGTCTCCAAGAGCTTTGGGATCACGCCACTCCTAAACAACGTGTCGATGGGCGTCCACGCGGGCGAGCGCATCGGCGTTGTCGGTCTCAACGGTGGCGGCAAGACCACACTGCTCGAGGTGCTCACCGGACTCGAGCCGCCGGACAGCGGACGGGTCAGCCGCGTCGGCGGGCTGCGGATCGCGACGGTGACGCAGCGCGGGGTACTGCCCCCGGGGTCGACCGTCGGCGATGTGGTGCTGGCCGGTCTGGCCGACGACGCGATGACGGATGATGTCGCCGAACACGAATGGGCCGCGAACCCGCGCATCCGTTCGGTGATGGAGGGCATCGGCATCGCCGGGCTCGGCCTGGAAACTCTGATCGACAACCTGTCCGGTGGCGAGCGCCGCCGCGTCGCGCTGGCCGCCGCGCTGGTCCGCGATCTCGATCTGCTCGTGCTCGACGAGCCGACCAACCACCTCGACGTCGAGGGCGTGCAGTGGCTGGCCCAGCACCTGCTCAACCGCCGCAGCTCGCTCGTCGTCGTGACCCACGATCGCTGGTTCCTCGACACCGTCGCCACCAACACCTGGGAGGTCGTCGGCGGCAAGGTCGAAACCTACGAGGGCGGCTACGGCGACTGGATCTTCGCCCGCGCCGAACGCGCCAGGCAGGCCGACGCCTCCGAGGCCCGCCGCGCCAACCTGGCTCGCAAGGAACTGGCCTGGCTGCGCCGCGGCGCGAAGGCCCGCACCTCCAAGCCGCGCTATCGGGTGGAGGCCGCCGAGGCGCTCATCGCCGATGTGCCCGCGCCACGCGACAGCGTCTCGCTGGCCGCGTTCGCGCGAAAGCGCCTGGGGCGGGTCGTCATCGAGCTCGAGGACACCACCCTCACCACCCCGGACGGCCGGGAGTTGGTGCGCGACTTGACCTGGCGGCTCGCGCCGGGGGAGCGGGTCGGCCTGGTCGGCGTGAACGGCTCCGGCAAGACGACCTTGCTGCGCACGCTGGCAGGCGAAACGGAACCGGCGGTCGGCAAGCGTATTCAGGGCCAGACGGTGCAGATCGGTTGGCTGCGGCAGGAACTCGACGACTTGCCCACCAATATGCGCGTGCTGGAAGCGGTACAGCAGGTCGCGCAGCGAATCATGCTCGGCGACAAGGAGATCTCGGCGGGTCAGCTCGCCGAACGGCTCGGCTTCACCCCGGCCCGCCAGCGCACCCCGGTCGGCGACCTGTCCGGCGGCGAGCGGCGCAGGCTGCAGCTGACCCGCATCCTGATGGCCGAGCCGAACGTGCTGCTGCTCGACGAGCCGACCAACGACCTGGACATCGACACCCTGCAACAGCTGGAGGACCTGCTCGACAACTGGGCGGGCACCCTCGTCGTGATCAGCCACGACCGGTACCTGATCGAGCGCATCTGCGACTCCACCTGGGCGCTGTTCGGCGACGGCAAGCTCACCAACCTGCCCGGCGGCATCGACGAGTACCTGAAGAAGCGTGCCGCACAGGGTGATACCGCGATCCGCTCGGGCGACGCGAAGGCCGCACCGGTGACCGACGCCGCGACCCAGCGCGCCGCCCGCAAGGAACTGTCCAAGCTGGAACGGTCCATCGAGAAGTTCGACGAGCGCGAGCGCAAGCTGCACGCCGCGCTGGCCGAGGCCGCGACCGACCCGGACAAGCTGGTCAAGCTCAACGCCGAGCTCAAGCAGGTGGTCGCGGAAAAGGAAGCCGCCGAGGAACGTTGGATGGAGCTGGCGGACGGGTAACCGTTCCGTCAGTGCCCGGCGGCGCGGTCGTCCTGGATCGCGACCGGCAGGCAGGTGCGCACGAAGTCGCCACCGAACCCGGTGAGCGCCACGCTGCGGTAGATCACCTTCGTGCCGAAACCGGAGCGCTTCAACAACTCCCGTACCGGGCCCTGCGCCTCCAGCAGCTGGTATCGATGCGGATTGCCGACGGGCTCGCGCGCGTGCTCGACCAGACCGAGCCTGCGCAAGTTGGTCAGATACTGCTGGATCCGGTTCGGAAAACGCAGCCCGGCCTGCTCGCCGACCAGCGTCAGCATCGAGCCGACCCGCTCCGCGCCGAGCGCGCGTGGGCGGCCGGTGCGGATGTCGATCGACGGCTGCGGGCCGTCCAGGTGCAGGAAGCGCAGGATCCGCGCCTCGTCCGGGGTCAGCTCGGCCAGCATGCCCGCGAACGCCGGATGGTTCTCCTCGTCGCCGTGCGTGCTCGCCGACAACCGCAGCAGCGCCGCGCCCTGCTCGCGCAGTGTGGGAACGGCCTGCGTGGCAGGCTCATTCGGCGCCTCGGCGAAGCCGAGCGCCTGGCGCAACCGGTCGCGCATCTCGGCCTCGGCCTCGGCCAGCACTTCTCGCGGCGGCACGCCCTGGATGCTGCGCCGCACGACCGTCGAGGTGACGCCGACCGCGGTGCCGACACCCCACGCCGTCACGCCGGTCGCCGCGCTCCAGGCCACCCGGGCCACGCCGGTGGCCGCGCGCACGCCCGCGATGGGATAGGGCACCCGCGAAGCTGATTCGTCGTGGCGAACGACTTTGTTGTCCGGCCGCCGGGCGAGCTCCGTCGATGGCGTAGCGGCCTCGGAGGAGTGCTCGGCGGCCCCGGCATCGTCGCCGGGGTCGGATTTCGCTACAGCCATGTGGTCGCCACTCCTGTTCCGAATATCAGAATATGAGCGTATCCGGCGAACAGGCCCAACACGCCGCCATGGAGAAAAAGCAGCCACTCATCTTGTTTGATGGCCGATCTCAGCATGTCGACGAAGTCCGGCGGCTTCAGTGCCGCCATCTGTTTGGCGATGTAGGTGTTGATCTGGCGGCCCTGGCGAACGTTGAACTCCGGGTCGGCAAAGGCGATCGGGGCGATGGCCATGGCCTCGGCGGTGAAGGTGTCCTGCAGCGAGTCGTAGTCGCGGCTGCCGAGCATGAACTTGACGGCCGGCCTGGCCGGGCCGAGCGCGCGGTCGGCGGCGGGCCGGAGGGTGTCCTCCAGCATCTGGATGGTGCGGTCCGAGCGCGGGCCGTTGAGCAGCTCGTCGCCGATGTTGGCGACCGTCAGCACCTGGCTGGACACCAATTCGGCATAGCCGTCGGTGATTTCGGACTGGCGTTTGATCAGCAGACCCTGCCGCCACGGGCACCACCACTTGGGGTAGGCGGGCGCGAAGATCATATTGATGCCGACCCAGTTGACCACCCAGCCGATCACCACGCCGCCGATCGGCAGCACGACCAGCGTGGACCAACCGGTGAAGTGCAGGATGGCGACCAGCACGACGCCCATCGGCGCGCCGAAGTAGAAACCGAAGTTGATCATGAACCGCAACTCTTTCGCGCCGAGCACTTGGAACAGCGTGTTGAGCAGTTGCGGCCGGCCCTGGAAGTAACGAATCACCATCTGCTTCACGTCGAGCAGTTGATCAATATTCGCGCCTAATTCATCTGTCAGCTCGCGCAGAATATCCGGCAGTTGTTGCTTGACCCTGGCCTGCACCATGTCCCGCACTTGGCTCGGCAGGTTGTACCAGAGCTGTGGATGTTCGCGCTTGAGAATATCTTCGACGATGGTCTGGATCTGTTCGTCGGCGATGCTCGCGAGATGTTCGGCGAGCTTGTCCGGCTCCAGCTCGCGATAGAAATCGGCGACGCTGCCCAGTTTGGCGAGGCCCTTGTCGACCGCGATGCTCGCCATCTTGTCCGCGCGCGAGGGAACGATGCCCTGCCAGCCGAATCTGCCGTCGTAACTCAGTAGCGGAAGCACCTGAATTCTTTTGGGCAGGAAGGGATACAGCGCGCGAAGTCCAGGTAGTCGGAAGCCGTGGAACGCGATCGGCTGGAACAGCATGAGCACGCCGGTCCAGTTGGTGATGTATCCGATGATTCCCGTGAAAAGTGGGATAGTCAGAAGCTCTAGCAGGATTGTTGGGTGGACACCGAACACACTCTCTAACACGACACCCTCCTGCCGACACACCGGTGACCGCCGCCTCACCGGAACATCAAAGTAGCACCATGTCGGCACCGGGACCTTATTGTGAGGGGAACAGCTGGGTCCACCTCGAGTGCGTGGTGCCACAGTCCCGCATGCCGAGATATCGGTCACAGTGTTTGTGCGGAATGCCGCATCGGCAGAGAGCGACGGCGAGAATGACCAGCGACACAGGGGGAAGTAATCTGTGGGGCGGGATTCGTTCACCTGGCGATATCGGAGTATGACGTGGCAGACGACAGGACCGGACAGGACGCTCGGGGTCGGCAGCCGTCGGAGCCTGCGGAGACGGCGGGGTGGGTAAATACAGCCCGAGCCGGTTCCCGCGCCGTTGAGCGCAGCTCGGATGTCGAACAGCGGCAGATCAGCAACGAGGCACGGTTGATTCGCGGGGTATTCCGCGCGGCCGGCGTCGCGGCGGGCAGTGTGGTGCGCGGCGGGCAGTGGGCGGTCGGCACCACGTTCGAGGTCACCAAGGAGATCACCCAGGCCGCGCTGGACGGTGAGTCGTCCGCCGATATCGCGGAACGAACCGGAAATGCGTTGCGCTCCATAGCCCGTAGCGCGCTCGGCGTCACCGAGGGTTCGGTGCGCGAGATCGTCAGTTACGTGCCGACGCCGAACGGCCCGGGCAACAACAGCGGCGCGCAGCAGCAGGCGCTCGCCGTCGGCTCCTATCTTCGTTCGGCGAGTACCGATGAGTTGCGCCGCCGCGGCGACGCGTTGCTCGCGCGCTCCGCCGACGTCTACTTCACCGAAGACGTGCACCCCGCCTACGACCGCATCCTCGACGAACTGGCGCCCGACGAGGCCCGCATCCTGCGCTTCATGGCGCAGAACGGCCCGCAGCCCTCGGTCGATGTGCGGACCAACCGGCCGCTGGGCATCGGCTCCGAACTGGTCCAAGGGGATCTGACCTCGGTGCCGGAACAGGCGGGCGTCCGTTATCCGGACCGGTCACGCCCTTACCTGATCAACCTGAGTCGGCTCGGGTTGACGCTGGTCTCCGATGACCCGGTGGTGCTGAGCCGATACATGGTGCTCGAGGTGCAGCCGGTAGTAGAGGCCGCGTTGAAGAAGGCCGGTCGCGCACCGAAAATCGTGCGCAAGAGTCTGCGTCTCACCGAGTTCGGCGAGGACTTCTGCCGCACCTGCTTCACCATCGCCAATTAGCCAGAAGGTTCGTTAAACGACTGTTCCCTCGGTCAGCTACTGATAACAACGGCGGGCCGTCATCACCGCGCTCCGGGGAAGCGGACACGGAGGGTACAAATCTCCCAATTCGTGAAGCCGGAAGGCTTTGGATGGGATTGTTAAGTATGGATCAGGGAACCGGCGGGCAGGGGCGCGGCGACCCGAGTGCGGGTGGCGGCGGACAGGAGCGGGGTAACCCCGGGATCGACATCGGCGGGCGCGGCGATCCCGCGGCAGACGCGGGTGAGCAGGGGCGCCGAGAGGGCCGACCGCGCGTCGACGATCGCAGACTCGACGACGTCACCGCGATCAGCAGACTGAAGTTCCGCTACCTACGCAGCCTCGACACGAAATCCTGGGATGAGTTCGCGGACACCATGATTCCGGACGCGACCGCCACCTACAGCGAATACCTGCAGTTCGAATCGCGCGACGCGTTCCTCGCGTTCATGCGCAACACCCTCGGCCCGCACGTCATCACCGAGCACCGCTGCGACCATCCCGAGATCGATGTCGACGGTGATTCCGCGACCGGCACCTGGTACCTCGCCGACACCGTGCTCATTCCCGGTCACAACATGTTGCTGCGCGGCGCGGCCTTCTATTCCGACGAATACGTGCGCTGCGACGACGGCAGCTGGCGCATTTCGCACACCGGTTACGAACGCACCTACGAAGTGGTGCTCTCCCTGAGCGATCTGCCCAGCCTGCGCCTGACCTCGAGCCGTTGGGGTCTGATCTCCAGAGAAGACGGCGTCATTTCCTCGGTCGAACGCGATCCGGGCGCACCACCTGTGCGGCGCGAGCCGGAAGCAGGCTGAACTCAGTCCGCCGTCGCGACCAGTGGCTCCAGGGTCAGCTTCGGGAATTCCTTCTCGATGTACTGCAACCGCCACTTGTCGCTGAACAGCGCGAGCAACGCACCGTCGCTGCGGGTGAACACCTCGACGCCGCGCTGCTTGCCCAGTTCGTCCATCGATGCGGCATCGGTGCGCCGGGCCAGCGTGTAGGGCAGGTTGTCCATCTTGGTCTCGACATTGAACTCGGTCAGCATGCGCGCGGTGACCACCTCGAACTGCATCGGACCGACGGCCGCGAGCACGGGTGACGCGTCGCCGCGAATGTCGTTGCGCAGCACCTGAACCACGCCCTCGGAGTCGAGCTGATCGATGGCCTTGCGGAACTGCTTGTACTTGCCCGCGCTCTCGGCGCGCAGCACCGCGAAGTGCTCCGGCGCGAACGACGGGATCGGCGGGAACTCCACCTTCTTGTCCACGAACAGTGTGTGACCAGGGGCCAGTGCGGTCGCGTTAACCAGGCCGACCACGTCGCCCGGGTAGGCGGTGTCGACTGTGTTGCGTTCCCGGCCGAACACGGTCAGCGCGTACTTCGTCGCGAACGGCCGACCGGTCTGCGCGTGCGTGACGACCATGCCGCGCTCGAACTCACCGGACACGATCCGCATGAACGCCAGCCGATCCCGGTGCGCGGCATCCATGCCCGCCTGCACCTTGAACACGACCGCGCTGAACGGCTCGGTGATCTCGCGCGCTCCGCCGTTCACATCGGGACGCGGGCCGGGCGCGGGCGCCAGCGAGACCAGCGCCTCCAGCAGTTGCCGCACACCGAAATTCAGCATCGCGGAGGCATAGATGACCGGTGAGGTCTGCCCGGCGAGGAACATCTCCTGATCGTGGTCCTGCCCGGTGGCCGAGAGCAGCTCGCTCTCCTCGACCGCGGTGGTCCACGGCTCGCCCTCGCGCGCCTCGGCCTGCGCCGGGGTCAGCGACTCCTCCGGCGCGATGGTCGCGCCGCCCGCGGTGCGGGTGAAGTGGATGTATTCGAGCGGGGCACCTTCTTCGCCGCGGCGAAGCAGCCCGCGGAAGTCGCCCGCGATGCCGACGGGCAGAAACAGCGGTGTCGGGGTAAGTCCGATCCGCTCGTTGATCTCGTCGAGTAGTTCCAGCGGCGCCTGGCCCGGCCGGTCCCACTTGTTGATCACGGTGATGACCGGGATACCGCGATGGCGACACACCTGGAACAGCTTGAGCGTCTGCGGCTCCAAGCCCTTCGCGGCGTCGATCAGCATCACCGCGGCGTCGACGGCGGTGAGCACCCGGTAGGTGTCCTCGGAGAAATCGGAGTGGCCCGGCGTATCGACGAGGTTGATCACGCTGTCCATGTCGGAGCCCTCGGCGCGGTAATTGAACTGCAGCGCGGTCGAACTGACCGAGATGCCGCGCGCCTTCTCCATCTCCATCCAGTCCGAGACAGTGGAGCGGCGGCCCGCCTTACCGTGGATCGCGCCCGCCTCGGAGATCATCCTGGCGTGCAGCGCGAGCGCTTCGGTGAGCGTCGACTTGCCGGCGTCGGGGTGCGAGATCACCGCGAACGTGCGCCGTCGGGAAACCTCGGCGGGAAGTCCCTCAGGGGAGGCGGTCAACGGAACAACCTTTCACAGACGACCGATCGGCAACCTGTCTAATCTACGCGATCCGCATGGCCCGGACACGACCTGTGCCTGACCACCCGATTCAAACTGCGCATAACCATTGCGGTATGGTGTTCGGGTTGTCTCGGCGAGGGTGACCGCAGACCTTGATTTGCGTTCACCGTGATCGACGCGGCTCGGCTTCCGGCCGTCCCCGTTGGTTCTTTCGTCGGACGAGTAGACCAATCTAGCCAGGTCGGAAACAGACCCTGGCGCACTGTTGACAGCCCGGAACAGCCGTAGGGAGTAGATCCAGTCATGTCCGACGCCAACCTTCTCGAAGCCGCCGTACGCACCGAGTTCGGTAAGGGTGCCGCCCGCCGTACCCGTCGCGCGGGCAACGTTCCCGCCGTGCTGTACGGCCACCAGGCCGACCCGCAGCACCTCTCGCTCGATGCCCGTGCCTTCTCCGCCATTCTGCGTGAGCACGGCACCAACGCGGTGCTCAGCCTCGTCATCGACGGCAAGAAGCAGCTCGCGCTCACCAAATCCGTTGTCGTGCACCCGATTCGCCGCTACATCGAGCACGCCGACCTGCTCATCATCAAGAAGGGCGAGAAGGTCACCGCCGATGTGAACGTCATCATCGTCGGCGACGCCGCCCCCGGCACCCTGGTCACCCAGGACGCCACCACCATCTCCATCGAGTCCGACGCGATGAGCATCCCGGAGTCCATCGAGGTCTCGGTCGAGGGCATCGAGGCGGGCACCCAGATCAACGCCAGCCAGCTGACCCTGCCCAAGGGTGTCACGCTGATCGTCGATCCGGAGACCCTGATCGTCAACATCATCGCCGCCCCGCAGTCCGAGGCCGAGGCTGAGGAAGCCGCCGAGGCCGCCGAGGCCGCCGCCGAAGCCGCGAGCGCCGAGTAAGTAGCACCGGAATCGGTTGTCGATGACCGAATCCACCACCGGGCCCGCGCTCGTCATCGGACTGGGTAACCCGGGCACCGAATACGAGCGGACCCGGCACAACGTGGGGTTTCTGGTCGCCGACGTGCTCGCGGAGCGCGTCGGCGGCCGTTTTGCCGTGCACAAGAAGTCCGGCGCCGACCTGCTGCAGGCCCGTCTCGACGGCCGCCAGGTGCTGATCGCCAAGCCGCGGTCGTTCATGAATCTGTCCGGGCGCCCGGTCGCCGCGCTGGCCAAGTTCTTCTCCGTGCCGCCGACCGAGGTGATCGTCGTGCACGACGAGCTGGACCTGCCGTTCGGCGAGATCCGGCTCAAGCGTGGCGGCGGCGAGGGCGGGCACAACGGCCTTCGCTCCGTGTCGAGCGCGCTGACCACTAAGGACTATCTGCGCACCCGGATCGGCATCGGCCGCCCGCCCGGTCGGCAGGATCCCGCCGACTACGTGCTCAAGTCGTTCGCGGCGCCGGAGCGCAAGGAAGTGCCGGTGATCGTCGAGCAGGCCGCCGACGCCGTCGAGCTGTTGCTCCGGGTCGGTTTGGAAGCCGCGCAGAACCAGGTGCACTGACCGGCTGCGTCGCGAATTCGCCGCGCTGCCAATGTCTTTCGGTGCTTGTGCGGCGGATCAGTTGAAGCTGTAACGGGTTTGGCTGAACGGCTCGCCCTTGCTGAAAGCCAGCACCTTTGCCGGTGCGACGGCATAAACGAGGGCAGTGTGTCCCGCGCCATCGTTGAATCCGCCATCTACCACCGCAAAGTCCCAGTCCAGCTTGGACTTCCACAGCTTTGCCAGCTGCTGCAACGTCGACTGGTCGGTGATTCGAGCAGCGGTGCCTTCGACCACCACATCGAGTCCCGAGTTCATCGCATTGGTACCGGTGCTGAGAATGCAGTGCGGCTCGGCGGCCAGGTTCACCGCCTTCTGCTCCTGCGCGCCGGTGCAGATGTGCAGACTGCCGTCGTGCCAGATCGCGGGCAGCGGCGTGACATGCGGGCGGCCGTCACGCCGAGTTGTACTCAGCCAGAACATTTCCGACGTGGTCAGCACATCGCGCACCGCAGACCAGGCCGGAGATGTGGCACCTCGGCTGCTGAAGTCCTCGTTCAGTTCGATGGTCGGCTCGAGCTCGGGCATCGCTGTCTCCTGTTCGCTGGTTATCTATACAGACGACGCCAGCGGCAGAAGCTCATCGGTCCCGTCTCAGCGCAGGTGGACGGCGGTGGCAGCGCGCCGGAGCTTGCCGGAGGAGGTCTTCGGCAGCGCGCCGGGGCCGAGCACGGCGACGGTCCGCGGACGGGAACCGACCTCGGAGAACACCGCGTGCACGATCTCGCGCTCGATTCGCTTGACCGCCTCGGCATTCTGGTATTCGTTGCTCTCCACCACCACCGCGAAACTCTCCCGCTTCTGCCCGGCGTCCAGGCGCACGGCGACCGCGTTGCCCGGCCGCACCCCGGTCACCCGGGTGGCTGCGCGCTCGATGTCGGTGGGGTAGATGTTGCGGCCGCCCATGATGATGACGTCCTTGATCCGGCCGCACACCACGATCAGGCCCTCGTCGGTGAAGTAACCGATGTCGCCGGTGTCGAGCCAACCCGCCGCGTCCTGCGCGGGGCGGAAGCCGTTCACCGTGACGTAGCCGGAAGTGACTGCCGGGCCACGTAATTCGATGACGCCGACGGATCGGCTGGGTAACTCTTGCCGCTCCGCGTCGACAACCCGGCCCTCGAGGTGATCGACCAGATAACCCAGCGTGGGCAGTCGGCGGATGTTGCCGGGATGCCCGTGCGGATCGGGCACCGGCACCGCCTTGCCGAGCGCCTCCAGCAGGTCGGCGTCGATGACATCGAGCACCTGACCCAGGCCCGGATCCGGAATCGACACGGCCAGTGTCGTTTCCGCCATGCCGTACACGGGGGTGAGTGCCATCGGGCTGAGCCCGAAGCGCTTTCCGGCCGCGGCCAGCGTCTCCATGGTGTCCGGGTCGACCGGCTCCGCGCCGTTCCACATGTAGCGGACGCTGCTCAGATCGAACGCGCCGTCATCGGCCTGCTTCAGTCGGCGGGCCAGCAGTGAGTACGCGAAATTCGGTGCGGCGGTGACAGTTCCGCGGTACTTGGCGATCAACTCGGCCCACAACAAGGGGCGCATCAGGAAGTCGATCGGCGTCACGCACACCACTTCCGCGCCGATTTGCATGGGGACACTGAGGAATCCGACCATACCCATGTCGTGGAACAGCGGCAGCCAACTGATCATCACGTCGTCGTCGAGCTGGAACTTCACCCGATCGAACATCGCGTAGGCGTTGACGAAGAAGTTGCCGTGCGTGATCCGGACCGCCTTGGGCGACCCGGTCGATCCAGAGGTCAACTGCTGCAGGGCGATATCGTCCTCGGCCGTCGGCACCGGATCGGTATCCGTGCCGTCGTGCAGCTGATCGATGCGCACCACGGTGATGCCGCGCTCGCGCAGCAGCGGCTCAGCCGCCTCGAACGGGGCGCCGAGCACCACCGCGCGCGCCTCGATCATGGTCAGCACGGTCTCGGTGTCGCGGGCCCAGACGATCAGATCGGTGCGCGGGGTCGGCTGGTGCAGCATGGTGATCGACGCGCCGCGCATCCAGATGCCCTGGCAGGCCGGTGCGATATCGACCGGCATGCCCGCGAGCACGCCGACGGCGTCACCGTGCCCGATGCCCGCCGCCGCCAGGCCGCCCGCCATCCGCCGGGCGATCCGATGGATCTCGCCCCAGCTCTGGCGTCGGGGTGCGCCCGGCTCACCGGTCACCAACCCCCGGGTAGACGCCTGCGCCGTCGCATACATCTCGTCGGTGAACCTGCTCAACGTCAACTCCCTCATCACCAGCTTCGGGCCGCCTGCCGACCTGAATCAACTATCCCGCCATTCCGGCGTGGCGTTAACCCTTTTCCTGCGTGTCTGAGTTTGCTGGAGTGTCGCGGGTAACGGAACGCGCGTCAGCGACGAGCGGCCGGGGCCGGGAACGTGGTGGCGTATCGGTCGACGTAGTGGCGGCCCGAGCGGGCGGCGAGCTCGCGCATCAGCTCGTCGGTGGTGGTCCGCGCGGCGTGCTGCTGCTCGGCGGGCAGGTAGTAGCGCGGGGTGCCGAAGCTGATCCGGACCTTGCCGAAGCGGGGCAGCCGGCTGCCGCGGGGGTTGACGCGATCGGTGCCCGAGAGCACGACCGGGATCACGGGCGCGCCGGTCGCCATCGCGACGCGCAGGGTGCCGGTGCGGCCGCGGTAGATCCGTCCGTCCGGCGAGCGGGTGCCCTCGGGGTGGATGGCCCACACGCCGCCCGCCTCGAGAATGCGGGTGGCGGCCGCGAGCGCGTCGGCCGCGGCGCTACCGCCGGTTCGGTCGACCGGCACCTGGCCTGACGCCGAGAAGAACCACCTCTTGAAGCGGCCGCGCAGGCCGGTCCCGGTGAAGTACTCCTGCTTGGCCAGGAAGGCGACCTGGCGCGGCAGCACGAGTGCGAGGTAGAGCGAGTCGATCACCGCGAGGTGGTTGGCCGCGACGATCACCGGTCCGGTGCGCGGAACTTGGTCGAGCCCTTCGACTTCGGGTCTACCCAGCACCCGCAACAGGGGACCGAGCAACACGTACTTGAAGAGCCAGTACCACACGTAAACCTCCCAGAAAGAATGTGTAGACATTGTCTACCGCATTCGCGTAGACAGTGTCTACACCCGCGGTGCGGAGACTTGTGGTCGCGGTAGACAATGTCTGCATGGTCGAGAGTGAACCGCTGCGGGAACGCCTGGTCGGTGCGGGCGTCGACCTGTTGGAAGAGGTCGGTGCGGCGCAATTGGGACTTCGCGCCATCACCCGGGCCGCGGGTGTCTCACATGGGGCACCGCGCAGGCACTTCCCGACCCATCGCGCGTTGCTGGCGGCCATCGCGGCGCGCGGCTTCGCCGAGCTGATCGAGCGGTTCGCCACGCTCGACCCGGGCGGCGAGACGACGCGAGATCGCCTGGCCCGCATGAGCATCCAGTACGTCGAGTTCGCCGCCGAACGCCCGGAGATGTTCACCCTGATGTTCCGGCACGACCTGCTGGAAGGCTCCGGCGAGAACCTGCGGGCGACCACGCTGCCACTGTTCGCGCGATACGCGGCACTGGTGAGCGAGGCCGCCCGGCACGGATCGGTGGACCCGGAGGAGCGCGCGACCGCCCTGTGGACCAACCTGCACGGCATAGCCACCCTGCAGGCGAATCGCAGCCTCCGGTTGATCGCCCCCACCGCCGACATCCGCGCGCTCGTCGACCGTGCGCTGGAATTACACCTGGCCTGAACTACAGGGCGGCGACGGCGGTGATGAAACGGTCCAGTTCGTCGAAGGTTACGAAGCAGTGCGGCGAGGCGCGGATCACGGATTGCAACCCGCGGCCGGTCATGTCCAGCAGGGTGGAGCTGGCGTGGCTCACGGTTACCGTGATGTGTTGCGCGGCAAGCTGATCGCGCACCGCGATGGCATCGATGCCGTCGACGGTGAAGGACACGATGCCGCTGTGCCGAATGCCGATGTCGCGCATCGTGACTCCGGGAATCTCGGGTAGCGCCTTGCGCAGGTGCTCGGCGCGGGCGGAGATGGCGTCGTACACGTTTTCCGGACCGAGGTCGAGCAGGTACTGCACGGCGGCACCGAGACCGAGGCGTCCGGCTACGTCGCATTCCCAGAACTCGAAGCGGCTGGCGTCGGGGGCGAGGCGGTATTCGTCCGGGCCGATCCACGCCGCGCTGTGCAGGTCGAGTCGTCCGGGTTCGATGGATTCCGCCAATTCCGGCCGGACGTAAAGGAATCCGGTGCCGCGCGGCCCGCGCAGCCACTTGCGGCCGGTGGCCGAGAGTGCGTCCACGTCGAGCTCGGCCACATCGATCGCGAGCTGCCCGGTCGACTGGCAGGCGTCCAGCAACACCAGCGCACCCACCGAATGCGCGATCCGGGTGGCCTCGGCGGCCGGGTTGACCAGGCCGCCGTTGGTCGGTGCGTGCAGTATCGAGACCAGCTTGACTTGCTCGTCGACCATGTTCGTCAGCGCGTCGAGATCGATCTGCCCGGTGTCGTCGCTCGGGATCGTCTGCACCGTGGCCCCGGTGGCGCGGGCGCGCTGCAATGCCGCGATGGCATTGCTCGCGTAATCGGCCTCGGAGACCAGGATTCGGTCGCCCTCGGTCAGCGGAATCGAGTAGAAGAAGTCGGCCCACGAACGAGTTGCGCTGTCGCTCAACGCGATGCTGGTCGGCGCCGCGTTGATGAGCGTGCCGATCGCGGTCTTCACCGCGGCGAGATCGTCGAGCCGTTCGTTCGCGGCGCGGTAGCCACCGACCTCTGCCTCGCGCCGCAGATGCTCGACGGTGGTGTCGAGGACTACCCGCGGCGGCAGGGACGACCCGGCACTGTCGAGGAAAACCGAACCCGGTTCGGCGCCTGCCGCACAACCCGGAGTGTCGGCACGGACACGCTCTTCATCCAGCATGATTCCGACTTTAACGGGCATAGCCGGGCGGAGTCCGTCCGTACCAGGCTGGTCCCCAGTTCGGATTCTTGTCGATTTCTTGTCGGTACCGCTCGCTACTCTGGATGGATCGCCGCGAGCGGAACACAGCACGGCAACGCGGTGGTTATAGATCAACGGCGGACACGAAACCACAGCATCTCGGACGCACAAGTGGAGGTTGGCATGGCGGTCACGCTGGAATCAGAGCTGGTCAGTCGGGTTATCCACGACGGAGAGCTCAACTCGCGGGCCGCCGCCGAGGCGTATATCGGAGGTGTCTGCTTCAAGCAGGGACCACCTATGCTGATCGGCGCCGAGCTCGAATGGCTCACCGTGCAGGGTGAGTGTCAGGCGTCAGGCCCCTCGGCCGCCCCGCGTCCGCAATTGACTGCTCTTGCGGATGCCCTCGGACCTTACGCACCACGGTCCATCGCCCCCGATTCGCCGGAAAAGGCACTACCCGGGGGCAGCCGGGTCACCATCGAACCCGGCGGTCAGATCGAACTATCCAGCGCACCATTCGCTGATGCCGCGCAGCTGAGTACCTCGCTCCGCGACGATGCCCGCCTCTTGCGGGAACTTCTCGAATCCCGGTCCATCCGCACCGTTTCCGCTGCCGCCGACGCGGACCGCCGCCCCAAGCGGCTGCTCCAGTTGCCGCGCTATCGCGCGATGGAACAGACCTTCGCCGGCATCGGACCGTACGGCAAACTCATGATGTGCAATACCGCCGCGACCCAGGTCAGCGTCGATGCGGGCGCCGACCGCGCCGATATCGCCGCCCGCTGGACCGCGCTCTACGCCATCGGCCCGGCCATGCTCGCCGCCTTCGCCTGCTCGCCCACCCTCCGTGGCGCCCCGGCAGGCGAGTGGGCCTCCCAGCGGATGCGGGCCTGGCTGCGGCTCGACAACGCCAGGACCCGGCCACCGCTGATGGACTGGGCGGATCCGATCGTCGGCTACAGCAGATGGGCGCTGGACGTCCCGCTGCTGTGCGTTCGAAGACCGGACGGCACTGACGGGCCAGGTACGAACGGTCATCGCACCAATGGCCACGGTGTCGACACCGGCTGGTCGCCGCCGCCGGGGGCGACCTTCGCGGACTGGCTCTCCGGTGCCTTGGACGACGAGGTCGGCCGCCGACCCGATCGCAACGACCTCGACTATCACCTGACCACGCTGTTCCCGCCGGTCCGCGCGTCCGGGTATCTAGAGGTCCGCTATATCGACGCCCAACCCGGCGACAGCTGGACCGTCCCGATTCACGTCCTCGACGCGCTCATGTCCAGCCGCACCGTGGTGGCCGAGGCGATCGCCATCGCCGCGCCACTGGCCGGGCACTGGCTCGACGCCGCCCGCTATGGCTTGGCCGATCTGGAAATCCGATCGGTGGCGGTCGAACTGCTCAGCCTGGCCGCGGCCAACGCGTCGACCGTCGAGGCTGCCCGCGAGATCGAGGCCGCCGTCGAGCGATGTCGCAGCGGCCATAAACCCGTGGCGGAATCCGCCGCGGCCGACTCCGGGGCGGGCGGTCCCGGAGCGGATTCGTGAGCGCCGGTCCGCGAGTGAGCCTTGGCCGCAGCTGTATTGCGTGCCGAGCTTGCCTGCATTGCCGATCCGGCCCGGCGTACGCAGCTGCGCCGAAGCCGACAGGAACTAGCACCGGAGACCCATCGTGACCATTCAGCATCCGCCTGCCACGGACAACGCGGGCACCGAACAACTACGTGAGCAGATCGCCGAGGTACTCACTCGTGCCAGGCAGCGCACGCTCACCCTCACCGACTGCATCGACGAAGCCGAACTGGTGGCACAGCACTCGCGGCTGATGAGCCCGCTGGTGTGGGACCTCGCACACATCGGCAACCAGGAAGAACTGTGGCTGGTCCGCGATGTCGGCGGCCGCGAGGCGGTGCGCGCCGACATCGACGAGCTGTACGACGCGTTCAAGCACGCCCGCTCGAACCGTCCCGCGCTGCCGCTACTCGACCCGACCCAGGCCAGGGGATACGTCGGCACCGTCCGCGACAAGGTGTGGGATGTGCTGGACCGCAGCGACTTACGCGGCTCGCCGCTGGTCGACGGCGGTTTCGCGTTCGGCATGATCGCCCAGCACGAGCAGCAGCACGACGAGACCATGCTGTCCACCCACCAGTTGCGCACCGGCGCCGCGGTATTGACGGCGCTCGCGGTGCCGACCGTGGCGGCTCCCGTCACCGGCGAAGTCGTCGTTCCCGCAGGCGAATTCACCATGGGCACGTCCACCGAACCGTGGGCGCTGGACAACGAACGCCCGGCGCACCGAGTTCGGTTGCCCGGCTTCGCGATCGACGCCGCACCGGTGACCAACGAGCAGTACCTCGCGTTCATCGATGACGGTGGCTACGACCGTCCCGAGCTGTGGTCCGAACGTGGTTGGGCGCATCGGCAGGAGGCGGGCCTCGTCGCGCCGCAGTTCTGGGAGCGAGACATCTCCGGACACTGGTGGCGGCGCGTCTTCAGCGTGCTGACCCCGTTGCGCCCGCATCAGCCGGTGGTGCACGTGTGCTGGTTCGAGGCCGAGGCGTTTGCCAACTGGGCGGGCAAGCGGCTGCCGACCGAGGCGGAGTGGGAGAAGGCCGCGCGCCATGATCCGGCCACCGGCGCGGTCCGCCGATTCCCTTGGGGCGACAGCGAACCCGACGCCAGCACCGCGAATCTCGGCCAGCGCCACCTGGAACCGGCCGACGTCGGTGCCTATCCGGCGGGCGCGTCCCCGGCCGGGGTGCACCAGCTGATCGGCGACGTCTGGGAATGGACCGCATCGGGTTTCGATCCGTACCCGGGCTTCCACGCCTTCCCGTACAAGGAGTACTCCGAGGTCTTCTTCGGCGGCGACTATCGCGTCCTGCGCGGCGGCTCCTTCGGCACCGATCCGGTCGCTTGCCGCAGCACCTTCCGCAACTGGGACCACCCGATCCGACGGCAGATCTTCTCGGGCTTCCGGCTCGCCAGGGACCTGCGGCCGGGGGAGGGCGAGTGAGCACGGCGGCTCCTTTCGCGGGGCCTGATCGGTTCGGCATCGCGGCGGCGGGAGGCGGGCACTGATGTGCAGACACCTCGGTTACGTCGGCCCGGCGGTGCGTGTCGGTGAGATGCTCACCGCCGGTACACATTCGCTACGAACTCAGGCCTGGGCACCGCGAGACATGCGTGGCGGCGGCACGATCAATGCCGACGGGTTCGGCGTCGCGTGGTGGCGGGCTGTCGAGCCGGCCGACACTCAGCACCCGTCGGCCACCGGCGAACCGCCCGGTGGTGCCGCGGCAGGCAGCACCGTGATCGCCAGCCGATACCGCAACTCCGCCCCCATCTGGACCGATCCGGCGGTGGAAGAGGTACTGACGCAACTGCATTCGACCGCCGTGCTCGGCTCGATCCGATCCGCCACCGTCGGCATGCCCGTCGAGCGGGCAGCGTGCGCGCCGTTCACCAGTGCACAGTGGGCCTTCAGCCACAACGGCTCGGTGCCGAGCTGGCGGAAGGTCATCACCGCGGCGTCGTCGGACTTGGACAACGCCGCCACCCGATTCGGCGCGACCAGACTCTTCGAGACGATCCAGCTACTCGAGGCCGAATCACCGACTGACGCCGCGACGCTCTGGGTGCTGTTGCGGCAGTTGCTCACTGCGGTGTCGCCGGACGGTTTCGTCGATTCCCCAGGCACGGCCCTCGGCCTGCTGGCGTCCGGCGTGCTGAAACACGCACCGGCCGCCCGCCTCAACTTCCTGCTCGGCGACGGTGAAACCCTCTGGGCCACAACCGTGCACCACGCCTTGTCGGCGCTGGTCACCGACACCTTCGCCGTGCTCGCCTCCGAACCCTATGACGACGACCCGAATTGGCGGTCGATCCCCGACCGCAGCCTGGTTGTCGCCAGTCCAGGAAAGCTCACCATCGATCCGCTGCCCGACAGCACGAAAGGCGCCTCACGATGACCGCACCGACGCTGGAGATCCACCTATCCGACGACGACCTCACCTCGGCATTGCGCGCGGACGCCAGGCTCGGCCTCACCGCGGACCCGAAGTGGCTGCCGCCCAAGTGGTTCTACGACGCCCGCGGCAGTGAACTGTTCGAGCAGATCACCGAGCTCCCCGAGTACTACCCGACGCGCACCGAACGCGCCCTGCTGGAGCGGGTGGTCGGCGAGATCGCCCGGGTCGCACAGGCCGAGGTGCTCGTCGAGCTCGGTGCGGGCTCGGCCGCCAAGACCCGGCTGCTGCTCTCCGCGCTGACCGCCGAGGGTCCGCTGAAGACCTATGTCCCGCAGGATGTCTCGTCCTCGGCGCTGCGGGCCGCGGCGGACGAGATCGCGGCCGAGTTCCCCGGCCTGGCCGTGCACGGGGTGGTCAGCGATTTCACCGACACCCTGCACAACCTGCCCGGCGGCGGCCGCCGGATGATCGCCTTCCTCGGCGGCACCATCGGCAACCTGATCCCCGCCGAGCGCGCCGCGTTCCTGTCCAGCATCTACGAGGTGCTGGAACCGGGTGAGCAGCTGCTGCTCGGTGCCGGTCTGGTCATCGATCCGGCCGTGCTGGTCCCCGCCTACGACGACGCGGCCGGTGTCACCGCCGAGTTCAATCGGAATGTGCTGCACGTGTTGAACTCTCGGCTCGACGCCGATTTCGCGCCGGAGAAGTTCGAGCACATCGCGCTGTGGGACGCCGAGCACGAGTGGATCGAAATGCGCTTGGCGGCAACCGAAGACATGACCGTCACGGTGCGCGACCTCGATCTCACCGTGCGGTTCGCGGCGGGCGAGCAGATGCGCACCGAGATCTCGGCCAAGTTCCGCGTCGAGGGTCTGGCCGCGGAACTCGCCGCCGCCGGGTTCACCACCGAGCAGGTGTGGACCGATCCGGACAACCGCTTCGCGCTCGTCCTCGCCGCACGCGACTAGGCAAGCAGTGGTGACCGGGTAGTCGCTCCGGTCACCACAGCGGAGAGCCAATCGACCAGGGGCCGCATCGTCTCCCAGGCGGTGCGGATCTCCTTGGCGGCCCGTGGTTTATCCAGCCATGGGGGTGCGCCGAGTTCCTTGTTGCAGACCAGGGCCTTGTGCCGGAGCAGGTCGATGCGCGGATGCTCGGCGTCGTAACCCTTCGGCTTGGTCTTGAGCCGGTCGCCGCCGATCGTGTAACCCGCTTTGCTCAACTTCGCCAGAATCGCCTCCAGCTCCGGGCCACGCACATCGTGATCGATGGTGGCGCGCAGCTGGGCGATCTGTTCCGACGAACCGCCGTAGAAACCGCCCGCGACATACAGTCCCGCCGCGCCGACCTGCACATACCAACCGGTGCTCGGCGCGACGGACACATACGCGCCCTGGTGATTCTTGTACGGCGTCTTGTCCTTGGAAAAGCGCACATCCCGATACGGCCGGAAGATCTTGGCCGCACCGAAATCCGGCTCCAGCTCGGCGGTGAGCGCGAGCATCGGCGCCTTCACCGACGACTCGTACACATCCTTGTGCGCGCTCCAGAACGCCTTCGAGTTATCGGCCTCGAGATCCTCGTAGAAATCCAGCCCCGCCAGCGGAAAGCCGCCGAACTTGGTCATGACTGTGCCTCGCTCATACAGAGCAATCTACGTTCTCAGGTCTCCGTTGAAGATAAGGAACCCCACCAGGAAGCCGATGATCATGGTGACGCCCGACGCGATCGCGGCCCATTTGCCGAGCGACTCGCCCTTGTTGTGGCCGACGATGCCGAGCACGATGCCCGCGGGGCCGAACAGAATGGGGCAGAACAACACCGCGACCACCGCGCAGACGAATCCGATGATCGAGAACACCTGCGTGCCGGACGACTGCGGGGGAGTCGTGTACGGCTCGTACGACTGCTGTGGATAAGAGCCATAACCGCCAGGTAGCGGCCGCTGCTGTTCGCTGTAGCCGCCCGCCGGTGGATAGTTGTACATCCCGCCCTGCGGATATTGCGGCGTGCCACCCGAATCCAACGGTTGGCCACTCCCCGGATACTGCGGGTACTGCGACTGACTCTGCGGACCCCATTGCTGCTGACCGGTCGGCGCACCCCACCCCTGACCCGACGGATCAGCACCCCAAGACGGCTGGCTGCCCGCGGGCCCAGCGGGTCCGCCACCTGACCAAGGCTGACTACCGGGCGGCCCGGCAGGTCCCGAGTCCCAGGACGGCTGCCCGCTGGACGGCCCAGCAGGCCCCGAACCCCACGATGGTTGATTGCTCGACGGCCCAGCGGGTCCGCCGCTCTGCGAGGGCTGGCCGCTCGACGGCTGATGGCCGGACGGCCCGGCAGGCCCCGAACCAGAAGCCGACGGTTCACTCGACGGCCCAGCAGGACCTGCTTCCACCGGCTGCGATTGCCCGCCCAACGGCCCGGCGGGCGCGTCGCTCGGCTGCCACCATTCACCGGCCGGTGGCGGTGGCGCGGTATACGGCTCACTCGAAGGTTCGCCCGCACCAACACCTTTCGACAACGAAGGGGGCGCGCTCGCCGCAGACTCCGCGCCTGCTGATTCCGGCACGCCGTCGGTGGGTTTCGGATCCTGTGGCGTGCTCATCGCGCCTCCTCGTGTCGTCCGGTCGCCACCTCTGCGTACCTCCGCCACCGCGGCCGTCCGCGATGAGCGGACGGACTGCGTCCGGCTTGTCCGTTATGCGTACCACGACGGAAGAACTGTCATAGCCGATTGCGCTAGGTGGCGCATCCGGTCATCGACCGAGCGTCAGAGCGAGGTGTCGTCGACGATCTCCATGGCCACCACCTCGGCGGGCCGTTCGTCGTCCTCGGCCTTCTCGGCGCGCTGCTCGCGCGGGGTCGACTCCTGCGCCAACTCGTCCGCGATGCCGAGCCTGCCGTCATCGTCGTTCTCGTGATAGCGAATGCGCAGGTCATCCGGCGGATCCTCGATATTGCGCTGGTAGGCGCGGATCTCGTCGGCTTGGTCGTCGTCTCCCATGTCTGTGTCCAGCGATTCACGGTCCATACCCCTCAGTATCCCCGCGTATCGCCATAACTAACTGAACCGGCGCAAAGAAAAGGCGGCCCGGACCGAAGTCCGAGCCGCCCTTTCGCGGTGTAAAGCTATGCGTTGCCGTTGAAAAGGCCTGTTACCGAGCCGTTCTCGAAGACCTCGCGGATGGTGCGGGCCAGCAGCGGCGCGATGGACAGCACCGTCAGCTGCGGGAACTTCTTCTCTTCGGTGATCGGCAGCGTGTTGGTGACCACGACCTCCTTGGCGCCGCAGGCGGCCAGCCGCTCCGCGGCCGGGTCGCTCAGCACGCCGTGCGTCGCGGCGATGACCACGTCACCGGCACCGGCGTCCTTGAGCACCTTGACCGCGCCGGCGATGGTGCCACCGGTGTCGATCATGTCGTCGATCAGGATGCAGGTGCGGCCCTCGACATCGCCGACCACGCGGTTCGCCTTGATCTGGTTGGGCACCAGCGGGTCGCGGGTCTTGTGGATGAACGCCAGCGGCGAGCCGCCGAGCGAGTCGGCCCACTTCTCGGCGACGCGCACGCGGCCCGAGTCGGGGGAGACCACGGTGATGTGGTCGAGGGTGTAGTTGGTGCGGATGTACTCGGCGAGCTGCAGCTGCGCGTGCATGTGATCGACCGGGCCGTCGAAGAAGCCCTGGATCTGATCGGTGTGCAGGTCGACGGTGATGATGCGGTCCGCGCCCGCGGTCTTCAGCAGGTCGGCGACCAGGCGAGCCGAGATCGGTTCGCGGCCACGGTGCTTCTTGTCCTGGCGGGCGTACGGGTAGAACGGCAGCACGGCGGTGATCCGCTTGGCCGAGCCGCGCTTGAGCGCATCGATCATGATGAGCTGTTCCATCAGCCACTGGTTCAGCGGAGCGGGGAAGCTCTGCAGCACGAACGCGTCGGAGCCGCGGACCGACTCCTCGAACCGGACGAAGATCTCGCCGTTGGCGAAGTCGCGTGCGGTCTGCGGCGTGACGTGGACGTCGAGTTCCTTGGCGACCTGCTCGGCCAGCTCAGGGTGGGCGCGTCCCGAGAAGAGCATCAGGTTCTTCTGGTTGTCGATCCATGACGCGGTCACTGCTGTTTGCCATCCTTTTGCTCGTGTGCCTGACCGGAGTCCTCTTTGGCGGCGTTGGCTTCTGCCGCCGCGCGCGCCGCGGCCGTTCCAGGACGGTGGCGTTGCACCCAGCCCTCGATGTTCTTCTGCGGCCCGCCGGAAATCGCGAGTGCCCCGGGCGGAACGCTTCTGCGCAGTACAGTACCCGCCGCCGTATACGCGCCGTCACCCACCGTTACCGGTGCGACAAACATCGTGTCGCTTCCCGTTCGCACATGCGAGCCGACAGTGGTGTGATGCTTGGTCACTCCGTCGTAGTTCACGAAAACACTCGAAGCGCCGATGTTGCTGTGCTCGCCGATGGTGGCGTCGCCGACGTAGGTCAGATGCGGCACCTTGGAGTGCGCGCCGATCGAGGCGTTCTTGGTTTCCACGAAGGCGCCGAGCTTGCCGGAATTGCCGACCACGGTGCCCGGTCGTAGGTAGCTGAACGGGCCGATGGTCGCGCCGGGGCCGATCATCGCGCCCTCGCCGTGCGTGCGGACGACCCGCGCGCCGTCGCCGACGACGACATCGGTCAGCGTGCTGTCCGGCCCGATCTCGGCGTCCTCGCCGATCACGGTGTCGCCGAGCAGCTGCACGCCGGGGCGCAGGATGGCGTCCCGACTGATCCGCACGCTCGCGTCGACCCAGGTGGAGGCAGGATCGATGATGGTGACACCGGCGCGCATGTGCCGTTCCAGGATGTACCGGTTGAGCCTGCTGGTCGCGTTGGCCAGCTGGACCCGGTCGTTCACGCCGGTGACCTTGGCCGCGTCGACCAGGCGGGCGCCGTGCACCGGATGCCCGGCCTCGCGGGCCAGCCGGAGCACGTCGGTCAGATACAACTCGTGCTGCGCGTTGGCGGTGGACAACCGGCTGATCATGGTGCGCAGCACGTTCACGTCGAACGCGTACACACCCGAGTTCACCTCGGTGATCGCGGACTGGGCCGGGGTGGCGTCGGCGTGCTCGACGATCTCGAACACCTGGCCGTCGGCGTCGCGGACGATGCGGCCGTAGCCGTTCGGGTCGTCGGGCACGAAGGTGAGTACGGTCACTGCGGACCGTTCGGCGTAGCTGCGGTGTTCGTCGAGCAGCGCGGACAACGTGTGCCCGTCGAGCAGCGGCACGTCGGCGGAGGTGACGAGCAGGTCGCCGGTGAAACCGACGGGCAGCGCGGCCAGTGCGCACTGCACGGCGTGCCCGGTGCCGAGCTGTTCTTCTTGGATGGCCGGGGTGATTTCACGGCCGAGGTCGGTGGCCACCGCGTTGACGGCGGCGCCGACCTGCTCGCGGTCGTGTCCGACCACGGTGATCAGGTATGCGGGGTCGATCTCGTTCGCCGCATGCAGCGCGTGCGCGAGCATGCTTCGACCGGCCAGCGAATGCAGCACTTTGGGGGTCTTCGACCGCATTCGCGTCCCGGCACCGGCTGCGAGAACGACGACGGCGGTCTGCTGTGGCATGGATCTCCCTACGCTGCCTGTCATCGTGCTGCTGGGCTCTGCTCATCGTGCTGGGGTCTGGTGTGCTGGGCGCAGATGTGCGGGCCAACGCTAGTCATCGTGCTGCCGAGCTCCGCCGCCAGGACTCGAACCTGAACTATCTGAACCAAAATCAGAGGTGCTGCCATTACACCACGGCGGATTGTCACATCGGCGGATCGGGAACACCCGCCGCTGTGCCACGGCACGGGAAAGATCCTCGCATACACCTCCGCCTCTCCGCGATTCTTGCCGGTAGTTGGAGCGTTGAGAACGTCGGGGCGGGCTTTGATCGGAGGCGCGCCCGGGGTTGACGGCGCAATCTGTCCGGCTGTCTGGAACAGTTAAGGCACTGGACGGTCGTGTGGCGAAGGGAGGCGGGACTGATGTCGACTAGTGAACCGCCCAAGGTGTCGCGTCCGCGGATGACCGGTACCCAGCGGCGACAGCAACTCATCGAGATCGGTCGCGCACTGTTCGCCGAGCGCGGATATGACGCGACCTCGATCGAGGAGATCGCGCAGCGGGCCCAGGTCTCCAAACCTGTGGTGTACGAACACTTCGGCGGCAAAGAGGGGTTGTACGCGGTCGTCGTCGATCGCGAGATGTCGATGCTGCTCGACATGATCGTGTCCTCGCTGACCCAGAATCGGTCCAGGGTCCGGCTCGAACAGGTCGCGCTCGCGCTGCTGACCTACATCGAGGAACGCACCGACGGCTTCCGCATCCTGGTCCGCGATCAGCCCGCGGGCAATGCCGAGGGCCGCTACTCCAGCCTGCTCAACGAGGCCGTGAACCAGGTCGCGCACATCCTCGCCGGGGATTTCGAGCGCCGCGGTTTCGACACCAGCCTCGCCACCCTCTACGCCCAGGCGTTGGTCGGCCAGGTGGCCACCGCCGCCACCTGGTGGCTGGACGAACGCAAACCGTCGAAAGAGGTTGTCGCCGTGCATTTGGTGAATCTGTGCTGGAACGGGCTGAGCCATCTGGAGGCCGACCCGCATCTCAGCTCGGAGTGGCGCGCCGGTATCGAGGAGTGACCCAGGTTGTTAACCAGCGAATTGCGAAGTGGGTCCAGTCGAATGCTCGAATTGACTGCCGAGGGCCCGCCTGGTGGTACGGTTCACCCATCCTTTGGGTGCTGTTCGGGCGGTAAGTCGGTCTATTTCGTGATGTCGGTCTACTTCAGGATGGCTGGTTTTTAGGATGACAGGCGGATCTGATGGCTAGGCAAGCGCGCGCGGAGATCACCCGCGACTCCGTTCTTGCGGGCGCTGCAGATGTCTTTCTGCGCTTGGGTTACGCGAACGCGAGTCTGAGCGAGATCATCGCGCAGTCCAATGTGACCAAGGGCGCCTTGTACTTTCACTTCGGCTCGAAGGAAGAGCTGGCGCGCGCGGTGGTCGACCAGGGCAACGAGCGGCTGGTCAGCTCGTGTCAGGGTTTCTTCGATCCCAGAGTGCCTGCGCTCGAGGCGTGCATCGGCATCACCTATGTCGTGGCCGACCTATCGATGAACGATCCGATGGTCGGCGCGATGCTCAAGCTGACCCACCAGATCGGTGACTACCGCGGCGCCCAGGGCGACAACATCGCCAAGACATGGGGCGACACCTACCGCGTGCTCTCCGAAAGGGCTATCGCCCAAGGCGATTTGCAGCCCGAGCTCGACGCCGACGTGATCGGCATGCTGCTGCAGGAGATGACCGCGGGCGTGCACATCATCGCGGTCGGCACGGAGTCGATCGATCAGATGGCGACCCGGATGGAACGCGTCTGGTACTTCCTGCTCCCGTCGATCGTCCCCGGCGAGAAGCTCGCGTACTTCCGCGAGTTCGCGGCCCGGCGCCTGCGTCGCTACGTGCCGTAGTCGTTTCTCGATTGCGTTCGGGACGACTGATCTCGTCAGCACATGGGTAACTCGTCGGGTACGGGCTAACGCTTGCAGCCAACCTGCCGCTGGTCGCCAACGTCACTGGTGTGGCACCTAGGTCTGGCCTGAATTCGCGGGGAGGCGGGCCGCTAGACTTTGCTCGCTGCTCGAAACACCCGGCTTGAGCTCAGGAGTTGTGATGCCGACCCATCGTCCACCGCTTGCGGGACTTGCGGCGGTCGCCGGTGCCGATGCCGCGATGCGGACCGTCGCCGAGCTGGTCGGCAAGTCTTCGGTCGAGCTGGTCGGTCCGTCCGGGGTGCGGGCGTTCGTGGCCGCGACGATCGAGGCGAAACGGCCGCTGGTCGTGGTCACCGCGACCGGGCGCGACGCGGACGATCTGACGGTCGAACTGGAAGAGATGCTCGGCCCGGCGGTCGCGCAGTTCCCGTCCTGGGAAACCCTGCCGCACGAGCGGTTGTCGCCCGGCCCCGACACCGTCGGACGCAGGCTCGAGGTGTTGCGCAGGCTCGCCCATCCCGAAGACCCGTCCTTTCCCGCGCCGCTGCGCGTGGTGGTGACCACCGTGCGCTCGCTCATGCAGCCGATGGCGGGCAGCCTCGGCGACATCGAGCCGATCGTGCTGCGCGTCGGCGCTGAACTCGACTTCGACGAACTCCTCACGCGCCTGGTCGAATTCGCCTACAGCCGGGTCGACATGGTCGGCAAGCGCGGCGAGTTCGCGGTGCGCGGCGGCATCCTCGACCTCTTCCCGCCGACCGCCGATCATCCGGTGCGCGTGGAGTTCTGGGGCGACGAGGTCACCGAACTGCGCCCCTTCGCGGTCGCCGACCAGCGCTCGCTGACCGAGGTGTCGGTCGATGTCGTTGTCGCGCCGCCCTGTCGCGAACTGCTGCTCACCGCCGACGTGCGCGAGCGCGCCGCCGAGGTCTCGGTCGACTACGCATCCGACGCCGCCCTGGTCGAGATGCTGGAGAAGCTGGCCAACGGCGTCCCGGTGGACGGCATGGAGGCGCTGCTTCCGGTGCTCAAACCCGGCGAACTGCGGCTGCTGACCGAGGTGCTGCCCGAGGGCACCCATCTGCTGCTCTGTGATCCGGAGAAGATCCGCACCCGCGCCGCCGACCTGGTGCGCACCGGCGAGGAGTTCCTGGAGGCGTCCTGGACGGCGGCCTCCTTCGGCGCCGATGCGCCGCTCGGTGCGCACGGCCTGGACCTGGCCGCTTCCGGCTATCAGGCGCTGCCCGACGTGCACGCGAGCGCGGACGAGCGCGGCCTGCCATGGTGGACGCTGAGCCCGCTCACCTCGGGCATCCCCGCCGAGGTGGTGCTGCCGGTGCTGGCCGGGCCGACCGCCCGCGGCTCCGACGAGCTCGTCGCGACCATGTTCGCGTCGCTGCGCGCACATGTGTCGACCGGCGGCCGCGCCGTGGTCGTCGTCGCCGGACACGGTACGGCGCAACGCATTCTGGAACGACTGGCCGACGCCGACGTGCCCGCCACGGCACTGGAGCCCGGTGCCGAACCGGGCAACGGTGTGGTCGGTGTGCTGTGCGGATCGCTGCACGACGGTCTGGTGTTCGATGACGCCGGGCTCGTCGTCGTCGCCGAATCCGATCTCACCGGCAACCGGATGGCCGCACCCGGTGACGGCAAGCGGCTGCCCGCCAAGCGGCGCAACCAGGTCGACCCGCTGGCGTTGAACGCCGGCGACATGGTGGTGCACGACCAGCACGGCATCGGTCGATTCGTCGAGATGATCGAGCGCACCATCGGTGGCGCGCGGCGCGAGTACCTGGTCATCGAATACGCGCCGGGCAAGCGCGGTCAGCCGGGCGACCGGTTGTTCGTGCCGATGGAGTCGCTGGATCAGCTGTCCCGCTACGTCGGCGGCGAACTGCCCAGCCTGTCCAAGCTCGGCGGGTCCGACTGGTCCAACACGAAACGCAAGGCGCGCAAGGCGGTTCGGGAGATCGCCGGTGAGCTGGTGCAGCTGTACGCCGCGCGCCAGGCGGCGCCCGGGCACGCGTTCGGACCGGACACTCCGTGGCAGCAGGAGATGGAGGACGCGTTCCCGTTCACCGAGACCGTCGACCAGATGACCGCCATCGCCGAGGTGAAGTCGGACATGGAGAAGGCCGTCCCGATGGACCGGGTGGTGTGTGGCGACGTCGGCTACGGCAAGACCGAGATCGCCGTGCGGGCCGCGTTCAAGGCGGTGCAGGACGGTAAGCAGGTCGTCGTGCTGGTGCCGACAACCCTGCTCGCGCAGCAACATCTGCAGACGTTCACCGAGCGCGTCGCCGCCTTCCCGATCAAGGTGAAGGGCCTGTCCCGGTTCACCGACCCGGCCGACGCCCGCGCCGTGATGGAGGGGATGGCCGACGGCACCGTCGACATCGTGGTCGGCACGCACCGGCTGCTGCAGACCGGCGTGCGCTGGAAGGACCTCGGGCTGGTCGTGGTCGATGAGGAGCAGCGGTTCGGCGTCGAACACAAGGAACACATCAAGGCGCTGCGCACCCACGTCGACGTACTGACCATGTCCGCCACGCCGATTCCGCGCACCCTGGAGATGAGCCTGGCCGGCATCCGCGAGATGTCGACCATCCTCACCCCGCCGGAGGAGCGGCATCCGGTGCTCACCTATGTCGGCGCCTACAACGACAAGCAGGTCACCGCCGCCATCCGGCGCGAGCTGCTGCGCGACGGTCAGGTCTTCTACGTGCACAACCGGGTGTCCTCGATCGACAAGGCCGCCAAGCGGATTCGCGATCTGGTGCCCGAGGCCAGGGTCGCCGTCGCGCACGGTCAGATGAACGAGGACGCGCTCGAATCCACCGTGGAAGGCTTCTGGGAGCGCGAGTTCGACGTGCTCGTCTGCACCACGATCATCGAGACCGGCCTGGACATCTCCAACGCGAACACCCTGCTGGTGGAACGCGCTGACGCCCTTGGCCTTTCCCAGCTGCACCAGTTGCGTGGCCGAGTGGGCCGCAGCCGGGAACGCGGCTACGCCTACTTCCTGTACCCGCCGGAGAAGCCGCTCACCGAAACCGCCTACGACCGCCTCGCCACCATCGCGCAGAACTCCGACCTCGGCGCGGGCATGGCCGTGGCGATGAAGGACCTCGAAATCCGTGGCGCCGGTAACGTGCTCGGCGCCGAGCAGTCCGGTCACGTCGCGGGCGTCGGCTTCGACCTCTACGTCCGGCTGGTCGGCGAGGCCGTCGAGGCCTACCGCGCCGCCGCCGACGGCAGGCCGATCACCACCGAGGAACCCAAGGAAATGCGCATCGACCTGCCCGTCGACGCGCACATCCCGCCCGACTACATCGGCAGCGATCGGCTGCGGCTCGAGGGTTATCGCAAACTCGCTTCCGCCCAGGACGATTCGAGCCTCGCCTCGGTCGTCGAGGAGCTCGTCGACCGCTACGGTCCGCTGCCGGTCGAGGTCGGCCGCCTGGTCTCGGTCGCGAAACTCCGGCTGCTGGCCCGCGAATACGAGGTCACCGAGATCGCGGTCACCGGAACCACACTCAAGGTCTCCCCGCTGCACCTGCCCGACTCGAAACAGATGCGCCTCAAGCGGATCTACCCGAGCGCCAGCTATCGCGCCGCCAGCGGCGTGATCTCGCTGCCGCTGCCGCGGGTCGAAGACAGCGTCGGCGCGAACCGCGTCCGCGACGTGGTGCTCCTGCAATTCGTCGCCGACCTGCTCCTCGCCCTGGACGGAAAAGCCCAGGGCGCAGTGGATCTCACCACCGCGACCGAGGTCTCGGCCGCGCGATGACTGCCGACCGCGACGAGGCCGCACTGCGCGCTGCCCGCCACGCCGCCGCCAGCCGGGCGAACGGAACCCCGTCCGATACCGCGGTGGTGGCCGCCGGTCTCACCGGCGCCGTCGAGGTCATGGACCGCCTCTGGAACTTCGGCGGCTGGGAAGTAACCCAAACCCACGATTCGCTGCGCCCCTACCTGCTCGAGGAAACCTACGAACTCCTCGACGCCATCCAGCACAACGATGCCGAAACCATCAAGGAAGAACTCGGCGACCTCCTGCTCCAGGTCCTGTTCCACTCCCGAATCGCCCAGGCCGCAGGCGAATTCACCGTCAACGACGTAGCCGCCGCCTTGGTCGCCAAACTCGTCAACCGCAGCCCCTACCTCCGCGACACCCAATTCGCCGCCGACACCACCCTCGAAGAGAAGATCGCCGCCCAGGAAACCGCCTGGGAAGAACGCAAATCCGCCGAGAAGTCCCGCCGCTCCTGCCTCGACGGCATAGCCATGGCTCAACCCGCCCTGGCCCTCGCCGAGAAGATCCGCGACCGCAGCACCAAGGCCGGCCTCCCCGACGACCTCATCCCCGACGACCTCCGCATAGTCCACCTCGGCGCCCCCGACAGCGCCGAAGAACGCCTCCGCAAAGCCACCCTCACCTTCGCCGCCACCATCCAAGCCACCGAAGACGCCGCCGAAACCGACCGCGGCGAACGCCTTCCGCTGTCAGGCGACGACTGGCGGAAGTACTGGGTTCACTGAGACGAGACGGGTGGCGTTTCCGTGACCTCGGTGAGTGTGCCGGGTTCGGCTTTGTCGACGTAGAGGACGCCGTTGAGGTGGTCGGTCTCGTGCTGCACGATGCGGGCGGGCCAGCCGGTGAACTCGGCGAGACGGGATGTTCCGCCGAGATCTATGTAGCGCAGCGTGACATCGGCGTGGCGGCGGACCATCGCGTGGTATCCGGTGACGCTCAGACAGCCCTCGGGGAAATCGGCGGTGCGGAGTGACGCGGGTGCGTACGTCGGGTTGAGGATCACCAGGAATTCCTGGGGATAGCGCTCGCGGGTGGAGGCGATCTCCTCGCCGACCGCGGCCGAGTCCTCGAGCACGGCCAGCTGCACCGGCAGGCCGATCTGCGGCGCGGCCAATCCGACGCCGGGAGCCGCGTGCATCGTTCGCCGCATCAGCTCGACGAGGGCCGACAGCACCTCGTTGTCGAGCTGACCCTCGTACTGCCGGGCGACCGAACGCAGCACGGGATCGCCGGACTGGACGATGGGAGCGACACCGTCGCCGTACCGGTCGAGCAGCTGCTCGACCGGTATCCGCAGACTCGACGCGTCGTCACCTTCGGTTGGAGTTGCCATGGCCCATCTCTTACTTGTCACAGAGCCGCGAGGGCTGATTCGGGAGATGATCGTGATGTTAGCTCGATTCGGCCGCAGTCTCGTTTTGCCGCAAGATGTCCCGTTCGCCGCGTTCCCGCTCGCGTAGCGTTTGACGGTACGGACATCAGATCGGGAGGTTTCGGATGTTGAGTGTGTTTTCTTCGCCGGGGCATTACGTGCAGGGGCGGGAGGCGACCGAGCAGCTCGGGGCGGAGATGGCGCGGCTGGGGATCGGGGGGCCGGTCACGATCGTGGCGGGGCGTAGTGCGCAGCGGTTGTTGACCGGGGCGTGGGAGCGGTCGTTGACGGACGCGAAAATCGCTTACTCCGTGCATCTTTCGAATGGGGAGTGCACCAGGGCGGAGATCGCCAGGATCACCGCGGGGGTGCAGGACAGCGGTAGTACCGCGGTGCTGGGCGCGGGTGGCGGGAAGGTGCTCGATTCGGCGCGGGTGGTCGCCGACGATCTCGGGCTGCCGATGATCAGCTGTCCGACGACCGCGTCGAGTGATGCTCCGTGCAGCGCGTTGTCCGTGATCTACACCGACGCAGGCGAAGTCGAGACTTCGCAACTGCTGCGCCGCAATCCGGCGCTGGTTCTCGTGGACACCTCCGTCATCGCCCAGGCGCCGGCCCGGCTGCTCGCCTCCGGCATGGGCGACGCGCTCGCCACCTGGTTCGAGGCGCGCACGTGCTCGGCGGCGCAGGTGCGCAATCTGCGCGGCGGCGCGTCCACCCGCAGCGCCACGGCCCTCGCCGAGCTCTGCTACAACACTTTGCTGGCCGATGGGTCGCAGGCGTTGGCCGCCGTGCGCGAGCACGCCGTCACCCCGGCGCTCGAGCGGATCGTCGAGGCCAACACCCTGCTGTCCGGTCTCGGCTTCGAATCCTCGGGACTGGCCGCCGCCCACGCCATCCACAACGGGTTGACGGCCGCGCCGCAGACGCACGCGTTTCTGCACGGCGAGAAGGTCGCCTTCGGTGTGCTCACCCAGTTGGTCTTGGAAGGCGCCCCGTCCACCGAGATCGCCACGGTCCTCGACTTCTGCCTCGAGGTCGGCCTGCCCACCACCCTCGCCGGTCTCGGCCTGGCCGACGCCGACGAATCGACGTTGTCCGCGATCGCGACCCGCGCCACCGCCCCGGCCGAGTCGATGCACAACGAGCCCTTCGTCGTCGATGTCGCGATGACGATCGACGCCATCCGTGCCGCCGACGCCATCGGCCGAGCCCGATAGCCACGAGTTGGCAGATGGCTTCGGTGCATACCGAGAGCCCATATCTGCCACGCACACTCGGCTACCCGATATGAAACCGCTAGGTCGGTTTCTTATCGGGTAACGATTCGAACGCACCGACCGCAGCGAGCGGTTCGAGCGCCCTACGGCCCGCTACGCAGCTATGAACCGCGTCACTACTGAACCCGGCCCCGGTTAACGTCGGACCACCTCCGCGGGATTTCGACATAGAAACCTCACCTTCCCGCAAGCATGTCGTCACCGTCCGTCGGGAAACCTGTCAGTAGTCCTTCGCTATTCTGGCGGTGGAATCCGAAGCCAATGGCGGGCAAACCGCCGGGGAGGACGTTCGGTCCGGTGCACATCAGCAGAGTCGCGGAGCACCCGCGACCGGATCATGTGCTGTTCCACTTCAGCGACACCCACGTGATTGCCGGCGACGGCGAGCTATACGGTGACGTCGACGCGGACCAGCGATTACGCCAGCTACTCGAGCAGGCCGCGGCCAGTCGGATCCAGCCGACCGCGATCGTGTTCACCGGCGATCTCACCGACAAGGGTGAGCCTGCGGCGTACGACAAGCTCAAGGCTCTGATCGAGCCGTTCGCAAGGAGTTTGCCGGCGCCCATCGTGTGGGTCGCGGGAAACCACGACGACCGCAGCCTGCTGCGCCGCAAGCTACTCGGCGAGCGCGCCTCGACCGCGCCGCTGGACCGGGTCCATGTGATCGACGGCCTGCGCATCATCGCCCTGGACACCTCGGTCCCCGGCCACCACTACGGCGAGATCTCCGACGAACAGCTGGATTGGCTGCGTTCGGTGCTGTCCGAACCGGCCCCGTTCGGCACAATCCTGGCCATGCACCATCCGCCCGTGCCCTGCGTGCTCGACCTGGCGGTCACCGTCGAGCTGCGCGACCAGCGCAAGCTGGCCGACGTGCTGGACGGCAGCGACGTCCGCGCCATCCTGGCCGGGCACCTGCACTTCTCCACCAACGCGACGTTCGCGGGCATCCCCGTCTCGGTCGCCTCGGCGACCTGCTACAGCCAGGATCTCGGCGTCGAGCAGGGCGGCCAGCGCGGCCGGGACGGCGCGCAGGCCTTCAACTACGTGCACATCTACCCGGACACCGTGGTGCACTCGGTGGTCCCGATCGACCGCGGCGCGACGGTCGGCACCCCGTCGACCGCGGCCGAAGCGGCCGAGACACTCGCGGCGGAGGGGATCGTCATCCCGCCCGCCGCGCGCATCCCGCATGTCATGCGGCGCCGGGCGACGACTCCGGAATCGGACGACGAGTCGGTGCGCTGAGTCGTTCCCACGGCGCCGGGTCGGGGAAGTAGCGCGACAGGAACGCCGAAACCGCAAGCACCCGATCGGCTTCGGAGATCTCGGGGAAACTTCCGTCGTTCAGGCAGAAGAAGTCGACGTTGCGTTTCCGCGCGATCCCATCCAGCAGCGAGAGCCCCTTGTGGCTCGTCGTGTCGACGTAGCGCACCTTCGCCGTCTCCTGCGGCACCGCACGTCCGGTCAGCATCGCGTAGTAGTGATACAGCGAGTTGGTGACGGAAATGTCGGTGGCGGAACGGAACCGGCTGGTCCTGGTGCGCGCGAAGTCGGCCGCGAACGCGTCCTCCATCTCCAGCAACACGCTGCGCCGCAACGGAACCGGCGTGTGTTCGAGATGGCGGGAGATGAGGTGCCCGAACCGCTCGGCCAGCAGTTCCCTGTTCACCCTGGCGGCATTCTCGAAACCACTGCGCCGCTCGTTGTTGCGGCCCGGCCCGATCCTGGTGTCCGCCTCGATGAACCGGCTGATGCCTGCCGAGGTGAAGAACATCGACGGCCGCACCGGGCGGGCGAAGAACATGTCGTCGTTGGAGTACAGGAAGTGCTCGCTGAGCCCCTCGATGTGCTGCAACTGGCTTTCCACCGCATGGGAATTGAACGTCGGCAGCCCGCTGGTGTCCGAAAAGTGGTCCACCGCACGGACAACCGTCACCCGGGGATGGTCGGCGAGCCAGCCCGGCATGGTGGAGTCGGTGGCGATGAAGATCCGCCGGATCCATGGCGCGTTCTTATCCACCGACCGCAGTGCGTATTTCAGCTCGTCGATCTGCCGGATGCGCGCGTCCGCGTCGTCACCCTCGCCGACGACCACCTGCGCGAGCATGCCCGCGCGGCGGGCCCGGAACTCCGGATCCGAACCGTCCACCCAGGAGAACACCAGGTCGATATCGAAGCTCACGTCGCTGGGCTGCGGCGCGAACATGTCCACCAGGGTCGGCCACGCCCGATCGAACAGCAGCACCTGCGTCTGCTCGACATCGGCGAGGTCGAACATGGTGCGGGTCAACGCGTTCGGGCGCGGGCACTCGACCGTGTCGCCGTGGTACTGCCACAGCTCCAGATCGACCCGATGCGCCGGGTCGCTGTCGCGTCCGATTCGGAAGACGTTGTGCTGCACCTCTTCACACGCGAAACCGGCCGCGACCGCACCGGCCGTCACCCGGCGCACCATCAGGTGATGCGACGCGTCGGCGGCGAGTACGAGCCGTTGTCCGCGATCGCGGACCAGCAGGAACGGCACCTCGGCCGCCGCGAGCTCGGAGCGCAGATAGCCCAAATCGTCGATCATCGAGGTCGATACGACGAGGTTGCCTGCCATCGGCCGGGTCACCATCTCTACACCGGGATTTACTGCCCCCATGTCCATCATCAGCTTGTCTCCACATTCGTTCGTGCTCCGTTGGGGCCAACTACCTAGGCACCGCGCCGGAGCCGAGCGGCCTCACCGCCGACGTCGTGACGTCGGCCGTGCAGTGCCGCGCCCGGCGCGGTCGCATTCAGAAGTGGGGCACGATGCCGTAGCGCAGGAACGAATTGATCACACGGTATGTAGACGACAGGTAAACCATTCGTTTTCACCTCACTCACGGCAGAACGCACAAGCGTCAAATGGGTGTGCTGGATCCGTGCGCGCGGGCGAGACTACGACCGAGCGTGCGCACGGGAGACAGCACGCTGGGCCGGACAATCATCGGCCGGCAAAGAGAAGATGTCCCAGACAACAATGGGGACTGTACGAATGATGCATCGACGGTGACATTTCGTCAATCGGGACACTCCGTCTCGCCCGTTGCCGTTCCGCTGCCCCTGGGCCCGCCCTTGTGCCGCAACATCCACGCATGGCCTGGTAATGGCCACTTCTCGGCCCGATCTGGGCGGTCCAGCAGCAGCTCAGGCCGCCAGTTGCCGTGACAGGCATCATGTCCGGGCCGACTCTTCGGTAACGAAGGGGTGGCGACGGATGGCTAGCATATTAGGATAGCCTCACCAACCTTGTATGGACCTGTGGAGAAGGGAGTGCACCGCCGTGCGCGTCGTCATTCTGTTCGGATCCGAGATGGGCACGGCCGAGGCCGTCGCGGACAGCGTCGCCGACGCGCTCTCCTCGCACGACGTGTCGGTCTACGACATGGGCGATTTCGCCGTCGACGACCTCGACGCGCAGGACTTCCACGTCATCGTCTGCTCGACCTATGGCGACGGCGACCTGCCGACCACCGCGGAGCCGTTCTTCGACGAACTCACCGCGGCCGCACCCGATCTGACCGGTCTGCGTTTCGCCGTGTTCGGCCTCGGCGACACCATCTACGGCGACACCTTCAACCGCGGCGGCGAGATCGCGGCCGAGAAGCTCATCGAGTGCGGCGCCAGTCAGGTCGGCGAGCACGCGCGGCACGACGCGTCGACCGAAATCCGCGCGAAAGACATGGCTCGCGACTGGGCGGCGACGTTGCCCATCCCCGCGCTCGCCTCGGCCTGATAGTCGGCTGAGAGCAGTCCGGACATAGGGTGCAGCGCCAGCGGACAAGCGGCCCAGCACTTTAGACTGCTATCAAGCGCGGCACAGCCCGTCGCGCTCGACGATCCATGAGGTGACGAAGATGGTAGCCGGAGCGAGCCACGTGCAACGTCAAGACCACTCGACAGATCACGACGATCATCCCGAGCTGGACGTGCTACCGGAATGGCCCCAGGAAACGATCGCGGTGCTGGTTACCACCGACCCGGGGCCGCACGCGATCCCGGTGTCCTGGCCGGTGCGCGCCGCTGACCGGCGCATCCTGCTCAGCCTGAAGTTCGATCGCGGGTCGCTGGCCCGCCTGCGCGAACGTCCGCAGGTGGCGCTGCTGATCCTCGGCGGCGGCAATGTCGCGCTGTGCGCGCGGGGCACCGCGCGGGTCATCGCCGAGGAAATGCCCGGCGCCGCCGACTATGTTGCGGTACGGATCGATGTCGAGGCGATCGACGACCACCGGCAGTCGGCCTTCGCGGTGGCCAACGGCATCCAGCGCACCGTGCTCGATCCGACCGAACTACACGCGCTGGAGGGGCGCGTGAGCACCCTGCGATCCTGGGTCGACAACCAAATCTGAACCGGCACAACAGTTCCGGAACGCACGATGATAATCGGGAATGACGGCGGCGCGAACGGGCCGCACGGAAGGAATTCATGAGCGTCACATTGGCCAAAGGCGGGAATGTTTCGCTGTCTAAGCAGGCAGCCAACCTGACCAAGGTCGCGGTAGGACTCGGCTGGGACGTGCGCACCACCACGGGCGCCGACTACGACCTGGACGCCAGCGCGCTGGCCACCGGGCCGGACCAGAAGGTGCTGTCGGATCAGCACTTCATCTTCTACAACAACCTGCGTTCACCGGAGGGCTCGATCGAGCACACCGGCGACAATCTGACCGGCGAGGGCGAAGGCGACGACGAGGTGATCAACGTCGACCTGAGTGCCACCCCGCCGACCATCACCAACATCTTCTTCCCGGTGTCCATTCACGACGCCGACGCACGCAGCCAGTCGTTCGGACAGATCCGCAACGCGTTCATCCGGGTCACCGACGCGTCGACCGGCATCGAACTCGCCCGCTACGACCTGACCGAGGATGCCTCCACCGAAACCGCCATGGTGTTCGGCGAGCTGTACCGGCACGGCAACGAGTGGAAGTTCCGCGCCATCGGCCAGGGCTATGCCTCCGGGCTCGCGGGTATCGCCCGCGACTACGGCGTGCATATCTGACCGATCGCGCTCAGAACTCGGCGATCGCGGCGCGGTTCTTCCGGATCCTGTCGGCCTTGGCAGACCTGCGGAAGAACCGCCCGACGATCGCCGCCGATCAGCTTGGGCTGCTGAGGCTTTCCGGCGTCTCCGCCACCACCTGCGGCCGGTCCCGTTCCCTGCTGTCGAGCAGGGCGAAGTACCGGCGCAGCATCAGTCCTGCCGTGGTGGCCAGGCCCGCGGTCAGACCCCACCAGACGCCTGCCGCACCGAGGCCGACCGGGAAGGCCAGCAGCAGGGCGACGGGCAGGCCGACGCACCAGTAGCCGATGACCGACAGCCGGAAGCCCGCGTTGGTCTCCTTCAATCCGCGCAGCAGTCCGGTGCCGATGTTCTGCGCGGCGTCGAAGAACTGCAGCACGATGCCGATCAACAACAGCGTGTGCGCGATCTGAATGGTGCTGGTATCGCTCGAGTTCAAGAACGGACGCAGCACCAGATCGGGCGCGAGCACATAGACCACGCCGGTGATCGCGGCCACGACCGCGACATGACGCAGCGCCAGCCAGGCCAGTGCCCGGGCGTGCTGGTACTCGTCGCGCGTGACGGCATGGCTGACCAGGATCGACGCACCGTGTGACAGGCCGATGGCGACCTGGAACACGATGTAGATGATCTGGTAGACGATGTTGTGCGCGGCCAGCGCCGCCGGACCGATGCTGCCCATGACGAGGGCGAGCACCGAGAACATGCCCGCCTCGGAGCCATAGGTGAGCGCGATCGGCCCGCCGAGCCGCAGTTCGGCGAGGACGGTGGAGCGCCGCACCGGCCACGGCCACAGCGGCAACGTCGCGCCGAGCCGGGGGTCGCGGCGCACCATCGCCCAGAATACGCCGAAGGTGATCAGGAAGACCAGCGAGGTGGCCACGCCGATGCCGGTGAGGCCGAGTTCGGGCAGTCCGGCGCGGCCGTGGATGAAGCCGAGCGCCAGCACCAGATTCAGTACCACCGAGCCGAGCGTGACCAGCAGCAGCGCCTGCGGGCGTTGCATGCCGACGGTGTATTGCCGCAGCACCTGGAACCACAGGCACGGCAACAGACCCGGCGCCAGCGCGACCATCAGCGGACGTGCGTCGGCCAGCACCCCGGCGTCCTGCCCGAGCCATTGCAGCGCCCAACCGAGTCCGATGAGCAGTGCGCCACCGACGATTCCGGCGAGCGTGGCGATCAGGAAGCTCGACCGCAGTACATCCTTGATCTCGTCATCGGGGGATTCGCCACGCTTGCCCGCCGAGCTGACCGCGGTGGCAATCTGATTGCCGCTGGCGGTGATCAGCCCGACGCACATGGTGCGAATCTGGTTGAACAGCGCGATCGCCAGCCCACCCGCGGCCACCTGCTGCACGCCGAGCGTGCCCATCAGCACGATGTTGGTGGTGGACACCGCGATCTGCGCCAACTGCGTCATCGCGATCGGGGTGGCGAGCGCGGTCAGCCGACGACTGTCGGCACGGTAGCCCGACAGGTTCACCTGGCTACCTCCGCCCGCCCGGCGCCGCGCACGTTTCCGCGGCCCGCGCACGAAACTGCCCGCAATTCCGTGCGCGGCGGGCCGATTCGTGCGCTGCGCCGATCAGCAGCTGTCGGCGCGGTGATCCAGGCGCCGCGCACGTTTTGTTCTGTTGCGCACGAAACCGCTGGCGATTCCGTGCGCGGGGGGCGATTCCGTGCGCGGCGCTGTGATCCGTGGGTGTGCGGGCACTTCATCGCGCCGCCGCGAGAGCGATGGGGTGGCGGGCAGCGGGGGCGTAGCGGTGCAGCATCGTTCGTACCTCGGCTTCGGCGTCGGGGTCGAGCAGGTCGCGTTCGGCCATCCAGGCGTCGTCGAAGACCGTGTCCAGGTACTTCTCCCCGCCGTCGCAGACGAGGGTGACGATCGTCGAGCCGGCCGGGAATTCGTCGAGACGGGTAAGCGCGGCATGCACCGAGCCGCCCGCCGAGCCGCCGATCATCAGGCCCAGCTCGGCGGCGACCGCGCGGGCGGTGGCGAAGGCGTCGACGTCGGTCACCTTGACGCCCTCGTCCAGCAGCGAGTAGTCCACCGCGGTGCCGATGGTGGCGCCGGGCGGGGTGCCGGTGCCGGACTGCCAGTACGGGCCGCCCTCGCCGCCGAACGCGATCGAGCCGACCGGCTCCACGCCGATCACCCGGGCCGGGCAACCGAGTTGGCGCAGCCGGGTCGCGGTGCCGAACAGCGAACCGCCGGTGCCGACCGAGGAGAGCAGGATATCGACCCGCTCCACGTCCTCCAGCAATTCTTCGGCGACCGCGTAGTAGCCGACCGCGTTGGCGTCGTTGTTGTGCTGCTCGGTGAAGTACGCGTCCGGCCGCGCGGCCGCCATCGCCTCGGCCAGGTCTTCCCGGGCCGAGGTGGCGAGGTTGTCGTCGCCGACGTCGGCGACGAACACCAGTTCCGCTCCCATTGCTCGCATAGCGCGCAGCTTGTCCTTACATGCGTGATGATCGACCACTGCGGTAAAGCGATACCCACGTTCGGCAGCTACTACCGCGAGACCGAGTCCGGTGTTCCCGGATGTCGACTCGATGATATGCCCGCCACTTCTCAGCAAACCACGACGCTCCGCATCGAGGACCATCTCGCGGGCCATCCGGATCTTGGCCGCGCCGGTCGGGTTGAACTGCTCGAGCTTGAGCAGTAACCGGGTGCCGGTCGAGGTCGCCGCCAGTTCGAACAGCGGCGTGCGGCCGATCAGGTCCGTCACGCGCGTGACGAGCGGCATGGAGTATCTCCTCGTTCAGGTGGGTGGGGTGTCAGCCGTCGAGCGTCCAGCGGAACCGATCGTCCGATGCGTCGTGCAGCACGACTTTCGGCGGTATCGGCAGGTCATGGAAGGCGGATTCGTTCGAATCCATTTGGTATCCGGCGGTATTGGGGTAGATCAGCAGGTCGCCGACCGCTGCGGCGCGCGGCAGGGGGATGCGGCGCCAGCTGAGCATGTCGGAATCGAGGCAGGTGGCGGCGCCGACGCTGGTCGGCGTGACGGTGCCCGGCCGCGTGGGCCACAGCAGTGGGTCGGGCAGGTACTCGCTGTCGAACCACTGTTCGGACAGGCTCAAGCTGGTGCCGTCAACGGTGAGCAGGCAGTACGGCGCACCGTCGGCCTGCCGGATCTTGCTGCCCTGGACCCGGAAGACGGTGAATCCGGCGTGTGCGAGCAGCGCCCGCCCCGGCTCGATCGCCAGCCGGATGGTGTTGTCGCGCAGCCGCTGTGCGAGTCCGTCGTGTTCGAGGATCGCGGCGAGCATGGTCGGGCCGGGTGCCGGGAAGTGATAGGGGTAGTACGACTCGAACGACTTGCCGGAGTGGAACCACCGCCGGTCGACGTGTTCGGTGAACTCCGCCCAGGCGGCGGCGGGCACGTAGTCGACGCCGAATCCGCCACCGATCGACAGCGTCGTGGCGGGATGGCCCAGTGTCCGCGCGTGCAGGCAGCGGGCGATCAGCTCGCGGGCCAGCTCGGCGCGCGCCACGGCGTCGTAGCCGGACAGGTGAAAGCTGAAGCCTTCCAGGCGGATTGATTCGTTGCCGCCGATTGTGGTCAACGCGTGGTCGATCTCGGCCTCGGTCATGCCGAAGCGGCTTGCCGACCCGGCGGGCAGCACTCGGAGCAGCACCCGGGCCGAGATGCCCAGTGCGGCAAGACGTTCGAGTTCACCGAGATCGTCGACGGCGATCAGTGCACCGTGCCGGGTGGCCAGCCACACCAGCTCGTCGGACTTCGCGGGCCCCGTCACCATCAGCTCGTTACCGCGCACACCCTGTGCGAGTGCCGCCGTGAGCTCGCCGGTACTGGAAACATCCACGCCCGCACCGTTTTCCGCGCAGGCACGCGCAACGGCGGCGGACTTGTTTGCCTTCTTGCCGTAGTAGATGACGCCATCGATCCCCGCCTGCTCGAACACCGCGTGGAACCCATGGATGTTGCGGCCTACCAGCGACGGATACATGACGTGGAACGGTCCGCCCACCGCAAAGCCGATGTCACCCAGGAGATTCGGATCACCGAGCGCGCGGCGTTCCCACTCGTCCAGGTGTGCCGGGACCGGGGCGGCGCTGATCGCACCGCGCGTCACCCCGATCCCGCCGACGTCTAATCCCACAGGGGCACCTCCGTGCCACGGCCTTCCGCGATGGCTCGCTCGGCGAGGGCGTGCGCGACGGCGATATCGGTCAGCACCAGCCCGCTGTTGTAGACGAAGATGCGCTCGTCGTCCGAGCGTCGCGCGACCGCGCACCGACTCAGGATCTGCGGCAACTCGGCGTCCACCGCGCGCAGCCGACCGTCCGGCCCGACCATGTCGGTACCGGTCAACGCCATCTGCTCGGCGCTGGTGGCGACCACCCGGTCGGCATTGACCAGGGTCGAGGGGGCCAGGCCGTAGCCGACCAGCACCACCGTCGAACCCGGTGCGAGATCACCGGATTCGAGCGCCACCTCGGTGCCGGGACCGGCGGTGGCCAGCACCACGTCGGCGGTGGCCGCGGCGGCCCGCGGGTCCTCGACCGTTTCGAGCAGCGCGTGCGGATAGTACTCGGCCAGGTGCCGGTGCACCGCGTCCAGCCCTTCGGGATGGGTGCCGTAGAGCATCAGCTTGCGCAGCTGCGGATTCGCGGCGAGCAAGTGCGGCAACGCGTTTCGGCCCTGGGTGCCGGTGCCGATCAGCAGCACGCTCTCCGCGCCGCGGCGGATGGTCTCGCGCACCAGCAGCGCCGACACCGCCGGGGTGCGCAGCGCGCCGACCCTGGAGCAGTCCATCATCGCGATCGGCGCGCCGGTGCTGTCGTCGTACAGCGTGATGGTCGTGTAGTAGCGCTTGGTGCTGCGATCGTGTCCGGGGTCGAACTTGTACGACGTCTTCATCGCGACCACCCGGCGGCGACCGTCGCGGCCGAGCATCGCGTAGGACACCGACCAGCCGTCCGGATTGGCCACGCTCAGTTTGCGTGGGTTGTCCGAATCGCCCGCGGCGAACGCCAGATACGCATCTTCGACCGCGCGCACCACATCGCCGGGCGTGATCGGCACGCCCGCCAGGTCGCTACGGCTCAGCACCCGTAAGTGGGTGCTGCGGTCACGGATGTTCAAAGGATCCTCGATCATGTGCTGCTTCCCGCTCTATCGCCACCGGATGGTTCTCCCGGTGTCCGTCCGTACGGGCTGGGTCGCAGCCGCCGGACACGAACGCGGAATTCACTGCTGCTCGGAACGGGGCGACGATCCGTTGCCCATATCCATTCTCGTCGGCCTCTTCGGCCCGCCGCGGTCGATCAGGCAGGCGCACGTTCACCCGCTTCAACCAGCGGTCGGTGCCGTCGTAACGCGCCGTGAACGGTACTCGACCGTGCACCGCGACGTCATTGTCTACCAGCAACACCTCGCCGGGCGCGAGGGCGGCCGTCACACAGACGTGCTCCAGTTCGGCGGTCAGCCTGGCGTAGGCGGCGCGGAATTCGGCGTCGGCGTCGTCGAGCGGGGTGTATGCCGGGTCGTAGCGCAGCGTCGTCTCATCCGGTCCGGCCGAGCTCCACAGCGTCGGCAGCGGCGCGGCCGAATACCGTTCGTGCCCACTGCCGTACGAGACGTCGGGCAGGATCGGCAGGGTCGGCGTGCTCAGCAGTCGCCGCTGGTCGGCGGTGAGCTCGACCCGCCGGACCGACGACACCGTGGTGCCGACCATGTCCGGATTGCGCAGGCAGCCGAGCATCAGCAGATTGGCGCGCTCGGGGTGGAAGGCGTCCTCGGAGTGCGGGCTGAGCAGGGTCTTGCTGCTCGCGCCGGACTGCTCGTCCTCGTGGCCGGGCGACGGCAGGATGTTGTTGACCAGCCGTCCGCCCTGCTGGCCCTGCCAGCCGAAGGGCTCACCGGCCGAACGCGCCAGCAACAGCATGACCAGGTCGAGCTCGAACGAGTGCGCGCGCCGGGCGGCGGTGCCGCTCCACTGGGCGGCTTCTCGCCAGCTCGGCGGGGTGGGGCCGAATTCGTCGTCGGTGAGCGGGAGCCGGCTCACGATGGTGGCGCCTGCCGCGGTGGCGGGCGGGCGCATGGTGCGGCGGACGTCAGCGGGTAATTCGGCGAACCTGGCGTCGATCTGTGCGATCACGGCCGGGTCGGTCAGCGTGGCGGCGGTCGCGGCCTTGTCGTGCAGCGTCGTATCCAGTGTGGTAGATATCTCTCGCGCGAGCTGACGCACCGCACGCCCGGCGGCGGCGGGGAGCTCACGACGTTCGATATCCTGCGGGTGAAGCGTCTTACGTTCGGAGAGAACGCCTTTCACCGAGGGGGTCCCTTCTTCGCATCGTTCGAAAAGAGCAGGAGTGACGTCGATCTGCGAAGCTATCCGGTCTGGCCGGGTAAAGCAAGGCTTACCTTAGCGAGTTTAGGAAAAATAGCGGAAGTGCATAACTATAGTGAAGTTCGGCTTAATCGGGGTGGCATGACGCGCGACTGATTAGGCTAGCCTGTCCTGATCGCATTGTTGGTTAGCGTCAGCACGATCGCGACCGCGCGAGGGTGCTTGTCCAGGAAGAAGGCAGCGGAATGGGTTTGAATCGGCGGCAGCTCCTGCGGTCGGGTCTCGGCGTCGGAGCGGTGCTCGTTCTCGCCGCCTGCTCGAAGGACACCGACTCGGCCGGGCCCGCGCAGCGCGGCGGCACGCTGCGGGTCGGCGCGCTGGGCATCGCGGCGCGCAGTGAACGCGATCCGCACGCCAACCTGAGCAACGACAGCGACTTCCTGATCACCTCGCTGGTGTACGACGCACTCACCGTCCCCGGCGGCGACCCGAATGTCGCACCGCGCTTGGCAACTCGGTGGGAGTCGGACCAGGAACGCCGCCGCTGGACCTTCACCCTCGCCGACGGCGCGACCTTCCACGACGGCAGCCCGGTCACCTCCGACGACGTGGTGTGGTCGCTGCGCAGACTGCGTACCGTCGGCGGCGCGTCGAAAATGCCGGTGGCCGTTGAGGACATCACCGCCGACGGCCCGAACCGGGTGGTGCTCACCGTGCCCGAGCCGAACACTCAACTGCCGCTGCTGGTGCGGCTGATGACGTTCACTGTGAAAAAGGACACCACTGACTTCATCAAAGCCATTGGCACCGGGCCGTTTCGGTTGGAGTCGTACCAGGGCGGCAATGCCAGGCTGGTGCGCAACGAGCGGTGGCACGGCACGCCGCCGCTGCTGGACGCCATCGAGGTCACCATGTTCGAGAGCGTGACCGCGCTGGGTAATGCCGTGCTGGGCGGGCAGATCGACCTTGCCTCCAACGTCGGCGCGATCGCCGGGCGGACGGCCGAGGGGCGCGGCGACCTGCGGGTGGTGCGGCGCGCCGACGACATCATGCTCGGCGTCGCGATGCGCGCCTCGGACGGGCCGTTCGCAGACACCAAGGTGCGCGCCGCGCTCAGGCTCGGTGTCGATCGAAACGCATTGGTGAACCAGGTGCATTCGGGCTACGGCAAGGTCGCCAACGACATTCTGGGCACCGCCGATCCGATGTACGACAAGACTATCGCGCAGCGCACCCGGGATATCGGCCGCGCGAAAACGCTGCTGCGCGAAGCCGGTTTCGATACGGGGCGCTCCTACCCGCTGGTGACCAAGGCGGAGGCACCCGGTGAGGTCGAATCGGCCAAGGTCATCGCGACTCAGCTGGCCGAGATCGGCGTCCGCCTCGACGTGGTCACCCAGGAGTCGAACGCGTTCTACGACCAGACCTGGTTGAAGGCGCCCCTCTACACCGTCTCCTGGGGCACCAACGATTCCGCGTTGTTCTACGCGAAGAACCTGATGTCCAGCGGTTCCAACCGCAACGAAACCGACTTCAAAGACGCGGCATTCGATACAGCCACCTCGAAAGCCTTGGCGGCACAGAATGATTCGGACTACGCGCAGGCCAGCCGCGAGGTGCAGCAGATCGAGCACGAGCGCGGCGGCTACCTGGTGTGGGGCATGGCCGACGGCATCGACATCGCGTCCGCCAAGGTGCACGACCTGCCGACACTCGGCGGCTTCGCCAGGGTGCAGCTGGAACGAGCCTGGTTGGCCGGGTGATCCCGTTCGCGCGCCTGCTCGTCCGGCGCATCGCTTTGCTGATCGCCTTGCTGGCAACGGTCTTCGTCGTTGTAGACCTACTGCCAGGCAATACGGCGCGGGCGGTGCTCGGACGGGACGCGACGCCGGACCGGATCGTAGCGAAGGAGCGCGAGCTCGGCCTGGACCGGCCACTGCCGGAACGCTTCTGGGACTGGATCGCCGGGGTGCTGACCGGCGACTTCGGCCATACTGCGCGTGGGCGTTCGATCAACGAGCTGCTCGCCGACAAGTTCCCGCCAACACTCTTGCTCGGCGGGCTCGCATTGACGCTGGCCGTGGTCGCGTCGCTGCTGCTGGGAATCTGGTGGGCGGCGCGGCAGCAGGTGGCGCCGAGCGCGACGGTCATCCGGCAGGGCGCGGTCCGGCTGCTACAGCCCGCGACGACAATCGCCGCGGCGATACCGGAATTCGTGGTCGCGACCCTGTTGATCCTGGTGTTCGCGCTCGCCGCCGGATGGCTGCCCGCGGTCACTATCACCGATCGATCCGGCTTTCCGGCGAGCCCGGACATGCTGGTGTTGCCCGTGCTCGCGCTGGCGATCCCGCAGATCGGATGGAACACCCGGGTCGTGCGCGCCGCCATGGTGGACGCGGCACAGGCGCCGCACGTGGAAAGCGCCGTGCTGGACGGTATTTCCACGCGCACCGTGCTGCTCCGGCATGTGTTGCCGTTCGCGCTACCGACGATCGTGGCGAGTTTCGCGACCACCGTCGGGATGGTGCTCGGCGGATCGCTGGTGGTGGAGACCATCTTCAACTATCCGGGTCTCGGTGCCGTGCTCGCCGGTTCGGTGGCGGATCGCGATGTGTCGGTGGTCGCCTCGGTGGTCGCGCTGTCCGGTGCGGTCATCATGTGCGTGCTCGCGGTCGCCGACGGAATCCGCGCCTGGTCATTGCGGGGGCGCGGATGAATCACGCACTGCGCCAAAGCGAACAGGTGGCTGGGACGAATCGCCGACGGGTGCAACTCCTTCGGCTGCTGACAGTGCTACCCGCCGTCCTGGTGACGCTGCTCGCCGTGCTCGGCCCCGCGCTGGCACCGCACGCATCCGAGACTCCCGTCGGCATCCCGTTCGGTCATACCAGTCCCGACGCCTGGTTCGGCACCGATCGGCTGGGCCGCGATGTCCTGAGCCAATTGTTTTACGGCGGTTGGGGTCTGCTCTTGCTGGCCGCCTTGATCGCCGCGGCAGTAACTGCGCTGTCGTGTGTACTCGGCGCGATCGCCGCGCTGCGACCGCGGGTCGGCGGGTTCATCGAGCTGGCCACCGACTTCGCTATGCTGCTGCCCGCCGTGCTCGGCATCCTGCTGGTACTGACCTCCTGGCCGGACGCGGGCGCCATCGGCCTGCTCGTCGTCGCCATGCTCTTCGGCACCCCGTACTGTGCCCGGGTTTTCGCCGCGGCCGCCGCGGGTGTCGCCGCCTCCGGCTACGTCGAGGCGGCCCAGGCCAGCGGTGAGACCCTGCCGCACTTGGTTTTCCGCGAGGTGATCCCGAATCTGCGCGAGGTGATCGCCACTCAGCTCGGCCTCCGCTTCGTGGCCGCCGTCTACCTGGTCAGCACGGCATCGTTCCTGCAATTGCCGACCACCCTCGGTGCGAGCAACTGGGCGGTCATGGTGCGCGAGAACGCCTCCGGCATGCTGCTGAACCCCTGGGCGGTCCTCGCGCCGAGCCTGGCCATCGCGGTTGTCGCGGTGAGCGTCAACCTGGCCGTCACCGCTTTCGGACGAGGGGAGCGCGGATGAGCGAGCGAACGTCACGCGTGGCCGCCGCCCTCGATCACGGCTCGCCGAACGGTGCGAGCAGCCACGCGCCGGGGCTCGGTGATGGAGTCGCGGGACAGACCGCAAGCGTGCCGGTAGTGGTCGACGAGTTGTCGGTACGTGGCTCGACGGGCCAGGAGTTGTTCGGCCCCAACAGCTTTCAGATCGCCGCGGGAACGATCACCGCGCTCACCGGGCCCTCCGGTTCGGGCAAGACGACGCTGATGCGGGCGCTACTCGGGCAGCTCCCGACCGGCGCGTCCCGGTGCAGCGGCTCGGTCTCGGTCGCAGGCCACGACGTATTCGCACTCGATCCCGTTGCCCGGCAGCGGTTCCGGCGCACCCACGTCGCTTACGTAGGGCAGGACCCCGGATCTGCCCTCAATCCGCTGATGCGAGTACACGGACTGCTGCACGAGGTCGCCCGCCACGCCTCCCGTGACACCGTTATCGAGACCCTCGAACTGGTCGGCCTCTCGGCGGAACATCTGCGCCGTCGATCCGGCGAGCTCTCCGGCGGCCAACAACGCCGAGTAGCACTGGCCCGCGCCCTGATCCGCCAGACCGGCGTGCTGATCCTCGACGAACCCCTCGCCGGTCTGCACGGCGCCCTGCGCACCGACATCGCCCGCCTACTGACGGAGATCGCCGCCGAACGCTCCACCGCGATCCTGCTGTCCGGCCACGACACCACAACCGTGCACGCCATCGCGGACAACATCATCGAACTTGGTGCCGCGTGCTTCGGAGTCGATACCAACGAGCGTCCACCTTCGGCTGAGACCGTCGAACCGCCCACGCCCGACCGCATTGCGGAACACGAGCCACCGGTGCCTGGCACGGTCCCGCTCCTGCTGCATGCCAAGGGCATCAGTGCGTCGATCGACGAGCGCGAGGTCCTGGCCGCCATCGACCTCGAACTGGCACCTGCCTCGGCGCTCGCCGTGGTGGGCGTCTCCGGCGCGGGCAAGACAACGCTCGCCCGAGTAATCGCGGGCCTGCACCGCTCGGCAAGCGGAACACTCGAGCTGCACGGAACGCCGATTCCGGTCACCGGCCGTAGCCGAGCGGCCAACGGCAGCAACGGCATTCAACTGGTAACCCAGAATCCGCGATCCGCCCTCAACCCGCGCCGAACCGTCGCGCAAACCCTCGGTCGTCCACTGCGCCGCATCGGCGGTGTACCCAGACGCCAACTGGCCCAACGGGTCAGCGAACTACTCGCCTCCGTCGAGCTCGCGCCCGAGCTGGCCCGCCGCTACCCACACGAGCTGTCCGGCGGCCAACGCCAGCGAGTCGCCCTGGCCCGCGCACTCGCCGCCGAACCCGCGGTCCTCATCTGCGACGAGATCACCTCCGCGCTGGATCACAGCACCGCCGCATCGATCATGACCCTGCTGGACCGCGTTCGCACCGACCGCGCCATGGCTCTGCTGGTGATCAGCCACGACATGGCCCTGGTCGCCGCACACTGCCCGCGCCTGGTCGTTCTCGATCAGGGCCGAATCGTCGAATCCGGTGAGACGCGCGCCATACTCGCCGCCCCGGCGCACACCGCGACGCGCGAGCTGCTCGGCTGAGTTCCGCGGGGTACTCCGTCGCACCTGGATGATAGGTGGAGTGCTCCTCGAGAAGACCGGCGCTTTGGCCGCCGTCATGGTGACCCTCGCGCTCGCCGGTTGCGGGATCGACCGTGATCTCCCGCCGATTCCCGAGGGCATCCCGCCCGGCCCGGGCACCCCGCTGCCGCTCATCGACCTAGACGGCCCCGGCCGCACGGCCGTTCAGTTGCGCGGCTGGGCCGAGGAGCAGGCGGACCGCATGGCGATTCCGTCGGTCGCGTTGGAGGCCTACGGCTACGCGGCGGCGGTACTCGCGCGGTCCAAGCCGGACTGCGGTATCGCCTGGACGACCATCGCGGGCATCGCGAGCGTGGAGAGCAAGCACGGCTCGCACGGCGGCTCGCGGATCGACGCGGACGGCACGGTGCGTCCGCCGATCATCGGCATCCCGCTCGACGGAAAGCCGGGCGTCGCGTTCGTCAAGGACACCGACGGCGGTGCGCTGGACGGTGACCCGGAGTTCGATCGCGCGATCGGCCCGCTGCAGTTCATCCCGGAAACCTGGAAGCGCTGGGGCGTCGACGCCAACGGCGACGGCGTGGCCGACCCGCAGAACATCGACGACGCGGCCCTCACCGCGGCCCGCTACCTGTGCGCGAGCGGCGGCGACCTGACCTCCGAGCAGGGTTGGCAGAAGGCGCTGCTCACCTATAACCAGTCCAACAGCTACCTGCTGACCGTGCGCGATCGCGCGGCCGCCTACAGCGTCGGCCGCCGGGTATGACCTCGTCCACCGGAGTGCCGGTTACCCGCCCAGCTCAGCGGACGCTAGGCTCGCAGCGCACGGCAATTTCCGTAATACCCACCGTGCCTGCAGCCTAAGGAGTGTCGTTTTCGTGGCCATCATCGAACAGGTCGGAGCTCGCGAGATCCTGGATTCTCGCGGAAACCCCACTGTCGAGGTCGAGATCGCCCTCGACGACGGCACCCTGACCCGGGCCGCTGTGCCCTCCGGCGCCTCTACCGGCGAGCACGAGGCCGTCGAGCTGCGTGACGGCGGCGAACGCTACGGCGGCAAGGGCGTACAGAAGGCCGTCGAGGGTGTGCTCGACGAGATCGCGCCCGCCGTCATCGGCCTGGACGCGGTCGAACAGCGCACCGTCGATCAGGTGCTGCTCGACCTGGACGGCACCCCGGACAAGTCCCGCCTCGGCGCGAACGCCCTGCTCGGTGTCTCGCTCGCGGTGGCTCGCGCCGCCGCCGAGTCCTCCGGCCTGGAGCTGTTCCGCTACCTCGGTGGCCCGAACGCGCACGTGCTTCCGGTGCCGATGATGAACATCCTCAACGGTGGCGCGCACGCCGACACCAGCGTGGACGTCCAGGAGTTCATGGTCGCCCCGATCGGCGCGCCCACCTTCAAGGAGGCGCTGCGCTGGGGTGCCGAGGTGTACCACGCGCTGAAGGCGGAGCTGAAGTCGAAGGGCCTGTCCACCGGTCTCGGCGACGAGGGCGGCTTCGCCCCCGACGTGGCGGGCACCCGTGAGGCGCTCGACCTGATCAGCGTGGCCATCGGCAAGACCGGCCTGAAGCTCGGCAGCGATGTCGCGCTCGCGATGGACGTCGCGGCCACCGAGTTCTACACGACCGGCAGCGGCTACAAGTTCGAGGGCAGTGTCCGCAGCGCCGCCGAGATGACCCAGTTCTACGCCGAGCTGCTCGCCTCCTACCCGCTGGTCTCGCTCGAGGACCCGCTGTCGGAGGACGACTGGGACGGCTGGGTCTCGCTCACCGACGAGATCGGCGAGAAGATCCAGATCGTCGGCGACGACCTGTTCGTCACCAACCCGGAGCGCCTGGAAGAGGGCATCGCCAAGGGCGCCGCGAACGCGCTGCTGGTGAAGGTGAACCAGATCGGCACGCTCACCGAGACTTTGGACGCCGTGGAGCTCGCGCACCGCAACGGCTACAAGACGATGATGAGCCACCGGTCCGGCGAGACCGAGGACACCACCATCGCCGACCTCGCGGTCGCGGTGGGCAGCGGCCAGATCAAGACCGGTGCGCCGGCGCGCAGTGAGCGGGTTGCCAAGTACAACCAGCTGCTGCGCATCGAGGACGCACTCGGTGATTCCGCGCGGTACGCCGGCGACGTCGCGTTCCCGCGCTTCGCATTCGAGGGTTAGTGACCGCGGTGCGAGCGACGGGCCCGGAGGCGGTAGCTTGCGTAACCACGAAGGGCCCCGGGAGCACCGCAGATTAGATACAGGGGATCGCTATGACGGAGCGACGTGCGCGTGGAACCAGTCCAGCCGGGCGTGGGGACCGCCGCACGTCGCGTTCCGCCAGCTCGCGGCCCAAGGCCGGATCCGATACGGAGACGGCCGCCAGGCCCGCCGCGGTAAAACGCACCGCGCGCAGGCGATCCGACGACAAGAAGGCCGAGCCGCAGAAGGTCGGCCTGCGCAGTACCGGCCACGGCTCGGACAAGCACGACCGCACCATCCTCGGCCTGTCCACCGGCAAGGCGGTGATCCTCGCCATCGTGGTGTGCGCGCTGGCGCTCACCCTGGCCGTGCCGATGCGCACCTACTTCACCCAGCGGGCCGAGGCCGCGCAGCTGGCGCAGCAGCGCAAGGACCTGGAGTCCGATCTGCAGCGGCTACGGGATCGCCGTGCGCAGCAACAGGATCCGGCCTACATCCGGTCCGAGGCCCGCGACCGGCTCCGGCTGGTGCTGCCCGGCGAGACCCCCTACATCGTGCAGGTGCCCGGCATGGAAGCCGCCGCCCCGCCCACCGCGGTGACCAGGTCCCGGGAGCCCGACCCCTGGTACACCGAGCTGTGGCGCAGCATCTCCGAACCACAACCCGCCCCCGCGGCCGACAAGGCAGCACCACCCGCACCGCCCGTCGCGCCGCCGCCAGGACCGGAAGGACCCAAGTGACCGAGCGCAGCGAGGGAACCACAGACACAGCACAATCTGTCGCAGCGGAACCGAGCGCCAGCGAGGTGAAGCTGTGACAGCACCGAACGACCAGGATCTCGCGATCATCGCCACGCAGCTCGGCCGCGAACCGCGCGGCGTGCTCGCCGTCGCCTATCGCACCCCGGACGGGATCCCGGCCGTCGTGAAAACCGCGCCCCGCCTGCCCGACGGCACGCCGTTCCCTACCCTGTACTACCTGACCGACCCGCGGCTCACCGCCGAGGCGAGCAGGCAGGAATCCGCGGGCGTGATGCGCGAGATGACCGAACGGCTCGGCAGCGACCAGGAATTGGCCGCGGCCTACCTCGCCGCGCACCAGAGCTACCTGGCCGAGCGCAACGAGATCGAGTCGCTCGGTACCGATTTCACCGGCGGCGGGATGCCGGAGCGGGTCAAGTGCCTGCACGTGCTGATCGCGCACGCGCTGGCCAAGGGGCCGGGCGTGAACCCGTTCGGCGACGAGGCGGTGGCGCTGGCCGCCGACAATGGGTTGCGCGGCACCGCGATTCCGGCCGACTGGCCGAAGTACGAGCGGGTCGGCGTGCCGGAAAGCGGAGCGCAGGCATGACTGACCGGGTAGCCGCCGTCGATTGCGGGACCAACTCCATCCGACTGTTGATCGCCGATGTGCGCGACGACGGCACCTTGGCCGACGTGCACCGCGAGATGCGGATCGTGCGTCTCGGCCAGGGCGTCGACGCGACCGGTTCGCTGGCGCCCGAGGCGATCGAACGCACCAGGGTCGCGTTGGCCGATTACGTTGCGCTGATGCGGAAGACGGGTGTCATCCGGGTGCGCATGACGGCCACCTCCGCCACCCGCGACGCATCCAATCGCGAGGACTTCTTCGCCATGGCCCGCGCCGAACTCGGCACCGTGGTGCCCGGCGCGGAAGCCGAGGTGATCTCCGGTGACGAGGAGGCGCGGCTGTCGTTCGCCGGTGCCATCGGCGAACTCGCCAGCGAGGCAGGGCCTTTCGTCGTGGTCGACCTCGGTGGCGGCTCGACCGAGCTGGTCTTCGGCGACAGCGCGGGCGTGCAGGCCGCGTTCTCCGCCGACATCGGCTGCGTGCGGATCACCGAACGCTGCCTGCCGGGCGACCCGCCGACCGCCGAACAGGTCGGCGCCGCAAGGGAATTCGCTGCCGAGCGACTATCCGAAGCCTTTGCCCGCGTGCCCGTCGAGGGCGCGCACACCTGGGTCGGCGTCGCGGGCACCATGACCACGCTGGCCGCCGTCGCGCTCGACCTCCCCGAATACGACTCGGAGAAGGTGCATCTCACCCGGCTCACGCTGGATCAGCTTCGGGCCGTGTGTGATCGCCTGATCGGCATGACCCACGACGAGCGTGCGGCCCTCGGCCCCATGCACCCCGGCCGCGTCGATGTGATCGGCGGCGGTGGCGTCATCGCCGAGGTGCTCGCCGACGAACTCGCCCGCCGCGCAGGCATTTCCGAGATCGTCGTCTCCGAACACGACATCCTCGACGGCATCGCGCTCTCCATCGCCTGACGTCGGTCCTCCTATTCGGACTTGCCTTCGCGCGCTCGGCCGGTGACCAGATCGGCCAGCCTGGACAGTGATTCCTTGTTCCGCGGCGCGAGCAGTTGCGTCTGCACCAGGTCGGGTACCAGTGCCGCGGGCCCGCTGATCGCGCGTTCGAACATGCTGATCCGGGTGGTGGCGGGCGTGATCTCGGTCAGCTCCAACCGGATCCATGCCGAGCCCACCGGCCACAGCCGGGCCTCCAGCTCGAGCATTCGCGGCTCGTCCACGTCGCGCACCTTCGTGGTGTCGGACAGGTTCAGCGGCCACGGACCGACGCTGTGGTGGATGCGGGTGCCGACGGCGGGCCAGCCGGGGTCGACATCGCGAATGTGGGAGGCGCCGACCACCCAGAGCGGGTAGAGCCAGCCGTCGGCCAGCACCGCGAACGTATCCGCCACCGAGGCGGGCACCGTGATTTCTACCGGATCCATCCGTGCGTCACTTTCGTCGTCTGACGGGGCTCTGGTGATGCCCAACATGGGCCTGGGGAAACGCTCCGATATGCAGTCTGGCACGATCCGCAACCGGGCGCGATGCTGCGAGGATCTTCGAGATTTCGGCGTTGATGCCGAAGAATCGTCGCAAACATGGGAAGGTCTGAGGATGTCGGAAGTGAAAACGGCTGATTCACCGATCGCCGCACGGACCATCTTCGGTCACCCGATCGGGTTGACCAACCTTTTCGGAGTCGAGCTCTGGGAACGGTTCTCGTACTACGGGATGGTCAGCATCCTCGGGTACTACCTGTACTACTCGTCGACCGACGGCGGCCTCGGACTGGACAAGAGCACGGGCGTCGGCATCGTCGGCGCCTACGGCGGGCTGGTCTACCTGTCCACCGTGCTCGGCGGCTGGATCGCCGACCGGCTGCTCGGCATGGAACGGACGGTCTTCTACGGCGGCGTGGTGGTGATGGCCGGGCATATCGCGCTGGCCGTGCTGCCCGGGCTGACCGGAGTGGGCGTCGGTTTGGTGCTGGTCGCGCTCGGCAGCGGTGCGCTCAAGGCCAATGCCTCCTCGTTGCTCGGCACGCTGTATCCGAAGGGCGACGCGCGCGCCGACGGCGGTTTCACGCTCTTCTACCTCGGCATCAACATCGGCGCGTTCAGCGGCCCGTTGCTCACCGGCCTGCTGCACGACCACCTCGGCTTCCACGTCGCGTTCGGCGCCGCCGCGATCGGCATGGCGCTCGGCCTCATCCAGTACGTGGTGTTCCGGCGCAATCTCGGCACGCACGGCCGCGACGTGCCGAACCCGTTGCCGCGCAGCGAGATCGGCCGGACGGTCGCCGTGCTCGTCGTCGCCGCGGTGCTGGTTGCCGTGGTCTTCATGACCGGCCTCGTCACGTTGGACAACCTGCCCGACGCGACCACCGGCGTCATCGCCGGTGCCGCGATCATCTACTTCTTCGTCATGCTGACCAGCCCCAAGGTGACGCCGGTCGAGCGGAGCCGGGTGCGCGCGTTCATCCCGCTGTTCATCGCCAACGCGGTGTTCTGGTCGCTGTTCCAGCAGATCTTCACGGTGCTCTCGGTCTACTCCGACGAGCGGATCGACTGGCGCATCTTCGGCTGGACCGCCCCGTCGAACTGGATCAGCTCGGTCGAGCCGGTCTGGATCATCTCGCTGTCACCGCTTTTCGCCATCATGTGGACCAAGCTGGGCTCGCGCGCGCCGAGTACGCCGCGCAAATTCGCGCTCGGTGTGGTCGGCATGGGCCTGGCGTTCATGTTGTTCGTGCCGCTGTCGTTCATCAGCGGGCAGCACGTGCCGATCCTGCTCATCGTCGCCGTGCTGGCCGGTTTCGCGGTGTCGGAGTTGCTGCTCTCACCGATCGGTCTTGCGGTCACCACCCAGCTCGCACCGGAAGCTTTCCGGGCACAGATGATGGCGCTGTACTTTTTTTCGGTTGGCATCGGCACGTCGATGTCGGGTACTTTGGCTCGGTTCTATGACCCAGACCACGAAATCGCCTACTTCGGCATCATCGGCGCCGTCGCGGTCTGCGCCGGACTGGTCGTGGCCGCCATCGCGCCGCGGATCAGCAAGCACATGGAAGGCGTGCACTAGCGCGCCCCGGGACGTAGACAGCTCGACAGCATGATCAGAGGTAGAGGAGAAGGTGTGGCGATCCGCAAGCCGGACGGCGCGACGGGACAGGACCCGGCTCGATGGGGCGGGCTGTTCCGCACCAAATCCGTCGAGCAATCGATCAAGGACACCGACGAGCCGGACTCGAAACTCCGCAAGGACCTGACCGCGTGGGACCTCACGGTCTTCGGCGTCGCGGTGGTGATCGGCGCGGGCATCTTCACGCTCACCGCACGCACCGCGGGCAACGTGGCCGGACCGTCGGTCTCGCTCGCGTTCGTCTTCGCCGCGATCGCCTGCGGGCTGACCGCGCTCTGCTACGCCGAGTTCGCGTCGACGGTCCCGGTGGCGGGCAGCGCGTACACGTTCTCCTACGCCACCTTCGGTGAACTCGTCGCGTGGATCATCGGCTGGGACCTGATCCTGGAATTCGCGCTGGCCACCTCGGTCGTCGCGAAGGGCTGGTCGCAGTACCTCGGCGAGGTGATGGGTTCGACGCCGATCGTGCACATCGGCTCGGTGTCCTTCGACTGGGGCGCGGTGCTGCTGATCGCGATCCTCGGCGTGCTGCTGGCGACCGGAACCAAGGTGTCCTCGCGGGTATCCGCGGTGGCGGTCGCGATCAAGCTGGCCGTGATCGCGCTCGTGCTGATCGTCGGCATCAGCTACTTCAAGTCGGAGAACCTGACCCCCTACATTCCGCCGTCACAGCCCAGCGAATCGAGCGACGGCCTGCGCCAGTCGCTGTTCTCCTTCCTGACCGGCGCCGGGCACACCAGCTTTGGCTGGTACGGCCTGCTCGCCGCGGCCAGCCTGGTGTTCTTCGCGTTCATCGGCTTCGACGTGGTGGCGACCACCGCCGAGGAGACCAAGAACCCGCAGAAGGCGGTGCCGCGCGGCATCCTCGGCTCGCTGCTGATCGTCACCATCCTGTACGTCGCGGTGTCGCTGGTGCTCACCGGCATGGTGCCCTACACCGAGTTGTCCGGTGACAACGCCACGCTCGCAACGGCTTTCGCGATTCACGGCGATACCTGGGTGAAGAACATCATCTCGGTCGGCGCGCTCGCCGGACTCACCACGGTGGTCATGGTGATGTTCCTCGGCCAGACCCGAGTGCTGTTCGCGATGTCGCGCGACGGGCTGATGCCGCGAAAGCTGGCGCACACCAGCAAGTACGGCACGCCGGTGCGGATCACCGCGATCGTCGGCGTCGTCTGCGCGGTGCTCGCCGGTTTCGTCGACTTCGGCACGCTCGAGGAAATGGTCAACATCGGCACACTGTTCGCGTTCGTGCTGGTCTCGATCGGCGTGCTGATCCTGCGCCGCACCCGTCCGGATCTGCCGCGCGGCTTCCGCGTTCCGCTGGTGCCGGTGGTCCCGATTCTCGGTGTCCTCGCGTGCTTCTGGCTGATGCTGAACCTGTCGGTGGAAACCTGGATCCGGTTCATCGTCTGGATGGCTCTCGGTTTCATCATCTACTTCGCCTATAGCCGGCGGTACTCGGTGCTACGCAACACTCCCGCGGAGTAAGTGCGGTGAGTGGCACATCCGCCATTCACGCCATTGATGTGCGAAGCGTGCTCTCGACCGTTGGTCGGGGGCACGCTTTGTGCGTCGGGCTGGGGAATGGCGCGAGAGTAGCGTGGCGATAGTGTCGCAGCGGGAGCTTGTCGTCCTCGGGACTGCCAGTCAGGTGCCTACCAAGCAGCGCAACCACAATGGGTATCTGCTGCGGTGGGATGACGAAGGGGTGCTGTTCGATCCGGGGGAGGGGACGCAGCGGCAGATGACGTATGCCGGGGTGTCGGCCACCGACATCACGCGGATCGCGATCACGCATTTCCACGGCGATCACAGCCTCGGGCTGGCCGGTGTGGTTCAGCGGATCAGTCTCGATCAGGTGCCGCACGCGGTCGATGTGTGCTTTCCCGCCTCGGGCGCCGAGTATTACGACCGACTCGTCAACGCCACCTCGTACTACCAGCGCGCCGAATTACGCCCTCGCCCAATCGATCGACCGGGTCCGGTGGAATTCCCCGGCGCGCCGTTCGCGGTATCGGCGGTTCAGCTCTCCCACCCCGTCGACACTTTCGGTTACCGCCTCACCGAGCCGTCCGGACGCCGCATCCTGCCCGACCGGCTGCGGGCTTACGGACTGAGCGGTCCGATCATCACCCGACTGCAACAGCAGGGCTACCTCGAAATAGCCGGTCGCACCATCACTCTCGAAGAGGTCAGCGAGCCGCGTCCCGGCCAGAGCTTCGCCTTCGTGATGGACACCCGCCGCTGCGACGGCGTCCACGAACTCGCCGCCGACGCCGACATGCTCGTCATCGAGGCCACCTTCCTCGACGCCGACGCCCACCTCGCCGTCGAATACGGCCACCTCACCGCGGGCCAAGCCGCGCGTGTCGCGGCCGACGCGCGCGCCCGCACCCTAGTCCTCACTCACTTCTCCCAGCGCTACCGAGACCTGTCCGAGCACCTCGCCGAAGCCCGCCGGCACTTCACCGGCACCATCCACATAGCCACCGACCTCACCCGAATCCCGCTGCCGCCCAGGCGATAACGAAACACCGCCGATCCACCCTTCCCGCCACGTCCCGTCGCCACCCTTTTGGTCAACTGCCCGACAATCTCCAGGAGGACGCCGACACGTTGCACAGCTTGAACAGTCGGAATTCCGGTACACCCGTACGACTCGGTACGCTGTCCCGGACGCCCCCATAGCCCAATTGGCAGAGGCAGTGGACTTAAAATCCATCGAGTGTCGGTTCGAGTCCGACTGGGGGCACGAGAGGCTATGCGCCTAAAGATGCCGGTACGTGCTGTTTCTTAGGCTTGGTCGTCTGCCTGGACAACGATTCTGCCCACCCTTTGCCCACAACCTTCTGCATTTTGCGCGCCACGGCCTCAAGGTCGTCATCGAATAGATCGGCGTACACATCCAGCGTCATCGCTGCCGAAGCGTGGCCTGGCATCCGCTGTACGGCCTCGACGTTGGCCCCGGCACTGATCGCCAGGCTTGCCGCTGTGTGGCGTAGGTCGTGCGCCGTGACCGTGAGAACGATTCTCCGCGCTGTCGTGCCGAGCTGTACCAAGGCCAGAAGGCCACCACGATTCCAACCGGCGGTGTGTAGATTCGGACGGCTCCATCCATCCCTTCCTGATCGCCTGAGCAACGAGAAAGCGCCCCCCTGCAACAACCTTCCAGGGCGCTATTTCGTGCTTGGGTCACCACGCGAAGCGATCGCCTTTCGTTGCGAAGGCTCCGTTTCCCCTCGGGGTGATCCGCCACCGCCGACCGCTGGCCACAATCAGGCCGCGGGATTGCAGCCGGGACACAGCTCCGCGTGTCTGCCAGCTGGTCAGTTTGCCTTGTGCTGCAAGCTGTTCCACGGTGAGCATCCCACCTGGAGCCAAGACACTGAGTACCGCGAAGTCCTGGGCGGTGTGTGGCTTGCTCATTTCCATATCCAGAGCCGCCAACACGGCAGGCTCGGTGTCGTCTCGGCGGTATCCGTCTGGACGGTCACCCGGTAGTCGGGATTCCAGTCCTTCAGGGCCGACGCAAGTCGAACGATCACATCGGCCGGGGCGGTGTAGGAGCCGACCGGGTGTGCTGGGCCGTTGCCGAAGTCGATCCGTATCCGCTGCGGCAGTCGGTGACTGTTCATCAGGGTCCTCCTGGGGAGGGTTGTCGGCTACCGGCCCCTTTACGGAGCCAACATCAACCCTGTCTGCGCTGCCGTGCCGATGCGAGGTCGCTACAGGTGTCAATCCGGCCCTATTCAGGGCGACATTTAGGCGTCAAAGAGTTACGGTGTCGGCATGGTTTCGGCACCGAACACGGCTCTGCGCGCGGCCCGGAACGCGCGCCTGATGAGCCAGGACGACCTAGCACGGGCACTCCGGGACGCCGGATGTGTCAGCGCCAACAAACGTCTTGTGCAGCGCTGGGAAGCAGGGCTCACTGCCAACCCACACCCGACCTACGCGCGAGCGCTCGAGAAGGTCATGCGGCTGCCTATCGAGTCTCTGGGCTTTGGTGCCGTGGTGACAGGCCGAAGCCTGTCCGGCGGTGAGGACGGCACCGTGGTCGACTCGCCGATCGGTGAAGTCTCGCCCGAGCAGTTCAACGCCCGGCGACCCAGGACGCCCGGAAACTATTCCGGGATCTGGTTATCCCGGTACGAGTACTACAGCAGTGGCAGAGACGCGACGTTTACAGCCGTGCACCACGTCGTGGTGCTACAGCACGACAACCGCCTGACAGTGCGAAGCCTGCCGAACTCGGCGCAGTCCGCCATGGAGATGGATCTCACCGTCGACGGGCATGTGGCTACCGGCACATGGTCGGAGCACACCGCGCAGGACGGCTACTACCACGGTGCCTACTACCACGGGGCGATTCAGATGCTGATCGAGCTGACCGGCGCTCGAATGGCGGGTAAGTGGGTCGGGTTCGGCAAGAACTTCGAGATCAACTCCGGTCCGTGGGAACTGGTACTTCAGGAGTCATCGACGTCCAAGGCTGCAATCGACGCCTACGACCGACCACCTGACGTATAGCCCTCCCGGTGCGGGGTCTTCGCATGTCCTAGGTGCCCACAATCTGCCCACAATCGACCTGGAAACACCGTGAATCGGCGTGACCCACCGTGAAGTAAAACCCTGGCAGAGGCAGAGTTTGAGCCTCCGACCAGGGGCGCTAAATTGTTTCGAGTCCGACTGGGGGCACGAGAGATCTTCGATGCTCAGCTGGCGAGCGGGCCGGGACCGTGCAGGACGGTCAGGCACAGTCAAGTGCCGACTGGCCACCATTCTGGGCGCCTACACCGGTGCATCGCCCAGAATCCTGATCGAGGAAGCCGACACCTTCGGCAGCACCGAGGACGACCTACCGCGATTCCGCCTCGATATCACCACACCCGCAGGCCATCTGACAGCCCGCTCCAGAGCGACACTCATCCGAGCATCGACCGCCGAGTTGCGAACTAGCGCCAGAGCCAACGGTTCACGAATATGGGTACTGATCCACGAACAACCGACGCTGGGGCTCAGCAGCGCCTCGGTTTATGGCGGAGGAACATTCAATGACCAACGGACCGTCACGAATAATTGTCGAGCGAGTCGACCTTCTCCCCAGCCGGGCCGACTGGATATTCGTCACCGGTGTGCTCTCCGGCGAGCCGGTCAGCATCGGCGATGCAGTGACCATCCACCACGGCGACCAGACCACGGGCGCGACGATCAAATCGATCGAACTTCATGGTCGGCCCGGGAAAACGACGATCATGCTGGACGCGGAGCTGCGCCCGATCGTCACCGCTGGCACAGTGATCAACCGCCAGCAATGACATGGTCGGCCAGTTCCGCAACACCCTGATCTGTTCGGTTCCAGCCGAGAAAGGCGCCTGGTTGCGATGACCGATATCCAAGAGTGGGAGCGACAGCTCGAGCAAGACCTCGCCGACATCCGTCGCAGCAGTGCACAGCTCGCCAGCGCCATCGCTGTCGTGCGGGGTCGCGGCGAAGTCCGCGGTATCACCATCGAGGTCGACGCAGACGGCGACATCACCAACCTCCAAATCGCCCCCGCTGCAATGCGATGGAGCGGCAACCAGCTCACCACGGTCCTGCTCGACTGCCACCGCAAAGCCCGAGCCGACGCCAGAGACAAGGTCGAACACCTACTCTCCAAGGCCGACCCACGGCTCGGCAGGCAGCTCCCACGGCCACACAGCGAGCCCACGTCTACCGTTCGTTCTCACCCGACTGAAGAAGAGATTCAGCGCGCAGACGACGAATACTTCGAACGTCTGAACAACGGCTGGACGAATAACCGCTGACCACAGCCTGATTGAGTCCTGTGACGGCAAGGCTTAGTTGTCACCACCGTTGACGATCGAGCAGGCTGTTGCTAGCTCACGGTGTGTGACCGGGGGATTGTCGGACGCCAGTGGATAGGTCTGTGGAGTAACGGTTTCGGAGCTGCTGCTTGTAGACCTTGCCGCTGTCGTCGCGGGGCAGGGACTGCACGATTTCGATGCGGGTGGGCATCTTGTAGTGCGCGAGTTGGTCGGACAGTGCTGCGCGGATCGCGGCGGCGGTGAGGCTCGTACCGGGGCGGGGCAGGATGTGGGCGGCTACGATCTCGCCGAGGTCGCCGGTGTCGGGTATGCCGAACACGGCCACGTCCTCGACGCCGTCCAGGGCGGCGATGGCATTCTCGATCTCGGCGGGGTAGATGTTCACGCCGCCGCGGATCACCACTTCGGCGTCCCGGCCGGTCAGATACAGGAAGCCGTCCTCGTCCAGGTAGCCGAGGTCGCCGACCCACAGCATGCCCTCGACCGGAGAGTGCGGTGCGCCGAGGTTGAGGTACTCGAAGCGCGGCCAGTAGTCGGCGCCGCGTACCCAGACGCGGCCGATCTCGCCGACCGGCAGCGCGTTGCCCTGCTCGTCGCCGATGTGCACGGCCGAGCCGTCCGTGGCGCGGCCGACGCTGCCGGGGTGGTCGAGCCACTCCGGGGCGCTGATCCAGGTGATCGTGCCCGCCTCGCTGCACCCGTAGAACTCCCAGAGCGCGTCGCCGAACAGGTCGATGGCGGCCCGCTTGAGTGCGGGCGGGCACGGCGCGGCGGAATGAATGACGTGGGTCAGGCTCGAAAGGTCATAGGTTGCGCGTACTTCGGCGGGCACGCTCAGAATGCGCGAAACCATGGTGGGCACGATCTTGACCTGCCGGATGCGATGCTGATCGACCAACTGCAGGAACTTACGGGCCTCCCACTTGGGCATGATCACGATATCGGCGCCCATCCGCAGCCCGAGCACCGCGACCGCATTGGGCGAGGTGTGGTACAGCGGCCCGGCAACCAACATCGGCACACCCGGCGCCAGCCCCATCCGCTGGGCAGTCGCCCCGGCGATGCTCAACAGCTGATGCGGTGTCATCTGCTCCCGCGCAACACCTTTGGGCTTGCCCGTCGTGCCAGAGGTATAGATGACGCCCATCGATTCGGAGATCGCACCTTCGATATGCCCGACAGGCTCCGGGTGCGCGGCGATCCAGTCCTCCAACAAGTCGTGGCGACCGGTGGGCTCGGCCAACCCGAGATCCCATCCGCCCTCGACAAGCAGCTCAGGAGACATCGAGATTTCCACGATACGAGCCGCACTACCAGCCAGTTCCCGAGCAGCCTCCAGGACAGACACGAATTCGGTGTGCGCAAAGATCAACCGCACCTGCGCATCACTGAGCACATGCGCAACCTCGCGCGCCGTCCATCGAGTGTTGATCGGCAACGGATTGCCCCCGGTAGACGCGATACCAACCGAAACCTCGAGAAACTCGATGTCATTGCGAGCCATCGCAACACACTTGTCCCCGCGCCCGACCCCAGCCCCCAAGATCGCCGCCCCAAGCCGACCTGCCCGAAGCAGAGCTTCGGGCTGAGTGCGTACGCGAGCACCGCAGACGAGAGTGGGAGCTTCCAACGAGGTATCGACCATGCCTGAAAAGTCTGCCACCCCAACGATTATCGGTGAGCATGGGTCCGGCCAGGCTGCGTCGGGCCCGTCCGAAATCTGTTCAGCAGGCCACCCCGGTGAGGCGGCGGGTGCGGGATGGGGTGGCGGCGTGGACGGCGGCGGCGAGGGCTACTACCGGGGGGATCCAGCGGGCCTGGGTGGGGGAGATGTCCCAGGTGGCTGCGCCGTTGGCGAGGCGGGTGGGTGGGAGGGGAATGCCGGCGCCGTCGGTGTGGACGGTGGCGCCTGCGTTGCGCAGGGCTTCGATCGCCATGGTTGCCTTGGCTACGCCGACTACCAGGTGGATTTCGCGGCGCTCGGGGCCGGGAATCTCGAGGACGGGGCCGGACAGGTTGTTGGCGCGCAGGTAGCGGCGGACTCCGGCGGCGAGGTCGCCGGTGAGTTCGACGGCGGCTATCTGCTCGTCGATGATCAGGCACACGCCATTGGCCGTTTCGGCGACTGTCCAGCCGCGGCGGCGGTAGTCCTGCACCGCGTCAGGTGTTGCCACGGTGACGGAACTCGGAAACGTCGCGGGCACTGTCTTCTCCATTTCACCAGGTCGATCGCGATCTCAGTTCGGTCTGCGCAGGCACCCCGTCACCTGCACCTGTGCATCAAATCGTCTGCGGCTAGCAATTTCCCTACAGAATGCTTGTGATCGCCAACCGCACCAGCGATTCTGCGCGGGTCGCCCCGTCGAGGGCATCGGCCAGCGGTCGCGTCCCGTGTCATCCTTTGGGCGGACCTACCCCGATACCCCGACCCTGAGGCGGGGCTGACAGGGGTTTCCGGGCTCACGACCGCCTCACAGCTAATTGCCAAGTGCCCCTCGAGGTTTCACCAGCCAGGCATGGTTCAAATAGGTATGGGATCGATATGGGGGTGGGGGGCGGCGTCCGCCGGTTGTGCAGCGGCAGTGGCGGTATCGGCGTTGGTGGCGGCGCCGCTGGCCGCTGCCGGTGCGCATGACGAGGGGTTTACGGCACCAGTTGGCGGCGCCCCGGCGATAACGCCGGTTCGCGGGACACCCGTGCCGCACACGCCGCAACTCGTCGCGCCGTCCGCGGTGCTCGCACAGCAGATGCAGGCGGCGATCCAGTCCGTCTCACCAGGCACGGAAGTCGGGATCGACGTGGTCGACCTCAGTTCCGGGACAGTGCTTGTCGGACTGAACCTCGACCAGCAGTTCTACACCGCATCAGTGGTCAAACTGCTGATCGCACTCGACGCGCTGAACCAACAGGGCTGGCAACCTGATTCGGATACCGCGGCACAGATACACACGATGCTGTCCGCCAGCGACGACAACATCGCCGACGTCCTGTGGGACGAGAACGGTGGCGACTCGATCGTCACCCGGATGATCGACGCGATCGGCCTCACCGGAACGCGGCCGCCCGACGACCCGACGCAATGGGGCGAGACACTGACGACCGCACGGGATGTGGCCACCATCTACCGCTTCCTGACCAGCACGGTCCCCGAGCCGGCCCGAGACCTCGTCGTCGGCGCGCTCCGCGATGCCAGCGAGATCTCGGCAGACGGCACCGACCAGTACTTCGGCATCCCGGACGGTTTGACCGGCCTCAGCTGGGCAGTAAAACAGGGCTGGATGTCACTGGACACCTCCACGACATTGGACACCACCGGCCTGGTCGGACCGAGCGCGACCCAACTTCCATACGCGGTGGTCGTGCTGACCTCCCAGCCTGCCGGAATCGATTGGACCACAGGAGGTTCCGCATTGACCGCCGGAATCGACGTCTTGCGCGGCACCGTCGACCAGCAACGGCAAGCCCGGAACCTCGGCACCGAGGACGACAAAGCCAGTGCCACAGTTCCACCCCCATAGTTAGCGCTCGGGATCGCCGCCGGCCGGGCTAGATTCGAGCATGCGGTTCGCTATCGATGTCGCTCAGTCCGTACTCGACGATCTCGACGACCGGCTGCGCCGCACTCGACTGCCCGCCGCCGCCCCGGGCCAACCATGGTCCGCAGGCACCGACCCCGCCTACCTCGGCGAGCTCATCGAATACTGGCGCAACGACTTCGACTGGCGGGCCGCCGAACGCCGACTCAACGCCCACCCCCAGTTCCTGATCGACATCGCAGGCACACCCATCCACTTCGTGCACGTCCGAGGCGACGGCGACGACCGAGTACCACTGATCCTCACCCACGGCTGGCCGAGCACCTTCGCCGAAATGCTCCCGCTCGTGCCACTGCTGGCCGACGGCTTCGACCTGGTCATCCCCGACCTCCCCGGCTTCGGCTACTCCGGTCCGCTCACCGGACCGACCACCGAGGCCGCGATCGCCGACCTCTGGGCCGCGCTCATGTCCCAACTCGGCTACCACCGGTTCGGCGCGGGCGGCGGTGACATCGGCTCGGGGGTGTCGACCTGGCTCGGCGCCCGGTATCCGGACCGGGTGATCGGCATCCACACCCACCACATCAAGTTCCCACCGGCCAGCCGCCGGGTCGGATTGTCCACGGCGGAGCAGGCATTCGTCGCGCAGCTGGCGACGAAAGGTGCGGACGACTACGGCTACGGCATCATCCAGGCGACCAGACCCGACACCCTCGCCGCCGGACTGACCGACTCACCGTCCGGACTGGCCGCGTGGATCATCGAGAAGTTCCAGCGCTGGAGCGACTGCGCGGGCGAGATCGAGCGCCGGTTCAGCAAGGACGACCTGCTGACCACCGTGATGCTGTACTGGGTGACCGGCTCGATCGGCACCTCGTTCCGCCCGTACCGCGACGACGACCTCGGACCGGAACTGCCGATGGTCGACGTGCCGGTGGGCGTGACGATGAGCGTGGAAGACGCGGGCCTGCCCCGAGAGTTCGCCGAGCGCGTCTACTCCGACATCCGGCATTGGCGCGAGCCGACGGTGGGCGGGCACTTCTTCGCCCAGGAGGAGCCGGAGCTGCTCGCCGCCGACCTGCGGCTGTTCTTCCAGCTCTGCCGGGAGTGATCAGCCGCGAGCTCTGGCAGCCGCAGACCGGGGGTCTGCGGCTGCCGTACTGAATGCCGATGAAACCCCTCGGTACTCGGCATCAGTCGTGTCGGCGCGAACTCGTCGTACCCCGATGATCCTGACAGCCGCCGCCGGTGCCAGGTATCGGCCGTATGACCGTCATTCAATCGATCGACAGCCCGTTGACTCGACGCCGATCGACGCAACTCCCCCTTTCCGCAGCGCCGATCTTGCACAATCTGTGCATGCCCAAGCCCTGCCTTCTGCTCCAACTGCGGCCCGAGCGCCCCGCCGCGGACGACGAGTACCTTGCCGTGCTGCGCGCGGGCAACCTCGAAGCCGGCGACGTGGTGCGGGTGCAGATGGACCAGCAGGGCCTGCCCGACCTGGTGCTCGATGACTTCTCGGCGGTGATCGTCGGTGGCGGGCCGAGCAATGTCGGCAATCCGGAGACCGAGAAGTACGGCTATCAGCAGCGGTTCGAGCCCGGCCTGAAGAAGCTGCTGGTCGAGATCGTCGGCCGGGACTTCCCGTATCTGGGTGCCTGCTACGGATTGAGCATCCTGGCGGACGTGCTCGGCGGCACGGTGAGCGACGCCCGGTTCGGCGAGTCGCCGGGCGCGCAGACCATCGAATTGACCGATCAGGCGGGCGAAGATCCACTGCTGCTCGGCATCCCGCAGGCGTTCCGGGCGTTCGTCGGGCACAAGGAAGCCTGCCAAGAGGTGCCGCCGAACGCGGTGCTGCTCGGCACCTCGGCCGACTGCCCGGTGCAGATGATTCGGGTCGGCCAGCACGTGTACGCGACCCAGTTCCACCCCGAACTCGACGGCGCCGGACTCGCGCTGCGCATCGAGACCTACCGGCATGCGGGCTATTTCGACCCGGACGAGGCAGATTACCTGACCGCACTGGGTCACCGGGAAGCCATCACTTCCCCCAAGGAGATACTGCGCCGATTCGTCACCAGGTACCGGAGCGACCTTCGCTGACCGGTTGTCCGGTCAGCTGGCGGTGGCCAAGCGTCGAACAGACATGCGGCCAGCGTAGAGCGAATCGGACTACTCGGACACATCCCTGGTCTAAGCGGTCGCTTGGTAGGCGGATGACGGGATGAATTCGATTGGGGCACAGTCATATTCGTGGTGTACGAACGGGGTGGTTCCTATCGTTTGATCGCCTTCGCCGCCGATCCGGTTTAGCCCCCGGCCGGGTGCCGGAAGCTGTAATCGTTCGATACCCGCAGCTGGAGGGCGCATGTGTTCTGCCATTCTCGATATCTCCACCGCCACAGTCGATCCGGACGAGTATCTCCGCGCATTGATGAAGTGGCACTTCAGCGCCGAGACCGGTAGCCCCTACTGGCTGCGCCGGGCCCGCACCCTCGATTTCGACCCACTTACCGAGGTCCGCACCTTCGCCGACCTGGCCCGCTTTCCGAATGTCATCAACGAGTTCCGCGATATCGCCATCCAGGATTTGGTGCCGCGCGGGCTCGAAGGCGCGGACCGCGAGATCGCCGGGATATTCGAAAGCGGCGGCACCACCGGCGCGCCGAAGCGGTTCGTGATGTTCGAACGCTGGATGGAATTCGCGCTCGACTGGGACGAATACCACTACGCAGACCTGGGCACGATGAACACGCTGGCGATCGCGCCGAGCGGACCACACATGTTCGGCGAGTTCGCGACTCGCCGCGCGCGGCGGCACAACGGGGTGAAGTTCACCATCGATCTCGATCCGCGCTGGATCAAGCGGATACTCGCCCGCGGTGATGCCGAGGAAGCGGATAGATACGCCGAGCACCTGATCGATCAGGCGGCCGATATTCTGACCACCCAGTCCGTCGGCATTCTGATCACGACACCGCCGTTGCTCGAACGCATTGCGCGTCGGGCCGACCTGGTCGAGGCCATTCGCAAGCAGGTCGAATTCATCTGCTGGAGCGGCGCGCACATGGACGCCGATTCGCGAGATATCTTCCGCCGAGAGGTCTTTCCCGGCATTCCACTCAAGGGCCTCTACGGCAGTACCACCATTCTCGGGATGTCGCGGGAACGTCGCGACGAGCGACCCGACGGCTTGCCGGTATTCGACGCCCCGAGCCCATACATCGTTTTCCGCGTAGTGGACCCCGACACCGGCGCCGACGTGGAATTCGGCGAACGCGGTCAGGTCGTGATGAACCACCTCACCAAATACGCACTGCTGCCGAACAATCTCGAACGCGACCTGGCAACCAAGGTCGAACCGCTACCCGGCGCGCTCGGCTGTGCGGTCGCCGACGTCGGACCGGTCCAGGTCTTCGACGACAACTCCGTGATCGAAGGCGTGTACTGATGTTCGTCTATCTCGACGCCCTTGGACCCTCCGGCGCGTATCGCTCCCGCGAGCGCAAACCGCTGGCCTCGCTGGCCGGTGCTCAGATCGGTGAGATAAGCCAGGTCCCACCGATATACGTGCGGCGAACCCTGGCCGCGATGCGCAAGGCGCCGGTACTACCCGGTGCCGAACGGCTCGCGGCGTTGGAGAAGGCCGCCGAGTTGTTCGCGAGCGCGAGTATCGGCGGTCTCGGCCCCGCGGACTACGCGCAACTCGTATCGACCGCATCGGGTGTGCCGCTCGGCGTGGTCCAGCAGTCGATCGAGTGGGTCACCGATGTGCTCCGGTCGCTGCGCTCGACGCTCGAGCTGGCGATGCCGCGCGGCGCGGTGGGGGACTGGCGCGATCCGCAAACCCTCGCGGGATCAGCCGTTTGGACGCGTAAGGGAGATCTGTTCGCCGTGCACGCCGCGGGCAATACGCCTGCCGTGCACGGGCTGTGGCCCGAGGCGCTCGCGATGGGATACAAAGTGGCGGTCCGCCCTTCGGCCCGCGAGCCGTTCACGGCCTTCCGGCTGGTCAGCGCGCTGCGCGAGGCGGGCTTCCCGCCGGACATCGTGACACTGCTGCCGACCGACTACGCCGCCGCCGACGTGATCATCGCCGAATCCGACTTCGCCATCGTGTACGGCGGCCAGGACGTGGTCGACAAGTACGCCGCCAATCCGCGGGTGCTGACCCAGGGCCCGGGCCGCTCGAAGATCCTGGTGACCGCGGACGTCGACTGGCGCGCGAAGCTCGACCTGCTCGCGGGATCGGTCAGCCACCTCGGCGGGACCGCGTGTACCTGCGCCACCGCGATCCTCGTCGAGGGCGATCCCGAGCCCCTCGCACGGGCACTCGCGGAGAAACTGAGCTCGATCCCGAGCCTCCCACCAGGTGATCCAGCGGCGATTCTCACCGTGCAACCCGTCGAGTCCGCGCAGGCGGTCGATCGCTATCTGCATACCGTCGCCGGCGACGCCCGCGCGTTCCTCGGCGGCGACACCATCGTCGACGAGCTGCCCTCCGGCGGCGCGGTGCTCCGGCCCGCGGTCCATCTCGTCGCGGACAGCGCCGCCCCGCAGCTCAATGTCGAGCTCCCGTTCCCGTGCGTCTGGGTCGGACCGTGGCGGCCGGAGGAAGGCGTTGCGCCGCTGCGGGATTCGCTGGTGCTCACCGCGATGACCACCCGGCGTGAACTGATCGACGAGCTGTTGAACGAGCCGTCGATCACCAACCTCTACCTCGGCGACAACGCCACCACCTGGCTGCGACCCGGCATACCCCACGACGGCTACCTCGGCGAACACCTCATGCGGACCAAGGGGATGATCCGTTCCGAGACGTAGCGCGGGCGGTTACCCGTGCAGGGCTATCGTGGAGTTCATGGGCGTCATGGGCGAACTATTTCCGGGTAAGAAGCTGAGCGACGACGGCAGCGAGGACAGCGACGGCCAGTCGCACAGTCCCCGTCTCGCCCTCGACCTGGATGCCGGGGTGATCCGGATAGCCGGTCCGGCCGCGTCCACACCCGCGGCCGAAGCGACTGAAAGCGACTGATTCGCGCAGCGATTGCCTGTGTCCGGAAGGGCTCAGCTAGTTCCGGAATCGGCAAGCTCCGGCGAAGGGCATCGACGACATCGGGGACTCCACGACACCCGTGCCGTAGGTCGAGGCGTGAATGACCTTGCCGTCGCCCGCGTAGAGCGCGGAGTGGCCGCCGCCGTAGAACGAGACCAGGTCGCCGGGGCGCAGATCCTCTTGGGACACCGGGGTTCCGGCGGCGAGCTGGTCGTAGCTGGTGCGTGGGACCGAGACGCCCGCCTGCTCGTAGGACCACTGGACCAGGCCCGAGCAGTCGAAGACGTCCGGCCCGGCCGAAGTGCCGTAGCCTGCACCGATTTTGGCGCGGGCGGCCTCGACAGCGACGTCGCCGGTGGTCTTCATCGGTGCGACCTGGGGGTGCAGGGGATTCGGCAGCTTGATGCCGGGAATGCCTGCCAGAGTCGAGTATTCGAGGCCCGGAATGTCGGGCAGCGCGAATGCGATTCCGGGAGCGGAGAATTCGGCTCGGGAGGGAGCAGCGGATGGCGCGCTCTCCTGCTGTGGAGCCGAGGCAATGATGCCGGGAAGCCCCGGGGGAAGCGAGATTTCGTTCGGTACCTCGATTGCGCCGAGGCCGGGGACGGTCACTGTCTGCGCCGATGCCTCCGCGGCGGAGAACAGGAGAGCGCCGGAGAATGCTGCGCCTGCGGCAAGTGTCCACCAGAACACTCGGCGCAGCGAGCGGGTACTTCGGACGTCGTCGTCGGTCTTCGATGCCATGATCAAGTCCTCCGATGGTCAATTCGAAGGCCTTGGCTCGGCCATGCGGCGCCATACCTGCTAGCGCACCGGACGTCACCAAGTCTCCGAATAAGATTCGAGAACATCACGGTGATCTGTCAGTCCAAGCGGATCCGATTTCCCATCCTTCGACACAAACGGGTTCGAACAAAATTCCGACACACTGTAAAGTAATAACGAAACGGTAACTAAATGTCTATTACCTATTGAAAACTGCCGTTGACCTGTGTAAACAGGCCCTTTCAATCCAGCGGAAATTCCACCTCCAGCGGCCCGTACGGCAGGCTAATTACTGCTCGTCGGCGAACTTTCGGCGGGTGATCTGCTTTCGTTCGAGTGTTTTCAGGAGTCGATCGGTGCGGTCGCGCCCGGTAGATCGCCGTGTCTGCGCAGGGCATCGAGCACCACATTGACGGCCGCGCGCGGCGGTGCACCGCGCCGGATAACAGCGGTGATCGTGCGGGTAACCGGACTCGTCAGCTCCCTGGTCGCGACGTTATAGCGCGGATCAATGGCGAGCCCGGGCAGCAGCGTGATCGATAACCCGGCTTCGACATGTTGCAGCGCCATCATGTAATTGCTGAAACGGCAGACGATTCGTGGCTCGAACCCCGATTCGCGACAGAGCCGGGTCGCCAGATTCGCCATGTAGGACTTCGGTCTATCGAAGGCCCACGGCTCGTCGGCGTACGCGGCCAGGTCGGCGGGTCCGCGGGCGGCCCGGTCCGGCGGCAGCACGAGCACGACCGGATCGGCGGCCAGCGGCACGATATCGATGTCCGGGCCGAGTGGCTGCTCGACGAAATCGGTTGTGGTGATGATGATGTCGACGTCGCCGACGCGCAGCGCGCGCATGCTCTCGTGCGGTTCCAGCTCGTGCAACGTGATATCGAGGTGTGGGTTGCTGTGCGCGAGTCGCGTCACGGCGGGCACACATAGCGAGTGGATGGCGCTTTGAAAGGCGCCGAGCCGGACCAGCCCGGCCGGTTCGCCGCCGAGGCTGCGCAGCTCCGCCTCGACGGTGCCCATGTGATCGAGGATCGCCCTGGCGCGCCGAGCCAGGATCAGCCCGGCCGGGGTGAGCCGGACTCGGCGGCCGGTGCGTTCCAGCAGCTGCGTGTGGGTTTCCGCCTCCAGCACCGCGAGCTGCTGGGACACGCTGGACGCGCTCATGTTCACCGCCTGCGCGACCGCCCGCACGGTCCCGAGGGAATCGAGCTGGCTGAGCAGACGCAGCCGCCAAGGGTTCAGCATCGTTCGATTATTGTTCGGCTGAGCCGAACAGCACAGCCGGAATTGTGAGATGGACGTGACGCTCGCACCACCCTTACCGTCGAAACATGGCTTCCCCAACCTTCACGCCGCAGTCCACCGACGACTTCTGGGCCGACGCCGACCGCCACCTCGTGCGCTACGCGGGCGCGGGCACCTTCACCCCCGAGATCATCACCCGCGCCGCCGGGAGCTTCCTGTACACCGAAAGTGGCAGGGAGATCTTGGATTTCACCTCTGGACAGATGAGCGCGATCCTCGGGCACTCGCACCCGGACATCGTCGCGACGGTCCGCCGCCAGGTCGGCGAGCTCGACCACCTGTTCAGCGGCATGCTCAGCCGCCCGGTCGTCGATCTCGCCCGCAGGCTGGCGGGCACGTTGCCCGAGCCGCTGGAAAAGGCGCTGCTGCTGACCACCGGCGCCGAGTCGAACGAGGCGGCGATCCGGATGGCCAAGCTGGTCACCGGCAAACACGAGATCGTCTCGTTCGCCAGCTCCTGGCACGGTATGACCCAGGCCGCCGCGAGCGCGACCTACAGCGCGGGCCGCAAGGGGTACGGGCCCGCCGCGCCGGGCAACTTCGCCATCCCGGCGCCGCACGCCTATCGGCCCGACTTCACCACGGACGCAGGCGAACTCGACTGGCGTCGGCAGCTGGACTTCTCGTTCGATCTGATCGACGCGCAGTCGGTCGGCAGCCTGGCCGCCTGCATCGTCGAGCCGATCCTCAGCTCCGGCGGGGTCGTCGAACCGCCGCTCGGCTACTTCGCCGCGCTGCAGGAGAAGTGCCGCGAACGCGGCATGCTGCTGATCCTCGATGAAGCCCAGACCGGCCTGTGCCGCACCGGATCCTGGTACGCGTTCGAGCGCGACGGCATCGTGCCGGACATCCTCACGCTATCGAAGACGCTCGGCGCCGGACTGCCGTTGGCGGCCGTGCTCACCAGCGCCGAGATCGAGCAGGAGGCGCACGACCGCGGGTACCTGTTCTTCACCACCCATGTGGCCGACCCGCTGGTCGCCGCCGTCGGCAACACCGTGCTCGATGTGCTCATCCGGGACAGCCTCGACGCGCGGGCCGCGGAGCTCGGTGCCTTCTTGCGCCGTGGCCTAAAGCGAATTGCCGAGCGGCACAACGTCGTCGGGGACATTCGTGGGCGCGGCCTGCTCGCCGGACTGGAGCTCGTCGTCGACCGCGCGACCAAGCAGGGCTCGGACGAGCTCGGCGCGCTGGTCACCCGCCGTTGCCTGGAGTTGGGCCTGCACATGAATATCGTGCAGCTGCCCGGCATGGGTGGTGTCTTCCGCATCGCCCCGCCGCTGACCGCCACCGAGGACGAACTGTCCCTCGGTCTGGCCATTCTCGACGAGGCGATCGGTGACGCGGCCGCGCGGCTGTGACGACGGCCTGAGTCAGGTCAGGTTGCCGTCGATGCAGAGGCTCGCGGTGCGCCCGGACGGGCCGGGGCGGGCGGCATCGGCGTCGAAGGTCCACTGCGCGATCGGTGCGGCGGCCTTCCAGAGCAGCTGCCCGTCGCGGGCCGCGACCACCTGGTAGACGTCCTCGGTGCCGTCGATGAGCTGGCTGCCGACGCAGTAGTCGTTGTAGCCGGTGCCTGGCTGCCGTGCGCCTGCGCTGAACAGGCCGGTGGGGTTGGTGTAGGCGCCGGGGTTGGGGACGGTGCTCGGCCTGCCGTCGGCGGGGCCGCGCGACCAGGACGCCACGCCGCGGTCGGTGTCGCAGCGGAAGGTCTGGCCACCCGCGGCGACGGACGCGCCCTGCGGGTAGCCGGTACCCGCCCAGAGGCAGTGGGCGCCGATGCCCGCCGCGCTGGTCCGCGCCTCGGCCGCGGCGGGGCCGGCGCCGAAGGTGAGGCCGCCCGCCACTGTGGCCACGGCGAGCAGTGCCAGGGAGGTGCGTCGTAGGGATGGGGTTTTCGGCAGCGTTGCCGTGTTCATCGAGTTCTCTCTTTCGGTCAGCACCAGCTGGCGGTGGGGCGGCAGACAACCCAGCCGTCGTCGCCGGCTCGCGGCACCGCGGTCCAGGTCGAGGTTCCGCTGCCGCGGCTCTCCTTCTGATCGGCCGGTTTCGGCCGATTCAGGTACTCGCGCAAGGCGATGCCGATCGAGAAACCGCAGGGCGTGGAGTGGAAATACAGTCAGCGGGCGGTCGATCTGCTCGTGTATGTCGTGCAGCAGGCCGTCGGCATGGACTTCCAGGCCTATGCCCAGCGAAAGCTGTTCGACCCGTTGGGTATTCGGCGTGCCGACTACCACTGGGGCCGGGATCGTAGCGGCAACACCTACGGATACGCGCACCTGGTCATGCCGCCCGACGATTTCGCCAAGCTCGGCCTGCTGATCACCAATCATGGGAACTGGCAGGGGAATCGGGTCATCTCCGCCGGGTACCTCGAGCAGGCCAGCCGATCGACGCCGACCAACCAGTGCTACGGCTTCCTCTTCGTGGTGAACGGACCCGGTTGCACCGTCGAGCTCCCCGGACTGCCGCCGGACGCGGTGAAGATGGGCGGCATGATGCGCCAGGACAACTTCATCGTGCCGAGCCTCGGTCTGCTGGTCAGCTGGACCGGCGTGACCGTGCCCGGTGGCGCGGTGAGCTTTCCGCACGACGTGCTCCGCGGCATCGTGGCCGCCTTCCGCACGCCATTGCTCCCGGACCCCGGACCCTATGTGCAGCAACCGGATATCAGCCTCGCCGACCCGATGATCTCGAATCCGGACGCCACCTTCGGCGCGGTCGGCATCGGCCCATACGCCTACCCCGGCTGTGGACCGTTCGAGTGTCTCGGCAAGCCGCTCGCGCCGCCCTTCGGCGATTGGCCGCCCGGCTGCTTCATCCTCGGCTGCCTCGGCCCCGACCCGGCAACGCCGGGCATCCGCTAGCGCCCAGGGTGAGCGCAATCACAGAATATTGCACTGTCTGAAATTTTGCAGTTTGTGTTAAATTCTTTGCCATGCCGCCACCCACCCGCGAGGAGCCGACGATCGGTCTGCGCGAACAGAAGAAGCGCAAGACCAGGCTCGACCTGTGTATGGCCGCACGCAGGCTGACGGTCGCGCACGGGCTCGACGCGACGACCGTCGACGACATCGCGAAGGTCGTCGGGGTCTCGCCGCGCACGTTCTTCAACTACTACGACACCAAGCTCGACGCGATCGTCGGACCGGTCGAGGAGATCGGCACGCCGGCGGCGCGGGCGGAGTTCATCGCCGGTGGTCCGACCGGGATGCTGATGTCCGACCTCACCTGGCTGTTCGCTTCGGCGCTCGAGCCGGAAGAGGAAGTGCGCGAAGCTATCTCGCTGGTGATGGAGATCATCAAGGAGGAGCCGCGCGTGTTCGCGTCCTTCATGGCCGCCGGAGTGCGGCAGGAGGCGATCGTCGCCGAGCTGTTGTCCGCGCGGGCCGGTGCACCGGTCGCGCCCGAATTCGCCGCGCTCGCCGCGGGAGTCATGACCACCATCACGACCCGGGCGGCGATGTCCGCGACCGCCGACACCACCAGGTCGCTCACCGCGGCAGTGCAAGACCACTGTGCGATGGCCGCCCGGCTGTTCGACCAGCCCGATGAGAGAGCAAGGAGACGTGCCCGATGACCACGACGGCTGACTCGCCACCCACCCCGATTGTGCTGACCCAGAAGCGAATCTGGCTCATCTTCGCCGCGCTGATCGCGGGCATGTTCCTGGCCAGCCTCGACCAGATGATCGTCGGCACCGCGATGCCGACCATCGTCGGCGAACTCGGCGGCGTCTCGCACATGGCCTGGACCGCGACGTCGTACCTGCTGGCCACCACCATCGTGATGCCGATCTACGGCAAATTCGGCGACATGTTCGGCAGGCGTTGGCTTTTCCTGTTCGCGGTGACCGCCTTCACCGCCGCGTCGGTCGGCGCCGCCGCCTCGACCAGCTTCTGGGAGTTCATCGTCTTCCGCGGCCTGCAGGGTGTCGGCGGCGGTGGCCTGATGATCCTGGCGCAGGCGATCATCGCCGATGTGGTGCCCGCGAAGGATCGCGGTAAGTACATGGCGCCGATGGGTGCCGTCTTCGGCATCACCTCGGTGGCCGGACCGCTGCTCGGCGGCTTCTTCGCCGACACGCTCGGCTGGCGCTGGTGCTTCTGGATCAACGTGCCGATCGGTATCGCCGCGCTGTTCATCGCCTTCCGCTACCTGAGCGTCCCCAGCCATCGGCCCAAGACCAAGCCGGACTACCTCGGTGTGCTGCTGATGTCTTCCGCGACAACGCTGTTGATCCTGATCACCGACTGGGGCGGCAAGCAGTACGCGTGGGGCTCGACGACGATCATCGCGATGATCGCCGCGCTGGTGGTCGTGGTGGCCGCCTTCGTCATGGTGGAGGCGCGGGCCGAGGAGCCGATGCTGCCGCTGTGGTTGTTCCGCAACCGCACCTTCGTGCTGACCTCGGCGATCGGCCTGCTCGTCGGCCTGGTGATGTTCGCCGCGATCGGGTTCATCCCGACCTACCTGCAGATGGCCACCGGCGCCTCTGCCTCGGTCTCCGGTCTGCTGCTGATCCCGATGATGGTCGGCATGATGATCACCCTGATCGGGTCGATGACCGCGATCACGAAGACCGGCCGCTACCGGGTGTATCCGCCGATCGGTGCGCTGGTCATGCTCGGCGCCATGCTGTGGCTGACCACGCTCGCCGCGAACACCCCGATGTGGGTCGTCTCAGCCATGCTGTTCGTGGTCGGCGCGGGCCTCGGCCTGATCATGCAGATCATCGTGCTCGTTGTGCAGAATGCCTTGGCGCCCAACCAGATCGGGACCGCGACCAGCGCCAACAACTACTTCCGCGAGATGGGTGGTGCGATCGGCGTCGCGATCTTCGGCTCGATCTTCACCAGCCGCTTGACCGAAGGCCTCACCGACGCGTTCATGTCGCACGGTCCGGAGGTGATGGCGTCGAAGCTCGACCCGAGCGCGCTGGTGCCATCGGTGGTGAAGCACCTGCCCGAGGGACTGCACGACGCGATCGTCGGTGCGTACGTGAACGCGCTGGTCCCTGGCTTCTGGTACCTGATCCCCGGTGCGATCGTCGTCTTCGTGCTCGCGCTGTTCATCCCGCAGCTGAAGCTGTCCGATGAGGCGGGCATGGTCGCTCGCGGCGAAGCGGTGATGGAGGAGACCGAGCTGGAGCAGGACGGGAAGAAGCCCGATCCGCAGCTCGTCACCGAACACAGTTGACGTTCACAGATCCGGGCGGTAGGGCAACAGCCTTGCGCCCGGAGCTGTGTCAGGGGCAGGCGGTGCCGGTGTAGGCCGGGTCGAGTGCCTTCTTGATGATGTAGGCGACGGTGGGGGATTGCGGGAGGACGCCGTGCTCGAAAGTGTCTGTGGGGCAGAAGTCTTGGACCCACACGTTGTCGACGGTCGCACCGGGGCCGGCCTGTAGGAAGGTGGCTTCCGGCGGGGTGGAGGCGTCGTCGTGGGTGCTGGCGATCACGGTGTAGGTGATGCCGGGGTCGGTATCGCCCGCGGCGTTGATGTCGCGGAGGAAGTCGCTGCCCACGAGCTGCTGGGCGGCCGCGATTCCGGCGATTTCCGTCAGCCCGGCGGAGAACGCCGAGGTGGCGCTGCCGGACGGGAGCCGACCGGCCACGCCGCGCATGCTGGAGCCGTGGTTGGTGCCCGCGAGCGAGATCAGGTGATCGACCTTGTCGGCGCCGCCTGCGAAGCGCAGGTATTGGCGAGACATCAGCGCGCCTTGCGAATGCCCGACGAGATCGACCTTCGTCGAATGCGTTGCGGCGCGGACCCGGTCGACGAACGCGGCGAGTTCCGCGGCGGAGGTGTGGATGTCACCGACCCCGTACATGCCGGATAGCGCGCCGAGCACGCTGGCGGTGTCGCGGCCGTAGTTCAGCGAGAAGACGCAGTAGCCTTCGGCTTTCAGCTGGGGGGCAAGCACGTTCCAGTCGTTCTGGTTGCCCCAGGTGCCGTGTACGAGGACGACGGGTCGCGGGTGCGCGGCGGTGGGCTGGCAGGTCCAGTCGTCGGAGCCCTCCGGTGGGACGCTGCCGTCCGGGTTCTTGCCGACGCTCGGTAGGTCCGCGATATCGCTTGCGGTCGTTGTCGATTGGCCGTCATCGGGTTGGGCGTGAGCCACCGGCGCGTAGATTCCGGTTAGGACAGTGGCTGCGGCCAGCGCGGCCAAGCCGAGGCCGCGAAGACGGATACGCATCGGATGGTGTGCTCCCGTTCGTTGTGACGACAAGCCGGGACCGCAGCGGACGGCCTTGAATGAAAACCGTACAGCGCGGCTACCTGGCCGCCTCGGTCGCCGAGCTGGTTGGTCACGAGCTCGTCGGTGGGCCCTCGTTCTTCAGCCGCTGCAGCAGGGCGGGCATATCCACGAACGCGAACCTGATGGCCGAGTCGCTACAGCCGTAGGGGATGACGAGGGTGCCTTGGTGGACCAGCGCGCCGCAGGAGTACACGACGTTGGGTACGTAGCCGTCGCGTTCGTCCTCGGCCGGCGCCAGCAAGGGCTGGCGAAGTGCGCCGATCACCCGGGTCGGGTCGGCGAGGTCGAGCAGGATCGCGCCGATCCCGTAGGTGCGCATCGGCCCGACGCCGTGCGTCAAAACCAGCCAGCCACGCGGTGTTTCGATCGGCGGCCCGCAATTGCCGAGCTGGATCAGCTCCCATGGCTGGGTCGGCCGGTAGATGGTGACCGGGTCGCTCCACGCGCGCGCGTCCGGTGAGCTGACCACGCTGATGTTCTCCCGATCCCAGCGCGACAGCATCAGATAGCGACCGTCGACCCGCCGCGGGAACAGCGCCATCCCCTTGTCGGTGGCGCCGCCACCGTCGAGCCGGGTGCTGTCGAAGGTGACGAAATCGTTGGTGTGCAACAGCCTCGGCGCGACCCGGCCACCGTCGAACGCGGTGTAGGTGGCGTAATACGTTGCCACCCCGTCACTTTCGGTGAATCGGGTGAACCGCGCGTCCTCGATGCCGTGCGTCTCGTCGGCGCTGGCCGGAAAGAGGATCCGCTCGGACATCGGGCGGTCGGCGGGAAAGGCCACCGTGTAGTTTCCGGCGGTCGACAGGGTGATCCGGCCGGCCTCGAGGAACGGTGTCGGCGTGTTCACCCGGATCGAATCGCCGGGTGCGACGACGCCGGTGCGGAACTCGATGCTCGAGATATGGCCCTCGCCGAGCGCGCGCACGCTCATGACGAAGCGCAATTCGCCTGGGGCGAGACCGGTTTGGTCCGGGTGCGCGACCATCGACGGATTGAACAGCGCCGCCGCCTCGATCGCGTACTCCTGGGTGAAGCACGCGCCGATGAGCTGCCGTCGATCCGCGGCGAGTACCGCGGGCAGCAGATGTTCGACTACCGCGGCGTGCGCCGCGAATATCGCGTGGATGTCGCGATGCCGGTTACTGAACCGGTGCAGCGCGGACGCCAGGGTGCTCGATACGTCCGCGTCGGTCAGCCGCAGCACGCGCGCGATGATCGCCTCGGCCCGCGAAATGCCGTGTCCGAGTAGCTCTTGGCCGGGTTGGAACAGCCTGGCCAGCACCCGGCTCCCGTCCGGGAACAAGGCCTGGCCGCCCCGGCGGGCCAGGTCAGCTGAAGTCACCGCCGAGGTGTTGGTCACTAGGCCGCCTGTTGCAGGCGACGGGCCTGTTGCATCGTGGAGATCAGCGCGAGGGTCGACTCGGCGCCCTGGTTCTCGTTTCTCCCGGTGGGTTCCAGGCCGTCACAGCAGCCGCCGCTGGCCGGGTCGATCAGCGGTGTCGAGACATCGTTCGAGCCGCGGAACCAGGCCTCGCACAACATGACTGCGTCCTTCCACTGATGGTCCTTGGTGTCGTCGTAGGCGCGGGCGCAGGCGTCGGCCAGCGTCGCGACCTCGATCGGCTGCTGGTCGAAACCGGGGCGCTTCTCGCCGGTCGTCCAGCCGTCGACCGGAGTGACCGACAGATGGTCGCCCGCGGTCTCGATCGCCAGCAACCAGCGCAGCATCGCCAATCCGTCGGCGTGCGTGCGGCCTTGGCCCGGTGCGGCACCGGCCACCAGGAGTGCTTCGGCCAGTACAGCGTTGGCGTAGTGCAGTCGCGGCTCGGGCCAGCGCCAGTCGAGGCGCCGGGTCGGCGGGCCGATCAGCTTGGCGGCATCGGCCAACAGCTTGGGGGCCGTGAGGTTTCCGGGGTCGGCGCGCATTACCTCGGCCGCGCCGAGCGCGGCGAAGGCCATCGCGCGCGGGAACTGGGAGCGCTGCTTGGCGGCGATGGTGAAGTGCGCCAACGCCTTTTCGGCCAGCTCCGGCCGATGCGCGACGACGGTGCCGAGTGCCCAGATCGCGCGGCCCCAGTGGTCCTCGACGCTCGGTTCGTCCTGCCAGTTCCGGTCCGTGCCGCGTCGGTTGTGACTGCGGCCGTCCTCGGTGAGGGCGTCGAAGATGAAGCGCGCGTAGACCTGTACGAGCGCGTCCAGCTCTTCGGTCGGCTCCGGCTCGCGCAGCACGACTACGAGGGCGCGCGCGACATCGTCTACGCAGTAACCGTTTTCCAGTCGCGGCGTGGTGAACTTCGCGTGCTCGAAGATCCCGACTTCATCACTGAGTCGCACCAGGTGGGCGTAAGAGATAGAAATGGTTTCGCTCATGCTGTCGCCAACTTCGCATCGGCTTGCAGCGTCTCTGCGGCAAGCGCATGGTATTTTCTGCTCACTGCGGGCCAGAGTAGGTCTGGCGCAATGCGTTTCGCTTCGGCGCTCATGCGGGCCGCCAAGCCGGGCTCGGTGAACACCTGGCGCAGCGCGGCCGCGATGGCGGTCGGTGATTCGCGATCGACAAGGAGACCGGCGCCGCTCGACAGCAGTTCCCGCGCGTGCGGAAAGTCCGTCGATACCACTGGTTTACCCGCTGCGACGGCTTCTATCAGGACTCCGGACGTCACTTGTTCGCGCGAGTCGTAAGGGAGCAGCACGACATCGGCCTGCTGGATCAGCCGGTGTAGCTCGTCGCTGGACAGGTAGCGCGCGTCGAAGTGCACGGCGTTGGCGACGCCGCGTTGTGCGGCTCTGCGGACCAGGCCGGTGCGGTAGGACTCGCCGTGCCGGGCCAGCACCCGCGGGTGGGTCTGCCCGACCACCCGGTAGTGCGCGGCCGGGCGCAGGTCGGCGAGCTGAGCCATCGCGTCGATGCCCCATTCGATGCCCTTGCCTTCGCCGAGCAGGCCCCAGGTCAGGATGACCGGCGTGCGGGAGATCGGCTGATGCCGGGTGCTGTGCGGTCCTGGCTGGTGCGCGGTCGCACCGTGCGGAATCACGCTGACCTTGGACGGGTCGACCGCGTAGTGCTCGATCAGGCGTTGACGGGCCGTCTGGGTCATGGTGACGAGCGCGGCGCAGTGGCGGGCCAGCTCTTCGAGGATCATCCGTTGCTGCGTGGTCGGGGTGACCAATACCGTGTGCAGTACCGCGATCGCCGGAACGCGAAGAGCACGAACGACTTCGAGTACGTCGACGCCGTCGCGTCCGCTGTAGATGCCGTATTCGTGCTGGATGATCGCGACATCGAAGCGATTGAGGGCGGCGGCCGCGATGGCGGCGCCGCGGCGGGCGCTGCGCTCCCACTGATGGGTCACCAGCGGCCGCGGTGCCGGCTCGGGGCTGTCGACGATGGCGACCACGCCGACGGTACGCGCGGTGGGCGGACCCTGACCGAAATCGACCGTCGCAAAACCGGTTTCGGTGGGTGCGGTCAGCGCGCCGACCAGCGAGTCGGTGAAGGTAGCCAACCCGCACTGGGTCGGTGGATAAGTGCTCAGAACGCCGTAAGACCGAACTGACACAACGTCAGCCTTCCTGATTCGAGCCAGCGCCGACGGTGCCGCTGTCTGCAGCCACTCAATTGGCTGAATCGTGTCGCGCTGAAGCGCTTGAGAATCCGGTCCGGAGCACGACACGGGCGGATCGACCACTAGGCCTCGATAGTAACACTCAGGTCACGCGGGGTCGATGTGATATGGTCGGAGCATCAAGTCCGCCCGTTCGGGACGGCTCTCGGCGGTTAATTCGCCAGTAATCGAGGATTTTATGAAGATCGGCGTAATCGCGTCGGTAGCCCATCGCACGCCACCGAAGAACTATGGACCGTGGGAGCACATTGCGTCGACCCTGGCCGAGGGATTCGTGGCACGGGGACACGACGTCACACTGTTCGCCACGGCGGATTCCGAGACGTCCGCGCGGCTGATCGCGCCGGTGGCCTCGGGGTACGAGGAGACGGCCGACGCCGACGCGAAAGTCGCTGAGGCGCTGCATAATTCGACGGCTTTCGCGCACGCGGGCGAGTTCGACGTGCTGGCCAATCATTTCGACTTCATGCCGCTGACCTACAGCCGCCTGGTATCGACCCCGATGGTCACCACAATCCACGGCTTTTCCTCGCCGAAAATCGTGCCGGTATATAAGGCATTCGATGACATCGCGCACTATGTGGCGATCAGCGATGCCGACCGGCACCCGGCACTGAAATACGCGGCGACAATTCATCACGGTATCGATACCGCGCAGTTCACATTTCGACCCGAGCCCGGCGAATATCTGCTCTTTCTCGGACGAATTCACCCCGATAAGGGGACGCACCTGGCAATCGAGGTGGCGCGACTCACCGGGCTGCCCTTGATCATCGCCGGCGTGATTCAGGACGAGGAGTACTTCCGCACGGCGGTCGAGCCGCACCTCAGCGACTCCGCGGTGACCTACGTCGGGCCGGTCGGCCCGGCGCGTCGCGATGAACTGCTCGGCGGCGCTCGCGCGCTGCTGCATCTGATCGGGTTCGCCGAGCCGTTCGGCCTGGCGGTTGTCGAAGCTCTCGCGACCGGAACACCGGTCATCGCAACCCCCTTGGGGGCGATGCCAGAGATCATTCGCGATGGTGCCACCGGATTCCTCGTCACCGACGTCGCCGGGGCGGCGGCTGCGGTGGCCAAGCTCGATCAGCTCGACCGGCGTGTCGCCCGCGACGATGTGTGCGAGCGCTTCAGCGCCGAGCGAATGATCGACGACTATCTGGCGCTGTTCGAGCGAATCGTGCCCGCCTCACCGCAGCAACAGGGCATCGGCTCACCAGGGCTGTTCTCGCACGCCGGGCTCTAGCGGCCGCCTGGCCACCCGCATCTAGTGGCTGGCCGGTTGCGGGCGCCAATTGTATTGTGCGGACATGGGTCTAGCGAAGCTTGCCGAAGAGTTCTGGAACTGGCGGCTGGCGACGCTGCCCGACTCCAGCGATGATCTGCCACGGGTGGAGCGGCCGGATGGTTGGCTGCCCGATTGGTCGCCGCAGGCGATCGCGGATCGCCGGGCGGTGCTCGCCGAGCTGACCCGCAGGCATCGCGAGCTCGACCTGTCCGACGAGCCGGTCGCGGTGCAGGTCGACGGCAGGTTGCTCGGCTCGGCGCTGGCCAAGGTGCACTGGGAACTGGAGCTGATCCGGGCCTGGGAGCGCAATCCCGGCTTCTACGTTCAGCAGAGCCTCGGGCCGATCTATGTGGAGTTGCTCGTATCGTCGCCGTTCGATTCCGCTCGGGCGGCGCAGGTCAGCGCGTTGCTGCGGCACGTTCCGCTGGTGTTGGAGCAGGCCAGGGCGAATCTGACGGGCCATGCGGGCGCGCAGTTCGCGCGTAGCACGCTGCGGTTGCTCGACGAGGGGGCGGGTTCGCTCGAGTCCGCGATGACGGCGCTCGTTCCGTTCCTGCCCGATGAGTACGCGGCCGAGTTGCCCGCGGCGACCCGGGTGGCCGCCGATGCTGTTGCGGCGTACCGGGATTGGCTCGACGAGCAGTTGCCGTCGCTGGGTGACGTCGAACCGGTCGGGCCGGAATCACTGGCCTACTTCCTGCATCGCGTTGCGCTGCTGCCTTATTCGGCGCAGCGGTTGCGGGAGGTGGGGATCCAGGAATGGCATCGGGCCGTCGCGCTCGAAGCTCAGCTGCGTGTCCGGCATCGAGACGCGCCCGCGCCGACGCTGCCCGCTGACGCGCAGGAACATGCGAAGCGGCAGGCGGTCGATGAGCGTGCGGTACGCGAGTTCGCCGATACGCGAGGTCTGCTCAGTCAGCCGGAAAGCCTGCGGCACTACAGATTCGCGCCGATTCCGCCCTACCTCGAGCCGTTGACCTGGCTCGGGGTCGCCGACGATCTGACCGGTCCGGCTCGAAAGGACGAGGAAGCTACTCGGTATGTCCCGGACCCGCGGCCGGATCTGCCGTACTTCGATCGTGCCTCCGCGTTCGATTCGCGTACGGCGATCGTGCACGAGGGCGTACATGCCCAGCAGGTCGCGATCGGTTGGCAGCACGAGAATCCCGCGCGGCGGTGGTTCTACGACTCGGTGCCCAACGAGGGCATCGCGTTCAACTACGAGGAGCTGATGCTGCACGCCGGTCTGTTCGACGACGCGCCGGCCAGTGCGATCTTCGTGGCAAACGCCATGCGGCTGCGTGCTTTACGCGTCGAGGTGGACATCGCGTTGGCGCTCGGCGAGATCTCCATCGATGAGGCCACCGATCGGCTGGCGATCGCCGTCCCGATGGATCACGAGACGGCATGGGACGAAGCCGTGTTCTTCGCGGGCAATCCCGGCCAGGCGTTGAGTTATCAGATCGGCAAGCTGCAGATCCAGGATCTGCTCAGCACGGCGGTACGCGAACTCGGTGCGGAATTCGAGCTGAAGGAGTTCCACGACCGGCTCTGGCGCGAAGGGAATGTGCCGCTGGCGTTGCAGCGTTGGGAGCTGCTCGGCCTGCGTGACCACCTCGATGCGGCGGACCGGCTGGCCGGGTAGACCGCTGGCACGGGCATAGTGGGTGGCTGGAGGTCCGAGCCAGCAGAGGAGCCGTACCGCATGTTCAGAACGCGACGTTTCGCCATGGTCGGTGCGCTCATTCTGCTCTGCGGAGCCGGCGCCTGTGCGGGCGAGACGAAGCCCGGTGCCGCGCCGACCACTCCCGGGCAGGGTGAACGGGGCACGGTGGTGTCGACGACCCCGGTCGCGCAGTGGACGGCCGAGGAGACTTCGGCCTACCTCACCAAGGGGAACTTCGATACGCCGGTGCGTAACGGGGTAGACGCGTACCGCGTGAACTATCGCACCATCACGGCGAAAGGTGAGCCGACTACCGCGAGTGGGCTCGTCGTGTTGCCGCGCACGGAGTCGCCTCGGTTGCGCACGGTCAGTTTCGAGCACGGCACGTTGGTGCTGAAAAGCGATGCGCCGTCGGTCAATAACCAGAGCCGTCCCGACCAGGCGCGCACCATCATGTTCGCGGCAGCCGGGTACGCGGCGATCGCCCCGGACTATCTCGGGCTCGGCGACGGGCCGGGTGATCATCCCTACACGCACGCGCCGACCGAAGTGAGCGCGTCGGCCGATCTGCTGTTCGCGGCCAAAGGCATTGCGTCGCAACAGCATCGTGAACTCGAGCGAGACGTGCTTGTCACCGGCTTCTCGCAAGGTGGCCACGCCGCAATGGCATTCGGTAAAGCGCTACAGGCAGACGAGGTGCCCGGATTCGGTCTCGCGGCCGTGGCGCCGGTCAGCGGGCCCTACGCGCTGCGTGATGTCGAGACGCCCGCCGGTCTCGACGGACGGGTCGCACCGGGCCCCGCGGTGTTCTACTTCGCGTACTGGCTGACCGCGATGAACCGGATCTACCACCTCTACGACAACCCTGCCGAGGCCTTTCGGGAGCCCTACGCCGGAAGGATCGAAGGACTCTTCGACGGCACCCGCAACGAGCTCACCATCGCCACCCAGCTACCCATCACCCCGGACCTGCTGTTGACGCCGCGATTCATCGAGTGGGCGAAGAACCCCACCGGCGCGGGGCTGAAGGCGATCACCGACAGTGACAGCACCTGCGACTGGACCCCGCGCGTGCCGGTCCAGCTCTACGCCGCCACCGCCGATCGCAACGTGCCCTTCGCCAATGCCGAGCACTGCCTGCGAGACCTCAACAACGACAAAGCCACTCTGCAAAACCTCGGCGACATCGACCACACGAACTCGGCTCGGGTGGCCATGCCGCAGGTCCTCGCCTGGTTCCAACAGCAGGTCCCGGCCAGCTGATCGCCTGGTGCCCCGGTGGGTCAGGTCCAGCCTGCGGGGTTGGAGAAGGACTCGCGGGAGATGCCGGAGCCGGTGGTCGGGAAGGCGCCGAAGCGGCCGTTGTGCAGGTGGGCGAAGAAGTAGCACATGCTTTCGCATTCGGCGTCCGACAGGGCTACTTCGGGATCGGTCGTTACGGCGTCGTAGAAGTCGCGTCCCATTGCGACGATGAAACCGCGGCAGTAGAGGAATCCGTCGTCGGAGCCGTCGGTGACCTGGTGGATGTCGGCCCGGTCGAGGTTGTAGAGCTTCCGTTCGAGTACCCGGTCGAGTGCGGTCAGCTCTTCGGTCGGCAGTTCTTCGCTCAATGCGGCGAGGTGCCCGAGGAACGCGGGCAAGTGCGCGTCGATGGCGTACGCGTTGTCGTCGTTTTCCCTATGGGTCAAGGCTTTTCGGAGAGTGGTCGACTCGTCGCCGACCAACTCCCAGGCCGACTCGATGATGGTCCAGAAGCGGGATTCGTCGGCTGTGGTGGGGATGTTGCTCACGTGCCGGACGGTACCAGTGTGGTGTGACACTGAGCCTGGATCGCATGGCGCTCGTCACTCGGGACGTTTAGGACGCAGGGTGCGGGTAGACGGTCGGTGACATGGATCCGACAAGAAAGGCGTGAACGATGAGCCAGCCCATCACCAGCACCCTCGATTCGGAGCAGCAGAAGATCGCCGGGGAGGCGTTGCGCGCTACCGTCATCGATCTGATCGACCTGTCATTGATCGCCAAGCAGGCGCACTGGAATGTGATCGGCCGCAACTTCCGGTCGGTGCATTTGGCGCTGGACGAATTGGTCACGGCGGCAAGAGACTTCACCGATGCGGCGGCCGAGCGCGCTACTGCCGTCGGCGTGAGTCCGGACGGTCGGGCGGCGACGGTCGCCAAGGAGACCGGCGCGGTCGGCTTCCCGGACGGCTGGCAGCAGGACACCGACGTGATCGACGGGATCGTCAGCAACCTCACGGCCGTGATCAAGGGACTGCGGGCGCGGATCGAGGCGACCGAAAAGGCCGACCCGGTGACTCAGGACCTGCTCATCGGCTTCGCGGCGCGGCTCGAGCAGCTGCATTGGATGTGGCAGGCGCAGGTCGCGACGGCCTGAGTGGCTATCGCGACAGTCCGTGGGCGCGCGCGATGAGGCGCTCCATCACCGTGCGCGGCAGCAGTCTGCGCACCGCGAACATGACGGGGGCATTGCTGCCGACGGCGTAGAGCGGGCGCGGTCGGTCGGCCTCGATGGCCTTGACGATCGTGTCGGCAACCCGTTCGGCGGTGATGCCTTTCCCTTGTGCCTCATCCAATTTCGCGACGAACGTGGTGAAGTCGGCGGTGTGCGGTGAACCCTCGGTCAGATACTTCGTCCGGCGTTCCCGCAGCCCCGTATTGATCTGCCCCGGCTCGACGGTGCTGATCCACACCCCGAACGGTGACTCCTCGAACCGCGCGGCCACCCCGAACCCCTTCAGCGCCGCCTTGGTCGCCCCATACGACGACCGATACGGCATCGGGAAGCTGGCGATCATCGACCCCACCATCACCACCCGGCCGTACCCGCGCTCCCGCATGCCCGGCAACACCGCCTGCGTGAGCGCGACCGGCCCCAGCACATTCAGCTGGAACAACCGCTCGATGGCCTCCGTCGGCAGCTCCGCCAACGGCCCCGCCTGACTCTCCCCGGCATTGTTGACCAGCACATCGACGTCCCCGAGCCCCGCAACAAACGCATCGATCGACGCCGCCTCGGTCAAATCAAGCGCCCGATACTCGACCCCCGCCACCCGAGCCTCGTCACTGACCCCTTCCGGCTTCCGGCTAGTCCCGATCACCCGATACCCCCGCGCCACCAACGCCGCGGCCGTCGCCTTCCCGATCCCCGACGAAGCACCGGTAACAACAGCAGTACGAGGCATAAGCATTCTCCTTAGGCAGCGACTCCAGCCGACGATAGCGCTTCCTCGCAGATTTCCGCGCCACCCCCGACCTCACTCCGATCAATCAAGCCGCACAGTGCGTGAACCGCACCGCGAGCTCCTCGCCCTGAAACGAGAGGTTCAACTCCGCTTCCAAGGCGATAGACAACCGGTGCAGCAGTGGCAGGGTCGGCGTGACATCTCCGCCCTCCATTCGACTCACCTGCGGCTGCGTCATCCCAGCGCGCCGAGCAAGCTCAGCCTGGGTGAGCCCGAGTGCCGTGCGCCGGTCGTGAACAGCCTGGCCGAGAGCAAAGGCATCGGCAGCGGCGACATAGTCGGCGTCCGCCCGATGCTCAGGCGGAATCTTCCAGCTGGTGTGCGATCCACGAGACATCTCATTCCTCCTCAAAGCTGCGGTCGTAGACATGGGTAGCGGGGCCATGCTCTGCCTCGCATACCTTCTGGGCGTGCAGGGCTCGGTCGACTTCCGGCCGTTCTCGCATGCGCGTCTTCGGGAAGACGGTCAGCAATACCAGTCGACGTTCGGGGGCGAGCCAGTAACTAATGCGGATTGCCTTGCCGCTCAAGTGAAACCGCAACTCGCGAACCGGTCCGCCGAGATGGCGAGTCCATGGCTCTCCCAACGTGGTCGGGCTGTCAGCGAGTCGGTCGACCTTGAACTCGACCGCTCGATACTCGGCCTTTGTGAGACCGTCCAACCATGCTCGTACCTCCGGCTCGAGCTCGATTCCGTACGGCTTGTCCCCGCCGCGCATCGAATATACCACGGAATACATAACCGCTGTTCCCCCTGTTAACCCGCCCCGGCGACTCGGCCGTGCGCTGCGTCAGAGCAGGAGTCGAGTCGATGTCGTTGGTTATTCGGAGACAGAGGGCGGTTGGGTGGATATTGATCCAAAGCGCTGAACGCCTTCTGCGTGGCAGAGGATTTCGGTGGGGGAAACGTGAGCGCAACGGGGGGTGGCGGATTGGGGATGTCATATTGAATTCTGCGGGTGGGCTGAGCGGATTGGTTGGGACCGGTGGGTGGATGGCGCTGTTGGCCCTAGTTGGCAGCGGACGGAGATCCGGTGCTCTGATCTGGGATGACTCCGTGTGGAGGCAGCTGTGGATGCTGGATTGGGTCGGCCGGGTGCGGGAGATTCGTGGTCAGGGGTGTTTTTTGAGCGGGTTTCGGGGTGGGTGGGATGGGGCTAGGGTTGGCCGGCGCGATGGGGGTGGGGTGCTGTCGCTGTATGTAGTGGCCGCTCGATGCCGAGGAGAATGTGGTGGTTGTCGACACTGTTCGTGAGGAACAGGCGATTCGTCAGGTGACGGAGCGGTTGGTCGAAAACTTCGGCGGCACTTACTCGGTGGAGTACATCGAGGGGGTGGTGGGGGCGGCGCGGCGGCGGTTCGCGGGGCATCCGGTGCGGACGTTTATCCCGATCCTGGTGGAGCGGTACGTTCGTCGGCAGTTGGCGGCCGCGGGGGAGGTGGCGGACGCTGTGGTCGGGCCCGATAACGCGCGGACGCGGAGGGCGAAACATAAAGCCGAGTCGGCGGAGAGTGGATTTCCTGCGGCGATTCGTGAAACATGGTCGGCAAACAAGCGTTTCGCGCCAGCGGCTGTTGCTGCGGTCGTCGCGGCGTTGGTTGTGGTGACCGTGGTGACGATCGCGCTCGCGGTGCGGCAACCCAGTTCCGCACCGCAGGCGGCGCCGGGGGTGTCGTCGCTGGCGCTGGTGCGCGGTGTGGTCGGGTCCGAGAAGATGTCGTTCTTCCAGGATCCGAAGGTGGCCGAGGTGCTGGCGCGGCACGGGGTGAAGGTCGAGGTGGACGCGGCGGGGTCGCGGGAGATCGCGACCTCGGTCGATCTCGGGAAGTACGAGTTCGCGTTTCCGTCGAGTGAGCAGGCGGCGGAGCGAATTCAGCGGCAGCGCAACGTGAGTGCGAAGTACATACCGTTCTCCTCGCCGATGGCGATCGCCACGTTCACGCCGATCGCCGACGTGCTGGCGAAAGCTGGTGTGGTGCATCAGGGTCCGGTCCCGACCTTCGATATGGCCCCGTATCTGCGCATGGTCGGCAACAACACGCGGTGGGATCAGCTGGGCGACAACACGGCGTACTCCGTTCGCAAGAACGTGCTGATTTCCACGACCGACCCGCGCAGCTCCAACTCCGCGGCGATGTATCTGGCCATCGCGGGCTACGTCGCGAACAACAACACGATCGTGCAGGGAGTGTCCGCCGAGCAGGATGTAATCCCAACGGTGTCAAGGCTTTTCGTCGGCCAGGGCTACACCCAGAGCAGCAGCGAAGGCCCCTTCGACGCCTACCTCGCCTCCGGCATGGGCCCGACCCCGCTGGTCTGGATCTACGAGTCGCAGTTCGTGGACGCCACGGTGCGCGGCCAGATCAAGCCCGACATGACGCTGCTGTACCCGTCGCCGACCATCCTGTCCCGGCACACACTGGTGCCGTTTGGCGAGGCGGGCGACCGGATCGGCCGCCTGCTGTCCACCGACCCCGACCTGCAACGCCTCGCCGCGGTGCACGGCTTCCGCACCGGCGACGCCGCCCAGTTCGCCGCGGTGACCACCGAACACAAGATCCCGGTCGCCCCCGACGTCATCGACGTGATCACCACCCCGACGTTCGACACGCTGGAGCGCCTGCTCGACGGGGTCGGCAAGTCCTACAACTGATCTGCCGCCGCGCGGCGAAACCCGCTGGTGGGCAACGATTACCCGGGCTGGTTTCGGATGAGGCAACGGGGGCATACTTGTCGCATCAGGTACCGGCCGACCAGCCGGTATCGCGGCGTGAGGTAAAGCAGCATGACAGTCGATGGGCCGTACGAGATTCCCCCGCTCGATGACGCTGCGGATATCACCCGCGCTACGGAGCCGCAGCCGGGCGAGACGCTGGCGAACACCCGGAACTGGGCGGGATTCGGCCTGCTGTTCATCGGCGTCATCTTCGCCGTCGCGGCCGCGGTGGTGGCCATGTGGGGTTTCGGCGCCGCGGCCACCGTCGTCACGATCTTCGCCGTGGTGACACTGCTCGCGGGCGCGGGACTCGTGGCCTTCGAGCAAGTGCGCGGGCGCAGGCGAAACGGCGCCGAATCGCAGGACGCACCGGCCTGGCAGGTCATCGCCCGGCGCGGAGCGTGACCGTCGATCAGTCGATTCCCGCTGCGCGCGCGGCAATTCCGTCGAGCACGCAGCCGAGGCCGAACTCGAAGCGCTGATCCGCATCGGGGTCGTCGGCATCGCGCACGCGGCGACCGAACTCGGGGTAGTCGCCGCTCGCCAGCACCTCGCAGATGTAGGGTGCGACGCTCCGCTGCCATTCGGCCTCGGTGAGACCGGTTCGGCGCTGGGCCTTTTGGTCGGCCAGCTGCTGAGCGACGGCACCGAAGACATAGGCGTGCACGGTGTCGACGATGGCGGCCGCGAGGTTGATGTCGCGGGTGCGTGCCCCCGCCGCGGTGAGCGCGAGGTCATGCAGGCGTAGCGAATTCGCGCCGAGCGCTGGACGACCGGTGAGTTCGGACCCGAGCCAGGGATGCCGGATCAGCGTCGTCCGGGTGTGCGCGGCGACGGCGACCAGGTCGGCGCGCCAATCGCCGGTGAGCGTGGGCGGCGCCGTTTCGCCGTGCACCGCGTCGATCATGAGGTCCAGCAGGTCATCCCGACTCTCCACATAGCGGTACAGCGACGCGGTGCCGGATTCGAGTTCGGTGGCGACGCGGCGCATGGTGACCGCGTCGAACCCCTCGCCGTCGGCCAGGTCGACGGCGGTGCGCACGATCCGCTCGATGCTGGGCGCCCGGCGACTCGGCGTGCGCTGCTCCTTGGTCCACACCAGCGTCTTGGCCGTATTCGTCATCGCATCCTTCCCTCTTGCACACACTCTAACACTATGGCTACGGTGTATCCGTTGTGAGTACGTTGTAGCCATAAGGAGGGCGCATGTCCGAGACGAGAGTTCCCGTGCTGATCGTCGGCGGCGGATCGGTCGGCCTGTTCACCGCTGTTTTCCTGGCGCATCACGGAATTTCGGCCCTGCTGGTCGAGGGTGCGCCGGGGCCGTCCATTCATCCGCGGGCGACCGGACTCGGCCCGCGGACCATGGAATTCCTGCGCCAGGTGGGACTGGCCGACGAGGTCGACGCGGTGGCCGTCGACATGTCGGCGGGCAGCCTCGGCAAGATCGCCGGCCCGACGCTCGCCGCGGTGGACCTGTCCGCAGTCCCCGACGCACCGCCCATCCGAACCGGCTGGGGCTCCGGCCGAATCAGTCCGGCCGCCATCCGCGGCATCTGCGCGCAGGATCGATTGGATCAGGTGCTCGTGCCCGCGGCTGCCGAACGCGGTGCCACCCTTCGATTTTCGACGCGGCTTACCTCCCTTGAGCAGAATGCCGAAGGAGTCACCGCGCATCTCGACGACGGAACCATGGTCCGCGCGGACTACCTGATCGCCGCGGACGGTGTTCGCAGCGGGGTGCGTGATGCACTTGGCATCGGTACGACCGGCCCAGGGGCACTTGGCAATCCGAAGGTGAGCATGTTGTTCCGTGCCGACCTGCGGCCTTACACTCGCGGTCGGCACTTCGCCAACTGCGACATCACCAACCCTGATGCGCCGGGCATGTTGGTCACCGTCGACGGCGCGAAAGACTGGATCTTCCATACCGATTACCACCCGGAGCGCGGAGAGTCGGTCGACGACTTCACCGATGAGCGATGTGTCGAGCTGATCCGTGCCGCAGTCGGCGACCCGACGCTGGAGGTGGAGGTGCTCAACCGGTTGCCCTGGCGCGCAAGGGGTTTGCTCGCCGATCGATTTCAGCAAGGGCAGGTATTCCTGGTCGGTGACGCGGCGCACGCGGTGCCGCCGCAGGGTGCGTTCGGCCTGAATACCGGTGCCGCCGACGCGCACAACCTGGCCTGGAAACTCGCCGCAGTTCTGCACGGGTTCGCCGGACGCGCGCTGCTGGAAACGTATGAGACAGAACGTCGTTCGGTCGCTGCGTTCACCCTGGCGCAGGCGCTGCTGCGAGTGGACAACCCGCGGCTGCATTGGGATACCAGCCCCTCGGCCGGTGCCGCGCGTGCGGCGGTGGGGATGGCCGCCGCGCCGGTCGTGCAGCTGGGCTATCGCTACGACTCCGCCGCGGTCATCGATCCCGATCCACGGTTGCCGGACACCGAGAACGTCGTGCTCGACGGCACTCCTGGCTCTCGCCTGCCCCATCTCTGGATCGACGAGGGACGCTCCACTCTCGATCTCATCCGAACGGAGTTCGCGGTGCTAGCCGGTGCGGACGGTCAGGCATGGCTGCGCGCAGCCGACGACGCAGCGGCTCGGCTGGGAATTCCGCTCGTGGCCACGGTGATCGAGGCGGCCGAGTGGCCGTGTCTGGTCGGCATCGAGGCAGATGGCGCGGTACTGGTCCGCCCCGACCAGGTCATCGTCTGGCGGGCACCCACGACCGGTGCCGATCCAGCCGATGAGCTCGCTCGAGTGCTGCGCCGCGTGCTCGATCGATGAGCCATCGGCCCAGGTAGCGCCCTGAGACGCGCGTGAAAGGCCGGTGAGACGTCCGCCCCGAAGTATCGACCGCAGCACAAGCCATCGAGACTCGGAGGAACGTCCATGAATCGCCGAACACTCTGCGCGATCGCGCTCACCGCCCTCGTCGCGGCCGGAGGAACGGCCTGCTCCGACGACAAGAGCACCAGCGCCGCCGCCCCCGGCACCAGCAGCTCAGCGGTAGCGCAGGGCCTCACCACGCCGGGCGACTACTGCCAGTCCATGCTCGAATTGTCCCGCCGCACCCGCGAACTGGCCTCGCAGTCGGAAATCGCGCAGCTCGACTACGGCAAGACCGCCGACCTGTTCGACCAGGTGAAGGGCAGCGCACCGGCCGAGGTGGCCGGCGATATCGAGAAGATCAGCGCGGGCTACCGAGCCATCTCGAAGGGACAGGCCACGATCGACACGGTCGGACCGGACATCGCCCAGGCGAGCCTGCACATGACCCAGGTGAACATGGAGAAGTGCGGACCGCCCACCGCTCCGCGGTAAAGACAAGGGCGCAAGAGTCGAAGGAGATCGATGATGGATCCGACGAATTCCGATGTCCGGCTGCACGTGCACCGGTGGGGCGAGGGGCCGCCGGTCGTGCTCGTGCACGGCGGAATTCTCGGCGGCCGCGAAGCCTGGCGCGCGCTACGCCCGCTGACCAGCCGGTGGACCGTGCTCGCGCCGGACCGTCCAGGTCACGGCGGCACTCCGGCCACGGGGCGTCAGGATTTCGAAACGGACGCGCGGCTCATCGCCGATCAGCTGCTCGACCGGCCGGTCCATCTCGTCGGACTGTCCTACGGCGCGATCGTGTCGATGTACGCCGCCGCCCAGCGACCGGAGCACATCCGATCGCTCACCATCGTCGAGCCGCCGCTGTTCGGCATCGCGCGGGGAAATCCTGTCGTCGACGCGCCGGCCGCCGCGACGCGCGAGCTGATCGAGGAGGTCGGCCTGCCGCAGGAAGTGGCGTTGCCACGATTCTTCGAACTCGTCGATGCGCCCGTCACCCTCGGCGACCCGATCCCGCCGGTGCTGCTCGACGGGATGCGGCGGCTACAAGGCGCGCGACCGCCGGACGAGGCCGCGCCGCCGATGGACCGGCTGCGGGCGGCAGGCTTTCCGATACTGGTGATATCCGGCGGGCACCTGGAATCGAACGAAATCATCTGTGACGCAATCGCCGAACAGACCGGAGCCGAACGCGCGGTGTGTGCGGGGATGGGCCACCTGGTGCCCGACACCGGTGCACCGTTCAACGCGCTGTTGGAGAAGTTCTTCGACGGGACGCCCTAGCGAGTGCCGTGCCCGGCGCAGGCGGCGAGGGCGGTGTCCTTGGTGGCGTTGAACTTGTCGATCGTGGTGTTGAGCGTGTCGGTGTCGGCGCGCCGGGCCACCGTATCGGCGAGGGCGTTGCTGTCGTCGCGGTAGGCGCGCAGCACGTCGGCGATGTTGGACGGCACGTCCGCGGTCACCTTCTGGTCGACCGCGCCCGCACCGGCGTGCAGCGTGCGGACGGCGATATCGGCCTTGCCGTTCGCCGCCGGATCGTTGACGCCCTTGTCGTTGCTGACCGCGATGTAGTCGTTGAAGTCCCGGATCGAGTTGCCGTTGGCGGCGAGGAAGGCGTCGCAGGCCGAGCCGGTGGCGCGTTCGATGGCGGCGGCGCGGGCCGACGACGCCGCGACCGAGGAGGCCGTGACCTCGGAGGTGTACGCGGCCAGGTCGGACTGGTTGACCTGGGCGGTGCCGGAAACCTGCTCGGAGCAGGCGCTGATGATCAGCACGCCGGTCGCGGTCGCCACCGCGGCGGCGGTCAGGCCCGTGCGTTCCAGTCGTCGCATGGTCGGTCCCTCGCTTTACAGATCCGGACCTTTCGACGGTACGTCCGCGCGGCGGGCCGTTCGGCCGGCTGGACCGATATCGATGAACAACCGATATCTGCGAGTTCGGGCCGGTCGCACCGGGGCCGGAGGGGTATCCCGGTGCGACCGCCCGTCAGATCAGCGCTGGCCGAGCATGCCGCGCATCGTGTCGATTTCCGCGCGCTGGTTGTCGATGATGGTGCGGGCCAATGTCTTCGACTCGGCGTTGGTGCCGTCGGCCAGCTCGGTCTCGGCCATGGCGACCGCGCCGGTGTGGTGCTCGATCATCATGGTCAGCCACTGGCGGTCGAAGTCCGGGCCGGACGCGGCCTGGAGGGCGGTCATCTGGTCGGCGCTCATCATGCCGGGCATGGTGTGGCCGCTGTGTCTGCTGCCCGCGGTTGGGGCGGGCTTGCCGAAGCTCTGCAGCAGGGTGGTGATCTGCTGCATCTCCGGTGCTTGGGCCTTTTCGACGTTCGCGGCGAGGGTCAGCAGCTGCTGGTTCTGGCTGTGGCTCGGCACCAGCTTCGCCATGTCGACCGCCTGTGCGTGATGCGGGTACATCATCTGCAGGAAGGTGACGTCGGCGTCGTTGAAGTCGGTGCGGGCCGCCGGTGCGCTCGCGGCTGCGGGCGTGCTCGACGTGCTGTGATCCATGCCGGACATGGAGTCGTTGTTGTCGCTACAGCCCGCGAGGACGAGCGCGGCGGCCGCGGTGCCGACGACGATCCCGGAGGCGATTCGGGTACGGGTGATGAACATGGTTGTGCTCCTTGTGAATTGCGCATGACGGGGTTTCGGGCAGGACGAACTCCGGCAGTCGTCGAGAACGGCCGCCGGGTACCTGTCAGATCCGCAGAATCGACAACTCGGCCAGTGAGAGCACGGTCCACGGTGGCGACCGTTCCCGCCGCGGCCGCCGATGGCGCAGTCGCGCAACGCCATTGCCCGGCCGATCGATGGCGATCCGGTAGAGCAGTACCAATGCCAACAACAGCGCGGCGGCGGCAAGGATGAACACGCAGCCGTGCATGCCACCGTGTGTGCCCGAGCAGCCGTCGCCCGCGCAATCCGCTCCTGGCGCACCATGATTGGTGTCGGACAAGGTGACGACCGTCGGCATCGCCATCAGATCTCGGCCGTCTGTTCCGGCGATCTCGTGTTCGACGGACATAGCGAGCGGGGTTGTGTCGGTCGACAGCGTGAGCGTCCGCAGGGTGCCGCCGATTTCCTCGGCCATAGCGTCGCCGCTCGTCCGCGCCATCGCATGATCGGAGCTCGCCGCATCCGCGTGGCCGTGCACCGCGAACACCGCCGCGTGCATGGCCACGATCCCGGCGAGGAGCACCAGCACGCCGAGCGCCCGGGCGAGCCCGGTTGCGCGGAGCGGGAGGTGCTGTTCGACCACGAGGCCAGTGTAGTGACGGCTACTCGGCCCGATTCAGATACCCCCTGGCGGTACGGGTACCTACGGGGTCGCGATGTCGATGACTAGTCGCGTCGGATTGGTCAACGTGCTGACCGTGAACCCCGGCCGGTCGGCATTGACGCCGATGAACGACTGTGTGGTCCCCTCGAACACGGTGGTCCGATAGACGCCCGCGATGCCGGGGACGCTCGGGTCGGTCGCGGGATCGGGCCCCGCGTACGGCGTCACGGCGCTGTCGAACGGGTATGCCGAGCCGAGGATCTGCACCTCGAGGATCGAGTTCCCGGCCACCTCGATCAGCTTGCCGCTGCCGTCCTGCACGGCTCGATCGGCGTACTGCACGATCCAGCCGGGGGTGCCCTTGCCGCCGAGGTCGTAGACCACGCGATCGAAGCCGGGCTGGTGGCCGATCCGAATGTCGGTGACGGTCAGGCCCGCATCGCCGGACGCGGTGCTCCGCTTGGCGGCGGCGTCGCGCGGGGCGGTCGTCGCTTCGGCCATGGTGCCGGTGGTCGAGGGGGTGGTCGAGGGGGTGGCGGCAGGGGTGTTCGCGGTGGATCCACCGTCGTCGCTGCAGCTCGCGAGGAGTGCCGCCACGGCGGCGATGGCCAACACCATCCTGTTACGCATGGGACTGATGGTAATCGGCTATCAGTGCGTCGCGCGGGATTTGCGGGTTTCTCGATGTTTGCCATCGGTTGCCTCTCCGGGTGAACCGGTCGCGGGTCTGCCTCGTTGTTGTCGATGACCGGACGCGAATCGCGCGTCATCGATCGATCCGGAGGATCTCAAAAATGCTGTCGACCAAGCACTTCCAGCGAGCCGCGCTGCCATTTGCCGCTGCCTCGGTGATTCTCGCCGGATTGCTGAGTGCGTGCGGAAGCGCCGACCCGGCGAAACCGGCACCCCTGCCCGCGCCCGCCCCGGCGGCATCGACCTCGGCCGCGGCCCCTGCGGGAGCGCCGCAGAGCCAGGCGCCCGCCAAGACGCAGGACTGGCTGAAGATCTACAGCGGCACGGCGCCGACCGGCACGAATGCTGTTCAGCTCGGCATCGCGGACAATAGCGCTGTCGGACAGTACGTTACGGCCACCGACCGTGCGCTGTACCGCTTCGACAACGACACCGCGAAGCCGCCGAAGTCGAATTGCGCGGGCGATTGTGCCCAGAAATGGCCGCCGCTGATCGCCCGGCGTGGGCAGGCCGTGTACGCCGCCGGGGTCGATCCGCAACTCATCGGCTTCGTCGAACGTGCTGACGGCGCATGCCAAATCACCATCGCGGGCTGGCCGGTCTACTTCTTCGCCAAGGATCAGAAGGCGGGCGATCTGCTCGGGCAAGGCGTGGGTGGTGTCTGGCACGCGGTGACTCCGACGGGTGGCAAAGCGGGCGTCAACTGAGCGGAATCCCTTGTGGCGCTGTGTGTTACGTTCAGCGCACAAGAGACTGCACGGTTTGCTGGAGCCGGTTTGCCGGGGCCGATGTGACCCTGGGGCAACGATCTAGCACACTTGAGGCGTGGCAGATATCGAGGACGTACTGAGCCGGCTGCGGCGGTATCCAGATGTGGAGGCCTTAAACCTCTACGCTGCGGATGCCGCCGATCGGCTGATCCTCGATGTCGCCGACGAGACGCTCGTCACCGACGATAGCGGAAAGATAGCTATCCTCGGTGACGCGTATGGGGCCCTGACCATCGGTGCGGTCGCCGCGCACGACCTGCGCGGGGTCCGCGTCTATCAGGATCTGCTGACCGGCGAACTGGCCCTGGCCAACAATGCCCGCGCGCTCGGGTTCGCCGATCGCTACACCGCGTATCCGCTCGGCCGCGAGCTGCTCGCCGACGTCCGCGTGGTGCTGCTGCGGCTGCCGAAGGCGCTGGCCGGGCTGGCCGAGGTAGCCGACGCCATCGCCCGCTACGCCGACCCCGAGGTGGTGGTGTTCGCGGGCGGCCGGGACAAGTATCTGACGAAGTCGATGAACGACGTGCTGGCCCAGTCGTTTTCCGAGGTCCGGGCCAGCCGCGGCCGGCAGAAGTCGCGCACCCTGCTGGTCAGCGGGCCGAAACCGGTCGGCGCGCCGCCGTTCCCGGTGCAGGACCGGCTCGACGATCTCGGCATCGATGTGGTCGCGCACGGCGCCGCCTTCTCCGGCGCCCGGCTGGACATCGGCACCCGGTTCCTGCTGGAACACCTGAAGTGGATGAAGCCCGATGCCCGCGAGGCCGTCGACCTCGGCTGCGGCACCGGGATACTGGCCGTTGCGCTGGCCAAGGCCAGGCCCGCACTCCGGGTGCTCGGCACCGATCAGTCGGCGGCCGCGGTGGCTTCGGCGCGAGCGACGGTGGCCGTCAACGGGGTCGCGGAGCGGGTGACCGTCGTCCGCGACGACGCGATGTCCTCGGCCGCCGACAACAGCGCCGATCTGGTGCTGTGCAATCCGCCCTTCCATGTCGGTGCCGCCGTGCACACCGGGTCGGCGATCAAGATGTTCGCCGAGACCGCGCGGGTGCTGCGGCCGGGGGGTGAGTTGTGGACGGTGTTCAACTCACATCTCAATTACCGGGGCGTCATCGAGCGTATGGTCGGCCGCACCGACGTGGTCGGCCGCAACCGCAAGTTCACGGTCACTCGGTCCGTGCGTGGCCTGCACGACGCGCAGCAGCGGTAGAGTCCGAATTGTCCGCGTCGGCAACTCCCTCGGGAACTCGTGCCGCGCAGCAAACGTTGGACCTAGCAGTTGGTTCTCGAGTGCGAACTCGATGAACAGCGTGCACCGACCAGAAAGGGACGCAAGTGCGTAGCACAAGCAATCCGGTTTTCCGAAACTTGCCTCGGCAAGAGGGTAGTGGCTACGCCAACTTCGGGTCAGGCGTGACCGGGGCAGGCCAGATGGGCCAGATGGGTCAGCAGTACGGGCAGCAGTACCAGCAGCCGCAGCCGTACCAGCAGCCCACCGCCACCCGCGCGATGACCATCGACGACGTGGTGACCAAGACGGCCATCACGCTGGGCGTGCTCGCGCTGTCGGCGATCATCTCCTACGGCCTGACCAACGCGAACACCGCGCTGGCTCCGCTGTTCGTCATCGGCGGCGGTCTGATCGGCCTGGTGCTGGTGCTCGTCGCGACGTTCGCCAGGAAGATGGACAACCCGGTCATCGTGCTGTCGTACGCGGTGTTCGAGGGCCTGTTCGTCGGCGCGCTGTCGTTCATGTTCACCAACATCGAATTCGGCGGAGTCGGCGGCAGCGCGATGATCGCGCAGGCTGTGCTCGGCACGTTCGGTGTCTTCGCGGGCATGTTGGTCGTCTACAAGACCGGCGCGATCCGGGTCACCCCGCGCTTCACCCGGATGGTTGTCGGCGCGATGATCGGCGTGCTGGTCCTGGTGATCGGCAACCTGGTCGCCAGCTTCTTCATCTCCAGCGGCCTCGGCCTGCGCGACGGCGGCCCCATCGCGATCATCTTCAGCCTGGTGGTCATCGCGATCGCCGCGTTCAGCTTCCTGCTCGACTTCGACGCCGCCGACCAGCTGATCCGCGCGCAGGCGCCGGAGAAGGCGGCCTGGGGCGTCGCGCTCGGCCTGACCGTCACCCTGGTCTGGCTGTACGTCGAGATCCTCCGACTGCTGAGTTACTTCAACAACGACTAAGCTTGTGATTTAACCTGCCCGCCTCGGCTTGGTGCCCTTCTTGTGGTGGGTGGGGCGGGTGTGCGCCTGGCCGGTAGCCAGGATGAGTCCGACGTCGTGACGGGTGGCGCGCTGGCGGTTTTTCGAGCCCGTGGGGCGTCCTGGACCCGGCTGGGTGAGTTTCGGTGCAGCCGTGGGAGATCCGGTCTTCGTGCGGATGTAGCGAAACCCGCGCCGCACTCTTGCTGGTGTAAGTCTTTGTGGCTCAGCGGGTTTCTCCCACGGGCGTCGTAGGTCTTCGGCGAGTGGCCGGGTCAGCCGTAGCTGGGTGTAGGCCACCAAGGTCAACCAGGTCCATCGGTCGGCTGCTTGCGGGTCGCGCAACTGCGGGCGGGTCCATCCGAGGGTTTGTTTCCACATGCGGAATGTGTGCTCGATATCGAAGCGGCGCAAGAACATTCGCCAGCATCGGTCCACATCGTCGGCGGTGGCCTCGACCCCGGACCACCACAGCCACACCGGTTTGTTCACCCCGCCGCTGGGCAGATGCTCGACCCGTAGCCGGATCACGGTGCCTTCGATGATCGGCAGTTCGCCCTCGTGAGTACTCCAGGCCGAGCGGCGGGTCAGCATCGGATGAACACGATCCCACGCCTGGACGGCCGCGGTTCCGTAGAGGCGGGTGTCGGTGCTGGTCACGACGTCCTCACCGCCCCAGGTGCTGGGATCTTTGAACACGAACTCAGCCCCGTGTTTGGGCGGGCGTCCGCCGGCCGGGTTGTGTCGGTGTTCTCCGGCCGCGCGGCGCAGCACCCGGTCTGAGCGCATGCGGGCCAGGATCTGCACCGGCAGATCACGCAGCAGGTAGGCGATGCGCGGGGCGTCGTAGCCGGCGTCGAGCACGAACAGCATGCGCGGGTCCTCCTCGCGCCACTGACCGGCGGCGATAAGCCGCTGCGCGAGGTCGCGGATCTGGGCGGTGGTCACCGCGGCGAGGTCGGCGCCGGGTGCCAATCGCTGCGCATCCAGCGGCGCGGTCCATGAGGTGCGGCCGGTTTCGAGGGCAGCGATGATCGAGTACGGCCAGCCGGGGATCATCTGATGCTCGTTGCGGCCACGTCCGTAGGTGTGGCAGAAAGACCGATCCGGGCACGTCGCGCCATCCGGACGCAACCATGGTGAGACGTCGACGGCCATCACCAGGCGCCCACCGGCCGCCCTCGGCAACCGCACACCGGCCAAAGCCGTTCGGAGACGTTCGATTTCGACCTTGCCGTGGTTCACCGCGTCGTAGAGGGCACCGTGTCCGCGGCGGTGTTCGGGCGCGAGGGACAACCCGACCAGCGACCGGACCGGCCCGTCGGTGCACAGCACCGCCTCGCACAGCTCGAACAACGCATCCGCCCGCGCGGTCAGGCAGTCATAAAAGCCCTGCCGGAACGCTACAAGTTCCCCGAGCGCGCTGCCGCGCCCGCCATCGGTCATACTGATCAATGCAGCCCTTGTCTGAAGTTCCTTGTGTCGCAACAGGAATCATCAGCCAAGGGCTGCTTGCATGATCAACCGGGGTCACACCACCGGCTCGCACTGGTTAAATCACAAGCTAAGAAGTACTCGCGAAATCAATAGAGCGGCTTCCTATCCCGACGGATAGGAAGCCGCTCTACTTTGTTCAGCGCACCGAGTCGGGCGTCAGCTCAAGCGCTCGATGACCATCGCCATGCCCTGGCCGCCGCCGACGCACATGGTCTCCAGACCGAACTGCTTGTCGTAGGTCTGCAGGTTGTTGATCAGCGTGGTGGTGATGCGGGCGCCGGTCATGCCGAACGGGTGGCCGAGCGCGATGGCGCCGCCGGAGACGTTCAGCTTGTCCTCGTCGATCTTCAGCTCGCGGGCCGAGCCGAGCACCTGCACCGCGAACGCCTCGTTGATCTCGACCAGGTCGATGTCGTCGATCGACTTGCCCGCCAGCGCGAGGGCGCGCTTGCACGCCTCGATCGGGCCGAGGCCCATGATCTCGGGGGACAGACCGGAAACACCGGTGGACACGATGCGGGCCAGCGGGGTCAGGCCGAGTTCCTTGGCCTTGGTGTCGCTCATGATGACGAGCGCGGCGGCGCCGTCGTTGAGCGGACAGCAGTTGCCCGCGGTGACCGTGCCGTCCGGACGGAACACCGGCTTCAGCTTGCTGACCGCCTCGTAGGTGACGCCCGCGCGCGGGCCGTCGTCCTTGGACACCACGGTGCCGTCGGGCAGCGTGACCGGGATGATCTCGCGCTCGAAGAAGCCGTTCTTGATCGCTTCCTCGGCCCGGTTCTGCGAGCGGACGCCCCAGCGGTCCTGCTCCTCGCGGGTAATGCCGGTGAAGCCCGCGACGTTCTCCGCGGTCTGGCCCATCGCGATGTACGCGTCCGGGAGCACGCCGTCTTCGCGCGGGTCGTGCCAGACGCCCGCGCCGCCCTCGGCGGTCTTCGCGGTGCGCGCCTGCGCCTCGGCGAAGAGCTCGTTCTGCGTATTCGGCCAGCTGTCGGCGGAACCGTTCTTGTACCGGGACACGGTCTCGACGCCCGCGGAGATGAACGCGTGACCCTCGCCCGCCTTGATCGCGTGGAAGGCCATCCGGGTGGACTGCAGCGACGACGCGCAGTACCGGTGCACGGTGGTGCCCGGCACGAAGTCGTAGCCGAGCTGGACCGCGACGATACGGGCGATGTTGAAGCCGGACTCGCCACCGGGGGAACCGCAGCCGAGGATCAGGTCATCGATCTGGGTGGGGTCAAGGGCGGGCACCTTGTCGAGCGCCGCGCGGACGATCTGGGTGGTCAGATCGTCGGGCCGCATGTCGACCAGCGATCCCTTGGCCGCCCGGCCGATGGGGGAGCGGGCGGTCGAGACGATGACAGCCTCAGGCATGAGGACTCCTTTGTCGGAAGGAACGTGCGAACCGCTGTTGTTACTCGCGGGTTCCTATCGAATCTACGTCGCGCCCCTGGCGGGTGGCCGCCGGGGTCTTCTCGTCCAGGGCCTCGAGCAGGGCCGGAAGTAGTTGCGCGGCTGCCAGTTCGTAGCCGGCGGCCGAGGGGTGGAAACCGTCTGCGCTGAAAAGGAGTTCGGGTTGCGCCCGGAATTCCGGCGCGAGCAGGTAGCCCATCGGAACCGGGCGGCCACCCGCGACGGTGGTCGCCACCGTTTGGGCTCGGGCCAGCCGGACGCTCCAGTTGTGCACCACCGTGCGCAGCGGCTGCGGAATGGCGGTCACCGTGCCGAGATTCGGGCAGGTGCCGACCACGACCACGCTGTCGGCCCGGCGCAGCCGCGCGACCGCGGCGGCCAGCCGGTGCGCCGAGGCGCGCACGGAGTGCTTCTTGGTGATGTCGTTGGCGCCGATCAGGATGACCGCGGCGTCCGGCGGCGGACCGGCCACGAACATGGCGTCCACCTGACCGGACAGTCCCTTGGAGGTGGCGCCGGAGATCGCCTTGGTGCTCAATCGGATTCGCTGCCCGGTAGCGAGGGCGAGTCCGCGGGCCAGCCGGACGCCGGGCACTTCGTCGGCGACCAGGCAGCCGACGCCCGCGGCGGTGGAATCACCGAAGACCATCAGGTGCAGATCGGCCTGCTTGCCGTTGCGCCAGCGCTCCGGCAGCAGGCAGCCCGCGGTGTAGATGCCGTCGGCTTCAGGGGGTTTCGAGGTATCGCGGCCGATCACGCCACGCGCCGCGCCGGCCTGCGCCATCAACAGTCGAGAGGTCGCCCACCATGCGGCGCCGGTTCCGGACCCGGCCAAGACTGTTGCGGCACCGGTCACCGCGGCCGTACGCCAGCCGATGCGTGGTGCGCTCACAAGAGAAAATGTACCGACTTTATGCAGGCGGGGCAGCAGGAGCGGGAACCTCGAACCAGCCGTGCGCCGGAATGCTCGCCGCGTCGGTGGTCACGGTGACCTCGACATGGCCGGGGCCGGTGTCCTGAAACAGTGCGTACTGGATGCTGCCGTAGAGGCCGGTGACGATGGTGTCCTCGTACCGGCCCATTGCGCCGGTGGTGGTGTTGCGCCAGTCCACCATGGTGTGCACCTCGCACAGCGGGGCCAGCGGATAGTCGCCCTCACCGATGCCGACGACCGGCAACGCGCGCATATTGAGGATGGCCCGGCCCGGCCACGCTGGGCTGACGTCGGCCCAGGTACGGATGGTCGTGCCGCACAGGCCGCCGTACGCCATGGTCGGCACCTGCGGGAACTCGATGGTCACTGCGTTCGCCTGCGCGCCCGGTCCGACCATCGCGGCCAGCGCCGCTCCGGCCAGAACAACGCCGGCACGGGCGATGTTCGGCTGCTTCATGGTTCGGATCCTAAATGGGTGTTTGCTGGATTCCCGGTTTGTCAGGCCGGACGGCCTTCCGCGTGGCGTGCGCCAACTCACACCGGGTCCATCTGGAACTATGGGGCGCATGCGCATCGCCGACCATGTCGTGGACCTCATCGGCAATACGCCGCTGGTCCGGTTGAACTCTGTTGTAGGCCCGAATACCGGACTGGTAGCGGCCAAGATCGAATATCTGAATCCGGGCGGCAGCTCCAAGGACCGGATCGCGGTGAAGATGATCGACGCCGCCGAGAAGTCCGGGCAGCTGAAGCCCGGCGGCACCATCGTCGAACCCACCTCGGGCAACACCGGTGTCGGGCTCGCGCTGGTTGCCCAGCAGCGCGGCTACCACTGCGTTTTCGTCTGCCCGGACAAGGTCAGCGAGGACAAGCGCAACGTGCTGCGCGCGTACGGCGCCGAAGTTGTCGTGTGCCCGACCGCGGTGGCGCCGGAGGATCCGGCCAGCTATTACAGCGTCTCCAACCGTCTGGTCGGCGAGATCGACGGCGCGTGGAAGCCGGACCAGTACTCCAACCCGGGCGGCCCGGACTCGCACTACGAGACGACCGGTCCGGAGATCTGGCGCGACACCGAAGGCAAGGTCACCCACTTCATCGCGGGTGTCGGCACCGGCGGCACCATCACCGGCGTCGGCCGTTACCTCAAGGAGGTGTCCGGCGGCAAGGTCAAGATCATCGGCGCCGACCCGGAGGGCTCGGTGTACTCCGGCGGCACCGGCCGCCCGTACCTGGTCGAGGGTGTCGGCGAAGACTTCTGGCCGTCCGCCTACGACCCGGCGATCCCGGACGAGATCATCGCGGTCTCCGACGCGGACTCCTTCGACATGACCCGGCGCCTGGCCCGCGAGGAAGGCCTGCTGGTCGGCGGCTCGTGCGGCATGGCGGTGGTCGCGGCCATCGAGATCGCCAAGCGGGAACCGGACGCGGTCGTCGTGGTGCTGCTGCCGGACGGTGGCCGCGGCTACCTGTCGAAGATCTTCAACGACCAGTGGATGAGCTCCTACGGCTTCCTGCGCCAGCGCCTCGACGGCAGCACCGTCGAACCGCTGGTCGGCGACGTGTTGCGCGGCAAGTCCGGCGAACTGCCCGACCTGGTGCACACCCATCCGTCGGAGACCCTGCGCGACGCCATCGAGATCCTGCGCGAGTACGGCGTTTCGCAGATGCCGGTGGTCGGCGCGGAGCCGCCGGTGATGGCGGGCGAGGTCGCGGGCAGCGTCTCGGAGCGCGATCTGCTCTCGGCGGTGTTCGAAGGCCGTGCGCACCTGACGGATTCGGTCGGCAAGCACATGAGTCCGTCGTTCCCGCTGATCGGTTCGGGCGAGCCGATCTCCGCCGCGACCAAGGCGCTGTCGGACACCGACGCGCTGATGGTTGTCGAGGAGGGCAAGCCGGTCGGCGTGATCACCCGGCACGACCTGCTGGGCTTCCTCAGCATCGGCACGCTGGGCCACTGACGGGAATCACCTACACCTCTTGGCTTTTCGGCGCACTGCCAGCTCGGACTCGGTCCGGATGGCGGTGCGCCGATTTCGTATGCCGGATCAGGAGTCGAGGCGGGCGCGGAGGGCGAGGGCGTCGCGGGGCGCCATGACCTTCGCGTCGTTGTCGAAGTAGCAGAAGACGTCATGATCGGCGGACCAGGTGCGGATCTTCTCGGCCCACATGTCGAGGCCCTCGTCGGTGTAGCCGCTGACGTAGAGCTCGTCGTGACCGTGCAGCCGGATGTAGACGAAGTCCGCGGTGACCTCCTCGAGCATCGGGAATTTGCCTGCGGCATCGGCGATTACGAGCGCGATCTCGTGTTTGTTCAGCAGGTCGGTGAACTCCGGTGTGACGAAGCTGGGGTGGCGGATCTCCAGTGCGTACCGCAGCGGGCGGTCGGCGTCGGTGCTCGTGTGCGCCGGATCCACCCGGTGGTCGTGCTGTTTCGCGATGTCGGCGGCGTGCGCGGTGGTGCGGGGGAGGTGGGTGAAGAAGGCGCCCAGTACCTCGGCGTCGAACTGGAAGTTCGGCGGCAGCTGCCAGAGGGTGGGGCCCAGTTTGGGGCCGAGGGCGAGCAGTCCGGAGGCGAGGAAGTTCGCCAGCAGTTCGTCGCCGTCGCGCAGCCGCTTCATGTGCGTGATGAATCGACTGCCCTTCACCGCGAACACGAAATCGTCCGGTGTCTGACTCGCCCAGTTCTGGTAGCTCGACGGGCGCTGTAGCGCATAGAACGAGCCGTTGATCTCGACGCTGTTCAGCTGTTCCGACAGGTACGCGAGTTCGCGTTTCTGTGTCACGCCCTTGGGATAGAAGACGCCACGCCATGGCGGATACACCCAGCCCGACGTGCCGATCCGGATCTCACCCATGACTCCATCGTGGCAGTCGCTAGGCGGATTTGCCGACCGCCACTCGCCCTTGCCGCAGTGTCGCGATTCGCCCGAACGCCCACGCGACCACCAGTGCGGCGAGGAAGGACAGCAGCGACGCGCTCATCCACGCCTGCTTGGTGAAGTGCAGCTGCTCCTGCACATTCACCCAGAAGTCGGTCCACACACCGGCATCGCCCGGGTTGATGAGCTGGTACACCGCGAACCCGGCCAGCCAGGCGACGATCATCCCCCAGCGCGGCGGGGCATCGTCGGCGGTGTTCCACTCACCCTTCGCGCGCAGGAAGAAATCGGCGACGAGCACGCCGAGCAGCGGCACGAACACCGAACCGATCAGCCCGAGGAAGCCGAAGTAGTTGGCCATGTTCAACTGCAGCGCGAGCAGTGTGATCAGCACGCCGAGGCCGATCGACAGGATCCGCCGGTCGATGCGCGGCGCGAGGTTCTGGATCGAGACGGCGGTGGAGTACACATTGGCGAATGACTGATCGGCCTCGCGCAGCACGAAGACGAAGAAGAACAGCCCGCCGAGGCTGACCTGAAGGAACGGCGAGTACTGGCCGTCGCCGGTGGCGCGGGCCAGCGCGAAGAGGCCGAGGGTGTAGGCCACGATCTGGGTGATCGCATAGGCCCCGCTGGCCGCGCCGAACGCGGTGCCGGTGCTGCGCGAGTGGCGGGTGTAGTCGGCGGCGACCGGCACCCAGGAGATCGACACCGCGAGCGCCGCGTCGGTGGCGATCCAGAAGAGGTTCCAGTCCGCGCCGAACGGGCCGCTGCCATGCGGGCCGGGGTTGGCCGACAGGTCGGGCAGGCCGGTGCGGAAGAACTGGATGTAGAACCAGATCAGCGCGATCACCACGCCGACCGTGACGAACCGGCGCAGCATCCGCACCGAGCCGAGCGGCCAGATCGTCAGGATGGTGGTGAGCACACCCGCGGCCACCACGTAGAGCCAGTGCGGACCGCCGCCGAACAGCTCGTCGGCCGCGTCGCCGATCACGATCAACTCGAAGGTGCCCCAGCCGATCAGCTGGGCGATGTTCAAAACGGTTGGCAGATAACTCAGTTTCGCGCCGAACAAGCCGCGCAGCAGCACCATCGCGGGCTTTCCGGTCTTCGCTCCCGGGATGGCCGCCAGGCCGAGCATCAGACCGCCGACGACCGTGCCGACGATCATCGCGAGGATGCCCGCGGAGATGGAGATCTGCGGTGCGCCGTCGGAATTAGGTGCCAGCACGGTGTACGCGCCGGAGAAGGCGATGAGGCTGACACCCAGGTTTGCCCAGAATGCGCTCTGGTCCCAGAAGGACAGCACCTTCGGGGCGGGCTCGTCGAGGGTGAAGGGGGCCTCGTGCCGTTCGGAGTTGTGCAGGGTCGATGAAGACATTCCCGAAACGCTCTTCCTACGCCGGCATTACCCGGACAGGTTCATGCGGTCGGCGAAGCGCTGGGGTCCGCCCTCTCAGCCCGGCCTTGCCCGAGCTCCCGCGGTGGGGGTGGTTCGGGCGAATAGTACACGCGGCATCCGCGAGGTCCGTGCGATTCGCACGCCGATGCTGGGAAACAGCTGTGAGCTGCAAGTTCGCTCGAGTTGCTACCGTGGATATCGAGTAGAGTGCGAAGACCTGCGCGACTTAGGAAATATCCGCTCTGAACAGGTAATTGGCTCCCTGCGGCCGGGATCACACCGTCCGTTAACCCTGATAACGGAGTCGTTACTGTTTGTTCATTAGCTGGGGCAAGGATTACTAGGTATGACTCGGAGGCAAGTGATCGGTTGGGTAGCTCTGCTGGCCTCGGTGCTTGCCGGGGCCGAGTTACTCGATCGGGTGCATTTTCCGGCGCCGCAGATGATCCTAGCGATCGTCGTCGGCGGTGCCCTGGCGTTGGCCGGGAAGTTGCCCGCGCCGATGCCTCGACAACTATCCTGCGGCGTGCAGTCCATGCTCGGCGTGCTGATGGGCAGTTATCTGGAGATCTCGCTGCTGTCCAGCATCGGCCTGGCGCTGGTGCCCGTGCTGGCCGTCACGGTGGCGACGCTGCTGATCAGCCTGCTCGTCGCGGTGGTGTTCGCCCGCTTCGCCCACGTGGAATTGCCGACCGCGACGCTCGGCCTGCTGGCCGGTGGCTCCGCGGCGGTGGTGGCGGTGGCCGACGATATGGACGCCGATCCGCGCCAGGTGGCGTTCATGCAGTATCTGCGGGTCGCACTGGTCGCGGTGAGTGCGCCCGCCCTCGGCGCGCTGCTGAACAACAGCGGCGACGGGATGAGCACCGAACACGCGACGCTCGGCGCCTCGGTCACCAATCCTGATCTGCCGTTCTGGATGATCGTCGGACGTGGCGACCAGGTCGCCGGGTTGTCCATCGCGGTGATGTTGTGCGTCGTCGGCACCAAGCTGGGAAAGTGGCTCAAGCTGCCGAGCCCGGCGCTGATCGGGCCGATGCTGATGACCGCGCTGCTCACCGCCCTCGGCGTCAGCCACGGATACGCGCCGACGAACCTGTTCAAGGACCTGCTGTTCGTGCTCATCGGCTTCGAGGTCGGCACCCGCTTCACCAGGACCGTCGTCCGCGAGATGGCCAGGATGATCCCCGGCATGACGGTCACCATCGTCGCCCTGTCCGCCATCGTCGCGGGCCTGGCCTTCGCGGTCGCCACCTTCGTCGACCTCGAACTGTCCGACATCTACCTGGCCACCACGCCCGGCGGGATCAACGCCGTGCTGGCCACCGCCGAGTCGATGGACGCCAACCTGCCGCTGATCACCTGCGTGCAGAGCATGCGACTGCTGCTGATGGTGTTGATGCTGCCGCTGTTGGCAAAGGGGATGCGGTGGTTCTCGGCGCGGCAGTTGGGGATGCGAGAACCCGAGTTAGCGGTCTGACCCGGCCTGCGCGGACTTGCCTGCGCCCCTACGCCTTTCGTACCGCGCCGACAATCAGATCGGTCCATTCGTCCGCCAGCGACGCCAGCCGATACCACGCCGCATGCACCCGAACATCGGAAACCTTTTCGGCAGTGTGCAGTAGATGGCTGGCATGCGCGTGTGCCGCGGCCATGCGATCGACGGTGGTACCGAGCGATCCGGCGCGCAGGTGCTCGGTGCAGCTGCGGCGGGGGAGTTGCGTGGCCACCCAGGTATCGATGGCCGCGACCAATTCGGCACGGCGGCAATCGATTCCGGCCGTCGCCAGCGGATTGCCACGGCGCTGCCGATGCAGGACGGCCAACCGGCGGGCCCAGCCGAGCATGGGATGGTCACAGCTCGGATCGCCCTCGTGGCTGCCGAAAGCGGCGACCAGTTCGCGTTGATCCGGCAACGACCCGGCGGTGCCGGTGGCGGGCAGCGCGCGATCACGCACGAACATCGCGGGCTCCCAGCGGCTGCTGACTCGAGTCAGGGCGAGGGACCAACCGTCGATCGATGAGGTCGGCTGACAATGTATTCATCGTGCACCTCCGGGTGACGTCAGGCGGGAGGCATTGCCCTGATGCCGAATCCGAGATAAGAGTGCGCTGTTTACCTCGGCGTGTCGGTGACATCGAGATGGCACCGCGATGACAGGTCGTAACAATCTTCTCCTCATCGCGTCGGACCGGTTGTGAGGAAGACCGACCAGTCCCGGAGGGTGGCCGGAGTCGACAGTACGGCCTCGCGTGCCGGACCGGTTAGTAGTCGCGCCGAAAGCCGCAATGTGGCAAATTATCTGCAAACGAAAGGTTCGAGTTATGCGGCCGGGGTATAACCGGCCTTGAAGCAGCCTCGGCAAACCGCCATGGCGTAATCGGATAGCGAAGGGACGGGCATGTACACCTCCAGTTTGGCTATCGATTTCCAGAAGGGGTTCTCGGACGCGTGGAGTTCGGTGGCCACGTTCGTCCCCAAGCTGGCCGGATTCATCGTCATCTTGCTCATCGGCTGGATCGTCGCGAAGGTCGTCTCGACGATCGTGGACAAGGTGCTCGACCGGCTCGGCTTCGACCGCCTGGTCGAGCGCGGCGGCCTCAAGCAGATGATGTCGCGCAGTCGCTACGACGCCTCGGATCTGCTGGCGAAGCTTGCCTACTACGCGATCCTGTTGATCGCGCTGCAGCTCGGCTTCGGCGTCTTCGGGCCGAACCCGGTGAGCGAGCTGCTCGACGGCATCGTCTCGTGGCTGCCCAAGGCGGCGGTCGCGATCATCATCGTGGTGATCGCCGGCGCGATCGCGTCCGCGGTGCGTGACCTGGTCGGCAACATGCTCGGCGGGCTGTCCTACGGCGCGATGATCGGCCGGATCGCCGCGGTGTTCATCTGGGGCGTCGGCATCGTGGCCGCGCTGAACCAGATCGGAGTGGCCATGTCGGTCACCATGCCGATCCTGATCACCGTGCTGGCCACGATCGGCGGCATCCTGGTGGTCGGCGTCGGCGGCGGCATGGTGCGTCCGATGCAGCAGCGCTGGGAGAACTGGCTGAGCGGGCTGGAAGAGGAGATGCCCGCGGTCAAGGGGCATGCCGAGGCGTACTCGCGCGGCCGGGAGGACGCGTCGCGGGAGCAGCTGTGGATGGATCAGCAGGCCTCGCGTGGCCAGCACTCGCAGCAGTGGGACCAGGGTGCGATGCAGGGTGGCGGCTCGTACGAGCAGTCCGGTGAGTACATGGGCTACCGCGATCCGGGCGAGCGGCGCTAGGCACGAACGACGAACGCGTCCGCCGTGGGCTCTGCCTACGGCGGACGCGCTGTGTCAGGGGGTGGATCAGGCGAGCTGCTGCGACGGGTGCAGGCACACGCTCGCGAGCCGCAGCTGGACCCAGTCGGCGTTCGCCCAGCTGCCGAGATCGCCGGGCGCCGCACTGGTCATCCCGTGCTCGGCCGCGGCTTCCCGCACATGATCGAGGAGTCCGCGCGCGTAACCCGCGAGCAGCACGCTCACCGGAACCCGCGCCGCGTCCTGGACGCCGAGCTCGAGGATGTCGCGCACGGCCGCCGCGTGCTGATCCAGCGCCGCCGACAGCGCGGGCAGTTCCGCCGCCGCGGCGAGCGCTGGTACCCCGTGCGTCTTGTGCAGGCGGGTCAATATCTTGCGCGCCGACACTTCGAGCAACGCGGGGCCGAGCAGAAACATGTTCCTATGCTAGCAACCGGCGAGTCTTTATAGAACTGTGACGCTTCACCCAGTCTGTTTTGCCGGATAAGTGAGTTCCAGCAAACTCGCCGCATTGAAAATGCTTGGGCGAGAACCGGTTAGCCTCGATCTTTCGCCGGGTTGATGTGCTGGCCTGATCGGGTTCGGATTGGGTGTTTCGGTCGTAGTTTTCCGGTTGCGGGCAGGGCAGCTGGCCCGCGCAGCGGGCTGGCTGCCGGGTTCCACTGGCCCGGGTGGTTGGTTTCCTTGGTTGCAGGGACGGTTTCTGGCTGGTCAGCCGGGTTGCAGGCGTGCTGCGGCGGTGGTGAGCAGTTCGGTGTAGGGGGCGTGCCGCGCCAGGTGCAGTGTGGTTTTGCGGGCATGGCGGGCGATGCGTCCGGCGGCTGAAAACAGCCGCAGCCGTAGCGTTTTCGGTTCCCAGCGACGTGCGGGGTGGTCGTGCAGGGCGAGTGTCTGCATCCAGGCGGTCAGGTCGAGTGCGAGCGCGACGACGGCGAGCCAGATGCGGTTGGCGTCGAAGCTGTGGAACGGAAGATTGCGCAGGCCAGTGTCTTTCGCGTTTCTGATCCGGTCTTCGCAGCGGGCCCGCTGGCGGTGACGCAACTCGAGGTCGGGCAGCTGGCCGCGGGTGGTGTTGGTGACGAACGCGGTCAACCGCATCCCGTCGCGGTCGGTGAACCGCAGCTGAGCACCGGGGTGTGGTCTCTCTTTCCTGACGATGAGCCGCATGCCGGGCGGCCATCCGGTCAACTCGGTGATGCCGGTGACTTCCACGACCCAGGCGCCGTCGCGGACCTCGCCGTCTGCGTCGTAGGCCGGTGTCCAATCCTGCGGATTCAGGTGGGTGCCCATGGCGGTGACGATCTCGTCGGTGAGAGTGAACCCGACCGAGTACTGCAGCCGGCGGCGGTGGCAGTAGTCGAGGAACTCGTGGGTGCCGCCACCGGAATCGGTGCGCACCAGCACTTTCCGGCCGACCCGCCATCCCGGCTGCCACGGCAGCTGAGCGAGGGCATCGCGGAGAACCTGCTTGTGGTCGGCAGCGGTATTACTACCGGCGTTGCCCGGCCGCAGCATGGGCGCGGCGGGCTCGCCGGTGCCGGTGCGACCGTGGTCGATGAACGACCACAGCGAGTGGAAGCCGAAGCCCCGCTTGAACGTCGGTGTGGCGTTCTGTTTTTCCGAGTGCGCGTCGGTCAGGGTGGCGTCGAGATCGATGATTAACGGATCATCGATGTTGATCCCGTGACCGGGGGCGTTCGGCCCAGCCACGGCCCACGCCTGCGCCCGCGCGTCCGCGCGTGCAGAAGCGATGGCGGCCAACGCTTTCGGTGCCTGGGCAGCCAGCGCGGTGATCGTCCGCGACACCGTCGGATCCGAGGCCACCAGACCGAACACGCCCGGCTCGGCCCGTAACAACGCCACATCCGCGGCGCAGTCACCACCGACCGCGAGTGTCACCGCCAAATCCAGCACGATCTTGCCCGGGTCGTGGACAGCCATCGGTTTGCGCCACGGCCCCAACTGTTCCGACAAACCCCAGGTCAAACCAGTTATCTCGGCAGTACGCAGCAGCAGTGCCGCACCTGCGTGTGACACCACGCCCGCACCGTCACCGTCGATGGTCAGCCGCGGATACGGCGATATAGACTTGCCCACCAGAAAGGTGCTCCAAAACCTCGATCAATTCAGCCTTCGCAAGTCGAATTATCGCAGGTCGGAGCACCTTTCGCCATTCCCGCCGCAGGTTAGGCGCCATTACCATGATTGGCCGAGGTTAGCCAGAAGCCGTTTTCGAATGCGACCGATCGGTATTGATTCGCGGTGGCTCGACTTCTGGCGGCCGGATGCCCGTTCACCTATTGGTCGGCTGTTACCGGAAGGCGTTGGCGTCGGTGAGCGCGCGGCCGAGCACCAGCTGATGCACTTCCGCCGTGCCCTCGTAGGTGAGCACCGACTCCAGGTTGTTGGCATGGCGCAGCACCGGGTAGTCCAGCGTGATGCCGTTGGCCCCGAGGATGGTGCGGCACTCGCGGGCGATCTTGATGGCCTCCCTGGTGGAGTTCAACTTGCCCGCGCTCACTTGCTCGGGGGACACCTCGCCACGATCCTTCAGCCGGCCGAGGTGCAGGGCGAGCAGCTGGCCCTTGCCGAACTCGAGTGCCATGTCCGCCAGCTTCGCCTGGGTGAGCTGGTATCCGGCCAGCGGCTTGTCGAAAACCTCGCGGGTGCGCGTGTATTCGATGGTCGAGGCGAGACAGTCGCGGGCCGCGCCGAGCGCGCCGAAGATGATCCCGAACCGCGCCTCGCTCAGGCAGGCCAGCGGCGACGCCAGCCCACGCGACTCGGGCAGCACGGCGTCGGCGGGCAGCCGGACATCGTCGAGGTCCAGTTCGGCGGTCACCGAGGCGCGCAGCGACAGCTTGCGATGCATCTCGCGCGCGCTGAACCCTGGTGTCCCGGCGGGCACCAGGAAGCCGCGGATCACCTGCTTGCCCTCGTCCTCGGTCTGCGCCCACACCACCGCGATATCGGCCACCGAGCCGTTGGTGATCCACATCTTCGAGCCGTTGAGCACCCAGTCGGTGCCGTCGCGCTTGGCCCTGGTCCGCATGCCTGCGGGGTTGGAGCCGAAATCGGGTTCGGTGAGCCCGAAGCAGCCGAGCGCGCGGCCCGCCGCCATCTCCGGCAGCCACTGCTGCTTCTGCTCCTCCGAGCCGTACTTGTGGATCGCGGTCATCGCCAGCGATCCCTGCACCGACACCATGCTGCGCACGCCGGAGTCGACGGCCTCCAGTTCCTGGCAGGCCAGGCCGTACATCGTCGCCGACATGCCCGCGCAGCCGTAACCCTCGAGATGCATGCCGAGCAGTCCGACCTCACCCAGCTGCGGCGCGAGTTCGCGAGCCGGGAAGGTGCCCTCCTCGAACCAGTCCGCGATGTGCGGTCGCAAGCGTTGATTCGCGAAGGTCGCGACGGCATCGCGGATCTCGCGCTCATCGTCGGACAGCAGGGAGTCGATCGCGAACAGTTCTTCCACAGTCACCATGGGCTAAGCGTAATTGGGAGGGCGCCGGTGAGATCAGCGTCTTGGGCGGTACTCATCATAATTTTTCCGGTCTAGTGACCCTAGCTGCGTAACTACGTCGGAGCGGGGGGTCGGATCGTCCGCAGAGTATCCATCTGGTACTACCGGGGGGTTGCCCGGAAATCGCCCCTGATTAGGCTGGGGCCATGAGCGAGCGTAGCGAGCGAATCATCGAAACAGCTGAGCGCAGCTCAGTCATGCCGGAGCTGAGCGCCAGCGAGGCGCAGGCATGAGTGAGCTGGGGTTCTCAACACGCGCCGTGCATGCCGGATTCGATCCCGACCCGCAGACCGGCGCGGTGAACGTGCCCATCTATGCGAGTTCGACGTTCGCCCAGGACGGAGTGGGCGGTCTCCGTGGCGGTTTCGAGTACGCCAGGACCGGCAACCCGACCAGGTCCGCGCTGGAAGCGAACCTCGCCGCGCTCGAATCCGGCACCTACGGCCGGGCGTTCGCGTCGGGCATGGCGGCCACCGACTGTGCCATTCGAGCTGTGCTGCGTCCCGGTGACCACATCGTCATCCCGGACGACGCGTACGGCGGCACCTTCCGGCTGATCGACAAGGTGTTCAGCCAGTGGGGCATCGAGCACTCGCCGGCGCACGTGTTCGACGTGGACGAGATGCGCGCGGCGATCCGGCCGAACACCAAGCTGGTGTGGGTCGAGACCCCGACCAATCCGCTGCTGAGCATCGGCGACATCCCCGCGCTGGCCGATATCGCGCACGGCGTGGGCGCGAAACTGGTGGTGGACAACACCTTCGCCACCCCGTACCTGCAGCAGCCGCTGCTGCTCGGCGCCGACATCGTCACGCACTCGACCACCAAGTACCTCGGCGGGCACTCCGACGTGGTCGGTGGCGCGCTGATCACCAACGACCCCGAACTCGACGCGGCCTTCGCCTTCCTGCAGAACGGCGCGGGCGCGGTGCCCGGCCCGTTCGACGCCTTCCTCACCTTGCGCGGCACCAAGACCCTGGCCGTGCGGATGGACCGGCACTGCGACAACGCGGAGACCCTGGCCGAGTTCCTGACCCGGCATCCGGCCATCGCCCAGGTGATCTACCCGGGCCTGCCGGAGCACCCGGGTCACGCGGTCGCCGCGAAGCAGATGCGTCGCTTCGGCGGCATGATCTCGGTCCGGCTGCACGGCGACCCGGCCGCGGCCCGCGACTTCTGCTCGCGCACCAATGTATTCACCCTCGCGGAGTCGCTCGGCGGGGTGGAATCGCTGATCGAGCACCCGGCCGCGATGACGCACGCGTCCACCGAGGGCTCCGAGTTGGAGGTGCCCGCCGATCTGGTGCGGCTGTCGGTCGGCATCGAGGACGCCGCCGACCTGCTCGCCGATATCGAGCAGGCGCTGGGCAGCTAGGAACCCGCAGACATGACGAAACGGCCGCACCTCGGAACCAGGTGCGGCCGTTCGTGTCTCAGGGGAACAAGTCGGCCGGGGCGCGCTGTCGGAAGCTGCGCGATACCGCGGCCGGAAGCGTCAGCTGTGGTAAGGCTCCGCGCTGACCAGGGTGACCTTCATCGTCTTGCCGTTGGGCAGCGTGTACTCGCGGGTGTCGCCGACCTTGGCGTCGATCAGCGCGCCGCCGAGCGGGGACGCGGGCGAGTAGGTCTCCAGCTTGGAGTCGTTCAGGCCCTCTTCGCGGGTCGCGATGAGGAAGGTCTCGGTGTCGGACTCGTCGCCGTCGTAGTAGACCTTGACGACCGAGCCGGGGAGTGCGACGCCGGACTTGGTCGGCGCGACACCGACCTTGGCGTTGTTCAGCAGCTCCTGCAGCTGGCGAATGCGCGCCTCCTGCTGGCCCTGCTCCTCGCGCGCGGCGTGGTATCCGCCGTTCTCCTTGAGGTCGCCCTCTTCACGGCGTTCGTTGATCTCGGCAGCGATAACGGGACGATTGGCAATGAGCGCATCGAGTTCGCCCTTGAGCCTGTCGTGCGACTCCGGGGTCAGCCAAGTCACTTGCGTCTCAGTCATCTCGATCACTCCCTAGTAGTTGTTCCCGGCAGGCCGGGATTCCCTGATAACTGCCGCAGTACCCACCCGTGGGGCGGGCACGCACCAGTCGACGGCTAGAGCGATCCTGGGAAGTTCATCGAACCCCGACAGACCCTGGTTCCGGGCAAAGCTCATAATCCGGAACAGATAGCGCTGGCCGCCAATGCAGCAAACACGGCTCCGAACCCCGGAACCGTGTATCAGGCCATTTTAGCATGAATCACAAACGTGCAGGTCGGAGTTAATTTCGAGGACAAATGGTACGGCAAAAAGGGCAATTCACCCTGCTCGGAGATAGCTGGGAACCGCCGTGCTGCAACCGTAGATACTGCTCGACGCCGGTCGCGAGGACGTCTTCACCGTGGTGGTCTGCTCGATCGTGCCGCTGGTAGACGGCTCGATCAGCACCTCACGGCGGCCGACCTCGACGCTGTCGCGGGCCATCGCCCGGACGAAACATACCGCAGCTTGTCCAGGGTCCTTGCGGGTGACCTTGATCCGGATCGTCATGGTGGCGTCGTCGACGACGATGTAGCCGAGCTGCTCGGACTCGAGGTCCTTCGGGCCGTACTTCTGGTAGCCGATGAAGGCGACGCCGCACCCGAGCAACACCACGACCACGCCGAGGGCCAGCGGCAGCCAGCGGCGGTCGACGGGCGGCTTGGTTCCGTACCGGTCGGTCGGCCTAGTGTTCGTCGCCGGAGCCGAGGCGTCGCTTCGATCGGTCACAAGGTCGCTCCCGGGGGGTACGTCGGAACAAAAGTCGGTCGAATGGAACTATAGGGAACGAAGACCCGACACCCGCGAGCGAGAGCGACGGTGAACGAGACGTGAGTGGCCTTCGCCTCATGGCGGTGCATGCCCACCCCGACGACGAATCGAGTAAGGGTGCCGCGACGACCGCCCGGTACGCCGACGAAGGACACGATGTCCTCGTCGTGACGCTGACCGGTGGCGAACGTGGCAGCATCCTGAACCCCGCGATGGACACCCCCGGTGTCCTCGACCGGATCAACGAGATCCGCCGCGAGGAGATGGCCGCCGCGGCGCGTGCGCTCGGCGTGCGCCAGCACTGGCTCGGTTTCGTCGATTCCGGTCTGCCGGAGGGTGATCCGCTGCCGCCGCTGCCCGAGGGCAGCTTCGCCGTGGTGCCGCTGGAGGAGTCCACCGAGGCGCTCGTCCGGGTGGTGCGCGAATTCCGGCCGCACGTGATGACGACCTACGACGAGCTGGGTGGCTACCCGCACCCGGACCACATCCGCTGCCACGAGGTATCGGTCGCCGCGTACGAGGCGGCGGGCGACCCCGAGCGGTTCCCCGACGCGGGCGAGCCGTGGACGCCGCTGAAGCTGTACTACGACCACGGTTTCACCGCCCGGCGGATGGAGGTCTTCGCCGAGGAGTACGAGCGGATGGGCGAGCCGTTCCCGCTGCAGGAGTGGCTGGACCGGATGCGTAAGTACGTCCCCGAGCGCGGCGACGTGTTCTCCAGGGTCACCACGCAGATCGACTGCGCCAAGTACTTCCCGCAGCGAGACGACGCCCTGCGCGCGCACGCCACCCAGATCGACCCGAACGGCGCGTTCTTCGCCATTCCGCTGGAGCTGCAGCAGCGGCTCTGGCCGACCGAGGAGTTCGAGCTGGCCAAGACCAGGGTCAAGACGGCGCTGCCGGAGACCGATCTGTTCGCGGGCATCGAAGACGAGCAGCGGTGATGCTGGTTCTGCTCGCCCAAGCCCCCGGCGGCACCCCCACCGGGCCGGAGTTCGGCAAGGCCTCCCCGCTCGGCCTGGTCATCATCCTGATCCTGCTCGCGGGCACCGTGCTGCTGGTTCGTTCGATGAACAAGCACCTCAAGAAGCTGCCCGCGACCTTCGAGCCGGAACATCCGGAACCGGACCAGGAGGCCGACGAGGGGACCGAGCGCGGCATCACCACCCGGCCCGACGAGGCCGAGTCGGACGGCCGGGCCGAGAAGACCTGACTTTCGGTCGCGCTCAGATCAGGCGGGGCCCAACAGATCCCAGCGGTTGCCCGCGATATCGAGGAATACTGCTACGCGTCCATAGGGCTCTTGCCTTGGCACAGTGACGAATTCGACACCGCGCGCCACCATTCGGTCGAACGCTGCGTCGAAATCGGCTACCTGGAGAAAGAATCCGACCCGGCCCGCCGTTTGGTTGCCGACTGCTTCGGTCTGCTCGGCGCCGTCCGCTCGGGCCAGCAGCAGGCCTGTCTGAGCACCGGGTGGGCGAACGACGACCCAGCGCTTCGGGCGTCCGTCGTTCGTATGGGCGGGGCTGTCCTCGATGAGGTTGAATCCGAGCGCTTCGGTGAAGAAGGCGATGGCCGGGTCGTAGTCCTCGACGACGAGGGTGCAGAGGTCGATTCGCATGACCACATCATGGTGGACGACCATTGTCTGCGGCAGCGGCGGGAATCGGCTGGTGGGTCAGTTGAACCGGCAACCTGCGGCGCGCGGTGGCTGTGTGAATTTCAATCGGCGGTAACAGGTTTAAACAACGGCTGAACTGGATACCGAAATCTCTGTGGCCGTAGCTTAATCGGAAGTGGTTGTCAGCTTCACACCACTGCATGGCGTGCTCTATGGTCACAACGCCGCCAGCACAACAGTTTTCAAACGTTGTGGGGCGGCCGTTGCGTGCGCACCGTGGGCATTGCACACTGTAGCGAGACGTATTCGGCTCGCGCAGCCGCTTTAATCCACCGGCCACTGAGAAGCACACTGCTGGCAACCTAATTCGCCGTGAGCAGCTTTCGCAACGGCCTCCGTATGTCGCCCGCCTGTGTTACCAATTCAGCCAGACCGCTCGACCGTAAGGAAGCTCATGGAGAATGTGATCGGACAGATCGACCGTGCACTCGATGCGACGAGCGTGATCGTCGCCGCCTTGGACGAGAGTTCGATGGCGGCGCCGACGCCCTGCCGGGAGTGGGATGTGCGCACCGTGCTCAACCACATGGTGGGCAACATGCACTTCTTCGCGGCCGCGCTGAGCGGCACGGATTCCGGCGCCGATCACGAATCCGATTGGCTCGGCGGCGATCCGCAGGGCGCGTACGCGGCGGCGGCGGAGGTGGATCGAGCGGCCTGGCATCGGCCCGACGCGCTGGACAACACCGTGCACATCTCGCTGGGCGCACTGCCCGCGCCGACGGCGGCCCTTGTGCATTTCACCGAGCTGGTTGTGCACGGCGTCGACCTCGCGGTCGCCATCGGCAGGCCGGAGCTGGCCGACGATGAGCTGTGTGGCGAACTTCTCGCCACCATGCAGGCCAGGGGTGGCATCGACCAGTTCCGCGCGCCGGGCATCTTCGACGCCGAGGTGTTCGTCGAGGAAGGGGAGCCCGCGCATCGCCGGCTGCTCGGTTACGTCGGCCGGGAAGTGCTGGCGCGGACGCCGTAGCGCGGGTTAACGGATCCGCACCACGGTCGAGGCCGCGAGGAGCAGCAGCTCGCGCGCCGCGGCCTGCTGGTAGCCGAGTCGGCCACCATGGTTGCGGTGTAATGCGTGCTGCTCGGCATGCACCGAAGACGTCGTCGCAGTGATATCTCGGGCTGCGTCGTCTTTCGGACGTGCGATGGTGAATTTGCGCATGGCAATTACGCCCTTTCCTTCAGCTGCAGGTTTATCGACCCGATTTCATAGGCGCCCACGGTATTTCGGGCATACGAAGGAAAACGTATGCAGGGCAAGTACCTCCACCGGTCGAGCTACCGAATCCGTCGATTCGGTCGAATCGACCGTTGTCCGCGCACCGGGCGCGTTGCGAACTGTATCCGGTCGAATTCGACCGGCGCATCCTATTTTTCGGCGATGCGGCGGACCGGGTGGCGCAGGATGGTCTTCGGCACTGCGGCTTTGCGTGGATCGGTGAGGTAGATCTCGTGATGGCGGCCGTTCATCGTGAGCCCTTCGGCGGTCATGAACGCGTCCATCTTGGCGAGAGTTTCCGGTTCGTTCGCGTACGGGCCGACGTGTAGCACCTGGATGGCGTCGCCCTCGGTGAACCGCTCGAAGGTTGCCCCGTGCACCATGTCCGCGGTGACGACCTCCGGCATGCGGATCAGCAACTTCCAGTGCCATTCCTCGCGGGGCACCGTCAGCGGGGGTTCGTCGGACTCCACCCACCACAGCCCCTCCAGCTTCGGTACCACGAAGTCCTGTCCGGCCGCCTTGGCGATCTTCTTGGCGCCGTACGCGGTTCGATACAGCGTCTCGACGGCCACGGTGTACTCCGGGCCCGCCGGAGCGCCGGAACCGGTGACCGTCAGATAGTCGTCGGTGTCGAAGGTGCGCAGCGTCGGTTCGGTCGGCGCGTGGTAGTAGTGCCGGTCGGTCTTGGCAAGGTCCAGCTTCATCCCACCAACCTGAACGCTCCAGCACCTGGAGAGTCAAGCGATATGGCAGGTTGGGGAGTCGTGGATGAGTTCTTCCGGGATGTCGGGGTGCAGGGGTGGGTGCATGCCCGGTGTTTCGACTGCGGCGCGGAGGCCGGGTCGGTGCCGACCAGCCGGTGGTGCTGGCCTCGGTGGTGAAGGTGCCGCTGGTGCTGGAGTTCGCCCGGCAGGTGGCGGCGGGTCAGTTGGACCCGACCGATCGGGTGCGCGCGAGTGGGGTGGATCGCCTCGGCGGGGTCGGCACGGCGGGTTGTCACGACGATGTCGACCTGAGCCTGCGCGACGCCGCGTTCTTCGCGCTCACGCTGAGCGACAATACTGCCGCTGACCTGCTGTTCGACCGGGTCGGCATCGACAATGTGCGTTCGCTGGTGCGCGAGCTCGGCCTCGAGTCCACCCGGATTGTCGGAGCGCCGCGACACATCGTGCAGAGCATGGCCGACGACATCGGCGCGCGTGACGCCGCCGAGTTCGCCGAGCGGTTTCCGGCACTCACCGCGGCGGAGATCCTCGGCACCCGTGCGCTGGATCCGGGCCGGACCACCGCGAGCACACCGCGTGAGATGACGAGCCTGCTCACGCTCATCGGTCAGGATCTGGCGGGTCCGCCCGAGGCGTGCCGCTGGGTGCGCGATCTCATGCGCCAGCAAGTGAATTGGCATCGGCTCGCCGGTGCGTTCCCGCCGGAGGTGCAGGTGTGGGCCAAGACCGGCACGCTGCCCGGGGTGCGCAACGAGATCGGCGTGCTCGAGTACCCGGACGGAAGCCGTTATGCCGTAGCGGTATTCACCAGGGTGGACAGTCTTGCCCAACGGCTGCCCGAGGTGGATCGCGCCATCGGCGCCGTCGCCGCGCACGCGATCGGCAGCATCGTGCGCGGCTGTGCCTCGCCGGTGCCCGGCTCCGCCTCGAGCAATGGTGCGTTACCTGTTCGGCTCGCTCGCTGACGCTGGCTCACGGCCTGCCGTACACCACATTCCACGGTCGTTGCGGGGTGGCCTGAACCGCTGTGGGCCGAGATGTGCCGTCGCCCTGTACAACTCGCACGATCAGCTCGGCCAGTTCAGGCACCAGCGGGTGCGGCGCGGTCGCGGGCCAGGCGAGCGAGAGCCGCCAGCTCAACGTGCCCTCCGGTAGTGGTCGCCAGACCACCCGCGGTTCCTTCTGCGCCACCATGCCCTGATCGAAGGCGACGCCGCGGCCGGAAAGCACCATGCCGAGCACGAATTCGGGGTTGCGGGCGTGCTGCACCCGCGTTGGTTTGAAGCCGTGTTCCCAGCAGCTGCGTAGCGTCGCGTCATAGAGTCCGGGCGCGGCCGCCCGCGGAAAGATCACCAACCCGAGTCCGGCCAGATCGGCGAGGGTGAGCGAAGACCGCACGGCCAGTGGCGAATCGCGGGGCAGCACCACGCCGACGGGTGTGTCGACGGCGGGACCGAGTTCGAGGCCGACGACGTCGACCGGATGCTGTAGCAGTCCCGCGTCGAGCTGCCGGTCGGCTAGGAGGCGGACCTGCTCGGCGGTGGTCAGCTCCTGCAGATCCACGCGCACCTCGCGGCTTTCGAACGTGGTGAGGATGGCGGCGAGCACCCGGCCCGCCAGTTCCGGCGGCACACCGACCCGCAGCGCGTCCATCTCGCCACGGTGGGCTTTGCCGACCAGCGAGGTCGTTCGTTCCCAGCGAGCGAGCAGATCGCGGGACTCGGCGAGCAGGATCTGACCGGCCTCGGTGAGTTCGACTCGGCGGCTGTCCCGGTCGAACAGCCGGGCGCCGAGGTCGTTTTCGAGCTTACGGATGCGTTGGCTCAACGGCGGCTGGGCGATGCCGAGGCGCTCGGCGGCCCGGCCGAAGTGAAGTTCTTCGGCGACGGCAACGAAGTACCGCAGCTGACGCAGCATGTCCACGCTGCGACGATATCGTTTTCGATATCGCCGAGCGGGTTCGCTGGTCTTGGACAGCGGTATCGATCCTGTGTTGTGGTGCCTGCATGACAGGTTTCGGACGGCGGCGATTCTTCGGTGTGACGGCGAGTGCGGCGATGCTCACGGGCGTAGTGGCATGTGGCGGAAGGGAATCCGCGAAACCGGCCGCCGATACTCCGGCTCCGGCACCTGGCGGGATGACCCTGCGTTGGTGGGGTAACAACGGCTGGGAAATCCGGCTGCCCGGCGGCAAGACGGTGCTGATCGATCCTTGGCTGACCAGGTTCCATACCGGTACCTATACCGATGCGGGAGCTGACCCGAACACCCCGATCGCCGTCGATACGGCCCTGATCGATCACTATGTGGACAGCGGTGAACTGCGCGCCGACCACATCCTGGTCACGCACGGTCACTACGACCACCTCACCGATGTGCCGTACCTGGCGAAGAAGACCGGTGCCACGGTGCTCGGCACCGAGACCCATCTCAATCTGATGGCAGCGCTCGGCGCACCCGAGGATCAGCTCGCGATCGCCACCGGCGGTGAGCAGCTTCGCTTCGACGGCTACACCATTCGCGCGCTGCGCTCGTTGCACTCGGCCTCCGGTGCCAGGGCAGAGGTGGCGTTCGCCGGTACCCGGCCTGGCCTCGGCGCGGGAAAGTTGCCGGAACCCAAGGTGATTCGCGATCTGGTCGAGGGCGGCACGCTGGCCTACGAAGTGAGCGGCGGCGGGATGAGCGTGCTGAACTTCGGCGGCTCGAACTACATCGAGTCCGAGCTGGCCGGTCTGCACCCCGACGTGTTGCTGTTGCCCGCGGGCGGCGGCAAGATCTCCGACTATGTCGCCCGGTTGCTGCGCGTCACCGGCAATCCGCGCTACGTAATTCCCACGCACTGGGACGATTTCGACTATCCGCTGGCCGAGCCCGCGCGGGATTGGGGCGGTCTCGAATCGCTGCGCAAGGCGGTGGCCCAGGCCAGTCCCACCAGCAAGTTCGTCACCGTCGACCACCTGCAAACCTTCACCCCCTGAGGGTCGACGGTGATCGGATGATGATCCGTTGCTGATGGGGGTTGCGGTTTTCTGGTTGCGGGACGGTTTGGCTGTCCTACCCGTACGAGAGGACATGACAATGGTTTACGCAGGCCCCGTGGGAGTTCGGGCACCCTGGACTCAGCCGGAAGTTCGTTACTACGACGGCGGTTTCGAGCAGGTGCTGTCGGAACAGGACACCGCGAGTGCGTTGACCGTTATGCGGGCCAAGGTGTTCCCAGCCGGGGCGCCGCCGCTGCACTTCCACACCAGGGAAGACGAATTCTGGGTCATCCTGTCCGGGCAGGTCCGGTTCTGGATCGGTGGATACTCCTTGGCGGAATGCGCCGTCACCGAGGCCGGTCCCGGCGCTTTCGTCTACGGCCCGCGCAACGTTCCGCATACCTTTCAGACCATCACCGAGGAGAGTGAGGTTCTGGTCGGTAGCACGCCGGGCGCGATCGAAGGCTACTTCAAGGGCGTCGGCGCGGCCGAGGCCCGAGATCACGACAAGAATGTCGAACTCCTCGAAAGCTTCGGGGTCACCATCGTCGGCCCGCCGCCGGTCTGGTCCGACTGGAACTGACCGGTCGGCCTCCGGAATTCGGCTGGTGCAGAGCAGGGTTCGAATCAGCCTGGGCGGCAACAGAGTTCGAGTTCGCCTGCGGGCCGTGCCGCTCTTCGCGCACAATGACTGTGCGACCTCGGTTGCGTCGAATGTTGTTCGCCGCGAACGACGTTCATCACAGCGGCGAGCTTCAACCCCGGCATCGCGGGTCGATCGCGGTGCGCGTGGTGACGGTGTCGTCGAGATACCAGAGCAGGGGACAGTGATGGACACTTCAGGGATTCCCGAAGGCGAACAGCGGTACTTGTTCACGGGCGGCACGATATTGACTGTTGACCAGGCCTTCTCGAGGGCCGAGGCAATCGCGGTTCAGGGCAATCGGATCGTCGCGGTCGGCGCGGAGGCGATGGTACGCGACATCGTGGGGGTGGGCGCCACGGAGATCGATCTGGCGGGCCGAACGATGTTGCCGGGCTTCATCGATGCGCATACCCACGTATTGACCGGCAGCATGGTGGCGGCTCTGATGGAGTACGTCGGCATGGCGCGCTTCGCCACCGCGCGAGAAGTACTCGATCATCTGACAGACATGGCAAGTGAAGCGCCCGAAGGCAAGTGGATCCTGGCCCGCAATTTCGATCCGGCAGTGCAGCCGGACCTGGCAGCGCTGACGTTCGCCGAACTCGACGCGGTATCGACCACGAACCCGGTGTTCGTCCTCAACGCCTCCGGACACATTGCTTACGCGAATTCCGCGGCGTTCGCCGCCGCGGGCATCGGGGAGGATGTGGAAGATCCGGAGGGCGCCGAGTTCGTTCGCGATGCCGACGGAAAACTCACCGGGACAATGAAAAACGGTGTCGCATACAACCAGGTCCTGGGGAAATGCGACGCCGCCGCCGGATTGAACCCGGTCGACGCGCTGATCGACCTACTCGAAGGTTGGCGGCAGGTCGGGTTGACAACGGTCAGTGAACTGGGCTTGGGCACCCTGAGCCAGACACCGGATGACCTCGCCGTCCTGACGCAGGCGGCCGGCACCGGCAAGCTCGCGACCCGAATCCGCGCCTATCCCTTCTACACCCTCGGGACCGACACCTGGGACGCGGCGGGGGTGCGGCCGGGCGACGGCGACGCGTTGGTGCGTATCGCGGGCTACAAACTCGTCGCCGACGGCTCCAACCAGGGATTCACCGGCCTGCAACGCGAGCCGTATCTCGATACCGACAACTACGGAATCGCGTATATGGAGCCCAAGGTGCTCGCCGCGGAGGCGGTCGACCGCGCGAGCAAGGGCTGGGCGCTCGCGATCCACGGCAATGGCGACGCCGGTATCGACAACATCCTGGATGCCTGCGACGCGATACGCGAGGCCGGGGTGGAGCCGGGCGCGGTGCGAGTGCGGATCGAGCACTGCTCGATCCTGCACGACGAACAGATCACCCGCATGAAAGACCTGGGCGTATCCGCCAGCTTCCTGATCGGGCATGTCCACTACTGGGGTATTGCTATGCGCGACACCGTCTTCGGCGCACAGAAGGCCTTGCTGCTCGACCGCTGCCGCAGCGTGCAGGCCGCGGGAATCGGGTTCACGCTGCACTCCGACTTCATGGTCACCGACCCCCACCCACTGCACATGATCGAGATGGCCGTCACCCGTCGCACCTGGAAAGAACCCGACTATGTGCTGGCACCCGACGAGCGCATATCAGTGGAATCAGCAATCCGCGCCGTGACATCCGAAGCGGCGTGGCAGCTCTCCTCCGAACATGAAGTCGGCAGCCTCGAAGTCGGCAAGTACGCCGACTTCGTCATCCTCGACCAAGACCCCCGCGCCGTCCCGCCGGACCAGATCAAAGACATCACAGTCCTGGAAACCTGGATGAACGGCAACCAGGTCTACTCGAGAAGGTGACGTCGGCGCGAGCGGTGACCAGCTCGAACGACGACTGTGAGACGGTGGAGGGATGAATCGGCTCGGGAACGCGACCTCGCCCTACCTGCGGCAGCATGCGGACAATCCGGTGCACTGGCAGGAGTGGGATGCTCGGGCGTTGGGGGAGGCGCGGGAGCGGGGCGTGCCGATCTTGTTGTCCATCGGGTACGCGAGCTGTCACTGGTGTCATGTGATGGCGCATGAGTCGTTCGAGGATGTCGCTACTGCGGAGTTGATGAACGAGAACTTCGTTTGTATCAAGGTGGATCGGGAGGAGCGGCCTGATCTGGATGCGGTGTATATGAATGCCACTGTTGCGATGACCGGGCAGGGTGGGTGGCCGATGACGTGCTTTCTCACGCCGGATGGGGAGCCGTTCTACTGCGGGACCTACTACCCGAAGGTGGCGCGTGGGGGGATGCCGTCGTTCACGCAGTTGCTCACCGCGATCACGGAGACCTGGCAGCAGCGGCGGGACGAGGTGCACAAGGCGTCGGCGCAGGTGACGGAGGCGTTGCAGGCGCAGGCGGCGGGGTTGCCGGATTCGGATCTTGCGATCAGTGCGGAGCTGCTCGATCATGCGGTGGCCGCGGTGTTACGGGATGAGGATCCTGAGCATGCGGGATTCGGCGGGGCGCCGAAGTTTCCGCCGTCGGCGTTGTTGGAGGGGTTGCTGCGGAGTTGGGAACGCAGCGGCGATCCGGCGGTGCTCGCGGCGATTACCCGGACGGCCGACGCGATGGCGCGTGGCGGGATCTACGACCAGCTGCGCGGTGGTTTCGCGCGCTACTCCGTCGATCCTGCCTGGGTGATACCGCATTTCGAGAAGATGCTCTACGACAACGCCCAATTGCTGCGTGCCTACGGGCATTTGGCGCGGCGTGCGCGTGCGGATGAGCCGGAGTCGTTGGCGCGCCGGGTCACTCGCGAGACCGTGCAGTTCCTGCTCGACGATCTGGGCACCGAGCAAGGCGGCTTCGCCTCTGCCCTCGACGCCGACACGCACATCGAACCCGGCCAGCCCGGGGTCGAGGGCGCGACCTACGTTTGGACGCCCGCCGAGCTGGTCGGCGAACTCGGGCCGATCGACGGTGCCTGGGCCGCAGAGTTTTTCGGTGTGACGACCGGGGGGAACTTCGAGCAGGGCACCTCGGTGCTCACCCGATACGCCGATCCGGCACCCGCCGATGCCGATCGGCTCGAACGAATCCGCGCCGACCTCCGCAAGACTCGCGACGGCCGACCGCAACCGGACCGCGACGACAAGGTGGTCACCGCGTGGAACGGGATGGCGATCACCGCATTGGCCGAGGCGGGAGCCGCACTGGGTGAGGACGACTGGGTGGCCGCGGCGGTTCGCTGCGCGCGATTCCTGTTGTCCGAGCACGTGATCGACGGCCGTGTGCGCCGCGCCTCGCTGAACGGCATCGCGGGAGCATCGCCCGGCGTGCTGGAGGACTACGCCTGGCTCGTCACCGGCCTGCTCGCCCTGCATCAGGCCACTGGCGAACTCGACTGGCTCGACGAAGCACAACGATTGCTGGACAAGGCAATCCAGCACTTCGCCGACCCCGGCATCCCTGGCAGCTGGTACGACACCGCCGACGACGCCGAAACCTTGGTCACCCGCCCCCGCGATCCCATCGACGGCGCCACCCCCGCAGGCGCGTCGTCCCTCGCCGAAGCACTGCTCACCGCGGCGGCCGCCAGTGACCCTGACCACGCCGTCCCCTACTTCGCACTGGCCGAACAGACCCTCCAGCGCGGCGCCGTCGTCCTGGCCCGCGCCCCGCGCTCGGCAGGCCAGTGGCTCACCGTCGCCGAGGCCGCGCTCCGCGGCCCCCTCCAGGTCGCCATCGCCACCGAATCGTCCAGCAAGCCAAGCGAACTGCTCGCCACCGCCCGCGCCACCGCCCCCGGTGGCACGGTAATCCTGGCCGCCCCGCCGAACTCGGTCCCCCTGCTGACCGACCGTCCGTTGCTGCGCGGCGAGCCCGCCGCCTACGTCTGCCGAGGCTCAGTCTGCGACCTGCCGGTAGCGACGGCGGCCGAACTGCGCGCGGCCCTGGAGCGGACGTAGGCGTTGCTGCGCGGTGAGCCGCCCGCTCAGGTTCGCGGCGCGTTGGTGCGCGAGGTCGGTGGGACGGCGGGCCCTGGTCTGCGGCGGGCGTCCAGCCGTGTGGCGAGGCAGCAGCCCGGTGACTACGGCAACCTCAGTCGGTTTCCGTTGCGGCGGTGCGGACTTCGACAACTCCGCTGCGATCGGTCGTCGGGTCGGCGGTGCCGCTCGGCTCGGCAGCCTGCGCACCGTTGGTGCTGAGGTCGGCGATGGCGTCGTGCTGATCGATATCGGTCCAACAAGCCGTCGGCTTCTTCATCCCGCGCAGCAGGATCGTTTCGTAGAGCGTCCATTTCGCGCGCTCGTGCGGTGCGGCATCCTCGATGGCGGAGCCGCTCACCAGGATTCGGCGCGGCACCTCTTTGGCCTCGGTGGTGAGGCGTGCGGCCTCGTTGACGGCGTCACCGATGACGGTGTACTCCAGCCGGGTGTCGGAGCCGATATCGCCCGCGAAGACCAGGCCGTGCGCGACACCGATGCCGATATCGAGTTCGCCCGCCGCAACCACTTCGTCCCGGATCCGGCGCGCCGCCCGCAGCGCGGGAGTCGCGTTGTCGCGCAAGGCGATCGGTGCACCGAAGATGCACAGCGCCGCATCGCCCTCGAACTTGTTGACCAGCCCGTTGTTCTCCTCGGTCGCCGAGACGACGGTCGCGAGCAGCCGGTTCAACTTGGCCACGAACTCCTCCGGCGGCAGCCCGGTGGACAGCTCGACCGACCCGGTCACGTCGACGAACAGCGCGGTCACCACCCGTACATCACCGGTCAGATCCAGCCCACCGGCCAGCGCGCGCTCGGCCACCTCGGTCCCGACGTGCCTACCGAATACGTCCCGCATCCGTTGCCGCTCACGCAGATTCGCGACCAGCTCGTTGACCGAGTTCTCCAACCGCCCGATCTCACTGGTGCTGCCCACCGGCACGCGCACGTCGAGATCACCCCGGGTAATGCGATCCAACGCCAGCCGCAACGTGCGCATCGGTGTGGCCACCGCGCGGGCCAGGAACGCGGTGGCCAACGCGCCGACGCCGAGACCGACCACCGAGAGGTAGATGGCGGTGCGCACCCGGTCGGCCGGGTCCGCCACCGGATTGCCGAGCACCACGATCAGCATCAACATCGGCAACGCCGCAGCCACCGCCCAGCTCACCACCACCCGGACCAGCACCGAGGAACTCCAGTGCATGGTCGGCCCGAGCACCGCGGCCACGATCGGAATGGTCGGCCGGATCAGCCGATCCACGATGAGGAAGGTCAGCCCCACCGATTCGATCCCGCCGAAGGTGAACAGGGCCGCGATCACCGCGGGATCGTTGTCCGGTGTCAACCGGATGAGCGACACGGTGGCCACGATGACGCCGGTGATCCACACCGCGAGCGCGCGCGTGGTGATGGCGATCGGCAGGCGAAGCAGCTGCCGCGCTTCGTCCTCGGTCGGTTTGCGTCCCTGATCGAGCCAGCCGAAATGGTGCGACCGGTCCCGGACCGCGAGCGCGACTCCGGCCAGGAAGCCGAGCGTGGGATAGATGCCGGCCAGCGCCACGTGCCGGATCCAGTCGGGGCCGAGCCTGCTGAGCGACCCGCTGAGCCACAGCTCGGTGATGATGACGGCCAGACCGCTGAGATTGGCGGTGATCACCACCGCCGCGAGACCGGCGCGAGCCTTGAGCGCCCAGATGACCAGCCGGGCGATCATGCCGTTCGCACGTCCACGATGGCCCGCCCGGGCAGTGCGACGCCACGAGCGGCAGTGACTAGGAACACGAACGAGCAGCTTAGCCGTTCGTGCTGGTCATCGGAGGACGACGAGCCACACCGCGACGTAGTGGGTGAGCGCGGCGAGCACCGTCGCGGCGTGGAAGAACTCGTGATGGCCGAAGACGGTCGGCCACGGGTTGGGCCACTTGGTGGCGTAGAGGATCGCGCCGCCGCTGTAGAACAGCCCGCCGACCAGCAGCAGGATCAGCGGTGCGATGCCGATCTGGCTGTTCAGCTGCCCGGCGACCGGCACGATCGCCCAGCCGAGCAACAGGTAGAGCGGCACGCCGACCCAGCGAGGAGCGGTGGGCCACAACAGTTTCAGCGCGACACCGGCCAGCGCGCCCGCCCACACCACGATCAGCAGTGTCTGCCCGGTGCGCCCGGGGAGACCCAGTAGCGCGAACGGCGTGTAGCTGCCCGCGATGAACAGGAAGATCATCGAGTGGTCCGCCCGCTTCATCCGGATGCGGGCCTGCGGGGTCGGCCAGGTCACCCGGTGATAGATCGCGCTGATGCCGAACAGCCCGCACACCGTCAGCCCGTAGACGGCGGTGGACCAGCCCGCGGTCGCCGAGATGGTGGCCGCCTTGGCGATCAGCACGATGACGGCGACGGCCGCGATGCCGACCGCCCAGGTGTGGATCCAGCCGCGCATCCGGGGCTTGCCGAGTGCCTCGACCGGCGACTCGGACCCCGAGCCGTCGACCACTCCGGTGTCGGTGGCGCCGACCGATTCGGACACGAGCTACCTCCTGGTTGAACTCACCGGTAACCTACGGAACCGTAGGTTACGGTCTCCCGTCACTGTACCGGGAGACCCGGTCGCTGCCGGGATCTCGCCCGTGGGGCGTAGGGTGGCCGCGTGGAGCTTCCGGTTCAGGTGCGGGGTTTGCCGTATCGCATCTACGAGGCCCGGCTCATGAAGCAGCTGGCCGGCAAACAACATCCCCGCCACGTCGCGGTGATGTGTGATGGTAATCGGCGGTGGGCGCGCGAGAACGGTTTCACCGACGTGAGCCACGGTCATCGGGTCGGCGCGGTGAAGATCGCCGAGCTGGTCGGCTGGTGTCAGGCCGAGGGCATCGAGATGGTCACCGTGTATCTGCTCTCCACGGAGAACCTGCAGCGCGATCCCGACGAGCTGGAGACGCTGTTCGAGGTGATCACCGACGTCGTCGAGGAACTGTCGGCACCGGAGCAGAACTGGAGCGTGCGGATCGTCGGCACGCTCGACGGATTCCCCGAGCTGATCGCCAAGCGCCTGCGCACCGCCGCCGAGCGGACCGAGGGAAACAGCGGCGTGCACGTGAACGTGGCCGTCGGCTACGGCGGCAGGCAGGAGATCACCGACGCGGTGCGCTCGCTGGTCCGCCAGGAGGTCGCCGCGGGCGAGACCGGCGAGGACCTCGTGCAATCGATCACCGTGAACGCCATCGGCCAGCACCTCTACACCTCCGGCCAGCCGGATCCGGATCTGGTCATCCGCACCTCCGGGGAACAGCGACTCTCCGGTTTCCTGCTGTGGCAGAGCGCATACTCGGAGATATGGTTCACCGAGGCATACTGGCCGGAATTCCGGCGCGTGGACTTCCTGCGGGCGTTGCGCGACTTCGCGGCACGGCATCGGCGCTTCGGCATCTGACACCCGCTCGGGGGCATCGGCACTGGGCGGTGGGTCGTGAGTGACCTCGACAGTCGTGCCGATGGACACCGGACCGCGCCGCCGACCGGCCCGGACTCCTACATCAGTTACGAGGACTTCGGGCGGCATTTCTTCGAGTACGCCGCCTCCGAACAGCGCATCCTCGGCGCCTTCGACCAGTTGACCGGCGCCGCCTTCGATTTCGGCCCCATCGGGGTCGGGCCAGGCAGGTTGGCGAAGGCGAGCGCACAGGTGCTGCTCGGCCAGGCCGAGGTGCGCCGCGATATCGACGAGGTGATCTCGTTCGCGCTGAAGATCCCGCTGAGCGTCGACATGCTCATCGATCTCGCGTTGGACAAGCATCGGTTCGAGGTCGACGGACACATCCATCTACACCTGACCGTGCGCGCTGCCGCGCCACTGCGCGTCGTCATCGACATCGCGACGCCGCGCTCCAGCGACGTCCGGATCAATGTGGCCACCGACACCATGCGCGGGCAACTGTTACGCATCTTCGCCAGCGTCGATCACGAAATTCGGCGATTCGTCGCCCGCTATATCGCCAAGGAGATCGAGAAACCGCACATTGCCGCGGCCCGCGATATCAATGTGGCCAAACGCCTCGACGAAGCATGGAAATTGTAAGCGGGATCACAATTTACGCAGTCGCAGCCTATTGATGCTGTGGTCGGCGTCCTTGCGTAACACGAGGGTGGCGCGGGGCCGGGTCGGCAGAATGTTCTCCACCAGATTCGGCCGGTTGGTGTTGTTCCAGATCTCCTGCGCGGCATGGGTCGCCTGCTCGTCGGTGAATCCGGAGTAGTGGTGGAAATGCGCGTTCGGGTTCGCGAAGGCGGTCTCGCGCAGCGCGAGAAACCTTTGCACGTACCAGTTCTCGATGTCCTCGATGCGGGCGTCGACGTAGATCGAGAAGTCGAACAGGTCCGAGACCATCAGGCGCGGCCCGGTCTGCAGCACGTTCAGGCCCTCGACGATGAGAATGTCGGGCTGGTGCACGCAGTGGAACTTGCCGGGCACGATGTCGTAGGAGATGTGCGAGTACACCGGCGCGCACACCTCGGCCGCGCCCGACTTCACCTCGGTGACGAATCGCAGCAGCTTGCGGCGGTCGTAGCTCTCCGGAAAGCCCTTGCGGTGCATGATGCCGCGGCGGGTGAGTTCGGCGGTGGGATAGAGGAATCCGTCGGTGGTGACCAGGTCGACCCGCGGATGGTGGTCCCAGCGGGCGAGCAGCGCCTGCAGCACGCGGGCGGTGGTGGACTTACCGACCGCGACGCTGCCCGCGACACCGATCACGAACGGCACCTGCTGATCGGGGTGCGTCTCGCCGAGGAAGGTCGCGGTCGCGGCGAACAACCGCTGGCGCGCGGCCACCTGGAGGTGGATGAGTCGAGCGAGCGGCAGATAGACCTCCGCGACTTCTTCGAGGTCGATCTGTTCGCCGAGACCGCGCAGGCCCCGCAGTTCTTCCTCGGTGAGCACCAGGGGAGTCGACTTTCGCAGTGTGCGCCACTGTTTCCGGTCGAATTCCACATACGGACTGGGCTCGCTCATTCGTCCCACTTACCCGACGCTCCAGTTCGGCAAACGCGTACACATACCGTGCCGGCTCCGTGTGATTCGGTCTAACTCTCGCCGCATAACCGAATTCTGCTCTGCGTCAACAGCGTGCGAAAAGCGGGGTACCGATAGCGGGGTAACCGAGTCGATGCTGAGCGCTTTTCGCCGGGTGAACGCGGGTCGGTATCGCGCGATTGTGCCGCGCACGGGCTCGCGGCGAGCGGCTAATGTCGGTCGGATGGCAGCGCATCCACTGGTGACCGAGTACCTGCGGCTCGGCTTGGCATTCGACCGGCTCGAAGACGGATTCGTCGACGCGTATACCGGCGATCCGGCCTTGCGCCGCGAAGTGGAGAACGCCCCCGCGCCGGAGCCGCGCCAGCTGGCCCGCCGGGCGGCCGAACTGCGGGCCGGATTGCCCGACGCGGGGCTGACCGCGGAGCGCAGCGAATTCCTGGACGTGCACCTGCGTGCACTGGAATGCTCCGGCCGCAAGTTCGCCGGGGACGACATCGGTTTCGTCGACGAGGTGCGCGCCTACTTCGACGTGGACATCGCACCCGGTGACGTCGAGGACTACCGGGACGCACACCGCCAGATGGACGAGGTCCTCGCCGGGGACGGCCCGCTGGCCGAACGGGTGGCCGCGCACCGCAAGGCCGACGAGATCCCGCCGGAGCGGTTGTCCGCCTGCGTCGAAGCCTTCTCCAGCGCCTTGCGCGAGCTGGTCCGTGACCGTTATCCGCTGCCCGACCACGAGCACATCACCTATGAGGTCGTCGGCGACAAGCCCTGGTCCGGCTTCAACTACTACCTCGGCAACTATCACTCCCGCGTCGCGATCAACTCCGACCTCAAACAACACATGGCGCACCTGCCGTCGCTGATCGCGCACGAGTCCTACCCGGGCCATCACGCCGAGCACTGCCGTAAAGAGGCCGGACTGGTCGCGGCGGGCCAGGCCGAACAGACGCTGTTCGTGGTGAACACGCCGCAGTGTCTGATGGCCGAGGGCCTCGCCGACCTGGCCTTGCGTTCCATCGTCGGCCCCGGCTGGGGCAAATGGGCCCAGGAGATCTACGCCGATCTCGGCCTGCGCTTCGACGGCGAACGCGCGGAACGACTTTCGACCGCATCGGCGAAACTGCTCAGCGTCCGCCAGGACGCGGCACTGCTGCTGCACGACCGGCACAGCAGCGAGGACGAGGTCGCCGGTTTCCTGCAAACTTGGAGCCTGACCACCCCGGAACGCGCCCGCCAATCCCTGCGCTTCCTGTCCTCCCCGCTCTGGCGTGCCTACATCTCCACCTACGTGGAGGGTTATCGCCTGCTCGGCGACTGGCTGGATCGCGCGGTCGACGCGGACGAGCGGGCCGACCGCTTCCGCCGGTTGCTGGACGAACCACTGACCCCGGGTGCGCTGCGGCGCTGACCCGGATTCGCACCCGCTGCCGGGCAGTGGCAGCGGGTGCGAATGCCCGAGGGCGATGGCGCGGCGGCGTGCCGTACGACGCGATCCCCTCCGGTTCGTGCCGGCCGAATGTCCGCGATGCCGCCTTCGCTGCGGAATTCGCCGCGCTACTGGATGACTGCGCAGTTCTGGCCGGAGGAGATGGTGCAGACGATCAGGGACAGCTGACGGAGCAGCCCTTCGAGCGGGTTGGTCGGTACCGAGATCAGGGTGAACATGTGACTCCTCGAGACGGGCCGTGGGTGGCCGATTTCACCTGTTAAACCGGTGCAATCGCGTCGTCTCGTTACGCCTCGCCGCGCCCCCAATGCAGGTGCCCCGAGTGGCGAGGGCAGGTCGGGAGCCCTGGTCGGTCAGGCGTCGGTGAAGGTGATGCGCACCGAGATCGCGTCGCTCTCCAGCGCTTTCATGACCCATTCCGCGGCCGATTCGGGCACCCGGCCCATGGCCATGCCGCGGGCACGGACGGTCACATCGTCATCGGGGACGAACGCGGCGGTGCCGGTGTGCCAGCGCTTGCCTTGGCGCAGGCGAACTTTCGGGTCGGCGGCGATATTGCGCGCCCAACCCGACCGGTACCCGTGCTGGGAGATCAGCCAGGCACCCTCGTCGTCGTACGCGACGGTGACCGGAATACGGCGTGGCTGGCCGGTTTTGGCGCCGGTGGTCTCCAATTCGGAGACGAACGCCGAGCGGATGCCGATGCGGTCGAGCAGGCTGACCGCGGGGTTGGCCAGGTAGCGGCCGATCAGGCGCTCGCGCCGGAATTTGCGGACAGCGGCGCTGGTGCTGCGTTCGGTCATGGCGAGGCTCCTTGTGGCTCAGCGGTTTCCGCGGAAGATGACGCAGGTGGTGGTGCCGTGCGCGACCAGCCGACCCTGCTCGTCGACGACGCGACCCTCGGCGGTCGCGGTGGTGCGGCCGACGTGGATGGTGGTGCCGGTGGCGGTGAGTCGCTGGCCGTTGGTCGGCGCGGACCGGATGTAGTTGACCTTCAGCTCGAGCGTGGTGTAGCCGACGCCCGCCTCGAGGGTGGAGTGCACCGCGCAGCCCATGACCGAATCGAGCAGGGTGGCGCAGATACCGCCGTGCGTGCTGCCGAGCGGGTTGGCGAAGTCGGGGCGGGTGCGCAGCCCGAACACCACCTTGCCCTGCTCGAGCAGGTCCACCTCCATGCCGAGCAGATCGCCGATGAACGGTGGGCGGTCGTCCATCGTCATCGCCGTCCGGAGCAGTTCCAGGCCCGACATCTGCGCGAGATCGATCGTGGTTTCCGACATGAATCCATCCTTTCGGTGAACCGATCGGTCCACATCTGTCATGATTGCAGCATGGACCGATCGGTTCACGCAACCGTGCTGGAGGAGAACCACGTGGCAAACCCGCGCGCCGCGTTCGTGCCGCCGCCAGCGGGCAGAATCGCCGGTCGGCCGCCGCGAGGTGGCGCGAATCAAAATGAGGCAGCGCTCGCCTGTCCGACGGGCACTGGGAACTTCGACCGGACCGGGGGTGCCGGATGACCACAGGACCACGCGCTCGACTGATCGAGAGCGCGATCGAACTGGTTCGCGAGCAAGGCGTGGCCGGCGCGGGTCTCACCGCGTTACTCGACCGCAGCAAAGCGTCGCGCAATTCGCTGTACCAGCACTTCCCGTCCGGCAAGAGCGAGCTGGTCGCGACGGCCACCACCATCGCCGGTGCCCGCCTCGCGGCCGTGATCGAGAAGATCACCCAATCGCGGCCGCCGCAGCGCTGGCTCGACGCCCTGATCGGCTGGTGGATCAGCGCGCTCGCGGCGAGCTCGTTCCAGGCGGGCTGCCCGATCGTCGGCGCCGCGCTCGCCGAATCCGAGCCCGACGTACAAGCCTCGGCCGGTGCGGTATTCGCCGACTGGCACGCACGACTCGGGACCGGCTTGGCCGAAGCGGGTCTGCCCGCCGAGGAGGCGAGCTCCTTCGCCAGCTTCGTGATCAGCGCGATGGAGGGCGCCATCGTGCAGTCGCGCGCGATGAAATCCACCCAGCCACTGACCGACGCGCAAAAGCAGCTCACCGTCCTGCTCGACCGCTACCTCCCACCTGCTGCCGACCGCTGACGGCCGCGCCAGGTTTGCCCGGAACCCCATGCCGAACAGCACAGTGCGGGCCCATAGACTGTGGCGGTGACGCAGACGACGGCCTCGGTCAATACTCAGTCTCTCGGTGAGCTCGATCCGGAGCTCGCCGCCGCGATGGCGGGTGAACTCGCCCGCGAACGCGACACCCTCGAGATGATCGCCTCGGAGAACTTCGTGCCGCGCGCGGTGCTGCAGGCCCAGGGCAGCGTGCTCACCAACAAGTACGCCGAGGGCTACCCGGGCCGCCGCTACTACGGCGGCTGCGAGCACGTCGACGTCGTCGAGACCCTCGCCCGCGACCGCGCAAAGGAACTCTTCGGCGCCGAATTCGCCAATGTGCAGCCGCATTCCGGCGCGCAGGCGAACGCCGCGGTGCTGATGGCGCTGATGAACCCGGGCGACAAGCTGCTCGGCCTCGATCTCGCGCACGGCGGTCACCTGACCCACGGCATGCGGCTGAACTTCTCCGGCAAGCTGTACGAGACGCACTTCTACGGTGTCAGCAAGGAAGACCACCGGATCGACATGGACGAGGTGCGCAACATCGCGCTCGAGGCTCGTCCGAAGGTGATCGTCGCAGGCTGGTCGGCCTACCCGCGGCAGCAGGACTTCGCCGCGTTCCGCGCGATCGCCGACGAGGTCGACGCCTACCTCTGGGTGGACATGGCGCACTTCGCCGGTCTGGTCGCGGCGGGCCTGCACCCCTCGCCGGTGCCGCACGCGCACGTCGTGTCCTCCACCGTGCACAAGACCCTCGGCGGCCCGCGCTCCGGCCTGATCCTGGCCAAGCAGGAATTCGCCAAGAAGCTCAACAGCGCGGTGTTCCCCGGCCAGCAGGGCGGCCCGCTCATGCACGCCATCGCCGCCAAGGCCGTCGCGTTCAAGATCGCCGCGGGTAGTGAGTTCAAGGACCGGCAGGAGCGCACCCTGTCCGGTGCCAAGATCCTGGCCGACCGGCTGACCGCGGCCGACGTCAAGGGCAAGGGCGTCAGCGTGCTCACCGGCGGCACCGACGTGCACCTGGTGCTCGTCGACCTGCGCAACTCCGAGCTCGACGGCCAGCAGGGCGAGGATCTGCTGCACGAGGTCGGAATCACGGTGAACCGCAACGCCGTTCCGTTCGACCCGCGTCCGCCGATGGTCACCTCCGGCCTGCGCATCGGCACCGCCGCCCTGGCCACCCGTGGCTTCGGCGATACCGAGTTCACCGAGGTCGCCGACATCATCGCCACCGCGCTCGCGGGTACGTCCGATGTCGACACGCTGCGTGGTCGGGTCACCAAGCTGGCGCAGAGTGTTCCGCTGTACGACGGTCTCGAGGACTGGCGTCTGCTGGGCTGAGTCTCCGCGAATCCTCGACGACGGGCTCGCACGATCCGGTGATCTGCCGGATGTGCGGGCCTGAGTCGTCTGCGTGTCGTCGGGTATCGGCGGGTTGCGATCCCGCTAGTGTTTGCGCGGATCACCCCTCGTCCGGTGGCGGGGGAGCGCAGTCTGAAGTTGTGCAGTTGCTCAGGTAGGTGACTCGACTCGACGCGGAGGCAACCTGGTGGTCGGCAGGCGTGTGGTCCGGGTGGTCTGCACGCTTTTGGTGCTCGCCGCAGGTGTGGTCGGTGCGTCGTCCGCGGCGGCGGAACCATCGGGGATCTATGTGTCGGTCGGGGAGTCGAGCGCGGCGGGACCCTTCATCGCGGACCAGATCTACCCGCTCGGATGCTTCCGGTCCGACCACAACTACGCGCACCTGACCGCCGAAGCACTCGGGCTGACCTTGCGTGACCCGGCATGTTCCGGCGCGAAGATCGCGAATATGTATGTGGCACAGCCACTGCCGTTCGGCGGCTCGAACATCCCGCAGATGGACGCGGTGACTCCGGATGCGACGATCGTGTCGGTGGATTTCGGCATCAACGACTACGCCGACGACGGCTGGACGGCCACCGCGCTGGTGCCGAAATTGGTTGCGCTGCTGGACGATATCAGTGCTCGCGCACCGCAGGCCGAGATCTTTGTAATGGGCAAGATCGAGCGGCTGCGCGCGGGTGGCTGCTTCCCGATAGTGCCCCTGCTGCCGTCGCAGGCCGACCAGATCTTCGCCGGTGTCGAAGCCGTCAACGAGGTGCTCGCTACTCAGGCGGCGGCGCACGGCGCGACATTCGTCGACGTCTACCCGGCAAGCGTCGGTCACGACGCCTGCGCGCCGGAGGACGTGCGCTGGGCCGAAGGCATCATCCCGAACTCGCCCGCACAACCGTTGCACGCCAACGCCGTTGGGCATCAGCATGAGGCGGCAATGCTCATCGAAGCGATCCGTCAGAACACCTGATTACGCCGACAGCACGGCATCTCCATACAGTTCATACCGAATCCATCCTGGCCTTGGCGCGGGCGATCGCCTCATCGAGGTAGCGGGTGATATCCGCGCTGGTGCCGGGGCGGATCATTAGGGCGCGGTTGGCGGGGACCTCGTAGTAGCGGCCGTCGGTGGTGTCGATCCAGCGGAGGCGGCCGGTGCGCAGCGGTTCGGCGTTGCGCGGGCCGAGCAGCACGGCGGCGATGCCGCGGGTGCCGCACGGTTGGCGCCAGAAGCGGCGGTAGCGATCCTTGACCTCGCTGGCGGGGGCGCTACCGAACAGATCGGGGCGTTCGTCGTTGAGATCGTCCAGCAGGAAGGACTTTTCGCCCGTGGTGCCCGCGGCGGTCTCCGGCAGCAGTCGCACCAGCTCGGTGGCTAGCTGGTCGACCCGGCAGCGGCGCAGCTGGACCCGGCCGCCGCTGGGGGCGGGGGTCTGCTGCGCGATCACGCCCGCTCCGCTCCGCGTTGCGCAGCCGAACGCCCGCATCTCGACGCCGTCGCGGGTGTTGTCGTGGCCGAAGAGCTCGATGCGCCAATCGGGTTGGGCGAGCACGGTGATCGCGCGGGACAGCGGGACCCGCTCGGGGCGGGCCAGCTCGTCGCGGAATTCCTGCTGGTAGGTCTGGTATTCCCGGAGGCCGGGGAAGCGGCTGGTGAAGCGGAACGGAAAGGGCAGGCGATCGAGGCCGGTGCCGAACCAGGCCGCCGCGAACTGCTCCGCCGACAGCGACCACTGCGCCGTCATTTCTCCCCGATCACCGGCGGCACAGTCTTTTCCACCTCGCCCAGCAGTTCCTTGGCGTGCTCCGCGGTGCGCAGGTAGCCGGGGGTCTTGTGTTCGCCGTTGTCCTCGCGCCCGCCGCGGGCACCGGGCGGAATCATGCCGGAATAGCCCGGCGAGCCGGGTGCGCCCGTTCGGCCGGCAGTGGTGACGGGCTGGGGCCCGGCCGCGCCGGGAGTGGTGGCGGGCAGCGGGGGGCGGGAGGTGCCGGGGCGTGGTTCGCTGTTCGGGCTCGACGAGGTGTTGGGCGCGGACGAACTGCTCGGGTGATCGACCATGCTCGGAGTGCCTGACCTGCTGGGTGTCCCGTTGAGCGCGGCAGACGGGACGGTCGTCGGTGTCGACGGCAGCGTCGTGGTGGGGAGTGCCGTCGTGATCGGGCTGGCCGAGATGGTCGGGGTGGTGGTCGGGGATTTCGGGGTGGTCGCCGCCGCGGTCGTCGAGGCGGGGGTGGTCGATGAGTTGTTGTTCTGATCTTGCGAAACAGATTGCGGAGCAGTCTCTTCCGTCGTCTTCTCGGTTTCGGGTGTGCCGGTGTCCGCCGATTCGTCGGCCTTGCCGGTCGGCGACTGCTTGCTGGAATCCTCAGTGCCGGAACCGTTGTCGGTGGGAGTCTTTCCGGGGTCAGGGCTCGTGCCCGGGCTCGGTTTCGGGTTCGTGCCTGGATCGATACTGCTGTCACCGCCGGGCGGTGGGGTGGAGGTCGGGCTGATCGGTGGCGGCAACGTCGGAATGGCGGGTGCAGTGGTTCCGTACGGCTGGATGTACTGCATGGTCATCTCGTCGCGGGCCTGCTCCTCGTTGGAGTTCCGCAGCTCCGGCCCGCGTGGATTGGTCGAGGTTTCCACCACCTCGGGCACCGACATCTTGAACTTCGCGGCCGCGCTCGCCGCCTGCGACAACGGCGTGCTCTGCGCGTTCAGCGTCTCACCGAAATCGCCGACCTGGGTCGCGTAGTCGCGGATGCCGCGCACCGCGTTGTCGGCCGCCTTGCCCTCCCAATGCTGTTCGACCGCCTGCTTGATGGCCGTCTCGAATTGGTGACCGGCATTCGTCACCGCCGTCGCGATCTTCGACCACGCGTCGAACGCGCTGTCGAGCCCGTCCGGGTTCATCTCGTCGGCCGCCTGCTTGATCTCCGCGTGCGTAAAGCTTTGCGCGTTCTCGGGATTGGTGATCGCGCGGCCGTCGGTCTGTTTCATGATCGCTCCCCCGTGGGGTTGTTCAGCTGCCCGCGGGCAGCAGTGGTGCGACTGCTTGGGCGATTTCGGTGGCGTTGTCGCAGGGCGACAGTTGGCGTGGGTGCTTGCCGGTCGGGTCGTCGACGAGGATGTAGAGCGAACCGGTCTTCATCTCGACATTGATCGTGCAGCCACCAGGCACGTCCGGCCTGGCCTCGTACCGCAGCGCCTTGCGATCACCGATCGAGATGTCCACGGCCGCAGCGAACTTCTCGCGTACCTGATCGAGGGTTCCGTTGGTGGTTTCGATGGTGAAGCCGTAACCGGCTTTGGTGACATAGCGGCAGCCCTTCCAGCTGATGCCGCCTGCACTGTTCTGTTTCGGCGAGGGTGGCAACGCATCCCATTGGTGCGCGCTGATGAACTGCGGTGTCAGCGCGGTACAGGGGTCGAAGGCCGCTTGCGGATTTGATCCCGTTGTCTTGGTGACGGACGGCGCGGTGGATGACGCGATGGTCGGTGTGCCACCTGGGTTTGCCTCGCCATCACATCCTGTCAGCAGAGCAGCCAGGGCGGCCGCGGCCACGAAAACGATTCGTGGCGAACGGCTCCCACGCTGGGCCAGGCTCATACGCTGATCTCCCGCAACTTCGCCGCGAATTCGGTATCGGTGCGCTGATAGGTCTCACAGATGGCCTTGAACATCGCCCTGATGTCCTCGACCACGGTGATGTAGTCGCTCAGGGTGTCGTAGGCATTGTTGGGTCCGCCGAATGCCTTCTCCCGGAACAGTTGTACGAGCTCGACGGCCGAGGACAGGCGTGGGTTGTCTTCGCCGAGTCCCCAGGACGTCTTCTCCCCGAGTTCACGCGCGTCGGTTCGGACACCGGTCAGCTGATTGATCAGCTCCTCGCACGCCTTGTCGATATCGACGAACCCCTGCGGATCCATCCGCACCTTCAATGCCCCGGACTTCGCATCCTCGATGTACCCGGGAAACGGGCTGTCCACCGCCATCACCGTCCCCTTTCATGAGTGCCTCTGACCCTATAGACGCGCCCCGCCCCGATTCGGTTCCATCGAAACACAGCGGATTGGCCGGTGCTGGCACATCGGCGGATCGACCCTGCGTACTGGTCGGCCTCGAATCGGTACGCGGGGTCGAAACTTCCGCGCGGCCAACGGTTTCAGTTGATCTCGGTGGCACCGACCATGCTGGGGTAATCGTGCAGGTCGATGTTGTTGGCGGCGCTGTCGGTGAACTTCATCATCAGCGTGAGCAGCCACGAGTTGAAGAACCAGTTGCGCATCTTGATGCCGCGCGCGGTCCGCGGCGCGAGGAACTTGCCCGCGTTGCTGTTGCCCGCGATCTTGGCGTAGCGCTTCATGATCTCGTTGTATCGAGCGAAGGCCACCTCGTAATCACCGTCGGCCACGGCGAGTTCGCCCGCGATGACGTACGCGCCGACCACTGCGAGCCCGGTTCCGAAGCCGCCCAGGGTATTTCCGTAGGCGGAATCGCCGATCAGGGCTACCCGTCCCTTGGTGTAGGTGCCGTTCAGGCGCACCTGGCTGAGCGAGTCGAGGTAGAAGTCGTTGAAGTCGTTCATTTCGGCGAGCGCCCGCGGCACGTCCCAGTTCACGTCGGCGAAGACCTCTTGGAGGATGCGCCGCTGTGCGGCGGTGTCGTCGCGTGAGTAGTCGAGCTCGGGCGAGGCGAACACGTAGAACTGCTGTGCCTTCGGGCCGCCGCTGACCGCGAGCTTGCCGGGGACGTTGTGGCCGTAGGCGATTACCCGCTCACGCGGTCCTGTTGACTCGGCGCTCCACGGGCTGGCCCCCGCGACGCAGTAGTAGTGCCCGAGGTACTTGACGAGGTCCTTTTCCGGCCCGAACGCGAGTTTCCGTACCCGGGAGTGGATTCCGTCGGCCCCGAAGACGAGGTCGAAGGTGCGGGCCGGGCCGTGCTCGAATTCGACGTACACGCCGTCGGACAGTTCGGTGAGCGCGCTGATCGAATCGCCGAACAGGTATTCGCAGTGCTCGGCGGTGCGCTTGTACATGATCTCGGACAGGTCACCGCGCAGGATTTCCACGTCACCGCCGGTGAAGTCGCCGGACATCACGGCGAGCTGCTTGCCGTCTTCGTCCACGAACACGGTGTCGGTGGTGCCGGTCCGGCGCTCCTTGATGTCGTCGAGGATGCCCATCCGCTCCAGCACGGTGAAGTGGGTCTGGCCCTTGAAGTCGACGGCCTGGCCGCCGGGCCGCAGCGCGGGCGCCCGCTCCACCACGGTGACGTCGAAGCCGTAGCGGTGCAGCCAGTAGGCGAGGGCCGGGCCCGCGATGCTGGCGCCGGAGATGAGGACGGTCTTGTTACGCATGGTGACTCCCTGAAGTCCGTATCTGCGTCCGATGGATTCTGTTTCCGTTGGACGCAGATCAGAGTATGGTAGACACAGTTTCGAGTCAAGCCGTTCTCCGGAAGGATTTGGTCATGCCGACGCCGACCACCATTCAGCTGCTCTGGGGCATTCAGCCGCGGCCCAAGCGCGGGCCGAAGCCCGCGCTCTCGCTGGCGGCGATCGTGGCCGAAGCGATCGCGATCGCCGACGCCGAAGGGCTCGCGAACCTGTCCATGCAGCGGCTTGCCGAGGCCCTCGGCTTCACCAAGATGTCGCTGTATCGGTACGTATCCGGCAAAGAGCAGCTGATCGCGTTGATGCTCGAGGCCGCGCTGGGCGTACCCCCGGACAACGCGGCGGCGAACCCTGATTCGCCCGAGGAACCATGGCGTGGCGCGTTGCGGCTATGGACCGAGACGATCTTCGCGCGGTTCAACGCGCATCCGTGGGCCACCGAGCTCACTACCGGTGTGCGCGCGCTCGGTCCCAACGAGATGGGCTGGATGGAGAGCGTGCTGGTCGCGCTGGCCGACACCGGTCTCAACGGCTCCGAACGACTCGACACCATCGTGTTGCTTACCGGCCACGCACGCAGTCTCGCTCAGCAATTGAAATCCGTCCCCGGCGACGACCCGACGGTGCAGTTCAACGAGCAGTTCACCGAGATGATGACCGCCGCGGGTGATCGTTATCCGGCCGTGCGCGCCGCTTTCGCCGAGGAAGCGGCGGCCGCGGGCGGCCCGCCATCCTCGGGCGGTCCCAACGACGCGCTGAACTTCGGCATTGATCGTGTGCTGGATGGGCTGGCTGTGCTGATCGCTCGACGCGCGGCGGGTTGATCGCGCGCGGACCTGACTCGCGGGACTGCCGCGCGACCCGGGTACGGCCTATCGTCGGAACATGACCCAGGATCTCGAACTACAGCAGGACGCGATCACCACGGTGCGGGAGTTCTTCGCCGCGCTCGAACTCGGCCCCGTCGACGCGGCGCTGGACTTGCTGCATCAGGACGTCGTGTGGAAGAACACCTCGTTGCCCGATTTGGGCGGCGGTTTGGCGCGCAAGGTACTGAAAGGCCTGGATCGGGACGCGCTCGGTTTCGCGGCCGAGATGCACCACATCGCCGCCGACGGCAACATCGTGCTCACCGACCGCACCGACATCCTGCGCTTCGGCCCGGTGCGGATCGCGTTCTGGGTGACCGGCACCTTCGAACTGCGCGACGGCCGAATCATCCTGTGGCACGACCACTTCAGCTGGGAGAACTTCCTGCGCGGCACCGCCGTCGGGCTCTTCCGCGCCGCCCTGTCGCGCAGCTGAACCACACCGGGCGGCCTCGCGCATCCGCGACCCGCAAGCGCTCCGAGCGGCAGCCTCAGTCCTGAATCTGCTGCTGTTCGAGGATCTTTCGCCACCGCTCGGCGGACTCGACCATGCGCTCAGTTGTGCTCGTTCAGGTAATCCAGATAGAACGGCCGCAACACCTCGGCGATCGCACCGTCGCCCGCGTGGATGTAGTCGTCGAGCATCGGCAGCACGTATTTGATGTCCGCCTCGCTCTCGCCCAGGTTCCCCGCGGCGGCCTCGGCGGCCGGGATCGAGGTGAGCAACCGCCACAGGAACTTCACGTCCCCGTGCCGCACGGCCAGCTTCACCGCGCGATCGTGCAGTTCCTTCGACGACAGCTTCTCTAGGTCCTCGTTACCGGCCATATCAGCGACTCTAACGGGCGCCACCGACCGGCGGCGCGGGCCCGGCCGTTCGGTCGGCGAGTGAGGTTAACGACAAATTCACGGACACGCCTACCTGTGCGGGAGCGGGGAAGCGTAGTTCGACGGTAGCGTCGATGGTGCGGGCCGCGGCGGTGTGGCTCGTACGGGAGGTCCTGACCGTGACTGAGTTGATCAGTACGAGGGGGCCGGCACCCGGCCCTCGTGGCATCTGACGGCAACGTCAGGTCCCATCAGGACGGACCGGTCCAGCGAGATCGTTCGTGCGGGTGCCGCGCGGACAAAGAGGAGCCCACCGTGACTGCTTCACGCTCCGTTCCCGCTCCCTCGGCGCAATCCCGTTCCGCGAAAGGCGGAACCGCCGCGAAGGGGGCACACCCCTCGCATTCCCCGGCCGATACCTTCGTCATCGACACTTCGGTCCTGTTGTCCGATCCTTGGGCGTTCACCCGGTTCGGCGAACACGACGTCGTGCTACCGCTGGTGGTCATCAGCGAACTCGAAGGCAAACGGCATCACCATGAACTGGGCTGGTTCGCGCGGGAAGCCCTGCGCAACCTGGACGATCTTCGCCTGCAGCACGGCAGGCTGGATCAGCAGGTGCCGATCGGCACCGAGGGTGGAACGCTGCAGGTGGAACTGAACCACACCGATCCCGCGGTCCTTCCGGTCGGATTCCGCACCGACACCAATGATTCCCGAATCCTGGCCTGTGCACTCAACCTGGCGGCCGAGGGCCGCCAGGTGGTGCTCGTGTCCAAGGACATTCCGCTACGGGTCAAAGCGAGTGCGGTGGGCTTGCAAGCCGACGAATACCACGCACAGGACGTCGTTACTTCCGGCTGGTCCGGAATGGTGGAACTCGACGTCAGCACGGCGCAGATCGACCAGCTCTACTCCGACTCCGTCCTCGATATCGATGACGCCCGGGAACTGCCCTGCCACACCGGAATCCGGTTGTTGGGTAGTAGCTCCAGCGCGCTCGGCCGGGTCACCCCGGACAAGCGGGTCCAGCTGGTGCGGGAACGCGAGGCGTTCGGCCTGCACGGCCGGTCCGCCGAGCAGCGCATCGCGTTGGATCTGCTGCTGGACGAGAGCATCGGCATCGTCTCGCTCGGCGGTCGGGCGGGCACCGGTAAATCCGCGCTCGCGCTGACCGCGGGCCTGGAGGCGGTGCTGGAGCGGCGAACTCAGCGAAAGGTGGTGGTCTTCCGTCCGCTCTACGCGGTCGGCGGCCAGGAGCTCGGCTACCTGCCGGGTAGTGAGAGCGAGAAGATGGGTCCGTGGGCCCAGGCGGTCTTCGACACGCTCGACGGACTGGCCAGTCGCGAGGTGATGGAGGAGGTGCTCGCCCGCGACATGCTGGAGGTGTTGCCGCTCACCCACATTCGTGGCCGGTCGCTGCACGATTCGTTTGTGATCGTCGACGAGGCACAGTCGCTGGAACGCAATGTGCTGTTGACGGTGCTCAGCCGGCTCGGCACGGGTTCGCGGGTGGTGCTCACTCACGATGTGGCGCAACGGGACAACCTGCGCGTCGGCCGGCACGACGGTGTCGCCGCGGTGATCGAGAAGCTCAAGGGTCACCCGTTGTTTGCTCACATCACGCTGACCCGCAGTGAGCGTTCGCCGATCGCGGCGCTCGTGACCGAGATGCTGGAGGAGTACGGCCCCAACGCCTGAGTTGGACGGTGTGTTTCCGCTCACAGTCGCGGGGTAACATCCCTGCGATAGCTGTTCGGTATGACCCGGCGTGTCCCTGGTGGATTCGCCGGGTCATTGCTGAACATCGGCCTAGGCTGCCAGCGGCGTCACCGAGTCGGCGACGTCCTCGGTAGCCACTTTCGAGAGGATGGAAATGCACCACTTCGCTCGACGAACGGCTGGATACACTGCCCTGCTCGCTGCAGCAGGCCTGATCGTCGCCGGCTGCAGCAAGGACGACGACAAGAACGACAACAACGCGGCGGCGTCCGTCACGGCCACTTCGGCCGCGATGCAGCACGGCGAGGAGCACGCCTCGGGTGCCGCAGAGGAGACCAAGATCGCCACGCAGCGTGGTGACATGACCGTCTCCGGCGCGATTTTCGACAAGTACGTGCAGTCCGGCGGCCCGGCCGGCGCGCTCGGCGCTCCGTTGGAGGCGCAGGAGTCCGGCCCCGAGGAGGGCAAGTACCAGGACTTCGTCGGCGGCACGGTGTACAAGGCCAAGGACGGCGAGGCGCACATCGTCTGGGGCGAGATCCGCAAGGCGTGGGAAGACAACGGCGGCGCCATGGGCAAGCTCGGCTACCCGACCAGCGACGAGAAGGACATCGCCGGCGGCAAGGAGAGCGACTTCTCCGGTGGCACCATCACCTGGGTCGACGGCAAGACGACTGTCACGCCGAAGCAGTAGTCGGTGCGGCGTCCGGGACGGCCTCGCCAGTCCCGGACGCCCGTCCAGTCTCATTCCGAAAATCCCCGGATTCCGGGGCCAACCGCTAGGTTGTCTAGGTGCAAACTCTCTTGACCGATCGCGAGTTGCTCGAATCCCTCGCGCTGGACGTGGAATCCATTCTGCGCCGTCACATCGACGCCGCCGACGGATGGCAGCCGCACGACTTCGTACCCTGGGACGACGGTCGCAACTTCGCGTTCCTCAGCGGAACCGACTGGGCGCCGGAGCAGTCCGAGCTCAGTGACGTCGCCAAGCTGGCGCTGACCGTCAGCGTGCTGATCGCGGACAACCTGCCCTCGTATCACCGCGAGCTCGGCAAGTACCTGCGCACCGGCGCGTGGTGGCGCTGGGTCGGCCGGTGGACCGCCGAGGAGAACCGCCACGAGATCCTGATCCGCAACTTCCTCATGACGACCAGGGCAGTCGACCCGGTCGAGCTGGAACGGATGCGGATGGCCAACATGACCACCGGTTTCCGTCGCCCCGGCATGCACCTGCTCGACGTGCTGGCCGCCTGCGCGTTCGAAGAGCTCGCCGCCGCGATCCGGCATCGCAACACCGCCGCGCTCGACGAGAGTCCGATGGTCACCGCGATCGCCGAGCGCATCGCGATCGATGACGAGCTGCAGGCGGTCGTCTTCGCCGAGCTGGTCGAGGCCGGTCTGAACGTGGCGCCGGATCAGGCGATGCGCGCCATCGCCGATCAGGTCGCCGGTTTCGTGGTGCCGTCGGTGACGCTGGCCGACGGGCGCAACAGTGACGACGTGCTCGCCGAGGCCGGGATCTACGATCCGGCCAAGCAGGACGAGCTGGTTTTCAAGCCGCTGCTGCAGCGGTGGAACGTCTTCACCCGGACGGATCTGGGCGAAGAGGGCGAGAAGGCCCGCGAAGAACTCGCGCATCTGCGCTGAATTACTCCCGGTCGGCGCGTGGATGCACCGCGCCGACCGGATTCTTTTTCTTGCGCCGCGAAAGTGTGATGAAACACACGTGGCATTGCTCGCGATTAGCTGAGTACATCCGCAATGCGCGGAAGCAAGAAAGGAAAGAATCATGATTGCTGCAATTGTTGGCGGGCTCGTCGCCCTGGTCGGTCTAGGCGCGACTGCATTCCTCGCGGCACTCGGCATCTTTTTGTGATGCCCGGCGCGGGTATGCCGACTTCGGCTGACATACCCGCGCACACGCTCGTTCGGGCGTCACGTTGGAACCGAGGGTGTCCAACGTGACGCCCGACATAGCGTCGAAAGTAACTGCTATTTCTTGTCTTTCACCTTCGCCATCGACAGCACATCCAACCGCCGGTCGAGTTCTTCCTCGGTGAGCTTCTCATCGAGCAGGCCGCGATCGATAACCGTCTGGCGAATTGTCTTCTTCTGCTTCAACGCTTCCTTGGCGACGGCAGCCGCTTCCTCGTAGCCGATTGCCGAATTCAATGGCGTCACAATGGACGGCGACGATTCCGCCAACGTGCGCAGATGATCGACATTGGCGACCAGCCCGCGCACACACCTGTCCGCGAAGAGCCGGGAAACATTGGCCAGCAAGCGAATCGACTCGAGCAGATTCCGCGCCATTACCGGGATATAGACATTCAACTCGAAGGCGCCGTTCGCGCCGCCGAACGTGACCGCGGCGTCGTTACCGATCACCTGCGCCGCGACCTGCGTGACCGCCTCGGGCAGCACCGGATTCACCTTGCCGGGCATGATCGAACTGCCGGGCTGCAGATCCGGCAGCTGGAGCTCGCCGAGACCGGTCAGCGGGCCCGAGCCCATCCAGCGGATGTCATTGGCGATCTTGGTGAGGCTCACCGCGACCGTGCGCACCGCGCCCGACGCCTCGACCAGTCCATCGCGCGCCGCCTGCGCCTCGAAGTGATCCTCCGCCTCGCGCAGCGCGTCGAGACCGGTCGAGCGGACCAGCTCCGCGACGACCTTGCCACCGAAACCATCGGGCGCGTTGAGCCCGGTGCCGACGGCGGTGCCGCCGATGGGCAGCTCACCGAGGCGAGGCAGCGTCGCCATCAAGCGATCGATGCTCGCGGCGATCTGCCGGGTGTAGCCGCCGAACTCCTGACCGAGGGTCACCGGCACGGCGTCCATCAGATGGGTGCGGCCCGACTTGACCACCGTCCGCCACTCGGTCGACTTGTCCAGCAGCGCGAGCCGCAGGTGCTCCAGCGCGGGAACCAGGTCGGTGATGACCGCCTCGGTGGCGGCCAGGTGCACGGCGGTGGGGAAGGTGTCATTGGACGACTGCGACATGTTCACGTCGTCGTTCGGGTGCACGGTGACGCCGTTCGCCTTGGCGATCGAGGCGATGACCTCGTTGGCGTTCATGTTCGAGCTGGTGCCCGAGCCGGTCTGGAACACATCGATCGGGAACTGCTCGTCGTGCTTGCCCTCGGCGATCTCGTTCGCCGCGGCGACGATGGCATCGGCCTTGGCCGGGTCGAGCAGGCCGAGATCCCGATTCACCTTGGCGCAGGCGGCTTTCAGCAGGCCGAGCGCGCGGATCTGCGCGCGCTCCAGGCCGCGTCCGCTGATCGGGAAGTTCTCCACGGCCCGCTGGGTCTGCGCTCGCCACAGCGCGTCCACCGGAACGCGGACCTCGCCCATGGTGTCGTGCTCGATGCGGTACTGCGTCTCCTCGGTCATGATTTCGACCCTATGCCGCACCACGCGGCCGTGGGGCTGCCACGCCTGTAGTGATTCGCACACGCGGTCGGCGGAATAGAAAAGACGCGCAGGCGGAATGCCTGCGCGTCTCTACGGGGTCGTTGCCGGATCAGGGCAGCGGCGGCACCGCGTGCTCGTCGCCGATGAAATCGACCGAGGAGTACTCGCGCAGCTTGGTGAGGCGGTGGTAGGCGTCGATCATCCGGACGGTGCCGGACTTGGAGCGCATCACGATCGACTGGGTGGACGCGCCGCCGCCGTAGTAGCGGACGCCGCGCAGCAGATCGCCGTCGGTGACGCCGGTCGCGCAGAAGAAGACGTTGTCGCCGGCCACCAGGTCCTCGGTGGTGAGCACGCGATCGAGATCGTGGCCCGCGTCGATCGCCTTCTGCCGCTCGTCGTCGTCGGTGGGGGCCAGCATGCCCTGCAGTTCGCCACCCATACAGCGCATCGCGGCGGCGGCGATGATGCCCTCGGGGGTGCCGCCGACGCCGACCAGGATGTCGGTGCCGGAATCGGGGCGGGCTGCGGCGATGGCGCCCGCGACGTCGCCGTCGGAGATGAGGCGGATGCGCGCGCCCGCGTCACGAACCTCCTGGATCAGCCCGGCGTGCCGGGGCCGGTCCAGGATGCAGACGGTCAGATCCGACTTCGACAGGCTCTTGGCCTTCGCGACCCGGCGGATGTTCTCGCCGATCGGGACGGAGATATCGATCACGTCGGCGGCGTCCGGGCCGACCGCGATCTTGCTCATGTAGAACACCGCGGACGGGTCGAACATCGCGCCGCGCTGGGCGACCGCGAGCACCGCGATGGCGCCGGGCGAGCCCTTCGACATCAGCGTGGTGCCGTCCACCGGGTCGACCGCGAAGTCGACCTCGGGACCGGTACCGTCACCCACCAGCTCGCCGTTGAACAGCATGGGCGCTTCGTCCTTCTCGCCCTCGCCGATGACAACGATGCCGCGCATGGACACCGAGTTCACCAGCTGCCGCATCGCGTCGACGGCGGCGCCGTCGCCCCCCTCCTTGTCGCCGCGGCCGACCCACCGGCCAGCGGCCATCGCACCGGCCTCGGTGACGCGGACCAGCTCTAGCGCGAGGTTGCGGTCCGGCGCCTCGCGGCGGCTCGGTGTCGGGGAAGATGCCGTCATTGCGGGGTGCCTCCTGTGCGTCGGTACAGAATTCGATGCGCCGCACGCGGGGTCCTCCGTGGTTACACAAGCTGCCGCCTCCGGCCCTGACCGCGCGCGACGGTCCGGACGATTGTCTCACTCGAACTGAGACGGCCGTACACCCTGCTCGCCGGATCGGGGTGCGAGCTGGAGCACCCGACGCGCGAGTGGATACTGAGTGCGTGTCCCCACAAAAGCCACGCATCATGAACGACTACCGAGATCTGTTCTGGTCACTGATCCCGCTCGTGTTGATCGCCGTGGTTTTCGCGGGCCTCGCGAGCCAATGCAGTTTCGCCGCAAAGGGTCCGACGCAGGGACAGATTCCCCACTTCGACGTCAAAGCGGCGCTGACCTCCGACGCGCGCAGCCTGCCGTTCCCCATCCGGAACCCGGCCGTGCCCGCCGACTGGACCCCCAACTCCGGCAGCCGCGAGAACATCAGCGGCACCGGCGGCGGACCGATCAGCACTGTCGGCTATATCACTGGCCACGGCTCCTACATGCGCTTCAGCCAGAGCAACGCGACCGAGGAGATGATGTCGCGGTTCGTCCTCGGCTCCCGCTACGCCACCGGCACCGAGCAGATCGGCGATCAGAAGTGGATCGTCTACTCCGAGCCCAGCTCGGAATCGGCCTGGGTCGCCGACCTCGGCCAGTCGCGCGTGCTGATTACCGGTGCGGGGCAGCGCGACTCGTTCGTCACGCTGGCCCAGGCCATCGCCGCGGTGCAGCCGATCAAACCCTGATCCGCTAGCGGTGGCTGACCACGTTGACGATGGTGCCGCTCGGATCGCGGACGAAGAAGCGGCGGACGCCCCACTGCTCGTCGGTCAGCGGATAGATGATGTCGGCGCCAGCCGCGGTCATCGCCTCGTGCACCGCATCCACGTCATCGACCTCGACGCTCATGTTCGGCTGTAGCTTCTCCGCGCCGGGGCCGACCAGCAGCACCTGGGCGGTGGGGTTGGACGGCGAGGCCATGGTGACGACCCAGCCGAGGTCCATCGCCTCTTCGAAGCCGAGCAGCTTGTAGAAGTCGCGGCTGCGCTCGATGTCGGTGGTGCGGATGTCCGGCGTGGCCCGGCGGATCGTCATTTCTCGTCCTCGAGGTCGGTGCGCGAGAGTGCGTCCTCGACGCGCTTTCTGGCACCGGCCAGGTGTTCCTCGCAGCGGTTGGCCAGCGCCTCCCCACGCTCCCACAGGGCGAGCGACTCGTCCAGGTCGAGGCCGCCCTGCTCGAGCATCTTCACCACGTTGACCAGTTCATCGCGGGCGCGCTCGTAGCCGAAGGTGGCGATCTCAGCCATATCGGTCTCGGCATCCCGGGGGTTGGCAGTCGGCGGAGCCGACGGGGCGGGTGAATAACTGCCGGGCTCGGCCAAGGTCAGCTCCTCCTTGTTTCGGTGTCTTCGGTGGGTCGGGTGCCAAGTGCCTGAGTACCGAGCGCGGCTGCGGAGATGGCGCCGTCGGCGACCCTGATGCGCAGCTGGCTGCCCGCGGGCGCGTCCGCGATCGTGCGGACCACGTGCCGTTCGGTACCAGCGACGCGCTGCACGACAGCGTAGCCACGAGCCAGGGTGGCGGCCGGGCCCACCGCGGTCAGCTTCTCGCGCAGGTGCCGGGTCGCGGTGTCCTCGGTGCGGATGGCCTGCGCGGCGGTGCGCCGGGCGGACGCCCGCAGGCGCTCGATTTCCTCACGGCGCCGGTCGATTTCGCGCAGCGGGTCGGCGAGCACGGGACGCGAACGCAACTGGGTGAGCGCGCGGGTTTCCCGATCGACCCAGCCGCGCAACGCGGCGGCGGAGCGGGCGCGCATATCGCGCACCCCGGCCAATTCCGCTGCGGCGTCGGGCACAACGCGTTTCGCGGCATCGGTGGGGGTGGCCGCGCGCAGGTCGGCGACCAGATCGCTGAGCGGGTTGTCCGGCTCGTGCCCGATCGCGCTCACGATCGGGGTGGTCGCGGCGACGATGGCGCGGCACAGCGCCTCGTCGGAGAACGGCAGCAGGTCCTCGACGCTGCCGCCGCCGCGGGCGAGCACGATCACGTCGACGGCCGGGTCGCGGTCGAGCTGTGTCAGCGCCTCCAGCATCTGCGGCACCGCGCTCGGTCCCTGCACCGCGGTGTTGCGGATCTCGAAACGCACTGCGGGCCAGCGATTTCTGGCCACGGTCAGGACGTCGCGTTCGGCGGCGCTCGCGCGGCCGGTGATCAGGCCGATGGTCTCGGGCAGGAAAGGGATCGGCCGCTTGAGCCGAGGATCGAAGAGCCCCTCGGCGGCGAGCAGGGCCTTGAGCCGCTCGATCCGGGCGAGCAGCTCACCGATGCCGACCGGGCGAATCTCGATGACGCGCAAGGACAGTGTGCCGCGGCCGGTGAAGAACGACAGCTTGCCGTAGACCACGACCCGGCTGCCCTCCTGCAGCGGGATCGGGGACTTGCGGATCAGATCCGGGTCGCAGGTCACCGAGAGCGACATGTCCGCGGACGGGTCGCGCAGCACCAGGAACGCGGTGCGGGTGCCCGGTCGCAGGTTGATCTGGGTGATCTGGCCCTCGACCCAGATGCTGCCGAGCCGGTCGATCCACTGCGCGACCTTGATCGCGACGGACCGGACCGGATACGGCTGCTCGGCGGAGTTCGCCGTGGCAGCGGAATTTGCGGGTGCACCGGCGGCCTGCGTTTGCGGTTCGCCGGTGCGCTCGGGTTGACCGGTCACCCGGCCAACCGTCGACGGAGGTATGCCTGGGGGCGGCACCCTGGGCGGGCCGTCCTGGACACCTGGGACAGGCTTATGCGCATCACTGGGCCCGCACGGTGGCGATCCGATTCGTCAGCATGGTCACGAACGGCGCCCTGGCGCGGGTCTGCTGCTCGTAATCCAGCAGTGCGGCGAGGTCTTCGACGGTCAGCATGCGCAGGCGGGCGCGCAGCTGAGCCAGGGTCATGTTGGCGTAGTCGTAGCGGGTGGCTACTTCCGGCTCACTGATCTCCGGCGCGGGGTCCTCCGCGCGGACGATCTCCAGCTCTGTTTCCGGTTCCGGCTCAGCGGATTCCGGCTCGGCGACGAACTGCACCGGGTGGCCGTTGCGCTCGGTCACCCGGGTGGCGGCTTCGGCGGGCAGGGTATCGCGGGTGGTGAAGGGCGCTTCGGGTTCGTCGGTGGCGTACAGGTCGAAACGGCTGGTGCGCGCCGTCGCGCTGTTCGGGGTGTGCTCGCTGTCGAGGTCCTCGTCGAAGGTGGCCCACTCCGGCTGTTCCTCCGGAGCGTTGCCCAATCGATCGAAAACCGCGTCGCCCTTGAGTGCGAGGCTGGTCACGAACTGCTGGACGTGCATCGTCGTCTGCAGCATCTGACTGATGGCGGTGATCGGTAAATTCATTGCGGCCGTGGGTAGCCGACGAGTTTCCTCAATGGCGTATACGGCGGCCCCGGCGGCTACCCGGGCCAGGAACGGTGGTCGAAACATGGTCCTAGCCTGCCCGAAATGGTGTGCTATGCAAAGGTCGGGGCTCACGCGAGTGATTCTGGCGCATGGAACGCCCTGCGCCGAGCACGCCTCGCCGCCGCGCGCACAGTTCGCGGGCGCAACGCCCGGACGGCGCATAGTCGGTGCACGCACGTAAGCTGTCGGCATGTCCACGGCCATACCCTTGAACGTCGGAATCGCCCGCTCAGCGGGCGCCGGAACCGCCGATACCGTCGGCGGCAAGCGGGTGCTGCTCGCGGAGCCGCGTGGGTACTGCGCCGGCGTGGACCGGGCGGTGGAAACCGTGGAGAAGACGCTCGAAAAGCACGGTGCGCCGATCTATGTCCGCAAGGAGATCGTGCACAACCGCCACGTCGTGGAAACACTGCGTGAGCAGGGCGTCATCTTCGTCGACGAGACCGACGAGGTGCCCGAGGGTTCGGTGGTCGTGTTCTCCGCACACGGTGTTTCACCTGCGGTGCACACCTCCGCCGCCGCGCGCAATCTGCACACCATCGACGCGACCTGCCCACTGGTGACGAAGGTGCACCAGGAGGCCAAGCGCTTCGCCCGCGACGACTACGACATCCTGCTGATCGGCCACGAGGGCCATGAGGAGGTCGAGGGCACGGCGGGCGAGGCACCCGACCACGTGCAGCTGGTGGACGGCCCCGCCTCGGTGGACAAGGTCACCGTTCGCGATGAGTCGAAAGTGATTTGGCTCTCACAAACCACACTGAGCGTCGACGAGACGATGGAGACGGTGCGGCGGCTGCGCGAGCGCTTCCCCACGCTGCAGGATCCGCCGAGCGACGACATCTGCTACGCCACCCAGAACCGTCAGGTCGCGGTCAAAGCGATGGCGCCGGAATGCGATCTGGTGATCGTCGTCGGCTCGCGCAACTCCTCGAACTCGGTGCGCCTGGTCGAGGTCGCGCTCAACGCCGGTGCCAAGGCGTCCTACCTGGTCGACTACGCCCGCGAGGTGGACCCCGAGTGGCTCACCGGCGTTCGTACCGTCGGCATCACCTCCGGTGCCTCGGTCCCGGAGATCCTGGTCCGCGGTGTCCTGGACATGCTCGAGGAGCACGGCTACGCCGACGTCCAACCGGTCACCACCGCCAACGAAACCCTGGTCTTCGCACTGCCCCGCGAGCTGCGCACCAGCCGCGCGCACTAAACACACCCCGCCCGGCCGAGCCAGTCCCAACCTTCGCCCCGCCGCGCACCTTCTGGCATCCCGCGCACAAACCAGTCCGCAATTTCGCGCGCGGCACGAGACGATGCGCGCGTCGCGAAATCCAGCGCGCGCCGAGTTCCTGTGCGTGGCACGCTTACCAGCGCATTCAGCAGCGCGTACCCCCGCCAACCCGTTCTGCGGGCTGCACACCCCTTGTGTCAGCTGCACACCCTCTATACGGGGTGTGCACCTCACACAAAGGGTGTGCACACCCCTTGCTGCCGGACACAGCCCACCCAGCACAGCGCTCCGCGAGCACCGAGCCGAGTCATATGGTCGCTAGACGATCTCGGCCAGCAACCATTTGACTCACTTGATCTTGAAACGCCCGAAAACAGCACCACAGCCAGATGACCACGCTGGGACCTGACACCGCGCACCTGACCGCTAACTACAGCCGGGAACCTCTCCCAACGCGCTCAGCACTACTCACGGGCAAACGTGGACAGGTCTTCAGCTCTATGGACTGCTCACGTGCGGAGTCCTAAGAAGCACTTGCCCGATCGGTGCACTCTTCCGGAGATCTCTAGGCGTACTGGCCCCGGATCGCGCGCTAAGAGACATCCTGGGTCTGCGGCCCGAAGGTTTTCGACGATTCCGTGGGATGCCTGGGTAGTGCTGAGCACGTCGGGTGGGGTGCCCGGCTTTCTCTGCCGCTGCTGGGTATTGGGAGGTGGCGGTTTTGGAGGGGAGGACTGGCTGTGGTGCTGTTCGCGAGATCTGCCGTAATCGAGGCGAGTCGAATGGTTGTACTTGGAGATCAACTAGCGACAGTGATGACTCGCCTCGAGATCCTGTGCGTGGCCTGCGCCTAGCGAACCATCAGACGGCGACGCGCTGTGGTTCGCTGCGCGTGGCCGATCGCTGCGCACTGTTTGTTCTCCTGCGTCCGAATCAGCTGGCGATTTCGTGCGCGGCGGAACGGCTTGTGCGCGGCTCTGTGGCACCCGTGTTCGGTCAGGTGGTGCGCGCACATCAGAGCGCGCGGTATCGACGCGACGCTACAGGTTTTCGGGCCTGCGGCGTTCGGTGCGGCTCGAATCGCGTTCGCGGTAGCGGACATTGGGCTGGGGGTGCGGCGGTGGCATTTCGCCGCGGCGGCGCGGGGGATTGCCGCGCGGTGGTTCGCTCTCCGCACGCGGCGCCGCAGTGGCGGGCCGGGTGCCGGTGCGTGGGGCCGGACGGGCCTCGCGCGGGCGGGCGGGGGCGCCGACCCGCGGCGGTGCGTCGGCCACCGGCGTCGCGGAGCGGCGGGACGGGCGCGGGGTGTCTTCGATCGGATCGAGATCGTCCGCTTCGTCCTTGGGGCGGCGGGTGCGCCGCCGGGCCGAGTCGGCGAGACCGGCGGCACCGGCCTTGCTCGGGCGTGGGCGCTTGGCGGCGGTCCGGCCCCAGCTTTCGCCGCGCTTGGACTCGGTCGCGCGGTCCGCGGGCTCACCGCGGCGCTGCAACATGATGCGGGCTCCGCCGATCAGCAGGACCAGCGCGGTGGCCAGGAACATGATCGGGAACCGCTCGACCAGCGGGACCGCCAGCTTCAGCAGGATCTCGGTGATCGAGCTCATGGCGACGCCGGTCAGCTGCTTGTAGGCCAGCGGAACCGCGATGAACAGCAGCAGCGGCGGCAGCACCATGGTGGTGAACAGGCCGCGATAGCGGACGGTCAGTACGGCTGCGACACAACCGACGATATATAGCGCGGCGAAGGTACCGGTCAGATCGGTACTGTCGCCGTTCGCATCGATCAAGAAACCCAGAAACGTGCAGGCAACCGCGATCAGGACTGCCGCGCCCACCGGGAGACCCGGGACCGTCGGCAGTATCGAGCGTTGCGGCGCGGGCACCCGGGTTCGCACACGTTGGGAAGCAGCCACATTATGAACACTAACCGCCGCCGCCTCCGTCGGCGTTATGGCACGGCGGTTGTCCCGGCTAATCGTCGGCGTCGGCGAAGCCCACCGCGCGTGGCCACGAATCAACCCGCTGGATTGCCGGCACCTCCTGTTCCGCTATTTCCAGGTCGTGCAGTTTGCGCGCGGTGACCATGACCCGCGATTCCACCGACGCCACGGTGTAGTTGAAAGCGTCGACGGCCTTGCCGAGTTGTGCGCCGAGCCGGTCCAGATGCCTGCCCGTCATGCCGAGCCGGGCGTACAACTCCTTGCCCAATTGCTGAACGGTTGCCATATCTCGGGACAGCGCCTCCTGCCGCCAGCCGAACGCGACCGTGCGCAGCAACGCGATCAGCGTGGTCGGCGTCGCGAGGATCACGTTGCGGCCGAACGCGTACTCCAGCAACCCCGAGTCCGTGGTCAACGCGGCGTCCAGGAACGGATCGCCGGGCACGAACAGCACCACGAATTCCGGCGCCGGATCGAACGCGGCCCAGTACGCCTTGTCGGCCAGCTGGTCGATGTGCCCGCGCAGATGTTTCGCGTGCCTGGTGAGGTGCTCGGCCCGCATGTCCGGATCGTCGACCATGCTGGCGTCGAGATAGGCACTGAACGGCACCTTGGCGTCGACCACGATGTGCCTGCCGCCGGACAGATTCACCACCAGGTCGGGCCGGACGTTGCCGGTCCGGTCGCCGTCGCCGTCACCGCGGGCGGCGCGGGTCACCTGGGTGTCGAAGTCGACGTGCCGAGTCATCCCGGCCAGCTCCACCACCCGCTCCAGCTGGATCTCGCCCCATCGCCCGCGCACCTGCGGCGCGCGCAATGCGGCGACCAGCTGACTGGTCTGGCTGGTGAGCTGTAGTGAAGTGCGTTGCATGCCCGCGACCTGTTCCCGCAGGCTCGAATACGCGTTGATCCGATGGTGCTCGACCTGCTGGATGTGCTGGTTCAGCGCGCCGACCGCGTCGCGCAGCGGATCGACCATCGCGCCGATCGCATGCGAATGCCTGCGCGCCGCATCCTCGTTCGCCGCGGTGAGCGACTGCCGCAACAGGTGCTCGTTGTCGGTGGCCGCCGCGAGTCTCGCCTCCGCCTCCGCGGCCCGCTGCCCGGCGCGCGCGGCATGGCCGAGCCAGCCGAGCCCTACCCCGGCGGCGAACACCAGCATCAGTGCGACGAGCATCGGTGCGGTCATAGCGCCGATAGTGCCGTACCCCACCGACAAGAACCGTTGTCCGGCAATTACACAGCGCCGTGTCGGCAACCGAGCGTCAAGCCGCACATACGCGAAGCGTGGCAGGAATCACCGCTGACACGCCGAGCGATGACACCGCTATCCGACACGAGGGGTTCGGCAATTGAATTGTGTCGGTGCGGTGGCCTACGGTTTCGCGGATGCGGATGCTGCACACCTCGGACTGGCACATCGGGCGCACGTTCCACGGGGTCGATCTGCTTGCCGACCAGGCGCGTTCACTCGCCGCGATCGCGGAACTGGTGGCCGCGGAGTCGGTCGACGTGGTGGTGCTGCCCGGCGACGTGTACGACCGGTCCATTCCGAGTGCCGACGCGATCGCGGTGTGCAACCGCGGCTTCGAGGCCATCCGCGCGGCCGGCGCCCGCATCGTCGCCACCTCGGGTAATCATGATTCGCCCGCGCGACTCGGGGCGGGCGCGAGCTTCGCGGCCGCCGGGGGGCTGTATCTGCGCACCACCGTCGCGGAGGCCGACCGACCGGTACTGCTCGAGGACGAGCACGGCCCGGTGGCGTTCTACGGCATCCCATATCTGGAGCCGGACATCACCCGCGCGGAACTCGGTGTGCCGCAGGCGCGTTCGCACGCCGACATCCTCGACGCCGCCATGCGCCGGATCCGCGCGGACATCGCGCAGCGGGACGGCGTGCGCACGGTCGTCCTCGCACACGCCTTCGTCGTCGGTGGCGAGGCGACCGGTTCGGAGCGCTCGATCTCGGTCGGCGGCGTGGAGACGGTACCGATGTCGGCCTTCGACGGCATCGACTACGTCGCCCTCGGCCACCTGCATTCCCCGCAGACACTGTCCGAGTCCGTGCGCTATTGCGGCTCCCCACTGCCGTATTCGTTCGCGGAGAGCTCGCACCGCAAGGCGGTCTGGCTCATCGAGCTCGACGCCACCGGATTGCACTCCGTCGAACGGCGCGACCTGCCGGTGGTCCGCGGACTGACCAAGCTCACCGGAACCCTCGACGAACTACTCACCGAGGTGAGCCACGCGCCCGCCGAGGAGCACTACGTTTCCGCGGTGCTCACCGACTCGACCCGCCCGGTCGACGCGATGCGCAAGCTGCGCGAACGGTTCCCGCACGCGGTGCACGTCGAGTGGGTGCGGCCCGAGGGCAACCCGGAGTTGCGCTACCGTGAGCGCGTGCACGGTCGCCGCGATACCGAAGTAGCGCAAAGCTTCCTCACCGACGTCCGCGGGGTGCCCAGCGAAGGCGAAATGGCCTGGCTCGAGCGGGCTCTCGCCGCCGCCGTCGCCGAACCGGACCAGGTGCTGACGGCCGCCGACTCCGCCGCGGAACTCTCGGCGTGAGCGCGCGGCCTGCCGCTCGCCGAGCGGAGCGCCCCGCGCTGCCGAGCAACAGCGGGGGACCAGGAACGACCGTCGGCCGTGGTGGTGCGGCTGCATGAGGCTGCACAAGCTGGAGATGACCGCCTTCGGCCCGTTCGCCGAAACCACGGTCGTCGACTTCGACGCGCTCGGCGCCGACGGGCTCTTCCTGCTGCACGGACAGACCGGCGCGGGCAAGACGACCGTCCTCGACGCGATCGCCTTCGCGCTCTACGGCCGGGTCCCCGGCGCACGCGGGGAAAGCAAGCGCCTGCACTCCGATCACGCGGCGGAACAGACTCCGCCGCAGGTGATTCTGGAGGCGACGCTCGGCGGACGGCGGGTGCGCCTGACCCGCATCCCCGAATTCGAACGCCCGAAGCTACGCGGCACCGGCATGCGCACCGACCCCGCCAAGGCGACGCTGGCCTGGCTGGACGGGCGCGGCGAAAACCTCTCCCGGATACCCGATATCGGCGACGAGATCATCCGGCTGCTCGGCATGAGCGCCGACCAGTTCTTCCAAGTGGTGCTGCTGCCACAGGGCGACTTCGCACGCTTCCTGCGGGCGGACAACGAAGATCGCGAGAAGCTGCTCGAAAAGCTCTTCGACACCGAACGATTCGGCAGCGCCGAACAATGGCTCGCCGACAAGCGCCGCGCCTCTACCGCCGACCTCGACTCCCGCAAGCAAGGCATCGACCGGCTGATCGCACAGGTCGGCGTCGCGGCAGGCGCGGGCGCGACCGAGACGGTCGGCCCGCTGGAGGCCGTCGGCTGGTCGCAGGAAATGCTCACCACCGCTAGGACCGATCTGACCACTGCGACAACGGAATCCGAACGCTGCCAACAGGAGTCGGCGCGCGTGCGGGCCCTCGCCGAGGAACAACGCCGCCTGCACGAGCTACGCCGCCGAATGTCCGCCGCCCGCAAGCAACTCGACGACTACGCCGCTGCGGTGGACCAGCGCACCGCCCTACAGGCCGAACTCGAACTTGCCCGTCGTGCCGAGCCGGTCGCCGCGGCCATCGACGAGGCGCGCGACGCGGTCATGCAGATGCGCCGCCGAGACAGCGAAACACCACGCGCCAGTCAGCAATTGGCCGGACGCCTGCTCGAGCCTGCCGGAGCCGACCTAGGTGGCATCGAACTGGTCCACGTCGCGCACTTGGACACGGATGACGTTGATGGCGAGCAAAGCGCTGAGGGACACGTAGACGCCGAGGAGCGAGGTGTCCGACCATTACGTGCGAATCACCTTGGTACCGATTCGAATGGCGCGAGGACGCTCGACGATGCGGCGACCCACTCTGCCGACCAGGCGGATGCGGAGCGGCGGACTGTCCGACCGCTCCGTTCGGGTCGTCGTGCCGCCGAACCGAATCACCCGGCGGTTATCCGGGACGACGCCGACATCGATGCCGCGATTCGCCGCTGGAGCGCGCAGATCGGCGGGCTGGACGAGGTGCGGGCCGACGCTACGGCGGCCACTCGACTCACCCGCGAGTTGGCTGGGCTGCGCGACGAGGACGCCGCCCTCAACACCCAGGTGACCAAGCTGACCCGGCTGCGCGAACAACTCCCCGGCTCCCTCGCCACCCTCGAGACGCGTCTGCGCGAGGCGACGAACGCGGCCGCCACCCTGCCCACCCTGACCGCCGAATGCGAGCGGCTACAGACCGCCGCTGCGGCCGCGGTCGAACTCGCCTCCCGCAAAACAGGTTTGGACCACGCCCGAGTCGAGTTCGAGTCGGCCCGCGCCACGCACAACGATGCCAAGGAACGGGTCCTCGACCTGCGTGAGCGCAGGCTCGCAGGCATGGCTGCCGAACTGGCCGGTGGGCTGACCGACGGCCAGCCCTGCGCGGTTTGCGGATCCGCCGACCACCCCGCGCCCGCCCGCCCCACCGCCTCCGCCGTCTCCAAGGACGTCGAAGAGTCCGCGATGACGGCCGAACGCGCCGCCGAAGACGCGCGTGACCGCGTGCAGGCTCGAATCACCACCCTGGAGCGCGAGATCGAAGCGCTCAACGCCCGCGGCGGCGACGCCGACCGAGTCGAATTGGCCGCCGCCCTCCGCACCGCCACCGACCGCTACGAGGACACCGCCGAACTGGCGGCCCTCGCCGACGGCCTGACCGCCGAACTCACTCGCCTGCGCACCGACGAGGCCCGCCTGCACGACGAACTCCGCGAATCCGATTCGCGCCGAAGCACAGTCGCCGCGAACGTCGCCACCGCCACCACCCGCCTCGCCGAGCTCAACGACCGCCTCCGCGCCGCCGCGGGCGCCGACGAAACCATCGACCGCCGCTACGCCCGCCTCACCGCGCTCGTCACCGACGCCACCACCCTCCGCGACGCCCGCGCCGACGCCGCGGCCGCCCGCGAACAGGTCGCCGTCATCGCCGACCGCGTCGAAAACCTCGCTCGCGCCGCAGGTTTCGTACCCGAGCAGGAACCTGGGCGGCAACCGGAGGCAGACTCCGGTGACGGCGCATCGAGTTCTACTGTCGCGCCGATGGATTCGGGCGCCGTGCCACGCGACGAGGTTGCACGGTTGACCTCATACGCACGAGTAGTCACCGCCGCCAGCCGCACCCCGCAACGCCAGTCCGACATCGAAGCGGAACTGACCGCCGCCGACCGGGCCCGCTCGAACGCCGAAGCCGTTCTCGCGGAACCCGAAATCCGAGCAGCGGAATCGATCGAACCCGGCGACCTGACCGAGCTCGATTCCGCCGTCGCCGCCGCGCAAGCCCAGCTGAACACCGCCATCGCCGTGCACGCCGAGGCGACCAGGCGGGTCGGCCTGCTGGAAGACCTCGGCGGCCAACTCTGGGCAGCCGTGGATCGCATCGCTCCACTGCAACGCACCCACGACGAACTGGCCGGACTCGCCGAGGTGGTCGCGGGCCGCGGCGAGAACAACCGCCGGATGTCGCTGCGCTCATACGTTCTCGCCGCCCGCCTCGAAGAAGTGGCCCAGGCCGGGTCACTGCGCCTACGCCGAATGTCCGGCGGCCGTTACGAATTCGTCCACTCCGACAAGGCAGGCCCGCGCGGTCGCCGCGGCGGACTCGGCCTGGACATCCGCGACGACTACACCGGCGCCATCCGCCCCGCCAAGACCCTCTCCGGCGGCGAAACCTTCATGGCCTCCCTGTCTTTGGCGCTCGGCCTGGCCGACACCGTCGCCGCCGAATCCGGCGGCCTCGTCCTGGACACTCTCTTCATCGACGAGGGCTTCGGCGGCCTCGACGCGGACACCCTGGACGCGGTGATGGGTGTCCTCGACGAACTCCGCGCGGGCGGCCGAGTGGTCGGCGTGGTCAGCCACGTCGACGAAATGCGCCAGCGCATCCCCAGCCGCCTGCACGTTCGGCGCGGCCGCACCGGCTCGCACCTCGAGGCCACCGTCGCCTGACCGGATGGTTGAACTCGACGCGGTACCGATGTCGAATGATGGAGTGACGGAGAACGCGGCTCAGGAGTTGGTGGCGATCGGTGCGGTCGGTCGGCGGTTCGGGCTGGCCGTCTCCACCCTGCGCTATTGGGAAGAACGCGGACTGATCACCGCGTCCGCCCGGCGCGCGGGTGTGCGGCAGTTCGATGCCGATCAGCTGCACCGGATCGGGCTGATCCAGCTGTGGCAGGAGTTGGGCTTGCTCAGCCTGGACGAGATCGCGGCCATGCTGTCCGGCGATCCGTTCGGCTGGCGCGCGGTGGTGCGGGACCGCATCGACGCCATAGAGGAGCAGCGACGACGGCTGGCCGAGGGCCAAGCGCAGCTCGAACACATGCTGGTGTGCCCGAATGCCCATCCGGCGGGGCGGTGCGATTTCATGCGAGAGGTGATCGCGCAGCGGATGGCGGGTAATCCCATCACACCGCGGGATCTGGAGTACCCCGCTTAGCGGTCGCGCGGAGCACGCTTGCGCTCAAGTCGACTCGAGCCGCAACAGTGACGGGCATGAACCGAGTTCTGGATCCACCGCGTACCGCCCGTGCGGCGTCGGTGCCCCTGCTGATCACCGCGTTCGTCTTGGTCAGTTTCAACCTCCGAATCCCGTTCGCCGGACCGGGCCCGTTGTTGCCCGCGCTCGACCTGAGCCGTTCCGCAGCAACGGTTTTGACTGCACTCCCAGCGTTGTGCATGGGGATCTTCGCCTCAGTCGGCGTCTTGGTGCGCGGGCGGCTCGGCGAGGAACGCGCCCTGTTCGCGGCGATGGCGGTGCTGGTGGTCGGCCTCGTGGTGCGCTCCATCGGTACTACGGGGTTGTTCGCGGGCACGGTGATCGCGTCCGCCGGGGTCGCCGTGCTCAATGTGATCACGCCGGTGCTGGTGAAGAAGCGTTTCCCGGGGTCACGGATCGGCGCCATGATGGGTGTTTACGGGCTGATGATCAGCGTCGGTGCCGCGCTCGCCGCCGCGGTGGCGGTGCCCGTTTACCGGATGACGGGCTCCACGGAACTGGCGCTCGGAGTCGCGTTGATCCCCGCGTTGCTGGCGCTGATCGCGTTGATCCCGCAGCTCGGTCAGCCGCCCGCGCCGGGCACGGTGTCGAGCTCCTGGTCGTGGCTGTTGCGAAATCGGTTGGCGTGGAGCGTGACTGGCTACTTCGGCTTGCAGTCGCTGCTGCTGTACACCGTGTTCGCTTGGCTGCCTTCGATTTACGTCGCGCGTGGGGTCAGTCAGACGACTGCGGGGTTCTACCTGTCGATCTGCGCGTTGATGCTGGCTGTCGGCGGTTTCGTCGGGCCGATGCTGGCGGGTCGGCACAGCAGCCAGCGCGTGCATCTGGCCGTCGCGGCGGCGTTGTGTTTCGCCGGTGTCCTCGGCATCCTGTGCGCTCCGGTCTCGACGGCGCTGCTGTGGTTGGTGGTGCTCGGCATCGGCATCGGCGCGGGTCAGACCCTGCCGAGCATGCTCTACGTGCTGCGCACCCGCGATCACCACACCGCCGCGGCACTGTCGACCAAGGCGCAGACCATCGGTTATCTGATCGGTGCCGCCGGACCGCTGCTCGCCACCGCGCTGTACTCGCTGTCGGGTTCGTGGACGGTGCCGCTCGTCGGGCTGTTGGTATTGATGGTGTGCAACATCGTGATCGGTCTGTCGGCCGGACGCGCCCGGTACATCGAGCGCGCTGCCGTCCCATTGCCCTGAACGAACCGCAGGCAACCGTCAGCCGGACAGACCGCTGACGGTCGTCTTCGGTCAGCGCCTCACGCCTCGTGATCGAGCAGCCAGCGCTTGATCGGCAGACCCCAGCGGAAGCCGCCCAGCGCGCCACCGATGCGGTAGATGCGGTGGCACGGAACGAACAGGGCCGCCGCATTGCGCGCGCACGCGTTGGCCGCGGCACGGGTAGCGTCGGGACGACCGGAGATGGCGGCGTACTCGGTGTAGGTGATCGGTGCGCCCGCAGGGACCTTCCGCAGTACTTCCCAAGCGTGCATGAGGAATTCGCCGGACTGCTGGCGAACAGGCACGCTGTCGATCGCGGTGAGGTCGCCATCGTGATACGCGGTGATGATTCGGGTGAGCTCGCCGAGCGAATCCCGTTGGCGCAGTTCGGCCGGACGCAACGTCGGATGGATCACTGGACGGAGGTCGTCTGTGTCGGCGGTCCAACCGGCACCCAGCACGGCACCGTCGGCATCGACGACCGCGGTGAACGGACCGATCGGCGTATCGGCGGTCGCGAAATCCGCAGTGGCGATACCGATATGACGTTTGGCCGGGCGAACAACGGTGGTGGCGTTCATGCTTCGGCGCTCGCTTTCGAGGAGGCGGACTTGGCCGCGGCGGACTTGGATCGGTCGGCGCGATCGGTCAGCGCCGCTTTCCACAGGTGCATGGACAGATACGAGCGCCACGGCGCCCAACGTGCGGTGTCGGCGAGGTCGATGCCGAGCACCGCGGCACCCTGGCGGACAACCAGATCGGTGTTCAGCAACACGTCCGGGTCGGCGAGTAGACGCATGGTCACGTAGTCGGCCGTCCACGGGCCGACCCCGTCCAACGCGAGCAGATCGCGACGTAGATCGGCGGCGGTACGTCCCTGATGCAACGCCAGCTCCCCGCTGGCCAGCGCCTCGGCCGCGCCGATGATCGAGCGAATCCGCCGCGTCGGACCGGTGAGCACCTCGGCACCGCGTTCGGCGATCACCGCCGGAGTGGGGAACAGCAGTGGTATCGGCCCGTCGACCTGATCACCGAGCGCATCGACCAGCCGTGCGGTGTGCGTCGCCGCCGCCGACACCGAGATCTGCTGCCCGATCATGGTGCGCAGCAACAGTTCCGGCCCGTCCAGGCAACCCGGAACTCGAATACCGGGGGAGAAGAACGGCTTTCGTCCATCGCAGGGATCTAGCTCCGCGTCCGGTGGTGATCCGGCGCCCGCGTCCGGCAATCGAGTGGTGTCCGGGTCGGTCAGCTCCGGCGTCGAAACCCGCTGTCCCGGAGCGACACCCAGCGCCTCGTCGATGCCTATTGGGTCGGCGTCGAGGTCGAGCAGATGCCGCAGTCGCGCGACGGTCGGTGCCAGGTCCCGCATGTCGTGCAGGGCCAGTTCGGCCCGCACGTGGTCGCGCTGGAAGCTGAGCCGGGTCGTCGCGTGGCCGTGCGGGGTGCGCACGTTTCGGGTGTACGCGCGGTTCTCCCACAGCTCCATGCCGGGCGCCACGTGCGAGGAGAGGAACCATTCCAGCCAGGCCCGATCCAGCGGCTCACGGTAGGGCAGCCGCAGGCTGAGCGAGCCGTTGACGGCGGGCACTGGGCGCCCGTTCGAGGTGGACTTCGCCCGGTGCGCCTCGGTCCGCATGGTGGTCGGGCTGACCGCGAACACCTCGCGCACCGTGTCGTTGAACTGACGGATGCTGGCGAACCCGGCCGCAAAGGCGATGTCCGACATGGGCATTGCCGTCGTCTGGATCAGTAGTCGCGCGGTATGTGCCCGGTGCGCGCGAGCCAGCGCCAGCGGACCCGCGCCGAGTTCGGTGGTCAGCACGCGGGTCAACTGCCGCTGCGAATAGCCGAGTGTGGCGGCCAGTGCAGGCACGCCGCCGCGTTCGATCACCCCGTCGCCGATCAACCGCATCGCCCGAGCGGCCAGGTCGGCGCGGGTGTTCCAGAGCGGTGATCCGGGGGCCGCGTCGGGCAGGCAGCGGCGGCAGGCGCGATAGCCCGCCTGCTGCGCCGCCGCGGCGGTCGGCAGGAACGACACGTTGGCCCGTTTCGGCGTGATCGCCGGACACGAAGGGCGACAATAGATTCCGGTGGTCCGCACCGCGGTGAAGAACTGCCCGTCGAAGCGGGAGTCCCTGGTCGAAACCGCTCGGTAGCACCGTTCGAAATCCAACGCCGTGATCGTCACGCCAACCACAATGTCAGGTAAGGACATACTCCGCTAGCGGGAATCTGCCATCACCCCTCGTGCGTGCGCGCTCCCCAACCCGGCGGCTGCCGAGCCGAGCAGTAAACGCGCAGATCAACCCGGCTTCGGCCGACGGAGCGTCGCCCTCATCGCGTCGCCCCGCCGTGCCTCAGCAGCAGCGATTCGTCGGGTTGTGGTCCGCGTCCGCGTGCCGGGTGCGCCAGTACTCGCGTTCCGACGGCACCGCGCAGCCGGGATGGTTGCGCGCCAGATGGTCCACATACCGCTGATAGTCCTGGCCGCCGAGGATCGAGTTGAACCACCAGCCGACCGTGCGAACCGCTGTCGCACAGGAACTTCGGGCGGCACGCAGGCCCCGCATGGCAGTCGACCGACTGCCGTGCGGGGCGACATGCACGGTCAATGCGTCGCTTTCACTTGCGCGGCGCCCGGCGCTCGGACCTTCCCGGTCGCGATCAAGGCGTCCCATTCCCGTTGCACCTCCTTCTCCTCTGCGGTCGCGAGGAAGGACTTCGGCGCGAAGATCTTCGACGGTTCGTCCTCCGATTCGCTGCTCGGGCCGCCACCCGCTCGCCAGGCCCGCACACACACCACGAGGCCGACTATCGCCACGATCAGCACGAGTACCGCGAAGATGATCGACAGGCTGCCCTGGATGAAGGTGTTACGGACCACCTTCTCCATATCGTCCGCCGTCTTGGCCGGTGCCAGCACCTTCCCGGCGTCGAGCGCAGCGCTGTAGTTACTGTGCTGCTTCCAGTAACCGATGCCCGGGTCGGCGGAGAAGATCTTCTGCCAGGACGCTGTCATCGTCACCGTCAGATCCCAGATGAGCGGGAGTGCCGGAATCCAGGCCCACTTGATCAGGCCTTTCTTGATCACGATGGTCAGCACCACGGTGAGCGCGATCGCGGCGAGCAACTGGTTGGAGATGCCGAACAGCGGATACAGCGTGTAGATGCCGCCGAGCGGATCGGTGACACCCATCAGCAGGACCGAGCCCCACGCGGCGACCACGATCGCCGAGCAGAGCCAGGCACCGGGCCGCCAGGACGGATCCTTGAACTTCTTGGCCGGGCCGCCGAGGTTGCCCAGCGAGTCCGACAGCATGAAGCGCGCGACACGAGTACCGGCGTCGATCGTGGTGAGGATGAACAGCGCCTCGAACATGATCGCGAAGTGGTACCAGAACGCCTTGAGGCCGGTGCCGCCGAGGAACTTGTGCAGCACCTCGGACATGCCGACGGCGAGCGTCGGCGCGCCACCGGTCCGCGAGACGATGCTGGTCTCGCCGACGTCCTTGGCCGCCTGGTTCAGCTCGGCGGCGGTGATCGGATTGCCGCTCAGCCCAAGGCTATTGGTGTAGGTCGCCGCCTTCTCCGCGGTGCCACCGGTCAGACCCGCGCTCGCGTTCATCGCGAAGTACAGGTGCTGGTCGATGATGCTCGCGGTGATGATCGCCATCACGGCGACGAACGACTCCATCAGCATGCCCGCGTAGCCGATCATCCTGGCCTGCGACTGCTTCTCCAGCAGCTTCGGCGTGGTGCCGGAGGAGACCAGCGAGTGGAATCCGGAGAGCGCGCCGCAGGCGATGGTGATGAACAGGAACGGGAACAGGCTGCCCGCGAACGCCGGGCCCTTGCCGGAACTCGCGAAGTCCGAGACGGCGGGCGCCTTCAGCACCGGCATGGTGATCAGCACGCCGACGGCGAGCAGCACGATGGTGCCGATCTTCATGAAGGTGGACAGGTAGTCACGCGGCGCGAGCAGCAGCCACACCGGCAGCACCGAGGCGACGAAGCCGTAACCGATGAGGAACCACGCGATGGTGGTGCCCGACAGCGTGAACCAGTCCTGGCCCCAACCGGATCCGGCGACCCAGTTGCCGGAGATGATCGCGAGCAGCAGCAGCGCGAACCCGATGAGGGAGACTTCGCCGACCTTGCCCGGCCGGAAGAAACGCAGGTACACGCCCATGAACAGGGCGATCGGGATGGTCATCGAGATGGAGAAGACGCCCCACGGGCTGCCGCCCTGCAGGGTGCCGTCCTTGCCGGGTGTCGCGGCCAGCGCGTTCACCACGACGATGCCGAGCACCGCGAGCAGGATCATCATGATCACCAGCACGGCGATGATCGCGGCCACGCCGCCGACCGCGCCGAGCTCGTCGCGGGCCATCTGCCCGAGGCTGCGGCCGCGGCGGCGGGTCGAGGCCCACAGCACCAGGTAGTCCTGCACCGCGCCGGCGAAGACGACGCCGATCACGATCCAGATGGTGCCGGGCAGGTAACCCATTTGCGCGGCGAGGACGGGACCGACCAGCGGGCCGGCGCCGGCGATGGCGGCGAAGTGGTGCCCGAACAGCACCCGCCGGTCCATCGGCATGTAGTCCTTGCCGTTTTCCAGGATCTCGGCGGGCGTGGCCTGGTCGTCCCGCGGTTTGACGATCTTGTACTCGATGAGCCTGGAATAGAACTGGTAGGCCAGTACATAGGTGGCCACGGCCGCGACCACGATCCAGACCGCGTTGACCGACTCGCCGCGGGAGATGGCCAGGACCGCCCAGGCGATGGCACCCACTACGGCTATTGCGGCGAAAATACCCTTCTTAACAGGGGTGATAGGCGAACGGTCCACGACACCCACGGGAGGTAGGTCGGGATCTGTCCGGAGGTATTCGATGGTCGCCATGCGAACTACTCTCCCGTGAAATCGAGCTGGCTGAAACGATGTCAACGTAGCTGAACCGAGGCGTGAATGAGCCAGACTTAGCCAAGTCTGAACATTGCGATACGGATCGAGATCGCCGCGAGGACTCGTACTGTGCGTTCCTACGAGCGGGGCTCGATCCGCCAGCGCTGCGCGAGTATGGGTGGCCCGCGGGGCGTCAGCTGCCCGGTCGACCGTTGTTCGCGGTCGCCGGTGTTCGCCGGTGTGCGTGGGCGTGTTCCCTCGCCCGGCGATGTTGCCATCCGTATGCTGCCATGCTGGCTCTGGCATCCGCCGATCGGTCCTACACACCGACGTTTCTCATGCCGAGTTTCACGTATCCACCCCGTCAGCCGTCGTGGAGGAGCTCGTGTCACCGGTTCGTCGTCGCACCCTGCTCAGCTCGGCGCTGGCTGCGCCGCTGCTCGGCGCGACCGGATGCGGATCCGCCGACGACGCGCTGACGTTCTTCTTCCAGGCCAGGCCGGAAGAGGCGCGGATGCGGTTGACGATCATCGACGAATTCCAGAAGCGGCACCCGGACATCAGGATTCGCACCATCATGTCCGGTCCCGATCCGCAGCAGCAGCTGCTCACCTACTGCGCGGGCGGCAAGTGTCCGGACGTCATCATGGCCTGGGAGCTGCTCTACTCCGGGCTCGCCGAGCGCGGTGTGCTGCTCGATCTGCGCACGCTGCTGGATCGGGAGCCCGAGTACGCGGAGATGTTGCGACGGGATAGTTATCCGGCGTTGTACGACACCTTCACCTATGCGGGCGGGCAGTACGCGCTGCCCGAGCAGTGGTCCGGGGTGTTCCTCTATTACAACCGGGACCTGTTCGCCGCGGCCGGGCTGACGCCGCCCGCCCGCTGGCGGGACGCCTGGTCGTTCGACGAATTCCTGTACGCCGCACGGACACTCACCCGGAACCGGCAATGGGGCTTCGCCGATGCCTGGGTGCCGTACTACTCGGCGGCCTGCTTCGGGATGAACAACGGCGCGGAGTGGTTCACGCCGTCGGTGGCGCCGACCAAGGCCAACCTCGGTGATCCGCGGTTCGCCGCCGGGTTCCAGTTCTATGCCGATCTCGCATTGCGGCATGGAGTTGCGCCGAAAGTTGCCGACCAGCTGTCGATTTCGGCGGCGGACCTGTTCCGCGCGGGTCGGGCGGCGATGGTGCTCGGCGGGCACTGGCTGTACTCCGAATTCGCGGGGCAGGAAGGGCTTTCGATCGATGTCACCGTGTTGCCGGTCGGGCCGCACGGCGGTCCCGGGGCGATCACCGATGTCGGCAGTACCGGGTTGTCCATCGCGGCGGACAGTCCGCGTATCGAACAAGCTTGGGAATTCGTCAAATTCGCGACCGGACCGGTGGGGCAGTCCATCATCGCCGCCTCCGGGTTGTTCGTGCCGGTGCTGAAATCCGCGATGGGCTCGCCCGGTTTCGCTGCCGCACACCGGGATATCCGCAACATCACGGTCTTCACCGAGGGCCCGGACAACTCCCGCCCCTTGCCCGTGACCCCCGCCTGGGGCAAGGTCTCCGCACTGATGGAACGCGGCGCCAACCGCGTCCTCCGCGGCGCCGCCCCCGCCACCTCCCTCGACGGCCAATTCACCGCAGACCTCGACGCCCTCTTGGAGTCACCGTGAGTGGCACATGGCTGCGGCGAATCGCGAGAACGACTCACCATGGTGTGCCACTCACGGGGCAGCTGGCGCGTAAGCGGGAGCGGGCGGGGTGGGTGTTCGTGGCGCCGAATGTGGCGGCGGTGGCGGTGTTCCTGTTGTTTCCGTTGGGGTTTTCGCTGTATCTGAGTTTGCACTCGTGGGACTTGTTCCGGCCGATGCGGTATGTGGGGCTGGACAACTATGTGCGGTTGTTCGGGTCGGATCCGTTGTTCCTCATCGCGTTACGCAACAGTGCGGTGTTCACCGTGCTCACGCTGGTGCCCACGGTGCTGATCGGGTTGGGGATCGCGGCGGCGTTGAATCGGAAGTCGGCGGGTATCGGGCTCTTTCGGACGTTGGCGTTCCTGCCGCTGGTGGCTTCGACCGTCGCGATGGCGGTGGTGTGGCGGTTCATCTTCACCGAGGACGGGATGCTCAACATCGGGCTCGGCTGGGTGGGTATCGGCCCGGTGCCGTGGTTGACCGATCCGGACCTGGCGTTGGTCGCGCTGAGTGTTGTCACCGTGTGGAAGAGCGTGCCGTTCGCGACGGTCATTCTGCTTGCCGCGATGCAGGGGGTGCCGGAGCCGCTCTACGAGGCGGCGAAGATCGACGGAGCCGGTGCGCTGCGGCGGTTTTCGGCGATCACGCTACCGCTGATCCGTGGGCCGCTGTCGTTCGTCTTCGTGATCACCGTCATCAATTCGGTGCAGGCGTTCGATCAGGTGTATGCGTTGACCGGGAGCAATGGGGGACCGGAGACGGGGACGTATCTGCTGGGAATCATGTTGTTCCAGAACGCTTTCGGATTCTACGAGGTGGGGTATGCGTCGGCGTTGGCGTGGGTGATCTTCGCGATTCTGCTGGTGCTCACGTTGTTGCAGTTGCGGTTTGCGCGGCGGGAGGCGATGGAGCTGTGAACACGGCGCGTGGCCGAGCGATCCTGCGCGGGGTTGCGATTTACGCAGTGCTGATCGGCATCGCCTGGTGTGCGCTGGCACCGATTCTGTGGGCGTTGTCCGGGTCGTTGAAGGGGGAGGGGGAGATCGCCGAGGGGAACCTGCTCCCGGCGAGCCCACAGTGGTCCAACTACGGAAAGGTGTTCGAGCTGCTGCCGCTCGGGCGGATGCTGCTCAACACCGCGGTGTATGCGGTGTGCGTCACCGCGGGGCAGGTGTTCTTCTGCTCACTGGCGGGGTATGCGTTCGCGCGCTTGCGGTTTCGCGGACGTGAGGTGCTGTTCGTCGCGTACTTGGGCACGCTCATGGTGCCGCTGACCGTCACGGTGATCCCGCAGTTTCTGCTGATGCGGGCGTTCGGCTGGGTGGACACGCCGTGGGCGATGATCGTGCCCGGTCTGTTCGGCAGCGCCTTCGGCACCTATCTGATGCGCCAGTTCTTCCGCACCCTGCCAACGGAATTGGAGGAGGCAGCAATCCTCGACGGCTGCTCCACCTGGCAGGTCTATTGGCGAGTGCTGTTGCCGCACACCCGACCCGCCCTGATGGTGCTCGGTGTGCTCACCTGGATCACCGTGTGGAACGACTTCCTGTGGCCGTTGGTCATGATTCAACGCAACGAGATCGCCACCGTCACACTGGGATTGGTGCGTCTTCAGGGGCAGTACTACACCCAGTGGCCGATACTTATGGCCGCCTCGATGGTCATTCTGTTGCCGTTGCTCGTGGTGTACGCGATCGCCCAACGTGCGTTCATTCGCGGCATGGCCATGTCCGGCCTCGGCGGTCGCTGAACGTTGGCGGCCCAACGGCGTTGGGTGCCGTCGGGCCGTAGACCCCAGGTGAACTTATGCAGTGCTCCCGTCGACCTACTCGCCCCAGTAGGTGCCGAAGCTCCAGAGGTTGCCCTCGGGATCGCGGACGGTGAAGCCGCGCGAGCCGTAGTCCTCGTCGCGCAGACCGCGCAGCACCTCGGCCCCGGCGGCAGTCGCGCGCTCGAACAGGGCGTCCGGGTCGTCGCAGACCACGTAGGTCGAGTCGTTGCCGGGGACACGCTTGCCGAACACGCTCTCGTCCTTGCACGCGGAGCCGAACATCACGCCACCGCCGAGCGGCCAGCGCAGTTCGGCGTGCTCGACGATCGATGGGTCGTCTTCGCGGGTGTACATCGCGGTCTCCTGGAAGCCGAACGCTTCGACCAGAAACTTGGACATGGCCCTGGCATCGCGGAAGGTCAGCGTGGGCCAGACGGCGGTGCGGGTGGTGATGTCGGTGGGTGTTGGATTCGTCATGCGTTCAGCGTTGCTCGACGGACCCGTCGGTGTCTTGGACGGATGGAATCTCCTCGCTCAGCCAGACCGTCGGGCTGGTCCCGGCCAGTTCGGCGAAGTCGCGATTCAGGTGGGCCTGGTCGTAGTAGCCGCAGCTGGCCGCCACCTGCGCGATGGTGATGAACGATGGGGTGCGCTCGAGCATCCGGCGCGCCCGTTCGAAGCGGGTGATCCGGGCCGCGAGCTTCGGGCTCAGGCCGAACTCGTTGCCGAACCGGCGGGCGAGGTGCTGTCTGCTCCAGCCGATGTCCTCGACCAGTGAGCTGACCGACCGGGTACCACCGGAGTCGACGAGCGCACGCCAGGCCCAGGTGAGCTCGGGTGCGACCACGCGATCGGGGTAGGCCATCTTGGTCAGGATCCGGTCGACGGTGGCAAAGCGTTCCGGCCAGCTCAGCGGTTCCTGCAATCGTTCCCACAGCTCGCGCCCCATCGGGCCGACCACGTCCGCGAATTCCACCGACGTGTCCCACAGCGCCGCGGCGGGCACGCCGAACAGCGCTCGGCTGCCGAGCGGGGTCAGCGCGACCGAGACACCCTCCTGGTGACCGGTATGCGAGATCAGTGCCGTGCTCGCCTGCAACCCGCTCACCGAACAGCGGTAGTCCTGCGGGGATTGGCTCGGATCCGTCTGTGCGACAACGTCGATGGTCGGACCGATGCTGATGATGAACGTCATGTGCGCCGAAGGCAGGCCGCGATGCAGCCCCGCCGGATACCCCGTCATGCGGTAGCCGACGTAATGATCGATGAACGGCGCGAGCATGGGCGCCGGCCGCGCCGTCACCACCTCGGTGCTCGGCTCCATGCAGGTCACGCTACGCCGCCCAGCGGCGTCCGCAAGGGCGGTGAGATGGAGCACTCGGGCCGGTAATTCGGTATGAGCACACACCGGGCTCTGGTTACCGTGTCGTCTTTCCCATGTTTTCTGGAGGTGTGATGCGGCGGGTCCAATACGAGCGCAGCGGTGGTCCTGAGGTGCTCGAGGTCGTGTCGGTCGAGGTGCCGACGCCGGGGCCCGGGGAACTCCTGGTTCGGGTCGAGGCGATCGGGGTGACGCTGCCGACGGTGCGGAAGGTGCGCGAGCAGCGGGAGCCGATCGCGCTGGGTGGCGAGGTCGCGGGCGAGGTGGTCGCGGTCGGGGACGGTGTCAGCGGATATGCGCCGGGATATCGGGTGACCGGGCTGGTGTTCGGGCACGGGTATACCGACTACGCGCTGCTCTCGGTGGCTATGGCGTCGCCGATTCCGGATGGGGCGTCGGCCGTGGATGCGGTTGCGCTGGTGCGCAGTGGTTTGGTCGCGCTCGGTGCGCTCGAGGCGGCGAACCCTCGCGAGGGCGAGGCGGCGCTCGTCACGGCGGCGGCCAGTGGGGTCGGGCATCTCGCGGTGCAGCTGGCGCGGGTGCGTGGCGCTGCGCGGGTGGTCGGTGCGGTCTCGGACCAGACCAAGGCGGAGTTCGTGCGCGGGCTCGGTGCCGACGAGGTGATCGAGTACGGGCAGGCGTCGTGGGGTGAGCCCGTCGACTACGCGCTGGACGCGGTCGGTGGCGATCTGCTCGTACCTGCGCTCGCCGCCGTCGGCCCCGGCGGACGGCTGGTCTACTACAGCTCCGGCGGCGGCACCATCCAGGCGTACGACCTGCTCGTCGGCGCCAAGTCGGTGATCGGATTCCAGGTCGCCCGCATCGCCAAGGGACAGCCGGACCTGTTCTACCAGTGGCGTCAGGAGCTGTGGCAGTACGTCGCGTCCGATCAGCTTCGGCCCGTGGTGCACGCGGAATTCGCGCTCGACGACGCCGCCGAGGCGCACGCGGTGATCGAAGACCGCGGCAATCTCGGCAAGGTCGTGCTTATCCCCTGATCACGGCTAAGGCAGGCGCGGGTGGGAGCACCGCGCCTGCCGCGTAGACTCTCGTTCTCGTGAGCGAGCGAGCGAGCGAACCATCTAATACAGCGTCCGAGACGTACGAGACTGCCGAGCGAAGCGAGGCAGTCTCGTGAGTCTCACCCTCGGAATCGTCGGCCTGCCCAACGTCGGAAAGTCGACGCTTTTCAACGCGTTGACCAAGAACGACGTGCTGGCGGCGAACTACCCGTTCGCGACCATCGAGCCGAATGTCGGCGTGGTCCCGCTGCCCGATCCGCGGTTGAACAAGCTCGCGGAGATCTTCGGTTCGGCGAAGATCCTGCCCGCCGTGGTGTCCTTCGTGGATATCGCGGGCATCGTCAAGGGTGCGTCCGAGGGTGCCGGTCTCGGCAACAAGTTCCTCGCCAACATTCGCGAAGCCGACGCCATCTGCCAGGTTGTCCGTGTCTTCGCCGACGATGACGTGGTGCACGTCGACGGCCGCGTCGACCCGCTCGCCGATATCGAGGTGATCGAGACCGAGCTGATCATCGCCGACATGCAGACCCTCGAGAAGGCGATCCCGCGGCTGGAAAAAGAAGCCAGGATCAAGAAGGACCGTAAGCCCCTGCTCGACGCGGCCGTCGCCGCCAACGCGGTCCTCGACAGCGGCCAGACCCTCTACTCCGCGCGCACCAAGCTGGACGGCGAACTGCTGAAAGAGCTTTCGCTGCTCACCACCAAGCCCTTCCTCTACGTCTTCAACGCCGACGAGTCCGTCCTCACCGATGACGCGAAGATCGCCGAACTGAAAGCCGCCGTCGCCCCCGCCGACGCCGTCTTCCTCGACGCCAAGGTCGAAGCCGAACTCCTCGAACTCGACGACGAATCCGCCCTCGAACTCCTCGAATCCATCGGCCAAACCGAACCCGGCCTGAACGCCCTGGCCCGCACAGGTTTCCACACCCTCGGCCTACAGACCTACCTCACCGCAGGCCCCAAAGAATCCCGCGCCTGGACAATCCACCAGGGCGACACCGCCCCCAAAGCCGCAGGCGTAATCCACACCGACTTCGAACGCGGCTTCATCAAAGCCGAAATCGTAGCCTTCGACGACCTCATAGCACACGGCTCCATGGCCGCCGCCAAAGCCGCAGGCAAGGTCCGCATGGAAGGCAAGGACTACGTAATGGCCGACGGCGACGTAGTCGAGTTCCGCTTCAACGTGTAGCTTTCGTCGTCGGCTCGGCGACTACACCGCGGCGGCGCCAACTGCGGTATCCGCGATGAGCGGCGAAGGCGCCGATGATGGCGATTACGCACCATATCGCGATTGCGGTGTAGGCCAATGGGGCTGACAGGTCACCGATGGATGCGCCGAGTGCGGTGTAGACGAATGCGCGTGGTGCGGATCCGATGAACGCGCCGGTGGCCATCTGCCACAACGGAACTCCGAGCGCGCCGAACAGGTAGGACGCCAGTGCATCCGGGGCGCCCGGGACGAAGCGCTGTCCGACTACGGCCCAGAGGCCGCGTCGTTCGATCTGTGCGTCGAGGCGTTCGGTCCGTTCGGCACCGAGCAGCCCGCGTGCACTTTCGCGGCCCGCCCGCCGCCCCAGGAAGCTGGAAATCGTTGCTGTTCCAACGGTCGCACCCAGCGTCACGAATGTTCCAACCAGTGGCCCGAACAGCAGACCACTCCCAGCGGCCAGAATCGGACCCGGAACAAGGATGGCGCCGAGGAGCGCCGACACCATCGCGTAGACCAACGGCGCGGCCGGGCCCGTCGCCGCGATCATGCCGCGCACGCCATCGATATCGACAACCCGCGCCACGACAACGAGATAAAACATCCCGAGCAGGAACCCGACACACACCGCGAGCCGCACGCCGTGCCGCCACCGGCTGGTCTGCGAGGAATCGTGGTCACTCATGGTGCGCCCAACCCTGCCCCATGCCGACCGCAGTCGCGACTTGAGCCCAGGAACCGTGGAGTTCAGACTTAATTCGGCTCTGTGGTGACGTCGAATTCCGCTTCAGCGTGTGGGCGGATCGTCCAGCTGATCGAGGGTGACCTCGAACTCGGTCTGGCCGGTTTCCGACTCCAAGTCCCATGGTCGCTCAGTGGTAATGGTCAGTGCCGTGCGGCCGTCCGGTAGAACCCTTGTGCTGAGGATCTCGCAGGCCAGCAGCACGCGCACCGGATAGGCCGTTTCCGGACCCAGGCTCGAGTCCGGGGTGAAGATCGGCTCCTTGTCGATGAACAAGTGTTCGCCACCGTGCATATCGGTCATCTTGACCTCTACCAAGCCGGGCTGCGGGTCGTCGTCAACCCACCGAAGTGCCTGGCACCACACGTTTTTCACGTGACCAGCATGTCATGGGGCTGCCCATCCGTGGTGGATCACCTCGCTGAGGCGGGGGAGGGCGGTGCGTTTCCAGCCTCGTTCCATGGCGTTGCGGAGCATCTTTTGGCGACGGTCTTTGGTGTCGAAACCTGTTTGGGTTAGTAGGAGGCGGGTGCCGTGGCCTTGGGGTTGTAGGTTCCAGTCGACGATCCAGCGGGTGGGGTGGTCGGAGTGGGGGTATAGCCAGGTGTAGGTCAGTTGCTTGTATGGGTGGGCTGTCAGTACTTCGCAGGTGACCTCGTTGATTGGTGCGGCTGGGGTGGTGAATTGGAAGTGGGTGCCGGGTGTGGGGGTGAATCCGGTTGGGCGGAAGAGCCATTGTTCGAGTAGGTCGGGGTCTGTCAGGGCGCGCCAGATGGTGGTCGGGGGTTGTGGGAAGAAGGTGCCGAGTTCGATTGCGGCGGGGTTCAATTGGGGATCAGCAATCACTGAGGTAGCACCTCTTCAAGCGCTGGTCGCTGAGGGGGTCTTGGTTCAATTCCCTTGGCCTTCCTTGAATTTCGCCTCTAGTTCTGCGGCGAGCTGGGGTTGGTCGGCCTCTATCTTCTGGACGTAGGCGACGGCGTCGCCTACTGTTCTCAGGCTCGACATGTCCTCGTCGGGGATCTTGACTTCGTATTTGTCTTCTAGTTGCACGGCGATTTCGACCAGGGATAGTGAGTCGATGTCCAGGTCTTCGACGAAGGCTTTCTCGATCGTCACCTCGGCTGACTCGATGCCGGTCACTTCCTCGACGATCTCCGCGATGCCTGCGACGATTTCTTCCTGCGTGGTAGCCACGAATTGCCTTTCCTCGATGCGGTTTACGTATCTGCGGTACGCCCCTCGCCCGCTTCGGCGCCGGGCGGGGTCGAACGGCAGTGCCAGTACGCTAGGAGCTCCACCGGGGTGGAGGTTCAACTAGTTGTGACGGACGACATACAGGCGAGCGCGCTGGTGAGCATCGGGGAGTTGGCGCGCAGTACCGGGCTTGCGGTGCGCACGATCCGGTTCTATTGCGATGAGGGCATTCTGGAACCTCGTCGCAGCCCGGGCGGGCATCGGATGTTCGACGCCGATAGCGCCACGGATCGATTGCTGCTGGTCCGGCGGTTGCGCGCGCTTGGGCTCGGGCTGGGCTCGATCACCGATGTGCTGCACGGCGAGCGGTCGATCGACGAGGTCATCGCCGCCGAAAGTGCTCGGCTCGATAGCGAATTCAGGTCGCTGGCGTGGCGGCGGGCGTCAGTGCTGGCAGTGGAGACGGCTGCTCCGACGGAGCGGATCGAGCGGCTCGCGTTGCTGGCCGCCGCGCAGGACAGTGGTGCGGTACATGATTGCCTCGTGCGGTTCTGGCAGCGCATTCTCGCACCGATTCCGCGGTGCAATGTCGACAGTTGGGTGTGCTGGAATGTCCCGGAGCCGCCAGCTGATCCGTCCGTCGACGAGGTTGTCGCGTACGCCGAGCTGGCCGCTCTTGTCGCCGACCCGGAAACAAGCGCTGCTGTGCGACAGCAACTCTGGCGGCAACGGCCGGAGTTGATTCGCGACCGTCAAGGGCTGTACGTCGACGTGGGCGACGTAATGGTGGATGTGGTGGCACTTATGTCGGCAGGCGTGCGGCCGCGCGGTGGCAGTGAACTCGATCGTTTCGTCAAAGCCCATGCCAGCGCGCGCGGGGAACGCGATTCTCCGCGCTTCCGCAAGCGATTACTGATCGGTGCAACCGACACCGACCACCGGATTGATCGTTACTGGGCACTGACCGAGCAGCTACTCGGAGCCCGCATTACTGTCGGGCCGGCCCATAACTGGCTGTACGAAGCGTTAGCCCAGTCCACCGACTCTGCCGGTGCATAAGTGCGGCGGGCCTAGTCCATGCGTTCGACAAACTGAGCGCGCGACGGGCCTGGGGCGAAGGGGTCGCCGAAGTACTGGGTCTCGCGGACTGCTTCTGCATCCTCGAATTCCATGATGCTGACGACGTAAAACGGTTGGTCGTCGTATGTAAGGACGAGTTCGCTGATCCAGAGGTCTCCGCCGCCGAGTATGCGTCGCACGGTGAAGCGTTTCGCGTTCGGCTGTGCTTCGCGCGAGGCCTGAATGTTTTGTCGGCCGCGGATACGTTCGCCTGATTGCGGATATTCGAGAACTGCGTCAGCCCGGTAGATTTCGTGTTCGGTCGCAAAGTCGTTGGCGTCCGACGCGGCCCAGTGGCGTTGTAGCGCTGAACGCACGTCGTCGTCAGGCATGGCAGACCTTCCTTCATGGTGTGGGTGCACGCCGCAGCGTACACATTGCAGCACGCCATCAAGATGAGGCCGACGGCCTGAGATTTCGCTCACGGGATCGACTGGCGCCACGGCAATCTCGGCCTTTGACGACGAGCGGCCGCCCCTCATTCTGAGGTCTTGACCTGGATTGCCTGAGTTGCTGTTTTGTCCTGAATGAGGCAATCGCCCGAAAGTTTCTGCCGCCGTGTACTTTTACGTTCGGATCGGGGTGCTGCTTCGGCAGCTGGAGGAGATATGAGGATAGATATGTGGGTTGGTAGTCGGCTGCGTGCAGTACTAGGGGTGCTGCTGGCCGCAGTGGCGCTGGTGTTGGTGGTAGCGGGGTGTGGGACTAAAGAGTCGGACTCCCGTGCGCCTGCATCGAGCACGGTGACTAGGACTTCGATCCCTGTGGCACCGACGAGTACGAGTGTGGCGCAGAGAAATCCGGGGCCACAGGTTCAGGAACGATCGCGACCGGGAGTTGGTGACCAGGGACAGCCCGCGGCTCGGCAACCGGACACGACGGCGCCTGCGCCCGGTGGGACCGATAACTGCGGTGTGGTCTTTTGTGGGGACCCGAACGCTCCGCAGCCGGGTGGGACCGATAACTGCGGTGTGATCGTCTGTGGTGAGACCCCGCGGCCCGGTGGTACCGACAACTGCAACGACAACTGCGGTGTCATCTGCACGGAGCGGTTCGATTACACGGGTGATCCGCGGACACCCGCGGAGATCAACGCCCTCGGTGAGTGGAACAGGAAGTGCCCCGAGCCGATTCGGCCGACGGTCACCGCGTCTCCCACTACCACCGCGTCTCCCACCGCGCAGCCGACCGTGAACACTTCTGCGGCGACCACTTCGCCGCCCGCGCCGACGGTCACCACACCAGCGAAGTAAGCGGCGCGGCGTTCTGGCACCGAGCAGGGGTTGTCCGGCGGAGTAAAATGCGACCTGCCGGACAAACCCTGCGAGGTGGCCGTGGATCGTGAGCAACTGCTCAACACCATCCTGACTGTCGACCCTCAGCCGGGCGATCTCGTCTACGTCGAGCGGCGCGGGAATTCGTACGCGTATCACGGTGGGGGCGAGGGTCCCGCTGGCCAGGAGCCGGCCGATACGTGGATCTATTACTGCTGGCAGCGTGCGGTCGGTGATCGGGTGGCCGCTCGGGAGATGCTCGACGATCTACTGGCGGAGATGGAGTCGATGATCGGTAGCGGTGCGGACCGCTGTCGGTGGCCGCTAAATGAGCCTTGGCCTCGGACACATTGAGGCGCAGTGGAATACCGGGTCAGTGCCGCAGATCGGGCCGCATTCAAGCGGTGCCGTCGGCAGTGGGATTTCAGCGCCACCGCGCGTCGCTGCCTGAGTCCGGTTCGGCAAACAACGTACGACCTGGATCGGGCGGTGCGCGACGCCCTCGCCGTCTACTACTTCCCCGGGATGTGGGATTGGGATGCGGGCATCGTGTTGCCGCTGGTGAGCAAGGCCCTGGACAATTCGCTCGGCCGACAGCGCGCGGAAATCGGCGGCGACCCGGCCGACTGGCAGACGGCAGTCGATCGAACCCATCTGCTGCTGGAGCGCTACTTCACCTGGGCGCCGACCGTCGACCGCTTCTCGCCGATTCGGGTGGAGACCGACTTCGACGCGATCGTGCCCGACCCGAACGATCCTGAACGTGGGCTGGCCGGTCCCGACGGCGGCGGAATCCACTACACCGGCCGGATCGACCTGCTGGCCATCGATGAGTACGACCGCTATTGGGTCGTCCGCCACCGGCTGATCGATGAGCCGTTCCCGTCAACGGAACAGCTTGTGCTGGATGAGGATTCGGTAGCGGCATGTTGGGCGTGGGAACGTTTCTACGACGGTATGGAGGTCGCCGGAACGATCTATAACGAGCTCGCGGTACAGGACGACGAGCGTTCGCCGCGAAACCCGAGCAAGTCCGAACGCCGCCGCGGCGGTATACCCCAGCATGAACCCAGCGGTGGCGGCCGCGGCGTCTCGTCACCTCGACGCATCTACGTGAAGGGCCGACCGGCGGAGACCACCGACCGGATCACCCAGATCGAAGGAAACGGACTCCGCCGCACCACGATCAGACGCAACCCCGCCGAGATCCACACGGCCGGTGCCCAATTGGCCGCAGAGATCCTGGACATGGTCCGCCCCGACATCCGCGTCTATCCGAATCCCGCACCGGCGCAATGCTCGACCTGTGCATTCGTAGCGCCGTGCCTGGCCGTGCATGAGGACCGAGAGGTCGAACAAATCCTCGCGGCCGACTACCACCACCGCCCAGCTATCGCGATCGAACGTGGCCGACTCGGCGGAACTCCGTTCGGAGTCGGCCGCGGGTGGGTCCCCGGCAGAGGCGGTTGAGCACCGCGATTTGACATCAACCTTTGTTGATGTTTGATGCTTGCGCTCATCACCCGCAGGCATCGAAAGGAGTTGTCATGACGGAGAATCCGGTCAAGGTCGCTGTGATCGTGGGAAGCACCCGGGCGGGTCGGTTCGCCCCGACGGTGGCCAAATGGTTCGTCGAACACGCCGAGCAGCGTGCCGACATCGCGATCGATCTCATCGATCTCGCGGAAGACCAACTGCCCGCACATATGTCGAACGAACCGGAGCCCGACGGCGCGCGGGCGCTACAGTCCGTCGGTGCGCGACTGACTGCGGCCGACGGGTTCGTAGTGGTGACACCCGAGTACAACCACAGCTATCCGGCACCCCTCAAGAACACGATCGATTGGCACTTCACCGAGTGGCAGGCCAAGCCGATCGGATTCGTCTCTTACGGAGGTGTTTCCGGGCGTCTGCGGGCGGTGGAGCACCTGCGCCAGGTGTTCGCCGAACTGCACGCTGTCACCGTGCGTGACACGGTGAGCTTCCACGGAGCCGGTCAACTCTTCGACGCGACAGGCAAGCTGACTGATCCGTCAGCCCCCGTGGCGGCCGCCGACCAGCTGCTCAACCAGCTCGTCTGGTGGGGATCCGCCCTTCGTTCGGCCCGCGCCGATCGCCCATACGTGGCCTGATATCAAGACCCGCAGCACAATTGGCTAGTGGCCGGCCAAAGTTCCGGGCAGAGGTTCGCCGCAGTTGTTCGGGGTTGGGGTATTGGTGAGGTGGTCGGCGAACCATTGGATGACGCGGGGCGCGACAGCTTCGTCGTTCTGGTTGTCATGGCCGACACCGGGATTCCACTGAGTTGTCACCGGAGTGCCCGCAGCGCAGTAGCGATCCACAAGGGCGGCAGTGAATTTCGGTGGGACGAGTTTGTCCTCCAGGCCCTGGGCCAGATAGATCGGGATGCCCGGCGGCATGTCCGGGGCGCGATTCTCCTCGAAGGCTCGGCGCCAGGCGGGATCGGCGAGCGGGTCACCTTTGAAGTAGTCACCCATGCCCGGGACGGCGGTGATTCGAGCGAACAATGCGGCGAAAGGTATTGCGGAGCAACCGGCCCCGGCCATTTCCTGATTGCGCAGGGCGGCTTGCGGTGTGAGGAGAGCGTTGGGGTCGAGTTGGGGGTAGACCTTGGCGTATGCAGTGGTGAGGAACGGGGTGACGGCCCAGCCGTTGAGGAGTTGGGGCGGGTCCTCGCGGAGGATGCCCGCGACGTCGGAGGCCGGGGCGGTGGCGGCGTCGGCGACGAGGTGCAGTTCGGGCGCGTAGGTGGGTGACTGGGCGGCAGCCGCCAGTGAGATGAGACCGCCCTGGGAGATGCCGTAGATCAGCATGTCGGTGCCCGCGCCGGTGCCGGGCAGATTGCGGGCGGCGCGGGCGGCGTTCACGGTGTCGCGGCCCTGGTCACCGGCGACGAGGTAGTGCTCGCCGTCGCCGGTGCCCGCGGCACCCGCATAGTCGCTGGCGGCGACCACCCAGCCGCGGCCGAGCGCGTCGTTCAGCCAGGGCATGGACGCGGCGACGCCGGATTGCCTGCTCGGCGCGCATTCGGCGCCCAGGCTCACGGTGCCGTGCGCGAAGTTCAGGATGGGGCGGTTGGTGCCCTCGGAGAGTGGCGTCCAGATCATCCCGGACGACACCGCGGGGGTGCCGTTCCGGTCTTCGGACCAATAGAGGATGCGCTGGCCGTGGCCGTGCACGCCGGGCAGTGACATGGGCGCAGAACGGATGACAGTTCCCGGCGGTCCAGGTGAAATGCCCTGCGGCACTTCGTAGAAGGCGGCCAGTCGGGTTTGCTCCGCGTCCTGCCGGGCAGCTTGCGTGACGATAGTCCCGTACCAGCCGACCGTCACGGCGAGCACAATCAGCTGCACGGTCGCCGCCGCCGGTCGCCACCAGCGCAAAGTGCTCGCGCGGGGCAGGGGAGCGGTCAGCCGGAGACCGCGGACCACCATCGCCACGCCGGTGATCAACAGCGTGATGATGGTCCACGCGGTGAAATCTAGGCCGGTGCGGAAGGGCAGCGTCGCGAGGATCACGCCGGCGAGCACCTGCCAGCCCGCGAGTGCGGCGGATGCGACAACGACATCGTCGCGCCGTGCCCCGGCCAGCAGCCCGCAGATTCCGAGTGCGATCCAGCACGTTCCCACCCACACCAGCGACGTCGAAACGGTCATCGTCAGCCCGGCGATGCCGAGGGCACCGAAGGCTGCCGCAAGCACTGCCTCGACGCCCAGCAACCGCCGAGCACGCGCGAGTGGAGCGGAGCCTTGACTCGACAGCTGATCGGGCTCTGACGCCGATGAGTCACCGGTTCGCGCCAACCACCACCGAGCGGCGGCCGACGCACCCAACACCAGCATCGCGACCGCGACGACAACGCGTCCCTCGATCAGCGAGACGCCGAAGGGCGAGTACAACAACACACCCGCCACGATCACCGCGAGCCCAGGCAGCCACCACGCGATTCCACGTGCGTCCCAGGTCCGGCCCGTATTACCGCTCACCAGCAGCCTCCGTCCTTCGGTTACGCGGCAACAGCTCGATGCCGATAACTCTACGGACGGCTAACGATCGATCTATGTGATCTTCGTCGGCCCGCGGTACCGGCTCAGCGGTTCCGCCACCGCCGTCGCGCCCACTTCCGGGCCGTCGGGCTGACGGCGAGAACCGGGAGAAACAGTACGAATCCGACCAAAACGACCGGAATCATCAGGTAGATGAGCAACTCGCCGAGCACTTGAACGACGGTGGGAATCGCGAACGGCACTGCCAGCACCGCCAGAGCAATCGCCAACGGATACGCCCCACCCGAGGCCGCGGCGATCGCGGCAAACGCGAACCCCGCCGCGAGGACGAGTCCGATCAACGCGACGAGATAGTTGTCCCACCATGCGTGTTGTTTCGTGTGAATCGAAGCGCCTCCCAAGACGTCGGGTCCGACCCAGCCGCAGAGCCTAGTCCCCCGACACCCCGGGGACCCACGAACTCCGTTATTACGTTGCCCGCCTGGCGCTTCCGACTCCGCGTTCCCCGACACCCGGATCGAACGTGCCGAGTTCGTTGATTCGGTCTGCCGGGCGGCCAGTCGCGGTAGTGTGTGGTCGCCATGTTGGTGTGCAGCGGTTGGGGGCGTAGATGAGTAGTCCCATAAGGGATTTCGGAGAAACAGCGAAAAGCCTGGCGCATAACCCGCTCGGCATTATCGCGTTGTTCATCGTTCTCGTCTATGGGTTGGCGGCGTTGGTTACGGCGTTTTCCGGCTCATTCACCACTGCTGAGCGGACACCGCTGATCTACTTCCTTATCGGCTTCCCGATACTGGTGTTAGGTGTTTTCACCTGGTTGGTCATTCGCCATAGCGGTAAGTTGTTCTCTCCCCGTGACTTCAAGAACGAAGAAAACTACATCACGGCGCTCACGGCAACGGCGTCGCTGGCTGTTGCGACATCCACCCATAACCCGGAGCTGGCGTCGATCAATATCGATCAGTTGGTAGCTGCGGTGCGCGCGGCGACCGACACTCCGGGCGAGACCGCGGCAGGTGCGTTCTGGCATCGACACGTGTTGTGGGTTGACGATCGTCCGGAGAACAATGTGTACGAGCGCAATGCTTTCGAGGCGCTCGGGTTGAGCTTCACACTGGCGCTGTCGACCGATGTGGCCCTCCGGGAGCTGGAGCAACAGCGGTTTGCCGCCATCATTTCTGATATGGGACGTCGTGAGGGTCCACGGGAGGGTTACGTGCTGCTCGACCGCATAAGGGGTGCGGGCGACAAGACTCCATTCTTCATCTACTCGTCGTCGAACGCTCTGGAGCGACGCAACGAGACGTTGGAGCATGACGGTCAGGGGACCACGAACATGGCTGGCGAGCTCTTCGAAATGGTCATGAGCGCCGTCGTGAAGCGCTGACGTCGAATTCGATCGAGGTGCGGCCCGGCGGTTACAAGAGGAGTTCCAGGGTGACGCCTGCGAAGAGGGGGAAGGCGGGGGTTTCGGGGGTTTCCTCGCCTATATAGAGGTCCAGGTGGTGCGGGCCGCTGGGGCCGGGGATGAACTCGTCGCCGATGGACCATTCGGCGGCTTGGAAAGCGGTGCAGGTGGGGGTGGATTCGGGGTCGATGATGCCGCAGTCGGTGAGGCGGACGAGGGTGCCGGGGTCCAGGCCGTCGGCGGCGGCGCTGCGGAAGGGTTGCAGGATTTCGCCCGCGGCGTCGCGGGGGTGCGAGTCGAGCCAGAAGCCGGTGTCGTAGGACCAGTTGAGGTAGGCGCCCGCGTTGCTGCCGCTGGTGATGCGGCCGGTGCCTTCGTCACGGACCGCGTCGACGAAATCGCTTGGTAGGTCGCCTAGTTGGGCATCGGAGTCGACGCAGTCGATGGTGGTGCAGCCGTGCACGGCTTCACGGGGGCCGTCGTGATAGGACTCGACGGCGGTGTAGTACGCCGTGACGGTCCAGTCGGACCACTCGTTCGCATCGGCGTCGCACCCGGCCGCGAGGACCGATACGGCCAGTAACCCCACTCCCAGCCTCACGCTCTGATCGTACTGGGGTCGTCGCCGCGGCGCTGGCCGAGGCGAGTCAGGCTGCGGTGGAATGGAACTCGATGGCGTGGTCGGCGGCCCACTGCTCGAAGGTGCGCGGTGGTGTGCCGGTGAGGCGTGCGACGGTGTCGTGCACGACCGAGGTGAATGCCTCCAGCGCGGTGGCTCGCAGCGCCATGATCGCGTCCGCCAATTCGGTGGGTACGCCGTGGTCGAGAATGGCTTGTCGTGCCTGTTCCGGTGCGACTTCGATGAATTCGAGCTGTCGGCCGAGGACGGCGCCGAGGACGGCGGTCTGTTCGCCGGGAGACAGCGCCTGCGGGCCGCTCAGTGTGTACACCTGACCGTCGTGCCCGTCGGTGGTGAGTGCGACTTTCGCGACTGCCGCGATGTCACGCGGATCGATGACGGCGATGCGCCCCTGGCCATATGGCGCGTATACGGCGCCGTGCGCCCGGATCGAGCCTGCCCAGTGCAGTGCGTTGGACATGAAACCGAGTGGGCGCACGATGGTCCACGGCACGCCGGCGGTGCGCACCGACTGTTCGCCCGCGCGGTGCCAGGTGGGGATGGGATCGGTGGCGGTGTCGTCGCCGGTGCGGCCCGACGACAGCTTCACCAGCCGCGCGATGCCTGCTTCGGCGGCCGCGCGAGTGACGACCGCATCGTGCTCGGGAATCGCAGGGCCAGTGGACAACAGGAACACTCGGTCCACGTCGCGCATGGCGGCGGCCGTCTGAGTTGGGTTGCCCAGGTCGGCTTCGACCACCTCGACGTCAGCGGGCAAGTGCGCGGTGGCGGGGTGTCGGCTGGTTGCGCGAACCCGTTCGCCTGCGCTGAGCAGCTGGTCGATCAGCGCGCGGCCGACGGTTCCGGTGGCGCCGGTTACGAGAATCATGGTGTCGCTTCCTCTTTCGATGGTGCGGGCGTTCCGGTTGAGCGCCCGCTGCCTGGATCAGAGTGCGACCAGAACCGCCAACCGATCCATCTGCCGCATGCAAACAGTGGAAAACTTCCACGCAGCGTGCTGATATGAAAGGAATGACCACACTGGACGAGGTGGATCGCGGCCTGATCCACGCACTGCACATCGACGGCAGGGCGCCGTTCAGTCAGCTCGGTGCTGTCCTCGGCGTATCGACCCAGACCGTCGCGCGCCGATACCGCAGGCTGCGTACCGAGGCGGGCCTACGCGTCGTCGGACTACCGGACGCGGGCGGAATCGGCAAGGCGCAGTGGCTGGTTCGGCTCACCACCACAACGGCCGCCGCGCAGAACCTCGCCAACTCCCTGGCCCGCAGATCCGACACCTCGTGGGTCAAACTGATGTCCGGCGGCACCGAGATCCTGCTCATCGTCGACGTCCCACTCGGCGCACAGACCTCGCGATCGCTACTGCTGCACGATATTCCGCGCACGGCGGGTATCACCGGCGTATCGGCACATCTAGTGCTGCACACCTACCACGGCGGACCCGGCGTATGGCACGGTCATGTCAACGCACTGAATGCCACTCAGCAACAACAACTTCGGGTGGAAGTCGACCCGCCGCAGCCGCGGACACTTTCCGCCGCCGAGACCGCCTTGCTCGACGTATTGAGCCGCGACGGCCGCACCGGCCTCGCCGAACTCGCCACGGCGACCGGCTGGTCACCGGCCACAGTCACCCGGCGTCTGGCCGACCTGCGGGCCACCGGTGCCCTCTTCTTCGACGTCGAATTCGACGACGCGCTCTTAGGCGCAACCACCAAGGCCCTGCTCTGGATGTCGGTCGCCCCCGCCCACCTCGACAGGGTCGCGACCACGCTGGCAGGCCACAACGAGCTCGCCTTCGTCGTCGCGACCACCGGCTCGGCGAATCTCGTCGCCCAGGCGATGTGCCCGAACCCCGCCGCCTTGCACCGCTACCTCACCGACCGCCTCGGCAACCTCGACGCCATCCGCACACTCGAGACCGCCCCGGTCCTCGCGACGGTAAAAGCAGGTGGACGGGCTGTCTCCGAGTTGAAATCAGTGCAGCGCTAGCGCCGACTACTGCACCTCCGGCGGCCGCGGCCACGGATTGTCTTCGATGGTTTCGACCGACTGGTTGAACCGCGCGATCAACCTGCTCAACTGATCGACATCGGTATCGGCCCAGTCCGCGACCACCGCCCCGATACCTTCTCGGCTCTGCAGGCGATCGGCGGCCAGCACATCGAGCCCCTTGACGGTGGCCTGGATCTTGCGGGCGATGCCGCCGTCGGGGTCGGGGACGCGGTCGACGAGTCCCTGCTTGAGTATCGCGCCGACCTGGCGGTTGATCGTGGAGATGTCGAGCTGGAACGCCTCGGACAGCTCGCGCAGGCTCAGCGCGGTGTCGCACTCCAGCCTGGTCAGGATGAGGAAGGCCGAGCGGTCGAGCTGGAAGCCTGGGCGGCGTAGCAGCGACGCGGGGAAGTGCCTGGCGAGCAGGGTCAGCTCGTAGACCAGGCGGGTGAGCGCTGCGTTGTCGGCGGGACCGAATTCGGACATGGGCCTCACTATGTCGGGTGCGTCACGTTATATCCAATTGTGCACGATACACAAGGTGTGTAGCGTGCACATTTGTGACTGTTGCTGCCGACGTGTCTTCGACCGTCTCTGATACCGACGACCGAAGGCGTCCATCGCCGGCCGTCCTCATCGCGACCCTCGGCATGGTCGGTGTCGTCGTCTCGCTGATGCAGACGCTGGTCATCCCGATCATTCCGACCCTGCCCGACCTGCTGAGCACTTCGGCGTCCAACGCCTCCTGGGTGGTTACCGCCACGCTGCTCGCGGGTGCGGTGTTCACCCCGATCAGCGGCCGGCTCGGCGACATGTTCGGCAAGCGCCGGGTGCTGTTCGTCAACCTGCTCTCGCTGGTCGCCGGTTCGGTGGTCTGCGCGAGCTTCTCCGCGTTGATCCCCGAGATCATCGGGCGCTCGTTGCAGGGTGCCGCGGTGGGCGCAATTCCGTTGGGTATCAGCATCATGCGCGACGAACTGCCCGCCGAGAAGGTGGGTTCGGCGATGGCGATCATGAGCGCGACGCTCGGCGTCGGCGGCGCCCTCGGCCTGCCGCTGGCCGCGGCGATCGCGCAGAACGCGGACTGGCACATGCTGTTCTGGACCGCCGCCGGTCTCGGCCTGGTCTGTGCCGCACTGGTTTTCGTCTTCGTGCCGGAGTCGCCGGTGCGTACCCCCGCGCGCTTCGATTTCGGTGGCGCGCTCGGTCTTTCGATCGCGCTGCTGGCGCTGCTCATTCCGATCACCAAGGGTGCGGACTGGGGCTGGGGCAGCCCGACCACGTTGATCCTGTTCGCGGTGTCGCTGGTGGTGTTCCTCGGCTGGGGCGCGTACGAGTTGCGTCAGCGTTCGCCGCTGGTCGACCTGCGGGTCTCGGCGCGGCCGCGGGTGCTGTTCACCAACATCGCGTCCGTCGCGGTCGGCTTCGCGCTCTACGGCATGTCGCTGACCTTCCCGCAGCTGCTGATGGCACCCGAGCAGACCGGCTACGGCTTCGGCCTGACCATGGTCAACGCCGGATTGGCGCTGGCACCAACCGGATTCGTGATGATCCTGCTCTCGCCGGTGTCGGCGAAGCTGTCCGCCGCGCGCGGTCCGAAGATCACGCTGGCGCTCGGCTCCGCGGTGATCGCGGCGGGTTACCTGTGCGCCGTGGTGCTGATGAACAGCGTCTGGGAAATCATGGTGGCGTCGATGATCGTCGCCGCCGGTGTCGGCCTGGCCTACGCCGCGATGCCCGCGCTGATCATGGGCGCGGTGCCGATCACCGAGACCGCCGCCGCCAACGGGCTGAACTCGCTGATGCGTTCCGTCGGCACGTCGACCTCGTCGGCCGTGATGAGCGTGGTGCTCGCGCACATGACCATGCAACTCGGCGTGCACGTGTTCCCGTCGCGCGACGGGTTCCACACCACGTTCCTGATCGCCACGGCGGCCGCCGTCGTCGCGATCGTGCTGACCGCGCTGATTCCGATGCGCAAGGCGCCCGACGCGGCGGACAAGGTCGGGCACGCCTGATCTGAACAGTGTTGGAGCCGATCCGGGACAGCCCGGGTCGGCTCTGCTGTTTGTGGGGTCAGTTGCCCCAGCGGCCGTGGTCGGCCGCTTGCTCCAGCAGCGTTCGCTGTCCGATCTTGCGCTCCAGCAGCAGCGCGAAGGCGGGGGAGAACGGCGGGGCTTTGTCCGGTCGTGCCGTCGCCTGCTCGACGATGATGTCCACCAACGATGTGGCCATGGAGTGCCGCGGGTACTGCGCGTGCACCGCCGCGCCGACTTCGTCGCTGATGAATTCGGTGTCCTTGCCGAAGTCGAGTGAGATCCCGTTCTTGGTGAGCATGCAGAGTGTGCCGCGGCGATCGGCGATGTGCTGCGACGTGTGCAACGCGATGGCTTCCCAGACCGAGTCGACGGCGGCGGCCCCGAGGCCCTGCTCGGTCAGGAACTCCGCGGCCTTGTCCGCCCCGTCGACCTCGAACCGGTGGTTGCGGTTGCCCGCCTCGCTGAGGCCGATGTCATGCAGCACGCAGGCGGCGAACAGCAGATCGGGATCGTAGTCCGCGCCGGATTTTGCCTGGATGTGCTCGGCGAAGAGCTTGGCGAACACGAAGCTGCGAATGCTGTGGTTGGCGACCGCCGGTGACTCCACCCGCAGCGTCAGCGCCAGTACGCCCTGTGCAAGCGGCGTCTGTGGCAGCGCAAGCGTCGCCGTTGTCTCGCTGGTCATGCCCGACCTCTCTCACATCAGATCTCGGAGGAGAGTCGATGCACGCAATTTGGACAGGAAAACTGCTTGTGAGCGTAGGAGAAGACGGCGTCGAGTGGCGACGTGAGAAGCGATACAGGCGAGGCCGGGAACTTTGACCGGTGCACAACCGACGGGCTAGTGAATGGTCGTCGCGAACTCGGCGAAGCGCTGGGTGATGCGGTCCGGGAACTCGCCGTTGATGGCGTGCGAGGCGTCCGGCCAGACCTCGACCTGAGCGCCGGGGATGGTGCGGGCGGTTTCGGCGGCGCGGGTCGGGTTGTGAATGATGCTGCGCCCGGCCAGGATTGCGAGCACCGGGACCTCGATGGCGGCCAGCTCCTCGGGGGTGGGGCGGACGGGCGTCGGCTGCGCCGAGCTGAAATCCCGCATGGCAGAAGCGATCAGGCGTCCCTCGGGGATCGAGTCGTCCACCGGGATGCCGCCCGAGATCCAGCTCAGCAGCCAGTAGCGCACGCGCATCGGCAGACCGGGAACGATACTGCCGAGCGAGATCGCGATCACCTTCCAGGTAATGGGCGCAAAGGTATTCGCCGGATCGAGCAGGGTTACCGAGGCCACGCATTCGGGGTGGTGCATGGCCACCCGCGTGGCCAGCCAGCCGCCGATGCTGACACCGAGCAGGTGGACGCGCTGCAGTTCGAGACCGGCGAGGACTTCGGCTACCCAGGTCGTCTGGTCGATCGGGGTGACGAGTTCCTTGTGCTGGCTACTGGCTCCGGGTTCGCCGATGCTGTCGATCGACCAGACGGTGCGGTCGGTCATCAGGCCGGGCAGATTCGCCGCCCACATCGGTGTCGATGCCTGGCGGCCGGACAGGAGGACGAGCGGCGTGCCGCCCGCATCACCGAAGCGGTAGGCGCGGACCGGGCCGAACGAGGTCGACAGCGCTCGCTGTTCGGCGGGTTCGGGCAGTACCGCGAGGCCATCGGTGTATGCGGCGGCGAAGCGATCGAAGCCCGCGCGGGTCGGGAAGTCCGACCTTCTCGGTGGGCTTTCCGATGTTCGGCTCCAGGAACAACTCGTTGTCGGCCACAGATCGCAGCTTATGCCTGTCGTCGATCGACGAGGGGGAACTGGTGTCGGTGGTCTCTCGCGTTATCCCGGCACCGATTCCTCGTGATCAATCGTTCAGATCCGTCGGAGTTGTTGTGGCGCTGTGGTTGTCGGGTGGGACGGCTGCCGTGTAGCGGCGGGCGAGGGTGCGGATGTGCTCGACCAGCTCGGGGGGATCGTCGACGCGGAAGTCCATCATCAGCATGCTCAGGTAGATGGCGATGGTTTCCAGGGCGTCGGCGCCGGTGAGCAGCACGCAGGTGTCGGCGTCGACGGCCTCCACGACGCCGACCGCGGGATTGATTCGGGCGATGACGGTTTCGGCGGAGGCCAGCACGGTGACGCGGGCGTGCACCTTCCAGCCGGTGCTGGCGATGTGTCGCATGACGAAGGCGACCAGGTCGTCGTCGGGGAGCGCGCGGGCGGCGAAGCGGCGGCTGCCCGCGTCGGCGTGCTGGACTCTGGCGACGGGAATCGCACTCCAGGAATGGGTTTCGAGGTGGTAGGCGACCAGGTACCAGCGGCGTTGCCAGTTGATGAGTCGATAGGGTTCGACTTCTTCGCGTGCCAGGTCGGTCTGGTCGATCAGCACGGTGGCGCCGTCGCGGATGGCGCCTGCGAGGGTGGTCAGCACCGCGGCGGGCACGGGGGCGTCGGGTTCCCGCGATCCGGTGGTGGCCGGGCCGATGGCGGTGGCTTCGCGTAGCGCGGTTACCTTGCGCTGCAAGCGTTTCGGCAGGATCTGGTCGAGTTTGGCCAGGGCGCGGGTGACGTTGTCGGTGATGTCCGCGATCCCGGTGGCGCCGTCCTCGGCCAGTCCGACGGCCACCGCGACGGCCACCGCCTCGTCGTCGTCCAGCAGCAGCGGCGGCATGGTGGAGCCGCGGCCGAGGCGATAGCCGCCGATCGCGCCGCGTTGTGCCTGCACCGGGTAGCCGAGTTCGCGCAGGCGCTGGATGTCGTTGCGCAGGGTGCGGTCGGTGATGTCCAGGCGTTCGGCCAGTTCCCGGCCGGTGTGTGCGCGGTCCTGTAGGAGCGCCAGCAAACGCAGCACTCGGACTGTGGTGGGCGTCACATTTCACCTCCGAGGAATTAGGAACGAAAGCAGCCTAATGGACTCATAGGCTGATGTCAGAAGCAAGGAACACCATCTCGAAAGGCCCTGACATGAACGTCACCACCACCTCGATCGCCACCCTGAACCCCGTGTGGCGGGATGTGCTCGCCGAGTCCTACCGCGCGCTGGCAAACGTTGTCGCCGGTGTCCGCGACGACCAGTGGCAGCTGCCGACCCCGTGCTCGGAATGGACCGTGACGCAGGTGGTCCAGCATGCCGCGGGCGACCAGCTCGCCTACGCCGCGGTGCTCGGCATCGGAGGCGGTCCCTCGTACAACCCCTTCGAACCGTCCGGCAGCGTCGACGGCTCGCTGACGGCGCTGGTCGATGACGCGGTCGAGCAGACCGCCGCTGCCTGGGCGACCGTCACCGATGACACCGAGAACGTCCCGACGCCGCTGCCGCACGGTGCCCTCCCGACTTCGGTCGCCGCCGTGATGTGCGCGCTGGATGCCGCGGTGCACGCCTGGGATATCGCGATCGGCACCGGCCAGCCTTCGCCGTTGACCGAGGAACTGGCCGGGTACCTGCTCGTCGCCGCGCGCACCGGGCACCCGGCACCCGGTAGCGGGCAGGAGGCGGAAATCGTTGAGCCGCTGCGTCAGTGGGGTGCCTACGCCGCGATCGTCGAGGGTGCGGCCGACGACAGTGCGGTTGCGGAACTGCTGCACTACCTCGGTCGTGTTCCGCGCGTCTGATGCGGTGCGGTGCGCGGCTATCGGGCCGCGCACCTTGGTGCCCGCCGACTGTGGGCCAGCCTTGATTCCCGCACACGTGATTCGTTGTGCGGGAATCAACCTGTCGCGTGGGTTGCTGCGGGAACCGTTGAGCCGCAACCGAACCCGTCAGCGGGCGGTGACGAATCCCTGGGCGACCATCCAGTCGCGGGCGACGTCGGCGGGCTCCTTGCCCTCGAGGTCGACCAGGCGATTCAGCTCGGTGACGGCCTCGTTGGTGAGGCGCTTCGAGATCGGCTCCAGGATGGTGGCGACCTGCGGGTGCGCGTCGGCGAAGGACTTGCGCATCACCACCGCCGCATTGTATTTCGGGAAGAAGCGCTGATCATCTTGCAACAGAACGAGGTTCAGGGCGGGGATACGGCCGTCGGTGGTGGCGACCGAGCCGAACTTGCACTGCTTGCCGTCGGAGGTGGCTTGATAGACCACGGCATCCTGGACGATCTGTTTGCGGACCTTGCCGACGTCGATGTTGTATTTGCGGGCCATGCCGGGGTATCCGTCCTGGCGCACATTGAATTCGGTGCCGACACAGGTGGCCGCGGCGCCCGGGTCCTTCTCGATCAGCGCGGCGTAGTCCGACAGCGTCCGCACGCCGGTCTCCTGCGCGGTGGCAGGGCTCATCACCAGCGCGTAGGTGTTGTTCATCGGCGCCATGTCCGCCCACACCATGCCGTGTGCGGCGAGGTCGGCGTCGCGGACGGCCTCGAACTGGCCTACCTCGTCCGGGACCGGGGTCTCTTTGCCGAGGTAGTTGACCCAGCCGGTGCCGGTGTAGTCGTAGGCGACGTCGATCTGACCGTGCAACTGGGCGTCGCGAAGACTGTTGGAGCCCTGGATGTTCGTCAGGTCTCGCACCTGTGCGCCCGCCGCCGACATGGCGAATTCGATGATGTAGCCGAGGATGTTCTGCTCGGTGAAGTCCTTGGACCCCACGATGATTCGCACGCCTTCGAGTTCGGGGATCGGAACGATGCTGCCCGGCCCCACCCGAAGCGGCACCGCGCCACCGGATTCCAGGCCACAGGCCGCGACCAGCAGCAGTCCGGCGGCCAGCGCCACACCGCGCCACCTCCGGTTCATTTCAGCCCCCTCGGCCCGAGGAACTGCTCGGCGAGTGCACCGAGCCAGTCGACCAGCAGGGCGAGTGCGACCGCGAGCACGGCGCCGACGACGAGCGTGACGTTGTCGCGCAGCTTGTAGCCGGTGTCGATCAGGATGCCGAGGCCACCCGCGCTCACCAGGAACGACAGCGTCGCGGTGCCGACGGCCAGCACCAGCGAGGTGCGCAAACCGGCCAGGATGTAGGGCACCGCGAGCGGAAACTCGATGCGGCGCAACACCGTCAGCGCCGACATGCCCTGTCCGCGACCGGCGTCGGTGAGCGTCTGATCCACCTGCTGGTAGCCGAGGATCGTGTTGCGCAGCACCGGAAGCAGCGAATAGAACGCGATCGGCGCGACACCGATCCAGAAGCCGGTGGTTCGGGTGGCGAGGTAGAACAACACGATCAGACCGATGGCGGGGGCGGCCGCGCCAATGTTGGCGATGCCGACGAAAATCGGTGCCAGACGGCGATATCCGGGCCGGGTGAGCAAGGTACCGAGCGGCACGGCGATCGCGATGACGATCAATACGACGGTCGCCGAGATCAGGATGTGCTGCCGGGTCACGGTCACGATGTTGTCGGCGTTGAGACTGGCCTGCTGGGTGGTGGTGAGGTCCCGGGCGAATGCCCACACCAGCACGCCCGCGGTGAGCAGCAGCACGATCACCGGCTGGACGAACAGTCGAATGCGCTCGGCCCGGCGCTGGGCGGCGGGCGAGGCGGTCGCGGGCGGCGTGCCGATGGCCGCCGTCACGGCGCGTCACCCGCTGCGGGACGGCCGGTTCCGTGTTCGGCGCGCATCGCCGACAGGTGCGCGACCAGCGTGTCGATGGTGATCAGCCCGACGTATTCGCCGCGCTTGCCGGTGACGACCGCGTTCGCCGTTTGATCGGCGAGCAAGGCCTCCAGCGCGTCCTGCAGCGTCGACCGCAGCGACAGCGGCTCGCCGATCGGAGTTCCGGTGCCGCGCAACGAATTCGCGTGCGCCAGGTGCTCGGCCGAGACCCAGCGCAACGGCCGTCGCTGCTTGTCGAGCACCAGCGCCCACGGCCAGTCCTGCCCGGCCAGCGCGGTCCGCAGCACGTCGACCGGCTCGTCCTCGACGGCGGTCGGGCATTGGCCCATGTCGACATCGCTCACCCGGGTGAGCGTGAGCTGCTTGAGCGAGGCGTCCGCGCCGACGAAACCCGCGACGGTCTCGTCCGCCGGATCGGCCAGGATCGCCGCCGGGGTGTCGTACTGCAGGATGCGGGACTGGTTGCCCAGCACCGCGATTCGGTCGCCGAGCTTGACCGCCTCGGTGAAGTCGTGCGTGACGAAGACGATGGTCTTGCCCAATTCGCCTTGCAGCCGCAGTAATTCGTCTTGCAGCAGGCCGCGGGTGATCGGATCGACCGCGCCGAACGGCTCGTCCATCAGCAGCACCGGCGGGTCGGCGGCGAGCGCGCGGGCGACGCCGACGCGTTGCTGCTGGCCGCCGGACAGTTGGCGCGGGTACCGGTCGCGATAGGTGTCGGGGTCGAGGCCGACCAGGTCGAGCATCTCGTCGGTGCGGGCGGCGATCTTCTTGCGGTCCCAGCCGATCAGGCCGGGCACCGTCGCGACGTTCTTGGCGACCGTCATGTGCGGGAAGAGCCCGGCCTGCTGGATCGAGTAGCCGATGCCGCGGCGCAGCTGGTCACCGTTCATCGACGCGGCGTCGCGCCCGCCGATGGTGATGGTGCCCGAGGTCGGCTCGATCAGCCGGTTGATCATCCGCATGGTGGTGGTCTTGCCGCAGCCGGAAGGGCCGACGAGCACGACGATTTCGCCTGCCGGGATGGTCATCGATACCGCGTCGACGGCCGGATCACGCTGGCCCGGATAGCGTTTGGTGACCGCGTCGAGCACGATCTCCTCGCCGGACACCGCCGATTCGATGCCGCCGGAACGGGTTTCGGTGTCAGTCACGTATTCCCCTTGAGGTGGTGAAACGTCCGACGAGGACGTAGATCCCGTCCAGTACGAGCGCGAGTACGACGATCAGCACCGTGCCGACCAGGGCCTGCGGCACCGCGTTCGGGCTGCCGAGCCGGGCGAGCCCGGAGAAGATGAGGTTGCCGAGCCCGGGTCCCTTGGCGTACGCGGCGATGGCGAGGATGCCCATGATCAGCTGTGTGCTGACCCGGATCCCGGCCAGGATGGCGGGCCAGGCGAGGGGGAGCTCGATGGCGGTGAGTACCCGCAGGCGATTCATGCCGACGCCGCGGGCCGCGTCGGTCACCGCGGGATCGACCGAGGACAGGCCGATGATGGTGTTACGCAGGATCGGCAGCAGCGCGTAGAGCACCAGCGCGGTGATCGTCGGGGCGACGCCGAGGCCGAGGATCGGGATCAGCAGGCCGAGCAGCGCGAACGACGGCACCGTGAGGATGGCGCTCGCGACGGCCGTCGAGATCGAGGAACCGAGCGGGCTGCGATGCACCAGAATCCCGATCAGCACCGCGACGATGGTCGCGATCAACACCGATTGCAACACCGCCGACACATGCAGGTAGGAGTCGATGAGCAGCTGATGTCGCCGGTGTACTACGAAAGTCCACAGCGTGTCCAGGGTCGTACCTCCCCGTCGCCCGGTGTCCTGGGAGGGTAGCGCGGATTCGCTTCGCCCGGACGGTATTCCGGGCGGCGCGCCGCCGCCCGGAATCGAGCTCCGAGGTCAGACCGCAGATCTGATGTCGGTGTGGACGAAGTCGTTGCCCTTGTAGAGCAACGGCTTTTTTCTGATGGTGGCGAGTGCGTAGGCGAAGCAGTCGCCGAGGTTGAGCTGTGCCTTATGCCCGCTGCCCTTGCCGAAGTCGCGGTATGCGGCTCGGGCTATGGCAGCCTGCTCCAGCGAAACGGGAGCGAGTTCGATATCTCCCTCGCCGATCAACTCCGCGAATCGCCGCGCCATGATCGGGTCCGGACTGCGATCCACCTTGATCGCTACCTCGAAGTGGTTGACCACCGACATCGACCGGCTCTCGGCCGCGTCGAGTGCGTCGATGAAACTACCCCGTTCGGGTTCTTTCTTGATGATGGCGAGCAGTGCCGATGCGTCGACGATCATGCGGGCATCCCCTGATCGTCGTAGAGATCATCGGTGGTGAGCAATGCCCGGGTCTCGGGAGTCATCCTGGCGTCCATATCGGCCACGATTTCCCAGAGCCGTGCCTTCCGCGTCTGTTGCGCCGCTGCGCGCTCGGCGTCCAGTTCTTTCAACATACGTTTCAGTGCCTCCTCGACAACGCTGGTTTGGGACATCCCCGTCCGCTCCGCTGCCTCACGCACCAAGGCGTGCACCTTCTCATTCTTTATATTCAAACCCATAGGGTCCACCCTTCTGGACTGGGATGGTAGACACTCTACCTCGGTTCCATCGGTAGCGGAAATTGTTTTCGGAGGGGAACCGTTCGGGTTCCTCGTTCGTCCAATTCAGCAAGGGTCGAGACCGGCCGCGCGTATGACGAATTGGGGGAGAGATGTCGGAACAGCAGGTCAGAGCCTCGCATCGGGTGCGACACCGCAGCGATGGCGCCCAGCACGGTCGGTCGGGTCGGCGTGCGGGCCCGTGGCTCGTGGTGGGGCTGGTGGTGATCGCCCTCGCGGCCGCCGGGGTCGTCGGAGTCCGCTGGTGGCAAGACCATTCGAATCCGGCGGCGATCGTCGGGCAGCGCAGCACCGAGTTCCCCGCGATCGACCGATCGAGCCTCGATCAGACGCAGGCCAAGGTCGTCGCGGTGGCAGCGCAGGAATTCCGTAGTCCGGGGGCGGGCGGCAAGTACGCCGAAGGGGTGAGCGAACCGTGGTGCGCGGACTTCGTGAGCTGGGTGATGCGGGAGTCGGGTGCGCCGCTGGCCAACCCGAATTCGGGCGCGTGGCGGATCCCCGGCGTGTACACGCTGCAGGAGTACTACGCGAGCAAGGGCCGATTCGTTCCGGTCGGCGGTTACCAGCCGCGCACAGGTGACGTGCTGATGTACGACAGCAGCAGCCCGTTCGGCCAGCACACGAACATTGTGCTGACGTCCGGTGCCGGCGTCGTGACAACCATCGGTGGCAACGAGTTCGGCGAAGTGAGCATTTACACGTTCGCGCTGGACCAGGTGCCAGGAATCGTCGGATTCGGCCGATTGTGAGAAGTTCGGATTCGGCCGATTGTGAGAAGTATTGCCTGCCAACGGTGGTACTTGGTGGGTCCGCACGTCCCTCGGGTGCGCGGGATAGCCCTACGATAGATAGTGACGGCGCCCGGCAGCGCCGTCGCCGATCCCCGCCCTGCCTCCCCCTCATCGGCAGGACGGGGATCTCGGGTTCAGACTCGTGCAAGTTTCGGGCAATGTCGGTCGCGTACCGTGTCGGTTGTCCATCGAGAGGTGAGGGTTCCGGAACATCTGATGCAGCCGACGGAAGCACCGAGTAGCGATCCCGCCTGGATCGACTATGCCGATTTCGGCGAGCGTTTCGTCACTCATGCGGTGACCAAGGACCGGATCGAGGCCGCGGTGTCCGGGATGACCGGGCGCGGCATGACGATCGGCCCGTTCTCCGTCGGCCCGGCCGGCCTCGCGGGCTTTGTCGCCGAGGGCAAGGTCGGCACGCCGAAGGTGCTGCACAGCGGCCCGCACGTCACGTTCGAGGTCACCGTTCCGGTGTCATTGGCCCTGAAGGTGATGCTCGGCGGCAAGAAACTGCGGCTGGAAGCGCGCGTCGAGATCGACCTGACGCTGCACGCGCGCACCGCCGACCCGTTGCTGATCGTCATCGACATCCCGCCGATCACCCAACGCGACGTCAGCTTCGTGCTGCGCGCGCAGGCGGTGGACTCGGCGTGGGAAATGCTGCTCGACCCGATCGCGGGCCTGGTGCAACGCGAGGTCGCCTCCCGGGTGAACGGCATGCTCGCCGATCCGCAGGCGCGGCGCAGCCGGGTCTTCGATATCGAGGCCATCGTGAGCGGCACCCAGTCGACGCATCGGGAGCAGGCGGAGTTCGACTGGATCGGCTACGACGAATTCGGGCACCGGTTCTTCTCGCGCATCGTGACGCGGGAGCGGGTGTTCGATGTGGTGGAGCGGATGGCCGGGCGGCCGATCGAAATCGGGCCGTTGAAAACCGGGCCGGGCAAATCGGCGACGGTCACCGTGCGGGGGAGTGTCCGGGTGCCGCAGCTGGACGAGAAGACGGACACCCCACGGTCTTTCGACCTGACGCTGCCGGTCAGCCTCGACATCACCGTGGACGTGCTGAAGGCCAACCGGTACCGAGCCGACGTCGAGGTACCGCTGGTCTTGACCGCGCGTGCCGCCGACCCGTTGCTCGTCGTGATCGACGTGCCGCCGCCCGACCCGGACGACCTGCGGCTGGAGTTCAAGGCGCACGGCGTGCGCGCGGCGACGCTCGGTGCGCTGGCGGGGATCAAGAAGCAGGTGATCGCGCAGGTGGCGGGCGTCGTGAGCAAAGAGCTCGCCGACAGCTCCGGTCGAACCATCGATGTCGCGGCCCGCATCGACGGCGTGCGCTAGAACGGTCAGCTCGCCTAGCTAGCCGGTGCCTTGTTCGGCATCCGCCGGTCACATTCCTGCTGTCCAGTGTGACCAATGTGAAAGGGTATGTCCCGTGGGTCTAGCGGTTCCCAAGTGAATATGGTGAAATGAGTACACGTTCGAGGCTCCCGGCGCGCGCGGAATGTTTGGGGAAGGTGCGCCGGGCACGCTGCCATCCATGGTCGGGGTTGCGCGAAGGAGTCCTACGATGCGTTCCATTTCGGTATCCCGGCGTGAGCTATTCGGCTATGCCGCCGCGGCCGCTGCGATCGGCCTGACCGTTTCCGCGAAACCCGCCGCCGCCTCGGGCACTTTCGGCACGCTGGTCGATTACGCGGGCGGAGTCCCGTCGGCCGAGTCGATCAGGGACGCCGGACATCTCGGCGTGATCCGATACGTCTCCGACCGGCGACCGGGCGCGGAATGGATGGAAGGCAAGCCGCTGCGCGCCAACGAAGTCGACCAATTGCACGAGGCGAACTTGCAGATCGTGTCCTGCTACCAGTTCGGCAAGGGCCCCACCGCGGACTGGCGCGGCGGACTGGAGGCGGGCAAGAAACACGCGCAGCGCGGCCTCGACCTGCACCTCGCCGCAGGCGGCCCCGAGGGCGTACCGATCTACGCCTCGATCGACGACAACCCGAGCCCGGTCGACTTCGCGAGCATGATCGCGCCGTACCTACTCGGCTGGGAGTCGGTGCTGGGCAAGGAGAACACCGGCATGTACGCCAACGCGCCCACCATCCAACTGGCTCGCGCCGCCGGGCTGGCTTCCTGGTATTGGCAACACAATTGGGGCTCCAACGGCGTCGTGCATCCCGCCGCGCATCTGCACCAGTTCGAAATCGACAAGCGCTCGCTCGACGGCATCGGCATCGATCTCAACCATGCCCTCGCCACCGAATACGGGCAGTGGTGAGCCACCGAACCTAGGTTTGTGAGTGGCTCAGCGGCGCATCGCGCAGATCGGGCTCCTCGTCCGGCACCACCCGCAAGGTCGGGCGGCTGTCCGGCGCCTCGTGATCGCCGAGCCAGGAGAACAGTGACCAGCGGGACAGGCCGGAGAACGCCGAGCCGAGGCTGGTGAACGAGAACGAGGAGATGGCCGACCCGAACGAGCCGACCGAGCCGATCGACAACACCGAGCCGACGCTGCCGATCGAGAGGATCGAGTAGGCCGACCCGATGGACAGAATGGAACCCTCGGATCGGAAGGACAGTATCGATCGATGCGAGTGCCTGCTCCGAATGGAGCGGCCGGGCCGTATCGAATGTTCGATCGTCGCCATGGTTACGGGTCTACCACAGTTAGTGCCGCAGCATGCCTCGTTCCAGGGCTGCGTCCATGTCGAATGATTCCGCAGCAACAGATTTCAGAAGCACATGGGTAACTCACCGGGTACTGGCTAACCTGCCGACAACGTCACTACCGGCCGCCAACGCCAGTATCCACCGCCTCAGTCTGGCCTGAATACTCGGAGAGGCGGGCTAGACGGTGAAGAACCCGAGCGTCGGCAGGAACGAGCAGGTCCGCGGGTCGGCGTCGTCGGCCTTGGTGGTGAGCGAGCCGGAGACGACCGCGATGACCCGGCCGGAACCGGTGTCGGCGATGGCGGACAGGGTGGCCGGGCCACCCGGGTTGATCTTGGCCTCGTCGGTCAGCGGCAGCAGGCCGGACTGACGGGTGTCTAGGTTCATCCACTGCACTGTCATCGGCGGATTCTGTTCCACCGTCGGCGCTTTGGTGCCGAGCGCGGTGAAGACGAACCCGGCCTGACCGGCCTTCGGTCCGGGCGGCGGCAGCTGGGCCGGGCCCGCGACCGCGAGCGCGGTGCCGATCGAGTCGGCGGTCGGGCCGATGCAGCCCTTGCCGATCGTCGGGTAGAGGAACTGGGCGATGACCGGGCCCTCCTGCGGCAGCTCGGGGCCACCGCCACCGCTGCCGTCCAGGAAGGTGATGATCCGTTCCAGGGTGGACTTGATCTGCGGCGGCAGCGCCAGCGTGGCGAGCAGCTTGCGGGCCTGATCGAGGATGGCCGACTGCGGACCTGCCGCGATATCGGCGGGACCGGCGATCGAGCCGACGATGGCGGGGGCCAGGGCGGCGAGCGCGTCGATCGGGACACCCTCCGGAACCATCGGCACGGTGTTCGGGGTCGCCGCAGGCGCGGGCGCCGCGACTGCAGTCGTCGGCGCGGCAAGCGTGGCAGTCGCCGCGATGGCGAGCGCCGACAATGCAATCCGCGATCCTCGGGTGCGAAGCACTGGTCTAGCCGTCCTTACCTCGGGTACATCTGGGGCCGATGCTGAAAAGCCATCGTTTCGGGGGTCACTCTAGGGACATCGCGGCTATGTGTACAGCTGCGTCGCCCTACAGGTGCTGCGGACGATCAGTGTTATCAGACGGTAGCGCGCATCGGGTGTTACTGGTGTGAAAGTTGATGCAAATGTTATCAGTGATTCGGCTGGTGATACGAGGGCGCGACGACCTGAATCGGCGCTGCGGTTAATGTAGTCGGAGCCGTCCGTTCTTGTCGCCGAACACTCGCATCGCCGGGTGTCGGGCCGACGCACCGCACCCGAGTCGAAAGCCTGCGATTTGAACCGTCAACTCCGATGGGCTGTCACGGCACTCGGTCTGTCCGTGCTGGCACGGCTGCTCTGGATGTTCTTGAACAAGAACGGAATCAACGTCGTCGACCTCCACGTGTACGTGGACGGGTCGGCGTCGCTGCTGACCGACAAGCTCTACGACTTCACCTACGCGGAGAAGACGCCGGACTTCCCATTGCCGTTCACCTATCCACCGTTCGCCGCGCTGGTCTTCTTCCCGCTGCACTATCTGCCGTTCACGGCCGTCGCGGTCGGCTGGTTGCTGGCCACCGTCGCCGCGCTCTATGTCGTCGTGCGGATCGCGCTGGAATTGATCCTGGGCGCGGAGCGGGCGCGCGAGCCGGGCTGGCAGGCCGCGACGGTCGGCTGGACCGCGCTCGGCATGTGGATGGAACCGGTGCGGACCACGATCGACTACGGCCAGGTCAATGTCTTCCTGGTGCTCGGCGCGATGCTCGCGGTGCGCAGCTCGCGCTGGTGGTTGTCCGGCGGGCTGATCGGCGTCATCGCCGGGATCAAGCTGACCCCGGCGATCAGCGGTCTGTACTTCGTCGCGCAGCGACGCTGGCTGACGGTGGTGTGGTCGGCGCTGGTGTTCGGCGCGACGGTCGGGATCAGCTTCCTGATCGCCCCGCACGAGGCGCGGCGGTACTTCGGCACGCTGCTCGGCGACGCCGATCGGATCGGTCCGGTCGGCTCGGTGTGGAACCAGTCGCTGCGCGGGGCGTTGAGCCGAATCCTCGGCTACGACGTGCAATCGGGTCCGTGGTGGCTGGCGGGCGTGTTGGTGGTCGCGGTGCTGGCGTTCCTGGCCTGGCGGGTGCTCGAGCCGGACGACCGGATGGGCACGCTGATCATGGTGCAGCTGTTCGGGTTGCTGGTCTCGCCCATTTCCTGGTCGCACCACTGGGTTTGGCTGCTGCCGACGGTGCTGTGGTTGCTCTACGGGCCGTTGCGGCAGGCGCCCGGCGCCAAGATCGTCGCGGGCTACTGGTTGGTGAACACGCTGATCGGGATCCCGTGGGTGCTGTCGTTCGCCCAGGATTCGATCTGGACCATTCCGCGACCGGCGGTGCTGGCCTGGCTCGGCGCGGTGGACGTGCTCGGCGCGCTGGCGTTCTTCGTCTGGGTGATCAGGTCCGGCCGCCGCGCGAAGTCGAGCCCGGACACGGCGGCGCGCGTAGCCACCGAGGGCCCGGCGCGCGCCGCCTAGCTTTCAGCCGAGCTGTGCGGCCAGCTGGTCGATCTTGCGGGCCAGCTCGATGTCCAGCGCGGTCAGGCCGCCGGAATCATGGGTGGACAGCGCGAAGCGGACCTTGCGCCAGCGGATATCGATGTCGGGATGATGGTTGGCGGCCTCGGCCGCCTCGGCGACCTGGCGGACGAGCTCGATGCCCGCGAGGAAGGCGGGCGCCTGGACGGTGCGGGTCAGCACATCGCCGTCCCTGGTCCAGTCCGGCAGGTCGGTCAGTGACTCGGTGAGTTCGGTTTCGGTCAGCAGCGGGGCGCTCATAACCCGGTTCTACACCCGCGCCGGGAGTGATGTCCGTCATTGTCGGATCAGTCGAGCGCAACGAGGTTCGCGGGCCGCCGGGGGAGCCCGAAAAGGTCAGGCGGCGCGCGCTTGCTTGAGCGCCTTTTTCAGGTCTTTGCCGCAGATGCCTGCGGCTTCACACTTCTTCATACGCATAATGACCACAGGGCATTTCACGCAGCGCGTCTTTTTGCGACAGCACTTCTTCTTCGGTTTCAGACGTGAAACCTGCTTAGCCTTGACCTTGCCCATGTCGGTTAGCATACCCTTAGTTACGTGCCTGAAGCGTAGGGGTGACCCGAACGCAGGTAGGGTGTATATGGCCGCAATGCCCGGTGAGTTTCGATTCTCCACCTGTTTGCAGGGGTCGGCCGGTACCTACACCTAACAGCAGGAGGATTCAGCGTGTCGTCTGCGCGCGATTTTCGCAACGTCGCCATCGTGGCCCACGTCGACCACGGTAAGACGACGCTGGTCGACGCCATGCTCCGCCAGTCCGGCGCTTTCGCCGAGCGAGCCGAGCTCGTTGACCGGGTGATGGATTCCGGGGACTTGGAGCGCGAGAAGGGCATCACCATTCTCGCCAAGAACACCGCGGTGCATAAGCACCACCCGGACGGTTCCGTCACGGTCATCAACGTGATCGACACACCAGGCCACGCCGACTTCGGTGGTGAGGTCGAACGCGGCCTCTCCATGGTCGACGGCGTCGTGCTGCTGGTCGACGCCTCCGAGGGCCCGCTGCCGCAGACCCGGTTCGTGCTGCGTAAGGCACTCGCCGCGTCGCTGCCGGTGATCCTGGTGGTCAACAAGACCGACCGTCCCGACGCCCGGATCGAGGAGGTCGTCGAGGAGAGCCACGACCTGCTGCTCGACCTGGCCTCCGATCTGGACGACTCGGCCGCCGAGGCCGCCGAGCTCGCGCTCGACCTGCCGGTGCTCTACGCCTCGGGCCGCGCGGGCAAGGCGTCCAAGGAGCGTCCCGAGAACGGCCACGAGCCGGACGCGGAGAACCTGGACGCACTGTTCGACGTGCTGATGGAGAGCATCCCGGCGCCCAAGAGCAACCGGGACGCACCGCTGCAGGCGCACGTCACCAACCTCGACGCCTCGGCCTTCCTCGGCCGCCTCGCGCTGGTCCGCATCTACGCGGGCGAGCTGCGCAAGGGCCAGAACGTCGCCTGGATGCACGCCGACGGCGTCAAGACCGTCAAGATCACCGAGCTGCTGCAGACCGTCGGCGTCGAGCGTCAGCCGGGTGAGATCGCGATCGCGGGCGATATCGTCGCGATCGCCGGCATCCCGGACATCATGATCGGCGACACCCTCGCCGACGTGGAGCACCCGGTCGCGCTGCCGCACATCACGGTCGACCAGCCCGCCATCTCGGTGACCATCGGCACCAACACCTCGCCGCTGGTCGGTCGAGTGAAGGGCCACAAGCTCACCGCGCGCATGGTGAAGTCGCGTCTCGACCAGGAACTGGTCGGCAACGTCTCGCTGCGCGTGCTCGACATCGGCCGTCCGGACGCCTGGGAGGTGCAGGGCCGTGGTGAGCTGGCGCTGGCCATCCTGGTCGAGCAGATGCGCCGTGAGGGCTTCGAGCTGACCGTCGGCAAGCCGCAGGTGGTCACCAGGCTGGTCGACGGCAAGGTGCACGAGCCGTACGAAGAGCTGACCATCGACTGCCCGGACGAGTACCTGGGCGCCGTCACGCAGCTGCTGGCCGCCCGCAAGGGCAAGATGGTGCAGATGGCCAACCACAGCGCGGGCTGGGTGCGGATCGAGTTCATCGTCCCGTCGCGCGGCCTGATCGGTTTCCGTACCGACTTCCTCACCGACACCCGCGGCACCGGCATCGCCAACGCCGTCTCGCACGGCTACGCGCCGTGGGCCGGCGAGATCCGGGCCAGGCACACCGGCGCGCTGGTCTCCGACCGGGCGGGCTCGGTGACCCCGTTCGCGATGATCCAGCTCTCCGATCGCGGCCAGTTCTTCGTCGAGCCGGGCGCGGACACCTACGAGGGCATGGTCGTCGGCATCAACCCGCGCGCCGAGGATCTCGACATCAACGTGACGCGCGAGAAGAAGCTGACCAACATGCGCAGCGCGACCGCCGATGTGTTCGAGACGCTGGCCAAGCCATTGCAGCTGGACCTGGAAGCGGCGATGGAGTTCTGTGCCGATGACGAGTGCGTCGAGGTCACGCCGGAGGTGGTCCGGGTGCGCAAGGTGATCCTGGGCGCGACCGAGCGTGGGCGCGAACTGTCGCGTCGAAAGGCACGGGACCGGGCCGCGCTGTAAGTCGCGGTAGAGTGCGCAACGTGAGCTCGGGGGCAAGTAATCGCGCCACGTGGCGCGCACTATTGATCATCGTGACGGCGTCGTTGACGGTGTTCGCCGGTTGCACGGCGAACCCGCCACCGCCGATCGAGAGCACCGACAGCCCGAAGACCACGCCGGCCAAGCCGGGCAAGGCCACCGTGGTCGTCGCGATCGACACCATCGGCATCGGGTTCAATCCGCACCTGCGCTCGGACCAGTCGCCCGCCACGGCGGCGCTGAGTTCGATGGTGCTGCCGAGCCCGTTCCGACCGGTGCCGAGCCCGGTGGCGCCCGGCGCGACCGACTGGGTGCCGGATACCTCGCTGATCGCGACGGCCGACGCCACCCCGCCGGAAGCGGCCACGCCGCAGGAACCGTTCACGATCACCTACACGCTGCGCAACGAGGCGAACTGGTCGGACGGCGCGCCGATCGCCGCCGAAGACTTCCAGTTCCTGTGGCAGCAGATGATCTCGCAGCCGGGCGTGGTCGACTCGGCCGGTTACCGGCTGATCACCGACATCGGTTCGGCGGGCGGCGGCAAGGTCGTGACGGTGACGATGCGCGAGCCGTTCCCGGCCTGGCGGCAGCTGTTCACGAATCTGCTGCCCTCGCACCTGATGAAGGACTCGCCCGGCGGGTTCCAGGACGGCTGGGTGAAGAGCATCCGGGTGTCCGGCGCGCAGTTCGCGATCAAGAACATCGACCGCGGCCGCGAGGAAATCCTGCTCGAGCGCAATGCCCGGTTCTGGGGCACCCCGGCCGCGCCGGACGAGATCCTGTTGCGGCGCGGTGGCACGCCCGCGCAACTGGCAGAGTCGTTGCGCACCAACGACGCTCAGATGACGCTGGTGCACGGCGGTGTCGCGACCCAGGCGCAACTGGCCGCCATTCCGTCGGTGCGCACCGCGATCATGCCGCAGTCACGGGTGCTGCAACTCGCGCTCAACGCCCGATCCGGTCCGGTGAGCGATATCCGGGTCCGTCGTGCGGTGCTCGCCCTGCTCGATCCGGCGCTGCTGGCGACGGTCGGCGCGCAGACCGGTGGCTGGGTGGAACCGGCTCGCGCACAGATACTTTCGCCGTCCGACCCCGGCTACGGCCCGACCTCGCCGCCTCGGCCACCCGCCGAGGAATCCTTCGCGTTGCTCGCGGAGGCAGGCTATGGCCGTGCGCCGGAGCCGCCGCCGGTGAACTCGCCGACCTCGCCCGCGCCGACACCGCGGCCGGTCGCGAAAAACGGTAAATCCCTGACGGTTCGGATCGGCGCGGTCGAGGGCGACACCACCGCCATCGCGGTCGCCAATACCGCCGCCGACCAATTGCGCAGTGCCGGAATCGATGCCACGGTGCGCAGCGTCTCCGCCGATCAGCTGTACGGGCGTGAACTCGTCGAAGGCACGATCGACGCGGTCGTCGGCTGGGAGCGGGCCGGTTCCGATCCGGCCACCGCCCTCGCGTCCCGATACGGTTGCCCGCCACCGGAACTCGGCACCGGCACCGCAGGCACGTCACAGCCGAGCTCGGACCCGGCGCGCCGCGCGCCCGCCAACCTGTCCGGGGTGTGTGACCCCACCTTGCAACTGCCGATGGACGAGGCGCTGCGCGGCATCGAGACCGGCCGGGTGCTCGCCGACGCCGAGCCGAAGCTGTGGGAGCTGGCCACCGTGCTGCCGATCGTGCAGGACAACGTCGTCGCCGCGGCCGGTCCGCGAGTGGACGGTGCGTCGCTCAGCGGCAGCATCCAGGTCGGCATTTTCGGCGACGCCGGACAGTGGCGCAAGATCCAATGACCGGCGGTCTGCTGCTGGTGCACGCGCACCCGGACGACGAAACCATCACCACCGGCGGCACCATCGCGCATTATCGCCGCCGCGGCGTGCCGGTGACCGTGGTGACCTGCACCCTGGGCGAAGAGGGTGAGGTCATCGGCGACGAGTGGGCCCAGCTCACCGCCGACCGCGCCGATCAACTCGGCGGCTACCGCATCCTCGAACTGACCCGGGCATTGCAGGCCCTCGATGCCGCGCCCCCGCGCTTCCTCGGCGGCGCGGGCCACTGGCGCGACTCCGGCATGGCAGGCACTCCGGCGGCGGAGAAGCCGGGAGTGTTCGTGAAGTCGGGCGACGAAGCAGTGCAGGCGCTGACCGAGGTGATCCTGGAACTGCGGCCGCGGGTGGTGATCAGCTACGACCCGAACGGCGGCTACGGCCATCCCGACCACATTCGCGCCCACCAGATCACCACGGCCGCAGTAACTTCCGCGGCCGAGCGCGGCTGGGACACGCCGAAGTTCTACTGGACCGTCACCGACGCCGACATGCTGCGTCAGCACACCGCCGCGCTGGCCAAGCGCACCGTGGACGCGCTGCCCGGCCGGTTGCCGCCCGGCTGGCGGCTGCCCGCCGAAGGCGAACTCGCGAGCGTGCCGAGCCGCACCGTGACGACCACCATCGACGTCTCCGACGCGCTCGCCGCCAAACGCGCCGCGCTGCGCGCACACGCCACCCAGCTCACGCTGGCGCCGGACGGCCGCGAATTCGCCCTCTCCAACGATGTTGCTCAGCCGGTACTGCCGGAGGAGTGCTATGTCCTGGTGCGCGGTCGCCGGGGTCCGGTCGGTTCGGACGGCCGCGAACATGATCTGTTCGCTGGCCTCGAATAACGAACTTCTATCGATGGCGCGGCTGGCCTTCCGCAGTTCCTGCCGTATTGCGGCATAATCTCCGAATGTGCCCTGAGCTGCGAGTATTCGTAGCTTGAGGGTTGCTGTTACCCCGAAAACTTTCGCCGGGTACCGTTCCCGTGATCTCGAATTCATCGATGTGGAGGGCGAAGCGGTTCATGACGGCGGTCGGCGACAAGGCTCACCTCAGCCTCGAGGACGAGGGTTACCACAAGAGTCTCAAACCGCGGCAGCTGCAGATGATCGCCATCGGTGGCGCCATCGGCACCGGGCTGTTCCTCGGCGCGGGCGGCAGGCTCGCCAACGCGGGGCCGGGCCTGTTCCTGGTCTACGGCGTCTGCGGATTCTTCGCGTTCCTCATCCTGCGCGCGCTCGGTGAACTCGTGCTGCACCGGCCGTCGTCCGGGTCGTTCGTCTCCTACGCGCGTGAGTTCTTCGGCGAGAAGGCCGCGTTCGTGGCCGGCTGGATGTACTTCCTCAACTGGTCGATGACCGGCATCGCCGACACCACCGCGATCGCCCAGTACTTCCACTACTGGTCCGGGTTCAGCAGCATCCCGCAGTGGCTGCTCGCGCTCATCGCGCTGGTCCTGGTGCTCAGCATCAACCTGATCTCGGTGAAATGGTTCGGCGAGATGGAGTTCTGGGCCGCGCTGGTGAAGGTGTTCGCGCTGAGCGCGTTCCTGATCGTCGGCACGATCTTCCTCATCGGCCGATTCACCGTGCAGGGCAACCCGACCGGGCCGAGCGTCATCACCGACAGCGGCGGCCTGTTCCCCACCGGCGTGCTGCCGCTGGTGGTCGTGGTCTCGGGTGTCGTGTTCGCGTACGCCGCGGTCGAATTGGTCGGCACGGCGGCGGGCGAGACGGAGAACCCGGCCAAGATCATGCCGCGCGCGATCAACTCGGTGATCGCCCGCATCGCCATCTTCTACGTCGGCTCGCTGGTGCTGCTCGGCCTGCTGCTGCCGTACACGGCGTACACCGCCAAGGAGAGCCCGTTCGTCACCTTCTTCACCATGCTCGGCGTGCCCGGCATAGGCAGTGTGATGAACCTGGTGGTGCTCACCGCCGCGTTCTCCAGCCTCAACGCCGGGCTGTACTCGACCGGGCGCATCCTGCGGTCCATGTCGATGAACGGCAGCGCGCCGAAGTTCACCGGCGTGATGGGGCGCAACGGCGTTCCCTACGGCGGTATCCTGCTCACCAGCCTGATCGCGCTCATCGGCATCGCGCTCAACGGCGTGGTGCCGGATCGGGCCTTCGAGATCGTGCTGAACCTGGCCTCGCTCGGCATCGTCGCCTCCTGGGCCACCATCGTGCTGTGTCAGTTGCAGCTGTGGCGGTGGAGCAAGCAGGGCAAGGCGGAGCGGCCGTCGTTCCGGATGTTCGGCGCGCCCTACACCGGACTGCTCACGCTGGTGTTCCTGTTCTTGGTGGTGGTGCTGACCGGTTTCGACTATCCGGTGGGTACCTGGACCGTGGCCTCTCTGGTGCTGATCATTCCGATGCTGATCGTCGGCTGGCTGGTGGCGCGTAAGCGGGTGCTGTCCATCGCCGAGGAGCGGATGGGCTACACCGGCGAGTTCCCGGTGGTGGCCAACATCCCGATCGACGGCGAGAAGTGATCATGCGGGTCCCGGCCGCGGCAGCGTCGGAATAGACTCGCTCTCATGTACAACTGGTCGGTCCAGGACGCGATTGTCGCGTTTGTCGACAGCATGAAGCCGAACTGGCAGGCGCAACACGACCTGTATCTGACGGTGCTGTACGGGTTCGTCGATATGCAGAGTCACCTGCTGACCCTCCTCGGCTTCCCACCGGTGCCGTGAGGGCGGCCGTCGAGCCCGTGACTTACCGCGAGTCACCGCCCGCCCCGGCGGCCTGGTTGGCACCGCTCATCCTCGCGGTTCTGGTGATCGATGCCTTCATCACGCTCGCACTGGAAGTGCTGTACCTGCCCACCTACTTCGGCAGTACCGCGTTTCCCTTGTCGGGGGTGCTGGCCGGTGTGGTGAACATCCTGCTGGTGCTCGGCGTGCGTGCGGTCTCCCAGCGCACCGCCGCGATGTTCCTGCCTTTGGCCGCATGGACTTTCGGGTTCTTGATCTGCGCGAGCACCGGCCCCGGCGGGGACATCATGCTCGCCAGCGACTGGCGCACAGTGCTTTTGCTGTTCTGCGGTCTGGTGCCGCCGCTGGTGTACATCTACATCCGCGTCAATTCCGGGTTGTTCAGCAGGCGTTAGCGGCTGCCCAGCTGGCCGGGGGTCACCGCGTCGATGAGGGCCCAGGCTTCGTCGAGCGGGATGTCGAGCACGTGATAGCGCTTCTTGCCCGCGGCGGCGGCCGCGACGAGGGTGGCGACGCCCGCGCGGCGCTGGAAGAACGACTGCCGGACGGTCCAGCCGATCACGCCGGGCGCTTCCAGGCAGTCGCGATCGCGGCCCAGGGAGCCCGACCGAGTGATCAGCCAGGCCGGACTGGTGGCGGTTTCGGGAAGAACCGTATGGCCGAGGCCGCGATAGCGGTCCTCCGCCAGCGCGATCGCGACCGGAACCAACAGCACGGGCGCCAGCCACCACCATGGCGAAAAGTCCGCGCCCGCAATCGAAAAGATCAGCATGACGAGCGCGGCCACGGCAATGGGCGCCAGCGTGCGGGTGTGCCGCCTGCGGCGGGCGATCGGGCCGTGCGCGATCAGCGGCGCGCTACCGGGCGTCGGACCCGCGGCGGGCGAGGCAAAACCCTTGTCCTGGAACTCGTTCGGCGCGAGCAGGTGGCTCAGTGTGTGCTCGATGGCGGTGCGCGGTGCCTGCGGGAGAATCTTCTGGCGCGGGCTGGCGCCGACCATGATGGCCTCGAGCTCGGCCGCACCGGCCAGGCGCAGCAGCAGCGGCTCGTTCACTGTCGCGCCGCGGAAGCGGGCCAGATCCAGGGTGATCTGACGGGTGGTGAACAAGCCGTGACGCAGGTGCAAAGTCCGGCCGTCATCGATGACGCGCAGGCCGAAATACGTTGTCAGATAACGCGCGCAGGCGGCGAGGCTGACGATGAGCACGATCACCACGATCAGTCCGATGGTGCCGATGGCGATGAGCGCCGCACCGCCGTTCTCCACACGCTGCACCGCGTCCGAGCGGAACAGCACCTGGCCGACGCCGTACTGGAACGCCAGACCGACGATCGGCGCGATGATCGCGAAACCCGTCAAAGACAGTGGCGCGTAACGAACCCAGGCCGGATTCCAATGCGCGATCTCGCGGCCGGGTTGCATGCCCGGGCTCTCGGCGGTCGCCTTGTCCAACGAAACAGGTTGTCCGGCAATGCTTTGCGGCGCGCCACCGGTGTGTGCGAGCAGGGCGACCCGCAGGTCGGGCACCAAACGCGCGTCGAGCGCGTCCAATTTGAACTTCTCACCCGAATCCGCCTGCTGCCCAGTGCCGATCGCCAGCACCGCGAGCCCGAGCAGCCGGTGCAGCAGGTCCGCCTCGATGTCCACCGACCGGATCCGGGACCGCGGCACCGCCAGCTTCTTGCGCTGTACTAGCCCGGTGCGCAGCTCGACATGGGTCGGCCCGACCCGATACGTGGTGGTGAACCAGCGGGTGAGCGCGAACCCGACGATCAATGCCAGCGGGATGATGCTCCACACATGATTACCGCTGCTGGTACCGAGGATCACCGACCCGATCAGCACCGGGATGAACTTCACCACCTCGGTGACCGGGTGTACCAACAGCATTCGCTTGTCCAGCCGCGACCACGGTTGATCGGTCTCCGGCGCCTCAATCGATGTCACGACTCCACCTCGCTGGCGCTCGCTTCCGTCGTGCCATCCGGCAGGCTGTGTCGATGGTTCGCTCGCCTGCGCTCGCTCACGTCGCGTCTCCACGATGCTGCGCCGCGATCCGAGTCAGCCGGGTCACCGTCTCCTCCGCCACCGGCAGATCGAGTTCGGAGATCTGCACCGCGCCCGCGGACGACGCGGTAGTCACCGTCACCGTGGCCAGCCCGAGCAACCGCTCCAGCGGCCCACGCTCGGTATCCACGGTCTGCACCCGGGAGATCGGCGCCACCCGGCTCTCCTGGGTGAGCCAGCCGACCCTGGTGTACACGGCCTCCTCGGTGACCTCCCACCGGTGCACCGCATACCGCCACCACGGCACCACACCGATATTCAGCCCGGCGAGCAACAGCGTCACCAGGAACACCGTCAGCTGCCACCCCCGATTGCCGGAGTCGAGCAGAGCCCAGACGAGCTGCGCCGCGAACGGAACCACCCAGACCAGGGCGGCCTGGATGGTCCACAAGAGTTTCGCCTTCGGACTGGGGCGCCAGGCCGGATCGGCCATGATCGTGCGCGGCTGCGACATGCCTGCCATGGTTCCATGAAGTTCGGCCCGTGGGGGCCGCCGATCGCGTGCGGCGCGGCGCACCCGCGCCGGTATTCGCGGAATCCGGCGGCTGCCGATGGAATAGCCCCGAGCTTCGCGCAGTTGTCAACGCTCACATGGTGCCTCGCTGTCACAGGGTGCCGTGGTGAACGCGGCGTCCCCGCCCGGTGGGTTCTGGTCGCTACGCTCACTCATCAGTATCGGAGGGAGACAGGTCCGGATGGTTAGCGCATGATCGAGGTTGTGACTGAGCGCAGCGAAGGAACCAAAGACACAGCACCACCGGTCACGGTGGAGCCGAGCGTCAGCGAGGCGGAGGCGTGACCGAATTGCCGAACCCGAGCATTCCTGCTGTAGCCCCTTCTCCATCGGCCATGCGCCGGGCGCTGCGACGAGCCCGTGACGGTGTCACGCTGAACGTGGACGAGGCCGCGGTGCTGCTGCACGCGACCGGCGACGACCTGAAGGATCTGAGTACCAGCGCGGCCAGAGTGCGTGACGCGGGGCTGGAATCGGCCGGTCGGCCGAAGACCATCAGCTACTCGCGCAATGTCTTCATCCCGCTGACCCGGTTGTGTCGTGACAAGTGCCACTACTGCACCTTCGTGACGGTGCCGGGCAAGTTGCGTGCCGAGGGCAAGGGCATGTTCCTGGAACCCGACGAGGTGCTCGACATCGCCCGTCGCGGCGCGGCCCTCGGCTGCAAGGAAGCCCTGTTCACGCTCGGCGACCGGCCCGAGGATCGGTGGCCCGAGGCCGCGCAGTGGCTCGACGAGCGCGGCTACGACTCCACCCTGGACTACCTGCGCGCCGTCTCGATCATGGTGCTCGAGGAGACCGGCCTGCTGCCGCACCTGAATCCGGGTGTGATGTCGTGGGAGGAGATCTCCCGGCTCAAGCCGGTCGCGCAGTCGATGGGCATGATGCTGGAGACCACCGCCACCCGGCTGTTCACCGAGAAGGGTGCCTGCCACTACGGCAGCCCGGACAAGGATCCCGCGGTCCGGCTGCGCGCCATCACCGACGCGGGCCGCCTGTCGGTCCCGTACACCACCGGCCTGCTGGTCGGCATCGGCGAGACGCTGACCGAGCGTGCCGAGTCGATCATGGCGATTCGTAAGCAGCACAAGGCTTTCGGGCACATCCAGGAAGTGATCATCCAGAACTTCCGGGCCAAGGACGACACCGCCATGCGCGATGTACCCGACGCGGGCATCGAGGAGTTCCTGGCCACCATCGCGGTGACCAGGCTGCTGCTCGGCCCGGACGTGCCGGTGCAGGCGCCGCCGAACCTGGTGTCGCACGAGGACTGCCTGGCGCTGATCGATGCGGGCATCGACGACTGGGGTGGCGTGTCACCGGTGACGGTGGACCACGTGAACCCGGAACGGCCGTGGCCGAACCTGGACACGTTGCGCGAGATCACCGAGGCGGCCGGTTACCAGCTGGTCGAGCGGACCTCCGCGCATCCGAAGTACGTGCGCGCGGGCAGCCCGTGGATCGACCCGCGGATCGGCGTGCACGTCGCCGCGCTCAGCGATCCGGTCACCGGTCTGGCGAACCCGGACGCGATGCCGGTCGGCCTGCCCTGGCAGGAACCGGACCAGTCCTGGGAATCCGCCGGACGCGTCGACCTCAACACGTCCATCGACACCGAGGGCCGCAACACCGAGAGCCGCAGCGATTCCGCGATCGGCCAGGACGTGGTCGGCGCCTTCGGCGATTGGGACACCATCCGCGAACAGGCCCGCGACCTCGCGGTCGTCGCGCCGGAACGGCTCGATTCCGAGGTGCTCGCCGCGCTGCGGGCGGCCGAGAAGGATCCGGCCGGGCTCAGCGACGCCGAGTACCTCGCGCTGGCCACGGCCGACGGCGCGAACCTGGAGGCAGTCGCCGCGCTGGCCGATCAGCTGCGCCGCGACACCGTCGGCGACGACGTCACCTACGTGGTGAACCGGAACATCAACTTCACCAACATCTGCTACACCGGCTGCCGCTTCTGCGCGTTCGCCCAGCGCAAGGGCGACGCCGACGCGTTCACGCTGAGCATGGACGAGGTCGCCGACCGGGCCTGGGAGGCGCACGTCGACGGCGCCACCGAGGTCTGCATGCAGGGCGGCATCGACCCCGACCTGCCGGTCACCGGCTATGCCGACATCGTGCGGGCGGTGAAACAGCGGGTGCCGTCCATGCATGTGCACGCCTTCAGCCCGATGGAGATCGTCAACGGCGCCTCGCGCGGCGGGCAGAGCATTCGCGACTGGCTGGTCGCGCTGAAGGAAGCGGGCCTGGACACCATCCCGGGCACCGCCGCCGAGATCCTCGACGACGAGGTGCGCTGGGTGCTCACCAAGGGCAAACTGCCCACCTCGGCGTGGATCGAGGTGATCACCACCGCGCATCAGATCGGCCTGCGTTCCAGCTCGACCATGATGTACGGCCACGTGGACAACCCGAAGCACTGGGTCGGTCACCTACGCGTGCTGCGCGGAATCCAGGACGAGACAGGCGGTTTCACCGAATTCGTGCTGCTGCCGTTCGTGCATCAGAGCGCGCCGCTGTACCTGGCGGGCGCCGCGCGACCGGGCCCGACGAACCGGGACAACCAGGCCGCACACGCGCTGTCGCGGATCATGCTGCACGGGCGGATCGAGAACATCCAGACCAGCTGGGTGAAGCTCGGCACCGTCGGCACCAGGGTGATGCTCAACAGCGGCGCCAACGACGTCGGCGGCACGCTGATGGAGGAGACCATCTCCCGGATGGCCGGCTCACAGCACGGCTCGGCGAAGACCGTCGCGGAACTGGTGGACATCGCCGCGGGCATCGGCCGGCCGGCCCGCGAACGGACCACCACGTACGGCGTTCCGCAGCACAAGGTTTCGGCACTACCACTCACGGTCGGGTAGCGGCGTAGGCTTCCGGCAGAGGCGCCGACAACAGGTCGGCGGACGGTAAGCCGAGCCGAGGACGAAAGGCGGGGCGGGTTCGGCGATAGGCAAGGCCCGACGGTGCGATCGAATTCGGATCGCGGTCGGAATGCCGGAAAATCCGGCGGACCGGCCGGGTAGCTGCCGAAAAGATGGAGCCGGACCCGCGATGACGTGGGGCAGGCTCCGAACAGCCTGGTCCTGACCGGGGTTTCGCACCGCGAACGTGGCGTACGGAACATCTGAAGTTAGGCAAGGCTGACCCGGAGTAGCGTGGGGTGTCCGGATAGGGTTTCGCTGGGCGGACTATCCCCGCAAGGTGAGGACAGACTAGGAGAACGGCAGTGCCGTACATCATCGCTGAACCGTGCGTTGACGTGAAGGACAAGGCATGCATCGAGGAATGCCCCGTGGACTGCATCTACGAGGGCGGTCGCATGCTGTACATCCATCCCGACGAGTGCGTGGACTGTGGTGCATGTGAACCGGTGTGTCCGGTGGAGGCGATCTTCTACGAAGACGACACCCCGGATCAGTGGAGCGGTTACGTGAACGCCAACGTCGACTTCTTCAACGAGCTGGGATCGCCGGGCGGCGCCACCAAGGTCGGTCAGGTCGATCACGACCCGCCGTTCATCAAGGAACTGCCGCCGATGGCGAGCGAGTAGTCCTGTCGTGTCCGCACGTGCCCGGGTCAGCAGCCTGCTTCCCGATTTTCCCTGGGACACCATCGCTTCGGTGAAGGCGAAGGCGGCGACGCATCCCGACGGGATCGTCGACCTGTCGGTCGGCACCCCGGTGGACCCGGTCGACCCGCTCATCCGCGCGGCGCTGAGTTCGGCCTCAGCGGTGCCCGGTTATCCGGCCACGCACGGCACTCCCGAGCTGCGCGCGGCCGCGGTCGACGCGCTCAAGCGGCGCTACGGGATCACCGGTCTCGACCCGGCGGCGGTGCTGCCCGCGATCGGCACCAAGGAGCTGATCGCCGGACTGCCCAGGCTGCTCGGTCTCGGCGCGGACGACCTGGTCGTCATCCCCGAGGTCGCCTACCCGACCTACGAGGTGGGCGCGCTGTTCGCGGGCGCACAGATCGCGCGTGCCGACGGGCTCACCCAGCTCGGCCCGCGCACACCCGCGCTGATGTTCGTGAACTCCCCTTCGAACCCGACGGGCCGCGTGCTCGGCGTCGACCACCTGCGCAAGGTCGTCGAATTCGCCCGCGAACGCGACGTCGTCATCGCCTCCGACGAGTGCTACCTCGGCCTCACCTGGACTGATTCGTCTGGTCGCTCTGCAGGCTCCGCTCCTAGAGGCGCCCCCTCCATCCTCGACCCCGAGGTCAGCGACGGCGACCACACGAACCTCCTTGCCGTGCACTCGCTTTCGAAGACCTCCAACCTGGCCAGCTACCGCGCCGGTTTCGTCGCGGGCGACCCGGCCCTGGTCGCCGAACTCCTCGAGGTGCGCAAGCACGCCGGAATGATGGTGCCGTTCCCCATCCAGGCCGCGATGACCGCCGCCCTCAGCGACGACACGCACGAGGCGCAACAGCGTGAGCGCTACCGGGTCCGTCGCGAGGTACTGCGAAAAGCCTTGGAAGAGGCCGGTTTCCGAATCGACCACTCCGAGGCGGGCCTCTACCTCTGGTCGACCCGTGGCGAATCCTGCCGAACCACCCTCGACTGGCTCGCCGACCGCGGCATCCTCGCCGCACCCGGCGACTTCTACGGCCCCACCGGCACCGAACACGTCCGCATCGCGCTGACCGCCACCGATGAACGGATCGCCGCCGCTGCCGAGCGCCTGACCGCCGCGGTGTAGAGCCCTGTTGCGGTGTTCGACCGAGCGCTGACGGGCGGTCGGTGACGACACGCGCTACGGGCGCACGCTGGGCAAAGGCGCGGGGCGTCGGCGGGCGTTAGCCTGAAGTATGGACGCTGTCACGGTTGTTCCTACTCCCAGCAACGAGCCGGTGCACTCCTACGCACCGGGTAGTCGCGAGCGGGAACTGTTGGTCGCCAAGCTTGCCGAGATCTCCGCGCAGAACGTCGAGGTGCCGCTGGTGATCGGCGGTAAACATCGGCCGGGGATCGGGGAACGGCACGATATCGTCGCGCCACATCGGCACAGTCATGTGCTGGGGACGTATACTGACACCACGCACTCCGAAGCGCAGGGGGCGATCGACGCGGCGATGGCGGCGGCGCCGGGCTGGCGGACATTGCCGTTCGACGAGCGGGCTGCGGTGTTCCTGCGGGCCGCGGATCTGCTGGCCGGGCCGTGGCGGGAGACGGTGGCCGCGGCGACCATGCTGGGGCAGTCGAAGTCGGCGCAGCAGGCGGAGATCGACGCGCCGTGCGAGTTGATCGACTTCTGGCGGTTCAATGTGGCCTTCGCGCGCGAGCTGATGGCGCAGCAGCCGGAGTCGAGTGCGGGGGTGTGGAATCGGCTGGATTATCGGCCGCTGGAGGGGTTCGTCTACGCGATCACGCCGTTCAACTTCACCGCTATCGCCGGGAACCTGCCGACCGCGCCCGCGTTGATGGGGAACACGGTGGTGTGGAAGCCGTCGCCGACGCAGACGTTGTCGGCGTTCTACACGATGCGGTTGCTGGAGGCGGCGGGGCTGCCGCCCGGTGTGATCAATATGGTGACCGGTGACGGCGTCGATCTGTCGGAGGTGGCGCTGGCCGATCCGCGGCTGGCCGGGATCCATTTCACCGGCTCTACCAAGACATTTCAGCATCTGTGGCAGCAGGTCGGCGCGAATATCGGCCGGTATCAAAGCTATCCGCGGTTGGTCGGTGAGACCGGCGGTAAGGACTTCGTCGTCGCGCACCCGTCGGCAGATCCGGATGCGTTGCGGGCCGCGCTGATTCGTGGTGCCTACGAGTATCAGGGGCAGAAGTGTTCGGCGGCTTCGCGCGCCTATATCGCGCGTTCCGTCTGGCGCAAGATGGGCGACGAATTCCTGCACCTCACCGAGGGGCTGACCTACGGCGACGTGGCCGACCTGTCCAATTTCGGTGGGGCGCTGATCGATCGGCGTGCGTTCGACAAGAACGCCGCCGCGATTCGGCGCGCCAGGGACGCCGGGCTAACCATCCCGGTCGGTGGCACTTACGACGACAGCGAAGGGTACTTCGTCCAGCCGACCGTGTTGCTGTCGGATGATCCGCACGACGAGTCCTTCGTCACCGAGTACTTCGGGCCGATCCTGTCGGTGCATGTGTATGACGACGCCGAACCCGGTTCGTACGCTTCCATCTTGGCCGAGGTCGACTCGGCGTCACCGTATGCGTTGACCGGAGCGGTGTTCGCTCAGGATCGTCAAGCGGTCGAACAGGCCGGTGCCGCACTGCGATTCGCGGCGGGCAACTTCTACATCAACGACAAACCGACCGGCGCGGTGGTCGGTCAGCAGCCGTTCGGCGGCGCTCGCGCCTCCGGTACCGACGACAAGGCCGGTTCTCCGCTGAACCTGCTGCGCTGGGTGGGCGCGCGGACGATCAAGGAAACATTCGTTCCACCAACCGATTACCGCTACCCGCACATGGGCGAGTGACCCGGTGAATCCGCTGCGTCCCCTCATTCTCGCGGCGGCGGAGTCGCCGCGGATGAAACGTGCGCTCACCGCTATTCCGGTCACCGCCGACATCGTGCGCCGGTTCGTGGCAGGGGAGCACCGGGATGATCTGATCGCGGTGGCACAGACGCTGTTGAACAGTGGGCGAATGGTCAGCGTGGACTTCCTCGGGGAGAACACCACTGACCGGAGCCAAGCCGATGCCACAGTGGCCGAATACCTTTCGCTGATCAATGACTTGGCCGCGCTCGACCGCTCGGTGCTGGCGGAAATCGACGCGCCGCCCGTCGAGGTATCGGTGAAGCTGTCCGCACTCGGACAGGCATTGCCGGAAGACGGACCCGCGATCGCCACCGAGAACCTGCGCATCCTGTGCGCCAAGGCCGCCCAGGCCGACGTGTGGGTGACCGTCGATGCCGAAGACCACACCACGACCGATGCCACCCTGGCCACGGTCCGCGAGCTGCGTGGTGAATTCCCTTGGCTCGGTGCGGTTCTGCAGTCGTACCTGCATCGCACCGAGGCGGACTGCCGTGAGCTGTCCGGGGCCGACTCGCGAATCAGGTTGTGCAAGGGCGCCTATCGCGAGCCGCACGAGGTCGCGTTCCAGCGCGCGTCCGAGGTGACCGATTCCTACCTGCGCTGCCTGGAAGTGCTGATGCGCGGCGACGGCTACCCCATGGTGGCCTCGCACGACCCGGTGCCGATCGCCGCCGCCGAACAGCTCGTGCTCGAAACCGGCCGTGGCCCTGGTCGATTCGAGCATCAGATGCTGCACGGCATTCGTGAGGCCGAGCAGCTGCGATTGGCGGCGGCGGCCAATGCGGTGCGCGTCTATGTGCCCTACGGCAGTCAGTGGTACGGCTATCTCACGAGGCGGTTGGCGGAGCGGCCCGCCAACCTCACGTTCTTCCTGCGCGCTCTCGTCAGCAAGTCCTGAAGTCCACTACACCAGCGGCTTGCCCAGTCGCATCCGCCTGCGCAGGTCGAACAGGTAGATGTTCAACGGAAACATCCGTGCCTGCAACGGCAGTCGAGTGTGTACGACGGAGATGCCCCGCAGCAGCCGGTCGAATCGGCGCTGGTCCCGTTCGGTCCAGGTCATCCGCATCTCATCACGCACGTGCTGCGGCAGCAATCCGGCCACGATGAATCGCTGCAGCTTGGCGAAGGTGAATTGAATTGGCCGCGGCATCATTTCGAGATCGATGATGCCGTCGAAGTACTCGCGCAGCGCGGGCTCGATGCGGTACTGCGCCAGGTTCTCCTCCCACCACGGAAAGAACTCCGCGCGATCCGCGGGCCACATCTCCGGCCGCATCTGCAAGGTGGTCCCGAGCCGCGCGCTGTACTGGAAGAGCGCCTCGGCGGTCGCCGGATCCATCGGGCCGTGCATGCGGGTGTAGAGGTCGTCGATGCCCCAGTAGATGGTGGCCGCCACCCACAGCTGCAGCTTCGGATCGAAGGCGTTGTACTTCACCGGGCTCTGCGGTCCGGAGTGGACCGGGCGGTGCGAGCCGTTGACCGCCTCGCGGTAGGCCACGCGCTCTTCGTCGGAGCCCATCATGGCGACGGCGATGTAGGTCAGCGTGGTGCGCAGCCGCTTGACCGGGTGCAGGGTGACCTTGCCGCTGTCCACGGTGCTCTCCAGCACGCCGCGGCCGACCGGGCGCAGGCTCAGCTGCATGATGACGTTGGCGGTGCCGCCGAGGAAGGCCGCGATGCCGTCCATGTACTGCTGGACGCTTTCCGGCGTGAGGGACAGCTCGGCCTGGTTCCGCCCCGGCTCGGGTGCGGTGGCGCGCAGCGGTGCGGTCATCGTTGACCTCGTCTTTCAGTATCCGGACGATCCCGGACGAGCGAACGGTGAGAAGGTTCTTAACTCACCTTCTCATTGCCTCGTCAGCTGTGTCAATGATGCGTTGCAATACTTCTTGTGTCATCGTTTCGGCGACCCGGATAGGGTGAAACCATGGCGAGGCTGAGCAGACTGCTGCCGTTGGTGCGAAGCACCGGTCCGGAAGACGGCAATCAGGCGCGCGTGCTCGACGCCGCGCTGCTGGCGTTCCTGGACTTCGGCATCAAGCGCACCAGCATGGTCGAAGTGGCCCGGCGCTGCGGGCTGTCGCTCGCCACGCTGTATCGGCGCTTCGCCAGCAAGTCCGATCTGATCGAGGCGGTCGGGCTGCGGCAGACCCGGGAGTTCGTCGAGGAGGTCGACGCCGCGTTGCAGCGGCAGGTCGATCGGGACGCCGGTGCCGAGGAACAGATCGTCGAGCTGTTCGCCGCGTTCATCGCGGGGTTGCGGGACAACAAGCTGGTGCACCGGCTGCTGGCGACCGAGCCCGAACTGGTGCTGCCGTATCTCACCATCAAGGGTGCGCCGGTGCTCGAGCTCGGCCGGGACTATGTGGCGGAGTTCATCGCTCGGTTGCAGCAGGAGGGCAAGCTGCCCGGGTACGACCCGGCGCCGCTCGCGGAGATGATCGCGCGCACCGCGTTGTCGCTCGCGTTGACGCCGCAGACCGTCATTCCGCTCGAAGATGAGGTGGCGATCCGGCAGTTCGCGCGCGATCACATCGTGGTGTCGTTCCGGGTGCCCTGACCCCGGTCTCAACGACCGGCGAAGAGTTCGAGGGTGGCCAGCGGGAGCGCGGCGAGGATGTCGAGGGTCTGCTCGGTCGCCGTGCCGTGCGTGTGCGCCGCCACCGCGAAGCCTGGGCCGTAGGAGGCCGAGGCGACGTCGGGTTCGCCGAAGTCCGACCAGCCCCACTTCGTGCCGAGGACGAACGGCAAACGTGCTGTGCCCCAATCCTGTTCGGTGCCGTCGGTGGCGTTCTCGCCTGCCGCGGCCATCCATTCGAAGATGGGCGAGTTGGGGTCGTTGCGCAGTTTGGCGTCGAGGAAATCGGCCAGGTCCGCAGTGCTGGTGTAGGCGGCGCCCCAACCGTCAGCTGAGTGGGTGTCCTTCAAATTGTATTCAGCCGCAACGGTTTTGAGTGCCTGTGGATACTTGGACTCCATCGTGGTGGCCGCGCCGTCGTCGGAGTAGCGGATCATGCGTTCGGCCAGGTCGCGGTCCGCGCGGGAGCCGTCGCCGTGCCGCAGCGCGTAGTCGGCCAGGTAGAGCTTGGTCAACGACAGGCTCGTGCGTGACTCGTGTTCGTTGCCGGTGCTCCAGTGGGCGCCGAGGGTGGAGCGGATGGAGATCGCGGTGCGCGGCGGGACCACCGAGGGATCGGGTGGGTCCGCGCAGGCGTTCGGCGCGAGCAGCGCGCAGTACGTCGCCGCGGCGGCGGCCGCGGTCACAACAGTCCGATAGCCCATCGTTTCCTCCTGGCTCGGCCCCCTGTGTGCCCTTCGAGATAACACCTCTCATCAGCGAAAAGGGGTTCGCGACACGCGGTTGTTGATCAATTGCCCAGTCAGACCAGGCGCAGGCCGAGGCGACGGCGGACGCGCAGGTCGAGGAGGTAGGCGTTGATCGGGAACAGGCGCGCCTGGCGGGGAAGCCAGGTCTGGGTGGTGCCGATGGTGCGCAGAATGCGGTCCAGGGCGCGGTCGTCGCGTGCGGTCCAGGTGCAGCCCATCTGGTCGCGCAGGTGGGCGGGGAGCAGGCCCGCGACGACGAAGCGGTGCGGGCGGCCGAAGACGAGCTGGACCGGTCGGGGCAGCATCTTCAGATCGATCAGGTCGTTGAAGTAGTCGCGGATCGGCGGGTCGATCGTGGTGTCGGCCAGGTGCTTGTCCCAGTACGCGGCGAAGGCCTGCCGATCGGCGGGCCACATGTCCGCGCGCACCTGCAGGGTGGTGCCGAAGCGGGCGCTGTAGCGGTAGAAGGCATCGGCGGTCGGCTCGTCCATCGGGCCGTGCATGCGCTCGTACAGGTCCTTCGCGCCCCAGTAAAGGCAAGCGGCAACCCATAATTGGAGGCTGGGATCGAAGGCGTTGTACCGCACCGGACTCGACGCGGTCGAATGCACCGGACGGTGCGAGCGGTTGACGGCGTCGCGGTAGTCGGCGCGCTCGGCTTCGGTGCCGAGCATGGCGACGGCGAGGTAGGTGACTGTGGTGCGCAACCGTTTGACCGGGTGCAGCATGACCTTTCCGCTGTCGACGGTGCTCTCCACCACGCCGTAGCCGACCGGGCGGGTGCTGAGCTGCATGATGACGTTCGCCGTGCCGCCGAGCAGGCCCGCGATGCCGTCGGTGAACTGGGTGATGTCGAGATCGTCCGGCGGTTCGGTCTCGTGCGTCGTTGCGCGAAGTGGCCTGGTCATCGTTGACCCCTGTCTCATTGAGAAGGCTATGCATGAACTGTCTCACCGCCTCATCACGTGTGTCAACGGTCACATCGGAGGTTCATTCACCTGTGATCGGCCGAGGTGTCGGCGGCGCGGTGGGTTCGGCGAAGTAGTTTGGGCGCATGTCGTTCGGTCCGCCGTTGCTGCTCAGTTCCCTGAATCCGCTCGCCGTCGCCGGTGGTGCGGATATCCCGGATGCCGTCACCATCGACGGGGTGACGCTCTCGCGCAGCGATCTGCTGGGCGCCGCGACCTCCGTCGCCGAGCGCGTCGCCGTGGCCGAGCGGGTCGCGGTGCTCGCCAAACCGACTGTGCGCACGGTGATCGCGGTGGTCGGTTGCTTGATCGCCGGTGTGACCGTGGTTCCGGTGCCGCCGGATTCGGGAACCGCTGAGCTGGCGCACATTCTGGCCGATTCCGGGGCGCAGGCCTGGCTCGGGGAGGCGCCCGAGGGGAGCGAGTTGCCGGTGGTGCCGGTGCGGGTGCATGCCAGGTCGTGGCACACCTATCCCGAACCCGATGCTGCCGCAACCGCTTTCGTGCTCTACACGTCCGGGACGACCGGGTTGCCGAAAGGTGTTGTGCTCAGCCGCGGTGCGATCGCGGCCGGACTGGACGCGCTCGCCGACGCGTGGGCCTGGACCGCGAACGATGTTCTGGTGCAAGGGCTTCCGCTGTTCCACGTGCACGGTTTGATCCTCGGTGTGCTCGGGCCGCTGCGGGTGGGCAGCCCGCTGGTGCACACCGGCAAGCCGACGCCGCAGGCGTACGCCGCCGCGCGGGGCACGCTGTACTTCGGGGTGCCCACCGTGTGGTCGCGCGTCGTCGAAGATCCGGACGCCGCAAAGCAATTGGCCGAGGCCCGGCTGCTCGTGTCCGGCAGTGCGCCGCTGCCCGTCCCGGTCTTCGAGCGGTTGCGTGAGCTCACCGGCCAGGCACCGATCGAGCGCTACGGCATGAGCGAAACCATGATCACCCTGTCCACCCGCGCCGACGGTGAGCGTCGGCCGGGGTGGGTCGGAACTCCGGTGCGCGGCGTGCAGACCCGGCTGCGCGATGAATCCGGCGCCGATGTCGCGCACGACGGCGAAAGTATCGGCGGCCTCCAGGTTTCCGGCCCGATGCTCTTCGACGGTTACCTCAATCGCCCCGACGCCACCGCCGAAAGCTGGACCGAAGACGGCTGGTTCAAGACCGGCGACGTAGCCGCCATCGACCCCGACGGCTTCCACCGCATCGTCGGCCGCGAATCGGTAGACCTCATCAAATCCGGCGGTTACCGCATCGGTGCAGGCGAAGTGGAGACCGTCCTCCTCGGCCACCCCGCCGTCGCCGAGGCCGCCGTAGTCGGCCTCCCCGACCCCGACCTCGGCCAACGCATCGTCGCCTACGTCGTATTACGCGGCCCCGCACCGGCTTCCATCGAACAAGACCTGATCACCTATGTGGCCGACCAACTCTCGACCCACAAACGCCCCCGCGAGATCCGCATAGTCGACTCGCTCCCCCGAAACGCCATGGGCAAGGTCCAGAAGAAGCGCCTCACCTGAGGTGCGCCTGCCGCGCACGAATCCGCCCGCCGCGCACGAATCCGCTAGCGATTGCGTGCGCGGCGCCCCGAAACGTGCGCGGCGCCCAAAGCGCGCGCAGCAGGCCAAGCTGTTGGCAGCGCTCCAGGATGTGCGCGGCGCTGATGATTGCCGTGGTGCGCACGAATCCGCCTGCCGCGCACGAATCCGCTAGCGAACTCATGCGCGGCATCCCGAAACGTGCGCGTCAGGCCAGCATGCGCGGCACTCGGCGGGCGACGAGTCAGTCGTTGGCGTGCAGGGCGGCGTTGAGTTCGATGCCGGTTCCCTTGCGGGGCACCACCTCTACCGTGCCGGTGACGGAGTTGCGGCGGAACAGGAGGTTGTTCTGGCCGCTGAATTCGGCGGCCTTGACGACGGTGCCGTCGGGGGTGGTGACCTTGGTGCCTGCGGTGAGGTAGAGGCCCGCCTCTACGACGCAGTCGTCGCCGAGGGGGATGCCGACGCCCGCGTTGGCGCCGAGCAGCGAGCGCTCGCCGACGGAGATGACGGTGGTGCCGCCGCCGGACAGGGTGCCCATGATGGACGCGCCGCCGCCGACGTCGGAGCCGTCGCCGACCACGACACCGGCCGAGATGCGGCCCTCGACCATGGAGTTGCCGAGGGTGCCCGCGTTGAAGTTCACGAAGCCCTCGTGCATGACGGTGGTGCCGGCGGCGAGGTGCGCGCCGAGGCGGACCCGGTCGGCGTCGCCGATGCGCACGCCGGACGGGATGACGTAGTCGACCATGCGCGGGAACTTGTCGACGCTGTACACGGTCACCGGGCCGCGGGCGCGCAGCTTGGCGCGGGTGGTCTCGAAGCCCTCCACCGCCGCCGGGCCGTGATTGGTCCACACCACATTGCTGAGCAGCCCGAACTGGCCGTCCAGGTTCACCCCGTGCGGCCGGACCAGCCGATGCGAGAGCAGGTGCAGCCGCAGGTAGACGTCGTGCGCGTCGACCGGGGCGGCGGACAGATCGGCGATCGTGGTGCGCACCGCGACCACCTCGACCCCGCGCGCCTCGTCGAACCCGAGCAGCGCCGCGTACTCCGCGGGCGCGTCGTCCAGCCGCTTCGTCCCCGTCTCGGCGAACTCGCCGAGCTCCGGACTCGGGTACCAGGTGTCCAGGACGGTCCCGTCCGCGGTCACATTGGCAATACCGACTGCTGCTGCTCCCTGAATGCTCACGTCAACAGAGGTTACCGACCCGACGCCACCAGTGGTGAGCCCACTCCACCCATGTGCCGCACCACACGGGCCGCGGACGCGCCGCGCACGGATTCGCGTCGCGCGCACGGAATCGCTGGCTGTGTTGTGCGCGCCGGGCAAAAACGTGCGCCGATGCTGCCTGCGCACTGATTAGCTGCGGCTGAACGATATCTGCACGAAGGAGTGCTGCGCAGTGATTCGCGTCGTGCGCACGATATTGATGGCCGCTTTGTGCGCGGCGGGCAAAAGGGTGCGCGGCGGTGCTGCCGTGGACGACCGAGGACGGTCGTAGGGTGGGGGACGTGACCCTCGACCTGCGTGCTGACCCGATTACGTTGACTGCTGCTCTTGTCGATATCCCGAGTGTTTCGCGGGACGAGGTGGCGATTACCGATCTCGTGGAGCGGGCGCTGCGGGAGCAGACGAGTGGGTTCGAGGTGTTGCGGCACGGGAATGTGGTGCTGGCGCGGACGAATCGGGGGTTGCCGACGCGGGTGGTGCTGGCGGGGCATCTGGATACCGTGCCGATCGCCGACAACGTGCCGGGGCATTTCACGGTGAACGAGGCGGGGGAGCGGGTGTTCTACGGATGTGGGTCGGTCGATATGAAGTCGGGCGATGCCGTGTTCCTGCATCTGGCCGCGACGGTCGCCGAACCCGTGCACGACCTGACGCTGATCTTCTACGACTGCGAGGAGATTGCGTCGGAGTTCAACGGTCTCGGGCATATCGAACGCGACCTGCCGGAGTGGCTCGCGGGTGATCTCGCGGTGCTCGGCGAACCGTCCGGCGGCTGGATCGAGGCGGGTTGCCAAGGGACACTGCGGGTTCGGCTGTCCACCGCCGGCGTGCGCGCGCATTCGGCACGAGCCTGGCTGGGCGACAACGCGATTCACCGCCTGGCCCCGATCTTGCAGCGGCTGGCCGACTATCGGGCCCGCGAGGTCGACATCGACGGCTGTGTCTACCGCGAGGGGCTGTCCGCGGTGCGCGCCTCCGGCGGGGTGGCGGGCAATGTGGTGCCCGACGCCGCCGACGTGGACGTGAACTTCCGCTTCGCCCCGGATCGCACCGTCGAGCAGGCCATCGAACACGTCCGCGAGGTGTTCGCGGGCCTCGAGCTCACCTTCGAGGTCACCGACTCCGCGCCCGGCGCACTGCCCGGCCTGACCGCCCCGGCCGCCAAGGACCTGGTCGCCTCGGTGACCAAGCACGGCGGCGGAGTGCGGGCCAAGTACGGCTGGACCGACGTCGCCCGTTTCGCCGCCCGCGGCATCCCCGCCGTGAACTTCGGCCCCGGCGACCCCAACTACGCCCACAAGCGCGACGAGCACGTCCCGGTCGACCAGATCACCGCCGTCACCGCGATGCTGCGCAACTACTTGACCGGCGCGGTGAGCTGACCCGACCGCGACCATCGGCTCGGGCCAGGTTGCGCAATCGGCTCGGGCTACTGAACGTCGGACGACTTCTCGGCTCCAGTCCGTAGCCCCAGCGACTCCCCGGTAGCGTGGTTCGCATGTCCACCGACGCCGCTGACCGCGAGGTTGCCAATTCGCAGAAGTCGACAGCCAAGTTCCGCGGGCCGATCATGCTCCGCCGCGACCGCAAGGACGGGACCGGCACCGCCGATCGGAATTTACTGGACCGGCGCGGCGACACCGATTGGGTACACACCGACCCGTGGCGCGTGCTGCGCATCCAGGCCGAGTTCGTCGAGGGTTTCGGCGCGCTGGCCGAGGTGCCGCGCGCGGTCACCGTCTTCGGTTCGGCGCGCACCGGCCCGGACCATCCGGAATACCAGGCGGGCCGGGCGATCGGCGCGGCGCTGGCCAAGGCCGGTTTCGCGGTGATCACCGGCGGCGGTCCCGGCGCGATGGAGGCCGCCAACCGCGGCGCCTGCGAGGCGGGCGGCTATTCGATCGGCCTCGGCATCGAGCTGCCGTTCGAGCAGAGCCTCAACGACTGGGTCGATCTCGGCATCAACTTCCGCTACTTCTTCGTCCGCAAGACGATGTTCGTGAAGTACTCGGAGGCGTTCATCTGCCTGCCCGGCGGCTTCGGCACCCTGGACGAGTTGTTCGAGGCGCTCACCCTGGTGCAGACCCGCAAGATCACCCGGTTCCCGATCATCCTGTTCGGCAGCAGGTATTGGTCCGGCCTGGTCGATTGGCTGCGTGATTCGCTCGGCGGCTCGGGCAAGATCTCGCCCGGTGACCTCGGCCTGATCCACGTCACCGACAGCGTGGAGGAGGTCGTGCAGATCATCCTGGCCAGCGCGGAGGGCAACGGCGCGGAGGACGCGCTGGGCACGGAGGACCAGTGGTGAGCGAGCAGCCCTACTCCGTCTGTGTCTACTGTTCCGCAAGCACCGCCGACCCCGCCTATCTTGCGCTGGCCGCCCAGGTCGGCACCGAGATCGCCCGGCGCGGTTGGCAATTGGTGTCCGGTGGCGGCAACGTCTCGATGATGGGCGAGGTGGCGACCGCGGCCAGGGCCGGCGGCGCGAACACCATTGGGGTGATCCCGAAGCATCTGGTGCACCGCGAGGTCGCCGATGTCGATGCCGACGAACTGGTCGTCACCGACACCATGCGGCAGCGCAAACAGATCATGGAGGATCGCGCCGACGCCTTCCTCACCCTGCCCGGCGGCATCGGCACCCTCGAGGAGTTCTTCGAAACCTGGACCGGAGGCTATCTGGGACAGCACAATAAGCCGGTGGTGTTGTTGGACCCGAACGGCTTCTACCGAGGCCTTTTCCAGTGGCTCGACGAACTCTACGACCGTAAGTTCGTGCCCCAACCCGCCATGGACCGCATCACCGTGGTCACCGATCTTTCGTCCGCCTTCGCGGCTTTGGAGGCGTGAGCAGTTCGTTCTTGATGAGGAGACCTTGGAACAGTGAGTGAGCGTAGCGAGCGAACCGAAGACACAGCTTCCACAGAACTCATGACGGAGCCGAGCGCCAGCGAGGCGCAGTCATGAGTTCTGACGGCCGCTCGACGGTGAGCCTATTCAGTCTGGCCAGAAACCTGCCCGCGATGGCGCTCGAGGCACCGAGCATGCTGCGCAACGCGGCGGGCATGCTGATCAAGCCGGACGACAAATCCTCAGTCGGGCTGTACTTTCAGCGCGCCGCGCATCGGCATCCGGACCGCCTGTTCCTGCGCTTCGAAGGCACCGCCTACACCTACCGGGAGGCCAATGCCGAGGTGAACCGCTACGCCGCGGTGCTGGCCGCGCGCGGTGTGCAGCGCGGCAACGTGGTCGGCTTGCTGATGACCAACCGGCCCGAAACCCTGTTCACCGCACTGGCTTCGGTGAAACTCGGCGCCACCGTCGGCCTGCTCAATCATCACCAGCGCGATCAGGTGCTCGCGCACAGCTTCGGCCTGCTGAACAGCGTGCTCAACGTGGTCGGCGAGGAATGCAAGGAAGCGCTGGACTCGCTGGCCGAGCCGCTCGCGAATGTGTTGGCCGCCAACGATTTGCAAGCTGCCGCCCGGGAGGCGGACGCCACCGACCCGCCGGTGTGCGCGGAAATCACCGCCAAGGAACGCGCTTTCCTCATCTTCACCTCCGGTACGACGGGCCTGCCCAAGGCCAGCGTGATGACGCACCTGCGCTGGACCAAGAGCTTGGCGGGCATCGCCGGACTCGGAATTCGCCTACGCGGCAACGACACCCTGTACTGCTGCCTGCCGCTGTACCACAACAACGCGATGACCGTCGCGCTGTCGGCGGTGATCGGCTCCGGCAGCACCTTCGCACTCGGCAGGCAGTTCTCCGTATCCCGGTTCTGGGACGAGGTGATCCGCGAGGAGGCAACGGGTTTCATCTACATCGGTGAGCTGTGCCGTTACCTGTTGAATCAGCCCGCGAAGCCGACCGACCGGCAGCACAAGGTCCGGCTCGCGGTCGGCAACGGGCTGCGCCCGGAACTGTGGGACGAGTTCAAGAACCGCTTCGGCATCAATCGAATCGTCGAGTTCTACAGTGCCAGCGAAGCCAATATCGCCTTCATCAACGCGTTCAGCGTCGACCGCACCGCGGGCTTCGGACCGCTGCCGTACGCGGTGGTCGAATACGACGACGAGACCGGAAAAGTCAAGCGCGGCAAGGACGGCCGGTTGCGCAGGGTCGGCACCGGCGGTGTCGGGTTGCTGCTGTCCAAGGTCACCGACCGCTCGCCGTTCGACGGCTACACCGACAAGGCGGCCTCCGAGGCGAAGCTGGTTCGTGACGGCTTCGCGCAGGGCGACATCTGGTTCGACACCGGCGATCTCGTTCGCAACCAGGGCTGGCATCACATCGCCTTCGTGGACCGGCTCGGCGACACCTTCCGCTGGAAGGGTGAGAATGTCGCGACCACCGAGGTCGAGGGCGCGCTGACCGATTCCCATGAGCTCTCCCAAGCGGTCGTCTACGGCGTAGATGTGCCGGGCGCCGACGGCAAGGCGGGCATGGCCGCGGTGACGCTGAGTCCGGATACCGAGTTCGACGGCAAGGCGATCGCCGGGCAGGTCTACCGACAGCTACCCACCTACGCCGTCCCGCTGTTCATCCGGGTCGTCAAGGAGTTGGCGCAGACCTCCACCTTCAAGAGCCGCAAGGTCGAGCTGCGCAAGCAGGGCTACGCGTCCGACGGCGACGGCAGCCTGTACGTTCTCGCGGGCCGCTCCGACGGCTACGTCCCCGCCTACGACGACTACCCCGCCGAAGTAGCAGCAGGCCGCGCTCCGAAGAACTGAGTAGCACGCCCCATCTCGGATCCACGTCCGCACAGGGTGTGGATCCCGAGAACCGGTGCGGATCCAGAGGCCGCGCACCCTGGGTGCCGGGATACATGGGTCGGTACAGTCGGAGAATGTCTAGTACCACCGCAATGCCGCTTCCTACGCTGTGCGGCAAGCCGGTGGCGACCGATCGGGCGCTGGTGATGGCGATCGTGAATCGCACCCCCGATTCGTTCTACGACAAAGGCGCCACCTTCACCGACGAGGCGGCCATGGCGGCCGTCGCCCGCGCGGTGGACGAGGGCGCGGACCTAGTCGATATCGGCGGCGTGAAGGCGGGCCCAGGCTCGCTGGTCGACGCCGCCGAGGAATCGCGCCGGGTGATCCCGTTCGTCGCGGCCATTCGCGCGAAGTACCCGGAGCTATTGATCAGCATCGACACCTGGCGCGCCGATGTGGCCCTGGCCGCAGTGCAAGAGGGCGCGGATCTGATCAACGACACCTGGTCCGGCGCCGACCCTGACCTGGTGCCGGTCGCCGCGGAAAACGGGGTCGGCATCGTGTGCAGTCACACCGGCGGTGCGGTCCCGCGCACCCGCCCGCATCGTGTCCGCTATGCCGACATTGTGGCCGAAGTGACCGAAACTCTGGTGCGGGCGGCCGAAAACGCGGTCGCCGCGGGCGTGCGCAAGGATTCGATTTTGATCGATCCGACCCATGATTTCGGCAAGAACACTTATCACGGGCTCGAGTTGTTGCGTGGAGTGGACGTTCTTGTAAATACCGGGTGGCCAGTCTTGATGGCACTCAGCAACAAGGATTTCATCGGGGAGACTCTAGGGGTCGATCTTTCCGAACGGTTGGAGGGCACATTGGCAGCAACAGCATGGTCGGCAGCCGCCGGCGCCCGAGTCTTCCGAGTCCACGAAGTCGCCGCGACCCGGCGGGTGGTGGACATGATCGCCGCGATCCAAGGCATCCGGCCCCCAGCACGCACCCTGCGAGGTTTGGTATGAAATTCCACCACCCCCACGGCCGCGAATACAGCCCCGCGTGGGCTACGACAAACACCTGGGACAGCCCCCACTGGTCGGTCGACGAACTCGTCGCCGCTAAAGACGGCCGCACCGTTTCGGTGGTGCTGCCCGCGCTGAACGAAGAAAACACCGTCGCCGACGTGGTGGGCAGCATCATGCCGCTGCTCGGCACCCTGGTCGACGAGCTGATCGTGCTCGATTCCGGCTCGACCGACGCCACCGCCGAACGGGCCCGTGCCGCGGGCGCCGAGGTGATCAGCCGCGAGCAGGCGGTGCCGGAGCTGGATCCGGTGCCGGGCAAGGGCGAGGTGCTGTGGCGCTCGCTCGCCGTCACCAGCGGCGATCTGATCGCCTTCGTCGACTCCGACCTGATCGACCCGGATCCCGAATTCGTGCCGAAACTGCTCGGCCCGCTGCTCACGGTCGATGCGATGCACCTGGTCAAGGCCTACTACCGCAGGCCGCTGCGGCAGGGCGGTGCGGTGGACGCGCACGGCGGTGGCCGGGTCACCGAGCTCGTCGCCCGTCCGCTGCTCGCCGCGCTGCGGCCCGAGCTCTCCCAGGTGCTGCAACCGCTCGGCGGCGAATACGCGGGCACCCGTGAGCTGCTCACCTCGGTCCCGTTCGCACCGGGCTACGGCGTGGAGATCGGGTTGCTGCTCGATACCTACGACCAGCTCGGCCTGTCCGCGATCGGGCAGGTGAACCTCGGGGTGCGCACGCACCGGAACCGCCCGCTGGCGGATCTCGGGGTGATGAGCAGGCAGATCCTCGGCACCGTGCTCGGCCGCAGCGGTGTCCAGGACTCCGGTGCCGCACTTACCCAGTTCCCGCTGGTCGGCGACGCCTTCACCGCGCAAAGCACCGAGGTCTCGCTGGCCGATCGCCCGCCGATGAATACGCTGCGCCCCGAGTGGGCGGCTGCCTGAGCAACTCCCTGACGCGCGAACCCGGGTGCCGGTGGTGCCCGGGTTCGTTGCTGTTTGTCGAAAGTCATGGGCCGACAACGGATGCGATCTGCGCATTCATGCGATAGCCAGCGTGTTAGCTGACTGGACGCTAGAGTGGCATTCAGGTCTTACGTTCGCATTCTGTACTTAGAGATGCTGCCCCCGTTGAGCGCTCATGAGCAGGAGATACGTCTATGACTATTGGTGAGCTACCCAAGCAGGACACGCGGCAACCAGAGTTTGCCGGTCCCGACTACACGCTGGCGACGCTGCGGGTGAACGGCCACGTTTTCCCGGTGGCGCTGGAACCTCGGGTCAGCCTGCTCGACGCCCTCCGCGAGTACCTCCGGCTCACCGGCACCAAGAAGGGGTGCGATCAGGGCGCATGCGGCGCGTGCACGGTGTGGGTCGACGGCAAGCGCGAATTGTCCTGTCTCACCTTGGCATTGAGTGTGGAGGGGCGGGAGATCACCACGATCGAGGGCGTCGCGGAGGGGGAGGAGCTGCACCCGGTGCAGCGCGCGTTCATCAGCTGCGACGGCTTCCAGTGTGGGTATTGCACGCCGGGACAGATCATGTCGGCGATCAAATGCATCGAAGAGGGCCACACCGATAGCGACGAAGAGATCGCCGAATGGATGAGCGGCAATATCTGCCGCTGCGCCGCCTATCAGAACATCAGGGACGCGATAAAGAGCGCGCGCGACGAGATGGGGGAGAACCGATGAAGCCCATTGCCTTTGCCCGCGCCGAGACAGTGGACCAGGCGCTCGCCGCCGTGACCGCCCGCCCGAATACCGTATTCCTCGCGGGCGGCACCACTTTGGTGGACATGCTGCGGATCGGCGCGATGGAGCCGGACAACGTCGTCGACATCAACCGGTTGCCGCTCACCGACCTGGAGCACCGCCCGGACGGCGGGCTGCGCATCGGCGCGATGGTCCGGATGGGGGAGGTGGCGGCCGATCCCGTTGTCGTCGAACGCTTTCCGTTCCTGGCCATCGCCCTGTGGAAGGGTGCGTCCGCGCAGATCCGCAATATGGCCTCGATGGGCGGCAATCTGATGCAGCGGGTGCGCTGCCCGCAGTTCCGCGATGTCGCGTTCGCCTGCAACAAGCGGGCGCCCGGCAGTGGCTGCGGCGCACACGATGGGCTGCACCGCGGCAACGCCGTATTGGGCACCAGCGAGCACTGTTTCGCCATGCATCCCTCCGACATGGCCATCCCGTTGACCGCGCTCGACGCCGTGGTGCACGTGCAGGGACCGCGCGGCACCCGGGCCATCGCCTTCGACGACTTCTTCCTGTTGCCCGGCGACACACCGCATCTCGAGCATCCGATCACCGCCGACGAGCTCATCGTCCGAATCGACGTGCCGCCGTTGCCATTCGCGGTGAACTCGCACTATCTGAAGGTGCGCGACCGCGAATCCTATGAGTTCGCCGCCGCTTCCGCCGCCGTGGCGCTGGATCTGGTGGACGGCGAGATACGGGATGTTCGCATCGGCCTCGGCGGTGTGGCGACCAAGCCGTGGCGCGCCAAGATGGCCGAGGCACTGCTGGTCGGCAAGCCCGCGACGAAGCAGAACTTCGCGGCCGCCGCCGCCACCGAGCTCGCCGCCGCCGACGGCCATCCGATGAATCAGTTCAAAATCGAACTGGCCCAACGCACCATGGTGCGCACCCTGGAGATCGTGACCGAGCAGATTGCGCAGCGGGGAGGCCGGAAATGAGTGCACCCGCCGCACCCAAGCTCGTCGGCCAGGGGCTCGACCGGATCGACGGGCACGCCAAGGTCACCGGCGCCGCCCGCTACACCGCCGAGATCCCGATGCCGAACGCCGCCTACGGTGTCATCGTCGGCGCCGAGATCGGCAACGGCACAGTGACATCCATCGATGTCAGCCACGCGCTGCGCGCCGGTGCGGTCGCCGTGCTCACCCACGAGAACCTGCCGCGCGTCGCGGCGGTGCCGTTGCTGCCGTCGATGTTCGGTCAACCCGCACCCGGGCAGACCTTCTTTCCCATGCAGGACACCACGATCCACTACTTCGGTCAGCCGATCGCCGTCGTGGTCGCGGACACGTTCGAGGTCGCCCAACAGGCGGCCCGCTTGGTCGAGGCCACCTACGACGCGCGGCCCGCGCTGGTGCGCCTGGACGATGGTCGCGACGAGCAGTACCTGCCGGACAGCATCTTCGCGGGCCAGATTCCCGCGTCCCAGTCACGCGGCGACTTCGCGAGCGCGAGCGCGGCCGCCGTGCACACCGTCGACGCGACGTTCCGGTTCGCCGCCAACCACCACAATCCGATCGAATGCTCGGTCACCGCCGCGATGTGGAACGGGGATTCGGTCACCGTCTACGACGCCACCCAGGGCATCGTGGCCAGCCAGCTGACCATCGCGGCGTACCTCGGCATCTCGCCGAGCAAGGTGCGGGTCGTCACCGACTACGTCGGCGGCGGGTTCGGCGGCAAAGCCATGATGTGGCCGCACGTCACGCTCGCCCCGCTGATCGCGCGGGAGCTGGGCAGGCCGGTCCGGGTGATCCTGAACCGCGAGCAGATGTTCTACGGCACCGGATTACGCGAAGAGCAGGAGCAGCGCGTCACCCTCGTCTGCGACGCCGACGGCCGGTTCACCGGACTGCGCCACCACAAGCTCTCCGTCACTTCGCATTTCGACGACTGGGCCGAGCCGTCCCTGGAGGTGGCCAGCAAGGCCTACGGAATTCCGCACTGGGAGGGCCAGTATCGGCTGATCAAGGGCAACACGATGACGCCGACCTTCATGCGCGGGCCGGGTGAGGCGAGCGGCATGGTCGCGCTGGAATGCGCCATCGACGAACTCGCCGAACAGCTCGGTGCGGACCCGGTGGAACTGCGGCTGCGCAACCACGCCGCCGTCGACCCGGAGAGCGGAAACCCGTGGAGCTCAGACGGTTACCCCGAATGCCTCCGGCTGGCGGCCGAGCGCTTCGGCTGGGATAGCCGCAAGCAGACCGGCTCGCACACCGACGGCAACTGGCTCATCGGCTGGGGCGTCGGCACCGCGGGCTACCCGGTGTACGAACCGGGCCAACCACAGCGAGCGCACGCCCGGCTGCGTTCGGACGGTTCGCTCGTCGTCCAGACCGGCACCCAGGAGTTCGGCACCGGCGTCGCGACCGCGATGTCGCAGGTCGCCTGCGACGCCATGGGCATGCCGTTCGACCGCATCCGCTTCGAGATCGGCAACACCGACTACCCGAACGTCGCGGCCACCGTGGGATCGATCGGTGCGAGCGCCGTCAGCTCCGCGGTACACAACACGTGCACCCAGCTGCTCGCTCAGCTCATCGACATCGCGGTCGCCGATATCGACTCACCGTTGCGCGGCCGCACGCCCGATGAGATCGAAGGGGTGGAGGGTGTGCTGCGGCTGATCGACGATCCGTCGGTGCACGACGCTTACGCGGATGTGCTCGAGCGGAACCATCTTTCGGATATCGAGACCACCGGCAGTTGGCGGCCCGCCGCCCCTTCGGCGCCGTACGGGAAGATGAGCTTCGGCGCCCAGTTCGCGGAGGTCGCCGTCGACCCGGAGCTCGGCCTGATCCGGGTCCGCCGCATGGTCGGCGCCTTCGCCCCCGGCCGGGTGCTCAATGCCAAGCTGGCGCGCAGTCAGGTGCTGGGCGGCATGAATTGGGGCCTGTCCCAAGCACTTATGGAGGCCTCCCTGCCCGACCCCCGAGATGGCCGCTGGGCCAACGCGTCACTGCTGGAGTATCTGCTGCCGGTCAACGCCGACGCGCCCGAGGTCGACATCTCGTTCGTAGCGGTCGATGACACCGTGGTGAACCCGTTGGGCGTCAAGGGAATCGGCGAACTCGGCATGATCGGCGCCGCCGCGGCCATCGTCAACGCGGTCCACCACGCCACCGGCCGCCGCTTCCGCGACATCCCGCTGCGCATCGAACACCTCCTGTGAGGTTCGCGCACCACTCTTGATTTCCCGCACCGGCGGGCTGTTGCGAAATGGGTGCTGGTGTTGCGGGCCGCGTAGTGGCCGGCAACACGGGGTTGGTAGATCCTCCCGGTCCTGCTTGTCAGCAGGGCGCCAGGGTGAGGTGGCGGGTTCCGATGGCTTTGAACAGGTTGTGAACGAGGGCGTGGAAGCTGAATTCTGCTGCGGCCCGGCTGGTTCCGCGGCTGGTGAAGCGTCGGAAGCCGAGGTTGTGTTTGGCGTGGCCGAAGGGGGTTTCGGCGATGTGGCTGCGTTGTTTGTAGAGGGCGGCGCCTTCTGGTGTGCGCAGCCGGTGATCCATTTGCTCGATCACCGGCGCGTCGGTGGGCGGGGGGCCGGTGGTGGGCCGGGTGCGGGCGGCGGTGGCCAGGTCACGGCGTTTGCCGATGGCGATGAGCCGGGCGGGCCCGGCGGCGGTGAGGTTATCGGTGCTCAGGTAGCCGGCGTCGGCGAGCAGCATTCCGATCGGGGCGGGTGAGGTTTCACCAGTGGTGTCGGGACCGGCCGGGGCTGTTACCGCGGCCGTGTAGTCGTTGAGAAGTGTTGCGATAGAAGGGTTTTCGTGTGTGTCTACGGGATGGTGGGCGGTGATGAGGTCGGCGGCGGTAGCGGCCTTGCCCATCATCTCGGCGAAGGCGGGACAGTCGCTGGGATTGTTGGCGACCCCGGTAGCGATGATCAGTCCGTCGCCGCAGGTGACGGCCTGACAGTTGAATCCCTGCAACCATCCCCCGCCGCGCAGCGGCATCGGGCGAGACTCGGGGTCGGTGATATTGCGCTGGGCGTCTTTATCGTTGCCGGCCCGCTCGGCGGCCTTGCGGGCCGCCCCAGCCCGGGTCACCGCCTCGGCCTGCGCGGTTACCGCCTGCGCGGCGACCGCACGATCCAATGCCCGGCGCACGCGTTTGACCGCGTACTCCTCATCCACCGGGGCGGGCCGGCGCCCGCGCCCGCCCGCCGCCAGCCAGCGCTCGATCTTGGCTTGCTGCGCGGCGCGGGCCTGTTCCCAGTTGCGGGTCAGCACCTGCACCCGGATCTCGGCCGGGGGCAACCCGACCCGGGGCCCCCGCTCGTCACGACGGCGCTGATAGTCAGCGACCATCGCATCACGAGCGACCTGCCTGGCCTGCTCACGCTCGCGCCGACGGGCCCCGGCCCCCTCACGCGCCTCGGCGCGAGCGGCGTTTTCAGCCTCCAACTCCGCCAACGCCGCAGCGATCCGCGCCGCCCGAGCCGAGGGCTCGACCAACTCCGTGGACATGCCCCCACCACGCTCATCGGGCCCGAACTGCTCGTCCTCGGCGGCATCGGTGGCCGCATGCTCGGCCGCCGCCGCCCGCGCGGCCGCCCGCGCCGCATCAGCGACGGCTTGCTCGCCAGCAGCCGCCCGCAACCCCTCCTCGGTGCGGTTCGCGCTCAACGACGCGTTCGAGGCGATCTTCACCGAATCCATCGCCACCACCCCCAACCGGCCCATACCCAGACGCGCGCACAACACCAGGACCTGGGTGAACAACTCCTCCACCACATCAGCCAGCTCGCCACGGAACCGGGCAATGGTCACATGATCAGGCACATCCCCGCCACAGATCACCCGGAAGGTGACATCACGCGAGCACAACCACTCGATCTTGCGCGAGGACCGCTGGCCTTGGGCCCACGCCCAAATCAACAACGTCAGCAACATATCCGGGTCATACCCCGCACGCCCCACACCACCAGTGCGGCGTTTGGCATGCAACCGCGAAGTGTCCAACCCCGCCACCGCCTCGATCACCAGCCACACCGGATCGGAATCACTCAACCACTCACGCATATCCGGCGGCATCAAAAACTGCTGATCACGATCCACCCAGCGATAACCCTTGGCCACCAACACATCATCGATCACCAACCCTCGACACACCCAACAACCCACAAATCCTGTTGTCCGGCCGCTACGCGGCCGGACAACACCCACCCACCATTTCGCAACAGCCCGCCGGAAATCGCATGCGATTCTCGGTGCGGGAAATCAGGGAGCGTGCGGCGGGGTCAGCGGTGGATGGGGCCGTTGGTTCGATCGAGGGGGCGGGCCGAGGCGTTGCCGCGTTCGGCGAGGATCTGGGCCGCGATGGAGATTGCCGTTTCATCGGGCGTGCGCGCGTTGAGATCAAGGCCCAGTGGGCTTTTCAGCCGCGCCAGCCTGCTTTCGGTAACGCCCGCGGCCCGTAGTCGTTCGGTGCGCTCGGCATGCGTGCGACGGGAACCGAGAGCGCCGACGAAGGCGATGTCATCGATGCTCAAGGCCGCCGCGATCGTCGGCACGTCGAACTTGGTGTCGTGCGTGAGCACGCAGACCACGGTGCGGCCATCGATCCGCCCTGCCTCTTGCTCGTTGCGTAGGTACCGGTGCGGCCAATCCACCACGACCTCATGCGCGGACGGGAATCGTGCCGGGGTGGCGAAGGTTTCGCGGGCATCGACGACGGTGACCCGGTAACCGAGTTGGCGACCGGTGCGACTCAGCGCGCGCACGAAATCATTGGCCCCCGCCAGGATCATCCGCGCGGGAGCCCCGAAGACCTGCACGAAAACCCGCGGACGCGGGGAGGCGTCGCCCTCGCATTCGTCGGCACCGACCACGCCACTGCGACCCGAGGTGAGCAACGCGAGTGCGTCGCGATCGACGTCGTGCCAGGCTTCGGCCGACTCGGTCCGCAACAGCTTCCACTCTGCGGTGGTATCCAGTCTGGTGGCCAGCGCGATGGGATGACCGTGCGCGATCTGCTCCCGTAACTCCGACAACACCGGGAGACGATCCGCGTCCACCCGTTCGACGAACACCTCGATCTCGCCGCCACAGGTCAGCCCCACCGCGATACCGTCGCCGTCGGCATAACCGAACCGGTCGGTGACCGCGTGACCGGTGGCCAGCACCTGCCGCGCCGACTCGACGACCGCGGCCTCCACACAACCACCCGACACCGATCCGAACACCTCGCCCGAGCCGGTCACGATCATCGCGGCGCCAGGCTCACGCGGTCCGGGACCGGTCGTGTCCACCACTCGGGCCAGGGCCACGGGACCCTGCGCCGCCAGCGTTATCAATTGCTCGAGCATTGCGCGCACAGGCACGGTTCCTCTCTCGAGCGGGCACACCGGGGTACACCGGTTACCTCGAGCCTAGCTACTCGAAAGCTATTCGGCCGTGCGGCGCGAGTCAGGACTCCGTGGACTGCTGCGCGGCCGCGTGCTCCAGCTCCGGCTTGACCAGCCGTTCCGCGGCTTCCTCGGCCGGGGTGTCCTCCTCGGCGAGTCGCGCCTGCAGCGCGGCCACGGTCAGCCGCCCCGGCGACACGGTGGGTCGTCGCAGCACGGTGACGATCAGGATGAGCAGGCCGAGCGCCAGTACGGCGCCGCCGACTGTGACGAGCAGATTCATCACTGCCTCCTCAGGTCACGCATCAATCGGTTGTCTCGCGGAGCGCGAGGCCGGGTGGGACCGTGCCGGTGCGGAAGTAGACGGCGAAGATCTCGGCCGCGTCTTCGGCCGTGAATACCTCGTCCGGATAGATCCACGGCGCGGGCATGCTCTCTGGAACTTGCACACAGATGTCGGGCTCGCCGGTGTGGTCTGCCGAGCGGCCGACCGTGGACCGGTGCGCCACGCCGTCGACGACGGTGCGGAGCTCGACGACCAGCGCGTCCGCCGATCCAGTGCACAGCAGGTAGTTCTGCCCGGGGGCGGAGCTGATCGCGGGGCTGATATCGGCGGAACGCATGGGTGCGGGTAGGCGGGTCAGCTGCACCGAATAGCGGTGGTGGCCGTCCAGCCTGCGGAGCGGGCGCAGGAAGTTGTCGATCGTTTCGCCCGCGCCGATGAACAACTTCAGCCGGTCGCTGTAGGTGACCCGGTGGGTCGTGATGATCGGGTCTGCCGCATCGACAGTCGCGGACTGGGCAGGCTGCGGCCGCGCCGTCCGAACAGTGGGGGCGGAGCTGGCCGCCATCGAAAGTTCAACACTCATTCGGAGCTCACCTATCACGTATAGTTAACGTCTAGCTATTCAAGCATTGCACCAAGATTTCCTGAACGGAAGAGTGGAGTGACCCGCGACACAATTAGGTCACGGTTGTCATCGGCGGCATCCCCGCCGCGCGCCTGCTGCCCGCGAAGGTCAGCGACGGATACCCGGTGCGGGCAAACGGTTTTCAGGGTCGTGCCGATAGACCGGCGTGAGCAGCTCGGCTTCCAGGGGTTCACCGGTCGCCCGGTCGAATCGGCAGGCGACGAGCACCGAGAACAGGTGGGTACCAGCGCGTTCGTGCAGGGTGGCCAGCCGGGTGGCGAGCAATCGGATGGCACCCAGCGAGCCGGGCGGGTGCATGCCGTCGATCATCAGCACCGAGCCGCGCCCGTCCGGGCGTGGCAGTCGGGCCAGGTAGGCGATGTCGTGCGGGTCCGGCCCACCCGGCCGATAGACCCGCCGCGCGGCCCGGTCCTCGATGCCGCGCCTGGCGTCGCCCGCCCTGGCCACCGCGCGCCGCAACCGCGGGTCGGCGGCGATCAGCTGACGCACGCTCGGCGAGAGTTCCGGCCCGCCGAGCACGACGAGGCCGTCCCGGTTCAGGTCGACCGGTCGCCCGGGTAGGAAGTGTTCGATCGAGGCGGTGAAGCCGAGTTCGCGGAGCAGCTCGACCAGCCGATGCGGCGCCGCGGGATCCGGTGCGCCGATCACCCGGCCCGCCCGCACCTCCGGCACCAGCACCGTGAGCGTCCCGTGCCCGAAGAACAGACCCTCCGGCGCCGGACCCTGCGTGCTCACCTGATGGATGCGCGCGCGGGAAAGCCCGGCTGCCGCACCGATTCTGGCGAAGGTCCAGCCTTCGGCGTGTAGCTCCCGAATCACCGCACGACGGATCCTGGTGAGCTCATTGATGGTCTGCTGGGCCGCAGCCACACCATCGGTGGCCGCCTTCAGTCGCTCGACCTTGTCCTCGATCGCGAAAACGCGCGCCACGTCATCGGCCGACATGTGGGAAGTCTAGACAGCTGGACAGGCCAAAGTGTCTAGAACTCTTGACACTGCACCCTTCTCGTGACGCGTTTGCGCCAGTGCGTGTGGGCTTAAGTCGCGTCGGTGTCGATCGGCGGACGTTCGTTGCGCTCCAACGGTTTTTCCAGCTTGGGCATCGGATAGTCCGGCATGCCGCTGCTGGTGCCGTAGATGTCCTTCTTGTCCGGCAGCGCGTCCTCCATGTTGCGGAAGATCGAATCGTCGCCGTTCAGAAGGTGTTTGGTGACCATCGAGCGCGGGCTCATGCCGCGCAGCTCGTTCAGGTCGGCCAGCGGCTTGCGGAGGTCTTCGAACTCCGGGCCGAGCTCGTCCTTCAGTTGCGCGGTCGCGCCGCTGGCGTAGTCGCGCACCTGACGCAGGCTGCGCGTGGTCCAGCGAACCGCGCCGGGCAGTCGCTCCGGTCCGAGGATCACGAGGGCGGCGACGAGCAGGATCATCATCTCGCTCCAGCCGATATTGCTGAACACGTCCTCAGGCTACCCGGCTATTCGACCAGCGGTTCAGTCGGATTCCAGGGTGACCGGGACGTCCACTTGCCTGCCGTCGCGGATCAACACCACGTTCACCGTGTCGCCGATATTGCGTGCCTGCACCGCGACGACGAGTTCGTCCGGACCGGTCACCTCGCGATCGCCGACCTTCACGATGACGTCCTTCTCCACGATGCCGGCCTTGGCCGCCGGACCGCCCGCCACCACGTCGGCCACCTCGGCGCCGCTCATCTGCTCGTTCGCGACCACCTTGCTGCGCAGGCTGACGCCCATCGTCGGGTGGTGGATCGAGCCGTCCTTGATCAGGATCTGGGCCACCTCGGTGACCCGGTCCACCGGGATGGCGAAGCCGAGGCCGACAGAGCCGCCGGTCTCGCTGCGGATCGCGGTGTTGATGCCGATGACCCGGCCCTCCATGTCCACCAGCGCGCCACCGGAGTTACCCGGGTTGATCGAGGCGTCGGTCTGCACCGCGTCGATCACCGCGTTGGTGTCGCTGCCTTCGCCCTGCAGCTTCACCGGGCGGTGCTGCGCGCTGACGATGCCGGAGGTGACCGTCTTGCTCAGGCCGAGCGGGGAGCCGATGGCCAGCACCTCGTCGCCGACCTGGACGTCGCCGGACTTGCCGAGCTTGGCCACGGTGAGGTTCTTCACATCGACCTTGAGCACGGCCAGGTCGGACTTCGGGTCACGCCCGACGATGTGCGCGGGCACCCGGGTGCCGTCGGAGAACTGGACCTGGATGGCGGCCCGGTTGGTCTTGTCCTGGGCGGCCATCGAGACCACGTGGTTGTTCGTCGCGATGTAGCCCAGGCCGTCGATCACCACGCCGGAACCGGTGGCGCCGTTGTCGCCGACGGTGACCCGGATGGACACCACGGCGGGCAGCACCGCGTTGGCGACCTTGGCGATCTGGCTGTGCGGCTGCTCGGTGTCCGAGCTCTGCTCCAGCGTCACCTTGGGCGAGGTGAAGGTCGAGGCCTGCTCGGCCGTCACCCTGCCGACCAGGCCGCCGAGCACGCCGACCGCGAGCGCGAGGAGCGCGAGCAGGGCGAGTGCCTTGGGGGCGACCCGGGAGCCGAACAGGACCTCGCGCGCGCTGAGGCGCTGGGCCTGCGGCAGCGGCTGGGCCTTCGGGGTCGGCACCGCGGGGGCGCCGAGCCGGGCGGCGGAGTCGGGATCACGCCACGGATCGACGGGCCCGGCGATCGGTGCGGCGTCGTTGTCCGCGTCGGGGTCGCGCTGCAAGAGTTCGGCGGAACCGGCCGGGCGTCCGAAGGCCTCGGCCAGCACGGTGTCCGGCGGGCGGTTCTGCACATCCTGGCCGCCCTGCAGCAGCGCGCCGCGGGGGAGCGGCTCGGCGAACGAGCCGGGCTGACCCGCCGGCCTGCGGAAGGCGCGGGCGGTGTGCTTGTCGACATGGGGTCGATATACCGGTCGCGGCCCCAATACGGGCGCGTCCGGCGGCCGCAGGGTCCCCCTGTCGGCCACCGAATCCGAGAGCCTGCCCTGGACTCGATCCGGGGTCTCGGCCGATCCGGTATTCGTCGATTCCGTCGTCACCCGGGAAACTCTACTTGCGCCACCACGTTGTCCACCGAGTCGCGGCAAACGAATCGGTGAGAAAGCCGAAAACTGCCTCGTTGCGCGGAGTCCCGTTGGTGCCCGATGTTTGGCTCGACGCGGCGCCGGGAAGATCGGCGAGCGGAATTCGGGTCAGGCTGTCGTGCAGCCCGTGCGGAATCGAGATAGGGCCCGACTGGCGCAGCGCGATACGCGCCTGCTGCTGCGCGTCGACCTCGGCCGCGCATTCCGGGCACAGAGAAAGATGTTGGGCGGCACGCAGATAGGCGTTCATCCGCAACTCGCCGTCCACATAGGCCGCGATCGCCTCGCTGGCCAGATGCTCGGTGGGACGGAAACGAGGCGGACGACGACCGGGCGTGCTGGAGTCGCCACTCATTCGGTGCTCACCCTTCCAACCGACATCATCCGATCCGTAGGGCGATGCCGGCTTTCGTCCAGCTCACCCGATACTTGCTTCAGCGGCGAACCGCTGCTCACTTCCATTATGCGCAAGGTAGTCGCGCAGTGCCTGTCGCCCGCGATGAATCCGGCTGCGCACGGTGCCGAGTTTCACGCCGAGCGTAGCGCCGATCTCCTCGTAGGAGAGTCCTTCGATGTCACACAGCACGACCGCGGCGCGGAATTCCGGCGCGAGCGAATCCAGCGCGCGCTGCAGATCCGGGTCGAGACGGGCATCGTGGTAGGCCTGTTCCGGGTCGGGACCCTCGGACGGGACCCGGTCGTAGTCCTCGGGCAGCGCCTCCATCCGGATGCGGTTGCGGCGACGGACCATGTCGAGGAACAGGTTCGTGGTGATGCGGTGCAACCAGCCCTCGAAGGTGCCCGGCTGGTAGCTGGACAGCGAGCGGAACACCCGGATGAACGTGTCCTGGGTGAGATCCTCGGCGTCCTGTGCGTCGCCGGAAAGACGGTAGGCCAGCCGGTAGACACGGTCGGCGTGTTCGCGGACCAGGTCGTCCCAGGACGGCATGGCCGCCCGGTCGCCGGTGGCATCGAAAGCAGCGGTACCGGTGAGATCGACGGCCTCCTCGGCGGCGTCGGACTCGATCGGCAGAATCTGCTCTGGCAGGTTGGCGTGCTCACGCGCCGCATCGACCATGTGGATGGGGCTACCTCCTACTAGGGACCGTAAACTCGGAACTCAGCTTCGATCCGAAATCTCTTTCGGACCTGAAACCGTTACGTTGGGATACAACCGACAACCTGTCTGTCGTTGTTCCCGTGTCCCGTGTCGAGCCGGTCTGTTGGTCTTGCGTTGCCCCTACTCTTTCCTGTCCTGATATGGCCTGGATATGGAGATGCTGAGGGACACCTGAGAAAACTGGCGGGGAGATTGCTCGGCGGCGCGGGTCCTTCGGAACGCGCATACCAGGCGCCCAGCATTAACCTCATAGGCGTGGCATCGAATTTGGAGCGAAATCTCGCCTACGTGGAGGAATCCGTCGTAGAAGATGAGATCCTCGTCAGTGCGCGCGAACGGTCCACCGAACTCGGTGCCGTGCCGGTGCCGCCCTCGGTGGGCGCCCTGCTGAGCATGTACGCGCAGCTGCTCGACGCCAAAGCCGTGGTCGAGGTGGGTACCGGCGCCGGAATCAGCGGGCTGTGGCTGCTCGACGGCATGCGCGAGGACGGCACGCTCACCACCATCGATTCCGAGCCGGAGCATCAGCGCGCTGCCAAGGAGGCTTTCCGCGCCGCCGAGATCGTGCCCGCGCGCACCCGGCTGATCAACGGCCGCGCGCTGGACGTGCTACCCCGGCTCGCCGACGGCGCATACGACTTGGTGTTCATTGATGCGGCGCCGCTGGAGCATCCGCAGTACGTCACCCAGGCGGTGCGGCTGCTGCGGGCGGGCGGCGCGATTCTGCTGCACAACGCGTTGCTGGGCGGGCGGGTACCCGATGCGGCGCAACGTGATCCGGCGACCCAGGCCGTCCGCGCGGCCACCCGGGCGATCGCCGAGGATCCGGAACTCACCAGTGTGCTGATTCCGGTCGGCGACGGGTTGCTCTGCGCCTCGCGCGGTTAGCCGCGCCGCACCGCTCGGAATCCGTACCGACATCGCGGTTTTCTTGTCCTGCGCCGGGTATTCAGGTGGCGGAGGTACCGCAATGCGTGGGCACGAACTGTTCGAAATCGGCCACATCGGCCACACCGTCTTGGAAACTCGATCGAGTTGGCTGCGGCCCGCGCTGATCTTCTTCGGCTTGATCATTGTCGTCGCGGTGGTCGCGATGGTGGTGGTGAGTAACGCCGATTTCGATACCGGCCCAGCGAAAGTCACGCCGACGCACGGGTCGTGCGAGCCGTTCTGCACGGCGCCGCCCGCGCCAAGCCAGTAGCTCACCCTTCCGATCCACGCGTACCGGCCGGTGATGCGTGGATTTCCTACTGTCCGGACGGTTCGCGAATCCGCTTGTCGTGCTGGGCGTTTGCGCGGCTCATTGTGTGACAGGTCACGGAAAACAAAGGCCCGCAACGGATGTACGATGGCCGGTTCGCCTTCGACAGGTCGCGTTCGAGGAAGGGGAGGCCGGAGCACGAACGCGCCTGCGTTGGCTTGCCGGATCGTTGGTGACCGACCCCGGAGGGGTGGGCCGGTCACCGGCGCCGTTCCGGCCGACTCGGCGAATACAGCAACAGCGCGGCGATTCGAGGAGCATGCTGCTCACAGCACGTCCGATACCAGAGAGGTGATGCCCTGCGCGGGCATGCGGAAGAGGTGCGATCCGAGTGATCTACTACATCCTGAACAACAGCAACAACAACGATGACGACGGGCGCCCGCAGATTCACTGGGGCGGGGCGTTGATCGCCTTCGCCCTTGTCCTGGTCGCCGCGATCATGGTCGTCTACCTGGTCAGCACCGCCGACTTCGGCCAACCGTCGAAATCGACCGTGCCGCGCACACCGGGCCCCTGCGCGCCGTTCTGCCCGGCTACGCCCGCGCCGCCGCTCTGACCGTCGCGTCGTCCACCAGGGCGTGAGCGCGCGACCACTGCGCGGCGATGGCGGCGAGCCCGGCGGCCTCCTCCGCCAGATTGGCACCGGCACAGTGCTGCAACGAGCCGGTGCCCGCCGGAACGTCGCCACGGGTCTTGGCGGCGCAGGCACGCACCAGGCGCACCGCGAGATCGAGTGCTTCGCGTTCGGGGCCCGTGGTCTTGACGATCTCTGCCTGTAGATGCGCCGGTATCGGGGTGGCGTACCTGGCCAGGATGAGCACGCTGTCGCGGATCTCGATGACGGTGCGGTGCAGGAAGTATCGGCTCTGGTGCGCGGTGGCCGGTGTCGAGATGCGATGCACGATCTCGGGGCAGGCCGCGGTGAGGTCGGACCACAACGGCAGCAGCCGCTTTCGGCGGCGCGACCAAGTATCGAGTCCGGTCCGGTGGATGAGCCGGAACACCACGGAGACGATGCCGATCGCGAAGAACGGCAGGACCTGGACGAACACGGCGTTGCTATCGATGACGATTTGCGCACGCGTCAGCCAGTTCTCGTGCCCGAACGACCGCAGGCCCGTGCTGACCAGAGTCAGGCTGAACATCATGAAGACGGTGAGCGTGGTCCCGAGAAACATGGCGTGCAGGGTGCGTTCGCGGCGTGCGTGCTGCTTGCGCATTTCGGCCACGCACACGCTGCCGCTGTAGAAGACCATCCAGTAGGACATCGGCGCCAGGGCCAACCAGAAGCCGAACTGCCCCCACCCCGGTTGCTCGTACATCGTCGCCGGGCTCGGCCCCTGCGCCGGTCCACTACAGATCAGCGCCACCACGCAGGACGCGCCCGCCAGCCCGTAGACCGCGACGGCCGACGGCGTCCGGCCGAGCATCTCGGCCGCGAGCAGCAGGCTCGTCGCGGCGGTCAGCATGAACCCGATGGCACCGAGCTGGTAGATCAACCCGATGCTCAGCCACCCGCCGGTGAGTGCACTGAGCTGCTCGCGCAGTGTCGGTTCGTGGGTGGTGAGGATCTCGGTCAACAACGCGAGCATCATGTTGAATCGACGGTCGACCAGCGTGGCGCGGAACCGCAGCAGGCGGATGGTCAGCACCAGCCAGGCGGCCACCGTGATCGGCAGCGTCAGGGCGCTCGGCAGCATCGGCGAGTGCCCGCTACCTTTGGAAGATCGCCCGGCCGAGCACGGAACCCGAACGGGGAGCATCGGTTTCGGACATCACCAGCGACGCGAACAGTTCCGCCTGGCTCTCCAGAATATCGTCGTAGTCGGTGCGCGCCAGCACTCGGAGCACCACGTCCGTGTCGATTTCGGCGAACAACTGCTTCAGCGTTCGATGACGAGACGTCGGGGAGACGTAGCCCGCGTGATCCAGCAGCAGGTGCGCGATTTCGTGCAGCACGATGTGGTCGGTGTGATAGCCGGAACTCGCCGCGTCATAGGTGACGACGACGCTGTCGGGGCGTTCGATCACCACCCCGCACGGGAATCCCTTGGCCGTCAGATCGGGTTGCGGGGACAGGATGATCGGCTTGCCGAGCGAGGTCGCGACCCGATCGACGAAGGTCTGCAGATGCCACGGCCACGGCCGCGGCACGTCGAGCGACGCGACAAGCGTGCGGACCTGTTTCAGCGCGGGATCGGACTGTTCGCGCCTGATCATAGGAACTATCTTCCGGGCCGAATGCCCTTGCTGTCCAATGTTTCGCTACACCCAAACGCCCTTGCCAACGGTGACGACGCCGCCATTGCTGACGGCAAACCGCTCGCGATCACGTGCCAGGTCGACGCCGATGATCTCGCCCTCGCCGACCACCACGTTCTTGTCCAGGATGGCCCGGCGCACCACCGCGCCGCGACCGATCCGGACACCCGGCATCAGCACGCTGCCCTCGACGGTCGCGCCGTCGTCGATCACGACATTGGAACTGAGCACCGAATTGCGGACCGTGGCGGCGGACAGGATGCTGCCCGCGCCGACGATGCACTCCTGCGCCAGCCCGCCCTGGGCGAACTTGGCGGGCGGCAGGTTCTCGGCGGCGCCGCGAATCGGCCAGTGCCGGTTGTACAGGTTGAAGACCGGGTGCACCGAGACCAAGTCCATGTGCGCGTCGTAGAACGCGTCGATGGTGCCGACGTCGCGCCAGTAGCCGCGGTCGCGTTCGGTCGCGCCGGGCACGTCGTTGTCGGCGAAGTCGTAGACGCCGGCCTGGCCCGCGGCGACCAGCGCCGGGATGATGTCGCCGCCCATGTCGTGATCGGAGTCGGAGTTGTCCGCGTCGGCTTTGATCGAATCCACCAGCACCTTGGTGGTGAAGACGTAGTTGCCCATTGACGCAAAAGTGACATTGGGATCATCGGGCGTGCCGGGCGGGTGCGCGGGCTTCTCCAGGAACTGGGTGATCAAGCCGGACTCGTCGGAGTCGATGCAGCCGAACGCGCTGGCCTCGCTGCGCGGCACCCGGATGCCTGCGACGGTGACGCCCGCGCCGGATTCGATGTGATGGTTGACCATCTGCTCCGGATCCATCCGGTACACGTGGTCGGCGCCGAAAACCACGATGTAGTCGGGGTCTTCGTCATAGATCAGGTTCAGCGACTGCATGATCGCGTCGGCGCTGCCGGTGTACCAGCGCGGGCCGAGCCGCTGCTGCGCGGGCACCGGGGTGATGTATTCGCCCCCGAAACCGGACAGTCGCCAGGTCTGCGAGATGTGCCGATCCAGCGAGTGCGACTTGTACTGGGTGAGCACGCACAGGCGCAGGAAACCCGCGTTGACCAGGTTACTGAGTACGAAATCGATCAGTCGATACGCGCCGCCGAACGGCACCGCCGGTTTGGCGCGATCCGCCGTGAGTGGAAAGAGTCGCTTGCCCTCGCCACCGGCGAGCACGATCCCGAGTACGTGCGGCTGGCTCCTCACACCTGTCAAACTACCGGGTAACCGGCGCGCGAGTGGCCCCAGCGGAGGTGAACGTCTACTTTGAACCTGGTGAGTTTCGGCACGGACACCGGGCGCTCGACGGCGGATTCCGGCGCGCAGAACCGGCTTCGGGTCGCCATGCTGACCCGCGAGTACCCGCCGGAGGTATACGGCGGGGCCGGGGTACATGTGACGCAGTTGACCGCGCAGTTGCGGCGACTGTGTGAGGTCACCGTGCATTGCATGGGCGTCGCGCGCACCGATGCCGTGGTGCACCAACCAGATCCGCAGCTCTACGCCGCCAACGCCGCACTGCAGATGATGTCCGCGCAGCTGCGCATGGCCGACGCCGCCGGGCAGGTGGACGTCGTGCATTCGCATACCTGGTACACCGGCCTGGCCGGGCACCTGGCGGCCACGCTCTACGGCATCCCACACGTATTGACCGCGCATTCGCTGGAGCCACGACGGCCGTGGAAGGCCGAACAGCTCGGCGGTGGGTATCGGCTTTCCTCCTGGTCGGAACGCAACGCGGTCGAGCACGCGGACGCGATCATCGCGGTGAGCGAGGGCATGCGGCACGACGTGCTCGACGCCTATCCCGCGGTCGACCCGGACCGGGTGCACGTCGTGCACAACGGTATCGACGCGGGCATGTGGTACCCGGGACCGGTGGCGGCGGGCGCGCGGCCGGTGCTGGCCGTGCTGGGCGTGCGGACGGACCGGCCGATCGTGGCGTTCGTCGGGCGGATCACCCGGCAGAAGGGCGTCGGGCATCTGCTCGCCGCGGCCCGCGACTTCGATCCGGACATCCAGCTGGTCCTATGTGCAGGCGCGCCGGACACCAAGGAGCTGGAGGCCGAGACGGCCGCTGCGGTCGAGGAACTGCAACGCCGTCGCGGCAATGTGTTCTGGGTGCGCGAGATGCTGCCCACCGAGCAGATCCGGCAGATCCTGGCCGCCGCAACGGTGTTCGTGTGCCCGTCGGTGTACGAGCCGCTCGGCATCGTGAATCTCGAGGCGATGGCGTGCGCGACCGCGGTGGTCGCCTCGGACGTCGGCGGCATCCCCGAGGTGGTCGGCGACGGCAGTACCGGGCGGCTGGTGCATTACGACCCGAGTGCGGCCGAGGAGTACGAGCAGGCCTTGGCCGCGGCCGTCAACGAGGTCGCCGGTGATCCGGTGCTGGCCGCCGAGTTCGGTGCCGCCGGACGGGCGAGGGCAATCGCAGAATTCGACTGGTCCAAGATCGCGGAGCAGACTGTCGGCGTCTACGAGCTGGTCCGCAAGTCTTGAGTTCTGCACCAGCCCCCAGTCAAATCGACCGAAAGCGACCTTCGGTAGGTCTGTCCGACTGAAGGACGCCTTCGGTCGGCGTCACGAGATCGACTGAAGGCGACCTTTGGTGGGTCTGGGCGACTGAGGGGCGCCTTCGGTCGGTTAGGTCTGGTGGTAGGTGGAGATCAGGACCGAGGCGGTGACCTCGGTTGGGTCCTGGAGGGCTGTGCGGGTGTCGTCGGTGGTCGTGTGGTGGGCGGAGGGGCCCATGCCGACTACGTTCGCCACGTCGGCCCGCGTGAGTTTCATCGGATACTCGACCAGCACGCGATCGACCACGGTGAAGTGGCCGGACATGGTCGTGTCCAGCCGGCGATCCTTGTCCGGGTCGACGGTCACCATGCCGAGCGGGCCGATCAACTCGCGCAGGTGACGTTCGGTGGGGGTGGCGACGACGAATCGGCCGTCCGCGGTGAGCACCCGGGCGACCTCGGCCGGATTGCGCGGCGCGAACACCGACAGCACGGCGCGCAGGGTGCCGTCGCGGACGGGCAGCCCTCGCCAGGCGTCGGCTAGTACCGACGCCGCCCGTGGATGCGCGCGGGCGCAGCGTTTAGCGGCCGGTTTGGCCACGTCCAGCGCGATGCCTAGGGTCGAAGGTGCGGCGTCGAGCGCACCGGCCAGGTAGTAGCCGGTGCCCGCGCCCACCTCCAGTACGGTGCCGGGCGCATGCGCGTCCGGCCCGACCGCCTGTGCTGTCGCGGCGGCGATCGGTGCGAAATGTCCCCCACCCTGAAAGGTGGCCCGCGCGTCCAGCATGGCCGCGGTGTCACCCGTCATTTTGGTCGACGCGCCGGTCAGCAGGCTGACATAGCCCTGCTTGGCGATGTCGAAACTGTGCCCGTGTCCACAGCGCAGTACCCGATCACGCGGCTCGAGTTCGAGCGCGCATTCCGGGCAAGCCAGCAGACCGGCCACAGCGGCCAGCGCTGAGGTATCAGCTGGTGACACTCTTCAGTTCGTCGCCGAGCGCCGCGGCCTCGTCCGGCGTGAGTTCGACGACCAAACGCCCGCCACCCTCGAGTGGAACCCGCATGACGATTCCACGCCCTTCCTTGGTTGCCTCGAGGGGACCGTCCCCGGTACGGGGCTTCATGGCCGCCATCCTCTGCTCCCTCCAGATCTGCGCGATATGCTGCGCACTTTCTTGGAACTCCAGTTGTCACCAACCAGCGAGCTCGCCGGCATTTGGCGAGCTACACCTGTCCCATTCTTCCCTATCGCGGATGTGGACGGATACCTGAGTTCAAAAAGTGACCGGTCGGACTGTGTCGGACACGTCACTACCGACCCAGCAATCGGCCAGGTGATCGTCTACCATCCCGGTCGCCTGCATCAGTGCGTAGGCCGTGGTCGGCCCGACGAAACGGAACCCGCGCCGCTTCAATTCTTTTGCCAGAGCTACGGATTCGGGTGTGCTGGCGGGCACGTCGGAGCCGGTTTTCGGGCGTGGCCGCGGGGCCGGGGCGAACGACCAGAGCAATGTGTCCAGTCCGATATCTAGATCGCGAGCAACCCGGGCGTTGCCGATCGCCGCCTCGATCTTCAGCCTGTTGCGCACGATGCCGGTATCGGCGAGCAGGCGCGCCACATCGGCCTCGCCGAACTGGGCGACTCGCTCGATCGAGAATCCCGCGAACGCCGCCCGGAAAGACGGCCGCTTGCGCAGGATGGTGATCCACGAGAGCCCCGACTGGAAGGCCTCCAGGCACAGTCGCTCGAAGAGGGCGTCGTCGCCGTGCAGCGGTTTGCCCCACTCGAAGTCGTGATAGTCGCGGTACAGCTGGGTCTCCAGCGGCCAGGCGCAGCGGATCCGGCCGTCGTCCTCGGCGACCTGCATGTCGGCGGGGCTCATTGGGGTTCCGGTGCGACCGGTGTCTGCCACCGCGCGGCCTGCGCCTCGGCCAGTTGATGTTGTAGCTCGTCGATTCTGGCGGCGAGCCGGGCCAGCGTCCAGTCCACCTCCGACGCCTTGTAACCGCGCACTACCTGCTGGAACCGCAGCGACCGGACATCGGCCCCGGAGATCCCCTCGGCGGGCAGCACGGTTGCCGTGGTCCCCTCCGGCAGCGGCGCCAACTCCTCGGCCCGCCCGAATACCGCACTGGCGAGCAGGAACAGCACCGCGGCAACGAGACCGACGATCAGCACGTACAACAGCAACGTGAGCATGCCCCGAGCTTATTGGCTGGGTCCGACACCGAGCACATGCAGTCCACGCGGAAATCAGACCTCGAGGTCGTCGGGACACCTGATTTCGCACGCACATGGGTAACTCGTGGGGGACCGGCTAAGTCCTCTATCACCGCACCGCCGGTCGCCAACGTCGGTCTCGCCGCGCCTAGATCTGGCCTGAATACGCGGAGAGGCGGGACCGCTAGCCGTGTCGCGTGGTGTCGATGTTCAAGGACATGCCCGCCAGTCCGCGTCGGCGGACGGCCAGCTTGTCGGCGATGTCGAGCAGTGCCTTGGCGGCCGGGGTCTCGGGGGAGCGCAGCACGATCGGCGTGCCGTCGTCGCCCGCTTCGCGCACGGCCTGTTCGATCGGGATCTGGCCGAGCAGCGGCACGTCGGCGCCGACGGCGCGGGTGAGGCGGTCGGCGACCACCTGTCCGCCGCCGGATCCGTAGAGCTCCATCCGGCTGCCGTCGGGCAGGTCGAGCCAGGACATGTTCTCCACCACGCCGGCGATCCGCTGCCGGGTCTGCAGCGCGATGGCGCCCGCGCGCTCGGCCACCTCGGCGGCGGCGATCTGCGGGGTGGTGACGACGAGGATCTCGGCGCCGGGGATCAGCTGGGCGATCGAGATGGCGATGTCGCCGGTACCCGGCGGCAGGTCGAGCAGCAGCACGTCCAGGTCGCCCCAGAACACGTCGGCGAGGAACTGCTGCAGCGCCCGGTGCAGCATCGGGCCGCGCCACACCACCGGCGTGTTGCCCTGGGTGAACTGCGCGATGGAGATCATCTTCACGCCGTGCGCCTGCGGCGGCATGATCATCTTCTCGACCTGGGTGGGCCGGGCGTCGGTGCCGAGCATGCGGGGGATCGAGTGGCCGTAGATGTCGGCGTCCAGGATGCCGACGGAGAGCCCGCGCGCGGCCATGGCGGCGGCGAGGTTGACTGTGACGCTGGACTTTCCGACGCCGCCCTTGCCGGACGCGACCGCGTACACGCGGGTCAGCGAGCCGGGCTGGGCGAACGGAATGACCGGGTCCGCCGAGTCGCCGCGCAGCTGCTTGCGCAGGTTGGTGCGCTGCTCGTCGTTCATCACGTCGAGATCGACGGTGACCGCGCCGACGCCTGCCACGTCGGCGACGGCCTTGGTGACCCGCTGGATGATCTCGGTGCGCAGCGGGCAGCCCGCCGTCGTCAGGTAGACCTCGATGTGGACATTGCTGTCCGCGTTGATCGCGATGCTCTTCACCATGCCCAGTTCGGTGATCGGCTTGCGGATCTCCGGATCGTCGACCTTTGCGAGAGCGCCCCGCACATCCGATTCCGTAACTACTGGCATGGCAGGAATTTTAGGCGTGTCAAATTCGGGGCAGGTCCCCGGCCCGTGGTGCGACGCCATTGGCGTAGGAGGTTTCCCAGGCCATGACATTGGCGACGTAGGCCATCGAGTTGTTGTAGCGCAGGATCGCCTTGGACTGCTGGGCGAGGTCGCGCATGTTCAAACCGCCGTCGCACAGGTACTTTCCGGCGGTCAGTGCCGCGTCGAAGAGGTTCTGTGGATCGGCGATGCCGTCACCGTTGCCGTCGGCGGCGTAGCGCTTCCAGGTCTGCGGCAGGAACTGCATCGGGCCGATCGCGCGGTCGTACCCGGCCAGGCCGTCCAGCTCGCCGCCGTCGGTGTCCCGAACGACGTTGTTGCCGTACAGGCTTCCGTCGAGCACCGGGCCGTAGACCGCGGTGAGCGGGTTGCCGTCGGCGTCGGCCTTGCCGTACGCGTGCGTGGATTCGACGCGGCCGATACCGGCCAGCATCGACCACGGCATGGCACAGGTCGGGTTCTCTTCGGCGAGGATGCGTTCGGCGTTCTCATACGCCGCGACCGCGATGCCTGGCACACCCATCGGCCCGGCGGGCAGTGCCGCGAGCTGCCGGCCATCGGCCAGCGCAACGCTTTTCACCACCGGCGGACCGCTCGGCTTGGCCATCTTGTTGGCCACGAATTCGGTTGTTGCGCCCGGGTCCGTCATCAGTGCTGCGGGCCTGGCACCCTGTGCGTCCTGATCGTCCCCCGGGAGGTGCTGTTCCACCGCTGTGGCGGTATTCCCATGTCCCACGTTGGACGCGGCGGTGCACGCCATCAGTCCAGCGGGAACCAATCCGGTTAATGCGATAACCGAGCTGCGTTTAACGGTGACAGCTGGTTGTTTTCGGTGACGCCCCACTGTGCGGTGACCCTCCAACGGCTCGATGTGAGCCCTTCGTGATCTGACGAAGAGGAGACTACCGCATCCGAGACCTTTTTGTTACTACTTCGTGACCTGCTTCGAGTGTGGCGTCAGCCCTGGGGGGCAGGCGGCAGCGGAATCACGATGCCGAACGGCAATGTGATGCCCGGCTGCTGCGTCGGCGCGGCCTCCGCGGAAGGTGTCTGTTCCACGGTAACGGTGGGCGGCGCCTCGGGTGTCGCTTCCGGCGGCTGTACGGCCTGCTGACCGGGCGCGGGTGCCTGAGGTGCCGGAGCCTGCTGCTGAGCGGCGTCAGGCGGCGTGCAGACCGGCGCGACGGGCGGCTCCGGGTGCGCGGGATCCTTCGGGGCCACGCCGACACCGAAGGTCTGTCCGGGTGCGCCCGGCACGGCGGCGGGCTCTGCGGGCTCCCCCGGCTGCGGCATCGGGGCCGGGATCACCGCGGGCTCACAGGGATTGAGCGGCTTCGGCGGCGGCGGGCAGAAGATGCCACACGGGATCGGCGGCAGGCCGGGGATGGTGATCATCACCTCGGTCGGCGTCGGTGCCGTGGTGGTGGTCTGCGGCGCGGGGGCCGTCGTGGTCGGCGTCGCGTTGGTGTAGGTCACCGCCGTCATGTCCGGCAGCTGGGCGGGCGCGCTGCTGCCCGGCGGGATCAGATCGGGCGAGATGGTGACCTGGGTCGGCGCACCGCCGGTGCGGTATGCCGCGGCCCAGCTGAGCACGTTGGCCGCGTAGGCCGTCGAGTTGTTGTAGCGCAGCACCGCCTGTAGTTCCTGAGCCTGATCGCGCAGGTTCAGCCCGCCCGAGCACAGGTACTTGCCCGCGGCGAGCGCGGCGTCGAAGACATTGTTCGGATCGGCGACCCCGTCGCCGTTACCGTCGGCGGCGTAATGCGTCCAGGTGCCCGGCAGGAACTGCATCGGGCCGACCGCGCGGACGTAACCGCCGCTGGCGGCCTTGATGACCTCGTTGCCGGGCAGCGTGCCGTCCAGCGCGGGGCCGTAGATCGGGGTGACCGTGGTGCCCGCGGCGTCGGTGCGTCCGCCGCCCGCGTGGCCCGATTCGATCCGGCCGATGCCGGCCAGCAGACTCCAGGACAACCCGCAGTCCGGCGCGGAGGACTCCAGCGCGAGTTCGGCGTTGCGGTACGCGGCGAGCACGACCTCCGGGATACCGAGCGCGCCGCCGATCAGCGGGAGCGAGATCTCCTGTAGTGGCACTCGTCCGGCAAACGGCGCCGAGCCGTCGGACGGAGTCATTGCCCGGAGTTTGCGGGGAGACTCCTGGGTTACCGGAAGGAGACCAACTGTCTTAGACAGTCCGGTCTCGGTGGACTTACCCGAGGCGTCCGTGGATCCGGCCGGATTCGTCGATGCGGCCAGCAAAGCCTCAGGTGCCTTGGGTGCGCCGGTGGAAGTGGTGGGATCGGAGGCTGAGCCAGTGGCGACAAGACCGGCTACGACCAGGGCCGAGACGGTTATCGGAGCAGATATACGCATTCAGCCACACCAATCCTCTACGTCGTGTGAGCGGCTATCTGGGACATCCCCTTCCCGGCGCCGCTCGGGACAACGCTGTCCAGGTTACCCACCAGTCAGGTAGTTGTTTGGTATTTCCGGTCAATCGTCAGCTACAGCCGGTGAAACCGGGGCTGGGGACTGCTTTCGGCCGGAACTCTTCTTGCGTTGCGGCTTGGCCGTGCCCGCACCCTCGATCCGATCCAGTATCTCCTTCATCTCCTCCAATTCCCTGCGCAAATAGTCGCGAGTCGCGACTTCGCCGACCGCGATCCGCAACGCTGCGAGTTCGCGGGCGAGGAATTCGGTGTCCGCCTTGGTCTGGGCGGCCCGCATCCGGTCCTCCTCCAGCGAGACCCGGTCGCGGTTGTCCTGCCGGTTCTGCGCGAGCAGGATCAACGGCGCGGCATAGGCAGCCTGGGTAGAGAACGCCAGATTCAACAGAATGAACGGATATGGATCCCAGCGCAACGCGATGACGCCAACATTTAACGTGATCCAAACGATCACGATGAACGTCTGAATGGCCAGGTAGCGGCCGGTGCCGAGGAAGCGAGCGACGCGTTCGCTGCTGCGCGCGAGGGCGTCCGCGTCCCAATCGATGCGGAACCGGGACTCGACCGGCGTCTCCAGCCGCTGCCGCGCGCCGCCGACCTTGTCAATCATGTCCAGCTATCCCTTCGTGTAGCTCTTCCTGGTCGCGCCAGTCATCGGGTAGCAAATGGTCGAGCACGTCGTCGACGCTGACGGCGCCGAGCAGGTGGTTCTCCTCGTCCACCACCGGTCCGCAGACCAGGTTGTAGGTGGCGAAGTAGCGGGTCACCGCGGCCAGCGGGACGTCTGCCCGCAACGGAGCCAGCCCCGCGTCGAGGATCCCGCCGACCAGATGGGCCGGCGGCTCGCGCAGCAGCCGCTGGATGTGCACCGACCCGAGATACCGGCCGGTGGGTGTCGAGGTCGGCGGCCGGACCACGAACACCATGGACGCCAGCGCCGGCGTCAGATCGGGGTTGCGTACCCGGGCCAGCGCCTCGGCGACCGTGGTGGACGGCGTCAGGATCACCGGCTTGGGCGTCATCAGGCCGCCCGCGCTGTACGGGGAATGTTCGAGCAGCCTGCGTACCGGCTCGGACTCCTCCGGGTCCATCAGCGCGAGCAGCGATTCGGCCTCGTTGACCGGCAGCTCGCCGAGCAGGTCGGCGGCGTCGTCGGGATCCATCGCTTCGAGCACGTCGGCGGCGCGGCGCACCTCCAGATGGCCGAGCAGGTCGACCTGTTCGTCGTCGGGCAGCTCCTGCACCACATCGGCGAGCCGCTCGTCGTCGAGCGCGACCGCCACCTCGATGCGGCGTTTCTCCGGCAGCTCGCGCAGCAGGTGCGCGACGTCGGCGGGGCGCAATCCCTCGAACTGCTCGAGCAGCTGGGTGACCTCCTGGCCCGGCTGGTCGATGTCGTTCGGCGTCAGCCCCGAGACATCGATCCAATCCACGACGTGCACGGTGCGCCTGCGCCCGATCCGGCGGTGCCCACGCACGGCGACCCTGGTCACCCGCCAATCCCTGGTGCGGGTCTGCTCCATGCCGAGATCGACCACGATCACATCCACGTCGGCGAGGTCGGGCAGATCCGGATCCTCCACGCGCACCGAGGAATCCACGATCTGCGCCAGCGCGAGCATCTCGCCGGGCCGCTGGTTGAACCGGCGCAGGCTCACCGTCCCGGTGTTCAATGTCACCACGCCCGGCTCGATCGCGGTGACCCGCAGGATCGGCACGAAAATGCGCCGCCGGGTGGGCAATTCGACGACGAGGCCGTGAATGCGGGGTTGCTGTCGGTCGTACCGGATGGCCACGACCACGTCACGGACCCGGCCGATAGACTCGCCGTCCGGTCCCAACACCACCAGGCCGGCCAGCCTGGCGACGTACACCCTGGTAGCTGCCATGCTTGCCAGGCTAGAGGTTCGCGGGTGGGTGTCGGTACCACGCCACGATCGATGGGAGTGATCTTGAAGCCGCGCCGTTCGGTGCTCGCCTGTCCGGGCAGCAACAAGAAGATGATCGAAAAGGCCAAGGGCCTGCCCGTCGACGAGGTGTTTCTCGATCTGGAGGACGCCGTCGCGCCGCCCGCCAAGGCCGAGGCGCGGGCGAATATCGTGGCGGCGCTGAACGACTCCGACTGGGGATCGCAATTGCGCGTGGTCCGCGTCAACGACTGGACCACGCAGTGGACCTACACCGACGTGATCACCATTGTCGAGGGCGCGGGCACGGCACTGGACGCCATCCTGCTGCCGAAGGTGACCGACGCCGGTCAGGTACGGGCGCTGGATCTGCTGCTCACCCAGTTGGAGAAGGCGACCGGACTCGAGGTCGGCCGCATCGGCATCGAGCCGCAGCTCGAAAACGCGTTGGGGCTACGCAACATCGACGAGATCGCCACCGCGAGTCCGCGGGTGCAGGCGCTGGTGTTCGGCCCGGCCGACTTCATGGCCAGCATCAATATGCGCACCCTGGTGGTCGGCGAACAGCCGGAGGGCTACGACACCGGCGACGCCTATCACCACATCCTGATGACGATCCTGCTCACCGCCCGCGCGCACGGCCTGCAGGCGATCGACGGCCCGTACCTGCAGATTCGGGATGTGGACGGCTTCCGGCGGGCCGCCGGGCGCACCGCCGCGCTCGGTTTCGACGGCAAGTGGGTGCTGCATCCCGGCCAGATCGAGGCCGCCAACGAGATCTTCAGCCCGCGCCAGTCCGATTACGACCGCGCCGAGCTGATCCTGGACGCGTACGCCTTCCACACCTCGGCCGAGGGCGGCGCGCGCGGTGCGGTCATGCTCGGTGACGAAATGATCGATGAGGCAAGCGCGAAAATGGCTCAGGTGATCGCGGAAAAGGGCCGCGCGGCCACAATGACGCGTACCACGCGTTTCACACCCCCGGAAAACCGGCCGAAATAGCAGAATAGAGACATGACGAATCCCTTGGGGAACTCGAATCGCGCACGGCAGGCCCTGCCGACGCCGCCGTCCGGCTGGCCGGTCGGCTCCTATCCCACCTACGCCGAGGCGCAGAAGGCCGTCGACTACCTGGCCGACGGGCAGTTCCCGGTGCAGGACGTGACCATCGTCGGCGTCGACCTGATGCAGGTCGAGCGGGTCCTCTATCGGCTGACGTGGGGCAAGGTCATCGGTGGCGGCGTGGTGAGCGGAGCATGGCTCGGCTTGTTCCTCGGTCTGCTGCTGAGCCTGTTCACCACCAGCGGTGCGTTCGGCCCGCTGCTGGTCGGCCTGGTCGGCGGCGTCATCTTCGGCGTCATCTCCACCTCGATCCCGTACGCGGCGACCAAGGGACAGCGCGACTTCGCCTCCACCATGCAGTTGGTGGCCGGGCGCTACGACGTGCTGTGCGACCCGAAGTCCGCGGAACAGGCGCGGGACATGCTTGCGCGGCTGGCCATCTGACGCATGGAGGTGGTGTCGACGGTCCGCGCCGGTGTGCTGGACCATTTCGGGGTACAGGCGACCGGCGTCGATTCGGCGTCGGTGACGTTCCTCGGGTTGGAGCCGATCGAGATCCTGCGGATCGTCGACGGCGAGCTGGTGCATTACGCGACGGTGGGCGGCTCCCGTCATCCGATGGGCGATCCCACTGCGCTGCTTGCCGATCCGGTGCAGGGCCCGCGGGCCGAGCTGGTGCTCACGTTGCGCGGTACCGCGGGCGCGAGCTCGGGGCTGGCCAAGACGCTCGGCGTGCTCGCTGCCGCCCCCGCGGTGGAAGGTGTTGTGCTGCAAGCGGATGCGCTGATGGATCTGGGCGAGCCGATGTGGCACGGTGCGCCGTTCTCCGCGGTGTTGTTGGGGGACAGCGGGATTCCCGAGGTCGTGTTGCCCGCGCCCGCCGAGCCGGTGCGCTACTTCGCGGTGACACCGGTGACCGCTACCGAGGCGGCGTGGGTGCGGGTGCGCGGGGCGCAGGCGTTGCGAGATGCGTGGGCCGAGGCGGGGATCGACGTGCGCGATCCCGAACGAGGCGCCGCCAGCTTGTGATTCGGGCTACAGCCAGTTGTTGTGCCGGAAGGTGGTGAACAGCGCGAAGCAGATGCCGAGCGTGACCGCGATCACCAGCCAAAAGCCCCAGGTCGCTTCCAATCCGGGCATGTGCGTGAAGTTCATGCCGTAGATCCCGGCGATCATCGTCGGCACCGCGGCGATCGCGACCCAGGCCGAGATCTTGCGCATGTCGGTGTTCTGCTGCACGCCGATCTTGGCGAGCGCGGCGCTGATCAGTGCGCTCAGCGCCTCGTCGAAGTCGCTGATGCGTTCGGCGACACCGGCATGATGATCGGCCACGTCCCGCATGTACCGCCGAATCTCCTTGGGCAGCGGCACATCCGGCTTGTGCCCGAGCAGTTGGAGCGGGATCGCGAGCGGGTTCACCGCCCGGCGAAGTTCGACGACCTCGCGCTTGAGCTGATAGATCGACTCGATCGCGACCTGGCTGCGCGGGGTGAAGACCTCTTCCTCCATCGCATCGATATCGAGCTCGACCGACTGTGCCACTTCGATATACGAATCCACCACGTGGTCGGCGATCGCGTGCAGCACCGCACCGGGACCGAACATCAGCTGCGCCGGATCGGCCTCCAGTTCCTTGCGGAGCGAGGCCAGCTCCGAGTGCTCGCCGTGCCGCACGGACACGACGAAGTCGGGTGCCGTGAAGACCATGATCTCGCCGGTCTCCACGATCTCGCTGATGCTGTGCAATTCGTGTTCGACGTAGGCGACCGTGCGCATCACCAGCACCAGTGTTTCGTCGTAGCGTTCCAGCTTGGGCCGTTGATGCGCGGTGACGGCGTCTTCGGCCGCGAGTGCGTGCAGGCCGAATGTCTCGGCGATATCGGCCATCTGGGCCTCATCCGGATCGTGCAGACCGACCCAGACGAACCCGGTGCCGCGATTGTTGACCTCGGCCATCGCGTCCTTGTGCGTGAACCGGCCCGGCAGTCGCCGTCCTTCGACATAGACACCGCAGTCGACAATCGCGCGGGCGGTCGGGATCGGGATCCGCGGCAGGGCGCGGACCGGACGGCCCGAACCGCGGAACGACGGTAGCGGCGGAATCGATGGCACATCGCGATGCTACGTCCCTGCGGGGTGCGGTTCTCGGCTTGCGCCTGCGGCGTGAGCGACGGGCCCGGAGGCGGTAGCGCAGTGTAACCACGCAGGGACCCGTGAACGCCGCCGATCGAACACTGTAAGACTGAAGGCGTGCGCATCGATCTGCATACCCACTCGACCGCGTCCGACGGTACCGACAGCCCGGCCGAACTGGTACAGAACGCGGCCGCCGCCGGCCTGGACGTCGTGGCGATCACCGACCACGACACGACGTCGGGCTGGACCGAGGCGGTCGACGCGCTGCCGAAGGGGCTGACGCTGGTCCGCGGCATGGAGATGTCGTGCATCGGCCTCGGCGAGGACGGCTGGCCGGTGCCCGTGCATCTGCTCGCCTATCTCTTCGATCCGACCGACCGCAGTTTCGCCGACGAACGCGAGCGGCTGCGTGGCGAGCGGATGGAGCGGGTGCGCGCGATGGCCGAGCGCATGGTGGCCGACGGCCTGCCGATCGATCCCGATGCCGTGCTCGCCTCGGCCGGTCCGTCCGCGGGCCGTCCGCACCTGGCCAGGGCGCTGGTCGCGGCGGGCGTGGTGCCGAGTGTCGATGCCGCGTTCGAGGAATTGCTCGCGCCGCACGGCCCCTACTACGTCGAGAAGGCCGACACGCCGCTGCGCCGCGCGGTCGAGATGATCGCCACCGCGGGCGGCGTCAGCGTGATCGCGCACGCGAGGGCGCGCAAGCGGGGCAGGCTGCTCGCCCTGGACGACATCCGCGAGCTGGCCACCCTCGGGCTCGGCGGACTGGAACTCGACCACCCGGACCATTCCGCGGCGGATCGCGCGGTGCTCGCCGAGCTGGCCACCGAGCTCGGCCTGATCACCACCGGCTCGTCGGACTACCACGGCAGCAACAAGTCCACCCACCTCGGTCAGTTCACCACCGACCCCGCGCAATTCGAGGTGCTCGCGGGCAAGGCGACCGGCGTGCCGGTGATCGCCTCGTGAAAGTGGTCCGCGGGCTCAGCGGGATCGTCGCCGCCGGAACCGTGGCGCTGATGCTCGTCGTGATCGGTACCGCGGTCGTCGCGGCCAGGAAGGACTTTCCCGGTCCGGGCAATGAATCGGTGGCGTGGCACGTGGCGTCGGCGGTGATAGCCGTTGCGGCACAGATTTATTCGGACAAGCGTCGGGGTTTAGCTGCTTTTTCCGGATCTGCGGTTGTTTTTGTTGCCGCTGGATTATTGCTGTGGACGCAGTGGTGGAGTTGATCAGCAGCCGTCGCGCGGCGCTTATCTGACAACGGATCGAAAACGTCTGCGCTAAATCTTCCGTTAATAGTTGCGGTTCCGTGAATTGTGGCCGAACATTTCTCTTTGTGGCGGAACTCGAGACGGACGTACTGGTTTTGGGCGGTGGCCCCGCCGGAACCTGGGCAGCCGTATCCGCCGCCGCTACCGGCGCCCGGGTCGTGCTCGCAGACAAGGCCAGATGCGGCACCAGCGGCCCGACGGCCCACGGCACCACCTCGTTGTGGAACATCCCGCCGGGACCGGCCAGGGACGAGGCGGTACACCGCGGCTACGCACACGGCGGCGGACTCGGCGACCCGGAGTGGATGCATCGGGTGCTGGAGGAGACGCACCTGCGCGTCGAACAGCTGGCCCGCTGGGGTTATCGATTCCCCGGCGCGGGCCCGGGCTCCTCGCTGCGGGTGTATCTGGACGGCGCGAGCTACCTGCGCCGGATGCGGCGCAGCGTGCTCAACGCGGGCGTGCACATCCTCGATCATCATCCGGCGCTGCAACTGCTCGTCGATCGCGACGGCAAGGTCGCCGGGGCGACCGGGGTGCAGCAGCACAATCAGTTCCAGGCGTGGACCGTCCGGGCCGGTGCCGTGGTGGTGGCCACCGGCGGCTGTGCGTTCCTCTCCGGCGGTGCGGGCACCGATGTGGACACCGGCGACGGACTGCTGTTCGCGGCGGAGGCAGGCGCCCAGCTGTCGGGCATGGAGTTCTCCAGCGCTTACGGCCTGACACCCGTGGTGAATGTGCCCCGGCCTGCCGCGCCGCCGCAGGCCGCGCCCGGCCTCGGACTGCACTTCGCCACCCTGTACGACGAGTCGGGAACGATCTTGGAAGGCAATCGTGCCGCCGCCTTCGCCGCGATCGCCGACGGCCGCAGGGTCTTCGCGGCACTCGATGACGTACCCCGCACGATGCGCGGCTGGCTGACCGAGCAGGGCCTGGTCGACCGCACCGGGCGGGTGCCGCTGCGGGCCGTGCTCGAGGGCACCGTGCGCGGCACCGGCGGTCTGCGCCTCGCGGGTCCGGACTGCGCGACCACGGTCGGCGGATTGTTCGGCGCGGGCGACGTGACCACCAGGGAGCCGATCACCGGTGCGGTCAGCGGCTTCGGTGGTCAGGGCGGCGCGTGGGCCATCGCGTCCGGTGTGTGGGCCGGCACGGGGGCGGCCAGGTACGCGCGCACCGCCGACCGGCGCAGCCCGGTACGCGAGGTCGCGGGGGCGGGTCTGAGTGCGGTATCGAGGATCGATCCCCGCGCTGTAGTCGGCCTCGTCCAGGAACACACACTTCCGTTGCGGCGCAGCTATTGGCGCAGCGCGGGCAGCCTGGTCGACAGCATCGGCGAACTCGATTCGATGTGGCCCGGCGCCGAATACGATCTCGGCGGTACCGGTTTGGACCGGTTGCGGGCCAGGCAGGCGGCGGCGCTGCTCGCGGTGGCGCGGTGGACCAAATACAGCGCGCTGGCGCGGACCGAGAGCCGCGGCATGCATCGGCGCACCGATCATCCTGGGGCCGAGGCGGACTGGCGGGTGCGGCTGATGTCAGGGGGCCTGGACAACGTGTGGGTGCGGCCGGACGCCCGGGAAATCGCGGCGCTGGACGCCGGCGTGGTCGGTGCCACGGAGATTGCTGTGGCGCCGGTCCACGAGCCTTTCCCGCGCGGCAGGCGGGAAACCCTGGTGCTCGACGCCAGCGGGCCCGTCGTCACGTACAAGCGCGAGGCGGGCGTGCTGAGCGCGCGCTCGGCGGCGATCCCGGACGCGCTCGAGATCCTGCCGGAGGACGAGGACGGGACCGCCCCGCGCCTCACACCGGCCGACCCGATCGCGTTGTGACAACTCACCGCCCGGCCGTGGCCACGTGCGAGTTTTCGCTTACCGCCTGGTAATTCCGCCGCGCTAGGCTGGATACCGGCGCGCGACACAGCGGGAACCCGACCGGTTTGGCAAGTCGCGGACCGTCCTGGCAGAATGTGTCGGATTCCTTTACCTAAGCCACCGCCGGGTACTGGAGTTACGGAGATCTCCGCCTCGCGACGCACCGTCGCGACCCGAGGATCACGCCGCATGTTCTGTCCGGACCCACCCGTCCGGCTCCCGCTCCGCGGATCAGTGCCGCGCCACGTCAGCGAAATCGGCTACGGGTTTTCGCGACCCGCCGCCGACCGCGAAACGTACCGGTCAGCGCACTCGATGAGCGTAATGAAAACCCTTATTCCTATATACCCGGCGGTAACCGTCCCCCGGTTTGTCCGGCCTGAGCAGGAGTGAAATCGTGTCACCTGTGACTGACGCACCGAATGCCACTGCAAGTCTTTCCGAAATCACCCACGACGAGATTTTCGCGGGACATCTCGGAGGCAAGCTCTCGGTAGAACTCAGCTCGCCGCTGGAGACCCAGCGCGACCTGTCGATCGCCTACACCCCGGGCGTCGCTCAGGTGAGCCGGGCGATCGCGCAGGACGTCGAGCTCTGCAAGCGCTACACCTGGACCGACCGCCTCGTCGTCGTGGTCAGCGACGGCACCGCCGTGCTCGGCCTCGGTGACATCGGCCCGCGCGCCTCGCTGCCCGTGATGGAGGGCAAGGCCGCGCTGTTCAAGAAGTTCGCCGGGCTCAACTCGATCCCGATTGTGCTGGACACCAAGGACGTCGACGAGATCGTCGAGACGATCATTCGGCTGCGCCCCAGCTTCGGCGCGGTGAACCTGGAGGACATCTCGGCGCCGCGCTGCTTCGAGGTGGAGAAGCGACTCATCGAGGCGCTCGACTGCCCGGTCATGCACGACGACCAGCACGGCACCGCCATCGTGGTGCTCGCCGCCCTCAACGGCGCGGCCAGGGTGCAGGGTCGCGCCATCGACGGCATGAAGGTCGTGGTGTCCGGTGCGGGCGCGGCCGGTGTCGCGTGCACGAATATCCTGCTGGCCGCGGGTGTTCGGGACGTCACCGTGCTCGACTCGAAGGGCATCATCGGCCGCGAGCGCAGCGACCTCAACGACGTGAAGGCCGAACTGGCCACCCGGACCAACCCGCGCGGGCTGGTCGGCGGTGCCGCCGAGGCGCTCAACGGTGCCGACGTCTTCCTCGGCCTGTCCGCCGGTCTGATCGCCGAGGAGCTCATCGCCTCGATGGCACCGGAGTCGATCGTGTTCGCCATGTCCAACCCGGATCCGGAGATCCACCCCGAGGTCGCGCGCAAGTACGCCGCGATCGTCGCCACCGGCCGCAGCGACTTCCCGAACCAGATCAACAATGTGCTCGCCTTCCCCGGCGTGTTCAAGGGCGCGCTCGACGCGGGCGCCCGCCGGATCACCGAGGGCATGAAGATCGCCGCCGCCGACGCCATTCTCAGCGTCGTCGCCGACGAACTCGGCCCGGAGAAGATCGTGCCCAGCCCGCTGGACCCGCGAGTCGCCCCGGCCGTCGCCGAGGCCGTCGCGGCCGCCGCGCGCGCCGAAGGCGTTGCGTAGTAAGTCAGTTCACTCGATGGAAGGCGCCTTGTCCCGCTCGGGACGGGGCGCCTTTCGCGTGGTGGTGTGCTTCCGGAGCGACAGATGGATCCAGATGTTCATGGCGATCATCGCGCACAGCGCGAAGACCAACGCCGCCGCGAACAAGGGATTCTTGTCCGAGTAGGTCGTCCAGGCGAACAGCAATATCGCTACGAGCGCCACATAGCCGGCGATGAACCTGATACTCACGGCTCAGACGTTAGCCAGGTCCGGCGCCGAACGTGCGATGTTCACAGCGAGTGGTCGTCGAGCCACTTGCGCGCGACCTCGGCAGGCTTCGCGCCATCGTCCCGGACGCCGCGGATCATCGTGGCGAGTTCCTCGGTGGTGAGTTCGCCCGCAACGTAATTCAGCTTCTTGATCTGGCGTTCGTCGAGCTTGCCCTTGCGGAACAGCGGCAGCACGTTCTCGGCGCGCACCGCGTAGTTGTCGTCGGACAGCAGCGTCAGGCCGTCGGTCGACCCGGTTACGACGGCGGGTGGGCCGGTCAGCAGTCCGGCTTGAACCTGCCCGTCCAGCAGGGCCTTTCGCAGCGCGACGGCGTCGGCGAACGGCACCGTCGCGGCGAAGGCACAGTCCGCGACCCGCTCGAGTGTCGGCGGCAGTTCGATCAGGTTCGGAATGGGGGCCACGCCGACCGTGAGCGTGCCGCAGCGTGGCGTGAGATCGGCGACGGTGTGCACGTTGTCGTGTGTCGCGGCCTCGGCGGTGAGCACGACCCGTGGCCGCATGTCGGTGCCGTCGGCGGCATCGGTGACCACCAGACCCTCGGGCAGCGACTTGCTCAGCGCGGCGGGCACCTTGTCGGGTGCGCGTTCGGCGGCGTTGCCGTCGAGGAAGGCCAGCAGTGCGCCGTTGTGTTCACCGATCAGGTCGATCCGACCCGCGTCCAGCGCCGCGAGATAGTCGGCGCGACTACCGAGATGGGGTTCGACCGAGGTGCGGGTGCCGATCCGCGCCAGCGCGCCCGCATAGATTTCGGCGAGCACGGTCGACTCGACCGAATCACCGGCGCCGACCGTGATCCGCTCGCCTTGGTCACTGTTACCGCAGGATACGGCCAGTGTGGCGGTCGCGACGACCAGTACTCGAGCCAGCATCCGCAGCGACGCGGGCAACACCATTCGGCGACACCAACTCTCCGAGAGACCGACAGAGCTAACACGAACACCCTGAAGCGGGCAGTATGGACACCCAGAATGTACCGGTGGCTGTGTTGCCTCGGGACCTCGCACTGCCCGTCAGGTCGGAAGGACTCCAGTGAAAACCTCGATCACCCCCGATGCCGCGCGGCATGGTCGGTCGGTGCTGCGCCTCGCGCTGCGCGCCACCCGGTTCATCGTCGCCGCCGCGGCGTTGGCCGTCGCCATGATCCTGTCCGCGTGCGGCAACTCCGACCCACTGGCCAGCAAGGGCGACTGCGCCGGTGACGGGCTCATCGTCGGCTCGGCGAACTTCCCCGAGTCCGAGACGGTCGCCGAGGTGTACGCGGAGGTGTTGCGCGTCAACGGATTCAAGGTCGACACCAAGCTGAACATCGGCAGCCGCGAGGCGTATGTCCCGGCCGTGCGTAAGTGCGCGATCTCGGTGATTCCCGACTACAACGGCAACCTGCTGCAGTACTTGGACAAGAACGCGACCGCGACCAGCGCGGCCGATGTCAACAGCGCGCTCACCACGGCGCTCGGTTCGGATCTGGCCATCGGCACCCCGGCTCCCGGCGAGGACTCCGACGCGGTGGTGGTCACCAAGGCCACCGCCGAGCGCTGGAACCTGCACTCGATCGCCGACCTGGCCGCGCACTCCGCCGAGGTGAAATTCGGTGCGCCCGCGGAATTCCAGGAGCGGGCGGGCGGTCTGCCCGGCCTGAAGAAGAACTACAACCTCGACATCGCCGCGAACAACTTCGTGCCGATCGCCGACGGCGGCGGGCCCGCCACCGTGCGCGCGCTGGTCGAGGGTCAGGTGACCGCGGCGGATATCTTCACCACCTCGCCCGCCATCACGCAGAACAACCTTGTGGTGCTGGAAGATCCGAAGCACAACTTCCCCGCGCAGAACGTGGTCCCGCTGCTCAACGCGGCCAAGAAGACGGACAAGGCGCTGGCCGTGCTGAACGCCGCCTCGGCCAAGCTGACCACCGCGGAGCTGATCAAACTGAACGAGGCCGTGTCCGGTACCGCCAAGACCGAGCCCAAGGCGGCGGCTGTCGCCTGGGTGGCCGCGCAGGGACTGAACACGCCGACCGGCTAGGGGAAACCGTTGTCCGATATCGAATTCCGCGGTATCAGTAAGACCTACCCGGACGGCACCCGCGCCGTCACCGACCTCGATCTGCGCATCGATTCCGGCTCGTTCACCGTGTTCGTCGGCCCGTCCGGCTGCGGTAAGACCACCTCGATGCGGATGATCAACCGAATGATCACGCCCAGCTCCGGCACGATCACCATTGCCGGACAGGACATTTCGAAGGTCGACCCGGTAAAGCTGCGGCTCGGTATCGGTTACGTGATCCAAAGCGGGGGACTGCTGCCGCACCGCACGGTCGTCGACAATGTGGCGACCGTGCCGGTGCTGCGCGGTGATTCGCGCAAGGCGGCCCGTGCGGCGGCGCTGGAAGTGCTCGATCGGGTGGGCCTCGATCGGGGGCTGGCCAATCGGTATCCGGCGCAGCTGTCCGGCGGGCAGCAGCAGCGTGTCGGGGTGGCCAGGGCGCTGGCGGCGGACCCGCCGGTGCTGCTGATGGACGAGCCGTTCAGCGCGGTCGACCCGGTGGTGCGGGCCGAGCTGCAGACCGAAATGCAAAGGCTGCAAGCCGAATTGCAGAAGACCATCGTGTTCGTCACGCACGACATCGACGAGGCGATCACCCTCGGCGATCGGGTCGCGGTGTTCGGTCGCGGTGGCGTGCTGCAGCAGTACGACGCGCCGGATCATGTGCTGTCCCAACCGGCCACCGATTTCGTCGCCGATTTCGTCGGGCGGGATCGCGGGTATCGGGGACTGTCCTTCCGAACGGCGGAAGATGTTCCGCTGCACGAGATTCGGACTGCGGTGGCGGGGGAGATCCCGGCGCTGCGCTTGGATCGCGGCGACTGGGTGCTGATCGTCGACGCGGCCGACAAGCCTGCCGGTTGGATCGACGTGACCGGTGTGGAGGCGGTGCGCAGCGGACGTTCGCTGGCGGACAGCACTTCCGCGGGCGGCTCGTTGTTCACCCCGACCGGCGATCTGCGTCAGGCGCTGGACGCCGCGATCTCCTCGCCCTCCGGAGTCGGTGTCGCCGTGGATGATTCGGGTGCCGTGCGCGGCGGGGTGCTGGCCACCGAGATACTGCAACAGCTCGCCGACCAGCGGGCCGTCGAAGACGCCGAGCGCAACAGGCACTTCTTCGAACAGGAAGTGAGCGGCGGGGGACCGACGTGAGGTACCTGATCGACAACTTCGCCGACATCATGGGGTTCACCAAAACCCATCTGTACCTGGCGCTGGTGCCGCTGGTGCTCGGGTTGGTGATCGCGATTCCGGTGGGCGCGTTGGTTCGTCGCGTCTCCTGGCTGCGCCGGGTGACGGTGACCACGGCGAGTCTGGCGTACACCATTCCGTCGCTGGCGCTGTTCGTGATCATCCCGCCGCTGGCCGGGATTTCGACGATCGACCCGTTGAACGTGATCATCGCGCTGACGCTGTATTCGACCGCGCTGCTGGTGATCGCGGTGCCCGCGGCGCTGGATTCGGTGTCCGCCGAGGTGCTCGACGCGGCCGACGCGGTCGGCTTCAGCTCGCTGCGGCGCACGCTCACCGTCGACATGCCGTTGGCCATCCCGGTTTTCGTGTCCAGCCTGCGGGTGGTGGTGGTGACCAACATCGCGATGGTGTCGGTCGGCGCGCTGATCGGTGTCGGCGGCGTCGGCAAGCTGTTCACCCAGGGCTATCAGCGTGACTATCCGGACGAGATCGTCGCGGGCATCATCGTGATCCTGGCGCTCGCCCTGATCTTCGACCGCCTCGTCTACCTGCTCGGCCGCTGGTCGACGCCGTGGGTGCGGGCCGATGCCAGGTCCGCGAAGGCGAAAGGCGGTGCCGCATGAACCTTTTCATCGACGCCTGGCACTACCTCACCGACGGCGCGAACTGGAACGGGCCCGCGGGCATCGAACACCGTATCGCCGAACACCTTTGGTACAGCTTCCTCACCATCGTCATCTCCGCCGCGGTCGCCGTGCCACTCGGTCTGGTGATCGGCCACACCAAGCGCGGTGCCGCGGTGCTGGTCGGTTTCGCCAACGCCATGCGCGCCCTGCCGACGCTCGGCCTGCTCACCTTCCTGGTGCTCGGCCTCGGTCTCGGTCTGATCCCGCCGCTGCTCGCCCTTGTGACAGTGGGCATTCCACCGTTGTTGGCCGGTGCCTACGCCGGAATCGCCAATGTGCCAGCCGATGTCGTCGACGCCTCGCGCGCCATGGGCATGACCGAGACCCAGATCCTGTTCCGGGTCGAGGTGCCCAACGCAATGCCCATCCTGCTCACCGGTCTGCGCGGGGCCACCTTGCAGGTCGTCGCCACCGCGACCATCGCGGCCTACGTCAACCTCGGCGGACTCGGTCGCTACATCTTCGACGGCATCAGTCTCTATCGATACGACCGCGTGCTCGTCGGCGCGCTGTTGGTCGCCGTCCTGGCCATGGTCATGGACGGTCTGCTCGCTTTGACGGTCTGGGCGAGCGCCCCAGGCACCGGGCGGCTGCGTCGCGCCAACGCCTTGCCGGTGGCCCCTGACCTCAACGTGCGGTCCGCCGACTGAGCTGCCGCACGACCCGCTGAAGCCCGGCCCCGACTGATGTCGGGGCCGGTTTGCTGTGCCCGCGATCACCTTTCTGTTCGAGCGTTGGGTCTTGCGGCCGGATTGTTCCGCGCCGTATATTCCACGTGGAATATTAAGTACGGAGCATGTCGGAGGCCAGGGCTAGCGTTCGCCTCGCGGGTCGATCGCTCCGGCTCGCGCACTGACCACGCGCGGGCGATCCACCAGGAGGTGACGGGAAATGGCGCAGCAGGCGCGTCCGGCGGTGACGCCACTGGCGATCGCTGTGCTCGCGCTGCTCGAGGAGCAGCCCATGCATCCGTACGAGATGTATCAACTGCTGATCGCGCGCCGCGAAGACGCGTTGATCAAGGTGCGCCCCGGCTCGCTGTACCACACGGTGGCGCGGCTGGCCGAGCAGAAATTGGTGCGGGCCGAAGGGGTCGACCGGGAGGGGAACCGTCCCGAGCGCACCACCTACCGGATCACCGAGCACGGCCGCGTGGCGCTACGGAACCGGATCACCGAGATCCTGCGATACCCCACGCCGGAATATCCGGTGTTTCCGGTCGCGCTGGCCGAGTCGCACAACCTGCCCAAGGAGGACGTGGTCGCGCTGCTGCGGGAGCGGATCGGGTATCTGGAAGCCGAACACGGCGAAGTAGCGATGCTGATCAGCTGGGCCGGCGCGCGCAAGGTGCCGCGCCGCTACGTCATCGTTCTCCCGTACCTGCACGCCATGATCGGCGCCGAGATCGCTTGGGTCACCAGCTTTCTCGACGAACTGGAAAGCGGTTCCCTGGAATGGGAAGACTTCGACCCGGCCACCGGCGCGAAAGTCACCCAGCCGCAACACCACCCGTGGGACAGCGGCAAGTATGACGATCCGCCGCCGACGCCGCACACCAGGCGATCGGCGCACCATCACCCTGCCGCCGCCGCATGGCACCCACCCGCCGTTGTTCCCCCGTCCTCGGGGACCTCCGAGATAGGAACTCCGAATCCATGACCACTCAACGCAATCCGTGGCTGGCGCTCACCGCGCTGGTTGTCGGCTTCTTCATGATCCTGCTGGACATGACGATCGTCGCGGTCGCCAACCCGGCCATCATGACCGACCTGCATGCCGACATCTCCAAGGTGATCTGGGTGACCAGCGCCTACCTGCTCGCCTACGCGGTGCCGCTGCTCGTCACCGGCAGGCTCGGTGATCGCTTCGGCCCCAAGAACATCTATCTCATCGGCCTGGCCGTGTTCACCGCGGCGTCGCTGTGGTGCGGTCTGTCCGGCACCATCGGCATGCTGATCGCCGCGCGCGCCGCGCAGGGCATCGGCGCCGCGCTGATGACACCGCAGACCATGGCGGTGATCACCCGCACCTTCCCGCCGGACAAGCGCGGCGCGGCCATGGGCCTGTGGGGTGCGGTGGCCGGTCTCGCCACACTGGTCGGCCCGATCCTCGGCGGCGTGCTGGTCGACGGCCTCAGCTGGAAGTGGATTTTCTTCGTCAACGTGCCGATCGGCATCGTCGCCTTCGCGCTCGCCGTCTGGCTGGTGCCCGCGCTGCCGACCAACCAGCACAAGTTCGACATCCCCGGTGTGCTGCTCAGCGGTATCGGCATGTTCCTGGTCGTCTTCGGCATCCAGGAAGGCAACAGTCAAGACTGGTCGCTGCGGATCTGGCTGGTGATCGGCGCGGGCGTGCTTGTGCTCGCCGCGTTCGCGGTGAACCAGTCCCGGAACAAGGGCGAGCCGCTGCTGCCGCTGAACCTGTTCAAGGACCGCAACTTCGCGCTGTCCAACATCGCCATCGCGGCGATGGGCGCAACGGTCACCGCGTTCATGGTGCCGTCCTACTTCTACCTGCAGGCGGTGCGGGAGATGTCGCCGACCAAGTCGGCGCTGGTGTTCGCGCCGATGGCCATCGTCACGCTCATCTTCGCGCCGTTCGTCGGCAAGTTCTCCCACCGCCTGCACCCGAGGATCCTGCCGACCATCGGCTTCGCACTGTTCGCGGTGTCGGTGTTCTGGTTCTCCGCGCTGATGTCGCCGGACTCGTCCATCGTCTGGTTCCTGGTGGGTGCCGCGCTGGCCGGCTTCGCGAACTCCTGCATCTGGGGCCCGCTCGCGACGACCGCCACGCACAACCTGCCGATCCAGCAGGCGGGCGCGGGCGCCGGTGTCTACAACACCACCCGGCAGGTCGGTTCGGTCCTCGGCAGCGCGGCGATCAGCGCGCTGATCGCCGCCCGCATGTCCGCCAACGGCCTCGGCGGCGGCAAGGTCGCCGAAGGTGGTGCGGGCCAAGGCCCCATCCCGGAATTCGTCAAGGACGCCTTCAGCACCGCCCTCGGCCAATCCACCCTGCTCCCCGCAGGCATCCTCATCATCGGCGTCCTCGCCTCCGCCGCCTTCATCCGCCACGGCAAATCCACCGCCCCCGGCCCGAAGGACAAACTCACCAAGGAAGAGTCGCTGGTCGGCTGATCACCGAAACCCACTGCGCCCCACGGATATTCGTCCGTGGGGCGCAGTGTTTTCAGCTGACCTGGATGGTGACGGCGGGGTAGCCGGTGGCGCCGTCGGGGACTACGTCGGCGCGGTCGGCGGTTTGGACGGCGCCGGTGCCGTCGGTGGTGCGGGCGCGGACGGTGTGGGGGCCGGGGGTGGCGTCCCAGTCGTAGGTCCATTGGCGCCAGGTGTCGATGGATTGGTCGTCGGCCAGGCGGGCGGGTTGCCAGTTGCCGTTGTCGATTTGGACTTCGACGGCTTGGATGCCGCGGTGCTGGGCCCAGGCGACACCGGCAATGGTGTTGCGGCCCTGTTTGATTCGGCTGCGGGCGCGCGGGGTGTCGATGCGGGTGCCGGTTTTGATCGGGCCCATGGCGGACCAGCCGCGGCGGGTCCAGTAGGCGGTGGCGCGGTCGAAGCGGGTGATCTCCAGTTCGGTCACCCATTTGGTGGCGGAGACGTAGCCGTAGAGGCCGGGGACCACAAGTCGAGCGGGATAGCCGTGCACGACGGGGAGTGGTTCGCCGTTCATGCCGACGGCGAGCATGGCGTCGCGGCCGTCGGTGAGGACGGACAGCGGGGTGCCCGCGGTGAAGCCGTCGGTGCTGTGCGAGAGCACCATGTCGGCGTCGGGGTGCGGGCCCGCTTCGGCGAGCAGTTCATCCAATCGGTAGCCGAGCCAGCGGGCATTGCCGATCAGGTCACCGCCGACCGGATTCGACACGCACGCCAGCGTCACCAGCCGCTCCATGGCCGGACGATTCGCCAAATCCGCCCAGGTGAGCCGGATTTCGCGATCCACCATGCCGTGAATACGCAGCGACCAGTCGTCCTTGGACACCTGCGGCACGATCAGCGCGGTGTCGATGCGATAGAAGTCCTCGTTGGCGGTGAGGTAGGGCGTCAGCCCCGGCACCCGGAGATCGGCGCCCGGCGCGATCGGCACCTCGGGCGCGGTCGGCTGCGGCAACTCGACTGCCGCCCGTTCGCCCGACACATCCCGTCGCCGCGTGCCGAGCAGTCGCCCACCGACGCCGGTGACAACGGCCAATCCGCCCACCACCAGCAGCCCCTGCAACACCTGCCGCCGTTCCGGTGCCGCCGCTTCCCGCCCAGCTGTGGCCGGGTCGATGGTGACTCCGGAGATCGGAGCCGCGGGATGTGTCCGGTTCACGGTCAACGGACCGATGCTGCCGGAGGTGGTCGCCGCGCTGGCGGCGGGCGATGGGCTACCAGCCGCGGGTTCCCCTCCAGCGCTCTGGGTTTCGCTCGCCGACCGGACAGTTGTGGCTTCGGTGTCGAGCTGTTCATGGGTAGTCGTCGGCTGTCCGGCCGTGGGATCGGCGGATTCGGATGCTGCGGCGGTGCTCGCTGCTACTGCGGATCCTGTTTCGGTGCCGCGTGTTTCGTTCGAAACCGCGGGCCGACCCGGCGGTGTTGCCGAGTGTTCGGCGCGGGCTGCCGCGACAGCTCGGTCGGATACCTCGACGGCCTCGTCGATTCGCCGGGTCAGTACCCGCAGCGCGTAGATGCCGACGGCGACGCCGACGATGGTCGGCAGCGCACCGGACAGACTGGTCCGCCCGGCCGCGACGATGGTGGCGACCACGCCGAAGATCGCGAGCACCGTCGAACCCGCTGCGCGCGAGGTGCGTTCGATCGCACCCGCGAGTCCAGCGACCACCACGGCGACCACTGCCATGCAGATGTACAGCACGGTCTTGTCGCTGGTGCCGAAGGTGGTGATGGCCCATTCGCGGACACCGTCGGGCGTGTGGTCCACCACGGTCGCGCCGAGGGCGTTGAGGGGCGCGCTGTCGGCGCCGAAGAACGCCGCGAGCAGTTCCGCGACGCCGAGCGCCACAGCTGCCGAGACGATCCCAGCCGTCACCCGCGATCGTAATTCGGCCATGAATTCGAGCGTACTGCGATAAAGCCCCAGGAATATGACCATTCAATGACGGCCTCTGGCCTGGTAGCGCACAAGATCATGGGGAACTGGTGCAGTTGGCCTCTCACACGTTGCCTACACCAGTTCCCCTTGATCTTGTGGGTCGCGTTATCCGGCGAATTCGTCGGCGAGGGTGTTCCAGAACATCAGTTCGTAGCTCTGGAAGAGGCGGGCGTATAGGTGGGCTTCGTCGCGCTTCAGCCGTCCGGAGTCGAGACCGGCCTGGATGGCGCGCAGGGCCTGCTGTTCGATCTCGGGCACATCGGCGGCGAAGAAGTCGAAGAACGCGCAGGCCGCGTCGTCGAAACCGTAGTGCTCGCGCATGCCCGCGGCGACGTCGCGGCAGTAAGCACCGAAGGCGGCGAAGTTCGCATAGATGCCCGCGGCGACCGAGGACGATTCGCCATTCACCGCCAGCCAGGCCACATATGCCGGGTACGCCTGACATCCTGCCCGCGGCAGTTCGGTGCCCGGATCCGCCCCGGCCGCGGCGAACAGCGCCTCCAACATCCCCTGCGCCTGCTGCTCACCCGGCGCGAGCATGCCGAAGAACGCGCGGGCCTGCGAGTCCGCCGCCCGCGCCGCCATCTCATGGAAACTCCGCCAGTCACTCCCGGTGATCCGCCACTCCTCGGTAGCGATCGCGGCGAACACCGCCCGCGCCGCCTTACCCCCGGCGATCAGCGGAACCAGTCGATTGTCCGAGTCGCGCGGCGCCAACTCCGCCTGGATCTCATCGAGCAATTTCCTTGCGCCGTCAGTCATCTCAGCACGCTCCTGGTCCTCGACGGTGTCACCCCATTGAAGCGCGAACGACGACCCCCCGTCCGTGAAACCCGAAAGGCGCCGCCTGCGAGGGAAACTCGCGGGCGACGCCTTCGAACATCGGATTTCGACTCGGCCGGACAACTGATTTCGTGCGTACATGGGTAACTCGCCGGGGACCGGCTGACCCGACCAGCCGACTACCGTCAGCCGCCAACGTCACCATCGTGGCACTTGGTCTGGCCTGAAGTCGCGGAGAGGCGGCGCCTTTGGTGTTTACGTCAGCTGTAGATCTTGGCTACATCATCCGCATGCTGCTTCATGACCACCGCACGCTTCAGCGACAACTTCGGCGTGAGTTCACCGGTTTCCTGCGTCCAGTCGATGGGCAGGATGCGGATCTTCTTGATGCCTTCGGCGTGCGAGACCTTCTTGTTGGTCTCGGCGACCGCGGCCTCGACCTCGGCGACCAGTTCCGGGTTCTCGATCAGCTTCTCGATCGGGGTGTCCTCGGGCACGTTGTGATTCTTCTGCCAGCTGGGCAGCGCCTCCGGGTCCAAGGTGATCAGCGCGGCGACGAACGGCTGGCCGTCGCCGACCACCATCACCTGGCTGATCAGCGGGTTGGCCCGCAGCGAATCCTCGAGCAGCGCGGGGGACACGTTCTTGCCGCCCGCGGTGACGATGAGTTCCTTCTTGCGGCCGGTGATGGTGATGAACCCGTCCGCATCGATGGCGCCGAGGTCGCCGGTCTTGAACCAGCCGTCCTGGAAGGCCTCTTCGCTGGCCGCGGTGTTGCCCCAGTAGCCGTCGAACACGACCGACCCGCGCAGCAGCAGCTCGCCGTCCTCGGCGATCTTGGCGGCGTGGCCCTCGATCGGCTTACCCACCGAACCGACCCGGATGTTCTCGGGCGTATTCACGGTGATGGCCGCGGTGGTCTCGGTGAGCCCGTAGCCCTCGTAGATGGTGACGCCGACACCGCGGAAGAAGTGGCCCAGGCGCGCGCCGAGCGGGCCACCGCCGGAAACCGCGGCGTCGCACTGGCCGCCGAGCGCGGTGCGCAGCTTGCTGTAGACCAGCTTGTCGAACAGCGCGTGCTTGAACTTGAGCACCAGGCCGGGCCCGCCGTTGTCGAGCGACTCGCTCCAGGCGATGGCGGTCTCCGCGGCCGCGTCGAAGATCTTGCCTTTGCCGCCGTCGTGCGCCTTCTGCTTCGCGCTGTTGAACACCTTCTCGAACACGCGCGGCACCGAGAGGATGAAGTGCGGCTTGTAGCTGGCGAACTGGTCGACCAGGGTCGACCAGTCGGAGGTGTGCGCGACGGTCACCTTGGCGTCGAACGCGACCAGCGCGACCGCGCGCGCGAACACGTGCGCCAGCGGCAGGAACATCAGCGTCTTCTTGCCGGGCCGGATGAACTTCTGCAGCGCGATCTGGTCCGACCGGGACTCGGCGTACAGGTTGGCGTGCGTGAGCATGACGCCCTTGGGCCGCCCGGTGGTGCCGGAGGTGTAGATCAGGGTGGCGGGCGAGGCCGCGTTGACCTGCTTGCGCAGGTCGTGCACGACCTGGTCGTCCAGATCCGCGCCGCGGGTGATCAGCTCGTCGACGACACCCTTGTCGATCTGCAGGGTCTCCTTCAGCTCGGTCAGCGCCCCCGGCTCGATCTCATCGATGATCGCGCGGTGCTTGTCGCTGTCCACGAACAGCAGCTTGGTGGCGGAGTCCTGCAGGATCCACTTGGCCTGCTCGGCGGCCGAGCTGTCGTAGATGGCGACGGTGCAGCCGCCGACGGCCCAGATGGCGAAGTCGAGCACGGCCCACTCGTAGCGGGTCGGGGCCATGATGGCGACCCGGTCGCCGAGTGCGATGTTCGAGGCGACCAGTCCCTTGGCGACGCCGCTGACGGTCTTCGCGAACTCCGCGGCCGTCACGTCCCGCCAGCCACCGCTGCCATTCGGCACGTTGAACAGCACCGCGTCGGGCGACTGCTCGGCGTGCCGGAAGACGTTGTCGGAATTGTTCGCGCCTTCCGGAATGGTGTAGGAAGCCGGGACTTCGAACTCTCGCATCAGTGCCCTTCCACGTGGGTTTACTCGCCAGTAATCTACGACACCTGGGTCAGGGCCGTGAGGTCGACCACCAGAAACGGATCCGTGCGTAACACCCGAGGACGGTCCCGCTTCCTGACTATCCTAAGTCTCGGATATCGGCCGACTGAATCGCTTCCCGCAGGAAAGCGGCCAGTTCGCTCAGCGCCGCGGCGGCCGGGGCGACCAGCGCGGCTTGCAGTTGCGCGACGTGCCACAAACCCTTGCTCTCGGTGAACTGGACTCGCACGCCCGCCGCACGCAGCGCGGCAACCAGATCCCCGCATTGCCCGTGCAGCAGTTCGTCGACATCGACCTGAACATAAGTGGGCGGCAGCCCGACCAATTCGCCGGTGAGCGGCGCGTAACCAGGATCACTCGAATCCCCGCCGCCGAGATAGGCGGCGGCGCAGGCGCGCGACCACCGCCGGTTGATCACCAGGTCGCTGTCGCGTTTCGAGATCTCGTTCGGATCGGTCCACGGCGCGATCAGGCCGAGCGCGGCCGGGGTGTGCCCGTGCCGCGCGATCAGCCGTTGCGCGGTGGCCAGCGACAGACCGCCGCCCGCCGAATCGCCGGAGAGGGCGATCTGGTCCGGGCGGTAGCCGGTGTCCACCAGCTCCAGGAACGCCGCCTCGGCGTCGTCGAGCGCCGCCGGGAACGGGTGCTCCGGCGCAAGCCGATAGTCGGGAACGTAGACGGTGGAACCGGTTTCGTGGGCCAGCCGCGCGGCCAGCGACCGGTGGGTGGCCGGTGAGCCGACCGCGTACCCGCCGCCGTGCAGATAGAGCACCGCGCCGGTAGGAGTCGAGGTGGCGGTGATCCGTTCGGTGGGCCTGCCGCCGAGCCGAATCCGATCGATGGTGGTGCCCGACGGCACCAGTTGCGCTGCCGATCCCACTTCGAGCAACAGGCGTTGCATCCGCCACGGCGCCCGCTGGTTCAGCGTGACGCGGAAGATCGGACGCAGCACCGCTCGTGCGACGGGCAACGGAAGATTGATGTCCCGCATGGGTTTCGAACTCGAATCAGGGTAGGAACGGACGGTTCACGACGGCGGCGATGCGCTGGTAACCGGAGGCGGTGACGCGGACGAACACGTCGAGCAGCTTGGCCTCCCAGCCGATCAGCACCCGCCCGTGTCCCTTGCGCACGCCCTCGGTGATGGTCTGCGCGGCCATCTCCGGCGTGTGCATCGCCAGCTTCGCGTCGAACATCGAGGCGGCCTTCTTGCCGTCGATACCCTCGGCCCAGGTGGCGTTGCGCGCGACGGCGGTCTTGATGCCGCCGGGGTGCACGCAGGTGACCTTGACCTTGTGCTTGCCGACCAGCATCTCCTGGCGCAGCGACTCGGTGAACCCGCGCACCGCGAATTTGGCCGCGTTGTAGGCACTTTGGCCGGGCACCGCGATCAGGCCGAACAGGCTGGATACGTTGATCACGTGCCCGGCGCCGGAATCGATGATGTAGGGCAGGAATGCTTTGGTGCCGTTCACCACGCCCCAGAAGTCGACGTCCATGATGCGCTCGATGTCCTTGAACTCGGACTTGATCACGTCACCGTGGTAGGCGATACCGGCGTTGTTGTAGATCTGGTGCACCTTGCCGAAGTGCGCGTTCACCGCGTCGGCGTAGAGCAGCACGGCCTCGCGCTCGGCCACGTTGATCCGATCGGATTTGACCTCGGCGCCGAGCGTTTCGCAGCGGCGCACGGTCTCGGCCAGACCCTCGGTGTCGATATCGGACAGCGCGAGCTTCGCGCCGCGCTTGGCCAGGTTCTCGGCGAGTGCGCGACCGATGCCGGAGCCGGCTCCAGTGATCACACAGACCTTGTTCTCGAAGTAAGCGTCTTTGCTCACTGGGCAGCCCCTACTTTCTCAACTTTGGATGAAGACGTTTCATAGGCGGACAGGTCGAAATTCCGGGTCAGCCTACGGAACTCGAAGGTGAAGTCGGGCCACAGCGTGGTGTTGTTGCCGTGCTTGTCCAGGTACCAGCTGGCACAGCCGCCGTTGATCCAGACGCTCTTGCTCAGCTTCTTCTGCAGGTCGACGTTGAATTCGTCCTGCGCGTCGCGGCGTACCTCGACCGTGCGCAGGCCGAGCCGGTCGATGGTGGCCAGCGCGTCGGCGATGTAGTTGAGCTGCGACTCGATCATGAACACCATCGAGGTGTGGCCGAGGCCGACGTTCGGGCCGAGCAGGAAGAACATGTTGGGGAAGTTCGCGATGGTCGCGCCCTTGTAGCCCTGCTGGCCGATCTCGTCGAAAACCTCACTGAGCGTGCGGCCGTCGCGACCCGAGATGGTGTTGTAGACCGGGGAATCGGTGACGTGGAAGCCGGTCGCCACGATGAGCGCGTCGATCTCGCGCTCGGTGCCGTCCTTGGTGACGATCGAGTTCGCGCGTACCTCGGCGATGCCGTCGGTGACCACGTCCACGTTGTCGCGGCTGAGTGCCGGGTAGTAGTTGTTCGAGATCAGCATGCGCTTGCAGCCGATCCGGAAGTCCGGCGTCACCTTGGCGCGCAGCTCGGGATCGCGGACCTCGTAGCGCAGCTTCGCCTTGGCGAGCAGCTCGAAGGCCTGCATGAGCGCCGGGAACTTGGCCAGGCCGACCACCTGGGTCTCGCGCGCCGCGTAGATGGCGGAGCGGGACAGGCGCTGGAAGCCAGGGACGTACTTGAAGGCGAGTCGCTCGGCCTTGGTGTACGGGCGGTCCATCCGGGGGAGCAGCCACGGCGCGGTGCGCTGGTACACGTCGAGGTGCGCGACCTTGCCCGCGATCTCCGGCACGATCTGGATGGAGGAGGCGCCGGTGCCGATGATGGCGACGCGCTTACCGGTCAGGTCGGCGTCGTGGTTCCAGCGGGCGGAGTGGAAGGTCTCGCCCTGGAAGTCGTTGATGCCCTTGATATCCGGCAGCGCGGGCTCGCAGAGCGCGCCGACCGCGGAGACCACCGTGTCGGCGACGAAGTTGCCCTTGGACGACTCGATCTCCCACTCGGCGCTGTCGTTGTTCCAGCGCACCCGGGTCACGTCGCAGTCGAAGATGTGGTTGTCGCGCGCGTTGTACTTCTTCGCGACGCCCTGGATGTACTGCTGGATCTCGCCCTGCCGGGAGAACGAGCGGGACCAGTCCGGGTTGAGCGCGAAGGAGTAGGAGTACAGGTGCGAGGGGACGTCGCAGGCGGCGCCGGGGTAGGTGTTGTCGCGCCAGGTGCCGCCGACATCGCTACCGCGCTCTAGTACCAGGAAATCGTTGCGTCCCTGCTGGCTGAGCCGAATGGCTAGGCCGAGCCCCGAGAATCCGCCGCCGATGATGATCGTCTTGACACGGCGAACGGGCCGGTCGCTGACAGCTTTGTCTGTAACCTTGCGACTCATATACGCGAGCGTAGATGCTTATTGAGCAGCAGTCAACAGTATTGAATCACGTTCAGTAGGATGTCGGTGTGAGTATCAGTCGTTCCGGTTCGGGAGAGACCAAGCGTGTCCGGCTCAGCCCGGACGAACGCCGCCTGCAACTGATCACCCTCGGGGCCGAGATGCTCGCCGAGCGCGCGCTGCAGGACATCTCCGTCGACGACATCGCCAAGGGGGCAGGCATCTCGCGCGGCCTGCTGTTCCATTACTTCGCCTCGGTCGGCGAATTCCACGAGGCGATCGCCCGCCACGTCAGTGCCGAGTTCCTCACGGCCACCGCCCCCGACCGCAGCCTCGGCCTGTTCGACATGCTCCGCGACTCGGTCGAGCGCTACGTCGACTACGTCGAAGACAACCGCGCCGCCTACCACGCCATCCTGCGCGGACCCTCCAGCTACAACCCCGGCATGGTCACCTACGTCAACGAATCCCGCAGCGCTATCGCCGAACTCGTACTCACCGAACTGCCGATCCCGCCCGACGACCCCGACCTGCCCCGGCTGACCCTCGCCCTTCGCGGGTGGATCGCCTTCGTGGAGGAAACAATCCTCACCTGGATGAGCGAAAAGCCCATTCCGCGTGTACAACTCATCGACTTGCTGGTGGAATCCCTACCCGCACTTGCCCTGAGCCCCGCGCTGGCCGCCGCATTACGCGACTGACGTCTGAGTCGTAGTCGAGGTTGTCCGGGATAACGAAAAGCCCACCCTCATCGTGTCGATGAGGGCGGGCTCTTGCTGACCGGTGAATTGCGCGGTCAGTTGGTTATCAGGGCAGAACCTGCGGGATGATCTGCGGTGCGACCGCGCCCAGGATTGCGCCGATCACCGCGGCGAACACGACGTAGCTGATGCCGCTGGCGATGATGCAGGCGAAGTAGCCGACGATGAAGACCAGGATGGCAGGGATGCACAGGACGGCGGCGACGCCGAGGCCCGTCATGGCGCCGGCCGCGAGGCCGTTGGCCACCGGGTCGTGATTCTGTGCGTCCGGGTTGGTCGCGATGGGCTTCAGTTCACCGGCGGCGACGTTCTTCAGTTCACCGGCGATTTCTGTGGTCACCTGCGGGGTGACGACCAGGGTCTTCCCGTCCGGGGAAATCTGCGGGGCCAGCGCGATCGTGTTGCCCGCGGCCGACTTCATCGACATCGGGAACTCGGTGACCTTCGTACCGGTGGCCGATTCCACCTGCACCGCCGACGAATCCGCGGTCAACGTGAACTTGCCACTGTTCAGCACCGTGGAGACCGACTTCAGGTCCGGAGACGTGGTGGTCTTGTATTCGACGCCCTGATCGTTACCCGACGCCACCAGGCTGTCGGCCCATCGAGCCTGCTGGTCCGAGAGTTCGGTCGCGGACGCGGTGCCCGCGTTCGCGAGGGTTGCCACTACCGCGAAGGGCAGCACGACCGTGAGGATGTTGCGGCCTGCGCGCATGACAGTCTTATGGAACATTTAGGCTTTCTCTCCCGCCCCCGATCGCTATGGAACGCCTTGTCCCCCAGACGAATCGAAGCGTTGATATTGATCGACAGGGATATTCATATCCGACGATCCCCTGAAATCCGGAATAATGTGGCGAGCGCCACATTCGATTCAGCAAAGGCCCCCCATTTCTAGGGGCAACAAGGCATCGGCTAACCGAGAGCAAGGCATAACGGTGGCGCGAAATGATTGCTTCCACCTGGTGGGAACCATCGCGCAGACCGCCGAAGCGAGGGTTTCATATCGAGGCCAGCAGGTCTGTCCGCGTAGTCGCAAGTACTTTCGTGCCACTCGCCGCCCCGACGACCCGAAGTCGCCTTCAACCTTGCTCGGTCGTTGATGTCATCCGAATTGTAAATAATGTTCAGGTCAGCAGAGCCCTCCACCCAGCTCCAGGTCCTACTCGCGCGGCTAGTTGTCGTTGTCGGCACGGAAGTTATGTATAGCTTTCCAAATCTCTTCATGTGGTGCGAAATGCTGACCCGGGTCACCCATGCGTTCGATATTCTGAAGTATCTCGGTCATCGACGCGGCCGGAATAGAATTCTCGGGCTGATAGCTGGATGGGATCTCGAGAATCGCAACGAGCAGGTCGCCGGGGTAGTAGTCGCCTTCTGCGAGCGGGTCTTGCGCGAGCAGTTCGAGCGCGCGAGGCAGTAGCGCTCGAAGTCCCTCGCGCTGCCGGATCAAGACTCTGAGGTCGTCCGGGGTCAGCTCTCGAATCGGCTTGCGCCGTAACTCGTGCACAGTTCTCATGAGTCGTGTCGCATCGGCTGGAGGGTCTGGCCACGACGTCTCCTCGATCTGCTCCAGCGACAGATTGCCGATTTCATCCATGGATGTCATCCCAGCGCGTACTGTCCGTTTTTCTCGCCACGACTTCTCGGTTTCAGACGCAGAATGGGTCTCGCGAAGGGAGTATGACCTCGCGCATCGGAGTTAATTCTGCGGCGGAATATAGACATCGACTTCCGGTGCGCCGTGCGCCGCGAACCATGCTTTCAAGTCCGCGCCACCGAGGATCTGTACTGCTGTGGTCCCTACGTCGATCGGTCCGAGGATCATGCCGACGGCATCTGTCACGATGCAGTCACCGAGTCGCGAATCGGAGAAGTCTGTCCAACCGAATCGGCAGTTACTGAAGTTGGCGCCACGGAGGTCGGAGTCCGGGAAGCTCGCATCCAGCAGGTTGGCTCCGCTGAAGTCGGTTCCCCGAAAATCTGAACTCTCGAATACGGCACCTTGCAGCTGTGACTCGAGCAGCACGGCATCGCTTGCGTTGGAGCCGCGCCCCTGCACCTTTCTCAAGTCGGCACGGGTGAGGTCGGCGTTGCTGATATCTGCGGACATCATCCACGCTTGGTACAGGTCGGCTTCTACGAGCCGCACCCGGCTCAAGTTGGCTTCGTTCAAGGATGCCTCTTGAAGCTCCAGCCCAGAGAGGTCGGCACCGGCCATATTCAATCTGTCCGCAGGAAGCAGTGAGTCCACCGTGAGGGTCGCGGGGGATTCGGCCGAAAGTTTATCAAGGTAACTTTCCAAGGCTTCTCGTGCCACAGGGTCGGTCGGCCAGCGGATTACGGAATCACGTGAGCGCCCATATGTTTTGGTCATCGGCCCCAGACTACCTTTCCTTGCCAATTCGGATTATTCGCTACTACCTGCTCTAGGTGGGCACGGCGAGCAGGTGACATGCCATCAGGGTCGAGTAGAACTTTCTCGCCCGTTGCGATATCTTTGTCGATCATCTTGGTGAAGGCTTCATCGGTCTGCGGGTTGGTGATCGGCTGACCTGCGCTGGGCCGATATCCTGGCTGAGAATCGGGTGAGCTCTTCACATCCCATCGCTCATTGTTGGCATCAACGAATTCGCCCCGATCCTCGCCATTCGGACCGAGCTGAGCCCTGGTGATCGGTCCGGGAATCAAGCCGTCGTGTTCGGCCTGCAGACCTACCTCGGCCTCTCGTTTCGACTGCGGGTTCGACGCGCTGCTCTTAGCCGGGTCCTTTGCCAACTCTTCGATTCGACGCTGGTATTCGCTGGTACCAGGAGTATTGGCGGAATTCGCCGGCCCAGTTGCGTTGTCATCATCGATCAGCACCCGCATCGCGATGATGGTGGCGAGGGAGGTGAGGGTGGTGCCTAGGTCGGGGACCTTGTCGAAGGATTTGATTGCGACGAAGGCTCCGGCTGCGGCGGCGCTGAGGCCGACTACCTTGAGGAGGTTGCTGCCCTGGTAGACGGTGCGGATTGTGTTGATGGTGTTGGTGACTATGACGCCGACGCCGCCTGCTCCGGCGGCCGCGCTGCCGCCGAAGGTGAAGAATGCGGCTGCTGCGGCGGCGACCACGGTGAGGCCGATTGCCCACTCGGCCTGGGTGATCGAGGATTCGATGTTGCCACGCACGTCCACGGTGCCGGAGTGGTAATCCGCGACCGGGCCAGCAAGGTTCTGGGATGCGGCTGCGACCTGAGTTGCACCGCCGCGCAGGGTTTCGAGGTGGCCGAGTATCGGTGGCAGGTTCGTTTTGTCATCGATGTTGTCGAATAAGCCGATGATGGTGGTGATTTGGGCTGCCGCGCCGGTGACAGCTTGGTGGTTGGCGAAGGTTGTCCAAGTGGACGATGCTTTCGCAAGCTTTGCGATATCGCCGTTGGGTAGCTTGCCGAACTGCTCCAGGATTTTGGCGATCAGGGCGTCGAAGAGTTCCTGCACACCGCCGTGGTGTTCGATGCCGATTCCGTTGTCGCGCACCGAGGTCGGGATGGTGACTTGGTACTTCGATACCTCGCGGACATCGGGCCGATCAGGTGGTGGATTGCTCTTGTTGCTGATGCCGTAGTTGTATCCGGTCGCGTACAGCACATAACCGAAGTTGGTGAGGGCGTCCGCGAGGTCGGTGCACGACTGCATTGTGTCGCGTGCGGCGGTGTCGTATTTCGCGCCCCACTCTTTACATCCGGGAGCGTCACCGGCCATGCCCGCGCATTCACCTTTGACGGCGTCGTGCACCGGCTTGTCGGCGCGGCGGAGGTCGGCGGCTAGGTCGTGGCACTTCTTGGCGGCGTCGTAGTAAGTCTGCCAGTCGATGCGCACGGCTCAACCCCCTTGCAGCATCTTGCTGTTGAGTTCGATCGCGCGGGTGTAGCGTCCGTGCGCCTGCTTCGCCGCATCGCTCATCTCGCGCACACCCTCGACGAATTCCCGTGCGCCGGTCGCCCATTGGCGGTGCGCATCGGCATACGCCTGCGCGGCAACACTTTCCCAGCCGGTGCCGTGTAATGCGGCGACCCGGTCGTCGATTTCGTCGAGGCGCTCGGCGACGAATCCGGCGAGCCCGGAAAGCCGGGCCACGATCTGGTCGAGGTGTTCGAGGTCGACCGAGAATTCTGAGCTCATGGCAGGTCCAGGGTGGAGGTGCGCAGGGCGGCGGCGTTGTTCGAATCGCGGGCTTGATACGTATCGGCGGTGACGCCGAGTTTCTCCGCCATGCTCGTTAATGCCGACATGATCTGGACGCCGCCATCGCGGACATCGGTCCAGCCGTTGGCGAATTCGGTCGCCGAGTCGCCGGTCCAGCTTCCATTGGTCAGCCCGTCCACGTCTTTCGCGGCGGAATCCAACGCCGAACGCAGCGCCTCGGCCAACTCGTAGACGTATTTGCCGACGTCACGGACCTGCTCGGGAACGACCGAAACCTGCTGGCCGGGTGTTGCTGGCGTACCCCCGTCGCTCATGGTGGCGAAGTTTACTGACCCCGCTCACCAGTGTCGACCGTGGAAAACGCCGAACGCCGGGTCGAACCCGCTCAGACAAGAGCGGAATCGACCCGGCGTTGGGGTTCGGTCTAGCGACTAGCTGGTCGGCTCGAACGCTTCGGCGACGATTTCCGCCTGCTCTACCGCGTGCACCTTGCTGGAACCCGAGGACGGGGCCGACATGGCGCGGCGGGAGATGCGGCGGAGTTTGCCGAGGCGCTCGGGGAGGACCTCGGGGAGGTTGAGGCCGAAGAAGGGCCAGGCGCCCTGGTTGGCCGGTTCCTCCTGGACCCACGCGATGTCGGTCGCGTTGGGGTAGCGGTCGAGCGACTCGTTCAGGCGGTAGGTGGGCAGCGGGTAGAGCTGCTCGATCCGCACGATCGCGACGTCTTCGCGCTTCTGCTTGGCCTTTTCGGCGGCCAGCTCGTAGTAGAGCTTGCCGCTGGTCATCAGGACCCGCTTGACCTTGCTGCGGTCGCCGATGCCCTGCTCGTAGGAGGGCTCGTCGAACACCGAGCGGAACTTGCTCTCGGTGAAGTCCTTCAGATCCGACACGACGGCCTTGTTGCGCAGCATCGACTTCGGGGTGAAGACGATCATCGGGCGGCGGATGCCGTCCAGCGCGTGGCGGCGCAGCAGGTGGAAGTAGTTCGCCGGGGTGGACGGCACGGCGACCGTCATCGAGCCCTCGGCACACAGCTGCAGGAACCGCTCGATGCGCCCGGACGTGTGGTCCGGACCCTGACCCTCGTGGCCGTGCGGCAGCAGCAGCACGACGTCGGAGAGCTGGCCCCACTTGGCCTCACCGGACGAGATGAACTCGTCGATGATGGACTGCGCGCCGTTGACGAAGTCGCCGAACTGCGCCTCCCACAGCACGAGTGCGTTCGGGTTGCCCAGCGAGTAGCCGTATTCGAAGCCGACGGCGGCGTATTCGCTCAGCGCCGAATCGTGCACCGCGAACCAACCGGGGTTGGTGCTGCCGATGTTGTGCAGCGGGGTGTACTCCTCGGCCGTCTTGCGGTCGATGATCACCGAGTGCCGCTGGGTGAACGTGCCGCGGCGCGAGTCCTGACCGGTCAGCCGCACCGCGCGACCCTCGTCGATCAGCGTGCCGAAGGCCATCAGCTCGGCGAAGGCCCAGTCGACCTTGCCCTCGTAGGCCATCTCGCGGCGCTTCTCCAGCACCGGCTTGACCCGCGGGTGCACGTTGAAGCCGTCGGGCACGTGCAGGAAGGCGTCGCCGATCCGTTGCAGCACAGCCTTGTCCACGGCCGTCTGCACGGTGGTCGGCACCTTCTGGTCGTCCTCGACGGACTCGCTCGGCTCCGGCGTGTACTTCTCCAGCTCGCGGACCTCGTTGAAGACCCGCTCCAGCTGACCCTGGTAGTCGCGCAGCGCGTCCTCGGCCTCTTTCAGCGAGATGTCGCCACGGCCGATCAGGCTCTCGGTGTACGCCTTACGCACCGAGCGCTTGGTGTCGATCACGTCGTACATCGACGGCTGGGTCATCGACGGGTCGTCGCCCTCGTTGTGGCCACGGCGCCGGTAGCAGACCATGTCGATCACGACGTCCTTGCGGAACTTCTGCCGGAAGTCGACCGCGAGGCGGGCCACCCAGTCGCAGGCTTCCGGGTCGTCGCCGTTCACGTGGAAGATCGGCGCACCGATGAACTTCGCGATGTCCGTGGAGTATTCGGTGGAGCGGCTGTTCTCCGGCGAGGTGGTGAAGCCGATCTGGTTGTTCACCACGATGTGGATGGTGCCGCCGACGCGGTAGCCGCGCAGACCCGACATGTTCAGCGTCTCCGCGACCACACCCTGACCCGCGAACGCGGCGTCACCGTGCAGCATGAGCGGCATGACGGAGTAGCCCTCCGGGCCGTCGCCCTTGTCCAGCAGGTCCTGCTTGGCGCGGACCAGGCCCTCGAGGACCGGGTCGACGGCCTCCAGGTGCGAGGGGTTGGCGGTGAGCGAGACCTCGATCTCGTTGTCGCCGAACATCTGCAGGTAGGTGCCGTGCGCACCGAGGTGGTACTTCACGTCGCCGGAGCCGTGCGCGCCGGCCGGGTTCATGTTGCCCTCGAACTCGGTGAAGATCTTCGAGTACGGCTTGCCGACGATGTTGGCGAGCACGTTCAGGCGACCGCGGTGCGGCATGCCGATGATGACCTCGTCGAGCGAGTGCTCGGCGCACTGGTCGATGGTCGCGTCCATCATCGGGATGACGGCCTCGGCGCCTTCCAGCGAGAAGCGCTTCTGCCCGACGTACTTGGTCTGCAGGAAGGTCTCGAAGGCCTCCGCCGCGTTCAGCCGGTTCAGGATGTACTTCTGCTGTGCGACAGTCGGTTTGACGTGCTTCTGCTCGACCCGTTCCTGGATCCACTGCAGCTGCTCGGTTTCCAGGATGTGGGTGTACTCCACACCGACGTGCCGGCAGTAGGCGTCGCGCAGGACCGAGAGGACCTCGCGCAGCTTCATCTGCTCCTGGCCGTGGAAGCCGCCGACGTTGAACGTGCGGTCCAGGTCCCACAGCGTCAGGCCGTGCTGGGTGACGTCGAGGTCGGGGTGGCTGCGGAACTTGTCCTTGACCAGCCGCAGCGGATCGGTGTCCGCCATCAGGTGGCCGCGGTTGCGGTAGGCCGCGATCATCTCGAGCACGCGGGTGCTCTTGTCGACGCCGCGTTCGCGAATGTCCTTGCGCCAGCGCACCGGCTCGTACGGCACGCCCAAGCCGTGGAAGATCTCGTCGTAGAACTCGTCGGAGATCAGCAGCTGGTGGATGGTGCGCAGGAAGTCACCGGACTCCGCACCCTGGATGATGCGGTGGTCGTAGGTGGAGGTGAGGGTGATCAGCTTGCCGACGCCGATATCGGCGATCCGCTCGTCGCTCATGCCCTGGAACTCGGCGGGGAACTCCATCGCGCCGGCGCCGACGATTGCGCCCTGGCCCGGCATCAGGCGGGGCACCGAGTGCACGGTGCCGATGGTGCCCGGGTTGGTCAGCGAGATGGTGACGCCGGCGAAGTCGTCGGCGGTCAGCTTGCCGTCGCGGGCCCGCCGAACAACATCCTCGTAGGCGGTGTGGAACTGGCCGAAGGTCATCGCCTCGGTGCCCTTGATGGCCGCGACAACCAGCGAACGGCTGCCGTCCTTGCCGGGCAGGTCGATGGCGAGGCCGAGGTTGGTGTGCGCCGGGCTGATCGCGTTCGGCTTGCCGTCGATCTCGGCGAAGTGCCGGTTCATGTTCGGGAAGGAGTTGATGCCCTTCACGATCGCGAAACCGAGCAGGTGGGTGAACGAGATCTTGCCACCGCGGGTGCGAGCCAGGTGGTTGTTGATGACCAGCCGGTTGTCGATCATCAGCTTCGCCGGGATGGCGCGAACGCTGGTCGCGGTCGGGATGGTCAGCGACAGGGCCATGTTCTTGGCGACCGCGGCAGCGGCGCCACGCAGCACCTTGGCCTCGTCGGCCACGGTCTCCGTCTTCGGTGCACCGGAGGTGGGGGCCGCGTTGGAGGTGGGTGCCGGAGTGGTTTGCGGTGTGCGCGCGGTGGCCTTGGCCGGTGCCTGCGCGGGGGCCGCGGCTTTGGCCGGTGCGGGCGCGGCGGCCTTGGGGGCCGAGTTCGCCTTGGGGGCCGAGTTCACCGACGCGGGTGCCGGAGCCGGGGTAGGCGCCTGCGCGGGAGCGGCCGCGGCCGGGGCGGCCGAGCTGTTACCGGAATCACCCGTGGCTTCGGGCGTGTAATCGGCGAGGAACTCGTGCCAACTCTCATCGACCGAAGATGGATCTTGCTTGAACTTCTGATACATCTCATCGACTAGCCACTGGTTCTGTCCGAACTGGGAAGTTGAGCTGCTCACAGCAGGTGTTCGCCTCATTTCGTTCTTCGCGCTGCGACGTTTGTGACGTGCCCGGCATTTCCGTAGCGACTGCTTGCAGGTCGCTCGAAAGGGCCCGCATCAGCGGATGCGCGCCGATGCGCCCTATCTGAGGATAGGCCCAGCAGCAAACCGACGGAGCGACTGACCACCCGACAAACCTCACCTCATAAAAGACGACTTGTCCGTTACCGAGAATATTCCCCCGGTTTCACGTGCCGCTGACCACAGTCTGGAATACGGTCCGCCCGCGGCGAGTAGCTCGACGTGGGTCCCGATTTCCGCGATCCGGCCGTGCTCGACGACGGCGATCCGATCGGCCCGCGCCGCCGTACCGAGCCGGTGTGCGACGAGGACGGTGGTCCGGCCACGCGTCAGCGATCGACTCGCGGCAAGCACCGAAGCCTCGGCGTCCGGGTCGAGGGTAGCCGTGGCCTCGTCGAGCAGCAGCAGGTCGGGGCGCACCAGCTCGGCGCGGGCCAGCGCGATCAGCTGCCGTTGACCCGCGGACAGCCCGCGACCGCGTTCACCGACCGGCTGGCGCATGCCGTGCGGGAGCGCGCTGATCATGTCGCTCGCACCCACCGCAGCTGCGGCTTCGGCGATATCGGCGTCAGTGGCATCGGGTTTTCCGAACGCGATGTTGCTGGCGACGTCGCCGCTGAAGAGGTGCGCTTCCTGCGGGACGATGCCGAGGCGGGCGCGGTAGTCGGTGAGACGGTAATCACGGATGTCGGTGTCGTCGACCAGGATCGAGCCGGTGCCGTCCGCCGGGAGGTCGTAGAGGCGGGCCAGCAACTTCACGATGGTCGACTTGCCCGCGCCGGTGGGGCCGACGAGGGCGAGGGTGCTGCCCGCGGGAATCGTCAGCGAGACATCGTCCAGTGCGAGCGCCTCGACACCGGGGTAGTGGAAGCGCACGTCGTCGAGGACGACCTCGCCGCGCAGCCGCTGCTCGATCGGGACCGCGTCGGCTCGATCGCTCGCGATGGCCGATGGGGTGCGCAGCAACTCGCCGATCCGGCGCAGCCCGACGCGGGCCTGCTGGTATCCGTCGAACACCTGAGACAGCGCGAGCACCGGCGCGAACAGCAATTCCAGATACAGCACGAAGGCGACCAGCGTGCCCGCCGTCGTCGTCCCGGCGGCCACCTCGCGTGCGCCGACGAAGATCACCGCGGCCAGTGAGACTCCCGACCAGGCGGTGACGAACGGGAAGTACAGCGCGATCGAGGCCTGGGCGCGCATCCGGCTGCGCCGGTATCGATCGGAGTATTCGGCGAAGCGGCGGGCCGCGACCGGCTCGTGCCGATTGGCCTGTACCGCACGCAGTCCGGCGACGTTCTCCTGGAAGTCGGCGTTCACCGTGGAGACGTTCTCCCTGGACACGGTGTACGCCGTGGACGCGAAGCGGCGGAACAGCGCCGTCGCTACGAACAGCGGCGGCAACGTGGCCAGCACGACCAATGCCAGCGAGACGTCGATCACCAACAGCGCCATCGCGATTCCGACGAAGGTCAACGCGCCGATCAAGGTGGTCGCCAGCCCGGTCTGCAGGAACGTGGACAACGAGTCGAGGTCGGTCGTCATCCGCGTCATGATCCGGCCGGACAGTTCGCGCTCGTAGTAGTCGAGCCCGAGTCGCTGCAGATGCGCGTAGCTGCGGATGCGCAGGCCGTACAGCACCCGTTCGCCGGTCCGTGCGGTGATCAGCGTGGTCGCCGCGCCGACCAGCCAGCCTGCGGCGACCAGCAGCAGACCGAGCACGGCGGCCAGACCCAGCGCACCGGCGTCGTCGCGACCGACTCCGGTATCGATCGCGAACCGCACGATCGGCGGGAAGGCCACACCGACCAGCGCGTCCAGCAGGAGCAGGACGATCGCGGCGAGCACCAGCGCGCGGACCGGCCGCAACAGTCTGGTCAGCCGGAACTCTGGATCGGGCTGTCGCAGCCGTTGGTCATCCAGTCCCGGCTGTTCGGTGGCGGGTGGCAGCAACGCGATATTCCGGCGCAGCTCAGGGGTTTCGGTGAGATCTGCGGCTGCCGCGGCGAAGGTGCGGCCCGCACTGCCGTTGGTGACGGTGGCCGGGATCGCGGCGGCCGCGCGGTGTCCGGGCAGGTGCGCACCCAGCGGCGCGGGCAGTCGGATGACCCGATCGGCGTGCGCGAGGGTCGATTCGCGGTGCGCCAGGATCAGGGTGGTGCGCCCGGCCTGATCGGGCAGCGTGCCGAAGATCGCGGCCTCGGTGATCGCGTCCACCGCGGAGGTGGCGTCGTCGAGCACGAGAATGCGTGGCTGCGCGAGTAGCGCTCGGGCCAGTGCGATGCGCTGACGTTGTCCGCCGGACAGCGTCAGTCCGCGCTCGCCGACAACCGTGTCGTAGCCGTCGGGGAGTTCGCCGATGAAGTCGTCGGCCGCGGCGGATTTCGCGGCCCGCCGGATCTCGCCGTCGGTGGCCTCCGGACGGCCGATGGCGATATTGGCCGCGATGGTGTCGGAGAACAGGAACGGGTCGTCGAACACCACGCCGATGGCACTGCGGAGATCGGCGGCGCGCAGATCCGCGAGGTCGACCCGGTCGTCGGGCGCCTCGGTGCCGAACAACCGAATGTTGCCCGCGTCGGGTGCGTAGAAGCGGGGGAGCAGTAGCGAGAGTGTCGTCTTCCCGGAGCCCGCTGGCCCGATGATCGCCACCGTCTCGCCGGGCCGCACGGTCAGGTCCAGCTCCCGCAGCACCGGTTGTTCCGGATCGAATCCGAAAGTCACCGCGTCGATTTCGATGCCGAGCGGGCCCGAGGGCAACTGCGCGGGCTCCGGGGGATCGGTGACCACCGGTGCGGTATCGATCACCTGGTACACGCGTTCGGCCGCGGCGCGGGTCAGCTGGGCGAGGACCAGCGCACCCGCCATGATCCGCGCCGTCCCGGTCATCGTCGCGACATAGGCGGCGAACGCGACGAAGGTGCCGATCCCGATCGTTCCGTGCAGCGCGAGCAGACCACCGAGCACGATCACGCCGACCATGCCGAGCTGCGGAATGGCGCCCACCGTCGGCGCGAACTTGGCGTCCACTCCGGCCGCGCGCATCCGTTCGGAATAGAGGGTGCGACTGTGCTTTTCGAGCACGTCCACCATCCGGGCTTCCTGCCCGAACCCCTTCACCACCCGGACGCCGGTGACGGTCTCCTCGACGTGCTGCGCGACATCGGCCGCGCGCTGCTGCGCGGACCAGGTGGCTGCGTACAACCGCGGCCGCACTCGATAGACCACCACCGCGATCGCGGGCACGACCAGCAGCGCGAGTATCGCCAGCGGCGGCGACAACCACAGCATCACCACCGCGGCGAGCAGGAACTCCAGCACCGCCATGCTCGACAGCGGCACCATCGCCAGCAGCCCCTGCACCAACTGGAGATCGGTGATCGACCGCGACACCACCTGCCCGGTCCGGATCGCGTCCTGACCCGCCCCGTCCAGCCGTTGCAGCGACCCGAGCAGATCCACCCGCAGCGAATGCTGCACGTCCAACGACAACTTGCCTGCGAGCAGTCGCCGCCCGAACCCGGCCGCGAACTTGGCCAGCGCCAGCAACAGCAGCAACCCGGCGACCACCCCGATCACCGCGGTTTCACCGACCCCCGCGGCATCGACCGCGCGCTTGGTCAGCAGCGGTCCCGCGATCTCCACTGCCGCACCCGCCAGCACGGCCGCCCCGAGACCCGTCAGCGTGCCCCGGTGCGACCGACTTTCGGCCCACAGTCGACGAATCCAGCCGGGACCGCCCGCGTCACGCTCAGGCGACTCGGTGTGCGCACTTGTTTCGACAACCCCGCCCATAACTATCAACCGTAACGACGCTCACCGACACGTCGTTTGTTCCCGGTTCAGAGATCGAGGCGGCGCAGGTTCCACCAGCCCGCACCGCCGATGCCGATGGTCCACAAGAGCAGGACCACGACCGCGGCGGGCGTGGGAGCGAGGAAGTCGCTGTCGGGATAGGAGCCGACCGCGATGGTGCTGAGGGTGGCGGAGCCGGGGAACAGGGTGACGAAACCGGTGGCGCCGACACCGTTGGCGATCAGCCAGAGCAGCGGCTCGACGATGACGAGCCAGCCCAGCACCGCAGCGATCGCGGTCGATGACGAACGCAGCAGCAGCCCGAGCCCCGCGCCGATCAGCGACCAGCAGACCGCCGCGAGCAGTCCGCCGCCGAGCACAGCCGCCAGTTCTAGGTCGAAGTCGAATTTGCCTCGGCCGACAGCGAATAGCGCCACGACCGAGACCACCTCCGCCGCCAGCGCGACGGCGAGCGCGAACCCACCGGTGACCAACAGCTTCGCGGCGGCGAGCCGGTCACGGTCCGCGGTGAACAGCGCGGTCACCGGCATGGTCTGGTGCCGGTACTCGGCACCGCTGCCGATCGCGCCGAACACGGCCGCCGCCACGACCACCACGGCGATGCCGACGTAGAGACCGATCGTCGCGGTGCCGGTGGCGGGTTCGCTCTTGGGATCGGCTTTGCCCGCCAGGATCGCGCTCGCCACGCTCGCCAGGAGCGCGACGGCCAGGGGCACCCCGGCGAGGATCCGGCTGAGCGGCAGCGTGCTGACCTTGCGCACCTCGGAGTTCACCGAGGGCACGAGGTCCGGCGGCAGAATCGTGATCATCGTGGAATCCCGTAGGGCGTCGGCGTCGGATGATGAGCTGCCCCGGCCAGACCGGGGTAGGGCGAAACCACGGGAGCCTGGGGTTTGGTCAGCGAGGCGAGCACTCGATCGGGATGGATCAGGTCCGGGATGATGCTGTCCAGCCGCACCTGCGCCGCCGTCGCGGCGTCCCGGATATCGGCCTCGGTCGCCTCGGCCACCGCGAGTCGACCGTCCGGCCGGATCACCGCGTCGGTGAACCCGCGCGCCGCCAACGTGGTGGCCAGCGCGATCGGCGTGGACGCCGCGACGACGAGCCGATCGGGGTGCCCGCGGCGCAACCGAGCCGGACTGCCCTGATACACCACCGCACCCTCGTTCAGCACGATCACACTGTCCGCGCCGGGCAGCACCGCGGCGAGGCTCTCGCTGGTCACCAGCGCGCTACCGCCGCGCTTGGCGTGCCTGCGCAGAAAGTCTTGCAGCCAACCACGTTCCGCGGCTTCGAGGCCGTTCATCGGCTCGTCCAGGATCAGCAGCGGCGGATCGCCGAGCACGGCGGTCGCCAGTGCCAGCCGCGTCTGTTGCCCGGCCGACAGCGCACCGCCCTTCGATCCGGCTTCTTCGCCGAGCCCGACGAGTTCGAGCACTTCCTCGACATGCGCGTCCGGCACACCGACCGCCGCCGCGTACACCCGCAGATGGTCGCGCGCGGTCCGGCCGGGATGCAGTCCGCGCGGCGCGAGCACCCCGCCGACCACCCGGGCCGAACTGGTGGCACGGTCCGTGTCATCGCGGGTCCGATTCGTCCCCGGCCCGCCGACCGCCGCCGTTCCCGAGGTCGGTTCGAGCAGCCCGAGCAGGGTCCGCGCAATGGTCGTCTTGCCCGCGCCCTGCGGCCCGACCAGGGCTGCGGTGCTGCCGGACGCGACGGTGAAACTCACGTTCTCGATGGCGGAAACCAGACCGTAGCGCTTGGTCAGGCCCCGGACGGAGAAGGCGAGCGGACGCATCCCGGTCACGATGGCTTGGTCGGCGTCTGCGGCTTCGTCGGGTCGATCGCGGTGAGCGGATCGGCGTCGACGATGAGATGCCGGTCGGCGGGCCAGACCACCGGTGCGGGCCCGAAGGCCTGGCGCGCGTTCTTGATCGTGGTCTTGCCCATCGCCCGGTTGCCGACGCCACCGATCACCGCACCGATGCCTGCAGGCACGATCTTGCCTGCCATCAGGGCCGCGCGGCGGGTGATGAAGCGGACGATGAACCGCTTGAGCAGTGAGTCGTTCATCGAGGAGAGCCCGGGGATGCGATTGGCGAACACCGTGCCCCAGTTCTTCGCCGAGGTGCCGACGGTCTTCTGCACGATGTCCATGCCGCCCTCGCCGAGCACGACGGCGAGCACCAGCGCCCGGCGCTGTTCCCGGTCCTCCGGCGAGATGCCGTGCACCGCGGCCACCGCGAGGGTGAACACGGCCGAGGCCTCCATGAAGAAGGTGGTCTCCGCGCTGACCGCGGCGATCGCCGCAACCGTGCCGACGCCGGGCACCGCCGCCGTCGCGCCGACGGCACCGCCGCTACCGGTCACCGCGAGCAGGTACTGACCCTCCAGGCGCTCGATGATCTGTGCGGGACTTTCCGACGGGTGGGAGCGCCGGATCCGGTCGACGTACTTGGCGACCGCGGGTGCCTGCAGGCGAGACCCCGTATCGAGTAGCTGGACCACCGTCTTCTCGAACGCGCCTTTGAACATGGCGGCACCCTCCTCTTCGGTCTGCTGGTTGAACTGTAATGGCACGTCCACCATCAGCTCGTCATGACAACGATGTACCCAGTCCGAGTGGTTCCATCAGTCCGGTTGATGCAGCGCGGGCACCCGCTCGGCCAGCGGCGGCGGAGGCGGGGGCGTGCCGTCGCCGAAGGGGCGGCCGCCCAACGATTCCCGGCCGTGCGGGGTCAGCCAGTTCGCCAGGTCCGGGCCCTTCGGCACGATCCCGGTCGGATTGATGTCGCGGTGCACCACGTAGTAGTGCTCCTTGATCTGCGCGAAGTCGGTGGTGTCGCCGAAGCCGGGTGTCTGGTAAAGGTCACGCGCGTAGGCCCACAGCACCGGCATCTCGCTCAGCTTGGACCGGTTGCACTTGAAGTGGCCGTGATACACCGGGTCGAACCGGGCCAGCGTGGTGAACAGCCGCACATCGGCCTCGGTGATCGTGTCGCCGACCAGATAACGTTGCGCCGCAAGGCGTTCCGAGAGCCAATCGAGTCGGTTGAAGAGCCGATCATAGGCGGTCTCGTAGGCTTCCTGCGAGCCGGCGAAACCGCAGCGGTAGACGCCGTTGTTGACGTCGCGGAACACCGCGAGATTCACCTCGTCGATCTCTTCGCGCAGCGCTCCGGGATACAACTGCGGCGCGCCCGGCCGGTGGAATTCGGTCCACTCGGTAGAGAAATCGAGCGTGATCTGCGCGTAGTCGTTCGTCACCACCTGACCGGTCGGCACCTCGACGACCGCGGGGACGGTGATGCCGCGCGGATAGTCCGGGAACCGCGCCAGATACGCGTCACGCAATCGGGGGATGCCGAGCACCGGGTCGACGCCGCCGGGATCGAGATCGAAGGTCCAGCTGAGCTTGTCGTGCGTCGGTCCGCACAGGCCCAGCGAGAGCACGCTCTCCAGGCCGAGCAGCCTGCGCACGATCAGCGTGCGATTCGCCCACGGGCAGGCCCGCGCCGCGATCAACCGGTAGCGACCCGGCTCGACGGGGTAACCGTCGCGGCCATCGGCCGTGATCCGCGTGGTGATGTAGTTGGTGTCCCGCTTGAACTCACCGGGCTCGACGTACGAGCCACTTTCCGCCGACTTGGTCACCTGGACAGTCTTCCAGACCGAGGACCTAGTCTGACCGAATGACGGATTCGAAGGCCACCCGCCTGGAACGAGAAATCACCGACGGCGGCGCGGAGGTGGCGACCCTGACGCTCGCCCATCCGCCGCTGAACCTCTTCGACCGGGCAATGCTCGACGCCCTGATCGAAGACCTCGCCGAGCTGTCCGCGAATCCGCCGCGCGCGCTGCTGCTGCGCGCCGAGGGCAAGGTGGTGTCCGGCGGCGTCGACGTGCACGTATTCGACGGGCTGTCGATCGAGCAGGGCGCCGAACTGTGGCGGACCCTGTTCGCGCAGATCATCCACCCGGTCGAGGCACTGCCGTGCCCGGTTGTCTTTGCCGCACACGGGCTCACGCTGACCGCGGCCTTCGAGATCGCGCTGGCCTGCGACATCATTCTGGCCGCGCCGAAGGCGAAGTTCGGTCTGGTGGAGACCGTGGTCGGCCTGACGCCGTCGATGGGCGGCCCACAGCGGCTGGCCGAACGCGCGGGCTCGGGCCGGGCGCGCGAGTTCGTGATGACCGGCGACCTGTACGACGCGGCGACCATGGCGGAGTGGGGTGTGGTGAACGCCGTACACGACGACGTCGAAACTGCCGCAAGGGAATTGACGCATCGCCTGGCCAACGGCCCGACGGTCGCGCACGCCGCGACCAAGAAGATCATCGAGGCCTGGCGCTCCGGCGGTGTCGCACACGCGGATTCGGTGACCCCCGAGGTGTCCGGCGCGCTGTTCGACACCGCAGACCTCAAGGGCGCGGTACGCAGCTTCCTCGCAGACGGACCGGGGAAGGCCACCTACACCGGGCGGTGACGGGTAGGACACGTTCACCGCCTCTCCCCGCTAAAGTGTGACTCGCGTCATATAGTCGCAGTGCCTGCTGACTCGAGGCGCGCGGAGGACGGATGTCGCAGTTGCTCGTCGAATACCCCCTGACTCGCCCCTATGCCCGTGACAACCCGCTGGCCCGCGGGGCCGACGGGGTGCTGCGCTACGGCAACCTCACCCCGGCGCTCACCGAGCTACTCGACTTGCAGGTGCACGCGTTCTCCACGCGCGAGGCCGTGGTCGAGATCGGCGGCCCACGGCTGACCTACCGGGAGCTGTGGCACTCGGCCTCCCGGATCGCGGGCGGGCTGCAGGAACACGGCATCGGTTACGGCGATCGGGTGGCCGTGCACATGCCCGCGGGTGTCCGCTGGGTGCAGGCGTTCCTCGGCGCGCTGCTCAGCGGCGCGGTGCCGGTGCTCGTGCACGACGGCCTGCCGGACGCGGTGGCCGAGCGGGTGATCGCCGACAGCAGTGCGGATTTCGTGCTCGGCCGGGAGATCGCCCGCGGTGCTGAACTGCCCGACGGTGCGGCGTTCATCGATGACGGTGCGGCACTGGGTGATCTGGCTCTGCTCAGTTACACCAGCGGCACCCCGCTCAGCACCACCGCCGCGCCGAAGGGGGTGGAGCTGACCAACGAAAACCTGCTGTCGGCAATACGTTCGGTGGTTTCCGCGCTGGATCTGCCGACCGACGGCTTGCGCAACCTGGTGTTGCTGCCGCTCGCCCACGCCAGCGGTTGCGTCGACCAACTGTTACCGACCTTCGCGGTCGGCGGCACCGTTGTCCTGGCCCGGGACAGCCGCGGCCTCGCGGAAGCCATTGTGGCCGAACGGATCGACATGGTGTCGGCGACGCCACGGATCTTCGCGGGCCTGCTGCCCGAGCTCGCCGCGATGCGCGACGACGGCGTGCGCACCGAGGGTATCGCCCGGATCAGCAAGGCCGGGCACCGCGGCGAACGGGCCGCCGCGCAAGCGACTCCCGCTGACCTGGCCACCGAACTGCGTGAGGTCTTCCCGGGTGCGCGGCAATGGTCGATCTGGGGTGCCACCGAAACCAGCGGCATCGGCCTCGCCGTCGACGACGCGGAGTCGGCCGACGATGCCGACGCCGTGCTCGGATTCCCGTTCGGCGGAACGGAATTAGCGCTGTGGGGTCCGCAGGCCGAGGCGGGCCACGGCGAACTGCTGTGCCGCGGCCCGAACGTGTGCCCGCGTTACTGGAACGACCCGACCACCACCGCGGCCCGCTTCACCGGAACCTGGTTCCACACCGGCGATCAGGTCACCATCGATGCCGACGGCCTGGTGCGCCGCGGTCCGGATCCGGCCGAATGATCCTGCGTTACTCCAGCATCCGCTCGCGCAGGCGAGCACGCAGGTCCGGGGTGATCCCGGCGGCCGTCAGATAGGTGTCCACGTCACCGTGCAACTCGTGCATCGATGCGGTAGCGGTGCTGAGGTATTCCTCGCGCACGCCGAGCAGGTCGATCGAAAGTTCTTCGCCACCCAGCAGTTTCGTCGTCATCATGGCGCGCAGGGCCGGGACGGCGCCGTTGCTCTCCAGGTAGTCGGTCCGCACGTCGGCCTCGGTCACGCCGACCGCGCGCAGCAGCGTGGCGATGGCCCAGCCGGTGCGGTCCTTGCCCGCCGCGCAGTGCACCAGCACCGCGCCCTCGCCGCGCGCGATCGACTGTGCGAGGGCGGTGATCGCCTCGTGCGCCTCGGGCAGTGCGGGGAACATCCGGTAGACCTCGAGCATGTGCGTGAACGCGCCCTGCGCGTCGGTGTGGTGCGGCGGCGCCTCGGCCATCCGCGCGTCGAACGGCGTGACGTTCACCCGGACACCCTCGGGCACCCGATCGTGGCCGATGTGCTCGATCTCGCGCTCGCCGCGCAGGTCGTGCACGTCGCTGACGCGCAGTTCGCGCAGTGCGGCCAGGCCCGTCTCGTCGAGTCCGGTCAGCTGCGCCGAGCGCAGCAGCACGCCGGGGCGGATCTTCGCGCCGTCGACGGTGCGCAGTCCGCCGAGGTCGCGGAAGTTGAAGGTGCCGGAGATGAAGTACTGGTCGGCTGGCGGCGAGAGAGTCACCGACCAAGGCTATCCGGCCGTCGGCGTCGCGCGGGTGACGTTCACGGATCGAACCGCACACCGGTAGGTGACCGATTTGCGCGGTTCATCTGTGTGATCCGCCACAGGATTCGGGGCGCGTTCGAGCCCGCCCGTAGAGTGGACAACGGTCTGCTTGTCAGCCGGGCAGGGCTGAGAGTGACCTCGACGGAGGGAATTCCGGGCAGGGCAGAGTGGTACCCCCACTATTCCGTTTGGGTAACAAAACATTCTTTCAGTCTGGAATTACCCACTGAACCTGTTCTCGAACCCCGGAAACCCTCTACCATTGATGAACGTTGGACCGGGCAGCCTGGGGTTTCCAGCGAATTGCCCGCCATGTTCGACGAGTCGCGCCGACGAGGGTGCGCGAGATCTTTTCGCCGAGGGAGTCGTCGTTGAGCGTACGAGGAGACACCGCAGTGGTTCGGCTGCGGCCGACCATCTGCGAGGCCGTCGAAAAGGCGGCCGCGTCACTAGACCACGGAGGGGTGCGCGCGCTACGGGTGCTACTGCACGCCGGCGTGAGCGCGTACTGGCCGCTGGTGAAGGCCTCTCCAAGCAGGCAGGTCCAGGCCTACGAGGCGACGGTGCAGACATTGCGTCAGCGTTGGGCAGCGCAGACCGACTGCATCGCCGACCCGACGGCCAGTGCCGCCTACCGGGAGATGGATACCGAGGTCGCCGCCTTCCTGCAGCTCTGTGCCGATCGTTCGGGCGCACAGTGGCTGGAACCGGTGGAGGCCATCGCGGCCTACGCGGTCTCGGTGCTGCAAGGCACCGTGTTGCGCTGGCTTGCCGACTGCAATGACGAAACAATGCTGGTGGTGCTCGACGATCTGGTGAGCAGCCTGGCGACCAGGGCCGCCGAGATCTAGCGGCCCACTGGACGCGCGGTGACCTCGCGAAATGGGTAACCCCGCAAATACTGGACGTTTGACCAGTTTGATGGTTGAGTTGGTCTCGTGAGCGAGCGCAGCGAGCGAACCGACGACACAACTACTACTGGCGAGGTGGTGTCGTGAGCGAGCGCCAGCGAGTGAACCAAAGACACAGTGCGCCATCGGGCACGACGGAGCCGAGCGCCAGCGAGGCGGAGTCGTGACCGAGACCTCTCCGATCGCGGGGCTGCACGCGGCCACCGCCGAACTCGACCCGCCCCTCGCCGCCCTCGACCTGACCACACTGCGCGCGAACGCCGCCGATCTGGTGCGCCGCGCGAACGGTGTCCCGGTGCGGGTCGCCAGCAAATCCGTGCGCTGTCGCGCCATCCTCGAAGAAGTGCTCGGCGGCGATCTCACCGCCGCTGGCGGCTTCGCGGGCGTCATGTCCTACTCCCTGGCCGAGGCCATCTGGCTGGCCCGCCGCGGCGCCCGCGACATCCTGCTCGGCTACCCGACCGTCGACCGCGCCGCGCTGGCCGAACTCGCCGGCGACGAGACGCTGCTCCGTTCCATCACGCTGATGATCGACGATGTCGCCCAGCTCGAACTCATCCGTGCCGCCATCGGCACCGACCTGGTGCGCCCACGGGTCTGCCTGGATGTCGACGCCTCCCTCCGGATCGGCCCGATCCACCTGGGCGTGCGCCGCTCGCCGGTGCGCACTCCGGAACAAGCCGCCGCTCTCGCTAGTGCGGCGCTGCGCCGCAAGTTCGAGGTGGTCGGCGTGATGACCTACGAGGCGCAGATCGCGGGCATGCCGGACAGCAATGTCGCGCTGCGCCTGATGAAGCGGGCCTCCGCGGCCGAAATCACCAAGCGGCGCAAGCGCGTGCTGGACGCGGTGCGTTCGGTGACCGGCAAGCTGGAGATCGTCAACAGCGGCGGCAGCGGCTCGATCGAGGTCAGCATCACCGACCCGGACGTCACCGAGGTGACCGCGGGGTCCGGCCTGTACGTGCCGACACTGTTCGACCACTACCGTTCCTTCACGCCGCGGCCCGCCCTGTTCTTCGCGACGTCGGTGCTGCGCCGCCCGACCCCTTCCATCGCAACGGTTTTCGCGGGCGGTTACATCGCCTCCGGCCCGACCGGACCCTCTCGGGTGCCGAAGCCGGTGTGGCCCACCGGGTTACGACTGATCGGCACCGAGGGCACCGGCGAGGTGCAGACCCCGCTGACCGGCGCGGCGGAACTGCGCATCGGCGATCGAGTGTGGTTCCGGCATGCCAAGGCGGGCGAACTGTGCGAGCGCTTCGACAAGGTGCATCTGGTCGACTCGGACGGCACCCGGACAACGGTCCCCACCTACCGTGGCGAGGGAAACTGCTTCGGCTGAGCGAAGTTTCGTCAGAGTCGCAGGAACCCGGCCAGGTCGGGCATCTCGTCCGGCGACGCGGGCAGGTACTCACTGAGCAGCGGTGAGCGGATGATGATCGCTTTCCACATCGCGCGGCACAGCGCGGCGTGCATCAGCGCCCGCGACAACAGGAACGGCATCCCGTAGGGGGCGTCGGCCGGGCTCGACGTGGTCATCGAGAGCAGGACTACCGCCGCCTCCCGGCCGCGGAAGCGGTCCGGCGTACCGACGAGCACATCCTCGATCCTGGCCCGGGCCAACAGCGTTCGAATCAGCCCGACCTGCGCCGCGTACGGCGCGACCACGAAGATGTCGTGCGGATGTAGCCGCCGGGTCAGCGCGCCGATGGTCCAGTTCATCGCGAGCAGCGCACGCACCCGGCGGACCACCTCGCGCGCCTCGGCCGCGGATTCGGTGGCATTGCCGTGATGGGGCACGAAGACGGTGCTCACGCCGGGCGGCTCGCCGTCGAGTTCCCGTGCGAGCGTGACGGTTTCGTTGGAACGCAGGCGTCCGTCGTAGTACAGCCGGGAGATCGGATCACACACCCGGGGATGCATCCGCCAGGTGCGGTCCAGGAAGTAGCCGCGTTCGCCGGGCAGGGTGTGCCGTCCCTCGGCGAGCCAGCCGAGCACCGATTCGCCGACCGGCTCCGGGTGCGCGCTGTGCGTGGCCGGTGGCACCGGATCGCCGAGCAGCAACAGGTTTCGCGCGCTGACCCCGACCGCGACGGCGTCGGCCAGCGGGAACCGTCCCGCATCCGCGATCACCAGCAGATCCAGCCCTTCGCGCGGCACCATCTCTTCGTTCGCGAAATCCGTTGGGGTGCCGCCGAGTACACAACCGCTGATGGCGTTGTCCAGGAAGCGCGAGTAGCGGGAGGCGTCGATGACCACCCACTCCGGCCCGACCGACTCGACGTCCTTCTTCGCGACGAGCTCCGGCAGCACACCGACCCGCACGACCGCGTCCAAGAGGTTCTCCACCGTCGAATGCGTCTGCCCGACAATGCCGATCCGCCACTTGTGCCGGGTGACAAGGCGTTCCAGGACGCGGGCGGCAGTGGAGGTCTTGCCGGTGCCGGAGGGACCCTGCACGGCGAGGTAGGAGTGGTCCAGTTCGCGCATCGCGGCGGTGATCGCGGCGGCGTGATCGCCGTGCACCTCGGGCAGCGCGGCACCGGTGCGCAGCCGGGGCGGGCGGCGGGCGAGCAGGTCGAACACGGCGCCCTCCGGAATCTCCGGGAGCGCGACAAGCAGCTGCTGGGCGGCGAATTCGACCGCGGTCTCGGCGTTCCAGTCCCAGGCGGGTAGGCCGGGTGCGATCGCGGTCGGTAGCTCGTCGTAGGGCTCGCAGCCGTCCGGCAGCAGCTCCTCCAGCCGGACCGCGTCGTCGAATTCGGCGTCCACCGAACAGCCGAGCACGGTGGCGACGGCGGTGGCGCGCCGCCCGATCGCGGTGACCATGCCCGCGGCCGCCGGCCGATCGTAGATGGTGTAGACGGTGGCGCCCGGTGTCAGCACGGTGGCCGGTCCCGGCCCGCCCGCACTCCAGCTCGAACCGATCCGCCCGGTCAGCGTGAGATAGCGGCGCATGGTCGGGCGGTCCGGACTGCGATGCCACTTGGTGTCGACGGTGCCCCACTCGGCGACCAGAACCCCTGGGGCGTCGGCCCATTCGTCGACCGGATGACTGAGCCGGTCGACGTGCGCCCACCACAGCGGCTGCCGTTCGCGCCGGTGATAGCCGAGCGCCGCGGCCATCATGGCGGCGGTGTGCCGCGGTTCGTCCTGCGCCGCAGCGTATTCGGCGAGTGCCGCCTCGAACGAGGACGGCCGCGAGGGCGGGATGGGCTCCAGCTCGTCGGGACCGGTCACCTGACACCAGGATCCGGCCCGTTCCAGGGTGATCGCCTGCGGGTCGATGCGCTGCTCGGCGGCCCGGTCCAGCAGCCAGTCCCGCAGGCGCAGCACGGTCAGGCAATCCCGTTCGGCGGCGGGCGAATGCGCCGCGCCGGGCAGCAGCCGTGCCAGCCTGCTCAACCGGTAGGAGCGTTCGCCGACGATCAGCGCGTTGCGCACGATCGGATACAGATCGACGAGCACGCCGTCGCACAGCAGCTCGTCCACGATCTCCTCACCGACACCGGTGCTGCCGGTGCAGTGCAGCAGCGCGCTGCGCACCGCGGAGGTGTAGTGGTAGACGTGCATGTCCGGATACATCCGGCGGCGCTGCACGAGATAGTCGAGCACCTCCTCCAGCGCGCGCCGCTGCCCGGCCGCCTCGCTGCCCGGCTCACCCTCGGTGCCGAACGGTCCACGGAAGGTCAGGTGCACGGTGCCCGGCCCGTCGACGTCCACGGCCAGCGGTGCCCGCCCGCCGCCTTCGACGGTGAGCGAGAGGTCGCCAGGGGAGGGCGGCGGCAGTGCGCCGAGTGCGATCGGGTCGATCAGCGTGTGTGTCGGTAGCCCGGAATCCTCCCGGCGCAGCTGGATTTCGGCTTGGCGGCGCAGTGTGGCGAAGGTGCGCGGCGGCACGCCACGGACGGTGCTCTCGGTGCTGGCCAGCCGATCTATGGTGCTCACGCCCGCCTCGCGCAGCCGGGCTCGGGTCGTGGTCGGCATGCCAGCGACCAGCAGCAGATCCCGCGCGGCCGCCGAGGCCGTCGTGCAGGTCCCGCAGCGCCCGCATGCGAGATAGCGCGGATCACCCCACTGCACGGGTAGCAACTCACTCAGCTTCTCGTCCAGGATGTGTTCGACTCTGCGCCTGCGGGCCCGGTACACCGGGATCAGATCGTTCAACGCGTACGCGGTGTTGTCCTCGCCGAGATGTAGCCGGATCAGCGGGCCGGTCAACGATCCACTGTTGTCCACCGAGTCGGCGCAGGCCGCGAGTTCCACTGCGGTACCGACCCGGTCGGCTTTGCTGTGTGCGGTGCCGTGCACGGTGTAGCGCACCCGATGACCCGCACGCACCAGGAAATCGCAGGAGCAGTCGAAGGCGCCGTCGAAGAAGGTGGCGCCGTGGATCACGTGCACCCCGGCGCGCAATGCCGCGACGGTCTCCGCGTGCGCGGCCGTCAGCGCGGCGATGAGCGTCTTGGGACTGTCCGACTTGTGCTGCGGGCGTTGGATCTCCACCATCGAGCTGCCGAACCGGTCGCGGAAGTCGCTGAGCCTGCGATCCCGCGAGTCGTCGAACCAGGTGTGCGGCTCGGGCGCCCATTCGGCGGTGGTCTCCGGATCGGCCGCGACAGTGCCGAGTTCGGTGTCGAGGGCGCGAAGCAGCGCGAATTCACAGCGCGCCGCGCGCACGAGGTCGACGGCGGAGCAGACGACACGATCACCGAACACGAACAAACGCGGCCCTCCTGTGTCTTGCGGGACACCCGCACCCGGTCGGCGACGATGAACGGGCTGCGCAATTGTCGCCCATCGACGCCTCGGGTCGCTGCGGGACACCCGCACCCGGTCGGCATCGATGAGCAGGCTGCGCCATTGTCGCTCATCACGTCTCGAGTTTTCGCGGGACACCCGCTGCCGTCGGCACTAATTACGTACGGACGGCAACACTGTAGCTAGCGCGCTTGATCTCGGAGTAGCCTGCCCGGCTCAGGAGCGTGGCTGGCGCCGCTCCGGCCGCTTCGCATTCCCGCCCTCACGGCGCGGGCCGCGGGTGAACGAGCGCTGTCCCGGCGGACCCTGATCGGGGGTCAGCTGGATGAGCACGCCGCTGATCCTGGTACGCCGCAACGCTTCCAATGTCTCGGCGGGCAGGTTCGCCGGCAGTTCCACCAGGCTGTGGTCGGGCCGGATGCTGATGTGCCCGAAGTCGCTGCGGCGCAGGCCGCCCTCGTTGGCGATGGCGCCGACGATCGCGCCGGGCACCACGCGGTGCCGCTTGCCGACGCTGATCCGGTAGGTGGCGAGCTCCTCGCCGGTGGCCCGTTGGTGCGAGCCGAAACCGGACCGATCATCGTCACCTTCGAACCTGCGCGGCGCGCGCTCCGGGCGTTCGCGGCGCTCACGCACCGGCTCCGGCGGTTCGGGCTTCATCAAGAAGTTTTCGCCGTCGCGGGACAGCACGGCCAGCGCCGCCGCGATGTCGACCAGCGGAATGTCGTGCTCGCGTTCGTAATCCTCGATGAGCCTGCGGAACAGCGCCAGGTTCGACGAGGTCAGGCTCTCGGTGATGTTGTCGCCGAACTTGGCGACGCGCTGCGCGTTGACGTCGTCGACGCTGGGCAGCTGCATCTCTTCCAGCGGATGCCGGGTGGCCCGCTCGATCGACTTGAGCAGGTGACGCTCGCGCGGCGCGACGAACAGCAGGGCCTCACCGCTGCGCCCGGCCCGGCCGGTGCGGCCGATGCGGTGCACGTAGGACTCGGTGTCGTGCGGGATGTCGTAGTTGACCACGTGCGAGATGCGGTCCACGTCCAGGCCACGCGCGGCGACGTCGGTGGCGACCAGGATGTCCAGCGCACCGGACTTGAGCTGCCCGATGGTGCGCTCACGCTGGTTCTGCGCGATGTCGCCGTTGATGGCGGCCGCGGAAAAGCCCCTGGCGCGCAGCTTCTCGGCCAGCTCCTCAGTGGCCTGCTTGGTGCGCACGAAGATGATCATCGCCTCGAACGACTCGACCTCGAGCACCCTGGTCAACGCGTCCAGCTTGCGCTGATGCGAGACCTGCACCCAGCGCTGGGTGATGTTCGTCGCGGTGGAGGTCTTCGACTTGACCGTGATCTCGACCGGATTGTTCAGGTATTGCTTGGAGATCTTGCGGATGGCCGCGGGCATGGTCGCGGAGAACAGCGCGACCTGCTTGGTCGACGGCGTGTCCTTGAGGATGCGCTCGACGTCCTCCTGGAAGCCCATCTTCAGCATCTCGTCGGCCTCGTCGAGCACCAGGTACTTCAGCTGCGACAGGTCGAGCGTGCCCTTCTCCAGGTGATCGATCACCCGGCCGGGCGTGCCGACCACCACGTGCGCGCCGCGGCGCAGGCCGGACAGCTGCACACCGTAGGCCTGGCCGCCGTAGATCGGCAGCACATGCAACCCGGGGATGTGCGTGGCATAGCGGCCGAACGCCTCGGCCACCTGGATCGCGAGCTCGCGGGTCGGCGCGAGCACCAGGGCCTGCGGGAGTTTGCCGGAGGTTTCGAGACCCATCAAGATCGGGATCGCGAACGCCGCGGTCTTGCCGGTGCCGGTCTGTGCGAGGCCGACCACATCGGCGCCGCTGAGCAGTGGCGGAATCGTCGCAGCCTGGATCGGCGACGGCGACTCATAGCCCACATCGGCGATGGCCGCGAGGATGCGGTCATCGATCCCGAGATCGGCGAAGGTCGGGCCGTCGTTGTCCCTGTCGTTGTCGCCAGGAACGCTGTCGACCTGATTGGTACTCATTGACCAGGAGTTTACTGCCTCGTGCTGGCCTGCTCGGCCACCGCCCCAATACGGTGAGACGTATGCAACTGGATAGCTCCGAAACGAATCAGACCCCAGCACCGAACCAGCTGGACGTGGCGGTCGTCCAGTTCGCCCCCGGCACCGATCCCGCGGCCAACCTTTCCGCGCTCCGCGAGCACGTGCGCACCGCACGCGATCGGGGCGCGCGAGTAGTGGTCGCGCCGGAATACTCGATGTTTGCCGTCACCCGGCTCGATGAGCGCATCATTGCCGTCGCCGAGGCCCTGACCGGGCCGTTCGTCACCGGCCTCGGTGAGATTGCGCACGAATTCGGCGTGCATCTGGTGGCCGGAATGGTCGAACAGGTCGCGCCGGGCGTCGACCGGATTTACAACACGCTCGTCGTCCTCGGACCCGATGGCGCGCTCGTCACGGTGTATCGGAAGGTGCACCTCTACGACGCCTTCGGCTTCCTCGAATCGGAGCTGGTCGAGGCGGGCCCGATCGAGCCGCCGGCCACTTTCGATGTGGCGGACGTGACATTCGGCTTGCAGACCTGTTTCGATCTGCGTTTCCCGGAGGGCATCCGCCGGGTGGCCGCTGCGGGGGCGCAGGTGCTGGTGTTGCCCGCCCAGTGGATTCCCGGTCCGGCCAAGGTCGATCAGTGGACAACGCTGCTGCGCGCTCGGGCTATAGAGAACACTGTCTACGTGGCCGCCGCCGATCAGGCCGCGCCGCGGGGTGCGGGCGCGTCGATGATCGTCGATCCGACCGGTGCGGTGCTCGCCGAACTCGGTGACGAAGCGGGTGTGCTGACCGCCGGAGTCGACCTCGCCCACTTGGCCGAGGTTCGTACCACCAATCCGAGCCTCGCATTGCGGCGATTCGCGATCACGGAGCGCATCTAACGCAGTATCGCGAAGTGGTCCGGTGAGGGGTGATGGTCGGGCGACCGGTGAGCGCAGTATCGCGAAGCGGTAGTGGTCGGGCGACGGGTGGGCGTAGCGTTTTGCTGGATGATCTACACCGATCGGACGTCGGCCGGTCGCGCGCTCGCCACGCATTTGGAGGACCTGCGCGCGACGCATCCGCTGCTGCTCGGCCTGCCGCGCGGCGGGGTTCCGGTGGCCGCTGCGGTGCGCGAGATCATCGGCGGTGATCTCGACATCCTGCTGGTCCGCAAGCTCGGGGTGCCGTGGCAGCCGGAGCTGGCGATGGGTGCCATCGGCGAGGACGGCGTCCGGGTGCTCAACTCGGATGTGTTGTCGCACATCAAGATAACCCCGCAGGAGTTCGCCGATATCGAAGGCCTCGAGCGCGTGGAGCTCGGTCGGCGCCGGGCGGTCTGGCGTGGCGACGCGAAACCGATCCCGATGGACGGACGCACGGTGGTGATCGTCGACGACGGCATGGCGACCGGCGCGACGGTCGTGGTCGCCTGTCGCGTCGCCCGCCTGCACCAGCCGGTCCAGATCGTGGTCGCGATCCCGGTTTCCTCGGCCGAGGCATTACGCAGAGTCGCCGCGGAGGCCGATCAGGTCGTCTGCCCGCTGATCCCGCAGACCCTGGGCGGCGTCGGCACCGTCTACGAGGACTTCCACCAACTCGAAGACGAGGAAGTCACCACCCTCCTCGCCTGACCGCGTCGGTTCAGACCTCGGTGATGCCCTTGCGATGGCGTTGGGCGAGTTCGGCATAGAAGCCGGGGTTGAGCTGGATCCACATCTGGGCCTGGGTGCCTTCGATGGGGCGTTTCACGACGGCGGGGGAGCCCGCGGCGAGGACGCCGTCGGGGATTTCGGTGCCCGGCTGGACGAGCGAGTGCGCGGCGATAATCGAGCCCGCGCCGATCTTCGCCAGGTCGAGCACCGTAGTCCCGTTGCCGACAATGGCTTCCGCGCCGACGGACGCACCGTGGAACACCACACTGTGTGCGATGGTCGCGCCGGGTCCGATCTCCATCGGCACGTCCGGCGGCACGTGCAGCACCGCGTTGTCCTGGATGTTGGCGCGTTCGCGAATGATGATCGGCGCCAGGTCCGCGCGCAGCACCGCGCCGTACCAGATCGAGGCGCCCGCCTCGACCCGCACGTCGCTCCCCCGCCTCTCCGCGCCTTTTGCCGGTCGTAGGTGCCTCGACAGTATCGTTCCGGGCCTGCGGTCGGGTGGGCGGTTGAGGTCTGGGCGTACCCGGCGAGTTACCCATGTTCTTGCGAAATCAGTTGTCCTGTAGGCGAACTTCACCAGCGGTCGGCGTAGGCGCCGGCCCGTTCGGCGGCGGTGACCATCGGGCGCAGCTGCGCGATGAAACCGTGCGCGGTCACCGGAATGATGTCGACATCGGCGCCGGTGCGCACCGAGTAACGACCGTCGTCGAGCACGTCGATCCAGCAGAGCACCCCGAACGGCCGCAGCTCGCCCTCGCGGCGGGTGGACACGACGATCTGGCCGATGCCGTCCCGCGGTTGCCGCAGCAGTCTGCGGATGCGGGAGGGCACCGTCGGCCCGGCGACCGGCACGGTAACCAGGTCGCGGCTGTCCTCGCCGACCTTGGTCAACGGTGCGGTCAGCCGTGGCGTGGTGCCCGGTGTCTGCTCCGGCAGCATCGAAACGACCCGTGCGGTCAGGCTTTTCACACTGCCGACGAACAGCCGGATGTCACCGCCGCGGTCCGCGGTCGCGCCGGGTCGCTGCGCGGCGACCACCGCGACATTGCCCGCCGCGGCGCCGAGCACCCGCACCGGCCGGATCGCGGCCGAGCCGGTCGCGCCGTCGCGTTCGCCGAACACCTCGAGCCGCAGCTCCGGCGCGCCGAGCACGCGCAGTGCGGCCTCCAGGTCGGCGTCGAGCACTCGATCGCACCAACTCTGTAATGCCGGTAGTTGGGCGTCCCGCTCAGCGGTGTCGCGCGCGGACAATCGGACGGCCAGCGGATAGGGGATCCGATCGCCGTCGGTGCGCGCCCAAGCCAGCGCGAACTGGTCCGGCGTCAGGGTCCAATTCACTCCAGCTCGGTCCACTCGCCGAGCACCGGCGGCGTGGTCGGATCGATGGCGCCGATCAGCTCGCCGTTGTCGTCGGCCGGTTCGAGGTAGGTCGGGAGGTCGTCGAAGTGGAAGTCGTCCTCATCCTCGTCCTCGAAGCGCGGGACGCGGGTGTTGGCCGCGTTCGCCGCGACGCTGGAACCTTGGCGCCGTGTGTCGCCCACGGCCATCGCGCCACCCATCAGGCCGCCCATCGCACCCGCGCCGAGCCCGGTGACCGCGTCGCTGCTGCTGCTCCCGCCGGTGCTGCGCCGTTCGTCGCGCTTGCGCTGCTCGTCGGGTGCGGCCGCACCCGCGGTGCCCGGTGTGGTCGGCACGACGACCTGTTGGGCCGCCGCGGCGGTGGTGCTCGGTGCTGAGCGGGCGGTCGAGGCGGGTGCGGTGTGCAGCTTGGTCGCGGCCGGTGCCAAAGACAGCGGGGTGTCTGTGGCGGCTGCCGTGACTCGGGGTGTCGCGGGTGTCGCGGGACTTCCGGCGCTCGCGTCGGGAGCTGCGCTCGATGCGGCAGCCGTCGCCGGTGTGGTTTCGTCGCGCTGCTCTTCGGGCGCGGCCTGCTCCGCTACCGGTGTATCGGCCGCGGGTTCACTTCTGAGTTGTGTCGCGGTCGACGAGTTCTCCAGCGGAACCTGTTGTGCGACAGGAGTTCCTGTGTCGACGCTGGGCCCGGCGACCTTGGTGACCGGGGTGCCGCTCGGCGTGGTCGGCACGTCACCGAACTGCTCGTCCAGGAACGCGGGCACGTCGGTACCGGTCGGGATGAACACACCGGCGTAGATGTCGTTCATCGCGCGCACGATGTCCTGCCGGGTGTGCTCGGTCGTTTTCTGGTCGGCGACATTGCTGGTGGCCTGCGTCGGATCCAGCAGTGCGGCACCCAGATCGGGCGTTTTCCCGGTCGGCGCGGATACCGCGGCTCGCAGCGCCTCCGCCGCGTCGCCCGCCTGTCCGAGCCGCTGTGAGACGACCGCGAGCACGTCCGCCAGATCCTGACCGGTCTGCTCGAACCCTTGCACGGCGTCGGCGGCCCGCTGCGCCGCGCTGCCGCGCCAGCCGTCGGCGATGGCCGCCCGAATCTCGATGTGTGCCTGCGCGACCGCGTCGGCCAGCCCGGCCGCGGCGTCGCCCCAGGCCTGCTGTCCGCCGGTGAGCACCGCGGGCTTCAGCAGCTGAACCTTGTCGTGGATCTCTTGATGGGCCATGTTGTCGAAGATCTCGACGGTCGGCGCGTACGCCGGGTCGTTGCGCCTGCTGAGCATCCGCTCGGGCGTCTGAGGCAACTTACGCATGTGCCGCTCCCTCCGCGTCGATCCGGTCGACTGCCGCCGCGAGCACGTGGTCGGCGCGGTGGTAGGCCGCGCCGGCGGCGCGGAAGGTCAGCGCGAGTTCCCTGGCGGCCTCGGCGTATTCCCATAATCGGGTGAGCGCGCCGTGCGCCTTGGTCTCGAAGCCGGCGCGCAACGCGTCACCGGAGGCGAATCCGCCGAATCCGGGCAGCGAGGAGGCGGCGCTGAGCGACCGAATCTGATCTTCGATCTGATTGGCCAGTTGCTCGTAGCGGCGCGCGCATCGTTCGTGCACGCCGCCCGCCACGAGCACGCGATCGATCCACAGCTCCCCGTCGTTGACCGCACTGTGTAATCCGGCGGCACTGACTCCGGGCGCCGTGAATTCCGACAGAACAGGGCTCCCGACCCCATTGGCGTTCTCGTTAGCCGGCACCTGACGTCCCCCTTCCTCATCTCTGAGCGAGGCTCAGTTCACGGGCGCCGTGCCAACCCCACGACGACACCCTGCATCCAGTCCGCGATGTCGGCAGCGACCCGCGCGTGCACCGGCTCGTGCAGAAGATCATGCCCGGCATCGGCGTACTCGCGTAAATCTACCGATTCGTGGCGCTGAGTCCATACCCTTACCGCATCAATCGGCGCCCGCCGGTCCTCGACACCGTGCACCGCGAGGATCGGAAGGTTGCGCGGCAGTGGTGTTCCCGCCGCGCCGGGAGTGCCGCCACCAAGCGCCCGCTTCGATACGCCGGACAGCACGATGCCGGTCACCACGTCCGCCGGAATGGCAGGCCGCAGCGGGTAGGCGCGTTCCAGGGCGGTGGTATCCGAGGTTGCCCCGCGGGTCTCCGGCTCGGCGGCGCCGAACATGCCGAGCACGGTGACCGCGCCCAGCGAATGACCCATCAGGATCAACGGCGGTTGTGGTGCCGTGGCGCGGACGATGTCGAACAGCATCAGTGCGTCCGCGACCAATTCGGCCAAGCTGCCCGGGTTGTCGTGATCGCCCTCGCTGAGCCCCTGTCCCGAGGTATCGAGCGCCCACATCTCGATGTCGGCGGCCTTCAGCGTCCGGGCGAACCGGTGGTAGTGGCCGCTGTGCTGACCGACTCCCGGTAGCAGCAGGACGGTCGCAACGCTGTTTTCGATCGGCCATCGCCGATAGTGCATGCGGCCGCGCTCTCCGTCGAAAAAAGGCATGCCCTGATCTTGCCAAAGATTTTGTCGCTCAGTGGACTTCATGTCGCATCCGACCGGGCGTGGCGCGTCTTCGCCCCGGCCACGCCCGGTGTGAGGACTGACCTCTTCTGTTCAGGTGGCTAGACTCCCAGCCGATTGCCCTATCGGCTTGCCGAGACCGAGGTGCCCGTTGAGCAGACCCCTTCGCCCCGGCGCCCTGCTGTGGCCCGCGCTGATCGCTCTGGCGTGCACCGCGCCGGTCGCCGCCGCCGACCCGGTTGCCGCCGCGCCGCCGATCGCCTCGTGCGCGCCCGCGCTCGCCGCCACCGCGGTTCCCGCCGGAATGCCGATGCTCGACTGGTCGGAGAACGTCGGCTACGACGTCGCGGGGAACCTGTGGGTCTCGCGGGTGTACCGCAATGTGGTGCAGCGCTATGACCGTTCCGGTGCGCTGACCGCGACCGTCCCGGTGGACTTCCCCGGCGCCGTGCGCAGCGGTCTGGACGGCTTGCTCTATGTCGTCTACGGCGATACGCCGACCAGCTTGCTCAGCCCCGGCGGCGTGGTTCGTTTCGATCCGACGGCGGCGGACCCGAAGCCCGAGGTCTTCGTCTCCGGGGTGCGCACCATGCCCAACGGAGCGGCCTTCGACGCGGATGGCAACCTCTACCTCGGTGCGTCGTTGTCCGGTGTCATCCGGGTCCGTCCGGACGGCACCATCGACACCGCGTGGACCGATCAGGCACCCAAGGGGAGTGCGAACGGCGTCGTCGTGCGCGACCGGGTGCTCTATGTCACCACTAACGGCGGCCCGCTCGGCCGGATTCAGCGCATCCCGATCGATGCTCCCGGTGACGTGTCCGTCGTCGCGGATGTCGCCTCACCGCTGCCCGGTATCCCGGACTTCACCGATGATCTGCTCATCGATTCGGCCGGAATTCTCTACGTGACCACCGTTTTCGGCCAACTGGTCCGCATCGATCCGGCCACCGGTGCTGCCTGTGCCGTGCTGAGCGGTGAGCCGTTGACCTCTGTTGTCGCCACCCCCGGGCAGCCCGATCAACTGATCGCGGGTACCGAGAGTGGTGCGGTGCTGCGAATTCAGTTGTCGCGCTGAGCTTGCGCGTTCGGACTGCCGACGGCGCGGTCGATGCGGGCGGACACCGTGCGCAGCTGTCGGATGAGCTCCGGCGGTTCGTGCACCGCGAAGTCGGCGCCGAGGGTAATCAGTCGGTGCGCCAACCACTCCGGGGAGTCGTCGCGGAGAGTGTCCAGGCGACAGGTGTTTTCGTTGATTTCGATGACGTCGCCCGGTTCGTCACCCAGCCGTCCGGCGACCCGTCTCGCGGGCGCGTGAATGGTGACGGAGAGCCGGAAAGTCGTTGTGCCCCAGTCTGTTCTACGTCCGTCCACGTAGGCGGCCGGATCGTCGGCGGGTAGTTCACGCGGGGTGAATCGCGCGGCGGTCGGCTGCGCCCGTTCGATGCGGTCGACTCGATAGATGCGCCAGTCCGCGCGATCGACGTCGAAGCCGACGAGATACCAGCGGTGCCGCGACGGAACGAGTCCGACCGGTTCGGCATGTCGCCGGGATTCCGCGCCGCCGCCGTCGCGATACGTGAAACGCACACGCTCCCTGTTGGTTACGGCAGCGGCCAGCGCCGTCAACACCTCCGGATCCACCAGCGGACCCGTATCGGTGGGTAGCGTCAGCGCGGTCCCGAGCACGCGCACCCGCCGCCGCAGCTTGGTCGGCAACACCTGCTCCAGCTTGGTGAGCGCCCGCACCGACGCCTCCTCGATACCGGCGACCGCATAACCCGCGGCAGCACGCAGCCCTACCGCGATCGCGACCGCCTCGTCGTCCTCGACCAGCAACGGCGGCAACGCGGACCCCGCCACCAGCCGATAGCCACCCGCCGCACCCATCGTCGCGTCGACCGGATAACCGAGCTCACGCAGCCGATCGATATCGCGGCGCACCGTGCGGTCGGTGACGCCGAGCCGCTCGGCCAGTTCGCTGCCGGGCCATTCGCGCGGGGTCTGCAGCAGCGACAGCAGGCGCAGCAGCCGGGCGGGTGTGTCGTTCATGAATTCGAGGATTCCAGGTAACTAGGACATAGATGGTCCTACATGGCTCCTAGCGTTGTGCACAGATCGCAAGACCGACCGGCAAGGAGCCCCACCGATGACCGACAACCGCACCGCCATCCGCCCGTTCCGCATCGACATCGCGCAGGCGGACCTGGACGACCTGAACGACCGGTTGAGCCGCACCCGCTGGTCGGCGCAGCTGCCCGGTGCGGGTCGGGACCGGGGCGTCCCGGTGGCCTACCTGCGCGAGCTCGCCGACTACTGGCGGACCGAATTCGACTGGCGCGCACAGGAAGCGGCGCTGAACGAGTTCCCGCAGTTCATCACCGAAATCGACGATCTCGACGTGCATTTCGTGCACGTTCGCTCACCCGAGCCGGACGCGGTGCCGCTGATCCTGACCCACGGCTGGCCGAACACCTTCGTGGAATTCAGCAAAACCATCGGCCTGCTCACCGATCCGCGCAAGCACGGTCTCGACCCGGCGCAGGCCTTCCACGTCGTCGTGCCGTCGGTGCCCGGTTTCGCGTTTTCGGCGGGGCCGCACGAAATGGGGATGACGCCGCGGCGGGTGGCCGAGATGTGGCTCGTGCTGATGGATCGGCTCGGCTACCAGCGATTCGGTGCCCAGGGTGGCGATCTCGGCGCGTACGTCGCGCCGGAAATGGCGATCGCGGCGCCGGATCGGGTGATCGGCGTGCACATCGACGGCGGCATCGGCATGCCGACCGCGGCCGACGTGCCGACCATGACCCCGGACGAGCGCGCCGAATGGGATCAGATGCAGAAGTGGATGACCGGCGTGAACCACCACACCCTGTTGCACGCCGCGCCACAGACTTTCGCGCACGCGTGGACCGACTCCCCGGTCGGCCTGCTCGGTTGGCTGATGCACAAGTTCAACGAATTCGCCCCGCTCGCCGATCAGGCCGAGGACGTCATCGACCGCGACCACCTGCTGACCAACATCAGCCTGTACTGGTTCACCAATACCGCGGCCAGCTCATCCTGGCCGATGTACAACGGACTCGGCGACAACGGATTTACCTGGCCGAAAGGCCAAAAGCTGGTTCCGACCGGGGTTTACGGCGGCGGTTCGGCGTTGATGCTGCGACTCGCGCAGCGCGACAACGACATCGCGCACTGGCCGACGGGCAATACCGGCAATCACTTCGTCGCGATGGAACTTCCGGCGATGCACGTCGCCGACATCCGTGCCTTCTTCGCCAAGGTTCGCTGAATCAGGTTGTCCGGCACCGCCATCCGTGGCGGTGCCGAGGCGTCAGTTGGCAGGCTTGGTGAACTCGCCGTGCACCGCGGCACCGGCGGGTACGCCAGGGGTGGTCGTCGGTGCAGGGGGCGCCGGGGCGGGAGCGGGAGCAGCTTCGGGCGCCGGGGGAGCGACGGGGGCCTGCGCCGGGGCCGGAGCGGGCGCGGCCTTCGGCTCGGTGGTCGGTGTGGCCTGGGGTGCCGGGCCGGTCTCCGTACCGTTGGGTCCCGGTGCGATCAGTCCGCCGGGGGCGTTCGTGTCCGACGGCTTGATCGGCTGGTTCACCGGCTGATCCGGAACCATGAAGGTCCCGACGGTCGGTGTCATCAAGCAGTGCGCGAACGGGTAGTCGATGATGCCCCACATCGAGGCGATAACCGTGCCCGGCCCGCTGTTCACCGTCTTGGACAGCGACGGAAGGCCGTACTCGGTGATGTCGTCGAGCGAGTCGATGCCACTGGCGCCGTTGTTGATGTTCACCCAGGCTACGACCAGGCCGGAAGCCAGCGGCGTGCCGGAGTGCGCCGGGGTCGCGCTGAACCGCAGGGTGCCCGGCGCGACATGGAGGTCCGCGCTGGTGCCGACCCCGTCGGTGGTCGCGGCCGCGATGATCGTGGTGACCGGTCCGAGGCTGCCGCAGCCGAAAGTGGGTGCGGCATAGGCGAACGGGGTGAACGCGCTGGTGACGTGGCGCAGCCCGGCCACGTCGGCGAGCTGGGTGTACTGCGTCAGTGCGCCGACACCCGCCTGCACGGCCGGGTCGGGGCCCGCGGTCTCGGTGAGGTGGGCCAGCCCGGCGTCCAGCGGTGACGGTTCCGGATCGGCCGCCGCCGTGCCACCCATGGTCAGCGCCGCGCCGATGCCGAGAGCTGTCACGGCCGTGGCGGCGCGTGCGATGGTCCTGCCGTTCACTCGAACTCCTATATACCAAAGTCTCGGGGTCCCCCAACCCACGTGCAGCAACGTACCAGTTCGTCCGGAATACCGCCCAGGTAGCGCCGCCGTTTACCCAGAGTTGACGCCCGCGAGCGTGTCCTTCCGGTGTGATCCACTCGACAGTAGAGGATTACTCGAGGGTAGTTTGGACTCGGACGTTACGAGACACAGACGGAGCTGCGTATGAAAATAAGCCTGTCCCCAGACGAAGTCGCGTTCCGCGACGAACTGCGAAACATCTATCGGACCGAGATCCCCGCCGAGATCCGCGAGCGCTTCAAGTACGGCCAGGAGCTGTCCCGCGACGACATCGTCCGCTCGCACAAGGCCCTCAACGACAACGGCCTCGCGGTGCCGAACTGGCCCGTCGAGTGGGGTGGCAAGGACTGGACCCCGATGCAGCGCCACATCTGGCAGGACGAGATGCAGCTGGCCTCGGTGCCGGACCCGCTGACGTTCAACGCGCAGATGGTCGGCCCGGTGATCGCGCACTTCGGTTCGCAGGAGCTCAAGCAGCGCTTCCTGCCGCCCACCGCCGCCCTCGACATCTGGTGGTGCCAAGGCTTTTCCGAGCCCGACGCGGGCTCCGACCTGGCCTCGCTGCGCACCACCGCGGTGCGCGACGGCGACTCCTACATCGTCAACGGCCAGAAGATCTGGACCACGCTGGCCCAGTACGCGGACTGGATCTTCTGCCTGGTGCGCACCGATCCGAGCGCGGCGAAGAAGCAGGCGGGCATCTCGTTCCTGCTGTTCGACGTGAAGTCGCCCGGTGTGACCATCCGCCCGATCAAGCTGATCGACGGCGGCTACGAGGTGAACGAGGTGTTCTTCGAGAACGTCCGCGTGCCGGCCGATCAGCTGGTCGGCGAGGAGAACATGGGCTGGACCTACGCCAAGTTCCTGCTCGGCAACGAGCGCACCGGCATCACCGGTGTCGGCCGCACCAAGGTGAAGCTCGGCATCGCGAAAGAGTATGCCGCGCAGACGAAATCGGGTGACGGCACGCTGCTGGCGGATCCGCTGTTCGCGGCCCGGGTCGCCGAACTGGAGAACGAGCTGCTCGCGCTGGAACTCACCCAGCTGCGCGTGGTCTCGAATTCCTCTGACGGCAAGCCGAATCCGGCGTCGTCGGTGCTGAAGCTGCGCGGCTCGGAGTTACAGCAGGCCGCCACCGAACTGCTCATCGATATCGCGGGACCGGACATGTTGCCGGTCGGTGCCGACGAGATCGCCTCGCCCGGTTGGGCGCAGCGCAGTGGCCCCGGCTACCTGAACTATCGCAAGACAACCATCTACGGAGGCTCCAGCGAGGTGCAGCGCACCATCATCGCCTCCACGATCCTCGGATTGTGAGGCGCCGCCATGGATTTCGATCTCACCGATGAACAGGAAATGCTGCGGGACACTGTGCGTGACCTGCTCGCCCGTAACTACGACCCGGAGACCAGGCTGAAGGTCACCGACACCGAACTCGGCTGGAGCCGCGAGGTGTGGCAACAGCTCGCCGAACTCGGTGTGCTCGGACTGACTTTCACCGAGGCGGACGGCGGCGTCGACGCCGGTCCGGTGGAGGCGATGGTCGTGCTGGAAGAGGTGGGGCGCAGGCTGGCGCCGGAACCGATCCTGGACGCGGTGCTGCTGCCCGGTGCGCTGCTCACCCTCGCGGGCAGTGCCGAACAGCGGCAGCGGGTGCTGCCGGAGGTCGCGGCGGGCAACAAGCTGCTCGCCTTCGCGCATGGCGAGCCGGGTGTGCGCTGGCCGTCCACCGAACTCACCACCACGGCTGTGGCTGTGTCTGATGCGGCGTCCGCGGGGCCCTCCGTGGTTACACAGGCTGCCGCCTCCGGGCCTGACGCTCCCGCCGGGGGCAATTCGTACGTGTTGACCGGCATCAAGAACCCGGTCAGCCACGGCGACTGCGCCGACGAGCTGGTGGTCAGCGCGCAGCTGCCCGGCGGCGGGACCGGGCTGTTCCTGGTCGCCGCCGACGCCACCGGCGTGACCCGCAAGTCCTACCGCACGGTGGACGGTCAGCGCGGCGCGCAGCTCGAATTCGAGCAGGCCGCGGCCGAACTACTCGGCGGCGATGTCGATGCGGCCGAGGCGATTCGGTCGGCGCTCGTGCAGGCGCAGGCGAGCCTATGCGCGGAATCCATCGGTGCGATGGCGGAGGCGCTGCGGCTGACCACCGACTACCTGAAGCAGCGCAAGCAGTTCGGGGTCACCCTGTCGAAGTTCCAGGCGCTCACGCATCGGGCGGCCGACATGTATGTCTCGCTGGAACTGGCGCGCAGCATGAGCCTCTACGCCACCGCAGCCGTTGCCGACGGCGAGATCGACCCGCAGGTCGCGTCCCGGGCCCGGCTCCAGGTCGGTCGCTCGGCGCGGCACATAGGCCAGGAAGCCATCCAGATGCACGGCGGCATCGGCGTCACCGCGGAATACCCGGTCGGTCACTACGTGGCCAGGCTGACCGCGATCGAGCGCACGCTCGGCGGCGGGCTGGAGCACCTGCGGGTGCTCAGCGCGCGGGTCGGCGAGTACGGGCTGCCCGAGCTGTAAAACCTTGCGGTGGTGCGTAATCCGCGCACCACCGCGGGGTCACTCGTGCTCGTCGGAGTTCAGGCCCGACTGCGGGCTGCCGTACGGATCCGTGGTCGGGTCGTCCGAGGTCGTGGTCGGTCGCGGCCTGGTGGTCGGCCGGGCGGTCGTCGGCCGCGGGGTGGTCGGCCGCGTCGTGGAGGATTCGGTCGGCGACTCCGTCGTGCTGGCCGGTGGCCGGGCATCGTCGGACGGGCGTTCGTGCGGCAGACTCCCCGCCTCTTCCGGCGGCGGCGTTTCACCGGGTGTGGTGGTGCTGAATCCGGTGAACGGCGATGCGTGCGGCGCCTGGTAGGGCGCGATCTGCCAGGTCGGCGACGGCGGAATCGACACTTTCGGCGCCGTCACGCTGGGTCCCTCGTGCGCAACGGGCGCGACGTTCGGGTCCGACTGCAGCGGCGGGGGCGCGACGTAGGTGTCCTGCTTGCCGATTCCGCAGGCGCCGATGAGGACGAGCCCGACGGAGATCGCGCCTGCGGCGATCGCCGGACCTGCGATCTTGGCCCTGATGCTCTCCATCGGTGATCACTCCTGCTGCGTTTCGAGTCGGGATCACCATACTCGAGCACGGTCCACGCGGCCAGACGAAGCGGTCGCCAGCGGTGCGTCTAACAGTACTGTTTTAAACACTCGTAATTCAGATATCGAATTGATCTCTTCGGCGTGTCGCGGGCACGTGTCGCTGTTATACGGCGGGGCATGGTCGTAGCGTGTGAGCAAAGTTACGTGTGAGACGCCTGTACCCAGATGAGAGAAGCGTTGTGTGATGAACGCGGCATTGGTTCTCTGATCGGCGTCATCGAGGAGTAGATGATGGGAGCTTACTCGACAACGTCGCAGCGGGAGTCGTCGTCCGCAGCCGCCAAGGATGCGGTGTCGGCTACTTCGCAGCATCTCGTGTCGAACAAGTCAGCGCGCTCGCTGTCCACGATTGTTTCGCGGACCTTCGCCTGGCTTTTCTTCGTCGGTGGAATCGTCGGGGCTGTCCTCGGCATCGCCGGCTTACACGTCGAAATCACCGTCGCCGGACTGATTCTCGCGTGCACCGCAGGCTTGATCCTGCTCAAACTCCGCAGAGGTGGCAGCGGCGGCAACGAAACGGATTGACGCCGAACCCAACTGAGGCCACGGCCGCCGCGACAACCGGTCGGTTGGTTGTCGAGCGGCTGTGGCTGGTCACCGAAAAACTCGGGCGCGCAACGCAATAGCGGCCTACCGTGTTGATCATGGGGATCGAGATCACCACGGACGCGACCGAGTTCCGCTCGCGCACCGAGTCGTTCCTGCTCCGTGATCCGCTGCGGCACACCGTGATCACCACGAGCATCGCCAACCATGTCGCGGGCACCCAGACCTCCGACCGGTCCGCACGGTTCCTATCGCTACATGCCGACGATGCGTCCGTGGTCGGCGTTGCCATGCGCGTCGACGGCCGGGAGATGTACCTCGGCGAGTTGCCCGCGGGCAGCGTGGGCGCGGTGGCCGACGCGCTCGCCGAGGTGGCCCCGGAAACCCCCGGCGTGGAAGGGCTCATCGGCGACGCCACCACTTTCGCCGAACGCTGGAGCGACCGGTTCGGCGTCGGTTTCCGGCCGTCCTACACCGCCCGGCTGTACCGTCTCGGCGCGCTGCGCATCCCCGATGTGCCCGGGAAACCGCGCCGGGCAACCGAATCCGACATCGACCTGTGTGTCGAATGGGCCGAGGCCATGCGCACCGAGGCCGGGATCGTGTCGGCCGGCCTTCCGGCCATCCGTAACCGGGTCGCGGCAGGCCAGATGTGGTTCTGGGAGCGCGACGGTCGTCCGACAAGCTTTGCCGCCCACCAGACTCCGGTGTACGGCTGGTCCCGCATCGGCCTCGTCTACACCCCGCCGGAGGAGCGCGGCCACGGCTACGCCAGCTCCGTCACCGCCCACCTCGCGCAAGTGCTGCGCGCCGACGGCCTGGACGTCTGCCTCTTCACCGACACCGCCAACCGCACCGTCGGCAGGATCTACCAGACCATCGGCTTCCACCCGACCCACGAATTCGTGCACCACGCATTCGGTTAGGCAGGCCCTAGTTCAGTGGCGCGGCGGTCCACCATTCCATGAGCTCGGACTGGGTGGCGATGAAGCCTGCGCTGTACATCAGGATCGAGGCGCGTTGCGGGTCCGCGGTGAACTCGGTGACCATGCGTGGGCGTCGGGTCTCGCTGTCGCGCAGGGTGTAGTTGGTGTACGTGTGGCCGTGGTTGGCTGCTGTGGACTGGTCGTTGGCGGGTAGTCCGTCGAGCGCGGATCGGGCATCGGTGGGGGAGTTGTACAGGTAGAAGGAGAAGGCCGCCTTGTTGTCCGGGCCGCCGAAGCAACGCCACAGCACCAGCCAGGCACCGAGCGTGGGATCGTCGGCGTTGTTGTTCGCGGCCGCCGAGTCGGGGGTGTAGGAGAAGCAGCCCGCCTTGTTGTAGCCCGTGCCAGCCTGGACCACTTGCTGAGGGGTGGTCTCCGGCAACATGTTCGGGAACTCGTTGCTCAGTGCCGCGGCGTCCGCGCTGATCTGGGCTCGGTCGGTTGTCGGCCGCGCTGACGTCGGCGGCTTGGTGGTCGACGAGATGTCGTGGGCGCGAGTGGTGGACGGGATGGTGGTGGCCGTCGGTCCGGCCGAACCCGTTCCGCTGCGCGAGAACGCGACGATCGAGGCGATGAGTCCGAGCACCAGTAGCCCGCCGACCAACGCGCCGATCACGGCGCTGGACCGGGAGCGGCCGCCGCGGGTGAGAGACGCGTCGGGACCGGTGTTTTGGGCGCCGCGCTCGTACTGCTGCGGCAGCTGATCCACCGCGGCGAACGGCGCGGACTGTTGCGGCGTGAACTGTTGTGGTCTGGTGGGCGGCGCGAACCGTTGCGGCACGGTGAGCGCATGCCAAGCGGCACCGGCGAATTCGGCGCAGGAGTCGAACCGATCTTCGGCCCGCTTCGCCATCGCCTTGGCCAGCACCGCATCCAACGCCATCGGCAGGCCGGGGCGCAGCCGACTGACCGGTGGCGGCGGCGCCTGTAGGTGCCCCTGGATCACCGCGACCGGATTGGTGGCCTCGAACGGCACCGTCCCGGTCAGCAGCCGAAACAGCGTGCAGGCCAACGAATACTGATCCGAGCGGTGATCGAGTAGCGCACCCGACAGCTGCTCCGGCGACGCGTACGCCAGTGTGGCGGTGAATGTTCCGGTCTGCGTGAGCCGCCCGGTTTCATCACGGAAGCGGGCGATCCCGAAGTCGGTCAGGAACACCCGCTCGCCCGCACCCCCGGTGCGCTCCAGCAAGATGTTGGCGGGCTTGACATCTCGATGCAGGACGCCTCGGCTGTGCGCGAAGTCGAGCGCCTTGGCCGTCTCGCCGATGATCTGCACCGCCCGCTCCGGCGGCAGCGAATGGGCGTCCACCGCGGCGGCGTCGGTGCCGTCGATGTACTGCATCGAGATCCACAACCGCTCGTCCTCGACGCCACGGTCGAACACGGTCACGATGTTCGGGTGATCCAGCCGGGCGACCAGGTCGGCCTCGCGCTCGAATCGGGTGCGGATCTCCTTGTCGTGGAACACTTCCGGGTTCAACAGCTTCATCGCCGTCAACCGTGGCAGGCGTGGGTGCCGCGCCAGGTACACCGATCCCATGCCGCCGCGACCGAGCAGGCGTTCGATGGTGTACCCGGCGAAGGTCTCTCCGGGATGCAGCATGCGTCAGTTCAGCGGAGCCGAGCGCCACCAGCGCAGGGTCTGGTCGATGGAGCCGGAGCCGTCGGTGAACATCAGGTACTGGGCGCGATCCGGATCACCGGTGAAGGCGGTGACGATCTTCGGGCCGCTGGCATCGAATTTGTAGTTGGTGTAGGACTTTCCGCCGTTGGAATCCATCGACTTGCTGTTCGACGGCAGCGTCTTCACCACCGCCTGTGCGTCGGCGGCGGACTTGTAGACGTAGATGCGGTAGAGCGGATCCGAGCTGTCGCCGCCGCCGTAGCAACGCCACTGCCAGGCCCAGTCGCCGAACTCCGGGTCACCGTCGCTGGGCGACGGCGTGTAGCTCGTGTCCGTCTCCCAGCATTTGGCGCCGTTGTAGCCGACCTGCTCCGTCTTGGTCGCGGGCACCATGCGCGGGAATTCGGCACTGATCGAGTCGGCGGTCGCGGCGACGGCGTTGCCGGGCCCGACAACACCGGCCGAGGTGGTTGTCGTGTTGTCCGCGGACGGGCTCGAATCGGCGACCGCACCGATGATGGCGAGCGTCACCAGGAGGAGCACCACCGCCGCCAGGCAGATGCCGATGATGAGGCCGACGTTGGACTTCTTCGGCGGTCGCCCGCCGACACTGACCGGGGACATGGGTGGTGGCGGCGGGCTGTAGTTGTACCCGGCCTGCGGACCTGAGTTGTACCCGGATTGCGGCCCGGTGTACGGCGAAGTCGGCTGCGGCCCGGTGCCGCGCGGTTGTGCCACCACGGTGGCCGGGGGCGGCGTCGGGAAGGCCGATCCTGCAAGGTAATTCGGCCCACTCGGCGGCTGGCCCTGGCCGTGCGTCACCGGGTAGGGCCAGCCGGTGGTGGGGGTGGGTGGTCCGGTGGTCGGCCGGGGACCGGTCGTCGGCCGCGGTCCGGTGTTCGGGCGTGGTCCGGTCACCGGCGTCGGTGGCGCGGTGAACGGCCGCGGCCCGCCGACCACCGGCATCGAGGGCACGCTGGGATTGGTGAGCGCGTGCCGGGCGGCCGCGGCGAAATCGGCGCAGCTGGGGTACCGGTCCTCCGGTCGCTTCGCCATCGCCCTGGCCAGCACGCTGTCCAGGGCGTACGGCAGGCCCTGGCGGTGGCTGCTCAACGCGGGCGGCGCACCCTGCAGGTGACCTTGGATCACCGCAGCCGGGTTGGTCGCGGAGAACGGGCCGGTGCCGGTGAACAACCAGAACAGCGAGCACGCCAGCGAGTACTGATCCGACCGGTGGTCCAGCGACGAACCGGTGAGCTGCTCGGGCGACGCGTAAGCCAGTGTGGCGGTGAAGGTTCCGGTCTGCGTGAGATGGCCGGTGTCGTCCCGGAAGCGGGCGATGCCGAAGTCGGTGAGGTAGACCCGCTCGCCGCGGCCGCTGCCGGAGCGGGCCAGCAGGATGTTGGCGGGCTTCACGTCGCGATGCAGCACGCCGATGCCGTGCGCGTAGTCGAGGGCGTCCGCGGTTTCCTTGATGATCTGCACGGCGCGCTCGGGTGGCAGCGCCTGCGGTTGCACCGACGCGGCGTCGATACCGTCGATGTACTGCATGGAGATCCACAGCTGCTCGTCGTCGAGCCCACGGTCGTAGACCGTGACGATGTTCGGGTGGTCGAGCTGGGCGACCAGATCCGCCTCCCGTTCGAACCGCGCCCGCACCTCCTTGTCGAAGAACATCTCCCGGTTCAGCAGCTTCAGCGCTGTCATCCGCGGCAGTCGAGGATGTTTCGCCAGGTAGACCGAACCCATGCCACCGCGACCCAGTTGCCGCTCGATGACATAACCGGCGAAAACGTCACCGCTGGCCAGCATGTCTGCTCCACTTCCCGCCGCCCGCCGGGACCCACCGACGAACAGGCGTACAGCATAAGAACGCGCGATCAGGCACGGGCCGGACCACGGAAAACATCGAAACCATAGCAGTAGTCACTGAACCGACGGCTGCCCAGCGAAAGCGGGGTAACGCCAGTGACATTCGATAGCGAACAGCTATCGGCGGAGGCCGGGCGTCCGGTGGTGGCGACTGCCGACGGGGTGCCGAGCCGGGGCGCATCGGCAGGTCGGGCAGCTCGATCGTGCCGCGCCGGACGGTGCGGCGCGGCGGCAGGAAGGTCTGCGGCGGAACCGATCTCGGTGGCGGCGCAGATTCCGACGGTGGGGGAGTAGATGTCCTTGACGGCGGAGCCGATTTCGACGGCGGTGGCGCGGATGTCCTTGGCGGCTGCGCCGACCTTGACGGTGGTGGCGCCGACGTAGTTGGTGGCTGCGCTGTTCTTGACGGGGGCGGCGCGGATGTCGTTGGTGGCGACGTTGATTCGCGCGGCGGCGGTCCGGATTCTCTGGCGGGTGCTCGCGTACCGGTCTGACCCGGCGGCACCGTCGAATGGGGCGGCCGATCCGGTTGCGAAGGGAACGTACGAGTAGGCGGAATCGGCGCGGGCGGTCTGTTGTGCGTGAACCCGCCGTGGGTGGGGTGCCGCGGCGCGCCGACGGCGAGCGCATGACGGGCTGCCGCGGCGAACTGCGCGCAATCGGCGAACCGGTCGGCGGGCCGCTTGGCCATCGCGCGCGCCAGCACTCCGTCCAGCGTGGGCGGCAGTCCGGGCCGCATCCGGCTCAGCACCGGCAGCGGCGCGTACAGATGGCTGTTGACCACGGCGGCCGGATTCCGACCGGGGTACGGCGCTTCGCCGGTCAACAGCCAGAACAACGTGCACGCGAGCGAGTACTGATCGGCCCGATCGTCCAGCGGCTGCCCCATCAACTGTTCCGGCGCGCCGAACGCCAGCGTCGCGGTGATCGAGCCCTTCGAGCTGAGCGTGGTGTCGCTGCCGCGCACGCCCGCGATGCCGAAGTCGGTGAGCAGCACCCGCTCCGGCTGCCCGATCGGCGCCTTGGCGAGCAGGATGTTGGCCGGTTTCACGTCGCGGTGCAGCACCTGGTTGGCGTGCGCGAAGTCGAGGGCGATCGCGGTATCGCTGATGATCTGCACGGCCCGCCCCGGCGCGAGCACGTTCACATCCGCGCAGGAGGCGTCCGCGCCGGGCACGTACTGCATGGAGATCCACAGCTGCTGGTCCTCGGTGCCGCGATCGAACACCGTGACGATATTGGGATGGTCGAGCTGCGCCACCAGATCGGCCTCCCGCTCGAACCTGCGGCGGATCTCGACCTCGCTGTACAGCTCGCGTTTGAGCAGTTTGAGCGCGGTCAGCCGCGGCAGTCTCGGATGCTGGGCCAGGTAAACGGTGCCCATGCCGCCATGGCCGAGGACACGTTTGATGACATAGCCAGCGAAGACATCGCCGGTCTGCAACACGGTGTTCACCCCCGTCGTCGGGTCGAGCGCGCGGATACTACCGATGTATCTCGCCGGGCCCACGCGATGCAACAAACCCTCGTTCAGCATCCTTGGATTGCTGTCGGTGGTGGTCGTTAAGCTGGCCCCATGCAGATTGGAGCACACGTCCGTCTCGACGGCGACCCGATCGGTTTCGGTGAGAAACTCGGTGCCGATGTCATCCAGATGTTCGTCGTCGACCCGCAGAGCTGGGACAAGCCGACCCCGCACCCGCGGACCGAGGAAATCGTGGCAAGCCCGATCGACGTGGTGGTGCACTCGTCCTATCAGATCAATGTGGCGAGCCTGAACAATCGGCTACGGATGCCCTCCCGCAACGCGGTCGCCCAGCAGGCGAAGGCCGCCGCCGATCTCGGCGCGTTCGGTCTGGTCGTGCACGGCGGGCACGTGCGCTCCGACGCCGAGCTGGAAACCGGAGTGGACAACTGGCGCAAGCTGTTCGAGCGTCAACAGGATAAGGGCGGCTTCGCCGTGCCGATCCTGATCGAGAACACCGCGGGCGGCAACCACGCCATGGCCCGGCATTTCGACGCCATCTCCCGATTGTGGGACGCCGTCGGCGATTTCGGCGCAGGCTTCTGCCTCGACACCTGCCACGCCTGGGCCGGCGGCGAGGAACTGATCGGCGTCGTCGACCGCATCAAGGCGATCACCGGCCGAATCGACCTGGTGCACTTGAACTCCTCGCGCGACGAGTTCAACTCCGGCGCCGACCGGCACGCCAACTTCTCCGACGGAACCATCGATCCCGAACTGCTTGCCGAGGTCTGCAAAACCGCAGGCGCCCCGGTGATCCTGGAGACACCCGCCGAGGGTGTTGCCGATGATCTGGCGTACCTCCGGGAGCACATCGGCTGAGCTGTCCGCCCCCGCCCTTCCTGGGAGGTTGGTACATGCACCCGCCCTCCGGGGAGGTTGGTACAAGAAGGGCTTCGGGGTGAGGTTGCGTGGCGGGCGGGTGCTTCGCACCCCTGGGGCGGGTTGGTGCTGGTTCGCACCCTACGGAATGGGTTTGCACAGCAGTGGGTTGTCTCGCGACTACCTGCGGGTGAGCCTGCGGCGGTGGCTTGACAGTTCGCACACCACTTTCATCTGTCACGCACCTACCAACACCCCAACGGGTGTGCGAAAGATCAAGCAGGTGTGCGAAGTACGCAACCACAGCCAGCGGCAAGCATCGAAGCGAGTCATATGGTCGCCAAACGATCTCCACCAGCAACCATATGACTCGCTTGATCTTGAAAATGCCCTCAACGCCACCACAGCCAGATGACCACCTCGCCAACGCGACTCCACGCCCCTGACATGCCCCTAAAGCCGGGTACGGCACACGACGCGCCCACACTACTCACGGGAAAACCTGGGTAGGTCTTCAGCTTTCACCGGACTGCTCACCTGGGGAGTCCTTAGTTGTACTCGCTGGGTAGGTATACGCATCCAGTCCTTGGTTGTACTCACCGGGTAGGTGCACGCAACCAGTCCTTAGTTGTACTCACCAGGTAGGTGCACAGGTCCCAGGGAATGACTGAGGCTCCCCCCAAGCAGTGGACACCGATTTAGCGGGATCGCGGTCCTGCTGGAAGGATGTCCAGTATGTCATCGTCTCGGAAGCGCCGGTCGTTCACGGCCGAGTACCGGGTCGAGGCCGCGCATCGGGTGATCGATTCCGGTCGCACGATCGCCGCGGTGGCTGGCGAGTTGGGTTTGCATGAAAGCCTTCTCGCTAAATGGGTCCAAGACGAACGCCGCCGGATAGCGGCGGCCGAGGTACACGGCGAGCAGCCGTTGAGCCCGGCCGAGCGGGCAGAGTTGCTCCGGTTACGCAAGCAGGTCAGCGAGCTGGAGAAAGACGTCAGTTTCCTAAAAAAAGCGAGCGCGTACTTCGCGGCGATGCAGCAGAACCGGCCCGGTTCGAGCTGATGGCAGCGCAGTGCGCCGCCACCGAAATCAACGGCAGCACAGCCGATATCACGCGCATGGCGCGGTTGTTGAGTGTATCGACCTCAGGGTTCTACGCGTACCTGAAGCGGAAGACGGCCCCTGTGTTGACCGATCGGCAGCAGCGGCGCGCCGACTTGACGGTGAAGATCCTTGCCGTCCATAAAGACTCCGATGGGACCTACGGGGCTCCGCGGATCACCGCCGAGCTGCGCGATCGCGGTGATCGGGTGTCGGAGAAGACGGTCGCGGCGATCATGGCCGAGATCGGGCTGGCCGGGATCAGCCCGCGCACCTTCAAGGTGCGGACCACGATCGTGGACCCGACCGCGTCGTTCCCGGACGACCTGGTGCAACGTCTTTTCGACCAGGGCCGTGTAGACGCAGTCTGGGTTTCCGACATCACCTATCTGACTTGCGGTGAAGGCGATATGTACCTGTGCGCGATCAAGGACGAGCATTCCAAGAAGGTGCTCGGCTGGACCGTGGCCGATCACATGCGGACCGAGATGGTCACCGACGCCGTGGACCGGGCGGTAGCGGCGCGTGGCGGGTCGTGTGCGGGCACGGTTCTGCATTCGGACCGAGGTAGCCAGTACACCGCCAACGACATGGCTGCCGCCTGCGATCGGCACGGTCTGCGCCGATCCATGGGATCGACCGGAATATGCTGGGACAATGCCGGCGCGGAAAGCCTGTGGTCGACATTCAAACACGAATACTACTATCGACACACCTTCGCCACCAAAGCGGAACTCGTTGCAGCAGTTGACAAATGGATGAATTTCTACAACAGTAGAAGACGCCACTCCACGATCGGGATGCTCAGCCCCGACAATTATGAGCGGTCACTCCTCGCGGCCACTTCGGCCGCATAACCCCCCGTCCACCATTTGGGGGGAACCTCAGACCGAGTAGTGCTGGGCACGTCAGGTGGGGTACCCGGCCTTCTTTATCAGTCAGGTGCGTGGTGTGGGGGTTCCAGCGTGGTCATCTGGCTGTGGTTGCGTTTCGAGACTTGATAATCAGCGAATCTCGGGTCCCAGCGCGGGGATCTACCAGCCGCACACCGAAAACTGGCGGTGTGGAGGGAGACTCACAGAGCGTGCGTACCTTTCACAGGGGCTCAACACCCTGTGAAAGGTACGGGTGCTCTGTGGGTTCGGCGTGTGCTGGCTGGCGAGACGTCGATCGGCACCGCGCGTTGCGCGTTGCGGGTTCCGGTGTGGTGGGTGGGCCGCTGGTTCCGCGAGCACCGGTGCGGGGAGCAGTCAGGTGCACACCCTGGCCCGTCTGGCCGGGTTATAGGGCCGTGAGGGCCGAGATCTGCACCCTCTCGGGGTCCGCAACGGATACGGGCGGCTAGAGCCGGTGTGGGTCCGGAGAGAGGGGGCAGGTGGGGTGCTGTTGGGATCAGGGCGACGAAAACCCTGGTTGGGGTGGGGGATTCGGTGATGTGCTCGGAGAGCACTCATCGGTTTCGACAGCGAAGGTGATCTCATGACGGTCGCACACGCACCAAGCACTGCCTCGGTGACCAAACTCGGCGCGCGGATCGGCGCCCAGGTCGACAATGTCCGGCTCGGTGGTGACCTGGACGCGGTGACCGTCGACGTGATCCGTCGTGCGCTGGTGGCCCACAAGGTGATCTTCTTCCGCGGCCAGGATCACCTGACCGAGGACGGGCAGTACGAGTTCGCGCAGTTGCTCGGCAGCCCGACCACCCCGCACCCGACGGTCACCTCGCACGGCGTCAAGAGCCTCGCGATCGACTCCGAGCACGGCCGCGCGAACAGCTGGCACACCGATGTCACCTTCGTCGACCGCATCCCGAAGGCGTCGATCCTGCGCGCGGTGCACCTGCCGACCTACGGCGGCTCGACCACCTGGGCCTCCACCGTCGCCGCCTACGAGTCGTTGCCCGCATCGCTGAAGGTGCTCGCGGACAACCTGCGCGCGGTGCACACCAACGTCTACGACTACGCGGCCCGCAACGTGGAACCCCTGCGACCGAACACCCAGGCCTACCGCGCGGAGTTCGAGTCGAGCTACTTCGAGACCGAGCACCCGGTGGTCCGGGTGCACCCGGAGTCCGGCGAGCGGGCGCTGCTGCTCGGCCACTTCGTGAAGCACTTCGTCGGCCTGTCCAGCACCGAATCGCAGACCCTGTACCGCCTGTTCCAGGACCGGGTGACCCGTCTGGAGAACACGACTCGCTGGAACTGGGCACCCGGCGACGTCGCGATCTGGGACAACCGCGCCACCCAGCACTACGCCATCGACGACTACGACGACCAGCCCCGCAAGCTCACCCGGATCACCCTGGCGGGCGACATCCCGGTCGGTGTCGACGGCACCGCGAGCACCAGCATCACCGGCAACGCCGAGCACTACTCGATCGTCGAGGACACGCAGCTGCTGGCCTCCTGATCCGGCCGTCGAGTGCCGGAGGCCGCGGCTGCCGAGCCGACCGAATCCACGGAACTCGATCATGCGTCGCTGCCGGGGCGCATGATCTTGTTCGGTCGCAGCGAGGTGTCGTCGTGCGCGGCCGCCGCGGGCCCTGAGACACTGTTGCGATGAGTATTCGGCCGTTGGACGGTGTTCGCGTCCTGGAGCTGGGCAATTACATTGCCGCGCCGACCGCCGGGCGCATCCTCGGGGACTTCGGCGCCGAGGTCATCAAGGTCGAGCGGCCCAAGGCCGGTGACGAGTTGCGCAACTGGCGGCTCTACGGCGGCGACACCTCCATGCTCTATCGCACCGTCAACCGGAACAAGAAGTCGATCACGCTCGATCTGCGCAGCGAGGCGGGCCGCGCCATCGTGCTCGACCTGATCCGCCAGTGCGATGTGCTCCTGGAGAACTTCCGTCCCGGCATGCTGGAGAAGTGGGGGCTCGGCCCGGAGGTGCTCAACGAGGCGAACCCCGACCTGGTGATCACCAGAATCTCCGGCTACGGGCAGACCGGGCCGCACGCGTCGCGGCCGGGCTTCGCCGCCGTCGCCGAGGCGGTCGGCGGCCTGCGCGAACTGATGGGCGAGCCGGACCGCCCGCCGGTGCGCACCGGCGTATCCATCGGCGATTCGATCGCGGGCGTCTATGCCGCCTTCGGCACCGTGATGGCGCTGTTCCAGCGCGAACGCAAGCCGGACGAGACGCCGATTCCGTTGCGCGAGCGCATCATCGACGTCGCCCTCAACGAGACGATCCTGTCGGTGATGGAGTCCCTCGTCCCCGACTACCTCGCCTACGGCATCAACCGGGGCCGGGTCGGCGGCCTCGTCGAGGGCATCGCGCCGAGCAACGCCTACCCGTGCAGCGACGGCGTCAGCATTATCATCGGCGGCAACGGCGACGCCATCTTCCAGCGCTACATGCAGGTGATCGGGCGTCCCGACCTGGCCGCCGACCCGGAACTGCACGACAACGCGGGCCGCTGGCGTCAGCACGACCGCCTCGACCGGGCCATCAGCGAGTGGACCATCCAGCACACCCGCGCCGACGCACTGAAGATTCTCGAGGCCGCGGGCATCCCGTGCGGCCCCATCTACACCGCGGCCGACATCGTCGCCGACGAACAGTACAAGGCGCGCAATATGATTCAGCCGTTCTCGGTGGATGTCGGTGCGGCGGAACCGAAGACCGTCGGCTTTCCCGGCATCGTCCCGGTGATCGGCGAGCAGTCCCTGCCCATCCGCAATATCGGGCCCGACCTAGGTGAACACACGCACGAAGTGTTGTCCGGGCTACTCGGCATGAGCGACAGCGAGATCGACGCCTTGGAGGCGAAATGAAACTTGACCGCAGGCGCCCGCCAGGGCGCGGACCGCGCGATATCCGGTCACCGGGGTTCACCCGGCCGACGGTGCATCCGAATCCAGCCGGGGTGCACGAAAAGCCGTGGGGCGGCGTGATGTGCGCGCCGCGACAGGAGCGAGACGAGCGGTGACCGCCGCGGTCCTGCGCGACGTCACCTTGCGAGATGGCTTGCAGCTCACCGGAAAGGCGCTGCCGGTCGAGCGCAAGGTGGACATCGTCCGCCGACTACTCGGGCTCGGCGTGCCCGCGCTGGAGATCGGCTCCATGGCGCGGCCGGACCTGGTGCCGCCGATGGCGAACACCATGGAACTCATCGCCGCGCTGAGTCCCGAAGAGCTGCAACGCTGTTGGGTATGGGTGGCCACGCCGCGACACGTCGAGAAGGCGGCCGCGGCGGGCGTGCGCAACTTCCAGTACTGCTTCTCGGTCTCGGACGCGCACAACAAGGCCAATATCGGTCGCAGCACCGAGGACAGCGTCGCCGCCATGCCGGACGCGGTTCGCTTCGCCGAAGCGGTGGGCGGCTCGATCCAGTTGTGCCTGGCCACCAGCTTCACCTGCCCGTTCGACGGCCCGGTCGATCCGGAACGGGTCATCGCCATCGCCAACGACCCGCGCACCGCAGGCGCCGACGACATCGTTATCGCCGACACCCTCGGCCAAGCCCACCCCGCGCAGGTCGCAGCGTTGATCTCCGCAGTCCATACGCGAACCCCGCGGCGCCGCATCGTCTTCCACGGTCACGACACCTGGGGGATGGGTGTCGCGAACACTCTGACCGCCATTCAGTCGGGTGCCACGATGGTCGACGGTTCGCTCGGTGGTCTCGGCGGCTGCCCGTTCGCGCCCGGCGCCAGCGGCAACACGTCCACCGAGGACATTCTGTTCGCGACGCGTCCAGGGTGGTTCACGCCGGCCACGCTCGCGTCGTTGGTCGACCTGTCCGAGGACTTACTGGCGGAACTGGGCGAGCCGAATCGATCTCGGGCGGCCGAGGGCGCTCGCTCCAAAGCCGATGCTTTCGAATGGGTCAGTCCACGGACCGCCGGGTAAATATTCAGCCAGCGGTCGGTCTGCGGATAGCGGGATTGACAATTCGGCGCGCCGGTAAATACTTAGCAAGGCTTGTATTCTCGGTGTTGTGGATGCGGCTCTGTGCCAAGCACCATTGCATCGGCGGATGTGCGCCACATCATTGACCAGGCAATGGTTCAGCGATGCGAAGATTATATGACCTATATCACAAAGTAGCCATCGATTCGCCATGGGTGGAAATGGGTGACTTTCCGCGAAACATCTGCTGAACGGGATGGGTTGCACGGCAGGCTGCGAGCCGTTTGTCCTGCATGGAAGTAACCGACCGCGCAAATTTACAGTTACCTTGCTGCTGATCGGGCGTTCAGGGAGCGCACTTGCCTGTTGCCTACCCGTGATATCTCTATCGGGCTGGCACCGAGGGAGTGCTGGCTGCTGTTCTCTGAAGGGAAAGTCTTTGAAGAAGATCCGTACGTTCGGTTTCGTGGCGCTCACCGCCGCCTCCATCGTGATGGCCGGCTCGGGCCTCGCGATGGCAGCGGAGCCGCTGACCGGTTCGGGCACCGGTTCCATCGAAACCTTCAAGCCGCCGTACACCGGTTCGGCGAACCCCGGCACTGTGGCCGCGCCGCCGCTGAGCGGTTCGGGCACCGGTTCCATCGAGACCTTCAAGCCGCCGTACACCGGCTCCGCGAACCCCGGCACCGTGGCCGCGCCGCCGCTGACCGGCTCGGGCACCGGTTCCGCCGAGGGCTCCGGCGCGGCAATCGACGCGTTTCTCAAGGCGCTGCTGGCAGGCAGCAGCACCGCGCAGTAGTTCGCGTATCGAGGCGTTCGGTGTCCTTCGACCCGAGCGCCTCGGCCGACTAGTGAATACTCCTCCGATCCCGATCAACCGCGGGGTCGGATTTGTTGTTTCTGGGGAAGGTCGAGCAAGCACCGACGTTCTGAGCGCCTGCGACGTGCGGAAAATCCGTCGCGCTCACGCGGAGCTGCTCGACCTGATCGAGCTGGAGGTGCGTGAACTGCTCACCGCCCAGGGCTATCCGGGTGCCGACGTTCCGGTCGTCCGGGTCTCGGGGCTGCGCGCGCTGGAAGGTGACGAGCGGTGGACCGCCGCGTTGATCGAGCTGCTCGATGCCATCGACACGCACGTGCCGATCCCGGTCCGCTACACCGACGCGCCGTTCCTCCTGCCGGTGGAAAACGTCCTCACCATCACGGGTCGAGGCACGGTTGTCGCCGGCGCGGTGGAGCGCGGGCGGGTCCGGCTCGGCGATCGGGTGGCGTTGCTCGGTCTCGACGACGAGCTCACCTCGGTCGTCACCGGAGTCGAAACCTTCGGCCGCACCATGGAATTCGCGGAGGCGGGCGACGATGTCGCGCTGCTGCTGCGGGGTATCCAGCGCGGTCAGGTTCGTCGCGGTCAGGTTGTCGCCGAACCCGGCAGCGTTGCCGTGCACAGCAGGTTCACCGCCCGCGTCTACCTGCTCGGCACTGCGGAAGGTGGGCGCCGCACGCCGATCACCACCGGCTACCGGCCGCAGTTCTACATCCGCACCGGTGACGTGGTCGGCGACGTGACGCTCCCCGGCGACACACGGGTGACGATGCCAGGCGACACGGTCGATCTCACCGTCGAGCTGGGCCGCCCGACTCCCGTGGAGCCGGGCCTCGGCTTCGCCATCCGCGAGGGCGGCCGCACCGTCGGCGCGGGCACCGTCCTGACCACCGGCTAGCGGTTCGATGCCGCGTGCGGGGACCAACCATCGGTCCCCGCGCGCGGCAGCGTGGTCGAGTGGCGCGGTCTACTTCATGTGCCACTCGCCAAACCGGCATGGGTTGGTTGGGCGTGTTTGGCGGGTCGGGGTTGGGGTTCGATGGGTGGGGTCGCACCGAAGTGGGTGCGGATTTCGTTGCATGCCCCGATGATTCGGTCGACGTGCTGGTCGGTGAGGCCGGCGTGCAGGGCGAAGCGAACGAGGGCGCGGTTGCGTGCGGTCGTGGGTGGGCACAGCAGGGTGCCGAAGATGCCGCGTGCTTCCAGGAAGTCCCGCATGGCCATGGCTCGCGCGTCGGGTCCGGCCTGCAGGGCGACGATGTGGCTGGCCGAACCCTCCAGGTCGAATTCGAGGGTGGTCAGCGCCCGGCGCACCATGGTCGACAGCTCGCGTAGTCGCTGGCGCCGCCAGTTGTCCAGGCGGATCACGTCGAGTGTTGCGGCGAGACCGGCGATTTCGTGCGGCAGCAGCGTCGAGGAGAAGACCGCGGGATGGGATTCCAGCTTGAAGTAGTCGACGAAATCGGCGTTGTTCGCGCCGACGAACCCGGCGCGAGTGCCGAAGGCCTTGGCAAGACTGGCTATTCGGTACGGCACCCGTTCGGTGAGGCCGAGCGCCGCCACCATCCCGGATCCGGCGGGGCCGTCGGTGCCGAGCGCGTGTGATTCGTCGACGACGAGCACACTGTCGGTTTCGTCGGCGACATCGCAGATCTGGGTGAGCGGACAGCGGCTGCCGTTGGTGCCGTAGATGGCGTCCACCGCGATGATCCCCGGTCCGTGTGCCCTGATCTGCTCGCGCAGGTGGCCGGGAAAGTTGTGCCGGAACGAATATATCGGTGCCCCAGTAACTTTCGCGCCGTGCCAGAACGACATGTGTGCGAACTGGTCGATGTAGACCGGGGTTCCGGGGTCCGCGATCGCCTGCATCAGCCCGACCTTCGCGTCCCATCCGGATTGGCAGAGAATTCCGCCGGGCGCGCGCAGATGTTCGGCGAGGGATCGTTCCAGCACTACCTGCGGATGGTCGGCGGGTAGGTAGGCGCCCGACGCGAACCTGGGGGCGAACGTGGACCGCAGCGCGGTTCTGATCGCGTGGGTGATCCGTGGTTCGACGGACAACGCCAAGTAGTCGTTGCTGTTGAGCACGATGTCGCCGTAGCTGGGTGCGCGGCTGTGCAGGATGTGTCGCCCGCCCCATTGGCCGGTAAGTCTGTCCGAATGGAATCTATCGACCCGCAGGCGGATTCGTTCGGTGACAGTCAGGGCCATGGAACTCCTTTCGCTAGCAACAGCTACTTCAGAGCACACGCCTGACGATTGAACCACCGCCGGATCGGGCCGGGGTCGGATTGAACAACTTGACGGATGACCACTATTTTCCGGGTCGGAGATCTTCGCTACTCGGATTGCTGGCGCGAGTGACGGGTGGTGCGCAATGTTTCAGCAATCCGAGGTGACGTCGTGCGTCCACCCGGCCGGTGTATGTGACAACCGGCCGGGCGGAGCAGCGTCAGCGGGTGGCGCGGGGTGCGCCGGGGCCCGGGTCGATCCGGGTGGGGCCTGCGGCCGTCGGGGCGATGGGGAAGTCGAAGATGGCGGTCGGGATGTAGACGGTGGCACAGGAATTGGGGATGTCGACCACGCCGGAGAAGCGGCCCTCGATGGGGGCGGCACCGAGCAGCAGGTAGGCCTGTTCGGGGGTGTAGCCGAACTTGGTCAGGTAGTCGATGGCGTGTAGGCAGGCGCGTTCGAAGGACAGCTGCGAGTCGAGGTAGCGCTGTTCGCCGTCGAGGGTGACCGAGGTGCCCGAAAAGGCGAGGTACTCGGAGTAGTTCGGGCCGGAGTTGCCCGGCATGAAGATGGCGTTCTCGGAAACGCCGTAGAGCTCCATGCCGTTCTTGATGAGATCGACCCGCAGGTCGATGAATCCGCCCATCTCGATCGCGCCGCAGAAGGTGATCTCGCCGTCGCCCTGGGAGAAGTGCAGGTCGCCGACCGAGAGGTGGGCGCCGTCGACGAACACCGGATAGAACACCCGGCTGCCGCGGGTGAAGTTCTTGATGTCCTGATTGCCGCCGTTCTCGCGCGGCGGCGCGGTGCGCGCGGCATCGGCGGCGACGCGGTCGAACTCGACCCCGGCGAGGGTGCCGAGGATGGCGTCACGCGGTTCGGGCGGCAGCGCCAGCGGCGGCACCCGGTGCGGGTCGGTCGCGATCAGCGCCTCCTCGCGGGCATTCCACTTCGACAGGAGCGCGGCGGACGGCGCGGTGCCCATCAAGCCGGGATGGGTCATGCCGGTGAACTTCACCCCGGGAATGTGGCGCGAGGTGGTGGTCTGCCCGCTGAAATCCCAGATCGCCTTGTACGCGTCGGGGAAGTGTTCGGTGAGGAAGCCGCCGCCGTTGTCGGTGGCGAAGATGCCGGTGTAGCCCCAGCCCTGACCGGCCAGCGGGCCCGAATCCTCCTGCGGGATGGGACCGATATCGAGAATGTCGACAATGAGCAGGTCGCCGGGCTGCGCGCCCTCGATCGCGAACGGACCGGACAGGCAGTGCACCGTGCTGAGCGGCGCGTTCAGCACGTCCTCGGCGGAGTCGTCGTTGCGGATCGCGCCGTCGAACCACTCGCGCACATGCACCCGGAACTCGGCGCCCGGCTTGACGGTCACCGCGGCGGGAATGTCGGGATGCCACCGATTGTGGCCGACGTACTTCTGCTCGGTGAACCGCTTGCCGGAATCCAGCGGGAACAGTAACTCGGGCATCGTATTTCCTTCGGTATCAGGGGCGGGGAAGCTTGCGGTGCAATGGATTTCGAGTCACCGGCACAGACCGGCGCGGCGGCGCGGCCACGACCGGCGGCTCGCTCGCCGTGCGCTCGGTCGCATCGATGAGCCGGGTGGCCGCCGATCCGGGCCGGATCAACGCCGCGACGCCGAACTGCCGTTTGCTGCTCGACGCGCAATCCGGGCACGGCGCGGCGGCGGGCACGTCGGCCATCGCGAAGGCCAGATCGAAGCCGCCGCAGGCGCGGCAATGGAACCAGTAGAGGGGCACGTTCACCTCATTATTTTCATTTGAATATGTTTCGTATGACGACGATACAAAGCCCGGCAGGTCGCCGCAGCGAAACCGCAAGGTGAAGTTCGTGTTACGAGATTCAGGAGTTGAGTTCGGCGCGCACGCTGAATTCGAGCAGGTCGGCGTCGGCCAGATAGACCGGTTGGGTGGTGTGCGCGCCGCGCACCCGCACCTCGCCGCGCGGGCCGCCGTAGCTGACCCGCGGCGCGTTGCGTTCGATGGCGCGCAGGTCGAGGCTGCGGGCCGACTCGGCGAGCGAGGCGAACAACAGCAGTCCCTCGTAACAGGATTCGCCGATGTTGTTGAGCGCGGGCGCGGCCGGGCCGAACTCGCGCAGATAGCGTGCGCCGAAATCCATTCCGGCGGGCGACACGACGCTCTCGAAATAGCCGCTGGCGGTGAACAATCCGCGCGTGCTGTCGGCGCCGCCCGCGTACAGCACGTCCTCGCCGATCATCATGCTCAGCCGCAGCCGGTCACCGTCCAGGCCCGCCTCGGCGAAGGCCCGGTTGAACGCGGCGCAGTCCGCGCCGACCATGAACAGCAGCACGCCCTGCGCCGGTGAGCGGTGGATCAGTTGCAGTGCCTGCCGGAAGTCCCGTCCGCCGAGCGGGACGAAGGTCTGCCCGACGATCTCGAGGTCGGTGGTGGCCGCGAATTCCATGGCGGCCCTTGCGGTTTCCCGCGGCCACACGTAGTCGTTGCCGACCACGCACCAGCGGCGGATGCCGTGCTCGGCGCGCAGCCAGCGCAGCGCGGGGAACAGCTGTTGTTCCGGCGTCTCGCCGACCATGTAGACGCCGTCGGAGTCCTCGCCGCCCTCGTAGAACGTGGTGTAGACGTAGGGCACCCGGCCCGCCGTATGCGGCGTGATCACCTTGCGCGCGTTGGACAGATGCCAGCCGACCACGCCGTCGACCATGCCCGTGCTGACCATCCGGTCGATCGTCGCGGCGAGGACGGGTAGCGGCGCGCCCGCGTCGACGGGGTGTAGCCGGACCGTCCGATCGAGGATCCCGCCCGCGGCGTTGATATCCGCGACGGCCAGTGCAGCGCAGGCCTCACAGGAGGGGCCGAACATGCCCGCGGACCCACTTCGGGGCACCACCAGGGCGATGTCAACCGTGGAGCGACGAAAACCGTAGCGCGGCAACGGAATCACCACCGTATATTTCCATTTGAAGATTGACCATACGGGGTTGGATATAGTACTGCCGTGGACCATAGCACCGCCCCCGCCGCGCTGGAGGAGTTGGCCCGGCTCGTGCGCAGGGCGTCGCAGGAACTCGACCGGGCGATCGCGACCAGCCTCGGCGAGAGTTCCGTCGCGCGCTGGCATGTCCTGGCAGCGGTGGTGGACGGCGTCGGCCACCCGATGTCGCACCTCGCGGAGGCGACCCTGCTCACCGGGGCCAACCTGACCCGATTGATCGACGGGATGATCGCCGACAACCTGGTGCACCGCAAAGCCGACGACACCGATCGCCGCCGGGTGCTGGTGTTCCCGACCCGGCGCGGGCTGCTCGCCTACCAGGCGATGAACCGCGCCGTCGGCGCGAGCGGCCTCGATGTGCTCGCCGCCGGGAATGGACGATTGGCCAAGTCGCTGGCCGCGATCGTCGATCAACTGCACGCCGAGCCCGCTACCACGTAACCCGCCGCGGCGCATCGATACCTGGAGAGTCGGGGAATTCCCTGATGGCGCGCGGGCGCGAACGCGGTAAGACTGGTGAGCATGACTTCGCAAGCTTTGGGTTCCGACACCGCTGATGTGGTGATTCCGACCGATGTCGCGGCCCGTGCTATCGACCTGACCAAGGTCTACGGGTCGGGGGATACTCAGGTCCGCGCGTTGGACGGCGTGTCGGCAGAGTTCGCGAAGGGGGAATTCACGGCGATCATGGGGCCCTCCGGCTCCGGCAAGTCGACCCTGATGCACTGCCTGGCCGGACTGGACAGCGCGAGCACCGGCACCGTCCGGATCGGCGACACCGACCTGGCCGGGCTCTCGGACAAGCAGATGACGCGGCTGCGGCGGGACCGGATCGGGTTCGTCTTCCAGGCGTTCAACCTGGTGCCGACGCTCACCGCGCTGGAGAACATCACGCTGCCGCTGGACATCGCCGGGCGCAAGCCGGACCAGGCCTGGCTGGACACCGTGCTCAAACGACTAGGCCTCAACGATCGGCTCACCCATCGACCCAGCGAGTTGTCCGGCGGACAGCAGCAGCGCGTGGCCTGCGCGCGAGCACTGGCGGGCAAGCCGGAGATCATCTTCGGCGACGAGCCGACCGGCAACCTGGACTCGAAGGCCTCCGAGGAGGTGCTGTCGATCCTGCGGGCCGCGGTGGACGAGTTCGGGCAGACCGTGGTGATCGTCACACACGAGCCGCATGCCGCCGGGTTCGCCGACCGGGTGGTGTTCCTCGCCGACGGTCGGATCGTCAACGAAATGCGGGATCCGACTTCGGATTCCGTCCTCGATCGGATGAAGGCGCTGGAGCAGGCGTGATGGCCGGTAGTCCGATGCGGAAGGTTGCGCTGCGCAACCTGGCCGCACACAAAGTGCGGCTCGCGCTCACGCTGTTGTCGGTGGTGCTGGGTACCGCGTTCATCGCGGGCTCGTTCGTGTTCACCGATACGCTGCAGCGCACGTTCGACGGGATCTTCGCCGGTCAGGCGAAGGGGGTCGACGTTCGGGTGAGTCCCAAAGAGCGCCAGGCGCTGGGGGTTCCGAACAACATCGTCGACGAACTACAGAAGTATCCCGGGGTGCGGACGATCGCGCCGAGCGTGAACGGCGTCGTGGTGTTGCTGACGCCCGACGGGAAGAAGGCGATCCAGACCGGTGGCGCGCCCACCTTCGGCCAGTCGTACCTGCCGCCGGAGCAGGCGGTCGCCGAGCCGAACAAGTTCGTGCAGGGCGTGCCGCCCGCGAAAACCGGTGAGATCGCGATGAACACCGGTGGCGCCGAACGGGCCGGGTTGAAGGTCGGCGATCACACCAAGGTGATGATTCCGTCGCAGGGCAATCCCCTCGACGTCACTCTCACCGGCATCTACCAGGTGCCCTCGGACACCGGCGGTTTCATCGGCGTGCTGTTCGACGACGCCCAGGCGCGCAAGCTGTTCACCGACGGCTTGCATGTGGCCTACGTCGACATCGCGGCCACCGGCATCCCCGGGGATCAACTGCGCGACAACCTCATCAAGGATCTGCCGAACCTCAAGGTGCAGAACGGCGATCAGGTGCGCGCGGACCTGAAGAAGGAAGTCTCCAACGCGCTCAACTTCATCAACTACTTCCTGCTCGCCTTCGGCGCGATCGCGCTGATCGTCGGGACGTTCATCATCTACAACACCTTCTCGATGATCGTCGCGCAGCGGCTGCGTGAACTCGCGCTGCTTCGCGCCGTCGGGGCGAGCAGGCAACAGGTCGGGCGATCCGTGGTCGCGGAGGCGTTCGTCATCGGATTGGTCGGCAGTGCACTGGGTTTGGCGGCCGGTGTCGGGTTGGCGTTCGGGTTGTCCGCGGCGCTCAATGCGTTCGATCTCGGGCTGCCGACCGGGTCGATGGCGGTGCTGCCGCGCACCATCGTGGTCGGGTTGCTCGTCGGCCTCGCCGTGACGGTGCTCAGTGCCTACGCGCCTGCCCGCCGGGCGGCGAAGATTCCGCCCGTCGAGGCGATGCGCGAGGAATTCGCTTCTGCTGGTGACTCTTTGCGGATCCGGACGTGGATCGGTGCGGTGCTCGCGGTGGCCGGCGTGGTGCTCGTCTATGTCGGCGCGCAATCCACCGGCGGGAACGCGGCATTGACCGTCGGTATCGGCGCGCTGGCGCTGATTCTCGCGGTTCTGCTTGCCGCGCCCGCACTTTCACGGCCGGTGGTCGGCGGGCTCGGCGTGCTGACCCGCCCGTTCGGACCGATCGGGCGGATGGCGCGCAACAACGCCGCCAGGAACCCGCGCCGCACCGCCGCAACGGCTTTCGCGCTCACCCTCGGGCTGATGCTGGTGACCGCGATCGGCATGCTCGGCGCCTCGGCGAAGGCGAGTGTCGGGGTGCTGGTCGACAAGGGTGTGAAGTCCGAATACGTGCTGGCGGGACAGCAGTTCGTCGGGGTGCCGTTCGGTGCCGCCGACGCGGTCCGCAAGTCGGTGCCCGGCGTGGCCGATGTGGTCGGGATTCGCGGAGTCGGCTTCAAGCTCGGTGACGACCAGATCGGCGGGACGTCGCCGGACGGGCAGCTCGATCACGCCCTGAACTACGAAATACTGCGCGGCACTGCGACTCTCGGCGACCGTGACATCCTGGTGTCCGAGGACGAAGCCGACAAGCGCGGCTGGCGGGTCGGCCAGGAGGTTGCGCCGACCAGCTTCGACGGCAAGAAGGTTCCGCTCACCGTCACCGGCATCTACCGCAAGACGCCGCTGCTCGGCGCGCTCGTGGTGTCGCCGGTTGTCTACAAGGAAGTGGTGCCGGTCGGCTTCCAGAGCAACGTCGTCGTGCTGGTCACCGCCAAACCCGGCGCGAACCTGACCGAGATGCGCAGCGATCTGGAGAAAGCGGTCGAGCCGTTCCCCGTGGTCCAGGTGCAGGACCGGGAGGAATTCAAAGGCGCGCAAGGTAAACAGATCAACACCCTGCTCGCCATCCTCTACGGCCTGCTCGCCCTCGCGGTGGTGATCGCCATCCTCGGCATCGTCAACACCCTGGCCCTGTCCGTGGTGGAACGACGCCGCGAGATCGGCATGCTGCGCGCGGTCGGGATGCAACGATCCCAAGTCCGCCGAACCATCTATCTGGAATCCATGCTCATCGCCGTCTTCGGCGCCATCATCGGGATGCTTCTCGGATTGGGTCTCGGCGTGGGATTCCTACGCACACTGCGTGATCTAGGCCTCGACCAGATCGCCATCCCATGGTCCCAACTGGTACTCGTTCTGGTGAGCTCGGCCGTAGTCGGCGTACTGGCCGCCCTCTGGCCCGCAGTCCGCGCGGCCCGAACCCCACCCTTGGCGGCAATCGCTGATCTCTAACGCACCGCTGTCCGGCGGGCCCCGATTCGTCGGGGCCCGCCGTTCTGTTTCCGTGGCACCGGCACAGTCCAGAACACTCGCCACACAGGTCAGCTGCGTGCGCATGCGGCTGTGAACAGCGGAATCGACTGGCTTGCAGCAGGTCCGGGGGATGGCGGCAATCGTTGTGTCTGTCTCGTCACACCCTGGTGAAGTTGGCCGGTGGGTGGTGTTAGGTTAAACGGAGGATGTAGCTCCGCTTAATTGCCGGGATCGGCCTGGTTCAACGGGGAAGGAGGCCGCGGGCAATGGTGGCTGTGGGTCTTGGCGGGCCAGGTGTGGGTGTCGAGTTCGCGCCGGGTGGGATCGTCGAGCGGATGCGGGCGGCGGTGCATGGCCGCGGCGGCGAGGCGATCGGGCAGTTGGTGCTGATCACCGTGCTCTATCTCGGTTATCGCGTCGGGCGGATGGTTACCGCTGATGACACGGTGCGCGCGTTCGGCAATGCGCGTGGACTGCTCGGGTTGGAGGACCAGCTCTGGCTGCCCGAGGAGACGACCTTGCAGTCGGTCTTCGTGCACCACAACTCCTTCGCGGTGCCCGCCAACTTCTACTACGCCACCGCGCATTTCACCGTCGCGGTCGCGGTCCTGTTGTGGTTGTGGGTGTTTCGTCCCGAGCACTATCGATGGACCCGAAATCTGATGGTGGCGTTGACCGCCGCCGCACTCGTCGTGCACGTCCTGATCCCGCTCGCGCCTCCGCGCATGCTGCCGGAGTACGGCTTCGTCGATCTGGCCGCCGTGCACGGCCAATCCGTTTACGGCTCAGCCGAATCCGGCGGTCTGTCCAACCAATTCGCGGCCATGCCCTCACTGCACGTCGGCTGGGCCCTGCTGCTCGCCTTCGCCGTCGTCGCCGCTACCCGCAGCCCGTGGCGCTGGCTCGCTCTGGCCCACCCGGTCCTGACGACCCTCGTCGTCGTCGGCACCGGCAACCACTACTGGCTCGACATCATCGTTGCGATCGGTTTGCTAGCCCTGTCCGCGCTACTGCACCCGAGGCTCGTCCCGACCTCGGCGACCGCCTGGGGCATCATGGGACCCGTCGCGGCAAAACCCCTCATGACCAGCTGAGAACTCGCCGTGCCGCGGCCTGTCGAACCAGGCTCGTACCCGCAACCTCTGTCGTAGGATCTCCTGAGCTGTCCGGTTCGCCCGTTCAGATAGGAGTCCGATGGAATTCCTCACCACGATCTCCACCCTGCTCGGCATCGCCCTGCAGTTGATCAACCTCGTCTCGGCCATCTCCAGCCTGTCCGGGTGATCCGGTCCCTCAGTAATCGCGAATGTTGTGTTCGGTCAGATCGGTGGCGTGCTTGGCGAGGGTGCGAAAGTCGTTGTCGTCGTGCAGCACGGTCAGCCCATGATGGGCGGCCGTTGCCGCGATGATCAGATCATCGGCCGAGGCGCTGCGGTGCTGGCCTTGTCGTGACATGCGGTACTGCGCGGCGTTGATCCATTTGCTTGCCTGCTTCGGCACCGATACATCCGGATAGAGGTCCGCGAACATCTCGCAGAGCTGATCGAACTCCTGCGCGTCACGGGCGCTGTAGAGGAACTCCGAGCGCTGTACATAACAGGATCCGACGGTCTGCGCGACGATGGCTTGCTCCCAGGCTGCCTGAATGGCCGGGTCGGCCAGCAGGCGGACCAGCCCGGAGGTGTCCAGTAGGTAGATCACCGATCGCGCGCCGCCTTCTCGGCGAGGTGCAGCCGTTCGGCGTCCGCTAACGCTCCCCAGCTGCGGGCGCGCTCGAAGTGCTCGCGCACCAGAGCAGCGCGTTCCTGCTGTTCGGCGTAGAAGCGGAGGGCCAAGTTGACCGCCTCTTTCTTCGTGCGGACGCCAGACAGTGCCATGGTCTGTGCAAGCGCGTCGTCGTCCAGGTCGATCTGTGTCACCGTCATGACGCACCTCGGTCTCTATGTTGGTGATGTACATTCGAGAATACATGACCAACATCACCTCAGCTATGGCTCGTGTTGGAGTTGGCCCAGGCTTGGAGGTCGCCGCGGTCGAGGGCTACCGCGAGCAGGGCGGGGAACTTGTCGGGGGTGCAGGCGAAGGCGGGGACGCCGAGGGCGGCCAGGGCGGCGGCGTTGTCGTGGTCGAAGGCGGGGGCGCCCTCGTCGGAGAGGGCGAGCAGGACGACCACCTGGACGCCGGACTCCTTCATGGCGTTGACGCGTCGCAGCATTTCGTCGCGGACGCCGCCTTCGTAGAGGTCGGAGATGAGGACGAAGAGGGAGTCGGTGGGGCGGGTGATGAGGGTTTGCGAGTAGGCGATGGCACGGTTGATGCCGGTGCCACCGCCGAGCTGGGTGCCGAAGAGGACGTCGACGGGGTCGTCGAGTTTGTCGGTGAGGTCGACGATTTCGGTGTCGAAGACGACCAGCGAGGTCTTCAGCGAGCGCATGGAGGCGAGCACGGCGCCGAACACGGAGGCGTAGACGACGCTGGCGGCCATCGAGCCGGACTGGTCGATGGCCAGCACGACATCGCGTTGCACGGCTTGGGCTTTGCGGCCGTAGCCGACCAATCGTTCCGGCACGACGGTGCGATGCTCGGGCAGGTAGTTGGCCAGGTTCTTGCGGATGGTGCGGCCCCAGTCGATATCGCGCAGCCGGGGACGGGAGACGCGCGCGGCCCGGTTCAACGCGCCGGAGATGGCGGCCACGGTCTGTGCGGCGATGCGCTGCTCGATCTCGCGCACCACCTTCTGCACCACCAGACGCGCGGTGGCCTTGGTGGTTTCGGGCATCACCCGGTTCAGACTCAGCAGGGTGCCGACCAGGTGCACGTCGGGTTCCACCGCCTCGAGCAGCTCCGGCTCCAGCAGTAACTGGGTGAGGTTCAGCCGCTGCACCGCGTCGCGCTGCATCACCTCGACGACGGTCGAGGGGAAGTAGTTGCGGATGTCGCCGAGCCAGCGGGCCACCCGAGGCGCGGACCCTTCCAGCCCGCCCGAGCGCTTGCCGGAGGTCTTCTCGTCGTTGTTGTACAGCGCCGACAGCGCCTGATCCATGGCGACGTCGTCGGCTGCGCCGAGCCCGCCGAGTCCTTCTTCGGCGGCGGTGCCGAGCACCAAACGCCAACGCCGCGCCTGTGTTTCATCGACAGCGTTCATCGCATCCCCTGAGTGTCGGTCGAGTCATGGGTCGATCGGATGGCCCGCGTCGGCCACCCGCATCGGGCAAGCGCCGGGCTCATACCGAGACCCCCAGAATCTCCGCGGCGGCGCGCATGGCGATGTTGCCGCGCGCCATGTCGATACCTCCGTCGTCCTCGCCGGTGCGGATGGTGGCGGTACCGCCGTCGCGCACCGCTCGGCCGATCGCGCGGCGCTCACCGGACTCGAAGGCACCGAATGTCCTGCGCAACAACGGCAAAGTCTCAACGAACTGGTCCTCGCGCAGTGCGCGCAGCCAATCATCGATGAGATGCAACAACTCTCGGTCGTGCACCAGGAGTAGCCCTCGCCCGCCGAGTAATCCGTCGACCCAGGCGGCCTTCGCGGCAGCGGTATTGCCGACCGACAGCGCGGCGGAAAGCCGACGGGCGGAATCGATCTCGTCGATGATGCCCGCATCGCAGAGCAGCCGGACGGCCCGGCCGACGAGCGCGCCGTGCACATCATCGCGGTCGGCGAGCTTGCCCAGCGCGCCGAGCCATTCGCCGGTGGCCCAACCGTCGTCGCGGGTGTGGATGGCGGTGTGCGCCGCGTCAAGCATGGTGCGGAGCTCGGTGGCCGAGTCGGTGTCCAGACCGGTGACGGCGCCGGGCAGGCCCGCGCAGACGCGCACGAGCAGGCCGTCGGCGACGTGCGCGAGGGCTTTGGTGTCGGTGCCGCGGACATCGCCGTAGCGCAGCGTCCTGATCAGGCCGGGTAGGGCGGCGAGCAGGTGGGTGATGTCGTGGTCCAGCGCGGCGGCCGATTCCAGCCGGGTGATCAATCCGTCGGTGGCGCCGCCGAGATCGGCGAGCAGCGCGACTTCCAGTGCCGCGGAGAGGTCGCCGACGGTGCTGTCCTCGCGGCTCGCGGTATCGAGGATCTTCGCCTCTGCGGCGGTGCGGATGGTGGTGCCCCAGCGCGAGGCCTCGATGATCGAGATGGCGTACTCCGGTCGCCATTCCAGCGTCCAGGTCTCCCGGAAGGTGCCGGTGCTGCGCACCTCGCTGGTGGTCAGCGTGCCCCAGGGGATGTCGAGCACGCGCAGCCGGTGCAGCAGGCGCGACCGCTCGACCTCGCGTTCCTTGCGCAGGTCCAGGTCGAGGACCCGGGAGAGTGCCTCCTGCTTCATCCGCAGCGTGCGGATCCGGGCGCGCAGGTCGGCATCGAGCGGGACGGTCGGCGTGCCCTCCGGCACGGTGCCCAGCGCCTCGCCGATGACGAGCTCGTTGACGACCAGCCGCAGCAGCGTCTCGTCGCCCGCGCACATCACCGCGCGGGTGGCCTCGGTGACCTCGGCCAACCCGGCCAGCGGCCGGTCACGCATCGCGGCGAGCGTGTCCGCGAGCCGGACGGCCTCGATGATGTGCGCGCTCGACACCGGCAGATCGTGCGCCCGCAGCACCCCGGCCACCTTGGTGAGCCAGCGGACGATCGGCCGCTCGGTCTCGGTGAACAGATGGTGGTACCAGCCGGGGGAGGTGATCCCCGCGCCGTACCCGGAGATGGTGGACAGCCGCGAATGCGTCCACGGCACCCAGGTCAGCGTGGCCTTCGTCTTCGGAAGTCCTTTCAGCAGACGGGTATCCGCGGCCGCCGGGCCGAGCTTGCCCGTGAGCGCGGGCGCATGCCAGGCCCCGCACACCACGGCTAGGCGGACCGCGCCGTCCTTCAGCGCCTTGCGCATCGTCTGCCGCATGTACGCCTCGCGACGCAGCGTATGCGCGTCGATGCGGACGGTCTCGAGGTGGATCGGCTCCAGCTCGATGACATCGGAGGTTGCCTCGGCGACCGAATTGGTGCCCGTTACCTGGTCAGGCCGCAAGTTGGTCGGCTCCGATGCGTCTGCCGCCTGCCAGCGTGAATCTTGTTCGTCGGCATGGTGTTCGACCGCCGCACCGTCCTCGTCCAGCAAGGCGTCGATCGGTTCCAGCTCCATCGAATCCTGCTCGGCGGATTCGCGAAGCGCGCCCATGGCCTCGGTGATCGCATCGAAAGCCGTTGCATCGGGGGAGGATTCGACAACCGCGTCCCACCATCGCTCGGCATCGTCGTAACCACCCGCCGCGGCGAGCTCGGTCAATGGGTCGAACCGATCGCCGGGCTCTTCCTCGGCGGCGAGCACCATGGTGGCGGGCAGATCGCAAAACTTCACAGGCACACCGTGTTCGGCGGCATACCGCAGCGCCTGCCACTCCGGCGAGAACACCGCGTACGGCCAGAACGCCGCCTTCGCCGGTGCATCCGGCACATAGGCCAGCAACGCGACCGGCGGCGCCATCCCCTCGGTCGCTACATACCCGACCAGCGGATCGGCATCCGCGGGTCCCTCGATCAGGATGGCGTCGGGCTGAAAGGCCTCCAGCGCCAACCGAAGCGAGCGCGCGGAACCCGGTCCGTGATGCCGGATGCCGAACACTCGGGTCTGCGCACCGCCGGACACCGCGGCTGTCGAGCCGTTGGCGTGCTGCGCCTGCGTCATGATGTCACCCCCTTCTCATCTGGCCGGCGTTGTGTGAGCCGTCGCCGAATCCGCTGTGCGCCGCGCGTCACGGAGATAAGGCAGGCCGATCCCATTCGCGCTCATCCGGAAACCTCGCGGCAAGCCCGGTAGAAGTCCGACCAGTCCGGGCGTTCGCGGACAACGGCTTCCAGATACTCGGTCCACACGACAGCGTCGGCGACCGGGTCCTTGATCACCGAACCCAGCACGGCGCCCGCGATGTCGGCGGCCCGCAGGACGCCGTCCCCGAAGTGGACGGACAGTGCGATCCCGTTGGTGATCACCGAGATGGCCTCGGCCGTGGACAGGGTGCCCGACGGCGATTTGAGCTTGGTGCGCCCGTCGGCAGTGATCCCGGAACGCAATTCGCGGAAGACGCGCACGACCCGGCGCACCTCCTCGGCCGCGGCGGGGATCTTCGGCAGTTCCAGCGAGGCACCGAGCTGTTCGACGCGGCGGCTGACGATGGCGACCTCCTCGTCCTCGCTGGCGGGCAGCGGCAGCACCACGGTGTTGAAGCGGCGGCGCAGCGCGGAGGACAGCTCGTTCACGCCGCGGTCGCGGTCGTTTGCGGTGGCGATGACATTGAAGCCCTTGGCCGCCTGCACCTCCGTGCCGAGTTCGGGCACCGGCAGCGTCTTCTCGGACAGCACGGTGATCAGCGCGTCCTGCACGTCGGACGGGATGCGGGTGAGCTCCTCGATTCGGGCGATCGAGCCCGCGCGCATCGCGGTCATCACCGGCGACGGCACCAGCGCGCCTTCGCTCGGCCCTTCGGCGAGCAGCCGCGCGTAGTTCCAGCCGTACCGGATCGCCTCCTCCGCCGTCCCGGACGTGCCCTGTACGAGCAGCGTCGACTCGCCGCAGATGGCGGCCGAAAGATGCTCCGACACCCAGGTTTTGGCGGTACCCGGCACGCCGAGCAGCAACAGCGCGCGGTCGGTGGCCAGCGTCGCGACCGCCACCTCCATCAGCCTGCGCGGGCCGACGTACTTCGGGCTGATCACGGTGCCGTCGTCGAGGGTGCCGCCGAGCAGATAGGTGACCACCGCCCACGGCGAGAGCCGCCAGGACGGCGGGCGCGGGCGCTCGTCGGCGGCCACCAGGGCGCGCAGTTCGTCGGCGTAGGCCTGTTCGGCGTGCGGACGCAGCAGGTCGGGCGTCACGTCGGTAGTGGTCACTGCAACTCCTCGAGCATCATCGAGCGGTGGTTGAGGTCGTGTGCGAGCTGATCGAAGGCTCGCTCCCAGGTGGGATCGCCGCATCTGCGGGCCACCACGGCGGCGGCGCTCGCGGCGACAACAGGTAGGTGCACCGACGCCGCGGACAGCAGCGAGCGGTGTGCGTTGGGCGTATTGCCGTGCGCCTCCGGGCGGCGGGCCGCCGCCCGGGCACGTTCGAACAGCAGCAGAATCAGGTGCTGCGCCAGCGGTTCCGGCCAGGGATGGCCCATCGCGGGCAGCAGCGCCTCGATCTCGGAGAGCCAGGAGCCGTCCAGGTTCAGCAGGTGTTTGGTGCGGTCGGCCGACGGCAGCAGCGCGAACAGCTCGCGCCTGCGCAGCATGGCGAGGTCGGTCGGCACGCCGGCGTCGAACAGCGCCCGCGCCCACACCGAATCATGCTGTGCCAGTGCGGCATCCACCCAGCCGTCGAAGACCGGCTGGCGGAAGCGGTCGTCGATGGTGGCCTTGACCACCTTGTCGGGCGCGCCGAGCACGGCCGTCCAGTGGCCGAGCGGCGTCGCCGCGACGAGCTGGCGGAGCCTGCCCGCGGTACCGTCGGGTGCGCCGCCCCACCGATAGGAGAACTCGACGCTGCGGTCGGTGATGCCGTCGCGCTGCGCGGGCGGATCGAGCGTATCGGGCAGGGCGACAACGAGTTCGGTGTGCAACATACGGTGTTCGACGCGGATCCAGTCGTTCGCGCGCCGCGTCATCCGGTGCGCGAACGCCGAATCGGGCAGCAGCGTCAGCAGACCGGCGGCGGTCCGCCGGACGTCGGAGCGCCGGTCGTTCAACCCGGCCTCCAGCAGCGGCTCGTCGGCCCGCGAAATCCCGTCCGCGAGTACGGCGAGCAACTCCGCCTTCAACGGCCCGGATTCCTTGGACCATGCCGCGGCGAGCGTTTCGCGCGCCGCGCCGGCATCCCGGCCGCGCAACTCGGCCAGCCATCCCCGGCGCTCGGGCGGCTGCCCGAACTGCCAGACCTCTTCCGTCGGCGCCACGGTGGGCTCCTGGCGCACCAGCTTTCGCCATTCGGGATGCTGGCCCGCCAGCCACCGGCCGCGGGTCCCCGCCAAGCGCAGCAGCGGCTCGCGCAGCTCGGCGTTGCTCTTCGCCTGGTCGAGCAGCTGCCCGCACAGCGCGTCCGGTGCGCGATAGTCGTGCGGCGTGGCCGCGGCGAACCATTCGGGCAGAAAAGGCGACCGCTCTTGCAGCATCCGCGCGAGGCGACCGGCGGCGGTGTGTGGCAGCAGTCGCCGGGTGTCGTCCTCGGCGGGTTCGGATGCTTTGGCGGTGGCCGCGCGCACCCCGCCGCGCGCGAAAATGTCTTGTAGCGCGGCGGATTCGAGCAGGCGCAGCGCCGGATCGGCAGGTAGTCGGTCGGCGGCGTCGGCCACGGGGGCGGCGAGCCGGGTGAGGTCGGGTGCTCGGCGGGCGGTGCCGAGCAGTGCGACGGAGGTCAGGTCCGCGGCGTTCGATTGTTGTGTCGTCCGGGCATTCGACGCACTCCGGCCGACCGGATCGAGCCGCGCCAGATCGATCACGTCGCCGGTGCTGAACACCGAGACCGGCACCAGGCCCTCGACGGTCCATTCGGCGGCAACGGTCACCGGATGACCGCCGGACACGCCGAGTAGCCGCCACGGTTGCTCGGTGGGCGCCACCGGCAACGCGGTGCCATCGGATTCGGCGATGTACCAACCACTTTCGGTGTACACGGGTACCACGTCGACGAGCAGCACCGGCCAGCCGCGCAGCCACGGATCGGCCCCCAACGCCGCGGCATGATCGGCGAGCGCGGCAGCCACCGTGCCCGGCAGGTCATGATCGGTCGGCAGCGTCGTGAAAGGTTCTGCGGCACCGTGACGTTCACCCCACAGCGCCCGCAGCGGCGCGGCGCCAGGGTAGTAGTGCAGGTCGGCGTCGGCGAGCAGGCCGAGGGGCGGCACATCCGCGGGGAATCCCGGCGACCCGAACGAGTGGTCCACCACCAGCGCCCAGCGCCGAGACTCGCGCCCGTACAACCACGTTCGCCGGGTATAGAGGCGCTCGTCCTCGGTGATCCGCACGCCGAGCACCATCCACCGATCCCGAACCGCGGGCTCGGTGCGCACCGCCTCGGCGGGATTCGGATAACCGACGTGCGCGCGGACACTCGCGCTCAGCTCGGGCGTCAGCTCGTCGAGTCGGCGATGCGCCGCGATGAGCAGGTGCAGCCGCGCGTATTCGCGCAGCACCACCTCCGGCCAGTCGGCCCTGGTCACCACGGCGGTTGGCAGCTGGCGCAGGGTCGAGGCCACGCCGGGCGCTTGCGCGTCCACCATCCTGGCGGCGATCGCCTCGAACGCCCGGAACGATCGGTCGGTCTGCGCCAGACCGGTGCGCACCTGATCGCCGAGCCAGACGTCGAGTTCGGCCAGTCCCGCGGTCACCCGCACCCGCCGCTGTTCGGCCGTCGCCGGATTCGAGGTGCGGGTGCTGCCCTCCGCCGCGGGCTTGGTGGCGCGGGCGATCCGTCCGCCGATCCAGCTCGCCGCGAAATCGGCGATCGCGGGCGCGTCCTCGACCCGGCCCGCCGCCCACTCGAGCAACAGCGACAGCGCGTGCTTGCACGGGAACTTGCGGCTCGGACACGAGCACTTGTACGCGGGCCCGGACAGATCGATGATCGTCTGATACGGCTTGGCGCCGCTGCCCTGGCACAGTCCCCACAGCGCGATGTCGTGCTGCCCGGCACCGCGCCAGCGGCTCGCGAGTTTCCGCGCGGCGGACAGCGAGCTCGCGTCCGGCGCGAGCGCCGTGACCTGGTCCTCGCTCCAGCGCGTCATGTCTTCCCCTGTTCCTCGGTTGACCGGATTTCTACCCCAGGCCACCGACAAGTGCGGATCCGGCCGGTGTGTATCGCACGGAAATTATTGTGCCGTCGCAGGTTTCGATGCCGAAAACCCTCTTGCGTACATTGTTGTTCTCTGGCATTCTGTCCTGTTCGGCTCGACCGAACCATCCAAATCGGGTGATACACCGACGAGCTGCCCGCCGGGGCTGGCGAGGGGTGGACATCGAGGCGCGGCCCCAGCCGTTTCGATGGCCATATCCATCCCCGCGCGGGCAGATTCGCATCGGAGCCGGAGGGATTCCCTCCAGTGGGCGAATCCGACGCGATCGGGTAGCGTTTCGCACAGCTTCGACGGTGGCGCCGCGCACGAGGTCGGAGGACGTGTAGCGGCTCGGTGGTGGAGGGGGTCCGACCAAATGCGTCCCGACGCCGATCCGGTGCCGCGGCTGACCGAGGTGGTTACTCGTCGGCTCGCCGCTGATCCCGCAGTGACGCCCTCGGTCGCACGAACCGTCCTGCGCGCCCTCGGTGGCACCGAGAACGACGATCGGGCAACCGAATTCGACGACGGCGGGATCTTCCTGCGCGCCATCCGGGTCCGCGGCTTCCGTGGCATCGGTCCGGAAGCCGAACTGCAACTGCCGCCCGGACCCGGCCTCACCCTGGTCGTCGGCCGCAACGGCAGCGGCAAATCCAGCTTCGCCGAAGCCGCCGAACTCGTGTTCACCGGCGGAAATCGCCGCTGGGACGGTCGATCCGCGGCCTGGCGGGAGGGCTGGCGGAACCTGCACGACGGCGGCACCGCCCGCATCGAGGTAGAGCTGCTCACCACCGGAAACAAGCCGCAGCTGACCATCGCAAAGGAATGGGCCCCGGACGCGGACCTGCCAGACGCGACCTGGACCGAACAGCACCCGCCCACCGCGCCAACGGAATTCGACATGGACCGCTGGGCGGGCAGGCTGGAGCTCTACCGCCCGTTCCTGTCCTACAGCGAGCTCGGCGCGCTGGTCGACGGCAAACCGAGCGACCTGTTCGACGCGCTGCACCAACTGCTCGGCCTCGACGAACTGACCCTGGCGCAGGAGCGAATTCGCATGCGCCGCCTGGAACTGGAACGCGCCGTGCGCGATTCACGCCAGGAACGTCTCGAACTGCTCGAGGCGCTGGAGACGGTGGCCGACGACCGCGCCGTGCGGGTGAACGGCCTGCTGCGCCCCGCCCAACCGGACCTCGCCGCCGTCGGGCGCGAGGTGATCGGCACCTTCGACGACCCGGCCGGACCGGCAGGCCTGCGTGCGATCGTGCGGCTCACGTTGCCGACGGCGGCGGAGGTTGCGCAGGTGGCCACCCGGCTCGCGGAATGCGGCACCGCGCTGACCCGCGGCACCACCGCCGACGCCGAAGCCGACCTGCGCGTGCTGGAACTGTTGCGCCGCGCCCGCGATCACCACACGGCGACCGGCACCTGCCCGTGCCCGGTGTGCGGTCGCGGCGACCTGGACGACGCGTGGGCCCGCGCGGCGGACGACTCGATCACCACCCTCGCCGCACGGGTCGACGCACTCACCACGGCACGCACCGAACTCGGTGATGCCCTGCGCGCGGCGCGCTCCCTGCCGGATCTCATTCCGGCAGAACTGGATTTCGACCCGCGCAACCCGCCCTCGGTCGACACCTCCGCCGTCCGCCGAGCCTGGGCCGACTGGGCCGCACTCACCTCCGCCGACTACAGCACCGACCTACCGGACCGACTACGCGGCGCGCACGCGCGGCTGGTCGACGAACTCGATCTGGTGCAGCAGGGCACCCGCAAGGAACTCGACCGCCTCGACGAGGTGTGGACCCCGCTGGTCCCGCGCATCGTGAGCTGGCTGGAAGGTGCGCGCGAGGTCGCCGCGCACGCGGCCGAACTGCGCACCGTCAAGAAGGCCGAGGACTGGCTCAAGTCCGCCACGGCAGGCCTGCGCGGGGAACGCATGACGCCGCTGGAGACCACCGCGCGCTGGGTCTGGCAGACGCTGCGCCAGCAGAGCAACGTGGAACTCGGCTCGATTACCTTGCAGGGCAACGCCGGAACCGCCCGTCGGGTGCTCCTCGATGTCACCGTCGACGACGTGGACGGCGCCGCGCTCGGCGTGATGAGCCAGGGTGAGCTGCACGCACTCGGGCTGTCGCTGTTCCTGCCGCGCGCCACGGTCGAGGAGAGCCCGTTCCGCTTCGTCATGATCGACGACCCGGTGCAGGCGATGGACCCGGCGAAGGTGGACGGACTGGCCAGGGTGCTGGCCGCGGTCGCATGGACCCGGCAGGTGGTCGTGTTCACCCACGACGAGCGTCTCGCCGAGGCGGTGCGCCGAATGCAGCTCGACGCCACCGTATTGGAGGTGCAGCGCCGCGACCGCTCGGTGGTCGAGGTGCGGGTGTCCAGCGACCCGGTCCGCCGCTACCTCGACGACGCCCGCGCGCTCGTGCGCACCCCGCAGCTGCCGCAGGCCATCGCCGACGAACTCGTCGCAACCTGCTGCCGTTCCGCCGTGGAAGCCGCGAGCCTGGGCCGCGCCAGACGCACCCTGCTCGCCGACGGCATGAATCACCGCGAGGTGGAGCGGCACATCGATGCGGCCCAATCCACCAGGGCGAAGGTAGCTCTCGCGGTGATGGGTGTCGGTGGCAAGGTCGACGATCTCAACAAGTTCCTCATCGCGCGCGAAGGGAAATGGGTGGTCGAGGCGCTGCGCGACGCGACCGCGGGCGCGCACGTGCCGATCGGCCGCAGCATGCGCGAATTGATCACGGAGACCGAGAGATTCGTCGCGTGGCTCGCGAAGTGACGGCGGGGTGGCGATGACACAGCGTGGTCCGCGACGCGGTCCGAACGGCGGCGGGCGCGGCACCAAGCGCGGACCGTCGAAAGGCCCGAAGCGGCCCCGGCCATCGGTGGCCGAGCGGCTCGACACCGTGGATCGGCTGCTGGCCGGATCGGTGACCGATGCGGGCGGCCTGTGGTCCCGCGCCACCGCGTGGATTCTGCGAATCGCGTTGGAGCAGTCCGTGGATGAACTGTGGGCACGACTCGCGCCCGCGCTGATGCGCTGCCCGATGCGGGCCCAACTGATCGCCCTGCGCACCTTCGCCGGACCCGAGGTCGCCGCGCAGGTCGCCGCCCTCTGGGCCGCGTTGTCCAGGGCCGCCCATCATCACGACTACGAGCTCGCCCCGAGCGTCACCGACCTGCGCCGCTGGCGCGAACAAACCGTCGCGATCGCCAAGGCCCTGGCGACCGTCGAGGCCCGCTGAGCGTCGACTACGCCGCCGGAATCGACAGGTCGCACGGATCAGGGTGACCCGGGATGATCTTTGTTGCGGGGGCGCGCAACAATCGGGGGATGAGTGGGACGCGGGTTTGTCCGTGTGGCCGGGGCGAGGCCTTCGACGACTGCTGCGGGCCGGTGCTGAGCGGGAAGCGGGCGGCGGCGACCGCCGAGGCGTTGATGCGTTCGCGCTACACCGCTTTCGCGGTGGGGAACACCGACTATCTACGTCGATCGTGGCATCCGCGCACCAGGCCGGCGGAGTTGACACTCGATCCCGATCAGCGGTGGTTGTTCCTGGAGATACTGCGCACCGCGGACGGCGGGCTGTTCGACGAGACCGGCCTGGTCGAGTTCGTCGCGCACTATCGCGCGGACGGCTCCCGCAGATCACTGCACGAGGTCAGCAGGTTCCTGCGCGCCGACGGGGCCTGGGTCTACCTCGACGGTGAAATCGAAGACTGAGTAACGTGACCCAGCATGTCCCGTGTCGCGATCGAGTACTGCACCCAGTGCCGCTGGCTGCTGCGCGCGAGCTGGATGGCGCAGGAGTTGTTGAGCACCTTCGCCACCGAACTCGGTGAGGTGGCGCTGATTCCGGGGACGGGCGGCGTTTTCCGGATCACCGTCGACGACGAACAGGTGTGGGAACGCAAGGCCGACGGCGGTTTTCCCGATATCGCGGTGTTGAAGCAGAAGGTGCGGGATCGGGTCGCGCCGGACCGTGATCTCGGCCACGCCGATCGCCGCGACTGAAACCGGTCGCGACGACACTTGACCGCGCTCAGCTGCAGCAGCCTCCGCCGCAGCAGCCGCCACCGGCCGGACGCGCGGCCTGGCTCGGCGCCGGTGCCGCGCTACCCCGGCTGACCGTGGCAAACGTGGTCAGCAACTTGACTGTGTCGGCATGGCCGCTGGGGCAGGACGCCGGATCCGACGACTCCGCCATCGGGCGGTTCATCTCGAAAGTGTCCCCGCAACTGCGGCACCGATAGCTGTAACTCGGCATCGGTCAAGCGTACCGCCACGGTCTCATAATGGTGCGTCGCGTTCCCAGGTCGTCAGCATGGACGTACTCTCGATGAAGAGATCACGAGGTGCGGGGCCCGCTGGAGCAAACCGGCAGCACACTTACGGGTACCTGGCAGGAGGTGCGGACCATGGGCACTGAAGAGGGTTGGGAAGTGGGCGGCGCCGAGCCGATCGCCAGCACGACCTCGGGGGATGTGCGCGGCCGCTGGGACGGTCCGGTGGCGGTGTGGCGCAGCATCCCGTATGCGGCGGCGCCGAGCGGGGCCAATCGATTCCTGCCGCCACTGCCCGCGCCCGAGTGGGATGGCACCCGGGACTGTGCCACCTTCGGCGAGATCGCGCCGCAGACGATGGGCAACATGGTCCCGGTCGACTCCGACCTGCGGATGGGCGAAGACTGCCTCTGGCTGAACGTCTGGGCACCCCGCCGCGACGCCGGCGACGTGGTGCACACCTTCGAGACGGGCGAACCGCGACCGGTCCTGGTCTGGTTGCATGGCGGCGCCTACTGCCTCGGCACCGCGGCGCAGGGCATCTACGACGGACGCAAGCTGGCCGAGGCCGGTGACGTCGTGGTGGTCACCGTGAACTACCGGCTCGGTGCGCTCGGTTTCCTCGATCTGTCCTCGCTGCCCGGCCCGTTCACGCCGAATCTCGGCCTGCACGACCAGATCGCCGCCCTGGAATGGGTGCGCGACAACATCGCCACGTTCGGCGGCGACCCCGGCAACGTCACCCTGTTCGGCGAATCCTCCGGCGCCGGTTGCGTCACCGCGCTGCTGACCTCGCCGCGCGCGGCCGGGCTGTTCCACAAGGCCATCGCGGAGAGCCCGCCCGCGACCACCGTGTTCGGCCAGGAGCGCGCGGCCGGTGTGGCCCGGCGCTTCCTCGAGCTGCTGGAACTGCCCGCGCACCGGGCCATCGAACTGCTCGACTGGCCGATCGAGAAGATCGTGGAGGTCGCGAGCATCCTGCTGGACGAGATCCCGTTGAAGGAACCGGGCAGGCTCGCGGCGGCGCCGGTGGTCGACGGCGATCTGCTGCCGACCTATCCGATCGATCGGTTCCAGCACGGCCGGTCGCATCGGGTGCCGTTGATGATCGGCACCAACAAGGACGAGGCGTCGCTGTTCCGGGTGTTCCGCTCGCCCATCATGCCGGTGACCCCGGACGCGGTTAACGCGATGCTCAGTGACGTGGCGGCCAGTCACCCCGAGCTGTCGCACGAGCGGATCGCCGAAATCACCTCCGCCTACCCGGATTTGGACAAGACGCGCGGCGCGCTCGCCATGTCCGGCGACGCCGCGTTCCGGATGCCCGCGCACTGGGTGGCCGACGCACACGCGCAGCACTCACCGACTTGGATGTACCGCTTCGATCATGCGACGCCGATGTTGCGGGCGGCTCGGGTCGGCGCGGGCCACGCCACCGAATTGCCTTATGTGTTCGGCAATTTCGGCTCGTTCAATCACGATCCAACCTTCTGGCTCGGCGGGCGCAAGGTGGCGATGGAGGTCTCCGGCCGAATGATGCGGCGCTGGTTGGCCTTTGCCACGCACGGCGTTCCCGCCGCGCTCGACGGCTCGAAACACTGGCCGCCGTACCGCCCGTCCACGCGCACCACGCTGCTGATCGATACCGTCGACCGCGTCGTCGACGATCCCGACGCGGACCTGCACACCGCCTGGGGTCAGCAGGCCGTCGGCTTCAGCTGACCTACCTCGTACAGCGGCTCGGTCCGAAGAACCGAGCCGCTGTACGAAGTCAGACGGACGTAGGTTGGGGAGCGAGGGCGCGGCGGCCGAGGCGGACCGGCATCCGCTCGTATCCGTGCAGTGTGAACAACTTTCGGCGCTGCGGTGGCCCGTCCAGTTGCAGATCCGGGAAGCGGTCGAACAAGGCCTGCAAGGCGTAGACGCCTTCCATGCGGGCCAGGCTGGCACCGAGACAGACGTGGATGCCGTTGCTGAACGACAAGTGCTCCTTGGCATTTGCGCGGCCGATGTCGAAGCGGTCCGGCTCGGCGAAGACCGCGGGATCGCGGTTCGCACCCGCCAGCGACAGCACCACGGTGTCGCCCTCGCGCAGCTGGATGCCGTCGATTTCCACGTCGCACAACGCGGTTCGCGCCGTCGTCTGGACCGGCGAGTCGAAGCGCAGTATCTCTTCCACGGCGTTCGGCCACAGCTCGGGTTCGGCGCGCAGCCGCGCCAGCTGTTCGGGGTGCTCGAGCAGCTGGACCACGCCGTTGCCGATCAGGTTCACGGTGGTTTCGAAGCCCGCGCCCATCAGCAGGCTCGCGGATGCCTTGAGCGCGAACATATCCAGCTCGCCCGCGGTGACCAGGGCACTGAGGATGTCGTCGCCGGGGGTGCGGCGCAGTCGCGCGATGTGCACGTCGAAGTAGTCGTTCATCACCTCCATCGCCTGCAGTGCGCGCCGGTGCGCGCGCCAGGAGATGCCGACATCGAGCAGCGGCGTTATCCGGTCGCCCCAGTGCAGGAACCGTTCCTTGTCCGCGTCGGGGAAGCCGAGCATCTCGGAGATGATCGCGATCGGCACCTGGGCGGCGAAGGAGGTGACGAGATCGGCGGATCCACCAGCGGGCAGCGCATCGAGCAATTCCGCGGTGACCGTCTCCACGCGGTCGCGCAATCTGCCGATGGCGCGCGGGGTGAATGCGGAGGCGACGGGCTTGCGCATCTGCGTGTGTTCCGGCGGGTTGATCACCAGCATGGATGGCGGTTCCACCGGGTTCGGCGGCAGCGGGAAGTACTTGGCCAGCTTCTGCACCTGACCTGGGGTATTGAAGCTTTCGGTGCTGCGCACACCGAATCGGTTGTCGCGCAGAATAGAACGGCACAGCTCGTGATCGAAGCTCGCCCAGGCGATGGGGGTGCGGATCAGCCTGCCTTCGCCGCGCAGCTGCTCGATGAGCGGATACGGATCGGCGACCCCGGCGGGCCCGCCCATCAGTTCGGCGAACGGATCACCGCGCCGTGCTTGCAGACGCAGCACCAGCCGGGGCGCGCCTTGAACGGACAACCAGCGGAACCAATACTGCGGCTTCATCATTCACCAACTCCGTCGTTGTGCGATACGTCCACCGTACGGAACCCGGCCAGAATGTGGAACGTCCCCTAGTCGGACTTCCGTCTATACCGTGGTAGGAGGCAGCCATCGAGATGCGCGACCAAAATCAACCCCTACTGAGTCAAAGCTACTGCGCCGAGCTACCCCTGCGGTTCGATTCCGGCAGGTTGGCCACCGAACCGGTGCCACGGAATAGCCGCACACCCTTTGATTTCCCGTACACCCAATCGCATGCGATTCGGTCTGCGGGAAGTCAGGAGGTGTGCGGCTGGTGTCAGGCGCGCTGTGCGGTGACGCGTTCGGTTTCGATGCGCCGTTCGCGCAGGGCGGGGTCGGGGTTGACCACCTGAACGAGCGAGGCGCCCGCGGCGAGCACCGCGACGAAGCCGTCGATCAGTTCGGCGGGGGTGTCCCAGGGCGTGCTGGACAGCACCCGGTCGCCCTCGGAAAACCCTTGCCGCATGGCCGATTTCTTCGCCTCGGCGAGCACCTCGGCCACCGGCATACCGTCCAGTGCGGCACCGGCGCCGCCGGGCAGGAACTGATCACCGTGCACGCGCACGGAGGTCGCGAAGTCGGTCACGCCGACCGGGAGGTCGCGCACCGGCGCGCCCATCGGGTCCAGGGACAGCGCCGCCACCTCGTTGATGCCGTCGGCGTCGTCGATCCGGTCGGGGGTCACCAGGGCCAGTTCGGCGTCCTCGTCGGGGCGCAGCACCACCTCGGTGCCCGCCCACCAGCAGCCGAGTAGCACGGCGGCGGTCTGCCAGTGCGCGGGCAGCAGCACCGCGATCCGGGCGCCGGGGCTGAGGCCGAATTCGTCGCGGATCAGGTTGGCCGTCTTGGCCGCCCAGTTCGCCAGGGTCAGCCCGGACAGTTCGATCCGGGCGCCGTTGGCGTCGTCGTAGTAGGTGACGCGCGGACCCGCGGGTTCGCGCGCGAGAATCGGATCGAGCACCTTCTCGGTGAGGGTGAGCGCCTGGTCGAATTCACGCATGGTCTAGTTCACGCATTTCGGTCCGTTCTGGCCTGCGTCGATCGGTGGGGCGGGCGGGACTGGCGTCGCGGTGGCGCTCGACGTTCCGGAGAAGTCGAATATGCCCCCTGCCGCCGAGCCCGGACCAGAATAGTCGCTCGCCAGCACCACGCTCACCGAATCCGGCGACAGCGTCGCATCCGCGAGCACCGGCAGCCCACCGAGCGCCTTGGCCACGGCCTTGGCTTTGGCGTCCGAGGTGTTCGCGGCGAGCACCCGGCTGCTCGTCACACTGGGTCCGGTGTAGTTGCCGACCAGGCCCTCGTGGAAACCCTTACCGCTCAACGCCTGTGCGACCTGACCGGCCAGGCCGCCGACCCCGCTGGCGTTGTACACGCTGACGCTCACCGTGGCCGGATCCAGTGCGGGCTCGTCCGATTCGGTGGCCTTCTCGTCGACCAGCGAGCCGACATAGGTCTTCACCGCCTTGGGATCGACCTTCACCACCGATTCGCCGCTGTTGGTCATGAAGTTCAGATCGGTGACCGGAATGGTCTCGAACTTCACCTGGCCGCCCGAAAGGTCCTGCAGCTGTTGCAGAAACGCGAGCACGTCCCAGTCGTCGTCGAGCACGACCGTGCGCCCGACCGCATCGCTGAGCTGCTTCATCTTGCCGGGGTTGCCGAGGGTCTTCGCGTTGAGCACCTGCCCGACCAGCTGCGCCATGAACACCTGCTGACGCACGATGCGATCGAGATCACCGCGTGGCAGATTGTGGCGCTGCCGCACGAAGCTCAACGCCGACGGGCCGTCGAGGCGCTGGCGGCCGGCCGGGAAGTCGGCGCCGGACATCCATTCGTCGACCGGATTGTTCAGGCACACCTCGACCCCGCCGACCGCGTCGGTGAGCAGCACGAAACCGAGCAGGCTCACCTCGGCGTAGTGATCGACGCTGATGCCGGTCAGGTTGGCCACGGACTTGATCAGCGCCTGGCGACCCGCCTGGGTGGACTGCTTGTCCGCGTCGGCCTCGGTGACGCCCTGGTTCATCAGCTTCAGTCGCTGGGTTTCCTTGGTCGCGCCGTACGCCGAGTTGATCTTGCCCTTGCCGAGGTCGGGAATGTCGACGTAGGAGTCGCGGGGGATGGAGATGGCGGTCGCGGACCGGCCGTCGTTCGGCACCCGGATCAGCACGATGGTGTCGGTGTTGGTGCCGACCTCGTCGCCCGCGTGCAGCAGCGCGCGTTCCCGGTCGGACAGCGGGTTGCCGTGCGCGTCGGTGCGGCTGTCGACGCCGACCAACAGGATGTCGACGGCACCGTCACGTCCGCCGCCGAGGCCGAGGTTGCCGATGCGTTCGATATTGGAGATCAGGCTGTCGACGCTGTGCCAGGCGAAGCCGGTGATGACGAGCACCACAACGGCGAGAATCGCGGCGAACCCACGCAGCGGACCACCTGCGGGTAAATGCGATTCAGCGCCGCGCGGCCTCGCGCGTTCGCGGCTCGCAAGCGCTCTAAGCGGCCGGGTCACCCGGAACCTCCTGCGCCGCAGCTACTTTCTTTCCTCTCGACAACTCGACATCCTTTCGACAAGCTCGGGGCCTCTTTCGACTGCACGATCCGAGTGACCACCCCACCTTTCTGTATCCCCCGGCACCCATGCGGCAAACCCTTGTTCGCGGTGGGTACCAGCCGAGGGCAACTGACTGAAGGCTAACGAATGGCGGCCCGGGCACCCGCAATCCGCAGGTGTGGCGGCGTGCCAGACTCGACCCCGTGACAGCTTCGACAGCATCCGATGCCGCCCGGTCCGCGCGCCTCGTCGTGACGGGAGCGGGTGGGCAGCTCGGGCAGGAACTGATCCGGCTCGCACCCGACGCCCGCGCCCTCGGCCGCCGCGACCTCGATATCACCGACGCGGACGCGGTCGCCGCAGTTCTCGAACCTGGCGACGTGGTGATCAACTGTGCCGCCTACACCGCGGTCGACCTGGCCGAGTCCGAGGTGGCGGCGGCTTTCGCGGGCAACGAGACCGGCCCCGCCGTGCTCGCCGCCGCCTGTGCGCGGATCGACGCGAGGCTTATCCAACTGTCCACCGACTATGTGTTCGCGGGCGTGCACGACCGTCCGTACGAGACCATCGATCCGACCGGCCCGGTCAGTGTTTACGGGGAGTCCAAACTCGCTGGTGAACAGGCTGTGCTGAAGCTTGCTCCGAATGCGCACGTGGTGCGTACCGCGTGGGTATATGCCGGGCGTGGCAGTGATTTCGTCGCCACCATGCTGCGACTGGAGCGTGAGCGGGACACCGTGAACGTGGTCGACGATCAGCTCGGGGCGCCCACCTTTGCGGCGGATCTCGCGGCCGCCCTGCTGGAGCTGGCGGGTCGTCCGGACGCTCCGCGACTGCTGCACGCCACCAACGCCGGACAGGCCACCTGGTTCGATCTCGCGCAGGCGGTATTCGAAGGAGTCGGCGCCGATCCGGAGCGCGTCCGGCCGTGTGACTCGTCCGCTTTTCCGAGACCTGCACGGCGCCCGGCATATTCGGTGTTGTCGCACCGTGCCTGGGATGAAGCGGGGTTGACGCCGCTGCGCCAGTGGCAGGTGGCACTAGGGGACGCGCTGGTGAGGTTGTCCGACTAGGCTGTGCGGCCGTGAGCGCTTCCGATTCCGTCCATAAAGGGCTGGCCGTCGTCACGGTGACCTATTCACCGGGCGAGCACCTCGAGCACTTCATCACCACGTTGGCTGACGCCACCACCGAGAAACCACAGGTGATTCTCGCCGACAACGGTTCGACAGACGGTGTGCCGGAGCTGATCGCCGAGGCCAATTCGCATGTGCGGCTGCTGCGCACCGGCGGCAACATCGGCTACGGCGGCGCGATCAACCGGGCCGTCGCCGAGATCGATCCGGACATCGAGTTCGTGGTGATCGCCAATCCGGACATCCGCTGGGGCACCGATTCCATCGACAAGCTGCTCGAGGCCGCAAAGCGCTGGCCGCGGGCGGGCGCGCTCGGCCCGCTGGTGCTGGAACCGGACGGCAGCGTCTACCCCTCGGCCCGCCAGGTGCCCGGGCTGCTGGACGGCGCGGGCCACGCGATCCTCGGCACGGTGTGGAAGACGAACCCGTGGACCCGCCGCTACCGCCAGGAGAACGAGCAGATCTCCGAGCGGGTCGTCGGCTGGCTGTCCGGCTCCTGCCTGCTGGTGCGGCGCGCGGCCTTCGACTCGATCGAGGGTTTCGACTCGCGCTACTTCATGTACATGGAGGACGTCGACTTCGGCGACCGGATGGGCAAGGCGGGCTGGCACAACGTGTTCGTGCCGTCGGCCGAGGTCACCCATGCCAAGGGGCACGCCGCGGGACGGCACCCCGAGGTGATGCTGCCCGCGCACCACGCGAGCGCCTACCGATTCCAGGCCGACCGGCATCCGCACTGGTGGCAGCTGCCGTTGCGGCTGGCGTTGCGGGCCGGACTTGCGGTGCGCTCCCGGATTGCGGTTCGATCTGCGCTGCGGCAACAGGCGCAAGAAGCGAGTCACTAGCCACGCGACTGAGCGACAAGGGTCCGCACTGCGACAATGGGCGACGGGTGCGCACTGTCTGGTGCGGCCCGGCGTGAATTGGCGCAGGTCGCGTGCCGTTCGGCGCGCGAGCAACAATCGATCCACTGTGAACAGGGGACCTTGAATGGCAGGAAATGCAGGCACCGACGCCGTGATCCTGGTGGGCGGGCAGGGCACACGGCTGCGCCCGCTCACCCTTTCGGCACCAAAGCCGATGCTGCCGACGGCGGGACTGCCGTTCCTCACGCATCTGCTCGCCCGCATCGCCGACGCCGGGATCTCGCACGTCGTGCTCGGCACCTCGTTCAAGGCGGAGGTGTTCGAGGAGCATTTCGGTGACGGTTCCGAGCTCGGGCTCGAGCTCGAGTACGTCACCGAGACCGAGCCGCTCGGCACCGGCGGCGGCATCCGCAATGTGCTGCCCAAGCTGCGCGCCGACACCGTGATGGTGTTCAACGGCGACGTGCTCGGCGGTACCGAACTCGGCGCGGTGCTCGATACGCACGAGTCGACCAACGCCGACGTGACCTTGCATCTGGTCCGGGTGAGTGATCCGCGGGCCTTCGGTTGCGTGCCGACCGACGAGAACGGCCGGGTCACCGCGTTCCTGGAGAAGACGCAGGATCCGCCGACCGATCAGATCAATGCGGGCTGCTACGTCTTCCGGCGCGAGTACATCGAGAAGATCCCGGCGGGCCGCCCGGTCTCGGTGGAACGCGAGGTTTTCCCGCAGTTGCTGGCCGAGGGCGCGCGCGTTCAGGGGCACGTCGACTCGTCGTACTGGCGGGACATGGGTACCCCCGAGGACTTCGTCCGCGGCTCCGCCGACCTGGTTCGCGGCATCGCGCCCTCGCCTGCGCTGCCGGGGCAGCGCGGTGAATCGCTCGTCCATCCGGGGGCGGGTGTCGCGCCGGGTGCGCTGCTCATCGGCGGCACGGTCGTCGGTCGTGGCGCCGAGGTCGGCGCGGGTGCCCGCCTCGACGGTGCGGTCATCTTCGACGGCGCGATCATCGAGGCCGGTGCCACGGTCGAACGTTCCATCATCGGTTTCGGTGCGCGGATCGGTCCGCGTGCGCTGGTGCGCGACGGCGTCATCGGTGACGGCGCGCAGGTCGGTGCCCGTTGCGAACTACTACGCGGCGCGCGCGTCTGGCCCGGCGTCGAGATCCCCGACGGCGGGATCCGGTTCTCCACCGACGTCTGACGGTCGGAAAACAGTGTCGGCGTAGCGGCCTTCTGGCAGGGTGCTGCGCAGGGTCCCGGGACCTCTGTCGCGGGATCGCTACGTTTGCTCACTGTTGCCAACTGGATAGTCGAGGAGAACCTCTATGCGGAAGTCTTTCCCTCGTGTGCTGGTCGCGGCGGTTTTCGCGGGAGCGGTCGGCGTCGGCGCGGTCGGATTCGCGCCGGTCGCCGCGGCCGCGCCGTCGATCTACGAGCCGAGCATCGCGCCGTGCAGCCACCTGTTCAAGACGCCGTTCGAATTCAACCGCCCGGACGCTAGTGCGTACTGGAGCCCGTTCGGCACCGCCGACATCGTTTGCTACGACGCGGGTTTCGGGGTCAGCTACTACCAGCGCGACCCGTCGGGGCAGTGGCATGCCATGAATCAACTGATTCCCGGCAACTACTTCATCAACATCTTCGGCTACGGCCACCTGCCCGCCTAGATCGATCGAAAGTCTTCGCGCAGAACGCTTTTCGGGTGGTCTGCGCGAAGATCCTTGTCAGGCTTTGGTTTTCCAGACGTAACGGGTCTTAGGACGGCCAGCTCGGCCGTAATCTGAACGGCGGGTGACTAACCCGTCGTCTGCCAGCTTCTCCAAGTAGCGCCATGCGGTGATACGGGAGACGCCGATGGTGGTCGCGGTGTCCGCGGCGGTGATCCCCTCCGGTGCGGCGCGGACGGTGCGTGAGATCTCGTCGAGGGTCTGTGGCGCAACACCTTTGGGGGTGGTGGCGCGCTGGTCGGGGGTGCGGAGCGCGCTGAGGGCGCGGTCGATGTCGTGCTGGGAGACCGCCGTTTCGCCCGCGGGCAGGGCGGTGCGGAATTCGCGATACCGATCGAGCTTGTCGCGAAAGGCGGCGAAGGTGAACGGCTTCAAGAGATAGAGGACAACGCCATGGGAGACGGCGGTGCGCACCATGGCGAGGTCGCGGGCCGAGGTGATGGCGATGACGTCGGGTCGGGGCGCGAGGCCGGTCAGTGCCGCCGCGACATCGAGGCCGCTGGCATCGGGTAACCCGATGTCCATGAGCACCAGGTCGATCGGCGTGCCCTCGGCCGCGGCGTCGGCGGCCGCACGCATCGCCTCGCGGCCGGTGTGCGCCACCCCGACGGGCGTGAAGCCCTCGATGCGGTCCACATAGGCGCGGTGTGCCTCGGCGATGAGTGGTTCGTCCTCGACGATCAGCACTCGGATCACTGTGCGTCCTTTCGCGGAATCGTCACGGTTACCGCGCTTTCCGGATCTAGTTCGGTACGGATGGTCCCCCCGTGCCGGGCCACCAGGCGGTGGACCAACGCAAGGCCGAGCCCGTGATGGTCGGCCTTGGTCGAATAACCGCGCTGCGACGCCCGTGCGAATGTCTCCTCCGACATTCCGGGCCCACTGTCGGCGACGCGAACATACAACGCCGAATGTTGTTCGGGCGAAACAGCTTCGGCGTTTTCCCCGGCCGACTCACCCTGGTGCCGCACGGTGACCTCCACCCAGCCCGACGGGCTGTCCGCGGCGGCGTCGATGGCGTTGTCGATCAGGTTGCCGACCAGCGTGACCGTCTCCTGCGGCGTGAGGGGCTCGATCGAGTCGAGCGCGGTCTCCTCGGTGATGGTCAGTTCGATGCTGCGCTCGGCCGCCTGGTTCACCTTGCCGAGTAGCAGTGCCGCCAGCGCCGGCGAGCCGACCGCGCCCAGCAGTCGATCGATAAGTGCTTGAGACAGTTGGAGTTCCGAGGTGGCGAATTCGACCGCCTCCTGGTGGCGGCCCAGCTCGACCATGGTGATCACGGTGTGCAGCCGATTGGCGGATTCGTGTGCCTGCGCGTGCAGCGATTCGGCGAAACTGCGCACCGAGTCGAGTTCGCCCATCACCGCCCGTAATTCGGTGTGGTCGCGAATGGTCATCACGGTGCCGATCGGACGCCCCTCCCAGGTGACGATGTCCTGGTTGATGAGCAGGATCCGATCACCGGTCACGTGCATCTCGTCGCGGACCACGCCCCAGCTCATCTGCTGCATCGAGGTCGGCAGGTCGCCGCGCCGCACCTCGCCGTCGGGCAGTTCGAGCAGCCTGCGCGCCTCGTCGTTGACCACCTCGGCGCGTTCGCCCGCCATGCCGAAGACCACGAGTCCCTCGTGGATCGAATGCAGCACCGCGTCGTGCTGTTCGTACATCGCCCGCAACTCGTCGGGCGCGAGCCCGTGCGTCTGCCTGCGCAGCCTGCGGCTCAGCAGGAACGACCCGCTGCCCGAGACCATGAGGCCCGCCGCGGCGACGCCGAGGATCAACGGCAGCTGGGTGGCGACCTGATCGCCGATCTTGGCGCGGGTCACCCCGGCGGACACCAGCGCGACCACCCGACCGCCGTCGTAGACCGGCGTCACCGCGCGGATAGAAGGGCCGAGCGTGCCGGTGAAGGTTTCGGTGAAGGTCTCCCCGGCCAGCGCCCGATCGATGTTCCCGCTGAACGGCTGCCCGATCATAGCCGTGTTGGTGTGCGTGTAGCGGGTGCGGTCCGGCGCCATCACGACGATGAAGTCCATGCCGGTCGCGTTGCGGATGCGCTCGGTCACCGGTTGCAACAGGGCCGTGGGGTCGGTGGTGTAGACGGCACTCAGGGTGGACCGCGCCTCAGCCACGCTCACCGCGACATCGCGCACCTCGCGAGTGGTCGTCACGTCGCTGTGATGCCGCGCGTCCAGCACCGCGAGCACCGCGCCGACCGCGACCATCAGGGTCAACACGATCAGCTGTAGCGCGAAGGCCTGACCGGCCAGGGATAGCCGACCGCGTCTCACTAGCTGCCTTCCTCCGCTGAACGTAATGCACCAAACCGTGACCGGCGTCACCCGGACCGTCATCATTCTGCCTGGAAGGCGTGAGGCACCTCACGTCGGCACCACTTCGGAGGACATCCCCACTTATGAGCGAAGCAACACCGGAAGCACCACCGCGCAAGCGTGACCGCACCCACTGGCTGTATCTGGCCGTCATCCTCGCGGTCATCGCGGGCATTCTCGTGGGTTGGCTCGCGCCGAAGTTCGGGGTGTCGGTTGCTCCGCTCGGCACCATCTTCGTCAATCTGATCAAGATGATGATCGCGCCGGTCATCTTCTGCACCATCGTGCTCGGCATCGGCTCGATCCGGTCGGCGGCGACCGTCGGCAAGGTCGGCGGGCTGACCATCGCGTACTTCATGGTCATGTCGACCGTCGCGCTCATCATCGGGCTCGTCGTCGGCAACGTGATCTCGCCGGGCACCGGGTTGAAGGTCGGTACGGACGCCAAGGCGGTCGAGGGGCTCACGAAAACTGCGCACAGCGCAGGCGGCACGTGGGACTTCCTGACGAGCATCGTCCCGACGACCATGCTGTCGTCGCTGACCTCGGGCAGCACCCTGCAGGCCCTGTTCGTGGCGCTGCTGGTCGGTTTCGCGGTGCAGGCCATGGGCAAGACCGGTGAGCCGATCATTCGCGGCGTGGCATTGCTGCAGAAGCTCGTGTTCCGCGTGCTGGTGATGATTCTGTGGCTGGCGCCGATCGGTGCGTTCGGCGCGATCGCCAATCTGGTCGGTAAGAGTGGTCTGGATGCCGTGCTGAAGTTGGCAACGTTGATGATCGCGTTCTACCTGACTTGCTTGATATTCGTGTTCGGCGTGCTCGGGGTGATGATGTGGGCGATAGCTCGGGTGTCGGTGCTGAAGCTGGTCCGCTATCTGGCCCGCGAGTATCTGCTGATCCTCGCGACCTCGTCGTCCGAGTCGGCGTTGCCTCGGTTGATCGCGAAGATGGAGCACATGGGCGTCGAGCGGACGACCGTGGGTGTGGTTGTGCCGACCGGTTATTCGTTCAATCTGGACGGCACTGCAATTTACCTGACAATGGCCTCTTTGTTCATTGCGGACGCGATGGGCAAACCGCTCAACATCGGCGAGCAGATCGGCCTGCTGCTGTTCATGATCGTGGCGTCCAAGGGCGCGGCCGGGGTCACCGGCGCGGGCCTGGCCACGCTGGCCGGCGGCCTGGAGAGTCATCGCCCCGAATTGCTCGATGGCGTCGGCCTGATCGTCGGCATCGACCGCTTCATGTCCGAGGCCCGCGCGCTCACCAACTTCTCCGGCAATGCCGTCGCCACCGTGCTCATCGGCACCTGGACCAAGACCATCGACATGGATCGCACCCGAGAAGTACTCGACCGCAAACTGCCCTTCGACGAACAAACCATGGTCGATAACGACCACGGCGCACAGCCACAGCAAGGGCCCGACACCAAGGACCTGGTTCGGGCCTAGCTGCTCGGTGAAACACGAAGGGCCCGCAGGATCTGCGGGCCCTTCGCGCTGTCCAGCGTCAGGGCAGCAGGTTGAATGCCGACAGGTGGCGAGGTCGCACCAAGCGGAAATGTTTGAGATCCAGTGTCGCCACGTTCCGTGCGTTCAGGCGTTCGGCCACGGCGATGACTGACGCGTCCACTGATCCGAGCGGAAGGTCGGCGTATTTCAGGATGAGCTCGTGGACCCGCCGCAAGTCGTCATGCGTCAGCGGTTCCAGTTCGAGTCCGCCGTCCAGCAGAGCTGCTATGAACATCGCCTCCGCGTGCGTACCGCTGCGTTGCTCGAGCAGGTAGCAGACCTCAGTCAGTACTGGTGCGGGCACGATCAGCGGGCCCGCAGCTGTCTCGAGCAGGTCAGCGCATTCCTTGTGCCGATTGTCGCGACTGTTGATCGCGGCGACGATCGGCCCGGTGTCCAGGACGATCACTCAGTGCCGCCCAGGCCCTCTCGAACTATCTCTGCCGACCGCTCGGCTAGATCGGGTTCCGCTTCGAGAGTGCCGATGAAACCCAAGGATCGGCGACGTGGCTTGTCGACGGCTTCGGATGAGTGGCTCGCATCATGGGCCTCGGCGAGGGCACCGGCAATCTTGCCGAGTTCGGGGTCTTGGGCGACGAGCAACCGCAGCCGTCGAACCTGAGTGGCCGACAGATGATCCACCAGGCGATGGACCTCTTCGTACTCGTTGTGTGCTGCGGTCATGTCCTGAGTCTACTGAGCACTCGGCTGCACTGGATACGGTCGGCGGCCAGAGTCAGGACGTCCACTTCTCGGGGGTGAGGTGATGCTGGGTGAGGGCGGTGGCGTGACCGTGGCCGAGGGTGTGCTCGGATTTGAGCCATTCGACGAGGGCCTTGTGGGAGGTCAGGCCGGACTCGCGCATCGCGGTCTGCCAGTCGTCGATGCTGCGGCCGTATTTGGCCTCGATGGACGGGAAGTAGGACGCGGGGCCGTGCGGCTTGGTCGCCATGGTGTCGTCTCCTGTGCTCGTGGTGCGTTCAGGGATATCGACGGAGTCGCGCGGGGAGATTCATCGGCGGGCAGCGCGCTGTGTTCCGGATCACGCGGCGTTCGTGAATCGTGTTCTGCGCGAAGCTGTCCGGACACAGAAGTGTCCGGCACCGGCTGAATGCCGGTGCCGGACAGTGTCTTATGTGGTCAGGCGTCGGCGCCGACCGCGGTGCGCTGCGGGGTTGCCTTGGTGGCCAGCTGGTGTTCGCGCAGCAGGACGCCGCCGGTGAGGAAGACGAGGGCGGCGGTGAGGCCGTGGATGCCGAAGGCGGCGGCGGGGGAGCCGTTCCAGCTGAGCACGGTGAGCATGTCGCCGACCGGGACCAGGGCGATGACCAGGGTGGCGATGCCGAGGGCGTAGCGCTGCTTCGCGGCGAGCAGCACCAGGATGAGCAGGCCGAGGACGGTGTCGCGCACGCCCTTCAGGTTCAGGAACGCGACGGCATCGCCGTCGGGCCAGGCGGGCAGGCCGAAGCTCGGCGCGGTGGTTTCGGGGGTGAGCAGGTAGCTGAGGCCGATGTAGAGGATGAAGGCCGCGCCGATGAGGGAGAGGGCGGTGGCGATGCGCGAGGTGGTCATGGTGTTGCTCATTGGTGCGGTCTTGCTCTGTTATCTAGCGGCGCTAGGTTCACAAGCGACAATAACGGAGCTTCGATAGTTTGTCTAGCCCTGCTAGTATTCAGGTCATGAGCCCCCAGACCCGCAAGGAACGCGAACGAGCCGAACGCCATCAGCGGATCATCGATACCGCGCGTGAGCTGGCGGAATCGCAGGGCTGGGAGGCGGTGACCGTGCGTCGGCTGGCCGAGCGCATCGAATACAGCCAGCCGGTGCTGTACAGCCACTTCGCGGGCAAGTCGGCGATCGTGACGGCGGTGGCCCTGCAAGGGATTGCCGACCTGGCGACCGTGCTGCACCAGGGCCACGAGGAGGCGGCGAGCCCAGCCGACGCGCTGTACCGCGTCGCCCGTGCCTATCTGGATTTCGCGGCCGCGAACCCGGCCCGCTACGAGGCGATGTTCATGATGAACGTCGACCTCGTCTGGGGTCTGGATGCGCCGCAGCCGTTGATCGACGCCTTCGCGGAGCTGGAGGCCATGTTCCGCCCGTTCGTCGACGAGGCGGACCTCGGCGCCCGGACAGAGGTGGCCTGGAGCGCGATGCACGGACTCGCGACCCTCGACAGCCACGGCAGGCTCCGGCCGGAATTGCGCGAGCGGCGCCTCGAGATCCTCGTCGCCGAATGGCTGGCCTCGGTCGGTGTGGAATCCGCCTAGCCGCACATCGTGCGAATCTTCTTTCGCAGGACCGAATGCGGCGGTGACAGTCGACACCTTCGCCTCGATCCGGCAGGTCATCCAGTCGCTGTGATCGGACGCGCATCCTCGGGCCGGGGAGTGCCGATCGCGGGCCGGTAGCGTGGGGATATGCCTGATGTTGTGGTCGTCGGTTCCGGGCCGAATGGTCTCGCCGCCGCGGTGATCCTGGCGAAGGCCGGGCTCTCCGTCGAGGTGTACGAGGCCGAGTTCACGGCGGGCGGCGGGTCGCGCACGGCCGAACTGACGTTGCCCGGATTCCAGCACGACGTGTGTGCCGGTGCGCATCCGATGGCGTTGGCGTCCCCGTTCTTCCGCGCGTTCGATCTCGCGGCGCACGGCGTCGAGTTGCTCACGCCGGAGGCGTCCTACGGTCATCCGATGGACGGCGGCACGGCGGGGGTGGCCTGGCGCGATCTGGAGCGAACCGTCGAAGGCCTCGGCCGCGACGGTGCCGCCTGGCGCTCGTTGTTCGGACCGCTGGTGCCGCACTGGGAGGCGGTGGTCGACCTCGCGATGTCAGATCTGCGCCGCCCGCCCAAGGACCTGCTGACTGCGGTGCGGTTCGGGCTGCGGACGCTCGAGCAGGGATCGCCGTTGTGGAACAACAGGTTTCAGGAAGACGCCGCGCCCGCACTGCTGACCGGTGTCGCCACCCACGCGATCACCCCGCCGCGTCGCGTGCCCGCCGCCGGTGCCGGACTCCTGCTCGGCACGCTCGCGCACGCGGGCGGCTGGGTGATTCCACGGGGTGGCAGCCAGGCGATCCCGAATGCGCTGATCGCGGAGCTCGAACGCCTCGGCGGCCGGGTGCACACGGGCCACCGCATCGACTCGCTCGGGCAGTTCGACGACGCCCGCGCGGTCGTCCTCGATCTCACGCCCGCGGAGTTACTGCGGATCGCGGGCCATCGGCTGCCGGATCGATATGCCAAGCGGCTCAGGCGGTTCCGCTACGGGGGCGCCGCGTGCAAGGTCGACTTCGCGCTCGCGGGTCCGGTGCCCTGGCAGGCGGAAGGCCTCGATCGCGCGGGCTCACTGCATCTGATCGGTACCCGTGCCGAGGCGATGGCCGCCGAACGCGCGGTTGCCGCGGGCCAGCACGCGGAGCGGCCGTACGTACTGTCCATCCAGCCCGGTGTCGTCGATTCGACCAGGGCCCCGGCGGGCAAGCACACCTTCTACACCTATGCACACGTGCCGAACGGCTCGACCCGTGACGTCAGCGAGGCGGTCATCGCCCAGGTCGAGCGCTTCGCCCCCGGCTTCCGCGACCTGATCCTCGCCAAGCACGTCTACACCGCAGCCGAAATGCCCTCGCACAATGCCAATTACATCGGCGGCGACATCTCGGCGGGCGCGATGACCCTGCGTCAGTTCGCCTTCCGGCCCACCGCGCGCTGGAACCCTTACACCACACCGATTCCCGGCGTGTACCTGTGCTCCTCGTCGACCCCGCCCGGCCCGGGCGTGCACGGCATGTCGGGCCTGCACGCCGCCCGCCACGTGCTGCGCCAGCGTTTCGACATCAGTACCGACCCCTTGGACCTGCTGCGCAAGCCCTAGCCGTCAGACGGACTCGGTGCGGTAGAGGTCGGGTTCCAGGTACATGACGCGCGCGGCGGGCACCGCGGCACGCACGCGCGCCTCCGCGTCATCGATCGCCGCGGCGAGCTGGGTGACGTCGAGGCCGGGCACCGCGCCGATCTTGGCGGCCACCAAAAGCTCTTCGGGACCGAGGTATTGAGTCTTCAGGTGGATCACGCGGTCGATGCGCTCGCCGTCGACCAGGTTCTCGCGAATGAGCCGGTCCTCGTCGGGAGTGGCGCCTTCACCGATGAGCAGGCTCTGCATCTCGATGATCAACACGATGGCGATGATGCCGAGCAGGATGCCGATGGCGAGGGTGCCCACGCCGTCCCACACCGCGTTGTCGGTGAGCATGGTCAGCCCGACGCCCGCGAAGGCGAACACCAGGCCGATCAGCGCGCCGGTGTCCTCCAGCAGCACCACCGGCAGTTCCGGGCTGCGCGAGTTACGGATGAACCGCCACCAGCTCGCGTCGCCCTTGAGCGGCGCGGATTCGCGCATCGCGGTCATGAAGCTGTAGGACTCCAGCCCGATCGCGATGACCAGGATGACGATCGCGACGATCGGCGAGCTGAGCTCCTCTGGATGCTGGATCTTGTGAATGCCCTCGTAGAGGGCGTAACCGGAGCCTAGGGTGAACAGCACCAGGGCCACGATGAACGAGTAGAAGTAGCGATTGCGCGCATAGCCGAACGGGTGCAGCGCGTCGGCCTCCTGCGCGGCGCGGCGCTGACCGAGCAGCAGCAGCGCCTGGTTGCCGGTGTCGGCGACCGAGTGCACCGCCTCGGCGAGCATCGACCCGGACCCGGTGATCATCGCACCGATGAACTTCGCGACGGCGATCCCCGCGTTCGCCGACAACGCGGCGAGAATCGCCTTCTTGCCACCACCAGCCGACATGCCCTGGACGTCCTCTCTCCGAATTGCCCGATCCTGGCTAACTTAGCGTGTGTCGGCATCCGGATACCCGATGCCTGACCGATCACTGCGGTCGCAGGCGGGTGCGCCGGATCAGACCTTGCCGACGCAGGCGCAGAAGAGCTGGGCGGGCCCGTCCAGCGCGCGGGCCCGAATGTCGGTGTCGGCGGCCGAGATCCACGCGGCCGCGCCGCGCTCCAGCGTCAGCTCGGACTCGCCGTGCAGCAGCCGCACCGAACCCGCCGTGCACAGCACGATGCCCGGACCCGCCGCGGTGAGCGGGACCTGGGCCGAGCCCTCGGTGAGGTCGAAGCGGCGCAGCTCGAATTCGGGCGCGGGCGTGCGGTAGCGCACCGAGCCGTCGCCCGCCGGTTCCGGCAGCACGACGGGCAGGTTGATCGGCTCGAAGTCGAGTACCCGCAACAGTTCCGGCACGTCGACGTGCTTGGGCGTGAGGCCGCCGCGCAGCACGTTGTCGGAGTTGGCCATGATCTCCACGCCGAGTCCGCGCAGGTAGGCGTGCAGGTTTCCGGCCGCGAGGAACAGCCCCTGGCCGGGTTCGAGGGTCAGCCGGTTCAGCAGCAGCGCGGCGAGCACACCGGCGTCGCCGGGGTAGGCCTCGGCGAGTTCGAGCGTGGTGCGCGCCTCAGGAGTGAACTCGCGCTTGCCTTTTCCGGACAGGTAGCGCACGCAGCCGTCCAGCACCTCGGGCAGCAGCGTCGCCAGCACGTGCTGGGGCAGCGTGATCCAGGTGGTGAACAGGGTGCGCAGCCCGTCGGAATCCGGTTGCGCGGCAAGCAGGTTGGCGAACGACTCGAGCCCGTCGACCTGGAGCGCGCGCAGCAGTTCGACGGTGCGGTGCGGGTCGCGGAAGCCGGCGAGCGCCTCGAACCGATCCAGCGCCACCACCAGTTCCGGCTTGTGGTTGTCGTCGCGGTAGTTGCGCATCGGCGAGTCCAACGGCACCTTGGTGCGGTTCTCCCGCTCGAAGCCCGCGCGCGCCTGCGCGGTGCTCGGGTGCGCCTGCAGCGAGAGCGGCTCCTCGGCGGCCAGGATCTTCAGCAGGAACGGCAGCTTGCCGCCGAATTCCTGAGCGGCGGGACCCAATTCGCGCGTCGGATCCTCGGCGACGAAATCGAGCAGCGACCGGGTGTCGCCGTTGATCCGGACGTGCGCGGGGTCGGCGGGGTGCGCGCCGAACCACAGTTCGGCCTCGGGATGCGCGGACGGAACCGGTCGGCCGCACAACTGAGCGAGCGCGGTGCGCGAGCCCCAGGCATACGAGCGCAGCGCACCAACGAGTTCGTGCACTAGTAGCTTCCCCCGAACTGCCCTTGGCTGTCGGTCGCGGTGCCGCGGGTTCCGATCAGCCGTAGGTAGGCGGCGGCCATTTCCAGCCGCACCGCGAGCACGGCGAGCTGTTCTAGTTCGCTCCCCGCACCGGGAGCGGGCTCCTCGGGACGCGCCGGGGCGGGCACGGACGGGTCGATGAGGCCGGTGTGCAGCAGATCGAGCTCGGCGTTCACCAGATCGGCGTCGACCAGGCTGGACCCGGTGCCACCGAACACGGCGATCCGGCGGCGCGCGGCCGCCTGGTCGGCGTCGGCGCTGAGCACGAACACGCGGATGCGTTCCACCTGTACCGGCCCGTCGAGCTCCTCGTCGTGGAACAGCGGATCGAAGCCGGGCGCGGATTCGCCTGCGGCCTCGACCATTCGGGACTTGGCGGCCACCGCCTCGGCCAGATCCACCGCGGTGGCGACCCGGCCCGCCGACTGCAGCAGCACCTCGGCGCCGTGCTCGGCCAGCTCGGCCGCGGCGGGGGAATCGCCCGCCAGCACGATGCCGCGCTGATGCATTCGTGAGGCGAGGGTCTTGGCCGGATTGCGGAAGACCTCGTTGGTCGGCCCGGCGCGCAATGCCTCGGCGTCGAGCACGTCGGCCAGCTCGGTGAGGTCGGGCACGAACGTGCCGCTGCGGGTGGGGTCGATCGCGCGCAGGACGGCGATTCCGGCGGCCAGGAAGCGCAGCAGCCGGTTGTGATCGAGCACCTGGACCCGCGGCGCCAGGACGGCGGCCCGGCCCGCGGCGACGGCGCGCATCGGTCCCTCGATGGGCGCGGCGACGACCACCTCGGCACCGCGGCGCAGTGCTCGGTCGACCGCGTCGGTCAGGCGGGGGTCGCCCGCATCGTCACCCGCGACGAGGACGACATCCAGGGGGCCGACCCAGGGCGGCAGTGCGGTGACGGGCACGACGGGCAGGCCCGCCCGGTCGCCGAGCGCGGCGACGAGCAGGCTCGCGGCGCGTGCGGCCCGGCCGGAGCCGGAGACGAGCACCAAGCTGCGCGGTCGCAGTCCGGCCAGGCGCGCGAGCGCGTCCTCACCGACGGCTGCCGCGGTGGCACGGACCTGAGCGCCGCCGGAGGCGGCCGAGCGCAGGGCGCCGCCGGTATCGGCCGCCTCCAGCGAAGCGGCGTCGTCGAGGTCGAGCACCGGGGTTCCAGCGATCATCGGGCGTCCCACCTCCCCTCATCGCGCTGAGTCGTTTCGGCCCTCGCTCGCTCCCGGGTCAGCTGCCACGCCGGGCCCGAGTCGGGCGAATCCAAGGCCTGTGATTCCACTATTCCAGTCAGGAGCGGACGATGCTCAGAATCTCTGCATCGGGCTGAGCCGTCTACTTCTTCCCAGCCCTTCGTCGAATCCTGAGCGTGTGATTCCATCCGCCGTAATTCCACTATCCCAGTCAGGAGCGGACGATGCTCAGAATCTCTGCATCGGGCTGAGCCGTCTACTTCTTCCCAGCCCTTCGTCGAATCCTGAGCGTGTGATTCCATCCGCCGTAATTCCACTATCCCAGTCAGGAGCGGACGATGCTCAGAATCTCTGTTACGAGTGCGTCTACTTCTTCCGGCGATCTGGCTTCGACGTTCAGCCTGAGCAGCGGTTCGGTGTTCGACGCGCGCAGATTGAACCAGGCGTCGTCGGCCAGCTGGATGGTCACGCCATCAAGCCTATCGACCGAGATCGTCCGATCCCCGAATGCCCCCACCACAGCCATCGTCCGCTCCTTTGCGTCCGGCACTGTGGAATTGATCTCTCCGGAGGCCGCATATGTTTCGTAAGCCGCCATCAGCTCCGACACCGGCCGGTCCTTCTCGCCGAGCGCGGCCAGTACGTGCAGCGCCGCGAGCATGCCGGAGTCGGCACCCCAGAAGTCGCGGAAGTAGTAGTGCGCGGAGTGCTCGCCGCCGAACACCGCGCCGGTCGTGGCCATCTGCTGCTTGATGAACGAGTGGCCGACCCTGGTGCGCACCGGAGTGCCGCCGAGCGCGGTGACCAGCTCGGGCACCGCGTGCGAGGTGATCAGGTTGTGGATGATGACCGCGCCCGGCTCCTTGACCAGCTCGCGCTCGGCGACCAGCGCGGTGATGGTGGACGGGGAGACCGGGTCGCCCTTCTCGTCCACCACGAAGCAGCGGTCGGCATCGCCGTCGAACGCGAGACCGATGTCGGCGCCCGACTTGACCACCAGGTCTTGCAGATCGACCAGGTTCTTCGGATCGAGCGGGTTGGCCTCGTGGTTGGGGAAGGAGCCGTCCAGCTCGAAGTACAGCGGGACGATGGTCACCTGCGGCAGCGCCTCGAACACGGCGGGCACGGTGTGGCCGCCCATGCCGTTGCCCGCGTCCACCGCGATGGTGAGCGGGCGGACCGCGGACAGGTCGACCAGGTTGCGCAGGAACGCCGCGTAGTCGGCGAGCAGGTCGACGCTGGTCGCGGTGCCGTGCGGCCCGTCGAACGCGGGCACGCCCTCGCCGACTTCGCTCTTGATGGTGGCCAGGCCCGTGTCCTGGCCCACCGGAATGGCTTTCGCGCGACACATCTTGATGCCGTTGTAGCGGGCCGGGTTGTGGCTCGCGGTGAACATGGCGCCGGGGCAGTTCAGGCTGCCGGACGCGAAGTACAGCTGATCGGTGGACGCGAGCCCGATGTGCACCACGTCGAGGCCCTGCGCGAGCACACCGTCGGCGAAGGCGTTGGACAGCTCGGGGGAGGACTCGCGCATGTCGTGTCCGATGACGGCCCGCGTCGCGCCCTCGGCGCGCATCAGCCTGGCGAACGATGCGCCGATGTCCCTGACGAATTCGGCGTCGATTTGTTCACCGACCACACCGCGAACGTCGTAAGCCTTGATCACCGCGTTTACGAATTCGGCAGAGCGGGCGACTGTCATGCCCACCACCCTAGGGGATGGCAGGCGGCGGAGCCGACGGGGTGGGTTAAGCGCAGTGGTTGTGTCGCAAGGGTTTGACCCGGTCCTGGTTTGTTCAGGAAGGGGGGTCGGGGAGTACGCGGAGATGGCCGCGGCGGCCGGTGCGGGTGGTGCGCTGCGGCGGGGGCGCGTAGTCGCGGTAGCCGCGCTGGTCCGGTTCCGGCGGGCGGCGGCGCAGTCCGGCCTCGCGGACCGCTTCGGCGAGCGCGGTCAGGTCGTCGTCATCCGGTGTGCTGGAGGAGAATCCGCCTTCGTGGCGAACCATTTCCCAGCCCTTCGGGGCGGTGATGCGGGAGCCGTGTGTTTCGCAGAGATCCCAGGAGTGTGGTTCGGCGACGGTCGCGAGTGGTCCGACGACGGCGGTCGAGTCCGAGTACACATAGGTGAGCGTCGCGACGGCCGGATTCTTGCAACCTGGACGGCAGCAACGACGCATGGGGATCACGCCGATGAGAGTAACCCTCCCGGCGTGCCGATGTGGCTAGACACGCTCAGGAAGCGGGCAAAAACTCCCTCCACGCGGCGGCTGCCGCGGGCGGGCGAAGGGGCCTCGGGTCGTGCGGTCGTCCCGAGGTCGGGTCGGTGCGCGGTCTGCGGGCCGCGCACGCGGTGTCGGTAATCAGTTATCGCTGCTCGCAACAACATTCGTTACCGAAGTGTGCGCGGCTTGGTGTGTTTTTACTCGGGTTCGGGATCGATGATGTCCGGATCGACGCCGAGGTAGGTGGCGATCTGCTGGACCAGGACCTCGCGCAGCAGGTCGACCAGATCGTCGGGATCGCTGGCGCGCAGCTCGAGTGGCTTGCGGAACAGCACCACCCGGGCGCGGGTCGCGGTGCCGTGCCGGTCCACGCCGGCCGGGATGAGCCGGGACAGCGGCACCGGGCCGTCGGCCACCACCTCGTCCGGCCAGGTGACCGTATCCGGGTGCAGCGGACGGATTTTCGGCACATCGTCGACCGCGATATCGAGCTTGGTGAGCCGGTCGTGCCAGCGCGTGTCCAGCGGTGCGAACGCCTCGAGCACCAGCCGGTCGAACTTCTGTCCCCTGGTGCGCCAGGCAGGCACGGTGGGCGGCAACATCGGCCCACGCACCCCGCGACCACGGCGGATCACCGACCGGGCGGTCGGCGGACGACGATTACGGGAACGTGCCATGGGGTAAAACCTAGTCAGCCCGCCCCGTGCCTGCGCACCCAGTGCTGCCCCAGTCGGTCGTGTTGCCTGCCGACGGACTTCGGGCGGGGGCTCGGGCGTACCCCCGGAGCTACCCGTGTCTCGCGAGAATCGTTGTCGCCGTGGCGACTTGTCGCGCTTGCGGATAACTCGGGGGTCAACCCAAGTCTTTTCTAGCCGATGCCGCGCTTCAGGCGGCGGCGCTCTCGTTCGGAGAGACCACCCCAGATGCCGAAGCGCTCATCGTGGGCGAGTGCGTATTCCAGGCACTCGTCGCGCACTTCGCAGCCCATGCAGATCCGTTTCGCCTCGCGAGTCGAGCCGCCCTTCTCTGGGAAGAACGCCTCCGGATCGGTCTGCGCGCACAGGGCGCGCTCTTGCCACTGCTCTTCGATGGATTCGAACATCTCGTCGAAGCCCGTGACGACCAGGCTGAGCCGGGGCGTCGAGTTCTCGTCACCCATGCTGTGTCCAGGCGTCAAGACTTCGTCACCCCCCTCGCGTTCTATCCAGCCGTTGTCTGCGCAGACGCCACGTGCTGCGCCTGCTGTGGAATCGGTCGGCGAGACCATCTCGTTGGCCATCGCTCCGCCTCCTCACTGTGTGTTAGCGCAGAATGATTCGATCCGTCGGACCAACACGCTTACCGACGGCCATACCCCGCGACGTTGTCCCGCGGACGTCCCCGAGCTCGTCATCTCGATGCGAACATCTGTTCGAAAAGCCGTTCGCGCCTTGCACTCTCGCGCGAACCCGAAATGACATGACTGTGATTAGACACGCCGGACGTGTCGATGGTCAAGCGGCCGTCGCTATTCCGTTACTATCCGCGAACGCTTTCGAAGATGATCTTGAGTCGGAGTAGGGCAAATGACCAGCAACTCTGGCCCGAACATCGCCCGGTCCGGCAGCGCATAGGCTGTGCGGATGTGACTTCCCTTCAAGCGGACACCGAACCCGTCGGCGGGCCACGGATTGCCGTCCTGGTCGGGGGTGTCGGCGGCGCTCGCTTTCTCCAGGGCGTCCGGGAACTGCTGCCCGATGCCGATGTCTCCGCGATCGTGAACGTCGGTGACGACGTCTGGATGCATGGCCTCCGGATCTGTCCTGACCTTGATACCTGCATGTACACCCTTGGTGGCGGCATCGATATCGAGCGTGGCTGGGGCAGGCCCGCCGAGACCTGGCACGCCAAGGAAGAGCTGGCGAAGTACAACGCGCAGCCGGACTGGTTCGGCCTCGGCGATCGCGACCTCGCCACCCATTTGGTTCGGAGTGAAATGTTGCGCGCCGGGTACCCGCTGTCCGCGGTTACCGAGGCGCTCTGCAACAGGTGGCAGCCCGGCGTGAAACTGATCCCGGCAACCGACGATCGGTGTGAAACGCATGTGATTGTGAGCGACCCGGACAACCCTGGCGAACGCAAGGCGATCCATTTTCAAGAGTGGTGGGTTCGCTATCGCGCGAACATCGAGACCCATGGATTCGCCACAATTGGGGCAGAGGACGCCAAACCAGCCCCAAATGTGATCGAGATCATAGAGTCGGCGGATGTGGTCTTGCTCGCTCCCTCGAACCCCGTGGTGAGCATCGGCGCCATCCTCGCGGTGCCCGGTATCCGCGGCGCGCTGCGCACCACCCCGGCCAAGGTCATCGGGATTTCCGGCGTGATCGACGGGAAACCGCTGCGCGGGATGGCCGACGAGTGCCTGTCGGTGATCGGCGTCGAGACGACCGCCGAGGCGATCGGCCGCCACTACGGCGCCCGCTCGGCCACCGGCATCCTGGATGGCTGGCTGATCCACATTACCGACACCGCGGACGTGCCCGGTGTAGAAGTACGCAGCGTGCCGCTGCTGATGACCGATCCGCCGACCACCGCCGAGATGGTGCGGGAGGCCTTGGACCTCGCGGGCGTGAGCGAGCGCAGCGAGCGAGCCATGAGCACAGCGCCGTCGGGCACGGCGGAGGCGAGCGCTAGCGAGGTGAAGCCGTGACCTTTGATCATGCGGCCGGTGAATTACGCATCCTGCCGATCACCGGCCTGCCGGAGTTCCGGCCCGGCGACGATCTCGCCCAGCACATCGCCGACCGTGCCCCCTGGCTGGCCGACGGCGACGTGCTCGTGGTGACGAGCAAGATCGTCGCCAAGGTCGAGGGACGCATCGTCGAGGCGCCGCTGGACCCGGAGGAGCGCGACGCGCTGCGCCGCACCCTGGTCGAGCAGGAGGCGGTGCGGGTGCTCGCGCGCAAGGGCCGCACCCTGATCACCGAGAACAAGCTCGGCATCGTGCAGGCCGCGTCCGGCATCGACGGCTCCAATGTCGAACAGGGCGAATTGGTCCTGCTGCCAGCCGATCCCGACGCCAGCGCGAAGGCCCTGCGCTCGGCGCTGGCCGAGCGGCTCGGCGTGCAGGTCGCCGTGGTCGTCACCGACACCATGGGCCGGGCTTGGCGCAACGGCCAGACCGACACCGCGATCGGTTCCTCGGGTCTGCGGGTGCTGCACGACTACGCGGGCGCGGTCGACGGGCAGGGCAACGAACTGCTCGTCACCCAGGTCGCGATCGCGGACGAGCTGGCCGCCGCGGCGGATCTGGTGAAGGGCAAGCTCGGTGGCGTGCCGGTCGCAGTGGTGCGCGGGCTGCCGATCACCGACGACGGGTCGAGTGCGGTGGACCTGCTGCGCGGTGGCACCGACGACCTGTTCTGGCTCGGCACCGCCGAGGCGATCGAGCAGGGGCGTCGCGAGGCGGTGCTGCTGCGGCGCTCGATCCGGCAGTTCGCCGACGCGCCGGTCGATCCCGAACGCGTCCGCGCCGCGGTCGCGGTGGCACTGACCGCGCCCGCGCCGCACCACACCCGGCCGGTGCGCTTCGTCTGGCTGCGCAAGACGGGTCTGCGTGCGCAACTGCTGGAGGCGATGACCGAGAAGTGGCGCGCCGATCTCACCGCGGACGGGCTGGCGCCCGATCGGGTGGAACGCCGAATCGCCCGTGGCCGAATCCTTTTCGACGCCCCCGAGGTGATCATCCCGTTCTGCGTGCCGGACGGCGCGCACGACTATCCGGACGAGCGGCGTCGCGCGAATGAGCGCACCATGTTCACCGTCGCGGTCGGCGCGGCGGTGCAGGGTCTGCTCGTCGCGCTGGCCACCGAGGGGCTCGGCAGCTGCTGGATCGGCTCGACCATCTTCGCGCCGGAGGTCACCCGCGACGTGCTCGGTCTCGACGACGACTGGAATCCGTTGGGCGCCATCGCCATCGGCCATCCGCTCGAGGAGCTCACGCCGCGCCCGGTGCCCGGCTCCAGCTTCGGCCTGGTCGAACTGTGACGGCAGATTCCTTACATGCCTCCGCGACCGAATTGCTCGAATCCTGGTCGCCCGCTGAGGGTTACGACTGGTCGCTGCGGCATGCGATGCTCGCGTTCCTCGGCTCGGCGCCGCGCGGCTGCCTGCGCGAGCACGCGCCGGGACACATCACCGCCTCGGCGGTGGTTTTCTCGCACGACGAACGCGAGGTCCTGCTGACCCTGCATCCGCGGGTCGGCTTCTGGATCCAGCTCGGCGGGCACTGCGAAGAAGGCGACGACACGGTGGCCGGTGCCGCGCTGCGCGAGGCCACTGAGGAATCGGGCATCAGCGGGCTCCGGCTGGAGCCGGAACTGTATGGCGCTCAGGCGCATTCGATCACTTGCTCGCTCGGCGTGCCGACCAGGCATCTCGATCTGCTGTTCCGGATCACCGCGCCCGCGGGTGCCGTGCCGGTGCGCAGCGCGGAGTCCACCGACCTGCGCTGGTGGCCGGTCGACGCGCTGCCGGAGAACGCCGAAGTGCTGCTGCGCTAACACCCCTCGACAACAGGCACCCCGGTCGGACACTGCTCCGACCGGGGTGTTTGCGTCTGCGCGACCCGCGCTTCTTTACAAATCAGCTGATTTGTCTAGACAAACGACAAATCGATCTCTATCGTCCATTTCAGAGGTAACGCACGTCACACGTGACGTGCCGCTTTTGGATTGGAGACAACGATGTCGACAGAGGCCGACACGTCCGCCCAGCCGGTGACCACCCCGGACTGGCGCGATCGCAAGCGCTACATGTGGCTGTGGGGATTGTTCGCCCCGACCGGCCTTTTCACGATCGGTATCCCACTGATCCTGGCGCTCAACGCAATTGGCTGGCATCACCTGGCCCAGGTGCCGTTCTGGCTCGGGCCGATCCTGGTGTATCTGTTGATTCCGTTGGCGGACATATTCTTCGGGCCCGACGGTGACAATCCGCCGGACGAGGTGATGGAGTACCTGGAGCACGACAAGTACTACCGCTACCTCACCTACCTGTATCTGCCGTTCCAGTACGCCTCGCTGATCGTGGCCTGCTATTTGATCACCGCGGACAACGTGAGCTGGCTCGGCTTCGACGGCGGCCTGCACCTGGTCGACAAGATCGGCCTGGCGATCACGGTCGGCATGCTCGGCGGCATCGGCATCAACACCGCGCACGAATTGGGGCACAAGAAAGTCCAGCTGGAGCGCTGGCTGTCGCGGATCGCGCTGGCGCAGTCGTTCTACGGGCATTTCTATATCGAGCACAATCGCGGCCACCACGTGCGCGTCGCGACACCGGAGGATCCGGCGAGTTCCCGTGTCGGCGAGAGCTTCTGGGCATTCTGGCCACGCACCGTGTGGGGCAGCCTGACGTCATCGTTGCGGTTAGAGAAGGCGCGCCTCGCGCGTCTGGACAAGAAGCCGTGGAGCCTGAAGAACGAGGTGCTGAGCGCGTGGCTGATGTCGGCGGCGCTCTACGTGGTGCTGGTCGCGGTGTTCGGGATCGCCCTGCTGCCCTACCTCGTGTTGCAGGCGGTGATCGGTTTCAGCCTGCTGGAGGCGGTCAACTACCTGGAGCACTACGGCCTTGTCCGGCAACGCACTTCGTCCGGCCGGTACGAGCGGCCCGCGCCGGTGCACAGCTGGAACAGCGACCACATCGTTACCAACATCTTCCTGTACCACCTGCAGCGGCACAGCGACCACCACGCCTACCCGACCCGGCGCTACCAGACGTTGCGCAGCTGGGACGGCGCGCCGAACCTGCCCAGCGGATACGCCAGCATGATCCTGCTCGCCTACTTCCCGCCGCTGTGGCGCCGGGTGATGGACAAGCGGGTGCTCGCGCACTATCACGGCGACATCACGCTCGCGAACATCCATCCCGCCAAGCGGGACAAGGTGATTGCCCGCTACCAGGGCGGTGTCGCGACCGGCGAGGTGCAGGCCCAATGAGTGAGCGTAGCGAGCGAATCATGTGCCAGCTCGCCAGATTCATGCCGGAGCCGAGCGCTAGCGAGGTGCAGGCATGAATCTGTTTCGCTGCCCCGTGTGCGAATACGTTTACGACGAGGCGAAAGGCGCGCCGCACGAAGGATTTCCTCCCGGAACGTCCTGGGCGAAAATCCCCGACGACTGGTGCTGTCCGGACTGCGGTGTCCGGGAAAAGATCGATTTCGAACCGATGGGAGCTGTTAAGTGACAGATTACAAACTTTTTCAGTGCATTCAATGCGGCTTCGAATACGACGAGGCCAAGGGCTGGCCGGAGGACGGGATCGTCGCGGGCACCCGCTGGGACGATATCCCCGACGACTGGACCTGTCCGGACTGCGGCGCGGCGAAGGCCGACTTCTACATGGTCGAAATCGAACGGTCGTGATGTTTTGACTGCGGGAACCGCCCGTGACAGTGTCGCCGGTATGCCGCGCTCCGGAACCCGCGTCCCCTATCAGGAGGCGGCGCGTGAACTCTTGCGCGCCTCGGTCCTCGGGGCGATGCGCGAACTGCTCACCGAACGGGACTGGTCCAAGATCACTCTCGGTGATGTGGCGGCCAAGGCCGGGGTGAGCAGACAGACGCTCTACAACGAGTTCGGTTCCCGCAGTGGGCTGGCGCAGGCGTACGCGCTGCGGCTGGCCGACGATCTGGTCGATCACGTGGACGCGGCCATCACCGGCAATGTCGGTGATGTGCGCGCGGCGTTCACCGAGGGAATGACCAATTTCTTTGTTGATGCCGCTGCCGACCCGCTGGTGCAATCACTGCTCGCCGGCGAGGTGAAATTGGATCTGTTGCGGCTCATCACCCTTGATGCTGGGCCGTTGCTCGCCCAAGCGACCCGGCGCCTGTCGCTCGCTTTCCAGCACAGCTGGGTCGCGGCGACCGCGGCCGAATCGGATGTCATCGCACACGCGCTTGTTCGCATCGCGATGAGCTACATCCCGACGCCGCCGGGTCCCGGACACGATGCGCCGGGAGAGTTGAGTGCGTTGCTGAGTCCGTACGTCGAGGCGATTCTGGCGGCCCGGATCGATCACTGATCGAACTCTGAAGAACCCCAGTCCGTTTGCGTTAAGTAAGCCACGCCTTCAAGTACATGAGAGCCTGCTTAAAAACCAACTGCCATGGATGTAACCCTCATCACGTTTCAACCTCCAGAGTCTGCGTAACAGCCGTACAGTCTGGAACTATTCTCGGCATCGGAGTAAGGGTTCCTATTTAGCGGGGCAAACGTGCAAACGGCTGGCAAACCGGCGGTAACTTCTGATCCCAAACGACACTTATGGGTTTTCGGCTTGATCGCTCCACTGAGCGCACTCTTGCCCTCGCAACTTGTGTTGCAAACGGGCGCAAGGGTGTTCTGGTGGATCGGTCCGATCATCGTGCTGATCGTCATCCCGGTCCTGGACTGGGTTGTCGGCGAGGACGGCACCAACCCGCGCGATGAGGATTACGAGTTGCTGAGCAACGACCGGTACTACCGGTGGTGCACTTATCTTTTCCTTCCTGTTCAACTGATCGGCCTGCTCATCGCCTGCGCGATGTGGGCGGGTCACGAGCTGAGCATCGTCGACAAGCTCGGCCTGGCAGCGACACTCGGCTTCGTCAGCGGCATCGGCATCAACGCCGCGCACGAGCTCGGGCATCGGGTCGAGCACGCGGAGCGCTGGCTGGCCAAGGTCGCGCTGGCGCAGTCGTTCTATGGACATTTCTTCGTAGAGCACAACCGCGGACATCACGTGCGGGTGGCGACTCCGGACGATCCGGCCAGCGGCCGGCTCGGCGAGACGCTGTGGGAGTTCCTGCCGCGCAGTGTGTTCGGCAGCTTCCGCTCGGCCATCGAGCTGGAGCGGGTGCGCCTGGAGCGCAAGGGCCTGCGCTGGTTCAGCGTGCACAACCACATCCTGCAGGCGTGGTCGATGAGCGTGGTGCTGTTCGGCGCCATGTGCGCGATCTTCGGCATCGGCATTCTGCCGTGGCTGTTCTTGCAGGCCGTGATCGGTGCGTCGCTGCTGGAGACGGTGAACTTCATCGAGCATTACGGCCTGCTGCGGGCGAAGCGCCCGAACGGGAATTACGCGCGCTGCTCGCCGCGCGACAGCTGGAACAGTGATCGGTTGGTCACCAACATCTTCCTGTTCCATCTGCAGCGGCACAGCGACCATCACGCCAATCCCGGCCGCCGGTACCAGACGCTGCGCAGTTCGATGCAGGCGCCGCAGCTGCCCGCCGGGTACGCGACGATGATTCTGTTCGCGATCCTGCCGCCGGTGTGGCGGGCGATCATGGACCACCGGGTGCTCGAGCACTACAACGGCGACGTCACCAAGGCGAACATCCATCCGCGTAAGCGCCGCCGCCTGCTGGAGCAGTACGGCACGGTCGCCACCATCAGTGCTGCGGCTCAGGCGAATTCGGCGCAGGGAAGTTCGGCGCAGTCGGCGTCGGCCCAGCAGGACTCGGTCGAGTCCGACGTGCCGGAGTCCGGCGCCGCGTAGTTGCCCGGCTGCCCCGGCTCAGCGGTGGTAGGCAGGAGGCAGGGGTAAACCCTTCTCCTGCAATACCTCCCGCATCCGGTCGGGGTAGTCGGTGATCACGCCGTCGACGCCGGTGTCGATCTGCGCGGCGATGGTGGCCTTGTCGTTCACCGTCCACGGGACCACCCGCAGGTCCAGTTCGTGGGCGCGCTCGACATAGGCCTTGTCCGCGACCAAGCCGAAGCCCGGCTCACCCGCCTTCTTGCCGTACGGAACCGAGTAGCCGGGTGAGGCGGCATTGGCGCCGAGCGCCTTCACCGCGCCCAGTGGATCGCCCGCGAAGTCCTCGTAGCGGATGGGGCCGAGCCACTTGGAGCCCGCGACGAAGGTGGTGTCGTCGTAGAGCGCCACCAGGGGGATCGCCGGATTCGCGTTGCGCACCAGCGGAAGTGACCGCCAGTCGAAGCTCTGGATGTCGACGTTGCCGGTCTCGCCCGCCGCGGCGACCGTGCTGAGGATGACGTCGACGAACTCCTGCGGCGTCGCCGACTGCTCGGGATGTTCGGCCTCCACCTTCGTTTCGATGTTGTAGCGCAGGTGCGCGCCACGGTAGGTCTTCACCAGATCGAACAGCGCGGGCAGCGTGGCTATCCGGTTGCCGGGCACCGCCTGCTGGCCCGGGAAGTCGGCCAGGGTCTTCCCGCAGTCCAGCGTTTGGGTCTGCGCGTAGGTCAGGTCGTGCACCAGCTTGCCCACGTAGGGGAACTGCGGATCGTCCGGCACCACCGGCGCGGTGTCCGCGCACTTGGTCCCGAGCACGGTCGGGTCGTGCCAGATCATCGGCATCTTGTCCTTGGTGAGCACGATGTCCAGTTCCAGCGTGCGCACACCGAGTTCGATCGCCTTGGTGAAGCCTGCCAGCGACTCCTCGGCGGTGAGACCTCGGCCACCACGGTGCGCCTGCAGCTCCACCGTTCGCGGCGCAGTAGCGGATGAGGAGTCGGATCGGCTGTCGCAGGCGGCGCTCACACCGAGGACGAGCGACCCGGCGACAGCGGTCGTGACGATGGCGCGGAGGTTCGGCATCGCGCCAAGCTAGCAAGGGTGAGTACGGTGTACCCATCCGCCGCGCCAGCGATTAACCTTGCGTGTTGGTACCGACATTCCAGGAGAGGCAGATAGAGGCTATGACGACCTCAGAACTTCCCGCCCGAACTGAACTCACCGCCGATGTCCGTAATGGCATCGACTTCAAGGTGGCAGATCTGGCGTTGGCCGAATTCGGCCGCAAGGAGATCCGGCTGGCCGAGCACGAGATGCCCGGCCTGATGGCACTGCGCCGCGAATACGCCGATGTGCTGCCGCTGCAGGGCGCGCGCATCTCCGGCTCGCTGCACATGACCGTGCAGACCGCGGTGCTGATCGAGACCCTGGTCGCGCTCGGCGCCGAGGTGCGCTGGGCCTCCTGCAACATCTTCTCCACCCAGGACCACGCCGCGGCCGCCATCGTGATCGGCCCGCACGGCACCATCGACGAGCCCAAGGGCACCCCGGTCTTCGCCTGGAAGGGCGAGACCCTGGAGGAGTACTGGTGGGCCGCCGAGCAGATGCTCACCTGGCCGAACGAACCGGCCAACATGATCCTCGACGACGGCGGTGACGCCACCATGCTGGTGCTGCGCGGCGCGCAGTTCGAGAAGGCCGGCGTGATCCCGCCGGAGGACGAGAGCCACTCGGCCGAGTACAAGGTGTTCCTGAACCTGCTGCGCGAGCGCTTCGAGTCCGACAAGGGCAAGTGGAGCGCCATCGCCGATTCGGTGCAGGGCGTCACCGAGGAGACCACCACCGGCGTGCTGCGGCTGTACCAGTTCGCCGCCGCGGGCGAGCTGGTGTTCCCGGCGATCAACGTCAACGACTCGGTCACCAAGTCCAAGTTCGACAACAAGTACGGCACCCGCCACTCGCTGATCGACGGCATCAACCGCGGCACCGATGTGCTCATCGGCGGCAAGAAGGTGCTGATCTGTGGCTACGGCGACGTCGGCAAGGGCTGTGCGGAATCGCTTGCCGGACAGGGCGCCCGGGTGCAGGTCACCGAGATCGACCCGATCAACGCGCTGCAGGCGCTGATGGACGGCTACGACGTGGTCACCGTGGAGAGCGCGATCGGCGACGCCGACATCGTCATCACCTCGACCGGCAACAAGGACATCATCACCCTCGACCACATGAAGGCGATGAAGGATCACTCGATCCTCGGCAACATCGGTCACTTCGACAACGAGATCGACATGGCCGGCCTGGAGCGCTCCGGCGCGACCCGGATCAACATCAAGCCGCAGGTCGACGAGTGGACCTTCAAGGAGTCCGGCAAGTCGATCATCGTGCTGTCCGAGGGTCGCCTGCTGAACCTGGGCAACGCCACCGGCCACCCGTCGTTCGTCATGTCCAACAGCTTCTCCAACCAGGTGATCGCGCAGATCGAACTGTGGACCAAGCCGGACGAATACGACAACGAGGTCTACCGTCTGCCCAAGCACCTCGATGAGAAGGTCGCCAAGATCCACGTCGAGGCGCTCGGCGGCGAGCTGACCAAGCTCACCAAGGATCAGGCCGAGTACATCGGTGTGGATGTCGACGGCCCGTACAAGCCGGAGCACTACCGCTACTGAGTTCGCACGTTGACAGGGGCCGCCGGATCATCGCGATCCGGCGGCCCTTGTACTCTGCGTGCCATGGGAGCGCTGGTAGTCATCGAGGGGCTCGACGGTGCGGGCAAGCGGACGCTGACCGAGGCCGTCACCACCCAATTGCGTGCTGCCGGACTGCGGATCGACTCGCTGGCGTTTCCGCGGTACGGCCGCTCGGTGCACGCCGATCTCGCGGCGGAGGCGCTGCACGGGGCGCACGGTGATCTCGCGGCCTCGGTCAACGCGATGGCGCTGCTGTTCGCGCTGGACCGGGCGGACGCGCGCGACGAGTTGACGAAGTCGTTGGCGGACAACGACATCGTGCTGCTCGATCGGTACGTCGCCTCCAACGCCGCCTACAACGCGGCCCGGCTGGACCAGCCCGCCGACGGCAAAATCGTCGGCTGGATAGGCGAATTGGAGTACGAGCGGTTCGACCTGCCGGCCCCGGCGCTGCAGGTGTTGCTCGATGTCTCGCCGGAGCTCGCCGCGGAACGGGCGCGCAGGCGCGGCGAACTCGACCACACCAGAGCACTCGACGCGTACGAACGTGACGCGGCTCTGCAGCAGCGCACCCTCGCGGTGTACCGTGAGCTCGCTCAACGGAACTGGTATGGGCCGTGGTGGATATTCCGATCAGGTGACGATCCAGCCACGCTGGCTGCGCGATTGGCCGATTTGATTACCCGCTAGGGTTAGATGTGCGGCGGGTTCACACCAGTGTTGGCGTGGCAGCCCGATCCTGGCCTGGGAGATGACAACATAGTAATTATGAAGCCGAAGATTCTGGTCGTCGACGACGATATGGCACTCGCAGAGATGCTCACGATCGTCTTGCGCGGGGAAGGGTTCGACCCGCATGTGGTCGGCGACGGCACACAGGCCCTGGCGGCGGTTCGCGAGATCCGCCCCGATCTGGTGTTGCTGGACCTGATGCTGCCCGGCATGAACGGCATCGATGTATGCCGCGTGCTGCGGGCCGATTCCGGAGTACCGATCGTGATGCTCACCGCGAAGACCGACACGGTCGACGTGGTGCTCGGTCTCGAGTCCGGTGCCGACGATTACATCGTCAAACCGTTCAAGCCGAAGGAACTCGTCGCCCGGGTGCGCGCGCGATTGCGCCGCACCGAGGACGAGCCCGCCGAGCTGCTCTCCATCGCCGACATCGTGATCGATGTGCCCGCGCACAAGGTGACTCGTGGCGGCGCGCAGATCTCGCTGACGCCGCTCGAGTTCGATCTGCTTGTCGCGCTTGCCCGCAAGCCGCGTCAGGTGTTCACCCGCGAGGTGCTGCTCGAACAGGTGTGGGGTTACCGGCACGCCGCCGACACCCGACTGGTGAATGTGCACGTGCAGCGGCTGCGCGCCAAGGTCGAGAAGGATCCCGAGAATCCGGAGATCGTGCTGACCGTCCGTGGCGTCGGCTACAAGGCCGGACCGCCGTGATCCGTCGCGGTTCGCGAGTGGTGGCAGTGTTCGTGCGGACGGAGGCATCGAGCGCCGACGAGGCTCGGTCGTGACCGATCGCTCCAGGAACCAACTGGAGCGGCGACTGGCAGCGATGGGTGCCCGGTTCACCGAGCTGGGCACGTTGCTCGGTCACCTCTGGCAGCGCTCGCTGCAACTGCGGGTCGCGGTCTCGACGATCACGCTGTCGCTGATCGTGATCACGATCCTCGGCGTGGTACTGACCGATCAGATCACCAACCGGATGTTGGACACCAAGATCAACGCGGCGGTCGAGGAGATGGGCCGCGCCCGCAACGCGGTGCACAGCCAGTTGGTCGGCACGCACGACACCGGCGCCCAGCTGAAAGAGGCGCGCAATTCGCTGTCCAGCGACGGCAGCCCGCAGACCGGTGTCGCGGGCAGTTACGACGTGGCACTGGTGATGCTGAGCAGCAGCCAGCAGGAGGTTGCCGCCGGGCCGATTCAGGACGTGCCGAACGAGCTGCGCAACTTCGTGCGGCGCGGACAGGTCAGCCGCCAGTTCACCACCGTCTCGGACTCGAGCGGGTATCACGGACCGGCGTTGATCATCGGCAGCCCGAGCACCGAAGTACCCACGCTGGAGATCTATCTCATCTTCCCGCTGGCCAGTGAGGCGCGCAGCCTGTCGCTGATGCGCGGCACCATGCTGATCGGCGGCATCGTGCTGCTCGTCCTGCTTGCCGCGATCACCGCGCTGGTGACCAGACAGGTGGTGCTGCCGATCCGTTCGGCGGCGCGCATCGCCGGTCGCTTCGCCGACGGCAGGCTCAAGGAACGCATGCTGGTGCGCGGCGAGGACGACATGGCGCGGCTGGCGCAGGCGTTCAACGAGATGGCCGAGAGCCTGTCCAACCAGATCACCCAGCTGGAGGAATTCGGAAACCTGCAGCGCCGGTTCACCTCTGACGTCAGCCACGAGCTGCGCACCCCGTTGACCACGGTTCGGATGGCCGCGGACCTGATCCACGGCAGCAGCGACGATCTCGATCCCGCGCTGGCCCGCAGTGCGGAGCTGTTGGTCAACGAGCTGGACCGGTTCGAGGGACTGCTCAACGATCTGCTCGAGATCAGCCGCCACGACGCGGGCGTCGCCGAATTGCAGGTCGAATCGCTGGACGTGCGGATGTGCGCGCGGGCGGCCATCTCGACGGTGCGTCATCTGGCCAAGGACGCCAGCGTCGAGGTCGTCATCGATATGCCCGAGGAACCGTTGGTGGCCGAGGTCGATCCGCGCCGGGTCGAGCGGGTGCTGCGGAACCTGCTGGCCAACGCCATCGATCACAGCGAGGGCAAGCCGGTGCTGATCAGGATGCGCGGCGACGTCGACGCGAACGCGGTCTCGGTGGTGGTGCGCGACCAGGGCGTCGGCCTGCGGCCCGGCGAGGAGAAGCTGGTCTTCAACCGGTTCTGGCGTTCGGATCCGTCCCGGATGCGCCGCTCCGGCGGCACCGGTCTCGGACTGTCGATCAGCGTGGAGGACGCGAACCTGCACGAAGGCAGGCTGGAGGCCTGGGGTGAGGTCGGCGTCGGCGCGAGCTTCCGGCTGACGCTGCCGCTGGTGCGCGGCAAGAAGCTCGGCGCGAGCCCGCTGCCCCTGGAGCCCGTCCGCAAGCAGGCCGTGGTGCGGCAGGTCGAACTGGAGATCGTGCCGAATTCGATTGAGCCGGAGCTGGGTTCGGCAATCGGCGACGGTGGTGCGGTACCCACGGGTGGGAACGGATCGACGGCGGTAGCGGAGTCTCAGCAGGGTGCCGACGCGGTGCAGAAATCGGGAGACGTACCGTCATGAGAATGCGTGTCGGTTCTGCTAGCAGGCAGCGGCTGTTCGCGTTCGGCGCGGCGGCCCTTGCGGCCTTGGTCGTGCTCTCCGGGTGTGCCAGCCTGCCGGAATCCTCGGCGCCGCAGGCGCTCGGCACCATCAACCGCGAGCCGACCTCGGAGGGACCACCGCCGCCCATCGCCGGGCGCGACCCCGATCTGCTGCTGCGCGACTTCCTGCTGGCCACCGCCGACCCGACCAACCGGCACCTGGCGGCCCGCCAGTACATGACCCCGTCGGCCGCCGCGCAGTGGGACGACGCCGCGGGCACCACGATCGTGGAGAAGCCGGATACCTTGCGCGAGTCGCGAACCGGCGACAAGGCGACCTACCGGATCCGGGCGCGCAAGGTCGCCGAGCTGGACACCAACGGCGCGTACCGCGCCTCGGCGGACCCGCCGCTGGAAAACAAGATCGAGATGACCAAGGTCAACGACGAGTGGCGCATCGACGAGCTGCCCGACGGCGTCGTGATGGACGCCATCGCGTTCGGCAAGATGTATCGGCGCTACGTGCTCTACTTCGTCGATCCGACCAGCAGCGTCGTGGTGCCGGATCTGCGTTGGGCGGCCGTGCCCAAGGCGCAGCTGACCCAGCGGCTGCTCGGCATGCTCGGCGAGGGCACCCAGCCCGCGCTCGCCCCGGTGCTGCGCAACGAGCTGGCCGCGCCGATCACCTTGCGCGGCCCCATCACCAAGGCCAACGGCGATCCGGACGAGGTCGGCTCGCCGATCGGCGGCGTGAAGATCGACTTCGCCGGTGCCTCCGCGCTCAATCCGCACGATCGTGAGTTGCTCGCCGCGCAGGTGGTGCTGACCCTCGCGGGCGCGGACATCCTCGGTCCGTATGTGCTGCTCGCCGACGGCAAACCCTTCGACGATCGGTTCACCGGTAGCGGCTGGTCGACCGCCGACGTGCAGCAGTACAGCCAGCCGACGCTCGGGAACAGTCAGATCGGCCTGCACGCGCTGCGCGGTGGCGCGCTGGTGCAGGTGCCGGAGAACAACGCGCCCATCGCGCCTGCCCCCGGCTACTTCGGCACCGTGAACAACCTGCTGTCCGCCGCGCTTTCGCCGGACAGTCAGCTGGTCGCCGGCGTCGCGGACACCGGGCGGCCCGCTCCGGAACCGCCGCGCACATTGATGATCGGCACCTACGGCGGCAACGCGATTCCGGTCGCCGCGGGCACCAGCATCACCAGGCCGTCCTGGAACATCGACGGCACCGCCGCGTGGGCCGTCATCGATGGCGAGCGGGTGATCCGCGCGGTGCACGACCGGACCACCAACACCGTCTCGGTGCAGGATGTCGACACCTCGGCGCTCACCGCCGCGGGCTCCGGGTCCACCTTCCGGGCACCCATCACCGAGCTGCGGATCTCCCGGACCGGCGTGCGGGCCGCGCTGATCGCCGACGGCAAAGTCTATGTCGCGGTGGTCATTCCGAAGCCCGGCGGCGGCTACGCACTGGCCTCGCCGTTGCCCGTCGCCGTCAACTCGAGTGCGGCCGCGGTGTCGTTGTCCTGGTTCGGCAGTGACCGGTTGATCATCTCCAGGGAAGGCAATGTCGACCCGGTGGGCACCGTGTCGATCGACGGTTCGCAGCCGATCCCGCAGACCAGCCGGAACCTGACCGCGCCGGTGCGCCAGGTCAGTGCGACCCCGGAACATCAGTACGCCGCCGATTCCCGCGCGGTGCTGGAGCTGACCAGCAACCCGGACGGCGGCGAACCCTACTGGCGTGAGGTGCCGGGTCTGGGTGCGAACGCCGTCCCGGTGCTGCCCGGCTGAACCGGTACTCGCGCTCCCGCCGCTTGGGTACCGCAGAACGGGGTGTCCGGCGTCGCGAGCACTTTCGCCGCCGCCACCTGCCGTGGCAGGGGCGTAAATGGCTCTGTGGCAACGGAATCTGGTCGCTGGTAAGCGCGGATCGGTCCGGACGTTGGCAGGTCTGTGTCGGTGGGTGCGCGCAGACTCGGGCGATGCGGACCTTGTTGGATCTGATCCTGCCCGCTTCGTGTGCGGGCTGTCGTGTCGCGGGGGTCGGCTGGTGCGCCGCATGTGCGGCGGCACTCGCGGGTCCGCCGATGCGGGTGTGGCCGCGGACCGATCCGGGGGTGCCGTGCTGGGCGCTCGGACCGTACGCGGGGCCGGGGCGGCGGGCGGTGCTGGCGGCCAAGGAACGTGGGCGCCGGGATCTGGCGGAGCCGCTCGGGCTGGCGTTGGCGGGTGGGCTCGCGCGCTTGCGGGCGGGGGATCGGCCACTGGTGTTGGTGCCCGCACCGAGTCGGCGGGTCGCGGCGCGCAGGCGCGGTGGGGATCCGGTGCTGCGCACGGCGCGGGTAGCCGCGAGTTGGCTGCCTGATAGCCAAGTGGTATCTCTGTTGCGGGTGTGGTGGGGTGTGCGTGATTCGGTGGGCTTGACACCCGGTGAGCGGGCTCACAATCTGCGTGGTTGTGTCACCACGATACCCGCCCACACGGCGTCGCCGCAGATTCCGGGAAACGCCGAGGTAGTGCTGGTCGACGACGTGCTGACAACCGGTGCGACGGCGCGCGAGTCGGTGCGCGCGCTGGCTCGGATCGGACTACCGACACGTGCCGTACTGGTTACCTGTGCTGCTTGACTCCGGGAAATTTGCGTGAACACTGGCGCACTCCCCGATGTCGTACTAGCGTCGCGAACACACACCCGAACCGGGAGTTTGGAGGTGGCGCCTCGGACATCATGTGCCGAGAGATCGTCGATCGGCACGGCTCATTCCCGCCGCACGCACGTTGTCTGTGCGGCCATATTCGGGAGGTACGCGTGACGACTTCTTCACGACCTTCAGTGCAAGACGCCGATCCTTCGGTGTTGGATGACAGCACCTTGGACGTGACCGAACAATCCCTCGCGGACCGAACCAGGGCGCCCCGTGCGGACGTCGTGGTCAAGGGACGCAATGTCGAAGTTCCGGATCACTTTCGAATCTATGTCGCGGAAAAACTCTCCCGGCTCGAACGCTTCGATCCATCCATTTTCATCTTCGACGTCGAGCTGTTTCACGAGCGAAATCGTCGGCAGCGCAAGAGCTGTCAGCGAGTCGAGATCACCGCGCGCGGCAAGGGCCCGATCGTCCGGGCCGAGGCCTGCGCCGACAGTTTCTATGCCGCGCTCGAGTCGGTGACGGCCAAGCTGGAGAGCCGCCTGCGCCGCACCAAGGATCGCCGCAAGGTGCACTACGGAGACAAGACCCCAGTATCCGTTGCCCAGGCGACCGCCGATCTGGTGGACGATTCGCTGTTCACGCAGTCGAACGGATCCACCGCGCACGACCACCCCGACGGCGACCTGCGCCGCCGCCCCGATGCAAACCCGGAGAACTCGGAATACGCGGCCGGACCGGGCCATATCGTTCGCACCAAGGTGCACACCGCGACTCCGATGTCCGTCGACGACGCCCTCTACCAGATGGAACTCGTCGGCCATGACTTCTTCCTCTTCCAAGACCGAGAGACCGACCGACCGTCGGTTGTCTATCGTCGGCACGCCTTCGACTACGGCCTCATCCGGCTCGCATAGTCCAGGGTCCACCACCCCATCCGCCGCTCCGGGCAGTCAGCGCTCGAGTTGGGTGCCCGGAGACCCGCATCGGTCGACACGACCATCAGCCGCCTAGGCTCGGCTTCGCTACGAATTCCGCAGTTCTGTTGTGGCCATGCGATTTTCGCGACTGTTCCAGACCCGTGCGAGATCGAGCAGGCCGCGGATATCGGCGTCGATATCGTTCGACGGTGCGCCGAAGCGATCGACCTCGCGCGGGGCCGTCGCCGGCGCGGTGCCGTTGTGCTTGGCGGCGATGGCCTGCCGCAGCTGCCAGGCGTAGCGCTCATTACTCGGTGAGTCGAGCGCTGTCGCCTGGTCGGCGGGCAGGTACCGGTGCAACTGCATCAGGGCGTCCCGGATCTCCACCGTGGTGCGTAGCAGCCGCGCGTCGGGGCTCGGTTTGTCCGGCGGCAGCACGATTTCCGGCACCGCGGCGGTGAGGTCGACCCACAGCGGACGCAGCGTGCGCCAGCGTCGTCCGGATCGATCCCACCCCGCCGCGGTCAGCACCTGTGCGACCAGCGGGACGGCCAGGATGGAGCAGCCGAGGAAGGTTGCGCCGAACGCCGGTCCGGCCCAGCGGGCCAGCTGTGGGTCGTCGACCGGCCACCAGCCGGTCAGCTGTGCCGCGGACAGCGCGAGCCCGCCGCAGCCGACGACCATTGTCGCTACCAGCGTGCCGTAGAGGAGACGCTCGGCCGGAGGCGCGTCGCCGGAGCGCAATTCGCGCAGCGCCGATCGCCAGACCAGGCGTCCGCAGGTGATGAGCGGGAACCACATGATCGCCCAGACCAGGACGGCCTCCCAGGTCGGCGACTGACCGAGCAGCCGTCCCTGCTGGCGCGCCGATGTCCCGACGATCAGGATGATGACGACCGTGACCACGCCGGCGAGGTCGTAGATCCGCTGCCGCCGTCGCGCCGTGTCCGGGTCGGCACCGGCCCACAGCTTGGCCGTGCCGTACAGGCTCGCGGTCTCCATCATGAGTGCGCCCATGGCGAGTTGGTGGGTGAGACTGCCGATCTGGGGCGCGATTCCGCGTTCCCACAGCACCAGTCCGATGCCTGCCCACCCGAGGGCGCGGTTGAGCAGTCGATCGATCATCGTGTGGTGCAGTAGCAGCCTGCGTCCGAGCACGACCAGCACGACGAACACGATCACCGGCACCGCGAGCACCGCGGGAACGGGGGAGCTCACCGACGGCGGTCGCGGAAGAATGTCCGGTGCAGCAACGAGTCTCGGCGTGGTGGCCGCATGGCGTGCAGCATGACCATGTCGGCGAAGGTTTCGGCGTCGCGTTCGCGAGTGGTGCCGTAGTCCGTGCGGCCGAGGACGTGCGCGATGGATTCCGGCGAAATCGACGGCAGCAGTTCGGCGACGGCGGCCACCGTCGGGGTGGGCTGCGCGGGTTCGCCGTCGGTCGGCTGCTCGGGGCCGTGGCCAAGCAGCATGTGGCCGAGTTCGTGCACGATGATGTGCTCGGCGTGCCACTCGGTGGTGTCCGCGCCGTAGACGATGACGTCGCTGTCCTGCTTGGCGATCCACAGTCCGCTGCCGGTGCCGCAGCCGGTGCCCGCGAGCAGCGCGGTATCTATCGGGAGCAGGCTGATATGTCGGCCGCGATACTGCGCGACATCATCGAGATAGCTCGACAGATCCCACGGGTGCGGTATCGGTACGTCCCGGGTCAGGTTCCGGAACCGGGCCTGCATGGCCATGCGATCGATCTCCTACAGCAAGCTCATTGCCCCCAGTAGGTAGCGATATTACCGACTCGGCGGTACGGGACGATCCGTGCTCTCGATGATTCTGGCGAGAATCGTCTGGTCGACGTTTGAACCACGCAGCGCGATGCTGGAAACGTTGGCATCGCGCATGGTCGCGAGCAGCTCGAGCTCGCGGTCGATGGCCGCGGCCGCCGGACCCGTCGTGGTGAGGTAGTCCGCGGCGACGCCGAAGCTCTGCGCGATCGCCGCCAGCAGCCCCGGTTCGACTGCGGCAGAGGCACTTTCGCCGTCGAACTCGCCGCTGCGTAGTCGCTCCAGCTGGCTCGCCGGGACGGCCCGGTGCAGGTAGTCGGCGGCCTGCTCGGCCACCGTCGCATTGCTGCGCTCAGGGGCGGAGCGGGGGTGCACCACCGCGAACAGTCGATTGATCTTGTGGCTCAGCGTCAGCGTCGCATTGGTCGGCGCGTCGTCGGTCATCTCCGTCACTTCAGTGCCCACCGTTTCGACTCGCGGTCGTGGCCAGGTTGGCAGCCAGCCACCGTGCCCGGAACTGGCCTTCTGTCGCAGCATCCACGTCCTCCGATCGTCCGGCCAACCAGCGCCGGTATCGCCGTTCCTGCAGTTCGGTCGTGTCACTGGCTTCGGCGGGCACCTCGAGCAGGTGCGCGAACGCCATTTCCACGAGTGGGTGTAGTACTCGGCCCGGTCCGCCGTTGCGTTCCAGCATCGAGGTCGCGTAGCGCGCCGAGAGTTTGGAGACCACCCGGTTGAGTTCGCCGATCGCGGCGACCAATTGGGGGTCGGTGGTGCGGCCGTGCTCGACGGCGTCGTTGAGTCGGCCCGCGGTCGCGAGAAGTCCGGTGAGATCGGCGATTTCGAAGCGGATCGAGTCGGGTCCGGCCACGACGGACTCGCCCGGGTGCCGGGCGGTCGGCGCGGGATCGGCGGTGGCGGGCGTACCGCCCGCGTAGGTGCGTGCGGCACTGCCCGGCAGCCAGCGCAGCGGCGCGTCGAGTTTGTTCAGCGTGGTGGTGCTGATCGCCGCGTCGCCGTCCTCGATCTTGCGAATCGTCGGAGCCGACGGCCCCCCGAGGTCGCCGATCTGTAACTGCGTGAGTCCGAGCTCGTCCCGGCGTTCCTTGATGATTCGGCCGAATCTCTTCTGGCGCCGCGACAGCTCCGAAGGGCTATGCATAGTGCGTTCTAGGGTAGGGCGCGACCAGGATCAAAGGCAAATCAATAGAAAATGTTTGAAAAATCGGTGGCAACATTGTTACTGTTCTGATGCGCCGAGTCACACCCGACTTCGGCCTTGCGGAGCGTTCCGAGACGAGCAGGGGCGTTCGTCGGGACGGGCGCCTCCGGTCTGTTGCGCAACGGCGCGCGGCAGGCCGGAACCAGCGACGGTGGAGGGGATCGGCGCTGGGCACGGGATCACCGTCGGCGAAGGGGGTCGACGGTGAACTTACTATGGAGTAAGTTTGGTGGTCATAGATCTCTCGAAAGGAAATCGCATGGACACCAAGGCTGCTCGCCGTGCCGTTATCGTGTCCGGTGCGCGCACGCCGTTCGTGCGTGCGTTCACCGGATACACGCGGATGGATTCCATCGCACTCGCCGATGCCGCCGTCCGGGGGTTGTTGGAGCGGACCGGGCTGCCCGGCGCGCAGGTGCAGGCGATCGTGTGGGGCGGGGTCATCCTGCCGAGCGCGGCGCCGAACATCGCCAGGGAGATCGCGCTCGACCTGCAGCTCGACGCAGGCTGCGAGGGTTACACGGTGACCAGGGCCTGCGCCTCCGGCCTGCAGGCGGTGACCTCCGCCGCGGCCGCGATCGAGCGCGGTGAATACGACATCATGATCGCCGGTGGCAGCGATTCCACCTCCAATGCCGAGGTCAAGTTGCCGCAGAAGGTGGTGCACGCCGCCGCGCCGCTGGCGCTGGGTAAGCCGAAGCCGAAGGACTACCTGTCCGCGGTCGCGCAGCTCGCGCCGTTCACCGATCTGCTGCCGAGCCGGCCGAAGATCGCCGAGCGCACCACCGGCGAGGTGATGGGGGAGTCGGCCGAGAAGATGGCCCGCATCCACGGCATCAGCCGCGCCGATCAGGACGAGTTCGCCGCCCGCTCGCACCATCGCGCCGCCGCGGCCATCGACTCGGGCCGATTCGACGACGAGGTGCTGCGGGTACGTACCCCCGAGGGCACCGAGATCGACCGCGACGGACTGGTCCGCGGCAACACCAGCATAGAAAAACTATCGAAACTGAAGCCGGTCTTCGCCGAAAACGGCACGGTGACCGCGGGCAACGCCAGCCCGCTCACCGACGGCGCGTCCGCCGTGCTGCTGATGAGCGAGGAGAAAGCCCTGGAGCTCGGCTATCGGCCGCTCGCCGCGTTCCGCTCCTGGAGCTACGTCAGCGTCGACCCGACCGACCAGGTGCTCATCGGCCCCGCGATCTCCATGCCGCGCGCGCTGGACAAGGCCGGAATGTCGTTGAGCGACATCGATTTCGTCGACATCCACGAAGCGTTCGCCGCGCAGACCCTGTCCGTGCTGGCCGCGCTCGGCAGCACCGAGTGGGCCAAGACCCGGCTGGACCGGGACACCGCCGTCGGCGACATCGACATCGACACCCTCAACGTGCACGGCGGTTCGGTTTCCCTCGGCCACCCATTCGGCGCCACCGGCGCCCGAATGGTCACCACGATGGCGAACGAACTCGCCAGGACCGGCAAAAACGCTGCGCTGCTGGGTATCTGCGCCGCAGGCGGCATCGGCGCTTCGGCCGTCCTGGAGCGCGTCTAGCGCCTCCGAGCGCGCCCGCCGCGCACAAGTTCGCCTGCCGCGCACGAATCAGCTAGCAATCTCGTGCGCGGCAGAAGAACACGTGCGCAGCGCCGCGTCTCGTGCGAGCCTGCGGCTCCGAGAGGCGCCGCCGCGTGCAGGTTCGTTTGCCGCGCATAGGTTGGCCTGCCGCGCGCGAATCGGTGGGCAATTTCGTGCGCGGCAGCGCAATACGTGCGCGGCGCAGGCCCGGAGCGTCACGCGACGGCGGGGCGTTCTGCGGCGTGTCTGAACGCCTGCCGCGCATGGTTTGGCCTGCTGCGCACGAATCAGTTCGCAATTTCGTGCGCGGCGGAAGAATGCGTGCGCAGCGGGGGTGCTTCGGCTGCGTCAGCGCACGTTGCGGGGGCGGTCCGGGGGGATCGCCGGGATGGTGCCGTCTGCGGTCGGGCGTACGCCGTAGGTGGTGAAGGCGCGGCGGGCGCTCTGTGGTTTGCGGCCCTCGTCGGCGATGATCCGGAGGCAGGTGTCGTGGTTGGTTTCGCCGGGCCGGGCTTCTCGGCGCAAGCGCAGCATGGCGGACGCGAGATCGATGCCGAGCTCATTCGACAGCCGTACGGCGTCGACATTGGCCATGGCAAACCTCCTGAGCTGAAGAACACTGCGTCCGAGAAGAATCCATTGTCCGAGACGGATCCGTCCATGACGTACCCAATCGCTTGGTCGGCGAATCCTCGCGCGTCCGGCTGAACACCCCGCATGCTCCGTGATCTCCCGCACACTGAATCGCAGATGAAAACGTATGTAGGACAGCTGAAAGTGTGTGTCAGGCGCGGTACGTCTCGTGGTGGACCGCGTCGTGCAGCGGGCGGCCGGTGCGCCAGCCGAAACGTTCCAGGTCGGGGATCTGCTGGAATTCGTGGACCGGGCCGATACAGAGCCAGGCGATCGGGTGGATGCCCTCGGGGAGTCCGACCAGGCCGGTGAGGAATTCGGGGTCGTAGAAGGAGACCCAGCCGACGCCGACGCCCTCGGCGGTGGCGGCCAACCAGAGGTTCTGGATCGCGAGAACGGCGGAGTAGACCCCGGTTTCGGGGACGGTGGCGCGGCCGAGCACCTGCGGGCCGCCGCGGCCGTGGTCGTAGCTGACCACGATGCCGGTGCCGCTCTCGATAATGCCCTCGATCTTGATCGGTTCGAGGGTGGCCGCCCGTTCCGGCGGCAGCGCGGCCCGGAACTCGATTCGTTTGTCCGCCACGTGGTCCGCGAACGTGCGCAGGGTGGCCGGATCGCGCACCACGACGAAATCCCACGGCTGCGAATTCCCCACGCTCGGCGCCCGATGTGCGGCTTCGAGAATCCGCCACAGTGTCGCGTCGTCCACCAGCTCGCCGGTGAACTCGGCCCGCACATCGCGTCGCACCCGTATGGCCTCGTAGACGCTCAGCTCGTCAGCACTCACCCGCTAACTCAACCACCCACCCTGGCCAGCATTTCGAGCAGTCGCTAAAAGATCTTCAACAGCAACCATTCGACTCGCCTCGATGAATCCCGAGCCTCTCTCAACGGGACCACAGCAAGTCCGCACGCTGGTACCTCAGGCGTTGCCGATCTCGAGTTGCGGAAGATAAAGCCGGGTACGGTACCCGACGCGCTCAGCACTACCCGATCATTCCCTGGGTGCGTGTACCTACCGTGTGGGTGCAGTCAAGGACTCGCTCGGACGGCCCGGATCGACGGACCCGGGCCGATCGGCTCATTTCGTGAGTTGCAGCTCGCGCGCGGCGGGGGCGGAGCGGCGGGCGAAGCGCTTCTTGCCTTCGGCCAGTGCGGTGCGCAGGCCGCGGCGCTTGCCGGTTTCCGGGTCGACGACCGGGCCCGCGGTGCCGGCGAACTTGCGCTCCGAGGCGGTTTCGGGGGCGTCGTCGACGGTGTCGCGCAGGTACTTGTCCGGCAGCGACAGCTTGACGATGGTGCGCCAGGCCTTGAAGTACTGCACCGGCAGCGAGCCGGTGGTGTACGGCAGGTCGTACTTCTCCGCCAGCTCCCTGACCTTCACCGCGATCTCGGAATACCGATTGCTCGGCAGGTCGGGGAAGAGGTGGTGTTCGATCTGATGGCTGAGGTTGCCGGTCATGAAGTGGGTGAGCGGACCGCCGGAGATGTTGGCGCTGCCCAGCATCTGGCGCAGGTACCACTGGCCCTTGGTCTCGCCGTCGATGTCGGCCTTGGTGAACTTCTCCGCGCCGTCGGGGAAGTGGCCGCAGAAGATCACCGCGTTGGACCACACGTTGCGGATCGCGTTCGCGGCGAGGTTGGCGGTGAGCGTGGAGAAGAAGGCGGGGCCGGTGAGCGCCGGGAAGATCACGTAGTCCTTGACGATCTGCTTGCCCATCTTGGCGAGCGCCTCGCTGCGCTTGCGCTCGAAGTCTTCGCGCTCCGGGCTACCCGGCTTGAACCGGCCAGCGGCCAGCTTGCCCAGCTCCATGTGCTGGATCGCGACGCCGTATTCGAAGAGCAGCTGCAGCACCAGGTTGTAGACCGGGTTGCCCAGGTTGAACGGCTTCCACCGCTGGTCGCGGGTGACGCGCAGCAGGCCGTAGCCGATGTCGTCGTCCATGCCGAGCACGTTGGTGTACTTGTGGTGCAGGTAGTTGTGCGTGTGCTTCCAGTGCTTGGCCGTGCCCGCGTTGTCCCATTCCCAGGTGCTGGAGTGGATTTCCGGATCGTTCATCCAGTCCCACTGCCCGTGCATGGCGTTGTGCCCGATCTCCATGTTCTCGATGATCTTGGCGGTGCTGAGCAGGGCCACGCCAGCCAGCCAGGCGGGCGGTAAGAAGCTGGCGAACAGCACGCCGCGGCCGCTGATCTCGAGCGCGCGCTGCAAACGGATCACATTGCGGATGTACCGTGCGTCGCGCGCACCGCGCGAGGCTTCGATATCCCGCCGGATCGCGTCGAATTCCGCGCCGAGTGCTTCCACGTCGGCCTCGGTGAGATGTGCGTATTCCTTGACATCCGAGATCGCCATGCCGGTTACAGTACCGTAGGTTACGAGACCGTAGGTTACGAGGACCTGAACGCGGGTGTGGCAAATCCCGCATTGCGATCACGATCAGATGGTGCTAGATCAACCGCGTCGACGATACGGCGTAAAGCCTTCTCCCGCACGATATTCCGGCGTGACTATGCCCGCCGGTACCGCGCTTGATCCTGCTCCCTCCGGCGGCCTCGCGCAACTCGAACCGGCCTACTGGCGCGACACGCGCGCCGCCTCGGCTCCGGTCCCCACTTTGCGCTGGAGATATCCGGCCAACCAGCCACTTTGTCGAACTTTTGCCAACGAGACATGTGCCGTTCCGAATATCCACCTAACTTCCAGCGTCCCTGACGAATGGAGTTCGACAATGCGATTATGCAAGGCGTTGCTCACGGCAGTTCTGCTGGCGAGCACCGCCATGGTGGGGGCCGCGCCGCTGGCGCACGCCGACGACCACGAGCGAGTGCGCGTGCTGACCTGGAACATCCTGCACGGTGGTCGTGAGCCCACGCCGGACAATCTGAACGACCTGATCGATCAGGTGATCGACATCAAGCCGGACGTGTTCTTCGCCGTGGAGACCTACGGTTCCGGCGAAACCATCACCGACGCGCTGACCCGCCGCGCGCACAACGGCCGCTACACCGGCGTGAAGATCACCGACCGCCCCGCGGGTTCGGACAATCTGTGGATCTTCACCAAGTACGAGGTCGTCGCGACCTACCCGAAACCGCAGGGCGGCCCGGTGACCGACTTCAATCTCGGCGGGGTCCGGGTGCGGGTGCCGCACGACGGTGAGCTGAATCTGTTCGCCACCTGGCTGACCTACACCGATCCGTGGAACGGCTATCTGATCGACGAGAACGCGATCGATCGCCGCGACGGCCGCGAACCGCGCCACTCCGTCGCCGCCGTCGTGCAGGCCGAACGGGCGCAGACGCAGTACATCACCGACATCGTCAAGAACCAGATACCGAGAATGCTCGGCGGCAACACCGCACCGGTGCTGATGGGTGGCGACTTCAACACGCTGCCCGGCGCGGACTGGACGCCGAGCCAGGCGAACTGTCCCAACCACTTCGGGCTCAGCTACCCGCTGACCGCCACCAAGGCCGTCACCGACGCGGGGTTCGTCGACACCTTCCGCGCGGCCAACCCGAATGTCTGCGCGGTCCCCGGCCGCACTTGGAGCCCGCTGCCCACCGAGAAGCTGCTCACCGATCAGCGGATCGACTTCCTCTTCGCCAAGGGCAAGGTCGAAACGCGGGCGGCCCGCGTCGTCGATCAGCGCATGCGGCAGCACGGTCCGGGAGTCTTCTACTCCGATCACGCCGCGGTCGTCAGCGACCTGAAGGTGCGTTGGTGATCGACTGACAGTCGGGGCCGGTACTCAACGTGAGTACCGGCCCTCGACGGATCGACTGAACTAGGTCAGCGACGCCTGCGTCGCAGCGAAGCCCGCTGCCGCACGGCCTTTCGGCGCAGCGAAGCCTGCTCGGTGCGCGCCCGCTCCTGCAGCGCCACGGTGGCTTCGCGCAGCGCCTCCTTCTCGTGCTCGGCCTTCTCGCGCAGCGCGCGCTTGGCTTCGCGCAGCATTTCCTTCTCCTGCCGCGCCTTCTCCTTGAGCACCACCTTGGCCTCGCGCATCGCCGAACGCAGCCCGCGCCGCTGGCCGGTTTCCGGATCGACGCCGAGCCAGCTTGCGGTGTCCGAACTCGGCAGCGACGGCAGGGTGATGCCGGCGAACTTGCGCTCCGAGGAGGTCTCCGGCGCGTTGTCGGCGGTGGCCTTCAGGAAACGGTCCGGCAGGGCGAGCTTGTGGATGGTCCGGAAGGCGAGCAGGTACTGCTTGCCGAGCGAACCGGTGGTGTAGGGCAGGTCGTACTTGTCGCACAGCTCGCGCACCCGCACCGCGATCTCCGAGTACCGGTTGCTCGGCAGGTCGGGGAACAGGTGGTGCTCGATCTGGTAGCAGAGGTTGCCGCTCATGAACGCCATCGCGGGCCCGGCCTTGAAGTTGGCGCTGCCGAGCATCTGGCGCAGGTACCACTCGCCGCTGGTCTCGCCCTCGAGCTGCTCGACGGTGAACTTCTCGGCGCCGTCGGGGAAGTGGCCGCAGAAGATCACCGCGTAGGCCCACAGGTTGCGCACCAGGTTGGCGGTCGCGTTCGCCTTGAGCGTCGACATGAACGCCGGGCCGGTGAGTGCCGGGTAGAACAGGAAATCCTTGGACACCTGCCGGGCGATCTTGCGACCGAACTCGCGGTTCGGCTCGGACATCAGCCCTTTCGGCGCCTGCGAGAGTTCCTTCTCGATGTCCCAGTCGTGCAGCGCGATGCCCCACTCGAAGGTGGCGGCGAGCACGAGGTTCGCCAGCGGCTGCGCCAGGTGGACCGGGCGCCAGGTCTCGTCACGGGTCATCCGCAGGATGCCGAAGCCGAGGTCCTCGTCCTTGCCGAGCACGTTGGTATAGGTGTGATGGGAGTAGTTGTGCGCTCGCCGCCACTGCGACGACGGACCCGTCTGATCCCACTCCCAGGTGCTGGAGTGGATCTCGGGATCGTTCATCCAGTCCCACTGACCGTGGCTGATGTTGTGCCCGAGTTCCATGTTCTCGACGATCTTGGCGACCGACAGCATCGCGGTGCCGGCGAGCCAGGCCCAGCGGTTGCGGCTGCCGAACAGCACCGCACGCCCGGCCACCTCGAGCGCGCGCTGCGCGGCGATGGTGCGCCGGATGTACTTCGCGTCCCGCTCACCGCGCGACTGCTCCACCGAGCGGCGGATCGAATCGAGTTCCTGCCCCAGTGTTTCGATGTCTGCCGCAGTCAGGTGGGCGAACGCCTGAATATCGGTGATTGCCACCGGGATGTCCTTTCGCTGCTCAATTTGATTTGAGGGTACCCAAAGAACGATGGCGGCGTCCGAGCCGAGGCTCGACGCGCGCTCAGACGTCCAGGGTGCAGTTTCCCGCGGCGGCGGAGATGCAGGTCTGCACCTTGTCGCCCTCGCGATGCTCGTCACCGTTGCGCAGGTCACGCACGTGCCCGGAACTCAGTGTCACGACACAGGTTTGGCAGATGCCCATGCGGCAGCCGAACGGCATCTGCACGCCGGCCGACTCACCCGCCTCCAGCAGGCTGGTCGCACCGTCCACCTCGGCGGTGCGGCCGGTCTTGCCGAAGGTGACCGTGCCGCCCTCGCCGACCGCGGAGCGTTCGATCTCGAACCGCTCCACGTGCAGCCGGTCCGCGACGCCCGCGTCCTTCCAGTGGTGCTCGATCTCGTCCAGCATCGCGGCCGGGCCGCAGGCCCAGGTCTGCCGCTCGCGCCAGTCGGGGAACTTCTCGTCGAGGCCGGTCAGCGCGAACTTGCCGTGCTCGCCGGTGAGGTTGACGTGTGAGTTGAAACTCGGGTGCCGGTCGTGCAGGTCGCGCAGCTCGGCGCCGAACATGACGTCCTCGGCGGTGCGCGCGGAATGCAGGTGCTCCACATCGGTGACCATGCCGCGGCGGTCCATCGACCGCAGCATCGCGAGCACCGGGGTGATCCCGCTGCCCGCGGTGAGGAACAGCACCTTCTCCGGCGGCGGGTAGGGCAGCACGAAGCCGCCCTGCGGCGCGGCCAGCCGCACCACGGTGCCGACCGGGACGCCGCTGACCAGGTGACTGGACAGGAAGCCCTCCAGCATCGCCTTCACCGCGATCGAGATGACGCGCTTGCCGCCCGCCTCCGGATCCGACCAGTTCGGCGGGCAGGTCAGCGAGTACGACCGCCAGTGCCAGCGGCCGTCGATCAGCACGCCGATGCCGATGTACTGACCGGGTTCGTATTTGAAGTCGAATCCCCAACCCGGCTTGATCACCAGGGTGGCCGAATCCGCCGTTTCCTTGCGCACATCGACGATGCGGCCGCGCAACTCGCGCGCCGACCACAGTGGGTTGGCCAGGTGCAGATAATCATCCGGCAGCAGCGGGGTGGTGACGCGTGCCACGGCCCCGCGCAACACGTTCAATCTGCCGCCGCGCTCGGCGACAGCGGCGGCCGGAGCCTCCAGCCACTCGCGCACGCCCCGCACGGAGAATCCCCCAGTTTTCGAGCTCATCGCTGCCGTTCGTCTTCCTGTTCGTCGGATGCGCTGCCCACGCAACAGCCAGGTTACGGCATCGTAGGTTAGCCGAGGGTGTCGTGGCCGTCACCCCAATCATCCCGTGCGATCGACCGTGCGTCATCACGTCCGGGCGATAAGGGAATGTCAGAGCAATTCGAGCAGGAACGGCAATTCCTGCGCCGCGTACCAGGCCAGCTGGTGATCTTCGGCGTCGCCGAGCACGAACTCGGCGTCGGTGTCGCCGAGGTCGGCGGCGTCCACCACATCGACGGCCTTGGCCACCTGGGGCTCGGCCTCGGCCAGGTCGACGTGCACGCAGCCGATCTGGTCGTAGGTGATCAGATCGGCCAGTTTGACGACGGCATCGTCGAGGTCGGGGCGCAGCTTCGCACCGGTCACGTCGGCGGCGATCACCGCGCGTCGATAGACCGGCCGGCCGGACGCGACCGGCTCGGCGTCGTCCGGGGATTCGTCGCTCTCGTCACGTTCGGCGGCGAGCAGGCGCAGCGAGGCGCGCGCGGCCTCGCCCATCGCCACCTCGGCGAGTTCCTCGTCGTCGCCGGAGGCGTAGGCCTCGCGCAGCGCCGGGGTCACCGCGAACGCGGTGCCGCCGATCGGGCGCAGTTCCCGGTTCGTGACGAGCTCGCGCAGCATCGGCACCGTCGCGGGGATGTAGACCCGCATTTTCTCCTGATCAGACGCAGGCACCGAGCATCTCCTCCATGGAATCGCGCACCGACGCGGCCAGCACGCCGATATCGGCCATCGCGTCGCGGTCGGCGTTGAGTCCGTAGAAAACGCGTCCGTCATAGGACGTGATCCCGATACTCGAGGCCTGATTGCGCAGCAGCGGCGACACCGGATACATCTCCAGCATCCGCGCGCCGCCGATGAACATCGGGGTCTGCGGACCCGGTGCGTTGGTGATCACCAGATTGAAAGTGTGTTCTGCGAAGGTACTCGCCGCACGCACGCTCATGGCATGCAGGCTCGCCGGAGCGAACCCGGCCAGGTGCACCAGCGTGCGCGCGCGCACGCCGCGATGCTGCCTGCCGTTGGCCTCGGTGGCGTGCGCGATGTGTGAAAGACGCATCACCGGATTGGGCTCGCCGACCGGCAGATCGATCAGGAACGAGGACACCTCGCTGGCCGGTTTCAGCTGATCCCCGTCCGTCCCTTCGACATACACCGACATCGGCACCACGGCGCGCAGCGTGGTCGACTCGGTGAGCGCCTCGCCCCGCGACAGCAGCCAGTTGCGCAGCGCGCCGCTGACCACCGCGAGGATGACGTCGTTGATCGAGCAGTCGAAGCGCTTGCGGATCTTGCGGTAGTCCTCGAGGTCGGTGCGCACCACGTCGAAGCGGCGGTTGCGCGAGGTGCGCGCGTTCAACGGGCTGTCCGGCGCGCCGGTCGTCGCGGCGCGCACCGCGGAGACCACCGAGTCCATCGCCCGGCCCGCGGCGCCGATCACCGCGAAGGCGTGCCCGCTCGCGTGCCTGGCCACTTCCAGGGCCTCGCGCGGCTGGGCGGCCAGGTGGGTCAACGCCCCGACGAGCAGTTCCATCTCGTTGGGTTCCCGCGGCGCGAGCCACGCGTCGTCGGCGAGCTCGCGCGGCGACGGCCCGTTATCGAGGATCACGTGGCCGATTTCCAGCGCGGTATCCCCGTCGACCAGTGCCGAATGCGTCTTGGTGAAGATGGCGCAGCGGTCGTCGGACAGGCCCTCGATCAGATACATCTCCCACAGCGGCCTGGTCTGATCCAGCGGCCGGGAGGCCAGCCTGGCCACCAGTTCGTGCAGTTGCTCGTCGGTGCCCGGTGCGGGCAGGGCCGAGCGGCGGATGTGATAGGTGACGTCGAACTGGCTGTCCTCCACCCAGACCGGTCGCCCGAGGGCGAACGGGATCTCGCGCACCTTGCGGCGATAGCGGGGGACCAGCGAGAGCCTGGCGTCGACCAGGTCGACCAGGCGGTCGTAGTCCAGCACCGGATCGTCGGTGCCGCTGCCCTGCTCGGTATTTCGGAGGATCGCGAGGGAGCCGATGTGGATCGGATTGCTGCTCGACTCGAGCCGATAGAACGACGCGTCCTGCGGCGTCAGTCTCGTGATCACGCTGCCCGGTGCTCCTTTTTCGATGCCGCCTCACGCCCATTGTGCTGTCGCCACAGGGTTTCAGCTCCTCCGTTGTGGCGTATCCGGTGAAATCGGCGTTCCCCTTTACCCGTCCCGGCTGTCGTGGCAAGCTGTTCGACTCGAGCACGGGGAACTCGATTCGATCACAGGGGGAGACCGGATGCACAGTCGACGACCATCGTTGTCGCCCGCGCCACGGCTGGAGCCGCCGCTGGACGGTGATCGCCCCGGCCGCGTTCGGTCGGATGCGTTGTCGCCACGAGCCGCGTTGCCCTGCCGTCGCATGCCGTCACATAGCGGGTCGACCAATCGGGCGGCACAGCGGCGCGCCCGGCACGACGGACGTCTTTCATCGTACGGCACCGATGGTGAAACAGGTTCCGCGGCAAGTCGATTCGCGGAAAGTTCGCTGCGGCTGGTGTTGGAGGTGCTGGACGGCCGCCGCTCGGTGGTCCAGCTGCGCAGGCTAGCCGCGCCGTCGGTGCTCGCCGCCATCGAGACGCTCGCGCGGTCCGCACCGCCGGGCCGCGGGCTCGGTCCGGCCCTGCTGACCAAGCTTGGCGTCGAGCTGACCGGGCCGAACACCGCTGAGGTGTACGGCAGCTATCAACGCGGGCAGCGGGTCTTCGCGGTCGCCGCGTGCGTGGTGCTGCACCGGCAGGGCTGGCAGCTGACCGCGTTCCGCGTACTCTGAATGCCAGGGCGGACGGTGAGTACCAGGGCGGACGACACGGCCACGCGCTGATCCGGCCGAACGGCGCTGCTCGTCGGCACCTACGATCGGCACCGCATTACCATGGGGCGTGCAGCGGATTCCGCACTCGGAGCGCGAACCCGCACGCCGGCCGTGAGTCCACCCCTCGGCCCGGCGCCGAAGACACGAATGACACACCGACCAGAGGACTGACGAGACCCGTGCCTGCGCTGACACTGACGAGGTTGCTACGGATTGGTGAGGGTCGCATGGTCAAGCGGCTCGCCAACTTCGCCGATCAGGTTCTCGACCTCGAGTCGGAGTACGAGCTACTCACCGACGACGAGCTGCGCGGCAAGACCGACGAGTTCCGTGAGCGCTACTCCGACATGGTCGAGGACGATCACGCGGATCCGCTCGGCGCGCTGATGGCCGAGGCGTTCGCGGTGGCCCGTGAGGCCTCCTGGCGCGTGCTGAACCAGAAGCACTACAAGGTGCAGATCATGGGTGGCGCCGCGCTGCACACCGGCAACATCGCCGAGATGAAGACCGGTGAGGGCAAGACGCTCACCTCGGTGCTGCCCGCCTTCCTCAACGCGATCAGCGGCGACGGCGTGCACATCGTCACCACCAACGACTACCTCGCCAAGCGCGACTCCGAGTGGATGGGCCGCGTGCACCGCTTCCTCGGGCTCGAGGTCGGCGTGATCCTCGGCGGCATGACGCCCGCCCAGCGACGGGTGGCCTACGGCGCCGACATCACCTACGGCACCAACAACGAGTTCGGCTTCGACTACCTGCGCGACAACATGACGCACTCGCTCGACGATCTGGTGCAGCGTGGGCACAACTTCGCCGTGGTCGACGAGGTCGACTCCATCCTGATCGACGAGGCGCGCACGCCGCTGATCATCTCCGGCCCCGCCGACGCCTCCAGCAAGTGGTACGCCGAATTCGCGCGCATCGCACCGCTGTTGAAGAAGGACCTGCACTACGAGGTCGACATCAAGAAGCGCACCATCGGCGTGCACGAGGCCGGCGTCGAGTTCATCGAGGATCAGCTCGGCATCGACAACCTCTACGAGGCCGCCAACTCGCCGCTGGTCAGTTACGTGAACAACGCGATCAAGGCCAAGGAGCTGTACTCGCGCGACAAGGACTACATCGTCCGCGACGGCGAGGTCATCATCGTCGATGAGTTCACCGGCCGCATCCTGGTCGGGCGCCGCTACAACGAGGGCATGCACCAGGCGATCGAGGCCAAGGAGGGGGTGGAGATCCAGCCGGAGAACCAGACCCTGGCCACCATCACTCTGCAGAACTACTTCCGCCTCTACGACAAGCTGTCCGGCATGACCGGTACCGCCGAGACCGAAGCGGCCGAGCTGCACCAGATCTACAGCCTCGGCGTGGTGCCGATCCCGACGAACAAGCCGATGATCCGCGCGGACCAGTCCGACCTGATCTACAAGACCGAAGAGGCCAAGTTCGCGGCCGTGGTCGACGACGTCACCGAGCGGCACGAGCGGGACCAGCCGGTGCTGATCGGTACCACCAGCGTCGAGCGCTCGGAGTACCTGTCCAAGCAGTTCACCAAGCGCGGCATCGCGCACACCGTGCTCAACGCGAAGTTCCACGAGAAGGAAGCCGAGATCATCGCCGAGGCCGGTCGGCCCGGCGCGGTGACCGTCGCGACGAACATGGCCGGTCGTGGTACCGACGTCGTGCTCGGCGGCAACCCGGACATCATCGCCGACCTCATCCTGCGCCGCGAGGGCCTGGACCCGGTCGAGACGCCGGACGCCTACCAGCAGGCCTGGCTGCCGACACTGGAGCAGGTCAAGGCGCAGACCTCGGCTGACGCCGAGATCGTGCGTGACGCGGGCGGTCTCTACGTGCTCGGCACCGAGCGGCACGAGTCGCGGCGTATCGACAACCAGCTGCGTGGTCGTTCCGGTCGTCAGGGCGACCCGGGTGAGTCCCGGTTCTACCTGTCGCTGGGTGACGAGCTGATGCGCCGCTTCAACGGTGCCGCGCTCGAGGCGATCATGACCCGGCTCAACCTGCCCGACGATGTGCCGATCGAGGCCAAGATGGTCTCCAAGGCGATCAAGAGCGCGCAGACCCAGGTCGAGCAGCAGAACTTCGAGATCCGCAAGAACGTGCTCAAGTACGACGAGGTGATGAACCAGCAGCGCACCATCATCTACGGCGAGCGCAACCGGATCCTGCGCGGCGAGGACATGGAGGGCCAGGTCCAGAGCATGATCACGGACGTGGTCACCGCCTACGTCAACGGCGCCACCGCCGAGGGCTACGTCGAGGACTGGGATCTGGACAAGCTGTGGACGGCGCTCAAGACGCTGTACCCGGTCAAGGTCAGCTACAAGGACCTGACCGGCGAGACCGCGGTCGGCGATGCGGGCGACCTGACCCGCGATGAACTGCTCGAGGCGCTGCTCGACGACGCACACGAGGCCTACGAGCGGCGCGAGGCCGAGATCGACGGGCTGGCCGGCGAGGGCAGCATGCGCAATCTCGAACGGCAGGTGCTGCTTTCGGTGCTCGACCGCAAGTGGCGCGAGCACCTCTACGAGATGGACTACCTCAAGGAAGGCATCGGCCTGCGCGCGATGGCGCAGCGCGACCCGCTGGTCGAGTACCAGCGTGAGGGCTTCGACATGTTCGCGGCGATGCTGGAGGGTCTGAAGGAGGAGTCGGTCGGCTTCCTGTTCAACCTGCAGGTCGAGGTCCAGCAGCCGCAGCCGGAGGGCGTCTCGGTCGATCAGGGCCTGCGTTCGCCGGTCGGCGCGATGGCCGCGCCGCGTCCGTTGCCCACCGACGAGGCGCCGGTCGGCAACGGCAGCAGCGCCCCGGCGGCATTGCGCGCCAAGGGCATCGACTCCGGCAGCCAGCGTGGCCTCAGCTACTCCGGTCCGGACGAGGGTGGACACCGCGAGGTGCACAGCGACGCCGAGGAATACGGCGACGGCACCACCCGCCGCGAGCGCCGCGAGGCCGCTCGTGCGCAGGACAAGAAGCGCGCCCCGAAGCCGCGTCGCCGCCACTGACGCTAGCTGAAAAACAAAGGCGCCCAAGGACCCCGGTCCCTGGGCGCTTTGTTTTCTGCGGCAGCCGCACACCTCCTGATTTCCCGCACAAGGAATCGCATGCGAAACCCTGTGCGGGAAATCGAGAGGTGTGCGGCTGATCGGTGCCCGGCCGGTGAGACCGCGTTTGCGGCGGAACCCGCCCGTAGCGGGTCGAACAGGCGTAGTTTCGGCGGTCGTGGACCGCAGCACAGTTGAGGCGTGGGTCGGCGAATACGAGCGGGCTTGGCGATCGCCGGGCACCGATAAGTTAGGCGACCTCTTCGCCCCCGAAATCGGATATCAGGTTTCCCCATGGGCCGAACCGCTCACGGGGTTACCGGCGCTGGCGAAGTTCTGGGAGACCGGACGCGACAGCCCGAACGAGTCGTTCACCATCGAGCCCGAAGTCGTTGCCGTGGACGGACTCACCGCCGTCGTTCGGGCGGAGGTCGACTACCCCGATCAACCCGCCCGCTGGCGCGACCTATGGGTGCTGCGCTTCGATCAGGAAGGGCGCTGCACCTGGTTCGAGGAGTGGCCGTTCGCGCCGGGCCAGCCCGACGGGCAGGAACAATCCAGCACGGCGCTGTCCGGCTGAGTGCCGTTGGGGAAGGTCCCCAGCTGTGTCGAAGCCGTGATCTGGTCGCTAGTCGACAGGTCGGGGAGCGTTGTTGGTCTGCCAGTGGTCATTGGCGTTCAGCGCGGTGAGCAGGAGGCGGATGGCGGCCACTCGGCGCTCTTTGCCCGGCAGTTTGTCCAGCGCGCACTCGGGATCGGCCGGTGGGCCGAGATGGGTGCAGCCGCGCGGACAGTCCTCGATGGCGGCGGCGAGGTCGCTGAAGGCAGCGACCACGTCGTCGGGGGTGATGTGCGCCAGGCCGAAGGAACGGATGCCCGGTGTATCGATGACCCAGCCGCCGCCGGGCAGGGGTAGCGCTACCGATTGGGTGGAGGTGTGTTTGCCCTTGCCGACGCCGGACACCTCACCGACGGCCCGATACGCGTCTGGCACAAGACGATTCACCAAAGTCGACTTGCCGACACCGGAGTGCCCGATGAAGGCGGTGAGCCGACCGGTGAGCAGTTCGAGCACCGGTTCGAGCGGATCGTCGACGCCGCCGTAGACGATGGTGAGGTCGAGATCCTCGAAGGCGGAAGCGAATTCGGATTCGGCGGCCAGGTCGTGCTTGGTCAGGCACAGCACCGGATGCAGCCCACCGGCATACGCGGCGACCATGCAGCGTTCGACGAATCCGGTGCGCGGCGGCGGGTCGGCGAGCGCGACCACCATGAACAACTGCTCGGCATTGCCGACGACGATCCGCTCGAACGGATCGGTGTCATCGGCGGTGCGCCGCAACACCGTTCGGCGATCGGTGACCCGCACGATGCGGGCCAGCGAATCGGGTCGGCCGGACAGATCGCCGACCACGTCCACCTGATCGCCGACCACGATGGGGGTGCGGCCGAGTTCCCTGGCGCGCATGGCGACGATGTGCCGGTCCGGATCGTCGCCGAGCACACAACCCCAGCGGCCGCGATCCACCGACACCACCATCGCGGATTCCGCATCGCTATGCTGCGGACGGGTTTTCGTGCGAGGACGCGAACTCTTGCCCGGGCGCACCCGGACGTCGGATTCGTCGTACTCGCGCTTTCTCAGTGCGCCGCCCCTTGATCGGAGAGCGTCGGATCGAGCATCCGCTCCCACAGCGCAACGAAGTTCGGCAAAGTCTTGGCGGTGGTGCCGATGTCCTCGATCTCGATACCGGGCACGCGCAGCCCGAGAATCGCTCCGGCCGTTGCCATTCGGTGGTCGGCGTAGGAATGCCAACGGCCACCGTGCAATTCGGCGGGCACGATCTCCAGCCCGTCCTCGGTCTCGGTGACCTTGCCGCCGAGCCGGTTGATCTCGGTGGACAGCGCGGCGAGCCGGTCCGTCTCGTGCCCGCGCAGGTGCGCGATGCCGCGCAGCCAGGACGGGGAGTCGGCCAGCGCGGCCAGCGCCGCGACCGTCGGGGTCAGCTCGCCGACGTCGTGCAGATCGATATCGATGCCGGCCAGGCGATCGGGGCCGTGCACGGTCAGCACGCCGTCGAAGACGCGCGCCTCCGCGCCCATCCGGACCAGGATCTCGCGGATCACGTCGCCGGGCTGGGTGGTGAGCCGCGGCCAGTGCGGGATCTTGACCTCGCCGCCGGTGACGGCCGCGGCCGCCAGGAACGGGGTCGCGTTGGACAGATCCGGCTCGACGTCCCAATCCACCGCGCGGATCGGGCCGGGCGTCACCTGCCAGGTCTGCGCCAGCCGGCTGTGTTCGGGCGCCTGCACCTGCACGTCGGCCCGGCGCAGCATCTCCACGGTCATCTCGATGTGCGGCATCGAGGGCAACGCCTTGCCGTCGTGATGCACGATCAGGCCCTCGTCGAACCGCGCCGCCGACAGCAGCAGGCCGGACACGAACTGCGACGACCCGGAGGCGTCGATGGTCACCGTGCCGCCGCGCAGCGCGCCCTTGCCGTGCACCGTGAACGGCAGCGCGTCGCCGTCGATGTCGGCGCCGAGGGTGCGCAGCGCGTCCAGGATCGTGCTGAGCGGGCGGACCCTGGCCTGCGCGTCGCCGTCGAACGCGACATCGCCCGCGGCCAGCGCGGCCACCGACGGCAGGAAGCGCATCACGGTGCCCGCGAGTCCGCAGTCGACGCTCGCGCCTTGCAGCGGGGCGGGGGTGACGGTCAGCGTGTCGTCATCGCCCTCGATCTGCGTGCCGAACGCGCGCAGCGCCGCGATCATCAGGGCGGTATCGCGGCTGCGCAACGCACCGGACAGCGTCGATGGACCGTCGGCCAGTGCGGCCAAGATCAATGCCCGGTTCGTGATCGACTTCGATCCAGGCAGGGTCACGGTCGCGTGTACAGGGACATCGACATAGGGCGCTGGCCAGAAACTCACGTGTTCCATCTTCACCCATCAGCCAACCGGACACACGGGCGGTCGCCTTAATGCAACGCAATTCGCCCGCACGGACTCGCCCCACAGATCCGGCCGCCCGCGCACCGCGATGGTGCGCACAGTGCGGCGGCGAGCAGATCTGTGGGGCGCAACGGATTTCCCGTTCTTACTTGTGCCTGCCGTGCAGGAACGGAACCAGCTTGCGCAGCAGCTTCATCGTGGACTGGGTGCGCGAGTAGCTCAGCAACGCCATGCCGGGAATCGCGAAGCGCTGCACCGCGATCGAGTGCGGGCGGGCGAATTCGCGCAGGCCCGGCTCGCCGTGGATGCGGCCGATACCGGAATCGCCGACGCCGCCGAACGGCAGGCCGGGAATGGCGGCGAAGGCGAGCACCGAGTTCACCGAGGTGGCGCCCACGTGCAGCCGGCGCGCGATCTCCAGACCATTCTTCTTCGAGTACACCGCCGAGGACAGCCCGTACTTGGAGCTGTTGGCCAGCTCGACCGCCTCGTCCACGCCGTCCACGGTGCGGATGGTGACCGTCGGGCCGAAGGTTTCCTCCTGCACCGCCTCGGACTTCTCGTCCACGTCGACCAGCACCACCGGCTCGATGAACGGCGCCTTCACCGATTCCGGGCCGCCGAGCACGGCGGTGCCGCCGTTCTTCAGCGCGGACTCGATGTGGCGGCGCACGATGTCGACCTGGCTGGGCATGGTCATCGGGCCGTAGGAGGCGTCGGCGCCCGAGCCGGGCCCGACCTTCTCCAGGATCTTCTTCACCTCGGCGACGAACTCGTCGCGCACCGACCGGTCGACGTACACCCGCTCGACGCCCGCGCAGGTCTGGCCGCTGTTCGCGGTGGCGCCCCAGGCGACCGCGTCGGCGGCGGCCTTCACGTCCGCGTCACCCGCGACGATCACCGCGTCCTTGCCGCCACACTCGAGCAGCACCGGGGTGAGGTTCTCCGCGGCGGCGGCCATGATCCGCTTGCCGGTCGCGGTGGAGCCGGTGAACGCGAGCTTGTCGACGCCAGCCTTGACCAGCGCGGCGCCGGTCGCGCCATAACCGTTGATGGTGATGAAGACACCCTCGGGCAGGTCCGGGTTGGCCTTGGCGAACGCGGCGGACAGGAAATTGCCGATGCCGGTGGAGAATTCGCTCGGCTTGAACACCACGGTGTTGCCCGCGGCGAGCGCGTAGCCGATGGAGCCGTTGGGGGTGTAGACCGGGTAGTTCCACGGGCCGATCACGCCGACGACGCCGAGCGGGCGCTGCTCGACCCGGGCCGCGAAGTTGGCCATGAACGCGCCGGGGGAGACCTTCTTGGGCGAGAGCACCTTCTTGGCGTTCTTGGCCGCCCAGGCGATGTGCTCGAGCGCCAGCATCAGTTCCAGGAAGGCGTCGTCGAGCGGCTTGCCGTTCTCGGCGTGGATCAGCTGGCAGAACTCGTCGGAATCCTTGACCAACTGACTCGACCAGCGCAGCAGGTGCGTCTTGCGCTCGTCGTAGCTCAGCGCGCCCCAGGTGGCGGCGGCCGTGCGGGCCTTCGCGACGGCCGCGCGCACCGCGTCCTCATCCGCGATCGGATGGGTGCCGATCACCTCGCCTGTCGCGGGATCGACCGACGTGAGGATCGAATCAGGTTTGGTATCGGTGGAAGTCACGATGAGTCTCTCCTCTTGCCGGTGGGTGCTCGGGACGACGTCGATCCCGGATACTCCTGGCGGTGGCCGGTCGGTGCGCATGCGTCAGCGGACGGGCACAGACCACCCATCCTCTGAGAGAATGTTAGGTCAAAACTCTCAACTGGTCACCAGCTATGGATCAATTGTCCATGAGATTGTCGGTGGTGGGTGGGAGTATCGGGATATGTGCGGACGATATGCGACCACCACAGACCCCGGCCGGCTCGCGGTCGAGCTGGATGCGATCGATGAAACCGAAAGCACGGGCGCGGGCACTTTCACGAACTACAACGTCGCGCCGACGACCCAGGTACTCACCGTCGTGGAGCGGCACGAGCACGGCCACAAGGACGACGACCCCAAGCTGCGCCTGCGGCGGATGCGCTGGGGCCTGATTCCGTTGTGGACCAAGGCCGCTGATCCGGGCGTGCCCGTCAAGGGCAAGCCGCTGTTCAATGCCCGCGCCGACAAGGCCGCGACCACCCCGTCGTTCCGCGACGCGGTGAAGTACCGGCGCTGCCTGGTCCCGATGGACGGCTGGTACGAGTGGGTCGTCGAGCCGGATCCGAGCGCCAAGGGCAAGGCCGTCAAGAAGCCCTTCTTCATGGCGCAGGCCGACGGCTCCCGCCTTTACATGGCCGGACTGTGGTCGGTGTGGCGGGACAAGTCCCTCGAGGAGAGCGAGCCGCTGCTGTCCTGCACCATCTTGACCACCGACGCGGTCGGCGACCTGACCCGCATCCACGACCGCATGCCGCTGCCGATGCCGCAGGGGCACTGGGACGCCTGGCTCGACCCGGACCACCCGGCACCGGCCGAGTTGCTGGCGACACCGAGTGAAGCGGCGATCGCGGGGATCGTGGCGCGACCGGTGCCGTCGCTGGTCAACAGCGTGAAGAACAATGGGCCGGAACTGCTCGAGCACCTGTCGGAAAAGGCAGAAGCCGAGCAGATCAGCTTGCTCTGATCGCCCGGCTCCGCCCGCGGAACTACCTCAGAGCGAGCACTTCACGGCCGGGCTCGCGATATTGAGCCCGCACTTGACGATGTCGGTGGCCAGGTCGATGACCTGGGTGGTCACCGTGCCGCCGAGCTTCTCGGCCTTCTTGCCCTGCTCGTCCGGCTTGGGCGCGTTCGGCGTGCTCGGGGCGTCGTCGGTGCCCAAGCCGTCGAACGGGAAGTCGACCTGGGTCGCGCCGGGCGCGGCGGTAGCCGTCGGAGCCTGTAGCGCGACCGCGCCGAGGGCCAAGGCGAAGGTTCCGAGCAGGGCGACGATCACGGTGCGTACACGCTGGTGCGCGGGCATTTCGCATCACATCCTCGAGTCGGACGAATCTGGCCCGTCCATTGACGCACAGATTGTGTCGAATCGAGTGAATTACACGGTCCTCACTGTGGCGGTCACCGCCGCGGTCAGCCGGATCAGGTCGGCGGGCGCCACCTCGATCTCCAGCCCGCGGCGCCCGGCGCTGCACAGGATGCGGTCCCAGGTCAGCGCGGAGTCGTCCACCACGGTCGGCAGCAGCTTGCGCTGACCGAGCGGGGAGATGCCGCCGAGCACGTATCCGGTCGTCCGTTCCGCCTTCGCCTTGTCGGCCATGCTCGCCTTCGACACGCCCAGCGCGGCCGCAGCGGCCTTGAGCGACAACGTATTCGGCACCGGCAGCACCGCGACGGCGAGCGACCCGTTCGCCAATTCGAGCACCAGCGTCTTGAAGATCTGCGCCGCCGTCACACCCAATTCCACGGCGAGCGCGTCCACCGCCTCGGTGCCGTAGGAATCGGCGCGCGGATCGTGCTTGTAGGCGTGCACCCGATGGGCAACTTTGGCCTGGGTCAGCGTCCGGATCGCCGGTGTCGAGGCTCCTGCCATGGCGGAAACCTTAACGACGAGACCCGCCCGGCCCGCAACGGGTTTTCGGGTGCCGGTGTTTCGCGGCGGGAACAGAGGACGTGTCCCGCATGTTGGAAGCGAGTACATAGCGCTCGGACGGGACGGAATGTCCCACCGTCGCCACTGATCAGCCCCGTAAATGACGTGAAGGAGATGTCGGTGCCCGTGCTGCTCGACGAACGTCCGATCTGGACGAAGGCGTCACCGACGGAAGCCGGATTCCCCGACGAATTGCCAGTGCCGGTAGATTTGGCAGGTACGGCGATCGAAGGGACAGGTGTGACGAGCGACCATGCGGCGCGAGCGACGGGCCCGGAGGCGGCAGCGGAGCAGGACCACGCAGGGACCCGTGAGGGCGGCGAAGCAAATCCTGACGCGGTGACCGACGGTGTCGTTGCCGCGGTCGACGAGACCGAGCTGGCCCAGCGGTTCGAGCGGGACGCGCTCCCGCTGCTCGACCAGCTCTACGGTGCCGCGCTGCGGATGACCAGGAACCCGGCCGACGCCGAGGACCTGGTGCAGGAGACCTACGTCAAGGCGTTCCAGGGGTTCAAGTCCTTCAAGGAGGGCACCAACCTCCGCGCCTGGCTGTACCGGATCCTGACCAACACCTACATCAACTCCTACCGCAAGAAGCAGCGCCAGCCCGCGCAGTACCCGACCGACGAGATCACCGACTGGCAGCTGGCGGCTACCGCCGAGCACACCTCGCAGGGTCTGCGTTCGGCCGAGGTCGAGGCGCTGGACGCCCTCCCCGACGACGACATCAAGGCCGCGTTGCAGGAACTTCCGGAGGAATTCCGGATGGCCGTGTATTACGCGGATGTCGAAGGCTTCCCATATAAGGAAATCGCCGACATCATGGGCACCCCCATCGGTACCGTGATGTCCCGGCTGCACCGTGGTCGCAAGCAGCTCAAGGGTTTGCTCGCCGATGTGGCGCGCGAACGTGGATTCAACCGTTCGGGGGAACGCCAGGAGGTCAAGCAGGCATGAGTGAGCGCAGCGAACGAATCACAGGCGCAGCGCCGTCGGGCATGCCGGAACTGAGCGTTAGCGAGGTGCAGGCATGACCGAGCGGGACCCGGACATGGACCTGGACTGCACCGCGGTTCTCACCGATATCTGGCTGATGCTCGATGGTGAGTGCAATGACGAGACGCGTGCTCGGTTGCAGCACCACATCGATCATTGCTCGCCGTGCATCGAGGCCTACGGCGTCGAGGAGAAGATCAAGGGTCTGCTGAGCCGCAAGTGCGGCGGCGACCGCGCGCCGGACGCGTTGCGCGAGCGGCTGACCATCGAGATCCGTCGAACGGTCACGGTGGTGGAGACCAAGATCGACCCGGCCGCCTCCTAGGCACCTCGTAAACAACTGAGCGGCACGCCTTCCTTCGTGGAAGTGCGTGCCGCTCCGCGTTTTTCGGCCCGAGCTCGTGCTCAGGCGTTTGGCCGCTTGCCGTGGTTGGCCGCGTTGCCCTTGCGACTACGCTTCTTACGTCCGCGCTTGCCCATGAGTAGTCTCCCTTCTGATTGAAGGCCATTCTTTCACGTGTGGTTGGCTATACCTTCAGCGGATGCAGGCCGCACGGCTCGGCTGCTCGGACTCGCCGAGTGAGCTGCGGTGAACCAACCGAACGAATGGGGTGTCAGATGGCTGAGGAAGTGCTCGCCGAGCTGGTGTCGGTCGTCTACCAGGTCGTCGCCAAAGAGGGCGATACCGTCCAAGAGGGCGACACCCTGGTCATCCTCGAGTCGATGAAGATGGAGATCCCGGTGCTGGCCGAGGTGGGCGGCACCGTCACCTCGATCGGCGTCAAAGAGGGCGACGCCATCAAAGCCGGCCACCTAATCGCAGTCATTTCCTAGATCGATAGCGGTAGATCTTCATGGCCACGCTGAGCGAGCTGTTAGCCGAACACACCGACCTACCCGGCGTTGCCGTGGATCATCTGCAGCGAGTGGTGGGTGATTGGCAGCTGCTTGCCGATCTCTCCTTCGCCGATCTGCAGCTCTGGGTCGGTGCGGGACCGATCGCGGCGGGCGCCGACATCGTCTGTGTCGCGCAATGCCGTCCGACCACCGCGTCCACCGTGCATCACGAGGACCTGGTCGGCACCCTGGCCCTGCAGGCCGATCATCCGCAGGTGTTCGAGGCGCTGATGTCCGGCAAGATCGTGCGCGCCGATCGGGATGTGGAGACCGCGGGCGTCTATCACCCGACTCCGGTGCACGCGATCCGCGAGGCCATCCCGGTCCGCTGTGGTGACGACGTGATCGCGGTGCTCAGCCGGGACACCGATGTGCAGCGCTCCCGGGTTCGCAGCACGCTCGAAATCGCCTATGTCGCTTGCGCCGACGATCTGTGCCAGATGATCGCCGACGGCACCTTCCCGACCACCGAGGATCGCGCGGCCACCCATTCCAGCCCGCGCGCCGGTGACGGATTCATCCGCCTGGACACCGAGGGCATCGTCGTCTACGCCAGCCCGAACGCCCTGTCCGCCTATCACCGGATGGGCCTGCAGGCCGATCTCGCGGGCCAGGATCTCGCGGTGCTCACCCGCTCGCTGATCACCGATCCGTTCGACGCCCAAGAGGTGGTCGGCGACATCCAGGCCGCGCTGGCCGGACGCACCGGCCGCCGGATGGAGGTGGAGGCGCGCGGCGCGACCGTGCTGCTGCGCACCCTGGTGCTGCGCCCGCACGGCGAATTGGCCGGTGCCGCAGTGCTTGTGCGCGATGTCACAGAGGTCAAACGCCGGGATCGGGCGTTGCTCAGCAAGGACGCGACCATCCGGGAGATCCATCACCGGGTGAAGAACAACCTGCAGACCGTCGCCGCGCTGCTCCGGCTGCAGGCGCGCCGCACCGAGAACGAGGAGGCGCAGGTCGCGCTCACCGAGTCGGTGCGCCGGGTCACCTCGATCGCGTCGGTGCACGAGATGCTGTCGATGTCGGTGGACGAAGAGGTCGACCTGGACGAGGTCGTCGATCGGCTGCTGCCGATCATGGCCGACGTGGCCACCGTGCACACCGCGCGGATCAAGGTGCGCCGCGCGGGCTCGCTCGGTGTCTTCTCCGCCGAACGGGCGACGCCGCTGGTGATGGTGCTGACCGAACTGGTGCAGAACGCGATCGAGCACGCCTTCGATTCCGGCGAGAACGGCACGGTGACAATCCGTTCCGAGCGCTCGGCGCGCTGGCTCGACGTGATCATCAGCGACGACGGCCGCGGCCTGCCTGCCGGTTTCAGCCTGGAATCCTCCGACCGCCTCGGCCTGCAAATCGTGCGGACCCTGGTGACGGCGGAACTCGGCGGTTCGATCGGCCTGCATCCCGGTGCCGACATCGGAACCGATGCGGTACTTCGGGTTCCGCTGGGTAGACGTTCCGGCCGTTAGTAAGCCTTTTCGTTATATGCGTTGTGGCACAAGAGAGCCCGGCACCTCGGGGGTGCCGGGCTTAAATGCGTTTACCGGACCGGGGCTGAATGGTCCGGTAAATCCGATCGTCTGCTAGACGACGGTGCGGGTGCGCGTGCGTGCGTTGCGACGCTTGAGCGCCCGGCGCTCGTCTTCACTCATACCGCCCCACACGCCGGCATCCTGTCCGGACTTCAGGGCCCAGGACAGGCAGTCAGCGGTAACGGGGCAGCGAGCGCAGACCAGCTTGGCATCGGCAATCTGCGCGAGCGCAGGACCACTGTTACCCACCGGGAAAAACAGTTCGGGGTCCTCGTCGCGACAGATGGCCTTGTGGCGCCAGTCCATTCCTCTGCTCCTTTGCTGGGCGCCGCAAATGGCGCCGACGGTTTGTGGATCGTTCACTTGTGCGACTCGAATGTTTCCGCACGGTTGCTTGTGAATGCTTTCACGAACACCGTAGATGTCAATAGGTATCTGGTGCACCGTGGGGAAGCTCACGCTCTATCGGCCCCCGTTAGGGGAACCTGCCCGGTCCTTTGTACTCGCTCTACCCAGTTTTCGCAGCACTACCACGATGTTTTTCGTGCGTTTCCTGCATCACTCTGGTCGCGGCGCCACGACATCCAAGACGGCGGGCACGGCCGTGAAATCCACCACGTTGCGCTTCCCGATAAAGTCGCCATCGATTTGCAGACCGATGGGTTCCTTTGTCTCGATGCGCACGGACGGAACGTTGTCTTCGCGAAACAAATTGCGAGACTTGGGGTTTCCGTCGACGGCCAACAGCTGCCTGGCGAGCAGTAGTGTAGGCAGTACCGCCATGGAACGCACGGCAAACACGCCGAGACCATCCTCGAACCTTGTGCCGGGGTTGGTGTGCACCGGCGTGGTGTTGAGGTAGGTCCACGGTGTCGTGTTCGTTACGAAGGCGTAATGCACGTCGGTAACTGGTTCGTGGCCGGGGACCTCGATCCGGACGCTCGGCTCGTTGCGCTTGGCGCGGAAGAACTGTCGTACGGTTGTTCGAAGGTAGCGGGCGGGCGTGGCGGTCTTCCCGTCGGCGCGGCTTTCGTCGATCGCCTCGCATACGTCGGCGTCCAGGCCGACGCCCGCGCTGAAGGTGAACCACCGGTCATCGGCCAGGCCGAGGCCGATCCGGCGGTCCCGGTCCAGGGTGAGCAGATCGATGAGCTGGTTGGTAGCGGTCACCGGGTCCGGCGAGATGCCGAGGGCCCGCGCGAATACGTTCGCCGAGCCGCCGGGGATGACGCCGAGGCGCGGCAGCCAGGCCTGCCCGTCGTTGAGCTCGGGCAGCGGCAGGAAACCGTTGATGGTCTCGTTGACCGTCCCGTCGCCACCGTGCACGACGATCAGATCCATCTCGTTGGTTGCTGCCCACTGCGCCAATTCGGCGGCGTGGCCGCGATGCTGGGTGTGCGCGACGGTCAGCTGGGTGCGGCTCTCCAGCGCGTGCGCCAGCAGATCCCGAGTCGCCGGAGTGGTCGAGGTGGCATTCGGATTCACGATCAGCAGCGTCCGCACGTCCCGCAGCCTAATCGCCGTCGGATCCGGTCCGAAAAGCCGCTGAACCGCAACGGTCGCGGCGACGACGACTACGGCGGGTCGTAGGCTTGGCGGGTGGCTGAAAGCGTGGGTGACGACGTATCGAGGAGCGCGCCGAGGACGGTGCGTGGCGCGGGCGGGCTGGTGACGCTGGAAGGCGCCGTCGCCGTGGTCGTCGCGTTGGTGTTGATCGTGCGTGGGCTGCTCGGCCACGATCAGTCCAAGGCCAGCGGGTACGGCACGGCCGCCTGGTTCGGCATCCTCGGTGGTGCGGTGCTGGCCGCGGGCATCGGGTTGCTGTTCGGAAAGCGCTGGGGGCGCGCGATCGCCGTGATCGCCCAGCTGCTGTTGCTGCCGGTCACCTGGTCGTTGCTCACCGACTCGCATCAGCCGGTCTACGGCACCCTGCTCGGCATCGTCGTCATCGCCACCCTGGTACTCCTGTTCGCCCCGGCCTCCACCCGGTGGATGGCCGACGATTACGCCATCGAGCCAGAGAAATCCTGATCAACGGGGCTTGACCGCGGTGCGGCCTATCCGGCGACGACGGTGCGAAGTGCGGCGCGGCACGACGACGGTGCGAAGTGCGGCGCGGCACAGGGAGTCGGCGCGCCGGGGTGGTTTCGGGGAGGCGGTAGTCCGGTGTGAGGGCGAGGACACGGGCGCACGCGGTGTCGAGGTCGATGCGGTGGCCGACCGAGACGAAGACGGGTTTGACACCTGTCCTCGTGCGCAGGGCGCTGCCGACGACCGTGCCGTCGATGGTGATGTCGGTGCGGGCGCCGCGGTCGGGTCCGGGTTCGCGGTAGTCGCCCCAGACGGATTTGGCTACGCCGATCGTCGGCACGCCGGTGCGTACGCCGATGTGGCAGGCCAGGCCGAAGCGTCGTGGATGCGCCAAACCCTGTGCGTCACAGATCAGTAGATCCGGTGCGGTGTCGAGGTGCGCCAATACCCGCATGGTCGTGGGTAATTCGCGGAAAGCGAGCAGGCCGGGGTGGTAGGGGAATTCCGTAGTGCCATGTGCGACAGCCGAATCGACGGTTTCCAGGGTGGTCGCGTTGAGCACTACGACTGCCGCGACGACCTCGCCGGTTTCCGCGTAAGCACAGTCGAGCCCGGCGATGGTGCCGAATTCCCGTCCCGGCCCGGTTGTTTCGACCTTCGGTCGCAATTCGTCCTGGATCGCCATGGCCTCGTCGGGCATGGTCGGCCAAGAGTCTTCGTCGATCGGTGCGAGCCAAGTCATCGTCGGTGCGACTACTGCGCTTCCTTGGCAAGCTTGCCGAGCGGCTCGCCGGTGAGGCGGTAGCCGACCCATTCGTTCTGCGGTGCGGCGCCGAGGGATTCGTAGAAATCGATCGAGGGTTTGTTCCAGGTCAGCACGGCCCAGTCGAGCCTGCTGTAGCCGTTGTCGACGGCCTCCTTGGCCAGCGTGGCGAGCAGGGCCTTGCCGTAGCCCTTGCCGCGCGTTTCCGGCTTGACGTAGAGGTCTTCCAGGTAGATGCCGTGCACGCCGTTCCAGGTGGAGAAGTTGAGGAACCAGATCGCGCAGCCGACCAGCTCACCGTCCTCTGCCACCACATGGGCGAAGACCTTCGGCTCCGGGCCGAAAAGCGCGGTGTCCAGCTGGGTCACCGTGACGGTGCACTCGTCGCTGGCCTTCTCGTATTCGGCGAGGTCGTGGACGAGGCCTACCAGGCCGGGCACGTCGGCGGGGACGGCGCGGCGCAGTTCTGCAGTCACAGTGTTACTCCATCAGCGGTGGGAATCAGGTTGTGCGCCAGGATGGTTCGCACCGCGTGCTCGTAGCTGAGCACGGTCAGCGCGCCGGTCGACATGGCGAACCGGCGTCCCTCCGGCAGGTCGAATTCAGCCCAGCGGGCGATCAATGCCCGGGAGAAGTGTCCGTGCCCGACGAGCACGATATCCCGTTCGGGCAGTCGCGGTTCCACCGCGGCGAGCACCCGGTCGGCCCTGGCGCGTACCTCGGCAGCGGACTCGCCGCCGGGCACGGCGCCGGTCCAGATGGTCCAGCCCGGTGTGGTCTCGCGAATCTCCGGGGTGGTCAGGCCCTCGTAGTCGCCGTAGTCCCATTCGGCCAGGTCGTCGTCGACGGTGCCGCCGGTGAGACCGGCCAGCTCCGCGGTGTGGATCGCGCGGCGGCGCGGGCTGGTGAGCACCAGCGGATCGCGCAGCTTCAGCGCGGTCAGCAGGGGGCCCGCGGCCCGGGCCTGCGCCTCGCCGTGCTCGGTGAGCGGCAGGTCGGTACGTCCGGTGTGGCGGCGCTGGGTGGACCAGGTGGTCTCACCGTGTCGAAGCAGCACTAGTCGGGCATCGTCGAGTACGGACATGGATCCATCATGGTTCACGCGCGCCGCGCCCTACCGTCCGGCCGGTGTTTCCGCCGGTCAGCTGGCCTGTCCGAGGGTCAGCACGACCAGCGGCAGCGGTCGCTCGACCTTGGACTGGTAGTCCGCGAGCAGCGGGTTGTTGGCGAGCGCCCACCCGGCGAACTCGTCGTACTCCGCGCCTACGAGGGCGCGTGCGGTGCCCTGGTAGGTCTCGCCCCCGAACTCGAGCGTGACCCGCTGGTCGGCCTTCACGTTGTGGTACCAGGCCGGGTAACTGCCCTCGATGAAGGAACTCACGTACAGGGTCTCGTCGCGGCGCAGCACGCCGAGCGGGACCACGTGCTGCTTGCCGCTCTTGGCGCCGGTGCTCGTCAGCAGCACCAGTTCGGCGCCCGCATAGGAGCCGCCGACCTTGCCGTCGTTCGCGCGGAACTCATCGATGACGCCGTCGTTCCACTGCGCGACGTTTGCCGCGGAGAGTTGATTCCACGGAGCGTCGGGATCGTCGAACGAGGTGATGTTCTTGGCCGAATCCGTTGCGGGGGTCTGCGGTTCGCTCATGCCCGCAGTCTGCCGGAGCCCACCGACAAGTTCGGGTCAGCCGAGGGCGTAGAGCTCGGTGCCGCGCTGCTCGAGGATGGTCGTGCCGAGTACCGCGAGCGAGATGGGCGCGCCGTTGTAGTCGGAGCGGCCCACCGGGATGCGGCCGACCTCGGCGCCGGAGGTGGGATCGAGGGCGGCGATCGCGCCCGCGGTCGGCATCAGCAGCCTGCCCGCCATCATGGTGGGCGAACCGAGCGCGTTGGCCGCGGTCCAGATCGGGTCGAAGGTGCTGCCGTTCAACGCGATTACGCTGTTGCCGGTGAAAACCAGGTAGGCCGAACCGATTCGGGTGGTCGTCGTCTTGTCGCTGAGCGGCGCCGAAAGCTGGTGCACCACAATCGGATTACCGGTCGCGTCGTAGACGGCGAGCCGCGGTGCCGCCGCTTCGACGCCCGCGGCTGCGGGGGTGCCGGGCAGGTAGAGCACGATCCTGCTGTCCGACACGGCAAGTACGCGTGCGTCGGGGGAATCCGCTCCCGGACCGGCCAATACGTGCGAGCCGAATTCCTCGGGCACCGTGTTGTCCTTCGGTGCGGGATTCAGCATGGTCAGCCGGTCGGCCGCGTCGTCGGGGCAGCGTTCCAGCACGCCGAGCCGGGACGGGCTCGAGCCCGACGACAGCAGCGTGCAGCCTTTGCGCGGTTGGGTTTTCACGTTGACCGGTGCGTCGACGAACCCGTATTCGATGGTGCGCACCAGGTCCGAGCGCCACATCTCGAGCCGCTTCGGTCCTTGCGCCAGCACGTAGGTGCCGTCGACCGACAGGCGTACGGACTCGTCCATGTAGCTGCTGCGCGCGGTGCGCCGGGCCCCGCTGTCCCCGGCCAGCAGGGTGGACTGGCTGCAGCCGCGTTCGTCGCGGTAGACCGCGACCACGGTGCTGAACTGGCCTTCGATCCCACAGAGCGGCATGTCGCGCCGGTAGTGCCACAGGTCCTGGCCGGTGCGCGGATCGTGGCCGGTGACCGTGCCGTCGTCGCCGGTGACGACGACGCCTGCCGAGGTCAGTGCCCGGCTGCTCGCGGAGTCGGGCGCATGCCACAGCTCACGGAGCGAGGTGGGTAGCTGGTCGGCCGCGATGGGGGTCGGCACGGGCGAGCTCGCGGTCACCGACTCGGTGCCGTTCGCATCGCCGCGCACCCAGACCAGCACCGCCGCGATCACCACGAGTACGGCGATCGCGGCAGCGGAGACGACATCGGCGCGCGTTCGCCGCTCGGGTGCGAGCACGGTTGCGAGAGTAGCGGATCCGGCCGGTCAGACCGAAGCCGTGGCAGGCTCTACCGTGCTACCACTGTCTTCGGTGGCGTTGTTACCGGCGGGCTTACGGCGCCGGCGCCTGCGGCGCACGGGCTGATCGCCCGACTCCGCGTCATCGGATCCGTTGTCGTTCGAGGCGTCGACGGCAGTGGTTTCGCCGCCGTTGTCACCCTCGCCCGCGGGCTTGCGCCGACGGCGCCGGCGACGGGCCGGCTGGTCGCCGTTCTCGTCGGCGGGTGCGTCATCGGCGGGGTGTGCGCCGTTGCGCTGCGCCGAGTCCTCGGTGCCATTGGCGGCGGTGCCGTTGGTGGCGGCGCCGTCCCCGTTGGTCCCGTTCTCGTCGATCGGCTGGCCGCGCACGGTGCGCTTGCGGTTGCGCTTACGCGGGGCCCGCGCCGTGCGTTCCACCACGACCGCGTCCTCGTCCCGCTCCACCTTGGCCTTGCGGACCATGCCGGACACGCCCTCGGGGATGCCGAGTTCGGCGAACAGGTGCGGCGAGCGCGAGTAGGTCTCCACCGGCTCGGCCATACCGAGGCTGAGGGCCTTGTCGATACCGGCCCAGCGGCCCAGCTCGTCCCAGTCGATCAGCGTCACCGCGATACCGGTGCGCCCGGCCCGGCCGGTGCGCCCGATCCGGTGCACGTAGGTCTTCTCGTCCTCGGGGCACTGGTAGTTGATGACGTGCGTGATGTCGTCGATGTCGATGCCACGCGCCGCGACGTCGGTCGCGACCAGCACGTCGATGCCGCCCTTGCGGAACTTGTTGAGCGCCTTCTCGCGGGCGATCTGCCCGAGGTCACCGTGCACGGCGCCGACCGAGAAACCGCGCTCGGCGAGATCGTCGGCGACCTTCTGCGCGGTGCGCTTGGTCCTGGTGAAGATCATCGTCGCGCCGCGGCCCTCGGCCTGCAGGATCTTGGCGACCAGCTCGGCCTTGTCCAGCGCGTGCGCCCGGTAGACGAACTGCGCGGTGCGATCGTGGATCGCCGTCTCGTGCGCTTCCTCGGCCCGGATGTGCGTCGGGCGGCTCAGGAACGTGCGGGCCAGGGTGATGATCGGGCCCGGCATGGTCGCCGAGAAGAGCATGGTCTGGCGCTTGTCCGGGACCATGGTCAGGATGCGCTCGATGTCCGGCAGGAAGCCGAGGTCGAGCATCTCGTCGGCCTCGTCCAGCACCAGCACGCCGACCTTGCCGAGGATCAGGTGGTTCTGGTTCGCCAGGTCCAGCAGGCGGCCCGGGGTGCCGACGACGACGTCCACGCCGGTGCGCAGCGCCGCGATCTGCGACTCGTAGGGGCGGCCACCGTAGATCGAGGCCACCTTCAGCGGGCCCTGGTGGTTGGTCAGGTACTTGCTCGCGTTCTCCAGGTCGGAGGTGACCTGGATGCACAGCTCACGCGTCGGCACGATGACCAGCGCGCGCGGCGTGCCGTCCAGCGGCGTGGTGCCGGTGTCGGCGGTGGCGATGCGGTGCAGCAGCGGTACGCCGAAACCGAAGGTCTTACCCATGCCGGTGCGCGCCTGACCGATGAGATCTTCACCGGCGAGCGCCAACGGCAGGGTGAGTTCCTGAATGGCGAAAGTACGTTCGATGCCGATCTCGTCGAGCGCGCGGACGATTTCGTCGCGAACGCCCAATTCGGCAAATGTGGGTGCGGTATGTGTCGCGTCCAGTTCAGCGGTCAACAGCGTCTCCGCTACCCCGGGTTCCTGTTCGACAGTGATCTTGCTCAGGTTCGTGCCTTCCTCGTAATCGCGTCCCGCGCGCACGAGGTGGGGCGGACCGGTCGGCCCGCGACGACCACGTCTCCGCCTGTGATACTCACCCGGCCACGCTCCGGATGTCTTCGGGTGCTGCGACTGGGCGGCGACCTCGGGAGACATCGGCGCGGCGCACTGGTGATGCGGAGCTGGTGCGCGCACATTTTCCTGGACGACGAAAGCTCGGCTCGTAATGCCGATCGGCCGGTACCGCGGGGCGGTGCACGCACAGATCTGGCAACTCATCGAGCGAAACTTTTCGTTGTCCGGTGCGATTGTAGCGTGATATTGTGCGCGACTCGAATTAGCGTCGGCGTTAATTCGGAAACCGAACTCCGGTTTCGCCGCGCCGTTCATCGACGTACGCTGCGCGACATGGCAATTCATCCCGCGCGGAAACTCTGGAAGACTCTCGAGCCACTACATGACGTGGTCTATTTCGGGACCGGTGTCAAGGAGGCAGGAGTCGCGATCGGTCTGCGCGGTTACTGGCAAACCTACTTCGCATTTCGGGCGGCGCCGCTCGGTGCGGTGACCCCGGCCACAGTGCAGGCGATCTTCGCCGGTTTCCATCCGGAAATGGTGCGCAAAGCGCTGCCAGGGGCCTGGTCGCGGGCCACACCCGAGCAGTGCCTCGAGGTCCGGCTCGACCTGTCCACCGCGCTGCTGCGTGGTCTCGGCGCGGGCGAGGCGGAGTGTTCCCGCGCGGTCTCCCTGCTCGCGCCCGCGCAGGAACAGGCCGACCCGACCGGCAGGCCGCTCTTCGCGGCGAACGCGGCGCTGCCGTTGTCCGCGGACCCGGTGGGCGCGCTGTGGCAGCTGACCACCTCGTTGCGCGAGCATCGCGGCGACGGCCACGTGGCCGCCTTGGTGACGCACGGCCTGACCGGGCGTCAGGCGATGGTCATGCAGGCGGCGGCGGGCAAGGCGACGGAATCGGTGCTGCGCGGGGCGCGCGGGCTGTCCGAACGGGAGTGGGCGGACGCGTTCGACGAGTTGCGGGCCAGGGGAGTGGTCGAGGGGGAGCCGGTCAGCCCGGCGCTGACCGGCAGCGGTGCCGAACTGCTCGGACGGGTCGAGGCGAGCACGGACGACGCGGCCTGGAACGGCGCGCTCGCGGTGCTGTCCGTCGACTCCGTCACCGAGTTGACCACCTCGCTCGCGCCGCTGGCCGACCGCGTGCGCGACACCATCGTGCCGCCGGCGAATCCGCTCGCCATGGGCAAGGTGTGACCGCAAACCGGACTTGCCTGTTACCGGCGGTACCGAGATGTGAGACATTTTCGGGGTGAATATCGCGGACACCGTCACGACCGCCGCCCGCAACGCGTGGGCGTTGACCTTCGGTTCGGGCGTCGAGGCACCTGATCCCACCCCGTCGACGGTGCTGTGGGACGAGCCGCACCGGCAGCTGCGTCGCTTCGAGCATCGCCCCGGCGATGCCGAAAGCGCCGCGACCGCAACGGATTCCGCGGTGCTGCTGGTGCCGCCGCTGGCCGCGCCCGCCAGCTGCTTCGACCTACGCCCCGATCAGAGCCTGGCCGGGTTCCTGCTGGAGACCGGCCGCGCGCCGTACGTGATCGACTACGGCGACATCACCTTCGCCGACCGGCGGATGGGCTTCGAGGACTGGATCGACGAGATCCTGCCCGAGGCGGTGCTGCGCACCTCCGCCGATCGCGACGGCAAGCCGGTCGATCTGGTGGGCTGGTCCCTCGGCGGCACCCTGGCCTTGCTCGCCGCCGCCGCGCATCCCGAGCTGCCGATCCGATCCATCACCGCGGTCGGCGCCCCGCTGGACTACGACAAGATGACCGGCATCCCGCAGCTGCGCGCGGTCGCCAAGCTCACCGGCGGGATCGGCACCTCGACGCTGGTGCGCGCTGCGGGCGGCGTGCCCGCGCCGCTGACCAGAATCGCGTACAAGATCACTTCCTGGGACCGTGAGCTGACCCGCCCGTGGTTCGTCGCCAGCAATATCGCGCGCACCGAGACGCTGGCCCGAATGGAAACCATCGACCGCTTCATGGCCGAGATGCCCGGCTACCCCGGCCGCTTCTACGGCCAGCTGTGGGGCCGGTTGATCCTGAACAACGACATCGGCCGCGGCGTCGTGCAGCTCGGCAAGCGGCGCATCGAGCTGGCTCAGGTGAGCGCCCCGGTGCTGCTGGTCGGCGGTCCCACCGACGTGATCACCGCGGCCGCCGCCGTCGAAGCGGGCACCCGAACGCTCACCGGCGCCGCCTCGGTTCGCTACGAAACCTCGCCCGGCAGCCACCTCGGCATCCTCACCGGGCCCGAGGCGCGCAATTCGACGTGGGCGTATCTGGACAAGTTCCTCACGGAGAATGCGTGAAATCGGACAAGTTTCGCTCCCCATCGGCATGACCGGTGACGAGTACTAGGCTGGGGTCATGGGAGCACAGTCACCTACCGCGCTGGGTGTTTCGTCGACCGATTCCGTTCTCGCCGATCATCCCGGCGTCGTAGATCTGTTCGCGGTCCTCGCCTACGGCGAGATCTCCGCGTTCTACCGGCTGGCCGAGGAAGCCAAGCTGTCGCCGACGCTGCGCGGCAAGGTCGCGGTGGCCAAGATGGCCTCCGCCGAGATGGGCCATTTCAACGCGCTGGAGTCGGCGCTGGCCGAGCGCGGCGTCGACATCTTCGACGCGATGGCGCCGTTCGTGCGTGCCCTCGACGCGTACCACGCGTCCACCGACCCCTCGACCTGGCTCGAGTCGATGGTGAAGTTCTACGTCGGTGACGGCATCGCCGCCGACTTCTACAACGAGATCGCCGGCGCGCTGCCGCCCGAGGTCGCCGAGGTGGTCCGCGACGTGCTCGCCGAGACCAGCCACTCCGAGTTCGTCGTCGAGGAGGTGCGGCGCGCGGTCGCGACCAGCCGCTCCGAACGCGACCGGCTCACCCTGTGGGGCAGGCGGCTGCTCGGCGAGGCGATCACCCAGGCGCAGTACGTGATGGCGCAGCGCGACGAACTGACCGAACTGGTGCTCGGCGCGGCGGGCGACCTCAATGGCATTGCCGCGCTGTTCGAGCGCATGCAGGCCAGCCACGCCGAGCGCATGGCGAAGCTCGGGATCTGACCCTATTCGTTGACGGCCGCCGGTCGGACCAGTCGCAGGCCGTGCGTCTGCGCCTGGGCCTGATCGGTGAGCCACACGATGACGCTCTGATCGTGGTCGGCCTCGAGGGTTTCGAACGGCACCTGCACCAGACCGTGTACCGGATGATCGATGTGCAGCATGCCGGAAACCCGGGCCCCGACGTGATGCGGCTTCCACCGGGCCGCGAAATCCGGGTGGTGCCGTAGCGCCTCGATCGTTTCCAGCAGCGAGTCGTCACCCGGCCAGCGCAGCTTGGCGCGGGACAGCGCGGCGGTGAACATATCCGCCGCCTCGGACCAGTTCCGCAGCACCTGCCGCGCGGTCGGATCGTGGAACGTGTACCAGGCCAGGTTCGGCTGGCCCTCGTTGTCGAGCAGGCCGAGCGGCGAAACGAAGTCCTCCCAGGCCGCGTTCCAGCCGAGCACGTTGAGCCGGCGGCCGACCACGAACGCCGGTGTCGGCTGCAACGCGCGCAGGATCGACTGAATCGTGTCGGCGACCTTCTCCTGGGCGGATTCGCTGCCGGGACACTGTGATTCGTTGCCGGAGGCCAGCGCCAGCATGCTGAAGTGATGGCGCTCGTTGCCGCGCAGCAACAGCGCGTCGGCGATGGCGTCGACCACCGACACCGAGGGGTTGGTGTCGCGGCCCTGCTCGAGCCTGGCCAGGTAATCCGCGCTCACTCCCGCGCGGACGGCGACCTCCTCGCGGCGTAACCCCGGCGTCCGGCGTCGCCTGCCCTCCGGCATGCCGACGTCGCCGGGTCGCAATTCGGCGCGCCGTGCGATGAGGAATTCCGCGAATCCGTTCCGTGCCATGGGTTCCATCGTGCCGTGTCCTAGGAGGCTTAGCCTCGCCCTGTCAGGTCCAGGATAACGGCGGTCTGGTTAACGGACCGTGGTCCGGCAAAGGTGGTTGGTATGACAACTTCTTCCGAATCCACCACGACCGCCCAGTCGCTCAAGCCCGGCTCCTGGACCCTGGACACCGCGCACTCGTCGGTGGCCTTCACCATTCGCCACCTCGGCATCTCCAAGGTGCGCGGCGGATTCACCAAGTTCGAGACCGAGTTCGTGGTCGACGAGTCCGGCGCCGCCACCCTCGGTGCGACCATCCACCTCGAGTCGTTCGACACCGGCAACGCCGACCGCGACGCGCACATCCGCACCGCGGACTTCCTGGACGCCGCGAACCGCCCGACGCTGACCTTCCGCGCCACCGAGCCGGCGCAGATCGCGGAGAGCTTCGAGGTCGAGGGTGAGGCCACGATCGGCGGCATCACCAAGCCGGTCACCCTGGACGTCGAGTGGGGCGGCGTGCAGGAATTCGGCGCCACCGGCGACCGGCACGCCGGATTCTCCGCCACCGGCACCATCAAGCGCACCGACTTCGGCGTCGGCGGCCCGCTGCCCGGCATGCTGAGCGACAAGGTCAACATCGAACTCGAGATCCAGCTCATCGAGCCGAAGGGCTGATCTCGGACGCACATGGGTAACTCGCCGGGGACGGGCTAACCCGACAAGCCCGTCGCCGCCGGTCGCCAACGTCACCGCATTGGCACCTAGGTCTGGCCTGAATACGCGGAGAGGCGGAAGAGCCCGTCTCCATGTTCGCTGTAGGCGCAGGCATGCGTATGCCATGGCGGCGTTGCCCTGCACTAGCCTTGGATCGACAGCACAGGACTCTTACGTTCGGAGGTTGGCCGTGGAGGTCAAGATCGGTATTTCGGATAGCCCGCGCGAGCTCTTGATCAACAGCTCGCAGACCCCGGAAGAGGTCGAGACGCTGGTGTCCGGTGCGCTGAACGGCAGCGGCGGCGTCGTGGCCCTGACCGACGACAAGGGTCGCAAGTTCCTGATCCAGGCCTCGAAGGTCGCCTACGTCGAGATCGGCACCGTCACGAGCGGTCGAGTCGGCTTCGCCACCGTTTGATTTCTCGGCCTCGGGCCGACAGCAACGAGCCCCTGCAACCTTCGGATGCAGGGGCTCGCTTTGTTCGAAGTACTTCAGTCGATCGGGTGCAGCGGGACGCGCGACAGACCACCCCAGGCGAGGGAGACGGTCGTGTCGACGGCCTCCTCCTTCGGGATGGGCCGGTCGGCCTCCAGCCAGTAACGCGCGGTGAACTGGCTCGCACCCACCAGGCCGACCGCGAGGATTCGCGCCCGGTAGGGGTCCAAGCCGGAATCGTGCGCCACCACATCGAACACCGCGTCGACGCAGGCCTCGGTGGCCTGCTCGACCCGGCGCTGCACCTGCGGCTCGCTGGTCAGGTCGGACTCGAAGACCAGTCGGAAGCCCTGCATCTCGTTGTCGACGAAATCGAAGTAGGCCTGCACGGCGGCGCGCACGCGCTGCCGGTTGTCGGTGGTCGACCGCAGCGCCTGTCGCACGCTGGACACCAGCATGTCCACGTAGTTCTGCAGCACCGCCAGGTACAGCTCCAGCTTGCTGGTGAAGTGCTGATACAACACCGGCTTGCTCACTCCGGCGCACTGCGAGATCTCGTCCATGCCCGCGGCGTGGTAGCCGCGCTGAACGAAGACTTCGCTGGCCGCCGCGAGTAGCTGCAGACGACGCTCATCACGCGGAAGCCGGGTGCCGCGTTTGGCGGGCTCGGACGACGATCTACGAGACGCCATCCGGTCCACGAGGTCAGTCATTTCGGCTCTCCCAGTTGATTCCCCGGCAAGGGGTAAGCACCGGGTATCCCAAGAACGATACTCGGTTGTTGCCCGCCCGCAGACCGGCCCCGGAGAACTGGTGGAGCGCGGTGAGAAATGTCGCACCCCGCGGCCGATGTGGCGTGCCCGACGGCGGCGCTTGCACCCTGTGAGAACCTGGTGTTCGTGACTTTCCGCGCCGACCGACCCGGGGAGCGGCATGCCGACCCTCCGGTTACGTCCGGCGGCGGGCGCGATTCGCGCCGCCGTGCTGGCCCCGGCGCGTCCGGTTCCGTAGGGTCGGAACCCGTGGCAAGGTCAAGCCCAGATGCCCGACCGGGCGCAGCGGCCCGCACGGGTGCTGCGCCACCGCTCGATGCCGAAGACGGCGCCAGCCGTCGACCGGACCGTGCCGCGCGACCCAACGGGGCCGCGCGATCAGCGGATCCCCTTGCTCCCCAGTCCGATTCGCCCGCGCCGCGCCGTGACCGCAACGGCGTCGAGATCTATGACCCGCTCGGCCTCTACGGTCAGCCGGACCGCTCTCATCAACCGTTGCGCGCCAGTTGGGATCCCACCGCCGCGACCGAGGGCCGAACCAGGGACCGTCCCGAGCGCAGCGTCAAAAAGCAAAGCGCCCTAGGACGATTCGTCTCCACCTACGGTTGGCGGGCGTACGCGCTGCCGGTGCTGTTCGCTGTCACGGTACTGGTGGTCGTCGACGCGGTGCGCGGTTCCGACCCGGCGGCCACGGTCAGCGGCATGCCCGGCCTCGGCCATCTGAGCCCCCGCGCCGCGAACAACGGCATCATCGGCGGACCGACCGGGGACGGCCACTTCCCAACCGACCTGCCCACCGGTGCCCTGCCGCAAGGCGGCAACTTCGCCGAAACCGGCACGGGCACCTGGCATGTGGTGCCGGGCAGCACCGCCCAGATCGGCACCGGAACCGACTCGGTCTTCCGCTACACCGTCGAGGTCGAGGACGGCGTCGACACCTCGGCGCTCGGCGGCGACGAGTCGGTGGCGAAGCTGATCGAGTCCACCCTCGCCAACCCGAAGAGCTGGACGCACGACCAGAAGTTCGGGTTCCGCCGGGTCGACCAGGGCGACACCGACTTCCGCGTCTCGCTCACCTCCCGCGAATCCAGCCGCAAGGCCTGCGGCTTCGAGATCCCGATCGACTCGTCCTGCTACAACGCCGACCTCGGCCGGGTGGTGCTCTCCGAGGTCCGCTGGGTGCGTGGCGCGATCGCCTTCGACGGCGACATCGGCTCCTACCGGCAGTACCAGATCAACCACGAGGTCGGTCACGCCATCGGCTATCACCAGCACCAGCCGTGCGAGACCGACGGCGGCCTGGCCCCGGTGATGATGCAGCAGACCTTCGGCACCAAGAACAACGACATCGCCGCCCTCGAGCCGGACGGCGTGGTCCCGATGGACGGCAAGCGCTGCCGCTTCAACCCCTGGCCGTACCCCCGAGGTTGACCCGATCGCCCGTGCGCGACGATAGGTCGGGAAGAACGGTCTGATCGCGGGTGTTGCACATGCAGATCGACCCATTCGATTCGAGGAGTCCTGGACGTGTCATCACCTAAGTCCCTGCCGCCGCTGGTCGAGCCGGCCGCGGAGCTGACCAAGGACGAGGTCGCCCGCTACAGCCGCCACCTCATCATTCCCGACCTGGGCGTGGACGGGCAGAAGCGACTGAAAAACGCCAAGGTGCTGGTGATCGGCGCGGGCGGGCTCGGCTCCCCGGCGCTGCTGTACCTGGCCGCCGCGGGCGTCGGCACGCTCGGCATCGTCGAGTTCGACGAGGTGGACGCGTCCAACCTGCAGCGCCAGATCATCCACGGCGAGTCCGACATCGGCCGCCCGAAGGCCGACAGCGCGCGCGACTCGATCCTCGAGATCAACTCCGGCATCGACGTGCGGCTGCACAAGATCCGGCTGGAGCCGGAGAACGCCGTCGAGCTGTTCGCCGACTACGACCTGATCGTCGACGGCACCGACAACTTCGCCACCCGCTACCTCGTCAACGACGCGGCGGTGCTGGCGGGCAAGCCCTACGTGTGGGGCTCCATCTACCGCTTCGAGGGCCAGGTCTCGGTCTTCTGGGAGGACGCACCGGACGGGCGCGGCATCAACTACCGCGACCTCTACCCGGAGGCCCCGCCGCCGGGCATGGTGCCGTCCTGCGCCGAGGGCGGCGTGCTGGGCGTGCTGTGCGCGTCCATCGGTTCGGTGATGGTGACCGAGGCGATCAAGCTGATCACCGGCATCGGCGAGCCGCTGCTCGGCCGCCTGATGGTGTACGACGCACTGGACATGAACTACCGGACCATCAAGCTGCGCCGCGACCCGGAGCGTCAGCCGATCACCGAGCTGATCGACTACGAGGCGTTCTGCGGTGTGGTGTCCGAGGAGGGTCAGGCCGCCGCGGCCGACTCGACGGTCACCGCGCGCGAGCTGAAGGATCTGCTGGACGCGGGCAAGGAGATCGAGCTGATCGACGTGCGCGAACCGGTGGAGTGGGACATCGTGCACATCGAGGGCGCGAAGCTCATTCCGAAGGACCGCATCCTGTCCGGCGAGGCGCTGTCCGAGCTGCCGCAGAATCGTCCGATCGTGTTGCACTGCAAGACCGGTGTTCGTTCCGCCGAGGCACTGGCCGCGCTCAAGCGCGCCGGTTTCTCCGACGCCACGCACCTGCAGGGCGGTGTCATCGCCTGGGCTCGGCAGATCGACCCCTCGCTGCCCGTCTACTGATCCACCGAAGGACGCTGTGACCCCGGCCGAAGCGGTCGGGGTTGCAGTTCGGCGCGGCGTCCTGTACAGCGTCCACCCCGGCGGTACGGTACGGCCGTGACTTCTGTGGAACCCCCCGAGCACGTGCGTGCCACGTTCGGTCTGCGCGAGGTTTCCCCGGTCACCCTGGGCGACTGGGAGGGTGGCTGGCGGTTCGGGGATGTGGTGCTCAGCCCGGTCGCCGATCACGCGCGCGCGGCCTGGTCGGCGAAGGTGCGCGAGACGCTGAAGGTGGACGGGTTACGCCTGGCCCGCCCGGTGCGCGCGACCGACGGTCGCTACGTGGTCTCCGGCTGGCGTGCCGACACCTATCTCGAAGGCATTCCGGAACCCAGGCACGACGAAGTGGTTTCGGTATCGCTGCGCCTGCATCAGGCCACCACGCATCTCGAGCGGCCCCGGTTCCTGGTGCAGCCGCCGGTGGCGCCGTGGGTCGATGTGGACGTGTTCGTCGCCGCCGACCGGGCCGCCTGGGAGGCGGTACCGCTGCGCAGCCTGCGCGCGGGCGGCACGCTGCCCTCGGCGGACTCGCCCGACGGGCAGCGCAGCATGGAGCTCATCGGCCAGCTGGCCACCCTGCGCAAGCCGGTGCAGACGCCCGCGCAACTGGTGCACGGCGACCTGTTCGGGACGGTGCTGTTCGCCGGCACCTTCACACCCGGCCTCACCGACATCACGCCGTACTGGCGGCCCGCGCCGTGGGCGGCCGGGGTGATCGTGGTGGACGCGCTGGCCTGGGGCGGTGCCGACGACGGACTGTTGGAGCGCTGGCGGGATCTGCCGGAGTGGCCGCAGATGTTGTTGCGCGCGGTCATGTTTCGGCTCGCGGTGCATGCACTGCACCCACGTTCGACACCGGAGGCGTTCCCCGGTTTGGCGCGCACGGCGGACATGGTCCGCCTGATGGTGTAGCGACACAGAAACGTCGGCCGCCGAAAGCCGGAGCCTTGTGGCTCGCTGACTTTCGGCGACCGACGTATTGATTACGTTGCGCCGCTTACACCTTGGCGTAGGCCAGCGACGGCACCCGCTCGACGGCGAACGAGGACCGCAGGTAGAACCACCAGGTGACCGCGCCCATCAGCAGGAACGCCACCGCGTAGCCCCAGAACGCGGGCGCCATCGTGTGATAGTGAATGTTGGACAGCCGCAACGCTTGTTGCAGCAGCCAGCCGCCCGAGGCGCCGACCGCGCCGATCACGCCGATCGCCGCACCGGCCTGCCGCCGGGCCGAGGCGGTCGACTCGGTGAGGTCGAGACCGTGCTCGGCGGCGTACTTCTTGGAGATCACGCTGAAGATGGTCGGGATCATCCGGTAGGTCGAGCCGTTGCCGATGCCGGTCATCACGAACAGCACCAGGAACGAGATCAGGTACAGCGGAAAGCTTTTCAGCTCCAGCGAGGCCATGATCAGCGCCACCGAGACCGCCATGCCGCCGAACACGAACAGGGTGATCTTGGCGCCGCCGATCTTGTCGGAGACCCAGCCACCGAACGGACGGCTGAACGAACCGACGAACGCGCCGAGGAAGGCGAGATTGCCGATGGTGCTGATCCAGCCGATATTGGCCAGGCTGGGGAAGTTGGCCTTGATCAGCGTCGGGAAGGCGAAGGAGAACCCGATGAACGAGCCGAAGGTGCCGACGTACAGCAGCGCCATCACCCAGGTGTGCTGGTTGGTCAGCGCCAGCTTGTAGGACTTACCGTCGGACTTGGCGGTTGCGATGCTGTCCATGTAGCGCAGCGCGCCGACCAGCGCGGCCAGGATGAACGGGATCCACACCAGGATGGACAGCGTGATGCCGAAGCGGTAACCCGCCGGATCCTTGGCCATGATGTGCGTGCCGAGCGTGATCAGCAGCGGCAGCACCAACTGAGTCTGTGCCACACCGAGATTGCCGCCCGCCGCGTTGATGCCGAGCGCCGCGCCCTTCTTGCCCTCGGGGAAGAAGAAGTTGATGTTCGACATCGACGAGGAGAAGTTGCCGCCGCCGACACCGGCGAGCGCGGCCAGGATCATGAACACCCACATCGGCGTGCCCGGCTGGTTGACGAAGTACGCCAACCCGAGCGTGGGAATGAGCAGCATCGCCGCGCTGAACGCGGTGAAGGCCCGGCCGCCGAACTTCGGGATGGCGAAGGTGTACGGGATGCGCAGGGCCGCGCCGACCAGCGTCGGGGTCGACGACAGCAGCAGCGCGTTGCTCACCGCGGTCGGGTCGCCCTTGCCGAGTCCGGCCAGGAAGCCGAAGCCCGCGGCACCCATGCTGGTGACCACGGTGCCCCAGATGACCCAGATGCTGAAGCCGAGGTTCTCGGCGAACACCGAGAAGATCAGGTTCTTGCGCGCGGTCTGCGCACCGCCGGACTCCCAGAATTTCAGGTTGTCCGGCTCCCACTGCTCCAGCCAGCGTCCGCGGGTCTGGTGTTGGAAGGGCGGCGGGTCCGATGGAGCGTCAGTCGCGGTTTCCGACTCGGTGCCGGTGGCGGCTGCGATGGCAGTCATCGGCTTCCTCTCGTTCGCACTCGACCGGCCCTCATCGCGGCACTGGCGCCGCCGGCGGAGTCGAGTTGCTTAGCTACGGTCGTTTCACAACGTAGGGGCCGGTTGTTGCGGCATCGTGGCTTCGCGTGACGTTCGAGGCAATTCCGACTCACACGGACAACGGACGCCAAGTGAGAGTTGCCCATTCGACGTCCGTTCCGGCGAAGTAGTGCTACCGCACCTCGGGGTATTCGGCGATGAGGGTGTTGAGGAAGCAGCGGGCCGCCTCGGCCGCGCGCTGCGGATCACCGTCGATCACCGCGTGTACCAACTCGGCGTGTGCCTCGGGGTACGAGTCGTCGGACTTCAATGTCCGAGCCCGGATCACCTGTTCGATGATCGGCAGCAGCGAGTCGTAGAACTCGAGGTAGACCGCGTTGTGGCTGGCGACCACGATGGCGCGGTGCAGCTCGACGTCGGACTCGATCGCGGCCGGGCTGTCGTCGTTGTACGCCTTGTCCCGCTCGCCGAGTAGCTGGAGTAGGTTCGCGATGTCGGCGTCGTCGCGGCGGCGCGCGGCCAGCGCGGCGGCCGTGGTGTCGAGGGCCAGGCGGAGTTCGAGGACGTCGCGTTCTTCGGCGTCGGCAAAGTACTTGCCGAGTGTCCCGCCGAGGTCGGAGGAGGCGATCACATAGGTTCCCGAACCTTGGCGTCGCTCCAGCATCCCCGCGTGGACGAGGGCCTGGACGGCCTCGCGCACGGTGTTTCGACCCGTTCCGGTGAGCTCGGTCAGCTCCGGTTCGGTAGGGATGCGGGAGCCGATGGGCCAACGGCTGGAACGAATTTCGGCACGCAGCTGCTCGGTGACCTGGGCGATGAGGCTGGTGCGCCGGACTGGTTGCACTGCCATAGAGTACCGCTCATCACAAATCATTGCCTCCTATCATCCGGTCATCCTATGATTTCGCAGTGACTGCAACCCTCCAGAAAACCCCGACCCAGCCGGAATCACCCCAGGTCGGGCAGCGTCGGCGCGCGCTGACGGAGGGTCGTCTCCTTGTTCTCGCGGCCATCGTTATGTCCGCGCTCACCCTCCGCGTCGCCGTCACCGCGTTCAGTCCGCTGGCCGAACGCATCGGTAACGACGTGGGCTACGGCACCGCGGTGGTCGGCGTCTTCGGCATGATCCCGACCGCGATGTTCGCGCTGTCCGGCCTGCTGACCCCCGTGCTCGTCCGTCGCTTCGGGCTGGAGCGCACCGCGCTGATCGCCATGCTGATGGCGGGCACCGGCCAGCTGGTCCGGGTGCTGCTGTCTGGCACCGCCGAACTCCTCGTCTTCTCCGCGCTGGCGCTGGCCGGCATGGGCATCGGCAACGTGGTGATCCCGCCGCTGGTGAAGCGGTACTTCGCCGATCGGCTCGCGGTGGTCAGCTCGCTGTACATCATGTCGGTGCAGCTCGGCACCGTGGTGCCCGCGTTCATCGCGGTCCCGATCGCCGACGCGCACGGCTGGCGGATCTCGCTCGGACTCTGGGCGGTCCTCGGTTTCGCGGCCATGGTGCCGTGGATCGGCGTGCTGCGCGACCGGCGCGGCCGCGATGTCAACGACACCACCGCACTGCCCACCGACGCGCCGCGTGCGGGCCGCGTCTGGCGTTCCCCGGTCGCCTGGGGCATGGCGGGCATGTTCGGTATGACGTCGTTGATCACCTACGCGATGTTCACCTGGCTGCCCAAGATCCTCAGCGACGCCGGAGCAAGCGCCGGGTTCGGCGGCTCGATGCTCGGTCTGTTCGCGGTAGTGGGTCTGGCCGCGGCACTCAGCGCGCCCACGATCGTCACGCGATTCCGCAATCCGTTCCCCGTCGTGGTCGGCTGTGCCGTCTTCTTCATCGCCGCCTTCATCGGACTGCTCGTCGCCCCGATGAGCGTGCCCATCCTGTGGGTGGTGTTGCTCGGCCTCGGCCCGAGCACCTTCCCGATGGCGCTGACCCTGATCAACTTGCGCACCAACACCCCCGGTGGTTCCGCCGCCCTCTCCGGATTCACCCAGGGCGTCGGCTACGCGGTCGCCTGCATCGGCCCGCTGCTGTTCGGCGTGCTGCACTCGGTGACCGACGGCTGGCTCGCGCCCTTCGCGCTGCTCGCTGTCGCCGTGCTGGTGTTGCTCGCGGGTGCCTGGCTGGCCTGCAAGCCGCGCATGCTCGAAGACACCTGGAGCTAGCCACATTCGGACCCACGGCCTGGTATGCCCGGCCGTGGGTCCGAATAGCGGCGTCAGGCCGGGACCCTCGCGACTACGGGTTCTGCGTCACCGTTCGGCGGCGGCGCTGATCAGTTCCGCGATGGCGTCGGGTGCGCCGAGCATGGCGACATGGCCGGTGGCGACCTCGACGGTGGTGGCATTCATCCGTTCGGCCATGAGCCGTTGTCCCGCAACGGGAATCATCTGATCGCGGGTAGCGATGGCGTAGTAGGACGGCAGGCGCTGCCATGCAGGCGGCCCCATGGCTTGTTCATGAGTGTGGCCTCTCTGGTGGTCCTGGTAAGTTGACGGTGTCAACTTATGGTTTCGATAAAACAGCGGTGGAAAGTGTGGTGACTGCGGATGGCCGGCTCGACGGTCCGACGGGAGCACTACCACCATGGCGACCTGCACAATGCGCTGGTGGCGGCGGCTGTCGCGCTGGCCAGAGACGGTGGTCCGCAGGCGGTGGTGCTACGCGAGGTCGCGCGGCAAGTCGGGGTTTCGGCGACCTCCGCGTATCGGCATTTCGCCAACCATCTCGATCTGCTTGCGGCGGTCAAGACGCACGCGCAACGGGCGCTCACCGCGGCCATGCTCGCCGAACCGGTGCCGGATCAGGCCGATCCGGGTTTGGCGGGCCTGCACGCCTTGGGCCGCGGGTATCTCAGGTTCGCCAAGACCGAGCCGGGCTGGTTCCGTGCCGCGTTCGATCAGCACACGCCGACCCCTGCGGGCTCGGAGTCGTTCCGCCTGCTGTCCGAGGCGCTGGACGAGCTGGTGGCCAGCGGGCGCATGCCGGCCGCCCGGCGCCCCGGCGCGGAACTCTCGGTGTGGGTCACGGTGCACGGCCTAGCCGAGTTCCTGCTCGACGGTGGCCCGCTGAGCACGCTCGGGGATGCCGAACGAGAAAACACCATCGCACGGACCCAGCGCTTCATCACCGACGCGCTGACCGGTTGAGCCGCAAGCTGTTCGGGGTCATCAGTGGTGGCGTTGCTGACGCGCCGCGCGCCGCTCGGCATGGCGGTCGTCGCGGGCCGCTCGTCGGGTGGCGCGCTCGTCCCGTTCGGTCTGGTAGCCGGTCGCGTCGGTGATGACCAGGCGACCCCAGGTGACCTGGCCGGTGATTCGCAGCCGGGGCATGCCGGGTTGCGGTCGGCGGCCGGGGGTGAGATCGACGCCCGAGCCGGTGGCGCTGAGCTGATCGGTGTCCACTGCCCACTCGTCCGGCACGATCAGGACGATCTTGCCTGCCCGGCAGTCGACGCGGATCTCGACCTCGTCGTGCGCGCACTCGGCCGTGGTGAAGTCCAGGGTGACGGCCCCCATCGTCGAGGTCGCGACGATCGAGGCGGGCACCTGCCAAGCGCCTGTCTTGACCACGGCGCCAAGGGAACTGTTCAGGATCAAGGGCTCGGGCGTCGGAGAAGTCATGGTGTGTCCCGTCTTTCGGAGTGGGGTTATTCAGGCGCGGTCGGCCCGCGCGCGTTCGTCGACGCTGACGCGGTGGCGACCGGTGCGGTCATAGAAGGCGGTGACGGCCAGTCCGGCGGCGAGGGCGGCCACCAGCCACAGGGCGATGGCGACGACGCTGACGATCACACCGTTGCCGGTGACCGGAAAGATCAGGTCGCGGGCGGCGTCGGTGGTGTGGCGCATCGGCAGGATCTGGCCGAGCCACCGGAACACCTCCGGCTGTAGTTCGGGCGGGTAGGCGCCGCCGGAGGACGGAACGCCGAACACCACGAGGACGATCGTGGCGACCAACGCGCCCGGTGCGCCGAAGACGGCGAGCAGGACGAGCGGAAGTACACCGGCGGTGGCGACCGCGAGCACGGACAGACCCCACAGGCCCAGCGGATGCTGGGCGGGCATGCCGAGCGCGAGCACCGCGACGGCCTCGATCACCGTGCCTGCCACGACCGCGCAGCCGATCATCAGCCCGGTTTTGGCCAGTAGCGTGTGCACCCGGTTGATCGGCAGCGGCGGGTGGGTGGCGCGCTTGTGCAGGAACTCCCGTGGCGTGAAACCTAGGACGCCGTCGACACCGGAGTGCAGCAGTTGGGCGAGCAGGAATCCGGTCAGGATCAGCACCAGCGTGTAGTAGAACGCGGCCATTCCGCCCGCGCTGTGCGCCGGGATCGGTCCGACGGGAGTGAGCGTGACCCGGATCGGGTCGGCGACCAGCGCCGAGGTTCCTGGGTCCGCGGTCGCTGCGGTGAGGTTCGCGGCGCGAGCCGACTCGAATCGCAGCTCGGGGGACAGTTCCGCCAGCACGGCTTGTGCGATGCCGCTGGCGGTACCGCTGGCCGCGGGGCCCGCAATCGGGTTGGTCAGCACAGTGACTCGGACCGTGTCGGGTCCGCCCCGCAGGTCGTTCAGCGCGGCGACACGGGCGGTGAAATCGGCCGGGATCACCACCGCGGCGTAGGCGGCGCCCGTGGTGAGCAGCTCGCGGGCCTGCGCCTCGGTGGTGACGGGAAGCCAGTGTGCGGCCTCGTGTGCGCGCCCGGTCAGGACCTCCCCGGTCAGTACGGTGCCCAGATTCTGGGTGCCGTTGCCCTGGTCGGTGTCGGCCCAGACGATGGGCACCCGCTGGGTCGGGGTGTCGGTGTTCAGTGTGCCGCCGAGGTATCCGACGGTCAGCACGACTGCCAGCAGCGCGCCGAACAGGGTGAACACCCAGATCTTCGGGCTGCGCAGGAGTGCGGTGGCGTGCATATCCTTCGTCCTTTGGTTCGCTGACCGAGCGTGCCGCTCGCAGACACTCCATGATGTTGACGCCGTTAACTTAACCGGCTATGTGAACACCGTCAACATGGCCGAGAGTGACGCTGCCCATAGCTGCCTGCGTGGCGGGTCGTTGCTGCTCGCCGTACTCGACCGGCACCGGTTCCGGACGATCTCACCGTTCGAGTTGCGCGGCGGTGCGGCGGCGTTCATGCTTTCCGCGTCACACCTCACCGGCCGACTAGCGCAAGGCTGGCTTCTTGGTGACGCGCGGAAACCGTTGCGTCACATCCGCGCAACATAGCGCCGAGCTCACCCGGGCGTCCGGGCAACCGTGAGCAACCGTTGATGCTCCGGTCATCGCGCGCAGCATGGCGGCAATACCTGTTTCCTACCGTTGGGCCAACCGGATCATTGGAGGCCCTTCTTGAGCACGCCGACGAATCACTCAGTCGCACCTGCCCTGCGCAAGACCGCCGTGGTCGTCGGCCACGGCATGGTCGGGCACCGGTTCGTGGAGGCACTGCGCTCGCGGGACGAGGTCGGGCAGTGGCAGGTGGTCGTGCTGAGCGAGGAGCGGCTGCCCGCCTACGATCGCGTCGGCCTGTCCGCCTACGTGGGCGCCTGGGACACCGCCGCGCTGGCCTTGCCCGGCAACGAGTACGCCGGTGACGCGCTGGTCGAGCTACGGCTCGGACAACGCGCCGAGACGATCGACCGGGACACCCGCAAGGTCACCACATCGGCAGGCGACACCATCGCCTACGACGCGCTGGTGCTCGCCACCGGCTCGTACCCGTTCGTTCCGCCGGTGCCGGGCCATGACCGACCGGAATGCTTCGTTTACCGCACCATCGACGATCTGGACGGCATCAGAGCGGCCGCTGAAGCAGCCGGACCAGGTGCCGTCGGCGTCGTGGTCGGCGGTGGCCTGCTCGGCCTGGAGGCGGCGAACGCCCTTCGGCTGCTCGGTCTCACGCCGCACGTGGTCGAGTACAACCAGCGGCTGATGCCCGCCCAGGTGGACGAGGGCGGCGGCGCCATCCTGGAACGCCTGGTCACCGATCTCGGCGTGCACGTGCACACCGGCGTCGGCACCGCCTCGATCGAGCAGGCCGACAACGGTATCCGGGTCAGCCTGTCCGACGACTCGTCGATCGAGGCCTCGCTGGTCGTCTTCTCCGCGGGCGTGCGCCCACGCGACCAGATCGCCCGCGACAGCGGACTCGAGGTCGGCCCGCGCGGCGGCATCAGCACCGATCTGGGTCTGCAGACCTCCGATCCGAGCATCTGGGCCATCGGCGAATGCGCCGCGGTCGAGGGCACCTGCTACGGCCTCGTCGCGCCCGGCTACACCACCGCCGAGATCGTCGCCGACCGATTGCTCGGCGGCGCAGGCGAATTCCCCGGCGCGGACATGTCCACCAAACTCAAGCTGCTCGGCGTCGACGTGGCCAGCTTCGGCGACGCGCACGGCACCACCGAGGGCGCGCTGTCGGTGGTGCTGCACGACGCGGCCAAGGGCACCTACGCGAAACTCGTTGTCTCCGATGACGCGCGGATCCTGCTCGGCGGCATCCTGGTCGGCGACGCCACCGCCTACGCCGCGCTGCGCCCGCTGGTCGGGCGGCCGCTGCCCGCCGAGCCCGCCGCGCTGATCTCGCCCGCCGGTGCGGAATTGGGCGCCGACGCGCTGCCCGACGACGCCCAGATCTGCTCCTGCAACAACGTCTCCAAGGGCGCGATCTGCGGCGCCATCGCGGACGGCGCGTGCGATATCCCCGGCATCAAGAAGTGCACGTCCGCCGGAACCTCCTGCGGCGGTTGCGTTCCCATGCTCAAGAAGCTGCTGGAGCAGTCCGGCGTGCAGCTGTCCAAGGCGCTGTGCGAGCACTTCGGCCAGTCGCGCGCCGAGCTGTTCCAGATCGTCCAGGTCACCGGCATCCGCACCTTCTCCGGCCTGATCACCAAGTACGGCAAGGGAACCGGCTGCGACATCTGCAAGCCGACCGTCGCCTCCATCCTGGCCTCGACCTCGAGCGAGCACATCCTCGACGGCGAGCAGGCCGCACTGCAGGACACGAACGACCACTTCCTGGCCAACCTGCAGAAGAACGGCACCTACTCGGTGGTGCCGCGGATGCCCGGCGGCGAGGTGACCCCCGATCAGCTCATCACCATCGGCCAAATCGCCAAGGAATTCGACCTTTACGTGAAGGTCACCGGCGGCCAGCGGATCGATCTGTTCGGCGCCCGCGTCGAACAGCTGCCGCGGATCTGGCAGCGCCTCGTCGATGTCGGCATGGAATCCGGTCACGCGTACGGCAAGTCGCTGCGCACGGTGAAGAGCTGCGTCGGTTCCACCTGGTGCCGTTACGGTCAGCAGGACTCGGTCGGCATGGCCGTGCTGCTCGAAAAGCGTTACCGCGGACTGCGTTCCCCGCACAAGCTGAAGCTGGCGGTGTCCGGCTGCGCCCGCGAATGTGCCGAGGCACGCGGCAAGGACGTCGGCGTTATCGCCACCGAGCACGGCTGGAACCTCTACGTCGGCGGCAACGGCGGGCTCACCCCGAAGCACGCCGTGCTGCTCGCCGGTGACCTCGACGATGAGACGCTGATCAAGTACATCGACCGCTATCTGATGTTCTACGTCCGCACCGCCGACCGGTTGCAGCGCACCGCGCCGTGGCAGGAAGCCCTCGAGGGCGGCCTCGACTACCTCAAGCAGGTCGTCTGCGAAGACAGCCTCGGCATCGCCGACGAGTTGGAGGCGTCGATGGCCCAGCATGTCGCCGGCTACCGCGACGAGTGGGCCGCGGTGCTGGAGGACGAGGAGAAGCTGTCGCGCTTCGTTTCCTTCGTCAATGCCCCCGATGAGACCGATCCCACAATCTCGTTCGACGAAACCGGAGAACGCAAGGTGCCGGTGTTGCTGGGTATGCCGGACCTGCCGGTCGCCACGCACGGGAAATGACGGCTTAACCCCATAGAAACAGCTCGCCTGTACCAATGGGTAAGGCGTTTGGAGGATGACACCCATGACCGTGATCGATACCCCCGGCATCGCCGCAGTTACCGCCACCGGTTGGACCCAGGCGTGCCGACTCGACTACCTCATTCCCGGCCGCGGCGTCGCGGTGTTGCTGAAAGGTGGCCGCCAGGCCGCCCTGTTCCTGCTGGCCGACGGCATGCTGTACGCCGTGGGCAACATCGATCCGATCGGACGCGCGGCGGTCATGTCGCGTGGCATCGTCGGTGACCGCGGCGGCGTCCCCGTCGTCGCCTCGCCGTTGCTGAAGCAGGCGTTCTCCCTGGTCGACGGGCAGTGCCTGGACGACGAATCGGCGCTGCTGCCGGTGTACGCGGTCCGCGTAGCCGACGGCATCGTTTCGATCTCCAACGAGCCGGTAAGTTCCGGGCTCGCTTCCTCGGACGGGTAAACCGCATGACAACCATCGACGCCGGCCCCTGCCTTGCTGGTTTCACCATCGGCATCACGGCGGCCAGGCGAGCCGACGAGTTCGCCACGCTGCTGCAGCGGCGCGGGGCCGACATCGTGTCGGCCCCGGCCATCCGAATCATCCCGTTGGCCGACGACACCGAGCTGGAGCGGGTGACCCGCCAGCTGATCCTCGATCCGCCACGAATCACGGTGGCCACCACCGGCATCGGCTTCCGCGGCTGGATGGAGGCGGCCGAAGGCTGGGGCGTCGCGGAGGACCTGCGCGCGACGCTGGGCGCCACCCGAATGCTGGCGCGCGGCCCGAAAGCCAAGGGCGCCATCCGTGCCGCCGAATTGCGTGAGGAATGGTCGCCCGCCTCGGAGTCCTCTGCCGAGGTGCTCGATCACCTCCTCGCCGAGGGCGTCGAGGGTGTGCGAATCGCGGTGCAGCTGCACGGCGCCACCACCGAGTGGGAGCCGGTGCCCGACTTCTGTGAGGTATTGCGTTGTGCCGGTGCGGATGTCGTGCCGGTGCCGGTGTATCGGTGGATGCCGCCGGAGGAGCAGGGTCCGATGGACCAGCTGATCGAAGCCATCGTGACGTCCAATCTGGACTGCGTGACCTTCACCAGCGCGCCCGCCGTGGCGTCGATGTTGATGCGCGCCAAGGAAACCGGACTGCTCGAAGGTGTGTTGCACGCGTTGCGCGGGCGGGTGCTCGCCGCGTGCGTCGGCCCGATCACCGCGGCGCCGCTGGAGGAGCTCGGCGTGGCGACGTCGATGCCGGGCCGCGCCCGGCTCGGTGCGCTTGCCCGGCACGTCGCCGAGGAACTGCCACGGCGGGCCAATCGGATCTATGCCGCCGGGCACACGCTCAGCGTGCGCGGCGGCTGTGTAGTGGTCGATGGTGCAGTGCGTCAGCTCGCGCCCGCGCCGATGGCGCTGATGCGGTCGCTGGCTCGCCAGCCCGGCCGGGTCGTGTCCCGGGAGAACCTGCTCGCCGCGCTGCCCGGCGGCGGTGACGACACCCATGCCGTCGAGACCGCGATCGCCCGGCTGCGCGCCGGACTCGGTGCGCCGAAGGCGATTCAGACGGTGGTGAAGCGTGGGTATCGGTTGGCGTTGGACGCGGCCGAATGCATCGACAACAACCCGCGACCCGAAGCGGCGCCCGGCGGGCCGACGCGGTATGTGCAGACCTTGGGGACGTCATGAATGACCCCGCCCTAGTGCTGGTGGCGCACGGCACCAGGAGCACCCGTGGGGTACAGATGATCGCCGCGCTGGCCGAGGCGGTGGCCAGGGAGCTCGGCGTCGCGATTTCGGGGCGCGATGCCGAGCTACCCGGGATGCCCGTGCCTGCCGTGCGAACCGCTTTCGTCGATGTGCTCGGTCCATCGCCTGCCGAGGTGCTGCGCGATTTGAGCGAAGCGGCGGGGGAATCCGTTCCGGCCGTGGTTGTTCCGGCGTTCCTCGCCTCCGGTTATCACGTGTATCAGGACGTCCCACGGGAAGTGGCGGAGAGTGGTCACACTTCGGTGGCGGTCACCCCGGCCATGGGCCCGGACCCGGCGTTGGCGCGGATCATGACCATGCGTTTGCGTGCCGCGGGTTGGCGGCCCGGTGACGCGGTTGTCTTCGCTGCGGCTGGTTCCTCGGATTCCCGTGCCCGCCAAGATGTTCGCCGTGCCGCCGCCATGCTCACCGAACGTCTAGGCACTCCGGTTCGGCTCGCGTATATCGCCACCGGAACACCTCGGGTACCGGAAGTCGTTGCTGCGCTGCGTGATTCCGGTGCCGAACGCGTCTTCATCGCGTCGTACCTGCTGGCGCACGGCCTGTTTCAGCAACGTCTGCACGAAGCGGGTGCCGACGGCGTCGCCGAACCCATCGGTGTTCACCCCGCCGTGGTCCGGCTCATCGCCGACCGATACTGCGCCGCCGCGCGGGACCTGGTGCGAACCCGCGTCGTCTGAGCGAAGGGTGCCCGCCGATCCGGGCTAGCCGGACGGGCTCGAGGACGTCTCGGTCGAGGTGCCTGCCATCGCGTAGCGAGAGGTACTCCAGGAGGGCTTATCGCGCCGGGCCGGACCGGGCCAAACGGCTCGGCTCCGACCATATGTGCTGACAGAAGCCTCAGCACGCGCCGATTGTGCTGGAATTACGGCTTGTTCGGGTTCGGATGCCGTAAGTTTGCCGTGGATGATTCAGCGGTGGCTTCCGAATCCGAGGGAGGCGTGTTGACCGGAGCCGACGACGCCGTGTCGCTCGACCGGGCGGAGGCAACGGCACAGTCGATGTATCCACTGTCGACGGCGCAGCTGCGCTGGTGGGTGGCCCAGCAATTGCACCCGTCGGTGCCGATCGCGGTCGCGATGTATCTGGACCTGACCGGTCCGCTCGACGTCGCCCTGATGTCGCGATGCGCCCGCCGCGCGGCCCGCGAACTCCAGTCGCCGAACCTGCGATTCCGCTTGGTCGACGGGTATCCACGCCAGTACGTCGACACCACCGCGGAACTCCCGATACGGCTGGCGGATCTGACCGACCATGCTGACCCGATCGCCGCGGCGCAGGAGCAGATGGAACGCGACTACGGTTCGCCGCTCGATCCGCTCACCGACGATCTCACCGTCGCGACGGTGTTCCAGGTGGCGCCGGACCATCATCTGCTGTACCTGCGCAGCCATCACATCGTCGTCGACGGCGTGGGAGCCGCAGCGGTACTGCGTCGCACGGGCGAGCTCTACCGCTCGGAAGTCGTTGCGGGGCAAGGACTAGGTAGTGCGATCGCGACGTTCATCGGTCGTGAGTCGGGCAGTGGTCATCGTCGACCTACCGCAAGGGTGCTGTGGCGATCGGCGGACGTTGTCTCGGACAGCGAATCCGGCAGTGCGGCAGCGGGTTCGACTCGCACCATGGCCCCCGTTGAGACGACGGTGGACAGCATTGCGGCAATGCGTGATTCGGTGACCGAACCGAAAACAATCCAGCCATTGTCCGTGCCGGAACTACTGGAAGACGAACGCAGATACCAGGATTCGGCCCGCGCCGCAGCCGACCGGGACTACTGGCACAACCAGCTCGAAACGCTCGGCGAACCCCTCGGCCTGGCCGGACGCCCCGCCGCCCCGGAGCCGCGACCGCATCGCGTGACCGCGACGCTGGACGCCGCGACGGCGGAACTGGTCGCCGCCGCCCGCGCCCGCCACGGCGCGACCTTCCCCGAACTGGCCGTCACCGCCTTCGCCTGCTACCTGGCCAGGATGACGGGCCGCGGCGAGGTCACGCTCACCCTGCCGGTCACCGCGCGCCCCACCGCCGCACTACGCCGTTCGGCGGGCTCGATGTCGAATGTGGTGCCGCTGCGGCTGACCGGCCTCGATACCGCCACCGTCGGCGCGGTCATCGCCCAGGTGCGGTCGCGGGTGATCGGCGCGCTGCGTCATCAGCGATACCGCTACGAGGACATGCAGCGCGACCGTGGGCAGCATCACGTGGTGCGCGGGAGCTTCGGACCGGTCGTCAACGTGCTCGGATTCACCGAACCGTTCGGCCTCGGGGCGCTGACCGGGCAGGTGCGCCTGCTCTCCCTGGGCCCGGTCGAGGACCTCCTGATCAACGGCTATCAGGCCGGTCCCGACGAGCGCTCGATCAGCATCGACTTCCACGCCAACCCGGCCCGCTATCGGCCAGACATGCTCGCCTGGCAGCACCGCATGTTCCTCGACTACTTCGGCCACTTCCTCGCCGCCGAATCCTATTGCCCGATACCGGCTTTGGATCTCACACCGCCCGCACCGGTGGCGACGGAGCCCGCCGGCCCGATCCGCGTGTTGCCGGATCTGCTGCGCGCGGGCCTGATGCCGGACGCCGTCGCCGTGCAGGACGGCAGTCGGACGATGACCTACCGCGAGCTGGACGAGGCGTCGTCTCGATGGGCCCGCGAACTGATGGCGGGCGGCGCACGGCCCGGCGAATTCGTCGTGGTCGCCATCCAGCGGTCGCTCGAATCGGTGCTCGCGCTGTGGGCGGTCGCCAAGGCCGGAGCGTGTTTCGTGCCGGTCGACCCGAACGATCCCGCCGATCGGATCGCCACGGTGATCGCGGATTCCGGAGCACGGCAAGGGCTTACGGTCGCTGCGGTGCGCGACTGCCTGCCGTGTGACACCGCCTTCGCCGCCGGGGAGGCCGAACCCATCCTCGCTGGGGAAGGCAGGCAGCGCGCCACCACACGGCCTGATGGCGCAGTCGGTGAGCGCAAGGGCTCGGGTAGGCGCGGCATCCATTGGCTGATGCTCGACGACTCCCGGACGGCGGCAGAGGTCGAGCGCCGAGCCAGCACGCCGATCGACGACAAGGAACGGCCACGGTCGCTGCGGCCGGATCACCCGGCCTACTTGATCTACACATCGGGCACCACCGGTGCGCCCAAGGGTGTGCTGGTTACCCATCGCGGGCTCGGGTCGCTGACCGACTACATCACCGAACACTATGGGGTCGGCCGGGATTCGGTCGTGCTGCACGCCCACGCACCATCCTTCGACGCGCATCTGCTGGAACTGCTCGCCTGCTTCGCGGCAGGCGCCCGACTGGCGGTCGAGCCGCCGTCGGTGGTCGCGGGCGGCGCGCTGGCCCGGCTGATCGAAGACAGCGGCTGCACCCACTTCCTCACGACGCCAGCGGTGCTCGCCACCCTGACACCCGCCGACCTGCCCGGCCTGCAAGCCGTCGTGGTCGGCGGTGAGGCATGCCCACCGGAGCTGGTGCGCGAGTGGGCACCGCACGTCCGCCTGTTCAATGGCTACGGCCCGACCGAAACCACCGTGATGGCAACGCAAACCGCGGCCATGGTGCCCGGTGAACCCATCACGATCGGCGCAGCGCTGCCGGGAGTGCTTGCGGTGGTGTTCGATTCGCGACTGATTCAGGTTCCGCCGGGCGCCAGGGGAGAGCTGTACCTGGGTGGTATCGGTGTCGCGGACGGCTATCTCCGCAACCCGGCAGGCACCGCCGTCCGGTTCATCGCCGACCCGTTCGGCATCGGGCAACGGCTGTATCGCACGGGCGATCTGGTCAGCACGGGCCCGGACGGCGCGTTCGAATTCCTCGGCCGGGTCGACGGGCAGGTCGAAGTGCGTGGACGGCGTATCGAACCGGCTGAGATCGAGTCGGTATTGCTCACGGAGCCGGGGATCGCCCACGCGGTGGTGACCGTCGCCGATGCCGGGCGACCGGAGGCCCGACTGGTCGGATATGTGGTGGCGGCAGCGGGAACTCGATTCGATCCCGCCGAGACGTTGCGCCGACTACGCGGCGCACTTCCGGCCGCGCTCGTCCCGTCGGCGCTGATCGAACTCGACCGACTACCGGTGTCGGGCAACGGCAAACTCGACCGCGCCGCCTTACCGTCCCCGGTAGTAGCGCCCCGTCCCTACCGCGCCCCCGAGACCACGGCACAGCAACTGGTCGCCGAGCACATCGGCAAGGCAACAGGGCAATCGCGCGTCGGCTTGGACGACGACTTCTTCGAACTCGGCGGGAATTCCTTACTGGGCGTTGCAGTCTCGGCGGAACTGGCCGCCGCGACCGATGTCCCGGTGACGGTGCGCTGGCTCTACACGACACCGACCGTCGAGGCGCTGGCCGAACGCATCACCGGCTACGACGCCGCGGATGTCTCCGGTGACGATGCACTAGGCGTCTTACTGACCTTGCGCCGCAGGGGAACTCGACCACCACTGTTCTGCGTCCACTCCGCCGTACCGCTGGCATGGTGCTACGCCGGGCTGGCCCGCTACATCACCGACCGCCCGGTGTACGGCTTGCAGGCGCCGACACTGACCGGCCCCGACCGTTCGATCGACACCATCGACGACCTCGCCGACAGCTACGTCGAGGCGATGATCCGCGTCCAACCGGACGGCCCGTATCACCTGCTCGGCTGGTCGCTCGGCGGCCAGATCGCGCACGCGATCGCCGTCCGGCTGCGCGCCCGCGGCGCCTCGGTCGCCGCACTGGCCATGCTGGACAGCATCGTCTTCCCCGACGGCGCGGACCCGCCACCGGTGCCGCGCATGCGAGATCTGTTGACCCACTTGCTCGGTGACGAACCCGTCGACGCCGACGCGGCCCCCGAGGTGACGGCCGCCGAGGCCGCCGCCGAATTGGCCCGCGCGGGTGCGTCATTCGGCACCGGCCTGTCGGTGACCCAGCTGGAGCGACTGCACCGCGGCTACGTCGACGGTGTCGCCGTCTCGCACAGCTACCGCCCCGGCGTCTTCGACGGTGACCTGCTGTACTTCTCGGCCACCCAGGGCATGACCGAACTCTTCGGAGCCGACCTGTGGCGCCCGTTCGTCACCGGCGACCTCATCGAACATCCGGTCGCGGCCACCCACGCCCAGCTGACCAACTCGGCCGTCGTCGGCGTGATCGGCCCGATCCTGGCCCGCCACCTCGAGCGCATCGCCGTGCCCGCCGCGGCGCGGACCGCACCGTGACCGCCTCGACCGCGCGCAGACACGTAGGCGCGCGTACCGGTTTCGAGTGGTGCAACGTCTATGACGAACCAGGGGAGTGGGCGCGGCGGAACCCGAACGCCGCCAACCTGATTCGCTATATCGGCGACCACTTGGTCCATCCGCATCCCCAATTGGGCAGGGACGGTCCGGTGTGTCCCTTTGTCCGCCATACAATTACGCACCACAGCCTGTGGGCGGCGATCGTCCCGGGCGGCAACGACCTGACCGTCGAAACCATGTCCGCGGCAATGGATGACGCCTTCGAGATCTACCGCTGCCTGCGCACCGACGCGGACGCCCGAATGCTGACCTCCGTCACCATCTTTCCTGACCTCACCCGCCACGAACTGGTCGACGCCGTGCATCTGGCGCACAAGACCGCCGTGGTGGAGCAGGGGCTGATGCTCGGCCAGTTCTATCCGGGCTGCGGCGTATCCGGCCTGTGGAACAAGGACTTCCGCCCCCTCGACGCCCCGCTGCCGATGCTGGTGATCCGGAAGATGATGAACACCGATTTCCCGTTCCTGGTCGGGCGCACGGAATGGTTGTACGCGTATCTGACGCAGGTGGCGCCCGACCTGCCCCGGCGGTTGCGCTGGTCGATTGCTGAGCGCCTGCGCATGACCGATGTCGCCGACGATGCCATCACCGACCTGCGCGTTCATTCGTTCGGCGAACACGCCCGGTGAATGCCGGGAGTCCCGGCGACCCTGATAGATACTCGACGCCATGCGCCGGCCGATGCGTTGCCTGGTTCCCCTTCTCGCGGTTGTCGCCGCGCTCGTCCCGGCCGCGACGGCCGCCGCCGACCCCGAGTCCCGCATCCTGGATGTGCGACCGCTCGGCGGGCGGGAACACGAGGTCGTCGTGCACTCGGCGGCCATGAACAAGCCCATCACGCTGTGGATGTCGCACCCCGGCTCCGGTGCGCCCGCGCTGTACCTGCTCAACGCCGTCGACGGCGGCGAGGACGGCGGGCCGTGGACCCGGCGCACCGATGTCGCGGAGTTCTTCGCGGACAAGAACGTCAACGTGATCGTGCCGATGGGCGGCCGCGCCAGCTACTACACCGATTGGGTGCGCGACGATCCGGCGCTCGGCCGCAACCAGTGGACCACCTTCCTGACCAAGGAACTGCCGCCCCTGCTGGAAGCCAAGTTCGGCATGACCGGCCGCAATGCCATTGCGGGACTGTCCATGTCGGCCACCTCGGCCTTGAATCTCGCGACCGGCGCACCCGGCCTCTATCAAGCGGTCGGCGCCTACAGCGGCTGCCCGCGCACCAGCGATCCGGTGGCACAGGCGTACGTCTCGGCGCAGCTCGCGGTATTCGGCGCGAACGCGACGAACATGTGGGGCGGGCCGGACAACCCGGCCTGGGCCGCGAACGATCCGATGCTGCAGGCGGAACGCCTGCGCGGCCTGGCGCTGTACGTTTCGTCGGGCAACGGCGCACCGGGCGAGCACGACAACATCGGCGACCGCGGCGTCGACGGCAACCCGGGCCGGCTGATCGACCGCATGCTGGTCGGCGGCGTGATGGAGACGGTCGTCGGCGGCTGCACCCGGCCGTTCGTCGACCGGCTGCACGAACTCGGCATCCCGGTCACCGCGAACCTGCGCCCGGCGGGCACCCACGCCTGGACCTACTGGCAGGACGACGTGCACCTGTCCTGGCCGCTGTTCGCCGCGGCGATCGGTGCTTAGCGTTTCGCCCAGAATCTGTCGGTGTCTGGGTCGACAATGCCGCTATGGCATATGACGAGGAACTGGCCGATCGCATCCGGCTGATGATCAAACCGGGGCCGGAGCTGTCCGAGCGGAAGATGTTCGGCGGCCTGGCCTTCTTGATCGGCGGCAATATGGCGGTGGCGGCCAGCGGGCAGGGTGGGCTGCTGGTCCGGGTCGACCCGAAGGAAAGCGACGAGTTGCTCGGCATCGAGTTCGTGCGGCCCATGGTGATGGGTGGCCGGGACATGGTCGGTTGGCTGCGCGTCACGCCCGACGCGGCCGACGACGACGCGGTGCTGCGGGAGTGGGTCGACCGCGGCGTCGACTACGCGCGGACGCTGCCGCCGAAAAAGAAGAAGTAGCCCGCGTCGGTCAGTCGCGAACCTGCCTGCGGTAGGTGACCCGGTCGAACTCGCGGCCGTATTCGTCGACGGCGGTCACGTCCATTTCGCTGGCGAAGACGCCGGGACGGACATCGACGCGCAAGAACGAGTAGTTGCGGAAACGGACCCGCGACCACGGGGCCGCCTCGTCCACCTTGTCGCCGCCGCCTGCCCACACGTAGCTGTTGGGCACCGTGGTGTCCGGTAATTCGTTGCCGCGGTAGGACTCCCGTGATCCCGGCTGGAAGTCGTAGCGGGGTCGCCCGCCGCCGCCGACCGTGTAGTAGACCGTGCCATCGGTTTCCGGATAGACCACCGAGTTGTCGCCCGCGACCTTCGTCGCGACGTTGCCGCGGATCGGGTCGGTGCGTTCGAAAACGTGATTGTGCCCTTGCAGCACCAAATCCACCTGGTACCGGTCGAACAGCGCCACCCAGGCGTCGCGCACCCCGCCGTCGCTGGCGTGTGCGTCGGTCGTCGAATAGGCGCAGTGGTGGAAGAAGCAGACGAGGAAGTCGATGCCGGGGTTCGCACGGTAGGCGGCCAGCGTGCGCTCCACCCAAGTCGTTTGTGCCCCAACGGAATACCCGGTGTTGGCGCGAATCTCGTAGGAGACGTCGTTGGCGTCGAGCGAGAGCACCGCGACATTGCCGTAGGTGAATGAATACGCCGACGGGCAGCCGGACGGCCCGTTGCCCGGAAAGTCGAGCCGCGCCGCGTGCCCGCCGTAGCCGAGGGCGCCGTAGGTCGCCTCCATGTCATGGTTGCCGGTCGCGAACATCCACGGTGTCTGGGCGGCGCTGGCCTCGATGGCGCCGAAATAGACGTCCCACACGTACGGGTTGAACTTGTCGAAGCCGTCCGGGAGTTGCGCACCGTGCGAAACGAATTGGGCGGGCTTGCCCGCGCCGGACGGATCGGCGTAGGCGATGTCACCGGCCAGGATGTGGAAATCCGGTCTGGCCGCGGCGATTTGGCGCAGCACGTTGGTGGCGTGCGGTGCGTTCGGATCGTTGTCCGCCTTGTAGTACTTGTCGTCGTAGTCGCCGGGCGCGACACCCGCTGGCAGCGCCGGAGTTTCGTCGGTGCCCTGATCGCCCATCATGGTGAAGCGGAACGGCACGAGCGCGGCCCGCGCGGTGGGCATCGCGGTGGCCGCGGCGCGGATGTCGCCGGCGAACCCGTCGGCGGTGCGCCAGCGATAGAAATGCGGCACCCGGCCGGGCAGTCCGTCCACCGGCGCGTGCGCGTAGAACTGTTCTGCCGCAAGCACTCCGCCGTCGCTGCTCGGCAGCTGGGTCAGCAGGTTGCGCACCTCGGCCTCCACCGTCGCGCCGAGCGCGGGTGTCGGGCCGTGATCGAGAAACACCTTGGCGCCCGCGGGCTGCCTGGACAGCTGGGCCGCGAAGCGCAGCTGGCTGGTCGAGTCGGGTCCGAACCCGACGTGCCGCCCGCCCACCGCGAGCTGCGCGTCCTGGGCGTAGGCGCGCTGACCGAACGGCGAGGTGCCGACCGCCGCCACGGCCGCGGCCGCCGCCGCCCCGCGCAGGATGTTGCGGCGCGACACCGGATGCCGTCGCAGGTAGTCGCGGTGCCAGTCGTGCTGCTCGGCCATCGTCATCTGGGCGGAAAGCCCGCCTGGGATTCCGGTTTCCGGAATGTCGCCTGCGGGATTCAGCGGATTCGACGCCATACCGACCGATGCTCTACCGCTCGAGCGCCCCCGGCAACTCGACACCACGAGACGAGTGCGAACACTGGGTGAACTCTGCCGATCCGGACGCCCGTATCCAGGTAATCCCGGCAAACCGGCCGTATCCGGGAATCCCGCCGCGACCAGGCCCGATTCGGGTATTCCCGTGCTCCGCCCTGCCCCGATATGCTCCCGCGATGACGCCATTCACCCGCGGAACCGCCGTCACGATCATGCTCGCCGCCGCCCTCTGCACCGGCGCCCCCGCCAACGCCACCCCCGGCACCTACATCACCGCCGTCACCCTCGCCGCCGCCCAAATCCCCGCCGGCCTGCTCCCCTTCGTCGCGGGCACCGACCTCGTCGTCCGCGAAATCACCATCGCCCCAGGCGGTTCCACCGGCTAGCACTACCACGACGGCCCCGTCTTCGGCATCATCCGCGCAGGCACCCTCACCCATCCCGGCCCCGACTGCGTCGCCCCCGTCTACCACGCAGGCGACTTCATCTACGAACCCGAAGGCGACTGGAACGTCCACATCGGCCGCAACCTAGGCCCCGACCCCCTCATCCTCGACGTCGTCTACGCCCCACCCACCGGCAAGCCCCTCTTCGAAGACGCCCCCGCCCCACCCTGCGCCTAGCCCGTTTCGCACCCATATTGTGACTCGAACATACTTTCGATTCTCGAGGTATCTTCGTCGGCATGGTCGGTTCTCAGCATGAAGCGTTGCACCGGATCTTTCAGCACGACCCAGGAATGTTCGCGCGCGCATTTCGCGAATTGAAAGTTCCCCTGGGCGACCCGAGCGAAGTGGCTTTGCTACCAACCGATCTCACCGAGATCAGACCACTCGAGCGCCGAGTGGACACCCTATTACGATTCACCGTGCCCGCGGGCCGATTTCTGCTACTCGTTGAGGCCCAAGGCAAAGACGACCCCGACAAGCCTGCGGCGTGGGCGTACTACCTGGCCCACGCGCACGCGAAATATCGCCTTCCCGCGGTGCTGCTGGTCGTCTGCCACGACCGCGGCACCGCGGCGTGGGCGGCCCGCACCACCCAGCTCGGACCGTCGTTCTGGGCCAGCAGCCTCACCATGTCCCCCCTTGTCCTCGGCCCTGACAACGTGCCGGTCGTCACCGATCCGGCCACGGCCGCCGACGACGTCCCACTAGCCGCCCTCTCCGCAATGACGCACGCCAACGACCCCAGCATTGATGCGATACTGAAGTCGCTGGCCGCAGCACTGCGGGGAATCGACGAAGAAGACGCCCACGTCTTCGCCGAACTCACCGAACTCGGCCTGGGCGATGGCCCGGCCGCCAACACTTGGAGGCAACTGATGTCCCTCGACCCAGCATTCTTCCGTTCGGAGACCTCGCAGCGCCTGCGGGAAGAGGGGCGGGACGAGGGGCGGACCGAGGGGGTTGCGGCAAGCATTCTGCGGGTCCTGGAACGTCGCGGATTCGCCGTAGCGGACGATATGCGAGATCGGATCACGTCGTGCACCGACCTCGAGGTGCTGCGTGGCTGGCTCGATCAATCGGTGACGGTAACCACGGTTACTGAGCTTTTCGAGGTCGGCTGATGACGCTCGACCTGTCGTTCTTCCGTTCGGAGACCTCGCAGCGCCTGCGCGAAGAGGGGCGCATCAGGGGCTTGGCCGAGGTGCTCGCCAGATGCATTCTCGACATCCTCGATGCGCGATCGATCGAAGTCCCGCCTGACGTCCATGTTCGCATCACTTCGTGCGACGACCAGGTCATGCTGCGCTCGTGGCTTCGTCTTTCGGCGACGGTGACCAACGTCGCCGATCTCTCTGCCGCCGGGCAGGCGTAATCGAAGCAAGCCTTCTGACCGACAAACTCTTGGGGGAGTGAGATCTGTGGGCGAACATGTGCGCTGGGCTGACTGGCGTGCCGGAGCGATGAATCGGCCAGGGGCCGAGGCTCGCTACGAGGCGGCGCGTATCCGGTTCGAACTCGATGCCGCGGAGCGTGCGACAAACTCTTTGTCCGCTCAGGATCCATCGGGCAGCATTGTGATCATGGATGACTCGGTGATGGCGGTTGCGGGGGACGAACCGATTGTGGGGCGGGTGGTGGAGTGGGCTCGGGGGCGGGACGATGTTCGGGTTGTGTTGCGGACGGGGTCGCGGGCTCGGGGGGATGGGGCGGTGGATGCGTTGTCGGATCACGATATTGAGCTGTTCACCACGGATGTGGAGTTGTACCTGGGGGAGGATGGGTGGGTGCGTGAGTTGGGGGGAGGTGTGGGTGAATGTCGAGTTGGAAGGGCCGTATGACAATCCGGCGCATCTGGTGTTCTTCGAGGGTGGGGTGAAGGTCGACTTTCAGGTTGTGCCGGTCGAGTTGTTGGCGGAGATGGTCGAGGACGGCCTGGATGAGTTGCACGAGCGGGGGTATCAGGTGTTGTTCGACCGGGATGGGGCGGCGGCCGGGCTGCCTGCGGCGAGCGGGTCGGCGCCGAGCGTAGAGCTGCCGGATCAGCAGGAGTTCACGGAACTGTGTTCGGAGTTCTGGTTCGAAATCGCGCATTTGCCAAGGTATTTGGCGCGAGGTGACATGTGGGTCGTCAAGTCCAGGGACTGGGAGACCAAGGAACTGCTTCGGACGATGATCGAATGGCATGCGTCGGTGCGGTACGGCGTCGGACACGATGTCTGGCATTCGGGCACCAAGATGCTGGAGTGGGCGGCGCCGGGAGCGGGTCGAGCGGGTCTTCGCGATCGATGACCCGTTGCGGCAGGCGCAGGCGACGGCGGATCTGTTCGGTGAACTCGCCAGAGAGGTCGCCGCGGCGGGCGGGCTCGACTATCCGGCGGCCGCCGAAAAGGCTATCCGCCCGTACCTCGATCAGCTACCGCCTCGCTGAAAGCCCAGGTCGGACCCGGCCAGAAAAAACTTTCGAGAAATGTGGCGAGATAGGTCGAAGCGGGGATGACGGCTCCGACCAGAGGGTGACAGCAAGTCACACACCACCGGCAAGGAGCACATCATGTCCGTCAACACTTTCTTCTGGTTCGACAGCGCGGCCGAAGAGGCTGCCACCCTGTACACCTCGTTGCTGCCCAACTCGCGGATCACCGACGTCACCCGCAACGCGGACGGAGTCGCGTTCGTCGCCACGATCGAACTCGACGGCCAGGCGATCACCCTGATGAACGGCGGCCCAGGCCACCCGCTCACCGACGCCGCCTCGCTGCAGATCGTCGTCGAGACGCAGGAGGAGATCGACCAGCTGTGGGACGCGCTCACCGACGGCGGCGAGCCTGGCCCGTGCGGCTGGCTGTCCGACCGCTTCGGCCTGTCCTGGCAGGTCACGCCCGCGGCCCTACAGACGCTGATGAGCGGCGACAACCCGGCCAAGACCATCGCCGTCGGCACCGCACTGCGCAGCATGTCCAAGCTCGACATCAAATCGCTCCAGGACGCCTACGACCACGCCTGAGTGCGGGGACCCGGGGTTAGGGTCGATCCCATGCAGCAATTCGAAGCGACCAACGAGTCCGGCGCAGGCGGCGGCGCTTACGTCGCGGTCCCGGCCGAGGTGGTCGCGGCGCCGGGCGGTGGCGGCCGCATTCCGGTCGCCGCGGTATTCGACGGCGTCGAGTACCGCGGCTCGATCGCCGACATGGGTTCCGGGCCTTGCCTCGGAGTACTGAAGGCGATCCGTACCGAGTTGGGGAAGGAGCCCGGTGACCGTGTCAAGGTCACCGTGGCTCGCGACGATGGCGAGCGAACCGTCGAGGTTCCGGACGACCTGGCCGACGCACTGCGATCGGCCGGTCTCCGCGCCACCTTCGACAAGCTCTCCTATTCGCGACGGCGCGAACACACCACGGCGGTCACCGAGGCCAAACGCGCGGAGACCCGCCCCCGGCGGATCACGAAGGTCATCGAGTCGCTGAGCTGATCCCAGCTCACTCGGCCGCAGGGTCGATGTCGGCGAACGTATCGACCCAACGATGCGGTGGGCGTGGCGGATTGGGCTCGCCGGGCCGGGCGAGCCCAACGGCGTGCCAGCCTGCCGCGACGGCAGCGTCGAGCTCGTCCGGATGGTCGGACAGGAACAGGATGCGGTCGCCGGAAACACCGATCGCGCCCGCGATCTTCTCGTACGAGGAGGCCTCGCGCTTACCACCCGCCGTTGACAGATCGAAGTGACCGCTGACCAGCGAGGCCAATTCGCCGCCACGCGCGAACGCGAACCAATCCTGTTGGTTGCGAACAGATCCCGACGAATACACGTACAACGCGAGACCATCCGCATGCCAGTCCCGCAGTGCGGGAGGAACATCGGCGAAGAACTCACCGTGCAGCGCACCGCTGCGGAAACCCTCCGCGCAGATCAACCCCTGCGCCGCCTTGAGCGACTCCGCCTTGACGTCGGAATCGAGCCACCCCCGCAGGATGGCAGCGACCTCATCGGTATCGGCATCGGGGTGCCCCGCCTGCGCACGGGCGGCGGCGATGATGGGCGCCGCCGCGTCGGTGCGGTTTTCGGCCAACCACGCCGGAAGTCGTTCGCGGGTATACCCGTACAGGTCTTCGCGCACCGAACTGGTTGGGCTGGTGGTCCCTTCGATATCGACGACGATCGTCGTGATCATGAGTTGGTGAGCAACTCGTCGAGGGTCGGGAACCCTTCACTGATCCGATCACCACTGAAATCGCCGACCCAGCCGTCCTCTTCCTCGAAGAACCGGATGGCGATGAAATCGGGCCTGCTACCCATGTCGAACCAGTGCAGGGTGCCCGCGGGCACCGAGAGCAGATCGCCGCCCTCGCAGACGACGGCCAGCACTTCGTGTCCGAGGTGCAGGTAGAAGCAGCCGCGGCCGGCCGCGAAGTAGCGGACCTCGTCCTCGGCGTGCCGGTGCTCGTTGAGGAACTTCTCCCGCGCACCCTTGGCGATCTGCGGCCACTCCGGGTTCGCGTCGTCCGGATGGATGCGGGCGATGTCGATGTGCTTGTACCGCCCGGACTCGTTCAGCTCGGCGACCTGGTCGGTGTAATGCGTGAGCAGCTCATCGGACTCGACCGCGGCGGCATTGTCCACCACCGGCCAGCGGCCGAAAGTGATGCCGTGCTTTGCCAATTCGGTGCCGATCACCGCGTCGTCGGTGGTCCGTACCCGCACATCGGCCGCGTTGTCGGCGGCCATCACCTGGAGCAGGGTCATGTCAGTCCAATCTCGAGTGTCTCGTCGCGCGCACCGAAGGCCTGGCGCCGCCCGGTGCGGGCCACCAGCTCGCACAGCGCCTCCAGGCATTCGGCGCGATCGCGCGCCTGGGAAAGATTGTCCCCCCACGCGGTGATCCCGTGGCCGGAGATGAACAGGACCGGGGGAGCGGCGGGATGGTCGGTGAGATAGCGCTCGATGTCGACGCCGATGCGCGGCACATCCGCCCAGTTCGGGAAGACCGGGATGTCGATGACCGAGGGATCGGTGCCGCCGAGCCCCTTGATCAGCTCGTAGTCGCTGATGCGCAGCACGGTCACCGCGTCGGACGCACCGGAACGGGTCGCCAGCGCCGTCGCATAAGGCGGATGGATGTGCACGACGGCTTGCGCGGCAGTGGCTCGATACGCCGCGGTGTGAATCGTGGTCTCCGCCGAGGGTTTCCGGCTGTTTCCGGCGGTCGGCGTCGAATCGGTTACCTGGACGGTGACCATATCGTCTTCGGTGAGTTCGCCTTTGGACAAGCCACTTCCAGTGATGACGGCAGTGTCACCGGTCCGCACAGAGATGTTGCCCGCGGTGCCTGGCATCCATCCGCGTTGGTACAACCCGCGTGCGATATCGGCAATTGCCTTGCCGGGCAGCGGGTTCGCCGTGCGCGCACCATCGACGGATGACGAGTCGGTCCCGCGATGCACCACACCGAGCTCGGTGACGACCGCCGTAACCAACTCACCGGGCGTCACATCGAACGCCGGATTGAACACCTCGGTCCCCTCGGGAGCCGTTGCGACACCACCGAATCCGATCACCTCCGCGGCGGCCCGCTCCTCCACCACGATGTCGCGCCCGGTCGCCATGTGCGGATCGCGGGTCGATTCCGGCGCCACCACGATGAACGGAATGCCATGATGCCGAGCCGCGAGCGCGAGCGAGTACGTACCGATCTTGTTCGCCACGTCCCCGTTCACGGTGACCCGGTCCGCGCCGACCAGCACGCAGTCGACCTGCCCGGTCGCCATGGCCCAGGCGGCCGCGGAGTCGATGGTCAGCCGATGCGGGATGCCCGCCTCGGCCAGCTCCCAGGTGGTGAGCCGGGCACCTTGCAGCAGCGGTCGCGTCTCGTCGACCAGGACGTTCTCGATCGCCCCGCGATCGGACAGCACCCGCAGCGTGCCGATGGCGGTCCCGAACGCGCTCGTCGCGAGCCGTCCGGTGTTGCAGTGGGTGAGCACGCGCAGCGGGCGGTCCGGGCAGAGCCGCTGCACCAGATCGGCGGCGTGCGTCGCGGCGGCCCGGTTGACCCGGCCGTCCTCGGCGAGCATGTCCAGGGTTTCGGCGAGCACGGCGGCGGCGCCCTGCGCGACCTTGGCGCGCACCCGGCGCACCGCCCACGCGAGGTTCACCGCGGTCGGCCGGGCCGCCGCGATGCGATCGGCGTCGGCCTGCACCCGAACCCCGTCGACGACGCCGTCGACGGTGTGCGCGGTGGTCGCGATGACCACGCCGAACGCCCCCGCGATACCGATGGCGGGCGCGCCGCGGATGGCCAGCACCCGGATAGCGTCGATGACCGCGTCGACCGTGTCGAGCCGCAGCTCGCGGACTTCGTGCGGCAGTCCGCGCTGGTCGATGGTGACCAGCGCACCGTCGTCCCAGATCAGGGAACTGTCGTCCATCAGGCGCATCCTTTATCGCGTGGAGCCGTGTTGTGCCTGGTCAACGGTATCGGACGGGGGCGGCCCGGAGAAAGTCGGCCGAACGTCCGGAACCGGACACGCTGGGCTCCGGCAGACCACGGATTCGCGGGCCGGTTTACCCGGCAGCGGCTTCGGCGCGCAGCTTCGCAGCCCGTTCGCGCGGGTCGTAGTCCGGTCCGACGCCCTCGATCAGCAGCAGGTCCCCGTCGATGTGATCGGTGCGCAGGCGGACGATCGCCTGATACGCGGGGGAGCGGTACCAGTCCCGCGCCGTGTCCAGATCGGGGAATTCGATCAGGACCATGCTGCCCGGCCAGTCGCCCTCCACGATCTCGGCGGGCGGACCGTGGATGACGAAGCGGCCGTGGAACGGATCCAGGGTGTTCTGAATGCGTTCCAGGTACTCGAGGATGTCGGCGTGCGGCCTGCGGGCGCGCAGGTGGGCGAAGCCATAGGCGGACATGAGGGAATCCCTTGTTCGACGGCGCCGCCGAAACGCGACGCCGATCCGAACGTAGGCCGCACGGTAGGGCGAGACAATTACCTCCGAGGTAAGCGCCGATCCGCTTACTCCGCAACGAATTCCGCTTCCCGCTCCACCGCCTCGATGGTGCCCGTCGGCACTCGGATCGGGCCGGGGGTGTACGTGATCGCGCGCAACGTGCCCGTGTAGCGGAAAGCGCCACGACGCTCCCGCAGGTCCCACGAAACCGGCCCGCGGGCATCGACACCGACGGAGATGCCGGTCCACGGCGACATGCCGACCAGCTGCACCTGGTCCCGGAGTTCGGCGACCCGGGTGCCGTCGACCTGGATCCCGAAATCCCAGCGCAGGCGCGGACGGACAGTCGCGGACACCGAGATCCGCCGGGCGCCAGGGGCGAGCGGACCCGTCGACACCGAGTCGTATCTGCCGTAGCTGTTCACCCCGAACGTCAGCCAGCCGTCTTCGATGTACAGCAGATAGCCGCCGAGCGGATCACCATGTGCGACAAGGACTCCCTCCTCGCCCGGCCGATAGTTGTCCAGCTCCGCACTGATCGTGAAGTCCCGGTAGGCGATCAGACGTTGCGAGCGGTAGCGCTCCAACGTCGGAGTGCCCGGCAGCAGCCGCAGCGGCTCGCTCAAGCGGCGTTCCTCGGGCCGCCTGCGGGCCAGATCCTGCCGGGTGAGCAGCGGGAAAACGGTGTTGGCCCAGGCTGATTCGTCCCAGGCAGCGGCCAGCTCGGCGGCCTTCTCCGGGAACTGCGCCGAAAGGTCGTGCAGCTCGGTCGGATCGGCGCGCACATCGAACAGCTGCCAGTTCGGCGCGTCGACGTCGGCGCCGCGCTCGCGCAGCGACAGCAGCTTCCAGCCGTCGCGATAGAAGCCGCGATGCCCGGTCATCTCCGAGTACTGCTCGGCGTGCTTCGTGCGCGCCTGCTGGTCGCGCAGCAGCTCGGCGGCGGAGATACCGTCGAACTCCTTGGCGGGCAAGCCGTTACGCACGCTCGGCCGCTGCAACCCGGCGAGCTCCAGCAGGGTCGGCGCGAGGTCGGTGACGTAGGCGTACTCGTGGCGGATGCCGTTGTCGTCGTCGGTCCTCGGCAGCCCCTTCGGCCAGGACACGAGCAACGGCACGCGCACGCCACCCGCGAAAGTCTGTCCCTTGTAGAAGCGGAACGGCGTGTTCGACGCCTGCCCCCAACCGCGCGGGTAGTGCACGCCGAGTTGCGCGGTCCCGATCAGTTCCTCGTCGAGCGGTACGTCACCGACCCAGTCCGGGTCGTCGATGTGCGCGAATTCAGCGAAGTAGGTGCGGGTTCCCTCCGGTCCGCCCTCGGCGGTGCCGCCGTTGTCGGAGGTGAACACCACGATGGTGTTGTCGAGTTCGTCGAGCTGTTCGAGGGTGTCGAGGATGCGGCCGAGGCTCTGGTCGATGCTGTCGACCATGCCCGCGTACACCTCCATGTACCTGGCGAAGCGGCGCTGCTCCGCCTCGGACAGCGAATCCCATTCCGCCGCTTCATAACCGGGCTCGGTGTTGCGCGGTTTCTGCTCGGTGCCCGCGGGAAATAGGCCTTGCGCGAGCTGAGCGGCGAACCTGTTCTGCCGCAACTTGTCCCAGCCCTCGGCGTAGCGGCCGCGGTACTTGGCCAGATCCTCGGGCTTGGCCTGCAACGGACCGTGCATCGCGACGTGCGCGAAGTAGAGGAAGAACGGCTTGGCCGAATCGTGCGCGCGCAGATCCTTGATGTAGGAGATCGCCTTGTCGGTCAGATCGTCGGTCAGGTAATAGCCCTCCGGGTACTCCTCGACGTCGACTACGGAACTGTCCGAGACCAGCTGATTCGGGTAGTAGAAGGAGTTCAGGCCCTCCAGCGAGCCGTAGTAGCGGTCGAAACCGCGCTGCGTCGGCCACGAATCCCGGTGCGCCGCAGGGTTCATCGTGGCGTCGCGGACCAGATGCCACTTGCCGACCGCGTACGTCGCGTATCCGTTGGTGCGCAGGATCTCCGGCAGCGTCAGCACGTCGTCGGCGAGTTCCAGGCGCAGGCCGGGATATCCGGGATCGGCGTTGGCGACGAAGCCGAAACCCGCACGGTGCGAGTTGATTCCGGTCAGCAGCGCGGCCCGCGACGGCGAGCACAGCGGCGTGGTGTGGTAGTTCGTCAGGCGGACGCCGCGGGCGGCGAGCCGATCCAGGGTCGGGGTGTCGATCTCGGAGCCGAACGGGCCGATGTCGCTGTATCCCATGTCGTCGACCAGCACCACGATGATGTTCGGTGCGTCGGCCGGTGCCGTCGGCGGGTAGGTCCACTCGGGGGTCGAATCCGCGGTGGTGCGTCCGATGGTGCCGGAGAAGGACTCGTAACCGCGCGCATGGGATGGAACAGGCATCCTTCCAGTAAACAGTGGAATATGACCAGGTCACCAGCATTTCACGCAGGGTGCGCGGAACCGGTGCCCGCCGAGTCGCTACCTGTTAGCGTCACCGGCATGGACGCGAATCAGCCCTGCGCACCCCAGGCGGAGTGCGCGCAGGACCCCTGCTGTTCGTGTTGTCCGTCGCGTGGCTGACGCCCGCCACCGCTGATTCTTTAGCCCTTCTCCCGGCGCCGCTCAGGTGCCGTAATCGGCCCATGTCCCGGCCGATGTGTCTTCGAGGATTGTCAGATGAGCTCTTCCCCCGGCGGGTTAGATCGCCGTAACTTCCTGCGTGGCACGGGTATTGTCGCGCTCGCGATCTTCGGCACCGGTGCCCTGGCGGCGTGCACGTCGGCGGTGAGCGAGCAGCAGGCCGCGGGCGGCGACAATGCCGCACCGGTGCGCGGCGGCACCTTGAAGGTCGGCACCCCCGTGGATATCGTTCCCGGCAATCTGCTGACGAACACCGGCGCGACCCCCGCGGTGATCGGACTGGTCTACGAGACGCTGACCCGCTACCCGAACGACAAGCTGGAACCCGCACCGCGACTGGCGAAGTCGTGGACCCTCGCGCCCGACGGCCTCTCGCTCGCCGTCGAACTGCGCGACGACGTCAAGTTCCACAGCGGCCGCCCGTTCACCTCGAAGGACGTCGAGTTCTCGCTGCGTACCTACGCCGACCCCAAATGGTCGGCGCAGCTGAAGAGTACGGCCGCGGCGATCACCGGCTTCGACACCAGCGCGCCGCATCGCATCGTGCTCCAGTTCGCCCATCCGCTCGGCAACGTGTTCGACCTGCTCGACACCGCGCCGATCCTGGACAGCGAATCCATCGAGCAGCTCGCCACCGGCGACAAGTTCGTCGGCACCGGTCCGTTCAAGCTGACCCAGCGGATCCCGAACACCCAGCTGATCTTCGAGAAGAACGAGCAGTACTGGGTGCCCGAGCGTCCGTACCTGGACCGCGTCGAGATCGCGATCATCCCGGACAGCCAGGCGCTGGTGAACTCGCTCAAGTCCGGACAGATCGCGCTGGCGCACGACCTCAACTACCGCGACACCGAAAACCTCGCCAAGAATGGCGGATTCAAGGCCATCGACTACGAGGGCGCCGAACTGCAGCTGTATGTCGGTGCGAACGTGCAGGAACCGGCGCTGGCCGACGTGCGCCTGCGCCAGGTCGTCGCCTACGCGATCGACCGCGAACGGATCATCGCCGAGGTGTTCCGTGGCGCCGGGTATGCACTGAATCTGCCGTGGCCCAAGACCTCTCCCGCCTTCGACGACAACCGCAACAAGAAGTACGCCCGCGACCTCACCAAGGCCAAGCAACTACTCGCGCAGCTGCCCAAGCCGCCGAAACTGCCGCTGACCTACGAAACCAGCACGCCCTACTACGAATCGGCCGCGCAGATCGTGCAGGCGAACCTCGCCGAGATCGGCATCGATGTGACCCTGGATCCGATCGACTCGGCCACCTTCATCAAAAAGCTTGTCGGCGCGCAATTCCCGGGCCTGTGGATCACCGACCACTCGTGGGCACAGTTCGTGCCGTCCACGCTGACCGTCAGCGCCTATCCGTTCAACGCGCGCAAGAACGCCTCGCACTACGAGTCACCCGCCTACGTGGCCGCGGCCGACGCGGCCTGGCAGGTCACCCAGGGCACCGGACCAGAAGCGGTGCGCGCCTACCAAACCCTCAGCGAACAGCTGCTCGACGGGCTGTTCCTCATCGAGATCGGCGCCAGGTTCAAGCAGGTCGCCACCGCCGGCAAGGTGCACGGCCTGTCCTGGACCAAGCGCCGCGAGACCGTGCTCACCGACGCCTTCCTGGCCTGAGTCCGATGATCCGATACCTGTTGCGGCGCTTACCTTCCGCCGTCCTGGTACTGTTCGGTGCCTCGGTGCTGATCTTCCTGCTGCTGCGGCTGGTACCCGGTGATCCGGCGACCACCCTGGCGGGTGCGGACGCCTCGCCGCAGACGATCGCGGCGATCCGGCACCAGCTCGGCCTCGATCGATCCATACCGGCGCAGTACGTGACGTGGCTCGGCGACTTGCTCAGCTTCGATCTCGGCCGCTCCTACATCATCGGCGGGCAGATCGCCGATCTCGTCGGCCGTGGCTTGACCAACACGGTGGTGCTGACCGTGTCGGCACTAGTGCTTGCGGTCGTGGTGAGCCTCGTGGTCAGCGTGGCCTCGGTGGCGTGGCCCAGTCGGTGGCTGAATACCCTTGTCTCCGCAGCGAATACGGTGGCAATCGCGCTGCCCACCTTCGTGACCAGTGTGCTGCTGGTGCTGGTCTTCGCGGTGGCGATTCCGGTGCTGCCCGCGGGCGGTGTGCCGCCGGACGGCTTCATCGCGCGCCCGGATATCGCGGTGCAGTACCTGCTGTTGCCGTCGATCTGCCTCGCCCTGCCGGTGGCGGCGGCGTTGACGCGCTTTCTCACCGAGTCGCTGCGCACCGAACTCGGCAAGCAATACGTGCTCACGGCTCGGTCGCTGGGTATCTCGCACTGGCAGATCGTGACTCGCGGGGCGCTGCGCAATGCGCTGCCGACCATGTTGACGGCGTTGGGCATTCAGACCGGGCAGCTGCTCGGCGGTGCCGTCCTGGTGGAGGCGGCGTTCGCGTGGCCGGGCATCGGCCAGCTCATCGAGCAGGGCATCAGCCGCCGCGACTATCCGGTGGTGCAGGTGCTGTTGCTGCTGTCGGTCTCGGTGTTCGTGGCCATCCAGCTGCTCACCGATATCGCCCACGCGTACTTGGATCCGCGGATCCGGATCGGGGGTCGATCATGACCGAGCTCGCCGTCGAACCCCTTGCGCTGGAGGTTGTTTCCGAGCGGCCGCCGCATCCGCTGCTGCGCGCCTTCCGCACCGGCCAGGGGCTGACCGGCGTGCTGCTCGTCGGCGTGATCGCCGCGGCAGCTCTCTTCGCCGGGGTGCTCACCTCCTACGATCCGATCGCGCAGATCCCCGGCGCGAATCTGCTGGGGCCCAGTGGCGAACACTGGCTCGGCACCGATCACCTGAACCGGGACGTGCTCGCGCGGGTGCTGCACGGCATCCGGATCGATCTGCTCATCGTGTTCCTCGCGGTCCCGCTCGGCGCGCTGATCGGCGCGCTGGCCGGGCTGCTGTCCAGCCTGAACGCGGTCGCGGATGTGCTGGCGCAGCGGGTGTTCGACCTGATCCTCGCCTTTCCGGCGCTCATCTTCGCGATCGCGTTGACCGCGATCACCGGGCCGGGCGCACACGCGGTGGCCGTGGTGATCGTGGCAGCGGAGGTCCCGATCTTCGGCAGACAGATCCGCACGTCCATCCTGCAGGTCCGCGAACAGCCGTTCGTCGAGGCGGCCGAGGTGATCGGTGCCGGGCCGTGGTGGACGCTGCGAAAGCATGTGCTGCCCAACGCCGCCGAGCCGCTGGCCGTGCAACTTGCGCTGTCCATGTCGGTGGCGGTGTTCCTCGAGGGTGCGATGAGTTTCATCGGCATCGGGGTGCGTCCGCCCGATCCCTCACTGGGGTCGCTGATTTCGGAATCCATCGGCAATCTGGACGCCAACCCGGCGATGGCGATCGGCCCGTTGGCCGTGGTCGCCGGGCTGACCCTCGGATTTCTGTTGATCGCCCAGGCATTGGGCCGGGCCAGGAGGATCGGATGACCGAGGACGCGCTGCTCGAGATCCGGGATCTGGTGGTGCGCTTCGGATCACGGACAGTCATCGACGGGGTCGGCTTCGCGGTGCGCCGCGGTGAGGTCGTGGCGCTGGTCGGCGAATCCGGATCCGGCAAGTCGCTCACCGCCCGTGCCGCGCTCGGCCTGCTACCCGATGGGGCGCACGCAACGGGGTCGATTCGATTGGGCGACAACGAGATCGTCGATGCGCCGGAGTCCGACCTCCGTGCCTTGCGCGGCACCCGCGCGGCAATGGTGTTCCAGGAACCACAGACCGCGCTGAATCCGGTGCGGCAGGTCGGCACGCAGATCGCGCAGGCGCTGCGGGCGCACCGCCGGATCTCGAAGTCCGACGCACGGGCGCGGGCGGTGGAACTGCTTCGCATGGTGGACATTCCGGAGCCGGAGCGTCGCGTCGACTGGTATCCGCACCAGCTCTCCGGCGGCCAGAAGCAGCGCGTGGTCATCGCACTCGCGCTCTCCGGCGAACCGGATCTGCTGATCGCCGACGAACCGACGACCGCCCTGGATGTGACGGTGCAGGCGGAGATTCTTGCGCTGCTACGCACATTGCAGCGCACTCATGGCACCGCGATTCTCTTCATCACGCACAACCTCGGCGTGGTCGCCGAGATTGCCGACCGGGTCGTCGTGCTGCGCGCTGGCAAGGTGGTCGAGCAGGGGTCGGTGTTCAACCTGTTCGCCGAGCCGCGTGCGGACTACACCAAGACGCTGCTGGCCGCGGTGCCGCGACTGCCAGTGGACGCGTCGGGAGTGAAGTCTCAGCCCACCGCCCCAGCCGTGCGCCAACCGGTCGACTCCGCGCCTTCGACTGCTCAGTCGCCGCCCGACCGGGTACCGGCTCCGGCGGACTCCGAGCCGTCGCCGGAAGCCGCCCCGGTGCTACGGGTCAGCAACCTCACCGTCGTCTACCGCGGTCGCGGGGGAGCAGGTGAGTTCCGCGCCCTGCACGACGTGTCGCTGTCCCTCGCCCCTCGCGAAGTGGTCGGCCTGGTCGGCGAATCCGGTTCCGGCAAGAGCACACTCGGCCGCACCGCGCTCGGCCTCGTACCCGCGCACGCGGGACAGATAGAGCTGCAAGGAGTTTCGCTGCGCGGCCTGGCCGCCAAGGAACTACGCGCCCTGCGCAAGCATGTCGCGCTGGTGCACCAGGACGTCGCCGCCTCACTGGACCCACGTCGTTCCATCGAGGACTCCATCGGTGAGCCCTTGCTGGTGCACCGCGTCGCGTCCGGTTCCCTGGTGCGCGCGAAGGTCGGTGATCTGCTCGAATCCGTTCGGCTGCCCAGGGATTACGCGTCGCGCCGTCCCGGCGAGCTGTCCGGCGGCCAACGCCAGCGGGTCGCGCTGGCTCGTGCGCTGGCATTGGCGCCGCGACTGCTCGTCGCCGACGAACCGACCAGCGCCCTGGATGTTTCGGTGCAGGCGCAGGTGCTCGACCTGTTCGCCGATCTGCGTGCCGAGTACGGCTTCGCCTGCCTGTTCATCAGCCACGATCTCGCGGTGGTGCATCAGGTGGCGGATCGGGTGGTGGTGCTACGCGCCGGTTCGGTCGTCGAAACCGGTCCGGTGGCAGAGGTTTTCGCGCGGCCGACGGCGGAATACACGCGGCGGCTACTCGACGCGGTGCCGACGCCCGATCCGAGGGTCGCGCGTGGCCGCGGCGATGGTTCGTTGCTGGTGGCCGTCGGCGCCTGAGGCGCGGCGGAACGACCACAACCGCGGCCGCCGGCTCCACTGTGAACCGGCGGCACGCGGTGCAGATCAGTTAGTTGTGGCCCATCCGGCGCTGATCGTCATTGCGCCGGTCGTCGTCCGACTGGCGCTGGTTCGGCATGCGCTGGCCATCTGAATTCGCGCCTGGGCGGTTTGCGCCCTGGTTCTGGTTTTGATCCTGGCGCTGTTGTTGCTGCTGCCGATCCATCTGCTTCGGCATTTTCTTAGGCGCGTTCTTAGACTTTTCAGCCATCTCCACTCGGTCCTTTCCGGGGATTGATATTCGCCTAACGTCACTCACGATAGCGAGCCTCGAGCAATTCCGGAAGGGAAAGTGAAAAAAGCCTGTCACACCGGCGATCCTAGTTGTTTCCGCAGGTAGAAGCGATATTGCGGTGTTAAGGCTTGCGTGCTTCGATTAGAAATCGGGTCGAGTGGGCGACGGATGGACCATTTTCTTCGATCTCGTCGTGCATCGCCCGGAGTCGGTCGTGGTACCGGTCGACGGTGAAGTCGGGGACCATCCACGGCACCTTCCGGAGGAAGTAGACGACCGCTCCGATATCGCCGAACTCGACGCGCAACCGTTCGTATCGGAGATCGATGATTTCGAGTCCGGCGGCCGTTGCCGCGGCGCGATCATCATCGGGATTGCGGCGCTTGCGTATTTCTTCGGTCTGCGCGCCGATGAAGCACTCGACGAGTTCGAAAACGCTTGCATCGCCGACGTGTTGCGCCAGATAGGTGCCCGACGGCCGCAGCACTCGCGCGATCTCGGACCACCACACAGTGACCGGGTGTCGACTGCTCACCAGATCAAAGGCATTGTCCCCGAATGGCAACGGCGGCTCATCGGGATCGGCGACCAACGCCACCCCTAGCGGATGCAGCAGTTGCGTGGCCTTGGCGATGTTCGGCGGCCACGACTCGGTCGCCACCATCAGCGGCGGCAGGTTCCCGGCCCCGGCGAGCACCTCCCCGCCACCGGTCTGAATGTCCAGCGCCGCAGCGACTTTCCCAAGCCGCTCGCCCAGCACCCGCTGATAGCCCCACGACGGCCGCTGCTCGCTGGCCCGCCCGTCGAGCCACCCGAAGTCCCAACCGGCCACGGAGACCGCACCGGCCTCCGCTACCAGATCCTCAAAGCTGCGTCCCATGCCTCGATTGTTGCCGAGAGGTTGCCGCCGCGGCAACAGGTTTCCTACCTGGGCAGCGGCAGGAACTCGACGGTCGCGCCGTCGACGGCGTCGGCGGGGACGATGACCAGGCCGTCTCGGTCGACCAGGCCGCCGAGGTGGGCGGTGCGGATGTGTGGGTCGCCGAGCCAGCCACCCTGTGGGGCGAAGCGGGCGGGGACGACGCGAGCGACCGGGCCCGATATCTCGGCGGCGTTGTGCAGTGGGCCGAGGAGGGGGCGGCGGGGAACGCTGCCGGTGCGGCCCTCGACTAGGGCGGGGGCCAACGCCATCAGGGTGGCCACGGCGGCGAACGGATTGCCGGGTAGGCCGAGAACCGTGGTGCCCGTGGCCAGTTCGGCCACGACCGTGGAGCCACCCGGCCGTAGTCGTAGTCGCCGCACCAGGACTCGTGCCTCCGTGCGGGCCACCGCGGCGCGGAGCTGATCGGCCGCGCCGCTGCCGGTCGCGCCCACGATCACCAGCAGGTCGCACTCGGGCGGCGCGGTGAGCACGTCATCGAAGCCGTTGGGGGTGTCGCGCAGGTGCACCCGATCGGCGGTGCGAATCCCGTACCAGGACAGCAGGTCCGGCAGGATCGGCCCGATCGAGTCACGGGTCTGGCCCGCGTGCAGCGGGCCCTTGCTGCGGATCTCGTCGCCGGTCATCACGATCCTGGCCCGGACCGGTCCGCGCACCGGCGCCGCGGTCACCTCGACGCTCGCGGCCGCGGAGATCAACGCGGCGGTGACCGGAGTGCCCTGCGGCGCAACGAGATCGCCGGGTTGCCGGTCCTCGCCGCGGCGGCGGACATCGTCCCGGATCGGGGTGTCCGGTAGTCGGTGCAGGCGGTCATCCGGTGCCACCCGGACGAATTCGTCGCGCAGCACACCGGTGGTGCCGTCCGGCACGTGCGCACCGGTGGCGATGCGCACCGCCTCCCCGGGCAGCAGCCCGACCGGCCGCTGGCCGCCCGCGAACCCGATATCGCGGCGCAACCGCCACGGTCCCTCGCCCGCCACTGCGTACCCGTCCATCGCGGAGACATCGAAGCGCGGCAGCGGCCCGACGGCCGCCAAGGGCGCGGCGAGCGCCGCGCCGAGTACCGAGCGTAGGTCGGCTTCGTAGCTGGTGAGCCGGAAGAGGTTGGCGCGCAGGATGTTCCGTGCCTCGTCCAGCGCGAGCGCGGGTTCGGCGACCGATGCGCGGGCCTGCCGCACCTCCTCGTCGGTATCGCAGTCGGCGACCCCGGGCAGCGCGATGATCGCGGAATCGGCGGGAATCAGCGCCTTCATCGGCTGATTGATCAGCGAATCCAACCCATCGAGCGCGGCCGCCAGCGCGGTGCGTCGCCACACCCCGATCAGATACTGCGGCCGCCCCGACTCGTCCGCCGCGAACACCGCGTCGGCCCCGGATTCGCAGGTATGCCTGATCAATTCGGTGATCGACCAGGCGGACAGGAACGGCAGATCGGCCGCGAGTACCACCACCAGCGGCGCCGCCGAGCCGAGCGTGCGCAGCCCGGCGCCGATGGCCGCGACCGGTCCGGATCCCGGCGGCACCTCACGAGTCTGTTTGATCTGCGGCGGCAGCTCGGGCCGGTGCGGTCCGACCACGACGGTGTGCGCACACGCGGCGACGGCGGCCAGCGCGGCGTCGAGCATGGAGCGACCGCCGATGACGATCGCCGGTTTGTCGACACCGCCCATCCGGCTGGCCCGCCCACCGGCGAGCACGATCGCGTCGGCAGCGGTCACCGAGCGCAACCTCGAGCTAGGTACAACATGGCGGACATGCTAATTCGTCGCCGCCGCGAACCCGGGAGGCGGACGGCTCAGACGGTCGAGCAGTCCCGCACGGGCCGAAGCAGGCAGAACTCGTTGGTCTCCGGATCGGCGAGCGCGAGGCTCGCCGCGGTCGCCAGGTTCACGCCGTCGCGATCGATCCGGGTGGCACCGGCGGCCCGCAGCCGGGCCTCCTCGGTGGCCTGATCGTCGAACGAGGCCAGGTCCAGATGCAGCAGGTTGCGGCCGGACTTCTCGTCGGGTGTGCGCACGAACTCCAGCCACGAGCCGAGCCCGGTCGCCGACCGCAGCCCGGCGACCTGCTCGCCGCCGTGCGTGACCGGCCAGCCGGAGGCGGCGGCCCAGAACGCGGCCAGCCGCAGCGGATCTCGGGTGTCCATCACGATGGCCGCGACGGCGCCGGTGTCCACGTATTCCTCCCGCGGCTCCAGCACGCAGAATTCGTTGCCCTCGGGATCGGCGAGCACCACCCACGGCACCACGCCCTGCCCGATGTCGACGCGGCGTGCGCCGAGGGACAGCGCGCGATCCACCTGTAAGCGTTGATGGTCGATCGAACGGCTGGCCAGGTCGAGGTGGATGCGGTTCTTGCCGTGCTTGGCCCGCGCGGCGGGCAGGAAGGCGAGGGCCAGGTCGGCACCGTCGGGGTCGTGGGCCGCCACATCTACTTCTTCCGGGCGGTCGATGGTCACGCCCCAACCGAGCAGCTCGGCCCAGAAGTCCGCGATGAACCGCGGCCGGTCTGCATTGAACACGACACACGCCAGGCGGGTGGACATGAGTCAACGGTAACCGTCGGGCGGCTCGCTGCGTGCGCGTTTACGGAAACGGAAAACGCGCCGCCCGCAGGTTCACTCGACCCTCGCGGATCGGCACCCCCTCGGTCGCGAGCAGCCGCAGTTGCCGGTCGGCCAGATGCGCGGCGGGCTTGCCGCCCGCGCCGATCACCCGATGCCACGGCAGGTCCGCGGCGTCGGTGCGCATGATCCAGCCGACCGTGCGCGGCGTGGACAGTCCGGCGGCGGCGGCGATGTCGCCGTAGGTCGCCACCCGGCCGGCCGGGATCGACGCGACCAGCGCACGCACCCGCTCGACCTGATCGTCTGTGGTGGCCATCGCGCTCAGAGCACCGAGCGGATCAACGCGGCCGTCTCGGCGGGCAGGGCCTGGGGCACCATGTGATCGCTGTCCCACTCGTGCACGGTGAGGCGGTCGCCGAGGTGCGCGGTGAGCGCGGCGCGGAACTCCGGCGTGACGAACGGCGGCTGCACCTTCAGCGCCTGCACCAGCACCGTCGGCAGGTCCTGCGGTGGCAATACGAAGGGGCGGGCCAGTTGACCCCAGTAGGAGGTGATCGCGGGCAGGCTCATCCGCCAGGCGAAGCGGCCCTGCGCCGTCGGCACCAGATGTTCGGTGAGCTCGGCCGCCAGCACGTCCGGTGCCACATCGGCCCACGCGGAGGCAAGTTTGTCCTCGCGAGCCCGGGCCACGGACTCGTAGTCGGGCTCGGCCAGCAGCGACTCGGCGATGCCGCCGACCAGATCAGGTGCCAGCGCGATGGCCGGATCCAACAGCACCAGCTGCCGGACCAGGTCCGGGCGGCGCTGCGCGAGATACAACGCACTCGCGCCGCCGAACGAGTGCCCGACCACAGTCACCGGGTCCGTGGTCTCCGCGTCGAGCAGCTCGATCAGATCGTCGACGACGGCCTCGAAGGTCCACGGCGGCAACGAGCTCGATCGCCCGTGTCCGCGCAGGTCAGGTGCGATGATCCGGACTTCGGGGAGATGGTTGGTGGCCAGGTGTTCCCAGCGTTTGCCGTGACCGGTCACACCGTGCAGAGCCAGCACGGCCGGTCCGGTCGCCGGGCCGAATCGATGAACATTCAGAGCAGACACCGGTCCATTCTGACCTGTACCGCAGACGGCCGTTGGGCGAGTCGCGCGAGGGGCGCGTCGGCGTGTCGGTCGTGTCTGTTGCAATAGCCCGCGTGGTGCGATCGGATAGCGCGGTGCGACTTGTTCGCCGGAATGTGGCGGCACCCCGGCCGCGCGCCTGGGGTGCCGACGTTCGCGCGCTGTTGGATGCCGCGGCCGCGGCCGGGCCGACGCGCCCGGGGTGGCGGCCCTGGCAGGTGCTCGGCGGACCAGGCACGGGCAAGACCGCCCTGCTCGTCGACTTCGCGGCCGAGCGCATCGCGGCGAGGGACGATCCGGAATCCGTGCTGGTCCTTGCCCATTCGAAGCAGGCGGCGAGCGCGGCCCGCGACGCCATCACCGCGCGGCTGGCCGGTCCCGACGCCGAAGGCGGGGTACCCGGCGCGACCAGGGAGCCGCTGGCCCGCACCCTGCACTCCTACGCCTTCTCGGTGCTGCGCAGGCACGCGACCGCGCACGGCAACCCGCCGCCGCGTTTGCTGACCGGTGCCGAGCAGGATGCGGTGCTGCGCGAAATGCTGCGCGGCGACCTGATCGACATCGCCGAAGGAGCGGATGGGCTGTGGCCCGAGCGCCTGCAACCCGCGCTCGCCCTCGGTGGGTTCGCCGAGCAGTTGCGCGATCTGATGCTGCGGGCCACCGAACGCGGCCTCGGGCCGGAAGATCTGGTGCGCCTCGGTCGCGAGCACGGTAAACCGGAGTGGGTGGCGGCAGGCAAGTTCGCAGTGCGTTATGAGCAGACGATGCTGTTGCGCTGGTCGGTCGGCGTCGAGGCACCGGAGGCGACGGCACCCGCGCTGGACGCCGCCGAACTGATCGGCGCCGCACTGGACGCGCTGGCCGGTGACGCCGATCTGCTTGCCGCCGAACGGGCTCGGATCCGGTACCTGCTGGTCGACGACGCGCAACATCTCGATCCGCAGGCCGCGATCCTGGTCCGGGCGATCGGGCACAGCGCGCACACCACCGTCGTCGCGGGCGACCCCGATCAGGGGATCTTCGCCTTCCGGGGCGCGGACGCGCGGTTCGTCGCGGACCTGGCCGCACCGGACGGGCAGCGAATCGTCTTGCGCGACAACCATCGGGCCGGCGGGCCGGTGCAGCTGGCGGTCGCCAGGATCGCGGCCAGGTTGCCGGGCAGTGCGCCGCAACGCTTTTCGTTGCCGAAGCGGGCCGATCAACCGGTGGACGACGGCACCGAGGTGCGGGTGCGGGTGCTCGCCACACCGGCGAAAGAGGCCGCGCTCATTGCCGACCACCTGCGGCGGGCGCATCTGACCGGTGGGGTGCCGTGGTCGCGGATGGCGGTGATCGTCCGTTCGGTGCCGCTGTCGTTGCCGCCGTTGCGGCGTGCGCTGCTCGCGGCGGGGGTGCCGGTGCAGCAGCCTGCGCTGGATACGCCGTTGGCGCGGCGGCGGGGTGCGGGCTGGATGCTGTTGTCGCTGCGGGCGTTGCTCGCGGGGGAGAAGGGGTCGGCTTTCGAGCCGGAGGACGCGTTGGACTTGCTCGCGGGTCCGCTCGGTGGCGCCGATCAGATCACGTTGCGGCGGTTGCGGCGTGGTGTGCGGCGCAGCGTGCTGGAGTCCGGGCGGAACAAGGCGCGGTCCGGCCGGAGTGCCGAAGAGGCTTCGGAGAGCGAGTATTCCGAGCCGAGCACTGAGGGGCTCGAACGGGCTGTAGAAAGCTCGGAGCGGAGTTCTGGACTGCCTGAACCAAGTCCCGGAAGTCTGGAGCGGGCCGCCGATGACGCCGATTGGTATGGCGTAGAGCCGGAATGGACTCCGGAGGACTCGGAATGGCGTGGCAGCGAAGCTGAACAGAGTGATGAAGCCGCCGAACCGACGGCTGACGCCACCGACAGCTCCGAACAAGATGCGGCCGATCCCGAGAAGCCTGCTGAGAGTTCTGAAGAGAGTGGCGAGTCCGTCGAACTGCGGCACGGCATCGACCAATCCTCTGCTGAGGTGCTGCGGGATCTGCTGATCGGGGTCGGGGACGCGCGAATCCTGGATCGGCTGACCGATGTCGAGGCCGCACCGCTGCGGCGGGTGCTCGACGCATTGGAGCGGGCCCGCAAGGCGCGTCGTCGCGGGGCGGGTCTCGAGGACGTGCTGTGGGCGCTGTGGACCGCCTCGCGACTGGAACGACGCTGGGTCGGGCAGTCCGAACGTGGTGGCGCGGTCGGCATGCAGGCCGACCGCGACCTCGATGCCGCCGTCGGGCTGTTCGATGCCGCTGCGGCCTACGTGGACCGGCTGCCCCGCGCGAGCATCGAAGGCTTCGTGGAATACCTGGTGCAACAAGAGATTCCGAACGGCTCGGCGCCACGCAGCGCGCCGAAGGAGGCCGTCGCCCTGCTCAGTGCGCACGCAGCAGCTGGCCGGGAGTGGGACGTTGTCGCGGTTGCCGCTGTGCAGGAAGGGATTTGGCCGAACCCGCGGTCGCGCGGCACGCTGCTGAACACCGAGGATCTGGTGGACCTGACCGCCGGTGTCATCGATGGCGGTGAACAGGTGAGTCGCGCGGCGCCGATCCTCGCCGAGGAACGCAGGCTGCTGCTGGTCGCGTGCAGCCGGGCCCGGCGTTCGCTGCTGGTCACCGCGGTGGAATCGGTGTCGGGCGAACGGGATCTGGTGCCGTCGCGGTTCCTTGCCGAGCTGCTCGGGCACGACGAAGACGGTGAACCCGGCGCACTGCCGATCGCCGACCCCGGTCGTGCCCTCGTAATGCATTCACTGGTGGCCGAATTACGCGGCGCCGTCTGCGATCCCGAGTCCGATCCGGATCGTAGGCAACGTGCCGCACACCAGCTGGCGCGTTTGGCCAGTGCCGGTGTGCCCGGAACCCATCCCGACGACTGGTATGGCACAGCGGAATTGAGCTCGCAGCGGACGCTATGGGAGGAGGATGACAGCGCCGTCGGCCTCTCGCCGTCCACGGTGGAGCTGCTGCGTACCTGCCCGCTGCGCTGGGCGCTGGAACGGCACGGTGGCACCGACGGCGACAACCCGCACGCCGTCAAGGGCAACCTGGTGCACACGCTGGTGCAGGCGCTGGCCGGGCAGGTGCCCGAGGCGCAGGTGCGCGCCGCGCTCGACAAGGCCTGGCAGTCGGTCGATCCCGGGTCCGGCTGGCATTCCCGGCAGGAGCTGCGCCGCACCGAGACCATGCTGGAAACCTTCATGGCGTGGGTGCGCAACACCCGCGGCGAACTCACCCAGGCCGGGGTCGAGGTGCCGGTCGACTGTGTGCTGCCGCCGCGGACGGAAGACGAACGGCCCGTGCGGATTCGCGGCCGGGTGGACCGGCTGGAACGGGATGCGCTGGGCCGCTTCGTGATCGTGGATGTGAAGACCGGGAAGTCGCCGGTCACCAAGCAGGCGGCGGTCGATCACGCACAGCTGGCGACGTATCAGGTGGCGGCGGCGATGGGTGCGCTCGACGCGGCGACCGAGGAGGCGGGTGAATCGGGTTCCGCCGACGGTGAATCGGATGCGGCAGCGGATGATTCGGGTGCTGTCCAAGGCGAATTGGATACAGCAACAGGCGATTCGGACGCCGTTGCCGACAAGCTGACCGCAGGCGAATCAGGTGCGGACGAAGACGAGCCGAGTTCCGACGCGGACGAGCCTCGACCAGATGCGGACGGACCGAGTGCGGGCGAACAGCGTTCAGCTGCGGGCCAATCCGGCCCGCTGGGCGAGCCGGGTGGCGCCCGGCTGGTGTACGTCGCCAAGCCGAGTAGCAAAGAGGGCGCCACCCAGCGCATGCAACCACCGCTCGACCCCGAAGCCCTCGACAAGTGGCGCAACACCATTCACGATGCCGCCGCCGCCACCCAGGGCCCGAGCTACCTCGCCATGCGCAATGACGGCTGCCGCCACTGCCCGGTCGCAGGCAGCTGCCCCGTCCAGGACACCGGTCGGCAGGTGACCGACGAGTGAGCGAGAAACGCTTCCGCGTACCGCTGCCGATCTGCGGAGTCGCGTGCCTGTGCTGCACGGTCATACCGGAGCGAGCGATCGACGCCGCGGCACACTCGCGTGTCGGTCGTCGTCGCGGCACCGCCGGGGGTGGCCGCACCAGGCCCCCGGGAACGTCGGCCTGCGACGCCGACGAGGTGCAACCGTGACCGACATGCGGGTAACGCCGCATCAGCTGGCCGACGCGCTCGGTCTGCCGCCGCCCACCGATGAACAGGCGGCGGTGATCGCCGCACCGCCGGGGCCGACGCTGGTTGTCGCGGGTGCCGGAGCGGGCAAGACCGAGACGATGGCCGCGCGCGTCGTGTGGATGGTCGCTAACCGCTTGGTGCTGCCCGACGAGGTGCTGGGACTGACCTTCACCCGAAAAGCCGCGCAGCAGTTGACCGCTCGCATCCGGACCCGGCTGGCCCGGTTGGCCGGTGCGCCGCTGCTGCGCGACCTCGACCCGTCCGGTCAGCTGCGGGCGCAACTGTCCGGCGCCGAGCCGGAGATCAGCACCTACCACTCGTACGCGGGCAGGCTGCTCACCGAACACGGCCTGCTGCTGCCCGTGGAACCCTCGGCGACCCTGCTCACCCAGACCCAACTCTGGCAGCTCGCGCACCAGGTGGTCCGCACCTGGGACGGCGACCTGGACACCGACCGCACCCCGGTCTCGGTCACCGAGGCAATCCTCGCCCTGTCCGGACAACTCGCCGAGCATCTGGTCGAACCGGAACAGCTGGCCGAGGCACACACCGACCTCGAGAAGCTGGTGCACACTCTTCCGCCGGGTCCGCGCCAGCGTGGTGGGCCGAGCCAAGCCCTGCTCGGCATCCTCCAGGTCCAGCGCGAACGTATCGCGCTGCTGCCCCTTGTCCAGCAGCTGGCCGACGCGTTACGTCGCCGTGGCGCCCTGGATTTCGGTGCCCAGATGTCCCTGGCCGCCCGTCTCGCCGCCGAACATCCCGAGGTCGCCGCCGCCGAGCGTAACCGCTTCCGCCTCGTCCTCCTCGACGAGTATCAAGACACCGGCCACGCCCAACGAGTCCTGCTGGCTGCTCTGTTCGGCGGTGCGCCCGAGGCAGATTCGGCCGCGCGCGCCGAGCAGTCATCAGGCGAATCGGCATCGCGGTCGGACGCGGAACAACCATCAGATGGAGTGCAGGGCGGGCCGCGTGCGCACGAACCGCGGCACGTCAGCCAACCGGTCGACGAGGAGTCAGGGCGACAACGTTCGGGCAGGCAGCGGGCCGCCAAACAAGCGAATACCGCTGCCGAGGAAGCCGAATCCCGCCGCCGCCAACGGTTGGCAGTGACGGCGGTCGGCGATCCGATGCAATCGATCTACGGTTGGCGCGGTGCGTCCGCCGCGAACCTGCCGCGCTTTGCCACCGACTTCCCCACCGCCCCCGGCGTTCCCGCGCCGACGCTGCCCTTGTTGACCAGTTGGCGCAATCCGCCCGAGGCGTTGGCGCTGGCGAATCTGGTCGCGGACCCGTTGCGCCGCAAGGCCATCGAGGGCGGTGGTGTGACCGTCGACGCCTTGCGTGCGAAACCCAATGCGGGACAGGGCGTGGTTGCCCTCGCCTTGACCGAGACCGTCGCCGAGGAACGCGACTGGCTGGCCGTACGGATCGCCGAGGAATGGGCGGCCCGCCGCGCCGCGGGGGAACCGCCACCCACCTCGGCGGTGCTGGTGCGCCGCAACGCCGACGCGTCACCGCTCGCGGAAGCCTTACGCGCGCAAGGGCTGCCGGTGGAGATCGTCGGGCTCGGCGGCCTGCTCGCCACACCCGAGGTCGCCGATATCGTCGCCACCCTGCGCCTGATCGCCGAACCCGGTTCGGGTAGCGCGGCAATGCGCGTACTCACCGGCGCCCGCTGGCGCATCGGTGTCGCCGACATCGCCGCGCTCGCCCGTCGTGCGCGCACCCTGTCGATCAGCCGCTTCAACAGCGGTGACGCGCCGGAGATCACCGACGGAAGCACGCTGGCCGCGGCACTGCGCGAAGTGGCGCCGGAGCCCGCCGAACAGGCGGGCCTGGCCGACGCGATCGCCGATCCCGGTCCGCGCGAACAGTATTCGGAGTCCGGTTTCGTCCGCATCGAGGCACTGAGCAGAGAACTCGCCGCGCTGCGTGAACGTAGCGGCCAGTTGCTGACCGAGCTGGTCGCCGATGTGGAGCGCACCATCGGCGTCGGCGTGGAGACCCAGGCCCGGCGCGCCATGTCCGGCACCGGCGCCGGGCGCGAGCACCTGGACGCCTTCGCCGAGGTGGTCGCCGGGTATGCCGCCGACTCGGGCGCGGCGCTGAGCGGGTTGCTGTCCTTCCTGGCCGCCGCCGAGTCGGTCGAAAACGGCTTGGAGCCAGGCGAAGTCGAGGTCGCCAAGGATCGGGTGCAGGTGTTGACCGTGCACGCGGCGAAGGGTCTCGAATGGGAGATCGTCGCGGTACCGCACGTCGTGCGTGGCGTGTTCCCGTCGGGCACCGCGTCGGGCACCTGGCTCGGCGCCCTCGCCGAACTGCCGACCAAACTGCGTGGCGACCGCCAACAGGACGACGCGGCCGAGGGCGTCCCCGTCCTCGACCTGGCCGACCTGTACGACCGCGCTGACCTGGAACGCGCCATCAAGTCACACAAGGAAGCCCTGGAACGCCGCCGCATCGATGAGGAGCGCCGCCTCTTCTACGTCGCCCTCACCAGAACCGAACGCGTGCTGCTCGTTTCGTCGCACCACTGGGCCGAAACCGGAACCTCCCCCAAGGGCCCCTCCGACTTCCTGCTCGAACTGAAGCACGCCAGCGAATCCGCCGACAGCCCCGCCAACGGCGTCGTAGACATCGCCCGCTGGGACGACGCACCCGAGCACGATGCGGTGAACCCCTTCACCGACAACCCAGCCACCGCCGAATGGCCCCGCGACCCACTCGGCGACCGCCGCGACCCCATCGAACAGGGTGCCGCCCTGGTCCGCGCTGCCCTCACCGAGCTCCGCGCCAAGCCCGCCGCGCCGCGCGACACCAAGACGACAGACACCACGGCCGGACAACTGAACCTCGCGCTCGAACCAGCCAGCGTCCCCGAGGGCCTCTTCGACGAAACCACCTTCGCCACCGAGGAATTCAGCGAGCCCTACGCCTTCGAACCGCCGGACGACCTCGACGCCCTGCCGCCGGACCCCATGGACGAACCAACCTACGATCCCGGCCACGTGCCCGACGAGCCCCTCACCGGACCACACATCAGCGACATCCCACCCGACCCGATGCACGACCACATCTCCGACGAGGACATCGCCTTCGCCGCAGCGGAATTCGCCGACGACTACCCGATCACCCCGGCCCCCGACCCCGACGACCCCGACGGCTGGGCCGCCGACGTCGACGCCCTACTCGCCGAATTCGAATCCGAGCAGGCCGCCGCCGAAGAGGTCGAACTCCCCGGCCAGATCGCCGCGACCGCGCTGGTGGAAATGCGCGCCGATCCGGCGAAACTCGCTGCGCGCCTGCGCCGCCCGCTCCCGTTCCCGCCGAGCCCGCTGGCCCGCCGCGGCACCGCGTTCCACGCCTGGGTGCAGCGCTGGTTCGGCTCGACCCGCCTGCTCGGCCTCGACGAACTCCCCGGCGCGGCCGACAGCGCCGCCGCCGACGCGGGCGTCGACGACGAGCTGACCGCGATGCAGGACGCGTTCCTGAACTCCTCGTGGGCCAACCGCAGCCCGATCGACGTGGAGGTACCGTTCGAAACCTCCCTGGCGGGCACCGTGATTCGCGGCCGGATGGACGCGGTGTTCGCCGAGCCGGGCGGCGGCTGGATCGTGGTCGACTGGAAGACCGGCGCCGAGCCGACCCCCGCCGAAGAGCCCGCCGTCGCCATGCAGCTCGCCGTCTATCGGCTGGCCTGGGCCAGGCTGATGGCGTCCACGGAGGGCAGGCCCGAATCGGAGATGCTCCAACGCATCGGCGCCGCTTTCCATTACGTGCGCACCGGACGCACCATCGCCCCGGCCGAGCTGGCCGGCCCCGACGAACTGGCCGAGCTGATCAGGAATTCCGCGCCAACCGGCTCACCTTCAACGCCTGGGTGATCAGTGGAATCTGCAATGGCAGCCGCAGCACCGTCCCGATCTTGAACAGCTGCGAGGCTTTCTTGTTGCCCAGCGCGTCGACGGCCATCTGCACGTTGCCGGGCAGGACCGCGAGGAACAGCAGCGCGGCCAGGCGCCCGCCGAGGCCGCGGGTCCGCGGGATCACCAGTGCCGTGGCGACGCCGAGCTCGGCGACACCCGAGGCGTAGGTGTAGTTCCTCGGCTCACCGGGCAGTGCTTTGGGCACGATCGAATCGAAGGGCTTCGGCATGACGAAATGCAGCACCCCCATGGGGAACAACAAGGCGGCGAGGGCCAGTGCGGGCCGTCGTCCGGAGTTGCGGACGGGTGTGTGCGCGTTATCTGCCATGAGGGCACCTTTACATCTATTAGGTGTTCGCGTCGAGACCGGGTGGTATCGCGGGCAGCGGGTAGGCTCCCGTGCTGTGCTGGCGGGACAAGCAATGCCGGAGACATCCGACGTGAGGTATAGCAGGGCGGGTGCGTCCGGTGTTCGGTGATCGAGCGCGCACGCTCGGGCTGTCGAATCGCCCACATTTCGCCCTGGTCGGCGTGCTGCGCATCCCCGAAGTGCAGACCAGTCCGTGGATTTCACTGTCCCGGCGGGTGTTGTTCGCGGTCGCGCTGCTGTTCGCCGCGGCCCTGGTGGTGTACATCGGCCGGGACGGCTACCACGACAACGCGGGCGATCCGCTCGGCTTCCTCGACGCGTTCTATTACGCGACGGTGTCGCTGTCCACCACCGGTTACGGCGATATCGCCCCGGTGTCGGCCGAGGCGCGGCTGGTGAACATCGTCGTCATTACCCCGCTGCGCATCCTCTTTCTCATCGTTCTCGTCGGAACCACCCTCGGCGTGCTGACGGAACGGTCCCGGCAGGCTTTCAAGATTCAGCGATGGAGGCACAGCGTGCGCAATCACACCGTGGTGGTCGGATACGGCACGAAGGGTCGTACCGCGATCGACGCCATGCTCGGCGACAACGTGCAGCCGGCCGACATCGTGGTGGTCGACACCGATGTCATCGCGCTGGACGCGGCCGCGAACGCGGGCCTGGTGACGGTGCACGGTTCGGCCACCCAGTCCGACGTGCAGCGGCTGGCCGGTGTGCAGAACGCGTCCTCGGTGGTGGTCGCGACCAACCGGGACGACACCGCGGTGCTGGTCACCCTGACCGCCCGCGAGCTCACCAAGAGCGCCAAGATCGTGGTCGCGATCCGCGAGGCGGAGAACACCCACCTGGTCCGCCAGTCCGGCGCCGACTCGGTGGTGGTGTCCTCGGAGACGGCGGGCCGGTTGCTCGGCATCGCGACGACCACGCCGTCAGTGGTCGAGATGATGGAAGATCTGCTCACCCCGGAGGAGGGGTTCGCGATCGCCGAGCGCGAGGTGGAGACGTCGGAGATCGGTGGCTCGCCACGGCATCTCGGCGACATCGTGCTCGGCGTGGTGCGCAGCGGCGTACTGGCCAGAGTCGGCGAGCCGGAGGTGGACTCGCTCGAAGCGGGGGACAAGCTGCTCTACATTCGCCGCGCGGCCAACTGAGCCCGCGTGAGGGGCGCCGGGTGTCCGGCGCGATAGTCTCGATGGGTGCCGGTCTTTCAGCTCAATGGTGTGCCCTTGCTGTCCCGTTCCGTGCTCGATCGCGCCGAGGAGACGCGGGCCGACGCCGAGGCCTTGAAGGAGGGCTGGCGCGACGCCAAGCTGCTCCGGGTGAACGCCCGCGGCCAGGTCAAATACGAGAACAACGCGCTCATCCTGGACAAGGCGATCGAGCTGTCACCCGAGCCGAGCCCCGATGCGGTGTTCCTCGGTATCGATGGCGGTGTCCACCTGTGGGCCGTGCGTGACCGGGACCTGGCGGGGTCGCTGACCGATCTGCGCGGCATGTCGAACACCGTCGACGATCTCACCGCGGCCGTGCTCTCCACCGCGGCCGCCCTGCTGAACTGGCACGACAAGGCGGGATTCAACAGTGCCGACGGCACGGTGACCACGCCGAGCAAGGCGGGCTGGTCCAGGACGACCGAGGGCGGTTACGAGGAGTTCCCGCGGATCGATCCGGCGGTCATCTGCCTGATTCACGACGGCGGTGACCGGGTGCTGCTCGCGCGGCAGCACAGCTGGCCGCAGACGCTGTTCTCGCTGCTCGCCGGGTTCGTCGAGGCGGGCGAGTCGCTGGAGCGCTGCGTCGAGCGGGAGGTCAAGGAGGAGGTCGGCGTCGATGTCCGCGACATCAACTACCTGGGCAGCCAGCCGTGGCCGTTCCCGCGGTCGCTGATGCTCGGGTTCGCCGCGACCGGGGATCCGGAACAGCCGCTGGTCTTCTCCGACGGCGAGATCGCCGAGGCGCACTGGTTCACCCGCGCGGAGGTGCGCGAGGCGTTGGCCGTCGGCGACTGGTCGGCGCAGGGGACGGGCGCTCGGCTGTTGCTGCCGGGTTCGATCTCCATCGCCCGCACCATCATGGAGTCCTGGGCCGCGCTCGACTGAGCGCGAGCGAAATCCGCGCGGGCCGAGTCGGCCCGCGCGGATTTCGGAACTGCGTAGTGCTCAGGCCAGTGCGGCGAGTGCCTGCTTGACGGCCACCAGCGTCGGATTGGTCGCGGTCGAGCCGTCGGCGAACTTCACGGTCGGCACCACATGGTTGCCGCCGTTCACGCTGCCCACGAACTCGGCCGATGCCGGATCTTGTTCGATGTCGATCTCGATATAGCTGATACCGGACTCGTCCAGCTGCTTCTTCAGCCTGCGGCAATAGCCGCACCAGGTGGTCGAGTACATCGTCAGGTCGGGCGTTGCTTCAGTCACGGATTGTGCAACGCCGATCAGGGCGTCGGTGTTCCAGTCAAGTCCTTTTTCGCCGCTCTTGCGCTGGTTTTAGTAAGCGCGCATACTAAATACATGACGATCATCGCCACCGCGCAAGCCAGCTCGACCGCCGCACCCGCCGCCTTCTTCGCCAAGTGGGCCGATATGGCCACCTGGCCGGAGTGGAACAACGACACCGAATGGGTTCGGCTCGACGGCCCGTTCGTGCAGGGCGCGACCGGAACCCTGAAGCCGAAGGGCGGACCGAAGGTGCCGTTCGTCGTCGAGCGGCTCAACGACTCCGAATTCGTCGACGTCTCCAAGCTCATCGGCGCTCGACTGACCTTCGATCACCAGGTCGCCGTGGCCGACGGCCGCACCACGATCAGCGTCACCGTCTCGATCGACGGACCGCTGCGCTGGCTGTGGACCAAGGTCATGGGCGGCGATCTCGCCAAGTCCGTGCGACCCGACCTGGACGCACTCGTCGCTGTCGCCGAGGGCGTGCGGGCATGACCCGGTATTGGCTGGGCGTCGTATCCAGGGAACACGTGCTGCGCGGCGTCGAACTCGGCATCGCACAGGCCAATCACGGCAAGCGCACGCCCGTCGAACGCATGCAGCCCGGCGACACGCTCATCTACTACTCGCCACGCGAGGGCATCCGCTCCGGCGCTCCGGTCCGCGCGTTCACCGCGATCGGCACCATCGACGACCGCCCCGCCTGGCAGGCCGACCCGGTCGACCTCCCCGACGGCGGTTGCTTCCAACCGTGGCGCCGGTCGGTCAGCTATCGGACCGAAGCCAAAGAGACAGCGATCGACGATCTGCGCGACGAACTCGATCTGACCAGGTCACCGAACTGGGGAATGGTATTGCGGCGCGGCCTGATAGAACTCACCGCACACGATCACGCGGTGATCGCGAAGGCGATGGTGGGCGAGTGAGGGAGGCCGATGAGGAGTGAAGGGCTACGTACCGAGTTCGAGCAGGCCGACGAAAGTCCCGGCTTGCTGCTCTGGCAGGTGACCAACCGGTGGCAGGCGGCACAGCGCGCGGCACTCGCGCCGTTCGACCTCACGCACGTGCAGTTCGTGCTGCTCGCCTCGCTCACCTATCTCGCGGTCGCCGGCGACCCGGTGATGCAGCGCGACCTGGCCGCGCAGGCCGCCACCGACCCGATGATGACCTCCCAGGTGTTGCGCGCGCTCGAGCAGAAGGGCCTGGTCGAGCGGCGCGATCATCCGAGCGATCGGCGGGCGAAGTCGCTGGTACCCACCGAGGGCGGTGCGGCGCTGGCGAATCGGGCGGTGGTCGCGGTGGAAGCCTGCGATCGCGAGTTCTTCGGGCCGCTCGGCACGCGGACCGGGCAGTTCGCCACCGACCTGCGTAGATTGCGGCGACTATAGGACCTCGTCGATGCCGAGGCCATGATCCGGCCGCCGCCAAAGCTTCCGGCGCGGCCGATCGGAACCGGCTCCGGCGCCCCACTGACCCGCGGCGTGCGTCTGGCACAGCACGGCCCAGATGCACAGGGCCACAACGCCGTAGACCAGCCCCAGCGCCCCGATGTACGGACCGAAGGCGCCGAGCACGATCGCGAGCACCGCGCATGGCAACGGCCAGGACAGCATCCAGCGCCACCCCGCCCCGCTGCGCGCGCCGCCCAGTCCGGTGATCACGAAATACGCTGCGGTACCGCCGGCCAACGACCACCCGATGCCGGTGGACACATGCCCGTCCGCGTGTTCCACGGCCAGTCCGAGACCGGCTGCGACCGTGGCGATCGCCCCGGTGACCCAGCAGTGCATGGCCATCACGTATGGCCTCGGGATCGACCCGTCCGTCTCCGCACCCGTCATCAGACGCGGCACGAAGCCGTACAGCAGAGTCAGTGCCCACATGCTGGCCAGCACCACGAACGCGCCGAAGCCGAGGGCCAGCACCCGCACATCCCATTGCACGCCACCCACCGCGCCGATCACCGCGATGACGCCCTCGCCGAGCACGATGATCACGTACAGGCCGAGCCGTTCGCCCAGGTGCGCCGAATCGGTATGCAGTGCCTTGATTTTCGGGGGTTCGACATTCTCGAACCGGCGCGAGTTGCGGATCCGGCGATCGATCGCTTCCTGTGCACCGGCCATCATCTGTTCGCCGGTCACCGCGAACATCAGCCATAGATCCAGGGCCAGGCCGAGCGCCCATAGCCAGTACTTCCACGGTTCGGGCACCCAGAGCGAGACGATCCACGGCAGCACGCCGATGGACAGCTGCGCGATCGGCCAGTCGACCACCAGCGTGCCGCGTCCCCAGACCTGCGCTGCGACGAGCCGCACGAGCACGTAGACGGCCGCGAACGTGGTCGCGTGCCGATCCGGGATCCCGGCGACCGCCGCCGCCATCAGGCCGAGGCCGAGCATCGCGCCGAGCATCAGATGGATCCGGGTGTGGTCGCGCGCGATGTTGCCGTACAGCATCATGCACGCCCAGATCGTCCAAAATGCCAGGTAGAGCAGTACATACAGGCCGAAGTCGCCCAGCGAGGGCCCCCGGTGCAGCAGGTGGGTGAGCTGACCGATGCCGGCGACCGCGACGAGGTCGAAGAACAACTCCATCCAGGTCGCGTGCCGGTCGGTCGGTTGAGCGTCAGCTGACGGCGTGTCGTGTGCCACGAGGCGACAGTATTGCGCGCGCGGCGGGAGTTGTCGGCGGGCACTGTCATGATGGGTGCCGTGTCGTCAACCAGTACACACCAACCGACCGGCCGCGAGCTGGACTCGCTCGACCCCGAACAGGCCGCCGCCGTGCGCGCGCCACGGGGTCCGGTGTGCGTACTAGCGGGGGCGGGCACCGGCAAGACCAGGACCATCACCCACCGCATCGCACACCTGGTGTCCACCGGACATGTGAAGGCCGACCAGGTACTCGCGGTCACCTTCACCGCGCGGGCGGCGGGGGAGCTGCGCAACCGGTTGCGCGCGCTCGGCCTCGGCGGCGACGCGAATCAGGTGCAGGCGCGGACCTTTCACGCGGCCGCGCTGCGCCAGCTCAAGTACTTCTGGCCGCAGATCGTCGGCGACGTGCCGTGGCGGCTGATCGACGGCAAGTTCCCGATCGTCGCGCAGGCGGCGACCCGCGCCGGGCTCTCCTCGGCCACCGACAGCGTGCGCGACCTGCTGAGCGAGATCGAATGGGCGAAGGCCTCGCTCATCGCGCCGGAGGACTATCCGGCGGCGGTGGCCAAGCAGCGCCGCGAGATTCCGTACGACGCGCTGCGGGTGGCCGAGGTGTACGCGGGTTACGAGAAGCTCAAGGCGACGCCGGACGGGCTGCTGCTCGACTTCGACGATCTGCTGCTGCACACCGCGGCGGCGCTGGAGGACTATCCGGCGGTGGCCGATGAGTTCCGCGGCCGCTACCGCAGTTTCGTGGTCGACGAGTACCAGGACGTCACCCCGTTGCAGCAGCGGGTGCTCGATGCCTGGCTCGGCGATCGCGACGACCTGACCGTGGTCGGCGACGCCAACCAGACGATCTACTCGTTCACCGGCGCGACCCCCGGTTACCTGCTCGACTTCTCCCGCCGCTTCCCCGACGCCACCGTGGTCCGGCTGGAACGCGACTACCGCTCGACCCCGCAGGTGGTCTCGCTGGCCAATCGGGTGATCGGCGTCGCCCGCGGGCGCATCGCGGGGACCCGGCTGCAACTCATCGGCCAGCGCCCAGACGGGCCCGACCCGGTCTTCGCCGAATTCGAGGACGGCCCCGCCGAGGCCGCTGCGGTGGCCAAGTCGATCAAGCGGCTGATCGACGCGGGCACGCCCGCCGCCGAGATCGCCGTGCTCTACCGGATCAACGCACAGTCCGAAAGCTACGAGCAGGCGCTCACCGAGCGCGGCATCGCCTATCAGGTGCGCGGCGGCGAGGGGTTCTTCTCGCGGGCCGAGGTCAGGCAGGCCGTTTCGGTGTTGCGCCAGGCGGCTTCGCGCGACGATCTGCCGGACGAGTCACGCAGCGGTGCCGCGCTGGTCACCCTGGTCCGCGCGGTGCTGGCACCGGTCGGTCTGACCAAGGACGAACCCGTCGGCGCACAAGCGCGGGAGAAGTGGTCCTCGCTCGTCGCGCTGGTCACGCTGACCGAGGAACTCGTCACGCACGACGACAAGCTCGACCTGTCCGGCCTGCTGCGTGAGCTGGCCGCCCGCACCGAGGCCAGGCACCCACCGACCGTGCAGGGCGTCACGCTCGCCTCGCTGCACGCCGCCAAGGGCCTGGAGTGGGACGCGGTCTTCCTGGTCGGAGTGGCCGACGGCACGCTGCCGATCGCGCACGTGCTGGCCGACGACGGCTCGGTCGGTGACGAGGCGAAGCTGGAGGAGGAGCGACGGCTGCTCTACGTCGGGGTGACGCGGGCGCGCGAACATCTGCAGCTGTCCTGGGCACTGGCCCGCGGCGAAGGTAAGCGGCGAACTCGACGCCGGTCGCGGTTCCTCAACGGCCTGGTGCCCGATGATTCGCCTGCGTCGAGGATTGCGGCGCCCGTCTCAGAGACCGCCAAGGGCATCCGTCCGACCTGTCGAGTGTGTGCGAAACCACTTATCGGCACCTATGCGACAATGCTCGGGCGCTGTCGTCGTTGTCCGGCGGAACTCGATGCCGAACTTCTGGCGGCGCTGCAGGAGTGGCGCGCGGAGAAGGCAGTGGCGTTGCAGGTGCGCGAGTTCGTGGTGTTCACCGACACCACGTTGACCGCGATCGCCGAACAACTCCCAGGTGACGACGCCGCGCTGGCCGCGATCGCGGGCATCGGCGCGAAGAAGCTCGAACAGTACGGCGCCGACGTGCTCGCGATCATTGCCTCGCGGCTGCGCGCAAGACCCCAAAACCGCAGGTAGAAAATAGGTTGTACCACCCGGCGAACTTGCCTATGGTGGGTTTTACGCACCGGGAGGTTATCCCGTTGCGCACAGTCCAAACACAGCACACAACGAGTTAGGAGGGAGGCGACATGAACACAGCACACTTCAAAGCGAGCGGCGTTGCGGTGAATTCACCCGTGTCCGCCTCCCGGGGGATCCTCACCTTGCAGGGGATCGGTGTGTCCGAAATGAGTGTCATCAGCACGCAGGCGCAACTCGCGCCCACGCATGCCCCGATGTGCACCGCCATTTTGGACAAGCCCAGCGCGGGTGGTTGGCACCCGTCTGTCGTCGATACGGCAGACAACGTCGTCGTCGCAGCAGAAGCCGGTTATGAGCCGGCGGATCTGCAGGCAGCACGCCTCCGCCCCGCAAACCAAGCGATCGTGATCAGGACTCGACAGAGATGTCGAATACCTAGGTAGGGAACTTCCCTCCCAGACCTCCTGGCCACGGATCGCACACCGCGAAACCGTGGCCATTCTTATTCGGCCCTTCAGCCAGCCGGCCCCGGTTTCGCGGACAACACAACGAACCGCTGCAACGAGCTGAAGGAGAACGACGTGTTCACCGCCCAGGAATGGCCAACGGCCACTACTGACGTGACATGCGGAACCGTGGCGCCGACCACTCGGACCCGGGAGGGCAACAAGTCCGTGCCTTGTCGAGCCGGAGATCCCGATCTCTGGTTCGCCGAGAGCCCCAACCAGTTGGAGCAGGCCAAGGCGCTGTGCGCCAGCTGCCCCATCCGGAAGGGCTGCTTGACCGCGGCCATGGATCGGCGCGAGCCGTGGGGTGTCTGGGGTGGCGAGATCTTCGAACAGGGGGTCGTCATCGCCCGTAAGCGCCCGCGTGGACGTCCGCGCAAGGTCGCGGTCCCGGCATGAAGCTGGGGTTGGATCGGCGGCGTTCGCAGGGCCCTACGTGGTTACGCTTCGCTACCGCCTCCGGGCCCGGCGCTCACGCCGCAGGAGTAGCTTCCCTCCCTCCGGTCGATGTGCTCGATTCGGTTGGTCCTGACACGGGCCGAGCCAACGAACGAGAAAGCAGACGAACCGCTCACCGTCGCCCGGTGAGCGGCTCGTTTGCGTTGTCGTGCAAGTATTTTGGGGGTATCTGGGGTGGGGATCAGGTTCGTCGTGGCCCGTGGGGTGCCCGGCGGACCGTCAGCCCGTCGGCAACGGCGAGCAGCAGTGTTGTGGTGTCGTCGGCGTGTGCCCACCAGCGGTGGCGCACGCCCGACGGGCAGTAATAGGAGTCTCCGGTGGACAAGGTCACCTCCTCGCCGTTCGCGATGACCGTGATCGTCCCGGAGACCACGTAGATCAATTCGTCATTGTGATGGGTGAATTCGCGCTCGCCCCGCTTGGTTCCGCCGGTGAACTCGAGCGCGCGCAGGTCCCTGGTGCCGTGCACCAGCGAGCGCACCGATCCGTCGTTATCCCAATCGGCCTGATCTAGGCCACCCTCGCCCGCGCGGACGATCACCGAGCCCGGCGTGCTGTCGGCCACCGCGAGTAGTTCCGTCGCCGTGGTGCTGAGCGCGTCGGCGATGCGCTGCAGCGAACGCAGACTCGTGTTGGTCCGCCCGTTTTCCAGTTGGCTCAGAAATGACTGCGACAACTCGGTCTTCGCAGCCAGTTGCGCCAACGTCAGTCGCGCTGCCCGTCTGCGGTCGTGCACGACGTTGCCGAGCCCGGGCCAGCGCGCCTGGTCGTCGCTTCCGTTCTGCTGCACTTACTCAAAACCTCTCTCGTTGCTTCGCACATTGTCAGCAGCGGGGTACTGAATCCTCGTGTTTACATCACGGTGATCGAAATGCTTCCAGCGCCTCCTAGCGTACTGAATATTCAGTGATACTGAATATTCAGGAGGATCGGTGGAACAGAACACCCTCAAACGCCGGGGTACCGGGCTGATCGGCATCGATGCGGCGGCGGCGTCGCCCGGCTACACGCTGTACGCGCCGTTGGCCGGGCGCGGTCTCGTCGAACTGGTCGATCTCGCGGGCGAGGTGGTGCATCGCTGGAACCTGTCGTATCGGCCGGGCAGGCACGCGCGGATCCTCGCCGACGGGTCGCTGGCCTACAACGGCGCGACGCTGGCGCGGCCCGCGTTGTTCGCGATGTGGCGTAAGTACAGCGGCGGATCGATGGGCCGGTACGACAAGGACGGAACGCTGCTGTCGGAGCATCGCGACGACTTCCAGCATCACGATGCGCACCACTACGACGACGGTCGTGTCCTCTACACCAGGGTCGAGCCGCTGACCGGTGCGGCCGCGGCGCGCATCGAGGGCGGGGTGCCCGGTACCGAGGCCGATGGTGTCGTTTGGTCGGACGTCATCAAAGAGGTCGCGCCGGACGGCAGTCTGCTCTGGGAGTGGCGAGCCGCAGAGCAGCTCGATCCGAAAGACTTTGCGCTGCAACCACATTACTGGCGTGAGCACTGGCCGCTGATCAACAGCGTGCATCCACTCGACGACGACACCATCGTGGCGAGCCTGCGCAGCGTGTCCGCGGTGATCACTATCGATCGACGCACCGGCGCCGTCTCGACCCTCGCCGACCGTTCGGTCGTCGCCCAGCAGCACCACGCCACACCGGTCGGCGACGGCAATATCCTGCTCTTCGACAACGGCACCTTCCGCACCGGCGAATCGGTGACCTACAGCCGGATTATCGAAATCGACCGGGCCACCAGCGAAATCGCCTGGAGCTACCAGGACTCGCCGCGCGAGGCGTTCTTCACCCCGTTCATGGGCGGCGCGCAGCGGCTGCCGAACGGCAACACTCTGATCGCCGAGGCCGCGTTCGGGCGCATCTTCGAAGTGACTCCGTCGCAACGGATCTGCTGGGAGTATGTGGTGCCGTCGTTCACCGCGTACCCGGATCCAGATACCGCGCAGGTCTTTCCGGGCATCTCCAACGCCATCTTCCGCGCCTACCGCTATCAGGACATCCCGTGGCTGGAGACGCCGTGAGTGTCACCGAGTCGGCGGCCGTGCATCCGGTCGACGAGGTTCCGCCGCCCGGTCGTGCGCTCGCGTCGGCGGTGCAGCACCTGGTCGTCATGGTCGCGACGCCGATCACCTCGGTGCTGTTGATCAGCCGGAGCCTGCATCTCGACGACGGGCAGTCGCGCGCATTGCTCTGCGCTGCTTTGCTTTTCAGCGGTATCGGAACGATCCTGCAGTCCAGTGGACGGTTCGGGCTCGGCGCCGGATTGCCGTTCGTGATGCTGCCCGGCGGGGCGGCCGTGGTGCTGTTCATTCAGATCGCGCAGGAATCGAATCCGGCCACCGCGAGTGGTGCGGTGATCATTACCGCGCTGGCCGGGATCGTGCTCGTCCCGCTGGCCCGGCGGCTGGTCACCCGGCTGCCCGCAGTAGTGATCGCCAGCATGATCGTGGTCATCGGCATCAACCTGGTGAAGGTCGCGGGCAACCTGATCACCATGCCCGACGATCGGTCGCCGGTACGTTCGGTTGTCTTGGCGGCCATCACCATTGCGGCGACGGTGCTCGCCTATCGACTACTCCCTACCGGCTGGCGGCGTTTGTCCGTGCTGCTCGGCATGGTGGTCGGTAGTGTCGTCGCGGCGAGCTTGGGCCAGTTCCATCTGCAATCGGGTTCCGCGCTTGCTCAGGCGCCTGACCTATTCCTTTTCGGCACACCGCATTTCGACCTGCTCGCCGCGATTCCGTTGCTGGTGTTCAGCATCGGATCGATGGCCGAGGCCACCGGCCAGACTGTGCTCAACGCGAAGATCGTCGACAAGGAGATCGACACTCCGTCGACCGTCGGCCGCACCATTCGCGGCGACGCCGTCACTTCACTGCTGTCCGGCCTCTTCGGCGGGCCGACCATGGTCACCAGCGGCGAGAACATCGGCCTGATCCGCCTCACCAACATTCGCAGCCGCTACGTCACCACCATCACCGGCGTGCTACTCGTCATCGCCGCGTTCCTCGCCCCCATCGGCCGCCTCGTCAATTCGCTGCCGGGTCCGGTCGTCGGCGGCACCGCGGCCATCACCTTCGCCATGATCATCACCGCGGGTCTCGGTATGTTCCGCGACGTCGACTTCACCTCCGACCCCGTACTCCTCACTGCCACAGCGGCTTTGACCGCGGGTCTGCTCCCGATTCTCATCCCCGGCATCTACCGGGGGTTCCCCACGGATCTACGCCTGTTACTAGGCAGCGGAGTAACGATGACCGCCGTCGTCGGCGTGCTGGTGCACCTAGTGTTCGCCACCCGCCTGCGCCGCACCGAAACCAGCGCTGATCGTTCACCTTTGGCGAGGCGGCTTCAGAAATCGAATACCGACACCGTCGTGGCCCGTAATACGCACGCATTGGAAAAGAAGCCATGATCGGAGATCGGCCGCCCGCGCCAGACACCGTCGATGGTGGCGACAACAGGATCGAAATCCTGCGGGCAGATCGGCGGCACGGCGAATTCCGCCAGCTGACGGATGTTTCCGTCGGCCGCCGTCAGGTTCTTACAGGCTTCCTTGGCCTTCGGATGGGTACCGCCGATCGTCGGCGCACAGATCAAGCTGACCACGCGCTTGTCGACGACCTCGATCGCTACCCCCGGCCCGACCGACAGCGACACCACCGACTGCGCCTCTTCGTCCGCTGTGGCACCGACCGGCGCGGCCATCGATGACCCGAGCACCACCGCCGCGCTGATCGAAACACCGACTATCCGACCGGTGCACGACATGGCCATCACCCTTCGTCGACGGAGCCGATCCGACCTCAGTCGAGGTTAATCGACCATCGATCCGGCTCCCCGCAATTGGAGTCGCACGGGCCGAGTCACCGACGTCAGGCGGTATCGCCCCCGCTCAGCTGGCCGTGCGCTCCTCGCGGAAGCCCGGCATCCAGGTGCGGACCAGTTCCATGAAGGGAAGTTCGGCGTCGAGTTGCGCGAGGATGCCGACGGAGCCGCCGAGCACCCGGAAGATCATCACGTATTCCGCCGGGAGTTGCAGGGCGCGTGCGGTTTTCATCTCCTGGCTGGAGATGTCGGAGGCCTTGCCCGCGACCCGCTGCATCCACCGGCGGGTGAAGTGGAACGAGTCGGACTTGATCGGGTCGGTGAAGGGCCGCAGGTAGTCGGCGATCTCCTTGTGCGTGACGGTGCGACCGGGGATGACCCAGCCGTTGTCGTACATGAGCTCGGTGAGTTCCTCGTAGCGCTCCTCGACCGAGAGCGCCAGCATCCGGCCGAGCACGACCGGAAAGCCGTTCGGCATCGGTGCGCAGGCGCCGAAGTCGATGACGGCGAGCTTGCCGTCGGCGAGCATCATGAAGTTGCCCGGGTGCGGGTCGGCGTGCAGCAGGCCGACGGTCTCGGGGGAGGAGAAGTGGAAGCGGCCCATCAGGCCCGCGACCCGGTTGCGCAGTTCGCGGGTGCCCTCCGGATCCTCGGCGCCCGCCTTGATGATCGAGGAAACCGCGGTGCCGTCCAGCCATTCGGTGACGATCACCTTCGGCGCGCTGGCCACCACCTTGGGCACCACGATCTCCTGGTGCCCGTCGAAACCCTTCGAGAAGGCGCGCTGATTGGTCGCCTCGTTGCGGTAGTCGAGCTCTTCTTCGGTGCGCTCGGTGATCTCGGCGAGGATCGGCTTCACGTCGGCGCCGGGGATGACCGTCGCGAGTAGCCCGGTCATCCGGTTCAGTGTCTTGAGGTCCGCGCGCAACGCCTCGTCCGCGCCGGGGTACTGCACCTTCACCGCGACGGTGCGGCCGTCCGACCACACCGCCTTGTGCACCTGGCCGATGCTGGCCGACGCGGCCGGGTTGTCGTCGAACTCCTGGAACCGCTGCCGCCACTGGGTACCGAGCTGCTGGTCGAGCACCCGATGCACGGTCTCCGCGGGCATCGGCGGCGCGGCGGCCTGCAGCTTGGTCAGTGCCTCGCGGTAGTGCTCACCGAACTCCTCGGGGACCGCGGCCTCCATCACGCTGAGCGCCTGGCCGAACTTCATCGCGCCGCCCTTGAGCTCACCGAGCACGGTGAACAGCTGCTCAGCGGCCTTCTGGTTCAGCTGTGCGTTGATCTCGGACCGGTCGCCGCCGACCAGCTTCTTCCCGAACCCCACGGCGGCCCGCCCGGCGATGCCGAGCGGAATCTTGGCCAACTTGGCGTTGCGGGACGAGCGGCGGCGCACAATCTCAGACACGTACCCATCATGGCGGAAGGAACCGCTACTTAGCCATGGCAATCTTGAATCGGCACCGCCGACGGGAGTGACCCCGATCACTTGATCTTCGATCCGGTCGGGGTGCCGGAGCGACTTCGACATGCGGTGAGCCCAGCGGGAATTCGACGGCATCCGCAGTCCGCGTGGCGCGGCCACTGCCGCCGATCGAGCAGGTGCGCGGCCAGGTCCAACTCGAGTGTCGCGTCCAAGGTGGCCAGCTTCCGGCGGGTCGACAGCGCCAGGATGTCTTCTACTTCGCTGACCGCGAGGGCGGCGGTGGCCGCGATCTTGGCCGGGGACGCGTGCCCGACCCGGCCGAGCAACTGCGCGGCCAGGTGCGGCCAGTCCGCGTCGTTGTCGGCGCGCAGCAGATCGGCACAGCGCAGGCAGCTGGTCGCGCCGGGCAGCACGAGCGGCCCGATCACGCCGCGACCGTCGCGCAGCCGCACCGGCAGGTGGGCGATCCGGTGCCGCACCAGATCGTCGATGAGGCGCGGGTCGGCGATCATCGTGTCGGCCAACACCACCAGGTCGGCCTGCCAGCCGGACACCGGCGCCGCGTGCGGCCGGTAGTCGCGCGAACGGCTCGGCCGGACACCGAGTTTGCGCAGCCCCGAGGCGATCGCGTCCGACATCGGGCCGAGCCCGTGCACCCGCACCGACCGGATCCGCCCGCTGCGATCCTCGGGATGTTCGAGCAGTCCGGCCTCGTCCAGCACGTCGAGCAGCGCCATCGCGTCATCCGGCGCGATGCCGCATTCGCCTGCGCGCCAGACGATCTGGGGCCGGGTCTGGGTGCCGTCCAGCAGGCGTAGGAAGGCGAGCACGGTGTCGGCGTCCAGCCCGTCGGCGTCGAGTAGCAGCGCGGTCTCGGGATGCCAACCGAGTTGCACGACGCCGGACGGGCGCACCAGCACGGCGACCTGCGGGGGCAGCATCGGACCACGACACAGTGATGTCATGCCGGGCAGTATGCGCAACCCGCGATGCCCGGCCAGCGCCGAATCCCCTGGTTATCCACAGGGATTCGGCGCTACCAACAGGACAATCAGGCGGACGTGCCGCTGTCCTTGCCCAGGTCCGGTCCGGACTCGCCGCCGTCCGCACGGCGCTCGGTGGCCTCGCCGGACTTCTCCCGCTCGGCCTTCTCGCGAGCCTCGGTCTCTTCGAGCTGCGCCAGCGGATCGTCGAAGGCGGTGGTGCCGCCGCCGATCACCGAATCGATGAAGCCCGCGGGGGAGTCCAGGTCGTTGGAGTCGGGTAGCAGGTCCGGGTGTGCCCAGACGCCGTCACGCTTCTGCACGCCCGCGTCGCTGGTGAGCCTGCGCCACAGCGCCGCAGCCTCGCGCAGCTTGCGCGGCCGCAGCTCCAGACCGACCAGGGTCGCGAAGGTCTGCTCGGCCGGACCGCCGGTGGCCCGCCGCCGACGCAGCGTCTCGGCCAACGCGCCCGCACCGGGCAGCCGATCACCGACGGCATCGGTGACGACGACCTCCACCCAGCCCTCGATCAACGCGAGCAGGGTCTCGAGCCGTTCCAGCGCCTGCTTCTGTTCCGGTGTGGTCTGCGGCTCGAACGTGCCCTGCGACAGGATCTCTTCGAGCTTGCTCGGATCGGTCAACGCCGACGGGTCGATGCCCTGTGCGGCCTCCTCCAGCGCGGAGAAGTCCATCCGGATGCCGCGCGCGTAGTCCTCGACCGCGGCGAGCACCTGCTGGCGCAGCCACGGCACGTGCCCGAACAGCCGCTGATGCGCCGCCTCCCGGGCGGCGAGGAACACCATGATCTCGCTCTCCGGCTGCTCCAGCCCGGCACTGAACTCCGCGATCGCCGCGGGCAGCAGCGCCGCGGTGCCGGACGGGCCGAGCGGCAGACCGATATCGGTGGAGGTCAGCACCTCCTTGGCCAGCTGGCCGAGCGCCTGACCGAGCTGCGAGCCGAAGGCGAGGCCGCCCATCTGACCGAGCATGCCGACCATCGGCGCCGCGAATTCCCTGGCTTCCTCGGGCAGCGACGCGGTCCACATGCCGGAGATCTGCTGGGCGACCGGGTCGCACAGCCGCTGCCAGGTGGACAGGGTCTCTTCGATCCAGTCGTTGGCGGTCCACGCGACGGTCTTGGTCGCGCCCGCGGGCAGGTCGGTCGCGCCGTCGAGCCACAGCTCGGCGAGGTGCGCGGCGTCGGCGACGGCACTCGCGGTGCTCGCCGACACGGGCGTGATGCTCGCGCCGAGCTGCTGGCGGGCCAGTCGCTTGGCGACGTCGTAGTTCACCGGGCCGGCCCCGGCCGAGCCGGGCTGCCCGATGCCGCTGAGCATCTGACCGAGCGAGGTCAACATCTGCCCGAGCTGTGACGGATCGAAACCGCCACCGGGTCCACCCACTCCGAACGGGTTGTTCGACTCGGGACCGCCCGGCTCGTCACCGCGCTTGCGGTCGTCGTCGTCGCGGTTCGAAAATCCGAAGGGGACGTCACTCATATGCTTCACGTTACGCGTGTAGTGCAGGCAGTTGATGTTCGCGCAACGCGAAACCGGGGACGCGCGGGAGCGCCTAATGTCCGCCTCCGGCGTCCTTCGACGGCGGCCATCACTACTGTGGTCCAGGTGAATCGTCGGATCCTCACCCTGGTGGCCGCTCTGATCCCGGTGCTCGTGCTCGGCGCGCTCGGCAGCGTGCTCACTGTGCCGTTCGTCGCACTCGGCCCCGGCCCCACCTTCAACACGCTCGGCAAGGTCGACGGCAAAGAGGTGGTGGACGTCCGGGGCACCGAGGTGGACCCGACCACCGGCCATCTCAATATGACCACCGTGTCGGTGCGCGACGGGTTGAGCATCTTCGAGGCGTTCGGCTTCTGGGTGAGCGGCAAGCACGGCCTGGTGCCGCGCGCGGAGGTCTACCCGCCCGGGGTGTCGCGGGACGAGATCGACAAGTCCAACCAGCAGGACTTCAAGGATTCCGAGGGCAACGCCGAGGTCGCGGCGCTGCACTACCTGAACATGCCGACCGTGGTGCTGCTGCGCAAGGTGGCCGAGGACGGTCCGGCCAAGGACGCGCTGAAACCCGGCGACGAGATCATCAGCATCAATGGCGCGCCGATCACCGCACCGAAGGATGTGGTGACGGCCGTGTCGTCGCAGCCGCCGGGTGCCCAACTGACCGTGCAGTTGCGTCGCGACAGCGCCGAGCAGACCGTGCAGGTGACCCTCGGCCCCCGACCGGATGACAAGGACAAGGGCTACCTCGGCGTGACACCGGGGGAGGGTGCGCGCCCGCCGCTGCAGGTGGACTTCAACCTCGCCGACATCGGCGGCCCGTCGGCCGGGCTGATGTTCAGCCTCGCGCTGATCGACAAGCTCACCCCCGGCGAGCTGGACGGCAGCAAGTTCGTCGCGGGCACCGGCACCATCGATCAGGACGGCAAGGTCGGACCGATCGGCGGCATCCAGTACAAGATGATGGCCGCGCGCGACGCGGGCGCGGAGACCTTCATGGTCCCCGCCGCGAACTGCAACGAGGCCAAGCAGCGCACCCCCGACGGCCTGCGCCTGGTGAAGGTCGAAACCCTCACCGGCGCCGTGCAATCGCTCAACGACATCAACGCCGGTAAGGAAACCGTCAGCTGCGGCTGAGCCGGGTCAGTCGAGCCCGGACCACTCCAGCGTGGCGTGCAGCGCGTCGATCAGGTTGGGCGCCAGGTTCGGGTAGGTGCGCAGGTCCATATCGCCGAAGTCGTCTTCGGTGTCCTCGGGGCGCAGCTGCAGCAGGCACAGCGACGCGCCCTCGCGCAGCACCGCGGCGAACAGGCGGGCCTCGCGTCGATCCGGATGTGCCTCGGCCGCGGCGCGCGCGGCGGCGTCGGCCGCCTCGTGGTCGGCGAGCAGCGGCACCAGCGCCTCGTCCAGGGTGGATTCGGCATCCGGCGGCAGCACCACGATCTCCTGCACCAGCACGCAGCCCTGGACGGCGGGCGGCCAGCTGGTGGTCGCGAGGAACTCGTCCAGTGCCACCGAACCGCCGGTGATGTCGTCCGGAAACAGCTCCTGTGCAACGGGAGTGAGCTCGGCCGCCTCGTCGACCTCCTCGAGCAGCTCGGGCTGGGCCGCGACCAGGTCGGCGGTGGGCACCAGCGCGAACATCTGCGGCGGTCTGCCCCATCCTTCGACGTCGACGAATTCGGCGACCTCGCGGACGGAGCGGGCGAGGACGAGTTCGGCGTGCAGATCTGCGGGGGTCACGGGGGATATCCAATCAAATGGACCGCGCGGGCAATCCACAAACCCGCCGCTTCACACTTCACGTGAGTTTTGCGACTGGCGAACAACAGGCAGAGCGTGGGATCAGTGTCCGATTCCGTAGAGTGGGGCCGACGGTCCGTAAGGACCACCCGCAACATCGGACTGCGGCAGCTCGGCCGGACGTTATCGGCGCGAGAGTGCCGCCGGACCTTGGAGAGTGGCATCGTGGGCATGCGGCCCCCCACCGGCTTACCTTCGCTTTCCCGACGCAGCCGCGTGCTGCTGCTAGCAGCCATTGCCCTTGCGGCATTGCTGTTGCTCGGTCCACGACTGACCGATACCTATACCAATTGGTTGTGGTTCGGCGAGGTCAACTTCCGCAACGTGTATCTGACCGTGCTGCGGACGCGGATCCTATTGTTCCTCGCTGTCGCGCTCTTCGTCGGCGTGGTCGTCTGGCTGGCGTTGCTGCTCGCCTATCGATCCCGGCCGGTGTTCGTGCCGGTGGCCGGGCCGAACGATCCGATCGCGCGCTACCGCACCACCGTGATGAGCAGGCTGCGGTTGTTCGGTGTCGGCATCCCGGTGCTGCTCGGGCTGTTGTCCGGCCTGGTGGCGCAGTCGAATTGGGTCACCGTGCAGCTGTTCCTGAACAGCAGCCCGTTCAACCAGCAGGACCCGCAGTTCCATCTCGACGTCAGCTTCTACGCCTTCGAGCTGCCGTTCTATCGGATGATCCTGAACTGGTTGTTCGTCGCGGTGGTCATCGCGTTCTTCGCCAGCCTGGTGACGCACTACGTCTTCGGCGGGCTGCGGCTCAGCGGTCGCGAGGGCACGCTGACCCGCGCCGCGCGCATCCAGTTGGCCGTGCTCGCGGGGCTTTTCGTGCTGCTCAAGGCGATCGCGTACTGGTTCGATCGCTATGAGTTGTTGATGAGCAGCCGTAAGGAGCCCACTTTCACCGGTGGTTCCTTCACCGATATCAACGCGGTGCTGCCCGCCAAGCTGATCCTGTTGTCCATTGCGGTGATCTGCGCGCTCGCCTTCTTCGCCGGCATCGTGCTGCGCGATCTGCGGGTGCCCGCCATGGCGGCCGCGCTGCTGGTGCTGTCCTCGATTCTGGTCGGCGCGGTGTGGCCGCTGGTGGTCGAGCAGTTCTCGGTGCGCCCGAATGCCGCGGACAAGGAAAGCGAATACATCCAACGCAATATCGCCGCGACCAGGCAGGCGTTCGGGATAACCGACGACAAGATCACGTATCAGGACTACAAGGGCGAGAGCGCCAAGAGTCCACTGCAGGTTCCGGTCGACGCCGCCACCATCGGCAATGCCCGGCTGCTCGATCCGAACATCTTGTCGCCCACGTTCACTCAGCTGCGTCAGCTGAAGAACTTCTACGGCTTCCCCGAGTCGCTGGACATCGACCGCTACAACCTCGACGGCGATGTGCAGGATTACATCGTGGCGGCTCGCGAGCTGTCGCCCGCCGCGTTGAGCGGTAACCAGAAGGACTGGATCAACCAGCACACCGTCTACACGCATGGCAACGGTTTCGTCGCCGCGCCCGCGAACCGGGTCAACAAGCCGCAGTCCGAGGACCCGAACGCGACCGGCGGCAGCAGCGACAGCGGCTACCCGATCTTCATGGTCAGCGACCTGTTCACGCCGACGGACAAGCAGCGGATCAAGGTCGACCAGCCGCGCATCTACTACGGCGAGGTGATCTCGCAGGCCAGTCCGGACTACGCCATCGTCGGCGCCAAGGACGCTCAGCGGGCCCGCGAATACGATTCCGATACCGCGCAATTCACCTACGACGGCAAGGGTGGCGTGCCGATCGGCAACTGGTTCAACCGGCTCGCCTTCGCCGCCAAGTACGCCGAGCGCAACATCCTCTTCTCCTCGGCCATCGGTAGCGACTCCAAGATCATCTTCAACCGCGCCCCTCGCGATCGGGTGCAGAAGGTGGCGCCGTGGCTGACCACCGACGGCAATGCCTACCCGGCGGTCGTCAACGGTCGGATCCAGTGGATCGTCGACGCCTACACCACCCTCGACAACTACCCGTACGCCCAGAAGACCTCGCTGGACAGCACGGTCGAGGACAGCATCGACAAGAAGACCGGCAGGCTGCTGCCGCGCAAGGAGGTCAGCTACATCCGTAACTCGGTGAAGGCCACCGTCGACGCCTATGACGGCACGGTGACCCTGTACGAGACGGACTCGACGGATCCGGTGCTCAAGGCGTGGCGCGGGGTGTTCCCCGGCGCGGTGAAGCCGGAGAGCGAGATCTCGCCGGAGTTGCGGGCGCACTTCCGCTATCCCGAGGACTTCTTCAAGGTGCAGCGCGAGATGCTGACCAAGTACCACGTGGACGATCCGCGAGAGTTCTTCACCAACAACGCTTTCTGGTCGGTGCCGAGCGATCCGACGATCGAGGGCGGCACGTTCAACCAGCCGCCGTACTACGTGCTGCTCGGTGACCAGCAGACCAACAAGCCGGTCTTCAATTTGACCAGCGCGATGGTCGGCTACAACCGGCAATTCCTGTCGGCCTATATCTCGGTGCGTTCGGATCCGGACGGCTACGGCAAGTTCACCATTCGTAGATTGCCGACCGATACGCAAACACAGGGTCCACAGCAAACACAGAACACAATGACGACCGCGCCGGAAGTTTCGCGCGAGCGCACATTGCTGTCCAACTCGAACAAGATCAAATACGGCAATCTGCTGACGTTGCCGATTGCCGACGGCGGCATCTTGTACGTGGAGCCGTTCTATAACGAACGCAATACCGGGCCGAATACCTCGACCTTCCCACAATTGTTGCGAGTGCTCGTTAGCTATCGCGACGAGGCGGGCAGTGTGAAGGTCGGTTACGCGTCCACGTTGGCGGAGGCACTGAATCAGGTGCTGCCGGGCGCGGGTTCGCTGGCGACACCGTTCGGTGGCGATCCGGCGGTCCGGCCGAAACCCGGCACCGCGCCACCGCCGGTGGAGGGGACCACGCCGCCGCCGAACACCGGTGGCACGCCGACGCCGCCACCGGGCGGGGTCACCCCGCCGCCCGGCTCGTCGGCCGCGAAGGACGCCGCCGCGGCGGAGCTGAACCGGAAGATCGATGCCGTGCGAAATGCCATGCGCAGCGGCAACTTCCAGGACTTCGGCAAGGCCCTGGATGAGCTGGACGCGGCAGCGAAGGCATACCAGGACGCCGGTCGCTGAGCTAGGTCCAGCCCGAAACATGAAGCGGCGCTGCTATCCCCAGGGATAGCAGCGCCGCTTGCGTTGTGCGGTAAGGCTTTTACCGACCGGCGATCGACTCGATCAGCGAGCCGTTCTGCTGCAGGATCTGCTGGTACTGGGCGTCCAGGCCGTGCTGCTTGGCCAGGTCGCTGCCGACGGACTTGGCCTGCTCGACGAGGGCCTTGGGGGTGCCGGGAACCGCGGGGAGGGCGGGTGCGGCGGGCTCGGAAGCCTGCTCCGGCTCCAGAACCGCCTGGGGCTCCGGCTCGGAGGTGCCCGGACGCAGGTATTGGCCGCACACCGGCCAGGCGCCCTGTCCCTGGGAGGCGAGCACGTTCTCCGCGACACGGATCTGCTCGTCCTTGCTTGCGTTGTTGGCGGAGCCGTGGCCACCGTTGGCGGCCCAGGTGCTCTGCGAGAACTGCAGGCCGCCGTAGTAACCGTTGCCGGTGGCGATGCCCCAGTTACCACCGCTCTCGCATTGTGCGACGCCATCCCAGTTGTGGGCAGGCGCGGCCGATGCGGTCGCGGTGGAGAGTGCGAACGGGACGGCAACAAGGGCGCCGGTAACAGCGGCAAAGCCGAGGGCGCGGGCGTTGAACTTCCGGTTCTCAGTCATAAGTGCATTTCCCTCCCTGCGCCTACCAACTCGGCGATCGAGCACGCCGGTCCCTGCCCCCAGGTTGTCGGGGATCCTCGAACCGTGGGACAGGGTCGCCGGTATTCGAACGGTTCGAGTTCGAGCCCTTCACGGATGATCCGGGCCGTGAACGCACGGTAACGAAGAAATCTCGGCAGATCACGTCTTGATAACACTCGAATTGCATGAAGCGAATAACCCGAATATGGCCCTTTGTGCAGGTCGCAAATGCCGCCGACACGCATTCTGGACGGTCTGTTATAGCAACGTTATGTGTTCGAGATCACTACGAAATTGTGACCCAGGTCACGTTTAACGAGTTGCCACGCCCGGTGATAGGCCCATCTGTATCGACCAACCGAACCGCCGCCAGCTCGACCCATCGTGTGACCCTGCTCTCCGTCCCCACTTTCCCGCCGCCGGGACTCGCGCCGCAGCCTGCCCCCAAGCAGGGGAAATCCGCCCACAACCAGGCGATTTGGCGTCAACGTGAACCCGTGTGTAATGTTGTTTTTACCGACGCGGGGTGGAGCAGCTCGGTAGCTCGCTGGGCTCATAACCCAGAGGTCGCAGGTTCAAATCCTGTCCCCGCTACAACGACGAACGGCCCGGAACACACAGTTCCGGGCCGTTCGTCATTTCTATGAGCACTTGGTCGCGCCCGAAGCCGGTCAGCCTGCGGCCACCTGGACACCCTCTGTTCAAACAAGAGAAGAAGGAGCAGGGGAAGCTCGCCGACCAAGTGCGCCCGCCGAAGTCGTGAGGCGTACCCGTTGCGGGCCGGTCAGCGGCCTTCTGTCGGCACGGTGAAGTGGTGGGCGCTGATCCGGAGGTGGTGGCGCATGTAGAGGCGGTGGGCGGCGGCGCGGTCGGGGCCCACTCCTGAATCGAGATGGACGCCTTCGCAGTTCAGCCGCTGTGCTTCCTGTTTCGCCCATGTCATGAGCAGATCCGCGTGGCCGTGTCCGCGCGCGGTGGCGGCGGTGATCAGGTCGTCCACTTACAGGTGATGACCCCACGCGCTGTGCCATGCCTCGCGGAACCCCAGCACCGAGACAGCCGAGTCGTCGCTCCCGGTGAACACCCCGGCGAGCCGGTAACCACGCGGCCGCAGGTCGGTGTCGACGAAGTCGACCAGTGCGTCGGGCGTGCCCCACCTGGGGCGCAGCTCGAGCAGCGTCGCCGCAGCCAACTTGGTCTGGTCTGCGCTGATTTCGCGAATCTCGGTCACAGCAGCGACGTTAGCGGTGCCGGCCCGCCCGAACCGAGGTCCACTTCGCGCCAACTCCGACAGGCCATTACACCGTTCGGTACCCGGATGTGACCGCTCAGGACGGTGCGCGCTGAGCGAGCAGACCATCGATGATGACCCGCAACTTCCACGACTCCCGCGCGCTGCCGCCCGCGGTGAGCAGTGGGGCCAGCTCCCGGATCGTGGGGTAGTCGTCGGCGGGCAACGCTTGGTAGACGGCGTCCAGCCGAGCCGCGGTGGCGTCTATCGTCTCGGCGGTGCTGTCGGTCCTGGCCGCCGCCTCCAAGGCGGCCGAGGCGATGTACTGGCCGAGCAGGTCGACGGCCCAGACGCCGGCGGCGTCCTGGATCCCGCCGAGCCGAAGCAGGCGCAACATCTCCTCGACGAGCCGCAGGATGTGCGGGCCCGTGGGCGCCTCGGTGAATCCGACGGCGGCGAGGTCGCGGTGGCCGGCGAGCACGGCGACTACGCGTTCGACGAGAAGTTCGAGGCGGGCGCGCCAATCACCGTCCGCGTCGGTCGGCAGCTCGACGGCGGCCACGGCGCGGTCGTGCGTCAGCAGCATCAACTCGCGGCGGTCGTGCACATAGACATAGAGAGAGGCCGAGCCCGTATCGAGAGCCTGGGCCACCCGGCGCATGCTCACCGCCGCGCAGCCCAACTCGTCGACCAGATCGAGGGCGGCGGCCACGATCGCGTCGAGGCTCAACGGGGCCTTCGCGGGACTGGTGCGGGGATTGGGGCGGGGGCTGCCGGGCATGGGCCGATCCTATCTTGACAAACAGTGTTCGGAGCGAGCACCGTTCTGAACGATCAGTGATCGTTACGATCACTGATCGTAAGACTGAGCGCAGTCAGATCAGGAGATGCCATGAGCAAGGTGATCGTCTTCGGGGCGGCCGGACGGGCGGGTCGAGCCATCGTGACGGAGGCGCTGAGCGCCGTTCACGATGTCACCGCGGCGGTACGCACTCCGGCGAAGCTGTCATCGGCCGATCAGCCGGAAAGGTTCACCGTGGTCCGCGCCGACGTACGCGACGCGGACAGCGTCCGTGCCGCGGTCGCGGGCCACGACGTGGTGGTGAGCGCGATCGGCCCTTCCGGTCGACACGCAGATGCCCTGTATTCCGACGGCGCCCGCGCCATGGTCTCGGCGATGCGAACCACCGGAGCGACCCGCCTGATCGCCATCACCTCCAGCGGCGTCCGCCGAGACGACCCGAACCACCCGCTGTGGTACCGCCTCGTCGCTCGAACCCTGATGAACGAGCTCTACGGCGACATGCGCCTGATGGAATCCATCATCAGCGAATCCGACGTGGACTGGACCTTCGTCCGCCCCGCCCGCTTGACCGACAACCCACCGACCGGGACCTACCGCGTCCAGGACGGCGAAACCCCAAGCGGCGGTTGGCAAGTGCCGGTAACCGACCTGGCCCGTTTCATCGTCGGCGAACTCGACGAGCACCGCTGGTCACACGCCGCACCCACCCTCGCCCAATGAACTCACACCTCGTCCAGCGCACGCCTGCCGGTGATCGGCCCCCAAACCCCGACCAGCGCAACCATCGCGAGCAGCGCGACGGTGATCACGGAGAACACCAGCCCCGGCCCGTTCGGCCGATCGAGCAGCGGCAGCAGCAGGAACGGCAGCAGCGCGGTGCTCACCTTCGACAGCGAATAGGTCGCGCCCGATGCGGTGCCGCGCACGGCGGTGGGGAACGACTCCGGTAGATAGGCGTGGATCGCGTCGGAGAAGACATTGCTGGCGATCGTGAACAACCCGCCCGACAACAGGATGAGCGGCACGCTGGTGGCGAAGCCGAAGGTCAGGCCGAACAGTGCCATCAGTGTCGCGGTCCCCATGACGAGATACTTGCGTTCTATCCGCTCTATCAACGGGATCGCCAACAACGACCCCAGCGGATAGCCGAGATAGGTGATGGCCAAGTAGCTCAACGAGGTCACCACCTCGAATCCCTTGCGGTCCAACACGAGTACGGCCAGGGTGCCGAACCCGTAGTAGCCGAACACCTGCAGGATCATCACCGCGGAGAACAACGTCGTCCTGGCCCGATACGGCGGCCGGACGATCGCACTGAACGGCAGGCCGACCGTCTTGTTCTGCTGCCGGGCCAGCCAGTGCGGCGACTCCGGCATGTCCCGCCGCGCGACGACCACCACCGCGGCGCCGAGCCCGCCGATCACGAACAGCCAGCGCCACCCGTCGACCCCGAAGGGCTGCAACGGAACCAGCCATTTGGCGAGGAACCCGACGGTCGGCACCGCACAGAAGCCGATCGTGTACGCCATGGCGATCATGCGCCCACGCACCTGCGGCGGAACGACTTCCGACAGATAGGTATCGGACACCGTCATCTCGGCGCCGATGCCCAGCCCCGCCAGGAATCGCGTTGCCATCAGAAAGAGGATGTTCGGGCTGAACGCACCGAGCAGCGTGAACCCGGAGTACAACGCGATGTTGATCATGAACATCCGGCGCCGACCGAACACATCCGACAACCGGCCGATCACCAGTGCGCCGAGGAACTGACCGGCGAACGCCGACGCCAGGATCCCGCTGAGCTGAAACGTGGACAGGTGCATCTCCTGCTTCAGCACCCCGGTGATGGTCCCGGCGAGGAACAGCTCATACAGATCGAAGAACAATCCGGCACCGACGAGAGCGACCAACTTGCGATGAATGGGACGAACCGGAAGTTCGTCCAGCCGTAGCGGTTCCCGGCCGACGTCGGATGTTGTGGTCATCCCGCCATCCTGCTGATCAACCCCTGTTCCGGCAACAAATGAGCGTGGTGTGTCCGGTTCGTGAAGCTTGCCCCGCCGTTGCCGGAACGTGCCCATCCGGAACTGCGATTCGCCCCTTTCCGGCAGTGTGCGGTGGTTGACTTGGCCGCGTGCCGGCCGCGTCCGGCCGCACTTCTGTACACCGAGGTCAGGAGGCCACGGATATGCCCACTCACGACGGAAGCTGGCAACCGGGGACACCGTGTTGGGTCGACAGTCAGGTCGACGACACCACCCGCGCCCGTGAGTTCTACGGGGCGCTATTCGGCTGGGAGATCATGGATAGCCCGCCGGACGCGGGCGGCTATCTGATGGCGCTACGCCACGGCAGGCCCGCCGCCGGGATCGGGCCCAAGCCCGACGGTATGGCGACGCCGTCGGTGTGGTCCACCTACTTCGCCGCCGACAGCGCCGACGCGATTGCCGAAAAGATCACCGCGGCAGGCGGTTCGGTGATGATGCCGCCGTTCGACGTGCTCGACGTCGGGCGGATGTTCGTCGCCGCCGACCCGGTCGGCGCGGTCTTCGGGGTGTGGGAAGCCAAGGCGCACACCGGTGCCGGCATCTACAACGAGGACGGCGCCTACTGCTGGAACGAACTGCACACCGACCAGTACAAGCAGGCGCAGGAGTTCTACGCGGCCGTATTCGGTTGGCACTACACCGAAATCGGTGACGGCCAGAACTTCGTCTACTCCACCTTCGGTCTGACTCCGGACGGTGCTCCGCTCGGTGGCGTCAACGACGCGAGCAAGACGCCCGGCGATTCCCCGTCGCTCTGGTTGACCTGGTTCCAGGTCGACAACACCGACGCGAGCGTCGCCAAGGCGACCGAGTTGGGCGCGACGGTCCTGATGGGCGTGCACGACAGCCCGTTCGGCCGGATGGGAGTACTGCAGGGGCCGCAAGGCGAGGCGTTCGGCGTCATCGACCCCGAGACAACAGTGAGTGAGCCGCAGGCAGGCGCGTAATCCACCCGAAAGATAAAGGAAGGGCCAGCGTTTCGGCGCTGGCCTTTCGTCTGAGTTCGGTAGCTACGGCTTTTTGATCGGGGGCACGGCCACATCGGTCCGCCGAGTGGTCGCCTTGACGGCCCTGTTCTCCGCTGCCGCAGCGGCATTGGCCAGTTCGACATCTTCGGGGTGGGCGGCGGCTTTGTCGGCCGCCCGAACCGCTCGATCGGCTTCGAAAGCGCCGAGGAAGCTGTTGGCGGCGTCTTCGGTGGCGAGGACGGCGCTCAAGGCGGCGCGGGCAGCGTCGGCGGCGGCCTGCGCGGCGGTGGCGGCGGTCGAGGCGGCCTCGGCGGCCTTCGTCGCGCTGTCGATCCCGGTGTGGATGGTGTCGCGCGGGCTGCCGGTCTTTGCCTTGCCACTGGTTTTCGCGCTCGGGCTGTCGGCGCGGCCGGCGGATTCGGCGCGATCACGAGCACTCGCCGCCCGCTGCCGAGCCTGTTTGATCAGCGCCTGCTGGGTGGACTTCTCGACCGAACGAGCACCGGGCGCCTGGCCGCCGACATCCTGGGCACCCGCGACACCGGCTCCGGACAGCAACAGAGCCGAACACGCGACAACCATGACAACGGCTCGGGGGCGATCCCTACGCATAGCGCTCCATCCATGGAAGTAGACCAGGCAGTCTCATTAACCGTACGTCCATTAGGTCGGTTTTCTGGAGACCTCGGGTGGGCCCGCCGTGTCGCTCGGCGGCCCGCTGATCAGCGATATCCGGGTGGCGTGCGGGAGATCAGACCGTGCTGATGGGCATAGACAACCGCATGGATACGGTCACGCACACCGAGTTTGGCGAGCACCCGGGACACGTGGGTCTTCACGGTTTCCTCGCCGACGCCGAGCAGCGCGGCGATCTCGGCATTGCTGCGGGCATCGGCGAGCAGGAGCAGCACCTCCAGCTCGCGGGCGGTGAGGTGCTCGACCTCGGGCGGGGTATGCGGCGGGGCGAGGGTGGTCGCGAAGCGGGCGGCCAGACGACGGGTCATCGACGGATCGATCAGTGCGTCCCCGCGGGCGGCGATACGGATGGCGGCGACGAGCTCCTCCGGCGGCAGGCTCTTCAGCAGGAACCCGCTCGCCCCCGCCTGTAGCGCGCGATAGAGGTTGGCGTCGCTGTCGTAGGTGGTGAGCACCAGGACATGGGTGCCGCCCGCCGCAACGATGGCCTCGGTCGCGGCGAGCCCGTCCAGTTTGGGCATCCGCACATCGAGGATCGCGACATCCGGTCGCAGCCTTGCGGTTTCGGCGATGGCCGCACGACCATCGCTCACCTCGGCGACGCAATCGAAATCGGCTTGGCTGTCGACGACCGCACGCAGCCCGGAGCGGAACATGCTGTGATCGTCGGCGATAAGCACCCGGATCGGCCGGTTCATGATCCACCGATCGGAACGGAAACCGTGGTGTGCCAAGAGGTTCCGGCCGGGTCGGGACCGTAGTCGAGTTCGCCGTCGAAAAGCTCGGTGCGACGGCGGATCCCGCCGAGGCCGCGCGGCACGGCGGTATCGGACGCTGCCGGTACGGGTGGAATCGGATTGGTAGCCCGGATCACCACCCGATTCGGCTGATACACCACCGCGAGCCGGGCATGCGCACCGTCACCGTGGCGCAGCGCGTTGGTCAGCATCTCCTGCACGATCCGATACACCGTGACATCCAACGACTCCGGCAACTCGACCACCGCGCCACGCACGGCGACCTCGACCGTCAATCCGGCGGCCCGCACGTGCTCGACCAGCCCGTCGATATCGGCGAGCCCGGGTTGCCGCTGCCCCTCGTCGTCGCGGCCGTGCAGCAGATCGAGCTGCCGTCGCAGGTCCACCATCGCGGCCCGGCTGCTCGACTCCACCGCCGCCAGCGAACGGGTCGCCGCGCCGTTCATGGTGTCCGCCATGGCCATTCGAGCCGCACCCGCGTGGATGCCGATGGCGCTCACATGATGCGAGATCACATCGTGCAGGTCCCGTGCGATAGCCGCGCGCTCCTCGGTGACCGCCCGCTCCAGCGCCACTTGCTGTTCCTGCCGCCGCAGCCGTTCCCGCTGTTCCAGATCGGCGATGTAGGCGCCCCGGGCCGCGGTGTACCGCCCGACCAGCCATGGCACACAGCCCGCGGCCATCGTCGACGTGATCAGCAGTCGCCAGTCGTGTTCGGCGTGGTCGCGCGACAGCAGGTGGGAGGCAGCGACGCCACCGCACAGCATGAGCATGGTCAACACCGATTTCGGTCCCGAGAGCCACGCCCCGGTCCGGTACCCGGCGACCAGCAGGCCGACCCCGGCGAATTGCCCATCGAAACTGTGCCGGTGCAGCAGCCAGGCGGCCAGCAGCCGGACCGCGACCTGGGTCACCGCGACCACGCCCGCGGTGCGTGGCGGCGCGGCCAGGGCCAGATCACTGACGACGATGCCCGCCATCACCGCGACGGTCTGCCACGGTGCGACGGCGAACACGCCACACAGTCCGAGCGCGACGGCGTCGATCACCGCCGCGACCGCCGCGACCACCAGCGACTGGCGGGCCAGCGACCTGCTCACGTCCAACAGTTCGCCACCGCCTTCGGGTCGTCGGAGCCGTCGCGGGCGATCCTAGCGAGATCTGCTACCCGGTCCGGGCTGCCGCACGCTGACTCTGCCTGTCGATCGACGCCGTCGCGTCCCCCGCGCGGGGGACGCCGAATCCCTCGGCGGCGCGATGTTTGCGCAGGCCATCGCCCGTACCGTCGGAAATCTAGGCCGGACGATCAAGGAGATCACGTGGACCGAGTGGAGCTGTTGACCTATGCCGTCCCCGCATTCGCGTTGTTCATGCTCGTGGAGTGGATCGCGTATCGCCGCGATCCGGATCGTCCGAAGAACGGCGGGACGGGGCGCGACACGGTATCCAACGTGGCGACCTTCACCCTGGGCCGGCTCACCAAACCGCTGACGCAGTACCTGATTCCGTTCTCCGCGGTGGTGGCGGCCGCCGCGATCACCCCGTTGCACTTGTCGGCGAAGTCGTGGTGGGTGTGGGTGCTCGGCCTGGTGGTCACCGATTTCTGCTACTACTGGGCGCATCGCGCCGATCATCGGGTCCGGTTGCTGTGGACGTCGCACAGTGTGCATCACTCCAGCGAGCACTTCAATCTGTCCACCGCTATCCGTTTGCCCTGGGTGCATCCGGTGGCCAATCTCCTGCGTGGAATGGCTTGGGTGCCAGCGGCTTTGCTCGGTTTCCCGGTCTGGATGATCTTCCTGTTGCAGAGCATCGGCCTGCTCTACCAGTTCCCGATCCACACCCAGCGGGTCGGCACGCTGCCCCGTCCCATCGAGTTCCTGTTCAACACCCCGGCGCACCACCGCATCCACCACGGCTCGAACCAGCCCTACATCGACCGGAACTACGGCGGCATCCTCATCATCTGGGATCGCATGTTCGGCAGCTTCGCCGCCGAATCCGAGCCCATCCGCTACGGGCTCACCAAGAACATCGGCACCGACAACCCGATCAAGGTCAACTACCACGAGCTGGCCGGACTCGTCCGCGACGTGCGCGGCGCCACCACCTGGCGCGGCCGCCTCGGTTACGTCTTCGGCCCGCCCGGCTGGGCCGAGCACGAGCTGGTCGTGCCGGAACCGTTGCCTCAGGTCAAGTCGGTCCAACTCACCTGATCGAGACCGGGCGGTGCCGCGCATCGCCCGGATTCGCCTGTCCGGCAGCTTGTCTCATGCACCATCGAGGAAGAAGCGAAGGCGGGCGATGCTCGGCGAGCCCTCGGCGAATTCGACGAACGCGACCCCACGGGTATCGCCGAAACGCACCGACGCCGTCACCGTACGACCGGCCGCGATCAGCTTGCCCCACCGCATGTTTCGCGCCCGATTGGTGAACTCCTCCACCGAAACCGGTGTGCCCGCTGGCAATTCGACAACCGCATAGTGCCCGAGCAGCCCGCGGACGCGGACGATATCTGTACTGCCCGCCGCGGCGAACAGCCGGGACGTCACGCGCCGACCCGTCCGTCCGATCCCGCCGAGCGCCCGCATCATGCCGAGCGCGCCGTCGACCCCCAGATTGCCGATCAGCTGCGGTCCGAGCCGCAGCGCGGCACCGAGCCCGCTGGGCCCGGTTCGCAGGAGCTGCACGATCATCGGCCCCAGCTCCCAGTGTGCGGCCAGGCGCGCGATCTTCCAGTCGCCGTCTTCCTCGGCGAGCTGATAGCGCAGGTGCATCGGCACCGAGACCCTGGCTCCGGTCGACATGGTGGTCTCGATGGTCAGATCGCGCACCACCGTCGGCGGCTGCACGATGTCGCGTTCCACCCGGAAGGCAATGCCGTTCGGGCCGATGAAGGTGTCGTAGAACCGCTCGATGGCGGCGCGGCCGACGTGCGGGCGGGAGCCGACCGGGTCGTTCACCTCGGCGTCGGCGGCGAAGAGGTCGACCCACGCGGACTTGTCGTGCGCGGCGACCGCACGCGGTGACGCCTGGACGGCCGTCAGTAGCTCCGCGGCCGAGGGTTCCAGCGGCATGACAGATCCTCCGATGTCGACGATGACTCGACCCATGGTAGAACAAGTTCCAATTGGGCTATCGCGTTCCGGGGCCGCCAGACCGGCTATCCGACGGCGATACCAGCGGCTTCCCGGCAGAACAGCCAGAGTCGCCATGCCTCGTCGGGGGTGTAATGCGTGCGGCTCAGGTAGTGCTCCGGGCGCACTCGGCGGTCGTGCCAGAACCGGCCGGACGGTAGCGCGGCCGAGGTTGCGGCGAGCCAGATCGCGGTGTCGGCACCTTCCGCGGGGGTGCGCAGCAGTGGCCGCATGAGTCGATGGAAGGCGGGTAGCGACGTGATCACACCGGGTGTATCCGCCCAGCCGGGATGCATGCTGTGTACCGAAATACGCTGGGGTGCATAGTGTTCGGCCAGTAACGGGGTCAGCGCGACTTGCATGCGCTTGGTGCGGGCATACGCGGTCGTGCCGGAGTATCGACCGTGCCGGTATTCGGGATCATCGACGGCGAGCCGCTGGGCGTACATGCCGCCCGAGGACATCAGGATCACCCGCGACCCGTCGGCCGCGTCGAGCAGCGGCACGAGCCGGTCGGTGAGCAGGAGCGGGCCGAGTACGTGCGTGGCCAGCGTCGTCTCGTGCCCGTCGGCGGTTTCGATGCGCCGGGGTGGCAGCAGGCCCGCGTTGTGGATCAATACGTCCAATTGCGGTAGTCGATCGGTGAGCTCGTCCGCGCAGGCTGTCACCGAACTCGGGTCGGAGACGTCGCACACCGTGACGGAGACCTCGGCCGCCGGATCGGCCGCCCGGATCTCCTGACACGCCTGCTCACCTCGCTCGCGGTCGCGCACGGCAAGAACCACCGAGCAGCCGAGCCCGGCCAGTCCGGCCGCAATCGCTTTGCCGATACCGGAATTCGAACCGGTCACCAGCGCTGTGCGGCCTTGCATGGCGTCCCGTTGTGGATCGTCCGCGGGCCAGCCGCGGCGGCGCAGCCGGAAACCGAGGCGGCTGTAGCCCGGCACGATCGTCCGGTCGAGCATGGTGTCGAAGAACGTGGGTGTACCTGACGCGTCGGTCATGAAGCAATATCTCCTGTGTGATGCGAAAGTCAGCGAATAACGATGCATGAACGTTGCATCGGGCCGTCGCCTCGCTAGAGTCGAGGGATGGGCATCGAGTGTTCGAGCGTCGTCGCGGCACCCCGGTCCGAGGTCTTCGACTGGCACACCCGACCAGGCGCGTTCGCGCGGCTCGCGCCGCCGTGGCAGCCGGCCTCGGTGCTGGCCGAGGCCGATTCGCTGGCTGACGGCAAGGCGGTGCTCGGTCTGCCCGGCGGGCTGCGCTGGGTGGCCAAGCATGATCCCAACCGCTACGACCCGCCGCAGCGGTTCGTCGACCAGATCGCCGTCGACGGGCTCGGCTCGCTGCCCGCGGGCTTGCTGCTGCGCTGGCGGCACACACACGATTTCGAGGTCGTCGACGATACGCACACCAGGGTGCTGGATCGGGTCGAGTCGCCGGTGCCCGCGTTCGTCCTGCGCCCGATGTTCGACTACCGATATCGCCAACTGGCCGATGATCTGGCCGCCCACGCCGACGCGGCGCGAGCGGGCTTCGTGGCCAAGACAATCGCCGTGACCGGCGCGTCGGGACTGGTCGGCTCGGCACTCACCGCCTTCCTGACGACCGGTGGCCACACCGTGCTCCGCCTGGCCCGGCATTCGCCGCAAACCGGCGAAAGGCAATGGAACCCGGACGATCCCGCGCCCGACCTGCTCGACGGGGTAGACGCGGTGGTGCACCTGGCGGGCGCGTCGATCGCGGGCCGATTCACCGACGAACACAAGCAGGCCGTCCTCGACAGCCGAATCGGCCCGACCGAGCGGCTCGCCGCGCTGGCCGCCCGCGCGGGTGTGCCGACCTTCGTCAGCGCGTCCGCCGTCGGCTACTACGGCTACGACCGCGGCGACGAGCGACTGCTCGAAGACGCTCCGCGCGGCGACGGTTTCCTCGCCGACGTGGTCGATGCGTGGGAGACGGCCGCCGACGCCGCCAGTGGGGTCCGAGTCGTCAAGGTGCGCACCGGCATCGTGCAATCGCCGCGCGGCGGCACCCTGCGCCTGCTGCGGCCGCTGTTCGCGACCGGGCTCGGCGGCCGGATCGGCGACGGCGAGCAGTGGCTGTCCTGGATCGGCATCGACGATCTGGTGGATATCTACCATCGCGCGCTGTGGGACAGCACCCTGTCCGGTCCGGTGAATGCCGTTGCCCCACAACCCGTTCGCAACAGCGAATACACCCACATCCTGGCCGGTGTGTTGCGCAGGCCCGCACTACTGCCGGTGCCCGAGTTCGGCCCGGCGCTGCTGCTCGGCGAGCAGGGGGCGCGTGAACTCGCCGCCGCGAGCCAACGGGTCGTGCCCGCCGTGCTGGACAAGGCCGGACATCGTTTCCGCACACCGGATCTCGCCTCGGCGCTACGACATCTGCTCGGACGCGCCCGCCGCTGAGCCACGAGTTCAGCGGGTGAGCAGTATCTGGTGCACATCGAGATAGCCGCACCGGAACCCGGCTTCGGCGTGCGCCAGATACAACCGCCACATCCGCCGGAAGATCGGATCGAAGCCCAGTTCCGCGACGCGGTCCGCGCGGGCATTGAACCGCTGCTGCCAGAGCCGCAGCGTGTGCGCGTAGTGCTCGCCCATCGACAGTTGTTCGCGGACAACGAGTTCGGTACGGCGACCGGCCACGTCGGCGAGCAGCCGGGTGGACGGCAGGAAGCCGCCCGGGAAGATGTACTTCTGCACCCAGGTGTAGGTGGAACGGGTGGCGAGCATGCGGTGGTGCGGCATGGTGATCGCCTGGATCACCGCCCGGCCGCCCGGCGCCAGCACCTGATCGATGGTCTCGAAGAACGTCTCCAGGTATTCGTAGCCGACCGCCTCGATCATCTCCACCGAGACCACCGCGTCGAATTCGCCTGTCACCCGGCGATAGTCGAGCAGATCGATGGTGACGCGATCCGAGAGCCCGGCGGCGGCGATGCGATCCAGCGCCAGTGCGCGCTGTTCCGTGGACAGCGTCACCGAACGCACCGTCGCGCCACGGGCGGCCGCGCGCAGCGCCAATTCGCCCCAGCCGGTGCCGATTTCGAGCAGCCGGGTGCCCGGCCCGACACCCGCGCGGTCGAGTATCCGATCGATCTTGGCCTGCTGGGCGGCGGCGAGGTCGGCCCAGCGCGGCGGTGGCGCGGTGGCCGGGAACAACGCGCTGGAATAGGTCAGCGTCTCGTCCAGGAACAACTCGAAGAGATTGTTCGACAGGTCGTAATGCCTGGCGATATTGCTCCGGCTGTTCGATTCGCTGTTGCGTTCGGCGACGGGGTGTTTCGACACGTAAAGGCGGCGTAGCGCCCGTAGCGGTGCCGGGACGAGCGTGTCGATGTGCGCGGCGAACACCGTGAGCGTCGCGGCCGGATCGGGTGCCGACCAGTCGCCCGCCATGTAGGACTCGCCGAAGCCGATCAGCCCGCCGGCCCCGAGCCGGGCGGTGAAATCATCCGGTCGATGCAGGATCAGCCGCGGCGCGTCCGCCGCGCCGGCGCCGAGGACCGTCCCGTCCGGGTACTCGACCCGGATCGGCAACGTGCGCACGGCGCGCCGGAACAGCCGGTCCGCCACCGCCGCGGCGATCGCGGCCCTGGTGCCGGTGGGCACCCGCTCGACATCGGGCCAGTACGCCGAGGGTCGTGCTGTGACGTGCGATTCTGTACTCACGACTCCGCCTCGCTAGCGCTCGGCTCCGTCGCGCGCACCAGCACGCTGTGTTTTCGGTTCGCTCGCTGACGCTCACTCACCACGAATACTCCTCGAAATGCTTGGCCGGTCGGGGGACGAGAGGCAGGCCGCGCGCCCAGAGATGCACGCCGTGCCTGCGAATGAGCGCCGAGACCACAAGTGGGGCAAGGGGTACCGCCACTGTCGCGCGCAGGATGGTACGGACGGTGGCCGAATGGCAACGTCCGGTCATCGAGGCGGCGAAAATCGGCTGGTGCTCGGTGAGGGTGATGGATACCCGCAGGCGATCGGTGGGTTCGGGCAGCCGCATCCGGTAGTCGCCGCGTACCTCGTTGAACGGGGAGACATAGAAGCGCTTCTCGGTGGTCGCGACGCCGTGGTCGTCGGTGCGCACCAGGTAGCAGTGCCGTTCGCCGTAGGTGTTGTGCACCTCCGCGATGACGCAGACCAGGTCGCCGGTGTCGTCGCGGCACCAGAACAGGGTCAGCGGGTTGAACACATAACCGAGGACCCGCGCGTTGGTGAGCATCAGGACACGACCGCCGCGCAGGTCGATGCCGTGCTCGGCGAGGTAGCCGTCGACGTTCTCGCGTAGGGTGCGGTTCGGGTCGCCGAGATGGTCGGCGGCGCGGAATCCGGCGAACGGGCGCAGCCACCGCGGCAGCCTCGGCATGTCGTCGAGATCGACCAGCCAGCTGTAGCTGCGGTGGCTGAACTCGTGATGCAGCGGGGCGAGGCGCACGTGGTGGATCCGGGTGCGGACGATCTGCGCTGACGTGTTCACGAGGTACGCACTGCTGCAACAGGTTTGGCAGTCCAGCTGGCGCCGAGCCGCTCGGCGGCACGCAACCCCGACAACGCACCGTCTTCGTGGAAACCCCAGCCGTGATAGGCGCCCGCGAAAGCCACTCGTGCACAACCGATCTCGCCGAACCTGCGCTGCGCCGCCACCGAACTCGGGGTGTAGCGCGGATGTTGATAGACCATCCGGTCGATGATCAGATTCGGATCGACCCGGTCCCCGTCGCCGAGGGTGACCAGGAAACGCGGCTCGTCGTCGAGCCGCTGCAGCCGGGTCAGGTCGTAGCTGACCAGCACCCGATCCGTCTGTGCCGTGCAGGACGGCAGCCTGTAATTCCAGGATGCCCGTGCTCGCGCAGCCCGTGGCAGCACCGACACGTCGGTGTGCAGCACCGTGTGATTCACCGAATATGGCATGGCGGAAAGGATTTCCGTCTCCGCGCCGGTCGGTTCGGCGAGCATACGCAGCGCCTGATCCGGATGGGTCGCGATGACGGCGGCGTCGAACACTCTGATCTCGTCCGCGTTGTCGCGTACCGCGATGCCGTCGGCGAGGCGGTGCACGGCTCGCACCGGAGTGTCGACCAGCACGGTGTCGAGTTGTTCGGCGACGGCGCGGACATAGGTGGCCGAGCCGCCGGTAACGGTGCGCCAGGTGGGGGACCCGAACACCGTCAGCATGCCGTGATGGTCGAGGAAGGTGAACAGGTACCGGGCCGGGTATTGCAGCGCGGTGGCCGGATCGCACGACCACACCGCCGCGACGAGCGGTGTCAGGAAGTGCGTGACGAAGTAGTCGGAGAAGCCGTTCGCGAAGACGAATTCCGCCAGGGTGCGGCCTGTTTCGGCCTCGTGGGCAAGTTCGGTGCGGGCCAGTCGATGGAACCGCGGCACCTCGGCGAGCAGGCGCAGATAACGTCCACGGACCAGGGATCGCGGGGTGGCGAACAGTCCATCGACACCGCGCGCGCCCGCGTATTCGAGGCCGCAGCCATCGCAGCGCACCGACATGCTCATATCCGATTCCTGGGTCGCGATGCCCAGCTCGCCGAACAGTCGCAGCAGCGTCGGGTAGGTGCGGTCGTTGTGCACGATGAACCCGGTGTCCACGCCCACCGCCGCACCGTTGCGAGCGGTGACCTCATGGGTGTCCGCGTGACCGCCGAGTCGGTGGTCGGCTTCGTAGAGGGTCACCTCGGCGGACCGCGACAACACCCACGCCGCGGTCAATCCGGCTACTCCGCTGCCGATGACGGCGATCCGGCGGACGCCGTCCGTCCTCGGCTCGGTGTGCTGGCCCATATGTTCCTCCTCGTCGCCCGCGAAGGCTGGTGGCCGACCGGTTGCCACCTCGATTAGGTGAGCAGGTCGCCGATGCCGTCCCGACGAACCGTTCCGCCGACTCCGTTGCCTCGATTATGCATCGTTTAGCATTTGGGGCAACATCCGATGGATCTCCTGGGCAGCGCTGGAACCGACGCGTGGTCATCGACAGGGTGCGGTCGGGAAGGACTTCGCCTGGGTGTCGGCGGCGGATTGCTCGCGGAGTGAAATCAGATCCGGCGCGTGAACGGACCTCGTGTACGACCCGAGCGGGTCAGCTCAGGTAATCGATGGCGTCGGCCAGACTCGCGACGCGTTCCGCCGCCTCGGGCAGGATCACCGAATCCCAGCCCGGCCCGCCGACCAACACCCGCGACCCCGCGTCGAGGCAGGCGCGCACCGCCGAGGTCAACGCGGTCGATTCCTGCTGTGACCACAGCATCACCGGGACGGGCTGATCGTGCCGCGCGAGGCTGTCGGTCAGCGCGCCGGTCGGGACATCCGCGCCGAGCATGTGCGCGTTGACCGCACGCTCGGCGAGTCCCGCACGCAGCACTTCGAGCGGAAGTGCGTGCGTCTCACCGCTGGTGCAGGCCAGCACCACCGGCCTCGGCGCGGGCGCATCGGGCGGCGGATTGGTGCGATGCAGCACCGAGGTGATGCACCACGACAGCATGTGCTCCACGTCGATACAGCGCTCGCCCGCACCCTGGCGCGCGACGATGTCGGCGAATGCGGGGCGGCACAACCGATCCCAGGTGTCCACCACGCCGTAAGCGCGGAAGTGGGCCTCCAGATAGCTGGACACCGCGCGCGTCTCGAGCACGAATGCCGCAGCGAGCAACGGGATTCGGTCGCCGAGCCGCGGCGTGGGCCCGCGCACTGCCGCCGCCGCACCCGCCGGGCTCGCGCCGTCCTGGATGAGCGTCAACATCTGCCCGAGCAGCGCGATGTCGGCCTCGGTATAGAGCCGATGCTTGCCGGGCCGATGCAGCGGCGGGCCGATGTTGTAGCGGCGGTTCCAGCTCCGCAGCGTCGCCGTCGGGATGCCGAGGCGCTCGGCAACCGCGCGGACCGTGTATCCGGCCGCGTCGGAAGCGGGAGCGGAACCGGCGGACATCTCCCTATTCTGCCTGTTCCGGTTCGCCCGGTTCGCCATGCCCGGGCGGCCGCGCATCGCGCGGAGGGTCCGGCGCCCGCGGCACGGCGATCAGCTCCGCACCGTGGTCGCCGCTGTCGCGCCGCACAGCAGGCCCCAACCTGCCGCGACCGCGATCGCCTTGCCGCGCTGTGGTCGGCCGCGCAACGCGATCCCGAGGATCGTGGCATCGGACAGATCGGCCATGACCCGCGCGGCAATCGCCAGCCGGAGTGCGTTCGTCGTCGGTGCGGCCAGCATGGCCAGCCCCGACGCGACGTCCCGAAGGGCGGTCATCCTGGCGACGGCACGCAAGGCGGGATCGTCATCGGACCAGCCGCACGGTCCGAGCATGACCGCGGGCCGCGCCGCGACCGCGACGCCGTACCCCGCCGTCAACGCGCCAGCGATCCGGGGCAGCCAGGGCAAGGTCACGGGTTCCTCCTCGATTCGGGGCATTGAATCAATCATGCATCGTTATGAGCTAACATGGGCAGTGTCGTCGATTTCCGAGGAGTTCGCGTGACATCTCGAACGAAGCGGTATCCCGTTCGCCTGTTCGTTGCCATGGCCGGATCGGTCGGCGCGATGTTGGCGGCGGGCAATGCGCAAGCGGCCCCCGTTGCCGCACCTGCGCCGGTGTCGTCGCTCGATCTGAATCGGTACCTCGGTACCTGGAATCAGCTCGCGGCGGTGCCGCAGTACTTCAACCTCGTCTGTGCTCGCGATACGCAGGCGAACTACGCGCTGGACCCGCAGGGCAACGTCTCGGTGCGCAACACCTGCACCACCTGGTCGAACATGAACAACGAAATCACCGGCACCGCAACGGTCAACGACCGGATGACGGGTGCGCAGCTGCACGTCAGCTTTCCTGGCGTGCCCACCCAAGAACGGATCGACGGACCGACCAACTACATCGTGACGGCGCTCGGCCCGGACTACTCGTGGGCGGTCGTCACCGATCCCGGCCGGACCTCCGGTTTCGTCCTTGCCCGCGCACCGATGCTGGACGCGGACGCGTGGCAGCAGGTGCGCGCGGGAATCGTTGCGGCAGGCCAGGATCCGTGCCTGTACCTGACCTCGCCGACCACCGGTGGTCTGGCCGACATCGTTCCGCTCTGCACACTCTGACCTAGTTCTACGGCGCCCGCGAGGGTCGCGTCGACGGTGTCCAGCATTGAGCCGCCGGGCCATCGTGGCGCCACCCTCGTGGCCGCCGGAAGAGTTGTCCCTTCATCCGCGAAGAGGAGTAGATGACCGTCACCATCGCCTTGTTCACCCGTGACCTGCGGGTGCACGACAACCCGGTGCTCACCGCGGCCCACCGCGAAGGTGCCGCGGTGGTACCGCTTTTCGTCGTCGACGACGCCATCGCGGCCGGTCGATTCGCCGCGCCGAATCGCGCGCGGTTCCTGGCCGCCGCGCTGGGCGAGCTCGATGCCGAGCTACGGGCCATCGGCGGTCGGCTGGTGGTGCGGCGCGGTGATGTCGTCGCGGAAGTGGCGAAGGTGGTCAGTGAGGTGCATGCCGACAGCGTGCACATCGCCGCCGACGTGAGCGGGTACAGCCGCAGGCGCGAACAAGCGCTGCGGGAACGGCTGGAGCAGTGCGATTGCCTGCTGCACACCCATGCGGCCTCGATCACCTCCGCCGATCCAGAAGCGCTCGTACCCTCCACCGGGCGGGACCATTTCGCGGTCTTCACCCCGTACTTCCGGCGCTGGGCCGACACACATCAGCGCAAGCCGTTCGGGAAGCCCCGCGAGCTCACCATGCCGCCGGTCGCCAGCGACCCCCTGCCGGAAGCCGAGGAGCTCTGCACGGGCCCGACCTCACCGCAGCTCTCGGTCGGTGGCGAAACGACTGGACGAAAGTTGCTGCGGGACTGGCTGTCCGGACCGATCGCGGGGTACGAGGAAAGCAACGACGACCTCGCCGCCGACGCCACCTCCCACCTGTCGCCGTATCTGCACTTCGGTTGCGTGTCGCCGGTGGAGCTGGTGCACCGGGTCGACATGGCGACGCCCGGCGGCCACGCCTTCGCCCGGCAACTGGCCTGGCGCGACTTCCATCACCAGCTGCTCGCCGCCCGCCCGGACGCCGCTTGGTCGGACTATCGGCCCCGATCGCTCAGCTGGCGCGATGATCCCCAAGCCGTCGCGGCCTGGCAGGACGGACGCACCGGCTATCCGGTCATCGACGCGGCCATGCGGCAGTTGCGTGCCGAAGGCTGGATGCCGGGGCGCGCCAGGCTGATTGCCGCAAGCTTCCTTGCCAAATCACTGCGCGTGGACTGGCGCGTCGGCGCCGAACACTTCCTGCGCTGGCTGGTCGACGCGGATCTGGCGAACAACCAACTCAACTGGCAGTGGGTGGCCGGTACCGGCACCGATACCAGGCCGAACCGCGTGCTCAACCCGCTGCGCCAAGCGAAGCGCTACGACGCCGAGGGCGAATACGTGCGCCGCTGGCTGCCCGAACTGGCGCACATCTCCGGCGCCGCGGTGCATACGCCGTGGCGCGAGAACATCGATCCCGCCGTCTATCCCGCGCCGATCATCGAATGTGTCGGGATGTAGCGCACCGATTTCGACGCAGATGAAGCGATGCCCTTCCTAATCCGGGGTGCCAGGTCTTGAATCGATGCATCGAGGCTTTGCCTTCCTCGAGGAAAGGGGCCTGTGATGATGGGCACCGTCGATTTCGTGATCACCATCGGTCGCGTACTGGACACATTGCAGAAAGCGCTGTTCCTGCTGATCCTGCGCGGTTGACCGCCCCGCCGTGGCGGTCCCGCGCAGATATCGGTTCGTCGCGCACGAACCAGCTGGCAATTCCGTACGCGGCAGGCTAATTCGTGCGCGGCGCCCGCGTGGTCGCGATCACGTGCGAGTCCACGAAGTGGGTACCCGAGCCGCCGAGCTGGCTGGTGTGTCGCGGGTACTCGACGCCACCATGCCGCGCGAAAACGTCGCTCGCATAGTGCGTTTTCTCCAATTGCTGCGAGTCCGCGTCGGCCCTTCCGTCATCGGCTCGCTCTACAGCGCCGGTTCCGAGGTCACTCATCGCATCGATGTGAGCAGGTACGCGGCCCAGCGCAAAGCCGCTGTCGCCGCGCATCGTTCGATCATCGAGGGCTCCGGCTCCTTTGCCGCGATCGCCAAAGTCCTGCTGCGACTGCCGACGCCGGTCCTGGGCCGAGTGATGCACTGGGAGTGGTACATCGAAGAGGACGCTCAGCCGGTGGCCAATCCGCTCGACGACCTCTTCGAGCCCGCACCGCGCTGACTCCGCACTTTCCTTGGCACCCAACCGATGTCGGTCAGGTTGACGCGTCGACCGCCTGACCGCGGGGCAGCACGACCGTGAAAACGGCACCCTCACCTGGCTCGCTGTGCACCGTGACCCGACCGCCGTGCGCCGCGACCAGCGCGTGCACTATCGACAGACCGAGCCCGCTGCCGCCACTCGCCCTGGTCCGCGAGCTGTCCGTGCGATAGAAGCGCTCGAAGACGCGGGCGGCGGCATCGGGTGACAAACCGGGCCCGGAGTCGATCACGTCGACGCGGACCTCGTCACGAAAGGGCTTGAGCCGCACCATGACCGCGGCCTCGGGTGGGGTGTGTGCGAGGGCGTTGCCGAGCAGGTTGGTGAGCACCTGTCGCAGTCGATGTTCGTCGCCGATCACGTCCATCGTGCCCTCGCCGGTGTCCACCACCACGCCGATGCGTCGCTCGGGTGAGGACGGTGTCGGCTTCTGGCGGGCGGCCATGGCTTGGGCGTTGTGTACGGCATCCCCGGCCAACGCAAGCAGATCCACCGGTTTGCGCTCCAGCGGGCGCTTTTCGTCCAGCCGCGCCAGCAGCAGCAGATCCTCTACGAGCAACCCCATGCGCTCGGCCTCGGACTCGATGCGCCCGACCACCATGGTGGCGTCGGTGCTCGCGCCCTGCCGGTACAGCTCGGCGAAGCCGCGAATGGTGGTAAGTGGCGTGCGCAACTCGTGGCTGGCGTCGGCGACGAACCGCCGCATCTTGGCCTCGGAACGGCGGGCCGCCTCCTCCGACGCCTCGGTGGCCGCCACGCCGTACTGGATCTGGGCGAGCATCTCGTTCAACGAGCGGGCCAGATGATCGACCTCGGTGTCCACGCCGCGCACCGGGACCCGCCGGTGCAGGTCGCCGCCCGCGATGGCCGCCGCGGTGACCTCCACCTCACGCAGCGGTCGCAGGCTGCGTTGGATCACCAGGTAGCCCACCACGCCCAGGGCGACCAATGCGATTGTGCCGGTGGCGATCTCGAAGAAGATCAAGCGGGAGACCGTCTCTCGATTGTCGGTCAGCGGCAATCCGATGGTGGTCGAGCCGAACTGGTTCGAGGTGGTCAACACGCGCCAGTGCACCGACGAGTCGTCGGCGGATCCGACCGTCGTCGGGGTGTCACCGGGCTGTCCGCTGAGATCCGGTACGCCCGAGGCGTTTCCGCCGCCGGGGATCTCGAAGAACACCTGACCGCCCGCACTCTTGTGCAGCTCGAAGAAGCGGCGCGGTTGGTCGCCGAGCGATCGGAGCTGCTGCGGCGGTCCGGGGGAATCGGCCGGAACCCATTGCACGGAAACGTCGTTCGTGCGCACCTGCTTCATCGGTCGCGGCTGTGCCCAGCTCCGGGTCGCGTCGTAGAGCTGTTCGTCGGTGCGCTGGGTCAACGACTGGCTCAACGCCGACGTCACCGCCGCTCCCGACGCGATCAGCGCCGACGCCGTGAGCAGCAGCAACGCGATCACCAGCCAGATCCGCAGCGGAACCGACGCCACGCGCCGGGACAGTCGTGCGCGCGCGTTCATGTCCGGCTCGACTGTGCTTCGCGCGGCCGCGGACCAACGCCGAGCGCGCCGATCCCGATTCGTGCGAGAGGTGTGCCGATCATGAGCCCCATGATTGCGCCGCTACCGCAGTCGGAGCTGCGAGCGAGCTGGGTATCTGCTGTGAGGGAGCGACCAGGGGCGCCCGCACCGCGCCGTTGCGCTACGGACACCCGGGCCGGTTGGCTCATGCCGATCAGCAGCGATGCGGCGTAAAGAACTAGTACCCATTCAGTCACCCGGCCACCCATACGTTCTTCGCATAGCAAAGGAGGCTGGCCTGAACCCTTCCGCATGGTGTCGTGGGCGAGCGAGGACTTCGATCGCGTGCGCGGATTCGCTGAATCTCGGAGAACCGTAACGGCGTGCTGGATACCGTGGCGGCATTGACCGATCCGGTATCCGTGGGGAGTGGCGATGACGATCATCGATGCGTGGGCGCAGCATCCGACGCTACGGATGGTGGAGCACGACATGTTCGATTCGCTGCGGCGGTGGGGTGCGCCGATGCCGACCGAACAGCCGCCGGTCGCCGCCACCGTGGCGGCCATGGACGCGGGCGGGGTGGACCTTGCGTTGATCAGCGCCTGGTACGGGCCGGAGGGGGTGTTGATCTCCAATGACGAGGTCGCCTCGTTCGTCGCGGAATCGGATGGCAGGCTGGTCGGTGTCGCCTCGGTGGATCTGCGCAAGCCGATCGCCGCGGTCCATGAATTGCGCCGTGCGGTAACCGAATTGGGGATGAAGGCGCTGCGCATCGTGCCGTGGTTGTGGGGCCTGCCGCCGAACGACCGCCGCTACTATCCGCTCTACGCCGAGTGCGTCGAACTGGGCATCCCCTTCTGCACCCAGGTCGGCCACACCGGCCCGCTGCGCACCTCGGAGACCGGGCGGCCGATCCCATACCTCGACGACGTCGCCCTCGACTTCCCCGAACTGACCATCGTCGGCGGCCACATCGGATACCCGTGGACCACCGAAATGATCGCGGTCGCAACCAAATACCCGAATGTCCACATCGATACCTCGGCCTACACCGTGCGCCGATACCCACCCGAACTGGTGGCGTATCTGAAGGCCCACGGCCGCGAAAAGGTCCTGTTCGGCACCAACTTTCCGATGATCATGCCGGACCGTGCCCTCGCCGGACTCGATGATCTGGAGCTGGACAACGAAGTTCGCGAGCTGTTCCTCTCCGGCAACGCCCGCCGCGTCTTCCGCCTGGACGACGCGTGATCAGGGATGCCTGATCGGTGCCCTGCTTCGATGGCCGGTATCGGGATCCACCACTGACAACTCGAGCTGACCTGCTTCACCAGGTGCAAACGGCTCGAAATGGCTGAAGTGGAAACCTCCGTGCGCATCGGTGTCGGCCTGACCCCAGTTCCGCGTTGTCGGCAGAAGGGACCAGCCCGCCACATAGATGTGCACGGTGGCGTCGCGAGTCCACCCAGCACCCTCGACGTTGTATGTGATGCCGGTAGGCAAAAGACTGGTGCGAACCTCCACCGAGAACCTGCCCTCGGGCCGAACCTGTTCCGCGACAATCGTTATGGGCTCGGCAACGGCGAGCGGCTGCGCTGTCAGCCCGAAGGCGGCCACCGCCAGCAGCGCCGCGAGTGGAATCCGTGTCATCGAGGGGCCTCCTCAGGCAGCTGCGGCGTGCGCATCATGCTCACCGACATGTGACCGTCTACACCGTAGATAAGCAGCCCGCGCGGTGAATCACCAAGCGGTCCTTCGCTGATCACACCCTGCTCATCGGTGTCGAGATATGCCACCAACTCCCAGGTCCCCACAAGGTCCGTCGCGCTCATGCGTCCATCATGCTGCCCACCGCAACCGATATTCGAACTTCCGACTCTCGGTTAACACCGCTGGACACCGCGGCGAAACACCACTTACCCAGCGCCGAGCCAACCGCGCTGATCCGCAAGGTCGCAGGACGCCGACGATGGAGGCCAACCGTGTTCGACCGCACCCACCTGCTCGCCCTACCCGTACTCGCCGCCGCCCTGGCGATCACCGCGGGCCCCGCCGCCGCCCAACCCAGCGACCTCGACGAATGGACCCCCGTCGACTACACCGAATACCTCGCCACCGACGCCGAACACAGCGGCGGCCTCTATTTCCGCACCCCCGACGGCCGCAACTGCGGCTTCCACTGGAACAGCGGCCCGGCCGGCTGCGACGCCGTCTCGCTCGACGCCCCCGCAGGCACCAACCAAATCCGCTCCTCCATCATCGAACCCGCCCATTTCGTCACCGCCGACCGCCCCACCTTCACCCACCCCAACGGCGCCAAGATCCTCCCCGAAGGCCACAAAGTAACCTTCGCCGGCACCACCTGCGGCATCGGCTACCAGGGCACCGTCGACTGCGAAACCGGCAACCACGGCTTCATCCTCTCCGCCGTCTACAGCGTCCTGTACTGACATCCACGAGTCACCCACACATCACCGGACATGATGGGTCGGTGGCTGAATTCTTGGTGCTGGTCAACGGATTACCGGGATCCGGCAAGTCGACGTTGGGCCGACCGTTGGCGGCGGCGTTGGACGGCAAGTTCTTGTCGAAGGACGCGGTCAAGGAAGCCTTGATGGGCTGCGTCGACGACGATGCCGTGATTCCCGCGCTGGGCGGCGTCGCGATGGATGCGGTGTGGGCGTTGGCGCGGGCGATCTCGGGGACTGTTGTCATCGACTCGTGGTGGTTCAGGCCACGGGACTTGGTGTTCGCCAGTGCCGGGATCGAGAAGACCTGTGCCGAACGGGTTGTCGAGGTTTGGTGCGATGTTCCCGTCGAGGTGGCGAGGGCTCGCTATGCAAGTAGGCGCCGGGCGGCGATGTATGGCGATGGGCAGCGGCTTGCCGATGACTGGGATACGTGGGCTGAGCAGGCCGCACCCCTCGGGCTTGGGCCCATTGTTCGAGTCGATACGACGCAACCGGTTTCCTACGTGGACCTGGCCGCGCGGATCATGCGGCTAGCGGTGTTGTGATCGCGCGGCCGGGTCGGGTGGAGACCGGGCAAGGTTCAGTGGCGGCGGATGCGGAGGATGTTGTCTTTGCGGGTGCCGGGTTGGCCTTCGGGGCCTGGTTGGTCGCGTTCGGCTAGGGCGTCTACTTCTACTGTCCATTCGGCGGGGGTGAGGTCGAGGGCGGCCAGGACCTCGGTGGTGGTGGGGAAGTGGACGTCGTGGGGTGGGGTCTCTACCCAGGAGGGCCATTCGGCGTGGCCGACGATCAGGAGTTGGCCGCCGGGGGAGACGGCTTCGGCGGCGCGGCGGAGGATCCGTTCGCGTTCGTCGGCTTTGGCGACGGGGGAGTGCAGGTATTGGGCGGTTACCAGGTCGAATTGGCCGGTGGGGAAGGAGTTGGCGAGGTCGTGTTGCTGCCAGTCGATGTCGGTGATGCCTTGCTCGGCAGCGCGGGCTCGGGCGCGGCCGAGTGCGGTCTCGGAGACGTCGACCGCGGTGACCCGCCAGCCGCGCTCGGCCAACCAGATCGCGTCGGCACCCTCGGCGCAACCCAGGTCGAGAGCGGAACCCGCTGGGGCCGAATCCATTTCGCGGACCAACAGGAAGTTGGGCGAGCCCGACCAGACGCGTTCCCGCTCCTGGTAGAAGTTCTCCCAGAACTCGACTGTGCTGCCGTCGGTCTCGTGGGTGTGTGTCTCGGTCATGGACACCACGATCCACGCGCGAGGGAGATAGCGGCAAACTTCTTTGCTACTTCGGCAACAACTACTCGGTAGTCGGCTCGGTATCCGTGCGTTTCACCAGCGAGGTCTTCTCCTGCGCAACCGCACGGTCCTCGACGAGCATGGCGGCCCGATGGTCGGATCCCCACCCCGCGTGCGCCTCGGTCCGCATCCGCTCGACCATGTGCGGATAGTGCAGCTCGAACGCCGGACGCTCGGACCGGATCCGCGGCAACTCGTAGAAGTTGTGCCGCGGCGGCGGACAGGTCGTCGCCCATTCGAGCGAATTCCCGTAACCCCACGGATCGTCCACGGTGACCACCTCCCCGTAGCGATAACTCTTGAAGACGTTCCAGATGAACGGCAACATCGACCCACCGAGGATGAACGCACCGATGGTGGAGATGGTGTTCAACGTGGTGAAACCATCGCTGGGCAGGTAGTCGGCGTACCGCCGCGGCATCCCCTCGGCCCCCACCCAGTGCTGCACCAGGAACGTCGTGTGGAACCCCACGAACGTGGTCCAGAAGTGCCACTTACCGAGGCGTTCGTCCATCATCCGCCCGGTCATCTTCGGGAACCAGAAGTAGATACCCGCGAACGTCGCGAACACGATCGTCCCGAACAACACGTAATGGAAGTGCGCCACAACGAAATACGAGTCGGTGACGTGAAAGTCCAGCGGCGGGCTGGCCAGGATGACACCGGACAACCCACCGAACAGGAAGGTGGTCAGGAACCCGAGTGAGAACAGCATCGGCGTCTCGAACGTCAACTGCCCGCGCCACATGGTGAAGATCCAGTTGAAGAACTTCACCCCGGTCGGCACCGCGATCAGGAACGTCATCAGCGAAAAGAACGGCAGCAGAACCGATCCCGTCGCATACATGTGATGCGCCCACACCGCCACCGACAGCGCGCCGATCGAGATGGTTGCGTACACCAGCGCGCTGTACCCGAACAGCGGCTTGCGACTGAACACCGGGAAGATCTCGGTGACGATGCCGAAGAACGGCAACGCCACGATGTACACCTCGGGATGCCCGAAGAACCAGAACAGGTGCTGCCACAGCAGCACACCACCGTTGGCCGTGTCGTAGATGTGCGCGCCGAGATGCCGGTCGATCGCCAACGCGAACAGTGCCGCGGTCAGGATCGGGAAGGCAAGCAGCACAAGGATACTGGTGATCAGGATGTTCCAGGTGAAGATCGGCATCCGGAACATGATCATGCCGGGGGCACGCAGGCAGATGATCGTGGTGATCATGTTGACGCCGCCGAGGATGGTGCCGAGACCGGACAGGATCAGACCCATGATCCACAGGTCGGCACCCGCGCCCGGGGCGTGCTCGAAGGTGCTCAGTGGCGTGTAGCCGGTCCAGCCGAAGTCGGCGGCGCCGCCGGGCGTGATGAAGCCCGCGGTCGCGATGGTGGCCCCGAACAGGTACAGCCAGTAACTGAACGCGTTGAGCCGCGGGAACGCGACGTCCGGCGCCCCGATCTGCAAGGGCAGCACGGCATTTGCGAAACCGAACACGATCGGTGTCGCGTAGAAGAGCAGCATCAGCGTGCCGTGCATGGTGAACAGCTGATTGAACTGTTCCGTCGACAGGAACTGCATCCCCGGCCTGGCGAGCTCACCGCGCATCAGTAGGGCCATCAGCCCGCCGATGAAGAAGAAGGTCATCGCCGTGACGAGATACATGACCCCGAGCACCTTCGGATCGGTGGTCGTGATCATCTTCCAGATGTAGGAACCCTTCGGCCCCATCCGCCGCGGATACGGTCGAACCGCCTGAAGTTGTTCGGTCTGCGTCACACTCACGACCGCCGCCACCTTCCGAACCGCCGTCTGGAGGCCGGCGCGACCGGCCTGCATCAACCAAACCATGTGACCGCAGTCTCACGCCACCCCTAGATCGACTTTGCCAAAGGTTTGCCATAGCGGCTTGAATTGGGTTCTCCAACTGGGCTTCTGTGCGCGATTGCCCGTGCCGAGCCCCCGCCGAACTGATACGCCCTGGATATCAGGGATATCTGCGACCGTGGCACGATGCGCCGCGCCGCATCGGTGCGTACCGTGAGGGCACTCGAGACCACAGGCGGGGGCCGAAATGAAGAGTTGGATTCGCTGGGCAGTACTGCACGGCCTGCCGCGCAGGTACCTCACAATGCGTGCCCGCGACGGCGAGCCCCTGCCCCAGATCCTGATGGGCTCCGGTGCCGAACAAGACCCCTACCCGTTCGGTGACCGCATTCGCGAGCAAGGCCGACTGGTCCGCACCTCGATCACCTGGGTCACCGCCGATCATGAGGTTTGCCGAAAGATACTGCGCGACAAAAACTTCGGCGTGTCGACGCCGGACACGCTGGAGCTGCCCCGACCGCTGCTGCGCCTGGTGCGGGCGACCGACCTGAAGCTGGCCAACCCGATCGAGCCGCCATCGATGCTGATGGTCGACCCGCCGCAGCACACTCGATATCGCAAGCTCGTCGCGCAGGAATTCACGCCGCGCGCGATCGGTCGGCTGCACGACCGCATCGTCGAGGTCACCGACGAACTGCTGGCCGGGCTGGCGGCGCGCCGAAACGCCGACCTGATCGAGGACTTCGCGAAGCGGCTCCCGGTGGCGATCATCTGCGAAATCCTCGGTGTGCCAAAAGAAGAGCAGGACTACATGCTCGAACTGGGGCACGCGGGCGCGCCGCTGCTGGACGTCGGCATCTCATGGCGCGCGTTCAGTCGCGCCATTGCCGCCTTACGGGCGAGCGAGGAGTTCATCGAAGGACACGTCGCGCGGCTGCGGGTCGACCCCGGCGACAACATCCTGAGCGAACTGGCGGTCAGCGGCATCCTGACCATGCCCGAACTCAAGGCGACCGCCGCGCTGATCGCCGGTGCGGGCTTCGAAACCACCGTCAACCTGCTCGGCAACGGCATGGTGGCGCTGCACGAGCACCCCGACCAACTCGACCTGCTGCGGGCCGAGCCGGACCGGTGGCCCGGCGCGATCGAGGAGATCCTGCGCTTCGGCAGTCCGGTGCAGCTGACCGCCCGAACCGCGTTGTGCGACACGGAGATTGTCGGCCACCCGATCGCCCGCAGCGAGTCGGTCACGCTGCTGCTCGGTGCGGCCAACCGTGACCCCGCCGTGTTCGCCGACCCGGGCGCCTTCGATGTCACCAGGGCGAACGCGCGCGAGCACCTGTCCTTCAGCAGCGGCGTGCACTCCTGCCTCGGCGCCAGCCTGGCCAGAATGGAGGGCGCCGTCGCCCTGTCCGCGTTGTACGAGCGCTTCCCCGAGTTGCGGCTCGCCGGCACCCCCGAGCGCCGCGGGCTGGTGAATCTCCGTGGCTATCAACGGATACCGGCCGCGCCGGGGCTGCCCGCGGTCAGGCGGACGGTATGAGCCCGCTCAGCAGTCGAGCGGGTCGCGGATGAGCATGCCCTCGACGGCGCGCAGGCGGTCGCTCATGGTGGAGAGCAGGTCGATCGAGTCGTGCGAGAGGCCGACCGCGGTGTTCATCAGCCTGCGCAGCCGCGGGCTGTCGATGGAGCGGGCCACCGTCGCGTCGTAGTCGGTCGGTGTGGTGTCTAAAGGTCGGACGAGCTGGTCGAGATCCACGGCGAAGTACTCACAATCGGTCATCTGGCCCCCTGGGACCATTGTGGGCGCGCTGGGCCGCGCGCCTGCGCGATGTGCCGCCGGCGAGTACTGCCTGATGCCGCGACGCACACCGCATTCACTTCGTCGCTGCGCCGACCCGGAACGTTTCGTGTGTAGTTCTGGACAATACGAACGTAAACGCCAACTACACATCATTCCACCGTGAAACCATGGGTTCGGCCGAACGAATACCGATCTGGTGAGGGGCCGACATGGGCAATCTCGACGACAAGGTAGCGGTGATCACCGGCGGAGCCCGAGGTCAGGGGCGTGCGCACGCGGTGGCGCTGGCGGCAGCGGGCGCGGACATCGTGGTGTGCGATATCGCCGAACAGGTCGCGAGCGTGCCATATCCGATGAGTTCGGAGTCCGATCTGGCCGAAACGGCCAAACTGGTCGAGGAAACCGGACGCCGCTGCGTGCCGCTCAAAGCCGATGTGCGCAGTCGAACGGAAATGAACGCGGTCGCCCAACGCGCCATCGATGACTTCGGTCACATCGACATTCTGGTCGCCAATGCGGGCATCGCTTCCAACTCGATGATCGCCGAGATGGACGACGCGATGTGGCAGGACATGATCGACATCAATCTCAACGGTGTCTTCCACAGCTTCCGCGCGGTGGTGCCGCACATGATCGAACGCCGATGGGGCCGCATCGTGGCCACCTCCTCCATCGTGGCCAGGATGGGCGTGCGCAACGCGGGACACTATGCGGCGGCGAAGTGGGGCGTGCTCGGGCTGGTCAAGTCGCTGTCGCTGGAGGTGGTGGAGTACGGGATCACCGTCAACGCGGTGCTGCCCGGCGGCGTGGACACGGACATGATCCAGAATCCGGCCATGTATCGAATGATGCTGCCGGACAAGGAGAATCCCACGAAAGAGGACGTGATGGCGATGTTCGCCTCCGGCCCGCCGAACTCCGACCTGATCGCGCCGGACGAGGTCGCCGACGCGGTGTTGATGCTCGTGTCCGAGCGCGGACGGCACTTCAACGGCGAGGCCTTGACGATCTCCGGCGGGATCAGCGCCAACACCGTCTGATCCCCGACCTCCGACGAAATGTGACCTGCATCGCAGTCGAGCGGGTGCCGGAACTTTCCCGGCACCGCATCCGACCGGTCAGCGAGACCTGGTTCAGGTGCAAACTTTCGTTCTCGAGGATGGTGGACGGCAACGTGCAGGTGAAACGCTCGACAGTCCACCTTGTCTGGCTGGTCGCGGCGGCGGTTCTGCTTGCCCTGGTGATCGGATCGGTGGTGGAAGCGGGCGACGCGCCTTATCGGGCTGCCGGTACCGCCTATCCCGGTTTCGCGGACGTCCTCGGCTACGTGCTGCTGCGCGTTGCCGCCGCACTCGCCGGCGCGACCGCGCTCGGCGCGCTGGTCTACGCGGTGTGCTGTACCGCCGTCACCGGTCGCGGCCGCCTCGACGTCGACGGCTACTCCGGTCTGCGGCTCGCCGAGCGAGCCGGTCTGGTGTGGCTGGTGTCGGCGCTGGCCCTGATCCCGGTGACCGCGGCGAATGTGGGCGGGCTGACGGTCTCCGGGCTCTTCCGGATAGGTGCACTCGGGGCGCTGATCGACGCCAGCGAGAAACCGAAGGCGTGGATCGTGGTCGCCGTGCTGGCCGGTGTGGTGACGCTGGGTGCTCGAATCCTGTTGTCCTGGAACGGGGCAGCGGTGTTGCTGATGGTGGCCGCCATCGCCGTGCTGCCGCCCGCGATGGTCGGCAATGCGGGGGAGGGGCCGAATCACGACTACGGCACCGGCGCGATGATCATCTTCCAGCTCGCGGTGTCGGTGCTGCCCGGGCTGCTGTGGTGCGTCGCGGACCACCTGCGCCGCAACGGGTCACATGCACCCACCGCGGTCCGCCGTGGCGCGACGATCGCGTTGCTGTGCCTGGCCGCGGCCACCCTCAGCGGGCTGGTGCTCTGGGTGATCCTGCTGCCGTGGTCGGATGTGTTCACCACCGGCTACGGACGACTGGCGCTGGTAGTGGTCGCCGTCGGCGCCGACCTCGTGCTGACGATGCGCGCCGTACTGAAACACCGTGACCCCGGCGCCCGCACCGCCTTCCTGATCGCCTGCAGCGGAGCGCTTTCCGCGGTCGCGCTCGCCGCGACGGTGGCCATGGCGGTACAGCCCGCCCCGGCCTTCGCCGACCGATCGTTCACCGCGCAGGAGGTGTTCCTCGGTTTCGACCTGTTCGATCGGCCAAACCTGCTGCGCCTGATGACGTTGTGGCGCTTCGACATTGTGCTCGGCACCGCCGCGCTGGCCGCGATCGTGCTGTACGTGCTCGGCGTGCTGCGGCTGTGGCGGCGCGGCGACGAATGGTCGCGGTGGCGGACCATCTCGTGGATCGGCGGCTGCGTCGCGCTGCTGATCGCGACCTCGTCCGGCATCGGCACTTACGGATTCGCGATGTTCAGCATGCACATGATCACGCACATGGCGTTGAACATGTTCGTGCCGGTGCTGTTGGTGCTCGGCGCACCGGTGACCCTGCTGCTGCGCGCCGTTCCGGCGGCCAAGCGCGGCCAGGTGCACGGTGTGCGCGAATGGGTGCTCGCCCTCCTGCATTCGCGGCCGACCGCGGTGATCGCGCACCCCGCGACGGCGCTGTCGTTGTTCGTGATCTCGCTCTACGGGCTGTATTTCACGCCGCTGTTCGAGAGCCTGATCCGATACCACTGGGGGCACGTGCTGATGAACGTGCACTTCCTGATCGTCGGCTACCTGTACTACTGGGGCATCATCGGCATCGACCCCGGCCCGCGGCGGCTGCCGCACCTCGGCAGGCTCGGAGTCCTGTTCGCGGTCATGCCTTTTCACGCCTTCTTCGGTGTCGCGGTGATGTCGATGAACTCCGTCATCGGCTCGCGCTTCTACACCAACCTGCAGCTGCCGTGGAACATCGATCTGCTCGCCGATCAGCGCGTCGGCGGCGGAATCGCCTGGGTCTCCGGCGAAATCCCGATCCTGCTGGTGGTCGGCGCGCTGCTCACCCAGTGGGTGGCGCAGGACCGGCGCACCGCGGTGCGCACCGACCGCAAGCACGACGACTACGGCGACTCCGACCTCGCCGCGTACAACGCCATGCTGGAGCAGCTGGCGCAATCCCGCCGCTGACCCCTGCCGACCGAATGCGCCCTTCAGCCCATCCTGCCCGCTGAAGGGCGCCTTCGGTCGGTTGCCCCTGGTTGACCGAAGGTGGCCGTCGGCCTGTGTGAGGGGGTGAAGGGCGCCTTCGGTCGGTTAGCGGTTGAAGCGAACTCGCCGCAGCCGCAGGCTGTTCGAGACGACGAAGAACGACGAGAACGCCATGGCGGCACCGGCGATCAGCGGATTCAGGAAGCCGAGCGCGGCGATCGGAATGGCGATCACGTTGTAGCCGAACGCCCACACCAGGTTTCCCTTGATGGTGCGCAGCGTGGCATGCGCCAGCTCGATGGCATCGGCGACCGCGCCGAGATCCTCGCGCACCAGGATGACGTCGGCGGCCGCGATCGCGACATCGGTGCCCGCGCCGATGGCCATGCCGAGGTCCGCGGTGGCCAGCGCCGCCCCGTCGTTGATGCCGTCGCCGACCATCACCACGCGTCGTCCCTGCTCCTGCATGCGGGCGATCAGGTCGACCTTGCCCTCCGGAAGCAGTTCGGCGACAACATCATCGATGCCGATCTCGTCGGCCACCGACTGCGCCGCGTAGGCGTTGTCGCCGGTGAACATCATGACCCGCAGGCCGAGCCGGTGCAGCCGGGTAATCGCGGCGGCTGCGGTCTCCTTGACCGTGTCGGCCACCGCGATCACCGCGACGACCGCGCCGTCGACGGCAACCAGCACAACGGTGCGTCCGGACCGTTCCTGTTGCCGGACAGCACGATTCAAGTCCTGCGGGATGCCGATGCCCTGATCGTCGAACAGCCGCGACCGGCCGACCAGCACCCGGCGGCCGGCCACCAGGCCGCGCGCGCCCAATCCCGGTAGGGCTTCGAAGGATTCGACCGAGGGCAGTTCGTCGACCGTCTCGCGCGCGTGGCGGGTGATCGCCGCGGCCACCGCGTGTTCCGATGCCGCCTCCACCGCACCGGCCAGGCGCAGCACCTCCGCCGCGCTGAACGGCTCATGCTCGATCACCGCGACCACACTCATCGCCCCGTTGGTGACGGTGCCGGTCTTGTCCAGCACCACGGTGTCCACGTCGCGGGTGGCCTCCAACGCCTGATGGCCTTTGATGAAAATGCCCAGTTGCGCACCGCGTCCCGAGGCCACCATCAACGCGGTGGGAATGGCCAGACCCAGCGCGCACGGGCACGCCACGACGAGCACCGCCAGGGCGGCCGCCGCCGCGCGATCCGCACCCGAGCCGGTAGCCAGCCAGACCACGAACGTCACGGCCGTCACCAGGAAGACGAACGGCACGAACACCGATGCCACCCGGTCGGCGATCCGCTGCATGCGCGCCTTGCCGGTCTGCGCCTGCTCGACCAGGCGGATCATCCCGGACAGCTTCGTATCCGCCCCTACCGCAGCGGCTTCCACGATCAGCCGCCCGGTGAGCGCGGTGGTGCCGCCGATCACCGCCATGCCCGTATCGACATCGACCGGGATCGATTCACCGGTCATCGCGCTGGCGTCGACGCTCGACTCGCCGGACACCACAAGGCCGTCCGTGGCGATGGTCTCGCCGGGCCGCACCACGAAGCGCTGCCCCTCCACGAGTTCACCGATGGGCACCCGCATTTCGCGGCCGTCGCGGGTCAGCACGGTGACCTCGCGGGCGCCGAGCGCGGCGAGCGCACGCAACGCACTGCCCGCCGAACGCTTGGCCTTCGCCTCGAAATAGCGCCCCGCCAACACGAATGCGGTGACGCCTGCGGCAACCTCGAGGTAGATCGCGTCACTGGCCCAGATCGCCGCCCAGACCCCGTCGGGCGCGGGCCCGGAACGGTTGGGGTGCAAGAACATTGTGTCCAGCGACCACAGCGTCGCGGTGAGCACGCCGACCGAGACCAGCGTGTCCATGCTGGCCGCGCCGACCTTGGCGTTGGCAAAAGCCTTGCGGTGGAACGGCGCCGCCGACCAGACCACCACGGGCAGCGCGAGCACGGTGAGGATCAACTGCCAGCCGGTGATCCGGGTGCTGGGGATGGTGGCGAACATCACCGACAGGTCGGCCAGCGGGAAGAACGCCATCAGCGCGACGACCAGCCTGCGCAGCAGATCGTTGACCTGCGCGTCCTCCGGGGCCGAGCTGATCGGCTCGGTGCGGTCGGTGATCGGCGACGCACCGAACCCGGTGGCGTCGACCTCGGCGCACAACTGCTCCGCGGTGATCTCGCCGACCGCGTCGATCGTCGCGATCCCGGTGGCGTAGTTCACCGACGCGGTGATCCCGTCGATCTTGTTGAGCTTGCGTTCCACCCGGGTGGAGCAGGCCGCACAGCTCATTCCGGTGACGGCGAGGGAGATGCGATTCGGTTCGGTAGTCGAGTCGGTTCGAGTGATCGGGTCGAGCTCGATGGTCATGAAGTTCCGTTCATTACGCGGCGGGATCTTGGGTCGAGCGAAGGTGGCGGGTCCGCCTGCCGAGCTGGGCACCCGGCGGTAGCACCAGATCGGTCGGGACGCGGTCGCTGGTCGGCGGTGAGGTTTCCGGGCGTCGTGTCCGGTGCACGACCACGACCAGCACCAGGGCGACGACGAGCAGTCCGTGCGAGAGCACCCGGGAGATCGGGACCACGCCGGAGTACAGGTCGGACACGACGAACGCGCTCAACGCGGCAACCAGCGCGCCGAGCACCGGCAGCACACCGGCGGCGGCGTGTGGCCGCAGTGCGCAGTAGATGAACCCGACGCCGATGGCCAGGCTCCACGCGGTGCTCTCGTTGAGCAGGTGGCGAGTCATCTCGGCGGCGTGGTGGTGGCTCATGCCGAAGTCGAGCCCGGCCAGTTGGGCCAGGGCCAACACGCATTGCAGAACGCCGAGCACACCGAGCAGGACACGGGCCAACGCGGTGCGTGAGGTGGGTACCGCGGCGCGCAGCCTCGCCAGCGGCGACGGCTGCGGCCGCTCCAACTCGGCGGCGGCGAAGATCGCGTCGGTCAGGTCCGGCGCGTACGACGACGCACCGCGCAACAACTTCGAGGTCTCCACCGCGGCGACGTACCAGGAGCAGCACTCGGCGCACTGCTCCAGGTGCTCGTCCACCCGGGCCGCGGGAACGGTTTCCCGCTCGCCGTCGATCCGGGCCGACAGCGCCGTCCGGCACACTTTGCACTCCACGTCCAGATTGTCGTCTATCCGGACACCGAAGTTCCCGGCGGTTGTTATTGGTGGCCGCGCTCACGACTCCACCTCGCTAGCGCTCGGCTCCGTCGTGCGCGCGGGCGCACTGTGTCTTTGGTTCGCTCGCTGACGCTCGCTCACGACTCCACCTCGCTAGCGCTCGGCTCCGTCGTGCGCGCGGGCGCACTGTGTCTCTGGTTCGCTCGCTGACGCTCGCTCACGACTCCACCTCGCTAGCGCTCGGCTCCGTCGTGCGCGCGGGCGCACTGTGTCTCTGGTTCGCTCGCTGACGCTCGCTCACGACTCCACCTCGCTAGCGCTCGGCTCCGTCGTGCGCGCGGGCGCACTGTGTCTCTGGTTCGCTCGCTGACGCTCGCTCACGACTCCACCTCGCTAGCGCTCGGCTCCGTCGTGCGCGCGGGCGCACTGTGTCTTTGGTTCGCTCGCTGACGCTCGCTCACTGAGATCGGCGTGGTGAGCTGCGTTACCTCGCCCGGGGCCGGTCCGCTGACGCTGCGGTCGCCGGTTATTGTCGGCACCATGCCGACGCCCGCCGAGGATGACGAGACCACCCGCCTGGCACTGGCGGCGGCGCGTGGCGACCGGCGGGCACTGGAGGGTTTCATCCGGGCGACCCAGAAGGATGTGTGGCGGTTGCTCGCCCATCTGACCGAGGTCGGCCGGGCAGACGACTTGACCCAGGAGACCTACCTGCGCGCGCTCGGCAGCATCAAGCGCTTCGAGGGCCGCGCCAGCGCACGCACCTGGCTGCTGTCCATCGCTCGCCGGGTCGTGGTCGATCAGGTGCGGATGGCGGTGGCCCGCCCGAAGATCGCGCACGGCGTCGACTGGGTCGCGGCGGCCGACCGGCAGGTGCCGCGGCGCGACGGGCTGACCGAGATCGTCGAACTCAACCTGCTGCTGGACGATCTCGCGCCGGAGCGGCGTGAGGCGCTGGTGCTCACCCAGGTGCTCGGACTGTCCTACGCCGAAGCCGCCTCGGTCTGCGGCTGCCCGGTGGGTACGGTCCGCTCCCGCGTGGCCCGCGGCCGCGAAGATCTAGTCGCTGCAACGCGATTCGGCATGCGGCGCAGCGCCAACGGCTGACGCCGGACGGGCTCAGGGCGTGGCGTCCATGCGCTGGGTGCCGATGACCGACAGCAGCTGTAGCGCTTGCTCCGACGGTGAACCCGGGGTGGCGGTGTAGATCACGACGCGCTGGGCTCGGTCGGTGATGTCGAGGACGTCGCAGTTGACGGCGATCGGGCCGACCAGCGGATGCTCGAAAGTCTTGCAGAGGGTGGGTTCCGCACGGACGTCGTGCGAGGCCCACAGCTCAGCGAACTCCGTGCTGCCTGCGCGGAGTTCGGCCACCAGCTCGGCCACTTCGGGATCGTCGGGGTAGCGGGCCGCGGTGGCGCGCAGATCCTGAGCCGAGCTGCGGGCGAACGCATCTGCGTCCGATACGCCATACAACCGCCGCCCGTTCGGGCGTGGCCCGAGGAAGGCCCGCCGCACCAAGTTCCGGTCGCGTCGCGACAGCGCGGAGAAGTCCTCCATCAACGCGCACGCCAGATCGTTCCAGGCGATCACCTCATACGTCGCGGACGTCACGATCGCCGCGGCCTGCGGCAGCCGACGCACCAGGTCGAGGATGCTCTGCCGCACCTCGCGCGACGGCCCGGCCGGCGGGCCGGGCGGTGTACCGGCGAGGTGGTGCAGGTGGTCGCGCTCGGCGTCCGACAGGCGCAGTGCGCGGGCTAAACCGCTCAGCACTTCGCGGGACGGGCGCGGCCCACGGGCCTGTTCCAACCGGGTGTAGTACTCGGTCGAGATGAAAGCCAGCTGCGCCGCCTCCTCGCGCCGCAGGCCCGGGGTGCGGCGTCGGGACCCGGCGGGCAGACCCACGTCGGCCGGGGTGATCCGCTCGCGCCTGCTGCGCAGGAAGTCCGCTAGTTCTCGTCTGTCCACACCTTCAGTGTGCTCGGAAGCCGCAGCACCGAGCCAGGTACAGCCGGTACGTGGCTCGGCTTCGCATCCGGGCCGAGGCTCGATGCCATGGACAACACACTGACTACATCGGGCCTACTTGCAGACAAGGTCGCCTTCGTCACCGGTGCCGGACGCGGTATCGGCGCCGCCGCGGCGCGGCTGTTCGCGGGGGAGGGTGCCCGAGTGGTGCTCGCGGCCCGGACGGAGGCGCAGCTGAAGGCAGTGACCGAGGAGATCAGAGCAGCGGGCGGCACCGCGGACTACGTCGTGTGCGACCTGGCCGACCCGGCCGGCGTGCGCGCCGCCGTCGACCACACTGTCGACCGCTACGGGCGGCTCGACGTCGCCTTCAACAACGGCGCAGCGGGGGTGCCGCCCGGCCCGATGGACCAGGTGCAGGAGGCTGATTTCGACTATGTCTACGCCGTGAACCTCAAGGGTCCGTGGCTGGCCATGGTCGCCGAGGTCGCCGCCATCCGGGCGACCGCGGGCACGGGTGCCATCGTCAACACCTCCAGTGTCGGCAGTCTGATGGGCAACCCGGAATTGCCCGCCTACGGCGCGATGAAGCGGGCGGTCAACAGTCTCACCGAATCGGCGGCCGTCACCTACGGCCCGGAAGGCATCCGCGTCAACGCGATCGCTCCGGGCACCACGCTGACCGAGATGATCCATGATTGGGAAGCTGGCTCGCCCGGTGTCATCGAGCGACTCAACGCGGTCACACCGCTGCGCCGCGCGGCCGATCCTGACGAAATCGCCCAGGCCGCCGCGTGGTTGCTCAGTGACCGCTCCTCCTATGTGACCGGCACAGTCCTGCGCGTCGACGGCGGCCTGCGCGCGTGAGGTCAGGCGTCTGCCAAAGGTTTTGCGGCGTAATGCAATCGGATGACACCGTCGTCGTGACGGGTTGCGGTGGCGTGCACGCCGAACACCTTTCGGAGTAGTTCGGGCGTCATCACCTCCAGCACCTCGCCCGCCGCGACGACGCTGCCGTGGTCGAGGACGACCAGCCGGTCGCAGCAGCGCACAGCGAGATCGAGTTCGTGCAGCACCGCGAGGGTGGTGATGCCGGTCGTGCGGATCAGGTCGAGCAGTTCGAAGCGGGCGCGGACGTCGAGGTGGTTGGTCAGTTCGTCGAGCACCAGTAGGTGTGGCTGTTGCGCGAGCGCCCGTGCGAGCAGGACGCGTTGGCGTTCGCCGCCGGACAGCGAGCCGATGGTGCGGTCGGCGTAGGCGGTGACGCCGGTTCGTGTCATGGCGTCTTCGACGGTTCGGTGGTCGGTCGCGGTGTCCCGGCTGAACAGACCGTGATGCGGATTGCGGCCGAGGCCGACCACCTCGGCGACCGTGAGTTCTGTTGAACCGGAGCCGTTCTGGAGCACCGCCGCCGTCGTGCGTGCCGCCGTGCGGATCGGCATCGCGGAGATGTCGGCACCATCGATCGCGACGATTCCGGTGGTGGGCTGTAGTGACCGATAGATGGTGCGCAGCAGGGTGGTCTTGCCGCTGCCGTTCGGGCCGACGATGCCGACGACCGTGCCCGGCGGTGCGTGCAGTGACACCTTGTCGAGGACGGGGACGTCGCCGAACGTGACACTCACTCCGGCAACGGACAACTCGGCCGAGGATGTCATGTGAGTCCGCCGTTCCGGCGCAGCAGCCAGAGGAAGAACGGTGCACCGAACGCGGCGGTGAAGATGCCGAGCGGCAACTCGTTGGGCGCGTCGATGGTGCGCGAAAGCAGGTCCACTGCAACGAGATACGCGGCACCGACCAAAGCGGACAGCGGTAGCACCCGCCGATGGTCCAGGCCGAAGGCGAGGCGGACCAGATGCGGAATCATCAAGCCGACGAAGCCGAGTCCGCCTGCCACCGCGATCAGCACACCGGTCAGCAGCGAAGCAAGCACCAGCAGGATGATGCGGAGCGCGCGCACGTCGATGCCGAGCGCGGTGGCCTGTTCGTCGCCGGTGCCGAGCACGTTGAGCCGACGGCCGAACGCGAGCACCACGGCGACAGTCAGCAACACGACCACGGTGACCGTGCCGAGCCGATCCCAGCTGGCACCGGCGACGCTGCCCATCGTCCAGAACATCACCGCCCGTAGCTCATTCGGTGTGGCGCGCAACTGTAGGTAGTTCGTCGCAGCGAGGAGCAGATAGCCCACCGCGACACCGGCCAGCACCAACCGGGTCGGAACCAGGGTGCCGCGCTGCTGCCCGAGCAGGAACACCACCGCGATGGTCGCGATCGCACCGCAGAACGCCGCGGCGGCCACCCCGACACCGCCGAGTACGCCGCCTGCGGTGACGACTACAGTCACCGCGCCGAGCGAGGCGCCGGAGGACAACCCGAGCACATACGGGTCGGCCAGCGGATTGTTCACCAGCGCTTGCAGAATCACGCCCGCCACCGCGAGACCGCAGCCGCACAGCGCGGCCAGGATCACCCGGGGCAGCCGGTAGTTCCAGACGATCTGGTCGACGGTGAAGCCGACATCCGGTGTCTTTCCGGACAAATGGGCCAGAATCACCCGGCCGGTGTCGGCGGCGGACACAGTGACCGAGCCCACGGCGATCGACAGCAGCATCACGGCGAGCAGCACCGCGGCCGACGCGGCGAGCGCGATCGGTAGCGGTGTCGCCGCCAAGGGCGGACGGGTGGTCGTGCGGGTCATCGGAACTGCTCGGGGTGCACCAGTTTCGCGATGCGCTGCACGGCGACATCGTTGCTCGGGCCGAGATAGATCGAATCCGCCAGCACCGCATAGTTATTGGTCTTGGTGGCGTTCCACTGCGGGAACTGCGCGAGGATCCGCTTGGCAACCGCGTCGATGTCGGGGCTGCGGTAGTTGACCACGACGAGCCCGTCGATCGGCGTCACCGCGAGCTGCTCCTTGCTGATCGTCACGAAGGTGGTGCCGTCGTCGCGGTTGAACGGGTTCACCCCGCCCGCCTTGTCGATCACGTCGTTCCAGAGGCCGCCCGCCGCGATCGCGGAGAAGTCCGAGGAGTCACCCATACCCATGCCGGGGAAGACGAGCAGCACGTTCTTCTTCGGTTGCCCGGCGACGCGTGCCGCCGTCTCGGCGATGGCGCGTTGCGAGTCGGCGATGAGGCGGTCGGCTCGGCCGGGCACGTCCAAGATGGTGCCGAGATCGCGTAGCAGGGCGTAGCTGTCCTCGATCGTCGGTGTGCCGGTGACGGCACCGGTCACGCCGCAGTTCGCCCGGGGCACATAGGTATTGGCACCAGCGGCGGCAAGCTCCTCGCGGGTCGCGAAACCCTGATCGGCGGCGAAACCGCCACCGCCGGTGGAGATCACCAGGTCGGGGCGCTGGTTCAGCATCGCCTCGCGGGGGATGTCCTGGAGGCTGTTCGGCGTGATGTTGCCGGTCGGGAGGGCATCGATCGCGGCGGCTCGGTCCGGCACGTCGGAGGCGCCGTAGGACTGTGCGTTCGCGACTACGCGGTCGCCGACACCGAGCGCGATGAGCGAGGACACCTCGCCGACAGAACCGCCGTTCATCACGACGACCCGCTTCGGTGTCTCGGTGAACGTGTAGGTCTTGCCGCAATTCTCCAGGGACACCGGGTATTTGGTGACGCCCTCGGTAGCCGACGACGGCCTGTTGTCCGCCGCGTCGGTCACCGAGGTCGTGCAGCCGGTGACGGCGAGGGTGCTTGCCGCGAGTGCCAGCAGCAGCGCGCGTTTCATCAGCATTGGTGCCTCTTCGATCGTTGCGCCATGGCCGGGACGGCCGGTGGCGTAGGGAGGAATCGGGTCTCGATCAGGTAGTCGATCCCGGCGGTGAGTGCGGCTGCCGAATCCGGTTGGGGGAGAGCTGAATCGATGAGTTCGGCGCGGAGGTTGTCGCGTCCGTAGGTGACGGCATCGCCAGGGGGTGCCAGGTGGGCGGTGTGCGCGCGGGCAATGCTCAGTGCGTGGTCGTTCTGTGCCGACGCGCGATCCGCCATGGCGGTCAATCGGGCGTGCCAGGTCGAGGCGGGGATGGCCGCGACCGGGTAGCCGCGATCGCGTAGCGCGTCCACGATGGTGGCGAACGCGAGCGGGCGTTGGCTGGTCAGGTGGAAGGTGCGGGCCGTCGGCCGGTGGGCGACAAGGTGCGCGATAGTGTCGGCGACCCAATCCACCGGCACCATGTCGATGGCGCCCGCGTCGTAGATCTCGGCCGGGACGGCCTCGAGCACGACCATCGCGCGGATCAGGCTCCAGAACGCGTCATCCGGGCCGGAGGCTCCGGTCAGCGAGTGACCGCCGATGCGACCGGGCCGGTACACCGTGACCGGCACGCCGCGGTCGGCGGCGGCGTACACCAGACCCTCGGCGACCCACTTGCTCGCGACGTATCCGTTGTGCGGCAACGAAGTCGCGGCCACCCGGCGTTCTTCGGTCAGGATCGGTGGGTTGCCGTCGACGGCGAATGCGGTGTCGACGGAGGACACGAAGTGGACCGGTTTCGGCGTGCCGGTGGTCGCGAGCCGCAGAATGCGTTCGGTGCCTTCGACATTCGCCGGACGCAGCCGAGAGTACGGCTCGAAGTGATGGACTCGGGCGCCGTTGTGGACGATGACATCGACGGCGTCGGCCAGCTCCTGATAGCGCGCGGGTGACAGGCCGAACTGGGGGAGGGCGAGATCGCCCGCGATCGCGGTGACCTGGCCGGTGCGGCCATCCGCTGGTGCGTTGTCGAGACCATAACGGGCGAACGCGGATTCGATGCGGTGGAATGCTGCGAGGTCATCGTCCGCTCGCACCAGGCAGTACACGTGTACGTCGGTGCGTTCGAGCAGAGCTGCCAGCAGGAACGCTCCGAGGAATCCGGTGGCGCCGGTGAGCAGCACCGTACGCAGCTTCGCCGATGGTTCGGCCGTCGCGCGGATTGCGACATCGAGTTGGGTGTCTGCCTCTAGATCCGCTGCCGTCCAGGTCAACTCGTCGCTGTCGCGTCCTGATCCGAGGCGTTCGGCGAGCCCGGCGACGGTAGGTGTGTCGAACATCGCGCGCAGATCCCACCGCACCCCGAAGGCCTCTCTGACCCCGTTCAGCACCCGCGCCGCGCGCAGCGAATGCCCACCGTGCGCGAAGAAGTCGTCATCGATGCCGACCGACTCGACCTCGAGTGCCTCAGCGAACAACCGGACCAGCGCGCGTTCGGTGGGCGTACGCGCGGGCCGCTCGGTGAACGCGGTATCCGGCGGTGCAGGCAATGCCGCGCGATCCAGCTTTCCGTTCGTGGTGTGCGGCAGGCGATCCAACATGACGAACACCGACGGCACCATGTAATCGGGCAGCCGATCGGCCATGTGCCTGCGCAGGGACTGAGCCTCTGGTTCGCCCGCGCCAGAGGTAGGCACGACATAGGCGACGAGGACCTCCGCGTGCAGGTGTACCGCGGCCGCGTCGACCTGCGAATGTGCCGCAAGTGTCGACTCCACCTCGCCGACCTCGATTCGATAGCCGCGCAACGACATCTGGCTGTCGCCGCGACCCAGGTACTCGAGGTGACCGTCCTCGTGCCATCGCACCAAATCACCGGTGCGATAGAGGCGGCTGCCGTTCGCGTCGAACGGGTCGGCGACGAATCGCGACGCGGTCACCGACGACTGGCCGAGATATCCCTGCCCGACCGGTATTCCGCCGACATACAGTTCGCCGACGACCCCGGGCGGCACCAGGCGCAGGGCTTGGTCCAATACGTGACAACGGCCGTTGATAACTGGGACTCCGATGGACGGCGCGGTATGTGCGGCGACGGTGGTCCACGTGGCGTCGACGGTGCATTCCGTTGGGCCGTACAGGTTGTAGACAGTCACACCCGGCTCCTTACGCAACGCAGCCCACAGCGCCGGATCTGCGGCCTCACCGCCGAGCGCGATCACCGTCGGACGATGTACGCCGGTGAGTAGCCCCGCCGCCAGCAGTTCATGGGCGAAAGTCGGTGTGACATCGAGAAAGTCGATGCGCTGCTCGCCGATGTATCGCACCAGACGATCCGGATCGCGTCGCAAGTCGTCATCGATGAAGTGCAACTCATGCCCCGCGAGCAGCCAGAGCAACCCTTCCAACGCGGTATCGAATGTCATCGACGCGGTGAGTGCGGCCCGCATCCGCCGCCCGCCCTGCGTCGTCACCGCGGGCTCGATCAACTGCTCGCGATGGTGGTGGTACAGGTTCACCACCGAACGATGCGAAATCACCACGGCCTTGGGCGTCCCGGTGGTGCCCGACGTATGAATCACCCAGGCCGGATGGTCGGGGTGCAGCCGGACCGGAAGAGATGGCTGTTCACCGGCTGGTTGTGTTGCGCTAGTAGGTAATTCGTCGAGCCTGACGGCGCGGTCACGAAGGGCGGCGGGGATCAGTGCCGCCAGCTCGGTTGTGGTGATGATGGCGGCGAGTTCTGGCCCGTCGGCGAGGCCCTCGAGGAGCAAGGCCAGTCGCGGGACAGGCTGACCGGGATCGAGCGGGACATAGGTTGCACCACAAGCGAGTACGGCGAACAGTGCGGCGATCGCGTCGCTGGTGCGCGGCAGCATCACCGCTACGGAGTCGCCGCGATCAGTACCTGCTGCGGTCAGCACGCCACTCAATACCCGTGTTCGCGCGGCGAGTTCGCCGTAGGTGAGAGAGCGCTTCGCGCCTTCGGCATCGGTTGCGACGAGCGCGGTAGCCGTCGTGGTTCGAGACACCTGAGCGGCCAGCAGGTCATGCACGGTGCTGTCGGGCCGAGGGCGGTCGATGCCACGGCTTCTGGCGCGTAACCACTCTCGTTCCCTGGATAGGAAGAGGTTGGCCGCATCGAGGGGCTGATTCGGCTCGTCCAGGATGCGGCGGAGGAAGGTCGTGAAGCGCTGTAGATGGGTGGCCAGCTCGGCCGAGGTATAAGAGCTCGGATGCCCGTCGAGATACAGCGTGGGCCCGGTGCCGTCGATCCGGTCGTACAGATTGAAGACCAGGTCGTCGATCATGCCCGCGGTGACGTTGTGCACCGCGCTGGTGCAGTCGCCGAAGCGCAGGTCGTAGTCGAACAGCATGATGTTCACCGACGGGCCGTACATGCTGCGGTCGCTGCCGACCAACCCCAGGTCACGGCGCACCTGCTCGCTGCGATACCGCTGATGGCGTCGGCTGCGGACCAGGTGACGGGCGACCCGGCCGGTCAGCTCCGTCAGCGTCGGATCATCCGTGAAGTCGGCCCACAGGGCGACACCGTTGAGCGTCATGCACGGCACGCGCAGTGCGGGCGTGCCGGTGCGCAGCATGACCGGAAGCGCGAGACACACCTCAGCGGCTCCGGTCATCCGGTGCACGTACGCGGCAATCGCAGCGGTGAGCACATCGGTCCAGTTGGCGCGGGAGATCTCCGCGACGCCACGTAACAGCCCGACCGTCTCGGAATCCAGCGCGGTGAACTCCCGAAGTGTCTGGCCCGCAACCGATATCGAGCGCGGAGCCGCACCGGACAAGGTCACCGGGGCAGGGCGATCACGAAGGTAGTCGAGCCAGAACCCGCGGTCGCGGTCGAGATCCGCGGAATCGGTGTACGCGGCATCCGCCTCGATGACAGCGTCCCAGGATCCGAATGCGTAAGGCGGCGGCTCGGTTCCGGTCACGCTCGCCGTGTACAGCTCGGCAACACGTCGCGCGATCAACGCCATGCCATAGCCATCGAGCAGGATGTGATGCACCCGGTGGTACCAGAGCGTCCGCCGTGCACCGAGCCGGAACACTATGTGCGCGAACAGAATCTCGCTGGTCAGATCGACCGGTTGCGAGACATCGAGGTGCATCAGATCCAGCGCGGCGCGCAGTGGATCCGGCTCGCCCGAAACGTCTACCACCTGGACATCCCAGTCGGGTGATGCCACCACCTGCTGCGGACCGTCATCGATGAACCGAATGTGTAGCGCGGCAGCCTCATCAACCGTCGCGCGGATCGCGGATACCAGTACGTCTACCGCTACCGGCCCGGAAACATCCACGTATTCGGCGATATTGAAGACCGCCGCACCAGGATCGAGCTGTTGACCGAGCCACACGCCCAGCTGTGCGGAGGTCAACGGCCGCGTGGCGACCGAAGTCACGGCCCTGGCCGCGGCGCGAGCAACGGCCACCACGCGGCGAGCGTTGGATTCTCGGCCAAGTCGACGAAAGCCGGTGCGGCGCCACGCGATTTCCAACGCTCGATCAAGCCGATCAGCCGCACCGAATCCAATCCGGCGGCGAACAGATCGTCGGTGTCGGCCAGCTCGTGTGGCTCCAGATACAGCACATCGGCGATATCCGCCCGTACGGTGTCATAGGTGAGTGATTCCATCGCGCTCAGTTCACCTGCCTCTCCCGGTCGGCCCAGAACCGGTCGCGCAGCTGCCAGCGCAGGATCTTGCCGCTCGGATTGCGCGGAATGCGTTCGATGAACTCGAATCGCACCGGAATCTTGAACCACGCCAGGTGCTCCCGGGAGAACGTCATCAGCTCGCGCGCTCGAACCTGCTCGCCGGGTCGGCACGCGACGAACGCGTACACCGATTCACCGAGCGCGTCGTCCGGTACGCCGATCACCGCCGAATCCGCCACGGCCGGATGCCGGGCGAGAGCGTTCTCGATCTCGGCGGGATAGATGTTCTCGCCGCCGACAATGATCATGTCCTTCAACCGGTCTCGGATGTACAGGTAGCCGTCGGCGTCGATGTATCCGGCGTCCCCGGTATGGATCCAGCCATCGACGAGGGTTTCCGCGGTGGCATTCGGCAGATTCCAGTAGCCGAGCATGGCGGCCGGTGAGTGCAGGCAGATCTCACCGACCTCGCCGGGCTCCCGCGCCGCGCCGTGCGCATCGATGATCCGCACGGACACACCGGGATACGGGCGTCCCGCCGCCGCCAACCGGGGATTGCCCGCGACATGATCCTTGGGCGGCAGGCAGATCGCGGTGTTCCCGGTTTCGGTCAGCCCGTAGATCTGCGCGAACTCGGCACCGAAGAGCTCCAAGGCTTCCCGCAGCAGCGTCTCCGAAATGGGCGATCCGCCATAGACGACCTTGCGCACCGAGCCGACCGCCTCCGGCGTCACGCGTGGCTCACCGAGGATCAGCCGCAGCATCGACGGGACGACGCACATCGTGGTGATCCGGGCTTCCTCGATGATGGCCACCGCGGTGCTGCTGTCGAATCGCGGCATCGCCACATTGGTGACCCCCGCCATGAAACCCTGCATGGCCCACCAGATTCCGCCGACATGAAAGCCGGGTATGCCGATGAGGTTGCGGTCGCCGTCGCGGAAGTCGATCCAATCCAGCCCGGCCTCGTCGAGCGCGTCCGCGATGGCGAAGAAGCTGCGCTGCGCCAGCACAACACCTTTGGGTAGTCCGGTGGTTCCGCTGGTGTACAGCTGGATCACCGCGTCATCGCGACCCGACGGACGCTCGTCGGGATCCGGATCAGCGACATCGGCCAGCCAACCGGCGAACTCGTCGCCGTCCAGCAGGACCGACCGCACGGCCGGTGCGGCGGACCGGGCGATGTCGGCGGTATCGGCGTCGACCAGCACGAGCGCACTGCCCGAGTCGCGAATGATGTGTTCGACCTCCGGCGCGGTCAGCCGGAAGTTGATGGGCACCAGCACCGCGCCGAGCCGCGCGCAGGCGAAGAACAGGCCGTAGTAGTAGACGGACTCCTTGCCCAGGTATGCAACGCGGCTGTTCTTGCCGATGCCCGCGGCACGCAGGGCGCGGGCGAGCCGGATGCTGTCGGCACGCAGCCCCGCGTAGTCGAGTCCCACTCCGGCGCAAGCGATGGCGAGGGTGTCCGGCCGATTCCGCGCGTGCTTGGCGAGGATCGAGGTCACGGTGGGTGCACTCATCGCACCGCTCCCAATGGGCGGGCCGCCGTCACGATGGCCAACCGAACAGTGCCCGCGCACTGCCCGCCCTCGTTGTCCCAATACCGAAACGACGTGTCCAGCGAGGTGAACGGTGCACCGTCGACCGAACTTGTCCGTTCCTGACTACCGCCGAGGACGAACTCGCCGTAGAACCGCCGCGGATCGATCGGCCGTCGATATTCGCTGTCGAGCCGGGTGATCAGGATGTCGGGCAGCTGGCGTCGCCAGTAGTCGTCCATGGTCCAGTCGCCGAACAGCGATCCGGCGCGATGCCGCACCAGCACCGCGATGGTCTGATAGAGCATCTGGTTGTAGCAGATGTTCACCTCGACCGAATTGAGATGACCGGTCGCGTCGATGTAGCAGGATTCGGGAATCTCGAATGTTCCAGTGGCAGTGGCTTGTTCGCCCTGTGCCTCGACCGTCAGCTCGCGCAGATAGCGGCAATGCGGTTTGTAGCAGCGCAGCACCTCCGACAGCAGCCACGGATCGTTCGGGAACACCTCGCCGGTCATGCCGGGATGCCCTCGTCGTCGTACACGGTGACCCGGTGCGACACCGCGGGCTCGCAGGTGGAGTTGTGCAGCGCCCGGTGCACCAGGCTGCGGTTGTCCCAGATGAGCAGATCGCCCCGGTCGAAGGTCTGCAGACGGATCGCGGGATGCTCGAAGGTGTCATCGAGCTGCCCTGTGGCAGAAAGCAATTCGTGCAGCAGATCGGGTCGGTCGGTGCCATCGGCCGCGGTGATCGACTCGGTGAGGCCCTCGCTGACGTACACCACGGGCTCCTCGGTGTGCGGGTGCGCGTGCACCGTAGGCAGCGTCACCGGCGGCGTCTTACGGTCGATCTCGGCGAGTAACTCCGAGACGGGCTTGTAGACATCGCTCGGCCGGATCTTGAAGTACCGGCGGACGCTGTGCGTCGCCACCGTGTCGGCGACCGAACGCCGCAACTCGGGGCTGAGCTGCTGGTATGCGCGGGCCAGGTCGATGAAATAGGTGCCGCGACTGTGCGTGGGCACCACCTGGGTGTGGGTGAACGTCAGGTCGAACGGGCGCGCCATGAACTGGTAGTCCGAATGCCAGAACTTCCCGGTCTTGGGCACGCCGACCCGCTGCTTACCGGTGTCGACATTGGACGAGACGAACACCTCGGGCACGTCCGGGTGGTGGTAGATCGGCTCGTAGTACCGGACCGGCTCGCCGAAACCACTTGCCAGCGCCACGAATTGGCGCGGATCGAGCTCGATGCCCTTGATCACCGCGATCCGCTCGCGGTACACGGCACGCTTGACCGCGCGGATGTCCTCGTGCGATGTGGGGTCGAAGTCCTCGACCAGCACACCGAAATCTCCCTGCGGGCTGATCCGCATGGCTGTTCGCTGCATAACCACTTAGTCGTCCCACTACGCCCTGTAGTTCCCGGCAATTTCGCGTGTTTTGTCCGTGTCACGGCGATCGCTGTGAGCTGGCCGACACTCGGCGAACACTGGTTGCACGGCGAGCCCGACTGGGGCTAGCGTCCTTCCGCGGTACCGAGTACCGCTCCGCACGGCGACCCGACCAGTCTCGGCTGACTCGCCAATACTGCTTCTTCGCAACAACTTTCGTATTCAACAGGGCACCGTCGGTGTACTGGCGACCGCGCGCCCGGATTGTGCCGAGGCGAGAAGATGAGGGATCCCCATGGGTAGAACAACATTCGTGACACTGGCCGCGTGCACGGTTGCCGCGCTGGTCGGTTCGGCGGGCACGTCACACGCCGACCCGGCACCGGAAATGCACTACACCGCAAGCGCGGTCGACAAGTCGGTGGTGCTGACCACCGATGCGGGCTCACTGACCGCGGGTGACGGGCAATTCCTGATCAACGACCGCACCGGACGGCTGCTCGTTTCGATGCCGCTCAGCTATCAACGCGACAACAAAGTGTGGCCCATCACAGCGAAGATCGACGGCAACACCGCGACTCTGACCCCGAGTACCGACCCGGCCGCCGCCCAGCCCGCCCAGCCCGCCCCGGCCGAGCTGCGCGACATCGCCATCGACCCGCAATCCACCGACTTCAACACCGCCGTGATGAACTTCGCCACCGTCGCCGGCCTCGGCGTCGCCCTCGGCACCCTGATCGGCACGGCCATCGGTGCGGGTATCGGCTGTGTCGCGGGCGGCGCGCTGGTCGGCGCGGCGGCGGCCGTCCCGACCATCGGTGTCCTGGCCGTCCCCGGTTTCCTCGGCGGCTGCCTGGTGACCGGCGCCGCCGCGGCCCCCATCGGCGCGATCATCGGCACCATCGCGCTCGGCGTCCCCGCCGCGGTCATCGGCGGCCTGCTGTTCGCGGGCGCGATGGGCAAACAAGCGACGAGCTGAGCGGCTCAGGACCTGGCGAAGTCATCCGGATCGCGCAGGCCCGCCTCCTCGGCGCGCGCCCGGACGACGCCGCGAATGTTGCCGAGCCGGTGCGACTGCTGTTCGACGCTGTACAGAGCTGACCTGCCATGCTTCACTAGGTAGACAGGTCTGTCCCGTGTGGAGACAGGCCGAGGAGTCGGCATATGTCCCTCAACGACAACGAGCGGTTCGCTGCCCCACCTCTGGACCGGTCGGCACTGGAAGTCGCTGACGTGCTTCGCTTTTCGGTGTGCTGTCCGCGCCGCAATATCGCCATGATGCAGGTGGGCGGCGAGATCGATCTACGTACCGCGCCGAGCTTCCGTGATCAGCTCTGCCGGGTGTTCGGCGCCGGTCCCGTCCTGGTCGTGCTCGACCTGTCACCGGTCACCTTCCTGGGGGCCGCCGGACTTCGGGTACTGGTCGACGCCCAGCGCCAGGCCGAAAAGGCCAGGCGCCGAATGGTTTTGATCACCGAGGCGCGCTGTGTCGATCGCGCGCTCGAGGTGACCGGCTTGGCGCCCAGCTTCCATCGGGTGAGGTCGCTGGGCGCCGCCCTGGCCGACGGCACGGTCGGATACGAAGAGACGGCCTAGCTTTCGGCTCAGTTCAGCCTTTTCCCGACCCGGTGCCGAGCGGTGTCGGCGAACCGACCGCCGCGCTTACGTGCGGTGTCGGCGAGTTCGGGACCGCGCTCCCGCGCGGTGTCCGCCAGCTCGGCACTGCGCTCCTTGGCGACCTCCGCGAACTCGGCGCCGCGCTCCTTGGCGAGCTCGGCCCATTCCGCGCCGCGATGCTTGGCCACATCGGCCAGTTCCGCCCCGCGTTCCCAGGCGAGTTCGGCCAGCTCGGCGCCGCGCTCCTTGGCGAGCTCGGCCCACTTCGGTCCGCGCTCCCGCGCGAGCTCGGCCCATTCGGCGCCGCGGTGCTTGGCCACATCGGCCAGTTCCGCGCCGCGCTCCTTGGCCGTCTCCGCCAGCGGGGCGGCGTGTTCCTTTGCGGCAGCGGCCCATTCGGGGCTGTGGTGCTGCACGGACTCGGCGAGCTCGGAACCCTTGGCGGCCGCCGCGCTGCCGAAACTGCCTGCCGCCGAGGCGACTTCGTGCGCGCGACGTTTCAGCACCTCGCCGGTCGTCCCGTCCGAAGAGCCGGTGAACGGCAGTGCGGCGGTGACCGTCGCGGCGGCATCACGGGCGGCGCGCTTACCGCGCCAGCCCAGCGAAGGCTTGCCCTCGGTATCGGCGGCGGCGATCATCAGCCCGCCGAGCAGGCCGAGGTCCTTGAGGAACGCGTTCCGCTTGCTCGCCTTCTGCGCCGGGTCCGGTTCGTTCCAGAAGTCCTGCTCGGTGACCGTGGCCGGGATGACGGTCGCGGCCAAGACCAGCGCGGCCAGGCGTGGCGCCTTGCCGAGCGCGAGCAGCACACCACCAGCTACCTGAGCGCCCGCATTGATCCGTACGACAGTCCCTGGATCACTCGGCAACTTCGCGGCGTATTCCTCGGGCAGCTGACGCTGGCCTCGCTGCACCAGCTCGGTCGCCGCCTTGACGCGTGTTTCCGGGTGCCGCAACGTATCGACACCCTCCACGACAAAGACAGTGGCCAAAAGCGGGCGGGCAAGTCGGCGTAACAACATGACGGATCCCTTTCCTCGACGGCTCTATTCGACCGGGTTCCCGGAAGGTGTCGCATCAAACCCGGTGGACGGGGAGTAACGGGCGTATCGGACGTCGAATCTACACCGAGTAACGGCAAATATTTGGCGAACGATCAGCAGGGTGTGGATCCGAGTAGATCCGCCCGACATGGTCCGCCATGCTCCGCCGGAAGGTACCGCCGATGAACTTCATCACCGCCCCAACGGCTTTCGAGGCGATCGTCGCCCCGCTCCCGGTCGCGCCCGGCTGCACCTTCCGCTTCGATACGGTCCCCTGCCGACATCGCGCCGAATGGTTCATCCGTAAGCGCGCCTGCTGCCACACCGAGGGCGTCGACTTCATGTGCGATACGTGTCACACCCGGATCCACTGGCTGCTCAACATGGGCATCGAATTCGAGTGCGCCGGTTGCGGTGTGCGTTCGGACAGTTTCATGGAGCTGTACCCGACGGCGGCACCGCTGTGAGCCGAGTGCTCAGGAACCGCCGACGGCCTTCGGAACCGTGGACCGGCTCGTCGTCGCCAGGAAATCGGTGATGATCGAGGTGATCCGGTCCGGGTCCTCCACCATCGGGAGGTGGCCGCAGTCTGGCAGCTCGACCGCCGTCTGGACGTGCAGCTTGCGATTGAGGCGGCCGCCCGCGCGGGCTGAGAGGATGCGGTTCTGCCGGCCCCAGACCGTGCAGATCGGGGGGAAGTCAGCGGGCGGGTCGAACCGGTCGAAGGCGGCGTAGGCCGGGAAGTCCTGGACGAGCTCGTGCAAGGCGAGCAGGCGGCCGCGATCGGACCAGTGCGCGCGCAGGCGCGGGGAGTGCTGCAGCTGCTGGCTCTTGCCGCGGGAACCGAGCTGGTTGGCGACGATCATCGAGACGGCGCGACCGGGCAGCGCGAGCCTGCGGGCCAGCGGTCCCAGCGGCAGCCGCGCGTCCGCCCAGGCCATGGCCGCGGACTGGCCGGAGCTGACGGTGTCCCAGGTCAGTGGATTGATCAGGACGAGCGCCCGGACCCGGTCCGGATGTCCCATGGCGTAGCTCAGCGAGGTGGCGCTGCCCAGGCAGTTGCCGACCAGCACCACGTCGTTGAGACGGTGGGTATCCAGGAAGGCGCCCAGCATGCGCACATAGTCGGCGAGGCGGTAGCCGTCCGCAGGCTGGTCGGACTGACCGTAACCGGGCAGGTCGAGGGCGAAGACCTGATGGTCGCGCTGCAACGCCGCCACCTGGTCGTCCCAGATATGGCGTTGGGTGCCCGCGTTGTGCAGGAACACCACCGGCGCGCCGCTACCGGCGCGCTCGAAGGCCACAGCCCTGCCCTGATGCTCGAAAATGTCCACATTGACTCCTTGCGAGCGGCCGGGCGAACACGTCACCCGATCCGCTGCCAATTTTACGATGTTGTCAAGCGGTGAGCTGGGACTTCGGCGGTTCTGGTGTTCGCTGGATTCGTCGTAGGCGGGTTACACCTCGATGCCGGTGCGCACCACCTTGCCGGTCGCGTTGCGCGGCAGTGCCGTGGTGGTGAGGCGCCAGCGGGCAGGCACCTTGTAGTACGCGATCCGTTCGGCGGTGAAGGCGCGTAGCTCTTCTTCGGTTGTCGCCGAGGCGTTTTCGATGACGACCAAGGCGGCGACCTGTTGGCCGAGGTCGGGGTGCGGTACGCCGACGACCGCGCATTCGCGGACCGCCGGGTGTTCCTCGAGGCACTGTTCGATCTCGGTGGGGTAGACGTTCTCGCCGCCGCGCAGGATGAGATCCGAACGGCGACCGGACAATCGGAGCCTGCCGTCGGTCAGCACGCCGATATCGCCGGTGCGCAGCCAGCGGTCCGCGGTGATCGCGGCCGCGGTCGCCGCCTCGTCGTCCCAGTAGCCGAGCATCACGTACGTGCTGCGCAGACAGATCTCGCCTTCGACGCCGTCGGGAACGGGGTTGCCCGCGCTGTCGCGGACCTGCACGGTGGCCCCGATCACGGGGCGCCCCACCGTATCCGGGAAGGCGGCGAGTTCGGCGGGGCTGGCCAGGGTGGCCGCGGTGCTGCACTCGGTGAGTCCGTAGCTGGTCACCAGCGCGGTCTTGGCCACCGGAAGTTGTTCGCGCAGTTGGTGTTGCAGCGCCGCGGAGGACGGCGCCGAGTTCAGCGAGAACGAGGCCAGCGAGGACAGGTCGTACCGGGACAGATCCTGTTCGAGCAGTCGGGTGGCCATGGTCGGCATGGCACCCCAGTTGGTGATGCGCTCGCGCTCGATCAGCCGCAGCACCCGATCCGCGTCGTACGAACCCTGGTAGATCACCGCCGTGTCGCCGGTCACCAGCCGGGGCACCACCAGGTTGTGCAGGCTGGCGATGTGGAACAGCGGGGAGGTGAGCAGGAACCTGCGGCCGCTCGGCGGCTCGGTCGCGCCCGCGAACTCGGCGCCCAGTGCGTCGTTGAACTGGTGATAGCCAATGACCGCCAGCATGTTTCGGTGCGAATGCACCGCGCCCTTCGGCCGTCCGCTGGTGCCGCTGGTGTAGAGGATGACCGCCGGGTCGTCCTCGTCGATTTCCGCGAGCGGAAGTGCGCCGGAACCGAATTCGGCGCTCAACGCGGGCAGTTCGTCCTCCATGGTGAGCACGGGCACCCGAATATCCAACTCTGCCACCAGTGCCGCGCGTTTCGCGTCGACGACCAGCACGGCGGGCTTGGTGTGCTCGACGCCGTAGGCGATTTCGCGCGGTGTCCACCACGCGTTGTAGCCCACCGCGATCGCACCGAGGCATTGCGCCGCCCAGAACGTCATGACCCATTCGGGGGTGTTCGCGGCGAGAATGCCGACGCGGTCGCCCTTTTGGATGCCGTAGCGGTCGCGCAGCGCCCTGGCCAGCCCGCCGACCGCCGCCGCGTGGTCGGTGAACGACATCCGGCGGTCCTCGGTGACGAGGTAGTCGCGCTCACCCCAGGCGATCGACCCGGCCAGCACATCGCCGAGCGACTTGCCGCGGTCGCGCAACACCGGCAGCGGTGCGCCGAGCACGTCCTCGACCACCATCTCGAAGCGCCCACCGGGGCCGGTCAGCCGGGCCACCGCCGCAGCGGCGAACGCCTGCGGGTTAAAAGGCTTTGTCATCTACCGCCACTCCCTAATCTACGGAACCAATACCGCGCGGCCGGTGACCAGACCGCGCTCCAGCCGGTCGAGCGCGTCGCGGCCTGCCGCCAGGTCGTAGCGCTCGACCTCGACCCTGAGCTTGCCCGAGCGGGCCAGGGCGACGGACTCGATCAAGTCGGATTTGGTGCCGCCGTACGACTTTCGAACGGAGGCGCCCCATGGCCAACCGGGCCCGCCCGCCGGACCCGCAGTGATCTCCGGTGCGCCGCCGCCGAGGCCGATCATCCGGTAGGCGCCGTTCGGCGCCACCGATTCCACGGCGAGCGTGGCGGTCTGGTCGACGCCGACGAAGTCGAAGACCGCGTCGGCCCCGCGACCGTCGGTGCGGTCGAGAATGTCGCGCGCGGTGCCGGCACCGGCGAGCAGCCCCTCGGCCGCGCCGCACCGGGCGGCCAATTCGAGCTTGTCCGCGCCGATATCGACGGCGATCACCCGGGTCGCGCTGGTCGCGGCGAGGATCTGCACCGCGACATGACCGAGCCCGCCGATGCCGATCACCACCGCGACCGAACCGGGCCGAAGGTGTTCGCGGGCACCACGAATCGCGTGATAACTGGACAGCGCCGCATCCGCGAGCGGGGCCGCCTGCACGAAGTCGAGGTCGCCGATCGGCACGAAAGAGCTTGCCGGAATGCGGATGTACTCGGCCATGCCGCCATCTGGCCCCAACCCGGGACACGGCGGCATCGCGGTGCGCCCCGCGGCCAGGCAGACATTCTCGTTGCCGCGCACGCATTCCCGGCACACGCCGCACGACCAGCACAGGTAGACGATGCCGCGGTCTCCGGCGGCGCGGCCGTCGACCTCCGCACCGACCGCCTCGATGGTGCCCGCGACCTCGTGTCCGAGGGTGAGCGGCTCGTCGCGTATGCGGAACGGAATGTGCAGCACATGCAGGTCGGAATGGCAGATCCCGGCCGCGCCGACCCGCAGCAGCAGATCGGTCGGGCCGATCGCGGGGATCGGCACCTTGCGCAGCTCCAGCACACCCGGCTCGGTGAGTTGCAGCGCCCGCATCACGCGCCGACCCCTACCGCGTTGAAGACCGAGCGCAGGTAGGCGTCGGCGCGCGCGGAGCCGATCAGGCCCGGTGCCATCTTGTTCATGGTGTAGGCGAAGGTGATTCGGCGATCGAGGTCGTTGACGACGATGGCGCCGCCGAGTCCGGCCCACCAGCACACCCGACCCTCGGGAACCTGTGGTGCGGTTTGCGACTGGGGGAGTCCGTACCCGATGCCGAAGCGCAGCGGCACCAGCAACGCCAGATCAACGCCGTCCGACTGCTGTTCGAAGATCAGGTCGATCGTCTTCTCCGACAACATCCTTCGGCCGTCCAAGGCGCCGCCGCAGGACACCAGCGACTGAATGCGTGCCACCGAACGGGCATTGCCGTGCCCGTTCACCGCACCGATCTCGGCCTGCCGCCAGGCGGCGCTGTTGGCCTCCTGGAGATCGAGCAGCGGACTGGTGAGGGTCTTGACCAGGATGCTCGTCTGATCGAGCGAGGCCATGTCGAACTCCAGCTGCGGCGGCGGGATCAGCGGCGCGATGCGGTGGTGGTGTTCGGGGCCGGTGCCGATATGGAAGTCAGCGGCCAATGGACCGGCGAGCTCCTCGGCGAAGAACTGCCCGAGGCCGCGGCCGGTGATCCGGCGGATCACCTCGCCGACCAGGTGCCCGTAGTTCAGCGCGTGATAGCCCGACGCGGTGGCCGGTGCCCACCAGGGCGGCTGGGTGGCGAGCCGGGCGCTGGCCGCTTCGGTGTCGAAGATGTCGGCCAGCTCGACCGGTCGTTCCCAGCCGGAGACACCGGAGGTATGCCCGAGGATGTGCCGAATCTCGATGTCGCCCTTGCCGTTCGCCGCGAACTCCGGCCAGTAGTGCGCGACCCGCTGCCGCACGTCCAGCTCGCCGCGATCGACGAGCAGTAGCGCGGACAGCGCGGTCATCGTCTTGCTGATCGAGAAGACGTTGACCAGGGTGTCCTCGGTCCACGGCACCGTGCGTTCGATATCACGGTGCCCGCCCCACAGATCGACGACGGGTTCGCCGTCGACCGTCACACAGATGGCCGCGCCGAGCTCCTCGCCCGAGGCGATCTGGCTCGCCAATTCTTCTCGTACACCGGCGAATTGGTCGGAACAGAATCCAGAAGTAGTCATCGTCTTACGCGTTCTCGAGCGCCCTGGCGGGCACCGGTAGGGCGTTGCCATTGGCTGCGGCGCGCTTCGCACCCTTGGCCATTTCCTTGTTCATGTCACGCACATACGGCTCGAACTCGATCTGGATGGTGTGCCGCGGCGAATTGTAGTAGCGCCCACTCCGGCGCTCCTCGGCCGCGCGGATCGCCTCGTGCATCTCCGACTCCGAGGGCGGCAGGTACTTGCCGGTCAGGTAGGCGGCGACCAACTTGCTCTGCTGCTCAGCGAAGTTCACCAGCGTCGGCAGGGGTTGTGCGAGCCCCATGAAGAACAGGTTGTCCACGCCCGGCTTCATCATCTGCTTGAACAGCGGGATGCGATTCTGCTCGTCCGGCACCAGGTTCGGATCCGAGAAGAACGGGAAGCTGATGTGATATCCGGTGGCGCAGACGATCACGTCCACCTCCTCGGTGCTGCCGTCGGCGAAGCGCACGCGCGAACCCTCCAGCGCGGTGATGGCCGGCTTGAACGCGATGTCACCGCAGCCCGCGCGGTGCAGGAATTCCTCGCTGGCCGACGGATGCGCCTCGAACGGCAGGTGATCGGGCTTGGGCAGCCCGTAGAACTCCATGTCGCCGCGAAACTTGCGGACGAAGCGCTGCTTGAGTTTCATGCTGATCTTGCGTGGAATCCACGGCGGCACACTCTGCTTGTCGCCGACCTTGCCGTTCACGTATTTCGGCAACACCCAGACGCCGCGCCGGGCCGAGACGGTGAGCTTTTCCGCGACGAAGCGCTGCGACAGTTCCGAGGCGATGTCCAGCCCGGAATTGCCCATGCCGACCACCACCACCTTCTTGCCGCGCATATCGACCGGATCGAACGGATCGTTGTAGGCATGGCTGTGGATCAGCACGCCGTCGAATTCGCCGGGGTAGTCGGGGGTGCGCGGATCCCAGTGGTGCCCGTTGCAGACGATCAGCACGTCGTAGTCGCGGGTGCGGCCGTCGGTCGAGGTGACCAGCCAGCGGCCGTCCGCCTGCCGTTCGGCCGCGGTGACTTTGGTATCGAACAGGATCTTGTCCCGGAAGCCGAAATGGTCGACGTAATCCTTGAAGTACTGGAACAGCTGCGAATGGTGCGGGAAATCCGGCCAGCCTGCCGGCGCCGGATAGTCCTCGAATGCCAGCCGGAACTTGCTGGTATCGATGTGCAGCGACTGGTAGCACGCCGACATCCCGTTGGGATTCTTGAAGTACCAGTTCCCGCCGACCTCGTCGGACGCTTCGAACAGGTCGAATGGAATACCGAAGTCCTGCAGACGTTTCGCGGTGGTGATCCCGGACGGGCCCGCGCCGATGATGCAGACCTTGGGCAGATCGGTTTGAGTCAATTCACTTGTCCTCGTGCTGGGAGGGCTGTCACCCTGCCTGCGGCGGCGCGCCCGGCGCCGAAACCGTCCGTAGCCGTTGGGCTTCCGGAGTGACGTAGGCAACAAGGTAACACTCGGTAGACACGGTGTCTAGTGAATGACGTATTGTCTAGTGAAGGCGGTGGATATCGCGCAGATCAGTAGACTTGCTCACCGAAAGTCGCACGTCAGCAGAACTTTCGACCGACAAGAGGTGGCCGTTGCGTACGAACCCGAATCCGGCGGGCAGCAGTCTGCGGGACGAGCAGAAGCAGCAGACCAGGGCCCGGCTGATGGCCGGTGCGAAGGAGCTGTTCAGCACGCGCGGCTACGCGGCGGTGCGGGTCGACGACATCGCCGCCGCCGTCGGCTGCAGCCGCGCCACCTTCTATCTGCACTTCACCAGCAAGCTCGAGGTGCTGCGCGCGATCGCCGAACAGAGCACCGCGCCGAGCGCCCTGCACTTCTACGAGGACCTGGACCGGGTGCTGGACACCGGCTCTCGCGCCGAATTCGTCGCCTGGATGACCCGGGCCATCGAGTGGTTCCACGAATACCGCGACCTGCTGCCCGCCTGGGACGAGGCGACCGCGCTGGAGCCGGAGTTCCGCGAGATCGCCCGCAACGGCATCATCGCCCTGCCCAACGCGATGACCTCCTACCTCGCCCGCTGGCCCGCCGAGCGTGCCGACGAGGCGCGGCTGCGGGTGGAACTGCTTGTCGCCCAACTCGAGCGCTTCTTCACCCGCTGGGCGGTGCAGGGGACCATCAATGTGTCGGCCGAGCGGGCCGCCGAGGTGCTCACCGATATCTGGTTCCCCGCGCTACAGGCGCCTGCCGCAAAGAGCTGACCGACGGGGCGATTCGTGCGCTCCGGCCGCCGTAGCTCGGTATTCGCTGGCTTCGCGGGAATCGTGTTCTGGGACTCGATTTCGTAGCGGCCTGCAAATCTGTCGGTGCGGTGCGGCATCATCTGTGCACGCAGCCATCCACGAATATTGCTCGGAGTCACCATGCCGTCGCCTAAAACCAAGCCCAAGCCATTGTCGGACAGCGAGATTCAGCGGATCGCCACGGATATCGCCGGCGGCCGACCGCCCATGGTGTGGTTCACCGCTGCCGCGGTGGGCGTGCCGGAAGGACGGTCGGGAAAGGTGATCTCCCTCGGCGACCCGGCCGATGGAGACTTCCTGCAGGTCCGGCCCACCGGATCGAAGGATGTACTGTCCTTTTCTCCGACAGAAGTGACGTTGACCAAGCCGCCACGAGGGGCGGCAACCGTTTCCACTGCCCAGCCGAAGTCGACAACCAGGAAGGAATCACCCGTGACCCAGCCGTCGACCTTGACGAGCACTGCGACACCAACCACTCCCAGTTCTGTCACGCCGCCACCGGTCGTCCCGAAACCCGTTGCGAGCACCCCGGAATCGGACGAACAAGACAGCGGCGCGAGCAAGCCCGCCGCCAAGTCGACCCCTGCGGGTACCGCGGCCAAGGCCGCCAAGGCACCCGCTCGACCGAAGGCGAAGACGCCCGAGGTCACCGTCACGCTGACCGGAACCGCCGACGGCGAATGGTCCGTCGATGTGGTCAGCGGCAAGAAGCGCGCCGTGCGTGGTCTCGCGGTGCCGAGTTCCGCTGTGGCGCAGGCTGCCAAGATTCTGCATCCCGAGGTGGCCGAAGTGGTGGCGGGCATCCTGGACGCGGCACGCGAGGCGCAGGAGGCCAAGGTGCGGCAGTTGCAGGAAGAGCTCGAGGCGGCCAGGCGGCTGCTCGACGAGCTCGTCGACTAGTTCAGACCGCGGTGCTGGTGGATCTGGTGCTCGTGCGCCAGATCCGCCGTCCGGACTCGTTCGCGCCGTGCCGCGCCGGGTCGTTCGCCATGTGCCGCACGGAGTCGGGCGCGTGCCGCGCGTCGTCGTGGAACGCGTAGCCGAGCGAGTATTCCTTGGCGTGGTACATGGCCGAGTCCGCGTCGCGGATCAGGTCGTAGATGGTCGACTCGGTGCTGCGCGGGCTGCCGCAGGCGATCCCGATGCTGGCGGTGATCGGGATCTCGCCCGCGCTCAGCTCGAACGGCCGGACGAACGCGCCCAGTAGCCGCTCGGCGAGCGTCGCGGCCTCCTGCCGGTCGAGCGGGGAGAGCACCACGAATTCGTCACCGCCGTAGCGGGCGACCACGTCGTCGCGCAGCACCACCCGTCGAATTCGAGAGGCCGCGTTCGCGATCAGTTCGTCGCCGACGGCGTGTCCGTAGCTGTCGTTGACCATCTTGAAGCCGTCAAGGTCGATGAACAACAAACACAGCGGCTGCTCCGCCCAGCGCTCGCTGTTGCGGTTCAGCGCACGCAGCAGGGCCGAGCGATTCAACAGTCCGGTGAGCATGTCGTGGTCGGCCTGATACTGCGCCCGCCGCTCGCTGCGGGAGCTGCGCACGATGGCCCGCTCGCTGCGCACCAGCACCCCGATGAGCAGCAGCGCGAACATCGACGACACCACCACCCTGTTCAGCGGGTCCAGCGAGGAGCCGACCACCGGCACCAGCGACGCCACGATCAACGCCACCGCGATGAAGCTGGCGCGCTGGCGTGAGTGATGCGGATGGATCTGCCGCGGTGTTCCCAGACTCGTCATCGTCGGGTGGAGTGCCGCGACACCGACGATCGCATACGCCGCGAGCAGTGGCGCCAGCTGTATATCGCGGCTGATCGTCGCGGTGCCCGCCGCGGTCAGGTTGTCGGCGAGATCGCCGATCAGCGCCGCGATCAGTCCGAGATGCACCAGGTCCAGCGAGGTTTCCGAGCGGGTCGAGGTGGCCACCGAATGCGCGACCAACGTCAGCAACATCGCGTCGAGCACCGGGTAGGTGGCGGCCACCGTCGTGTTCAGCACGGTGTCGTGCGACTGGAGGATCGGCGAGATGAGGAAGGTCCACGACGCGAGGAGCGCGCCCAGCCCGATCAGCCCCGAGTCCAGCAGCAGGTCATAGTTGCTGCGCACCTGCCGCGGGCGCAGCCAGATCAGGGCGGCGAGGCCGACCGTCAGATAGCCGAGCAGCGTGAACGCGTCATTCAGGCTGTTGTCGGCATCGCGCAAGGTGGCCCCCGTCGCGGACAGCACGGCCGAGCACGACAGCAGATACCAGGGCAGCGGATTGGCGGGCCGGTGTGCCCACAGGCCGAAGCCGATCATGGCCAGCGTGCCCGCCACGATGACCGTCATCGTGAGATACGACATCAGGGCGGAATCGACCGTCAGATGGAGCGCGATGATGACTCCGCTGACCCCGAGGAGCAGTGCGTACCATCGTGTTCGGAGCAGGCATCGCCGCGCCGACTGCCGCTCTGCGACTGTCATCAGCCCCCCCTAGGTCGCTCCATCCCCGGTGAACCAAGCCCCGTAGAAGGTTAGTGAGTCCTCCACCGAGACCTCGAGGTTCGCTGTGCCGAGCATCGTCAACACGCGTTCAGTGAACCAGGACCGAGTGTTGTTGTACGAGCAGATGTCCCAACCGACCGCAGCACGGTCGGCAACCAGAACTTGGACAACTGATTCGATCATGGCATGAAATGCGGGTCCTTGTCGCGCACTTGGCGCAACAAGAGTGATACCGACATAGTAGATCGCCTTGCGCGCCGCATGGTCCGGGAATCGAGCGGTGAGGTACTCCGGACTGATCCACGAGACAGTGTCGAGGTGGTTGGTCAGTGTGGTCAGCCCGATCGGTTCCCCGGCATCGTTCCATACCACGTGTTTATCCACCCTGGGATCGACCATTTCCGCGCGGAATTCGTCGCGATCCAGCACCTGCTTGACGAGCGTTTTAGTGCGTAGCGGGCCGAAGGCCTCCTCGTAAAGGCGGTGGAATATCTCTATCTGGTCGTCCGGGATCTTGGTTTCGATGGTGATGTGTAGGTTGTTCACTGGCGCCAACTCCAAGGGATGGTGTGGGTACGCGGCCAGCCCCAGTGCGCAGATCAGAGCGTTGTCGGAGCGAGTTTCGGTCGTGCACAGGCGGACCGGACCGAAGGTTATCGGCCGGTTGAGTGTCATGTCTTCAAGGCTTGACAGGATCGCTTGTGTGCCCGCCCAACGCGTGCGCCCGCCGCAGGGGAATCGGCCCGGTGAACGCCAGCTCTGCCGGTGTCGTCGACGCTAACGCTTCATCCGGGGTCGGCAGCCGCGACAACGATGCCACCTGGTGTATCACTGTGTGGCGGTCGATCTCGTTCTCGCGACGGAGGTTGTGCAGCATCTGTGGCTGCGACATTCTCCGCTGCGGATACCACTCGTTACGCGCCAACTGCAGATACCCAGTGTTTGTCCCGCCAGAAGTCTTGCGGGACAACACTTCCACGTACACGAGGCCACATTTTAACACCGGCACTGATTAGCCGCATCCGGAATCACCCCACGTCAAGACACGCAGCGACACGCCTGTGTCGCTTGGCAATTGCGTGACCACCGCTGGACCGCGAGCCTCTGACCCGGGCACTCCCGTACCGTCGCGATCGTGAGCTGGGTCTTGAATGACCCATATTTCGTCTTCATCCCTAGAATTGCCGAGATGACGTACGAACCGGCGGTGTGGGCCGCCGTCGTGATGGGGGCGGTGACGGTATATCGGATGCGCTGGTGGCGGGGCTTCCCTGAATCGCGGCTGTTCACAATGGCGTTCGGAGCGATCAGTTCCGCTTACATCCTGGCCGTATCGCCGGTTGTCGAAGGACTCAACCAGATCTCGATCAACGTCACGGGCAACGCGATCGCACTGCTCGCCTCCGTCCTGCTGGCGACGCTGTCCTTCAGCTCACTTGCCACGGTCGCGCTCGAAATCCTCACCGGCTCTCGACATTCCGGCCGTTATGTCGGCACCGTATGGGCGATGGGGGCGGTGGTGATGATCGCATGCTGGTTCACGGGTGACGCGCGCCACTCCAAGACATTGAATTCGTTTACTGCTCTGGACGTGTCCGCGCGGGTTTTCGCCATCACGTACGTGGTTCTGTCGATCGCCACAGGGCTGGTGACCTTGGTTGCCACCTGGCAGGTACTTCAGCGAAAAGGCTTGCGCCCCAAGCTCCGTCGTGCCGCTGCAGGATTGTCTGTGACGGCAGCCTGCTTGATCGGGCTGGCCGCTACACTGCTGTTCAACGCGCTGGTGTTGGACTTGTCGTCGGGAAGCGCCCAGATCATCGAGCAGATTTGGTGGGTGCCTATTACTATCGCTCTCACGGTCGCGGGGTTGTGATCGAAGCGCGGTGGTGGGACAGGGTTTTCCAGAATCGCTCGTTATACCGAATTACTCCAGACCAATCATTCGGCCATAGATTCTTGCCGCACGAGCGGATGATTCCTCCCCACCGTCGAGAACCTCGAGTGGTCCGGTCGTGTGATGAGGACGAACGTGAATCGCGCACCTCCGCCAGCTGGAAGCAGTGTTCCCGTGGCGTGTCTCGTAACGTGTGGCAGGGCCAGTGGACACGACAGACCAGGAGAGCAAGTGCGGATGTGGGTTGCGCCGGGACGGGTCAACATCATCGGTGAGCACACCGATTACAACGACGGTTTCGTCTTGCCCATCGCGCTGCCGCTGGTAGTCGAATGCCAGGCCAGGGTGCGGACGGACGCGCAGGTGCGGGTGGTCTCGCGGCAACGACCAGCCGAGGTCGTGCTCGTCGCGGTGGCTGATCTCGCGGCCCAGCGTGATCGGGTGCCCGGGTGGTCGCGGTACCCGCTCGGCGTGGTCGCCGAATTCGTGCGCCGCGGCCACCCGATCGGCGGGGTGGACCTCGAGCTGGACGGTGCGGTGCCGATCGGCGCCGGGCTGTCGTCCTCGGCGGCGCTGTCCTGTGCGGTGGCGATCGCGCTGCGAGATCTGTTCGCGCCCACCGTCACCGATCGCGAGCTGATCGAGCTCGCCCGCGCCGCGGAGAACGACTATGTCGGCGCGCCTACCGGTTTGCTGGATCAGTCGGCCTCGATCCTCTGCACGGCGGGGCACGCGCTGTTCCTCGACGTGCGGCGCTTCGCCGCTGACGGCACCGGGGCAGACGCGAATGATGTTGCACACGAACAGATTCCGTTCGATCTCCAGCGATTCGGACTGGAGCTGTTGGTAATCGACACCGGCCAGCCGCACGAGTTGGTCGACGGCGGCTACGCCGAGCGACGTGCCCAATGTGAGGCTGCCGCCGCGCAACTCGGCGTGCCCGCGCTGCGCGACATCGATGCGGTGACCGCGCTCGACCGGATCGCCGACGACGTGTTGCGCCGCCGGGCGCGACACGTGGTGACCGAGAACGCCAGAGTGTTGACAGTTGCCGAAAGATTGCGAAGCGGTGCGGATCCGCGCACGATCGGGCCGATCCTCACCGCGGGACACGCCTCGCTGCGCGACGATTTCGAGGTGTCGACGCCCGCGCTGGACGCCGCCGCCGACGCGGCGGTCGCGGCCGGGGCGCACGGCGCGCGGATGGTCGGCGGCGGATTCGGCGGCAGCGTCATCGCACTCGTCGATCGCGAGCACACCGACGCCGTGGTAGCCGCCGTGCGGAATCGGTTCACCGCCGCCGGCTTTGCCGAGCCGCGCACGTTCGTCGTCGGCCCGGCGGCCGGCGCGCACCGCGCCGACTGAGCGACCGCGCGGGTTTGTACCCGATTGTGGCCCACGAGTGAGGCACAATCACGCAGAGTAGGTGTCGGCCGACACCATTCGGCCGGCGACGAGTGAGTCGCGCGCGCTTCGCTCGTCGCCCGGTTTCACCGCCAGGAGGGACGCTGTGCCGCTTGCCGATTCACCAGTTCTGACGTCCGCGCTGTTCGCCGCCGAACCGCGGTCGACGGCATCGACCTATTTAGACGCTTCATCGACTCTGCGGCTGGATGCGGCGCCCGTCGACTTCGCCCTGGTCGCCCTGTATTTCGTGTTCGTACTCGGCATCGGCCTGCTGGCCAGGCAGCGCGTCTCGTCCAGCATCGACTTCTTCCTGTCCGGGCGCTCGCTGCCGGCCTGGGTGACCGGTCTCGCGTTCATCTCCGCGAACCTCGGTGCGGTCGAGATCATGGGCATGTCGGCCAACGGCGCCCAGTTCGGCTTCCCGACCTTCCACTACTTCTGGATCGGCGCGATCCCGGCCATGCTGTTCCTCGGCGTGGTGATGATGCCGTTCTACTACGGCTCCAAGGTGCGCAGCGTGCCCGAGTTCATGCGCCGTCGCTTCGGCACCGGCGCGCATCTGGTGAACGCGCTCAGCTTCGCGGTCGCCCAGGTGCTGATCGCGGGCGTCAACCTGTATCTGCTCGGCACCATCCTGAACGTGCTGCTCGGCTGGCCGCTGTGGCTGTCGGTGGTGATCGCGGCGGTGATCGTGCTCTCCTACATCACCCTCGGCGGGCTGTCGGCCGCGATCTACAACGAGGTGCTGCAGTTCTTCGTCATCGTGGCCGCGCTGCTGCCGCTCACCCTGGTCGGCCTGCACAAGGTCGGCGGCTGGGATGGGTTGCGGGACAAGGTGACCGCGTCGCCGGGTGGCAGCGCGCAGCTGCAATCGTGGCCGGGCAACGAGCTGAGCGGATTCAGCAACAACATCCTCTCGGTGATCGGCATCGTGTTCGGGCTCGGGTTCGTGCTCTCGTTCGGCTACTGGACCACCAACTTCGTCGAGGTACAGCGCGCGCTGGCGACGCACTCCATCTCGGCGGCGCGGCGCACTCCGATTCTCGGCGCCTATCCGAAGATGTTCATCCCGCTGATCGTGATCATTCCCGGCATGATCAGCGCGGTGCTGGTGCCGCAGATGAGCGAGTACAAGGCGGCGAAGGTAGCGAATCCGGACTTCACCGGGGACACCACCTACAACCAGGCGTTGCTGTATCTGATGAAGGACGTGCTGCCGAACGGCCTGCTCGGGGTCGGCATCGCCGGTCTGCTCGCGGCGTTCATGGCGGGCATGGCGGCCAACATCTCCGCGTTCAACACGGTGTTCAGCTACGACCTGTGGCAGCAGTACGTGCGCAAGGAACGCCCGGACGGGTACTACCTGACCATCGGCAGGCTGGCCACCGTCGGCGCGACGGTGACCGCGATCTTCACCGCCTTCATCGCGTCGAGCTTCAGCAACATGATGGACTACCTGCAGACCCTGTTCAGCTTCTTCAACGCACCGCTGTTCGCGACATTCATCCTCGGCATGTTCTGGAAACGGATGACGCCGACCGCGGGCTGGATGGGTCTGGTCTGCGGAACCGGTTCCGCCGTGGTGATTTTCATCCTGCATCAGACCAAGGTGTTCCACCTGTCCGGGCAGGGTTCGAGTTTCGTGGCCGCCGGTACCGCGTTCGTGGTCGATATCGTGGTCAGTGTGCTCGTCACGCAGGTGACCAAGCCCAAACCTGTGGAAGAGCTTGTCGGCCTGGTCTATTCGGAAACGCCGAAGGAAGTGCGCACCGATCCGGATCAGGCCTCGCTGCCCTGGTACCAGCGTCCGGTACTGCTCGCGGGGATCGCCCTGGTTCTCGTCATCATTCTCAACATCGTCGTCGGATAAGGAGCCGCAATGCTTTTCGACATCCGCACCATCGTCGGCGCCCTACTCGGCTGCTACGGGGTCGTCCTGGTAATCACGGGCCTGGTCAGCAATACAGCTGCCGATCAGGCCAAAACCGGCAATATCAACATCAACCTCTGGGCGGGGCTGGGGATGTGTGTAGTCTCCCTGCTCTTCATCGCCTGGGTTGTGTTGCGCCCGATCGTCGTGCCGGAGAAGACCCCGGTCGCGGACATCCCGGACGAGCCGTCGGAAACCCCCTGAACTCATCCCTGACAAGTGCGAAACCCCGTCCGGACAGTCCGGGCGGGGTTCCGTGTTTTCGGGGCTTCGCAGAGCTGTTCGGACGACCGATCGGTCTGGTGATTCTGTTCACAAGTTGCTGACCAGCAGGTATTACTGAGTGAAATGCGTTTGTTCGATGCCCGGCGCGGCCCGTAACGTCACTTCGGTTTGTTCAACCAACTAACCAGAACGGAGTGAAACGCCATGAAACCAGTGACCGAGCGCGACATCAGGTCGTCGTTCATCAACTGTTCCAAAACGGAGGCCAAAAAGCTGCCGGTGCCAAAGGATCTCGACGATCGCCCCTGGGACGATCTCGACTTCCTCGGCTGGAGCGACCCGTCGCTGCCGGGCCGGTGCTACCTGGTCTTCCCGAAGGATGACGACGAGCTGATTGGTGTCGCGCTGCGCTACGAGACCGGCGGGTCGGGTCGAGCCCAGATGTGCTCGATCTGCCTGACCACGCACACCGGCCGCGGGGTGTCTCTGCTGACGGCGGCCAAGGCGGGTCCGTCCGGACGCAAAGGCAACACGGTTGGCACCTACATGTGCACCGACCTGGCCTGCTCGTTGTACGCGCGCGGCAAGAAGACCCCGGCGCTCGGCAATCGGTATCGGGAGAATCTGAACCCCGAGCAGAAGGTCGAGCGAGTGATCGCCAATATGCAGGCGTTCATCGCCAGGCTCTCCAGCTAGCTCCAGCCGCTAGCTGACCTGGTCCGCTAGCTGACCCAGCCGCACCATTCGAAATGGAGGTAGATGCCATGCGCCGACACTTGACACTCGGCCCGCCGAACCCGCACCCCGAGTTCCGCGATAGCGCAAGCACACTCGGGGTGCGCGAGGTTCCTCTCCGGTCGAGACGGCCTGGCTGCCGCACAGGTAACCAGACCGCCTCATCCGGAGAGGAACCACCACTAGCTACGCGGTCCGCATCCTCGCGTGACACCCACCAGCACGTCGATCGCGAGGAAGGGGAGCAGGCTCAGCCCGACCAGCGGGACGAACCAGCCGACCAGCAACGCCGCGGCCAGCACCGGCACCGCCAGCCACGGCGAGCTCCGGCGCAACGCACCTCGCCGCGGGGCCCGGCCCAGCGCGGGTCGTCCCGTCCGTCGGGTCGGCCGCCTGCGCCACCACATCAGGTAGCCGCGCACCAGCACGGTGATCAGCCCGATCGTGACGGCGAGCAGCAGCAACTGGTTGAGCAGGCCGAACATCAGGCCCATGTGGAATTGGATGCCCCAGTTGGTGAGCTTGGCCATCAGCGGCCAGTCGGCGTATGCGAGCCGGTCGGTGACCGCGCCGGTGGCGCCGTCGACCGCGACCGCGTCGACCGTGTAGGTGCCGGGCATCCGCCGTTCCTTCACCGCGAACGCCTGACCCGGTTTGGCCGGGATGGTGATCTCGGCGCCCTGGGTTACGCCGTTGGCGCGTGCGGTCGCGTAGACGCGGTCGACCTGGGCGATCCGGTCGCTCGGGTTGACCGGTGCTGGTGCCGGTGTGTGGCCGCCGTGATGATCGCCGCCCGAATCATGTTCGGGCGCAGCGGCTCCCGGCAGTGCCGTGGTGATGGTGGGGGTGACCCAACTCAGCTGCTGACGCACGTCGGTGATGTTCGCGCCCGCGTAGGTCGACCAGGTCATGCCGGTCGCGGAGAGCAGCAGGATGATCGGCAGCACCCACATGCCGACGGAGCCGTGCCAGTTCACCGTGCGGCCGCGGCTGTTCTGCGAGCGGTCCGGTGCGAAGAGCCAGGCCGCCGAGTTCCGGCTCCGCCGGGTGCGCACTCGGCGCACCCACACGACGAGACCGGCCAGCGCGATGACCCACAGCCAGGACGCGGCCAGCTCGCTGTAGAGGCGGCCGGGTTCGCCCAGGTGCAGATCGCGGTGCAGGCGATCGATCCAGGTGCGCATGGGGAGGGCGCCGGAGCTGCCGTAGACGACGGCATCGCCGACCGGCTGAGCCGTGTACGGGTTGACGAAGACCGCGCGGCGCTCGGATTCGCCGAGCGAGGGATCGTTGAAGAGCACTCGGGTGGTGTCCTCGGCGCCCGGGGCGGGTGCGACCGCGGCCAGGTTGAGGTTCGGCTGGGTCGCGACGGCGGCGCTGATCTGCTCGGACAGTGGCTTCGGTGCGCCGCCTGCCTCGACCGTCAGCAGGTCGCGCGAGACGATCGACTCGAGGGTGGGCGAGATCGCGTAGAGGGCGCCGGTGACGGCGGCGACGAGAATGAACGGGGCGACGAAGATGCCCGCGTAGAAGTGCAGTCGCATGGCCAACGCGTACAGCCCATTTCGAGCCACCGGGTTGCCGCGCGCGGGGGTCTGCTGCGGCGCGGGTTCCGGTGCTGGCGGGGGTAATTCGGCGTCGGGCTTAATGGTTTCTGTTGTGCTCACGGTCATTTCGTTTCTGCGGTTCGGGAACCCGGTGGGGGAAGTGCGGCAGGTGTTCGGGCGACAACACATGTCGAGCGCTGCCGTCGGATCGACACGATTCAGCGCTTTTGCGCACGGCAGGGCCTGGTGTGTGGCAAGGCATCGCGAGGTCGACACAGTGCGAGTGCCGTAGCGGTGACGATGTACCGACCGCGGCGACGTTCTCATGCTGCGATGTGCCGGTGGATCGACTCGGGCACGCGACGACTTGCCGAATGTTCGCGGGTACGAGTAATACGCACGCGGGAACACGCGCTTCGTGCGTTGAGCGCTAAGGCGAGGTCAGCTGGCGGCGGCGAGTGGTGGTCCGCGAGTCCGCAACGACTCGGCGGCGAAGACTCGCAGGATGACCCGGTCACGATGGGTGGTGCGCAGCGGAGCCGGGTCGGCGAATACGGGCGCGGGCCGGTGCGGTCGCAGCACCTGGAAGAGCACCGAGGTGCCGGTCCGGTAGGCGGCTTCCGCGCCGCGGATCACGATGGCGGCGGCAACGGCCGCGAGCAGATGTGCGGCGAGCATGGTCGGCGTCAGCTGGGCATCGCCGTGATGCAGATGGCCCGAACTGAATCCCATGGTCAGATGGCCGAGCAGCTGCCCGCCGACCAGCGCGGTGATCAGTCCGACCGATGTGTCACGCAGCGGCGCGAGCCCAGCCACCAGCGCGCCGATCACTGCGGCGGCGGCGACCAGCAAGGCGAGCGTCGTACCGTCCGGCGACATGCCCCCGGACGCCCAGCCGTGTGCCGCAACGGAAATGGTTCCCGAGATCGCTCCGGCCGAACCACCGCGCACCCGCGCGACGGCGCCGCGATGTGCCGCGGCGGACCGGCCGAACTCGATACTCACGCGCTGATAGTAGCCGACGAATTGCGCGCATCTTCCCCAGCGACAAACGCCGGAAAAACAGCTGGAATCCGAATGCGCTGCTGCGGCGCCGATCACATGCCGATCACGACGTACCTACGTGATCTCCCCACACGATTTCTGCTGCGAATCCGTGCGGGGAGATCAGGCGGTTCAGCTGGCTTCGATTTCCATCTCGATCAATGGCTTGCGCAGCAGCTTGCCGGTGGCGTTGCGGGGCAGCTCATCGAGGAAGATCACCTCGCGCGGCACCTTGTATCGGGCCAGGTTCGCCTTGACGAAGTCCTTGATCTCCTGCGGATCGCGCTTGGAATCCGGGCCGGGGACGACGAACGCCCGCAACCGCTTTCCGAATTCGCGATCATCCACGCCGACTACCGCGGCCTCGAAGATGTCCTCGCGCCCGGCGATCAGGTTCTCCACCTCGAGCGGGAAGACGTTCTCACCGCCGGAAACGATCATGTCGTCGTCGCGGCCGTCGATGTACAGCAGGCCGTCGGCATCGAAATGCCCGACGTCGCCGCTGTTCATCATGCCGTCCACGGTCTCCTTGGTGCGGCCGTCGGTGTAGCCGGTGAACGCGAAGCCGTTGTCGACGAAGATGGTGCCGGTGACGTTCGGCCGGGTGATCGGCTTGCGGTTCTCGTCGAGCAGCACGATCCGGATGCCGACCGGCGCCTTGCCCGCGGTGGTCGGCGCTTTGCGCAGGTCTTCGGGGGTGGCGACCGTCATCACGGCGCATTCGGTGGAGCCGTACAGGTTGTAGAGGCTGTCGCCGAAGTAGTCGAGGGTGCGGGTGACGACGTCGGGCGCGATGGCCGAGCCCGCCGCGAAGATCACCTTGATGGTGCTCGGGTCGTACTTGGCCAGCACCTCGTCGTCCAGGTCGAGGATGCGCTGCAGCATGGTCGGCACGACCACCAGCGAATCGGCCCGATACTTCACGATGTTCGCGAGGGTCTGCTCCGGGTCGAAGCGGCGCTGCTGGAAGATGACCCGGTTGCCGAGGGCCACGCCGATGGTGAACTGGGAAAGGCCGGTGCCGTGGAAGATCGGCGCCGCCATCACCATGGTGCCGTTGTGCGGCAGCGGCACCCGGTCGACGAACTGGGCCGAGGCGAACGGGCTCACCTTGTCGCGCGGCGCGCCCTTGGGCGTTCCGGTGGTGCCGCTGGTCAGGATGATCATGCCGCCCGCCTTCGCGGGTGCGGGCAGCGACCCGGTGGACTGGCCCGCGGACAGCGACTCGATGGTCGCGATCGACGGATCGACGTTGTCCTTCTCGTCGACCCAGGTGAGCACCCGCGGAATCTCGGCGGGAATGGCGCTCATCAGGTCGACGAACTCGCTGTCGTGCAGCACCGCCTTCACCTTCTCGCGCGCGGCGACGTCGGCGAACTGCGGCTTGGCGAACCCGGTGTTCATCAGCACCGCGCGCACGCCGAGCTTGCCCGCAGCGAGCAGGCTCAGCACCATGCCGCGGTGGTCGCGGGCCAGCACCGCCACCACGTCACCGGGCTTGATGCCGTGTGCCGCGAGGCCGCGGGCAAACGCGTTCGACTGCTCGTTCAGCTGGCCGAAGGTCAGCTCGCCGCGCTCGTCGACGATCGCGCCCGCCTCCGGCCTGGTCTGGGCGGCGTGCATGGCGACGCCGGCGAACGGGCCGAACTTGACCACGTTGAACGCGGAACGCAGGGCGTGATCGAGCCGGAGCGGATTGAACAGCCGCCGCTTGACCATGACGTTCACGCCGAGGGCGAGATCGCCCGCCTTGCGGGCTGTGCCACTCAACGCGGGGAAGGAGACAACCATTCGACAACAACCTTCCGGCGGTCCCACCCGATGCGAGCCGATGGGTGGTGCGGACCGCAGCTTCGGGATCCAGTGCTATCGCTAACAATAGCAAGCATCTGTAACCCGGTGTGTCAGGTATCTCAACAGCAGCTACCGATGGGTAACCAGTTGGGGTCGCCGCGCCGGGATCAGCTGGTGACCTCGTACTCCACCAGCACCCGGCGCAGCAGCTTGCCGGTCGGGTTGCGCGGCAGATCGTCGAGGAAGACCACCTCGCGCGGCACCTTGTAGCGGGCCAGGTTGTTCTTCACGTAGGCCTTGATCTCCTCGCCGTCGGGCGTGTGGCCCGGCTCGGGAACGATGAAGGCGCGCAACCGCTTTCCGAATTCGGGGTCGTCCACGCCGACGACCGCCGCGTCGAAGATGTCCTGGCGCTCCAGCAGCAGATTCTCCACCTCCTGCGGGAAGACGTTCTCGCCGCCGGAGACGATCATGTCGTCGTCGCGGCCGTCGACCATCAGGAGACCGTGCTCGTCGAAGTGACCGACGTCACCGCTCGACATGAAGCCGTCGATGATCTGCTTGTGGCGGCCGTCGGTGTAGCCCTCGAACGGCGTGCCGCTGCGGATGAAGATGCGCGCGGTCGTGTTGATCGCGCTGACCTGCTTGTCGTTGTCGTCGTAGAGCCGCACCTCGCAGGTGATCGGCGCGCGCCCGACGGTGCCGGGGGCCATCGCGAGCTCCTCCGGATTCGCGACGCTGGCGACCGAGCATTCGGTGGAGCCGTACAGGTTGTACAGGACGGGCCCGAACGCCTGGGTGGCCTTGATGGTGAGCTCCGGCGACAGCGCCGAGCCCGCCAGCAGGATGACCTTCAGCGAGGAGGTGTCGTACTTGGCGCGGATCGCCGGGTCCAGTTCCGTCATCCGGTGCAGCATGGTCGGCACCGCGACCAGCATCTCCGCCTTGTTGTCGGCGACCAGCTTCAGCGTCGCCTCGGCGTCGAAGCGTCGGCGCATCACGATTTTGTTGCCCATGGCCATGCCGACGAGCCAGCTGGCGAACCCGGTGCTGTGGAAGATCGGCGACACGACCACCTGCGCGCCCTTGGACGGGAACGGGATTCGGTCGAGGAACTGCGCGGTTGCCAGCGGCGACAGCTTGGCGCGGGTGGCGCCCTTGGGCAGGCCGGTGGTGCCGCTGGTGAGGATGATGAAGCCGCCCGGCTTGCTCGGCTTCGGCAGCTCGGCGCTGGAGTTGCTGGTGATCAGATCGTCGAGCGTCTGTGCGCCCTCGGGCAATTCGATGCCCTCGTCGACCCAGGTGAGAAAGCGCGGGAGGTCCGCGGGCAGCGCGTCGAGCAGGCCGAGGAACTCGCTGTCGTGCAGCATCGCGGTGACCTTCTCGCGCTGGCAGACCTCGGCGAACTGCGGCTTGGCGAACCCGGTGTTCATCAGCGCGACCCGCACGCCGAGCTTGCTCGCGGCGACCATGGCCAGGATGAGACCGCGGTGATCGCGGGCCAGCACGCCGATGACGCTGCCCTCGGTGATCCCGGCGGCCTGCAAACCCCGCGCGATCGCGGTCGTCTGCTTGTCGATCTGGCTGTAGGTCAGTTCGCCGCGCTCATCGGCCAAGCCGGGGGAGTCCGGGGCGATGCGGGTGTTGTGCCGGATCAGCGTGGCCTGCGGGCCGAATATCTGCGTTTCCTTCACTGTCCGAAGGGTTTCCAGCGGCTTGCGGGGATCGGAGACCCCGCGAGACCGGAGCACCCCGAGCGCTTTGACGTTCTCGATCGCGTGCGCCACCTTCATGTCGGACACCTCCACAGCAAACTCGCGTCGGTACTCGACCTAGCGATATCGAACGGCGTAACTGAGGTCATAACCGTAGCAGCGGCGTGTCGGGTGTCACATGGCTACGTCTCTTGCGCGGGCGTCGGCGTTTCGTGCCGGGCCGCACCGGTGGCTATTTGACAGCGCTTCGCGGAGCGCGTTCGATACCGGTAGGGGGTAGTCGAACAGAGAATGGAGCTGAATCAACGATGATCATCAAGCTTGTTCGATCGACTTCGGTACCGGCGGACTGCTCGTGCGGTCCGTCCTGTCAGTGCGGCTGCCAGGCCGGCGGCTCGTGCAGCTGTGGTGGCAATAGCTGCTGAGCCTGCGGTCAGCGTCGTGCGCTGGCCAATGCGATGAGTAGTGGTACCACCCGGGCCGCGGGCACCTCGAAACGTCCGCGGCCCGCGGTGTGCAGCCAGCCGACCGCCGCGAGCTGGCGCAGATGGTGATAGACCTGCCCGGACGTGCCGACGCCCTCCAGGCCGACCAGTTCGGCCGCGGTCCTTCGGCCACCCATGATCTCCCGCAGGAGTCGTAGCCGCACCGGATTGCCTAGCGCGGCAAGGCATTCCGCCGTCTCGGCCCAATCGTCTTCGATCAGGTCGCCGGTGGTGAACGTCGCCTGCCACCCGTAATGCTCGTCGGTCGGTAGCCGGATCGAACCGGCGAAAAGGACGCCGCCGTTCGGCTCGTCATCCGCGACGAACTCGTCGTGCAGGCGGATCGCCGCCCATCGATCATCTGCGGACACTGCCGCTTCTTTCCCGTTTCCGTACTCGCCGTCGGCCAATTCGTCGAGCCGCCGTTCGAGTTCCGCAACCCGCTCTTCCAGACTCACGCCACAAAAGCTACGGAACTACGTAATTCCGGACAAGAGGTCAATCGAGGGTGGTCCGGTGGCACTTCGGGCCCCACGGCACATACCGCGGGGCCCGAAGTGTCGACTCGATCAGTTGTAAACGGCGCCGAACGAGGGCACCGAGATGGTGCCGAGCTGGTACTGGAACCCATCCGGATTCGCATCGCTCACCGGCACCGACCAGCGGTGCCACAGGCTGCCGTACACCGCGGCCACGATCATGCCGCCGCCGGTGTCGAGCGGCCGAGTCCGGATCGTGGTGTCCACCGGAACGTCCTGGTGCTCGTAGAGCAGCTCGGTCCCGCTGCGCCCGCTGGACAGGTTGATCCACAGCACTTCCAGCTTGGCGCCACCCTGATTCGGCGCGATCGTGCCCGGTCCGCCGAAGAATCCGAACCGGAATCCGTCGATGCCGAGTGCGATGCCCGACCCGTACACGCCCGGCCCGTCACCACGCCCGATATCCGACTGCGCCGGAATCTGGAACGGCTGCGCGGGCAAGGCCACCTGCCCGGCCTTCACCTGTCCGGTGGCCACCAGCCGGTCCACCGCCTGCTCGGCCGCCGGATTACCCGCGGCAGCCGCCCGCAGCTGCCGCACGGCACCGGCCCAGTCCACGGTCGCCGGTTCGGCACCGGCACTACCAGCAAAAACACTCGCTACCACCGCCGTGGCGGCAAAGACGGTAGCGAGGCGACGGGTCACGCTCAGTCGTTCCATATCCAGTTGCTCCTAGAGGTCTCTGGTACAGCTCGAAAGAAATTCGTCCGCTGATTGTCGATCAAGAACCGCGGGCCGTTATGGTGACTCACCAGACGAAATCGCCTTTGGCCTCGGCGAGCGGCTTCTCGCGGTCTTCGTTCCAGATCCGGGCGTATGCCGTGCCCGACCCCGGTTGTTCGAAGCCCATGTCGTGGAACCCGATGGTGTCGATGGCCTTCGTCCGGTCGGTGCCGTCGCAGGTGATTTTCTTGCTGTACTTGCGAGTCGTGATGGGCTCGTCGCCCTTTGCCGACGGCCGTGTCTGCTGGACTCCGGCGGTAATGCCCTTCGCTGCGCCCTCGGCGCAGTTGTAGGTGAACGTGACGATCATCTTGCCGCGACTCACGTAGTCCACGCCGGTGAGGGTGATCGTCGGCGGCGGGGTTCGGCAGATGCCATGGCGGGCAAGCCGCTACATGAGGCGACCGCGGCGACGATGGCAGCGGCGACACGGACTTTGGAAACTGTCATAGAGCACGCTCTCCTGTCGAGTGGTGACGAGGGATGTGGTGCGTGATAGCGGCAGATACCGTAACCCGTTCGCGGACTGGAGATGTGAACGCCTGGGGGTGCCGCGCCGGTCGCGGAATGTGAAACGGAAGTGTTCGCACGAGTTTTCGAATGCGGCCGAAAGGTGTTGGTGGGCACAGGTATTGTGGTGCCACTTCCTTCCGAGGGGCGATGGACACGGTCCAGACATCGCGCCCAGGAAGGAGGTGGTGGGGAATGGCAAAACATCGTCGGAGTAAGAGCAAGGCCCCGGTCGATTACGGCATCATCTTGACAGCCGCTGTCGTAATCGCCGGGGCGCTCATCCTGGTCCGCCGAGTTTGGCTGGCTAGGTAACCCACCAGGTGGGGCCGCTGTTAGCGCAGCGGTCCTACCGCTCGGCATCACTCGCGTGATGATCCGATCCTACCAAGTCCCCCCGCCTGTGTGCAGGTAGTTCGAGGCGTCCTGCTGCGGTGTCTTCCTCGGTGAAGAGTGAGCCGTAGCGCTTAGCTTTCTAGGATGCTAGCATTCTAGCGTGGGCGACGAGGAGATCAAGCAGTTCAACGTGTATCTGCCGATCGGGCTGATCAAGCGGGTCAAACACCACTCCATAGAGTCGGGCCTCTCGCTGTCGGCGTTGGTCGCCGCTGCGCTGCGCGCCTACCTCGACGACGCCGACAGGCAACGACGGAACGCGACAGAGAAGGAAACCTGATGACGACCAATGGCATTGAGGCCGTGTTTCTGGAAACCCACAACTGGGGTAAGGCGGCGAAGTTCTTCCAGGCACTGGGCTATGAACTGGAGTTCGCGACCGACCACGACTCCGGTCAGCTCCGAAACGGTGACGGCCCTTACGTATTCATCGCCGAGGTCCCCAAGAACAAGACGCCCGGGATGCAGCTCGTGCTGAAGGCGACCGATACGGACGCGATCGCGGCCGATCCCACCGTCGAGGTGGTCACGCCGCTCGAGGAAACCCATTACGGGACAAGGGAGATGACCGTTCGTGACCCGGACGGGCGGCTCTGGAGCCTGCAGGCTCCGGCGGAGCAGTAACCGTAAGGAGAACGCCTGATGGTGACAGCAGACGAGCAGACCGAGGCGCCGGACAACACTGCCGTGCGAGTGGCTCTGTGGCGGGCGATGCACGTCCGGGTCGACTCGCCACCGCACGTGCTCGAAGACGAGGTCGGCCTGCAACTCGTCGCCCCCGACGACGATTGGCGCTCCCGTCCGGACATGGATCCCGTTGGCACCAGCGGATTTCGGGCATCGATGGTGGCCCGCGCCCGTTTCATCGAAGACCTGGTTGTCGGGCAGGCCGACCACGGCGTCACCCAATACGTCCTCCTGGGTGCAGGTCTGGACACCTTCACCCAGCGCAGACCCGAGATAGCCTCCCGCCTAACAGTTTTCGAGATCGAACAACCCGGCACCCAAGCCTGGAAGCGGCGACGGCTGATCGAACTCGGCTTCGGCATCCCAGACTGGCTGCGGCTGGTGCCAGTCGATTTCGAGGCGAACGAATCCTGGTGGGAGCAACTGATCACGGCCGGTTTCGATCCCAGCCGACCCGCGGCCTCCGCCCATCGACCGGCGAGGACTTCCTCGTCGCCACCACGTGACAGAAACCGGCACCGATCCAAAGTGGATCGACGCCGGTTTCCTGTTGTGCAACTTACTACTTCAGCTCGGCACTCGTCTTGCCGAGCACCCGGCGAGCGACGATGAGCTGCTGGATCTGCTGGGTGCCTTCGAAGATGTCGAGGATCTTCGAGTCGCGGCCCCACTTCTCCAGCAGGGTGCGCTGCGAGTAGCCGATGGCGCCGGCCAGTTCGACGGCCTTGAGGGAGACGTCGGTGCCGGTGCGGCCCGCCTTGGCCTTGGACATCGAGGCCTCGAGCGAGTTCGGCTTCTTGTTGTCGGCCATCCACGCGGCGCGCAGCGACAGCAGGTAGGCGGCCTCGTAATCGGCTTCCATGCGCAGGAATTCGGCGGCCGCGGCGTGCTGGTTGTTCGGCGGGGTGTCGTAGGAGATCTCGACACCGGCGTCGGTCAGGATGGCACGCAGCTCCTCGAGGGCAGCGCGGGCAACGCCGACCGCCATCGCGGCAACGAGCGGACGGGTGTTGTCGAAGGTCTGCATGACCCCGGCAAAACCCTTCTCCACGTTGACCTCCGGGCTACCGAGGATGTTGTCCTTCGGAATCCGGCAGTCCTGCAGCAGCAGCACGGCGGTGTCGGAGGCCTTGATGCCGAGCTTGTGCTCGAGCCGGGCCACCGAGAGACCCGGAGCGTCACGCGGTACGACGAACGACTTGATCGCCGCGCGGCCCAGGCTCTTGTCGACCGACGCCCACACCACGATGTGGGTGGACCGCTGGCCCGCGGTCACGAAGATCTTCTCGCCGTTGAGCACCCACTCGTCGCCGTCGAGCACGGCGGTGGTGGTGACGGCGGCGGAGTCGGAACCGAACGATGGCTCGGTGATCGCCATCGAGGCCCACACCTTGCCGAATCGCTTCAGCTGCTCGTCGGTGGCGACGGCCGCGATGGCCGCGTTGCCGAGTCCCTGGTAGGGGATCGAGAGCATCAGGCCGACGTCACCCCAGGAGGTCTCCAGGGCGTTCAGCAGCGCGGACATGTTGCCGCCGTTGGAGTTTCCGAGCAGCTCGGTGGCGTGCGTGTCCGACTCGCTGTCGTCCTCGCGGCCACCGGCGGCGCCGCCGATCTTCTGGGTGCCGGAGTCGGCGAGGCCTTCCACCATGGCGGCCATGGTGTCCAGCTCGACCGGGTAGTCGTGCTCGGCGAGGTCGTACTTGCGCGAGATCGGCCGGAAGATCTCGGTCGCGACCTGGTGGGCCTGGTTGGCGCTGGCCCGCAGCTTCTTGGGGAGTTCGAGGTTGATCATGGGAGGTCTCCTGGAAGGTAAGGAACGGGCCGGTTAGATGAGCACGACACCTTCGGCGACGCCGATACCCCGCAGATCGCGGTACCAGCGCTCGACCGGGTGTTCCTTGGTGAAGCCGTGGCCGCCGAGCAGCTGCACGCCGTCCAGACCGATCTGCATTCCCTTGTCCGTGGCCAGCTTTCGGGCCAGCGACGCCTCACGGGCGAAGGACAGACCCTGTTCCGCGCGCGAGGCACCCCGCAGGGTGACCAGCCGCAGGCCGTCGAGCTCGATCGCGATGTTGGCGACCATGAAGGCGACCGCCTGACGGTGCGAAATCGGCTCGCCGAATGCTTCCCGCTCGTTCACGTACGGAATCACGTAGTCCAGCACGGCCTGTCCGGTGCCGACCGCGAGCGAGGCCCAACCGAGGCGGGCCAGCCGAACGGCGTCGGCGTAGTCCTCGGCGCGCTGCTTGGCGTCACCGTCACCGAGGATCGCTTCGGCGCCGACCGCGACGTTGTCGAGGAGCAGGCGACCGAGACCGGCGGCGCGCAGACCCATGCTCGGGTCCGCCTCGACCACCAGGCCGGGGGTGTCCGACGGCACGATGAAAAGCGAAGGGCGGCCATCGAGTTCGGCGGCGATGAGGAACAGCTCGGCATCCGCGGCGGCGGGCACCAGGCTCTTCACACCGGAGATCCGATAGCCGCTCGGCGAGCGAACGGCCTTGGTCTGCAACGCGAACGGGTCGAACAGCGCGCGCGGCTCGCTGATCACCACGGAGGCCTGCGGCACGTTCTCGCCGGTGAAGGCGGGCAGGTAGGTCTTCTGCTGGGCGTCGGTGCCCCACTGGGACAGCGCCACCGCGACACCGCTCGGCGCGAGGATCGGCAGCGCCAGGCCCATGTCGCCGTGCGCAAGCGCCTCGGCCACAAGGGAATTGGTGACCGCACCGCGCTCCGAGGCAGCGCCCTCGAGCTCCTCGGGGACGTTGATCAGGGTGATGCCCAGCTGGGCGGCGCGCTCGAGCAGGTCGCGCGGGGCCTTCGCGGCGGCGTCGGCGTCGTAGGCGGCCGGGCGCAGGATCTCGGCGGCGAATTCGCGCACCGTCTCGGTGATCATCTGCTGCTCGTCGCTCGGGGTGAGGTCGAAGAAGTCCTTCGTCTTCGCCTCGTTCGGCGCGAGCCGCTTCGGCTGACCGTTACCGGTGACCTTGGCGAAGGCACGGGTGGCGGCGCCGAGCGTGCGGAAACCGGTCTTGGTGCCCTCGTAGGTGACTCGCTCGATCGGCTTGCGCAGGTTGTACTTCTCGGCGAGCTCCGACCCGGTAATGGTCGTCATCACCCGCATGGCCGCGCCCATCCAGTCCCGCTTGGGGTGGCTGAGGCCGACTGCGGACGTGTCTGGACTTCGCTTCGTTGCGCTGTCTCGAGTGCTCATCATCACCTGTTTTCTCGGGTGGGTGGGGTGAGGTCTTGGCCCCGGCTATCTTACTCCTGAGTAAGACTATCTTACTCCAGAGTAAGAACCGCGTCGAGGTGCAGCATACGCCCCATATCTATGCCAGGCTGGTCGGGTGCCCATTGTCGCGGTGCTGTTCGCCGTTGTTCTGATCGCATGTACCCCGCGCTACGGGTATCACCGCGACGAGCTCTACTTCTTGGCGGCCGGTCGCCACCTCTCGTGGGGGTACCCGGATCAGCCCCCGCTAACGCCGCTGGTCGCGAAGGTGATGGCGGCGATCGATCCCGATTCGTTATTCCTGCTGCGGCTGCCCGCGGTGCTCGCGGCCACCTTGGTGGTGGTGTGCGCCGGGCTGATGGCCCGGGAGTTCGGCGGCGGGCGTGCGGCCCAGGCGTTGGCCGCCGGGGCGGTGGCGAGTGCGGCGCTCCTCATGGGTACCGGGCACTTGTTGAGTACGGCGGTGTTCGATTTGGCCGTGTGGTCGGTGGTGTCGCTGTTGGTGCTGAAGTTGATTCGGGAGATCGGTGGACCAGACAAGGTCGATCGGCAGGGCGAGGCCGAAGATCATGCCATCGTGCCGGAGCGCCGAAATGCGTTGTGGCTCAGCGGCCCGCGGTGGTGGCTGGTGATCGGCCTGGTGATCGGCATCGGTCTGCAGAACAAGCTGCTGCTGATCTTCCCGGTGCTCGCGCTGTTGGTGTCGCTGTTCGCGTTCGGCCCACGAAAGCTGTTCGCCACCAAGTTCTTTCCGATGGCTATCGGGATCGCGGTGCTGATCTGGCTGCCGTATCTGGTGTGGCAGGCGCGCAACGGGTGGCCGCAGTGGGAGATGAGCCAGGCGATGGCGGGCGGGTCGTCCGGCACGTCGGATTCGCCGATCATGTTCGTGCTCTTGCAGTTCGGGCTGATAGGTGCGCTGCTGGTGCCGCTGTGGATGTTCGGTTTGTGGCGGCTGGCTAGGGACAGCCGATATCGAGCGTTCGCGGCGGCCTACGGCCTGCTCTTCGTGCTGTTCGTGGCGGTCGGCGGGAAGGCGTACTACCTGAGTGGGATGTATCCGATTCTGCTCGCGGCCGGGGCGGTTCCGGTCGCCACGTGGCTGGGCGAGCGACGAATACGTTGGGCGGCAGTGAGTTTCGTGGTCGTGGTGAACGCGGTCACCTCTGCGGTGCTGTTCCTGCCGGTACTGCCGATCTCGATGCTGAAGGACTCGCCGGTCCTGGCGATCAACTACGACGCGGGCGAAACGATCGGCTGGCCGGAATTCACCCGCCAAGTCGGCGACGTACGCGCCCGACTCGGCCCCGACATCGCGATCCTCACCGACAACTACGGCGAGGCCGGTGCCATCGAACGGTTCGGCGCCCCCTACAACCTGCCGAAACCCCACTCCGGCCACAACTCCTACTGGTGGTGGGGCCCGCCGAGCGATACCGCCACCGAGGTGCTCACGATCGGTATCGCGCGCGACGACCTGGCGCGTGCGTTCACCGACATCCAACCCGCAGGTCGCATCGACAACACCCGCGACATCGACAACGACGAGCAGGGCGCACCCCTCTTCATCTGCCGAAACCTTCGTGCTCCCTGGTCCGAGCTATGGCCACAGGCAAAGCACCTCGGCTGACCGCTCGAGGACAAGACGGCACGCTCACCCGGGGGGACACACCAACAACGCGCGCCGAGCGGGACGTGGCGGCGGGCCTACTCGACCGATGCCGCCGCCATGCGCCGTTCGGTGCCCGAGTCAGAGCCGGTGATGGGCGAGGAAGTCTTCGACGGTTTTGCGCCATTGATCAGGCTGCTCGGCCATGAGGACGTGCCCAGCCGCGATCTCGACGTAATCCGCGCCGGGAATGGCCTCGCCGAGGAAGCGGGAGTTCGCCGGGTCGATCAAGAGATCCTCGGTGGCGTTGACGACCAGCGTCGGCACGGTGATGCGCGCCAAATCGCTGGTGGTGTCGACGATTTCGACCAGGCTGGCCTGCTGGAGTGTGCCGCGCGGAATGGTCGTCGCGCCGATCCGCACGAACTCGTCGACCTGGTCGGCGGGCAGTCCGTTGAGGAAGGCGGCGCTGAACGCCTGCGACAGGGCGAGGCGAGAGAACGTCGCGGTGTCACCGCGATCGAGCAGGTCCTGCCAGATCTGCACGGCGAGGCGGGCCCGGTTGTCGGCCTTGGCGAACCCCGCCGCGAGGATCAGCCCGCGCACCCGATCCGGATGTCGCACCGCGGCACGCACGGCGACCGTGCTGCCGAGCGAGTAACCCACGATGGAGAACGTCTCGACCCCGGCGTCGACCGCGGCCGCGACGAGCGCATCGGCGAGACCGTCGAGGGTGAGCTGGATATCGCTGTCCGGATAGTCGGAGGCGACCACGGTGTGCGTCGCGGCCAGTGCGGGGATCAGGGCGCCGAAGTTGGTATCAATGGTGCCGCTCGCCCCGTGTGCGAGGACGAGGCCGGGCCCGGTGCCGGTCACCGTGGTCCGCAGGGGAATTGCTGTCATGCCAGCCAAGTTAGGAATTCACATGAGTGTGAAGGCAAGCCGAGGGTGAGCGAGGTCATATGTTGATCGGAGAACTGGCGCGCCGCACCGCCGTGAGCACCCGCCTGCTCAGGTACTACGAGGAGCAGGGCCTGCTGCAACCGCAGCGCGATTCGCTCGGCTATCGCGCGTATGGCGACGACGCACCGGACCAGGTGCGCCACATCAGGGACATGCTGGCCGCGGGTCTGTCGACCGAGGACATCCGCAGCTTGCTGCCGTGCGCGATCGACCACGTCGACAAGTCGATTCAGGCGTGCGACCAGTCGCTGGACATCGTCGAGAGCCGCCACAGCGAGTTGGACAACAAGATCGCCGTACTCGAGCGGCAACGCGAACTGCTCGCGGTGCAGCGCACGTCGATCAGAGAGCGAATGCCCGCACGCTGACCGGTACCCGGTAACCAGCGCGAGCCAGCCCAGAACTCCTGGACTGGCTCGCGCTGAGTCGTCTCGACGCTATTCGCGCACGTAATACCGCAACGTGCCATACGCGGTCAGCGCGGCGAAGACGATGCCCACCGGCGCGATCACCAACGCGACCATCGCGATGTCGTCGCCGGTGATCCGCGGAAAGACCTTGCTGGCGAACAGATCTCCGAGCGCCCGATCGATCACCAACGGCCGCGCGAGCAACAACCCGACCACCGCGACGAGCGAACCGGCCAGCGCGGCAACCACCGCTTCCAACAGGAACGGCAACTGCGTATACCAACGCGTCGCACCGACCAACCGCATGATGCCGACCTCGGTCCGCCGGGTGAACGCGGCGATCTGCACCATGTTCGCGATCAACAGCAGCGCGGCCAACGCCTGCAGTACGGCCAGACCGAACGCGGCATTGCGCAGCCCGTCGAACAGGCTGACCAGCCGGTCCACGATGTCCTTGTCATTGCGCACCATGCCGACGCCTGGTCGTTGATAGAACTTCTCGTAGATCTGCGGATACAGCTCCGCGTTCTTCATCTTCACCCGCAGCGACGCGGGCAGCGGTGTCTCGCTGACGTACTTGGCCAGCTCGGGCTGGTCCTTGAACGTCTTCTCCTTGGCCTCGCGGACGGCGTCGTCGCGGCTGAGGTACTGGACCGATTCGACGTCCTTGGTCGCCTTCAGGTCCGCCATCAGTGCCTTACACGGATCGCGGGAGCAGTCCGGATCGTTGGCGGAGATGTCCTCGGTGAGATAGAGCCGCACCTCCAGTCGATCCAGGAAGTACTGCTCGGTCTTGTCCGCGATCCGCACCGCGAGCAGACCACCGCCGAGCATGGTGAGCGAGACCGCGACGGTCAGGATCATCGCGACGGTCATCGTGACATTGCGCCGCAGACCGGCGAAGACCTCGCTGAACAGGAAGCTCGCGCGCATCAGCGATCCACCCCGTAGACACCGGTCGCCTCGTCGCGCACCAGCCGGCCGCGATCGAGTTCGATCACGCGCCTGCGCATCGCGTCGACGATGTGATTGTCATGGGTGGCCATCAGCACCGTGGTGCCGATTCGGTTGATTCGCTCCAGCAGCATCATGATGTCGCCGCTGGTATCGGGATCCAGGTTGCCGGTCGGTTCGTCGGCCAGCAGCACCAGCGGCCGGTTCACGAAGGCGCGGGCGATCGCCACGCGCTGCTGTTCGCCACCGGAAAGCTCGGACGGTAGTCGATCGGATTTGCCGCCGAGACCGACCATGTCGAGCACCTCGGGGACGGTGCGGTCGATGAACTGACGTCGCTTGCCGATCACCTCCAGCGCGAACGCGACGTTGTCGTGCACCGACTTCTGCTGCAACAACCGGAAATCCTGGAACACGCACCCCATCCGCTGGCGCAGCTTCGGCACCTTGCGGCCGGGCAGCTTGTCCACTCGGAAGTCGGCGACCTGGATCTGCCCGGCGGTGGGGCTCTCCTCCTTCAGCAGCAGCCGCATGAAGGTGGACTTGCCCGAGCCGGACGGTCCGATGATGAAGACGAACTCGCCCTTGCCCACATCGACGGTGATGTTGTCCAGCGCGGGTCGCGTCGAGGTCTTGTACGACTTGGTGACGTTCCGCATGGTGATCACACCAGCCCCCTAGCCGGGCGTCGTAGACCCGCACGTCCAGGCGTCTGATCCCTTGTCTTGCAGGGCATTTCGCTCCAATCGTGGCACTGCTCTACATCGGTGTACATCGGTCCGCATCGGCACAAATCGGGCTCAATTCGTGCTATCGCGGGGTACCGGCCGACATTCCAGCAAATCCAGGGGTAACCCGCGCCAGCGATCCTAGCCCGTGCCAGGGCAGGGCTACAGGACCATGGACGATGAGCGAGGCGGCGTCCTTGAGCTGTCGCAGCATCCCAACGCGATTCGGCGCTTGGCCGTCCTATCGACTCGGCGTTAGTCGCCCGTGAAGTCGTCTCCGTACTGCTCGCGGACCGACGCCGCGATCGCTTCGAGCTTCGGCGCTGCGGCCGGCGGTTGGCTTGACCATCAACGGGTGCGTTCTATGCCGCGTGCGTCTGGTCCCCTGCCACCTCGTTGGACGCTGGGTGCTTGTCCAGGCGGAGTCCGTACGGCCGCCTCCGGCGCCTGTGCGTGCGACAGCGCCAGTCGCACATGCTCCGGCACCTGAGGTTGATTCAGCATCTCGCGATACGCCGCGTCCCGTGCCTGGTCCAACTTGGCCTGCTTCCGCGCTGCCTCGCGTGCTTCGGCTTCTCGCTGCTGTGCAGCTGTCTCGCGAGCCTTATCGGCTGCTGTGCGCTCGGCGCGTTCCGGAGTGGCCTTCTCGGGTGCTTTGCCTGCCGGGGTCGACCCGGCCGTAAGCCTGGCCTGAACTTCCTGCACGGCCTTCTCCGCAACTGCGCGGGTGGCCCGATCGCGCTCGGCCTGCGGTGTTTCACGGGTCTTAGCCCGTTCGGCTCGCTCTTGTGCCTGCTCAGCGCGTTCAGCCTGTATCCGTTGTGGAGCTTCGGCTCGGCCACGCTCAGCGCCTTGGCTGAACCTCTGCACCGCCTGGAACTTTTCTCTCGCTTCACGCGCCTTCGCGAGCATGACTTGCTTGTCCCGACGTTTTTGAAGGTCTACGCCCTTTTGCTCACGTGCTTTCTGCGCCACCCCCGGCAACTCGAGTTGGACGGCCTTGCCCTCCTTCTCGAGCTGCTTGCTTCGCTCCAATTCCACGCCCCGCGCCCAAATCGCACGAGCATCGGCGCGTGATATCTGTAGATGCGTGAACTTGTTCGGGAATTCCTCACGGATCTTGTCGATGATTTGCTGACAACGTTCGGATACGACCTCGCGTTCGACCGATCGCAGGGTGTGATGCTTGATCTCACCCTTTTTGATCAGCTCGTATACGACCTCAAGCTGTTTCTCGTCCTTCGGCCCACCGATTCGGCCTGACTTGTCTTCGATGGTGGACATCTGGCCGTTTTCGACTTTGACCTTGTCGAACTGGATTTTGTCGGATCCGTGTTCGTATTTCCGCGAGTCGGGGACATATCCATTCTCGCGGTCGCGGAAGTGCCGATCAGAGCCGGTCTCGAAGATCTGTCCGCGCCGATTCGGATCGAATCCTTGCCGGTCATTGTAGTATCCGTCGCCAGGCAATTCGCCGCCCCCGAGCTTGCGAAACAAACATGACAGTCGATGTCACACGAAAGGAGGTTGACCGGTAGATTCTGCGCCCAAGTCCGCAAATGACTGCCCGAGGTCGTTGTCCCCACGCAAAAGCCAGAACCCAACGGACGCCAGTTCGTAAAGTTCGATGAATTCGTTCTCGACAATGAATTCGACAAAAAGGTTGGCGGTGAATGTCTTCCAGTTCTCGAACTCGAAAACCAAACCGGGCCTTATTCCATCGTAGATGGATACTCGTTCACTATCGTTGTACCCAGGTGGGATATTGGACAGATCTACCCATCGTGCATCGAGGTACTGCACGAAGCACTCTCCCGTGAAGCACACCAGCTGATCTACGATGTCCGCGTTTTCGGGTTGTGACACAGATTCGAGATCGGGAAGTATTTTCCGGATCATGTCGTTGACGCCGCATATCTCGTGCGACTCGAAGTCCCAAGGCTCCTCCGGCAGCGGGGGTAATCCAGCGCGGCTGAGGAAGTTTCGTACCTGCGCCGCGTGGCGGTCACGGTCAACCCATGTAGCCCATTCTGACTGCTCGGCATTGACGTCCAGATCCATCGTCAGCTGTTCGTCGTCACTCACGTCTACTCCTCTCGTCGTGCCTGAACGGCCCGGTGTCCCGCGCCCAGGGGTCAAGATACAAGCAGCTCATGACAAAGATCGGTCTTCCCCGTTCGCGTCCTCGGGGCGCTGAGCACGGCGGAAGCGCTCACCTGCGGCGGTGAGCCGATCGCGGACAGGGCCGGACCGTGGTGCACTCTGAGCGTTGAAAGCGTCTGTAGCCCTGAGCCATTCGGCTGGAGCTGCCTCGTACTCGTTCATGGCCCCTCGTACAGTCGCTCGTTCGGTAGTCGGTCCAATCCTGTTGGTGAACCAGGGATTACGGTTGCTTCATCGACGTAGTGGTGGTCTCGGTGCTCTTGCACGAAGTTGTCGGCGGCGGTCGGGGATGCGGCGTAGTCCAGTCGTAAGCCGTGCAGCACGACGGTGAGGTGCACGTCTGGCTCCTCGGGATCACCAGCCACGATGCACCGCCAACGGTCTCGGATCGCGATTGATACCGGTACATCCCCGGATCGCTACAACCACCGCGTTGCATGAGGGGTGAAACATATTGCGCGGTAGGTCAATCCATCGTCTGCTGCCACCTCCAGGTTCCGCTGTCGGCGACGGCAACGCGATAGCTCCGGAACGCACGATCATGACGTTCAGCCGGAACAGGTCACTGAACTGTCGTGTGTCGTCATCGGGTACGTCAGACCGGACCAGGGTGGCATCAGGACCTTATTCTCAAGCGGTCTGATTCGGACAACTGCTGGCTTGCGGCGACCCGGGTACGCGGTCTGCAACAGGCCCCTGATTTCCAGCACATGAACGACGGGTTCCGTGACCGCTTCGGCGATCCCGCGTGGATGGATTGACATGCCGCCGTCTCTGAACGGACCACCCGGCGCCGTCGAACGGGCCGCGTGTCAACAACAAGGCGGCCCCCTGAAGGGCCGGTGATTTGCTCTCTACAGAAGGTGTACCCGGACATCGGCAAGAGAGCGGGCATTAAGAATGCGCTGCCAGCCAACCGAATTGGACGGCTGACCATCGCGCGCTCGACGGCATTACCGGGCATCGCGAACAAGGTAGATCACCTCGTCGCGATCATCGGTAATGCTGTGGTCCACCAGCCACACCGACCTACATAACGAGCGGGCCGGAGGGCCGTCACGACATAACGTCGACCAGGACCTTGCCGACCGCGCGGCCCTCGACTGCCCGGTGGGCATCGGCGGTGCGGTGGAGCGGAAACCGGACCAGGGGCAAGCCGTGCTCCTCGCCGACCGGCAGGGCGCCGTCACCGACGGCGGCGGCGACGTCTGCGACGGCCGCGGCACGGACGTCAGGACCGGCGGTGTAGAGCACGATGAACTGCATGCGGGTGTTGCGCACCATGTGCTGTCCCACGTTCAACTCGACCGGATGACCACCGTCGTTGGCGTAGGTCGAGATCGTGCCGCGAGGCCGCAGCACGGCCAGGTCCAGGGCGAGGTTCGCGCCGAGCGCCACCTCGGCGACGATGTCCACGCCTTCCGGGGCGATCGCGCGGATCTCGGCGGCCGGGTCACCCTCGCGATAGTTGACCACGTGGTGGGCGCCGGCGGCGGTGGCCAGCCGTGCCTTCTCGGGGCTGCTGACCGTGCTGATCACGGTGGCACCGGCCCAGCAGGCGAGCTGGATCACCGCGTGCCCGACCGTCCCGGCCCCGCCCGCAGCGAGTACCACCTTGTCCGCCAGCGCGCCGGGCCGAAGCCGGCGCGGCCCGTCCTCGGCGACGGTGAGTGCGCGTTGCGCGGTGAGCGCGGGAACACCGAGGGCGGCGCCGACGTCGAAACCGGCCTCGTCCGGCAGCGGCACGGCCTGCCCGTCCGGCACGACGGTGAACTCCGCGGCCGTGCCGGTGGGCCGTCCCGCGGCGGCCAGGAACAGCCATACCCGCTGGCCGACCCGACTCTGATCGACCCCCGTGCCGACGGCGTCGATCACACCTGCGCCGTCCAGGTGCGGCGTGATCTCCGGGAACGCCATGGCCTGGGCGGCGCGGGCCTGCCAGTCGGTGGGGTTGACCCCGGACACGGCCACCCGGACGCGGACCTCGCCGGGAGCAGGCACGGGCGGTTCGCGGTCGACCAGCTGCAGAACGTCGGGACCGCCGTTGGCGCGGTAGACGACGGCCTTCACGACGACGCGCCGATCGCGACGTTGTTGGACCGAGACTCGACGGCGTCGAGGGTGGCCAGCGTGTCCGCGTCGAAGGTGATCTCGCCGACCGCCATGTTGGCCACCAGGTGGGCGGTGTCGCCGGTGCCGGGGATGAGCAGGATATTCGGCGCGTGGTGCAGCAGCCAGGCCAGTCCGACCTGGGACGGGGTCACGTTCAGGGACTCGGCCACGGCGTGCACGGCCGGTTCGTCGGTGACTTTGGGCAAGCTCGGGAATCCTCCGCCGAGCGGGAAGAACGGCACCCACGCGATGCCCTCGGCCGCGCACAGCCGCAGCATGTCCTCGTCGTCACGGGAGACGAGGCTGTACGCGTTCTGCACGCAGACGATGCCGGCCGGCAGGGCGCGGCGCAGGACATCGAGGGTGACGCTGCTCAGCCCGATCGCGCCAATCTTGCCCTCGTCACGTAGGCCGGTCATCGTCGCCAGCTGGTCGTCGAGGTCGACCACCTGGTCGCCCTCCGGACGCAGTCCGGGGCCGGTATCCATGCGTCGCAGGTTGACCACGGGGAGCTGGTCGACGCCGAGACTGCGCAGGTTGTCCTCGACGCTGGCCCGCAGCTGTTCGGGCCGCTGTGCGATCCGCAGCGGCACTCGCCCGCCCGGGTCGGGGTCGGCGCCGACCTTCGTGACGACCAGCACGTCGTCCTCGGGGCACAGGGCCTCGCGGATCACGGCGTTGGCGAAGCCGAAGCCGTAGAACTCGGCAGTGTCGACATGGTTGACGCCGAGCTCGACAGCACGCCGGAGCAAGGCGACAGCCTCGTCGTGGCGGTCGCGCAGCCGCGGGAGTTGGGCAGTGCCGTAGCCGATCCGGGACACGGAGCGACCGGCGATGGAAGCGGTGGAGGTGTTGATGACGAGTCTCCTTGGTCGGTGATGCCGCTACCTTATGGAATTGTGATGACAGATTTCAATAGTTGTCAGTCAGATGACAAGGTTTGACCGCCGGCTCCGTGGCGACATAGGTTCACGAGGCCGATGACGTGACCAGCCGACAAGGAGGCCCGATGCGCGCAGAGCCGCTCGACGCGGAGACGATCGTGTCGGCCACCGAGGAGATCCTGCGCCGTCACGGTCCGGACAAGACGACGGTGCTCGACGTCGCACGGCAGCTGGGCGTGAGCCACGGCAGCGTGTACCGGCACTTCGCGTCCAAGGCCGCGCTCCGCGAGGCCGTGATCCGGCGCTGGCTCGACCAGGTGCGCAACGAACTCGCTACTGCGGCGCACAACTCCGAACTGCCCCCGGCCGAGCGGTTGCGAGCACTGCTCACCACCATGTTCGCCATCAAATGGGCGAAAGCCAGGGAGGATCCGGAGCTGTTCGCCACCTTCCGAGTGCTGGCAGCCGAGCACAGCACCGTATCCGCCGACCATGTCGGCTTCCTACTCGCCCAGGTCCGCGACATCATCATCGACGGCGTCGCTACCGGCGACTTCGTTGCAGACGACCCGGAAGTGATCGCACGGGCCGTCCTGAACGCGACGAGCCGCTTCCACGACCCGACACACGCTGCGCAATGGCACTTCCCCGAGACCGAAGCGGACTCCGCGGCGGTCGTCTCGCTCATCCTCGACGGACTTCGGGCCCCGATGACGTCCGCGAGGTGACGTTGGTCCGCAGTCGTAGGGCGGTTGCTGCTCGGAACTAGAGATGTCTGACGCACAGACCATCCTGTAATCGGCATGAGCGCGCATTCAGAAGTGCTGCCAGCCAACTAATTCGGACGAAGGGCCAACACGCGCCATATGGCCTCTGCGGACGTTCATAGCGGGGTTCTGACAGGCCCGGCATGGAAAGTGTCGAGCAGCTCGCACAGGACCTGGACGTGACGTTCGTGCTCTGATGCAAGGGCAGTCCGCGACCGCTCGACCGTCACCATCACCGGAAAACCCCTGGCCCTGAGCGAACCGGTCCGTCTAGCCTCACACCGGTGCAGCTCCAGATCAGCGTCCACCGCGCACGACTGGGACGGGACGAATACCGGGTCATCCGGCCCTCCCGCCCGATCAGGGGTGCTGTGCTCACCGACAGAAATCCCCGGTACAGCTTCGAATTGACTGCAGAGGCAGCTTTCCAGGTCACCGGTCTGTGGCTGCTCGCGGCCCGATCCCGGCACAGCCTCGTGCATATTCCATTGCGCGGTAACCCGCCACCGGACCCCGATTCCCCGACCACGGCTGGCGAGCTCGATCTGGTGCTGGGCCATTCCCACGGCGGTTTCGCACCCAATCAATGGAAAGCGCTGCGCCACAGCCTCGATCGCGGCCGGTCACAGACGGTGGTATGGAACCCCGACGACGTGCTGGACTGGCAGGAGGTGCACCGCGACAACGCCAAGTGGCGCTGGCGGCGGCCCGCCGGGGCTCGGTTGCACGAGCAAGTGCAGGCGCACACTCTGATCTTGCTGGGCACCGCGGGCAACTTCTTGCACACCGCCCGCTACATCCTGGACCTGGCGCTGTGGCAGCCCGAACCCGACGGCTTGGGTTATCGCTCCGCGACCCTGCACCCCTCCGACAGTCAGCTCGATCGGCGCGGCCAGGGGATCAGTCTCATCCGGTGGAGCTGAGGCTCAGCTGGCGACAGTTCGGATCTGGACTTCGACGTTGCGGACGTTGCGGAGGCATTGGTGGCCGACCGTCCGAGGCCGGCCACGGTCCGCTCGGAACGCGCGCTCCGCGGCAATATAGGACGTTTGCACCTGGAGCCCGGTCGAGCCGCGATGGCAGACCGGCGTGCCGGTCACACGTTGAGCCTCACTGGCGGCGCGTGGCAGGCTCGTGCTCAATGATCGATCCACCGTCACCGAAGCCGAACTAGGCACGGCCAGAACGGCTTTCGCCAGAACGCGGCCAGCCTTACAGCCGGGACGAGCCCACCCCCGGGCAGGGCTGGGTCAGGACGATACGTTTGCTGCTGTCGACTGGTTGCGACCAGGCGCGTTCGACATCGGACAGCGGGATCGGGTCGGCCTCCACGGCGAAGGTGCCGCGAGCGATCTCGGCCAGGACGGCCGAAGCTTCGGCCGCCATCTCCGGGCCGGTCAGCGAACCCTGCCCGCTGCCGATCACTTCGAGCCGTGACGACCGCAGTGCGCCGGCCGACAGTGCTGCCCGGGCGCCGACCATCTCGCCGAGGTTGATCCAGGTCAGCGGACGTGCCGGGTCGGAGCGTGCGGAGACCAGAGCGTCCATCGTCGCGGTGGCTGGTTCACCCCAGAGGAAGTCAAGGACCACGTCGACGTCCGGGGGCAGCGGGTCGCCGATCAGGGCGGTTTCGGTGGCGCCGTGAATCGTGGCCAGACGTGCCGGGTCGCGGCCGACAGCGGTCACTTGCGCAGCACCGAATAGCCGGGCCACTGCTACGGCCATGCGCCCGGTGCCGCCGGTCGCGCCGAGGACCAGGAAGTTCTGCCCCGGTTGCAGGGAGATCCGCCGTTTCAAGGCGAGCCAGGACGCGATCACACAGTTCAGCGTCGCCGCCACCGTCACCGGGTCGGACCCGTCGGGGAGGACGAAACTGCGCCGAGTGTCGATGACCACCTGTTCAGCCATCGAGCCGTGCCGGCCACCGAAGGACACGAAGAACCAGAGTCGGCCGTCCGGACCGCGGCCCACCCCATCGAAGCCCGGCACCAGGGGCAGATCGTCGGGGGAGCTGGTGTAGTGCGAACCATCGGCCTGCATGCGGACCCGCGGATGGAGCCCGGCGGCCAGGACATCGACCACGATCTCGTAATCGTTTGTCACCTGCGGCGAGGGCGAGTCCATGTAGCGCGGTGCCGTGCCGTAGGCAGTGACTACTGCAGCCTTCATTTCCGGAGTCCTTCCAGATCGGAGCGAGTGGATCAGCGTCCCGGGGTAGAGAAGACCACCCAGGTACGCGAGCTGAGTCGGAATATCGGGGACGAGACGGCGGCTCTCGGCCAGAGATCCGACGTCGTGCGGGTTGGAGCCGAGCGAATCGGCCAGGTCAAAATCTAAGCGAACGCCGACGTACGGCCTATGCTTGAAAACCCTGATTTTGTTCGCGATCGTCCGGAGGGCCGATGGATCCACTGAGCGAGGTACTGTCGCTGCTCAAGCCTCGAAGCGTCAGCACCGCCGAAGTCGACGCAGGCGGAGCATGGGCGATCCAGCTCGACGATCTGGCCGGGCAGATCAAGTGCTACATCGTCGTCAAGGGCTCGTGCTGGCTGACGATCGAGGGCGGTGACGCGCCCGTCCGGATCCCCGAGGGCTCCTGCTTCGTCATGCCGACCGGTCGCGGCGCCGTCATCGGCAGCGGACAGGACGTAGAACCGGCACTGGCCTCGGAGGTACTAGGCCCGACTCGCAGCGGCAGGGTCATCACGTACCAGGGTGGCGGTGACGCGTACGTGATCGGCACCCGGTTCGAGTTCGCCAGCCCAAACGCCCCGACTCTGCTGCGGTCCATGCCCCCCGTCATGCCAGTGGAGACGTCCGGCGACCGCGCCCGGCTGCGGGGATCGATCGAGCTCATGATGGAGGAGTTCCGCGAGGCACGCCCGGGCTCGGATCTGATAGCTCAACAGCTGGCCCACCTGATACTGGTCCAGGCGCTCCGGCTCTACATGTCCACCCGTTCCCACAACGACATCGGCTGGTTCGCCGCCCTGGCCGACCCTCAGTTGAGTACGGCGCTGGAAGCCATGCACGCCAACCCCGCCCACCCATGGACCGTGCAGAAACTCGCCACCCTGACCGGCATGTCCCGCACGACGTTCGCCGAACGTTTCCGCGCCCGCGCCGGCGAGACCCCGATCGCATACCTGACTCGCTGGCGCATGATATTGGCCAGCGAGAAGCTTCGCGCCAGCGAGGATACGGTCGGCCGGATCGCAAGCTCCCTGGGCTACGAATCCGAACACGCCTTCAACACAGCCTTCAAGCGCGAAATGGGAACCCCGCCCGGCCGCTACGCCCGCGCCGCCCGCCCTATTGGCTCGTCACACAACCTTGACCGGGTAATGCTTCCAGGTTCGGGTCAGTGAGGTGGTGGCTAATCGGATCCCGGGGTGCACAGGCGTCGCGCCAGCAGAGGTACGCGGCGTCTCGAGTCTCGATGTTGGCGCCGCACCGGGTTTCGATCGATTGCCAACACAACGGATCGATATCCGCACGTCGGCAGATCCGGACGTTCGTCACCCGGCCGGCTCGTCCTGGACGACGGGTCAGCCGAACACACTCAATTCGGCATTACCGCGCGTTCTGCGGGCACGCCCATCCCGCGTGACACGCTCGTCGTTGACGTCAGATCGGACCGTAGCAGCTGATCTCAGCTTCGTCGTCCGACATCAGAACTCGCTGATGAGCGACGTCGGAGTTCGCCGCCGTAGCCAAGCGCTATAGGAAACGACCGTGCGTTGGTGGACGTCCACGACTGAATTCGTGCCATAAACGTGCTATGGGGGCTGAATATCAGTATTTGTGCAGCTCAGAGCGCCCGGCAGTGATTCCGCATGGTGATCACGGGGAGCCAGTGTAGCCAGCAACTCCGTGTCCACCGCGTTGCCGATCACCGATGCCCGGCGAGTCCGCCGAGCTCAGTGTGGCGTTTGTCTGGATCAGCGCGGCGCGACCGCTGGATTCACCGCTGCTGGAACGGTGTTCAGGCTGGGTTCCGAGCCTGGCGCAAATGGTTGATCCGGCTTGACGAATAGGTAAAGCACGAACGTGGCGACCCAAGTAGCTATCAGGATCGCGGTGGAGCGACGTGGTCTCGATTCCTTCAGGAGTGCGGTGGGTCGCACCGCTTCCTTCAAGAGCGAGATGGTTCTACGTGGTCTCACTGATTCCCTCCCGGCGCAACGCCGCGGCTACTCGTACCCGCAGTTCGCGTCCGACTTCGAACTGTTTGCCCGGCAAGGTGCGGGCAACCATTCGGATATTCATCTGGTCAACGGTCAAGTCCTCGACGCCCATCACCGTGGGCTCGTCGAGTAGCAGTGGTTTGAGTCGAGGATCTTCGTACGCCTTTGTACCGACCTCGTGCAGGATCTCGTTGACCCTGGTGATGTCCGCGCTCGCGGACACCGGAACGTCGATTGCGGCGCGTGCCCAATCCTTCGACAGATTCGTCACTTTCACGATCTGGCCGTTGGGCACGGTGATCACTTCACCGTCGGAATTGCGCAGTGTGGTGATCCGCAACGTGACGTCTTCGACCGTACCCTCTGCCATCTCCGCGGCTCCAGTCACCGCGATGCGAACTACGTCACCGAAGCCGTATTGCCGTTCGGTGATCAGGAAGAACCCGGCCAGGATGTCCTGCACGATGCGCTGCGCGCCGAAACCGAGCGCGGCGCCGAGCACCGCGGCGGGCGCGACCAGGCCGGTGACCGCGAAGCCGAGCCGCTGCAGCACCTCCATGCCGATCAGCACGTAGGCGATGGTCAGCACCACCCAGGTGACCACCTGCGCCAGCGCGTGCCGGTGCTTGGCCGCCTCGGTGCGCACCAGCGCGTCGCCGCCGCGGAATTCGGCGTCGATCTTGCGGGTGATCCGATCCCGGAGGAACGTGGCGAACCGGCTGAACAGGATGGCGCCGAGGATCAACAGCACGATCTCGAGCCCGTTGGAACGTAGCCAGTTCGTGGTTTCCGAGGTCGTTGCGAGTGACATGGTCAACACCTCGACTGAACTCCCAACTGGACGCACGCCAGACAGGTTACCGCCGTACGTCCTACCATTCCGTGCAAGCGGCCGCGTCTGGCGGCGATTGCGCTACCCGCAACGATTTAGTTCGGCTGTTCCCGCATGCGCCAGCGGATGCCCGACTCGATGAAGCCGTCGATATCGCCGTCGAGCACCGCCGACGGGTTGTTGACCTCGTAGTTCGTCCGCAGGTCCTTGACCATCTGGTACGGGTGCAGCACGTAGGAGCGCATCTGGTTGCCCCAGGACGCGCCCTCGTTGGTCTTGAGCGCGTCCATCTCGGCGCGTTCTTCCTGCCGCTTGCGTTCCAGCAACTTGGCCTGCAGCACGCGCATGGCCGAAATCTTGTTCTGCAGCTGGGACTTCTCGTTCTGACAGGTGACGACGATGCCGGTCGGGATGTGCGTCAGGCGCACCGCCGAGTCGGTGGTGTTGACGCTCTGGCCGCCGGGACCTGAGGACCGGTACACGTCGACGCGGATATCGCCCTCGGGAATCTCGATGTGATCGGTGGTCTCCACCACCGGCAGCACCTCGACCTCGGCGAACGAGGTCTGGCGGCGGCCCTGGTTGTCGAACGGGCTGATCCGCACCAGGCGGTGCGTGCCCATCTCGACCGACAGCGTGCCGTAGGCGTAGGGCGACTTCACCGCGAAGGTGGCGCTCTTGATGCCCGCCTCTTCGGCGTAGGAGGTGTCGTAGACCTCGACGGAGTACTTGTGCCGGTCGGCCCAGCGGATATACATGCGCATCAGCATCTCGGCCCAGTCGGCGGCGTCCACGCCACCGGCACCGGAGCGGATGTTGACCAGCGCGTCGCGCTTGTCGTACTCGCCCGACAGCAGGGTGCGGACCTCCAGGGCCTCCACGTCGCCGTGCAGCGCGGCACGTTCGGCGTCGGCGTCGGCCAGCGCGGCCTCCTGCGACTCGCCCTCTTCGCCTTCGGCCAGTTCGTACAGCACCGGCAGGTCGTCGAGCCGCTGCCGCAATTCCTCCACGCGGCGCAGCTCGCCCTGCGCGTGCGAGAGCTCGCTGGTCACCTGCTGAGCGTGATCCTGGTCGTTCCACAGATCGGGATCTGCGGCTTGGTGCTCGAGCTCGTTGATGCGTCGGCGCAGCTCCTCGATGTCGAGGACCGATTCGACCGTCTTGAGGGTGGCGTCGAGTTCGGCGAGATCAGCGGAAACGTCAGGATGCACGATGGTCAAGCCTACTGGTATGGCGCAGCTACCAAATCAGCAGTGCGGCTCGAATGGGTTGCGTTCGGCGAACGGTGATCCGGCCGCGCTCGGAGCTAGACCGCGCGGAGGGCTCCTGGACGCAGGCCCGCGAGTTGATCGAGGGCTGTGGCCGTGGCTTCGTCGGCGGGGAGGTGGACGATCAGGTGCTGGTCATCGTCGGCGGAGAGGTCGAGGATTTCGTAGGCGAGGCGCAGTTGGCCCGCGTCGGGGTGGGTGAAGCGGGTGATGCCAGTGGCGGCGGGGAGGCTGGGGACGGTCTCGACGCGGTCGGTGAATTCGGGGCCGACGGTGACCGTCAGTTCGTCGGCGAGCGCGGCCATGTGCGGGTCCTTGCGGAACGGGCCGCGTTTGAGGGTCGCGACCGTCTGGTCGGCGAGGTGGGCCCAGTCCGGGTAGGTGGCGCGGGCGCGCGGGTCCGTGAAGACGAAGCGGGCCAGGTTCGCGGGAGCGGTTTCGAACAGGCCGAACGGTGCCATCAAGCGGCGGTAGCCGTCGGTGTGCGCGAGGACCTCGGTGAGTCTGTTGACGACCACCGTGGGTGCGGGTTCCAGACGGTCGAGGATGGCGCGGACGGTCGGGCGCACGTCGCGCTGCGGTTGGGCGCCGCCCATGCAGTTGAAGCCGACGTCGGCGGATTTGGTGAGGACGTGCAAGTGCACTCGTTCGCTCGTGCTGAGGCGCAGCGCATCGGCGAGCGCGGACAGCACCTGCGGTGACGGGCGGCGATCGCGGCCTTGCTCGAGCCGCGTGATGTATTCGACGCTCACTCCGGCCAGCGTCGCGAGCTCAGCGCGGCGCAGGCCGGGCGTGCGGCGGCGCGTTCCGGCGGCCAGGCCGACCTGGGCCGGGGTGACCGCCTCGCGCCGGGTGCGGAGGAACAGGCCCAGCTCGTTGTCGCTCACCCTTCGAACGTAACAAGCGGCGGCGGTCGGAGGGTGTCCCTGCCACTACCACTCTCACGGCGGTCTTCCTGGGCGTCGCGGCAGCCAGCAGATTGGGACCTGCGGCCGAGACCTCGGTCGCCGAATCTGTTGGAGGAACTCGATGTCGGCATTGAAACTCGCGGTGATCATCGGCAGCGTCCGGGAAGGACGCTTCGGACCGGTGGTGGCCGAATGGTTCACCGAGCACGCCAGGAGTCACGGGGCGTTCGAGGTGGACGTCATCGACCTGGCGGAGGCGCATCTACCGCTGGCGTTGCCCGCCGTGTCACCAGCGCTGGATCCGAATCCGGAACGGCCGGACGGCATGATCGATCTGACCGAGCGGCTCGACGCGGCCGACGCGTTCGTGATCGTCACGCCCGACTACAACCGCAGCATCCCGGCCGCGCTGAAGGCCGCCATCGACTGGCATTTCACCCAGTGGGACGCCAAGACAATAGGTTTCGTCGGGTACAGCGGCGCGAGCGGTGGGTTGCTCGCCATCGAGCATCTGCGGCAGATCTTCAACGAGCTCAACGCGCATACCGTCCGCAACTACGTTTCGTTTCCGCGCTACTACCTGCTCTTCGACGCCGAGGGGCAGCTCAGGGAACCGGACGAGCCTGCCGAGGCGGCGTTGGCGATGCTCGACCAGTTGCAGTGGTGGGCCGATGCTTTGGCGGCGGCGCGGACGGTCGGCGCAGTGGCATGACGTGATGTGTATCCCGGCAGGCAGGTCCGACCTTCCGCCCTGCTCACGGGCTCGCGGGCGGGTGGTCGGTGGTCGCGCGGATCGGGTGGTGGGGTGACCCGATAGGGTGCGGAAGTGGCTGTGGACTCTGCTGATCTCGAACTTGCGCTGCGGTTGGCCGATGCGGCCGACGGCATTACCCGGGCGCGGTTCGGTGCGCTCGATTTGAAGGTGGACGCGAAGCCGGACCTGACGCCGGTGTCGGATGCCGATCTGGCGGTGGAGAAGGCGATCCGGCAGGTGCTGTCCGATCATCGGCCCGACGATTCGGTGCTGGGGGAGGAGTTCGGTGGCGACGCCGAGTTCACCGGGCGGCAGTGGGTGATCGATCCGATCGACGGCACGAAGAACTTCGTGCGCGGCGTGCCGATCTGGGCCACGCTGATCGCACTGCTCGAAGACGGTGTGCCGGTGGTCGGCGTGGTGAGCGCGCCCGCGCTGTCCCGGCGCTGGTGGGCGGCGGCGGGATCGGGTGCCTGGACCAGCTTCGATGCCGAAGTGCCGAAACCGATTTCGGTGTCCGCAGTTGGTGAGCTCAGTTCGGCGAGCTTTGCGTTCTCCAGCCTGTCCGGTTGGCGGGATCGTGGTTTGCGGGAGAAGTTTCTCGCGCTCACCGACGATGTGTGGCGGGTTCGTGGCTATGGCGATTTCTATCCCTATTGCTTGGTCGCGGAGGGCGCGGTCGATATCGCCGCCGAACCCGAAGTCTCGCTGTGGGATCTGGCGGCTCTCGACATTCTTGTTCGCGAGGCAGGTGGGACCTTCACCTCACTCGAGGGGCAAGCGGGGCCGCATGGTGGGGACGCGGTTGCGACGAACGGGCTGTTGCACGACGAGACGTTGAGTCGTTTTCAGCCCTGAGTCGGGTGCGGTTGCCGCGCTTGTTCGGTGTGGACGGCCGGTCCACTTGCTCAGAGGTGGAGTTCCGGCGGGAACCCGGTCCAGCGCAGGTCCGGTGGCAGGTGGCCGGTGTCGTTGAAGAACAGCACCGAATCAGGTCTGCCTGGGGCATAACGGATCACCGTAAGTGCGGCATTGGCTGGACTGATGCCCATCCAGCGCCACTTCGGTGCGTCGAGCGCGGCCCGCACCAGCCAGCCGATGAGGAAGGCGTGCGTGACAACCAGCTCGTGCCGTGGGGTGTCGCCCTCGACCGGGCCGGTGAACTGCTCGACGGCCGCCCGCGCCAGCTGCGGTCCGCGCTCGCGCTGCTCGGCGGGGAACTGGGCGAGGAAGCCGAGGATGTCATCCGCGGCCGTCGCGGGCAGCTCGTCCTTCCGCGGCAGGTAGGGCAGGTAATCACCGGCCGAGTCCGTGGCGCGCAGCGGCACACCGTCCAGGCGATCGCCGATCAGCTGCGCCGTCTGCGCCACCCTCGGCAGCGGACCGTGGTGGACCTGCGTGAGCGGACTACCACGCAGCCGCTCACCGAGCAGCCAGGCCTGACTGCGACCTCGTTCGCTCAGTGCGCTCTCGTCCGGTGTCGCCTCGCCGTGCCTGGCGAGATAGAGGTACCGGGTGGCCGTTCCGGTCATCAGGCCAGCATCTTCTCCATCAGTACAACGTTGATCGTGCCGTGGGATTGGAACCGGGGTGGGAGCGGCGCCTCGCGAAGCTCGGTGAAACCCCTTGCGGTGTAGTACTTCCGGAGCACCGGATTGTTGGCGGCGAAGTCGAGACGCTGCCGAGTGATGCCGTTGGCGAGGGTGTGGTCGGCGCAGAACTGGATGATCCGGTCACCGAGGTCGTGTCCGCGCCATTCGGGGGCGACCATCAGCCCGTGGATGTAGCCCGCCTCGGCGTCGTCGGCGCCCCAGAATTCCGCGTCGCGCCAGACCACCCGTACCACGGCGATCAGCGTGTGGGTCTCGTCGCGCCAGACGAACCATTCGCCGCGCGCCACTTCCTCGGCGACCGTCGCGGCGGGGTACTCGCCGGGTGCCCACTGCACGATGTCGTTGTCGACCATCCACTGGGCGAGCCGGTCACGCAGCTTGGCGATGTCCTCGGCATCGTCCGGTGTGGCCGCGATCATGGGAGCCGATTCCGGCATGCTTGGTTCCTTTCCGCGAATGCGCGCCCGATCCGCGCTCGGAATTCGGGCGGGCTCCTTCGTTTCTACCTGTTGGGGGTAGCCGGGGTGAGGTCTATGCCCGACGGCGGGCGTAGTCGGCGCAGTGTTCCGTCCATGCCGGTGATGTACAACGCCCAGCCGTTGCCGTCGCGCGCGATGCGGACCGAGGTGGTCCCGTCCGGTGGGTTGCGCATCGGGCCTGGCTTGATCAGGCCGGTGACGATGGCGCAGGCGGCACCGGTCGTTGTGTTCACCTGGTTGATCGAGCCGAACGCATGGTCGGCGACGTACAGGGTGTCCGCACGGGTGGCCTCCATGTCGTCGGGTAGCGAGATCAGGTTCGGGATTCCAGCGACGACGACCTGCCGGTCGGGGGCGTCCAGCGGGATGCGGAAGATCCGCATGGTCATGTTGTCGGCGTAGACGGACTTCCCGTCGGGGGCCAACGCGATGCCGTTGGACAGCGGCACATTGGACCAGGTGCGCGTGTAGTCGCCCGTGGACGGCCGGTAGCGGGCGATCCCGGTCGGTGGTCCGTTGGTGCCAATGGTGGTGAACAGCAGATCGCCGTCGGGTAGTAGCAGCAGACCGTTCGGGCCGTTCAGACCGTTGAGCAGGACTGTTACCGCGCCGGTCGCCACCTCGTACCGCTGCAACGTGCCAGGAGCCTCCGTCAACCCGTCCCCGGTGAGGAAGTAGACGTGCGGGCCGTCAACCCGCACGCCCGCAGGGTGATCCAGCCCGGTCAGAACCTTCTCGAATCGACCGGCGCTGTCCACATGGGCGAGGAACCCGTCGAGGAGGCCGGTGACATAGAACCCGCCGTTGCCGTCGGAGTCGAGGTTCTCCAAATTGCCGACCCCCTCGACCAGCGTGGTCGCCTCCCACCCGTCCGCACACATCGGCGCAACGGTATCGGCGGTCGCCGTCGGGGCCGCGGCGACGATCCCCGCCGCGACTGCCGCGGCGACAAGCAGTGCCCGAATTCGATCACTCCCCATCCCTATTGCCATGTGCGCCAACCTAACAGCAGCTACAGACATGGGCAGTGCGGTGATTTCGGCCATCCGACAGGACCCGCAGGTCAGTGCCTTCGGCTTCGCGGCGCCGGTGATGGTTTGTCCACATGTGGACCGTTCGACACCCGAGCTGGGAAATCCGGGCGACGTACCGGTAGCGCCGCGAGCGCGCGCTCGTAGGATGGGCCGGGTGACTCCCACCGATGCATTCGCGGCCACGGCGACCGACACCGACCCCGGTGTGGACGCCGGATCCGGTGCGGCGCAAGAGGTTCTACGCCGAGTGTTCGGCTACGACAGCTTTCGCGGCGATCAGCGCGAGATCGTTGAACACGTGGTCGCGGGTGGTGACGCCCTGGTGCTGATGCCGACCGGTGGCGGTAAGTCACTGTGCTATCAGGTGCCCGCGCTGGTGCGGCCCGGGGTCGGGGTGGTGATCTCGCCGCTGATCGCATTGATGCAGAACCAGGTCGACGCGCTCAGCGCGCTCGGCGTGCGCGCCGGGTTCTTGAATTCGACCCAGTTCCCGGACGAACGCCGTGCCGTGGAGGCGCAGTTCGTGGCGGGGGAGTTGGACCTGCTGTACCTGGCGCCGGAGCGGTTACGGCTGGAGACGACGGCGCAGCTGTTCGATCGCGGCAAGGTGGGGTTGTTCGCCATCGATGAGGCGCACTGTGTCTCGCAGTGGGGCCACGATTTCCGGCCGGACTATCTCGCGCTGTCCATGCTGCACGAGCGCTGGCCCGATGTGCCGCGCATCGCGTTGACCGCGACCGCGACCGCGAAGACCAGCGACGAGATCGTGCAGCGACTCGACCTCGGCGCGGCCCGCCGCTTCGTCGCGAGCTTCGACCGGCCGAATATCCAGTACCGGATCGAGCCGAAGAACAAACCCGATCGTCAGCTGCTGGAATTCATCCGCACCGAGCACGCGGGCGACGCGGGCATCGTCTACTGCCTGTCCCGCAACTCGGTGGAGAAGACCGCGGCGTTCCTCACCGAGAACGGTGTCAGCGCGGTGCCGTATCACGCGGGCCTGGACAACCGCACCCGTGCGGACAACCAGACGCGGTTCCTCCGCGAGGACGGCCTGGTGGTGGTCGCGACCATCGCCTTCGGCATGGGCATCGACAAGCCGGACGTGCGCTTCGTCGCGCATCTCGACCTGCCGAAGTCCGTGGAGGGCTACTACCAGGAGACCGGCCGGGCGGGCCGCGACGGGCAGCCCTCCACGGCGTGGATGGTGTACGGCCTCAATGATGTTGTGCAGCAACGCAAGATGATCGAGTCCTCGGAGGGCGACGCCACCCATCGTCGTCAGCTGCAGTTGCACTTGGACGCGATGCTCGCGCTGTGCGAGACGGTGAGCTGTCGCCGGGTGCAGCTGCTCAACTACTTCGGTCAGCACGACCAGCAGGCGTGCGGTAACTGCGATACCTGCCTCACGCCGGCCGAATCCTGGGACGGCACCGTTCCCGCGCAGAAGCTGCTGTCCACCGTGCTGCGGCTCAAACGCGAACGCGGCCAGAGCTTCGGGGCGGGCCACATCGTCGATATCCTGCTCGGCAAGAAGAACCCCAAGGTGCTGCAGCACGATCACCACGAACTGAAGGTCTTCGGGATCGGCACCGATCTGCGCGATCTCGAATGGCGTGGCGTGGTGCGGCAATTGCTCGCGGGCGGGCTGCTCGCGGTGCACGGCGACTACGGCGTGCTGACGCTCACCGACGCGAGCAACGAGGTGCTCTTCGAGGGACGTCAGGTGCTGCTGCGTCGCGAACGCGAACGGCCGACCAAACCGGCGCGCGCCGCCAAGGCGGGCAAGGCCCCGGCCGCCGACATGGCACCGGCGGATGCGCCTGTGTTCGAGCGGCTGCGCGAATGGCGGGCCGCGACCTCCAAGGAGCAGGGCGTTCCCGCGTACGTCGTCTTCCATGACGCCACCCTGCGCGAGATCGTGGCGCGCAAGCCGACGAGCCTGGCCGAGCTCGGCACGGTCAACGGTGTCGGCGAGAACAAGCTTGCCAAGTACGGCGAACAGGTGCTGGAGGTCCTCGCCGGAGAGTGACATTCTGCACCTTCTGGTCAAATGGCCAGAAAGCCGGTTTGACACTGCGGTTTGTGTGAAAATCGCTGTGCAGCAGTGGTATTCACTCGCCGCACGGCTAGCCGACCCATGCGGACATGCTAATGGGAAATCGTCCGGTAACCGCCTGGTTGCCCGCTATGCCCTTTTTGTTCAGAAGACGACGCAAGGCTCCAACCAACCGACGTATCTACGAACAATGGAGTTTTCGCTCATGCCCCCTGTCTCGTCGCGTTCTATGCCCCGCCGGTTCCGTGCGGGCGCCATCCTGGGCGCCGCAGTTCTCGTCGGGACCCTGGCCGCCTGCGGTTCGTCCGATTCCACGAAGCAGGGCAACGGCGATCTCCTGAGCCCCAACGCCAAGGGCACGGTGACCGAGAACGGTGGCGCGCGCCGCACCACCGGCGACCGGACCGACGCGCTGCGCGCCTCGCTCAACGGCAACCAGGCCAAGAACGTCATCCTGCTGATCGGTGACGGCATGGGCGACTCCGAAATCACCGTGGCGCGCAACGTCGCCGAGGGCGCGGGCGGCTACTTCAAGGGCATCGACGCCCTGCCGCTCACCGGCTCCTACACGCACTACGCGCTGGACAAGAACACCGGAAAGCCGGACTACGTCACCGATTCCGCCGCCAGCGGCAGCGCGTGGTCCACCGGAACCAAGACCTACAACGGCGCCATCGGCGTCGACCTCAAGGGCGCCCCGCAGACCAACCTGCTGGAGATCGCGAAGGCCAACGGCAAGGCCACCGGCAACGTGACCACCGCCGAAATCCAGGACGCCACCCCGGCGGTGCTCGGTGCGCACGTCACCGACCGCAAGTGTTACGGCCCGGAGGAGACGGCGCTGAAGTGCCCGACCAACGCGCTGGAGAAGGGCGGCCTCGGCTCGATCAGCGAGCAGCTGCTCAACACGCGCGCCGATGTCACCCTCGGCGGCGGCTCGAAGAGCTTCGACCAGAAGGCGGCCGGCGGCCAGTGGCAGGGTCAGAGCCTGAAGGACCAGGCCAAGGCCCGCGGCTACAACCTCGTCGCGGACAAGACCGGTCTCGACGGCGTCACCAAGGCGGATCAGGACGCGCCGGTGCTCGGCCTGTTCAGCTCCGGCAACATGCCGGTCCGGTGGGCCGGTGACAACGCGGTGCAGAACGGCCTGAACCTGCCCGCGCAGACCTGCAAGCCCAACCCCGAGCGCGCCGCCACCCAGCCCGACCTGGCGACCATGACGCGCAAGGCGATCGACCTGCTCAAGCCGCGCAAGGATGGCTTCTTCCTGCAGGTCGAGGGCGCCTCGATCGACAAGCAGGACCACAACGCCAACCCCTGTGGTCAGGTCGGTGAGACCGTCGACCTCGACGAGGCCGTGCAGGCCGCGCTCGAATTCGCCAAGAACGACGGCAACACCCTGGTGATCGTCACCGCCGACCACGCGCACAGCAGCCAGATCGTCCCGCTGGAGACCAAGTCGCTCTCGCTGACCAGCAAGGTTGTCACCAAGGACGGCGCCGAGATGGGCGTCTCCTACGGCAACGCCGAAGCGGGCGGCTCGCAGGAGCACACCGGCACCCAGCTGCGCGTCGCCGCCTACGGCCCGCACGCCGCCAACGTGGTCGGTCTGACCGATCAGACGGACCTGTTCTTCACCATGTCCGACGCGCTCGGCCTGGACCGGAACAAGAAGCCGGTCGCCGCGGCGAAGTAGTTCTCCCCAGTTGATCCGGCCCCACCCGGCATCGCCATTGCTCGCCCGATGGGCGAAGATGGTCGCCGGGTGGGGCACCGGACTGTGGAGGACATCGCATGCGTGACAACAGTTTTGGTCGTCGGAGCTTTCTGGCCGGCGCGGCGGGCGTCGTATCGCTGGTCGGCCTGTCGCCCGCGCAAGCGGTGCCGGTCGCGCCCGGTGTCACCAAGTTCGGCTTCCCGACCGGGCGCCAGTTGCGCGTGTTGGTGACTGGCGATGCGGGCACCGGAACGCGCACCCAGTGGGCGGTCGCCAATGCCATGCGCGAGTTCCATCGCCGCGAACCCGTCTCCCTCGCATTGGGTCTCGGCGACAACATCTACGAGTTCGGCCCCAACAGCGGCACCGACCGCCAGTTCGCCGACAAGTTCGAAACCCCCAATGCCGGACTGGATTTCCCGTGGTTGATGGTGCTCGGCAACCACGACACCAGTTCCGTACTGCCCGGTGACGGCGGCTGGCTGGTGCGCGGTAACCACGAGGTCGAGTACCACGCGAACTCGCCGCGCTGGTGGATGCCGAGCCGGTACTACTCGGTGCGGGTGCCCGAGCAGAACCCCGTCATCGAGTTCTTCGTCCTCGATCTCAATCCGCTCGCTGCCTACATTCCGCCGATCCTCTCGCCGTACTGGGCGGTCGACGGGCCGTTCATGAACGAGCAGCGCGCCTGGCTCGACCGGGCTATCGCCGGGTCCAGCGCCACCTGGAAGGTCGCCTGCACCCACCACCCGTACCTCAACAACGGCCCGCACGGCGACGCGGGACGCTACGAGGGCCTGCCCATCGAGCCGATCAACGGCGTGCACGTGAAGCGGTTCATCGAGGAGCACGTCGCGGGCGCCTGCCAGTTCCTGCTTTCCGGGCACGACCATTCGCTCCAGGTGCTGGAGCCGACCATCGAGTCGAAGGGCACCCGGCAGATCGTGTCCGGCGCCGCCGCCAAGACCGTCGCCGCCGAACCCGCGGCCACCCCGCATGGTGCGCACCCCGCGCTGTTCGAGAACTATCACGACCTCGGTTTCATGGTGTTGGATCTCACCCCGACCAGTGTCGACCTGCGCGTGTTCACCGTCGACGTCGCGACCGCGGCCGCCACCCAGGCCTTCACCCGACGTCTCGCCTGAGTACCAACTATGTTGCGGCACGCGGGAATTGCGGCGTGTCGCGGCCGTGCGAGCTACCGTGCTGGGCATGGCTACCGGTGATGGCCCGGACGACGGGGGCGACTCGTCGGGCAGTTCCCCCAGCTCCGAGGTGCCGGACGCGCCGCCGAACACCCGCAGGGGGACCGACCCGACCGTGGAAAGTGTGTGGCTGCGCCATCGCCCGCCCCCGCGACCCGGTAGACCCCGGTTCTCCACGGTGTTGCTCGTCGCCGCCTTCATCGCGCTGCTCACACTCTGGGTCACCGTGCGCCCCGGCGGCTAGCCAGTGTTTTGAAAGTGGGTGAGGGCGGGCAGGTGCCCGCCCTCACCCGTGTCGGAGCCATTGGTCGATGGCTGTGATGTGGACGGTGGCCTGGTAGCGGACGGCGAGTTTGTCGTATCTGGTTGCCATGGCACGGTTTTCCTTCAACTGGCCGATACCGCATTCCACGGCATGGCGTTGCTTGTAGTCCTCGGCGTCGAACGCTGGTGGTCGCCCACCGGCGGAGCCTTTCTTCTTGCGGTTGTCGGTTTGGTCGGTCTTGATCGGGATGGTGGCTTTGATCCCGCGTCCGCGCAGGTGTGCGCGGTTGGCGCGGGAACTGTAGGCCTTGTCGGCGCGTACCCGCTCGGGCCGGGTGCGCGGGCGTCCCTTCCCGAGGCGGGGCACCGCGATACCGGCGAGCACGGCGGTGAACTGTGGGCTGTCGCCGCGCTGACCGGCGGTGATCAGGAAGGACAGCACCTTACGGCCCTGCTCGGACGCCAGGTGGGTTTTGGTGGTCCATCCACCACGGGAACGCCCGAGCCCGTGATCGGCGGGCTCGATGTCGACCCCGCCAGGCGGCTCGGACTGGGCGTGGCCGTCGCGGCGGGCCCCGGCGGCATGCCGATGCGCTCGGGCGATGGTGGAATCCACACTCACCTGCCACCCGATGCGACCGGCGGCATCGGCGAACGCTTGCAGCATCTTCCAGATCAGCGTCCACACCCCCGCACGCTGCCAGCGACGGAACAGCCCATATACCGTCTGCCAGTGCCCGTAATACTCGGGCACGTCCCGCCACGGTGTCCCGCATCGGGTGCGCCATCGAATCCCGTCGATGAGCTGTCGTTTCGTCCACTTCGGCGGGCGGCCCGCCTTTTTGCCACGAGGCAACAGCGGTTCCAGCCGCGCCCACTGGGCATCGGTCAGATCCGCGCGCCTCGCCACCGATACGCTGGTCACGAGGTCTCCGGTATTCAGGTTCTTCTTCGTCGCTGAACCATCTACCGGAGACCTCCCTTCATCTGGTCACCGACACGCCAACGCAGGCAACACCTTCCGCATTCCACGGGTTGAGGGGCGCCGCTACACGGCGCCCCTCAACCCGAAACACTTTCAAAACACTGGCTAGTACCGCGAGTGCCGCGCCCCGACCTGGGAATAATCCGGTTGCCGCGTCACTTAAGGTTGATCGTTATGAAGGAACAGGGGCGCAAGGTCATCGCGACCAACCGCCGGGCGCGGCACAACTACACGATCCTGGACGTCTACGAGGCCGGGATCGCGCTGGTTGGCACCGAGGTCAAGAGCCTGCGTGAGGGCAAGGCCTCGCTGGTCGACGCGTTCGCGACGGTCGACAACGGCGAGGTGTGGCTGCGTGGGCTGCACATCCCGGAGTTCAGCCACGGCACCTGGACCAACCATTCGCCGCGCCGGATCCGGAAGCTGTTGCTGCACAAGCGCGAGATCGACCGCCTGGTCGGCAAGTCGCGCGAGGGCAACCAGACGCTCGTTCCGCTGTCCATGTACTTCTCCGACGGCAAGGTCAAGGTCGAACTGGCTCTCGCCAAGGGCAAGCAGGACTACGACAAGCGCCAGGATCTGGCGAAGCGCGACGCCGAGCGTGAGGTCACTCGCGAGCTAGGGCGGCGGATCAAAGGCATGCGCTGACCGCCGTCCTGTTGGCGCTGGTAGCCGCGCTCGGCTACGGCGTGAGCGACTTCTACGGCGGTGTCGCGGCCCGAAAGGTGACCGCGCTACGGGTCGTCATCTACTCGTATCCGCTGTCGGTCGTGCTCGTGCTGATCCTCCTGCCGTTTGTCGGCGGGACCTTCGACGCCGCGTCTATGGGTTGGGGCCTGGCAGCAGGTGTCGCCAGCGGTGTCGCCGTCTGGTGGTTCTATGCCGCGCTCGCCAGCGGTCCGATGGCCGTGGTGTCACCACTGACCGCGGTGCTGGTAGCCGGTGTTCCGGTATTGGTCGGCCTGGTGATCGGGGAGCGACCCGGGCCGCTCGCGTTCGCGGGCATCGTGTTCGCGTTGATCGCGGTGCTACTGGTCAGCCGGGAATCGCCGGACGCCGTCACCGAGGAGATCACCGGTGGGCGCGAGTTGCGGTTCACCAAGAAGGTCGCCCTGCTGACCGTCGGATCCGGTCTGGCATTCGGCTTCATGTTCGTCTTCCTGCACGAAACCGCCGCGTCAGCCGGGCTGTGGCCATTGCTCGCGCAGCGTGGCGCGGCCACCGCGGTGGTGTGGGTAACCGCCTTGTCGGCCGGGCAGTTCAAGCGATTGCGCGGTGAGCCGTTGCGGCTGGCCTGCTACATCGCCGTACTGGACGTGATCGCCAACATCGCCCTGGTACACGCGTTCCACGGATCGCTGCTCTCACTGGTCAGCGTGATCGGCTCGCTGTACCCCGCGGCCACCGTCCTGCTCGCGATGGTGCTGCTCGGTGAGCGCGTCGGACGCCTGCAGCAGATCGGCATGGTGCTCGCCCTCGTCGCGGTCGGACTCATCGCCGCGGCCTGAGGACACCCGCCGGATAATGGGAAGAACCGGGCTCTGGCCGGTGTTAACATGAACAGCCCGGCAAGGTGCCGGGACGTGCGGGGCTGAACGGTTTCGACTTTGTACGTAGATTCAGGGGAAGCGTGTCGGTGCAGGCGAGAGACCACCGTAAGCGTCATCGCAACCAATTAAGCGCCGATTCCAATCAGCGCGACTTCGCTCTCGCTGCCTAAGTAGCAGAGCAAGTCTGTCAGTCCGGGTTCGTCCCTCGACCCGGGTACTGGCATCAGCTAGAGGGAATTACCGTCCTGGCCGGTCGCGGACCAGGATGGGACATCAAACAGCGACTGGGATCGTCATCTGAGCTTGTTCGCGAGACCCAGAGATCCAAGTAGAGACACAGCGAACTGCACACGGAGAAGCCCTGGAGACGCGGCAGAGGACCCGGGTTCGATTCCCGGCAGCTCCACCGCAGGCCCTTCACTTGCACCGCAGGTGAAGGGCCTTTTTCATGCCCCGACTACCCGCAGATTGGGCTGAGTGGGCACATTCTGGGCACACCTCGCAGCGGCGGCCCGGAATCCGACGCCCGTTCGGTCGGCCACGCCGTCGAGATCGTCATCGAACAGGTGCCCATAGTTGTCGAGCGTCATGGTCGCCGACTTGTGGCCGAGCCGGCGTTGGATCTTGGCTCAAACGAAGAGTGGTCGTGGACACGGTCCGACTGACCGGTTGTACCAAATTCGACCAGCGGGCGATATACCGCCTATAGCGATCCGACAATCTAGGAGACATTCATGAAGGTCAAGGTGGACGCTTCCGATGTCACCATCGCCCTCGGCAACAAGGGGATCACGTTCGATATCGCCGACGAAGAGGGCAAGCACGTCGGACACCTCCGGATTGGGCAGGCCACCATCGAATGGCGGCGAGGACGGACGCGAGCCGGAAACGGCACAAGGGTCAAGCTTCAGAAGCTGATCGAGTTACTCGAAGGACAGTAGGGCGACCTACGACAAGAAGAGGCGAGCCCGCGCTATTGCCGCCGAGCGCTCATTCGGTCTCGTCACGCCGAGGTCAGGACGTTGCCGCTGTGGCCGCCCGTTATGTGGCCGTTCAGCGACCAGGGCCAACGGTCGGCGGTGACTCGTCTTCGTCCTCGATGCGCCGCCGAATGGCTTGCACGGTGCGGTCTTTCGGGATGTGCTCGGGCCACAGGATCACGGCCACCAGAACTGCCAGGGGCAGGCCGATCACGGCCGCCCACCCGAGCACGATCCATCCGAAGCTCATCGAGTTTCGTTGTCCTGTAACCAGATTGGCTTTACGTCAATCACTCGCTGGGACACCGCCGCAATGGCATCAGCGTGGAGTTCCGCGTACTCGTCGGGGGTGACCGGCCATCCGTCCGGGCCGACCATCGACCATGTGCCGTCGGGGTGTTGGAGGTAGCGCGGCCCGTCGTCCGGGGCCAGCGCCAGTTTTCGAGCGTCTTCGTCGTCGCGTCGTGCGGGAAGGCCCACCACCCGCCCCCTTCGATTGCTCGGTTGATGAGCGCCCACCGCTGGGGACCAATGGGGGCACCGTGTCTACGCGGCTATAGGGGACGACCGGCGATCGGGTTGTGTTTCTCTCCGTAGCCGCGCGTTGTGCACACAGCGTCTCGTTGATCAGTGGGACGACGGAACCTCCTACGTTTCCCACTTCGGGACGTCCCGAAGGGTGTACAACGTCCCTATGTCGAATGAGCGGTTACGGGCCGCCATGGCGGCCGGAGGATGGACCCAATCCAGCTTGGCCGAGGCGACGGGGGTCGATCCGAAATCGGTTGAGCGATGGGTGAATCTCGGTCGGATCCCTCGTCGGCGTACCGCAATTCAAGCCGCGGAGACCCTGGGTGAGGACGTTCACGCCCTGTGGCCCGCCCTGCGGCAGGCGCGCACAGCCCGCGCTGTCAGCCCTGAACTCGTCGCGCTCTACGACCAGCGGGCCGACGTCCCGGCGTCGATGTTCGTCAACCTGTTCGCGGCAGCGCGCCAACACATCGACGTCCTGGTGTACGCGGCGGTCTTCCTCCACGAGGCGTACCCCAGGCTCAATGACCTGTTGATCGAACGGGCCGAGGCGGGCTGCGCGATCCGGATAGCCGTGGGTGATGCCGACAGTGCCAACGTCCAACAACGGGGCAGGGAAGAGAAATTCGGCCACGGCATCGAATCCCGTTGCCGTCTCGCGCTGATGCACTACCGGGCTCTGCACGCAACGCCCGGTGTCGAGCTGCGTACGCACGACACGACCCTCTACAACAGCATCTACCGTGCCGACAACGAAATGGTGGTTAACCTCGATCTTTCGCCGGGTTGATGTGCTGGCCTGATCGGGTTCGGATTGGGTGTTTCGGTCGTAGTTTTCCGGTTGCGGGCAGGGCAGCTGGCCCGCGCAGCGGGCTGGCTGCCGGGTTCCACTGGCCCGGGTGGTTGGTTTCCTTGGTTGCAGGGACGGTTTCTGGCTGGTCAGCCGGGTTGCAGGCGTGCTGCGGCGGTGGTGAGCAGTTCGGTGTAGGGGGCGTGCCGCGCCAGGTGCAGTGTGGTTTTGCGGGCATGGCGGGCGATGCGTCCGGCGGCTGAAAACAGCCGCAGCCGTAGCGTTTTCGGTTCCCAGCGACGTGCGGGGTGGTCGTGCAGGGCGAGTGTCTGCATCCAGGCGGTCAGGTCGAGTGCGAGCGCGACGACGGCGAGCCAGATGCGGTTGGCGTCGAAGCTGTGGAACGGAAGATTGCGCAGGCCAGTGTCTTTCGCGTTTCTGATCCGGTCTTCGCAGCGGGCCCGCTGGCGGTGACGCAACTCGAGGTCGGGCAGCTGGCCGCGGGTGGTGTTGGTGACGAACGCGGTCAACCGCATCCCGTCGCGGTCGGTGAACCGCAGCTGAGCACCGGGGTGTGGTCTCTCTTTCCTGACGATGAGCCGCATGCCGGGCGGCCATCCGGTCAACTCGGTGATGCCGGTGACTTCCACGACCCAGGCGCCGTCGCGGACCTCGCCGTCTGCGTCGTAGGCCGGTGTCCAATCCTGCGGATTCAGGTGGGTGCCCATGGCGGTGACGATCTCGTCGGTGAGAGTGAACCCGACCGAGTACTGCAGCCGGCGGCGGTGGCAGTAGTCGAGGAACTCGTGGGTGCCGCCACCGGAATCGGTGCGCACCAGCACTTTCCGGCCGACCCGCCATCCCGGCTGCCACGGCAGCTGAGCGAGGGCATCGCGGAGAACCTGCTTGTGGTCGGCAGCGGTATTACTACCGGCGTTGCCCGGCCGCAGCATGGGCGCGGCGGGCTCGCCGGTGCCGGTGCGACCGTGGTCGATGAACGACCACAGCGAGTGGAAGCCGAAGCCCCGCTTGAACGTCGGTGTGGCGTTCTGTTTTTCCGAGTGCGCGTCGGTCAGGGTGGCGTCGAGATCGATGATTAACGGATCATCGATGTTGATCCCGTGACCGGGGGCGTTCGGCCCAGCCACGGCCCACGCCTGCGCCCGCGCGTCCGCGCGTGCAGAAGCGATGGCGGCCAACGCTTTCGGTGCCTGGGCAGCCAGCGCGGTGATCGTCCGCGACACCGTCGGATCCGAGGCCACCAGACCGAACACGCCCGGCTCGGCCCGTAACAACGCCACATCCGCGGCGCAGTCACCACCGACCGCGAGTGTCACCGCCAAATCCAGCACGATCTTGCCCGGGTCGTGGACAGCCATCGGTTTGCGCCACGGCCCCAACTGTTCCGACAAACCCCAGGTCAAACCAGTTATCTCGGCAGTACGCAGCAGCAGTGCCGCACCTGCGTGTGACACCACGCCCGCACCGTCACCGTCGATGGTCAGCCGCGGATACGGCGATATAGACTTGCCCACCAGAAAGGTGCTCCAAAACCTCGATCAATTCAGCCTTCGCAAGTCGAATTATCGCAGGTCGGAGCACCTTTCGCCATTCCCGCCGCAGGTTAGGCGCCATTACCATGATTGGCCGAGGTTAATGCCCACGTGTGGGGAGTGAATGCCTACGGCGCGCCCGTCTGGCACCTGCGCCGTACCGTCGACGGGGGCCTGTTCGACACCTATACCGACAGTTTCGACGCGGTCTGGCACACGGCCCGACCGGTGGAAGGGTAAACCGATGGCGCGCACCGAGTTCTACGACGACCCCGCCGCACCCGAGCCGAACAGTCTCGTCGTCGCGGCCTCCGCTGTGGTGTGTGACGACCAGGGCCGCATCCTGCTACAGCGGCGTGCCGACAGCGGCTTATGGGCATTGCCCGGTGGCGGTATGGAGATGACCGACAGCCTCCCCGGTTGCGCGGTACGAGAGGTCAAGGAAGAAACCGGTCTCGACATCGAAATCACCGGGCTCGTCGGCACTTACACCGATCCCCGCCACGTAATCGCCTACAGCGACGGCGAGGTCCGACGCCAGTTCAACGTGTGCTTCCTGGCCCGTGTCATCGGGGGCGACCTCGCCATCTCCGATGAGTCCACCGAACTGCGGTTCGTAGCCCCCGCCGAGCTGGACAGCCTCGACATCCACCACACGCAGCGACTCAGGCTGACCCACTACCTGGAGGGGCGACCTGCGCCATATCTCGGGTAGAGATTCGGTGTAGGCGGGTGGTGAGAGGCTTTCTCCGCCCTGAACATTGTTTCGCACGGGTGTGTGGGCATATTTTGGGCACAATCGGCCGGAAAAGAGGCTGATTCACCGTGAAACACAGTGATGTGTTTTCGCAGGTAGAACCCGGATCGCTACCCCTGCCAGAGGCCTGATCCGGGTTCGATTCCCGGCAGCTCCACCGCCAAGGCCCGGTCCACATGACCCGGCCTTCGTTGTTCCAATCCCCACCTCATCTGCCATGCTCCACGCCAGTCCCAACCTCGGCTCGCCAGTCCCGATGCCACGCCCCCGGACCGCCTCCCCGCCCGCCAGTCCCGATCCAGCGCGCCGCCCGCTCAGTCGCCAGACTCGATGCTGCGCCGCTCTGGATCAATGATGCGAAGGTCCGAGAAGTTCAGACAGGTGCCGACTGCACCAATCAGACTGTCAGGCATGAGTGTTAGGAGCGACTGGACGCTGGAAATCATCCTCGAACAGGCCCGGGATCGCTGCAGCGACGACGACGTACGATCCGCGGTACAGGACGCGCTCGGTCACATCAACGGCGGCAACAGTGGTCGTCGCGGCGGCCGTCGACTCATCGATCTTATGCGCGTCGCGTTTGAAAAGGCCAAAAAATGCGAGGGTGACGACGTAACTCAGCGACTGCATGAAGGTATCGCCTATTCCGAAGGTCATCTTTACAAACAGGATATGGACGACCGCTATCCGCTGTTCCGAGTGCAGCGCAGCGATATCAACCTGAAATTTGTGAGTGAAATGATTACCGCATCGAGTGCATACTGGCGCGAGATCGCTAAGGGGTTTTTGGAGAAGCAGCCAGACGCGACGGCATCAGAGCTTGTGTTACATATTGAGAGTATATCCGAGAACGTACCGTTCATGGATGCGCCGCAAGATCGGCCCGGACGGTACCGAATAGCCCGCGGGCGTGCCGAGACGGCAGCGTGGATCGCAGAAGTGTTAGCTAACCGCATCGACATCGAGGATATAGACGACGCTGCACGCAGAATCGTCACCAGTCCCGACGCACTCGCAGTCATTGCGGCAGATAAGGCAGGCTTGGTATTGCTCCAAGCGGTGGAACTCCAGCGTCGCCACGACGGCCTGGTCTCGCTCAGGGCTATCATCGAGAATCCCGACTCGAATGAGCGAGATATCCATCTCGCTCTGAGTGAACAATTGTGGATATTTGGTGGTCGGTTCGTGGGAGTCGCGCCGCATCGCCGACTGGTATCGGGTGATGAGCTGGATATACCACTTTTGCGCCCGGACGGCTCCCTGTGCGTTGTTGAGCTCAAGCAGGCTAATGTCCGCGTGGTCAAGAAGCACAGAAATTCTTTAGTGGCCACCGACAACGTGCACGCGGGTGTCGGTCAGGCGCTGAACTATCTATGTGGTCTTGATGAGGACCGTGAACGTGTCCTGGCCGAGTTTTCGATTGACACCCGGCGAGCCAACGCGATCGTACTTGTCGGTCATCCGAAGTTCCAGCCTGATGTACCGGAATCTGCGATTGATGAGACTTTGCGTGTTCAGAACGCTCATCTGAACAGGATCGAAGTGTTGACCTATAAGGAATTGTTGGATGCTGCCGAACGATCATTGACTACCGAACCCTAACGCAACCTCGGCCTTCTGTGTTTTGTTGGTTGGGATCGGAGTATCGAACAACGTGTTCAGTTGCTATCAGAGGAGACGGATCTACCGATGAGTGGCACCGGAATCAGGCCCGAGCGGGCAGATAAGCCTCAGCGGCACAAGATAACTGGCGATGTTCACCTGTTGCTGCGTCGTGGTGACGAAGTGTTGTTCGGTCGGCGCCGCAACACTGGCTTTGCGGATGGTGCGTGGCATCTGCCCTCCGGGCATCTCGAGGCGGGTGAGTCCGTTGTTGATGCTCTGGTTCGTGAGGCGGAAGAAGAGATCGGCGTGCTGATCGAGGTAGGAGACGTGGGGTTCAGTCACGTTATGCACAACTCGTCGGCTGGTGGTCGTGTGGCTTTCTTCTTCACGGTGTCGAAGTGGCAGGGTGAGCCCGTCAACCGGGAGCCTGAGAAGTGCAGTGGCCTTGGCTGGTTCGCGCTCGATGCGTTGCCCGATCCGATGATCGAATACTGCCGGGTGGCGATGCGGCGCATCGGTGGGGGAGCATCCTTCTCGACGTTTGGCTGGTAGATAGCGGCAGGCGTGTATGCACTGGCTCAGTGCGGTCCTGCGGCGATCAGACGGTCATTGAGTCCCGGGCGTCGTTGGCGGCCTGCACGAATGCCTGGATCCTGCTGGTGAATCCGGTGTTGAGCCAACCGAGACCGAACTCCAGAGATGGTGCGTCGGGGACGGGGACGTAGGTGACGTCTGGGCGGAGATAGAACTGCGGCGCTTGTTCGGTGGTGAGGTAGACACCTTTGCCCGCCCCGACGAGAGCAAGAATCTCCGGGAACGTGGCGGCGGTCGGGCCGGGTTCGATGGGTTGACCGGATGGAGTGCGTTTGGGGTGGTGGAACTCATCGAAGTACGCCGGGAGTTCTGGGGGATTCTGGATCATCTTGACCTGGGCCAGGTCTTCCAGGGACAACGAGGGGCGACGAGCGAAGGGGTGTGCGGACGAGACGGCGAGCATTTTCGCCTCCGAGTACAGGGCGGGCCCGATTGTCATATCGGGTTCTTCCATTGGGAAGCAGCACATTTGGAGTTCGGCGTCGCCGCTGCGTAGTCGTCCTGCACCGTCGCTGAGCTGCAACTCTGTGATCTGCACGGTGCAGTCGGGGTGCCTGGTGTGGAAGGAGTCGCTCACTTGGAGCAAGAAACGTCCACCGGCCGACCCGAAGTAGCCGACGCGCAGGATGCCGTGGATTCCGCGGCCGGCATTCTTCGCGTTCTTGACGCTCTGCTGGACCTGGTCATAGGCGGGGCGGAGTTCCTCGCGCAGCTGCGATCCGACCGGCGTGAGGGTGACTTTGCGGCTGGTCCGTTCGAACAGCGCGACGCCGACCTGACGTTCCAGCTTTTTGATCGTCTTGCTGATGTGCGCGGTTGACACGCGCAACCGGTCTGCGGTGCGGCCGAAATGCAACTCATCCGCGAGCGTCAGGAACGCTTCTATCTCGTATCGCTCCACTGTCGCTCTCGTAATCATTAACCACCGGTTAACGGTCTTTGGGTGATTTGCCGTTGATCACGCCCGGTGGACGCTTGATCGTAGACGGGTCTGTTGGACACGTTTCAGAAAGGTCGGCATGACATGTCGGTAGTCAACATTCCGCACATCAAGCACAGATTCGTCGAGGTCGACGGAGTGCGGGTCTTCTACCGGGAGACCGGCCCGGTAGACGCGCCGGTGCTGCTACTGCTGCATGGCTTCCCGTCGGCATCGCACCAGTTCCGGCGGCTGATGGATGCGCTGGGCGGCCGGTACAGAATGATCGCGCCCGACTACCCGGGTTTCGGGTACACCGAAGTTCCGGACGGTTTCCGCTACTCCTTCGACCGGCTTGCCGACGTCATCGAGGACTTCGTGGAAACCCTCGGCGTAACCGAATTCGTGCTGTACGCCTTCGATTTTGGCGGGCCTGTGGGTTTCCGGCTCGCCACCCGGCGCCCGGACTGGATCGCCGGGCTGATCGTCCAGAACTCCAATGCCTATGACGAGGGTCTGTCCGACATGGCTCGGGCGATGAGTGCCAACGTGCCGGGCGTTGAAGGCGCAGAGGAGAACGTCCGGCAGATCCTGGAGCTGCCGGTCACGCGCAGCCAGTACGAGGGCGGCACAACCGATGTCGAGCTCATCGCACCCGACGGCTGGACCCTGGACCAGCATTTTCTGGACGCACCGGGCCGCAAGGACGCGCAGGTCGAGCTGGCCCTCGACTACCACAGCAACCTGACGCTCTACCCGGTCTGGCAGCAGTGGCTGCGCGACCACCTGCCGCCGACGTTGATCATCTGGGGCCGCAACGACGCCTTCTTCCCCGAATCAGGCGCCCACGCCTACCTGCGCGATCTCCCGGACGCCGCACTCCACCTCTTCGACACCGGCCATTTCGCCCTCGAGGAGAACCTCCCCGAAATCGCCCCGCTCATTGCCGATTTCGTCGATGACCTGCACAAGGAGAAACCCATGAAGATCGCCGTCATCGGGGCCAGAGGCAACCTCGGCAGTGCGGTCGCTCGCGAAGCCGCCGCCCGCGGAATCCAGGTGACCTCGCTCGACCGGGACACGATGGACGTCACCGACCCGGCTTCGGTCAAGGACGCCGTCGCCGGTCATGACGCCGTGGTGGTTGCGATCAAGGGAGACGATCGGCTGGTACCGCGCGGAGCCGCGACCCTCCTCGAAGCGCTTCCCTCGCCGGAGTCGACCGCCTGGTGTTCCTCGGTGGCGGCGGCAGCCTCGAATACGCACCCGGGCAGCGCTTCGTCGACTCGCCCGACTTCCCGGCCCAGTACCTGGAGACGGCCCGCGACCAGTCCGAAGCCCTGGAGATCTTCCGCGGTTCCGACTCGACCGTCCGGTGGTCCTACGTCAGCCCACCCCCGGTCCACCTGATCCCGGGCGACGCCACCGGAACGTATCGAGCCGAGGCTCGGGACACCCCGATCGCCGACGTCAACGGTGAAAGTCGCATCAGTGTCGGCGATTACGCCTCCGCCATCGTCGACGCGCTCCAGAACGGTTCGTTCATCCGTCAGCGCTTCACCGTCTCCTACTGAGCTGTAACCCGATGCCCGTCCGCGTAATCGGACGGGCACTCCGGGCCGAGTCCATGGACGTGACTACCGATGTGTTGTGATTCGACGGGCACTCGACGCGCGACCAGGTAGGCAACGACCGGAGGTAGTGGATGGTGGGAGCAGGCTTCGAGACCAAGCTGAGCCGCCGTACTGTCCTTGCCTCGGCCTTGGCTGCAACGTGGGTGCTCGCGGGGTGTTCATCGGACAGCAAGACCGCTGCTGATACGACGCGGGATCCAGCTCATACCGACGTCTTGTTCGTCGGCGCGCACCCCGACGATGAATCGAGCAACCTGTCCACCTTCGGACGGTGGCACGACGAGTTGGGGTGGAGCACCGGCGTCGTCACCGTCACCCGTGGTGAGGGCGGCGGCAATGCCGTTGGACTGGCGGAGGGCCCCGAGTTGGGTCTGATCCGCGAGACGGAGGAGCGCAAGGCGACTGCCCTCGCCGGGATCGAGAACATCTACTACCTCGACAAGCCGGACTTCTGGTACACCCTGTCGGCACCGCTGACCGCGCGCATCTGGGACGAGCAGGACACCCTGGCCAGGTTGGTGCGGCTGGTCCGCCTGACCACGCCGCACACGATCGTGGTGATGGATCCCCGGCCGTTCAACCAGCATGGCGGACACCAACTTTCAGCCCGTCTCGGTATCGAGGCGTTCCAATTAGCAAGCGACCCAAAGGCTTACCCCGAGCAGCTCACAGACGAGGGTCTGGCGCCATGGCATCCCACCAGCCTCCTCGCTCAGAATTACGGGTTCAGCTCGCTGCTCGGACCCGACGCACCCGAACAGCGACGCACAGATCCCGACACCGGCTTGCCGATTCTCGGCGTGTGGTCCGGCACCCGTTCACGCGCACACAACATGACCTGGGCACAGATCGAGCGCGACGCGACTCGCCTTTATCTGACACAGGGTTTCGCCGCGAAGCCCGCGCAGGTGCCGTCGGACCCGCAGCAGCTCGAATCTGATTGGTTCACAGTCTTGGCCGAGGATGGCAGGTTCGTCGAGGTGCCGGTGCACCGGCAAACGGGACTGAAACCGCTGTACGCCGAGTTCGCCGATTGGGCCGACCGAACCGGGTTGCCGTGGCTGGCCAACCGAGTCCAGCCGGACTATCCACCGAATCCGACCACCACGATCCCGGCCGTTGCGATCGCACCGGCGCTGAACGGTGTCGAGGGACCAGGGGAGTACCCGGGACCCGCACTGCCACTTGCTATTTGGCAGGGCGGCGGCAGCTGCGCGGCGACCGCAAAGCTGGCCAGGCACGGCGACGACCTGTACGTGTTGGTCAACGTGACCGACGACCATAAAGGCGCCGAACTGGCCGCTGATGACATCAAAAGGCATTGGCGCACCGACTCGGTCGAGATCACCCTCGACCCCCGCGGCGATTCCGACGACACCTCAACCACTTTCAAAACCGGCATCCTGCCGTACACGCGAGGTGGCCCCGCTGCCGAGCGTGACGCCGACAACCAGCAGGGCGCTGCGGTACCGGGGATGCAGGTAGCCGCGATCGTCACCGAGCCGTATCGGGGCTACTCGGTCGAGGTGAAGATCCCGCTCACCCAGCTTCCCGCACCGGTCGATCCCGCCAAGTTCGCGATGAACATCCTCGTCTACGACTCCGACACCGACGACAAGACCGGCCAAACCCGCTTGGCCTGGTCACCATTCGGCAGCGCCCAGGCCGACCCTTACGTCTGGGGCACCGCAACCCTCGCCGGCTACCAGCCCCCGCCGACCGCTGAAATACCGCCCGCCATACTGCAAACCGCCGCCCACAGCGCCGACTCACCCGCATCGCTGGCTCAGACCAGGCGCACCGGAGTGCCGATCGCGGGCAACCCGAGACCTCGTCCCACCCGCTAGCTCAGCCCGCCTCCATTCCTCCCGGTACGGTGAAAACACCAGCGAGTTAGGGACTTTGGTCCCTGTGGAGGACGTCATGACCGAGCAGCGATCGCGCGCTTACGACATCGAAACGATGCCGCGCGGCGGACCGAACGCCTCACGGCTGGACCGGCAGATGCAGACCGGCGTGCTCGAATACATCGACCGCTACGACGTGTCGGACAAGATCAAACAGGTAGTCATCAGCGAGCTCGAGCGCAGAGGCGATCGTGACTGGCACGAGGACAATGCCCGCACCGCACTGTCATTGGTCGCCGATATCGACAGCCCGCGGATCCTCGAACTCGGCGCGGGCCACGGGAAACTGTCGGCGAAGATCCTCGAACTACACCCCAGTGCCACGGTCACCGTCACCGACCTGGACCCCGCCTCGGTCGCCAACATCGCCTCGAGCCCCCTCGGCACGCAGCAACGCGCAACCACCCGAGTTGTCGACGCCACCGCCATCGACGCCCCCGACAACAGCTATGACCTCGTCGTATTCGCCATGTCGTTTCACCACCTACCTCCCGCGCTGGCCTGGCGCGCCATCGCCGAAGCCACCCGCATCGGCACAAAGTTCCTGGTAATCGACCTCACCCGACTACCGACCCCGGCCCTCCCACTGATCCCCGCCTTAGGAATCCTCATCGCGGCACCAGGCGCACTACGCCAAGGTCCACTGACAATCCTGCCGTTCCTGCACGACGCGATCATCAGCATGCTGCGCGCCTACCGCCCCCAGGCCCTCACCGCCCTCGCCGAATTCGCCGACCCCGCAATAACAGTCGAGTTCCTACCCAAACAACCACCCCTCATGTGCGCTGTCTTCTCTCGATCCTGATCGAGTGCCGACACCAACAGCGCTGCACGAAAGGCGGTTTCAGCTAGCCGAGGACGTCTGCTCTCGAAACCCAGTCGGTCGGTTGGAGGAATCGGGCGGTGTCGGCTTCTGGGCTGCCTGGTTGCGGGGCGGCGTGGAAGTGCCAGGTTGCGACAGGTGGGAGGGACATCAGGATGGCTTCGGTGTTGGCGTGGGTTTGCAGGCCGAAGCGGGTGCCTCGGTCGTGGGCGAGGTTGAATTCGACGTAGCGGCCTCGGCGGAGTAACTGCCAGTCGCGTTCTCGTTTGGTGTAGGGCATGGGGGAGCGGCGGTGCAGGATGGGGAGGTAGGCGGGTAGGACCGTGGCGATGCCGTCGGTGACCAGCGCGAGTAGGGGGTCGTAATCGCCGGTGAGGCGGTCGAAGAAGACTCCGCCGATGCCGCGCATCTCGTTGCGGTGGGGGATCAGGAAGTAGGCGTCGCAGGCGGCTTTGCCAGTGGGGTACCAGTTCGGGCCGTGCCGGGTGCACCAGGTTCGCAGGGTGCGGTGGAAGTGGATGGCGTCTTCGTCGAATCCGTAGGTGGGGGTCAGGTCGCAGACTGCGCCGAACCACCAGGTGTGGGAGTCGATTTCGAAGTAGCGGAAGTTCGCGTGGAAGGACGGGGCGAAGGGGTTGGTGGGGTGCAGGACCAGTGAGATTCCGGTCGCGGTGAACGGCTTGCCTGCGATATCCGGTCCGGGTGCGGCGACTTCCGGCAGACCGCTGCCGCTGACCAGCGAGACGTTCACCCCGGCTCGTTCGAAGATCTGCCCACCCTCTAGCACACAGGCCAGTCCGCCGCCGAGTTCCGGCCGCTGCCACGGGGCGGGCTGGAACCGTCTTGTGTCGTCGAGCTTTTCGAACGCCGACACCAACTGTTGCTGCTCGATGATGAGCTGATCGGCGATGGTCTGTGCACGTGAATTCCCCACCCCGGCCTCCTCGGTCTCCCATCCGCTTCGGCTGGTATCCAGCATCGCACGCGATGTCTATGTCGGGGAACCCGAATTCTCGTGGCACCGAAGACTCGGCCGTACCGGGTGAAAGTCGTCGGGTACGGCACGCCGATACGGGCTGGTGTGGAAAGTAGAGTTGCGGCGACTGAAACTCCGAGCCATTGAAGGGGCGGCGCCGATGCTGGCCGATCAGCTTGTCGCGAAGTTCAACGCTGTTGACACGACTGCGCTCTGCGATGCCGACAAGTCGATTCGGTTGGTGGACAGCGCGATTCGGCTGCGGTCGGCTGAGGTGCGGGTGGTCGGGCCTGCGTTCACGGTGCAGTGCCGGGGTGACTTCTTCGCGGTGTTGCGGGCGATCGAGTCCGCGTCGCCGGGTGATGTGATTGTTGTCGACGGTGGTGGCAGGGAAATCGCCTTCGCTGGAGAGATGTTCGCCCGCGGGGCGGTCGTTCGGCGGCTCGGCGGGATCATCGTCGACGGGGGATATCGTGACATCGGGTATGTCCGTGGTTGCGGGCTGCCGATCTACAGCCGGTTCATAACTCCTATGGCGGGGACCACGTCTCAGCTCGGTGAACTGCAGATTCCGGTGACCTGTGGCGGTGTGCCGGTGGCTCCCGGTGATCTGATTCTTGCCGACGAAGAAGGCATGATCGTGGTCGAGCCCGAGCGGGTCGAGTCCCTGCTCGATGCCGCTGCGGCGATCAAGGAGGCCGAAGCCGGGGTCGTCGCGAAACTGGATGCGGGCTTGACCTTGAGTGATGGAATCAACGTCGCCGCACACACCGAGGCCCTGCGAAGCGGCGAGAGCTCGACCCTCCAGTTCCTGCCCTGAGCGTCAACCGCGGGCTACTTCGCGCAGCGAGCCAGCTTTCAGAGCTGCGGCCCTATCTCCCGGATGACCTGGATCAGCAGATCCGCTTCGGGCTCGGTGATCCGCCAATTCACAAAGGTGGGGCGCAGCGCCGTCATTCCTCGATAGGTAGTGGTGCCGACATACACGCGCCCATCTTCGAGAATGGCTTCGCCGAGTCGGGCGTTCAGAGCGTTCAGGTCCGATTCCGGCACGCCTGGCGGCCGGTAGCGGAAACAAGTGACGCACAACTGAACTGGTGCCAGAAGTTCGAAATCGGGTGCCTCGTCGACGACAGTGCCGAGGTGGGCGGCCACGTCCAGATGACGTTCCACCATTTCCCGATAACCGGCACGGCCGTAGGCACGCAGTGTCGCCCAAATGGGGAATGCCCTTGCCCGACGCGAGGATTCGGGACCGTGCATGTTGTAGCTGATCTGTTCGTCATCGAGAGTCGGCAGATAGGCCGCGCCCCAGCCACCGAACGTCTTGCCGAGCAACGAGTTGTCCTTGATGAACGAAAACCCACTCTCCTGAGGCACATTTAGCCACTTGTGCCCGTCGGCGGTGATCGAGTCGGCCCGCTCGACACCGCGAGCGAGATGCGCCGTGCGTGGCGAGACGGCCGCGAACAGTCCGAACGCACCGTCGACGTGTAACCACGCGTGGTACTGCTCGGCAAGATCGGCCAACTCGTCGATGGGATCGGAGTCGCCGGTGTTCACCTCACCGAGATTGCCCACGATCACCGCGGGCGCTCCATCGAGCTCGGCCAACGCCCGCTCCAACGCCACCAGATCGATCCGCCCGGCATCGTCACGAACGAAGGTGCGCAACGTATCTCGCCCACAACCGAGGATCTGCAGCGCCTTGCGGGTGCTGGCATGCACATATCCACTGGTCAGCACCGGCATCTGCGGTAGCGCCGCCAAACCTTGGGCGACCACGTCCACCCCGTGCCGCTCGGCCCACCAGCACCGGGCCGCCGCCAGACCGGTCAGGTTTGCGAAGGTGGCGCTCGGGGTGAGCACCGCGCCGAAGTCTTGCGGCAGACCGAACAGGTCCTTGAGCCATCCGAGCACGACGGTCTCGGTGCGCGACGCCAACGGTGAGGTGACCCACAGCCCCGAGTTCTGGTCCAGCAGCGCGGTTATCCAGTCACCGGCCAGCGCCGCCGGGGTCGCCCCGCCCACCACGAGATGGAAGAAGCGCGGCCCGGAGGTGTGCACCGACGCCCGGGTGCCGACCGCGAGCAACTCCTCGACCGCCGCCAGCGCGCCGCCGCCGTGCTCGGACAGCGGTCCGCCGAGGTCGTCGATGAGCGGGTCGTAGGTGGCGTCGTGCACCAGACGCTCCGGCAGACTGTCCAGATACGGTCCCGCCGCCTGGTGTACCAATGTCAGCGCGTGCGCCGCGACATCCTGTTCTTTGAGCGGATCAGCCATGCCTCACCGAACCGCGCACAAGCCCCCTTTGTAAATAGCCAGTCGGCCAAGGTGATTGGTCACCGGCAATCGCGGCACGCCGAGGCCATATGTCGTCTTCGGGCTCAGAACAAACAACAAACAGCCGAAATCGCCGCTTCGAGATTTGAGTGTCAAAGTAACTTCATAGGAGACTTCAAGTAGCTGGCTAAACTGTCGTCCGTGACAGCGGACCTGCCTGAAGCGGACCTGGGTTATCGCCTGCTCGCCGAGCTCCGCACGGTATCCGACCAGCTCGACGCCGCGCTCGTCAGCGTCCTGCGTGAATTGGATCTCACCGTGCCCTCCGCGAACTTGCTCTGGCATCTCACCCCGATGGCCGCGCTGCCATCGATGTCGGAGCTCGCCCGCCGAACCTGCAGCGACCCGTCGACGGTCACCTTCATCATCGACAAGCTGGAGAAACGCGGCACCGTCGAGCGACTACCCGGACCGGACGACAAGCGGGTGAAAGTGGTTGCCCTGACCGCCGCCGGTGTGGCGCAACGGGAAAGGCTGGTCGCGGCGATGACGCAGCATCTGCCGCTGCGCCGACTGTCCGCCAGGGAACAACGTCAGCTGCACCGGTTGCTGTCGAAAGCCAATTCCAGCGCATGAGCAGCAACGAGAGCTATTAGCTATCAATAGGTTTCGCTATCGTGCAGCTGTTCTCGTCGATTACCCGAATGAGAATCTTTCTGGCGCTTGGAGTTACGAAACCCCCGCTAACCTGAACGCATGATCACGCTCAAGAAAGAAGACGGCGCCGCGGATCTCGCCGGCGTCACCAAGCTGAGTGTCGGCGTGAGCTGGGATCCGTCGGCGGGGACCAGCGGCGGGGCACTCGGCTGGGCACGCCGCAAGAAAGGCGTCGACCTGGACCTGATCGCCATCCTCATGCAGGGTGCCGAGCCGGTCCGCTTCGCCGGACTCGACTCGCTCGACCCGCTCGGCAACAGCTCCGTCCTGCACAGCGGTGACGAGCAGACCGGCGCCGCCGCGGGCGACGACGAGACCGTCTCGGTCACGTTCTCGGACGTGCCGGGCGGCATCGACGCCATCGTCTTCGTCGCGGCTGCCTTCAAGAAGGGCAGCTCGTTCGAACGCGCCAACAACATCAGCTTCAAGGTCTATGACGCGAGTGGCGGCAGCAGCCAGCAGGTCGCCGACATCTGGCCGTCGCTGCTCGGCACGGACAACGCCAATGCCGTCGCCCGCGCCTTCCGCTCCGGCTCCGCGTGGCAGCTGGAAGTGCTGAACCGCAAGGGCAAGATCAAGCAGGGCGACAAGCAGGCGCTGCTCCGCTTCGCGATGGCCTAGTTCAGGTCAGGTGATCGAATTCGCCGCTGACCCAGCGGATGTGCCGCTCGGCTGACCGGCGCACGGCCTGCGCGGCGTCGTGGTCGATGGTGTGCGGATCACTCGATGTGCTCGGTCTTCGCGACGGAGATCGGGTCGCCCGCGGTGAAGACGTCCAACAGCATGTCCTCGTCGTGGTAGCCGGCCAGCGCCGTCAGGCCCTTGGTGGTGCGGGCGATGGCGTGCACGTGATCGCCGGACAGCGGGTACTCGGGCACCTTTCGGCGCCAGTGCACACAGAGCAGTGTGCCGTCGGGTTCGAGGTGCTCGACCGCGTGTCCGAAAGCCAGCCGCAGGCTCACGGAGTCGAGATAGTAGCAGACCTCGCTGAGGACGATCAGGTCGAAGTGTTCGTCAGGCCAGGGCTCGCCGAGTGCCCAGCGGCGGAATTCGACTGAGCCGCGCTCGGATTCGGGCAGTCGATCGATGCGCTGCCCGGCCGAGTCGAGGGCTTGGGCGGCGATGTCGGTGCTCACCAGTCGATCGCATCGGTCGGTGAGCTCCGCAGAGAGGGTGCCGATCGAACAGCCCGGCTCGAAGGCGTTGCGGTAGCGGGTCTTCGGCAGCGCCGCGATGGTGAGTGCGCGCTTGCGTCGCTCGTACCAGCGGGTGGTGAAACCCCACGGGTCCGGGTCGCGGGCGTACATGTCCTCGAAATAGTCTGGGGCCAGCCGGGTCTCGTTCATACGAAGAACGTTTCGGTGTTGCCGGTGAACCGGTCCAGCACGTATGGCGGCAGGATCGGTTGGTCGGCGGGATCGTCCGACATCGGCAGGATCTGGCTCTGGAATTGCGCGATCGCGCGCACCTTGGCGTCGACCGCCGTCGCGGGCAGGGTCAAGGTCCGGGCGCGGCTGGCGGGGACCACCGGGTGTTCGGGAGTTGCCCAGTGCCACATCCACACCGGGAATTCCAGCAGCCGGGTCGCGGTGCCCGCACAGGCCGCGGCGGCGGCCCGGCCGACCGCCTCGTGGTCCGGGTGGCCGTCGCGCCGCCAGGTCGTCGCACACCACGCGCCCGCGTGACTGCACTCGGCCAGGATGTCGGACAACGCGTCGGTCACCGCAGTCTCGGCGGCGGCCACTCGGCCGTCGCCGATGCCTAGTCGAATCGGCGGGTCGACGCCCAACTCCTGTGCGGCACGCCGAGATTCCGCCACCCGCAGATCAGCGAGTTCGGTCGGCGAACAGGTGGGCGAGCCGGGATGGGACGCTTCGCCGTCGGTCACCGTGACGACGGTGACCGGCAGGTCGTGCGAGCGGGCCAGTGCGACCAGACCACCCACACCGAGCACCTCGTCGTCGGGGTGCGGCGCGACGACGATCAGGTGTCGCCACCCGGTGAGGGAGAGTTCCGGGCGACGGTTCCGCCACCGGGTCCAGGTGCGCTCGGGAGTGCCCCGGGCGGCGAGATCGATCAGCGGTTCGGCAACCATGAGAACTCCTTTTCCGCGTAGTCACGGCCGAGATCGGCCAGATCCCGCTCCGCATGACTCTGGCGGAGGTAGACGGTGAGGTCGGCGACGCGACGCGCGTGCTCGGCGTCGCCGCACAGCGGACCGGCCCCCAGCGCGCGCCCGACCCGGTCGATGGTTGCCGTGGCCGCGTCCTCGACCACCGCCCGCACGGTCCTGGCGCGCAGCCGCGCGGTTCCGGAACGGTCGGCCGGGTCGGCGTCGATCTGCCGCGCGGCGTCCGCCAAACACAGTGCGGCGGCGTGCAATCCGCTCATTACCGCACCGAGGTGGGCCAGGGCGTGCTCGTCGGTGGCGCGGTCGTGCAGGGTGCGGGCGACTGCGCAGGCGCCGCCGTACCAGCAGGCGGCCACGCCGATGGCGCCGTGCCAGAAGCCCGGCCGGGTGAGATACGCGCCGGATCCACCGACGGGCTCGGCGGCCGCCTCGGTGAAATCCACTGCGCCGGAGTCGGATTCCTGCATCCCCACGGCGTGCCAGGTATCCGGCACGGGGCGGACCGATGCTTGGCCGAGGTCGACGGCGAACAACCTGCGCTCGTCCCCGGCCCGCGCGGTGACCAAAGCATTGGTGCAGATCGATGCGCCCGAGCACCACGGCTTGCGGCCATCCAGGGTCCACCCGTCGGGCCCGAATCGCGCCTGTAGCACCGGTTTCGGTGGCTCGGCGGCCCATACACCCCAGATCTGACCGCGCTCGACGACTGCACTGCCGAGCTCAGCCAGAATCGCCTCGGCATCGGCGTGCGCTTCCACCATCCGTCCGATCACCACATTGCCGAACGCGAAATCGGCGAGCGAGCGCCAGCGATCGAGGGTGCGGCCGGACCCGGGATAGGGCAGCTCCAGTCGACCGGAATCAGCGAGCCGCAGTAGCGCGCCCGCAGTCGCGCTGGGCGCGGCCGCATCGTTCAGCACCTCGGTGGGCGGCATCAAGCACTCCTGCTCTCGGCGCGGTACGTATTCTCGAGTCGTCGCAAATGGGCAGCGAACCCCTGCGGCGCCCGCCCGACCCGGCGCGCGGAGGTGGTGACGAGGACGTCCTCGGCCCACGCGATCCGCGCACCCGCCGCCCCCATGCGGGACACCAGGTCGACGTCCTCACCGGTCCGCAGGTGCCGGAAGCCCCCGACACGCCAGTAGGCATCGGCTCGGAAGCCCAGATTCGCGCCGTGCACATGGCCGTGCGCGCTGCCCGTACGGTATTGCTTCTCATAGCTCTGCCGGGTGCCTGCGGCATGGTCTGCCCAACTCCGCACGCCGACGATTCCGGCAACCACATCGCTTCCGGTGCGCGCGTACTCGAGCTGAATACGCAACCACTGCTCATCGACTTCGGAGTCGGCATCCGTTGTCGTGAACCAGGTCTCGGCCGCGCAGGTCGCACCCGCGTGCTTGAAGCCGAGCGCGCGAGCGGCGCCGACATTGCGCTCATCGATCGCCATCACGTCGACATCGGACGTGGGAACCTGCGCGGAACCATCGGTGCACCCATCCAAGACGAGTTGCACGCGGACCGGAACGTCGACCCGTCCCGCCGCCCGCGCCAACGCCGATAGGCAGGCGGGTAGCAGCCGCTCCTCGTTGTGTACCGGAACGACGACCAGAATCCGCGCGACGGCACCGCCGCGCACGAAACCTTCGGGCCGGTCGACGTGCGGGGTATGGACTCTGTCGCGGGGACGGGAGTCGGTCATGGTTCTCGGCTACCCGGCGACGGCCCGGGCAAACGGTCAGCGAGTCTCGATGTGGTGAACCTCGCTGCTCTGGTTGGGCTGCTCGTCGGCGGGTATGACCGCCGAAGCACGCTCGGTTCCGGCGTGTACGACCAACGTCAGGAGGACATCATGCTTGGTCTCGGGATTATCGGGTGGATCATCATCGGCGGTCTGGCCGGCTGGCTGGCCAGCAAGATCATGAAGACGGACGCCCAGCAGGGCATTCTGATGAATATCATCGTGGGCATCGTCGGTGGTCTGCTCGGCGGTTTCCTGCTGAAGGTGCTCGGAGTCGACGTCGCAGGCGGCGGGCTCTGGTTCAGCTTCTTCACCTGCATCGCCGGCGCCGTGATCCTGTTGTTCCTGGTGGGTCTGGTCACCGGTCGACGAGTTTCTCGATGACAGCGGCCGCCCAGCAGAACCGACTATGACGCGGAGGAGCCGATTATGACCACGGTTGCCGAAATGATCGTCACTGCGCTGGCCGACGAAGGCGTCACCCAGGTCTGGGGTGTCGTCGGCGATGCGCTCAATCCGATCACCGACGCGATCCGTCGCGAGGATCGAATCGAATGGATCGGCGTGCGACACGAAGAGGTCGCCGCCTATGCCGCGGGCGCGCAGGCCCAGCTCACCGGCACCATCGGGGTGTGTGCGGGCACCGTCGGCCCCGGTTCGATTCATCTGCTGGGCGGTCTCTACGACGCCAAGAAATCACACGCACCGGTGCTGGCCATCTGCGGTCAGGTGCCGACCTCCGAGATGGGCAGCGAGTACTTCCAGGAGGTCGACAACGACGCGGTCTTCCGCGACGTTTCGGAGTTCACCGCAACGGTCACCAACGCGGCGCAGATGCCGCGGCTGCTCGAACAGGCCGTGAACGCGGCGGTGTCCCGTCAGGGCGTCTCCGTGCTGACCATTCCGGGCGATATCGGTGGTCTGAAGCTGGATACCGACGTGCGCCCCCGCTTCGTCGCGCGCGACCGCACGATCATTCCCGGCGTGACGGAGATCGTGCAGGCCGCGGAGACCCTCAACAAGGCGGCGAAGGTCACCCTGCTCGTCGGCATCGGGGCCAGGGAGGCGCGCGAAGAGGTGTTGCGGCTCGCCGAACAGCTCGCCGCGCCGATGGTGCTCACCATCAAGGCGAAGGAAGGCCTCGAGCAGGACAACCCGTACGCGGTCGGTCAGACCGGTTTGATCGGGAACCCGGCCGCCAACTCGGCGCTCGAGGACTGCGACGTGCTGTTCATGGTCGGCACCGACTTCCCGTACCGCGACTGGTATCCCACCGGCAAGACCGTCATCCAGCTCGACGCCCGGCTCGACCACATCGGTCGCCGCACACCGGTCGACGTCGCGCTGGTCGGCCACGCGGGCCCGTCGCTTCGCGAACTTCTGCTGAAGCTGGACACCAAGTCGTCCGACAAGCACCTGAAGAAGGCGCAATCGGAATATCAGCGCTGGACCGGACTCCAGCAGCGGCTGGCCGAACCCAAGCACGACCGCAAACTGCTCGGCCGGATCCGTCGTCACCTGGACAACCCGGACCAGCTGATCCGTCCGGAAGCGGTGGCCGCCGCGGTGAACACGCACGCGGCCGACGACGCGATCTTCACCTCGGACACCGGTATGTCCACGGTGTGGCTGTCCCGCTTCCTGAACCTGCGCGGCTCCCGCCGGCTGCTCGGCTCCTACAACTTCGGGTCGATGGCCAACGCCATGCCCCAGGCCCTCGGCGCCCAGATCCTCGACCGCGAACGTCAGGTCGTGGCCTTCTGCGGGGACGGCGGGCTGATGATGCTGCTCGGCGATCTGCGCACGGCGGTCACCTACGATCTGCCGGTCACGCTGGTGGTGTTCAACAACGGGCGCCTCGGCATGGTCAAACTCGAGCAGGAAGAGGGCGGCCTGCCCGAGTTCGGCACCGTGCTCGACAATCCGGATCTGGCCGCGGTCGCGGCCGCGATGGGGCTGGAATCGCGTCGGGTGACCGATCCCGACGACCTGGACCAGGCGGTCGCGGACGCCTTCGCGCAACACAGGCCGGTGCTCCTCGATGTCGTCACCAACCCCGACGAGATCTCGATACCCCCGAAACCGACCTTCGACCAGGCGTGGGGCTTCGCCATCGCCAAGGTCAAGGAGACCCTGGAGAGTCGCGCTTGACGGGTTGCCGCCCCCGCTGACCTGCCCACGGTCCGATCATCGGTGGATCCCATGACAACCGTCCTCGGAATGGCTAGTGTCCGAGGACATTCCAAGGTGATCGGGTTGGGGCGCGGTTCGTGCCCCGGCGTGCCCCGGTGGCCTGTTCGAAATCGGGAGAACGCGTGAGATTCACAAGAGCTGGTGCGCTGCTCGCGGCGGCGCTCATGGCCACAAGCCTGGGGCTGACCGCATGCTCGTCGGATGACGGTGACGATGCAGACATCGTCACCACCAATGCCGGTGAGCCGCAGAATCCGTTGGTGCCCACCAACACCAACGAGAACATGGGCGGCAGAGTCGTCGACCGGTTGTACGCGGGGCTGAAGTACTACGACAAGGACGGCGTCGCGCACGACGAATTGGCGCAGTCGATCGAGACCACCGATCGGACGAACTACAAGATCACCATCAAGTCGGACTGGAAGTTCTCCGACGGTACGCCGGTGACGGCGAAGTCGTTCGTCGACGCGTGGAACTACGGCGCGCTCGCCACCAATGCCCAGCTGCAGAGTTACGTCTTCGCCCCGATCGTCGGGTTCGACGAGGTGCAGGCGAAAGACGCCAAGGTACAGACGATGTCGGGGTTGAAGGTGGTCGATGACCGCACCTTCACCGTGGCATTGAAGCAGCCGTCGATCGACTTCGAAACCGAACTCGGTTTCGCGCCGTTCTATCCGCTGCCCGAGGTCGCGTTCAAGGATATGAAGGCGTTCGGTGAGAACCCGGTAGGCAACGGCCCGTACAAGTTCGCGAAGAACGGGGCCTGGGAGCACAACGTCAAGATCGACCTCGTGCCCAACCCGGAGTACAAGGGTGGCCGCCCGCCCAAGAACAAGGGCCTGCGGTTCGTGATGTACCAGACGTTCGACACGGCCTACGCGGATCTGCTCGCGGGCAACCTCGACAGCCTCGATGTCATTCCCGACGGTGCGATGGCCAGCTACAACAAGGACCTCGGCGACCGCGCGATCACCAAGCCGATCGCGTACAAGGCGGCCATCGGTATCCAGACCAATGCCCCGCACTTCGGCGGCGAGGAAGGGCTGCTGCGTCGTAAGGCGATCTCGATGGCGATCAACCGAGAGCAGATCTCCCAGAACATCTTCCACGGCACCCGCGTTCCCTCGCTCGACTTCACCGCGCGCACGCTGCCCGGGTTCAACCCGAACCTGCCGGGCAATGAGGTACTGAAGTACAACCCGGAAGAGGCCAAGAAGGTGTGGGCCCAAGCCAACGCCATCTCCCCATGGTCCGGTCGCTACGAGATCGCCTACAACTCCGACGGCGGCCACCAGGGCTGGATCGAGGCCACGGCGAACAGCATCAAGAACACCCTCGGTATCGAGGCCATCGGTACGCCGTACCCGACGTTCAAGAACATCCGGGACGCGATCAACGCCAAGACCATCGGCACCGCGTTCCGCTACGGCTGGCAGGGTGACTACCCGACCATGCTGCAGTTCCTGACCTCGCAGTACTACAGCTTCTCCGAGACGAACAACGTCAACTACAACAACCCGGAGTTCGACAAGCTGCTGAATGCCGCGCTGGCGGCACCCAACCTGGACGAGTCGTACAAGATCGTCGCCCAGGCGCAGGCGCTGCTGCTCAAGGACATGGCCGACATCCCGATGTTCGACTACGCGGCCGCCGCGGGTCGTTCGGAGAAGGTGAAGAAGGCCGAGCTGGCCTGGAACGGCCTGTTCGACTTCGAGGGCATCGAGAAGTAACCGACCGCGAAAGGCCCGCTGACACATGTTGTGCCAGCGGGCCTTTCGGCTGTCTCAGCCCTGTTGGGTTGGTACGACGATCACTCTTCGAGCCGATACTTGCGCCGCCCGAGCAGCGCGACCTTCGCGCCGTCGGCCGCGAGCCGCTGGGCGGTGGCGGCGCCGATTCCACTGGATGCTCCGGTGACGACCGCGACGCGGCCGGTGAGGTTGTTTGTCATGATGACAACATTCGTGCTGGTCACTGCCGGAAGGCAAAATTCCTTGTCACGCATTCGCCTTGAAGCCTTTGAGAAGGGCACGGCCACGCTCGCTGCGAAAGGGCACCCGGTTGTGCCTCGTTCGCGTCCTTCTGCTCGGCCTTGAGTTCACCTGAGAAAACCACACCGGACACGGCCGAATCACCGCCCGGGTGCCCCGAATAGAAGAGGCACACCGCAACAGCTGCCGTTCCAGCGCATCCGGGTCCTGGATCACACCATGTTCTCTTAGATGTGAGCCGAGTCCGCGTCGGCTTGCCGGCCCTCTTCGGGAAGCCGATGTCGTCGGCGATCAACGCCGCGTCGAGGTCATCGAGCCGATCGGCAACGTAGTCGCGCACATCGTCACGGACACCATCGAGATCTCAATCCGCGCGCCGCAGCAACCGTTGCGTCCCGTCCGGAGCAGTCCATCCCTACCGTGCAGGCAAACTACCCGAACCGGGTGTCGTTGCAGTACTAAGCTTCGTAACGAAGTGTTTCCGCAGAGCTATATCGGTGGGTACGAGAGCGAAGTGGGGCTCCCGACATGCACTGGTAGCTGTGCGAACGCTCGGTCGAGCGAGGGGAATGTACGTGGTCGAATGGTTTCAGGAAGTGCCTACGGAGAGCAGCATCGTGCTGCCTCCCGATCCGCGGGTGCTGGATTCCATCGGTCGCAACCACTCGCTGGAGACCGCGCTCGCGGACCTCGTCGACAATGCTGTCGACGCACAGGCGACTCAGGTCGTTATCCGTTTCATCCGCACCCAACGGGGGCTCGTCGCCCTGTATGTCCTCGACAACGGATGCGGGATGACGGCGGAGACCATCAATACGGCGATGACGATCGGGGGCAAGCGCGAGTACAGCGGCAACGATCTCGGCCACTTCGGTCTGGGGCTCAAGGCTGCCTCCTTCAGCCAGGCCAAGAGCCTGACCGTGATGTCCCGCTTTGCTGGTCGGCAGCCGGTCGGACGACGGTGGCGACCGGATATCGTGTCCCGCAGTGACTTTCGTTGCGATGTGGTTGCGTCGTCGTTCGTCGCCGCGGAGCTCGACAAGGACTGGCCGTTCAACTCAGCGAGCAGCGGCACGCTGATCCGCTGGGATGACGTCTCCGCGTTCCCGGCGACTACCGATGCCATGCAGATCGAGGTGTATCTGGACCGCACGATCACCCTGATCTGCCAACACCTGGGGTTGACCTTCCACAGGTTCCTCGCTGATGGTCGCCTCCGGATCGACGTCGAGGTGTTGGACGTCGAGAACGCTCTCCTAAGCATGAAGGTCCCGGTAGACGCACTGGATCCCTTCGGTTATCCGCAGTCGGGGTTGGACGACTATCCGAAAACTCTGATCGCCGAGATGGATGGGCATCGAGTCGAATTTCGTTGCCACCTTTGGCCCAAACCCTCCAACCTTCCCCAATATCGCCTCCTCGATCGCTCGGACGACCATCAGGGCCTGTACTTCTACCGCCGCGATCGCCTGTTGCAGTCGGGTGGATGGGATGGAGTCCATGCCGCGGATCGGCGGCTGAAGTTGGCTCGCGTCGAACTCGATATCGACGGTGACATGGGCGGCCTGTTCCAGATGAACCCGGAGAAGTCGCGGGTGCAAACCGGCCCCGAGTTCGCACGTTTGGCTGCGACCGCCCAAGCGCACGACGGGACCACGCTGCGCGGATACCTTGAGGTCGCGGAAAGCCTGTTCCGAAAGTCGCAGGCGCGAGTGTCGAGACGGACCGCGATGATCCATCCGGGACAAGGCCTGCCGCCCCGTGTGCGCACCACCATCCAGAACGAGATTCCGGCAGTCCGCGGTGAGGATCCCATCGCGATACGCTGGGATAACTTCATCGATGACGCGTTCTTCCGAGTCGACCGGGACACGCAGACCCTCTGGTTGAACAAGCGATACCGCAATATGCTGCTCGGCGGTAAACACGGCGGCCTCAACGATGTCCCACTAGTCAAGTCTCTGCTGTACCTCCTAGTCGCGAACGTCTTCGAAGGTGAGTATCTCGGCAAAAAGGACAAGGACAACATCGAGATGTGGCAGTCCATCCTCACTGCGGCGGCACGAGCGGAGCGACAGTGACCGAGGACCATTCAGTCGACGGACGTCACCTGTCCGCAGAGGGGTTTGACCAGTACGTCAACAACCGGGTGCCGATGACTCTACCCGTCGCCGGCACGCCAGCCGCCAGCGTCTTCATCAATCCGATCACGCCGGAACTCGGTCTTCGTATCGAGATCCCCACTGTCAGTGCGGCACCGGATACAGGTCTCAGCAACATCGCGACGCGGGTCACCACTTTCGATGGCCACTGGTACATGGAAGTCGTCGTGACCAACGGAGCTCTGTTCCGAGACGCGTATCCGGTTCTGTGCGCGATGATCGATCGCGTCCAACTCGATGGAATGAAACCCGCGGTCGCCCTGCGCGCGACGCTGGCGAAACTTTCGTCGCTGCTCCTTTCCCCAGCGACGCTCTCCCGGGAGCGTGAAGTCGGACTGTTCGGCGAGCTGCTGGTGCTCGGTGGGCTCGTCGATCCTCTCGGCGCGCGAGACGCGCTGCAGGCGTGGCGCGGCGGGGATGCCGAAGAGCATGACTTCGGGCTGCCTGAGCTCGATATCGAGGTCAAGACAACCTCGGGTGAGCGGCGTACGCACTGGATCGAGTCGCTCACCCAATTGGTGCCGACCGGCGTCCGACCCCTGTGGGTCGTCTCGCACCAGATCACTTCGGCAGGGGCAGGAGCGGGCAGGACGCTCCCCGAGCTCGTGGACATCATCCGGAGTCAGGTGTCCGACGACGCGCTCCGCGACAGGTTCGAGACCGAACTTGTCGGATCCGGCTGGTATGAATCTGCCAGAGACCAGCTCTCGACCGTCTGGACCAGGCGGACCCCGAGCGTCCCGCACGCTGTGATCGGCGACTTCCCACGTCTGACGCCGGACGCCGTCCGGACGGACTGGGTGCCGATGGGTCGGATCTCAGATGTGAAGTATCGAATCAACCTGGACGGATTCGAAACCACTCAGCCGGTCCCCGACATCGTCTCCAGGGCAGCCGAATTCGAAGGATGACTATGACCAACGCACTTGCCGAGGCATACAGCACCGCAATTCGTGGCATGGCGAACAATGCGCCCAGGGCCCTGGTCCGTCGGGCACTCATCGAGGCCGAGGACCTCGATCCGTCCCTCGACGCGTCCGAGGATCGGATGCGGGAATACGTAGCGGCGGCCGCGACGAATGACCCACTCCGCAGGGCACTGCACCTCAATATCGCGAGGTGGGACAACGCGCCGGAAGACAGCAACCCCTGGACCAACCAGACACCGGCGAACTCGGAGGAGCGTCGCGCGACGATCATGGCCGCACTCGGTCTTTCCGAGCTCACGGCCAAGGAGTTCGCCCAGCACTTCCCGATCACCCATCAGAGCGGCCCGACAGTCATCGCCTCCCCATGGGATCCGTGGTACAGCGACGAGATACAGCGCGATCGGGCGTTCTATTGGACGCACTACGAGAACTATCTTCGCGAGGGCCGGGGTTGGAGTGAAGGTTCGATTCACGATCTCGACCGTGCGACGAACCATGTCGTCGAGCGCCTCATCGATCCCGCACGACCGAAGCCGGGCCAGACCAAAGGTTTAGTGGTGGGTTACGTGCAGAGTGGTAAGACCGCAAACTTCACCGGGGTCATCGCCAAGGCCATCGACGCCGGGTACCGGTTGATCATCGTCATGACCGGAACAACCAACATGCTGCGTGAACAGACGCAACGCCGCCTGGACATGGAATTGGTCGGCCGGGAGAACGTGCTGCGAGGAGCGGACGAGTCCGATGAGACCGCACGCCAACGCGTCGATTATCTCGATGATGAGGATTGGGCGAAAGGGAGGTTCGTCGGCCACGGTGTCCGGCCCTCAGAGGTGGGCCGCCCCGATATTCACCGGATGACCACCCGGGACTTCGATTACCGAAAGCTCCAACAAGGCCTGCCCGCACTCGAATTCGAGCGGCGCGATCGAACCAAGCCTCTATGGCATCCGGAGAACCTGTACACCAGTGATGCCCGGCTGATCATCGTCAAGAAGAACAGCTCCGTCCTGAACAACATGGTGAAAGACCTCAAGACGACAGGTGACCGGCTCGGCGACATCCCAGCGCTGATCATCGACGACGAGTCGGATCAGGCCTCCATCAATACGACCGACCCGAAGACTTGGACAGCGGAGAACAAGAAGCGCACCGCGATCAACAGGCACATATCCAACCTGATCAGAATGCTTCCGCGGGCACAGTACGTAGGCTACACCGCGACACCATTCGCCAACGTCTTCGTCGATCCACACGATGTGGAAGACATCTTCCCGAAGGACTATCTGATCGCACTGGAGCGGCCCTTGGGATACATGGGAGCCTCGGACTTCCATGACATGGACTCATCCATTCAGGACGACGAGAAGACGTTCGCCAACTCGGCAGAGAAAGCCCATCTGAGGATCCCGGACGCACGGAACAACGACAAGGACGCCGAGGAGGAGCGCCAACTCCAGACCGCGCTCGACTCGTTCGTCTTGGCGGGAGCCATCAAGCTGTTCCGACAGGAGATCGACCCCGAGAAGTACAGCCGCCCGTTCCGACACCACACGATGCTGGTCCACGAGACGATGCGTAAGGACGGGCACCGCAGTCGCGCGGATGCGATTCGCGACAAGTGGCGGACCGGTGGATACCTCACCGGCAGCGCACTCAGCAGATTGCGTACCTTGTACACCGAGGACTTCGCCCCCGTGACAGACGCGTTGAAGTTCGGCGATCCGATGCCCAGCTCCTTCGATGAGCTCGCCCCGTACATCAGCCGGGTCGCACGTCGGATCGCACCGAACGGTGCCCCTGTGCTGATTGTCAACAGCGAGAAGGATATCGAGCAGGAGGAACTCGACTTCGACAAGCGGCCGATATGGCGGATCCTGGTCGGCGGCAACAAACTGGCGCGTGGCTTCACCATCGAAGGGTTGACCGTCACCTACTACTCGCGGAACGCCGGGCACGCCGAGGCACTCATGCAGATGGGCCGCTGGTTCGGATTCCGGCCGGGGTACCGAGACCTCGTGCGGCTGTTCATCACCGCCCCGGTGCGCAACGCCCTCGAAGCCGCATGCTGGGACGAAGAGGACTTCCGCGCGGAGCTGCGGCAGTACGCGGCGATGGTGGATGGCCGTCCGACCGTAACGCCGGAGGATGTCCAGCCCTTGGTATCACGGCATGGACTTCGGCCGACGGCGCCGAACAAGATGCAGAACGCCGAACTCGTCGAGCGCAGAACGCTGTCCAAGGAGCCCAGCTCCGGTTACCCCGCGATAAACAATCAGGCGCTCTTGGACGCCAATATCGATGCTTGTATCCCGCTCCTCCTTGCGGCCAAGACGAGCGTCCAGTTTCCGACGGCGGGTCGGCCATTCGATGCACTGACTGGCCTGGTCACCCACGAACAGATGGTGGAAGTATTGAAGAGACTGACCTGGAAGGAACCGAAGCACTTCGCAGCGGACCTGGCGTGGATCGCCACACTTCCGGATGACGTATTGCGTGAATGGCAGATCGTGATGCCGCAACAGAAGAATCGTACAAAAGTCAATATTCGCGGAGTCGGAAAATACTCCATTCATGGCCGAATGGTCGACCCCAACGGCCATATCCGAGGCAACGCGGAAAGCCTGCACCGCACAGCATGTGATCTTCAGGTGGCTTCGACCGAACATACCGGATTCGCGCTTCTCTACCCCGTTATCGACAAGACGACGACAGGGGATGAGATAGCGGACGACGGCTACCCCCAGGGTGTGGTCATGGCGTTGAGTCTTCGACTGCCGCGCGCGGCGGCACCCAAAGATCGCAACCCCCTGGTATACCGAGTCAAGAATCGCGCGATGCCGAAGTACGCGATCGTCGATACGGACTAGGACGTCGCTGGTCGACATCCACTCCGTCGACCCGCTGCGCTCGCCTTGACCGACCTGGGCATGTCCCGGGATGATCAACATTCACCACCGACAAGTAAGGATCACACCTGTGCCGAACCCGCCAGCGTCGACACCGAAGACCTCGGTCGAATTGTTCGCTGGCGGAGGAGGTCTGGCGATGGCCGTCGATCGTGCCGGGTTTCAGCCCCTCCTCCTGAACGAGTTCGTCAAGCACGCCTGCGACACCCTGGAAGCCAACGGGGCTGAGCCGAGAGGCGAGGACGAACGGGTACCCGAGCACGGCAAAGGGCTACTGGTTCGTGGTGACGTCACCACTCTCGATATGCGCTACCTGCGCAACAAGATCGATCTCCTGGCCGGCGGGCCTCCGTGTCAGCCGTTCAGCCTAGGCGGTATAGCCAAAGGTGACGAGGACAAGCGGAACATGTTCCCGGAGATGTTTCGCGCGATTCGGGAGATTCAGCCGAAAGCTGTTATTTGCGAGAATGTCCGCGGCCTCCTTCGGCCATCGTTCAGGCCGTATTTCGAGTACATCCTCCGCGAGCTCGAATTCCCGTTTGTCGAGCGAGACGATTCCGTTCCCTGGACGGAGCACAATGCCACCCTACAAGGTCGTCAAAAGATTTCCTCGGGAGACGCGACCGAGCGCTACCAGGTGTACAAATTCGAAGTCAACGCCGCCGACTATGGCGTCCCGCAGATCAGAAATCGCGTCATCATCCTGGCATTTCGCAGCGACCTCAAGATCGACGAGTCGATTCTTTTCGAAAAGGTGAAGAAGACCCATTCGGAGGCCGCATTATATCAATCTATCGCGAATGGCCAGTATTGGGAGAATCATCCAGGAGTACCAAAACACGTTCGAGAGCGGGTCATCGCGGAACTCCCTGCGCAGTCATCGCTCGATTTCGACGAACTGAACCTCCGACCATGGCGCACGCTCCGCGACGCGATCTCCCCACACGAGGGGCCGCTGCCGCGACTGCCCAAGATTCGCTGGAACCGGCTCGACCGCGTGCAGTACCCGGACACGCCGATGGATCACGTCGGGTGGCCGGACGCGCGCATATACAACGGCCACACCCCCAATGTCCTCGACCGCCCCGCGAAAACGGTAAAGGCTGGCGTGCATGGGGTTCCCGGAGGCGAATCGGTCCTGCTGACAGATGATCTGATACCTGGGTCCAAAGGTGCTCGTCGACGCTATCGCCATCGGTACATGACGGTTCGCGAGGTGGCTCGCGTGATGACCTTCCCCGATGACTGGATCCTGAGTGGTCCGCGTAGCGAGAAGATGCGGCAGTTGGGCAACGCGGTTCCGCCATTGCTGGGAGAGGTCTTCGCCAGGGCCGTCGTCGAGGTCCTGGAGGATGTCGAGAACCGCGCGTGACAGTGGTGCCCGCTCGATCGTGGAAGCCGCAAACCGGTCGCCCTAGAACCGCAGTGGACAGCGAGCAGAATCGCAGTGCCGGTGGCGCTCATCGGCGCGTTGTACCGCTGGACGATGGTCGCACTGCAAAGGGTTCCGTCGTTTTGCGGCCGAACGCCGCTGGCCGAAGCGTCCGCGCGTATCTGAGATGGCGGTCCGATGGTCGTACCGTGTCCAGGTCTTTGGGAACAGTGAGCAACTCGTCGTCCCGGTTCGAGAACCTGGTCGAGGGGTGGGAGCTGGCGCGCGCGGTCGGCCGCGTGCGAGATGAGGTACCGCCTGCGGAATCGTGGGCCTCATCGCCTTCAGTACAAGCGGTGATGCGGGCAAATCGGGGCCGCGACACCAGCCCGGAGCTCCAGCTCCGGGCACTTCTGTTCGAACACGGCCTTCGGTATCGTGTCTCCGTGCGGCCGATCTCGGAGCTCCGGCGCACTGCGGACATCGTCTTTCCGCGCGCTCGTGTGGCTGTGTTCGTCGACGGATGCTATTGGCACGGCTGCCCCGAGCATTATCGCCCATCGACCAAGAACTCGGAATTCTGGGCCACGAAGATCGCCTCAAATCAACTGCGTGATGTGGACACCAATCGTGCACTGGCAGAGGCAGGATGGACTGTCGTTCGTTGCTGGGAGCACGAAGGTCCTGAGGTGTCCGCCGAACGTGTGATCGACGCGCTCGACAAGTCGTCGCCCTGACAGACCGATGAGAGAGAGTGCCGTGCCCGAGATCAGTGTTCCACCCGAGGTTCGCGACGCCGTCCTCCGAGAACTGTACCGACAGGTCGGCATGCTCGACTGGGAAGAAATGTCGTCACGCGACAAGACCAAGTACTACACGCAGTGGGTGGAAGACCCCATGATCGGGGGCGAGCTGGCCGACTACTACACCGCCGAAGGAATGCGCGTCTGGATCAAGGACGGCCCACTGAAGGAATACGCCCGCGCATTGGAGAATGTCGGTCCGTTCGCGAGGTATGCCACTCGGCGACTATCACCACCCAGCGAGTTCATCCGCGAGGTTCTCGGCGACTCTTGGACCATGGTGCCCGGCAGCCTCGGGGAGAAGCCGATGCACTGTCGAGCGGAATCGGGTGCGACGCGACGATACCTCTGCTGGGGACGCCCTCGAACGTTCCGAGACCTGTTGTGGGCGGCCGTCAATCAGGCGGTCACCGGCGGAAGCCGGCCACTGATCATCGTGTTCGTCACCGGAACCCAACCGGTCGAGGACAAGCTCGAGCCGCAGCACGAACGGATCGCCCAACACTGCGGCGTCGACCTCGCCTACGTCCGCCGTCAGTTGACGGAATGACCGTATTCGGCAGTGGGGCGAGGCGTCGACACGCTCCCGGGTCCGTCGAGCGAGAAACCTGCGACGGCCTGCTCCAGCCGATTCGAGTTCCCGGCGGTCGGCACCTGAGGTCGTGAGCGAGATGTGCTGCCAGGCTCTTTCGCCGCCCGTGCTCAGGATCTCGGACGGCTCGTGGTCGAAGTAGGTGCCGTCGGTCATCAACGAACGAAGCCGGTCCGCCTAGACTAGGAACTGAGCGAGGTCGACGACGCCCTCGGCGGCGACGTCCTTCGCGATCAACTCGCGGAACGTACGCGTGTTCACCCGGTAGGCCTCGATCCGGCGGTTCGTAGTCCTCGCTGGGAGCCGCCCAACCCGACCGTCCCGCAGAAGAGTTCCATCATGGTGATTATAGATCACGGCGCCATGCTGTCCCCGTTCGCGAATACAGGATCAACGGGATGACACGTCCGCTCACACCTACTTGGAGCTCCCATCGGGTTCGGTCGGGTGCCGGTGAGACAGCCTGTTGTGCACAGGGTTTCGTCGTGGCAGCACCGTGGATCGTGGATGATGAGCGGTGGACGGTTATCGAACCGCTGCTACCAGTGAGGCCAGCGGGCACACCCGGTCGGCCCAGCACGATCCCCAACTGGTTGCTCTACTCATCGCGAAAGGCCCGCTGACACGTGTTGTGCCAGCGGGCCTTTCGGCTGTCTCAGCCCTGTTGGGTTGGTACGACGATCATTTCGGCGACATTGACCCGCTTCGGGGCGCCGACCGCGTAGGCGATCGCGTCCGCGATGTCTTCGGAGACCAGGATTTCGATCTCGCTGCGCCACTCGGCGAGGCCCGCCTTCTGGTCTTCGTCGAGCATGCCCGCGCCGAGTTCGGTGCCGACGAAACCGGGTTCGATGGTCTTCACTCGAACGCCGCGCGGCCCGAACTCGCTGCGCAGGTTACGGGTCAGGTGTGCGACGGCGGCCTTGGTCGCGCAGTAGACGCCGTAGTTGGGGAACGCCAGGTGCCCGCCGACCGAGCCGACGTGCACCAGGTCGGCGCGTTCGCCGTTGCCCGCCGCGGCGAGCAGGTCATCGATGAAAGCCCTTCCGGTGTAGAGCAATCCGTTGATGTTGGTGCCTACCATCTGGTCCCACTCGTCGGTATCCGCCGACTCGTACGGGGCGCCGAGCATGACGCCCGCATTGGCGACCACGAGGTCGATCGGTCCGAACGCGGCCCGCACGGTCGACGCGGCGTCGCGCACCGACTGCTGCACGGACACGTCGGCCTCGACGGCGAGCACCTCGCCACCGATCTGGGCGGCCAACTCTTCGAGCCGATCCTTGCGCCGCCCTAGCAGCGCGACCTTCGCGCCGTCGGCCGCGAGCCGCCGGGCGGTGGCGGCGCCGATTCCACTGGATGCTCCGGTGACGACCGCGACGCGGCCGGTGAGGTTGTTTGTCATGACCACAACATTCGTGCTGGTCACGGCCTCGTGCCAGGGTACGGACTTCCTGGTAGTGGGAGGGCCACCCAGCGGGCGCGGCCCTCACCTACCCTCGAAGGATGGACTCCGATAACCGACTGGGCGCCTTTCTCCGGGCACGGCGCGAGCTGGTGCGCCCGGAGGATTTCGGGATGTCCGGTGGCGGCCAGCGCCGCGTGGCCGGGCTGCGGCGCGAGGAAGTCGCGATGCTCGCCGGGATGAGCGCCGACTACTACGTGCGGCTCGAGCAGGGGCGGGACAAGCATCCGTCCGAGCAGGTGGTCGCCGCGCTGGCGCGGGTCTTTGCGCTCGATGAGGAGGGTGCGGCGCATCTGCGGGAACTGGCTCGCCCGGTGGTGCGGCGCAGGCGGGCGCCGCAGCGTCCCGAGCGGGTGAGCCCCGGTCTGCTGGCGTTGATGCAGGCGTGGCCGAACACGCCCGCGTTGGTGTTGGGCAGGCACCTGGACGTGCTCGCCGCGAATCCGCTTGCCGCCGCGGTCAACGCGTGTTCGGTGCCGGGCATCAACCAGGTGCGGATGATGTTTCTCGATCCGGAAGCGCGAATCATCTACCCGGACTGGGCTATTCACGCCGCGGAGACGGTGGCGAGCCTGCGGGCCAGCGCGGGCGATCTCGATGACCCGCGGCTGACCGAACTCGTCGGTGAACTGTCGCTGAAGAGCGATGAGTTCCGCCGACTGTGGGCGCGCCACGATATTCGGGGAAAGATCGCGGGTACCAAACGCTTTCGCAATCCGATGGTCGGGGAGCTGAAGCTGTCGTATGAGACGTTCTCCGTGAACGGCGCGCCGGGGCAGCTGCTCATCGCCTACCACGCGGAACCCGGCTCCGCGTCGGAGCGTGCGCTGGCATTGCTCGGCAGCATGATCGCCACGGGGGAGCTGCCCCTTCGGAAATCGCACGCGTCGTCGCTCGACTAGCCGGTCGGTTCGTTCAGCGATCCGGCTACTGGCGGTGGTTGCGGCAGCCGGACATACTCGATCGTGGGCGTGATTGCCGCACGGACAGACCTGTGCAGTTCTTCGGGAACTCGATTCCCGGCATCGGTGACCGGGTTACCCTTCGGGTGCGGGCAGTGACGCCGATTCGATTGCGGCTGGACCCGATTGGGGGCAATGGTGACCGGACAGGCAACAACGGCGACCGAACTGCTTGCGGCGGCGCGCGCCTTCGCGCCGGAACTGGCGAAGCGGCGACAGGAGATCGACGCCGCGCGCCAGCTGCCCGCCGACATCGTCGAACGGCTGCGGGCGATGGGCATCTACGCGATGGGATTCAGCGCCGAGCTCGGTGGGCCGGGACTGACCTCGCTGGAGCAGCTGGAGGTGTTCGAGGCACTGGCCTATGGCGACACCGCCACCGGTTGGTGCGCGATGATCGGCGCGGCGACCGGCGTCTACGCCGGATTCCTCGACAAGCAGGCGCTCGCCGAGCTGATGCCGACGCGAGACCTGATCACCGCGGGGCTGATCGCGCCCTCCGGACGCGCCGTCCGGGTTGACGGCGGCTATCGGCTGACCGGTCGATGGAAGCTGGGCAGCGCCATCAACCATGCCGACCTCGTGGTCGCCGGTGCGATGATCTTCGATGGCGACGAATTGGCGCTCGCCGATGGTGCGCCGATCGCCAAGATGTTCTGCATGCGCCGCGACCAGGTTCAGGTCTTCGACACCTGGGACAGCACCGGTCTGCGCGGCAGCGGCAGCAACGACTACGCGGTCGATGCCCTGTTCATCCCCGAGCATCACTGCTTCGACTTCTACGAACCCAGAAGCGGCACAGGCAAACTCGCCGAACCCGAGACGCTGGCCCGGGTGATGCCCGGCATTCCGCTCGGCGCGACGCGCGCCGCACTGGATTACGTTCGCGATCTCGCGCAGGGCAAGGTGGTGGCGGGGACCGGGCGGAAGTGGGCCGATGACTATCGGGCGCAATACATTCTGGGTGAGTGCGAGATGGCGTACATCGTCGCGCGCGGCGCGGTCTTCGACAGCATGCGCACGCTGTGGGATGCGTTGGACGACAAGCGTTTCGCCGAGCTGCCCGCGGACATTCGGATCCAGACCTTGCTGACCCGCACGCATTCGTACCGCGCCTGCCGCCACATCATCGCCCGCCTGTGCGAGCTGGTCGGCACGGATTCGGTCTACAAGCCGAGTCCTCTCGACGTCTGGTTGCGCGACACGAGCACCATGACAACCCATCTCATGGCGCACGACCAGATGATCCAGACGGCAGGCGCGTTCCTGCTCGGCGGTAAGCCGGAATTCCCGCTCGTGCTCGGCGTGCGCTAGGCGGTCATTCGAGGCGCTTCACGTAGCGGTGGGCCGGTACGGCGACTGCGCCAGGGGCGTCGTGGCTGAAGGGACCTTTGTCGGACCAGCCGTGTTTTTCGTAGAACTTGCGGGCGCGGGCGTTGCCGGGGACGACGGCCAGCCAGGCTTCGTGGTGGCCGTTGGCGCGCACCCGGGCTTCCGCAGCGGCGAGCAGGATCGCGGCGATGCCGGAGCCGCGGTGGTCGGCGGCGATGTAGACCTGATGGACCTCGTCGTCGAGCACCATGACGAATCCGGCGATCGCGTCGCCTACCGTCGCGACGGTGGTGTTCGGGATCTGTTCTGCCGCACGGGTATCGAAGGACTCGCGGGGGCGGGCCGCGATCAGCTCGTCGGGGACGTTCCCGAGGTGTGCGTCGCACCAGCCCGGGTACCAGATCTCCGCGATCGTCAGCGCGTCCTCGGGCCGCGCCGCCCGTAGCGCCCCGGCCGCAACACCGTCCGTCATCCGCGCACCTTAACAACATCGCCCGACGAGGGGGAAGGTGCTGTCGGTGGTGGGTCTGCTGTCGGCAGACACAGGGACATTCAACGGTTCAGCGGCGATAGACCTGACGCATGATCGAAACATCGCACCTGGACTACCGAGGACAACTAGCCGACAGATTGTTCCGCCATCGGACGATCCAACTGACCGGTGAGGTCGACGACGCGATGGCCGAGCGGGCGTGCAGCGAACTGGTGCTGCTGGCCAGCGAGGACGACAAGCGCGACATCGTCCTCTACATCAATTCGCCGGGCGGCTCGGTGCTCGCCGGGCTCGCCATCTACGACACGATGAAGCTGATCCCGAACGACGTGGCGACCGTGGCCGTCGGATTCGCCGCGAGCATGGGGCAGGTGCTGCTCGCCTCGGGCACCAAGGGCAAGCGAATCAGCTTGGCGCACAGCCGGATCATGATGCACCAGCCTTCCGCGGGTATCGGCGGCACCGCGATGGACATCGCGATCCAGGCGGAGAACCTGGAGTACATGAAGCTGCAGTCGGAGCAGATCCTCGCCGCGGAGACCGGGCATTCGCTGGAGGAGATCCGAACCGACAGCGACCGTGACCGCTGGTTCACCCCGGAGCAGGCGCGCGAATACGGCATCGTGGACGAGATCGCCGCCGACTTCGCCCAGATCGCACCATTCACCAACGCACACCGAGCGGGGTTGTGACCATGAGTGAGCGAAGCGAACGAATCAATTACACAGCCGCCTTGGGGCATGACGGAGCCGAGCGCCAGCGAGGCGTAGTCATGTCCCAGTACACGATTCCCCATGTCATCGAACGGACCCCGAACGGCGAGCGCTCGTTCGACGTCTTCAGCCGGTTGCTCAACGACCGAATCATCTTCCTGGGCACCGAGATCGACGACGGCGTCGCGAATGTGGTGATGGCGCAACTGTTGCACCTGGAGTCGGAGTCGCCGGATCGCGAGATCAGCCTCTACATCAACTCGCCGGGCGGCTCGAACACGGCGATGCTGGCCATCTACGACACCATGCAGTTCCTGCGGACGCCGGTCGAGACCTACGCCATGGGTCAGGCGGTGTCGGCCGCAGCGGTGCTGTTGTCGGCGGGCACGGCCGGGCGACGGTACGTCCTCAACCACTCCCGCGTGCTGCTGCATCAGCCGTCCGCGCAGGGACAGGGGACCATCTCGGACCTGGCGTTGCAGGCCGCGGAGGTGATGCGGATCCGCTCGCAGACCGAGGCCATCCTCAGCAAGCACACCGGTCAGAGCGTCGAACAGCTACGCAAGGACACCGCGCGCGATCGCGTGTTCACCGCGCAGGAGGCCGTGGAGTACGGCCTGGCCGACGAGCTGATCTTCACCCGCGACCGCTGACGGTCAAGCCGCGACGAGCAGTTCTACGCGCGCCTCGGAGACCGGGCGGCGGCGCATATGCCGCAATGCGCCCAGTCTCCGAGCGCCGCGGAAGAGCAGCGACTCGATCGGCAGCCCGAGCGCCCCGCAGATCGAATGCAGCATCTCCGAGGACGCCTCCTTGCGTCCCCGCTCGATCTCGGACAGGTACTGCTTGGACATGCCGACCTCAGCCGCGACGTCGGCCAGCGTGCGGTCCTGATCCTGGCGCTCGTCGCGCAGTACTTCGCCATACACGGCACGCAGCAGCGGCGAGACCGTCTCGATCCGATCCTGGCGGGATTCGGGTGCCTCGACCCGTCCCCGTCGTGGCTCGCTGCGACGGTGCGCATCGAGATCGACTACGACGCCATCCTCTTCTGCTGCCATATCGACGAGTCTTACACCTCGCGGATCTGATCCGGCCGATGTTCGCCCACGGCAGACAACTACCCGGCAGCGAGCGTCAGCCGGGCGGCGTAGGTGCGCAGCAGGTCGATCAGGGCGGGGTCGTGCACGGCGATGCGACCGGTCGTGCCGATCGCCGCCAAAGCGCCGACAAGCGTGCCGTCATCGGCGTGTACGGGTACGGCGAGGGCGCTGCGGCCGACGCGACATTCATCGATCTCGGTGGCGACGTCGGCGGTGGTGACCCGGCGCAATTCCGCGGCCAGCACGATGGGGGAGGTGATGGTTGCCGCCGTGACTCGGCGCAGCAGGCCACCGGCGAGTGCCGGATGTGCGGCGAGCAGGAGTTTGCCGATCGCCGAGGCGTGCAGGTGCGTGCCGAGCAGCTGCTCGCCGCTGAGTTCGTGGTCGGGGTCCTTGTCCACCAATCGAACTCGATCGTCGGTGAACGCGGCGAGATGGATGCCGAAGCGGACCTGGCCGCGCAGTTCGTCGAGAATCTGGCCGTTGTCCGCGGGCGGCGGTGCGGCTCCGGCGAGTTCGCGGGTGCGGCGGCCGAGGGCGAAGCCGGACAGGTCCTCGATGCGCACCAGGTAGCCGTCGGCGACGAGCAGGTTAAGCAGTCGATACGCGGTGGCGGGCGGGATACCGGTATGTGCGGCAATGGTTTTCGCGGTGTCACCGGAGCCGAGTTTGGCCACCGCCTCCAGCAGGGCCAGCGCCTTCTGCACGGCGCGCGGCTCGTGCCCGCTCGGCGCGCCGTGGCGTTGCTGCGTGGTCACGGCCCGCTGGCGTCGGTGCGCTGCGCGCCGACCAGGGCGATGGTGCCGCGCGCGTTGACGGCGAACACCCCGGCGCCGGGCAGCACATCGGCCGATTCGGGACTGTCGAAAACCCCGATGGTGGTGAGGCTTCGCGGGTGGGCGTCACGTAAATAGCGGTGCCACAACAAGCCTGCCGTGACCACGGCGACGGCCGTCACGGCGAAGGCGAGAACGCTACCGGGGGCGCCGAATACGAGCAGGGCACCGAACATCGCGACGATGGCCGAACCACCGGCCAGCGCGAAATACGCGTCCTGAGGACGTATTTCGTGGATTCGGCGTAAGAACCGCACCGAGGCCAGCGCGACCAAGAGATACGCCGCGGATAGTGCGGTCCGGACGACCATCTTCGCCTCGTTCGGCACCCCGTCGAGCGCGGCGAAGGCCAGGACGCCGCCGGTCACGACGAGCACGATCGCCGCGAGTGCGACGTGCGGGGTGCGCAGGTGTCGGCTCACCTGCGTGAACATCCGTGGCAGCACGCCTTCCAGGCTCATCGAATAGACCAGTCGCGACGCGGCATTCGACGACGCCATGGCGGACGCCAGCCAGGAGCAGGTGAGTCCGGCGTCGAGCAGGATCACCACGAGCGGACTCACCCCGGTCGCGGTGCCGTGCAGGTAGGCGTTGACCAGTACCCCGGCCCGCCCGGACCAGGCGGCCCAAGCCGCGAAGATGAACAAGGAACCGCAGAGCACCGGCGTGAGCAGCACGGTGCGCGGCACCGTCACCAGCGGCCGCCGCGTCTCGGGTGCGAAGAAGGTGGCGCTCTCGAACCCGGCGAGCGCGAACATGGCGGACAGGGCCACCAGCAGCACACCCGGTCCATCGGGGCTCGGTGACGTGATCGGTACTTCCCCTGGCGTGCCGGACAGCAGCATCAGCCCGGCGATGAAGGTCAGCGAGCATGCCTCGACCGCGAGGATCACCACCGCGGCGAACCGCACACCACGGATGAGCGCGCCGCCGATAGCCGCCGCGATCACCAGATAGACGGCGCCGACCGGCCATCCGTGTAGGTGGAGGCCGAGCTGTGCGGCGACCGCGATCGCCGACTGCCCGCCGAAATACATGGTGAGCGCCGCGCTTCCGAGGTACTTCACCAGCATGCCGACGCCGCAGGTCAGTGCGGCCCGGGTGCCCAGCCCCTGGAATACGAACGTGTACAGACCGCCGGACGCGGCCAGTCGCCGGGCGAATTGCGCGACGCAGTAGGCGATCAGCGTGGTTACCACCGTCGCGACGACGATCGTGATCAGTCCGGGTAGCAGCGTCTCGTGGCTGAGCATGGTGACCGGCAGCACGACCATCGACGCGGCCGGTGCGGTCGTGGCGACCGATTGGCCCAGCAGCTCGGCACCGGACAGTTGCCTGCGCCCGAGGGCGCGCAGCGGCGAAATGGCCGGGCGCTCCGGCTCACCCGCCGAGAACGACCGCGCGACGGCGTCGGCAAGAGCAGTCATCGCCACACCTCCACACACTTTGTGCGGTGAAGTTATCTGCGTCGCGTTAAGCGGATATTGCGGTTGCGCTTCTGTTGCCGGTCGGCGAGTGGGAAACACAGCCGGTACCGCTCTCACTCGGTGACCGGCGAATCGTTGCCTCGCCGTAGCGATGCCGACTCGCACCCGTCCGACGATTTTCCCAGCACGGACATCTCGGCGGATGGAGCTCGAATTGACTGTCACCAGGCGATCTTTGATACAGGGCCTCGGCGTGACCGGTGGCGCGGGACTGGCCTACGGCGCGTTGTCGACGCTGGGCCTGGCACCCGCGTTGGCCGAGGCGCCGCAGCGCTTCGACCCGCCCGCGATGGGTGATCTGATCGGCCGGGCCTCCGGCAAGAACTCGGTCGTCGTCCTGGGTGGGGGACCGGCGGGGCTGTGCGCGGCCTACGAATTGCGTAAGGCGGGCTACGACGTCACGGTGCTGGAGGCCAGGCAGCGTCCGGGCGGGCGGGTCTGGTCGATTCGCAACGGGACCACCGAGACCGACCTGAACGGCGAGACCCAGCGGTGCACGTTCTCCGACGGGCACTTCTTCAACCTGGGTGCCACCCGCATTCCGCAGGGCCACATCACCCTGGACTACTGCCGCGAATTGGATGTCCCCATCCAGCCTTTCGGCAATCAGAACGCGAACACGTTGGTGCACTACAAGAGTGACACCGCGCTGTCGGGTCAGCCGGTGCAGTACCGGGCGGCTAAGGCCGATGTGTACGGATACCTGGCGGAGCTGCTGCAGAAGGCGGCGTCCAGGGGAGCGCTCGACGACGTGCTTTCGGGCGCGGACAAGGAGGCGCTCTCGTCCTTCCTGCGGGACTTCGGCGACCTGTCCAGCGACGGTCGCTACGTCGGATCCGCCCGTCGCGGTTACGATTCCGAGCCCGGTGCGGGCCTGAAGTTCGGTACGCCGCGGCAGCCGCACGCCATGTCCGACGTGATCCGCGGTGGCCTCGGCCGGAGCTTCAGCTTCGAATTCGATTACGACCAGGCCATGATGATGATGACCCCGATCGGCGGGATGGATCGCATCTACTACGCCTTCCAGCGCCGGATCGGCCTGGACCGCATCAAGTTCGGCGCCGAGGCGACCGCGCTGCACAACACGACCGACGGGGTGCGGGTCGAGTTCACCCAGGGCGGCAAGCAGCAGGCCATTACCGCGGACTACTGCGTGTGTGCCCTACCGCCGAATCTGGTCGGCCGCCTCACCAACAACCTGCCCGCCGATGTGCTCTCGGCGCTGAAGGCAGCGGTGCCGGTCTCCTCCGGCAAGCTCGGCATCGAGTACTCGCGGCGCTGGTGGGAGCTGGAGGACCGAATCTACGGCGGTGCCAGCAACACCGACCAGGACATCGCCCAGATCATGTTCCCCTACGACCATTTCAACTCCGATCGGGGCGTGGTGGTCGGCTACTACAACACCGGCAAACGGCATCAGGCGTTCGAATCCCTCACGCACAAACAGCGTTTGGCGAAGGCGGTCGCCGAAGGCAAGACGATCCACGGCGAGAAGTACGGCCGCGACATCACCGCCTCCTTCTCCGGCAGCTGGCGGCGCACCAGGTATTCCGAGGGCGCCTGGGTCGGCTGGTCCGGCAGCGACTCGCACGGCGGCGTCGCCACCCCGGAGTACACCAAACTGCTCGCGCCGGTGCAGCGCATCTACTTCGCCGGCGACCACCTGTCCAACGCGATCGCCTGGCAGCACGGCGCTTTCACCTCGGCCCGCGATGTGGTGACCGCATTGCACACCCGCGTCGCCGCCAGCTGACCTCATCCAGGAGTATCGAATGACCCGACCGTATGCCGCCGCCGCTCTGCTGGCCGCCGCGCTCGCCCTCACCGCCTGTTCTGCCGACTCCGAGGAGACGGCGGCGCCGACGGTGCGTACCAAACCCGTCCTCGAGGCGGGGCAGTCGAATCCGATGATCGCGCAGGGCGTGGCGATCGCCAATGGTGCCGCGCTCTACAAGACCAGCGGCATCGGCCCTGTCGCGACGAACAAGGCGGCAAGGGAGGGCAGCCCCGAGTTCTATATCGACACAGCACAATTCACCGGCGGGGTACTGCCACCGGGTGTCACGGTCACGGAAGCGCAAGGCATGGCGGTGCTTTCACGGATCAAGGAGAACCTGGAGGCGCAGGGCCTTGCCCTGGACAATGTGACGACCATGCGGGTCTTCCTGGACAACGCGCCAGGCACCGATCGAGCGGACTACGCGGGATGGAATCGCGCGTACCGCCAGTACTTCGCCAATACCAACCTGGACAGCGGCGATACCGAACTCGTGCCGCTCGGCACGGCCGCCCCCGCGGCGCCGGCGGTCCGTAATGCCGCACGACCGACCCGTTTCGCGCTCGAGGTCGCCAGCCTTCCGGCCGCAGGCTGGTTGGTGGAAGTCGAGGTCGACGCCGTCTATCCCACGAAGGGGGCCGAGTCGTAGCTCAGGCGCCGTTGGTGTCGATGTATTCGATGCCGGTGATGATGTCCGGGTCGATCACGATCAGCTGATTGTCCAGCACGGTCTCCGGATGCAGGTGGACCTGGTAGTGCGCGAGTTCCTGCTGATCGGTGACGGTGTCGGCGACGCCGGTGATGATCACGCAGCGGCCGAGGTTGGTCTGATGATCGATGGTGTCGACCTCGTAGGCGACGACCTGCCGGTGCAGCGTGCGGATCATGGCCGGGTCGGCGGCGATCACGATGCAGCCGTCGACGATCGTGTGCCGGACCGGGCGGATCGTGGGTAATGCATGCCGCGAGAACGCGATACGGCCGAATCGGACGGTGTGGAGCAGGTCCAAGGAGTCCTCTACCGACAGCTCACGCGTCTCGCTTGCGCGGTAGGCGGGCATGCCTCCATTCTTCCACCTGTTGTGGTTCGTTTCGGGGCATGGACAGCCGATGGCGCAAATTGCACGAGTATCCGTAAAATTAGGCAATGCCTCGAGTCTCGCAGCATGCTCGGGAGTGGTGTCGAGCCATGTGTTGATCGAGGAGGATTACATGCCCTATTCTGCGCGGCTCGGCTATACGGGTAATCCCACCCGCGTCCGGCTGCCGCACCGATCCGCCGAGCTGCCCATCGAAAAGCCGGGCAGTAGTACGGAATTCGCCGACGCCAGCGATCGGCTGGTCCGCCATCTCTTCGACGTCGGCCTCCAACTCCACCACGTTCTCGATGCCCTCGAACCGACCGCCCAGCCGCAGGTCCGTGACACCATCACCGCCCTGGTCGACGATCTAGACATGCTGATCCGCGATACCGGCCTCGCGATGCTCGCCCTGGCCAGCGAACGTCAGGGCCCCGCACCGGCCGACGGCCAGGTTCCGCGAGCCCGCCTCCGTCGGCGCTGATCCCTGCCCTTATTCGGCCACCGGGCGTGCCGTCACGCCCGGCTGCCTGACACTCGCGATTGACCCGTGCGCTTCAGGTGAACTGCCGAGGATGACTTGACGTTCGTCGTGTGTTGTTGCTGGGTGTGTTGAGTCACTTTGCGGGAGTGGTTGTTGACGTACCCCTGTGTTTGGGTGGCTGTGGGGTGGGGATGACGGCAGGGCTCCGGCGTTGTCGGATGCGGTAGCGCTGATCTGCGGAAACATAGTGGGCGACACGACATGTCGGCGTCTTGGGCGGGCACGGGTTCTTCGGAGACGATGAAGGTCTCTTACGCCTGAAATCGATCCCGGAGTTGCCCCGTGCCCGCTGGAACAGTATCCCCTGCCGAGACCGTTGTGGGGGTGTTGGGGCAGTGCTGCGGCGAGGGGAACGCAATCAACGCAACCATTGCGCCGTCGTTGCTGGAAGTGCTTCGCGAGGTCCCCGATCCGCGCGATCCGCGCGGGATCCGGTACCCGTTGGCGACGCTGTTGGCGATCGCGATCCTGGCCGCTGCGGCGGGCATGCGGTCCTTCGCCGGGTTCGTGACCTGGACGCGCACGGCCCCGGTGGAAGTGTTGGCGGAGTTGGGTACTCGGTTCCGGCGGCCCAGCGAGAAGACCTTCCGTTCGGTGTTGAGCAGGCTTGATGCCGCAGACCTGGACCGTCGGCTCGGTGAATACTTCATGATCGTCGTCGCCACCACGGTCGACATCGAGGCCGGGGAGTTGTTGGCGGTCGCGTTGGACGGCAAAACGGTGCGGGGTGCCCGCACCGGTGGTGGACGCGCCCCGCACCTGGTGTCGGTGTAGGCCCACCACGCCCGGATGGTCCTCGGTCAGATCGCCGTGGCGATGAAGACGAACGAGATCCCCACTGTCCCGACCCTGCTGCGGCTGCTGAACCGGACCCGAATGTTGGTAACGATCGACGCAATGCACACCCAGGTAGCGACGGCGAAACTTATTTGCGGACAACTGAAGTCGCACTATTTGATGACCGCGAAAGAGAATCAGCCGAAGTTGCTCGCGCGGATCAAGGCCCAGCCGTGGGCGCTCGTGCCGACCGTGCTGCGTGATGCCGACGACAAGGCGAGCCATGGCCGTTTGGAGACCCGGACCTTCAAGATCCTCACCGCGCCCCGCGGTATCGGATTCCCCTACGCCCGCCAGATCATCGAGATCACCCGCGAACGGGTCGAGGTCAGCACCGGCAAACGGAGCCGCGAGGTCGTGTACGCGCTGTGCAGCGTCGCTTTCGAGCAAGCCCCGGCCAAAATGATTGCCGCATGGTTGCGGAACCACTGGGATATCGAGAATGCCATCCACTGGGTTCGTGACGTGACCTTTGACGAGGACAGGTCGACCGTGCGGACCGGGAACGCCCCACAGGTCATGGCGACCCTCAGAAATACCGCGATCAACCTCCACCGGCTCCAAGGAGAAATCAACATCGCCGAGGCATGCCGCACAACGGCATTCACTCCGGACCGAGCGCTACACCTCGTCACCAAAGGACAAAACTACTGGTCAGAGCTGGCTTAACCGACAACGCCGTAGCCCTGGGGATGACGGATTTTGGTCGGGGGCAGCGTAGGGAGGGAGTGCAGTGGTAGCGATCGATGTCGAGCGGTCGGTGGGTTGGGGCGGGGCCCGAGTGGCCTGGCGGGGTGTCGCGGCGCGTGGGCTCGGCGGAGTGCCTCCTACTGCGTTGGTGCTCGCCGGGATCGTCAGTGTGCAGATCGGTGCGGCGCTGGCGATGCAGTTGTTCGCCGCGACCGGGGCGGCGGGCGCGGTCAGCATGCGGTTGGCGTTCGCCGGGGTTGTGCTGCTGGTGTTCTGGCGGTCCTCGTTGCGGATCGGGTGGCGGGCGGTGCCGGTCGCGCTGGCGTACGGCACGGTGCTCGCGCTGATGAACCTGGTGTTCTATGAGGCGCTCGACCGGATTCCGCTCGGGATGGCGGTGACCATCGAGTTCCTCGGTCCGCTGGCCGTGGCGTTGGCGGGGTCGCGGCGCTGGATCGATCCGGTGTGGGCGGTGCTGGCCGGCGGCGGCGTGGTGCTGTTGACGCAGGCCGATGGGGAAGTCGAGTGGGTCGGGGTGTTGCTGGCGCTGGCGGCGGGGGTGCTGTGGGCGGGCTACATCCTGTTGAGCGCGGCGCTCGGCCAGCGGACCAGCGACGGCGGCGGGCTCGCGATCGCGATGGCGTTCGGTGGCGTGCTGATCGCGCCGGTCGGCATCATCGACGCGGGCAGTGCGCTGCTCGACCCCGCCGTTCTCGCGGTGGGATTCGGGGTGGCGCTGCTGTCGTCGGTACTGCCGTACTCGGTGGAATTGGAGGCGCTGCGGCGGATTTCACCCCGCGTGTTCGGTGTGCTGATGAGTCTGGAACCGGCCGTGGCGGCGCTCGCCGGTCTGATCGTGCTCGGCCAGTTCATGAACATCCAGCAGTGGGCGGGCGTCATCTGTGTGGTGGCCGCGTCGGCCGGAGCCACCCGTACCGCCGAGAAACGTTGACAGGCCGCGATTTTCGCAACGCGTCGAGCGGGTTGGCTGCCCGGTGGGTGGGATGTGTGGTCGACGGCGGATCGGGCCGCGTGTTACGACGGGCGGTGTGAATCCGATCGGACCGCTCGGCGCTGCCGACGAAGGCTTCAATCATCAGATCGTCGACACCGTTGCCACGGTCGGCACCAGTGACTTGGCGTGGACCGAGAAGGTGTGTGCGATGGCATGCGCACCGGACGGGTCGGTGCAGCTCGGATTCGGGTTGGGGCAGTACAAGAATCGCAATGTGCTCGACGGGTACGCGGGGATTTCGCGGGGCGTCGAGCAGGTGACGGTGCGGGGGAGCCGGACGTTGATGCCTACGCCGGAGACGCTGGCGGTGGGGCCGATCGAATACGAGATCGTGGAGTCGCTGCGGCAGATTCGGTTCCGGTTGGCGGAGAACGATTGTCAGCCGGTCGCTTTCGACTGGCTCTTCGAGGCGGCGTTGCCTGCGCAGCTGGAGGATCGCACGCACATGCGGCGCGGGTACCGGGTGATGTCGGATCTGGTGCGTTATCACCAGATCGGTACCGCCTCGGGGTGGGTCAGTATCGATGGGGTGCGGACCACGTTCGCGGACTGGGTGTCGACGAGGGATCACTCGTGGGGTGTGCGGTACGACGTGGGGGTGCCGCTCGGTGATGTGGAGTCGATGGATCTGCCGCCGGAGGTGTCGTTCCGGATGATCTGGGCGCCGATCCTGATGACCCGCCCGGACGGTTCACGGTATGGGCTGCACCTGCACTACCAAATCGTCCAGCTGGACGGGTTTTTCAGCAAGACGGTGATGGGTGGGGTGGAGCACGCGGACGGCCGGTTCGAGAAGTGGACGGACCTGGTGCCCGAGCTGTCCTTCGACCCGGAGAACCGGCGGCTGCGTGGCGGCGAGATCCAAGCGACGACCGAAGACGGCACCGAGCGGGTGCTGAAGTTGGCGGCTGTGTCGGACACTGGGTTTCATCTCGGCGCCGGACTCTACTTCGGATTCGAAGGGCGACACCATGGTTCGTGGCTCGGGCCCGGTCTGCACCTGGACGGCGAGCGGATCGAGGACTGCTCCACCTACGAATCCGCTTGCCACCTACACCAGATCCGCGACACCGTGGTCCGGGTAACCGATTCCACCGGCGCGACCGGCGTCGGCAACTGTCAGCCGATCATCACCGGCGGCGACGAATCCCTCGGGTTGACGAAGGAATCGTCCTTCATGTGAAGAGGCTCGGCTCGATACCCCGGCCTCGTTATCCGTGGTGTGTCACTAGCCGCCGTTCGCGCCGTTTCCGCCGTTCCTGTCGTTCGCTTCGTCGCACTCAGCGTCGTCCTCAGGACAATCGCCGTTCGCGTCCGTACCGGCCCTGCCGTCTGCGACGAACTCCAGGCCGGGGTACTCCGCCTTGACGCCGAACTCGTCGATGAACGCCACGCTCACGTCGCCTTTGGCACCCTTCGTCCATTTGCCGCCCTCGCCCGCTTTGACTTTGACCGTTACCTGGTCGGCCTTGCCGGTGCAGTTCGTCTTCCCGTCGAAGTCCTGCTGAACGAAGCCCGACGCAGCCTCGGTCTTGCCGTCCTTGGCCACTTCGTCGACCATGACGCTGATCTTCTCGTGCTTGGCGTTGGTGCAGTTGTAGACGACGTCGACCATCAGGGTCGATCCGTCGTTGGGGTCGGTCGCGACAGCGGCGACGGACAGGGACTCCCCGGCGTCGGCCGATGCCGTACCGCCCATACCGATCTGCATCGCTGCGGCGATCGCGAACGCGCTGCCGACCAGAACCTTCGATGTACGCATAGAAACGCTACCTCCCATTGCTGTTTCGGCGACGCCGGTGGCCGAGCCGAGAGCCACCTGCGCGTCATGAATTCTTGGTATTGCTGCCAGCTCGCGCTGTGCAGCATTGTCCGGGGCCCAATTGCCGACCGGAATCACGGCCGCAAGGGCAGGCTATGCGCGGCGGCCGCATGCCTTACCAGCGGAATCAGATGGATCGCGGAAAGGTTAGCGCATGCCGTGGGGTGCGGCAAAATGCCAGTTCAGGAGGCATTTCCAGGAATTCGTGCAATGTTTCGAAATGACTGGAAATTACACCCATCCAGAACTGTCGTGGCAACGAATACGTTATTAGAGCTCGAATTGGTCGCCGACTGACAAACGTCGGTGAATTCTGCCGCTAGGTAGCCCGGGGCGGTCCCGCCAGCGCGGCACGGATCTCACCGATACTCGGATTCACCAGTTCGTGCCCGTTCGCGAGGACGGTCGGCGTGATCTCGTCCCCGCCGGTGATCGCCCGCACCTCGGCGGCGGCCTTGGGATCGCGGATGTCGACCCTGCGGAACGGGATGCGCGCAAGCCGCAGGCGGGTGCCGAGTCGCAGGCAGAACGGGCAACCCCAGCGCCAGTAGACGGTGATCGGAGTAGCGGGATCGGTCATCGTCAGTCCTCAGCGCGTTCGTTGTCCGGGGCAGCCGGTGCGTTCCTTTGAGCGTATACCGGCACTTTCATCCATGTCAGCGCCATATCGCTTGCCGGACTCCGCGCGAGGGCCGCCCGGAAATTCGGTCGACCTGGACGGTCGCTATATCTACGGTCAGGAGCGTGTTCGATCGACCTCTCGATAACGGGCAAGCCACCGAGATCCTCCGTTCGGTCTGGCCGGATGTGGTCGTCACCGACGTCCGCGCCCGGACCGGAGGGCAGTTGAGCTCCGTCCATGAAGTGCGATGCGCGGAGCCCGCGGAGTCGGTGATTGTGAAGGTCTATGCCGATCAATGGCGGTGGAAACAGGCCAAGGAAGTCTCGGTGTACCGACTGTTGCGCACGCACGAAGTCGGTCCGATTCCGGAGATCCTGCGGGTGGAGCCGGACATCGAGCCGCTCGGTTGCGCCTGCACTGTCATGACGATGCTGCCCGGTCAGCCGCTCTCGCACATCAGCGCCTACCTCGACGATGCGCAGATCGCTCATCTCTACCGCCAATTGGGCGCGAAACTGGCCGCGATCCACCGCATCGAACAATCCGCCTACGGCTATCTGACGACCCGGATACTCGATCCGGAGCCGGACAACACCGCCTACATGACGCGCCAGTTCGCCAAGAAGCTCGCCGAGTTCGCGGAGCTCGGCGGTGACTCGGCACTGCATGCCGCCGCTCATGCTTACGTCGCGACCCGGACAGGTCTGTTCCGTCGTTGCCAAGCACCGGTGTTGTGCCACAACGACTTCCATGAAGGAAACGTTCTCGTCGAGCGCAACGGAGACGGCTGGACGGTGACCGGATTCATCGATGTGGAGAACGCCGTCGCCGCGGACCCGCTCCTGGACCTCGCCAAGACCGACTACTACTCCGTGCACGGCGACCCGGTAAAGCGGGCCGCGCTCGTTGCGGGCTATGGCGAGCTCCCCGACGACTGGTCCGAGAGATCGAAGCTGTACCGGCTCTATCACGCCCTCGAACTGTGGGACTGGTTCGCCTCCATCGGCGAGACCGCGCCGCTATCCGGGATCGCCGACGACATCCGCCAACTGATCTGAAACATTCGGCCGTTTGTGTCACAGCGGTGCGCCGGGCGAGTGAGGATGCAAGGTAACTCGCCGGGGCGTGCTGTTCCGGCGCCCAGGACTAGGACCGGATTCATGACGGATAGGACCATCAGGATGCGCGTTGGTGCTGTTGCGGGAATTGTGGGAATCGCGGCGGTGGCCGCGCTGAGTGCCGTGCCGAATGCGGGGGCGACGGTGACGCAAATCGGTATGTTGCCGGGAATCAATGCCGGATCGGCGACCAATTACGGGACGGGTTGTAGTTATCAAGCGCGGGCGACATTGACCGATGTGGTGCAGCCGGTTGTGTTCTACGACAACGCTGTTCCGTTCGCGGTGGTCAAGCCGTCCGGTGGGACCGCGCTGGCCGATTGGGTGCCTGCGACGCAGGGGCTGCACACGATCAGTGCCGTGCAGGCGCCGGACGACAGCGTGATTGCGAGCGTGGATGTCCGGGTCGGGACCGGCGTGCACCTGGGCTATGGGTGCAACGTCTTCGGCGGCTGAGCCCTACTCGCCGTCGACCAGATGCCGTAGGAAGCGGTCCGGTTCGGCGAGAAAGTCCCTGGTCAGTCGGACCGGCAGCGCTTGGTCGTAGCTGACCTCGCCGATGGCACCGTCCTCGGCGATCTCGTAGATCGTCGCACCGGGTAGCGCGAGCAGGATCGGCGAATGCGTCGCCACCACGAACTGGCAGCGCCGTGCGGTCAGGTCCGACAGCAGCGCCAGCACGGCCATGCAGCCGCGGGGCGACAACGCCGCCTCGGGCTCGTCCAGCAGATACAACCCGTTCGGGAAGAAGCGATGTCGCATCAGATCCACGAACGACTCACCATGCGAGCGCTCGTGCGGCGACACGCCACCGAAGACCGCCAACTGATCCGGCCCGAGTTCCTCGGTTTCCGTGGCGACGTTGTAGTACGACTCGGCGCGCAGGAAGAACCGGCTGCGGGGCTTATCGATGCCCCACTTCACCACCACGTGGTCGCCGAGAACCGACTCGGTCGACCGGGTGGTGAAGCGATAGTGCTGGCTGCCGCCCTCCGGATTCATTCCGAGGGCCACCGCCAACGCCTCCACCAGGGTCGACTTTCCGCTGCCGTTCTCGCCGACGAAAAAGGTCACGCCCGGCGACAGCGGCAGGCCGCCTGCCTGCGCGAGATGCGTCACGGCGGGCAGGCAAAACGGATACTCGTCCATGTCGACGCCATTCGACGCGAGCCGCATCTCGCGGATGTATCCGGTGGTCTCGACGTCCCTGCGCACGCCCCATCGTAAGCACAAAGAGCAATGTCGGAATTGCCTGGTCAGAATTTGTTTTCGCCGACTGGTGGGCACGGCGAACCGGGGCTACCATCACCCCATTCAGTCGCCCGTGAGGAGAGCAGTGATATCGAAGACTCTGCTCGGGACGGCTATGTCGTCAGGGGGATTGTGATGATCAGGGTCGAGCTCGACCTGCATTCCGACAAGCCGAATCCGAAGTGGCAATTGGCGCCGGGGGACGAAGCGCAGCTACACGGTTTGATCGCCGCGGCACCGCGGTCCACCGTGGGTGACGTCGAAAACGACGGCGGCTACCGGGGTTTCGTCGCGCAGCTGTCGGACGAGGAGATCCTGCGCGTGCGGCGCGGCATCATCGAGATCGCGCGCGGTGAGCAGCGCACGTATCGCACCGACGGCGATCGCGCGGTCGAGCGGTGGTTGCTGGCGACGGGGCGGCCGACGCTCGCCTCGGGCGACTATCAGACTGTCGTTGCGGCGCTGTGGGATTGACGCGCGCGTAACTGCCGCTGTCTCCATGATCCGAGATCCGGGCCGCCGAAACATGGCCCCACCAGGTATCTAGCTCACGAATCCGAGCTCCCGGCAGCGGATTTCGGTAACGCACTCTTGACGCTTTGAACATTCTGACGCAATATGTTCAATATGAGCAGCGCGGCGCAGGAAACTCCTTGGGGAGACGCCTCCATCGAACTGGTCCGCGGCGCGGCGGAATGCGTTCGCCGCTTCGGGGTCAACGGGTTTCGGCTGACCGAGGTCGCCAAGATCGCCGGAGTGTCCCGCGGGACGGTCTACAACGGCTTCGGCGACAAGGAAACCGCGATCAACGCCGGGCTGGCGTACCTGTGCAACGCCTTCATCGAGGGGTTGGCGGCGGGCGTGCGTCCATTGCCGACGCTGCGCGAGCAGATTGGCGCGGCGGCGGCGATGATCTACGACCACGTCAAGACGCCGCAGGCCTTTTCGCCCGCGCTGCGCACCGAAAGCATCATCGTCACGCTGCTGGAGCATTACGGCGACAACCTGTGCCACAGCTGGGCCGCATTCTGGTCGACGCTGGTCATCGATGCGCAGGAGCGTGGCGAAGTGGACGGCGGGTTGGGGCCGTTGCATGCGGGTGACTGGATCGTGCGCGTGCTGCTCAGTTTGGAGATCTTGCCGTTCGCGGTGGCCGGTTTCGGCAGCGCGGACGACGTGCGGGCGCGCACCAGCGACTTCCTGCTGAACGGTCTCGCACCCCGTGTCACCTAGAGAGTAGAAACAGATGGCAAGTGAAGACTTCGAGGTCGCGATCATCGGTGCCGGACCGGGTGGCATCACCGCGGCTCATCACCTATTACGTTCCGGCATAACGAATTTCGTGATCCTGGAGCGGGCGGGCGACTTCGGCGGCAGCTGGCGCGACAATGTGTACCCCGGTCTCGCCGTCGACATCCCGACCCTCTTCTATCAGTTCCCCTTCGCGCGCAAGGCCGATTGGTCGCGGCTGTTTCCCGAAGGCGCCGAGATTCAGCGGTACAACCAGCAGGTCGCCACGGATCTCAACCTGTACAAGTACTTTCGCGGCAACTGCACGGTCGAACGCGAGGTGTGGAACGACCGGGACCAGGTCTGGGTGCTCGACATCGCCGGAGACGAGCCGGTCCGGGCGCGGTTCGTCATCAACGCCGTGGGCGGTTACATCAACGCGAAATCGACCGACACCATCCCGGGCACCGACGAATTCGGCGGAACGATACTCCGGCCGAACTCCTGGGATCCCGGATACTCCTGTCGCGGTAAGCGAGTGGCGGTGATCGGCACCGGATCGAGTTCGGTGCAGATCGTCGCGGCGGTGGTCGACGAAGCCGAGCGGGTGGACGTGTACCAGCGGACACCATCGTGGATCCTGCCCAAGCCCGACTTCGCGTTTTCACCACGCGCACAACGGATTCTGGGCCTACCGGGGGTCGCTGCGGTGATCAACGGATCGGTGTTGGCGATCATGGAGATCCCACTGCAACTGATCTGCAACGTGCTACCGGTACTGCCGCGCAAACTGCTCGCCACACTGCTACCGCAATACGACAAGATCTGGCGCGGACTGTATCGAATCCTGTTGCGGAGCAAGGTAAGTAACGACACCGACCGGAAAGCGATGGTGCCGCGATACGGCATCCTTGCCAAGCGCCCCGTACTGTCGAGCAGCTTCTTCGCCGCGCTCGAGTCGGATTCGGCCTCGCTGGTCGCGAATCCGATCGAGCGAATCACCGCCGACGGCACTCGCACCGCGGACGGCACGGAACGTCCGTACGACCTCATCGTCCTGGCAACAGGCTATGAGCTGTTCACCGATCCCGAGACTTACCAGCCCGGAAAGACCCTGGGCCCCAATGGCTTCGACCTGGCCGACGAATACCGCAGCAATGGACTGCGCAGCTACGGCGGCTCGGCCCATCCCGGCCTGCCCAACCGCTGGTCACTGGTCGCGCCGCAAGGTTTCGTCGGCGCGGCCTGGCACACCTTCGTCGACCTCACCGCCCGGCATGCCGTCCGGATCATCAGCGAGACCGGGCGCCGGGAAGCCGCTGTCGCACAGGTCCGTACCGAGGCGTTCGGCCGCTGGGTGCGCAAGATGCGCAGGCACGGCAAGGTCATCAGCACCTATACCGTCGACTGCAATCCCGGTCTGCGCACCTACTTCGTCAACTCGCAGCGCGAGGCGCTCTACTACCGGCCGCAAACCATCAGTGGCGCACTGTGGTTCAGCCGGTTCTCGTCGATCGACGACTACTCCTTCACGTCACACAACTGAATCCATCGAGAATCGAGGGAACACTATGACCGCACTCGCCGGGAAAGTCGCGCTGGTGACCGGAGCCGCTCGCGGACAAGGACGTTCGCACGCGGTCCGGCTGGCCCGGGCCGGGGCCGATGTCGTGGCCGTCGACGTCTGCGCGCAATCCGCGAAGTTCAGCGGCTATCCGATGGCCGAACCCGAGGATCTGGCCGAGACGGCCCGGCTGGTCGAGGCCGAGGGCCGCAAGATCCTGACCAAGCAGGTCGACGTGCGCGACCTGGCCGGACTGCAGGACGTGGTGACCGACACCGTCGCCACCTTCGGCCGCCTCGACACCGTGGTCGCCAATGCCGGGGTGTGCACCTGGGGCCGGCTCTGGGAGATCTCGGCCGAACAGTTCCAGGAGGCCATCGACATCAACCTGGTCGGGGTGTGGAACACCGTCAAGGCGACGGTGCCCGCGATGATCGAGGCGGGCAACGGCGGATCGATCATCACCGTCAGTTCGGTCGCGGGCGTCAAGGCGCCGCCGGGCTGCGGCCATTACGCCGCAAGCAAATTCGGCGTCGTCGGCCTGACCAAATCGCTGGCCGTCGAGCTCGGCGAGTACGGCATCCGGGTGAATACCGTGCTGCCGTACGGCACCAACACCCCGCTCGGCAACGACACGTCGATGTTCTCGATGTTCGAGCAGCATCCGACCTTCGTCTACAGCTATTCAGCCGAACCTGCTGAAAACCGACGGACTGGTGGAACCCGAGGAGATCTCCGAGGTCGTCGTGTGGCTGGCCGACGACGCGTCCGGCGTCATCACCGGCGCTCAAATCCCCGTCGACAAGGGCTACCTGGCCAGGTAGCCCGGCATGACATCTGTCATGCCGCAGTCGTGATGGTTGACAGATCTGATCACTCGTCGGCGTCCGTAGCGTCAATTCTCGTAGCGCACCGCTGAATACGCCGACGAGGAGCATCCCGATGACCATCACCGCATCCGACACCAGCAAGGTCGACCAGCCCGTCGAGTCGTCCGCCAAGCAGTTCGGCTGGGTAGCGTCGATCGCCCGCGATATCGCCGTCCCGGTCGGCGCCTACTTCGTCATGCACGCGCTCGGTTACAGCGACTTCGCCGGGTTGCTCGCCGGGACCGTGCTCTCGGCCGTGATGGTGATCGGGCAGGCGATCCGGTCGCGGCGGCTCGAGCTGATGTCGTCGATCATTCTGGGCGGCTTCGCCTTCGGGCTCGTCGCCTCGTTGATCAGTGGCGATCCGCGGATGATGATCGCCAAGGATTCCGCGGCGACGGTGCTGATCGGTCTCGCGTTTTTGATCAGCGCCTTGATCGGCAAGCCGCTGACCTATGTGGTGGCGCGCAAGGCGGTCAGCGCGGGCGGTGCCGCCAGGGTCGCCGAGCTCGAGGCGGCCTACCGCACCGATCCCGCCAAGCGCCGCGCCTTCACCGCGCTGACCGTGATGTGGGGCGCGGGCCTGGTGGCCGAGGCCACGATCCGGATCGTGCTCGCCTACCAACTGCCGATCCACACCATGGCGTGGCTGTCGCCGGTGCTGATGATCGCGGTGGTCGGGCCGCTGATCGCGGTCAGCATCGTGGCCCGCAATCGGGGCCGCCGCGCCTGAGTAGCGGCGGTGCAGGCCCGGTCCGACGCGGACCGGGCCTTTCCGTATGACATCGGCCACACGGTTCGCGCAGGTAGTGTCGGTTTCGTGGAGTTTGCTACCTAACGGAATGGAGAAAGCTGTGCAGATCCAGATCAATACCGGAAGCGGCATCCACGGCGGCGAAGATCTGATGCGGTGGGCGGAAGCCGAGATCGCTTCGGTGCTCGACCGTTTCAGCGATCAGCTGACGCGGGTCGAAGCCCATCTGACCGACCTGAACGGCGAGAAGGGTGGACCGGAAGACAAGCAGTGCGTGCTCGAGGCCCGGCCCGCCGGACAGCATCCGGTGGCGGCCACGCATCGTGGCGAGACGCTCGAAGAAGCGGTTCGCGGTGCGGCGGACAGCATGGCGCACCTGCTCGACAGCAAATTCGGTCGGCTGCACCACGCCAAGGGCGGCGAGACGATCCGGCACATGGCCGCGCCGGAGTAGGCGTCAGGCCCCGGTCGTCGAACCGGGGCGGACGATCATCAGCACGGTGACGACGACCCAGAGCAGGTTGAAAATGCCTGTGTCCATGCCGAGCCGGCGGATCAGCGTCGGCGTGGTGCCGGGCAGGTCGGCGAGGATCTTGTGCTGGCCGGGCAGGATCAGCAGCACGAGCACGCCGGCGGCGGCCGCGGTCAGGCCGATCGAGACGATGAGCCAGGTGTTGGTGAGCACGCCGAGGCTGAGTGCGGTGAGCGCGCCGAAGACGGGGACGAGAATCCCGAGGTAGGCGTAGACCCGGCAGATGCGGTGCAGCGTGCTCAATACGGCGGGCTCGCTGCCGCCGCCTTCGGCGAGGGCCCGGCGGGTGGTCGGCGCGAACATGCTCGCCGCGACCGTCACCGGCCCGACGGCGAGGATCACGGCCAGCACATGGACCGACAGCAGAAACTTCGTCACAGCGGCGAGGCTAGCGGTGAATCGGCCGACGAGGAACAGGCGAAACTGCCACACGCCGGTTGATTCTCGCCAACTGCCTTGCCGTCGTCATTTGCTGAATGTCACAGGTCACAGGCATTGGCTCGAATCCGGTAGCGACCTATCCTGGTGCCATGCATGTCGTGGCTGTGCTCGCCCTGGACAAGGTCATCCCCTCGGACCTCACGACGCCGATCGACGTGTTCGGCGCGGCCCGGCTGCCGGACGGTCGGGCCGCCTACCGGGTGCGGGTCTGTGGCGCCACGCCGACGGTGGATGCCGGGGCCTTCACGCTGCAACCGCCGTTCGATCTGACGGGCTTGGCCGATGCGGACACGATCATCGTGCCCGGCGTCGCCGATCTCGCGCTGCCGGTCCCGGACGAGGTCCTCGACGCGCTGCGGCAGGCGGCGGCCCGGGGCACGCGGATCGCCTCGATCTGTGTCGGCGCGTTCGTCCTCGCCGCCACCGGGCTGCTGGACGGACAGCGCGTGACAACGCACTGGGCCGCCGCCACCGAGTTCGCGGCGCGCTATCCCGCGCTCGAGGTGGACCCGGATGTGCTCTACGTCGACAACGGCCAGCTGCTCACCTCGGCGGGCGCGGCCGCGGGAATCGACCTGTGTCTGCACATGATTCGCCGCGATCACGGATCCGCCGTCGCCGTCGACGTGGCCCGCCTGTCCGTCGTTCCGCTGGAACGCGAAGGGGGACAGGCGCAATTCATCGTGCATGACCAGCCACCTACCCCGCGCGGCTCGGTGCTGGAACCCGTAACTCGTTGGCTGCAAGACAATTTCGCGAAGGACCTGACCCTCGACGAGATCGCCGCGCACGCCGGGATGAGCACCCGCACGCTCAACCGGCGCTTTCGCGAACAGACCGGAACCACGCCGCTGCAGTGGTTGCTGCGGGCTCGGATTCGGCAGGCTCAGTATCTGCTGGAATCCACCGCGCATCCGGTGGACCGGATCGCGGGACAGGTCGGATTCGGTTCGCCGACCGCCTTCCGGGATCGTTTCAAGCGGGTGGTCGGCACCAGCCCGCACAGCTATCGTGCGGCCTTCCACGGGTCCGCCGTCGGGGGCTGAGTCGCGCCGAAAGTAGTCACGTCAAACCGGAGACACTTGCTCCGTTTCTGGTTAGAATTCATCCGTCGAATTCCCGATCCACCATCTAGGCGAGGGACAGGTTAGCTATGACCGACAAAGACGGAACACCCGAGCTCGACCCATCGAGCATCGATTTCGAACAGGCTTATCAGGGCAGCACCCTCGTCGAGGGCATCGTCATGGACCGGCTGCCGTGGGAGATCGGCAGACCACAGCCGCTGCTCGTCGAGTTCGAGCAGGCGGGCCGGATCACCGGTGACGTGCTCGACATCGGTTGTGGCCCAGGGGATACCACGGTCTATCTGGCCGGACTCGGATACCAGGTGACCGGCCTGGACTTCGCGCCGACGGCGATCGAGAAGGCCCGCGCCAAGGCGGCCGAACTCGGCGTCGCCGCATCGTTCGCCGTCGCGGACGCGACCGTGCTCACCGGGTACGACGGACGGTTCGACACCGTCGTCAGCAGTGCCCTCGCGCATTGCCTCGACGCTGAGCAGCGCAAAGCGCACGTGGCGGCGCTGCACCGGGTGATGCGGCCCGGCGCGCGGTTGATCCAGTTCTGCTTCTCCCAGGCCGCCTTCTCCGACACCTACGCCCCGTACGCGATCGGCGAGGACGAACTGCGTGCCACGTTCCGGGCCCCGGACTGGAACCTCACCGAGCTGCGCCCGGGCACGCTGACCGCGATCAAGCCGTCACCGGAGTTCAAGGCGGTGATGGACCGCAGCGGTGCGCAGCTGGATTTCGACGCGGAGGGCTCGATGTTGCTGCCGATCTGGGTAGTGGAGGCTGAACGGGTCTGACCGCGACCGATGAGTTTCCGAGTACGGCTCCGTCAGATCAGACAACACAGGCACTACTGATCCAGGAGTTGGACGATGAGGAAAATCACCGCAGGCATGTTTGTCGCCCTCGACGGCGTCGTCGCGGACCCGCAGGACTGGCACTTCCCGTACTTCAACGAGGAGATGGGTGCGGCGGTCACCGCGCAGTTGGGGACCGCCGAAACCCTGCTGCTCGGCCGCGTGACCTACGAAGGCTTCGCGGCGGCCTGGCCGGACCGGGAAGACGCGGGCGGCGAGGACGCGGGCATGGCCAGGTCGATGGGCGACGCCCGCAAAATCGTTGTCTCGCATCAGGATCTGGAACTCACCTGGCGCAACTCCGAGGTGCTGAAGGGTGATCTGATCGAGGCGGTGACCGCGCTGAAGAACGAGCCCGGCGGCGATATCGGCATGAGCGGCTCGGTCTCCATCGTCCGCCAGCTGCTGGCGGCCGGGGTGCTGGATGAGCTGCACCTGCTGGTGCACCCGATCACGGTCGGCAAGGGCCTGCGGCTGTTCGGCGACAGCGACGAGACGCTGCCGCTGCGGCTGCTCTCCTCGGAGACTTTCAGCACCGGCGTGCTGCACCTCGTCTACGCCAAGGACGAGGCGGCGCCCACCGGCGGCTACGAGGAAGCGAAAGCCGCACTGCCGCAGGATCAGTAGTCGATTCGATGCGGGCCGCCGTGCGCGGCCCACATCGCGGGGTTCTCGAGCAGGTGGGCGAGCTGCTTGACGACCTGGGTGGCCATGACGGCCTGCCCCGCGGTGGCAAAGTGAATGCCGTCCGCGCTCAACAGGTTCGGGCGATCGTTGATCGGGTGGTCCCACATGTCGATCACGGTGGCGCCGAATTCCGCGGCCAGCGCGCGGGTGAGGTCGTTGACCCGGCGGACGCGGTCGCGCCAGTCCGGAAAGACCGGCACGACATAGGCTTTGCCGAGGGTGAAGACGGTCAGCTGAGCGCCTGTGCTTGCCGCCATGCGATACATGTCGCGCAGCGTCTGCTCGATTTCGCCGAAATCGGGTGTGCGGCGGACGAGATCGTTCGCGCCGGACGGTAGGTGCAGCAGGTCGGGGGCGAACTCACGCATCCGATCGGCTTGGCGCCGTAAGGTTTCCAGGGTGGTCGCCCCATCCTCGGCGGTATTGAGATACGCGAGGTCGGGACGCACCCGCCGCAGGATGTCGGCGACGCGATCGGCCCAGCCGAGGGTCGCGTAGCCCGGGCTCGGATCGCCGGTGCCCGCGGAGAGGCTGTCGCCGATCACGGCGAATCGTTGCCAGGGGGCGTCGTAGAGCAGTGCCGCGGCCTCCAAGGCTGGCAGGCAGAACGGATCGGTTTCTTCGGTGGTGGGGATCGCCACGGTCATAGAACAAACAATACGTCCGTACGTATGTCTAGCTCAAGTGGTTTCAATCCTCGGTATCGGCCGACATCGCGTGCAGTAGGTCGCGCAGCGCTTGCTGTTGCGTGGCGCTGAGCGAGCCGAGCGGGGATTCGGTGCCGAGGAGCTCGACCGCTGCGGCGCGGCGGCGCTTGCCGGTGGGGGTCAGCACGATCTGCTTGGCGCGGCGGTCGGTCGGATGCGGTTCGCGGCGGATCAGGTCCTGCTGCTCGAGGCGGTCCAGGACGAAGGTCGCGTTGGACGGCTCACAGGACATGCGGGTGGCCAGTTCGCGCGCGGTGATCGGCTCCGACAGTTCGCGCAGGGCGATGACCTGCGACGGGGTGAGTTCGAGCTGCTCGGCTACGCGTCGGACGTGCACATCGAGGCGGTGGGTGAACTGGTGCACCAGCTTGCAGACGTCCCGGTCGAGTTCGGTGTCCACCGTCGGTGGGGGCTGGCGCGTCATTGCTCCGAGTCTAGCGCTCTTGGTTCGAACTGTGATAGTTCTAGTTCGTATCATTTGAGTTAGAACTATCTGAGGATACTGTGATGCGGCCTGCTGTCTATTCGTTGATGTTGGTGGTCTTCAGTCTCACGACCGGGGAGTTCGTGATCGCCGGGATTCTGCCGGAAGTGGCTGGGGGATTGGATGTTTCGGTGTCGTCGGCGGGAATGCTGGTGACCGCTTATGCGATCGGCATGATCGTCGGCGGGCCGGTGGTCACCGTGTTGACGGCTCGGGTGGCGCGCAAGCCGCTCGTTGTCGGGCTGGTGCTGGTCTCGGTGCTCGCGAATCTGGGCTCCGCGATCGCACCGAATTACGCTGTCCTGCTGGTGATGCGGGGTGCGGCGGGACTGGTTGTGGCCACGTTCTTCGCGGTGGCGATCGCTACCGCGGTGTCGACCGCGGCGCCCGGCAAGGCGGCTGCTGCGGTGGCTCGGGTGGCGCTCGGGATGAATCTGGGCATTGTGTTCGGGACGCCGATCGGTGCTGTTATCGGCCAAAGTCTGGGTTGGCGTGCGACTTTCGTCGCGGTGGCGTTGTGTGCGGCCGTCGCGTTGCCGTTGGTGCTGCGGTTCATGCCGGATCGGCCCGGTGCGGTGAGCGGCTCGGTGCTCGGTGAGTTGCGGGTCTTCGGTGACCGCGAGGTGTGGTGGGCGATCGGGCTGATGGCGCTCGGCAATATCGGTGTGGTCACTGTTTTCACGTTCATCACGCCGCTACTCACCGATATTGGTGGGTTCGCAGCGAGTACGGTTCCGGTCCTGCTGTTGGTGTACGGCGTTGGTGCGGTTGTCGGCAACCAGGCCGGTGGGTGGCTGGCCGATCGGGCGTTGCTGCCTTCGGTGGCGGGGCTGCTCGCGGCTCTGGTCGGTGCGCTGGCCCTGTTCTGGATGGTCGGTGGCAATCAAATAGCCGCGGTGGTAATGACTTTCGTGATCGGTGCGCTGGCGTTCGCGATCATTCCGGGGATGCAGACGCGGGTAGTCGCGTCTGCTGTCGCCGCGCCGACACTGGCAGTCGCGGTGAACGCGTCCGGGTTTCAGCTCGCGGCGGCGTGCGCGGGCTGGTTGGGCGGCAGGGTGATCGGCGCCGGGTCGGGCCTGCGGTCGATTCCTCTGGTCGGCGCAGGGCTCACTGCGGCGGGGTTGGCGTTGGCGTTGGGTCTGCTGTGGCGTGATCGCACGGTGACCGAAGCGCAGCAGGCCGTGGCCGAGAGTCGTTAGCGCGCCAGTGCTTTGGCGACGATGCCACCGGTGATCGCCTTCGTCAGATAGTGCGTGGAGTCGTGTGGGCTCGCACCGTTGTCCAGGGGCTCCTCGGTGATCGGGGCGACGTCCGCGCCGGGGAACGGCGGGAAGTACGGTGCGAGGTCGAGGTGGGCGGCGACGAGGTCATCGCGGTCGACCAGGTTGTGCCAGCTGGCAACGGCTTTGGGAACGGTGGAGGGCTGCGGGCGCAGCCGGTCGTAGATGACAGTGCGCAGGCCGAGCGGCGAGCCCATGGTCAACAGGGCCACCTCCTGGTCGACGCGGTGCAGCGCCTCGTAGGCCACCACCGAGCCGAGGGAGTGCGCGACAACGAGTTTCGTGTCCGAGCCGAGGTGGGCGAGTACCTGCTGTTGCGCGTACTCCCGCACCGCCGGGTCGGTGAAGTAGCGGGTGACCTGGGAAAGGGCCCGCACCACGAACTTCTCGGCGAGCCCGACCCCGAACGGCGCGAACCAGCGCAGCCGGACCAGCGCGTTGAGTGCCGGGCGCAGTGCGGCTTTGGCGCCCTGCGGCCGGGCGTCCAGCGGTGGCAGGGCGGTCAGCCGCTGGGCGGTCGCCCGGTCGCGCTGGTCGCCCGCGTACTCGGCGGCCGTCGCCAACCACTCCTCGGCTAGTTGTTCCATCAGCGCGAGTTGCTCATCGTTCAGGTCGCCGACCGCGGTGCCCTGGGCGCCCTCGGCCAGGAACTGGTTGCCGTAGAACGCCATTCTGGTCGAGATCTCGCCGGGTAAGCCGTTGCGCCACAGGCGATCAGCGAGTTCGTTGTCGCCGTGGTTGCGCACCCCGCCCGCGAGCCCCGGCAGCCACTGCGCTTCCAGGGTGTCGGCCGCGGCCTGCTCCTGGGCGATCCCGTGTACGAGGACGATGGTTGCCAACGTCCCACCCCTTTCGTCGGACGGTCAGGTCCTGCGACGTCGTCTTGCGTTATCTTCGCCCACTCGGCTCTGCTTGTCGCGCGCGGATTTCAGTCCGCGCGCCACTTGATCGAGCAGCCCATGCTCGGCCGGTGTGGTTCCGGTACCGGCTTGCCGTCCAGGACGGTTTCGATAGCGGTGCGTAATTCGTTGCCGGTCAATGGTTTTCCGTTGCCGGGGGTGGATTCGTCGAAGGCGCCGCGGTAGGCCAGAGCGAGGGCGGCGTCGTAGAGGAAGAAGTCCGGGGTGCACGCGGCCTGGAAGGCACGGCCTACTTCCTGTGCCTCGTCGATGAGGTACGGAAACGTCCAGCCTGCGCGAATGGCTTGATCGCGCAGCCGGATCGGGGCGTCGTCGGGGTAGCCGGTGGCGTCGTTGGTGCAGATCGCCACCGTCGGCATGGGTAGTGAGTCGACAACTGCGCCCAGCGCTGATTCGAGGTGTTTGACGTAGGGGCAGTGGTTGGACGCGAAGACGACGAGCAGGCCGGGCCCGGCCGCGAAGTCCGCGCGCGAATGTGTTCGCTGGTCCAGGTCGGGCAGCGTGAAGTCCGGTGCCGGTGTGCCGAGGGGAACCATGCGGGATGCGAGCGCCATGGATGTGCTTCCGTCGGGATCGAAGACGGGTACGAGCCTAACTCCGCTCGGTGGTGTTCGCCGGAAATCCGGTTTACGTCGCCAGATCGGACGGATCGGTATTCGCGCCGCACACCACGACGCACACCTGCTCGCCGGGCTCGGGCCGGAAAACCGGCGGGTTGGCACCGCCGCGCAGTGCGGCAAGCGCTGTGGCGGCACCGTATTCGACGGCGAGGCGGCGGTCTTCCCAGACGGCGCGGCGGGCCGCGATGATGTCCGCGTCGTCGACGAGCACCGAGGTGACGTTGTAGTTCTGCGCCGCGTACAGCGCCAATTCGGTGGCCCGGCGGGCGCCGAGCGAGTCGGCGGCGATCGAATCGACGTCCACATCGACCAGCTGCCCAGCCTCGATCGACGCGTTGAGGGCGCGGCAGCGGGTGGGCTCCACCGCGATCGTGCGGACGCCGTAATGGTCTGCGGCGGTCGCGATTCCGGCGAACAGGCCACCGCCGCCGACCGCGACCACGACGGTGTCGAGGTCGGGGAGCTGCTGATGGATCTCCGCCATCAGGGTGCCTGCGCCCGCGGCGATCAGCGGGTTGTCGTAGGCGTGCGACAGCAAAGCGCCTGTCTCGGCGGCGAATTCGCGACTGGCCGCGAGCGCGTCGGCGTACTGCGTGCCGATCAGCGTGACCTCCGCGCCATAGGAGCGCAGCCGGTCCACCTTTACCTTCGGGGCGGTGGTCGGCAGGAACACCCTCGAACGGACGCCCTGGCTGCGCGCGGCCCAGGCGCAGGCCAGCCCGGCATTGCCGCCGGAGGCGATGGTCACGCCCGCGTCCGGCAGCGTGCCGTTCTCCCGATGCGTGAGCAGGAAATTCAGTGCGCCACGGGCTTTGAAGCTGCCGGTGTGCTGGAGGAGCTCCAACGCGAACCACAGCTGTTCGTCGTCGCCGGGCGCGATGGCGATCGGCCGGACCTGGCCTGCCACCCGCTCGACGGCGGCCTTGATATCGCTGTGGGTGAGTTCCATCGGCTTCCTCAGTGTTCGCGGCGGTGCGGTGCGAACTCCAGGGTAAGCAGCGCGGCGGCCGCGATGACCACCTCGCGCCAGCGGATCAGCACGTATCGCTGGTCGGTCAGCGCGTGGAACTTGCGCAGGAACCGATACAGCGACTCGAGCCGGATCAGCGGATCACCCAGGTGCACAGCGGCATAGATCAGTTTCGCGGTGCGCGACTTGTCCTTGTCGGCGAACAGCTCGGGAAAGGGCGCGAAGGCCAACGAGATCCGGTGGATGTCGTGCTCGCGGGCGTAGTCGATCAGGTCGATGATCATCCGCTCGTCCAGGCCGTTCGGGGCGTCCTTGCGCCGCCACGGCACGTCGAGGGTGAGTTCGCGGCCACGGTTGGAGATGCCGTAGCGCTGGAAGCCGGACAGCGTGCCGTCCTCGTCCTTGGCCATGACCACCAGCATGTTCGGGTTCCGCCCGTCCAGCAGATGGTCGAGGATCATCGAGAAACCGCGGGTCTGCCTGCCTCGGCCCCACGAGTCGACGATGGCGAGCAGCCCGTCGCGTTGCGCATCGGTGAGCGCGGACTCGTCCACGATCTCGGTGCTGACGCCGAAATTGCGGGTGCGGCTGACGGCTTGGCGCAGGTTACGGAAGTGCCTGCCGACCATGGCGAAGTTGTCCACGTCGACCACCACGTCGCGGCCGATCGGGACGGCATGCAGCCCACGGTGATCCAGCGCGCGGCGCTGCCACATCTCGGCGAGCTCGGGGCTCGCGCCGAGTATCGCGACGCGCCAGCCCTGGTTGATCGCGAATTCGGAGAACTCCGTGAGCAATTCGGGGAAGGCCGCGCGGTCGCCGATCGGGTCGCCCGCGACCACGGCGATGCCGAAGCGGGTGCGGTAGCCGATGCCGGCGGTCGAATTCGCGTTGAAGAAGTAGGTTTTCGAGGAGTGCAGGGCGAACGGCGCCAGCGGGTCCAGTTCGGTCCGGCCGACCAATTCGGCGACGCGATAGAGCTGTTCGGGCTGCGGCCTGCTCGACTGCGGCAGCACCATGATGAATCCGCTGGAGGCGAGCAGCACGAAACCGAAGCCGGGGTGTTCCGCGCGGTAGGCGAGACTGGCGATGGCCAGCACCAGGACGGCGACCGCGAAGTGCGCCAGGGTGATCGGCCGCCGCAGGTGCAGGCCGCGGGCCACGAACACCCCGGCCACCGCGATGCCGACGAACCACGCGTGATCCGCGCCGTCCTTTGCCGCCGGGTGGGCCGCGTACACGAGGAATACGCTGACGATCAGCGCAACGCCGATGAAGACCGGACGAGTAGATGGGCTTGCCGTGAGTGCGGCCTGCCGGTACCCGGTGAGTGCCGAGTAGCGCTGCGCCGCCGCTGCCGTTCCCCGTTCGTCACTCACGCCGATACTCCGCCCCGTTGTCGCGTTCCTCCATCCACACCAGCTTCGCCATGTGGTCCTCCCGATGATCGCCTACTCACAACACTATGCGGAACCGGCGGTTCCGGCGGCAACGGCCCCCGAAAACCGGCCGGTTGGTCGCGTAGCGGCACAGTCCGGCCTGGCGGCTGGAGTCGATGCCGACTCCAGCCAAAACATCGGATGATATGGCCTTTATTCCGGGGCGAAGGCGCGATTCAGTAGAGCCAGGAGATCGTGCAGGTGACGCTGGTATGCGTCCTCGCGATAGGCGGGGGTGTCCCGCATGGTGAAACCGTGCGCGGCGTCCGGATAGACGACCGAGGTATAGCGCACGCCCGCCTTGTCGAGTGCCTGCTCGAGGCGGGTGATGTCCGCGGGCGGCATGGACGAGTCGTGGTCGGCGTGCGCGACGAACAGTTCGGCGGTGATGTCGGCGGCGGTGTGGTGCGGGCTGTCCGGCCGATCGTCGGCCGCCAGATAGCCGCCGTGGAAGCTGCCCGCGGCGGCCACCTGGTCACCGAAGGTCGCCGCGGTGCGCAGCGCGAGCCTGCCGCCCATGCAGTAGCCCGTCGTCGCCAGCGCGCCAGGCGCCACCAGATCGTTGGCCGACAGCCACGCGAGATAGCCGTGCGCGTCCTGCATGGCTTTGTCGGGGGTGAGTGCCTCGCGCACCGGGCCGAGGGCCGCGAAGAACTGTCCCATCGCGTCCGGCTCGCTGAAATCCGGCAGGGGCATCACGGGGGCGTGGCCGGAGCGGTAGAAGATGTTGGGCGCGAGTACGGCGAACCCGTGCGCGGCAATGGTTTCCACCATCTCGCGCAACCACGGTCGCAGGCCGAGCGCGTCCGGATAGAACAGCAGGCCGGGATGTGCGGCACCGTCGTCGGGATGGGCGAAGTAGGCGTCGGCGGTGCCGTCGGGCAGTGGAATTTCGACCGCGTGGAACGCGACAGGTGAAGTCATCAGACGAGTCTCCGTGGAGTAATGGTGACAACGAACGAGCCAACATTACTCCGGCAAATTACTGAATAAATCGTCGTTTTCGGGCGCGTGTAGTCTCCATTCGACTCCGAAGTTGTCATGCTCTGTCTGTTGGCGGCGTGCACCTTGTCACGATGCGCACCCCACAGTTCGATCGCTGGTCCGTACCAATCGCCTGGTAAGTGGGCGCGACGAGAGGGTTTGATCTGTGAAATTGATTTGGTTGGTGGGTCCGGCGCTGGTCGCGGTCGTGGTGTCGGGGTGTTCCGACGACAAGTCATCGAGCAAGGAATCGTCCTCGTCGAGTAATCCGGGGACATCCAGTTCGGAAGAGACCACGCCCGCTGCCGGTGACGACAGCGAAACCGGTGGTGGCGTGCGGATCGCACTCGGCGAGACCAAGAAAGTCGCGGTACCCGCCGACGCGGTGATGGATATCCGGGTGCCCGCGGAGTGGGGATCGGCCGCAAATGAGCTGCGCTGCACGGTGGTCGACAGTTCCGGCCGGAACGAAGATCTACGGTCCTCGGACGTGAAAAAGACCGAATCGGTGAATGGCAAGGACTGGATGACGGTGTGGACGTTTTCCGCCGCACCGGTCGGCGATGTCACGGTCGGCTGCAAAGACCCCGAATCGAAAATCGCCGCCGCCCACCCGGACGCCTTCGTGCGGGTCGTGCCGCGCGGAGTGTCGCCGGTTCCAGCGCAGCGCTGAGCCTGCTTCAGCCCCGCTGGGAGGCGGGCGCCCAGTTCGGATCGTTGGCGCGGGAGAACTCTCGATGCGGGTCTACCGCGTAGACGATTTCGACCGAGCCGCCCGGCAGTGCGCGGGAGCTCTCGAAGGTGAGCCCGATGTTCGGATCCAGCGAATCGGTCAGCCGCATGCCCCCGCCGAGCAGGAACGGCAGCACCACCAGTTCGAGCTTGTCCAGCGCGCCGAGCGCACGAAACGTCTCGACGGTGTGCGGCCCACCGATGAGGTGGACGTCGCCGCCGCGATTGGCCGCGCGCAGCTGCTCCAGCAGGCGCACCGGATCGCTGTCGACGGTGACGTGGTCGGGCGTGCCCGCCGGACGATGCGAACCGAGCACGAACACCTGCAGATCCGGCCACGGCCACCGATCATTGGTGAGCGCGGGCTCGAAGGTAGTGCGGCCCATCAGCGCGGCCTCACAGCTGCCGAGGAACTCCGCGATGCCGTGGCTGCCCGGAGCATGGACGGGGTCGACCACCTGCGGCGGCCATCCATTCGGGGTGGTGACATACCCGTCGGCACTCGTGCACAGGCGAGCCAGGATCTGCATGGTCATTCCTCTCCACGGCGAGTTCGGTCTTACGTAAGACGATGGTGCGTGCCGAAACTCATCGCAGGGTGTCGTCCTCCACGGCAGTCTCTCAGCACCGTCCCGGCCGCATACGGTGTTCCGTCGAACGGGTGGCCCGCAACCCCGGCGCGACCATCGAGCACGTCGAGCCGGAGACCTGTGGCGAGCAGGGACGTCGCCGAGAGACCGAACATACGGTGGAAGGTCTCACTGAAGTGGGACAGCGTCGCGAAGCCCGCGTCGACCGCGCAGCGGGTCAGATCATGTCCAGCTGTGTAGCCCTTCGCTACGTACAGCATTCGGGCCCACTGGCGATAGCGGCGGAAGCTGGTTCCGGTGTGCTGGGTGAACAGGTGCTGGAAGTGCGATGGGGACAACTCGAATCGGGCCGCCATATCCCTCGCGCCGGCTCCGTGCCCCGGATCGGTCCGGAGCATGCGCGCCGCCTGGACGATTCGCGGGTCGATCGGCTCGATGATCGGTATGCCCGCGAGGTTCGAGATGTGGTCGAGGTCCAGTGGCTGGTCGGCGCAGGCGGCGATCAGCTCGGCCTCCGTCCGGTGGGTAAAGCCATAAGGCCCGACCATCTTCCGCATGACGCTCGGGCGGCGTGCCCCTTGCGCGGAGTCGATGAAGAGGTACAGCGTGCGTCCCTCGGTGGCGAAGAGTCGGTGCACCCAGCGAGCGGGCGCGAACGCACTGCGCGTCACGACCTCACCGCATTCGGCGGCATGAAAGACGAAGGGCGCGTCCACACCGACGGCCAGGCAGGCAATCGAGGTCGAATGCGCGTCGAGGTCGGGCGTCGGACCGAGATATCCGGCGTGACCGGCCCTGATCCACAGCACCGGCGGATCGCACGTTTCCGAAAGCGCTCTGCCCGTCATGAACGCGAGGCTAGTGCGGTGACCGAAGATTCAGCACAGACAACGAGCCCCGATCCACGTGAGTCCGCGGCGTTGGCCTCGCTTACTGCGGGCATCGACGCCGATGTGCGGCACCATTTCGCCGAGATCGACGGCTTGCGTATCCACTACGCCGAGGCGGGCAGTGGGGATCCGTTGATCCTGCTGCATGGTTGGCCGCAGCACTGGTGGGAATGGCGCCAGCTGATCGGCCCGCTGGCGCAGCGATATCTGGTGATCTGCCCGGATATTCGTGGGATGGGATGGTCGCAGGGGCCGACCACCGGCTATACGTTCGAACGGCTGGCGCGTGATCTGCTCGAGCTGATGGACCAGCTCGGCGTGCGGCAGACCAGGCTGGTCGGCCGAGACTGGGGGTTGGTCATCGGATATCGCGCCTGTCTCAACTGGCCCGACCGGTTCACGCAGTTCGTTGCACTTGCCGGGGTGCATCCATGGACGGTGCTTGGGGCCACATTGCCGGTTTATACCCGGCCATGGCACGTGTATGCACTTGCGGCGCTGGGGCGTTCGCGGTCGTTGCAGTCGCGGTTGATCGCACGTAGCTTTCACGCCTGGCGGCATCAAGGGCAGTTCACTGATGATGAGATCGATGTGTATCTGCGGCGGATGCGCACGCCGGATGCCTTTTCGGCGACTCTCGGCTTCAATCGCAACCTGATGGTGCACGAGGTTCCGCATTTCGCGCGCCACTATCGCATGCTTCGGCTACGAGTGCCGACATTGCATTTGAACGGGGATCGAGACCCGCTGTCGGCGGGTGTGCCGGAGAGCTACTGCGACTATGCCGAACACATGAGCCTCGAGCAGGTCGCCGATTGCGGCCATTTTGTCTCCGAGGAACAGCCGGATGTCCTCGCTGGCCGATTGCTCCAGTTCTTCGATGCGCCGACCGAGCATGGCCGGTTGCCGTGCTTGGCAGAGACTCGCGGTTAAGGCGGAGGCTGATGCCGGGTGCGCCCGGGCCACCGCCGAACATCGCCACTGGAAGTGTCAGGGGTCGACGGTAGCGTCGAGGTGTGGACGATGCCTGGGATGAGGTGGGGTATCGGGAGCGGCCGTCCAGGTTCGGGGAGGCCGTTGTGTGGACGCGGACGGTTACGGGGGACGACGTCGCCATGCCGGTGTTGCCGGATGGGTGTATTGATCTGCTGTGGGTTGGTGGGCGGCTGGTTATTGCCGGGCCGGACACGCGGGCTTATCGGCCGGTGGTGGCGGTGGAGACGCGGTATGTGGGGATTCGGTTCTTTCCGGGGACGGCGCCCGCGTTGCTCGGGGTGCCTGCGGATGAGTTGCGGGATCAGCGGATCGAGCTGGGGGATGTGTGGTCGTCGGGGGTGGTGCGGAGGCTGAGTGAGCGGCTCGGGGAGGCGGACGATCCGGTGCTGGCGTTGGAGGGGATTGCGTTGCGGCGGGGCGCGGAGGTGGCGCCGCCCGATCCGGTGTTGCGGCGGGTGGTGGCGGCGTTGGACGCGGGGTGGTCGGTGGGGGCGACTGCGGAGGCGGCCGGGCTGAATGCGCGTGGGTTGCATCGGCGTTCGCTGGCGGCGTTCGGTTATGGGCCCAAGACTTTGGCGCGGGTGTTACGTATGCAACGGGCGTTGGCGGCGGCGCGGAGCGGTATGCCGTTCGCCGACACCGCCGCGTCGACCGGGTTCGCGGATCAGGCGCATTTGGCGCGGGAGGTGCGTGATCTCACGGGAATGTCGTTGGGGCAGGTGCTGACTCGGTCAGGTGCGACGGTGCCGGAAGGAATCCGCCCCTTGTCAGCGGCTGGCTGACCACGCCGTGTCCATCGGGGCGGGTGACTCGGTCGGCTGGGGCGGTGTCGGAGTCGGGATGCGGCTAGGTCGGCCCGCGGCGGTGACCGACCATTCACGGCGTCGGCTCAGTCGGCGGTCGGGAGGGCCGCGTAGAGGTCGATGCCGTTGCCGTCCGGGTCTTGGATGACGGCGTAGCGCTGGCCCCAGAAGGCGTCCCACGGCTTCATCTCGCCGTGGTAGCCAGCTTCGATGAGGGTGGCGTAGACGGAGTCGACCTCTGCGGGGTCGGCGCAGCGGAAGGCCAGGCCGATGCGGCCCGCGCTGGTCGGGGGTTGCCAGTCGGTGTGGAAGGACTTGATGGTGGCCTCGGTGTCGAGGGCCAGCCGGAAACCGTTGGGCAGGGCTACTTCGGCATGCGGCTCGTCCTCGGAGCCCGCGGGGAAGTCGAGGCCGAGGCGGCGGTAGAAGGCGACCGAGGCGCTCATGTCGGTGACCACGATGCCGATGACGTCGAGTTGAGGAGTCATACCTGCACGGTAACCAGCCGCGCCACCGCCGGTCTTGAAGGAATCGGACAGCACGAGGTTCTTCGCACAGGCGGTTCGTCTTTCACATACGCACCGGCCGTGCGGCGGGTGTGCGAGGAACGAAGCGGATGTGCGAAGACGCTCAGCGCGCGAGGGCGGGGACGAGTTCGGCGATCAGGTTTTCGACGAGGATCTGGATGCGGTCGCGGATGGTGCGGACCACGTCGATGGTCTGGTCGGACGGGTCGGGGAGGGGCCAGTCGCGGTAGCTGATGCCGGGGAAGAAGGGGCAGGCGTCGCCGATGCCCATGGTGACGACCACGTCGGAGATGCCTACCGCGTCCATCGTCAGCGGCTTGGGGGTCTGGCCCGAGATGTCGATGCCGACCTCGGCCATGGCGGCGACGGCGACCGGGTTGAGTGCGGCGGACGGTGCGCTGCCCGCGGTCCGGACGTCGATCCGTTCGCCCGCGAGCGCATTGAGGAACCCGGCGGCCATCTGCGATCTGCCCGCGTTGTGCACGCAGATGAACAGCACGCTGGGCTTGTGCGGCATAGAAGCGCCTTTCGGTGAGCGGAGCTGAAGCAAGGATTGTCTGTGCTGCCAGATAAGGGTTATCCGGCGTGTTGGGGCCGAAACGCTGTCGAAGCGTACGGGATACGTATACCAGCGCGACGAAGATCGTTACTGCGGACAGGCCCTCGTCCGCATTGACGCCCGATGCTGTTCGGCGTCACCACAGCTCAGCGGCTTCGAAAGTTGTTGCCGCACAGTGGTTACGAGAATGGTCATCGATTGACCCGGTCCGACGCAGTACGGGCTCGGTAGGACGCGTTTTTCGGACTGGACGGTTTTGTAAGAGTGCTGGCGGCGCCGTCGGTCCGAATGGTTGTGCGTGTCGAGAGTCGTTGGCGTGCAACGGGTTGCCCGGCGCGGAATCGACGGGTATCCAAACTGGACGGTATCCCCTGTGTGCACGGCGGTGGCGAGCGCGTCCTCCGACGTGTCGGTGGCTACTGAATCCATTGCCACACAACAAATACGGCGCTGCGGCCACAATGGCCACAGCGCCGTAGCGGCAAATCCTCAGATCGGACGGAAGTCGATCATCTTGCGCAGCCGCGCACGATCACGCTCGAGGCGACGCGCCTCATAAGCAATCGGGAAGTACCGCACGCGTTCCGGCAGCAACGGAACGGCACGAGCGATCACCCAGCCCAGCGCCCGCAGCTTGCGCTCATCGGACTCACTCCAGGTCAGGCCGAGCTTCTCCCGCGCGACCTCGGGTGTCGTACCGACTGTCACGAAGTACTGCATCCGCCCGACCGGGGCGACGGCCCGCCGCCAGATCGGCGCGAAAACGCGCGGCAACTGCTTCGGCGGCGCGACGGACCGGATCACCCGCAGGTAGTCGCGCGCGGTACCGGTGGCCTGCAACTGATTCGCGACCATGTCGGCGAAGAACGTCTCGAACTCGGTGTAGCTCGCCGGAATCTCCTTGGGCGCCACCGAGAAGTTGCGCATCAACTGCACCATCTCTTGGTAGACCGCCTCCTTCTCCGTCGGGGAGAGCGGGTTGCGCGCGAAGTACTTCGCGTTCTCCGCGAAGGCGAACGTTCCGGTGTGCAGCACCCAGGCCCACGGCCCGGAGGCCAGCGCCTTGTGCCGGACGCCGTGTGCGTCGGTGGTGTTGAGCGAGGCGTGCATGGTGCGCAGCCGATCGGCCTCGGCGATCGCCTCCTCGCCGCCGTAGATCCACATCATCACCGACGCGATGCTGCGCAGCGCGCGCCCCATCGGGTCGGTGCGGAAGGTGGAGTGCTCGTCGACCACCGCGGAGATGCTCGGCTCCATCGTCTGCAAGAGGAAGGCCGAACCGGCGGTCAGCGAGAAGGTGATCAGTCCGGTCTCATCCCACAGACGCGTCCCCGGCTCGAACGGGCGGCGCGCAGGCGTCTGCGTGCTGGTGGATTCGAGGGCGGCGGTCATCGTGATCTCCTTTGATCAACACCTCTAAAGCGATGAGAGGATTAGCGTAACATTCTCTCATCGTCTTTGTAGGCCGAATCGTGCGGTGGTTCCGCGATGCCCCGCCCCCTAGGCTTTGGTGCTATGACGAGCGAGTGGCGCAGCCGCGACGGCCGCATCGGGGTGCTCACCGGCGCGGGCATCTCCACCGACTCCGGCATCCCCGACTTCCGCGGCCCGCGCGGCGTGTGGACGAAAGACCCGATCGCCGAACTGCTTTCGACCTACGACAACTACCTGGCCGACCCGGAGCTGCGCCAACGCGCATGGCTGGCGCGGCGCGACAACCCGGCCTGGCAGGCGCGACCCAATGCCGCCCACCTCGCGCTGGCCGAGCTGGCGCAGGCCGGGCGCGCGATCACGATCATCACCCAGAACATCGACCGGCTGCATCAGCAGGCGGGTTCCCCGGCGGACCGGGTGATCGAGATCCACGGCAACATGTTCGAGGTGGTCTGCGTCGAATGTGACTACCAGACAACGATGGCCGCGACCCTGGACCGGGTCGCGGCGGGCGAGGCCGACCCGCCGTGCCCCAACTGCGGCGGCGTGCTGAAATCGGCGACCATCATGTTCGGCCAGCAGATGGACCGGCGCACCATGATGAAGGCCGCGCTCACCGCGCAGACCAGCGACATCTTCCTGGCGATCGGCAGCTCGCTCCAGGTGGAGCCCGCGGCCTCGATGTGCGCCATCGCCGTCGAGAACGGTGCGGACCTGGTCATCGTCAATAACGAAGAAACACCGTATGACTCGATGGCCACCGAGATCGTCCGCGAACCCATCGGTACCGCGGTCCCGCGACTGGTCGCGGAGATCCTCGCCGCCCGCGCATAACCCGTCTGTGCGGTCAGTCGACGGGCCCGAGGACGCGGTTCAGGTATGCGTTGCTGAAGCGGCCCTTGGGGTCGAAGCGGCGGCGCACCTCGGCGAAGCGATCCCAGTCGGGGTAGCGCCCGCGCAACGTGTCCGCGGTCTGGAAGTGCCGTTTGCCCCAGTGTGGTCGGCCGTTGTACTTGTCGAACACGGCCTCGCACGCCCGGAAGTACGGCTCGTACGCCATGCCTCGGTACTGGTGCACCGCGATGTAGCAGGTGTCGCGCCCGGTGGCGGGGGACAGGAACGCGTCGTCGGGCGCGACCCAGCGGACCTCGATCGGCATCGCCGTATGGAACTTCGTGGAGAGTTCCTTGATTTCGCGGATCGCCGTCACGGCGTGCTCACGCGGAATCGCGTATTCCATCTCGGTGAACCGAAGCAGGCGCGGTGACGCGAAGACCCGGTAGGAGCGGTCGACCTGGCGACGGTAACTACCCGCGTAGGCGGCACCGCGCTGGATGTACGGCACCAGCCGCGGCTGCCAGCGGCCGAGTTTGCACAGCGCGTCGAAGGTGTAGTTCGACATCAGGATGTCGGTGAACCAGTCGACGGCCTTGCCGCGCGGCTGTTCGGGCAGGTCGACGGGGTTGTTGCGTTTGGTCATCGCTAGCGGGCTGTGCCCGAACATGTAGAACTCGAAGTGCTCGTTGTCGTCGACGTGGGAATCCAGGTCGGCGAGGATGTCGTCCACCGCGACCGGTCGTTCGATGCCTTCGAGCACGAACGACGGCACCAGCTGCAGCGTCGCCGCGGTGATCACGCCGAGCGCGCCGACGCTGACCCGGGCCGCGCGCCAGCCCTCGGGATCGGTCTCGGCGTTCAGCTCGACCCGGCTGCCGTCGGCGAGCATCAATTCAATGGAATGCAGTGCGGCGGAAAGGTTTTGCAGAGTGGACCCGGTGCCGTGGGTGCCTGTCGCGGTGGCGCCCGCCACGGTCTGTACGTCGATATCGCCCAGGTTGGGGAAGGCGAGGCCGTGCTCGTGTAGCGCGTTGCTCGCGGCGTTGAGGGTGATGCCCGCCTCGACCCGGACGCGGCCGGTGGCGGTGTCCACGTCGAGGACGCGGTTGAGGTTCGCGAGGTTCAGCAGCACACCGTCGGTCAGCACGGTGTCGGTGAACGAATGCCCGGCGCCCGCGACGCGCACTACCTGTCCGGCATCGCCGGCCCGGCCGAGGATCTCGGCGACCTCATCGGTGGTGCGCGGGGAGGCGATGGTCGCCGGCGCGCAGTGTTGATCGCCAGCCCAGTTCACCCACGAGTTGGTCATGTGACCAACTGTAGGGGATCAGCGTGTGATATGGCCTGCTAATAACGTAGTTGTTACCTTTTGCGTCCCGCGCACGCGCCTTTCGCCTGCTCCACCTCGGTGTCGTTCAGCGGTGGTACGAGCAGCTGCTGGGGCGGCGTGCCGTCGGCCCGCACGCCGTTGAGCACGATGGCCATGTAGCGCTGCCAGACGTCGGGATTGACCGGCCTGGCGAACTCGGCGATGCCGTCGACCATGTGGATCAGCGCGAAGAAGTCGGACGGCTCGATGCCGGGAGCGAGCACGCCCGCATCGCGCGCTCGATCGACGATGGCCATGACGGTCGGCTTGATCCGGTCGCGGACGACGACGAACCGGTCGACATCGTCTTCGAGCTCGAGCATCACTTCGCTGAAGCCGCGGTTCATCGCCATGTGCCGGCAGGCGTACTCGAAGAACTCGACGAGTCCGAACCAGGGATCGGCGTGCCGCAAGGCATTGTCGGCCGCCTCGGCGAACTCGCTGATGCTCTGTTCGAAGACCTCGGTGATCAGTTCTTTCTTGTTGGCAAAGCGGCGGTAGACGGTGCCGACGCCGACCCCTGCGCGTTCGGCGACGTCGTCGAGGGTGATCTCGAGTCCGTGGTCGGCGAAGAGTTCGCGCGCGGCGGCGATGATCCGCTGCTGGTTTCGGGCGGCATCGGCACGCAGGCGCCGGGGTGGAGAAAGGGCCGTGGCGTGATTCACACTCACATCCTATCAAGTATCGGGATTAAGCGGAGGCGTTCTCTCCGTTATGGTGGTAGCTTCTTACGGTAACCGGAGGCGTCAACTCCGCATCAATACTTGAGACAAAGGGGACACATGACTACCACGTTCGACCGTGGGGCACCCGCCCCCGCTAAAACGGACCAGGGCCGTCGCGGCTCGCACGCCCTGCGTTGGTGGGTGCTCGCCGTCCTCGGCGTGGCGCAGCTCATGGTCGTGCTGGACGCGACCGTCGTGAACATTGCCCTGCCCGCCGCCCAGCGTGACCTCGGCTTCACCGATGGTGACCGGCAGTGGGTGGTCACCGGTTACGCGCTCGCGTTCGGCAGCCTGCTACTGCTCGGCGGGCGGCTCAGTGACCTCTTCGGTCGCCGCAACACCTTCATCATCGGCCTGATCGGCTTCGCCGGCGCCTCCGCGGTCGGCGGCGCGGCCACCAGCTTCGAGATGCTGGTCGCGGCGCGCGTCGGGCAGGGTGTGTTCGGCGCGCTGCTGGCTCCGGCCGCGTTGTCGCTGCTCACCGTTACCTTCACCGAACCGGGTGAGCGGGCCAAGGCCTTCGGCATCTTCGGTGCGGTTGCGGGTGCGGGCGGCGCGATCGGCCTGCTGCTCGGCGGCATGCTCACCGAGTGGGCCAACTGGCGCTGGGTGATGTTCGTCAACCTCGCATTCGCTGCCGTCGCACTGGTCGGCGCGGTGCTGCTGCTGGCCAAGCACGTGACCACCGACCGACCCAAGCTCGATATCCCCGGCACCATCGTGGTGACCGCGGCGCTGTTCGGCATCGTGTACGGCTTCTCGCACGCCGAGTCGACCAGCTGGACCAACCCGGTCACGCTGAGCTTCCTCATCGGTGGCGCGGTGCTGATCGGCGTGTTCGCCTGGCTGGAGACGCGGGTCGCGCATCCGCTGCTGCCGCTGCGCATCGTGTTGGACCGCACCCGCGGTGGCTCGTTCCTGACCGTGTTCATCATGGGCATCGGGATGTTCGCGATCTTCCTGTTCCTCACCTACTACATGCAGCTGAGCATGGGCTACTCGCCGATCAAGACGGGCCTGGCGTTCCTGCCGATGGTGGCGGGCATGGTCCTGTCGTCGACCACGGTGCCGTCGCTGCTGCTGCCGAAGGTCGGCCCGAAGATCGTGATGGCCGGTGGCTTCCTGATCGCCGCGGGCGGTATGGCCTGGCTGACCCAGATCGGCCTGGACACCGGGTACTCCTCGCACATCCTGCCCGCGCTGATCCTGCTCGGCCTCGGCCTCGGTGGTGCGATGTCGACCGCGTTCCAGGGTGCGACCTCCGGGGTGCATCACGAGGACGCCGGTGTCGCCTCGGCGATGATCAACACCAGCCAGCAGGTCGGTGGCTCGATCGGCACGGCGCTGCTCAGCACCATCGCCGCCTCGGCCGCGACGAACTACCTGTCGACTCGTGGGCAGGATCCGTTGACCGTCGCGCAGTCCGCGGTGGAGAGCTACACCACCAGCTTCTGGTGGGCGACAGCGATCTTCGTGGCAGGCGCGGTGATCACCGCGGTGCTGATGCCGAACACGGTGCCGGTGCCGTCTGAGGGCGAGCCGGTGCTCGCGCACTGACGTTCCGCTCGAACGACACAGCGCCCGCGTTCAACGATGAACGCGGGCGCTGTGTTTTTGGCCGCGCGGGCGCGGCGTGTTCGCGGCCCCTGGGTGTCTCGCGTCCGAGTGGTCGAGACTCGCGCCTGCGGCGCATGCGCTTCGACCACTCGGACGCGAGACGGGCCGCGAACGGCGCTCGATGGCCTCGCGCGTGGTTGGTCGCCGAGGCCTCGAGTGTTGCGTTCTGCTCAGCAGTTACTAGGGGCCGGGAGACCCGCGAAGCGGTCGCCGAGGTAGTTGAACGCGTTCATCGCGCCCGGTGCGATCGCGGTGCCGTGGTCGGCGCCGGGGATCATGTCGAGCTGAACGCGGACACCCTGGCTGCAGTACCGGCCGAGGACATCCCGCACGAGCTGCGGTGACACCTGGTCGTTGGCGCCGTGCCATTCGTAGATCGGGGTGCGCGGGACGCCGGGGTAGATCTCGATGCTGTTCTCGTGCAGGATCCGGACCACCGTCGGGTCGGCATCCATCGCGCCGTAGAAGACATCGCTGAAGCTCTTGTTCGCGCCCGCGTCGATGATCTGGTTGGTGCAGGCGTTGGCGATCTGGTCGCGCAGGCCGTAACCGGCCGGGTTCAGGATCCGGTCCATCTGCAGCTCGGCCGGGTACTCCCGCTCCAGCCCGATGGCGGCGGCGAAGCCGAGGCCGAACAGCGGGCTGCGCTGCAACCCGACGTCCTGGGCCAGCTTGCCGATGTTCATCGGGACACCACCCTGGGCCGCGCCGACGATCGGCAGCTCCGGTGCGTACTCGGGTGCGAGCGCCGCGGCGAATCCGGTCGCCATGCCGCCACCCGAGTAACCGGCCATGCCGACCGGGCTACCGCCGAGATCGGCTGGGCCGAAACGCTTTACGGCGCGAATGCCGTCGAGGGTCAGCCTGCCGCCGAGCCGCGCGGCACCGTAGGCGCTGGTCGGTCCGAGATGATCGGGCACCGCGACCGCCCAGCCCCTGGCCAGCAGCGCGTTCAGCGCGGGCCCCTCCTGCATGGTGCCGTTGAAGATGCTGTGCGAGGGCGCGCACTGCATGCCCAGCGAGTTGACGAACGGCTGATACGACACGACCGGGCGGTTCATGCCGCCACCCGGCGGCAGCAGCAGCGTGGTCATCGCGCCGATCGGCGCGTCGGCCGAATTGGTCGATCGGTAGAGCAGCTGCCAGGCCGTCGCGCCGGGGAATCCGGCCGCGGGCACCTGCCTGCTGCGCATCACGTCGCCCGGCTGGAAGTTCGCGACATCCGGCGGCGCGCTGTAGAAGCCGTCGCCGTCGGGTACCGGATAGATCGGTGCGGCCGTCGCGGGGGCGAGGTGTCCGAGCCCGGCCGAGGCCGTCGCGAGTGCCACGATCGAGAGTCGACGCAGAGTACGGCCGACGGCTAGCTGCCGTCTGCCTGAGGTTTGCTGACGCCCCGGTGGGCTCGGTTCCGCCGTCTCCGGGTGCGCATTCGGTTGTGCCCGCTGTGCCGCCATCGTTGCTCCGACCTTGTGAGTGAGGGGTGGAGGCAACTTCGGCCAAACCTTCAGGCCATTCGTACGCGGAACTCGGGCAGATGTCAATGAACAACGCTGTTCGTAGTGTCCGGAACGATGGGTCCGGCTGAACGGACCGACCGGTCCAACCGATAACATTGCGCAGGTGGCATTCGGCGCGGGAGGTCGGCAGGTGGGGTGGCCCTGCTGATCGAACCGATGGTGCTCGAAGGGATCTCGCTCGGCGGCGGCATCGGCGCGCGGGCCGGCTATGGCATCGGCGCGCGGCGGCTGACGTGGCAGGGACTGGTCCCCTGGACGACCCGCGCGGTAAATGTCATGGGATGCTTTGCTATCGGGATTCTGATGGTTCTGATCACCGAGGTGTGGGTAGCCCACAGACTGCTACGCCCCTTTCTCGGTATCGGAGTGCTCGGCGGCTTCACCACCTTTTCCACCTACCTTCGCGAGGTTCGTAGACTGCTCGAATCGGGCGCCGCGGTCCACGCGCCCGGCTGTCCCGGGGGGAACGGTGGTGGCGTCGCTGGGTTGGACAACTGGAACCGCTCGGCGGTCAACGGCACGACGGAAGGGGGCCAGGCAGTGGGAGAAGCAGGACAGTGGCAACCCGCGGCGCGACTGACGGTGCTGCTCGACGAGGACGACAAATGGCGGCACACGCCCCTGTATCACGAGATCATCCGGCGAGCCCGCGACACCGGCCTGGCCGGTGCGAGCGTGTGGCGCGGCATCGAAGGATACGGTGCGGCTTCCCGTATCCACACCACGCGCGTCCTGGACATGGCCGACCATCTGCCGCTGGTGCTGATGCTCGTCGACGAACCCGCCCGACTGCGCGCCTTCGTCGAGCAGAACGCCGAACTGTTCACCACCCTCAACGTCGCCCTCTCGCCACTGGAGCTGTGGCAGGGAGCCGCCCGATGACCCTGCCGCTCGGCGGCGCGCCCGTGCCGCACCGCGTAGACCGTGTCGTACCAGCACGTTTCGGTTCTCTGCTGCCGCTGCGGACGCCGACCGTTAACATTGTCGGTTCGGCGCTGCTCGGTGGATCGGTCGGCGCGGCTGCGGGCAACCGGCTGCCGGCCACCACCGGTACGGGCTTTCGCGGCCTGATCGCGGTCTTCGTCGCCGCGGCTACGACACAGTGGTTGTGGCCATGATCCTGATGACGAGCAGGGCGCAGCCGATACGGAAGGGAGACCCGAGCATGGCCCATGATCGAGCAGGGCGACTCGCGCGTCCCACCGACCTGGAAGACATCGCACATCTGGTCACGGCGTACTACAGCCGGATTCCGGATCCGGAGGATCCGGCGCAGCAGGTAGTTTTCGGCACGTCGGGACATCGCGGCTCCAGCCTGGACACCGCGTTCAACGAGGCGCACATCCTCGCGATCACCCAGTCGATCGTGGAATACCGTGCGACCCGCGGGATTACCGGTCCGGTGTATCTGGCCAGGGACACCCACGCGCTGTCCGAGCCGGCCATGGTCACCGCGCTCGAGGTGCTCGCCGCCAACGACGTGACCGCGATGATCGACGCCCGCGACCGGTACACCCCGACGCCCGCGCTGAGTCACGCTGTGCTGCGCCACAATCGGGGCGGCACCCGGAACCAGGCCGACGGCATCGTGATCACCCCGTCGCACAACCCGCCGCGCGACGGCGGCTTCAAATACAATCCGCCGCACGGTGGTCCGGCCGACAACACCGCCACCGACGCCATCGCCGCGCGCGCCAACGAACTACTGCGCAGCGGGCTCGCCGGGATCAAGCGCACCACGCTGCAGCACGCGCTGGAGACCAACGTCCAGCGCTACGACTACCTCGACCACTACATCGCCGACCTGCCGAATGTGTTGAACCTGGACGCGATTCGCGGCGCGGGCATCCGGCTCGGCGCCGACCCGATGGGCGGCGCGAGCGTCGACTACTGGGAAGAGATCGGGCAGCGCTACGACCTCGAGCTCGAGGTCGTCAACCCGTTCGTCGACCCCACCTGGCGATTCATGACCCTCGACAGCGACGGCAAGATCCGGATGGACCCGTCCTCGCGCTACGCGATGGCCTCGCTGATCGCGATCAAGGACGACTACGACCTGTCCACCGGCAACGACGCCGACGCGGACCGGCACGGCATCGTCACTCCCGACGGCGGGCTGATGAACCCGAACCACTTCCTCGCGGTCGCCATCGAATACCTCGTCGCGAACCGGATGGGCTGGGACGCGCTCACCAAGATCGGCAAGACGGTGGTGACCTCGTCGATGATCGATCGAGTGGTCAGCGTGCTCGGCCGCGACGTGCACGAGGTGCCCGTCGGCTTCAAGTTCTTCGTACCCGGATTGTTCAGCGGCAGCCTCGCTTTCGGTGGCGAGGAGAGCGCGGGCGCGTCGTTCCTGCGGATGGACGGCACCGTCTGGACCACCGACAAGGACGGCATCCTGCTCGCGCTGCTCGCCGCCGAGATTGCCGCGGTCACCGGCCAGAGCCCGTCGGCGCGCTACGTCGAACTCGAACGCCGCTACGGCAGTCCCGCCTACGCGCGGATCGACGCCGCCGCGACGACGGAACAGAAAGCGCTACTCGCGAAGTTGACTCCGGACATGATCACCACCGAGGAGATCGCCGGTGAGCCCATCACGTCCGTGCTCACCAGGGCGAAGGGCAACGGCGCGCCGCTGGGCGGGCTCAAGGTGACCACCGAGAACGCGTGGTTCGCCGCCCGGCCGTCCGGCACCGAGGACAAGTACAAGATCTACGCGGAGTCGTTCCACGGTCCCGAGCACCTCGCACAGGTGCAGGCGGCCGCGGAGGAAGTGGTGGGACAGGCGCTAGCCGGTGAGTAGATCGTGGGCAGTCGGCACGGCACGGTCCAACGGCCGGGCGGAGCCACTGCCTATCGAGATCTGGGTGCTGGTCGGCGGCGCGTTCGTCATCGCCATCGGCTTCGGGCTGGTCGCGCCGGTCCTGCCGCAGTTCGCCCGCAGCTTCGGAGTCGGCGTCGCGGCGGCCTCGGCGATCGTGAGCGCGTTCGCGTTGATGCGGTTGCTGTTCGCGCCGGTGAGCGGACGGCTGGTGCAGCGGCTGGGGGAGCGGTCGGTCTATCTCGGCGGTCTGTTGATCGTCGCGGTGTCCACCGGCGCCAGCGCGCTGGCCCAAAGTTATTGGCAGCTGATGGTTTTGCGGTCGCTCGGCGGGATCGGGTCGACCATGTTCACTGTGTCGTCGCTGGCGCTGGTGATCCGGATGTCGCCGCCCGCCGCGCGCGGGCGGGTGTCCGGGCTGTGGTCGACCGGCTTCCTGATCGGGTCCGTCAGCGGGCCGATGGTCGGCGGGGCGCTGTCCGGGCTCGGCCTGCGGATGCCGTTCGTGATCTACGCGGTCGCGTTGCTCTTGGTGACCGGCGCCGTCTATCTGGCGCTGCGCAATTCGCAGCTGGCCGCGCCGGAACCCGTTGGCGGCGTGCGGATGATGTCGTTCCGGGAAGCGTGGGCGCGGTCGGAGTATCGGGCGGTGCTGTGGTCGAACTTCGCCAACGGGGCCGCGATATTCGGTGTGCGGATGGCGTTGGTGCCGTTGCTCGTCGTCGAGGTGTTGCATCAGACGCCGGGCATGGCGGGGGTGGCGTTGACCGTGTTCGCGGCGGGCAATGTCGCGGTGCTGTTCCTGGCCGGTCGGTACTCGGATCGCTGGGGGCGCAAGCCCTTCCTGATCACCGGGTCGCTGATCTGCGCGCTCGGCACGGCTGGTCTCGGCGTCGCCGACACGCTGCCGTGGTTGCTCGGCACCTCGTTCGTGGCCGGTCTCGGTGCGGGGTTGTTCACGCCGACCCAGCAGGCCGCGGTCGCCGACATCATCGGGCCGAACGCCCGCGGTGGGCCTGTGCTCGCTGGGTTCCAGATGGCGGCGGATCTCGGGACCGTGCTCGGTCCGGTCGCGGTGGGTGCACTGGCGCAGCAGGCGTCGTACGGTCTCGCACTCGCGGTCACCGGCGGGCTGCTCGCCGTAGCGGCGGTGGGCTGGGCAGTTGTGCCGGAGCCGTCGCGTAAACGGGAAGAGCCGTCGCGCAAGCGGGCTGTGGAAGACGAATGCGACCACATCTGTGGTGCGGACGGGGCTGATCATCAGCTCGCGGTCCACGATGCCGAGGTCGACCATGCGGTGAACGAGGTGGCAGGCGCGCCCAGTGCCGACAGTCCGGTGCCGCCGATCGCGGAGCCTGCTGCCGGGCAGGTCGACGGCGATGCTCTCGGCTCTGGCCGCCCGGCGCGGCACGCAGGACCGACTCCTTCGGACACCGAGCCGACTGCCCGCGACTCGATTTCGCGGTAACTAGCGCGCATTACGTCGGGCGCGTCCAGGTTGTTGCGCCGCAGCGGGCAGCGGTGGGAACTGCGCACGGAATTGCCTCCGGCGCACGGAATTGCTGGATGAATCGCGCGCGGGTCCCTGATGTCGGCGCGGCAGATCCGCCCGGCTTCCGCTGTGAGTACACCTCGGGCTGTGCTAATCACCCTCCGGCCGATACGTGCGTCGGCCCGTCCGCGCACGTATTTTGCCTGCTGCGCACCAATCCGCTGGCCGAAATGCGCGCGGGGCGCGAATGTCTGCGCGGCGGATTCGAGCGCCCGGCTTCCGCATTGAGTGCGCCTCGGCCGTGCTACTCGCCCTCCGTCCGGTGCGTGGGTCGGCTCGGCCGCGCATAGGTTTGCCTGCTGCGCACGGAATTGCTGGATGAATTGGGCGCGGGGCGCCAATGCGTGCGCGGGGCTCTCGCTGCGTGCACTGAGAGCGTGCTGGCGGCGCAGCGGCTTCACATATGCCCTTCATTCGGCGCATAGCGGTCAGCGGTTCGACAGCTATGCGCAGGCGGACCCAGGTGTGCGGAGGTTCGCAGCGGGTGGGGGTTGGCGGCGGGGGCGTGGCGTGGTTGCGGCAGAGTGTTGGGGTGAGCGAATCGCGTTCGAACTACACCCCGCGGCCCATGTCCAGCAAGACCACCTACGCGTTGGGCGCTGTCGCCCTCGCGTTGATCGCGGTGATCGTTTTCGTGGCGATCCGCAATGGGCATGACGAGGTGAGCGTGCGGAACGACGGGTACGGGTCCGCGCACGACCCCGGCGTGCACGTGATGTTGGAGCCGGACGGTTCGATCTTGCTCGGCAGGCCGGCCGCGCCGAAGACGATCGACATCTTCGAGGACCCGATCTGCCCCGCCTGCGGCAACATGGAGCGCGTCTACGGTCAGGAGATCGCGCAGAAGATCGACGAGGGCAAGCTCGCGGTGCGCTACCGGCTGGTCAACTTCCTCGATGCCCGCTCGCGGAGCAAGGACTACTCAACGCGCGCGATAGCCGCCAATCAGTGTGTCGCAGAAGGCGGTTCGGGCCCGGTATACGCTAAGTTCCATACGGAACTGTTCACCACCAAGCGTCCGAGTGAAGGCGGTGCGGACCTCAGCAATGACGAACTCGCCGCGCAGGCCCGGATCGCGGGCGCCCCGGAATCGGTGCTGCAGTGCGTCTCGACCGGTGCCAAGGTCGACGCGGCCCACACCAGTGCGAAAACCACCACAGACGCACTCGAAGCGCTCCTCGGCGGCTCCGCGGCCACGCCGTCGGTGTTCGACGGCAAGACCAAGATCGACGTCAGCAAAGAGGACTGGGTGGACGTGCTCACCCGCTGATGTCGACTTGACACGGATCGGCCAATTGCGCCGCGCGACATCCACCTGCGTGGCTAGGCTTTTCGAAAGCGGTCAAGTGTCCGAGTATCGCGCGTAAAGGGATGAACGATGACGAATTCCGAGTCGGCCCCAGTCGAGTTCGACGTGTCGAAGCCGAGTATCTCGAGAGTCTATGACGCGCTACTCGGCGGTAAGGACTATTACCCGTCCGACGAGCTCGTGCTCGAGCATCTGCGCGAGACCATGCCCGAGGTCGATGAACTGGCCAAACTGAATCGGGCGGTACTCGGTCGCGGGGTTCGCTATCTGGCCGGCGAAGCGGGCCTGACGCAGTACCTCGACCTGGGTGCCGGGCTGCCCACGATGGAAAACACCCACCAGGTCGCGCAAGCGTTGCAGCCGGAATCGAAGGTCGTCTACGTCGACAAGGACCCGATCGTGTTGGCGCACGGGCGGGCGCTGCTCGGGGAGAACGGTCAGACGCGCGTCATCACCGCCGATCTGCGCGACCCCGCCGCGGTGCTGGCTCATCCGGACGTGCAGAAGATGATCGATTTCTCGCAACCGGTGGCCGTCATGTTGGTCGGCATGCTGCATCACCTGCACGACGACGAGGATCCCGAGGGTGTCGTCGACGGTTATCTGGATGCCGTGCCCGTGGGCAGTCACCTGTTCATCACCCACTTCCTCGATACCGGTGACGAATCGCGCGCGTTGGAGAAGTCGTTCCTCGACTTCCTCGGCACCGGGCGATTCCGGACCCGCGAGGAGATCATCCGCCTGTTCCGCGGTTGCGAACTGGTGGAGCCGGGTTTGGTGCCGCTGTCGTATTGGCGACCGGACGGCATCGTGCGCGACAAGCTGACGCTCGTCGAGGAAATCATCGTCGGCGGGATCGCTATCAAGTCCTGAGCTTGTGATTTAACCTGCCCGCCTCGGCTTGGTGCCCTTCTTGTGGTGGGTGGGGCGGGTGTGCGCCTGGCCGGTAGCCAGGATGAGTCCGACGTCGTGACGGGTGGCGCGCTGGCGGTTTTTCGAGCCCGTGGGGCGTCCTGGACCCGGCTGGGTGAGTTTCGGTGCAGCCGTGGGAGATCCGGTCTTCGTGCGGATGTAGCGAAACCCGCGCCGCACTCTTGCTGGTGTAAGTCTTTGTGGCTCAGCGGGTTTCTCCCACGGGCGTCGTAGGTCTTCGGCGAGTGGCCGGGTCAGCCGTAGCTGGGTGTAGGCCACCAAGGTCAACCAGGTCCATCGGTCGGCTGCTTGCGGGTCGCGCAACTGCGGGCGGGTCCATCCGAGGGTTTGTTTCCACATGCGGAATGTGTGCTCGATATCGAAGCGGCGCAAGAACATTCGCCAGCATCGGTCCACATCGTCGGCGGTGGCCTCGACCCCGGACCACCACAGCCACACCGGTTTGTTCACCCCGCCGCTGGGCAGATGCTCGACCCGTAGCCGGATCACGGTGCCTTCGATGATCGGCAGTTCGCCCTCGTGAGTACTCCAGGCCGAGCGGCGGGTCAGCATCGGATGAACACGATCCCACGCCTGGACGGCCGCGGTTCCGTAGAGGCGGGTGTCGGTGCTGGTCACGACGTCCTCACCGCCCCAGGTGCTGGGATCTTTGAACACGAACTCAGCCCCGTGTTTGGGCGGGCGTCCGCCGGCCGGGTTGTGTCGGTGTTCTCCGGCCGCGCGGCGCAGCACCCGGTCTGAGCGCATGCGGGCCAGGATCTGCACCGGCAGATCACGCAGCAGGTAGGCGATGCGCGGGGCGTCGTAGCCGGCGTCGAGCACGAACAGCATGCGCGGGTCCTCCTCGCGCCACTGACCGGCGGCGATAAGCCGCTGCGCGAGGTCGCGGATCTGGGCGGTGGTCACCGCGGCGAGGTCGGCGCCGGGTGCCAATCGCTGCGCATCCAGCGGCGCGGTCCATGAGGTGCGGCCGGTTTCGAGGGCAGCGATGATCGAGTACGGCCAGCCGGGGATCATCTGATGCTCGTTGCGGCCACGTCCGTAGGTGTGGCAGAAAGACCGATCCGGGCACGTCGCGCCATCCGGACGCAACCATGGTGAGACGTCGACGGCCATCACCAGGCGCCCACCGGCCGCCCTCGGCAACCGCACACCGGCCAAAGCCGTTCGGAGACGTTCGATTTCGACCTTGCCGTGGTTCACCGCGTCGTAGAGGGCACCGTGTCCGCGGCGGTGTTCGGGCGCGAGGGACAACCCGACCAGCGACCGGACCGGCCCGTCGGTGCACAGCACCGCCTCGCACAGCTCGAACAACGCATCCGCCCGCGCGGTCAGGCAGTCATAAAAGCCCTGCCGGAACGCTACAAGTTCCCCGAGCGCGCTGCCGCGCCCGCCATCGGTCATACTGATCAATGCAGCCCTTGTCTGAAGTTCCTTGTGTCGCAACAGGAATCATCAGCCAAGGGCTGCTTGCATGATCAACCGGGGTCACACCACCGGCTCGCACTGGTTAAATCACAAGCTGAGTTCGGGTGGGGCCGGGCCGGACACACCACCTTGTCGCGGCCCGGCCCGCTCGACGTGGGCGATCCGACTCCAGGAGATCCCCGGGACCACCGGCGCCGAGCATTCGGTTGGTTCGGGGGCCGAGCCGACGAACCCGTCGAAGACTCGGCCCGCCCGGCGGGGTGTCCGGCGTCCCCAGTCAGCCGGACCGCCGAGCATTCGGTTGGTCGGAGGGCCGGACCGTCGCATCCATCACCCGACGGCCCGGCCCGTTCGACGGCACGGGCTGAGATCCCCCTGCACCCGCGCGTCGAGTTGTGCGGCCGAGCCGCCGACTCCACCAGTCGACGGCTCGGCCGGTTCGACGGCGCGGTCCTGCTTCCCCAGTCGGCCGGGACCGCCGCGCGTCGAGTTTTCAGTTGGTCAGTGGGGAGCGGCTGCTCGATGGTGTGAGCTGATTTCCGCATTTCGTCGGTCCCGCCGGTTCAGTACGCTCGGTTGATCGCGGGAGTTGTTGCGTCATCGGGTATTTCGTCTTCCGGGGTGATTCGGCACAGTTGGCGGTGGACCAGGACGTGGCCGCGGAATGGGTAGGCGATGTCGTCGGGGAGGTTGCTCGCAGGTGCTGTCTGCGCTGCACTCTCTTTCGGGCTGGCCGGCACGTCGATGTCCTTGTGCGGGAACAGATATCGGGCGCCTTCACTGGAGGTGGTGTGCACGTCACCGGTCGGCGCGGTCCACTGCAACCGATCCGGGTCGGCCAACCAAGTCTCCCACGGCACTTTCTTGTTGTCTGCCAACGTTTTCAAGCGGTGATGGCGGGCGCACAGTACCGCCGCGTCGGCGCGCGACGGATCCAGCTCGGATTCGGCGGCGGGAATCGTGCACCCCGGGAACCGGCACATCCCGTCCAACGCCCGCACTTCCCGATCCAGACGCGGTGCCGCCGACCTCGCGACCTGTTCGGCGGCGACCTGATCGTCGGCCTCCGGTCGTTCCGGAATCACTTGGAACCGAGCATGTTCCGCGAGTATCCGAGCCAACGCGGCATCGATCGGTCCATACCCCGCCAGAAACGCGGGCGCGTCCTGCATTCCGAGCAACGTGTCCGCCGGAATCCCGATCTGGATCAACGGCCGCCGCGGCGCTTCCGCCACATCCTTTTTCGGACATCGCGCACCGCGCCCACACGCACACCGCAACTGCCCCGACCCGTCGGCCAACGCCACCAGCGCATCGGCCCGTCGCTGCGGCATCGTTCGCGGATCCGACGCGCACACCTGCAAACTCATCTCCCGCAGCCGCATCGCCACCGTCTGCGCGCCCGGTGCGGGCAGCAACCCGTCGAACACGGCCATGCTGTCCTGCATCGCCCGAATCCGGACGTCCCGATCATCCTGCCGCCGCTCCCGCCGCCGTTGCGCCCCACCGGGATCCAACCGCGCCGCCCAGCGCCGCGCCGCCTGTCGCAACCGCACCGGCGTGGTTCGCTCCGCGGTCTCCAGCAACCGCGGCTCCAACTCGCTGAGCGCACCCCTGTCCACCGCACGTGTGCTGTCGATGATCACCCGCACCTTCGCCAGATCGACCCGCCCCGCAGCGAACTCCGCCCGCGTACGCGGCAACCAATCCTCCAGCGCCAAACCGACATCGATCATCGCGGCCGCCGACCCCTCGTCGACCTGCAACGCCACCGCGGCCTCCGTCGCCGCGAACTCACCGGCCCGCACCCCACCGGGCCCCGGCTCCGCACTCGCCGCCCGATGCCGCCGATACAACTCGCGCACCGCGAACACCTCCGCCGCCTGTGCGGCCGCCGAAGCCCCATGCGCAGTCCGAAGGGCGTCGATCAGCCCCTCATCGCTCATGGCCTGAAAGTCCAGCACCGAGAGATCGCTTCCTTCGAACATGCGTTCGAGTGTACGACCGTCGACCCTCCACCGCCACCCCCGATTCAACGCGATTTGGCCGCCACCACACCCGTGGTGTAACTTCGTTCAGGCAGTCAGGGAAACCTGAAGGCAACCCACTCGGGGCTATGGCGCAGCTGGTAGCGCACCACACTGGCAGTGTGGGGGTCAGGGGTTCGAGTCCCCTTAGCTCCACCACGTACGTGCAGGTCAGGGCTATGATGTTACGACTAACAGGTCGTCATCAACAAGAGCCATCAACAAACTGACCTCACGTCGGGGGACAACCGGGGGACAACACGGGGTGTTGAGTGGCTCTGAACGGAGCCGTTTCTATGTCGAGCGTTCGAGTCGAGACTCACGACGACGGATCGTCCTACACGCAGATTCTCTTTCGTGTCGTCAACCCGCAAACCGGCAAGAAGACCGTCCAGACCTCAGAGTCGTTCGTCGATCACGGCGCCGCGCTCGCCTGGAAGGCGATCCTGGACAAGGTAGGGCCGGACAAGGCGCGCGAGATCCTCGCCTCCGAGAAGGCCGCACGCGCGGCGAAGGTGGTCACGCTGCGCACGTTCGCGCCGACCTATCTCAAGAGTCTGACGGGCAAGCAAAAGGGCACGACCGACAAGTACCTGAGCTACTTCGAGAACGATATCTACCCGTACATGGGTGATCTGCCGCTGATCATGTTGTGCGAGGCGGACGCGGAGAAGAATTCCATTGTCCAGGACTGGGTTTCGGATATGGAGGCCGACGGCTCGGCGGGCAAGACCATCGCCAACAAGCACGGTGTTCTGAGCGCGTGCCTCAAGCTCGCGGTGCGCCGGCGCTTGATGCCGTGGAACCCCTGCGAAGATTCCGACCTTCCACCAAGGACCTACGAGCCCACGTTTCTCGAGCCCGAGGAGTTCGACCGTCTGCTCGAACTCACGCCTGAGCGTTGGAAGCCGACGGTCCGGTTCCTGGTCCTGTCCGGGTGCCGGTGGAGTGAGTACACCGCGTTGCGTAAGCGGAACGTCATCAGGGATCGTGAGCACGAGAGCGACTGGTTGTGCCGTATCGCTCGCGCGTGGAAGTACACGGGTACGGCCGAGCAGCTGCTCGGCGATCCCAAGTCCAAGGCGGGCATTCGTACGATCAACGTCCCGAGCGAGGGTCTGGACGGGTTCGATCTCGGCACGCTCAAGGCCAACGATCTGATCGTTTCCACCGAGGCGGGTGGGCGGATCTCGAGCCAGCTGTTCCACAACAAATGCTGGCGTCCGCTGGTGTTGAAGTTCGAGGCCGAGGTCGGCAAGAAGCCTCGGCCGCACGATCTTCGGCACACCTGCGCTAGCTGGATGATCAACAACGGCGCCGAGTTGACCGACGTTCAACGACACCTCGGGCACGAGAAGATCACGACCACAGTCGACCTGTACGGACACTTCGATCGGCGATCCGGCCGACGAGCCTCGACCGCGGTATCGAAGGCGTTGGTTCGCACCACAGTTGGTGAGGCCGCTGCTTAGGGTGGAGGCTCGACCAATGCGAGTCTCTCAACGCCATTCGTCGTCGAAGTTTCCTTGCTCGGGTGCGGGTTCGACCGACAGAAGTCGATAGGTTTTATCGCCGTAGCGTCCAAGGCGTTTGTGCCATTGAGTGGTAGCGAGGCGGGCAATGACGTGGCGGCCGAGTAGCTCATGCACTTGGGGAATGAGGTCGGCCTCGACTGCTCCAGATATCTCGGATCTGTCCGCGTCGACAAGGTAGAAGACTCGGCGTGTGCCGCGCATTCCGTCGAGCAATCCCTCGACAGTTTCTTCATCTTCGATGAATTCTTTGTCGCTGAGGAATTTGGTCAACAACTGGGCTTTGTCGTACGACAAGACCGAAGTTAATTCGTTCTCGCCGGTCCGGAATTGGAGGCCGAGTCCATCTTCGGCTTGCAACGCTGCCCTGCTGATTCTGTGTACCGCCTCACGGACCAGCGGCGGTGCCCCTAGGATCCCTTGCAGGGATTCGTCCGCGGTTTCGGGGAGTGTCTCCATGAGCTCTGCCAACGCTTTGGACGCACGTCCGGCGTATTGGCCGATATCGAGTCCGTACATCTCCGGCGCGACAGCAGGTACCCGAAATACGATGGTGCTTCCTGCCTGGCCTTCGAGCACGATTTGCGCACGTTCTCGATCTCGTCTGGAAATTCCTGTGCCGCGTGCTCGTGGGTTTCTCCGATAACGGTCGATCAGTGCCGTGGCGCTCTGGAACTGCTTGAGAATTTCTCCGGCGGCGTAGGCGCCTATGATGTCTTCGCCGCGCATCTCCACTCGAAGAGTGTCCATGAGAGGAAAAGCATTCTCGCCGGTGTGGCTTTCCCATGCCATCAACATGGCTTCGCGTTCGTAGTGGTCTCCGGGCGAGTCGCCGAGCTCGGCGAGGATGTCATCACGGAGACGGCGCAGCTCGGCCCACGGATCGGGGGTCATACCGTCACCTCCACAAACCCTTGTCGCCGAGGAACTAGAACCTGTCCGTCCGGATCTCGGCCGCTGCTACAGATGCCTTGCCAGTACGGCTGCGTCTTCGGCGTAGCCAGAAAAGCATCCACCAACCCACCGACAGGTTTGAGCCGAATGATGCCCGTTGCTGCCGGACTCGACACGAAGCCATCTCGCAACGTAAGCAGACTCGGCCATCCGTCGTGGTCGAGTATCGCCATCATGTGGTCCAGATCCCGGCATTGATAGACGGTGATCGCGTGTCGCGGCGGCTCGTTGGTGAAGGACAAGAAGTCGCCACCGATCCAGGTCGGCGCCTGTCCGGCTGCTTCGTTCATCAGCTCGGCCTGCAACCGCAGCGCTGAGAAGATTCGCTCGCGCTCCGTGCGATGCACGCTGCCGTCGACGAATCGGTCGTAGAGCTCGAGCAAGGTAGTCGGGTAGGGGTCATCGCGGTAGTCCAAGCAGCCATCGCCATTGACCACCGGTATCGCCATCACTTCCCCCTGTTGGACTCCTCGTACCGCACTGCCACGTCATCGCCATAGGTTGACGCCTCGATCTGCTCGGCCATCCGTCGCCGGAGGCCGGTCTCGTCGTACCCACCCTCGTGCGTCCCGCCTATTGCATGATCATTCTCATCTAAATTACCTGGCGTTACAGCATCTTTGAATATGTTGAGTTTCCCAAGGTCGCGTACCCACGCGATGTCGAAGTTCGTCCGGCGAATCCGATCCATGCGGTGGGAGAGTCCCTCGACCAGCTCCTCGACACTGAGATCGCGCACATCGGTGCGGACGGTAACGGTGCTCGCGGCCTCTTCGGTCTCGAGATAGCCGGCCGCGACCAGCGCCTCGACCGGGCTCGCACCCAAGGCGCGAGCGAACCGGATCACATTCTCTGCGCGTGGGGTGCTCTGGCCTGTCTTCCATCGCGATATCTGCGAGGGATCAAGATCAGCTACCTCAGCAATCTCCTTGAGGTTGCGTCCCGGTGCAATCCGCTCCACATATGCCCACCAGTTCCTGTCCATGCGGGTCACTGTACTTGCATGTATGCAATCACGGGCGATAACCCTACTAATCGGTAAGTCGCAGCTAGCAGGCGGTTCGGCTCACGTGCGGCCTAATCCTCAGTGCGTCAACGCAAGTGATGTCGCGACACGCCGTGCACGCTTACACTCACATGCTTGTAATTCACTCACATGTATGGATACAGTCGGCGCGTGATCGCAACAACTGAGCTACCCCGGAGGGGGAACGCACCCGTGGCGCGCCTGGCGTTGAAGCACGAGGGATTGGCGAAGATCCGTCGTCTCGCGAAGATCGAACAAGACAGTCGGCTCGCCGAGCTCATGCACATCGACCCGGCCACCATCTCCCGCGTGCTGCGCGGAAAGGCCGCACCCGGTGTCCGATTCATCGCGGGCATCGTCGACGTGTTCGGGTCGGAGTGGTTCGACGAGGTGTTCGAAGTCATCAGCGAGACCGATGACGAAGACGGCACCGACTAAGTACCGCCACGCGGCCATACGCGTCTTCCCCCACCACGGCGGCCGGTCATCCGGCCAAGAACGCCCGACCGCCGCGGTATCCCTTCACCTCAACCCCGAAAGGGCTGAAGCATGCCAGACCATAGCAACAACGCAGCACCGTCCTCCGGCGGATTGGCACGGATCCGGGTTCCCGGCACCGACGAGTCGCTGGTCGCCACCCTCATCGATGACACGGCGTTCGTCGCGCTCAAGCCGATGTGCGAAGCGCTCGGCATCGATACCGAGAGCCAGCGTCGCAAGCTCAAGGCCAAGTCGTGGTCAGTTGCGGTGATGAACACCGCAACTGGGGCTGACGGCAAGAACTACGAGATGTTCATGATCGACCGCCGCACGATGACGATGTGGCTGGCCACGATCGACGAGAACCGCGTCGCCGAGCAAGCCCGCCCGACCGTGCAAGCCTTCCAGCGCGAGGCCGCCGACGCCCTGGACGCCTACTTCCACACTGGCGGCGCGATCAACCCGAACGCCACCACCGACCAGCTCGGTCAGCTGGCGCGACGTGCCCACATGCAGATGGAGGTCATCCGGCTCGCCGACGGCATTATCGATGCGAAACATCTGGAAGCCAAAGCGCGCATCGTCCTCGCCTCGGCAATGGGCGAGAAGCCGGAGATCGATCCGGCGAACGTGCCGCTGTACGTCAGCGACTACCTGAAGGCCAAGGGCCTGGCCTCGGACATGATCGCGGCCAAGGCATCCGGCTTCGGGCGCCGGCTCAAGGGCCTCTACGTCTCCGAACACGGGCAGGCACCGCAGAAGTTCTACCAGGAGTTGCCCAACGGCACGGTGCGCGAGGTATTCGCCTACACCCAAAATGACCGGCCGCTGTTCGACCAGGTGTGGAACCGCCACTACGAGGGCGTGACCCGCGCAGTCGGAGGTGCGGCATGACTCCGATCGACGAGTTGCGTCTCTACACCGTCTCCGAGGCCGCCGAGCGGCTCCGGGTCACCGAGGACTGGTTGCTGAAACGTCTGCGCGCCAGGCGATTACCCGGCCGCAAGAGCGGGCGCAACTGGACCATGTCGGCCGACGACATCAGAGTCTCGATCGAAAGCATGGCCGTACCGGCCATCGTGGTGAAGCCGGACCCGTCCGGTCTCACCCCGACCAGCCGCCGCCGGGCCAACCGTCGTGCGGGTGCGGCATGAAACCTATCCTGTGCCGCTATGCCGACGGCACGCCCGTGCCCGAGGTCGAGGCCGACATGATCATGCGAGCGTTGGGTTTCACCTGTGCCCGTGAGGCTGAGCGCATCATCGGTGATGGCGAGCGTCGCCGTCGTGAACGTCGCGACCTGGGCGCGGCTGAGTTCACCGACTCCCGCGCGGAGTGGGACGAGGCACACGCGACTCTCGCCGAACGCGGCGTGCTGACCGGCAATCTCACGGCCGACGCCCGCCGGATCACGCGCTACCTGGCTACGAGCGCGGCATGAACGCCAGCGTTCGGCACACCGACCTGTCCGAGCTGCCGCCGGATCTCGCCGACGCGCTGCGTTATGGCGCGGTCGTTGTCGTGATCGGCCACAACCCAGACGACCCAGACACGATGCGGGTCGAAACGTTCCGGCTGGTGCCGCCACTCTCGGTACCGCGCAAGGTCATTGCCGCCATCGATGTAGCTCGCGCGCTCCAGTGGACCGCCGACGAGGTCGTGACCGAAGGGCAGGCGCTGTGATCGGCCGTAGGCGGTTCGCCGCCTATGCCGTTTGCCCGGACTGCGACGGCACCGGCGCGGCGGTCGGGGGATTCGAGGGTGAGGACTGCCCGACGTGTTGGGGTACCGGCGAGGTTGACGACAACGACGGCACCGCTGAATGGGACCGTGCGCGCGACCGCGCGACCGATGCATGGGCCGGGGTGTGGTGATGGCGCGATACACCGATCACGACGAGCTGGCCCGCGAGGCACTCACCACCTGGGTTCAGACCGCGGAAGCGCGGGTGGCCCTGTGAGCGCCTTCATGCCGCCGATCCGGCGCAAGCAAGCCGGACGCAATCACTACTACGTCGACGGCAACGGCACCCGGATGCCCGGCGTGACAACGATCCTCGGCAACGGTCTGCCGAAAAAGGCGCTCATCAACTGGGCAGCGAACGCGACCGCCGACGCCGCGGTGAACGGCTGGGACGAACTCGCCGAGCTGCCCGTCGCAACCCGCCTCGACCGACTCAAGAAGGCCCGGTACGAGGACCGCGACGCCGCCGCCCGCCGAGGCACCGAGGTGCACGGGCTCGCCGAGCAGCTCGTGAAGGGCGAGCGGGTCACTGTGCCCGAGGAACTGCGCGGACACGTCGAGGCGTACGTGAAGTTCCTCGACGACTGGGACGTCGAGCCGGTGCTCGTCGAGTTCGTCGTCGCCTCATACCGGTACGGCTACGCCGGAACCTGCGACCTCATCGCCGACCTGACCATGCTTGACGGACGGGTCGTGCGCTGGCTGCTCGACATCAAGACGACCCGATCGGGTGTGTTCGGTGAGACCGCCCTACAGCTCGCCGCCTACCGGCACGCCGACATCCACCTCGCCGCCGATGGCACCGACCAGCCGGTGCCCGAGGTCGAACGAACCGGCGTCGTGCACGTGCGCGCCGATGGCTACTCGCTCGTGCCCGTCGAGGCGGGCGAGCAGCAGCTCACCGATTTTCGCTACGTGCAGCAGGTCGCCCGGTTCGACGACGAGTCGCGCGGCCTCATCGGCGAGGAACTCACCCCACCCGACCCGGACGGCGACACCGCCCGCGTCATCTACGAAAGGCCCAGCAAATGAACCAGATTCAGCCCTACCGGTTCGGCGAGACAACCGCGATTCAGCTTGCCGAGACCACCACGCAGAGCCGCGGCGAACGGTCGCGGGAATGGCTCGAATTGTTCTTCGAGACGGCCAAGGCCGCCGAGGTGCTCGCCGGAACTGATTTCGTGCCGACCACGATGAAGGGCAAACCCGCGCAGGTCGCCGCCGCGATGATGAAGGGCTACGAACTCGATATCGACCCGCTCGACGCACTCGGAAACATTTTCTCCGTGCACGGCCGTATCGGGTTCTACGCCGAATTCATGCGCCGCAGGATCATTCAGGCCGGGCACGAGCTGCGCATCGTCGAGGCGAGCGACACCCGCGCCGTGATCGAGGGCCGCCGCGCCGGCGCCGAGGAATGGCAGCGCGCACAGTTCACCGCGGCGCAGGCCAAGGCCGCCAAGATCGACCTCGGCGGATACCCCGAGGACAAGCTAGTCGCCCGCGCGACCTCGCGTCTGTGCAAGCGCGTGTTTCCCGAGGTGCTCTCAGGCGCGGCCGTGGCCGAGGACCTCATGGACGAGCCCGCGCCGGTGTCATCGGTGCGAGTCGCGGCCGAGCGCGTCGACGTCGACGAGGACCCCGTCGAGCCCGGCACCGTGGCGCGCAAGCGCCGCACCCGCCGAGCACCCGCCGAGCAGCCCCCGACCGAGCAGCCCCCGGCGGCAGCAGCAGCCCCCGCTGGAGAAACGGTGCCCGCCGACGCGCCTGCGCTCCCCGGTGACGAGCCCACCTCGGCCGAGCCGATGAGCACGACCGCGCAGCAGCAGAAGCTCGCGATCCTGCTCGACGGGCTCGGCGTCAAGGTCCGCGACGACAAACTCGCCTACCTCGGCGAGCAGTTCGCGCGCGAGTTCACCAGCTCGAAAGAGCTGACCAAGACCGAAGCCGCGGGTCTTATCGACTATCTCGAGCGGCCCGTCGACGAACCCAATCCCGCACCCGCACAAGGAGAGTGAACATGCCGAAGCTTTCTGCAAACCTGCCCAAAGGTGACGCCGATGGACTCGGACCGATCGCCCGAGACTTGATCGAGTTCCCGCACCGCCAACACGTCGTGATCGCTGTCGTCGACTGCAAGGGAGTCACTACCGATTTCGATACCGGCGCCACCGTTCCTACCGTGCGAATCCGGCGAATCGAGGTCGTCGACCGCGCCGACCTGCCCGAGGCCGAGCGCCTCGTACGCCGCGCGCTGGAACGCCGCTCCGGTCTGATAGTCCTGCCGCTCGACCTCGAGGACGAGCTGACGGTCGCGTTCAAGCGCATAGACCCCAAAACCGGCGAGCTTCTCGACGACGAGCCCGTAGATACGACACCGGAGGACTGATGCCGTGGTTCAAGGTCGATGACGGATTCGCCAACAGCGCCGCGGTTGTGCGGATTCCGCGGCGCTACCGCGTTACGGCCGTCGGCCTGTGGACACTGGCGGGCACGTGGTGCTCGAAAGAACTCACCGACGGCTTCGTACCCGTCTATCTGCTCGACGAACTCGGCGCGAGCAAAGCGATTGCCGAGCACCTGGTGAAAGCGGGGCTGTGGCACACCGTCGAGGGCGGCTGGCAATTCGCCTGCTGGGCACCGGATCAACCCACCCGCGCACAGGTACTGGAGGCACGGGAAAAAGAGGCCGAACGCAAGCGGCGATGGCGCGAGGCGAAGACGGGAAAGTCTCGCCCGGTCGCGTCCGGCGAACGTCCCGGCGGGACAACACCGTCCGTCCCGCCGGGGTCACACCCGGAGTCCGTTCTTCCCGACCCGACCCGTCCCGACCCGACCCGACCAACTACTTACTTAGAGCGGCAATCTCACGTAAGCACCGCGCACGACGACGAAACGCCGCGCGGTCCCGCCGTCGACGGGCACGGCTGGAAACTTGTCCGGGAAGCCATCCCGGACGAGCACCCGCACGCCACCCGAACCGATCTCGCGATCCGCGCCGGTGCGCTGTTGAAGTCCGGCACTCCCGAGGCCGATGTGCGCGAGGCGCTGACGTTGTGGCTCGGTAAGCCCAAACTCGGCCCCGCGACGCTGCCCTCGCTGGTGTCCGAAGTCGTCCGTAACCGATCCCGGCCCACTACACCGACCGGTGACGGTGCCGCGACCACCAAGGCCCGCGGTTGGCTCGATCTCGCCGAGGGCCTCGACCACGGCCCGCCCGGTATGGAAGCAATCGACCCGAACCCGCTCGAGCAGAAAGCGATCCAGGCATGACCACACCCGCCGAAGCCGCCCAGGTTCTCGCGAAATGCGCGTGCTACGACCCCGTATTCAGCCGCCCGGACACCGCGCTGGCCGTCGGATGGGCCGAAGCGTTCACCCGCTACAACCTCACGCTCGCCGACCTGCTCGACGCCGTCACCCGGCACTACTGCGAATCCGCAGACCGTGCCATGCCCAAACACCTCATCCACCACGCCCGCGAGCTTCGACGCGACCGCGCCGAGCGCGAAAAAGCCCATCTCGCAGCGCTTCCCGCACTGCCCTCCACATCCGCGCGTCGCGCCGAGGTCATGCGCCTCGTTCGCGACCTCGCCGACCGAAAGGCGGTCTGAATGCCTGACGCCGACGTGATCGCACTGCACGGACCGCGCGTGCAGCTCAGCCAGAACAACCAAGCGTTACGCACATTCGCCATTGCTCGCACTGAGTGCCCCGACTGCCCAGCGAAAGTCGGCGAGCCGTGCGTACGGTGCACCGCCGCAGGTAGCTGGGTCCAAACGCGCATCTTGCACACTCGTCGCACCCTCGCCGCCGAGCGCCTCATCACCGACAAGGCCACCCGATGACCCGAACACGCAAGAGCGCCAAGGTCGCCGGCACCCGCCACGAAACCGCGACCGCCGTCTACCTCGCACAGCACGTCGACGACCGCATCGAGCGACGCGCCCGCAACGGTGCCAAGGATCGCGGCGATCTCTCCGGAATACGTGTCCACGGCGGGCGCCTCGTCGGCGAATGCAAAGACTACGGCGGCCAGCTCAAGCCCGGCCCCTGGCTCGACGAGGCCGAGCTCGAGCGCGGCAACGACGACGCGCTCGCGTCATTCGTCGTCGCCAAGCGGCGCGGAATCGCCGACCCCGGCGCACAAATCGTCCTGATGACCGTTCGCGACCTCGTCGCGATCCTGACCGGCGTCCGACCCGAGGAGGCATGAATGCCCGCCCATGAACCTTGGTATCTCGCCTACGAGCGCGACGTACTCGGCGAGCCCGGCAAGCCCTGGCCCACGCGACCGCGCCCTGTGCCTCTACCCGAGCCACCCGCGCGGATCGAATCGGCCACGGCAGCCCAGGCAGAGCCCGGAGCGATGCTGCTCGGCTTGCTGCTCGCCGCAATCTGCGCTGCCGTCGCGGCGGTGCGCCGATGACGGAAACACCGTGCGCCGAGTGCGAGCGGCCGGTCGGCGACGGCCTACCGTTGTGCCAGACCTGCGCCGACAGCGTCGTCACCGACCTGCGCGAAGCTCCGAGCCTGCTCGCCGAACTGGCGATCACGCGCGCCGGACTCGGACGGCTCGGGCCGCATTCGGCCGGCGGGCGATCGGCCGAAACACCGCTACCGATCCGAGCCACCAACTATCGCGCGACTATGCAAGGCGACCGCGCCGTGTCACGACTGGAAATCACCGTGAACGGCTGGACACGCGCCCTCGCCGAGGATCTGCGCGTCACCCCGTATATCGACGGCCCGGCACTCGTCGAGCTGGCGCGCCAACACCGAGGCGACACCAGCCGCGACCCCGGCACGCTGCCGATCACCCCGCCGAGCCAACTCGAGCAAGCCGCGGTGTGGCTCGCCCAGCACCGCCGCCAACTACGCGCGCACGAGGCCGCGCACGAGCTGCTCGTCGAGGTATCCGGCGCACTCGCCGAAATCCGGTCCATCGTCGACCGACCTGTCGAACGCCGCTACCTCGGCCCATGCCCGGCCCAGGTCGCGGAGGGGATCGAATGCCGATGGGAACTGCGCGCCCAACTCGGCGCGTCCTGGGTGCGTTGTGGCCGGTGCCGAACCCAACACGACATCGCCGAGCTCCTCGACGCCGTGCGCGCAGCGGCCGAGGATCTGCTGTACAGCCTTGGCGACCTGGTCCGAGTGACCGAGAGCATCGGTGCTGCCGTGCCGAAATCCACGCTGTACAGGTGGGCGCGGGAGCGCCGGATCGAGCCGCGCGCATGGCAGCACAGCGACGCCCACGGCGTCCGGATCACCGACCACCCGATCGACGCCGATTCGGTGCATGTCTACCGGCTCGGTGACGTGCTCACCCTGACACGGCGCGAGGGCTAAGGCTTACTGTTTGTATAGGAAATTGCGGTCTTGCTGTACAGTGGCACTCGAAACCGCTACTGACGACCCGACCCCGGATGTCGAACAGGGCGGTTTTTTCATGCCCGAATGAGGGCCGACCGGCCCTGCACGGCAGGGAGGCCGCACCCATGGACGAACCCACCGACCTATCCGATCTCACCACCGGCGACGCCGAAATCATCCGCGGCGAAGCCCTCGCCACCATGCGCGAACTTCCGACCGCATCGTTCGATGCTCTGATCACCGACCCGCCCTACTGCACTGGCGGTACGTACAGCTCAGACCGCGTCGCACGCACCGCCCACCAGAAGTACACCGACTCCGCGTCGTCGGCGCGGCAGACATTGCCGGACTTCGGTGGCGATCAGCGTGATCAGCGCAGTTTCACGTTGTGGTGCACCTTGTGGTTGACCGAGGCCCTGCGCCTGGTACGCCCCGGCGGGCAAGCACTGGTGTTTACGGACTGGCGGCAACTACCGGCATTGACCGACGCTGTGCAGGCCGCCGGATGGCGCTGGCGCGGAATCGTGGTGTGGGCCAAGACATCCGCACGCCCACAGCCAGGGTTCCGCAACGATTGCGAATACATCCTGTGGGCATCGAACGGGATCATCGACCGCGATCACCAACCACCGTGCCTGCCCGGCGTATACACCGTCGCCAGCGCCAGAGGCAGAAACCGTCACCACATCACCGCCAAACCCGTAGACCTCATGCGATACCTGGTCCGTACCGTGCGCCAGGATGGGCGCATTCTGGATCCGTTCGCCGGATCGGGCACCACCGGTGTCGCCGCACTCGCCGAAGGCCGTCGATTCCTCGGTATCGAAGCGGCCCCCGCCTACGCCAAGATCGCTACTCAACGTCTGGCCGAGTAGCCAGCATCAACGACGCGGTGTAGCGCAGCGGTAGCGCGCTGGCCTCATGGGCCAGAGGTCGCCGGTTCGAGTCCGGCCACCGCCACGATCGAGCCCCGATCAACCATCTCTGATGTCAGGAGTACTGCTGTGCTGTCCACCTTGTCTGCTGTCCTGTCCGCTGTCGATTGGGTCGAGGTCGCTACCGGTCTCGCGAAGATCATCGGCGCATTCGTCAAGGCCGCGTTCTAGCCGGGCTCGTCTCCTAATGGCTTGGTCTCGAGAGCCTGGTCGATACCGAGGCGTCGCGCAACCGCAAGCCGAGCGGATCCGACAACGGGATCGCTGGACGTGCCAGAAGTGCGGCGACCATGGTTACGAGGTCGACCACGTCGAAAACGTTGCCGCAGGGGGCAACGACGACGACGCGAATCTGTGGGTGCTGTGCCAACAATGCCACCAGATCAAGACCGCCGACGAGGCGGCGACGGGCCGAGCTCGGTACAGCCGGAAGCGAGCGATCAAGCCGCACCCAGGGCTCAGACAGACCGGGGCGGTAGCCCCCTCCCCCCGGTCGCAGCGCGGGCGGATGGCATAGGGCCTGCCAGTTTGTACGAATTCCGAGGTTCTGCCGGCGTCTGAGTAGGGGGTGAGCAGATGCCCGGACCAGCTCCGAAACGCAACCCTCGCCGCCGCAACGCCGGGCCGGAATGGCGCTCGCTTCCCACCGAGGGACGCAGCGGCCCCGCGCCGAAGTGGCCGACCGGACGCTCGACCGCCGCGCAACGCGAGATCTGGGAATCGCTATGGGCGACACCGCAAGCGGTCGCGTGGGAGTCCCTCGGCTGGACGCGCGTAGTCGCTCGCTACGCACAGGTACTCGCCCGCTGCGATAGCCCGAAAGCACCGGCCTCGATCCTGGCCGAGGCCCGCCAGCTCGAGGACCGGCTCGGCCTCTCGCCGATGTCTATGCGCCGGTTGCAGTGGGAAGTCACCGAAGCACCGCGCAACGACCGGGACGCGCAGGTAACTAGCATTGCCGATTACCGAGCCCTCTGAACTACCGCCGGGCTACCGACTCGACCCGATCACCGGCGCCTGGCTCACGATCCCCTGGCCGAGCGACCCGGACGAGAAAGCTGCGCTGATCGCGTCGTCACTGGGTCCATCGCTGATCGACTGGGCCGAATGGCGCACCGACGAACCAGGATTGACCGACTACCTCACCGGCGAGCCGTGGCGATTCACCGATGGACAGAAACGGTTTCTGATCCTCTGGTACGCCTACAACGAGCGCGGCCGGTGGCGATACCGCTCCGGGGTGAAGAGGGGCGCAAAGGGAACCGGCAAAGATCCGTTCGGCGCGGCGATGTGCGATCTCGAGCTCGTCGGGCGTACGCAGCTGGTGTGGGATCCCGAGGCCGGCGGGTGGAACGGCCAGCGCCACATGTTGCCGCTGGTACAGATCGCCAGCAACAGCGAAGCGCAGAGCAAAGACATGCTCAGGATCGCGAACGCGATGTTCGGCAGCGAGGCCCGCGATTACTACGGCATCGATTGCGGTGAGACGCGGACCATCCTGCGCGACGGCGGGCGTACCGAGGTTTTGACGGCGTCGGAAATGTCGTCCGAGGGTGACCCGGCGACGTTCATCGCGCTCAACGAAACCCACCACATGACCGCGTCATCAGGCGGGCACAAAGTCGCCGCGGTGGCGCGCCGCAACGTTGCGAAGTCACCGAAAGCGTTGCAGGCGCGGGTGTGTGAGTACACCAACGCGCACCGCGAAGGGATGGATTCCGAGGCCGAGCGCTCGTATGAGGCGTGGCAGAACCAGGTGTCGGGCCGCGTGCGCAAGCTCGACATTCTGTACGACAGCATCGAGGCCGACCCGGCAACCGATCTCGCCGATTACGTCCAGCTCATGCGCGCGCTCGAGCAGGCGTACCAGGATGCGCCGTGGGCCGATCTCGAGCGGTTGGCCGACGACATCCAAGTCGACACCCGCACCACCGAGGCCGACGCGATCCGCTACTACCTCAACGGGTTGGCGGCCGCCGAGGATGCCTGGGTCGACCCCCGCCGCTTCGACGCGCTTGCCCGGCCCGAGGTCGTGGTCGCCGACGGGGAGCGGATCGCGATGTTCTTGGACTGCTCGAAATCCGAGGACGCGACCGGGCTGGTAGCGGTCCGGCTGTCCGACGGGCATGTGATGACACTCGGTGTGTGGCAGCGACCGCACGGTGAGCGCGGAAAGAATTGGCTGGTACCGCGTCACGAAGTCGACGCCGCGGTGCGCGCTGCAGAAACCCGGTACCGGGTTTTCTGGTTCGGTGTGGATCCCTCGCCGGCGCGTGAGGACGAGTCCGAGTCGTCGTACTGGCTGCCACTGATCGACGCGTGGCATCGCGATTTCGGGCGCAGGCTCGCGGTCTGGGCTACCCCTGGGGCGCAGGGACATTCGGTCAAGTTCGACATGCGTCTGTCCCAGCGCGGCGGCGCGGAACGGAACAAGGCGTTTACCGAGATGGCCGAACTCGTCGTGACCGCGATCGACGATGACCAGGCGCTCACCCACGACGGTGACGCGACGTTGCGCTCGCACGTCCACCACGCCAAACGGCGGCCGAACCAGTGGGGCACCAGCCTCGGCAAACAGTCGCGCGACTCGAAAAGCAAGGTCGACCTCGCGGTCTGCATGGTCGGCGCGCTGCTCGGGCGCCGCATCGTTCTCAACTCCGGCAAGGTCCGCGCCGGCGGTAGCGGAAAGGTGGTGATCATGTGACCGATCTCGTTGCCCTGGCAGAAATCCCGCAGGTCACCGGCCTGGATCACACCGACCAGAACACCCTCGACCGCCTGATTCGCCAGTTCCGCCACAAGTGGCCGCGCAACCACCTGCGCGCCCGCTACTACGACCACAAAAACGTGCTCAAAGACTTCGGTATCTCGATCCCGCCGCAGCTCAAGACCGTTGAGACCGTCGTCGGGTGGCCCGAGAAGGCGGTCGACTCTCTCGCCCGCCGGATCCGGCACGACGGGTTCGTGCTTCCCGGTGGGGACGCGGACAGCCTCGGCATTACCGATATGTGGACCGCCAACCGCATGAACGTCGATGCACCGCAGGCACATACCTCGGCGCTGATTCATTCGTGCGCGTTCATCGCAACCACCCTCGGCGACGTGGCTTCGGGTGAACCGGATGTGTTGATGACGGCGCGATCGGCGTTGTCGGGCACTGGAATCTGGGATCCGCGGCGGCGGCAACTGTCCGCGGCGTTGTCGATCGTCGCCTACGACGAGGCATGGCCGCATGACCACCGCATTACCGAATTGGTGATGTATCTGCCCGATCGGGTGGTGATCATGAACCGCAACAGCACCGGCAAATGGGCGATCGACGTGCGTAAGCACACGCTCGGGCGCGTCCCGGTCGAACTGCTGGTGTTCCGCCCGCGCCTCGACCGGCCGTTCGGTGCCTCGCGCATCTCCCGCGCGGTCATGTCGATTACCGACGAAGCCGTGCGGACCGTCCTGCGCACCGAGGTATCGGCGGAGTTCTACAGCTCCCCACAGCGCTACATGCTTGGCGCAGACCCCGACGCTTTCGTCGACGCCAAGGGCCGCGTACGTACCGGGTGGGAGGCGATTCTCGGACGGATGCTGGCGATCGGACGCGATGAGGACGGCAACGTGCCCGAGGTCGGCACCTTCCCACAGATGACGATGCAACCCCACATCGAACACATGCGCAGCGTCGCAACACGATTCGCTGGCGCGACCAACCTGCCCGTCGGGGCGCTCGGCGTCGTGCAGGACAACCCCTCCTCAGCCGAAGCGATCTACGCCGCGAAAGAGGAACTGATCACCGAAGCCGAATACGCCTGCGACGTGTTCGGCATGGCCTGGACCAACGCCGTGCGCACGGGTCTCATGCTGCGCGCCAAACGAACCGAGATGCCCCCCGAATGGGCGCGGCTGCGCGTGAACTGGCGCGACCCGGCAACCCCGTCGCGCAGCTCGGCCGCCGACGCCGTGCAAAAGACCGTGACCGCGTTCCCGTGGCTGGCCGAATCGCGAGTAGCGCTCGAACAACTCGGCTGGGACGAGACAACGATCGAACGGGCGATGGCCGACAAGCGACGGTCAGCGGTAGGCGCGTTGACTCAACGGCTCACCGCCGCGCAGCAGCAGCCACCGGAGACACCGGCCGAGACACCGACATCCGAGAACGGGCAGCCTCGGCGGTGACGCCCGTCATCGAGCGGCAACAGCTGCTCGACCAGCTGAACATGCTTGCAACACAGGACATTACGGCGCTGTGGCAAGAAATCTCGCTCGCCAGCAATGAGCAGTTCCGCGACATCGTCGTTCAAGCATTCCCGGAACTGCTCGAGCCGTACACGGTGGCCGCGGCCGAACTCGGTGCCGAGTGGTACGCCGAGTCGGCCCCGCCGCAGGCCACATATCAACCAACCTCGTTCCTGCCCGAGCCGGGCGGGCTGACGAAGTCGGCCGAGTGGGCGCTCGGCGCGACCGGCGAGGCAGCACTCGACCGGCTCGCCGGCATCGCCCAACGCCAGATCTGGAACGCCAACCGCGACACCATCATCGGCAACGCCGAGACCGAACCAGGCTCGACCTGGGCACGCGTCGCGCGGCCCGGCGCGTGCGCGTTCTGCGCCATGCTGGCCACCCGCTCGGATTTGTACGCGTCCAAAGCCGCTGCGCTGCGCGTGGTCGGGCGCGGCAAGTACGGCCGGACCCGCGGTAGCCGCCGCCGCGGCGAGCGCTATCACGACCGTTGTCACTGCCAGGCCAAAGAGGTGCGGCCCGGCCAGGTCTACACCCCACCGGCCTACGTGCAGGAGTGGGAAGACGCCTACATCAAGGCCACCCGAGAGACCCCAGGAATCGGCCGCTACGGCGCAATCGACACGAAAGCCGTTCTCGCGCACATGCGCGTGACCCTCGCCGAGAACCGCGCCGCGACACAGCGACCCGTGCCTGCTCCGGTCCCCACGATCGCCGAGACGCCGCGACCCGACACATCTACCCCGCCCGCCCCGTCGGCGGTCGCCGACTCACCAGCACCGCGGCCGCGCAAGGGATCACCGTTCGCCGGTCAATCCACCGACGACCTGATGAGCCGGTTCACGGCCAAGATCGAGGCCGAGGAATTCGACGACGAGTTCGACGCCCTCGAGGCCGAGATCAATCGTCGCGACCGGCGCGCACAGGCCGAACGCGACCGGCGCACCGCGGCGCGCGAAGCGAAAGCCCAAGCCCAAGACGACGAGTACGAGCGGCTGATGCTCGACGGCGTCGACGACGAGACCGCCATCGAGCAGGCGTACGGGGTGCCGGTGCCCGAACAGCGACGCCGCAACGCACGCTCGACCCTGGCCGGATGGGGCTACGACGGCAAGGGCCTCGACGACCAGGTGAGGGCGTGGCATCGCGACGAGGCACACCGGGCCTGGCTGTCGGCCGAGGACGCGACCAACGGCTACATGCTGTCCAAGGCTGGCGAGAAATCCGGTGTGGACCCGCGGCAACTGTGGTCAATGTCCGAGGACCGTGCCCGCAAACTCGCCAGCGAGGAACTGCGCGGATGGTGGGATGAGCACGGGCGCATCACAGTCGCCGAGCTGAAAGCGCAGATGCTCGACCCGGTCGAGCTGGCTCGCATCCAATCGCGTGGACGGGACTACTTGCAGTGAGCGACTACCGCGACGCCTACACCGCCGGACGCGCCGCCTACGACCGCGGCGAACCGTCGGTGCCGAACCCGTACATCCCCGCCAACCCCCATGCGGGACACCCGAACCCGGCACTCGCCGCCGACCTCGACAGCAAAGCGGCGCGCCTGGCGCGCATGTGGCTCTCGGGCTGGCAATCCGGCCGCGACGCCACCGAATCCGCGCGCAGCTAGCGCAGGTACACGCCCACCCCCGGCGGACAAACGGGCGGTATTCGTCCCGACCGGCGCGAGGCCGGCCGGAGTTCTCCGCGATGGAGGAGCACCACCAATGAACGACTCGACTCTGCCTGTCCATCCCACTTTCGGTACCGCAATCGGGTTGCGCCGCAACGGCGCACCGATCTGGCCGGTACGCGGCGCATCCACCGAGGGCGATCCTCCGGCCGCCGACCCACAACCGCCCGCCGACCCGGCACCCGCACCGGCCGATACGGACTCGCCGCCGACCCCGTCCACCGATGAGGGCCTGGGCGACGGCGGGAAAAAGGCACTCGACGCCGAACGCCAAGCGCGTAAGGACGCTGAGAAGGCGCAGCGAGCGGCCGAGGCCAAGGTAAAAGCGTTCGAGGACGCGCAGAAAACCGAAGCCGAGAAGCAAGCCGACCGCCTCGCCGCGGCCGAAAAGGACGCCGCCGACGCCAAGGTCGAAGCGCGACGCTTCAAAGTCGCTGCCAAACACTCGATTTCCGACGAGGACGCCGAGCTTTTCCTCACCGGTGCCGACGACAAGACCATCGGTCGCCAAGCCGAGCGGATTGCCGAGCTCATGTCAGGCAGTGCAGCACCGGCACCTCAACCCGGCGCATATGTGCCCGGCGAAGGGCGCACCCCCGCGAACCCGAACCTCGATGAGCAGATCGCCGAGGCGACCAAGGCGCGGGATTTCCCTCGCGCTATCGCGCTCAAGCAGCAGCGCGCAGCGCAGCAACGACCATCCTGATAGGAGGCTGACATGTCCGGAATCACCGGCATCGGCACAACTTTCAACCTGCCGAACTTTCACGGCGAGCTCTACGCGCTTACCCCGGCCGACACCCCGCTGTTGTCCGCGATCGGCGGAATCGGCGGCGGCGGCCAGGTCGACTCGACCTCGTTCGAGTGGCAGACCTACGACCTGCGCGACGCCGCATCACGACCGCGCCTCGAAGGGGCCGACGCACCCAACGGTGAGGAACGCGTCCGCGCGCGGGTCGAAAACGTTTGCCAGATCTTCCACGAATCGGTCTCGACCTCCTACACCAAGCAGGCCGCGACCGGGCAGTACGCGACGCCGAGCTCGGCCCCGTTCTCCTCCGCGGCCGGTGAGCCGAACCCGGTCGGCAGTGAACACCCCTGGCAGATCATGCAGTCGCTCAAACAAATTGCGCGCGACGTGAATTACACGTTCTGGCACGGAAACCTGGTCAAGCCGACCGACAACACGGTCGCGCGCCAAACCGCGGGCCTGCTGTCGATCATGTCCAGCAACGTCCAGGTTGCGGGTGGGCCGGGCGCGGTGAAGCGGACCGGAGCAACCTCGGCGACTGACACGGTCACCGTGACGCATTCGCTCGTGGTCGACGACAAAGTCGTGTTCACCGCGGTCGGTGCGGCGACCGCGATCGTGCCGCACCGTGCTTATTGGGTGGTGGCCAACTCGACGACCGCGAGTTTCAAGGTCTCCGTCACCAAGGGCGGTGCGCCGATCACCATCGGCACCGCGACCGGCATCGACTTCTACGAGGCCAAGGCCGCCCAGGTCGTCACCCCCGATCTGATCGGGCAGCTTCTACAGAGCGTGTTCGACAACGGCGGTATCACCGAGCAGGGCACCGCGACTCTGTTCGTGCCGTCGGGGCAGAAGCGCGCCATCTCCAAGGCGTACGCGACCGCCTACAGTTCGACCGCGGGAATCATGGGCGGAACCCGCAACGTCGGCGGCGTCGACATGCAGACGATCATCACCGATTTCGGTGAGCTCAATATCGTGGTCGACCGGGTGCTGCCCGCCGACGCGGTCGCCGTGGCGTCGCTCGAGCAGGTCGACCCGGTATTCCTGAACATCCCTGGCAAGGGTGTGCTGTTCGAGGAACAGCTCGCCAAGACCGGCGCGTCGGACAAGACACAGCTCTACGGCGAAATCGGGCTCAAGTGGGGCAACCAGGCCGCGCACGGCGTCCTGCGCGGACTGTACGCGTAGCGGGCGGGCCGACCCATGGCATGGGCAACAGCGCACGATGTGCGGGACCGCTGGGTCGGCCCCGACCCGTTTCCCGCTGAGGTCACCGACCAACAGCTCGGCACGCTGATCGGTGATGTCGAGGACTCGGTCGTTTCCGAGTTCCCCGACATACAGCGGCGCATCGACGACTACGACACCCCGCCGACACCGCCGAACCTGCGCGCCATCCCGAAGAAGCGCGTAGTCAAAGTGGTGTGCCGCGTGGTCTTGCGCCACCTGCGCAACCCGGAAGGGACGCGGTCGAAAACCCAAGGCACAGGACCGTTCTCGATGGCCAACACCTACGGCGGCGAGGACTTGGGCGCGCTGTACCTCACCGACGAGGATCGCGACGAGTTGGCCGGCCTCGGCCCGCTCGGCGGCGGACAGAAAGCGTTCACCGTCGACACCATCCCGACACCGTCGTGACCGAATTCGTCACCCGCCACCGCGGCGGCGGCCGCGACAGCGACAACAACCCGATCGGATGGGTCGACACCGCGCTCGAGGTGTTCGCGGTCGCGCCCGGCGCCACCGCCGAATACGTCGAGCGAGGCCGCGACGGCGACCGCGTCGACTTCACGATCTACCACCGTGCGGCCCTGGACATCACCAACCGCGACGAGGTCACCGTGCGCTCGCGCCGGTGCCGCGTGCAGGTCGAAGCGTGGGTCTCGCCCTACACCGGCGCTACCGGAACCGTCGTGTTGTGCAGCAGCGGGGAGGGCTAGCCATGGTCCGCGTCACTGTGACCCTCAACCACGGCGAGGTTGGTCGCTTGCTGCGTACCGCGTTCGGCGAGGACGTGGCCGCACTGGCACGCCGTCTCGCGGCGCAAGCCGGCAAGGGCGCACGGGTGCACCTGTACACCACCGACCGGCAGGCAGCATCTGTCAGCGTGCCCGCGTACCGGCAAGCCAAGCACGGTGCACTCACCAAAGCCGCGGCCGCGGTCGGGCTCATCATGCGCGGGAAGCTATGAGCGGCAGACCGTTCCGTGTGCCCGCCGACCCTGCGCGGATCGCCAAGAACTACCTCGCGGCCGTGGTGCCCGCGCTCGCGCCACCGCCGCCGACCTTCGCCATGGTCCTACCGCCGGACTGGACACCCGTAGCCGCGCCGGTCGTTGTCGTTTTCGACGACTCCGGACCGGTGGTGTGGCCGGTGAGCACCTCGCCGACTCTGCGGGTCACCGTCTGGGCGGCCGGGCGAGACCGGTCGCGCCGCATCGCCGGTGTCTGTCTCGGTGTGCTACTGGCGCACCGCATTCCGGGTATCGGCTCGATCACCGATCCGACCGGCCTCGTCGAGGACATCGACGCCCACACCAAGGGCGTCATGTGCTCATTCACGGTGCGGGCGCTCGCTCGCACGCTCGCGGTCTGACCGCGTCCTAGCCACCTGCCCCGATCCGCCTGGGTGGGGAAATCACCGAATCCTCACGAAAGGGGATACGCATGTCTCTGGTCCGCAATCCCGACGCCGTCCAAATCTTCGCCGACGCAGCGATTTTCGTCGGCAAATCTCTCTCGCCGAACATGCCCGCGACCATCGCCGCCGAGTTCGATGCGACGTGGGACAACCTCGGCATCCTCAACGGCGACGACGGCGTGAAGAACGCGCGCGAGTGGGACACCACCGAACATTTCGGCTGGGGCATCGGGCTCTACAAGAAGGGCTACAAGAACTACAAAGAGAGCAGGGTTTTCACCTGCCTCGAATCCAACGGAACGACCCGGCGTATCGCGCACCCCGGTTCGACCGCGTCCCAGATCCGCGTGCCGCGCCCCGGCAACTTCATCTTGGGATTCGAGTTCGTCAATGACCTCGGCGTGCCCGAGCGGCTGATCACGGCGCGGCCGGCGACGTGCTGGATTCCGAATCTCGACCGCAACGAAAGCGATCCGACCGGCCATGAGGTCACCGCCGACATTTTCGCGCGTGGTGACGGCCTGCTCTACACGCGCCAGTACACCCCGATCAACGAGGCGCAGCTCGTCACGGTCCTCAATGCGACCGCAGGCACGTTCAAGCTGCTCTATGACGGCACCCCTACCGGCACGATCGCCTACAACGCCGCCTCGACCGTGGTGCAAGCCGCGCTCGTGGCGATCCTGGGCACCGGCAACGTCACCGTGAGCGGCTCCGCCGGCGGCCCGTACACGGTCACCCTGGCCGGAGCCTTTGCCGGACAGGTCAATTCGCTGTTGGCCGCTGATGTAACCGGGCTGACCGGCACCGGTGCGACGGTCAAGGTCGAACCCGCGCCCGTGCCGTAACCAGACGCGGCGGGCCGGAGTTTCTGGCGTGGTTTCCCCGTGCCCGCCGCACCCTTGCCAACCACGCCAGCAGGGAACCACGCCGTGCCGAACCCGATCCTTCCGACCGAGGACGAAATCCGCACCGCGGCTAGAGAACTCGGTCTCACCGACCCGCACGGCAACTACCGGCCCCGCGACCGCAGCCGGATCGCGGCCGCCGTGCAGGCGGCCAAACAACACGAGACCGCGGCCGCCGCCCCCGGCGGCTGGTCGACCGCACACCAGATCGCCTCGTTCTGGGGCGAACTGATCGGTGCCGGCGTCGACGCAGCCAGCACAGCGCCGCTGCTCGCTGAGGTCGGCCGCTATCTGCTCGAGACGCAAGGGTTGCGCCTCGATTCCGACAGAGAGGAAACCACGTCATCATGACCACGCCCCGATCCCCGCGTAAGACCCCCGCCAAGCGCGCGATGCCCGCCCGTCCAGCCGGGGTGAAGCAGCCAACCGACCACCTCAAGCCTGCCGCGCAGCGTGAGGCCGAGGCCGACGAGACCGTCGAATTCGAGTTCGAGGGTGTCGTCTACACCGCGCCGGCCAACCTCGACCGGACCAAGGGTGTCGCGCGCGCTCTCGACCAGCGCCGCGGCACTGTCGCGCTCGAGCTGCTGCTCGGCCCCGCCGAGTTCGCCAAGTTCCTCGAGACCGACCCCTACGACGCCGATTACGGCAAGATGCTCGACGCCTGGGCCGATGCCTGCGGTTTCGAGAACGCGGGAAACTAGCGACCCTGCTGCGGCTGCTGGCCGACGTACCGGACAAGGTCGAGCGGGATCTGTCCCGTTACCACCGTGTCCGGTACACCGACCGGTGGCGGGCCGACGAGGCCGGGGTGCCGCTGCTCACGCTGCGTGAGATCTGGGTCCGCATCAACGACCTACCCGGCGACTCGGCTATCGCCGCGCACGAGAACAACGGCGTGCCGCGGTGGGGGACATCTGAGCACCTGCTCGCCGACATCTGGGGCGCACTGACCGGCCAACAACATGCCGGGCGTCCGAAATCCGTGGCCCAACAAGCTATTACAGCTGCCCGCCGTCGAGCGACGAAGCGGGTCGAAACACGGTTCATGCGCCGTCGCCGAGCGATGGGCATCGACAGCCAGTGAGGCGGTGATCTCTTGCCAACCGCTTACGCCACCCTCGATGTCATCCCCACAGTCCGGGGAATCAGCGGCAGAATCGAGCGGCAGATTTCGGCGCCGCTCACCGCCGCCGGGCACAAGGCAGGCCGGGACGCCGGCGACGCGATCGTGTCGAGCATCGAAGCCAAGAGCTACGAGGCGACCGGCGCGTCGGTAGCGGCCAGGATCCGGGCCGGGTTCACCTCGGGCATCGCCGGTATCGGTGCCGGGTTCGGCGTCGCCACCAAGGCGGCCGGGCTGTTCGTCGCCAACGCTTCCACGATCGCGACGGCTATGGGCCTGGCGTCCAAGGTCGTGCGCAGTTTCAGCGCAGCGACGTTCATTTCAGCGCTTGCACTGCGATCGGTGGCGTCTACGGGTTTGACCAGACTCGCGGGGGCGCTGCGCATCATCGCAGCGATTGCCAGTCGGGTAGCGCGGGAAATCGGCCAGATCACCGCGGCGTTCCTCTTGCTACAGGGCGTCGTGCGGGTCGTGTCGTTCATGACGAACTTCGCCAAGCGGCTAGCGATGATGACCGTCGGCACTGCCGCTGCCATCGGCGTTGTCTCCGGCCTGGGCACCATGATCAGCGGACCGCTGATTTCGGCGCTCGGCGTCGGCGTGGTGGCACTCGGTGCGTTCGCCGGCGCTGCGGTCGGTCTCGGTGGCCCGGCATTCCTCGCGCTGAAAGTCGGACTCAAGGGACTAACCGACGCCGCCGGTACTTTCACCGAGCAATTCAAGGACGCCGACGACGCGTTCAACAAAATGGTCGGCCAACGTATGGGGCCGATGCTCACCGCGGTCCGCAGTCTGCGGCAAGAGATGGTCGATGCCTTCTCCAAAGAGCTAGCTAAAGAGTTCGTTACTGGTGCGGGTTCTGCGTTCAGTCGTGTCGGTGCCCTAGCGGACAATCTACGGCCGAAGATGGGCCTTCTATCTGCGGTCGTAGCGCAAATCGGTTATGAGATCACAGCGTCGCTGACCGGTCCGGCCGCAACAGGCGCATTCCGCAATATTACGGATGCGTCCATTAATTTCTTTCAGCATCTCAATGCCGGCGAGAACGGGCTAGCGCACGTTGCTTCGGGACTGGTCCAGTTCGCGAGCACTGCGGCAACCACGTTCCAAGATTCGAGTGCGCGGGTTAATGAATTCGCGTTGAATCTCGGGGACAAGCTGACCTCTATTACCCCGGATCAGATTCGCAATTCGTTTGCCCAACTCCGGCAGGTATTCGAGAACATCGGCAACGTAGCGGGGCCGCTGTTCTCGCTGTTCCGTCAGATGGGACAGGTTTCGGCAACCGCTCTCGCACCTGGATTCGCTGCCATCGGTCGGGCTGTCCGGGATGCCACGCCGGGCCTGATCAATATGGCGAACATCATCATGCCCGCCATCGGCGAGGTTATGCAGCGGCTCGCCCCGCTGATTCCCAAGCTCGTCGACGCCTTCACCCCGTGGGCAACCGTGCTCGCGACGATCGCCCCGCCGCTGGCCACCGTCGTAGCGCACATGGCACCACTCGCCCCGTATCTGCTGATGGCGGCGACAGCGTTCCGGGTGGCCGGCGCGGCGATGCTGGTGTGGAACGCCACGATGTTCGCGGCCTCGGTGGCTCAGGGTGTTTTCGCTGCCGCTACCGGCCGTAGCGCTGTCACGCTGACCGGCAACACGATCGCCCTCGCCGCGCACCGGGTCGCCTTGATCGCTGGTGCTGTCGCTGCCCGCGCGTTCGGCGCTGCCATGGCGTTCGCCACCGGACCTATCGGCCTGATCGTTTTGGCAGTTGCCGCGGTCGGTGTCGCCTTGTGGGCCTTCTTCACCAAGACCGAGACCGGTAAGAAGTGGTGGGCGGCGATCTGGAACGGGATCAAGGTCGCGGTCTCGGCGACGTGGGAATTCCTGAATGTCGCCTGGAAAGGGATTCTCACCGGTATCCAGTGGATCGGCGACAAGGCGAACTGGCTGTGGACATCGGTATTCCAACCGGTATTCGGGTTCATCGGTTCGCTGATTTCGTCGTGGTGGACCGGCGTCGTGCAACCAGCATTCAACGGGGTAAAGGCTGCATTCGAGGTTGTCGGCAACGTGATTTCGTGGTGGTGGAACAGCATCGTCACTCCAGCATTCGCGGCCGTGGGCGCGACCATCTCGTACTTCTGGGACAAGGTCGGCTCGCCAATATTCAACAACATAAAGGTTGCAGTCTCGGCGGTGGGCGACGTTATTTCGTGGTGGTGGACGAGTATCGCTGTGCCAGCGTTTCAAGCAGTCGGCGCGATCATTTCGTGGCTCTGGGACACTGTCGGGTCGCCGGTATTCGAGAACTTCAAAACCGGAATCGGTCTGGTCGGAACAGCAATATCTTTCTTCAAAGACAACGTGGTCGACCCTGTATTCAAGGGCATCGGTGCCGCGATCGAGTTCGCGTGGAAAAACGTCGTCTCGCCGACCTTCGACAATATGAAAAAGGGCATCGGCCTTATCGGCGACGCTTTCGGTGCGGCCGGTGGCGTCATCAAAACCATTTGGTCCGGGATCGCCGATACGCTGCGACCGGCGGTGCACTTCCTCGGCAACATCCTCGCCAAGGTCCCGAGCAAGCTCGGCCCTATCGAGATCCCCGGTGCCGGGGTCGCCCAAGATCTCGGCAAGGCAATGCAGTCGTTCCGGACCGGCGGCATGGTGAACGGCCCTGGCACCGGGACCTCTGATTCGATCGTGGCGCGAGTCTCGCGCGGTGAGTACATCGAACCGGCGGCCGTCATCACGCCGCAGACTCTCCCGATCCTGGAAGCGATCCGTGGTGGCTGGGTGCCCTCGCCCGAGCTGCTGCACGCCATGGTGCCCGGTTTCGCCGGCGGCGGCCTGGTCGACGTGCAGCAGTGGGCACGCGGCGAGGCGGGCAAGCCCTACGGCTACGGCAAGGTTGGGCCGCAATCATGGGACTGCTCGGGCATCGCCGGGGCGCTGTGGGCCAAGGTCAGCGGGAAGAACCCGAACGCGCGCTACTTCACGACCGACTCGGATTTCGCTGCGCTCGGGTGGAAACCAGGACTCGGCGGCGCTACCGATCTGAGCATCGGCACCAACGGCGGCAGCGGCACCGCCGGCCACATGGCGAGCACGGTCGGCGACCTCAATGTCGAGGCCAGTGGCACCGACGGCGTCGAGGTCGGAGCAGGCGCGCAAGGTGCCGCGGACTTCCCCAACAAGTGGCACCTTCCCGTTGGCGGCAACCCCCTCGGCACCGGCGGCGCGAGCGCGGACTCGAACGGGTCCGGCGGCTTGGGCTCTGGTGCTGGCAGTGGCACCGGCGGGTCTGGGACGAGCGGCGGCACGAACTCATCGGGCGGCACGGCGCGCCCGTCCGGGACCGCGGTCCCGGTGTGGGTCGATAACTGGCCGTCCTCGCTGTCGTCGAGCACCTCGGCCGCGAGCACCGCGGCCGCGGATACGACCACCGCGCCGGGAACCTCGTCGGTCAACCCGACCAGCGACAACACCGACACCAGGTTCGACCAGCAGGCGGCCATCACCGCGGCGTTCGCCAAGTTCAACGCGGCCATGTCGGGAGCCGGGAGCGAGTTCCTCAAGGGGCAGCGATCCAGCGTGCCGGGGATCGGCGGCTACGCCGACGGGATCGAGAAGACCGTGCAGAACATCACCCTCGTTGTCGCCGATGTGGCCGAGGCCGTCAACCGCATCACGCGCGAGCAGAAGCGCCAGACGGCCGGGAAATAGGGGGCTGACGTGGGTGTATACGCAACGGTCGAGTTGCACGGGTGTGACGGCTCGTATTGGTGCCTGTCCGGCGACGGTGCCGGCGAGCAAGGCGTCGTGCTGGGCACCGGTCCGCAGGGGCTCTACGACGCTCCGGTCAAAGTGACCATGAAGCGCGGCGCGTTCGAGATCGGGGGCAAACCGGCCAAGATCGACCGGCCGCACCGTGAGATCGACCTACCCCTCGGCGCGTTCAGCGACGATCCGGAGGAATGGGCCGACATCGACAGTCGGTTGCGGATGGCGTTCGACTACGAGGTCGACCCGTGGGACCCGCACGCAGGATCGGCGCGGCTGGCGATCACGACACCGCGGCGCAGCGGTACCCGCTGGCTCGACGTGCTGTTGCTCGAGTCGCCGATCATGGCCATGGACACCGACCCGTGGGATTACGGGCACAGTGACCTGCCCGCGACGCTGGTTGCACCACAACCGATGTGGCGTCAAGACGACTGGCTCGGCGACGCCGAACACCCCGCCGGATGGCAGATCGAGGGAGCCTCGTCCGGGTCGGGTGAGGTCTGGCTGTGCAACCCGACTGATCGGCCGATGGCGCACGAGTGGGTGATCACCGGCGACGGTATCGCGCACCTGCCCGATTTCAGCTGGACCGGTCCCAAGGGCCGGCGGGTGCCGGGTGTGGATTTCCGCACCGGCCGCGACGATTCGGGCCGAGTGCTCAACCTGCCGCCGATCGGTGCCGTGAACGGGCACGGCGCGACGTGCCGGACCGACCGTATGCGTATCCCGCTCGAGGACACGACCGGCACGAACATCACGGGGCTTATGGGCGGTAACCGGCTGCTCTACGTGCTGCCGCCCTACACCCCGTGGACTGCGGTCCCGGTCTCGGCATCGTCGGTCACCTCGCCGAAATTCGGCATCTTGGCCCGGCAGCCGCGGTTCTGGTCGCGCCCGTGGGGACTAGAGAGGTTCTGACGTGGCTGTAATGACCGCGGACACCCTCGCCGAGTGCGAGGCGATCTGGCAGGTAACCGAGGAACGCGAGCGCCAGCGCCAGGCACGGAGCCTCGAACCACCCGAGACCACGATCTACGACGGCGAAATGCGCCTACAGGGCTGGCTCGACGCCGAGTACCTGGGCGATTTCGAGTGGAAAGACAACGACACCGGCGCGGGAATTACTGAGATTCCGTGGGATCACTATGTAGCGCAATGGATTTGGGACGAGTGGGGACGACTACAGCGCGGCGAGAAGCGGGTCGTTGTGATCGTCGTCGAATGCCCCAACGGTGCCCGCTGGTCAGGAAAGCTCGAGAGCTGCTCGGCCGAGAAGCGCGAGGACGGCACGAAATGCCTTACCGTCCAATGGCTTTCGGACTACGAGACGGTTCGTTGGTACACCGTATGGAGTAACGCGGCCCTGCCGAGCGTCCTGCAATTTCCGCGCGTTTTTCTGCTGGCTGGTGGCGCGCGGTGGTGCCTGCTGACGGCCCTCCATCTCCAGATCATGCGCGCCGAGCAGAACTGGTGGAATCTGCCCGACGACCCGCTCAATCCCGCCTCGTGGGTGCCCGCCTCGGTCGAGAACTGGTCGGTGGTAGTCAAGCCGCACAGCTACCTCGACGATCTCAACGACGGCATTCTGTGGGCGTTGTTGGCTAGCCGATTCAAGAACTGGCACGCCCTCGCGACCCCCATCCTCGAGGACGCCGAGCTGTCGGTCGTATGGCGACGCTACATGCCGAATCTCGGTGATGCGCAACCGATTCCGGGCCTGAACCTGCGGCCGGGCGCGCTGGTAATCGACATCGTCGACCGCTCGGGGTTCTACAACCAGGGCACCTCGCGCGGCGGCACGCTCTGGGATGGCCTGATCCGCACCGTCGCGAGCTTTGTCGGCAACTTCATCGACCCCGTGGTCGCCGAGGTCGCCGACATCGACGAACCGACCTACAAGGTCCCCGGACTGCTCGGCACGAGCAAGACCACGCCGTACGTGGTGTGGCTCGAGGGCACCGAAACCGGCATCCAGTCGAGCAAGTTGACCCGCTGGCCCTCCAAGGGCAAACAGGTAGTGGTCGGCGGGCACAGCATGTTCGGCGTCAACGAGGCGATCTCAGCGGCCGTCCAGCTGGCATTCGACCTGCTCAGCGCTGCATTATTCGTTCCCGCGGTGGGCGGCTCGGTCGATACCCTGCTCGCCCCGCTCTACACCGACACCGTGCTCGCCTGGATGAACGTCAAGAGCCTCGAACGCTCTCAAAACGACGGTTGGGCTGGGTACTTCGAGCATTTCCAGGACGGCGCAGATCGCGCATTCACCCTCGAAAGCCTGCTAGTCCTGCGGGCCGGGTTCGCTGCGACCCGCACTCGATTCGGTGCCGAGGTCAACGTAAACGACGGCAGCCCATGGATTTTGGGCGACCAGGGCAAGGGTCACTGCTGGGTCGGCGACCGCATCGGATTCGGTCTCGTCGGCGACCGCACCGGCCGTATCCATGTCGACCGAATCAGCTCGATTCGACTGCGCTACAGCGATTCTGAGCCGCTGTCGTGGATACCGACGATCGGGGACACCTCCGCGGACAAAGACCCCGCAGTGCGCGCGATCGAGCGACTCGAGATGGCGTTTTCTGCGCTGCACGATCTCGGCGTTTTCGGCTGAGAAACCCACCACGCCACCGCGATAGGAGAACCAACCGTGCCGCAACTCGTCTACTTCCAGATACCCGCCAAACGTCGGCCCGCCTGCTCGTCGTTCGCCGTCGGTGGTGTGATCGACCGCCCGCGACATCTCGCGATGCGCCTGCTCGTCGGCGAACTTGCCCAGTTCGACGAGGTCGAGGACGAGATCGACGAGGCCACACAGGTCCCGGTGCGCTACCGCGGCCGTGTCATGGCTGCACCACTGCACGCGATCAGGCCCGTGCTGTGAGCGAGCAGACGCCACCGCAAGCACCGGCCGCCGATAACCCGCCCCCGCTGCGGCACGAGTGCACGGTCTGCGGCACCCGGCGTTGCCCATGCGTCCACTGTCACCGCAAGTGCGGACTCGACCACTCACCGCGGCTACCGACCGGCGCGTTCCCCACTGTCGACAACTGCAACTGTGACTGCCCGACCGAGGCGTTCTTGCCGTTCCTGGTCGGTCTTCCCGGTATGCGCGGGGCCAGTATGGCGATTCCGATCGCCGGACTCAGGCAGTGGTCGCAACGGCTGTGGAACGGTGGCGCGCGCCGCGTCGAGCGACAGGTCGAGTTCTACTGGCCGCCCAAGGCAGGCGAGCTGAACCCGATGTTCGCCTCGGGCGAATGGAAAGCCGAGCCCCCGCCGGCGGATTGGTCCTCCGAGGTCGACATCAACGCGCTATCGGGTGTCATGCAAGCCGAACTGCAACGGCAGTTCGCCGAGCGTGAGGCCGCCGCCGAGGCTGCCCGTCCCGCCGATGTGGCGCGGGCGACGGTCTCGCATATCACCCGATTCGACCCGAACGAGCACACCGTCGCCGTCGTCCTGGCGCACCTGCGCACTGCGAGCCCGGCCGAGGTCGCGCGGGTTATTGCGCGCGAGCGCGCCACAAGCCAGCGCGCCGGAATTCTCAAGCGATACAAGGAGACCTGACCATGCCCGAGAAGATCCTCGATCACGCCTACTCGGTGCAAGAGACCGGGTATTGGTGTGGTCCCGGCTCGACACAGATCGCGCTCACCGCTCGCGGTATCGACGTGCCCGAGGCCGACCTCGCCGCCGAGCTGGGCACCGACACCGACGGTACCGACTGGATCGGCCAGATAACCGGACTGCTTGCCCGGCGCACCGGACAGCCGTACGTCACGGTCGAGATTGCGAACGATCCGCCGACACGCGAACAGGTCGAACGATTGTGGGCAGATGTGGTCGCCTCGATCGAGGGCGGCAACGCGATCGTGGCGAACATCGTTGCCGTGCCGAGTAATCGGCCGCCGGGCTACCCGGCTCAGACGATCTATCACTACGTGACGATTGTCGGGCACGACGGCGTCGGCGCGGTATTGGTCGCCGATCCGGCGCGGTTCGGCGGTATCGAGCACTACTGGCTGTCGGTGCCGATGATGGCCTCGCTCATCGCTCCGAAGGGCTACGCCGCGGCACCGACCGGCGACGCCGAGGGCGCGGTATGGGCCGAGGTACTCGCACAGTTTGTCGGCCCGATCGGCGGTGCGTGATGACGCGCTGGGGCATCGACATCTCGGGTTGGCAAGCAGGCATCGACCTCGACGCCGTCGCGTGCGAGGGATTCGCGGGCGTCATCGCCAAGGCCACCCAAGGCGCGAACTACACGAGCCCGGCCTACGCCGAGCAGAAGGCCGGCGCCCAACGAAACGGGCTGGCATTCATGGCCTACCACTACATCGAGCAGGACGCGAGCGCGTCGGCGCAGGTCGACAACTACGAGTGCGCCGAGCCCGACCGCGCGGTGCCGGTCATGCTCGACCACGAACAGGGCTCCGGGGATGTCTCGGTGCTGCGTGCCGTGCACGCCGAGTTCGTCGGCCGCGGCTACCGCGTCGCGCTGCTGTATCTGCCGCGCTGGTACTGGCGCGACCACATCGGTAGCCCGGACCTGTCCGGCCTGCCCCCGTTTATGGCCTCGGCCTACGGCAGCGACCAGCCCGGTGATACCGCGGCGCTCTACCCCGGCGACACCGCGCCGGGCTGGAACGACTACGGCGACAACCGCGTCGCCGTCCTCCAATTCACCCAACGCGCCATAGTCGCCGGTCGACAGATCGACGCATGGGCCTACCGCGGCACCGCCGCGGAATTCGACGCGCTGTTCGGCGCAGAAAGCGAGATACCCGTTATGTCCGATGCACAGGAAGTCGCAACCCAGTTGTTCGGCCCGGACCGCGCCGGGTTCGAGATCCTCGGCCGCGCAGTCGAAACCGACCCTGCACGCAATCGCTACCTCACCGAGGCGGTTGCCGTGATCCTCGCCCAGCTCGGCGGCGGCCCCAACTTCGAGGGCTGGTCCCAGCTCGGCGACGGCGAGAACAACGCCACCCCGCGGCGCACCCTCGTCGACGGCATCGCCCATGTGATGCGCCAGAACGAGCAGATCCTCGCGGCACTAACGGACAAGGCCGACCGGTGACCGGGCGAAACGTGCGACCAGACGCACCGACACAGGTCGCCTATCCGTGGCGGGCAGTGGTGCGCACCGGGTTTCAGCTCGTCGTCGGCATCGCCGCGGCAATGCCGCTCATCGTTGCCTCGTCCGGGTTGCCGCAAACCGCGGCCGGTGTCGGTCTCGCGCTCGGGATTTCGGCCGCCATCACGCGCGTGATGGCGATCCCTGCCGTCGACGCCGCTATCGGCCGATGGTTGCCGTGGCTCGCGGCGTCCGGCACGTCCGAAGGGTGATCGCCCGTGGCGCTGGCATTCACGACCGGAGGTGATGACGTGCAGGAGTGGGCAATAGCTCTCGGTGGCCTGCTCGGCGGCGGTGGCCTTACCGGCGTAGTCGCCGCCCTCCTCGGCAGGCGAACCCAACGCATCGACGCACTCGCCAAGCTCGAACAGATCGCGACCGGTATCGCCGAGAAGGCCACCGCCGCCGCGGACGTGCGGGCCGCCGCCGCGGATTCCCGTGTCGAGCAGGTCGAGCAGCAGCTCGCGGTGCTCAAGCGAGAATCCGATGCCGCGGCCACGCGTCGCCGCTTGGCCGCTGCGGCACATGCGATGTGGGACGAGCAGGTAGCCGCGACCCTGCGCGACCTCGGCGGGTCGGTGCCACCGCCCCCGCCGCTCGAGGTGCCCTGACATGACCCAACCCGACGGCGCGAATCCCAACGGCGCACACAACCCCACCCGGCCCGGCAGCTTCCTCGAATGGCAGAACCTCACCGAGGCGAGCATCTACGACAAATCCAAGGCCCCCATTGTCGGCACGACCGGCTCGGCCACCAGGGCGCAGCAAGACATCGCGGCCACCGACCGCAACGTGATCCCCACCGGGTCGGGTCTGTGGAACACCTACGTTCGCGACGCCGACCCGACATTTCCCCGGATCCTGTTGACCCCCACCGCGAACAGCACCGGGTCGGCAGGGTCGAGCGGCGGCGGCTCACATTCGCACTCGATTACCTTCGACGATCCACCCGACTACCAACCGGCCGGACACGGTGCGAATTTCACCGAACTCGGGTTTCTCGAATGCTCCAAAGACCGGAAGTACAGCCGCATCACTCTCGGCACTGGCAACTCGAATACCGCGCTCGGTATCCAAGCAATGTTCGCCATGGCCTACCTGATGAACAAGACCACGGGCGACCTCACCCTCATGGCCGCGACCGGCGACATCAAAGACACGATATCCGCGACCAACCGCGAGTACACGCTCGCGCTTCCGTCCTCTTTCGACGCACTCAAAAGCGAGGTATGGGCGGTCGGTGTCTTGCAGGTGACTGCGCTCGGGCAGACCTGCAAATCCCTGCTTGCCCGGTCGGTGTGGCCGATGACACCGCCGCCCGGCGTACGGCCGTCCGCGCTCTATGCCTACGCGCCCGCGTCAACGACCCCGCTCCCGACGATCGCCTACTCGTCGTTGACGTTCGACGCCCGGTTGATTCCGTACTACGCGCTGAGTTAGGAGGCTCCGACATGCCTATCGGATGGCGAGCGATCCAAGACGACATCTACCTCACCGCAGGCGATTTCATCGTGATACTCACGCACCCGGCCGGGGTGCTGCCGCCGGGTACCACCGCCGAAATCGTCTGGCAGACAACGCCGACGCCGACCACATGGCCCGCCACCGTCGACGGCGCAACCGTGGCGTGGCGAGTCCAGCAACCACAAGTCGCCGCCATCCCTGCCGGAACCCGGTTCACCCGGTGGATTCACTACCCGAACCCGGCAACCGGCACCACCGACGATTACGAGTGGGTCAAAGGCGTAGCTCGCCGGTGATCCTGAGCCGCAAGGAGATTCACTATGTCCAGCACAACCGCCGTCAAGAACGGCATGGCCGATCACTGGGCGACGCTCGGCAACACCTACAGCCTGCACACCGGCGACCCCGGCGCGGGCGGCACCGCCAACGAGGCCACCGGCGGCGGCTACACGCGGCAGCCGACCACGTGGGGCGCAGCAGTCGGCGGCACCGTCACCGGCTCACAGCTCGTCTTTCAGGTAGTGGCGGGCAGCTACACGCACATGTGCCGGTGGAACGGGACAACCCTGCTCACCGTGCTCGACACCCCCGACGCCGCGGTGAGCCCAGCCGGCGAGGTCAAGGTGACCCCGTCCTACACCTACCCGAGCGGCGCTGACTAGATGCTCTCGGCGTTGCCGTGGCCGGGACCGGACACGCGACAGGTCCGGTTTCCCGGACCCGACTCGCGCACGGTGCCGTTTCCGGGGCCGGACGCGAGGGCTGTGCGCTGGCCGACCCCGCCGCGGTTCTCGGTCTCGCTGCTGGCGCAAGCGCTCGGCGGCGGTTATGCGAGTGCTGCGGTGTCGGTCATCCCGTGGCGCCGCGCTGACGCGGTCGGCGGTGGCGTCGCTGCGGTGTCGGTCGTGTCGTCGGTCGCGATCCTGGCGCCGGCCACCGGCGGTGGTGTCGCCTCGGCCGTAATTGTCGGTGCCGAGATCCTGGCAACCGGGGTCGGTGGTGGTGTCGCCTCGGCGACGATCGTCGCCTCGGTCGTCCTGGTCGCCGATGCGCTTGGCGGCGGCTCGGCAGGAATTGTCGGCCGTCCGGTCGCCTCTATTACGGCGACGGCGGTCGGACTCGGCGCGGGCACAGCGACGCTCACCCCCGGCGCGCTGATCGCCGCCGCAGCGACCGGCGGCGGACTCGCCTCGGCGGCCGTCGCTGTGGCCGCGAAGTTCGTCGCCGCAGCGACCGGCGGCGGCACGGCGACCGTTCTGCAGCGGGTCGGCTACCGGTATTCCGATCCGTTCAACCGCGCCAACGCCGCCACGCTCGGCCCGGATTGGCGGCTCGACCGGAACACGCAGTTCAAGATCGACACCAACCGGGCGCAGATGAAAACCATGGGCAACGGTGACGGTCGCTCGGGTTGCTGGGTGTCCTACCAAGGCGGCGGCACCGCCGCCGGCCGATTCGGCACCGACAACTACGGCGTGAAAACACAGCTCATCGCGCCGGTAGGCAACCTGGCAACCGACAACTTCACTGGCATAGTGCTCGCCGTCGCCGACACGTTCGGCGCAGGCACCATGTGCTACGCCATCGTCTCAACCGGCCTCGGGTGCGCGATCTACACCCAGGCCGGACTACCCCCAACATCCGGCGTCTCGACAGGCCAGACCGGACAGCAGAACCGGGCAGTGTCCGAGAACAGCATCCTCGCAACGGATCTGATCGAGTTCCGCCGACTACCCGCCGCCGCGGGAACCGTGTTCACGCTCTACCGCAACGGCGCGATGTTCCTGTCCTGGCCCGACACCGACAACGCCGTGTCGAGCGGGCCGACTAATCGCCGCTGGGGCATCCTCACCGAAGGCAACTATCCGCTGTTCCAATCGGAGTTCAGAGCACCAGCCGTCGACGCGGTTGTCGAGGCATACGACCTCTAGGGATTGCCCGCCGCTTAACCGGCGTCGATGAGCACTAGCAGGTGCCGCCCGCTGCGTCTCGGATTCCTGCGATCGTCGCCTGTCGGTCGCTCTCGCTCAGTGTCGGCCATTCCGGCGTCTGAGGCAGATTCGAGATCGTGTCCTCGGCTGACTGCCGTGCAGCGTCCGCGCTGATCGCCCGCAGTTGATCGAGCAACGGCAGTATGTCCTCGCAACTCTGCTGTCGTAATCTGCTGCCCGGCCGCTCGGCAGACGTCCCGGCCGTGTTCGGCACGGCTGTGGACGGCGACGCGGCTGTCAAACTACTCGTCGCGGCCGGAGCCGCAGTCACGGCCGTGGCCGGCTCGGTCTTGTCCTCGGTCTTCGTATCCGAGCCACACCCCGCGACCGCTACCGCGGCAGCAATGGTCAGTACTGCAACGAATCTCATGATTACCCCTCATTGGCCCCGACGTTGCCGTGACGCTACCGGCGCAGTTGCGGGCACGCATCGGTTCCGCGTGACGTACAACACCTGATAGGTTCGCTCCCATGTCTCGCCGCGACGACAAGACCGTCGGCCTCATCCTGGTGACGTACCAAAGCGCGGAGGATCTTCCGCCCTTCTTGGAATCACTAACGGCTGCGGTCGAGCCGTTGGCGCTCGACGTGATCGGCGTCGACAACGTTTCATCTGATCGAAGCGTCGAACTTGTCGAGGAATTCGGCGGCCGGGTAATCCGCAACAGCGAGAACGTGGGCCTTGCCGCCGCGATCAACCAGGGAGCCGCAGCGACCAACGCTGAATGGATCTTGGTCGCCAACCCAGATACAAGGCTTGCGCCGGGGTCAATAGCTGCGCTCGTCGAGACGGCGATGGCCGACGACGGAATCGGCATGATCGGGCCGCAGGTGGCCCGGCTCGATGGGACGCCGTACCCGACTGGGCGCCGGTTCCCGTCGCTGGCGGTCGGGATCGTGCACGCGCTGCTCGGCGGGGTATGGCCGGGGAATCCGGCGACCCGTAGGTATTTCGGCGAGCCGGTCACTACGGTCAGCGATGTCGACTGGATTTCCGGCTGCTGTATGTTGTTCCGCCGCAGCGCATTCGATTCGATCGGGGGGTTCGACACACGGTATTTCCTGTACTTCGAGGAGACCAAAGCGGCATTGGACATGCACCGCGCCGGATGGCGAGTGGTCCTCGACCCGAATGTCGAGATCCGCCACCGTGAAGGCGGCAGCATGCGGTCTGCGCCGTTCCGCAAGATCCGCAGCCACCACCGCAGCGCGTTGCGGTTCTATTGTGACTACCACCAGCGTTCTCCATGGTTGGTGTTCGCGCCGGTGATAGCAGCTGGGCTGGTGGTGCGAGGTGCGATATCGGTACTGCGGACCGCGATCACGCAACGTGCCGCCCGCTAGCTGAACGGCTGCTCGTCGAGCCGGATCCCAGAAGCAAGGTCGTCGAGCAGCTTGTGCAGGATACGGTTTCCCGTGCGCGAGCTGGGCATGCACTGCACACAGTCGTCGGCGACGCGCCGTTGCGAGGACACAGCGACCACGTCCAGCACTTGGGAGCGCTTGACCGAGCCGAGATCGTAGCCAGTCTGGGCGAACCGCGGCTCGGCTTTGAGATCGCATGGCGTCAGATGCCCGTAGGCGCCGATGGTCGGTCGGAAGTACCGGCCGAGGCATTCGGTCGTGCGCGAGCGGTCCGGGCTATGTCCGTTGGCGATCGACACCAGCTCGTCACCGATGTCGATCCGCGTATCTACAGGCGGGCGTCGTCTGATCGCGCGCACTTGATCGCGCACGACCGTGAGCTGATCGGGTGTCAGTCCGTCAGTGACGCCCACCTCGTCTTTGCGGAGGTCGAGCCAGTCCGCGCTGGTGTCGGCAGCGAAGTCGACCATGGCCGCGATCTGGTCGTAGTTGAACGGCTGGATCACGAAGCCGATTCCGACAGTGGGTAGCACATCACGCTCGCACAGCAGAGCACCAAGGTTGCCAACGACCCGGTCGAGCGCATGCTGACCCGGTCGCGTGCCTGCAATGCGGTCGTAGGTGATGGGCTCGGGTGAGTGGATGCTGAACCGCACCCGGTGACATCGCAACAATGCCTCGAACAGTGGACTACCCGGCCGGATGCTGAAACCGGTTGTGTAGACATGGATCTCGAACCCCAGTTCGGCAGCTCTGGTCAGAATCGATGGCAATTCGGGGTTGATCAGTGCCTCACCGCCGCCCGAGATGACAAGGCGGTGCACGCCGTTCTCACGAAGCTCGCCCAGCAGGCGAATCCATCCACCGGCGGTCATCAGGCCGCCGGTGTCGAGTTGTTTGGTCGCGTAGGTGAGTTCCTGCTGATCTGACCACAGGCACATCGCGCACCGGTAGTTGCAGGTACCGCGCGTGGGATGGATCTCGACGGTTTCCGACAGCACCGGTTCGTGTGCCCGGATCCGCTCGGGGCGGTCGGGCACTCGCTGCCATTCCTGCACTGTCGTAGTTGCGAACGACCAACGCATGCGGTGCGGGTAGTACATCGAATTGACCAGCCGAGTCACGGCCGCGCTGCCCTGACATGCACGGTAGGCCGCGCGCACGATGTCGAGACTGGTACAGAGGTCGTCAGCCAGCCGTGCGGCCGGAGTCGACGGCTCAGCCAGATGGCACAGCAGCGCGGCGCGGACCAGCTCATCGGCGGGCGCCGCGCGCACAGCTTCGGCGTAGATTCGCGCGAGGGTCGCATCGGCGTGCATGACCTGACTCGCTATCTGGACTGCCGCTGCGGTCATGACATCACCGAACCGGTTGCCGCGATCGACAGCTCACCCAGGACCATCGGCCATTCTTCCGGACCTAGCAGCGTGACCAACGATCGCCGCCGGTCGAACACGAGAACCTTCCCGGTGGGATGACGCGTAATCCGGTGCTCGGTCGGTTCGGCACGCAGCCGTGCCGCGACCGCAGCGGCATCAAGGTGGTTGCTCATCAGCCAGTGCTCGTCAACGCTGGCGATCGGAATCATGTCGACTGTGGGCGGCTGTCCCTTGATACGGCCGATCAGATGTTGCGTCGCTTCCCGGTCTGCCTCAGCTCCGAGTTGGAACTTGTGCCGGGCTTCGGTCTCGCGTGGAAGCTGGCCTGCCGAACCGGTAGCGAGCAGTGACTCGGCCGTCTCGATCAAGTCCGGAACACGCTGCGCGTGAACAGATCCGACGACGGCGTTGCCGACCATTTCCCGGCCCCACGTGCTTGCCTGTAGCCGGAACTCTCCGTTAGGCCGAATGTTGCACAGCGTGTCCTTTACCTGCTCGGAGAGCTGTTGCAAGGTCATCATTCGCCCTGGGTTCGTAACGTCGCTGGACAGCCCGGTAGCGGGCCAGAACGAATTGAACGTCAGATACACCCCTCGGTCGAGCAACTGCCGGTGGTGCTGGTCCACCAGAGCTTGCACGCGATGGAAATCGTTCTCGTGCAACGCGAGTCCGGGATAGTGCTCGCGCGCTTGGCCCGAGAAGCTCGGCGCGCACAGGTGGTGTTGTTCGGCTAGCTGATGGTCGGCCAGGTACTCGGTCAGCTCGACCACGCGTTCCCAGTTGCCCTGGTGCACAACAGTGATGACCGTGATCGGCTTGCCGGTGTCGCGCAGACGCCGCAGCCCTTCGAGCACCTTCGGCAGGTTCTTGCCTCGGGCGAATCCGTGCAGCTCGTTTGTCACGCCATCGACGCTGGTGCAGATACGTGTCAGGTTCGATACCTCGAGGCCGTGCCGGGTAGCCGAGGTGATCTTTGTAGCGTTCGTGATCAGCGTCGATGCGCAGCGCTTGAGCTGGTGGGTAGCTTCCAGAATCCCTTGCAGGTCGTCGTGCAACGTGATCTCGCCGCCGGTCAGGACAACCTCGAGGATCCCGGTTTGTTCGGCGGCAGCGAGGGCCTGCACCACTTCGGCGAGCGGTAACTGACGCTGCAACCACACCTCTCCGGGGTGGCAGTACTTGCAGCGCAAGTTGCATTCGTTGACGGCGTCGATGACCAGGCGCAATAGCCGCCCGGTGGGCTCGATATGCGATCCGACTTGCCCGGCGTATCGAAATGGGTCGCTTGTCTTCATCTGTATTCCCTTGTGTGCGTTAATAATTCCGTCTTCTTGCTTAGCCAGCGGTCGACGTGGTCGTCGGATAGCGCCCTCACCGAACACATCCCGAATCAGGTACGGGCGGCGGCCAGTGATGCCCACGCGGATAGGTCTGTTCGGGGGTGATCAGGTCGCACAGTTCGGTGATCGCCCGCTCACCTCCGGCGAGGTGAGCGAGATTTGCAGTTAGCACGGCCTCGGCCTTGGCTGCTCGGATGTGCTCGATCATCAGCGCGTTGTGTGTCTGCGCGTCGCCGCTCTGGTCGAACTCGATGACCTGCAACAAGAAATAGCCGTGCGTCGCAGCCAACAGCCGCAGCGTGCCGCCGTACAAGCGGGAAAATTGGGGTGACGGGGTGAGTCGAAGACATCCGATAGCGATGGGTTGCACCTGCCCGTCACCGCCTCAACGGTGATACGCAGGACCGGACCGCGTCAACGACCTCGGTGCCTGGTGGCCGGAATCCGTCGCGAGGTTCACACACCCACTCTCGGTAACTCAACAGTTCCGAACCGAATCGCGGTGAAGGCAGCGCGACCTCAGCACCGATCGGAACGATAGATACGTTGTGGCGGAACAACTCTGCGCACAACACGATGTCGCCGGGGAGGTCTGGACAAACCAGGAATGTCCACCGTTTCGAGCGTGGGTGCGAAACGATCGGCCCGACACGGCCGTTGGGCCGCTCCTCCATACGCACCCTGACTCGCGCGCCGATGTGGGCGGGCATCGTGACCGCGCCGACGCTTCCGGCTGGGAACACGATCCGTGCCAAGTCGGGCCGCACGAGGGCGGGTAACCCACACGTGACTACGTAGAACCGGCATTGTGATTCCAAGGCCGCAGCACGCTTGACGTGGAGAAGCTCGGTGTTCTCCATGGCGGATCACTCGGTCCCGGCCGCTGGTGGTCGCTGACCGGAATCAGGTTCGACCATGCGAGCTTTCAGCTCGGCGACGCCATCCGCGCGCGACAGCCCCGCGACCTTCTCCCGAACTTCGCTGGTGATCCAGCCGCCCTTTTCCATCTCCGCGAGCAGGCCGGCGAACTCTTCAACCGTGGGCATGTTCGCCTCGTAGAACAGGATCTTGCCCGTTACCCCGTCCGCCTTCAGTGGTGGCGGTGGCCCGCCGGCCGAGAACTTCGCTACCTGCTCGGGCGTACCGAATTGCTCGAGGTGAAACCTCTGCCCGAAATAGATCTGTTGCGGCGTCGCGGCACCGCCGCCTTCTTCGTCGTAACCCATCGCTTACGCCTCCGGCTCGCTCGTTGGTGGGTTCCAAGCACCCGGCGTCGAGGAGGCGCCGCACCGAGGGGCCGGGCCGTTCGTAGCGAGTCGGTGTGCCGATAGGGGGAACGCCATCTACCCCGCACCGGGTGCACAGCCCCAGATTCCTCTGCTGCGGTACCTGCGAGGAATGTCGTTTGATCGCCCTTTCGGGGGAGATCCGGGGGAGATCAGGTACCGATTGCCGACGCGGCTGATCCGTTGGTGCGATGATTTCGATAGAGGTTGCCGAGCAAGGACAACAGACCATTGCCTGAACCGAACCATCAACTTCGCACGGCTCGCGCTCGAATTCGTTCCCAGACGACTGGGCACGAGTTGGAGCGTGCCGAGCTAGCTGACCTGGTGAATGCCTGGGTCTATCGCACCAGCGGGCGTGTGATCGAGCTGTCCGGCAACTACATCGGCAAACTCGAACGGGGTGCTTTTCGGTGGCCGAATGAGGATGTCCGTGCCGGTCTCCGTGCCGTACTCGATACAGCGACCGACGCCGAACTCGGATTTCGTCCCGTGCGTCGCGCCGCACGCGTCACTACCATTGAGCCGGATAGGGATTCGCCGATAATTCTCCAGTCGGCAGCGAAGGAGGTCGACGACGTGCTACGCCGTACGTTCCTCCTCAGCGCTACGGCGGCTGGCGTCGGCACGATGCTCGGGTTGGAGTCTGCGCGTCATGGCCTGAACCGCGCGGTGACCGGCGGTGCACTAGCCGATCTGGCGGACTGGTACGAGGTCGTCCGAGAGTACGGCGATGTATACGTGACGCAAACGTCCGCCGAACTGCGCGAGATGCTGCTCGTTGACATCCTGAATCTTCAGATGGCACTGAGCATGTCGACGGACCAGAGCGAACGTCGCGAGTTGTACAAGGTCGGTGCGCTCCTGAGTCACTACATGGCGCAGGCTGTCGGCGATGTCGGGCAGCGACGGGACGCAGCGCGTTGGTGGCGCACAGCCCGGTTGACCGCTGATTCCTCCGGTGACCTGCACACCATGCTCTACATCCGAGGACGGAAGGCGATTCGCGCAATCTACGACGGACAGCCGCCGCAGGTGATAATCGACGAAATAAGCGAATCCGACGATCTGATCGAGCAAGGACCGATCGCCGGCCGGCCAAGTCTGATTGCGGCCCGTGCGCAGACCCTTGCACTGCAAGGCCGCGCCGACGAGGCCGAGGAAGCTCTCATAGATTTGCGAGATACGTTCTCTGCATTGCCATCTGACATGACTGGCGACCACAGTTGGCACTGTTGGGCCTATCCCGAGGAGCGTCTGAGGTTTGCAGAGAGTTTCGTGTACTCACATCTCGGCGATGTGCACTCCGCTGAGAAGGCCCAACAGGCAGCGCTCGCGCTCTATCCACCTAGCAGCGTGCGAGGACCAATCCAGATCTACCTCCAACATGCTCTGTGCCTGGTCCGCAGTGGAGGCCACGAAGACGGTGCCAGTCACGCGACCGAGACTATCGAGGGCCTGCGCAGCGACTACCGAACGAGATTCGTGATGGGTCTAGGCGAACAGGTGCTAGCGGCGGTTCCTCCCGAGCGACGACACAGGCCCGCGGTCAAGGATCTGCACGAAGTACTACGCGCAGACGCCGAGCGTTCACTGAAAGCAGTTGAATCGTGATCACTGACGACGCCGGATTGAAGCTGGTCCGCTACGACGCTGCGGAAACGCTCCGCCACGCTGAGGAGATACAGGCTGTCTACCTCGCTGCACATCTCCCACAGCAGGACAATCCGTGGTACAGCCCGGCGAAATTCTGGGAGCGGCTCGAGGACTTGTACGCGCCGATCCCTGACTTTGAGTTGGTAGCCGGTTGGCGAGATGACCGCATGGTTGGCTACGCCTTCGGCACGCCATATCGCCGGCCGCAGGATGTTCGGAACAAGGCGGTGCACGTCTTCGCCGAGGTCGCCGCCGAGCCCGTAGATGCACCTGTCTACATCTTCCGAGAGTTCGCCGTCCACCCGGACCATCAAGGTCAGGGATATGCACGAATCATCCACAACGCGTTGTTGTCGGAGCGCCCCGAACGGCTTGCCTACCTCCTCGTACGCGTAGGGAACCCAGCGAGATCGATGTACGAGTCGTGGGGCTGGCGAGGCATTGGCCAAGACCAGCCGTTTTCTGATTCTCCAGTCATGGACGAGATGGCGAAACAGCTCGACTGACCAAGGTGGAAACGCTCGCCGCACGACGCCGACACGCTCACACATCAGCGGGCTACCCTGACGTTCCCAGGTCCGGGCAATTCGCCCAGTAGGTCCCTTGCATCCACTCGTTCCAGCGTTCGCACTGGCTCAACAGGCCCTCAGCGGTATACCCGTCGAACAGCGGATTCCAGTCGGCATCGGTGTCCAGGTGGTCAGTCATGAACAGTTGGACGCGCCAAGTTGCGCGGTCGGTTCCGCCAGGCGGCCTGAATGTCCTGAGGTGTCCTCCGCCTGTCACCTCACTACGTCCGGCGCTGCGCCGACGACACCCTACGGACCGGCCGAGGGCGCGCTGATCGCACTCGCACGGCACCGATGTGCCGTGCCGCCGATTCGACTCCGGCTTTCACTGCGCCGCGCAAGTCCTCGGCGTGCTCGCGGCGAGCATTGTCGAGCTGTTCACGCAGGCCGCTGATTTCGCGATTATGGGCCTTCCGCTCGTTGGCGAGGTGCGACTCAAACCGCTCGGCATCCAGACGTCGACCGTTGGCAACTCGCGCCATCTCGTCGGCACGCGTTTCGGCCTTTCTCTTCGCGGCTTCGACCTCCTCTAGCCGTGTACGCATAGCTCCCAGTTGACGGCCCGCGTCGGCCGCGGTCTGCTCGCCCGCGGTCTGCACACGGGCGGCGGCGCTCTCGACCGCGTCGGCTCGTTGCTCGGCATCGGCTATCGCCTCCTCAGCTGCTTCCTCGGCGAGGTCGCGGGCCGACACCGCGGCGTCGCGCTCGGCGCGCATGAGCACGGCGGCGTGCTCGGCCTCGGCTTGCTTGGCGCGCGCCTGTGCGACATCCGCCTCGGCGGCTGCGCGAACAGCGGCAATCTCGCCGTCGATCGCTGTTCGATCCGTGACAAGCTCGAGCACGGCGTCGGTGTCGCCGAGCAATTCGGCGAGCGCGGCGCGGTGGGCGCTCAGCTCGGCGACCAGCTGGCCAAGCTCGGTGAGCCCAGCTGTGACCGGCTGATCGGCGACCGCGAGTCGGCCGCCCTTCGGCCTTTCGCGGAAAGCGGTCTGTGCGTTGTGGTCCGGGCGGTCGCAGTAGGACGAGGGACGACCGGGGCGGCCGGTCGCGGCCACGCGGCGGCTGCACTCGGGAAACCGGCACTTGCGGGGGCGGATCTCGAGCACGCCGAGATTCGTTTCATTGGATTTCATTTCGTCTCGGCGAGTGGTCATCTGAGTACTCCTGGCGCGATCGGTCCGGTGGCCGTCCGTGTTGATGGATCAACGCGTCTCGGCGTCGATCCGTGTTGATGCCATCAACATCGGTTCGGTAAACCAGCAGGTCGCGGTAGGTCTCCGGGAAGTCACCCAAAATTGCTAGATAGCAGCTCAGAGGGCATAAACCCAGGAAAAGTAAGGGGTTCGAGTCCCCTTAGCTCCACCTTGGGGGTCTTACTAGAACACAGGGCTGAACCAACACCCTGTAGTAAGATCCTGACACCATCCGTTAATGCAGGTCCGTCTCCTCGTTGAGGGGCGGGCCTGTTGGTGTTTTCTGGTTCGGTGCTGGTATCTGGGTCGGGGGTGCTGGTTTGGGTGGCCTGCTGGATTGTGTGGAGTTGTCCGAACGGTTCCCGGAGGCTGCGGTCGGTGATGTGGTCGTCGTCTACGTAGAGGCCGTGGAAGATTGTTTGATTGAGTAGACGGCGCTGTTGGTCGTCGCAGCGGCGGTAGAGGTCTTGGGGGTTTTCCAGCAGTTCGAGGGCGGCTTCGATGAGCCGGGCGCTGTCGGAGAGGTTTTCGGTCGTGGTGGTGAGGCGTTCGGTCAGGCGGTTTCGCTGGTGTGCGAGTTCCCGGAGCTTGGTTTTGATTTTGGGTTGGGGGATGGTGGCGTCGGCCGCCAGGTCGATGAGGTTCTCCTCGCGGATGTCGAGTGCCTGTAGTTCGGTGGTGAGTTGGTCGTGGAGAAGCCGTTCGGCGGTTTCTTGTTCGTCGATGACGCGGGCGATGTGGGCGCGGATGTCGGCGATGAATCGAGCGCTGAATCGGATTGAGGCGTAATGGGTTTCGACAGCGTCTTCGATGAGTGTGACGTTGATGTGGGGTGCTTGGCAGCTGCCGTTCTGTTTGTTGCGGCAAAAGAAGTAGGTGTATTCGGCGCCTCGGGAGTTGGTCGTGTGCTGGACGATCATTCGCTGGGTGATGCCTGCTCGATGACAGAGTCCGCAGAACAGGGAGCCTTTGAGGTAGTGGTGATGTACTCGTCGGCGTTCTTTTGCGGTGCTGCGTGGTTGGAGGATGTCCTGGACGCGGTCGAAGAGGTCGTTGTCGATGAGTCGCTCGTGACGGCCGGGGATTTCCTCGTCCTTGTAGATCACGTAGCCGAGGTAGTAGCGGTCACGCAGCATTTGGGAGAGTTTGTTGATCGATACTTGCTTGGCGGGGTGGCGGGCGGTAGGCCGGGTGCGCAGGCCGCGGTCGGTGAGTTCATCGGACAGTTCGTCGAGGGTGTAGTTGCCGGTGGCATACAGTTCGAAGGCAAGCTGGACGAGGGGCGCGCGTTCTGGATCTACGGCGATGGTGCGGATCTCGCGGCCGTCGAATCGGTCGAAGACGTTGAGATAGCCGAGTCGGGCGCGACCGATCGTGCCGCCGTTGCGGGCTTTCTGGCCCATCTTGTAGGTGATATCGGCACCGGACTCGCGTGACTGGTATTCGTTGAAGGTGGCCAGAATGCCGTGCATCAGTTGGCCGACTGGCGAGTCGTCGATGGACTCGGTGGCTGATACGAGGGCGACGCCGCGTTTGCGGAGATCGGCCATGACGATGGCGTCGTCGAGGCGGTTGCGGGCCATCCGGGAAAGTTTGTAGACGATGATGTAGTCGACGTCGTGGAGGTTCCGCACTCGGGTTAGCATTTGTTGGAAGGCGACTCGTTTCGACATTTCGGTCGCTGTGCGCCCCGGCTCGATATATTCGTCAACGATGGTGATGCCGAGTTGTTCTGCTTTGCGCTGACACGCGACGCGCTGGGCAGGAATCGATATTCCTTCGGGGTCGTAGTCGGTTTTGACCTGGCCAGCCGATGACACACGCAGGTAGATGACCGCACGACTACCCGGTTCCGCTGTTGAGGAGTCTGCAGATAGGGCGACGGGAACAGCGTTATCGTCCGGCCGCTCATCGTCGGAATCCTGGTATGCGCTTGTCATTACGCAACTCTTCTCGTTTTGTTCGGAATGGCGACCTTCGGGATGGCGGATGCCGCTCGGATTGATGTATCGAGTGATGTTCGTCGAATAATCGATACTTGCTCAGTTCTTTGTTACCGCTCGCTAATTGGATGTATTCTACCCAATTAAACGCGGCATTTTATGCTGCGTTTGAATGGTTCTCGGTCCCTTCCCTTCGGTTGCCATTGGCGATCCTTGTAGGTGTGGGTAACTCCTTCTGACGGTTCTCCTCGCCAAACGTTTTCGCCAGGCTAACAATTACTTTTGCGAGCTGGTGAACATCTGGTGGGTCATGCCGGATGTCGCGAATCGCGACTCGCCGAGCACCGTGATGGGGCTGTTTGCGTTTGGTGTGGTGCATACGTTCCTCCAAGAGCCGAGGCGATGACCTGCACTGTGGCACAGGTCGTCTGCGTACTTGTTCACACCGGAAACCGGGCCTGAATTCAACACCTGTCCTGCGAAAAGATTGCGCATCTCGTATCGGAGCGAGCGCGGCACCTGCGGACGGCTCACCGCGAAGCAGTGGCGAAGGAGAACCCACGCGGGTCAACAGCAGTGCTGGCCGGGGTGGCCCGGCACCGCAAGGTCGACAACCTGTGCAGGCCGCCCCCTTCCTGGCCGCAGCCAAAATTAGCGGCACAGCGGTAGCCAGGCGCGCCTGACCTATTCCGTCCGATCGTGCGGGGACTGAGTAAAAGGGACGATGTCGAGAAGCGCTTGTGGTCTGTCGCTACCGTGAGGCAAGGACTTCCAGGTGCAGTGGACCTTGCACCACTCTTGGTTATCGCTGAAACGGACTCGGAACGCAGCACTGACTGTTGGAGTGCCAGTGAGCAGCCTGCGGCGGCAGTCTCCGATCGTTGCGGTGTCCTCGGGGTGCATTTCAGGATTGTGATGGTGCCATTGGCTGATGGGTGGCGTGCCGTCTGCGATCCAGTCGTAGACCAGCCAGGATTTGATATCGATCATTCCAATGGTGTGGCCGTGTGAGGTGGGTATTTGGCGCAACGCCGATGATCCAAGGTCTGGGTGTGGAGCGGGCTCGGCAGCACTGATGTCGTAGAGGATCGCCCTGACAGCAGGTCCTCGATCTGTTGCTGCTGCGGCGGCTAGGTAAATGTGACGGCGTTCGTGCGTGTCGGTGTTCGCGGAAGTGACCGTCCCTGCCCATCTTCTGATGTCGGGAGTGGTGTCGAAGAGTGCGAGGAATCCGAGTAGGTCATCCCATCGGTCGATTCGGGATATCAGCTCGGGAAGTGTTTGGGCTGAGTATCTCTCGTTTGGCGGGATGCCGAGGAATGTGGCTGCGGCTGTTGACAGGTGTGCCACACCTGAGCGCGTGTCCCACTCGATTGTGCCGACCGGGGGCGGCAAATTGCGTGTTCCGACGTGGAGGTAGACGCCATGTGCATGGTTGGAAGGGCCGAGGATCGGCACTGCTTCGATGCGCATCGGTGGCCCGGATGGAAGCCGGAATTCTTCAAGCTGGTAGGTCGCGGTGGTCGCGGCTTGCCGCACGATCGTTGGGAGCTGTCGCGCGACTGCGGCATTGACGGCGAGTTGGACTCTGGTGAGCTTGGCAAAGTAGCGCCGGTAGTTGCCGTCGATGATGACTGAAGCGGATCCGGGACCGTTGAGGGTCTCGATCAGCGCCGATCCGGCGGGAGTGCGCGTTTGGTTTCGGACGTCGTCCGGGCGTCGTCGCGGCATTGCTGCCGGAGACGGATGTGAGGTTTCGGGTGTGAAGTCTGAAATGGTCATGGCCTGCTGCCCCCCAGCTCGGTCCCAGTCCGACGTTGTATGCAAAGTACGTAATCGTGGCTACTGGAGAGGATGAGCAAATCTTCGGTTACCAGCCTTGCCCATGCGGGGACGCGGACTCCTGATGGGGCGCACATGGCGGACGGCGCTGGGCAGCGCAGGGCTGACTCCCGAGCCGCAATCCACCGTTCAGCCCTGGGTGCACGCCCCGATTTCGATGCCCGTGTGTGGGCACAAAGGTGCAGATGAGTCGATGACGGCAGTACTGCCTGTCGCGCGGTGAGGTCGTGAACCATATCGGCCATGTGAAGCATCCCTTTGCTTGAACACGATGCCGGTTGGTCTTCGTTGTTACGAAGACACCACCAAGTGTCAGCGGGACGCGCGGTACCGAGAGAAACAAGTACTGGCCGTCTCCAGCAAATGGTAATAGCTGGCTGCTATAGGCGACGGTAGCTCAATTGCCGGAAAATTTCCAGCGAAAACCGAGCTTGATCATGATTCTTTCGAACGCACCTTGACCAACGCCGCTGTTGGAGCCACGTGTTTGTCCAGCACCACCAGTGAGGCGACGATGTGCAGCGGGATCCATCCTCCATCGCTGCCGCGGACCCGGATGCTTCCCTCGACGGGCGCTGTCCGCACCGCTTTCGCGAGCGCCTCGGCCTTGGCGACGTCATCCGGATGTATCGCCGGATCCCGCTCGGGGCGACCGGTCATCTCGCACTGCACAGTCGGCATCGGTGCCGACAGCCACCGGATCGCGCTCAGCGTCCGCAGGTCGACCAATGCCGCATGTGCCCCCGCATGAGAAGCCAACTCCGCCTCCATGAGGCTGTCAGCGAAAGTCAGCGGATCTGCGATAGCTGAAGACCCCTCAGTGATGTCTTGTGTCACCCCGTGTAGCCACCGGTGGCCGTCCTCATCGACAGTCAGTCTGGCGGCGAAGTGGAAATCGCGAAGGACCTCGTCGTACCTCCAGATTTTCCACACTTCATGGACCTCGGTACCGACTTGGCCTGCCATCACTCGCGCCAGCGCAACTTCTTGATGCCGGGCAGCAGTCGTCACGCCGAACATCGATTGGACCCGGGATATCTCGGTCAATGCCCGTTCCGGGGGCATTCGGTATACCGCGTGGACCTCAGGCGTTGCGAGACACGTGCCCCGATCGACATCCCACACCCACGCACCCGTGGGGAGTGGCTCGGGCGGGTCTTCTGCCTCCGGTCCGGCCCAGACCTGCACGGCATTCACCACGCCGAGCGGGGACCGAAACGGTTCAGCGACAACGTGGAACCCGCTCGAGCGGGTCTTCGGACGGTACGGCTCTTTCGACTGATAGGCCCGAGCTACCGCTTCCAGGATCGCCTCACGGTGGGCGCCTCGCAGTTCCTTCTCCAGCGGTCGTAACGGTCGCACTTTGCGTCCGATCGTCATCACTTGTGGCGCGCTACCCCCGAGCGTCTCGACCAGAATCCAGTTCGTCGCCATAAGAACGACGATAGGCCAGTCGGTAGGCCCCCACCGGTGTGTTGCGGACCGCAATTTCGCCGTGAGAATGAGCGGTGCTCGGGACAACATGGTTGCTCATCGGTTGCGCGGTCGTTGTGATCGGGGTTACATTGATCTTCATCCCCCGATTGCAGGGGTTTCCCGGTAACCGCGCAGCGGAACCGGATGAAGACTCTGGAAGATTCCGCGCTGATCTGGCGTGCAAATCCTTGGGAAGCGAACGGCATCCGAGGTACGCGGTCGTTGTGGGTCTCCAGAACGGGGCTCCCTTTGCGTGAACCGACTTCTGCTCTGGTACAAGCGAATTCGGGGTGCGCGTCTGGGGCTGGCGTAGGAGCAGTTGCTATGAAGCCTGAACTTCGGCACGGAAATGAAGTAACCGGTGCACTCAGTTGCCGTCTGTCGGATCAGAAGCGTTCGGCGGAACTGGTGGAATCGGCGTTGATCGTGGTTGCTCGCGCGACCGGTAGCGAGCACACGACCGTTGGGATCTGGTTGGTGTGGATGCGGGAGCGGCGGGTGATGTCGTGGGAGTGGGTCAACCGCCTCGATGTGGCGGTCCCCGCCTGCATGCCGACCGGTGCCGATCAAGTAGTGGTTATCGCGGTCGCCCCGTTCCGGGTCGCGGGTGCGGTCATCAGGCGCGTGGATGTGATCTGCGAGCAAGCCGAGGCAGCAGGGCTGGTCGCCGACGCGGTGCATGTGACGGCGTTGCACGCTGGGGCGTTGTGGACGCGCCTGCGTACGAGTGGTTTCGGTGGGATCGTCCCCGAACTCACCGCTGCCGACCGAACGGCGGCACGCCGCCGCAGATTCACTCGGTTCATCGGAATCGGCGCACCGTGGCGGATCGCGATTCTTGTCATGGCACCGGTTGTGGGCGTTTTCTGCGCCATGACCGGATACGCCGATCCCGGCGGCCAGGCCGGGGTAATCGTCGCGCCGGGCACCGGGCAAGCAGGCGTCACCACCGCACCCGCGGCCCCTGTGAGCTCGCTCAACCACGAGCCCGGCCCCGCCGTGGTGATGGGCGTTCCAGCCTCACCTGCGCCGGTTCCGCAGCCGATGACTCCGCGCGTGTGGTCGGGGTCGGACCGGTACGACGAACCCGGTCAGTACGCAGCAGATGACGTCGTCGACAACACCCTGCACGTCGGTGCGTCTACCGTTGCCCGCCCGGAGTGGTTTCCGCCCGAACTAGTCGATCCCGAGCAAGCATGGAACGGCTATCTGGCTCACGAGATTACGGTCGGTCTCGATCAGGCGGGCGCGCTCGTCAGGGTTGGTGGAGATGTCCTCAGCGATGCCGGGTTCGGCGACCTCGCCACCGTGGCGTCGGAAGTCGCTTCGGCCGCGGTGACCGATGGGAGTGCGGCGGTCGGTTCCGGTGACGGCGAAGTCCGAGGGCCTGGCATCGCGGAATTGACGGAGATCGCCGCAGCGACATTGCCGGAGTGGGAAACCCCGATACCAGTGTCGGACGGGATGTTCGAAGTCATCGCGGCAGGGGAGCCGGTGTTGCCGCGAATCCAACGGGAGATCGATGGGTGGCTATCCCAACAACCACCCATCCTGGGCTGAACGGGGGGTTATGCAATGCGCGCAGACGGCGTTTACGAGCCGGACTCTGAGATGATCGCGATCGACGAACCGGCCAGCCCGACCTGGGGGTTCGCGGAATTGCTCGCCGATCTCGCCAGAAATAAACACAGCACAGGCGATCCACGATGGCTTGCTCCATTACCTGGGCGTGCACGAGTTGGAGGTACTCGATACCGCAGAGCCGCTGCGTTATTGGCTGTGGTGTCAGTGCTCGGGGGCGGTGCTTTCCTCGCGCTTGATTCCGACGGCGCAACAGCAGAGGCCAGCAGCACGGCCTCCTCGGTGCAGACACCACCTGCACGACCCCCAGCGTCTCTGGTCCTGACCGGAAACGCATACGAGCGTTGTGGCCCAGATGCCGAACCCGGTGCTGCATGGCAGCGACCCGAGGGTGGCCACCAGGCCATCATGGCTTTCGAGTACGCGTATTACGTCGCCCGCGATGCGGGCCAGGCCCGAGGCGTGGTGGCTGCGGATGCGGCCGTGCCACACGAGGATCAGATCCAGGCTGGGATCGATTCGGTGCCTGCAGGCACGACATACTGCGCTCGGATCCAGGCTCTGACGGTGGGGCAATACCTGCTCGAGCTCACCGAGTGTCGTCCAGGTGAACCCGAAACCTCATGGCGGCAAAGGATTTCGACCATCGAGCTCGATGGGCATGCGGTGATCATCTCGATCGCGGCAGCTTAGCGAAGACAGCGAGTCAAGGACCGAGCAGGAAATCATCAGCGAGAGGGGGTAGGACGATGTTGATCGCGATTACCGGTGTTGGACTCCGGACTGGGGTGACGACCGCTGCGGTGGCCATGGCTGCGGCGTGGCCCGGACCTGAACCAGCAGTGTTGGTCGAGGCCGATCCACACGGAGGCCATCTGGCCGACCACGTCGGTAACAGGATCGGCCTCGGGTTGGCGCGGCTCGCCGCGGCGGCACGGACGGGCCCGTATGGCTTGGCGCAGCTGGTCGAGCACGCCCAGCTGCTTCCGACCGGTGTGCCAGTGATCACCGCACCTACCCTCGCTGAGCGGGCTCGCGCGATGCTGGCTGCTGCGGCGCGCCGTCCGCGAGTGCCGGAAGACGCTGATTTGGTGGTGATCGCGGACTGCGGTAGGGCTCACCCGTGCTCGGCGGCGATGCCGATCATGCGCGGCGCCGACGCCTTGATCGTGCTCGTGCGCGCCGAGGACACCGACCACGGTCTCGCGGCACGGCGGATCAACGAGATCGGCGGGTGGAACACTCGAGCTCGGGCGGTCGTGGTGGTGGGTTCGGATCCGGCCGGCGAGTCCATGGCCGACCTCGGAGTACCGGTGATGGGACGACTCCCCCGCGACCCTCGTGGCGCGAACGCAATTCTGCACGCTGATAAGGTCTCTCGTCACAGCGGCGCACTCGGGGCCGCAGCACGCGAGATCACTGTGGCACTGCGAGCTCAACTCGTGGCTGAGGTGGCCCATCGCTCTGAGCAGCATCGGTCGGGACAGTGGTGGCGTGGCCGCCGTACCAGTGGCGACCTGATGCCCACGGTGTATCGCCTCCAAGGACTTTCATCGATCCCGCAACGCAGCGACGTAGCCGAACCGAACACCATGCGGGCATGCCACCAAAGCCTGAAATCAGCGGGCAACGACACTGAACCGGACAACGTTGCGCGCAGTGTTTCCGTGCGCGGCAGCCACCCACGCGGTACCGGCCAAATGAGCCCGCAGAAACCCGCACCAACGAACAATCCCGGTGCTCCGGCCACCACGCTGACGGTGAACGTTTTCGGGCCGCTGCGTGTCACCTGGCACCCTGGACCCGGTTGCGCTGAGGGCGTCGATATCACCGGCAAGCTACAACGACGTGGCCGTGAACTACTGACTTTGCTGGCTGTGCATCCTGACGGGGTGACCCGTACCGCGCTGATCGATGCCCTCTGGGGTGAACAAGGCCCAGCCCGGCCAGCCAACACGATCAACACCACCGTGAACCGTCTGCGCGCCGCGCTCCTCGCCGCGACCGACGGCACCGCGGCCGAGGTCATCTGCGATGACCGGATCCTGTATCGGCTGAACCCGGCCAGAGTCAGCGTGGACTATCGGCGATTCATCGAGGCTGTGCACTCGCGGCGGCAGGCAGACTGCGACCAAGCCCGCGTCACCGCATACGAGCAGATCATCGACGTGGCGAGTGGAACGCTGGCCGAGGACCTCCACACCACCTGGGTCGAACCGATCCGTGAGGCCGCACGCCGCGACGCCGTCAATGCCCTGGCCGCCCTGGCCCAGATGCTCGTCGCCGACGACCCACGCCGAACCCTCGACCTCCTCGAAACCGCCGTCACCACAGACCCACACAACGAACAGATCTACCGCGACATCCTGCGCTTACACGCGCGACTCGGCCAATACGACGCCATCGCCCGAACAATGGCTCTGCTGACCCGACGACTCACCGAAATCGGAGAACAACCCAGCCTCGAAACACGAGCAGTAGCCCAGCGGCTCCAACACGCCAAAGACCACTAGGGCCGCCTCGGGGGGAAATCTCGACCGCGCGGAACGCTTTTCCCTTGGATGGCAACTCGTATCACGAGTCTCTTCGGTCGCGCCGAGGGAATTTGTGCGCGACCTCTCTGTGGTCGTGATCTTCATAGCAGTATCGAGCGTGCTCTTGCCTCTGCAAGCAGCGAGGCTAAAAGACCTGATCCGCATATGGCTCGGGCAGATGGATGCGCTAATGTGTACTCCATGGATTCTGGGATATAATCACCAAACAGTAGATAGTTGGTTATCCTGCATTATTTGTTAATTGCGGCTGGTTGCCATTCCGCATTTCACGTCGTCGCTATTGAATATTCGGGTGGCCTGTTTTTGGGTGCGCTTATCGCGCCCGAATGATTATTCGAACGATCTCTGTACGGGGTTCGCGGCGGGATGGACTCGCTGAGCGGCTCTCGCGAATACGCTGTGGCCAACGGGTGGTCCAGGCGGGGGTCCGCGCTCCGCTCCTGCGACAGATCCGCCTATGCGACCACCATTGCCGCAGCATCTGTGCAGTTGGCGGCGTGTTTCGCGGTGCGATGACCGCCCAGACTGTATGGCACCAGCAAGGGGAGAAACATAGGGCGGGCAGCGGTGTCAGGACGATCGACTCCCCTCCGGCAGTGGTACTCAATCCTCGTTACGAATTTCATCAGCTCCGCTGATTCTTCATTAGTCTCATCCCGTTGCTATGTTTGTTCCTTGTCGTGTTGCCGTGCCGTCGGAGCTGAGTAGCGTTCAATCAATTGTCATTCTTTGCGGCGATTTCCGGATGAAATGGACTCGAAATCGAAGATAATTCATGAAATTACTTGGCGAATTGTATTGAACTGTGACGGCGAGTCGAGTTAGCGTTGATGTGCACCCGAGAAATCCGGAAACCATCAACCCGAATTCCGATAGCGCCACCCGTATGCAACGATCCGGTGTGAACGGCACGGCGTCACTATTAGCAAAGGAGAACGCGATGACATCACCCACTACGTCGGCGGCACCCGTCGCGGGGGCTCGACTGGGTAATGGGGAGTTACGGCGTATGGTCGCGCGGGTACTGGTCGACAACCCGGGAACTGATTACAGCCCCCGGGAAATCGCGAAACTTCTCGGCCATTCATCCGGCGCGATCGGCAACGCCCTGGCGGCACTGGTGACAGGGGGCAGCGCTGAACAGACATGCGCCGCGCCGCGCCGCTACCGGGCCAACGCGGGCACCGCTGCCGTGGCCGCTGTCGCACCCACCCCAGCGTCCCCGGTAGCTCCCGCCGCGCCGCGACGCGCCCGCAAAACCGCCCCAGCACACACCCTGCCCAGCCCTGCGCCCCCGGCGGGGCGGGGTGTGACCGGTCCGGTGGCGCGCCCTAGCGGGCAGCTGTACCACCCGCGCGCGCTGGCCGGGATGGCTGATGTCGATGTGCTGGCCCGCATGCGTGCCAGCGAGATGCCGGTGCTGTTGTACGGGCCACCCGGAACCGGCAAAACCGCGCTGATCGAAGCCGCCTACCCGGATCTGCTGACCGTGCAGGGTGACGCCGACACCACCGTCGCGGACTTCGTAGGTGAGTACATCCAAACCCCCGACGGCCGATACGAGTTCGTGCACGGCCCGCTGGTGCGCGCGATGCGGGAAGGCCGGGTGTTGTTCGTCGATGACGCGACGTTGATCCCGCCCAGTGTGCTGGCGGTGGTGTATCCGGCCATGGACGGGCGTAAAGAGATCGTGATCAAAGCCAACAGCGGCGAGGTAATCACTGCTGTGTCAGGGTTTTTCGTCGTCGCCGGACACAATCCGGGCGTACACGGCGCGATCTTGTCCGATGCTTTGTCGTCGCGGTTCGGGTTCCAGATCCACGTGTCCAGCGATTTCGAGCTCGCCACCCAACTCGGCGTCCCAGCGAACGCGATCAGGGTCGCGCGCAATCTGGCCACCTGCCACACCAAGGGCCAGATCGGGTGGGCACCGCAGCTACGGGAACTGCTGGCGTTCAAGAAGATTGCCAACACCCTCGGCATCGCGACCGCTGCGGCGAACCTGGTCGGCACCGCCCCCGAAGACGACCGCGCCATCGTCGCGGGAGTCGTCAAATCCGTGTTCGGCACCGACTACCAACCGTTGGCGCTCGGCACCCGCATCACCTAACCCACCCGCCCAGCCCGTCGCCCGAATTATGGAAAGGACACCCCATGGCTACCCACGTGATCGCCGATCCCGCTACCACCCCCGCCCCGCCACCGACCGGGAAGGGCTGGGACATGCTCTCAGCCGCGCTGACTGCCGAAGTCGAGCCCATCGCTGAGCGTGACGATCTGATCGTGACGATCGCCCCCGGCGCGGCACACGGGCACCCGGCGGTGTTCTTCCCCGCCCATGCCGCGATCGAACTTGACGGTAACCACTTGGGGATCGACCCCGCCACCGCCAAACCCCACCGGAACAGCGACCGCACCCGCTACGCCCCCACGTGGGGCGCGCTGACCCACGAATGCGCCCACGCCCAGCATTCGGTGTGGGAACCGCCCATGGTCGCCGATCCGGCCGTGGTCGAGGTCGCGATGCTGCTGGAAGAGTCCCGCATCGAGGGCGCGCATATCCGTCGCCGCCCCGATGATCGGCATTGGTTGCGCGCCAGCGCCACCGAGTTCGTCATCGGCGACAACGGCGGACCCACCGGTGCCGCCGCGCTGCCGATGAACGACTACGCCGCCGCCCACAATGCCGCGCTGCTGCTGGGCCGCGTGGACGCGGGCATCCTCGAACCCGCCGAAGCCGCACCCGCCGCCGCCGCGATCGAGTCGGTCCTCGGGACCGACAAACTGGCCCAGCTGCGCGCCATCTGGCGTGAAGCACACGTCACCGCCGACGACGACGCAACGACCATGCTGGACTTGGCGCGCCGCTGGCTCGATATCGTCGGCCCCGACCCGCACGCCGAACCCGATCCCGGCTCGGAATTGTCGAAAGCCGTTACCGCCGTCGTCGCCAACGTCGCTCGTGCGGTCGCCGCGCACGTCATCGAACCCGACCCGGCCGAAGTCGCGGAAGCCAAAGCACGCGCCGAGGCACAGCGTGCCGCCGCCACCGAGGCCATCGCGCGCACGGTGTTCGGCACCCGATCGGGGGTGAGCACCGCCGTGCACACCACCCGCGCACCCAGCGACGACGAACGCAGTGCCGCCCGGGTTTTGGGCCGCGCGCTGACGACCGCGAGCGGGCGTGAACGCGCGGTGATCAAGACCACCTCGGCGCTGCCACCCGGGCGGTTGCGGATGCGGGGCGCGCTGGCCCGCGACGCCCAACGCGCGGCGGGCGCGGTGCCCACCGCTGAGCCGTTCACGCGTGTTGTCCGTAAACCGGTCCCGGTCCCGCCGTTGCGGGTCGGTATCGCCTGCGACATTTCCGGGTCGATGAGCTCCTACGCCGAACCGGTCGCCTCGGCAGCGTGGATTATTGCCAACGGTGCCCGCTTGGCGACGCTTCTCGCCGGAACCGCTACCGCCACAGTCACATTCGGAGAGAAGGTCGGACCGGTCACCTATCCCGGGCTAGCACCCGCCTACGTGAGCGAGTTCTCCTCCGGTGATTGCTGGGAAGCCATCGACGAGGCCATCGACGCACTCGACGGCGCGCTCGGATTGTCGCGCCCGGAGAACACACGGCTGTTGGTGATCATTTCCGACGGAGACTTCCGCGCCGATCCCCGCGCGAAAGCCCAGAAACGGATCAATCGACTGCGTGCCAGCGGGTGCGCGGTCCTGTGGCTGGCACCGCACAAGCGTGCCAATCCGTTGACCGGCGCGACCGTGCACACCGTGACCGACCCCGCCACCACTGCCCACGAAATCGGCCGCGCCGCGACGACCGCCGTGCGTACCGCCTGAATGCGCCGCCACCATCTGCCGGGCCTAGCCCGGTCGAATGTTAGGAGCCAGTGATGGCACGAAAGATATTGACCCACAAGGGTTCTAGCCACATCACGAAAGTAGGTGAATGAACATGCACAGCCCGAGCAGCAAGCGGCCAGACAGGTACGATTGGGAACGAGCACGGGGGCAGATCCTTGCATTCGGTGAAAACAAAACGTTGACCCGGTGGTCGATAGACCCGCGTTGCGTGGTGAAACGAGAGGCACTGAGGACCCGTCTCGCGTTGGGGTGGGAACCCGAGGACGCCATCACCCGACCCAAACACGAGCGGCCCCCGCTCGAATTCACCCACCACGGGCGGACTCTGACCTTGCGGGGATGGGCAGAACAAAGCGGAATCAAATACCAAACCCTGTACCGACGGATCACCAAGGGGCGCATGACATTTGCTGACGCGCTCGCCAAAGGGCCCGACGGAGCGCACTTCTTGATTCCGGTGACCGCCTTCGGGGAAACGAAACCGATGTACCGATGGGGTGTCGATCCCCGCGCGAACTGCTGCACCGAAACGCTTCGGCGACGACTGCGCGAGGGATGGAATCCCGAAGATGCGATCACCCACGAACCCGGCAACCGCAGCACATTCGGTACCGGTGTGCCCTTCGACGCGTTCGGTGAACGTATGGGACTTCAGGACTGGGCACGTCTGACCCAGATTCCGGCGGAGGTGATCAGGCAACGAATGGACGACCACGACCTCACTCTCGAAGCCACCCTGCGTTCGTTCGGATGGGTGCCCGACGACACCGCTGCCGTCGAGCCGGACCTGATACGCATCCGACCCGATCAACTCAGACCAGGCGACACCATCGTGTCTGTCGCTACCGGTGATGCAGCCACGGGTGACAGCCCTCGTATCACGGTGCGGCGAATCGACATTTCCTGACCCTGTCATGACACCTGGCCACACGTTCGGTGAACCGGACCTTCACACGTCACCCTGGTACGAGATACGCCCTGAGCCCCCGAATGAGTTCGGTGGCCCAGGACGTGGTTCGTCGGAACGCTGGCTGTTGTACTGGTTGGTGCGTTCGATCAAGTGGGTCGCGGGCGGGCCGGGCACACGTGTGCGATTCCGTGCTGTGCCTGGCAGTTCTAACGAGAGAAGGTGCGGATTCGCGCGGGTCGAACAGGCTCCAGCTTGCATGCAGGCTGGCCGACACCACTACGAACACCACGTATTGCCTGTCTCGCCAACCAACTTACCGTCGAAGCCTGCGCCGGGCTCATGTTGGGCCGCAGCTTGATCGCGCACGAGATTCTTGTGCTATGCGTTTCAAATGCCTTGTCGCTGAGCAGCTATCGCCTCCGCTGTCGGTCCCTTCCGCTAGATTTCGGGGATGGGTTACCTGATGAGCATCGACCGCCTGCCGTACCTTGTAAGGGACGACACGTCAACTGTGGACTCCTTCAGTGAGCCTTTCCTCGCGAGCCTGGGCCGGCCACCCGCGGCATTCCCGCACCTTTGCTACTTTTTCTGCGAAGTTCCTCGACAGAGAACCACTGAAACGAAGCTCACCCACGTTGGTGTGGTGTTCGGCCAGGGTCCCCACATGACTCCGCGCTACATCAGGTTGGATGTGAATAATATTCGTGCTTTGCAGAATCCGATCACTAAGATCGAGCTCAGAAGTGCGATCCGGAAGCCCCACAGTGACAATCTGGCTAAGATCCTTATAAAGGGGCAGGGAGTGTTCACTGAAGCTGCCGACAACGCCATCGTTGACGCCATTACCAGGCTGCGCCCTGAGTTTGCCGATATTCTGCGGAGGTTGCGCGAGCTTAGGAGGGGAACAGTTCGGTCACCTAGCGCGGATAGGTGGGAACTAGGTATGGACGCACTTCGGACAGCATTGCGTATCGGAAATTTCGATAGCGAACGCTTGAGAATGTGGCAAGCGCCAGACGACGAGGCGGCGCCGGTTTTGTCGGGCATCAAAGAGAGTCCTACCGAAAAGGACCTGATCGCACATGATTTTGAGGCGATGCCTGGTTGGAAACAGCAGAATCGCCCCAAAGTTCATGTTCGAATCTTCAGCGACGGTATACGTCACATGGAGATCGTCAACGTAGATACTGACATGCCGGAGCGTGTGCTAGGTGTCGACCTAATTTATTATCATCGGGAATCACGCAGCAGCGTTATGGTCCAATATAAGAAGTTGGAGGAAGGTAAGGAAGTTCACGTCAATAAACGCCTTGATGATCAGCTCGATCGCATGGAGCAGCTGTCCGGGTTCAACCGTGAGCCGGGTAGCCATGAAGACTGGCGAATCGGCCAAGATTTCTGCTATCTGAAATTGTGTCGCACTAGAACAGATTCTGGTGAGATCGATCCGTTCAACATGGAACTTCTGCCAGGTCTCTACCTGCCGCTGTCATATGTACGTTTAGCGTTACTCGATGAAAGAGTGCTGGGACCCAGGGGTGGACGATACCTTGGCTACGACCGCGTCGAACGGTACATAACCAATACTCTGTTCCTCGATCTGGCAAAGGAGGGATGGATCGGGAGCACAGGGACCACGCGAGAGGACCTAGTTGCAATGGTTAACGAGTCACGCCGAGCAGGTCACGAGACCATCGTTGCTGACGATCGCAGCCCAGAGACGCCGAGACAGCGCCTCCAGCGGCAACGATCGCGAGACCGAGGCAGAGGGCAGCGTCGAGCATTGCCCGGTCAAGAAACACTGTTCTGACACATCAATACACCCGAAATAATGGCCCCTGATCTCCGGGCGGTTTTTTCTACAACCACACATCGCCATTCTGCGGTTTCGCCTGGATCGACAGCGCACGTGCCCGGCCCGGTCGAACCGAGCCGGGCCGGGCACGTCCTGGGGGACTTGGTGAGCACCCTATGTATCGAGTGCCGTCTGGAGCGGTGAACCCTCGCTGAGCGCGCCGAGATTGTGACCGCCGTGCAGCCGCCAGGTCGTCTGGCTGTCGACCGCGTGGCTACCGGTCGTGCGGGCTACGATCGCGTGCGCTGCCTCGGATGGTGTGCGGTAGTGCATGCCTGTCAAAGGGCCTGAAATCACGTACACGGCGGTGGTGCGGGGGTCGAACACAGCTTCTGTGCGTTCGTCGTGGTAGATGGCGAATATCGGTACCGCCGAGGTGTTCTCGGATGAAGGCGATGTGGTGAGTAGCCGTGTCGCTTCCTCGGCGATGTCGAGCCATACCTCGATGCTGTCGGGCCCATGTGCGGCGGAACAGAACACGGCGTGTAGCGCTGCGGCCAGTGTGGCGGGGCGTGAAAGCGGCTGTGGGGCAGTCGGTGTGAGCGTTTCCGGTAACGCGGAGTTGCGCCTGTGCGGTCGAATACCGTTGGCAGCTCTATCTGTTCGAGGGCTCATCGCTGGCCTACGGTGATGTCCAGGACAACCGTCCACCGGTCCGAGTCGATCGCGGTTTTTGCTTTGGCCGCGTTGTTCCCGACGATCTCGGTGATCCCGCTGTCAGGGCGGCGGGCCCAGGCGATGGTCCGTTGCTCGGCTTCCGAGGCGCTGGTGGCGTCGATGGCCACAACGACGACTCGGTCAGTAGCGGGATAGTGGGGAATCTGTTCGACGTGCCAGCAGTCCGGCGGTACCTCAAGCAGATCGCCCGAGTTTGCTTGAGTTGGTCGTGGGCAGGTGATCGCGTTCTTGGCGGCGGCAGGGTTGTCGAAGATACGGCCATCTGGCAGCAGCAGGCCACCGTCACTGGTGATGACCCCGGCATCGCCGGTACCGAGCCCGATTTTCTGGCCCGGCCGCAGTGTCCCGGCCTCAATCAGTTCGGCGATCCGTACCCGGCGGGTGCGGGGGAAGGGGAATCGGTCGTCGTGGAAGGCGTAGTCGAGCTGCCAGCCCGGTGCACATGTGCCGCAGATCGAGCCCTCGTGGTGATCGCACTGGGTGGGGGCGTGGACCCGGAATGCGACTTCACGAACGTGCTGCACCCGTTTTCCAGTGCTGGAGTAGTGGGACTCATCGAGCAGGGCGATCAGTACCTCGCCATTTCTTGCGCGCCCAGCGGTCGTCGTGGCCTCGGGAGCGATGGTGTCAGGGATACGGTGCTCGATCACGTCGTCGCCTGCGGTGAACCGGTACACGATTCCGCTGGTTATGGCGTTGTCGTAGCTGTCGAGTTCGTCGATCTTCACGGTGAAGCACTGGCCGTCCTCCGCGGCGATCACCTCCGGTGACAATGCTTCTGGGGTTGTGCCGGTGTGCTGCCAGGCCAGGGCGTACTGAGCGAGGGTGCCACACACCGCCTCGTCGTTGTATCGGTAGACGTAGCGCGGGCCTAAGCCGCGGATCGCGGTCTGCGCCAACTCGGCGAAGGCTAGATCGCTGGCTGAGTGGCTGTCATCGTTTGCCATCGGAGTCTCCTTCGGTTCGTCGCTCATGGGTGGTCGGATCGGTTGCGGCGTTCTCGGGCGTGGTCAGGGCGACGGTCCAGCGGCGGGGCCCGATACGGTCGAGTGCGAGCGCACTCCAGTCCTCGCCCGCTTGTGCGTGCCACTGGATCCAGCTGATGGCCCGTGCGACGGCGTGGCGGCGATCCTCGGCAGTGATCGCGATGACGATCACGTGATCGGCGGCGACCGCGCTGGCGGGAATGGCGAGCTGCTGCACGTCCCACAGATCCGGCCACATCTGGCATGTTTCGGTTTCGGCAAGCTCGTTGTGAGGTGGTTCTTCGGCCTCGACCTGGACAGCGTTGGCGGCGGCCGAGGGCTTGGCATAGACACGGCCGTCGGCCAGCATCACCCCATCGTGGGTGACGACCGCCGTCACGCTGAAAGGCTCCAAGGGCCGTACTGAATCGCCCGCTTCGAGTTTCCCGGTCCTGATCAGGTCGCCGATTGAGAGACAGCGTTCGACTCGGGCGAAGGGAAACGGGTCGTCGAACTCATAGTCACGTTGCCAGCCACTCGCGCAATCCGGGCAGATGGTTCCGCCGAGGTGCAGGCATTCCTCGGTCGGGGCCACGACGAATTGAACGAGCCTGACTCGCTGGATACGGACCCCGGTTTCCATGTGGGTGTAGGACTCATCCAGTCGCGCGGTGAGAATCTCATACATCGCTGGCCCCCGTCTCGGATTCGATACCGGGAATCGGAATGGGTGGGGGTATGACGAAAAAAATGCCACCGCGATAGATGGCGTTGTGCAACGCGCAGGCGCTGGTGATGTCGTCGCGGCCACCGTGGGCGAATGCTTTCTCGAGTGGGCCATAGGCGATCAACAGCCAATGGTGATGGGTGCGGCCCGGACAACCCAGCCGCTCACAGGTCGCGCCGATGTGGAGAGGTTCGTCAACAAGGTAACCGGCCTCGGCGAGTGTCGCCGCTACCGCGCCGACACACTCGGCGTCGGGACCATAGATCGAATGCGCATATTTGGGCATGACAATTTCTCCCTGTTCATGACTTAATCGCGTCTAATCCGGCGCGGCACCTTCGGAGACGCTGTGCGCCTGGAGGTTGGCATCGGATGACGAGGCCGTCTCCGATGCCACACGCGCCGGTCGAGCTATGCAGTGGCGAGACGGAATTTCTTCGGAGCCGCCGAGGTCTGGGTGGCGATGCCGGTCTCGGTGAGTTTGACCAAGGCGTTGTGCACCGCGCCGCTGGAACGGTCCAACTCTTTCCCGATCTGGTGCGGACTGAATTCATCGGCCGGGTGATCGCGCAAGTGGTCTTCGACTTGCCCGCGCAGTGCGCCCGGAGCCAGCTTCTCCGGCTTGTCGGCGCTGGTGTCCGCCGGTTGCCCAGCTGCGGCGTCGGCGGGTTCGGTGTCGGCAGCCGGTTCTGCGGTTGGCTGCGATGGTGTTTCCTCGACCGTGGCTGGTTCTGGGGTCGTGGTCGCGGAGTCGTCGCTGTCGGTGGTTTCCGTCTCCGGGGTCGCTATGTTGACGTCGGCGGTTGTGTCGTCGACAGGTCCGGAAGTGGTTGTGTTGGAGGTGGTTTCGGGTTCGGTGGCGAGGAAGATGTTCCATCGGTCGGCGGAGTGGGGGTCGCTTCGGTGGATGCGTTTGACGCGGCCATCGACAGACCATCGAGCCAGGATTTTCCGGGCAGTGGATCCGCTGATCGCGGCGATGTCGGCCAGTTCGGCGGCGGTGTGGTCGGGGTTGGATTCCAGTGCTGACCACAAAGCGTTTTCGGAATCTGTTTTCACGGGGGTTGTTGCGGTGGTGGACATGACTACTCCAGTGGTGTTGGTTGGCTTGGTCGTCATGTCCCGGCCGAGACAGGTGGCCCCCGGTTGCGCTACCGCTTGTGTGGGGCCCCACCTATATGGACGCTCGATACCCGATGAAATGTCAAGCGATCATCAAACAAGACACCCATCTTGTTTTTTAATGGCCCTGTATGTGGCAATGCCGTGTGATTTCAGGGTCTATTTCGCGTGGGCCGATTCCTTCCCAGTGTCTCGCTGAAAAGGTGTTCGCGTTGCCCGGCGGAGACACATCCCGGGCATCGGGTATCGGTGTGTTCGCATTTCTGCTTTAAGTGTTGATAGGGCGAGTGGTTTCCTTAGCCCTGTGGCGGGTTTAGCGGGTGCGGTCGATACTCTCGGTCAGATAATCCAGGACTTGGCGTACCCCGTCGGTGTAGCCGGTCTGGTGGACACCGGAACCGTAGAACGCGGCTGCGTCGCCGCCCTGGCGTGCCAGATCAGCCAGCGCAGCAGCGGTCGCGGAGTCGGTGGAGGTGGTCAAGTTCGAGGCCAGGCTGACGATTTGACCGGCACCTTGCCCGGTCAGGGCTTGTGCTGCGGTCGCGGCGAGGTCCGCGGCGATCGGGATGAGGCCGACTAGTTCGAGCCCACCACCGAGCCAGTCTCCGGCCCTGGCCTTCTCAGCAGCCCGCCACGCCACCTCCTGGCCCGCACCGATGTCCGTGGCGGCTCGGGCGACATCGATGCGGGCGAGGATGTCGGCGACCTGTGCGGCGACCGCTGTCCATCCCGAGGTGTCCAACGGAGCCGCCATCGACAACGCCTGTGCGGCCAGGTGCAGGTCTACGTGATCGACCATACGAACTAGCGGGTTGAACGCGATGTTGAGATCTCCAGTGATCTGATGGGCTCGTCCGATATCTGCGGCGGCCAATGCTTGCGGGAGTTGGGCGAGGCCGTCGACAATGGCGGGGATGTTCGCCGCGACCCCACTCAACCCACCGAGCACGATCGCAACTTGGCGCACCACCGACGACGGATCCAGCCCCGAGGCGCCCGTCGAGTTGGCCGACGCTGCGTTGATCAGTGTGCCGTTGCCGGTGAACGCGCGTCCCAGTGCGGCGATGACCGGTGAGTCCTGATGTGAGGTCGCACAGTACAGATCGCCTTGTGCGCATACGGTTCTCACCTTTGCGCTGAGCTGACCGAAGTCCTCCCGGGGCCCGCCGATGCCTTCGCCGGGGCTGGTCTCGCCGAGCTCGGCGGTGGTGGGGTCGCGGTGTGGGTCCGAGAGCAGCCCGACCGCGAGGACACGGTCCGCGGGGATCGGTCCGGCACCGCGGCCGATCTGTGAGGCGACCTCGCCGGCGGCGTCGGCGCCTTGGCTGTAGCCGGCGAGTACAACCTGAGTCGACTCACACAGTCCAGCCAGCAGGGCCCGCAACCCGTCCACTCCTGTCGTTTTCGATGTCACATAAGGCAAGGGCACTGCGGTGTAGGGCAGGTAGTTGACCGCGATGTCGGGGCCATAACGGGCGGTGAGTCCGTCACCAATCGGGGACAGCAGCCCCGCCGGTTGGCCCGGGTTCGCGGTCGGGCCTGTTTCGCCCGTGCCGGGCACCAGCACGGCCGTCCAGCGCGCGCACCCCCCAACCCCGCCCGGGTCGGCTAGGACGTGCCCAGCGGCGACGCTGAGAGAAACTGTCGCCGCGCACGCGACCGCGAAAGCGGTCAGCGTTGCAGCCCCACGACGACGCCGGGGTTGCTTGCTGTCGTCTCGATGTGTTTCGGTGCCGGTGTTGACCATCGTTGCCTCCGAGAGTTCGAGTCCGATGCGGGCGGTGTGATCCCCGCACCCTTCGACTCCGGTCTCCGGCTGGTTTTTCAACAACCGAGACACAAACCCGTTCCGGGATGGCCCGAGGCGCGAAACATGAAGTGCCCCATGCTCGGGACAGAACGCTCCGGAACATGGGGCACGACAGTGTGGTCTGGCACGCGCCTCGGCAACCGCCGAATTTTGTCGCGGTGCCCAGGCGTGTTTCGCCCAGGCGAGTGTGCGCCGTTCGACGTCGGTGGCGTCATGGCCACGACCACGAGCCGTTTGCGGTTCGGACAGCGGGGACCAGTTCGGTCTCGATGAAATGTCAAGCAGTCATTCAAAACAAGACATCCATCTTTGTTTATTCGATGCCGAATGCGTGCTGAAATTACCTTTTGTCGGTTTGGTATCGTGGCGGTTGATCCCAGGGAAGTTTCTCGGTGAAGAGATGTTCTCGCTGCCACTCGGAGACGCACTGCGGGCAGAGGGTGTCGGTGTGTGCGCATTTGTCGGCGGCGGCGAGTGGTATCTCGACCTCGTCCATGCGGAAGACGAGCTTATTTGTTCCGGGAAGGGTGTATGAGGAGTCGTGTAGGGCCCGGATTGTGGCTTTGTTGCGCATTGGCCGGTCTCCTTTTCTGTCCGAGGCAATCAAGCCGCTGGCGTCTGGGTCATCGTCGGCAGATTGGTCGGGCGCGTAGCGTCGAAATAGTCATCTCCGGAATACCGATACCGCTGGATTTGTACGGGCTGGTCGAAGGTCGCAGCGTTGACCATGAGTCCAGACCCGAGAAAAAGACCGACGTGGTGAATATTTCCGGCGTCGCCGTAGTAGACGAGATCACCCGGCAGGAGCTGATCTTCCGGGATCGGGGTTCCGGCGTGGTATTGGTCGGCAGCGGTGCGGGGCAACTCGATTCCGGCGGCGGCGTAGGCGGCTTTGGTTAGCCCGGAGCAGTCCCAGCCGCCCTCGGAGCCGCCATCTCCGCCCCACACATATGGTTGACCGAGCTGGGAGCACGCGAAGGCGATCGCTGTGTAAGCGGCAGGACCGGGGGCTTGGGTATCGCGGCAGTCACCACCGAGGGCCGGTGTCTGGGTGCTGTAGCGGGCGGCCTGGTCGAGAACTTGGGTGACGTACCAGTCGGCATGGTTATATGCCCAGATCGCGGAGCGTATATCTGCTGGCGCACCGGAGTCACACAGGTAGTAGGCGGCGGCGTGAATAGCGTCGGAAGGGTTGTACCGCGAAGGTGGGCTCGCGCCACCCGGTGGGAGCGGGTGCCGTGCCACGACACCGTCGAAGGTGGGAGCCAGGAACTGCATCGACCCACCAGCTCCCGCGAAATTCTCCCCTGACGACACCCCGGGCAGCGGGGACCGTCCGTGATCGGTTTCGACTTTCCCGATCGCGGCCAGCACCGCCCAATCCAGGCCGGGACACATCCCGGCGGCCCGCTGGTAGAGAACGAGACGGTCGGCGGGGATGTCGGAGACCGCCAGGGCGTTGGGAGTTGTCCCGGTGCCGAGTGATGGGGCGACCGAAACGGTGGCGGCCCGGTCGATCGCGACCACGGTGCCGGTCACCGCTCCGATCACGACCGAGATGAACATGATCGCCCCGCCTCCGGCGGCGAGGGCCTTGGCGAACATCACTGATCGCTTCGGGTTGGCGACGGTGGTAGCGGTGCGGGCGGGGGAAGGATGGTCAAGGGATCGACGGCGGTGTCGTCGGTGCTCTGCTCAGGGGGAGCTGTGACCCGAGGCCAGGCGTCGGTGAGTTTGTGGAGTTCGACTCGGCCTGTGGTCCCGGATGCGTGCAGGGGCAGCCAGACTCGGTCGGCGGCGCTGGGATGCGGGCTGGTCGGGTCGAGCAGGTCCGCGGCGGCGGTGGCAATCGGCACCGCGCCGGGGTCATCGAGTGCGCTGGCCGCGTCGCGGAGTGCGCGGCGGGCGTTGGCTTCGCGGCGGGCGGTCGGTAGCCAGAACAGGACCGGGGTGAGGATGCCGGTGGAGCTGGCCAAATCGGCGTAGCCCTTGAGCTTATTGGCGACTTTGTCGAGTTTTTCTGTGGCGAGGTCGAATTCGAGGAAGAAATCCAAGCGTGCCTGGTTGCGGTTCCAGCGGCCGTATCCGTCGGGCTCGGTGAGGTCACCGTAGAGGCGTTTGCAGCGGGTCTGTGACCACCAGGTCGATAGGGTGCCCGTGTCGGTGTCGTGGTGGAAGTTATGGGTGGCCAGGCTGATGAACCACTCGTTGACGCCGATGGTGTGGGCCAGGCGCATGCTGACGGCGATGCCGATGGATCTGTCTCGGCGCCACCGTAGCTCGCGGACCTCGATGCCGTGCTCGGCGGCCAGCACCGCGGCGCCGCCGGTATCGAGGACGTAGTGGGCGGGGGCGGGGCCGCCGATTGCGCGTTGCGGGGTGAATCGGTCGATGACGCCGTAGCGGTAGAGCTCGAGTAGCCGTCGCCGCCCGACGCGTTCGCAGGTGAACGCTAGCTCGTTGATCTGCTGGCTGGTCAGGACGCGATGCTCGGCGAGCATCCGCAGCAGCCAACGGTCGCGGTCGGTGAGTCGTGCGGCGAGCGATAACAGATCGAGTCGATGACGGGGCTGGGTGTCGTGGCGGCGGGGTGCACGGTACTCGGCCTGGCGGGTCGGGTGGGTCATCATGGCGGGCCTCCATCTCGGGCGCGAGGATGAAATATTCGGGGAGACAACAGCAGTCAGCGACGCCGCGCATCGGTGCTCGTTTGCCGCGTGGTCGGCGCGGCCGTGGCCGGGGTGGGTTGGGTGGTGTTGTGGGCGCGGGCGATGGCCCGGATCTCCCGCGCTCGTCCGGGTACCGGTGGAGGCAGTGGTGTGGTGGTGAGGGTGAATGGTGGGGCTTGCTGACCGTTGACGAGCAGCCGGGCGGCGGCGTGGTAAGCGTCCAAATGGGTCAGGTCGTGCTCGGACAGGAACGGTGCGGTGTGCCGTGCCAGCTCCCGTGCGTCTTCCGGCGAGGCGGTGAAGGTGATTTTGTTGCGGGCGTTCGCCGAGATCCCGTCGCGCAACTCCCTGGGCAGTTGGCCGAGGTTCTGATGGGCCAACACCAGCGAAAGGCGCAGTCCGCGGGCTTCGGCGAGCATGTCCTCGATCGGGGAGCTCAAATTCAGGAAGTTATGGGCTTCGTCGAGGACCAGGCTGGCGTCGCGACGCGAGGTAGCGGGAGTGCGCGCTCGGGCAGCGGTGGCCTGCCAGGTGCGGGCCACGATCAACGACCCGACCAAGCGTGTCGTTTCCTCACCGAGAGAACCCTTGGGCAACCGGGCCAGGCAGATCCCGCCGTGGTCGAGGACCTTGCCCAGATCGACAGTCGAGGGGCCTGCCGCGATCGAGGCTTTCACAAACGGCCGCAACAGAAACGCCCGTAACTTGTTCAACAATGGGCCGATGACCTGGGTACGGCCCGCATCGGACAGTGCCTCATACGAGGACCAAAAACCTTGCAGGACAGGGTCTGTCACCGTCTTGGTGATCCGCGCCCGGAAACCCGGTTCGATCAGCAAACGCGGCAGATCCGCCAGGGTCGCCACACCACCCTGGTTACACAGCGTGAGCAGGCTCGCGCGCAGGACGTCGTCGGTGCGTGGGCCCCAATATTGGGCGTAGATGCGGCGAAAGATCGTCACGAGATTGTCGGTCGTGCGATCGACATCGGCGCGGTCGGCGTCGAGAGGGTTCAAACACGGTGGCCGGGAGCGGGAATCAGCGTCGAAGAGCACCACCCGCTCGGCGTGACGATGCGGTAGCCGGTCCAGGATGTCGGTGATGAGGTCGCCTTTGGGGTCGACGACGACCACCGAACGTCCGGCCTCGGCATCGTCGAGGATCATCCGCCCCAGCAGTGTGGACTTACCGACACCGGTCGCCCCGAGGACATGGAGGTGATGACGTGCGTCGGTGACGCGCACCGCGACAGCGCGCCCGGTGCCGGTGTCGCTGACACCGAGAGGTTTGGCATACGCGCCACCAATGGCGATCGTGGGAGACGGAGCGACCGCGCGGGCACCGGCGCGCGCGACGCCTGGGATATCGGAATCGGTGGGCACGTGCGCGATCCCGGCCAGCTCGGGCACCGACAGCAGATCGCCTCGCCCGAGATACCTTCCCCGCAACGCTGTTTCGAGTCGCCAACGGCGGTGTCGGCGGTAATAGTTGTGGTCGGTGCAGGCGGCGAACACCGCGCCGATCGTGTGCGCGCGGCCCCGGGTAACCGCACGGGCCCCACCGATCACCGTGCCCTGGGCATCAAGGGGAACCTCCGTGCTGACCGCGTAGCGAATCACCGTCGCCCAATGCGCCCCACGAGCTTTGGTGGCCGCTGCCCGGGCTTGGGTGGTGTACTCCATCGCGGTTTGCCGGTCCGGTGAGGTGGGTAGCCGCGCACCCTGATAACGGCTCGCGTGCGCCCGACCGGGCGTGATCAGGTCCAGCAGATCAGCGAATACCGCCACGTACCATCGCCGTCCGATGCCAGCGCGGATGCGGCGTACGCGGCGGCCGGTAGCGGGGCGGGCGAGGATCTGCACGCAGGCGGCCTGGCCCGCTTCGAGGTTGGAGGCGGCGGCGATCAGGTCCCGGATCGGATCGTTGCCGCTGTAGTCCAAGCGGATCGGTAGTCCCTCGCGGCGAGCCAACCGTTGCTCACCACCGATCAGGACTTGTCGGTGTCCCGGCGTCGGGCCCGGTAGTGGTGAGTTCGCGTGCTCGGCGGTGCGGGTCCGTGCCCCGGGCCAGGCGGACTCGACAGCGCGTTCGACCAGGCCGGGTGGGATGGTGGCGGGCACCCAGATCGTGATCGTGACGCCCGTCTCCGGGGTGATCCGATACTCGAAGCCCAGGTGCGGTTGCCCGAACAGGGCGCGTTTCCATGCCGGTCGTGTCACTCCGATCAGGTGCGCCCACAACCCGGCTGCGCCGGCGGGATCGACCTTGGGTGGGGCGAGGACAGTGACCTCGCGGGCACCTGCGGCTAGCCGGCGCCGACGGCGACGGGCGAGCACGACGAGGGTGGCGAGCACGGCCGCCACCGCCGCGGCCACGATGACTCCGCCTGGGCTGAACAGATGGCGGAGGTGCTCACCCAGATCCGGAACCGGATTGCCGGTGCCCGGGTCACGCAAGAAATCGGGCAGCCACGCACGATGTGCTGGGATCGGCAGGGCAGCAACGGTATTCATGCCGCGTCCTGCAGGTCGATGTAGGAGTCACCGTCGCCGTCGTCAAGATCACTGTCGGTGGCGATGGCGTCGAGACCCTCGTCGGTGTCGGTGTCGGCGGTACCGATGTAGACGTTCGTGTCGCTGGTTGTCTGGGTGAGCTCGCCGGGGTTGCTGGTGATGAGGTCGTGCTCGGCCGCGGAGGCGACCGCGGCGAATACCGCCCGATGAGCGCCGGTGGAGAGCAGGCCGTGTCCGCGTGCGGCGGCAAGCAGGAACCGGCGTTCGCCGTCGGAGACCGAGAACGCCGCGGTGACTTCGTTGATGGCTTGCGGAGCCTGACGTAACAAGATCTGAGTGGCTGAGTTCGCCACGATTGCTTTACCCAGGTCACTGCCGAGGACGTCGGCGCAGTCCTGTGTAGCGACAGTTAGTCCCGCCCAGAGTTTGCGGAATGCTTTCGCCGCCCGGAGCAGGAATTCGGCTCCGGCGGGTTGGCGCATCAGGATCCACGCCTCGTCCACATTGACCAGGCGCGGGCGGCGCGTTCCGGGGTTGGATACCCGCCGCCACGTCGCGTCCAATGCGAGCAGGGTGCCGATCGTCTTGAGCTCATCGGGTAGCTCGCGCAGGCTGAACACGATCATCGCCCCGTCGGGCACGGTGGTCGTCGGTCCATCGAGCAATCCGGCGAACGCTCCGTCGCCGACGTAGGGCTGCAACGCCGCGGCGAGGTCGACCCCGACTCCGGCACCGCATTCGAGGAGTTGTTCCCGCAGGACCCGCATGGTGGGCGCGGGTGTGGTCCAGGTGGTGGGGTCCTCGGTGATCCCGACACTGGCATAGGAGGCGGTGATCGCGGCATCCAACACTGCCCGCTGCGCGGGTGTCGGTTCCCCGAACAGGACACGGAGGACGGTGTGCAGGAACAGTTTCCGACGGTTCAATGCGTCAGCTGGTGCGGCACGGCGACCGTCGGGACGGGTGTGGACTTCCAGATCGAACGGGTTGAGCCGGACACCGGCCGCGCCGAGGTGGATGTAGGTGCCGCCGACGGCCTCTGCCAGGCGCCGGTATTCGTCCTCGGGATCTATGCAGATGACCTCGATCCCGCGATAGAGCGAGCGCAGCATCTCCGCTTTGAGGAAATAGCTTTTACCCGACCCGGAACGACCGAGAACAACCGCATTGTGGTTGTCGACGGTCGAGGCGAACCGATCCCAGAACAGAAGCCCTGATCCGGCGTCGTGTCCGTAGAGCACGCCGGTCGGGTTGGTGACAGTGACCGGGTCCTCGGCGGGCAGCTGCGGGCTGCTGAACGGGAACGCTGCCGCCAGCGCTGCGGTGTCGAAGGTGCGGCGCAGCTTCACCAGATCCAAGCCCAGGGGCAGCGTGGAGACCCATCCTTGGACGCTGCGATAGCTGACGTGGCAGGTGTCGATGAGCAGGCTCGCCGCCAATGCACGGACTGCGGCGACTTCCTCGGTGAGCTCGGCCGCGGTGCTGGCGTGCACGGTGAGATACACCCCGACACGGAACAACCGGCCTTCACCACGTGCCACGCGGGAAGAGAGGTCGTGGGCGTCCTCGACTGCGACCTCGATCTGCGGGTCGGCCATGCGACCGTGGTCGGCGTTGTGCATCCGCGCAGCCTCGAGACGCCCGAGCTGGCGTCGCAAACGCGATGCCGCTGTCACCGGGTCCACCGGTTCGATATGCAGGGCCAGCTCGAGGCGACCGGGGTGGGTCAGTAGCGGTGCGAGCCAGCCGGGGTGGACCTCACGCGGATATCCGGTGATCGCAAGTGTGGCGACGTGATCGGAGCCGACGTCGAGGTGCCGGGCGCCGATCGACAGTGAGTCCGGGGCGAACTCGTGCCCGACACCGCTGTGGCGGTTGCTACGCCACCGGCCCAACCATCGACCCCGAACGTCATCACCACCGATGGCCGCGTCGGCCTCGGTGGGGGCGTCGTCGTCGAGCTCGGTACCCGCGAACTCGGAGTCGCCGGTGGTGATGACCGTTGTCCTGGAGGCGGTTTCAGCCGACGACGGAACAAGGCTGGCGGGGTTGGCGGCATCGGTGAGGATGGCGGCGGCTTGCGCGTCGTCGAGGGCGGTGACGGTGATCTCGGCGGCGGCGAGGAGCTCGCGCGCCTCATTCAGCCGCCGCAGCAACCGCGACTCCGCCGCACGCCGCACTGTGGCGGTGAGCTGCTGGTGACGGGCGCGGTGACGCCCGACCATCAACCATTCGAATACCGCACCCACCGACGGCCCACCCAAGGTGCCCGCCGGAATCGTGGCCAGGTCCAGGGGTTCGCGGAACACCAGCAGCACCTGGCGGCACAGCAAGTCACCGTCGCGTCCCAGTTCACCGAGATGGTTCGCGTGATCGAGGGCAGCGAGGGCCAGATCCGGCGACATCGCCTCGGTTGCGGCCTGCAGCTCGGTGATGCGGCCGTGCAGATCCAAGCGGGCGGTGCGGATCAGGATCTGCACCCCATGTCCGGACAGCGCGTGCAGGTACCGGCTGAGGCCGTCGACGAGACCTTCTTGTTCGTCGGGTGTGCGCAATCCGAGATTGACCGTCCCGGCCGCCGCGATCACCGCGAGGCCGTCGCGGCCGAGGTCCACGACACCGACCTGGTCACTGCCCGCCGAGGTGACCGCTCCAGGAAGATGAAGATCCGAAGGCGAAAGCGGTTGCGGGGTGCCACCTTCGCTGCCGTCGGCGGCACGTTTGGTCAGCCATCGTGGAGCGGGATCGATGCCTTCGGGGGCGAGGAGTTGGGTGCGTGGCCGTAGGTGTTGGTGGATCGCGGCGAGCAACAGCTGGTCGGCGGCCAGCCCGTCGCGGGTCGTCAGGACCGTGACCGCGACCGTGACGCCGACCGGGACAGCAACGGCGAGGAACACCGGCGGTGTGATCACCGTGCGGGTGAGAATCCAGGCGAGGTAGCCCAGCAGGGTGGTGGCGGCGAGGACCAGGAGCTGGCGGGCGGTGAACGGGCCGACGATGCGGTCCGCGCGCTCGACATCAGCGGGGATACGGATCGGAGTAGTCATTTCGTGGAACCTCCAGAACGACGTGCACGGGATGTGACGGGCAGGTTCGGCAACGGCAGCTGCAGTTGCCGTCCCGGACGCGATGACGGCGGCGGTGATGGCGGTGTCGGCGCGACCGCACGCGGTGGTGCGGCGGAGGCCGGTCGTCCCGGAACTCGGCGGACCCCGAGGGGCAGCGGATACTGGCCACTGCGGGTGGGCCGGTTGCCCTTGAACGGATCGGGGTCGAAATCGAAGGCGAGCTGACCGCGGTGACTCGGCGCCGGTGGAGGTGGCGCACCAGAGCGGCGGGTAGTCCGGACTCGGGCCACGGTGATGGGCAGCCGGTACTGACCGTCCCGGCCCAGCGGCGGTGTCGGCTCAGGTGCCCACAACGGCAAACTCAGCTGACGGCCTCGCCGCTGATTCGGTTGCACCCGTTGCTGGCTGGGCGTTGGGGGAGTGCTTGCGGTGGGCGCGGTGTGTGGTTGCGGCCGGGTGGTTTCGACTCGGCGGACACCCGGCAAGGGCAGCATCAGTTGCCCGTCGCGGGTAGCCCGGACCCGCGCATATGGGTCGGACTCGCTGCCAGCCGCGCTGCCGCTGCGCGCACCCACGGGAGCAGGCCCGCCACGGCGCGGGGTCGGGCCTGCGCCGTGGCCTTTGATCAGTCCGAAGGTTTTGTAGGCAATGAAGCCCTTGACCAGTGAACCGGCCATCGAGCGGCCATGGCCGATGTTGAGCGCCGACAGCAGCCAGAACGGGATCTTGACCAGAATCGTCATCAACGCCAGCGCTACGAGCAGGTTCACGATCCCGGTCTGGGTGGGGGCGAAGAACACGAACCCACCCGGAGACAGGAACACTCGCAGCGCGGTGACCAGGACCAGCGATTGCACGACCTGGATCGCCAGGCACGCCCCGAACGCGCGCCACCACCAGCGGGCGATCGACTCGGTGTGGGGCAGCCCGTGACACATCAACGCCAGCGGAGCGGCCACGATCAAGACGATGGTGATGGCGACCCGCACGACGTAGGTGATCAGCAGCACCGTGATCGTGACGGTCAGAACGTTGAGCAGCAGGATCATGAAAATCCCTGAACCCGGGCTCGTGGCCGTGAGCTGTTCGAGCGCAGCGGTCGCCGAGTTCGGGTCCAGTGCGTCTCCGCCGATGGCGGCAGCTAGTGCGTTGGCCCAACTGATGGCCTGGGTGGCGATCAGCATGCTCATCGCCCCGGCCACGAATCCGACCACCAGCCGTGGGGCGAGTTCGTGCAGGGGCCACCGGGTTTGCAGTGTTTCGTAGGCCATCAGCAGCATCCCGGCCGCGATCACGATCAGCCCATAGCACGCCAAAACCATCTGCCATGACGAGTCCCACAACTCCCCGACCCTGGGTAGTGACTGCGGTTCGGGGGTGGTGAGCAACGTTGTGGAGAGCAGATCCAGCAATGGGTTGAGTGCCGAATCGACCACGCGTTGGAAGAACCCGTCGATAGCTTTGGCGACACAGCCGCTGATGTGTCGGACACCGCATTCGGGGTCCTCACTGCCCGCACCTGTGGGGCCCGACGGTGCCGGGCTGGGGGCTGGTTGGGCCGGTGTCGGGGCCGTTGGTGGTGTCTGCCACCGAGTCGGTGATGGCGGCGTGGGTTGAGTCGGCGTGGGTTGGGTCGGGGCTGGTGGGGTCGGTGTCACGACCGGGTCCGCGGCAGCGAGCGCGGTTCCTGATCCCAGCAGCGCCGCGAGTAGTGCCAGGACCCCGAGTATCCGTCGCCATCGACGGGGGGTCGTTGACGGTGGGGGTGGCGGGTGGATCGCTCGTGGGTCGGCGGGTTGCCGTGTTGGTGTCATGGTCAGCCGCCGACGATTGATTTGAGGACGCTGACGATGACCGGTGCGAGCAGCGCGAGGCAGTAGCCGATGGCGGCGGCCCGGATGGCGGATTTGGCTTTCTCGACCTCGCCAGGGTCACCGGAGCAGATGAGGTAGCGGGCGCCGCCGATAGTGAGGCAGACGGTGGCGGCGGCGGCGAGGATTCCGACGATCCAGTTGCGCAGGTTGTTGAGGACTTCGTCGAAGGAGCTCGCGATCGCCAGCACCGAGATCGGTTGTGCCGAGGCCGGTCCCGCAACCGCCGCCAGTAGGGCTACGCAAGCCACGACGACCAACGCCACGAGTCGGCCTCGACCTCGATACCGGCGCGTCGTTGGGGCCGCGGTGCCGCTGCGGGGCTCGAGGACAGGGAATGAGTTCATGCACATCGGCGCACCTCCGGAGACGTCGCCGAAGCCGGGGTGCGCTTCGGCGGGGCGGTCTGAGCGGGGGCCGCTGATGGGTTCCCGCACCCTTTGACACCGGCGGCAGGGACGGTTTTCAACAGCGGCCGACCAGATTTCTTGGCCCGGCGCTGTGGCCGCCGGGCCGTGGTGAGAACCGAGGGCGAGGACAAGGCGGCGGCCTCGACGACGCTGGTGCGGGCGCCGTCGGTGTCGCGGGCGGCCTGGGCCAGGTGGGCGGCCAGCTTGTGCTCGGCGCGGCGGCGAGTCTGCTCGAGCGCCTTGTAGGACACACCACGTTCGGCCGCGACTGAGGTCAACATTCGCCGCTCCAACCGGGTGCAGGCGATCAACTCGGCTTCACGCTCGCTGATCACCCCTTCGGCGACCGCTTGGGCGAGAACGAATTCCGGATGGCCGACCGGGGCGCGCATCACCCATCGCTGGGCCGGGGAGTTGCCGTCTGCGCCGGTGGGGTTGACCAGCCACTGCTGCGGGGTCGGGCACTCGGTGGTGTCCTTCGCGCAGGCGTAGCCGCTGCGGTAGGCCGCCCAGCGCAGCCGGTGCAGCACGAACCGGCGATCCAGATCCACCTGCGCCAACGCGGCCACGAACCCGGCCAGAATCGCCGCTTCGAGATCGCGTTGGTCACGCGCCCATCGCGACAACCGGGCCGCGACTCCGGTCAGCATCGGCCACGCGATCCCCGCACACGCCAGCGTGGCGTCCCCACCCTCGGCGCGCGAGCGGCCCACCAGATACACCCACGCCGCATCGACGGTGGTGATGGGTAGTGCCGGGTCGAGCAGCAGGTCGCGTAGCTGATCGGCGCGCAGATCCTGATCGCCCAATCCCGCGACGACCCCGGCCGTCAAAAACACCGGGTTTCGTGCGATCTGATCGAATTTCGACCGCACTACTGCCAGCGCGGCCCCTCGTCCCAGTGATCCGGAATTAATCTCCATCATCATCAGCTCCGTTGAGTAGGCGTGAAAAGAAACGACGACTCAAGGGAAAAGACGCGACGCCACCAAAACGCCACCGAAGTACCTCCAAATGACCTCGAGATGACTTCACGGCGCCGGTTAAGTCCGCCCGCGAGGGCAGATTCCGGGCAGGCTTCAGGACTTCTGACGACTGCCTGAAACCACGATTGAGCAGGGTCTGTGGCGTTTTGGTGGCGTTTTGGTGGCAGTGCGGTGGCGCTGGATCAAGGTAGAAGTCATGCCGGTTCAGAACTCCGAAAATAATTATTTTGGGCGTGACGCACGCCGACGACTATTTGTCCCTGTGCGACGCGAATTCGACTGGACTGTCGTTGGCAATGACATCTCATTGAATAGAGAAATGTTGAATAGGGGGATCTCTGTCGGTGTGTATCGGATGCAAACACTCACGCATTTGTTCATCCGAGAGGGGTCTTCCATGACCGCACCCCAACCCGCCCGGCGATCGGGCAGGGCGAAGTCCACCACCGCATCCCACCGGCCAGACCGTTCGATCCCGACGACGATCTGGGCGGCTGGAACCGACCCGACCCAGGCCACCGCCGGGTGGCCGATACCGGTCGTGTCCCGCGCTGTCACCGAGTTCAGTCACTCGAAAGCCAAGGTCATCCTGCTGGACTGGCCCACCCACCCCTTCGGCTCCCACCGCAACTCCGACGCTCACCGCTCACGCAGAACAAGTAACGACGTCGCGGCGGTGGTCGAGTCGCTCGACCGGACAGTGACGGTGATCGACGCAGCCTCGGCATCGGGAGTCTGGGTCGCTGCCTCGTGTGGCGGGGCGGATCTGGTCATCACCAACCCGACACCCGAACATCACGACCTGAATGCGGGGGACTCGATCGCCGCAGCGGCAGCGGCGTTGCTGTGTGAGGCAGGGGTGCTCGTGGTGCTCACCCACAGCCTCACCACCAGCCGTGGTGAGCTCGTCGATCCGACCAGCCACGTCGTGGCCGCCGCCCAAGGTGCTGACCTGCTCTACCTCCAGCACATCGTCGCGGTCCCGATCCGAGAAGACACCGTCCTCGCCGCTGCCCCGGACTTCGAGACTCTCACCCCGATGCCGGTGCATCGCAGGATCCACACCGACGTGCTGGTCTTCCTCCAGCCCCACGACTTTCAAGCCGGTAACCCCGGCCTCCCCGCCTGACCCCCGACGTCGCCAGCCACCACGACCACCTGCGCGGTCGTCGACGACGACCGCACCCACGAAAGGCAACGCCCATGACCACAACAACTCCACAACCCCGCCAAGCGGGCGATCCCACCGCGGTCCCGGTGTCGGTGTGGGCGACCGCGCAGTCGGCCCCCGCCGCGCAACGCAGCGGCCGATATAGCCCTGAGGGCACCGCGCACCCGGCGAAAATGTTGCCCGCGATCGCCGCCCATGCGATCACCGCCTACACCAAGCCCGGCGACCTCGTCCTGGATCCGATGTGCGGCATCGGAACCACCCTCGTAGAAGCGCTCCACTGCGGCCGGCGAGCCGTGGGAGTCGAGTACGAAGCCCGCTGGGCCGAGATCGCGCGCACCAACGTGGGCCTGGCCCGCGAGGCAGGTATCGAGCACGACGCCGCGGTATTCACCGGCGATGCACGACGGCTGAGCATCGTGCTCCCCGCCGAGTATTTCGGCGCCGTCGACCTTGTGATCACCTCACCCCCCTACGGGGACTCCACCCACGGGCAGGTCTCCGTGCGCCCCGGCGAAGGTGTCCACAAACGCGACCACCGCTACGGTGCGACACTGGACCGCGGCAACCTGGCCAACCTCGGCCTCGGCCGCTTGTTGACCGGATTCACCCGCATCCTCACCGCCACCGCTACTTTGCTGCGCCCCGGCGGATACGTCGTCGTCACCGCACGGCCTTGGCGACAGCACGCCGAACTCATCGACCTACCCGCCCACATCATCACCTGCGGCACCCTGGCCGGGCTCGTCCCTGTGGAACGTTGCGTCGCGCTACTAGGACGTCTCGTCGAGGGTGACATCGTCGGTCGCAGCTCGTTCTTCCAGCGCGACTTCGTCGTCAAGCAACGGGCGGCCGGGCTGCCGATGCATTTGATAGCGCACGAGGACGTCTTGATTTTCCGGTCGCCGACACACGCCGAGGCCCGAACCCAAGCGAACGACATCGATCGCAGTGCCATCCCTGTTGCGGGGCTTCCGCGTTATTTCCACACTCCGCCCGCCCTGGCTGCCTGAAACCAGGGCCCGTGCGTGTCACAGCAGGGGACCGTACGCTGCTTGAAAGTGACAGCTGCGCGGGCAACCGAGGCAGCGAGCGGTCGGTGCGTCGGCGGCTGCACTCCTGGCGTGAAGCGACGGGTTAGGCCCTGTGCTGACCGCGCCGCCGCCGATCACGCCGTGTCGGTTCACTGGGCGGATGATAAGGCCCCGGCACAAGCTCACCGCCGACCTACAGCGCATTCTCGACCGCTGCGACACCCTCCGCGAGTTCGATCGGCTCGTCACCGGCTTCGCCGACATGCAAGCGGTCCTTGGGACGAGGTGCTGACTTGCGGAGTTTCAGCATGCTGGCCAACTGGCCAGGAGTAGCCGTCATCCTGAGACGAGCGGCCACCAGTTCCAGGACCTCAGACCGCATCCGCGAGTTGCAGGAAGTCGAACTCGCCGTCGGTCGCACCGGCGACGAAGGCAGTCCACTCAACCTTGTTGAAGCGGAGCCGGATGCTTTCCGTTGCGACCAGCGTGTCGTCACCGTCATGTTCAAGGGCGATGCTGCCGCTAATGGGGCGACCGCCCAGAGCTGCGGAGATGAAGTCCGACCATTGGCAGGCCGAGAACTCGATCACTCCTTGGTCGTGATGTTTGGCGTGGCGAACGAAGACGCGTTCTGTCGCTGGTGCAACATCGACACAGCCTTCTCCGTTACCGCTGTAGCTGGACGTTCGCCACGGCAGGCGGTCTGCGGTGCTCATCTGTACTCCTACTTCCGAAGGGCTGCCAGCCGACGTTGGATGGCTTTGGCGGAGTCAGATTCCGACAACGCCGCCGCACACAGTCGGTTGGTAGCCATTTTATAGAGCTCCACTTGGTCCTGATCCTGGACGTAGAGCGCGCCCGCCGGATACTCGATGTACCCAATGCTGTTGGCGGATGGGAAGTTGAGAACAATGAAGTCACCGTCGAGACCATCGTGAACGGCAACGCTAACCGGCATCACATGCAGTTCGACGGTTGGGAGCTCAACCAACGCCAAGAGATGTTCGAGCTGTTCCCGCATCACCTCCGGACCGCCCGCCGCACGATCCAGAACGTACTCTTCGATGACGGCACGCAGGTGTAGCGGGTTCTCGTCAATCAGGCGTTGGCGTGCCATTCGGCCTCGGACAACTCCGGGTGCGTCCGCAGGCGGAACACGAAGGTGCCCTTCAAGGAGGGCCGCAGCGTAGCCGGGAGTTTGGAGCTGGCCCGGCAGGTGCATCGAGGTGTAGCAGAACTGGCTCTCCGCGAGCCCTTCCAGCCCTACGAAGGTGGTGAACCAGTTCGGGAAGGATGCACCGAACGGTGCCCACCATGTCGTCTGGTCGGCCTGCCCAGCTAGAGCTGAGATCCGTTCGACGTCGGCCGGTTTGGCACCGTAGAAGCGCAGCAACACCGTGACTTCGGCTGGTTGCTGCGTGGTTTTGCCGGTTTCGAGATAGTTGATCTTCGTGGGAGTGCAATCAAGCTCTTTACCCGCCTGAGTCTGAGACTTGCCGGCCTTCTCGCGTGCGAACTTCAGCTCTCGGCCGATCAGAAAACGCAGGGCGTTCGGGTCCGCCCGCCTGCCTCCATCGGTCACACCGGCCTCCATATCTACGACATCCAGTAGCACCCTAACTGGCTCACTGGTCGTACATCGACATGTATTGCTGGATGTAAATTTACAGACTATATTACCGACATCATTGTGATGTGCATTACATGTAGGTGTACTGCCCATCCAGGACTCCGAGGTAGCAGACAGGGGTGATGACGATGCAGCTCCGTTGCCGGGTGTGGCCGTGCGGGCCGTCCGACGTTAAGGCGGTGACCACATGAGTGTCGAAATTTACGGATATATGCAACTTCCGCTCGTGGGTTCTCAGAGCGCGGAAGTAGAGGCCCAGATGGAAGCGCTCGCTGCCGACTGCGGTGGCAGTCTCGCAGGGCGGGTGTTCTGCGAAGCTGATTCACCGGCCGCAATTTTGTGGTCGTTGCTGGTCGCTCTGGATGAGCGTTCGGGTGGCCGGATCATGGAGCCACTGCATGAACTCGCGGCCCGAAACGGTGTCGATCTGGCCCGACTGGTTGCTTCCCCGCCACCGACACCGGCGTTCATGGCGATGTTGAATGCGTTGTCACGGTGGGGCGGCGAGTATGTGATCGCACCGGACCCCGCCCATTTCGATGGTCTCGGCGCACCGAGAAATGTTGTACTGGAACGCATCTCGCAAGCCAGTCGATCGGTGTCGGTGGAGTATGTGCATCCGGTCTCGATGCCGCGTGCTATTCGGTTGGACCGAGGCGAGGATCGTCTCGCCGAGGAAGACGAGGGATGGGATGAAGACCGCCCGGTGGAACTGGGTGTTGAGCAGGTCGACGCCTACGGTTTGGCACTCGAGGTCATCCGGCTCAGTTCCCACCGGTACCTCTCCCGGACCGGACTCTGCGATCTGGTCGACCAGGTAGATGCGCTACTCACCGAAGTCGTCAGCGCGGCAATTCGTTTCACCGCTCGTGCGAACCAGACACCGGGTGCGAACCAACTGACCGTGCGCTGGCTGCGCTACCCGGATCGGTTGGTGGTGACGTTCGAGGAGACCCGCGAACACGCCCACGAACCGATCAGTGTCGCACTGCAAGGGCTGTGCGATCAGCATCGCGCCAGTGTCGGCCGCGACCGGCGCGAAGGCGGGGGCACGGTGACCTGGTTCGACCTTCCCTTGCCGCTGTACCGCTCATACGGCAAGGAAACCCGGCCACCATTCACGGCCCAGACACCCGGGGGCCGGTCATGACCGTGCACGCGTATGCGATTGTGCGCCTGGATTATTCGGGTCCACAGGCCGATGTTCACGTTGCCGGTCTCGAAACGCTAGCCGCCAGTCATGGTGTCGAGTTGGCTGCTGGTGGAGTTCTTCTGGCGCAGTCGGATTCGAGCTTCAGCCGGTTGCTCGCCGGTCTGGATTTCGAGGCCGTCGATGTCGTGATGGTGCCCTCGGCCGCGCAGATCAAGGGTTGGCTGGGCGTCTTGCGGCACAGCGCTGAGGTATGGACAGCGCTACCCCCACAGCGCTGGCCTCGATGCCGCGCAATCCCAAGGCAGACTGCCGAATCCGTTCCCAGACCGATGTAGCCGGACGGGTGTGGTCGCGATGTCGCAGTGTCATCTGACTGTCTGTTTCTACGACGGAACGGTCCTGCATTTCTGCGGCGAGGAATGCGCCGCCCTCGCGTTCGCGCACGCGGCCAACATCCAGCATCTGGCAATGGTCACGATCGACCACAACCTCCTCCCGGGGTTGAAACCCTTTCCCTGCCAACGGTTGTGGATGCCCTAGGCAACTACGCCAGAAAGCGCGGTGCCCCATGACTTCTGTAGAGCTGACCGACCGGCCGTCGACGAATTGGGCGGCGCTGGCCACCACCGCAACAGTGCCCATGAGAAGCGATCCAGTCGGCCGTGCGGTCGAGGCGGCGTCTTGGTTCTGTCAGCACTGGAACGTCCACCGGGACGCGCTATTGGTCGAGAACACTATGCGGCTGATCGTCGCCGATGTCGTGCACCGCTGCTGGTTCGAGCACCAACCCCAGCTGCGTGCACAAGCGGTCAGCGTCCGGATCCGCTGGACCGACATCAACACCCTGGTCATCGAGGCATGGGACACACCGCCCCATCAACCCATCGGCAACGCGCCTCGCCTGCGGTATCGGCTGTTCCAGACAACACGACTACGCGTCGGCCATGGCTAGCCGAAGTCGAAACCGTCACGCGGCCCGCGGACTCCCGGTCAAAGCCACAAGGCCCTCATCTGCCCGCCCGACACGGCACGCCAGAAGGGACACCCGAGAATGCTCGAAACCACACAGCTCTCCAGTCAACAACCCGCAACACCCCATCGACCAGATCCCAGCAAGAGTCTGGTGATTCTGGACACCGACATCGGTTACGACCCAGACGATTTCGTCGCTTTAGCTATAGCGGCGCGCACAGTAGATGATCTCGCCGTCATCACCGCTGACGAGACACTCGGGCGTCGCGCGCGCCTGGCCCGGTGCGCACTCGATGCCCTAGACCGCCACGACGTCCCCGTCATCACCGGCATTGACCTCGGCGGAAATCACCGATTTGTGATGCACGACCACCCGTGCCAGCCACCCCACCGACCCGACGACCCCGTCGATATCGTCGACGAGCTCCTCGACGCGATCGCCGGAGTGTGTGAAAGAACGAGCGGGCCGATCGTGTGGGTCGGGATGGGACCGATGACCAACCTCGCTCTGGTCTTGTGCAGCTTCCCCGATCTGGCCGACCGCCTGTCGGTGGTTCAGATGGGGGGCTGGCTCGATCACTACCGCGATAAAACCCGCGCCTCGCACAATCTGCACACCGATACCTCCTCGGCAGGACTGGCACTACGTGCGGTCCAGAGCCCGCGACTGGTGCTGTCGGACTTCACCAACTCCCCCCACATCGACATCACCGCCGACTCAGCGTTGTTGCGCCACTTACGATCCACGACCGCCACCGGGTGGCAGCGCCTGCTCGCGGCGAACTTCCAGGCATGGTTCGCCCGCCGCAGCGGCAGCTGGATGCACGACCCTTTGACCCTCAGTGCTGCGCTCGATCGGCGTTTCGTCGCCTTCCGCACTGAACGGATACGGATCGAACGCGACGCCCGCCTCTACCGCGACCCCGACGGCCGCCCGATCGACGTCGCCTGCGCGGTCGACTACCCGGAGTTCCTGGAATGGATGCACGAAACCCTGCTCCGATGAACCACCACCGTTCCGACCTCAGGAGGTCCGCTGTGGACCGGATTCCCGGCAAGGACCTGCTGCTGGCGGCATGTCGCGGGATGCCAATGCTCGACCCGACCCACCCGATGCTCGACGCCGCCGCCGAACTAGCGAAGGTCCACGAGACCCGCGATATCACCGCAGCCTGCGACGGCGGGAAGTTGGCGCTACGGCGCATCGAGTTGATCCGAGAGATCGACGAATGGATCGCCAAGGCGGCACCGCCGCCGTTGCCCGCCGCCACCCTGCACACCGAAACCCTCGGCCAGATCGTCGACCGACTCGCCCAGCTGACCAACCAGACCTTCATCGCCCTCGCCCACGCCCCCGACGACCTCTACCAGGACTCCTGGGCTCGACTGTGCGATCTCGCCTCCGGCTACCAAGACCTAGTCGACGAACTACACAACGGCACCCGCCGCCTCCCCAGCACGTTCCTCCACCTCTGGTAACCCGTCCACCACATGGCCCGAGCGGACGGAAGCACCCACCAAACCCGACCGGCCACGCAGTCACAGAAGGGACAGCAGTCATGCCAACCGTGATGCTCGACCACCCAGGCTGGTTCCACGCCCCCGACGGACGCACCCACCGTCTCGTCACCGACGACAGCCACCAGCTGTCGCTCGTGACCGCTGAACACCTCGCTCAGGGACTGTTCATCGACTGCACACCCATCGGCCCGGTCGGGGGACGCACCGATATCGGTTACTTCGATCCGGGCACACTGAGCGGCCCGCTCACCCTGACCGCACCGCTTCGCGCCCTGGGTCCGGTCTCCCGGCTGGCCAACCCCTGGCTCTGGGACGCCCTCGGCACCGCCATCCTCGGACAACTCGCGACACCCAAACAGATCCGACACCTCTACACCCGGCTGTGCCACGCCTACGGGCGGCTGGTCCGAACCCACGTCGGCGACGTGTGGCTGTTCCCCCGCCCAGAAGTGCTGGTCGGGTTGGGATTGGAAGACCTCATCGACCTGCAACTGCGGGTGAAACAACCGACCCTGCATCTGGCCGCCAGCGCCTACCTCGACCACGGCGAGAGATGGAGCCGGTTCCTGAGCTCCGACGCGAAACCCACCGACCTGGTCGAGGCCATCGCGGCGGTCCTGCCCCAGCTCGACCAGCAGACGATCCGTCGCGCGGTCGCCGATCACAGCAACGACTTCACGATCTATCCGGTCGACTCCCTACTGCGGTCGAGCGTGTGCCGATTGTCCGCACGCCACTCCTGGCCCGTCGACGACACCGAATTCCACACCGAATGGCAGGCCATGACCGGCGATCAGCAATCAGCGTGGACCGTGCTGACCCTGGCAGCGGGAACCGGCTGCTGCATGACAGCGTCATCGATGGACGAGGCCAGCCGCCCCGATTCGTAAATCCGGCCGCCTGGCCCAGGTTTGACCCCGGCGATGCGCGCAGTACGAAGTCAACGATCGCACCGTGCTCTGGTGCGAACTCGCACACCATCTTCACGACGTCGCCAGGACACCTCTGAACTCATGACGCCCCGCCGGAAATCCAGCCGACACGAAGTCGTACAAGTCCGAAAGCCGTGCGTAGCAGTACATATTGCCGCGTGCATAAGCGCAAGGGGGATCCGGCGTCACCGGCCAGCCCGTCAACAAACTTGCCAGGCCCATCGAAGAGGCGGAAGCCCGGCCACCCCGGCGCAGATGCCCGGCCCAGACCTAGGAAGACGAGGTGGCGGATGGGATTCGCGGAGAACTGTGGCAAATACTGGCGAGGTCGCTATCGGACTTCCGACGGCAAACACAGGACCGTACTGGACGACAACGGCAAACCCGTCAGGTTCGCGACGAAAGCCGAAGCTGAGCACGCCGCCGACGCCGCAGCGGTCGAGTTCCGGCGAGGCGATGGCGCACAACTCGACTTCCGAGCTGAGCGCGAACGGCTCAGCCGCGAAGCAGTCGCGCTGCTAACAGCGGCGGCGCGGCAGGAATGGCGCCCCGGACACCGGGCCGACTTCACGGAGTTCCTTGCCCACGTCTTCGCCGCTGTAGCGGCGAACCTAGGTGGGATCAGCCACCTTTTGGCAGAGGGACCTTCCTCCAGCGCGGAGTCTGTCCGCATCCGCCAGCTGCTTCATGTAACCGTAGTGAATCACGGCGAGTGCTGATAGCCGCGAGTTCCCGATACGGCAATGAACCAGCGCACTTGGACCTGAGCCTGCATTCCTCCCGTAACACTAGGGCGTCGATACGCTGGCTCAGTTCGGAGGAATGGAAACCGTAGCTGGTCGGCTACGAATGGACGATCATGCGATCGGGTACCTGGCCATCGAGCCACGCTGCCGCGATTTTCCTGACCACAGCCCGGTAGAGCATGTCCTCGGAGCCGGTCTCAAGGGAGATTGTCTCGGCCTCCTTGTCCAGCACCAGCGTCTGTTGTACGCCTTCGACGTCGGTATATCTATAACGGACGTGCTGGTTATCCTCATCCAGCTTCTGGATCTCTGCGTAGAGCGCCATCATTCGCCCCTTGGTGTACGTGGGTTGTATTCGGCTGCCGGGTGGTGACTTGATATCGATGCTATCTGGTCGAGACGGCTGACGAGCCACTTGCGAAAGCTGCTGTAGTCAGCGCTCGTGACCATGAATGCGGCGCTGCTGCCGGATTGGATACGATCGGCTTCGTCGAGACTGATGTTGGCGGGTGTGGCGGTGAGGAATGGCATTCCGATCCCGAGGGAAAGCGTCAACAGTCCGTGGAGGCCAAAGCCGGGGACAACATCATCGAACCATTCATCCATATGCCTGCGAAGTAGAACGCGTGCAGGATCATCGCTATGGGCGATGACCTTGTACTCAGTGGTCTCCTCTGTGATTACGGTGGTTACGTGGAAGGTTATATCGCCCGGCACAATCCAGGGTCGCAGATCAGCATCGAGGATTGTGCGGGCCGCGGAAGGATCCATGATGACGTTTTGTCCGCCACTGTCGGGAAATACCCTGAATGCCGCTTCCTGCTGTGTGACAACCAGTTTGGCGGACAGGGCAGGGCTGACTGTGAGTAGTTCGGCGAGATTCGACATCGGCCCTAGGCCGATCCAGCCGACTTGGCCGTCATGTCGGTCGAGTACTTTCGAGACCGCCGCGGCGATGTCGGTCGGTTGGGCGGGCACATACCCGGGGATGAGGGTCTCGGCAGCCCAGTTGAACCTGTTGCCGAGATCCCGGCCTGCCACGACTGGGACGTCGGTGCGTCCTAGTAGATCGAGCAGGTAGCGAGCCAGGCGTGCTCGGTCGCCGTCGCGCTCATCGCTCGTGAGCACGAGCTCGAGGCTGGGCAGGCCGGCTGCAACGGCAAGTGCGAGAGCATCGTCGGGTTCGCTGCCGATATCGCTGTCGAGGATCAACGGCATCTGTGATGGCTCTGGCCAAGTGTCCATTCTGCTCAGGAGCAGTTGCTCGGCGAGTGAGCCCGGCCTGGCATTGACCAGCGGGTCCGAGGATGTGCCGCTTCCGTCTGTCATCGGGGTTCCCTCTCCGGTGCGTGGACTCGCATGTTACTCGGATCTGCAGTCGCTGGTAAAACGGACATAGTTCTCACCATGGCTTCTATGGATATCGTCATTTACGAGCATGGCTACAGTATCGTTCTCGATCAACGGTCTCGACTGAGACCAATTTCCTGCGCTCTGGCCCGTGATCGTTCGGCACGGTCCCGTGCTTCTTTTATTCGAGTCTCACGCTCACGCGCTAATCGTTCAAGACCTACTGATCGTAGCAGTCGCGTAATGGGATCACGCCCCTCCAGCTCTAGCGCCCGTTGTTGCGCTATTTGAGCCACACGCTGTTGGTGGTCTCTTTGGCTCCAGTCGAGCATTTCCCGTTGGAATTTCGTCACTTCTATACCCGCTTGTAGATACTCCCGTTCCTGTTGTATTTGCTTGAGTTCTTTCGCGTCGAGCCTTCGTTCTTGCGCATCGAGTTCGCGGACACGTTTTGGCAAGGCTCGTCCTTCTCTTTCGCGTTCGAGTTGCCGAGTGATCTGGGCACGTTCGCGTTCGATGATCTCGCGTTCTCTGGCGTCGAGTTCGCGTTCGAGTAGTTGCTCTCGGGTGAGTCGGCGTCCGTCTTGTGCGAGTTCGCGTTCTTGGTCGACACGAGCACGTTCTCGCGCGTCGATTACTTGTTCTTTTCCGTCGAGCTCGCGGACTCGGGCGCGCTCTGGACTCTCACGTCCGTCTTGCTCGAGCGCTCGTGCGAGTTCGAGTTGCCTTACGACGCGTTCGCGTTCGCGTTCGATGATTTCGCGTTCTCTGGCGTCGATTTCTCGTTCTCGTGCGTTGAGTTCGCGTTGCTTTTGTTCTTCTGCGGTCGGCTCGCGGCCTTCTCGTAAGAGGGCACGTTCTAGGTCGATGCGGGCAAGTTCACGTCCATCGAGTTCGAGTGCTCGGGTATCGAGTTCACGGATCCGCTCCGGCGTCTCCCGTCCTTCTCGTTCGCGTTCGAGTTGCCGGGTGATTCGGGTGCGTTCGCGTTCGATGATCTCGCGTTCTCTGGCGTCGAGTTCGCGTTCGAGTAGTTGCTCTCGGGTGAGTCGGCGTCCGTCTTGTGCGAGTTCGCGTTCTTGGTCGACACGAGCACGTTCTCGCGCGTCGATTACTTGTTCTTTTCCGTCGAGCTCGCGGACTCGGGCGCGCTCTGGACTCTCACGTCCGTCTTGCTCGAGCGCTCGTGCGAGTTCGAGTTGCCTTACGACGCGTTCGCGTTCGCGTTCGATGATTTCGCGTTCTCTGGCGTCGATTTCTCGTTCTCGTGCGTTGAGTTCGCGTTGCTTTTGTTCTTCTGCGGTCGGCTCGCGGCCTTCTCGTAAGAGGGCACGTTCTAGGTCGATGCGGGCAAGTTCACGTCCATCGAGTTCGAGTGCTCGGGTATCGAGTTCACGGATCCGCTCCGGCGTCTCGCGACCCTCTATCGCGTGTTCACGCATTCGGATGGTCTGTGCCCGGGCACGTTCGATTGCTACACGTTCTCGGTCGTCGAGTTCGCGTTCAACTACTTGCTCTGGGCTGAGTTCGACGCCTTCTCGAGCGAGGAGGCGTTCTCGATTGATTCGGTCGGTTTCGCGTCGGTCAAGTTCTCGATCGCGGTCATCGAGGGCCTGCTCGATGCTGTCTAGTTCCTGACTGTGCTCCGATGAGTCGCCTCTGAGCGTGCGATCATAACGCTCGATCTCCTGCTGATCTCGCATCCAGTCGCGCATGAGGCGGGCACGTTCTCTGGTATCCAGATCCTCTTCACGTGCGTCTGCGGCACGCTGCTCTGGTGTGGGCTCATCGCGTGCTCGTTGGTCGCGCTTGTGCTCGGACGCGTCCAACTTTGCCTCGTCGACGTCGCGAGCACGTTGCCTCTGTTCGATCATTTGTTCGAATTCGTCGCGCTCACCCGGTGTTTGTGCCCAATATCTTTCACTATTGTGGCTAGCGAAGATTTCCTTTCGCCTGTCGCGGTCGCGCCTAGCTTCGTCGCGAGCATTTTCGCGTTCAGCTAGAGTCATATCGGCGCGATCATGTGGATCTATCATCTTGGGGCTCAGGACCTCTGCATCGCTGCGCTCAGGTCTGGTCTGTTCAGGTGGCTGTGCGAGCCCTTGTTCGTACCTGGCGGCGAGTGCATTACCGCGGTCAGGTTCCCATTCGGGAACATCCTCGCCGCGGCCATAGCGCTGTGCCTCCTCGATGGTGCTGACCAAAATTTCAGCGTGTCCGGTAACCAATCTGCCATGGGAATCCCGGCTGATGTGGACGATATCTCTTGCCCCTCGGGCTTCTTGCAGGACGTTGGCAACAAAATGCTCGTACGAATTCGCTGATGTCAGCGTGCCGCCCTCTGGTCCATCATCGCGAATAAAGACCATGCGTATTGGATTTACGCCGACCTTAAGGTCGATCGGGACTCGCTGACGATTGCTCGTCCATGCCTCGAAAGCTTTGGGATCAAAATCGACTCGCCGAATCGCGGCCCAAACCTCATTCCGTAGCTTCTCATACTCTCTATCAATATGGTTGAGTTGCTCTCTCTCGATTCTTCGTATCTCCCGCTTGCTCGTAATACCCTGCGCTTGCGCAATAGACTTTGCCTTCTGTTCAGCCTGTTGCAAGAATTGTTGCTTGACGCCCCAAATCTCGACCTCGAGGCGCTCTTGAATTCGCGGGTAATGACTGTACGGCACGGTTCCGTGTCGCATTTCCTCTGGCCAATGAGGAGGAGGAAACACGCCTTCTTGGTTGGGTGCCGGGTTGACAGGCGCTACTCTGTCCAGTTTTGAGGTATTGCAATGGTCGCACGCCGGAGTGACGTTGTGGGGGCCCAGGTCGCCGCTGCTTTTACGCGGCAAGACATGATCGATGTCCGTCGCGATGTTGCATCGGCAATACGAACACAGTGTTGGGGGGAGTGTGGGGTCGGCCTTAGCGCCGACATTGAAGAGCCTCCGTAGCTCGTTAGTGATGTCAGAATTCGTGCCTTCTCCGAATCTGGACCCCCGTGGTATCTCCCATATTCGCTCCCCGTTCGGGCCGGTTATATCACTTGGTCGGCGTATTTCGGCGCCGGTCTGCCCAGGTACTGGTTGTCTGCCGTCAGGAATTTGTTCAGCCGAGGGCTGGGTTCGTTCCTCTCGATGAACTGGACCATCCCACGCAGTATCCTCGCGCGGCGCCGGTTGTCGATTTCGTTCCCAATTCGCTATCTCATTTGCAGCTCTGTGTGCATCGGCGTAGGTCGCGTCGGGGTTGCGCGTTAGGTAGTCGTGTTCGGCGAGCTCATGCTCCAAAAGCCGTACGTCGGACTCGGTATACTTCCCCGACCTGAGCCGCACCCAGGCCTCAGCGATGTCGGGATTTGCTTCGAAATGCGCATGGACGATGCTGCCATCGACGGCGGTCAGCGGGTGCTGCTCGTAGAAGAGATGGTCTTTGATGGCTTCGATGTCAGCGTGGGTATATCGGGATCCGTCGGCACGTCGGACCGTGTCCAGTTGTTCGACGATCGCATTGATGTCGTCGGCGTTCCGAATGGAGTTGTAAGCATCGACAGCCGACGGCAGCTCGTCTCTGAGAGATGAGATTTCGGTGGGCTTGCCTCGAGGGTCGTCTTGGCGTGGCGGCTGGGTGTGCGGTTCGGATGGATTTCTGGCGTCGATCGGCATGTCGGCGTCGACGCGGGTTCTGTCGTGGAGGGGCGTCGGACGTCGCGTCGGCGTAATTTCGGGGTCGACGATTGACCGAGCGTCCAGCCCTTTTGAGTTGGACTCGCGGGTATGGGATTGCTCGTGAGGAAAATCCGAAGGCTCATGCCTCGGTTGAGAGTCGCGACCAACGGCATCGGTTGCCTGTGGCGAGCCGTCGCGTGCTGGCACAACGTATTCAGTGGCCGGGTGCGCAATGCCGCGGTTGGTTCCGGTGGGTGCGTCATCGACTGCGCCAGTACGTGGTACTCGATCGTCTGGGAGTTCTCTTGCGTGCGTTGGATGCTCACCCGCCACAGGGGTGGGTAGATCAGCGTCTAGAACTCGAATGTCCCTTGGGCTGGCCAGGTCCCGTCCGTCCGGTTGCGCATCTCCGCCCATGCGACTGTGCGCGCTGTCGTCCTGTCGGTCGGGCTGTAGGACAGGCTCTGCTTGTTGATCACCAGTCGATGGTCGAGATTCGATTCCGGGGGCTCGGTTAACGACGTCGCTTCCATCAGGTACTCGATCTCCTGCGAGTCTTCCCGTGTCCGTTGGATGTTCATGCGCCACCTCGGTGGATATACCTGATGTCCTTGAACCGGTTGTCCCGTACGGATCGCCTCGTCGTACATCTCCCCGATCAGATCCGGGGGGAGACTCGAGTGCGCGGTCACCACTCCGGTGTGGGCGTTGATCACGTAGCTCCCCAGTCCCAGTCCCAGCCCCTCCTCGATTTGCTCCGGTGTCAAGATTTTCTGGCAGGCCCAACCGAACTCGGTCTGGAATATCTGGAACTGTTGATCCGTCCCGAAGATGCGTTCCAGGTACTGTTTCGCCTGTTCCCGGGTTCGAATCTGTTCTGGCACTGTGCGATCCTCCAGTTGCGTCGTTGGTCATGAACCACAGTTCGGACGACCGGCCAGTAAGACGCGGCGGCGGCGAATCCGACATCGTTTTCGCTTGCGGATCCCACCACACAGGACCATCGGCACCGTGCGGGTAGACGATGACCGTGGCGTGAGATGACAAGCTCACCGGCGTTCCATCCTGGTTGTACAGAAACTCGCCAGTGTGTGGATCGCGGGCGTGCCAGGAGTTGACGAGCAACGCCGATGATCCAGGACCCATCTGCTTCACCCAGTCTTGAAGGGACTGGAATTGCTCAGGTATCGGCATACCTGGGCCATCGAAGGTTTGCCACCGACCGCCGAGAAACCTCTGAGCTCGGTCAGGACCACCCGTCTCGCCGTTGGTGTCGATGCGGCCGTCTGGCAGCAAATCGAGCCATCGGGGCGCGCCGACCTGGGGGTCACCATGGAAAGATGACAAGGCAGACAACGCCAGCTCGATGCAGTTGTTGTTGCGCCCAGGCCATTGCGACCCGCCATCGTTGATCAATTCCCCGTACGGATTGGTTCGTGGGTCCGCGCCGATCACGAACTGGTTGCCCGCACGCAACGCATCCTCGACCGCTGCCTGAAACGCTGGGTCCTCTATTGGATTGAGCCGTCGGGGGCTGAACTCTCTGGTTTCAGGAAGTTCGCGGAACTTGGCAGGAGTATTGGCTCGTGCGATGTCGTTGCTGATCTGCCGGATATCGGCCGGGCGGAGTTCTTGGAGTGGCCCGGTGTCGGAGAGTCCGAGGTGTTCGCGGATCCGGTCTACCAGTGCGCTCGGTCGATCGTTGGGGTGCCAAGTGTTCGGCCCGGGTGTGTGGTCGACGATGGCGTGAAGGTGAGCCGTGGAAGGGTCGTTGGTGAATACGACATCCACCATGAGCCAGTCGCCGCTGAGCAGCCGACGTCCGTCGTTGAGAGCAAGATCTATTGCCCGGTGCGAGTTTTCGATGAGGTTGTGTAGTTCGTGGGGAGAGATGTGGTCGCCAGCTTCGATGTGGACTCGCACGCGGGCAACGGCCACATGTTGATTCGGTCCTTCCGCGTAGCGCCGTACTTCGTAGGCGGGGGTATTGTTTGCTCGGCTTCGGGGAACATCGATGACTCGGTCGTCTTCGGGCGTTTGGTGCCGGTAGTTGTCACGGGCGTTGCGTGTGTCGAGTGCCCGTTGCGTTTCCGGGTCGATCGGCCGACGGGGCTCGGGCGGATCGGGATGGTGCGGTGATTTTGATCCTGGCTCCGGTGCCGAGAGGGGGTCGTGGTCTTGCCTCGCGTCGCGGTCGCCAAGGCGGTGCCGCGGTTCTCGGTGTGCGGGAGCAGTGGGGTGTCCTGCGTCATGTGGCCCAGGCGCGGCATGCGTGGGACTCGGTCGCCGTGGTGCAAAGCCGTCAAATGTGTGCGGGGTTTGGTTTCGGGGTGGCGAAACGGGCATGGTCGACGCGTGTGATTGCGGTGGCGTCGACCGAGGACGAGGTGTCGGTGGTAACGATTCAGGGGCTCGTGTCGACGGCAGGCTGGCGACCGGCGGGCGGGATTCAGCGGTCTGCGGCGGTGCGGATTCGGTACGTGGCCACCAATCGGGTAGACGAGCGGAATTGGCGACGTAGTTGGGATCCTGGTGGGCCCATCTCTGCGGCGTCGACTCCGGCGCAGGTGGCGGCACCGGTGAACGTTGCGCCGTGGCGGACTCGTCCATCGGCTTCTGTTGGGCTGTAGCTGATTCCGGACGATGGGGTGGTGCCTGGATGCCGCGGTCGCGTTCCTGTGGACGAGAACTGTCCGGATGCGTCTGCGCTACTGGGCGATCGACAGGCTCAGGAGGGGGAAGCCTGAGGCGTTCCGCTTCGGGATGCGGCTGGACCTGCTCATGCGGTCGTCGATGGCTGTCCCTGTTTTCGGGTATCGCGTCAGAGTGTGGCCAGTGCCGACTATCCGATGACTGCTCGTCGCGGAGCGTTGGTGAATCATATTGGCGGACAGGAGTTTCCGTCGTTACTCCGTCGTCTCGCCGCGTTCCCGATCGATCCGTTTCAGTTCCGAGTCGCCCCAGGCTTGCCAGATCTTGATCTGCTCCTCGGTCGCGGGACGACGCCCGCTCGCTTCCATCTCTCGAACGGTCTCCAAGTTCTTGTCTACTACTGCTTGTCTCTCTGGGGACAGCGGGGGCAGCGTCGCGTCGTGTTCCTCCACTTTCCGCATGATCGCTTCCCAGTCCTCGGGACTGATGGGCATCGGGACTCCTTCCGAGATCTTGAAGATGTATGTAGACCTTTTGGCCGTCGCGAACAACCGACTCGACTTGGAACCGAGTGCCCGGCGGGAACACGACCTCGTCCTGCTGGCTGCTGGCCCATGACACATCCTTGCCGTGACGGGAGTCGATGACGAGCTCGATATTTCCACCGGGCATGGATGACCCTTTGTCCGCCGAGGCGAAGCCGTGGTCTGTCGGTGTATTTCCGCGCCGGTATTCGTCGATGAATTTTGCCAGTTTGACGGGATCGTCAATGTAGAGCGACCGATAGATGACCCCATTATGGTCGGGCAGTTTGTTGTATGCGCTTACCAAGGCCCGGATCTCGACGTCGTGTTTGTCGAGTAGTGCTCGGTCACCATTGCGAGTGCCGTCGTTGACCGGTTCGTTCAATGACATGAACTGGTTGCGGCGGATGAGTTCGATCTCCGCGTCCGACAGCCGTGCAAGTTCGGGGTACTCGCTGATCTTCGTGGCGCGGATCTCGGCGGCCTCGGGCCCGATGGTGCGGTTGCGGGCGTATTCACGCTCGGCGGTGGGGTCGTGGTAGGCGGGGTTCGAGTAGTAGGGCTTGTCCTCGACGGGCAGCTTGGTTCGGTGGGGATCGCCGGCCGGTTCGAGTCGTCCTGGTGGTGCCGCGATATCGCGCGGTGCGTGCTCGCTAGAATTCGCGGGGGGCTTGTCTTGGACTGGTGGCCTGTGCTCGCCGGGCTCGGGTTTCGGGTGCGTCGCCGAGGTATTCGGGGCACGTGTGTCACTGCTCGGATGCGGGGGCACCACGACTGCCACGGTCGGCGGCGTCTGGTCGCCGACCGCGCGTGTGTGGGTTGCTGGCTGGGGTGTGGGACGTTCGGTGGGGTCGGGCCGTTGCGCAAAGTCCGGAGTAGGTCGGGCGGAGTTTCGGTCAGGCGTGCGGGGGCCGGTGTTGTGGTCCGGGCCCAGAGGTTGAGTCGCCGAAGGACCATGCCTACTGGGGGTCGTGGCTGGTCCGGGGTCGCTGCCGCGCGGATGCTCCGGTGTTACGGCTTCTCGCGGTGACGGCGGGGGCGTATCGCGTGGCACCGGAGTGGGACTGGCTGCCCCTTCGTGCGTCGGGCTTGAGGCTGTCCGGCTGGTCTCGGTGGAGAATGTCCGGTCGGTCGACGGGAGCGGTGCTGAGTCGACACGTGCGGCGCTGCTGATGGTTTCGCGAGCCGGAGGTGTTGCCGCAGCGCGATCCGGCATGTCGACACCGCTGGGCGAGCGGGGTGTTTCGGCGACGCGTTGCGGTGGCGCGCCACGGTCGGTGGGCGGGGCCGGGGTCTCCGAGCGGGGTGTGGGTTCCACGCGTTGTGGGGTGTCAGCGGGGACTCGGGGGGCGCTCGTCGCCGCGGAACGGTCCCCGGAGGAGCCGATTCCGTTGGGCGGCACTGTTTCTGGCGTGTGTCCGGTGGGGCGTCCCGGTGTGGGCGTCGCGCTTGTCGCTGGCGGTTGTGCGGTTGAGCCGTGGTCTGGTGCTGGAGTTCCGGCGGTCGCTGGATGAGGGTCGGAGGGAACGGATCGGGTTTCGGCGGGCTTACCGGTTGTCGAATCCGATTGGGGCACAGCTGGATTCTCGTGAGTTGCCGCAGCGGCCGAGGGTACGCTCGGAGCATCGTTGACCGCCGCAGTGGTGGCGGTTGCTGGTGTGGTGTTCGTTTCGGTGTGTGTTGTGGCAGGTGGCGCTGTGTCGGTTTGCGTCGCCGAAGCCGAAACAGCTGCGGGTGATGATTGTTTGCTGCCAGTCGACGTGGGGGATTCATGGATAGGCTCAGGGTGTGCGCTCGGTGTCGGCGTGGCCTCGGGTGCGGTATGCGGGGTCCCGCCAGGTTTCGTCCTGGCGAACCCCGCAGCACCGGCACCATCGACTACCGTGCTGAAATCGAGATGGCCGCCGGTGGTGGCGGCCGAAGCCGCTGTTGCCGCGGTATTACCGGCGATGTTGGCCGGGATCACGACGGCGCCGCGGGCAAGGATAGCGCTGGCAGTGTTGGTTCCGATATCGGTGCCCAGCGTGCTGGCCAGGTGCTGGGTAGATCGCTCAGCGATCGGCCCCGCCACCGCACCCGCGACGGCTCCAGCCGCAGCCGCTGTACCCACCGAGCGCAGGTCGATGCCATCGCGATGACCTTGCGCCAGTTGAATGCCCTGAGCAGCTACATCGGTACCTGTACCGAATCCTGCGCCGATGACCGCCTGGGTGCTCGCCTTGAGCACCACCTCTGAGGCCGCCTTCTCTCCCAGCTTGGCGGCGACTGCCAAACCGGCTCGCTCAGCCAGAAAGGCCGCACCTTTGAGGGCAAGTTTATTGATGAGTTCTTCAACAGTCTTACGGATGAACAATTTGACCGCGAACAAAGCTGCGGCATCGAGAACCTCGCCGACGCCGGGGATGAACGCCATCGCGACCATCGCGGCAACCGATATATAGATAGCGATTTTGGCGTATTCAATGTCTGTAGCGCCCTGTTCAAGCTGCTTGGCGAAGCTGTCGCAAGCCTGGATCATACTTTTCAGGTCGCTACCGTCTCCGCCGACGATGTCTTGCCAATAGCTCGACATCGCGTCGTGGGTCTTGCCGTCGATAGCCGAAAGTGCGGTGTTCATCGCATGGTCGGCGGGCTGCTGCAGTTCACGCAACGCGGTAGCCATATCCGACCAGTGCCCAGCCACCCGGCGCATGGCGTCTTCATCCCCCTCGGGCCAATGCCCGATCAGGAAGTCCTCAATCCAGCCGGCAACACCGGAAAAGTGCGGAAACCACAGAGTCACGCCAGCTCCCCCGACTACACCTGCCGGATCTGGTCAGCGTTATGTTCATCCCGGGCTTGTAGACCGTTGGCTGTGACGGTGATCCGTTCGCCTGTCGATTTCAGCGCATCCGCCAACTTCGCCAACGCGGTCAGGTGTTGTCCGACGCTACCGTCGCCGTCGCCTTGTGGATAGTTCTTCTCGAACTGCTGACCGGGCTTGTCCTTGCCCCAGCAGTGCCCCTCGGACTCGATACCCTGCTTCAGCTTTTCCAAGGCGGTATTCACGTCTTGGCCGAGCTGCTCGAACTGCGGCGTGACCGCCCGCAGTCGATCTGGATCAGCCCACAGGTTGCTCACGGTCGCACTCCCTCATCAGGTTTCGGTCCGGTCCCTAATCTCTTCGACGCGACGGCGGCCTCGACGGTTCCATCGATTTCGTTTCAGCTTATCGTGATCGCCTACTGCGGCTCCTGCGGCAGCTGGGACAACTTCGCCTGCAGGCCCCGCAAACTCGGTGCGCCCGGGATGATTTCGTTGAGATCGGGCATGCCGTCCACGATCGAGGTGATGGGGGCCAATACCTTCTGTCGGGCCTCGGTCGCCGCTTCGACTGCGCCACGGATCGCGGTATTGAGCTCTTCGGTCAGCTGGCGTGGGGTGCTGCGGCGGTAAGCATCATCGGCGATGGTTATCTCGGTCACCACTCCGGAGGCGTTCACGGTCACCCGCGCGAGGCTGGTCGGTGTCGTTGCGTGCACCTTCATCGCGGCCAGTTTGCGCTGGACAGCACCCAATTCCTCAATCTCGCGATCGAAATCGTCCTGAATCACATCTAACGTCGAACGAAGATCGGCGTTCGACGACCGTATCTGCTCCCGCTCCCACTGCTCCATGCGATCACTTCCCGTCGGTTCCATTACGAGACCGGCACTTCGGCTTCACACCGCTCAGGTGGCTCCGACCGCAACTCGCGAATCCTCGGCTGATGCAGCGCTATTCCAGCCAGGATTTCGGATTACGGTAGCCTCCCTCTTCATCCTCTTCGGTCCAGTCGGAGGGGAGGACATACACGTCCCTGCTGCGTTTCGATGCTGGTGTGCGCTGGACCGGTGAGGCCGTCGCCGGTTCGAGAGTACCGCGCACGATTCGGTCGTGTTCCTCCCGCGCCTCGCCTGCCGTCTGCTCTTCCGGAGTTTCCTGCTGGTCTTGGTCCTGCGGGATCAGCTCACGGCGGAGCTCATCGAACAACTCTGTGCCGCTGCGCGTCGTACGTGCGTCGGTCTCGAGGAACCGGGTGATTACTGTGCGTGAAGCCGATGTGTATTCGGCGATGATTCGGTCCATCTCGGCCGCGTAGTTCATCTCTGATCACCCATCTCGATCTCGATCCGCACACCGTCGTTACGCAAGGACGACACGGATGCTGGATCAGATTGTGGCGCTTCGAGTGGGGGTGCTTCGATCGGCAATTCGTTGTGTCTATCCGCAACCGCTGCCTCAGCGACCAACGGCCCTGCCTGCGCCAGTTCAGGTTCCGGCGAGGATTCGAGCACATTCCCAACTGGATCCGGAAGGACACTCCACAGCGGCTGGGGTGGCACAATTCCACTGGATTTACGGTCGTGGTCGGTCGCCCCGTTCCCTCCGGATGCACCGCCCATCGGGGAACCGCTCATCGGGGAGCCGCTCGGTATCGGTCCTGCAGCCGATTGCGAGGCCGGGGCGAGCGGGCTGGACGAACTGTCCGTCCGCGTGATCGGTGTGGCCGGTCTCGCTGGAGTTCCCGGGTCACTAGTCGGGGTTCCAGAATCATGGGACACACCAGCCGCGGTGGATGGCACCGTCTTGTCGTTCTCGATGGTGAAGACCGGAGCCCCATCCCTGAATCCCATCGAGTACTGCCGGGCCTTACCGTCGTGATCAGTGACCGTCGCTTTGATCGTTCCATCGGCGGCCTGGGTCAGCGCCACGTTGTCGCCACCCAGATTGAGGTTTGCCAAGGCTTTAGCACCGGCCGGCGTGCTGGTAACCGGTATACCGGCGTTGGTCTCGGTGTTGTTCTTGGTCTCGGTCTTGTTGTTCTTGGTGTCGGGGTTCAGCCCACTCAGTCCGTGTTGTATCGCGGTATCGAGCTGGCTGATGCCTTGCTGCACCGATTGTCCAACCTGGCTTATGCCCTGCTGCACCGATTGTCCGACCTGGCTGGCCACGCTCGTCAGTGTCTGCAGCGGATTCAGTGGGGTTGTTGTCGTCGACGCTACCGTTGTTGGCGTCTGCGTGGGCGTCGGAGTCGTTGTCTGCGTTGGTGTTTGAGTCGCGGCCGGACGAGTATCGGTGCTTGCCGTGGTGGTCTGCGTCGGCGAAGTCGGCTGCGGTGCCGTCGGCTGCTGGGTCGGCGAAACCGGCTGCTGCGTCGGTTGTTGATCCTTGGGCTTGGGAAACGGTGTCTGGTCGTGGTTGTCCAGCAGGTCCGTTACCGGCTGGTATGCCTGTTTGATGTAGTGGTCGGCCAGCGCGCACTGATGGACGAACGCGGTGAACGCCTCACGCACCGCTGGCGCGAAATGGTTGGTCAACCAATCTTTGATCGCCGCTTGGAGCTTCGGGTATTTGCTGCTGTCCCCGTAGCCGCCGCCAAAGTGCAGTTGCTCGTCTGCGATTTTCGGCGCGTCGCTCAGTTGCAGGGACCAGTAGCCTTCCTTCGCCACGGTGATCATGGTGCTCACCGGATCTTCAGTACCTGCAAGGCGCATAGCGTGCCCCGCCACCGGACACTGCGCGGTATTGAATCCGGCGACGAAATTCGCCTTGTCCTGCACGATCTTCAACAGCACCGCAGGCAGCCCGTTCAGTGCGCTCGTGACCGCTTGCAGGTATTGGTTCTGCTGGTCGGCATGCGCGGAGAAACCGGCAAGATGATCCTGTGCGGCCGAGCCCGCCTGTCCCTGCCAGACTTCGGGCACGGCATTCGCCACGCCAGCCAGGTCGGCCTTGATTGTGTCGGTGCTCGGGTGGTTGTCGGTTCCTGTGGCGGCCTTCTGCAGAGCATCGGCCAGAGTGGTCAAACTGGTAAGGTCCATACCCCGCTGTTGGTCGTACCACTTGCCGTCCAGGCGGCGCATCTCGCCATCGGGATCCTTTGTCGCGTCGATAGTCTCGCCACCGATCACCGCACCGTCAACGTTCAGCGGCGCCACCACGATACTGTCGAAGCCGGGTAGCTTCAGGACATCCCACACCCGGTGGTAGCGCACCAGCGCCAGGCGGAACCATTCCAATCCGGGGGCAGCCTGATTCAGCACGTCGTTGACATTCGTGGCCGTGAGGTTCGGCTTCTGGTTCCAAATCTCCTGGGTGAAGATATTTTTGCCGTCTTCCCGGAAGAAGCGTTCGAGATCCTTCTGCGTCTTGGTCAGGCCGTCCTGATACGTCCTTTCGTACTGTCCGGGATTCGTCATGCGTTACCCAACTCGCGCGCAGCCGCCTCGGTCTGGGCCCGCCGCTGTTCATCTGTGGATATGTTCGCAGTGACTGCCTGTTGCAGCGCTGCCGCCGTTGCGCCCGAAGCCTGCGACCACGAATGCAACATGGCGACGATCCCATCAACCCCTGTCGCGAGCTTGCGTCCCTGCTCCTGGTAGTCCTGCCCGGTGTGTGCCGAATCGAATCCGGCGTTCGCGATCCCCGTCGCGTGAGCACGCGTCGCGTCGGCTGTCGGCTCGATCGCGCGAGCCATAGCCAGTACTGACTCTGGGACGAAAAGCATTACCCCTCCGCATCTTCCAAGCCACCCACAGAGCTGACCCACTGCGAGCAGGACGCTGGCACGATGATGACAGATGCCACGGCAAGCCGCCAGAGGCGGGACCAAAGCTTGCGACGTCATTGTCCGCATGTCACTCCGGATGAGCGATGCCGCACATCTCCGGTTAATACGGCCTGTCAGCCCTATAAGCAGAGGCGACATGCGGATGGGGAGCCGGTGTGTACTGACTGAGAGATCGGTTACAGGACATCGTCGGCGTCCTCTCTGAGTCGTTGAACGGCACTGTCGACCCACGAAGTGAACTGCAGAGATAGTTCCTGCGGCGTGGTCGGACGGATTTTGATGTGGTCGGCGGTTCGCCGCTCGGTATAGCGGCCGTCACCGCTGATGTCGTACCAGCGCACCGTATTCCGAGGAGCGGGGCGATCAAGTATCGATCCGACCAGCAGACCTGCGCTGCCGCCGCCGTCGGATGAACGGCCCAGCAAGCGGTTGTACTGCTCGCGTGCCGCGTTGCGAGTCGCGTTTTCGAAGTAGCCGTCGCGATGCAGATCCAGATCCTGCACATGGAAGATCGCAGGCTTCATACCACCTGGATTGCACCCTGGGAGAAAGTTCACGATGCGGGCGGGTAGGGCATCGGTGCGACACATGCGGAGCCGGATCGGGCCGTCCTCGCCATTGATGGCGGACTGGAACATCACCACGGCGTGCTGCAGGTTCCGTGCCCCGACGATCCGATACTCCCGCGTCGTGTCGTTACTGCTTCTGTGTTTGGTTGTGCCACCGCGGATTTCGATTCGCATGTCCGACGTGGTCAGCGTGTGCAGAGCGAGCTGCACCTGCTCGAATTCGTCACGACTGTAGCGTTCTCGTACCGTGCTGCGGTGGGCGTCGAAGTCCTCGGAGTACGCGAAGCGGCTGCGGTAGTGCAATGGCCGGGGAAACCGATCGTTCGCGTTGCTCAACCAGAGAGCGGCGAAATCGTCAGGTTCCCAAGTCCATTCAGCCGTCATTCGGTCCCCAAGGTCGTGCTGGAAGCGTGGAGTTCTGACCGGAGAGTGTTCATCAGTTGTCTCGATCGACCCAACGCTGATTGGCTCGGCCGATGTAAATGAACGCAAGTGAGGTGAACTTTCCGGCTCGAACACAGGTTCAGTCTTCGTTGTCGAGTGGCCGCTAGCGGGAGAGCACCAACCACTTGGTGTGCTGATTATTCCGTGCCTCGTTGTTGGCTGCGATCGCGTGCGAGCCTTCCAGATGCTGCTTGCGACGTCGGCTCGCCTGTGGTCGGCACTGGTGCCGCCGCTGGCACGTTTCCGCCAATTGCATTGCCGGGAAGTGTTTTTGGCACCTCGCCCAGTAGTTCATCGGTGTTGTTCTGGTTGATGAGGTAGTCCGGCGACTTGTGTTCGGAACCTTCGTCTTTCTTCCCGCGACCGGCACCGGCACCAGGTGCCATCATTCCTGGCGTGCCTGCCACGCCGCGGCCCGTGGCTGCCGCAGCCGGGGATACACCTGTGCCAGGTACCGCTGGTCTGCCAGGGATGCTGCGGCCTGGTCCGCTGGGTGATCTACCGGGGCTGCCCGTGCGTGGCATGCCGCTCGGGACCCCTGTAGGTGTGCTGGCGGCGGGAACAGTCGGGGTGCCGGTCGTTGGGGTGCCTGTGGTCGGGGTGGCGTTCGGTAGGTCCTGAGTCCCCGGGTTGGCGCCAGCGGGAGTGGTCGACGTCCCAGCAGGATTGGTTGAGGCAGTCGTCTGTTCAGTTGCGGGCTGCTCACCGGGGGTGTCGGCGGTTTTGGGACTGTCCGGGCTGCCATTGCTGGTTTCACCGGTCTCGGTAGAGCCAGGGCCATGGCTGGTGTTTTCGGGACGACCACCGGTGTCCCCACTGTCACCCGGTAGCGGTGCGGGGATGTCCAGCGGCTGGGTCACGCTGGCCGGTCGCGGTAAAACCGGTATCGCGGAGTCGGTTTGGGCGAATGGCGTCACATACCGGTGGGCCATCTTGTCCCGTGCGTCGTCCTCGGCATCGCTGCGCTCACCTTCGAGCACGTTCCTGTTCCATGGCCAACCGTTGGGTTTGTACCAAGCCGGATCGCTGATCAACTCGGGTATCGCGTTCTTTGTATCGGTAGCTGCGGTCGCTGCGGCGGTCACCTGTGCGTGCACTGCGGTGAACGCACCCGTCAGTTGATCCGCGTCTGTCGTGTAGCGCTGGATCGCCGCTACCGACGCCTGCGCTGCCTGCCCTTCCCACGCCGCCGCAATGGACGACTGCATGCGCTGCCGGAACGCCTCAAGCCCCTGGCTCCACTTCGTTCCAGCCTGGCTGTACTTGGTTGCGGCGCCATTCGCCGGCTCGGCGGCGACTTGGTCGAACGTTTCCTTGATGCCCTTGTGAGTCCAGCACATCGGGAACTCGGTGGCGGGTGGAATCTTGGGTCCTTCGTTCCCGCTCACCGCTGCGGCCCCTGCTCTAGGGACGTCAGCTCGGCCTGGAACCGAGCGGCCCACTGGCCGTCCTGCCCCATGAAGCGATTCCGTACTTCTTGATGGAGCAGGCGGATGTCCTCGACGATGCGGTAGTGCTCCTCGAGGACGTCATAGAACGAGTCCGGCCCGCCCTGCGCCTTCTCACGAAACCGCTGAGCCATCGTCGGCGCGGACGTCAGCTGAGAACCCGCATGATCACCGATCCCCCAGGTCGTGATCTGGGAGATCTCAGTCATGGTTCGTTGGATCTCGCGAATTACGAGCTCCTTGAAGTTTTCGCACTCATGGTCGATCTTGGCGAACTCTTCCGGTTCCATCCGCACGTTCAACCGGCCCTCACGAGCTTCCGTGATCAGGTTCGCCAGTGGGCTCGGCTGTGCATCGTCGGCCATGAGCGCTCCCTCCCGAGCAATGGTTCAGTGTCGGTTTCTTATGCACCAGCTGGCACGCTGGGCATGACCTTCTCGGCCAGGCTGCGGGCGAGCTGGCAGGAGTCGAGCGACCCGGTGTCCTTGTTGGACGGCGGGTTGTTCAGGTTGAACTCGAGACTGCCGCCCTTCATCTCGACGTCCACCGTGCAGGCCTCCATGACGTGTGGGCCCTCGAACTGGCGTGTCGAGATCGCCCGGCGGCCGTCGATGGTGAACTCCTGGGCATCGGTGAAATGACGGTCACGCACCGCCCCCACCGACAGATTCGTAGTACGGATGCTCACCGAATATCCGTTCCGCCGCACCCACGCGCAGCCGCGCCACATGACACCACCCGGCGCATCCACGTCCGCACGGTCGGTAGCCCTCAGGTTCTCCGAAGCCAGCACACTCTCCGGAATGCCCGTGCATGGGTCGAACCCTTTCGGCACGTCTTTGGCCAGCCCCGACCCCGACGTGCTGGTCGTGCTCGCTGCGGGTGTGCCGCCACCGTTTACAGACGACCCACAACCGGCGAGCACCGGCCCGGCCGCGACCACCGCCGTCGTCAGGAACACTCCGGCGATTGCCCACATGCCCACACGCCCTGTGTTCCCCTCGACCGCGTACTCCGTTGAGGCGTCCCGCTGCCCTTTGTCCGGTAGCGCCATCGATGTCTACCCCCTCGTGATGCGGCACCCGGTGCCCGTCGCGGGGAGTTTATCAATCTTGGAGCGATCCTGGAGCGGAGCGTACCCATCGACTCCCTCACGAGCCGCCGATTCGTGGGGGAGCTCCTCAGTCGGTCTGAACTCCACAAATTCTGTTCGGGCGATTCCAGTCCTCGCCGTCATAGTCGGATGTCGTTAGGAAGTGGAACCCGTTCGGCGACCGCGGCAGCCAAGTCACGAAGCGAAAGCTGCCCCCTTCAACGGCGCGCCAGCCACCGCCTCGCCTGAATTCGCATGTACGGAAGCGCCCCGGGATGTCAGACCCGACGGTTACCTTACAAAGATGACTCCAGCACGAGGTGCGGCAGAGTTTTTCAATCGAACGAATACCGTCACCTTCGCGAGTGGGTGGCCTGCCTTGACGGAGTCGTTGAGGCTCAAGGACTCCCCGCTCAAATCATTTATGGCACAGCGGTTTCCGTTTACCAAGCCGATCTTCGATCGGTACAAGTCCTCGGTGGGCCCGCTGGTGGTTGGCAGTGACTCGCCCACAGGCGGGGGAACCGGTGCGGGGGGGCTTCGACTATCTCGTCCGGTTTCTCGTAGATCCGCAGCCTGATGTCCACCTCCCCGCGATCGGTGCGTTTCGGTTCAGGGGAAGAATGCCGACCGCTCTTGCCGAACTCGCTGCAGCCCTCCCTGCTGTGGCACCGCCAGCCGAGGCAATAGATGAGCCCGTCGCCGTAACGAAGTTCGCAGGGCCGAATTTCTCGACGCACCAGGATCCGGAGTTGCTCGCACGGGGCCGCTGGGCGCTGTCGTACCTGACCGAACTCGGACGTGGGATTCCTCCCGAACGATCTCCTCTGGCTGACTTCGCCCCCAGATCTGTCAGCGGCGCCGATCTACTTGGTATGGCCTCGCCAGCCGCGCTTGCTCAACTCGCGGCGTTGCGCGAACAGGCCGAAGGAGTCCTCTTGCCCGCGCTGAGGTCGCGCGTCGGCGAGTGGGCAGTCGGGCCGACGTTCGAGGGTTCGGTGCTGATGAACGCCGATGCGGACCTGATCGCGGCCGGAACACTCGTCGAAATCAAGACCGTACTCGGAAGTAAACGTAAGGACGGCAGCCGATACGCCGTGCTGGATGCTCCCAGTTGTTCCAGATGGTCGGCTATGCGTTGCTGGACTCCCAGGACGAGTTCGCCATCCGTGAGGTCGCGTTCTTCAATGCCCGCTACGGCCACCTCGCCTGCTGGGGGCTACAGGAACTCTTGGACTTTCTGCCGGGGCGTCAGGTTGATTTGCCCACTCTCAGAAGCGAATTCGCACGCTTCCTTCGCGAGCCGCTGCTCGGTGGATGAGGTTTGTACGGGTACTGTTGTGCCACTGGAATGGACGTCGCCCGCAGCCCTATGACCGTTTGATCGCCACCACCCTGACCTCGACGTTCATCGTGCGAAGCTCGATCAACGACCCAACTAGGGACATCTGAGAGAACGGAAACAGCGAGTTGGTGGTGATCTCCTCGCCCTCGTTGAGCAGGATCGCGAACACGACTTTCAGGGTGCCGATGTCCCGGACCATCGGGTGGTCGGGATTGTGGCGCGCGATGCGATCGCGGAACTTCCTCGCGACTTCTTTGTCGTTGCGCAACACTGTGACCGCGTTGACGGCCTGTGCGAACAGGTGGCTCAGCGGTGCGCTGCTGGTGGCCTTCTTGACGCAGATCAGCTCGCAGCCGGGGCCGAGAACGTCGCATATCTCAAGCCCACCGCCACGGTAGAAGCCGGTGACTATCTGCTTCTTATCGAACAGCTGGTATCCGGCTTGCTTCGCAACTTTATGGTTGAACCAGTCTTCGTCGTGGGAGTCCTGCCCCTTTTTCGGTCCGCTGGTGCGCCGGTTGCCTTTCGTCCAGGTCGGGAAGGTGATATCGCTGGTGGAAGTGAAGAGTTCGTGGAGCTCTTCGCGCAGGGTGTTGAGGTACCAGGCACCGATCTCATGCCAGCAGCCCTGCCCGTAGTAGTAGCGTTCGTCGTCGGATTCCACTTCTGCGACCAGCCAGTCGGTGCCCCGAGTTTCGGGGCCAACCAGCACGGTCTGGTCCGAATCCTCGTACATGGTGACCCGGAGTTGGTGCAGGTCAAGCAGACGACGGTGTTCGTCGCGGTCGTGTATCTGTGCCAGCAATGCGCCCAGGTCGATGTCATCGACGCCAGTTGCATTGCCGCCCAGCTTGATTCGGAACGATCGCGCGGCACCGTAGTAGTCGGCGCAGTTGTCGGGCAGGGTGATCCCGAGCCGCGCGTTGTCGGGGTCGCCAAGCAGCTTCGCCAGGATCTGGTCAGCGGCGAGGGCTGCCAGGCTGTTCTTGTGCAGTCTCCGGAATCGCTGAACGAAGGCGACGCCGTGGAGCGGGTCTTCCTTGTCGCAGACCCGTTCGATCTCGGCGAGATCGGCCAGAAATTGGGTGGGGGTGGCGGCGAGCGGCAGTTTGATGGCGTGACCCGAACATTCAACCCGCACCGCCCGCGCCGCCCGCGACGTGCGGGACTTGGCGGTGAGGTTCAGATACGCGCCACCGCAGATCCTACGGACCAGCGAGCTGAACTTGTTGAGACCGAACCCGGCGACGTCGCTACCGCCAAGCATGGTGTAGTCCTCGACCCGGCCCCGCCGATCCATGATCTCGCTGCGGAATCGGGTGACATCGTTCTCATCGAGGCAACGCACTGCGAACCCTAGTCCGAAGTCATCGTCGCGGTAGGCGGGGTCGAGAATGTGGTGTCCCATGCTGCCGTAAGTCAAGGCATAGAGCCTGCCAGTGGTGCGGGTGAGCAGCAGGCCTCCGGTCTGGCTGGTGGTCACCGACACCTGAAGGCCGGTGAGGCCCTGGGCGGACGGGCACCATTCGGCTCGCTCCGGGGGCGTCGCGCCGCTGACCAGCAGCCCGATTAGCCCGTCGTGGCTGAATTCACGCACCTCATAGCTGTCGTCGTGGAGGTACTTCTCGCGAACGAAGGTGCGCAGGTCGACCGGGTCGCCGACGGGGTCGATCAGGCGGTGCAGGCTCGACCACCGGGTAGCGGTCTTCGGCATCTTCGCGCTGTCCAAGCTGATCTTCCTATCCATCGGCGTTCAAGGGCGGTGAGCTGTCACCTCGTACCCGCTGGTCAGAGGTCGTGTTACGGGCTGGTCAATGAGTTTCGAGCCCTATGCCTCCCGAGTGCGTCTCGGAGGCGATGACGGTACAGTATCAGCATTGTGAACTGTGTCAACAATGTTCACAAAGATTATGACTTTCCCTATGTGAACCAGGTCAACTAGTTGTGGCGTGAACATTGTCCGAGTACGGTGACGGAACATGGAGGCCGAACAGGAAGACATCACAGCCGCCGCCATTGCGCGGCTGGCCGGTGTTGGCCGCGCGGCGGTGTCGAACTGGCGCAAGCGATACCCGGACTTTCCCGACCCGATCGGTGGCAGCGCCGCCAGCCCGGTTTTCTCCCGCAGTCAGGTTTCGGCCTGGCTGGTGGAGACCGGAAAAGCTGACCAGCTCGCGACTGCGGGGCGAACCGACACCGGCACACAGCGCATCGAGGAGTCGTCGACTGCCTATCGAACGGTCGCCGATCTCAGTTCAACGGAGTTATTGGGACGCGCCATGGCGGCACTGCTGCCCTGCGCGACGGCTGCAGAGGGGTTGGCGACCGCAGAGGCTGCGACCGTGCTGGATCCGGCTTGCCGACGCGCGACCCCGCTCGCTGCGGTGGCCGAGCGTTTCGGTGACCGAGTCACTGTCATCGGGCAGGCTGCAACCGAAACAGACGCCAGAGACGCGGTCGACTCGCTGCACGGTTACGCAAAGCCGCCCTATGACGTTCGGGTTGGCGATTCGCTGCATGGCAGTGCGTTTCGGGAATACCTCGGCCGCACCGCCGCGGTCGTGTGCGTGGTACCGCCCGATCGGACCCCCTCACCCTTGGAGTCGATGGCTGGTGATATCCGCTGGGAGTTCGGCGTCCCCGACACCCGGGACGTGGAGTTGGCGTGGGTCCAACACTGCTATGCCCACCTGCGGCCGCAGGGGGTTGGTGTGGTCGCCGTGTCGCCGCGCACCTGCATGCAGCCGTCTGGACAAACCATGCGAGCCGCGCTCATCCGCGCAGGCGTCCTGCGGGCGGTGATCGCCTTACCCGCCGGCATCGGGGCGAACTCCGAAACACCACCATGCCTTTGGCTGCTACAAAGACCGTACGGGCTCACCGACCGGCCTATCATTCGCCTGATCGACCTGACTCACCTCTCCGACCCGGCTGAAGTGCCACAGGACTACGCGTCCTGGCAGGAACTGTTCAGTGATGAGGACCCAGCGGTGTCCACCACCGTCTCTGTGGTCGACCTGCTCTACGGCGACACCAATGTTCTTCCATCTCGTCACCTCTCTTCCAGAGGCGACGCCACGGCAGCCGATCTCACGCGCGCGATGGACCGGCTTCAGGCCCTCTACCACCACCTGGGTCGACGGCTGCCGCATTTCGCCGCCGCGCCGACGCCACCGAGACATGCCTTTGTAAGCCTCGCCGAACTCGAACGGTCCGGAGCGCTACGCATCCGCACCCGGGCCACCGAACCACACGCTGGCGACCTCCTGATCCGCACGCTGAACCGCCCTCCCGTAGTCGCAACCGACGACGATGTTGACGACTCCGGTGTCGCCTATGTTGTCACTACTGACCCCGAGCGGCTCGACGTCCACTTCCTGGCGATGTTCATTCGGACCAACTCCAACGCCGTGCCCGTTGCCAACACGCTTGGCGCTGTCAGCCGCGACGACCTGCGGCGATGCCGGATCCCGCGCCTCCCGCTCGCCGAACAACGCCGCTACGGCAGCGCGTTCCGGCAGTTGCAGGACCTCAAACAAGTGCTGAACTCGCTGGCAAAGACCGGCAATTCCCTGATCGACCAGACACTGCACGGGCTTACCCTGGGTGCGTTCGCTCCCCCGCCGCTTCCCACGAGCAACACTGACCGCACCAACCACATCAAACGCGATATGGACTAACAGTGACCTCCGGACCCACACACGAACAGATGGCCGCCCGAATCTGGTCGATCGCTGACCGCCTGCGCGGAGATTACAAACGCCACGAATACGGCAGCGTGATCCTGCCGTACACCGTGCTGCGTCGACTCGACGCCGTAATGGGCCCCACCCGGCAGGCCGTGCGGGACAGGGCCGAAGCGACCAAAGACATCGAGAACAACCAAAAGGTGCTGGAGGGAGCGTCGGGTCTGCCGTACTTCAACACGTCGAAACAGGACTTCGAAACGGTCGGCAGCGACGACAGCGGCGTCGCCAAGAACCTCCGCGACTACCTCAGAGGGTACTCACCCAACGTCCGGCTGATCATGGAGCGGTTCGACTTCGACAACCAGATCACCCGACTCGCCACAACGAAACTGCTTTACCAAGTCCACAATCGGTTCGTCGCGATGGCCGACCTCGGCCAGCTCAGCAATGAGGATATGGGCTACGTCTTCGAGCACCTCATCCGGAAATTCGCCGAGGACTCCAACGAAACCGCTGGTGAGCACTTCACTCCTCGCGAAGTCATCGAACTCATGGCCAACCTGCTCATCGCCCCCGACAGCAGCACCGTTGCCGGACGAGGCCATGTCATCAACATCCTCGACCCGGCCTGCGGGACCGGTGGCATGCTCAGCGTCGCCGCCGACCACATCACTAATATCAATTCTCGGGTCAACCTGTTCCTGTTTGGCCAAGAGATCAACGCGGAATCCTGGGCGATCTGCGAGTCTGAGATGCTCATCCGCAATCAGCGCGGCACCATCCACTACGGCAATTCGTTCAGCGATGACGGCTTCAAAGACACGACCTTCGAGTACATGCTCGCCAACCCTCCCTTCGGCGTCGAGTGGAAGAAGGTCGAGCCAGAGGTCAGAGACGAAGCTGACCGCGGCCACGGCGGCCGGTTCGGCGCCGGTCTCCCGCGCATAAACGACGGCTCCCTACTGTTCCTCCAGCACATGATTTCCAAGATGGTCCCGGTCGAGGACGGCGGCACCCGCCTGGCCGTTGTTTTCAACGGCTCTCCGCTGTTCACCGGTGCCGCCGAGTCCGGCGAATCCAAGATCCGGCAATGGATCCTCGAAAATGACTGGCTCGAAGGAATCGTCGCCTTACCCGATCAACTGTTCTACAACACAGGCATCTCCACCTACTTCTGGATCCTCTCCAACCGAAAGAGCCGAAGCCTGCGCGACAAGGTGATCCTCCTCGACGCCCGCGACCAGTGGGAGAAGCTGCGCAAGTCTCTAGGCGACAAACGCAAATTCATCACCAAGGACCAGATCGCAGACATCACCCGCTTGTATCTCGACGCCGTCACCGTCGGTGCCGATTCCGACCACCCCAGCCACGGCAAGGTGAAGATCTTCCGTACCCGCGACTTCGGCTACCACCGCATCACTGTCGAACGGCCCCTCAAGCTTCGCTTCGAAGTCACCGACGACACCCTCGATGCCCTCGCCCACGCAAAACCCCTCGCCGATTGGGCCGATCGCGACGATTTCATCGACGCCCTCCGCCCACACATTGGGGCCATGTGGTGGACCAAGAAAGAAGCCACCAACGCGCTCCACAAAGCCGCCGCCGACCACGCCACCCCATGGCCGAAAGCCGCCGCTCTACTGAAGGGTATCTGGGCCGCCGTGTCGATCTCCGACCCCGAAGGCGAAGTCCAGAAGAAGCAGGACGGCACCATACTGCCTGACCCCGACCTGCGCGACTACGAGAACATCCCCCTCGACGAGGACGTTGAGGTGTACTTCTCTCGAGAAGTGATCCCGCACGTTCCCGACGCCTGGATCGACTACAACAAGACGAAGGTTGGCTACGAGATTCCGTTCACCCGACACTTCTACGTCTACTCTCCGCCGCGGCCGCTGGCGGAGATCGACGCGGAGCTACGGGAGCTGGAGAACAGGATTCAGAAGCTGTTGGGTGAGGTGACCGGGTGAGTCACCAACGTGTGAAGTATCAATACCGAGTCATCGACACCCGTGCGGGAATCCGTCAGCTTCCTCTTATGGCGGTGTCGATCCACCACGGTGTCGTCAGACGTGACAGCCTGACTGACGACTTACCGCGCGCCGAAGACTTGAGCAACTACAAAGTCTGTTCAGCCGGTGACATCGTCCTGAATCGCATGCGAGCATTTCAGGGCGCCATCGGGATTAGTCCTGAGCGTGGGCTCGTCAGTCCAGATTACCTCGTACTCCGACCCAACGCAGACGTAGACTCAGGATATTTACATCACGTCTTTAAATCGACCTGGTTTGTCGGCGAAATGACGTCCCGCCTCCGGGGAATAGGCAACATCGAGAGCGGAGCAGTTCGTACCCCGAGGATAAATCCAGAAGATCTGGGAGACATATCAATACCGATCCCGCCACTTGGCGAGCAACGAAGAATTGCCGACTTCCTCGATACGATCGTGGCACAAATAGACCAGATGTGCGATGCGCGAAGAGCTCAACGCGCAATCCTTGAAGAACGGCGACGTAGCATCATCGATAACCGTATCGATAACCTTAAGCCGGCCCGGTGCATACGCCTCGGATACCTATCCATCGTTCAATCTGGAATTACCGTCGACGCTAATCGTAAGGTAGATAAAGACAGTATCTATTACCCATACTTGCGAGTCGCCAACGTCCAAGAGGGCTACGTTGACCTGACCGAGCTGTCAACGATTGCAATTCCCAGAGCGATGGCGAGGTCGTCGAGACTTCGAAACGGCGATGTCCTCATGACGGAGGGCGGCGATCTGGATAAACTCGGGCGCGGCACCGTGTGGCGCGGAGAAGTAGACAACTGCCTACATCAAAATCATGTCTTCGCCGTACGCCCCAGGCGTGACATAGTAATTCCAGATTATTTGGCTATGCTAACAGGATCATCATTCGCACGTATCTATTTCGAGAGCACCGGCAATAAAACAACCAACCTCGCCTCGACCAGTAGTAGCAAGATTCGAGATTTCCGGATTCCCGTTCCCGATCTAAATACTCAGCGAACAACTTTCGCAGAAGCAGAAGCAGAACAATCCTACGTGCATCAACTCGCGCGAGAGCTCGATCGCCAACTCGCAGTACTTGTCGAACGCCGCCAAGGTCTGATTACTGCAGCCGTCACCGGGCAGCTCGACGCCACCACAGCTCGTCCGTCCCTCTCCTGAATCTGAAAGTGCCGCATGACCCCAAAAGCCGCAAAAGAGGTCGCGTTCGAAATCGCAGCAGAGAAGGCGCTGCTCTCGCAAGGTTGGTCACGTCCAGAGGGCGCGTTCGATGCGGAGCTTGGCTTTTACCTGGAGCCGATGTTCCGGTTTGTTACCACAACTCAGCCCAAGCAGTGGAAGCGTCTCGTCATCTTCGAAGGCGGCGATGAGGTGCAGGCGCGCAATCTGCTCTCGCGCCGGGTGGCCACGGATGTGAACGAACGCGGGGTCCTCGACGTCCTGCGGCAAGGGGTGAAGGAAAGAGGGCTGCAATTCGACTTGGCGTACTTCCGGCCGGGACATACGCTTGCGATTGACGCGCTTGTGGGTTACGAGGCCAATGTGCTGACGGTGGCGCGGCAGGTGTACTTCAGCAAGCGGTTCCCCGACAAGTCGGTGGACATGGCGTTGTTCGTTAATGGGCTGCCCACGGCGACAGTGGAGCTGAAGAATCCGAACACGGGGCAGAACGCCGACCATGCGATGGCTCAATACCGCGAACGGGATCCGAACGAGCTGCTGTTCGCGAAGCGGGCGCTCGTGCACTTCGCGGTGGACCCAGACCGGGCATTTCTCACAACGGCGCTGCGGGGCGCAGATACACGGTTCCTTCCTTTTAATGTTGGCACGAATGGCCCGGGAATATCCGGCAGCGCCGGGAATCCGCCGACGGAGGGCGACCGCTATGCCGTTTCCTATCTGTGGGAGCAGATTTGGCAGCGGGACAACTGGCTGGAAATCCTGCAGCGGTTCATCCATCTGGTGCTGCCGGACAAGAAGGGGCTGAAGGCGGACCCGCATACCTTGCCGCGGATCTTCCCCCGGTTCCATCAGTGGCACGCGGTGCACCGGATGGTGGCGCATGCGCGGGAGCACGGTGTCGGGCACAGTTACCTGATTCAGCATTCGGCTGGCTCGGGGAAATCGAATACCTTGGCGTGGCTGTCGCATCGGTTGTCGAACCTGTTCGACGCAGGTAACCAGCAGGTCTTCCACAAGGTCATCGTGATCACCGACCGCTTGGTGCTAGATCGTCAGTTGCAGAAGACGATTTACCAGTTCGACCACACTCCGGGCGTGGTGCGGAAGATCGATACGGACTCGAAGGAGTTGGCGCGGGCGTTGATGGACTCGACCGCGAAGATCGTCATCTCGACGTCACAGTTGTACGGATATGCGTTGGACAAGATCGACCAGGAATTGGCGCATCGGCGGTACGCGGTGGTGATCGACGAGGCACACTCCTCGCAGGGTGGGGAGTTCTCGGCCAATATCAAGAAGGTCGTCGGCGCCAACGCTATGCGGGAAGAGGGTGAGGACGAAGCCACCTATCAGACCCGGGTGCGAGGCAAACAGCCTAATCTGTCGTACTTTGCGTTCACGGCGACGCCGAAGTCTTCCACGCTCAAGCTGTTCGGCATGTTTGACCCGACGCGTCGCAACCCGCACACCGGTAAACTGGGCATGCAGGTGCCGTTCCACGTGTATTCGATGCGACAGGCGATCGACGAGGGTTACATCCTCGACGTGCTGGCGAACTATTTGACGTATAAGAGCAGATGGAGGCTACGGAACGCCGCAGCCGACCACCGGAAATCGCAGTTGACAAACCCCGACGTGGCCGCACGGCGGGCGCGACGGGAACTTATCCGGTACGCCGAACTGCATCCGAAGGCGATCAGCCAGAAAGCCGTCCTGATCGTCGATGACTTTCGGGAGAATATGGCCTGGCGGCTGGAAGGGCGAGCCAAAGCGATGGTGGTAACCAGTGGGCGTGAGCACGCGCATGATCTCTATCAGGCGATGAAGACATATATCGCCCGTGCTGGCTTCACCGACTGCGGCACGCTGGTGGCGTTCTCCGGATCGTTGAAAGACAAGGAGACCGACATCGATTTCTCCGAGTCCATGCTGAACGGATTCTCCGAAACTCAACTGCCGGAGATGTTCCGCTATGTGAAAGCCGATGATCCGTATGCCGCCACACGACGCCAAGACGAGTACCGGCTGCTGGTGGTGGCTGATAAGTATCAGACTGGTTTCGATGAGCCGTTGTTGTGTGGCATGTATGTCGACAAGGCCCTTACCGGAATCGCGGCTGTCCAAACACTGTCTCGGCTAAACCGAATCCACAACCTCAAGACGCAAGAGGATGTCCGAATCCTCGACCTTTTCAACAAGGTCGAGGCGATCAAGGAGTCGTTCAAAGATTGGTACGAGGCTACGATCAGTGACCCGCCGGCTTGGGATGTGTTGTACCAGAAGCAGCGGCTGGTGATGTCGTATCAGATTCTAGTCGCCTCCGAGATGGACTCATACATGAAGATCCTGCAGGAGGCCGCCACCAGCAAGTTGACCTCAACCGCCGAGAGCAGGCTGCACGCGCAGTTACATAACCTGATCACCCCGGCTCTCGACCGCTTCGCCGCCCTCGACACCGACGACGAACGCGAGGGCTTCCGCGGTGAACTCTCGGGCTACCTGAGCGCCTACAGCCTGATCGCTCAAGTGGTCGACTGGGGTGACCCGGACCTTGAGCGACTGTACGAATACGGCCGGACGTTGCTCAAACGGTTGCCAGGACGCCCGACCGTCGCCGTAGACATTGGCGACCCCGATCTGACCCACTACCGGCTGTCTGAAACTGGCCGACACAACCTGGCGCTGACGCCCACCGGCGACAGAGACGTCCGCGGTCACGCCGCCGACGGCGGGTATCACGAGCCAGATATGCGCCCCCTCGCCGAGGTTATCGACGAACTCAACGAGCGGTTCGGGCTCGACCTAGGTACCTCCGACCAGATCCTCTTCTACCAGCAGGTCGCGGGCATCGTCGAGAACCCGACAATGGAGGAGATCGCGCTAATGAACGGGGAGGAACGCTTCGCCCAGGTTATCGACGGTGCCCTCGACGGTGTCGTCGCCGAGAACGCCGAGCGGAACCTACGGTTCGCCAAGGTGTATTTCGACAATGACGAGTTCCGCAAGGTCTACAAGGAGGAAGCTACCAAGCAGGCGTACCGGATCTTTACCTCACCTGTGCGGGATCAGGCCCTGAACCGGTTGCGGGAAGCGATGCGACGCGACACCCTTGAAGGCACTCCAAAGGGTTAATCGGACAAGAGAATTGGGCATAGTGGGGAATCTCGGTATGACAGAAGGCGACGGAGGGTGGCTACTCGCGGGACGGTACCGCGTCAAAGGCATCGTCGGCCGCGGTGGGATGAGCGAGGTGTTCTATGGCCACGACGAGCGTCTCGACCGGGCTGTGGCGATCAAGTTCCTGAAGCTGGGTGATGTCGTCGTCGCGGACAGCCCGGAGAACGCGGCGATCGTGGACCAACTCAAAGCCGATCGCGTCCGGTTCGTCCGCGAGGTACGGACCATGGCCAGCATTGAACACCCCGGTATCCCCGCGGTGTTCGACACCGACCAGGAGCAGGACGGGCTGCGCCGCCAATGGATAGTGATGCCGCTGCTACGCGGCGCAACACTGGCGTCTCTGCTTGAGACCGACTTCGCAGAGACCTTGCCGAGCATCGCCTGGGTCGCCGCTGTCGGAGCGCAAGCGGCCGCCGCCCTAGACTGTGTGCACACCGCAGACGTCGTGCACCGCGATATCAAACCTGCCAACGTCATGGTGCTCGACGACGGCACTGTGAAGGTCCTCGACTTCGGCATCGCGCTGGCACGCGGCGCCGGCGCGATGCCACGCCTAACGCAGATCGACCGTACCGTCGGCACCGCGCCGTACATGTCGCCCGAACAGTTCAACTGGGAACCGGTTACCCCGGCCTCTGATATCTACTCGCTGGGATGCGTCCTTCTCGAAACGATCACCGGAGACCCGCCATTTCCCCTGATCGAAGGCTCCCAGCAGTCGCTACGCGCACAACACCACGGCTCCGCACGGCCGTCGGCAGCATCGCGACGACCTGACGTTCCTCGCGAGGTCGATCAACTGATCACCTCGATGATGTCGGTCGACCCGCAGCAACGCCCAACGGCGAGACAGGTGTACGACGCGTTGCGCCAGTGGGCCGCGACCGGTACAGCCACAGACGGTTACCGCGATCCGACGCGCCAGTTCCACAGCCCGCTCCTGACACTCCCTGCGCCTACCCGCTCCAGGCAACCAAGCGATGCACTGTCTCCCGTCGAGTTCGAGTCGCTCCAGTCAGCGGTCGGAGAACTCTTCAGGGAAGGACACTTTCAGCAAGCAATCGACCTGCTCGAAGGAACGCTGGCCGAGCGTAAGGCTGATGCCGTCGACGTTGTGATTATCCGACACACCCTCGGTACCGCGTTGCACTTCGCGGGGCGGTACCGGGCCGCGGTCTCGCACCTTGACTACGTTGCCCAGCAAGTGCGACGGCACCAGCAAGAAGACTACTTCAGCCTCGACTGTGCGTTCCTGATCGGCTCGGCCTATGCGGCCCTTGGCGAACCCACCAAGGCACTTCCCCATCTGGTGTTCTATCTCCACAACGCCACCGACGAGTTCGATACTCAAGCGCACGAGCGTCGAAGAGAAGCGGAGTACTTGGTCGCGGCGATGCACGAGGCTGAAGGTCGCACTGACGAAGCCATCGATGAATACCGGCAGCTCCGGGGTCGCGTTGCCGAAGAGCTTGGGGCCGACGCTGTGCAGGTCGCGAGCATCGACAGGCGAATCGCGCATCTGAACAGCAGGAATGGTGCCAAAGAGGTATGAGTCGGCCGAATAATCGACAGCGTTCGGCCGACCGCGTAGCCGCCCGCGAAGCGACTCGTCATCGAGTCACTGCCAGCCGTGACGAGGGCGAGACTGTTGCCTGTTGTAGAGCAATCCGCGGCGGCGTGGGAGCAAACAATGAACAGCTGCACCTCAAGGTCCCGGGGCCAGTCAATCTCGCTCAAGTCAGCATCGGCGATCGGTAGCAGGAAGCCGATGCCCCGAGGTACAGCGAGGATCTTCAGGCTGCAGCGTTTTCGCGCCATGCGCCCGCCGGTCGGCCTAGCGAAACCTCGACAGCAATGTCGGACCCTTATGGTTCCATGATCGTCAACTTCCACTAGGGCAGGATGATTGACATGGATGATGCAGAATTGGTTGCCATCATTGAGCTTGATGCCAACTCGAACGAGGATGCCTGGACTCAGGCCAATTGGATTGGGAAGCTCGCTATATACAAGGCGGCGGGGGTAACCGACCAGAGCGCCGTCGAGAAGGCCCCCGTGACTTGGATCAGCGGCGGCCGTGGGTTGGCTGTCACCGCAGCCGATGGTCGAACCTACAAAGCAGAAATAGTCACACGTGAAACCGGAGGTCCCGCCACAAGCATCCCGCGCCGCGTCCTATACCCCGGAGACCCCGACTGGCCATCTCGAATCTGACGACCACAGGAAGGGTGATTCAGGTACTCGAACTTCAGGTTATTGCCAGCCGGACGGCGCCCGGTTCGGTTCGGCCCAATTATGCCGCGTGATCAGTCGACAGCGGTTCCGGGGTGCATGACCGCAACGCGGTAGTCGGGCCGACGATCGGATCGAACCTGACAACGCGGCGGCATTCGCGGCCACCGAGCGGGCATGTGCGGTCAGCCGGTTGGGTAGCTGTGCGAGGTCATCGATGATGGTGGGGATGTTGGCGGCGAACCCGGCCAGGCCGCCGAGCGTGATCACCACCTGCGGCGTCACTGAGGATGGATCTAGCGTCGACGACACTGTGCTGGGGTTGGTATCGAGTGAGGGGATTGCCGGTGACGGCACGCCCGATCGCCGAGAGCGCCGGTGAGATTTGCGGAGAGGTCGAGCAGTAGAGATCGCCGTGGGCGCACACAGTTGCGTACTTGGCGGCGAAGGCGTCGGGGCCGCCGATCATATGACCTCAGTGGCGTGGTCGGCTGTGGGTGTCGCGTCGAGGGATGCCGCGGCGTTCGAGCGCGGAGCGGACGGTGGTGTGGGCGACGCCGAGGTGGTCGCCGATTCGCTGGAGTGATTCGCCGTGCTGGTATCTGGTGACGGCGTGGTCGATTTCGTCGTCGGTGAGGCGCCGCTGTTCCCGGATGTTGGCGCCTCCTGTGCGGAGGATGGTGAGGATGCTGGCTTTGGCGAGTTGCCATTGGGCGGCGAGTTGTTTGGCGGAGGAACCGGTGTCGTAGGCGGCGATTATCTCGGTTCGGTCTGTGTCGGTGAGTCGTCGTTCGAGTTTCCGGGCCCGGGATGGGATCTCCCGGCGGGGGAGCGGGGGAGTTGGTCCGGTGGGGTCCGGCAGCTTGGTCAGCAGCTTTTCCAGTGCGCCTACCTGCATCTTTGTGTTGTAGTAACCTCCCCCAAGGTCCACTCAGCGGACAGAGTCCGCATGGATTACACCGGATCCCGGGGCTCTTTTCAACAGAGCTTCGGGATCTTTTGCTTGTTCTGGCAGCAGTTTTGTCAGCGTGGTGGCCCCACTTTCGCGTGGACTCACACGTCCAGGGGCGTCGTCATGGAGCGCAGGACGCTCGGCCAGCGGACTGACTGTGTCGGCGCCGGGCTAGGGTTTGATGGAGGCCGCGGTATCAAGCCCTCAATCCACTCGGATGCGATGCAGCGCCGGAATCAGGCAGCTCGCCTAGTCGTGGAACGCTGCGACGAGCTGTCTGCCTTGAGTAGGAGAACGGACAGCAACAGTGGGCGCGACGGACTTGAATACGTGCTGGAAGCAGAAGCTCGTGATCGAGATGCTCGGTCGGCTGACACCTGCACAAGCCGACGTGATGCACATGTCTATGGACGGATGGAAGCCATCCGAGATTGCCGAGCGCACAAGCGTTTCTGCTGACCGTCGATGTGTGGCACCGGCACAGGCCGTGGGAGTCCGCAAAGCGCCAGTTGCAGTTAATACGTAAGTTTTGCGAGCTTGTTGCTTCCTCGTGCTAGACGGAACTGCTCGCCGAGGTCCGGCGGGCTTGCGGACCCTCGATTCGTCGTCGACCTGCCGGTTGAGCGCCGGTACCTCGGATCGTCCCCGACCCCTACGCAAGGCTCGCCGCCAACCGCATCGAGTCGGTGGTGCTGCCGTTCTGAGCACCCTCAAACCGCGGGCTCTCGCCCTGGGAGGATGCGGAGGTTGCCGTCGCCGCTTCCATGCCGACGTTGCGGGCGGCGGTGGCTCGCTGATGCGCTCTCCGGCTTGCGAGGCGAGGGCGAGCGTACGCGCAGTTCTAGCATCCGTCTATCCTGGGTTCTGCTGAAAACGAGCCTGCTGTCTTTCTGTGAAAGATGCTGTCCGCAAATGGAATTCGTTGGATGCCGGATTTCGTCTCCTCGACGGGACGCGATGCAGGGGAGGCTGTTGCGATCGGTGGATTCGCGGTGGCCAGCCGATCGCAGAAGCCGATTTCGTGCTGTGGGCAGATGACCACTCGAACGCTCATGCGGGGTATCGCGGTGTGAGTCGCTGGAAGGCCGTTCGCGGAGTACAGGGATTGTGGGACTGGCTCTGTGTGGAAATCACCCGGATCAGGACATCAACAGGCCAACGCAGCCAACACCTTTCAACCCACCAACACCAGAGCGCCCCATCAGCACCTATCACTGCGCAACACGACATACTCGCTGAGGGATTGACAAACGTCGGAGCTTAGGTGATCCTCTTGGAGGCGCTATAGTTGTGCCTTCATCCCTTGATTCGCGGGATTCCCTCCCCTCCCGGCCGGTATGCAGCCGAACTTCGACTGTTGTTGCCGTACAGCCACTTTGGTGGATCTGAGAGACGTGCTCGGTTCCTGCGCCGCGTTTAGCTCCCCAGTCGGCATGGGCGTTGGCTCCCCATTTGATCCAACTGTACCGTTATCCGGGTGGCAGGGGGTCTTCGTCCCAATATCGTTCGTTATCAGTCAATCCCGTGTGATGGAGTGTGCATCGATGAGCAACGTCTTGAAGTAAGGGTTTCCAAACAAGTTACGCAGCATGCTGTAAGTCTGTACATCGTCAGCGTGCGCGATCGGCAAGACGCTCGATTCTGTGAGATGTCCTCCTAATAAAGCTATTTGAAACTCTGACCCCTTCTGTTGCCGCGTGGGATGACTGCCTGGTGTGTCGAATCCACATGGACTACATGTTAGTTTCGAGCGAACCGCAGGCATGATCCATGCGTAGATTCCAAACATGCTGGCCTGGTAACGAATTGGAGGATCAGCTCTGAACGGGAACCTGAGGTAGGGCACTGAAGTCCGCGGTTGTAATACGAGCCGCGGCGCGTGTAGTTCCGGCATCACGAATTCCGTCTGGAATGGGTTGGTCCCGTTGCTGCTGTTCTGTCGGATTTACGCTGCCCGTCTATGGGCTCGGGGATTGTGGAGTGTGATGAAATATCGCTGTCAGGGCGACGCTTCGGTGCGTTGGCTCTTTGCTAATTGGTATCGCTTGAGCGCGGTGGCGCTGTCAATTCTGCTGGTCGCGACATTGGTGCAGATAGTGGTGTCGCCGCCAAGTGCGGCGGCTCCGTTGCCGCCGCGGGCTGTGCCGCTGCTGGCCTCAGGGGACGGCCCGTCTTCGAAGCTCGAGCTCGAACCGGAGCCCCCTCTGCCCGCCGCCGATTTCGTGCCGTTGGGGCGCGCTGGGGCGGTCGACAGTCCTGGTGCGGGTCCGCGGAAGCGGGCGCCGGAGGATCTGAAGACGGTGTTGGTTGCCCCGGCCGATAACGCCATTCTGGCTTCCGAGACACCCCTGTTGAAGGTCGCCGTAACCGGCGCTGGAGAAGGCACGAAGTTTTGCTTCAAGGTGTCGACCGGTTTCGACGGTCGCACCGGCAGCGTGGCGCAGTCGGGGTGTCTGCCGGAACCGCAGTGGACGGTACCGCGAAATGTGGTGGCGAACGGGGGCCGATACACCTGGACCGTCGAGACCGTCGCCAAGGGTGCGCAGACACCGACACCGGCGAGCTGGGTCGGTCATTTCACCATCGATCAGCGCACGGGTGATCCGAAACCGACCCCGACCGATTCGCTGGGGCCGGTGACAGTGAACTTGTTCAACGGCAACGTCCGTCTCGATGCCGCAGGTCCGACCTTCTCGGCGCTGGGTGGGCCCGCGGGGGTGACGTTCGCCTACAACTCACGCCAAGGTGAAGCCCGGGGTGTGCGGGCCTCTTATTTCAACGATCCCGCCCACAACGGGGTCCCCGGTGACGTTCCGGTGCTGGTGCGCACCGAATCTGAGGTGGACCTGTTCTGGGGTAACAAATGGAACGACGAGACCAACCGAGACCCGCTACCGCCCGGTCTGGCCGACGACTGGTACGTGATCCGGTGGGAGGGCTATTTTCAAGCCCCGGTCGACGGCGATTACCGCTTCGCGGGCGCGCACACCCCCGGAGCGAAGATCTGGGCCGGCGATCGGCTGGTCTACAACAACCCTGAGGCCGGGGGCATCTTCTATGACAAATTCACCGAAGCCGGTCCGAAACGTGCCGACGAGGTGACGCTGGCCGCTGGTCAGCGGGTGCCGATCAAGGTCGAGCTATATAACCATTCCGCTGATCCGCCGGCGATGGTGTTGTGGGTCAAGAGCACCCAGGGTGCGCCAAGTCTGCGCATACATAATCTGGGGCCCCGGATCGTGCCAGCCCAGTGGCTCTATCCCGCTGATCCGCCGCCGTTGCCTGCGGGTTGGACGTTGTCGATGCCGGCCAGCAGCTACAACCACGCCGCGATGCTCGACGGCGCGGTGGTGCTCACCGACGGTGCGGGCGGCAAACACAGCTGGGCCAAGACTGCCGGTGGTTATCGCGCACCGCCGGACCGCGATGGGGTGGTGGCCTTCGATACCAAGGGTCGGCTGTCGGTCTCCGAGAACGGTGTGGTGTCGCTGTTTCATGCCGACGGCACCCTCGCAGAAGTCTCGACCGTGCTCGACAGCAAGAAACCCGCGTCGTTGCAGTACCGCTACAGCGGTTCCCCGGCACGGCTGACCGAGATCGTCGACCCGGTATCGGGGCGCTCGCACACCCTGCACTACAACACCAACGGCAGCGATAGCTGCTACGGCGGAGTGCCGCTCCCCTCGGGGGCCAACTCCGCACCCGCACAACAGTTGTGCCGCATCACCTATTGGGACGGCACCGAAACCCGGCTGTGGTATCTGCTGAACGTTCTCGCTCGGATCGAGAACCCCGGCGCGGCCATGCAGGACTTCAGCTACACCAACCTCGCCGAAGTCCAGAAGGAATACCGCAAGACCAGCAGCGAGATCAAACGCCAAGAACTCCTCGCCAGTATCGGGCCATTGAGCTTTGTCCGCGGCAACCTGGGCCACGACTGGGCTTCGATCCAACAGTTCCCCTCCCAGGCGCTCGTACACACGGCGATCCAGTACAAAAAGTTCGTCGAAGAGCCGGGGGTGCCCGAACGCCTGCGTGCTGTCGCTGTCACCGGACCGTCCCCCGATGGCGGTTACCTGGGCAAACGGCCCACCCACTATTACGGCTACGACATCGGCGGCAGGCAAGCGATCGTCAACGTCGACGGGATCGGCGGGCTCAACTCGCCACCGGAAAACACTGTTACCTGGGACGATGCTGGTCGCCTTCTTGCCTCGACTAACGCTGTTGGCGACACCGTCCGCAGCGAATGGAACGCGAAAGACCAGCGAACAGCCACGATTGACTCGACCGGTCGCCGCTCGACGGTGATCTACGACCACGCGGACCGGCCGACCGACAGTTATGGTCCGGCTCCGGCGGCCTGTTTCACCGGCCAGTTGCCGACCCCGCAGTGCGCGAACACGATGCCCCACACCAATACTCGGTACGACAAGAATCTGGCCGGGTTGGAGGCCGCCTACTACGACAACCCGTTCACTTCCGGAGTCCCGAAAGACTGGGCGACCGGTGTCGGCTCCGCCGACGGCAGTCTGAAACGTAGCTGGGGATCGACCCCGCCGGTCGCGAACAAGGGCGGCTGGTCTGGCCGATTCACCGGCGAAATCAAGTTCCCCGCGACCGGCGACTATGCACTCGGGTTCACCGTCGTCGATGGTGTCCGGGTGTGGATCGATGACGTGCTCATCGTGGACAGCTGGACCGATAAGGCCGCCACCGCTGTCCCGGGCACCTACACCAACACCACAGCCGGTAGTTGGCATCGTGTTCGGGTCGACTACTACAACCGCAGTGGCAAAACCGGGGCACTCGATTTCACCTGGAAACCCCCGGGCGCTGGATCCGCTGTCACAGTGCCAGGGCAGAGCCTGGCACCCCGCTACGGTCTCCAAACCGACCAGATCGCTGAGAACACCTCCGGCGGCGACACCGAACGCGCGCCCGCGAAGAAACTCGAGACAAGTTACTCAGACCCCAACAATGGGATCGACCCCGTGCTCGGACTGGCAGTGTCCAAAACCGGAGACCCGGGCGGCATCAACCTGACCGGCCGGACGCTGATGGAAAAGCCCGGCCAAGGCTATCTGCGGCAACTGGCCGCAGCCCTGCCTGGCGGTGACCTCACCAATGCCGACAAGCGCGGCACTGTCACCTACTACGGGGACCGCGAAACCCGCTCGAACCCTTGTCAATCGAACTCCGCAGCTGCCGACCAGGGCGGCATGGTCAAAACCGTTCGGGGACCCAAGAACTCGGACGGATCAGCCAACGCGGTCGAGTCGGTGTACGACGGCGCAGGCCGTCTTGTCGCTGCCCGCACCAACAGTGAGCCGTGGTCGTGTGTGAGCTACGACGCCCGTGACCGCGTCGTGGAGAAGTCGTTCCCGGCGATGGGTGACAAACCGGCCCGCACCATCACCTACGACTACGCCGTCGACGGCAACCCGCTGAAGCTGAAGGTCAGCGACAACAGCGGATCGACCACCACCACGATCGACCTGCTCGGCCAGACCGTGTCCTACACCGACGCGGGCGGGGTCACCACCACCAACGCCTACGACCCTGCCGGGCGCAAAATCAGCGAAACCACTTCGGTCAAGGCGGCTACCTCCACCCTGAACTACCACTGGGATGACGCGTCCCGACTGACCGGCCTGGACCTTGACGGGGCCGGGGTCGCAACCCCGGGCTACAACGCGGGAATCCTGGACAAGGTCGCCTACGGCAACGGATCCAACCTCGCGATCACCCACAACGCCGCCGGCTCAACGACCGGCCTCTCCTGGAAGATATCGGGCTCCACCGTCGCCAGTGCCGTCACCCGATCGCGTGATCAACGCATCACCGACGAAACCATCACCGACACAGCTGGTTCCGGCACCACCTACAACAGTTCCTACACCTATGACGGTGTCGGTCGCCTGGTCGCTGCCGCCGTGCCGCACCACAAGCTCACCTACAGCTTCGCTGGCGACAACGGGTGCGGGCCGAACAAAAAGGCAGGGTCCAACACCAATCGCACTGCCTTCACCGACAGCTTCAACGGTGCTCCGGCGACCACCACCAATTACTGCTACGACGACGCAGACCGGTTGCTGTCTACCAACGGGGCTACCGCCCTGTCGTTCACCTACGACGCTTACGGCAACGCGACCAAAATCGGTACCGACACCCTCGGATACGACTCCACCCTCCGACACATCTCCACCACCACCGCGGCCGGACGCTCCGTCGTCTACACCCGCGACGTCACCGACCGCATCACCACGCGAACCGTCCGCGACAACGCCAAACCCGCACAAGTCACCCGCTACGGTTTCACCTCCAACGCCGGCGGCCCCGATTTCGTCCTCGACGATTCCGGAACCCTGCGCCAACGAATGCTGAAACTACCCGGCGGCGCTCTGCTCACCAAGAACTTCACCGACACCAAAACCGCCAACTGGTCCTACCCCAACATCCACGGCGACATCCTGCTCACCACCGACCACACCGCCACCCGCACCGGCGCACTCCATCTCTACGACCCCTACGGCCAAAACATCGACCCCGCCACCGGCACCATCGGTGACATCCCGATCCCGGCCACCGCAGAGGGCGGGATGGACTTCGGATGGCTCGGCCAGCACACCGTCCCCATCGAACACGTCGCCAGCCAACAAGCCCTCGAAATGGGAGTACGCACCTACCTACCCATCCTCGGCAGATTCCTGCAAGCCGACCCCATCTCCGGCGGATCAGCCAACAACTACGACTACGTCAACGCCGACCCGATCAACACCCTCGATCTCACCGGTAAAAAGGCCGACCCCACCGTCCACAGATGGTTGGTCGATCAATGGGGAGAACCCGTACCGTATAGGGTCGGATACTGGGATCCGGTTGCGGATAAAGGCCTGGGCCTTGAGAAGGCTGTCGGAAAGCACAATCTCACCAACTCCGATGTTGTGGCTGAGGTGGTCAGAAGTCCGACGACATCAGACTTGCAGCCCGACGCAAAATGGGTTTACCGAAAAGAATTCGTACGCCAGATTAAACAACGAAACGGAACCTGGATGACTATCGACGAGGTGTGGGTCAGAGTGGTGATAGATTATGGGCCATTGAAGGACGATCAGAAAGCAGGAGAAGGCGGAGTGATAACCGCGCACTGCGAAGGTACGACGAGATGCCCGGACTGGATCAACCAAACGCTCAGTAACCAGAGCAAGACGTTTTCGGGGCCTCCGCACCGATGAGCGACGAACGCGTGCTGACAGGTGGAAGCGACTCGACGTGTCCCTTCCACCTCGGCGGCCGAGGGACCTGGTACCTCAAAGGCCGGACAATCCGCACTAGCTGATCTCATGGTCGGGTCGCTCTCCCGGGCCTGTCGCGTCAGTCTGGTCTGCCGCTCAATCCGACTGGCGCCAGGCTCGACCGCAGCTTCCGCGCGATGGCAGGCATCGAACCTCCTTCGATGTACGGCTTGCCGGTGGCGCGCCTGACCATTGAGACTGGGGTGAAGAAGATGGTCGCGAATGATATGGGCGGCGGCCATCGGCCATGGGGCTGGCCAACGTGGTCGATCCAGCCAGTCGTGTGGTCACGATCCGGTCGCAGGCCGCGTGAACGTCCGGCCACGCCTGTCGACCATGTTGTCCGCGGCCTGCTCGGGCCGAATTTCTGATCGGGCACGAGCGCCGGCCGGACTTCCCAAGCGCAATCCATGCTTGGACATGACCATGGTCATCAGGCTGTTCAGTCCAACATCGGCTATCCGGACCCGCCGCTCACGGCTTACGCTTCCCTCATAGCAGTCTGGCTTTCCGTGTGGACGGCGCTCACCTCGACGCAGAACCTTGGGTGGGTGTAGTCGGTAAGGTTCCCCACCAGTGAATATCGCAATCATCGACTCGGAGGTGGTCCAGCACCGTGCCGGGCGGCTCACCGATATCGAAGTCGGCGACATCGCGACCATAACGCTTCGGGTCCGGCGCGGCAGGCAGCTGTGAGGCGTACATGCTGGAGAACGTGTTGTCACGAGCGTTGTAACTCGAGCGTCGCAACGCGAGACGGCCATCGAAGTACGGGGATCGGTAGACTACCGCGAACGTCCACTCGTCCTCGACCCATGCATCCTCGACAACGATGCGCCAAGCCTCTGTGGTGTTGCTGATCATCAGCCATCTTAAACATTCGACCACAGCTTGTTCGGACCATCGGGGCGAAACAACCGCACCGAACTCCTCTGCGAGGCATCGATGCGCAGCGGTGATCTCGCGAGGGTGCGGCTGATAGTTGGGGTTCGTCAGGGGCCGTCGCCGATGCTCTGACTCTGGGTTCACACTGATCATTATGTGACCAGAACGCCAGTGTCCGCTAACTAGCAGGATGAACCGCCCCCAATTTCCTGCCGCTCTGGCCTGTCTCAAACCGATGACGATTCAGTCTGGTCCGCAGGGTTCTGGCTGGTGAAGGTGCGGCTCGTGACTCGATTATGAGTGGGGTGGACGGCCAAGCGAAGGCGTCAGGGGCGCCGTTCACATGACCTTCAGTGGTGTGGTCGGCTGTGGGTGTCACGTCGGGGGATGCCGCGGCGTTCGAGTGCGGTGCGGATGGTGGTGTGGGCGACGCCGAGGTGGTCGCCGATTCGCTGGAGTGATTCGCCGTGCTGGTATCTGGTGATGGCGTGGTCGATTTCTTCGTCGGTGAGGCGTCGTTGTTTCCGGATGTTGGCGCCCGCTGCGCGGAGGATGGTGAGGATGCTGGCTTTGGCGAGTTGCCATTGGGCGGCGAGTTGTTTGGCTGAGGACCCGGTGTCGTAGGCGTCGATGATCTCGGCTCGGTCGGTGTCGGTGATTCTTCGTTCGAGTTTCCGCGCCCGGGGTGGGATCCCCCTGCGGGGGAGCGTGGGAGTTGGTCCTGTGGAGTCCGGCAGCTTGGTCAGCAGCTTTTCCAGCGCTTCTACCTGCATGTTTGTGTTGTAGTAAGGTCCCCCAACGTCCACTCTTGGGCATAGTCTGCCCATAGGGGTACTGGCAGTCCCGAGGTCCAAATTCCACTGGACCTCGGGATTTTTTCTTGGCGACCTCGGCCTAACCTCGGCCAATCATGGTAATGGCGCCTAACCTGCGGCGGGAATGGCGAAAGGTGCTCCGACCTGCGATAATTCGACTTGCGAAGGCTGAATTGATCGAGGTTTTGGAGCACCTTTCTGGTGGGCAAGTCTATATCGCCGTATCCGCGGCTGACCATCGACGGTGACGGTGCGGGCGTGGTGTCACACGCAGGTGCGGCACTGCTGCTGCGTACTGCCGAGATAACTGGTTTGACCTGGGGTTTGTCGGAACAGTTGGGGCCGTGGCGCAAACCGATGGCTGTCCACGACCCGGGCAAGATCGTGCTGGATTTGGCGGTGACACTCGCGGTCGGTGGTGACTGCGCCGCGGATGTGGCGTTGTTACGGGCCGAGCCGGGCGTGTTCGGTCTGGTGGCCTCGGATCCGACGGTGTCGCGGACGATCACCGCGCTGGCTGCCCAGGCACCGAAAGCGTTGGCCGCCATCGCTTCTGCACGCGCGGACGCGCGGGCGCAGGCGTGGGCCGTGGCTGGGCCGAACGCCCCCGGTCACGGGATCAACATCGATGATCCGTTAATCATCGATCTCGACGCCACCCTGACCGACGCGCACTCGGAAAAACAGAACGCCACACCGACGTTCAAGCGGGGCTTCGGCTTCCACTCGCTGTGGTCGTTCATCGACCACGGTCGCACCGGCACCGGCGAGCCCGCCGCGCCCATGCTGCGGCCGGGCAACGCCGGTAGTAATACCGCTGCCGACCACAAGCAGGTTCTCCGCGATGCCCTCGCTCAGCTGCCGTGGCAGCCGGGATGGCGGGTCGGCCGGAAAGTGCTGGTGCGCACCGATTCCGGTGGCGGCACCCACGAGTTCCTCGACTACTGCCACCGCCGCCGGCTGCAGTACTCGGTCGGGTTCACTCTCACCGACGAGATCGTCACCGCCATGGGCACCCACCTGAATCCGCAGGATTGGACACCGGCCTACGACGCAGACGGCGAGGTCCGCGACGGCGCCTGGGTCGTGGAAGTCACCGGCATCACCGAGTTGACCGGATGGCCGCCCGGCATGCGGCTCATCGTCAGGAAAGAGAGACCACACCCCGGTGCTCAGCTGCGGTTCACCGACCGCGACGGGATGCGGTTGACCGCGTTCGTCACCAACACCACCCGCGGCCAGCTGCCCGACCTCGAGTTGCGTCACCGCCAGCGGGCCCGCTGCGAAGACCGGATCAGAAACGCGAAAGACACTGGCCTGCGCAATCTTCCGTTCCACAGCTTCGACGCCAACCGCATCTGGCTCGCCGTCGTCGCGCTCGCACTCGACCTGACCGCCTGGATGCAGACACTCGCCCTGCACGACCACCCCGCACGTCGCTGGGAACCGAAAACGCTACGGCTGCGGCTGTTTTCAGCCGCCGGACGCATCGCCCGCCATGCCCGCAAAACCACACTGCACCTGGCGCGGCACGCCCCCTACACCGAACTGCTCACCACCGCCGCAGCACGCCTGCAACCCGGCTGACCAGCCAGAAACCGTCCCTGCAACCAAGGAAACCAACCACCCGGGCCAGTGGAACCCGGCAGCCAGCCCGCTGCGCGGGCCAGCTGCCCTGCCCGCAACCGGAAAACTACGACCGAAACACCCAATCCGAACCCGATCAGGCCAGCACATCAACCCGGCGAAAGATCGAGGCTAATGGGACCGTCTGTTCGGCAACCGAACGCACTGAAATGCCGATTTTCGAGCGCGAACACGGTGATCGAGTCCGTCGGCAACGGTCTTCACCACATCAGAAAGATCGCCTCCAGGCCTACGACGTAGCCGATGACCACCGCGGCCGCACCACCAAGCACCGCCACAAGCCGGGACTTGCCGCGCCACCGAAGTGTCACCACCACGAGGGTGGTGAGCACGAGAATTCCGATGAGCAAAGCTACGGCAGGTGCGTGATCAGAGTGCATAACGTAGCCAGGTGCGTGATTGGACTCCACGGTGGTCGAATCGGCTCATCGGGAGTCGATGTTCCACCGAGCAGGGCTGCCAGGAGATCATGGCCAAACTGGCTATGCCCAGCCGAGGTGTGCGCTCACGCCGCGACCCGCGCGTTCTGAGCGGACAGTGGCCAGGCCTCGGAACGGTTGGCCACCAACACCTCTGGAACGTCCGGATCTGCATGAGCGATCGATGATCAGGCCACCACGGTGGTAGCGGTGAGATCCAGGTTGGAACGTGGGCCCGGAATTGTGGGCGCCCGCAGAACTCCTCCTCGCGTCCCAGCCAGGCCGCCAGATTGCGTCGGGGACCATGCGACCGGGCTGCTGGCCATCGCTGGGCTATGCCCAGCTCCCCAGTGATCTTGGTGAATGCTCCCCATTTGATTCGACTGTACCGTTGTTCAGGTGGGCGGCCGTCGCCCCAATATCGTTCGGTATCAGGCAAGTTCGTGTTGGCGGAGTGTGTATCGATCAATGACATCCTGAAGAGAAGTTCTCAAACAAGTTGCATCGCAGGGGTGTACGTCAGGGCATCGGTCGGTCCGGTGGGTTGCACGTTGACAACTGCTCAAGCATGCCGGATATCCCACCCCCCGTCATTTAACCCTGCTCAGTCCCTAACTGATGGTGTAGACGCGCCCTGACTCGATGTGTCGAACCGCATAGGGCTGCAACGTTATCCGATCCGTAACGACAATTCTACTTCTGTGTCGCATCTCAATCTGTTGACTCTTTTCGCATTGGAGCCCTGCTACTGGATGGAGATCTGAAGTAAGACACCGAGGGCTGTAATGGCGATGTGGTCGAATATTGTCCAGTTTCAGCCGATCCAGATTCCACTCGGAATTGATCTGCCCTCTTGTAGCGGTTTGTCCAATTCGGGAGATCCGTCGATGGGCTCGTTATTGGGGAGTTTGATGAGTACTCACCGTCGGGTACCACGCTGCGTTGGTGGCCCTCTTATCTGCATGGCTCGAGCAGGATTGCGTGGGCGGCCGTATTGGTCGCCGCGCTGATTGCCACATTGCTACAGGTTGTTGTAGCGCCGCAGGCTGCTGCGGCACCGAAACCGAAGGACCCGCGCGATGTTCCGCTGATAATGTCGAAGGCTGTTTCGAAGCCTTCGCTAACCGGTAAGCAGGCCCAACCGGAGGCCGATTTCACGCCACTGCTCGCTGGCGGCGCGGCTGCTGCTCCGGCGAAGGGTGGTTTCGATCCGAAGACCTCGAAAGAGTCGGCGCGGACCGAGGATACGGTCGAGTTCACCAACACCAATGGCACCAAGACGATGGTGCTCTCGCAGGTCCCGGTCAGCGTACGCAACAGCAAGGGCGGTTGGGATCCGATCGATACCCGGCTGGTGGAGCAGAAGGATTCCAAGCGTGTCACCGCAGCGCGCACCGGTGTCGGGATCGATCTGGCCGAGTTTGCCAACGACCCGAATCTGTTCCGGGTCAACCAGAACGGCACACCGGTCACCCTCGAGTTGAAGGGTGCCGGTAAGGCAGGCCGTAAGGTCACCGGGTCGACCGCGACCTATGCCAACGCCCTGCCGAACACCGATGTCACCTACGACGTGACCGCGGACGCGATCAAAGAGTCGATCATCCTGAAGTCGGCTTCTGCTGTGGGAGAAGGGCGTTGGGTATTCAAGTTGAACACCGGTGCCCTGACACCGAAGGTCGACGGCAAAACCGTCAAGATCAGCGACAAGGCCGGCAAGGTCGTCGCTTCGCTGCCCCCGATCGAGGTCTGGGATTCTTCGGGTAGTGAGAAGGACAAGAAGCCCTCGGCGCGTACTGATGGCAACTACACCCTGTCCCGTGACGGTGAAGCATGGCAGCTCACCGTGGCTGTGGATACCAAGTGGTTGAAGGACTCCGCCCGCAAGTTCCCCGTGGTGGTCGACCCGACCTACACCTTCGGATTCGGTCAGCAAGCCGAGGCCATCGCCTACCTGAAGGGCGCGGCCCCGTGCACGGTAGCCGACGACTGCGGCATTCGAACCGGCAACGCAAGGTCCGTACTGGGCCAAGATTCGTTGTGGCGCACGGCACTTCGCTACAATCTCACGCCGCTGGCGGGCAAGACCGTGACCGGCGCGCGCATGGACTTGAAGGTGGCGACCCCGCTGTCGGAGATGAAGCTCCCCTCCAAGGTGACCCTGTACCAGCCCACCACACCCTTGGGTTACGCGGCGATCGGTCCGGAGCTGGCCTCAGCCAACATCGGCGAATCAGGCTCCCTGACTGGGCCTGCGCTGACCACCTACCTCGGTGATCGTGTCAAAGCCACCGACAAGAACGCCTGGCTGATGCTCGGCGGCGCTGACGGCACCACCTACACCTATAAACAACTACAAGCCGCGTTGCTGGTCGACTACGGCGACGGCACCAACCCGACCGACCCGACCAATCCCACACCGGGCCCGCAGGTGAATATGATTGCACCGGTGGAGGATTCGGTGGTCGCGACCGACATGCCGGTCCTGGAGGTCAGTCCGGCCGCGTCCGGTACCAAGTACTGCTTCAAGATCTCCACCGGTTTCGACGGCCGCTCCGGCAGCGTCGTTGACTCCGGCTGCCTGAACGCACCGAAGTGGACGGTGCCTGAGCATGTGCTGCACGACGGCGCCCGCTACAGCTGGACCGTAGCGACAGTCGCATCCGGCGCAACAACGCCAACGCCATCGAAATGGGTCGGCCACCTCACCATCGACAAGCGCATCGGTAAAGCGGGGCCCGCGCCGATCGAGCAGATAGGGCCGGTCACGGTCAACTTGTTCAACGGCAACCTCCAGACTTCTGCCGCGGGACCGGTATTCGAGGCGATGGGCGGGTCCGCCGGAGTCACATTCGCCTATAACTCGCGCCAGGGCAGCGATGGGCATGGTGTGCGGGCGTCGTATTTCAACGATGCCGACCACAATGGTGCTGCGGATGCGACGCCGGTGATGGTGCGCAGTGAGGCTCAGGTGAATCTGGACTGGGGCAATGTCTGGTCCAACGTGCCGGAAAATTCTCCCTTCCGGGAAGATCCGATGCCTGCCGCGTTGGACAAACAGTGGTTCGTAGTGCGGTGGGAGGGTTACTTCCAGGCTCCGGTGACAGGTGATTTCAGCTTCGCGGGCTCACACGCCGACGGCGCGAAAATTTGGGTCAATAACAAACTTGCCTATGACAACCCGAACAAGGCCACTGTCGGTACAGATTTCTCCACCGCAACGGCGAAGAAGGACACCGATGCCTCATTGACTGCTGGCCAGCGTGTCCCGATCAAGATCGAGCTGTATCACCGTACGACCGATAGGCCGCAAATGGTGCTGTGGGCCAAAAGCACCACAGGAGCAAACACTTCGCGCACCACCAACTGGAACCCTCGGATCGTCACGACCGAATGGTTGTTCGCCCAGGACCCGGCACCGCTTCCGCGCGGGTGGACGCTGGGTTTGATGGGCAGCGAGTATGTCCAGGCCGAGATGCTCGATGGGGCGGTCGTGCTCACCGATGCCACAGGCGGCAAACACGGCTGGGCAAAAGCCTCGAACGGCGGTTACACCCCGCCGAAGGGTGGCGACGGTGTCCTAGCCGTTGATGCCAGTGGCCGGATCTCGATCACCAAAGACGGTGTGGTGTCGGTCTTCAACGTCGACGGCACCCTCGCTGCGGTGTCGAAGGTCGCCGACAGTAAAAAGCCCGCCTCGCTGCAGTACCTCTACAGCGGAACTCCCGCACGATTGACTCAGATCAAGGACCCTGTTTCGGGTCGGGCACACACGCTGTACTACAACACCGATGACAGCAACAACTGCTATGGCGGAGCATCTTCCCCACCGGGAACCCATTCAGCGCCACCGCAGAAACTGTGCCGGATCAAATACTGGGACGGCACCGAAACCCGGCTCTGGTACATCGTCGGAGCTCTCGGCCGGATCGAGAACCCCGGTTCCGAAATTCGGGACTACAGCTACCTGAATTTGGCAAACGCGAAACGCGATTACGACGAGGCAGGCAACGACACCGAGAAGAAGCTGAAGGCGATCGACGCCGTCGGGTCGCTGAGCGATGTCCGTGACAGCTTGGCGGTGGACTGGCGGGCCACACTGCCGTCCTACAACTTGAACGCCGAACGTTGGCTGATCGAGTACGACGAGTTCCGTGAAGACGTCACTGTCCCTCGGCCTCCGCATTCGAGGCCGATCAAGGTCATCGCTCCCAAGTGGGACGGCAGCGACATGGGATTCCGACTGACGCACGGTTACCGATACGACATCGTCGGCAAAACCGCCTATGTCGATATCGCTGGCATCGACAAGATGGGTGTTCGCACCGCGACTTGGGACGATGCCGGTCGTCAACTTACCCATACCAATGCGCTCGGCGACACCATCCGGTCCGAATGGAGTACGAAGGACAAGCTGACCGCCAGGGTCGACACGATGGGTCGGCGCTCGACGCTGGTGTATGACCACGCGGACCGGCAGACCGACGAGTACGGTCCGGCGCCAGGGGCCTGTTTCGACGGGCAGTTGCCGAAGCCGGAGTGCGCAGCGACAATGCCACATACCCGAAAGGGATACGACGAGAACCTGAATGGGCTCGAGACTGCGTTCTATGACAACCCGTTGTTGGCTGGAGTGCCGACGGAGTGGGCGACCGGTGTCGGTTCCGTCGACGGAAGTCTGGCGCGTGAGTGGGGTTCGACCCCGCCGGTCGCGAACAGCGGTGGCTGGTCCGGTCGGTTCATGGGCGAGATCAAGTTTCCCAACACCGGTGAGTACAAGCTCGGATTCACCGTCGTCGACGGTGTCCGGCTATGGATTGATGACGTGCTGACGGTGGACAGCTGGACAGACAAGTCCGCCACCGATGTCGTCGGCAGTTACATCAACACGGCTGCCAACAGCAACCATCGCATCCGCGTCGATTACTACAACCGCAGCGGCACCACCGGGGCTCTCAATTTCACTTGGACCCCGCCCGGTTCGGGAGCGTCGTCGACGGTACCCGGTCAGAATCTCGTGCCCCGCTATGGACTCGAGACAAGCCTGGTTACCGATAACACCTCCGGCGGTGACTTCGAGCGCGCACCGTCGACAAAGACATCCCAGGAGCTTGAATGTCAAGCAGCGGACTGCTGAGCTGGGTCGGGCCAGGCTGTGGTCTCGTTGTAGAGGGTTCCGGTTTTGAGGCAGCCGTGCAGGATCCCGACGAGTCGGTTGGCGAGCTGGCGTAGCGCGGCGTAGTGACCGACACCGCGGGCTCGCTGACGGTCGTAGTAGTCGCGGGCGCCCCGGGACCACATCAGCGCGGATTGCGCCTGGGTGGTGAGGGCGTCGATGAGCCGGTCGTTGTGTACGAACCGGGCCAGGGCGACCTTCTTCTTGCCCGACGCGCGGGTGATCGGGGAGGTGCCCGCGTAGTTCTTGCGGGCTTTGGCGCTGCGGTAGCGGTCGGGGTCGTCACCGAACTCTGCGAGCACCCGGGCACCGAGGACCTGTCCCAAACCGGGCTGGGACGCGATGATCTCAGCGGCCGGGTGCTGCCCAAAATGCGCCTCGACCTGCCCCTGCAACGTCTTGATCTGGGTGTTGAGGACAGTCAGGACCGCCAGCAGCGCCTGGACCGAGGCTGCGTAGGCCTGCGCCACGACCTCGGGCTGGCCGAGCTGCTCGCTGCGCAGTGCGGCCGCAATAGCGGTGGCTTTGTCGGCGACGTTGCGGCGGCGCGCCCGCTTCAACGCGGCACTGATCTGGGGGATCGTGAGCCGGGCCGCCGCAGCTGGGGTGGGTGCTTTGGCGAGCAGTTCCAGGGTGTCGGCGGCGTCGAGGTCGTCGAACGCGGCCAGCGCGGCGGGGAAGTAGTCACGCAGAGCGTGACGCAACCGCTGGGTGTGGCGAGTTCGGTCCCAGATCATCGTCTTGTGAGCACGGGCCACCACCTTCACGGCCTCGGCTCGCGCGGAATCCCCAGCGACAGGTCGCAATTCGTGGGAATGGGTGCGGACCATATCCGCCAGCACGTGAGCGTCACCAGCGTCGCTTTTGGCACCCGAGACTCCCAGCCGGTCCCGAAACCTGGCCGCCTGCAATGGATTCACCGCCAGTACCGTGTATCCGGCGGCGACCAGCGCCCCGACCCAGGGACCGCGGTCGGTCTCGATCCCGACCAGGACCTCGACCTCGTCGGCGTCGTCGACCAGGCCGCCGAGGATCGCGTGCAGTCTCGCCATTCCGGCGACGCCCTCGGGCACGCGCGTTTTGGCCAGGCGGCGCCCGGCGGTGTCCATCACCTCCACGTCGTGGTGGTCTTCAGCCCAGTCATCTCCTACGAACAGTCGCAACAATCCTCCAATTGCTAATGCCGATCACCGTCGAGCAGCCAGCAGGAGAACCATCAGCGACCTAATCAAGCAGTGCTCACGCCCATTCGGGCGGGCACGACATCCCAGCAGCGATCAACTCTCCCGGCCTACCGGCAGGGGCACGGTCTTTCTCCAGGACTCGAAGTCCAGGGTGCGAAAGTGCTCACCTACCGGCCGGCTACTACCAGGAGTGTGCCGGATAGCTCACTCCCAGAACTGATTAGAGTGCGACTGCGTACGCGGACCCGGCAAATGGGATCGATCCGGTGTTCGCCCTGGCTGTGTCGCAGACAAACGATCCGGGCGGGCTCAACCTGACCGGTCGTCGGTTGTTCGAGCGGCCCGGTCAGGGGTTCCTGCGCCAGCTAGCCGCAGCGCTGCCGGCCGGTGAGGTCGCTAACCTCGGCCAATCATGGTAATGGCGCCTAACCTGCGGCGGGAATGGCGAAAGGTGCTCCGACCTGCGATAATTCGACTTGCGAAGGCTGAATTGATCGAGGTTTTGGAGCACCTTTCTGGTGGGCAAGTCTATATCGCCGTATCCGCGGCTGACCATCGACGGTGACGGTGCGGGCGTGGTGTCACACGCAGGTGCGGCACTGCTGCTGCGTACTGCCGAGATAACTGGTTTGACCTGGGGTTTGTCGGAACAGTTGGGGCCGTGGCGCAAACCGATGGCTGTCCACGACCCGGGCAAGATCGTGCTGGATTTGGCGGTGACACTCGCGGTCGGTGGTGACTGCGCCGCGGATGTGGCGTTGTTACGGGCCGAGCCGGGCGTGTTCGGTCTGGTGGCCTCGGATCCGACGGTGTCGCGGACGATCACCGCGCTGGCTGCCCAGGCACCGAAAGCGTTGGCCGCCATCGCTTCTGCACGCGCGGACGCGCGGGCGCAGGCGTGGGCCGTGGCTGGGCCGAACGCCCCCGGTCACGGGATCAACATCGATGATCCGTTAATCATCGATCTCGACGCCACCCTGACCGACGCGCACTCGGAAAAACAGAACGCCACACCGACGTTCAAGCGGGGCTTCGGCTTCCACTCGCTGTGGTCGTTCATCGACCACGGTCGCACCGGCACCGGCGAGCCCGCCGCGCCCATGCTGCGGCCGGGCAACGCCGGTAGTAATACCGCTGCCGACCACAAGCAGGTTCTCCGCGATGCCCTCGCTCAGCTGCCGTGGCAGCCGGGATGGCGGGTCGGCCGGAAAGTGCTGGTGCGCACCGATTCCGGTGGCGGCACCCACGAGTTCCTCGACTACTGCCACCGCCGCCGGCTGCAGTACTCGGTCGGGTTCACTCTCACCGACGAGATCGTCACCGCCATGGGCACCCACCTGAATCCGCAGGATTGGACACCGGCCTACGACGCAGACGGCGAGGTCCGCGACGGCGCCTGGGTCGTGGAAGTCACCGGCATCACCGAGTTGACCGGATGGCCGCCCGGCATGCGGCTCATCGTCAGGAAGAGAGACCACACCCCGGTGCTCAGCTGCGGTTCACCGACCGCGACGGGATGCGGTTGACCGCGTTCGTCACCAACACCACCCGCGGCCAGCTGCCCGACCTCGAGTTGCGTCACCGCCAGCGGGCCCGCTGCGAAGACCGGATCAGAAACGCGAAAGACACTGGCCTGCGCAATCTTCCGTTCCACAGCTTCGACGCCAACCGCATCTGGCTCGCCGTCGTCGCGCTCGCACTCGACCTGACCGCCTGGATGCAGACACTCGCCCTGCACGACCACCCCGCACGTCGCTGGGAACCGAAAACGCTACGGCTGCGGCTGTTTTCAGCCGCCGGACGCATCGCCCGCCATGCCCGCAAAACCACACTGCACCTGGCGCGGCACGCCCCCTACACCGAACTGCTCACCACCGCCGCAGCACGCCTGCAACCCGGCTGACCAGCCAGAAACCGTCCCTGCAACCAAGGAAACCAACCACCCGGGCCAGTGGAACCCGGCAGCCAGCCCGCTGCGCGGGCCAGCTGCCCTGCCCGCAACCGGAAAACTACGACCGAAACACCCAATCCGAACCCGATCAGGCCAGCACATCAACCCGGCGAAAGATCGAGGCTAACCCCGACAAACGAGGCACGTCCACCTACTACGGGGACAACGAAACCCGGGCGAACCCGTGCGAAGCGAATTCCACGGCAGTCAGTCAGGGCGGCAGGGTCAAAACCGTTCGTGGGGCCAAAGACTCGGACGCGTCGGCCAATGTACTCGAGACGGTGTACGACGCCGCAGGGCAGATTGCCGCCTCCAGGGTCGGCAGTGAGCCGTGGTCGTGCATCAATCACGACGCCCGCGGTCGCATCGTCAAGAAGTCGTTCCCTGCGATGAACGGCCAATCGGCTCGCACCGTCACTTATGACTATGCCGTCGGCGGTGATCCACGCAAGACAAAGTCCAGTGACGAGAGCGGATCAGTCATCACCGTGATCGATCTGCTCGGTCGAATCGATACCTACACTGACGCCAACGGCGTCACCACTCACACCGAATACGACCGCGTCGGGCGAAAGTCCAGCGAGAAATCCACGGTCAAGGGTGTCACCTCCACCCTGAACTACTACTGGAACGACGCTTTCCAGCTGACCCGCCTCGACCAGGACGGCACGACAGTGGCGGCCCCCGGCTACAAGGGAGACGTGCTCCAAAGCGCCGCTTACGGCAACAGATCGAACCTGACGGTCACTCAAAACGACGCAGGCTCGTTGGCGGCCCTGACCTGGAAGGTGCCCGATTCTACGGTCGTCGGCACAGTGACCCGTTCTCGTGATCAACGCGTCATCGATGAAAAGATCACCGATACCGCCAAGCCTGGTTCGGATTACAACTTTGCCTATACCTACGACGGCGCCGGGCGCTTGGTTGCAGCGAGCATGCCTTTCCATCGGATGACCTACGCCTTCGCTGGTGACAACGGATGCGGGCCGAACAAAAAAGCGGGATTGAACACCAACCGCACGACCTTCACCGACAGTCTCAACGGTGCGGCTCCCGCCACCACCAACTATTGCTACGACGACGCCGACCGGCTGTTGTCCACCAACGGGGCCACCAACCTGTCATTGTCCTACGACAGCTACGGCAACACGACCAAGATCGGGACCGACACCCTCGGCTACGACTCCACCCTCCGGCACGTATCCACTGCTACCGCTGCCGGACGCTCGGTCAAATACACCCGCGACGTCGCCGACCGCATCACAGCGCGGACGGTGCAGGAAAACGCCAAACCCGCACAGGTCACCCAATACGGCTTCACCTCCGACTCCGGCGGGCCCGACTTCGTCCTAGATAGTTCTGGGAACCTTCGGCAGCGTGTGCTGAAATTGCCCGGCGGTGTCGTGCTCACCAAGAGCTACGGTCAGAACAACACCACGAACTGGTCCTACCCGAACGTCCACGGCGACATCCTGTTCACCGCAGACGGGAATGGTGCCCGCACCGGGGCGATTCATCTGTACGACCCTTACGGTCAGAACATCGACCCTGCCAGCGGGGTTATCGGCGATATACCGATCCCCGCCACTGCCGAGGGCGGTATGGACTTCGGATGGCTCGGACAGAACACCGTCCCGATCGAACACATCGCCAGCCAGCAAGCGCTCGAGATGGGAGCCCGCACCTACCTACCGATACTCGGCCGCTTCCTGCAAGTCGACCCAGTGCTCGGCGGATCGGCTAACAACTACGACTACGTCAATGGCGATCCCGTCAACTCTTTCGACCTCAGCGGCAAATGCCCCTTCTGTGTGGGTCTCCTTCTTGGCGGCGCCCTCGTCGGGGGCGCGGTGTACCTCTATTACAAGGGCAAAGAAGACGGGCGAGAAGAAGAACGCCAGCGAAACGAAAACGCCGAGTCGTCGAGTAACAAAAATCCGACACCGCACGAGAAAGGAAAAGCTGGCGAGGAGGCTGTGCGTACTCCAAAGAACACGGAACATATCGTGATAAATGGGCACGATAGAATTCCTGATATACTGGATCACGCTCACAAGGTTGTCGGCGAGATAAAGAACGTGAAGGTACAATCTCTGGATTCGCAAATCCAGGACGACATCGACTACGCAGATAAAAACGGCTACACGTTCATACTCTTCCTCAATGAGGGTGCCAGAATGACGGGGCCACTGCAGGAGGAAATGGCGAAACCTAATCGCGAGGTCGTGATATATAAGCCATAGATAAAATGTGAGCTCGATGGAACCGGGCGGCCCGACTGTATAGTAGGGCGCGGTAGTGACAAGTGCATGTTGGTCGGACTCGACTTACTCCAATTCTATCACCGGAGTCGCTTCATCCGCCGTTAGTCCGGAAGTAGGGGAAACTGTTGATTCAACCTTCTGGTTCAAAGTGTGACAGGATAGACATATGAGCTACGATTTGGCTTTCTGGGAAGGAAAGCGCCCCGCCGACGATATCGCGGCACTCGAGGAATATATAAAACTGTCCGAGCGTTACCTGGAGAGTGGGGGCGGAGACCTACCCCCCGCCCCCAACGTTTCGGCCTATGTCGAGGCACTCCTGCAGCGCTGGCCGGATCACGATGACAAGGGCGGCCTCGGCCCTTGGGCTGCCAGCGGAGCCGGACAGGCGAGTGGCCCGGTGTTTCTGATGCACATACTTCGTGGCTGTGAGGATCAGATCTCGACCCAGGCCATAGAGCTTGCTGACGAATGTGGCCTTATCTGCTACGACCCTCAGCAAGGGAGATTGCGCCGCTGAATCGCATGCAGCGATATTCGACGCCGGGGGCGGCAGCTTGCGAGGTGTCGACCCCGGAAGGAAATCGTGTGGCGGAATAGCTAATTCATTAGACTCTATTGGGTAAACATTGAGAGACTGGGATCCATCCGTCTAATCCGGTTTTGAAGTAGCTGCTGCCATATGTCTAGACTGTGCATTTGAGGTGTTCGGGTAGATTTGCTCCGGGTGCGGCAGCGTAATCGCCGGACTCGGAGCAACGAGTTTGCTTGGTCTTGTGAACTAAGTGCCTACTAGCGAGTATCTTATTTACCACTATGCCCTGCACCGTGGCATTTGACACTGTGATCGTTGTGGCGTGAGCGGAATGCGGTCCAGAAGTCAGCCTGTCAGGAGACTGAACCCGCTGATGCGTTTCACGTATTGCATTCGGCTGCTCCCGCGCACGCGGGGATGATCCGAAGGCTTCCGTGGTGATCGCGAGCCAGCAATAATGCCCGCGTCGCGTGCGGTCTGCCCGCCGTGTCCGCGCTGTGGAGAGCAGCCTTCTACTGCCACCGCTGCGGTCTGTGTTTCTGGCCGCACACACCTGCAGACGGTATTGCTGCCCGGCGACCGCTGTCGCCGTATCGGTTGGGAGTTTGCCCGAATCTAGTGGTGGCGGGTGCTTATCGTGGCCTGCCGTGGGTGTCGCGGCGTGTGATGCCGTGGCGTTGGAGTGTTGTGCGGATGGTGGTGTGGGCGACGCCGAGGTGGTTGCCGATGCGGGCGAGTGATTCGCCGTGTTGGTAGCGGGTGATGGCGTACTGGATCTCGTCTTTGGTGAGGTGGCGTTGTTCGCGGATGGTGGCGCCGCTGGTGCGGAGGATGTCGAGGATGGTGCCTTTGCCGAGCCGGTACTTAGCCGCGAGCTGCTTGGTCGAGGTGCCGGCTTCGTAGTCGGCGAGAATGGTGGATTTGTCGTCGTCTGTCAGGCGGTGTCGAGGGGCGTGGGGTTTGACGGCGGAGGAGTGGCTGCGTGTGCCCTGATCTGCGGTTTCGCGGTGGATTCGTTCCAGGTTGGTGGTTAGGGTGTCCTGGTTCGAGTAACGTCGCATTAGGTCCACTCGAGGTAGAACCTGCATATGGGTACTGGCAGTCCCGAGGTCCGTTTTCCTACTGGACCTCGGGATTTTTTTCATTGGCGACCTCGGCTTGATGGGTCCATCTGATCGGCGTCCGAACGCACTGAAATCAGCGTAAGACGTTCTGTATCGCACCCATCCACGCTGACTTCAGTCAGGACGAGTGAGCGATAATGCCGCATATCGCGCATTGGCCATTCGTCCAAACCAGCTGGCGGACAATACTTCCCAACGCGCGCACATGCCGATGTGCGTGTGTTGCCGGTGACCGGAAGCGTGTCGATTGCTCACTCTCATCGGTGGTGGTGAAGCCGTGACCCCATCACGGTCATCGTTGGTTCATATGAGCGGTGATGCGGGTCAGCAACCGCACGCAGTCCCACAGCTGCTGCCGCTCGTCCGGGGTGAGCGTGTCGCTGAGGGCGCTGTCGAGTATGTGGCGCGCTGGGTACGTTCGCGCCGCAGGCTGGCGCGGCCGGTATCGGTGATGTACGGCAGGTGTTTGCGGCCGTCGTCGGGATGAGGTTGGTGCGCAGCAGGCCAGGCTTCGATCAGTGGATCGTGCAGGATCAGGTGAGACTGAAGATCAGTCGAACGCCGGTTCGGCGTCCCTGCTTCGTTTCAGTTCGAAGAAGCCTGGGGTGCCGGCGAGCAGGAGAATCCCGTCCCATAGTCGTGCTGCCGCCTCGTCTTTGGGGGCGGGGGTGACTACCGGTCCGAAGAAGGCGATGCGGGTGCCGTTAGGTCCGGGAACGGCGATGATCGGGGTACCGATTTCTTGTCCGACGAGATTGATTCCCTCATGGTGGGAGGTGCGTACGAGGGTGTCGTAGTCGGTGGAGTACGCCGCGTCGGCGAGGTCTTCAGACAGGCCGGCATCGGCCAGGGCTGCCGCGAACGTTTCCCGGGTCTGCTTCTGGCCCAGATTGTGGATGCGGGTACCCAGGGCTGTGTACAGCGGGCCAAGGGCCTTGCTGCCGTACTTCTGCTCGGCGGCGACGCAGATCCGCACCGGGTACCGGCCTACGGTGTCCCATCTGCGGAATTGCTCAGGCAGCTCATCGAGCCGGTTCTCGTTCAGCACGGCCAAACTCATCGCACGCCAACGGATTTCCACCGGCCGGACCTTCTCGACCTCCATCATCCAGCGTGCAGTGACCCACGCCCAAGGGCACCGCGGATCGAACCAGAAGTCGACTGGCGTCGTAGTGGCATTGTCTTCGGACACGATGCTCCTCGTTGTTACCGATACACGGTTCTATATCCCGGTTGATTGACCGACTACCGAAACCAGCGCGGTGTCGCCGATCGCCTGCTGGGCCGAGCTGACAATGAAGCACGTTGCAGTAATCTGCAATCTGGTCACGATCGGGATCCTTCCAATGCACGGGACAGTGCGATAAGAGCCCGGGCTTCAGCATTGAGGTCATCGCCGTCCGGGACCGCCAGACGCTTCGCGGAGTACGTCACATCGGGATCTTCGACTGGCGGTTTACGGCCGAGGGCTTCCCGAACATGTGCGGCGAGGTCGTCATCGGACAGTTTCGTCAGATCCAGCCCAGGTTTGTCTTCGACGTAAGGGCTCAGCCGGACGAGGCCGTCTCGGCATTCGATCAGTCTGCGATAGAACCGCGCGTGCATACTCGGCCAGAGGAACCGATCGAGGGGTGAGCCTGTGGTGTGGCGTCCGAGTGTCAGTTCCGGAAACGCGGTGGACATCAGCACCCACAATGTGGCCAGTCCACGGTGCTGGCGCCAGTGCAAGAACCACGACCACAGCGCTGAGATCGCTTGCACGACCGCCGGATAACACAATCCTGCGACGATCAGCGCGGTACAGAAGTTCGTAATCGCGAAGTTCAGTGTATTGAATCTGCTGTGGAGATCGCCGTCGATGGCACGAACGGTCAGCCAAGCGCCGCGGTTGAACGAGGTCAACGCCGAGCCGAAAAGACCCACCGAGACTAGAGCGAGACCAAGAGTTTGATAGCGCGGCGCGGAGGCCGCGTATCGCCACGCCATGATCGCACAAAACACGTAGGCCCATGCGAAATAGGCGTTTCCGATTAGGTAGAACCCGAGGATCGACGGCTCGGCGATGTGCGGCGTGAACAGTGTGTGTGCTCGGTCGCTCGGCGAAGTGGCAGCCATGCAGACCAGCAGGCCCACGCACGCCAGTACGAGCAGACGCCACTGTAGTCGCCGAGACGGGCGACGGAGTTTGCCGCGCGATGCGAGGGTGAATACCCGTATCAGGGCGAAAAGCCCGATCATGATCGCGAGGTTCGTCAACAGCCGGCCGACGCCGGGCTGTGTGAAAGCATCGATCTTCCGGATGCTCGCAGGACGCGCGGCGATATGTCCGATAGCGAGGATCAAGAACATCGCGACCAGGTGCTGCAGAACACGGTCGTCACGACCGCGGAGAAGGTCAATCCCTTTCCACAACGCACCGACTATGAGTACAGCGATCAGGCAGGTCTGTAGGAACATCACAACCAGCCCCGTCTGCTGTTCAGCGCACTGTAGAGGGCTTGCGCGTCGGATCCGGGCGGCGCCGCGGGCGTCGTGTAGTCGATGACCGACGACCATTCTTGAATGATCGAAGCGACCATCTCCGCCTGACGCTCACGCTGCTCGTCGTAGCAGGTCCGCCGCAGACCGCGTTTCGTCAGATCGGTAGGGAATTCGGGACCCAGATCAGGAACACCGTCGAGACCGGTATCGTCGACGTGTTCACAAAGGATATGGCCGATTTCGTGCAGGATGATGTGAACCTGATGCACCCGCGTCGTTTCTTCTTGGAAAAAGATGCAGTCTTCGTGACTGCGAGACATCCACAACCCGAACGGACCTGGGACCGGAAGAGACCACGGAACCAGGCGGATCGGTTTTCCTCGATACCCTCCGATCCGTTGACAAAGATCCTCTATCCGTAACGGTGGCTGAACGCCGCAGTCGCGCAGTACTTTTCGGCAATATCGGCGAATCTCTCGTTCGTTCACTGCCGGTCCTCGTTGCGTGGAGGTGTCGGATCCAGGCTCTCCATCATCTTGAGCAATTGCTGCCGCAACGCAGGACTCATTGATCCGGCACGCATCGCGATCATCTGCACATCTTGCTCGGCAAGTTTCTGCCGCAGCAGCGCCGACTCCTCGGTCTCCGTGTCAGCGGCGGGCTCGGACCTGGCGCTCTGGGATACGCGCTCGCGGACGTCCGCGGCCACCGCATCGTTGTAGAAATATTCGATAGGGACATCGAAGAACTCGGCGAGGACGTCGAGTTGTTCGAGAGTGGGATTGCGCTTCTTGCCGGTGGCGAGCTGCCACAGGTACGTGCCGGAGATCGCGCCACCGGTTGCCTCGCAGATCTCGCTGGCCAGCCGGCCGTAACCTGGCCGCTCGCGCCGATCCGGATACCGCGCAGCAATCAATTCCGTGAGCCGCTGTTCGATCTTCTGCATGACAGCACGCGTGGACGGGCGAGCTGCGGACCTGTCACCCAACCCCTACCCCTTCCGGCTCAGGTAGGGAAAAGACCCACCTGAACTGTCGCTGACTTCCGGTCCGGCCGTATCGGACGCGGCAACCGTTCATCAGCGTAACGGCCTGCGCTAGATCCTTCCTAGTGGAAGAACTCGGGAACCTCACCAGCGCGGTCGGTTTGGCACATGACGAGGCTGTTCGGTACCAGGCTGCCGGCCTCGACACCAGGACGAACCGCGATGTCACCGCGCTCGAAGGCCGGGTCAGCGTCCGAGCAAAATTGATTGACAGTCCAATATCCTTGTCTGACAAAAACTTTCGTTCCATTGTTCGGTAGAGCGGCCCGGAACCCAGTGGTAGGGTCCTTCCCGACGGAACTATCAGATATATATGACGGACATGGCGGCGGGGCGGCCACGGCGGGGAGGTCGTCCATTTCCCAGTGCCCGTCAACCGAGCTACACCGCAGGGGGATTATGGAATGACCTGGCCACGGCACGACATTGGGTTCTCCTGACCGGAACTTCCGCACGTTCCGACTCCGCACGCTTGACGTTGCGCACCGCATCGGATCCCGCTGTTCATCGAGGGGTCGGCCGGACCGGATGATCGTGCCAGCGTTGCGTCGATGCCGCCTCGGCCAAGACCATGAGAGATGCAAGCCTTGCTCGGTCATGCGCTAATCAGCGTGCGGCACTTCGGTTTACCGGTTGCGCGGGGGAGATCGTCTCTGCGGCGCTGACACATACCGCCGAACAAGACTGTGCGGCGAGTACCTACCGGCTCGATCGAGATCTCGGGCCCTTCCGCCGTCGGAGTGTTCGGGTTCTGAGGCGTTAGGTCCATCCGGAGCCGCAATATGGTCGGGGCCGTTCGTCGGGCATCACCCGACCGGTTGCCGGGTGCCGACCGCGCGGATCATGATGTCCGGGCCGTCCACCAGGACCGCGCGGTTCGTATGCTGGTCCGTTAGGTCCACCTAATGTCCCTTACTCGAACCTGTGACCACAGCGGCACGAGTTCGAGTAAGGGACCAGCGTTGACCTGCTGAGATGATCCTTTTCCTGTGTTCCTACTCCTTCGCCGGTTTGCGATTGGGCATCGCTTGAGGGCGGGGCCGATGTCTGCGCAGGCTTCGTGGCTTTGAGCGGACAGTGCGTAGAGCTTGCACTGGGGATTGTTGCCGATCTCGGCGACCTACCATATTGAGCCTATGAGTTGACCACCATGCGTGGCGGGCGAAATGTCCCAATACAATATGACCTCCGAGTAAGCCGGAATCGGTAGAGATTTCCCGCCAGATCAGTGGCATTTTCCGCTGATCTGTTCCGGATGGTGGTCAGAGCGCCCACCGAGTGCAGGACGCGCACCAGACCATCCGGCTCGCGATGCTGAACAGGTCACGTGCTGGGCCGGTCGAGCGTTGCCCGTCGCCCAACCCCCACATGACCATCTCGAGCGCCACTGCACCAGCTCGACGTGGTTCCCAGGGGCCGGACACACCTCTGGGAGGCGGACCCGGGACGGGGGCGGGCGAAGCGGCTTCGAGTAGGCAGCCGGAGTGAGGTCCGGAGGCTGCGGCATCGGGGCTGGCGAACTGCGAAGGGTCGCAGCCGATGCAGCACGGCGTAGCAATCGGGCGCGAACTAATCCGAAGACAGGCTGGGTTTCTTTGCCGCTACGCCACGGCGTCCGATCGCCTGGACTCGACTGTCTCGGGCTCGGCCATGTGCGCCTCGTACGCGGCTTCGCGCGCCGCCGACTCTGCCGCGAACAGTTCCGGAATCCGTCCATTTGACGCGCGGATCAGATCGCGCAGCCGGTCGTAGCCAACCGCGCGGGAAGTTTCACATCGGTGTCGTCGATGAGGTGTGCCTTCACGAACCCGCGCTTGGGAATGGGCACACCCGCGACCTGGGACGAATCCAGATGCCGCGAACCGAAAACCGCGCGCAGATCCAGCCCTTCGTTGGACACCGTGGTACGGGTGCGCGCGATCCACACAACCACCGCGACCGGGATCAGCAACAGCCACCACAGCGCGATCGGCCAGCCGACGAAGTAGGCGATCGCCACAAAGAATCGAGAGCGAAGCAGCCTCGAGCGGCGTTGACGTTAGGCCCGGGTGTTGACGTGGTCAACATGATTCGTGGATCAGTCGTCCTGCGTGTCGACACTGCGCGAATACAGGGTCAGAGTTGCCTCCGCAACGCTTCATGGCGAATAGGAAGCTAACAGGCAGTGCGAAACTCGCGCGGCTAGCTGCAGGCCATCGCCGCAGCCACTGTTATCTCAGTTAAGGGCAGGCACGGACTTTTGACCGGTGTGTCACAAACCGATAACGTCTGCGCCGATTCATTCAATGTCCTCTCGGACAGTTAACTGTCGGCGACCCCACGAATGGTCGCTGGCACCACAGGAAGTGGTATGAACCCCAACCGCTCTAGGTCATGTCTCCCAATGCGGTTCTGTGGATCGTGTCCGGTAGGTCGTGGGGTGGGGCATCATGTTTGCCGTGGCGGCGGTTGTTGGTGATCGGTATCGAGTTCTGACGGACAAGCAGTGGGAGTTGCTGGAGCTGTTGTTACCGAAATCCGATGGCCAGGTTGGCCGTAACTTCGCCAACAATCGGCTGGTGGTGGAGGGGATGTTGTTTCGGTTGCGGACCGGGGTGCCGTGGCGGGATTTGCCGGAGGTGTTCGGTCCGTGGCAGACGGTGTGGAAGCGGCATCGCCGCTATGCCGGTGATGGGACCTGGGATCGGGTATTGGTCGCGTTGACCGCGCTCGCGGATGCGACCGGGAATCTGGATTGGGTGGTGTCGGTGGATTCCTCGATCATGCGAGTGCATCAACACGGTGCCAACGCATCCCGCGGTGACCGGAGCCCCGCCGGCCCGGACGGTGAGTTAGTGAGCCAGCTGATCACGCCATCGGCCGGTCTCGGGGCGGGCTGACCACCAAAGCGCATCTGGCTACCGACGGCAACGGTCGTGGTCTTGCGGTGCTGCTCAGCGGTGGCCAGGCCAACGATTCACCGATGATGCCGGCGGTGCTCGACGCGATAGCGGTGCCTCGGCTGAGCGGTGGTCCGCCACGACGCAGTCCTGATCAGGTACTCGCCGACAAGGCCTACTCCTCGGCGAGTAACCGGAAGGTGTTGCGCAGTAAAGGTATCCGCGCTGTCATTCCCGAACGCGCCGACCAGATCGCGAACCGGAAACGGCGAGGCCGCACGGGTGGGCGACCGCCAGGGTTCGACTCGGCTGCCTACAAGGGCCGTAACGTCGTCGAACGCGCCTTCAACAAGGCCAAGCACTGGCGTGGTGTCGCCACCCGCTACGACAAACTCGCCATCACTTACCGCGCGGGGTTCGTTATGGCACTGGCGGTTGAATGGCTCAAGCTATTGGGAGACATGACCTAGTCCGAGATGCCGAAGCGACCTACGACGAGCAGGTGAATCTGCTTTCGCAGGAGATAGTTTCGTGGTCCGGACGAAATACGGTGTGTCGGCTCAGCGATGGCCGTGTCGCCGACCTGATCCACGCGGTGGAAGCTGTAGAGCTCCCGGACACGCCTCGCCTGGCCTCACTGATCAGCCGGCATTTCGAGACCACCCGCACGACGTTGTTGGATCAACGAAGCCAGCTGCGGACAAATCGGGACACACTCGAATCTGAGTGGCAGAGTACGGTCGCACAGCGGGAGCGTGTCGCCTCGGACTACAACCAAGGGCCACCGGATCCGATCGTGGCCCGCCGTGATCGGACGGGCACACCCGGTGAATCGTTGTGGCGTTTGATCGATTTCCGCCCGGAGATCGACGATCGAGCCCGCGCCGCTGTCGAAGGCGCGCTTCTCGGCGCAGGATTGCTCGACGCGTGGGTGACTCCGGACGGCGTCGTGCTCGACCCGGAGACCTGGGATGCCATTCTTGTGCCCGGCACAGCGCAGACCGGTCCTACACTGGCGGATCTCGTCGTCGCGGTCGAGTTTGACGATATCGCCGAATCTGTCGTCACCGAGATATTGGTCGGCATCGGGATCATCGACGACGAAGCCGTCGGCGAGCCTGCCACACCGTGGATTTCACCGGACGGCCGGTGGGCGATCGGACCACTGCGTGGGCGTACCGGACAGGAATATGCGTCCTACATCGGCCCGAGAGCTCGCGATGCTGCGAGGAATCGACAGTTGGACCTGCTCGATACTCGCCTCGACGCGCTGACCGTGTCGGTCTCGGACGTGGAGAAAGACCTGCTGGAACTGGACTCTCGGCTGGTAGCGCTGGCCGGGGAAGAACGAACTCAACCCACCGACTCGACCGTGCGCGATGTACTCAGCGAACTCGGCGTGGTCCGTAAACACCACGCCCAGCTCAGCGACGATCTCGGAAGATCATCCGACCGTCTTCGTACTGTCCGTGAATCTCTGGGACGCGCGACCGAGGACTTGCGCGGCTACGCGGCCACCCACCGCACACCGACAAGGGCTGACCAGTTGGACGCGGTGTGGGCAGCGTTGGCCGATCTGTCCGTCACCATCGACACGGCTCGCGCCCGCCACCCGCACCGCTTCGCCACCACGACACCGCCGAAGATCCTCGACCTACCCGACACCGTTTGGATCAACCGACCCGCCACCCAGGAGACCGATACACAAGCGGCATAACACACCCACTGGTCTCATTCAGCTTGAAAAATTCCGGTGGCTCGGTGCGATTGATGCGAAACCTGGCCACTTTCACCGACCAGAGCTGAATCGTGACCGTCAGCGGTGGCCGTCCACCAACCCAGCGAGGCTGGACTCACGCCGCTGATATAGATCGGCGGATGCGGCTTCTGCACGGGCTTGGGCCAGACGAAGACCGGATCGAAGTCGACGCACTTGCCATGAAACTCAGCCTGGTCCTGTGTCCAGATGGCTTTCAACGCCGCGAGCCGCTCGTCGAGCAGTGTGCCCTGCGTTCGGGGGTCGGTGCCGTGGTTGCGCATCTCCTCCCGGTTCCAGCCGACCCCGACACCGAAGTCGAACCGTCCGCCGGAGATGATGTCGAGGCTGGCGACCTCTTTCGCGGTGTGGAACACATCCCGCTGAATAAGTTGCGCGATGCCGGTACCGACCCGCAGGGTCCGGGTTGCGGCCGCGGCCAACGCGACGAATGGGTCCATCGTCCGGTAGTAGCGCCTGGGTAGATCCCCGCCTCCGGGATACGGCGATTTCCGGCTGGCCGGGATATTCGAATGCTCGGCGAGGGACAAGGAGGCGAACCCGCGCTCCTCCAATGCTTTTCCTAGTAGATAGGGTCGGATGCTCTCGTCGGTGACAAAAGCCGAAACGCCGAAGTCCATCCCGGTACTTTAATCGTGCCTGGCGTGCTCGACGCCGGTCAGCGCCTTATCCAGCTCGTCCGTGGACGCGCGGGCCCCTAGCGTCAGCACCGCGACCAGCTCATCCGAGGAAACCCGCCACACCGAAATAATGCCGCGATGGGCCAGAGTTGATGAGCCTCGAAGCACTCTGAATATACCGAGCCAAACAGCACCCCCGCCACGCTGACCAGCGACTATGCCGCGCGGTCGCAGCCTGCTCGGCATAATCCGGGGCTCGGGATATTCCACGCTATGCCGAATTCGGCATAGCGTGGAGACACGCACACCGGGTTCGCGAGCGGCCCGCAGAAACGGACTGGTGGCAACACCGGACCGCGCTGCGGGCCGACTCAACCGGCGGATTCGTTACACATGGGCCGGTCGTCGTCCAGGACAGACCGCCGGCGAGCTCACCCGCTCCCGCCCGACGAGATGGCCAAGCTCGAGGTCAACGGCTATTTGTGGCAAGCGTGACGGTAGTCGTGAATGGCGGCGCGGGCATTCTTGAAGTCCTGTGCCTCCTGCGGGTGTGCCTGGCGGTAGGCCGTGCGCTCTGCTTTGCGCTGATCCTTGGGCAGGGCATGCACTTTTGCCACTTCGGCGGCGAAATCTGGGTGACCGGCGAGGAATGCCGCGACCTTCGGTGCGCTGTCCGCCCGCGCTTGGGCTGCGGCCGCGGGGTTGCATTGCGGGCCGGGATCGGCGGAGGCAGACGCGGGCATGGCGATGGCCAGACCGGCGAGCCCGGTGAGGGTGGCGGCGAGGAGGGTGCGCTTCATTGTTTACTCCAGTGTCGGCGGAACCTGTCCCCATCGAATCTGCCAACCCAACACCGAGAGCGCCTTGTTCGGAGCGCTATCTTCAGGCGATCTTCAGCCGTAGCACGAATACCGCACCGTGCTGTCCGGTCGGCGGGTCGGTGCAAATCAGTTCGCCGCCATGGGCTTTGACGATGCCACGGGCGACGGCGAGTCCGAGGCCGGAGCCGTCCGCGCGGTGTTCGCGCGCCTGGTCGAGCCGGACCAGCCGGTCGAAGATCCGCTCGCGTTCGCCGGGCGGCACCCCTGGTCCGGTATCGCGGACGATCAGCTCGGCGAGACCATCTGTACTGCGGATCAGCACTGTCACCGCGCCGTCGCCTTGAATGGCTTGGCATGCGTTCTCGAGCAGGTTCAGCAGTACTTGATTGATCCGTTCCGGGTCGACGGCCGCGATCACCTGCTCGCCGACGAGGTCGAACTCGATACCGGGACGCAGCAGCCGCATCCGATTCAGTTGCGCCTCGGTGAGGTCGTAGAGATCGGTGGGTGTGGGCCGTAGCTGAAGTCCCGCGTCGATCCGGGCCAGCTCGACCAGATCGTCGATCAGGCGCCCGGCGCGTTGGGCTTCACGAACCAGGAGTAGTTGCATCTGCTGTCGGGTCTCGGGGTCGGCGTCGAGCGGTTGCTGCACGATCGCCTGCGCGATCGCGCGAATCCCGCTGATCGGGGTGCGCAACTCGTGCGCCGCGTCGGCGACGAAGGTGCGCAGCTGTTCTTCCGAGGCATTCGCCCGCGCTTCGGCGCCCTCCAACGCATCCAACATCTCATCGAAAGCTGTTGCGGTGCGGCCCAGTTCGGTATCGGTCCGCGCGGGCGATAATCGTTGTCCACGTCGTCCGCGCGCGATATCCCGCGCAAGCAGCGTCATTGTGTCCAAGGGCGCGAGGGCGCGCCGGATGCCGAATGGCAGCCCGATGACGATCGCGAGCAACGCCGCCGCGGTCGCGCCGACGAGCACCCCCACCAGCTTCGACTGGGCTCCCGCCAACAGTTTGGTATCGAGCTGGAGAGTCAGTTTCGCGTGGTCGAGTTCGCCCTGGCCCGTCAGCATAACGTGTTTGGTCTTTACCGCGGACTGGTCCTCGCGTTGGGTGTTAAGGCTGCCGAAGCTACGGCCGTCGGCGAGAACCAGCCGCGTCCGCACCGACCGCGCATCGATGCGCGCGAGCAGCTCCGTTGGCGAGGTGTTCTGTTTCGACAGTTCCTGCGCCAGCTGGACGCGGTCGGCGAGCACCGCATTCTGGCTGCGGTTCACCGCCACCGCGAACAATCCGTGCACCACCAGCGAAACCAGGATCAGCACCACCGCGAGCACCGCCGCCGTGGTCAGCGTGACGCGCCTGCGCAGCGACACCGTCCTCATCGCGAGATCACTGGTCACCGGCCCGCAGGGTGTACCCGAGGCCGCGAACGGTGTGCAGCAGCCGTGGCCCGTGTGCCTCCAGCTTGCGCCGGACCGCACTGACATACACCTCGACGAGGTTTGGGTCGTAATCCTCGTATCCCCATACGGCCGTGAGTATTTGAGCCTTGGTGACGACGCGGTCGCGGTGCACCGCGAGGTAAGCGAGGACCTTCAGTTCGGTGACGGTCAGGGCGATGGCCGCGTCGCCGCGGCGCACCATACCGGATTCCGCGGCGATGATCAGGTCACCGATCGTGGTCGAGGTATGCAGCCGTCCCATCCGCCGGAGCAGCGCGTCGACGCGCGCCACGAGTTCGGCGAGGTCGAACGGTTTGACCACGTAGTCGTCCGAGCCTGCTCGTAGCCCGCGCAACCGGTCCTCGATGCCGTCACGGGCGGTCAGCATTACCACGCCCGCGCCAGACCGCGCGCGGGTGGTTTCGAGCAGCGTGAATCCGTCGCGTCCCGGCAGCATGATGTCGAGCACGACCACATCGGGGCGGAACTGCGCCAAATCGCGTTCGAGTAGCTGACCGTGCGCGCGGCTGAGCACCTGGTGTCCGGCCGTGGTCAGGCCCGATTCCACCGCGACTCTGATGGCCTCGGCGTCCTCGATGACAAGTATTCGACCCGGCTGCACACCGTCATTGTTCACGTGCGGGCTGAATATTGCCTGAAAGGTGACGAGGGAGCAGCTGACGTCGTCGCACGTGGTCGAATACTGGGACCATGGGGACGCAATCGGCACAGTGGATGAGCACCGTGGGAATGCTGCGCTGGGATGGCTTCGGTGCTACCGGGGCCGAGATCGTCTCCGTGCGAGGGTTGCGGCCTGCCGATTATTTGCGTGCGGCGTTGACTGGCGACCCCGACGTGGATCTTGGCGCACGGGCTACTCCGCTACCTGCGTTCACCAGGACCTCCGCGCCAGGAACACTTGCTCTGCACATTTGGAACGAAGCCATCGATTGGTAGTCCCCTTCGGCCCTGGCCGGGGGTGGAAGTTCCGCCGCTAAGACCCGATCTCCAGCGATGTTCGCTGGTGGAGTAGGTGGGCGTAATGGTCGTGTCCCCCTCCGGACACAGTACGAGCCGAAATCATTTGCAACGCAAGGGAGTTCGGCTCTTCTTGTATCGGCAGGCGATTTGAACCCCCACGAGGCGGGTAACCATCACCAAATAGTGGCCGACAGACCTATCGAGGAACAGGCAGACGGCCTCGACGATCTCGAACAACCCAACGTCGACGGACCGAAGCCCAGGTTGGTGACCGACTTTGTCGGAGACTCCGAGCCTGCTCCCGGCACGGGGCTCGAAGAACTCACTCCGCACGGGCCTGGGGTGATCGAACGAGATGGCGGATGGGCCTCAACCGCTCCCGGCGTGGCAGCGTCGATCGAAGATGAGTCGTGATCCGGTGAGGTTCACCGTCTCCGGTGATTGTCGAGGCGCGTTGCTGCAGTCCGCCGCCTCCTCTTACCCGGCGTGCGAGTTGGACTTCCGCCGCACTGCTTTTGGCGAAGTCGTCGCGTCCTGGTTCGCCGTTGATGAGGATGCCGTAGAAGTCGGGGATCTGGATGGTTTCGGGATCCTGTGCATGGGGGGTGTCCCTATGTTCTTGTCAATGGGTCGGATTGCGGTCAGCGCGCGGGATGCTGAGTGGGTTGGGCGAGTTCTATCCAGTAGCGTCGGGCGGGTCCGTGTTGAGTGTTGCGGACCTCTTCGAGGATGCCGCCGACGCGCTCGATCGTTTTCGCCGATGCGACATTGTGCATGGCGCAGACAACCAGCACGCGGTCTATGCCGAGTACCTGTGCCTGGTTGAGCATCCTGCCCAACGCCCAGGTGGCAAGCCCCCGTTGTCGCGCTGTCGGCCGGATGCCGAAGCCGATGTGCCCGGCCCACTTCACGTAGTCGTCGAAGTTGTGTCGGAGTGCGATCCCGCCGAGTATGCGGTCATCTTCGGCGATCCACTGGTATGTGGTGTGTGCGTCGCTGGTCAGCCGTTTCACCCACGCCGTGAAGCCGGCCTGTGAGTCGACCTCGTCGGTGGGCGCCAATCCGAACCCGTCTTCATGGGCGCCAGTGCCCCACTCGGCATGCGCGTTGAGCCAGGCGTCGTGAAGGTGTGTGGTCGGCGCGATCAACTCGGGCATGTGCCGACTCTATCGAGCAGCTGGTCAGGCGGCTTTCGCGATCGGATCGCAATAGAGCTCTTTGGTTTTCAGCATGGCGTAGAGGACGTCGCAGCGGCGCCGCGCCAGGCAGATGAGGGCGGCGTTGTGTTTCTTGCCTTCGTCACGTTTTCGCGTGTAGTAGGCGCGACTGGCCGGGTCATGCAGGGCGGCGAAAGCGGACAGGAACAAGGCTCGTTTGAGTTTGTGGTTGCCTGACCGGGCGGGGTGTTCGCCGCGGATGGAGTTGCCGGATCGGTGGGTGACCGGGGCGATGCCGGCGTAGGAGGCGAGGTGGCCGGCCGAGGCGAAGGCTGTGCCGTCGCCGAGTTCGAGCAGGATGCGGGCTCCGGTCCTGACTCCGACGCCGGGCATCGAGGTCAGGACCTTGGCAAGAGGGTGATCATCGAGCATCGTCTCGATATCCTCGGCGACGCTCTTACGTTGCAGCAGAACTGTTTTCAAGGAATCGGCGAGTTTCGGCAGCACGATCTCGGCGGCGTTTGCGCCGGGAACGGTGACCGTTTGGGCGGGCAGCGCGGTCAGGATCTCCTCGACTAGCCGCGCACCCATGCGTGGTGGGTGTTTGGTCGCGATCGTGGTGAGTTTGCGTCTGCCGGCCGCTCGGATTCCTTGCGGCCCGCCGCAACGCGACAGGATTTCCAGCACGGCTGGATGCGAGATACGCAGTCCCAGAACGCGTTCGAGTGCTGGGTGGATGCTGGTGAGCAGGCCGCGGATCCGGTTGCTGGTGCGTGTCGCCTCGCCTGCGAGGTCGTCGTCGAACCCGACCAGGACGCCGAGTTCGGTGAGGGGTTTCGTCGCCGGTGTCGACGCGGCGCAGTGTGTGGGGCATCGTGCGGGCTGCGTCGGCGATGATGTAGGCGTCACGGGCGTCGGTTTTCGCTTGTCCTGGATAAAGATCGGCGATACGGCGCATCGACAGCCCGGGCAGGTAGGCGACGTCGTGGCCGCAGGCGCGGGCGACGGTGACCGGCAGGGCGCCGATGGTGTTGGGCTGGTCGACCATGATCAATAGCGGGCCGCGGGCGGCGAGTTGGTCGAACACAGCCCGTAGCCGGACCTCGTCGTTCGGTAACGCCTGACGATCCGGTCGAGGCGATGACCGAGGGCGTGGTCTACACGCTCGCCGAGGTGCGCCGCACCCCGCACCTGGGCATCCTGCTGTCGAGCTCGTACTCGAACGTCGCCCCCGACAGCCTCACCTCGACGCAGGCCAAGGCCTTCGGCATGACGATGATCCATCGCTTCGACGTCGATTGGGAGCGCCACGGTTACGACGAACCAGCCCTGCGCGAACTGGTCGAATACGTCCTGCGGACGATGCACTCGTTCTTCGTCTCCCCGGGCAACCCACCGCGCACCGAGGACGAACTACGCGCCTACCTGCGTCGCTGGATGGGCGCCGCAATCGCCGCCCAGGGGTACACGTCGAGCCCGATCAGGCCAGCACCTCACCCCCACGCAAAAGGTCGAGGCTAGTTCGAGCCCTCGCCTGCCCGCCATCCTCCTCCGGGTAGTGCGACTACCACCTGGTAATGCACCGCGCTAGCTCGCCTGTGCGAGCCAGCGCGCGATCTGCTCACTCACCCATGGCCCGTCGTCGAGCGGTAGATCGTGGCCCGCGTCGGGATGCAATCGCAGGGGTGCGTCGAAGCGGGCAGCGATCCGTTCTGCCATCCGGTAGTCGGCCAGTCGATCTCCCTTGGACGCGAGTACCAACAGCAGCACCGAGATTCGCGCGGGCAACCGGAAAGTGGCCGCGGCGGCCAGCTGCGCCAGCACACTGGCGGTGAGCGGCGCCGCCTCCTGTTGGTACCGCGCCCACGTCACGGCCAACTCCGCCGACGGCCGATTACTGGTCAACCGCAGCGCCGCGGCCTCCTGGGCCGGTGCCGACCGGAACTGCTTGCCCGCGATGAGCGAGACCAGCCCGAACTGCAGCTGATGGGGCCGAAGCAGTGCCGCCGCACCGGTATTCACCACCACGCACCGCCGAAAGTCCTGCGGATACCGCTGCACCCAGTTCAAGGCCATCATCCCGCCGAGCGAGATCCCCAGCAGTGACCACTCGTCCTCGCCGGGCTCGAACCGACCCCGAATGTCATCGGTGATGTCCGAGATCGTTTTCGGCGAGACCCGTCCGTTCTGCGTCCCGAACCCGGGCGGATCGATCGTCACGACACGAACCCCGAGCCGCGCGGCCAGTTCGCCGGGAAAGTCCCCCCAATGCCGCTGGTCCCGGGTAAGTCCACGTAGCAGAAGCCAATTGGTCATGGCGCTCATCCTCCGGTGCCTGAACTGTCTGGGGCAATAGTGGAACTGGGAGCGTCCGCAGGTTCGGCACCTTGATAGGGCTGATTCCGCGTACCGGCACTCGGCGGACCACGATGGGCATAGTGTCGAGCAGATCGCCTCGGAGTTTCCTGAGTCGGGTTTGGGTGGTGCGTGGACGTATCCGCTGTCCGCACACCGAAGAGAGGGATCCCGTGCGTCGCAAGCTGTTCGCCGCCGTCATGCTCACCGTCCTCGCCGCCACCGGGCTCAGTGCCTGCGGCAGTGCCGACCCGAACGTGTTGAAGATCGGCACCGAAGGCGTTTACGCCCCCTTCAGCTACCAGGGCTCCGACGGCAAGCTCACCGGCTACGACATCGAGGTGGTCCAGGCGGTCGCCGAAAAGCTCGGCAAGAAGGTCGAATTCGTGCAGATTCCGTGGGACGCGATCTTCGCCGGGCTCGAGTCGAAGCGCTTCGACCTCATCGCCAACCAGGTGACGGTCAATGACGAACGCAAGATCAAGTACGCGCTGTCGCAGCCGTACACCTACTCCGAGGGTGTGATCGTCACCCGGACCGACAACAACGCCATCACCTCGCTCGCCGACCTCAACGGCAAGACCTGCGCCGAGTCCGCGACAACCACCTGGGCCAAGGTCGCCTCGAACGCGGGCGCGAAAATCGAAGCGGTGGAAGGCTTCGTGCAGGCCATCCAGCTGCTGAAGATCGGCCGCGTCGACGCCACCGTCAACGACAACCTCGCCGTCGCCGAATACACCAAGAAGACCGGCGATACCAGTGTGCGGATCGCCGGCAAAACCGGCGCCGCCAGCCTCCAGTCCTTCGCGGCCCGCAAGGGCGACGCGCTGATGACCGACGTCGACAAGGCATTGGAGACCCTGCACGCCGACGGCACCCTCGCGAAGATCTCCGAGAAGTACTTCGGCACCGACGTCAGTAAATAGCCGTCTGTTGCCCGGTCAGCACCATACGACTGGGTTGCCGGTGTCGACGGCGGCTTGGAGCACTTTCGTCAACGGTTCGATGATGTAGTCGAATCGGTCGGCGCCGACCGGTCTGGTGTCCACGCGCATTCGGTGTGGGTACTTCGGGGAGTTGTTCGGATTGATCGGGTCGTGCACCGGAACCCTTGTCGCCCTTCCGGTATCGAGGTCGGTGAACCGGTATCCGCCGCGCCACGAACGTTGCTGGGTGAAGTTGAGTGCGCGGAAGATCTCGGATTCTCTCGCGGTGTCGATGATCGCGAGGCCCGCGGCATCGACCGCGAAGTTGTGTTTGGTCCGGCCATCCCAGATGAAGATTCCGTTGTAAGCGGGAACGCCGGTGATCAGTGTTTCGCCGGTCGCGGCGTCGACGAGGACGGTTTCGGTGCTGACAACAGTCTGGGCGCGGAATGCGGCAACCTCGATGAGCGCGGCGGCCGCCGACGTTGGTTGCAGCAAGCCGCCGTTGGCATTGGGAAGTTCGGCGGACAGGGTCGGGAAGTCGGCTGCTCCGACGGCATCGAGGGCGGACTGGAAGAGCCGGTAGCCAGACCAGTTCGCGATCCGTTCGGATGCCGATTCCATCCGTTTGTGTGGACACGCGCCGCTGTGGATCCACCCGTCGAAACGGTGGTATTGATCTTCGTGCCCTTCGTAGGAGACCGAGAGCGTCAGATAGCCCTCACCGTCTTCGACGATCAGGTGTGCCGGAACTGGCGGAGTGGTGGTGCGGCCGTCCTGCCAGCAACTGCACCGCACGAAGGCATCCAACCCCATGTCGCCATCGTAGGGATGTCCTGCCGAGATGCGGTGGAGGCGGGATCGGAGGATTGCATCGGGCGAGCGAAACCATCTGAGCGGTGGGCAAGCGGTGTCGTACCTGTGGAGATCTCGTGGTGAGTATTGAAGGGTGAACAGTGCCTGTGCGACAGTTCGCTGAGTTCCGCTATTCGAGGGGAATCTGTTGCTAGAAAAGGGAATTCATCGTGCCTAGTTCGAACAGGATCGCCGCCACCGTGGCAACGCTCAGTGCGATTGCCGCGGCGATCGCACTTGCCGCGCCCGAGGCGGGGGCAACCGTGACAAGCATCCGTATCGAGCGCGGGCAGGGCTTCGGCAGTTCGGAGTCCGCCCGCGGTACCGGCTGCTCTTATACGGTCATCGCGCAAACAGATCCGGGCAAGGAGGTGGTCTTCCTCGACGAGGTCGACGCGGACGTGTCGTACACGCCGTTCCGGCCGGCCGGCGTAGTCGCCGATGCGTCCGGGACGGCGAGCACCACCTGGACTCCGGCCAAGCGGGGACAGCACCACGTCTGGGTCGTCGAGCGCGTGTCGGAAGATGAGGGCGAGGGCTACTCCACCGCCACCCCGCTGACGATCGGGACCGGTTTCAACGTCGGCCCCGCATGCGTCGTGCTGCCGTAATCACCTCCCGCTGAGGAGCCTTCATCTGTGCAGGCTGCACGGCCGCGCGGACATCAACGGCCCGAGATGAGGTCGGGCCGTTGAACTGGAGCTCCCCGGGATTCAGGTCATGCAGTAGACCGGTAGTCGGTCATGTCCGTTGGAGATGAAGCTGCGCACCGGCCGCAACTCGGCCGGGTCGGCGGCCAGCCTGAGCTCCGGGAAGCGGGCGAACAGGGCGGGCAGCGCAACCTGCGCCTCGAGCCGGGCCAGCGGCGCACCGAGGCAATGGTGGGCGCCGTGCCCGAAGGCGAGGTGTTGACCTGTGGTGCTGCGATGCACGTCGAACTCGTCGGCGGTGGGTCCGTGAACCTCGGGGTCGCGGCCGGCCGCGGCGTAGGAAGCGAGGATCGCGTCGCCCTTCGGAATGCGGAAGCCATCGATGTCGAGATCCTCGACCGCGTACCGCAGCGGCAGGTGCGCGAGCGGCGCTTGGTGACGCAGCGCCTCCTCTACCACGTCGGCCCAGCTCGACCTTCCTTCGAGCACGTCGGCCAGCTGCCGCGGCTGGGTCAGCAGCGCGAAAATCGCTTGGTCGAGCAGGTTTACGGTGGTCTCGTGCCCGGCGCTGATGATCAGCATGAGGGTGTCGACGAGTTCCTTCTCGGTCAGCCGGGTGCCGTCTTCGTCGTAGGTGGCGGTCAGCACGCTGGTGATGTCGTCGCCGGGCTCGGCTCTGCGGTACGCGACGAGTTCGCTTACCAGCCCGTACATTTCGAGGTAGTTGGCCAGTGGTTCTTTGCGGGTGTCCGAGGTGTCGAAGAACCTGTCCACGCATGCGTGCAGCGTGGCGGCCAAATGAGTTGGGACGCCGATCAATTCGCTGATCACGCGGATCGGCACCGGGTAGGCGAACCGTTTCCGCAGATCGACCACCGTGCCGGGCTGGATCGCCGACAACTGGTCCAGCAGATCGCCGGTGATCGCTTCGATCCGTGGGCGCATCGCCGTCGTCCGGCGATGGGTGAACGCCGGGGCCACCAGCTTTCGCAGTCGCCGGTGCTCGGTCCCGTAGGCGGTGAACATGTTGTCGACGCCGACCCACGAGCGCAGCGACCAATCCGCGGGGATCTCTCCCTTCTTGAAGGCCGTCCAGTGCTGCCGCGCGTCCTTGGATACGCGGGAGTCGGTCAGCAGTCGGCGTAGTACGGCGGCATCGGTCACCGACCATGCGAGCACGTCACCAGGTAAAACGACCGGCGTGATCGGCCCTCGTCTGCGGATTCGGGCCGACTCGCCCTGGATGTCGATACCGGTGATGTCCAGAACGATTGGTTCGTGTTCCATGTGCGGACTCCTCAGTCGCCCGGTCCGGTACGAGTTCGACGACCCTGAATCCTGTTGGCTCACAAGCTTCCTCGTCCGCGCGCGGATGCCACGATCAGCTGATCGGGCTACCTTCGAAGCCTAGGAAGATCGGCACCGCGCACGCTTGGACCGCTGCGCCAACTGGATGGAACATTCGCGCCATGAAGTCCACGGCATCGGAGGGAGCCTGCACTCCGGGTGGGCTTGAACTCGGGCCAGCGTGAAAATAGGCTCCGAACAGCGAACACGGAACGGATCGGCAGGTTATGGACAGCACGGGAGCAGAGGTCGCCGACTCGCGCGGAGGGTTCACCCTGGACTCCACCGTCGCGGGCGCCGTTTCGCGCGGCTTCGATGTCTTCCGGCACGGGTGGCAGACGCAGGTCGGCGATGCCTTCCCGCTGCCGACTTTCAGCCAGGCGACCACCGGTGACTTCCGGGTCCGCAGCCGCGTGGCGAAGGTGCGCGACGTGGCGATCACCGATCTCGACAGTGCGTCCGTCATCCGGACGGCAGGCACTCCGTACGGCTACGCGGATCAGGTGCGGATGTACGTGGTGCGGCGCGGAATATGGTCGTTGGGCGGCGTAACCGGTCGCGCCGAACACACGGTGCCGGCCGGGCAGTTCCTGTTGCGGCACGGGCCGCCGTTGCATTTCGGGGCGGCGCCGCACACCACGGTGCAGATCCTCACGCTGCCCTCCGCCGCGTTCGATCCACGACTCAGAAACCGCAGCGTCACCGAGTCCGCGGCGACGGCCGAGATGCGCCTGCTGCTGGCCCACACGAACATGGTTCACGCGACGGTGACCGACCTCGGCCAGGCCGGTGTGCACGCCGCCCACGGCGCCCTGCTCGAACTGGCCAAGGCGGTGGTGACCGGCCGATTCGACGACACGGAACCCGAGCTCAGGCCCGCGCTCATCCAAGCCGCCAAGGTAGTGGCGGACCGACGTCTCGCGGATCCCGAGCTGTCCCCGGCGCTGCTGGCCCGCGAACTCAACGTCTCCGTGCGCACCCTGCAACGGGCGTTCACCTCGGCGGGGGAGTCGGTGACCAGCTACATCCGCCACCGCAGGCTGGCGGAGGCCCGGCTCGCACTCACCGCCCAATCCCGGCCGCCGAGCGTCGCCGAACTCGCCGCGCATTGGCAATTCTCCGACAGCAGCCACTTCATCCGCGCCTTCAAGAAACGCTACGGCCAAACGCCCGTCGAGTACGCCCGCTCAGCGCGGACCACCGGGACCTAAGGACCTGGCGGACAGCACACCCCGTCCTCCGATCGCGTCCGCGATGCCCAAACAGGTACTGCCGACGAAGATCCCGAGCTCATAGCGCACGGAATCGACATCGAACGAGCGGACGAGAACCCCGATCTCGTAGTCGCCGGGATAGGTGACTTCGCCGATGTAGTCGATCCGATACGACGACGGTGACAGGTCGGGCACCAGCCCGCCCTCGCCGATCGCCGCGGCCGTGAACGCCGCGACAGCCTCGTCGTACCAGGTGGCGAGGGCAAGGTAATTCACGTGCTGATTGATGTCGACGTCGCCGATCCGCGCACGCAGCGGAGCGAAGAACGCGTAGTGGTCCCGCTGCCGACGCTCCGCGTCCGGACGGGCCGCTGCCGTCTCGCTCGAATCCGGCACGGACAAGTCGCTGAGATCCGCGACCAACTCGTCCGGCAGCGCAAGCGGTCCCGCCGGACCGAGATTCAACACCGTCGCCCCGCCGCTGCCCACCCGCTCGCCACCGGCGAACACCGCTTGCTGATAAGTGAACGATGACCGCCCGATACGACGAATACCGGTGTGCACCTGCACATCAGCGTCGGTGCCATAGACAGGCGCCAACTGCTCGACACTCTGGCTGACCAAAATGATCTGGTGGGGACCGAACTCACCGGCGCCGACCAGCCGCTCGAATCGAGGCATCTTCAGCCGTATCCGCGCATCCTCCAGCCAGCGAGCCATCCCAACCGTGCTCACCGCCCCGTTCCGGCCGAGGTCACCCTGCCGCACCTGAATGTCGCACTGGACCGGAAACACGGGGTAACTGATGGATTCCATGAAGAAACTCTAGGAAAACCACCCTGGCGCACACATGAACAACCGCGCCAACTGGATGGAACATCGACGCCAAACGCACGCAGGGGTTCCTGAGTACTGGAGTTGCGGTGCCGGTGGCGGTATGAGGTCAGCCGAGCTTCAGGAGTAGTTCGGTGAGTTCCAGCGGCATGGTGATCATGCAGTCGTGGCCGGTTGGCAGTTCCCAGACCTGTGCGGGCGTGCCGTTGGGTTGGGTTGCCGGGACTGGGCGGCGCTCCGGGCTCGCCGATGTGCGTGCGGTGCAGTGGATGTGGGTTCGGGGGATCGCGTGGACGGCGGGGTTGTCCAGGCGGACCGGTTGCTGGAGGCAGCGGACCGGCTGATCGGAGAGCATGGTGCGTAGCCACGCGAGATCCGCGGGATCGATGACGCCGAAAAGGCCTGCGGGCGGCGGCAATTCGGGTAGCGGCGGGACTCGCCAGCCACTGTCGGACCGCAGCGCGAGTTCGATCATCGTCTGGGTGACGGGCAGGACGTCAGTGGCGGTCTCACCGTCTTCGGGGACCATGGCGTCCAGGTAGACCAGATGCGCGATGCGGTCGGGGACCTGGTTGGCCACGGCCGAAATGACAAGGCCCGCATAGCTGTGGCCGACGAGGATCACCTCGGTGAGGTCCTCCTCGACGAGAAGGGTCACGATGTCGTCGACGTGGGTGTCGAGCCCTACCTCGGGGCCGAGCAGGTGCTGCCGGTCGCCATAGCCGGTCAGCGTCGGTGTGCTGACCCGGTGGTCGGCCGAGGCCAGCTGCGGGACCACTCGCGCCCAGCACCGCCCACTGTGCCAGGCGCCGTGTACCAGCAGATAGGTCGACATGGTCGTACTCCCTCCGTGCATCACTTGGCCGACGGTGCCCTCGTCTGCAATGATCGAATAAGCGGGACGCCGTCCCGTTTGACGATACGGGACAGGGTCCCGTTTATCAATCATGGTGCCGGAGGGAAGGATTCGATGGACGACAGCGACGCCGGACGTGCGACTCGACCCAAGCGGGCGGACGCGCGACGCAACGAGCAAACCTTGCTCGACGCCGCCGCCGCGGTCTTCGTCACCTCGGGTGTGGAGGCGCCGATCCGCGAAATCGCGGCGCAGGCCGGTGTCGGGACGGCCACGATCTACCGTCACTTTCCGACGCGCGCGGATCTCATCGTCGCCGTCTACCGACACCAGGTCGAATCCCTTGCCGAGCTGGGTCCCGCCCTGCTGGCAGACAGCGCGAGTCCCTATGCGGCGCTACAGAGTTGGATCGAGGCGTTCACCGATTTCGTGATCACCAAGCAGGGACTGGCCACCGTGCTGCAATCCGACGACCCCTGCTTCGACCCCCTGCACTCCTACTTCCTCGATCGGCTCGTGCCGGTGTGCACGCAATTACTCGATGCCGCAGCCGATTCGGGGGAAATCTCCGCAGGTCAGGACGCCTCCGAACTCATGCGCGGTGTCGGCGGCCTCTGCGCGGGCGCGGGCGCCGATCCCCGCTACAGCGCCCGCCGACTGGTCCGACTGCTCATCGGGGGCTTGCGCCGACCGCGCTGATCCATTGGCCACGAATTCGCCTGAGCCGCAACCGAGCCCGCGGACACCGCAGTGCTACCCACTCAGATCGGTACGGCTGCCTTGGCCGGGGCGCGCACTGATCCACTCCGTGATCTCCGCGTCGTCCCACACCGGCGTCCTGCCGATGTGTCGTACCGGCGTAGGGGCATAGCCGCGGTGCGCATAGGAGCGGAACGTTCCGGCCCCGATCCGTTGACCCGTCGCCTCGAACAGCATGTCTACGCATTGCTGCGCGGTGATCTCAGACATGACGAGAACGCTACTGCCCGTGCGTGATCAGATCAGCTGGAAGTCGATCGTGTGGCTGATGTCCGCGCGTATGTCGGTGAGGGTGATCGCGACATCGACCGAACGCTCGATCGGCTGTGCGTTCCGGTTGCGGACGGTGAAGTCGGCACGCGACCAGGCCGTCTTGCTCGTGTATTCCGTGGCAACGTCCACCGGGGCTCCGTCGAGGGTGATCACGACGCTCACCCGGTGGTCGAGCAGTGACACGGCCAGGTCGACGGCCATTGCGGTGTAGCTGAACTGGAGCCCCAACGGTGTGGACACGATCGGTGACAGCCACGACCGGATCCCGCCGTCGCCGTTGGTCACGAACTGCGGAGAGGTGTACCGGCCGATGGTTTCCGGGCCGGTGAACGACTGGTCTACGACTGTGGATGACATGGCTTCGTTATACCTGGGTAATTGTCCAACCGTGATCGACCTCGACAGTGAATGATCATGACTATGAAGACTTCGATCAGGCCCGCGGCCCTATCCATCGGCCTGGCCGTGTTGGCGCTGGCGTTGCTGTTCACCAACTGGAACCCGGTTCGCGCTGTGATCTATGCACTGGGATGGATCGTCGTCACCGCGCTCCTCGTCGATGCCGAACGCCGCCGGACCCGCTGAGGAGCCACATGTCGAACACTCAGCACCCCGCCGTCTACCTCAGCCGTGCGCAATTCGCCGAACGCATCGGCGTCGATTCGGCAACCCTCAGCAAATACAAGATCCCCGCACCTGATGTCCTCGTCGGGCCGGTCAACGACGACGGCACTGTGCCGCGCGGAACGACTCGCGGCTGGCTACCCGAAACCATCGACGCATGGCACGCCGCCAGGCCCGGCCACGGTGGCCGACCGCCCAAAAAGACCTGACGCACGGGCATTTCGTCGACCAGGCGCCGCACCGGTTCGCAAACGCGGACCGGTCAGAGTCGAACGGGTGGCGCCGACACCGCTGTGCGTGCACAGGCAGTTTCGGCCATTAGTACCTAAATCTATTGCTGCACTGAGGATTTCATACCGGGCGCGGACCATCCAAGCCATCGGTATGAAGTCCTCCAAGGCGAACGTGTCACGCGGCTCGCTGGAGGCGTGCCCGAATATTTTGTTGCAGAACGTATTTGGTGCATTCAGCTGAACCTCGCGTCGCAACGTACATCAAGACCCAATGTTATTCTTCCCGCTGTGGACACTGATAGTGACGAACAACCCATCGCGGTCGCCCGCGCCAACCTGTCCGAGCTGATCAACAACGTGCGCCTACTACACCGCATGTACTTCCTGACCAGTCGCGACAAGCGGCAGGCCGCCGTCGTTCCGGTCGAACTCGGCGAACTCGTCCAGCGGGCGGGCGGTACCGATGCTGCAGTGCGTATCCTCGCCGATTACCTCGCTGGGGACGACCGCTGACCTTATGCGCGGCCGCCCGCCGTGCGAATCATTGAGAGCGGCAATGTATTACACCCGGATGGCGCGGCCGATAACGGTGTGGGTGTGTCCGGTGGCGGATTGTGAGCTTTCGTCCCGTACGAATAGCGCTCATACACTTCCATTCGACTGATCTCATCGAACGCGCACAGCTTGTCGATTTTCCGGAAACTGGGGGCAAAAGAAGTCCATCGGGATCGACGTGCTGGGGACAGGCATGCTGTACGGAGGGGGTCGACCGATTCGACGGTGTATACGGCTGGCATAGACGTCACGTTCGCCGGCTCGGTTTGGCCCGTCTGGGGATGGGGTAGAAAACGGCTGCGGCCGTCTCGAGGGAGACTAGGGACGTGAGTGACGGCGAGAACAGGTTCGATGCGGTGGAACGGCTACGCAAGAAGTTGGAAGGCAAGAAGGCGGCGGAGACCGAGCGTCCCGAGGCGGGCGACGGTGCGTCGAAACTCATCCGGTTGCCACATCGTCCGCGGCGGATGACGGAGGACGTCAGCGAGCGTCCGCGCAAGACTTGGCAGTCGGAGGGCGGGTCTGTCTTCGATGCCGCACCGACCAGGCCGGTAATGCGATCGGAACTGCAGCGGGAGACCGGCGCGTGGCCGGTCGACCCCAACCTCGCGCAGCACCCCGCTCCGGAGGGCGAACCGGGTGGTGCCGAGCACGACGGGAGCGTCGTCGATCTCGCCGCACTGCGGCGGAAACGAGCTGCTGCTGATGCCCCGGCCGCGGGTATTCGGCGCATGGCCAAGCCGCGCAGAATTCGACCCGACACTCCGTAAGTCGATGGGCGCGTTTGCGCTATCACACAGTCGCGGAATTGGAGAGGCGCCGGAAATGCGCCGAAATGCCGCGTGTAGAACATGTAGTTCGTAACTCGTCTCTTATCGTGAACTCGGCGATACGATAATCGTGAATCCTCCAGGTTCGGGAGCCTTCGATGACTGGAAATGCCAGCTGCCACACCGGCATAGGGCCAGGTCACAGGCCGAAGGGGTCGAGTGCATAGGAACTTCCTATGGCACCCACTGCATTTACGTCTTTGCTTCTCGTTCTTTCCCGAACGTACCGTGAAACAGTTCGACGAAGTGCGCACCGCGATTTCTCCGAGAATTCGCGCTCTGTGTACAAATCCTTCTTCCGTCGAGCGGACAAACACGTATCGAGAGGGCCGGTGGCATGACCACGATCGGAAACGGAACGGGAACGCAAGAATTCAAGGGAAAGCGAGCCCTGGTCACGGGTGGTTCGCGCGGAATCGGGGCGGCCATCGTGCGCCAACTCCTCGACGCGGGCGCCGAGGTGCTCACCACCGCCAGGTCGGCGACGAGCACGGTGCCGGACGGGGCCACCTTTGTAGAAGCCGACGTGCGGACGCGGGCCGGCGCGGAGGCGCTCGCCGCGGCCGCGCAGGAGGTGCTCGGCGGAGTGGACATCGTGGTCCACAACGTGGGTGGCGCCCGACCGCACAAGGAGGCTTTGGCCATTCCGGACGAGGAGTGGCAGGACGCGCTGGACCTGAACTTCCTGGCGTCGGTGCGGCTGGACGCGCTGCTGGTACCGGGCATGCGGGAACGACGTTCGGGGATGATCGTGCACATCTCCTCGGCCGCGGTGCTCACCCCGATCGGACAGTTCCTGCACTACCAGGCGGCGAAGGCGGCGTTGGAGAACTACAGCCGGGGAATGGCTTTGGAGCTGGCCCCGTTCGGCATCCGGGTCAACACCGTGTCGCCTGGCCGAACCGCCACCCCCGGCGGCGAAGCAACGCGGGAGCTGTGGGCACGCCTGGATGGCGCGCCGGGCCAGGACGCCGAGGCTCCGACCGAGACCGACTCTCCTGTGCCGTTGGGGCGCGATGGCCAGCCCGACGACATCGCCAACGCGGTGCTGTTCCTCGCGTCCGACCGAGCGAGCTGGCTGACCGGGCGGAATCTCATCATCGACGGCGGCGAATACCCCATCGGCTGACCGCATTCCGGAATAGCACCACGAAAGGTCACATGCCATGGAATTGCAAGGCAAAACCGCACTGGTCACCGGCGGAACTTCGGGCATCGGTCTAGCCACCGCTCGATTGCTGGCCCGCGCGGGAGCTGAAGTTCTCATCACCGGCCGCGACGTCCAGCGCGGCAAGAACGCTGAGCGCGCCGCGCAGGAGGACGGCCTGGTCCGATTCATCCCGGCCGACGTGGCCGACCTGGACTCGGTCGCCGAACTAGCTCGTCAGAGCGGTCCGGTCGACATCCTCGTCAACAATGCGGGCACCTTCCCCACTGCACTCACCGTCGAGCAGAGCGTGCCGGACTATGAGCGGGTCTTCGACACCAATGTGCGCGGTGCCTACTTTCTGGTCGCCGCGCTCGTGCCGCACATGCTCGAGCAGGGCGCGGGCAGCATCGTCAACGTCAGCTCACTCGCGGCGGTCAAGGGCTTCTCGACCGCCTCCGTCTACAGTGCGTCGAAAGCCGCGCTGGATTCGCTGACCCGCACGTGGGCGGTGGAGTTCGCCGAGGGCGGCGTACGGGTCAACAGCGTTGCTCCGGGGCCGACCCGCACCGAGGGCGTGCTGGCGGAATGGGGTGAAGAGGGCAACGAAGGCATGGCCGAGGGTTTGGCGATCAAGCGGACGGCGAAGGCACACGAGATCGCCGAGGCGATCTACTTTCTTGCCTCTCCGCGTGCCAGCTACATCACCGGCACCACGCTCCACGTCGACGCCGGTGGCGCCATCGCCTAGCTGGATACCGGTGCGAGGGAAGCGGACTCGGACCAGTTCGCCTGGCCCAACAGGTCGAGCAGGGCCGTCTCCGCGGGTCCCGCGCTCTGCCGGACCACCGCGATGACGGGCTGGGAGACGGCCGGAAACACCGGGCGCACGAGGTGCTCGTGACCGGCGGGCACCGCGGAGGCCGGAACCAGCGTCACCCCCAGCCCCTGGGCGGCCCAGCGCACCGCTGTCGCGGTCTGGGACACGCGGGCAACCGTGGTCGGCGGCAACTCGTTGTCCCGCAGCACATTCAGCAGCACCTGGTCGAGCGCGCTGTCGCGGTCGAACCGCACCCACGATTCCCCCGCCAGTTCGCGCAGGTCGACCCGGTCCGCCGCGAGCTGGCGGTGCCCGGCGCCCAGCACCACGACGAACTCCTCGTCGCCGAGGTGGTGGGCGTCGGCGGGGGTCCGCTTGCACTCCGCCATCAGGGCGAGGTCCAACACGCCCTGGCGGCACAGCCGGTCCAGCTCGGCGGAACTCGGCTCCTCGAAGACGGTGACCTCCAGCCGCGGGAAGCGGCGACGCAGCACGCCGAGCGCGCCCGGCAGCTGCCGCGTGCCGAAACCCATCTGCGCCGCGACCACCAGCTCGCCGACCAACTCGTCGACACCGGCCCGCGCCGTCGCCCGCGCCCGCCGCGACGCGCTCACCGCGACCTCCGCCTCCCGCAGGAACGCGCGGCCGACCACCGTCGGCACCAGCCCGGTCGGCGTGCGCTCGAACAGCTTCACGCCGAGTTCCCGCTCCAGCCCACGGATCTGCTGGGACATCGAAGGTTGAGCGACGTGCAGCAGCTCCGCCGCCGCCGTCACCGAGCCATGCTCGGCAACGGCCAGGGCGTACTCGTACTGACGAAGGCTCATCAGCTCCCGTCCCCTCTCTGCGGTGAACTCGTGACGATAACAAGCGCTACAACAAGGGCGGCGGCCTCTTTACTCCGTCGGGGCCCGTGCGGTCGCGAATGCGCACACTCGGACCTCTTCTGAGTTTGCTGACCGGGGGCATTTCCGGTCTCGGCATTCCAGTCGAGTTCGGTGGTTGCGTTCAAGCGAATTCTGTTGGGGGAGCTGAACTTCAGGAGCGATTAGGTGGATCTTAACGTTGCCGACATTGGTGCGTTGTTTCGATACGCTGACTGCTGCAATGAGTGCGGCTGCGCAATGGGGCGTTATCGCTGGGTGTGTGCGGCCGTGTGGTGAAGCCAGTGGTGCGGCCGCGAATGTCGTTATGTGGGAAGGGATTCAACTGATGAGGGCGCGGCGAATGTTGGGGGGAGTGGTGTCGGCGGTGCTCGCTGTGCTGTTTGCCGGAGTGGTGGGGGCGCCGGCACAGGCGGATCCGCTGCCGCAATTCGCGACGATCGGCACGACGCTGTACTCCTTCGGCGATGTGAACTTTTGTGCGGGTGCGATTGATGTAGCGCTAGAGGCGGCTCCGCGTCGGCCAGGACACGTGCTGGCGCATGTGACGCCGCGGGGGTATTGGCGCGGTCCGTGCGGCAACCAGGTGAAGTTGGGCTGGGTGGGGTCGGCTGGTGTGCGGACGCAGGATGTCTACGTCGGCACCGATGCGGGGCCGGGGGACACGGTGACGGCGGATCTGTGGGTCGGCATGGGTCCGGCCAAGGTCATGGGGGTTTCCTGGCCGATCCAGGGCACGTTCGCGGAGTGGTATCTGCTGGTGCCGTAGCCGGGTGCCCGACAAGAAGATCGAGGACTACACGTTCACCGGCACCTCGGGCATCACCCAGTACGTGAATCACACACTGTCCGTTGAGGGTTGCGCAGGCGCCGCCGAAGCTCGCGCCTACACGACCGTCACGATGCACGACAACGTCATGGACGACTCCGAAACCCTCTGGGGCCAACCGTTCAGCCTCGGCTAGCTTGCTTCCCAAGCGAATCCGTCCGGGTCGGCGAACGGGCCGACATTGCTGCCGATGACGATGCGGTGCGACCCGGTGCCCTCCGGCGCGACACCGGCGTCCTTGGCGGCGGCGTTGCGCCCGTAGAGCGCCAGCTTGATCGACGACGACGGGGCGTCGAACTCGACGTACTTGCTGCCGAAGCTCTTTGCCACGGTCAGGCCGCGGTCGACGTAGAACTGCTTGGTCGCCTTGACGTTGTCGGCGCCGAAGAGCACGACGAAGTCGTCGACCTCGCGGGTGGCCGGGCCGGTGTCCTTCTTCGACGATGTCGCGATCTTCCAGATCGTCCCGTCGGGAGCCTGGAGGACGCCGCCGTAGCCCCAGAAGCTCTTCTTGGCCGGCTTCAAGGTCGTCGCGCCTGCGTCGAGGGCGGTGCCGACGAGGCTGTCGACGGTGCTCGGTTGGGACACGACGAGCGACAGGATGAAGCCGCGAAAGCCGGTCGTCGGCGCGTCGGAGGCGCGGACGCGCAGCTTGTCGCCGAGGTCGAACGCGGCGGCGTAGAAGGCGGCCGCGGCGGTGGGGTCGGTCACCTCGAGGGTGACGGTGTCGATAGTGGCCTGATCAGTGGTGATGTTCATGGGAGTAACGCTATGTGCCGCCCGGCGACCAGCGCTTCTCGATTCCTGACCACCTGGCGTCAGGCGGTTCGGGACGGCAGCGGTCGTGTTCCGGCGGCGTTCGCGGGTATGCCCAGTTGCGGTCGCGCTGGAAAGAGCGCCGGGTCGCCGCTAGCGTGGGGTGGCGCGAACGGAGTCCGATTGCTGGGAGAGAGTTTGTCGACATCGACGATCGAGAACATCGAAACGTCCTCCGCCGCACCGGATCAGCCCCGCATCATCGCGCCGTCGGTGTGGTGGGCGATTGTGGTGACCGGTGTCATAGCTGGCGGGTATTACCTGATGCAGGTGCTCGAACACCGGCAGGTGATGATGCATCTGATCGATCTGAGCGTCTATCAGATCGCCGGAGACCGGGTGAGTCACCACGTTTCGGTCTATGACAGTCCGCTGCTCGGCAACACCCGAGGTGTCTGGGAATTCGTCTATACGCCGTTTGCCGCACTGCTGTTCGTTCCGCTGCGCTGGGTGCACGGTGACCTGTACACCTTCGTCGGCGGTTTCGGCAATTTCGCGATGCTGGCCGCATCGAGCTGGGCCGCGCTGTCGATGCTCGGCTACCGGCGGGATCGGCGGCTGGTGATCGCGGCCGTCGCGATCGCCGGACTGCTGCTGTGGTGCGAGCCCATCCGCCAGACCATGGCCTTCGGCCAGATCAACATCTTCCTGCTGTTGATCGTCATCGCGGACATGGCGCTACCCGACACGTCGCGGTGGAAGGGCGTGCTGACCGGCATCGCCGCAGGCATCAAACTGACTCCCGCTTTCTTCGTGCTCTACCTGTTGGTCACGCGGCGTTACCGGGCGGCCGCGACTGCGGTGGGCGCGTTCGCCGCGACGATGGTCATCGGTCTCGCTGTGCTGCCGAAGGATTCGTTGACGTACTGGAGCGGTGCCTTCGTCGATCCGCAACGTGTCGGCGTGCCCGCGAACCTGTCGAACGAATCGCTGCGCGGCATGATCGCACGTCAGGTCGGCGTCGAGGGCGCACACCAACTGCTCTGGCTGGCAGGCGCGGGCGCGATGGCCGCACTCTGCTTGTATCTGGCGCGACGGCTCTCGCAGACCGGACGCGAACTGCCCGCCGTGGTCTGCGTCGGCATCACCATGACCGCAGTATCGCCCTTCAGCTGGGTGCACCATTGGGTCTGGCTCGCACCACTGATGATCTGCTTCGGCGATCTCGCCCTACGCCGCCGCGGCCTCATCACCCCACTCGGTTTCCTGGCAACCGCGATCGTCGTCTCCGGCGGCATCCTCGCCTTCCTCGACCCCACCCTGGTCAGCGTCTTCGACTTCGCCGCCCGCGAGCACCCAACCCTCCTCTACCGCAACGCCTACATCTGGCTCACCCTCGCCCTACTCGCCGCCACCGCCATAGCCATCCGCCGATCCCCAACCGGCACACAGCCGTCAGCCGACACGGTCGCCGCCCCGAGCACTGAGTCGCGCGCGAGCAGTTGAGATGGCGGCTGCCCCGATCAGAGGCGGTGTTCGACTTCGCGTGGGTCGACGAATCGCGCAATGTACTCGTGCGCACGACGCCAAGGGTCGTGCGTGAACTCGGCCCGAGTCCGATGCCAGTGTCTGGCACACAACTCGTCGAGACCCGTCTGAATCGGACGCGGCCGATAATCGGCGTGCGGCTCAGCGGCCCGAGAGACAGCGAGTAGCTCCGACTCCGGTGTCCGCCTGATCGTCGCGGTTCCAGGACAGGCGCTGGTCTGCTCTCTCCAACGGTGTTCGCCGGAAGACCGCGCATGGAACGTACACCCCGCGATCCTATTCGGTTGGTGCAGCGGGGAGTTCGTCGCGAGTACTGGGATCGGTTCAGTGAGTGAACTTTTGGATGGCGGCCGGGGTTACCGGGGTGAAGAAGTTGATGAGGTTGCCGTCGGGGTCGCGGAATAGGAGGGAGCGGTTGCCCCAGGGCATGGTGGTGGGTTCGTTGACGAAGTCTGTTACGGAGTTGGTCAGGTTTTGGTGGATGGTGTCTACGTTGTCGACCAGGAATTCGATGATGACGCTGTGGTTGTCGGCGGGGTGGGCGGAGTTGGGGGCGAACAGGGGGACGGTGCGGGTGCCGGCGATTGCGAGGGTGGCCGAGGGGGTGTTGAGTTCGGCGAAGTCTTCGGTGGACCAGCTTGCGGTGATGCCGGTGGCGCGCTCGTAGAAGTCGACTAGGCGGGCGACGTCGGCGGTGATGATGCGGATCGAGACGAAGTTCATGGGGCTCTCCTGGTCGGTTCGGGTTGCTGACTGCACGCTACGACCGATACCGGACAGAATCCGCCCGGTATTTGCGGCAGACTTTGGAGCATGTCCCGACCGATTGCTCGTGTGCTCGCTTTGCTGGAGCTCTTGCAGGCGGGTGGCACCCGGACCGTGGGCGAACTCGCCGACCGGCTCGATGTCGATGAGCGCACAGTGCGTCGGTACGTCGACCACCTCATCGACCTGGATGTGCCCGTCGAGTCGGTGCGCGGTCGCTACGGCGGCTATCGGCTCGCTTCCGGTTATCGGATGCCGCCGCTGATGTTGAGCGATGACGAAGCGTTGGCCGTGCTGCTCGGCCTGGTCGCAGGTCAGCGCGCCGGCTTGTTGACGAGCACGGGCACGGCGAGTGAGACGGCGGCGGCCAAGATTCGGCGGGTGCTGCCGGAGCGGCTCGGGCGCCGACTCGACGCCGTACTCGGCTCGCTCGCCTTCACCGCGCCACCCGGCGAGACGGCCGCGCCGGAGACCGCGGTCCTGCTCTCGATCGCCGATGCGGTGCGCCAGCATTGGCCGGTTTCCATCCGGTACATCGCCGCCGACGGCAGGCGCAGCGAACGCACGCTGCACCCGTACGGGCTCGTCGCCCACTCGGGCAGGTGGTACGTCACGGGTTCCGACCCCGCGATCGGCGAGGACCGGACCTTCCGGCTGGATCGGATCACTGCCGCGCGGACCCTGCCGGGCTCGTTCGAGCCGCCCGACGGATTCGACCCGGCGGAGCGGGTTCTGACGGGACTCGCCACAGCTCCGTACCGGCACGAGGTGACTCTTCGAATCCAGGGGACACCGGAGCAGATCCGCACCCGACTGCCCGCCAGCATCGCGATCGTGGGGGAGTCGACAGACTCGGACTGGTCCCGCGTCGAACTACGCGCCGAACGTCTCGACTGGCTGCCCGCTGTCCTCGCGTCGCTGGACCTACCGTTCGTCATCGACCAACCGGATGAACTCCGCGACCTCGTCGCAGCCTTCGCCGACCGACTCATGCAGTCGGCCCGACGAAAGCCACCGCACGCATGACACATACGGGCTGGACGACGTGACGCACACGTCCGACAGATCCAGGGCCTCGCCGTCGACTGGTGTTACGACGAGGGCTGCCGACTGGGCGGGTTGGTCGATCGCCAGTGACCCGGCGGGTGCGCATTGCCTGCCGACGGGGGAGTCCCGGTCGTGCGAACGGGTGTGAAACGGACGGGCAGGGACGTGATTCCGCGTAGAAAGGGCGACGGACGTCGGACCAGGTTCGCTGCGGGCACGGCAAGATCGAGATCGGGCAGCCGGTCCAGGAGCACTTCGATGCCGGTCTGCGCAATGATCTCCGCGATCTGCTGCGCCGCGAACGGGCACCGGTACTCCCCGTGGCCGAAAGCGAAGTGTGCGTTGTTTCCGGTGTCGGCCGCGGCGCTGTTCTCGGTGTGCTGCCTGCCGACGTGTGGGTCGGCGTTGGCGGCGGCCAATCCGAGCAGCAGCATGTCCCCTGCTCGAATGTCCTTGTCGCCGAGCCTGGTATCGCTAGCTGCCCAACGACCCGGGAAGATTTGGATCGGAGTGTCTTCCCACAGCACCTCGTTCATCGCGTGCGCCACGCTGTGCCGCCCGCCGCCGAGTGCCCCGGCAAATCGCTCGTCCGTACGTATCAGCCGTACCGAGTTCGCGATCCAGTCGACGGTCGGCAGAAACCCCGCAGCGATGACCGCCAGCAAATCCAGCGCATATTCCGCATCGGTGAACGGCGCGGGATGGGTCAGCATCCGCGACACCAGATCGGCACCGGGCCTTGCTCTTTTGGCAGCGAGCAACTGCTCCATCCGCTTGGCGAGGCGCGGATACACCGTCCCCGCGTCGGGGCTGCCGTCGGTCCGCGCATTCAACATCCCGATGAACTGCGACCCATCCCCTTCGGTGAAGCCGAAGATCCAGGCCAGCGCCGACATCGGCAGCGGTTCGGCGAAGTCGGCGACGAGATCGGCTGTGCCCCTTCCGCAGAAGGTATCGATGAGGTGGTCGGCCAGGTGCTCGCAGGTGCGCCGCAATGCGACGAGGTCGACCGACTCCAGCGCGGGCTCCACCATCGCTACATGACCGCGATGGACCGCACCCGCGGTAGACGTAATCGACGGATTCGGCTGGTCGATCATCGGAAGCAGTGGCCACCTCGCGGGGATGTTCGCCCGCTGGTTCCACAGTCTGCTGTCCCGGGGAAACAACACGGGATCGCCGGTGACCTGGTGCAATTCGAGGTAACCGATGACCAGCCACGCCGGAACACCGCCTGGCAGTTCGACGGCGACCACCGGCCCGTGCTCGTGGCGCATCGTCTGATACAGATCGTGGGGGTCGGCGTGGAAACCGTTGTCGCTCAACGGCACCAGCGTCGACTCCCGGAGCACCGGGCAACCGCTGGGTTCGGTGATGGCATCAGCCTGCGGCGGCCGGTGCTGCGTAGCGGCATCGCGTTGGATCGCTTGTTCGGTCATGGGGACACCTCCCCGTTTCCGGTGTGCGGCGCGGACCCGAGGTAGTCGCCGTTCATAGCGGAAGGCGAAGGGGCGCTGTCGGTTTCGGGGCCGACCGGCACGCGCGGGCGGGGGGCCCAAGCCCCATGGATCGACATGCCGTCCGGAGATACGGGCCGGAGCCCGACCAGCGTGCGGCCCCGCCGTTGTGGCTGGCTCGAATCAGGGACGTCGGGTGCGTCTTCCAGCGTCGCGTAGGGCCGGATGACCGGCGGCAGCGACTCCCGCGAAGTGGCCGCGGGAATCGACCCGGGCGAACGATTCACCGGGGTGGTCAGATCCCGTGGCACCAGCACAACCGCTGCTGTCCCACCGATGGCGGAGGGGCGAAACGACACGGTGAGTCCGTGCTTGCGCACCAGCGATCCCACCACCGCAAGACCGAGCCGGGTGCCGATCAACGAGGAATGATCCGAGGTGGAACCGTGCCTGCTGTCCGCCGGGTCCGAACCCGATACGAGCAGCTCGGCCCGCCGCAGCGCCGATTCGCTCATGACCAATCCACTGTCCTCGATAGTGATCACCAGCCCGGCGGGAATCTCGGCCGTATACACCTGGACCTCGGTGGTGGGCGGGGAGAAGTTGCAGGCATTGTCGAGAAGTTCGGCGACGGTGTGCATCACGCCTTCCGCCGCATGGCCGGCGATCGCGATATCGATCGCGGCCCGCAGCCGAACCCGCTGATAACCCGCCACGCGCCCCATGGCGCCACGCACGATCGACTCGACGGAAATCGGGTTGGGCCACCGACGCCCTGACCGACCCCCGCTGAGCACGGCGAGACTGTCGGCGAGCCTGCCCGCCTGCGCGGAGCGATGATCCAGCAGAAACAGGTCGGCAAGCATGCTCGAATCGTCGTGCCGGTCTTCCATCCCGCGCAGGTCCGCCAGCATGCCGGTGGTCATCGCCTGCATGCGGCCTGCCGCGACCGCGAATGCGGCCATCGCCGCGACCCGGCGGCCCTCGCTATCCGCCGAGTCCCGCGCCCACCCGGCCGCAGCCGCGTTCGCGGCCTCGATTCGGACGGCCGCATCGGCCGCCGACCATGCGCTGGCCTGCCGGTAGTGCACAGCCGCGGCTACCGCTACGCACAACACTATCGAGGCCACGGTGGCGCCCAGCGCGAGCGGGACCCGGAATGACGCCGGCGCGCTGGACACGGCGGCCACTACGACAACCATGCTCACGAGAGCGCACACCAACGCCGCCGGATACAGCGCGCGCACAGCCCTGGCGGCGTACTCCCCGAACCCGCCGTTCGACGACTTCGACATCTGTGACAAGTTTTGCATTTCTGCACCGCTCTCCCAGGAGTGCATGCGGGCAGATTTGATATACGAAAACCGCATGCAATCGTATTTGCCTGATCGTAGCTGTCTAATTAAAGAGGCAAGTCTGAAATGGGACAATAGGTATTGTCTATGAATTTGGACACACCGGCTGCGGTGCCGCGGTAGTGGCGTGACATGCGCTGCAATAGGTCGAACGTGTCGTGTTTTGCCGGGTTATCGCACGTTGACGAGCGCTTCAGTGGATATGGGGGTTCGATTCGCCGCCAGTTAACGATTCATCCGCCGGATCATAGTTGGACAACTGACCGAATTCCTGAATCGCCGATATGGCAAGAGGTAAGACATTCTAATTTGGTAAAGAAAATCCCCTGAGGATAATTTCTTCACGATTTCGATTGACGTGCCGGGCGTCAGCTTGTAGAGACGGTATCCGTCGAAGCGATCTCGCCGCTGCGACTGACCATCATCCCGTCCGACCTTCGGCGAGCCAGCAGCCAGTGGCCGCGTCCGGCCGCCCCGGTACCTCGATCAGGCGTGCCCGTGCCGGGACGCATACGCCAGGAACACCCCGGGCTTATCGCTCACTCGCTCGCAACAGGCGTCGTCGAGATGTCCCAGAAGTCCGCATAACGACCTCCGCTGCGCAGCAGTTCATCGTGACTGCCCTGCTCCACGATTCGTCCGCCGTCCAGGAAGACGATGTGATCCGCGCGTTGAACTGTCCGCAGCCGATGCGCGACCATCACCACCGTCCGACCCGCCATCAAACGCTCGATCCCCTCGTGCACAGCCGCCTCATTCACCGGATCCAGCGCCGAGGTCACCTCGTCCAGCAGCACGATGGGCGCATCCTTCAGCAACGCCCGCGCGATCGAAACACGTTGGCGCTCACCACCGGACAGCAGCGCACCACCCTCGCCGACGTTCGCCGCCCACCCGCCGGGCAGCCGCTCGATCACCTCGTCCAACCGTGCCGCGCTCGCCGCCGCACGCACCGCCGCGTCGTCGGCATCGGGACGCCCGAGCCGCACGTTCTCCTCGATCGTGCCGTCGAAGAGATAGACATCCTGGAAGACAATGGCGATCTGCCGCATCAGCACCTCGGTACTGATCGCGCGCACATCGACACCTCCTACCCGCACCACGCCCGCGTCTACGTCGTAGAACCGCGCGAGCAACTGCAGCAATGTGCTCTTACCCGCGCCCGACGGTCCGACGATCGCAAGCCGCTGTCCCTCCGGCACAGACAACGATAGGTCGTCGATCAACGTCCGGTCGTTCTGCCGGAAGGTGACGGATGCGAACTCCAAATCCCGGTTGACCGGCTGAACAGGTTCGCGAGGTTCCGGCAGCGGCTCGGAACGTAGCACCGCATCGAGCCGAGCCAACTCGGCCCGCGCACCGCGCAGTTTCCCACCGATATCCGACAGTGAAAGCAACGGATCAGCACAGCGAGCAGTGAGCACCAGGATCGCCAAAACCTCTGCCGCGCCGATGTTCCCGCCGAGCGCCAGGTAAGCGCCCAGCGCAAGCAGCACGGTGAACATCGCCTGCACCGTCAGTGTCAGACCCACGACGCCGGGCAGCGCCGACAACGTGGACCGCCGCGCCGCGCGCTGTTCTTCCCGCAACGAGTCATCGAGCAACTGGAACCGTTCACCAGTCCGACCCCCGGCCCGCAACACCGGCTGCGCCTGAAGGTATTCGATGACTCGCCCAGAAGCCTCACGCCCACGCTCGGCACTCTCCGCATCCGCGGCAGCCATCGAGCGCCCGGTCCAGATCTGCACCGCCGCAACGAGCGGTGCGGCCACCAACGCGGCCAACCCCATCTGCCAATTGAAGGCGAACATCACGACAATGATCGTCAGCGGCGTCACGCAGGCGGAGATGAACGGCGCCAGCAGATGCGCCGCCACACTCATCGCCTGCAGCAGACCGCGACTGGCCATGACCGACACCTCGCCCACCCGATTGGCGCTGTACCAGCCGAGCGGCAAGCGCGCCAGATGATCCCCGAGCCGGTGATACATCCCGCGCAACATCGTTGCCCCGACCCGGAATCCGGACAGATCACTGCGATAACGCAGCACCGCATACACCGCGACCGCGACCCCGAACGCGATCAACCAGGGCCAGGCGTCTCCAGGAGCACTCCCGAACAGCGCCCGCAGCACGGGCACCAGCAGCGCATAGGACAAACCCTCGACCACCGCGGTGATCGTCATCAGTGCCATGGTGCGGCGCATCGTCCGGGCATACTCGTGCCCCAACACCTGCAACAGCATTCGAATCATCGGGGCTGGTCTCCTTGCCGTACCTGAGTTTCGATCTCATCGCCGATCGCGGTCTGGTGCGATCGCCAGAACTCCGCGAACTTCCCGTTCCGTGCCAGCAGCTCGCCGGGCCTGCCACGTTCGACGATCGCCCCGTCCTCGAGCACCACGACGGTGTCCGCGTCGGCGACCGTCTCCAGGCGGTGCGCGATGACCAGGATCGTGCGATCGCCCGCCAACGTCGCCAGGGCGTCGCGCACCGCGTGCTCGGTCTGCGGGTCGGCGAACGCGGTCGCCTCGTCGAGCACCAGCACGGGCGCGTCGGCGAGCAGGGCGCGGGCGATCGAAATACGTTGCGCCTCACCGCCGGACAGCTTCACGTCTGCACCGATCACCGACTCGTACCCACGCGGCAACTCGAGAATCCGATCATGAATGTTCGCCATCTTGGCGATGCGAACCACATCGTCACGATCGGCATGCGGTATCGCCAGCGCGATGTTGTCCGCGATCGACGCGCGCAGCAGCCGAACATCCTGGAAGACAAAGGAAACCGTCCGATAGAGCTCCCGGCTGCTGAGCTCGCGCAGATCGACACCACCCAGCATGACCGAACCGTGGGTCGGGTCGAAGAACCGCGGCAACAGCTGAACCAGCGTGGACTTCCCGCTCCCCGAAGGCCCGACGAGCGCGGTGACGGTCCCCGGCTCCAGCACCAGATCGATCCCGCGCAGCACCTCGTTCTCGGCGTCGTAGCCGAATCGAACTCCCCGCAGTTCCACCCGATGCCCCTGCGGCACAACAGGATGCACGGGCTCCAGCAGCGACGGCACGCCGAGCACGTCCTTGATCCGCCCGACCGCACGACTGGCGGTCTGCATATCGTCGAACCCGTGGCCGAGCGCCGCCACCGGAGCGGTCAGTCCCAGCCCGAGCAGCAGGAACGGCAGCAGATCCGCCGGCGTCATCGAGCCGTTCGTGATCAGCGTCGTACCGCCGATCAGCAAGACGACCAGCACGAAGGGCGGCGACAACGCCAGCTGCATCCCCGCGGCGATCGCGGAGATGCCGCGCACCCAGTGGACAAAGGTCTCGACGAAAGTGTCTGCGGCCGTGCGGAATTTGCCGTGCGCGCGCCCCGATCCGCCGAACGCCTTGACCACCGAGATGCCCTGCACGAACTCGACGACGGAACTCGCGATCCGCCCCATGGCCGTATCGAACTCCTCCTGCTCACGCAATCGGGTCGGGGTCATCATCAGCGGGACGAGTGCGATCGCCAGCACCACCGGTATCAACGCGATCAGCGTCAGCCGCCAGTCGATGGTGAACAGATAGACCAGCGACACCAGCGGCACCACGAACGCGGAGACGAGCTCGCCGGGCGCGTGTGCGATGAACGGGTGCACCGCACTCACGTCCTCGCCGACCACTTTCGCCAGCTCGCCGGTGCGCCGCTGCGAGAACCATCCGATCGGCACCCGTCCCAGCTGCGCGGCCAGCTGCCTGCGAAACGTCAGCTGCACCCGGTTGTCGACAAGGTGCCCGAGGCCGGCCGATGCCGCCGTGAACACCAGTCGCACGAACATGCCGACCGCGCCCACGATCACCACGGCCCAGACATGACCGTGCTCAATAGGGCCGGGCGACAACAGGGTTCGACCCAGTTCGACGACCGCGAGCAACGGCGCGAGACCGGCGAGTGCGCCGATGACCTGAAGGAACATCACGGCGGCAAACCCCGCCGCATGCGGGCGCAGCAAGCTCGAAATGCGCTGTCCCGCCGCAGAATCGGCACTCGATGGTGGTGTGGACTGCACCCCCGCTACAGCTTGGTCGATCGCGGTCATCGCTCTCCCGCCCTAGTTGTTGTACGCGTATAAATAATGTACCTCGAGCGAGTTCGACAGGCCACAGACGGCAATCTTGATAACTTGTCCGTGAGGGAAGAGGGCGGCCGTTGACCGAGACAGACCGGCAGAGCTTCGAGCGCCAGGAACTGGCAGCGATCGACCGTTTGCTGCGGCAGGGCGCCGATCCGGGAGTCGTCACGTCCTACGGTCCGCACCCGGATCAGGTGCTGGAGGTATTCGGCGAATCGGGCCCGACGGTGGTGTACATCCACGGCGGCTACTTTCGACCCACCACCGATCGGACCCATGCCAGGCCGTTCGCCCGTGCGCTGGCCCGGGAAGGTTTTCGGGTCGTGGTACCGGAGTATCGGCGGGTGCCCGGGGACCCGTGGGCGACGATCGAAGACCTGGACCTGCTCGAAACCAGCTTGGCCGCCCCGGTGTTGTGGGTCGGCCATTCCGCGGGCGGGATGCTCGCGCTGACGCGGGCCTACCACCGGCAGGCCGCGGTCCTCGCCTTGGCGCCGGTGGCGGACCTCGCGCGCGCATCCCGGCTGCACCTCAGCGACGACGCGGTCACCAGATGGATGGGCGGAACCCCCGAACAGCAGCCGCGCCGGTACGCCGACCTGGATCCCCAAGTGCGGCTGTCGCCGCGCCCACCCGGTGTGCTGCTGGTGCACGGCACCAACGATCAGTCCGTCCCCGTCGCGCTGAGTCAGGACAGCCCGGCCGAATCGCTGGTGCTGCCGGACACCCACCACTTCGATCTCATCGACCCCGAGTCCGAAAAGTGGCCCAGGATAGTGGAATTGGTGCGCTCAGCAGTGCTGAAACTGTCCGATAACCAGTGAGTACCCGCCCGCCCGGCTCCGTCCCGGCAAACTATGGGCAGGTACCGTAACGGGACGCCGATCCGGCAATGGATCGGTTACCCGGGACATGTGGGAGAGACGCTGAACGAGCCCAGCACCGACGGCCGCCGATCCAAGGGCGAGCGTCGCAGGCGCGCCCTGATCGAGGCCACCTTGCGGGTGATCGAGCGCGACGGAGCCGCGGGCGTCACACACCGAGCCGTTGCCCGCGAAGCAGATCTGCCGACCACCGCGGCCACGTACTACTTCGACGGCGTCGACGGCCTGCTGACCGCCGCGCTGACCACCTGCATGGATGACGACGCCGAGAAGATGCGGCAGCTCACCGTCGCGACCGAGGACATCGACGGCCTGCGCCGTCTCGCCGAACTGATGGCCGAGATCGTCGACACCCCAGGACGACTGACCGCCGAGTTCGAACTCTGCCTGCTCGCCTCGCGCCGACCCGACCTGCGTGGCCCGACCAACCGCTGGAAGAGCGCGCTCGCCGATTTCGCCCGCCGCTACACCACCGACCAGGTGCGGATCCAACTCTTCGTCAGTGCCTACGATGGCCTGCTGCTGCACGCATTGCTGGCCGATCAGCCGCCGACCGCCGACGAGTACGAGGCCATGCTGCGGGAGCTGCTGCCCGACGCCGGATGATGCCGGGCAGCGGAACAGCTATCCGCGGTGCACGAGAGCGGGCTCCGGCGCCGACTGCTCGGTCCTCGATTTCAGCAGTCGATAGCTGAGCAACGTGGTCAGCAGCGCGAGCGCGCCGACCACAAGGGCAACGCCGAACCCGGCCCGAATCCCGAAGGCGTCCACCACTTGCCCGGATACGGCGGCACCCAGTGCGATCCCGACGCTCAGCCCCGCGATCATCCAGGTCATCCCCTCGGTGAGTTGCGCCGCGGGCACGACTTTCTCGACGATGCCCATGATGACGATCATGGTGGGAGTGAAGAACACACCGGCGAAGAACACCGTGATCGAAAGGGCCGCGATGCCGTTCACCACCAGGAACGGGAGCGTGGTCACGGCCGTCCCGGCGACACCGAGCAGAAGTAGCCGGGGGAGCGGCGTTTTCAGCTGCAGCGTCCCGAAAACCAGCCCGGACAGCGCGGATCCGATCGCGTAAACCGCGAACACGATGCCCGCGGCCCCCTTCTGTCCCTGCTCTTCGGCAAAGGCCAGACCCATCGTGTCCACGGTGCCCACGATGGCTCCACCGAACAACAGCGTGAGCGCCAGCAGCAACACCGGCCCGGACCGGATCGCCGATCCGCCACCACCTTCGGTGCGCGGTTGCACCGGCGGTTCGGTGCGTTTCTGCGGCACGAACAGCAGCACGCCGACCACCAGCAAGCCGACCGCGACCAGCGGACCGGCCTCCGGAAAGAGCATCGTGCCGAGCATTACCGCAACGGCGGGCCCGACGATGTAGGTCAGCTCGTCCACCACCGATTCGAGCGAGTAAGCCGTGTTCAGGTTCGGCGTGCCGCGGTACAACTCGGTCCACCGGGCCCGCACCATCGCGCCCATGCTCGGCATGAACCCGGCGAGCAATGCGAAGACGAAAAGCGTCCAGGTGGGTGCGTCGTAGTAGGCGCACAACAGCAAGCCGCCGAGCGCTGCCACGCTGATCCCGGTGGCGGGCAACAACACTCGGCCCTGCCCGAACCGATCGACCACCCGCGAGACCTGCGGTCCGATCAACGCGATGGACAGCGTGAAGGTGCCCGCCACGGCACCCGCCAACCCGTATTGCCCGCGCAGCTCGGACAGCATCGTGAGGATGCCCATGTGCGTCATGGGCAGTGGCAGTCGCGCGATCAGCCCGGCCGCGGCGAAGTTCTTGCTGCCCGGTGCGGCGAAGATCTCGCGATACGGGTTAGGCATCGGCCGTCCCGGTCTCGTGGGTGGTCAGCGGTAGATGAACCATGTCAGCCTCCGTGGCACGCGAACAAAAGTGGAACTTTTGTTCCAGTTTCTATCACAGGTGCGAGCCGCGGCGACATAGGCAGAGTGAAATACGGTGTCCTTACGACCTCTTCCGAACGCGACGCAGGAGACACATGCCGAATCGGCCACCAGCCAGTTCGTTGACCAGCGCCGAGGCCCTGGATCAGCTGGAAACGCGCTACCAGCAATCCGTCGCCGCGTTGCGCGACGCGATCCGGGCGTTCGTCGAGAACGGCACCGTGCCCGACGACGCCACCCGAGACGCCGGCCTGTTCGTCTATCCGGAACTGCGCATCAGCTGGGACGGCGCCGCGCCGTCGAAGAACCGCTCGCGCGCCTGGGGACGATTCACGCGGCCGGGCAGCTATGCCACCACGATCACCCGCCCGGACTTGCTGCGCCACTATCTGACCGAACAACTGGAGATGATCGAGCACGACTACGAGGTCCGCATCGAGGTGACGCCGTCTCGGCAGGAGATCCCGTTCCCCTACGTGATCGACCGCGCCGAGCTCATCCTGGACAGCTCGATGGCCGCGGTGATGGCGCGGTATTTCCCGACCACCGATCTGGCCAGCATCGGTGACGAAACGGCCGACGGCATCTTCAATGCCATCGACACCTTTCCGCTCAGCCATTTCGACGCGCTGCGCACCGATTTCTCCCTCGCGCGGTTGCAGCACTACACCGGAACGCCGGTGGAGCATTTCCAGCCGTTCGTGCTGTTCACCAACTACACGCGTTATGTCGACGAATTCGTGCGCTGGGCTTGCGAGCAGATCGCCGATCCCGACAGTCCATACGATGGCCTCTCTTGTCCGGGCGGCACCGTGATCAATGCCGAAACCCTGGGCGCGGCAACGACCTCGGATCTCGCCTGGAAGAAGCATCAGATGCCGGCCTGGCACCTGACCTCCGCCGATCGGCGCGGCATCACCCTGGTCAATATCGGCGTCGGTCCGTCCAACGCGAAGACCATCTGCGATCACCTCGCGGTGCTGCGCCCGCACGCGTGGCTGATGATCGGGCACTGCGGTGGCCTGCGGGAGAGCCAGGCGATCGGCGACTACGTGCTCGCCCATGCGTATCTGCGCGACGATCACGTGCTGGATTCGGTGCTGCCGCCGGATATTCCGATTCCGAGCATCGCCGAGGTGCAGCGGGCGTTGTACGACGCCACCAAGATTGTCAGCGGAATGCCGGGCGAAGCGGTGAAGCAGCGGTTGCGCACCGGCACCGTGGTCACCACCGACGATCGGAATTGGGAACTGCGATACTCCGCGTCTGCCTTGCGTTTCAACCTGAGTCGCGCGGTCGCCATCGATATGGAGAGTGCCACGGTCGCGGCGCAGGGATATCGCTTCCGCGTGCCCTACGGCACTTTGCTGTGCGTCTCGGATAAGCCGCTGCACGGCGAGATCAAACTGCCGGGTCAGGCGAATCGCTTCTATGAGGGAGCGATTTCCGAGCACCTGCAGATCGGCATCCGTGCCGTGGAACTGTTGCGCGCCGAAGGGGATCGGCTGCATTCGCGCAAGCTGCGCACCTTCAACGAACCGCCGTTCCGGTAGTCCTCGGTAGTCACCGCGGCCCGGGCGATCAGCGACCCTGATCGCCCGGGCCGCCTGTGGTCGGTCCGGCAGAGCCCATGTCGGGCGCGCGGGCGAGGTGCCGCGCGGCAGGATGCACACCAGGCGCGAGCGTGGCTTGGTCCACCGCCCAGGTTGCGGGTTCCGGCGCGTCGTCGCGAGCCTTCGTGATCGGGTGTGATCGGGGCGTGATCGGACCGTGATCGCCTGTCTCGCTGTTAATCAGCCCTCAACTCGAATTTAGAATTCGACTTACAACTCGTGGGTTGCCGCGCTGAGTTCTAACCTCATTTGCGGGATCAACAATTTGGTGGCACCAGCGAGCAAGGCCACCCGAGCAACGATGCTCGGTAGGTCCCGACATGCAGCTCGACTCGGCAGCACCGAGCCTGTGCCTTTGGGGGACAGGCGATCCGACACGCGATCGACCACTCCGAAAGAAGCGTCTCATGGGTAAGCACAGCGCACCTAGCAAGAACCAGATCCCGGCCCGGTTGGCCATTCTGTCGACGGCGACGTTGATCGGCCTCGGCGTCTCGGCCCACACCGGAGCGGGACAGGCCGTCGCGGAAACGACGACGACCACCACCGCCAACCCGGACCACGTGGCACCGGCGCCGGCGAAGGCGAAGCGGGTCCTGGCCGCGAACGGGCAGGGTCACCACAGCCGGAATGCGGTGGCGCCGAAGAAGAAGAAGCCCAGCGCCAGCAAGCCGAAGGGCAAGCCCGCTGCGGACAAGCCCGCGGATCCGCTGGAGCTGCTGAACAGCGGCAGTGCCGCGCTCGGTGGGCTGGCGAAGAGCCTCAACACCGGTAGCGCCGCGGTCACCCCGCTGGCGAAGGCGTTCGCCACCGGCAGCACGGCGGTTTCCGGTAGCGCCGCTACCGGCAGCAAGGCGGCGGGTGGACTCGCCCCGCTGCTCGGCTTGCTCACCGGCAGCGCCTAGTACCTCCGCTTCGAGGCCGTCAACCAGCAACAAGAAGGCATTTCATGGGTAAGCACAGTGCACCGCGGAAAGTTTCGCCGGCAACAATGCTCACGTTGTCCACCGCTTTCGGAGTATCAGCTTTCGCTGCGACTTTTGCTGGAGCTCCTTCGGCCTCGGCGGGTCCTGATTCTCCCGCCGATGAGGTGATCAGCCTTACCAACGCTGCACGCACCAAAGCCGGCTGCTCTGCATTGAAATCCGAAGAACATCTCACCGAAGCCGCGCAGGCCCATACGAAAGACATGGCAGGCAGCGGCAACCTCGACCACAACTCGTCGAAGGGTGATCCGGGCGACCGGATCAGCTCGGCCGGCTACAAGGCGCAGACCTGGGCCGAGAACATCGCCGAGGGACAGACGAGTGCGTCCGAGGTCGTCGACGCGTGGATGAACAGCGAAGGCCACCGCGCGAACATCCTGAACTGCGGGCTCAAGGACATCGGTGTCGGCTACGCCAAGGCCGGTGACGGAACGCCCTACTGGACGCAGGATTTCGGCACGTCCAACGGCGCCGACAAGGATAAAGACAAAGATAAAGACAAGGACAAAGATAAGGACAAGGAGAAGGACAAAGACAAGCCGTCCGGCGGTGGCGACAAGCCCGCCGGTGGTGACAAGGACAAGCCCTCCGGCGGCGGTGACAAGGACAAGCCTTCCGGTGGTGAAGATAAGGGCAAGCCTTCCGGTGGTGACGAGGACAAGCCCTCCGGTGGAGGCGATAAGGACCAGCCTTCCGACGGCGGCGACCAGCCTTCGGACGGCGGCGACGAATCATCCGAGGATCCTTCGGAAGACGGCTCGGGCCAGCCGACCGACGGCGAGGGCGATTCGTCCGAGGACCCGTCGGGTGACGGTTCCGACGAGTCTTCGGATGGCGCAGGCGATTCGACCGAGGACCCCGCGGGCGATGGTTCGGACGAATCTTCAGACGGTGAGGGTGATTCGTCCGAGGACCCCTGGGGTGAGGGTGCCGACGAGTCTTCGGATGGCGGCGACGATTCGTCCGAGGACGCTGGGAGTGATGGCTCGGACGAGTCCTCGGAAGACGGAGGCGATTGGACCGAGGACTCGCTGGGTGACGGTTCGGACGAATCTGCCGACGACGCAGGCGGTTCGCCCGAGGATTCCTGGAGCGACGTGTTCTCGGAGGACGCAGGCGATTCCGCCGGTTATGGCGGCGAAGGCGATCCGTCCTCCGACAGCTTCGACTGGTTCGGATCCGATTCCCCTTCGGAGGACGGCCTCGGGGCGTTCGGCGGTGGCGGTGACGACCTCGGCGGACTCAGCGATCTGCTCGGTGGGCTCGGCGGTGGCGGAGACGCTTTCGGCGGACTCGGCGATGCCCTCGGTGGACTCGGCGGACTCGCCGGTGCCGGAGACGCCTTGGGCGGACTCGGTGGATTAGGCGAAGGCCTCGGCGCACTCGCCGGTGGACTGTAGTCAGTCGGCTACTCCGACTCGATCGCCGAACAAGGTTGATTCCCAACTTTGTTCGGCGATCGTCTACGTAGTAGACATCCACGTCCTAGTGGATCACAGGCGCATCAGCACTCCGAACGAGAACTTCCCGAAGCCGAGCTGACTCGCCCGAGCGGTGAAATCATTGCTCTCGAGCAGTTTTCGATCGAGAAGGATCCGCCATGACGCTCACCCGCACAGACTTGCTCGAACCGACCACGTGGGCAGGCAAGATCTTCCGCGACGGCTGGCGCGACGCCGCCGTGACCGCGCCGGTCATCGAGCCCGCCACCGGGGCCGAGCTCGGTCGTCTCGGCATAGCCCAGGTCGACGACCTGACCGCGGCGACCCGATCCGCGGCCGCGAGTCAGCGGGACTGGGCCGCCCGACCGTTCCACGAACGCGCCGCTGTCTTGCGTCGCGCCGGAGATCTGTTCCAGCAGTACGCATCCGACGTGCAGCATTGGCTGATTCGGGAGACGGGATCGGTGCCCGCGAAGGCGGCCGTGGAAACCGATGCGGCGGCACAGGAATGCTTCGAGGCGTCTGCCCTGGCCTCGACGCCGATGGGCGTGCTGTTGCCCACCGAATACGACCGTCTCTCCATGACCCGACGCGTTCCGGTCGGCACGGTCGGGGTGATCGCACCGTTCAACTTCCCGCTCATCCTGTCCATCCGCTCGGTGGCACCCGCCCTTGCTCTCGGCAATTCCGTTGTCCTCAAACCCGATTCACGGACCGCCGTCTCCGGGGGCGTGGCGCTGGCGCGGATCTTCGAGGCGGCCGGTCTGCCCGATGGCGTGCTGCACGTGTTGCCGGGCGGTGCCGATATCGGCGAGGCATTGGTCACCGATCCGCTGGTACCCGTCATCTCGTTCACCGGCTCCACCGCGGTCGGTCGCCGAGTCGGCGAATTGGCCGCGCGTCACTTGAAGCGCGCGCATCTGGAACTCGGCGGCAATTCGGCGTTGATCGTGCTGGCGGACGCCGATCTCGAGGCGGCCGTCGGTCTCGGTGCGTGGGGTTCCTTCTTGCACTCGGGCCAGATCTGCATGGCGACCGGCCGACATCTGGTGCAGGAGAGCCTGGTCGACGACTACATCGCCTTGCTCGCCGCCAAGGCCGACGCCCTCCCGGTCGGCGACCCGGCCACCGAACAGGTCGCGCTCGGCCCGATCATCGATGCGGGCCAGCGCGACAAGATCCATCAGCTCGTCACGTCGACCGTCGACGCGGGCGCCACATTGGCCGCGGGCGGCAGCTACCGCGAGCTGTTCTACCGGCCGACGGTGCTCGCCGGTGTATCGGCAACCATGCCCGCCTACGCGCAGGAGGTGTTCGGGCCGGTCGCACCCGTCCTGTCCTTCCGCACCGTGGACGACGCGGTGCGGCTCGCGGCCGACGATCAATACGCGCTGAGCCTCGGCATCGTCACCGCCGACGCGGCCCGCGGTCTCGCCCTCGCCGACCGAATCCCCACCGGCATAGTGCATATCAACGACCAGACCGTCGGTGACGAAGCCGTCGCCCCGTTCGGCGGGTTCGCCGCCTCGGGCACCGGCAGCCGGTTCGGCGGCGGCGCCGCGAACATCGAGGCGTTCACCGAAACCCGGTGGATCACGATGCAACACCGGCCGGCCGCCTATCCGTTCTGAGCGTCAGCCGAGCTCGGCGAGCTGGGCAACCGCCGGAGCCATGCCGTCGATCCACGCGGCGGGCGATCCGGTGGTCGGCGTGATGATGACGGAGTGCACGCCGAGCTTCGCGTAATCGGCCATCTGCCGGACGAATTCGTCGCGGTTGTCCGGGTTCGGCCGCGGATTGTTGGCCATCATGGTGATCCGGAGCTCGTCGTAATCCCGGCCGACGTCGTCGCAATGCCGTCGCAGCACGTCCAGCTTGTGCTCGACTTCCGCGGGCGAGGTGCCGAAGAGGTTGCACGCGTCGCCGTACTGCGCGACCAGCCGCAGCGTCTTGCGCTCCCCGCTGCCGCCGATGAGTATCTTCGGCCGGTTGATCGGCTGCGGCGAGCAGAGCGTCTCGGCCAGTTGGTAGTGCTTGCCGTCGAACGGTCCGTTGTTCGCCGGATCCCACATCTGCAGACAGATGCGCAGCGCCTCCTCCAGCCGCTCGAACCGCTCGGCGATCGGCGGGTACGGCACGCCGAGCCCGAGGTGCTCCCGCTCGAACCATGCCGCGCCGATGCCGAGCGTGGCCCGGCCGTCGGAGAGCACGTCGAGCGTGGTGACGATCTTGGCGAGCAGGCCGGGGTGCCGATAGGTCACGCCGGTGACGAGCAGGCCGAGCTCGATATTCGAGGTGTGCGCGGCGAGGAAGCCGAGCGTGGTGTAGCCCTCGAGCATGTTCGACTCGGCGGGCCGCCCGGTCGGCTCGATCTGAAAGTAGTGGTCCATGAACGACAACCAGGTCGCGCCGGACGCCTCCGCCGCGGCACCCACCCTGGCAAGTTCACCGGCGATCGCGGTCGTGCCACCGTCGATATCGAATATCGGAATGTGAAAACCGAGCTCCATGGAACGATCCCCTCGTGTGTAGGCAACCCAGAGCCCTCACGCTACGACCTGGAGTGCACTCCAAGTCAAGTGCCGCCGAGGCCCACATGTCCCACGGTTGAGCGAGCGACGAATGTACGTTCGTAGCAGTTCCTAAACGCTGGGAGCCGGTCGACGAGGAAGTAGGTGCGATGCACTGGGACCAGATGACCGCCACACCGGACGAACTACGCGAGCGCGCGAACCGGGTGCGCCGCGCGGTCGGGCAGCTCGGCATGCTCGAGTCGATCATCAACGCGGCGGACGGCCCGTGGCTCGGCGCGATGGACGCCGACGGCCGCGGCGCGGCGGAGCTGAAGATGCACCTCGCCGGGCGTTATCGGCTCACCGCGGTGGTGACGACCGCCGGAAAGCTCAGCCACGTGCAAATGAATGCTCCGGCCGAGGGGCTCGCCGCTGAGCGGGTGCTCTCCGCGAAGACGGCGGCCCGGCGCGGCTGGGACGCCACCGAGGAGATGCCCAAGCAGCCGGAATGGCTCGACTACGTGGTGGCCTGGGTCGGCAAGGCCAGCGAGGACGTCGACCGCCGCGGTGTCATCGAATGGCGCTTGAACGGAGCCGATCAGAAGCTGGCCGCGATGAACGACACCATCGACAGCATGCGCGCCAGCCTGCTGGAACGCGAACAGCTGCGCGACGAACTCGCCGCCGAGGTCGTGGAACTACGAACCGAACTCGAATCGCTCGACAAGCCGGAGTGACTCGCCGCGCTCGGTATGCCGCGCGGCGCGTCCGGTGGTGGCTGAAAACTACTGGGACAGTTGCTTGATCAGGCGGTAGAGGAATTCGCGGCTGGCGTCGAGGCCGGCGATCGGGGCGCGCTCGTTCACGCCGTGGATGCGACCGGCGTCGCTGGGCACCATGAACAGTCCGCTCACGCCGTACATCGGAATCCCTTTGCTGCGCGCGTATTTGCTGTCGGTGGCGCCGGTGGACATGAACGAGCTCACGGCGGCGGTGGGGAACAGTTCCTTCGTCAACGACGTGACGGCGGCCATCACATCGCCGTTGGTGGGCGAGATGCCGCCCGCCGGATCCAGTTTGGGTGTGACGATCAGCTTGCTGTCGGCGAGGGCCGCCTTGAACTGCTTGTCGATGTCGTCGGGCTTGTCCTGGGGCAGGATTCGGCAGTTGATCGTCGCCTTGGCCGTTTGCGGCAACGCGTTCTCGGCTTCCCCGGCGGCCAGCATGGTGCTCACGCAGGTGGTCCGGAGTTGGGCGTTGTTTTCGGGATTCGCCGAGAGCCGATCCAGCGCCTCCGGGCTCGGATTGCCCGCGGCGACGGCCCGCATATCGTCGGCTTCCTGTCCGCTGCGGCCCGCGGCGAGCGCGCCGAAGTTGTCGCGGGTCGGGTCGCTCAATGAGGGCGGGAACCGGTATGCGGCAAGACGATTCAGTGCGGCCGTGAGGGTGTAGATGGCATTCTCGGGCGTCGGCACCGAGCTGTGGCCGCCCGCCGCCTTGGCCTCCACCTGATAGGTGACGTAGGTCTTCTCGGCTACCTGCACGCCTTGCAGGGTGGGCTTTCCGTCGACCAGCAGTGCCCGGCCGCCTTCATTGAGGCCGTATTCGGCGTTCATCAGGTCGAATTTGTTGTCCATCAACCATTTTGCGCCGTTGTCTTTCCCGGCCTCCTCATCGGCGGTCAGCGCGAGCACGATATCGCGGTTGGGCTTGAAGCCTTCGCGCTTCAATTGGACCAGGCCCGAAATGAGGGCGGACACCATGGCCTTGTCATCGATCGAACCGCGGGCGGCGTAGAAGCCGTCCGCCTCGGTGAGCTTGTACGGGTCGGTGTTCCACCCGTCCTCGCGTTTGGCCTCGACGACATCGAGATGTCCTAAGAGCAGCAATGGTTTACGTTGCCCGGATCCGGTGAATCGGAGCACCAGGTCGCCCTTGCGTTCCACGGGCTCGAAGATCTGGATATCGGATTCGGCGAAACCCGCGTCGTGTAGACGCTGCTTGACCGCGTTCGCGGCGACCGTCGTGCTGCCGGTCGAGTGCGAGGTATCCGTTTCCACCAATTGCTTGTATATGTCGTGGAAGAGTTTCGTATTGTCTTGTGCCGGAACGCTGGACGAGCGTAACCATTCAGCCTGTGCGACTGATGGTTTGAGTGGTGTGGCGGCTTGACTATGGGCCCGGCAACTGGTCAGCTTGCTGGGTGTCCGATCCCGTGCCCACTGTTGAGCAACTGCTCATGGTTGTGGCCGAGCAGGCGCGGTTGATCGGGGAGTTGCAGGCCAGGATCGTTGAGCTCGAGCGGCAGTCGAAGCAGAACTCGAAGAACTCCAACCGTGCGCCCTCTGGTGATCGGTTGAACCGCAGCCTGTCTCGTGCCCAGCAGCGCAAGGCTGGTCGTAAGCCGGGCAAGCAGTCCGGCGATCAGGGTGTCACGTTGCGTCGCAAAGAGATTGCCGATGATTCCTGCGATTACGTGCCGGGTGCGTGTGGTAGTTGTGGCGGCGGTCTGGCTGGTCGAGAGTCGGTGAAAGTGGCTGCGCGGCAGGTGGTCGACATTCCCGAGGTGATCGCGGCGTCGGTGTTCGAGCACCGCCTGCACTCGGTGCGGTGCGGGTGCGGTCATGTCACCGCGGCGACGGCCCCGGACGGGGTGAGTGCACCGGTTCAGTACGGCCCGAATCTTCGGGCGTTGGCTTGCTATCTCGTGGTATATCAGCATGTTCCGGTGGCGCGGGCCGCGGAGTTGATCGCGGATGTGACCGGGGCGCGGCCGTCGACGGGGTGGATCAGTTCGGTGATCGCCGCGACCGGTGAGGCACTTGCCGACACCGACGCGTTGATCCGGGCGCAGTTGATGGCGGCGTATCTGCTGCATGTGGATGAGACCTCGATCAATGTCAACGGCTCGAAGATGTGGCTGCACGTGGCCTCGACCGCGACGTTGACCGCCTATTTCCTGCACAAGTCCCGGGGACGGGTCGCGGTGGATGAATTCGGGATCCTGCCCGGCTATACCGGTGTGTGCGTGCATGATTCGCTGTCGGTGTATGACGGCAAGGACTACGCTGGCGCCGTCCACGCCTTGTGCGGGGCGCACATCGCGCGAGAGTTGGTCGCCGCCGGTGAGGCCGATCCGTCCAACGCCTGGCCCACCGCGGCGCTGGACGCGTTGTACGGGCTCAACACCGCCGCCCACCAGGCACGAGCGCTGGGCCGGTCGGCCATCGCGGCCGAGGTCCTCGACCCACTGCTGCACCGGTGGCGCCATGCGGTGTTGTGCGGGTTGTCCGATAATCCCCGTCGCGCCGGCCTGAAACAGTCCAAGACCCGGAACCTGTTGACCAGGTTGAAGTCCCGCGAGGACGAGGTGTTGCGCTTCGCCCGCGACTTGCAGGTCGGCTTCACAAATAATCAGGCCGAGCGCGATCTTCGACCCGTCAAAACCCAGCTGAAGATCTCAGGCTGCCATCGCTCGAGCGACGGGGCACGAGCGTGGCTGCGAATCCGCAGCTACATCTCCACCATGCGCAAAAACGGCGCCCCCATCCTGGATGGTCTCCACGCCACCATCAGCGGAAACCCTTGGAACCCAGCCACAGCCTGAATGGTTACGGACGAGCTCGGCGAGGGGCTCGAATCGTTCTTCGAGGCATCGGAGCAGGCTGTTGCGGTGAGCGCCGCGATAAGTCCCAAGGCGGCCACCGAAATGAGCGGATTGCGGCGACTGATATTAGACACGCTAAGAATTTAACACAAAGCACGGTACTACGTATCGAGAATGCGCACGCCGGTCCACGAGTGCTGTTGCGCCCCTGCGGTGCAGCATGCGCGGCCCGGCGTGCTGAGTTCACGGGACGACTGCCCGCGTGTTTGCTTGACTGGCGGATGGATTTATCTCACAGTGATCTCGATTCCGCGACCGTCGAGTCGCGTTCCCTTGTTTACATTCTTTGGAAACGAGAGGTGAGAGTTTTGCTTACCGAACGACTCGGTCGGTGTTGGTATGAAAAAGCCTGCCGCGCACTGGGCGATGTCTTTCTCGCGGCTACTGTCCTGGCCGGTCTCGCGATCGGCGCCGCCCCGGCCGCCATGGCCGAAGACGGTTTCGCACCGGGCGATGTGCCATTGAGCCGGTACGCCGAACCCGGGCCTTATGAGACCGCGCAAACCACCGCCACGCACAGCTGTGATTCGTCGCCGTATGGATCGGCGGTCAACAACACCTGGCGTTTCTGGGGCAATCATTCGGAGCTGCAGTGCACCAATATATTTCCGTCGGGAACTGATTCACCGATCGGTGTCACCTTCTATTATCCGAAGGACATCGCGAACATGGATCGGCTTCCGGCGCTGGTCTACTCGCCGGGCACCGGCCAAGAACCCGGATATTACGACTCGAGCCTCCGTTTCTGGGCCAGCTACGGTTACGTGATCGCGGTACCGTACGACCTGCTCAATTCGACCCCGGAAATGGGACTCGGTGGCGTACAGGCGCTGTCGGATGCCAATAAGAATCCCGACAGCCCGATGCGCGGCAAGGTGGATCTGGGCCGCATCATCTTCGCCGGGCACTCGGGCGGCGGCGGGGCAACGCAACTCAACGCGAGCCTGCCGAACGACGCTTACCGCATGGTCGATCCGGACGCGCGGATCATCGGTGCGGTGCCCACCGAGCCGAGCGCGGTCGCACTCGGCATCCTGCTCACCGTGCCGACCCTGTACCTCACCGGCTGCAACGACGCGCTCGTGTGGCACTGGTACTACCCGATGTGGACCCAATACCACACGGCCATAACGGTTCCGGCGTACTTAGCGTGTATCAGGGGCGGCACCCACATCACGCCGATGGACGATCCGGCGCATAACGCATTCGCGCCTCTCACCCTGGCGTGGATGCAGTATCTCGCCAAGGGTGACAAGGACGCCGCCGGCTACTTCGTCGGTCCGAACTGGACGTTGCCCCACGATCCCGGCATCGAATACGTGATGCGAAACGCCTTGGCCGACCGTCTCCCCGAATAGCGCCTTACCGACGTGCGGAGCCGGCGGTCCGCAACCAGCGGGCCGTCGGCGGGGACAGCGTCAGCAGCAGTGTCAGCACCATCAACAACAATCCCGCGGCCATCGTCCACCCAGTGGTGCCATGCGGGGAGTCGTAGCCGAAACGGACGGGTACCAGGCTCGCCAGATAACCCGCGCACCCGAAGACCACCAGCACCCGGCCGGATCGCCTGCGGGCGAACAGACGTATCGCGCCGCCGAGGAGCAGCAGCGCCGCGCCCGCCGCCCCGACGAACGTCGCGGCGTATGGGGCGATATCGGGGTCCTTGACCTGGATGAGTAAGTCGATGACGTGCACCCGCGGATACGCCACCACGAATGCGGCCACACCGGCGAGGAGGAACGCGAGAACGCCCGCGCTGATCCCGATGCCGCGGCCACTCGCAGGTGCCTGACCAGGCCGGGGTGCGGGTTGGGCAACCGGTTGCTGCGGTGCGGGCTGGGCGACCGGTGCGGGAGTCGGTGCCGTCTGCCGACCCGGACCGTTCCGATTCAACGATGTCGGAGCCGTCCGGGCGGGCATGGCCGTTCGAGTCGGCACCGCGGCCGGTCGTGCGTGCAGGGAATCCCATGCCGCCGAGGTGAATTCACGGCAGCTGCCGAACCGTTCGTCGGGCCGCTTGGCCATCGCCCGGACGATCACCTCGTCCAGCGCAGGCGGCGCACCCGGGCGACCGGCACTGAGTCGCGGCACCGGTTTACTGATGTGCCCGGCGATGACCTGCCCGGGATTGGTCGCCGCGAACGGCGGACGCCCCGCCAGCAGCGTGAACAGGGTGCAGGCGAGCGAGTATTGATCGGAGCGGTGATCGACCGACTCGCCGGACAGCTGTTCCGGCGAGGCATACGCGAGCGTGGCATTGAACGTGCCACTCACCGTGAGCTGTGTGTTCGAGTCGAGCAGGCGGGCGATCCCGAAATCGGTCAGCACCGCACGCTCCGCCCGACCGGTGTCCGGCGACGACAACAGAATGTTCGCAGGCTTGATATCGCGGTGCAGCACGCCACGGCTGTGCGCGTAGTCGAGCGCGGCTCCGGTCTCGGAAACGATGCGCAGGGCACGGTCGATCTGCACCTCGCGCGGATTCAACCGAGCGGCGTCGGAGCCGTGAATGTATTGCATGGCGATCCACAGGTGTCCGTCGTGCGTGCCGCGATCATGGATGCCGACAATGCCCGGATGATCCAATCGCGCAACAACATTGGCTTCCTGCTCGAACCGCCGCCGCAATTCCGGATCGGCGGAGACCTCCCGGTTGAGCAGCTTGAGCGCGACCCGTCGCGGTAGCCGAGGGTGCTGCGCCAAGTACACGGTGCCCATCCCGCCCCGACCGAGCACGCCTTCGATGAGGTAGTCCGCGAACGACTCGTTCACTCCGAGCTGCACCACGCCTACCCCTAACTCCCTTCGAGCACAACAATCCGAGGAGGAGTTAACCATCCTCGCCCGCAACCCGCACCAAGCGAAGGCGGTCGCTACTGCCGTGACGACGGCCGATTCAGTCGAATCGGCCGTCGAAGGCGAGTTCTGTTGGCACGTGGTCAAGCGAGATCGGCGGCGGACCGCCAGGTCAGTAGCGATCCGCCGCCTTTCACCACAGCGTCACCGTCAGATTGTTCGCCGCGGCGATCGGATCGGTTTTGACGTGCACGACGCCGCCACGATCGTTCGGATCGAACCACCATCCGTTGGGCGACCGATTCAGGTCGTCGCGTCCGGCGCGCTGGGGTAGTGCACCAGCCGAGGTCTGCGCGGCCTTCGGCGCTGACTTGGTATGGACCGTGAGTTCATACCGGCGAGCGGCGGGCTTGTCCGGATACGATCCGGAGCTGGCGCCGATGGTCACCTCGACGGCACCGGGCGCGGGCGAGCGCACGGCGAACTGCTGCGAGGCTTGCTCGCCGCGCTGATAACCCCGGGTCACCCCGTCGTCCTCGAACAGCGTGAAGCTGCCCGCGGCCTGCGGGTAGATGTCCAGATCCAGCACGCTCTTGTCCCTGGTCCGCCACGACTGGGTGCCTTCCGCCCACATCGGCACAACCGCGCCCGCGCGCACGAACAACGGAAGCGTGTCGAGCGGAGCGTTGTAACCATTCACCGTGGTCGGCCCGGTCCAGGAGCGGCCGCTCCAGTAGTCGATCCAGGTGCCTTCCGGCAGATAGATGCCGTCTCGTTTGTCGGCGTCGTTGTATACCGGCGCGACGAGAAAGTCCTTCCCGGAAAGGAATTCGTAGCGTGCCTTGTCTCCCCATGTCGCGGGGTCGTTCGGGTACTCCAGCGCGAGCGGCCGAACCTGGCCGACGCCGGTGCGATTCGCCTCGACCGAGTGCGAATAGGTGTAGGGCAGCAGTCTCTCCTTGAGCTGCAGGTACTTTCGGTTGATCGAGGTGTAGGGCTCGCCGTAGCGCCACGGCTGCTTGTCGTTGGCCGCCCAGCCGTCCATCGACATGATGGTCGGCAGGAACGCCTTCCACTGCAGGTCGCGGGTGTAGGTCTTCGGGCTGCCGCCGAAGATTCCGTCGACATCGCCGGTGTTGTAGGCGATGCCGGACATCGTCGAACCCGCGTAGGTGGGGATCTGCCAGCGGATGTAGTCGTAGCTGCCGGACTGGTCCCCGCTCCACAGCACCGCACAGCGTTGCGCGCCTGCCCAACTCACCGGCGTCCAGACGAAACCGCGGGCGTCGCTGTTTTGTTCGATGCCCCGGTGCGCGCTGTCGCAGCCGTCCAACGCGAACTGATAGCCGGGTCCTACCCAGGCCACGTCCAGCTTGCGCACGCGCACACCGGCTTTGACCTCTTCAGTCTGATTCGGCAGCCCGTTCTCGGTCCACAATCCGAGCTGCATGTTGTCCTTGCGCAACTCCTCGCCGACCTTCGGCAGATTCTCGTAACCGCAGCCGTAGCCGTCGTTGACCAGCATCCAGCCGTTGGGCATCTGATTGCGCACGTAACCGTCGGCGACGGCGACCGCGTCCAGGGTGTGCCGCTCGCCGCGGTTGGCGTTGTGCAGGTAGCAATCGGAGTCGCCCATCTCCAGCCCGTAGATCGGCGGCAGGAACGGCCTGCCGACCAGCGCGGTGTAGGCGGAGATCACCGACTTGGGGCCGTCGCCTACGACGTAGATCGCGTCGAAGCGGCGTTCCTCGTGCGTGGTGCGCGCCGGATCGGTGAAGGCGTAGTTGCCCGGCGTGAAGGTGTTGCGCAGCACGCCATATCCGTTGCTGGACAGGTAGAACGGCTGCGAGTTCGGCGCGCCGCCGTCGTTCCAGTTGTCGTCGGCGAAGATCTTGACGGTCTGGTCGCGGTGGCTGAACCGTCCGTTCTGCTCGCCGCCACCGAAGAACTGCTCGTTCTTGCCCCGGCCGAGGCTCTGTGTTGTCGCTGTCTTGGTCCAGGACAGCGGGGCCGACTCGGCCCAGATCTGCTTCTTGTCGGCGCCGTCGTACAGGGCGAAGCGCAGGGGAGTCTTGTAGGCGCGCAAGGTGACACCGGAGGTGGCGATCGCCCAGTAGTCGCCCTTGTCGGTTCGTTTCGCGCCCGCGGGCGGCAGCTTGGTCGGCAGGACGATCTTGTCGCGGGCCGGGTCGGTGAACTTGCCATCGGGCGCGAGTTGTACGCGCACCGCGCCGGAATTGGGGAAGCTCACCCGGACCGCGGCCGCGCCGGAATGCATGGTCGTTGTCACGCCGTCGTCGACGATGCCGCTGAGATTGCCGAGCCGACCGGCGTCCGGATCGGCCCAGGCCGGGGGTATGGCGACCAGGCTGCCGGCAACGACCAGCAGGCCTAGCGTGATATGCGTGATTCTGCGCAATTCAGGAACCTTTCACGCGCAAACGAGCATTGGAGTGGGTCACATGATCAAGTAGAACCACACCTGGACGACCAACTCGACTGGCGCACAACTGGGGAACGCTCGCCCCGCAGCGAAAGGTTGTTCGGGATCAATTGCGCGAGAAGGTGATTCGTTCTCGCGCGTGTCGCGTTACTCGAACAGCACGCAGGTGACAGTCGGTGCGTCGAGCGGAGCCGCGGGTGCGGCGGGCAGGCCGGTGGTGGGGTCGAGGTCCAGCCAGGTCACCGCATTCGATTTCTGATTGGCCGCGTACAGCCGCCGACCATCCGGGCTGAGCGTCAGGTCGCGGGGGAACTTTCCGCCGCACGGCGTGGTGCCCACCGGCACCAGCATCCCGCCGACAATGGCGAAGGTCGCGACGTTGTCGTGGCCGCGGTTGGCGACGTAGAGGAATCGGCCGTCCTTGGCGACCACCGGTGCGGACGGGTAGTTCCGATCGCCGCCGCCGTTCAGATCGGCGGGCAGCGATTGCCCGGCGCGCAGTTCGCCGCGGTCGGGCTGCCAATCGATTACGGTCACTGTGGAATTCAGCTCGTTGGCGAGAAAGGCGGTGCGGCCGTTGGGGTGGAAGGTGAGGTGCCGTGGTCCGCTGCCGGGCGTCATCGCGACCTGCGCGTGCTGGTTCAGCTTGCCGCCGGCCAGCTGGTAGACGTAGATCGAGTCGACGCCCAAATCCACCACCAGCACCCAGCGCCCGGAGAGATCGATCGATACCTGATGCGCGTGCGGCGTGGACTGTCGATCGGGATCCGGTCCGCTGCCGGTGTGTTGGACGACATCCGTCACCGCGCCGAGCCGCCCGTCGTCGGCCACATCGAGCACGCTGACGCTGCCCGACTCGTAGTTCGCGGTCAGGACGTACCGACCGTCCGGGGTGACGCACAGGTGTGTGGGCGCATTGCCCTGCACCGCAACCGTATTCAGTACGGTCGGCCGTGCCGTCCGCAGATCGACCGCGGTGGCGGTGCCCGCGCCCGAGCCCTCGTTCACCGCGTAGAGGTAACGCCGGTCGGGAGACAACGCCAGGAAGGACGGATCCGCCACGTCCACAGTGCTTTCCACGATCAGCCGACCGGTGCCGGGATCGACGGTGGCGACGCTGATGCCGGAACCGCCTGCGCCACTGGAGGTATAAGAACCGAGGAAGGCGCGTGCTCCGCCTGCCGCGCCCGCGATCGCGGGCCGTAGCGCTCCGGTTGCCACCGCGACACCGACACCCACCGTGCCACCCAGTATCCCGAGCAGACGCCGACGTCCGAGTTCACCATTGCGCATCGTTCTCTCCTTCCGCCCCGCAGTCATTCCTGCGTTCGGGCCAGAATGTCCCACGTCACACCAGTTCGCAAGTGGCGCAACATATGTTGCGTGGACTGCAATCGGAGCCACCTTCCGTTGCAAGGGATGCGCAATCCTCGACCGTCCGCCACGAAAGTCCGCACCAGCGGGTCCCCAGTGTGGAGTGGGGAGATCGGGAAACCTGCCGGTCTGCCACGGGCGTTAGTCCTGAAACGCTTACTGCGGCACAACTTCCCCAGTTGAGCGTCTGGACGCGGCGGGGATCCCAGGGGAATCTTGTGGCTGCCAACATCCATAGTCACAGCACCTGAGCTCAGGTGCTGCTCGGTGTAATACTGGTACAAGACAGGCGGTTCGAGAAATGTCTACTCTCCTCAGCGTTATGGACACCGTTAACTACATTGCCGCTGGTTCAGGGTCCAGCGACGCAGGCGATTCACTCAGCGGCGGTGGATCTTCGACCGGATCCCTCGGCACCGGCCTTGATTTGGCCAAAGTGGCCCTCAAACTGCTCAGCCTGCTTGTCGGCAATGTCTCCTGATCGGTAGTTCACGATATTCAGCGCGGCGCCAGCGATCGCCGCGCTGAATATGCGTGAGCATTCCCTGGGAAATTCCGCGCGATATCTCCGCGCCTGCTTTCCCAGTTGTTCTCAGGTCGAATCGGCCGACTCTGCCGTTCGGCGATGAGCGACCGACCGAGCTCGGTAGTGAGGTTCAGATGTCAGTCCTGCATTCGTTCAATCGCTACATAGTGGTGACAATGGTCGCCAGCGGAGTAGCCGTCGCCTCCGTCGCTGCCGCCGCCCCGGCCATCGCGCATGTGGCGCAGTCCGACTGCGCGGAGACCTTCAACCTGTTCATCCCGGGCACCTGGGAGACCAACGAGAAGGCCGACCCCGCACAGCCCATCGGCATGCTCCGCCCGATCGCCGAGGCCATCCAACGCCAGCACGGACCGAGCTCCGACATCTACTTCACGCCGTACATGGCTCGCGCCTTCGACAACGGCTACACCTACGCGGACAGCAAGAACACCGCGCTGGTCAACGCGCGTAAAGCGTTGCGCGACTATGGTAATCGATGTCCCGCCGCGAAGTTCACGATCACCGGCTACAGCCAGGGCGCGGACGCCGCGGGCGATGTCGCCTCCGAGATCGGCAACGACCGCGGACCGGTGGCCCCGGACCGGGTCCTGGCCGTCGGACTCATCGCCGACCCGGCAGCGGGCACCAAAGGCGAGACCGCCGTCGGCCCGCACACCGCGGGCTCGGGCATCGCCGATCCCCGGCCGCAGGGCATGGGCAAGCTCACCGGCCGAGTCAGCTCGATCTGCGACCCCGGCGACCTGTACTGCTCGATCAAGAAGGGCGACAACCCGTTACTCGGGAAACTCGGGTCGCTGCTGAGCAAGATGCTCAGCAACTCCAGCCTGGCCAAGACGCTGACCGCGAATACCGCGAAGGCCGACCTCCCCGGCCTGGCCAAGGCCGTCGACGAGTTGACCACCAGCCTCGCCTCGCCCGGCGGCATCAATGTGACCCACGTCCGCGACACCGCGGCAAAGCTGGAGATCACCCTCAAAACCCTTGCGGGTCTGCAAGACTCCAGCGCCGCCGACCGGCTGGCCGCCGCTCCCGCCGGATCGGCCGAGCACAACGCGGGCCAGGTGCTGATCAAGGTCGGGGAGTCCGACCTGACCGCCGCGGCAACGGCGGTGAGCACCATCGCCGACACCGCGACCAGCCTGTTGAACCGGGGAATCCGTACGGTGCAGGTGAATTCGCCCGATGCCACGACCTTGACGATCAAGATCGATGCCCTGGTCGGCCAGGTCGCACCGCTGGCCGATATTCCGGCGGCCATCCTCGCCTCGGCCTCGAAGATCCTCGCGATGCTGAAACCCACTGTGCTGGTTGACCAGACACTCGACGCCGTCGCCAACGTCACCGCGCTCGACTTCGGTGCGATCCTGGCCAACCTCGCGCTGCTGACGCAGAAGGTGGCCGCGATGGACGCCCAGGGTGCCCACCAGGTCGCCGGTACGCTGAACAACCAGTTCAAACCGCTGGTCGATCTGGTCGCGAGCGCTGACCTGAAATCGGTCGCACAGGTGCTGTCCACCGTCCCGAACTCGCAGGGCTACGTGCAGATCGCGGCGTCGATGACCTCGATCCTGTCCAACGTCGACGTCATCCGGGCGGCGACCCTGGTCGGCCAGATCCAGGAAATCGCGTGGACGGTGCTGGAGAAACTGGCCCCGCCGCCCGGGCAGGCGCCCGACCCGGCCGGCGCGGCGGCCGTGCTGTCCGGCCTGCTGCCGGTCGGCCTCGAACTGGCCTCAGTCGCCACCGGCCTGCTCACCAGTAACAACACCCAGCACCTCGACCTCGACGACCTGAGCGCCTCGCTCACCAAGACCGCACCGTCCAAGGGCATCAATCTGCTCGCGTTGCTGCGCGATGGCCTCAGCGCCGCAAGCTTTTTCGCCTCCAACGCGCACATCAACTACGGCGCCCTCGTCGTCGACGACAAGGGCCGCAACGCCATCCAATGGCTCGGCGACTGGATGAACGGACAGATCGGCCAAGGCAACTGAATGTGGCTAATGTTCGGGGCATGCGGATTGCAGCGGCTCAGGCCCGGCCTGCCTGGCTCGACCCCACGGCAGGGACGAAGATCGTTGTCGACTATCTGACGCAGGCTGCGGCGGCGGGGGTGCAGCTCGTCGCCTTTCCGGAGACGTTCCTGTCCGGCTATCCGATCTGGCTGGCGCGGACCGGTGGGGCCCGGTTCGACAATCCGGCCCAAAAGGCCGCTTACGCTTACTATTTGGATGCGGCGGTCACCCTCGACGGCCCGCACATCGCCACGGTGCGTGAAGCGGTCGCCGACCTCGGGGTGTTCTGCTACCTCGGTATCACCGAGCGCGTCCGCGGCACGGTGTACTGCACCCTGGTCGCCATCGACCCGGTGCGCGGCGTGGTCAGCGCGCATCGCAAGCTGATGCCGACGCACGAGGAACGGATGGTCTGGGGGATCGGCGACGGAAACGGGTTGCGCGCGCACGACATCGGCGAGTTCCGGGTCGGCGGACTGTCCTGCTGGGAGAACTGGATGCCGCAGGCGCGGCACGCGCTGTACGCCGACGGGGCGACGCTGCACGTCTCCACCTGGCCCGGCTCGGTCCGAAACACCAAGGACATCACCCGTTTCGTCGCCATGGAAGGCCGGGTGTACTCCCTGGCCGTCGGCGCCGTGCTCGACTACGCCGACGTGCCCGCCGACTTCCCGCTGCGCGACGAACTCCTGGCCCTCGGCAAGCCCGCGGGCTACGACGGCGGCTCCGCCCTCGCGGGCCCGGACGGCAGCTGGCTGGTGGAGCCAGTGGTCGGCGACGAGCGCCTCGTGATCGCCGACATCGATCCGGCCGAAGTAGCAAGGGAGCGGCAGAATTTCGACCCGACCGGCCACTACGCCCGTCCCGACGTGTTCGCGGTGACCGTGGACCGTCGGCGCCGAAACGCCGCGACCTTTCTGGAGGACTGACCCTCAGTGCTGGGTCCAGTCGGGTTGGGTGAAGTGGGCTACTCGAGCGTCCGTGTGGTCCCGGCCGAGGAGTACGACCGCGCGGAACTGCCAGAGCAGCGCGCCAGTCGGGGCGTGGATGGTCATGCCCTCGCCGAGTCGCATCTGTAGCAGGCCAACGTTTTCCGGGACGGCGGCTGCCGCGTCGCGGAGTTCGGGTTGCCGCACGGCTTCGTGCGGAGCGACCCAATGCGGGACATTGTCGGCGGCCAGCCGAGTGAGGGGTACCAGGTGTACGGAGTGCACTTCGTCGGGGCTCGGCTTCAGCTCGGCGGTGTCGGGTAGCGCCGCGACGAACGGGGTGATCACGAAACCCGAGGCCGCGGGGAAGTCGTCCAGCCTGCCGAGCAGGTCGGCGGGGGCGGCGGTCAAGCCGAGTTCCTCGTGCAGTTCGCGCACTACGGCCTGCGCCGCGGTCTCACCCTCATCGAGCCGACCACCGGGCAACCCCCACTGTCCGGCGTTGCGGCCACGGTGGGCCCGCCTGATGACGACCACCGCCGGATCGCCGTCGGTTTGCCCGACGACACACAGCAGCACCGCGGCCCGGCGAATCCCCGGTGCGTCGGGAACTTCGGTGTGCGGGAATTCGCGTAACCGGGTGCGCGCGAGGTCGCGGAATTCGTCCACGGTTGCGGGTACCAGCGGTCCATTGGTGGAGCCCATACCTCGATCTTGCCCCACGCCCCGATCGCTACATCTTGGCGTATCGGGCCATGACGAAGCTGTAGAGGCCGTAGGTGATGATGCCGAGACCTGCCACGACGAGCAGGATCACACCGTAGGCTTGCGCCCCAAGGGTTTTCAGCGCACCGTCGAGTCCGGCGGCCTCGTCCGGCTCGGCATGGCTCACGGCGAGGATCACCAGCAACCCGATGGCGGCCACCGCGAGCCCCTTCGCGAGGTATCCGGCCATGCCGAGCCGCCGCGCGAGATCACTGGTGTTGCCGTCGAGGTCTTTGAGGAACTTCTTACTGATCCCTTTGTATACGTGGTATCCGCCGACCCCGATAATGATCAGCGCGGCCACCACGAGGGCGATCTTGCCCGCCGTGTTCTGCATCAACCGCCCGGTAATTCCGGCGCTTTCTGCGCCGCTCGATTTACCACTGCCGCGCGCGAATCCGAACGCGGACAAGGTGAACGAGAAATAGATCACCGCCAGCGCGAAAGCCTTCACTCGATGGAATGCCTCGGACTTCTTGCTGTCTTTCTCGGGCTTGGACGCGCTGCCGAGGGCCGCTTCGGCGAGCCGCCACAGCGCCATCAACAGGAACGCCACCACACCGACCCACATGGCGATGATTCCGCCCGGCTTACTTGCCAATTCGCCCAGGGCGCCGGAGTGATCGGCGTTGCCACCCGGCCCGCCGAGCGCGATGCGGATCGCGATGTACCCGATGAGCAGGTGCACGATGCCCGTCATGACGAATCCTGCCCGCGCGAATCGCTCGAACACGCTGTTCTGCGCGATCCGCTCCGCGGTAGACGACGAGTTCCCGCCCCCGGCCCGCTGGCCGCGGGATCTGCCCGTCCCAGTCGACAACCCACTCATCTGATGCCCTCATCTCCATCAACCGAACGTCCGGCAGATACCCGGCGAGGACGGATCGAAACGCCATCGGAGTGGCCGGACGCCGACACAGGCCCGGCCGTGTCGACGGTGACACGCACACCTCGAGCTGAACCGCGTTTACTGGAACAGCTTGAGCAGGTTCACGATCAGGCGATCGAGCCCGTAGGCGAACGGCGCGGCGACCCACAGCCAGGCGAAGACGAGTAGTGGAATGCGCCGCGGCGGAGCCGTTTCGGTGCTGGCGGGTTCGGTCATGCCGGGCTTCCTTCCGTGCGGACGGCCTGCGCGGGGACCTTCCGATGGTATTTCGCCGCCACCGGGCGAATCAGTTCGTTGGCGACGAAGCCGATGCAGAGCAAGGTGATCATGATGGCGAACGAGGGCCCGTACAGTTCGGGCCCGGACTTGCCGTGCCGCGCACCGGAATCCGCGATGGCGTTGACGATCAGCGGCCCGGCGACACCGGCCGCGGACCACGCGGTGAGCAGCCGGCCGTGGATCGCACCCACCTGGTAGGTCCCGAACAGATCCTTGAGATACGCCGGGATAGTGGCGAATCCACCGCCGTAGAACGACAGGATCACCATCGCGCCGAGAATGAACAGTGGCTTGTTGGTCTGGCCGACCGACCACACCAGCGCGTAGGCCATCGCGCCGACGCCGAGGTAGATCCGGTACACGTTCTTGCGGCCGATCACGTCGGACAGCGACGACCAGCCGATCCGCCCGGCCATATTCGCCGCGGACAGCACCGCGACGAAGCCTGCCGCCGCGGCCGCGGTCACCGGGGTCGAGGTCTGCTTGAAGAAGTCGATCACCATCGGCGCTGCCTTCTCCAGGATGCCGATGCCCGCGGTCACGTTGAAGCACAGCACAATCCACAGCAGCCAGAACTGCGGCGTCCGGATCGCGTCGTTGGCCGTGACGTCGTGTTCGCTGATCAGCTTCGCCGTTTTCGCCTGCGGCACCCAGCCCGCGGGCTGCCACCCCGGCGGCGGCACCCGCACGAGCAGCACGCCGACCGACATGAACACCGCGTAGACCAGGCCCATGACCAGGAAGGTCTGGGCGATGCCGACGTCGTCCTTGCCGAAGGTCGACAGCAGCTGGGTCGTCCACGGCGACGCGATCAACGCGCCACCGCCGAAGCCCATGATCGCGAAACCCGTTGCCATGCCCGGCCGGTCGGGGAACCAGCGGATCAACGTGGACACGGGGGAGATGTAGCCGATACCCAGCCCGATCCCGCCGACGAACCCGTAGCCGAAAACGATGAGCCAGTACGCGTTCGTGTACGCGCCGAGGGCCGAGATCAGCAGGCCGGACGAGAAACACACCAGCGAGACGGTCATCGCCCAGCGCGGACCACGGCGTTCCACGAGCGTCCCGCCGAAGGCCGCCGACAGCCCGAGCATGACGATGGCGATCTGGAACGGCAGGGCGCTGCCGGTCCCGGAGATGTCCATCGCCTTTTCCAGCGGCGGTTTGAACACGCTCCAGGCGTAGGCCTGCCCGATGGCGAGATGAATGGACAGCGCGGCGGGCGGAACCAGCCAGCGGCTCCAGCCCGGCGGCGCGATGACGCGGGAATATCCGGTGGTACCGGCGTCGGCAACTGCGGTCATGCGGGTGTTTGGCGCGGATACTCCCTCGTTCAAGGGGGAGGGAAGCACCATCTCCTTTTCAGAGGTTGGGTCGTGTGGCCTGTCGGTGGTGGCGGTTAGGTTGTCGGATGTGGAGGAGGTGGTGCGGTACAGCTATCGGTTGCGTCCTGGTGTGCGGGCCGAGCGAGCGTTGGTCGCGGAGTGGGATCGATGCCGCTTTCTGTGGAATGAGGCGGTGTATCAACAGAAGTCGGGCGCACGTCCTACCTTCGGCAGACTCGGAAAGTTGCTGACCGAGGCGCGTGGGCGGACCGAGTGGTTGCGGGAGGGCTCGCAGGTCGCCCAGCAACAAACGCTGCGTACTTATGCGAAAGCCCTCGAGGATTCGTTCAAGGTGAAGGGGCGGGGTCGTCCCGCGTTCAAACCACGGAAGAAGGCGCTGCCGTCGCTGGAGTACACCGTGCGGGGGTTCAGCATCCGCGACGGCAGACTGCTGCTGCCTAAAGGGGTGATTATCCCGGTGGTGTGGTCGCGGGAGTTGCCGTCGGAGCCGACGTCGGTCCGTGTCACTCGGGATAGTTTGGGGCATTGGTATGCCTCGTTCGTTGTCCGGCGTGAGATTGAAACTGTGCCGACGGCTGAGGGTGGCATCGGTGTCGACTGGGGTGTGCGCACGACAGCCACGACCACCGATGCCGAGTTCGATCTGCCGTTTCGGGGATATCGGATGCGGTGTGCTGCGGAACTGGCGAAAGCGCAACGCCGCATGGCGCGTCGGCGTGGTGGCAAGGGGTGCCCGCAGTCCGGTGGCTATACGCGGGCGACTCGCCACGCTGCGAAGCTGCTCAAGAAAGCGGCACGGCAAACCGAGCATGATTCGCGGGTGTGGGCGAAACGTGTTGTCGCCGAGCATGGGTTGATCGCGGTGGAGGATTTCCGGCCGAAGTTTCTGGCCAAGTCCACGATGGCCCGTAAAGCCGCGGACGCCGCGATCGGTTGTGCGAAGGATGAGTTGATCGAGCGTGGTGTGCGGGCTGGCCGGAGGGTGGTGTTGGTTCAGCCCGCCTATACGTCGATGACGTGCAGTGATTGTTTCGCGAGAGCCAAGCGACTGGAACTGCGCGAGCGGACCTTCCGATGCTCTGCCTGCGGTTACACCGCTGGTCGAGATCGGAACGCAGCCAGGGTGATTCTGGCTGTGGCAGAACGCGGCCACAACAGTGTCGACGACGTCGGACAAGTGAGTCACCTCCCTCGGGTGGGTGGTTCGGTTGCGGTCTGAGCTGTGAATCTCCTGACCTCAGACAGGGGAAGCGTTAAGCGGCGATCTCCACTCTCAACTCTGTGGCGATCATATGGCTCGCGATGCCTCATGATCGAGGTTCTGTGGCAACAACTTTCACTCGCAACCGCTCCGCCGAAAGCGGTGCTCAGAAATCCGTGCGCTACCAGCGGCGACCGGGCCCGCCCCGCATGGTTTGCGGGGCGGGCGGCGGTCCACTGAGCGGATCAGGCGGCGGCGGTCACCGGGTAGTGGTCGGACAGGTTGGTGTAGGTGTAGTCCTTGCCCTGGCTGGTGACCGTCCAGGCGGGACAGCTCTCCTTGATGACCCGGTTCTGCCAGCTCGCGGGCTTGGTGTGGCCCTTGCGGTGCAGGACGTAGTCGAGGTCCTCGCGCGGGTCGTTCGGGTAGCGGTAGTTCGCGATCGAGTTCTCCTTGGTGTCGAAGGAGAACTGGTGGCCGGTGCGGGCGGTCGCGGGCTCGAGCCGGGCGTCGGCCAGCATCGAACCGTATTCGGCGCTGTGCGAGTCGACGTTCAGATCGCCTGCCAGCAGCACCTGCTCGTTCGCGGGGATGTTCTTCGCGGACAGGAAGGCATCGATCTCCTTGAACTGCAAGGACCGATCGCGCGCGGCCTCACCGGCACTGCACCCGGGGTCGGTCGACTGGCTGTGCGTGCCGACCACGTGCACCTTGCTGCCGTTGACCGAGAGCACCACGTAGGCGATCCCCTTGTTGGCCCACCAGTCGGCGCCGCAGGCATCGGCGAAGATGAACTGCTCCTTGCGGATGATGGGCCACTTGCTGAGGATGGTGACGCCGCCGTCCTCCGGTGTCGCGTTGCTGTACTTGCCGCCGGTGGCGTCCCAGCCGTCCTTCGAGCGGCCGACGACCGGCGTCTGGTTCGGGTATTCGGCTTTGGCTTTCGCCTTCAGCGCGTCGGAGGCCTCGTTGTCGAACATCTCCTGCAGCACGACGACGTCGTTGCCTTTGAAGAAGTCGGCCTTCGGGATCTCCGCGGCCCGGTGGTCCTGTCCCCAGTTGGGGTACAGGTTCTTGCTCATCAGGAAGGTGTTGTACGTCAGCACCTTGAGCGCAGGGGTCGATGCGGGTGCTGCGGAGGCCTGCGGGGCACCCACCATGAGGGTGGTGGCGAGTGCGGCGATGATGCTGAGCCGGGTGGGCTTTGGTAGCGGCAAGGCACTTCCTCGAGTCTCATAGATTCCGGATATGACAGTCATGATCCGACCACTGGTTGATGACGCGTCGATGACGTTTTCATGATCTTCCGTCCGCTATCTGGCGTCGGATCGATGGCAAAATGAACGAAACAGGTTGGCCTGAATCAGTTCTCGGTTCGATGTGGATTTGCGGATTGCGGTACACATCGGGGTATTCGTGGTAACACAAAGTGGCCCAGTAGGTTTGATGCACCTACTGCGCTTCGGGTTTCGATGCTATGGTTTTTCGAATGTCAGCGTGGGCGGACGTGTGTGAAAGCCGGTCTTGCCGTGCCGTTCGCGGGATCGACGGTGTAGGCGTCGAGGGCGAGGGCATCGCGGCGGATCCTCGCGATCATGAAGCCGAGGCTCGAAAAGTCTTGCCAGAATGACTTGTTCGTGATTGCCGACGAGCCGTCATTCTTCTTGGCGGACGCCCCGCAGATGATCTGCTGGGTGCCGCGGGCCGCGCCCGCGGTATCCAGGATCTGCAACGTGTGGTCGTGACCCGAGAGGATGTAATCCGCTCTGCCGCAGACGACTTCCTCGAACAGTTCCTTCAGATGTCGGCCGCTCATGTAGTCGCCGGTGGTGATGCCGTCGTAAGCGCCTGCGTTGCCGTGCTTTCCGTTGTTGCGGTACGGGTGATGCGTCAGCACGATCTTCCAGGTCGCGCGGGACGCGGTCAGCGCACGGTCCAGCCACTGGCGTTGCTGCCGCATGTAGGGCCCGTTCCACTGGTAGTTCGGATCGGTCTGCAGCACCGTCGAGGAGACGGGAACGGTGTCCAGTGCGAAGAATTCGACCAGCGGGTCACCCGCGGTCGGCAGCGCCACCTGGTAGTACCGAGAAGGCATGTACCAGCGGGCGGAGCGCTGATGGTAGGCGACTTCGTGATCGCCCTTGCTCGGATTCCCACCGCTGCCGGGGAAGGTCCCGCTGCAATCGTGGTTGCCGAGAACCATCAACCACGGCACGTCGATGCCCGCGTTGGGTTGCTCGAACTTCGTCGAGAACTCGTCGTCGTCCGCGCTTTCCGCGCCGTCCTCGTAGATGTTGTCGCCGAGCCCGACTGCCAGCGACACCCCCTCGGCCTGGCAGATCTGCTTGGCCGCGGTGGCCACCGCGCGTTGCCCGGCCTCACCGGTGCCCGCGTCGCCGGTGATCAGCACGTTGATGTCCGGGCCGGTCGGCATCGGAAACTTGCTGTCCGCGTTGGCGATACCGGGCAGCGCCAGGCTCCCGGCCAACACGCTCGCGCCGACCAGCAGTCCGCGCCTGGAAATACATAACTGGGTATAACGGTCGTCCACTTACTGTCTCCCGTGTGTCCGGTGGATTGAAGTGACAACGTTTAACTGGGCTGAACGAACTGCGCACGGTAAACATGGGACGAATCGGCATCTTTCGGGCAAACAGGAGGTTGCGGACAGCCTGCGCCGCGGCGATGGGTGACCCGTGATCCGATCGCTGCCCGGCAACGCGGCAAGGTGATCGTCGTCGAGAACCTGGCGCAACCCGGCCGCGAGATGCTTCGATCAGGGGCATGACGGATAGCATCGAGTCTTCGCGCACCGTGACCGCCAGCCGCGACATCGCGGCCGCGCCGGAACGGGTCTTCGAGCTGATCGCAGACCCGGCGCAGCAGCCGCTCTGGGACGGCAACGAGAATCTGGCGAAAGCCGCAGCGGAACAACGTGTCCGCGCGGTGGGCGAGGTGTTCACCATGACGCTCACCACCGGCGCCGACCGCGACAATCGCATCGTCGAGTTCGAAGAGGGCCGTCGCATCGCCTGGCTGCCGTCCGAGCCGGGCCAGCAGCCGCCGGGGCACCTGTGGCGCTGGGAGCTCGAGCCCCTCGACGAGACACACACGCGGGTCACGCACACCTACGACTGGTCGCAGTTGACCGACGAGAAGCGCCTCGTCAAGGCCCGCGCCACCACTCCCGGCAAACTCCAGGCGTCCCTCGACCGGTTGGCCGAACTCGCCGAGAGTCGGTGAATTCGGCTGCGGGACAGCTCGGTCGACGGCGCTTGTCGGTGGCCCGGTCTAACGTGAGCCGCATCGTCAGCGCCTGTTCAGCCAGCAGAGGAGACCAATCATGACCGTGCTGTCAGATCGCCCCAATACCGCCTTGCTGGTGGTCGACGTCCAGAACGGCGTCGTGGCCGATGCATACGAGCGGGACGCCGTGGTCGCTACCATCGCCGAGCTCGTCGACAAGGCTCGCGAACAAGGTGTTCCGGTGGTCTGGGTACAGCACAACTCCGAGGAGCTGGTGCGGGGGAGCGACGACTGGGCATACGTCCCGGAGCTGTCGCGGCTGGATTCGGCACCGTTGGTGCACAAGATGTTCGGCGATTCCTTCGAGGACACCGACCTGGAAGAGGTGCTGGCGAAAGCGGGCGTCGGACGCCTGGTCGTGAGCGGCGCCGAGACGGACGCCTGCATCAGGTCCACGATCCACGGCGCCTTCGCGCGTGGCTACGACGTGACCCTCGTCGGTGACGCGCACACAACCTTCGACAAGAGCCAGTGGGGCGCCCCGCCGCCGGAACAGGTCATCGCACACACGAACCTCTACTGGCGCTTCCAGACGGCACCGCACCGCACCGCCGGAGTGGAGAACGCGGCGGACGTGAAGTTCAGCGGCTGAGCGCAACCCCAAGTGCTACGGGACACCGGCGAGGGCGGCCCGCGCCACCTCCGTGACCGCCCGCTCGGCTTGCTCGGCGGTGCCCGGGTGCGTGTAGTAGTCGATCGAGAACAGGTCGGCGCCGCGACGGAACACGACGGAACCGTGCGCGGTCCCGCCCTGGTCCGGGTCGCTGTAGACGGCACAGGAGCTGTCGCCGAGTCCGCTCGAGGGGTGGAACTGCCCCGCCGACGCACTGCTCTTGCATGCCGAGGTCAAGGCGTCGGCGGCACGGTCCGCCCCTGAGTCCCAGCCGATCTGGCCGTAGCGGAGCAGGCGAACACGCAGGAAGCCGTACGTGTTGGAGCCGATCGGACGGCCGTCGGCGGTGGAGTAGGCGCAGGCCGCATCCGAACCCGACGAGTAGATCGAGGCGGTCTCCGGCACGCCGAACGGCACCAGCCGCTCGAACAGCGCGGGCCCGATCGCCGCGCACAAGTCGGGCGGCGCCGCGGCGGGCGGATGCGATTCCTCCGAGCGGGCCTGGAGTTTCAGGTAGACGGCAAAGCCCGCGACGATGAGAACCATGAGGGCCAGCGGCAGCAGACAACCCCACAGGCGGCGCGGTGCGGACGGCGGCATGTGTCGCAACCCTAATTGGTCGATACCGATGTGGCCGAGCTACCGCGAGTGCGGCCGGGCCGATCAACGCCCGCGCGGTGCGTAGGTTGCCGTGCGGTGCCCGGGAGTCGTTGTCGAAGTGGGTGCACCGGTGTGGCCGGTATCGGCTGGGCACGCGGCGAGATAGCTGGCGAGACAAAGGAATTCGTCGTCGCGACGAACGCGACTATCCAGCGGAACGACCTTGTTCCAGATATCCTCGGAGCATGGGTACCTCGGTGGCAGACCCGCATCCGCCCGTGGCCGTTTTCCGGGGACTGAAGGACGGGGGAACCGTCCCGAAGTTGCCTTCTCGTATCCGATCCGAAGCGCAGCGGACCGCGCTGGTGCTGGCCGAAGTGCCGACGCACGCCGGTCCGAGTGAGCGCACCGCCGCCTTGACGCGGGCCGCAACAGCCGCAGGTGAGCTGGTCGATGCGCTGTCAGCGGAGGCGGGGCCGATCATCGGCGAGGAACTACCCGCCGAGTCGGTGAGCCAGTCGTTCTTTCGGGTCCGCGAGGTGGATCTGTCCGATCAGCAGGCTGCCCTGCACGGACTCCTCGTTGTCTACCGCGGCTTGCGTGACCTCTGTCGAGCCCCGCTGTCGGGTGCGGACTTGGCGGTGGAGGTCGCCGGGATGCGGCTGGCCGCGCTCGACCTCACCGGTGCCACCGAATCCGACGCACCGCCCGCCGAGGCGCTGCCCAGTTCGGCGGCAACGCAGGGCATCTCGCTGGAAAGCGAGTGGACGGCGCGGTGGCTCGTCGGACACCAGGTCCACGTCCTGTTCAACATCTGCGCGGCGGTCGCGGTAACCGATGCCGCACAGCATCTTCGCGACGGCGCGACCGACGCCGCACTGACCAGGCTCGAGCACGCGACCACCTATGTGCGGGGCTTTCCCGCCGCGATGACGCACGCCAGCACCATCCCGGTGGAGTACTACATGGCATCGGTCCGGCCGACCATGCAACCGCCTGAGGTGTCGATTCCGTTGAGCGGACGACAGCATCGCGGCTACAAGACCTTCCGGGGCGCGATGAAGGACCTGCTCAGCGTGGTCCCGGACACCTTCGCGGAGTTGCACGACCGCGACCCGGAACTCGCCGACGCCAGGGACGCGCTGCTCGAGGCCGACCTGGTGGACAGCGAACGGCATGTCACGCTGGCCTATTCGATGGTGCGGCTGCGCCGTTCCATCGCGCAGTTGCCCACCGGCCCGGACAACGCCGTCGGCGAACTCCGGCTGATGCGGCATCGACGGGCCGCCCAATACGCGCCGCTGATCCGGTTCGGCGACCACTACCTCGCCGACACCATGTCGACCCGGCGGCAGCGCTGATCGGTCGAGAGTGATTCGCCGCCTTCACATTTCCGATCCAGGAGAGTGCGTTGCCGTACGAGATCGCCGATACCGCCGCCATCGACACCGCCGACCTGGAATTGGACCCAGCCGACACGACCGAGGTCGACCAGCTGGCCCGCGCTCTCTGCGGCAGTGTGCAGGACCAGGTGGATGACCCCGAATGGGTCGCTCGCGCAAGGCATTCCTGGGATGCGTTGCCGTCGCCGCTGCGTCGTGGCGTGCGCGAGTTCCGGCGGCACTCCGGTCCGCGCGGAACGCTGGTGATCAAGGGTCTGCCGGTCGACGAGGCGGCGCTGCCGAGCACGCCTTCGACACCGGATTCGGTGCAGCGCGTGGCGACCGTCTCCGCCGCGGTGCTCACCATGCTGGCGTGCGGGCTCGGCGATCCCGCCGCGTACCTGGCCGAGAAGTCCGGCGCCCTGGTGCAGGATGTGGTGCCGGTACGCGGCAAGGAAACCTTCTCCGGCAACGCCGGGTCGGTGCTGTTGACCTTCCACAACGAGAACGCCTTTCACCAACACGAACCCGATTACGTACTGCTGCTGTGCCTGCGCGCCGACCACGACCGGATCGCCGGCCTGCGCACCGCCTGCCTCCGAGAAGTACTGCCCCTGCTGACAGCCGCGAGCCACGAAACACTGTTCGCGCCGGAATTCATCACCGCGCCACCGCCGTCCTTCCCCTCCGACAGTGAAGCGCGTGCACCGAAACCGTTGCTGTCCGGGGCAATCGAAGACCCGGACATCCGGATGGCCACCATCGCGACCACACCGCTGACACCGCGCGCCGAAACGGCGCTGACCGAATTCGGCCAGGCCTGCAACACGGTCGCGCACATCACCCGACTCACCCCCGGGGACCTGGTCATCGTGGACAATCGGGTCACCGTCCACGGCCGCACCGCGTTCCAGCCCCGCTACGACGGCGCGGACCGCTGGGTGCAACGCACCTTCGCCGTGGCCGACCTCCGCCGTTCCCGCGACCACCGCCCCGACGACGGCTACATCATCGCCCGATGACCTGAACTGCATAGTGGCCCGAGGTCAGTACAACTGAGGAGTTGCACGATGGCACATCCGAAGAGCCCGACCGAGGACCGCGCACCGTTGCCGGCCATGCCCGCTGTGCTCGACCCGGCCCCCGGCCGCAACGGCGATCTGCGCCGAGAGCAGCTGCTGATGCGGGCTTTTCAGAGCCGCATCGGCGGCCCGGTGCTGCGGCGTTTCGCCGACCCGCAGCAGATCCTGGAGACCGGGATGGCGTTCTGGCCGTCCCGGGTCGTCCTCACCGCGGTCGAGTCCGGGCTGTTCACCGAGCTGGCGGTGCATCCGCTGACGCAACCGGAATTGCTGGACCGGATGAACTGGCATCCGCGCGCGGCGGGCTCGTTTCTCGGCGTGCTCGTCGACATGGGATTGCTGCGGCGCGATCACGCCGGGGTTTATACGAATTCGCGGCAGGCCGCGCTGTTCCTGGACCGCGCCAAGCCCAGCTACATCGGCGGGCTGATGGAGCTGTCGAGCACTCGGCTCTACGACCTGTGGTCCGGGCTGGGGGATCTGCTCCGGACCGGCAAGCCCGGTGCCGACGAGGAACAGGGTGAGAGCGAATTCTTCTCCGCGCTCTACGGCGATCAGACGGCGCTGCGGAAGTTCCTGGCCGGCATGACCGGCATTTCGACCGGGGAGGCGATGCTCATCGCCGCGCGCTTTCCGTGGAAGCGGTTCCGGACGTTCCTGGATGTCGGTGCGGCACAGGGGGCGTTGCCCGTGCGGATCGGGCTCACCCATTCCCATATGACCGGTGTCAGCTATGACCTGCCCGCGGTGCAGCCGATCTTCGAGGAGTACGTCGCGTCGTTCGGGCTCGGGGACCGGCTCCGGTTCACCTCGGGTGACATGTTCGACGGGCCGCTGCCCAGCGCGGATGTCATCTCCTTCGGTCACGTGCTGCACGGTTACAGCGAGAAGGTGCGGCGCGAACTGATCGCCAAGGCGTACGCGGCGGTGCCGCCCGGCGGCGCGCTGCTCGTCTACGACGCGATGTCCGATCCCGATCGCAAGAACAACATGATCAGCTCCCTGTCCAGCCTGAACATCATGTTGGAGATGCGCGAAGGGTTCGAGGCCACGACCACACAGTGCATGACCTGGCTGCGGGAGGCGGGCTTCGTGAACGTCAAGAAGCGGCATCTGATCGGGCCCACGTCGATGGTGTTCGGACGCAAGCCGGGACGTTTGGCGGACTAGCCCCGCGGAGTCGGTACCGCTACCGGACGTCTTCGTCCGGTGCGTTACCCGCGGCCCAGATGCCGCGAACGTGCCCGATGTGCCTGCGCAGGAATTGCTCCAGTTCCTCGTCGCGCCGGTGCTCGATCAGGTCGATGATCTCGTGGTGCTCCTGCGCCGACTTGTCCAGCTCGCCGCGCTCGACGAGCGCGGCGAGACCGAACAGGCGGGTCTGCGCGCGGAGGTCGCCGACGATCTGCGACAGCCGCGGGTTGTGGCAGTAGTCCAGCAGCATCAGGTGGAACTTACGGTCGGCGTCGACGTATTCGACGAGATCGCCGCGCTTGGCCGCGTCGACGATCTTGTCGGCCTGCACCCGCAGACCCGGTATATCCGACTCGGGGATCTCGCCGACGATCGCGCGGACGCTCGGCGGCTCCAGCAGCATCCGGATCTTGGCGATCGAATCGAGGTCGGCGTCGGAGATCTCGGTGACCCGGAAACCCTTGTTCGGCACCGAGATCACCAGACCCTGCTTGACCAGATCCAGCATCGCCTCGCGGACCGGTGTCGGCGAGACCCCGAAGCGCTCCGACAGCCACGGGGCCGAGTAGAGCACTCCGGGCTCGAGCTCACCGGAGATGATCGCGGCACGCAGCGCATCGGACACGTGATCGCGCAGCGTGGGCCGCTTGGGTATATCCAACCGTTCGATCATCGATGCGCTCCGAGTTTCTCCTGTGTGCGACCACTTCTATCAGATTAGTTAGCTTTCGACGTCGTTCAGTTTCGAGTGCCGGTAGCTGAAGGCGACGTACACCCCGAGGCCGAGCAGCAGCCAGACCACGAACCGCAGCCAGGTGACCCAGGTGAGGTGGCTGATCAGCCAGATCGAGAAGACGATCCCGATCAGCGGCACCACCGGCACCCACGGGGTACGGAAGGCGCGCTCGACCTCCGGGCGTGTCCGGCGCAGCCGCATGACACCGAGCGCCACCACGATGAACGCCATCAGGATGCCGACATTGGTGAGTTCGGCGGCCTCCCGGATCGGCAGGAATCCGGCGATCAGGGCCGACACGACGCCGACCGGCCAGATCACCCGCGACGGTACCTTGCGGACGGGGCTGGACTTGGCGAAGTAGGACGGCAGCAGACCGTCGCGGCTCATCGCGAAGCCGACCCGGGTCACCGCGAGCATGTTGGCGAACGCCGAGGTGGTGACGCCGACGACGGCGCCGACCGCGATGATCAGCCCGAGGATGCCCATGCCCACCGAATCGAACGCGCTGGAGAACGGCGACGAGACGTTGATGTCGGTGTAGTTGACCATGCCGACGATGACGAGACAGACGAGCAGATAGACCACCGACGCGATGCCGAGGCTGATCATAATCGCCTTGGGCATCAGCTTCTTGCCGTCCTTGGACTCCTCCGCGGCGGCGCTCATCGCGTCGTAGCCGTAGACCGCGAAGAAGGCCAGGGCCGCACCGGATACCGCGCCGCCGACGCCGAACGGGAAGAACGGCTGATAGTTGCCCGCCTTGATGTGGAATGCGCCCGCCACCACCACGATTGCGACGATCACCATCTTCAACGCGACGAGTCCCGTTTGCACACGGGCGGATTCGCGGGTGCCCCGGGAAAGTAGGAAGGCCAGAAGCAGACAGAGCAGCACCGCGAACAGATCGACCTTGTGGCCGGATCCGGTGCCCGGCGCACCGAGAGCCCAAGTGGGCAAGTCGAATCCGATGTAGTGGGTGATGTAGTTCAGATACCCGGACACCGCGATCGCGACGACGGACACGATGGCGGTGTACTCCAGCAACAGATCCCAGCCGATCATGAAGCCGATGATCTCGCCGAGCGCCACGTACGAGTACGTGTAGGCGGATCCGGCTCGCGGGACCATGCCCGCGAATTCGGCGTAGCAGAGCCCGGCCGCGCCGGACGCGATGATCGCGATCGCGAACGAGACCAGCACCGCCGGGCCCGCCACCTCGTTGGCCACCACACCGGCCAGCGAGAACACCCCCGCCCCGACCAGTCCGCCGAGGCTCAGCGCAACCAGCTGCCATAGCCCCATACTCTTCTTGAAATCGCCGGTATCGGCGACGATCACCGGCATTCGCCGCATGACCCCGCCCTTGGTGAGCGGCGGACGCGCGGGTTTGGTGACGACTGTCTTCATCAGGTATTCGGCGCGGATACTCCCTCGTTCAAGGGGGAGGGGAAGCACCATCTCCTTTTCAGGGTTGGGTCATGTGGTTTGTCGGTAGTGCCGGTTAGGTTGTCGGGTGTGCATGAGGTGGTGCGGTATAGCTATCGTCTGCGTCCTGGTGTGCAGGCAGAGCGGGCGCTCGTTGCAGAGTGGAGTCGGTGCCGTTTTCTGTGGAATGAGGCTGTGTATCAGCAGAAGTCGAGTGCCCGTTTGACCTTTGGCAAGCTGGGAAAGTTGCTGACCGAGGCGCGTGGGCGGACGGGGTGGTTGCGGGAGGGCTCGCAGGTCGCCCAGCAACAAACGCTGCGTACTTATGCGAAAGCCCTCGAGGATTCGTTCAAGGTGAAGGGGCGGGGTCGTCCCGCGTTCAAACCACGGAAGAAGGCGCTGCCGTCGCTGGAGTACACCGTGCGGGGGTTCAGCATCCGCGACGGCAGGCTGATTCTGCCTAAGGGGGTGAGTATTCCGGTGGTGTGGTCGCGGGAGTTGCCGTCGGAGCCGACGTCGGTCCGTGTCACTCGGGATAGTTTGGGGCATTGGTATGCCTCGTTTGTTGTCCGGCGTGAGATTGAAGCTGTGCCGACGGCTGAGGGTGGCATCGGTGTCGACTGGGGTGTGCGCACGACAGCCACGACCACCGATGCCGAGTTCGATCTGCCGTTTCGGGGATATCGGATGCGGTGTGCTGCGGAACTGGCGAAAGCGCAACGCCGCATGGCGCGTCGGCGTGGTGGCAAGGGGTGCCCGCAGTCCGGTGGCTATACGCGGGCGACTCGCCACGCTGCGAAGCTGCTCAAGAAAGCGGCACGGCAAACCGAGCATGATTCGCGGGTGTGGGCGAAACGTGTTGTCGCCGAGCATGGGTTGATCGCGGTGGAGGATTTCCGGCCGAAGTTTCTGGCCAAGTCCACGATGGCCCGTAAAGCCGCGGACGCCGCGATCGGTTGTGCGAAGGATGAGTTGATCGAGCGTGGTGTGCGGGCTGGCCGGAGGGTGGTGTTGGTTCAGCCCGCCTATACGTCGATGACGTGCAGTGATTGTTTCGCGAGAGCCAAGCGACTGGAACTGCGCGAGCGGACCTTCCGATGCTCTGCCTGCGGTTACACCGCTGGTCGAGATCGGAACGCAGCCAGGGTGATTCTGGCTGTGGCAGAACGCGGCCACAACAGTGTCGACGACGTCGGACAAGTGAGTCACCTCCCTCGGGTGGGTGGTTCGGTTGCGGTCTGAGCTGTGAATCTCCTGTCTTCAGGAAGGGGAAGCGTTAATGACGGGGCCTTTCGCGGTGGAGCGGTGGAGCGGGTGGTGATGGTCAGAAGATGAAGCCCTCGGGGAAGGGGTCGGTGGGGTCGAGGAGATAGTTGGCGGTGCCGGTGAGCCAGGCTCGGCCGGTGATGGTCGGGACGATCGCGGGGCGGTCGCCGACGGTGGTGGTTTCCACGGCGCGCGCGTAGAAGGTGGTGCCGATGAACGAATCGTTCTGCAGCACTTGGTCATCGGTGAGGAAGCCGCGGGCGTGCTGGCGGGCGAGGAGTGCGGAGGTGCCGGTGCCGCAGGGGGAGCGGTCGAACCAGCCGGGGTGGATGGCCATCGCGTGGCGGGTGTGCGCGGGTTCGGAGGCGGGGTCGAGGAACAGGACGTGTTTGCATCCGGCGATGCGCTCGTCCTCGAGATGCACCGGGCGTCGTAATTCGTTGATGGACGCCATGATTCGCAGGCCCGCATCGAGGATGCGGTCCTTGTGCGCGCGGTCGAACGGCAGGCCGAGCTTGCCGAGGTCGACGATGGCATAGAAGTTGCCGCCGTAGGCCATGTCGTAGCGCACCGTGCCGAGACCGGGGACCTCGACCTCGTTGTCCAGGCTGTCGCAGTAGGCGGGCACGTTGCGGAGGGTGACCGAATCGGCGTGGCCGCCGCTGACCGCGACCGTGGCGACGACGCGTCCGGCGGGGGTGTCGAGCCGGATCTCGGTGACCGGCTCGGTGACCGGCACCATGCCCGCCTCGACCAAGGCGGTCGCGACACCGATGGTGCCGTGCCCGCACATCGGCAGCAGCCCGCTGACCTCGATGAACAGCACGCCGTAGTGGCCGTCGTCGGTGGTCGCCTGCTGCAGGATCGCGCCGCTCATCGACGCGTGGCCGCGTGGCTCGTTGACCAGCAGCTTGCGCAATCCATCCAGGTGCTCGATGAAGTGGATTCGCTTGGCCGCCATGGTGTCACCGGGAATGGTGCCGACGCCGCCGGTGATCACCCGGGTCGGCATGCCCTCGGTGTGCGTGTCGATCGCGGAGATGATGGTGTTGCTGCGCATCAGGACGGTCCTTCGTTGTCGATTTCGGCGAGTTCACGCAAGCGAACTGGAGCGGCGAGGGGACGCCATGCGGGGGCGGCCGCGGCGAGACCTGTTGTCGTGGTGAGTTCGTCAGCGTGCGGCTTGTCGCGCAATGCTTCGATGTTCGCCGCGCACATGCGGCCTTGGCAGGGGCCGAGTCCGGCGCGGGTGGCCAGCTTGGCGGAGCGATAGCCGTCGCCCGCGGCGCTGGACCAGGCGGTGGTCAGCTCGCCGCAGGTGGTGCCCTCGCAGCGGCAGATGACAGTGTCGGGCCGGGACCAGGCGAGCACGCCGGGCCGGATCGGGTGCGCGGCCGCGAGGCGGGCGACGAACTGCTCGGCCGTGCGGTGGCGGGCTTGCAGGGCCCGGTCCGCGGCGGCGCCTGCCGCGGCCAGACCGGCGACGGTGCCCTCGATCGCAGCGACCTGTGATCCGCCGATACCGGTGATTTCTCCTGCGGCCCATACGCATTCGGCGCTGGTCTGCTGGTTGTCGTCGACCGCTACGAAACCGTCGGCGGTCAGCTTCGCTCCGGCGGCGACCGCGAGCTCGTGCTGCGGTGTGAAGCCGTGTGAGACCGCGACCGCGTCCACCGGCACCGTGGTGTGGCTGCCGGGGATCGGCGTCCAGTTCTCGTCGAGGCGCGCGATGGTGGCTTCTTCCACTCGGCCGTCACCGGCCACCGCGACCACCGCGTGTGCGGTGCGCAGCGGAATCCGGTGCCGCACAACGCATGCCACGTATTCGATCAGCTCCAGGGCTTTACCCGCGCTGTGCCGTAGTTCCCACGGTCGAGCGGTCCAGTGCCGGAAGATCTTTCGACCAGGGTTGGCCTCGAGCACTGCCCGCACCTGGGCGCCGCTGTCGGCCAGCGATTGTGCGACCGGCAGTAGGAACGGACCGGTGCCGGAGACCAGTACGGACTGACCCACCAGCAGACGCTGTGTCTTCGCGAGAGTCTGTGCGGCACCGGCGGTATAGACGCCCGGCAGATCCCAACCGGGAAACGGGCACACCCGGTCGTAGGCGCCGGTGGCGAGAACCAGTGCGTCGCCCTGCACTACGCGGTGTTCTCGCCGGTCACCCTCCGCGCCGATCAGCAAACGGACTGCGGGGCAACCACCTTCGAGATGGCGCTCGATCTGATAGACAGCCGCCCAGGGCAGGTACTCGCAGCGCGGGTGCTCGATCAGCAGGCGCGCGCGGCGCGCGGCCGCGGCGTATCCGTGCCCGATGCCGAGCGGCTGACGGACTCCGTACGCCGCCGGGATGCGCCGGTTGTATTGACCACCGAGTGCCTCGTTCGAGTCGACCACTGTCACCGTCGCGCCATGCCGCAGCGCGGATTCGGCGGCCGCGGTACCCGCCGGGCCACCGCCGATCACCACTACATGCCTGGTCATTACGGGCCTCCCGCTAGCCGGGACTGGGTGGTGACGTTGTCGCCATCGCGGGCCGGGCGTCGGCACAGCCGAACATCCGGCACGCCGTTGACGGTGGCGACGCAGTCGAAACACACACCGATGCCGCAGAACACGCCCCGCGGACCACCGGTGGGCGCGGTCCGCCAGTGCGAACGACCGTCGGCGAGCAGCACTGTCGCGAGCGTCTGACCGTGCACGCCCGGAACCGGAGTGCCGTCGACGGTGACCGTCAGCGGCTTGTCGCGGCGGCCGACCGGATCGGCATCCGGTCGAATCAGGTGCGGCCTCATCGGGAAACCTTCTCGGTGCTCGGTTCAATAGGACAGGTGATGACGGCGGGGCGGTCGACGGCGAAGGCCGCGATGTCGATCTCGTCGACCTGCCCGGCCAGCGCGGACGAAATCAGTTGGGCGGTACCGACGGACAGGCCGATGCCTGCTCCCTCATGCCCGGTCGCGTGCCACAGGCCGGGCAGCCGCGGGTCGGGGCCGATCACCGGGAGATGATCGTCCACGTAAGGCCGGAATCCGCCGTACGCTCGCATGATCGCGACGTCGGCGAGGATCGGACACAGCCGCAACGCCTTTCGGGCGATGGCGGCGAGGCTGTCGGGGCGGATCCGGTCGTCGAAGCCGCATTGGCGACGCGACGAGCCGAGCAGCAGCGGGCCGCCTCTGGTCGATTCGACCACCGCCGATGATTGCAGAGCCGCATCCGAGCTGCCGACTGCGCCAACGTAATCCGCGTCGTAGACCTTGTGGAACACCGTCGGTGGCATGGGAGCGGTGATGAGCACGTCACCACGTCGAGGCTTGATCGCGATCGGTGCGCCGAGCAGGTCCGACACCGCACCCGACCACGGGCCCGCCGCATTGATCACGACGTCGGCATGCCGTGGTCCGCGGGTGGTCTGCACACCGATCAGTCGGCCGCCCTGGATCAGCGGCGCGGTTACCTCGCAACGGGTTTCGACGACCGCGCCCGCCGCGATGGCCGACCCGAGCAGAGCGGTGGCGGCACCGGCCGGTTGTACCTGCGCGTCCTCGGGGTAGTACACGGCCGCGCACACGTCGCGGGTGAGTGCGGGCTCGGCCGCGGCCAACTGGTCCGCGTCGAGGTGCTCGCACCGCACCCCGGCATCGCGCTGACCGCTGGCGAACGCGGTCAGCGCGATGGCGCCCGCGTCGGTGGTGGCAACGACTAGGCCGCCCTTGGGTTCCCATTCGACGGCCGCCGCGTTCCCGGCCAGCCGCTCGACGACGACCGGCCACAGTCGCCGTGACAACTGGGCGAGCGCCAACTCGGGCCCCGGCCCCTTGTCCGAGACGAGCACATTGCCTTCGCCGTGCGCGGTGGTGCCGGAGGCGACCCCGCCCCGCTCACAGACGCGGACCGAGGCACCGTCCAGGATGAGCCGGTCCGCGAGTGCGCATCCGATCATGCCGCCACCGATGATCAGGACATCGGTTCCCCGCAGGGAGGTGGCGCGGAGCAGGGCTCCGGTCATTGCGCGCGTGCTCCGTTCACCGATCGCGGCACGGAAAGCGGTTTGTCCGTGCGCAATTCGAGCGGCAGCAGTTCCTCGGGCACCGACTGGTACGTCACCGGACGCAGGAAACGGGAAATCGACGCGGTACCAACGGAGGTCGTAGTCGGAGCCGTGGTCGCCGGGTAGGGCCCGCCGTGCTGCTGCGCGTAGGTCACCGAGAGTCCGGTGGGCCAGCTGTTCCACAGCACCCGCCCGGCCGCAGCCACCGCGGCGGCGGTCAGCGCGCGGGCGGTGTCGTCGACGCGGTCACCGAAGATGGAGACCGTCAGCTGCCCGCCTACCGAGCGGGCCAGCTCGAGCAACTCGTCGGTATTCCGGTAGCTGACCAGAAGCGTTGCCGGACCGAACATCTCGTGCAGCAGTGCGTCGCGATCGGACAACACCGTGCGCGCCGTGGTGGCGAGCAACAGTGCCTCGCCCGGTCCGCCACCCGCGAGCAGTTCGACGTTCGGGTGTGCGCGTACGTGCTCGACGGAACGGGTGAACCCGGCGGCGATCTCCTCGTTGAGCATCTCCCCGGTGGGCACCGGACGGCTCCGGATCAGCTCGGCCAGCTCGCTGAAAACCGTTGCCTCCTCGGGTATTGCGACGAGACCCGGCTTGGTACACAGCTGACCCGCGCTCGCACTGACCGCCGTCAGCAGTCCGGACGCGATCTCCGCTGCCCGGGTCCGCGCGGCCTCGGCGGTGACGAAGACCGGGTTGATGGAACCGAGTTCCCCGTAGAACGGGATCGGTACCGGACGACGGGACGCCAGGTCGTACAGCGCGCGCCCACCCGCCGTGGAACCGGTGAACGCCGCCGCGGTGACGGAGGGGTGAGTGAGTACCTGCACCCCGGCATCGCGACCGAAGACGAGCCCGAAAGCCCCACTCGGAGCGCTGCATTCGGCAAGCGTCTCGTCCACCAGCCGTCCGACCGCACGCGAGAGCACGGGATGTCCCGGGCTGACTTTGACGATCACCGGACAACCCGCCGCGAACGCGGCGGCCGTGTCGCCACCCGCCACCGAGAACGCGAACGGGAAGTTGCTCGCCGCGAAGTTGACCACCGGGCCGAGCGCGACATTCATCCGCCGCAGATCCGGCCGCGGCGCACCCATCGGCCATCCAGCGTCCGCGGTGTCGATGCGCACGTCGAGGAAGTCGCCGTCGAGCACGGTCTGCGCGAACAGCCGCAACTGGAAGGTGGTGCGCTTCAGCTCGCCGACCAGCCGCGGTTCGGACAGGTGCGTCTCCCGCATCGCCAGCGGGATCAGCTCGGCGGCGTGCGCGTCGAGCCGGTCGGCGACGCCGCGCAGCACCCGAGCCCGATCCGTCAGTGCCATCGCTGCCCAGGGTGTTGCGGCCGCCGCAGCCGCGACGGCAATGGCATCGACCTCCTCGGTCGTCGTATCGCGCTCGGATTCGACCGTGCTTTCGGTCATCGCCAACTCCTCGTCTTTCGTGTGCACCCGGCTCTACCGACTGCCTACCGGTAGCCCTTGGCGAGCACATCACGGGTGTCCTCGGTGATCTTCGCGATCAGCTCCGGCGCCAACGGAACCCGCGGCGGGCGGCACTTCCCACCCGGCCGGCCCGCCAGATCCATGGACAGCTTGATCGCGTGCACGAACTGCGGCTTCGAGTCCCAGCGCAGCAGCTTGTGCAACTCGCGGTACAGCGGAAGCGCCTTGTCCAGATCCCGGTTGATCGAGGCGTTGTACAGCTCGACCGTCGCCCTGGGGATCGCGTTCGGGTACCCGGACACCCAGCCGACCGCACCCGCGATGCCGAGTTCCAAGACCACGTCGTCCGAGCCGACGAGAACGTCGAGTTCGGGCGCGAGTTCTTTGATCTCGTAGAAGCGCCGCACGTCGCCGGTGAACTCCTTGACGCCGACGATCAGCCCCTCGCCGTGCAGTTCGGCCAGGATGTCGGGGGTCAGGTCGATCCGGGTATCGAACGGATTGTTGTAGGCCACGATCGGCACGCCCACCTCGGCCACCGTGCGGTAGTGATCGAGGATCGAGTCCCGCCCGCCGCGATAGGTGTTCGGCGGCAACAGCATCACGGCCTGCGCCCCGGCCTCGGCGGCCTGCGCGGCCCACTTGCGCGCCTGCAACGCCCCGTACGCCGCGATGCCCGGCATCACGGTGAACCCGTCCGGCGCCGCCGCGACGGCCGTCGTCACCACCCTGGCCCGCTCCTCGTCGTCAAGGGTCTGGTATTCGCCGAGCGACCCGTTCGGGCTCACCCCGTGGCAGCCGTTGGCGGCCAGCCACTGCACGTGCTGAGCGTAGGCGTCGTAGTCGACCGAGTAGTCCTCAGCGAACGGCAGCGTGGTCGCGACCAGGATCCCGTGCCAGGGCTTGGTCACGGCTGAGGTGATCGGTTCGGACATGTGAAGCCTCCATCTGCGCGATTGTCCGGACCAACCATCAGTCCGGATGTCATGTGACGTGTGACATTGCACAAGATAACCAAGTGATGGCAGTCACGCAAGAGGGGAGGAGTGACTGGGGACACAGAGGATCTGTTCGCAAAAGCGACCAGCCCCGACGGCAGCGCTTGTCGTCCACTGTCGAGTGAACAGCGTTGCGGCTGTTCGACTTTCGATCAGCGCGCGCTGTGTCGGGGCTGGGCGTTACTTCAGTCGGGTGCTGTTCAGCGGGGGACCGGGGTCACCGCGATTGGTGGGATGGACTCGACACAGGAGGTCGAGCCGGTGGCACCGGTGCGGACGAATCGGGACACGATATCGGCGATGCAGCCGCTGGGCTCCAGGTCGGGGACGTGGCCGGTGTTGGGGACGGAGAGGAAGGTGGCGTTCGGGAAGCCGGCGGCCACCCGCTTGCCGTTGGCGTCCGGGGTGATGGCGTCGAGGTCGCCGGACATGACCAGGACCGGAACGTTCGGCAGCGCGCTGACCGGTCGGCCGGGTTGCGAGCGGGTGACGCCCGGCCACTGGATGCACGCGTCACCGCCGTCGCGCTGACCCGCACTGAATCCTTCGGCACTGAAGGCGCCGACGCCATCCGGTCCGGCCGAGGCGAGCCCGGACTGGTACTGCTGAACCCGTTCTGGCAGCGGCGACTGCCGGTTCCAGAGGTTGGGGTAATCGTTGCAGGCGACCGTCATGAAGAGGTCGATGTTCTCGGCGGTCGGCTCGGCGCCGGCCTGCTCGGCCCACTGCCGCAACCCGGTGTCGTCGCCGTTGGCCGCACCGTGCAGGGCGGCGGGTAGCGCGCCCATCAGGGTCGGCTGGGTCGGATCGGCGCCGACGTTGGTACTGGCCACCTCGAAGACGAGGGTGGCGAGCTTGCTTTCACTGAGCTGCAAGGGATTCCGGCCGGCGATGGTGAGCGGCTGGGCGGCCAGACGCTGCGCCACCGTGCGCAGGTCGGCGACGGCGGTCGCGCCGTCACAGGCCCGGCTGCGGTCGCAGATCCGTTGCAGCGCAAGCGATACCGCTTCGGCATTGGGTCGCGACAGCAGGTCGAACTCGGGCGGGTAGGCGCCGGACAGCACGATGGACTGCACGGTGTCGGGGTGGCGTTCGGCGTAGATCGGCATCAGGTAGGTGCCGTAGGAGATGCCGTAGAGCACCAGTTTGGGAATGCCGAGCCGGGCGCGGATCGCGTCGAAGTCGTCGGCGGTCGCGGCCGAGGTGTAGCCGGCCGCGCGCGGACCGAGCTGTTCGGCGCATCGAGCGACCGTCTGCTGCTGGTATTCGCGGGTGCCGAGCTCGTAGCCCGCCTCGTCCGCGCCGCAATCCAAGGGGCTGGACAGGCCGGTGCCGCGCGGGTCGATGAGCAGCAGGTCGTGATCGTCGAGCAGCTGCGCGGACAGCTGGGTGGCCTGCGCGGCATGGTCGATCAGTGGGACGCCGGGTCCGCCCGGGTTCGGTGCGATCGTGCCCGCGGCAGGCGCGTCCAGATTGCCGCGCCGGATGAGCGCGTAACTCACTGCGACGGTGCCTAATTCGGGGTTGTCGGCGATCAGTGGCCGGGACTGCACGCCGCAATCGACCTGATGTCCCGGCACGGTCGGGCACCAGTCGGGGCCGGCCGGCTTGCTCTCACCGCACGCCGTGACCAGAGTCGTGGCGGCGAGCGCGGCTACCAGACATGCGACTGCCCGCATTCCTTTGCGCATCCTCGAAATCCCTTTCCTCAGTGCAACTCCCGCATTCAGCGAGGTATTGAGGAGAATCCTGGGCGGTCGAGGTCAACGGTCTGCGAGGGCAACGACAGAATCACGTAAGAATCCACGGTAAGTGATAGCGGTCACGAAGTGCACCGCCTGATACCTGCGAACTCGCTACTCACCAGCAACAATGTCAGCGTGACCACACCGAACTCGTCCGCACCCGCCGCGTCGGTGCTCGTCGTCGAGGACGACCCGCACGTGCGCAGCACCCTCGATCAGCTGCTGCGTTTCGAGGGCTACACCGTGCACCTGGCCGCGGACGGACAGCAGGCGCTGGAGATGCTGGCGGAAATACAGCCGGACATGGCCGTGGTCGACGTGGTCATGCCGCGCCTGGATGGACTGTCGCTGTGCAGGTTGCTGCGCCGCCGCGGCGATCGGCTGCCGATCCTGGTACTCACCGCGCGCCACCAGATCGGTGATCGCGTCGCCGGGCTGGACGCAGGGGCCGACGACTACCTGCCCAAGCCGTTCGCGACGGACGAACTGCTCGCTCGGCTGCGTGCGCTGCTGCGGCGCAGCACCCTGGACGAGGAGGACAGCGAGGTGCTGTCCGTCGGGGATCTGACGTTGCATCCGGCGACCCGCGAGGTGTTCCGCGGGGATCGGGCGATCGAGCTCACCAAGACCGAATTCGACGTGCTCGAGCTGCTGCTGCGCAATGCGCGAATCGTGTTGACCCGCAGCCGGATCTACGAACACATCTGGGGTTACGACTTCGACACCGACTCCCGTTCGCTCGACGTGTACATCGGCTATCTGCGCCGGAAGACCGAGCAGGAGGGCGAATCCCGGTTGATTCACACCGTCCGCAATGTCGGTTACGCCGTTCGGCCCGCGTGATGCTGCGCGCCAGGATCACCCTCGTCGTCATCGTCGCCGTGGTGGCGGCGATCGTCGTCACGCTCGCGACGTCGTATCGCGGGGTCAGCGAGCTGGTCGGTAATCAGATCGACCGCAGCCTCAACGACCGGGTCGATGCCGTCATCGCCGTGCTGCCCGCGGTGTTGCCCGAGCGGGCCGACACCATCGAGCAGCTGCTGTTCGCCGACGGCACCGCGCACCCGTTGGTGCCGGGGCGGATGTCGCTTCCGGTCGCCGAGGCGGATCATGCGGTAGCCCGAACCGGTAGCGGCACAGCCGAATACAACCTCGACCTGGACGGTGAGCCCTACGGGATCCTCACCAAGCCGCGCCCCGGCGGTGGTGCGGTGATGGTGGCGCAGCGGTACCACGAGCCGGAACGGATCGACAACGAATTCCTTTGGCGCACCGGCGGTATCACCGCGATCGCGGTGGCGCTGTCGGCGTTGCTGAGCTGGCTGGCGATCGGCCGCATCCTGCGACCGGTTCGCCGCTTGCTCGCCGCCACCGAGCACATCAGCTCCACCCAGGACCTGTCGGTCCCGCTGCCACCCACCGGCCGCGACGAAATCGGCAGGCTCACCGGCAGTTTCGATACCATGCTCACCGCCCTTCGCCGCTCCCGTGCTCAGCAACATCGGCTTGTTCAGGACGCCAGCCACGAGCTGCGTACCCCGCTGACTTCCATCCGCGGCAGCGCGGAACTCCTACAGCGCGCCCGTGGCCGACTGGGACCCGAGGACGAAACCCAGGTGCTCAACACCCTCGTGCAGGAGTCCGCCGCGCTCGACGACCTGGTCGCCGAACTCGTCGAGCTCGCCACCGACCAGCACACCGCCGAGGAACCCACCGTGCTCGATCTGCCGACGCTGGCCGAGGACTGCGCGCAACGGTTCCGCCACCGCAGCGGCCGCACCATCACCGTCACCGCGGACAACCCCGTTCCGGTACTGGCCCGGCCGCGGGCACTCGCGCGCTGCGTCGACAATCTGCTGAGCAATGCCATCAAGTTCAGCCCGCCGGACACCCCTGTCGACGTGCACATTCACCACACCGAATTGACGGTGCGCGACCAGGGCCCCGGCATCGCTCCCGACGACACCGCCGCCATCTTCGATCGGTTCTATCGCGCAGCGAACACCCAGGGCACACCGGGATCCGGGCTCGGTCTCGCCATCGTCGGTGACATCATCACCGCACACCACGGCACGGTTTTCGCCGAGCCCGGCCCCGGCGCGCGCATCGGTTTCCGGCTCCCGCCCAGGGAGTCGCCGGACGGGCGCCGACGCCGAAGTTGAGGGGTCTAGCCGGCCTTTCGGCCGATGCCGCCGTAGATCACCAGTCGGGTGGCAGGCAGATCGCCATCGAGCCAGTCTTGCGCGGGCACAATGCCGGGGTCGATGAGGTCGAAGCCGTCGAAGTACGCCGTCGTCTCTTCCCGAGTCCGGTACACGACCTGGGACGGGGAGTTGTTGGTGTCCTCTTGCGACTGGCCGATGAAGTCCGGATGCGTGTCGCCGGAGGCGTGCGTGATCGCGAGGAAACTGCCCGGCGCCATCACGTCGCGGAACTCGGCGAGAATCCCGGCCGGGTCTTCCTCGTCCATCACGTAGTGGAGTACGCCGATGATCAGCAGGGCGACCGGCTCGTTGAAGTCGATGAGCCCGCCGACTTTCAAGCGGGTGATGATGTCGTCCGGCTGCCGGATATCGGCCTGCAACGCCTCCACGCCGGGGGAGCGCGCCAGCAGTGCGTCGCAGTGCGTGTACACGATCGGGTCGTTGTCGATGTAGACCACGCGCGCCGACGGCTCGATCTTGCGGGCCGTCTCGTGCACGTTGGGTGAGGTCGGGATGCCCGCGCCTAGATCGATGAACTGCCGGACGCCCGCGTCGGCGGCCATCTCGACCGCTTTCACCAGGAACTGGCGGATGAACCACGCCAGGGTCTTGGTGTCGGGGGCGATGGCCAGCATGCGGTGCGCGACCGCGCGGTCGATGTCGTAGTTGTCTTTGCCGCCGAGCATGTAGTCATAGATCCGGGCCGAGCTCGGCACGGTGGGATTGAGTCCTGGTGCTCGCTCTATGCCAGATGCTCGGTCTATGCCAGACAAGGTGTCCTCCCGATCCTCGACCACAATCGTAGCGATCTTCCCGGCTGGATGTTGTGCCATGCCACAGTGGCGCAGACGCGCCGACGCTCACTTACGAATCACCCTTTTGCAGCAAGTGTATTCGCTCGCGCCATCAGCGCGTCGGCCACCCGGCGTGGGCGGCGGCCGAGACCGCATGCGGTGGCGACGCCGTCGACCGGTCGGCCCAGCGCCTGCTCGATGACCTGCAGTGTTTGCAGCTGCTGCGCCTCGGCGGGGCTTTCGTGCACCAGGCCCGCGTAGAAGGCGGTGCCCGCGCCGAGCGCCAAACCCTTAAGGGGCGCATAGAATTTCGTCTTCGCGGTCGGCGGGATGTCGCCGGCCGCGAACGGTGCGTGCAGGTAGGTCAGGGTGCGATCCGTCGGCCAGTGCCGGACTATCGCATTGGCCAGATCAACGAATGGCCGAACATTGCGCAGCGTGGCGCGGGCCTTGTTGTTCATGCTGCCGAGGCACAGGTGGACCCCGAAGCGGGTGCCCGCCGGGGACGCCGCGGCCACTCCGGCGATTCCGCGCCCCAATCCCAATGCCAGGTCGACGAGTTTGTGCAGTGGCTGGGTCTTGGCCATCAGCACCAATTCAGCGGTCGCTTCGAGCTGTATGACGACGTCGTCGCCCGCCAATTCACGGATCGCGACGATGTCGCGGACCGTTGCGTCGGTGAACGCCTTTTTGTTTCGCAGCACACCGCCGGCACCCATCGCGACGAATGCCATCGTGAAATCGGTTGCCATCCCGATCTGCAGCGCGACGCCGGTGAATTCCCGCTCCGCGCGCAGTGTCTCGAATACCGGCACCGCTTCCTCGGCCTCACGCAGATACCCGAGATCCATCATGTCGCCGGTGAGCTTCTTGCCGCCCGCCGGTCGATAAATGGTCCGGTCCCGGCTCGTGTTCCACTGTCCGGGTTTCTTCGATTCCAGTGCGCCCTGCGCAACGAGATTCTCGATGATGGGACGGATGTAGAACTCATAGCGCCGGGTCTCACCAGTGGGCAGCGTCCGTAGTTGGGTACTCGTGCTGTCCAACATCGCTCGCATCGCGGCGTCGGTGCTCTCTGCTGGAAAACTGCCGACGTAGTGCACCGCTCGCGTACCCATGGGTCGGATACTAGACCGACGGTTTGCGGCGCGCGATCCTCCGGGCTGTTCGGTACGACTCGTTGTCGTACTGTGACCTCGCTCGGTCGGCGGGCTGTGTGCGTGCTCCGCCTTACCATGCGTCCGCCACGAATCTTATTGGGGAGTGCCATCATTCGCCGAATGATGGCTCGAAGCATGGCCAGCCCATGCCGAGGAGGCGGTTCGACCATGGAGAAGCTCTATGCCCGGATGGTGAAGGCTACCTGCCCTGTCGATCCCGAAACAATGGCTACCGCAGTCCCATTCCTGCAGCGCGACACCATTTCGCACGCTATGGCCGACCATGGTGCGCGGCAGATCTCGGCTGAATACCTGAGCGTTTGTCCAACTGGTTGATGCGGTTTGCCAAGTGCTGCAAAGCATCTCCGTCGGCGGTTCCGACAGTCACGAGTTTGTAGATCTTGGTGATAGGTGTTGCGCATCAACCGGTTTGCGGGATAGCCTCCGGTTTATCACTGAAGTAGGGTGCCAAAATGGTTATCCTCGTGTAACTCCGAGGGGAGCGCGTCTCGTGCGGGCCTTCTTAAATGCATTTGTCGTGTCAACAATTCTGTGTCTGGTGCCTGGAGTTGCCCACGCCGACAACCCCGTCCCACTGAATAGCTGTACGGCGGTTTCCTTTCCGGTGCCGCCGACGGGCACCTTGGCCGTAACTCTGTGCATGCCGGCGCCGCCGACCAGCACCATCATGGTGTTGATGCCCGGTTCCAATTACAACCATACTTATTGGGATTTCCCATACGCCCCGGAGGCTTATAACTTTCGGCGTGCGATGAACGCGGCGGGTTACGCGACGCTGGTGGTCGATCGGTTCGGCAACGGTGCGAGCACCCGGCCGCCGAGCGCGGTACTGACGGCGACCGGTTCGGTCATCGCCCTGCATCAGCTGGTCGGCGCGGTGCGTCAAGGGCTGCCGGGGGTGCAGCCGTTCAACAAGATCATTACCGGTGGCCATTCACTCAGTTCCGGTGTGGCCGTCATCGAGGCGAGTACTCACCACGATGTCGATGGTGTTCTGCTCACCGGGTTTACGCACAGCCTCGATGTGGTCGGCACGGTCGGCGTCGTATCCACCTACTATCCGGCGGCCAACGACCCGAACTTCAGCGGCAAGGGATACGACCCCGGCTATCTGACCACGCGGCCGGGCACTCGGGCGGCGGATTTCTTCGGCGCCGGTGACTACGATCCCGCGGTGCTCGCCACCGACGAAGCGACCAAGGAGGTCTTCTCGCTGACGGAGTATCCCGATGGTCTGACGTCCACCCTGCCGCCCGCGACCAACCTCATCAACGTGCCGGTAATGGTTGTCAACGGCAGTCTGGATCGGTTGTGCCTCAGCACATGCGCGAACACCGCGGCCCTGGCCGCCGGCGAGGCGCCGTATTTCGCGCCCGCCGCGCGATTGCGCACCTTTGTACTGCCGGGTAGTGGGCATTCGGTGAATCTCGCCCTGAACACCGCCGCTTACCAAGCCGCAGTACGCGATTGGATGGCCTCGATGTTCTGACGACCGCACCGCGCGTCGGCGCGGATGTGCACAACCCAGTGTCCTGAGGGCGGGAGCCGACCGGGCTCCTGCCCTCGGGCGGTTGCCGTCCGGTGTGCCCGAAAAGCGAAGTCTGGTGGTTGTTCGACCGGTATGGCCGGTTTGCCAAGTGCGACAACATATCTCCGTCGGCGGGTGCGGGCGGACCGGGTAGCCACATCTTCGCGATAGGTATTGCGCATCAACCGACGCACGGGTTAGCCTCCCGGTTGATGACTCAACAAGGATGCCAAAATGGTTATCCGCGTATAACTCCGAGGGGAGCGGGTCGCGTGCGGGCCTCGATACGGGCTTTTGTCATATCAACAATGCTCTGTCTGACGCCGGGCGTCGCCCAGGCGGATCAAGTTCCACTGCCGGATCGTTGCCAGGAGATCACTTTCCCGGTGCCGCAGGGAACGCTGGCGGGGAAGTTGTGCCAGCCGACGGACGGGCCGACCGATGCCGTCATGGTGTTGATGGCGGGTTCCAACTACAACGGCTCCTACTGGGATTTCCAGTACGAACCAGCGACGTACAACTTTCGGCGAGCGATGAACGGCGCGGGCTATGCGACGCTGGTGGTCGACCGGCTCGGCAACGGCGCGAGCACTCGACCGCCGAGCGCGACACTGACGGCGACGGCCACCGCGGAGGCATTACACCTCATCGTGCAGCAGCTGCGGCAGGGTCTACCGGGCGCCAAGCCGTTCGGCAAGATCATCACCGGCGGGCACTCGTTGAGCTCCGGCACCTCCGTCATGGAGGCCACCAAGTATCACGACGTCGACGGCGTGCTGCTCACCGGATATTCACACACCCTGAACGTACCCGGAGTCCTCGGCGTGATCAGCACGTATTACCCGGCCGTGCAGGATCCGGCATTCGCCGGTCGTGGCTATGACCCCGGCTATCTCGTGTCCCGGCCCGGCGCCCGCCAAACGGATTTCCATGGACCGGACAACTTCGATCCGCAGGTGGTCGCCGCCGACGAGGCGACAAAGGAAACGTTCTCGCTCACCGAGTATCCCGACGGGCTGATGTCCACGTTGCCGGGCATGTCCAGTCTCATCACCGCGCCGACCATGGTGGTCAACGGCAGCAAGGACATCTTGTCCTGCGGTCCGGGATTCGCGATCTGCGCGGACAGCGCCACCCTGCAAGCGGCGGAAGCGCCGTACTTCGGTCCCGACGCCAAGCTGCGCACCTATGTGCTGCCCGGTGCCGGGCATTCGGTGAATCTCGCACCCAACACGGCGGAGTATCGGGCCGCCGTCATCGAATGGGCGGACTCGATCGCCCGATAGCAGTCCGAATCAGCGTCCCGGCGTTACCAATCGGTAGCGCCGGGACGCTGTCGTTTCCGGGACCGATTCTCACGCACGGGGTTTCGGATCGCCCACCGCTCCGTTGCCCGGCTCGATGCGCGGATCGGCGAAGATCTCGACGCCGGATCCAGTGGTGGTCATCCGTGCCGCGGCGGCATCGGTCACCCGCAGCGCGTACAGACCGTTCGCGGGATCGACGGCTACCAGGCCGTAAGCGGCATCGACATCGTCAACGGTGAGTTTCAACTCCCGCAGGGCGGCGTCCAGGGTCGCCTCCTGCGGGAGCCGAATGGTCAGCAGCGGCATGCCCCCACGTTACGCGCGGGTGGCCGTTCGTTTCAGCTCCGCGAGCAGCGCCGCCGCATCGGCGACGCCATACCCGTAGTCGTAGTTGTAACCGCCGGGCTGCGCGGTCGCGGTGCGCTGCAACAACTCTCGCAGCTGAGCGGGCGGCAACTCGGTCGCCGACCACTGGGTCCGAACGGCCGTGACCAGGCCCGCCAGCACCGGAGTGGCGGCCGAGGTGCCGGTGTCCGGTTCGGTGGCGCCGAACGCCGTCGACCCGAGGAAGTGGGTGTAGGAGCAGATGTCCGGCTTGCGGTCGGTCAACCGGCCGGGGCCCTGGGACGAATACCCCACGCGCTTGCCCGCGGTGTCGACGCCGCCGATGGACAGGACACTCGGATGCGAGTTGGCGCCGCCGATCGGCTTGTCCGGGTAGGCGCAGCGGCCGTCCGGGCAGTCGCGGCCGCAATTGCCCGCGGCGAAGATGATGTCGGCGCCTGCCACCTCGAGCGAGCCGACGATCACGTTGAACGGATGCGACGGATTGTCGGAGTAGTTGCCCGGCTGTCCGACCGGGAAGTCCCAGCTCGGCGAGAACGAACCCCAGCTGTTGCTGATCACCAGCGCCCGCGACGCGGCAGGCTGATCGGTGAGCACCGTGCGCAGGTGGGCGTACGCGGCCAGCGCGTCCGACAGCAGTCCCTCCATGACGGTGCCGCCCTGGCGTTTGCTCTGCAGCACCGGGATGTCGAGCAGCGAGGCCTTCGGTGCCGCGATGAGCGCGTCGAACGCGCACATCGAGCCGTGGTCCACCGGGAACTCGCCCGCCGTGCCGGTGACCCCCGCCGGATTCCAGCTGCGCGCCTTGTCGATGGTGATCTGCCCGCCGCGCACCTGCTTGACCTTCGCGGCATTGATACCGGTGTCGACGATGGCCAGCGCCACCGATTTCCCGTCCAAACCGGCGGTCGCCAGATCGCCGTGGTGCAGCAGGGTTTCGACGTCGTGCCAGTTACCGACGGCGGGAGTATCGCCACACGTGAGGTTGGTCTGAATTACGGGATCGGCGAATACGCCGGTGACGCCGCGCGCTGCCGTCAATTGCGACACGCTGTCCGCGATGCCGTCATCGTCGATCTCGCCGCGCACCAATACCGACGCGTCCGCGGGTGCGAGCGAATAGCTCAACTGATCGGTATCGGACACTGCGGGAATGGATTTCGGCACCGCGATCGGAGCGTAGGAGCGATCCAAAGCGATCCCGGGTAGATGCCCGGCAACATCGGCGGAGGCGACTGTCACCGCACGGTCGGCCACTGCGGTAATCAGATCGACGGACGGACGAAGCTGAATAAGTACGCGCATATCTGCCATGATGCCGCGCCCCGTCGCGAAATTCGCGCCTGGCGTGCAAAGTGCGGCTGTGTCGATGCGCAACGGCGACCGGGATAACTGCAAGCTGCCAGCAATTTCGTCCGAAGATCGTGTCGCGGATCACAGTCCGCCGCCCGGGCGGGGGTTGCCGACCGCTGAATCGGACACATCGGACGGCGGCGAACAGTTCGCGCGAGGAGCGCCCCGCGTGCGGCATTTTGTATCGTCGCTGCACGTCATCGCCGGAAATGCTGTGCCACAAATATATTGAGGTCTTGCTACTCGAGATCCCTTTTGCTAGAGCATGTTTCGATTTCTGATACGTTGCCACGCGTCTACAAAGGTCGCTACGCTGGTGCTGGTTGCCGATGTTGTCGACCACTATTGATCAGCGCGGCAACCATGTTCATCCAGTACATCTCGATGATTGATGGGACGGTTCGATGAAATCAGGAACCTGCTCTGGCCTATTGCGGATCGCCGCGATCGCCTGCCTCGCAGTAACCGCCGCCGGCGCACCCGCCGCCTTCGCCGCCCCGAACGATCCGGCGGCACCGGTATGCACGATGAGCTACCCGGTCCCGGTGGAACCATTCCAGACCCCGGCAGCCAGCGAGGCCTTCGCGACCTCCAGCAACGGCTCGATCGATCTGAAACTGCACACCGACGCGGGCACCGATTTCGCCTACGACCAGAAATTCACCGTCAACTGGGCGAATATCACCACCGGCAAGAGCGGCGTCGCCGACACCTCCGCTCAGGTGAAAGGCCCCGACAACACGCTGACCATCTCCGGCATCGCCACCAAGCCCGGCCGAATCCTGTTGAATCTGGGCGTCTTCAACCACGGTGAGGGCCCGAACTACACCAACGGCGAGTGCAGCGCGGAGTATCAAGCCAGCTGATCTGCGGCGTGATTTCGGATGAGAAATGACGAGCACCCGGCCGATCGACGGCCGGGTGCTCGGGTCAGCTCTGATCAGTCAGCTTGGATCTCGCTGCGGTCGCCGCTCCACAGGGTGTGGTACTTGCCCGGCATGTCGATCCGCTCGTAGGTGTGCGCGCCGAAGTAGTCACGCTGGGCCTGGGTGAGCGCGGCGGGCAGGCGCTCGGCGCGCAGGCCGTCGTAGTAGGCGAGCGAGGACGCGAAGGCTGGGACCGGGATGCCGAGTTGGACGGCGGCGGAGACGACCCGGCGCCAGCTGTCGATCGCGTTCTCGATGGCCTCCTGGAAGAACGGGTCCAGGATGAGGCTCGGCAGCTGCGCGTTGGTGTCGTAGGCGTCTTTGATGCGGTTGAGGAACTGGGCGCGGATGATGCAGCCGCCACGCCAGATGGTGGCGAGGTCGCCGGGGTGCAGGTCCCAGTCGTATTCGGTGCTGGCAGCGGCGATCTGGTCGAAGCCCTGGGCGTAGGCGACCACCTTGGACGCGTACAGCGCGCGTTCGATGTCCTTGGTGAACTGCTCGGCGTCGGTGGGCTTGTCGGCGAGCTGGCCCGAGGCCAGCCCGACGGCCGCGCGGCGCTGATCGGTCGCGCCGGACAGCGCGCGGGCGAACACGGCCTCGGCGATGCCGGTGACCGGAACGCCGAGATCCAGCGCGGCCTTGACGGTCCAGCGGCCGGTGCCCTTCTGCTCGGCCGCGTCCAGGATGACGTCGACCAGCGGCTTGCCGGTCTTGGCGTCGGTCTGGTTGAGCACCTCGGCGGTGATCTCGACGAGGTAGCTCTCCAGCTCGCCCTGGTTCCAGCCGGTGAACACGTCGGCGATCTGCTTGGCGTCGAAGCCGAGGGCATCGCGGAGCAGGTGGTAGGCCTCGCCGATGAGCTGCATGTCGGCGTACTCGATGCCGTTGTGCACCATCTTCACGAAGTGTCCCGAGCCGTCCGGCCCGATGTGGGTGCAGCACGGCGTGCCGTCGACCTGCGCGGCGATCGACTCCAGCAGCGGGCCGAGTACCTCGTAGGACTCCTTGGGCCCGCCCGGCATGATGGCCGGACCGTTCAGCGCGCCTTCCTCACCGCCGGAGATGCCCGCGCCGACGAAGTGCAGGCCGCGCTCGCGCAGCGACTTCTCCCGGCGGATGGTGTCGGTGAACAGCGCGTTGCCGCCGTCGATGATGATGTCGCCCTCGTCCATCGCGGCGGCGAGTTCCTCGATCACCGCGTCGGTCGGATCGCCGGCCTTGACCATGATCAGCACCCGGCGCGGCTTCTGCAGCGCGCCGACGAACTCCTCGATCGTCTCGGTGCGGACGAAATCGCCCTCGTCACCGTGCGCCGCGAGCAGCGCGTCGGTCTTGGCGATACTGCGATTGTGCAGTGCGACGGTGTGTCCGTGCCGGGCGAAGTTGCGCGCGATATTGCTTCCCATCACTGCGAGGCCGGTGACCCCGATGTGGGCGCGTGCGTTCGATCCCGCCGATGACGTCATGCTGAAGGGCCTTTCACTCGGCGCGGACCTCGCCGCGCTCTACCGACTTCTCGACTACCGAGCGCAGCTGATCGCTCGAGCAAGCGTGCGCACCGAAACCACAGGTAGCGACGGTCCGATGGTTCCGCTTGTGCCGCAAGAGAACCTGCCGTCCAACCTACATGGGTGGTCTTTCGGGCCTGTCGGGTCGGCCCAGGTTGGCGCGACCGGGCGTTCGTGTAGGTCGCGGTCCACCCGGCGGATGGCAAGGGCCCTTGTCATAGGATCATCCGATGCCTCTACGTCGCTGGATAGTCGCGCTGACGGTGTTCACGACGGTCGCCACGGCGGCCGGTTGCGGAGGCGGGGGAGAGTCGAGCGCGGCGCCGGTCAAGGTCGGTGTGCTGGTCATCACGATGTTCGACCCGGAGGCCGAGCCGTGGCTGCAGCGCGAGTCGCTGCCGATCACCGTGGACGTCCCCACCTCCTACAAGCCGGTGCACTGCAATGCCGATGGGCTGTGCGTCGCCGAGACCGGACAGGGCAAGACCAACGCCGCCGCCACCATGATGGCCGTGCTGGACAGCCCGAAACTGGACTTCAGCTGCGCCCACTTCCTCACTGTCGGCACCGCGGGCGCGCCGCCGGATCAGGTCACCCTCGGCTCGGCGGCCTGGGCACGCTGGATCGTCGACTTCGACCTCGGCAACCATCTCGTCCCGGCCGAGGCGCCCGGCCTGCCCTACGGCTACCGCCCCGTGGAGAACTACAACACCGCCGCCTACCAGTTGAACGAGAAGCTGATCGACACCGCGTTCGGCCTGACCGAGCACGCCACCCTGGCCGACAGTCCCGAGGCCGCCGCCGAACGCGCGCTGTTCCCCGGCCAGGCGGGCCGGAAGCCGTCGGTTACCAAGTGCGACACCATGACCGGCGACGATTGGTATTCCGGCAAGGAACTCTCCGACACCGCGCGCCACATCATGGGCGTCCGCACCAACGGCCAGGGCAACTACTGCACCACGCAGATGGAAGACAACGCCACCGCGGCCGTGCTCGACCGCCACGGCTACCTCGACCGCTACCTGTCCCTGCGTACCGTGAGCAACTTCGATCAGCCCTACCCGGGCCAGAGTGTGCTCGACCACCTCGAGCAGCATTCCGCGGGTTTCCGCCTGTCCCTGCACAACGGCTACACCCTCGGCCGCACGGTCGTCGACTACTTCCTGAAGAACCCGTACCGACCTGCTCGTTAGACGCGTGCGGGGGTGCGGTGAATCCAGCCGCATTGTCTGCCAAATTAAGTTAGGCTAACCTCATGTTTTGCGCTTGGCGGCGCACAATCGGCCCTGCGGGGTCGATGGGTTTCCATGGAACGCAAGGGATGTCACGCAAATGACGAAGATCGGCGCGGCCGGATGAACCGAGCCGCGCATCTCGAACGAATCGCTGAAGTGCTCGACGGCGCGGCGGGTGGGGCCAAGGTGCCGTACCCGGTCGGGCTGCGGGAAGTGACAGTGCGAGACGCTCGCATGATCGGCGCCGGGCTGCGGCGGTTGACCTTTGCCGGGCCGGGACTGGACGGATTCGAGAGTCACGCACCCACCGAGCACGTCCGGCTGATCTACCCCGACGCCGACGGCACGCTGCGCTTGCCCGAGCAGGTCGACCTGGCCCTGAAATGGCCGCGCCCGCTGCCGATTTCGCGGGAGTACACGGTCCGTCGCTACGACCCGGTCGCCGGGGAACTCGACATCGACTTCGCGTTGCATGTCGGCGGGCACGCGGCGGAGTGGGCCGCCGCCGCGAAACCGGGGGCGAGCGTGTACATCGCGGGCCCGCCCGGTGGCTTGGTGGTGCCGTCCATCTATGACCGGTATCTGCTTGCCGGGGACATCACCGCGCTGCCCGCGATCGCCCACTGGCTGGAGAAGATGCCCGCGGACGCGACCGGGTGGGCGTTCATCGAGGTGGCCGATGCCGCCGAGGAGATCGCCCTTGTTGCCCCAGCGGGTATCGAGGTGCGGTGGCTGCATCGCGGGACCGCCGCGCCAGGAACCTCGGATCTGCTCGAGCAGGCCGTGCGTGCCGTGGCTATTCCCGAGGGCGAGCGCGTGTACGCCTGGATCGCCGCCGAGGCGGGCGTGGTGCGGCCGCTGCGGCGCTGGGTGCGCGAGGTGTTGCGGGCCGAGCCGGGTGACTCCGATGTGACGGCCTACTGGAAGCGCGGACAAGCGGACTTCGACGAGGACCACGAGGACGCGGCGCACTAGCGGCGCAGGCGATTTCGGCACGACCCGCCTGCCACCGATTCGGCCGACAGGCGGCTGAACCTGGGTGGCTCGAGATTGAGGATTGGGTTGTGACGGTTATTCCGGTGGAAGAACACGCGGAGCGGGTCCGCGGTACGTCTGTCAAGTGGGGAGCACTCCCCACCCTGGTCACCGATACCGCTGTGCCGGTGACCATTGCGCCGGAATGCACGCCGGAACGGGTGGCGGTGCCGCTGCCGGGGCAGCCGGGCGGCAGCGTCGACGCGCTGCTGCGGGAACGGGCCGAAGCGACACCGGAAGCGATTGTCCTGGTTGGTGGTTCCGTCACACTCACCGCCCGGCAGCTGGATGCCAGGGTGGACCGGATGGCCCGGCTGCTCGCGAGCCGCGGGGTCGGTCCCTCGGATGTGGTCGCCCTGGCCTTGCCGCGCATCGCCGATTACGTGGTGGCGATCTTCGCGGTCATGCGCACCGGTGCGGCGTTCCTGCCGCTCGACCTGACGCATCCGCCCGCCCGGTTGCGTGAACTGCTGGCGGACGGCGGCGCGGTGGCTCTGATCAGCACGACCGAGCATCAGGGCAGCGTGCTCGGCGGTGGCCGCGGGCCGCGGGTGCGATTGCTCATCGATCGGCCCGTGATCGGTGCGGTGCTCGACGGTGTGGTGGCGCCGCCCGCGGTTGCCGACGCGGCGGTGTCCGGGCCGAGCAGTGCCGATCAACCGGCCTACCTGATCTACACCTCGGGTTCGACCGGCCGTCCCAAGGGGGTTGTGGTCGGGCACCGCGGCTTGACCGCGATGTACTACAACCACCTCGATGAGATCTTCGGTCCGACAGAACGCTTCGCCGCGCGTGGCAGGTTGCGCGTCGCGCAGACGGTCTCCTTCGCCTTCGACATGTCCTGGGAGGAGCTGTTCTGGCTGTTGGCCGGGCATGAGGTGCACGTCATCGACGATCGGGCCCGGTTGGCCCCCGCCGCGCTGGTCGCGCATTACCGCGAGGTCGGCATCGACGTGGTCAATGTGACGCCGTCCGACGCCCGCGGTTTGATCGCGGCGGGCCTGCTGCAGGGGGCGCACATTCCGGCCCTGGTATTGCTCGGTGGCGAAGCGGTGCCGCCCGATCTGTGGACGATGCTGCGGGAACATCCCGGTGTGCTGGGTTACGACCTCTATGGGCCAACCGAATTCACCATCAACGCTCTCGGGTCACCGGTATCCGCCAGTCCGACACCGTGTTTGGGTAGAGCGGTGCGCAATGCGCATGCGCGCGTGCTCGATTCGAGCCTGACGGAGGTACCGGTCGGCGCCACGGGTGAGCTGTACCTGTCCGGCGACGGCATCGCGATCGGCTACCACGACCGAACCGGGCTGACCGCAGGCGCTTTCGTCGCCGACCCGTACTCGCCCGACGGTCGCCGCATGTATCGCACCGGAGACCTGGTGCGCCGCAGGCCCGATGGCGGGCTGGAGTATCTCGGTCGCACCGCCCGCCTTGGCACCGCCAATGACATCGTCGCCGAATATGATACGCCGTTGCTCGGCCGGGAACACGTGGTGGTGCTGCGGGACGGCGGGGCCGAGGCGCCCCTGTTCTGTGTGTATCCGGCCGGTGGATTCGCCTGGCAGTTCCTGCCGTTGGCCGGGCGGCTGGCTGCCGATCGGCCGGTGCTCGGCTTGCCGCTGCCGTCGCTCGACGGGGCCGAGTCGCCGACGGCCGTTATCGACGAGACGGTCGAGCGGTGCATCGCCGCCGTCCGCGCCGAGCAGCCGAGCGGGCCGTACCACCTGCTCGGCCACTCCTTCGGCGGCAATGTCGCACATGCCATGGCGGCGCGGCTGGCCGCGGCGGGGGAGCGAGTCGCCTTCGTCGGGCTGATCGATACCGTCCCGCTTACCGCGTGCCGACCGGCCTAGTACTGCAACGGCACTCAGGTGAGTGGGTGGCCGCGCCGCCGGTAGTGCGATAACCGGGCTTGGTGCTGGCGGCGTCGCCGCCAGCTCGACCAGGCCCAGATGTGATCGGCGACATGGTGTGGGGTGAGCACGAACGCGATGAGCAGGCGGCGGATTTCCGGTAGCGTGAGCGCGATCATGTCTTGCTCGAGTTCGCTGGTTCCCCTTTTGCGGCAAGGGTTTTCGACGCTGCCAGCCAGGCGAGTGCGAGCATCGAGAGGGTGATGTGGGCGTACCAGGCCCGCCAGCTGCGGACCTGGTAGTGATCGAGCCCGGCTTCGCCCTTGGCTTGCTGAAACGCCTCCTCCACATGCCAGCGTGACCCGGCGACCCAGGCCAGGTCGACCAGGCGGGATCGGTGCGGGCCGTAGCAGATGTAGTAGGCGATCTCGTAGACGCCGTTGCTGTTGGGACTCAACGCGCGTCGTGCCAGCAGCCAGTGCCCGCGCCCGCGGGCCCAGGTCCCCTCGATCGGGCGGCGTGCCCAGTCGTATTCGCGGGGTCCGTGCGCGCCGGCTCCGACCGAGAGCCGCTGCCACTTGCTTGCGGCGAGGTCGGCGATCAGTTCGTCGGCGCGTGCGGTGCGCTCGGCGCGGGTGCTCAGCTGGTGGTCACAGCGGGTGGCCAGCACATAGGACACGTCCTGGTCCTCGAGCCAGTCCCGCAGGTAGGGCGCCTGTCCGTAGACCTCGTCGGCGGTGAACCACGCGAACGGCACTGCCGCGGCCAGCGCCCGTTGCAGCATGGCGATCATCTGCCGCGCTTTGGTCGCGAACTCGACCTCGTCGGGGATCCCGGCGTCGCGGCAGCGGTCTCGATCCGAGGTCCACGACTCGGGAACATAGAGTTCACGATCGATCAAGGCATGCCCGTGGCGCGAGGCGTAGGCCAGGAACACCCCGATCTGGCAATTCTCCGTGCGACCGGCAGTGCCGGAGTACTGGCGTTGCACCCCAGCAGATTTCACGCCCTTCTTCAGGAATCCGGTCTCGTCACCGACCAGCACAGCCTCGGGATCACCCAGATGTTCGACCACATAGTCACGCACATCATCACGCACCGCATCGACGTCCCAATCAGCCTTGCGCAGCAGCCGCTGCATCCCGTCCGGACTGCCCTCACCAGCACGTTCAGCGAGCGTCCACCCGTTCTTGCGTTCCAAACCCGCCAACAGCCCCGACACATACTCCCGCGCCCGCTCCCGCGGCTCGGACCGGGCGAACCTGCCCGCAATCCGTGACATCAACGAATCCAACTCGGCCACAACACGATCCAACACCACACACCAGATCTACCAGCACTCACTCACATAGGTGCCGTTGCAGTACTAGGAGCCGGCCGCCGCGCGTGCGCTCAATTCGGCCCGCAGGCTGCGTCGGCTGATCTTGCCGACACCGGTCTCCGGGAAGCTGTCGACGACCTGGAGCAGATCCGGGATCTTCCAGGTCGCCACGCCGCGCTCGCGCACGAACTGGCGGATCTGGCTGAGCGCCGGTGGCGTCGCGGGATCGGTGGCGAGCACGAACACGCAACTGCGCTCGCCGAGCCGCTCGTCGGGCACCGACACGACGATCGCATCACGAATCAAGGGGTGGTCCAACAGATGTGCTTCGATTTCCTCGGCCGAGATCTTCTCGCCGCCGCGGTTGACCCGGTCGCCGAGCCTGCCCTTGACGACCAGGTTGCCGTCCGCGCGCAGGTTGACCACATCGCCGGTGCGGTACCAGCCGTCCTCGGTGAACGACGACGCATTGGCCTCGGCGTTGCGGTAGTAGCCGCGAATTGTGTACGGCCCCTTGGTGACCAGCAGGCCGTCGGTGCCGGGCGGGACGGGGTCGCCCTGCTCGTCGACCACCGCCACCTGATCGTGCTCGGACATCGGCCGACCCTGGGTGGCGAGGACCACCTCTTCCGGATCGTCGAGCCGGGTGTAGCAGACCAGCCCCTCGGCCATCCCGAACACCTGCTGCAGGGTCACGCCGAGGGCGGGGCCGATGCGGCGGGCCAGCTCGTCCGGGCAGCGGGCGCCACCGACCAGCAGCACCCGCAGGCTCGAAATGTCATAGGCGGTGCTGGCTTCCGCGCGTTCGACCCACAGCCGCGCGAGCGGCGGCACCAGCCCGGTGATGGTCGCCGAGAACCGTTCGATCGCGCTGAACGCGGTGGTGGGGGAGGGATCGCTGGCCAGCGCCACCGTGCCGCCTGCCCACAGCGCGCCGAGAATGCCCGGCGAGCTCATCGGGAAGTTGTGTGCCACCGGCAAAGCCGCGAGGTAGACGCTGGTGCTGTCGAGCCCACAGAGCTCGGCGCTGCGGCGCACGCTGTACAGGTAGTCGTCGTGCGTGCGCGGGATGAGTTTCGGTGTCCCGGTGCTGCCGCCGGACAGTTGCAGGAACGCGACGTCGGAGGCGGCTACCTTCGGCAGCTCGCGCGGCGCGGCCCGCAGGTCGTCGAGCGGGTGCGTGCCGCCGGGCAGCGCGGTGCCGTTGTCGTCCGGGACGATGATCAGGTGCCGCAGGTCCGGGGCGTGATCACGCAGGATCGCGGCCAGGGTGGCGTGATTGAACGCCTGATGGTGATGGCAGGTGACCATCGCTACCGCGCCGCTGGCCTGCGCGATCGGGATCAGCTCGGACTGCCGGTGCGCGGGCAGACAGAAGACCGGCAGCGCACCCGCGTAGAAGAGCCCGAAGATCACCTCGACGAATTCGGCGATGTTGGGCAGCTGCACAAGCACCCGATCACCCGGCTCGGCACCGAGTTCGCGGAACCCGGCCGCCAGCGCTGTGGCGCGGATCTCGAGTTCCGCGTAGGTCCACCAATTCCGGTCGTCTACCACGGCAATCGCGTCCGGCGTCGCCGTCGCCCTGGCGGTGAGCACGTCGCCGAAGGTCTCGCCGGACCAGTACCCCAACGCCCGGTAGGCCTCGGCTTCCGATGCAGGCCAAGGGGTTAGGTCGGATTGAGACGGCACTATCGAACTCCTTCTAGCCGAAACGTCGATGATTTACTTCTATCGAGAATTAAGGTTAGGCTAAGTATATGTCCAGGGACAGTAAAGTCGACGGCGGTGTGATCATCACCGGCGCGGCCGGTGGCATCGGCCGCGCGGCGGCCGAGATCTTCGCGGCCAGGTCGGCCGCACCGGTGGTGCTGTGGGATCACGATCCGTCGGTGCACGACACCGCGACCGAGATTCACTCGACCCGGGTGGACGGCAGTACCCATGCGGAGCAGGTCGATGTGACCGATCCGGAGTCCGTGGACAACGCCTTTGCTGCCGCTGTCGATCGTATCGGTCAGATCGACGCCGTCGTACATGCCGCGGGCATCCTGGAGACCGGTTCGGTATCGGAATTGACTGGCGCGCAATGGGATCGGTGCCTGGCGGTGAACGCCACCGGAACGATGAACGTCACCCGGCGCGCCGCCGCCGTGCTCACCGCGAACGGTGGCGGCTCGATCGTCGTCGTCACCTCGAACGCCGCGACCACCCCGCGGGTCGGCATGGCCGCCTACGGTGCGTCCAAGGCCGCGGCTACGGCGTTCGCCATGGCGCTCGGCCTCGAGGTGGCCGCCGCCGGTGTCCGGGTGAACGTGGTGTCACCGGGATCTACCGACACACCCATGTTGCGCGGCATGTGGACGGAGGACGCGGCCGAATTGTCCGAGTCCGCCCGCGATCACGTGCTGGCCGGCGACCCGGAGAACTTCCGCCTCGGCATCCCGCTGCGCCGCGTGGCGCGCCCCGAGGACGTCGCCGAAAGCATCTACTTCCTGACTTCTGCCCGCGCCCGCCACATCACCATGCATGACCTGCGCGTCGACGGCGGCGCGACGTTCGACGCCTGACACCGTCCTAACCACCGAACAGGAGAAGACTGTTGGCTATCCCGCCGATAGCGCCGTATTCGATTCCGGCGCGCGAGGACGTCGAGGCGAATCAGGTGCCGTGGTCGTTGGATTCGTCACGTGCCGCGCTGCTGATCCATGACATGCAGCGGTACTTCATCGATGCGTATCAGCCGGGCCTCGACCCGATCTCGACCGTCACCGCGAACATCCGGCGCCTGCGCGAGCGGTGCAACGCGGCCGGCGTTCCGGTGATCTACACCATGCAGCCAGGCGACCAGCATCCCTCGCGCCGGGGCATTCTCGCGGACTTCTGGGGCAGCGGGCTGACCAGCGGCCCCGACACCGAGGTTGTCCGTGACCTGGCACCGGGCCCGGCCGATATCCAGGTCACCAAGTGGCGCTACTCCGCGTTCCAGCGGACCGACCTGCGCGAGTTGCTGAATCACTACAACCGCGACCAGCTCGTCATCACCGGGGTGTACGCGCACATGGGCTGCATGCTCAGCGCCGCGGACGCGTTCATGAACGACATCAAGCCGTTCGTGGTGCTGGACGCGACCGCCGACTTCGGGCGCGATGAGCACGTGATGGCCATGAACTACGTAGCCCGCCGCTGTGGCGCGGTGACGACGACCGACACGCTGGAATTCGAGCTGCGGCAATCGAATGCGGCCTGACGCGGGCTTGCTGAGTTACACGGAGGACATCATGAGCGAGCGTCAGGAATGACGGGTCAAGCCGCCGATGAGATCGTCGATATCGCCGGGATCGGTTTCGGGCCGTCGAACCTCGCGCTGGCCATCGCGATCGAGGAGCACAACCAGAACCTCGCGCCGCCACAGCGGCTGACCGCTCGGTTCGTCGAGGCGAAAGAACGCTTCGAATGGCATCCCGGGATGTTGCTGCCGGGCGCGACGATGCAGATCTCGTTCCTCAAAGACCTTGTCACGCAGCGCAATGTGCGCAGCCGATACAGCTTCTTGAACTATCTGAAGGAGCACGACCGGCTCGCCGACTTCATCAACCTGTCGACGTTCCGGCCGACCCGGCTGGAGTTCCAGGACTACTTGCGTTGGGCCGCACGGACGGTGGACGTCAGGGTGCACTTCGGCACCACGGCGGTCTCGGTCGCGGCGATGGGCGACTGCTTCGAGATCCGGCTCAACGGTCGTGCCGACGGTGTGCTGCGGGCCCGGAATATCGTGGTGGCGGTTGGCCTTTCGGCGAAGATGCCGGACGGCGTCGCCGCGTCCGGGCGGGTCTTCCACAGTCACGGGCTGCTGCCGAGCCTCGCCGCGCTGCCGCGGTTGCGGCACAACAGGTTCGTGGTGATCGGGGCGGGGCAGAGCGCGGGCGAAGTGGTCGGGCACCTGCACCAGAACTACGGAAGTTCTTGTGTGCACGCCGTTTTCGGCAAATACGGCCTCACCCCCGCCGATGACAGCTCCTACGCGAACCGGATCTTCGACCCCGCGGCGGTGGACGATTTCTACGCCTCGTCGCCGGAACTGCGGCAACAGCTGATGAGCTATCACCGCGGCACCAACTACTCCGCGGTGGAACCGGCGCTGATCGAGCAGCTGTACGCGCACGAATACGCCGAACGGGTGTCCGGCACCCGGCGGCTGTTCATGCACGGCGCCTCGGCGGTCACCGGCATCGCCGATTCCGACGGCGGGGTGCGGGTCGATGTCACGCACGGGCCGACCGGCCTCACCGAGACGCTGGTCTGCGATGCGGTGGTGTGCGCCACCGGTTTCCGGCCCGGTGATGTGCGGCGGCTGCTCGGCGAGTTGGCCGGGTCCGTGGCGTTCGAGGATGCCGGGCCGCAGGTCACCCGGGACTACCGGCTGGTGCCGACGGCGCCGCTGCCCGGCGACATCTATCTGCAGGGCGGAACCGAGCACACGCACGGTCTTTCGTCCTCGTTGCTGTCCAATATCGCGGTGCGTACCGGCGAAATCGTCCGGTCCATCGCGCGTTCCGCAGCAGGCGCGCGCGCCGATAGCGCCGCCGATCGGGCAGGGGGGTAGCGCCCGCGTCGGATCCGTTGGCCACCGACCGGTGGCGATTCGCGAAACCCGATGCCCGTTGGGGGCATCGGGGGCGATGACACGCGCCAGTAGCCGGTTTCGACGCCGAAAACGTACCTGTTGACAGCTTTAGGAGTGCCTATCCTAAGCTCACCCCATCCCGACCACACCTAAAAAGGATCTAAGAATGTTGATGAGGAACTTTGCCGCGACGGCGACGCTGCTGATCGCCGCGCTCGGTGTCTCCGCCGGCACCGTGAACGCGGCTCCCGCCGCGGACGCCGACGCGCCGATCAATTTCACCTCCCAGGCCACCGACTCCCAGGCGATCGTTTCCATCGACGCGGGCTCCATCGTCGTCGAGGGCGATGCGCTGAAGATCAAGGCCGCCAACGGCAATGTCGTCGCGGGTACCCCGCTGAAGTTCCGGCTCGACGACTTCGAGTTCCCGATCGCGGCCGACATCGCGGGCCGCACCGCGACGCTGACCCCGCAGCTCGAAATGGACAAGGCCGCCTACAAGCCGGTCGCCCTGCCGTTCGAGGACAAGGCACCGTGGAAGACCGAGTACGACCGTGAGCAGGCCGCCTGGTCGCGGATGACCGCAACGATCAGCCTCGGTGCCAGCATCGCCACCCTGGTCGGTGGCCTCGGCGGCGCGGCTGTCGGTTGCGTTCTCGGTGGTGCGGTCGGCGGCGGCATCGTCGCGGGCACCATCGTCGGCCTGTTCGGTCCGTTCGTCGGCGGCATCATCGCCGGCTGCCTCGGTGGCGCGGCCGCCATGGGCGCCCTCGGCACCATCGCGGGTCAGATCTTCATCACCGCACCCGTCGCAATCGGCGCGGTGATCCAGTACTTCACCACGATCAACCAGCCGTTCACCCCGGCTCCGGCCCCCAAGTAGGCCAGTTCCGCACACAGATCAGGCCCCGCTTCGGCGGGGCCTGACCCGTTTGTCCGGTTATCGCTCTCGCGGAACGACTTTCACGCTGTCGCCGGAGCCGGTGTGGCCACGTAAGGAAGGTCGTTTTCGGCCCAGTCGGCCATGCTGGCCAGTACCGATTCGAGGCGTTGTCCGGCCGGGGTGAGTTGATATTCCACCCGCGGTGGCACTTCGGCGTACGCGGTGCGGGTGACCAGCCCGGTGAGTTCGAATCGCTGCAACCGCGCGGACAGGGTTTTGGGGCTGATGCCGGGCAGCCCGGCGCGCAGTGCGGTGAAGCGTTTCGGGCCGTCGAGCAGTTCCCGCACGATGAGGGTCGCCCATGGTCCGTCGAGAACGACGAGGAACCGCGCGATCGGGCATTCCGGCAGCGGGTGAGGTAGCTCACTCATCATTTCTCCATTAGTTCATTTGAGGTAACTGATTCCTCAAGGGAACTATAGGCGTGTACCAGCTACAACGCCAACCAAGGGAGAAGCAATGACCACGACCATCAGCCAGGCTCGCGCGGTCGCCACCCGCAACTACCTGCTGTATGACACCGGGGATGTCGCCGGGGTCGACGAGGTTTTCGCGCCCGACGTGATCGATCACAATCCGGTGCCCGGGACATCGACGGGGATCGAAGGCATGCGGTTTCTCGTCGGCGAGGTGCGCAATGGGTTCAGCGATACTCGTCACGAAATCGTGTTCCAAGAGGAACTGCCGGGCGGTTGGGTGGTCAATCACTGGCGGATGACAGCCGTGCACACCGGCGACGCGTTCGGGTTGGCCGCCAGCGGGCGACCGGTCTCGCTGACCGGTACCGACATCGTCCGGGTCGTCGACGGCCGGATCACCGAGATCTATCACGTGGAAGAACTGCTGCAGATGCGACTGCAGCTGACCGCGTAACGTCCGCCGCCCGATGAGCGCCGCTATCGTGCGGCGCTCACCGGGCGCGAACTGAATTCAGTTGCGGCGCTGCGGGATCGACTTTTCGTCAGGAGGGCAGCGGGCCGACCGGCACCGGGGTACGTTGCGCCACTTCGGGTTCCGGTCGCCGGATCTCCAGCAGTCCTGCGGCCCCGAACTTTCGGACGAGTTCCGAGTCGCTGATGACCTCGAGGAACTTCTCCACGTGCAGTGACTTGTCGCGCGCGTGCACCGTCAATTCCCGGCGAATCGGACGGGACAGTCGAATGATCGACAGCAGCCGGGCCGATCCGTGCAGTGCCATCTTCGGCACCAGCGCGACGCCGACACCGTGTTCCACCAGGCTCAGCGCGGTGGTCACGTCAGGTGCGCGGACGGCGAAACGGACATGCACGCCCGCTCGGCCCGCCTCGCGCGAAACGGTGTCGGTGAGATCGGAATTCGCGCCGCAGCGGATCCACGGCGCCTCGACCAGCTGCTTCCACGAGCCGTCGAAGCTGCTGCGCTGGCTGGGATGGCAGACGACGACGAGTTCTTCCTCGCCGAAGCAGTGTACGACCCGCGAGCTGGACTGCTCCAACGGTCCGACGGCGACGTCGAGGGCGCCCTCTTCCAGAGTCGCGTTGAGCTCGCGGATGTCGGTGAACGACCGGACCTCGATGCTGTCGATATTGCGTTCGTGCCGCATCCGATAGATGAGCGGCGGCAACAGCTTCTGGGCGATGGTCGGCGTCGTGCCGACGGTCATCACGCCGTCGCCGAACGTCTGCCCCATGGCCATCGCCTGGCGGGCGGACTCGACGACATCCGAGGCCTGCGCGAAGAACTCGCGACCGAACTTGGTGAGCCTCGACCTGCGTGACCGCGGATCGAACACCTTCCGGCCGAGCGAGGACTCCAACGCGTCGATCTGCTGCGACATCGCGGACGGCGTTATTCCGAACCGCCGTGCGGCGGCCGAGAGCGAGCCGAGTTGCACCGCGTTCACAAAGTAATCGAACTGGCGGAGCGTGATCGTATTGGAAGTTAGCAAGGGATAATCAGACATCGGCAACCTTTGTATCGAGCCGTCGGCTCATCTGCAGCACCTTCGGTCCATCACTGAAAATTAAGTGAGCATTCCGTCACCGAGTCATGGCACCTGCCGGTCGACACGGACCGGCAAACACATCACATTCTTTCGTTAACTGTGCGTTCATCCGCGAATTGTGGAGAGAGTCTGAAAGACCGCATTCGGGGTGTTACGCCGACTTGTGTGCAAGCAGTATCTACTGCGGCGATCGTTACGTCAAACGTTACGCCAAGCTAAACCTTCCTGTTGCCCAGATCACCTTGTAACTTCAACTGCATAACTCGTTCGAGCCTCGACCTGGGGATCGACCTTGGGAAACGGTCACTCGCCAAGTGAGGGCGCGTGACCTTCCTTCGCGGTCGCAGGATGCATGTCACGCACCCATTTTGACCACAAATGGCCTTGGTTAGGTGCTGATTCAAGATAAAACTGACATGACTTTAGCTGGCCTAACAACAGTGACCCGAGGCCATTCGTAACTCATAACCCCGGCGTCAATCACGGTCCGTGACGAGGCGTCGAACTAGATCGCGTGTGGCTGTACTGTGATGCTGCGGTGATCTGCTGACGCGCCGTGTGTGATCTGGCCGTTATCAGTCATCGTGCCACAGTTAATCGCATCTTGATTCGATGTAAGAATGTCCGTTCTGCTTGTTCGTCACACCGGCCGAGTTCTACGCTTCCGAATGGAAGCCGACAGCCCGAAGTGCCGCGTACTTGACCGCAGAGCGGCGGTCGAACGGCTCCCGACCGGCAAGTTCGAACCAGGTCGTACCAAGCGGTGGGCTGTCGGCTTCGCCAGCGATCGATCTTTCGAAGGAAGGCAGTCATGGGGAAGCACAGCGCGCCGAGAAACAATGTCGTCCCTGCCCGTTTGGCGATGCTCTCGACGGCGACGCTGATCGGCCTGGCTGTCTCGGCGAACGGCGGTGCGGGGCAGGCGATCGCGGACGACACGAACTCCACCACCACCTCGGGTGACGGAGTGTGGGTCGCGCCGCCGAAGCAGGCGCCGGCCACGGTGCTGCCCGTCTCCTACCAGCACCAGGCCCGCCCGGACCGCATCGCGCCGGTCGCGGCCGAGCCGCCGTTGCGCCGCGCTGATCGACCGACCGCCATGGGCGGGAATGCGAAGCCGGACCGGTCCGCCAAGCCGGGCGGCGCCGATAAGCCGAGCACCGCGGCACCGCTTGCCAACCTGGTGGATTCGCTCGCCACCGGCAGCGCGGCGTTGCCCGCACCGCTGCGCGCGGTACTGGAGGACCTGGCCAAGCAGGTCGGGCCGGTACTGGCGAAAGGCCTGATCCAGCTGATCACCAGTGGCAACGCGCCGAGCCCGCAGGCTCGGCACGAGGCCCCGGCACCCGCCGGGCGAGCTGCCAACGTTGTCGGCCACAACGCCGGCTACACCGACGTCGACAACACTGCCGACGCCGACACCGATGTCGAAACCGACGCCGATGTCGACGACACCGAAGCCGAAGCCGACGCCGACGCCGACGCCGACGTTGACACCGACGCCGACGCCGACGCCGACGTTGACACCGACGTCGACGCGGACGCAGATGTCGACTCCGACACCGACATTGATACCTACACCTACACCTACACGGACACCGAAGCCGACTCCGACACCAGCACCGTCGCCGACGCCGTCGTCATTCCCGACGCCGACGCGGATTGGCGCCCGCTGGCGCTCGGCCCGACCACGGTCGGCTGACCCTGCATTTGTTCTATAAGCTCGACAACTCTCGAAGGAAATTGTGCGTTTCTCCCCGGCTACAATGCTGTCTTTTTCCACCGCTGTAGGCGCTTCGGCCATCGCCATCTGCGCCGTTGCCGGCGCCCCGGCCGCCATGGCCGCGCCGCAATCGCAATCCGCCGCCGACGAGGTGGTCAGCCTCACCAATAATGAACGCGCCAAAGCGGGTTGTGCGCCGCTGAAAGCGGAAAGCCATCTTACCCAAGCCGCGCAAGGCCATTCGGAAGATATGGCCGCCGGCGGCTTCATGGACCACAACTCCTCGAAGGGCGATCCGGGCGACCGAATCAGCGCCGCGGGTTACAAGGCGCAGACCTGGGCGGAGAACATCGCCGCTGGTCAGCGCAGCGCGTCCGAGGTGGTCAACTCGTGGATGAACAGCGCGGGCCACCGCGCGAACATCCTGAACTGCGGGCTCAAGGACATCGGTGTCGGCTACGCCAAGGGCGGAAACGGCACCGCCTACTGGACGCAGGACTTCGGTACTTCCAACCGGCAGGGCGACGAGAAGCCCGCCGAGCCCGGTAAGCCGGATAAGCCGGGTAAGCCTTCGGACGGCGGCGACAATAAGCCGGGCAAGCCCGGCGACGGCGGCGATAAGCCGGGCAAACCGGGCGGCGGCGATAAGCCGGGCAAGCCGGGTGGCGGTTCGCCTTGGGATCCGTGGAACCCGTGGGGTGACGGTTCGGACAATGGCGACGATTCGTCGGGCGACCCGTGGGGCGACGGTTCCGATGACAATTCGGACAATGGCGACAATACTCCGTGGGATCCGTGGGGCGACGGCTCCGATTCCAACAATGGTGGCGACTCCTGGGATCCCTGGGGCGATTCCTCCTGGGACCCGTGGAACAACGCTTCGAACACCGGCGGCGATTCGCCGTGGGATGCGTGGAGTAAGGACTTCGACAAGCTCCTCGGACAGCTCGCCGGTAAGGGCGGCTGGTAGCACTCCTCACTAGCGGTGCCGCCGGACTCAACGAGGAGTCCGGCGGCGCCTTTTTGTCCGCTGACAACGTGAGCGGCGGTCAGCGGATTTCATCGTGTCCGTGCCGTCGGTAGTGCCGGTGGCACGTGGCTCGATCACAAAGCCCGCCGCACCAGGTGTTTCGGTGCGACGGGCGGTGAGTTGTGTTGCTGTGCTGCGTAGTTCGCGGAACTCAGCTGTTCGGCGGCGTGCTGATGCAGGTGGGGTAGGCGGCAGTGCTCGGATCCAGCGCGTTGAGTACGAGCTGAGCCACCACCTTGTCGTAGGGCAGCAGCAGATGGTCGGTCAGATCGCCGGGGCAGTAGTCCTGCACGACGTGATTGGTGACGCTGGGACTCTGCACGATCCCGCTGGTGTACGGCACCACGAATTCGTCGTGGCTGGTGACGATGTTGGTGTAGGTGACGCCGGGAACCGTTGGGCCACTGGCGCTCAGCTTGCGCAGGAACTCCGAGCCGGTCTGAATCTGCAAGCAGGCGGCGCAGACCGGGTCGACGACGGCGCCCAGCGCGGGCGTCAGTCGCAGTCTGGCGGCAAGCGCGGCGAAGAGCGCCGCGAACCCCAGCGAGTTGGTGCCGTTCCAGCCGGGGCCGATCGAGATGAAACGATCGATCTTGTTCGCGCCACCGAGGAACTTGGCGTAGTAGTCGGTGACCAGGCTGCCTTCCGAATGCGCGACGATATCGACGCTTTGCGCACCGGTTGCTGCCCGCACCTTGATGATAAAGTCGCGGACCTGCTGCGCGCTCTGCTCGATCGGCAACAGTCCGCCGAGTGCGCCGAGCGGTGCGGGCATGCCGGGGATCGAACCGTAGGTCAGGGAGTACACGCAGTAGCCGTTGTTCGCGAGCAGCGGGGACAGTGCGCCCCAGTCCAGCCGCACGGTCTCCGGCCCGCCGTGCACCAGCACGATCGGATTCGGGTGCAGCGCACTGGGTTTGCACGTCCAGTCGTTGGCGCCGAGCGGCGCCGCACCGGGGTGGTCCGCCTCGGCGTCCACCGCATCGTTGAACAGGTAGGAGACGGGATACGGCGGCCGCGACCCTGGATTGTTCGGCTCGCCCGCAGCGCTGGGCGCGGTGAGCGCTCCGGCGAGAATCGCGGCAATGGTCATCCAGACGACAGGCTTGCGGCGCATAAGCTGGACCCCTTTCTGCGAATCAGTCCAGACCCACCATCTGTCCGCGAAGTGACCACGACAACACAGGTCGGTTGCCATCCTATTGTCTTTGTCACCATTGGCCGACAAACGTCAGCGCAGCTTCATTTGCTTAAGCGTCGCAACACATTTGGCATAACTGACAACGCGACGCGCCTTTGTTCGGCAGCAGCATTCGCCACCGTACCGGTCGGAACCACCCAGGGGTGATTCCGGCCGGTGGCAGCTTGCCCGATCAGCTCAGGCAGTGAACAGTCCGGCGTCACCGAATGCCAAGTCGGCGAAGCGATCTCCGATGCGGCGGTGGGTGGCGGGGTCCGGATGGAGCTGGTCTGGCAGCGGCAGCTCGACGAAATCCGCTTCGCCGTACAGCGACCGACCGTCGAGGTAGTGCAGGTTCGCATCGTCGGCCGCGCGCTGCTTGGTGATACGGGTGAGTTCGTCCCGGATGACGTTGAGGGTCAGTCGTCCGGCCGCGCGGTCGGCTGGATCGCCGGTCGCGCGGAAACTCACTCTCGTGCCGTCGAATTCGAGGGCACCCGGACCGGGGGTGTCCTCGTGGATCGGGCAGAGAATGGGGGAGACGACCAACAGCGGTGTGCTCGGGTGTCCCTCCCTGATGGTGTCGAGGAAGCCGTGCACCGCCGGTCCGAAGGCGCGCAGCCGCATGACATCGGTGTTGACGATATTGATGCCGATCTTCAGGCTGATCAGATCCGCCGGGGTGTCGCGAATGGTGCGCGCGACGAACGGATCGAGCAGGCTGTTGCCCCGCAGACTCAGGTTGATCAGCTCGACCCCGCCCCGCGCGGCCGCCACCGCGGGCCAGGTCGCCGTCGGGACATCGGCGTTGGCGCCGTGGCTGATCGAACTGCCATGGTGCAGCCACGTTCTGCGGCCGCGGTCCGGTGTCACCTCGACCGGCGCGTCGGTGCGCAGGCCGACCAGCTCGGTGATTTCGGTGTGCGGCAGCCAGATTTCGATGTCCTTCGGCTCGGCCGACAGGTCGGTGAATCGGACGGTGCCGACCGACCCCTGCTCGGCGACCTTGGACTGGGTGGCCATGTCGACGATGTGCCGGGTGCCGCCGGGCACGCTGGCCCGACCCGCGTGCCGACCGTCGACCAGCAGTTCGTACACGCCGTCCGGCGGTGTCGGGGCGCCCTGGTAGACGGTCCGCGTCGGCAGCACGTCCAGCTCGATGACGGTCGCGCTGGTCCGGAAGACGACCCGGACGCCGGTCGGCTGGGCTTCGACCATCGCCAGATAGTCGTCGGGGAACTGCTTGCGAGCCCAGGCGGGCAGCCGGTGCGGCAGCACGCCGTGCGCGGTGCGTTCGAGATCGAGGGCGCCACGCAGGATGGGGGATTCGATGGGGGTGGTGATCCAGTTGGTCATTGGGGTGTTCCTTAGTGAGGTCGCGGAGGTCAGTGCGCCAGCCGATATGTTCGGCGGGCCGTTTCCGAGAACATCGAGGCCAGTTCGGTTTCCGAGGCGCCGGAAGCGAGCCGCTTGAAGGTGTTCCACAGCGTCGCGTATCGAGTTCCCATTTTGTCCACCGGGAAGTTGCTTTCGAACATGCACCGGTCCGGACCGAAGGCGTCGATGCAGGTGTCGAACCACGGATGCCACAGGGCGGCAAGCTCTTCCGAGGTCGGCGGGGTCGCCTCGGTGCGGTAGTCGAAGGCGGCTGCTGTGGCGAGGATGCCGCCGAGCTTGCAGACGACGTTCGGCCGTTCGGCCGCCTCCCGGATGCCGCGCGCCCAAGTCGCGAAGTGTTCGGCGCGGTCGGTGGCGTAGGGGCCGAAGCCGAGCGGCGCGCCGCAATGGTTCAGCACCATCCGCAGCTCGGGGATCGCGTCGGCCAACTCGGCGGCGTCGGCGAGCTGAGGGGACAGGATCCACAAGTCGAGCGTCAGGTCACGGTCGGCGACCACGCGGGCGCAGTCCCGGATGGCCGGTTCGGCGAGCATGTGCGGACGGTTGCCGGGATGGCTGAGCTTGATCTCCTCGCTCGCATCCCAGCTCGCCCCGAACCGAAGGCCCCGGAATCGACCTGCACCAGCGGTGATGTGGTGCTCGATGACGTTGTCGACAATGTCGGCGCCGAGGGCGAAGTCGGCCCGCCCGATGATTCCGGCGGCCACCTTGGTGGGCCCGCCGGCCGCATCGCTGGCCGCGGCCAGGTTCGCGACGAACTCCGTCTCGCCGACCGGCCGCAATTCCGTCGGTCCCTCGGTGCGGTAGGCCGACATCGCCTCGGCGTGCACCGTCGCGATCACGTTGTGCCCACTGCCCGTGTCCGCCGCGAATTCCGCTAGGAGATAACGGAATCCGGGGTGGTACCAGAGGTGATGATGCGGGTCGACGATGGGCAACTCGGGCCGCAGGATCTGCTCCTGCGGCTGCCGGGCCAGCCAGCTCTCGTCGGGCGGGAAGACCCGGCCGAACTCGGTCGGGCGCGCGGTATGGGAAACCGATGCGTTCATGGTGGAGGTCTCCCCTCAATCGTACTCGCTAGCTGATTTAACAAGTCGATACGCTAAACTACCTAGAGACATTAGGCAAATGAGTTAGGCCTACATGGAATGAGGAGAACTGCATGGCACGCGCAAGGCTGACGGACGAGAGCCTGATCCAGGCGGCAGCCGAGCTGGCCGACGAGGTCGGCTTCGACAACGTGACCGTCTCGGCGCTGGCCCGCAGGCTCGGCGTCAAGGACGCGAGCCTGTACTCACGCCTGGAAAATGCCCGCGACCTGCGGGTCAAGGTGGCGGTCCTGGCGCTGGCCGAACTCGCCGACAAGGTCGCGCACGCGCTGGCGGGTCGCGCGGGCAAGGACGCGCTGGTCGCCTTCGCCAACGCCTACCGGGACTACGCGAAGAAGCACCCGGGCCGCTACGCCGCGACGCAACTAGACCTCGACCCCGCGACGGCCACCGCCAGCGCGGCCATGCGGCACGCCGAGATGACCCGCGCGATCCTGCGCGGCTACGACCTGGCCGAGCCCGACCAAACCGACGCGATCCGCCTACTGCACGGCACCTTCTACGGATACGTGACCCTTGAAACAACGGGCCGCTACGACAGCCACCCACGTAATGTCGAGGACTCCTGGTCCAGAGCGCTCGATGCGCTAGACGCCGTTCTCAAGAACTGGCCACCGACACCCCGCTAAGAGGAGTCGGGGCCGCTGGCCGTCGCGTTCGGTGCGCGGCGGGTCCCGCCGAGCGGATCCGTCACGCACCCGCTGTCAGGGATGACCCTGAATTGGGTACCTGTGTGGGTTTACCTGCGGCGCAGCAGGACTCCGCGGATGAAGGCGGCCTGGCCGGAGTGCTGGATGTCGTCGTCGACGACGCTGATCAGGCGGACGGCGAGGGTGACGGGGGGATTCCAGCGGGTATCGACGACGCGGGGGAGGTCGGCGTCGGTAAGGCCGGAGACGTATTTGATGGTCTGTTCGTGCACGGCGTCGTAGTAGCCGAGGAGTAGATCGGCGGACACCGCACCGAGTTGGGCCACCTCGTCCTGGTTGTTGCCGTAGCCGGTTGCGGTGTCGTCGAACGGCAGGCCGAAGCGCTCGGCCCAGCCCGCCGCCGTCCACGCCTGTTCGATGTCCGCGACGTCGGCGATGTGGTCGTCTTGCACGCGGGTCAGATGCCAGATCAGCCAGGCGATCGAGTTGGCGCCGGGCTCCAGCTGGACTGCCAGTTCGTCGCGGGTCAGGCCGGACACGGCTCCGTGCACGTTCTCCTGGACACGGCCGAAGGCATCGATCAACAAGTCAGCGCTGGTCATGATCGAGTCCAATCGTGGGGTAGGCGTTCATTATTCCCGCTCTCGGTGGTCTGCCGCACAGGGGTGCGGCTCCGGCTATCGACCAGCGACGGGTCGCGCATGGCCCCTTCGACGGGCGGCCGTGCGTGCGTGACCCACGCGCAGTGAATTCCGCCGGAGCACCTCGTTAGGGCAACGTGAATTCTTCGCGTCGATAAGCGCACGGATAGACCGTCATCGCCCTCGCCATTACGCTGACCCGACGACAGCAACGGGATAGCCAACTCGGGAGCGTGCTACGTTCGGATAATCACCGATAATCCTCGGAAAATCATTTAAGGAAAACTACAAACGATTTCAAGTCGGTCTACACAGCGCCGACAGATCCTTTTCGCCAAGGTCTCAGATTGCGAGTTCGATGACGAACGCGGATCAAAACCCCTGGCCAGCAGGCTAAGTGCCCGCAGCAACGGCTTGCCGCGCGTTGTCGTCATTACGAGCGTAGCGCAACTTTAATTCGTATTAAGAACTGCATGTAATCTACGACACTTTCGCACCGGCACGGACGCGACAAGCGGCCGTTCGACGATTATTGTCGTTTCGCGCACGTGAAATGCAGCTCACCGGATCACCTGAAAATTCTCGCGATGCAGTGGAGGTATAGCCCAGTGGGTAGACGACTTTTTCGGTTGGCAACCGGTGGCACGAAACTCAGACCGATCCTCGCCGCCTTCGGCGCGCTGACGATCAGCGCCGCCATGGTTTCCGGCGGCACGGTCACCGCTAACGCCCAGCCGATCTGGCCGAACCCGGACCCGGACCCGTTCTACGCCGCGCCGGCCGATATCGGCAGCAAGGCCAACGGTGACGTGCTGGACAGCCGCCCGATGCCGCCGCTGTTCTACTTCCCCGGCGCCTCGGTCACCCTGATCAAGTTCCGCTCGACCAACTCCCAGGGTCAGCCGATCGCGGCAACCACCACGGTGCTGACCCCGGTCGGTCACCGCGCGGACGCGCCGCTGCTGTCGTTCCAGCACATCATCAACGGGCTCGGCACCCAGTGCGCGATCTCGCACGGGCTCTACGCCAACGACACGAACTTCATCGTCCCGTTCGCGCCGGCGCTGAACGTCGCGCTGCTGCGCGGCTGGTCTGTCGCGCTGCCCGATCACCTCGGCCCGAAGAGTGCTTACGGCGCAGCGAGATTGGGTGGCCAGATCACGCTCGACGGTGTCCGTGCCGCACAGCGACTGTCGCAGCTCAGCCTCGGGAAGAGCCCGGTGGCATTGGCCGGTTACTCCGGTGGCGGCATGGCGACTGCTTGGGCCGCCGCGCTCGCGCCGAAGTACGCGCCGGAGCTGAACATCGTCGGCGCCGCCGAGGGTGGTGTCCCGATGAACCTGCAGACGATGGGCTGGGCCATCGGGCACAACCAGCACCCGGCATTCGGCCTCGGCTTCGCCGCCGTGCTCGGCTTGGAGCGGGAGTACCCGGACCGGCTGCCGGTCACCGACGCCCTGAGTGAGCGCGGGCGGGCCGCAGCCAGGGACATCGCCAACAGCTGCACCAATGACCTGATCGCGCGTGGTGTCGGGCACAGCTTCGACGATTACGCGAAAGACAATGTGATGGCTCACGATCCGAAGGCCTGGGAGGTGGCGGACGAGAACAGCGTCGAGCTTTACGGCGGTGTGCCCGATGCGCCGATCTTCGAATGGCATTCCCCGCAGGACAACCTGATCCCGCTGGACGCGATCGCGAACACGGTCAACCGCTACTGCCGTGCGGGGGTGCGGGTGGAATCCGAACTCTTCCCCTCGCCGGACCACCTGACCACCGCTGTCATCGGCTTCCCCTCGATGCTGAACTGGCTCGACGGTCGATTCGCAGGCAGGCCCGCGCCGAGTAACTGCGCGTAAGCAGACGGCAAATGCCCCTGATCGGTAACTACCGATCAGGGGCATTTTCGTCGGATATGCCGGTCGGACAGGTCAATCGCGCGCAGGCAGCTCACAGCCGTCCGGACCGCACGCATCCCCGCCACCGATCGTCTGGATAACGGGCGCGCGATCGCCCCACGCCTGATCGAGAGCCTGGGCGAACACCGAAACCGGCTGCGCGCCGGAGACGCCGTACTTGCGGTCGATCACGAAGAACGGAACGCCGGTCGCCCCGAGCTGCGCCGCTTCCTGCTCATCGGCCCGCACCGCGTCGGCATAGGCGTTCGGATCGGCGAGCACCGCACGCACGCCGGACTCGTCGAGTCCCGCATCGACCGCGAGCCGTACTAGGCGCTCATGATCGGCGAACAGCGACTCCGCCTCCGCGAAGTTCCCGCGATAGAGCGCGTCGAGCAGCTCCTCCTGCTTACCCTGCGCCAGCGCGAAGTGCAGCAGCCGATGCATGTCGAAGGAGCTGCCGTAGTCGCGCCCTTCGGTCACATACGGCAGCCCGAGCTCGGCCGCCTGCGCCCCGATACCTCGCTCGTTGGCCGCGGCCTGCGCCTCGCTGATCCCGTATTTCTGCGCGATCTTCGTGATCACCGGACCCGACTCGTCGGCGGCCAGGCTCGGATCCAACTCGAACGAGCGATGCACCACCTCGACGTCGTCGCCGTGCGCGAACTCCGCCAGCGCCTGTCCGAACCGCTCCTTGCCCAGGTAGCAGAACGGACAGTTGATATCGGTCCAAATCTCGACCCGCACGTTCATCCCTCTGTCTCGTCTCGACCCCCGTCTAAGCAACACCCGGGCAATCCGATCTGTTCCAGCCAGTCAGTTGATGGGCGTGACCTGGGCGAGGGTTCGTGGGGTGCCGTCTACTTCGAGTTGTAACCGCACCGCCGAGTCGGTGGCGTGAGTGCGCAGCATGACTTCGTTGCCGACGGTGATCGCGCCGACGTGTTCGACGATGGCGCGGTAGGGGGTGGTGTGGGCGGTCGGGTGGTTGGCGAGTCCTTCTTCGACGGCTTGCCAGTGGATGGCGTTGTTGACGTGGCCGTAGCGGTCGAAGTCCGCGACGCGTAGTGGGAACGGGGTGGGGGAGGGGGTGGTGTCGGTGATCTGTTGCAGGGCTGGTTTCCAGCGCAGGCGGTGGTCGGTGGTGACGGCCAGCATCGATGCCATGAAGCGGTCGGTCATTCGGGCGGGTCTGCCCGCGACCGGGTCGACATTGATCAGGAACTGTTCGACCTCCGCCAAACCGCCTTGCTCGCTTCGGATTTGGATGCGAGCGGTGAACCAGCGGTTCGAGAGGGCGGATGGCCAGCGGCGTAGCTGTACGCGGTCACCGAACTCGATCGGGTGGAGCACGTCGATCACGGTGCGCGACACCAGCCATGCGGGATGCAGGTCGCCGTCGTCGACGGCCTGTAGGTGTTCGTAGCCGAGATCCATTGCGTAGCGGGCGATTGCGTCGAGCCGCAGCCGTTGTTCGGTATCGGTGTCGGCCAGCCGCACCGGCCACGCCGATTCGAACGCGGTGTGCCCGTCGGGACACGGCGGGAGGGGAGCGGCGATTCGGCCGATCTCGGTGCCCATCAATGTTCCTTCCGCGCTTGCGATGTCGCCGAGCTCTGCGATCGTGCCCGCAGGACGTCCGCGCTCCGCTTGCACCAGTCGAGGGCTTCCTGCTCGAAGGCCCTGCCGCGCAATCCGACGAGATATGGCCCTACCCAAGGACTTCGGGCCAGAAAGGTGTCCTCGTCGAGGTCGCCGCGGGCCCGGCTCAACCGCCGCTCGAATTGCTCGATCTTGCCCCTGGCTTCGGCCGCCCGGTCCTCGAGCTGCTCGATCAGTCGCCCGGTATCGCCCGCCTCGGCCGCCTGCATCTTGACGAGCAGATCGTCGCGTATCGCGGACGGCTTGCTCGGGCCCGCGATGAACGCGGACATCTCGGCCGTGCCCGCCTCGGTGAGCGTGTACACCCGCTTGTTGGGCCGACCGCGTTGCACCACTTCGCGTCCCACCACCAAACCGGCCGATTCGAGCTTGGCCAACTCGGTGTAGAGCTGCTGGGGCAGTGCGTGCCAGTAGTTCGAGATGTTGACGTCGAACAGCTTCGCCAGCTGATATCCGGACAGCTCGTTGCCGAGTAGAGCCGCCAGTACCGCGTGCCGCAGTGCCACTCCATGCCTCCCGAGGTCAACCGCTAATCAAAAAATTACCTAGATCAATAATTGATTATGCCACTCGGTTGGTTTCCGGTCTAGATCTGAGTGAGACAGACTGTTACTGTAAACATGTGTCACATTAACCTCGACTGGATATGAGGTAGACGTCATGGCTACAAAGTCGGCAACGGCGCCGTCTCGGACCGCGGCGCAGAGCGCGTATGCGGGAATCCTGACGACGCTCTCCGAAGGGTCGGTGAACAAGCACTTCGACCCGTATACCGAGATCGATTGGGATGCACCCGAATGGGCGGTAGTACCGAACGATCCGCGCTGGATTCTGCCCGCGGACAGTGATCCGCTCGGCGCGCACCCCTGGTACCTGGCGTTGCCGGAGGCGCGCAAGATCGAGATCGGGATGTGGCGGCAGGCCAACGTCGCGAAGGTGGGGCTGCAGTTCGAAGAGGTGCTGATCGGCGGCGTGATGAACTATCTGTTCGCCGTGGTGCCCAACGGATCCGGTGAATTCCGGTACCTCAACCACGAGGTCGCCGAAGAGGTCAACCACACCTTGATGTTCCAGGAGATGGTGAATCGGATCGGCCTGGACGTGCCCGGCATGAGCCGATTCATGAAGACGGTCGGACCGCTGGTGCCGCTGCTCGGACGGTTCTTCCCGACCACCTTCTTCGTCGCCGTGCTCGCGGGCGAGGAGCCGATCGATCACGTGCAGAAGTCGGTGTTGCGCGCGGGCGAGAACGTGCACCCGATCATGCGTGACGTGATGCGGATCCACATCGCCGAGGAGGCGCGCCACATCGCCTTCGCGCACGAGTACCTGCGGCAGCGGGTCCCGAAGCTGGGATTCGTGCAGCGCAGCACGCTGTCGCTGGCCTACCCCATCATCATGTTCATCGCCTGCGACCTGATCGTGAAGCCGCCGCGTTCGCTGTTCCACGCGTTCGACATTCCGCTGCGCATTCGCCGAGAGTTGTTCTGGCGCAGTGCCGAAGCGCGCGCTCGTCGTCGCGACTTCTTCGGTGAGGCCCGGATGCTCGCGACCGACATCGGACTGATGAACCCGGTGGCGAAGCTGACCTGGCGGCTGCTGCGCATCAACGGCGGACAGTCCAGGTACCGCGGCGAACCGGTGCGCACCCGCTCCTGAACCCGCTGGGCCCGGCGCTCACATCCACGCGCGCCGGGTCCCCGGCATTCCGGTGCGCCCCTGCGGATCCGGCACCACACCGAGCACCTGGTGCAGCCCGAGCCCGCCGTCCTCGAAACCCAACGCCGAGGCCGCCATGTAGAGCCGCCAGATCCGGGCCCGCCCTTCGCTGGCGAGCGAAACCGCTTGATCCCAAGCACCTTCCAGATTGGCGACCCAGTTGCGCAGCGTCAGCGCGTAGTGCTCGCGCAGCGCCTCGACGTCGCGCACCTCGAATCCGGCCCGCTGCATCGCCAACGCGACCTCGCCGACATCGACCAGCTCACCGTCCGGAAAGACGTAGCGGCCGACGAAGGAGCGACTGCCCATCACGGACCCGCCCGCGGAGGAGATCGCGTGGTTGAGTAGTCGGCCCTCGGGTCGGAGCAGGGCACGCAAGGTCTCGAAGTACGCCGCGGCCCGCTTGGTGCCGACATGCTCGAACATGCCGATAGATGAGATGGCGTCGAACTGCTCGCCCCGCAGATCGCGATAGTCGGCCAGCCGGATCTCGACGTTCGCGGACAGCCCCGCGTCGGCGACCCGCTTGCGGGCCAGCTCGATCTGCGCGCTGCTGATCGTCACGCCGACCACCTGCACGCCGTAGGTCGCAGCCGCGTGGATCGCCATCGATCCCCAGCCGCAGCCGACATCCAACAGTCGCATCCCGGGCCGCAGATCGAGCTTGCGGCAGATCAGGTCATGCTTGGCCCGCTGCGCATCCTCCAACGAGACAGTGCCGTTCGCACCGACCTTGCCGTCATCGCTGTCTGCGACGAACCGCGCACACGAGTACGTCATGCTCTCGCCCAGCACCAGCCGATAGAAGTCGTTCCCGACGTCGTAGTGATGACTGATCGCCACCGCGTCCCGTCGCTTGGTGTGCAACGGTCCGCGCTGGGGGCGCGCCTCTTCCGGCGGCAGCTCCGGACGGCGCCCGAGCGCGCCGAGCTGCCTGGCCGCACCGATGGCCTGCCAGGCCGCGGGGAGGCCGAGTTTCGCATCACCGGGCGCCGTCGTCGCCAGCGACCGAAGGATCTTGAAGATGTCCCCGTCCAGGTCGACCAGGCCGGACACGAACGCCCGCCCGATACCGAGTTCGCCTGGCGCCCAAACCATATGGCTCAGCGCGTCCTTGGAGTTGATGCGGATCGTCCCCGCGCTCGCCCCCTCGGGTTCGATCGAGCTGCCGTCCCAGAACTCGAACCGCACCGCGGTCTGTGACCCGAGCGCGGCCCGCGCCAAGGGTTCGAACACCGCCGCGACCGTCGTCTCGTTGCCCATCACTCCACTATGGCCCGAGCCGCCCGCCGACCAGGTCAACGACTGGCGGGAATTCCGACTCGTGCGGATCGGCGGGTGACGAGAACGTCTGCTCGGTCAGCTCAGCGGCAGGTACTCGGTGCGGTGTGCCACTCCGCGTGGTCGTCAGTGCACCAGCAGGCAAGCACGCCGCCGTTCAGCTTCATGCATTTGCCGTCTTTGTAGCCGTTGCATTTACATCTCGCGGCGCACGGCGCATTGCCGGTACTGCCACCGCACAGCGTCGATGCTGGTGCGGCGGCATGGGCGAACTCGGGAAAGATCGCGGCGAGTGTGGTGGCGACGGCGCCACCAACCACTCCGAGACCGGTGCGCTGGAGAAAGGACCGCCGGGAATTGGTCATTGTGGTGGCGTCTCCGCTCGAGGGGCATCGGGTCGAATGGCCGCTACCGGAACACGTTCGGTGTCCCGAGCCGACCGGGGGTGGTGCTGCCGCCAGGACAACAATGCGACGACCGCGAACAGCGCAGTGACGGCCAAGGTTTGCGTCGATGCGCCGAACATCGTGATGGTTGCGGTGAGGCCGTGCCTGGCCAGCCCGGCGAGCGAGGCGATGAGCACCAGGTTGCGGACGACGATCCGCCACGAGATGAGCTCGCCGAGCGTCCCGAAACATCCGCAGGAGACCTGCAAGCGACGCATCAGCGCACTGATCACGGCCACCGTCACGGCCACCAGGATCGCGGCCGCCGCCAGCACGCTCACGCGACCGAAAGCGCCTAGTACCAAACAGATTCCGACGATAGCCTCGACGATCGGCACCGCCCACGCGATCGGCCCGATGAGCACTCCCGGGACTAGCTCATAGGACGCCAGCCAGTCCTGCCGCCAGCGGGTGGTCGCGGAAAGCTTGGCGAAACCGGCGGCGATGAACAAACCGCCGACAATCGTGCGTACGAAGAGTTCGATTCCGATCCACACATGTTCTCCCGCCACTCGGAGGAAAACGCAAGGGAAGCCGAAAGTTAACTATCGCACGGCTACCGTCGAGCCACCGGGTTTCCGGGCGAAATGCGACCTGACCGGGCAAGAACTGCCCAGCATCACCGCAACAACTCCCGCGCATAGAGGGCGTAAACCGCTGCGGCCGCCCGCATCTCATCCTCACCGACGTACTCGTTCGGCCCATGGGAGACGTCGAGGCGCCCGGCGCCGTAGGCGAAGGCGGGGATGTCGAGTTGGGCGTACCAGCGGGTGTCGAGGATGCCCGCGCACATCTCGAAGGCGGGTTGCACGCCCGTCACCTGCGAGATGCATTGGGCCAGCGCCTGTCCCGCCGGATGATCCGGATCGGTGCTCGCCGACGGCTGGAACTGGGTCAGTTCGACGGTCACCTCGGCGCCGATGCCGTCGGCGGCGGTCTCGATGATCGTGGTCAGGTTCTTCAGCTCGACCTCGAGGTCTTCCTCGGGATTGAACCGGCTGTCGATCGTGAACCAGGTCGTGCCGGGGACCACGTTGAAGTTCGACCCGCCGCCGGACAGCCCACCGACGACGACCATCGATCCGCGCGCATCGTTGCTGTCCATCGCGAACGCGGTGTGTTTGTCCATCATCGTGCGGACGTACTTCTCCAGCGGTGCCGCGATCCGCACCATGTGCTCGAACGAGTTGATGCCGAAGTTCGCCTGCCCGACATGCGCCTCGCGGCCGTGCACAGTGACCCGCAGGCTCACCGCCCCGCGCGCGGCGTGCCAGATCCGCCCCGCGCTCGGCTCGGCGGTGACCATGGCGACCGCGGCCGGATCGATCAGACCGTGCTGCCGCAGGTAACCCGACCCCGCGACACTGCCGGTCTCCTCGTCACACACGAGGTGGACGACGATCTTGCCGTCGCCGAGCAACCCGAGTTCCCTTGCCGCGGCGGCGCCGTACAGCATGCTGACGATCCCGCCCTTCATGTCGGCGGTGCCCCGCCCGATGATCCTGCCGTCCACCCGCCGAGCGGTGAACTGCTCGCGATCCTGGACCGGGACGACATCGAAATGCCCATGGAAATATAGGGTTTTCGCGCCGTCACCGACTGTCGCTCGGACGATGCACGGATCCTCCTGCGCGTCTACCGCGGGCACACCGATGATCTCGCCGCCAAAGCCCAGGCCCGCCATTGCGGCGTTCAACGCACGGGCACAGTCACGCAGGCCCCGACCGGGCGGATTCTCCGTCTCGTGCGCCACGAGAGTGGCCAGCAATTCGGCCATCTCGTCGGCCCGTGGTTCGAGCCAGGCGCGCACCTGGGCGGAGTAGTCGATCGTCACGAAGTCGAGTGTCGCCGACCGCGGATGATTCCGTGCCGGTTCACCTGCGCGAGGTTCGGCCGTTCCCGTCGATTGCTGGGTGTTTCGGCCTGAACCGAATCATGGTGACCGCACCACCTCCGCCTTCATAGGCTCTGAACAGTGACAACGAGGAGTGCGAAGATGCTGAAAGACGGAGCGGTGCAGGCCGAAGGCGGCGTCGCGATGATCGTGGCCCGGATGGCCGACGGTGTGGCGGCGGAATGGAAATGGGGGCAGCAATGGTTGGCAACGATGTGGTCGCGGCGAGACGAGCCGGTAGCGAAGGAGTTGCCGATTCCCTCGAATGCCGAGGACCTTTTACTGGGACTGGACCCGCTCATCGCGGTACGGTGGCGAGGTTCTAGGTGATCGGAGGCGCCGTGACGCGGTATCGAGTCGGCGCGGCGTGGGGCAGCGGCGCGGGTGGTTCGTCCATTGCCCAGCGCACGCGAGGTGGCCGCGGATGAAGCGGATCTATTGCACGCCAGACGATCTGCTGCGCATCCGCATCGGCGCCCCGCTCGGCGCCATCGCGGAGACAATGCTGGCCACCCGGGTGGTGCAGCGTAGAAACGTCGCCGGTTTCGCGGGCTGGCGCAGCCAGGTGCGCGGCGCCATTCCGGCCAACTTCGGTGTGCTCGCCGACATCTTGCCCGCCGACGATTCGTTTCTCGATCTGATCACGCCGACCCGGGGTGCCCGGTCGATATCCGCGGGCATCGAGGCGTTGCACCTGGCCTCCCGCGACGAACTGCGGCTGGAGTTGGACAGCGTCGTCCGCAGCCGGGCGCGGGAAGGGCAACCGCCCCTTCCCGCATGGACGGCCGAGCTGTCGGATCGCGATGGCACCGCGCGCCGCAATGTCGCCGACGCCGTCGAGGCGTTCCATTCGGTGGCGTTCGCCGGACGCTGGTCGCACATCCAGACCTATCTCGAACAGACCGCCGAGCGGATGGCGCGCACGCTCGCCACCGAAGGCGTGGAACGGATGTTCGCCGACCTGCACCCGTACGTGAGCTGGCGCGCGCCGGTGCTCGAAATCCACCGCCAACTCGATTGCACCCACGATGAGCACCTCGACGGCCGGGGGCTGGTCATCATCCCGTCCTTGTTCGCCTGGCCCCAGCCACTCACGCTGATGTCCCTGGTGGACAAGGACGCGCCGATGACGTTGATCGTCCCGGCCCTGCGCGACATCAACGATTTCACCGCCGCGTGGGGTCCGCGCGCGACCAACGAGGCCCTGACCGCACTGCTCGGCCGCACCCGCGCGGCCGCGCTACAGGTGATCGCCGAGGGGTGCAGCACCACCGAACTCGCTCGCCGACTGGGGGTTTCGCCCGCCACGGCGAGCGAGCACGCATCGATCCTGCGTGAGGCCGGGCTGATCGACAGCTGGCGGCACCGCAATGCCATGCGGCACGAGGTGACCACCCTCGGTGCGGCGCTGCTCGACGGCAACCTCGGCAGCAACGCTCGCATCGCGTAATACCTTGCGATAGTTCAGAATTCGTCCGAGCAACCGCAGGAACCACGCGTCTTCAATTCCGCGTCGAGGCTGACCACGCCCGGCTCGGCCGACCCGGTGTCGATCTGTTTGAGCAAGAGCTCGACCGCCAGTTCGCCCATCTTCCGGGTCGGCTGGACCATCGTCGTCAAACCAGGCCTGGTGTAGCGGGCATACTCGATACCGTCGAACCCGACGATCGCGAGATCGTCAGGGACGCGCAGGTTCGCGTCATAGGCCGCGCGCAGCATGCCCATCGCCTGTAGATCGCTGGTCACGAAAACCGCGGTAGGTCTGGTCGCACCGCTCATCAGCTCGCCCAAGGCGCGATAGCCCGCAGCGCCGCCGAATTCGGCTCGCACGACGACACTTTCGGGCAATCCGGCGTCGGTCAGCGCCTGCCGATAACCCGCCACGCGTTCGTCGGCGGTCGAAACGTGTGGCCCGCTGAGGCAGGCGATCTCCTGGTGACCGTGGGATATCAAGTGCTCCACGGCGATTCGCGCACCGGCGAGGGAGTCGCACATGACGTGCGCACAGCGGGTCGGATCGATGATCCGGTCCACCGCCACCAAGGCCATGCCGGCCGCCGCACAGGCATCGGCGATGCCCGACTCCCAGGACGACGAAATCGCAAGCAGCCCTTCGACCCGACGGTCGATGAACGCGCTCACGTAGGCGCGTTCCCTGGCCTCGTCGCCCGCGGCGTTCCCGACGATCAGCGGGAAGCCCCGCGCGAACGCGGCCGCCTCGACGACCGCGGACAGCTCGGCGAAGAACGGGTTCGCCCCATCGGGGATGACCATCCCGAGCGCGTGCCCGCGATTCATCCGCAGGCTGCGCGCCGACATGTTGGGCCGATAGCCGAGCTGTTCGATGGCGGCTTCGATGCGAGCGCGTGTCGCGGGCGCGACGCTGCGTGGACCGCCGTTGAGGACATAGCTCACCAGCGCTGGTGAGGTGCCTGCGAGCCGGGCCACGTCGGCTCGGGTGACTGCCATCGGGTCACTCCTGTCGTGCTGGCAATTCGTGCGAGCTGTCGAAGAACCCTTGACAGTCTCGTGATGCGGGTCACACACTACACATCAACTCGTGTTGTCAACACGAGTTGAACTCGTACAGGATAGGTCGAATACCAGATGAGCACTCGATACCGGATCGGGCTTGTGGCCCTGGCTCTCGTCAGCGCGGCTGCCCTCACCGCGGGCTGCGGCCGCGGCGGCGACGCCTCGTCCGACTTCAAGATCGCCGTAGTCACCCGCAACTTCACCAACCCCTACTGGGCGGCGCTGCGCGACGGCGCGTTGGCCGAGGGAAAGCGGCTCGGCGTCGACGTCGCAGTGCAGGCGGGCCAAACCGAGACCGACTCGGACGGCGAGAACGCGCAGATCTCCACGCTGGCCGCGCAGGGCTACGACTGCTTCGCCGTGGTGCCGGTGAACGCGACCAACGTGATCACGCCGCTGGTTCCGGTGGCCCGCAAGAACATTCCCATCCTCAACCTGGACACCCAGATCGACGCGAACGCCTCGAAGCAGGCCGGCGTCGCCTACGCGAGCTTCATCGGCTCCGACAACCTCGCGGCGGGCAAGATCGCGGGCGAGAAGATGCTGGAAGCGCTCGGCAGCAGCGGGAAAGTGATTGTGCTGCAAGGCATCGCCGGTGAGCAGAACGGCATCAACCGGGACAAGGGCTTCACCGATGCGGTCGCGGGCAAGCTGGAGATCGTGCAGCGCGCGCCCGCCGACTACGAGCAGGACAAGGGCCTCACGGTCACCGAGGCGATCCTGAAGGCGCACCCCGACATCACCGGCATCTTCGCCGCCAACGACACTATGGGTCTCGGCGCCGCGCAGGCGATCAAGAACGCGGGCCGCACCGGGCAGGTCAAGGTGATCTCGGTCGACGGCATCCAGGCGGCGCTGGCCGCCGTCAAGGCGGGCACCGTGCATGGCACGGTGACCCAATACCCTTACGCCGAAGGTGAACTCGCGGTTCAGGCCTGCCTGGCGAAGCATCAGGGCAAGAGCATTCCGGATCGGGTGGTCGCGCCGATCGCGTTCATCGGCCAGGACAACGTCGATCAGCAGATCGCCGCGTTTCCCCGGCCCATCACCACGTTCGACAATCCGCTGGCCGGGCTGGTGAACAAGTGACGAGCATCGCCGACGTCGCGCGCGCCGCGCCCGGTCGGCTGGGTGAGCGGCGCATCCCGGCCAAGCTGGCGGACTACGCGGCCCCGATCGCGCTGGTGATCGTGTGGCTCGGGTTCTTCATCGCCACGCCGAACTTCTTGACCGCCAACAACATCGACGACTTGCTCGTCGCGTCGACGATCCTGACCGTGCTCGCGCTCGGTCAGCAGTTCGCCGTGGTGGTCGGCGGGATCGACCTGTCGGTCGGTGCCACGCTGCCGTGGTCGGCGGCGCTGCTCGGCTACTTCACCAGTCACGGGTATCCGGTAACGACCGGCATCGTGGTGGCGATTCTGGGCGGGTTGCTGGTCGGAGTGATCAACGGGGTGCTGATCGGGCACTTCCAGATGACCGACTTCGTGGTCACGCTCGGCTCGTTGAGTGTGCTCAGCGGCTGCACCCTGCTGCTCACCAGCGGCAACAGCGTGGCGGTGAATTCGCCCTTCCTGCAGAGCCTCGCGTTGGACGGCGCCGGCCCGCTGCGCTGGTTCTGGCTGCTGGCGTTGGTCGCGGCGCTCGGGGTGGCGGGCATTCTGTTCCGGACCAGGGTCGGCACGCACCTGCTCGCCACCGGCGGCAATATCGACTCGGCCAGGGAGACCGGCATTCCGGTGCGCCGGATCCGGTTGCTCGCCTACAGCGCCTGCGGGCTGCTGTGCGGTGTCGCGGGGGTCATGCTGGTCGCCCGCAACGGCGGCGCCGACCCGTCCCTGCAGACCACCTACCTGCTGAGTTCGATCGCGGCGGTGGTGCTCGGCGGTTCGTCGCTGAGCGGCGGCAAGGCGTCGGTGCTCGGCACCGTGTGTGGCGCGATCCTGTTCACCTCGCTGATCAACGGATTCACCATCCTCGGCATCTCGCAGTACTACCAACCGATCGCGGTGGGCGCGGTATTGCTTCTCGCAGCGGCTATTTCGCGATTCCGGAAGTAGGCATGTCATGACCAAGCCGATGCTCGAGGCGCGCGGCCTGACGAAGTCGTTCGACTCCGTCCGCGCGCTCGACGATGTCACCCTGACCATTCCGGAAGGCGAGGTCACCGCACTGGTCGGGGACAACGGGGCGGGCAAGTCCACCCTGGTGCGCTGCCTCACCGGCGTGCACCCACCCGACTCCGGGGAGATCCTGTTCCGTGGTGCGCCCGCGCGGCTCGGCTCGCCGGAGGATGCCCGGAAGATGGGCATCGAGACCGTGTATCAGGATCTCGCCCTCATCGACGATCTGACCGTGTGGCAGAACCTCTTCCTGAACCGGGAACTCGTCTATCCGTCCTGGCCGATCAAGATCGTGAATCGGAAGGCGATGATCAGCAAGAGCGGGGAGATCCTGCGGGATCTCGACGTGGACGTGCCCTCGGTCCGCACCACGGTGCGGCGGATGAGCGGTGGTCAGCGGCAGAGTATCGCGATCGCCCGCGCGGTGGCCTGGGGTAAGTCGATGGTGATCATGGACGAGCCGACCGCCGCGTTGGGTGTGCGCGAGACCGCCGCGGTGGAGAAGCTGGTCCGTGGTCTGCGCGACCGTGGGGTCACGGTGCTGATCATCAGTCATGATCTGGCGCAGGTGATGCGGATCTGCGACAACGTGGTGGTGCTGCGCCGGGGGCGCTCGGTGGCCGCGCATCGGGTGGATGAGATCGATGGTGACCGGTTGGTCGCGCTGATCACCGGGGCCGCGGCGGGCAACCTGGAGGCGAAGCCCGCTGCGGAACAACAGGTCTCGTGAGCGGGGCGGTCACGGTCATCGGATCGATGAACCAGGACGTGGTTTGCGAGGTGGCGAGACTGCCCGGACCGGGCGAGACCGTGCTGGCGGTCGGGTCGCGGACGAATCCGGGTGGCAAGGGAGCCAATCAGGCGGTTGCTGCGGCGAAGGCGGGCGGGAGTGTGGAGTTCGTCGGGCGGGTCGGTGGTGATTCGGTTGCTTCGGCGCTGCGGGACTCGATGGCCTCCGCCGGTGTGAAAACGACTGGGCTGCAGGAGGTTCCGGGTGTGCGGACCGGGCGGGCTTACGTCACGGTGGCTGCGGGGGAGAACCAGATCGTTGTGGATCCTGGTGCCAACTCGGCCTGGGAGTCCGATGCCGAACTGGCCGTGATGGTCGAGGCCGAGTTAGTCGCGTCGGCGGATGTGGTTGTCGCGCAGCTCGAGATACCGCTGGCTGTTGTTGTTTGGGCTGCGGGTTCAGCTCGCCGGGTCGTTCTCAATGCGGCTCCGGCGGCTGAGCTCGACGACGAACTGCTGTGTCGGTGTGATCCGCTCGTGGTCAACGAGTATGAGTTGGCCACGGTCAGCGGTGCGCCGACCAGAACCAGGGAGGAAGCAGGTCGAGCCGCACGGTCGCTGTGTCTACGTGGAGCTCCGTCCGTCGTTGTCACGTTGGGTGCTGCCGGTTCGATGCTGGCTCGCCGGACGGCGGAAGGTGTCGAGGTCACGTATCAAGCCGCGCCACAGGTGGATTCGGTTGATTCGACCGGTGCAGGTGATGCGTATGTCGGCGCTTTGTGCGCCGCGCTCGCCGACGGGGCCGACTTGATCGATGCGGTCGCCTTTGCCACGGCCGCCGCCTCTCTGTCCGTCCAGTCGCCGGGCACCCAGACCTCTTATCCCACGCGGGAACAGGTCCGCGCGGCGCTCGCCGCCATGCCGACCGCCCATCGACTCGAGTACTAGCCAGATTGGAAGTCCTTTGCGCACCGGTGGATTGATTCACGCCGAACTGATGTCGGCACTCGTCGCCCTCCGCCACACCGACACCTTCGCCGTCAGCGACTCGGGCCTGCCCGTACCGCCCGGCGTACCGGTGATCGATCTCGGAATCAGTTACGGCATGCCGCGATTCGCGCCCGTGGTCGAGCTGATCCTCGACGAGGTCACTGTCGAGGCTGCCTGGGGGAGTGCCGACGTAGTCGCCGCGAACCCGGAGGCAGCCGATCTCCTGACCAATCAATGGCATGCCGAGTTGCTCGACCACGAAGAGTTCAAACGGCGAATCGGTCAGTGCCGCTTCGTCGTCCGAACCGGCGAGGCGCGTCCGTATGCCAACGTGCTGTTCCGGGCGGGCGTGCCGTGGTTGTAGCGCGGGGATCGGCCATCACGATGTGTGCTGATCGGACAGACTCTGCGCCCTGATCCGGGCCGTTGCGGGGCCGTGCCGCCGATGCGGGAGACAAAGACGACCCGACGTCGAAGTTCCATTCGATCGCCGTCTCGTTAGTGACGACCATGACAGGTGCGGTGTCCGAAAACCGCGTGAGTTCGTGGCGGCGGTGATCTAGCGTTCGATAAATGGAGCAAGTCGTTCGCTCGGGCGATCGGAAGGCCGTTGTCGCGGCCGCGGTCACCGTGGTGCTGTGGGCCTCGGCCTTTGTGTTCATTCGTGCTGCGGGCGAGGACTTTTCGCCGGGCGCGCTGGCGTTGGGTCGGTTGTTGACCGGGGCCATCGCGCTGGTGGCGATCCTGATCGTGACGGGTGAGGGGATGCCTGCGCGGGGTGCGTGGCGCGGGATCCTCATCTCCGGGGTGCTGTGGTTCGGGGTCTACATGGTGGCGTTGAACTGGGGTGAGCAGTACGTCGACGCGGGTACCGCGGCGATGGTGATCAACATCGGTCCCATCTTGATCGCGGTGCTGAGCGGGCTGGTGCTGCGGGAAGGGTTTCCGGCGCGGCTGATGGCGGGGATCGGGGTGGCGTTCGCTGGAGCGGTTGTCGTCGGGCTGGCGAATTCGGGTGGCGGGAGTTCCGCGGTGCTCGGGGTGGTGTTGTGTCTGACCGCCGCGGCGGCGTGGGCGGTGGCGGTCGTTGCACAGAAGCCCGCGCTTGTTCATGCGTCGGCGTTGCAGGTGACCACCGGTGGGTGTGTCATCGGCACGATCGCCTGTTTGCCGTTCGCGGGGCAACTGTTCAGTGAGGCTGCCCGCGCGCCGTTGTCGGCGACGTTGAGCGTGGTGTATCTCGGTGTGTTTCCTACCGCTTTGGCGTTCACCACTTGGGCTTACGCGTTGTCGCGCACCACGGCGGGGAAGATGGGCGTGACGACCTACGCGGTTCCGGCGTTGGTGGTGCTGATGGCGTGGATCGCGCTCGACGAAGTACCCGGGCCACTGGCCGTGGTCGGCGGTTTGCTGTGCCTGTCCGGTGTGGCGATCACCAGGTCACGGGCGGACAAGCCGGTGGAGCCCGAAGATGCGGTGGAACAAGAGGTATCGAACCCGACGTAAGGGCAGCAACGATACGGCGGTCGTACGTCGTGACCAGCGATCTATCTGGTCGCCTACGCTGGTTGCGGATGACGACCCGAGTGTGGCGACGCGTGCGTCGTCGGCACTCCCGACTGGAAGAGGCTGCCTTGCTGGACGACCACAAACCGCCGGGCGGTGGGACGCGGCGCTGGGTGCGTCGACTGCTCGGGGTGACCGCGGTCGCGGCGACCGGGCTGGTTCTGGTCGTGGTCGGCGCGAATGTCCGGCTGTGGATGGTGTCGTCCGGCCACCGTTTCGGCCCTGACGCCGCACCCACGGTTCCGGTGGTGATCGTGCCGGGGGCAAAGGTCGGTCCGGACGGTACGCCGATGGCCTATCTGCGTGGTCGCCTCGACGTCGCGATCGAACTCGTGCAGGCCGGAAAGGCCCGCGAGATCCTGGTATCCGGCGACGCGGCCGGAACCTCGGGCGACGAGATCGCCTCGATGACAAAGTATCTCGTCGACCACGGCATCGATCCGGCACGCATACGATCCGACGGCGAAGGCTTGTCGACGCGCGCCACCTGCGAACGCGCGAAGCAGTTGTTCGGCATCGATCGCGCCATCATCGTCTCCCAATACCGGCACGTACCGCGAGCCGTCGCGCTGTGCCGAGCCGAAGGCATCGATGCAGACGGCGTCACCGCCTATTGCGACTGCCGCCAGACGACATTGATACGCAACAACATCCGAGAATGGCTCGCCGCACCCAAAGCAGTCGCCGCATTGATCGGCCGCTGATTCCCTATGCGACCCATAGTGGTAACCGTAGGCGCCGAGATTTCCGCTGCGCCACAACGACTCTGGGACCTCCTCACCGACTGGGAAAACCAGGGTGAATGGATGCGCGAAGCCTCCGACTTCGAGGTGCTGTCCCCCCAACGATCCGGCATCGGCGTAACCGTAGCGACCACCGTCCGAATCGGCGGCATCGCCACCCGCGACCGCATCCGCATCGACGTATGGCAGCCACCGGATAGATCAGGCAGCAGCCATCTCGGAATCGTGCACCTCGGCTGGATCAAAGGCCGCGGCGACATCCGACTCACCGAACTACCCAACGCCCGCACGCGCCTCGACTGGACCGAACAACTGCAACCTCCACTCGGCCTCGCCGGAGCAGCCGGAATGCGGCTGTTCGCACCACTTTTCGCCTGCACCTTCCGCCGAGACCTCGCACTGCTCGGCGCACTGGCGGAGCGAGCCTGACGGCTTCAAATCTCCAGCCCGTCCTCCAACATGGCAAGACAGTCGTCGAGCAACTGCCGATGCCGGAGCATGAAACCCTCCGACAGATCATCGGCCGCCGCCGTCCAGGCCGCGATAGCCACCCCGATGATGGCGCCGGAGAGAGTGGTGATGGCGAGATCGGTCGTCGGTCGTCCGAGCCGCCTCGCGAGTTCTGCGGCCAGCATCGGGATCGAGGCCGCCATCTGGGCGGGCACCCGGGCCCGGAGTTCGGGCACCGTCCGCAGCAGCTGTTCCCGCTCGGCGCTGATCGCATGGTCCGCGGGCGCCGCTGAGTCGCTCAACGTACGCACCGTATCCCGCAGTGCCCGAACAGGATTGACGCCTTCCAGGGATTCGGGAAGCGCGTCCACCACCGCGACATCGGCCACGTCGTGCAGCACGACATCGGCCTTGGTCGGGAAGTAGCGAAAGAAGGTCACCCGCGATACCCCTGCGGCCGCGGCGATCTGGTCGATCGTCGTCGCCGTGTACCCCTGCTCGCGAAACAGTCGCAACGCTTCGCGCTGCAATGTGGCCTGTGCCAGCGCCTTTTTCCGCTCGCGGTGTGACACGGTGGCTGCGGTCGAACGGTTCGGTGACGTCACAAGCAGATCCTCTCCTTCGGCGAGCACTGAATACGAAAATGATACTAGTAACAAAAGATACTAGTATCAGGAGGCATGAACGACCAGCTGTTGGACCTAGCACGCGACGTAATGGGTTCGCCCACCGTCTATCTCGTCGTCCTCGCGATCGCCGCGCTCGACGGTGTTCTCCCGATGTTCCCCAGCGAGGTAGCCCTGCTCGTCTCGGGCGCCTTCGCGGCCACCGGAACCCCGAACATCGGACTGCTGATACTCGCCGCATCGGCCGGAGCGACAACCGGCGACCAGGTGAGCTACCGAATCGGCCGACACGCAGGCCGTCCGTTCCTGCGCAAATTCCCCGCAGGAACCAAGCGGCACAGGGCAATCCGCTGGGGAGCCGGTGTGCTGGAACGCCGCGGCCCAGTCATCATCGTCATCAGCCGCTTCCTACCCGGCATGCGAACCATCACCACCCTCACCGCAGGCGCGGTCGGCGTCACGCCCCGCACCTTCACCACCTTCGACCTCGCTGGAGCCCTGCTCTGGGGCACATCCGGCGCGCTGCTCGGCTACTTCGGCGGCAACACCTTCCAGGAATCCCCCCTCGCAGCTCTCGCCTTCGCAATAGTCCTGGTAACAGTGATCATCACCCTCGGCGAAGTAAGCCGCCGCCTACAACCAACCCCCACCGCCCAACCCGCCAAGACAGAACCTCCCCCCGCCGACTGACAGTCAGATCCGCACCCTCTCTCGGTATCCGCACCCTCCAGGGCCCAGGAAGGAAGGGGGGCGTCTATCAGATGATCTTTCGGTTTCGGAGTCAGGAAGAGCATCGGGCTTGGATGGAGTCTGCGGAGCGGTATCGGTTGGTTGCTCGGATCGATGAATTGCTCGATGACGGTGGCACCGAATCGGTGCGGGCGGTCGATGGGTGGGAGGGGTGGTTCGTCAATTCCGGTTATGCGCCGCCGGTTCCGCCTAAGCGCTGGAAGATGGCGGTGGTCACGCTTGTGGCGCTTTACCCGACGGTGCTGATTCTCGGCATCGTATTGCGGCCGCTCACCGGTGGGTGGCCGTTGCCGCTCGGCATGTTGCTGACGATGGGGCTCACCATCCCGGCGATGACGTGGGCGATCATGCCGACCCTCACGACCCGGCTCGGACCCTGGCTTCGCCGCTGAAATCAATGATCTACCTGGAGGTTTGGCATGTTGAGTAAACAACCGGTCGATGCGCTGCTGTTGGTCACCGATCTCGAGGTTGCCAGGGAGTTCTATGAGCGCAAGCTCGGCCTGGAGGTGCTCTTCGAGGACGGCGAACAGTTCATCACGTTCGGGTGCGGTGGTGACAGCAGGGTGGTGGTCACCAAGAGCAGCGTCGGCACCAAAGATGAAGCGACCAAAGTGAGTTGGCGCGTCGACGACATCGCCGCGGAGGTCGCGGAACTGCGTGCGCGTGGAGTCGAGATCCTGGAATTCCCCGACCTGAATACGGTCGACGGCATTGCCGATGTCGGCTTCGCCCTCGCCGCATGGTTCGAGGATCCGAGCAAGAACTCCCTCGGCCTGCTCCAGCTCAAGGGCGATATCGCGAACTGAACCGAAACCAGAAAGCCCCTGCCCTTCGAAAATGAAGGTGCAGGGGCCTTTTCGCGTCTGGGTTTACTTGTCGGGGTCCGGCGGGAACTGTCCCTGTGCCGTGACGGTGGTGCCGTTCAAGGTGTACGCCACGACTGTCGGTCCGCCCGACGGGCAGCACAGCGCGTCCTGGGGCAGTGCCCAGCGGTACTGCACCGAGACCGTGTTCCGGGTCTTACCGATCACCGAGGTGTAGGCGTAGTACTTGGACGTTGCCGTCCCCAGGTATGTGCCATTGGTGAAGTACAAGACGTGATACCCGGGGTGACTGCCGTTCCAGTCCACCAACATCCAGGACAGGACGCCGGAACATCCCGCGTCGATCGGATCATTGCTCGCCTCCAGGATGACCCACGGGTATCCCTCTTTGTTCGGCGCCAATCGGGCTACCGCGTTGCGGGCGAGTTGTGAATTCGAGTCGAAGCACAGGCCGTGCCCGCTGCCATTGGGTCCCTCGTTCGCGGGCGGCGGCAGGGCAGGCACGGGTTCCTTCTGATTGATCGGCACGCTGGCGGGCGGCGGTGCGTTATTGGTCTCCGGTGTATTCGTTTGCGCCTGCGGCGGAGTAGCGGGCTGATCGGTATCGCCCGGCTGCGCCGGGCCGGGCGCGTTGCTCGAGGCCCCGGGCGACGCGGGTGCGGCCGACGGAATCGGTGTCCTGCTCGCCTGTGGCGTCGGGCTGGAACCGCATCCGCTCGCGCCGAGTACGACGCTCGCGGCTAGTGCGGCAAATGCCCATGACTTGACGTTCATTGAACCCCCGGAATCGGTGTGGTTGGCATGTAGTTATCCGGTACTGCTTTGTCCTCGCAACTGCTCCGGTCTCCCGAAGCACGAACGCGGTCCTCCATCCGCGAGCCTGCGAGGACAAACTGGTCATCGGACCTATCGCGACGCGTGTTACTTAGTTTCACGCCCACCGAGGGACGACAAAGATAGTGCCCCCACTGTCGGGGGCACCGACGTGAGAGCGCGAATTGACGCCGCTGCCGAGTGTCGCGTTGCTCGTGCGCCGTCCGCTGGGAAAGATGCTGAGCGTCGAGCACTACCGGTGACCTGCGTTTTCCGTCTAGCGGCACAGCGAAGGATGGACGTTTCATGCGGAAGTCGAGGGTTCCCGTGGTGCTGTCCGGACTGCTGATTGCCGGCTCACTGGTCGCGGCCGCCCTGATGTACGAGCCGCGCGGGACCGAGCGCGAGACACCGGTACCCCAGCCCCCGGCGCGCGAGGAGATCGGAGCATCGCGCGGCTTCGATCCCGCGTTCAAGTCGCGCATCGCACAGGCCGAGGCCTATGCGAAGAGCCGTCCCGGTTTCACCGGGATCGTGGTGCGCGACCGCCGCACAGGCGCGGTGTGGCGCAATGCGAATGCGGCGACACCGATCTGGGCCTGTTCCACCCCGAAATTGGCGATCGCAGTGGACCTGCTGCTGCGCGACGACCTCGGCTCGATCACGCTCGGCAACGAGGACCGCGACCTGATGCATCGCATGCTGCATGCCAGCGACAACGACGCGGCAACGACCCTGTGGGAGCGCTACGGCGGGGAGAAGTCGTTCGCGCCGCGGTTCCGATCGTTCGGCATGGCCGGCATCAAGTTCGCCGACGGGCATCCGGATTCCTGGGGTTGGATTCTGGCCACCGCGAACGATCTCGAGCAACTCATCGACTTCGTGCTGGAGAAGTTGCCCGCGCGGCACCGCAACTACATCGTCGGCGAGATGCGCTCGGTCGACGGTGGGGAATCGTTCGAGACCAACCAGCAGTGGGGTGTCTGGGGTGCGGGCGACCGTGCGGCGCCGGGCAACAAGAACGGCTGGTCCGACGACAACGACGATGATTCGTGGCTGGTGAACTCCGTCGGATTCGTCGGTCCGCGTGAGCAATTCACCGTCGCCCTGATGAACAACACCCAGGTGGTCGAGGACGGTTACCAGGTCGGCCGGGAGACCGTCACCAAGGTCAGCGAAATCCTGTTCAAGGACTACTTCAGTTAGCCTACGGCCGGTACGGCGGCGCTACGCCCCAACCCCAGTGCGGCATAGGCGCTTCCAGCGGCGGCTTGGCGCCGGGCTGGGAATTCGCGTGGGCCAGCCGGGTGCCCCACTCGATGTAGGAGGCGAAGGCGGCGCGGAATTCCGGGTCGTCGGGCAGGCCCACCTCGTCGGCGGCGTCCATCAGCAGATTGACCCACCGGCGGCGCTGCGGCTCGGTGATCGCCTTGCCGAGGTGCTCGCGAACCATGTGCGCGTAGCCGCCGCGCTGAGTGCTGTAGGCGTCGGGCCCGCCGAAGACTTCGGCGAGCCACATCGCGACGTACTTCGGATGTCCGGGGTCCATGCCTTGGAACAGCGGGCCGACCAGATCGTCTTTCAGGACTTCCCGATAGAACACCTCGGTCAGTGCTTCGAAAGCCGCGGTGCCCCCGGCCCATTCGTACAGGCTCGGCACCGCGTCGGCGGCTGCCTCTGCTCCGCTGGTTGCCTCCGTCATTGCTGACTCCGATCAAGAACTTGTGCTGCCACAATCAGGCGAACGCCATCCTAACGGGCATGGACGGCGTCGGTCGCGCCTATTTACGGCTCAGTTCCACTGCGACTGGGTGCGGGTCCGGCCGGACGATCCGGTGTTCGCCATCGCCTGGAGGTCGTCCAGGAACCTTTCGACGGCGTCCGACTTGATCTGCGGCGATTGGACCTGCTCGCGCACGCTCTCCGTGGTGTGCGTCATCACCTGCTTGGAGAAGTCGGCCTTGAGGTCGCGGATCAGCTGCCTGCGCATCAGCTCGATCTGGTCGCGGCCTTGCTTGCCGACCCGTTCGACCTCCGCGGCCGCGGTCTCCCGCATCTTCACCACGATGCTGTCGGCGTCGGCGTGCGCGTCCTCGATGAGCTGGGCGAGTTCGGCTTTCGCCTCGGCCAGCCCCTCGTCGTACACCTGCTTGGCCTTGCTGAGCCGGGCCGCAGCCTGCTCGTTCTCTTCGATCTGCTTCTGAATGTTGTCCTGCGCCTTGGTCATCATCTTTTTGACCGGCGGCGCAACGTATTTGACGATGACCCAGATGATGACCGCGAAGCCGAACAGCTGGCTGAAGAACACCTGCCACTCGAAATGGATCTGGTAGATGCCTTCGGCAAGGATGTCGCTGCTAGGAGTCATGACGACGCCCGTCCTGTCTGCTGGCCTCGGCTTGTTTGGGCCCGTCGCTGATCATCGGCACCGACCACCCGGTCGGCCAGTGACCGAGCGAGTGGCTCGACGGTCTCACGCAACTCCGCGGCGATCTGATCCGCCTGCGCCCGCAGTTGCGCCTCGGCCTCCGCGACGATCCCGTTGGCTTCCTGCTGCGCCTGCCCGCGCATTTCCTCGAGAATCTCCCGGCCCTCGGCTCGCGCCTTGCTCCGGATCGCGGCCGCTTCCGACCGCGCCTTCTCCAGTGCCGCTTGGTGTTTGGCTTCGGCCTCGGCGAACAACTGCCTCGCCTCTTTGGTCGTCGCCAGGGTTTCTGCGGCCCGCTCTTCGCGTTCCTCCAGCACCTTGCGGATCGGTGGAACAACGAAGAACCAGATGACGCCGAGCACGATCAGGAAGATCAGCAGCTCGACGAAAAAGGTGCCGTTGGGGATAAGAAAGTTCTCCGCGGCAACTACATCGGTTCTCGGAGACATACCCGGTTACTTGCCGGGAGTCGCGAATACGAAGAGGGCCATGAAGGCTAGATTGATGAAGTACGCCGCCTCGACCAGACCGACGGTCAGGAAGAAGATGCCGCGCAACCGACCCTCGGCCTCCGGCTGACGGGTAACACCATTGATCAGCGCCGCGCCGGCCAGGCCGTCACCGATGCCTGCGCCGATGGCGCCGCCGGCCATGATGATGCCGCCGCCGATGAGGGCGCCCTGGATGATGGACGCGGTGGTTGGGTCTGCCATTTTCTACTTCCTATTCTCGGATGTGGACTCGATCGGCACTTACCGATCAGTGGTGTTCGTCTTCCAACGACATCGACTGGCTGAAGTACAGGACTGTCAGCAGCGCGAAGATGAAAGCCTGAATTCCGCCTACGAACAAGTCGAACAGTTTCCAGACGGCATTGGGACCCCAGCTGATCCAGAAGGGGAAGAGCGTGATCACGGACAGCATCACGCCGCCCGCGAACATGTTTCCGAACAATCGCAGGGACAGCGAAAGCGGCTTGGCGATTTCCTCGATGACGTTGATGAACACCATCGGGCCCCAGCCGGTGTGACCCTTCAGCAGCGCCTTCACGTGTCCGAATGGACCGCGCCGCGCGATGCCTGCGGATTGGTAGGCGATGAACACGAACAACGCGAGCGCGTAGACGAAGTTGACGTCCGAGGCGGGCGGCGCGAGCAACTCACCGTCGCCGATCTGCACCGGCAGCACGGACAGCCAGTTGGACAGCAGGATGTAGACGAACAGGGTGACCGCGAGCGGCAGCGCGAACGGCGCGACCTTCATGCCGATGGCGCTTTCCACCTGGGTGCGCATCTGTACCGTCACGGTTTCGAAGAACAGCTGCACGCCGTTCGGCACCCCGGAGGTGATCTTGAGCCGCAGGTAGAAGGCCAGGCCGAGCACGATGAGCGCCGCGACCGACGTCGACACGATGGTGTCGACGTTGAAGGACATACCGAAGACGTGTGCGACCGCGTGGTGGCCGACCTTGATCTTCGGTTCCTCGGCGGGAGCCTCTTGGGCGAGCAGCGTGACGCTCGAGGCCATCTGGGCAAACGAAATGGCTGGGATCGTCATGGCGTCTGGCGAAGCCCTTTCAATTCAGGCAGGACAGTGTTGAGAACCAGGGCGACTTGAAAGAGAGCCAAGCCGAAGAAGATACCGACGCCATTGGGTCGTGCGAAGAAAGCCACCAGGATGGCGACGGCGGTAATGCCGAGCAGTCGTAGCGCCGAGGAACCTACCAAACGCTGCTTGCTCGGTGCTTCGGAACTGGCTATTCGGGTGATGGCCCACAACGTGATTTGGGCATTCAACCAACCAGTCGCCAGTCCGGCGCAGATGAAGGTACCGAGCAGCAGTCGGTCTATCAGGCCGGTTATCCCCAGGGCCAGCACACCCAGAGCGATCGCGGCAATGGCCGCGCGCCGTATTTGGATCTTATTCACGTCCACACCGACACCGCCCTCGCCCATACCCCCACCTCATAGTGGGGGACGTGATGAATCGATAGCATACACATGCCAACCTCCCTGCGTGGCAAGGTTTTTGATCTTTCTTGACTTGATCTTGAAATTGGCTACAGACATCATCTGGTTACTTTCGCGAACCGTTCTTCGCGCACATCTAGTACACGTGCGGCGCCATTCATGAAGTCCCGCAGAGCCTTTTCGAAACGAGTTGACGTGGGAAAAGCCCGTCGCCCACGGAATTAACTCGGACGCGATCGATGGAGCCGGGGTCTGCGTGCGAGGAGTATAGCCACAAGGTTGGTAAATCAGTGGCAACACAGCGACATCCGGCAGGGGGCTTGTCGATGACATGTCAGCGCCGATTTCGGTTTGCCCCAACTTGTGCGCTTCGCCCGTTTTGTCCGACTTTTGGATGCTGATTACTTGCTGTCGGCGACTGCCTGGTCCAATGGTCGAGGTAAGTCCCGCTCGGGCAAGTGCACAATAATCAGCCCGACCGCCGCGATCAGGAAGTTCTGCAGCGCAGCCGAAGACGCGTTGACCTCTTTGTTCGCCCACATCCGGAACCATTCGCCGGCGACCGTCAAGAATCCGCCGAGAAACAGCAGCAGCACCATGGTCCAGCCGAGGCTCGACAGCTTGGCGGCGACGCCGGGACCGACGCGGAGGCGGCGCGGCCGGCCGCTCAGTTCGCGCAACCACGCCACCGCGGCGGCCAGCAGCACGAAGGCGATCAGGAACTCCCAGATCACGACCAGGATGTAGGCGACCAGCGCGACATTGCCGCTGGTGATCGCCCGCCAATCGGTGCCGGAGTTGTGGATGGTGGATCGCATAGACAGCACGGCGGCCACGCCGCGCCGGTTGGTGACGGTGTCGGTGCAGTTGGTGAACGCGACGAACAGGTAGTAGAAGCCGGTGATCGTCGCCAGCGTCGCGACCGCCATCCGTCGGCTGCCCACGACGTCGAGCATTCGGGTACCACTGAGTGTCATCTGCCCTGCCTCGGATCGACTATCGACGAGTAGTGCGGGAACGTCCCGGTTTTCGCTCGCCGGACATCGCGGGGCGGGTCGACAAGATCGACAAACTGGGAGCCGACCCCAGTTTAGGGGCGGCCGCGCTGTGAGTGGTCCCAGAACTGGCGGCGACGCGTGATCGGCTGCATACCTCGGTGTTCGGTGGGCATTCGCCGTTGAAGAGACTTCGAGTTACACAGAAAGCGGTCGCGATGAGGCCTGAGTTCGCGGTGGTAGCAAAGGGTTCGGAGGGCGGCGGGGCCGCGTTGAACCAGGTCATCGGATTGACTGCCGCCGCGGTGCTGATCGCGGCGGGCCTGTTCTGGCTGGCCTATCTACATCGCACCCGCCGGATCACCTGGCTGAAGACCGCGGCGGATCGGCTGGGCCAGTGGGGGAACCGGCCCGGTTGGGTCGCGTTGCCGATCGCGCTGTTCATCACGACCATCCTCACGGCCATGTTCGGCTTCATCTGGGATGTGAGCCTGCACATCGGCAAGGGTCGTGACCCGGGGCCACTGGCCAATCCGGCGCACTACTTCATCTTGGTGGGCCTGTTCTTCCTCTTCATCGCGGGGATGCTGGCCGTCATCCTGCCGCTGGACGAGAAGCCGGGTCCGGCGGCCATCCGGATCACCCGCACCTGGCATGCCCCGGTCGGCGGGGTGCTCATGGCGGCGGTCGGCTTGTATGCCCTGATCGGCTTCCCGCTCGACGACATCTGGCACCGGCTGTTCGGCCAGGACGTCACGCTGTGGGGACCGACGCACCTCATGCTGATCGGCGGCGCCGGACTCTCGCTGGTCGCGGTACTGCTGCTGGAGTTCGAAGGCCGACTGGACCGGCCCGATCCGGATCGCGCCGACGGCCCGTTCCTGTGGTTGTTCCGGTCGCTCGCGTTCGGTGGCCTGTTGATCGGATTGTCGGTCTTCCAGGTCGAATTCGATTTCGGGGTCGAGCAGTTCCGTCTGGTCTTGCAGCCGATGTTGATCACCGTCGCGGCCACGGTCGCGCTGATCTCGGCGCGCTACACGCTCGGGCGGGGGAGCGCGCTGGTGGCCGTGGTGTTCGCGTTCCTGGTCCGCGGTGTGGTCGCGGTGCTGGTCGGTCCGATCCTCGGCGAGCCGCACAACGTGTTCCCGCTGTACCTCGGTGTTGCGGTGGTGGTTGAGCTGATGGCGCTGTTGCCACTCATCGATAGGGCCGTGTGGTGGGGCGCGGTCACCGGTTTGGTCGCCGCCACAGTCGGAATCTGGCTCGAATCGCTGTGGGTAGCGGGCATGTTCGTCGATCGCTGGCCGACGAGCATGTGGCCGGAACTGCTCGCGATGACGGTCCCGGTCGGCGTCGCGGGCGGCGCGCTCGGCGCCCTGCTCGGAATGATCCTGCGGGGTGAGCCGTTGCCGCGGCCCCCGCTGCGGCGCGGCATTGTCATCGCCGCGGTGCTGATAGCCGCCGCGGCGACGGCGAACGGGTTGCGCATCGACGTCCCCGAGAATGCCGCCGCGGCAGTCCGATTGCAGGACGTCGAACCCGCGCACGGCAGCCGGATGGTGACCGCCGACGTCACGCTGACTCCGACGGACCTGGCGGGCGACGACCCCGAGTGGGTGCAGGTGCTCGCCTGGCAGGGCGGTGTCGGCTCGGCGAGTCCCGGTCGTGGCCTGGTGATCGATCAGTTACAACGGGTGGGGCCGGGCCACTACGTCAGCACGAAACCTGTTCCGGCCTCGGGCAACTGGAAGACGGTGCTGCGGGTGCAGGACGGCCGGGTGCTGACCGGGTTGCCGGTCTACCTGCCGGACGATCCCGGCATCGATGCCGAGGAGGTGCCCGCGCTCGGCGAGTTCACCCGGCCGTTCGTCTCGGAAACCACCGTGTTGCAACGGGAACGCTCGTCCGACTATCCGTCCTGGTTGTTCACGCTGGCGTCGTTGATCGTGCTCGTCTGCTCGTTGGTGATCATCTGGGCGCTGGCCTGGGGCGCGGCCCGGATCGACCTCGCCTACCGGGCCGACGTGCGCGCGGAGCGGCTGGCGCAGGCGGCCCGCCGGTGACGTATGCGCAGCGTGTCGAGGTGCTCGCCAGTCATTCGATGTTGCTGGCGATCCCGGCTTTCGTGCCCGCATTGGCGGTGGTCGGCGTCATTCTTGGCATAGCGATGCGTGATCGGCGATCGGAGCGCCGCGAGGCCGAGCGGGACGCCGAGCCGCATGATCGGGAGGAGAATTCATGATCCGCACAGCCCGAATCAGTGCAGTTGTCGCGCTCATCGCCGTGTCGGGCCTGGTGGCCGCGTGTGGCACGTCGGTCGATTCACCGGCCGCTCGCACGGCGGCGAGTGTCTCGGTGGACATCCCCGCCGACGTGACCATCGCGGTCCGCATCGCGGGTGGTTCCGTCACGCCGACGAACACCAGGACCGAGGCCAGGCTGTACCAGCCGATCGTCATCAAGGTGGACAGCGACGCCGCTGACGAGCTGCACCTGCACTCGGAGCCGAGTCAGACGTTCGCGGTCGAACCGAAGTCCGGGCAGGAGTTCCGGTTCATCGTCACCGTGCCGGGACGGGTCGACGTCGAACTCCATCACGCCGGTAAGACGGTGACCACGCTGCTGATCCGGCAGTGACCCGGTCGCTCGCGCACGGGCTCAACGGCTCGGCGGATCTGCCGATTCCCTTGACCTACGCGCTGATCGGTGCGGCATGGGCGTTGACGTTCTCGTTCGCGATTCTGCTGGTGGCCTGGCGGCGGCCACGGCTGGATCCGGACGCGCCGGGTCGGCTGTTGCCGTCTGTCGTGCGAGCCGTGATCGATTCTCGGGTGGTTCGGATCGTGCTCGGGATGGTGGGCGTGGCCGCCGCGGTCGTGGTCGGGCTGGTTGCGGTGTTCGGTTCTGCTTCGCCGCAACGCAATCCGGTGCCAGGGGTGTTCTACGTATACGTCTGGGTCGGGGTGATGCTTGCGTCGCTTGTGATCGGCCCGGTCTGGAAGGTCGTCTCGCCGATGCGTGCGCTGCATCGGTTCGGATCCTTCGTTCTGCGCCGAAGTCCCGATGCGGGCTTCCGCCAGTACCCGTCGTCGTGGGGATGCAGACCTGCGGTGCTGGGGCTGTTCGCCTTCGTCTGGCTCGAACTCGCTTCCCCCGACCCGGGTTCCGTTGCGGCGGTGGGTTGGTGGCTGTTCGGATACGCCGTGGTGACGCTGGCGGGTCTGGCGGTGTTCGGGACGGTGTGGGCCGAGCGCGCCGATCCCTTCGAGGTGTACAGCAGTCTGCTGGCGCGGCTCAGTGTTTTCGCGCGCCGCTCTTCGGGCGAACTGGTGCTGCGTGCTCCGCTCAGCAATCTGGCGGGGACCCCGGTGCTGCCCGGATCGGTGGCGCTCGCGGCAACCTTGCTGGGCTCCACCGCTTTCGACAGTCTTTCCGCACTGCCCGGTTGGCGGAACCTCGTCGATTCACTCGGTGGCGGTTCGGTTTTCGGCGCGACGCTGGTTCGCAGCATCGGCCTGCTCGCCGTCATTCTGATCGTCGGTGTCGTCTTCACCGTGGCCGCCCGCGCGACCGGTGGTCTCACCCGCGACGAACGCGCCGAGCTGCCCGGCCTACTGGCACACAGCATCACACCGATCATCGCCGGTTACATCGTCGCGCACTATCTGACTTTCCTGGTGGAGAAGGGGCAGGCCACGCTGTTGCTGTTCGCCGATCCGTTCCAACAAGGCTGGGACATCGGCGGACTGGCGCACTACCAGGTGCACTACGTGCTGTCCGACCATCCCACGGTGCTCGCCACCACGAAGGTGCTCGCCGTGCTCACCGGTCATGTCCTCGGCGTGACGGCCGCGCACGACAAGTGCCTGCGGCTGCTACCGCCGAAACATCGTGCCACCGGCCAACTCGCGCTGATGCTGACCATGGTCGGCTACACCTTCACCGGTCTGTACCTGCTGTTCGGCGGTTGATCACCCAGGGACGTACGGTTCGCCGTCGGCCTTCGGTGGTCGCACCTGCCCGACCGCGCCCGCCACGGCGATCACCGTCAGCAGGTACGGCGTCATCTGCAACACCTCGGTCGGAATGGGCGTCGCCAGCACCTGCAACTGGCCCTGCAAGGCCTTGGTGAAGCCGAAAAACAGTGCGGCACAGGTCGCGCCGAGCGGATGCCAGCGCCCCATGATCACCGCGGCCAGCGCGATGAACCCGTTGCCCGCCGTCATCTCCTTGGTGAAACCGCCGGTCGATCCGATGGTGAAGTAGGCGCCGCCGAGCCCGGCGATCGCACCCGCGAGGAGAACGGCCTGGTACCTGACCCGCAGCACCTTGATTCCGACAGTGGCGGCGGCCCGCGGATGTTCGCCGACCGCACGGACCCGCAGTCCCCATCGTGTCCGATAGAGCACGAACCCGAGCACGGCGACCGCGACGACCATCGCGTACACCAGCGCGGTCTGATCGAACACCGTCGGCCCGATGATCGGGATAGACGACAACACCGGAATCGCCAGCGGCTGCATGGTTCCCGGGTTGTTGAATCGGGCCGGGCCGTCCGTCAGGTCGGTGAACTGATCGAACAGGAAGCCGGTGATGCCGGTCGCGAACACCACTAGCACCACGCCGAGCACGATCTGGTTGACCAGATATCGGATGGAGAACACCGCGAGCAGCCAGGCGATGAAGACACCCGCGAGCACCGCGCCCACCGCTCCGACGAAGAAGCTGCCGCTGACCGTCGCGATGATCGCGGCCGCGAACGCACCGGCCAGCAGCTGACCCTCGATGGCGATGTTGATGACGCCGGCCCGTTCACACAGCACGCCCGCCAGCGCGCCGAGAATCAGCGGCGTCGACAGCGCGAGGGTGCCCTGAATCTGGTTGGTGAGCGGGAAGATCTTGCCCGAGGCCGCCCAGCACACGAACGTCACCACGAACGCGACGCCGAACACCGTGAACAGCACGGCGGCCCACCGGCCGGTCAAGCCGCGCCACAGGTGCGCGATCGCGATCGCGAGGGTGATCACCGACAGCAGCAGCGCGGCCGGTTTGGCGGGCACGTTGAGATCGGACGGACCCACGGCATCCGGTGCGCCCAAGCGGAAGTCGACGGTGCCCGATTTGGTGAACACCGCGAGCGCGACGGCGGTGACGGCCAGGCTCAACAGCAAGATGCCCAGGCGGAGCCGTTGCTGATGCTTCTCCGGTGACTCGAGCGCGCGGGCGGGGCCGGTTGTGGTCGTCACCATCAGTTCCACCCTTTCGCGAGCACGGCATCCGCGCGCTCGGCCCGGATCCGGAAGACGGTGCGCACCAAGGCCGGTGCCGCGACCAGCACGACGATCACCGCCTGCAACACGGTCACCAGGGTGAGCGGTGTGCCGGTGGCCGCCTGCATCTCGTTGCCGCCCGCGTTCAGCGCGCCGAAGAGCAGCGCCGCGTACACGGTGCCGATCGGACTGCCGCGACCGAGCAGTGCCACGGTGATGCCGTCGAAGCCGAAGGATCCGGCGATTCCGTTGGTCAGCGGCAGGTCGGTGCCGAGTACCTGCTGGGCACCGGCGAGTCCGGCGAGGCCGCCGGCGATGAGCATCGCCAGCACGTACGTACGGCCGACGTTCATTCCGGCCGTACGCGCCGCGTCGTGGTTGGCGCCGACCGCCCGCAGCTGGAAACCCAGCGTCGATCTGGACAGCAGCCACCACACGAACGCGGCCGCGGCGAGGGCGACCAGCAGCCCGAGATGCAGTCGGGTATCACCGAATCGGGGGAGCTGCGCGGTCTCGTCGACCACCGGGCTGATCGGCTCGTTGCGGCCCGGTCGCTGCAACCACGATGTGGTGAGTAGCCAGGTGAGTGCGTAGAGCGCGACGTAGTTGCCCATGATCGTGGAGATGACCTCGTGCGCGCCGGTGCGCGCCTTCAGTAGTCCGACGATCCCACCCCACAGCGCGCCACCGGCGATACCGGCCGCCAGGGCGACCACCACGTGCAGCACCGGCGGCAGATGCACCGCGAAACCGACCCAGCCCGCGAACAGTGCACCGGCGATGAGCTGACCCTGTGCGCCGATGTTGAACAGACCGGCGCGGAACGCGAGCGTCACCGCAAGGCCGGTGCAGATCAGCGGGGCGGCGGCCACCAAGGTCTCGGCGATCTGATGCTTGCCGCCGAACGCGCCGAGGAACAGCGCCTTGTAGGTATCCGCCACCGCGGTGGTCGCCGCCGACACCGTATCCATCGGCCGCGCAAAGAAATAGCCGATTGCACCCGTCACATTCGGATCGCTGATGATGATCAGCAGCGCGCCGACGACCAGCGCGAGCAGTACTGCCAGCGCGCTGACGATCAGTTCCCGTATCCAGGGCCGGTCGCGCCCACCCGCCGCCCGACCGCCACCCCTCATCGAATCGCTGCGCGATGCTTTAGCCAATGTCCCTCCCCGGCTGCGCGCCCGCCATCATCAGGCCGAGCTGATCGCGTGGGGTGTCCGGCCCAACGATGCCGACGATCCGACCGCGATACATGACGATGATCCGGTCCGAGAGCGCGTAGATCTCGTCGAGTTCGGTGGAGACGATCAGCACCGCGGTGCCCTGATCACGTTCGCGGACAATGCGTTTGTGCACGAACTCGATCGATCCGACGTCCAGGCCGCGGGTGGGTTGACCGGCGATGAGCACCTCCAGCGGCCGGGACAGCTCCCGGGCCAGGACGACCTTCTGCTGATTGCCGCCCGACAGGGTGCTCACCGGATCCGCGGTGGAGCGGACACGGATGTCGAACTCCTCGACCCGTTGTGCGGCATTGCGTTTCACCGCGGACTGGGACAGCACGCCGTGCCGGGAGAACTCCGGCCGGTCGATCAGATCCAGCACCAGGTTCTCGGCGACGCTGAACGTGCCGATGCAGCCGTCGTGCGAACGATCCTCGGGCACATAACCGATTCCGGCGTCGAGGTGCTGCCGCGGCGATCGGCCGACGACTTCCCAGCCGCCCACGGTGACGGTGCCCGCCACCGGCGTCCGTAGTCCGAGTAGCGCGCTGACCAGTTCCGACTGGCCGTTGCCGACAACGCCTGCGATGCCGACGATTTCGCCGCCGTCGACGCGGAAGGACACCTCGTCGACGACCACGGATCCGGCCGCGTCCACCACCGTCAGATCGGTGACGACCAGGGTGGGTCCGGTCGGCGCGGCAGGTGTCTTGGCGACCACCAGTTCGACCGACCGGCCGACCATCAGTTCCGCGAGTTCGGCTTCGGGCGTGGCCGGTTCGACGGTGCCGACCACCGTGCCGCGGCGGATGACGGTGATCCGGTCGGCGATCCGGGTGACTTCCTTCAGCTTGTGCGTGATGAAGATGATCGAGGTGCCGTTCGCGGCGATGGAGCGCAGCACCTCGATCAGTTCATCGATCTCCTGCGGGGTGAGCACGGCGGTCGGTTCGTCCAGAATCAGCACTTCGACGTTGTTGGCCAACGCCTTCAGAATCTCCACCCGCTGCTGCTCGCCCACCGAGAGGTCGGCCACCAGCGCGTCCGGGTTCACCGGAAACCCGTAGCGTTGCGACACCTCCCGCACCTGCGTGCGGGCCGCGGCCCGATCGAGCACGGCGAAACCCTTGGTCGGTTCCCGGCCGAGGATGATGTTCTCCGCGACGGTGAACACCGGGACCAGCATGAAATGCTGGTGCACCATGCCGATTCCGGCGGCGATGGCATCACTGGGCGACAGGCAGGTGACTGCCTTGCCGTCTAGAAGGATCTCGCCCTCGTCAGGCTGTAGCAGCCCGTAGAGCATGTTCATCAGCGTGCTCTTGCCCGCGCCGTTTTCGCCGAGCAGGCAATGGATTTCGCCCGGTTCGACCACCAGGTCGATGTGGTCGTTGGCCAGCACGGGGACGGCAGCCGGCGAAGCCGGCGGGGTGGGTGAGTACCGTGAGCCGAATCGTTTGGTGAGACCGCGTAATTCGAGCCGCATATCGCTCCCGTGATTGACGGCCGCGGCTCACTTGGCTGCGGGCTGGGCCTTCGACGTGAGGGTGATCTTTCCGCTCGCGATATCGGCTGTGAGCGCGGTGATTTCGCTCTTCAGCTCAGCCGGGATGGTGGCGTCGAACTCGTGGTACGGGGCCAGGCTGACGCCCTTGTTCGCCAAGGTGCCGACGTAGGCCTGATTGCTGAACTGTTTGTTGTAGGCCTCGGTGATCGTCTTCGTCACTGCGACATCCATCAACTTCTCCACGCTGCTCAGCAGCGACGAACAGTACTCGGCGGCGCTCACGCAGCCGTCGGTGTCGACCCAGATCGCGGTGACCTTGCCGCCGGAGGAGTGCGCGGCCTCCAAGGCGCCGAGGCCTGCCGGACCCGCCACCGGGAGAATGATGTCGGCGCCCTGGCTGATCAGATCATTGGCCTTGGTCTTGCCGATGTTCTTGTCCTGGAAGTCGTTGGTGATCACACCCTGCTGGGTGGCCTCGTCCCAGCCGAGCAGCTGGACCTGCTTGCCCTTCGCCTTGTTGTAGTAGGCGATGCCCTCGGCGAAGCCGTCCATGAAGATGGCGACGGTAGGGATGTTGATCCCGCCGAAGGTGCCGACCTTGCCGGTCTTCGTCTGGGCCGCGGCCAGATAGCCGGCCAGGAACGACGGCTGGGCGGAGTTGAAGGTCAGCCCCTGCAGGTTCGGCAGCGGCGGGTTCTTCGCGGTGTCGGTGTAGGCGTAGTCGACGATCGCGAAGTTGATGTCTGGGTTGGCCTTGGCCGCGGCGTAGGTGGCGTCGCCCTGCTTGAAGCCGATCGTCACGATGATGTTGCACTTCTGCCGGACCATCGTGTTGATGTTGGTCGGATAGTCGTTGTCCGACTTCGACTCCAGCTGGGCCTTCGAGATGCCGAGTGCGGCGACCGCGTCGGTGACCCCCTTGAAGGAGGTCTGGTTGAACGACTTGTCGTCGAACCTGCCGGAGTCCGAGACCATGCAGGCCTTGAAGTCCTTGGCGCCCGCTTCGCCGTTCTTGCCCTGCTCGGACGGCGGACTACCGCACGCCGCGACGGCCAGTACGAGAACACCGGCAGCGGTGAGGGTCTGCGACAACCTGCCCATTTTGCCTCCTGAAACGCGATACCCCGCAACCCAACTCACCGAACCTGCCGAGGGAGTGCAGTGGTGGAGGGGAGTTTAAGACGCGGAACCGATCTTGGCTCGGTTTCCGCGTCATCGGGACAATCGGGACAGGGCTATTCGCTGGCGGGGGCTGTGCGCAGGACCAGGACGGTGACCTCGCTGGGGACGAAGACGCGCAGTTGGGGGCCCCAGAAGCCGGTGCCGCGGCTGGTGTAGAGCTGGGTGCGGTCGCCGTGGCGGCTCAGGCCTGCGACGACGGGTTGGTCGAGGCGGACGAGGTAGTGGAACGGCCAGATCTGGCCGCCGTGGGTGTGGCCGGAGATCTGCAGCGCGACTCCGGCGGCCGCGGCGGCGGTGATCTGCTTGGGCTGGTGGGCCAGCAGCACCACCGGCAGCTGCGGGTCGGCACCGGCGAGGGCGGTGGGTAGGTCGGGGCCGTGGCCGGGCAGGCCGACGCCGGTGGGGTCGTCGATGCCCGCGATGACCAGTCGGTCGCCGCCGCGGTTCACCGTCTGGTGTTGGTTGTGCAGTGGCTGCCAGCCGATCGAGGCCATGTGGTCGATCCAGCCCTGTGCGTCGCCGAAGTACTCGTGGTTGCCGGTGATGTAGAACCGGCCCAGTGGCGCCTCGACCTTGCCGAGCGGGTCGACCTGCGGGTGCCGTTTCGCGACCGAGCCGTCCGCGAGATCGCCTGCGTGACAGGCGATATCGGGACGCTGTTCGTTCACGACCGCGACGACCTTCTCCGACCAGCGCAGTCGATCCAGCGCGGCGAAGTGCGTGTCGGTGACGACAACCAGGCGCAGTCCGTCGAGGCCGAGTCCGAGCCCGGGGATCGACACGTCGACCGTGCGCACCCGCGGCACCCGCCGTGCTTCGATGATTCCCCAGACCACCAGGGCGACCGAGACCGCGAACACGCCCGTCGCGACGATGCGCGAGCGGGCCGGATCGTGCACGCCCCCAACGGTCAGCCCCAACCCGACGACGTTGCCGATCACCGACCAGCTGAACACCACCCAGGCCACGCCGAGCAGCGTGTCGCCCACGATGGACGCGGCATCCGATTGCGCGGGTCCGTGTCCGAGGAACATCGCCGCGGGCAGGCCGACGAAGGCGAGTACGAACACCGCGGTGCCGAGCCAGAACAGCGGGCCGGTGCCCTCGGTGGGCGCGCCGACCAGGGTCCACCACGGGACCAGGAACAGGATGGCGGGGATCGCCAGAAACAGGGCAACGCGGGGCACGTATTTCAAGAGACCATCCTCGTCGGCAGGGGTGCTGCTGCGCGCGGTCCCTCCGCCCGGCGCGGGCGTTATCGACGATAACAGCGCGCAGCCGCGGCCCACCGGTAGCGGATAGGTGCGCAGGCGCACGGACCCGAACCAGCGCAACCCTCGGTTACAGTTAATCGTCAGCTATTGCGCAAGTTATGCGGGCGGTAGGCCCAACCGGCCGACGGCACGATGCCGACACCGGGCCGACACAAGGCGGTGACTCGATGGGTGACGTTCGGCCGATCCTTCAGGCATGGTGGCGCGACCGGGTCGACTACCGCTGGGTGGTCGCCACGTTCCGCGCTCGATCCGCGCTCGCACCGATGAAGATCATGGTCGGCTCGGGCGGCCTCGTGATGGTGGTGATCACGGTGCTGGCCTTGGTTTCGCATGCGGGCCAGTCCGGGACATTAGGGGTGACGCAAGCAATCATCGCGGCGACGCTGGCGGGGCTCTGGACGTTGCGCTGGTGGTTGCTGCCGTGGCCGAGTGCGGCGGAGTCACTGGTATGGGTCGCGGTGGTGGACCTCGCGGTCACCGCCAACAACGTGATGGTCCAGGATCGTCTGCTCGGGGCACTCGGGATCGTCCTGCTGGTGACCACCGGCGGTTATGTGACGATCTTCCACGGGCTACGGATACTGGCCGTGCATATCGGCTGGTCGGTGCTGTCGATCGTGCTGGTCGCGACCCTGCTGGTGATCGGCTGGCCGGGGGAGAATCCGCACGCTACCGGCGACCTCGCGCTCGGTGTCGGTGTCGCGTTCGCCAACATCGCGGTGGCCTGCGTGGTGCTCCCCATCGTGCAGTTCTCGCACTGGCTGCTGCGGCTGGACGCGCTGTCGGATCCGCTGACCATGCTGCTGAATCGGCGCGGCCTCGACGTCCACCTGGCGAACCTGGCGAGTTCGACCGCCGATCGTGCGGTGTATGTGGTGCTGTTCGACCTGGATCGATTCAAATCCGTCAACGACAACATCGGGCATGCGTTCGGCGACGAGGTGCTGGTACGGACCGCCCGCTGCCTGCGCGCCGCCGGGCCACCCGGCGCCGTCGCGGCGCGCACCGGCGGTGACGAGTTCGTCGTCGTCGGTTGGCTGGCGGACGGGGCCGTCGGCGCCGTCGCCGAGCGGCTGCGCGACGCGATCGAGACGATGGCCGGTCTGCCGATCACGATCACCGCCAGCGTCGGGGTGGCGGTCGCCGACCCGGTGCGCGACGCCGATCCGCGCACCGGTTCGATCTATCGGAGCCTGTTCCGGCGCGCGGACTCGGCGATGTATCGGGCAAAGCAACTCGGCGGCAACGCGGTTGTCGTCGCCGAGTCCGCGCCTGGGTACGTCACCACGGTCCAGAAATCGGAGTAGCACGAGTCACGGGCGAGTCGATCGTGTGCCCAGCGGGTCCGCACGGTCGCGCCGGGGCGGTCGTGCGGACCTGGTCTGAAACGTGTTGGGCGGAAGGGCAATCGGCTCGGCTATGCGGCCGGTTCGTGCCGGATCAGCAGGAGCCGCTGCCGCTGCCGCCTGTGCCGGGTGCGCCTGCGACGAGGCCCGCGCCACCGCTGCCGCCGTTGCCGCAAGCGCCGAGAGTGCCGGTGCCGGTCTTGGCCCCGCCGTTGCCGCCATCGCCGCCTGCCCCGCCGGTGCCGAGGACGCCGCTGCCGCCGTTGCCGCCGCGTGCGCCCGCACCGCCGTTGTTGGTTGCGCCGGAAGCGTTGCCGCCGTTGCCTGCCCTACCGCCGCGTCCGCCGGTATCGACGGACACCGCGTTACCGCCGAGGCCGCCCGCGCCGCCGGGCGCGCCTGCCGTGCCCGACCCGCCGGTAGCGCCGGCACCGCCGTTGCCGCCCGCGCCACCTGCCCCGCCGGAGCCGCCATTGGGGCCGCCGAGTCCGCCGAGGCCACCTGCGCCACCCGAACCGAGGACGCCGAGTCCGCCGTTGCCGCCGATCCCGCCCGCGCCGCCTGCGCCGCCGCCGAATCCCGCGCCGCCGTTACCGCCGGTGCCGCCTGGGCAGTTCGCAGTGCCTGCGCTGCCGTTGCCGCCGACGCCACCTGCTGGCATCGAGGCCGTGCCGGGGGCGCCGTTGGCGCCGTTCATGGCATTGCAGGCGGCGAAAGCCGGTGGGGCAATGGCGATCATGGCGCCTGCGGTCAGGACGAGGCCGCCGAAGAGGGCGGCGATACGAGTGCGTGCGGTGCGATTGCTGGTCATGATTATGCTCCTATATTGCTGATGCGCTGCGGCCGATATGAATCGGTCTTGGTGGCGCGTGTTTCTCGATTGCTCCGCTGCGGAGAGAAATAAGGCGAATGGGCAGCGCGTCACGGCGCATTCACCGGCTCGCCGTTTATGGGCAAGCCAATTACTTCGCCGGTTTCGTCAGCGGTTTGTGGAGATCGGAACTCCGCGTCGGGCATGGCTGTCGCCGAGTTCGGGCTGTCATATGTAATCCGTTGCTACCGAGGCTGTTACGGATGGCCGCATAGCGTGGCCATCATCGCTGTGGAACGTCTTGGCGCCGGTTATGAAGCACTGACATTTGCGAATACATATCCATACTGTGGATCATCTGCCAGCAGTGGACGTCAATCGGATGTCACCATGGGCTGGAGCAGCGAATTCAGCCTACGCCTTTTCGGCGTCGATTACTACGGAGTCTGCGCTGGGTAAAGCGGTTTACGGATTTTCACTTTGCAATTTCGAGAATTGGGTAGGCTATTGCTTCCGGCGTCGGCGATTTTGCTGGAGCCGTCCGGTCGGGGTGGCGGCGTAATCGAGTGTCCAGACGGTGAATAACGGGCGGTCAGCAAGGGGCCGGTTTGTGACAACTATTACCGCGTGAACAACCCTTTCCTTTGTTGACGCGTCTTGAATTCTGGCCATAACGTGACGCCTCAGCTTTTTCTCTCGGACGAGGTATCAGTACGATGGATGTTCGACACGCTGCGCTACCGCGTCTGTCCAGATTTGTTCTGGGAGTAGTCATTTTGATGTCGGCCGGGACGGCAGTCGTGGCGTCGGTCGCGAACGCCGATCCTGATCCGCAAGATCTGGACACCCTGTTCGGCGGGATGGGATCGCACCAGGTAGAGCAGACGGCCGCCACGGTGACTTGCCCTGGACCTGGGGCGTTGAGCGGTGAAAACATGGTCGTGCCGCGGCGCTGTCAGGGCACATTCCCGTTCGGATCCGGATCGCCGGTGGGTGTCGAGTACTACTATCCCGCCGATATCGATCGGCTGGGCAAGGCGCCCGCGGTCGTGTTCACCCCCGGCATCCTCGCCGACCCGGGGTTCTACGACGCGATGCTGAAGCAGTGGGCCAGTTACGGTTTCATCGTCGCGGTCTCCTTCGACTACCTCAACACCCTGTCGGAGATGCAGTTCGTCGGACTGGGTGGGCTGAAAGAGCGCGACCTCGATCCGGCCTCGCCGCTGGCCGGGAAGGTCGATTTCAGTCGAATCCTGTTGGCCGGTCAGTCGGCCGGTGCCGGTAGCGCATTGCTTGCCTCGAACATCGCGCCGCGATTCCGCGCGCTCGATCCCACCTTCCGAGTGGTCGGATCGCTGGCCCTGGAGCCGGGTCCGTTGGCGCCCACCAACTTTGTGCCTACGCCCACGTTGATCATCCAAAACGCCAGGGGCTCGGTGGTGCCCGCCGGGTGGTGGGTGGACTGGTATCAGTACCCGGGGCAAGCCGTAATTCGTCTGGTCAGGGACGAGTGAGCCGGGCGCCCCAGCTGGTCTGCACGGTCGCGCCCGGGGTCAGCCGGATCAGGCCGTCGCCGCTCTGAAAGGCGTTGGGCGGGCAGGTCATCGGCTCGACGGCGAGGCCGGTGCGCTGGCGTGCCGGTGCGAGGGTGTCGGCGGTGAACAGTTGGATGACCGAATAGGAGTCGTCCGCCCAGAGCTCGGCGACGGCGCCGTCGTTGCCCTGCAACCGAACCCAGGCTCGTCCGGCGTCGTCGCGGGCCAGGTCGGTGAACGGTTGATCGATCGTCAACGCGCCCAGCGGTTTCGGTGTGGCGAAGTCGAATGACGTGCCGCGGACGGGCTCGGTGCCGACCGGGAGCTGGCGGTCGGGGTCGGTGACAATCCGGGTCGCGGCGTCGAAATGCAGGATCGCGTCATCGATCCGGCCGTTCCCCGGCGAGAGGTACGGGTGCTGGCCGCAGCCGTACGGCGCCGCGGTGTCGCCGAGATTGGTCGCGGTGGTGGTGACGGTCAGGCCGTCGTCGGACAGGGCGTAGCAGATGGCGACGTCGAGATAGAACGGGTAACCCTTGCGCGGGTGCAGCGTGGTCCGCATGGTGACCTCGTTCTCCTGCGCGTCGGTCGCCCGCCACGGCCGCCAGCGCAGTAGCCCGTGGATCGCGGTGTGCTTCGCCGGTTCGGTCAACGCGAGCTGATGGTCGACGCCGTCGAAGCGGTACTTGCCGTCCGCCAACCGATTCGGCCACGGAATCAACGCGGCACCGTGACCGCCGTCGGACATCGCCAGCACGTCGTAGGGCTCGAGCACATCCCGGCCACCCACCCGGTACTCCCGGATACCGCCGCCGACCTCGACGATCACGGCCCGTTGGTCTCCCCGGCCGATCGAGAACTGCTGTCCGGAAGGTGGCGGAGTCATAACTGAGGACGGTACCGCGCCCGCCGTCGACCACCTTGCCGATCCCGCGAACGGCCTCAATCCGACGTGGTCGCGGCTCCGTTGGGTACCGGCGGCGCGGTCCGGGCCTGGGTTGCGGCGTGTAGCGCGGTGGCTGCCGTGGTCTCGCGGGCGAAGAAGGTGCCGACGTCGCCGATCGCGCTCATCAGCTGGGCCGGGAAGACGACGGCGGTGTTCTTGTCGACGCCGAGGTCGATCAGGGTCTGCAAGTTGCGCAGCTGTAGCGCCAACGGGTGCGCCATCATCGTGTCGGAGGCGTCACCGAGCGCCGCGGCGGCCATCGATTCACCCTCGGCGGCAATGATTTTCGCGCGCTTCTCCCGCTCGGCCTCGGCCTGACGGGCCATGGCCCGCTTCATGCTCTCGGGCAGTTGGATGTCCTTGAGCTCGACCAAGGTGACCTCGACACCCCATTCCAGGGTGGTCGTATCGAGGATCTCCCGAATGCCCGCGTTGATGATGTCGGTCTCGGCGAGGGCCTGGTCGAGGGTGTGCTGTCCGACGACCTTGCGCAGCGTGGTCTGCGCGATCTGATCGATTGCCGCGTAGACGTTTTCGATCGCGACGACCGATCGTTCCGCATCGACGATGCGGAAGTAGGCCACCGCGGAGATGTCGACGCTGACGTTGTCCCGGGTGATGATGCCCTGCGACTGGATCGGCATGGTGATGATCCGCATCGTCACCTTCCGCAGCTGATCGACCACCGGAATGATGAAGTTGAGGCCGGGCTCGCGGACCGCGATCACCCGCCCGAGCCGAAACAGCACGCCCTTTTCGTATTGGGTGACGATGCGAATCGACAGCGCCGCCGCGATCAGCGCCAGCACGACTACGGCCGCGAGAATGACGAATACGTTCATGATGTGCGCCTAACTCAGGGCTGCTGGTTCGGGGGTGACGGCGGCCATCAGCGCCGCATGCGCGAGCTCTTCATCGGTGGCCGAGGGGATGACGCGCAGCACGATCATGCCGGTGTCCCTGCCGAAGATGTACATGGTGTTCCACACTTCGAAGGGATAGGCGTCGAGCCGGATCACCCGATCGCCGACGGTCAGCTGCTGCGGTGCCTGCGACCAACCCGCCGGGTCGTAGACGACGCGCCAGATCGGTCCGAGCCGAACGGTGAGGACTGCCAGGAGATCCGGCAGTTCGGCGGTGAGGTCGGGGGAGTGCGGCCACCATGCGCCGTCGACGTATCCGCCGCTTTCGGCCTTGGGCTTCAACCGCAATCGGGGTGTGTATTCGGGTGGAACCGGGTGTCGGGCCGACGGAGTGAGGTGCTGAGCTGGTGTGCTGACACTCCGGCTTCGGCCGCGCGGAGTCCTGACCATGGCGATCCTCGGATCTGTGGGTTGACTCCAGTAGACACCGCGTGTGGCATAGTGTCAACGTCGTAGGTCTACACCAGTAACCTACCGAAAACGCCGAGGGAATGAGGCCTACTCGTATGACTGAGCCGCCCGCCAAACGCGGTAACTCTCGATCGGGAAACTCGCGCGCCGACGGCGTGACCTCGGTGCGGGGCGAGAGTCCGGTTACCAGGGCTGCGGTGTTGGACGCGGCGCTGGAGATCATCGACGCCGATGGTGTGGACGGGCTGTCCATGCGGCGACTTGCCGACTCGGTCGGCCGGGATCCGATGGTGATCTATCGGCACGTGCCGAACAAGGCCGCGGTCCTCGACGGTGTCGCCGAGATCGTCTTCGCGCAGCTGTCGGTCGACCCCACCGATACGGACTGGGTCGCTCAGCTGCGCAAGGTCGCGCGGGACTTCCGCGGACTGGCATTGGCGCATCCGAAGGTGGTTCCGCTGTTGGTGACCCGCCCGTTGGCGACGCCGCTCGGGTTGCGCCCCACGTCGGTGGTCCGGCCGCTCGAGGACATGCTCGCGCTGCTCACCCGGGCCGGCTTCGCGGGAGCGGATGCGCTGCATATCTACCGCGCGCTGTTCGGATTTCTCTACGGCCATGTCCTCAACGAGTTGCAGGAGATCGTCGAACGCCCCGACGAGACCGACGAGGTGCTGCGGCTTGGGCTGCATCGGCTGCCGATCGCCGAGTTCCCGCTGCTGCGTGAACTCGCGCCGGTGCTGGCCGCCTACGACGGCGCCTTCGAACTGGAACGTGGACTCGACATCCTGCTCACCGGCCTCGCCGCGACCCTGCCCGGCCCCGGCTGACGGCTCAACCGGCTCCGCCCTCGGAGTCCCAACGCTGCTGTGCGGCAACCGATTCGGCTTCCCGGTCAGCGCTGTCCCGGTCGGCGGCGCTCGGCGGCGTCGTGATCGGTGTCATGGTTGTGTTGAGGCCGTCCATCAAAATGTCCAGGCCGAGTTCGAGTTCGGCGAGACCGTCGTAGGCGGCGAGGTCCGAGGCGAGGCTGCGGAGCAGCGGGAATTCGCCGATCGGTAGGCGGTTGAGACCCATGCGTAGCAGGTCGGTCGTTTCCTCCGGTCGTTCGACGACTTCCTGTAACTCGTTGAGGATGTGGCCGTAGAGGAATCCGAACAGCGCGCGATAGATATGCAGTGCGTCCGTGCCGCTGAAATCGGCGTGGGTGAGCAACTCGAGCATGTGTTCCAGCGGCCGCAGGGTGCCCGTCGGCCGCAGCCCGATCGGTGTCGCCAGCGGGTGGGTCACCAGCAGCGGAACCACATTCGGATGGGCCACCGCCAACCTGCGGAAATCACGTGCGACGACGCGCAATTGGTGCTGCCAGTCGGGGTCGGTGGCGTCGACCGACAGTTGGGCGAAGACGATCTCGGCGACGCCGTCGAGCACCGCGGCCTTGTTCTCGGCATGCCGGTACAGCACCATCGGGTCGCGGCCGAGCGCCGCGCCGAGGCGCCGCATCGACAGTTGGTCGATGCTGTCCCTATCGATGATCTCCAGTGCGGCCGCCAGCATCGCGGCCCGGGTCAATGGGTTGTTCCTGCCGTTCTTACGGGCAGGGGGACCTGCCTCGGCGTCCGGGGGGTCGCCGGGGCCGGCCCTGATTCGATTCATGGAATCCAGCACCTCGTCCATCTAGATCCAGCACACCGTCCAGCTAAAGGGTGCGTTGTCAACGATGTAAGCCTACGCTGTAGACAGACGCTGTAACGGAACTCGAGGACACCAAGAATGGCGATTACCGAAGTTGCTGCCTATGCGCACCTGAGCGCGGCGGATGTCGAGGCGCTCGGCTTGGAGCTCGATGCGATCCGCCGCGACATCCAGGAGCAGCGCGGTGCCCGCGACGCGAGCTACATCCGTCGCACGATCGCGTTCCAGCGTGCGCTCGACGCCGCGGCCAGGCTGACGATCGGACTCAGCCGCGGCCGCACCGGCTGGCTCGCGGGGACCGCCGGGCTGGCGCTGGCCAAGAGCATCGAGAACATGGAAATCGGCCACAACGTCTGCCACGGTCAGTGGGATTGGATGAACGACCCGGAGATCCACTCCAGCACCTGGGAGTGGGACATGGCCGGTGTGTCGGCGCAGTGGCGCTATTCGCACAACTATCGCCACCACGTCTATACGAACGTGCTCGGCATGGATGAGGACATCGGATTCGGCGTGATGCGGGTGACCCGCGACGAGCGCTGGAAGCCGGGACATCTGCTGCAGCCGCTGCGAAACCTGTTGCTGGCGGCCACCTTCGAGTGGGGCATCGCGCTGCACGGCCTGTATTCCGAACGCGATCGTGCGGTGGGCGCGGTGGAGAAGGCCGCGCAGACCAAGGCGTTCCTCGGGAAGATCGCCAGGCAGACCGGCAAGGACTATCTGCTCTTCCCCGCGATCAGCGGACGACGCTGGCGGCGCACGCTGGCCGCGGACGCGAGCGCGAACGTGCTGCGCAACCTCTGGGCCTACGTGGTGATCTTCTGCGGCCACTTCCCTGATGGCGCAGAGAAGTTCGAGCCGACCGTGGTCGCGGACGAGACCAAGGGGGAGTGGTACCTACGGCAGATGCTCGGCACCGCGAACTTCGACGCGGGCCCGATGCTGGCGTTCCTCAGCGGAAACCTCTGCTACCAGATCGAGCACCATCTGTTCCCCGACCTGCCGAGCAACCGGTACGCCGAGATCGCACTGCGGGTGCGGGCGCTCTGCGACAAGTACGACCTGCCCTATACAAGTGGGTCACTGCTGCATCAGTACATGTTGACCCTGCGCACCATCCACAAACTGGCGCTGCCGGACAGCCTGCTGACCGCCACGTCCGACGACGCTCCGGAAACCGCCTCGGAACGAAAGTTCAATGGCGACAAGGTATTCGACGCTCCCGATACTGTCCGGCCGCTGGGCCGCAACGGGCTGCGTACCGCGCTGCGGCGGGCCGAGAAGTCTCGGGTGGCCATTCGGCGGTCGCAGCGCCGTCCGATTCGGATCAACCCGGCCGATACCAGGCCGAGGCAGGAGGATCGGCCATGACGAAGACCCGCGTCGGTGAACGGACGCTGCGCCTGCGGCTGAAGCCGAAAGCGCCGAAGACCGGGTACGTCGACGGTGCCTGGTGGCCGCACAGCGATGAACTCGCGGCTGAGCTGCCCGCGCTGCTCGCGGCCGTTGCCGGTCGGATCGGGCCGATCCATCACGTGGCCTATCCACTCGGCGAATGGGCCAGAACATCCGGTGAACTCGTCATCGCCGGGCAGACCGTGCGGGTCGAAGGAATTCGGCAGGGGACCGTGCACACGGTCGAGCTGCTCGGCGTGAAGAACCGCAGGGTGGTCCTGCTGGTCGTGCCGCCCGCGACCGTCGAGGGCGACGCGGCGGCGACGATGACCTCCGCGTCCGCCGTGGACGACGAATCGGCGGTCGACGAGCTGCTGACCATCGGCACCCGCCAGCGCGGCGATCGTGCCGACGGCGTCACCGCGGTGCAGCGCTGGGTCTCCGAAGGCGGCGCCGACCGCCGGTGATCAGGGGATGCGGGCCACCGCACCCAGCATGGAGACCGCCTCCGGCCTCGGGTGCGGCCGCCATTCGCCCGGCCGCCACGTCATCACCGAGCCGATGCCCGGTGAGACCAGATCGAAGTCGGTGAAGAAGCGGGTGAACTCCTCGGTGGTCCGTAATCGGAACGGGACACCGCTGCGCTTGTTGGCCGCGTTCGTCTCGGCGAGGTCGTCGGGCGAGAGATGGTCGCTGGTGGCATGGGTCATCACCAGGTAGCTGCCGGAGGGCAGTGCGTCGCACAGCTTGCGGACCAGCTCGTACGGGCCGTCGTCGTCGGTCATGAAGTGCATGATGGCCACCAGCATCAGCGCCACCGGCTGGTTCATGTCGAGGACCCGGGTCAGGTCCGGGTGGTTGAGGATGCGGTCGGGATCGCGGATGTCGGCGTCGAGATAGGCGGTCGCGCCCTCGGGTGAGCTGTTCAGCAGGGCCCGGGCGTGCACCAGCACGATCGGGTCGTTGTCCACGTAGACGACGCGCGACTCGGGGGCGATGCTCTGCGCGATCTCGTGCACATTGCCCGCGGTGGGCAGGCCGGCGCCGATGTCGAGGAACTGCCGGACGCCCTCGTCGGCCAGGTAGGCCACCGCGCGCCGCAGGAAGCTGCGATTCTCCAGCGCGGCCAGGCGGATGGTGGGAAACGCCTCGGCCACCATGTCGGCCGACTCCCGATCGGCCGGGAAGTTATCCTTGCCGCCCAGCCAGTAGTCGTACCGGCGCGCCGGATGCGGTTTCGACACATCGATCTTCGCGGCTACCGGTTCCGAGTTCACAACGCCCTCAATTCATCTCGACTATTGTCATCATGTCAGCTCGAGTTGCGAACCGGTAGCGATGGTGATGTCGCACCGCCCGGAAGGCTCCGCCATGCCACTGCAGTACAGCCCATACGATTTTGACGTACACCGCGACCCGTACCCGTACTACGCGAGACTGCGTACCGAGGCGCCGGTATACCGCAACGATACCGATGACTTCTGGGCGTTGTCCCGCCACGCGGATGTCCTTGCCGCACTGCGCGATTCGGATCGATTCTCGAACGCGAACGGGGCGATCCGGATGGAACCGGCGTTCTGGGGACCGCAGGCGGAGCAGATGTTCTCCTTCGTCGCGATGGACCCGCCCCGACACACCCGACTGCGTGGGCTGGTCTCGCGGGCGTTCACCCAGCACCGGGTACAGGGGCTGGAGACCCGGTTGCGCGAGATCGCTCGCGGGCTGCTGGACCCCCTGCTGGCGCGCGGCAGCTTCGATTTCATGGCCGATTTCGCGGGGCCTTACCCGACCGAGGTGATCGCCGAACTGGTCGGTGTGCCCGCGCGCGACCGCGACATGCTGCGCAAGCTCGGCATGGAAATCATGTACAACGACGAGGAGACCACCGACCTGCGCCCCGAGGCGATACAGGCGATCGGCGCGATCATCGGCTACTACACCCAGCTGACCATCGAACGCAGCCAGGATCGGCGCGACGACCTGCTCTCCGGGCTGCTCGACGCGGCGGACGGGGACGATCGACTCACCCCCGAGGAGATCGTCAGCGTGCTCATCCTGCTGATCGGCGCGGGCATCGAGACCGTCATGCTGACCCTCGGCAACCTCTGGCACACCGCCTGGCTGCACCCCGACCAGCGGCGTAAGGCGTTCGACGGGCAGATCGACGCCTGGATCGCCGAGTCGATGCGCTACGAACCGTCCAGCCAGACCTCGCTGCGCACGGCCACCGAGGAGTTCGCGCTGCACGGGGTGACGATTCCGGCGGGCGCGCGGATGCTGCTGCTGATCGGCTCCGCCAACCGCGACCCCGAGGTGTTCACCGACCCCGACACGTTCGATCTGGACCGCGACACCAGCGCGTCCCTGGTGTTCGGCAGCGGGCGCCACCACTGCCTCGGCGCCAACCTCGGCCAGCTGGAAATGCGCGTCGCACTCGAGGAGATCGTCGGCAAGGTCGCCGACTACGAGATCGACCCCGACGGCGTGCGCCGCATCCACGCGTCGAACAACCGCGGCTTCGCGGCCCTGCCCACCACGATCACGGCCCGCTGAGCGGACCGAGTCAGCACGTTCGGCGCCCTCCTCCCGATATCCGGATCGGAGATGAGGGCACCCATGACCCGATACTGGCCCATCGCCCGAGAAACACTCACGATCGGTTCGCCGTTCGGCCCGCGCGAGGACGGTTTCCACACCGGGCAGGACTTTCCCGCGCCCGACGGGACCCCGATCTACGCCTGTGCGGGCGGCACGGTGCGGTATCTCGGCGCCGCGTCCGGATACGGCGAGTGGATCGTCATCGACCATCCGACCGCCGAGGGCGGCGGGGTGAGCGAATACGGCCACATGTGGGACGCCCGCGCGACCGGACTGTCCGTCGGGGACCGCGTCGAGGCGGGGCAGCTGATCGCCTACGTCGGCAACAACGGCGGATCCACCGGCCCCCACCTGCATCTCAGCGTCATGCCGTACGGGTACGACCCCGGCGCCAAGATCGACCCGATGGGCTGGCTGGACGACGCGGACTTTCCCGCGGACTTCCTCTGGGCGCTCGGCGACGACGAGCAGCGCGAACTGCTCGATCGGACCCGCGCGGTCTGGACCCAGCTGTGCGGACCACACGGCCGGGGATGGCCGCAGCTCGGGCAGCACGCGAACGGGGCACACCGCACCTTCGTCGATGCGCTCGCTGCGTTGCCGCCGGTATAAAACACCCGGGTTGACCGCGCTGTCCGTGGCGGGCAAGGTGAGCCGATGGGCAGTGAAGAGGTCCGCGCCGGGGTAACGCTGACCAATCTCGACAAGCCACTGTTCGACGGTGCCGAGGCGACCAAGCGCGATCTGGTCGACTACCTCGAGGCCGTCGGCGAGCGGCTGGTGCGGCAATTGCGGGACCGGCCGCTGTCGGTGCTCCGGGTCCGGCCGGGGCAGCAGCCGTTCATGCAGAAGGGTACGGGTTCAGCGAGAACCGCCAGTTCAGAGCATTGTTCATGCACTAGGTTTGCCCGAAATCCCGTGAAATTCCCGTGAGTCGGGGGAACTGTCAGCCCTGATCGGGCATACCCCCTAGGCAGCTGCGGATTCCGCCCGATCCCTACGCTTGCGGTCTCGCTTACACGCCCGGCAATGCCTCCGGCCGACCGGGTCAACGTAGGAGTTTGCGTCATCGAACGGATGCCCGTTGATGCAGTGGGTTTTCGCTGCCCTGGCGGAGTCCCTGTTGTTGGCGTTGATCTTCGGGACGGTCACACCCTCCCAAGCTGCGTTCACGGCTTCGATGGTTCGCTCGAACTCGCCGGGCCATAGGTGCGTGTAGACCTTCAATGTGATGTCTGGGGAGGCATGTCCTAGGCGAAGCTGCACAGCCTTCACTGATGCCCCGTACTGGATCAGCTTGGAGGCGTAGAAGTGTCGGCAATCCTTCCACGTCAGCCGGTCCGGCAACCCTGCTCGTTTTGCCGCATTCTTGAACTGCTCCCAAACCTCAGATGCCTTCATGGGCCGACCGTTTCGGCTCGGGAAGATGAGAGCTGTAGAGGACATGTCGCAGCTCTTCAAGTAGGCGCTGAGAGCCGCGTACAGCTCATCGGGGAGCGGCACTGTGCGGCGGCTGGTTTCGGTCTTCAGCGTGAACGTGGGAAGCCTGTCCCTGCCTATCTGCTGCTCGACTCGGAGAGTGCGCGCGCCTAGGTCAATGTCTCGGTATCGGAGCCCAACAATCTCGGACGGTCGTAGTCCGGCCTGCATAGCTACGAGCATCATCGTTCGGAGTTTCGGGCGGGAAACACCCAGGAGCGCTTCGGCTTGCGCGAGGGTGAGCAGGTTCACCGGAGTCACGATGTTCTCAACACTGACTTTCGACGGGGCTTCCACACCACGGGCAGGGGTCTTGGTCAGGATGTCATCGTTGACTGCCTGGTTCAGGACGGTTTTCACGTGCTGAAAGGCCAGTCCGATTGTGGTTGCTGCGAGCGGCTTCCCATCAGCCCACGGCCGCCCTTCCCGGAGTACGTCTAGCCATTCCCGTAGGTGCTCCTGGTGCATCTTTCCGACAGGTTTTGATTTCAGCACACCGAGATTGCCGAATGTCGACATACGAGCTTCTTTGGTGCGTGGCGCTTTTGCTCTGTTCGCCCACTTCAAGAACAGATCGCCAAAGGGCTGCTCACCAAGCTTCGGGTCCGTGTATGACCCTGTAATGAGCCGGTTCTCAACTTCCTTCTTGAATGCGTGCGCTGTTCCCGGTGCCGGGTAGCTCTCCGAGCCCTTCTTGTCGAAGCTCTTGGACTTCTCCTCTCCGTGGATGTCTACCCACCGAACGATGTAGTATTTCTGGCCCTTGCGGGGGCCGCTGGTGCGGTTTTTGGCCTGGATGTGTGCCAAGTTCCTTGTTCTCTCTCGGTAGTTCTTCGGTGTTTCTGGCGATGAGGGTCGACTACCAGGCGGACTCTGCGCCGAGTTCGAAGATCATGGGATGGTCATCGGTCGCGGCCTCAACTCGAATTTTGGGAAAACGCTCCTGGAACCGCTCACTCATGAGCTTGCGCTCTGGTCGCAAAAATTCCTTCGCCTTCTCGGTGACCTGGCCTCCGGCACGCCCTCGAACGGTCGTGAGCAGGTCTCGTCGCCGGGCCTCCTTCAAATGCATCTTGATGGTTTCCTGGCTCGCTCCGACCAACTCGCCAAGACGCGGAACCACGGACTTGTTTCCTTCTGTGACAATTAATTCGTAGGCGTTGGCGAGAACCGCAAGGTAGAGGTCTGTGATCCCCTCGGCGCGGAGTTCGCGAAGCCGAAAACCCCTGTAGTTCCATTGCAGTTCGTTCAGCGCCTCTGAGACCGGTTCCCGCTGCCGTCGTATCTCGGCTGCCTGCGTCAGGTTGATCCTCCGCAACAGGGTTGCGGGAATGCCGCCTGCTAGGTCTTCCTCGGATGCGCCCGCCGCTGGTTCGATGACCACCTTCCACGGGTTTCCTTGGGGAGTGTCGGCGGGCCAGCTGTATTCGATAGTCCATGGGCCATCCGTTTGGGAAACCGAGGGTCCGGAGATCGAGCGGGCACCAGGTGTGGACTTGTCTGAGGGGTCACTTTTCGTCATGCCATCAACCTACACCATCCATGCTGGGTTGCACACCCGGGTTGACGTACCTGGGTATGTCTGGCAGTGTGTGCCGTGTTGCCCCTCGTCCGGGGCGGATGAGAAGGCAACACGGCACATTGAGAACTGAATAGCTGAGCTCACTCGGGTTCGGGAGTCGTGGCGGGTCCGCAAGTGCGGAATCTGTTGCTCTGCAATCGAACACGGGTGGAGGCGTGAGCCAAGATCGGCGGATAGGAGAGCGCGCGAGTGGGTGTCACGGGGCCGTTGGGGCGGCTGTACACGGTGAGGGAGTTCGCGGAGTTGACCGGGATCAGCAAAAGCACCCTGGATAAGTGGCGTAGTGCCGGGATCGGCCCGGCCTACCTGAAGCAAGGCGGAATAGTCCGCTACCCCGCGAGCGCGTATGCGGAGTGGGTCAAGAACAACACCATAGGAGGGGTTGCGTGAACAACAACGATATGAGCAACAACGATTTTGACCGGGCGATGGAGGAAGCGCGCGACAACGCGGATAAGACCATCGGCAAGGCGGCATGAACTGACACGTACCAACTTTGATGTGCCCCGGCCGGTGTTCGCAGCACCGCGCCGGGGCGTTAGCTCAGATCAATATTCAAGTAGGAGGGTAATGCGTGACGTCGATGTCCCCGCACAGGGGGGCGAGATGATGGCTCATGCGCTGGCATACGCGCGGGCAGGGTTGGCCGTGCTGCCATTGGCTCCGGCGGGCAAGGTGCCCGTAGTCGAGCACGGTAAGGATGACGCGACGACCGATCCGGAGGTTATCCGGGCGTGGTGGGAGCGGAATCCGTTGTGCAACATCGGTATTCGTCCCCTAGTGGGGCGGGTCGTGTTGGATGTGGACCCGCGCTCGGGCGGCAGCCTGGAAGCTCTGGGCGAGCTGCCGGACACGTGGATGGCCGCGACGGGCGGCGGGGGCTGGCATGTCTGGTTTCGTTGCACGGGCAGGATGCGGGGCCGCCTGGATGGCGTGGCCGGTGTCGACATCAAGACCCACACCGGATATGTGGTGGCTGCGCCATCGGTGCACCCCTCAGGTATTCGATACCGGTGGTTGAACCGCGCTCCGGTCGCGGTGCTGCCGATGCATTTGCGGGACAAGGTACGACTACCGGCACGGCGGGCGGACGGCTTCGGACGGGTTCGGACGGCTTCGGGAGGTGCGGGGCTGGTGAACGTAGTCGCCTCCGCTCAGGAGGGGAACCGCAATCAAGCGTTGTTCTGGGCGGCGTGCCGCGCCTATGACAGCGGTGGTGATCCGAATGTGTTGCAGGAGTTGATGTTTGCCGCTATGAGGGTTGGCTTGCCGGATAGTGAGATCGAGGCGACGTTGCAGTCCGCCCAGCGGAGGGCCGCATGAGTGACCCTGACTACAGCAATGCGGGGGTCGCACCGCTCGACGGCGCGGCCCTGCTGGATGAGTTGCGGGCCTTGATCAGCCGTTACTGTGTCCTGCCCTCGGAAACTGCGTTGAACGCGGTGGTGTTGTGGACCGCGACAACGCATCTGGTATCGGCGTTCGAGTACGCACCAAGACTGGTGATCCGGTCGGCGGAGAAGCGGTCCGGTAAGTCCCGGCTACTGGAAGTGGTGGACGCAGTGGTGCATGAGCCGTTGCGGGTGGTCAACGCGTCGGTGTCGTTCGTGTTCCGGTCGCTCGATACCGACCCGCCCCCGACGTTGTTGTTCGATGAGGCGGACACGATATTCGGGTCCAAGCGGGCCGCTGAGAACAACGAGGATCTGCGCGGGTTGCTCAACGCTGGATTCCAGCGCGGCATGACCTACGGGCGGGTGGTCGGCCCGAATCATGAACCGACCCAGTTCGAGACATTCGCGATGGCTGCCCTGGCAGGTATCGGACGAATGCCCGACACGATCGAGGACCGTGCGGTGGTCGTGGTGATGCGTCGACGTAAGCCCTCGGAACGGGTGCAGCCGTACCGGACCAGGCGGGATCGGCCGGAGTTGGCGCGTGTGTGCGACGAGATCGCAGCGTGGGCGCAACAGGTTAGGGGCAAGCTCGACGGGTACGAACCCGAAGACCTCGGGGTGGAGGACCGGGCCGCCGACGTATGGGAACCGTTGATCGCGGTAGCGGACATGGCCGGTGGGCACTGGCCCCAGCTCGCCAGGGCCGCCGCAGCCGAGATGGTCAGCGACGCCGACGACGAGGCCGAGACAGCCTCGCCGAATATGCGCCTGCTTGCCGACATTCGGGACGTGTTCACTCGAACCGGGGAAGAGTTCATCAAGTCGCAAGCACTGTGTGACTATCTGCGGCTGATGGATGAATCCCCTTGGGCGCAATGGGATCTCAATCCATCCAAGCTTGGACATCGTCTGCGCGAGTACGGGATCAAGACCAGCTTCAAGGATTCGGGCAAGAGCGAGCGCGGGTATCGGCGGACCGACTTCCTCGACGCGTTCGCCCGCTACCTGCCCGCGCAGCCCGTAAAGGCGTCCGAAGCCGTCCAACCCGTCCGAAACGACGCTGACCAGCCGAAACAGTCGGACACCTTGATGCGGCCGGACATGTCGGACCCGTTCAACCCGTCCGAGGAAAACACCAGCTCACCACCGGTTACGGCGGCTTCGGACGGCTTCGGACGGGTTTCCGGCGCACGGCCGGTGGTGGCTGATCCGTTCGCCGACGTGCCGACCGATGCTGAATGGCTCGCTGAATCCGGCTGTGAGGTGGGTTAGCCATGAGTGAATCGCACGACAAGGACGAACCGCTCGCTGTCGCCGGGCTTCGGTTGGATGTCGAAAAGGTTCGGCGTACTACTCCCAGCACTCGGCGGTATCCCCGGCACCGTGGCTCGGCACGGCGGCAACGGTCTGCGGAGTTACTGGATTTGATTGCGGCCCGTCACGGGTTCTCGGTCGAGACGTTCGCTGGTCTCGGGCCGGTCGACCGGTGCCGGTACTGCGGTGAGCCGATCCAGCGATCCGAAGAAGAATGGTTCTGTGAATCGGTGGAGCTGGAGGGCGCAGAACCGTGGGCGGGGTGTCACTGCAATTGGTGTGTGATCAAAGAAAATCCGCCACGGAAACGCGGCGGGCAACAACAGACATGCCAGTCTCTGGAATGCAAGAGAGCGTTGAAAAGGGATCAGCAACGCCGGTATCGGGAGAGTAAGAGACCTGCCGCGTAGTAGTTGAATCACTAAGGGTAGGAAAGAATCAGGGATCGCCTTCCGGGCGGTCCCTTTTTCGTATGCGGAACACCCGGAAAGAAGGGGGGATCATGGGGGTATCCATTCAGTTCGACACCGACATCAAACCACTGTGCAGTACCGCTGACCCGGCAGCGGCTGCGCTCATCATTCAGGACGCCCTAGCTCAGGCGGACCGTATCGCCGAATGCATCAACACACCAGGGTTCCGGTACACGGATGCCGCCAAGGCGATTATCCGTCAAGCGATAGTGCGACGCCTGGAAGCCGGTTCGGGTGCGATTGTGCAGCAGGCTGCCGGACCGTACTCGATGACGATAGACAACAGCCAACAGCGTAAGGCGTTGTTCTGGCCCAGTGAGATCAGCCAGCTACAGAAGCTGTGCCGTGACAACAAACGGGCGAGCTTCCACAGCATCGACACGACACCGAATTGGCCCGACACTGATTATGTTCCTGGTGAGATATGGCTAAAGGGATAGAAGGCCACCGATACCGGCAATACCGTAAACGAGTCCTCGCGAAATCCAATATCTGCCACTTGTGCGGTAAAGAAATAGATTTCAGCCTGGATTATCGGCATCCGATGTCGGCCACTATCGACCACCTCATTGCCAGATCGAAAGGCGGAGACGTGTTCGGTGAAGCCTTACCGGCGCATCGTTCGTGCAATAGCTCCCGAGGGAACAAGCCGCTGGCACCGAAACGGTTCACTTCCCGCGACTGGTAACACCTTTCATCGGCATACGCCGTTTCCGGCCCCTGGCTGCCCTGTGAACGGCCTTTCGTGTCCGATTCATGTCCGAGTATGGCTCCGGCGTTAATCGGCCCTGGGGGTGAACCTTAAGGCGGCGAAGAATGTCGCCTCTCTGTCACCGGGCCGTTTCTTTCTCCGTGCGATTTCCACACAGGAACGTTTTCCGATGCCAGGCATATGCGACTGCCCTGGACCGCTGGGGCGGTCCTCAAATCGCCGTACAGCGCCAGCAACGGCGCTTCCTGCACGGCTGGAGAAAGAAGTAGAACCATGAATGTCAGTGATGCTGTGGCCGGTGGTGACCAGCGAGAAATCCTTATCGCCTTGCGGCGCACCGTTGCGGAAGCAATCGACAACAATCCTGCTGCCCGCGATCTCGCTGCCCTGGTCCGAGCGCAGCTGAATATCGACAAAGAATTATCCGGACTTGACGCCGGTAGTTCCGACAACGTTCCCGCGGATCTCAAGGAATTACAAGAACGAACAAAACGCAAGCGTGGAGCAGTAATTTTATAACCCGTCGCCGGCCTCGACCGGTAAAAATATCAATTCAAAATTGAAGAGGTGGTGAGGTGATGCCTGAACTACTGGGTATTCCCACCCCGAGAATCAACGTATTCCCCGAGTTCGAGTATTCCTTTGGGGAAGAGTCCACGGACCTGATGCTACTTGCAGGCATCGACCTGTTCGAGTGGCAGCAGATCGTCTTGGATACCGCGCTTGGGGTGCGGAGTGACGGGAAATGGTCCGCTTCCACGGTCGGTCTCTCGGTCAGTCGCCAGGCAGGCAAATCCGCTCTGATCGAGGCCAGGGCGTTGACCGGGGTGCTGTTGTTGGGGGAACGGCAAGTTGTCATCTCGGCGCATGAGCAGAAGACGAATAACGTCATCTTCAAACGGATGCGGGACTATCTCACCGGTTCGGTGTATCTGAAAAGATTGTTGAAGCCGGGGACCGAAGGAATCCATAAGTCGAAAGGCGAAGAAGGTTTCACCTTCGCCGATGGTGCGGAGATTCGTTTTCTCGCAAGGTCGAATGGTTCCGGGCGTGGTTTCTCCCCGGACTGCCTGCTATTGGACGAAGCGCAAATGATGTCCGCCGACGAATACGAAGCGATCCTTGGTTCAGTATCGGCGAAGATCAACCCGCAAGTGTGGTTGTGCGGGACACCGCCACCGCCGAATGTCGCCGCTGATTCGTTCGCCCGGTTACGAGCCTCCGCATTATCTGGGGATGACAAGCGGGCAGCGTGGTTCGAATACTCGCCGCCCGACGACTGCGATATAGACGATCATCATAATTGGGCACTCGCTAATCCGGCGTGGGGTTTAGCTCTCCAGACCGAAACGATCGAGCGGGAACGCGCCCAGTTCTCCGAAGACGGTTTCTGCCGTGAACGTCTCGGTATGTGGGTGTTCGCCGGTACCCCGGCAGTCATCGACGCCGATATGTGGAATACAGCGGCGGTAGACGACGCTGGTGATTTGGTCGGTGCCGTATCGGTCGGAGTGGATATTTCCCCCGATCGTTCTGTCACGTCGATCGCCGTAGCCGGTATCCGGCAAGACGGGCGTTTCCAGGTCGAATTGGTGGCGCATCGCGCCGGTACTGATTGGCTACTGCCGAAACTCCTGGATCTGGTCACCAATCATGACGTGAAAACCGTGGTGGTCGAAGGAGCCGGGGCCGCTGTCACGCTCGCTCTGGAACTGGAACGCGAACGCCTACCGGTACACACCACTACGGCAACCGAATGGGCTAGTGCGTGTGGCCTGTTCTATGACTCGGTAGTCAACGGGAATCTCACCCATTTAGGCGATCCCGCATTAGCGACTGCCGTTTCCGCTGGCCGTAAACGCCAACTCGAAGGTCGATGGGCATGGGCACGGAAAAACACCGATTCCGACATCACCCCGGTCTGTGCCGCAACCCTCGCACTGTTCGGGTCCGTGAAAACCCGCAAACGTGCCCGCCGGAATACAACCAAAACCGGGTTACAAGTTTGGACATAAAACATTGACGATTATTGACGGGTTCAGCCCGGAAGAAACCAGCCTATTCGGCACACTCGCCAACCGGATCGACACCTACGCGGGCAGCAACCGGCGCAAACTCGCTTATTACGAGGGTCGGCAGCGGGTCAAACACTTACGGATCGCGGTACCACCGCATCTGGAAAACCTGTTGAACATCTCGGTCGGGTGGGCCGGAACCGCCGTCGACGTATTGAACGAGCGGATAGATTTTCTCGGCTGGAATCAATCCGACACCGACTACGGACTCGGCACGGTGTATGCGCGTAACCGGTTGTCGGTGGAAGCCGGTCTAGCCCATTCCGCATCGTTGATTTACGGGCAAGCCTATGTGTGTGTCGGTGCCGGTCTTCCGGGTGAACCGCACCCCCTTGTCACGGTCGAATCACCGCTTGCCATGACTGGCGTCTACGACGCACGCCAACGCCGATTGACCTCCGCCCTATCGCGGGTATGGGATGCCGAGAAGAAGAAGTACACAGCGGCGACGCTGTTCCTGCCGGATGAGAACATTTATTGCCAGGCCGATGATTCCGGGGTGTGGCGGGTTGTCTCCCGCAACACCCACAACCTCGGTCGGGTTCCGGTGGTGCGGCTGGTGAACCGGCCTACCGCGTCCAACCTCGATGGCCGCTCGGAGATGAGTCATGCGGTTCGCTCCTACACCGATGAAGCGGTCCGCACCCTGACCGGTGCCGCCGTGTCGCGGGAGTTCTACGCCACCCCGCAACGGTATGTGCTCAACCACGCCGCAGAGCAGAGCGAGAGCGCGGGATGGGAAGCGATTGCGGGCCGTGTCTGGTCACTGCCCTATGACGACGAGAACCCCGACGCCAAACCTGAAGTCGGCGAATTTACTGCCGCCTCGCCTACCCCGTTTCTGGACCAGCTCCGGGGCTTGGCCGAAGGATTCGCGGGCGAATGTGGAATCCCCTTGTCCTACTTGGGGTTTGCCAACGATCAAGCTTCCTCGGCGGACGCTATCCGCGCTCTGGAGGCGCGTCTGGTCAAGCGGGCCGAACAGCGACAAACCGAGTTCGGGCACGCCTGGACCGAGGTAGCCGAACTCTGCCTGTTGGTTCGTGATGGCGTGGTGCCGGAATCGTTCTATTCCGATGTGCAACCGAAATGGGTTGATGCGAACACGATTTCACGCGCCGCCGCCGCCGATGAGGTGGTCAAACTCGTGCAAGCCGGGGTGTTGCCCGCTGATTCCGATGTCGTCTATGACCGGCTGGGATTCACCGAAACCGCCCGCAAACAGATCCGGCACGACCAGCGCCGGGCACGCGTAGCCGGGCTCGCGGACCAGCCCCACGACACCGCCACCGAACCCGCCGGAGCGGCACCGGCCACGCGACGACCATCAACTACCGAACAACCTGATAACGAGGCTGCATAAATGACCGAAAACCACAGTGACACAACTGAGTTTGCGCCGATCACCACGCAAGCCGAGTTCGATGCTGCGATCTCCGACCGGATCACCCGTGTACGCAACCGGTATGCCGACTACGACGAGTTGAAGGCCACCGCCGCCCGAATCACGGAGATCGAGGCGGAGCACGCTACCGCCCTCACTGAGGCGGTTTCCCGCGCCGGGGCGGCTGAGTCCCGGATCACGGAATTGGAAGCCGCAGCGTTGCGTGTAGACGTCGCTACCACAGCCGGTGTTCCGGCCGGTCTGCTGCACGGCACCACCCGCGAAGAACTCGAAGCCTCCGCAGCGGCGCTGAACTCCTTCCGTGGTGCGTCCCGTGTCGAACCGGACCCGAACCAGGGCCGCACCACTCGCAGCGGCGATAGCGGGAAGTTCGATCTCCGCAGCCTGTTCGGCCAATAAGAATATTGTCCGCTGCCCCGAGCGGTGATCGGGAGAACACGCAAATTCTGTCTATCTCGAATCGAAGGATTATTTAATCGTGCCTATTGATCGCACTACTCTTGGCGGTAACTCCACCGCCCTGCTCCCCGATGACGCTGCCGCTGACATCATCGCGTTGGCTCCGCAATCCTCGGCGGTGATGACGTTGGGTAAACGCGTTCCGATGAACGCTCAGAAGCTGAATCAGGCCGTCTTGTCGGCCGAACCTGTCGCCTCGTGGGTGGAAGCTGACACCGACGCCCGGCCCGTCTCGGTTGCCAGTGTTCGTAACGAAGTGCTGACCGCGAAAGAGCTGGAAACCACTCTGGTTATTCCTCGCAACGTCTACGACGACGCCAGCATCGACCTGTGGGAACAGTTGAAGCCCCGTATGGCCGCAGCGCTGGGAAAGAAGCTCGACCAGGCCGCGCTATTCGGGCTCGGTTCCCCGAAAGATTTCCCGGTCGGTGGGCTCGCCGGTCTGGCCGACACGAAAGTCGTCGGCGGAACCGGGGCCGACAAGGACAAGAAAACCCATGTGGTCGATGACTCTAAACTGGATCTTGCGGCGAAAGTCGCCAAGGCCGGTGAAATCCTTGCCAGCGAAGGACTCGAGTTGAACGGTATTGCCGCCATTCCGGGGGCTCAGTGGCGACTGATCGGCTTGCGTGACGCCAACGGCGCACCCATCTACACTCCGTCCCTTTCGGCCGGTGCCCCGGCCGGTCTGTACGGCCTGCCGTTGCAGGAAGCGAAGAATGGTGGCTGGAATCCCGCCGCCGATCTCGTGCTGATCGCCGGTGACTGGTCCAAGGTGCTGGTTGGTGTCCGCAACGACATCACCATCGAAATGAGCGACCAAGGCACCGTGACCATCGACGGGAAACCCGTCTCGCTGTGGGAAACCCGGCAGGTCGCCGTACGGGTCCTGTTCCGGGTCGGCTTGCACATCGCCCAGCCGGTCACCCCGGTCGATTCCAAAACCGAAACACAGCGCACCGCTTTCCCTGGCGTGAACATCAAATAGGAACGAACGGTCGAGGGATCGAACTCAATTCCGGGTACGTTCGATCCTGACCTTCGGCAGGTCAAGCGCAGCCCGAGACCCACCTTCGGGTACGGGTTAGAGGGTTTCGTTACCCAATCCGCGGGGCGCTGTTTATCCTGGTCAGGACAGTAAAGATGGGTCCTGAACGATCGCGAATTGAGATCGTTGATTCGCTTGCCGAGCTATCAACGGTCGCGGGTTGGTCCTCGGTCGCGGCCTGGGGTCTGTCCGGTACCGCCTCGTTCGACACTGGGTGAGTGTCCGGGTGGTTCCCGCACTGCCGCCTCCGGTGCCTGTGCGTGCGACAACGCCAGTCGAATATGCTCCGGCACCTGGGGTTGATTCAGCATCTCGCGATACGCCGCGTCCCGTTTCTGGTCCAACTCGGCCTGCTTCTGCGTGGCCTCTACTGCGTCGGCTTCTCGCTGCTGTGCAGCTGTCTCGCGAGCCTTTTCGGCTGCTGTGCGCTCGGCCTCACGTTCCACGCTGGCAGCCTGATTCAGCTCCGGGGGTCGTTCCCCGATCTCGATCGTTTCTCGCTCCTGGGGCCGATCAGGCACCGGGAATGGGAATTCCCGCAATACCTGTTCACGGGCTTCACGTTCGACTCTGGCGCGTGCCGCTTCGGGCGACTCTCGTTCTGTAGTGGTCTTCTCGGGTGCGTTACCTACGGCCGGTTCTGGGCCGCTCTGTAGTCGGCCTTGGAATTCCCGCACCGCTTTTTCAGCCGCTATGCGTTCGACCTGGATACGCTGGGCCTCCGGTGTATCACGAGTCTTAGCCCGTTCGGCCCGCTCTTGCGACTGCTGTACACGTTCGGCTTGTATTCGTTGCGGAGCTTCCGCCCGACCACGCGTGACGCCGTCGCGGAACTTCTGAATCGTCCGGAACTTCTCTCGTGCCGCACGCGCCTTGGCGAGAGCCGCTTGTTTATCCCGTTGCTTTTGAAGCTCTTGCGCCTTCTCGGCGCGTGCCTTTTCTCCGACACCAGGCAATTCGAGCTGCTTCCCTTGTCCTGGTGGTTCGACCTGCCTAGCCCGGTCTAGATCGTGGCCTAATGCCCAAATAGCACGGGCCTCAGTGCGTGAAATCTCTTGATGGGTGAATCTGTCGGGAAAGTCTCGCTTCAAACCATTGATGAGTTCTTGGCATCTTTCGGATACCCCCTCATGCTCAACTGAGCGTAGGGTATGTTCCTGTACGACACCGGTTTCGAGAAGGACCCGCAACACAACAAGTTGCTTTACGTCCTTATCTCCCTCGATTCTGCCCGACTTATCCTCGATGGTGTAGGTAAGCCCGTTCTCCCTCTTTATATGGTCGAACTGAATCCGACCTTGCATAGTCTTATACAAGTGGGAATCGGGGTGGTACCCGCGCTGACTGTCCTTGTAGTAGTCGGCTAGACCGGTCTCGAATATCCTTCCGCGCGCGTTGCTGTCGAATCCGTCGCGGTCACTGTCGTATCCGTCCAACCTATGCCCCCCGAAAGCGCGAAGCTACATCCAGAACTGCTTCGGCCGTATTCCTCAGATTGCGGCCGAAGCGGCTCAGCGACTCCGATATTCCTCGTGGTAAGACGCATATTCCCGAATGGCCGCAACCATGTAAGAGAACATGCCGTCGTGATCGCCAGGGTGATAGTCAATCATGCGGCCGATCAACGCCCACACGATTTCGGCATCCTCTTCGTCGCCTGTGCCCATTTCCAAGGCTGGATTGACGTTGTCATAAAAAGTATGTTCTCGGCCAAACCAGTCTTCGTCGATAAACTTCGCCCCTGCGAACTTTTCGAAACATGCGCCAATGAAGCATATGAATGCGTCAACCATATCGGCGTTCTCGGGAGCCATGGCCGTAGCCATATCAGGGAACAGCTCCGCAACAATCGGGTCGAGCCGCTTGACCTCTGCGGAGTCCTCCGGCCACGGCTCCGACGGGATCTCGCTTATGCCTGCGTAGTCCATGAATTTCCGGGCCTGCGCCTTACGGCGCTCAGGGTCGACCCATTTACCCCACTCGGTCCGCTCGACGCCGAGATCCATCGTCAGCTGTTCGTCGTCACTCACGTCTACCCCTCTCGTCACAGCACTAACGGGCCGGTGTCCCGCGTCCACTGGTCAAGATACAAGCCGCTCATGACAAAGTTCGGCTTTCGTCGCTCGTATCGTCGGGACGCTGGGCAGGGCGGAAGCGTTGTGCTGCGGCGGTAAGCCGACCACGGAGGGGGCGATAACCCGGAGTCCGGGCCTTGAGCACTTGGACGAGACGGAACAGGAACCAGCCGTCGGGGAGTTCCGCGCAGAACGTGTAATCGTCAAACCAGATCATCGAATACTTGGCGTGAACGAAGATTTCTGCCGAGGTGGTCAGGTGCTCGACACAGTGGTCTAGCGTGCCCGTGGTCAGCTCAGTACCGCGCGGCCCCTCCTCACCTGCCTCGGGCACCATTTCGACTCCGTAGACGCCACTCACGACGGCTCGACACGTGTCGACTCGACATCAGGACAAACCGTGAGCCGCGTAGGCGGGTCACACGCTGAAGGCTGGTCGGCGGGCCTTGGCGTGTTAAGGAACTGTTCCCGTGCGGCGTTGAGCCGATCGAAGACAGGGCCGGACTGTGGTTCACCCTGAGCGTTGAACGCGTCTGTGGCACTGAGCCATTCGGCTAGGGCTTCTTTGTACTCAGTCATCGCGTTTGCCGATCGCTGCCGGTCTTCGCCTGCTGTGCAGCGAGATAGCTGTCTAGCTCCGCCAGCGTTCCAGATGCCGGTATGTCGCCGTGCTCGTTGATCAGCTCGAATCCGTACGGCGCGCGGTTCCTGCGACGCACCGCGTACCCGCTCCGCTCGGCGTTGGTGATCACCTGCTGACGAAGATCCTCGAACGTCATTTCTTACGCTCCCAACGGGTTTGGCTGATCGGTCGTATCCAATAGGGCAGCCCAATAGTCGTGTCGTACCGCGTCGAACAGGTCGTGAAGGTCGTAGAACGCCTCGCGTGCTTCCCACAGAGTCGGCGGGCCGTCGAGTATCACCAACCCCGGTGCAGCGGCAGGGAGTTCGGTTCCGCTAGGCCATCGGTATGCCGGTGAGGCATCTGCCCGATTCACGATGTGGAGCACCTGAGGGTCGCGACCCACCAGCCGCCACGTGGCTACCTTGCGTCCGTCTGGGGATGCGGTGGTACGGAACCGGTCTCGACGCATTACTCCACCCCCGACGTGGTACGCCCGGTGCTGGGGGTTGGTTCGGCACCCCAGCACCGGGACGATTCGGCTGGCCCGTTGACCGGGTCGCGTTGTGGAAGCTCGTTGTTCGGCATCTGCCGACCTCCGGTGCGTCGACTACGGCTTAGATGCGCCCGGCCCCCAGAGGAAGGGTGAAGTGCCGAATGACCAAGTAGAGCACCTACCGGGCACACACGCAGTTGAGCATCAAACTGACAAAAATGGACGTTCCAATGGAAGTTCCATGGAAATTACTCTGTTTTCCCAGCGCAACTTCCAAAACCCCAGCACAATGGGTTCCACAAGTGGCGTCCTGCGCCTTCCACCGGGGGTATTTACATCTTCCAAATGCGGCTTGCACGCCTTCCAGGAACAAAGGGATACGCCTTCCATGAACAGGAGTAAACCGGATGGGGAAGCCCATTAAGAGCAGGGGAAACCAGCAGGGCGCAGTACAACGACCGCAGGACGCGGAAGTCACTCCTGGTGTGCCCTATCGAAGCTTCGGGCGGTGCCTTCGTGGGATGCGTCAGGAGTCTGGGTTGTCGATTGAGACAGCCGCGAAGGCGATCGGTCGAGGGGTAGGCACCTTGCATCGCTTAGAGACCAGCGCTCCGAACGTGGTTGTGAAGGACGAAGACATCAAAGGGCTGTGCAAGCTGTACCAGCGTCCGGAGATGTTGCCGATCCTGAGATCACTTGCAGCGCAAGGCAAAACGCCATCGTGGTTGGATGAGTACCCCGACCAGGTGAACCCAACGTTCAATGTGTATCTACAGATGGAGTCGGCGGCAGCGCATCTGACCATCTACCGGCCGGACATGGTCAGCGGGTTGTTTCAGACCCCCGACTACGCGAGGGCGCTAGACCGGCTGTACTTCGCTACTGATTCAGCTGACGATATCGAGCGCCGTGTTCGTGTGCGACGGAACAGGCAAGCGCTCATCACGCGGGACCTGGCACCGCTGACAGTGGACCTGGTGCTTGACGAAGCGGTCTTACGTCGTGTTGTCGGTGGACCCAAGGTGATGTCTGCGCAGCTACGGCACTTAGCGGACCTCCTTCCGCCCCGTGTAGGGGTTCAGGTGCTCCCCTTCGGCGGTGGCTTCCCACTCGGCATCTCGACGGGACCATTTACCATCCTGGACTTCGCGGCCAACGCGGACGGTCACCCGCTCGAACCATCGGTTGTCTACGTCGAGAGCTACACCGGGAACATCTACCTGGAACGTCCCGTCACTGTCCAGAGGTATCGGAGAGCCTTCGAGGCGATCAGACGGGTAGCGTTGGAAGTGCCAGAAAGCAAACGCCTGTTGCGGCAGGCAGCGAAGGAGTTCACGCCGTGAGTAGAGACCTGTCCGGAGCGCTCTGGTTCAAGAGCACCTACAGCGCAGGGGGAAACGACTGTGTCGAAGTGGCACACCTGGACGGCGGCATGGTCGGCCTGCGCGACTCGAAGAACCCGACCGGCCCGGTGCTGGTCATCACTCCTGGCGCGTGGGAAGCCTTCACAGCGGGCGTGAACGATGGCGAGTTCGACCGGAAGTAGCACAACCGCGAAGGCCCCGCACCTCGTTGACGTTCGAGGTTGCGGGGCCTTTGTCATGTCGGCTGTCTGTCACGTTTCCGGAGCTGTACCACTACCCCCTACGGGTAATCAGGCATTCCCGTACTATTCCCGTGGACCATATGAATCCGGCGGAAATCAGCGGCAACTAGCGGAAACATCTATCGGTGTCAAATATGCAGGTCATCACATGAAAATGGCCCTGGCCTCGGACTGTCGACATCCTATGGACTCTTCATGCAGAAGAACTTGCCCAAGTACACTCCGGACTGGCTGGAGCGGGTGACGGTGTGGGCCGAGAGTTCGCACCGCGAGGTGACTTACGCGCTGGGTAACGACGTGCGCACACTGCTGTGGTTCGGCAATCAGCGCGCCGTCGAATACCACCCGACGCTGCTGCTCGCCGATCGCAGCCAGGGCCCGACGCACATGATCCTCGACCTCGACCCGCCGCCGGATCAGCCGTTCCGCCAGGCGGTGCTCGCCGCGAAGTTGATCCGCGAGGCGCTCGCCAACGACGGACTCGCCGGTGCGGTGAAAACCAGTGGCGCCAAGGGTGTGCACGTCTTCGTGCCGCTGGTACCCGGCCTCGCCATCGATGATGTCGCCGCGGCGACCCGCGCGGTCGCGGCGCGCGCCGAGCGCCTCGATCCGGACCTCGCCACCACCGCCTTCATCGTCGAGGATCGTGGCGGCCGGGTCTTCCTCGACTCCACTCGCGCGGGCGGCGCGACCGTCGTGGCCGCCTACAGTCCTCGAATTCGGCCGGGCACCACGGTGTCGTTTCCCGTCGGCTGGGCCGACCTCGACAATGTCACCCCGCGCGATTTCACCGTCCGCACCGCGCCGGCCCAACTCGGTGACCGCGACCCGTGGGCCGCCGAAATGCCCGAACCGCAAACCCTGCCCGCCGATCTCGTCGCGGAAGGGCACACCATTCCCATCGCCCGCGTGCAAGCAATGCACGAGGGTAAACGCCGCGCCCGCGCCCGCCGCGAGAATCCGGAACCGGAGTCGTAAATCGCATTGTCGGCGGATTTCCTCCGCGTGCCCGCGCCGGTCGGCGTGAATTCTCTTGCCATACTGGCTGGTCAGTTATATCGGCCACCGGAAATGGAAGGGATTCGAAACTGTGCTACGTGGAAATGGGCTGAGCTCCGTCAAGGGTTTTGTGCTGGTGTTGGCTGGTGTGTTCGGCATGGGGGTGCTGGTCGGGGTCGCGCCGCCCGCGCATGCGGCTACCTGCACGGCGGTGCCGGATCGCAACGCCTATGACGGGGCTTGGAAAGGGGGAGAGCATAATACGCTGGTGACCGGATTCAATGGTCTGATCAGCTTCGGCGAGACGAAGTACACCAAAGCGGGGTCGGAGCCGGTGGTCTGGCTCGGCCAATTCACGGTGGACGCGAAGAATGTGCTGACGAAATGGAGCGGAACGCAGTTTATCGGCGACGGCAGCACCCTCGACGCCATCGTGTCGACGGTGACGTGCGACGCGAGCAACAAGCCGATCAGTTTTACGGCCAACGTCATCAACACGACGACAGACCACAAGAAGACAGATCTCGGCACTTTCACGCTGAGCAAGGTCGCGATGGGTTCGGCTTCGCAGTAGTAGTTCCGGCGTTCGGGCCCCAGCCGGAGTTCGGTACCGATGCGGCTGGGGTCGGGGAATGTCTGCGCACTTCAGGTGGTTTCACAAGTCCCAGCGCCGCGGCGCTGGATGTGGAGCTATCAGAAGGGACAGTGATGCCGGTTAATGACCTACCTCGGGTCGAGCACAGGTTCGTCGAGGTCGATGGTGTTCGGGTGTTCTACCGGCAGGCCGGGCCCGACGACGCGCCGGTGCTCCTGCTGCTGCACGGGTTTCCGTCGGCCTCGCACCAGTTCCGCCGGCTGATCGACGCGCTCGGCGGCAGCTACCGGCTCATCGCGCCCGACTATCCGGGTTTCGGACACACCGAGGCGCCCGACTCCTTCGATCGGCTCGCCGACATCGTCGAAGGATTCCTGGAACAACTCGAACTCACCCGGTTCTTCCTGTACGCCTTCGACTTCGGCGCACCGGTCGGCTTCCGGATCGCAACCCGGCACCCCGAATGGGTGGCCGGTCTGGTGGTGCAGAACGGAAACGCCTACGAGGAAGGCCTTTCCGACGGCGCCCGCGACTTCGTCGCGTTGCGTCCGGATCAGCCCGAGGCCGAGCCCGCCATCCGCGACCTGCTCACCCTGCCCGGCACCCGCGGCCAGTACGAACACGGCGTCTTCGACCCCGAGCTCCTCGCACCGGACGGCTGGACCCTCGACCAGCACTTCCTCGACCTGCCCGGCCGCAAGGAAGCCCAGGTGGCGCTGGCCTTCGACTACCACTCCAACGTCGAGCAGTACCCGCGCTGGCAGGAGTGGCTGCGCACCACCACCCCGCCGACCCTGATCATCTGGGGCCGCGACGACCCCTTCTTCCCGGAACCCGGCGCGCACGCCTACCTCTATGACGTGCCCGACGCCGAACTGCACATCTTCGACACCGGCCACTTCGCCCTGGAGGAGAAGCTCCCGGACATCGCACCGCTCATCGCGGACTTCCTGGACCGGCACTGGCCGAAGGACTGATCAGACGCTGAGCGGTAGCATCGGGATGGTCTCGTCGCCGAAGTCGACGGGCGGTGCGGGCATGAGCTGGAGTTCGCGTTCCTCGGTCCAGGCGTAGTGGCGCAGGGTATTGAACTGGGCGACGAAATGGTCGCGCCAGACCTGGGCGCCGAAGTTCATCGCGGTGTTGACCTGCAGCCAGCCGGTGGCGCTGAAGTTGACCGAGCCCTCCCAGCACTGCGGGCCGCTGGGTGTGTCCACCACGAGACCCTTGGTGTGGCAGATGTATTTGCGGCCGCTGGTGCTGGTGCCGATGGTGACCTCGACGCCGGCGTCGACGAGTCGCTGCACGATCGGCTTCTGGGTCCGGCCCGAGGATTGGGTGTGGTCGAGGTAGAGGTGTAGCGGTACGCCCCGCTGGTGCGCGGCGATCAGGTTGTCGGCGGCGTCGGTCAGGGTGAAACCGTAGGCGATGAGCCAGGTTTCGCCCGGCGCCGCCACCAGCTCCAGGAACCGTTGCTCGGCTTCCGCGTGGTCGTCGGGCATCAGGTAGCACGTCATCGGACCATCGATCACGAAGGGCATGGCTGCACCGTACCGGCGCGGTAGGTGCCGGAGCTGGAGGCGGCGTCGCCGTGCGCGGCGCCTATCCGTCGACGGGCACGGCGGTCCGGACGAATCCGCCGGACCCCGCGAGCAGCCGACGCGCCGCCACCACGTCGACGCCGGCCAGCTGCATGACGATCGCGGTCTTCGGGTGTCCGTCGGCCGCGTCCAGCAGCGCGGCCGCGGTAGCGAGGTCGGCGCCGGTGGCGTCGGCGATGATCCGGCGGGACCGGTCGATGAGCTTGGCGTTGGTCGGCTTCAGGTCCACCATGAGGTTGCCGTAGACCTTGCCGGACTGCACCATGGTCGCGGTCGACAGCATGTTGCACACCATCTTCTGCGCCGTGCCCGCCTTCAGTCGGGTGGATCCGGTCAATACCTCAGGGCCCGTCTCGATTTCGATGCCCACATCGGCGTGTGCGCTCAGCTCGGCATGCCGATTGCACGAGACGCCGACGGTGGCGGCACCGATGGAGCGGCCGTGCCGCAGTGCGCCGATCGCGTAGGGGGTCCGGCCGCTCGCCGCCAGCGCCACGATCACATCGTCGGCGGTCAGGTCGATGTCGGAGAGATCATCGACGGCCCGGCTCGGGTCGTCCTCGGCACCCTCGACCGCGTGCGCGAACGCGACCGAGCCGCCCGCGATGATCCCGATGACCTCGTCGGGCGCGGTGCCGAAGGTCGGCGGGCACTCGACCGCGTCGAGCACGCCGAGCCTGCCGCTGGTCCCCGCGCCGACGTAGATCAACCGGCCGCCGTGCTTGCGCGCGGCGACGATCAGGTCGACCGCCCTGGTGATCTCCGGAATGGCCTGCGCCACAGCGGAAGCGATGCCCGCGTCCTCGGAGTTCATGGTGCGCAACAACTCTTCGACCGACATGGAGTCGAGTGCGGTGGTCCGCGGATTCGCTTCTTCGGTACTCAAAGTGCTGAGTTCACGCATATCGCCTCCTGTTGTCGTGCTGGAACATCGGTCGAACGAGAGTGCCGCTCTCATGGGGCCTTTCGGGTGCCGCGGGAGATCCGTCGATCGGCAACCGCGTCGTAGGTTCGGCGCAGCGCGATCGCGGCGGACGGGGTGCGTTGCAGGACGCCGATGTAGAGCGCGTCGACGATGAGCAGCTGGCTCATCCGGCTCGCCATTGCGGCGGAACGGAATCCGTCCTCGCGCCCGGCGACCAGCACCGTGTGTGCCGCCGCCCTGGCCAGCCTGGACTGTGCGCCCGCGGTGACGGCGACGGTCGTCGTCTGCCTGCCGACGGCGCGGTCCACGGCGTCGATGATGGCGGCGGTCTCGCCCGAGTGGGAGAAGGCGATGATTACGTCGTCGCCCTCCAGCAGGCTGGCCTGGACGAGTGCGTCATCCTCCGATGTGCAAGCACCGCACCACATTCCGATCCGGGTCAGCTTCTGCGCCATGTCCATCGCGACCAGTCCGGACGCGCCGATGCCGATGAGTTCCACGCGTCGTGCGTGCACGAGTGCGTCGACGACCGCCGCCATGGTGGCCGGGTCGGCGAGGTCCGCGGTCGCCACCATGCCCTCGGTTTCGAAGGCGGTGAGCTTGTGCAGCACCTTCGACAGCGGGTCCTCGATGGCGATGTCGGTCGCGAACACCGGCGTGCCGTCGTCCTTGCTCGTGGCCGCCAGTGCCAGCCGCAGCTGCGGGTAGCCCTCGTAGCCAAGGGCTTTGGACAATCGGACGACCGCGGAGGTGCTGGTCGAGGCGCGCTCGGCGAGCTCGCTCACCGTCAATTGCGCTGCGGCGGCGGGATCGTCGCGAATCACCTGGGCGACCCGCAGCCCGGTCGGGGTGAGCCGCGGTATCGCCCCGAGTAAGCGCGTGCGTACGTCGTCGCCCTCAGACATTGCTCACCAACCTGAGCTGTCGCGGTGCCGCGCCGGATGTTTCGGGCAGCGTGAGCCGACCCGCACCCGGCGTGATGGAACCGAGCACCGTGGCCCGCTTCGCGCCGGTGCACGCCGCATCAGTGCCCGCGAGCCCGTGCATCGTGAGGAAGCCGAGCACGGCGAACGCGGCGGCCTCCTTGGCGGCCGACGGCAATCCGAGCTCGTCGGAGGTGCATAGCGTCGCCTTACCCAAACGCTGGCCGAGCATGCCCATCAACGTCGGATTCAGGGTCCCGCCGCCTGACCCGATGACTTCGTCGGGCTCGAAGGGGGCCAGTGCGTCGGCGATAGTGTGTGCGGTCAGGGCGGTCATGGTGGCGACGATATCGTCAGCGGATAACGGGTGATCCAGCAACACTCGCTCGACGTAGGCGCGGTTGAACAGCTCCTTGCCGGTCGTCTTGGGTGGTGCTGCCGAGTAGTAACTCTCGGCGAGAAGCGCCTCGAGCAGTCGCGCGTCGACCATTCCCCGGGCGGCGCGGAGGCCGTCCCGATCGAAATGCTCCGCGCCGTCGGTCGCCAGTTCGACGGCCGCGTCGATCAGCGCGTTGCCGGGGCCGGTGTCGAAGGCGACGGGGTACTCGCCTGTGACGGTCGCGTTGGCGATGCCGCCGATGTTGAGTGCGGCCGGCCGGCCGGGCCGTCCCGCGAGCCACAACAGATCGAACAGCGCGACGAGCGGGGCGCCCTGGCCGCCCGCGGCGATATCGCGCGAGCGGAAATCGCTGACGACCGGCAATCCGGTCGACGCCGCGATCCAGGCCGGTTGGCCGAGTTGCAGTGTGCCGTATGTCTTTCCGTCGGCCACCCAGTGATAGACCGTCTGCCCGTGCGACGCGACGAGATCGGCGGTGCCGTCGAACAACTCGTGCACCGCCGCATCGGCGGCCGCCGCGAACTCCTGCCCGATCGCGGTATCGAGTCGGCACACCGTGGCCATGTCGACCGTGCCGGGTGGCAGCGCGGCGATGAGGTCCGCGCGCAGTCGGTCGGGGTAGGCGCGGCTCAGCTGCCCGACCACCTCGACGTGAACAGTGCTGTCCCGCAGGTGAATATCCGCGCCGACCGCATCGATCGCGTCGTGCGACGTGCCGGACATCAAGCCGATGACGCGCACTAGGCCACCGCCTCGACCGGCTCTGCCGGTATGGGTTCGGGTGCGGGATGGAAGAAGCTCGATACCCCGCCGACGACCAGGGTGACCAGTACGCCGATCGGCACCAGCCATTGTGCGGCGATGCCCTTCTCGGTCACCTTCCCTGCGACGGTCACGTCGATCTTGATGACCCGCACCACGAACGTCATCACGATCACCGTCACCACGAACGCCAGCACCGCATCGAACTGGTTGGCGCGCTTGACAAGTCGGCCGAGCAGGAACGCGCCGAGCAGTGCGCCGTAGGTGTATCCGGCGATGGTCAGCGCGGTGAGGTACACATTCCCGGTCGTCGCGCTGAAGCCCATCGCGAACAGCGCCATCAGCACCGCCCAGACGAGGGTCATGTAGCGCGCGAGATTCAGCATCGCGTCGTCGGAGATCTCGCGGCGGGAGAAGCTGCGAATGATGTCGGCGACGGTCGAATTCGCCATCGAGTTGAGCGCCGAGGACAGCGAGCCCATCGCGGCGCCGAGGATGCCCGCGACCAGCAGCCCGGAGATCACCACCGGCAACCCGTGCAGGATGAAGTTGGGGTACAGGTTGTCGGCGGTGGCGAGGCCGAGCTCCTTGGGCGACTTGCCGCCGTTGTACGACCACAGCAGCGCGCCGACCAGCGAGAACGCCGCGAACTGGATGGCGACGAAGATGCCGGAGCCGATCATCGCCTTCTGGCTGTCGCGCAGCGACCGGGTCGACAGGATGCGCTGCACGATCAGCTGATCGGAGCCGTGCGAGGCCATCGCGAAGATCGCGCCGCCGATGATCGCCGTCGGCATGGCGAAGGTGCTGGTGAGCACGTGTGCGATACCGAAGTCGGTATCGAAGATGTGGAACTTGCCGTTGTGCAACGCGTCCGACCAGCCCTTGGCCCCGACGTGACCGGTGAGCACGCCGATCGCGATGATCGCGCCGGACAGGTACAGACCCATCTGCAGCGCGTCGGTCCAGATGACCGCCTTGATGCCGCCGAGGTAGGTGTAGACGACGGTCAGCAGCGTCAGCGCGATGATGATGATGTCGTAGCCGAGATCGAGACCGAACTCGGCCAGCAGCAGCTTGATCGGGATGGCGGAGGCGAACAGCCGCACCCCCTCGGCGAGCAGCCGGGTGAACACGAACGTCACCGACGCGACACCCTGCAGGTAGCGGCCGAAGCGCAGTTCGAGATACTGGTAGGCGCTGACGAACCCGCCGCGCTTGTACAGCGGGATCAGCGCGGTCGCCACGATCGTGCGGCCGATGATGTAACCGATGGCCAGCTCGACATTGCCGAACGCCTGGTCGGTGTAGGCGCCGCCGGGCACCGAGATGACCGTGAGCACGCTGGTCTCGGTCGCGACGACGGAGAAGCACACCGTCCACCACGGCATCTTGCCTTCACCGACGAAGTAGTCGCGGCTCGACTTCTGCTTGCCGGAAAGGCGCAGGCCGATCCAGGCGACGACGACCAGGTAGACAACGATGACGGCGACGTTGAGTGCGTTCATCGCAGCTCCTCGGTAACGCGGGTAGCAGATTGAAAGTAAGTGTCAGGGGTCGTATGAGTTCTGTCAACAAGTGTCATGCGATTCGTACCACCAATCTCTCCAGCACCGTGTTCGGGTCGACAGCCAGCAGGGCGGCACCGTCGATCGGGCCGCCGCGCGCGGTCCGGCGATCGATCACCTGCGCTATTGCCGCATCGAGCGGATCGAGCAGCGCCGAACCGAGGTTGGCCAGTCCGCCGGTGATCGCGTAGGGCACCGGCGGGCGAATGCCGGACCGGTCGATGGTGGCGAGGACGCTGCGGCCGAGCGCGCGTCCGGCCGCGGTCATGATGGCGGCGGCGGTTTCGTCCGTCGCTGCGGCCGCGGCAACGATGGGGGCGAAGCGAGCGGCCAGCAGGGCCGGATTCTCGTGCTGGCCAAGATGTTTCGGCAGTTCGTCGAGCTGTACCCCGTAGTGCTCAACGGCTTTCGCGGCGAGTTCGGTAGGTGCGTCGCGCCCGTCGTAGGAGCGCAGCGCGGCACGCAATCCCTCGACCCCGATCCACGCGCCGCCACCCTCGTCGCCGAGCAGCGGACCCCAGCCGTCGGTCCTGGTGAATCGTCCCGCCTCGTCGACCGCGGTGACCACGGCGCCGGTACCGGCGGCCAGCACAACTCCCGGTGCGCCGCCGAGCGCTCCGGCGTGCGCGGTCACGGCGTCGGAGGTGACGGCAACCGCTCGCGCGCCGGGGATATCGGTCAGTTCACGTGCGAGCAGCTCGGCCGCGTCTGGCGCGGCTGCGGCACCCGCGGCACCGATGAACAGGGTGAATGTGGTCTCGGACAGTGCCAGCTGATCGACGACCGCGCGAATCGCGCTGTCCGCCGCCGTGACGCCGCCCGCGTTGGCCAGCCCGGGTGCGCCGGGGCCATCGGCGGATCGCGTCTCGCGTCCGTCGAGCCGAAGGGAACCCCGGCAGCCTGTCTTACCGAGGTCGATCGCGAGAACGTGGTCGGTCATCGGACCATCCTCGCGCGGTTGTCCGCGCAACGGTGTCCCACGTCGGGAACATTCGTTCAAGACGTGAACTGGGGAGAGCGGCGACAGTGGGGACATGCAGAGCTATCACCCCCTCGCCATCGCGAAGAGTCTTCAGCCGTTCGACTTCCACGAGATCGTCGGATTCAACGGCGCGTCGTTCGCCGTTTTCAACGGCACCGACCTGGCCACCTCGGACTGGGAGTTGCACCCGGACACCGACGAACTGCTCATGGTCCTCGAAGGCAGTGTCACGGTGGAGATCCTCACCGACACCGAAAGCCACCGGATTCCACTGACCGCAGGCCAGTTCGCGATCGTGCCGAAGGGGCATTGGCACCGGCACACCGAGGTGCGGGACCTGGTCGAGATGTTCTTCACGCCGGGCGAAACCGTGGAATCAACCGCGGTAGATCCGCGCCGGGAAACCAGCGCCGCAACGTCGTAGCCTGGGTAGATGAGCGGCTGGGAAGTAGTGCGCTCGGTCGCGAGCCGCCGCATCGACGGCATTGAGATGATCGGGTTCCGTGATCGGGCCGGGCTCGGGTTGGACATGCGGGTGATCCCGCGGCCCGTGGTGATCGTCGTGATCGAGTTCGGCAACGGGCTGATCGTCGAAGGCCCGACCGATCGCGCGTTGGGGAGCCTGGTCGCGGGTCTGTCACCTTGCGCGGCCCGCATTCGCGGCGAGCGGGTCGAGTGCGTCGAACTGCAACTGTCGCCGGTGGCTGCCTATTCGCTGCTCGGTGTCGCGCTGTCCGATCTCGATGACGCCGTGGTCGATCTGGACGAGCTGTGCGGCGGTGACGCGCGACGGTTGCGCGAGCAGTTGGCCGACAGCACAACATGGTCCGAGGCGTTCGCGTTGACGGACGCGTTTCTCGGACGACGGCTCGGCGCGACGGCGGTGGATCCGGAGGTGGCGGTCAGCTGGGATCGGATCGTCGCGAGCCGTGGCCTGGTGCGCATCAGCGAGCTGGCCGCCGACTGCGGGTGGAGCCGAAAACGGTTGTGGGCCAGGTTTTCCGCGCAGCTCGGTCTGACGCCCAAGCGGGCGGCCATGCTGGTCCGCTTCGACCATGCGGTCGCCGGTTTGGCCGCGGGCACGGACACCGCCGAGGTCGCCTTCGCGTGTGGGTACGCGGATCAGTCGCACATGTACCGCGACGTGGCGAGCTTCACCGGGCGCACGCCCGGCGCTTTGATCGGCTGACGCGCAGAGTGCTCGCGTCAGCCGATGATCAGCGAATCACGGTGTGGAGTAACCGATCAGGGCACCGATGCCCGCGCCGATGGGGATGGTGACCAGGGCGCCGACGCCGCCGAGGAAGAAGCCGATCACCGCACCGATGCCCGCGCCGATCAGGGCGCCGATGCCCGCGTTGTACTGCTTGCGGGCCACGGTGTCGTCTTGCTGATCGACGAGTTGTGCCAGGTGCGAGCTGGTTTCCGGGGCGCTGACGGGAGTCATCGTCACGGTGCGCCCGGTGTCGCTGATTTGGGTTCGCAGGCCGAAGGTTTGGCCGTTGGCGGTGAAGGAAGTGGGTAGCGTCGCGATGACGTTGCCCACGCTGTCGGTCAGCGTGACCGCGGCGGCATCACTGGTCAACGCGAAAACGCCCGCGTCGACGGTGGTGATCACGCCGCTGCCGTCGGTAGCCGTGGTGTATCCGACGCCATGATCGACGCTGGACACGCTGACCTCGGCCGATGGCTCTATTACTGGTTGGGCGTTGACGATGCCCGCGGTGATTCCGGTGGCGCCTACTGCGAGAAGGGCGGTGGCAAATCCTTTGACTTTCATCGTGTTTCCCCACATGTTCTGTCGGCCACGACAGCCGATACGTCCCCGTGAAGCCGGATCAGGCCACCTCCATTCTCACTCCGTGGCCCACGTCGAGTGATCGATTCCGCGAATTCCGCGCAACGAAATCCGGCGTATTTCTTTGTGCCGAATCGATAAGGGCGCAGGGGATTCAGGCCGCGATGGTCAATGCGAAGGGTGCGAATCCGCGGTTTCGGATGAGCGAAGGGACAAGCAGCATCAAGGCTTCCGTGCCGCGGGCCGTGCTGATGTCGCCGAGGTCTTCGAGCCACTCGGTGGGCCAGCCGAGATCGGTGAGCAGCGCGGTGACCACTGCTTTCGCCGATGCGTCGTTGCCGGAGAGGAACGCGGTGGGTGGTGTGCGGAGGCTGTGCGGGTCGGCCATGACGGTGAAGAACATGGTGTTGAGTGTCTTCACCACTCGTGTGGTGGGCAGGGCGGCTTGGAGTTGTTCGGCGAGGCTGGGGTCGGATCCGCTGGGGTTGTGGGGGTTCGAGACATCGATGAGGATCTTGTTCTCCAGAGCCGCGGCGAGTGCGCCGAGTCGTTCGATCGCGCCGTCGCCGGGAGTGGCGTTGATGATGATCTGTGCGCCGCGCGCCGTCGACTCGTAGTCGGCGATGGCGATGGGTGCGCCGGTCCAGTTCAGCGCGTCGGCGTTTCTGGTGCCGAGGGTGACTTCGTGTCCTGCGGTGGCCAGCTTGTTCGTCAGCGCGGTCGCTACGCGTCCGGAGCCCAGGATTCCGATGGTGCTCATGATGTTTTCCTCAGTGGTTGTGGGACAGAAGGTTTCGGTGATCAACGGAGTGTGGCGAGGACACGCTGTGCTGCCGCGTGCACTCCGGGAGCGGCCGCGAGGAAGTCCTGGCTGCTCAGTTGCCATGGGGCGCCATGGATGTCGGTGACTATGCCGCCCGCTTCACCAACCAGTAGCGCACCGGCCACCAGGCCCGAGCGGACGTCGCTGTACTGCCAGAACACATCCGAGCGTCCGGCGGCGACCTGGATCAACTGCAGTGTCGACGGCACCGAGACCTTGGTGACGAGTGCGGCGTCGAGCATGGCGGCGACCGATTCGCCTATGCGACGGAACGTATTTCGGTCCTCGCCCGGCTTCGCCTGCCCGGTGCCGACGAGGGCGGCATCGAGGTTGGTCTTGGCCGAGGCGCGCATCGCGACACCATTGCGGAAGGCGCCGCCGCCGAGCACCGCGGTGAAGGTCTCGTTCAGCAGCGGGAGGTGCACCGCGGTCAGGACCGGCTGGTTGTCGCGGACGAGGGTGGCGGTCACCCCCCAGTCGGCCATTCCGTGGATGTAATTGATGTTGCCCTCCACCGCGTCGGCGACCCACCATTCGCCGGTCGGCAGGTCGCCTGCCGACTGTTCGTCGTCGATCCACCCGGCGCCGGGCCTGGCCGCCAGCAGCGGTTCGCGCAGGGACCGGAGAGATTCCGCATCGGCGGCCTGGATCGCGGCCACTACGGCGTCGAGGCTGTCCAGCTCGGTCCGTGGCACAAAACGTTCGTGCAGGTGTGCCCCTGCGGCGTGCACCGCGGAAACCACCGCGGGTAGGAGTTCGCGGTCTGCCTCGACGGCGGTGTTCAGCAAAGTCGACATGGTGATCCTGTTCGAAAGAGAAATCGGGAGAAGTGTTTTCGTGAGTTGCTACCTCAACGCTAGAAACCTTGACCGTTGTCGTCAAATGCATTCTAGTAAGCAATAGAGTTACTCTCATGCAATTGGATTTGAACCTGCTGACCGCGTTGGACGCGCTGCTGGAGGAGGGCAGCGTGGCCGGTGCGGCCGATCGGCTGCATCTCACCGCGCCCGCCGTGAGCCGCGCCCTCGGGCGGATCAGGCGGGTGATGGGCGACGAGATCCTGGTCCGCACCGGCCGGACGATGACGCCGACGCCGCGCGCCCTCGCGGTCCGCGAACAAGTGCACGCGCTGGTGCAGCAGGCGCAGCTGGTGCTGTCGTCGGAACATGATCTCGACCTGACGACGCTCGAGCGCACGTTCACGCTGAAATGGCATGACGCCGTGGTCAATACGATCGGACCCGACCTGCTCGCGGCGCTCCGCGCGCAGGCCCCCGGCGTCCGGCTGCGCCTGCTGGCCGAGGCGGACGCCGATACCGACGAACTACGACACGGCCACGTCGATCTCGAGATCGGCTCGAATCCGCCTGCGTCGGCAGACATTCGGCACGAGATTATGGCGAGCGACCGTCTCGTGGTCGCCGTGCCCGCCGACCATCTGATGCGTCCCTTCGCCATCGAGGATTACGTTGGCGCGGAACACATCACGGTGTCCCGGCGCGGCCGCCTGCACGATCCGATCGATGATCTCCTGCACGCCCGAGGACTGACCCGTCGTGTCGTCGCCACCGTGCCCACGGTCGCCTCGGCGCTGCGCTTCGTCCGGCGCGGCGACCTGGTGGCCACGGTGCCGGAGCGGATGACGAGTGCGATGGCGACCGAACTCGGACTGCGCCTGGTGCCGCTCCCGCTGGACCCGATATCGATCCTGGTGATCGCGGCCTGGCATCAGCGCTACGACGGCGACCGGGCGCACACCTGGCTGCGCGAACAGCTCCGCACCGCCATCCACCAGGCCGTCCACGGCTCGGCTGCCCGCCAGGACTAGCTGAACTGGTTGTCGTTGTCGGTATGTTTGCGCAATCGTCGCTGCGACGACGCCGATAACATCCGGACCGGTTGGTTATCTTCCGGCACAATGCCGCAATGATCACCGAAGCTGCTGTGTATCTCGACGGCCTTACCCAAGTCGGGATGACGGCGTACGGCCCGAACTGGCGTCAACCAGGCGCATTCGCCTGGGTGAGCGTTCAGGAGCCGGATGCGGGGGATCTCGCGCGACTGCACGAGACGCTCGGTGTCGCTCCGCAGGCGCTTTCGGGCGCGTACGAGGATCTGCAACGTCCCGGCATCCAGGTTGTCGGGGACACGGTGATCATCGCGCTGACGACCGGCCATTACCGGCCGGAGAACATGTCGGTCGAGCTGACCGACGTGTTGCTGGTCGTCGGGCCCGACTACGTGGTGACGATCAGCGATGCGCCGCTGGCCGGATTCGCCTCGCTGCGTGCGGAATTGGAGGACGGCCGCACCGAACTGCGCGGCGGCCCGCTCGCCCTGTTCCGCGGTGTCCTCGATCTCGTCATCGACAGTTATCTGATGCTGATCGATGACATCGATCGAGAAATCAGGACGGTCGAGCGAGAAGTCTTCCCGCTGCGCGGCACCAACCCGGTGGAGCGGATCTATCGGTTGCGGCGACTACTGACGGATCTGGAGCAGGCGACCGGCCCGCTGGTCGACGAACCGCTGGAACGTCTCGTCCGCCGCCGCCTGCCGGCCTGGGTGAGCGCGGCCCCCTACGCCGCCGAAGTCGGCGAGCAGGCGCTGCACGAGATCGATCGGCACTTCCGCCAGATCGACAGCCGGGTTCGCGGCCGCCGCGAACTGCTCGACGGCGTGCTGAATGCCAACCTCACCCAGGTCGGGATCCGGCAGAACCAGGACATGCGCAAGATCTCGGCATGGGTGGCCACCGCCGCCGCGCCTGCCCTGATCGCCGGGATCTACGGGATGAACTTCCAGCACATGCCCGAGTTGTCCTGGACCTACGGCTACCCGGGGGTCATCGGCGTCATGGTCGTCGTCTCCGGCTTCGTGCACCTTCGTTTCCGCAAGAACGACTGGCTGTAAACCGCACCCGCACGGCCGGGAGCTGCCGATCTGATGACAGCGCTCGACGGAATCGCTACTGTCCGAGGACATTCAAGGCAGATCGTGTCGGCAAGCGCTGGTGACCTCACGCGTGTCGCGGGTTCTGCCCCTTCTCGACCTGGGGAGAACGCAGTGAGATTCACAAGAGCTGGTGCGTTGGCGGCGGCGGTATTACTGGCCACGAGCCTGGGACTGTCCGCGTGTTCGTCGGACGACAGCACCGACGCGGGCATCGTCACGACCAATATCACCGAGCCGCAGAACCCGCTGCTGCCGGCCAACAACAACGACAACAACGGCAGCCGCATCGTCGACCGGCTCTTCGCCGGGCTGAAGTACTACGACGCCGACGGTGTCGCCCACGACGACATGGCGCAGTCGATCGAGTCGTCGGACCGGAAGAACTACAAGATCACCCTCAAGCCGGACTGGAAGTTCTCCGACGGCACCACGGTGACGGCGAAGTCGTATGTCGACGCGTGGAACTACGCCGCGCTCGGCACCAACACGCAGTTGCAGGGCTACGTCTTCTCGAACATCGTCGGCTACGACGAGGTGGCGGCGGAAAAGCCGACAGCACAGACGATGTCGGGGCTGAAGGTGGTCGACGACCGCACCTTCACCATCGCGCTGAAGAGCCCGTCGATCGACTTCGAGCTCGCGCTCGGCTTCACCCCGTTCTATCCGCTGCCCGAGGCGGCGTTCAAGGACATCAAGGCGTTCGGCGAGAACCCGATCGGCAACGGCCCGTACAAGATGGCGCGGACCGGCGCGTGGGAGCACAACGTCAAGGTCGATCTGGTGCCGAACCCGGACTACAAGGGTGCTCGCCCGGCCAAGAACAAGGGCCTGCGGTTCACCATGTACCAGTCGTTCGACACGGCTTACGCGGATCTGCTGGCCGGCAACCTGGACACGCTCGACACGATCCCGGACAGCGCGGTGTCGTCCTACCAGAAGGACCTCGGCGACCGGGCGATCACCAAGCCGACCGCGCAGAACCAGCACATCAGCAGCCAGACCAACATCCCGCACTTCGCCGGTGCCGAAGGCGTGCTGCGCCGCAAGGCGCTCTCGATGGCGATCAACCGAGAACAGATCTGCGAGAACATCTTCCACGGCACCAGGGTGCCGTCGAAAGACTTCACCGCGATCACGCTGCCCGGCTTCAACGGGAATCTGCCCGGCTCCGAGGTGCTGAAGTTCAACCCGGAAGAGGCCAAGAAGGTGTGGGCGCAGGCCGACGCGATCTCCCCGTGGTCGGGTCGTTACGAGATCGCCTACAACTCCGACGGCGGGCACCAGGCGTGGATCGAGGCGGTGGCCAACAGCATCAAGAACACCCTCGGCATCGAGGCCATCGGCGCGCCGTACCCGACGTTCAAGGACATCCGGACCGCGATCACCGCGCGGACCATCGGTAAGGCGTTCCGCTACGGCTGGCAGGGCGACTACCCGACGATGCTCCAGTTCCTGACCGCGTTGTATTACACCGGCGCCGGAACCAACAATGTCGACTACGCGAACCCCGAGTTCGACAAGCTCATCGACGCCGCGCTGGCCGCGCCGTCGCTGGAGGAGTCCTACAAGCTCGTCGCGCAGGCGCAGGGCCTGCTGTTCCGGGACATGGCCGACATTCCGGTGATCGATTTCATCGCCACCGCGGGTCTGGGCGAGAAGGTGAAAAAGGGCGAACTGACCTGGAACGGCCAGTTCGATTTCGAGAACATCGAGAAGTAATAGCTCAGTCCGCCGCGCCGTCGTCGTTCGGCGGCGCGGCGGCACGGGTGTGCCCGCTGCCGGGGCCGGTTCGGTCCGGGTAGGCTGACCCGTCGATCGGACACGCGCATGTAAATGAGGTGGTGGCGGAATGAGTGAACGGGTATCCGAATCCGTGACGGGGACAACCACGGTCGCCGTCACGGTGCCCGCGTCACCGGAGCAGTTGACGATGCTGCGCGCGCTCGCCGAGACCGTGCTGCTGATCGCCGATTTCGGGCTCGACGAGGTGACCGATATCCGCCTCGCGCTCGACGAGATCGCGACCGTGCTGATGCAGGACGCGGCGCCCGGATCGACGATCGATTGCGCGTTCTCCTATCGCGAAGGCGTGCTCAACGCCAACATCCGTGCGGTGAGCACCACCGAAACCGAGGTCGGGACAGGCAGTTTCGGCTGGCATATCGTGCAGACCCTGACCGAATCGGTCACCGCGACCAGGGCGCCGTTCGATGCCGCCGTCTCCGGCTACCCGACTGTCGTCGACTTCGTCTGGGCCCGGGGCGACCTCGATGAACAATGAGGCGAAAGCGTCCGGCGTAGGCCATGAGCCGCGCCGACGTGGTGGGGACAGCTACGACAACATCGAGCCGCTGTTCCTCGAGCTGAGCGAGCTCGACGCCGACGATCCGCGCCGCGCGATCGTGCGGGAAGAGCTGATCAGCCGGTGCCTGCCGCTGGCCGAGCACATCGCCCGCAAGTTCACCGGGCGCGGCGAGAACTTCGACGATCTCTTGCAGATCGCCCGGGTCGGCATGGTGGCCGCGGTGGACCGTTTCGACGCGTCGCACGGTTCGCCGTTCCTGGCCTTCGCGGTGCCGACCATCATGGGCGAGGTGCGCAGGCACTTCCGCGACTACACCTGGTCGGTGCGAGTTCCGCGGCGGCTCAAGGAGATTCAGCAGACCATCGCGCCGACCATCGAGACGCTCGCGCAGCGGCTCGGCCGGATGCCCAAGGCGCGCGAGATCGCCGACGAGCTCGGCGCCGACCTCGTCGAGGTCACCCAGGCGTTGATCGCCCGCAACGCCTACCAGACCTCCTCGATCGATGTGGGTCTGGACAGTGACGACGACAACGCGCCGCGTTCGCCGCTGGACACGCTCGGTGCCGAGGAGCCGGAATACCAAACCGTCGAGGACTATCTCGCGGTGAAACCGCTCATCGCGGCGCTGCCGGAACGCGAACGCCAGGTGCTGATCATGCGGTTCTTCGAGTCGAAGACGCAGGATCAGATCGCCGCGCAGTTGGGTGTTTCCCAGATGCAGGTCTCGCGGATTCTCTCCAAAACGCTGAGTACGTTGCGGGAACAGGCATTACGCGACTGACACGGCCTGCTGCGGTGTCTCGTGGATGAGCGGTGGCCGGATCAGCCGACGGACCGGCCTGAGCGCGATCGCGGCGCCGGTCACCGCCATCCAGGTCGGTAGCGGATAGAAGACGAGCCGCTCGGTGATGCCCACCTGCAGGCCGATCGCCAGCAGCACCATGCCCGCGATCCCGGCCGACGCGCAGACGGCGGCCCAGACTGCGGCGAGGCGGCGTTGTTTCCACAGCCAGACCGTGAGCAAGATCAACACGATGTGCCGGGACACGAACGCGGGCAGCACCGCGAGAAAGTGCACGACGACGCCATCGCTGGACGGCACCAGCCCGGTCGCCGCGGTGCTGAGGCCGATGATGACCGCGAGCGCCACGATCGACCATTGGCGGCGGCCGCGCGGCAGGAAGTCGCGGAATCCGATGGCCCCGGCGATGGTGAGCAGGCCGAGTGTCACGAAGGTCGCGTTCATCAGCAGATGCAGCGGTGAGCACATGTTCGGTGTGCATGCCGTGATGCCGAGGTCGCTGATGGTGTCGTGGCGGAAGCTGTAGGCCGTTTTCCACGCGGTGGCGGTCACCAACTCCGCGACCAGATACAGAAAGGTCAGCGCCCAGGCGAAGCCGGCGGCGGTGTGCCGGAAGTGTGCGGCGCGGCCGTCGGTCTGCTGGGGATTCACGAGTGCCTGATTTCGGGTCCGTGGTTCGGAGCGGGGTATCTCAACTGTAGTTCATCAGTGTAGGTCTACACTGTTGACAGTAGCGCCTGGGCGGCGTGTACTGGTAGGACACACAGAAATCTGAGGATCATCATGATCGTCATCATCGGGCTCGTCGTCCTGCTCGCCGCCGTCATCGTCGGGGTCACCGGCGTGTTCGCCAACGGCGGCAGCACGCACGCGCTCACCGACAACTTCGCCGTCTTCGGCTATCACGTCACCGGCTCCACCGGCGTGCTGTTCCTCTACGGGATCGTCGTCGGCGCCGTCGGGCTGGCCGGGCTGAGCCTGCTGCTCGCCGGTGCTCGACGCACCGCCCGCCTCGGTGCCAACGCGCGCCGCGAGCTCAAAGAAACTCGCCGGACGCCGGTGTTCGGCAGTCGGCCCATGCCTGATCAGCCACCGCCGAACCAGCCCGTTCGCCCCGCTTCTCCCGGCACCGACGCCGGGAACGGTGCGTTCAGCAACGTCGCCGGGCAGGGAACCGGCGGTCAACCCCTACCCGGCGGCCACAGCCGACCGCCTACCGGACCGCCACCGGCTGCCTCGCAGCCGACACCCGGCAGTGGGCGCCGACTGTTCAAATCGAAGCCGGTCGATCCCCAACCGGCCGACACCACGCGCAAGTAACCGCTGTCCCAATATCCAAGTCATCTAACATAATTCGAAGTCAGGTAGTTGTTCATGATCGTGCTCGGGCTTGTTCTCCTCGTCGCCGGATTCTTCCTCGGCATCCATTTCCTCACGGTCGCCGGAATCCTCGTCCTCATCCTGGGGGCGGTGCTGATGGTTGCGGGCGGTACCGGCCATCCGGTGGGCGGCAGGCGGCACTACTACTGAGCGGCGGTCGCTGAGGCCGTGTTCTGTGGTGTCGGTCGGTCGGCGCGGGTCCGGCGGGCTACCGTTGTCCGGTAGCCGACCGACGAATGGGGAATGCCTTGAGCAGCGACAACGCTACGCGGCTTGCGGTGCTGATCGACGCCGACAATGCGCAGCCCGGCATCGCCGACGGGTTGTTGGCGGAGGTGGCCAAGTACGGGACGGCGCATGTGAAGCGCGCGTACGGCGACTGGACCAGCACGAACCTGAAGGGGTGGAAGGATCAGCTGCTCGCGCAGTCGATTCAGCCGATCCAGCAGTTCGGTTACACCACCGGCAAGAACGCCACCGACTCGGCGATGATCATCGACGCGATGGATCTGCTGTACACCGGCAACCTCGACGGCTTCGTGATCGTCTCCAGCGACAGCGATTTCACCCGGTTGGCCAGTCGTATCCGCGAATCCGGGCGCACCGTATACGGATTCGGTCAGCACAAGACGCCGAAACCGTTCGTCGCGGCCTGCGACAAGTTCATCTATACCGAAAACCTCACCGGCACAACGGAGGAGTCGCCGACGCCGACGCGGCGGCCCGCGGCCAATCAGCTCAAGGGTGACGCGAAGCTGATGAACCTGCTGCGCAACGCTGTCGACGCGGCCTCGGACGACTCGGGGTGGGCGACGTTGTCCAGTGTCGGCTCGATCATCAACAAGCAGCGGCCGGACTTCGATCCGCGCACCTACGGTTACAGCAAGCTCGGTGAACTCTTCGCCGCCACAACGCTTTTCGATTCGGATACGCGTAGCCCCGGTGAAGGTAAGCAAGCCGTCACGTACGTTCGCGACATCCGTAACCGCCCGGCCAAGTGACTGGCTCAGCCGTGGTGACTCTTGCCTGCGGTGGTCCCGGAATCCATGCCCGGCATATCCATTCGCATCGGCGCGGCCTGCTGGCCGGGGGCGAGCACCAGGAACTGGCCCATCATGCCGTGGTCCTCGTGCAGCAATAGGTGGCAGTGGAACATGTAGGGGTAGGTCGGGTCGCTGTGCTGTGCGAAACGCATTGCCAGGCGGTAGGTGGCGCGTGGCTCGGTGTAGAGGGTGTCCTTCCAGCCTGCGAGGGCGGGCGGCGGGGTCTTTCCATCGATGTCGACGACTTGGAATTGGACGTCGTGCACGTGGAAGTTGTGTGGCCAGTTGTCGTTGTTGCGCACCGACCACACCTGTGTGGTGTCGACGGGGACACCTCCACCTCAGCGTCACCACCATCAAAACCCACATAGCCAACCTGATGGACAAAACCGCCTGCGACAACCGAGTCCGCCTAGCCATCTACGCCCACAAACTCCTCTGAGGGCGTGCATCGTCAGCCCGCTCGTCGTCAGCCGATCCGACGCCGAGCCCAATTGCTTTGCACTTATAAGTGCAAAGAGCTACGTTGGGTTGACTACGCATTCCGGGAAGGAGTCCGAGTCGATGGGTGAGACGATCATTCGCGACGACAGGGCGGTCCTGTCCATCACCTCCAGCGAGGTCGAGCAGGCTCGTGCGTTCAAAGCCCGCGTCGCCGAGGTCCACCGAGCCTCCGCTGATGCGGCCGAGGTCCTCATCGGGCTCCGCGGCGGTGGCACCGTGGAGATGCCCGCCGAGCTGACTTCGCTTATCGGTCAGATCCTCGACCTGGTCAGCCGTGGCTGCACAGTGACTGTGGCCAGCGTGCCCAACGAATTGACCACGACTACCGCCGCGAAGATTCTCGGTATATCCCGTCCGACCCTGATGAAGCTCGTCAAGGACGGTGCGCTGCCTGCGCACAAGGTCCGATCCCACACCAGGCTGCTCAGCAAAGACGTCTTCGCATACAAGGAACAGCAAGGCGTCGAGCAACGGCAGGCCTTCGACGAACTCCGTCTATTCGAAGACGAGCTGGGCCTGGTCGACTGACCAATTTGCCTGTATGCCAGGCTATTTCAGGGTCAGAGTCCGGCCGCTTGTAGCATGCTCGGCATGGTCAGCGGGCGGGGTACGAACGTTCTGGTCGACGCCAACATTCTGTACTCACGCACGCTCCGTGACTGGTTGGCCTTGCTGTACCTACACGGCGGCGGCGAGATGTTCGAGGTCAAGTGGACCGACGACATCATGGCCGAGTTCCACTATCACTTGCGTAAGCGGAACCCGTTTCTCGATGACGCGCAGGTAGGTGGCATCCGGCGGAGACTCGAGAGCGTGTTCAAGACCGGACGGATCAGCGGTTACACAGTCGGTGCTGCTGGGACCTATCCGGATCCGGGTGATGCACACGTTCATTGCGCCGCTGTCCATGGCGACGTGGACATCCTGCTGACCGACAACGTCAAACACTTCCGTGAGATCGATGAGCTGCCGTACGAGATCTATTCTGCCGATGAGTTTTTCGAGCTCGTCGACGACACTGCCCCGCGCGCTGTGCTGGCTGTAACGAAGGAACAACTGGTCTATCACGTTCGGAGGAGTGGCGATGGGGCCGTGTCGCTACCGGAGATGTTGAAGAAAGCCGGTGCTCCGTTGTTTGCCGAGCGGGTTCGGCAACACCTGAACTCGCTCGATATCGCGGCACTTCTGAGTGCACCGGCAACCTCGTAGGTCACTGCGGTCGACTGCTTTGGGTAACGGTTGGTTTGCCGGTGGGGTGCGGCGCTCCGAGGAGTGGACGGGTGCGCGGGGGTCGGGGGAGGGGTCTGTAGGTTTTTCTGGGGATCCGTGCCAGTTCGGTGCGGAGCGAGTTCGGGACCGGAGGCGTTGATATGTTCACCACCAGGCCGACATTGCGGGGGACGTTCGGGATGGTGTCGTCCACTCATTGGTTGGCGTCGCAGTCGGCGATGGCTGTGCTCGAGGGTGGTGGGAATGCGTTCGATGCGGCGGTTGCCGCTGGATTCGTGCTGCATGTGGTGGAGCCGCATCTGAATGGGCCGGCCGGTGAGGTGCCGATGATTCTTGCGCCGGCGGGTGAGGCGGTGCGGGTGTTGTGTGGGCAGGGGCCCGCGCCGGCGGGGGCGAGTGCCGCGCACTATCGGGGGCTCGGGCTCGAATTCGTTCCTGGGACCGGTCCGTTGGCGGCCGCGGTGCCCGGTGCGTTCGATGCCTGGATGGTGTTGCTGCGTGATTACGGCACACGGTCGTTGGCTGACTTGCTGCGCTTCGCCATCGAGTACGCGGAGGATGGGCATCCGCCTGTTCCGCAACTCCAGAAGCAAGTGGAGAACGTCCGCGAACTCTTCACGAGCGAGTGGACCTCGTCGGCGGAGGTCTACCTGCGTGACGGCACGCCGCCGACACCCGGTGAGCTGTTTCGTAATCCGGCACTCGGCCGGACTTGGCGACGGCTGATCGACGAGGCGGTTGCCGAGGGCGGCGGCGATCGAGTCGCCGAAATCGAAGCGGCACGGCGGATTTGGCGCACCGGGTTCATCGCCGAGGCGATACTGCGGCAGTCGGCGCGACCCACCCTCGACACGAGCGGTGAGCGGCACGTCGGCACTCTGACGGCGGCGGACCTGACCGACTGGTCGGCGACGTACGAATCGCCGACGACCTACGACTGGCACGGCTGGACGGTGTGCAAGGTAGGACCGTGGAGCCAGGGACCGGCCTTCCTGCAACAACTCGCCCTGCTGCCCGACGACCTGCCCGCGTACGGCTCCGCCGAGTACGTCCATCTGCTCATCGAGGGCTGCAAGCTCGCGATGGCCGACCGTGAGGCGTGGTACGGCGACGTGCCCGATGTGCCGGTGCCCGAACTGCTTTCGGCGTCATACAACGCGCAGCGGCGCGAGCTGATCGAAGAGAAGGCGTCCTACGAGCTCCGTCCCGGCAGCCCGGACGGCCGTACGCCGCTGCTCAGCTCACACATCGGCGGCTCCGAGTCAGCATCGGAAACGACCGGTGCGGGTGAACCTTCGCTCGCCAGCACCGGTGAAACACGAGGCGACACTTGTCATTTCGACATCGTCGACCAGTGGGGCAACCTGATCTCGGCGACACCGAGCGGCGGCTGGCTGCAATCCAATCCCGTCATCCCCGAGCTGGGCTTCCCGCTCGGCACCCGCCTGCAGATGGCCTGGCTGGACGCGGGCTTGCCGAATACCCTTGCGCCGGGCCGTCGTCCGCGCACCACGCTGACGCCCGCACTGGCACTGCGCGACGGCGTACCGGTGCTGGCCTTCGGCACCCCGGGCGGCGACCAGCAGGACCAGTGGCAGCTGCACTTCTTCCTGTCCGTCGCCTACGGCGGTCTGGACCTGCAAGCCGCGATCGACGCACCGAACTGGCACAACACCTCGTTCCCCAGCTCCTTCTACCCGCGCGACATGGCGCTGGGCGGCGTCGGCGTGGAATCCCGGATGGACGAGTCGATCATCGAAGACCTGCGCCGCCGCGGCCACGACGTCACCGTCGGCGGACCGTGGTCGGAAGGTCGCCTGTGCGCCGTCGCGCGCGACCCGGAGTCGGGCGTGCTGTCCGCGGCGGCCAACCCGCGCGGCATGCAGGGTTACGCCGTCGGCCGCTGATCCCGCGGCTGCAGACGGCGCTCCGCCCGAATCCCGCGGTCGCCCCGCGCACGGGTGGCGGCCGCGACAAGCCGGGTCAACGCGTCGGACTCCAGTTGTGTCGGGTCCACGCTCGGTCCGCCATAGCGGAACAGGTCACCATCGACGAGCTCCTCGATCCGCGGTTCGCCCAGGCTGGCCGCGGCGAACGCGTAGACCGGCACGCGCTTCGGCAGGATCAACCCGAAGTCGATGGCACGGGCCGCACGCCCCTCGTCGGTGAGCAACCGCTGAATCGAGTAGTCGTGCAACGGGTAGTGCCGCGGGAAGACATTGCGCAGGTCCAGGAACAGCCCGACCGAGCTGCTGCGCGGATCGGCGACGTACGGACCGAGCCGGGCGAAGCGGCCGAGGGCCCGGTCGGGGCGCTCGATCAGGGCGTGCGTGAACAGCACCCGCGCCAGCGTCACGTTGATCATCAGCCGTTCGGCATCCAGCTCGGCCTCGGCCAGCTGCCGGTTCTCCAGATAGCCCGAGACGATGCTGAGGTTGTGTGCCCGATACCAGGTCACCGGTGACGGTGCCGCGAGAAACTGCTGCCACAGCCGGGCGCCCGGTGTCGACGCGTGGCCGCTCGCGCCGAGCAGCGCAGCCTCCAGTTGATCGTGCAGGAGGCGATCGTTGACCGCGCGCCACCAAGGGCTGCCCGAGTCGGGGTGCAGGACGCCGCGGGTCAGTTCCCAACGCAGAAAGGTCAGTTCGGCCCGCGCGTAGGCGCTAAGCCGCTCCGGGTAGAAGCTCGCTGCCAGGGCCAATCGCTGATCGGGGTCCGGGTGGACGGCTCCGACCTGTTGCGCGGCAAGTTCGCTGGCCCGATCGGTGTTCATCGTCGCCTACTTTACCGATGTGACGCGGACTCGGCTGAGTACGCGAAGCCGCCCGCAGCCAGCAGGTCCGCGAGGTGCCGCGCCTATTTCGGTGGGGCGGAAACCTCGAGCTCACTGAGGCCCGGATGGACAGTCGGGTCGGCTGCCGTGATGTCGAGGCGGATGTAGCGGGCGGCAGACGGACTCGCGAGTGCGCCGGTTGCCGGGTCTGGGGTGACTGTCGTCCAGGTCTTGTTGTCCGGTGACACCGCGACGGTCGATTCCGTAGGAGCGGGAGCCGACCAGCGCGGAAGTATCCGTCCGACAGGGGTTTCCGTGCCCAAATCGACGGTGAGAGTGCCTCGGTTGCCGTCGGGCGCCCAGCCGGTAGCGACGCTGCCGTCGACGGCAGCCTCGGCGTATCGGCCAGGTTCGGCTGAACTCGCGAAAACGGCCTTGCAGCGGGCGATGTTGTCGGTGGGTGTCAGGTCCGGTCGGCGGGTCTTGACGGTCAGTGGATGGTCACGGCTGACCCGTTGCGTGCCGGTCGCAGTCCGAACCTGCATCGCCGCACCGTCTTTCAGCGTGATCTTCGTATCGTCGGGTCCCAGTTCGGCGTCGAAAGTCCGTCCCTGCCAATGCATGCCACGGATATGTAGTCCCGCAGCGAGTTCCGGCGGCAACGTCGGATCGATGCGCACCTCGTCGGCCCGCAAGCGCAGCCCGAGCAGGCCATTGGTGAAGGTCTGGAGGAATCCGCCCGCGGCGGTGACGAAGGTGAAGGCGGGCGCACCTGCCAGCGGGTCCTTGACGCCCGCTTTGTTGCCACGAGCCTCCGCGAACTGCCCGAACGGCGCTCGCTCGAACGGTCGAACCGCGCGTTCGAGGTAGGTGTCCGTCGCACAACCCGGCGTGCCGATCGCCGCAGCGTCGATGGCATGCACCGAATCGGTCATCGCGGGACCGTCGGGATCGGTGCGCTTGGCATAGTATTCGAGAACGTTTCTCGAAACCTCCTGCGACATAGGCCATTCCAGCGGATAGATCAGCAGTACGGTGTCCGCCTGTTTGATGGGCGTGCCGGGATAGCCGTCGTACTGGGCGAAGATCTGCCGCGCCGGATCGAAGGGCATGCGCAGGTGGTCGGCGATCGCGGTCCACTCGGGCGGGGCGGGCTCGCCGAGGATTTCGGCGGCACGGGCCGCATTGCGCAGTGCCAGTGCGGCTACCGCGTTGGTGTAGACCCCGTCCTTGACGCCGTTGCTGTATTCATCTGGGCCCGCGACATTCTCGATCGAGTAGCTGCCGTCGGGGTTCGGCGTCACCCGGGACGTCCAGAATTCGGCCAGGTTCCGCATGATCGGCCAACTGCGGCCGCGCAGGTAATCGGTGTCGCCGGTGGCCAGGTAGTACTGCCAGGCCGCGAGGGAGATGTCGCCTTGCAGGTGGATCTGGGTCAGGCAGTGCGGCGGATCCCAGCTGTGGCATTCCGCGAGGGCACCACGGCTTTCGCTGGTCCACGGATAGAAGGCGCCACGGTAGCCCAGCTGTTGTGCGTTCGCCTGTGCGGCGGGCAAGGTCTTGAACCGGTATTCCACAACGGATTTGGCGAGATCGGGCGCCAGCTGGAGCAAGCCGGGGAACATCCAGATGTCCGCGTCCCAGAACACGGCACCCGCGTAGTTGTCGCTGCTGAGTCCGACGGGCGAAATGCTGTTGTCCTGTTGGGAATTGGTGCTCGAGTACAGCGAGTAGAGCGCACCACGGGCCCACGTCTGTAGGTCGGAGTTGCCGGGTACCTCGATGTCACCGCGCCACAGCCCGCGCCACGCTTCCGCCGTGCCCGCCAGCAGATCCGGCCAGCCCTTACGCGCGGCCCGCTGCGCCGCGTCATGTGCCGCGGCCACGGGATCGCGTGCGGTGAGCGCGGTGTCGACTCCGACGAATTTGGTTACCTCGTAAGTCCTTCCGTCGCGGACGCTGAGGCGGTTCTGCTGGCTGACGCTGAGATCGCGCGCCGGAGCGGGCTGCTGCGCGGCTCCGGTACTTAACACAGACGCAACCGCGCCGACGACTCCGGTGCCGTCGGCGCGGAAACCGACCTGGATATCGCCCTCGCTCGCGCCGCCCTCGGTCTGCGTCATCCGGCGCGCGCCCGCGCCGGCGAGCAGATCGGTCACCGTGAGCTCGCCGGACCAGTGCGGAACGAGCGTGAGATGGACCGCGCCTACATGCTGATCGACCCGATCCGCGACGACGTCGTACACCAGATCGGTGGCCTTGCCCTCCGCGTTGGTCCAGGTGAGGGCGGTACGCACCAATCCGCAGCGCAGGTACCTGGTCTGCGTGAAGTTCGTGATCCGGTCGGCCGGTGTGTTCGTGGAGTACGTGTCGTCGCCGACGCCGACGGTGAGCGCGGACCAGTTCGGGATCGCCGCCGCGACCTCACGATCGTCGGCCAGCCCGGGCGTGTGCCCGTACAGCCCTGCGACGAAAGCGCCGTCGTATCGGGGCGTGTACAGCGGCCAGCCGCTCAGCTCACCGGTCAGCGCGTACCCCATGCCGCGCGGCGGCACCCGCAACCCGAGGTAGCCGTTGCCGACGAACGGATGCTGCTCGAACGCCGCATCCACCTCAGTATTCGACGACGTCCACCCCGGCCCGGACGACGCGTCATCACCAGGGCAGACCGGCGCGGCCTCGTCCCGCGAGGCGTACCGGACGGCGAACAGAATCCCGCCGGCGACCAACGCGATCGTCACGGCAAACGCGACGCCGATCAGGATCTTGGTGCGAGAACGCAATCCGTACCTCCACGTGACGCATGGACGATCGTGTCGTGCTCGGCGATGCGGCCGGAGGTCCATGCAATCACGGCCCCGGACAGCCACCAACAGTCATCCTATGATCGACCGCGGAAACCGGGGCGTCAGTGTCTACGGGCTGGCACCTGAAAGGCGCAGACCTCGGTGTTACGGGGTCGCGGTGCGGGCGTTCGGGTCGAAGCCGCCGGGGATTTCGTAGACCACGCCGGTGAAGGTGGCGCCGAAGAGGCGACCCGCCGAGAAGCCGTTCGTGCCGCGGCCGTAGGTGAGGACGCTCGTCATGGGATTGCCGCTACCGAGGACGCAGTATTGGTTCGGGGCGTCGATGCGGATGACTTGGCCCGCCGTATTGAGGGGGACCACCGGGCGGTCCAGGGAGTCGAGGGTCAGTCCGTCCGGCGCGGCGAGCGCGTCGGCGCCACCGAGGTCGAGCAGCGACTGGGGCGCGCCCGGGTTGGCGGTGGGGATTCGGCTCACCCCTGGGTTGGCGAATGTCCTACTGACGTAAAGGTATTCGTCGTTCGTGCCGAGGACCGCGCCGTTCGCGCTGGGGAAGGACGTCCAATCGGCTTGGACCACGCCGTTCGGGTAGACGCGGCCGACGAGGCTGCCGAAGTCGTTGGTGGCGTAGACAGTTCCGTCTTGTGCGACATCCATGCCGTTCGCGGCGCTGAGCCCCGAGGCAAAGGGCGCAACGGCGCCGGTCTCCGGATCGATCTTGATGATCCCGGCACGGCGCAGCGAGTCGCCGACGAAAGACCGCGCGTCCGCGCCATAGCCGACCAGCAACTTGTCATCAGGTGTCCACGCGAGCGCGCCGCCACCGCCGCTCGGCACGGTCGCGATGGGCACCGGTACCGCGCCCGGCGCGTCGATCCGATACACCCGACCGGTCGCCAGGTCCGTTGTATAGGCCCGCCCACGTGCGTCGACGGTCAGTCCCTCCAGCGCCCCGGGCAAGGTCGCGGCCACCAGCGTCGGCTGGCCCGCCCCGCCGCACACCGGTGCGGCACTCGCCGCGGGCGCGGCAACCGCCGACAGTGCGGCGAACGTCAGCGCCGCGACGGCGACCGTTGCCTTGTCCATGCTGGTCATTGCGTACCTCGGCTGTCTCGGAGGGGTGCGATTCGCCGCGAGCAGCAGGAATCGCCGAATCGGGCCCGGCCAATCCTGTGCAGTATGCGCTCGTGGCGGGGGATAACCACGCAACATCGGTGGTCCTGGCGTGGCACCCGCGAGACGAGCAGCGCCGCACCGACTTTGCGATCGGCCGGGTTACGCTTCGGTGCGGTCGGCCGAGGCGGCGGACACGAGGTGCTGGTCGCCTCCGGTGCGAAGGGATGGTGCGGGATGAGTGACGAGGGGCAGACGCCGCCGTTCGCGGAGATCGTCAACGCGGGACTGGAATTCACCATCCCGATTGCGCACGGGATGGGTGTGCGGGCCGCCGAGGTGCGGCCGGGCTTCGCGGCGACGATGGTGCCGATCGAGGGCAACGGGAACCATTTCGGCGTGATGTACGCGGGGGTGCTGTTCACCGTGGCGGAGATCCTCGGCGGCGCGATCGCGGTCGCCACCTTCGACAACTCCGAGTTCTATCCGCTGGTCAAGGATCTGCACGTGTACTTCCGCAAGCCCGCGAAGACCGATGTGCGGGCGGAGGCGAGTTTGCCTGCGGACGAGATCGCCCGGATCGCCGAAGAGGCTGCCGCCAAAGGAAAGTCGGACTTCACCCTGCGGGCCGTTGTCACCGACGCCGACGGCGTGGTTGTCGCGGAGACCGAGGGGCTTTATCAACTGCGGGCGCACGGTAAGTAGGAGATTCGCGCAATCCTGTTCGTCCTCGGGGATTGACAGGTATTCGAAGCGTGCACAGCGAAGTTTTCATTAGCGTCCCGCTCAGTGGGACTGTCGCGGCCCGGCGTGCGACCGAAGACACAGTTTCGTAGTGATCTCGGGCACATAACGTAACAATTACCGCACGCTCGTTCGATTCTTTTTGCCTGCTCTGCATGCATAAACAACATAACTCTGCACTGTTGGTTGAGGCAGTGCGGTTGTGATCGCGACGTGATTCGCAGCGACTTCTTCGCTACCGTCGCCGGAGCCCGATCGATGACGGGCTCGAACTCGAACCGCTGAATGCCGGTAACCCTGTCCCGCGGTTCGAGGATCCCCGACCTACCTGGGGACAGGGACACGGCGAGCACGTGCCGTGCCGGTGGGCGCAGGCAGGGAATCCCTATGTCGCAAAACCGCAAGTTCAGCACCCGCGTCCTCGGCGTCACCGTCGCACTCGGCGCCCTCGTGGCCGTCCCGTTCGGCCTGTCCACCGCCACCGCGTCGGCCAACAACTGGGACGCCGTCGCACAGTGCGAGAGCGGCGGCAACTGGAACACCGAGACCGGCAACGGCTTCTCCGGTGGTCTGCAGTTCACCCAGGGCACCTGGACCGCCAACGGCGGCGTCGGCAGCCCGAGCAACGCCAGCCGGGCCGAGCAGATCCGCGTCGCGGAGAACGTGCTCGCCACCCAGGGCCCGGGCGCCTGGCCCGTCTGCGGCGCCTACCTCTAAAGCGTCACCGGCGCCTATCGCGAATCGCGGTAGGCGCCGGGCTATTTCGGGGCGACCGATTCTTGGGCGCGATTATCTGACTCGGCTGCAATCTTTTCCGGACTGAGATTGTTTTCGTAATTCCGAATCGTGGTTCACTGAGCGAGCGCTCAGGTATTTCATCCCACGAATTAGAACTAGAACACGTTTCGGTCTCGTGCGGCGAAATGCCTGCGGCCGGTGATGCCGATCACTAGCCTGTTGCCACCCGGTTCCTTCGTGCCGGCTCGCTGTAGAGCCGGACGAGATGCCGTGGCTAGAAAGGCATCTCGACCATGAGCTCGACCCAGACCGCGGCACCGCCGACCATTCTCACCGGGCTGTGGCAGCGCAAGCTTCCGCACTATCCCGATACGCCCGCCCGATCGTGGTATCTGACCGTTGTTGTCATCGCTTCGATCGGGCTCTACTACCAGTTGTTCGTCACCGGCGCGGTGGGTAATGAGCTGATCGCCTATTTCCACCTGTCGTTCGCCTACTTCGTCTGGATCTTCATCATCGGCGCCGCGTTCGGCGCGGTCGCCTCGGTGCTGGCCGGGCTGCTCGACCGGTGGGGCCGGGCGAACATCGTGGCCTACGGCGTGGTGATCTGTTCGCTGCTGACGCTTTTCGCGGTCCCTGCGACCACCACGAAGGAGCAGTACCTCTTCGTCTACGTGGTGGTGAGCATCGTGGAGGGTGCGGTGCTGGTGGCCACGCCCGCGCTGATCCGCGACTTCTCGCCGCAACTCGGTCGAGCCTCCGCCATGGGCTTCTGGACGCTGGGCCCGGTCATCGGCGCCCTCGTCACCACTGCGATCTCCACCCGGACCCTCGACACGCATCCCGACTGGCAGTACCACTACCGGCTGTGCGGGGCGATCTGCCTGGTCATCGCGGTGATCGCGGTGGTCGGCCTGCGTGAGCTCAGCCCGCGGCTGCGCGACCAGATCATGGTGTCGCTGCGCGATCGGGCGTTGATCGAGGCGCGGGCCCGCGGGCTCGACGTGGGTGAGCTGGAGAAGGGGCAGTGGCGGCAGATGCTGCGCCTCAACATCGTCGGGTCGGCCCTGGCCATCAGCCTGTTCCTGGCGTTCTTCTACACGATCGTGTCCTTCCTGCCCGTCTATATGGCGACGAACTTCGGCTTCAGCCCGGCCAAGGCCAACGCGCTCGGCAACTGGTACTGGACCGCCAACGCGGTCGCGCTGGTGCTGGCCGGGATCGCCTCGGACTACCTCAAGGTGCGCAAGCCGTTCATGATCGTCGGGGCGGTGATCAGCGTGATCGGTATGTACCTGTTCATCGGGTACACCGACGAGCCGGACACCGGCTACTACACCTTCGCCTGGGTGTTCGTGATCATCGCCGTCGGCACGGGCATCGCCTACTCGACCTGGATGGCCAGCTTCACCGAGACCGTCGAGGAGCGCAATCCGGCGGCGACCGCGGTCGGGCTCGCGGTGTGGGGCGGCACGCTACGCAGCGTCGTGACGGTCGTGCTGTTCGGCTTGCTGGTGGTGGTGAACGCGGCCGGTCCGCTGGTGAACTACGGTCCGCGGCTGCAAGAGATTCAGGCGAAGTACGGCCCACAGCTGGCGACCATTCAGCAGGTCGGGCCGGAAACCCTTGCGGCGCTGAGCAAGAACCCGAACGACCAGGCCGCTCAGGTGGCGGCGCTGACCAAACTCACCGGCGCGTCGGCTACCGAGATCCAGACGGCGTTCGGGCTCACCGCCCGATACGGGGAGGAACTCGCGACACTGCAGGCCATCGAACCGGCCACGCAGGCGGCGCTCGCCGCGAACCCCAGTGACGGGAACGCCGGGCTCGCCGCGGTGGGGCAGGTCGCCAAGAAGTTCGGCATCCCGGTGGATCAGGCGATCGCCAGGCTCACCGCCGTCCAGCAGATCCCGCCCGCTGACCTCGCTGTCCTCGGCACCGTTGGCCCCAAGCTCGCGCAAGCGGGCGCGCAACTGCAGTCTGTCGGCACCATCCCCGCCGACGACCAGGCCTACCTCGCCGAGCACGCGACGGAGGTGCAGCAGGCCAAGGCCGATTCGCCACACCAGTGGGCGCGCTGGTGGTGGATCTGTCTCGTGGCTCAGATCGTGTTCCTGCCGTTCGTCTTCCTGATGGCAGGTCACTGGAGCCCGAAGAAGGCGGCGGCCGAGGCAGCGGCGCACGACCGGCTGGTGCAGCAGGAACTGGCGGAACTTACGCCGCTGCCTGCCGATCGGTAACCGGCGGGCTACTCCACGCCGAGGGTGACCTCGGTCGACTTGATCAGCACCTTGACCTGGACGCCGTCGGCGAGTTGGAGGTCGTCGACGGCGTCACGGGTGATCGACGAGGTGATCTCGTCGCCGCCCGCGAGTCGGACCCGGACTACCGCCATGGCCTCGCCGCGGGTGACCGAGATGACGGTGCCGTCCATTTGGTTGCGGGTGCTCAGTCGCATGTCGGCGAGCATACGCAGGGCAACCCTGGCGGGACAGGATATGCGGGTCGGTGTCTACCGGGGAATGGCGGACGGCAGCGGGTGGTCCGGCTCGAGCGCCGGTAGGCCGTCGAGGCTGACCGCGTTGTCGCCCGCGATGCGGCGGGCGAAGTCCTCGTCGGTGCGGCGGTTGTGCAGGGCGTCGAGCACCGGGCGTTCATCGATGAGTTCGAGGTAGGGGACCGAGTAGCCGCAGGAGTCGGCGATGCGGTCGACGTCGACGACGATGGCGGCGCGCAGTCCCGGGTGCTGTAGGCCGAAATGCGTTCGCAGGGTGTCGAATTCGGCGGAGTCGGGGCGGACCACGCGGCCCGTGCCGAACAGTCGCAGGATCCTCGAGGTGCGGGTGAACGAGCAGAACATGATGGTTATGCGGCCGTTGTCGCGCAGATGCGCGATGGTTTCCGCGCTGCTGCCGTACAGGTCGAGGTAGGCGATGGTGTGGTCGTCGAGGATTGCGAAGGTGTCGCGATAACCCTTGGGGGACAGGTTGACCCGTCCGCCATCGACGGGTGCGGTCGCTACGAAGAACATCGACTGCTCGCTGATGAACTTGCGTAGCGCGTCATCGAGATGCGAGAAGACCTTCGCCATCAGGGGCCCTTCCATAGTCGTCCCATGACAGGACTGCGCTTCGAGCGTAACTCCGGGGCCGGGTCTCGAAGTGCGGCTGAGGCTCAGATCACGTGCGTTATAGCTGGTCGGCTATGCCCGCCAGAGTTGGTCGCCGGCGCGGGATATCACGATGTTCGGCACCACCGCGTTGCGGGAGAGGCGGGTGATCGCGAGGACCATCTCGGCGATGTCGCCGGTGGTCAGCATGGCCGACTGGTCGAGGACGTCGCGTTTCCATGCGGTCATGTCGGTGTCGACGTAGCCGGGGGAGATGGCGGTCGCGCTGACGCCGTTCGCGGACTCTTCCAGTGAGACGGTTTCGCAGAGCGAGATCAGTGCGGCTTTGGTTGCGCCGTACGCGGCGAGACCTGCCTCGCCCGCGACTCCCGTGATGGAGGCGAGTGCGATGATCTTCGCGCCGCGGTGCGGGTCGTCCTGGGCGCTCTTGCGTAGCAGCGGAAGTGCGGCCTGGATGAGGGTGATGGGTGCGCGGAAGTTGACGTCGAGCATGCGCTCGTAGGTCTTCACCGGCATGTCGGCGACGGTTCCGGCGGTGCCGGTGCCCGCGCTGAGGACGAGGGCGTGCAGGCCGTCGTAGTGGTCGGCGTGTGCTTGGACCAGTGCGCGGACCTGGTCGAGGTCGTTCATCTGGGCGACAACGGGATTCACCTCGACGCCCGTCTCGTCGCGCAGGCGGGTCGCGGTTTCGGTGAGCACGTCCTTGTTGCGGGCGGCGATGGTGAGTTGGTAGCCCTCGTCGGCCAGACGGCGCGCCACCTCGGCACCGATGCCGCGCGAGCCGCCGGTGACCAGGGCGCTGCGGACGGTCATCCGAGCGTTTCCAATCCCGCGTCGAGCAGGAGCGGTACGGCCGCGCCGATCGTGGCGAAGCCGTCGCCTACCGTCTTGCCCGCGAGGAAGCGCTGGTGAATGCCCTCCGCGATGACGGCCAGCTTGAAGTAGCCGAGTGCGCGGTAGAACGACAGGTGCTCAAGGGAATAACCCGTTGCGGCGGCGTAGCGTTCGGCGATCTCGTCGACGGAGAGGAAGCCGGGGTTGGCGCTCGGGGCGTGCCGGACGCCGAGTACCGGTTCGCAGCGGTCGTCCCAATAGACCTGGAGCAGGCCGAGATCGGCGAGTGGGTCGCCGAGGGTGGCCATCTCCCAGTCGACTACGGCGGCGATCTTGCCGAAGTCGTTGCGGTCGACGATCGTATTGTCCAGGCGGTAGTCGCCGTGCACGATGGTTTCCGCCGCCTGTTCGGGCAGTGCGGTGCGCAGTGCGTCGGTGAGCCGGTCGAGGGCGTCGACTTCGCGGGTGGCGACGCGGTCCCACTGGCCGCGCCAGCGTTTGACCTGGCGGGCGAGATATCCGGCGGGGCGGCCGAATTCGGTGAGGCCGACGGCCGTGTAGTCCACTGCGTGCAGGGCGGCCAGGGTGTCGATGAGTGCTTTCGCGCAGGCGCGGGCCTGGTCGGTGGTCAGTGCGGCGGTCTGGTCGCCGTCCTGGAGGACGTGGCCGTCCACGAAGGAGACGACCGCGAACGGTACGCCGATCACCTCGGTGTCCTCGCACAATGCGATTGCCTGCGCGACAGGGACATTCGTGTCGCGCAGGGCGGCGACGATGCGGTATTCGCGGGCCATGTCGTGCGCGGTGGGCGTGAGTGGGCCGAGTGGTGGGCGGCGCAGCACCCAGTCGTTCGTTCCGTCGTGCAGCCGGTAGGTGAGATTCGACTTGCCGCCCTTGAGCAGCGACGCGGTCAGGGGGCCGGCGGTCTGCGGGACGTGTGCCTCGAAATACCGTTGCAGCGCAGGGAGATCGAGTCCGGCCAGTGCCGCCGTCATCGGTTCGTCTTCGCGAGGTTGCGCCCTACTGCGGGGGAGGGCGTCATCCGAGGCGCTCGATAATGGTGGCGTTGGCCAATCCGCCTGCCTCACACATGGTTTGCAGGGCGTAGCGGCCGCCGGTCTGCTCGAGATGATTGACCATGGTGGCCAGGATACGGGTGCCGGACGCGCCGAGCGGGTGACCGAGGGCGATCGCGCCGCCGCGCGGGTTCAGCTTGGCCGGGTCCGCGCCGAGCTCTTGCTGCCACACCAGCGGTACCGGCGCGAACGCCTCGTTCACCTCGTAGGCGTCGATATCGTCGATGCTCAGACCCGCCCGCTCCAGGACCTTTCGGGTGGCCGGGATGACGGCGGTGAGCATCAGCAGCGGATCGTCGCCGACCACCGAGAACGAGTGGAACCGGGCCCTGGCGCGCAGCCCCAGCTTGTTCGCCGCTTCCTCGCTCATGATCAGTGCGGCCGAGGCTCCGTCGGTCAGCGGCGAGGAGTTGCCCGGTGTGATCAACCATTCGATCTCCGGGAACCGCTGGGTGAACCGCTCATCCACGAACGCGGGCTTAAGCCCCGCCAGGCCTTCGGCGGTCGTTGTCGGGCGGATGGTCTCGTCCGCGGTCAACGTGCCCGCGGCCACCAACTCGTTCGCGAACCCGCCTGCCGCAGCAGTTTCCGCGGCGAGCCGATGCGAGCGCGCGGCGAACTCGTCCAGCGCGGCCCGATCGAACTTCCACCGCGCACTGATCACCTCCGCCGCGATCCCTTGCTGCACAAGCCCTTCCGGATACCGATGCGCCAGCGGCCCCTGATTCGGATCCTTGCCCTGCGCATTCGAGAACATCGGCGCCCGACTCATCGACTCCACCCCGCAGGCGATCGCGATGTCATACGCCCCCGAAATCACCCCTTGCGCCGCGAAATGCGCCGTCTGCTGACTGGACCCACACTGCCGATCCACCGTCGTAGCGGGCACCGACTCCGGAAACCCTGCCGCTAGCGCAGCCGTCCGACTGATATTGAACGCCTGCTCCCCACTCTGCGTCACACACCCGCCGACCACATCATCGACCAGCGCAGGATCCAACCCATTCCGTGCCACCAACTCGCCGAGCACCCCCGCAAGCAAGGTCGCCGGATGCACCCCTGACAACCCACCCCCAACCTTCCCCTTGCCCGACGGGGTACGAACGACATCAACGATGACGGCGGACCTCATAGCCCTCTCCGATCAGCTAAGTTAGTTGCGATTCTCGTCTAAGTTAACACGGATTCGCTCCTGTGCGGCGCGAGAAAGCCAGGTCTGCCCGGCGTAGCCGGTTCAGTCGTCGAAGACCGTATCCAGGGAAGTGGCTACGGCTGCCTTGTCCATCCAGGCTTCCAGCTGTTCGGTGTCCAGACATGCAAGAATGCGCGCGCGAAGGTCGTCCGGGACCGCGAATCCTCGAGCGACAAGGGCACGCACCAGCATCTTCGCCTCCCCTCTCGCCTCCCCTTCGGCGCGCCCCTGATCGAGCAGGCCATCAACGAAGTCGTCTCGGTAGGTAGGGCTGGCCATGAGCTCCTCCAGGGCTTTTCTGGCCGCGTCCGGGGCGGCGTGCTGGACAAATCGAGTGTAGGTCGTGCGGGTCTCGCGATCGAGGGTGGCGAGTTTGTCGAGCACCATGCGTCGGTTGGCGTCTTCGGTCAAGTCGAGGGCGTGGGTCAGGGCGGCGAGGACGGTGAGTTCGGGGGCGACGTCCGCGAACGCTGGGTTGGTGGGATCCGGGGTGTTGTGTGGGCCGATGACGATGGGAGCGAGGCTGAATCCCGGGTGGCCGGTGTGGATGGTGCGGCGGCAGGCGCGGGCCGTGGCTCGGCTGGATGCGATGACGACCAGGACGGCATCGCAATCATGCTGGGATTGAGCGACAGCGACGTAGGCGGGCCACGCCCTGCGTTTACCGCGTTTGGGTGGGGCCGACTGAGATTCGGTGATGACGGCCAGCTTTCCGCCGTCGGTGCCGCGTAGGAGTGTGACGGCGTCCGCGCGGAATTCCGGTGGGTTGCAGGTACTGAGGCTGCTGTCGCTGATCATCGCGGTCGCTCCGGCGGGTAGCTGGATGCCGGTATCCGCCAGCAGCGCGGCAGCCAATTCGGGGTTGTGGCGCAGCAATTCGAGTGGGGCTTCGTGGCGGATGCTCGGCATGGCGCGAAGACTGCCATCGGCTACCGACAGGTTTTTGTGGCTCAGGTCACGTCCGGAACGACATGCCGTTGAGTCTCGCACACGGATTGTTTCACCGCCTGAGCGCAGGTGCTGGCGGCTGGGCGGTGGTGTGTGGATTACGCCGGATAGGTATGTGTTTCAGTGGCTTTCACTGCGGCCCAGAGTTGGAGGCCGGGGCGGAGGCGGAGGTCGGCGACGCTGGCGGGGGTGACGTCGGCGAGGACGGGTGGGGTGCCGTCGAGGCGGAGGCGGATGGTGTGGGCGTGTTGTTCGATGCCGGAGATGGTGACCGGCCAGGTGTTGCGGGGGCTGCCGGTGGGGTGGTCGGGGTGCAGGCTGACGGCGGTGGGGGCGAAGGCGATGTGCACGGCACCCTCGGTGGGTTCGGCGATGGTGAGGGTGCCGCCGGTGTCGAGGTCGACGGTGGTGCCGTGGGCGGTGCCGCGATAGAGGTTGAGGCCCACCAGGTTTGCGACGTAGTCCGAGCGGGGGCGGTGCGCGACTTCGCTCGGGGAACCCTCCTGGACAACGACGCCGTTTTCGAGGATGACGAGGCGGTCGGCCAGCACCATGGCGTCGAGTGGGTCGTGGGTGACCAGCACGGTGTGGCCGGGGTAGTCGGCGAGGTGGTGTGCCAGGTCGGAGCGCACGCGCAGGCGGGTGCTCGCGTCGAGTGCGGCCAGTGGTTCGTCGAGGAGCAGCAGTGCCGGGTCGGTGGCGAGGGCGCGCGCGAGGGCGACGCGTTGGGCTTGACCGCCGGACAGAGCCCGCGGTTTGGCGTGCAGGTGATCCGAGAGACCGACGCGGTCCAGCCATTCGGTGGCGCGCGCTCGGGCGGGGGTGCGGCGCTGGCCGCGAGCGCGCAGCCCGAACGCGACGTTGTCCAGCGCGCTCAGATGGCCGAACAGCAGGTAGTCCTGAAAGACGACGCCGACCTCACGTTGCTCGGCGGGCACGAACACCTTCGGCGGTGCGTCCCAAGTCTTTTCGCCGATCCGCAGCACACCGTCGGTGAGCGGCGTCAGCCCGGCCAGCGTCCGCAGCGCGGTGGTCTTTCCCGCGCCGTTGGGCCCGAGCAGTGCGACGACTTCACCCGGCTCCACGGACAATCGAATGTCGAGTTCGAATTGACCTCGGGTGACTTGCAATTCGGCGTCGAGTGTCATACCGCGCCCCGAATCCATCGCTCGCGCAACGCGACCAGCACGGCGACCGACACCGTGAGCAGCACCAGGCTGAGCACGATCGCGTCCTCGGGATCGGCTTCGAGCGCCAGATACACCGCCAGCGGCATGGTGGTCGTCTTCCCGGGAAAGTTGCCCGCGAACGTGATCGTGGCACCGAATTCGCCGAGCGCCCGCGCCCAGCACAGCACCCCGCCCGCGACGACACCCGGCAGCACCGAGGGCAGCGTCACGCGCCGGAAGGTCAGCCAGCGCGACGCCCCCAGCGTCGCCGCCGCCTCCTCGAAACGCGGATCCGCCGCCCGCAGTGCGCCTTCCACCGAGATCACCAGAAACGGCATCGCCACAAACGCTTCCGCGATCACCACACCCGCCGTCGTGAAAGGCAGGGAGACACCGAACCATTCGTACAGATAACGCCCGAACAGCCCGCGCCTGCCGAGCACGAGCAACAGCGCGACACCGCCGACCACCGGCGGCAGCACCAGCGGCACCGTAACCAGCGCCCGCAGCACCCCGCTCCCCGGTACATCGCCGCGCGCGAGCAACCACGCCAACGGCACGCCGAACACCAGGCACAGCACCGTGGCGAGGCTCGCGCATTGCAGCGAAAGCCGAAGGGCCTGACCGACTTCGGCGTTCAACAGCCGATCCGGCATGTTGCGCCACGGTGCCCGCAGTAGCAACCCGATCAGCGGAAAGAGCAGGAACGCCAGCGCACACAGCGCGGGCAGCACCAGAACGAGCGGTCGCCGTCCCTGTGCCGCCCGCCGCCGCGGCACCCGCGTCACGGTGCGTCGAATCCCGCCTTGGCGAACACCGCCCGCGCCTGCTCGGACTTCACGAAGTCGACGAACGCCGCGGCCGCGGCCGAGTTCGGCGCGTGCGCCAGGGGCGCGACCGGGTAGTCGTTGATCGCCTTGGCTGCCTCGGGGAAGTCGATGCCCTCTACCTGAGCGCCCGCGGACTGCACGTCGGTCCGGTACACCAGCGCGGCGTCGACCTCGCCGAGCTTGACCTTTGTCAGCACCGCCTTCACGTCCGCCTCGCGGGTATCGGGCTGTGGGTTGACGCCCGCGACCTCGAACACCGTCTTGGCGGCCGCACCGCACGGCACCTGCTCGGCGCACAGCGCGATCTTCGGCTCGGTCTTGCCGAAGTCGGCCAGGCCGGTGATGTGACCGGGGTTGCCTTTTGGCACCGCGATCTCCAGCCGGTTGCGCACGAAGGTGAACGGCGCGCCGGTCACCTCGCCCTTGTCCTGCACCTGCTGCATGTTCTTCGGCGCGGCCGAGGCGAAGACGTCGGCCGGGGCGCCCTGGTTGATCTGCTCGGCCAGGGCCGAACTGGCACCGAAGCTGTACACCACCTTGACACCGGGGTGCGCGGCCTCGAACTGCTTGCCCAGCTCGGTGAAGGTCTCGGTCAACGAGGCCGCCGCGAACACCGTGACGGTGCCGCCGACCTTGTCGGTGCCCGCGGGCGCCGCCTTGTCGTCGGAGCCGCAGCCGACCAGGGTCAGCGCGGCCACACCGGCTACGGCGGCGACGCTCAGCGAACGAATCATTGTGGTCCTCATCAACTTTCTGGAATTTCGACTACGACATGTGTCGACTTGACCGATGCCACCGCGACGCTGCCGACCTCGAGCCCGAGTTCGTCGACCGACTCCCGGCTGATCAGGGACACCAGCCGGAACGGTCCGGCCTGCATCTCGACCTGCGCCATCACGGTGTCCTTGAGCACCCGCGTCACGATGCCGCGCATCCGATTGCGGGCGGACGCGGCCACGGTGGCGCCCGGCTCGGGGGTCTCCGCGTTGGCCTGCAGGAATTCGGCGAGATCCCGGCCGCGCACGCCCTTGCGTCCGTTGCCGAGCTGGATCGCGGTGAGCCTGCCCTGTTCGATCCAACGCCGCACGGTGTCATCGCTGACACCCGCCAGCACCGCCACCTCACTGATCCGCAAATCCGACACGATTCGCAGTTTATTGCCGTATCTGCGGAAAGCAAGGGTCAATTGTCGGGCAGCGTGGCGTGCCTCTGGCCTGACCGTGTGGTGGGGAGTCGCCTGAGGGGGCGTGCGAGAGCCGATCGTCTCGACTGCTAGGTGGAAGCGGACTGGCTGGTCGACCGAGCGACCGATTCTTCCGGTATGTGCCTGCTGTGATTGCTGTGGCGGAATTTCCGGTGAACTGTCTCACAACGGCCGCGGTCCGAACTAGCGCCCCGGTTCTCCGGAAGGCATTGAAACCCCTGTCGGGCATATCATTTCGCGACGTATTCGCGAATCACCGCGCGCCGATTCCGCTGATCCAAGGGCCCGAACACACCGCGCGATCATTACATTGGAGGGGATTTCGCAGTCCCATCTGATGGAGGAATTTCGGTGCCGCTTATCGATCTGGGTTCGTCAGCGTTGAATCTCGCGAACGTCGTGACGTCCATTGCCGCCAACATCACCTACCTGTTGCAGGCCTGGCACGTCATCTAGCCGACCCCGTGACCCGGCGGCACCGCGACATTCGCGTCGGCCGCCGGGCACAGGCGATGGATCGTCAACGCCGCCGCGAGCAGCCGGGAGTCGTGCGGCTCGGTGGGATCGATGCCGGTGAGTTCCGCGATGCGGCGCAGGCGATAGCTGAACGTATTGGGATGGACGTGAATCTCCGCGGCTGCCGCCTTGCGGTCGGATCCGTGGCGCAGGTGTGCGTCCAACGCGTCGAGCAGATGGGGGCTCGACAGGATCGGCGTGATCCGCTCGACCAGTCGCTCCCGCGCCGGGCCCGGCCTGGTGAGCTGGTGTTCGAGCAGTAGATCGTCGAGGCGATAGACGCCCGGCGGTTTGCCGAGCAGGCGAGCCAGTTCGGCGAGATCGGTGGCCTCACGTGCCGCCTCCGGCACGATTTCCCTGGCGATCGAACGATATTCGGCCACGAACACCGCGACACCGAACTGCTCGGCCAACTCCGCGGCGAGGTGCTCAGTGGGGTCTGTCTCGGATGCGTTGGGTAGCAACGCGATTCCGGTCGATCCGTCGAAGGTGGCCAGCGCCGTGGTGCCGATGAGACCGTCCAAAGCCCGCTGCAGGATTCTGATCCGCCGCCTGCTGATGAGGGTGGCGACGGTGCTCGGCTGCTCATCGTGCCGAATGTGGATCGCCAGCACGGTGTATCGCTCGGCCAGCGCGGTATCGGCCCGCGCGGCAAGCTCTTCGGCGGGTAGCCCGCCGAGCAGTGCGGCACACAGCGCGCGCCGGGCTTCGCGCTCGGCGTTGTAGATGGATTGTTCGACCTCGGTGTAGGTCTCCACGACAGTGATGTTGATGTGCATCAGCAGGTCGAGTAGTCGACCACCGATGACGGTCAGGTCGTGCATCTCCGCCGTCGTGGCCAGCGCCACCGCCTCCTGCAGCACCGATTGCGCGGAGCCGTGGATCGCCTCGATCAGCAGCGGCAACGGAATCCGGTCCTCCGCATGCCGTTCCGCCACCGGGACGACGAACGCCGCGACCTCCGCCCTGGTGAACGCGCGCTGCTCGCCGATGGCCTGGAGGACGGCCCGGCCACACGCGTAGATCGCGGGCAGCACCTCGGCGGTGAAGTGTCCCTCGGGCAGATCCGCGGCAGGCGGGGTGGCGCCGAGTCCCGCGGCGAGCATGCGTTCGGAGATCTGCGGCCAGCGGGTGAGCAGCCGGGAGACCAGGGTCGCGTTGCCGGTCGGCGAGGAAAGGGCGAGGGACATGAGCCGATTGTTTCCAACGACAGGTTTCGCGGCAAGGTAACCGGTACATCGGCTGGAACTTTGTCTCGGACAACAACTTCCCGCTCGGATTCTTCTCCCCGACGTGCAGTGACAGCGGTGCGGCAACGGCAATAGGTTCGAGAGAATGTACCCCATGAGTGCCGACCCCGCCCCGGGCGTCACCGGTCCGATAGTCGAGCCACGCTCCACCGATCCGCTACTGCCCGAAGCGGATCCGTTCTATGCTCCGCCGTACGCGCTGGGTCAGCTGCTACCCGGTGCCATCGTTCGCACCCGCGAGGTGCAGATCGCCCTGTTCGGCACAGTGCCGCAGCGGATTTCGGCTTGGCAGCTGCTCTATCGAACCTGCGACCTCGACAACGTCCCCGAGGTCGCGGTCACCACTGTGCTGTTGCCTTGGGGCGCGGACCCCGCCGAGCCGCGTCCGCTCGTCTCGTTCCAATGCGCGATCGACGCCGTCGCCTCGAAATGCCTTCCCTCCTATGCGCTTCGGCGTAGCGCGCGGGCGGCCGGCTCGATTCCGCAACTGGAACTGCCACTCATCGCCAGCGCCTTGGCCCGCGGCTGGGCGGTGTCGGTACCCGACCACGGGGGAACCGCAGGGCGGTTCGGGGTGGCGCGCGAACCCGGATACCGTGCGCTGGACGCGATCCGGGCAAGCCTGGCGTTCGCACCGCTCGGCCTTGCCGCGACCACACCCATTGCGCTGTGGGGCTATTCGGGCGGCGGCCTGGCCACCGCATGGGCCGCGGAGCTCGCGTCCGAATACGCGCCGGAACTCGACATCGTGGGTGCCGTCGCGGCCTCGCCGGTCGGCGACCCCGCCGCCGCCTTCGTCCGCCTCAACGGTTCACTGTTCGCCGGATTCGCCGCCGTCTTCACAGCAGGCCTGCGCCGCGCCTATCCCGACCTCGACCTGCTCCTGCGCACCCACCTGGACGCGCGCTACCTCGGCTGGCTCGCCGAAACCGAAACGACCGCAACGTTCCAGCTGCTGTACCGCTTCGCCCGCCGCGACATCGACAAACACTGCCGCGGCGGTCTCACCGCACTGCTGGACGCACCGGAACTCCAACGGGTCCTCGGCGATATCCAGCCCGGTCGCCGCACCCCGGCCATGCCCATGCTCGTCCTACAGGGCGTCTACGACGAGGTCATCGCCGTCGCCGACGTCGATGCCCACGTCGCCCGCTACCTCGCGGCAGGCACCAACATCCGCTACCTACGCGACCGCCTCAGCACCCACCTGCTCCTCCAGTACATCGCCCTCCCGGTGATGATCGACTGGCTCGCCGACCGCTTCGCCAACCGAGAACCACCCCCGGCCACCACCGAAACCGCGTGGTCACTTGCCTTCTCCCGCAGCGCCATTGCCGGTCACCTAGACTTCGCCCGCCTCGTCACCCGAATGCTCTTCGCCCGCCCGATTCGGCACGACGGGCCAGTTATTCGGGTACCTCGGATACAACGATTGCCGATCCGATTGGCCAAGTCTCAGAATCGCTTGTCGTGATCGGCTGTGGGCGGCTGTGATGCACCACGAGCTCGTTCACTCCAACGGGCAACGCTGGCGTGGCTGAGCTGGGTAAAAGGGTGATCCGGCCCGAGAACGCGGAGCTGAGACGTGACGATCGCCTATATCGCCCGCGGCCGCGATCTCGGCAGGCTGCTCTACGCGCTCGACGAGGTGTACTCGAATGGTCAATGTGCCGCGTCCTCGGTCACCGTGGTCAGCACCTCCGATGGGAACCGGCTGCGCACCGTCGAGGCCAGGCCGGGTGAGTCCGTCCCGCAGTGCACACGCTGAAGTTTTGTGTGTCCGATCACTAATGTCCGGCTTTTGCTCTAGCGTGGGCACGGTTGGTGCCGAGAGGGGCTGTGGATGCGTAGCGGGATGTTGAGTCTGGCGCGGTTGCGGGAGCTGGTCGCGGTCGGGGAGATCGACACGGTGTTGGTCGCGATGACCGACATGCAGGGGCGTTTGCAGGGAAAGCGTTGCGCGGCACAGTATTTCCTGGACGAGGTGGTACAGCACGCGACCGAGGCGTGTAACTATCTGCTCGCTGTCGACGTGGACATGGCGACGGTCGACGGGTATGCGATCTCGTCGTGGGACACCGGTTACGGGGACTTCGTGCTGCGCCCGGACTTGAACACGCTGCGGCTGGTGCCGTGGTGGCCGGGCACCGCGCTGGTGCTGTGCGATGTCGAGAAGGTGGAGCCCGCGGGCGAGCCCGTCGGGGTGTCGCCGCGGCAGGTGTTGCGCGCGCAACTGGACCGGCTGGCCGAGCGTGGACTGCGCGCGTACGTCGGGACCGAACTCGAATTCCTGGTGTTCGACGACAGTTACGAGGCGGCGTGGTCCGCGGGCTATCGCGACCTGCGCCCCGCCAACCAGTACAACGTCGACTACTCGCTGCTCGGCACCGGGCGCATCGAGCCGCTGCTGCGCCGCATCCGCACCGAAATGGGTGGTGCGGGAATGTATGTCGAGTCGGCCAAGGGGGAGTGCAACCCCGGTCAGCACGAGATCACCTTCCGTTTCGACGAGGCGCTCACCACGTGCGACAACCACAGCATCTACAAGACCGGCGCGAAGGAAATCGCCGCCCAGGAAGGGCGCAGCCTCTCGTTCATGGCGAAATACAATGAGCGCGAAGGCAACTCGTGCCATATCCACATCAGCCTGCGCGGTGAATCCGGCGAAGCCGTGCTCGCCGGTGACGAGTCGAACGGATTCTCGCCGCTGATGCGGCATTTCGTCGCAGGTCAGCTGGACTGCCTGCGCGAGTTCACCTATCTGCTCGCGCCGAACATCAACTCCTACAAGCGATTCGTGCCGGGCAGCTTCGCGCCGACCGCCGTTGCCTGGGGCCGGGACAACCGAACCTGTGCGCTGCGCGTGGTCGGGCACGGGCAATCGCTGCGGCTGGAGAACCGGGTGCCCGGCGGCGACGTGAACCCCTATCTCGCCGTGGCCGCCGCCATCGCGGCCGGGCTGCACGGCATCGAGCATCGGCTGCCGCTGGAGCCGGAGTTCAACGGCAATGCCTATCGATCGGAGCGGCCGCGGGTGCCGCGCACGCTGCGCGAGGCCGCGCAGCTCTTCGGGGACAGCAAGGTCGCGCGCAGCGCGTTCGGTGATGATGTAGTGGAGCACTACCGCAATGCGGCGAAGGTCGAACTGGACGCCTTCGACGCAGCCGTCACCGACTGGGAGCGAATTCGTGGATTCGAACGACTCTGAGGTTTTGTCCGCTGGAGTTGTGCACACCGGGCCGCGTCCCGTGATCGGCCTGCCGACCTACCTGGAGCCCGCCCGCTTCGGCTCGTGGAACACCGACAGCGCCGTGCTACAGACCAGCTATGTCCAGATGGTGGTGGAGGCCGGCGGCATTCCGGTACTACTGCCACCGGTCGGAGTTGCCCTGCCGGAGCTGGTGGCGCGGCTCGACGGGCTGGTGCTGACCGGCGGCGCCGACGTGTCACCGTCCCGCTACGGCGCGACGGAACACGCGCTCACCTACACCAGGCCCGATCGGGACGAGTCCGAGTTCGAGCTGTTCGCGCTGGCGCGGGCGGTGCGGCTGCCGGTCCTCGCGGTGTGCCGTGGGCTGCAGGTGGTGAACGTCGCGTTGGGCGGCACACTGCACCAGCATCTGCCGGACATCGTCGGGCATGCCGAGCATTCGGGCACCGTCGGCGGCTTCACCGTCACCGAGGTGGTGACCGTGGCGGGGAGCAAGGTCGCCGCGATCGCCGGCCCGGAGGTGAAGGCCAACTGCCATCATCATCAGGCGATCGACGTGCTGGCGTCGGAGTTGGTGGCTACCGCGCACGCGGCGGACGGCACCATCGAGGCGGCGGAGACGGCGGACGGCCCGTTTCTGGTCGGTGTGCAATGGCATCCGGAGGTGGATGCGGTGGACCGCCGGTTGATCAGTGCGCTGGTCGCGGCGGCCGAAGACTATCGAAGGGAGCGGATTTCGTGACGACAGCGCAGGTGGTCAACCCGGCGACCGAGCAGGTCGTGGCGCGGGTCGAACTCGTCGGCGAAGCCGAGACCGACGTCGCGATCGAGCGGGCACAGCGGGCGGCTGCGGCGTGGCGCGAGGTGGCGCCGGGGGATCGGGCTCGGTTGCTGCGCAAGTTCGCGGAAGCCGTCGATGCGGACATCGAGCGGTTGGCCCAGCTGGAGGTCGCCAACTCCGGGCACACCATCGGCAATGCGCGCTGGGAGGCGGGCAATGTCCGGGACGTGCTGCACTATGCGGCCGGTATCCCAGAACGGTTGCTGGGCAACCAGATTCCGGTCGCAGGCGGTGTCGATATCACCTTCCACGAGCCGCTCGGTGTGGTCGGCGTGATCGTGCCGTGGAACTTCCCGATGCCGATCGCGGCGTGGGGATTCGGGCCCGCGTTGGCGGCGGGGAACACGGTGGTGCTCAAGCCCGCCGAACTGACGCCGTTGACCGCGATCCGGTTGGGCGAGCTCGCGCTCGAAGCGGGCTTGCCGGAGCACGTTTTCCAGGTGCTGCCCGGCAAGGGTTCCGTGGTCGGGCAGCGGTTCGTCACCCATCCCGCGGTGCGCAAAGTGGTGTTCACCGGTTCGACCGAGGTGGGCACCCAGATCATGGCCGGTTGCGCGCAGCAGGTGAAGCGAGTGACGCTGGAGCTCGGCGGCAAGAGCGCGAATATCGTGTTCGCCGACGCCGATCTGGAGCGGGCGGCGGCCACCGCGCCGTACGGTGTGTTCGACAATGCTGGGCAGGATTGCTGTGCGCGGTCACGAATTCTGTTGCAGCGCAGTGTCTTCGATAAGTTTCTGGAGCTGCTGGAGCCCGCGGTGCGCGGGGTGAAGGTCGGTGATCCGGCGCAGGAGTCCACCGAGATGGGTCCGCTGATCTCGGCCGCGCACCGCGAGCGGGTCGCCGCGTTCATCGAGCCGTCGACCAAGATCGCGTTCACTGGCGAGCGGCCCGACGGACCCGGATTCTGGTATCCGCCAACGGTTGTGCTGCCGGACGCGCCTGACGATCGGGTGCTCACCGAGGAGGTGTTCGGCCCGGTGGTCGCGGTGCTCCCGTTCGAGGACGAGGCCGACGCCATCCGGATCGCCAACGACACCGAGTACGGGTTGTCCGGCTCGATCTGGACCAACGATGTCGGCCGGGCGCTGCGGGTTTCCCGTGCCGTCGAGGCCGGGAACCTGTCGGTGAATTCGCATTCCTCCGTGCGGTATTGGACACCGTTCGGTGGATTCAAGCAGTCCGGGCTCGGCCGGGAACTCGGCCCCGACGCCGCGCTCGCGTTCACCGAAACCAAGAACGTCTTCATCGCCACCCAGTGAATCCCCATACCCCGACAGGAGATGCCTTGCAGCGCTTACAGGATCGAGTCGCCGTCGTTACCGGCGGCGGGAGCGGCATCGGCCTCGCCACGGTCCGTCGCTTCGCCGCCGAGGGGGCGAAGGTCGTCGTCGCCGATATCGATGCCACCACCGGTGAGGCGGCGGCGGCAGAGGTCGGCGGCTTGTACGTGAAGGTCGACGTGACCGACGAGGCGCAGGTCGAAGCACTGTTCCAGACCGCCGTCGACACCTACGGTGAACTCGACATCGCCTTCAACAACGCGGGAATCTCTCCGCCGGAAGATGATTCGATCCTCACCACCGGACTCGACGCCTGGAAACGGGTGCAGGAGGTCAACCTGACCTCGGTGTATCTGTGCAGCAAGTACGCCATCGGGCACATGCTGGAACGTGGCAAGGGTTCGGTGATCAACACTGCCTCGTTCGTTGCCGTCATGGGCGCGGCTACCTCGCAGATCTCCTACACCGCGTCCAAAGGTGGAGTGCTCGCGATGAGTCGTGAACTCGGAGTTCAATTCGCCCGCAACGGAATCCGAGTCAATGCACTGTGCCCCGGGCCGGTGAACACGCCGCTGTTGCAGGAGCTGTTCGCCAAGGATCCGGAGCGGGCGGCTCGCCGCTTGGTGCATATCCCGACGGGACGTTTCGCCGAGCCCGAGGAAATCGCTGCTGCCGTAGCATTTCTCGCCAGCGACGACGCTTCGTTCATCACGGCGTCCCAGTTCCTGGTGGACGGTGGTATCTCCGGCGCCTACGTGACGCCGCTGTAGGGCATATCTAAAAGCGAACTCCCGCAACACTTCCTGTGGAAGGTTGCGGGAGTTCGCCATGGCCGGCCTCGCGATCACGGCATCGTGCGTCGCAGGGCCGCCAGACGCTGAAGTTCTAGGGCGTCGCTGCCGGAGGAGCTGCAGGCGGGGCCGGCGGGGTATCCCGCGGCTTCAGCAAGTTGTTCAGTTCGGTCAGGCTTCGGGTCAGGTTTTCCACGTTGGCCGCCAGACCGGGGTCTGTCGGGCTGCCTGCGCCGCCCGATTTCAACGGGTCGCTTTGCGGGGTCGTGGCGCCGCCATTCGGTGCGGATTGAGTCGCACCGCCGCCCGCGCCATCACCGGTGCCCGCGCCTCCCGGCTGAGTCGTCCCGCCGCCCGCGCCGCCTGGCTGAGTCGTCCCGCCGCCCGCGCCGCCTGGTTGGGTCGCACCGCCGCCTGCGCCGCCTGGTTGGGTCGCACCGCCACCTGCGCCGCCTGGTTGGGTTGCACCGCCACCAGCACCTGCGCCACCCGGCGCGGGTGCTGCTCCGCCAGGTGCGGGTGCCGGTGCAGGTGCGGGTGCCGGGGCTGCTCCGCCCGGTGCGGGCTGACCGACCGCTGTGAGTCCGCCGATCGGCGCGGTAGTCCGGCTTGCATCTGCCCCGGCGACGCCAGCGAGCAGCAGTGACGCGGTCAGCCCGGCGGCGGCCGCGGTTCCTAGCAGGATCTTCATGTGTAGCCCCTTCTCGTCTCGAAGTGGTACATGAGTGCATGTTTATTCAAACGCTCAACCGCTAGCGGCTCAGCACATTGCGCAAAACCGCCCGACTTACTGGGCCTACGCCGTCGGCCGCTGGGCACGGTCCGCCGGGGCGTCACCTGGTCTGCCATCAGATCGGTCGGAGATGCGGCCAGGCGTCGTCGCCGAGCTCGCGGCTCGGCGACGACACTGACCAGTTCGGCTTCGCTGCGACGCGCAACCCTGGCTGCTCGAGTGAGCGGCGACGTGGATTGGCGGTGAATGCGTCGAGCGAACCGACGGCCAGTTCAGTCGTTGGAGTCGCGCCGGGTGCGTCCCGGCGACGATGGGCCTGCTGAGCTCGACCAGGCTGAACTGGCTGCGTCGCGCTACGGTGTTCAGCCGCCCAATTTAGGCAAGCCCGGCAAACTCGGTAGGCCGGGTGCGGCGGGTGCGGGTGCACCCGGCGCGGCGCCGCCCATGCCGGGTAGGCCGCCGAGACCCGGCAGGTCTCCCAGTCCCGGCACGCTCGGTGCGGCCGGATTCGCCGGATTGGCGGGTGCAGCCGGGTTTGCTGGATTGGCAGGCGCGGCCGGATTGGCCGGGTTTGCGGGCGCGGCCGGGTTTGCCGGGTTTGCGGGCGCAGCCGGATTGGCGGGCTGAGCCGGTGCGGCCGGAGGTGCGGGTGCCGCGGGCGGTGCCGGCTGGTTCGCCGTAGCTATGCCAGCGAACAGTAGCGATGCGGTCAGCCCAGCGGCAGCCACGGTTGCGATCTTCATGTGGTTCATGTGTAGCCCCTTCTCTAAGTCGAAGTGGTACATCCGTACATGCTGATCAAACGTTCAACACGTTAGTGGCTCAGATCACAATGAGCAAAACTGGTCGGTATGGAACGTGTTCGACGTGGCGAAATCATTGCGGGCTGCGAGGCGTCCTGGCGTCACTTTCAGTGGGGGATTCCGTCGTCTCGACGCATCCGATAGCGGAGCTGAAGCCGGTACGCGTCGTCGCCGAGCAGAAGCACGGCGACGACGCTGAACAGTTCCGGCTTCGCTTCGACGCTCTAACCCTTACCGCGTGAACGGGCGGTTGCCGCCGAGGTGGCGGTGGTGGGGTCATTCAGGAACACGTCGGGCGAGTCTGTTCAGTCGCAGGACTACACCGGGTGAGTCTCAGCGGGTTTTGGGAGCAGTGAAAGTCCCGCTGTGATTGATCGGGCTGGTGCCGGCGTCGGAATCTCCGCTGGCGCCGCTGTCGCCATCTGCACCGGTACCGGGTGTCGTGCTGGAGTCGGAATCTCCGCTGGTGCCAGGGGTCGTGCTCGCGCCGGGTGTGTCAGCGCCCGTCTTCGGGCTGCTTTCGCACTTCTTCGTTTTCGGGTCGGACTTCTTGGTGCTTTCGTCGTCGTCCGGCCGGGCAGTGGTCTTGCCGGTTGCGCTGCCGGTGTCGAGGCCGGTTGGCGCGGCGGGCGCACCGCCGTTTCCGCCCTGGTCGCTCGGGGTCGTTTCGCTGGGCGCGGTTTCGCCCTGCTTCTTCTTGCCGGACTTGTCTTCCGTACCGGTCGAGCCCTCCGGGCACTTCGGATCCTCAGTCTGACTGACCACCGTGAATCCACCGACCGAATGATCGGCCTGGAATGTATTCGCTCCGGCGGCACCGGTTAGCAATAGTGTCGCGGTCAGCCCTGCGGCGGCCGCGGCTCCGATCTTGCAAATCATATGTGTAGCCCCTTCTCGTTTCGAAGTGGTACATGCTGATCAAACCCTCAACACGTTAGTGCCGATCCTTCGAAATGAGCAGGACGCCGGTAGCGCAGGCAAGTCACTTCCGAGCGTGCCGCACCAGCCCATATGGTCGGAATTCGCATTAATAGTGTCCGGCCATTACCCGACCGGACCTATTCCCGAATCGAACGAAATCAAACCGGCGGATTCATACAAAACTTGGACGGCGAACGGGACGCGACTGAGGAAGGCCGGAGAAGGTGCTCAGTCATGTCCTGTTCGCTGCCTGGTTAGGGGGCTACGGCGGCCTTGGAGGGGATTATCGAGTCCAGGCTGAGGCTGTCGCCCGCATCGGGGACTTCCGTGCCGCGTAGCGACGTTCCGGCCGTCTCGCGCAGGAAGCACCAGGCGACCAGGCCGACGATGCTCGCGCCGACCATGTAGGCGGCGGGGAACAGCGACCAGCCGGTCCATTCGATCGCGGCCTCGTTGACCAGCGGGGCGGTGCCACCGAAGGCCGCGGTGGACACGTTGTAGGCCAGCGCGAAGCCCGCGTACCGGACCTGCGTCGGGAAGATCGCGGGGAAGGTGGAGCTGATCGTCGACAGCTGCGGCACGTACAGCAGCCCGAGCACGATGAATCCGGTGATGGCCCATGCGGTGCCCTGACCCATCAGCCAATACAGCGGGATGGCCAGTACACCCAGGCCGACCAGCGAGAACAGCCACATCGGACGGCGCCCGACCCGGTCGGACAGCATTCCGAAGAACGGCAGCACCACCATCATCACGGTCTGGCCGATCAGCATCATCGTGGTGGCGCCCGACTCGCTCATGCCGATGGTCTTCTGCAGGTAGGTCGGCTGATAGGTGAGCAGCGTGTAGTTCACGACATTAAGGGCGACGACCAGTCCGGCCATCGTGAGCAGCTCGCGCCGATAGGTGGTCACCAGTTCGCGTAGCCCGCGCAGGCCGCCGAGCGGATGCTTCTTGTCTTCCTCGGCGACCTCGCTGAACACCGGGCTCTCGTCGAGTTTCGAGCGCAGATACCAGCCGACCAGGCCCAGCGGGACGGCGAGCAAGAACGGGATGCGCCAACCCCAGCTGTGCATCGCGTCCGAGCCGAACGCGAGCTGGCAGGCGAGCACCGTCGCCGACCCGCCGACAAAGCCTGCGAGCGTGCCGAATTCGAGGAAACTGCCGAGGAAGCCGCGTCTCTTGTCGCTGGCGCATTCGGCCAGATAGGTTGCGGCGCCGCCATATTCACCGCCGGTCGAGAAACCCTGCACGACGCGCAGGGCGATCAGTAGCACCGGTGCGAGCACGCCGACCTGCGAATGGGTCGGCAGCAGGCCGATCGCGCCGGTAGCGGCGGCCATCAACAGAATCGTGGTGGCCAGCACGGCTTTTCGGCCGATCCGGTCGCCGAGCGGGCCCCACACCATGCCGCCGAGCGGGCGCAGCAGGAATGAAATGGCGAAACCGAGCATGGTGCCGAGCGTGCCGAGGTCCCCAGGGAAGAAGGCGTCGGTGAGGTAGGTGGCCGTGGCGGCATATACCCCGTAGTCGAACCATTCGGTGGCATTGCCCATCGCGGAAGCGGCGACCGATCGCCGTAATGGAAAACTCTCGGGGTCCCCGTCAGTCACGTGCGCGTCCTCTCCAGCCCGTCGAGCGGACCTCATTTCGGCCAGTCTCCGGGTCCTGCACACCAGAGACTTGGCACGAATTAGACCGATACCCACGTTTCAATCGGCGCAAACAGCGACCCCTGGTGCGTACCCACCGGACGGGCGTCACGACCTGCGATGAAGTGCGGGTATGTCGGAATGGTAACGAATTGATAACGGACCCGCAACTGGGCAGCGCCGGCTCGTCGTCGCCGCCGCCTGTCTACCCGAGGATGCTGCCCTTCCGAACGCTGTTCGTCAGGTTGTTCGCCGTCGCCACATGGCCCCGCCGACCGCGGCGCCGAACAGTGCCACGCAGGTCCATCCGAACCAGTTGCCGAATCGCGTGTATACGGTGTTGTCCGAGTTCAACGGGATTTCTGCGAGCACGGACCTGGTCATCGTGACATCTGTTGTCGCGGCGGCGAGTACGCGCCCACGGGAATCGCTCGCCACGAGCTCGCCGAGTTGTGGTGCCCGCGCAACGCCCATTCCGGATTCGACGCCGCGCATGACGGCCATCCGGCTGTGCAGCCAGTGGTCGTCGGTGAAATCGAGTGCGGGAACCAGTAGCAGCGTCGCGCCGCGGCGCCGGTTCGCCAGGACGAGGTCCGGGTGGTCCAGGTCGAAGCAGACGGCCAAGGCCCACGGCTTGCCGGGGACGCTCTGCCGCCAGGTGCCCGGCTGGTGCTCGTCTTCGAGTCCGGGAATCAGGTAGTGCTTGGCGTACTGCACGCCGGAGGGGTAGTCGATCGCGGCGTTGTAGCTGATGCCGCCCGTTGTGAGGATGAGTCCGGCGACTACTTGAATGTTGCGGCGGGCCGCTACCTCCGTCAACGGTCCTGACAGCTGTGCGATGGTGGAATCATCGGCGCGCCAAGATTTTTCCGGGAGTACCACCGCCTGTGCGCCCTGGTCGGCCAGTCGTTCGATCTCGACGACGGCGCGCGCCACCATGTCTCGGCCGTCGGCCGAATCGAGCGGGACGTAGTCCGGCGGTTGTGCCACCGCGACCAGTCCGACCCGCACCGCTTCTTGCTCCGGCGGAACAGCCAGTCGCCAGAAACTGAACGCGCCGAGCGCAATCAGCACCACCGACGTCGCGCCGATCACTCGAAGGCTTTGTGCCCTAGTAACTTCCGGTGCGAACAGCACCGCGATCGCCGAGGGGAACAGCAGAATCAGGAAGGTGACAGCCCACACGCCCGTTAGCGAGGTCGTCTGGATCAGCGGCAGTACGTCGGCCTGGGTGTAGGCGATGCTCCACCACGCGCCGAACGGACCCGCCACCGCGAGTAGGAATTCCACGGTCACCCAACCGGCGGGTAGTGCAACCACCGCGAGACCGAGTCTTCCGCGCATCAACAGCGCACGCGTCACCACGGCGATGCCGCCGAAGAGCAGCGCGGTTCCGCCGAGCAGCAGCACCGTCACCGGGACCGGCTGTTCGAGGGTTTCGGTGAAGTACGACCACATTTGGAGCTCGCCGCCGAGCCACGACAGGGCTCCCGCGACGAACGCCGTCCCCGCCGACACCCTCGGGATGAGCAGCAACACCGGCAGCGGAGCCAGGAAAGCCAACCCGGGCAGCGGACGTAGGCCGGTGCCGAAATGCCACAGCAGTGCGGAAGTCAGCATCGCCAGCGTGGCGAGCAGAAAGCGTTTCACCGCTTCGATGTTCGGCGTCCGACCCCTCCCGCACATCGCCGAGACGACCGAGTTCGGCCTCGCTCGTGCGGTGGGTCAGCCGGTCGCGGCCCCCGGTTTCACCAGCCCCGCCTCATAGGCGAACACCGCCGCCTGCACCCGATCACGCAGGCCGAGCTTCGCCAGCACTGAGCTGACGTGTGTCTTCACCGTGTGTTCGCTGACCATGAGTACCGCGGCGACTTCGGCGTTCGAGAGGCCACGTGCCAACTGGCGCAATGTATCTCGCTCCCGCTCGGTCAGGTCATCGAGGCGGCGGGCGAGTTCGGGGCGCGGGTGTCCGCGCTCGGTGAGCTCGGCGATCAGGCGCCGGGTCACCGTCGGCGCCAGCAGCGCCTCGCCCGCGGCGACGACGCGGACCGCGTCGACCAGCTCGTCGCGGCGAACATCCTTGAGCAGGAACCCCCTGGCCCCCGCTCGCAGGGCGTCGAAGACATACTCGTCGAGGTCGAACATGGTGAGCACCAACATTTTCGTTGAGGTCTCGGCACAGATTCGGTGGGTAGCGGCCACGCCGTCGAGGCGCGGCATTCTGACGTCCATCACCACCACATCGGGCGTCAGCGCACGGGCTTTCTCGACCGCCTCTAATCCGTCGGCGGCTTCGCCGACCACGGTGAGATCCGGTTGGGCGTCGAGGATCAGGCTGAACGCGGCGCGGAACAGGTCCTGGTCGTCGACCACGAGTACACGCACGGTCAACTCCTTTGTCCGAGTGGCAGTTCGGCGGCGACGTCGAAACCGTTGGCCGAGGGGCCATGCCGCAGCGTGCCTCCATTGCCGGTGACCCGTTCGTGCATGCCGAGCAAGCCGTAGCCACCGGACGTCGGCTGCGCCGACCCCGCGCCGTCATCGGAAACCCGCACCGTCAGTTGCTGATCCGACCAGCGCAGCGAGACCCGTACGGCGGTGGCCCGCGCACGCTTCATGGTGTTCGTCAACGCTTCCTGCACCACGCGATACGCGGTGACCGCGACGTCGTCGGAGACCGCGCGACGCGGCCCGTCCTCGTCCAGCGACGCGGCCAGCCCGCCGCGCTTCGACAGCTCGACCAGGTCGGCGATCGCCTCGATGCCGGGTTGGTGTCGCGGGTCCGCGGTTTCGCCGCGCAGCGTATCGAGGCTGCGCCGAAGTTGTTGCACCGCAACACGACCGGTCTCGGCGATGCTCGCGAAGGTGGCGTCCGCCCGCGCGCGATCGGTGCCGGTGAGCAGCGGGCCGGTCTCCGCCTGGACGATCATCGCACCCACCGAGTGCGTGACGATGTCGTGCATGTCCCTGGCGATCCGCAGGCGTTCCCGGTCCAACGCCGCGAGCCGTTCCTCGTCGAGTCGATGGGCGCGCTCCTCGAGCATCTCGATCTGCACCCGCCTGGCCCGGACACCGGTGCCGAGCGCCCACGCGGTCAGGAAGGACATGGCCGCGTAGGCGTAGGAGTCCGGGCTCTCATTGGGGATGACCAGGGAGAGCAGGATGCCGAGGACGCTGGCCACGAATGCGGTGCGCCGCCGTGCGGGCGGGCAGTACGCGGCAATGGTGTACGCACAGACGACGGTGCCGTACGGGAGTTCGGGCATGGCGTGCAGGCAGGCGAGCGCGGTGATCGCCGGACCGACCACGAGGAAGACGGTGATCGGTGCGCGTCGCCGCCACAGCACCGGCACGGACGCGACCGCCGACAGCACGATCACCAACCACGGCTGGCCCGCGAGCACGGCGGGTCCGACGGTGGCGAAGGTGACCACCACGGTCAGCACGACATCGACCGCGCCGGCCGGGAATCGCTCCAACCGTTCGGTCACGCGTCGCGTCGCGTCGCGTCGTCGACGGCACCCGCGGCCCGGGTGACCGCACTGGTAAGCCTCACAAGAAATCAGTGTGGACTGCTGGTGAGCTCCTTCGCCTCACTCTCCGGGCTGATACCCACCTCACCCCTGCGGATGAGGTTGCGGCATCGCGACTTCGGATCGTGCTCAGCCGAGCTGCTCGGCCAGGAACTTTTCCCAGGTCCGCTTGCCGAGCTGGGTGCCGTCGAAGGTCAGGTTCGCGCCGGCCCGATACAGCTTGCCGACCTTGCCAGGCATCCGCACCGGCAGCAGCGGCCGCAGCTTTCCGCTCGCCCGCAGGTAGTCGCGCACCAGCTCGGTCAGCCCGTACACCGTCGGTCCGGCCAGATCCGCCACCCGCCCGGCTGGTTCGTCCAGCACCAATTCCACCAGCCGTGCCGCGACTTCGCGTGAATCCACCGGTTGCAGTCGCACCCCGCCCGGAATCGGCACGACCGGCAACTTCGCCAGCGCGCGCACCGCCTTGAACACCAGATCATGGAACTGTGCGGCCCGCAGCGTCGTGAACGGCAGACCCGACTCGGCGATGATCTGCTCCGAGTCGACCTTGGCCCGGTAGTAACCCAGCGGAATCGCGTCCGCCGCAATGACCGAGATGTACACCAGGTGCGCACTCCCGCCCGCGCCGCCGCGTCCACCAAGTTCCCGGTGGCCACCTCATCACCCTTCGGCCCACCCGCCAGATGCAGCACGATCTCGGCCCCGCCGACCGCGCCCGCCACCCCTTCCCCCTTCAGCAGATCACCCTGCACATACTCGACACCACCCGCCGACTCATGCGCATTACGGCTCAACAGCCGCACCTTCGCCCCCGCCGCCACCAGCAACGGAACCACATGCCGCCCCAACGTGCCGGTCCCACCGGTAACCAGAATCGTCTCAGCCATGATCGTTCCCGTCTCGTCCGGACCGAGAGCCCACCTCCCAGCCACCACACCTCTTCACCGATATGACGAATCGGGGAGCGAGAGTGTGACAAGCGGATTCCCTTCGCCGCGAACGATCTGCCCGGATCCACACTCCCACAACACTTCCGACCTGGCCGGACGCCGTAATTCATCCCACCTGATCCTGGACAGTTGGTTCGTGATTCGATTCACAAGCTGTGCTCGGTCATTCGGATCCACGCCGGTAAGCCCCCGGTTAGCGTCCTGCCTGTGAACGATGAGCAGGTGCCGGCAGGCCCGCAGCCCGAACCGCACGCCACGGTGCAGGCGTCGCTGGCGGGGTCGGGGGAGTCGGGCCGGACGCGTAAGCGCAGCGGTGAAAGCGAGACCTCATTCCACTTTCAGCGCAAGAAGAAGAAGGACGAGGAGGCGACGAAGAATCGGGCATGGCGCGTCGGGATTCTGGTCGCCGGGTTCTTGACCGTTGCATTGACGGTCGCGGTCGCTGTTGCGCTCAATCGGGAACCTGACGCAGGCGGTGCGGTGGGGATCGGCTCGACCTCTTCTTTGCCCGCCGCCGTTCCCCCAACGGTCGATCGCACCACGGTCACGGCGACCACGACCACGATCACGACGTCGCCGGCGATCTCATCGACGTCAGCAGGCGACCTGTCGTCCCGGGGCGGAACCGTCTATCTGATCGATCTCAAACCAGTGGCGAACGGTCACACTCCGGGTGTCTCGACCATAGGTGGGAACAAACGCACCTGTGCGAAAGGTTTGTTGTTCGGGCAGAACAACTTTCAGGGTGCGGGCGCTCCGACGATTTACAACATTCCAAAGAATGCCAAGACGTTTGCTGTTTCTTACGGCATCGACAGCCAGGCCCGCCCGGGGCTGACCGTCCACTTCCAGATCTACCTCGATGACGTCGCTCAGGGCCCTGGCTCGATCGTCGGTGTTTACGACATGGAGGACGTCTCGATTCCGGTCGACGGAAAGTCCCGAATCGGATTGCAGGCCAATTATGTCGACACAAATGGTGTCGGCTACGTCGGCGACGCCACGTGGTGCGATCCTCGATTCACCGGCTGACCATCGAACACGCGCAAGTGGAGTGCTTCGTCGCCCCAGCGCATGGCAAATAGGTCATCCGCCAGTAGAAGGGTCCCCGTCCGACGGGCGAAGCCTGCTGTGCGGGAGCGGGGATCACGGCTTCCAGTTGGTGGTGTGCAGCCAGGATTCGAGGGTGTGCAAGGTGGGGTGGGCCTTGCGGAGGGCGGCGGTGTCGATGGCTTCGTCGGGGCGTTCGTTGAAGTACGCGAACATCTTTGCGACCTGGTCGTCGAAGGCGCGGACCTGTTCGATCGGGACCTGGTTGCTGTGGGCGGGGAGACCTGCGATGCGGCCGAAGGTTTCGGCGATTTGGGGTGGGGTGAGGCGGTCGCCTGCGAGGGGGACGGTGCGGTTGCGGTAGTCGGCGGGGTGGTCGAAGGCGATGGCGGCGAAGGCGCCGATGTCGTGTACCGAGATGAGAGAGACGGGGATGTCGGCGCGGACGGCGAAATTGAGGACCAGTGCACCGTTTTCGTCGATTATGGGTCGGTTGAAGGCGTTGAAATTGTCCATGAAGAAGACGGGGCGCAGCACCGTGGCGGGCAGGCCGAGCGCCTCGATATGCGCCTCGATGGCCTGCTTCGCCTCGTAATACTCGATGCCCGAGTTCTCGTTCGCGCCCTTGAGCGAGCTGTACACCAGATGCTCGATTCCGGACGCTTTCGCGAGGTCGGCCACCGCTTTGCCGCGTCGTTGCTCGGCCTCGATGCCCGCGGCGGTGATATGCACGCCGGTCATCATCGTCAACATCATGAAAACGCCGTAGGCGCCATCCATGGCCGCTCGCACGGAATCCGCATCGTCCAGGTCACCCTCGATCAGATTGGCGCCCGAGTCGCGCAGTGCCCGGGCGGCGGGGGCGTCCATGTCGCGGACGAAAGCGTGTACCTCCCAACCACGTTCGAGCAGTTGCGCGGTGGTCGCCCGACCCTGCTGTCCGGTGGCGCCGATGACCAGAACCGGTCCTTTGTTGCTGTTCATGTCAGACTCCTTTTGTTGTTGAGTAAGACGTTAGAGACGGGCGGCGGCCTGGTCCTGTTACCAATGCTGCTACCCACAAAGGGAATTCGATGAGCGATAACCATCGTGCGGAACTGGCGGCATTCCTGCGCGCACAGCGCTCCCGCGTTCAGCCCGCCGACGTCGGCCTGCCACCCGATATGGAGCCGGGCAGGCGACGCACGCCCGGCCTGCGGCGTGAGGAGGTGGCCGACCTGGCCGGCGTTAGCCTCACCTGGTACACCTGGCTCGAGCAAGGCCGCAAGATCGCCGCGAGCCCACAGGTGGTGGACGCTCTGGCGCGTGCCCTCCGGCTCGACACCGGCCAGCACCGGCACCTGCGCAGGCTGGCGGGTCTGGCCGATCCGGTCGCCGCGCCGCAGCCAGGCGAGGAGAAGGTTCGGCTACAGCGACTGGTCGATTCGATGACGCCGAGCCCGGCCGTAATCCATGACGGCCGTTTCGATTTCGTGGTCTGGAACAACGCCTACGCCCGTATCCGGATCGACCCGACCGTGCTGGCCCCGGACCGCCGCAACATGGTGTGGATGATGTTCACCGACGAGGGCAACCGAAAAGCCATGCGCCGCTGGGAACCCGCCGCCCGGGCGGTGCTCAGTCAGTTCCGCGCGGTCGTCGGCCGTCGCCCCGACGACGAACGGCTGGCCACCCTCGTCGCGTGCCTCAACGAGGCGAGCCTCGAATTCCGCACCTGGTGGTCGGAATACCCCGTCCGAGAATTCCGCGCCGCGACCATCGGCATCGATCACCCGGTGGCCGGGGCGCTCGATCTCGAACTCTTTCAACTCCGGCTCGTCGAGAACCCGGACCTGCTGCTGGTCGTCCAGCTGCCCGCTACCGCGGACGACCGCGACCGCATCACCGCCGAACTGGCGTAATCAGCTACTCGAAGGCCAGGTTTCCTCGATGATCAGCCGGTCCGCGCGCACCGCCGCCGCGTGATGGTCGGCGACCACGTCGGGCGGGTAGGTCGGCCATAGGGTGATGGCGCCGGTGGCCTTGTCGATGGTGCTCACCGTGCCGCCGATGGGCAGCGGGCTTGGCGGAGTGCGGGTTTCGGTGGGTGGGGGCGGCGTGAAGATGGCGACGACGACGAAGCAGCTGTCGAATTCGGTGATCAGATTGGTGATCCCGCGTCCGGCGTCATCGTCGAAGGCCAGGTAGCGCTCGGTGAGACGTTCCGCTTCGGCAAGGGTGACCGGGGTGGTGCACTCGGTCGGGTAAGCATGGATGTCCATGGTGTCGACGGCGGCCACCGGTGGTGGCGCCAACTCCTTTCCGCAATCCTGGTGCCCCACTGTGCCGTACGCGCGCGACGGTTGTTCGCGTTGTCCGGGATTTGCTGCCGGACGGCGGAGTTTGCCGGTCAGTCGAAGTGCACGCGGGCGAGCATACGGCGGGCGAGTGCTTCGGGGTCGGTGTCGCCGGCCAGGCTCGAATTGGCCAGCGCCCCTTCGCGCCACAGTGCGGCGAAGCCGTGCACCAGCGACCAGGCGGCCAGTTGCGCGGCCTGCTGTTGCTCGGTATTGCCGGGGTGGATCGCGGACACGCCGGAGCGCAGGGCGTTCGCGGAACCCATGCGCGCCTCGTCCAGGCGTGGATCCTCGGTGCGCAACAGGCTGTGCCGGAACATCACATCGAAGTGCCCGGGGTGCTCGCGCGCGAATCGGATGTAGGCGACGGCGACTTCGCGGAAGTCGCTACCGGCCTGCGTGAGCTCGGCGGTGAGCAATTCGAATCCCTCGATGGCCAGCGCGGTCAGCACGCCCGCGCGGTCGCCGAAGTGGTGTGCGGGCGCCGCGTGCGAGACGCCCGCCCGGCGGGCCAGCTCGCGCAGCGAGATCGCGTCGACGCCGTCGTTCGCGATCTGGTCGGCCGCCGCGGCCAGGATGGTGGCCCGCAGATCGCCGTGGTGATAGCCGCTTTTCGCCATGTCTCGATGGTGCCCGAGAATCTAGCCATTGACAAGTTTGCGGGTTGGTTCTAATCTTTCCAGTGTCAAGATTGATCGTTAGAAACGTAGGAGACCCTGATGGCACCGCTGGTTGTACTCGCCGTCGTCACCGCACTGGCCCGGCTCATCGGCTGGCTGGCCGGACCCGAGTGGCTCGATTCCTGGCCACATGCCGTCGCACTCGGCCTCGCGGCCATGTTCGTCATGACCGCCAGTGCGCACTTCCTTTCGCCGCGCCGCGAAGCGCTGGTGGCGATGGTGCCGCCGAAGCTGCCGAACCCGGCCGCGTTGGTCGCCCTCACCGGCGTCCTCGAACTCGCCGGCGCCGCGGGCCTGCTCATCCCGGCCACCTCGAAGCTCGCCGCCGCAGCCCTGATCGTGATGCTGCTCTTCCTGTTCCCGGCCAACATTCGCGCCGCGAAGGCGGATCTCGGCATCAAAACCATGCCGCTCCCGCTGCGCACCGTCGTCCAGGTCGTCTTCATCGCGGCCCTGGGCGTAGTCCTCTTCAACTGAGCAATACAAAGCCCGCCCTGGCAGCGAGAACCGTTGCCAGGGCGGGCTTTGTCGTGGAGCCGATGATGAGCGCGGGCCGACGGTATCCTCCGGAGATGCAGGCGTTGTCGGGCGCGGAGGGCAGGCGTTGACGGCGTGGCTGCTCTCCGGGCCGGTGGCCTGGTCGGTGCTCGGTTATGTCTCGATCATCGTGGTCGGTAGGCTGGTTCTGGTCCGGGATACCCTGCTGGATCGAGTGATCAATCGGTTGTTTCTGTGGAGTGTCGCCGGGTTGCTGCTGTATCGATGCACGTTGACGCCGATGATCACGAGTCTGGCGAATCAGCTTGCGCTGGGGTGCATTGTGATGACGGCGACGTATCTGGCGACGATCGCCAGGACGGCGGAGGCCGCGGCGGATGCCGATCCGAGTCTCGTGTGGCGGTCGCACCGCCGATCCAGCTTGCTCGCGCTGGCCGCGACGGTGTCGATAGTCGTCGCGGGGACGTCCGCACGGAACGATGGGCGCCTGGTCGCGCTGAATCCGGACTGGGAAGGCATCGTCACCGGCGTCTCGTTCGGCGTGCCGCTGTTCTGGCACACGGTAGTTTTCAGCCGGGTGGGTATCCGCGAACTTCGGTCCGGCGACCTTCGGGTCCGGGAGCGGATCGTGCTCCTCATCATGACCATGGCGACCGTGTATATCTGGGTCTGCGAAGGACTTTCGATCGCGCAGACGTTCACCGGGTGGCCCGCCTTGGGTGCACAACTGCCGCGGATTGCGGCGGCCTTCACGCTCTGCATCGTCGTCAACGTCACCATCTGCGCGGTGCCGTTGATCGGGATCGTGGTCACGAAGGTGGGCTTGGACAGTGCGGCGCGGTCGTGCCGTCGGCTGCGGCCGCTCTGGCGGGACCTCACGGCGGCGGTACCCGAGATCGTCTTGTCCCCTGCTGTCCCGCCGCAGACCGATGCCACAGCTCGCCTACTTCGGATGACCGTCGAGATCCGTGATGCCCTATTGCATCTCGGTCCTTATCTGCCCGCCGCTCCGGAACTCCCGCGTACTGGCAAACGCGCATCCGATTGGGCGACAATCACTACGTGCACCAGCTTGCCCACGCGGCGCACGCCCGAAAGGCCGGACTCCGGCCGCGTAGTTCGGCTACTGCCGTGCAGTTACCGCAGCTCGCCAGTGATTTCGACACCGAACTGCGGCAACTGCTCGAGCTGGCCCGCATTTGGTCGGCGGCTACAACACCGCCTGGGTCTGGGTTACCTTTGCGACGAGTTTGCCTGCGTCGTCGTGGATTTCGGTTTCCACCACGATGAAGGTGCGGCCCGCGTGCAGTGGTGTCGAGGAGGCGGTGGCGTAGCCGGAGCGGACCGCCCTGACGAAGTTGGTTTTCGATTCGACCGTGGTGGTGCCCGCCTTGCCTTCCGGCAGATTCAGATAAGCGCACACCGCGCCGGTGGCGTCGGCCAGCGACATCAACACGCCGCCGTGCACCACACCGCCGAGCGTGCACAGCGATTCGTGCCAGACGATACGGCTGCGTACCAGGGCGGGCCCGTGCTCGAGCACCTCGATACCGAGCCGCTCGGTGAACGGCATGGTCTGGTGGAACAGCTTCGTGCCCGTCTCATCGATCATGATCGCGATCCTGCCCGATATGACGCCGCTGGTCGATTACCCGCGAGGTAATCACCTACCGGTCCGGCCACGTCCGACGCTGCGCGGCGTGGGTGGTCACCGCGACGATCACCAGCGCCGCGGTGAGCCCGCCGAGCAGCATGACGGTGGCGGGCGAGCCGCGGTCAACCACCAGGCCGCCGGCCAGCGCGCCGAGCGAGAACGTCGCTTGGAACGAGGCGGTGAACAGCACCGAGGCGGCCTACGGCACGTCCGGTGCCGCTTTGGCGAACCAGGCTTGGGTGGACACCGGCACCGCGCCGTATCCGATGCCCCAAACGATCAGCAGGACAAGCGCGCCCGCCTCCCAGTGGCCGAGCACAGGCAGCAACAGCGTGGCGCCCGCGATCATGGCCGCGGCGCAGCCGAGGGTGGCGTGCGGTCGCCGCATGATCGCGGCGCCGCCGAGGAAGTTGCCGAGAATGCCTGCGACACCGTAGATCAGGAGCAGCAGCGTGATCATGCCCGGCCCGACCTGCGTGACCTGTTCGAGGAACGGCGTCACATAGGTGTAGGCACCGAACTGCGCGAGCACGACGAGAAACGTGGCCAGCAAGGCGAATCGGATGTTGATGCGGCGAAGCAGCCTGCGCAGCACGGCTACTCGGGTGACGGTGCGAGCGGGCAGCGGCGGCAGGAATACCACCAGCATGCCGAGCACGACGGCCGTGAGCGCGCCGACCACCACGAATGCCGTTCGCCAGCCTGCCATCTCGCCGAGCAGTGTGCCCGCAGGCACGCCGAGCACGGAGCCGAGCGGTACCGAGGAGAAGATCACCGCATTGGCTCGGCTCGCCGAGGCTGCTGGCACCAGACGTTCGGCCAACCCGGCCGCGATGGACCAGAACCCGCCGATAGTGATCCCGATCAGCACCCTGGACACCAGCACGACCCAGTATTCGGGCGCGGCCGCCATCAGCACATTGGCAACCACAAGCAGAAACATGAACAGGCACAACATGGTTCGCCGGTCGATCCGCCCGGTGGCGACGGTGGCCACCGGTGCGGTGACGGCGGCGATCAGTCCGGGCATGGTCATCATCAGCCCGGCCATGCCGTCGGAGATGGTGAAGTCGGCGCCGATCGAGGTGAGCAGGCCGATCGGCAGGATCTCGGTGGTGACGATCGAGAAGATCGCGATCATCACCGAGACGACGGCGAGCCAGCCGGTCAGCGTGCTGCGGGCGGGTGCCGGGGGAGTGAGAACTGTGGACACGTGGCCCAGTCCACCAGCGCCCCGGTACGCGATCTGGCGGTTTTACGCCACGGCCGTATGAGGGCGAAAACCCGCTCAGCCGCGCCCGGCGCGCATCGGGGCGAGGAATTCGGCGTTCGTCTCGGACTTGCGCAGGCCCTCCAGCAGCAGGTCGAGGGCCTGCTGGTTGTCCAGGGTGGCGAGGGTCTTGCGCAGGGTCTGGGTCGCGGCCAGCTCGTCCGGTGCGAGCAGCAGCTCGTCCTTGCGGGTGCTGGACTGGTTGATGTCGACGGCCGGGAAGACCCGGCGGTTCGCGGCGGCGCGGTCCAGTTTGAGCTCGGCGTTGCCGGTGCCCTTGTACTCCTCGAAGATCACCGTGTCGGCCAGCGAGCCGGTTTCCACCAGCGCGGTGGCGATGATGGTGAGCGAGCCGCCGTTCTCGATATTGCGGGCGGCGCCGAGGAAGCGTTTGGGCGGGGCGAGGGCGGAGGCCTCCACGCCGCCGGAGAGCACCCGGCCGGAGCCCGGGCTGGCCAGGTTGTAGGCGCGGGCGAGGCGGGTCAATGAATCGAGCAGGACCACGACGTCGCGGCCCATTTCGACGAGTCGTTTGGCGTGTTCGATGGCGAGTTCGGCGACCGCGATGTGTTCGCGGGCGGGCTGATCGAAGGTGGCCGCCGCGACGTCGGCGGGCACGGCCCTGGTGAGGTCGGTGACCTCTTCGGGGCGCTCGCCGACCAGGACCAGCATGAGCTCGCATTCGGGGTGGTTCTTCGCGATGCCGTGCGAGATAGCTTGCAGTACAGAGGTTTTACCCGCTTTCGGGGGCGCGACGATCAGTGCGCGCTGGCCCTTGCCGATGGGCATGACCAGGTCGGTGATGCGGGTGGTCATGGCGTGCTGTTCGGTTTCCAGGCGGAGGCGTTCGTTCGGGTAGATCGGCACCAGGTCGGCGAAGGCGGGCCGGTGTCGGATCTTGTCCGGCTGCTGTCCGTTGACGGTGTCGACGGTGAGCAGCGCCGCGGGTTTGCCGTTGTTACCGGCGGATTGGGTTGTGCCGGTGAGGAAGTCGCCGCGGCGCAGGCGGTGTTCGCGGATCAGTCGTTGCGGCACGGTGATGTCGCGCGGTCCGGGCAGGTAGCCGTCGAGGCGCAGGGTGCCGCGGTTGTCGTGTAGGTCGAGGATGCCGGTGACCGCGCGGGTCTGGCTCTGTTCGACCGCTCGGTCGTCGGTGGTGTTGTCGTTGATTGTATTGGTGTTCATGGGATTTCCTTCTGGGGAGTGAGTTTTGGGTACGGCGAACGGCCGTGAATGCGGCAGCGCTTGGCGCGTCGCGGGGCAGGATCCTCGGGGGTATTCCGGAACGGCTCTGTTGACCGGGTCGGAAAGGGGGGATCTCGAAAATCTTGTGGGAGAACTACCTACATCCACAAGTAGAAGACGTGACCGAGAGTACAGGTTCGATCTTCGGCGCGCAATGGTGTCGGTCACCGGTGGTCGGCCACGGTTTGGTATCGGTCGGTCGCCGAGGTAAACGCGACGTCGGCGTGTCTCGTATCTGAAGGTGTCCGGCGATACCAGGAGAGACATCATGGCCGACCTGAAACCGTTCTACCGGCAAGTTCAAGCGCACTACGACGTGTCCGACGAGTTCTACGCGCTGTTCCTCGACCCGTCGATGACTTACAGCTGTGCGTACTTCGAGCGTGACGAGATGACGCTCGAGCAGGCGCAGCTCGCCAAAATCGACTTGGCCCTCGGCAAACTCGGCCTGCGACCGGGGATGACCGTGCTCGACATCGGATGTGGTTGGGGCGCAACGATGTTGCGCGCCGCCAGCGAGTACGACGTGAAGGTCATCGGACTCACGTTGAGCCGCAACCAGTTCGAGCACGTCAAGTCCTCGATCGACCGGCTGGGGATCACGGGTGCCGAGGTGCGCCTGCAAGGCTGGGAGGAGTACGACGGTGGCGCCGACCGGATCGTGAGCATCGGTGCGTTCGAACATTTCCGCCGCGAGCGGTACGAGGTGTTCTTTGATCGCTGCTACCGGATGTTGCCGCCGGACGGGCGGATGCTGCTGCACACCATCGTCGGCCATACGCTCAACGACCTTCGTCGCATGGGTATTCCCGTCACCCGGGCGAACGCGCTGTTCCACATCTTCATCAAGCGCGAGATCTTCCCCGGCGGTCAGCTGCCGCAGCCCGCCGAGGTCACTCGACTGGCCGGTCAGGCGGGGTTCGGCACCGAACGCATCCAGGAGCTGGGCCCGCACTACGCCCGCACCCTCGACCACTGGGCCGAGGCGCTGGAGTCGAGGCGGGCCGAGGCGATCGAGCTCGCGTCCGAGGAGATCTACACCCGGTATATGAAGTACTTGACCGGCTGTGCCGCGCACTTCCGCAGCGGGCACCTCGACATCATGCAGTTCACATTGGTGAAGTGACAACGCACCGAGGCCCGGCAGGCGACGCGAGGGAGCGCGTCACCGACCGGGCCTCGGTGGTGTCCGGTACTGCTTATCCGTAAACCGAGCTGAAGAACTGAACTGCGCTGGCGATGCCGACCGGCACGCCGAGCAGGATCATGCCCGCCGCGGCACCGAGCGCGATACCGACGCCGGCACCGGCGATGCACAGGCCGATCGGACCGGCGAAGAAGGTCGGAACCACGAGCGGCGCGCCGATGATCGCACCGGCGACACAGCCGAGGGCGCCGCCGACGATGGTGCCGACCAGGGTGCCGATGGCGGTGGCCAGGCCGAACTGGGTGGCGGCCGTGCTCAACGCGGTGTTGAAGTCCGCGCCCGCGACGTCTTTCGCGTCAACCGGCTTCAGCATCGACGCGGGGTGCGCGTCGGCCACATCGGTGCTCGGCGTGAAAGTGGCGGTGTTGCCGTCGATCTGGGCCGCGATCGGCCATTCCATGCCGTCTTTGAGATAGGTCAGCGGCATGCCAGCAACCAGTTGGCCCTGGTTATCCAGAACCTGGAATTGCGTGCCCTGTGTCGTCAACGACCCGGCATCGGTCTTCAGTACAACCGACTTGTCGACGACATTCGCGGTGTAGTGGATGCCAGGCAGAATGTCGGTCTGCACGGTGGACCCCGGGACGGGGGCCGGTGCGGCGGGCTCTGCGTAGGCAGTGCCGCTCGTGATCCCGACAGCCGCGATGACCAGTGTGGACGCGGCAGCGAACTTCTTGACCCTCATACTTTTCAAACACTTTCCTCAGCAGGAGCACCTTCGGCCCATCGGGGGCTCGAGCCGGCGCGGCCCATCAATACGAACCTTTGCAAAGGCTCGTCGTACTTTATTTCGGGCAGGTAACAAGCAGCGCAAAGGAAGCGTCAAATAGCAGCGGAATGTGTTAAAGAAACATAAATTCGGACATTTGGCTAACTTTTAGCATCCGATAATGTGGCGCGCGACACGTTATTCCGAGTTTTATGCGGAATGCGCGGTGTCGCGGTTCAGCTGATGCGGGAGACCAGCGCGCCGGGCAAAATCGGCAGCACCAGATCCAGCACGCGCCACGGCCACCCGGGAACGCACGCCCGCCGCTGTTCCTTCTCGATCGCACCGACCATCGCGGCGACACCCTTGTCCAGTGGCGCCACCAAGCGCGTGTCGCCCGACTTGGCCGCCATGTCGGTGGCGATGAACCCGGGCAGCAGCGTGGTGACCGCGATCGGCGACTTCCTCAGTTCAGTACTCAGCGCCTGCCCGAGCGCGGCCAGCCCCGCCTTGCTCGCCGAGTAGGCCGCCTTCTTGCCCGGCAGCCCGCGCACCGCGCTCATCGAGGACACCAGCACCAGATGCCCGGAGTTCTGCGCGCGGAAGATCTCGAGCGCCGCCTCGGCCTGCGCCAGCGCGCTGACGAAATTCGTTGTCGCCGTGGCGATATTGGCGGCCGCCCGGCCGGTGCCGAGTACCGCGCCCTTGCCGAGTCCGGCGTTGACGATGACCCGATCCAGTCCGCCGAGCTCGTCGCGCAGCTCGCCGAAGACCCGCGGCACCGCCGCGTGCTCGTCGACGTCGAGCGCCCGGACCGCGACGGTGATGCCGGGATGGGCCGCGACGAGCTCGTCGCGCAGCGCCTCGAGCGCGCTCAGCCGCCGGGCGCACAGCGCGAGGTCGCGGCCCTTGCTCGCGAAATCGCGTGCCATCGCGGCACCGAGGCCCGCGCTGGCACCGGTGATCAGAATCTTGGTCCTCGTCATGGGCCTGACCCTAGCGAGGTGTCGGCGTCAGCCGGCTGATCCCGTGCGCGGCGGCGGGGGCAGCAGCCGCCACGGGCCGCAATTCTCGGTCTTGAAGCCCACATCGGTCGGCTTGATCTCCACCCGGACCGGGCCGAGCCGGGTGAAGTTGTTGCCGACGATGTACTGCATATTGGTGTTGTCGCCCTCCACCTTCCACAGCCTGCGCCAATCGCAGCCGTATGCCGGATCGGGCGTGCCGGGCGCCTCCCAGACGCCGGGGAAGATGTCGACGCCCACCAGGTAGACGCCGTCCGCGGGCATGATGTTCGCGGGTTCGGCCGCCGCCGTCCCGGCGCCGAGCAGGGTCATCGCGGACGTCATGGCGCCGGCGATGAGGAGCGTACTTGCGCGCATGGCGATGTTCTCCTCGCATCGTGCTGCAACCGCCGCGCAGCGGCTGACCTGGGAGATCCCCGAATCTCCGGGGCCAAGATCTACCAGACGACTCGGCTGAATGTGCCGCATTCCACTTTTCTTGTGCGGATGCATTACCAAATCGCGCACGATGTTGTCATCGGCCGGGTGTGCCGCGATATCCGAGGTATGACATGTGCTCGGCTCGAGTCCGTCCGAACGGCGCGGCGGTCCACGTCGTGCGGCGCGCATTGCGCGGGACTATGCACCGACAGCGGGCTGGCCGCGGTGCTCGCGACCGACCGGGCGCTGATGCATTGGCGGGCCATGCGTGCGCTGGGCGATAGTGGGCTGGCCGAGCAGGCGGTGCAGGAGTCACTGCTCAGGGCGTGGCGTTCGTGCGCGTTCTTCGACGACACCAGGGGCAGCGTGCGGACCTGGCTGCTGGCGATTCTGCGCAACGTCATCATCGACATGGTTCGCGCGCGGGCCGCCCGGCCGGGGGACACCGGCTGGGACGAGGTCGGCGAGCTGAGCGACGTCCGTTACGCGCATCCCGATTTCTCCGACGGACTGGTCGACGGGCTGCTGGTCGCGGAGCTGCTTGCGCTTTTGCCCGACCCACAGCGCGAGGCTGTGGTCGAGGTGATCCTGCGTGATCGCGCCTATCAAGAGGTGGCCGATGACATCGGTGTTCCGGTCGGCACGGTGAAGACGCGGGTGCACTATGCCCTGCGGTCGCTGCGCAGACTGCCACGCGGCGCCTGACGCTCGTATTCTGTTGGCGCGCATAGCTTCCGAAGTGCTTCGGGATCGTGCGGAGCGAAGCCCGAACTCATCGTCGGCGGGTCCGCCGTTGCAGGTAACGTTCTGCTCGTGGTGGGCAGATACTCGCAGGTGTGCGCAAGATGAATGTCCGCGCCAGTTCGATTTCCGGACGCAAAGACGATCCGCGGGTGCTGCGCACGCCGGGAATTCTTCTGCTGCTGACTTGCGCGTTCGTTCCGATGATGGACACGTTCATCGCAGGGGTGGCGTTACCCGGTATCAGGAGCGACTTCGCTATCGAGCAAGGGTCGGCGCTGCTGAGTCTGGTCATGGTCGGGTATCTCGCGGGATTCGGGTCGCTGCTGATCGTCGGCGGCCGGGTCGGTGACCGCTTCGGACGTCGCAGGATTCTCTGGGTGTCGATGGCGGGGTTCCTGGTCACCTCATCGATCTGTGGCTGGGCGCCGAGTTTCGAAGCGCTGGTGGGAGGCCGGATACTGCAGGGCGCCACCGCCGGGTTCGTGATGCCGCAGGTGCTGGGATTGGTTACGGCGCATGCCGGGCCACGCCGGGAACGGGCCATCAGCTGGTACTCGTCCATGAGTGGAATTTCCGCGCTGATCGGTCTCATCGGTGGCAGCGCGCTGCTCGACCTTGTGGGTGGCAGCAGCGCGTGGCGGTGGCTTTTCCTGATCAACATCCCCGTCGGGATCATTGCGCTGGCTTTGCTGCCACGCATGGTTCCGGACACCGAACCCAATGGCGAACAGTATGTCGACGGACGCGGCGGCGCGCTGTTGTCGCTGACGGTGCTGTCTTTCCTGCTGACAATGTCGCTGTCGACCATCCTCGGTCCGTTGACCATCGTGCTCGCCGTGGTCACCGTCGGCATCGGCTCGGCGTGGCTGTGGCAGCAACGGAGATGCGCGGACGCGGGCAAGCCCGCCGTGGTGCCGCAGGGCATGTTCGACAACCCTGACCTCCGGTGGGCGCTGGCGCTGATGTTGCCCTTCTTCGCCGGTGCAGGCGGATTTCTCTATGCCCTACCGCAGACGCTGCAGGAGGGGCTCGGGTATTCGCTCTTGGTCTCCGGCTTGCTGACCGCGCCGATGGCGCTGGGGTTCTTGGTTTCGTCGTTCGCGGTACCTCGGATACGCGCCCGCTTCGGTGTCCGGGCGATCGCGCTGGGGGCATCGGTGCAAGGACTCGGCCTGGCGGGCATGGCCGTCGGGGTGAGCGCGGCGAGCCCGCCGCTGATGTGCGTCACGATGTTGCTGATCGGCACCGGTCAGGGCATCACGCTCGGCGCGATGAACGCGCACATGCTCTCGTTGGTCCCCGCCGAGCTGGCCGGGATGGGCGGCGGGGTGCTGCTCACCGCACAACAGGTGTCCATCGCCACGGGTGCCGCCGTGCTCGGGACCGTCTTCGGAGCGATCGTTCAGTCGTCCGGGCACCGGACGGCGATGGCGACGGTGCTGGCCGTGCAGGTGCTGCTTGCGGCGGTGGTGATTGCCGCAAGCCTTCGGTCAGCCGGGCGGTCCGACAGCAGGCGCTAGCGCGGAGATCTCGTCGAGGCTGTGGCCCATCTGCTCGTGCAAGAAGCGCACCATCGTCCACCACCTGCCGCCGTCGGCGTCGAAAGCTCCGAATCTGCGGCAGTACAGCGGAATCCAGCGCAGGAACTGCTCGATCATGACCTCACGCGAGGGCTGCTGCTGTCCGTAGTCGTTGTAGGAGATCGACCGATGATGGATGAAATAGCCACCGGGGAGCCGGTTCTCGCAGATATCGGCATATTCGCGCGTCTGCAGGATGAGGTAATGCCACACCTCGTCGATCGCCTGCTCAACAGGTAGGAACAGCCCACTCAGCTCGTCGCGGTGCGCGGAAACGAGCGTCAGGTAGCGCACCGCCTCACGGACCTGGACGCGGGCGGTGGGCTCGTCGACCTGATTGTGGTCCTGCACGTAATAGACTGTTTCCTCGTACAGGTCGCCGAGTATCTCTCGTTCGGTCATCGGGGCTCCTTCAGCGAACAAGCCAGGCGTACTTGCCGGACTTGCCGATCGGAATGTGCGTACGGTGCGCGACAGTCACCATCGATCCGGTCAACCTGGTTGCCGCTGCGGCCAGCGCATCTGCGGAACTACGGTCGAGGGCCGCGCCATCGAAGGTGGTGTAGGCCAGCTCCGACTGCGAGCCGTCGACGCGCAACTGGTAGACGAACACCCGTGCACTGATATCCGCGATGACATCGTCGAGCTCCGCCTGCGAGGTGATGGCGGTGTCGGTGACGAGAAGTTCCTTGTCCCGGCCGCAGAAACGCACGATCTGCCGCGGATCTGCCGAGCCGTCGCCGGTGTGCACGCAGTCGCCGGTGTTGTACCGGAGCAGCGGCATGAACGGGTTGCGGATACTGGAGACGACCAAGCTGTGGATGCCACGGCTGCCCGGAATCGGCTGGAGCTCGACCTCCATGTCGACCAGGTGCGGGTGGTAGCGGCCCTGCGTATCGCCGTAGTACAGGTAACCGAGCTCGGTGCTCCCGAACAGTTCGACGACGGGACAATCGAGCCGTTCGGCGAGGAAACTCCGGACATTCCGGGGCGTGAATTCGTATCCGTGAATCGCACTGACCGGCTGCGGGAATCGGTCGCCCGCCGCCTGGAAAAGGTAGGCGGCGTGGTACGACGAACAGTCGAGATGGTAACGGCCACCACCATTTTCAGCGCTGACCGCGCCGATCTCCGCGATCATCCGATCGACGGCGGCCGACGACCAGGTGGCGGGATCCAGCTCCTGATTGACATACACGGTCCGGTCGTCGAGCCACCGCCGCGCGATATCGGCGGGCGCACCACCTTTGGCTTCGCTGATCCGCGTCACATGATCGGTCGCCAAGCGCGTGGTAACCGAGACCCTGGGCACACCGGCGGCGAAGGTCTCGCCGATCTCCGGATGATCCCGCCACACCGCGTAGTAGGTCTTCAGCAGGAACAGCGGGGGGCGGATGAGCGGCATCCGGGCATGATTGGTTCCGGTGGACCAGACATATTGGGCGGCACCGGATTCCAGTGCGGTTTGGACCTGTGGCGTCATGAACGAATCCGGGAACGTCTCCGCGAGTTCGGATTTCGTGATGATCGGGAAGGAATTCGCCGCCGCGTTCTCCCGGTAGAACGGGATGTCGCGGGTCGCCTCGACGAACTCGTTCGGCAGCGGGCGAGTGGTGCGAGTGTCGGTCATGATGTCTGCCATAGCCGGATCCGAGCCGGGAAACCGGCTCGGACCCGGGCTGCGACTAGGAGATGCAACCTGCCTTGGAGATGCAGCCCGCCTTCGAGATGCACCCGTCCTTGGCCCCGGAATCCGAGTTCACGGCGACCCACTTGTCCCAGTTGGCGTCTTGCGCGAGGGTCTTGATCAGATCGTTCATGGAGTTATCCCTTCGATCGATGGAACCTGTCTGCACGCCCATGGTAAAGCATAAGTAAAGACATTGCCAGTGAATGGTCATGTGCGCACATCTGCGCGCCGGTATCCAAAACGTATGGTGGACTGCGTGATTGGGGTGGTCGTGCGGTCGTCGGGGTTCGCTCGACCGGCGAGATTGAGGCGGTGATCACAGTCGGGGCCGACGCGCGCGCAGTGCTGGCCCTGACGTAGGTGGCCGACCTGCGCCGCCGATGGCGAGTCGGCGACCGGCTGGGCGGGGCTGCGTGCGCTGGGCGATAGCGGGCTAGTCGAGGCGATGCGACGCCCGCCGTGCGATGCCTGAATTACCTGATGAACACGCCGCGCCAGCGGTAACGGTTGGATAACTGGACTTGCTATGCTGATACTCGCGTTGTGAGAGTGAACCACTGGGTTTGGTGTTACTAATGGGAAGGGAGGGGTGCCCAGTTCCCCGGGGCACCGACCGAACATGAAGCCAAGCATCATCAGGGCCGGAATCTGTTCTGCCGTCACGGCCGCGGTTACGGTGACGATGTCCGGGTTGGTTCCCGTCACCGCTACGGCCGCTCCGGCGGAGCCGGACCTGGCGACCAAGCTCGCGGGCAAGACGGTGTTCGTCGATCCGGGTCATCAGGGGTCCGCGCATGCCGAGAACGTGGCCAAGCAGGTCAGCGACGGTCGTGGCGGCATGAAGGACTGCCAGACCACCGGCATGGTCACCGTGAACGGGGTGCCCGAGCACACCATCAACTGGAATGTGGCGCAGTTGGTGAAGACCGCGCTGGAGGAGTTCGGCGCGAAGGTCGTATTGAGTCGCCAGGATGATCAGGGCTGGGGCGGTTGTATCGATGATCGCGCCAGGGCCGCGAACGAGTCCGGTGCTGCCGTCGCGGTGAGTATTCACGCCGACAGTGCGCCCGCCGACCAGCGTGGCTTCCATCTGATCGTGCCGGAGTTGCCGATTCCCGACGCGACGGTCAACGCGATCCAGTCCAATGCCGGGTTGGCCGCGTCGACCGCGATGCGTGACGCCTACCTGCAGGCCGGGTTCGTGCCCGCGAAGTACGCGAGTGCGGATGGTTTGCAGCCGCGCAAGGACATCGCCGGGCCCGCGCTCACCGCTGTGCCGGATGTGTTCGTCGAGATGGGCAACGGTGCCAATGCCGAGGATGCCGCGGTGTTGGAGAGCAAGGAAGGTCAGCTCAAGCATGCCGTCACCATCACCACCGGGCTGGTGGGTTATCTGCTCGGGCCGCAATCGGTGACGCCGAACGTGACGGGCGAGCAGCCCGCCGCCGCGCCGATGCCGCAGCAGCATCCCGCGTCGATCGAACCGCAGGCGAGTGCTCCGGCAGTGTCCGCGCCGCAGCCCGCGGCGGTCGTGCCGCCCGCGCAGTCGGCACCGCAGGCGCAAGCCGTACCGCAGGCGAATTCGGCGCCGTTGCAGCTGCATCCGGCGTCGACCGAAGCGCCTGCGGGTGCAGCGGCACCGCAGGCGCTGAACGCGCCCCAGTTGCAGCCGTATCCGGCCTCGATCGAACCGCCTGCGGGTGCAGCGGCACCGCAGGCGCTGAACGCGCCCCAGTTGCAGCCGTATCCGGCCTCGACCGAGCCACCGGCCGGTGCCGCTGCGCCGCAGGTACAAGCCGTACCGCAGTCGAATTCGCCGCAGTTGCAGCCGTATCCGGCGTCGACTGAACCGCCCGCAGGCGCAGCGGCTCCGCAGGTACAAGCCGCACCACAGGGCCAGCTCGCACCGCAGGGCCAGTCCTCACCATTCACCCCACAAACGCAGACCGACCCAGGCACCGCGACATGGCCGGGCACCCAGCAGTCACCGACCACACCCGGCACCCAGCAGAGCCCCACCCTGCCGGGCACCAAAGTCCCGTCCGATGAGTCGAGTGACATGTCGTCCGTCCGCGAGATCATGGACATGGTGCTGACCCTGCTGATGCCGCTGGCCAAGTCATTCGGCGTGGACAACAACCTGGTCACCGCCGAACTGATCAACATCGCCTACGCGTTGGCGGCCAAGTTCATCGCCCCCGCCAAATAGCACCCGCACCAGCACCGAACGTCACCCTCGACGAGGGTGACGTTCGGCTTTTCCGGCGCCATTGTGCCGCCCAGTATGGTGGTCGGCGTGGCTGACCGGATTCCTGTTGTGATCGTCGCGGGTTTTCTCGGTTCCGGGAAAACAACGCTGCTCAACCACCTGTTGCGCAACAGTCGAGGCACTCGAATCGGCGTGGTTGTCAACGACTTCGGCGCGATCAATATCGACTCGATGCTGGTCGCCGGGCAGGTCGACGCCATGGTGTCGCTCGGCAACGGCTGTGTCTGTTGCGCCGTCGACGTCAGCGAGTTGGACGAGCTGTTCACCCGGCTCGCGCAGCCGCGCGCCAAGATCGACGTGATCGTGGTGGAGGCGAGCGGCCTCGCGGAGCCGCGCAATCTCATCCGGATGGTGGTGGGCAGCGACAATCCGCGCATCCGTTATGGCGGCCTGGTCGAGGTGGTCGATGCCGAGCAGTTCCCGGCGAGCAGCGCGCTCCATCCCGAGCTGACCACGCATCTGCGGCTGGCCGATCTGGTGGTGGTCAACAAGGCCGACCGGGTGCCGGACGCGCAGCTGAGCGCGTTGCGGCAGGACATCGCGGAGCTGATCGGCCAGGTGCCGGTGTACGCGACCACGCACGGCCGCCTCGAGCCCGGCCTGCTGTTCGACGAACCGCTGCGCGAAACACCGTCGGTAGCAGAGCAATTGAGCTTCGACGAGCTACTCGACCATCATGATCACGACCATGCCGAGCACCGTCATCTGCACGACGACTACCTCAGCGTCTCCTTTACCAGCGAGCAGCCGCTGGACCCGCGCGGGTTGATCGGTTTCCTGGAGGACCCGCCGCCCGGCCTGTTCCGCGCCAAGGGCTTCGCCGCCTTCGCCGTCGCGGACGAGCGCCGCAAGTTCGTGCTGCACCTGGTCGGCCGCCACCTGGTGTTCGAGCCGGCGAACTGGGCGCGCGGCGAATCCCGCACCACCCAGCTGGTGCTGATCGGCGCGGGCCTGGACGCCGAGGTGGCAACCAAGCGTTTGCAGGACACCGTGCACCTCGACGATGACCCGCTCGACCCGCAATCCATGCTCGGCGTGTGGCGCTACACGCCGCACTAACGGATGAGTTTGGCGCGTTCGGCCCGAAAATGGCGCGTTCAGTGCTAGCGGCGGCGTCGGGCGGACATGAGGCTGTCCTGGTGCCCGCCGCGTCGGCACGTGCGCAATGGTGCGAACAGGCCGCGCGTGGTGTCGGGTCGGCGCACCGATTCATCCGTTTCGTTCAGCGACCGATGGGAGTTTTCCGTGTCAGATTCGCAGAAGAGCGCCACCGCGTACGTGATCGAAGTGCTGGAGGCCAAGGGCACCGCCACGCGCTACGATTTCGACGTTCCCGGCATTGTGGCCGAATCACACGCGATTGCCAACGGCTGGAATTTCCGCACCATCGAGGGCACCACGTTCTGGGGGATCGTGGCGCGTTTCCTCAAACCGTGAGGTCTCAGTCGAAGCGGGCGGACTGTCGCCCGCGATTCGTCAGGGACCACCGCCGGGCCGCGCGGCGCATCGAGCCCGCGTCGGAGTAGCCGAGCAGTTCGGCCTGCCGTGTTCTGCTCAGCGGCCCGCCGGACGTTGCCTGGCTGAGCCGGGCCGTGCGCGCCCGATCCAGTTCCTGCCGCCACGTGGTGCCCGCCTCCATCAAACGACGTTGCAGCGTGCGTGGGCTGGTGGCTAGCCTGCGCGCCACCTGATCGAGCGAGACGTCGCCGGTCTCCAACGCGTCGGCCAGTGCGGCCGCGACCCGCTCCGGCCAGGCGGTGGCCAGCGGCGGCGGTGGCGGCAAGGCCTCGGCGAGCGGTTGCAGTATCGCGGCGAGCATCGGATCGCTGGTGGTCAGCGGCAGATCCATGTCCGCGGCGCGGAAGACCATCGCGTCCACCGGGGCGTCGAATTCGATGGCGGTGGTGCCGAACACCTCGACGAACGTCGCCAGCTTGGTCGGCGGCGATTGACGCAACGAGACCCGCAGCGGGACAACCGGCTCGCTGACCACCCGCCTGGCCCGGCTGAGCACGGCGGCCAGGCCCCACAGCTGGGTGAGATCGCGGCCACGGCCCTCGCCCCGGATCATGTCGAGGTAGAGGGTCACCTCCCCGTCGCGCTCGGCGACCAGGTCGAAGCGGTGGTTGGTGGTGACCGCGCTGACGTACGGCCCGCAGGTGGCCAGGCCCGCGCCGAGCGTCGACGCGGTGGAGAACAGGTAGTCGTACAGGCCGAGGGTGGGCAGTTGGTAGCGGCGGGCCACGTTCAGCGCGACGTCCGGATCGCCGAGCCCGTGCTCGCCGAGTTCCCACAGCCGGGAGAAGGTGTGGCTGGGCAGGTGCACGTCGTCGCCGGCCATTGTCCACTCGGGCAGCCCGGTCTCGCGGATCAGTCGCTCACGATCGAGACCGGCCGCGCTGAGCTGAGAGATGACGAACCGGTACAGCAAAACCTGATCGGTACCCATCGCATCCTCCCGCGCCTCCGGCGAACTGCGTGTGCGGAAACGCTATCTTCGGCGTGTTGATTCGTCATAGGGTTCGCGTCACAGATTGGTTAACCGCAGGCATTGACCCATTCGGACAATCCGTCGGCGAACAACTGTCTCTTCCAGATCGGAACCTCGTGCTTGATCTGGTCCACCAGTGCGGCGCAGGCGGTGAACGCCTCGGCACGGTGCGCGGCGGCGACCGCGACGACGATCGCGTCGTCGCCGATGGTCAACTTGCCGATCCGGTGCACGGCGGCGACCGGCAGGCCCGCGGATTCGGCCAGCTCGGCGCACACCTTGTGCAGGAAGCGCTCGGCCTCCGGATGCGCCGAGTACTCCAGTGCCGAAACGGCCTGTCCGCCATCGTGATCGCGGACCTTGCCGGTGAACACCACGACGGCGCCGTAGTGCGGCCCGGTCACCGCGGCCTCGACCGCGGCGGCGTCGAGCGGCTGGTCGCTGATCCGGGCCAGCCGGACGGTGGGTTCAGTTGTTGTCATGGCTTCCGCCTCCGGCTACTTGCGCGAGCAGATGGTCGAGCAGCGGTTCGAGCACCGCCATGCCGTCCTTGACGCCGCCGGGGGAGCCCGGCAGGTTCACCACCACGGATCGTCCGGCCAGCCCGGCCACGCCGCGGCTCAGGGCGGCCAGGGGGAACTTCGCGGTGCCGCGCTGGCGGATCGCCTCGGCGACGCCGGGCAGTTCGCGGGTCAGCACGGCGAGGGTGGCTTCGGGGGTGGCATCGGTGGGGGAGGCGCCGGTGCCGCCGGTGCTGATTACCAGCGACGGTTCGAGGCGCAGTGCGTCGGCCAGTCCGACGGTGATGTCGGCGTCCGCGTAGACCAGCGGTCCGCGTACCGAAAAGCCCAGACCGGCAAGCCATTCCGTCAGGACGGGGCCGGTGGTGTCGATGCGGGTGCCTGCGGCGGCACCGGTCGAGGCGACGACGACAACCGCGGAATAGGTGTTCGAAACAGGCTCTGGCGCAGCATTATTCGCCGTACCTTCGCTTACATGGGAGGTCGAATCAGCGGCGGATTCCGTTGCGGCCTCGCTGGCATGAGCGGCGGATTCCGTTGCGGCGCTGACCTCGTGGACGTGTCCCGCAGCGGGCCGCACCCAATGTCCTTGCTTGCCACCCTCTTTCGTGAGCAACCGCACCCCATTGAGCGTCGCCGCCGGATCGACCGCCTTCACCATGTCGTGCAGGGTCAACCCGGCGACCGCGACCGCGGTCAGCGCTTCCATCTCGACTCCGGTGGGCCCCTTGGTCTTCGCGGTGGCCTCGATGGTGATGGTGTCCTCGGTGAAGCCGAATTCGACCTGCACCGAGGACAACGCGAGCTGATGACACAGCGGGATCAGCTCCGAGGTCTTCTTCGCGCCGGCGATGCCCGCGATGCGTGCGGTGGACAGCACGTCGGCCTTGGGCATGTCGTCGGCCCGCACCAGCGCGACCACCTCGGCGGTGGTCAGCAGCTCACCCCCGGCCACCGCGATGCGGGTGGTGTCGGACTTGGCGCTGACATCGACCATGCGGGCGCGGCCCTCGCCGTCCACATGGGACAACTCACTCATCGAATACTCCTGGGACAGGGCGGATCACAGCGCCCACACTCGGACAACGGCACCCGCGGGCAGCGAGGTCACCTCGGCGGGAATATCGATCAACACGTCCGCCCACGCCATGCTCGCGACGAGATGGGAACCAGGCCCGGACACCACCTCCACCGCCTCCGGATGCCGGTGCAGCGCAGGCAGATCGCCGTGCTTCGCGCGAATCAGCTTGCCGCGCAAGAACTGTCGCTTGCTCTGCGGGGAACGTGCCACCTCGTTGCGTAGCGGCAGTTCGTAGATATCGACATGCGGCAGTCCGGCGAGGCCGCGCAGGATCGGCCGGGTGAACACCTCGAACGACACCATGGTGCTGACCGGATTGCCGGGGAAGCTGAGCACCGGGACACCGTCGATCACGGTCAGACCCTGCGGCCCGCCGGGCTGCATGGCGACCGGCCCGAACGTGCCGCCGAGCGGCCCGAGAACGTCCTTGACCACCTCGAAGTCACCCTTGGACACCCCGCCGGAGGTGAACACGACATCCGCGGCTCGGGTCGCGTCCGCCAGCAGCTTGCGGAACTGAGTGGGATCGTCGGTGCTGTGCGCCACCGAGACGACGCTGACCCCGTTCGCGGTGAGCGCGGCGGCCAGCGCGATGCCGTTGGAGTTGTAGATCTGCCCGGGGCGCAAGGTGCTGCCTGCCGGAACGAGTTCGTCGCCGGTCGTGATGACCGCCGCCCGGACCGTGCGGAACACCGGCACGGTCGGCAACCCCACCGCGGCGAGCGCCGCGATGTGCCGTGGCTCGAGCGTGGTGCCCGCGTGCACCAGCAGATCGCCGGCCCGCACATCGGTGCCCGCCTCGCGCACGAATTCGCCTGCGCTGCGGCCGCGTTCGATGGTCACGGTGCCGTTGTCGGCGTGCACGTCCTCCACCGGAACCACGCAGTCCGCGCCGGGCGGGATCGGCGCGCCGGTCATCACCTTGATCGCGGCGCCGGGCGGCAGCGGAGTCTGGCCGGCATTGCCCGCCGCGACGACACCGGCCAGCCGCAGCGTCACCGGCGCGACCACCACCGACGCCGAGCGCACCGCGTACCCGTCCATCGCCGAATTGCGGAACACCGGCAGATCGACCGGGGAGCGGAGGTCGTCGGCGAGCTGCCGACCCAGCGCGTCCGGCACCGAGACGGATTCGACCGAGCGCGCGGCCAGCGGCCGCAACAGCTGTTCGATGCTGTCTCGGTAGTCGTCGACGGGCCGGGCCGAGACGCTGGCGGGCCGAGGGTTCATGTGAGCCAGCCTAACGTCCGCTGATCGTGCTCAATCGGCCGTCTGGCTTGTGTGAACCTCACAATCTCGCGGCGCGCGCGGTGCGTGATTCCGTACCTTCTGCGACTGACCAACGACGGACGGAGGTCATAATGGACAGGTGACTCTGGTCGAGATGGGGATTCCTGCCGTGCGTTCCGGGCGTCCCTCGCTCGACGGGCGCCCCGATACGCCATTCCTGCTGGACCGATTCGGGCGCGTGGCTCGCGATTTGCGCGTCTCGATCACCGAGAAGTGCTCGTTGCGCTGCACGTATTGCATGCCCGAGGAGGGCCTGCCCGCGATTCCGCACCACGAACTGCTGACCGTCGACGAGATCGTGCGCCTGGTGACGTTGGCGGTGCGCGAGCTCGGGGTGGAGGAGGTCCGGTTCACCGGCGGTGAGCCGTTGATGCGGCGCGATCTCGAACGGATCATCGCGGGCTGTCACGAACAGGTGCCGGACACGCCGCTGGCGATGACGACCAATGGCGTCGGACTCGAGCATCGCGCCCACGCGCTCGCCGCGGCCGGGCTGAGCCGGGTGAACGTCTCGCTGGACACCGTCGACCGTGCCGGATTCGCGAAGCTGACCCGGCGCGATCGGCTCGACTCCGCGTTGGCAGGCATTCGTGCCGCCCGCGACGCCGGGCTGGCCCCGGTCAAGGTGAACGCCGTCCTCATGCGCGAAACCCTGTCCGGCGCCACGGATCTGCTGCAGTGGTGTCTGGACGAGGCGTGCGCGCTGCGGTTCATCGAGGAGATGCCGCTCGATGCCGACCACGAATGGGCCCGCGCCAACATGGTCGCCGCCGCCGAATTGCTCGAGGTGCTCGGTGCCCGCTTCGAGCTGACCGCGGCGGGCCGCGACGATCCCTCGGCTCCGGCGGAGAAGTGGCTGGTCGACGGCGGTCCCGCGACCGTCGGCATCATCGCGTCGGTCACCCGCAAGTTCTGCGACACCTGCGATCGCACCCGCCTCACCGCCGACGGCATGCTCCGCTCCTGCCTGTTCAGCGACCAGGAGTACGACCTGCGCCAGGTGCTGCGCTCCGGCGCCGACGACGCCGAACTGGCCACGCTGTGGCGCGGCGCGATGTGGAACAAGTGGGCGGGCCACGGCATCGACATCGAGGGCTTCGTCCCGCCGGAACGCACGATGGGAGCCATCGGTGGTTGAGATCCGCTACTTCGCCGCCATCGCCGACGCCGTCGGCAAGGACCGCGAGACCCTCGACCTCCCGGTCGGCGCCACCGTCGCCGACCTGCGCTCCACGCTGTCCGCCTCGTACGGCCCCAACCTCGACAAGATGCTGTCGGTCTGCGCCTACCTCGTCGGCGACGAGCTGACGCGCGACCCGCACACCGCGTTGACGCCCCGGGTGGACGTGCTCCCGCCGTTCGCGGGCGGCTGAGCTGGGCGCGTTGCGGTCCTAGGTTTCGGTCATGGCCCGCGATAGCGGGTTAGCATCGGCGCGCCAACGCCTTTCGCCGCGCGAGGAGACCGATCGGACATGCCCCAGCCGTCGCAGTTCCTGCAACATCCCGCCATCCTGAAACAGCAGGAGATCCGGGCGGCCAGTCTGCAACTTCGGCTGGCCGACGCCATCACCAAGTTCGCCGGATCCATGCAATTCGTCTATATCCACGCGGTGCTGTTCGTCGTGTGGATGGTGTGGTGCGAGTCGAACCCCTGGCCCACCTTGACCCTGGTCGTCTCGCTCGAGGCGATCTTCCTGTCGACCTTCGTGATGATCGGCCAGAACCGCCAAGCCCAGTTCCAGCAGATCAAGGCCGACCACGACTTCTCCCAGCAGGAACTCGAGCTCAAGACCAACACCGAGCTGACCAGGGCGATCCACGCGATGACCACCGAACTACTGCGCCGAGATCACGCGAAACCGGAGTAGAAATAGTTTCGCGGCGGTGTGGATATAGCCGTGTGTTGTTCGTCGTCTGGGTAAGGAAGGGTGACGGACTCTTCCATTCGAGGAAGGTTGGCGACCATGCACTACTTGGCGACGATTGTGGGAAGCGGGCAGGGCGCCCAGCCGGGGAGTCCGGAGTTCGCCGCGGGGGTGGCGAAGTACGCGGCATTCCAGGAGTCGGCAGGCGCGGCGATCGCGGGTGGTGCGGCGCTGTTCCCGTCGGCCACGGCGGTCAATGTCCGGCACAGCGGCGATCGGATGCTGGTAACCGACGGGCCGTTCACCGAGCAGGCCGAGGTGGTCACCGGGTTCTATGTGTTCGACGCGAAGGATCTGGATGAGGCGATCCAGCTCGCTCGCCAGGTTCCGGCGGCCGCGCGCGGTGCGGTCGAGGTGCGTCCGATGGTGATGTGGTCGCCGCACGACGTGCCCGCCGCCGACTGGTGGGTCGCGCTGCTGTGGGAGCCGCAGCCGGACGTGATCGCGCCGGGCACCCCGGAGTGGGACGCGATGATCGTCCGACACGGGGAGTTCGCGGAGAAGGTCGGCGACGCGATCCGGGGCGGCGGGGCATTGCAGCCACCGGCGACGGCGACGACCGTCCGGGTACGCGACGAGAAACTGCTGCTCACCGACGGTCCGTTCACCGAGGGCGCCGAGGTGGTCGACGGACTGTACGTCTTCACGGCGGCCAGTCCGGCCGAGGCCACGGAGATCGCGGCCCAGATTCCGCGGGGCCCGCAGGGACGCTCGGAGGTACGCCGCATCGTCGACGTCGGCTTCTGACGATGACTGGCCCGGCCGTCTCGATCGACGGTATCTACCGCGCCGAGTTCGGCCGGGCCCTCGCCACCGTCGCCCGGCTGGTCGGCGATATCGGGCTGGCCGAGGACGCGGTGCAGGAGGCGTTCACCGACGCCCTGCGCACCTGGCCGGACCGCGGTGTGCCGTCGAATCCGGGTGCCTGGATCACCACCGCGGCCCGCAATCGCGCACTGGACCGGCTGCGGCGCGAGTCGGCCAGGGGCGGCAAGGAGCAGGACGCCGTGCTGCTGATCGCGCCGAACGAGGAGGCCGACGTGTCGCCGGTATCGGACGACCAACTGCGCATGATCTTCACCTGCTGTCATCCGGCGCTGTCGCCGGAGTCCCAGGTGGCGCTGACGCTGCGGTTGGTGTGTGGGTTGCGGACCTCGGAGATCGCCAGGGCCTTCTTGCAGCCGGAACATACAGTGGCGCAACGGCTTACCCGCGCGAAGGCGAAGATCCGGGAGGCGGGCATTCCGCTGCGGGTGCCGCCCGCGCCGCTGCTGGCGGAGCGCCTGCCCGCGGTGCTGGCGTGCATCTATCTGGTCTTCACCGAAGGCTACTTCGCTACTTCCGGACCGACTGTGGTCCGGGATGAGCTGTGCGACGAGGCAATTCGGCTCGGCAAGTTGTTGTGCGGGTTGTTGCCGGATGAGCCGGAGGCGCGGGCGTTGCTCGCGCTGATGCTGCTCAACGACAGCCGTCGCGCCCAACGCCGCAGTGCGGAAGGGGAATTGGTGCCGATCGAGGAACAGGATCGGGCCGCGTGGAATCGGCCGCAGATCGAGGCGGGGTTGCGGTGTCTGATCTCCGCCGCTGCGGACGGATCCGGGCCTTATCTCGCTCAGGCGCGCATCGCCGCCGCTCATGCCATGGCCGCAACGTGGGAGCAAACGGATTGGGCTGCAATAGTTTCCGGTTACGACGAGCTGCTCATGTACTCCGACTCGCCGATGGTTGTGGTGAACCGCGCGATCGCCGTGGGGTTCTTACGGGGCTTCGACAACGGGCTCGCCGCCCTCGATGAAGTCGCCGACCACCCGCGCTTGGCCGCGTCGCATCTCGTCGCCGCGACCCGGGCCGACCTGCTCCGGCGCGCCGGACGCTACACGGAATCCGCAGCGCACTACCGCATCGCGCTCGATCGCACGCCCAACGAGCAGGTCCGCCGTTTCCTGTCCCGGCGCCTCGTGCAGGTAGAAGCTGCTGCGGGACAGGATCTTACGAAGCCATAGAGCGACACTCAGTCGCGCCACCAGGTATCGAGCGGGGTCACCGGAACGGCCCGCTTGTGCCGGGTGTTCAGATAGATGGACTCGATCCGCTCGGCGACCTCGGCGGTGACGTCCTTGCCCTCGAGGTAGTCGTCGATCTCGCGGTAGGTCAGGCCGAGCGCTTCCTCGTCGGGCAGCGCGGGCCGGTCGTCCTCCAGGTCGGCGGTGGGCACCTTCGACCAGATGCTTTCCGGCGCACCCAATTCCTGCAGCAGCGCCGCGCCCTGATGCTTGGTCAGGCCGGTCAGTGGGGTGAGGTCGACGCCGCCGTCGCCGTACTTGGTGAAGAAGCCGGTGACCGCCTCCGCCGCGTGGTCGGTGCCGACGACGAGCATGTTCTCCTGACCCGCGAGCGCGTACTGGATCACCATCCGCTCACGCGCCTTGATATTGCCGCGCACGAAATCACGTAGCTTGTCGATCTTCAGCGCGGACGCCACCTCACCCGCGGTCGCGTTCGCACTCGGGCGGACATTCACCGACACCGTCTTGTCCGGCTGGATGAAACGTAGCGCCGCGCGCGCGTCGGCCTCATCGGACTGCACGCCATAGGGCAGCCGTACGGCGATGAACGTCGCGTCCACGCCCTCCGCGCGCAGTTCCTCCGCGGCCAGCTGACACAACCGCCCGGTCAGTGAGCTATCCTGCCCGCCGCTGATGCCGAGCACGAAACCCTTTGCGGGAGTGGCGTTCAGATACTCCTTGAGGAAATCGATCCGGCGCCGTACCTCGTTCTTCGGCTCGATGCTCGGTTGAACGCCCAACTCGGTGATGATCTGTTCGCGCAGGTTCCGCATGGCAGCCCACTTTACTGTCGATTCACCGCGAAACAACGCGACGAACGATTGCTTCCCAGTTGTCCCCGATCTGATCGCGGGTATACCCCTGCTCGCGCATCTGATGCATGACCAGCGCGGCACTGAGCGTGCCGAGCAGACTGTCCGCGACCAACGGGATATCGCCGGGCAACTGCGCCTGCCGCAGCAACATCGACACGTGCGCCTTGAGCAACCGGTACGGCGCGCCCGAGTAGCGGTCGGCCGCCTCGCCGACCTCCGCGGCGCGATACAACTCGCCCTCCACATCGATATCGAGCAGCCGCGCCCGGCCGAACGCGACGAGCCGATCCACCGGCGCCGCCCCGGGCCCCAGCGGCGGCGGCCCGAACATGAAGGCCTCCTGGGCCTTGCGTTCTGAGTGATCCAGCAGCGCCATCAGCAGCCCGGACCGGCTGCCGAACCGGCGGAAGACGGTGCCCTTGCCGACCCCGGCCCGCTTGGCCAGCGCGTCCATGGTGAGGCTGTCGACCCCCTGCTCGCGCACCAGTTGTTGCGCGGCGTCCAGCAGCAACTGTCTGTTGCGTGCCGCGTCGGCGCGTTCGGTGGGTTCGGACGTGCCGGGTAGCGGCGCGCCGATGCCGAGCAGTGGACGCTCCCCGGGCATGGGGAGATCCGATGTGGGGTAGCTCACAGCACTCACGCAATCTCCGCGGGAAGTAATCGGACCACGGTCCAGTTAGTCATCAGTGAAAGTTCGGACACCACACACTCAGTACACCAGGAGTCGTCATGAGCGAGCGCAGTGAGCGAATCATTAGTACAGCGCCTTTGGCGAATGCCGGAGCCGAGCGCCAGCGAGGCGCAGGTATGAGCCAGACCCGCATCCTCGCTCTCGTCGGTAGCCTCCGCGCCGCGTCCATCAACCGGCAGCTTGCCGAGACGGCCGCGCAGACGGCTCCGGAGGGTGTCGAGATCACCCTCTACGAGGGCCTCGCCGACATTCCTTTCTACAACGAAGACCTCGATGTCGAGGGTGCCGTGCCCGCCGCGGCGCAGGCGCTGCGCGACGCGGTCGCCGCATCCGACGGCCTGCTCGTCGTAACCCCGGAGTACAACGGCACCCTGCCCGGCGTGTTGAAGAACGCCATCGACTGGGCCTCCCGTCCGTACGGCGCCGGTGCGATCAAGGCCAAGCCGACCGCGGTGGTCAGCGCGTCGATCAGCCCGAACGCCGCGCAGTGGGCACACGGTGACGCGGTCAAGTCGCTCGGCGTGGCCGGTGCCCGCGTGGTGGAATCCGCACACCTGCACTTCGCCACGATCGGCGAGCGGTTCGGCGCGACACACCCGCGCGAGGATGCCGAAGCGCTCACCAAGCTGGCCGCCACCGTGCACGAGCTGGTCCAGGCCACTCGGGGCGAATTCGCCGCCGTGTAAGCTTCCGGTCCGGTCTTCTCGAGGGTCATCTCCGCGCGGCGGAGGTGACCCTCTTCGTCTGTTCAGGGAGTTTGCTGGAAATCAGCTACGGTACGAAATTGTGATCTGCACCACGGTCGTGTCGGGTTGCGAATCGAGCGTCCAGGTACTTACGACGTTCGAATTCCATCAATGTGACTCGCAACATGTCGTGTTGGATGAATCTGTCGGCCACTAGGTGTAGTGTCTTCGGTACTGGAAGACGGCAAGGCACCCCGCTCTGCGAAATCCAGCCCGAAGGGGCTGAGCAGGGGATTCGAGTCCAGATCCAGGAGTTTGCGCAGCAAGGTCGGAACGTGCATCGCTAGGTCGCTCGAACGATCGGCATACGGATCACAGGCTGTGGATCAGGCACAAGGAGAAGAGGGATACCAATGACCGTCACCGTGTACACCAAGCCCGCTTGCGTCCAGTGCAATGCCACCTACAAGGCCCTCGACAAGGTCGGGGTGGACTACGAGGTGATCGACATCTCCGAGAACGACGAGGCACGTGACTACGTCATGGCCCTCGGCTACCTGCAGGCTCCGGTCGTCGTGGCCGGTGAGGACCACTGGTCCGGCTTCCGCCCCGACCGCATCAAGTCGCTCGCCACCGTGGCGGCCTGACCGCTTCCACTTCCGTTCCTCCGAGAGGAGAGGGTGACCGTGTCCGAACAGGCCGCGCTCGTCTACTTCTCCAGCGCCTCGGAGAACACGCATCGCTTCGTCGAGAAGCTGGGCCTCCCGGCAGCTCGCATTCCACTGCACACCGCCGATTCGCTGCGCGTCGACGAACCCTTCGTGCTGATCGTCCCCACCTACGGGGGCGGTCGGCACGTCCTGGGTGGGAACAGATCCGACAAGGATTTCGTGCCGCGGCAAGTCGCCAAGTTCCTCAACGATCCGCACAACCGCGCTCTGCTGCGCGGGGTGGTCGCGGCGGGAAACACGAACTTCGGCGATACCTACTGCTATGCGGGAGACGTGATCTCGCGTAAATGCGGGGTGCCGTACCTGTATCGCTTCGAACTCATGGGAACCGCCGAGGACGTCGAGCGCGTCCGAGAGGGATTGGGATTGTTTTGGCAACAACAACGACAGCGCCGGCCGGAAAAACGGCTCGCTTAGAGCAGTCTTCCGCCCGCGGTGCGGACGCCACCGAGGTCATGGACTACCACGCCCTCAACGCGATGCTGAACCTGTACGGTCCGAACGGCGAGATCCAGTTCGACAAGGACCGCGAGGCCGCGCATCAGTACTTCCTGCAGCACGTCAACCAGAACACCGTCTTCTTCCACAACCTGGACGAGAAGCTGGACTACCTGGTCGACGAGAAGTACTACGAGCCGGAGGTGCTGAACCAGTACAGCCGCCCGTTCATCAAGCAGCTGTTCCAGCAGGCGTACGCCAAGAAGTTCCGGTTCCCCACCTTCCTCGGCGCGTTCAAGTACTACACCTCGTACACGCTGAAGACGTTCGACGGCAAGCGCTACCTGGAGCGGTTCGAGGACCGCGTCTGCATGGTCGCGCTCACCCTCGCCGCCGGTGACGAGGTACTCGCGGGCAAGCTCGTCGACGAGATCATCGACGGCCGCTTCCAGCCCGCCACCCCGACCTTCCTCAACTCGGGCAAGAAGCAGCGCGGCGAGCCGGTGTCCTGCTTCCTGCTGCGCATCGAGGACAACATGGAGTCCATCGGGCGCTCCATCAACTCCGCGCTGCAGCTGTCCAAGCGCGGCGGCGGTGTCGCGCTGCTGCTCAGCAACATTCGCGAGCACGGCGCGCCGATCAAGCAGATCGAGAACCAGAGCTCGGGTGTCATCCCGATCATGAAGCTGCTGGAGGACTCGTTCTCCTACGCCAACCAGCTCGGTGCGCGTCAGGGCGCGGGCGCGGTGTATCTGCACGCGCACCACCCGGACATCTACCGGTTCCTGGACACCAAGCGGGAGAACGCGGACGAGAAGATCCGCATCAAGACCCTCTCGCTCGGCGTGGTGATCCCCGACATCACCTTCGAGCTGGCGAAGAAGAACGAGGACATGTACCTGTTCTCGCCGTACGACGTGGAACGCATCTACGGCGTGCCGTTCGCCGACATCGACGTCACCGAGAAGTACTACGAGATGGTCGACGACAAGCGGATCCGCAAGTCGAAGATCAAGGCGCGTGAGTTCTTCCAGACCATCGCCGAGCTGCAGTTCGAATCCGGTTACCCGTACATCATGTTCGAGGACACGGTGAACCGGGCCAACCCGATCGCGGGCAAGATCACCCACTCGAACCTGTGCTCGGAGATCCTGCAGGTGTCGACGCCGTCGGTGTTCAACGACGACCTGTCCTACGCCAAGGTCGGCAAGGACATCTCGTGCAATCTCGGGTCGCTCAACATCGCCAAGGCGATGGACTCACCCGACTTCGCGCAGACCATCGAGACGTCCATCCGGGCGCTCACCGCGGTGTCCGATCAGACGCACATCTACTCGGTGCCCTCGATCGAGCAGGGCAACAACGAGTCGCACGCGATCGGCCTCGGCCAGATGAACCTGCACGGGTACCTGGCCCGCGAGCGGGTGCACTACGGGTCCGAAGAGGGCATCGACTTCACCAACATCTACTTCTACACCGTTGTCTACCACGCGATTCGGGCGTCGAACCTGATCGCGAAGGAGCGCGGCAGCTACTTCGGCGGCTTCCCCGAATCCAAGTACGCCAGCGGCGAGTACTTCGACAAGTACACCGAGCAGGCGTGGGAGCCGAAGACCGAACGGGTGGCGCAGCTCTTCGCCGACGCCGAGGTGAAGATCCCGACCCAGGACGACTGGCGCGAGCTCAAGGCCTCGGTCATGGAGCACGGCATCTACAACCAGAACCTGCAGGCCGTCCCGCCGACCGGCTCGATCTCCTACATCAACCACTCCACCAGCTCTATCCACCCGGTGGCGTCGAAAATCGAGATCCGCAAGGAAGGCAAGATCGGCCGCGTCTACTACCCGGCCCCTTACCTCGACAACGACAACCTCGAGTACTACGACGACGCCTACGAAATCGGCTACGAGAAGATCATCGACACCTACGCGGCCGCCACCCAGCACGTAGACCAGGGCCTGTCCCTGACGTTGTTCTTCAAGGACACCGCCTCCACCCGCGACCTCAACCGCGCCCAGATCTACGCCTGGCGCAAGGGCATCAAAACCCTCTACTACATCCGCCTCCGCCAAATGGCCCTGGAGGGAACCGAAGTCGAGGGTTGCGTGTCCTGCATGCTGTAGGAACACCTTTCACGAAAACCTCAGTGCAGATGCTGCACTGAGGTTTTCGTGTTTCACGCCGCAAAGCGTCAGCGCTTGCCGTGCGTGCCCTGATCAGTCCATGCGCTCGATCTGGCGGATCTTGTTCATTGCGTCCAAGGCGGCGACCTTGTAGGACTCGGCGAGGGTCGGGTAGTTGAATACCGCGTCCACCAGGTAGTCGACTGTGCCGCCGCAGCCCATTACGGCTTGGCCGATGTGTACGAGTTCGGTTGCGCCGGTGCCGAATACGTGGACGCCGAGCAGGGATCGGTTCTCGCAGGAGACGAGTAGTTTGAGGACACCGTAGGAGTCGCCGATGATCTGGCCCCTGGCCAGTTCGCGATAGCGGGAGACGCCGACCTCGAACGGAATTCGGGCCGCGGTGAGCTCGTCCTCGGTTTTGCCGATGAAGCTGATCTCCGGAATCGTGTAGATGCCGATCGGCTGCAACGACGAAAGTGCCTGCACCGGTTCGCCGCACGCGTGGTGCGCGGCCAGTCGGCCCTGCTCCATCGAGGTCGCGGCCAGCGCGGGGAACCCGATGACGTCGCCGACCGCGTAGATGTGCGGTACCTCGGTGCGGAAGAACTCGTCCACCTCGATCCGGCCGCGTTTGTCCGCGCTGAGTCCGGCCTTCTCCAGCCGCAGGCTCGCGGTCATGCCCTGCCTGCCCGCGGAATACATGACCACCTCGGCCGGAATCTTCTTGCCGCTGGCCATGATTGCGATGGCACCGCGCGGGTGCCGCTCGACCGCGGTGACCGTCTCCTGGAAGCGGAAGGTGACCGCGAGATCACGCAGGTGGTACTTGAGCGCCTCGACCACCTCGATATCGCAGAAGTCCAGCATCCGTTCCCGCGATTCCACCACGGTCACCTTGCAGCCGAGCGCCGCGAACATGGAGGCGTATTCGATGCCGATCACCCCGGCGCCGACCACGATCATCGACTGCGGCACCCGTTCCAGATCCAGGATGTCGTCGGAGTCGATGATGGTCTTGCCGTCGAAGTCCACCGTGTCCGGCCGGGCCGGCTGGGTGCCGGTGGCGATCACGATCTTGTCCGCGGTCACCTTGGTCTCCTGACCGGTGCCGTCGATCACCTCGATGGTGTGTTCGTCCACGAAGGCGCCGAGGCCGGGCAACATCGCAACCCGATTGCGGGAGAGCTGATTACGGACGACGTCGACCTCGCGGCCGATCACGTGCTGTGCGCGGGAGAGCAGATCGGCGACGGTGATGTCGTCCTTCACCCGATAGCTCTGGCCGTACATCTCGCGCTGGCTCAGCCCGGTCAGATAGAGCACCGCCTCGCGCAGCGTCTTCGACGGAATGGTGCCGGTATTGATACACACCCCGCCGACCATGTCCCGCCGCTCCACCACCGCGGACCGTTTGCCCAGTTTCGCGGTGGCGATCGCCGCCTTCTGGCCGCCGGGACCGGACCCGAGAACCAGCACGTCGAAGTCGTACATCCGCCAAGTCTGACAGTGGAATATGAAATCCACGGTCGCTTCGGGTAACCGATCGAGCGAACATCGGAAACCGGTGGTGGCGGGTCGAAACGCGGGCGGGTGGTCGCGGATCGGCGACCACCCGTTCCGCGGATTCAGGCGAGGGCCGGGGCTACTTCTTTCTCGAAGAGCTCGATGCCCGATGTGTCGTAGGCGGCCTCGGGGAAGTTGAAGATGGCGTAGCCGAGGCCGAGTTCGCGGATGGGGGTGATGCGTTCGATGATCTGTTCCGGGGTGCCGACCGCGAACGACGGGCGGAACATGTTGTCGACGTAGGTCTTGGCGGGGTCGTCGCCGATGACCGACGCCAGTTTGGCCTGGATCGCCGAAAGGCGTTCTTCGACTTCGGCTTCGGTGGACCCGATCACCGCGTTGAAGTTCGCGGAGCGCACGATGGCGTCGAAATCGGTGCCGACATCGGCGCAGTGGGCGCGCAGGATCTCGGACTTGGCCGCGAACTCGTCCGGCGCGCCGCTGAAGTTGGTGTACTGGGCGTACTTCGCCGCGATCTTCAACGTCTTCTTCTCACCGCCGCCAGCCACCCAGATCGGAATCCCGCCCTCCTGCAACGGAAGCGGCCGCACGATGGCACCGTCGACCTGGTAGTGCTTACCGTCCAGGGTGGCCTTGCCCTCGGTCCACGCCTGCCGGAAGATCTGCACGCCCTCGTCGAGCCGGGCCAACCGCTCGCCCGCCGGCGGGAAACCGTAACCGTAAGCGCGCCATTCGTGTTCGTACCAGCCGCCGCCGATGCCCATCTCGACCCGGCCGCCCGAGATCAGGTCGACGGTCGCCGCGACCTTCGCCAGGTAGGCCGGATTGCGGTAGCTCATCGCGGTGCACATCTGCCCGAGCCGGATCCGCGAGGTGGACGCCGCGAACGCCGACATGAGCGTCCACGCCTCGTGCGTCGCCTCCTCGGTCGGCTCCGGGACGGTGTGGAAGTGGTCGTACACCCACAGGGACTCCCAGGTGTCACTGGCATCCGCGCGTTGCGCGAGATCCCGCATCACCCGCCACTGGTCCGCCGGGTCGATGCCGACCAGGTCGAGCCGCCAGCCCTGCGGGATGAAGATGCCGAAGCGCACAGATTTCTCCTTCGTGTGTTTGCCCCAAACCTAGTCAATCATCCCGTGATGGGCTGATCGTGGTATGGCGGCAGCGCAGTGCCCGGCCGAGCCTGGCCCGGCCGGGCACCTACCTGTCTACTCCTAAGCGCCGGTGAACTGCGCCCCGGCGATGGACGTGGACGGCGCACCGTCCACGCCGACCGGGATATCACCCTCCAGCGTCGTGCGATACAGCACCCGGGTGACGTCGAGATGATCGAGATCGCTGGGTGCGAGATGCGCCGTCACCCGGTTGTCCCAGAACGCGATGCTGCCTGCCGCCCAGCGGAACCGGACGGTGTAGGCGGGGTTGGCCACCTCGTCGAACAGCAGCTTCAACAGCGCGTCGCTCTGGTTGGGGCTCAACCCGACGATCCGGGTGGTGAAGCCCGGATTGACGAACAGCGCCCGCTCGCCGGTCACCGGGTGCACCCGGACCACCGGATGCTCGGTCACCAACGGCGCGGCGGCCACCTTCTTGGCGTAATCGCTGTCCTCGTGCCAGACCGGCCTGCGCCCGCCGAACCGGTGCTCGGCACGCAGCCCCTCCACGAAACGCTGCAACGACTCCGGCAGGTTCTCGTAGGCGGCAACCAGATTCGTCCAGCCGGTGTCGCCGCCCTGCGCGGGCGCGATCTCGGCGCGCAGGATCGAGGCGGCAGGCGGGTTGATCAGCGGCGAGACATCGGTGTGCCAGAAGTTGGTGTAGCTGAACTTCCTTACACCGAACCGCTTTTCGTACAACCGGCTGTCCACGGCGAGGATCTCCGGGAACTCGGTCGGCGCGTCGGCATCGTAGGGATGCGACGGGGTGACCGCGCCGAAGCGCCGGGAGAAGGCGATCTGCTCTGCGTGCCCGATGTGCTGGTCGCGGAAGAACAGCACCTTGTGCTTGTGCAGCGCGGCGGTGACCTGCTCGACCTGCTGGTCGGTCAGCGTTTCGCGCAGATCGACACCGGAGATGTCGGCGCCGATGTAACCGGCGACCGGGGTGACTTGCAGGGTGTCCGTGGTGGCGATCGTGGATGGTTCGTGCACCGTGGTCATGGGGACCTCGCTAGTGAAAAGTGATGTGGGGTAGGCGGGTTCGATCGCCCGGGCGACAAGCGCTGCGGCACACGCGCATGAAGTCGACCACGCGCCGTTTCGTCAACGGCGTCATGGCAATTCGGGACCGATCGCGTAACGCGCGCCCAACGGGCCACCGCCCCAACCGAGCGCCTTGCGGTAGCTACCCAACAGGCCGTGCTCGATCAGGTACGCCTCGTCACGTTGCACATCGTCCGGCGGAAGTGGTTCCGTGCGCGCGGCGACGAACAACGCGTCGGCGGGGCAGTACGCCTCGCACATGAAGCACGTCTGGCAATCGGATTGCCTTGCTAGCAGCGGTATTCCGTCCGCACCCCGGTCGAAGACATGGGTGGGGCAGACCTCGATGCACTTGTCGCATTCGATGCAGCGGGCGACCGAGACCAGTTCGATCATGCCGACACCAGCTGTGACTGGGCGAGGAACGCCGGTTCCGGCGCGGTCCACAGCTCGTCGAGCCCGCCGGTGATCAGCCGATGATGCTGGGCCGGATCGAGGTCGGGGAATTCCTGACGGCGAGCCATGCCACGCGACTCGGTGCGCGCGAGCGCCGCCGTGTACATCCACCGCGCGTGCGCGACCATCGCCGCCGCCGACCGAACCTCGGACGGATCTGCCTGCGCGATAGTCAGATTCGCGCGAGCCTGCTGCCACATCTCGTTCAGCGTCGCCAACGCAGGCCGCAGCCGATCGCCGTGCCGGAGATGGTTCTTGTCGTACGGCAGCACCTCCCGCTGCACCACCGCGACGATATCCACCGGCTGCAGCTCGACGTCCGGTCGGCCGGTGGGGCGGACACCAACCCCGCCAGCACCGAACCGTTGCCGATCGTCGACCGAATTGCCCTGCTGCCGTGCGTATTCCGCAGCACCGGCGCCCGCCCAACTGCCGGACGACATCGCCCACGCGGCATTGTGGCTGCCGCCGCTGGTGAAGCCGCCGCAGATCAGCTCCCGAGTCGCGACATCATCCGCGACGTACAGACCGGGCACGCTGGTCGAGCAATCCGCGCCCGCGACGCGAACCCCACCGGTGCCACGAACCGTGCCTTCGAGCAGCAGAGTGATCGGGAACCGATCCGTGAACGGATCGATGCCGAGCCGATCGAAGGTGAGGAAGAAGTTCGGCTGCCCCAGCCGCATCGCCCGCCGCTGCTCCGCGTCCGCCCGATCCAGCGTGCAGTACACCGGTCCGGTCAACAGCGCCCGTGCGATCGGCGAGCGGCTCTTGCCCGACGCACCCGCCAGCGGCTCGCCATTGCCCAGGTAGAAGGTCGCGAACGAGTAGTAGGCGGTCTTGGTCACCGAGGTGAACTCCGGCGCGATGGCATAGGCATTGGAGAACTCCATGCCGGAAAGCTCGGCCCCCGCCTCGACGGCCATCAGCGCGCCGTCGCCGGTATTGACGTTGCAGCCCAGCGTCTTCGACAGGAACGCACATCCACCGGTGGCGAGAACGACTGCGCGAGCACTGGTGTCGACGAGTTCACCGGTTGCCAGCCGTTGCAGGCGCGCGCCCGCTACCGAACCAGCGGCGTCGGTGAGCAGTTCGATCGCCGGAGCATGATCGAGGATGGGTACCCCCGCCCGCTGTAGCCGGAGCCGTTGCCGCCGCATGTATTCCGGCCCCTGCACACCGGTACGCAGCGAACGACCCTTGCGATCGGTCGGAAACGGGTAGCGGCCGACCTCGGCGAGTTCGTTGACCCTGGCGTACGTTTCGTCGAGCACGCGGGCCATCCACCCGCGATCGGCGAGGTAACCACCGAGCGCCTCGCGGCTCGCCATCGCCTTCTCGCGCAGTTCCGGCTCGGGCTGCACGTACCAGATCCCGGTTCCAGCGGCGGCCGTCGCGCCGCTGCTCCCACAGAAACCCTTGTCGGCCAACATAACCGAGGCACCGGTGGCCGCAGCCTTCAGCGCCGCCCAGGTACCGGCCGGGCCGCCGCCGAGTACGAGGACGTCGACGGTCATGCGCTCGCCTCGGTCCGTTCCCGCGTGTACCGGCTCTCCACCGGCCCGAGCCCGTAATGCCCACGCAGCGTGTCCGCCTCGTAGTCGGTGCGGAAGAGGCCGCGCTCTTGCAGGATCGGGACCACCCGGTCGACGAAGTCTTCCAGCCCACCAGGCAGATACGGCGGCATGATGTTGAATCCGTCGGCGGCACCGTTGTCGAACCAGCTCTGCAACTCGTCGGCGATCTGGGTCGGCGTGCCCGCGAAAGTCCGATGACCGCGCCCACCGCCGAGCTTGCCGATCAGCTGGCGCACGGTCAGGCTCTCGTTCTCCGCCAGCTCCTTGACCAGCGTGAACCGGCTCTTGTGCGTTTCGATCTCGCTCTCCGACGGCAGCGGCGGCAGCGGCGCGTCGAGCGCGTGCTCGGTGAGATCGACACCCAGCATGGTGGACAGCTGCCGCAGCGCGTAGTCCGGCGAGATCAGATCGGTGAACTCCTGCTCCAGCGCCTGCGCCTCCTCGGTGGTGTCGGCGATGAACGGCACGAGCCCCGGCAACACCTTGAGCTCGTCGGCCGCGCGACCGTACTTCGCCAAACGCGACTTCAGATCGCGATAGAACGCCTGCCCCTCGGCCAACGTCCGCTGCGCGGTGAACACTGCCTCGGCATGCCGCGCGGCGAATTCCTTTCCGCTCTCCGATGATCCGGCCTGCACCAGCAGCGGCCGACCCTGCGGTGTGCGCGGCGAGTTCAACGGTCCGCGCACCCGGAAGCGCGGCCCGTCGTAGTCGACGGTGTGCACCTTGTCCGGGTCGGCGAAGATGCCGGTCTCGGTGTCGAGCACGATCGCGTCGGCCTCCCAGCTGTCCCACAGCTGATTGACCACGTCGACGAACTCCTGCGCCCGCTCATAACGCCGCGCGTGCTCGGGGACACCGTCGTAGCCGAAGTTGAACGCCTCGTCCTCGCCCGCCGACGTGACGATGTTCCAGCCCGCGCGGCCACCGCTGATGTGGTCGAGCGAGGCGAACTTACGGGCCAGGTTGAACGGCTCGTGGTAGGTGGTGGATGCCGTCGCGATCAGCCCGACATGCGTGGTGGCGGCGGCGATCGCGGCCAGCAGCGTGATCGGCTCGAAGACGGCCAGGGTGTTGCGCTTGATCCGCGGACCGACCGCGAGGCCGTCGGCGAAGAACACCGAATCGAGCTTGCCACGCTCGGCGATCTGGCCCAGCTCCTGGAAATGCCGGACGTCGAGCACCCGGTGCGCCTCGGTGCGCGGGTGCCGCCACGCGGCCTCGTGATGCCCGACGCCCATCAGGAAGGCATTGAGGTGGAACTGTTTACGAGACATGGTTCTTCCTTGCGTTGCGGAGTGGACGGTCAGGCGTTCGGTTCGGTGCGCCAGCGCGAGAATCGGCGCTCGAGGGCGACCAGCAGGCCGTTGAAGGCCAGACCGAGCAGGGAGATGGCGATGATCCCCGCGTACATGTTCGGGATCTGGAAGTTCTGTTGCGCGGCGGTGATCAGGTAGCCGAGTCCCGCTCTGGCGCCGAACATCTCGGCCGCCAGCAACACCAGGATCGAACTCGCCGCGGCCATCCGCAGACCGGTGAAGATGGACGGCAGCGCGGCGGGCAGAATCACCTTCTGGAACAGCCGCAGCGGCGAGAGACCCAGTGACACAGCCGATTTGATCAGCAACGGGTCGACGGTGCGAACACCGCTGATCGTGTTCAGCAGGATCGGGAAGGTGCTCGCGTACACCACCAGGGCGACCTTCGAGGTCTCGCCGATGCCGAGGATCAGGATGAACACCGGCAGCAAGGCCAGCGCCGCGGTGTTGCGGAACAGCTCCAGGATCGGGTTGAGGAAATCCGCCACCGGCTTGTACCAGGCGATCGAGATGCCGAGCGGGATGGCCACGGCCAGCGCGATCGCGTAACCGGCCAGCGAGCGGCTCAGGCTGGCCGAGATGTGGGTCCACAGCTCACCGCTCACGACCAGGTCGGCGACTGCGCGACCACCGAGAACGGCGGCAGGAACACCTCGTCCACCAGCCCGAGGGTGGGGGCGAGCTGCCACAGCAGCAGGAATAGCGCGATCACGATCGTCGGTTTGAACACCCGCCAGGCGAAGCGGCCGACTAACCGGACCGCGCGCGATCCCGCCTTGAATGAAGGCCCTGCGGCAGGTCGAATAGCGGTGACTCGATCGGGTGGGGCCGCGCTCACCGCGATCGAACGCTCGGTGAAGTCCACTGCACTAGACATGGGTCAACCTCTCGACATGTGCATCTGCATGGGTCGTGTTGTCCGACAGCGACTCTCGCTCCAACGACGCCGCGCGCTGAACCTCGCTCTGCAACAGCGTCCAGATCTCGTGGCGGTAGTCCCGGAACCGCTCCGACGAACGGATATCGCCACCCGCCTCCCGGTCGATCTCCACCTCGACCACCGCCTTGATCCGACCGGGCCGCGAGGTCAGCACCGCGACCCGCTGACCGAGATACACCGCCTCGTCGATGCCGTGCGTGATGAACAGGACCGTCTTCCCGGTGGCCCGCCAGATGCGTAACAGCTCGTCCTGCAACGACTCCCGGGTCTGCGCGTCGAGCGCGGCGAACGGCTCGTCCATCAGCAGCACCTCCGGATCGAAGGCCAGGCTGCGGGCGATCGCGACGCGCTGCTTCATCCCGCCGGACAGCTCGTGCGGGTAGCGATCGCCGAACCCGGTCAGTCCCACCAACTCCAGGTAGTTCTCGGCGATCTCGCGCCGGGCCCTGCGCCGTAATCCCTTGGCCTCCAAGCCGAATTCGATATTGCCGCGCGCCGTACGCCACGGCAGCAGCGCGTACTGCTGGAACACGATGCCCCGGTCCAATCCCGGCCCGGTGATCGGCTTTCCATCGAGGAGGATCTCGCCGGAGGTCGGCTTGCTCAAACCGCCGAGCAGATCGAGCAGGGTCGACTTGCCGGACCCGCTCGGTCCGACCAGGACGAGGAACTCCCCATCACGCAGATCCAGCGAAATGTCTTCGATGGCAGTGAACTTCTCGTTCGAGCCGCGGATCGAGAACTGCTTGTGCACCTGGGTCAGCGACAGTTTCGCGGTCATTTCGCGGCCACCGCCTCGCCGGTCGGTCCGCTCTGCGGGGTGAATGTGCCGTTGGCGTAAGGGTTGTCCTTGTTGGTGAACAGATCCTTGGCCTGCAACTGCCCGTCCTTCAGTTCGCCGTTGCGGACCAGCCAGTCGATCCAGATCTGCAGTTCCTTCTCGGCGACCACCCCGCCCGGCGTCGGCAGCCCGGAGCTGCGCCAGTACTTCACCAGGCCGGTGTTCTCGTTGCGGCCGCGCTTCTCGATGATCGAGGTGAACCGGGCGAGCACCTCGTCGCGCGGTGTGAGCTGCAGCCAGCGGGTGGCGCGGGCGGTGCCCTGCACGAAATCCTTGACCGCTTCCGGGTTCTTGGCGATGTAGTCGTTGCGGAACACGTAGGTGCCGTAGTTGAGCGCGCCGTAGAGCGCCGTGTCGGTGTACAGCGCATGGAGCCCGCCGCGCTGGACGGCGGTCTCCCGGAAGACGCTGCCCAGGGCCCCGACGTCGATCTGTCCCTTGCGGATCGCGTCCTCCGTGTTGGCCGGCGGCACCACCGTCAGCTCCACCTGCTTGATCTCCTTCTCGGACAGACCCTGCTGATGCAGCCACTCCCGGGTGATGAACTCGTGGTGCGCGCCGAGGGTGTTGACGGCCACCTTCTTGCCGATGAGATCGCGTGCCGAATTGATGCCGGAATCGTCGCGGACGAAGTATCCGGTGAACGATTGTTCGTCCGAGCCATAGGAACTGAGCACCGAGGTGACTTTCGCGCCGCCCGCGATCAGTTTCACCACCGCGCCGTTGAACGCGCTACCGAATTCCACCTGATTCGTCGCCGCGGCCTGAATGTTGGCGGGGCCGCTGGTGGTATCGCCCTCCCAGCGCAACGCGATTTTGTTGAAGTAGCCGAGATCCTCGGCCAATTCGTAGGGGGAGACCTGACCGGTGGCGCCTTGATAGCGGAGCACGGCCCTTCCGTCGGCGGTGCTGCCTGGCTCGGACTTGCCGCAGCCTGCGAGCACGGAAACACTGGTGAGCAGGGTGAGAGCGGCGGCGAATGCGCGGACCGCGCGCCGCGGGGGAGCGGAGGAGGGCATGCTGGAAGTCCTTAGTAAAAGCGCGTGCGGAAACGAAAAGGGCACGGCGACAACAGAAGAGAAGGTCGCGACAATGGAATATCGGAAATGACAGGCGCCAGGAAACTGGCGTCAGCGGCGACAGATCCCATGCGGTACCCGCATGAGGTCGATCGCGCGGCGGCGGATCAGCGCGGTAGGGATCAACTCTTCGAGACTTCCGTGAACTGTGCCGGGCGCCGGATTCGGTACCCGTGGCCTTCTATGGTGTTGCCCCGCACGGCGACAAACAACGGCCATTCCACATTGTGAAAATCGCGGTGAGTTTAACTACGGCGTGTATACCCCTGAGGCGGAGCTGTTTTGCACGACCCCGCCGATCCGCACGGCGATCTGGCGCATCGCGGGCAGGATCTCGCGGACCAGTTCATCGTTCAGCCGCGCCGACCGGGCCTGAACGCTCAGCGCACCCCACACCTGCTTGTCCGCGTCGAAGACCGGCACCGCGACGGATCGGATCGGATCGTCCGCACCCTCGAATTCCTCGACCGCAAAACCCTTGCGCCGCACCAGATCCAACTCGGTGGCCAGATAGGGTGCCGCGGGCAGATGCGCGAGCAGCGCCCGCCCCGAGGCGCTCGAACCCAGCGGTTGGCGCAACCGCGGCAGCTGATGGTTGCAGAAACGCACCGGCGGTCGAGCCTGTAGCACGGTCACCGCGTCCCGCGAATCGGCGACGCTGAGACTCGTCGTGATCCTGATCCCCGCCGCCAGGGCATACATATGCGGTGCGGCGGAATCGATGCCGAGCCTGGTCAGCGCGGGCCGGGCCATCGTCGCCAGCCCCTGCCCGACCCGGTATCGATCGGTGGCCGGGTCCTGCTCCAGCAGCCTGCCGCGCACCAAAGCCTGAGCGAGCCGATGCGCCGTACTCACCGGCACCCCCGCCAGATGCGCCAACTCGCTGATCGACAGCTCAGGATCGTCGCCCTCGAAGCAATTCAGCAGATGCACCGCCCGCTCGACGGCCTGCGATCCCGAACGTGGCTGATCGGCAGTAGCCATAGCGCCCTCCTGGCTGTTCGCTCCAACCGGCCAACTCTCCCGTGGCCCGGCCGCGCGAACAACCCTTCGACGCCGGCTGCGTGTAACCCCGTCAGCCGATGGGTTTCTCCCAGATCGACACGTGTTTGCGGCTTTCGTTGGTGAAGGGTTCGCGCAGCCAGCCACCCCAGCGCTCGCGTAGTCGCAGCCCGGCGAGTTGAGCCATCAGATCGAGCTCGGCGGGCCACACGTAGCGGAACGGTATCGATCGGTACTCGCCGCGGCCGTCGACGATCTCGATGTAGTTGGAGCTCATCTGCTGGGTGGCGACGTCGTAGCGGTCGAACGCCCACTGAGTCGGGCTGTCCTGGAACGGGACCATGGTCTGGCCGGGCGGCAAGCTGCGCAGGTCGGGGACGCCGACCTCGATGACGAAGCAGCCACCTGGTTCGAGATGGGCGGCGACGTTGGCGAAACAGGCCACCTGTTCCGCCTGCGTCGTCAGATTCATGATGGTGTTGAAGACCAGGTAGGTGACGGCGAACGGGCCGTCCACCTTGACCGTCGCGAAGTCGCCGATCGTCACGCCGATCGCGTCGGCACCGGGTTTGGCGTGCAGCCGGGTGACCATCGCGGGCGACAGGTCGATGCCGTGCACCGGGACGCTGCGGCGCGCCAGCGGTAAGGCGACGCGCCCCGTGCCGATGCCGAGCTCCAAGGCCTGGCCACCGTCCGCGAGCCGCACGAGCACATCGACCATCGGTCCGACGATGTCCGGTTCGAACAGTTCCGCGTACGACTCGTCGTACCGGGCCGCTACACGCTCACCGAAGTAGTCGTCCATCGCCGGACCGTACCGCGCCAAACCCGCGCGGCGCACATCGTTTTCACGCGACCTCGAGCGAACGGGTCAGCGATCGCGACGCTGCCACGTGGTCCAGTACCGGTCGTCGGTGGGCGGAGAGTCATTGGGCGGGAGGACAATCGGGTCCGGCTCGCCCTGAGTGATCTCCGGCGCAACCTCATTGGTCGGATACGGGTGCGAGCTGTGGGTCGGCGTGGCACCGGTCTTGGCCGGATGCGTGATCGGGTGCCCGGCGAAATGCCGCTCCAGCAGCTCGGCGGCGCGCAACGTGCCACCTGCCGCAGCGAATCCGGCGGCCACCCTGGCCGCGCCGTCGCGGCAGGCCATCGCCTTGTCGATACCGGCGCGCAGGCTGGCGGCGGTGAGTCGCTTCGCGGACACCCAGCTGCCCGCCTCATTGGTGACCACCCGCCGCGCGACCTCGGACTGGCCCCGGCCGAACGGCACCACGCACACCGGAACGCCTGCGGCCAAGGCCTTTTGGGTGATGCCCATGCCGCCGTGCGAGACGACGACGGCGGTCCGGTCGAGTAGCAGATGGTGTGGCAGGAACTGCTCGACCCGCGCGTTCGGCGGGACCGTGAGGGTCGCCGGGTCGATGGCGCCCGAGGTGACGACCGTGTACAGCCCGCTGTCGGCCAGCGCGTCCATCGCCGCCTGGGCGAGCTTGCCGTCGTCCTGGAATTCGGTCGAACAGGTGACCAGCGCCAGCGGCCGATCGATCTCGTCCAGCCACGCGGGCGGCTCGGCGTCCGGCGCCCACAGGCCCGGCCCGATCTGGTGCACCGACAGCGGCCAGTCACCGCGCACATCGTCGAACGGTGGCGCGGTGAAGTTGAGCATCAGCGGCGGCTGCCGCAGGTAGTCCACGGTGTTCTCCAGCTCATCCAGCCCGTAGTACTGGCGCATGTGATTGAGCTGCGGCAGCACCTCGTTCCAACGGCGATTGAGGAACCAGTGCACGGTGTTGTCGCGGGCTCGGCCGAGCAGGTCCGTGCGCGGCCGCAGCCCGGGGCCGAAGGGTGGCGCGTCGTGCGAGGGGATCGGCAGCAGCATCGACGCCCACGATGCCCAGGGCAGCCCGCTGGCCGCGGCGAGAATGTGCGCGCCGGGTGCGCTGACGTCGATCAGCAGGGCATCCGGTCGTTCGGCGATGATCGCGCTGCGCAAGGCCTGGATCTCGTCCGGGATGCGGGCGACGAGCGCGCGGACCGCCGCGCGCAGGGCCGCGATCCGCGAGGTGGTCGCCCAGTCGTGCAGGGTGTCCCGCGCCAGCGCGGGCGGGAGATCGCGCACGGTGATGCCGAAGGGTTCCAAAGCCTGTTCGCTGCCGGGCAGCGTCAGCACGGTCACGTCGTGGCCCCGCGATACCAGCTCCGCCAGGACCGGCGCGAGCGGATACAGGTGTCCTTTTGCCGGTGAGGTGAATGCCAGTAGTTTGGTCATGCCCACAGGCTAACTTGTAGCTAATAGCCACGTCACCTGTCCTGGGATAACGTTATGGGTCACGGAAGAGGCTCGTGTTACGTGCTTTTCTGCGCCATAAGGCGTGACGGAACCGGTGTTTCGGGTGAGTGACATGGCGATCAGTCTGTCGACTATGGAAGAACCAAACTTGAGGTACGAAAATGTCTTGCGCTGATTACGGGTTTGTGGCAAACGATTAGTTGACGGCTCGGACGAGCTGTCTTCCTTCCCGGGCCGCTACCGTCTACCCAGAGCCCGCGAGTTCCGGCATGAGGAGAAGGATGACGCAAACCGTCGGTCTGCTGCTGTTCCCCGGAGTCGAAGAACTCGACGCGGTCGGTCCGTGGGAGGTGCTCGCCTTCTGGACCCAGTACTACCCCGACGACGGCTACACGGCGTTCACGTTCTCGATGGACGGCGGGCCGATCAAGTGCGCGAAAGGCATGACGATCGAGGCGGAGTACTCGTTCGACACCGCGCCCCGCCGCGACGTGCTGATCTTTCCCGGCGGCATGGGCACGCGGCCGATGGTCGAGGACGAGGCCATGCTCACCTGGGCCCGGGCCCAACGCGAAACGACACCGCTGATCACCAGCGTGTGCACCGGTTCCCTGGTCCTCGCGGCGGCGGGCCTGCTGGCCGGTCGACCGGCGACCACGCACTGGAAGTCGCTGGACCGCCTGGCCGAACTGGACCCCCCCATCGAGGTCCGCCGCGAGGATCGCTACGTCGACGACGGCGACGTCATCACCTCCTCGGGTGTCTCCGCGGGGATCGACATGGCACTGCACCTGGTCCGTCGGCTGGCCAGTGCCGACCGTGCCAAAGAGGTGCGCCGCCTCATCCAGTACGACCCGATGCCGCCGGTCTGACCCGCTGCGCGAGAAGGAAATTCGCTCGCGTCGACACGGTTGCCCGAGTCATGCTTGGACGCAAATGAATACAGATAGACAATCTCGACTCGGCGTTGATTTCGGCCGGGTCATCCAGGGGGCGGCCCTGCGACCCGGGGCCGCGGACACGGTATTTCTCTCCGGCGGACTCGACGAGGCATTGCGAACTCCGCCCAGCCCCAACGCTTTCGACGCCCTACCCCGCCTGGTCCAGCGTTTCGAGGGCCGGGCGTGGGTGATCTCCAAGTGCGGGGAGCGGATCGAACAGCGCACCAGACAATGGCTGGACCACCACGATTTCTACGACCGCACCGGGATCCCGCGCGACCACCTGCGCTTCTGCCGCAAACGCGCGGACAAGGCCGGACACTGCGCCGACCTCGGCATCACGCACATGATCGACGATCGGATCGACGTGCACCATGCCCTGCGCGATCTGGTGCCGCACCTCTTCCTGTTCGGCGCGCAACCGGATCCGGTGCCCGACTGGGTACACCACGTGCCCACTTGGCGCGATGCCGAGACCGCTGTCACAGCCACGCTGATCGACCGAGCAACGTGATCGTTCGTGGTGAACACTTCAACCGATTGCCTGTATCCTGCACAAGGATGCTTTCGCGTCCGAGCAGCGTTTCAGTGATGGTGCGGGCCCGACCGGTCTGCGGCAGCGACGAGAAGGAGGTGGGGTTGCCATGCGCAGCGAACCTCCCAGTCGAAGGCCGCGCGGCGTCGCCCCTTCGCACTCCTGAGTAGTTAGCGACGGTTGGGGCGGGCGCCCGCGGTGTGAAATCTCGCGCTCCCATTCACTCACGCATATCGCTGAGGACACCCCATGTCGCAGACCGATGTCATCGAAGTACGTCCGACGCTGTCCGAATCACTGCAGGACATCGCCGACAGCCACCGCGTCGACGCCGCGCTCGCCTGGCTCGACAACCACCCGCCGCATGTCATCGCCGACCAGCTCGCCCGGATGGACGCCGTCCAGGCCGGGATCGCGTTCCGGCTGCTCGACAAGGACCTGGCGCTGGCGGTCTTCGAAGAACTCGAACCGGTCGACCAGCAGCAGATCCTGCAGGGCCTGCGGGACCAGAGCTTCCGCGACCTGATCGAGGGCATGGCGCCCGACGACCGCGCCCGTATGCTGCGCGAGGCGCCCGCGAAGGTCGCCAAGAAGGTGCTCGCCGGCCTCAGCCCGCGCGAGCGGCGGATGACCGCCGCGCTGCTCGGCTACCCGGAGGGTTCGGCGGGCCAGTACATGACCCCCGAGGTCGTCGCGCTGCCGCAGAACCTGACCGTCGCCGAGGCGCTGACCATGGTGCGGGCCAAGGGCGCGAACGCCGAAACCGTCTACACGCTGCCCGTCGTCGACGCGGGCCGACGGCTCACCGGCATCGTCGAACTGCGCGAACTGGTGCTCAGCAAGCCGGACACGATGATCGCCGAACTGGTCGTCACCGAACCGGCCTGCGCGCGCGCCACCGACTCCGCCGAGAAGGCGGCCCGGCTGATGCGCGAGACCAACGACATCAACATGCCTGTCGTAGACAGCGAGAATCGGCTCGTCGGCCTGCTCACCATCGACGACGCCGTCGAGGTGATCGAGGCCGCGGACAGCGAGGACGTGGCCAGGCAGGCCGGCTCGGCGCCGTGGGAGGGCCACTACATGGCCGCGGGCGTGTTCCAGCTGGCCCGCTACCGCGCGATGTGGTTGCTGCTGTTGCTGTTCGCCGCGACACTCACGGTCAGCGTCACCGACATGTTCGAGGGCACCCTGCAGCAGGCCGCGCATCTCGCGCTGTTCATCCCGCTGCTCATCGGCGCGGGCGGCAACGCGGGCGCGCAGGCCGCCACCTCCTGTGTGCGGGCGCTCGCGGTCGGCGAGGTGCGGGTCACCGACCTGTTCAAGGTGATCTGGCGCGAATGCCGGGTCGGCCTGGTGCTCGGATCCATGCTCGCCGCAGCGGGATTGGTGATCGGCGGGTTGTTCGTCGGCCCGCGCGTCGCGCTGGTCGTCGGCATCACCCTCGTGCTGATCTGCGGCTGGGCCGCCACCATCGGCGGCACCATGCCGCTGCTCGCCAAGAAGCTGCGGATCGACCCCGCGGTGGTGTCCGCACCCATGGTCACCACCCTGGTCGATGCCACCGGGCTGATCATCTACTTCACCACCGCCAAGCTGGTCCTCGGCATCTGAGTTCGACGCCGCCCGCTGCCGCGGCCGTCCTGATGGACGGTCGCGGCAGCGGTGTTTAGCCGAACTTCAGGAGGCCGCATGGATCCGTTCGGCTTGCTAACGTCATGGCATTTCGCGAGGGACGATGGTGGGTTCGGTGGACGGCAGCGGTACAGGCATGAGTCGGGTATCGACCAGGCCGGGCAGTGAAAAGGTGCCCGTGCGTTGATGTTTCAATTACTCGACTTTTCCGATGACGGCCGCATGAGGGGCGCATGAGACAGATCTTGTACTCGGCGATGATCGCGCTGGCGGTCTCGATCACCTTGACACCATTGCTGATCAAACTGATGACCAGGCGAAAGGTCGGGCAGGAGATCCGGGCCGACGGACCGGCCAGCCATCAGGCCAAGCGCGGCACGCCGACGATGGGCGGCATCGCGATCCTGATCGGTATGTGGGCGGGTTATCTCGGCGCGCATCTGATCGGCATCCGGCACGACGCGGAGGGGATATCCGCGTCGGGGTTGCTCGTGCTCGGCCTGGCCACCGCGCTGGGCGTGGTGGGTTTCCTCGACGACTTCATCAAGATCCGCAAGCGGCGCAACCTCGGATTGACCGCGACCGGCAAGTACGTCGGCCAGCTCACCGCCGCGGTGGTTTTCGGTGTGCTCGCGCTGCGGTTTCCGGACAGTACCGGGCTGACGCCGGGCAGTCGGCACATGTCCTATGTCCGGGACGTGGAGACCGTCTCGTTCGGGTTGGTCGGGTTCCTACTCGTGGTCAGTTTCCTGGTGGTGGCCTGGTCCAACGCGGTGAACATCACCGACGGTCTGGACGGACTGGCCGCCGGATCGATGAGCTTCGCGCTCGGCGCCTACGTGATCATCACCTTCTGGCAGTACACCAATTCCTGCGCGATCACCCCGAACGCCGGTTGTTACAACGTCCGCGATCCGCTCGATCTCGCGGTGGTCTGCGCCGCCGGTGCGGGCGCCTGCATGGGATTCCTGTGGTGGAACGCGGCACCGGCCAAGATCTTCATGGGCGACACAGGTTCGCTCGCGCTCGGCGGAATGCTCGCGGGCCTGTCCGTCACCACCCGCACCGAGTTGCTCACCGCGGTGGTCGGCGCACTGTTCTTCGCCGAGATCCTCTCGGTGCTGCTGCAGATCGTCGTCTTCCGGACCACCCGCAACCGCCTGTTCAAGATGGCGCCCTTCCACCACCATTTCGAACTCAGCAAGTGGGCCGAAACCACCGTGATCATCCGCTTCTGGTTGCTGGCGGGCATCTCGTCCGCGGTCGGCCTGATGCTCTTCTACGGTGAATACCTCTCCGCCATCGGCTGATCGGACATCGCAATGACATCGCACCCAGGGTTCGCCGGGCGAACGTATGTTGTCACCGGTTCGGCGTCCGGCATCGGTGCCGCGACCGCCGCGCTGCTTCGCGAGCGCGACGCCACGGTCATCGGGTGCGACCTCAGCGACGCCGAGATCCAAGCTGATCTGTCCACGCCTGCCGGTCGGCAGTCACTGATCGATCAGGTGACCGACCGCGGGCCGATCGACGCGGTGCTCGCTATCGCCGGGGGCGGCAAGACAGGTCTGCTCGAAACGAACTACTTCGGTGCCGTCGCGACATTGCAAGGGCTTCGGCCGCTGCTGGCGCAGAGCCCGGCGCCCCGCGCGCTGGCCGTATCGTCGACTTCGTCGCTGGCACCGGCGGACGAGCGCGTCGTGCAGGCCTGTCTCGACGGCGACGAGGACGCTGCCGTCGCCTATCTCGAAGCCGATCCCACACTCGGTGGGCCTACCGGCGGCTATGGGATCGCGAAGCGCGCGTTGAATCGCTGGGTTCGCAATGTCGCCCCGACCCCCGAATGGGCCGGTGCCGGAATCGCTCTCAACATCGTCGCCCCGGGCGTCGTCGATACACCCGCGGCCGCGTGGATCCTCGCCGACGAAGAGGTGCGCAAGACCGTCGAAACCGCTGCGCCGCAACCGTTCGGCGGTTTCCCGGGCCGACCGGAATGGATCGCCGAAACCATCTGCTGGTTGACCAGTGCGGACAACCGGTTCGTCACCGGCCAGATCATCTTCGCCGACGGCGGCGGCGAAGCGGCGATCGTCGGCGACCACCACTGGCGATGATGTCGGCCACCCTCGGGGGGTGAATTTCGCACCCCGCAGCGGTCCAGCTACCCCCGAGGGTGCCTTACGGAGTGGTTGCGTTTGCTCGAACATTGGTTCAGACAAGCAACGCAACAACTTCCACCAGAAAGATCAGTCCTTGACTCACTTCACCAGCCGCGCAGCCGCAGGATTGTTCTTCGCAATGCTGACCACCGCAGCCATCGCCGCAGTTCCCGCCACCGCAAACGCCGCACAGCCGGACGACATCGTCACGATCCAGCAGGTCTCGAGTGGTCGCTATCTCGACGCATGGGCCGACGGCACCCACGACTACAACGTCGTCACCCGGCCGAAGCAGGGCGACGCCAGCCAGCAGTGGCGCATCCACTGGGATCAGAGCGGCACCGGCACCGGCACCGTGCAGCAAGTCAGCAGCCACCGCTACCTGGACGCCCACGAGATCGAATCCCTCGACTACCACCTGGTCACCCGCCCCGCCCAGAACAACCCCACCCAGGTCTGGCACTTCAACTCCATCGGCGCCGGCAAGTACACCATCCAACAGGCCTCCAACAACCGCTACGTGGACGCCCACGAGTACGACGCCAAGGACTACGGCGTAGTAAGCCGCCCCGCCCAGAACAACCCCACCCAGCAGTTCGTCCTGGTCGTAGTCGGCCACTGACCCCTCACCCTGTTCCGCCGCACCCCTCGGGGTACGGCGGAACAGTCGCGTTCCCAGTCGAAGTGGTCCTGGCGAATGTCGACGAAGTGGTACTGGTGTATGGCAACTCGGCCGACGATGCTGGAAAGTATGTACGTCCCCGCACATTTCGCCGCCGATGAACAGGCGATGCACGAGCTGCTCACCCAGCACGGCGCCGCCGATCTGATCACCGCGACCCCGGACGGTCTGGTCGCCACCATGCTGCCGTTCGTCTACGACGCCGGCACGAGGACGCTTCGTGGTCACCTCGCCCGCAACAACGATCAGTGGCGACGGTCGGTGGTCGGCGAGGCGCTGGTCATCGTGCGCGGACCGGACGCGTACATCTCTCCAGGTTGGTACCCGAGCAAGGCTGAGCACGGTCGCGCGGTGCCCACCTGGAACTACGCCACCGCACACGTCTACGGCCAGCTCACCGTGCACGACGACCCGGCCTGGGTCGAACGACTCGTCCGCGACCTGACCGAACGCCATGAGGCCGGGCGGCCGCAACCATGGTCGGTCGACGACGCACCACCACAGTTCATCGCGGGTCAGCTGCGCGCCATCGTCGGCATCGAACTGGCGATCACCCGCATCGAGGCCAAGTTCAAGCTCAGCCAGAATCGGCTCGCCGCCGACATAGACGGCGTGATCGCGGGGCTGACTGCCGACGGTCGCGAAGACACAGCCGATGCGGTGCGGCGAGCGCGAACGACCTGAAATGCGATCTCTCCGAGACGATTAGGTGTCGGTGCCCAGGGATACGATCCGCTCGTAGTTTTTCGATGCAGTAGCGGACGAGGGGAGGGCTCGACCCATGAGCAGCAGCGAGAAGTCTTTGGAAGAACGTGTGCATGAGCTAGAACGGTGGCGGGATCAGCAAATCACGCGCGATACTGTCACGGTGACCGGATTCGAGGAGAAGTTCGACGCCGTCCACGCCGCCCTGGGTGAGATTCGGACCAGCATCGGCGTCCTGGACAGCCGTATCGGAGACCTGGACGGCCGCTCGGTTGCGTCCCGGTTGATTTCGATGAGTATCGACATCGGCAACTTGATCTCTGGTCAGGAGTCGATGGCCGCTCGACTCGGTTCCATGGATGGCCGGATCGGGGCCGTCGAGGGCCGGATCGAGTCGATGGATGGCCGGATCGGGGCCGTCGAGGGCCGGATCGAGTCGATGGATGGCCGGATCGGGTTGTTGGATGGCCGGATCGGGTTGTTGGATAGTCGGGTCGAGTCGTTGGATAGTCGGATCGAGTCGTTGGATAGTCGGATCGAGTCGATGGATGGCCGGGTCGAGTCGTTGGATAGTCGGATCGGGACCATGGATTGCCGGATCGGGACGATGGATGGTCGATTGGCGACGGTGGAATCGGACGTTGGCGACATCAAGTCCGATGTGGCTCAGATCCTGAGCATTTTGCGGAAGCCGAACGGCGACAAATAGTTTGGCGTAAAGCACGAAACCCCCACGGAAGGTGGGGGTTTCGTGTGGACGGTAGGGCTACGGGTGGTTGAAATCGCCGTGTACAACACTGGCGATGAAGGTGTCCCACGCGTCGGGGGTGAGTACCAGGGCTGGGCCGGTGCGGTTCTTCGAGTCGCGGATGCCTACTTGGCCGCTGTCGAGATGTGCTACTTCTACACAGTCTCGCGAGGAAAAACATCGCGCGCTCTTGAACCATCGTGCATGAGTAATGTCAATGTTCACGGGTTGGTGTCCTCTCTGATAGTGCGGATGAGACCGAGGCTGTCGGCCTCGTCCAATGCCAGACGCTTGATGTCTGTGTGCACCGCACGATAAGCGGCAATTTCCTCGGGGCGTTCCAGATATAGATCGTCGATATAGCCTTCGACGTAGACCACTGGCGGCTCTGTCAGGTATGCGGTCGGGTGTGGCGGGAACTCCAGCAGTACGAATGAGCGACCGATCAAACCGCCGTAAGTGCCTGCCGACAGTGGCACTATGCGGACCGAAATATTAGGCAACTGTGCGGCATCGGCGAGATGTGCCAACTGGTTGGCCATGACTCCGGGGCTGCCGGTCGGGCGGCGAAGCGCCGATTCGTCGATAAAGGCTTCCAGTGTCAGCGGATCGGTCGCTTCGGTGAGTCGATCTCGTCGGCGTGCGGCAATCTGGATCTTCGTCTCTACCGCCGATGTCGGCATGTTCGGGTGCTCGATCAAAGCCATCGCCCGGCGGTACTCGTCGGTTTGCAACATTCCAGGCAGGAACGTTGTCTGAAACGAAATCGCCCGTTGTGCTGCGTCTTCCAGGCCGACGAACAGTTTGAAGCTGTCGGGGATGGCGTCGTCGAACGCATGCCACCACCCTTTGGCTTTCGTCTCTTCGGCGAGCGTCATCAGTATCTGCGTGAGGTCGGTCGTTACCCCGTAGATCTCGCATAACCGCTTGACGAACAACGGATTCAATCTGGTCGGGATCCCGTTCTCCATTCGCCAGAACGTTTGTTTGCTGACACCGATCTGATTCCGCGCAGCCTCCGAGCTGACTTTCGCCGCCTCGCGGGCATTGCGGAGCTCGCGGGCCAGAAGCCTGCGCGGAAGGGTAGAACCAGTCGTCATGGCTGCATCTCCGAAGGGTTGCTGAATACGGTCGTCTGTTGTGGAACCCATATGCGGCAGCAACTGTGGAACATTCCAAACTGCTGGCGAGGTCAGTTCTGGAATGTTCCTATTGTTTGGCTGCGGTTTTGGCTGCACTGCTTTGTATGTCGGAAAGCCGACCCCAATCGGCCTCCGTGCTCATACAATCAGCTGACTGTAATGGAGGTGCACCGATTCGCCGAATTACTCAGTGCCGCAAGGCGACAGGAACAATCCAGAACGGAAATTCCTTTTCGGAAAGGAGCTATTGGAAATGTGCCAGGAGATGAATTGGCACGCGGGGCAGCACTCTGCCCCGGCACTCGGAGGGGAGTGCCGGGGCAGTTCGCGAACGTCGGATGCGCGAACGCGGAGGGACCGCCAGGTCAGCTACCGAGATCGAATCGCTCGGCGAAGCGCGACATTTCGTCGAACTGGTCCTCGGGATCGATGCCGCCGATGACGACCCGGGTAACACCTTCTGCCGCAAGCCCTTCAGCGCGCTCGATGGGCATGTCGATCGATCCCCAGCGGGTGTATTCGAGCGCCGACGGATCACGCCCCGCGGCAACGGCTTCCGACCTGGCGAGGTCCAGTTGGCTGGCGCGTTCGTCCGGGCCGAGCATGCCGCCGGGGAAGTATCCGTCGCCGCGTCGACCGGCGCGGCGGGCGGCGGCACGGCTGGAGCCGCCGACGTGGATCGGTAACTCGGGCACGCCAAGGGGTTTCGGGAAACTGACCAGCGAATCGAAGGCGAAGAACTCGCCGTCGAAGCTGACGCCCTCCGCGCCGCCGGACCACAGCAGGCGCAGTACGTCGATCGCTTCGTCGGTCCGTCGCCCGCGAGTGGCGAAGTCGACGCCGGTCGCGCTGGCTTCGCCGGGCAGCGTGCCGATCCCGACGGTCAGCAGCCGCATACGCCCGTGCGACAGCACATCGATTGTCGCGAGCCGTTTGGCCAGGACCACCGGATGGCGGTACGGCAACAGCAATACGCCCGTGCCGAGCAGGATCCGCTGGGTGGCCGCGGCGACGAAGCTCAGGCAGTCGAGCGGATCGGGATAGGGGAGTGTGGCAGGCATCTCGAAGTTGCCGACCTTCGCGCCCGGATACAGCGCGATGTGATCCGGGAGATACAGCCCCTCGAATCCGCAGGCCTCCGCGTGCTGGGCGAAGGCGATGATCCGATCGGGGTCGGCGCCGTAATGCGGTGTGCTGTAACTGATCGCAAACTTCATCGAGCGTTCCTCGGGTGACGTGGGCAGCGACGATCGCACAACCGGCCTATCGAGACCGGCTGCCGGACAGGTGATTACCCGAATTCGCAGGCAGGCGGATGCTGCTCGGCACCGGCGAGCCGGTAGTGGAGTTCCGCCCGCAGCGTCGTCAGCCGGGCGAGCGCGTCGTCCACCTCGTCGAGCTTGCGCCGCAGCACCGCAACCGAATCCGGGCAGCTGTCGCCGGAGCTGTTGCCCGCTCGCAGGCAGGTGATGAAGGGGCGGATGTCGTCGAGGTCGAAACCCTCCTCGAGCAGCGTCCGAATCTTCAGGACAACCGGCAGTTCCGCCGCGTCGTATACGCGGTACCCGTTGGTGGAGCGGCCCGCCCGCACCAGCCCGTGCTGCTCGTAGTACCGCAGGGTGCGGGTACTCGTTCCGGCCTGTTGCGCCAGTTCACCGATCAGCATCCGACCTCCTCCGAGCGACCGTCACGGCCACGCTAAACGTTGTCGCCGGTGTCAACGCAAGCGTCGCGGAGTGCCATCCCGGAGACGCGAAACGGCGGCGGAAGAATCCGCCGCCGCCTCAGCCGGGTGTGTCGCTCAGAACTCCCAGTCTTCGTCTTCGGTGTTCACGGCCTTGCCGATCACGTAGCTCGAACCGGATCCGGAGAAGAAGTCGTGGTTCTCGTCGGCGTTCGGCGAAAGCGCCGACAGGATGGCCGGATTCACCTCGGTCTCGTCCTTCGGGAACAGGCCCTCGTAGCCGAGGTTCATCAGCGCCTTGTTCGCGTTGTAGCGCAGGAACTTCTTGACGTCCTCGGTGAGGCCGACCTCGTCGTAGAGGTCCTGGGTGTACTCGACCTCGTTGTCGTACAGCTCGAACAGCAGCTCGAAGGTGTAGTTCTTCAACTCGTCGCGCTCGGCCTGGCTGACCAGCTCCAGACCCTTCTGGTACTTGTAGCCGATGTAGTAGCCGTGCACGGCCTCGTCGCGGATGATCAGCCGGATCAGATCTGCGGTGTTGGTGAGCTTGGCCCGCGAGGACCAGTACATCGGCAGGTAGAAGCCGGAGTAGAAGAGGAAGCTCTCCAGCAGCGTCGAGGCCACTTTGCGCTTGAGCGGATCGTCGCCGTTGTAGTAGTCCAGCACGATCTCGGCCTTGCGCTGCAGGTTGCGGTTCTCCTCCGACCAGCGGAACGCGTCGTCGATCTCCCGGGTGGAGCACAGCGTGGAGAAGATCGAGCTGTAGCTCTTCGCGTGCACCGACTCCATGAACGCGATGTTGGTGTACACCGCCTCCTCGTGCGGGGTCAGCGCGTCCGGGATCAGGCTCACCGCGCCGACGGTGCCCTGGATCGTGTCCAGCAGCGTGAGGCCGGTGAATACCCGCATGGTCAGCTGCTTCTCATCGGCGGTCAACGTGCCCCACGAGGGGATGTCGTTGGACACCGGAACCTTCTCGGGCAGCCAGAAGTTGCCGGTCAGCCGGTCCCAGACCTCGGCATCCTTCTCGTCGGGCACCCGATTCCAGTTGATGGCCGATACCCGATCGATCAGTTTCATCCTGCCTCCACACCTTTCCCGAGCCCGCTGCCTGACGGATCCTGACACTACTCCTTGGGGGTGACAAGTCCGTGCAGCACAACACCTTGTGTCGCAGCGATGCGTGTCACCGAGGCGAGAAACGCCGGGAGCCATCGCGTGCGGCCCCTATTCTGCGCCACGATCGCACGAACAGCCACATCGGTGCTGGCGCGCCGCGCGAGATCGCTCATTGTTTGCCTGCGGTTCGCGTGTGCCCCGCCGCGGGCAGGCACCTCCGGGTGATCGGGGCGCGGCACGTTTGCTCGACTCGATCCGGTGCGTGGCGCGACCCGGTGACCCACCCGCCGACCTGCGCCGGTTTTGCCTGATCAGCGGCTACGTTGGGCCGAAAGAAGTATCACGCGTTTCGAAAGGAGTGTGTGTTATGACTAGTCCCGGACCCGTCCGGACCGGCCCGGTGCTCAACGACATGACCATCTTCGCCGGTGTCCTGATTCTCATCGCCGGCCTGCTGCACCTGCTGAGCGCCATCGCCGCGATCGCAGGCCGCGACATCTTCGTGGTCACCGAAGATCAGGTCTTCCTGATCGACGTCTCGGCCTGGGGCTGGATCCACCTGGTGATCGCCGCCCTCATCCTGATCGCCGGATTCGGCATCGTCACCGGCAAAACCTGGGGCTACCTGGCCGGCATCGTCATGGCCGCCCTCAGCATCCTCGACAACTTCCTCTTCGCCCCCATCTACCCCATCTGGGCCCTCGTCATCATCGCCATCGACGTCCTCGTGATCTGGGCCCTGTCTCGCCAGTTCGCCATCCAGTAACCCCCGAATCCCGCGGCCCCGGTACCCCTTTGGGCTACCGGGGCCGACTCGGTGTGAGCCGTTCGTCGACTGTCATCTCCTGCTGGCGCGGCGGTAGCCGATGGTGGCGGGGATGGCGAAAAGGATGATGGCGCCCAGGGACCAGATGAGGGTGAGGGTTAGGGGGCGGGCCAAAGGGCCTTCCAGGGCAAGGGCTTTCATGGCGTCTACGGCTACGGACATGGGTTGGTTGCGGACTACCGGTTGGATCCATTGGGGGTAGGCGGCCAGGGGGACGAAGCCGGTGCTGAAGAACATCATCAGGGAGGTGAGGATGGTGATGCCTTCTACCAGGGCGGCTTTGGCGGTGAAGACGGCTACCGAGGTGACTACGGTAGCGAAGGCCAGGCCGAAAAGCACTGGGATGGCGAGGAATAGGAGGGTGTTCAGCAGCCCTTGGTGGAAGCGGAAGCCGAGCAGGTAGCCGACGAGGATGATGGCCAGGGTGCCCGCGAAGATGCGGCAGCCTTCGGCGAGGATGCGGGAGGCGAGGCCGGAGGCGCGGTGCACGGGCAGCACCCAGAAGCGGGCGAGTAGACCGGCCTCGCGTTCGCGGCCGAGCAGGACACCGCAGGCGACGGCACCGGAGACGGCGCCGGTGACGGTGACCATCGGGACGGAACCGTAGAGGGCGCTCTCGCCGGTGAACTTCCGAATCTGGCCGCCGACAACTGTTTCCAGCATGATCAGCAGCAGGCACGGGATGATCAGGGCTTCCAGCAGGGTGATCGGATTGCGCACCCAGCGCAGCAACAGGCGTTGTGTCTGAATCAGCGTGTGCCGCACCAGGGACGCGGACGACACCTCCGAGACGGTGCGGACATCTTCGGTGCGATCGGCCAGTAGTGTCATCACGCCCTCCCCGAGCTCAACCGGATGGTCAGTGGCACACAAACAATGAGAATCGCGGCCGTCCAGGCCAGTGACGGCCCCATCAACGACCACGTCACCTGCCCCGCATTCCCCAGCGTGTCACCCGCCAATGCCCGCAGCGCGAGCACGAACTGCGACACCGGCTGATTGCGCACGAACGGCTGCACCCACGCCGGAAACTGTTGTGCCGGTGCCAACCCCGCCGACAGCATGCCGAATATCAAGGGCGGCAACACAAGTGCCTGGGTGACCGCTTCCGGGCTACGCGACACCGTCCCGATCACATCCGCGCCGAGCGTCAACGCGATGCCGATGAGCATCGACAACCCCAGGAACGCGATGGTGTGCGCGGTATCCAGATAGAACCGGAACCCGATGACATACCCACAGGCAATGGCAGCGCACAGCGACAACGCCAGCCGGAAGACGTTGCCGGACATCCGCGCCCCGGCGGGCACGAGCCGCCCCACCGGCATCGACCCGAATCGCCGATTGAGCCCGGCCACCGAATCGGTCGCCGATCGGAAGGCGGCCGAGATGGCGGTGAACGCGGCGGCCTGCAACACGACGAGGGGCATCATGAACTGCGCGTAGCTACTGAATCCGGTGCCCGCGAACGTCATTACGGTCTTCAGCGGAATGTAGAAGCCCGCCGTGAAGGTCGCCGGAGCCAAGATCGAGGTCAGTACCTCGCCGGTCTTGACCGAGGGCACGATCAACCGGGTGGTGAGCACCCACCACTGCCGCGCCCGGTCCGGGGTGGCTCTGGCCTCGGCCAGCCAGGTGCCCGTGGTCATGAGACCACCTCCACGTCAACGGCTTTCGCGTCGGTCTGGACACCGTCGGCGGAGGCCAGATGCCCGGTCAGCTGAAGGAACACATCGTCGAGTGACGGCCTGCGCAGCGCGATGTCGACCAGCTCCACCTCCGCCCCGTCCAACCGTCGCAACGCTTCCGCGAGAGTCTTCGCGCCGTCCGGCGCCGGGATGGTGATGCGGTCCGAGTCCGGCGTCAGCGCGGCCCGATTCTCGACCGGTAGCAGCGATCCGAGCGCGGCGGCGATGACGTCGAGATCCTTCAGATCCAATGGCACCACTTCGCAGTAACTGCCGCCGGTCCGCGACTTCAGTTCGTCCGCGGTGCCCTGCGCGATCACCACACCGTGGTCGATGACGATGATCCGATCGCTCAGCGCGTCAGCCTCTTCCAGGTACTGCGTGGTGAGCAGGGTGGTGATGCCCGCCTTCTTGAAACTGCGCACCAGATCCCAAACCCCTTGCCTACTGCGCGGATCCAGCCCGGTGGTCGGTTCGTCGAGGAACACCACATCCGGTCGGACGACGAGACCGCAGGCGATGTCGATGCGCCGCCGCATACCTCCCGAGTAGGTGCCGACCCGGCGACCCGCCGCGCCGACGAGATCGAACTCGGTGATCAGTTCGTCCGCGCGGGCACGGGCGGCCCGCTTGCGCAGCCCCATCAGCCTGCCGAACATCACGAGATTCTCGTAGCCGCTGAGCATGTCGTCGAGTGCCGCATACTGCCCGGTCAGCATGATGGATCGGCGCACCGCCGCCGGATCGGTGACCACATCGTGCCCGGCGACGAGTGCGCGTCCCCGGTCCGGCGCGATGAGCGTCGACAGGACGTTCACCATGGTGGTCTTGCCCGCGCCGTTCGGGCCGAGGATGCCGAGGATCTCACCCGGTGCCGCAGTGAAATCGACTCCGCGCAATGCCTTTACGGCGCCGAAGGATTTCTCCACTCCCTCGACGACTACGCCCAGATCGGAATTCATGCCTGTCCCTTCAGATGTTCGTCGAGTACGCGCGCGATGATCGGCAGCACGTGCGGTGCGGTCAGCTCGTTGTGCGTGACCTCGATGTCGTAGTTGGTGACGGTGCCGGTCGCGTACGGCCGCCAGCCGTCCGGGCCGACGGCGTCGGAGCTGTCCACGGTCGCGCTGAAATACAGGACGTCGCCGTCGAATACGGGACGCTGATACCCCGCGCGGGCGCGCGCCGCCGCGTTGTACGACTCGGTCAGCCGCTCGATCATGTCCGCGTCGACCACCGTCAGGCCGCCGAGCCGGTCGCGGATGAGGTCCGCCACTTGGCTCGCGGTGGCTTCGGCAGGCACATCGCGAATCCCGAAGATCGCGCCGAAGCTGTTGACGAAGGCCCCTGCGGTGAGCTGCTCGACGTCCGCGTCGTCGACGTCGGCGGACTCCGAATCCAACAGCGCGACAACGCCGACACGGTCGCCGGTCTCTTGTAGCCGGGCCGCGATCGCATGCGCGATCAACCCGCCGAACGACCAGCCGAGCAGGTGGTATGGGCCGGACGGCTGGATGGCCCGGATCTCGCGGACGTACCGCTCGGCGAACTCCTCGATCGAGCGCAACGAGGGTTCGTTGCCACTGAGATCCGGCGCCTGCAACGCGTAGATCGGGCGTCCCTCGCGCAGCACCTGCGCGAATCCCAGGTAGCTCCAAGAGATTCCGGAGGACGGATGGATGCAGAACAACGCGGGCTCGGTACCGCCCGGACGAATCGGCAACACCACGTCCAACCCGAGCGTGGCCTCCAGCGCCGGTTGGCTGGCCGCGACCGCCGCTGCCTCTTCGGCCGCAGCGGCTGCCGCTGCCGGGGTTCCGGCGAATTCCGCTGCCGCACGGAGCACATCGACCCACAGTCCCGCCAGCTCGGCGATCTCGCCACGGTCCAGCAGCGTCTTCGGGTAGGTGAAGTCCGCTCGCAATCGATTACCGACCACCACCGCGGTCACCTCGAGCTCCGAAAGCACCGGAATCTCGGGATCTTCGACGGAGGTCAGGTCACCGAACTCGTCGGTCAGCGTCCAACCCAGGCCGTGCAGCCCGGCTGGGACATCTCCGGCGGTATTCCGGCCGCGGTAGCTGAAGCCGACCTGTCCTGGAAGACGATGGGCCCCACTCAGTTCGGCTGCCGTGTCGGGATTGAGGTAGCGCAACAGCCCGAACCCGATCCCGTTGTCCGGCACCGACCGCAGCTGATGCTTCACCGCCCGGATCGCCGTCCCCATCGCCGGACCGCCCGCGAACGCCTCATCGACATCGACCCCGTCCAGCCCGAGTCGCACCGGGTGGACAGTGGCGAACGAGCCGATCGTGCGGGAAAGCGCGGCACCGGGAATCACGTCTTCCTGCCTGCCGTGCCCCTCGAGCCGGATCGTGACGTCCGTGCCGGTGCCCCCGGATCGGCGCGCACGCCAGCGCGCCAGGGCCAGCGTGAGAGCGGCCAGCAGGATGTCGTCGGGGTTGCCCGCGAAGTGCGTGGGCAATGTAGCGAGTACCGCGGTGGTGACGTCTTCCGACACCTCGCAACGCACGGTGCGCAGCGTCCGTGCCTGATCGACGGTCGGGTCCAGCACACGGGAACCGATGAACGGGTCCGCACCGGCGAGCACACCTTGCCAGTAACCGAGCTCGAAAACTCGCTTAGCCGTGCGTGATTCGTCGGTCAGGGCGTGTGCCCAGCGCCGCATCGAGGTACCCGTCTCGGCGAGCACCGGGGTGTTGCCGACCGACACCTGCGCCCAAGCGGCCACCAGGTCCGGCAGCAGAATGCCCCACGATGCGTCGTCGATCAGCAGGCGGTGCACCTGCACGATGAGACGCCCCGCCCTGGTCCGCGTTCCGCCATCACCGATCGGATCGAGCCAGAGGAACCGCAGCACAACGCCATTCGCCGGATCCAGTCGATTCGACTCCGAATTCAGTTCCGCCACCAAGTATTCGCGCAGATCTACGTGATCGGCAGCCCCGTCGAACTCGATGCGATGCACCAGTGTGTCGACATCGACCGAGCCGGGCTCACGCACCAGCAGGTGCGGGCCATCCGCGTCGTTCACCAGCCGTGCGCGCAACATGTCGTGCCGGTCGACCACCGCCGTCAGGGTGGCGACCAACTGCGCCCGCTCGATGCCGACCGGCAGCTCGAGCACCGCCGTCCGAGCCGAGCGCGGGACCCGTCCGCCCTGCTCGATGAGGTATCGCATCATCGGCGTGAGTGGTACCTCGCCAATGCCGCCGCCGGGCAGCTCGGACAGCGGCATTACCGCACCGGCACCGTCCACCGCAGCGGCCAACGCGGCAACGGTGCGGTGCTCGAACACCTGCAGCGGCGTGCAGCTGATGCCTCGCTGCTTCGCCCGGGACACCAGCTGGATCGCGAGAATGCTGTCGCCGCCGAGATCGAAGAACGAGTCGTCGACACCGACCTTGTCGCGACCGAGCAGCTCGGCGACGATCTGCGCCAGTGTGTCCTCGGTCGCCGTCCGAGGCGCCCGGTACTCGGTCTCCTCGGCACTGAATTGCGGTGTCGGCAGGGCTTTCCGGTCGAGCTTGCCGACCGCGGTGAGCGGGATCTCGTCCAGGACAACGAAGGCGGACGGGACCATGTAGCCCGGCAACGTGTCGGCCGCGATAGCGCGTACCCGGGCGATGTCGAGCTCTACGTTGGGCTTCCGCACCAGGTAGGCCGCCAATGCGGTCGAACCTGCGGGCCCGGTGCCGCCGAGCGTCAGCGCGAAATCGACGCCGTCGATCCGACCGAGCACGGCATCGATCTCGCCGAGCTCGATCCGCTGGCCACGCACCTTGACCTGGAAATCGGTGCGGCCGAGGTACTCCAGCGTCAACGCGCCCCTCGTGCCTGACGAAGCGGCGTTTGTCCACCGCACCAGGTCACCCGTGCGATACATGCGTTCGCCCGGTGCGCCATAGGGGTTCGCGACGAAGCGACCTGCGGTCAGCCCATGCCTGGCGTGGTAGCCACGGGCCAGCGCATGACCCGCGAGATAGAGTTCACCGGCGACACCGACCGGGACCGGATGGAGCCGACCGTCGAGCACCATGGCGGACGCACCGCGAATGGGCGGACCGAGGGACACCGGTGCGCCGGTATGCAGCACGGAACCCGTTGCCACAACAGTGAACTCGGTCGGACCGTACAGATTCACCATCTGCCGGTTTCGTTTGGCGCGACGGTGCGCGATGGTGTCGCGACCGCGCTGATCGGCGGTGCCGCACCAACGTTCGATGAGCTCGGCACCCACCGCTTCACCACCCACTGCGAGGACCCGCACACCTGGTGCCTCCGCGGGGTCGATGGTGGCGAGCGCGGACGGGGTGATCATCACGTGCGTGACCCGCTCCGCGTCGATCAACTCGGCGAGCGCGCTACCGCCGAACACCTCGGCGGGCGCGACGACCGATGCGCCACCCCACCCGAACGCCATCAGTGCCTCCAGAATCGAAGCGTCGAAACTCGGCGAGGCAACATGCAGCACCCGCGAACTCGCATCCAGGTCGAGCAGATCACGCTGCGCCGCAACGAAATCAGCGATGCCACGATGCGAGACGGATACACCCTTGGGCGTGCCGGTCGACCCGGAGGTGTAGATCAGCCAGGCGGGGTTGTCCAGCCGGACCGGCCCCGGCAACTCGCTGTCGCGCAGTTGGTGGGGGCTCGCGGCGGACCACCGTTCCACTAGGCCGAGGTCATCGAGCACGAGCCACTGCGTGCTGTCCGGCAGCGTCGGTCGGTAGGCGACCGTCGTGAGGCCGACGCGGGCGCCGGAATCGGTCAGCATGTGATCGATCCGCTCGATCGGATGCTTCGGATCGACCGGCAGGAAGGCCGCCCCGATCTTTGCCGCCGCCCAGATGCCGGTGAGCAGATCGGGTGAGCGCGGAAGACCGAGCGCGACTACGGTTTCCGGACCGGCACCCGCCTCGAGCAGGAGCCGAGCCAGCCGGTTGGCGTGCGCGTCGAGCTCGCGGTAGGTCGTCGTGTCTCCGGCGGCAACCACGGCCGGACGATCCGGATACCGGGCGACGGTCGCGGCGAGCAGCTCGGGAAGCGTTGTCGTTCCCACACTTCCGAGCCCGCGAACCGGGACCAGGGTCGCGCGTTCGGTGTCGTCGAGGATGTCGATATCGGCGAGCCGTACGTCGGGCTCGGCCAGCACGGTTGCGAGCACCCGCCGCCAGCGAGTGGCGAATGATGCCACCGTTGCCTCGTCGAACAGGTCCGTCGCATAGGTCAGCACACCGACGAGCCCGGCCGGACCTGTCTCGTCGAACCGCTCGCGCAGGTCCAGGGTCAGATCGAATTGCGAAGCGCGCCGATCGAAGTCCTCCACCTCGAACCGCAAGCCGGGCAGCTCCAGTACCGGTTCGATGAAGTTCTGCAGCGACAGCGACACCTGGAACAGTGGATGATGCGCCGTCGACCGGGTCGGATTCAAAGCCTGGACCAGTCGTTCGAAGGCCACGTCGGCATTCGCGAACGCATCGAGGTCGGCCGAGCGGACCGCGGTGAGGAAGTCGATGAACCCGGCACCGGGATCGATGAGCGTTCGCAATGCGAGCGTATTGACGAACATGCCGACGAGCTCGTCCAGGGCCTCCTCGCCACGCCCGGCCACCGGTGTCCCGACGACCACGTCATCGGTCCCGCCGAGCCGGGCCAGCAGTACAGCGAGTGTCGCGTGCACGACCATGAACAGGCTGACGTTGTGTGCCGCCGCGAATTCCACCAGGGCGCTGTGCAGTTCGGCATCGATGGCGAACTCGACATCGGCACTGCGCATCGTCTGCACCGCGGGCCGTGGCCGGTCCGCGGGCAACTCCAGCACATCCGGCGCGTCGGCGAGGGTGTCGGTCCAGTACCGAACCTGCTGCGCCGCCAGCGATTCCGGATCGGACTCGCTGCCGAGCACCTCCCGATGCCACAGCGCGAAATCGGCGTACTGCACGGCAAGCGGCACCCGGGTGGTGTCCGCGCCGGATGCCCGCTCCGAGTACGCGGCGACCAAGTCGGCGGCCAGCGGTGCCATCGATGCGCCGTCCGCGCTGATGTGGTGCACCACCAGCACGACAACGTGCACCGAACCGGTTCCGGTTGTGCCAGCGCCGGATACCTGAGAGTCGGGGTTCGAATCCCCGGAGTGGCTGGATGACACGGCAGCCACACCTGCGGTGGCGCTGGACGATATGGCTGGGGCGCCGCCGAACGGCCCCGATGACACCGGCCCGAAATCAGTGGACGGCACCGGCACAGGTCCGGACGAGACCGCCCCGTTGGCTGTCGAATCCGAACTCGTGGCGATCCGGAACAACCCGACCCGCAGCGGCGGCTCCGAGCTGATATCGAATCCGTTCCCCGCCAAGGCATTGATCCGATCCCGCAGGGCCGTACCATCCTCGGTCTCGACCACCGCCAGGGCGGGCGCAGCCATCTCGGTACCCATGACCACCTGGCGTGGCCCCTCCGCGTCGGCGGGGTAGATCGTGCGCAGGCTTTCATGCCGCTCGACGACATCGGTCAACGCCAGACGCATCGCGTCGACGTCGAGCTCGCCGGTCAAACGCAGGGCGACCGCGATGTTGTACGCAGGTGAGGCCGGATCGAGCCGGTTGAGCACCCACATCCGTTGCTGCGCAGGCGACAACGGGATCCGGTCCGGCCGGATCCGCGGCGCGAGCGCGAAGCGGCCCGGCATGCCATCGGTCGCCGGAACCACCCGCCCGGACAGCTGCGCGACGGTGGGCGCATCGAACAGATCCCGCAACGCGATTCGCGAGCCAAGGGCCGAATTGACCCGGGCGACAACCTTGGTCGCACTGAGCGAGTTGCCACCGAGCTCGAAGAACGACTGGTCGACGCTGATCCGCTCGCTGCCGAGCACCTCACCGAACACCGCCGCCACCGCCCGCTCCACCGGCGTGCGCGGCGCGAGATACGGCCGATTGGTATCTGAGAAGTCCGGGACCGGAAGGGCTTTACGATCCAGCTTGCCGACCGGCGTCAGCGGAATCGAGTCCAGCACAACGAGATAACCCGGCACCATGTACCCGGGCAGTTCACCGGCGATCTGCACCCGCAGTCGCTCGGTATCCAACTCGACACCCTCGGCGGGCAGCACATACGACACCAGCACGGTCGCACCGGCGGGCCCGGCCCGCCCGATCGTCACCGCGTACTCGACCTGCTCGTCGCGGGACAGCACCGCATCGATCTCACCGAGCTCGATCCGCAGACCACGAATCTTGACCTGGAAGTCGCTGCGGCCCAAGTACTCCAGCTCATAGCCGTCGCCACCGGCAACCCAGCGCACCATGTCGCCGGTCCGGTACATCCGCTCGCCGGGCGCACCGAACGGGTCGGCGACGAACCGGCTCGCCGTCATCTCGAAGCGATTGAAGTAGCCGCGGGCCAGCGCGGGCCCCGCCAGATACAGCTCACCGGCGACGCCGACGGGTACCGGCCGCAACCAGGTGTCGAGCACCATGTTCGCCGCGCCGCGGATCGGTCCACCGATGGTGATCGGTTCGCCCGCAACGAGTTCCGCCGGTCCGGTCGCCCAGATGCTGAATTCGGTCGGACCGTAGAGGTTCACCATTCGCCGACCGACCGACCAGCGTTCGATCAGCTCCGGTGTCGCCGCCTCGCCGGCCACCGACAGCACCCGCAGGTGGTCGAGATCGGTCGGTTCCATGGTGGCCAGCGCGGATGGTGTGATCACCGCATGGGTCACCCGCTCGGCGCGCAGCAGTCGTTCGAGTTCCGCGCCGCCGTAGACGTCCGGCGGCGAGACCACCAGTCTGCCGCCCGACCCGTGCGCGGTCAGCAGCTCGAACACCGAGGCGTCGAAACTCGGCGACGCCACCTGCAACGCGCTCGCCGTCGGATCCAGTTCGAGCGAATCACGCTGGTTGGAAACCAGATTCGCGATGCCCCGATGACTGAGCAACACGGCCTTCGGCTTGCCGGTGGAACCCGAGGTGTAGATCAGGTACGCCGTCTGGTCGATATCGATCGGACCGCCGCGTTCCTCGTCGGTGATCGGTGCGGCGGACACGGTCATGACCCGGCGGATCGTGTTGAGGTCGTCGAGCAGCAGCCAGTCGATGCTGCCGGGCAGCGTCTCACCGGTCGCGGTGACCGTCACGCCGATGGGCGCCTTCGAGTCGGTGAGCATGTGCTCGATCCGCTCGACCGGATAGTTGGGGTCCAGCGGCGCGAACGCCGCGCCGGACTTGGCCAATGCCCACACCGCGACCACCGATTCGAGCGACCGGGTGAGGGCGAGCACGACGAACACCTCGCGCCCGACGCCCCGATTCAGCAGCAGTCGGGCGAAGCGGTTCGACCAGGCGTCGAGCTCGCCGTAGGACATGGTGAGCTCGCCCACGCTGACCGCGATGGCATCGCTGTCGATCGCCGCACCGGCGGCCAGGATCTCGGGCAGCGTGCGCACCGGCAGCGACTCGGGACCGCGCACCGGCAGCAGCGCGGCACGTTCGGCGTCGTCGCAGTACTGCAGCTGCGAGACGAGGGCACGCGGATTGTCGGCGAGCTGAGTGAGTAGCCCGACGAAGCGATCCAGCAGTGGTTGCGCCGCAGCGGGATCCAGCTGATCGGCCATGAACTTCAAGCTGACCCGCAGGGTGTCGTGGCCGTCCGTGCCGCGCAGCGGAATGACCATGAGGTTCAACGGATATGGCGTCGCGTCGGTGCCTTCGACATCGAGCACCCGCATGCCCGCGATATCCAGGGCCTGGGAGAGGGCCTCGCGGTCGATCGGATAGGACTCGAAAACGGTTAGGGTGTCGAACAATTCGGCAAGGCCGACGGCTTGGTGGATCGCGGCCAGCCCGACGTGCTGGTGATCCATCAGCCGCGCCTGCTCGGCTTGCAGGCGGGCGAGCAGGTCGACCACCTTCTCCGCCGGGTCGAGTCGCACCCGCACCGGCAGGGTGTTGATGAACAGGCCGACCATCTCTTCGACACCGGCCAGCTCCGGTGGCCGACCGGAGACCGTACCGCCGAACACCACATCGGTGCGCCCGGTGAGCATGGCGAGCAGCATCGCCCAGCTCGCCTGCACGAGTGTGTTGACCGTGGCACCGGATTCGCGGGCGGTCGATTCCAACCGGGCGACGGTGTCGGCGGACAGGTCGGTGGACACCATCCCGGTCTCGGTCGACTCGATGCCCGCCAGGGTGGGTACCGCGCGGGTCGGGGTATCGATACCGGCCAGCGATTCCGCCCAGGCGGCAATCAATTCGGCGTCGTCCCGGTCGTCCAACCACGCCAGGAACTCGCGATAGGAGTGTGCGGGCGGCAGCGCGGACGCGTCGCCCGAGGTGACGTAGAGCGCGAGCAGTTCACGCACCAGCAGCGGCGTCGACCAACCGTCAAGCACCAGATGGTGATTGGTGAGCACGAACTGGTACGCGTCTGCGGCGGTCCGGATCAGGGTGAAGCGGATCAGCGGTGGCCGGGTGAGCTCGAATCGGGTGCGGGCGTCCAGCGCGATCACCCGGTCGAGTTCTCGCTGCCGTGCCTCCGGGTCGGCAATGGAGGTCAGGTCGATGTCCTGCCAGTGGATTTCGGCGGCCGCCAGGACGAGTTGACGAGGACCGTCGTCTGTCTCCACGAAGGCGACCCGCAGGTTCTCGTGGCGGGCCACCAATGCCTGTGCGGCGGTGCGCAACCGGGACGCGTCGACGGTGCCCGCCAGGGTCAGCAGCGACTGCACGGTGTAACCGTCGGCGGTATCGGAGTCGTACAGCGCGTGGAACAGTAGGCCGTACTGCAGCGGCGAAAGCGGCCACACATCAGCGAGATTCGAATAGCCGTGTTCCCACGTGTCGATCTGCTGTTGAGTCACCGGGACCAGGTCGAAGTCGGACGGGGTGCGGCCGCCCGAGCCCGCGGTTTCGGTGTGCTCGGCGAGGGCTCGCAGCGCCTCGGACCAGAGCTCGGCGAGCTGGGTGACGTCGTCCGCGTCGAGCAGCCGAGATGCGTAGGCCCAGGTCACTTCCAAGCCCGCGTCGGTAAGGACCGCGTTGATGTCGACAACGGCGGCGAGCGGGGCCCGATCGTCCTGCGTGGCCGCGAAGCGTTGCGGCAACCAGGGTCCGGTTTCCGCGCCGGTGTTCGCCCGGCCGAGGTAGTTGAAGCTGATCTGCGGGATCCGGCTGTCGGCAAGTGCCGCAGCGGTTTCGGCGGCGAGGTAGCGCAGCATGCCGAAGCCGATGCCTTTGTCCGGCACCATTCGCAGCTGTTCCTTGGTGGCCTTGATGGCGGTGCCCGCCGCCGGACCACCGGCGAACGCGTCGGCGAGATCGATACCCGCCAGATCGACCGCCACGGGATACACGCTGGTGAACCAGCCCACCGTGCGCGCGACATCGGCGCCGGGCAGGATCTCCTCCGCGCGTCCGTGCCCCTCCAGCGTGAACAGCGTCGCGGTCTGCCCACGCCACCGGCCGACCGCCATCGCGAGCGCGGCAAGCAGCACATCGTCGGCGCCGCAATGGAATCGATCAGGCGCAGTACTGAGCACGGTCTGCGCGATCGCCGGATCGATCACGGTCTGGTGGTGCGCCATGGTCGCGACGACATCGACGGCCGGATCGGCGAGGTCGGTACCGAGCGCCGGGTCGGGTGTCGCCAGGAGGCCTTGCCAGAGCGGCAGTTCGACGGCACGGTTCGCGGCCTGCTCGGCCTGGCCGTGGGCCCAGCGCCGGAACGAGGTGCCGACCGGAGCGAGCGTGCCGCCCATGGCGGCGGTGGCCAGATCCGGCAGCAGGATGCGCCAGGACACACCATCGGTCACCAGGTGATGCAGCACGAGCCACAGCACGGGCTCGGCCTCCTCGATGAGCACGAAGCGCGCGACCACACCGGCCGCCGGGTCGAGCAGGTCTGCGGCGCGCTGCAATTGGCGCTCGCGCGTCTCCTCGATGTCTGCTCCGGCCGCGACGGCCTCCACCAGTGATTCGGCATCGATGGCACCGCGGTCGGCCACCGTCCATTCCCAGCCGTCGTCACCATGCCGCAGCGCGGAACGCAACAGATCGTGATGGTCGAGCAAGGCCTGCACCGCCGCGACGAGTTGCGCACGCGTGGTGCCGACGGGCAGGCCGACGAGCACCGCTTGGCTGAACCGCGGCCAACTGTCGCCCTGATCCAGCATGGCGTGCACGATCGGCGTGAGCTCGACCGCGCCGACCCCGCCACCGGGCAGCTCGTGCACCACCTGCGCCCGCACCTCGGTGGCGACCGCGGCCAGTGCGGCAACGGTCTTGCGCTCGAACACATCTCGCGCACTGAGCCCGATGCCCGCGGCCTTGGCCCGCGACACCAGCTGGATAGAGACGATGCTGTCGCCACCGAGCGCGAAGAAGCTCTCGTCCACCCCGACCGTCTCCAGTCCGAGCACCTCCGCGAACAGCGCCGCCAAGGCCTCCTCACGCGGGGTGGACGGCGCGCGACTGACGACCGCCCGTGCACCGAAATCCGGTGCGGGCAAAGCCTTGCGGTCCACCTTGCCGAGCGGTGTGAGCGGGATGCTGTCGAGCACCATCACCACGGCGGGCACCATGTACGCCGGAAGCGTCTCCCCGGCAGCAGCTTTCAGAGCTTCGGGATGCACCTCGGCACCGGGCTTCGGGAGCACGTACGACACGAGTGCGGTGGCACCGGAGCCGGTCTCGGCACCGAGGGAGATCGCGAAGTCGATATCCGGATGCCGTTGCAGCGCGGCATCGATCTCGCCGAGCTCGATCCGGAAACCGCGAACCTTCACCTGGAAGTCGCTGCGGCCCTGGTACTCCAGCTCGAGCCGCCCGCCGCGAGTGCTCCAGCGCACCAGGTCGCCGGTGCGATACATCCGCCCACCGGCCGCATAGGGGTTGGCGACGAATCGGCCCGCGGTGAGCCCATTGCGCTGGTGGTAGCCGCGTGCGAGCCCGGCACCCGCGAGATACAGTTCGCCGATGGTGCCGGGGGGAACCGGTCGCAACCAAGGATCGAGCACGGCAGCGGAGACACCGCGCACGAGGCTGCCGATGGTGACCGGCGTGGCAGGCACGAGCGCCTCGCTCAACGTCACCGTCACGGTGGTTTCGGTGGGCCCATACCCGTTCAACAGCGTGCGACCGGCCCATTTGGCCACCAGCTCGGGCGGGCAGGCATCGCCGCCGACGATCACCGTGTGCAGGTCCGGCAGCGTCGCCGGATCGAGCGACCCCACGACCGTCGGTGTGACATTGAGATGGGTGACGCGGTGGGTGCGCAGTACCTCCGCCATCTCCTCGCCCGCGTACGCCGAGGGCGGCACGACCGCTAGGGTGGCACCGGTGGCCAGGGTCACCAGGATCTCTTCGACCGAGATGTCGAAGCTCGGCGACACCGCATGCGCCACCACGGAATCGGCGGTCACGCCGAATCCGGCGGCAGAGCCGGTCGCCAGGTTCGCCAGCCCGCGATGCGAAACCAGCACGCCCTTGGGCAATCCCGTCGATCCCGAGGTGTAGATGATGTACGCAACCTGGTCGAGGTGCATCGCGGCGGTCCGCTCGGCGGCCCCGACGGCCGCCGCATCCTGCTCGCGTACCCTGCGGGTGGTCGCCTCGTCGTCGAGGATCAGCCAGTTCACCTTGTCCGGCAACGACTTCCGCGCGGCCGCGACGGTCACGCCCGCGACAACACCGCTGTCGCCGACCATGTGCTCGATCCGGTCGGCGGGATAGGTGGGATCGATCGGCACGAACGCCGCCCCGGTCTTGGCCACCGCGATCATCGCGAGCACCGACTCGGCCGAACGGGGGATCGAAATGGCCACGGTGCGTTCGGGTCCGGCACCGGCGGCGATGAGCACCCTGGCCAGACGATTCGTATGCTCGTCGACCTGTCGGTAGGTGAACGAGGTCGCACCGGCACGGATCGCGACAGCGTCAGGCTTGAAAGAAGCTCCAGCCGAGAGGATTTCGGGAAGCGTGCGAGGTGTCACACCCGCGGGCCCACGGGCAGGCACCAACTGGGCCTGCTCGTCCTCGGACACCACCGGCACTGTCGACAGCGCGGCCTCCGTTCCCGCGGCGAGGAACGCGTGCAGGAACAACAGGAACCGACGATGCTGCGCCGCCAATTCGGCGTCGCTGTAGAGGTTTCCGTTGCCCTGGAAGTCGATGTGGGTGCTCTCGCCGCCCACCCCGGGATACACATTGACGAACAGATCATCGATCAACCCGGAGGTCAGTACATTCAACCGCCCGGTCACCGCACCGAGCTGAATCCTGGTGTCCACCATCATCAGGTTCACCGACGGACCGAACGACGCGGCCTCGTCCATCGACCAGCCCAGATCCCGGAAGATGTCCTCCTGGCGGTAACGCTGCCGCCGCAGCGCCCCGGTCAACTCGCCCTGCGCCGCGCGGATCACATCACCGACCGTCGTGGCCGGAGTCAGGGTCAGGCGCAGCGGAACGACATTGGCGATCATGCCGCCGGAACGACGCAGTATCGCCGTGGTGCGCGCCGAAACCGGCAGGCTAAGCACAACTTCCGGTGCACCGGTCATCGCGGCGAGATACGCACCGAACGCCGCGACCACCGTCGGTGCGACACCCGACGACGCCGCCTTCGCGACGGCATCGAGCAACGCCGTGGTCTCCTGCGGCAACGCCCCCGCGACCCGACTCGGGTGCGCGTCGACATCGGCGGTGCGACCGGCCAGACTCACCGGATCGGCCATCCCGTCGAGATGCTCGAGCCAGTGCTCCCGATCGGCGCCGAAACGATCCGAACTGCGGTACGCCAGATCGGCCTCGACGATCTTGCGCAGATCCTCGGCCTTCGCGGCGGGCGGCTGCTTGCCCTCGACCGCCGCGTTGTACAACTCCCCGGTGCGCTGCACCACGGTCAGCGCGCCCATGCCGTCCAGCACGATGTGATGAATCCGCGAGTACCAGTACCAGCGGTCGTCGGCGAGCCGCAGCATCGCGACGCGCACCAGCCGGTCCCTGGTCAATTCGAGTGGCGCCTCGTACTCCGCGCGCATCCACGCGTGCGCGGCCGCCTCCGGGTCGCGTTCGCCGCGCAGGTCCAGCGTGAGCAGGCTGTCGTCCAGGGTGGTGTCCACGAACTGGTACGGATGGCCGTCGACCTCGAGCAGCCGCAGATATCCGGTACCGAACTCCCGGCCCGCCTGGCGGGCCGCACCGGCGAGCAGGTCGAGATCGATCGGTCCGCTCAACTCGACGTACTGGGCGATGGAAATCGGAGTGTCGCCCGCGATGTGCTGGGCGAACCAGATGCCGCGCTGGGCCGCCGACAGCGCGAAGGCGCCTTCGGGCAGAGCTCCGCCGGTCTCTAGGGGCGAGGGGAGAGGCTGTTGCATGAATAGTCCTACGTTCTTACCGCCCGCAGCTGCCGCGGAGTGACCGCCGCCAGCCACTGCGGTAGTGGTAGTACCCTGCCGCACAGCTCGCGACAGGATTCATTCTGAACCGATGACGTGTGCACCGATGCCGATTGCCGACAAGTGCGGCAAACATGCCGCCGGGCGCGCCCGAATGTCGTCGGGTGCGCCCGGGGGATCAGGCCGACAAGGGCAGCTGGTCGGCTTCGGTGAGCGGTGCGTCGGAGCCTGCGAGGTAGCGCTGCAGGGTCGAGCGATCGTCCAGCACCAGCCAGGAGATCGCGTCGGTGAGCTCGGCGCGCTGCGCCTTGGTGGTCACGCCGAGGGTGGTGCCCAGCATGAACGTGCCGTCCGCGGCGGCCGGTACCGGCATGGCGCCGATCTTGACGATGGCCCGCTCGGCGACCACGGACTCGATGTCGTCGGTGATGGCGATGGCGACCCGGGTGTTGGCGCCCGCGCCGATCCCGAGCAGCAGCCTGGCCAGCCGGTTGGACCAGCGATCCAGTTCGGCGTAGGTGAGGACGCAGTCGGCGGTGGACACTACGACCGCGTTCGGATCGACCTCGGCGACGGGCCGCGCGAGCGGCAGCAGGCGGAGGTTGTCGGCGAGCGATTCGGTCAGCGTATGCATTGTGGTGTCCCTCGAAGTCTCGGTGAAGAGGTTGTTTTGCGTACCTCTAAATCTCGTCTACGAGGGAGAACTTCGACAGCAACCCAAGCGCTGGTGGTTGTCCCTCCCAGGGTGGGGAAATTCCACCCTGGGGGTACCTCCGGGGAGCTAGCTCAGTCGGTGACGAACCCGTTGAGCGTGCCGTTCAGATCGGCGAGCAGCGCGCGGGCGGCGACCAGGCCGTTGCCGTGCCAGACGGTGTCCTCGACGGCGAAGACGCGTTTGTCGGTCGCGGCGCCGAGGTCTTTCCAGTCGTCGGTGCGCATCACCTGCTCACCGCGCTCCTTGCCCTTTTCACCGGCCAGGATCACGTAGATCAGGTCGCCCTCCACCTTGGTGGCGAACTGATCCGGGGTGACGTCGAAGGAGGGGCCGCGCTGGGCGGTCGGGCGCTGCACACCCACGTCGCCGACGATCTGACCCGCGAAGCTGTTGTTGCCCTGCACCTGGTCGGTATCGGCGGTGAATCGGACGAGCGACGCCTGGGTTTGATTGGCGGAGATCGCGTTACCGGTGTCGGTCGCCTGGGTGCGGTAGTCGTCGAGGGCGGACTCCGCGGCCGCCTTTCGGCCCAATCCCGCTGCGAGCGCGGTGAATTCGGCCTGCCAGCTGTTGTTCGCGCCGACCAGCACGGTGGGCGCGATCGCCCGCAGCGTGTCGAAACTCGCCGTGGCGGTAGGGATATCGCCGAGGATGAGGTCGGGGTGCAGACCGGCGATCAGCTCCGGATTCGGCTGCGCGGCCGTGCCGACGCCGGGGATCTTCAGCACGCCGGTGCCGAGGTACTCGGGTTGCGAGCTCGGGCCGTCCAGGGTGACCGCGCCGACGACGCGTTCCCACAGGCCGACCGCGCACACCGCGTCCAGCGCCGAGGTGGTGAGCACGACGATGCGTTGCGGATCGGCGGGCACCTCGGAGACGCCCGCGGCGTGCGTGACGGTGCGGGTGCTGCCGTTGCCCGGATCGGGTGCGCTCGGCAGGGCGCAGGCCTTGGTGGTGTCGCGTTCGAGCCCGATCACGCCCGCACCGGCGATGTTCGTGGTGGTGCGGACGATGCTGCTCGCGTCGTCGGGCTTGCTACTGCAGCCCGCGGCGACGACGGTCGCGCACAACGCGCCGACGGCGACGATCCGGCGCGCCACGCGGGCGGTGCCGGATCGGGGTGAAGCTGTGCGGTTTCGGGTACGAACGAAGGCGCTCAGCGGCATGCGGGTGAGGGTACATGCGTGGACGGGGCCGGAGGGGGAGAGGTCAGCGCCACCGCGCGCCGTATCCCATGGCCAGCGCATACCCGCGATAGGCCCGTCTACCGCAGCCGCGCGGAATCCCACTGTCGGACAGGGAATTCCGCGCGAGCCGATGCCGTCAGGCCTTGTCCCCGCCGAGGCTGAACCGGGCGCCGGTGACATCGGTAACCGTCGCCAACCGGCCGAATTCGCTGTCCTCGGGCGGATTCACCACTGAACCACCCAGCTCGACGACCTTGGCGACCGTCTTGTCCACATCGTCGGCGCCGAAGTACACCGACCAACCGCCGGGCACGCCCTCGGGCAGGAAGGCCGACGCATCGAGGACGCCGCCCAGCATCGGGCTGTCCGAGTGAATGGTGGTGTAGCGGAACCCCGCCGCGTCCGAGATGGTGAAGGGATCCTGCCAACCGAAGACCTCGCGGTAGAAGTCGAGCGCGGTGTCATAGGCGCGGGTGTGCAGCTCGAACCAGGACGGCACGCCGTTGCTGTCGCCCCATTTTCCGCCGGTGACCAGGGCGGGGGTCTCGATGCCACCGAACGTGCCCGCCTGCCAGACGCCCACCCCGACACCGCCCGCGTCGCCGAGCACGGCCATGCTGCCGATATCGCCGATCGGCATCGGCGGCACGACCACCGTTCCGCCCTGCGCGACAGCCTTGTCCGTGGTGGCCTGGATATCGGTGCTGGTGAGGTAGATGGTCCACTGCTCGGGCGCGTCGGCGTCCCCCTCGGTGTGCCCCATCGCGCCCGCGACCGCGAGCCCGTTCCGCCGGAACGTGACGTAGCCGCCGAACTCCGCGCCGGCGCGGTCGGCGGTCCAGCCGAACAGCTCGCCGTAGAAGGCGATGCTGCGGTCGAGATCGGAGGTGTAGAGATCGACCCAGCAGGGATCGCCGGGCTTGGGCTGGTTCTGGTCTGTCATGGCTGGTCTCCTGGGCTGGGGTGGAACACTGGTCACCGATATAGACGCCTGCCGCGAACGAAACTCATCGCTGCCGTCGGTCCGACCCCGACCAACGAAATACGACACAGAGTAGGACCCGTGCGGATTGCTGCGGCAGCACGGTTTACGATTCCAGAAGCGCAAGCGAACTGTCGTCTGTTCCGACACGGGGATGGATGCAAGCAGCGGAGCCTGCGGAGCGAACCTAAAGGCACCTTCAGGAGGATCAGTGACTGCGGTAGAGCCCCAGCCAGTCCAGCAGTTGGAAGCGACTCGGCCGTATCCGGCACGGACCGGGCCGAAGGGTTCGTATCTCTACAAGATGGTCACCACCACCGACCCCAAGGTGCTCGGGGTCATGTACCTGGTGACCGCGATGAGCTTCTTCCTCATCGGTGGTCTGATGGCGCTGATGATGCGGGCCGAGCTGGCCCGTCCCGGCCTGCAGTTCCTCTCGCCCGAGCAGTTCAACCAGCTGTTCACCATGCACGGCACGATCATGCTGCTGTTCTACGCGACCGCGATCGTGTTCGGGTTCGCGAACATCGTGCTGCCGTTGCAGATCGGCGCCCCCGACGTCGCCTTCCCGCGCCTGAACGCGTTCAGCTACTGGCTGTACCTGTTCGGCGGCACGATGGCGACCGCGGGCTTCATCACCCCGGGTGGCGCCGCCGACTTCGGCTGGACCGCCTACACCCCGCTGACCGACATCCTGCACTCGCCCGGTGTCGGCGCCGACCTGTGGATCCTCGGTCTCGCCGTCTCCGGTCTGGGCACCATCCTCGGTGGCGTCAACATGCTGACCACCGTCGTCTGCCTGCGTGCCCCCGGCATGACCATGTTCCGGCTGCCGATCTTCACCTGGAACATCGCCGTCACCAGTGTGCTTGTCCTGCTTGCCTTCCCGCTGCTGACCGCGGCGCTGTTCGGCCTGGCCTACGACCGGCACCTCGGTGGCCACATCTACGACCCGGCCACCGGCGGCGTGCTGCTCTACCAGCACCTGTTCTGGTTCTTCGGGCATCCCGAGGTGTACATCATCGCGCTGCCGTTCTTCGGCATCGTGTCCGAGATCTTCCCGGTGTTCTCGCGTAAACCGATCTTCGGTTACACCACGCTGGTGTACGCGACGCTCGGCATCGCCGCGCTGTCGATCGCGGTGTGGGCGCACCACATGTACGCCACCGGTGCCGTGCTGCTGCCGTACTTCTCGTTCATGACGTTCCTGATCGCCGTGCCGACGGGTGTGAAGTTCTTCAACTGGATCGGCACCATGTGGCGCGGGCAGTTGACGTTCGAGACACCGATGCTGTGGTCGATCGGCTTCCTGGTGACCTTCCTCTTCGGTGGTCTGTCGGGTGTCATCCTGGCCAGCCCGCCGCTGGACTTCCACGTCACCGACTCGTACTTCGTTGTCGCGCACTTCCATTACGTGCTCTTCGGGACCATCGTGTTCGCCACCTTCGCCGGTATCTACTTCTGGTTCCCGAAGATCACCGGGCGGATGATGGACGAGCGCCTGGGCAAGTGGCACTTCTGGACCACGTTCGTCGGCTTCCACACCACCTTCCTGGTGCAGCACTGGCTGGGTGCCGAGGGCATGCCGCGTCGTTACGCCGACTACCTGCCCAGCGACGGTTTCACCACGCTGAACACCATCTCCACCATCGGCGCGTTCATCCTCGGCGCCTCGATGCTGCCGTTCGTCTGGAACGTCTTCAAGAGCTTCCGCTACGGCGAGGTCGTCACCGTGGATGACCCGTGGGGCTACGGCAACTCGCTCGAATGGGCGACCACCTGCCCGCCGCCGCGGCACAACTTCTACGAGCTGCCGCGGATCCGGTCCGAGCGTCCGGCGTTCGAGCTGCACTACCCGCACATGGTCGAGCGGATGCGCGCCGAGGCGCACGTCGGCTGGGGTTCGGGTAAGCACTCGACCGAAGTCCACGAGAACGCCGTGGCAACCAAGTAGGACTTAGTAACGACAACGAGTGTGCACCTGCTGGTGACAGCGGGTGCATGCGCGTTTACTCTGCAAATGTTTACGGATACGGCCCTCCTCATGTTGTAAATTGCTCGCCGCCCCGGTCGTTGCGGTGGGCGGGGCTGGTGCCGCGGTGAGGGTCGTTGCTGGATCTAGTTGCTGTGCTCGGCTTTTACGCTAGCGCGGAGCGTCTCCATCGAACACAGGACTTGGAGCTACATCAGTTGGCCGACACCACCGTTCTCGTCACCGTCACCGGACCCGACCGCCCCGGCGTGACGTCCGTGCTGCTCGCGGCGATGTCCCGGCACCACGTGAGCCTGCTGGACGTCGAGCAGGTCGTCATCCGCGGTCGGCTGACCCTCGGGGTACTGGTGACATGCCCGGGTGACCCCGAGTCGTTGCAGGACGAGCTCGAAGAAGCGATGAACACCGTCGGCGTGCACGTCGACGTGGAGGTCGACGCGGCGATCGGCCGCGAGCCGATGTCCACCCACGCGGTCGTCATCCTCGGCTCACCGGTCACCGCGCACGCGTTCAGTGCGGTGTCACGGCAGCTGGCGTCCCTCGGCGCCAATATCGACACCATCCGCGGCATCGCGGATTACCCGGTCACCGGGATGGAGCTGCTGGTCACCGCGACCGACACCGCGCCGGACACCGATTCCCGGCTGCGCACGGCGCTGGCCGAGGTCGCGGTGGCCGAGCGGGTCGACGTCGCGGTGGAACGGGCTGGACTGGCCCGCCGGGCCAAGCGGCTCATCGTGTTCGACGTCGACTCGACCCTCATCCAGGGCGAGGTGATCGAGATGCTTGCCGCGCACGCGGGCGTGGAGGAGGAGGTCCGCAAGGTCACCGAATCCGCCATGCGTGGCGAGATCGACTTCGGTGAGTCGCTGCGCCAGCGGGTCGCGACGCTCGAGGGCCTGGACGAGTCGGTGATCGAGGAGGTGGCCGACCAGATCGAGCTGACCCCCGGCGCCCGCACCACCATTCGCACGCTGCGCCGTCTCGGCTTCCGCTGCGGTGTGGTGTCGGGCGGCTTCCGTCAGGTGATCGAGCCGTTGGCACACGAGCTCGAGTTGGACTTCGTGCAGGCCAACACGCTGGAGATCAAGGGCGGCAAGCTGACCGGACGGGTTGTCGGCGAGATCGTCGACCGTGCGGCCAAGGCCACCGCGCTGCGTAAGTTCGCCGCCGAGGCGGGGGTGCCGATGGAGCAGACCGTCGCGGTCGGTGACGGTGCCAACGACATCGACATGCTCAATGCGGCAGGCCTCGGCGTCGCCTTCAACGCCAAGCCTGCGCTCCGTGAGATCGCCGATGCCGCACTGTCGCACCCCTACCTGGATGCGGTGTTGTACGTCCTCGGTGTCACCCGGCACGAGGTGGAGGCCGCGGACGCCCGCGACGGACTGGTCCGCCGGGTGCCGCTCGATCAGTGACCCTGCGGGTTGTCCGGCCGGGGCGGCGCTGCCGCTGACCCCGGCGGAGCGGTGTCGATGGCCGGATTCGGTGGTCGCCCTCGGTAGGCTGGCGCCGACCAGGATCGTGCGGGCGAAATCGGAGGGTGCGTTGCGGAAATCTCTGCTTGTGCTGCTGCTTGGATTGGCGGTTGTCGGGTGCGGCAAGAACGATTCGTCCTCGGACGCGACCTCGTCGGTCGCGCCGACCTCGGCCAAGGGACCTGCCGCGGTGACGGCGGGTGAAGGTGACAACGGGCAGGAACGGCGGATCGCCGTCGGGCAGTCCCTCGTGGTGACGCTGCCCGCGAACCCGTCCACCGGATACATGTGGCAGATCACCCAGCTGGACGCGAATCTGCTTCAGGCGCAAGGTGATCCGGGGTTCAAGCCGGACCCCAACGTTCCGGTCGCGCCCGGCTCCGGTGGCGGTTCGGTGTGGACCTTCGTGGGCAAGGCCGCCGGTATCACCACGCTCTCGATGGAGTATCTGCGGCCGTGGGAGCAGGGTGTCGAACCGGCGCAAACGTATTCATTGACGATCAAGGTGGAGTGATGTCGAGCATCCCGGAATGCGGTGCCGGAGTCCGGGACGCCCTGGCAGACCCTGTGCAGCCGGTGGCATTCGACGAGGAGGGGTTCCGCGTCCGGCACGCGGAGCTCGCGCAGGGCTACGGCGGCGCGGGCGACCCCGAGGATCCGGCTATGGTGCAGGCCATGCAGCTCGTGCTGCACCTGCCCAAGGTGGATCCGCCGCCGCGCAGTGCGCTGCTCGCCGCGGCGGCGACCGCGTCGGTGGCGCTGTGCCTGGACGAGCGGGTCGGACCCGACGGCGAGTGGGCGCAGCGTTACCTGGCCTGGAAGCGCTCACGTATCCGCAAGGTGAGTCGGCGCGCCCGTGGTGCACAGTGGCTCGCGGCGAACGAGGTGGACGGTGTCACAGTCGATCTCGACGGCGCGCAGGCACGAGCGCTCGTCCCCGGGCCGGTCGGCGAGGTCGATCCGCGGATCCGGCGTTTACAGATCGGCGGCACCGACCTCGAGCACGACGATCCGGGCCCCGCCGATCCCGAACTGCCGGTGCTGTGGGTGAATTCCGAACTCGGCATGACACTGGGCAAGGCCGCCGCACAGGTGGGTCACGCCAGCATGTTGCTGGCGGGCGCGTTGACCGCGGATCAGGCGTTGCGCTGGGCCGAGCAGGAATTCCGTTGTTCCGTAAGGGAAGCCGATGCGCGACAATGGAAGGCGTTGATCGAAGAGGTCTCGTGCGGCACAGCGGTGGCGGTGCGCGACGCCGGGTTCACCGAGGTGGCGCCCGGCTCGATGACAGTGATCGCGGTGCCGGCTCGATCGTCATAGGCTCGATCGTCATGAGGAAGTGCTTACGGATGGGCGAGTCCGTTTAGAGCGCTTGCGATCGGGTGTGCGCGAGGCAGCAAGACGCGCTTGCGAGCGTGAATACCCGAGGCCGCATCGTTGCAAAACACCCACACTGAATGCGCTTCGCGCGAGTCGAATTTGGGTATGACTTTGAGCAACTTCACCGAGGACGTTGTGCCCTACCCCCGCCGGTCCCTTCAGGCGGAGGCTCGTTATATCGGCATCGCGGCCTTGCCGACCGAAGGAAGGACCAGCTATGACGACGCTGCTGGTGATTCTCGCCCTGTGGGTGCTCCTATCGGTTCCATTGGCACTCATCGTGGCCCGGCTGCTACACAAGTCGGACGACGAGGACCATCACCATCCGAACCAACCCGACGACCAGCGCCTTCGCGATCTCTTCGCGCTGGGCCGCCGCCGCTGACCCGAGCGACACGCTTTTCAGACCCGCCCGCGTTGGCGAGTAGCCGGGCGGGTGGGCCAAGATGGACCGCGTGCCGCAACCGGATCCCGATCTGCTCATCGATTTCACCGACGTCACCGTTCGCCGTTCGGGCCACACGCTCGTCGGCCCGGTGACCTGGCAGGTCGAGCTCGACGAACGCTGGGTCGTGCTCGGCCCCAACGGCGCGGGCAAGACCTCACTGCTTCGCATGGCCGCCGCCGAGATGCACCCGACCTCGGGCATCGCCCATCTGCTCGGTGAGGTGCTCGGCAAGGTCGACGTCAGCGAGCTGCGGCCGCGGATCGGACTGTCGTCCGCCGCGGTGGCCGGGCGGGTGCCGCGCGACGAGAAGGTCAGCGATCTGGTGGTGTCGGCGGGGTACGCGGTGCTCGGCCGCTGGCGCGAACGCTACGACGACGTCGACACCGACCGCGCCGTCGACATGCTGGAAAGCCTGGGCGCCGAACACCTTTCGGACCGCACCTACGGCACGCTGTCCGAGGGGGAGCGCAAACGGGTGATGATCGCCCGCGCGCTGATGACCGACCCGGAGCTGTTGCTGCTCGACGAACCGGCCGCGGGTCTCGACCTCGGCGGTCGCGAGGAACTGGTGGAACGACTCGGCGATCTGGCCGCCGACCCGGACTCGCCCGCCATCGTGCTGGTCACCCACCACGTCGAGGAGATTCCACCCGGCTTCACCCACGGACTGTTGCTCAACGAGGGGGAAGTGGTCTCCCAAGGTTTGCTGACGGACGTGCTGACATCGGAGAACCTCAGCGACGCCTTCCGCCAGTCCATCGCCTTGGACCGCGTGGACGGCCGCTACTTCGCCCGTCGCGCGCGACGCGCCGGGAAGCACCGCACCCGCTGAGCCGCTACCCGTGACGGCGCTCACCAAGCGCGCGTTAGGGTGCAGGAGTGAGTGAGATAAACGCATCGGCTGACTCTCAGCCTCAGGTCGTGTCGCCCAAGGACGCGTCGACGGTGATGCTGGTGCGTGACGGCGCGGCCGGACCCGAGATCTTCCTACAGCGCCGGGTCGGCGCGATGGCGTTCGCGGCCGGGATGACCGTGTTCCCCGGCGGCGGCGTCGACCCCTCCGACGGCACGGCCGACATCGAGTGGGCCGGACCCGAACCCGCTTGGTGGGCTGAGCGTTTCGCCACTACCGAGCCGGTCGCCAAGGCGCTGGTGTGCGCCGCCGTGCGCGAGACGTTCGAGGAATGCGGTGTGCTGCTTGCCGGTCCGACCGCGGACAGTGTCGTCTCCGACACCACGGGCTATCGCGAGGCTCGCGGCAAACTGGAGCGGCGCGAGCTGTCACTGGCCGGTTTCCTCGCCGCGGCGAAACTGGTGTTGCGCGCGGATCTGCTTCGGCCGTGGGCGAATTGGATCACCCCGGTGATCGAACCGCGACGCTACGACACCAGATTCTTCGTCGCGGTACTGCCGGACGGACAACTCGCCGACGGCGCCACCTCCGAGGCTGCCGAGGTGCAATGGCGCACACCGGCCGACGCCCTGGACCGGTGGCGGGCGGGCACCGACATCCTGCTGCCACCCACCTGGTCGCAATTGGACGCGTTGCGTGAATTCGGTTCCACCGCCGAGATTCTCGCCGCCGAACCGCTGATCGAGCCGATCATGCCGGTGCTGGATCGGACCGGCGGGCAGCGGGTGCTGACCTTCGCCGACAGTCAGCGCTACTTCGCCGATCTCCCGGATGCGAGCAGGCTCAAGGGATCCGTCCGCAAGTGAGTGCCCGGACCACCACCCGGTAGCGTGGCGTCCCATGGCCGAATTCGTGACCCTGGAGCTGCCCGCGCTGAAAGCCCTCCCGCCCGATACCGCGCGCCGCGTTGCCGTCCTCCGGATCGCCCGCCCGCCGATGAATCTGCTGAACGCGCAGCTGGTGCGGGAGCTGGCCGAGGCGGCCGATGCGGTCGCCACCGACCCGACGGTCGCCGCGGTCATGCTCTACGGCGACGAGCGCGTCTTCTCGGCGGGCGACGATCTGACCGAACTGGCCGGACTGAGCGAAGACCAGGCCCGCGCGATGGCGGCCGATCTGCAACGCGACCTCGGCTGCCTCGCTCGGCTGCCGCAGCCGACGGTCGCGGCGATCAGCGGCTACTGCCTCGGCGGCGGCCTCGAGCTCGCGCTCGGCGCGGATCGGCGGATCATCGGCGACAACGTCAAACTGGGCCTGCCGCAGATCAAGGCCGGGCTGATCCCGCTGGCCGGGATCCGGCGGCTGTCCCTGTTGATCGGGCCGGGACCGGCCAAGGACCTCGTCTACAGCGGCCGCTTCGTCGAGGCCGAGGAAGCTGGCACGCTGGGTCTGGTCGACGAGGTCGTCCCACCGGACGACGTCTACACCGCCGCGCTGAAGTGGGCCCGGCAGTTCACCGACGGCCCGGCTCGCGCGCTCGCCGCCGCGAAGGCGGTGTTCGAGGCGGGCCCGCACGGCCTGGACCGCGCACAGACCGAATGGTCTGATCTGTTCGCCACCGAAGACCGCCGCATCGGGACCGAGTCGTACCTGGCCGACGGTCCGGGATCGGCCGCCTTCGTCGGTCGCTGAGCCGGCTCGAAGGCGATCTTCGGGACCTGGTTTGTGCCGGTCTGAGCAGCGGTTTATCGAAGATCACCTGATGGGAACAGGTTGCTATCTGGCCAGCGGTCCAGCTGTGGCCGGAAACCATGGGCCGACAGCAGGCCGGATCCGCGTGTTTGGGTAGGCTTGGCCTCCATGACGGTACGTCCCGACGACCCCGCGCCTAACCCGCACGCCACCGAGGCAGAGGTCGAAGCAGCTCGCAAGGATACGAAGCTCGCCCAGGTGCTCTATCACGACTGGGAAGCCGAGACCTATGACGACAAATGGTCGATTTCCTACGACGAACGCTGCATCGAATATGCCCGCGGCCGGTTCGACGCGGCCGTCGGCCCCGCCCCACTGCCGTACGACCGCGCCCTCGAACTCGGCTGCGGCACCGGCTTCTTCCTGCTGAACCTGATGCAGGGTGGCGTGGCCAAGTCCGGCTCCGTCACCGACCTGTCGCCGGGCATGGTGAAGGTCGCCCTGCGCAACGCCGAGCACCTCGGTCTGGACGTCGACGGCCGAGTCGCCGACGCCGAGACCATCCCGTACGAGGACGACACCTTCGATCTCGTGTGCGGGCACGCGGTGCTGCACCACATCCCGGATGTCGAACTCGCGCTGAAGGAATGTCTGCGCGTGCTCAAGCCCGGCGGGCGCTTCGTCTTCGCGGGCGAGCCCACCACCGCGGGCAACTTCTACGCGCGTTGGCTCGGCCGGGCCACCTGGAAGGCCACCACCACCGTCACCAAGCTGCCGCAGCTGGCCGGGTGGCGGCGTCCGCAGACCGAGCTCGACGAGTCCTCGCGGGCCGCGGCGCTCGAGGCGGTCGTCGACCTGCACACGTTCGATCCGAGCGACCTGGAGCGGATGGCGAGCTCGGCCGGTGCGGTCGACGTCAAGGCGACCACCGAAGAGTTCGCGGCCGCGCTGTGGGGCTGGCCGGTGCGCACCTTCGAGGCGGCCGTGCCGGACGAGAAGCTCACCATGGGCTACCGGCTGGCCATGTACAAGGCGTGGCTGCGGCTGAGCTGGCTGGACGAGAACGTCATGCGCCGGGTGGTGCCGCGTCAGTTCTTCTACAACGCGATGATCACCGGCGTGAAGCCCAGGGGGATGGAAGGCGGCGGAGCCGGCGGGGCGGGTGAGTACAGCACGTCTGCCAAGTAGTGGGCTACGGCTTCAGTCGCGAGGATGTCGCCTTCCTCGGCAGTGCGGCGGGCATTGCCGCACTGACCGAGGTGGATCGGCTGGAGCTGACCCAGGCAACGCACCTGCGTGATCTGGAGCGGGTGCGCCGCGAACACGGTGCGTGGGCTGCCGCGCTCGTCGAAACGGTGCGGCTGCGGCGTAAGGCGGGTGCCAAGCTCGTCGACGCGGGGGACTGGTTGTTCACCGACGACGCCTTGCAACAGGCGACCCCGACGCTGGTCGCCCGGCAGCGGGCCGCCCGGTTGGCCGGGCGGGCGGTGCACGACGTGACCTGCTCGATCGGTGCCGAGCTCACCGAGCTGGCGCGGGTGTGCACCTTCGTGATCGGCAGCGACCTGGACGATGTGCGGTTGTCGATGGCCGCGCACAACCTTGCCGAAACACGTGTGCTCCTCGTAAGCGGGTCGAGTCGGATGGCGGATGCACACAGCGTGCCATCTCCTGAAACGTCCGAGCTTGCTGTCGCGCGTTGCGTGGAGCGCCCGCGAAACGTGTTGTTGGCCAAGGCGGATGCGCTCGTGCCGGTGAGTAGCGACACCGTAGTCATCGCCGATCCCGCGCGGCGAGCGGATGGTCGGCGTACCCATGACCCGGCCAAGCTGCAGCCGCCGCTGCCGGACCTGCTGGCCGCCTATCCCGGCCGCGATATCGCCGTAAAGTGCGCCCCCGGACTGGATTTCGACCGACTCGACTGGTCCGGTGAAGTCGAAGTGGTCTCCCTGGACGGCGCCGTCCGCGAAGCGTGTCTCTGGTCGGCCGGACTGACCGACCCGGCGGTCACTCGCCGCGCGACCGTATCATCCTCGGCCGGAACATCTTTCACCCTCACCGACGCTGAGCCTGACGAGATCCCCGAGCAGGAACCCGGTGACTGGATCATCGATCCGGACGGCGCCGTCGTCCGCGCCGGACTGGTCCGCCACTACGCCGCGAAACACGGCCTCTGGCAACTGGACCCACGCATCGCCTACCTCACCGGCAACACCGTCCCACCCGGAACCCGCGGCTTCCGCGTCATCGATCGCCTCGACTACCGCGAGAAAACCCTCCGCGCCGAACTCCGCCGCCACGACTGCGGCCCCCTGGAAATCCTGATCCGCGGCGTAGACGTAGACCCCGACAAACTCCGCCGCACCCTCAAACCCCAAGGCACCCAACCGTTCACCCTGGTGATCACCCGAATCGGCCGCACCCCGACGGCCTTCCTGTGCACCGCCGTAGCGGCCGCACGCTGATTCACCGCCCCCGTATCACCGCCGCGCACGGATTGTCCTCCTGCGCACGAATCAGCTGGCAATTTCATGCGCGCCACAACGAATCGTGCGCGGCAGCGACGATTCCTACTGCTCGATCTTCTTGACGACGCGCTGGACGGTGAGCCAGGTGCGGGTGGTGATGTCCTTGCCGTGGGTTTTCTCGAGCCAGCTCATGAAGTCCGGGGTCTTACCGGGTTCGCTGTTGTCGATTACCGCGAGGTAGGCGCTGCACGGCTTGTCGTAGCCGACGACTCGGGCCAGCGGATCGGGCTGGTCGGGCAGCTTGCGGGCGACCTTTTTGCGGTCCTTGAGGAACGTGGCGATGAGATAGGTGCCGCGGCCGTGGGCGAGGCCGGGGAACGGATCGGAGTCGAGCAGCGCTTGCAGCTCTTCATAACTGCGGATGATGGTGCCCCCGGCGATGCCGAGTTCCGCGTTGAGCGCCTGCTGAATCCGATCCTCGAGCTCGCTGACGTCGGTGTCCGCGCTCTGGAACACGATGTTGCCGCTCGCCAGCACCGACGCGACCTTCTCGAACCCGAGCTTCTCGAACACGCCGCGCAACTTCTCGTTGCTCATGTTCGGGTTGCTCGGCGCGATCCCTCGCAACAGTGCGGCATAGCGATTCATATCGGGGAACCTACCGAAGTCCCCCGACAGATGCCGCGACCTGATGCTATGCCGTCTTCGCGCCGTTCTTCTTGCGTTCGATGTCCTCCAGCGCCGCAAGGTATTTCGCGCGCTCCTCGGCGCTCGCCTCCCAGGCGGCCTTGCGGTTCTTCACTACCTTGGCGGGCGCGCCGACCGCGATGCTGTAGTCCGGGATCTCGCCCTTGACGACGGCGTGCGCGCCGAGCACACAGCCGCGGCCGACCCTGGTCTCGCGCAGCACCGTGACCTTGGCGGCGATCCACGTGTCGGGACCGATCCGGACGGGGCTCTTCACGATGCCCTGATCCTTGATCGGCAGCGTGATGTCGTCCATCTTGTGGTCGAAGTCGCAGATGTAGCACCAGTCGGCAACCAGGGTGGATTCACCGATCTCGATGTCGAGGTAGGTGTTGACGACGTTGTCCTTGCCGAACACCACCTTGTCGCCGATGCGCAGCGACCCCTCGTGGCAGCGGATGGCGTTGCCGTCGCCGATGTGCACCCAGCGGCCGATCTCCATCCGGCCCAGCTCGGGGGTCGCGTGGACCTCCACCCGCTTGCCGAGAAAGACCATGCCGCGCAACACGATGTGCGGGTTGGCCAGCCGGAACTTGAGCAGCCGGTAGTAGCGCACCAGGTACCAGGGCGTGTAGGCCCGGTTCGCGAGCACCCAGCGCAGCGACGCCACGGTCAGAAAGCGCGCCTGCTGCGGATCCCGGCGGCGCGATCCCCGCCAGCGCGAGCGCAACGGTGCGCCCCACATGCTCGTCACGAACGGTTCTCCTGTCGTGGTCCAACGGCTCGTCGCCACCCCGGCGGCGACGGGTAGAGCATAACGGGCGCGCTCGGACGCGATCCGCGCACGAGGGTGACGGTCACGCGCGAACCACAACGGCAGGACTCGTACACTCGCGCGAACCCCTCCCGTACAGTGACTGCTGCGCCGCGGGCGGCGCCCCCGAATCCACACGCGTACACCCGAACCGGGTCGCTCCAGAGCTGTGGGTCGGCACGCTTTAGTCTCGTGCGAGCGGAAACGACGACAGGAGTGCAGCAGGTGCGAAGTGGCGTACTGGCTAGTTCCATGTGGCGACCGTCCCGGCTGCGGGTAGTTGCGTCGCTGGCCGCGGTCGGTGCGCTGGCTTTGACGGGCTGCGGCACCGACGTCGACGACATCGCGGTCGGCCCCGGTAAGGGCTGGCCCGCCGCGTATCACGACGGCCGCAACGGTGGCAGCAGCCCGGTGGTCGGCGCCAAGAAGATCGCGTTGAGCTGGTCGCGCCCGATCGGCGGGCCGGTCGCCGAGCCGGTCACCATCGGCCCCGAGGGCCAGATGTTCCTCACCACGAACACGCCGAGCTGCACCCTCTACTCCTTCCAGATGGCCACCGGGCGCAAACGTTTCTGCAGCGGGCTCGGTCCGACCGCGATCGCGACGCCGTCGGTGGTGGACGGCATGACGAATGTCTACGTCGGCGACGACAAGGACAACGTCGGCGCGGTGATCTCGTTCAACTACCTCGGTCAGCCGCGGTGGCGCACCACGGTGGCCGGCGCGCCGGTCTCGACACAGTTCACCGGCGACGGAAACCTGTTGACGGTCACCCAATCCGGTCAGGTCGACGTGCTGTCCCGGCAGACCGGCCAGCGCGTCGTCTCCACGCTGCAGCTGCTCGGTCAGCCGGACTTCCTGGACAACCCGAACCTCACCTGGCCGGCCGCCGGTCAGGGCCTCGACGAGTGCCACGTCGGCGAACCGCAGTGCCCGGTCGCGAACATCTCGGCCCTGGACACCAAGACCGGACGCTTCTTCGTCACGGTATGGAAGCCGGGCAAGCCGACCGCCGCACTCGTCGCACTCCGCTACGCGGACAACAAGATCCAGCAGGAGTGGAGCGCGGACCTGCTGTTCGGCGGCAGCGCCACCAGCCCGACCCTCTCGCCCGACGGCAAGACCGTCTACGTGGGCGACAACACCAATCGGCTGATCGCCGTCGACACCGCCGACGGGCGCACCAAATGGGTGCAGCCGCTGGAATGGACGCCGCGCGGCGGCATTTCGGTGTCCAGCGACGGCACGATCATCCCGTCCGGCGACGACGGCTACCTGCTCGCGCTGCGCGACAAGGGTGACGCGCCGGAAATCGCTTGGGAGCGTAAGGACCTCGACCTGCGCGGCACCCCGGTGCAGACCGCGGGCGGCACCGGTTACACCGCCGCCGCGATCGGTGAGGGCCTGAATCTCATCACGTTCGACACCAAGACCGGCACCACCATAGACTCCGATGTCCTGCCCGGTGCGCAAGGCAGCACGACCGGTACCTCGGTCGGCGCGCAGGGTGAAGTGATCGTCGCGACCCGTATCGGCGAGCTGTTCGTCTTCAAGCCCGAGCGCTGACGCGGCAGCTGACAATCCGGCCCCGGAATGGCCGTGCGCATGCATTGGGACGGCGCGCACGAATTCGCCAACGATTTCGTGTGCGTCGGGCTAATCGGTGCGCGGCATGCGGATGACCGAGCCGAGAGGGTGCGGGCGATGGGCTGCGCGGGCGGCTGCGCGCCGGAATCGGGCTTCGAGGGTGGTGGGAGGGTCTAGATCGGGCTAGGTCCAGCGGACGACTTCCCAGCCGAGGTCGCGGAGGTGATCCTCGCGCAGTTTCTCGCGATAGAGCGCTTCTGCGGGGTTTCCATCTGGGGTCAGCTCTCCGCCGTACTTCACCTTGCCGTCGAATTCGCCGATGATGCCCAGCTCTTCGAAGCAGAAGTCGACACGCGCGACGAAGCTACCGGCGTCGTTCAGGATCGTCGTTTGGAGTTCCGGAATAGGCAGGCCGAGATCATCGAGGACGACTCGACTGCGGGACTCGCCGATGCTTTCGCTGCGCCTGTCGAACATTCCGATCGCGCGCAACGCGGCACGGTAGCCGGGACGTCCTGCTGCGTAAGTTATTGCGTTGCAGAAGGTTTCGCGAGCTAGTCCGAGCTGTCGCGCCGCTGCATCGCCGATCGCCACAGTCTGTTGCAATCCGACGGTTCGTGCGATGTCGGCAATGGTGCGCGCTGGTGACAGAACGAGCAGTGACCCGACCGCGATGACGTCCTCGTCCCGGAACGGAGCGCAATGCAGGTGCAGGTGCTTACCGCGGTGTCCGCCGCTGCTGCGGTGCCGCGTTATATGCACCTTATCGAGCGGCATTCCCCACAGCGGTAACCCGTGGACGGCAGCTGCAGATTGGTGGCTGATCACGGCCGACGCCGACAGGTGCCCTGCTGTCGCATGAACGAGCACGTTGTAACGCGCTTCCCGATCCATCGCCTCGTATGACTCGGCCTCCAGATATGAGCCCGGCCGTATCCGTAGCGAACCGTGCTGAGCAGTCAATCTCCGCAACTCGCCGTCGCTGAACCCCTTCGCCAACGCGTCACGTCGCTGTATCGGCATCGTCTCCATCCGCCCATCGTGGCCTCCCACCCGCCGCCGAGCGCCCAGAAAACCACCCCCTGTGGACAACCACCCATCTGTGGATAACGTTGCCCCGCGCACGTTTTGGCGTCGCGCGCACGCAATAGCCAGCAATTGGGTTTGCGCGACTCTAAAACGTGCGCGGCACCAGCTCGACGCGGCGGCACGTCCGCTGTGGAACGGTTCGTAAACGTTGGACAGCGATCGCGCGGCGGTATCCGTCCGCTGCGCATGGATTGTTCCGCCGCGTACGTTTTTGCTGGCAATTTCGTGCGCGGCAGGCTGGAACGTGCGCAGCGTCGGTGGAGGCGGTGGGCTCCGTTGCATGCGGCGTTGTCTGTTCGCTGCGCATGGATTGTTCTGCTGCGTACGTTTTTGCTGGCAGTTTCGTGCGCGGCGGGATGGGGCGTGCGCGGCATCGGTACCCACTGCGGCGGGGGCGACTACTTCGGATCGCGCTCGGGGAGTGGGCGTTCGATGATGGTCGGGCGGCCGAGCGGATTGCGGACGCGGCGTTTGGCGGAGTGGTAGACCTGCGCGGTTTCGGCGGCCACCACGTCCCAGGCGAAATCGGCGGTGAGGCGTTCGCGGGCGGCGTAGGCGCGGTCCTGCGCGGCGACGGGGTCGTCGAGGGTGGCGCGGGCCGCTTCGACCAGTCCGTCGACGTCGGCGGGGGCGAACGAGGCGCCGGTGACTCCGTCGATGACCGCCTCACCGAGTCCGCCTGCGGTCGAGGTGATCAGCGGGGTGCCCGCGGCGGCCGCTTCGAGCGCGACGATGCCGAACGGTTCGTAGCGGCTCGGCAGCACGATGGCGTCGGCGCCGTGCAGCCAGCTGAGCAGCTGGGAGTGGTCGAGTTGTCCGGCGAAATGCACCGCGCGAGCCACCCGGTGCACCCGAGCACGCTCACGCAACCACTCGAACTGGGTGCCGATGCCCGCGATGGTCAGCGTGGTGCCGGGGTGCGCGCGGCGGATCCGCGGTAGCGCGGCGATCGCGTCCTGCACGCCCTTCTCGTATTCGAGCCTGCCGACATACAGCAGCCGCGGCGGTCCGGTGCGCGGCGAGCGCGGCCGAAATGTCCAGGCGCCCACGTCGATTCCGTTGCGGATCACCGTCATCGGCACCCGCTCCGGGCCGTAGAGGCGTTCCACTTCGTCCTGCATCGAGGCCGAGCAGGTGACCAGCGCATCGGATTCGTTGGCCAGCCACCACTCGACGGAATGCACCTGCCGGTTGACCTTGCCCGCGACCCAGCCGCTGTGCCGTCCGGCCTCGGTGGCGTGAATGGTCGACACCAGCGGTACGTCGTAGTACTCGGCCAGCGCGATACCCGGGTGCGCGACCAGCCAGTCGTGCGCGTGCACCACGTCGGGCGCCCAGCCGTCACCGATGCCCGGCTTGCCGAGCGCGATACCGGCGCGCACCATCGCGTGCCCCATGGCCAGCGTCCAGGCGAGCATGTCCTCGCCGAAATCGAAGGCGGGCGGATCCTCCGCGACCGCGACCACCAGCACACCCTCCGCGATGAAGGAATGGGTGGGATGGGTCGAGGAGTCGGTGCCGGAGGGGCGGCGTGCCAGCACGACCACCTCGTGGCCCGCCACGGCCAGCTCGGTCGCCAGGTGATGCACATGTCTGCCCAACCCGCCGACCACAACCGGCGGGTATTCCCACGACACCATCAAAATCTTCATGCATGTCCTTCTGCGCTGGACGCGGCGTGCTCGGCAGCACCGGCGAAGCTTCCTCCGGACCCCGCGCTCCCGAGTCGTCGCGCGTCCACACCGGGGAAGAGTCCGTCAGCTGACCCCCATCCTGCCGCCAACTGCTGTGCTTTCGCGAGTTGACCCGCTCCGACCGCGGCCGCGATCTCCCGCACGGCGTGCGCGTGCTGGTGCGCGCGGTCGCGTGCGTAGCCCGCCGCGGAGTCCTTGCTGACCATGAACGCCCAGTCGCTGGACACGGTCAGGATGGCCTCGCGCAGCAACTGGTCGGCGACGTTGTCGCGCAGCGCCGGACCACCGTCGGCGGCGCGCATCTTGTCGACCGTGTCGAGCGTGAGCCGCACGATGTCGTCGTTGAGTTCGACCAGGTCACGCACCTGATCCCCGGCCCAGACCCGCCAGTCCTTGCCGGAACCCCAGGACGAATCGGCCAGCGGCACCGGCTCCCCGACGAACCCGCGTTCCCGCGCGTCGGCCAACGTGCCGAGGGTGACGCCCGCTTCGGGCAGTGCGCGCAACACCTGGGCCAACCACCGCGGCCCCTCGTGCCACCAGTGACCGAACAGTTCGGTGTCGAATGCGGCGACGACCAGCGCGGGCCGCCCGATCCGCGCGGATTCGCTGATCAGTCGCTCGCGCACCGTTTGCACGAAGTCGTCGACGTCGCGGCCGATCGCCGCGGCCGCGAGTTCCGGGTCGTACGGGGCCTTGTCCGGACCGGCCACGGTCTTGCCGGTGACCCGGGACGGCTTGAGACCCGTCGCGTGGTCATAGTGATGAAAGTCACGGTAGGCACTCTGGCCCGGGTAGCCCGATTTCGGCGACCAGACCCGATAGCTCACCTGGAGATCACGCCCGAACGCGACCACCTCGGACTCGCGGACCGGCCGCCCCAGGGTCGTGTCGCCGCGGAGCGCGGGACCGTCGACCATGAAATGGGTCACACCGGCCGCGTCGTAGCCGACCTCCATGCCCGGCGTGTAGCCACATTCCGGCGCCCAGATGCCGGTGGGCGTGTGACCCCAGCGATGTCGCGCGTCGCTCAGCCCCTCGGTGAGCTGGAACTGGCGCAGTCGCGGATCGAGCAGCGGCTGGAACGGATGGGCGAGCGGCCCGCCGAGTAGTTCGATCGTGTCGGCGTCGATGAGCTCACGCCAGACCGGGGCGGCGCCGTGTCGCCAGCGCTCTTCGAAGTCCGCCAAAGCCGCTGTGGCCAAACGATGTTCGTGCCTGCCGAGCGCGTCATTGCCTGCCATCGAAGCCTCGTCGGCGCGCAGCTGCCAGTTGCCGAGCCAGTGGTGCATGCCGGACAGGCAGTGCGGGTCGTCCAGCTGAGCCGCGAGCACCGGCGTGATGCCGAGGCTAAGCAGATGTGAACGTCCTTCGGCGGCAAGCGTTCTCAGTACCTCGGCGACCGGAAGGTAAGAGGCGGCCCAGGATTGGTAGAGCCATTCCTCGCCGACCGGCCACCGGCCGTGGTGTGCCAGCCACGGCAGATGGGAGTGCAGGACCAGAGTGAACTGCCCGGGAACAGCCTCGTCGGTCAAGGCTTCACCGCGATGGCGACCAGATCGAGGCTCGCGTCGATGTCCTCGGCGATCAGCGCGAAGTCGTCGATGGTGACGGCCGCGACGTCGGCGGTGAGGTCGGCGGGCCACGGTTCACCGGCCAGCGCCCGCTCGATCTGCGCGTCGATGAACGACCCACCGTGCTTGGCGTCCAACGCTTTCAGGCTCGCGGCGTGGTGTACGCCGGTCATCTGCGCGACCTCGAAGCCCGCGTCGACCAGCAGCTCGGTGAGCTCGGCGGCGTTCAGTTCGCGGGTGTGGAACGGGTTGAGCGGGGTGTCGCGACCGGGCGAGAAGGTGATCCGGTTCGGCGTGCTGATCAGCAGTTCGCCGCCGGGCCGCAGCACCCGCAGGCACTCCCGGAGGAACTGGCCCTGATCCCAAAGATGTTCGATCACTTGGAAGTTCACCACGACGTCGACCGACGCGTCGTCGAGCGGCAGCGCGGCGAGGTTGCCCTGGATCATCTCCACCCGCGGGTACCGGGCGCGTACGTGCTCGACCGCGCCGGTGTCGTAGTCGACGCCGGTGACCTTGCTGGCCACCGAGGCGATCATGTCCGCGCCGTAGCCTTCGCCGGATCCGGCCTCCAGCACGGTTTTTCCGGCGCAGCGGTCGAGCAGGCGGGCGTAGGCGATCTCGTGTCTGCGGAACCAGTAGTTCTCCTCGGCAATGCCGGGGACGGTCCGTTCGCCGGTCAACGGCAGCGGTTCGACGGCGCCGACGGTCGTCTCCGGGGCGCCGGTCAGGCCCGTCGGGTCGTCCACTGCGGCAGGGATCACAGCCTCGCTCATGACTCCACCTCGCTGGCGCTCGGTTCCGTCACGAGCGAGTGCTCGGCTGTGCTCATTGCTCGCTCGCTTCGCTCGCTCATGCGTTCCGACGTTACTGGCACTGAGTGTTTGCGGGATACCCGCACCCGGTCACCGAGACGGCCCTACCCAGTCACGATGGACCGTTCGGCGGGGGTCGCGCGGCAGGGCTCCAGCCCGGCACGATATCGCTGGGTCTGGCGTTATGAGAGAGAAGCGGCTAAGTTACCCACAGGTAACTTAACGTAGGGTAGTGTCACGCCCTGAGCTACTCACACGGACGTACGGCGCCGCCTGTGCGACCACTCCATACGTGTAACCAGAACAGGAGGTCGACGAAGACCGATGCCGAACATCGTCGTACTCATCAAGCAGGTTCCCGACACCTGGTCCGAGCGCAAGCTGACCGATGGTGACTACACCCTCGATCGCGAAGCCGCCGACGCCGTCCTCGACGAGATCAACGAGCGCGCTGTCGAAGAAGCGCTGCTGATCAAGGAGGCCCAGGGCGGCGAGGTCACTGTGCTGGCCGCCGGTCCGGACCGGGCCACCGAGGCCATCCGCAAGGCGCTGTCCATGGGCGCCGACAAGGCCATCCACATCAACGACCCGGCGATCCACGGCTCCGACGCCGTGCAGACCGCCTGGGTGCTGGCGAGCGCGCTCGGCCAGGTCGAGGGTGTCGAGCTGGTCATCGCGGGCAACGAGGCGACCGACGGTCGCGCCGGTGCGGTGCCCGCCATCATCGCCGAGTACCTCGGCCTGCCGCAGCTCACGCACCTGCGCAAGCTCACCATCGACGGCGACAAGGTCACCGGCGAGCGGGAGACCGACGACGGCGTCTTCAAGCTGGAGGCCACCCTCCCGGCCATCGTCAGCGTGACCGAGAAGATCAACGAGCCGCGCTTCCCCTCCTTCAAGGGCATCATGGCCGCGAAGAAGAAGGAAGTGCAGACCTTCACGCTGGCCGATCTGGGCGTCGACCCGTCGACCGTCGGTGTCGCGAACGCGGGCACCACTGTCACCGGAGCCACCCCGAAGCCGCCGCGCACCGCGGGCGAGAAGATCGCGGACGAAGGCGACGGCGGTACCAAGATCGCCCAGTACCTCGTCGGTCAGAAGATCATCTGATCCTGCCGATCTGCTTAGGAGAGAACACAAATGGCTGAAGTACTTGTGCTCATCGAGCACGCAGACGGTGCGATCAAGAAGGTCAGCACCGAGCTCCTGACCGCCGCCCGCAACCTGGGCGAGCCGGCCGCCGTGGTGCTCGGCACCGCGGGCACCGGCGAGAAGCTGGCCGACGCGCTCGCCGCGGCGGGCGCGGAGAAGATCTACATCGCCGAATCCGACGACGTGGAGAACTACCTGCTCACCCCGAAGATCGACGTGCTCGCCGCGCTGACCGAGCAGGTCTCCCCGGCTGCCGTCATCGTCGCCGCCTCGGCCGAAGGCAAGGAGGTGTCGGGCCGCCTCGCCGCCCGCATCGGCTCCGGCCTGCTGATCGACGTGATCGACGTGAAGTCCGACGGCACCGCCGTGCACTCCATCTTCGGTGGCGCGTTCACCGTCGACGCCAAGGCCACCGGCGACGTGCCGGTGATCTCGGTGCGCCCGGGTGCCATCGAGGCGTCCGCGCAGGCCGGTGCCGGCGAGAAGGTCACCGTCGAGGTGCCCGCGCAGGAAGACGGCATCGTCAAGGTGACCGCGCGCGAGCCGATCGTCGGTGGTGACCGTCCGGAGCTCACCGAGGCGAACATCGTCGTCTCCGGTGGTCGTGGCGTCGGTTCGGCCGAGAAGTTCTCGGTCGTCGAGGAACTCGCCGACTCGCTCGGTGCCGCCGTCGGCGCCTCGCGTGCCGCCGTCGACTCGGGCTACTACCCGGGCCAGTTCCAGGTCGGCCAGACCGGTAAGACGGTCTCGCCGCAGCTCTACATCGCCCTCGGCATCTCCGGCGCCATCCAGCACCGGGCAGGCATGCAGACCTCGAAGACCATCGTCGCGGTCAACAAGGACGAAGAGGCCCCGATCTTCGAGATCGCGGACTACGGCATTGTCGGCGACCTGTTCAACGTCGCCCCGCAGCTGACCGAAGCGGTCAAGTCGCACAAGGGCTGATACCAGCTCAGCTCGATCGAACGGCCCCGGGTACCCACCCGGGGCCGTTCGCGTTTTCGGAACCGGCTGTGCGGGAAGGTGATCCGGTGGGCTGCCATAGGTGCGATAACCTGCGAGTATGGCTGTTCCTACTACCCGGATGCTGGTGCTCGCGATCGTCCGGTTGCTGCAACCGGTGCACGGTTACGACGTTCGGCGTGAGCTGCTGTCCTGGCATGCCGACGATTGGGCGAATGTGAAGCCGGGGTCGATCTACGGTGCGCTGAATACCTTGCAGCGCGACGGACTGATCGCGATCGAGGGGGTCGCGCAGGACGGGGCCCGTCCGGAGCGGACCACGTATCGGCTCACCACCGAGGGGGAGAAGGAGTTCGGCGAGATGCTGCGTGAGTCGTTGTTCTCCGCGGAGCAGCCGAAGAATCCGTACTTCGCCGCGGTCGCGCTCTTTCCGGCGGCGCCACGCGATGAGGTCATCGCCGCGTTGAACAGCCGGATTCTCAAGTTCGAGGCCGAGCTGGTCTTCACCGAGCGGGAGGTGGACCGGATCTTGGCTGGCAGCGGCGATCCCGCGGAGGCCGTGCCGCACCACGTGGCCGATGCGAGGCGCCTGTCCGCCGACCACATCCGGGCGGATCTGAACTGGTCGCGAAAGACGTTGGAGCGCATCGAAACCGGCGAACTCGATGTCTGGGGTGGTGGGAACAGCGCGATGAACACCTGGGAACCACCGATGTCATGATCAAGCCTGAATAGTAAAGCTTGACTATTGGGTCGATCGTTCCTACCGTAAGCGGTGTGGAAACGATCGACACCGTTCGTGGCCGCACACGTACCGCGGTCATCGAGGTGCGTGGGCTTGCCCGAACCTTCAAAACCAGAACCGGTCCCGTCGAGGCGGTCAAGGGGGTCGATTTCGCCGTGCACGACGGCGAAATCCTCGGTCTCCTAGGCCCTAACGGCGCGGGCAAGACAACTACCCTGCGGATGATCAGCACGCTGATCGCGCCGACCGCGGGCGAGGCGACCATCGCGGGCGCCGATCTACGCACCGAGGCGCGGACCGTGCGTTCGCGGATCGGGTATGTCGCGCAGGGCGGCATGACCAACGACCCCGAACTCGTCATCGACGAATTGATCTTGCAGGCAAGGCTTTTCGGGCTCAGCAAGGCGCAGGCCATGCGCAATGCCGAAGAGCTGATGGCGGCGCTGGACCTGGACGGGCTGGGTGGGCGTAAGTGCGCCCAGCTGTCCGGTGGTCAGCGGCGGCGCGTCGATATCGCGCTCGGTCTCATGCACGGTCCGAAACTGATCTACCTCGACGAGCCGACCAGCGGCCTGGATCCGCAGAGCCGGGCCAACCTGTGGGAACACATTCGCGGACTGCGGGATCGGGGCACCACGGTCGTGCTCACCACCCACTACCTCGAAGAGGCCGACGCGCTCTGTGATCGGTTGCTGGTCATGGACCACGGCGTCGTCGTCGCCGAGGGCTCACCCGACGAACTCAAGCGTCGCATCTCCGGTGATGTGGTCAGCCTCGAAATCGCCGACGAGCAAGCCGATCTCGCGTTGCAGGTGGCCGAGGCGGTACTCGACGTGCGGTCGGGCGTCCGTGCCGAGGACGCGGGCACCACCGTGGTGCACCTGACAGTCGAGCGCGGTGACGCCGCTGTCGTGCCGCTGCTGCGGGCGCTGGACGAGCGGGGGATCGCGGCGGGCGCGATCACCGTCAAACGGCCGAGCCTAGACGATGTCTTCCTCACTATCACCGGACGTTCACTGCGCGAAGGGAATCGGTCATGAGGTTCGCCCACGACACCGGACTGATCTTCTGGTCCCAACTGCGGAGCAACCTGCGCAATCCCATGTGGGTGATGATCGGGCTGTCCCAGCCGATTCTGTATCTGGTGCTGTTCGGTCCGTTGATCAAAGGGATCGCGCCCTCGCTCGGTACCGACGTCGACCCCTGGAAGATCCTCACACCGGCATTGGTCATCCAGACCGGCTTGATGGGGTCGTTGTATGCCGGATTCGCCACCATCTCGGAGCTGCGTTCGGGTGTCATTGAACGGCAACGAGTTACGCCCGCGGATCGAGGTGCGCTGTTGCTCGGCCGGGTACTCAAGGACATGGCCGTGCTGATCGTGCAGGCCTTGGTCCTGGTCGGAGTCGCGGTCCTGGCGTTCGGATTGCGGCCGGACCCACTGGGTTTGGTGCTGTCGGTGCTGCTGATCGCGGTGATGGCCGCCGGTCTCGCGGCCGCGTCCTACGCGCTGGGGCTCTGGGCCAGGGAGGAGGGCACGCTCGCCTCCGTGCTCAACACGCTGACGCTGCCGATCATGCTGCTGTCCGGCATCCTGCTGCCGATGACCGTCGGGCCGGATTGGTTGCAGTACATCGCGAAGGCGAATCCGTTCTCGCACACCGTCGATGCCGCACGCGCGCTGTTCCGCGGCGACTTCGGCAGCACCGATGTCTACCTGGGCACCGGCGTTACCGTGGCAGTTGCTTTGGTACTCATGGTGATGGGTGCCCGCAGCTTCGCCCGAGAGAACGCCTGAGTGAAACCCGCTCGTGCACTGAAGGATTCATAGCGAACGACCCCGAGTCCAGACTCGGGGTCGTTCGCCGGTCGATCAGGGGCGGTGCAGCCCGGCGAGCAGCGTGGTGAGGATGGGGGAGCGACGGACATCGCTGCGTAGCACCGCGGAGACCGGGATGCGCAGCTTCTGGTCGGCCAGTTTCAGGACGACCAGGCCCTCGGTGGAGCTTTCGGCGTAGAGCACGGTCCACGCGTCGGGCCGGTTGATCAGCTCGAGGGTCGCGGTGTGATCGGGCGGAATCGGCGGCCCGAAGGTCGGCCCGGTGGGCAGCTCGGCGAACGCGGACCGAATCACGGTGTGCAGCAACACCTGTTCCTGCTCCGGCGGCAGCAGCAGCGGATGACGGCTCAGATCCGAGAGTGTCACCGTCTCCCTGGTGGCCAGCGGATGCGCGCTCGAGGTGGCGATCACCAGATCCTCGACCCACAGCTGCTCGACCTCCAGGCCCGGCTGGTCGACGCTGCCGCGGATGAGCGCGAGATCGCAGTCGCCGTCGGCCACCGCGGTGATTCGCTGCCGGAACGGCTTGATCACGAACTCGATCTCCGCCTCGGGGTGCGTCGCGCGGGCGCCCGCGATCGCGGACAGCGATCGCGTCGCGAAGGACATGTTCGCGGCGAGCCGGATGCGTGGGCCGACGGTCCGCACCGCGGCCCGGATCGCCGACTCGAGGCTCAGCATCTGTTTCGCAAGGGGAAGTAGCCGTGCGGTGGCGTCGGTGGCCACCACTGATCTTGTCGAGCGTTCGAACAACTGCACGCCGAGATCGCGCTCGAGCCGGGAGATCTGATGGCTGATCGCCGACTGTGAGATAAAGCACCTCGCGGCCGCTCCGCTGAAGCTGAGCTCCTCGCAGACGGCCACGAAGTAGGTGAGCTGCCGAAGTTCCACAGCGCCTCCGATTAATGACGGATCGAGATAAGAGTCATCTGAATTATGCGCCCTAACTCCTGAAATATCTTCGTTCCCGATGACGGTTGGTAATGAGAGAAGGAGGCTGTCATGCAGTACGTGGATGCGGGAATCGAAACCGCGGGTGTCGTCATCGTCGGATCGGGGTTCGGCGGACTCTCCGCCGCCAAGCAACTTGCCAAGTCGGGTATCGATTACGTGCTGATCTCCAGCACGCCGGAGCACCTGTTCCAACCGTTGTTGTACCAGGTAGCGACCGGTGTGCTGGCATCGGAGGAGATTGCGCCGCCGATCGCCTCCATTCTGCGCCGCCACCGCGAGGCCGATGTGCGTCTCGGCAAGGTCGTGGCCATCGATCCCGACAAGGCGATCGTCACTTATGAGCAGAACGGCGAACAGCGCCGGATCCGGTACGGCTCGCTGATCGCCGCCACCGGCGCCAGCCAGTCCTACTTCGGCCGTGACGATTTCGCCGAGAAGACCTTCTCGCTCAAGACCATCGATGACGCGAAACTGCTTCGCGCGCAGATCCAGCGGGTCTTCGCCGAGGCCGCGGGCGCCGATGAAGAGACCAAGCGCAGGCTGCTGAGCTTCGTGGTGGTCGGGGCGGGCGCGACCGGCGTGGAGGTGGCCGGTCAGCTGAAGGAACTCGCGAAAAGGTACTACCACCAAGAAGTTTCGGTCACCCTCGTCGAGGGCGCGGGCGAGGTGCTGCCCCCGTTCGGCGGTGGACTGTCCGAGTACGCGAAGAAGTCGTTGACCCGCACCGGTGTCGACGTGCTGCTCGGCACCTTCGTCACCGACATCGAAGAGGGCAAGGTCACCGTCAAGGACAAGAGCGGCGTCGAACGCGGCATCGCGGCGGAGACGATCGTCTGGTCGGCGGGCGTGCAGGTCGGCGGGTTCGCGAAGGTCCTCGCGGAGGCCACCGGCGTCGAAACCGACCGCGCCGGAAGGCTGTTGATCAATCCGGACCTGACCGTCGGCGGCTACGCCGACATCTACGCGATCGGCGACATGACCTCACTGAACGGCTACCCCGGCCAGTCGCCGGTGGCGATGCAGGAGGGCAGGCACGCCGCCGACATCATTCGCCGAAAGAAGCAGGCGGGCACCGCGTTCAAGTACTGGGACAAGGGCAGCATGGCGGTGATCAGCCGGTTCAGCGCGGTGACCAAGCTGAACGACAAGATCACCTTCCGCGGCCTGATCGCCTGGTTCATGTGGCTCGCGGTGCACCTGTTCTACCTGGTCGGTTTCCGCAACCGCTTCGCCGCGGTCGCCTCCTGGCTGGTCGCCTTCATCGGCACCGGCCGCCCCGGCTTTGCCGAGGTCGAGAAGACGCCGCAGCGGGTGGGCGCAGAGGAACGTACGGCCGCTTGACCGGCGACTCGGGCCTGTCGAGCGCAACTTAACAACGCAACACGGACGCAACGAGAAGTCGCATCGCGAGAACCGCGCGATGCGACTTCTCGTTGTCGGCGTTTGTTCGAATCGTGTTCACGGACAAGGCTTCCAGCAGCCCAAGGACGCGTTTTCGGCGCGCTGACGCGAACATGGCGCGACGGTCCGGTGAACGCTCGGTGTGATCATCGTCTCGTTCATCGAACTTGCATCGCGGTGACACTTCGAAGTTGCTCCAGCGCAGTTTAGGGCTGGCTTCATCACAGGTATGACAGCATCGCTTAGCGATTCGATCAGGGGTGGCGGCCGGGCGGCGGGTGGGCCTATTACGTCCGTGTTGACAGCCCCGGCGCGCTCGACGGACTCCGGGGTGGAACGGTCACGGTACTCGCTGGTCGTCTCGTCCGACGCAGAGCACCGCGCGGCAGCACAGCGACTGCGCTACGGCGTGTTTGCGAGCGAGCCCGGGTTCCACATCCCCGACAACGGCACCGGCCTCGACGCCGACCGATTCGATGAGCACTGCGACCACCTGCTGGTCCGTGACGACCTGACCGAAGACTTCGTCGGTTGCTACCGGATGTTGCCGCCGGACAAGGTCGCCGCCGCGGGTGGTTACTACACGGCCACGGAATTCGATCTGTCCCAACTGGATCCGGAAGGCCGGCGGATCGTCGAGATGGGCCGCGCCTGCGTCGTGCCCGACCACCGCAACGGCTCGGTGCTGACCCTGATGTGGGCGGGCATCCTGCACTACATCCAGCTCACCGGCTACGACTGGGTGATGGGCTGCGTCTCGGTGCCGATGCAGGACAGCCCCGCCGACGAACCCGGCGTGAATGTGCGCGGCGTGCGCGACATGCTGCTCGGCAGGCACGCCTCGGATCCGGAACAGCGGGTGCACCCGATTCGCCCGGTGGTCGTCGACGGCAAGACCCTCGACGACATGACCCCGCCGGCCCGCCCCAAGCTGCCCCCGCTGCTGCGCGGCTACCTGCGCCTCGGCGCGGAGATCTGCGGCGAGCCCGCGCACGACCCGGACTTCGGGGTCGCCGACTTCGTCGCCATCCTCGGCCTCGACACCATCAACACCCGCTACCTGAACCGATTACAAGACGCCGCAGCGACTTTCGACGGGGGACGGTGAGGTCCGTGGTCTTCGACGCACCGCCCGCACAGGCCACCGCACACGCGTGGATGCCGTCGAGCCCGTGTGGGCCCGGCTGCATCGAGTCGATCGATCAGGTCGGCACCGGTCGGGTGATCGGTCGGCTGCTCGGCGTCGCCGGGCTGTTGATCAGCTTCCCGATGATGAATCTGGTTACGCCACAAGGCAAGCGCGAAGGTTTGCAGCGTGGGTACGCGCGGACACTGTTGAGTTGTCTGGGCATGGAATTGCGAATCGTCGATCGCCGGATCGACCCGAACGAGCGCGGTGCTGTCGATGAGGGCAGCACCGCGCCCGCCGTTTACGGGCCGTCCGGCACCGGGGTCATGGTCGTCGTCGGGCACATCGGCTGGACCGACATCGTCGCGCTCGCCGCGGTGCAGCCGCTCGGCTTCGTCGCCCGGGCCGACATGGTCGACTGGCCGGTGCTCGGCAAGCTGGCCACGCTGATGCGGGTCATCCCGATCGAACGGGAGAAGCTGCGCGCGCTGCCCGGTGTGGTGGCGCAGGTCGGCGCCAGGCTCACGGCAGGCGAGCGGATCGCGGTGTTCCCCGAGGGCACCACCTGGTGCGGTCGCGCGTACGGCAGCATGCGGCCCGCGCTGTTCCAGGCCGCGGTCGATACCGCGACCCCGGTCCAGCCGGTGCGGTTGCGCTACCTGGACCGGCACGGGGTCCAGTGCACGGTCCCCGGCTTCGTCGGCGAGGACACCTTCGCCTCGTCCGCCCGCCGGGTGCTGCGCTCGCGCGGCATGGTCGCCGAAGTGGTGCTCGAAACTGTCGAGCAGCCGGGCACCGATCGACGTGATCTGGCCCGCCGCTGCGAGGCCGCGATCCGCGGCGCGGAACTGTCGCGGCACGGTGTGCTCGACGCCACGGTGTGGATCGAGGCGGGCAACACCCGGGTCCAGGACCCATCGGTCGCCTCCGATGCACCGGAGGTCCGCAGGCCACCCCGTCGTCTCCGGCCCATGTTGCGTGGCCGCAGCCGCCGGGTCGAAACCGTCAGCGGATAAGCAGGCACGAACAGCAAACAGCCGCAGGCAATTGCCTGCGGCTGCTTTGCGTAGTCCTGTCCGAGCTACCGGGCGAGTTGCAGCGCCAGGGTGGCGGCCGCCGGAACCAGGTACAGCACCGGGAAGATCGCAGTCTGGTACGAGCGTGCCCGAATTGCCGTGGCCGACGCGCCGACGAAGTACGCGATCAAGCACACCGCGGCCGCGATCCCGATGGCAGGCACGAAGAACCCGACGATCAGACCGAGCGCCCCGGCCGACTTGGCCAGCGCCAGCCAGTTCCACCACGACCGCGGCACCCCGTACTGCTCGAGCGGCTCGACAACGAACTGCTTCTGCGCGGCCAGCGAGTAGCCCGAGAACCCGATCCACAGGGCAGCGAGCACACCGACGATGTAGTAAGCGACGTTCATTGGAGCATCCTTTGTTCTGTCAGCAGCTTGTCTGCCTGGTTGCCTGGATGACGACGCAGCCCGCTCGGGTGTGACATCCACACCGGGCCGGCCAGCCGAATGAGACGCACGTCTCGTCGGCGCTGTATCCGGCTCCCCAGTGGCGATGACCGAATGCTCCCCAATCGATTCACCGGTACCGTCCAGATGGCATGACAACGTCAATGTTGTCCGGCATGCAGGAATTACTTACTGGGGGAGGGGAATCGGTCGATGCTTTCCTAAAGGGAATTCCCCAGAACTGAGTTGTACCGCGTCGGTATGTCCGAGCGCCTTTCTCGTGCCTGTCGGCACCGTGTCCGAGTCCGCTGGGATGTCTTGTCAATGCAGTCTTCTCGCCCGTTCCGACGGGCGTCGATGCGGCGTGCGACGAATGAATGTGTCGAAACCGCCTCGTTCTCATATTGATTCGATCTGTTCAATGGGAGGGGTCCACAGATGAAGCGACCATCGAGTCCGCGCCTGCTACCTGATCGACCGGCCGCGAGGGCATTTCTGCTGACCGGCATTGTGATTTGCGCGCTCACGTCGGCGGTCCCGGCGGCCATGGGCGACCCGACCCCCACACCGACCAGCCCCACGGCACCGGTGACAACGTCTACACCGAAGCCGACAACCCCTGTTTCGCCTGCACCGTCGCCCGCGCGGGCTCCAACGACCACGCCGACGACTCCTCCGACGTCGAGGTTAGCGAATCCGGCCACACCATCGGCCACCACAACCTCGGTGCCGCCTGCCCGGTCGAATTCACCGGAACCGGTGGCTTGTGCGCCGCAGGATCGAGGTAAGCAGCGCAAGCCCGAAAAGTGGTCTCCGACAAAGAATCCGAACAAGAAGCTGGTACCAGGCCAGATGCGCTCGGACTGCGAGAAGGTTCCTGACGGGTTCACCAAGGAACAGGCGGATAAAGCCGAGATCATGGAGGCCGCGGCGCAGAACAAGGAGTCGCGGACCCCGGGCGGAGAACCGCGACTGATGGTCGAACCGGGCTGCCAGGTGTATTGGCCCGCACCGTATGAGGTGTGTGGCGCCATTCGTGACAAGTACAACGAACTCGGCGGCCCGAACAGTTTCCTACTCTGGCCGACCACCAACGAGCTCACCAATCCCGACGGCTTCGGCAAACGGTCGGTCTTCCAGAACGGGCCGATCTACTGGTCCGCCGACAGCGGAGCGCATCCGGTGGCGAATCACTTCTTCGCCGCCTGGCAGCGCAACGGCTGGGAAGCGGGGCCACTGCACTATCCGACCAGCGACGAGATCGTCAATCCTGATGGCATCGGCCGACGGCAAGAGTTTCAGGGCGGCACCATCTACTGGAAGCTCAACGAGGCCCACTACGTCGCCGGTGCGATCCGCGACAAGTGGGGCGAAACCGGTTGGGAAGGCGGCTGGCTCGGCTACCCGATCACCGACGAGACCGGCACCGCGGTCGGCGGCGGCCGTTTCAACCGGTTCGAGCGCGGCGTCATCTACTGGTCGGGATCAAGCGGCGCGCACCCAGTGACCGGAGGTGTACTCGATAAGTGGGGTAAGGCCGGTTACGAGGGTGGTAGCTTCGGCTTCCCGACCGGTGATCAAACTAGCCGCGACGGTAATGTGACTGTGGAGCAACAGTTTCAAGGTGGCCTGATCACCGCACCCGGTCCCTACGCGGTCGAACTCGCTCGCCTCAATCCTGGGACGACAGGTGAGCAGATGATCGCAGAGGCGCAGCGGGTCGCGGCGGAGACATCCGCTTCGGTCATCGCGGTCCTGCAGGACGTGGTCAGCGGGTCGCATCAGGACCTGCCGCTCAGTGCGATTTCGGACCCGGTCGGCGGTGACCGGCAGCTCCTGCCGGACGCGCGGGTGGCCGGAGATCTCTTCTTCGCCGACGCCGCTACGGCGGGCGTCAACCACGGGCACAACGGGTTGTTCGTGACAAGGGTGCAGACCATGGAAGCGCTGGACCCTGAGCGGGGCGTGAAGCTCATCAACAATCCAACCGCCGAACCCGACGGCAGCCCCCGCAAGATCTACAAGCCCAAGCTGATGTCGGTCAATACGACTCCGGAGGTCCGTGCGCTGGCCATCGATTTCGCGCGGAACCAAGAAGGCAAGGCGTACAACAGCAACTTCGCCTTCAACAAAGGCAAGATCTGGGACGACCGCTACAACTGCTCACAACTGCTGTGGGCCGCGTATCGAGCGGCGTCGGTATCGCCGAAGGTCGATTTGGACGAGGCCGCCGATGATCCGACAGAACACACCCCCACCGCGATCTTCCCAAGAGAAATCCTCAAGTCGAAGTGGGTTACCCCGTATCCGTAATCTCGGATAGTTGCCGAGGGCCCGGTGCACTGCACCGGGCCCTCCCGGGTCCGTAGCTGCTTTCGCTCACTACCAACGGGATAGGTTCGATCAGGCATGGTGCAGACGGTCAGAGTGGCGCGGGCGATGGCGTTGGCCGCGTTGTTGGTTACGGTGTCGTGCGGTGCGCGCGACGATGACTCGGATCGTGAACTAGAGCGGCTGCCGGAGGCCGCCTTCGGGGCGGTATCGGTAGGTCCGTCCCTGCTCAAGGGCGTCAACGACCGCGACCGAACATCTGTATTCGTCTTCGACGACAACGGCTCGTTGCTCGGCAAGGTGACCGGAACGGCGATCTATGCCAACAAGGTTCTGGCGGCGAAGTCCCGGATCGTCACGGCGTCTTCACGCAAGCTCGCCACGCTGACCGCCGCATCGCGCGTCGAAACACCCATCGACTACGAGGACATCATCGAGACCGCGGTCAACGACCCGGCCAGCGGTGCGGCCACGATGTGGTTCAACAGTGGCGCGGACAACGGACGGTATCTCAACAAGTACGCGATGGTTCGTGCTGATGGCAGCTCTGGGACGGGGTCGGTGACGGGGCATGTCCGATCCGCGACCTACTGCGGGGAACGTTCCTTCGCTCTCGTGCAGGAATCGCTGATCGGCACCACCGGCCCCGCGACCAAGAACTGGTTGTACGAACTCGACGGACACGGTGAACCGGTAGTTCGAGGCCAGTGGGAACATTCGCAAGAGGTCTTTCCGGCCAGTCGGATGTCGGTGTGCGCCGGGGACGGGCAGACGATCTTCTCGCTCTACAGCTCCCCCGAGGCGCGGGAGGACGCAGCCAGCGGGCCAGCGTTGACACTGGTTCGCAACCACGTCACCGACGGAACCCGCACACAGACGCCGCTCGAGATGGCCGGATTCAACGAGCAGGTCCGGGGCGACTCGATGACCCTGGCCGACGGAAAGATCCTGTGGATCAACGGCGATGGAGAGATTCTGTCGGTTCCGATCGACGGGTCCGCGGCGGTGCAACGCGAATGGCGACTTCCGGGCTGGGGGGACAAGACCATGGCCTCTGTGGCCGACAACACGGTCTCGGTCATCGACTTCCGCGGTCGGCCGACCTTTGCTCAATACGATCTCCGGGCCGGCACCCGAACCAAAGGCCCGGTCGAGCTGCCGTGGCTGGAGTCGACGATCGGCGCGGACACCGAGAGTAGAAAGAACGTCTACTCCGTCTCCGATATCGCGGCGATCCCCCGATAGGCGAACCGCCCACCCCTGGACCGCACGGTGGCCGTTCCCGTAGGCGCATGCCCAGGAAGGACCCGCGGCGGCTGCGGCACTGCCCGTCGGGGCGCCATTACGGCGGGGCCTGCGGGAATACGGCAAGGCGGTCAGTGGGTTACGTCTGCTAGCTGGAATTCGTGGAAATCGGGGGGATCCCCCCAAGAAGCGCAGGTCAACGGTGGGATAGGCTTTATCGGTCATGAAGGCGGGTTTCTCGGGTCCGGTCCACGGTGCGGCGGCCCATACGGTCTACCTCGATCATGCGGCCACCACTCCGATGTTCTCTGCCGCCATCGAGGCGATGACGGCTGCTCTAGGCGTGGCAGGCAACGCGTCGTCGCTGCACGGCTCGGGTCGCGCCGCCCGGCGCACCCTCGAAGAGGCGCGCGAGTCGATCGCCGCCGATCTGGGCGCCCGGCCCTCGGAGGTCATCTTCACCTCCGGCGGGACCGAGAGCGACAATCTGGCGGTCAAGGGCATCTACTGGGCCCGCCGCGACGCCGACCCGCGCCGGACCAGGATCATCGTCAGCTCGGTCGAACATCACGCGGTGATCGACGCGGTCGAATGGCTGGAGAAGCACGAGGGTGCCAGGGTGACCTGGCTGCCGGTCGACGCCGAGGGCGTCGTCTCGCCGCGCACGCTGCGCGCCGCGCTGACCGCCAACCCCGACGACGTCGCGCTGGTGACCATCATGTGGGCCAACAACGAGGTCGGCAGCATCCAGCCGATCGGTGAATTGGCCGCTGTGGCACAGGAATTCGGCGTCCCCATGCACAGCGACGCGGTACAGGCCGCGGCCCAGCTGCCGATCGACTTCGCCGCGAGCGGGTTGTCCGCGGCCAGCTTCGCCGGGCACAAGGTCGGCGGGCCGCACGGGATCGGCCTGTTGCTGCTCGGCAGGCAGGTGCCGTGTGTGCCGCTGCTGCACGGCGGCGGACACGAACGCGACCTGCGCTCCGGCACCTCGGATACCGCGGCCGCGGTCGGCCTGTCCACCGCGCTGCACCAGACCGCGATCGAACTGCCAACGCGCACCGCCGAATTGACCGCGCTGCGGGACGCGCTGATCGACGGCGTGCTGGCCATCGAACCGGACGCGGTGCTCAACGGCGCGCCCGGCGACCGGCGACTGCCCGGCAACGTGCACTTCACTTTCCCCGGCTGCGAAGGCGATTCGCTGCTGATGCTGCTGGACGCGGCCGGGATCGAATGTTCGACCGGCTCGGCCTGCACCGCGGGTGTGGCGTCGCCGAGTCACGTGTTGCTCGCGATGGGTGTCGAACAGTGGCAGGCCCGCGGGTCGCTGCGATTTTCGTTGGGGCACACCTCGACTCGCGCCGATGTGGACGCGCTGTTGGGTGTCTTGCCCCAGGTTGTGGATCGGGCCAGGGCTGCGGGTCTGGCCGGTGCGAAGGGAGGTGTTTGATGCGAGTACTTGCCGCGATGAGTGGTGGTGTTGATTCGGCAGTGGCGGCGGCACGTGCTGTCGACGCTGGTCACGAGGTGGTGGGCGTGCATCTGGCGCTGTCCGCGTCGCCGGGCACATTGCGCACCGGGTCGCGTGGCTGCTGCTCGAAGGAGGACGCGGGCGACGCTCGACGGGCCGCCGACATGCTCGGCATCCCGTTCTACGTCTGGGATTTCGCCGATCGCTTCAAGGAAGACGTGATCGACGATTTCGTCGCCGCCTACGCGGCCGGCGAGACGCCGAACCCGTGCCTGCGCTGCAATGAGAAGATCAAGTTCTCCGCGCTGGCGGATCGCGCGCTGGCGCTCGGCTTCGACGCCGTGGTCACCGGTCACTACGCGCGGCTCGACGACGGCGTGCTGCGCCGGGCCGTCGACGCCGACAAGGACCAGTCCTACGTGCTCGCCGTGCTGAACGCGCAGCAGCTGTCGCGCGCCATGTTCCCGGTCGGCGACACCCCGAAGCCGCGCATTCGCGAAGAGGCCGCCGAGCGTGGCCTGGCCGTCGCGAACAAGCCGGACAGCCACGACATCTGCTTCATCCCGTCCGGCGACACCCAGGCCTTCCTCGGCGCGAAGATCGGCATCCGGCCCGGCGCCGTGGTCGATGCCGATGGTCAGAAGCTCGCGGAACACGAAGGCGTGCACGGGTTCACGATCGGTCAGCGCAAGGGGCTCGGGCTGCCCGGCCCGGCCGCCGACGGCAAGCCGCGCTACGTGACCGGCATCGATCCCGACTCCGGCACCGTCCGGGTCGGCTCGGTCGAGGATCTGCAGGTGTGGACCATCGAGGCGGAGCGGGCGATCTGGACCTCCGGCGCCGCACCGGACGGGCCGATCGAGTGCGTCGTGCAGGTGCGCGCGCACGGCGGCACCGCACCGGCGGTCGCCGAGGCGGTCGGCGACGGGCTGTCCGTCCGCCTGCGCGAGCCGTTGACCGGTGTCGCGCGCGGCCAGGCGGTCGTGCTGTATCGCCCGGATGAGCTGGGCGATCTGGTGATCGGCAGCGGAACCATCTCCGGTACCGGTAGCGCGGCGATCGGCACCGAGGCGGAGTCCGCCGCCACGCGGTGAGCCGGGCCCGCGCACCGATGTGCGAGGGTTACCCCGAGACCGACTGACGCGCCGGATCATGCCTGGTCGGCGGATCTGCTTGCCGCGCACACTGATCGGACCGCCATGCGCACAACGATCGACCGACGGAGCGGACAACGGTGTACCAGAACGCGAAAGGCCCAGAAATCGACCGAGCGAGCGACGCCGCGGACCAGCCGGTAACCGGCGCGCCGAGCGGATTGCGCGGCGGGATCGCGACCGGCGTCGGTTCCTGGCCGGGCACCGATCCCCGCGAGGCCGCCACCACCGTGCTCGGCGAACTGCCGGATCTGCCACACCTGGTGGAACTTCCGGGGCGTGGTCCGGGCGCGGACATGATCGGCCGGATGTCGGCGCTGCTGGTCGACATGCGATTCGACACCACCACGCGGGGATATCGGCTGGCACCGCGCCCCGGCGGGTTGTCACGCCGGGCTCGTGACCTGCTCCGCGGCGATCTCGACGCACTCGAAGAGGCCTGGGAGACAGCCGGTTTGGCGAGCTCCGGCCGCCCGATCAAGTTGCAGGTGGCCGGTCCGTTGACGCTCGCGGCGCAGGTCGAACTGCCCAACGGACATCTGGCGATCACCGATTCCGGTGCGCTGCGTGATCTTTCGGATTCCCTCGCCGAGGGCCTGGTGAACCATGTCGCCGAGATCCGTAAGCGGCTCGGCGCGGAAGTCGTTCTGCAACTGGACGAACCGTCGCTGACCGCCGTACTCGAGGGTTCCTTGAGCGCCGTCAGCATGCTGGACAGCGTCCACGCGATGCCCGAACCCGAAGCGCTCACCATCCTGGATGCGCTGATCGCGACCCAGTCCGCACCGGTGCTGATCCACAGCTGCGCCGAACCGCCCGCGCTCGCCTTCCTGCGCGGAAGCACGGCCGCCGCAATCGGATTCGACATCGCCACGATCGGCACCCGCGAACTCGACAACATCGGCGAAATCCTCGACGCCGGCAAACATCTGGTACTCGGCCTGGTCCCGACTACCGCGCCCGCCACACCGCCGACGTGGCGTGACATCGCCGAACCAGGGGTTCGGTTGATCGACCGCCTCGGCTTCGCACGCACCACCCTGGCCACTCAGGTCCTGGTCAGCCCTGCCTGCGGGCTCGGCAACGCATCGCTCACGTGGGCCCGCAAAGCCGTCAGCCTGGCTTCCGAGGTCGCCCGCGCCTACGCCGAAGACCCCGAGTCGCTCACCTTCGAGGAGCCGTCGGGGATCGCCTGACGCTCGCGTAGTCGTCGCGGCCCAGCCCCGACAATCGGTGCGGCGACGTGCGCGAACACTGCCATGAGATGTCGGTGGGCTCCGCTAATGTGCGTTGGGTGAGTGACAGCGGTGCGGTGAACAATGACGCGAGCGCGGCGACCCCGGCAACGGCGGAGCAGCGCGTCGAGTGGCAGCGACTGGCGGACGAGGTGCGCGAGCATCAGTTCCGCTACTACGTGCGGGACGCACCGATCATCACCGACGGTGAGTTCGACACGCTGCTGCGGCAATTGCAGGCGCTGGAGGAGCAGCATCCCGATCTGCTCACCCCGGATTCGCCGACGCAGTTGGTCGGCGGCGGGTTCGCCACCGACTTCACCGCGGTCGACCACCTCGAGCGGATGTTGTCGCTGGACAACGTGTTCGACTTCGACGAGCTGCGCACCTGGGCCACCCGGGTCGAGGTCGAGACCGGATCCGATCTGCACTATCTGTGCGAGGTGAAGATCGACGGTGTCGCGCTGAACCTGGTCTACGAGAACGGGCGGCTGGTGCGCGGCGCCACCCGCGGCGACGGGCGCACCGGCGAGGACGTCACGCTCAACGCGCGCACCATCGAAGACATCCCCGGCGAGCTGACACCCACCGACGAATTCCCCATCCCGACGCTGCTCGAGGTGCGCGGCGAGGCGTACATGCGGCTAGAGGATTTCGAGACGCTCAACGCGTCGATCGTGGCCGAAGGCAAACCGCCGTACGCCAATCCGCGCAATACCGCGGCGGGCTCGCTCCGGCAGAAGGACCCGTCGGTCACCGCGCGCCGCAGGCTGCGGATGATCTGCCACGGATTCGGTCGCATCGAGGGCTACGCTCCGGCCTCGCAGCACGAGGCCTACCGCGCGCTGGCCGCGTGGGGTCTGCCGGTGTCCGACCACACCAAGCTGGTGCAGGGCATCGACGCCGTGATCGAGCGCGTCGAGTACTGGGGCGTGCACCGGCACGATATCGAGCACGAGATCGACGGCCAGGTGATCAAGGTCGACGAGATGGCGCTGCAGCGTCGCCTCGGCTCCACCTCGCGGGCCCCGCGCTGGGCGATCGCCTACAAGTACCCGCCGGAAGAGGCGACGACCAAGCTGCTGAACATCGAGGTGAATGTCGGTCGCACCGGCCGGGTCACCCCGTTCGCGGTGATGGAACCGGTCTCCATCGCGGGCTCGACGGTCGCGATGGCCACGCTGCACAACGCCTCCGAGGTCAAGCGCAAGGGCGTGCTGATCGGCGATACGGTCACCATCCGCAAGGCGGGCGACGTGATCCCGGAGGTGCTCGGCCCGGTGGTCGACGCGCGCACCGGCGATGAGCGTGAGTTCGTGATGCCGACGCATTGCCCGGAGTGCGGCACCGAATTGGCGCCGCAGAAGGAGGGCGACGCCGACATTCGCTGCCCCAACCAGCAGTTCTGTCCGGCGCAGCTGCGGGAGCGGGTGTTCCATGTCGCCGGTCGCGGCGCCTTCGACATCGAATCGCTCGGCTACGAGGCCGCCATCGATCTGCTGAAGTCGGGCGCGATCACCGACGAGGGTGACCTGTTCGACCTCGACGAGGCGACGCTACTCACCACCACGCTGTTCGCCAACAAGAACGGCGGACTGTCCGCCAACGGCAAACGGCTGCTGGAGAACCTGGAGGCGGCGAAGAGCCAACCGCTGTGGCGGGTGCTCGTCGCGCTGTCCATCCGGCATGTCGGCCCCACCGCCGCTCGGGTGCTTGCTCGTGAATTCGGCAGCCTGGACCGGATCCAGGAGGCCTCGTCGGAGGAACTGGCCGCCGCCGACGGCGTCGGCCCGACCATCGCGGCCGCGGTCGCGGAATGGTTCACCGTCAACTGGCATCACGAGATCGTGGACAAGTGGCGCGACGCGGGCGTGCGGATGGCCGACGAACGCGACGAGTCGATCGAGCGCACCCTGGAAGGCCTGTCGATCGTGGTGACCGGCTCGCTGGAAGGGTTCTCCCGCGACGGCGCCAAGGAGGCGATCCTGATTCGCGGCGGAAAGGCCGCGGGGTCGGTGTCGAAGAAGACCGCGTTCGTGGTGATCGGTGACTCGCCGGGGACCAAAGCCGCGAAGGCAGAAGAACTCGGCGTACCGATTCTCGACGAAGACGGGTTCCGGTTGCTGCTGGAGTCAGGGCCGGAGGCGGTGACGCCCGCTGCGGCGAGCGAGGATGCCGAAGCGGAAGACTAAGCGCGCGGCCGATATTCGACGAGCGTTATGTGCTGTCGGCGAACAGTGCTTGACCTGAACTTCACTTCAGGTATGAGGATGGATCGGTAGGCAACTACCAGGAGGTTCTCATGGCTCGTCCCACCGCACTGATTACCGGCGCGTCCGCCGGATTCGGGCTGGCGCTCACGCGCGCACTCGTCCAACGCGGGTGGCGAGTGATCGGCACCGGCCGACGGGCCGACCGGCTGGCGCGGGTGTCCGATGAACTCGGCGCCGCGTTCATCGCGATTCCCGGCGATGTGACCGACCCGGCCCATCGCGCGCTGCTCGCCGAAACGGCAAGGAGCGCCGGGGAACTCGCGTTGATCGTGAACAACGCGAGCAGGCTCGGGCCCAGTCCGCTCGCCAAGCTCGCCGACTATCCGCTCGACGAGCTCGAACTGGTCTACCGTACGAATGTGCTCGGCCCGCTCGCGGTATTGCAGTTCGCGCTGCCGCTGCTGGCACCGGGCGGCAGCGTGGTGAACATCAGCTCCGACGCCGCGATCGAGCCGTATCCCGAATGGGGCGGCTACGGTTCGTCGAAGGCGGCGCTCGATCAGCTCACCGCGATACTGGGCGCCGAGCATCCGGAGCTGTCGATCTACGCGTTCGATCCCGGTGACATGCGGACCGAGATGCACCAGGCGGCCTTCCCCGGTAACGACATCGCCGACCGGCCGGAACCGGACACCGTGGTGCCCGCGCTGCTGCGGTTGTTGCACGAGAAACCGAAGAACGCACGTTATGCCGCAGCCGATTTCGCGGTGGGGCACGCCTCATGACGGTCACGCTGGCGCAGCGCTCGTTCGTCCTGCCGCCCGAACGCAATGCCGTCGCCCCGCCGGAGGCGCGCGGGTTGGCCCGCGACGAGGTCCGGCTGCTCGTTGCCGGAGAACGCCTAACGCACGCGCAATTCCGCGAACTGCCGCGGCACCTGACACCGGGTGACCTTGTGGTGGTGAACAACTCGGCGACGCTAGCCGCGGCGATCGACGGCCGGATGAACGGCAAGCCGATCGCCCTGCACTTCGCGACGTGGCTGGACGACGGCAGCTGGGTGGTGGAGGTCCGCACCACCGCGCGCACTCCCTATCCGGCAGCAGAGCTTTCGGCAGGGATGATCGTTCAGCTGCCGGAGGGCGCGCGAGCCACGCTCCGCGAACCCTGGCTGGCCGGTGCGCGTCGTCTGTGGGTCGTCGACGTCACCGCTGATCCGCGTTGCCTGCTGGACGTTTACGGCTACCCGATCACCTATTCCTATGTGCCGCAACGATGGTCCGCGTGCTACTACTCGACCGTCTTCGGCCGCATCCCGGGCAGTGCGGAAATGCCCAGCGCGGCAAGGCCGTTCACCGAACGGCTGGTCCTCGATCTGATTGCCGCCGGTGTCGGGATCGCACCGATCACCTTGCATACCGGGGTGTCCTCACCGGAAGCAGGTGAACCCCCGAGTCCGGAACGCTTCGCCGTCTCGGATTCGACCGCCCGCGCGGTGAACGACACAAAGGCTGCGGGCGGGCGCATCATCGCCGTCGGCACCACGGTGACCAGGGCTCTTGAGACCGCTGCCGACCCGTCGGGTCGGGTTCATGCGGCGCGCGGCTGGACCGAGCTCGTCCTCGGCGACGATCGCCCAGCTCACGTAGTCGACGGCCTGATCACCGGCTGGCACGCGCCCGGCGCTTCACACCTGGACCTGCTGGTCGCGGTGGCGGGGGAGGCTACCGTCCACGAGGCCTATTCGGCGGCGTTGGACACGGGGTATCTCTGGCACGAGTTCGGCGACAGCGCCCTGCTGCTGCGCGCGAAAGCGCCTGCCGCAGTGTTCAGTTCGGCGTGACCGTGACGGTGGCGCCCTGTTGGCCGGAGATCTCGAATCGCCCGCAGCGACCATTGCTCAGTTCGAGCCGGGTGGTGACGGTCTTCTTCCTGGAGTTCAGGTAGGTGGCCTCGGCGACGACATCGGCCCCCGTCATCGAGCACACCTTCGCGATCTTCTGGGTGCTGTAGTCCGCACTGCCCGTCTGGCACGAGGGGTCGGCGTTGGCGAAGAAGATGCGCGCGGTGCCGTCCGCACAGGTGTCGGCGACGGCCTGCGGCGCGACGACCACTATTGACCCCAGGCCGATGGCGGCGGCGACGGAGCTTCGGAATACGAGACGACGAACCGTCATACCTATCGTTACCCATCAGTTTCGAACGTTTCCAGCAATAACGGCACACGAACAAGTCGTGGCGTCCAGCATGCTAACCCGTAACCAGCGTCTTTGTCGGGGGATCGGCGCGCACCAGCCACTGACGCTCACCCCATGTGCATTCGCTATGAATCCCTATCGGACCTGTTTGCGCGGCCTGCGGTACCCACCGGTAAGCCCTGGTGTCGCGGCGTGGCGGCGGGGACGAAAGGATGGCGGGATGCTGCGCAGTTTTCAGGTGACGAATCACAGATCGCTGGCCGAGGGGCAGGAATTGCGGTTGACCAAGGGGGGTGGACCGGTCGCGGTGCCGGTGACCGCCATCCACGGTGCCGCCGCGGCGGGCAAGACGAACCTGATCGACGCGCTCGGCCAGATGCGCGACGCGGTGCTGCACTCGGTCACCGGCTGGGATCCGTACGCCGGACCGGCCCGCGCACCGCACCTCGGATTCCCGGACCGCCCATCGGAATTCGTCGCGGGCTTCGTCGCCGAAGGAGTGCCGTACACCTACGGCTTCCGCCTCGACAACGCCGACGTGACGGCCGAGTGGCTCTACACCCAGCCGCGCTCGCGCAAGCGAATCGTGTTCGAGCGCAACGGCGAACAGATCAAGATCGGGCCGATGTTCGAGGCGGCGCGCTACGGGATCGCCGCGCTGGTGCCGCTGGTGCGGCCGAATGCGTTGCTGCTCAGCCTCGCCGGACAGATGTACGCCGACGCGCTGGTGCCCGCCTACCGCTGGTTCGAGTCGATGCTGGAGGTGCAGCTCGGTCCGGCCGACCCGGCCGCCATCGCGCACCGGCTCGGCGGTCACATCTCCCGGTCGCCGGAGAACGCCGCGCGCCTGCTCATGCTGCTGCGCACCGCCGAGCTCGGCATCACCGATCTGCTGATCGCCGAGAACGATCCGATGTACGCGGACTACCTGCGTGACCTGGACGCCGACATCGCCGCGCTCGGCAAGCAGATCGAACTCTGTGCCACCTCGCCCGACTTCGCCGATCGGCTGCTGGAGGAGAACGGCTTCACTCCGATGCTGCTGGAGCGTGAGCTGACCAACCTGAAGGCCGCCAGGGACGCGTTGTACGCGCGGATGGTGGCCCGGCGCGGTGTCGGCCTCGGCCTGGTGCACGACGGCATCGCCAACCCGTTCGACATCACCGACGAATCCGCCGCGACCCAGTCGCTGCTGCGCGTGCTGCCGACCATGCTGGACGCCCTCGACTCCGGTCGTGTTCTCGCCATCGACGACATCGGTGCGCACCTGCCCGCCGAGGAGACCGACCGCCTGATCCAGCTGTTCCAGAACCCGGAAACCAATTCCCATGGCGCCCAACTGATCTACACGACGAACAATCGCGCCCTGATCGATCGCGGCAACGGGCGCTCCTCGCGCACCCGCAGCGTGGTCTGGCAGGTCCGCCGGACCGAGCACGGCACCAGCGAGCTCGCCACGGTGTAGCGACCGGCGGGTGTCCGGGTTCGGCCGCCGGGCGCAATAGCATGGGCACATGCTGGAGTTCGGAATGCTGCTGATCATGATCGTCGCCCTGGTCGGGGTGGTCGCGGTCTATCTGCGCGGCCGCGGCGGCTTTCGGACCGCGCACCCGGAGACCGGCACGCTCTACATCACCGGCGTGAGCCCGCGGCCGGACGACGTGGCCGGCGAGCAGTTCGTGACCATCACCGGCAACGTGACCGGCCCGACCGTGCAGGGCGCCCTCGTCTACGGCCGCTTCGCCTGGGACGTCAACGCGTGGCCGTCGATCGGTGATCTCATCACCGTCGCCTATCCGGCGGGCAAGCCGGAGCGCTGGCAGATCGTGTCTCCCGGCGGCCACCCGAGTCTCGGCTCCTGACCTGCGGGTCTTCGTCGAGGCAGGTGTGACGTAGACCGTGCTACGTCGAATGGCACGATGCCAGGTATGGATGCGAAGGCTGGTATCGGTGCCGAGAACACGGGGTTGGTGATCCGGTCAGCCCGTCCGGACGAGTACGCGGCGATCGGTGAGCTCACCGTCGAGGTCTATGTCGGCGACGGCTTCGTCCGCGCGGACACCCCTTACGCGGCCGAGCTGGCCGACACCGCGCATCGCGGCGCGTCCGCACAACTCCTGGTGGCGACGCACGCCGATCGGATCGTCGGCTCGCTCACCGTCGCCCGCCCCGGCACCCCCTACGCGGAGATCGCGCGCCCCGGCGAACTCGAGTTCCGCATGCTCGCCGTATCGAAGACGGCGCGCGGTCTCGGCGCGGGAACCGCGTTGGTACGCACCGTGATCGACATCGCGAAGGCCGAAGGGTTCAACGCGGTAGCCCTAACCACGATGCCCGCCATGACCGATGCCCGCCGCATCTACGACCGCTTCGGTTTCATCCCCACCCCCGACCGCGACTGGCACACTCCCGCAGGCGAACTCCTGACGGTTCTCCGCCTAGACCTGGAGGGCTGACACCCGCGAACCGTCAGCCGAGGACGGTGGCGACGATTCCGGCGAGGTAGCCGAGGCGGGCGACTTCCGACGGGCGGAAGTCGGGGCCGCCGGGGCGGCCGAGCAGGAGCACCTTGCCGGTGTTGCCGAGGGGTGCGGCGGCGAGTTTGGTGTCCATGTCGCGCCAGATCTCCGGGACCCAGTCGGATTCGGGGTCGAGGATGGCGGGCTTCTCCAGCGGCATCCACGGCGCCGAACCCGCTTGTGTCTCCGGCGCACTCGGGCTGCCGACCACGCGGTAGGCGCCCTGCGGGCCCATGTCGATGATGGTGCTCCAGCCGACGCGCAGCACCCGGGGCGCGCCGTCGACGAGTACCTGCAGCCGGTCGTCCTTGGCGCTGGCGACCTGGTCGATGAGTTCGAGTTCGCGATGGGTGTCCAGCACGCCGGAGTACGGGCGGATGGAGTCGACGCGCACGTCGCCGATCGATTCGGCGGCGGTGATCAGGGTGTCGGGCAGCGCGCCCTGCGGCACCTCGACGACGAGGTCGTCGACCGCGAATCCGGCGCCGCGTTCCACCACGTCCAGCGAGAGAATATCGGCGCCGACGGAGCCCAGTGCGAGCGCGAGGGCACCGAGGCTTCCCGGTCGATCCGGAAGTTGCACGCGGAGCAGATACGACACGTGCGTTCCTTTCCTAGGGCGGCCGAGGCTCTCAACGGATACCCGGGTCACGCAATACTTACACCCCCGCGCCCCAGTAATCGACTCGAAGTACGGCCAGTGATGTACGCCACGCGGCGATTTCGTGACAATACGGCGTGTCGAGCTAGTTGGGAAAACCGTGTCGTCGAACCGGATCGACCGAATCAGTGCCGTGCGCGGCGGCACAAGCCTACCGCCGGGGTCGGACATGAGTGGTGGGTGTCGCGCTGTTGTGGCTAGGCTGCGCCCGATATGCGATGTTCGACCGGATCGTCTGTATTCCTTTGTGTCCCTGCGGCACGATCGCACTGAGCAGAGAACTTGCGGCGGGTCTCGCGCTGTTGTGACCGGGCTGCATCCGATCGGACACGCGGCGTCCCATCGGGATCGCTTTGCGGCCGTGCGACGTGATCCCGTCGGGTGCAGACATGGGCGGCCGGTGTCGCGCTGTTGCCGGTGGCTAGGCTGTACGGGTTGCGTTGCCTGTAGGCAATTCCGTTCCGGAGACGCAATCCGAACTGTTGAAACCAAAGCCGAAAGGGGTCCCGCGGTGCCCGCCATCTCCCGTGACGAGGTAGCACACCTCGCCCGGCTGTCCCGGCTCGCGCTGTCCGAAGCCGAACTGGATCAGTTCGCCGGTCAGCTGGATTCGATCCTGAGCCACGTGCGGACCATTTCCGAGGTCGCCGCCGCCGATGTCCCGGCCACCGCGTCGCCGAACCCGACGACGAACGTGACCCGACCCGACGTGGTCGTGCCTTGCCTCACCCCGGAGCAGGCGCTGTCCGGCGCCCCCGCGGCCGAGGAGCAGAAGTTCGTGGTTCCGCAGATCCTGGGGGAGTCCCAATGAGTGAAGCATCGCGCAGCGATTCCGTGGGGGGCGGTGGTCGGGAGACGGCTGGGCGCGATTTGACCACGCTGTCTGCGGCCGAGCTGGCCGACAAGATCCACGGCGGCGAGGTGTCCTCGGTCGAGGTCACCCGGGCGCATCTGGATCGGATCGCCGCGGTCGACGGCGAGTACCACGCGTTCCTGCACGTGGCGGGGGAGCAGGCGCTCGAGGCCGCGGCCGCGGTGGATGCCGCGATCGGCTCCGGTGCCGCGCCCGCGTCGCCGCTGGCCGGAGTTCCGTTGGCGCTCAAGGACGTTTTCACCACCACGGACATGCCGACCACCTGTGGATCGAAGATCCTCGAAGGCTGGGTATCGCCCTATGACGCGACGCTGACCACCCGGTTGCGCGCGGCGGGCATCCCGATCCTCGGCAAGACCAACATGGACGAGTTCGCCATGGGCTCCTCCACCGAGAACTCCGCCTACGGTCCGACCCGCAACCCGTGGGACGTCACCCGCATCCCGGGCGGCTCCGGCGGCGGTTCCGCGGCCGCGCTCGCCTCGAACCAGGCGCCGCTGGCTATCGGTACCGACACCGGCGGGTCGATCCGCCAGCCCGCCGCGGTGACCGCGACCGTCGGCACCAAGCCGACCTACGGCACGGTCTCCCGCTACGGTCTGGTCGCTTGCGCATCCTCGCTGGATCAGGGCGGCCCCTGCGGGCGGACGGTGCTGGACACCGCGCTGCTGCACGAGGTGATCGCCGGGTACGACCCGCGCGACTCCACCTCGCGCAACGTGCCGGTCCCGCCGGTCGTCGCCGCGGCGCGCGAAGGCGCCAAGGGCGACCTGAGCGGCGTGAAAGTCGGTGTGGTGAAGGAACTTCACTCCGACAGCTACCAGCCGGGTGTGCTCGAATCCTTCGACGCCGCCGTCGCGGTGCTGAAGGAACTCGGCGCCGAGGTGATCGAAGTGTCTTGTCCGCACTTCGAATACGGCCTGCCCGCCTACTACCTGGTGATGCCGTCCGAGGTGTCCTCGAACCTCGCGCGCTTCGACGCGATGCGCTACGGCCTGCGCGTCGGCGACGACGGTTCGCACAGCGCCGAGCAGGTCATGGCGGCCACCCGCGCCGCCGGCTTCGGCCCGGAAGTCAAGCGCCGCATCATGATCGGCACCTACGCGCTGTCCGCCGGTTACTACGACGAGTACTACGGCCAAGCGCTGAAGGTCCGCACGCTGATCGCGCGCGACTTCGACAAGGCCTACGAGCAGGTCGACGTGCTGGTCTCGCCGACAAGCCCGTTCACGCCGTGGAAGCTGGGCGAGAAGGTCGACGACCCGCTGGCCATGTACCTGTCCGACCTGTGCACCCTGCCCACCAACCTGGCCGGCCACCCCGCCATGTCGGTGCCGTCGGGCCTGAGCAAGGACGACGGCCTGCCGGTCGGCTTCCAGATCATGGCCCCGGCCTTGGCCGACGATCGCCTGTACCGCGTCGGCGCGGCCTACGAAGCAGCCCGCGGCCCCATCGCCTGACCGTTAGGCGAACTCCGCACCCCCGCTTGGGACTTCGCACACCGACCAGCTAGCTGACGCGTGTGCGAAGTCTCGGCGAGGTGTGGGTCTGCGAAGACGCGTCGGAAGTTGTCAGCATTCGCGCGGGCGTGTCGTCAGCGCCAAAGGTCAGGCAGGCCAGGTGAATTCGGGGTCCTGCAGGTAATCCTGGCGCCGCTGGTCCAAGGCCATCGCGACCATCTGGTGTGCGCCGGGGCCGATGATCTTGCGGATCGGTGGGTTCGGCTCGTTGACCAGGGCGATGAGTCCGGCGGCGCCGACTTCCGGTGCGGCCTCCTTCCATTCGGATTCGTAGTCGGTCGCAGGCGGCGGGGCGCTCGGGTCCGGGTAGTCCGGCATGCCGAGGATCCCGGTGCGCACCTCCTCGTAGGCGGGTAGGCCGGTGCCGAACTTCATGCTCGTCTTCGCCCAGTCGGTGTCGAAGCCACCCATCTGGGCGAGGGTGACGGCGATGCCGAACGGCCGCAGCTCGTCGGCGAGCGAGGCGCTGAATCCCTCCAGTGCCCACTTGCTCGCGTTGTACATGCCGAACAGTGGAAGGCTGCCGACCGCGCCGACGGTCGAGATCTGCACGATGTGGCCGGAGCCCTGGGTGCGCAGGTGCGGCACGGCCGCCTGCGAAACCCAGAGGGCCCGACTCGCCGGAGAAGCCCCGGATACGCAGAGGCGGTCAGCTGGTGTGGAGCGACTCGGCTCGTTGCTTGATGCCTGCCGTCATGCCCGCGAAGCCGCGCTGGAGGCTCTTGCCGAGCAGTGCCACCACCGCCGGTCCCAGCCAGCCCGCGAGTTCGAAGTGGGACTCGTAGCGGGTGCGGCCGCCGTCGAGCGGGGTGAGCGTGTGCGAACGCAGGCTGTGCAGGGTGCCGAGCGGGACCGGCTTCATCGAGTAGCTCAGTTCACGGCCCGGCGTGTGCGAGCGGATGAATTCGCGCTGGCGGCGGGGACGTGGACCGAGGTGAACGACCATCTCGATCGGCTCGCCGGGAACCAGCGAGCTGCGGCATTCGCTGACGAAGGGGTTCCACTCGCCGTACCGAGGGAAATCGGTGATCACCTGCCAGACCAGCTCGGCGGGCGCGTCGATGTCCACGGTGGCGTCGATGACAAAGGCCATGTCGGCAATTGGAACATGTTCTATGTGGCGGCGGCTGGTGCGGTTGCCATCAGCACGTGCCCATCGCGGTGCCCTGGTCGGTGCCGTAGCGGTGACCGTGGCCTGCGGGCGCGTTGAGGGCCGCGAGCAGATCGGCGGTCGCCTGCACGAAGCTGACCACCGGAAGCCACTGGGGCAGTGGCGCATCCACGCGAGCGCCGGTCAGGTCGGGCGCGCGCCACAGCAGCGCGGGGGACCAGTGGATCACCGGGTCCGAGCTGTTGGCCAGCACGGTGGCGCCTGCGTGATGGACCTGTCCGGCGGGCGGCCCGGCCCAGAGGGCGGCGCAGGTGCGGTGGTCCTGGTCCGCGTCGTCGGCGAAGACCGAGCTGCCGCCGATGGCGCCGAGGCTCTGCCCGTAGAGGTAGAGCTCGGGCCGGTGGTCCAGCGTGCGGATCCGATTCTCGACGGCGGTGAACAGCGCCCGCGCGGCGGTCACCGCCGAGTCGCGACCGAAGACGAAGGTCACCCAGCTCGGCGCGTACGAGTACTGCAGTCCGACGAGCGCGACGTCGCCGCCGAAGCGTTGGTCGAAGCCCCGCACCGCGTTGCTGTCGATCCAGCCCGAGCCGGTCGGCACCATCACCACGAGATTCGAGCGCGTGAAGGCGCCGGAGCGATCCAGCTCTCGAACGGCCAGTGCGACACGAGCTTCCAGATCCGGCGCCGATTCCACCCCGACATAGACCCGAGTCGGTCCGGCGGGCGTACCGCTGACGAACTTGCGCCCCTCGGCGCCGAGCGACGACCAGCTCACCGCCGACGCCGCGCTACCCGACCTGGTGTCCGAGATCGGCTGCACCAGCTGAGGATCCAGCTCCGCATTGGCACCGGCGTACGCCGCCTGCCGCCATCCGACCACCGCGGGCGCCGCGACCAGGTACAGCAACGCCGCCACGACCGCGGCCAGCGAAACCCCACGCGCCCAACCCAACTTGCGCAGCACCCAACCCACCGCGCGGGTGACCCCCACGAACACACCGACGATCAGCACCGCCTCGATCAACCACCGCAGCCAGTAGTCGGCCCCGATCGAAGCTGTACTCATGGCCGTCCGCAACCTGTTCTGCCAATGTCCAGCTAACGCCGCCGCACCGACAACCAACACCGACGTCCCGATCGACAACGGCAGCCGAACCCCCGACAACCTGCGATTGATGTCGAAACCCCAGCTCCGCACCACTAATCGAACGATCCCGGCGATCGCCAACGCGAGTACAACGAGCAATCCGGTCAGCATCGCCTGCGCCCCAGGCGTCCGCGGCAGCAGCCCGGGCGCCAGCGACACCAGCGTGCCCGCCCCGATCGCCAGCGTCGTCCCGATTCGCGGCCGCGAGAGGCGTTGCACCGCAGTCGATGCCGCAGTACCCAACTCCGGCCATCGAACCTCGCGATCCCGCAGCGGAGTTCGCGACCGCCGATCGTCGAAGCCGAACGCGGCCTCAACGGTCGGCCTATCGGTAAGCGCACCAGTCGGTCTCGGCAGCGTGCTGGTCATCGCTGAACCCCCACCACCGCACTGGCATTCATCGCCACCGAACCGTTAGTCGGCTGAGCCCGCCTCTTGTTCCGCACCGTGAGCACCGCGCCCATACCGGCCAGCCCCGCACCGAGCACCCCGAGCAGCTGCCAGCTGGTGACCGAATCGGACTCGGCCGCAGCGAAACCCGACTCGACGACCGGTGCGCCGTATCCTTGTCGCCGCGAATTCAGATCGACGAACGTGCTCGCGATCGAGGCCATCGTGTTGCACCGGGCCCGCGAGAACGGATCGTCGCGACCGTCGCACGACTCGTGCATGTGCCGATCGAGGGTGCTGTCCAACGCCTGCCGCGCCCACGGCCCGAGCGGCTCACCGTGCTGGTCGGCGTAGCGCAACAGGTCGTACCCCAGGTCATGTGCCTTGCACGAGGTCTCGAACTCGACCGGCAGCGTCACCGGCGACGAGCAGTCGCCCTGCGGATTCACCACCAGTCCGTCGAGGGTGCTCGGCCGATAACCGAACTGCGCGGTGAAGTCGTCCGGGATGGCGGTCAGCGAACCGGGCCCGCCCGAGGTCAGCTCGGCGACCGCCGCACCGGCCATGGCGCTTTCGACGGGCGCGGTCGCGGCCGCGGCATGCGGCGCGGGCGCCAGGAATACGGTGGCCGCCATGGTGGTCAACGCCGCGGCGGTCAGTGCCGCGGCCCGTCGGGTCGCGGAACCGGTTGTGCCGGAAGGAGAAAGGGAGGCGCCTGCGGCCTGTGCGGGCCCGGCCGTCGCGGGCCCTGCGGTGGTCGGTGTGCTCATGATCTAGAGGCTAGGAACCCGCCTTGCCCACGGGCCTCACGCCGGGGACCGGTTTCGGTGGCCATGCCGCCGGGTGAGCCCGGTCGAGGCCTCGCACCTGGGTACTGGGTACGAAATCACCCAGGGGTATGACGTGCCAGCACGCTGGACTTTCTAGGGTCGTAGGTATGAAGCAGCAGATCCGTGCCCAGAAGAAGCGAATGAACGGGCGGATGCGGTTCGACACCCTCACGGTGACCGTCGCCCTCATCTTCTTCTCGGTGGCCTGGCCGACACTGCATGTCACCCATGCGGTGCCGGGCGCGGTGCAGCCGTTCATCGCGGCGCTCGCCGCCTTCCCGGTGCTGCTCGTGCGGATCAATCCGGCGCTCGGCTGGGCGATCTCGGCGGGCTCGGGCTTGCTCATCTCGCTGGCGATCCCGCATCAGCCGAACAACGACATGCCGATCCAGGTCGTGCACATTCTGGCGCTGTTCGTGCTGCTGCTCGCGGTGGCCGTGCGGGCGACGGTGCCGATCATCGGTGTGGCCTGGGTGGCGACGTCGCTGCTGCTCGGCACCACGATGTCGAGCGAGGCCGGTGGCAGCTCGGTGTGGGGTTGGCCGATCGCGCTCGGCGCGGTGGTGCTGTTCGGCCTGCTGGTGCGGTGGCTGGTGCAGTCGCGCAAGCAGTTGATGCAGCAGGAAGAGGTGACCGAGGTCGAGCGGGCCCGCCGGGCGATCCTGGAGGAGAAGGCCCGCATCGCCCGCGATCTGCACGACGTGGTGGCGCACCACATGTCGCTGGTGGTGGTGCAGGCGCAGACCGCGCCGTATCGGGTCGAGGGCGTAACCCCGGCCGCCCGTGCCGAATTCGAGTCCATCGGCGCCACCGCGCGTGAGGCGCTCAACGAGATCCGCGGCATGCTCGGCGTGCTGCGCAGCGACGGCCAGGCCCCCGAGCACGCGCCGCAACCCAAGGCCGCCGATGTGCCGAGCCTGTTCGAGGGCGCGCTGCGCGCGGGTGTGCGCATCGCTTGGACGATCGACGGCGTGCTCGAGACGGTCCCCGACGCCGCGGGCCTCGCGCTGTACCGGATCACCCAGGAGTCGCTGTCGAATGCGTCACGGCACGCACCGGAAGCGCCGATCCAGGTGCACCTGCGGGTCGGTCCCATCGTGGAGCTCATCGTTCGCAACGGCCCCACCGCCACCGTCGCCCGTCCGGTCGGCAATGGTGGCCACGGCATCGCGGGCATGCAGGCCAGGGCGGTCGCCGTCGGCGGCGACCTCACCGCGGGCCCGAGCCCCGACGGCGGCTTCGAGGTACACGCCCGCATTCCGCTCAGCCAGTCGGTGACACTCGACTCTGCCCTGCTCGGTCAAGCCGGTAACTGAGCCGTCTCGCTGGTCGGGTCCGTGTCCCCTTAGGGTAGGGCCGTGGCAATAACCGTGTTGATCGCTGATGACCAGGCGATGGTGCGGCAGGGCTTCGGTGCCCTGCTCGCCGCCCAGTCCGATATCAGCGTGGTGGGGGACGCGTCCGACGGAAAGATCGCGGTGGCCGAGGCCAAGCGGCTGCGCCCCGATGTGGTCCTGATGGACGTGCGGATGCCGGAGATGAACGGCCTGGACGCGGCCCGCCTCATCCTTGCCGCCGGGTTCGACCCGCCGGTCCGAGTGCTGATGCTCACCACCTTCGACATCGATGACTACGTGTACGAGGCGCTGAGCCTCGGCGCGAGCGGCTTCCTGCTCAAGGACGCGCCCGCCGAAGAACTCGTCCGCGCGGTCCGGGTGGTCGCCGATGGTCAGGCCCTGCTGGCGCCGACGGTCACCCGGCGGCTCATCGCCGATGTCACCCGCCGACGCTCCGCCACCCGCGCGAAGCCGACACCCGCGCTGAACTCGCTGACGCCGCGCGAGCGCGAGGTGCTGGAGCTGATCGCGAAGGGCATGTCCAACACCGAGATCGCGGAATCCCTGTTCGTCGCCGAGCAGACCGTGAAAACGCATGTATCCAAGGTCTTTTCGAAGCTGAACCTGCGCGACCGCGCGCAGGCGGTGGTGCTGGCCTACGAATCCGGTCTGGTCACGCCGGGCTGAAACCCGCGGCGTCAGTGCGTGCAGGTACCGCCGCGCAGCTCGGACAGGTGCCTGCCGAGCAGCACGGCCATCCGGCTCAGGATGGCGGTGGCGTCGTCGTAGGTGCCCGAATCGGCCTGTGCGGCAAGGGCGACGGCGACCATCCCGGATTGCGTCGGCACCACCCCGAACTGGCGGACTGTGTAGATGCCGGTGTCGTCGTCCGGACCCCAGCCGCCCTTGAACGCGGCGCCCGCCAAAGTGCCGAGCCCCCAGGACTGATCGGGCGTGATCTCCGACATCAGCTCGGTCACCTTGAATGTCTGTGGCAGGCAGGGCAGCTGGGACGCGAACCGCACCTGGTTGGCCAGCGTCCATTCGGTCTGCCCGAATGCCGTGTAGTCCAGCCTGGTTCGCGGCCCGGCGACGCCGGTGGTGGAGTCGCCGCCTTCGTCGAGCACGTCCTGCACCGCCTGCGCGGCCTCCATGCCGTCGCCGAGCGATTGCCAGAGTTCCTCGGCCGCATCGTTGTCTGAGACGGTGATCGCGGCCTCGGCGTCCTCGAAGATGCTCGTGTTCGAGTCGTGCCGCAGCGCCGCGATGGCCAGCGGGACCTTGATGGTGGACCAGGCGATGCCGCTGGTCCAGTCGCCGAAGATGGTCATCCGGCCGCCGCCGACCGGCATGATGGCCAGGCCGACCTGACCGGCGAGGGTGGGTTGCAGCTGGGTGAAGTCGGCGGCCAGTGAATCGGGGATGGACACCGACAGGCCTGGACGGAAGGAGCCAGCCGTATCGACGACGACGGCGGGCCGGTCTGCTTGGTGCCGCTCGCCGGGGAGCAACGTGCACGAGGTCAGACCGAGCAACGCGACCAAGGCGGTCCCGCGCAGCGTTCTGCGCAACACTGAACCTGTTCCCGTCGACTTCACCACGCGTCCTCCCCACCACCATTAGTGCGTGTCATCGCTGTCAGTCGGCGGTGCAAAATTTAGCTCATCGGGTCGACCCGATCGGTAACCGGGCGTAAGACCATTATGAACGCGCCGTACTTCGTTGACGTGACCATGATGTCTCCTCCATAGTTTCACCGATTTTCCTCGAGAATTCGAAACCGCGTGGCCACGGGGTCACCGGCTATGCTCCAAGCTCTGTATGACGCGCTCGGACGTGACATCCGGGGGCCGCGGTTGACCTGAAGGGGATGTGTTGCTGACCAGCGGTGAGGTTTTCGCCGGATTCACCATCGAGAAGCTGCTCGGTCAGGGTGGCATGGGATCGGTGTACCTGGCCCGACATCCCAGATTGCCCCGGCAAACCGCGCTCAAGCTGCTCAATCGTGAGCTGTTCACCGACACCGAGGTGCGGGCGCGGTTCGAGCGGGAGGCCGATCTGGCCGCGCAGCTCGATCACCCGAACATCGTCGCGGTGTACGACCGCGGCACCGAGGACGATCAGCTGTGGATCTCCATGCAGTACGTGGACGGTGTCGACGCGGCGACGGTGAACCCGCGCAACCTGCCACCGGAGCGGGCGGTGCAGATCATCGAAGGCGTTGCCGGGGCGCTGGATTACGCGCACGGCATGGGCGTGCTGCACCGCGACGTGAAACCGGCGAACATCATGCTGGCCCGGTCCAGCGGCGGCCATCGGGAGCGGGTGTTCCTCACCGACTTCGGAATCGCCCGGCTGCGTGAGGATTCCACGCACCTGACGCAGACCGGCATGTTCACCGCGACGCTGGCCTACGCCTCGCCGGAGCAGATGACCGGCGCACACCTGGATCACCGTTCCGACCAGTACTCGCTGGCGTGCGCGCTGTTCTGGCTGCTGACCGGGATCGCGCCGTTCGACGCGCCCGCCCCGGCCGACATCATCCGCGGCCACCTACAGTTACCGCCGCCGTCCGCGACGGCCCGGCGGGCCGGTCTGTCGCCCGCGCTGGACCAGGTCATCGCGGTGGCGATGGCGAAACGACCCGACCACCGGTTCGCGTCCTGCCTCGAATTCGCCGCTGCCGCACGGCAAGCGCTGACCGGGCAGCCGGTGTCGCTGCCCGCGGCGTACACCCAGCAGCCGGCCCCGACGGTGGTCGCGCAGCCGCCGATGCCGAGCCAAGGTCAGTACCCGGCATCCCCGCCGTCGTACGCCGCGCCACTTGCCACGTCGGGCCCGACCTATGCCGCGCCGCCGCAATATGCGTCGAATTCGAGCGCCGGGCAACAGTTCCCGTCGAATTCGGCGGCTGGGCAACAGTTCCCATCCAACTCGGCGGCTGGGCAACAGTTCCCATCCAACTCGGCGGCCGGGCAGCAGTTGCCGTCGTCCGGCGGCTACTCTGCGCCGCCGCAGAACTTCGTCGGCGGGCAGACGTTTCCCCCGGTCAACCAGAGCGGTGGTTACTCGCCGCCGAATTCCGGTGCCGGGCAATCCTTCTCGCCGCCGCAGATGGGGTACGCCCCGTCGAATCCGGGCTACCCACCGCCCGCCCGCCGCTCGAACACCGGCCTGATCGTCGTGTTCGCCCTGATTGTCGTGATCGTGCTGGTCGTCGCCGGAATCGCGATAGCGACACTGGGCAAATCGGATCCGTCGGCCCCGCTGGACTTCGGCAAGACGCCCGCCTCGGGCACACCCGCGGATCCGACAACTGTCGCCAAGGCCTTCCCGAAGATCCTCCCGCAGGGCGTCGACACCCAGTTCGGCATCGGCAGCGGCAAGGGCTATCACGACAAGACCTGCTTCCTGGACACCGCCAAGGCGGGCGACAAGATATCCAGCGACAACGACGTGCCCGACTTCCCGAAATGGGAGACCGGCTGGAACTGCTGGGGCGTGCCGATCAACGAACCCGACTTCATCGCGGTGGCCTTCAAGTCGCCCGACGACGCCAAAGCAGCGGTGCGCGACCTGCCGTCGAACACCAAGGCCACCGAACGCAACGGCGGCAAGTCCTACACCACCTACCGATGGCAGAAGACGAGCAGCGGATTCCCGGATGGGTTCATGGTCGTGAGCTTCGAATCAGATCCGGCGCGGTCGAGCTATCTGTTCTTCGCGAAGGTGACGCTCACCGACAGCCAACCGGACTCCGGCTTCGGCCTGACCCAGCAGAAGTTCAAGGCCTGGTTCGCCGACTTGCCCCTGTAGCCAACGGGATTCAGTCGACCGCCAATGCCGCCACGATCGGCATCCTGGCCGCGCGCAGCGCGGGCGGGATCGAGCCGAGCAATGCCAGCGCGAGCGCGGCCGTCCCGTAGGCCAGCAGCATCGGACTCGCCTGGTAGACGATGTCGATGGTGAGCGCGTGCGCCATGGCGACGGTGGCCAGGTACTGCACGGCGACACCGACGACGAGACCCAGTGCCGCGCCGACCAATCCGATCCCGGCCGCCTCGGCGAGCACCGAGCGCATCAGGAACTTGCGGTTCGTGCCCATGGCCCGCAGCACGCCGAGCTCCCTGCGACGTTCGAGCACCGACAGCATCAGCGTGTTCAACAGGGCGACGGTGGCGACCAGCACCACGATCCAGAGGATGGCGTTGCTCATCGCCGAGCCCTGGCGAATGCTGGCGGAGACCGCGGTGACGGCGTCCGCACCGGTCTCCACATGGATCTCCGGCGGCACCAGCTGTCGCACCGCCGCCAGCACCGCCGCGCGATCGGCGTCGGGCGCGAAGTCGACCGTCACGACCGTCTCGCCGGGCCGCTCGTACCAGCGGCGCATGGTGTCGAGGTCCAGCATGACCACGCCCGAGACCGCCGAGAAGTACGGAATCACCTGCCGCACAGTCACGGTGCGCTCGCCGGTCGGGGTCGGCAGGGTCAGCTCGGCGCCGACCCCGACACCGAGTGACTTCGCGACATCACGCGAGATCACCACACCCTGACCGGCGGCCAGCTGTGCGACGACGGCGTCGTCGAGCATGCCCATCTGGGTTTCGCGTGCGTTGGGCGGGAAGCCCTGCAGCATCACCCGCCCGGCGCCGAGCGTGGCGAAGGCCATCTGCGCCGGGCTGACCGCCGCGACGCCGGGCACCGCGGCGATCCGGTCCACCAGCCCGGTCGGCAGCATCGGACCCGTCGGGAACTCCGCCATCGAGGCGGGGCTGATGTACAGATCGCTCTTGGCCAGATCGTCGAAAGTCGCGGTGGCGGAGTCGATCATGTTGCTCGACGCCCCGCCCATGCCGACCGTGGCCGCCACCCCCATCAGCACCGTCATCGCGGTCGCCCACACCCGGCGCGGCGCCCGTTCCAGCGTGGTCGCGCCGAGGGCGCCGGGCGCGCCGAACACGCGCGCGGTCGCCGCGGCCGCCCGGACCAGCGGCCCGGTCGCGGCGAAGCAGAGCACGATGGCCGCGACGAACGCGGTCGAGATGCCGCCGAGCGAATAGCGGCCCAGGTCCGCCTCGGCGACCCCGATCGCCACCGCGACGAGCCCAAGGCCCGCCACGATCGCGGCCCACCGCAGCAGCGGGCTGGTCGTGTCGACGCGGCCGACGCCGACCGGGACCAACGCCTCGATCGGCTCCACCTTGTACACCTGGCGCGCGGCCAGCCCGGCCGCGATCACGCTGGCGGTCACACAGGCGAGGATCGCGACCGGAATCGCGTAGCCGGGCACCAGATACTCGGTGCGCGCCTCCACCGACGACATGATGGCGACGGGCAGTTTCTCGATCGCCATGCGCCCCATGAAGATACCGAGCACCGCGCCGACACCGCCGCCGAGCACGCCGAGCAGCGCGGCCTCGCCGAGCAGATCCCGCACCATCGGCCCGCGCTTGCCGCCGATCGCGCGCAGCAGCGACAGCATGGGCCTGCGCTGTGCGATCGCCATGCTCATGGCGTTGTAGATGAGGAACGCCGAAACGATCAGTGCCGCAGCCGAAGCCATCATGGTGGAGTACCGCACCAGCTGAACCGCGCCGCCCGCCTGTGCGGTGCGCAGGCTCGGCTCGGCGACCACCGCGCGACCGGCGACGACCTTGGTGAGTTCGGCACGCAACGCGTCGACGTCATTGCCCGGCGCCGGGATGATCTGAATGGAATCCCGTCGACCGACCCGTCCGGTCACCTTCTGCGCGAGCCCGAGCGGTGCGGCGACGATATGGCCGTCGTTGAGCTGCTTCGATGTCTCCTTGTCGAGAATCCCTGCGACGGTGACGGTTCCGGAGCCGAGTGCGAACCGCTCGCCCTCCGCATGACCCATCCCGGCACCGACCAGGACACCGTTGGGCACCGCGAGCAGCTTGCCGACCTGCGCGGTCATCGGCCCGGCCAGCTCGCCGCCGAGCGAGCCGATCGTCTGGTCGGCCCCGATCAGCAGCGCCCGATCGGGACCCGCGCCGATCTGTGCGCGCAGCATCGGCACCGCCTTGTCCACCCCCGGCGTGATCGCGATCCGTTGCAGCAGTTGCTGATCGAAGCCCGCGTCGGTGACGCCGGTGACCTCGAGCCCGGCCCGGCCGCCGAGGCTGTGCGTCAGCCGGTCGACCGACCCGGTGACCGAACCGGAGATGCTGAACACCGCGACGAGCAGGCCCGCCGACACCCCCATCACCACCAGCGACATGAGCGTCCGCCCGCGATGCGCGCGGAGTTCGCCGATGTTGAACAGCCGCAACCGATCCCACGCGGCGACGATCATGCGTTGACCGATCGTTCGGCGAGGTCGTCGGAGCCGATCCGGCCGTCGCGCAACGTGATCACCCGGTCGCAGTAGGCCACCGCGCCCATGTCGTGGGTCACCATCACCACCGAGTTGCCGGATCCGGCGATCGTGCCGAGCAGTTCGAGGATCGACTCACCGGTCTTGGAATCCAGGTTCCCGGTGGGCTCGTCGGCCAGGATCAGCGGCGGATCCATGATCATCGCCCGGGCCACCGCGACCCGCTGCATCTGACCGCCGGACAGCTCGGCGGGCCGATGCCCGGCCCGGTCACCCAGCCCGACGAGGTCGAGCAGTTCCAGCGCGCGCGGCTTGGCCTTGCGTAACCCGGTGCCGTCCAGCAACTTCGGGATGGCGACGTTCTCCCACGCCGACAGGGTGGGCAGCAGGTTGAAGAACTGGAAGATGAAACCGACACGGTGGCGGCGGAATTCGGACTGGCTCTCGTCGTCCAGCGACCCGATCTCCTCGCCCCGGAACCGGATCGAGCCCGCGTCCGGCGTATCCAGCGCGCCGAGTAGGTGTAGCAGCGTGCTCTTGCCGGAACCGGAAGGCCCGATGATCGAGGTGAATTCGCCGGGTTCGATGCGCAGGCTGATGTCGTCGAGCGCGCGGACCGTCTGGCCACCGACCCGGTATTCCTTGGTCACCCCGGACAGTTCGAGCATTGCTGGATCGGACATCGTTACCCCCACACTGTTCGGTCGGTAATCAGTTCTCGTCGCGCATTACCGCGCCATGACTTCGGGCGTTTGGTGGCGGAGAAGGTACTGGGCGTCGAGCACGGCGCGCAGCACCGGCTGCTCGGCGGCGAGCTCGAGATAGGCCTCGAGCGCCGATTGTCCTTGGGCCAGCGCCTGATCCAGCTTCGCGTCGAGGTGGATGTTCCAGCGATAGCGCAGGGCCAGCAGCAACCCGTCCGCATCGCCGAACAGCCGCTCCAGCTCCGGGATTCCGGCGAACAGTTGCGGATCGGCCGGGTCGACCGCGGCGCGAGCCAGGATGATGTGCACGACTTCGGTCCGGGCGTGCTGATCTTTCCAGGACATGAGCCTCGCCTTTCCGATTGACGCTGCGGCTCACGTTACGGACGAGCAGGACCGGCTGTCTTCGTCCCAGGGACCCGAATCCGGCTCCGCCCACGGTAGGAGAAGCGACCCGCTCCAGGAACGATGTACCGGCCGGGACCGGGCGGTTAGCCTTACCAGATGGGTGTGATCGGCGTCTCCGCCCCGGTGCGTGAGCCGAGGTTGGTGGCCCGTGCGTTCCGGCGCGCGGTCGTCGGTTTACGCCGTTCCGGTGGCCGCGTCGCCGAGTTCGTCAGACAGCCGGTGACCTCATTCCAACGCCGGGTCGAAGAACTGCCGTTCGACTATCCGCCTTCGGTCATCATCGTGGTCGATGCGGCGGTGTGCCTCGTCGCCGTCGCGGCCGCGGTCCAGCGGCACAGCTACTTCCCGTCCGCCCTCCCGATCCTTGCCGTGCTGCTGACCACCGCCTTCGGTCCGATGTACGCGTTCCTCGGGGTGATGCCGCGGCCGGTGACCCTCGGACTCTTCGCGATGGCGGCCGAGGCGCTGTTCCTGATCCAACCGGTCTCGCCGGACCTCGCGCCGTTCGTGCTCGTCGCCGCGGCGGGCGAGGTGGCGGCGCTCACGGGCCTGCGAGTCAGCGTGCCGATCGCCGCCGCGATGATGCTCGAACTGGTCTTGTTCTATATCTACGGGCACCTGTCCGAAGGCTTGCCGACCAGTCTGATCACCGCCCTCGTCACCGTCGCGTTCGGCTGGATGGCCGGGCTGCTGCTGCAATACCAGCGTCGATTCCTCTACCAGGAACGCGGCTACCAGGACATTCGCGCGGCCCAGGCCGCCGACGAGGAGCGCCGCCGGATCGCCCGCGAGGTGCACGACGTGATCGCGCACTCGCTGAGCATCACGCTGCTGCATCTCACCGCGGCACGGCACGCGCTACAGACCGATCGCGAGGTCGACGAGGCGGTGGACTCGCTCACCGAGGCCGAGCAACTCGGCCGCCAGGCCATGGCCGACATCCGGCGCACCGTCGGGCTGCTCGACGCGCGGCCGTCGAAACATCAGCCGGAACCGGGCGTGGCCGACATCGAATCGTTGATCGGCGACTTCGCCAAGGCCGGCCTAGAAGTGCGGTACGTGTGCGCCGAGGACCTGCGCGCGGTCTCGCCCGCGGTCGGTCTCGCGCTGTATCGGATCGGCCAGGAGTCGCTGGCCAATGTCGTCAAGCACGCGCCGGGTGCCTCAGCGCTGGTTCAGGTCACGGTGGATGCCGCGTCCGCGATATTGACGGTGGACAACACGTTGCCCGCCGGTCTGCCCGCGCAGCGGGGCACCGGGATGGGTGTCTCCGGGATGGTGCAGCGCGCCGAACTGCTCGGCGGCCGAATGATCGCGGGCCCGTTCGACGGCGGTTGGTCGGTCCGGGTGGCTATTCCGCTCGCTCCGGCCCGCGCCGGATTCGCCTGCACCTCATGGACCGGAGTGCCGTACAGCGGCTCCTCGGCGATACGGGAGGCGTGATGCGATACCACCACGAGTTGTTGGAGGACATGTGACAGCGGCATCGCCGGCAGGCGCCGAGGACGCGGTCACCGTGCTCGTGGTCGACGACCAGGAGTTGGTCCGCGGCGGCCTGCGCCGAATCCTGCGGCGGCGCGACGGGTTCGTCGTCAGCGAATGCGCCGACGGCGACGAGGTGCTCGCCGCGGTCGCGGCCGAGCGGCCCGACGTGGTGCTGATGGATCTGCGGATGAAACGCGTCGGCGGCATCGACGCCACCCGCACCCTGCGCTCGCGCGACGGGGCGCCGCCGGTGCTGGTGCTGACCACCTTTGACGACGATCAGCTGCTGTCCGGTGCGCTGCGGGCGGGCGCGGCCGGGTTCATCCTCAAGGATTCGCCCGCCGAGGATCTGATTCGCGCGGTGCGGATGGTCGCCGGCGGTGGCGCCTGGCTCGACCCGTCGGTCACCGAACGCGTGCTGTCGGCCTACCGGACCGTGTTGCCGATCCCGACACGCGCGAACACGCGGCTGTCGGAGCTGACCGCGCGCGAGTACGAGGTGCTCGAATTGATCGGACGCGGCCGGGTGAACGCGGAGATCGCCCGCGAACTGGGTATCTCCGAAGTCACCGTGAAAAGCCATGTCGGACACATATTCGGCAAGCTGGAGCTGCGGGATCGGGCCGCCGCGATCGTCTTTGCGTTTGACCACGGGGTGGTGACACCCGGAGAATCCACTCTTTGACGGGCAGGCGTCGCGAGAGTTATGCGTGCACTCCTGGCCCGGGATGTGGAGGATTGACGGGGTGGAGGCACCTGGGCCTAGAACCGGTACCCGGTTCGGGCCGTACGAATTGCGATCGCTGCTGGGCAAGGGGGGCATGGGCGAGGTCTATGAGGCCTATGACACGGTGAAGGACCGCGTGGTGGCGGTGAAACTGCTGCACGAGGAACTTGCCGGTGACCCCGCCTACCAGGTGCGGTTCCGACGCGAGTCGCAAGCCGCGGCCCGGGTCGCCGAACCGCACATCGTCCCGATTCACGACTGGGGCGTCATCGATGGCGTGCTGTTCATCGACATGCAGCTGGTGCCGGGCGTCGACCTGCGCACGCTGCTACGTAAAGAAGGACCGCTGAGTCCGGTTCGCGCGGTGGGCATTATCGAGCAGATCGCGACCGCGCTGGACGCCGCGCACGCGGGCGGCCTGGTGCATCGCGACGTGAAACCGGCGAACATCCTGGTCACGGCGGCGGATTACGCCTACCTCGCCGACTTCGGCATCGCGCACACCGAGGGCGACAGCGCCGTCACGGTGGTCGGCATGGCCGTCGGCTCCTACATCTACATGGCGCCCGAGCGATTCGACGTCGCCCAGGTCACCGGCCGCGCGGACATCTACTCGCTGTCCTGCGTGCTGCACGAGTGCCTGACGGGGACAACGCCTTTCCCAGCGGCCAGCATGAATGTGCTGATCCGGTCGCATATGTCTGATCCGCCGCCGCGGCCGAGCGCGCAGCAGGCGGGGATTCCGGCCGGGCTGGACGCGGTGATCAGCCGCGGCATGGCCAAGGATCCGGCCGATCGATGGCCGACCGCCGCCGCGCTGGCGTTGGCCGCGCGGGCCGCGCTCTCCAGTGCGCCCTCGACAAGCACGGCTCCGGCAGACGCGCCGTCGACCGACGCGGCTCCGGCGGACGCACCTGCCGCCAATGTGCCGCCGCCGACGGGTCCGATGCTCGTGGTCCGTGCGCCGGGGGCGGTGCCGCCGGAGTCGACGGGGGAGATCTCCGCCGTGATCCTGCCCGGCGCGCCGACCATGGTGCGACCCACCGAAATCCAGTTCACCACGTTGTCCTCGCCGCAGGAGCCCGCGCCGCCGGTTGCGCCGACCGCCCGCTGGACACCCGAGCAGGGTCTGCCGCCGGTGCGGCCGTTCCCCGACGCGCATCTGTACTCGGAGCAGTCCGGCGGACAGGCGTATTCGGAGCATTCCGGTGAGCACCCGTATCCGGAACGCCCTGGCGGTCAGCCTTATCCGGGACCGATTGATGGCCCGCCATATCCGAATCAGTCCGGGGGACGGCCTTACCCGGAACAGTCCGGGGGACGGCCGTATCCAGGTCAGTCCGGCGAGCACCCGTATCCGGAACGTCCCGGTGGGCAGCCTTATCCGGGGCCGTCCGGTGGACGCCCGTATCCGGATCAGTCCGGCGGGCAGCCCTATCCGGATCAGCCTGGGGGACGGCCGCACTCGGACCAGTCCGGTGGGCAGCCGTTCGCGGAACATCCCGGTGGCCCGCCGTATCCGGATCAGTCCGGCGGACGGCCATACCCGAATCAGCCCGGCGGGCAGCCGCACTCGGATCAGCCCGGCGGCAGGCGATACTCGGACCAGCCTGGTGCTGAGCCCTACTCGAATCAGCGCGGGGGACAGCCGTATTCGGATCATCCCGACCAGCCGTATTCAGAGCGCCCTGGGGCACAAGCGTATTCAGAACCGCACGTGGACGTGCCCTTCACGGAACATCCCGGGGCGCAGGCGTATTCGCAGAACGAGCCCTACGTAGGCGGGCAAGCGTATTCGGATCCCCAGCAGTACGAGACGACGCGATTCCCGGACGCACCGGGCTTCCCACCGCCATCGGCCGCCGACTACCCGCCCGATCACTCGGCCACCCAGGCCTATTCGGCACCGGCCGGGTACACCCCGCCGGAAGCCTATTCCGAGCCTGACGAGTACTACGGTGCCGGTGGATACTCCGCCCACGGCAGCCACGCGCGCCCCGAGCATCCGCCGCAGAGCAACTACGCGAGCCAGAGCGAGTTCCCGGAGCAGGGCTACGCGGACGACTACGACGACTATGGGCCGGAAGAAGATCCGTACGCCGCGCCCGGCAAGCGCCGATCCGTCCTGCTGCCCATCCTGGTCGGCGTGGTGGTGATCGTGGTGATCGCCGTCGTCGGTGCGATCGGCTGGCAGGTGTTCAGCTCCCGCAACGTCGCGCAGCCCACCGATCAGCAAGCCGGTGCTCCCGTGCCGACAGCGAGCGCGCAAGCACCCGCGCCGGGCACGTCGTCGGCGCCGCCGGTCGCGTCCACGCCGGCCAAGCCGACGACGGTCACCTTGCCCGCCAGCGCGAAGCCCTGCAACCAGGGCAGCTCGGCGTCGGGCTCGTTCACCAAGTCCGCCACCGGATCTGCCGCGACGACCTGTGCGTTCGCCGAGGAAGTCCGGCGGGCGTACGCCGAAACAAGTACCGCGAACACCGTTTCGCGGGAGGCGCCACGCACAGTGGTGGCGACCAGTCCGGTCACCGGCCGGACTTACACGATGAATTGCCTCAGCGAAGGCCAGCTCGTCACATGCAGTGGCGGCGAAAATGCGGTGGTGTATGTATATTGATCGATCCCGTGCGGCTCGTGTGCGAAAAGCATTGAGCTGTGCGGCGTTAGCTGTATTCCTGGTGGCCGGGTGTGGATCCGGCGCCGACGATTCTCCCTCGGATGAGACCAGCATTACCCAGGCCGCGTCGCACGCGGACCAAAAGGGCCTGTCCATCACGGTTCCCGGCAGCCTGGCCGCCGGTGTCGCCGAGTTGCAGGCCGGTGCGCGTGGACACGTCGGCATGGCGATCATGCCGGTCGGTGGCGACCAGGTGGTCAGCTTCGGCGACTGGACCACCGGCCCGGCCTGGTCGACCATGAAGGTGCCGTTGGCAATTGCCGCGCTGCGCCTCAGCGGCGGCAACCCCAGTTACGCCGCGACGGCCGCGATCACCGCGTCCGACAACGCAGCCGCCGACACGCTGTGGCAGTCGCTCGGCAGCAATCAGGAAGCGGCACAGGCGGTCCAGTCGGTGCTGCGCGAGGCCGGTGACGCCAAGACCACCGTGCCCGCCACCAGGTCCAGGCCCGAGAACTCGGCCTTCGGTCAGGCGGATTGGTCACTCGCCGACCAGGTTCGGTTCGCCTCGCGGCTGCCGTGCCTGCCGCAGTCCGCGCCCGTGATCAACCTGATGGAACAGATCCAGGCGGCCCAGCGCTGGGGCCTCGGCGCCTTCACCGGCGCCGAGTTCAAGGGCGGCTGGGGTCCGGACTCCTCGGGCGCGTATCTGGTCCGGCAGTTCGGGTTGATCTCGACGCCGTCGGGGCAGATCGCGATCGCGTTCGCCGCACAGCCGGATTCCGGTGCGTTCTCCGACGGAATGACGATGTTGGACAAGCTGTCCACCGTTGTTTCCCAGCATCTGAACGAGCTGTCCGGCGGTCGCTGTCCCACCTGATCCGAACCGACTTGACCGGGTAACGGGTACCCCTGAGAATCCCGACGTATCGGTTGTAGGCCGGCGGGACTACGGTGCCGGGTCGCGCACGTGAGGTGGAGGTGACGGGGTGGACGGACCGCAGACGAGGATCGGGTCTCGATTCGGTCCTTATGAGCTGCGCTCGCTGTTGGGCCGGGGCGGGATGGGCGAGGTCTACGAGGCCTACGACACGGTGAAGGACCGGGTCGTCGCGGTCAAGCTGCTGCCGCCCGCGCTCGCCGAGGACCCGATGTTCCAGGAGCGATTCCGCCGCGAATCGCAGGCGGCCGCGCGGCTCGCCGAACCGCACGTCATCCCGATCCACGACTGGGGCGAGATCGACGGCGTGCTCTACATCGATATGCGGCTGGTGCGCGGCCATGATCTGCGCTCGGTGCTGCGTGGCGGGGGACCGCTGACCCCGGCCCGCGCGATCGGCATCATCGAGCAGATCGCCGCCGCGCTGGACGCCGCGCACGCGGAGGGGCTGGTGCACCGCGACGTCAAGCCCGCCAACATCCTCGTCACCGCGTCGGACTTCGCTTACTTGGCCGACTTCGGCATCGCCAGGTCCGCGAAGGATCCCGACATGACCGGCACCGGTGCCGGCGCGGTCGGCTCGTACAGCTACATCGCGCCGGAACGCTTCGAGAACGGCCCGGTCACCGGCACCGCCGACGTCTACTCGCTCGCCTGCGTACTCTTCGAATGCCTCACCGGCACACAGCCTTTCCAGGCCGACGCGATGAGTGTCCTTATCCGGTCGCATCTTTCGAAGCCGCCGCCGCGGCCCAGCGCCGTCCGGGCGGGTGTGCCAGCGGCATTGGACGAGGTGGTCACGCGTGGGATGGCCAAGCGGCCGACCGACCGCTATTCGACCGCGGGTGGGCTGGCGTCGGCGGCCAAGTCGGCGCTGACCGGTCGCGCGGTCGTCGCGGTGACGGAAATGCCGACCGACCGCATGGGCGCGGTGCGGCCGCCCAAGGCGCCGCCCACCGTGGAGTTTCCGATCATCGGGCCCGCGCAGCAGATCGCGAATGCCCTTCCGACGGACGCGATTTCGCGGCAGCCGGTCAGCAGTCAACTCGGGTCGAGCCGGATCGCGCGGCCCCAGGAACCGAGCCACCGCGGCGAAGTTGTTCGGCGGCAACCAGTTCCGGAGCTGAACCGCGGCCACGTCGAGCCCTCGGATACCGGCCCGCGACCGGCCACGGTAGTGCCGACCGGAGCGGACACCGCTGCCGAGGCGCCGAGCGCGCCGAAGCGGCGGTCCCGCGGCAAATGGTTCCGGGTGGCCGGTTCGCTCGTCGTCGTCCTCGCGCTCGCGGGTGCCGTCGGCTGGCTGAAGCGGGACGCGTTCGTCTCCGGTCCAACCGCCCCGACGCTCGCGCCGGTGCCCTCCTTCGCCACGGGGTGCGCGACGAAGTACCCGCCGGCCGGCCGCTTCACCTTGTCGGCGATCGGTAATGACGTCACTACCTGCGACTTCGCCGAGGAGCTCCGTAAGGCCTACGGCGAGGGCTCCGACGCCGACGGCACCCGCCAGGTGACCGCGTTCAGTCCGGCGACACAGCAGAACTACACCATGGATTGCGTCACCCGCGACGGTCTGGTCACCTGTTCCGGCGGGTCGAGAGCATCGGTGTTCTTCTACTTCTGAGCTCCGCGAAAGATATTGGCCCACCTGGGATTCCGATCAATTCTCGACATTCCCGGAACCGATAACAACCGTCGGTGTGGCCGACGCACGCTTGCCTTCGCTTGGAATTAGCTTATGCTAACCTCACTTTCTCTGAGCTTCATCCGGTTTGTCTGGTTGGGAACGGTGAATCGGACAGCGAGAGGGATGTCGTGCACGCTTTACCCGCAAGAACTCGAGGCCGTTCCGCGCGCCGGATCATCGCGCTGGCGCTGGTGGCCGCCGCGGCGCTCTCGGCATGTTCCAGCCGCGAATCGAGCACCTCGGACCAGGCCGCTTCCACGACCATCCAGGTCGTTGACCAGCGCGGCCAAACGGTGACGATCAACAAGGACGTCAAGAAGATCGCCTTCGCGGTCATTCCCGCGCCCGCCATCTTCGCCGCGGTAGATCGCAGCTATGACCGGATCGTGGGAATCAATCAATCCACCTTGGTCGCGAACAAGGGCGGCATGTTCGCCACGATCTTCCCGCAATCGGTGAACTCCACCGTGATTGCCGGGAACAACTTCATTCCCAATGTCGAGACCCTGCTGAAACTGAATCCGGATGTTGTTGTGCAGTGGGGAGATCGCGGCCCCGATGTCACCGAGCCGATCGTGAAAGCCGGATTCCCGGTGGTCGGCTTGAAATACGGCACCCAGGAAAACCTGGAAGGCTGGATCAAGCTCTTCGCCGACATCGCGGGCAAGCCCGCGCGCGGCACCGAACTGGTCAACTGGCTGCACACCGAGATCGACGCGACCCGCACCGAAGTGGCCGCCGAGAAGACCCCGCGGCCCCGCGCGATGATCCTGTCGCGCGTCGGCGAGGCGTATTCGACGACCTCCGCCAGCGGCTACGACGGGTTCCAATTCGACCTGGTCGGTGCGGATCTGGTGACCAAGGGCTTCCCCGGGGACGCCCCGCAGATCACCGCCGAGCAGATCCTCACCTGGAACCCGGAGGTGATCATGCTCAGCGGATTCGATGAGAGCACCCCCGCGGAGATCTATGCCGATCCGCGGCTGGCCGGGGTGAGTGCCGTGCAGAACAAGCGGGTGTACAAGACCCCGCTCGGTGGTTACCGGTGGCAGGTGCCCAGCGTCGAGTCGCCGCTGATGTGGCAGTGGATGCACGAGGTGCTCTACCCGAAGACCGGGGCGAGCGACATGCGGAAGAACGTTCGCGACAGCTTCGACAATCTGTTCGGCTACAAGATCTCCGACAAGGAGATCGATCAGGTGCTGCGGCTCGACCTCAACGCGAACTCCGCGGGCTATGACCACTTCCGCGGTTGAGATCGACGGCAAGGTAGTCGAGGACGAGCCGACGTTCACCCCGCCTCGCCAGTGGCGAGCCACGGTGGTGATGCTGGTACTCGTCGTCCTGCTCGTGGTCGTCGCGATCACCGCGTTGGCCGTCGGCCGGTATTACGTGCCGCCCAACGAGGTTGCGCGGCTGCTGCTCGGTCTGGTGTTTCCGCTCGACGAGACCTGGTATCCGCAGGAACGCAGTGTGGTGCTCGACATCCGGTTGCCTCGGGTGCTGCTCTCGATGATCATCGGCGCGGGGTTGGCGGTGACCGGCGCGGTCATGCAGGCGGTGTTCCGGAATCCATTGGCCAGCGCGCAGGTGCTGGGTGTGTCGTCCGGGGCTTCGTTCGGCGGAGTGCTGATCTTGATGATCGGCGTCGGCGGCGTCTACCTCGTCGGCGGTGCGTTCCTCGGTGGCGTCCTCGCGCTCGTCCTGGTGCTGCTGATCGCCCGGGCGACACCCGGTTCGCCGCTGTTGATGATCGTCCTCGGCGGCACCGTTGTCGGCGCGATGTTCCAGGCGATGGTGTCGTTCGTGACCTACATCGCCGACCCGTACCGCGAACTACCCTCGATCGTGTTTTGGCTCCTGGGTTCGTTCGCCACGGCCGGTTACGGCAAGGTGCTGATTGCGTTGGTGCCCATCGCGATCGGCGGGGCGGTGGTGCTCGCGCTGCGGTGGCGGCTCAACATCTTGGCGATGGGTGACGAGGATGCGCTGTCCCTCGGTTTGCGGCCCGCTCGGATGCGGCTGCTGCTGCTCGGGTGCGTCGCGCTGATCACCGCTGGTGCGGTGGCGGTGGCCGGGGTGATCAGCTGGGTGGGATTGATGGTGCCGCATCTGGTTCGGATGCTGGTCGGCACGGATAATCGGATCGTGGTGCCGATGAGTGCGCTGCTGGGCGCGTCCTATCTCACCCTGATCGACACGTTGTCACGAACGCTGAGCACCGCCGAGATTCCGATCGGGATTCTCACCGCGATGATCGGGGCACCGTTCTTCGTGGTGCTGCTGATCCGTAATCGGCGACAGCTGTGGGGTGTCGATGGTTGAGGCGCGCTCGATCTCGTTTCGCTATTCGGCCAAGGGGCCGTGGATCTTCCGCGACGTGTCGGTGGACGCACGACCGGGCGAGGTGCTCGCGGTGCTCGGGCCCAACGCGCGCGGCAAGACCACGATGCTCAAGTGCCTGTCGGGGCTGGTTCCGCCGACCGAGGGGACCGTCGAGCTCTCCGGGAACGTCGGTTTCGTGCCGCAGAGTCATGCGGTCGTGTTCTCGTTCTCGGTGGCCGACACGGTGCTGATGGGGCGGGCGCGGCAGGTCAAGATCTACGGCGCGCCAACCCGTTCCGACCGTCGCGCCGCCGCGGCCGCGCTGGCTCGGGTGGGCATCAACCATCTCGCCGAGCGTGATTACGCCCGGCTCAGCGGTGGCGAACGGCAGTTGGTGCTGATCGCCAGGGCGTTGGTATCCGATTGCGCCACCATCGTTCTCGACGAACCGGCTTCCGCGTTGGATCTGCGCAACCAGGCGCGAGTGTTGACGTTGTTGCGGACGCTCGCCGATGAGGGTATGGCGGTGGTGATGACGACCCACCATCCGGATCACGCGTTGCACATCGCCGAGCGGGTGGTGTTGATGGTCGACGCCGACGATCAGCGGGTCGGTCCGACGCGAGAGTTGTTGACCGACAACGTGTTGAGCGAGCTGTATGAGCTGGACATCGTCACTGCGGACGTGCGGACTGCAAGTTCGGTGCGGCGGTTGATCGTGCCCGACTTCGGTCGAGGTGTGTCGTGACGGTGCTGCGGGTGGTGATGGAGCCCGGTGTATCCGAGTCGGAGGGCTGGCGGCGGATCGATGTCTACGACCTTCCGGAGACCGATCTCGCGACGGTGACGGGGTTGTATCTGGCCGCCGATATCGATCAGGAGTTCCTCGTCGAGCATCGGGAGTTGTTGGGGCGGTTCGTCTCCGCGGGCGGTCGGGTCGTGGTGAACGGCCACGTGCAGCGCGTGTTTCTCGACGGTCTGACGCGCTGGCGGAAGCTGGAGTTCCGCAAGCCCGCGGATCTCGCGTTGACCCGGGTGTCGGAGCATCCGGTGTGGGCGGGCATTGATCCGCGAGTGTTGTTGTACAGCACCGGAACACCGGGTCGCCTGTCGTTCGAGGAGCTCTCGCGGATCGGCGTCGCCGGATTCTACGGTCGCGGTTACTACTTGGATCTGCCCGACGAAGCGCAGGTGATCCACACCATCGGGCCCACCGCATGTCCGGTCGACTACGCGTACCCCCTCGGTGCAGGACACGTACTCGTGCACGGCGGCAACGACCTGTTGCAGTTCGCCAGTCCCGATCGTGGCACGAGTTTCCTGACGGGACAGGTGTTGTCGTGGCTGGGGCAGCGATGAGGCGGATTGTCTTCGTGTACGGCGGAACACACGCGCAGTTGGCGACCCTGGCCGATCCGGCGTTGGCGCCGTACCGGATTCAGCCGGTGCACGTCCGCGAGCTCACAACGGACGCGGTGGCCGACGCCGATGTGGTGGTGGTCAGCGATCGCCTTCGACCCGACCTGCTGATCCCGCGGGCACCCGCGCTGCTGGCGGGCCTGGATCGCGGTGCGACGGTCGTGGTGTTCGGTGTCAACTCCGTCGGTGACTGGCTGCCCGGCGTTCGGGAGGAATCCCGGCCGACCGTCTTCTGGTGGTGGCGGACCGGCGAGGACCACCGAATCCGGCTGCGCGAACCCGGCCATCCGGCCTGGCCGCTCTTCGCCGAACGAGCGGTGATCTGGCACTACCACGGTGTGCTCGAGCCGCCCACCGGAGCGGTGAGCCTGGTTGACCTCGAAACCGTCACGGGCGAGCGCGACGGTTCGCTGCTCTATATCGATGAGATCAGCACTCCTGGTCGGCTGCTCGTGACCACGATGGACCCGGTCTATCACCACGGCTCCGGATTCATGCCCGGGGCAACCCAACTGCTGTACTCCGCGCTGCAGTGGGCCACGCGGAGCTGACGAAGGAGATGGCATGTCGCTGATTGTTCGTGAAGGCTCAACCACGTTGGACTTCACCTTCGAGGACTTGATGAAGTACCACGGCCCCAACTTCCCGGGTGGCGTCGCGCACGGTTACACCGCGATGCAGGTGGCGCTGCCGCGGCTGGCACCGGTCGTGGAGCGTCGAGAGGTGCAGGTGCGGACCGCATTCCGTGGACCCGGCGGGCGGGACGCGAACGAGATGGTGCTGCGCGCCGTCACCGAGGGGCAGTACACGGTCGCCCCGGAGTTGGAGAAGCCGGAACGTGGCGTGGTGCTCGAGCGCTACGTGTGGGAATTCAGTTACCGCGGCAATGTCGTGACGGTGCAACTGCGCGACAACGGTTTCGTCGTCGACGAGTTCATCGCGCTGGGGCGCAAGCCGGATCGCACCGCGGCCGAGGAAGCGCACCTCACGCAGCTCAAGCTGGAAATGACCGAACGGTTGTTGAGCAGGGCGGCCACCGAGGTCTACGAGGTCGTGTGACGCCGGAAACGATCGTCTACCGCTACCGAATGATCGCTATTACCCGGGCTTCACGGGGGTCGTCCTGCCAAGCGCGGCCGGGCGGGGCAAGATAGCGGCCATGCGCATCGGAGTCTTGACCGGAGGCGGAGACTGCCCTGGACTGAACGCGGTCATCCGTGCTGTCGTTCGCACCGCGAACGGCCGCTACGGCGACGCGATCGTCGGGTTCGAGGACGGGTGGCGCGGCTTACTGGAGGATCGCAAGATCCCGATCCACAACGACGACCGCACCGACCGGTTGCTCACCAAGGGCGGCACCATCCTCGGCACCGCCCGCACCAATCCCGACGTGCTGCGCGCCGGGCTCGGCCGGATCAAACGGACCCTGGACGACAACGGCATCGACGCGCTGATCCCGATCGGCGGCGAGGGCACGCTCACCGCGGCCAGCTGGCTGTCCGACGAGGGCGTGCCGGTCGTCGGCGTGCCGAAGACCATCGACAACGACATCGACTGCACCGACGTCACTTTCGGCCACGACACCGCGCTCAGCATCGCCAGCGAGGCGATCGACCGGCTGCACACCACCGCCGAATCGCACCAGCGGGTGATGCTGGTCGAGGTGATGGGGCGGCACGCGGGCTGGATCGCGATCAACGCAGGCATGGCGGCGGGCGCGCACCTGACCCTGGTGCCCGAGGTGCCGTTCAACGTGAACGAGGTGTGCGCCATGATCAAGCGCCGCTTCCAGCGCGGCGACAAGCACTTCATCTGCGTCGTCGCGGAAGGCTCGCATCCCGCGGAGGAGTCCGGTTTCGCGTTGCGCGAGGGCGGTATCGACGAATTCGGGCACGAGCGGTTCACCGGTGTCGCCCAGCAGCTCGGCGGGGAGATCGAACGCCGCATCGGCAAGGAGGTCCGCACCACGGTGCTCGGCCACGTGCAGCGCGGCGGCAGTCCCACCCCCTACGACCGCGTGCTGGCCACCCGGTTCGGGCTGCACGCCGCCGAGGCGGTGCACGCCGGACAGTTCGGGCAGATGGTGGCGTTGCACGGCAGCAACATCGATCTCGTCCCGCTGGCCGAGGCGACCAAGCAGCTCAAGCGGGTGCCGGACGAGCGCTACCGCGAGGCCGAGGCGTTCTTCGGCTGATCGATCGAATTCGTCAGGGCGACAGCCGATCAGCGGATGCCCGGCAGGCCGCTCGGGCCGCCGGGTTACGCTGGCCGGTATGGCCGACTTACACGTGAACGCCCTGCCGGAAGCCGACGTCGCGGTGCTGCGCCGTCGGGCCGGCGCCGCCGGACTCCCGCTGCTCGGCTACGTGCGCGAAGAACTGATCGCACTAGCCGGCAGGCGATCCGCTGACGACACCGTCGTGGAATTCCTGGAGTCCGAAGGCCACGAACTCATCCCGGAGATCGACGCGGCCGCCGTCGCCCTCATCGACACCTACGACCTCCCCGCCGAGGCCCTCGCCACCTTCGGCCGCCGCGCCTACGCCACCGGCCACCCCCTCAGCGACTACGTCCGGCACGCCCTCATCACCTCCGCCCGCCGCAGCACCTTCGACGACGTGATGCTCGAATTCCACGAGATCCAAGACCGCGACCCGAGCCTGAACATCGACATGGAGTCCGTCGCCGCATCGGTCCGGTACGCGCGCGGGGAGTGACGAGTTCTCCGCTGTCCGAGGGTGATTCGCGCAGCCACCGAGTAGGCCGATAGGTGCGCTCGCCCGGGTAGGAGGGACATCGTTGGTGTCGCCGGTTTCCGGGTTCCTCGCATGGGCGGTGCTGGGCTATGTCGTGCTGATCGGGGTCGGCCGGTTGCTCTTCACCAGGGAAACGACCTTCGACCAGCTGGTCAATCGGACATGGCTGTGGTTTGTGATCGGCCTGGTGTTGTACCGGTGCACGCAGACGCCGAGCATCAGCAGTGTGCCGAACCAGCTTGCGCTGGGGTGCGTCGTCATGGTCAACATGTACCTGTACGGTCTCGTCCGGTTGTGGGAATCAGCTGCCGCCCCGGAAGTGACCTGGCGGCACCAGCGGATCTACTGCGCGGTCGCCGTTCTCTCGACGGTGCTGATACTGCTCGCCGGTCCATCCGCCGCAGGTGCCGGGCGACTGGTCGACCACAACTTGAACTGGGGCGGGATCGTCGTCTGGGCGGCAAACAGTGTTCCCCTGGTGGCGACGATGCTGGTGTTCACCCGGTTGTGTATCAGAGAACTCCGGATGGAAAACAGGACGTTGCTCGCGAAGGCGCTGGGCCTGCTGATGCTGCTGGACATCGTGCCCTTCTATGCGGACGTTGTGCTCGTTATGGGCGAAGTGTTCTTCGGGTGGCAGCTGCGCTATCCACACATCGTCCGGGTGGAAATCGCCTTCACCATCATCGGCGTCCTCGCCACCACGCTCGTCGCCGTCCCGGTGGTCGAGCACCTGATGGAGCACGCCGGTCTGGATCGTGATGGACGAATCTGCCGCCGTTTGCGTCCGCTGTGGCGTGATGTCACCGCGGCGGTGCCGGAGATCGTGATGCGCCCCGCCACCGACGGGCTGATCCGGCGCGATACGACCGCGCAGCTCGTGCGGATGACTGTCGAGATACGTGATGCGCTGCTGCATCTCGGGCCCTACCTTGCCGCTATGCCCACCGAGTCCGCGGCGGCTCATCAGGGCGGATCCGAGGCGCAGCTGCGGGATTACGCAAGCCGTCTCGCGGAGGCGGCCCGTGCCCGGCAGGCGGGAACCTTACCGCCCAACTCAGGGGCTGTGCCGCAACCATTTCCGGCCGCGCAGGACTTCGACACCGAACTCCGCCAGCTATTGGACCTGGCCCGGATCTGGCCCGGGAGTGACGAGTTCTCCTCTGTCCGAGGGTGATTCGATACCCATTAGGTAGGCCGGTAGGTACTCTTCGCCGAGGGCAGATCGCCCCCGGGTCGAGGAGGGCAGCGTTGGGATCGCCGGTGTCCGGGGTCGTCGGGTGAGTGGTGATCGGCTATGTGGCGGTCGTCGCTGTGGGCAGGCTGGTTTTCACCAGGGATACGGCTATTGATCAGCTGGTCAATCGGTTGCCGCTGTGGTGCCTGATCGGGCTGGTGTTGTATCGGTTCACGCCGGTGCCGGATATCGGCAGTGTGCCGAACCAGTTGGCGCTGGGGTGCATCGTCATGCTCGGGATGTATCTCTATGGGATGGCCCGGGTGTGGGAATCCGGACCGGAAGGCCTCTGGCGTCGTCAGCGGGTCTACTGCGCGGTGGCCGTGGGTTCAGCGGCGTTGATACTTCTCGCCGGTCCATCGGCAGCCAGTGTCGGGCGCCTGTCCGAGCAGCTCAACTGGGGTGGGATCGTCGTCTCGACCGCCTTTGCCGCGCCGCAGGTAGCGACGGCGGTGATCTTCGCTCGACTTTGTATTCGAGAGCTGCGCAGTGGCACACTCGGGCCGGTGGCCAGGGCGTTCTGCTACCTCATGCTGCTGGCGTTCCTGCCGTTCTGGACTGATCTGGCGCTCTTCGTCTTTCAGCTGACCCTGGGTTGGGATTTCTTCCCGCCGCACATCGTCCGGATGGAGCTCATCTTCACCAGCACCTCCATCCTCGCCTCGACGCTCATCGCCAGTCCGGTGGTCGAACACCTGCAGGCGCAGATCGGTTGGGACCGTGATGGGCGGATCTGTCGTCGCTTACATCCGCTCTGGCGTGATGTCACCGCGGCGGTGCCGGAAATCGTGTTGATGCCGCCGCCCGGCTGGCTGAACCGACGGGATACCACCGCTCGGCTGCTCCGGGTGACCGTCGAGATCCGTGACGCGCTATTGCATCTCGGCCCGTACCTGCCGACGAATACCGCGCCCTCGGATGGTGCCGGATGTGGGATGGAGGTCTACGCCGGTGGGCTCGCGAGTGCGATCCGCGCGCGGAATGCCGGCCTGCGGCCGACGGACTCGGAGCCCCGGCCGCAAACCTTCTCGAGCGCACAGGATTTCGATACCGAACTGCGGCAGTTGCTGGCGTTGGCGCAGGTCTGGCCTGCGGCTCGCGCTGCGCCGGGGTTGTCACCGGCGATCGGTACTGTTGAATCATGCGTACCGGGCGAATGATTGCGTTGGTCCTGTTCGTCGTCGGCGTGCTGGTCGCGGGGTGCTCGTCGGACTCGAATCCGCCGGAGCCGACGACCGGTGACTGGCACGGGGTGATCGAGATCCCCGGTCAGCCACTCTCGATCGGCGTGACATTCACCGGCGCGGACACGGGCACCGTCGATATCCCGTTCCAGGAGACGGTGGGTGAACCGCTGAAGGACGTGCAGTCCAGCCGCAACGGGGTGTCCTTCGCGATCGCCGACGCTCCAGGCGACCCGAGATTCCACGGCACCTACGACCAGGGCGCCGACCGGATCACGGGTGACTTCACCCAGGGCGGCAAGACATTCAAGCTGACGTTGGAACGTGGCAAGGTCGCCCCGCTGAACCGCCCGCAGACGCCGAAGCCGCCGTTCCCGTACAAGTCCGAGGACGTCACCTATCGCAGCGGCGACATCACCATCGCGGGCACGCTGACCAAGCCCGAAGGCAGCGGCCCGTTCCCCGCGGTCCTGCTGATCACCGGCAGCGGCCCGCAGAATCGCGATGAAGAACTGTTCGGCCACAAGCCTTTCCTGCTGGTCGCGGACACGTTGACCCGGGCGGGCTACGCCGTCTTGCGCACCGACGACCGCGGCATCGGCGGGACCGGCGGCAAGCTGGACGATGCGAACTACACCGATCTAGCCAATGACGGGGCGGCGGGAGTCGGGTTCCTGCGCGGCCGCCCGGACATCGATCCGGCGCGCGTCGGACTGTTCGGTCACAGCGAAGGCGGTTACCTCGCGCCCCTGGTGGCCTCGCGTCCCGACAGCGGTGTCGCGTTCGCCATTCTGATGGCCGGGCCGGGCGTGCCGGGCTCCGACGTGCTCGTCGAACAGACTCGGTTGATCGCCGCCGCTGGTGGCGCCCCCGCCGATGAGGTCGACACCCAGGTGCGGCAAACCGCTGAGCTAGCAGCCCTTTTGAAGGTCGGTGACCTGGCGAGTGCGAAGGCGCTGGTACGCAAGCAGAACGAGGCCCTGCCGCCCGACAAGCGTGCCTCGGATGCGGAGATCAACGCGCAGATCACGCCCTACCTGGCCGCTCTCATCGCCTACGATCCGGCACCGGCGCTGGCTGCCCTGCGCATTCCCGTGCTCGCCTTCTTCGGCGGGAACGACCTCCAGGTACCGCCGAGCCAGAGCGAACAGCCGATGCGCACCGCCCTCGCCGCCGATCCCGACGCGACGGTGCACGTCTTCCCCAGCCTGAACCACTTGATGCAACCCACCCAGACCGGCCTGCCCAGCGAGTACGCCAACATCGAGACGACCATCTCGCCGGACGTCCTCACCTTCGTCACGGGTTGGCTGACCCAGCGCATCCAGCCGAAGTAGACGCCGACGGCCGGGGGCATGATCCCCTGCGTTCTCGTCCGAGGCTTTACATAGAATGTTCCGCATGAGCGAGCGCAGCGAGCGAAAATTGGGCACAGCCACTTGTGGGGTCATGGCGGAGCCGAGCGCTAGCGAGGCGCAGGCATGAGCACACCCACACTCGACTTGATGGACTACTCGGATGTCATGGCTCGGTTCGAACCGGTGCTTGGCCTGGAGGTCCACGTCGAGCTGAACACCGCGACCAAGATGTTCTGTGGCTGCCCGACCGAATTCGGCGCCGAGCCGAACACCCAGGTGTGCCCGGTCTGCCTCGGTCTGCCCGGCGCACTGCCGGTGGTCAACGAAAAGGGTGTGGAGTCCGCGATCCGCATCGGGCTGGCGCTGAACTGTTCGATCACCCCGTGGGGACGGTTCGCCCGCAAGAACTACTTCTACCCGGATCAGCCGAAGAACTACCAGATCAGCCAGTACGACGAGCCGATCGCCACGGAGGGCCACCTCGACGTGCTGCTCGACGACGGCAGCACCTTCCGGGTGGAGATCGAGCGCGCGCACATGGAAGAGGACACCGGCAAGTCGACCCACGTCGGCGGCGCCACCGGCCGCATCCACGGCGCCAGCCACTCGCTGCTCGACTACAACCGGGCGGGTGTGCCGCTGGTCGAGATCGTCACCAAGCCGATCACCGGTGCGGGGGAGCGCGCGCCCGAGGTGGCCCGCGCGTACGTGACCGCGCTGCGCGAGGTGCTCAAGTCGCTCAACGTGTCCGACGTCAAGATGGAGCAGGGTTCACTGCGCTGCGACGCCAACGTGTCGCTGATGGAGATCGGCGCCAAGGAATTCGGCACCCGCACCGAGACCAAGAACGTGAACTCGCTCAAGAGCGTCGAGGTCGCCGTCCGATTCGAGATGCGCCGCCAGGGCGCCGTGCTGGCCAACGGCGGCACCATCGTGCAGGAGACCAGGCACTTCCACGAGACCGACGGCACCACCTCGCCGGGCCGCATCAAGGAAACCTCCGAGGACTACCGCTACTTCCCCGAGCCCGACCTGGAACCCGTTGCGCCCGAGGCGGACTGGGTGGAGCAGCTGCGCAACACCATCCCGGAGTACCCGTGGCTGCGCCGGACCCGCATCCAGTCCGACTGGAACCTGTCCGACGAGGTGATGCGCGACCTCGTCAACGCGGGCGCGCTCGACCTCATCATCGCCACCGTCGACGCGGGCGCCCCCGCCAACGAGGCCCGCTCCTGGTGGGTCGCCTACCTCACTGAGAAGGCCAAGGAGCGCGAGGTCGCGCTGGAGGAACTGCCGATCACGCCCGCCCAGGTCGCCGAGGTGATCAACCTGGTCGAGGCGAAGACGGTGAACAACAAGGTCGCCAAGCAGGTGGTCGACTTCGTGCTGGCCGGTGAGGGCGAGCCCGCGCAGATCGTCGAGTCCAAGGGCCTCGGCATGGTCAGCGACGACAGCGCCTTGCAGTCCGAGGTCGAGAAGGCGCTCGCCGCGAACCCCGATATCGCCGAGAAGATCCGTTCCGGCAAGGTCCAGGCCGCGGGCAAGATCGTCGGCGACGTCATGAAGTCGACCCGCGGGCAGGCCGACGCGGCGCGTGTTCGTGAGCTCGTGCTGGCTGCTTGCAGCTGAGTTCTCGAACCTGTTCGCGCACAACTGACAACGCAAAGGGCCGACTCCCGGAGTCGGCCCTTTGTCGTTCGCCCGATGCCTAGTCCGGGCCGTTGCCACCAGCCTGCGGCGGCGGAATGCGTACTACTCGATCGTCATTCGGCCCCGGCTGACCGTCCGTCTTGTTGACAGTGCCCACCCAGATCGCCCCGTCAGCGCCGACCGCGGCACCGCCGAGCTGTCCGTACTTGTCCTGCGCGATCAGGGTCGGGGCCGAGGTGACCGCGTGCGTGGTCGCGTCGGCCGCCGCGATGGCGAGGGCCTTCGCCTTGGTGAGTGCGATCGCGACGCCGTCGGTCGCGGCGGCGCAGCCCGCGACGCCGGGGCGGTCCGGCCAGGTCCACGCGGTGGTGACCACACCGTCGGCGCCGAGCCGCTGCAGCCGGTCCTCGACGGCGGTGCGGTCGGTGATCCAGATGCTGTCCTTGCTGTCCCGGCACACGTCACCCGCGACGCCGATGCCCGACACCGCGACCTCCGCGGTGGCGCCCGGCGCGGGGGAGTTCACCCGCAGCAGCTTGCCCGCCAGCGAGGACGGGGAGCTCGCGGCGCCGGGATTGCCCGAGTCGCCGGTCAGCACCAACATCTGGGTCGGCGTGGCGAAGTCGATGGCGCCGTGGTTTCCGCTGGGGCCCTTCGGGATTCCGGTGAGGATGTCCTTGGGCGCGCCGCCGCCAGGGGCGATGCGGACCACCCGGTTGTCGCTGGGGGTGGTGATGTAGGCGTACATCAGCCCGTCCTCGGGGAAGGTCGGGGAGAGCGCGATGTCGCTGAGCCCGCCGTCGCTGGAGCCGTCCACGTCCACCCGCGCGTACTCCGTCGGCGGCGTTTCCGGTGCCACCTTGAGGATGCGACCGGTGCGCCGCTCGGCGACCAGCGCGCCATCGCCGAGTGCGACCAGTCCGCCCGTGGTGTCCAGGCAAGTGGCCACCACCGCCGGATCGGGGTCGATGCACGGCCCGCTGGGGCGGTTGGTCGACGTCGGTGCTTGCGACGGTTTCTGCGGGTCGATGTTCGCCCCGTGCAGCGTCGGCTCCGGTGTGAACGGGCTCGACGCCGAATCATCGAACCGCGCGCATCCGGTCACCAGCACGGACCCGAGCGCCAAGCCGACCGCAACGCGACCCACGACAACCAACCTCATAGCTCAGACGTTACGGAAATACCTCCGGCACCGCCCCCTCGGCCCACCGATGGAGGTACGCACGTTTTGTCCTGGACACCTATACCGTGGCGACGCACCAGTGCTCCGGTCCAGATTGCGTGCGGCCACAACAGCCGCACGCCTTCCGATTTCCCGCACCCCGACTCGCCGCGCTGACACGCGTGCGTCTGTCAAAAGGTGTGCGGCTGTGCGCCGGGGTCGTATCTGGGCTGTGCGGCGACGGTTCGCGTCGTCAAAATCTGAACCACCACGCCGTGGTTTAGGGGCCCGCTGCCGGGCGACGCAGCATAGGGTATTGGCCGTGACCGAGAAGCCCAAAGACACATCCGACCCCGCGGCGGCCCGAAGTTCGGTGCCGTCCACGGCTGAGCAGTCGGCGGTGTCGTCCACCGGTCGAGGCGTTAGCAGTCCGTTCGATTCGCCGACCGAGCAGTTCCCCAAGTTGACCAAGGACGTGCCGCGCACGGACGACGAGCTCGGCTTGGACCCGCAAGTCCCGTCGGTCGGTGCGAGCGGCACCTCGCCGGACGCGCCTCCCGCCTATGCCTACGCCAGTATCCCGCCCGCCGCGAACGCGCCGAACGACACCGGCAGGTTGCGCCGCCGTAACGGCGAAAACCGGCGCGGCACCCTGGATTTCGGTCTGTTCCTGCTGCGCCTCGTCGTCGGCGGCATCTTCATCTACCACGGCCTGCAGAAGCTCACCGGCTGGTTCAACGGCCCCGGCCTCGACGGCACCCGCGACATGATGGAGACCGGCGGCTGGGATCACCCGACCCTGGCGGCCATCCTGGTCACCATCGGTGAACTCGGTGGCGGCGCACTGCTCGTCCTCGGCCTGGCCACCCCCTTCGCCGCAGGCGCTGTCCTCGCCGTCATCCTCGACGCCTGGGCCTGGAAGCAGGGCATGATCCCCGGCTTCCAATTCAAGGCAGCAGTCCCCACCGGCGTCGAACTCGAAAGCATCCTCGCAGGTACGGCCGCCGTCATCATCCTCACCGGCCCCGGCCGCTGGGCCTTCGACCGCAACCGCGGCTGGGCCACCCGCCCCTTCACCGGCTCCTTCGTAGTCCTGGTCCTAGCCATAGCCGCCGCCATCGCCACCTACTGGTACCTCCACGGCGGCAACCCCTTCACCGGCATCGGCCCCTTCGACTAACCCACCCCGCCCCAAACCTCCGGCACCCCTCGAACTCCCGAGGGGCGCCGTTCGTCTACCTCCCACCGAATCGTCATCCAGTGGCACATGGCTGTGGCAAACGTCGAGTAGGGCTCTCCATCGTGTGCCAATCACGGCGCGGCAGGTGTTGGGGGAGAACGAGATCCGGCGCCCCTCGTGGAGGGGCGCCGGATGGTGGTGGTGAGTGGGGCCGCTACGGCACGTGGCGGACGGCGCCCTTGTCGGCTGACGTGGCCAGGGCGGCGTAGGCGCGGAGGGCGGTGGTGACGGTGCGGTCGCGGTTGACCGGCTGCCAAGGTCGTTCGGAGGCTTCCATTTTGGCGCGGCGTTCGGCGAGGACGGCGTCGTCGACCAGGACCTCGAGGGCTCGGGTGCTGACGTCGATGCGGATCTGGTCGCCGGTTTCGATCAGGCCGATGGTGCCGCCGCTGGCCGCCTCGGGGGAGATGTGCCCGATGGACAGGCCCGAGGTGCCGCCGGAGAAGCGGCCGTCGGTGATCAGCGCGCACTGCTTGCCGAGGCCCGCGCCCTTCAGGAATGCGGTGGGGTGCAACATTTCCTGCATGCCCGGCCCGCCCGCGGGACCCTCGTAGCGGACGACGAGCACGTCACCCGCCTTGATCTTCTTGCCGAGGATGGCCGACACGGCTTCCTCCTGGGATTCCACCACGAGCGCGGGTCCCTGGAAGGTGAACAGCTCCTCGTCGATGCCGGCCGTCTTGAGCACGGCACCGTCGGGAGCGATGTTGCCGCGCAACACGACCAGCCCGCCCTCCCGCGTGTAGGCGTGCTCGAAGTCGCGGATGCAACCACCGGCGGCATCGGTGTCGAGCGAGGACCAGCGGTTCTCGGTGGAGAACGGCTCGATCGTGCGCACGCCACCCGGCGCGGCATGGAACAGCTCGATCGCCTCGTCAGAAGCCTTGCCGGAGCGGATATCCCAGGTATCGAGCCACTCGTCGAAGCTGCGCGTGTGCACGGTGCTCACGTCGGTTTCCAGCAGACCCGCGCGCCGCAGCTCACCGAGGATGGCCGGGATGCCACCGGCCCGGTGCACGTCTTCCATGTGGTAATCGGAGTTGGGCGACACCTTCGACAGCGTCGGCACCCGGCGGCTGGTCTCCTCGATGGTGTGCAGATCGAAGTCGACCTCACCCTCCTGCGCGGCCGCGAGAGTGTGCAGCACGGTGTTGGTGGATCCACCCATCGCCACATCCAGGGCCATCGCGTTGCGGAAAGCCTTGGCATTGGCCACATTCCGCGGCAGCACGGACGCGTCGTCCTCGCGGTACCAGCGGTTGGCGATGTCGACGACCACGGTGCCCGCCCGCTCGAACAGCGCCCGGCGCGCGGCATGGGTGGCCAGCGTGGAACCGTTGCCCGGCAAGGCAAGTCCCAGCGCCTCGGTGAGGCAGTTCATCGAGTTGGCGGTGAACATGCCCGAGCACGAGCCGCACGTCGGACAGGCGGACCGCTCGACCTCGCTCAAACCCTCTTCGGACACAGCCTGATTCGCGCTCGCGGAGATCGCGGTGATCAGGTCGGTCGGCGCCTGCGCGACACCACCGACGACCACGGCCTTACCGGCCTCCATCGGCCCACCGGAGACGAACACCGTCGGAATGTTCAGTCGCATAGCGGCATTCAGCATGCCCGGGGTGATCTTGTCGCAGTTGGAGATGCACACCAGCGCGTCGGCGGTGTGCGCGTTCACCATGTATTCCACCGAGTCGGCGATGATTTCGCGCGACGGCAGCGAGTAGAGCATGCCGCCGTGGCCCATCGCGATGCCGTCGTCGACGGCGATGGTGTGGAATTCCCGTGGCACGCCACCCGCGGCGCGCACCGCCTCGGCCACGATCTCGCCGACGTTCTTCAAGTGCACGTGGCCGGGCACGAACTGGGTGTAGGAGTTCGAGATGGCGACGATCGGCTTGCCGAAGTCGGAGTCGGTCATACCGGTGGCGCGCCAGAGTGCGCGGGCGCCTGCGGCATTGCGGCCGACGGTGGTGGTGCGTGAACGAAGCGGTGGCATTGATGGTCCTCGATCTGGGTCGCGGGGGCTGGGGTGCGACTGCGCAGAGTTAGCTCGGCGGCCGCTCCACGGTACTCCCGCGTGGGTGTCGGCCTACCTGCCGGTCAGGGCGGCTCGTGGCCGTCGTCCTGGTCCGTCCTCGGTGTCAGTCCGTGCTGATGTCGCCGCGAGTGGTGTTCGTCGACGCTGACGGTATCGCCGGAGTTGCCGGTCCGTCGGGCTGCGGTGTGCGCGTCGGAGATCGGTCCTCCCGACACGCTGACCACTTCGCCGACAACATCCTACCGCCGGTGATTGTTCCTGATCGCGCTCGTTGCGGTGTCATCGCCGCAACGAGCGCAACGGCGTTCGTTCCCGCACACCTGTTGATTTCCCGCATACGGAATGGCATGCGATTAGCTGTGCGGGAGATCAGAAGGTGTGCGGCGGATTACTCGGAGCGGTCGGGACCCTTGCCCTCGTCACCGGCTCGGTCGGGCTCGCCGGGCGTCCCTTGGCTGTCGACTTCGGCAGTCGCAGGAGCGCTGGTCGCGGCTTCGGCGGTCGCGCCTTCGGTAGTCGCGGGATCGGCGGTCGCGCCCGCCCCCTCCGACTTCGCGACCGGCGGCACCGCGTACGGATCGGGGATCCGCCCCTGCGACGCGACCGCGAGATCACGCACCCGGTCGTAACTCACCGCAGGCAGTTTCACCTCGGACCCGTCGACCAGATCAGCCCGCACGTATCCACGTTTCGGGATCCGCACCCCCTTCAGCTGAGACCAGTCCAGATGCCGAGACCGGAACACGGTCCGCAAATCCAGTCCGCCCGCGGAAACCGTCGTCTGCGTCCGCAGCACCCACACGCTCACCGCCACGGGGATCAGCAGCAACCACCACAGCCCGATCGGCCAGCCGACGAACATGAAGAACACGCACATGAACAGGATGAACACACCTAGGAAGGCCAGACGCGGGATGCGGATCACAGTGACGGCCGAGCCGCCACCCGTGTCCGATCCCTCGGGCGCGGTGTGGGACGATTTAGCCGGTGGCACGGACTGATGCGGTGATGACACACCACCATCCTCGCATCCTGGTGAAGGACCCAAGCAGCCGCACTATCCCACATAATGGGACCTGTTTGACTCTTCGGCTCACGCACACATACCGTCATGCGCGTGAATCGAAACGAGCTTCTCGTAATCGGCCGGCGCGTCCAGCGTTGAGCCTGACTATCTGAGTCGAATACGTCAGCTCGCGTTGCGACGCGCCACCCTCGAACAGCCATGCGCTGTCGGGGGCTTTTTTGTGTTCGGGTGAAATATCCGCACGTGGCAAGTCGCAAGACACCGCATGTCAGATACAAATCCGGGGTCAGAACGACAAGCAGTTAGGAACGAAGACGGTGAGTGCACCAACCGCACGGCCCGGGCCATCGGCCCGCAGGCCAGCGCCCTCGGCTAATCAGCCGACAGCGCCCGCTGGCAGTTCGACGACGTCGGCCAACCGCCGCCAGCTCCCGCCCGAGCGGGTGACCGGCGCGCAGTCGGTCGTCCGTACGCTCGAGGAGCTCGGCGTCGACACCGTATTCGGCATTCCCGGTGGCGCGATTCTCCCGGTGTACGACCCGCTGTTCGACTCGACCAAGGTCCGCCACGTGCTGGTCCGCCACGAGCAGGGCGCGGGTCACGCCGCGACCGGCTACGCCCAGGCGACCGGCAAGGTCGGCGTCTGCATGGCGACCTCGGGTCCCGGCGCGACCAACCTGGTCACGCCGATCGCCGACGCGCAGATGGACTCGGTGCCGATCGTCGCGATCACCGGCCAGGTCGGCCGCGGCCTGATCGGCACGGACGCCTTCCAAGAGGCGGACATCTCCGGCATCACCATGCCGATCACCAAGCACAACTTCCTCATCACCGAGGGCATCGACATCCCGCGCATCATCGCCGAGGCGTTCTACCTGGCCTCCAGCGGACGCCCGGGCGCCGTGCTGGTCGACATCCCGAAGGACGTGCTGCAGATGCAGACGACCTTCAGCTGGCCGCCGGAGATGCGGCTGCCCGGCTACCGTCCGGTGACCAAGCCGCACGGCAAGCAGGTGCGCGAGGCCGCACGGATGATCTTGGAAGCCAAGTCGCCGGTGCTCTACGTCGGCGGCGGCGTGATCAAGGCCGACGCCTCGCCCGAGCTGCTCGAACTGGCCGAGATGACCGGCATCCCTGTGGTCACCACGCTGATGGCGCGCGGCGCGTTCCCGGACAGCCACCAGCTCAACATGGGCATGCCCGGCATGCACGGCACCGTGGGAGCCGTTGCGGCACTGCAGCGCTCGGATCTGCTGATCACCCTCGGCGCCCGCTTCGACGACCGGGTGACCGGCCAGCTCGACTCGTTCGCGCCGGACGCCAGGGTGATCCACGCCGATATCGACCCGGCCGAGATCGGCAAGAACCGGCACGCGGACGTGCCGATCGTCGGCGACTGCCGCGAGGTGATCATCGAGCTGATCGAGACGCTGAAGGCCGATCCCGCGGCCAAGTCCCCGCTGCTCGACCTCACCGAATGGTGGAAGTACCTGGACAACGTCCGCAAGAGCTACCCGCTCGGCTGGACCGCGCCCAGCGACGGTTCGCTCTCGCCCGAGTTCGTCATCGAAGCGCTCGGCCGCCTGGCCGGACCCGACGCCATCTACTGTGCCGGCGTCGGTCAGCACCAGATGTGGGCCGCGCAGTTCATCAAGTACGAAAAGCCGCGCACCTGGCTGAATTCCGGCGGTCTCGGCACCATGGGCTACGCCGTCCCGGCCGCCATGGGCGCCAAGATGGGCAAGCCGGACACCGAGGTGTGGGCGGTCGACGGTGACGGCTGCTTCCAGATGACCAACCAGGAGTTGGCCACCTGTGCCGTCGAGGGCGTGCCGATCAAGGTCGCGCTGATCAACAACGGCAACTTGGGCATGGTCCGCCAGTGGCAGACGCTGTTCTACCAGGAGCGCTACTCCAACACCGATCTCGGCACGCACACCCTGCGCATCCCCGACTTCGTGAAGCTCGCGGAAGCCCTCGGCTGCGTCGGCATCCGGGTCGAACGCGAGGAGGACGTGGAGGACGCGATCCGTCAGGCGCAGTCCATCAACGACCGTCCCGTGGTGATCGACTTCATCGTAGGCAAGGACGCCCAGGTGTGGCCGATGGTCGCCGCGGGCACCAGCAACGACGAGATCATGGCCGCCCACGGCATCCGCCCGCTGTTCGACGACGACGAGCAGGCCGCCGAGCCCGCGGTCATCCACGAGGCGATGCTGCACGAGAAGAACAAGGTGAACGAATGAGTACAACTCACACGCTGAGTGTGCTTGTCGAGGACAAGCCTGGCGTGCTGGCACGAGTCGCGGCGCTGTTCTCCCGGCGCGGCTTCAACATCGAGTCGCTCGCGGTCGGTGGCACCGAGCTTCCCGAGATCTCCCGGATGACCATCGTGGTCACCGTCGAGGACCTGCCGCTCGAGCAGGTCACCAAGCAGCTCAACAAGCTGATCAACGTCATCAAGATCGTGGAGCAGGATTCCGACACCTCGGTGGCCCGCGAACTGATCCTGGTGAAGGTCCGCGCCGATGCCAGCGTGCGGACCCAGGTGATCGAGGCGGTTACGCTCTTCCGGGCGAAAGTGATCGACGTCTCCCCGGACGCGCTCACCGTCGAGGCGACCGGAACCCGGTCCAAGCTCGACGCGCTGCTGCGCATGCTGGAACCGTATGGAATCCGGGAGATCGTGCAGTCCGGTGTGGTCGCGGTGGGCCGTGGGCCGAAGTCGATCACCGCGACTCGCTAGCGCTCGCCGCGGTATCCGCGCTGTGATTTGGGCCAGCCCAAAGGACGGGCTGGCGGGCTAATCACTTCTAACTAAACAACTTTCAGACCTAAGCAAAGTATCCAGAAGGGAACCAACCAAGTGGCAGTCGAGATGTTCTATGACGACGACGCCGACCTGTCGATCATCCAGGGCCGCAAGGTCGCTGTCATCGGCTACGGCAGCCAGGGCCACGCGCACTCGCTGAGCCTGCGCGACTCCGGCGTCGAGGTCCGGGTCGGCCTCGCGGAGGGTTCGAAGTCGCGGCCGAAGGCCGAAGAGGCGGGCCTGACCGTCGGCACCCCGGCCGAGGTTTCGGCGTGGGCCGACGTGATCATGGTGCTGGCCCCCGACACCGCGCAGGCGTCGATCTTCACCAACGACATCGAGCCCAACCTGAAGGACGGCGACGCGCTGTTCTTCGGCCACGGCCTCAACATCCACTTCGGCCTGATCAAGGCGCCGGAGTTCATCACCGTCGCGATGGTCGCCCCGAAGGGCCCCGGCCACCTGGTGCGCCGTCAGTTCGTCGACGGCAAGGGCGTGCCCGCCCTGATCGCCGTCGATCAGGACCCGAAGGGTGAGGGCCAGGCGCTCGCGCTGTCCTACGCGAAGGCGATCGGTGGTGCCCGCGCCGGCGTCATCAAGACCACCTTCAAGGAAGAGACCGAGACCGACCTGTTCGGCGAGCAGGCCGTGCTCTGCGGCGGCACCGAAGAGCTGGTCAAGACCGGCTTCGAGGTCATGGTCGAGGCCGGCTACGCGCCCGAGATGGCGTACTTCGAGGTGCTGCACGAGCTCAAGCTCATCGTCGACCTGATGTATGAGGGTGGCATCGCCCGGATGAACTACTCGGTCTCCGACACCGCCGAGTTCGGTGGCTACCTGTCCGGCCCGCGGGTCATCGACAAGGACACCAAGAAGCGCATGCAGGACATCCTCAAGGACATCCAGGACGGCACCTTCGTCAAGCGCCTCGTCGCCAACGTCGAGGGCGGCAACAAGGAGCTCGAGGGTCTGCGCAAGGCCAACGCCGAGCACCCGATCGAGGTCACCGGCGCCAAGCTGCGCGGCCTGATGAGCTGGGTCGACCGGCCGATCACCGAAACCGCCTGAGTTTCAGCACAATAGCGGCCCGGCACCGATTGGTGCCGGGCCGTTGTCGTGGGTGGGTCTATCTGTGGTGGTGGTTCGGGTGGGCGGGGTTGTCGCACTGGTCGAGCGGGAGGTCACGGATCTCGGTGGCCGCCGGTGCTGCCGAAGCCAGGATCATCGAGGCAGTCAACGGAACGCGGCGATCGCGCCTACGACGGCCAGCCGGGCCAGTAGTCGGCGTGAACTCGTCGTCGAGAGCTATGGAACCATCCTGTCTGCCGTGCGGAAATGCCTGTTCAGGGCGGGGGAGCTGAGTAGTCTTCGCCCATGACGTCACTCGCCGCCGCCGAAGTCATCGCGTTCGCACCATCGACGGACCTGGAACGGTCGCGCCGGTTCTTCGGGGAGGTGCTGGGGCTCGAGGTCGTCGAGGTGACGCCGTTCGCATGTGTGGTTCGTAACGGTGGCACCATGATTCGGGTCACCGCGGTGGAGAACCTTGTCCCGCAGCCGTTTACGGTGCTGGGGTGGGCGGTTACCGATATCGCGGGCATCGTCGCCGAACTCGGTTCGCGCGGTGTGGAATTCATTCGATACGACGGAATGGATCAGGGCGACAACGGGGTATGGACTACGCCTGGTGGTGACAAGGTGGCGTGGTTCACCGATCCGGACGGAAACGTGTTGTCCCTGACCGAATTCGTGACCTGAGCCGCTGGGCCGGGTAGCCCGTCGTCGTGGGCTGACTCATCCGCCCGCGGATGTCGGGTGACGGCCCGGCTCCTGACCGGTGCCGGGCCGTGCAGTGCTAGCTGCTGCCGAACAGCCCATGCGGGCGGTTCTGGCGGAACTGCCAGAACGGGTCGTCGTGCCTGCCGCGGTCGAACGGGCCGTTGTTGCAGCTCCAATTCTCGAACGGGCCGAAGTCGCAATTGCGATCGTGGTGCGGACGGTGCCGCACGTCGGTGACGCCTGGTACGCCCAGCTCGGCGTTGGCCGACGCGGGAATGGCCAACGCAGTCAACGGAATCGCGACGATCGCGCCGGCGACAGCCACTCGGGCCAGCATGCGGCGCGAAGTAGTGGACTTGGTTGTGGAGAACAACATGGATCCTTTCACTCTGCGGTGAACTGCTCGTTCACCATCCCCCGCTGCGGTCTGCCCACGTGATCGCGCCCAGCGGTCGCTGGCGCGCACCCTGCGGACAGGTCGGGATCAACTGTGTCGCCGCCGCTTTGCGGGCGCCCCCGGCATACCCGGCCCAGCACCGACTGCACGGTCTTCACTCTTGCGCATTTCGCCCAAAAGGTCACGGGTGTTGGCAGGTATGCGGAAACTTTCAACCTCGGGTACTAGGGGATAACCCTCAGTGTCGCAACAGGCCCCGAATATCGATGGCACCGATGTCAGGGGCATTGCACGCTGGCCCGATCGGTGTCCCGGGAGCGACCGAACTCGAAACGCATTGGCGTCGCGCGCCCATCGGCGTAGTCCAGCAACGTCTAGAGGATGCTACGTCGACCGGCACGCCATAGCGGGTCTTCTCGACGTTTGCCGCAGCCATGTGCCACTCACGATCCAAGCGGCCGTGGAAGGGCGGGTCGGCCCGTCACTGCGTCGTACACCGCTACTCGCGCGCGCCGGACCCATCCACCGCTGTCAGTCGTGCGCACCGCCAATCGCGTTATCGCGCCGCCTCTTTCCCAGATGCTCGGCGATGAGTGGCGCACCGATTCCGTGCAGAACGACGCTGCCGACGACGACCACCAACGTCACACCGATCACGAGGTACGCATCGTCGTCCTTGTGTAATCCGTTGAAAGCGAGCAGCGCGAACACAATCGACGCCACACCGCGTGGCCCGAGCAGACCGAGCATGAGTCGCTCACGTTGCGTGAACGGTGAACCGAGCAACGACAACGAGACCGGTACGAGTCGGACCACCGTCAGCGCGAGCAGCCCGTAGACGATGACCTGCCAGTCGAGCCAGCCGAAGCTGGCCGCGGCGACATTCCCGACCGCGAACCACATGGCCAGACCGCAGAATTCGGCTACATCCTCGGTCGACTGCAATGGCTCACCCGGCAGCTCGCGCCGAGTGGCGCTGTGGGCGATGCCCGCGAGGAAGGCGGCCACGAATCCGTTGCCATCCATCCATACCGCGATGCTGTAGGTGAGCACCGGTATCGCGATCGTCCCGATGCGCACGGCCCGGGCGTCGGTCCACCGTCTGCGGACGGCGTAGGTCATGCAGTATCCGGCTAGCCCACCCACCGCGAGACCGATGAGTATCGACTTCACCACCGCGGGCACCGCCTGCCCGAGCGCGTGCACTGCTTGATCCGACTCCGCGCTGGCCTCCGCCGCCGCCAATGCGAACAGGAAGATCGGCGCGACGAGTCCGTCGTTGAAACCGCTCTCCACATTGAGCGCATGCCGAACCCGTTCCGGCACAAGCAGATCCCGCACGATCGCCTGCGCAGGCACCAGATCGATGGGGATGACGATGCAGGCGATCAGCAGGATCACCGTCCACGAAACGCCCGGCAGGAGAGCAAATCCCAGCAGATAGGCGGCCGCGAGGCTCAGCGGAAAGGCGATGAACAGCAGCCGGAAGATCCCGGTGTGCCGACGACCGGACAGCCCGTCGCGCACCTCCGTCGCATCGGTGAAAAGGAAAAGCGCCAAGATGAATTCGACGATCCGCTGTGCCGTATCGGTGTTGATCGCCGCGGCCAGCCAGTGATCGCTGCCCCAGCTGATCAGCGCGCCGACCACCACCATGGCCAGCGGCGCGGTCACCTTCCAGCGAGCCATCGAGCGGGACAGGCAGGACCACACCAGGATGACCGTCATCGTCGCCGCGATCGCAATGAACATGAGTCTCCCGATCCGTCAGGGACGCAAGATGAGTCGGATCGGATCGCCCTCTTTACGGACGAGCCGGTCGACGATCGCGGGCGCGTCGGCGAGCGGGAACACTCCGCTGATCGAGCGCGAAAGATCAAGGCGCCCACCGGCGGTCAGCCGAATCAGCTGCGGTACGTGGGTGGCATCCGAGCCGTAGTGTCCGCGAATCTGCTGCTGTGTGACCACGAACGGCCCGCTGTGCTTGATGGTCAATGGCTCATTGACGATGCCGACCAGGACAAGTCGCCCTTTGAGCGCCAGCACCCGGACGGCCTGCTCGCGGACCGCAGGCACACCCGCGAAGTCGAACGCGACATTGAGCCCCGCGCCGCCGGTGGCCTCCGCGACCTTCTTCCCCAGGTCGGGGTCGGCCGAATCGAGTGCCAGATCGGCCCCGAACTCGACGGCTCGAGCCCGGGCCGCGGCGTTCGGATCGACCGCGATGATCGGATAGGCGCCGACGATGCGCAGCAACTGCACCGCATGCGCGCCGAGCCCACCCACGCCCCACACCCCGACGGCCTGCGCGGGGCGGACGTCGCCGGTTGCCGTGATCGCGGCCCACGGTGTCGACACCGCGTCCGGAATGATCGCCGCCTGCTCGAACGGCAGGCTGTCCGGTATCGGGATCACGGTCTCTGCCGTGGCCAGCGCGTATTCGGCCCACCCGCCGTCGTAGTCGACGCCCGGCGTGTAGACGACACCCTTACACAGTTCACCTGCCTGCAGCGCCACCCGATCGCCGACAGCGAGCCCCGTGACCTCCGGCCCCACCTCGGCGATCGAACCGGCCACCTCGTGCCCGAGCGTGACCGTGTCGCCCGCGAGTAGCTGCGGTTGCAGACCACCGCCGATGAGGTGCACGTCGGACAGGCATACCCCCGCCGCTTCAACCTTGATCAAGACCTCACCCGCGCCGGGCACCGGCTTGGGGGACCTGCTCCATGGACAAAGTGTGCGAGGGGATTTGCAATCGGGCCGCAAGCATCGTTTCCATGCGAGTCCTCCGCGAATCGTTACCCGAAAAGGCGAGCGTGACGGACGCTATCAGGAAACAAGATCAACGGGACATGGTGGTGGCATCGTGCTCAGGTGGTCACCTACTCGACGTTGCGCGCACCACCATCGGGGTCGGCCGGATCGAGGTGCCAGCTCCGGATGCGGCGGGGGTGAATTCGGATGATGTCGTTGGAGAACCATTCGGGCGCGACCGGCGGAACGTCTACCGTCAGCGTTTCCACCACGCCACGGATTTCGACTCCGCGTCCCCAACCCGGCTTGACTGCGTCGGGCTCGTCGGGAGTCATGTCATCGATCAGCAGGCTGACCTGAGGGTTGGCCAGGATGTTGCGATAGCGTTGCGTCGCAGCATGATTCGGGCCGCCGATATCGATGGTGTCGTCGGGATTGAGGCGGAAGCCGAGCGGGACCACCTGCGGCGCCCCCTCGGATGTGACGGTAGCGAGGCGGGCCAGACTCTGACCCGCGAGGTAGGTGCGTTCGACGTCGGTGAAACTCATAACGCGACCCTAGAACCTCAATCGCAGTTCAGATCAACCCCGACTGGCCGATCTCGAGTCGAGACCACCGAATCCGGGCGATCTAGACTCTTACTGATGAGTAAGTTCTTCGGCTCCGTCGACGAGGTGACCCGGCGGCTCACCGATGCCGGGTACCTCCCGTCCATCGACATCGCCACCGCCGTCTTCCTCGCCGACCACCTCGGCAAGCCCCTCCTGATCGAGGGGCCCGCCGGCGTGGGCAAGACGGAACTGGCCAAGGCCGTCGCCACCGCGTCGACCGCCGACCTCATCCGCCTGCAGTGCTACGAGGGCATCGACGAGGCTCGCGCCCTCTACGAGTGGAACCACGCCAAACAACTCCTCCGCATCACCGCCACCGACCACGAGGCTTGGGACAGCACCCGCGATCACGTCTTCACCGAGGAATTCCTACTCGCCCGCCCGCTACTCGCCGCCATCCGCAACCCGAACCCCACCGTCCTGCTCATCGACGAACTCGACAAAGCCGACGTGGAGCTCGAAGGCCTACTACTCGAGGTACTCGGCGACTACCAAGTGAGCATCCCCGAACTCGGCACCATCACCGCCGTCCGCAAGCCCTTCGTCATCGTCACCTCCAACGCCAACCGCGACCTCTCGGAAGCGTTGAAGCGCCGCTGCCTCTACCTCCACATCGACTACCCCACAGCCGAATTGGAACGAGCTATCGTCCGCATGAAGGTCCCCGAACTAGACGAAGCCTTGGGCGAGCCGGTAGTCCGCGTCGTCGGCGCGTTACGCGAACTCTCCCTTCGCAAACCGCCCTCGATCGCCGAAACCGTCGACTGGGCAAGAACTCTCGTAGCCCTCGGCACTCGCTCCCTAACCGGCGGCGTCATCCGCTCCACCCTCGGCGTGCTACTGAAATACCAAGCGGACCACCGCATTGCGTCCGAACGCCTGTCACTGGACTCCGATGACGGGGCGGAGAAGTGAGTGTTCGGTCAGTAGTCGCAGAGCTTGATCCATTCGAAGTTGCCGTTGCGGTCGTCGAGGTTGCTGGAATAACCGCGACTCTCGAGCAAGAACAGTCCGGCACCCTCGACGTAAGGGACAGCGAGGTCGAAGTCGCTGGCGCGGTAGACGATCCACTTGCTGTCTCGGGCACCCAGCATGCGCGCGTTTTCGGCGGCATCGAGGAAGCCCATGAAGGAGAAGCTGTGGTCCTCCCAGGACCCGACGGTGCCGTCGTAGTCGGGGAAGGCGAACTGGTACGTATGCGCGTAAAAGTAGCCCCGGTGCTCCGCCGAGCCGGAACAGCTTCCAGAGGTGGAGTCGGCGTGGGCCGGCCCGATACCGGTCAGCAGGGTGGCCACCACAGCCAAGAACGTGAACAGAACTCGCTTCATAAAACCCACGCTAAAGCGCCAACTTGTCTTGCCGATCATCACAACATCATCAGCGACTCACTCGACTGGCCGTACCCTGCCAACACCGAGTTCTCGGCGGAATCCGGAGCGTGGGGCATAGCGACCGCCGACCACAACGCGGCCGAACTCGTGGTGTCCGCGCCGAGCACCACGGCACGGATCGCAAGCCGGGGTGCGGAGACCGTCGATCACCGCGCGTCCGAGCGATTCATGTTGTCCCCGACCGTCATGGTCCGAATCGAGGCAGCGGCATGACGTCTACCCGCCGCGGGTCAACTGCTCCGCAACAGCCCTCCGACACCATCACTGATCGCCTCGTCGAGTTCGTCGGCCTACTCCGCGACCACGGAATCACCGCAGGCCCCAGCGAAACCATCGACGCCGCAGAAGCAATGCTCGCCCTCGGCCTGTCCGACCGAAACCGACTGCGCTCGGGGATGGCCGCCTGCCTCCTCCGCCGCAACGGTCAACGCACCGTCTTCGACCAACTCTTCGATCTCTACTTCCTGACCACCGAACAGCCGCAGCCCACCGCCCCCGCAACGCCGGAATCCATTGAGTCACTGCGAGATCGACTAGCCGCCGCACTCATCGAGGACGACCCGTCCGCCGCCACCGACCTCGCCCGCCAAGCGCTGACCCAACTCGGCGCCTACGGGGGAGCGGGCACCGGCCAGTCCGACACCCCCGTCACCACCGCCTCCGGCGCAGGCTGGTCCTCCTACCTGACCATGCGAGCCCTCAACCCAGAAGACCTCATCGCCCGCATAGTCGCAAACACAAGCGGCGCAACCGAACTCGACGCCGCCGTCCGCACCATCGAAGCCAACCGCCGCCTCACCCAATTCCGCACCGCCGTCCAAACCGAGGCCCGCCTACGCTCCGGCCAACTCCGCGGCACCGAATACATCGCCCGCCGCGGCGTCGAATCCAGCACCGACCAGATCGATTTTCTCGGCGCCCGCGAACAAGACCTAGCCGAAATGCGCCGCCTAGTAACCCCTTTGGCCCGCAAACTAGCCACCCGCCTAGCCGCTCGCCGCCGCAAGTCCGTCCGCGGCCAAATCGACATGCGCCGCACCCTCCGCCGTTCCATGTCCACCGGCGGCGTCCCCATCGATCTCGTCCTCCGCTCCCGCAAACACGGCCGCCCCGACCTAGTAGTCCTAGCCGACCTCTCCGGCTCCGTAACCGGCTTCGCCGAATTCACCCTCCAACTAACCCAAGCCCTCCAAGACCAATTCACCAAGGTCCGCAGCTTCGGCTTCGTCGACACCTGCGACGAAATCACCGACTACTTCACCCCCGGCGAACCCCCCGCCCCCGGCACCGCCACCCGAATAGTCCGCGACGCCAACGTAGCCCGCTACGGCAGCTCCAACTACGGCGAATCCCTCCAGGGTTTCGTCGACAACTACCTAGACGCTCTAGGCCCCCGAACCTCCCTCCTAATCCTCGGCGACGCCCGCACCAACCGCACCTCCCCCAACCTCCCCGCCCTCCAAACCATGTGCGCCAGAGCCAAACACGCCTACTGGCTGAACCCAGAACCCTCCCGCTCCTGGTCCACCGGCGACTCCGCCGCCAACATCTACGCCGAGCACATCACCATGCACGAATGCCGCAACGTCAAACAGTTAGCCGAAGTCGTCGGCCGACTCTTGCCCGCCTGACGGGGATGAAGGCACTGGCATCGATCGCAAACATCCACGCGGACGGACCAAGCCCTGTTCCTAGTTGGACTCCTGGCACGCTGCTACAGGACAGTGAAGCTGGAGTCGCTCACACAGGTCAACTCTGTGCCGCTGCTTCTGTGTCCCATAGCCCAATCTGCCCCTGTGCGGAATTGTCGGGCACAGGCTTGCTCGGCCGTCGGCGCTTTGGTTGCGCAGGATCTGGAGACTTGCGGCTGAGTCGGCGCGCTGCCATATCGATTGGCTCGGTACCCTGCTGGTCGCGCTTTCGCGCCGCGTTCAGCACCTTGATAATCGACTCACCCACTGCCTTCGCCACGGGCGGTGGGAACGCATTTCCAACCTGGCGGTACTGCGCGGTCTTTCCGCCAGAGAAGTCCCAATTGACTGGGAAGCCTTGAATGATGGCAGCCTGTCGTACTGTGAGCATCGGTCCATCAGGGCCGAAAAGATCTCGGTTTTCGGTATGCTTTTCCAAGCAGGTCTTGATGTCATTCGCGACGCCCATACCCGAGATTCCCAGCTGCTTCCAAGCGGTTTTCGCTCGGCTCGGCCCGAGATCGGCACCGCCGTGCTTCTTCGAACCGCCGACAATCGTGGGGGCGATACCTCCACCTTTGCCTTTGAGCTCAACATCGCGTTCGCGCGCCTTGTTCCGCCAGCGTTCGAAAGCCGCGTGAGCTTGCTCCGAGTGCGGCCCGTCGAAATAAGGCGCGAACCGATCGTGCATCGATTGCTCGAGACTCGTCAGAACGCTGACCGGATTTGTGTCTTTCCCCTTCGGCAACTCGTAGTCGAGATCTCCGATTACTTCTTTCCGGAACGCGACCAAGATGGCCCGGGGTCGAAGCTGTGGAACGCCGAAGTCGGCAGCCTCCAAGACTTCCCACCGAGGTTCGCAATAGCCTAGGTTTATCAGTCTGCGCTTGATCTCATGACGATATTCTTCGAATTTCGGATCCATGAGCCCGCGGACGTTCTCGATCATTACTGCTCGCGGTTCAAGGATCTTGACAAGCTCCAGCATTCGAGGAAAGAGATCTCGCTCATCATCTTTGCCCAATTGCTTTCCGGCGTGCGAGAAAGGCGGGCACGGTACGCCGCCGGCGAGCAAATCGAGCCCGTGCTGCTGCAGCAGTTCAACGCTCCGCTTCTTCATCGCGTCGGCATCGGCGTCGGCTTTGTAGGGATCGAAGTCCTTGACGTCCGTCCCAACGATGCTGCAGTTTTCCCTCTCCCAAGCCCACAGCTGATGGTCCTTGATGTTGAGCTTGAGGGTTTCGACCGCATGTGTGTCGATTTCGACCAGTGCCAAATGACCGAAGCCAGCTTGATGTAGACCGACGGCCTGACCGCCGGCACCGGCGCAGATCTCGATCGACGTGAACACGCGTTCCTTCGACCCCTTGGGTGCGCGCTTCGATGCATCTCGAGTCATGTCTGCGGCCCGTCACCGCAAATCAGCAGGCTTACCATGCGATCCACCATCACTGCGTCCTCGAGGATCTGTTTGCTGGCGCAACTCTCTCTGACGCGAAGATCGGTCACGCTGATGCCTTTCGGTGCGGAGGCCAAGATCGAGTGGTGGTGTGTGCGGGAGTATCTTTCAGTACTACACCCGCCAGCACTACACTCGCCTGCCTCGAACTGTGACAGATGTGACTGAGGAACGATCGGAAAGCGCCAGGAGCAGAGCGCACGAGCGCGGTCTCTACCCTGCTCCCCTCAATGAGGGGCGTTCCCGCAACATGCGAGCCAACCGCCGAACCGGCACCAAGCCGGAGATCGCGCTGCGGAGTGCACTGCATCGGCTGGGCTACAGGTATCGCAAGGACTTCAGGCTCGACCTCGGCTCGATGAAGGTCCGACCGGACATCGTCTTCACGGCGCGCAAGGTCGCGGTCTTCGTGGACGGCTGCTTCTGGCATGTCTGCCCGGAGCACGGTCGGCAGCCGACGACCAACGAATGGTATTGGACGCCAAAGCTTCGCCGGAACATCGAACGCGACCGTGCCGCGGATGTTGCCTTGACGGAGGCGGGTTGGCAGGTGGTCCGCCTGTGGGAGCATGAGACTCTGGAGAAGGCTGTGACCGCAGTCACCAGCGTCTTGGAGGGCGGACCCGAACATGTGAGCGATCATATGGGATCGACCCGAAGTTGATCGAGAGACGCTCCGGGCACGCTAGATTTGCCGGTGTGAGCGCCTCCTTCAGGACGGAGTTGCTGGGCTGGAAGCCGAGCAAGAAGAACAAGCTCGGCTGGAAGTGGGTTCCCAACTCTGCTGATGTCGACAATCCAACGAGCTTGCGGCTCGCAGCACATGTTCTCGAGCAACTCGGCGATCCGGACCCGAACACGGCCGAATTGACACCTGAAGTGCCGCCAGCGAATCCGGGTGGGCTACTCGAGGTGCAAGTGCTGGCGAACTTGTCCAACGAATTGCCGGTGTTGGACCCTTGTCGCAAATGGGACTTTGCTCGAGGAAAGAGCATCGTCGGCTACGCGCAATACCAGCACCTAGCTGGTGTGGACGCCGCGATCGCCGATGATCCGAATCTCAGGGTGACGCTGGGTACTGACTACCTCATCAAACCCGATGTGCTGGTTGGGCTGTACGGAACATCAACCATGACACCGCATCCGTGGTTGCACGCTGCGATCGCGTGTAAGTGGACGATTCGGTCAGATCGAGTTCAGAACATCCGCCACGAGAACGGCAACATGATCAGACACAGGCGCGGGCGGCTGCCCCACCTGGTGACTGTGACAGCTGAACCGCTGCCGACACGGCTCGCCGCGATCGCACGTGGAACGGGTGAGGTCGATGCGACATATCACATCACCTATGACGAGCTGGCGAACGCTGTTGCTGCCCACAGCAGTTCGGAACAGAAGGCGGCGTGGGAAGAGGTAACCAAGCAGGGGCGATTGCTTGACTACCGGAGCCTTGCGAGGTCGTTGGTGGAGTGGTAGCTCCCTCCTTGCTGCACGACCTATCGCCGCGAGTCTTTCTGCCGGTCGGGCATATTCTCCCGGTGCGCTGTTTCAGTCGGCCCTTGCAGGTCGACGCCAGGCCGGGCGCCAAATGTTCTCTGTCTGCCGCACGGAGGGTCCTGTCATGAATTGCCATCTGGCGCTATACGATCCAGCTTGGACATTCGCCCAAGATGAGGAGACCGCTTTGGCGGGCGCGGAGCTCGATTGAACGTGCCCGGGGGAGAAGCGTCCGGTACCGGCAGTTCCGCTCACCTCCAAGGATGACGAAGAGATGACCCTGACACACGCCAACATTGGCAGCCATCTGTCCCCGTCGGCCGATGTTGCTGGTGCTCCCCTCGGTGCCGTGCTTGCATACCAGTGTGAGCTGGGAAACGCGGCGGTCGCCGCATGAGCAGCGCCAAGGAATTCCCCGCGGACGCATACGCACCTAACGGTGAACCCTGGTGGCTACTGAAATACGCGCCCAACACGAGGCAGCGTTACGGCGCTGAGCGCAAGATCGCTGCCTGGCTGTATTTCAACAAGAGCATCGGTGATCGGTTCACTCTCCGCGAACTTCGTGAAGCGATCAGCACCGACAACCTCGCAAACGATCAGGAGCATTTCAATCGTCGGATGCGCGAGCTGCGCAAGCTGGGCTGGCGGTTGCCGTCGTCGCAGGAAGATGCACAGCTGAAGACCGATGAGTACAGGGTCGTGCGAAAGGGATGGCAACCTGGTGCTGGGCCCAGGCCGAAGACGGCTGGTCAGATCAGTGCGATCCTTCGGCGGCGCGTGCTCGAACGCGACGGCTACAGGTGCGTCATCTGTGGCGTGGCCAATGGGGAGCCATACCCGGATCCGCCGCCGGGCAACGCAGTGTTGTCCATAGGACACCGAATTCCGCGGGAGCTCGGTGGAAGTAACGACGCCGACAACTTGCAAGTCGAATGCAAGCGATGCAACGAACCTGTGCGCGAAGAGGTCGGCCTCCCCGAGACTCTCGAAGAATTGTATGCCCAGGTCAAGGGTCTCAAACGGGCAGAAAAAGTGACGATGCTGGAGTGGCTTCTCAACGGAAGAAGGACACGGTCGAGTCTGGATGCACTCTACGACCGCGCCCGTCGGCTGAACCCCAGCGAGCGGAAGCAGTTAGCCGCTCGACTCAAGGTCGCCACCGGTCAGCAGCCCACCACTGGCTAGTAGGCGACACCTCGTACTCCACCCAAGCGGCCAGACCACCGACATGAATCGAATGGGGTCTGGTTTCATGTCTGCGCTGCACCGGGCATTGCTCTGTTCCTCAGGCTCACCAGCTCAAGGAAGAGATTGGCCACTGGCTAACAACGGGTTGTTCGCCCACAGAGTAGTTGAGGGCTACTTGTCGTTGCCCTGTCGTAGCTTGGGCGATAAGGCGATGTAAACGGATGAGTGGAGCGGGCCTCCGAGCTCGAGGTGGTTGACATGACAGTGGAAGTCAGCGGTGGCGACGTCGTGCGGGTCTTCGGTTCAACAGGGAAGGCTCGCAGCAGACTCCGGTGGTGGAAGACCATACCGGGCTGCGAGTACGTCGCTGAGGAGGTCCTCGGGCATGTCAGCTCCGCCATCTTCGACGTCGAACCTGAGACGATCCAGCAGCTCGAAACCGAGCATCCGCTCGGTGAATTGCGTGAAGACTTCGACAGCACAGTCCACCTCATCAGAGACTGGCGCCCGGACTTCGCATTCGCGCACCTATTTCACTTCTGCCTGGAAGATCTGGGCAGAGTCTTCAGCTGGCAAGAGTTCCGCGACGACTGGAGCGCCAGACCCGCCAAGCGCCCCTGGCTATGGGATCCCGCCAAGGCGATGCAACGTCGGGCCGCAGATCACCTCATGGAACGAAATGGTTTCACCGAGCGCAGGGCACTGGCTGCCGCACACGACGCGTTGCAGTGGCGCGTCGGCACGTTCTACTACTCATTCCTGCGCGAGGCCTACGCATTGAGCTGGCTTCGCAGACAGGGCCTTCCCGCACTCTCCCATCCGCTCGCCGATGCGCTCTTCCGCGCCGACCTGTGGTGCGGCAGTGCTGTTGTCGGCATCTACATCGAGAACCCCAACTACCGAAGCGGAGCCGAGGGGCGTAAGCATCCGGCGCAGTACTATCTCGAAGATCAGCGTCACTTCAGCTTCGTCGACCTGCGAATGGCCAAACCCGCAGAGTTCGGTACGGTCGCATTGCCTACCGACGAAGAGATGCAGATTTGTGCGGACACCCTGCGGGCGACGCTTCCTACTTAGCAGGGAATGTCGCTGAGTCGGTGGTGTCGACAACCGGCCTTCGGGACGTTCGCGGCCGGTTGTCGAAGATCTGGGATCAGCGGCGGACTTCGGCGACTTGTACTGCACGTTCTTTGCGGCGGGAGAGTTCGCACGCCTCGGCGACGTAGAAGGCTTCGAGGGCATCTGTTGGGCTGCAGGGGTTCTCGAGGTTGCCGTTGACGACTGAGATGAAGGCTACGAGTTCGTCGGTGTAGGCGCGGCGGAAGCGGTCCATGAAGCCGGGGTAGGCGGGGAAAGTGGAGGGGATGTAGTCGGGTTCGACTGAGGTCAAGGGGGAGCGGTCGTCTAGGCCGACTATGGCGTTTCCTTTGGAGCCGAGGGCCTCGAGGCGGACGTCGTAGCCTGCGCCGTTGTAGCGGGTTAGGGAGACGGTGGCGAGGGAGTTGTCGTCCAAGCGCAAGAGGATGGCGGCGGTGTCGACGTCGTTTGCGGCGGTGAAGAAGGGGTCGCCTCGGTTGGCGCCGGTGGCGTAGACCTCGGTGATTTCTCGGCCGGTTACCCAGCGGATTATGTCGAAGTCGTGGACGCCGCAGTCGCGGAAGATGCCGCCGGAGCGGGGGATGTAGTCGGCGGGGGGTGGGGTGGGGTCGAGGGTGGTGGCTCGGAGGGTGTGGAGCCAGCCTAGGGAGCCGGAGGCTATTGCGGTTCGGGCGGCTTGGTAGCCGGCGTCGAAGCGGCGTTGGAAACCGATTTGGACTGGGACGGAGGAGGTTTGGATGTGGGTGAGGACGGCTAGGGTGCCTTCGATGTCGGCGGCTACCGGCTTTTCGCAGAAGACGGGGATGCCTGCGTCTACCGCTCTGGTGATCAGTTGGGGGTGGGAGTCGGTGGCGGTGGTGATGATGAGGCCGTCGAGGTCGGCGGCGAAGAGGGTGTCGAGGTCGGGGGCGAACTCGAGGCCGAGTTTGGTTGCGGTGGTGCGGGCTCGGTCGGGGTCGGCGTCGGCGACGATGACGTTGGCTACGTTGGGGAGGTTTTTGAGGGTTTCGGCGTGGGAGGTGCCGATGCGGCCGGTGCCTGCGAGGCCGAGGGTGACGGCTTTGTGGGATGTCATCGACTTTCCTCCTGGTGAAATCTCGACGTGCAATGGGGAACTGCCTGGGGCAGGGGGAGTTTCAGTTGGTGGGGGTGCTGGTCGTCGCGCGGACGACGAGGGAAGGCTGGAGGCGGCGACGGACCGGTTCGGTGCGGTCGGCGCGTAGGCGTTCGACGAGGGCTTCGATTGCGAGGCGGCCCATTTGGACGCGCGGCTGGTCGATGGTCGTCAGGGAGACGTGGCGGAGGGCGGCGAGGGAGGTGTTGTCGTAGCCGACGATGGAGACGTCGTCGGGGACGTGCAACCCGGCCTCTTCCAGGGCGGACATGGCGCCGACGGCGTTGAAGTCGTTGCCGCACACCAGGGCTGTGGGGAAGTTGTCGCGGGTGAAGATGTTCAGGAGCTTCTGTACTGCGGCTATACCGGCGGAGTCGGTGTGTTCGCTTGGGATGACCATCGGCTCGAGGCCGTGCCGTTCCATCGCGGCGCGGTAGCCCTTGCGGCGGGGGGCCGCGGTGAACGCGCTGCCGCCGTCGAGGTGCACGATGCGTCGATGGCCAAGGGACGCAAGGTGATCCACGGCTAGGCCAGCACCGACTTCACCGTCGTCGTTGACGGTGTCGACGTCGGCGATGGCCGAGCTGCGGGACACCAGCACGAGCGGGGCCTGTTGTGCCGCATCGCGAATGGCGGCGGCGGGCAGGATGGGGGAGAGCAGGATGATGCCGCCGGGGCGGAACGCGAGCAGGCTCTCCAGGGCGGTGCGCTCGCGGGCGGCGCTGCGACGGCCGGTGTTCAGGATCAGCTCGAGGCCGGATTCCTGTGCGGCGCTGTCCATTCCCTCGACGACGTCGGCGAAGAAGGCGTTGCGCAGGTCGGAGACCATGACGCCGACGATGTTCGAGGTTCGGCTGGCCAGTGAGCGGGCCATGATGTCCGGTTGGTAACCGAGGTCTTTGGCGGCTTCCAGCACGGCGCGGCGACGGTGATCGCTCACCTTCGGTGAGTTGCGCATGACGAGCGAGACGAGGGCGCGGGAGACGCCGGCGCGTTCGGCGACGTCTTCCATGGTCGGTCGCGCCATGTCGCCTCCGTTCCGCATTCGGTGATCCGTGCAGTGTCGGACGTTACAAGGTTGGAGCGCGCTAATCAATAGAGCGCTCTAATCGGACTTTCTTCGTATCCGAGTTTCCCGCTGTTTCCGCTGGAAGGCGGTATATCAGCTGGTAGTAGCGATATTATGGGCAACGGAGCGGCTCTTGACACACTATGACCCACGTTACATAGTTGGAGCGCTCCAATCGCGTGGAGCGTTCAACTCGACATCGAAGGTCGGAGAAGTCCTGAGGTTCCCCCCAAATGGTGGACGGGGGGTTATGCGGCCGAAGTGGCCGCGAGGAGTGACCGCTCATAATTGTCGGGGCTGAGCATCCCGATCGTGGAGTGGCGTCTTCTACTGTTGTAGAAATTCATCCATTTGTCAACTGCTGCAACGAGTTCCGCTTTGGTGGCGAAGGTGTGTCGATAGTAGTATTCGTGTTTGAATGTCGACCACAGGCTTTCCGCGCCGGCATTGTCCCAGCATATTCCGGTCGATCCCATGGATCGGCGCAGACCGTGCCGATCGCAGGCGGCAGCCATGTCGTTGGCGGTGTACTGGCTACCTCGGTCCGAATGCAGAACCGTGCCCGCACACGACCCGCCACGCGCCGCTACCGCCCGGTCCACGGCGTCGGTGACCATCTCGGTCCGCATGTGATCGGCCACGGTCCAGCCGAGCACCTTCTTGGAATGCTCGTCCTTGATCGCGCACAGGTACATATCGCCTTCACCGCAAGTCAGATAGGTGATGTCGGAAACCCAGACTGCGTCTACACGGCCCTGGTCGAAAAGACGTTGCACCAGGTCGTCCGGGAACGACGCGGTCGGGTCCACGATCGTGGTCCGCACCTTGAAGGTGCGCGGGCTGATCCCGGCCAGCCCGATCTCGGCCATGATCGCCGCGACCGTCTTCTCCGACACCCGATCACCGCGATCGCGCAGCTCGGCGGTGATCCGCGGAGCCCCGTAGGTCCCATCGGAGTCTTTATGGACGGCAAGGATCTTCACCGTCAAGTCGGCGCGCCGCTGCTGCCGATCGGTCAACACAGGGGCCGTCTTCCGCTTCAGGTACGCGTAGAACCCTGAGGTCGATACACTCAACAACCGCGCCATGCGCGTGATATCGGCTGTGCTGCCGTTGATTTCGGTGGCGGCGCACTGCGCTGCCATCAGCTCGAACCGGGCCGGTTCTGCTGCATCGCCGCGAAGTACGCGCTCGCTTTTTTTAGGAAACTGACGTCTTTCTCCAGCTCGCTGACCTGCTTGCGTAACCGGAGCAACTCTGCCCGCTCGGCCGGGCTCAACGGCTGCTCGCCGTGTACCTCGGCCGCCGCTATCCGGCGGCGTTCGTCTTGGACCCATTTAGCGAGAAGGCTTTCATGCAAACCCAACTCGCCAGCCACCGCGGCGATCGTGCGACCGGAATCGATCACCCGATGCGCGGCCTCGACCCGGTACTCGGCCGTGAACGACCGGCGCTTCCGAGACGATGACATACTGGACATCCTTCCAGCAGGACCGCGATCCCGCTAAATCGGTGTCCACTGCTTGGGGGGAGCCTCATCCTGATGACCGAACCGCTCTACCCGCTGCGCATCGCGGCCGCCCCCATCTCCTGGGGAGTGTGCGAAGTTCCCGGCTGGGGTCACGTGCTCGACGCGCACACCGTGCTCTCGGAGATGGCCGCGCTGGGCCTGTCCGCGACCGAACTCGGCCCGCCGGGCTATCTTCCGCGCGACCCGGACGAATTACGCTCGCTGCTGGCGACATTCGGCATCTCCTCGGTCGGCGGATTCTTGGCGCTGGTGCTGCACGCGGACCCGGAGCTCGCGCTCGCGGAGGCGAAGGAGAACGCCGCGCTGTTCGCCGCGACCGGCGCCGACGTGCTCGTGCTCGCCGCCGCGACCGGGCTGGGCGGATATGACGCCCGTCCGCGGCTCAGCGCGGACGAATGGCGCACGCTCATCGACACTTCCGCCGCGATCCGCGACATCGCCGCCGAGCACGGACTGCGCACGGTGCTGCATCCGCACGTCGGTACCCACGTGGAGACCGAGACCGAAGTCGAACGCTTCCTTGCCGATTCGGATCTCGACATCTGTCTCGACACCGGCCACCTGCTGATCGGCGGCACCGACCCGGTGCTGCTGGCGCAGCGACATGCCGATCGGATCGGGCATATTCACCTGAAAGACGTCCGCAACGCGGTAGCCGACGAAGTACGCGGCGGCGCACTGGAATACAGCGAGGCCGTACGTCGTGGGCTGTATGTCCCGCTGGGCGAGGGCGATGTCGACATCGCCGCCCTGGTCAGCAGCATGCAGGCCGCCGGTTACGGCGGCTGGTACGTGATGGAGCAGGACACCGCCCTGCAGCCCACCGACTCGGCGGAGCTGCCGAGCCGGGATACCGAACGCAGCCTGCGCCACCTCGCGGCGCTCGCGACTTCCGCCGCACGAATCTAGTTGGGAAGTGATGACAACGATGTCTCTTCGAGTTCGCCGAGGGTGGCAGCGATCGCGCCGCTTGGTGCCGTGGCTCGCCGCCGCCGCGGTGCTCGCCGCGTGTAGCGGGCCGGGCGCCGACGTGGCCGCGCCGACCAATTCCCCTGTCGCCGCAGGCAAATTGAACTCCGTCGCGGTGGTCACGCACGGCAGTCCGGGTGACGCGTTCTGGAACGTCGTCAAGAACGGCGCGGAGGCGGCGGGTAAAGACCTCGGCGTCCGGGTCGAATACAACTCGGCCGGTGATCCGGGCCAGCAGGCGAAGCTCATCGACAACGCGGTCGCGCAGGGTGTCGACGGGCTGGTCGTCTCGATGGCAAACCCTGACGCGCTGCGGCCCTCGATCGAAAAGGCCAGGGCTGCAGGCATTCCGGTGGTGACGATCAACTCCGGTGAGAGCGAGAGCGTCAAGTACGGCGCCATCGGCCATGTGGGACAAAGCGAGTCGCTAGCCGGGCAGGCGGCGGGCAAGCGCCTCGCCGACGCCAAGAAGACCAAGCTGCTCTGCGTGATCCACGAGGCGGGCAATATCGGCGCCAACCAGCGTTGCGAGGGGGCGACCAAGGCCTTCGGCAACGGCACGACGCTGCAGGTGGACATCAACAACCCGACCGACGCCCAGTCCCGGATCAAGGGCGCGCTGGAGGCGGACAAGTCCATCGACGCTGTGCTGACGCTGAATTCGCAGGTCGCCGCACGCGCGGTGGACGGGGTGAAGGAGGCGCAGTCCGGCGCGATGGTCGCGACGTTCGACCTCAATACTGATGTGGTCGAGGCTATCCGCGCGGGCAAGCTGCTGTTCGCGGTCGACCAGCAGCAGTACGAGCAGGGCTATCTGCCCGTGGTGTTGCTGCAGGCATACCGGACGAACCTGAACACCGTCGGTGGTGGCACACCGGTGCAGACGGGTCCGGCCTTCGTCGACAAGAACAACGTCGATGCCGTCGCCGCGCTCGTGGCACAGGGCACGCGCTGAGGTCAGGGAGTAGATGAAATGACTGTTGCCACAAAGACATCCGAGGCCGACCCGGCCGCCGAGCCGAAGGGACCGACGCTGATACAGCGGATGGTCGTGCGGCCGGAGATCGGTGCCGCGCTCGGCGCGCTCCTCGTATTCGTGTTCTTCTCGATCATCACCGATCGCTTCCTGAGTCCGCTGGGCGTCGCGACCTGGCTGGATGATTCATCAACCCTCGGCATCATGGCGGTTGCCGTGGCGCTGTTGATGATCGGCGGTGAATTCGACCTGTCGGCCGGTGTGATGACGGCGTCGACCGCGTTGGTCACCGCACTGCTCGCGGTGCACGCGGGCTGGAACGTCTGGTTCGCCCTGCTGGCCTCGCTGGTGCTCGCGCTGCTCGTCGGTGCGTTCAACGGGTGGCTGGTGATGCGCACCGGGCTGCCGAGCTTCATCGTCACGCTCGGCACTTTCCTTGCGCTGCAAGGACTGAACCTCGGCGTGACGCGGCTGGTCACCGGAACCGTTCAGGTGTCGGGGATTCGGAGCGCGGACGGCTACAACTCGGCCGGTTGGGTGTTCGCCTCGACACTGAACATCGGCGACGCTCGCATCCAAGCCTCGGTCATCTGGTGGATCGTGCTGACCGTGATCGCCTCGATCGTGCTGGTGCGCACCAGGTTCGGCAACTGGATCTTCGCGGTCGGCGGCGCGCTGCAGAACGCGCGGGCGGTGGGTGTGCCGGCGAATCGGACGAAGATCGTGCTCTTCATGACCACGGCGTTCGCCGGTTGGGTCGTCGGCTCGTGCAGCATCCTGCGGTTTGCCAGTGTGCAGGCGAATCAGGGTGTGGGGCTCGAGCTGCACTACATCATCGCCGCGGTTGTCGGCGGCTGCCTGCTGACCGGTGGTTTCGGTTCGGCGGTCGGTGCCGCGATCGGTGCGCTCATCTTCGGCATGGCGCGTCAGGGAATTGTGTTCGCGCGCTGGGACAGTGACTGGTTCATGCTGTTCCTCGGCGTGCTGCTGCTGGCGGCGGTGTTGGTCAACAACAGATTCCAGAAGCGAGCCGAAAGGGTACGCCGATGAGTGAAACATCGCGAAGCGATTCGACGAGCGGCGGTGACCAGGCGACAGGTGCGCCGACCCCACTCATCGAGGCCGTTGGTATCGGCAAGAGCTATGGCGGCGTTGTCGCGCTGCAGGACGTGTCCACCGTGGTGAACGCGGGCCAGGTCACCTGCATCCTCGGCGACAACGGCGCGGGCAAGTCGACACTAATCAAGATCCTGGCGGGCGTGCACCAGCACGACCGCGGCGAGTTGCGGATCGACGGACAGCCGGTCCGATTGTCCTCGCCGCGTGCGGCTTTGGACCATGGCATCGCGACCGTCTATCAGGATCTGGCGGTGGTGCCGCTGATGAGTGTGTGGCGTAACTTCGTGCTCGGCTCGGAACCCACCACCGGCCCGTTCCGGCTGCTCGACCGCCGCAAGGGCCGCGAGATCGCCCGACAAGGGTTGGCGGACATGGGCATCGAGATCCGTGACATGGAGCAGCCGGTCGGCACGCTGTCCGGCGGTCAGCGGCAATGCGTCGCGATCGCGCGGGCCGTGCACTACGGCGCCAAGGTGCTGATCCTGGACGAGCCGACCGCCGCGCTCGGCGTGAAGCAGGCCGGAGTGGTACTGAAATACGTTGTGCAAGCGCGCGATCGCGGGCTCGGGGTCATCCTGATCACGCACAACCCACACCACGCCTTCCCGGTCGGTGATCGGTTCCTGCTGCTCAAGCGCGGCACGGTGCTCGGCTCGTACGAGAAGGACGAGATCGACCTGTCGGAGCTCACGCGGCAGATGGCGGGTGGCGCCGAGTTGGACGCGTTGCAGCACGAACTGCAGCGGGTCGTGTCGTGAATCGAACGCGCGAAGCGTTGCGGAAGGTGCTGTCGTGACCGGTCTGGAAGCGTTGACGATCGGCCGCGTCGGCGTCGATCTCTACCCGCAGCAGAGCGGTGTCGGCCTCGCCGAGGTCGAGTCCTTCGCGAAGTTCCTGGGCGGCACCGCGACCAACGTCGCGGTCGCCGCCGCGCGACTCGGCCGCCGCAGCGCGGTGCTGACCAAGGTGGGGCCGGACGGCTTCGGCGACTACGTGCGAACAGCGTTGGCGGACTTCGACGTATCGGCCAGCTATGTGGGCACCGCGCCGGATCTCCTGACGCCCGTGGTCTTTTGCGAGCTGAAGCCGCCCGCCGATCCGCCACTGCTGTTCTATCGTGCGCCCATCGCCCCGGATCTCACCATCACCGAGGACGAGGTGCCGTGGGATGTGGTGGATTCGGTTCCGCTGCTGTGGGTTACCGGCACCGGGGTGAGCGCCGAACCCGGACGCACCACTCAGCGCCGGATTCTCGAGCGACGCGACCGGCGCGGGCACACCGTGCTGGATCTCGACTACCGGCCGATGTTCTGGCCGGACATCGACACCGCCCGGTCCGAGATCGGCTGGATGGTCGATCACGTCAATGTCGTCGTGGGCAACCGCACCGAGGTCCAAGTCGCCGTGGGGACAGCCGATCCCGACGAGGCGGCCGACCGGCTGCTGGCGCGCGGTGTCCGGCTCGCGGTGATCAAGCGCGGCGCCGAGGGCGTGCTCGTCGCCACCGAGTACGAACGCTGGACGGTGCCGCCGTGCCGCGTCGAGGTGGTCTGCGGGCTCGGGGCGGGCGACGGATTCGGCGGTGCGCTGATCCACGGCCTGCTCTCGGCCTGGGATCCGCACCGGATCGCCACCTACGCGAATGCGGCTGGCGCCCTGGTGGCGTCGCGGTTGGCGTGCGCGGATGCCATGCCGACCAACTCGGAGATCGAGGAACTGCTGTGCCGTTGACGCGGCGAGCAATACAGAACTGGAGGAACTACGGTGCATTTGACCGACGAACGCTGGCGTGAGCTGCTGCGCGTCCGCGCGACGGACCCGGCGGCGGTCGAGCGGGCATATGCGAAACGGGTCCGTCGCCCGAACCTGTTGGCGGACAAGGACACCCTGTTCCTGATCGCCGCGGACCACCCGGCCCGCGGCGCCCTCGGCGTCGGCTCGGACCTGACCGCGATGGCGGACCGGCGCACGCTGCTGGAGCGGCTGCTGATCGCGCTGGCGCATCCGGACGTCGACGGTGTGCTCGGCTCCCCGGACGTGGTGGAGGAGCTGTTGCTGTTGGATGCCTTGGACGACAAGGTCGTCATCGGCTCCATGAACCGCGGCGGACTGGCGGGTGCGGAGTGGGAGATCGATGACCGCTTCACCGGATACGACGCGGACTCGCTCGCGAGATTCCGGCTCGACGGCGGCAAAATGCTGCTGCGCCTTGTCGATTCCGACGCGGGCACGGTGCCGACGCTGCAAGCTTGCGCGCAGGCGGTCTCCGAACTCGCGGCCAACGGACTCATGGCGATGGTCGAGCCACTGCCGTACCACCGCAACGAATCCGGCGCACTGGTTATGAGCAAGGACGCGGCATCGCTGGCCCGCGCCATCACAGTCGCTTCCGGCCTCGGCGTCACCTCCGCCTACACCTGGCTGAAGATCCCTGCCCCGCAAGACATCTCGGTTCTCGATGCTACGACACTGCCGGTCGTCGTCCTCGGCGGCGCTCCCTCCGGCGACCAGGTCGCCGATATCGCGTACTGGGACGGCGCTCTCGGCCACGACGTGGTTCGCGGTCTGGTAGTCGGCCGAACCCTGCTCTACCCGCCCGATGGCGATGTCGGCACCGCGGTCGACGCGGCGGCCAAGATGCTGAAGGAGACCCGATGAATCGCGGCCACCTCCCGAACCCCGTCGGCGGACGCGACTGCGCGCTGCTTCTCGCGACCGACGCGCATAGATTGTCATCACGCGCAGGAAGTTGCCAGCGAATTCGTGCGCAGCGCCCTGCTATGTGTGCGCGGCGTACACACAATGGCGGGCGATACGTCGAGCGCCGTAGCCGACCTGCTGCCGCCGCGCGGCGTAGCGGGCGACTGCTGCGCACGAATCGTCTCGGCGCGGACGGAATTGCCAGCGGATGTGTCCGCGCGGTGCGATTTCGTTCGCTGCGGGCAGCAGGTGCAGATACGGGGGCGAAGTTGCTGAGGCGCGGCCAGCAGGTGGACGTCGGTAGTGGCGGTCCGCCGCGCACGAATCATCATGGCGCGCGGAGAATTGCCGACGATTGTGTGCGCTTCGCGCGAATTCGTGCGCGGCGGCTGGCCGGTGCGCACGAGGGGCGTGGCGCAACTTCGGGGGCGCCCGGCTCGGGGTCGGTCGCCATCGCCCAAAGCTGGAGGCTGCGATGAAACTGCATCGACCGGCTGGTTCGCTCAGCGATGACCGCGATCCGATCCACCTCACACCGGAAGATGCCGGGTGGACCTACACGGGACTGCGAGTACTGAAACTCCGGGCAGGTGAAACCCGGAGGCTCGACACCGGCGAGTTCGAGGCGTTCGTCTTGCCGCTGGCTGGAGCCTGCACTGTGCGCGTCGACGGCATGACGTTCGAATTGTCCGGGCGGGACTCGGTTTTCACTCGTGTGACGGACTTCGCCTACGTCCCACGTGATGCGGAGGTCGAGCTGATCGCCGACGGGGACGCGGAGCTCGCCCTGCCCATGGCGCGCTGTGCGAACCGCCTGGATCCGAAATATGGCCCCGCAGAACAGGTCCCGGTCGACATTCGTGGCGCGGGCCGAGCTACCCGTCAAGTAACCAACTTCGGCGTGCCCGGCGTCTGGGACCACGCCGACAAGCTCAACGCCTGTGAACTGATCACCCCGGATGGGAACTGGTCCTCGTACCCACCGCACAAGCACGACGAGGCGAGCGACTGCGAGGTCGTCAACGAGGAGATCTACTACTTCCGTATCGCCGGGTGGGACGGCATCACTCCGTCACGTGACGGATTCGGAATGCATCGGACCTACAGCGCGGACGGTGCGCTCGACGAAAACGTGGCCGTGCGTGACGGCGACGTTTTCCTGGTCCCGCAGGGCTACCACGGCCCATGCATCGCCGCCCCCGGCTACCCGATGTATTACCTCAACGTGCTCGCGGGCCCCGCCCCGGAGCGTTCGATGGCCTTCTGCGACGACCCGGCCCACAGCTGGGTGCGCGGCACCTGGGACGACGAGCCGCTCGATCCCCGCTGCCCGGTCACCAACCACGAAGGACGGCTCCGATGAAACTGACTGCGGCGCAGGCGCTGGTGGCCTGGCTGGTCGCCCAGCGCTCGGAAACCCTCGACGGCCGCGAAGTGCCCTTGTTCCCCGCCGTTTTCGGCATCTTCGGGCACGGCAACGTGCTCGGCCTCGGCACCGCACTTCAGGAGCGACGGGACGAAATCCCGGTCTGGCGCGGGCACGCCGAGCAGGGCATGGCCCTGGCGGCCGTAGGTTATGCCAAAGCGACACAGCGGCGGCAGATCGGGGTGGCCACCTCCTCGATCGGGCCCGGCGCGCTGAACATGGTGACCGCCGCCGGTGTCGCGCACGCCAATCGCCTTCCGCTGCTGTTGCTTCCGGGCGACACCTTCACTACCCGCGCACCCGACCCGGTGCTCCAGCAGGTCGAGCATTTCGGCGACGCCACCGCCACGGTCAACGACGCCTTCCGCGCGGTGAGCCGCTACTTCGATCGAATCACCCGCCCCGAGCAGCTGATTTCCACGCTGCCCCAAGCGGTCCGGGTGCTCACGGACCCGGCTGAGGCCGGTCCGGTAACCCTCGCGCTGCCGCAAGACGTCCAGGCCGAGACCTACGACTTCCCCGACGCGCTGTTCGAACCGGTCGTGCACCGCATCCTGCGTCCACGTGCCGACGAGCGCTCGCTGACCGACGCCGCCACGGCGCTGCGCAACGCGGCGCGGCCGCTGCTGGTGCTCGGCGGCGGCGTCCGCTACTCGGGCGCGGGCCGCACCGCCCTCGAATTCGCTGAGCGCCATGGCATTCCGATTGTCGAGACAACAGCGGGCCGCACCCTGGTGCCCCACGATCACCCGCTCTACGCCGGTCCACTCGGCGTCACCGGCTCGACCTCGGCCAACGTTTTAGCCGCCGAGGCCGACCTCGTCCTCGCCGTCGGCACCCGCCTCCAGGACTTCACCACCGCCTCGTGGACCGTGTTCGCGCAAGACGTCCGCCTCGTCACCATCAACGCCGCACGCTTCGACGCGGTCAAGCACGGTGCTCTCGCGGTAGTCGGCGACGCCGATGCAACGGTCCGTGACCTGGCCGAACGCACTCAGGACTGGCACATCGACCCTGAATGGACCGCCCGCGCCGCAGCCCAACGCAGCACCTGGGATGCCCACATCGACAAGCTGCGCGCCCACACCCCGGGCACCCCCAGCTACGCCCAGGTGGTGGGCATCGTCAACGAGCTCAGCGGACCGAACGACTACGTGATGACCGCCTCGGGCGGCATGCCCGGCGAACTCGTCGGCGGTTGGCGCGCGTCCGGCGGCACACCGACCATGGACGTCGAATACGGATTCTCGTGTATGGGTTACGAACTCGCCGGAGCCTGGGGCGCGGCCATGGCGCATACCGACGGCCTGGTCACCACCATGCTCGGCGACGGCTCCTACCTGATGTTGAACTCCGAACTGTTCTCCGCGGCCTTCGCCGGACATCCGCTCGTCGCGGTGGTCTGCGACAACGACGGGTACGCGGTCATCGCCCGCCTACAGGAGGGGCAAGGCGGCGCACCGTTCAACAACTTCTACGCCGACTGCCGGACCACCCACGACGAGCCGCCGCGAGTGGACTTCGCCGCGCATGCCCGCGCGCTCGGCTGCGCCGTCTTCACCGCCGCTGACCTCGACGAATTCCGTGACGCCTACGCCGGTGCGCGGGAAACCGCGGTCCGCGAATCCCGCCCGGCCGTGCTGGTCATCCGCACCCAGCCGTCGTCCTGGACCGAGGCCGGCGCCTGGTGGGAGGTCGGTGTTCCCGAGCATCTGTCCGGACGCGCCGCCCACAGCGAAGCGAAGCCGCGTCAGGTGCGCTACTTGCTGCCGTGAACAGTGGGGAAAGCGTGGGGGCTGCGCGACTCGGCAGAAAGTCGTAGGATGACTTAGCGGCGCCTTGGTGCGCTGGTAGTGATGGCCCTTGCGGCACAAGATAACTGGATGTCGCCGAGCATCGGCGACCACTTGCGTCGAAAAGGGGAAGGCCTGTGCGGACCGAGGCGATTCGAGCGGTTCGGTGACTCCCGACAGAGTCGACCACCCAGTGATGGCGCTGTGCGCCGAGCACGTGCTGCCGCTTCTCGAACGCGACGCGCGACGGATGCGCGACGATCGCACGATGCCGGAGGCGCGCAAGGCCGCCTCCGCCGCACACGATTCCGCCCGCGAGACCGACGGCGCGGCCGCTCTTGCCACGCGATCGGCCGGGCACGCGGCGGCCACCGACCATGTCGCCGGGCACGCGGTGCATGCCGCGAACTATGCATTGCAGGCGGTACAGGCAGCGGATTCGTCGGTGGACGACGACCGCGCCTGGCAGGAAGCTCAGGTACCTGAACGACTGTTTCGGGTGGTTTCCCCCGGATCAGGGCCTGTCGGAGCTTGGGAGGTGAAGGCAACAATCCCTCGTCAGCGTTGTTTTGCTCACAGTTGACCGAGGAGGATGTGGAGAAATTCGTCGGATCATGGCATCGTTGATCTCGAGACCAGGCCATTCCATTTGGCAGAATCTGGCTCGTCTACAGAAAGTATGAAATGGCTCAGGGCATTGTGAAGTGGTTCAACAGCGAGAAGGGCTTCGGCTTCATCGCGCAAGACGGCGGAGGCCCCGACGTCTTCGTGCATTACTCGGCCGTTAGCGGCGCGGGTTTCCGGTCCCTCGATGAGGGGCAGCGCGTGGAGTTCGAGATCGGCCAGGGCCAGAAGGGCCCGCAGGCGCAGGACGTTCGCGTCCTCTGATCTGATCGCTCCTAAGCTTTCGAAAGGCCCCACACCGGTTTGGTGCGGGGCCTTTCCCCATTTCAAGCGGTGTTTTACGCCTTGGTGAAGACCACATGGGTGACCGCGGGGGAGCGGACCACCGAGCTGACCGCGTAACCGGGCAGCACACCGAGCTCGTCGTAGAGGCGCTCGCCGCCGCCGAGCAGGATCGGGACGACGGCCAGGTGCATCTCATCGACCAAGCCCGCCTGCAGGAACTGCCGCACGACCGACGAGCCGCCGCCCAATCGCACATCCTTGCCGTCGGCGGCCTTGAATGCCAGCCGCAGCACTTCTTCAGGGGTGTCGTCGACGAAGTGGAATGTGGTCCCGCCCGCCATCGGCAGTGACCGCCGCGGGTGGTGCGTCATCACGAACGTGTCGTGGTGGTACGGCGGGTTGTCGCCCCACCAGCCCTGCCAGTCCTCGTTCGGCCAGGCACCGCGGATCGGCCCGAACATGTTGCGGCCCATGATGGTTGCGCCGACGCCGACATCGCCCGCGACGATGAAATCCTCGTCGACACCCGCCTCGCCACCCTCGGAACCGGTCCACTTGTGTCCGGTCTCGGTGTTGAAGACCCACTCGTGCAGGCGCATGCCGCCTTCGCCGAGGGGGTTGTCGGGGCTTTGATTCGGACCGGCGACGTAGCCGTCCAATGAGATGGCCAGGTTGTGTACGCGCAGCTTCGGCATGATGGTGTCTTTCTCTATACTGCTTGCAGTTTGCAATCGCTTATGGACAGAGTAAGGGCAACTGGTTGTATATTGCAAGCAGAAGTTCTGAACGGTTTCGCGGAGAAGGAGCGGTGGATGCGCGAAGAGGGACGCTCGGGCTGCCCGATCAACGCGACGATCGAGGTGATCGGTGATCGATGGACCCTGCTGGTGCTGCGCGACGTGATGTTCGGTAACCGGCGCTACTTCCGTGAACTGCTCGCCGGATCGGAGGAGGGCATCGCCTCGAACATCCTGTCCGACCGGCTGAAACGGTTGGTCGCGGCGGGCATGCTCAGCCGCGAGGACAGCAGGCCAGGTCAGAAGGCGGAATACCGGCTGACCGAGCCTGCCATCCAGCTGGTGCCGGTCATGGCGCAGCTCGGGGCGTGGGGGTTACGGCATCGGCCGACCACCAAGCAGCTGCGGGTGCGAGCCGAGCTGCTGGAGGAGGGCGGGCCCGAACTGTGGGCGGAGTTCATGGACGAACTACGGGAATCACACCTCGGGATTCCCCGCCCGAACCAGGACCGGCCGACCGCCACGCACCGGCTGGCGCAGGCGTACGCGGCGGCCGTCGCCGAATCGTAAGTCCCGCACGGGTTACGACCGTGCCGTGGCCTCGGCGCGGAAGAACTCCGCGGTGAGCTTCCTGGCCCGGTCGAGGTCCGGTTCCGCGGACTTCGGGAAAGCGGCTGCGGCCAGGTCGAATTCGGATTCGATGAAGGCGGCGATCGGCACCGGCACTGTCCCGCTGCCCATTTCGCGAGTCCGCGACTTGAGCTCGGTCAACTCCGCCACTGCCGCAACCAGTTCGGCGGGCAGGTCGGACTCGGCCATCAGCGTCGGCAGGTGCATCGGCGCCACCGCCGCACCCGGATGTTCACGCAGCCAGCGCAATGCCATTGCCGGGCGCAGCGAGTAGAACACCTTCTTCAGTGATCGGTTGCGGTCGAACAACTCCCACTGCTTGCCGCCGAGGTGCAGGTAGTGCCGGGCCACGCGGTTGCGGTCGGCGACCTCGTCGGCCAAGGCGCGCAGGTCGTCTCGGAACCGGCTGTCGCCGCGGTACGCGATCGGCGACATCAGCCATTCGATGAGCACGGCATTGCCCGCGACCAGCAGTCGCAGCGCCTTGGCCAGGTCCCAGCCGTTGACGTCGAGCAGGCCGGCCAGCGGCGTCTCGATGACGTCGCGGGTGCGCCAGGGCGACAGGTAGGTATCCAGGCTCGCGACATAGACGAACCGGCAGTCGTAGTCGGAATCCGGCGACGGGAAACCCCAAGCCCGGCTGCCGCTTTCGATGGCGAGCCGGACCGAGACGCGGTGTTCGCGCTCGATCCTTTCCAGCTCGAAGTCGATGGACCCGACCACCGTCGGGTCCATCGAAGCAGGGATCGCGCGTAGGGCCATGTCGTTGATGCTATGTGCTGGCTACTCCGGAACGCAGTTCATTTTCGGGCCATCGGCGCAGTTCAGGGCTGCTCGGGCGAGCGACCGATGGCCGCGACGGTCAGTGCGACGAGCACGAGGGCACCGCCGAGCCACATTGCCGAGGTGACGCCGAACGCGTCCGCGGAGCGTCCGCCGACCAGTGCGCCGAGGGCGATGGCGGCGTTGAAGACACCCGCGTTCAACGAAGATGCGGCCTCGCGTGCGTCGGGTGCTGCGGCGAAGACCCAGTTCTGCGTGGTGACCGAGACGCCGCCGTAGGACAGCCCCCACGCGACCATCAGCGTGACGGCGAGCCACAGCGAACCGCCGAGCATAGGTATCAACAGCACGGTCAGGGCCAGCGGAAGGCTGATCGTCATCAGCGTCCGGCGCGGGCTGCGGGCGCCCGCGGTGCCCGAGCTGAAATTGCCGATGACACCGGCGATTCCGTACACCAGCAGCAGGGTGCCGATGGTGCTCGCGCCGATGCCGGTCACCTTCTCCAGCAGCGGACGGATGTAGGTGTAGGCGGCGAAGTGGCCGGTCACCAGGAACGCGACAACCAGTAGCGCGGTACGCAATTGCGGCTCGCGCGCCAGTCGCAGTACCGCCCGGAGCGGAACTACCTGCGCGACAGTCAATCTCGGTAGGAGCAAAGCGATCGCGACCAGCACGATCAACGCGAGACCCGCGATGACGAGGAATGCCGCGCGCCATCCGGCGAGCGCGCCGATGTAGGTTCCGGCGGGAACGCCGATCACCGAGGCGACCGCGACGCCGCTGTAGACCAATGCGGTTGCGGCACCGGTAGATTTCGCTGGTACCAGGCGCGCCGCCATGCTCGCCGCGATCGCCCACACGCCGCCGATCCCGATACCGACCAGCACCCTGGCCCCCATCATGACCCCGAAGTTCGGCGACCAGGCCGCGCCGATATTGCCCACCGTCAACACCGCGAGCAGCACGCAGAGCACGAGCCTGCGGTCGGTACGGCCGAGCGCGGCGGTGATCAGCGGTGCGGACAGGGCGGCGACCAGGCCGGTGGCCGTCAGGGAAAGCCCGGCCGCGCCCTCGGTGACCCGCAACGTATCGCTGATCGGGGTGAGCAACCCGACGGGCAGCATCTCCGAGGTGACGACCGTGAAGGTGGCCCCGGTCACGGCGCCGACGCCGAGCCAGCCGCGCAGCGCCGAATCGCGTGCTGCGGGCTCTGGACTCGCGATTCCTTGAACCTGTGTCATGTCTTCAGCCAACCGATCGGCCCGGGCGGAAACAACGACGAAGGTCTCATCGTTCTATGAGCTGAACTCATCGACGCTGGAGAGGGAGCCAATGAGGGAGCGCAGCGAGCGAATCGTGTTACAGCGTCCCCAGGGCGTGACGGAGCCGAGCGTCAGCGAGGCGGAGTCATGAGTCTGGAGGTACGCGAGCTGGAGGCCTTCCTCGTGCTCGCCGAGGAGCTGCACTTCGGGCGCGCGGGCGAACGGCTGTACGTCTCGCAGAGCCGGGTCAGCCAACTGTTGCGCGCGCTGGAGCAGCGGGTCGGCGCGCGGCTGATCGAGCGCACCAGCCGCAAGGTCATGCTGACGCCGCTCGGCGAGGACTTCCTGGCCGACCTGCGGCCCGCGTACGCCGCGCTGCACGCCACAGTGGACAGCGTCCGTGCCGCCGCACGCGGGATGGAAGGTGTGCTGCGCATCGGGGTTCAGGGTTCGTCCACCGAGAATCTGACGGACGCGCTCGCACTGTTCCAGCACAGGTTTCCCGCCTGCGGCATCGAGGTGGTCGAGATCCCGTTGGCTGACCCGTTCGGTCCGGTGCAGCGCAGTGAGGTCGATATCGCGGTGGTGCTGCTGCCGATGGGGGAGAGCGATCTCGTTCTCGGGCAGGTCTTTTCGGAGCAGCCGCAGATGTTGGCGGTGCACAAGGGGCATCCGCTCGCGGCGCGGACCGACTTGTCGCCGGAGGACCTCGCCGAGTTCGCGTTGATCGGCGTTCGCGGACCCGCACCGGAATACTGGCGGCGGGCCCAGTCGGTCGACGTCACGCCCGGCGGTCGCCCCGTTCCGGCCGGGCCCGGCGTCGGCACGCTGCAGGAAGGAATCGAGTTGGTGGCGGCCGGTCAAGGGGCGATGCTGCTGTGCCATCCGACCGCGGTGTTCCACGATCGGCCGGAGGTCAACTTCGTGCCGGTGACCGGGTTGGCGCATTCTCGACTGGGTCTGGTCTGGCATCGCAACCGCGAAACCATCCGGGTGCGGGCCTTTTCGCGAGCTGTTGCTGCGGCGAGCTGAAAGCCATTGCCGGGTTGGCGAGAAATACTGCGCGCCAGGTTTATCCGGTGCTCGTGTAGCTGTTGATTTCGTATTCGCGCGCTGCGCACACGACTCCTTCTTCGAAGTGCAATCGAGGAATTCGTGCGCTTGTTACAGAGTTTCGTATCGCCTGTCGTCAATGCCGGAAATGTCCGAGTATGACGAGGTGGTCATATCGGTCTTATCCGGCCGCGAGGGATTTCTTAGAGGATCTTTATGTTTACCGGGCGTTGGCTTGTCGCCGCGCCCGGTGAGGCGCATACGTAGTGGTCAAGCCCATGGTTCCCAGGGCACGCACCCCTAATGGTCACCTGACCAGGTGTTCTTCGTGATGTGACTGTAACCTGCGTCACTATATGCCGGAATTTCGTAACCGTCGTTGTTCGGTCGCCGATTAGCCTTGTGTCAGCCAGTACGACTGGATTGTCTTTCAATGAAGAGGTATTTAAATGATCCCCGTTATCATCGACACCGGTAGCGCTGCCCTCGGCGGTTTCCTGGACACCTTCGGTGCCGCTTTCCACGGAATCCTCAACACCCTGTGGACGGGCTCCTTCGGCGGCCGCTGATTCAACGTAATGGTCGATTGATCGACCGGGTCTCGCGCCACTGAGCGCGATTCCGGAGAGGGCCCCGCACCCGAGTGGTGCGGGGCCCTCCGCGTTCCGCTAGAGCGCCGGTGCGTGGACGCCGACCCGGGCGATCTCGGCCGCGACCTGTGCGGGGTGCGTCAGCTGGGGGTAGTGACCGGTGCCCTCGATGACGGCCGATTCGCGCGTCGTGGCCACCGAGAGCGGATCGTCCGCGCCGACGACCAGCCGCACCGGTACTTCGATTCGCGCGAGCAGCTCGGTCAACTCGTTTCGCCGTCCGGCCGCACTCGCCCGCCGCAGCGCGGCGACCGTACGTGTCGCGACTCCTGGCCTGCGCAAGTTGGCCGCCGCACTGTCCACCGCCGGGCCTGTGGGGATACCGAGCCGTGTTGCCAAGGTGGCGGCCGACATTCGGCGCAACGCCACCGCGGCCAGCGGTGAACGCAGGATCCAGCCGGTCGGCGACTGTAGGAACGCGGGGGACACCAGAACGACACCGGAGATCCGATCCGGATGCGCGGCGGCGTATCTCAGCACCGGCCCGCAGCCCAGCGAATGGCCGACCAGTACCGGGCGACTGCGTACGGAGCTCATCAATCGCGGTAGTACGTCATCGATTTCGCCGGGTGCGGAGCGGCCGAGCCCGGGAAGGTCAGCGACCAGGCTCGGTGCCTCGAGGGCGGTCCGTACCGCTGTCCAGGAATCACTGTCGACGGGCAGGCCGTGCAGTAGGACGTAGTCGGGATGTTCGCGATCACCGGAAACCCAAGTGCCGTCGACGAATCCGGCTGTCGGATCCGCCTCGACGGCACCGAACCGACTCGACACCAGGTGATCGGCCCAGGTGCGCAGGACGGTCTCGGCGTGCGGCATGGTGATTCCCGCCGTGCGCGCGACCTCGTCCGCGGCGGAGGTGTCGTACCGATCGTCGGCGATGAACGGCAGTGTCTCGGGATCGGCACCGGTCAGCGCTCGCGGCAGCTTCTCGATAACGCTGACCGGAACCGAGAAGCGCGGAGCGCGCACACCTAGATGCCCGGCGAGCACCCGAATCAGCTCCGGCAGCACCGGGGTTCGCGGATCGAGGACGGTGAAGGACTGCCCCGCCGTGTCGTCCTGACTCGGCAGATTGATCAGGAACGTCGCGAAGTAGTCCAGATCGACTATCGGAACGAAGGTTTCGCGACCGCCCGGGATCGCCGCGAGCCGACCGTGCCACAGATCGTCGACAATGCTTGCGAGCCCGACGTATTGGCCGGGGCCGAGCACGCTGCTCGGGTTGGCGATCGTGAGCGGGATGCCGCGCTCGGCCGCGCGACGGCGCAGCAGCGGATCCGACTCGAACTTGGACGCGCCGTAAGCGCCTCTCTCATAGTGCTGTTCGTCGGAATCCTCGACGGTGATGCGGTAGCCGGTGATGTGGACGACGCGTCGCAAGGCGGGCAGCGTCGCGGCCCAGTCGAGCACATTGAGCGCCCCGGTCACGTTCACCGCGTACGCGTCGTCCTTGCCGAGCCCAAAGGCGAAGCGCGCAGCGCAGTTATAGACGTCACGGATGTCAGCAGTGCCGAGGTCGGGCAGGCCGAGACCCTCGGCGGTGACATCGCAGGAGACGACGCGGAGCCCGGTCTGGTCGACGGCACGTGCGCGCAACCATGCGGTGAGCCGTTCCTCGCCGCCTGGGCGGACCGCGGCGACAACGGATCCGCCCTGCTCGAGCAACTGCGCAACGACCGCGCGACCGATGAACCCGGCGGCGCCGAGCACGATGCTATGGGACATGATTCTCCTTAATAGACCGGTCTACATATTCTGAAGGCATGCGAAAACTGTTGGCATAACGACTGATCCGTTCAGAGCATGGTGCGGATCGTGCGCGCCACCCGCTCGAGCGGCTCGCGGCTGCGCTGGGCCCGCGCCAAGAGCAAACCGCCCTCGATCATCGCGAGAATCGCCGCGGCCAAGTCCGCGGCATCGGACCGCCCGTCGGCCCTCAGCCGAATGCGTAGCGCCTCTTCCCATCCCGCGTAGGCGGCGGCGCATTCGGCCTGGATGGTGTCGTTCGCCGCGGACACGTCGAGGGTGACGGTGGCGACCGGGCAGCCCTGCTGCCACTCGGAGGCTTCCAGTCGATCGCCGAACGCGGTGAGCAGGCTGGTCGCCGCCGCGGCGGTGTCGCCGGGTTCGAAGGCATCGATCAGTGCGGAGATTTCGTTGCCCGCCTGGGCGACCGCCTCGGCGACGAGTTGGTCCTTGCCGCCGGGGAAGTGGAAGTACAGGGAGCCGCGCGGGGCGCCGCTGGTCTCGATGATCTGGTTGAGGCCCGCGCCGAAGTATCCGTGCTTCTCCATCAGTCCGCGCGTGGCACTGATCAGTCGGCAGCGCGTTTCGGTTCCCTTGGCACCCATGCGGTAACTGTAGACCGGTCTTCATATTTTGACCAATGGGCCGTCCAATGGGTCATACTGACGACGGCCGCCTTACCAGGGGGTAGCACATGCCGAAACGACGCCCACTAAGCTGATCGGCGGTAATTGCCGACCCTTTCCCCAGGAGTACTCCACAGTGAGCCAAGCAGGCCGTCCTGTTGTCCTGATCGCCGACAAGCTTGCCCAGTCGACCGTCGACGCGCTCGGTGACGGAGTCGAGGTTCGGTGGGTCGACGGCCCTGACCGCCCGGCTCTGCTCGCCGCGGTCCCCGACGCCGACGCGCTACTCGTGCGCTCCGCGACCACGGTGGACGCCGAGGTGCTCGCGGCAGGCAAGAACCTGAAGATCGTCGCTCGGGCCGGCGTCGGCCTCGACAACGTCGACGTGCCCGCGGCCACCGAACACGGTGTCATGGTCGTCAACGCGCCGACCTCGAACATCCACACCGCCGCCGAGCACGCCGTCACGCTGCTGCTCTCGGCCGCGCGCCAGATCCCTGCCGCCGATGCCACGTTGCGCGAGCACACCTGGCAGCGCAGCAAGTTCAACGGCGTCGAGATCTTCGACAAGACCGTCGGCGTGGTCGGCCTCGGCCGGATCGGTCAGCTGTTCGCGGCCCGGCTCGCCGCCTTCGAGACCAAGATCGTCGCGTACGACCCCTACGTGTCGCCGGCCCGCGCCGCCCAGCTCGGCATCGAACTGCTGAGCCTGGACGAGCTGCTCGAGCGCGCCGACCTGATCTCGGTGCACCTGCCGAAGACCCCGGAGACCAAGGGCATCATCGGCAAGGAAGCCATCGCCAAGACCAAGCCGGGCGTCATCATCGTCAACGCCGCGCGCGGTGGCCTGGTCGACGAGCAGGCGCTGGCCGATGCCATCAAGTCCGGTCACGTGCGGGCCGCGGGCCTGGACGTGTACGAGACCGAACCGTGCACCGACAGCCCGCTGTTCGAGCTGCCGCAGGTCGTGGTGACCCCGCACCTCGGCGCGTCCACCTCCGAGGCGCAGGACCGGGCGGGTACCGATGTCGCCAAGTCCGTATTGCTCGCGCTCGCCGGTGAATTCGTGCCCGGTGCGGTGAATGTCACCGGCGGCAGCGTCGACGACGACGTCGCGCCGTGGCTGGACATCGTGCGCAAGCAGGGTGCACTGCTCGGTGCGCTGTCCAGCGAGCTGCCGGTCAGCGTCGAGGTGCAGGTGCGGGGCGAACTCGCCGCGCATGACGTTGCGGTGCTGGAACTTTCGGCGCTGCGCGGCATCTTCTCCGCGCTGGTCGAGGACCAGGTCACCTTCGTCAACGCGCCGACCCTGGCCAAGGAGCGCGGCATCACCGCACAGGTGAACACCGTGCCGGACAGCCCGAGCCACCGCAGCGTCGTCGACCTCCGCGCCGTGTTCGGCGACGGCCGCACCCTGAATGTGGCGGGCACGCTGACCGAACCGCAGCAGGTGCAGAAGATCGTCAACATCAACGGCCGCAACTACGACATGCGCGCCGAGGGCATCAACATGGCCGTGCTGAACTACGAGGACCGGCCGGGCGCGCTCGGCAAGATCGGCACCAAGCTCGGCGAGGCGGGCATCGACATCCTTGCCGCGCAGCTGAGCCAGGACGTCGACAAGGAAGGCGCCACGGTGATCCTGCGGGTCAACCGTGAGGTGCCTGCCGAGATCGAGTCCGCGATCGCCGAATCCGTCGGTGCCGCAAAGGTCGTCGTCGTCGACCTGTTCTGATCGTGTGCGGGGGCGCGTCGATGGCGCGCCCCCGATTAACAACGGAGCGTTGCAATGAAGCTTGCTGTCATCCCCGGCGACGGCATCGGTCCCGAGGTCATCGCCGAGGCGCTCAAGGTGCTCGACGTGGTCCAGCCCGGCGTGGCGAAGACCGAGTACGACCTCGGCGCCAAGCGCTACCACGCGACCGGTGAGATCCTGCCGGATTCCGTGCTGCCGGAGTTGAAGCAGCACGACGCGATCCTGCTCGGTGCGATCGGCGATCCGTCGGTGCCGAGCGGTGTGCTCGAGCGCGGGCTGCTGCTGCGCACCCGATTCGCGCTGGATCATCACGTGAATCTGCGCCCCTCCAAGCTGTTTCCGGGTGTGACCAGCCCGCTGGCCGGGACTCCCGACATCGACTTCGTGGTGGTCCGCGAGGGCACCGAGGGGCCGTACACCGGCACCGGCGGCGCGATTCGCGTCGAGACCCCGCACGAGGTGGCGACCGAGGTCAGCACCAACACCCGCTTCGGCATCGAGCGCGTGGTGCGCTACGCCTTCGCGAAGGCACAGGCCCGCCGCAAGCACCTCACGCTGGTGCACAAGACCAACGTGCTCACCTTCGCCGGTTCGCTGTGGCAGCGCACCGTGGACGAGGTCGCGGCCGAATTCCCTGATGTCGCAACGGCTTACCAGCACATCGACGCCGCGACCATCCACCTGGTGAACGATCCTGGCCGGTTCGACGTGATCGTCACCGACAACCTGTTCGGCGACATCATCACCGACCTCGCGGCCGCCGTGAGCGGTGGCATCGGCCTGGCCGCCAGCGGCAATATCGATGCCTCCGGCACCAACCCGAGCATGTTCGAGCCGGTGCACGGCAGCGCCCCCGATATCGCGGGTCAGTCCAAGGCCGATCCGACCGCCGCGATCCTCTCGGTGTCGTTGCTGCTCAACCATCTCGGCAACACCGAGGCCGCGGCCCGCATCGAATCCGCCGTCGCCAAGGATCTCGCGTCGCGCGCGGGTGCGGCGTCGACGGTCGAGGTCGGCGACCGCATCGCCGCCATCGTCTGAGCGAAACCGACGCAGGTCCCGCGCCGTTTCGGCGCGGGGAGCCTGCGGCCGAGTGTGAAACGGCCGTGCGGTGGTAAACCATCGCTGGGCCCATGAAATGCGCCGCACCCGGCCGCTTATCGATGGGCTACCTGGTGAGACGGAGGTTCGGTGAGCGCACAGCGCGGGAATCGGAGACCGCAGGTCGGTCCGTATGCGGGGCTGGACCTGCGTGACGTCCCAGGTGGCGGCAAGGGTTTCGAACTCGAGGACGGCTGGCTGGTCGAGGTGGCCTGCGGCGCTCGGCACAATCACGTGACGCAGCGGCTCGGCCGATTCATCGATGCCGGTGCGGTCGGTGCCGCCGTTCACCTCTGCGTCGGGAGCGGCTGGGAGGTCAGCACGCGCAGCGGGGTGCGCAAACCCGACATCATCGTGATTCCGCGTGAGGTCGCCAGGGCCGCCGTGGTCGCGGACGTGCCCAAGCGGATTCCCGGATCCGAGGTGCGGCTCGCGGTCGAGGTGATTGCGCCGGGGAGCGGGACCGAGCGCACCGATCGGGTGCGGAAGGTGCGCGAGTACGCGGCGGTCGGCATTCCGCAGTATTGGATCGTCGAGCATCAGCCCGATGTGGTGATGCATCGGATGGTGTTGGGCGACGGCGGGTATGGAGCAGACCCCGCTGTCTGCTCCGGCAGTGTTTTCGATGCGGTCGTCGACGCCGACGTACCGTTCCACGTCACGTTCGATCCCGCTGCGCTACTTGCGGTTTGAGCCGGTTCGGCATCAGCCCATGCCGTGATGGCAGATCGGGCGATGGTTCAGGCCGACCGCGCGGCGGACGAACGCGATTGTCTCCCGGGCGATCTCGTCGTGCTGGCGGCCCGCGTCGATGTGTTCGACGGCGCGGACGAGTGCGCCATCGATGAGGTCGGCGGTCAGGTCGGGGTTCGGGTTGTCCAGCGCGGTGAGCGCCGCGCGCAGCGGAGCAGCCAAATCGTGGTGTGCGTCGGCGAGATCGCGCCGCGCCGCCTCGTCGCGGGGGAGGGCGCTGCCGAGGACCGCGATGCGGTGCGCGCCAGATGCGGCCAATGCCAGGGTGGTTCGCACGTAAGCCTCGACTTGGCCCGCGGGGGTCTCGGCGCGTTCGACGGTGTCGTGCACGCGCTTGCCCCATTCCAGCAGCGCGTCCGTCACGATGCGGAACAGGATTTCGTCGCCGGAGCGGAAGTACTTGTAGACGCTGCTGCGGGCGAGCCCGGCGGCCGCGCCGACGGTGGCGGGCGTCACCGCCTGCGGGCCGTTCTGTAGCAACACCATTCGCGCGGCGTCGAGCAGCGCGCGTTCCTGGTTCGCCCGGTGTTCGGCGACGGTTGGTGCGTCGATCCTGGGCATCGCACTCCTGGTGATAGCGACGGAATGTTTCCATCGTACTCGTTGGCGACAGTGTGTCGCTAAAAGCGACATGGGCGGCAGTGGGAAGTGGTCCGAGCGCGCTTCTGTTTGATCGCGGTCAGCGGCGGGTCGCCGGTACGCGAAGTTGTTCAGTGGGCTGAATGGTGCTGTCGTACCAAAAGTGTTGTGGCCAAGTCGTTCCCGGCCGATCGGGGTGGTCGATCTCGCATCGTGCTGCGAGCGACTCCATAGGTCGCGATTGTCACACTCGACGGACGACGCTCGCCCCGGCAGGAGGAGCGGGCGTCAATCCATCAGTGCTGGGCGGCTATTGGGCGCGACGGTCGGTCGGCACCAAGGGGACGGCGGCCACCGCCAGTGCGGCCGCCAGTAGATACGCGGCGCCGAAACCGCTTGCGGTGATGAGCGCGCCGAACACCGGCGGCACCGCGGCCATCGCCAGATTCTGGCCGGTGTTCTGGATGCCGAGTCCGCGGCCACTCCAGTAGGGGCCCGCGATTTCGGCGACCGCGGTGAAGGCGAGTCCGTTGTCGGACACCGTGATCACCGAGGCGACGACCAGCAACGGGATTGCGGCCCACCACATGTGGGTCCAGGCCGCCAGCGCCAGTGCGGACATCGACACCACGGCGGCGATGGCGACGGTACGCAACGGACCCAACCGGCTGCCGACCCGGTCCGACCACGCGCCCACGCCGATTCGGCCTGCGGCACCCAGGATTTGGGTGGCGGTGACTAGAATTCCGGCGGCGGCCAACGACCAGCCGACGTCCCGGTGCAGCCACAGCAGTGCGAAAGTCCACACCGTGCCCTGCGGTATGACGAGCAGCACAGAGACAGCATGGATGCGCCACAGTGTCATGTCACCGCGATAAGGATTGGCGCGCAACGCCGCATCGTCGCTGCTGTGCTCGGGGCGCGGCGGATCGACGATGCCGATCAGGCTGCCCACCGCGGCGATGCCCGCCATCGCCGCGGGAACCAGAATCGCCGCGGGCACACCGTAAGTCGCGGCGACGGCGGGCACGGCCAGCGCGCCGATGCCGACGCCGAGCGGCTGGGCGGTCTGCCGGATCCCCATCGCCAGTCCGCGCCGATGCGGCGGGAACCAGCCGACGATGAGGCGGCCGCTGGCCCCGTTGGTGCTCGCCGCGCCGACGCCACCCAGGAACAGCAGTGCGCCCAAAGTGATGTCGTTGGTGGCGGCGGCCGCGGCGCCGCCCGCGATCAGCATCAGCAGCGGTCCGCCGATCAGTACTTTGCGCTCACCGATCCGGTCGACCACGTATCCCCACGCGATCAGTGTGCAGACCAGCCCGAGTGTGGGCATCGCCACCAGTAGTCCCGCAGTGGCCAGCGGCATTCCGCGATCGGTCAGTGCGGGCAGTAGAAACGCGACGCCGTTGACGAAGACCGCACTCGCGGCTTGCGCGAAGACGCCGAGACCGAGCATGGACCACCGTCGAGTCTCCTTGATCTGCGTCACGGTAGCCATCGGTCTCACCTCTGAATCTCATTATGTGGGAATGTATTCCCATTGAATGAACAGTGAGGCTCACGTTACACCGCATCGGCAAGTGGATTTCGGCAGTCGGATGTCAGACTGCTCACAGCTCGCGGAATTCGGGCGGGCGCGGCCGGGCGTACCGCTCGGTTGGGCGCGTTCGAGCAGGTGGAAGCCGGTCGATAGACTGCCCGGCATGCGTCTAGGTCGAGTAGCCAGTCCCGATGGGGTCGCCTTCGTCAGCATCGAGGGGGACGGAAGCGACAGCATCGCGAAGGAAATCGCGGAACACCCGTTCGGTACGCCGACGTTCACCGGACGGAACTGGCCGCTGGCCGATGTCCGCCTGCTCGCGCCGATCCTGGCCAGCAAGGTGGTCTGCATCGGCAAGAACTACGCGGCCCACGCGGCCGAAATGGGCGGGCCCGCACCGGAAGACCCGGTGATCTTCCTCAAGCCGAATACCGCGATCACCGGGCCGAATGCCCCGATCATCCTGCCGCCCAGCTCCTCTCAGGTCGACTACGAGGGCGAGCTCGCGGTCGTCATCGGCCGTCCGTGCAAGGACGTGCCCGCCGCCCGCGCGCTGGACGTGGTGCTCGGTTACACCGTCGCCAACGATGTGACCGCGCGCGATCAGCAGCGCCACGACGGACAGTGGACCAGGGGCAAGGGCTACGACACCTTCTGCCCGCTCGGCCCGTGGATCGAAACCTCCTTGGATCCTTCGGATCTGGAGATCGTCACCGAGCTCGACGGCGAGGTCCGCCAGCGCAGCCGCACTTCGCTTCTACTGCACGACATTCCGAAGCTCATCGAATGGATCAGCGCCGTGATGACGCTGCTGCCCGGCGATGTCATCCTCACCGGCACGCCCGAAGGCGTCGGTCCGGTACAGGCCGGGCAGCAGGTGTCCGTGACCATCGAGGGCATCGGAACCCTCATCAATCCCGTTGCCGCTAAGCCTCGCTAGCCGAAAGAGAGCCATGACTGAAGTACGGGTCCGCTTCTGCCCGTCACCGACCGGGACGCCGCACGTCGGCCTGATCCGGACGGCGCTGTTCAACTGGGCCTACGCCCGACACCACGGTGGAAAGTTCGTGTTCCGCATCGAAGACACCGATGCGGCACGGGATTCCGAGGACTCCTACCGCGCGCTGCTCGACGCGCTGCGCTGGCTCGGCCTCACCTGGGACGAGGGCCCGGAGGTCGGTGGACCCTACGAGCCGTACCGCCAGTCGCTGCGCAAGGATCTGCACCTGGATGTGGTCCGGCGGCTGCTCGACGCCGGGGAGGCCTACGAATCCTTCTCCACGCCTGAGGAAGTCGAGGCGCGTCATCGCGCGGCCGGCCGCGACCCGAAGCTCGGCTACGACAACTACGATCGCGAGCTCACCGCGCAGCAGATCGAGGCGTATCGAGATGCCGGGCGCCCCGCGGTGATTCGGCTCCGGATGCCCGCCGAGGACCTCACGTGGCACGACCTGGTGCGCGGCGAGACCACCTTCAAGGCGGGCAGTGTGCCGGACTTCGCGCTCACCCGCGGCACCGGCGATCCGCTGTACACGCTGGTCAACCCGGTCGACGACGCATTGATGAAGATCACCCACGTGTTGCGCGGCGAGGATCTGCTTTCCTCCACCCCGCGCCAGATCGCGCTCTATGGTGCGCTGCGCCGCATTGGCGTCGCCGACTTCACGCCGGAGTTCGGCCACCTGCCGTTCGTCATGGGCCAGGGCAACAAGAAGTTGTCCAAGCGCGATCCCGAGTCGAATCTGTTCGTCCATCGAGACCGCGGATTCATCCCAGAGGGTTTGCTGAATTACCTGGCACTTCTCGGTTGGAGCATCGCCGACGACCACGACCTGTTCACCATGGCGGAGATGGTTGCCGCGTTCGACATATCGAAAGTAAATTCGAATCCGGCCCGTTTCGATCAGAAGAAGGCGGACGCGCTCAACGCCGAGCACATCCGATTGCTGGAACCGGGTGATTTCAGCAACCGACTCCGCGAGTACCTGACCCAACACGGTCATATCGGCGCCGAAATCGATGAGAAGATGTTCTCCGCTGCGGCCGAACTCGTACAGACGCGGATCGTCGTGTTGTCCGATGCTTGGGAACTGTTGCGTTTCCTGTTGGCGCCCGCCGAACAATTTGCGATCGACCCCACTGCGGGAGCCAAGAATCTCGGTACCGAAGCAACTCCGGTATTGCAATCCGCTATTACTGCTCTGGAGCCTTTAGTACAGTGGTCCACAGTCGCTATCGAAGAAGCGCTGAAAACCGCGCTGATCGATGATCTGGGCCTCAAACCACGCAAAGCATTCGCGCCGGTGCGCGTCGCGTTGACCGGATCGCACATCAGCCCGCCACTGTACGAGTCGCTCGAACTGCTCGGCCGAGACGCCAGCCTGGCTCGGCTGCGCTCCGCACAAGAGTGGTCGGCAACCTCCTGAAAGTGCGGAATCGGCCAAAAACGTGGCTTTGACCAGGCGATTTGTAGTTAACCCGTAGCCGTTTGGTAGTCTTCTTCTCGGCTCGGAACAAGGCCTCGCAGTCATCCAGACGCGAGGCTGAAACGCCTGGTCATTGGGGTATGGTGTAATTGGCAACACAGCTGATTCTGGTTCAGCCATTCTAGGTTCGAGTCCTGGTACCCCAGCGGAGAGATTGTTGTCGAGGACGGTCTGCGGCCGAAATCAGTACAGCAGCTGGCGATTTGGTCGCCACGCTCCGGCCAGCTAAGCTAGCCGAGCCTCCTGATCGAAAGATCAACCAAAGGTGCTCCTCGTGCAAACGAGAAGCAGTCCTGGCCCCGTCGTCTAGCGGCCTAGGACGCCGCCCTCTCAAGGCGGTAGCGCGGGTTCGAATCCCGTCGGGGCTACACCAGATACAAGGCTCATGCCCATGGGGCATGGGCCTTTTCTGGTTTCGCGTTTCTTTTGGGGGTGCAACCCCCAAGCCCCGCCCGGCGGGCTGCGCCCCCGGACCCCCGGGCCGAGAGGCTTCGCCCTCGGCGCGCATGTGGGCCGGTATGCGGTGGATCTCTCGTTCCCACGGCTTTGTTCGACCGTGTTGGCCTGACCGGCTGCTGGCCGCATCCCCTCGATGCCGCCCCCCACCCAGGCAAAACGAAGGCCCCCCGGTCGGTGACCAGGGGGCCTTTCTCGGCTTGCGAGCTATCCGCTCTTGCGGCGGAATTCGCGCTTGGTGCTGGCGTTGCCGTGGGTGGCGTTGGCGCCCTTTGAGCGGCCGTCGAGGTGGTCGGCGGTGCGGGCGTTGTGCTGGTTTTTGCGGTCGAGGGCCTCTTTGAACTTGCGCTTTACTTCTTCGGCGCTGGTGGCCTCGGGGGTGCCTGAGCCGTTGGAACTATCAGATTCCGTCATCGCCGTCGTCTCCTCGTGGTGGCGGTCGGGGGGCCGCGCTCTTGCGGGCTGCGGTGTCCCGGCCGATTCGTGTCGAACGGCTTGACGTTAGTCGGGTGAGGGGGGTGATGTCAGTTCGATATCGGGGCGCGTCGGCGAGGCTGTGTCGGAAGGCATAGGCAGGTCAGTCCATTGGTTGGGCCGTGGTGCCGCCGAGGGGGAGCTGGGGGAGGCCCAGCTTGCGGTGGTCCCAGCTGCGGGTGCGGTCGGGGATGACGCGGATGGCGGAACGTTTGTGCAGCATGGTTTCGACCATGGGGCGGACGTCTTCGCTGTAAGGGCCGGTGTAGCGCTCCCAGACGCTGACGCCGACGGCGTAGAGCTGCTCTGGGTCGTCGATGATTTCGGCGTGGCCTTCGATGGCGACGCCGCGGAGCTGGTCGTAGGTCTGGCCTGCTTCGACCATGCAGGTGATGCGGGGGTCGCGGCGCAGGTTGACGGCTTTTTGGGACTTGGTTTTCGTTTCGAACCAGAGTTCGCCGTCGATGAGCGCGTACCACATGGCGGTGAGGTGCGGTCTGCCGTCGGGGCCGATGGTGGCCAGGGTGGCGACGCGGCTGCGCTCGAGGAACTCGCTGATCTCGGTGTCGGACATGACGATCTGTGCCCGTTGGTTGACTCCCATGGGCTTACTCTAGAAGGTGCTTTCTAGAACGTGTTACAGGCGCTTGTGTAGTGCTTCGGCGGCGGCGACCAGGTCGGCTGCCCAGCGGGCGCCGGGGCGGCGGCCCATGCGATCGATGGGTCCGGATACCGAGACGGCGGCGATGACGGTGCCGCCGGCGTCGCGGACGGGGGCGGAAACGCTGGCTACGCCGGATGCGCGTTCGGCGGCGCTTTGCGCCCAGCCGCGTTTGCGTACCTCGGTGAGTGCGCGTTCGCCGAAGACGGCGTCGGCGAGGATGGTGCGCTGCAGGTCGGCGTCGGCCCAGGCGAGTAGCACTTTCGCCGCGGAACCGGCGGTGAGTGGGAGCCGTGCGCCGACGGGGACGGTGTCGCGCAGTCCGACGGGTGGTTCCAGCGCCGCGACACAGATCCGCGCATTGCCGTCCAGGCGGTACAGCTGGACGCTTTCGCCGGTGATCTCGCGTAACCGGGGCAGGATGGCCGACGCGGCCTCCAGAAGCGGATCGGTGGCCCCTGCGGCGAGTTCGGCGAGGGCGGGGCCGGGCCGCCACATTCCGGTGTTGTCGCGGGCCAGCAGGCGATGCACTTCGAGGCCGACGGCCAGGCGATGTGCGGTGGCGCGGGGCAGGCCGGTACGGGCGCAGAGCTCGTTGAGACCGCAGGGGTGCTCGGCGACGGCGTACAACACCGCCACTGCTTTGTCGAGGACGCCGATGCCGCTATGCTGTCTCATAGAACGATACTAGCGTCTCGGATGTTGGGAAATCCACTCTGGCGTACCCAGCGTGTGGCATCTCCGATGGAGCATCCGACCTCGCACATATCCGAAAACTCGTGCAGCCGCCGCCGCGCTCCCAGCCCGGACCGCGACCGGATGCTTGTCGAAAGGTGATCGAGAAATGGCACAGCCACGCACCATGGCCGAAAAGGTGTGGGAGCAGCACGTCGTAACCCGCGGTTCGGGTGAGGGCACCGGGCGTGAACCCGACCTGATCTACATCGATCTGCATCTGGTGCACGAGGTGACCAGCCCGCAGGCGTTCGACGGCCTCCGCGCGGCGGGCAGGCCGGTGCGCCGGACGGATCTGACGATCGCGACCGAGGACCACAATGTCCCGACCGCCGATATCGATAAGCCGATCGCGGACCCGATTTCGCGCACCCAGGTGGACACCCTGCGCCGTAACTGCGCGGAATTCGGTGTGCGCCTGCATCCGATGGGCGACTTGGATCAGGGCATCGTGCATGTCGTCGGCCCGCAGCTCGGCCTGACCCAACCGGGAATGACGGTGGTGTGCGGGGACAGTCACACCTCGACGCACGGCGCGTTCGGCGCGCTGGCGATGGGTATCGGCACCTCCGAGGTCGAGCATGTCCTTGCCACCCAGACACTCTCGCTGCAGCCGTTCAAGACGATGGCGATCACGGTGGACGGCACCCTGACGCCGGGCGTGACGAGCAAGGACCTGATTCTGGCCGTCATCGCGAAAATCGGCACCGGCGGCGGCCAGGGCTACGTGCTGGAGTACCGCGGCGAGGCGATTCGCGCCATGTCGATGGAGGCGCGAATGACCATCTGCAACATGTCCATCGAGGCGGGCGCCAGGGCGGGCATGATCGCTCCGGACGAAACGACCTATGAATTCCTCGCGGGACGCCCGCACGCCCCGCAGGGAGCCGACTGGACGGCAGCAGTGGCCGCCTGGGAGGCGCTGAAGACCGACGACGGCGCGGCTTTCGACGCCGAGGTGCACATCGACGCGAGCGAACTGACCCCCTTCGTCACCTGGGGCACCAACCCGGGACAGGGCGCGCCCCTTGGCGAATCGGTGCCAGATCCCGCCCAGATCGCCGACGAGACGGCGCGCGAGTCCGCGGAGAAAGCGCTGCGGTACATGGATTTGGCGCCGGGCACGCCACTGCGCGAGGTGGCGGTCGACACGGTATTCGTCGGTTCGTGCACCAACGGACGCATCGAGGATTTGCGTGCCGTCGCCGAGGTTTTAAAAGGACGCCGGGTCGCGGAGTCGGTGCGAATGTTGGTTGTACCGGGGTCTATGCGGGTTCGGGCGCAGGCCGAATTAGAAGGACTGGGCGAGATTTTCACGGCGGCAGGCGCCGAATGGCGGCAGGCGGGCTGCTCAATGTGCCTGGGAATGAATCCGGATCAGCTGGATCCGGGCCAGCGCTGCGCCTCGACGTCGAACCGGAACTTCGAGGGCCGGCAGGGCAAAGGTGGCCGTACGCACCTGGTTTCCCCGCTCGTAGCGGCCGCGACGGCGGTGCGCGGAACCCTGTCCTCGCCTGCGGATCTGGACTGACCGGACGCGATACCTCTACCGACTCAGGAGAATCAATGGAAGCCTTCAGCATGCACAAGGGGATCGGCGTACCGTTCCGCCGTTCCAATGTCGATACCGATCAGATCATCCCGGCTGTGTACCTGAAGCGGGTGACCCGCACGGGATTCGAGGACGGACTCTTCGCTGCGTGGCGTAACGATCCGGACTTCATTCTGAACAACGAGCCGTACAACCGGGGCACTGTGCTGGTAGCGGGCCCGGATTTCGGCACGGGATCCTCTCGTGAGCACGCCGTATGGGCGCTGTCGGACTACGGCTTTCGGGTGGTGATCTCGTCCCGGTTCGCCGACATCTTCCGCGGCAATGCCGGTAAGGGCGGGCTGTTGGCCGCTCAGATGTCACAGAACGATGTCGAAATGCTCTGGAAGTTGCTCGAGGAACAGCCCGGACTCGAATTGGTTGTGGACCTCGAGGCGCGCACGGTGACCGCCGGAACAGCCGTGTTGCCGTTCGATATTGATGACTACACACGGTGGCGTCTGCTCGAAGGATTGGACGACATCGGGCTCACGCTGCGCCGCAGCGACACCATCGCCGAGTTCGAAAACGCAAGGCCAGCATGGAAGCCCACTACCCTGCCAGCACGTATTTCGCAGTCCTAAACACCCTTGGGTGTTAGCTGGATGGCACCGGGGCCGATAGCTGGACGTGTGCTAAACCACATGAATTTTGGCGTGGCACATAGACTCTTGCCCATTGTGGGTTTACCGTGGTACCTAGTCGGTCCGACGACGGGCCATTAGTCTGCGGAGGATTCAATGAACAAGGCGGAACTGATCGACGTTCTGACCGAAAAGTTGGGTACTGATAGGCGCACGGCCACCGCGGCAGTCGAGCATGTGGTCGACACCATCGTGCGCGCGGTGCACAAGGGCCAGAGCGTCACAATCACCGGATTCGGTGTGTTCGAACAGCGTAAGCGTGCGGCTCGAGTTGCCAGGAACCCGCGCACCGGCGAAACCGTCAAGGTGAAGCCCACTTCGGTGCCTGCGTTCCGTCCGGGTGCTCAGTTCAAGGCCGTGATCGCGGGTAAGCAGAAGCTCGCCCAGAGCGGTCCCGCCGTCAAGCGCGGCGTGAATGCCCCGGTGGCAGCCAAGAAGGCGGCCGCCAAGAAGACGGCGGCCAAGAAGACCGCCGCCAAGAAGGCCACCCCCACCAAGGGCCCGGCCAAGACGACGGCGAAGAAGGCTGCCAAGAAGGCACCCGCAAAGACCGCTGCTCGCAAGACGACTGCGGCCAAGGCGCCCGCCAAGAAGACGGTGGCGAAGAAGACCGCCGTGAAGAAGGCTCCGGCCAAGAAGGTCACCGCCGCCAAGAAGACGGTGGCCAAGCAGACCGCCGCTAAGAAGACGGTCGCCAAGAAGGCTCCGGCCAAGAAGTCGGCCGCCAAGAAGGCTCCCGCTCGCGGTCGCCGCTAGATACTGCGCCAGTACGGTATTGGCGCCGGGTGACCGGCCGTAAGGCCGAAACACCCGCTGTACCGATCGAACACGGCCCCGGAAGCGTGCTTCCGGGGCCGTTTCGTATGTCAGAGCCCATCTTTCGGAGGCTGTCTGTGTAGGCCGGTCAGGCTCTGCCTTTGGGGGCCGTTTCGTATGTCCGGGCCCATGTTTCAGAGCAATAGAGTCCGGTTTTAAGGTCGGAGCGGTCAGGCCTTCACGAAGTCGGAGTTCAGTGATCGGTCCAGATGGTCGGCGGCGACCAGCTTGCCGTCGACGAAGGACAGCACCCACACACTGCCCTTACGGTTGCGCGCGGACGGCAGCGTGATGCCGTCGCGCTCGGCCCACCACTCCAGCAGATCGGGAATTACCTTGCCCTGACTGCACACAACGGGCACCTCGGTATCCGGCACCAGTGACAGGATGCGCTGCCGCGTCTCGTCCTGCGCTGCGGCATAACCGGTTTCGGAAAGCAGCGGCTCGAGGATGATCTCGACGCCGAGCTTCTCCGCCAGCGGTGTCACCGTCTGCACGCAGCGCACCGGATCGGCCGAGTGGATCCGAGATGCCCCGAACGCCAGCAGATTCGAGACCAGGGCCCGGGCCTGGGCCTGGCCGGACCGATCCAGTGGGCGCAGCGGGTCGGGACCGGAGAAGCGGTCTCGCCGACCAGCTTTCGCGTGCCGGACCAGCAGCATGGTGCGGGTGTTCGCGGGCAGCCGGGTGAACGCGCGCAGCACCTGCCGGTCCATCGGGTAGGACAGCTGCTCCATCACCCGATCCAGCGAGTACCAATTCAGCACGTCCACTTCGTCATTCGAGGCGAACTCACCACCCGCCACCTCGGCCGCCCAGTAGTCGACCCGCTTCAACTTGCGGTGTCCCGGAACGGGATACGTGACGTGGCCGAGGTAGCGGCCGAGCTTGCAGTCCAGACCGGTCTCCTCGCGGACCTCACGGACCGCGGCGAGCACCGGTGTCTCACCGGGATCGAGCTTGCCCTTGGGCAACGACCAATCCTGATACTTCGGGCGATGCACTACGGCGATCTCCAGCGCGCCGTCCTCCGCCCGACGCCACAACACCGCGCCCGCGGCGTGAATGTTGGCGGTAATACGGGGATCCCAGAAGGGTCCCCCTTCCATCTCGTACCCCGTAGCACCACTCACTGCTGTTCCGGCCTCCGCAGGCGCATGAGGAATTCTTGGTGGTCACGCACTTTGACGTTGTCGTCGCCCGCGTGCTCGGGCCGGGCGAGCCAGTTGCCATCTGCGGTGAGTACCCAGCAGCGGGTGTCGGGATGCAACGCGGAGTCGAATACCTGCCCGAGTTGTTCGGTCAGTCGCGGATCCTTCACCTGCGCCATGACTTCCACGCGCCGGTCGAGGTTGCGGTGCATCATGTCGGCGCTGCCGATCCAGTACTGGTCTTGCGCTTGGAAGTGCATGACCCGCGAGTGCTCGAGGAAGCGGCCGAGGATCGAGCGCACTTCGATGTTCTCGCTCATGCCGGGTACGCCGGGGCGCAGTCCGCAGATGCCGCGCACCACGATCTGCACCGGAACCCCGGCCAGTGAGGCCCGGTACAGCGCGTCGATGATCTCCTCGTCGACGATCGCGTTGGCCTTCAATCGGATTCGGGCGTCCTTGCCCTGCGCCGCCAGTTCGGTCTCCCGCTGGATCCGCTCGATGATTCCGGCGCGCACACCGTGCGGTGCGACAAGCAGGTTGCGGTAGTTCTCTTTTCGCGAGTAACCGGTCAGCGAATTGAACAGGTCGGTCAGGTCGGCACCGATTTCCGGTGCGGCGGTGAGCAATCCGACGTCCTCGTAGAGCCGCGCGGTCTTCGGGTTGTAGTTGCCGGTGCCGATGTGGCAGTAGCGGCGGATGGTCGCGCCCTCGCGGCGCACCACCAGGCAGGTCTTGCAGTGCGTCTTGAGGCCGATGAGGCCGTAGACCACGTGCACGCCCGCCTGTTCCAGCGCGCGGGCCCATTTGATGTTGGCCTGCTCGTCGAACCGCGCCTTGATCTCGACCAGCGCGACGACCTGCTTGCCCGCCTCGGCCGCGTCGATGAGCGAGTTGACGATCGGTGAGTCACCGGAGGTGCGGTAGAGCGTCTGCTTGATGGCGAGCACCTGCGGGTCCGCGGCGGCCTGTTCGATGAACCGCTGCACGCTGGTGGAGAACGAGTCGTAGGGGTGGTGCACCAGCACGTCGCCCTCGCGCAGCGCCGCGAACACGTTGCGCGGGGTCTCCCGTTCGCCGAACGCGGGCGGGGTGGCCGGTACGTAGGGCGCGTCTTTGAGGTTGGGCCGGTCCACCCCGTACACCTGCCAGAGGCAGGACAGGTCGAGCAGACCGGGCACCTGGATGACGTCGCCGGGGTCGACATCGAGTTCGCGCAACAGCAATTCGAGCATGTGCTCGGTCATGTCGTCGGAAACCTCTAGGCGCACCGGCGATCCGAAGCGCCGCCGGGCCAGTTCGCGTTCCAGCGCCTGCAGCAGGTCTTCGTCGCGGTCCTCGTCGACCTCGAAGTCGGCGTTGCGGGTGATCCGGAACGAGTGCTGCTCAACCACTTCCATGCCGGGGAACAGCAGATCGAGGTGCGCGGCGATCAGTTCTTCCATCGGCAGGAAGGCGGCGATGGTCGAAGCGGCGTCGGTGCGGCGCACCCGGACGAATCGATCGACGTTGTCCGGCACCTTGACTCGGGCGAAGTGCTCGCCGCCGGTGGCGGAATCCTTCACCGTCACCGCGAGATTCAGGCTCAACCCGCTGATGTAGGGGAACGGATGCGCCGGATCCACCGCGAGCGGGGTGAGCACCGGGAACACCTGATCGTGGAAGTGGCCCGAGAGGCGTTGGCGCTCATCGTCGTTCAGGTCGGTCCAGTCGATGATCGCGATGCCCTCGTCGGTGAGCGCTGGCAGCACGTCGTCGATGAAGACCCGCGCGTGGCGGTCGGCGATCTCCTGAGCGCGTGCGGCGATCAACTCCAGCTGCTCACCGGGCGAGCGTCCGTCCGCGGAACGAACAAGCAGACCGGTCTCGGCGCGACGTTTGAGGCCGGCGACCCGCACCATGTAGAACTCGTCGAGATTGGACGCGAAGATGGCAAGGAATTTCGCGCGCTCCAGCAGCGGCAGCGACGCGTCCTCGGCAAGGGCGAGTACCCGGGCGTTGAAATCGAGCCAGCTCAGCTCACGGTTGAGGTAGCGATCACGTGGCAACTGCTCGACGGTCGCGTCGGCCGACACCGGTGACGCCGCGGGAGGCGGCGTAGGAAGCAACTGCGGTTTGACGGTCTCTGTATCGCTCATGCCGTTACCTCGCTGGGGCTCGGCACCGACACGCGCGATGCGCGCTGGCAGTTGGTTAGCTCGCTTCGCTCACTCACGCCAACGATCATCCCCTACGAAGAGGGTGGTGTGGAGCCCGACACTATGATTGACGTGAGCATCACCTCACTCTGGCGATCTCCTAGCACACTCGGCGAACCGGCTGGTGAACGCGATCTGGCCAGCCGATGTCGTGCAGTGCGACGCTGGTCGCACAACCTGCCCCGAGGTCAATGGCCAGGTCGAGGTCTTCGGCCGTGTCTACATCCAGCCGTAAACCGGGCCAATCACCGGTCAGGTCGACCGCGCCCGCGGCAATGTGTTTGCTCGCCGAACCGGGGCCGAACCGGGGTTCGAGGGCGGCGATGGGGTCGCGGACAAGTAGCGCGGCCGTGCCGGTGCCCGCGTGATCGACCACGATCGAGCGCAGTCCGCGCGGCGCGACGGTGAGCACGTCGGTCAATTCCTCGGCGCGGAGTGCGGGCAGGTCGGCCTGCAACGCGAGCAGATCGACCGGTCCGTGCCGGTGCCGCAGCCCGGCCGCGGCGTCGGCCAGCGCGCTGTTCAGTGGGTCGTGACCGCCGGTGCGTGGCTCGGGATGGACCGCCGCACCCATCGACAAGGCCAGGTCGGCCACGGCCGGATCCGGGGTGACAACGGTGACCGAGACGATCTCCGGAACGGCCGCGGTGGCGGTCAGGGTGTCGGCGAGCATGGCGAGGACCAGCCGGGCCCGGTGTTCCGGGCGCAGCCGGTCGGCCAGTCGACTCTTGGCCTGATCGAGGCTCTTGACCGCGATCACGGCATGCACGGCGTGCGGGCGCATGCGTCCAATCCTTCCATGGCATATTGGGCAGATGACGAGGGCGGCAGTACTGGGCGCGGGATCTTGGGGGACCGCGTTCGCAAAGGTCTTGGCGGACGCGGGAACCGAGGTCACCATCTGGGCGCGACGAGCCGAGGTCGCCGAAGTACTGCACACGCAACATCGCAATCCGTCCTACCTCACCGATATTCCGCTGCCCCCGATGGCGGCCACCCACGACCCGGCCGTCGCGCTCGACGGCGCCGACATCGTGGTGCTCGCGGTGCCGTCCCAGTCGTTGCGCGCGAATCTCGAGCAGTGGAAGGGGCTGATCCCCCAGGACGCGTCGCTGCTCAGCCTGGCGAAGGGCATCGAGAACGGCACGTTGCTGCGGATGAGTCAGGTGATCGGCGAGGTCACCGGGGCCGACGAGAGTCGAATCGCGGTGCTGTCCGGTCCGAATCTGGCGCGCGAGATCGCCGTCGGTCAACCCGCTGCCACCGTGATCGCCTGCTCCGATGCCGAGCGGGCGGTCGCGCTTCAGCACGCCAGCGCCACCGGATACTTCCGGCCGTACACCAATACAGACGTGGTGGGCTGTGAGGTCGGTGGCGCGTGTAAGAACGTGATCGCCCTCGCCTGCGGCATCGCGTCCGGAATGGGCTTGGGGGACAACACCGTGGCCAGCATCATCACCCGGGGCCTCGCGGAGATCATCCGACTCGGGGTGGCGCTCGGCGCCGAACCGGCCACGCTCGCGGGCCTGGCCGGGGTCGGCGATCTGGTCGCCACCTGCACCTCACCGTTGTCCCGCAACCGTTCGTTCGGGCGTGCGCTGGGTGAAGGCGGCTCCATGGAGACCGCGCAGGAGGCGACGCACGGACAGGTGGCCGAGGGCGTGAAGTCGTGCACGTCCATTCGCGCGCTGGCCGTGAAACACGATGTCGACATGCCGCTCACGACCGCGGTGAACCAGGTCTGTCACGAGGGCATGGCGGTGCGTGAAGCCGTCGGCAATCTGCTCGGTCGGCGGATCAAGCCGGAGTAGTCCCAGCGCGGACATGCGCCGCAGTTACGCCAGTGGGTAGCGGTGGGGACCACGCGCCGCGACGGGTACGGTTCGGGGCATGACGAAGCGGATCCGGGTGGCTGTGGTTTTCGGCGGGCGGAGCAACGAGCACGCCGTCTCCTGCGTGTCGGCGGGCAGCGTGCTGCCGAACCTGGATCCGGAGAAGTACGACGTGGTGCCGATCGGCATCAGCACCGAAGGCACCTGGGTGCTGGCCGATTCGAACATCGCGGCGCTCGGCTTCCACGACCGCACGCTGCCGTCGGTCGACGGCACCGGTACGGCGTTGACGTTGGCGTCCGGTCCGAGCGACTCGGGTTCGCTGGTCGCCATCGACGATCCCGGCGCCGCCCTCGGTTCGGTCGACGTGGTGTTCCCGTTGCTGCACGGACCTTTCGGTGAGGACGGCACGCTGCAGGGCATGTTGGAGCTCGCCGGTGTGCCCTACGTGGGTGCGGGCGTGCTGGCCAGCGCGGCGGGCATGGACAAGGAGTTCACCAAGAAACTCCTTGCGGCGGAAGGCTTGCCGGTCGGCATCCAGGTGGTGTTGCGGCCGGGCACCGAGACGGTGAGCGAGGCGGACCGGGCTCGGCTCGGGCTTCCGGTGTTCGTGAAGCCCGCGCGTGGCGGTTCGTCGATCGGCATCACGAAGGTCGACGACTGGACCGAGCTGGCCGCGGCCATCGACACGGCCCGTGCGCACGACCCCAAGGTGATCATCGAAGCGGCCGTCGTCGGCCGCGAAGTCGAGTGCGGCGTACTGGAATTCCCGGACGGCCGGGTGGAAGCCAGTGTGCTGTCGGAGATCCGGATGCCGGAGGAAGGCGCGGCCGCCGCGAACCCGGAGTTCTACGACTTCGAAACCAAGTACCTCGACGACGTCTGCGACTTCGACGTGCCCGCGAAGCTGGACGACGAAGTCTCCGACAGCATCCGGGAACTCGCGGTCCGGGCATTCCGTGCGCTGGACTGCCAGGGGCTCGCCCGCGTCGACTTCTTCATCACCGCCGACGGCCCGGTGATCAACGAGATCAACACCATGCCCGGCTTCACGCCGATCTCCCAGTACCCGCGGATGTGGGAAGCCACCGGCATCGACTACAAGGACCTGGTGTCCACGTTGATCGAGACGGCGCTCGCACGCGGCACCGGACTTCGCTAGCGGCGCAGGGTCTTCCACAACGGCACCTGGCATCGCGCGAGTGCGGCGCGGCCGGGTGCTGTTTCAGTTGGGGAGGGGGCCCGGGTCGAGTGGCTTGGCGGGGAGGTTGGCGGTGATGGTGTCGGAGACCGCTTGCAGTGGGGTGGGGCCGGAGCCGTCGGGGACGGTCAGCGCGATGTAGGTCTCGCGGTCGACGGCGAACCAGGTGCTGGCCTTGGCGGCTTGGTCGCGGGCCTCGAACCACTGGACGCCGTTCACGATCTGCAAGGCCGAGGCACGATTGAACTCGAGCGGGCGGTCCAGGCCGCAGCGCAGCACGATCGGGTCGCCGCCGTCGGCGCGCTGCCAGGCGCGGGTGGCCGGTGGGGACGGTTCCACCAGGGTGGATTTGGTGTAGTCGCCGAGTTCGGTCGGCAGCGCGGGGAGCAGGTTGGTGCAGTCCGGGCCGGTCGCGGCGGGTGCGGGGACCGGGCCGAGGACCAGCGGTTCGCGCTCGACGGGTGCGCGGCGCGCGAGGATCGCGGCCACCAGCACCGCGACCACCAGGATGACCGGCAACGCCACGGCGGTGGCGATGAGGGCGGGGGAGTACTGGCGAGTGCTCGCGGCAGTACCGGCTTCCGCGGTGGCAGCAGGCTCGGCGGCCGGCACGGTGCTCTCGCCCTCGGTGACCTGCCCGGCCGCGTCCTTCGACGAATCGTGGTCCGACGATTCCGCCGCCATGCTCACCGATCCCTTCCTGTTGCGCTGGCGGGACGGACGGCCGCCGCGAAGGTGCGGCGGTGCCGTGACCGGCCCGGTAGCAGTCGATTGCCCTGAAAAGGGTACCTTCGGGTCGATTCCACCCGGCAGCGCGGCTGAAAGGACCGGTCATCAGCGAGCACACGGCACCGAGGACGGTGCGTGAACTGGGCGAGTTCGCGCTGATCGAGCGGATCAACCGCGGCCGGGTCCAGGCGCCGAGCGTATTGCTCGGCCCCGGCGACGACTCCGCCCTGGTCGCCGCGCCCGACGGGCAGTTCGTGGTGACCACCGACATGCTCGTGCAGGACCGGCACTTCCGCCTCGACTGGTCGAGCCCCGCGGACATCGGCCGCAAGGCGATCGCGCAGAACGCGGCCGACGTGGTCGCGATGGGCGCGTGGCCGAGCGCGTTCGTGGTGGCGCTCGGCTGCCCGGCCGACACCGCGCTGGACGTGATCGACGGGCTGACCGACGGCATGTGGGCCGAGGCGACCCGCGCGGGCGCGTCCATCGCGGGCGGTGACCTGGTGCGCAGCCGCGACCTCGTCATCTCGGTTACCGCGTTCGGTGACCTGCGTGGTCGCGCGGCCATCACGAGAGCCGGTGCGCGCGTGGGGGACACGGTCGCCGTCGCGGGCCGCCTCGGCTGGTCGGCCGCAGGACTCGCGATCCTCACCGCGGGCACCGCATCCGACGACTTTGCCGAAGCACTTGCCGCGCACCGTGTCCCGCAGCCGCCCTATGCGGCGGTGCTGAATACGGATACCGGGACCGGGCTGAACTCGCTCACCGATGTCTCCGACGGCCTACTCGCGGATCTCGGCCATATCGCCGAATCATCCGGTGTCGCTATTGATCTGAGTTCGGATGCGTTGCACGACCCAGCACTCGAGCGCATTGCCGCCCGCATGGATGCCGATGCGGCGCAATGGATTCTGACCGGCGGCGAGGATCACGCGTTCGTCGGCAGCTGGTCGGCGGAGTGTGATCTGCCCGCCGGATGGGTGCCGATCGGCCGCGTGTCCGCCGGTCACGGCGTCACGGTCGACGGTGTAGCGCGGTCGGGTAGCGCCGGGTGGGAATCGTTCGGTGGGGCGGACTCGGCGGTCGCGAGCGAACCACGATAAGTTGTGCGGTCATGGGCGCGAAACCACTGTCGGAAATCATGGATCCGGGATGGGCGAAGGCACTCGAGTCGGTGGCGGAACGGATTTCCGCCATGGGCGAGTTCCTGCGCGAAGAGAACGCGGCGGGCCGCGGCTATCTACCGGCCGGTGAGAACGTGCTACGCGCCTTCCAGCGACCCTTCGACGCGGTGCGTGTGCTGGTCGTCGGCCAGGACCCCTACCCGACCCCGGGCCACGCCATGGGCCTGAGTTTCTCTGTCGCACCGAATGTTTCGCCGGTCCCGCGCAGCCTGGCGAACATCTTCGCCGAATACACCAAGGATCTCGGCCACCCGACGCCGTCCTGCGGCGACCTGAGCCCCTGGTCCGATCAGGGCGTGCTGATGCTGAACAGGGTGCTCACGGTGGCGCCCGGCCAGCCCGCCTCGCATCGCGGCAAGGGCTGGGAGGCCGTGACCGAGCAGGCGATTCGCGCGCTGGTCGCGCGGGACGAGCCGCTGGTCGCGATCCTCTGGGGCCGCGACGCCTCGACGCTCAAGCCGACCCTGGTCGAGGCCGAGGTCCCCTACATCGAGTCCGCGCATCCGTCGCCGCTGTCGGCGTCGCGCGGCTTCTTCGGTTCCCGCCCGTTCTCCCGAGTGAACGAACTGCTCGACGAGCTGGGTGCCGAACCTGTTGACTGGCGCCTGCCCTGAGCCGGCGTCTGTGTGTGATCTACCTAGATTGATTTTCGAGTGAGGAGCTTTTCTATGCCCAACACCACCGTTCGCGGCGTCACCGCCACCCTGGCCCTCTGTGCCGCCCTCGCGGGTGGCGCCGCCACCGCGAATGCCTCGGGGCTGCCGCTGGAGCAGGCCACGGACACCACCTCGGCGCCGGCCGCGGACACCTCGTCGACGCAGATCGGCGAGGAATTCACCTCCAACGGCTCCTCCACCATCTCCTCCTCGGTCAACGCCAAGGTCGCCTGCCTGCTGCAGCGCACCCTCAGCGCCTCCGGCAAGTGGGACTGCTGACCTGATCCCGTTCGGGAGGCTCGCCGCGAACCGCAACAGGTTCTATGCGATGCTCGGTTCGTGAGTAATGCGAACAATCTGCTCGAGCCGACGCCACTGCGGCTGCGCGGCTCGGGCGGGCTCGAGCTGGCCGCCGACCAGTTCGGCCCGGTCGACGGTCCGCTCGTCGTCTTCCTGCACGGCGGCGGGCAGACCAGGCACTCGTGGAAACAGACCGGCGCGAAGCTCGGTGCCGCAGGGATGCGCGTGGTCACCCTGGACGCGCGCGGACACGGCGACAGCGCGTGGTCCGAAGACGGCGACTACCGCCGCGACACCATGGTGGCCGACCTACTACTCGTGCTCGAACAGCTCGGTGCGCCCGCCGTCGTGGTCGGGGCGAGCATGGGCGGCGTCACCGGCCTGCTCGCCACGGCCACGCCAGGCGGTGAGGCGATCAGCGCGCTGGTGCTCGTCGACATCGTGGCCAGGCCCGAGAAGGCCGGTGGGACACGAGTGATCGACTTCCTGGGTAAGCATCGCGACGGCTTCGACAGCTTGGAGCAGGTGGCCGACGCCGTCGCTGAATACCTGCCGCATCGGCCGCGTCCGAAGAACACCGATGGTCTGCTGCGCAACCTGCGCGAGCGCGACGGTCGCTGGTACTGGCACTGGGACCCGAACATGCTGTCCGGCTGGGGCGAGTTCGCGTCGGAGATGACCGATCGGCTGGAAGCCGCCGCGCGCAAGCTGACGATTCCGGTGTTGCTGGTGCGCGGCCTGCTGTCGGACGTGGTGAGTTCCGAAGGCGCCGCGGCGTTTCAGGAGTTGGTGCCGCACCTGCAGCTGGTCGAGATCGGCGGCGCGGCACACACGGCGGCCGGTGACGACAATGACGCCTTCACCGACGCGGTCGTGCAGTTCGTCTTGCAGTCCGATCAGTGAGTTACGCGTAGTTCGGCTTGCGCTTCTCGACGAACGCGTCGACGCCCTCGCGACCGGTCGCGCCGTTGGCGGCCGCAGCGATCGCGTCGCGTTCGCGGTCCAGCTGATCGCCGAGAGCCGACGAACTGGACTGTGCCAGTAGCGTTTTGATGCTCGCGTAGGTGGAACGCGGTCCGGCAGCAAGGGTTCGAGCCAGGTTCAGTGCCTCGGCCTGCACCTCGTCGTCGGCTACCAGCCTGCTGAGGATGCCGAGCCGCACCGCCTCGTCGGCATCCAAAACCGCGTCGGTGAGCAGGATTTCGCGGGCTCGGCCGACTCCGACGATGCGCGGCAGCGTCCAGGACATGCCGCCGTCGGGGCTGAGGCCGATGCCCGGGTAGGCCGGGCGCAGCTTGGTGCTCGGCCCGCCGAGTGCGATGTCGGCGGCGCAGACCAGGCTCATCCCGGCACCCGCCGCCCAGCCCTGAACGCCGACGACCACCGGGACGGTTGTCGCGTCGAGTGCGCGCACGAAGTGGTGCAGATCCGTTGCCAGGCCGTAGATGTGGGCGGCCCGATCGGCCGCTGCCGCGAAGCCGCGCACATTGCCGCCCGCGCAGAAGTTCGCACCGGTGCCGGTCAGCAGCACCGCGCCGACCTCGGAGCCGAGCGAGCGGAGCGCGGCGGTGCCCGCGACGATCCCGCCGAAGTCCATGGACGTGCCGTTGGCGGCGGTCGCGATGGTGATCTGCAGGACGCCGTCGACGGTTGTCACGTACCCGGCTTGCTCGGTTGCGGTCATGATCTGCACCCTATCGCGTGGATATGTATGGCTCGGACGGGCCGTTTTCAGCGCACGGGTCCGGGCGCGCGCACCATGCGGACCTCGATTGATGGAGAGAAGGCCTCGACTCTGCTCGTGCCGTCCGGCTCGAAACCGTGCTTGCGGTAGAAGGCCAGCGCGCGTGGATTCTGCTCGAACACCCACAGCGAGTACGTCGCTGTCGGATCGAGTGCGGCACGCAGTAGATCCTGTGCGACGCCCGTGCCGTACCAAGGTGACCGGACGTACAACGCATTCAGCTGATGCGCGGGTATCGGTGGATCGTCGACGGTCTCGCCCGCGCTGGAGAACCCGATCACCTGCGCACCGACCAACGCCACCCAGGTGCGTCCGGGGTACTTGACCCGGTTGCGTTCCCATTGCTCGGCTCGTCGCTCCACATCGAAAGCGTCGAGTACATGCGTGGGCACCAGGTCGCGGTACGCCTCCCGCCAGCAGGCGATGTGGCATTCGGCGAGACTGTGGGTGTGTTCGGCGGCAAGTGGGGCGATGCGCCAGTCGGGCTCGGTCATACCCGCCTATCGATGACTACGCCCCGGACCACCCGTGAGGGTGCCGGGGCGTGCGTCGGTCTCGTACAGGTGTTCCGTGGCTGAAATCAGCCGCGGACGACCTTGCCCGCCTTGAGGCAGGAGGTGCACACGTTCATGCGACGGGTGTTACCCGGCGCAACCTGGGCGCGAACGGTCTGGATGTTCGGGTTCCAGCGACGGTTGGTGCGCCGGTGCGAGTGCGAGACCGACTTCCCGAAGCCGGGGCCCTTGGCGCAGACGTCGCAGACGGCAGCCATAGTCGCGAACTCCTTCATGTCATGTGGAGGACCGTCGCCCGCAGGCGGCATGTCCGGAAACAATGTATTGACGTACCCCTGCCGACTGACATCGGCCAGCGCAAACCGGCAACGGCCACGCGAGGCAACCCTGCAAGGGTAGCGGGACGGCCCCCGATCCACCAAACCGGGTGCGCTCCGGACGTTGCCGGAACACGTAGTGGGTACCAACCGTATGTCGGTAACGCCCGCTAACCTTGCGGGCGGTGCAGGTGGCGAACGTAGGCCCGGCGGCGGCCGCTCGAGCAACCACACAGGGAACCGGGAGCGCCGCAAATGGAACCACGGAAGGGGTGACGGGTGCCCGGAGTGCGGGATGTGATGGACGGCACGGCGTTGCTGCGCTGGGGTCGAGCCTGCCTCGACGGTTTGGAAAACCGGCGCGAGGAGATCAACGCACTCAACGTCTTCCCGATCCCCGACGCGGATACCGGCACCAATCTTCTGGCCACGATGCGTGCGGCGATGGATGCCGCGGCGGCTCGCGGCCCGGTGGGCCCGGTGAGCGCGTTGTCGGCGCACGATGTTGCCGCCGCCATGGCACGCGGCGCGACCATCGGCGCACGCGGCAACTCCGGGATCATCCTGTCGCAGGTCCTGCGGGGTATCGCCGAGGCGGTCCGGAGCGAGCCGCTGACGGCCACCACCCTGCGCGATGCCTTGAACCGGGCCTCGGTCCTGGTCCGCGAAGCATTGAGCGAGCCGATCGAAGGCACCATCCTCACTGTCCTCGACTGCGCGGCCGCCAGCGCTGCGTCGTGCCCGGACACCTCGCTCGCCGACGTCGCATTGGCCGCGGCCGACGGTGCCGCCAAGGCGCTCGGTGACACACCATCCCAGCTCGGCGTGCTGCGCGCGGCCGGAGTCGTCGACGCGGGCGCGCGCGGACTCGTGGTCCTACTGGACAGCCTCGTCTCGATCACCTTCGGCGAGATTCCCACTCGGCCGGAGTACGCCCCGCGTGAGCCCATCACCGTGCGCTCCGCCGAGGACAACCCCGAAACTGGTTCGGCGGCACCGCAATACGAGGTTATGTACCTACTCGCCGACACCGACCAAGACCGGGTGACACAGCTACGCGCCCGCCTCGCCGAACTCGGCGACTCGGTGGTGGTCGTCGGCGACGGCGACCGATCCTGGTCCGCCCACGTGCACTGCGCGGACGCGGGCGCCGCCGTGGAAGCCGGTCTCGCCGTCGGCAAGCTCAGCGGCATCCGCATCGAGAGCTTCGCGCTGGCCAGGCACGAGCCGCCGCACGACATGACATCCGGGCACCTAGTCACCCACACCACCATGGACTCCGCGAAGGAGATCGACGGACCCGCCGACCGCGGGATTCTGGCGGTAGCGGCCGGTGACGGTGCGGCCGAACTGTTCGAGGACGCGGGCGCCGTGGTGCTCGCCGGTGACGGCGCGGTGACCGCCGCAGACCTGCTCGCCGCTATCCGCGCGATGCCGAACCGCGAGGTCCTCGTCCTACCCAACGGCGCGTTACCCGCCCACGACCTGGTCGCGGTCGGTGTCGCCGCCCGTGACGCGCACCGCGATGTGCTGCTGCTGCCGAGCGCGTCCATGGTGCAGGGATTCGCCGCGCTGGCCGTGCACGACCGCGGCCGGATCGCCGTCGACGACGCCTTCGCCATGTCGGAGGCCGCCGCGACCACCCGGTGGGGGTCGCTGCGCGCCGCACCGGAACGCGCGCTCACCATGGTCGGCACCTGTGAAGCGGGTGACGGACTCGGCCTGGTCGGCCACGATGTCGTAGTGATCGACCATGATGTGCGGGCGGCCGGATTGACGCTGCTGGACCGGATGCTCGCGTTCGGCGGCGAGCTGGTCACCCTGCTGATGGGTGCGGCGGCGCCGGACGGCCTGGCCGGCGAACTCGCCGCACACATCGGCGAAAGCTTTCCCGGCGTGGAGGTCACCGTGTATTCCGGTGGGCAGCACGGGGATCTGGTGCAGATCGGAGTGGAGTAGATGGCGACCCTGAGTGATCGGCTCGACCATATTCTCGGCGTAAAGGCGGCGGGCTCGCTGGTCGATGCGTTCGACATGCACACGGTGGAGGACCTGCTCCGGCACTACCCACTGCGCTACGCGACCCAGGGGCAGCCGCTCACCGAGGAAGAACCGGAAGACGGTTCGCACATCACCGTGATCGGCCGGATCACCAAGGCCGAGCTGCGGCCGATGCGTAATCGGCGCGGTTCGTTGCTGAAGGTGGTGCTGGACACCGGTTCCGGCACCGGCCGTGGTGTGGACGTCACCTTCTTCAATGGTGACAAGGTGAAATACGTTGTCCGTGAAGGGCTTCGGGCGATGATGTCGGGCACGGTCAACTACTGGCGGCCCGGCCAGTGGAACCTGAGTCATCCGGGCTATCTGATCCTGCCCGAGGCCGACGACGAGTCGGTCGGCGCGGTGAAAACCGTGCGCGGCGGCGGTGACCTCCGCGGGCTCGCGCAGAGCGCGAAAGGCGCTGAGGGCGTGGACACCTCGTTCATGGAGCGGGAGTTCATCCCCGTCTACCCGGCCACCGCCAAGGTGCAGAGCTGGGACGTGCTCGCCTGCGTGCGTCAGGTGCTCGATCAGCTGGATCCGATCGACGACCCGCTGCCGGACGACATCCGGGAAGACCGTTCGCTGATGAAGATCTCGGACGCGTTGCGCCTGATCCACCTGCCGGAGAGCAAGACCGACATCGAGCAGGCGCAGGAGCGTCTGCGCTTCGACGAGGCGCTGGCGTTGCAGCTGGTGCTCGCCGAACGCCGCCACGAGGTGTCCGGCCGGGCCGCGCGCCCGTGCCCGCCGCGAGCCGACGGCATCGCCGCCGAGTTCGAGAAGCGCCTGCCCTTCGAGCTGACCGCGGGACAGAAACAGGTGGTCTCGGAGATCTCCGCGGACATGTCGCACAGTCATCCGATGCACCGTCTGTTGCAGGGCGAGGTCGGTTCGGGCAAGACGATCGTCGCCTTGGAGGCGATGCTGCAAATCGTCGATGCCGGTCAGCAGTGCGCGTTGCTCGCGCCGACGGAAGTCCTTGCCGCCCAGCACTATCGGTCCCTGCGCGGGATGCTCGGCGATCTCGGCAACGCCGGTGAGCTCGGCGCGGGTGAGAACGCGACGAAGGTCGTGCTGGTCACCGGCTCGATGTCGACGGCGACCAAGAAGGCGGCGCTGCTGGCCGCGATGACCGGCGAGGCGGGCATCGTGATCGGCACGCACGCGTTGATCCAGGACAACGTCGAGTTCTTCGACCTCGGCATGGTCGTCGTCGACGAACAGCACCGCTTCGGCGTCGAGCAGCGGGATGCGTTGCGGGCCAAGGCGAAGTCCGGCTCCAGCCCGCACCTGCTGGTGATGACCGCGACGCCGATCCCGCGCACCATCGCCATGACCACCCTCGGCGATCTGGAGACCTCGACGCTCACCGAACTGCCACGGGGTCGCTCGCCGATCACGTCCAAAGTCGTTCCGCGCAAGCAGCATCCGAACTGGGTCGACCGGGCATGGGAACGCATCGTCGAGGAGGTCAAGGCTGGTCGGCAGGCCTACGTGGTGTGCTCGCGCATCGGTGCGGACGAGGAGAGCGCGGGCAAGACCCGCAACGGCAAGGCGAAGGCGGCGGAGCCGGAAAAGGAAGGTCCGACAACGCAGGCCGCGCTGGACGTCTTCGAGACGCTGCGCACCGGCCCGCTGTCCGAAGTACGCGTCGGTTTGTTGCACGGTCGGCTACCCGCGGACGAAAAAGACCAGGTGATGCGCGCTTTCAACGACGCGTCCGTCGACGTGCTCGTCTGTACGACCGTCGTCGAGGTCGGCGTGGACGTGCCGAACGCGACCGTCATGGTGATCCTCGACGCGGACCGCTTCGGCGTCAGCCAGCTGCATCAGCTGCGTGGCCGGATCGGCCGTGGCAAGCATCCCGGGTTGTGCCTGCTCGTCACCGATTCCGCGCCGAACGGTTCGGCGATGGCGCGGTTGGACGCGGTCGCCGCCACCACCGACGGCTTCGAACTCGCCGTGCTCGACCTGCGCACCCGCCGCGAGGGCGACGTGCTCGGCTCGGCCCAGTCCGGAACCGCTCGCTCGTTGCGCCTGCTCTCGCTGCTCGACGACCTCGAAGTCATCACCGCCGCGCAGGAACTCGCCCGCGAGATGGTCGAAGCCGACCCGGGCTTGAAGAAGCACCCCGGCTTGGCGAGCATGATGCACGCCGCGGTTGATTCGGAGCGTCTGGAGTACCTGGCCAAGTCGTAATCAGCCGGGTATCGACACACCCGATACCCGGCCTTCGAACACGTTATGCGGCAACAGCTTCAGCAGGCTTGGCCGCCGACACCTCCCCTCGCGAGTTGACGGTCCGTAATCCGATGAAGGCAGCGCTGACCGTGATGATCCCGCCGATCAACAGCGCAAGCTGGAAGCCTGAGGTCATTGCGTCCAGCGGTGGGTGACCCGCGGTCAGCTGGTTCGCGGTCCGGGAGGTGGCGACCGCGGTCAGCACGGCGAGACCGCGCGCGCCGCCGATCTGCTGCCCCGTATTGAGCAGTGCCGCAGCCAAACCGGCCTGCTCGGCAGGGACGCCCGCGTTCGCGGCGGTGGTGTTCGCGACGAACACCACACCGAGCCCGATGGACATGAACACCATCGGCGGCAGCAGGTCGACCAGGTAGGAACCGTCGGTGGGGATCCGCGACAGCCAGATCAGCCCGAGCCCGGAGATCACCGACCCCGCGACGATGAGCGGCCGGGTCCCGGTCTTGGCGATGAACTTCGCCGTCACTCCGGCGGCGGCACCGATGGTGAGGCTGATCGGCAGGTAAGCGTTGCCCGCCTGGAACTCCCCGTATCCCAGCACTTCCTGCATGTAGAGGGTGACGAAGAAGAACATCGCGAGCATGCCCGCGGCCAGTGTCAGGTGGGTCAGGTTGGCCGCCGCGAGACCCTTGACGCGGAAGATCGACAGCGGGACAAGCGGATCCGCGGTCCGCTGTTCATTGAGCACGAAGCCGACCAGCAGCGCGACCGCCACGCCGAGTTGCAGGATCGTCCGCACATCGCCCCACCCCTGCTGCGGCGCCTGCACCAACCCGTAGACCAGCAGCATCAGACCGCCGGTCGCCAGCGCGGTACCGAAAACATCGAAGCCGCCGCGGATCTCGTTGCGCCGGTCGTCGGGCACCAGGAACGGAATCACGGCCAGCACCAGCAGGCACACCGATGTGTTGACATAGAAGACCCAGCGCCACCCGGGTCCCTCGGTCAGCACGCCGCCGAGGAAAACCCCTGCGGCAGAGGCGAGTCCGGCGGTGCCACCCCAAACACTCAGCGCGGGGGTGCGATCGGACCCCTCACGGAAGTTGGTGGTGAGAATGGAAAGAGCGGCAGGCAGCATTAGCGCGGCGCCGACACCCTGGGCGAAGCGGGCGCCGATCAGCAACCCACTGCTCTCGGCCAGGCCGCCGATCGCCGACGCGGTGCCGACCAGAATCGTCCCGGCGATCAGTACCCGGCGCCGCCCGAGCAGGTCGGCCAGCCTGCCACCGAGCAGCATCAGCCCGCCGTAGGTCAGCAGATAGCCGCTGGTGATCCATTGCAGCGTCGACACCGACAGCCCCAGCTCGTGCTTGATGGTCGGCAATGCGACATTCACGATCGAACTGTCGACGAAGTCGAGGAACGCGACCAGGCACAGCAACCCCAGCGTGAGCTTGCCGCGGCGGGTCGCCAGAAACGACAGTGATTCGGTGGGTGCACTCACTCCGATGTCCTCTCTCGGGTCCGGACGAGGTTTCATCCGTTGCCATACCGAGAGCGCCAAGCGGTGGCGGTACGTGACATGGCGAGAGCTGGATCACATTTCCCGCGTTGGCGTCACTTTCTGGTGGGCTGTCTCGCTCTCAGTAGCAACACCGGAATGAGGAGCGGCGATGATCGAAATCGTGGACGAGGATGCGACCCGGGTGTTCGCCGAGCACCGGGAACTGCTGTTCTCGGTCGTCTACAACATGCTCGGCAGCGTTGCCGACACCGAGGACGTGCTGCAGGACACCTGGCTGGCCTGGGTATCGCGGAATCAGGCGGACGGCCCGGAGATCGAGCACCCGCGCGCCTACCTGGTGCGCGTCGCGGTCAACCACACACTGGGTCGACGGGCCGCGATCAACCGGCGGCGCGAAACGTATTTCGGCCCATGGCTGCCCGAGCCGCTGGTCTCCGACGAATCGGCGGTCCGCGACAACGCGGACGCGTCCGAGCCCGCGCTGCGCGCCGAATCCGTCTCGATGGCAATGCTGGTCGTCCTGGAGACCCTCACCCCGCTCGAACGCGCGGTGTTCGTGCTGCACGACGTCTTCGGCTATCCGCACGCCGACATCGCCGACATGCTCGGCCGCAACACCGCCGCTGTCCGGCAGCTCGCGCACCGGGCGCGCGAACACGTCCATGCCCGCAGACCGCGCCATCAAGCCGACCGGCGGGTGCAACGTGAGGTGACCGAGAAGTTCCTGGCCGCCCAGCTCGGCGGCGACCTCACGGGATTGCTCGCGTTATTGGCACCGGACGTGACGTTCTGGTCCGACGGCGGCGGCAAGCTGCGGGCCGCGCTGCGCCCGATCTACGGCGTAGACAAGGTTGCCCGCCTGATCACCAGTCCGATAGTGCTCGGCCATGTTTCGGAGCTGAACATCCGACACCGGTTGGTCAACGGCGACCCATCGGCTGTGGTCTACTCCGGCGACGCGCCGTTCGCGGTGGTCGTGCTCGATATCGACCCGGCCACCGAACAGATCCGCGGCATCTATGCGGTGGCCAATCCGGACAAGCTCACGAGAATTGCGAGTGACCCGAAGGAGCACACGGCTCAGCCGGAATGACCTACGCCGCTGGCAGTTCGGAGTACTGGGCCTAGTCGCACGGTCGGCCGTGAATCGATGGCGGTGCACTGCCTATTACCTCTCGGGTAATCGACACTTCCCAACGAGCGCGGGACGATCATCGCATGATCGAGGTCGGAATTCTGCTGCCGAGCCGGGAAACCGCGATGACCGGGCGGCATGACGCGTCGCGGCTGGTGACGTTCGCGAAGCTCGCCGAGGACGCGGGGTTCGACTCGGTGTGGACCGGTGATTCGCCGCTGGCGCGAACAAGAGTCGATCCGCTGACGTTGCTTGCTTCCGTCGCGGCGGCGACCCATCGGATTCGCCTGGGTACCGCGGCTTGGACTGCGACTCTTCGCCATCCACTGCTCGGCGCGCACGCGGCGGCGACCGTCGATCAGCTCGCGCCGGGCAGGCTCGTGCTCGGCCTCGGCGCCGGATTTCCGTTGCCGGAGAGCCGCGCCGAGTTCGAAGCGATCGGTATCCCGTTCGACGAGCGCGTCGGTCGTCTGGACGAGACCGTACACATCTGGCGCGCGGCTTGGTCCGGTGCACCGGACTTCGACGGAAAGTATTGGCACATAGACGATCTGGCGCGCGCACTACCGACCTCGACACCGAGCGGTCCGCCGCTCTGGCTGGCAGGGAGCGACACACCGAAGGTACTCACACGGGTCGCTCGCCACTACGACGGTTGGCTGCCGTATCTCCCCGATGCTGCCGCGTATGCCCGAGCCTGGGAGACGATCCAGCAGCAAACGACCCGCGTGGTGACTCCCGCGATGTACGCGACAATCGTGCTGGCCGCAGACCGCGACCACGCGCAGGCCGAGCTGGATGGCTATGTGCGCCAGTACTACCGCCGCTCGCTGGCGGAAATGTCCACCATCCAAGCCTATTTCGGCGGTACTGCCGAGGACTGCGCCGACTGGCTGGCCCGTTACCTCGACGCGGGTGCGACCCACTTCATCCTGCGCCTCGGCTCCTTGGACGTACACCGCCAACTCGACCTGGTCGCCGAGAAACTGTTGCCCGCCTTGCGATCACGTGTCCCCGTATGACGGAGAACGATTACAAGTGCCCCACACGCGGATAAGGCAGGTCGGTGCTGGTGTTCTCGGTGACCGCGAGTGGACTGCCGATATGCGGGAACGCGCGCTGCGGGCACGACGGCCGCTCGCAGACCTTGCATCCGGCACCGATCTGCACTGCCGTCGCCGGATCGTCTAGCTGCAGACCGGACGAATACACCAGTCGCTCCGCATAATCGATGTCGCAGCCGAGCCCGATCGCGAAGTTCTTTGTCGCGGTGCCGAATCCGTGCGGCGCGGTCATCGCGGTGCGCGCGATCCACAGGTAGCGTCGCCCGTCCGGCATCTCCGCGATCTGCGGGAGGATGCGGCCGGGATGTGCGAACGCCTCGTGCACCACCCACAGCGGGCAACTGCCGCCGACCCTGGAGAAGTGGAAGGCGGTGGCGGACTGGCGTTTCGAGATGTTGCCCGCGCGGTCGGTGCGGACGAAGAAGAACGGCACCCCGCGCTGACCCTGACGCTGCAGGGTGCTCAGCCGGTGGCAGATGGTTTCGAAGCCGACCTCGAAGCGCAGGCCGAGCAGGTCGATGTCGTAGTGCAGTTCTTCGGCCGAGCGTAGGAAGCGCCCATACGGCAGCACCAGTGCGCCGGCGAAGTAGTTGGCCAGCCCGATCCGCGCCAGCGTGCGGGATTCGCCGGTGAGCGAGGGTGTTTCGGCGAGCACGCCGTCCAACTCGGTTCCGTACAGCAGGAACGCCAGGGTGGTCGCGATCTGAAAGGCGCGCTGCCCCGGTCGAAGTCGCCTGGCCAGGGTCAGCGTGCGGCTGTCCGGATCGTATTGCCGTTTCGGGATGGACGGATCCGCGCCGTCGCCGCGCACCAGCACGGTGACCCCGGCACGTTCCTCGGCGACCCTGGCGAGCTGGCGGTCCAGCGAGCCGATGGTCAGCCCGGACTGCTCGAACAGCTGCTCGGCGGCGATGTCCAGCTGTGGGATGTGATTGTGGTGGTCGTAGAAGAAGTCCCGGACATCCTCGTAGGGCATGGGCATGCCCGGCGCGCCGGTCGGTGCGGACACCCGGGCGGAGAGCAGGTCGAGCTGGTCGGTGGCGGCGCGCAGGCGGCGATGCATCGCGACGACGATCCTGGCGACGTCGGGTTGCCTGGTCGCCAGCTCCTCCACCTCGGTCAGCGGCGCGGAGTGCCCGCCCGCGGCGTCGATCAGCACCTCGTGCAGGTCGGACACGAGGCGCGCGTCCGAGTCCGCGGCGAAGAACTGGACGTCGAGGTCGAAGGTGGAGTTGAGTTTCAGCAGCACCGGGATGGTCAGTGGCCGCTGATCGCGTTCTAGCTGGTTGAGGTAGCTCGGCGATAGATCGAGCGACTTGGCCAGGGCCGCCTGGGTGAGTCTGCGTTCCTCGCGCAACCGCCGAAGGCGAGCGCCCGCATACATCTTCCGCACGGAAAGATCGTAGACCTGGATATTCGCAATCATCGCAATATCGGCACTTCTTTCTTACGGAAGTATGCCGCTGCGAGGTATTTTGCCGAAGAATACGGCTGCGTAGCGTGCGAAGGGCGGTTCCGGGCGGCTACTCGCCGTCCCAGATCACGGCCTGTGCCGCGATCACGTCGGTGCCGTTGAAGGTCACGGCGGGCGAGCCGTGCAGTCGATAGCCCTGATCGAGCAGGCCGCTGATCCGCTCGCAGAACGAGGCGTCGTCGACGCCGGTGATCAGGCGGTAGCGCAGGGGGCGATCGTTCATACGTCCAGCCTAGGACGATGGCACCGGGAGCCGCTGACCGCCAAGGGCTTCCGTACCGAGCAATTGCTTGGTTCAATCGGGAGGGCGTTGCGCACGACGCGGTTCGCCCGCCCCGGCAGCAGAAAGTGAGCCAGCCCCATGCCAACTCCCGACGAACTCGTCCGCGACATGTGCCGCAGCTGGTCCGACCCGGACCCCGACCGCATCGCCGCCTTCTTTGCCGAAGACGCTGTCTACCACAACATCCCGATCGAACCGGTCGTCGGCCGCACCGCCATCCGCGATTTCATCGCAGGCTTTCTCACCACCTTCGAAGCCATCGACTTCGACATCCACCACCAGATCACCTCCGGCAACCTGGTCATGAACGAACGCACCGACACCCTCCGTGGCGCGGGCCAGACCATCCTGCTCCCGGTCACCGGTGTCTTCGAGGTGTCCGACAACGCGATCGTCGCCTGGCGCGACTACTTCGACATGGGCGTCATCAACCGCGCCTTCGACCCGGCAGGCTGATCGACACCCGTCAGCCGACGCCACCGGCTGTCAGGAACTTCGTGGCAACTGGTCGGAACCGATCCGCGCGCCCGCGCGTCGAAGGTGGTTAGGGGCGAATCATGGAGTGGTTCACGACGTGTGAAAAGGGGTTGGCATGGGTCGGTGTCCTGGGTGTCATACGGCATGGCGACAGGGGATGAGTTCCAGGTCGCGGCAGCAACCGGTCAAGCGGACCGAGCAGCCGTGTGAGCGGTACACATCACGGCGGCGGCATGTGCCGCGCCCCGAGCCCGAGGCGGGCTGAGGGCGAAGGTGATCGGGGTAGTGGCTCAGCCCCTCCTCCTGGATCAGGAGGAGGGGCTGAGCGTCAGCGAACAGCCGGGACGGTCAGCGCACGGCCGTCGCGGCGGCAACCATGTTGCGCAGTGACGCTTCCACCTCGGCCTGGCCGCGGGTCTTCAGGCCGCAGTCGGGGTTGACCCACAGGCGTTCGGCGGGAACGGCTTTCAGGGCCGCGCGCAAGGAGGTGGTGATCTCCTCCACGCTGGGCACCCGGGGCGAGTGGATGTCGTAGACGCCCGGCCCGACGCCGAGGTCGAAGCCCGCCGCATTGAGGTCGTCGAGCACCTCCATGCGTGAGCGTGCCGCCTCGATCGAGGTCACGTCGGCGTCCAGGCCGGCGATCGCGTCGATCACCTCGCCGAACTCGGAGTAGCACAGGTGGGTGTGCACCTGGGTGACGTCCGAGACGCCGGAGGTGGCGAGCCGGAACGACTGCACCGACCAGTCGAGGTAGGCCTGCTGGTCGGCCTTGCGCAGCGGCAGCAGCTCGCGCAGTGCCGGTTCGTCGACCTGGATGATCCGGATGCCCGCGGCCTGCAGGTCCACCGTCTCGTCCCGGATCGCCAGCGCGACCTGCCGCGCCGAGTCGCCGAGCGGCTGATCGTCACGGACGAACGACCAGGCCAGGATGGTGACCGGCCCGGTGAGCATGCCCTTGACCGGCTTCTCGGTGAGCGACTGGGCGTAGCTGCTCCAGTCGACGGTCATCGGCGTCGGCCGGGTGACATCGCCGAACAGGATCGGCGGCCGCACGCAGCGGGAGCCGTAGGACTGCACCCAGCCCTGCTCGGTGGCCGCGAAGCCGTCGAGCTGCTCGGCGAAGTACTGCACCATGTCGTTGCGTTCCGGCTCGCCGTGCACCAGCACATCCAGGCCCAGCTTCTCCTGCAGCGCAATGACATCGGCGACCTCGGCGCGCATCCGGCGGATGTACTCCGCCTCGTCGATCTCGCCCTTGTTGAACGCGGACCTGGCCAACCGGATCGCCGAGGTCTGCGGGTACGAGCCGATGGTGGTGGTCGGCAGCGGCGGCAACTGCAGCCGCTCCTGCTGCAGCACCCGGCGCTCGTCGGCGGGCGCCCGCCGGATCGCGTCCGGGCCGAGCTCGGCCAACCTGGCCCGTACCTGCGCGTCGTTCAGCCGGGGATCGGCGTGCCGGGTGGCCAATGCCGCACGGGTGTCGGCCAATTCGGCGCTGATCGCGTCGGTGCCCGCGGTCAGCGCGGTCGCCAGCAGCCGGACCTCGGCCACCTTCTCGGTGCCGAACGCCAGCCAGGACCGCAGCCGCTCGTCCAGCTTGGTCTCCGCGGCCAGCGTGTACGGCACGTGCAGCAGCGAGCAGGAGCTCGAAACCGCCACCGCCGCAGCGGAACCCAGCAGGGTGCCGAGGGTGGCCAGCACGGCGTCCAGATCGGCGCGCCAGACGTTGCGTCCGTCGACCACACCGGCCACCAGCAGCTTGCTCGCCAGCGCCGGAATCCCGGCCACATCGGAAACACTGGTGCCGGAGGTGAAGTCGAGCGCGACGCCCTCGATGTCGGTGCCCGCCAACGTGGCCAGCGCGGCATCGGTGTGGCCGAAGTACGTGGCCACCAGGATCGCCGGCCGCTCGGCGGACGCCGTCAGCTCGGTGTAAGTGCTTCGCACCAAGGCGAGTTCGTCCTCGGTGAGGTCGGTGACCAGCACCGGCTCATCGATCTGCACCCAGCCGATGCCCGCCTCGGCCAGCTGACCGAGCAGGTCGCGATACAGCGGGACGAGTTCGGCGAGCCGGTCCAGCGCCGCGCCACCGGTGGCCTTGGCCAGCTTCAGGAAGGTGATCGGACCGACCACCACCGGGCGGGCGGGCGCGCCGAGCGCGAGCGCCTCGCGCACCTCGTCGAGCAGCTTCTCCGGGTTCAGCGAGAACACGGTGTCCTGGTCGATTTCCGGGACCAGGTAGTGGTAGTTGGTGTCGAACCACTTGGTCATCTCCAGCGGTTCCACGGTTTCGTTGCCGCGCGCGGCGGCGAAGTACCGGTCCAGCGGATCGGCGATCCCGGCCACCCGCGGCGGCAGCGCACCGAGCAGCAGGGCGGTGTCGAGTACCTGGTCGTAGTACGAGAAGGTGCCCACCGGGATCGAATCCAGGCCCGCGGCCTGTAATTCGGCGAGTTGGGCGTGCCGCAGGTCGCGCGCGACGGTGTGCAGCTGCGCGGCGTCGATCTTGCCCGCCCAGTAGGCCTCGGTGGCCCGCTTGAGCTCACGCCGCGGTCCGACCCTAGGTAGCCCGAGAACCGTTGCGGTGAACGGTGTCTGATTTACAACAGTCACGTTGTCTCTCCAGTGCTGGTGTCGTGGGCCCTCGCCATACGGGCTGCGCGGCTACCGGAGATACGCCAGGAGATTCCGACAACGGAGCCCCGACACATCAAGTACTGGTAGAACCGCGCGCCCAGATCCACGAGGCGGTGGCCGTCGGATACGGCGTATCCGACACGGCTGGCAGGTCTTCGGACTCACAGGCACCGGCCTTGTCGGCCGACCTACTGGCCGTCGCTTCCCGGGTCTTGCGCCCAGTGCGTGTGACGGCGGTCGTTCCTGCTTACCGCTGCGGGACAGTCCCGGATTTCCACCGGGTTCCCTCTCGCCCGGCCGCCCTTTCGAGGCGACCGAACTCGGCTCCGCAACGCGACGACGGGGCTCCATCTCGTACGCGCGCGGTGAACCAGCTGCACCCACCAGCATAGGGCGCTAGGCGAGCGCGCGGTGCGGCCGGGCGGTGCAGCGGTGGTCGTCGATCAGTCGGACATCATCGTTTGGTCATCTGTCCAAGTCTGTGAGGAAGCCCACGGAACCTGGGTGTAGCCCAACATTCCGGTATATGTCTAAAGTTGTTTCACTCGGGGGAGGGCTCCGGCGTGGGGAATCGATAGCAGGAGTGTTTGTGGTGACTGAACGGTCGGTATCGATCGTCATTCCAACCTACATCGGGACGGCTGAAGGCCGGGATCTCCTCGATGTCCAACTAGACGCCTTGACGCGTCAAGATTACTTGGGGGAATTCGACGTTGTAATAGCCGACAACGGCTCACCTGTCGATGTGCAAGCCCATATAGCGAGTCATCCACTTCGCGATCGGCTGAAAGTTCATTATGTTGACGCGTCAGATACCTCCGGTGCCGCTTTTGCGCGAAATGTCGGAGCCGCCCATGCCACGGGCGAGGTTTTGCTGTTCTGTGATCATGACGACCGGGCGTACCCGAACTGGGTCAGCCGCATGGTCGAGTTCCTCGACGAGGGCTACGACCTGACTTGTTCTGCGGTCGAGGGCGATTCGCTCAACGCGGACAACCCGCGGCACGTCGCCAACATCCCGGCACCGGACCAATTCCAGCCCGCGGGCGTTTATGCGCCTGTGATCATCGGGACGAGCATGGCGTGCCGTGCGGAGGTCTATCGGAAGCTGGGCGGCCAGGACGTCACCTTCGCCGCCAACGAGGATCTCGAATTCGGCTGGCGCGCCCATCGCGAGGGCTACCGTCTCGGATATCTGGCCGAGGCGCTCGTCGCCTATCGGTACCGCCGGGGCTTCCGTCCCGGCTATCGACAGGGACGTAGCAGAGGAATCGGCTTGGCGCGGCTGAATGCCGAATTCCCGAAGAATGGTTTACCTGAGATTCACTTGCCTGAAGTTTTGCTACGAATGATTCGGCTACCCTTTACCCGCGGATTAGTCGCCGAGGAACGCGGACTAATGATCGGCCTCGCGGTCGGGCAGTTCCGCGGCGGGCTGCGGCACCGGACGATGCACTGGATCTGAGGATGTGACGTCCCGGTGAACGGAACTTCGCAACGCTGCTAGACCGCGTTGTGAAGATGCTTGCGAAGGCCCCTTCCGTGTCTGTGCGGGGGCTGGGGGCGGGTACCTTAGGCCAATGTTCACGAAAGTCTTGGTTGCCAACCGCGGCGAGATCGCCATCAGGGCCTTCCGCGCGGCCTACGAACTCGGCGTGGGGACGGTAGCCGTCTTCCCGTACGAGGACCGCAATTCGGTCCATCGGATGAAGGCGGCCGAGTCCTACCAGATCGGTGAGCAGGGACACCCGGTCCGGGCGTACCTGTCGATCGACGCGATCATCGACGCGGCCAAGTCGGCGGGCGCCGACGCCGTCTACCCCGGGTACGGCTTCCTGTCCGAGAACCCGGATCTGGCGGCGGCCTGCGCCCGCGAGGGCATCACGTTCATCGGTCCGTCCGCCGAGGTGCTCGAGCTCGCGGGTAACAAGGCCCGGGCCATCGCGGCGGCCAAGGCGGCCGGGCTGCCGGTGCTGCGCTCCAGCGCGCCGACCGCCGACGTGGACGAGCTGATCGCCGCGTCGGAGCAGCTGGACTACCCGATCTTCGTCAAGGCGGTGGCCGGTGGCGGCGGGCGCGGCATGCGCCGGGTCGCCGATGCCGAGCATCTGCGCGAGTCCATCGAGGCCGCGTCGCGCGAGGCCGAGTCGGCGTTCGGCGATCCGACCGTGTTCCTCGAGCAGGCCGTGGTGAACCCGCGCCACATCGAGGTGCAGATCCTGGCCGACCAGCACGGCAACGTGATGCACCTGTTCGAGCGCGACTGCTCGGTGCAGCGCAGGCACCAGAAGGTGATCGAGCTCGCGCCCGCGCCGAACCTGGATCCTGAACTGCGCGAACGCATTTGCGCCGACGCCGTGGCTTTCGCCAAGGAGATCGGCTACAGCTGCGCGGGCACCGTCGAGTTCCTGCTCGACGAGCGCGGCAACCACGTCTTCATCGAGATGAACCCGCGCATCCAGGTCGAGCACACGGTGACCGAGGAGATCACCGACGTGGACCTGGTGCAGTCGCAGCTGCGCATCGCGGCGGGGGAGACCCTCGAACAGCTCGGCCTGAGCCAGGACACGGTCAGCGTCCGCGGTGCCGCGATGCAGTGCCGGATCACCACCGAGGACCCGAACAACGGCTTCCGTCCCGACACCGGGCGGATCACCGCCTACCGCACGCCGGGCGGCGCGGGCATCCGGCTCGACGGCGGCGCGAACCTCGGCGCGGAGATCGGCGCCTACTTCGACTCGATGCTGGTGAAGCTCACCTGCCGTGGGCGTGACTTCCCCGCTGCGGTGTCGCGGGCCCAGCGAGCGCTCGCCGAATTCCGAATTCGCGGTGTTACCACCAACATTCCGTTCCTGCTCGCGGTGCTCGACGACCCGGACTTCCGGGCCGGGCGGGTCACGACGTCGTTCATCGATGAGCGGCCGGAGCTGCTCAACCAGCGTGGTTCGGCGGACCGCGGCACCAAGATCCTCACCTATCTGGCCGACGTGACGGTGAACAAGCCGCATGGTGAGCGGCCGACGACGGTGTATCCGCATGACAAGTTGCCTGCGATCGACCTGTCGGTGCCGCCGCCGGCTGGTTCGCGGCAGCGGTTGCTCGAGCTGGGGCCCGAGGGTTTCGCACAAGCGTTGCGCGCGCAGAAGGCAGTTGGGGTCACCGACACCACCTTCCGTGACGCACACCAGTCGTTGCTGGCCACTCGCGTGCGCACCAACGGGCTGCTCGGCGCCGCGGGGCACGTGGCACGGTTGACGCCGGAGTTGTTGTCGATCGAGGCGTGGGGCGGTGCGACTTACGATGTGGCGCTGCGGTTCCTGTACGAGGACCCGTGGGAGCGACTGGCCGCGTTGCGGGAAGCCGTGCCGAACATCTGCTTGCAGATGCTGCTGCGTGGCCGAAACACCGTGGGCTACACCCCATATCCCGAACAGGTGACCCGCGCGTTCGTGTCCGAGGCGACCGCGACCGGTATCGACATCTTCCGGATCTTCGACGCGCTCAACAACGTTGATCAGATGCGCCCCGCCATCGACGCGGTGCGTGAAACCGGTACTGCCATCGCCGAAGTCGCGATGAGTTACACCGGGGACCTGGCCAACCCCGATGAAACCCTCTACACCCTCGACTACTACCTCAAACTGGCCGAGCAGATGGTCGACGCCGGTGCGCACGTCCTCGCCATCAAGGACATGGCCGGGCTGCTGCGTGCTCCCGCGGCCGTGAAGTTGGTGACGGCGTTGCGCAGCAACTTCGACTTGCCGGTGCATGTGCACACCCACGACACCCCCGGCGGGCAGCTCGCGACCTACTTGGCGGCGTGGCAGGCCGGTGCCGATGCCGTGGACGGCGCGAGTGCGGCGATGGCCGGAACCACCAGCCAGCCAGCGCTTTCCGCGATCGTCGCCGCCGCTGCACACAGTGACTACGACACCGGGTTGAACCTGCAGAACGTGTGCGACCTGGAACCGTATTGGGAAGCGTTGCGGAAGGTGTACCGGCCCTTCGAGTCCGGGCTCCCGGCCCCGACCGGGCGGGTCTACACCCATGAGATCCCGGGTGGTCAGCTGTCGAACCTGCGTCAGCAAGCCATCGCGCTCGGTCTGGGTGATCGGTTCGAGGAAGTCGAAGCCAAATACGCTGCCGCAGACCGCCTTCTGGGCCGCCTGATCAAGGTCACCCCATCCTCCAAGGTCGTGGGCGATCTCGCGCTCGCGCTGGTCGGTACCGGGGTCGATATCGAAGACTTCGCCGCCGATCCGGGCCGCTACGACATCCCGGATTCGGTAATCGGTTTCCTGCGTGGCGAACTCGGCACTCCAGCTGGTGGCTGGCCCGAGCCGTTCCGCAGTCGCGCTCTGGCCGGACGCGGTGCCGCGAAACCGGAAACCCCGCTCACCGCAGCGGATGAGGCCGGTCTCGCCGGTACTTCCGACGAACGGCGCGCAACACTCAACCGACTGCTGTTCCCTGCTCCCACCGCCGAATTCAACGCGCACCGCGAAAAGTACGGCGACACAATGGGCTTGTCGGCCAACCAGTTCTTCTACGGCCTCCGCCACGGCGAGGAACACCGCGTCCAACTGGAGAAGGGCGTCACCCTCCTCATCGGCCTCGAAGCCATCTCCGAGCCCGACGAGCGCGGCATGCGCACCGTGATGTGCATCCTCAACGGCCAACTGCGCCCCGTCGCCGTCCGCGACCGCTCCATCGCCAGCGACATCCCCGCCGCGGAGAAGGCGGACAAGGGCAACGCCGGGCACATCGCCGCCCCGTTCGCCGGTGTCGTCACCTTGGCTGTGTCCGAGGGCGATTCGATCGCGGCGGGCGACACCGTCGGCACCATCGAGGCGATGAAGATGGAGGCCGCGATCACCGCGCCGCGGGCGGGCACCGTCGGCCGGGTCGCGATCGGCCCGGTGCAGCAGGTCGAGGGTGGCGACCTGCTGATCGAGCTGGCCGTGCGCGAGTCCGCGACCGAATGACCCGGATCGTTGCCGGAACGGCGGGCGGGCGGCGGCTGCGGGTGCCGCCCGCAGGCACCCGCCCGACCTCCGACCGGGTCCGCGAGGCAGTCTTCAGCGCGCTCGACGCTCGGATCGACTTCGACGGCATCCGGGTGCTAGACCTGTACGCGGGCTCGGGCGCGCTCGGCTTGGAGGCGCTGTCCCGCGGCGCCGCCCACGCACTGCTGGTCGAGGCCGATCGCAAGGCCGCCGAGGTCGTCCGCGGCAACATCGCCGATGTCGGGCTGCCCGGCGCGGAACTGCGCGTCGCGACCGTGGCCAGCGTGCTGGCACTGGGCGGCGCAGGCGAATTCGACCTGGTCCTGTCCGACCCGCCCTACGCGGTCGAGATCGACGCGGTCCTCGCCGACCTGCAGGCGCTGGCCGACGGCTGGCTCTCTCCCGACGCCCTCGTCGTCGTCGAGCGGGCGCGCCGCTCGCCGGAAATCGAATGGCCTGCGGGCTATTCGGCGATGAAGCCGCGCAAGTACGGCGAAACACGCATCGAAATGGCGACTTTCGATTGACGGTGTGCTCTCGAGCACCCTCAGTGCCGCCCGCCCGGTCCCGCACGATAGCGTCTGACCATGGCAGGAGCATTGTGCCCCGGGTCCTTCGACCCCGTGACCAACGGACACATCGACATCTTCGCGCGGGCCGCGGCCCAGTTCGACGAGGTCGTTGTCACCGTCTCGATCAACAAGAACAAGCAGGGCATGTTCACCGTCGACGAGCGCATGGAGATGCTGCGCGAGGCGACCTCGCACCTGCCCAACATCCGGGTGGAGTCGTGGTACGGCCTGACGGTGGACTTCGCCAAGCAGCAGGGCGTCACGGCCATCATCAAGGGCCTGCGCGACGCGACCGACTTCGGCTACGAGCTGCAGATGGCTCAGATGAACAAGAAGCTCTCCGGCGTCGACACCTTTTTCATCGCCACCAACCCCGCCTTCGGCTTCCTGTCCAGCTCACTGGTCAAGGAGGTGGCCACCTTCGGCGGCGACGTCACCGACATGCTGCCGCCCAACGTGCACAAGCGCCTGCTCGCCCGCCTCGCCGAACGCAAGAGCTGACCCCGAACACAAACCAGCCCCGGCGCCAAATGTCTTGGTGCCGGGGCTGATTCCCCTCACTCGATGAGCTCAGAAGACCAAACCACGTAGGGCCAGGAAGCGCATGCCGCCGACGGCCGCGGTGATGGCGAGGATGGCGGTGGCCTCCGCCGTGCCGCCGATAGTGGGTGCCCAGACATCCAGCGCCGCGAGGCCCGCGGTGGTGATGGCGAGTCCGACCAGTGCCAGGCCGCCGCCTTCCCACTGTGCGGTGAACCAGCCGACTCGGCCGCGCGCGTGGAAGGTGAGCTGACGGTGCAGCTCGTTGGCGATGATGGTGCTGACGATCGAGCCGACCACGTTGGCGATCAGCGGGCCAATGCCGTGCATCGCGAAGAACAGCAGCACGTAGGCGATATTGCTGGACCCACCGACCAGCGCGAAGCGGATCAGCTGGGCGAAGGCCCGGTCGCCGCGCAGGTAGGTCATCAACTGCTCGAACCGAGCGGCCATCGGCGGTGCCGTGAGCACCGGGTACGGGCCTACCCACGGCATGAAGTAGCTGGTGGTGCTAACTCCTGCCGATCTCTGTAGATCCAGAACAGTCATGGTTTTTCCGATCGAACATAAGCCTTCGATGGGGACAACAGCGACGGTGATCGCTTCCTTCCCACCGACTCTTGATAGGTTCCGCTTGTGCAATGTGTTCAGCATGTACTGAACAGTCGGAACCTGTCAACACTCGGCGGATCGGCTCAGCCCTTCCCTCTGGCTTCCTCAATCCCGCAGTCCCGGTGGGGGCTGCGCTCGGGATGAAGACCTTGTCGATCTTCCTACTGACGATAACACGAAGCGGAGACAGATCCTCCACTTGATTTGTGTGGCGTACGAGACACTGTGACGACACACCGGAGGGTGACTCGGCACAGGCCGTGATGAGGGGCACACTGGGGCTCGGCGGACAGTTCGCCATTGAGTCGTAGGAGAGTGGGGTAGTCAGCATGTATCGCGTATTCGAAGCCCTCGACGAGCTGGTCGCCATCGTCGAGGAGGCGCGTGGCATCCCGCCGACCCGCAGCTGCATCGTGCCGCGCGGCGACGTGCTCGAACTGCTCGACGACGTGCGTGACGCGCTGCCGGGCGAGCTCGACGATGCCCAGGACGTGCTCGACATCAGGGACAAGATCGTCTCGGACGCCCGCTCGGCCGCCGACGTCACGGTGACCAGCGCCAACGAGCAGGCCAGTCACACCATCGGCTCGGCCCGCGAGGAGGCCGACCGCATCCTCGCCGACGCCAAGGCGCACGCCGATCGCATGGTTGCCGAGGCGAGCGCGCACGCCGACCACCTGGTCAACACCGCGCAGGCCGAGGCTGACCGGGTCGTCGCCGACGGCAATGCCGAGTTCGAGGCCGTCACCGGCCGGGCCCGGCTGGAATCCGAGCGAATGATCGACGCGGGCAAGGCTTCTTACGATCGGTCCGTCGCCGAGGGCGAGGCCGAGCGGGACCGGCTGGTCGCGCAGACCGAGGTGGTGCGCGCCGCGCACGCCGAGTCCGCGCGGGTGATCGACGCCGCGCACGGTGAGTCCGATCGGATGCGCGAGGAGTGCGACCTCTACGTCGACTCCAAGCTCGCCGACTTCGAGGAGACCCTGAGCAACACCCTGCGCACCGTCGGCCGCGGCCGCCACCAACTCCGCTCCGGCGCCGGCGCCCCCGACTACGCCGCCGACTACCGCCGCTGACCCCCGAACAGCCGCACACCTCTCGATTTCCCGCAGACCGAATCGCATGCGAAACGTTCTGCGGGAAATCAGGAGGTGTGCGGCTGTCTGGGTTTGGGTCGATGCGAACCCTCGCGTATCGTGGTGTGGTTGCCCATTCCCCCTCGGAAGTGAAGTGAGTTCGTGATGCCCGCCGGTTCCGGTTCCGCCCCGCGCAATGGCTCGGCCGCGCGCCGAGAGCCCGACGCGGCCTTCGTGCTGGACGTCCGCAGTCTCGGCCGCCGGGCCGGGACGATGCGCGAGCTCCAGCGCACGATCACCACCGTCAGCCGGATCGGCCTCGATCTGGTCGGCGTGCCGGTCGGTGCCGAGATCGAGCTCGACCTGCAAATGCAGGCGGTGTCCGAAGGTGTGCTGGTCACCGGAACGGTGGCCGCGCCGATCGAGGGCGAGTGCTCGCGCTGCCTCGAACCGTTCACTGACCAGGTGAACCTGCGCCTCACCGAGCTGTTCGCCTACCCGGACAGCACCACCGAGCAGACGACCGACGACGATGATGCCTACCGCATGATCGACGACACGATCGACCTCGAACCGGTGATCATCGACGCGATCGGCATCGAGCTTCCGCTGCAGCCGCTGTGCACGCCCGACTGCGCCGGACTGTGCGCGGAATGTGGCGTGCGGATGGCGATTGCGGGATCTGAGCACTCGCATGAGATACTTGACCCTCGCTGGGCCGGGCTGGCGAAATTCGCCACTGCATCGCCCGGCAACGGCAGCCCCGACCAGGGTGCGGCCACAGCAGCAGACCAGTCAGCCGAAATGGCAAGCAATATGACAGAGGAGAAGTAGTCGTGGCCGTTCCCAAGCGCCGGATGTCCCGTTCCAACACCAGGTCGCGGCGCAGCCAGTGGAAGGCCACCGCGCCGACCCTGATCACCTGCCCGAACCGTGCGTGTGGCGAGAAGACCCTGCCGCACATCGCGTGCCCCTCCTGCGGCACGTACAAGGGCCGTCAGGTCACAGCAGCTGTCTAACAGCTTAATCTGTCGTACCGACGTGACTGAGCGAAGCGAAGGAACCGAGAACACAGCACCGCCGGTCGCGGCGGAACCGAGCGTTAGCGAGGTGCAGCTGTGACCGACGAACCCGACTTGTCCGATGGACACGCGAGCTTGCTCGCGGCGCTCGGCGTCGAGGTGCAGCCGGATCTGCTGCGCCTGGCGCTGACGCACCGGTCGTACGCATATGAGAACGGCGGCCTGCCGACCAACGAGCGCCTGGAGTTCCTGGGCGATTCCGTGCTGGGTCTGAGCATCACCGAGCGGCTTTACCACGAGCACCCGGACAAGTCCGAGGGCGAGCTGGCGAAGCTGCGCGCGAGCGTGGTCAATATGCACGCGCTCGCCGAGGTGGCGCGTCAGCTCGGCGCGGGTGGTCTCGGCGTGCACCTGCTGCTCGGCAAGGGCGAAGAGCTCACCGGCGGCCGGGACAAGCCCAGCATCCTCGCCGACGGCATGGAATCGCTGCTCGGTGCGGTGCACCTCGAGCACGGCATCGACGTTGCGCGTGAGGTGGTGCTGCGGCTGTTCGCCGACCTGCTCGAGCGCGGACCTCGCATGGGGGCCGGCCTCGACTGGAAGACGAGCCTGCAGGAACTCACCGCCGAACGCGGTCTCGGCGTGCCCAGCTACGAGATCACCTCGACCGGTCCCGATCACGACAAGGAATTCACCGCGACCACGGTGGTCGGCGGTCGGGCCTACGGGCAGGGCGTCGGTCGCTCCAAGAAGGAAGCCGAGCAGAAGGCAGCGGGCACCGCCTACCAGGCGCTGACCGCCGAATCCTGAATCGTGCCAGAGCTCCCCGAGGTAGAGGTCGTCCGGCGCGGCGTCGCCGAACACGTGGTCGGTCGCGTCATCGAGTCGGTCGCGATCACCCATCCCCGCTCGGTGCGCCGCCACCTCGAGGGCGCCGCCGATCTTGCCGCGCGGCTGACCGGCCTGAAGGTCGCGTCCGCCGAGCGGCGCGGCAAGTATCTCTGGCTCACCTTCGACGAGCCGGACACCTCGCTCGTCGTGCATCTCGGCATGAGCGGGCAGATGCTCGTGCAACCCGCCGACGCACCGTTGGAGAAGCACGCGCACATCCGCGCCACCCTGGGCGACGGCACCCAGCTGCGCTTCGTCGACCAGCGCACCTTCGGTGGCTGGGCGCTCGCGCCGCTGGTCGAAGTGGACGGCACCCAGGTGCCGGAACCGGTCGCGCACATCGCTCGCGACCCGCTGGATCCGCGCTTCGACGCCGAATCCGTGGTCACCGCGATCCGCGCCAAACAGACCGAGATCAAACGCGTCCTGCTCGATCAGAGCGTCATCTCCGGCATCGGCAACATCTACGCCGACGAATCCCTGTGGCGCGCAAAGATCCACGGCAGCCGCCTCGCCTCCGGCCTGTCCCGCCCCGCCGTGCGCGCCTTGCTCGCCGATGTCGGTGCGGTGATGGGGGAGGCGCTGACGGCCGGTGGCACCTCGTTCGACGCGCTGTATGTGAACGTCAACGGCGAATCCGGCTACTTCGAACGTTCCCTCGCCGTCTACGGCCGCGAGGACGAGCCGTGCCGTCGCTGTGGCGCCCCCGTGCAGCGAGAAAAGTTCATGAACCGTTCCTCGTATTCTTGCCCGCGGTGCCAACCGAAGCCTCGCCGTCGTTAGCGGGCGCGAGTTACCTTTCTTGTAGGCGGTTCGGGAAGTCGGTCCGGCCGTGGAGGAAGGACACATGCGCAAGCTCACGTACTACGTAGCGTCGACCATCGACGGATACATCGCCACCGAAGAGGGATCGGTCGATTTCTTCCCGGTCGGTGGCGACCACGGGCCTGCGATCACCGCGCAATATCCCGAGACCCTGCCGACCAAGGTGCGCGAGTCGATGGGCATCGATAAGCGCAATCGCTACTTCGATACGGTGCTGATGGGCCGCAAGACGCACGACTTCGGCGTGCGCACCGGCACGTCCAGCCCGTACGCGCATCTGAAGCAGTACGTGGTGTCCACCACGCTGCCGGAGAACCCCGACCCCGACGTCGAGCTGATCGCCGCCGACCCGCTGGCGAAGGTGCGAGAACTCAAGCGCGACAACGGTCTCGGGATCTGGCTCTGCGGCGGTGGCGAGCTGGCACAGGAGTTGCTGCCGGAGATCGATCAGATCTTCCTCAAGCTGTACCCGGTCCTGCTCGGCCGCGGTAAGTCGCTGTTCGGCGCGGGCCCGCGCCTGCCCGATGCGGCCAAGTTCCGGGTCATCACCAGCCGGGTGTTCGAGGACGGAGTGGCCTTCATGAAATACAGCAGGATTCGTTAACCGCTGTGGCGGAAGACGATTCGATCGCCGCGGACCCGACCACCGCGCCGGGTCCGGTGGAGGTGCTCCGCGAGATCGGCTTCTGGCTGGAACGCTCGCGGGCCGAGACGTATCGGGTCAAGGCCTACCGTCGCGCCGCCGATATCGTCGCGGAGCTGTCGGACGAGGAACGCGCGGCGCATCGGACCGCGCGCAGCTGGCGCGAGATCGCCGGGATCGGGCCGAAGACCGCGGGCGTCATCGAACAGTCCTACTCCGGTGTGGTGCCGCAGCAGCTGCTCGACCTGCGCAAGGCGGCGAAGCCGATCGGTGCGCCGGGCAAACCGCTGCGTGCCCAGCTGCGCGGCGACCTGCATACTCATTCGGACTGGTCCGACGGCGGTAGTCCGATCGCGGAGATGATGGGTGTCGCGTCCGCCCTCGGGCACGAGTACTGCGCGCTGACGGATCATTCGCCGCGCCTGACCGTCGCCAACGGGCTGTCCGCCGACCGGTTGCGCAAGCAACTCGACGTGATCGCCGAACTCAACGACCGCCTGGCGCCGTTCCGCATTCTCACCGGCATCGAGGTCGACATCCTCGACGACGGCACCCTCGACCAGCAGGCCGACCTGCTCGCCGAGCTCGACATCGTGGTGGCCAGCGTGCATTCCCACCTGCGCGCGGACAGCGCGACGATGACCAAGCGGATGGTCTACGCGGTGGCCAACCCCAACGTCGACGTGCTCGGCCACTGCACGGGACGGCTCGTCGAAGGCGGCCGCGGCACCCGGCCCGAGTCCAGTTTCGACGCGGAAATGGTGTTCGAGGCCTGCCGGACCTACGGCACCGCCGTAGAGATCAACAGCAGGCCGGAACGCCGCGACCCGCCGTCCCGGCTCATCCAACTCGCGGTCGAGATGGACTGCCACTTCTCCATCGACACCGACGCGCACGCCCCCGGCCAATTGGACTGGCAGGGCTACGGTTGCGAACGCGCCCTCACGAATGGCGTTGCGGCCGAACGGGTCATCAACACCTGGCCGCTGGCCGACCTGCTGGCCTGGACCGAGTCGTCCGGCGCGTGATGACCGCCGGGTTAAATGTTGCCGAATAGTTCTGCCGTTCCGGGGATATCCACCGATCGCGGCTGAAACTGGTTGCCAGACAGATCTTGTGGGGGTGGGTTAACCGTTGGGCGACTTTCCGGTCGAAATCGTGCTGGCGCTCATCGGTATCGCGGTGCCGATCGGCGCGTTCCTGTACGAGTTCGTGGTCGTCGGGCGCAAGCGGCTCGGCTACCGCGTGCAGATGGATACGCCCGTCACCGGTGAGGTCGAATCGGTGTTCCCGGGCGTGCTGCCGCAGCTGCGGCCCGCGCTGGACGGTGCGAGTCCGGACCTGAAGGATCTCTCGGTTGTGCTGGTGCGCATCGAGAACAGCGGCGCGACGACCATCGACACGAACGACTACAAGGCACCCGATCCGGCGCGGATCGGGCTGCACCTGCGGTTCCCACAGCGCCTGGTGATCGGTATGGCGGTGACCGAACTCAGCGATCCCGGCCTGGCGGACAGCCTCGACGGTGACTCCGGGATCGCGGTACGCCAGGACATGTCCGGGCACATCGGCGTCATCGATCTGCCCAAGGTGCCGTTGAATCGTGGTGAGCACTACAAGATCCTGGCCATCCTGCAGCGTGCCGAAGGTTCGGGGGAGTACCCCGTGCCGGTGTTGACCGGTGGTATCAAGGGCGGGCGGGTCCTCGAAACCCGAAGCCAGACCGGCATTCCCCGAATGATGTTGGGGCTGACGATCTTTCTGGTGCTGGTCATCGTCGTCCAGCTCGTTATCACCGCCCTGGAGCCATCGCCGACGCCGCTGGAATGTGCCTCGGGCAAGCTCACCGTGGTCGGGTCGTCGGCCTTCGCGCCGGTCGTCCGGGAGGCCGCTGAGCAATACGGGAAGCGCTGCACCGGAGCGGAATTCGCGTTCGGCTTCGAGGGCACCGAGCGCGGGCTGGACCGGCTGGCCGAAGAGGGCAAGGATCATTCGGGGCTGCTGGCCATCAGCGACGGCCCGAAGGGCAACGGGTACCCCGCGCTGGTGTATCGCCCGCTGGCGCTTTCGCTGTTCAGCATGATCGTCAACAAGGACGTCGGCATGCAAAGCCTCACCGAGACCCAGATCCGGGACCTCTATCAGGGGCGGGTCGGCAACTGGCGGGACGTGGGCGGCCCCGATCTCCCGGTGGTGCTGGTGAATCGGATCCCCGGCTCGGGTACTCGAAACACGTTCGAGCGCAGGCTACTCGGCGCGGGCCAGCCCGATCGCCCGCACGTGAGTTGCACCGCGATCAAGGGCACGGTGCGCTCCGACGCGGCGCACTGCGATGTCCAGGTGACCACGGACATGCAGAAGGCGGTCGGCGAAATCCCCGGCGCCATCGGCTATTCGGAGTCCTCCGTGGCGCTGGAGGCCGGTCTGCCGACCGTCACCATCAACGGCGTCACCGCGGGGCGCGACGCGGCGATCAATCGCACGTATCCGTTCTGGGGCGTGGAATACGCCTACAGCTACGGCGAGCTGCCCGGCGACTCGCTGGCCGCGGCGTTCCTGCACTTCCTGGTCGATCAGACCGGCAAGGACATGCTGCGCGCGCACGGCAACGCACCCTGCGGCGAGCTGCCCGACCCGGCGCGGTGTCTGCCGGATTCGTGACCGGGTGTCACACTTTCGGCGCCTATTTCGTCCCTCTTGTGTAGAAGAACACCGAGGAAAGGACGACAACGTGTCACGGATGAAGCTCGCGCAGGTTGCTCCGGAGGTGTACCAGGCGTGGTACGCGGCCGAGGGGGCCATCCGCCGCGGCCCGCTGGACCCGGTTGTCCGGGAGCTGGTCAAGATTCGCGCCTCGCAGATCAACGGCTGCGTGTACTGCATCGACATGCACACCACCGATGCCCGGCTGGCCGGGGAAACCGAAAAGCGCATTTTCCAACTCGACGCCTGGCGCGAGTCGGCGCTCTACACCGACGCCGAGCGGGCCGCCCTCGCGTACGCCGAGGCGGTGACGAAGCTCGGTGATCACGGCGTGAGCGACGAGGTGTGGGCCGAGGTCGAGCAGCAGTTCGAGGAGGGTGCCGCGGCCGGATTGGTCGCGGTGACCGCGATGATCAACCTGTGGAACCGGATCGGGGTCCCGCTGCGGATGCAGCCCGACATCGACTGACGCCGCCGACGGTGCCGCACGCCGTGCGGCACCGGCTTCGGTTCTCGTGGACCGCTATTCGGTCGGCGGCAGCATCGGCCGGGTGAAGTAGTCCTCGACCGGCAGCGGACCGGTGTAGCGGCGGCACGGGCAGCGCACCCACTCCCACGTCGCGGGCGCGATGGACCGCCGCTCCTCCGCGTGGCACTCGCCGGCCTGCGCGTCGTGGATGGCGAGGTCGTGGCCGCATCCGCACTTCGCGACGCTGCGCGGCGACTTGCCGCCGACCGTCCCGCGGTGGCCGTACCGTCCGACTGCCCAGCCGACGCCGAGGATTCCGGCTCCGACAGCCAGGGTGATGGGATCGAACATGGATTGATTGTACGTATACGTATGCGGGTTGAGCGCCGAAGGGCCCCGTTTTGTCGGTGGTATCGGCGAAGATGGCAGGCATGACGGAACTATCGCTGCGAGAGCTCAACCGAACCCTGCTGGTGCGTCAGATGCTGGCGCAGCGGGTCGCGATAACGCCGTTGGAACTGGTGCGGCATCTGGTCGCGGTGCAGGGGCAGGAACCCAACTGGCCCTATGTCGGGCTGTGGACCCGGCTGACCGATTTCGGGCACGACGAGCTGGCCGCGCTGCTGCGCGAGCGAAAGCTGGTGCGCTCGGCCATGATCCGCCGCACGGTGCACCTCGCCGACGCGGACGACTTCCGCTGGCTGCGCCCGACGGTGCGCCCGGTCGTGCACGCGGCCTTGCAGGCGCCGTACTACCGCGACGAGATCGAGGGCATCGATCTCGACGAACTCGCCGCCGCGGGCCGGGAACTGCTGTCCGGTCGCATCCTGTCCCGGTCCGATCTCGGAAAGCTACTCGGCGAGCGCTTTCCGGATCGGCACACGCGCAGGCTGGCCGAGTCGGTGGAGCTGCTGGTCCCCATGGTGCACAGCCCGGTGACCGGAGCCTGGGGCAAATGGCGCAACCGCTCGGTGACCGTCGCCCTCGCCGACGAATGGATCGGCGCACCGATGGAGACGACGCCGCACGCCGAGACTCTGATCCTGCGCTACCTGGCCGCGTTCGGCCCGGCCACCGTCGCCGACATGCAGGCGTGGGCTGGTGTCACCCGGCTCGCCGAGGTGGTCGACGAGATGCGCACCCGCCTACGCGTTTTCACCGACGATCAGCATCGCGTGCTGTTCGATCTGCCGGAGGCCCCGCTGGCGGACCCGAATCTGCCGGTGCCGGTGCGCTTCCTGCCCGCCTTCGACAACGCGCTGCTCGGCCACAAGGACCGGCGCCGGATCATCAGCGAGGAGGATCGCCAGCGGATCGCCGGGGAGGCGTCGGGCGGTGTCCCGATGTACCTGGTCGACGGCTTCGTGCACGGCCGGTGGTCCTTGGACGACAGCACTATTCGGGTTACCCCGTGGCATCCGTTGTCCGAAGCCGACGCGGAGGAGCTGCGCGCCGAGGCCGAGCGACTGCTCGCTTTCGTCGTTCCCGGTCAGGACGGAAAGGTCGTCATCGAGGGCTGAGCAGAAATCCAGTCCCGTAGACATGTTCGATTGAAATCCGCAAAGGCCGCTCCCACCTGGCGATCTCGGCAATCGATCAGCAACGTATCCGACTGCATGGTTTGAGAAGGCTCCGGTGAGGTACATCACTGGCGGCCCCCCTGATCGCGCGGCTAGCGACCAGGCCAACCAAGTCCTACCGGACCGGCGGTGCAGCACAGCTTCACCTCCGCCGCGGCGGCCACCAGCTCGGCGCCCTGCGCTTTCCGAGTGCTGGGTGTGTGCGCGAATTGCTAACGGTTGTGCCCAAGCAAATGGTTGTGTCCCTGGACGGTTGTGCCCTTTGGAAGGAGGGTCCATGAGCGAGCCCCGGCGAGCGAATCGACAACACAGTGCGCCTTCGCGCATGACGGAGCCGAGCGCCAGCGAGGTGGAGTCATGAGCGAGTTGCCCATGTCGGGTTCGGGTCAGGTTTCTACGTCGGACTTGCTGTCGATCGATCACAGCGGCTCCCGATTCCGGATCGCGATGGTTGTTCCGCCGTACTTCGATGTGCCGCCGAAGGCGTACGGAGGTGTCGAGGCCGTCGTCGCCGATCTGGTCGACTCGCTGGTGGCCAGAGGCCACGACGTCACCCTGCTCGGAGCCGGCGAGCCGGGCACCAAGGCGAACAAGTTCATTCCGCTGTGGGACAACATCTGCCCCGAGCGCCTCGGCGAGCCGTTCCCCGAGGTGTTGCACGCGCTGCGGGCGCGCCGTGCAGTCGAGAAGCTCGCCGCCGCGGGCCGCATCGATCTCGTGCACGAGCACACCTTCGCCGGGCCGCTGAACGCGCCGGCGTATAGGGGACTTGGCTTACCGACCGTGGTGACGGTGCACGGGCCGGTCGAGGGCGAATGCTATGAGTACTACCGGGAAATGGGCGATGAGGTCTCGCTCGTCGCGATCAGCGACCGGCAGCGGGAGCTGGCGCCGGATTTGAATTGGGCTGGACGCGTGCATAATGCTCTGCATCCCGAGGAGTGGCCGTTCCGTGCCGACAAGGACGACTACGCGCTGTTCCTCGGCCGCTTCAACGAGTGCAAGGCGCCGCATTTGGCGCTGGAGGCCGCGCACGCCGCGGGCATCCCGCTCGTGCTCGCGGGTAAGTGCAGCGAGCCGCCCGAGATCAAATACTTCGAGGAGCAGGTACGCCCGTTGTTGACCGACCAGGATCACGTGTTCGGCCTCGCCGACGCCACCGACAAGCGAAAGCTGTTGTCGGGAGCCAAGTGTCTGCTGTTCCCGATCCGCTGGGAAGAGCCGTTCGGCATGGTGATGATCGAGTCCATGGTGTGTGGCACACCCGTTGTCGCGTTGCGCGGCGGCGCGGTGTCCGAGGTGATCGTCGACGGGGTGACCGGCCGCGTGTGTGACGACCCGGCCGAACTCACCAGCGCCATCGCCGAGGTGCAGACCATGGATCCGGCGGCCTGCCGCGCGCATGTCGAGTCGAACTTCGGTTCCGAAACGCTGGGCCGCGGCTACGAGCAGGTCTATCGCAGGCTGATGCGGGCCCGCAAGCGCACCGGATTCCGTTGGTACCAGGACCAGGCCGTGCCGATGCAGGCCGCGGCGGGCGGACTCGCGTGACGGCGGATTCCACCGCCGCACTCAGCCCCGCCCCACTGAACTCCGGTGAGCCAACGGGTTTCGGTGGGGCGGGCTCGGTGACGCTGGTGGAGGGCGGCACCTTCTGCCTGTCGAACCGGCTCGGTGATGTCGAGCCGGGCCGTCCGCACGGGCTGTTCTTCCGGGACGCGCGCGTCGTGTCCCGGTGGGAGCTGCTGGTGGACGGCCATCTGCCCGAACCGCTTTCGGTGCTCAGCCCGGAGGCGTTCGCGGCGCGGTTCGTACTGCGAAGACCACCGACGGCCGGGCTGGCCGACAGCACGCTGCTCGTGGTGCGCGAGCGGATCGTCGCCGACGGCATGCACGAGGTGATCACGCTGGAGAACATGGGTCGCGAGCCCACGGCGGTCACCCTCGAACTGCATGTCGACGCCGACTTCGTCGACCTCTTCGCGGTCAAGGAGGGGCGCGCCGGACACGGCCGGTCCGAGGTGACGGTGGCCGAGGGCGAGCTGCTGTTTCACGATCGGGCCGATCGGATGCGCGGGCTCTCGGTGTCCGCGACCGTCGAACCCACGGTATTGCCAGGCACTTTGATGTGGCGAGTAGTGGTTCCGGTTGGCTCGAGTTGGCAGACCGAGATCACCGCCCAGCCCACCCTCGGCAACCAGCGGTTCCAAGCACCGCTGGCCCCGGGTGAGCACTACGGGGTCAGCGCGCCCGGTCGCAAGATCGCCGCTTGGCGGCACACCGCCACCGACATCGCCGCGTCGCATCCGGAACTCAGCCAGGTGCTGCGGCGCACCGAAAGTGACTTGGGCGCCTTGCAGATTCACGACGACTCCGGCGCGAACAGACCGTTCGTCGCGGCGGGCGCGCCCTGGTTCATGACCCTGTTCGGCCGGGACAGCCTGCTGACCGCGTGGATGGCACTGCCGCTCGAGGTCGACCTGGCCCTCGGCACATTGCAGCAGCTGGCCGAACTGCAAGGGCAGACAGTGAATCCGCTGACCGAGGAGGAGCCGGGGCGGATCATGCACGAGATGCGCCGCGGCCCGGCGGGTGGGCTGGTGCTGGGCGGCAACATCTACTACGGAACCGTCGACGCCACTCCGCTTTTCGTGATGCTACTGGCCGAATGTCATCGCTGGGGCGCGGATTCGGAGGCGATCCGAGAGCTGCTGCCTGCCGCGGATGCGGCGCTGGACTGGATCAGAGATTACGGTGACCGGGACGACGACGGGTTCGTCGAATACTGCCGGGCCACCGATCGCGGCCTGGTCAACCAGGGGTGGAAGGACAGTTGGGACGGCGTCAACGACCTGGAAGGGCACGTCACCGAGGCGCCGATCGCGCTGTGTGAGGTGCAGGGTTACGTGCACGCCGCGCTCTTGGCCCGCGCCGAGCTCGCCGAAGCGTTCGACGACCCGAACCGGGCCGGGGAGCTCCGGGATCAGGCGGATCAACTGCGCGGCAAGTTCGGCGAAGAGTTCTGGCTGCCGGAACGCGGCTGGTATGCCATCGCGCTGGACAAGGGCAAGCGGCGCGTCGATGCGCTGACAAGCAATGCGGCGCACTGTCTTTGGTCCGGCATCGCCAGTGACGCGCACGCCGCAGAGCTGGTGCAAAGACTGTCGGGATCCGAGATGGACAGCGGCTTCGGATTGCGCACGCTCGCTTCGAATATGGGCGCCTACAACCCGATGAGCTACCACTGTGGCTCGGTGTGGCCGCACGACACCGCCATCGCGGTGGCCGGTCTGCTGCGCTATCGGCACGTACCGGGCGCGGTCGACCTGGCGACCCGGCTCGCCACCGGATTGCTGGACGCCGCAACGGCTTTCGACGGCAGACTACCCGAGTTGTACTGCGGCTTTCCGCGGTCGAGATTCCCGACGCCGGTGCCGTACCCGACCTCCTGCTCGCCGCAGGCGTGGGCGAGCGCGGCTCCGCTGCTGCTGGTCCGGGCGTTCCTCGGCCTCGACCCCGACGTGCCCAACCGCACCCTCACCGTGCGCCCGTTGGTGCCGCCGGAGTGGGGCCGAATCACGTTGTCCGCGTTGCGTCTCGGCCCGATCACCGTCGACCTCGAGGTGGAGGGCGCCCAGGTCACCGCCGCCCGCCTACCCGACGACTGGCAGCTGATCACGCGATGAGCCCCGATCTTGGTATGAACTGTCCGACATCGGGTATCCCTCCGGTGTAAGGCATTTCGGTCATGCTTTTCAGGCTGATAGACAACGCAGGCTGGAGGCGCATCATGCAGACATCGCTGGATATGCGGGACCTGTGGGGTTCCCAGCACCGCGACTGCACCATCGAGCCCATGGATCTGGACCTGGACCTCGCTCAGTTCGTCCGCAGTACCCACGCGGGCCACGGCCCCGAATGCTGCCAATACCTGGCTGCCTCGGCCTACTACTTCGACCACGCCGAAGCAGGCTGACCCCGGCACTTTCCGGCACCGTACTTCGCCGGAGCGGCTGCTAGTATCCGATCCGGGGTACGGCGTGGCCGCACATGTGCTGGGGGAGTTTCGTGTTCGGTACGTATGTGGTGCTGCTCTTTGTCAGTGGCCTTGTTCTGATCGTGCTCGCGATAGTTGCGCAGGAGTTGCGGGTCGTTGCTCGGATCTTCTACAGCGCAGTCGGTGTCGGGTTCCTGGCGTACGGCAGCTACCTCGCGTTCTTCCTCGAGAGCGGGAGGTACCGGATCATGTGGCCGGTGTTCGTCCTGCCCGTGGTGCTGCTGATCAAAGTTGCTCGTACGGTCGAGCTGCCAGCGGATTCGGCGTCGGCGCCATTGCGGCCGAGACGGCAACAGCCGGAAGGTCCGCCTGTCGCTGAGGGTCGGCGTACCGCTGAGAGTCGCGAGCGCCGCGCGGCACGCACCCAAGCGGAGCGTGCCGCGATCCGGGCAAAGTACGTCGACAGTTCCGACTGAGCTTGCGTCTGGCCGACCACGGTGCGCGAAGCAGGCAAACGCAGCCATGACGCGCTGCTAGCGAGCACGACTACCGGCAGCACGCCGAACCGGCGGCGGTGCCGAGGAGTGACGAAAGTCTGACGCTGCGGCGTGGGCGGCGCTGAATGGGGCGGGGACCAGGCACGATCAGGGTATGACGTCAGCTCCGGAAGTGGTCGGGACCATCGCCCAGGTCGGATTTCAGTCGAACGGGCGTGGGTGAGCGGCGTGCGGGTGTTGCTGACCGGTGCTGCCGGGTTCATCGGGTCGCACATTCGTCGCGCGTTGGTGGATGCGGGGCATGAGGTTGTTTCACTCGATCTGATGGTGTCGGCGGCGCACGGTCCGTCGGCCCTGCCCCCGGAAGGGGTTGAGCGGGTCGATGTTCGCGATGGTGCGGCCCTCGATGGGGTGCTGCGTGGGATCGATGTCGTGTGTCATCAGGCGGCGGTGGTCGGTGCGGGGGTGAGTGCGCAGGACGCACCTGCGTATGCGAGCCACAATGACTTCGGGACTGCGGTTTTGCTGGCGGCAATGGATCGTGCCGGGTGTCGTCGGTTGGTGCTTGCGTCCTCGATGGTCGTGTATGGCGAGGGGCGCTATCGCGGCGAGAGTTGCGGACCGGTCGAGGTCGGTGTTCGTCGCGTGGCCGACCTCGATGCCGGGATGTTCGAGTATCGGTGCCCGGCGACCGGCGAGACGCTCACCTGGGACTCGGTGCATGAGGATGCGCCGTTGCGTCCGCGCAGTCTGTATGCGGCGAGCAAGCTCGCGCAGGAGAATTACGCGGCGGCGTGGGCGGCGGTGACCGGGTCCAGCGTCACGGCCTTGCGGTATCACAACGTCTATGGCGACGATATGCCCAGGGACACACCGTATTCCGGCGTGGCCGCCATCTTCCGATCGGCGTTGGAGGCGGGTCAGCCGCCACAGGTGTACGAGGATGGCAGGCAGGCACGGGATTTCGTGCACGTCACCGATATCGCGGCGGCCAATCTCGCCGCCGTCGAACAGCCGCTGTCCGGCTTCGTCCCGCTCAACATCTCCTCCGGTCGGCCCATCACCATCGGCGAGGTCGCGACCGCGCTGGCCACCGCGCGTGGCGGGCCGCAGCCGGTAGTAACCGGTCGCTACCGGCCGGGCGATGTCCGCCATATCGTCGCCGACCCCGACCAGGCCAGGCGCGCTTTGGGTTTCGCCGCGCAGGTGGATCCGATCGCCGGTCTCACCCAGTTCGCCTTCGCACCACTGCGGGACAGCGTCGGGACCTTCGCGCCGACGTTCTGATCGTGCGAATCAGTTGTCCGACAACGGCAGCCGCACCTCGAAGCGGCAACCCTGGTCCAGATTCTCGACGGTGATGTCGCCGTGGTGCGCCTCGACCAACCCGGCGGCGATCGCCAAACCCATGCCGCTGCCGGTGGGTACGCCATCGGCCGCGACCGGCGACCGTGCCGCGGTCCCGCGATAGGCGACCTCGAAGATGCGCGGCAGGTCCGCCTCGGCGATCCCGGGCCCGGTGTCGTCGACGCGAGCCCACGCCTGTCCATCGGACGCGCCCGCGGAGATCGCGACCTCGCCGCCGGGCGGGGTGTGCGCGATCGCGTTGGAGACGAGGTTGGTCAGCACCCGGCCGAGGGCTTGATCGCTGGCCGCCACCACGATTCGGCTGTCCGGCTGTTCCGCGCGCAACGCGACCTGCGCGCGATCGGCGGTCGGCCGGTTGGCGGCCAGCACCTCGTCGATCAGTTCGCGCAGATCCACCGGCTCCAGATCGAGGCGTAGCGCGCCCGCGTTGATCTTCGACATCTCGAACAGGTCGTCGACCATCCTGGCCAGCCGATTGGTTTCACAACCGATCTGCTCGGCATAACGAGCCACATCGGCCTGTCCGGTGACCACCCCATCCGAAAGTGCCTCGGCCATAGCGCGAATACCGGCCAGCGGGGTGCGTAGGTCGTGACTGACCCAGGCGACGAGCTCGCGCCGGGAACGCTCGGCGGCTCGCTCCTGCTCGCGGATCTGTTTCTCCCAGACCATCTTTCGTGCCTGTTCCCGGCCGAGCACGATCGCGGCGGGAACGGTGACCACCGCGACGACCGCGAGTACCACTGCGGTGCGCTGCAATTCGTGGGTGAACATCAGCCCGCTGACCCCGATGATGCCCGCCAGCGTCGACAGCGTCGGGATCAACACCAGCACAGCCATGCTCGTGGTGATCGAGCGATTCCTGGTGGCGCGCAGGATCACCGCGCCGACCAACACCACGGGCACCGAGCAGGCCAGCGTGTAGGCGATGAGCTGGGTGGTGTCCTCAGGCATCGGTGGCTCCGTTTCCGGCGTCGGTGCGCGCCCACGCATAGCCGCGGCCCCACACCGTCTCGATGCGGTGGCGGGTGCCGAGTTTCGCGCGTAATCGCTTGATGTGCACGGTGACCGTGGAGAGGTCGCCGAAATCCCAGCCCCACACCTGGGCGAGCAACTGCTCGCGGCTGAAGACCTGCTGCGGATGTTGCAGCAGGAAGACCAGCAGATCGAACTCGCGTGGCGTGAGGTCCACCGGCACGCCGTCGACCAGCGCGAGCCGGAAGGCGGGGCGCACTTCGATCGCGCCGTCCCGCAGCGTCGGATGGACGTTGTCGCGCACCACCTGCGCGCGCCGCAGCACCGACGCGACCCGCAGCGCGAGCTCGCGCGGACTGAACGGCTTGGTGACGTAGTCGTCGGCGCCCGCCTCCAGCCCGAGCACCCGGTCGTCCTCGTCGCCGAGCGCGGTGAGCAGGATGACCGGCGTCTGCGGGCGCGGCCCCGAGCGGATCGCGCGGCAGATCGCGATGCCGTCCGGCGCGGGCATCATCACGTCGAGCACGGCCAGCTCGATCGGGTCGTCGGTGTCCGCCAACGCCGCCAAAGTAGCTGTGCCGTCGGCGGTTTCGCGGACGGTCAGGCCGTCGCGTTCGAGGTAGCGCCGGACCACGTCCCGGACAACGGGATCGTCGTCGGCGATCAGGATGGACATCGTTTCACCAATTCGTCAGGATCGAGTGGGCCAGTACGAGCGTTCCGATGCCCTGCACCGCGAGCCAGCCGCGGGCGGTGGACCGGGGCAGGAACGCGGTGGCCGCGAGCAACCACATATCGAACGGTAACCAGATGCGTTCGGTTTCCGCCTTACTGAGCCCGCTGAGGTCCGCGGCCAGGATCGCGCACAGAGCGGCGGTCACCAGTAGCGCGGTCGGGTCGAGGGCGCGCAGCATGCGCGGGGATAGCGCGCGATGCAGCGCCGCCGCGGTCGCGAGGCCGACCGCGCAGACCGTCGCGGCCAGGTTGCCCCACCACCAATACACGTACGTCCGATCGCTGGCGATGCCCTGGTAGTAGCGCTGCACCACCAGGTGATAGCCGTCCAGCCACCAGAATCCGGCGATGGTGAACGCCGCGACGACCACCAGCGCACCGGCCAGCGCGGGCAGCAGCGGCCGGATGGTGCGGCCCGCGATGAGCACGGCCAGCGCCGGTATCGCCATCAAGACCAACCCGTAGCTGAGATACAGGCTGATCCCGAACAGGAGCCCCGCCGCAACGGCGGCCAGATGATTGGCGGTGGGCCGCACGGCGATGGCGAGCAAGGCGATCGCCCACGCGGTGACACCGGCGAACATCGCGTCGGCGGACACGGCGATCCAGATCGCCGCCGGTGCCAGCGCCAGGAACGGCAGCGCGGCCCGCGCCCGATCCTCGGCGCCGAGCGCCCGCAGCGCCACCGCGACCGCGACCACCGCGCTGGTGCCGATCAGCAGGCAGGCGGTGCCCGCCCACGCACCGCCGCCGAGACCGACCCGATCGAGCAGCACAAAGAACAGCAGCGCGCCGGGCGGATGGCCGGACACGTGCGTGGTCCAGGAGTCCGGCTCGAAATCGAGAATGCGGCCCGAGAAGTCGCGCAGCATCGCGCCGATATCGGTGACCCCGCCCACCTCGTGCAGGTATTCGTTGGAATCGGTGAGCCGACCGGCGAATCCGCGCTGCCAGCCGTCGACCATGGCCAGCGCGAACGCCCACGCGAGCGCGGCACCCCAGGACGCCGCCAGCAACGGCCGCCACGACAGTCGCCGCGCGAGCGTCGGGCCTTGCAGCACAACGAGAGTCGCGATGAGGATGGCGGGCACGGTGCCCCAGCCGACATGGGGCAGGAACACGCCGAAGATCGGCGCGGCACCCGCGAACAGCCTGCTCCGCCATTGTTCGCTGGCAATTCGCGGGACCACGAACGCTGCCAGCACCAATGCGGCGGCGATGCCCGCGCCGACCAGGTCGCCGCGGCTGCGGACACGCGGCGTTGTTGTGGTCGCGACCTCGGAGACGTCATGCACGGCTATCACGATAGGTCGACCATCGTTCTGTTATCGCAGTTCCTAACGCTTTTCTGACGATGTCACTGTTTCGTCACAGGTTTTTCGGCCGCGCGGGGAGTTCCACGGCATAGCGTCGTTGCCGTGACTCGAACCCAGGTTGATCCGGCCGGAGTGACCGTGGTGATTCCGTGCCGAGACGAAGCTGATGCGTTGCCGGATGTGCTCGCCGCCATCCCCGCCGGGTACCACGCCCTGGTGGTGGACAACGGCTCGACCGACCAGACCGCCGCCGTCGCCCGCGCCCGTGGTGCCACGGTGGTGCACGAGGGCAGACCGGGCTACGGCGCGGCGGTCCAGGCGGGCATCGCCGCGGCGCGCACCGAGATGGTCGCGGTGCTCGACGGTGACGGATCGATGGATCCGGCCGAACTGCCCGGCTTGGTCGAATTGGTCCGTGGCGGAGCCGATCTCGCGGTCGGACGGCGACGACCGACCCGATCCGGTGTCTGGCCGTGGCACGCGCGGCTCGGCAATCTGCTCATCGCCCGCAGGTTGCGCCGCAAATACGGTCTGCCCGTGCACGATATCGCCGCGATGCGAGTGGCGCGGCGGGCCAGGATGCTGTCGCTCGGCCCGCTGCACCTGCGCTCCGGGTATCCGCTCGAGCTGCTCGTCGGCGCGGCGGGCGCAGGCTGGCAGGTAGTCGAGCGGGACATCGCCTACCGGCCGCGAGCCGGGGGAGTGTCGAAGGTGTCCGGCTCCTGGCTCGGAACATTGCGCGCCACCAAAGATTTCCTGGCGGTGCTGCGATGAGTCCCTGTGCCACAACCCTGTTGGTGATCGCGAAGGCGCCGATCGCCGGATTCGCCAAGACGCGATTGACACCGCCGCTGACACCGCGAGAGGCGGCACGGGTGGCTGCTGCCGCACTGCTCGACACCCTCGACTCGGTGCTGCGCAGCGAGGTCACCCATCGGGTCGTCGCCTTTACCGGTGACCTCTCCGCCGCCGAGTGCAGTCATGAATTAGCCAGGGAGCTAGCCAAATTCGAGGTGATACCGCAGCGTGGTGCAGGCTTCGGTGCCCGCCTGGCCAACGCGCATGCCGACGCCGCGCGCTTCGGTGCGCCGGTGTTGCAGATCGGCATGGACACCCCGCAGATCGGTCCAGACGTACTGACCAGCGCAGCCAACCAGCTCGTCGACGACGAGGCCGCTCTACTCGGCCCAGCCGAGGACGGCGGCTGGTGGGCCCTCGGCCTGCCGACCCCTCAACCCGCCCGCGTGCTCGTCGACGTACCTATGTCGACTGACCGAACCGGCGAGCTAACCGGGAATGCATTGCAACACTGTGGGTATCGGGTCCGCTTGCTGCCGAAGTTCAGCGACGTCGACACCTTCGCAGACGCCACCCGAGTGGCAGCGCAATCCACCGGACGCTTCGCAGCGACGATCCACGAACTGAGCGACCGCGGGTTGGTGCTCCGATGATCGGCGCGGACTTCGACATCTTCGATCGGGCGCTGGCCGGTGAAAGATGTTGGATGCGTGCGGCGGACGGGACTCGTCAGAGCTTGCCGACTGGGCGTTGGCTCGGGCTCACGGGGGTCGGCGACCGTCGTGCTGATCGTGCGCTGACCCGCTGTTGCGACGGGCCGACTTTGGATCTCGGCTGTGGGCCTGGGCGGTTGGTCGCTGCCTTGTTGCAGCGTGGGGTGCTTGCGCTCGGGGTGGATATCTCGCCGACGGCGGTCGCTATCACCAGGTTTCGTGGTGCGCCCGCGCTACGCCGGGATCTGTTCGGGCCGTTGCCGGGAGCGGGGCGCTGGTCCTATGCGCTGCTGGCCGACGGCAATATCGGGATCGGCGGCGACCCGAAGCGCCTTCTCGCGCGCACTGCGGAACTGCTCGCCGCTGACGGGCTGGCGATCGTCGAATTCGGTCGTCCGGGTACCGGTTTGGTGACCAGGAAGATGCGACTGGAGTCCAGGTCGCACACCGGGGCCTGGTTTCCGTGGGCGTCGGTCGGCATCGAACACGCGGAGGCCCTCGCATCGGCCGCAGGTTTGCGCGTTGTCACCACCGCGGCGGTATCCGGCAGGCACATCGCCTGGTTGCAGCGTGAGCCCAGGCAGGCGGTTGCTTGATGAACGTGCATACTTCCGATGCCGAGGTTCGCGAACCGGCTCCCAGGCCTGCCTGGTATCGCATCTCGGGCGCACGAGGACCCGAGGTGGCCAGCCGCGTCGGCATCGCGCTCGGGTCCGCGATCCTGATCTGCTTCGTCACCGGCCTGCTGAGCCACTGGATCCAACACCCACCGACCTGGTTCTGGTGGCCAGCGCACCCGGTGTGGCTGTACCGGGTAACTCAAGGACTGCACGTCATTTCGGGTGTAGCCGCGATTCCACTACTGCTGGTGAAGCTGTGGGCTGTTTACCCGAAGCTGTTCCAGCGCCCGGTGATCGGATCACCACTGCGAATGCTGGAGCGCGGCTCGATTGCCCTGCTGGTCGGCGCGATCGTCTTCGAGCTCTCGACCGGCCTACTGAACATCGCCCAGTACTACCCATGGAAGTTCTTCTTCCCCACCGCCCACTACGCAATGGCCTTCGTCGCCATCGGCGCCCTGGCGGTGCACCTGGCCGTCAAGCTGCCCGTGATCCGAGAGGCATTGAGTCGTCCGATCGACTCGGACCCGGTGGGTGCCAGCGTCGACAGCACCGCCAAAGCCGGTGCCGATGGCGGTGCTGGTGCTGCTGGTCATGCTAATGCTGGGAGCGTTGCCGCTGGCGGTGGCGAGGTCAGGTCTGTTGCACAGCAGCATGTTTCGCGGCGTACGGTGCTGACCGCAGCCTGGGTTTCCGCGGGGGCGGCCACCTTGGCGGTCGCCGGTCAAACGGTTCCCTTTCTGCGCTGGGCAGCAGTGCTCGCGCCGCGCAGTGGGGAAGGGCCGCAGGGGCTTCCGGTCAACAGGTCGGCAGCGGCTGCTGGTGTCGGCGAGCTCGCGCGAGCTGCCGACTACCGGCTGACGGTGGTGGTGGGTGACCGGCAACGCAGTTTCAGCAGGGACGAACTGCTGGATATGCCGCAGACTCAGGCCCGTTTGCCGATCGCCTGCGTCGAGGGGTGGAGCGCGTCCGCCGAATGGTCGGGTGTGCGGCTGCGGGATCTACTTGCCGCCGTGGGTTCCTACCCTGGCGGCGACGTGCGATTCCGCTCGTTGGAGACCAGCGGGATCTATGCCAATTCGGTTCTGCCGCAACGGCATGCCGTCGATGCAGACACTCTCGTCGCGCTGTCGTTGAACGGGGAGACCCTCGACATCGATCACGGCTATCCGTGCCGTCTCATCGCACCGAGTCGGCCCGGAGTACTTCAGACGAAATGGCTTTCGATGATCGAGGCACGCTCATGACTGCGATCCGAATCCTGCTGGTACTGGCCGGGCTGTGGCTCGGCTGGTATGGAATCACCCTGCTCCTCGACTTCCCCCGAGCCGATCTGCTCTCGATCGCGCTGTGGTTCGCGGGCGGAATCCTCTTGCACGACGGGGTATTCGCGCCACTCTGCGCGGCCGTCGGCGCTACCGCCCGCCGTGTCCTGCCCGGCACCTGGTGGGCGCCAACGGCGTGCGGCGCGGTCTGCACCGTGGCGTTGGTCCTGATCGCCGCACCCGTACTCGACCGCGGCGACGCGATGCCGGACAACCCGACCGTCCTCGACCGGAACTACCCACTCGGCCTCGCCGTGGCCCTCATCCTGATCTGGGCGCTGGTACTCGCGGCAGCTGTGGCGAGGCTGGCCGACCACCACCGATCTCGCAAGCCCGGCACCGCGACACCAAGGAGCGCACCATGACCAGCTACGACGACCTGCGGGCAGTGTTCATCAACTGCACCCTCAAACGCTCGCCGGAGGTGAGCAACACCCAGGGACTCATCGACATCAGCGCCGCCATCATGGCGAAGAACGGTGTGCAGGTCTCGCACATTCGGGCGGTCGACCACGACATCGCCTTCGGCGTCTGGCCGGATATGACCGAGCACGGCTGGCCCACCGACGAGTGGCCCGCGTTGCAACGCCAGGTCATGGATGCCGACATCCTGGTGGTCGCGGGCCCGATCTGGTTGGGCGACAACAGCTCTGTCACCAAACAGGTCATCGAACGCCTCTACGCGAACTCGTCGATCCTCAACGACCGCGGCCAATACGCCTACTACGGCCGCGTCGGCGGCTGCCTGATCACCGGCAACGAAGACGGCGTCAAACACTGCGCCATGAACATCCTCTACAGCCTCCAGCACCTCGGCTACACCATCCCACCGCAAGCCGACGCGGGCTGGATCGGCGAAGTAGGCCCCGGCCCCTCCTACCTGGACCCGGGCTCCGGCGGCCCCGCCAACGACTTCACTAACCGCAACACCACCTTCATGACCTGGAACCTCCTGCACTTCGCCCGAATGCTGAAGGACGCCAACGGCATCCCCGCCCACGGCAACCAACGCTCCGAATGGGACGCAGGCTGCCGCTTCGACTTCCCCAACCCGGACTACCGCTAGCTCGCACCGAACGAGACATAGCGGCGCGACAGTGCGAGTAGCCCCGCCCTCATGTCCCGTTCGCGGCGTCGGTCGGCGGAGCTGGTGACCGCCCACCATCCGTAGGATCGGGACGTGGCTATCGCTCAGTTGAGTTTGATCACTTTGAACTGTGCCGACAAGGAGGAGCTGGCGGGGTTTTGGGCCGCGCTGCTCGGAGGGGAGATCGTTTATCGGGCCGATGATTTGGCCGTGGTGCACACCGAACGGGGGTCGCTGACCGCGCTGACGGTTCCGGATTACCGGCCGCCGACCTGGCCCGGGGGTGATACGCCGATGCACATCCATCTCGAACTCAAGGTGGATGATCTGGACGAAGCGCAGGCGGAGGCCGTTCGGTTGGGGGCGCGGGTCGCCGAGGTGCAACCGGGTCCGGACAAGTGGCGGGTGCTGCTCGATCCGGCCGGCCACCCGTTCTGCGTGGTCCTGAACGCCCCTTTGCTCCCGCTCGGTCCGCAGCCGAAAAAGGAAGAAGGGGCCTGAATTGCCGTTCAGTGGCACATGGTGGCGGCAAATCGCGAGTACGCCCCGCCATGGTGTGCCACTCGATGGCTCAGCGGGCGGTAAGAGTAGCGAAAGGGCCGATGACGTCGTTGTCACCGGCCCTCGTCAGCTTCAGATCAGCCGCGGAACGGGTATCGCTGGTCGAGGTCGAGGTTCAGTTCGACCACGTTGACGCGGGGCTCACCGAGGAAACCGAGGGTGCGGCCGGTGGTGTGTGCGTCCACCAGCTGACGCACCTGGTCGGCAGAGATGCTGCGGGCCTTGGCGATTCGCGCGACCTGGATGTCCGCGTACCTGGGGGAGATGTGCGGGTCCAGCCCACTGCCGCTCGCGGTGACGGCATCGGTCGGCACCGGGGTGTCGACGGGGGCGTCACCGAAGATCGGCACGATCCGGCCTGCCGCGTAATCCTCACCCGGCTTTGCGCACTCCACCTGAACACCCTTGTAGGTGGCCAGGAATGGCGTCGTCGGGCACGCTTCGTTGATGCTCACCACCTGCGTCGGATGCGAAACCTCACCGTCGGCGTCGCGCGGCCCGATCACCGAGAGGACCGCGCCCACACCGTCTTTGGTGCAGAACGGCCGACCGCCGTCGACCCCCTCACGGTCGCCGACCTCCTTGCTGCGTGCGCACACGGTGGACAGCAGGCTCAGCTTCACGTTCGCCGGGTCGGCATCGAGGGTGTCCACGATGCTCTCCGGGCCGAGGTTGCTGGCCGCGGTGGCCAACGGGTCGTAGCCGCTGCTACCCGCCGAGGACGGGCGGCTCTGGAAGTACTGCACCAGCGCCTTGCCGTCCGGATCGGTGAAGGACTGCCCGATCAGGCTGGAGCCGACGACCTTGTCGTCGACTTTGATCAGCGAGCCGTCCGCCTTGTCGTGCAGACCGGGTATCTGGGCGACCGCGAAAACGGCCAGGGGATAGACGATTCCGGTGATCGCGGTGAGCACGAGCAGCGCCCGCAGCGCGGCCAGGTGCTGCCGAATCCAAGTTGAGAACTGCATGTCAGGACATCCCAGGGAGGAGTTGGACGACGAGGTCGATGATCTTGATCCCGATGAACGGCGCGATGATGCCGCCGAGGCCGTAGATCAACAGGTTGCGGCTCAACAACTTCGACGCATTGGACGGCGTGTAGTTGACGCCGCGCAGCGACAGCGGGATCAGCGCCACGATGATGATCGCGTTGAAGATGACCGCGGACAGGATCGCCGACTGCGGGCTGTGCAGCCGCATGATGTTCAGCGCGTCCAGCCCGGGGAACAGCGCGATGAACAGCGCGGGCAGGATCGCGAAGTACTTGGCGATGTCGTTGGCGATCGAGAAGGTGGTCAGCGCGCCGCGGGTGATGAGCAGCTGCTTGCCGATCTCCACGATCTCGATGAGCTTGGTCGGATCGGAATCCAGATCGACCATGTTGCCCGCTTCTTTGGCCGCCGAGGTGCCGGTGTTCATGGCGACACCCACATCGGCCTGGGCCAGCGCCGGTGCGTCGTTGGTGCCGTCACCGGTCATCGCGACCAGCCGGCCGCCGTCCTGCTCCTTCTTGATCAGCGCCAGCTTGTCCTCCGGCGTGGCCTCGGCGAGGAAGTCGTCCACACCCGCCTCGTCGGCAATCGCCTTGGCGGTCAACGGATTATCGCCGGTGATCATGACGGTGCGGATGCCCATTCGACGCATCTCGTCGAAGCGTTCCCGCATGCCCTGCTTGACGACGTCCTTGAGGTGGATGACGCCGAGCAGCCGCGCGGTGCCGCCGCTGACCTCGCCGACGACCAGCGGCGTACCACCGGAGGCGGAGACGCCGTCGACGGTCACGCCGACCTCGGTCGGCACGTTGCCGCCTTGCGCGCGAACCCATTCGATGACCGCGCTGGCCGCGCCCTTGCGCAGCTGATGCCCGTCGTTCAGATCCACACCCGACATGCGGGTCTGCGCGGTGAACTCGACCCAGGTCGCGCCCTTCAGCTCGCCGGGCGTGCGCTCACGCTTGTTGAACGCCTGCTTGGCGTACACGACGATGGAGCGGCCCTCGGGCGTCTCGTCGGCGAGGCTGGACAGCTGCGCCGCGTCGGCCAGCTCGTCGGCCGAAATGCCCGGCATCGGAACGAATTCCGAGGCCTGCCGGTTGCCGAGGGTGATGGTGCCGGTCTTGTCCAGCAGCAGCGTGTTCACGTCGCCCGCGGCCTCGACCGCGCGGCCGGACATGGCGAGCACATTGCGTTGCACGAGGCGGTCCATGCCCGCGATGCCGATGGCCGAGAGCAGCGCGCCGATGGTGGTCGGGATGAGGCAGACCAGCAGCGAGACCATGACGATGCCGGTGATCCCGTAGGCGTTCAGCGCCGAAGTGTCGGGCACACCTGGGTTGTTGGCCTTGGAGAAGATGGCCAGCGGCTGCAGGGTGACCACCGCGAACACGAAGATGATCGTCAGCGAGGCAAGCAGGATGTTCAGCGCGATCTCGTTCGGCGTCTTCTGCCTGCTCGCGCCCTCGACCAGGGCGATCATCTTGTCGATGAAGCTCTTGCCGGGCTCCTGGGTGATCTTGACGACGATCCGGTCGGACAGCACCGTGGTGCCGCCGGTCACCGCGGAGCGGTCGCCACCGGATTCCCGGATCACCGGCGCGGATTCGCCGGTGATCGCCGATTCGTCCACGGAGGCAATGCCTTCCACGACGTCACCGTCACCGGGGATGACCTGTCCGGCCTCGACCACGACATGGTCGCCGCGCTGCAGTTCCGGTGCGGCGACACCTTCCTCGACGACCTGGCCGCCGGGCGTCCAGTCCACCAAACGCCGTGCGACGGTGTCGGTCTTGGCTTTGCGCAGGGTGTCCGCCTGCGCCTTGCCGCGACCCTCGGCCACCGCTTCGGCGAGATTGGCGAAGATCACTGTGAGCCACAGCCACACCACGATCGCCCAGGCGAAGAAGGTGGGATCGGTGATCGCGAGCACGGTGGACCAGACCGCGCCGATCTCGACGATGAACATCACCGGGTTGCGCCACATGGTGCGCGGGTCCAGCTTGCGCACCGCGTCGGGCAGCGAGGTCAGCAGCATCTTCGGATCGAGCGCGCCGCGCGGGACCCGGCCGGACTTGCTCTCCAGCTGCTTCTTCGACTCGTTGAACTCGTCCGGAACGGTGATTTCGGTAGTGGGAGTGGTCATTTCAGTGTATTCCTTCGGCGAGCGGCCCGAGCGCGAGTGCGGGCAGGAAGGTGAGCGCGACCAGGATCACGGTGGTGCCGACGACCATGCCGATGAACTGCGGCCGGTGCGTCGGCAGCGTGCCGATCGACTCGGGGGTGTTGCCCTGCTTGGCCAGCGAACCGGCGAGCGCGAGCACGAAGATGATCGGCAGGAACCGGCCGAAGACCATGGCCAGACCCAGTGCGGTGTTGTACCACTCGGTATTGCCGGTCAGACCCGCGAACGCGGAGCCGTTGTTGTTCGCCGCGGAAGTGAAGGCGTACAACACTTCCGAGAGGCCATGCGGTCCGGAGTTGGCCATTCCGGCGCGTTGTCCGGGCATGGCCATCGCAATGGCGGTGCCTATCAACACGATCAGCGGGCTGACCAGGAAATAGGAAGCGGCGAGCTTGATTTCGCGCGGCGTGATCTTCTTGCCGAGGTATTCCGGTGTGCGCCCGACCATCAGGCCCGCGACGAACACGGTGATCACCGCGAGGATGAGCATGCCGTAGAGCCCGGAACCCGTTCCGCCAGGGGCGACTTCGCCGAGCTGCATGTTGAACATCGTCATCATGCCGCCGAGGCTGGTGTAGGAGTCGTGGAACGAGTCGACGGCACCGGTGGACGTCAGCGTGGTCGCGCCGGAGAACGTCGCCGAATCGGCCACGCCGAAGCGGGTTTCGACGCCCTCCATGGAGGCGCCGATCGCGGTGGGCACGGTGCCGTGGTGCGCGAGCTGGAAGACATTGCTCAACGTCACGCTGATGATCGCGATGGTGCCCATCACGGCGGCGATGGCGACACCCTGCTTCTTGCTGCCGACCATCCGGCCGAAGGTGCGCGGCAGCGAGAAGCTGATCACCAGGATCAGGAAGATCTCGAGCCAGTTGGTCCAGGTGGTGGGGTTCTCGAACGGATGCGAGGAGTTCGCGTTGTAGAAGCCGCCGCCGTTGGTGCCGAGCTCCTTGATGACCTCCTGGCTGGCCACCGGCCCGCCGGGGATGGTCTGCTCGGTGCCGTTCAGCGCCTGCGCGACCTGGTCGTGCAGGTGGAAGTTCTGGATCACGCCACCGGCGATCAGCACGATCGCGAACACGAACGCGATCGGCAGCAGGATGCGGATGGTACCCCTCACCAGGTCCACCCAGAAGTTGCCGAGATCGCCGGTGTGCCTGCGGGCGAAGCCGCGCACCAGGGCGACCGCGACGGCCATACCGACGGCCGCGGAGACGAAGTTCTGCACCGCGAGCCCGGCCATCTGCACCAGGTGCCCCTGGGTGGACTCGCCGGAGTAGTTCTGCCAGTTCGTGTTCGTCACGAAGCTGACCGCGGTGTTCCAGGCCAGCGCCGGGGTCATCTCGGTGCCGGGGTCGTTCAGGTGCAGTGGCAGCTTGCCCTGGACCAACTGCAAGAAGAACAGGAACAGAATGCTGACTCCGGAGAACGCCAGCACACTGCGGGCATACACGCCCCAGGTCTGCTCGACCTCGGGCTGCACGCCGATGGCCTTGTAGAGGACGCGCTCGGCGCGGGAGTGCTTGGTGTTGTTGTAAACCCGGAACATGTAGTCGCCGAGCGGCACATGCACCAGGGCGAGCGCGATGATCAGGGACGCCGCGAACGCGATCCCCGCGGTAGTCGTGTTCACCTAGAACCTCTCGGGGAAAAGCAGCGCCGCGACCATGTAAACCGCGACGGAGATGGCGAGAACCAAACCGATCAGGTTCGCGATCACAGCTTCTCCACCCCTCGCTGGATCAGCCCCAACAGGGCGAAGATCGCCACGGTAAGCACCGTGAACACCACGACAGACATGATTGACCAACCTCCATCAAGCGCTCGTGTTGTGGAGCGCGCCTTGGCGAGTCAAGTCTTCGATCAGGCGCGTGCCGAGGTTCCTTACGACTCCTTAGCGCGAGGAATGCTTGCCTTTGCGCTTCGTTTACACCCCGGCCTGGGATAGCTGAAAGGATGCCGTCAAAGTGGGCGGCGATACCGTCAACACACCGTAAAGATCGGTCTGATCTTTCGCTGCGGCGGTATTAGTGGAGGGCCGGCCAGGCGGACGATTCCAGCGCAACCGGTTGTTCGGGTCGGTTGGAGAAAGGAACGTCATGTCGGCTGTCACCGTCGCCCTTCTTGTCGGGTTCGTGTGCTGCGCGCTGCTCATTCGCGCGCTGCGGACCCCGGGCGATGAGCTGGAGACACAGAGCGTTGTCATCGACAACGACCGTGTCCGGGGAATGCACGGCACGGAGCCGGTGCCGTTCGATGCCTGAGGTTCGAGCGCAGCGCGCCGCTACGTCCGAGGGGTACTCGGTTCCGGGGCCGCGACGCGCAATGATGGACGAGTGAAACGCGGACAACTCCGCATCTACCTCGGCGCCGCGCCGGGAGTCGGCAAGACCTACGCCATGCTCGGCGAGGCGCACCGGCGGATCGAGCGTGGCCGTGACGTGGTGGCTGCGGTAGTGGAGACACACGGGCGGGCCAAGACGGCCGCCCTGCTGGAGGGTATCGAGCGGATTCCACCCAAGCTGGTGGAGTACCGCGGTACCCAGCTGCCCGAGCTCGACGTGGACGCGGTGCTGCGCCGCCATCCGGCGGTGGCTTTGGTCGACGAGTTGGCGCACACCAACGCGCCGGGCGGCAGGAACGAAAAGCGTTGGCAGGATGTCGAAGAGCTCCTGGATGCGGGCATCGACGTGATCTCGACGGTCAATGTGCAGCACTTGGAAAGCCTCAACGATGTCGTCGAGCAGATCACCGGCATCCAGCAGCGCGAGACCGTGCCGGACGCGGTGGTGCGCGGCGCGGACCAGGTCGAGTTGGTCGACCTCACGCCGGAAGCGTTGCGGCGCAGGCTGTCTCACGGCAACGTGTACGCCGCCGACAAGGTGGATGCCGCGCTGCGCAACTACTTCCGACCCGGAAACCTCACCGCGCTAAGAGAATTGGCTTTGCTGTGGCTGGCCGATCAGGTCGACGCCGCGCTGGCGAAGTACCGGGCCGACCACAAGATCACCGATCTGTGGGAGGCCCGCGAACGCGTCGTCGTCGCGGTGACCGGGGGACCGGAGTCGGAAACGGTGGTGCGCCGGGCCAGCCGCATCGCGAGCAAGGCCAGCGCCGAACTCGTCCTGGTGCACGTCGTGCGCGGCGACGGGTTGGCCGGTGTGTCCACCGAACGGCTGGCCAGGCTGCGTGAACTCGCCGCCAGTCTCGATGCCTCGCTGCACACGATCACCGGCGACAATGTGCCGACCGCGCTGCTGGAATTCGCCCGCGAGGTGAACGCGACCCAGCTCGTCCTGGGCACCTCCCGCCGCTCCCGGTGGGCCCGCATGGTCGACGAGGGCATCGGCTCCACCGTGGTGCAGCAGTCCGGCAAGATCGACGTGCACATGGTCACGCACGAGGAAGCGCATCGTGGCCTGCGCAAGGGTTCGCTCATGCCGCGCCAGCCGATCCGGGCCTGGCTCGCGGCTGTTCTGGTGCCGTTGGTGGTGTGCGCGATCTGTGACGCGTTCCTCGACGGCTACCTGCAGCTCGGCGGACTCAGCGCGGTGTTCTTCATCGGCGTCGTCGCGGTCGCATTGCTCGGTGGTGTTGTCCCCGCGGCCTTTTCGGCGCTGCTGTCCGGGCTGCTGCTGAACTGGTTCTTCGCCGATCCGCGCTACAGCCTGACTATCGCCGCGCCAGACAGCTTCGTCACGGTGGTGGTGTTGCTGTTCGTCGCGGTCGCGGTGGCGGCGCTGGTCGATGTGGCCGCGCGGCAGACCCGGCAGGCACGGCGGGCCTCGCAGCAGGCCGAGTTGCTGACGCTGTTCGCCGGTGCCGTGCTGCACGGGGCGGATCTGCCGAAGCTGCTGGAACAGGTCAGGGAGACCTACGGGCTGCGCGCGGTCAGCATGGTCTGCGGCGAGCAGGTGGTCGCCGCGGTGGGGACGAACCCGCCGGAACGCGCTGCCGATGCCGAGACCGCGATTCAGGCGGGCGACGCGACGAGCTGGCTGCTGCTGGCCGGACGGCCGTTGGCCGCCGCGGATCGGCCGGTGCTCAACGCGGTCGCCAACCAGGCGGCTGGGCTGGTGCGCCAATCCAGGCTCGCCGAGGAGGCCAGCGCCGCCGCGGCACTGCTCGAGGCGGACCGGTTGCGCCGCGCGCTGCTCTCCGCGGTGAGCCACGACCTGCGCACGCCGCTGGCCGGGGCCAAGGCCGCCGTGTCCAGCCTGCGCAGCGACGACATCGAGTTCTCCGCCGAGGACACCACCGAATTGCTGGAAACCATCGAGGAATCGGTGGATCAGCTGACCGCGCTCGTCGGCAATCTGCTCGACTCGTCCCGGCTGGCCGTCGGCGTGGTGAAACCACAGCTGCACCGGGTGTACATGGACGAGGTGGTGCATCAGGCGCTGGTGAGCGTCGGCATGGGCGCGCGCGGGCTGCGGCGGGCGGCGATGGATCGGGTGAAGGTGGAGGTCGGCGACGTCTCCGTGCGCGCGGACGCCGGGCTGCTGGAACGGGTGGTGGCCAACCTGATCGACAATGCGCTGCGGCACGCCACCCGCGACACGCCGGTGCGGGTCACCGCCGAACGCGAGGGCGACCGCGTATCAATCGCAGTGGTGGATATCGGTCCCGGTGTGCCGCAGGGCACCGAGGAGCAACTGTTCGAGCCGTTCCAGCGGCTCGGCGACCGCGACAACACCACCGGCGTCGGGCTCGGCCTGTCGGTGGTGCGCGGTTTCGTCGAGGCGATGGGTGGCACCGTGCACGCCGAACCGACCCCTGGCGGAGGATTGACGATGATCGTGGACCTGCCTGCCGACGAAACGGAAGCGAGCAGCTGATGATGGATACATCGACAGTGGGAGCACCGCAGCCCCGGACCACACAGGAAGCCGTGATGACCGACAAGAAGCAGGACGCCCCGGCGATCAAGGTGCTGGTGGTCGACGACGAACCGCAGATCGTGCGTGCGCTGCGGATCAATCTGTCGGTCCGCGGGTACGAGGTGATCACCGCGGGGACCGGCGGCGCCGCGCTGCGTGCGGCCGCCGACAAGCACCCCGACGTGGTCATCCTCGATCTCGGGCTGCCCGACATCGACGGCATCGAGGTGCTGGCCGGGTTGCGCGGCTGGACCTCGGCGCCGGTGATCGTGCTGTCGGCGCGCACCGACTCGGCGGACAAGGTCGAGGCGCTGGACGCGGGCGCCGACGACTACGTCACCAAGCCGTTCGGGATGGACGAGCTGCTGGCCCGGCTGCGCGCCGCGGTCCGGCGCGGGGCCGCCGATACCGACTCGTCCGATCCGGTGGTGGTGACCTCGTCGTTCACCGTCGACCTGGCCGCCAAGAAGGTGACCAAGAACGACGAGACGGTGCATCTCACACCCACCGAGTGGGGCATGCTCGAGATGCTGGTGCGCAACAAGGGCAAGCTGGTCGGGCGCAAGGAGCTGCTACGCGAGGTGTGGGGTCCGTCGTACGCGACCGAAACCCATTACCTGCGGGTGTATTTGGCTCAACTGCGGCGCAAGCTCGAGGACGATCCGTCGCATCCCAAGCACCTGCTGACCGAGGCGGGAATGGGCTACCGCTTCCAGGAGTGAGTGGCCGGGATCGCGCTCTGTGCCGGAATGAGCGACCGCCCTCGCCGCGTTCCACGCGTGAGTGGACACCGACGAGAAATGGCAGGATCGAGCGCATGGCTGAACAGACACCCGCGACTGCGGCACAACAACCGACCGAACTATGGGTCGAGCGCACGGGAACGCGGGCGTACACCGGTCGCAGCTCGCGCGGCGCCGAAGTACTGATCGCTTCGCAGGGCGTGCCGGGCGCTTTCACCCCCGGCGAGTTGCTGAAGATCGCCCTGGCCGGTTGCTCGGGATTGAGCGCGGACTTCTCGATCGCGCGCAAGCTCGGTGATTCCTTCGACGCGACCATCCGCGTGTCCGGTGACGCGGATCGGGAGAACGAGCTGTACCCGCAGCTGGACGAGACGTTCCAGCTCGACCTCAGCGAACTGGACGACGAGGCGAGGGAGCGGTTGCTGGTTACCGTGCAGCGCGCAATCGACAAGGCGTGCACGGTGGGCCGGACGCTGCAGGCCGGGACGAAGGTGACTTTGTCCTTCGATATCGAGGCCTGATGGGCGAAACCGCTGAGCTGGTCAGGCTGAGCGCGTGGGTGCACGGCCGCGTCCAAGGTGTGGGATTTCGCTGGTGGACGCGGTCGCGGGCATTGGAGCTCGGGTTGACCGGGCACGCGACGAACGCCCGTGACGGGCGGGTACACGTCGTCGCGGAGGGGCTGCAGGACGACTGTGCGCGGTTGCTCGAACTGCTACGTTCCGGTGATACACCTGGTCGGGTGACCTTGGTTGTGGAAAGCTGGGAGCCCGCGCGGGGTGATTTGACCGGATTCGAGGAGCGGTAGTTGTGGGCCGGGATAGGACGAGGACTCGACAGTGAGCACGCACAATCCCGGTGACGAGCGTCCGGGAAACGAGCCGAATGAGCATTCCGCCGCGGCGGAGCAACCGTCGAGCACGGGCGGGGCGCACGAGGTAACAACTCCTCGGCCGGGCGATACGGCCGAATTCGCTATCAACGATCCGAACCCGGCGGTTCCCGGTCTGCCCACTGTCTTTCCGGAATCGTCCGCGCCGCAACCGGTCCCGCCACGGCAGGGGAGTGTGCAGCGGCAGGAGCCGGGCGTCACCCAGCCGCGCCCGCCGACGGTGGCCGAGGCGCGGGCCAGGGACAAGGCGCGTAAGCGGGCCGAGGAGGCCCAGCAGGCGGCTGTGGCGGCAGGCGAGGCCAAGAAACGCACGCGTAAGCGGGTGATGATCGGCGGAGTCGCCATCGTCGGTGTTGCGGCGCTGGTCGGCGGCGGGTACCTCGCCTACCGGGCGATCTCCGCGCCCGACAAGGTCACCGCGTCGTGTGTGAAGACCGAGAACGGTCAGGAAATCGTCGTCGATGACAGCTATTGCGGCGACGGTCGGCAGGGCTTCGTCAACGACGGTGGCATCGGACCGGGCCTGATCATCCTCGGCGGCGGCCCGCAGTACCGGTACTACTACGGCGGCACCCCCACCATCGGCAAGCCGCCGACCGGTGGCACCACCGTCAAACCCAAGAGCGCCGAGATAAAGACCAAGAGCGGCACCACAGTTCAGCGCGGCGGACTGGGTAGCAAGAGCACCGGCGGAGGATCGTAGTGCGGCGAGTGCGCAGTACGCCCCGGCCGGATTGGCAGCAGATCACCGAGAGTCAGGGCCTCGTCTACGGTGTGCCCGGTCGCGATGCCAGCGGGCAGCCGCGGCCGTACTGGGACGAGTCGGTGTACTACGAGTTCGAGATGGACGAAATCCTCGCGCTGGAAGCCGATGTCGAGCTGCTGCATTCGATGTGCCTGAACGCCGTCGAGCACGTCGTGCTGACCGGGCGGTTCAAGGATTTCGGTCTGCCCGAATGGAGTTGGGGGCCGATCGCCGAATCCTGGCGGCGCAGTGACCCTTACGTGTACGGGCGATTCGACCTGCGCTACGACGCGCGGCGGCCGGCGAAACTGCTGGAGTACAACGCGGATACACCGACCTCGCTGCTGGAGGCGGCGATTGTGCAGTGGCACTGGCTGACCGCGCTCTATCCCGGCGGCGATCAATGGAATTCGTTGCACGAGAAGCTCGTCGAGCGCTGGACCGAGCTGCGCGACACCCTGCCGACCGCGCAGCTGCACTTCAGCTGGTCCGGCGCGGACGCCACCGGTGAGGACAACGTCACCACCGCCTACATGCAGGAGACCGCGGCCGAGGCCGGGTTCGACACCATCGCGCTGCCGATCGAAGAGGTCGGATTCGACACGGAGCTGGCACGTTTCGTCGATCTGGCCGAGGCGCCGATCGAGGCGATCTTCAAGCTCTACCCGTGGGAGTGGGCGCTCGACGACGAGTTCGGCAAGCGGGTGGTGGGCAGCCTGCCGCAGACCATGTGGATCGAACCGTTGTGGAAGACGTTGCTCAGCAACAAGGCGATCCTCGCAGTGCTGTGGGAGATGTATCCGGGGCATCCGAATCTGTTGCCCGCCTACCTGGATCAGCCCAACGAGCTCACCGAGTACATCCGCAAGCCGAAGCTCGGCCGCGAGGGCGCCAACATGACCATCGTCGGCGCCGGCCTGGAGACCGCCACCGGCGGTGTCTACGGCGAAGAGGGCTACGTCTACCAATTGCTGGATCCGCTACCGGAATTCGACGACATGCGCCCCGTGCTCGGCGCCTGGATCGTCGGCGACACCGCCGCGGGCCTCGGTATCCGGGAGACCGCCGGACTGATCACCGACGACGGTTCCGCCTTCGTCCCGCACCGCATCGCCCAAAACACTCCGGAAGGATCATGATGACCACAGTCGCCCTCGAATCGGGGTACTGGAGCTCGCTCGGCGAGGGTGTGGGAGCGATCATCCTCTACGCCCTCATCGGTCTGGTGCTGATGCTCGTCGGGTTCTACGCCATCGACCTGACCACGCCGGGCAAGCTGCGCGCGCTGGTCGTCGAGGGCAAGCCCAACGCCATCATCGTCGCGGCCGCGGGCATGATCAGCATGGCCTTCATCGTCGTCCTCGCCATCCTCGCGGTAGGCAGTGGCGGCAAGCTCTCCGAGGGCCTCATCGCCGCCCTCATCTTCGGCCTGGTCGGCATCATCGCCCAGGTGATCTCGGTCCGCGTCATCGAAAAGGCCCTCGGCATAGACATCGGCGCCACCCTGCACGCCGACACCTACACCACCGAAGTCCTCGTAGTAGCCGCCGCCCACTTCGCCCTCGGCCTAGTAGTAGCCTTCGCCATCCTCTAGCCGCTACCTCCCGGCGGCGCTCGTCGCTGCTGGTCAAGCGCTACTTGTCGGACCCACGACCTAACCTGCAACCGCATTCGCTCGAGCAATCCTTGTTAAGGAAATCCTTGAATCGCGGACCAAGGGGAGGTACCGTCAATGGACGAGTGGGAGATCTTCATAACCGACGAGGTAGAGCAGTTCCTCGACACGTTATGGCAGACCGACCGCGCAACACACACGCTGGTGAACCAAGCGATTCTGCTGCTAGAGCGAACGGGGCCCGCACAGGGCAGGCCGCTTGTGGACAGCATCGTCGGATCGCGAATTGCGAACCTGAAGGAGCTGCGGCCGGGGTCCGCGGGCAACAGCGAGATCCGAATACTGTTCGCCTTCGACCCATGGAGATCGGCCATCATGCTGGTAGCAGGCGACAAGTCCGGCGCGTGGCAGCGGTGGTATCGAGACGCGATACCACGAGCCGAAAGACTGTACGACGCTTACCTGTCCGAGCGAGCTGAGGAGTTGCACCAATGACCACACATCGTCGCTGGCGCGACACCGGACACCTCGAGCGCGCAATCGACGCCGCGGGTGGGCCGGAAGCATTCGAAGAAGGCGTCGACCGTCTGAAAGACCGAGCCCGCGGTTGGCGGTTGGCGGAACTCCGCAAGCGCCGAGGCCTCAGTCAGAAGCAGGTCGCGGAGCAGATGGGCATATCCGTGGCGCGGGTGTCGCAGATCGAACAGGGCGAGGTTTCCACCCGAGACGTGTTGGACCGGTACGTATCCGCCCTCGGCGGCGTGCTGAAGCTCGTCGCCGACTTCGGTGACGAGCAACTGCGCGTGGGTTGACCGTGGGTGGTCCACACCATGGTGTGGACCACTTGGGCTGGGTCTGGACGCCTCTGGAGAAGTCGCGGGAGTCAGTGCCCGCGGGCTATCCAGTCTGCGAGAGAAGGCTTCTCGGTGCCGATGGTGGTGGTGTCGCCGTGGCCGGTGTGGACGGTTGTTTCGTCGGGGAGGGTGAGTAGGCGGTCGCGGATCGAGTCGATGATGGTGTCGAAGTCGGAGTAGGAGCGGCCGGTCGCGCCGGGGCCGCCGGAGAAGAGGGTGTCGCCGGTGAAGAGGGCGGCGGCTTCGGGGAGGTGCAGGGAGACCGAGCCGGGGGAGTGGCCGGGGGTGTGCAGGATATCGATGTCGGTGTCGGCCACGGTGATTCGGGGGGTGTCGGCCAGGGAGCGATAGTCGACGTCGGGGTGGGTCATGCGCCACAGCGGGTCGTCGGCGGGATGTAGGAGGATCGGGGCGTCGAGGCGGGTGCTCAGTTCCGGTGCGACGGTGACGTGGTCGTTGTGGCCGTGGGTGCACAGGATGGCGACGACGTTGCGGGTGCCGACGGCGTCGGCGATCGTGTCGGCGTTGTGCGCGGCGTCGATGACGAGGACTTCGTGGTCGTCGCCGATGAGCCAGACGTTGTTGTCGACGTCCCAGGTGCCGCCGTCGAGGGAGAAGGTGCCGGAGGTGACTACGCGCTCGATCTTCACAGGACCACCACCGAACGCAGCACGTCGCCCGCGTGCATCGCGGTGAACGCCGCCTCCACCTGATCAAGCGAAATGCGTTCGCTGACAAAGCGTTCCAGCGGCAGTCGACCCTGGAGGTGCAGGTCGATCAGCGTCGGGAAGTCGCGCTCGGGCAGGCAGTCGCCGTACCAGGAGGACTTGAGGGCGCCGCCGCGGGAGAACAGGTCGATCAGCGGCATCTCGATGGTCATGTCGGGCGTGGGGACGCCGACCAGGACCACGGTGCCCGCCAGGTCGCGGGCGTAGAACGCCTGCTTCCAGGTTTCCGGGCGGCCGACCGCCTCGATGACGACGTCGGCGCCGAAGCCGTCGGTGTACTCCTGGATCTTCTCGACCACGTCCTCGCTGGTCGCGTCGATGGTGTGGGTCGCGCCGAAGTCCTTGGCCCAGGCCAGCTTTCGGGCGTCGCGATCGACCGCGATGATGGTCTTCGCACCGGCCAGCCGGGCCCCGGCGATGGCCGCGTCGCCGACACCACCGCAGCCGAGCACCGCGACGGTATCGCCGCGGGACACGTTGCCGGTGTTCACCGCCGCGCCGATGCCCGCCATCACGCCGCAGCCGAGCAGCCCGGCCACCGCGGGGTCGGCCGCCGGATCGACCTTGGTGCACTGTCCTTCGTGCACGAGCGTCTTGTCGACGAAGGCGCCGATGCCGAGCGCGGGGCTCAGTTCGGTGCCGTCGGTGAGGGTCATCTTCTTGCTCGCGTTGTTGCTCGCGAAGCAGTACCAGGGGCGGCCGCGCTTACAGGCTCGGCATTCGCCGCACACGGCGCGCCAGTTCAGGATGACGAAATCGCCGACCTCGACGTGGGTGACCGCATCGCCGATGGTTTCCACGATGCCCGCGGCCTCGTGCCCGAGCAGGAACGGGTACTCGTCGTTGATGCCGCCCTCGCGGTAGTGCAGGTCGGTGTGGCAGACGCCGCAGGCCTGCACCCGCACGACCACGTCGTGGGCACCGGGGTCGGGGATCACCACGTCGACGATCTCGACCGGCGCGCCTTTGCTACGGGCGATGACACCGCGCACGGTTTCCGACACCTATGCCTCCTAGGAGTTTTCGTCGACGCGGACCCTGAGCGTCCGCGATCTGAGCACCGTCCATACTGCCGCGCCCGAGGTGGTGGCACCAGCGCCGGGTCTGGCCGGGTCGCCGATGGGTTGACATTCCACAGTGGAGGATGCATTCTGTGTGAACATTCCACTATGGAGGGTGGAACCGTCGACAAGGAACATCAGATGGAAATCTCGACTGGTACCCGCGCCTCGAACGCCGAACGCGACAAGGTGGTGCGCCTGCTCGCCAGGCACCTGGAGGACGGGCGAATCGACCTCGCCGAATACGACCAGCGCGCCGCTCAGGTGTACGCGACCACCACCACGGACGAACTGCAGTTGGTCCTGTCCGATCTGCCCAAGCTGTCGAAAGAGCCTGTCGGAAAGGCGGGCTCGGGCGCGCGCATCCCGATCTGGCAGAAGATCGAAGGCACCAGCTGGCTCGGGGTGAGCGTGCTGGTCGTGCTGATCTGGGGTGCGATCTCGCTGAGCGTTGGCGAATTCACCTACCCGTGGCCGATCTGGGTGATCGGGCCGTGGGGCGCGGTGCTCGTGTTCCGGATGCTGACCGGGTTCGAGTCCGGCCGGTATTCACGCCACATGGGCTGAGTGGCGGGTTGCCTTGAGCGGGTGCGCGAACCGCCTACTGCCAAGGCGGCGTTGCGCCCTGCGATGCTGAATGGCGGCCAGAGTCTGCCGAATTCGGTGGCTGGCTCGACCGACGGCGGCGAGCGGGCGGCGATTCGTCGTACTCGGCGGGCTGGTCGGTCCATGACCGGGGGTATTCGTCACGTTGGCGCGGTGGCTGAGCCGGGGGTGCCTCCCGCCGACGGGGCATGGATCGCTCGGGCCAGGACGGCTCGGCGGTCGGCGCGGGTCGTTGCCGAGGCGGCGAAAGTTGCTCGTATCGCCCCGCTTCCGCGTAATCGTGTGGCACCGCCGAACTGCCTCTGCGCTGCAAGGGCAGATCGGGTTCGCCGCGGCGCGAATCATATTGGGGCTGCGCGGCTTCCCTGCGGTACGACCGTGACGGCGGTTCCGCCGGTGCGTGTTGCTCCAACTGCGACTGGATGGCATCGAGGCGCTGACGCCGTGCCCAAGCATCCGCTGGATCCTCATAGGACGCCTGTGCGGGTTCGGACTCGTCGTGGCGGGACCACTCGTTCGCCGGTTGCGCGTGCGTAGAACGCTTCCGCCGCTCGAGCGGGGGTCGCGCGTTTTCGTCCCGGACCGGCCATCGGGGTTCGGGATCCGCATAGTGCGGTGCGGGCTCGTCCTCCCGCGGTGACCGGGCCGGTTCCTCGTATGTTGATCTGCCGCCTCCGAAGTCCTCGCGGAACGAGCGTGCGGGCGCGGCGTACTCCTGCTGCGAGCGTGCAGGTTCCGGCACACCGTGCGGCAACCGGTCAGGTACGGGATCTTCGTACGGCGATCGGGCGGGCCCGAAATCCTGGTGCGACGAACGGGCCGGTGCGCTGGAACGCCATTGTGCGCGCGCCGGTTCCGGCTCGTCGTGCGGTGACGGGGCGGCGTCCTCGTACGGTGACCGTGCAGGTCCGAAGTCTTCGGGTGACCAGCGCGCTGGCGCGGAGGAGTACCGCTGTGCGGGTGCCGGTTCCGGCTCTTCGTAGGGTGACGGCTCGGGCTCCTCGTGCCGGAACCTGGCGGGTGCAATCGGATCACGCCGCGACCGTGCCGGTTCCGGCTCGCCGTATGGTAACTGCGCCGATGCGGAATCTTCGCTCCGGAATCTGCTCGGTGCGACCGGATCTCGCCGTGGGCGTGAGCGCGCGGTCGGGATGGGGGCCGACTCTTCGTCTATCGGCGCGGCATTCCGATTCTTGCGATGGGAGTGGTTGGCCGGTGGCTCGTTTCGATGCGACCGTGCCGAAACAGGGTCGCTGCGCCGAGGTGTCGGGCGGGGGAGACCGGGCTGCATGATCGGGAGCTCGCGGGTCTGCTGGGTGGCGCTGACACCCTTCTCGCGGTAGGTCGCGGGGATGTCGTGGGTGCGGAGCCAGGCGCCCGGGTCGTGCCGTCCGTGTCGATCCAGTTGCGGGACAACGTCTTCGAGCAGCTCGAGGATCTCACCTTCGTCATCGCCGAGGGCGGCGCGGATGTCGGGGAAGGTCTCGGGGTGGAATACCCACATCCACTCATAGGCGGGGTAGGTGCCACCGAGATCGTGGCCGTGGAAGACGAGGTCGCCGGAACGGGCGATCTTGGCGCGCATCGACCAGCCCTCGGATTCGACCAGGAACTCCCGGATTTCGTCTCGATCGGCGCGGGGTTCGTCGTCGGCGAGAGTTAAGCCGGGTATCCATCGACTCATACGGGTGCGGACCTGCGTTTTGCCCCGATCGCCACGGACATCCGCACGACCTTTGGCGTGGCCGCCGCGAGCCGCACGGCTTTCGGCCCGCACCGGCCGGAGCTCGTCCTCGTCGTCGTAAACGCGATAGTCGGTCAGCTTGACCTCGAACCAGGCCACCCCCAACCCGGCTGCCAACAACCCGCCCGAGATGGCGACCTCGACCCACTTGTCCGCCAGCATCGCACTCTTGCTGTTCTCGCACGCGTAGAGAAACAACAGACTGCCGAGCACCAGCGCCGCGATTCGGGCAAGCCGGAACGCCGTACTGGTCCCGGCTGGGGTCGGCATCCTGTGGCGCTCCAAACATTCCCGCTGGCGAATCAGAGTGGATCGTATGCGGCGACATGGCCCGACGTCAGTGCGTGCGCCGAGTCCGTCGGTCTATTGGTGTAAAGGTTCCGCTGAGGTCGAAGAAGATGCCCGAGTTCGTTACCTGCGGGCAGCAGCGTGCTCGGTCTGGGCGCGCTATCGTCCTGCGTGTGGTGGGCGCGTCGGTCGCGCCACCGGATGCGGTGGGGTAGACACTAGGGCGACGCGTCCGGCAAACCTCGGGCACATTGAAATACGCGATATTGCGGGATGACTCGATAACCTACGTGTATCGCCGAACCACCACTCGGTCACGTGGGCCGTCCCGCATCGGGGGTATTCGACACACGACGGATACCATGGCTGGTCGCCCGCGTCTGCTGACCAGGCAGAAGACGGCGGCGTGCGCGATGAGCCCGGCGACGGGCGAGGTTGCGGAAACCGACGAAGGCCGCCAATCGGAACCGGCGACGTGAGCGTTCGGCCCGGAGGCGGCAGCTTGCGTAACCACGGAGGGGCGGCGAAGGTCGCCAATCCAACACGGAAAGGGTCGTCGACTTGCATCTCAAGAGCCTGACGTTGAAGGGCTTCAAGTCCTTCGCGTCCGCGACGACGCTGCGGTTGGAGCCCGGTATCACCTGCGTGGTCGGTCCGAACGGATCCGGCAAGTCCAACGTGGTCGACGCGTTGACCTGGGTGATGGGCGAGCAGGGCGCGAAGGCGCTGCGCGGCGGCAAGATGCAGGACGTGATCTTCGCGGGCACCGCGGGACGGGCCGCGCTCGGCCGCGCCGAGGTCACCCTCACCATCGACAACTCCGATGGCGCGCTGCCGATCGACTACGCCGAGGTGTCCATCACCCGGCGGATGTTCCGGGACGGTGCGGGCGAATACGAGATCAACGGCAGCTCCTGCCGATTGATGGATGTGCAGGAGCTGCTCAGCGACTCCGGCATCGGCCGCGAGATGCACGTCATCGTCGGGCAGGGTCAGCTCTCGGCCATTCTGGAATCGCGCCCGGAGGATCGGCGCGCGTTCATCGAAGAGGCCGCGGGCGTGCTCAAGCACCGCAAGCGCAAAGAGAAGGCGGTCCGCAAGCTCGAGGCCATGCAGGCCAACCTGGCCCGCCTCACCGACCTCACCACCGAACTGCGCCGCCAGCTCAAGCCGCTCGGCAGGCAGGCCGAGGTGGCTCGTCGCGCGCAGACCGTGCAGGCCGACCTGCGCGACTCGCGGATGCGCCTGGCCGCCGACGACCTGGTGACCCGCCGCGGCGAGCTGGAGAGCCAGCAGAGCAAGGAAGCCTACGCCCGCGAGCAGCACATCAACGTGCACAGCGAACTCGACGCCGCCAATGCCGCACTGGCGCAGCAGGAATTCCAGCTGTCCCGGCTGACGCCGAGCGCCGAGGCCGCCGCACAGATCTGGTTCCAGCTGTCCGCGCTGGCCGAGCGGGTCAACGCGACCATCCGGATCGCCCAGGACCGGGCCCGCCATCTCGACACCGAAACCCCGGTCGGCAGCGGGCGCGACCCGGAGCAGCTGGAGGCCGAAGCCGAGCGGGTGGAGGCCGAGGAGGCCGAGCTGCGCGAGGCGGTCGAGATCGCGACCGAGACCCTCGAGGCGGCCAGGGACGCGCTGGCCGAACGCGAGCACACCGCCAAGGCCGCGGAGCAGGCGCACCTGGCCGCCGTGCGGGCGATCGCGGATCGTCGCGAAGGCGTGGCGCGGCTGGTCGGCAAGGTCGACACCTTGCGCACCAGGGCACAGTCTTTCGATGGTGAGATCGCCCGGCTGACCACCTCGATCGCCGACGCCAGGCAGCGTGGCGACGCGGCGCAGGCCGAATTCGACACGGTGCAGACCGAACTCAGCGAGCTGGACGCCGGCGAGGCGGGCCTGGACGCGCAGCACGAACACGCGGTGCAGGCGCTCGCGCTCGCCGATCAGCGGGTCACCGAACTGCGCGAACAGGACCGTGAGGCGAGCAAGCGGGTCGCGTCGCTGTCGGCGCGGATCGAGGCGCTCAGTATGGGTCTGGCCCGTCGCGACGGTGCCGCCTGGTTGGTGGAGCATCGGTCGCAGGGACTGCTCGGACCGCTGTCCGGACTGTTGCGGGTGCACGGCGGGTTCGAGGCCGCGGTCGCCGCCGCGCTCGGTCCGCTCGCCGATGCCGTCGCGGCGGACACCGGCGAATCGGCGCACGACGCCATCCGCGCGTTGAAGGACGCCGACGGTGGTCGTGCCGCACTGGTATTCGGCGCGGGTGGCGGTAGCCGCCCGCAGCTCGGCCAGCTGCCGGGTGCCGCACGTTGGCTCGCCGATGTGGTGGAGTGCCCGGACAGCGTGCGTGCCGCGATCTCGGCACTGACCACCGGTATCGCGGTGGTCGACGACTTGGCCACCGCCCGCTCGGTGGTGGCGGCCCGACCGGACGTGCGCGTGGTCACCCGCGACGGCGACCTCACCGGATCCGGTTGGCTGCTGGGCGGTTCCGACCGCGCGCCGAGCCAGCTGGAGATCCAGGCCGACATCGACGGCGCCAAAGCCGATCTCGTCGCGGCACAACGGCGGGCCGAGGAACTCGAGGCGGCACTGTCCGGCGCGCTGGCCGAACAGACCGATCGCAAGGACGCCGTCGACCAGGCGCTGCTCGCGCTGCACGAATCCGATCAGTCGCTGGTCGCCATCTACGACCGGCTCGGCAGGCTCGGCCACGCGGCCCGCACCGCACAATCCGACAGCGAGCGGCTGCTCTCGCAGCGCACGGAAGCCGAAGCGAGCCGGGAGGAATCACTCACCTCGCTGGCCGAAATCGAGGACCGGCTGCGCAATGCCGAACTCGAACAGTCCGAGATCGACTCCGACGGCACCTCTGCGGGCACCGAGACCGCGGGCCGCGAACGCGAGGAGGCCGCCGCCGCGCTGGCCGAGGCACGGTCGATGGAGGTGGAGGCGCGCCTTTCGGTGCGCACCGCCGAGGAACGCGCGGAATCGGTTCGCGGCAAGGCGGATTCGTTGCGTCGGGCCGCGCGCGCCGAGCGCGAGACCCGCGCCCGCGCCGAACGCGCCCAGGCCTCGCGCAAGAAGGCCGCCGAAGTCGCTGCGGCAGTGGCGGAATCCGGCGCTCGCGTTGCCGCGGAGCTGGAAAAGGTTGTCGCCGAAGCGGGTACCCGCCGCGACGACCTGGTCCGCCGTCGTGGCGAGGCCGCCGCCCAGGTCGAGCAGGTCAAGGAGCGGGTGCGCGCGTTGTCCACCCAGCTGGCCCAGCTCACCGACGCGGTGCACCGCGACGAGGTGGCGAAAGCCCAAGCGGCGCTGCGCATCGAGCAGCTCGAGACCACCATCTCCGAGCAGTTCGGCATCGCGCTCAGCGACCTGATCGCCGAGTACGGCCCCGACGTGCCGCTGCCGCCGACGGACCTGGAATGGCAGGAGTACGAGCAGGCTAAGGAGCGTGGCGAACAGGTCACCGCGCCCGCGCCGATGCCCTACGACCGGACCTCCCAGGAACGTCGCGCCAAACGCGCCGAGAAGGACCTCGCCACCCTCGGCAAGGTGAATCCCCTTGCACTGGAGGAGTTCGCCGCGCTCGAGGAGCGCTACAACTTCCTGGCCACCCAGCTCGAAGACGTCAAGAGCGCGCGCAAGGACCTCCTCGAGGTGGTCGCCGAGGTGGACGCCCGGATCCTGCAGGTGTTCACCGAGGCGTGGGAGGACGTCGAGCGCGAGTTCGTCGGCGTCTTCGCCAAGCTGTTCCCGGGCGGCGAGGGCAGGCTGATCCTCACCGACCCGTCCAACATGCTCACCACCGGCATCGAGGTGGAGGCCAGGCCGCCGGGCAAGAAGGTCAAGCGGCTGTCGCTGCTGTCCGGTGGCGAAAAGTCGCTCACTGCGGTGGCGTTGCTGGTGGCCATCTTCCGCGCCCGCCCGTCACCGTTCTACGTGATGGACGAGGTCGAGGCCGCGCTCGACGACACCAACCTGCGCCGCCTGATCGGGCTGTTCGAGCAGCTGCGGGAGAAGAGCCAGCTGATCGTCATCACCCACCAGAAGCCGACCATGGAGATCGCCGACGCGCTCTACGGCGTCAGCATGCGCGGTGACGGCATCACCCAGGTCATCTCGCAGCGCCTCCGGGGCGAGAACCTCGCCCCGGTCGGCGCCGCGTAGTTCAGCCGCTAACTCTCGCGGACGACCCTGAGCACGACCACGCCGGACGTCAGATCCACCAGCGGATCGTCGCCGGACTCGCGATCGTCCACCTTGGCGACCGCGATCCACTCCTTGCGCTCGTGGATGTGCTTGCGCGATGGCCCGAACAGCTCGTCCACCTCGGCGCTGATCGGGTTCCGCAGTTGGCGGTTGGTCCGCCGTCGTCCCCACTTCACCTGATCGACGGTACGCCGCCGCCGTTGGTCAGTGCGGTGCGCTGACCTGGTCGTTGTTCAGCAGAGTCGTGATCTGGGCGGCACCGGTTTCGGTGAGCCAGGTGTCGAATGTGCGCAAGCCGGGATGGATTTCGCGGACAGCCACGATGTCGGCGCGCCAGCCGCCGGTCGCGCGCATCAGGCGCCAGGTGTGCGCGATCGAGTCGCCGAGTTCGGCGGCGGCCGCCTCGTCGAGTTCCTGGTAGCGGACCGGGTGGCCGGTGGCCTTGGTGATGGCTTCGGCCGCGGTCGGTGGCGTGATGGCGTCGCCCGCGAGTTCGAGGGTCTTGCCGTGCAGGCGGTCCGGGTCGGCGAAGGCCAGCGCGGCGATGTCGGCGATGTCGGCCAGGGCAATGACTTTCATCGGCCGATCGGCGGGGAAGAGGTGCCGGTGCACGCCGTCGACGATGCCGTCGACCGGGAAGCCGCGCATGAGGTAGTTCTCCATGAAGCGGACCGGGCGTAGCAGGGTGTAGCGGAGGCCGCTGTTCGCGATGGCGTTCTCGATCTGGCTCTTGCCTGCGGCGCCCCAGGTGTTGTCGCCACTGAACGAGGCGATGCCGGTGAACACGATCTGCTCGACCCCGGCGCGGCGGGCCGCGTCGACGAGTGCGATTCCGCGTTGGGCTTCGAGGTCGACATCCCAGCCCTGCGGGCCGTGGGCCGCTGGTGGCACCGCGAAAAGCGCTGCGGCACCGGCGAGTGCGGCGGGAAGTGTGCCTGGGTCGTCGAAGTCGCCGACGACGAGTTCCGCGCCTGCACTGGCCAAGGCCTGGGCGGCGGGTGCGTGTGGGTCACGGACCAGCGCCCGCACCGCCCTGCCGTCCGCGAGCAGCCTGCGGGCGGTCGTGCCGCCCTGCTTGCCGGTGGCGCCGGTGACCAGGACGAGGTTGTGCTGAGGGGACATGCGTGCCTTCTCTGTCGATAGAATCGGGTCGGACAACCCGCATTTCGGACCATACGGGTGCCCTGACCCGGTTGACCAGGTCGCGCAAGGGAAGGCCGTAACGAAATGACCGCTTCTGTCGAGGCTCCGTCCAACACTGCCGCGCGAGCCGATGCCAGGCGCAACCGCGCGCTGGTGCTGGCCGCCGCGCAACGGGCGTTCGCCGAGCACGGCCCCTCGGTGTCGCTCGCCGAGGTGGCCCGCCGGGCCGGGGTCGGCGCGGGCACCGTCTACCGGCACTTCCCGACCAAATTCGATCTGCTGGAAGCGGTTATGCAGCAGCGCGTCGATCGGCTGGCCAAGCTGGCCGCCGACCACCTCGATGCGCCGGATCCCGGTGCGGCGTTCTTCGACTTCTGCACCGAGGTGGTGGCCTCGACGCCGGGCAACGAGGCGCTCTGTGAACTGATGCAATCCGACGACGGCTGGCCGCGCGCCCTGATGATGAGCGCGGGGGCGCGCTTCCATAAGGCGCTGGGGGCATTGCTGCAGGCCGGGCAGCGTCAGGGCGCGGTGCGCGGCGATATCGAGGTGTCCGATGTGCTGGCCATCTTCACCGGATGCGTTGCCATCCAACGCCTTCAGCAGTCCAAAGGACGGATCGACCGCACCGCGGCGATTGTGCTCGACGCAATGCGTGCCGTACCGGGCGTAACGAATCGTGCTCCCGAAGCCAATGTGCGTAACGAATCGTCGGATCGTAACGAAACCGGTGACCACCGCTGCCCGGTCTGCGACGCGACGATTCGGCACACCGGAACCGGACGTCGCGCCCGCTACTGCTCGGCGGCCTGCCGCCAGAAGGCGCACCGCCAACGCACCGCCGCCCGCCGATCATGATCACCCCCACTGCCGCACCCTGTCTCGGGATCCGCACCGGCTTTAGGGCCCTATTCCGAGTGCGGATCCCGAGAGCAGGTGCAGATCTGTGACACGGTCCGCGCGGCGGGCGGGGCTGTGATCTGAATCGCATTGTGCGAGGACGGGATCGGATGGCGCAAAAGCGACGCGGGTCGAAACTGGACGTGGCCCGAACGGGTCGGGGACAGAGCCGGTCGGCAGCCGTGGCGCGGGCCGCGGGCTGCCGCCGGGGGATGGGCGGGTTACAACAGGTCGCTGACGTCGTTGGGCACGTCCACGGCGTACTTGCGCAGGATGTCCATCGAGATCACTTCCAGGGCGTTTTCGTGGGTGGCGGCCAGCACTACGGGTGCGGCGACACCGTCCTCATGCGCGTGTAACCACCGCACGGCCACCACGCACCACCGGTCCCCTGGTTGTAGGCCCGGGAAGTTGTTCTCCGGGCGCGGGGTACTCAGATCGTTGCCGATGGACGCCTGGTGTTCCAGGAATTCGGCCGTGACGACGGTGCACACGGTGTGGCTACCGAGATCCTCCGGCCCGGTGCTGCAGCAGCCGTCCCGGTAGAACCCGGTGAGAGGATCGGCGCCGCACTCTTCCAGCGGCCCCCCAAGCACGTTTCGATCGGTCACGTCGCCGATCCTATTGCCACCTCGCGAGAAGTTCCGCAGGACAAGAAATCTCGGGGGTTGTGTCTCGGCCTCGGGGCGGCGTGGTAAAGCGGGCCGCTTCGTTCTGCAAGGATGGGCGCGTGAGTTCCGCAGCCTGGATCCTGATCGTCGTCGTCGCCGCCTTACTGCTGGTGGTGCTTGTTGTCGGATTTGTCCGGTACAAGCGCTCCCGGGTATCGCTGACGCCGCCGCCTGCCGACAAAGAACTGACCGACAAGTCCGGTGGTTATGCGGCGTCGGGCGGGTTCAACTTCAGTCGAGGCGGTGCGGCGACCAAGGAGCCGCAGCCGGTCGAGCGCACCGACACGGACGGCCAGCCGCACGTCGGCGACGACGCGGCCATCCCGCGCGACGCGCCGAAGCGGGGGATCACGAATGTCGCGCTGCCGGAGACCGACGTCGTCGAGGCGCCGGAAACCGAGTCCGGCTCGGACACGGCGGCTGCGCCGAAGAGCACGGACACCGCGGAGTCTGTAGAGACGGGCACGACTCCGGCTCCGGGCACGGCTGACACCGCATCGGATGAATCCGGCACTGCCGAATCCGGCACTGTGTCCCCTGAGTCCGGTAGTGCGTCTGTTGAATCGGCCCCGGCCGAGACCGGAACGCCCCCCGTCAAGCCGGGCACATCGCCGACCGGGAAGGGCGCAGCGCCGTCCGGACCAGCCGGAGCGCTGAGCGGCAGGGACACGGCCCCGACCGAAACCGCCGCTCCCGACACCGCTGCGGGCGCCGAAGCCCCCATCCCTCTCGAAGACATCGACCCCACCGCGGGCCGCCTCGTCCGCCTCCGCGGCCGCCTGTCCCGTTCGCAGAACGCGGTCGGCAAGAGCCTGCTCGGCCTGCTCGGCGGCGGCGACCTCGACGACGACTCGTGGGAAGAGGTAGAGGACACCCTGGTGCTCGCCGACCTCGGCACCGCCAGCACCGCCGCCGTGGTCAAGCGGCTGCGCGAGGAAATGGCCTCGCGCAGCGTCCGCACCACCGACGAGGCCCGCGCGGTCCTGCGCGACGTGCTGATCGAGGCGCTGCGCCCGGAACTCGACCGCTCGATCCGCGCCCTGCCGCACGCCGACCACCCGTCGATCCTGCTCGTCGTCGGCGTCAACGGCACCGGAAAGACCACCACCACCGGCAAACTCGCCCGCGTGCTCGTCGCCGACGGCCGCCGCGTGCTGCTCGGCGCGGCCGACACCTTCCGTGCCGCCGCCGCCGACCAGCTGCAGACCTGGGGCGAGCGCGTCGGCGCCGACACCATCCGCGGCAAGGAATCCGCCGACCCGGCCGCCGTTGCCTTCGACGCGGTGACCGCGGGCATCGAGCGCGGCGTCGATGTGGTGATGATCGATACCGCGGGCCGCCTGCACACCAAGACCGGCCTGATGGACGAGCTCGGCAAGGTCAAGCGCGTCGTAGAGAAGAAGGCCGCCGTCGACGAGGTACTGCTCGTGCTCGACGCCACCGTCGGCCAGAACGGCCTGATGCAGGCCCGGGTGTTCGCCGAGGTCGTCGACATCACCGGCGTGGTGCTCACCAAGCTCGACGGAACGGCCAAGGGCGGCATCGTCTTCCAGGTCCAGCACGAGCTGGGCGTCCCGGTGAAGCTGGTCGGCCTCGGCGAGGGCGCCGACGATCTGGCGCCGTTCGAGCCGGGCGCCTTCGTGGACGCACTGCTCGGCTGATCCGCAGACTCGATTGATCCGAAGGCTCGGTACCGGTCCGCGCCCATGGGATGTTTTCGTGTTTTTGCGAGGAAAGCTGTCGCAAACGGAATGTTTGCTGTGCATACTCGTCAGTAACCGCATATCCCTTTTGTCCGAAACTAGCTTTCCGTGCGCCCGGAAAGTCGCGGCGTAAACCACGAAACGTGGAAGCAACACAACTGGCCCATCCGTTCACGCAGGTGAAACACGCCAGCTCTGTGGATGAAACACCAAGTGAGGACCCTTCTGTGCAGGTCCATTTGCCGGAGTCGGCAGGGCCCGAGATGAGGAGGACTTTAAGGTGGCTTTTCCCCTTACCGGTGCACCGGACACTGGTGACACCGCATGGATGCTGGCGAGTTCAGCGCTTGTGTTGTTGATGACGCCCGGTCTGGCATTCTTCTACGGCGGCATGGTCCGTTCGAAGAACGTGCTGAACATGATCATGATGAGCATCAGCGCCATGGGACTCGTCGGCGTGCTGTGGTCGCTGTACGGATACTCGATGGCGTTCGGTGACAACAAATTCGGCGTAATCGGCGATCCCGCGCAGTTCTTCGGACTGAAGGGATTGATCGGCGGTAACGCCGTTCCCGAAGTCAAGGACGCGAGCGGCGCCGTCACCACGGCGGCGACGAATATCCCACTCCTCGGCACGATTCCGATGACCGTGTTCGTCGCATTCCAGCTGATGTTCGCCATCATCACGGTCGCCCTCATCTCGGGCGCGGTCGCCGACCGCCTCAAGTTCGGTTCCTGGCTGCTGTTCGCCGGCATCTGGGTCACCGTCGTGTACTTCCCGGTCGCGCACTGGGTCTTCGACTTCGACGCCAAGGACGCCAACGGCACCGTCGTGCACGAGGGCGGCTGGATCGCCAACAAGCTGCTCGCGGTCGACTTCGCCGGTGGTACCGCGGTGCACATCAACGCCGGTGCGGCCGCGCTCGCGCTCGTCCTGGTCCTCGGAAAGCGTAAGGGGTGGCCGACCACCCCGTTCCGCCCGCACAACCTGCCGTTCGTCATGCTCGGCGCCGGTCTGCTGTGGTTCGGCTGGTTCGGCTTCAACGCGGGCTCCGCGCTCACCTCGGGCGGCCTGGCCGGCTCCACCTTCATCACCACCGCCATCGCGACCGCTGCCGGTCTGCTCGGCTGGATCCTGGTGGAGAAGTTCCGCGACGGTAAGCCGACCTCGCTCGGCGCGGCCTCGGGCATCGTCGCGGGCCTGGTCGCGATCACCCCGTCCTGCTCCTCGGTGAACGTGCTCGGCGCGCTCGCCATCGGCGCCGTGGCCGGTGCGCTCTGCGCCCTCGCGGTGGGTCTGAAGTACAAGTTCGGCTTCGACGACTCGCTCGACGTGGTCGGCGTGCACCTGGTCGGCGGCATCGTCGGCACCCTGATGGTCGGCCTGGTCGCCGCGCCCGAGGCGGGCGCGGGCAAGACCGGTCTCTTCTACGGCGGCGGCATCGATCAGCTGTGGCGTCAGGCGGTGGGTGCCGGTGCGGTGCTTGCCTTCTCCTTCATCGCCAGCCTGATCATTGCCTATATCGTGAAGTTCACCATTGGGCTGCGCGCGAGCGACGAAGCCGAGTCGGTGGGCTTGGACGAGTCCGAGCACGCGGAAACCGCCTACGATTTCGCCGCTGTGGGCAACACGGCACGTTCGGCCGTCAAGGAGGCATGACGAACATGAAACTGATCACCGCAATCGTCAAACCGTTCACACTCGAGGACGTCAAGACCGGGCTCGAGCAGGCGGGCGTGCTCGGCATGACTGTCAGCGAGGTCCAGGGTTACGGCCGCCAGAAGGGTCACACCGAGGTCTACCGCGGTGCCGAGTACTCCGTGGATTTCGTGCCCAAGGTTCGGGTCGAGGTGGTCGTCGACGACGCGTCCGTGGACAAGGTCGTCGAGGTGATCGTCGAGGCCTCGCGCACCGGCAAGATCGGTGACGGCAAGGTCTGGGTGACTCCGGTCGACACGATCATCCGAGTGCGGACCGGCGAACGCGGTACCGACGCTCTGTAACGAATATCGATCGAGTGGCGGCCCCGCCTCCCACCGGAGCACCGGTCGGGGCGGGGCCGCATCGTATGGATGGGTGGTGGGTAGTGAGCGAGCGCCAGCGAGCGAACCAAGAAGCCAGCGCGCTGCGGCGCATGCCGGGACCGAGCGTCAGCGAGGGGTCGGCATGAGCAGCAACGAGCACGGCGCCGGAGAAGCTAACGGCGGCAAGGTATCCAATGGAGCGGCCGACTTGGTCCGCGCTAGAACCCAATTGCTCGATGGCGGCATGCCACGCAACCCTCGGCTCGACGCCGAATCCTTACGACAGGCCCTGGTCGATCTCTACGAGCTGTGGCTCACCAGCAAGGGCACCGAGCTCGGCATCACCAGGGACAGTGGCCTCGCCGTGGTCGCCGTCGGCGGGCTCGGTCGCCGGGAGATGCTGCCGTACTCCGATCTGGATCTGGTGCTGCTGCACGACGACGTCGACCCGGCCAGGGTCGCCGAGGTGGCCGACCAGCTCTGGTATCCGCTGTGGGACGCCCACATCAAGCTCGACCACAGCGTGCGGACCGTGCCGCAGGCGCTGCGGGTGGCCGCCGACGATCTCATCGCCGCGCTCGGCATGCTCGAGGCCAGACACATCGTCGGCGATCATGACCTGAGCAACCTGCTGATCGGCGGGGTGCGCCGGGAATGGCGGACCGGGATTCGTACCCGGTTCGACGAGCTGATCGCGCAGGCCGAGGCGCGGTGGCAGCGCAGCGGCGAGATCGCGCATCGCGCCGAACCCGATCTGAAGAACGGGCGCGGCGGGCTACGGGACATCCAGTTGCTCGATGCCCTGGCCATTGCCCAATTGACCGATGCCATGCCAGGACTCGGTCCCGAGGTGCCCGGAGGTGGCCTGAAACAGGCACACCGACGGTTGCTAGATGTTCGCACGGAGTTGCATCGGGTGGCCGGTCGAGCCCGTGACCAGCTACGAGCCCAGGATGCCGACGAGATCGGCGCGGCGCTGCGCATCGGCGACCGCTTCGATCTCGCCCGCACACTGAGCGACTCCGCGCGGACGGTCAGCTACTCGGTGGATGTCGGATTGCGTACCGCGGCAAACGCTTTGCCGCGGCGCGGTCTGGCCCGCCTCCGCCGCATGCCAGTGCGTCGGCCGCTCGATGAGGGGGTGGTCGAGCACGCGGGGGAGGTGGTGCTGGCCAGGGACGCGCGGCCACAGCGCGACCCCGGCCTCATCCTCCGAGTGGCGGCCGCGTCGGCGCAGACCGGGCTGCCGATGTCGGCCACCACGCTGAACCGACTATCCGAAGACGCGCCCGAGCTACGTGAGCCGTGGCCCAAGGACGCCCTCAACGACCTGCTGGTCCTGCTGGGCGCGGGCCGCGGCGCCATCGACTCGATCGAGGCCCTCGACCGAACGGGCTTGTGGGGCAGGCTACTTCCGGAATGGGGCGCCGTCCGTGACCTACCGCCGCGCGACGCCCTGCACACCTGGACCGTCGATCGTCACCTGATGGAGACGGTCTCCTACGCCAGCGCGATGAGCACCCGCGTCGCCCGGCCGGACCTGCTCGCCCTCGGCGCATTGCTGCACGACATCGGCAAGGGCCGCGCGGGCGACCACAGCGTCGTCGGCGCCGAACTGGCCACGCACATCGGCCGCCGCCTCGGCCTCTGGCCATCGGACGTACGCACCCTGAGCGCCGTCGTACGCCACCATCTGCTGCTCCCGGACACCGCGACCCGCCGCGACCTGGCCGACCCCGCCACCGTCCAGCACGTGGTCGACGCGCTCGGCGGCGATCCGGAACTGCTGGAACTGCTGCACACTCTGGCCGAGGCGGATTCGCTGGCCACCGGCCCCGGCGTGTGGGGCGACTGGAAGGCCTCGCTGATCGGCGATCTGGTCCGGCGTTGCCGCCTGGTGATGGCGGGCGGCGAGTTGCCGACGCCGGAACCGATCGCACCGGAACTGGTCGCCAAGGCCAAGGCGGGCGGCGTGCACGTCGAACTGAAGCCAGGGGAGGGCAAGTACACCTACACGGTCACCGTGATCGCGCCGGACAGCGCGGGCCTGCTCTCCGACGCCGCCGGGGTGCTCGCACTGCATTCGCTGCGGGTGCTCTCGGCCTCGCTCGGCGTCGAAGGCGATTCCGCCATCGACACTTTCGTGGTGTCGCCGAAGTTCGGTGATCCGCCGGACGCCGGACTGCTGCGTCAGGAATTGATCCGCGCCATCGCCGGTGACCTGGACGTGCCCGCTGTGCTCGCGAAGCGCGAGCGCGAGGCGAGCGGCGTCGGACCGAGCCAGTACGCGCAGGCCCAACCGCGAGTGCTGTGGTCCAGTACGTCGGTGCCCGGACAGGTGCTGCTGGAACTGCGCGCCGAGGATCGGATCGGTGTGCTGAGTCGGCTCGCCGCCGCGCTGGAGGACGGCGGCGCCGACGTCCGCTGGGCGAAAGTGGTGACCATGGGCTCGGCCGTCGTCGACACCTTCTGCCTCGACCTGGGTTCCGCCGACAGCCCAGACCGCCGGGCGGACCTCGAAAAGGCGATCCTGGCCGTCGTCCCGCGGCCGGCGCCGAAGAAGCCCGCGGACGGTATGCCGGGGCCAGAGATCATCGGCTCCTGACCTTCGCTATCGAGTAACCAATCTGTTGCACATCATTTGCTGGAACCTATATCTCGAGGCTCCCTCACGTTCTACTATCAGAGCGTCTGGCTATCGCTAGCATGAGGGGAGCACGTCGGTGGCAATTGAAGTTGTTTCGGCGTCGATGATGACGAGCGACGAAACCACGCACATGGCGCGGTGCGTCGGCGGGGATCGCTGGGTTGTTTCCTGGCTACCGGGTCGCACATTGACCGGACAACAGGCTGTGACCGCCATGACCATCGCCTCCACGGTCGCCAACTCACGAATCCCCACCACCACGGAATGGGCCATCCTCGATGACCTGGCACTCGAGCTGGGACTGACCGCCCGCGAGGCGGTGTACATGGTGGCCAAGGAGAATCACGACTATCGCAAGACGGCCAAACCGCGTCGCCGTTCGCTCGAATAAGACCTGCTGTTAGCGTGGGAAATCCAGCGACCGGGAAGCGAAATGCCCCGGTCGCTTTCCCGCGCGTTCATCCCCGTGCGCAGAGTTGTCGGCTATCCCATTACCCTGGGAGGCAATTGACGTCCCCCGAGATCAGGAGCGCGATCGGTGTTCGAATCCCTGTCCGACCGGCTTACCGGTGCCCTCAAGGATCTGCGTGGTAAGGGGCGTCTGTCACCGGCCGACATCGACGCCACCTGTCGTGAGATCCGGCTAGCCCTGCTCGAAGCCGACGTCGCGCTGCCGGTGGTGCGCGGTTTCATCGCCCGAATCAAGGAGCGCGCCAAGGGCGCCGAGGTCTCCGCGGCGCTGAATCCCGCCCAGCAGGTCGTCAAGATCGTCAACGAGGAACTCGTCGGCATCCTCGGCGGCGAGACCCGCCGGCTGACCCTGGCCAAGAACCCGCCGACCGTGATCATGCTCGCCGGTCTGCAGGGTGCCGGTAAGACGACCCTCGCGGGCAAGCTCGCCAAATGGCTGAAGGGACAAGGACATCAGCCGTTGCTGGTGGCCTGCGACCTGCAGCGTCCCGGCGCTGTCACCCAGCTGCAAGTGGTCGGTGAGCGCGCGGGCGTGCCCGTGTTCGCGCCGCACGGCGGCACCTCCATCGGCGGCGGCGACAACGCGCTCGGTGTCTCGGCCGCCGACCCGATCGAGGTCGCCCGCAGCGGTATCGAAGAGGCCCGCAGCAAGCAGTACGACGTGGTCATCGTCGACACCGCCGGTCGCCTCGGCATCGACGAAGAGCTGATGCGGCAGGCCGCGGGCATCCGCGACGCCGTGCAGCCGGACGAGACGCTGTTCGTGCTCGACGCGATGATCGGTCAGGACGCGGTCGCCACCGCACAGGCCTTCCGTGACGGCGTCGGCTTCACCGGTGTCGTGCTCACCAAGCTCGACGGCGACGCCCGCGGTGGTGCCGCGCTGTCGGTGCGCGAGGTGACCGGTGCGCCGATCATGTTCGCCTCCACCGGTGAGAAGCTCGAGGACTTCGACGTCTTCCACCCGGACCGGATGGCCAGCCGCATCCTCGGCATGGGCGACGTACTCAGCCTGATCGAGCAGGCCGAGCAGATCTACGACCAGGAACAGGCCGAGGAAGCCGCCCGCAAGATCGGCAGCGGCGAGATGACGCTCGAGGACTTCCTCGATCAGATGCTCGCCATCCGCAAGATGGGCCCGATCGGCAACCTGCTCGGCATGCTGCCCGGCGCGGGTCAGATGAAGGACGCCCTCGCGGCCGTCGACGACAAGTCGCTGGACCGGGTGCAGGCGATCATTCGCGGTATGACGCCGGCCGAGCGGGACAATCCGAAGATCATCAACGCGTCTCGTCGGCTGCGCATCGCCAACGGTTCCGGCGTGCAGGTGTCGGAGGTCAATCAGCTCGTCGATCGGTTCTTCGAAGCCAAGAAGATGATGGCGATGATGGGCCGTCAGATGGGCATGCCCGGATCCCGTCGCGGCAACAACAAAAAGGGCAAGAAGGGGAAGAAGGGCGGCCGCGGGCCGACTCCGCCGAAGTTGCGCGGTGGTATGCCGGGCATGCCCGCGGGGATGCCCGGGATGCCTGCGGGCATGCCGGATATCTCGAATATGCCCCCCGGTCTGGACCAGTTGCCGCCCGGGCTCGAAGGTTTCGATATCTCGAAGCTGAAGTTCCCCAAGAACTGACACGTTTACGCCGCCCCGCACCGAGATCGCCGGTGCGGGGCGGTTTTTCATGGGTCACGTCAAGCTGCGATGAGCCCCGCGCGCGGTGATGAGCCCCGCGCGCGGTTTGGCGCCCCGCGGACGAATTCGCCAGCAGTTTCGTGCGCGGCGGGAGAATGCGTGCGCGGCGGCCTCGCGCGGGTCAGGGCGTGACGAGTCGGCGCGCGGTGGTTTCCAGCCAGACATTCAGGGTGCCGCAAACGCAGCGGGTGTAGACGATCACGCCCTCCGAGGTCCGATGGCTCGACACGGTGGCGCTGGGCTGATCGACCGGCCAGCCGCACTGTCGGCAGCCGTGCTGGTCGGCGGGTTCGGTCGGTGCGGCGGCTGAAGCGGTCATACCTCGAATGGTTGCCGGAGATCACGTTCGAATCCATCAAAAGATTTCGCACCGAATCATGTTGAATAAGTGCATGATCGACCCCCGCCTGCACACCCTCCGGTTGTTGCGTGAACACGGAACGGTGACCGCGGCCGCGGCAGCGCTGCACCTCACACCCTCCACGGTGTCCCAGCAATTGCGTTTGCTCGCAAAGGAACTGGACGTGCAGCTGCTGGAGCAGATCGGCCGCCGAGTGCGCCTGACCTCCGCCGCGCACACCCTGCTGCGGCACGCCGACGAACTGTTCGCGCAGGCCGAGCGGGCCAGGGCCGAGCTCGCCGCACACCGCACCGGCATCAGCGGCGTGCTGCGGATCAGCGCCATGCCGACGGCACTTGTCGCGCTGGTCGCACCCGCCGCGGCTCGGCTGCGCGACGCCAACCCGCTGCTGGCGATCGAGATGAGCGAGGACGAAAGCAGGCACTGCTTCGACCTGCTGCTCACCGGCGACAGCGATATCGGCGTCCTGATCCCGACGCCGGGCAGCCCCGCCCCCCGACGATCCCCGTTTCGAACAGCGCCAGCTGATCGACGAGCCACAAGACCTGCTGGTCCCGGTCGGCCACCGCCTGGCCGACTGCCGCAGCGTCGCGCTGGCCGAGGCCGCCGAGGAGCCCTGGGTCGGCGCCCCGGACCGAGTCGCGCACTGCGCGCTCCAGCTGGGCGCCTGCGCCGCCGCCGGTTTCATGCCCCGCATCACCCAGCGCGGCGTCGACTGGATCGGCATCTCCGCCATGGTCGCCCACGGCTTCGGCGTCAGCCTGATCCCCCGCCTGGCCACCCTCCCCGCCGACCACGCAGTCATCCGCATCCCACTACACGGCGACGCCGCCCCCACCCGCCGCCACATTATCTGCATCCGCCGAGGAAGCGCCGCCCAACCAGCCATCGCGGCCGGGCTCGCCGCAGTCCGCGAGGTCTGCCGCGAACGCACCGACATCACGCTGGTCGACCCCGCCTAACCAGCCCCAACCGAGCGTCCCGCGCACGTTGTGTCCCGCCGCGCGTGAATTCGCCAGCTGTTCCGTGCGCAGCAGGAGAATCGGTGCGCGTGATGGCGGTCGGTTTGCCGCCACCCGGCGGGTGACGACTCCAGCTGACGCCTCCCGCCGGGGGACCGGCCTGCTGCGCCCAAGCTCGACGGTGCTCCTCGCGCGCGTTGTGTGTCGCCGCGCGTGAATTCGCTGGCTGTTCCGTGCGCGGCAGGAGAATCGGTGCGCGGGATGGGGCCGCTTGCCGCTGATCGGAGGAAGCGTCGACAGCGCGGCAGTCGTCGGCGGGCCGGGCGTGTGACGGGCTGGGGGATGGGCGTTAGGTTGGAGGCAGCCGACGACGTCCAGGAGGTTGCTGTGCATCTGCGAGGTGTGGTTCTCCCTGGGGAGGAAGTCCGCGATCTGTGGGTGCGGGATGGGCTGGTGTCGTTCGAGCCGGTGCCTGGCGCCGAAACACTGTGTCGCACAGGCTGGATCGTGCCGGGGCTGGTCGACGCGCACTGCCACGTCGGGATCCGGTATGGCGGGGGAGACGAGGATCGCGACGGGGCCATCGCGCAGGCGGAGACCGAACGTGATGCTGGCGCGCTGCTGTTGCGCGACGCCGGTTCGCCCATCGACACCCGGTTCATCGATGACCATGAGGAACTGCCGCGGATCATCCGTGCGGGCCGCCATATCGCCCGCCCACGTCGCTACATCCGTGAGTTGGGCATCGAGCTCGACGATGAACGCGACCTGCCGGAGATCGTCGCGGAACAGGCTCGCTTCGGTGATGGCTGGGTGAAGATCGTCGGTGACTGGATCGACCGCTCCGTCGGCGATCTGCGCCCCCTGTGGAGCGACGCCATCCTCAAAGAGGCCATCGACGCGGCCCACGCCAACGGGGCCCGTGTCACCGCGCATGTCTTCGGCGAAGACGCACTCCCCGGCCTGATCGACGCGGGCATCGACTGCCTCGAGCACGGCACCGGCCTCACCGACGACACCATCGAGATGATGGTCGAACACGGCACCGCCCTCGTGCCGACCCTCGTCAACATCGATACCTTCCCCGAAATCGCCGACAGCGCAAGCAAATTCCCCACCTACGCCGCGCACATGCGCGACCTGCACCGCCGCGTCCGCACCACCGTCGCCAACGCCCACGACGCGGGCGTCCCCATCTTCGCGGGCACCGACGCGGGCGGTTCCATCCGGCACGGCCGCATCGCCGACGAGATCACCGCCCTGTCCGGCGCTGGCCTGTCCGCCCACGACGCCCTCGGCGCCGCCTCCTGGAACGCCCGAACCTGGCTCGGCCGCCCCAGCATCGAACCCGGCGCCCCCGCCGATTTCGTTGTCTACCACGAGGACCCACGCACCCACCCCGAGGTGTTGATCACCCCCCACGCCGTAGTCCTACGCGGCCGCCTGTACGCCCACCACGACCCCGTCACTGGCCACCGGTAGCGCACCGCCGCCCGGCCCGGCGTCCCCGCCGAGGTCGAGGGGGAACTGGTGCTGTTGGCCTCTCGCGATTTGCCTGCACCAGTTTCCCCTGATCATGAACGCGCGTTCGGGCGTCACGGGGGCGCGCGTATCGTCGGGCGGTATGAGCATTCGTCTCGGCTATCAGATGCCCAACTTCAGCTATGGACAGCCGGTTCGTGAGCTGTTCCCGACGGTGGTCGCGCAGGCCAGGGAGGCCGAGGCGGCGGGGTTCGACACCGTGTTCGTGATGGACCACTTCTATCAGCTGCCGGGGATCGGTAATCCGGACGATCCGATGCTGGAGTCCTACACCGCGCTGTCCGGGATCGCCGCATCCACCGAGCGAATTCAGTTGTCGGCGTTGGTGACCGGCAACACCTACCGCAATCCGGCACTGCTCGCGAAGACCGTCACCACGCTCGATCTGGTCAGCGCGGGTCGTGCGATCCTCGGCATCGGCGCGGGCTGGTTCGAGCTCGAGCACAAGTCGTTCGGCTTCGAATTCGGTACGTTCACCGATCGTTTCGAGCGCCTCGACGAGGCATTGCAGATCATCAAGCCGATGCTGCGCGGCGAGCACGCCACCTTCGACGGCAAGTGGTACCACACCGACAACGCGATCAACGAGCCGCGCCTGCGCGACGATCTGCCGATCATGCTCGGCGGCGCGGGCGAGAAGAAGACCTTCGCGCTGGCCGCCCGCTACGCCGACCACCTCAACATCATCTGCAATGCCTCGGAACTGCCGCAGAAGATCGCGGCCCTGCACCAGCGCTGCGCCGAGGTCGACCGCGACCCGGCCACCCTGGAGGTCAGCTACCTGTGCTTCCTGATGGTCGACGAGGACGGCGATCAAGCCCGTAAGGAGCAGCGAGACATGCTGCGCGGCATCGGTATCGACGTGGACGCCCTCTCCGATGAGGAGCGCGCGCAGAGCATCGCCGATCGTCAATTCGTCGGCGCGCCCGACGAAGTAGCCGAGCAGTTGCAGACCAGGGTTCTCGATCAAGGCGTGCAAGGGATCATCGTCAATATGATCACCAATGGCCACCAGCCCGGCGCGGTCGATCTCGCCGGACGCACCCTCGCTCCGCTGGTCCGCTGAGCATCGAAGCCCTGAAAAGTGTTGGGGCGCGAAATTTCTCGATCTCGCTAGAATCGGCATTGTGACGACGACCACACCGCGGCGAGCGTCCTACGGCTTCGACGCGCCGCCGATCATGCTCATGCTCGGCGTTCTCGCGGTCGGCTTCCTGGTCGCCGCGGTCGCCAACGCGCTGGTCGGCAACACCGCGCCGGCCTGGCTGGCGTTCCTGATCGGCCTCGCCATGGCCGCCCAGTTCGGACTGTTCCTGCATGCCACCCGCCGCGGTAAGTTCCGCGCCTGGGACGGTCTGCTCGACGACCTCGGCCTGCGCGGCGACGAACGCCTGCTCGACCTGGGCTGCGGTCGGGGCGCGGTGTTGCTCGCCGCTGCCAAGCGTTTGCCCGAAGGCAGGGCCGTCGGCATCGACCTGTGGCGCTCGGTCGACCAGTCGGGCAACAGCCGCGCCACCACCGAGCGCAACGCCGTCGCCGAAGACGTCGCCGACCGAATCGAATTGCACACCGGCAACATGACCGCGCTGCCGTTCCGCAACGGCGAATTCGACGTGATCGTCTCCAGCCTCGCCATCCACAACATCAAAGCGTCCGCGGGCCGCGCCGCCGCGGTGCGTGAGGCGCTGCGCGTGCTGCGGCCCGGTGGCCACCTCGTGCTGGTCGATATCGGCCGGACCGGCGAATACGAGACCACCCTCACGGCCAACGGTGCCCAAACCCTCACCGCGCGTTCGCTCGGCTGGCAGCTGTGGTGGGGCGGACCGTGGACGCAGACCCACGCGCTCACCGCCGCGGCTCCTGCTGCGGCATCGGAGGGGTGAGCCGGTTCCCGAGGTACCGATGAATTCGGTTGGCGCGCCGCGTCTTCAGTAGTGGAGGTTTCCGACCGAAGGAGCAGCGATGCGGGATCTGATTGTTACCGAGAACATCACGCTGGACGGGGTGATCGAGGCAGCGGAGTGGTTCAACGTGGCCAATGCCGAAGGGGTGGATCAGTCCGACATCAACGAGGCCTTGGGCGCGCACATGGCGAGCTCCGACGCGGTGCTGCTCGGGCGGGTCTCCTTCGAGCAGATGCGCGGGTACTGGCCGAAGCAATCCGACGACACGACCGGCGTCACCGACCACCTGAACAAGGCGACGAAGTACGTCGTGTCCAGCACACTCGACGACCCAGAGTGGGAGAACACGGTCATCCTGCGCGGCATCGACGAGCTCCGCGCCGTGCAGGACCAGCCGGGCAAGGACATCGTGGCGACCGGCAGCATCCAGCTGGTCCACGCGCTCAGCGCCGCCGATCTGGTGGACGAGTACCGGATGTTCGTCTATCCGGTGGTCCGGGGTGCGGGTAAGCGACTGTTCGCCGACGCCCTCGAGATCCCGAAGCTGAAACTCGTTGAGACGCGCCCGTTCGACTCTGGGGTGGTTTTACTGCGCTACCGCAGGTCGTAGCGCGAGCCGCGCAGGCTGCGTTTCGGCGACAAGCGAAATGTATCCGGAGTCCCCGACGAGCCGTGGACACGTGCGAAATCAGCTGCTGACTCAGGTGAGGATGTGCACGATTCCCGAGACGATCCCGCGCAGCACGTGGAACAGACCGGTAGCGGCATACTCGACGGCGACGTCAGTGCCCACATCAGCCACGACCTCTCGGGTCGTGCTCTGATTGCGCCTGCGGCGACGGAAGATCCCCATGCCTCGTTTATAGCCGCGCGGCGCCGGTTCGCAACGTGCCAGGCGGGCGATTTCAGGTGAACGCTGCCCGTCTGGCAGAATGGACCACCGTCCTTCCGGACAAGTGTCAGCCCGTCTCCGGTCACGTACCGCGCGGCGGTCACACACTCCATGCGCTAAACCGGGCTCGCAGACCGTGCGGGTCGCTGAATTGCGCCGTGACCAACCTACGAAAGAGGCAGAACAAGCATGGCTGTTCGCATCAAGCTCACCCGCTTGGGCAAGATCCGCAACCCGCAGTACCGCATCGTCGTCGCCGACGCGCGCACCCGCCGGGACGGCCGGGCCATCGAGTCCATCGGCCTGTACCACCCGAAGGAAGAGCCGTCGCTCATCGAGATCGATTCCGAGCGCGCTCAGTACTGGCTGGGTGTCGGCGCGCAGCCGACCGAGCCCGTGCAGCGCCTGCTGGAGATCACCGGCGACTGGCAGAAGTTCAAGGGCCTGCCGGGCGCCGAGGGCACGCTGAAGGTCAAGGCCGAGAAGACGTCCAAGCTGGACCTGTTCAACGCCGCGCTGGCTTCGGCCGACAACGGCCCCACCGGCGAGGCCACCACCCCGAAGAAGAAGGCCGCCAAGAAGGAAGAGGCCGCCGAGGCGCCCGCCGCTGCTGAGGCCGCCGAGTAACCGTGAGCGAGCGTAGCGAGCGAACCACAGGCACAGCGCCCACGGCATTCACGACGGAGCCGAGCGCTAGCGAGGTGGAGTCGTGAGTGCTGTCGTCGCCGATGCCGTCGAACATCTTGTTCGCGGCATCGTCGCGAATCCCGATGACGTCCGCGTCGAGCTGATCACCGGCCGTCGCGGACGCACCGTCGAGGTGCATGTGCACCCCGACGACCTGGGCAAGGTGATCGGTCGCGGTGGTCGTACCGCGACCGCGCTGCGCACCCTCGTCGCCGGTATCGGCGGCCGGGGTATCCGGGTCGACGTGGTCGACACCGACCAGTAGATGGAACTTGTCGTAGGACGGGTCGCCAAGTCGCACGGCGTGCGCGGTGAACTGGTCGTCGAGATACGCACCGATGAGCCGGAGGCCCGGTTCGCGCCGGGCAGCACGCTGCGCGGTCGGCTGGCCCGATCCAAGGAAGTCCGCGACTTCACCGTGGAGTCGGCCCGAGAGCACTCGGGCCGGCTTCTGGTGTTTCTCGCCGGAGTCGGCGACCGGGACTCGGCCGACGCACTGCGCGGCACGCTGTTCTTCGTGAACAGCGAGGATCTGCCGCCGGGCGATGACCCGGACGAGTACTACGACCACGAACTCGAGGGGCTGACCGTCCAGCTCACCGACGCCACCGTGGTCGGCACCGTGCGTGAAGTGCTGCATTCCGCTGCGGGAGAACTACTTTCGGTGAAAGCCGCCGACGATGGCCGGGAGATCCTGATCCCGTTCGTCAACGCCATCGTGCCCACCGTGTCGCTCGCGGACCGACTGATCGTCATCGATCCGCCCGAAGGACTCCTCGATCCGGAATGAGGTCGGCGTGAAACTCGATGTCGTCACGATCTTTCCGGAATACCTGGAGCCGCTGCGAACGGCGTTGCTGGGCAAGGCAATCGATAAGGGGCTGATCTCCCTCGACGTGCACGACCTGCGCGGCTGGACGCATGACGTGCACAAGTCCGTCGATGACTCGCCGTATGGCGGGGGGCCGGGCATGGTCATGAAGCCCACCGTGTGGGGCGATGCTCTCGATGCGGTCTGCCCGGACGACGCGCTGCTCGTCGTCCCCACGCCTGCTGGCGTCCCGTTCACCCAGGAAACCGCGCACCGCTGGGCCAATGAAGAGCACCTCGTCTTCGCCTGTGGCCGCTACGAAGGCATCGATCAACGCGTCTTCGATGACGCGGCCCGCCGAGTTCGCGTCGAGGAAGTCAGCATCGGCGACTACGTCCTGATCGGCGGCGAGGCGGCCGTCCTCGTCATGACCGAAGCCGTCGTCCGCCTGCTCCCCGGCGTTCTCGGCAATCAGCAATCGCACCAAGAGGATTCGTTCTCCGACGGCCTGCTGGAAGGCCCGAGCTACACCCGCCCGGTCACCTGGCGCGACCTCGAAGTCCCTCCGGTCCTACTCTCCGGCGACCACGCCAAGGTAGCTGCCTGGCGTCGCGAACGATCCCTCGAGCGCACCCGGGAACGCCGCCCGGATCTCCTCCCCGACGCGGACTGAACCCTAAGTACGCCAACAACATTCGCTCCTGACGCAGGCTGCTGCCTCCGTCAGGAGCATCTTTGGTACTAGGGCAGCAAACCGTGGCGGCGAGCGGTGGTGACGGCTTCGTGGCGCGAGTGCGCGTCGAGCTTCGTCATAGCGTTGCGGAGGTAACTCTTGACGGTCTCCGGAGCGAGCGAGAGCCGTTGGGCAGCTTCATGATTGGAACAACCCAACGCGATCTGTGAGAGGACGTCGAGCTCACGCCGGGAGAGGTGCGGGGCGTCGGGGAGGGGTTCGCCGACCATGACCCGGGTGAGACGTTCACAGACGGTGTGCAGACGGGTGCGGAGGAGATCGTCGCCCGCGGAGCGAGCCATGCCGCGGAGCTCGGCGTGAATGTCGCGGAGTTCCTCGGCCACAGCCGGGGCGGTGTCGGAGGTCGGGATCGTCGACTCGAGCAGCCGCAGCCGACGATCGACCTCGTCACGAATGGTGATCTCGGTGGCGAGGCGCCGACCGGCCTGCACGACGAGGTCGGCGGTGCGGTCGCCGAGCGGGCTCGCGCTGCGGGTGGCGGCATAGAGGACAGCGCGGGAGCGCTTGTCGACGACCACCGGCACCGCGACGATCGAGCGCAGTCCCTCACCGGAGACCGGCCCGTCGTAGTGGTGCGTGATGGTGGAGGTGTTGACGTAGTCGGTGACCGAGGCGGGGCGCCCGGAATCCATCACGCGCCCGCCGAGGCCGGAGGTGCGCAGGACGGTCAGGCCGCGCAGTCCGTTGGTCAGTGTGCCGACGAATTCCGACAGCAACAGCGCGTCATCGTGCACTTCGCCGCCGAACGTCACCGGCACCCCGGCCGCGCTCGCCACCCAGCGGATTTCGGCGCGCAACGCGTCGGCGTCGCGCGGGCGCAGCAGTGCGGTGTGGGTCAAGGGAGACTCACCCCTTTTCGGGGGTAGTAGCGAACTCGGTGTGACCCACATCCTATTGGGTGAGCTGGATCACGATGAGGAGTGGCGAAGATGGGTACCGACCTGAATCCCCGGGTGCGCGAACTGCTGGACATGTACGACCGGCCCGAGGCGTCCGCGGCGAACCTACTGTGCGATCGGCATCCGGCGGATGCCATTGCGTTCACCATCATCGAGCGCGATCTGTCCTCGATCGACCTCACCTACGGCGAACTCCGGGACCGTTCGACTCGTTTCGCCACGGGGTTGGCCGAACTCGGGGTCAAGCAGGGTGACCGGGTCGCGACCTTGATGGCGAAGTCCACGGATCTCGTGGTGGCGTTGCTCGGGATCTGGCGGCTCGGCGCGGTGCATGTTCCGCTGTTCACCGCGTTCGCGCCGCCCGCCATCGCGTTCCGCCTGGAAGCGAGCGGCACGTCGATCGTCATCTCCGACGCCGACCAGGCACCCAAGCTGGCCCCCGGCCCCGACATGCCCGCGGACGCACCGTGGCAGGTCATCGTCAGCGGTGACGCACCCGAGGGCACGTTGGGCATGGCGGACGTGCTTGCCGACGACTCGCCACGTCAACCGGCCGCGGTGGTCGGCGGCAACGGCCTGCTGGTCGAGCTGTTCACCAGCGGCACCACCGGGACCCCGAAGGGTGTGCCGATTCCGTTGCGCGCGTTGGCTGCTTTCCAGGCGTATCAAGAGTTCGCGCTGGACGTCCGCGCCGACGACGTCTTCTGGAACGCGGCCGATCCGGGCTGGGCGTACGGCCTGTACTGGGCGATCATGGCCCCCTTGGCCAGCGGTGTCCGCAGCATCCTGTTGCACGCCGCGTTCTCGCCGACCCTCACCTGGCAGGTGCTGGAACGTTTCGGCGTCACCAACTTCACCGCCGCCCCGACGGTCTACCGCGCGCTCCGCGCCGACCCCACCGCACCGCCGCTGCACACCACGCTGCGCCGCGCCTCCTCCGCGGGCGAGCCGCTGACCCCCGAGGTCGTCGCCTGGTCGCGGGAGCATCTCGGCGTCGCCGTGCGCGATCACTACGGCCAGACCGAGCACGGCATGCTCATCTGCAACTCCTGGCACGACGCGCTCGATGCCGACGTCCCCGCAGGTTCGATGGGCCGATCGCTGCCCGGCTGGACCTGCGCGGTGCTGTCCGACAACGCCGACACCATCGCGCCGACCGGTGAGCTCGGCCGCGTCGCCATCGACACCGAGAACAGTCCGCTGCTGTGGTTCCTCGGCTACCTCGACGCCCCGGAACGCACCGCCCAGCGCTACACCCCCGACGGCCGGTGGTACCTCACCGGGGACGCGGGCTCGCAGGACGAGAACGGCTTCTTCCGCTTCTCCGCCCGCGACGACGACGTGATCATCATGGCCGGTTACCGCATCGGCCCGTTCGAGGTAGAGAGCGTGCTGGTGCTGCACGAGCTGGTCGCCGAGGCGGCCGTCGTCGGCATGCCGGACGAACTGCGCGGCGAGGTACTGGAGGCGTTCGTGGTGTTGCGCGACTGTTCCCGGGTCGGCACCGCGTTGGAGGCGGAGTTGCAGGAACTGGTGAAGAAGAAGTTCGCCGCGCACGCCTACCCGCGCACGGTGCACTTCGTGACCGAGCTGCCGAAGACGCCGAGCGGCAAGGTGCAGCGATTCGTGTTGCGGCAGCGGGGAAACAACTGATGCCGGACCCGAGCTATGCGTCCGGCACCTCGGACACCCCGCTACTAGGTGACACCATCGGCGGCAATCTCGACCGCGCCGTCGCCGCCTACCCGGACCGGGAAGCGTTGGTGGACAAGTACTCCGACCGACGCTGGACCTACCGCGAGCTCGGCGCCGCGATCGACGCGCTGGCCACCGGACTGGCCGCGCGTGGCATCGGAAAGGGCGACCGGGTCGGCATCTGGGCGCCGAACTGTGCGGAGTGGTTCTTCGTGCAGTACGCGACGGCGAAGATCGGCGCGATCCTGGTCAACATCAACCCGGCTTACCGCACCAGCGAGCTGGCATACGTGCTGCGCCAGTCGGGTGTCCGAATGCTGGTCGCGGCACCGGAATTCAAGACGTCGAACTACGTCGCGATGATCGACGAGGTCCGGCCGGACTGCCCTACGCTGGAGCAGGTGCTGGTGCTCGGCACACCGGACTGGGATGAGCTGTCGCGGACGGTGATCGACGCGGATCGCTTGGCCGAGCTTGCGGCGGAACTGTCCATCGACGACCCGATCAACATCCAGTACACCTCGGGCACAACAGGTTTCCCCAAGGGTGCCACGTTGAGCCATCACAACATCCTGAACAACGGCTTCTTCGTCGGCGAGCTCTGCGGCTACACCGAACAGGACCGGATCTGCGTGCCGGTGCCGTTCTACCACTGCTTCGGCATGGTCATGGGCAACCTGGCCAGCACGAGTCACGGTGCGACAGTGGTGATTCCGGCACCGGCGTTCGATCCGAAGGCGACCCTGGCCGCCGTCGAGTCCGAACGCTGCACCTCGCTCTACGGCGTGCCGACCATGTTCATCGCCTTGCTCACCGAATTGGATTCCGCCACACCGGATCTGTCCACCCTGCGCACCGGCATCATGGCGGGCTCACCGTGCCCTGTCGAGGTGATGAAGCGGGTGATCGACCGGATGGGCATGCACGAGGTGTGCATCTGTTACGGCATGACCGAGACCTCGCCGGTCTCCACCCAGACCCGCCGCGACGACGGCATCGACCGGCGCACCGCCACCGTCGGCCGGGTCGGCCCGCACCTCGAGGTCAAAATCGTCGACCCCGCAACGGGTCTCACCGTGCCGCGCGGCGCGCCCGGTGAACTCTGCACCCGCGGCTACTCGGTGATGCTCGGCTACTGGAACGACCAGGCCAAGACCGCCGAGGCCATCGACACCGCGCGCTGGATGCACACCGGCGACATCGGCGTGATGGACGACGACGGCTACCTGGCGATCACCGGCCGGATCAAGGACATGGTCATCCGCGGCGGCGAGAACGTCTACCCGCGCGAGATCGAGGAGTTCCTCTACACCCACCCCGACATCGTGGATGCCCAAGTGATCGGGGTGCCCGACCCGAAATACGGCGAGGAACTGATGGTCTGGGTGCGGATGCGCGAGGGCGCGACACCGTTGGACGCCACCGCCGTCCGCGAGTTCTGCGCGGGCAAGCTCGCGCACTTCAAGATTCCGCGCTATGTGCACGTGGTGGACGAATTCCCGATGACCGTGACCGGCAAGATCCGCAAGGCCGAAATGCGTGAGCTGTCCCGTGCACTCCTAGGGCTGCCGGACGAGACGTGATATCAGGTGCCCCGATTACTGCGGTCATGTGACACACCGATGTAACACATAGGGTGGGACAAGGTCGTTTCGTCGGGGATCTGGTTTATCTGGTCGCGAAAGGTCTTACATGCAAATCGGTTCGTTTTCACGTGTCCTTGGTTGTGTTATCGCCAGTGCCGCACCACTTCTCGTGTTGGCACCGGCCGCAGTTGCCGCACCGGACAGCCCGTACAGCTGCTCGGGGGTATTTCTGACGAGCGATGGCTCGGCAGAAGTGGAGTCGTGCGTTTACGCCGAGAACGGGGCAGCGCCCGACAGCAAGGTAATTCGGGCATTCGGCGGCCTGACGATAAAGAACGACACAATAACGCGCGACAATTGCACCATGGTGGTGACTGTCGTGGATAAAGACGCATACCGCGACAACACCAATGAACAGGTCGGCACCAGTGGCCCGTTCCCGTGCTTGAACGGCAGGTACCCCTCGCCGCCACTGACAGTGGAGGGCGCGAAGCCGGGGCACCGGTACGTCAGCTTCACCGCCGTCACCAAGAACGGTCAGACGTTCAGTCCTATCTACAGCCCGGAACTGGTCCTGTAAGTGGGCGATTCGGCATATGCGTAGGAACTACCGAACCCGGTCGAGCGTGCTCGGCCGGGTTCGGCGCGTCGCGGGGCACCGGTGGCGAGGTCGGCCGGATCGGCGGATGATGCGGCACGCGCGACCCGGTTCGACTGGGTGTGAGCCTCATGTCGGGCGGTCCCGGTAGTGTCTCCGGACGTGACGACAGCGCCCGAGACCGCCAGTGCAGAGTCCGACCCCGCCGTGCTTCCACCCGTGACGTCCTCCGGTGTCGCGAGCCAAGCCAGCGTGAACCGTCGCATCGCCGACGAGCTCGCGGTGCGGGAGAGCCAGGTGCGTGCCACCGTCGAGCTGATCGACGGCGGCTCGACCGTGCCGTTCATCGCGCGATACCGCAAGGAGGTCACCGGCGGTCTCGACGACGCCCAGTTGCGCCTACTGGACGAGCGTCTGCACTACATCCGCGAACTCGACGAGCGCCGCGGCGCGATCCTCGAATCCATTCGCGGCCAGGGCAAACTCGACGACGCGCTGCACCAGCAGATCATGCTGGCCGAGACCAAGGCCCGGCTCGAGGACATCTACCTGCCGTACAAGCCGAAGCGGCGCACCAAGGCGCAGATCGCGCGCGAGGCCGGCCACGAACCGGTCGCCGACGCGCTCATCAACGACCCGACCACCGATCCCGCGCAGTACAACGCCGAGCAGCTCGACGGCGCGCGGTCGATCCTGGTCGAGCGTTTCGCCGAGGACGCAGACCTGGTCGGTGAGCTGCGCGAGCTGATGTGGAACCGCGGTCAGATCAAGTCGACCGTGCGCGCGGGCAAGGAGGAGGCGGGCGCCAAGTTCGCCGACTACTTCGAGTTCGACGAGCCGTTCACCAAGCTGCCCTCGCACCGGATCCTCGCGCTGCTGCGCGGCGAGAAGGAAGACGTGCTCTCGCTGCACCTCGAGCCCGATACCGAAGAGCTCGAGCCGGGCGAACGGTCCATCTACGAGGGCCGGATCGCGATCAAGTTCAACATCGCCGAGAAGGGCCGCGCCGCCGACACCTGGCTGCTGGACACCGTGCGCTGGGCCTGGCGGACCAAACTGCAAGTAAGCCTTGGCATCGACACCAGGATGCGGCTGCGGCAGGCGGCCGAGAAGGACGCTGTCGACGTGTTCGCGGCGAACCTGCGCGACCTGCTGCTCGCCGCGCCCGCGGGCACCCGCACCACCATGGGTCTCGACCCCGGCTACCGGACCGGCGTGAAGGTGGCCGTCGTCGACGCCACCGGCAAGGCCGTCGCCACCGAGGTGATCTACCCGCACAAGCCGCAGGGCCAGACCGAGAAGTCCCTGGCTGTGCTCGGCGCGCTGGTCGCCCGGTTCGGGGTGGAGCTCATCGCCATCGGAAACGGCACCGCCTCGCGGGAGACCGATGCCCTTGCCACCGAGCTGATTTCGCGCATTCCGGAGAACAAGCCGACCAAGATCGTGGTATCCGAGGCGGGCGCCTCGGTGTACTCCGCCTCGGCGTACGCCACGCAGGAACTGCCCGACATGGACGTGTCGCTGCGCGGCGCGGTGTCCATCGCACGCCGCCTGCAGGATCCGCTCGCCGAACTGGTGAAGATCGATCCGAAGTCGATCGGCGTCGGCCAGTACCAGCACGACGTCTCCGAGACGCTGCTGGCGCGTTCGCTGGGCGCGGTGGTCGAGGACGCGGTGAACGCGGTCGGTGTCGACGTCAACACGGCCTCGGTGCCGCTGCTGTCGCGAGTGTCCGGCATCGCCGGCTCGGTCGCGGAAAGCATTGTCGCGCACCGCGATCAGAACGGCCCGTTCCGCAGCCGGACCGCGCTGCTCGAGGTGCCGCGGCTCGGCCCGAAGGCGTTCGAGCAGTGCGCGGGCTTCCTGCGGATCCGTGGCGGCGACGACCCGCTGGACACCTCCTCGGTGCACCCCGAGGCGTACCCGGTGGTCCGGCGGATCATGGAATCGACCGGACGCGACATCACCGAGGTCATCGGCAACACGACCGTGCTGCGCGCGTTGCGCGCCGACGAGTTCACCGACGAACGCTTCGGTGTGCCGACCGTGACCGACATCATCACCGAGCTGGAGAAGCCGGGCCGCGACCCGCGACCCGAGTTCAAGACCGCGGAATTCGCCGCGGGTGTGGAGAAGGTCGCCGACCTCGAACCGGGCATGGTGCTCGAAGGGGTCGTCACCAACGTCGCGGCCTTCGGCGCGTTCGTCGATATCGGCGTGCACCAGGACGGACTCGTGCACGTTTCCGCCATGTCGCACAACTTCATCAAGGATCCGCGCGAGGTGGTGAACACCGGCGACGTGGTCAAGGTGAAGGTGCTCGAGGTCGATGTCGCCCGGCAGCGCATCGGGCTGTCGCTCCGACTGGACGACGAGCCGGGCGCCACCGCCAAGGGCGAACGGGGCGAGAACCGGCAGCGTGGCCAAGGTGACCGCAAGGGCGGCGCGCCGGAGCGGCAGAATGGACAGGGCAAGAACCAGCAGGGCCGCAACCAAGGACAACGGACGCAGGGCCAAGGCCAGGCCCGCGGCGGTGGCAGTAAGAGCCGCAACGCGCCCGCGCCGACCGGTTCGATGGCGGATGCGTTGCGCCGGGCCGGTTTCGGACAGTAGGTCGGACGGAGGTTTCAGGCGGCCATGCGACGATGGCTCAGTGAGGATGTGATCGCGCAGGGCAGGCTTCCGCTGCTGTGCTTCCTTCTAGGGTTCATCGTCGGCTTCCTGTTGATCCGGCTCAGCGTCCGGCTGATCCGGAAACAGGTGCGCTGGTGGCCGGGCAACCTGCGCTCCGGCGGGGTGCACATCCACCACATGGTGTTCGGGGTGATCCTGGTGCTGGTGTCCGGCGTCGGCATGGTCACCCTGTACCAGACCGCCGATGTCACCACGGCCGCCGTGCTCGCCGCGTTCTTCGGGGTCGGCGCCGCGCTCACCCTCGACGAATTCGCGCTGATCTTCTATCTGCGCGACGTGTACTGGGAGGAGCAGGGGCGTACCTCGGTGGACGCGGTGTTCGTCGCGCTCGCCGTCACCGGATTGTTGCTGCTGGGTTTTCATCCGCTGTGGTTGCTCGACATCAACGACTTCCGCAGCGACCCGAGCATCGAGGTCCGGGTGTTCGTCGTCTTCTTCGCGGTGGTGAACCTCGCGCTCGCCGCGATCGTCATCGCCAAGGGGAAGATCTGGACCGGCCTGTTCGGCATGTTCTTCCTGCCGCTGCTCGTCGTCGGCGCGCTGCGGCTGAGCCGACCGGGCGCACCGTGGGCCCGCTGGCGCTACGCCGACCGCCGCCGCCTCATGTATCGCGCCATCGTCCGCGAACGGCGCTACCGCCGCCCGGTCATCCGCGCCAAGATCTTCGTCCAAGACCTGGTCGCCGGTAAACCCGACGTCGAACACGTGCGTACCGCCGCCGAGGCCGAGCTGACCCGCACCGTCGTGCCCGCCCCACCGGCGCCCCACCGCCACCACCTTTCCCTGTTCTCCTCGGACCACGAGTCCGAACCGATTGCGCACGCCCCCGACCGCGACTGAGCCACCGAATCTCGCGGCCTGTTACCTTCGCGCACCGCCATCCGTCAGAGAGATAGCAACGCTGACGGAAGGAACGAAATCGTGAATACGAAGAGTCTCGCACTGCGCGTCGCCTACTTGGGCGCCACCGGGGTCGTGCTCACCGAATCGGTGATCGGCTCCTACTGGGATATCGCCAGGATTCCCTATGTCCGTGAGGTTTTCGATCAACTCGGATACCCGATGTACTTCGCGACAATGCTCGGCGTCGCCAAGGCGGCGGCGGTGGCCGCGATCGTCGTGCCCGGCCATCCGCGCGCCGAGGAATGGGCCTATGCCGGACTGACTTTCGTCTACGGCGGCGCGGCGGTGTCGCACGTGTCGGTCGGCGACGAGCCGAAGGCGTGGATCGGTCCGTTGGTCTTCGCCGGTCTCAGCCTGGCGTCCTGGGGGCTGCGGCCGCCCGCTGGTCAGCGCAATCCGCTGGCGCTGCTGCGTCGTTCAGCGCACGCCTGATATCCGTGGGGAGGACGACTATGAGCACCATCGATGTACATGGCACCGTCGCACCGGGATTCGAGGCGGTGCGTGACGAATTCGCCGAGGTCGTCGCCGAGGAGAATGGCGAATCCGGTTCACAGCTCGCCGCTTTCGTGCACGGCAGGCCGGTGGTCGACCTCTGGGCAGGTTCGCCGGTGACCGGCGATACCCTCACCGGTCTGCTTTCCTCGACCAAGGGTGCCGCGACGCTGGTCGTGGCTCTGTTGGTGCAGGACGGGGTACTCGACCTCGACCGCCCCGTTGCCGCCTACTGGCCGGAGTTCGCCGACGCGGGCAAGGTCACGATCACCTTGCGGCAGGTACTCACCAACAAGTCCGGTGTGATCGGCGTCGACGGCGGCTTCACCCTGGCCGAACTCGCCGACGACCGGCTCATCGCGCAACGCGTCGCCGGTCAACGCCCGTTCTTCCGGCCGGGCGTGGTGCAGGGTTACGGCGGATTCGTCACCTTCGCCATCGTCGGTGAGGTGATTCGCCGCCTGCGGGGCGGTTCGATCCAGGAGTTGTTCGAGGAACGCATCAGGGCCCCTTATGGTCTGGACGTCTATCTCGGATTGCCTGCGGCACTGGAAGATCGCTACCGGGCGATCCTGCCGTGGTTGGCGACACCCGAGATGCAGGCCGCGTTCGAGGCGAATTCACCGAACCTGCAAGGCATTCCGGGAATCTCGTACAACCTCGACGCCACCGGATTAACCTCGGACGACGTGCTCGCCCTGCCCAACAACTCCGAACTCCGCGCCAACGGCCCCGCCTCGATGGGCGGCGTGGGAAGTGCGCGCGGCTTGGCGGCCATGTACGCGGCGGCGATTTCCGAAATCGACGGCCGGGCAACGTTATTGAAGCCCGACACCTTGTCCGTGTTCACTACCATTCAGACGACTGGCCACGACTTGGTCCGCGGCGACAACGTGCCCTATCTGATCGGCTTCGAAGCCAAGGGCTTGCAGTATCCGTTCCTCGGCGCAAAAGCCTTCGGCCACACCGGCGCCGCCGGTTCCAACGGATTCGCCGACCCGCACAGCGGCCTGGCTTACGGCTACACCCGCAGGCGGGCCGCTTTCGCCTTCGACGGGCGAGAGAACGCGAGGCTGGCGGCGGTGATACACCGCGCGGCACGGAATGTGCCGGACTGAAATGCTCAGGACGAGACGGTAATTCGTTCGGGGCGCGGTGCTTCCTGGCCCGGCGTCAACGCGACGTGCATGCACGCGGCGATCAAGAGGGACTGCCCCACGGCGCACAGCACCGCCTGGGCGAACGGTGCGCCGGGTTGCGCGGTGATCAGATCGAACCAGGTGTCGACCATCGCGACTCCGGCGACCGCCGCGGCGACCAGTCGAGCCCGGGAATCGTTGCGGCGCAACAGCATCGTCGTCAATCCGCAGCCGACCGCGAGTAGTAGATCCAGGCCGACCCATGCCGTCGACCAGTTCTGGACCTCGGTCGTGCCCGGCAACGTAGCCGCGAGGACGACCGTCCACGGCACCAGCACGACAGCGCTGGCGGCGATCAGTGTCCGCGGCTTGTCGCGGGCGGCTCGGCGGATCAACCGGGTGTGGGGGATCGGTATTCGGAACAGTGCGGTGTTTCGCATGACGGCCACGCTACGTCCGCAAAGAACTCTTTGCAAACATTTCTTTGCAAAGAACTCTTTGCTACCCTTCGACGCATGGCACCGCGCAAACCCGACGACATGACCAGCGCCGAGCGCACCGCGCTCTACCGCACGCTGGCCCACCCCTTGCGCGGCCGCATCCTCCAGTACCTGGGCAAACACGGCGAAGCCAATTCCGCGACGTTGGCCGAGGTGCTGGGCGAGAGCACCGGCAGCACCAGCTACCACCTGCGCAAGCTCGCCGAACTCGGCCTGATCACCGAGATCGCGGAGAAATCGGCGGGCCGGGAGCGCTGGTGGCGGTCGCTGCCGTTCGAGCACACCGTCCCCGATCCGGCGACCATGGCACCGGCCGAGTACGCGGCGGCCGAACATCTCGGCAGGTTGAAGGCGGGCCACGACATCGAGCTCTACCTGCGTGCGGTGCGCGAATGGGCGGGCCCCGACGGCTGGGCACAGGTCCAGCGAACCGGGACCTACATGGCTAAGTCCCAGGTGAGCGAGTTCGTGACGGAGTACAAGGCGCTGCTCGCGCGGTACAGTTTCAGTCGCGAGGACGCGCCCGCGGATGCCAAGCCGATGAGCGTCCGCCTGTTCGCGGTACCGGACAACCCGGCCTGAACCGGGGGCCGATTTCTCCCGCGACCCGCTGATCTGGCACAATACTCAGGTTGCCCTGGGTGGTTTGTGGACCAGGAGCATCCCCTTGAATCGGAGCATGAACCGGCCGAGCACGCGATGTGCCGCCAGGGTCCTCTGTTCGCGCGAACCCATAAGGATGGAAATGAACACCCTTGACTTCGTCGACGAGAAGTCGCTGCGCAGCGACGTCCCCGACTTCCGGCCGGGCGACACCCTCAATGTGCACGTAAAGGTCATCGAAGGCTCGAAGGAGCGCATCCAGGTCTTCAAGGGCGTCGTCATCCGGCGCCAGGGCGGTGGCATCCGCGAGACCTTCACGGTCCGCAAGGTGTCGTTCGGTGTCGGCGTGGAGCGCACCTTCCCGGTGCACACCCCGAACATCGACCACATCGAGGTCGTCACCCGTGGTGACGTCCGCCGCGCCAAGCTGTACTACCTGCGCGATCTGCGCGGCAAGGCCGCCAAGATCAAGGAAAAGCGCTGAAGTAGCTTCTCCGCGCGATAGAGCGTCTGGTAGCCCGGCATCGGAACTCAGTTCCGGTGCCGGGCTACTGTTTTCGGTGTGACAGATGAGACGTTGTCGGATGGCCAGGGGCGGCGCGGCAGGCGGCGCGCGAAGAAGCAGCGGCCGTTCTGGCAGGAGCTGCCGATCCTCGTCGTGATCGCGGCGGTGGTCGCGGCATTGCTGGTCAATTTCGTGGGGCGGCCCTATGTGATTCCGTCGGAATCGATGGAGACCACGTTGCACGGCTGTGCCGGTTGCACGGGTGACCGTATCTACGTGCAGAAGCTGAGTTACTACTGGGGCGACCCGGAGCCGGGCGACGTTGTCGTGTTCGTCGGGCCGCCATCGTGGAACGACACCTTCCAGTCGACGCGTTCGACCAACACGGTTGTGCGCGGCGTGCAGAACTTCTTCTCGTTCTTCGGTGTGGTGCCGCCGGATGAGAACGATCTGGTGAAGCGGGTCATCGCGGTCGGTGGCCAGACCGTGCAGTGCTGCGACGCGCAAGGGCGAGTGCTGGTCGACGGCAAGCCGCTGGACGAGCCATACGCCCGCTACACCATCCCGTACAAGCCCGGTCTGACCTTCGGTGCCAGCGGCGGGCGAGAGTTCCCGCCGATCAAGGTGCCCGACGGTCATCTGTGGGTGATGGGCGACAACCGCAACAACTCGCGGGACTCCCGCGCGCACACCAGCGATGACCTGCACGGAACCGTCCCCGTCGACAACGTTCGCGGCAAAGCGGTGTTCAAGATCTGGCCGCCCGGCCGGATCGGCCCGGTGCGATCGCAGGACCCGCGGCCTCGCGCATCCGCGGCTCGCAAGCGCTCCAAGCAATCGAAATAGTGTGACGCCGATCGCCCGGCGTCAGCCGAGTCTCAGGGTGCCGGGCTAATCTGTTCGGCGTGGCAGACGAAAGTGGGTCGGTGTCGGTGTCCGATTCGGACGACGAGGGGGTGCGTCCCCGTCGCGGCAGGCGGCGGCGCGCGAAGAAGCAGCGGCCGTTCTGGCAGGAGCTGCCGATCCTCGTCGTCATCGCAGCGGTGATCGCCGCGCTGATGGTCAGTTTCGTCGGACGCCCGTACGTGATTCCGTCGCAGTCGATGGAAACCACGCTGCACGGCTGCGCCGGTTGCACCGGTGACCGCATCTACGTGCAGAAGCTGAGCTACTACTGGGGCGATCCCGAGCCCGGCGACGTGGTGGTCTTCGTCGGTCCGCCGTCGTGGAACACGCACTACCAGTCGATCCGCTCGGACAACGCCGCCGTGCGCGGCGTGCAGAACTTCTTCTCGTTCTTCGGCCTGGTGCCGCCGGACGAGAACGATCTGGTGAAGCGGGTCATCGCGGTCGGTGGCCAGACCGTGCAGTGCTGCGACGCGCAGGGCCGAGTACTCGTCGACGGCAAGCCGCTGGACGAGCCGTACGCCCGCTACATCTTCCCGTACGTCCCCGGCCAGCCCTACGGCCCCGGCGGCGGACGCGAGTTCAAGCCGGTCAAGGTGCCCGAGGGGCATCTGTGGGTGATGGGTGACAACCGCAACGAGTCCGCCGATTCGCGCGCCCACATGAGTGATGAGCTGCAGGGCACCGTCCCGGTGGACAACGTGCGCGGCAAGGCCGTCTTCAAGATCTGGCCGCCCAGCCGGATCGGTCCGGTGCGCTCACAGAACGCCCAAGCGAACTGATCATCAGCGGCCGCAGCATAATTGGACGGTGGGGCAGAGCCGAGTGGTACAGAGCAATGGGTGGCCGCCGCGCGTGGTGATGCGGAAGGCCAGTGGGTTACGCACGCTCGAAGCGGCGTTGATCCGCAGCGGGCTGGGCCCGGTCGCCGGCGTCGATGAGGCGGGTCGCGGTCCGTGCGCGGGGCCGCTGGTGGTCGCGGCCTGCCTGCTCGCGCCCAAGGCCTACGACAAGCTGGCGGGTCTCGACGACTCCAAGAAGCTCACCGAGGCCGTCCGGGAAGAGCTGTATCCGGTCATCATCCGGCTGTCGCTGGCCTGGAACGTGGTGGTCATCCCGTCCTGGGAGATCGATTCGATCGGCATCCACGTCGCCAATATCGAGGGCATGCGCCGGGCGGTCGCCGGACTCGGTGAGACACCGGGATACGTGCTGACCGATGGCTTCCGGGTGCCGGGTATCCCCGCGCCGTCGCTGCCGGTGATCGGTGGCGACGCGGCTGCGGCCTGCATCGCCGCCGCCAGCATCCTGGCGAAGGTCACCAGGGACCGGATGATGGTCGATCTCGACGAGCGGTTCCCCGGCTACGGTTTCGCGACCCACAAGGGCTACAACACGCCCGACCACCTCGCCGCCTTGCGTCGCCTCGGTCCCAGCGACGAGCATCGGCGTTCCTGGCGCAATGTGCGGGAGCTGGCGGGCCTGCGGCCGGTCGCCGCGGTGGCCGATCAGGCCGACGCGATGCTCGCGGGCGAGGTCGACCCGATGATGTCCGATGAGTTCCAAGTCGTGCGTCCGGATAGCCGAGTGGCTACCGGCGCTACCCATGCGCGATGATGTCAGCACACGACGCAGCGCGGCGAGAAGGAGGACGTCCCACCCGATGAGTGCCGAGGACCTCGAGAAGTACGAAACCGAGATGGAGCTCTCGCTGTACCGAGAGTACAAAGACATCGTCGGTCAGTTCTCGTACGTGGTGGAGACCGAGCGCCGCTTCTACCTGGCCAACTCCGTGGAGTTGCGCCCGCAAAACGCCGACGGTGAGGTGTATTTCGAGGTTCGGATGAGCGACGCCTGGGTCTGGGACATGTACCGCCCGGCCCGCTTCGTCAAGCACGTCCGAGTGATCACCTTCAAGGACGTCAACATCGAAGAACTCGAGAAGCCGGACCTGCGCCTCCCGGAGTAACCGCCTAGCACGGCCCACCGACAACTCAGCGCTCTCCGCTACCTGCGCACGGCGAGTTGTCCACAGGCCTTCGGCTATCCACAAGGCTGGCATTTTCCCAGTTCAGCGCCCGAAGCCGAGGCGCGATGCCGGGCACGCTGGCCGAGTGACAGATACCAAGGCGCTCGGCGCACACGGGGAAGAGCTGGCGGCACGGTTCCTGCAGGCAGCGGGAATGGAGATCGTCAGCCGAAACTGGCGATGCAAATACGGTGAACTCGACCTGGTCGTCCGAGACGCGCAATACACCGCGTTCGTCGAGGTGAAGACCCGGTCGGGGCTCGGCTTCGGGATACCGGCCGAGTCGGTCACCTTCACCAAACAACAGCGGATTCGGCGGCTCGCCCTGCTGTGGCTGTCCGAGCAGGACGGTCCGTGGCGGCACATCCGGTTCGACGTCGTCTCGGTGCTGCTGACCCGCGGACACGAGCCGGTGATCGATCACCTCGAGGCGGTGTTCTGATGGCGCTCGGCCGGGCCCACTCGGTCGCGGTCACCGGGGTGGACGGCCTGCTGGTCGAGATCGAGGCCGATATCGGGCAGGGACTGCCGTCGGTACACCTGGTCGGGTTGCCGGATACCGCGCTACAGGAGTCGCGGGACCGGGTGCGCTCGGCGGTGGCGAACTCGGGGGAGAAGTGGCCGGACGGGCGGGTGATTCTGGCCCTCTCGCCTGCGACGCTGCCGAAGATCGGCAGTGTTTACGATCTCGCCCTGGCGATTTCGGTACTCGACGCGTCGGGCGCGGTTCCGTCGGAGCGACTCGCGAAAACGGTGTTGCTCGGTGAGCTCGCGTTGGACGGCCGGGTCCGGCGGGTGCGCGGCATCCTGCCCGCGGTGATCGCGGCCCGTAATGCGGGGTGGTCCGCGGTCGTGGTGCCGGAATCAGCGCTGGCCGAAGCCGGATTGGTCGACGGCGTCGAGGTTTTCGGGGCGGCCAGCCTGCGCACGGTGGTGGCCTGGCTGCGTGGTGAAGGCACGCTCGCCGAACCGAGTGGGCAGCTGCCCGAGCCGGTGCGCTCCGGCGGTGATCTGAGCGAGGTGGTCGGGCAGGACGATGCACGCTGGGCCTTGGAGGTGGCCGCGGCCGGTGGCCACCATCTCCTGCTCACCGGTCCGCCCGGGATCGGGAAAACGATGTTGGCGCAACGTCTTCCGGGTCTGCTGCCGCCGCTGTCGGAAGCCGAGTCGCTGGAGGTGACCGCCATCCACTCGGTGGCGGGGGTGTTGTCCGGGGATCATCCGCTCATCACGATGCCGCCGTTCGTCGCGCCGCACCACTCGACCTCGGTGACCGCGATGGTCGGTGGCGGGTCGGGCACCGCGCGGCCGGGCGCGGTGAGCCGGGCGCATCGCGGCGTGCTCTTCCTCGACGAGTGCGCCGAGATCGGCACGAAGGTGCTGGAGGCGATGCGAACTCCGTTGGAAGAGGGGGAAGTTCGGATCGCCCGTCGCGATGGTGTCGCCCGGTATCCTGCACGATTCCAGCTGGTGCTGGCGGCCAACCCCTGCCCGTGTGCACCGGCTCGGGACGTCGACTGCATCTGCGCGCCGCTCGCTCGACGTCGCTACCTCGGGAAACTGTCCGGGCCGCTGATGGATCGGATCGACATCCGGGTGCAGATGCGCGGTCAGTCCGGTGCCGCGTTCAGTACCGACGAGGCGGAAAGCAGTGCGGTGGTGCGTGATCGGGTCGCCGCGGCGCGGCAGGCGGCGGTGCGGCGCTGGCAGGAGTACGGATGGCTCACCAATGCGGAAGTACCAGGCCATGTTCTGCGTCAGCAGTTCCGGCTGCCGCACGAGGCGATCGCGCCGGTCGAGACGGCACTGCGGCTCGGGCGGATGTCTGCCCGTGGTGCGGATCGCGCGATCCGGGTCGCGTGGACGATCAGTGACTTGCGTGGCGCGGAGTTGCCGACCACTCAGGATGTGCTGGCGGCGTTGAACTTTCGTCAGCGGGGTGCGCAGTGACTGTCGGTGCGGTGGACGCGGGTGGTGGGTCGGTGCTGGACGGGGGAGACGTCGAGCTCGAGCTCACGGTGGCGGCTGCCGGAAGCGGCGCTTTCGATGTCGACGCTTACGAGCGACGGTTGGCGTGGGTGTATCTGTCCCGGGTGGTGACGGGGCCGTGTGCGGCCCTTTCGGCGCTGATCGAATCGGTAGGGGTGATCGAGGCCGCACGTGCCGTGCGTGAGTGTGCGCTACCACAATCGTTGCGCGGTCCGACGGAGCAGCGGCGCGGAACGGATTCGGCCGCAAGGGATCTCGAATGGATCGAGCGGATCGGCGGGCGGGTCGTGACGCCCGAGGATCCGGAGTGGCCAGCGTGGCGGCTGCTGGGTCTTGCGCAACTCGATTCGGGTCAGGACCGAGACGGCGCCGTGCCGCTGGTGCTGTGGGTGCGCGGTCCCCGGTCGTTGCTGGAATCGAGCGACCGTGCGCTCGCGGTTGTGGGTGCGCGGTGCAGCACCGGGTACGGGAATCACGTCACCGGCGAGATCGCGGGCGATCTCGCCGCCAAAGGCTGGACGATCGTGTCCGGGGCAGCCTTCGGGATCGACGGGATGGCGCATCGCGCGGCGCTGGCCGTCGGCGGCTCCACCATCGCGGTGCTGGCCTGCGGTGTCGACCGTCCCTATCCCGCACAGCACGATCGGCTGCTGGCCGAGATCGCCGAGACCGGGTTGGTGGTCAGCGAGTATCCGCCGGGAACCACCGCGCACAAGCATCAATTCCTGGCCCGCAACCGGCTCGTCGCCGCCCTGGCCGACGGCGTGCTGGTGGTCGAGGCGGGATTGCGCAGCGGTGCGCGCAACACGGTGAAATGGGCACGGCGCCTTGGTCGTCCGGCCTTGGCGGTCCCGGGCCCGGTCACCTCGGCCGCCTCTGTCGGCTGCCATCGGATGATCCGCGAGGGTGAGGCCCTCCTCGTCACGCGGGCCGAAGAGGTCATCGATGAAGCAGGCCCGCTCCGCTTGCCCCTGCCAGGCGCCACCGGTCCGGTCGCCAGCCCCGAGGACGCGCTGTCCGGCGACGAGGCCCGCGTCTTCGCCGCTCTTCCGAAGATCGGTGCCCGCTTGCCTCGCGAACTGGCCGAACAGTCCGGACTGCCGATGTCCGCGGTTCGCGCGGCACTACCCGCCCTCGAACTCGCCGAGCTAGTCGGCACGAACGAAGGCGGTTGGTACCGAATAGCGACCGGCCGCTGACGGTTGTCTGCTCGCTCGTGCTGCCCGACGACCTGTGACCGGCGCGGTGGCTTGCCAACGGAGACGACTGTCGGGACGGTGGTGATATGGAGGAACTACCCGAGGACCTGGAAGCGCTGCTGACCGAGTACAGCAGGCACCTGCGGCTCGGCCGGAACCGGTCGGCGCACACGGTGCGTGCCTACCTCGGGGACGCGCGTTCGCTGCTGGCGCACCTGTACGCCAGGTCGGCGGATTCCGCGGTGCGCGAACTGGATCTGATGCTGATGCGCTCCTGGCTCGCGCAGCAGGCGCAGGCTGGGGTGGCGCGAACGACGATGGCGCGGCGGGCCTCCTCGGCCCGGACCTTCACCGCGTGGCTCACCCAGACCGGACGGCTCACCGTCGATCCGGGGTTACGGCTCGGTTCCCCCAAAGCGCACCGGGTGCTGCCCGCCGTACTCGGTCGCCAGCAGGCCCTCGGCGCCATGGACGCCGCGGAATCCGGTGCCGCACAGCATGACCCGATGGCTCTGCGGGACCGGCTGATCGTTGAGCTGTTGTACTCCACCGGAATTCGAGTCAGCGAACTGTGTGGCCTGGACATCGACGACGTCGACCGCGAACGCCGGGTGGTCCGGGTCCTCGGCAAGGGCAACAAGGAACGCTCCGCACCCTTCGGCATCCCCGCCGACGAGGCGATCGGCAACTGGCTTCAGCACGGCCGAGCCGCCTTCGCAACGGCCGACTCGGGCCGAGCCCTCCTGCTCGGCCGCCGCGGCAAACGCCTCGACCAGCGCCAAGCCAGAACCGTTGTCCACGAAGTAGTCTCATCCATCCCTGGTGCCCCCGATATGGGCCCGCACGGCCTACGCCACACCGCGGCCACCCACCTCCTGGAAGGTGGCGCCGACCTCCGCGTCGTCCAGGAACTCCTCGGCCACGCCAGCATGGCCACCACCCAGCTCTACACCCACGTCTCCATCGAACGCCTCAAGAAAGTCCACGACCAGGCCCACCCCCGCGCCTGACCCACGGCAATCCGGCTCCAGCGCGGCGGGTTTCGCCCGGCACAATCGCTCTCCGCTGTTGCGACCACGCTGAACCCGTGCATGAGGCATGGCAACGACCGCCAGGACGGGGATTTCATTGCTGCCGCTCGCCGCTGCACGACCAGACTCGCGTCCGGCGCCTCGTATGCGATCGTCGGCGGCTACCGCGTCATGGAGTGGGTCGGCCGCCGTCATGGCTGGGGCTGTGCTCTAGGTGAATGCGCGGCAATTCGCTGGCGGCGCAGTGGGTTATGCGCGTCACCGCGGCCTCTCCTTGCTGCGGAGAGGCGGCGGTGACGGGTCTACTAGCCGACCTCGACCACGGAATCCTTCGGCTGATCGGCCGGTGTCCGCGGCGCGCGCAGCAGGGTCACGCCGAGCAGTGCGGCGGCGACGCAGAACCCGGCGCTGATCCACGAGCCGGTGGACATAGCGGTGGTGAAGGCTGCCTTGGCGGGCTCGGCGAACCCGAGTTGGAATGCGGCGCCGATGGATTCGCGCGCCGCCTCGGGTACGTCCGACGGCATGTTCTCGGTGAACACCCCGGCGAGCACGCTGCCGAGGATGGCGATGCTGATCGCCATGCCTACCTGCTGCAACGTGTCGTTCATGGCCGAACCGACACCCGCGTGTTCGAGCGGAATGGCGCTCATGATCGCGGCGTAAGCGGCCGGACCGGCCAAGCCGCCGCCGATGCCCATGACCAGCATGCTGACCAGGATCATCACGTAGCCCTCGCTGAGGGCAAGGATCGCGAACGCGGCCGCCATCACCGACAGTCCCGAGACGATCAGCGTCTTGTTGCTGAGTTTCTTGCCCAAGGTCGCGCCGAGACCGTTGCACACCGCGGCGGCCACCGCGTAGGGCAGCAGCGCCAGTCCCGCCTTCATCGGCCCATAGCCGAGCACGAACTGCAGGTACTGGGTGAGCATCAGCATGACCGCGCCCATCCCGAACACCATCAGCAACAGCGTGAACGCAGTGCCGGTGAAGTCCCGATTGCGGAACACCGCCAGCGGCAGCATCGGATGCTCGGACCGGCTCTCCCACACCACGAACCCGATCGCGGTCACCACGGCCAGCGCGATCATGCCGATGTTCCACTCGCGCTCGATGATCACGTAGACCGTCGAGACCAGCGCGACTACGGACAACAGCACGCCGGTCAGGTCGACCGGGCGCTGCTCACCCTTGGTTTCCGGCATCAACACCAGCGCCGCCACGATGGCGAGCGCCGCGACCGGGATATTGAGCAGGAACACCGAGCCCCACCAATAGTGCTGCAGCAGCACGCCACCCAGCGTCGGCCCGGCGACGATGCCGACCATCGAAACGGTGGACCAGCCGGCCATCGCCTTGCGCCGCTCGTCCTCGGCGAAGGTGGTCATCAGGATGGACAGGGTGGACGGCATCATCAGCGAACCGCCGACACCCATCGCCACCCGCGCGGCGACGACCTGCCACGGCTCGGTGGCCAGCACCGCACCCAGCGATGCCACCCCGAACACGGCCAGGCCGCAGATCAGCATCCGTCGCCTGCCGAATCGGTCGGACAGGCTGCCCGAGGTGAGCAGCAGTCCGGCGAAGACGAGCACGTAGGCGTCGAGGATCCACTGCACGTCCGACGGTGTGGCACCCAGCTCGCGAATCAGCGACGGGATAGCGAGATTGAGCACAGTGCCGTCGATCATCAGCACCAGCAAGGACAGGCATAGGACCCCCAGAATCCACCAACGGCGAGGGTCTCGTACAACGTTCGATTCCACTCGAACACCGTACGATGAACTCGAACAATGTGCGAGTGAATATAGGATTGGCCGGTGACCAAGCAGTTCGACTCGGTATGGCTCCGCGAACCCCGGCAACCGAAGGCGTCGGGCTTACGCCTGGACCACATCATCGGCGCCGCCGTCGAGCTGCTCGACGCCGAGGGGCTCGAGTCGTTGAGCATGCGCAAGATCGGCGCGAAACTCGACGCGGGCGCCACCAGCCTGTACTGGTACGTCGCCAACAAGGACGAGTTGCTGGAATGGGTCCTCGACGAGTTCTGGGGCATGGTCGAGGTCCCGGAGTCCGACGATGCGCCGTGGCGAGAAGTGCTGACGACGTTCGCCTACAACTTCCAAGCCGCCCTGCGCGCGCATACCTGGGGAGCCGCGCTGATCGGTCAACTGCCCAGCATGGGACCGAATGCGTTGCAGCTCACCGATCGGCTGCGTCGCGCGTACGTCCGGGCCGGCTTCCGTGGCGTCGACATCTATCTCGCCAGCGGCACGGTGATGTCGTACGTACTCGGGGTGGTGATACCGGAGATCGCGTGGACCAAGACGTACGGCGACCTCAATGTCGACAGGGACAAGATCATAGAGATGATGGAGACCACGGCCGCGGACTATCCCGAGATGATCGCGGACTACCGGGCGGTCACGCCTACCAACCCCGCTGCCGCGCGGGCAATGGCGTTCGATTTCGGATTGCTGTGCCTGCTCGACGGTCTCGAGCACCGCTTGCCCGGGGGCTCCGGAGAGCACCCCGGGGAGTAGGGCGAGGCGACGATCGAATCGCGCGCGGTCATCAGGACGAAAGCAGCGCGCGGCAGGGCGTCGTCTCGGCAGCGAGTGACGGGGCAAATCTAGTACGTGTTCGTTTTGGTATTCACCGTATCTAGCGTTTGGTTGTGTTGATAGACTGAAACAGGTTCTAGTTGGATGCGGAACCTCTGGATCAGGAGATACGGTGTACCTCTTCGTTTCGTCAGCGAGGTGCACGGGAAGGCGTTCGCGTGAGCACCCACACCGTCCTCGGTCAGGAAGTGCAGATGCCGGTCCGCATCCGGCTCGCACGCGCGTTCATGGCGAGCTACCTGGTTCCCGCCGACGCCGCGCAGCAGCTGATCGACTACTCCGGACTGCGTGTGCTGCGACTGCCGGGCGGTCGCGCGATGTGTTCCCTCGTTTTCGTCGATTACGTCGACGGTGATCTCGGCCCCTACAACGAGTTCGGCGTCTCGTTCATGGTCCGGCACCACACCGCCGATCCCGCCGCCCGGTTCGGCGACATCCGCGCCTTGGCGACGAATCAGGCCGGAGTCCTCATCCATCGACTGCCGGTCGACGGTGACTTCACCCTCGCGGCCGGACGCGGAATCTGGGGATTCCCCAAGGAACTCGCCGATTTCAGCGTGCGTCACGACGCAGGCGAGCGGCACGGCGCGCTGCACCAGGACGGGAAGCTCGTCGTCGACCTGACTGTCCAGCAGGGCATTCCCACTCCGCAACGCCGAAACACCACGTCCTCGTTCGACGCTTACTCGCACATCGACGGCGTCACCCGCTGCACACCATGGCGGATGGAACCGTCCGGCATGCGCGCCCGGCCCGGCGGTGCGACCCTCGCGCTCGGCGAGCATCCCATCGCCGCCGAGCTGAGGTCACTGCGCCTGCCTCGCCGCGCCGTCATGACCTCCACCATTTCCCGACTGGCGATGACCTTCGAGGACGCCGTCGCGATATAGGCCAGTACAGCCACAACCAGCGGGAACAGGTCGGAGCCCAGTCGCGTAACCGCATGATCACGGCCGTGCGCGGTTCGTGGACGCCCCCAGGATGTCCGGTTAGTGTGACGTAGCGGATTGTTTGCTCGCAGCACGAAGCCGACCGGTGTGGGAGAGGTGCCCGTGGATTCCGACGACCAGCGCCCGATGCTGGATCCCGGCGACGGCCGAACGGAATCACGCGGTGTGGTGCCGGAGATGTGGGGCAAGTGCCGGGCGATGCACGGCCCGCAGCACATCCTCGACGGGGCCGCCCCGGCAATCGGCTTTCTGATCGGCTATTCCGCGGCCGGTGCCGAGGTCGGCGTCTTCGTCGCGATCGTGATCGCCGTCGTACTGGGCGCGGTGCGGCTGATGCGCGGCGATTCGGTCCGGGTGGTGGCGCTCGCGGTGCTGGTGATTCTGGTGTTCTCGCTGTTCGTCGAGATCACCGGCGAGGGGCGCGGTTTTTATCTGCCCGAAGTAGCGTTGAGCGTCGTGATGACCGTGCTGTTCGGCGCGACGCTGCTCACCGGCAAGCCGCTGAGCTACACAGTGACCCGGAAGATCCGGCTCGAACCAGCCGAGCCCGCCGCCCCCGCGCTACGACTGCGGCTGCATCGCCGAATCACCTTCGCCTGGTTCGTGTTCTGGGCGGTGCATGTGGCGGTGATGGTGCCGCTCTATCTGGCCGACAAGTCCGTGGCCCGAGCCGGGGCGGCATGACGCTGCCGAGCCCCGACGCCGAGTCGGAGGACGGGGAAGAAGAGGTCGACTACCGGTTCACCCTGGCCAACGAGCGCACCTTCCTGGCGTGGATGCGCACGTCGCTCGGCCTGCTCGCCGGTGGCGTCGCGGTGCACACGTTGGTGCAGCCGTTCCGGATGGGCGGCGTGCGGCGCGCGCTCGCGCTGAGCTGCCTGGTCCTCGCCGTGGTCATTGCCATTGGCGCGTATGTGCATTGGCGACGGGTAGGGGTGGCGATGCGGCAGGGACGGCCGCTGCCCGACACGGTGCTGGTGCCGGTCCTGTCCGCGGGCATCGCCGTCGTTTCGGTGCTCGCCGGTGTCGCGGTGTTGCTGCGATGAGCCGCGCCGGGCTCGCCGCGGAGCGCACCGCCCTGGCGTGGCGGCGGACGGCGGTGGCCGCGATGATCACCGGCGCGCTGTTCCTGAACCATGCCGTGACCAGCGGGTGGCGTCCGGCGCTGATCGCGCCGATCGGTGCGGCGATCGCGATGGCGGCACTGGCGGGCATGAGTTACCTGCGCAACCGGAGCCTGCACGAGGGGCGCTACGGCAACGGTCGCTGGGTCGTCGCCACCGCGACCGCGGCGGTGGTGGCCGTCGCGGGCATCGCGGCAGTCCTCGAGTTCACCGATCCATGGCCCTAGATCCCCACCGGCACAGCGACTTTGCACCTACGTCTCAGGAGGTTGACATGAGTACCGCGACCGAGCCGAGCGACTTCATCATCGGTGAGCAGCAGCGTGCCGCCGCCGCGATGCCGTTCGCCGACACCGCCGATCTCGCGGACGCCGACCGCGGGTTCATCGCCGCGCTGGAGCCCGGTGTGGTGACGGCGGCGGACGGAACCGTGGTGTGGGACAACGACTCCTACGACTTCCTGCACGAATCCTGCCCCGCCTCGGTCAATCCCAGTCTGTGGCGGCAGTCCGGGCTGGTCACCAAACAGGGGCTGTTCGAGGTCACCGAGGGGATCTACCAGATTCGCGGGCTCGACCTGTCCAACATGACGCTCGTCGAGGGTAAAACCGGTGTGCTGGTGATCGATCCGCTGATCTCCGCGGAGACCGCCGCCGCCGGGCTCGCGCTGTACCGGGCGCATCGCGGTGATCGTCCGGTCACGGGTCTCATCTACACCCATTCGCACGCGGACCATTTCGGCGGTGCGATGGGGGTGACGACTACCGAAGACGTTGCGGCGGGGCGTTGTCCGGTCATCGCGCCTGCTGGCTTCCTGGAAGAGGCGGTGGCCGAGAACGTGTACGCGGGCACCGCGATGGCGCGCCGGGCGGGCTATATGTACGGCGCGGTGCTGCCACGCGGGCCGCTCGGCGCGGTGGGCGCGGGGCTCGGGCAGACCACCTCGGTCGGCACAGTGACCCTGATTCCGCCGACCGTCGACATCACCGCGACCGGGCAGGAGGAAACGGTCGACGGGATCCGGATCGTCTTCCAGGTCACGCCCGGCACCGAAGCGCCCGCCGAGATGAACTTCTACTTCCCGGACCACCGTGCCCTGTGTATGGCCGAAAACGCCACGCACACACTGCACAACCTGCTCACACTGCGCGGAGCCCTGGTGCGTGACCCGCACGTCTGGGCGAAGTACCTGACCGAGGCGATCAACCTGTACGCGCGCCGGTCCGATGTGGTGTTCGCGTCCCACCACTGGCCCACCTGGGGCACCGATCGGCTGGTGGAATTCCTTGCGCTGCAACGCGATCTATACGGATACCTGAACGACCAGACGTTGCGCCTGCTGAACCAGGGCTACGTCGGCGCCGAGATCGCCGAAATGCTGACGCTGCCATCGGCTGTCGAGGACAGCTGGCACACGCACGGGTACTACGGGTCGGTCAGCCACAACGTCAAGGCCATCTACCAGCGGTACATGGGCTGGTTCGACGGAAATCCGGCGCATCTGTGGGAGCATCCGCCGGTCGAATCCGCCATTCGGCATGTGGAATTCATGGGCGGCGCCGAAGAGGTACTGCGCAAGGCCCGGGAGTCCTACGACGCGGGCGACTACCGGTGGGTGGCCCAGGTGGTCAACTACGTGATCTACGCCGATCCCGCCAACGATGCCGCGAAAGCGTTGCAGGCCAGCACATTCGAGCAACTCGGCTACGGCGCGGAGAACGCCACCTGGCGCAACTTCTACCTCAGCGGCGCCTACGAACTGCGCTATGGATCGTTCGGCACCCCGACCAAGGCCAACGCGCCGACCATGCTCGCCGCGCTGACCGTGGACCAGATCTTCGACGCCATGGCGTTGCGCGTCGACGGCCCGAAGGCGTGGAACCAGCGGGTCGTCGCGGAGTGGCAGATCAGCGACGAGGATCGCGTGCACCGCCTCGAGCTGCGCAACGGACGATTGACCCACTACGACCGGCCCGACGGGGTGCCGCTGCCGGAACCCGACGCGGTCTTCACGCTCAGCAAGGCGACGCTCATTCGGGTGCTGCTGGCGGGCGAGGACTTCGGGGTCGCGGCCGCCGCGGGCGACATCCTCATCGACGGCGACGTCACCAAGCTGGCCGAGCTCATCGGCGTATTCGACGCGCCGGACCCGGATTTCACCATCGTCACACCGCGGGGAACGGTCGGCTAGTTCGTGCTCGCGCCCCGCGTAAACAGTTCGACTCGTCGAGCGACTCTCCTTACGGTGGTGATCATGTCAACCGAACCGTCGACCGCGCCGCTGCGCGAGCGCATGCGCGCCGCGCTGTCCGTTGCGATGAAAGCTAGGGACCGTCAGGCAATCACTGCCCTGCGGTCGACCCTGGGTGCCATCGACAATGCGGAGGCAGTCGATGTCGGCGAGCATCAGGCAGGCGCCCTGGAGAGCAGCGCGGCCGGCTTGGGCGTCGCCGAGGTCGCCCGCCGCGAGCTGACCGAAGGCGATATCGAACAGATCGTGCGGGCCGAGATCGCCGAACGGCACACGGTCGCCGAGGAGTACGACGGTCTGGGCCGTTCGGATCATGCCGAGGACCTGCGCGTTCAGGCCAAGGCGCTGGCCGACCTGCTGTAGGCCACGGCGTTCGGAGTCAGGCGGAGGTCGGCAGGGCTTTGATGTACCGCCCGGCGATGAAGCGCTGGATGAGACGAACCACCGGACCGCCGAGCCTGGTGTACCAGGTCCCGGGCCGCGAGAACGCGGTCACGATCCCGTAGACCGACTCGTCGGCCGGGTCGTACTCGACGGCGAACAGCTCCTCACCGATTTCCGGATGCCCCGGCAGCGTGCCGTAGGCGAACCCGCGCTGATTCGGCGCCGCCAACACGTACACCACCCGGCACGGCGCGATGATCGCCAACGGCCCCACGCCGAGCCGCACAGTCAGCCTGGTCCTCGGCTCGGCCTTTACCGTCGACGCGTCATGAAAGATGCCCGTCCCCTTTTGCATCCGATAGTCGAGAATCTCCGCACCCGCATGCTCGAACAGCGCTCGCCCATGCCCGATCCGCCGCCGCAGCCGGAACCGGTGATACCCCTCCGGCAACTCACTAGTCGTCGCACCGACTTCCGAATAGGTGAACGGCGGATCGCTGGGCGCGTGCTCCATGCCCTGATCTTCACCCCCGGCTCACACCCTTGGGAAGCAATCCGCAGCGTCGGTTTCGACACGCCGCACGCCTCGCGCGCATGGAGCCAACGCCCCGGCTTGCCTATGTCCGCACACCCGTGGTCGAGGCCGGACCAGGCGTCCGGCCTACTCCGGATCGTGCGGGGCCATGCGCGGCAATCGGTTTCCGGCGTGGAGGTGAGGTGCAGTAGGCCGAGCTGACCAGATGTTCGCGTCGGCCCCGACCATCACCCCGCCGCCCGGTCCAAGCGCAAGCATTGGTGGGACTGTGCCGCGCCCATCGCAGCTGCGGACAGGGTTGTCCGTGGACAGCGAGCTGGCGGCGGGTCGTGGAACTCAGGGTGGCGCAACCGGCTTCAGGCGTAGGGGTGTGAGGTGCAGCAGGCCCAGCGGATCCAGGTACTCACGTCGGCGTCGGCCGCCCTCACTGCGCAAACCCCAGTGCAGGCAGGTCTCACAACCTTCATGCCCGGCCTCCAGCGTGCCGATCCTGGTGCCCCGCTCGACCCGCCGCCCGACCGAAACCGCGTCGCGCACCGGCTCATACGTGGTCCGCAGCCCACTCGGATGATCGATCGACACCACCGGCTTGTCGGCCACCATCCCAGCGAACACCACGATCCCATCCCCGGCCGCCAGCACCGCCTGTCCCGGCGCACCGGCCAGATCGACCCCACGATGTCCCGGTAACCAGTTCTGCGCAGGCTTGTCGAACCTCCGCAGCACGCCTGGCCGAGGTTGTAGCGGCCAGCTGAACTGTCCGACGGGCGCCGCCGCAGCGACCGGTTCCGCACCGGTCAGCAGGACCAGCACGACTCCCATGAGGGCTGCCGTGAAGAGGCGCGCACTGTTGCTCGCCATCACGCGAGATCACTTGGTCGGCAACGCCAACGGTGCAGGGGACACGAGCCCACAGAACTCGGAATCACTCGGCGACACGAAAAACGGTGCGGGACCGACGTATTCGCAGAACTCGGGATCGAGCGGAGTTATCGCAAACGGATCGAGGCCGACCCCTGACAACGGCAGGCCGATCACTCCTTCCGCCACCCGCAGCGGCGCCGGATGCACGAGCCCACAGAACGACCCCGTACAGACCGCACTCCGCGGCGGCCCACCGACCAAAGTGCTCGGCTCGAACGACCCACCGGCCGGTGACTCAGCTGCAACTGGCGGCGCCGTCAACACGGCAAGCGCGAAGAAAAGCGGTATGACCAGCGTCATCATCGAAGAAATCGGATTCGAAGGCATGCCACAAAGCCTCATCCGCCCATCCCGCTCGCGGAACCCCCACTTCCCGGATTGTGGACAACTTTCTCAACTGTGGACATCCCCCGTTCCACCTGCCGAAACCACTCCCGCGTACCCCCTGACAGGCCGATTTAGAAGCTAGGCCTCCCACCCCGTAGACTGATCGAGCGGTCTGTGCCTGCATAGACCGACTTCGCGCGCCACCCCGTGCTTGTTCGCAACGGCGCTGTTCGAATCGAGCTCATCATCAATCGGTTCGTAGCGGTGCCTGTGCGGAGCAGGGAGTCGTCGGCTGGTCCCACCCTCGAGGTCGGGTCCGACGGTTCGGAGGCGCCAGGGCAGCGAATCACCGATTCGCTGCGTCAACCGGCAACGAAAGAGAGATACGGGAGCTATGGCTGTCGTAACAATGAAGCAGCTGCTTGACAGCGGCGCGCACTTCGGACACCAGACACGGCGCTGGAACCCGAAGATGAAGCGGTTCATCTTCACCGACCGCAACGGCATCTACATCATCGACCTGCAGCAGACGCTGACCTACATCGACAAGGCCTACGAGTTCGTCAAGGAGACCGTCGCCCACGGTGGCACCGTTCTCTTCGTCGGCACCAAGAAGCAGGCCCAGGAGTCGATCGCGGCCGAGGCGACTCGCGTCGGGATGCCCTACGTCAACCAGCGCTGGCTGGGTGGCATGCTCACCAACTTCTCCACCGTGCACAAGCGCCTCCAGCGCCTCAAGGAGCTCGAGGCCATGGAGCAGACCGGTGGCTTCGAAGGTCGCACCAAGAAGGAAATCCTCATGCTCACGCGTGAGATGAACAAGCTGGAGCGCACCCTCGGCGGTATCCGCGACATGGCCAAGGTGCCCTCGGCCATCTGGGTCGTCGACACCAACAAGGAGCACATCGCCGTCGGTGAGGCGCGCAAGCTGAACATCCCGGTCATCGCGATCCTGGACACCAACTGCGACCCCGACCTGGTCGACTACCCGATCCCGGGTAACGACGACGCGATCCGTTCCGCCGCACTGCTGACCAAGGTCGTCGCCTCCGCGGTGGCCGAGGGCGTGCAGGCGCGGGCCGGCCTGTCCTCCGGCGACGACAAGCCGGAGTCGGGCGCGGGCGAGCCGCTGGCCGAGTGGGAGCAGGAGCTGCTCGCTTCGGCCGCACCCGCCGCCGACGCGCCTGCCGAAGCTGCGGCCGAGACCCCGGCCGAAGCACCGGCAGAGGCCCCCGTCGAGGTTGCCGCTGTGGAGACCCCGGCTGAGGCCTGAGTCTCGTAACTCGCTGTTACAGCGGTGATCACCAACGCGTGCGATGGTGATCACCGCTGCCCAGTACTCAAGCACTTTCTCCGAAGGAGGCTCGCCACCGATGGCGAACTACACCGCTGCCGACGTGAAGCGGCTCCGGGAGCTCACCGGCTCCGGAATGATGGACTGTAAGAACGCGCTGGCCGAGACCGACGGTGATTTCGAGAAGGCCGTCGAGATCCTGCGCATCAAGGGCGCCAAGGACGTCGGCAAGCGTGCCGAGCGGACCACCGCCGAGGGCCTGGTCACCGCCAAGGGCGGCGTCATGGTCGAGATCAACTCCGAGACCGACTTCGTCGCCAAGAACGCGGAGTTCCAGGCGCTGGCCGACCAGATCGTGGCTGCCGCTGCGGCTGCCAAGCCCGCCGACCTGGACGCGCTCAAGGCGATCGACCTCGGCGGCCAGACCGCCGACGAGGCCGTGCAGGCGCTCGCCGCGAAGATCGGCGAGAAGCTCGAGCTGCGTCGCGTGATCTCGCTCGACGGCCCGGTCGCGACCTACCTGCACAAGCGTGCTTCCGATCTGCCGCCCGCTGTCGGCGTGCTGATCGAGTACCAGGGTGAGGGTGACGCGGCGGCCGACGCCGCCCGTGCCGCCGCCATGCAGGTTGCCGCGCTCAAGGCGAAGTACGTTACCCGCGACGAGGTTCCGGCCGACATCGTGGAGAACGAGCGCCGCATCGCCGAGCAGACCGCTCGCGAAGAGGGCAAGCCCGAAGCCGCGCTGCCGAAGATCACCGAGGGCCGCGTCAACGGCTTCTTCAAGGACGTCGTGCTGCTCGAGCAGTCCTCGGTCACCGATTCGAAGAAGACCGTCAAGGCCCTGCTGGACGAGGCCGGGGTCACCGTGACCCGCTTCGCCCGCTTCGAGGTCGGCTCCAACTGATCGCGCCCCGCGATCGTCCCGGCGAACACCGGGATGGCCACGCGGGACCGGGTCTAGCCGCACTCACAGCACCATAGCGAGCAGGCCCCCCGTCGACCGATACACCGGTTGACGGGGGGTCTTCTTATGCCGCCGAACACACATAAGGCAGGATAGGGGCCGCTCCGTGTTGAGGAGCCTTTCCGAGCTGCCGAATTCTTAGACGCACTTGCCGCCGAGAACAACGTTGACCGCCGAAGGAGAAGAACACCCATGACGGACCCGGGGATCGATCGCCCAGGATATCGCCGGGTGCTTCTCAAGTTAGGTGGCGAGATGTTCGGCGGCGGCCGAGTCGGCCTCGACCCGGATGTGGTGCAGACGGTCGCCGAGCAGATCGCCGAGGTGGTCGCCACCGGCGTGCAGGTGGCCGTGGTGATCGGCGGCGGCAACTTCTTCCGCGGCGCCGAGCTGGAGGAGCGCGGCATGGAACGCGCCCGCTCGGACTACATGGGCATGCTCGGCACCGTGATGAACAGCCTTGCGCTGCAAGACTTTCTGCAGAAGCAGGGGATCGACACCCGGGTGCAGACCGCGATCACCATGGGCCAGGTCGCCGAGCCCTACCTCCCGCTGCGCGCCAAGCGCCACCTGGAGAAGGGCCGCGTGGTCATCTTCGGTGCGGGCATGGGCATGCCGTACTTCTCCACCGATACCACCGCCGCCCAGCGCGCGCTGGAGATCGGCGCCGAGGTCGTGATGCTGGCCAAGGCGGTCGACGGGGTGTTCACCGCCGATCCCAAGGTCGACGCCGACGCCACCATGTACTCCGAGATCACCCACAAAGAGGTCATCGAGCAAGGACTCAAGGTCGCCGACGCGACGGCCTTCAGTCTGTGTATGGACAACCAGATGCCGATTCTGGTGTTCAATTTGTTGACCAAGGGCAATATCGCCCGAGCGGTCGCCGGTGAGAAGATCGGCACATTGGTTCGGTCCTGACCCCGCGACCCGCGGATCATGACGATGACGACGCTGTGGAGGAAACGGTCGTGATTGATGAAGCGCTCTTCGACGCCGAGGAGAAGATGGAAAAGGCTGTCACGGTAGCGAAGGACGATCTCGCAGGCATCCGCACCGGACGCGCCAACCCGGGGATGTTCACTCGGATCGTCGTGGACTACTACGGTTCGCTGACCCCCATCACCCAGATGTCCAGCATCACGGTGCCGGAGCCGCGCATGGTCGTGATCAAGCCGTACGAGCAGGCTCAGCTCGGTGCGATCGAAACCGCGATCCGCAACTCCGATCTCGGTGTCAACCCCACCAACAACGGTGACATCATTCGCATTTCGGTGCCGCAGCTGACCGAGGAGCGTCGTCGCGAACTGGCCAAGCAGGCCAAGGGCAAGGGGGAGGACGCGAAGGTGTCGATCCGCAATGTCCGCCGCAAAGCCATGGACGAACTGTCGCGCATCCAGAAGGATGGCGAGGCGGGTGAGGACGAGGTCGGGCGTGCCGAGAAGGACCTCGACAAGACCACCGCCAAGTACGTCGGCCAGATCGACGAACTGGTCAAACACAAAGAAGCTGAACTGCTCGAGGTCTGACGCTGACGGCGGCGCGCCGCCGATCGACGCAGCAGGCCCGCCCGGGCGGGGGACGAACGGAACGACGAGTTGAGCGACGGGACAATCGTGGCCGAGAACGCCGCCGCGACCGGTGCGGCTGAGGAGCCGAGGCCGGCGAACGGCACAGCTGAGACGAGGCGAGAGCACGTGCGCGATGCGAAGGCATCGAGTGACGAGCCTTTAGCCTCGGCTGCGGCGTCCGATCACGACGCTCCGGCCACCGATGGGGTTTCGGCGTCTGCAGGGCCGGCCACCGATGGTGTCTCGGCGCCTGAGGCGCTCGCCACGGATGGCGTGTCGGCGCCTGCGGTTCATGATGATTCGACCGTCGATCATTCGCCGACCGACACCTCCTCCTGGGCAGCGGATGCCGCGGTCACCGAGCAGACTGGTCCGGTTGTCTCCGCGGCCGAGCACGACCCCGAGGCGCATGGTCCCACCGCGGTGCTCGCCGCCGCCCCCGCGTCCGGCTCCCGCGCGGGCCGGAATCTGCCCGCGGCACTCGCGGTCGGATTCGGCCTCGGCCTCTCGCTCATCGCGATCCTGCTGTTCGTGCCGAAGGTGTTCATCGGTGTGGTCGGCGTCGCGGTAGGTGTCGCCACCTGGGAAGTCGCCAAACGCCTTCGCGAGGCCGACGTTCTGGTGCCCCGGATTCCGCTCATCGTCGGCGGCCAGGCCGTGTTCTGGCTCGGCTGGCCCTACGGCGCCAGCGGTGTCGCGGGCGCCTTCGCGGCCACCGCGCTGACCTGCATGGTGTGGCGCCTGTTCGACCACGGATTGCAAACCGCCCCGCGAAACTTCCTGCGCGACACCGCCATTGCCATCTTCACGCTGGCCTGGATCCCGCTGCTCGCCTCGTTCGCAACACTGCTGCTGCTCGAGCCGGACGGCAACCTGCGGGTGCTGACCTTCATGATCCTGGTCGTCTGCTCCGACGTCGGCGGCTATGTGGCCGGCGTGCTGTTCGGCAGGCATCCTATGGTGCCGTCGATCAGCCCGAAGAAGTCCTGGGAAGGTTTCGGCGGCTCCCTGGTCTTCAGCGTCATCGGTGGCCTGCTCACCGTCACCCTGCTGCTCGAGGCCAACTCGATGATCGGCGTCGTCCTCGGCGTCGGCCTCGTCCTCGTAGCCACCTGCGGCGACCTGATCGAATCCCAGATCAAGCGCGAACTCGGCATCAAGGACATGGGCACCCTGCTCCCCGGCCACGGCGGCATCATGGACCGCCTCGACTCCATGCTCCCGTCAGCCTTCGTCTCCTGGCTGGTCCTCTCCACCCTGCTCTGACCTGGCACTATAAATTCTTGCCAGCCTGCTGAGAGGAATTTATACTCGCAGGATGTCCGAGACCAGACTGTCGCGTGCCGAGGTCGCTGTGCTGTCGTTCCTGCTCGGCAGCCCAGCTCCCCAGCGTCAGGTCGGCATCGCGGAAGCCACCGGCGTGACGCAGGCGCGGGTCTCGCAAATTCTGTCTGCCGCCGATGCGCTCGGCTGGACGGAACGGGCCGCGGACGGCTGGCAGGTTCGGCGTCCCCGTGAGCTGTTCGAACGCCTTGTCGCCACCCGCCCGCCGAAGGCGGACGTCGTCGAAGCCTGGTACAGCCTCGACAGTGCGTCGCGGCAGATCGAACTCGCGTTGGAATACGCGTCCGCTCAGCGAGTTTCGCTCCAGGTCTGCGGCGACTGGGCGGCGGACCGGGTCGCGCCGTGGCGTATTCCGGACATCGTCTACCTGCACGCCGACGCACGCGTGGAGCTGGAGGCGGCCGGTTTCGTCCCGGTCGAAACGAGTCCCTCCGACGCGACCGTCGTGGTGACCGTCGGCAAGATCGCGCCAGGACTACATCTTGATCCGGCGATCGCCACTGCGATGGGCGGGCCTCCTGCGCAAGCGTGGCCGCTCGCACCCATCACCGAGATAGCCCGGCACGTCCTCGCCGACGATGGGCCCGACGCCGCAGAAGCCGTGGCCGAGCTCGAACAGCGGTTCCTCACCGCACGCAGCGAGCTCGTTGCATGATCGAACTGGAGATCGACAGCAGTTCGCGGGCCGAGGACGGTGCCTATCTGGCGCTGGCCGATGCCGCGGCCGCTGCGACCGGGCTGGATTCGTGGGCGGTGGTCGGCGGGCACATGATCAATCTCCATGTGCTGCGGAGCGGTGTCTCGGTTCCGTTGCGCGCGACCAGAGATGCCGATCTCGCAGTAGAGCTCCTGACCATTCGTGACGGTGTTCTGCTGGATCGATTGCGCGGCATGGGCTACGACAATCCACGGGCCGGCAACCGGTTCGAACGTTCGGTCGGTGGAACCGCCGCGACGATCGACCTGCTTGCGCCCTCGTTCACCAACCGGCACGTACCCGATCTCGACGCCGGGCCGATCGCCGTGGACGGCATCCCCGCGCTGCACGTGGCGTTGGCGCGGATGCCGGTGTGGATCGCCCTCAGCGCCACACTGAGCGAAGGCACACGGGTATCAGCCCGAATCGCGATTCCCGATATCGCGACCGCCCTCTGCATCAAGATCTTCGCTTACGCACAGCGGTTCACGCCGCGCGATGCCGAAGACATCGGGCGCCTGCTGGAGTGCAGGTATGCGGACGAGGCATCCTGGCCCAGCGGAACCACCTTTACCGAAGCACTCGACCTGTTGCGGGAGCACTTCGACAAGCCGGGGCACGCGCTGCGGAAGTGGACCGGGAATCCGGCGCGCATCCGTGCGCTGGTTCGTGCGCTTACGCCTTGACTGTCCACACGGCCTAACTGTGCAGCTCGTCTGACGTGCTACTTCTTGGCGGCCCGACGCAGTTGGATGATGCGGACGCCGCCGACCAGGGCCATCACCAGTGCGCCACCGATCACCGACAACAGGACCGCGACGCCGAGTGGCAGCGAGAAGTGCCAGAAGAACAGGCCGACGTCGACCTGGTCGAGGTTCTGCAGGATGAAGACCAGCAGGACGATCAGGATCAGGGCGCCTGCGATCAGGCCGATCCAGGTGTTTCCGGTGCGTGAGGACAGCGACTGGCGGCGTTTGGTGGCGGGGACTGCCGGTGGGGTGGTGGTGGCGGGCGGCGCGGCGGCCGGAGGAGTCTTGGTCAGCGGCTCGTCCGGGAACGCCGGTTCGGGATCCGGCAGGTGGTCAGCATTGGTGGACATATCCCGATCATTGCCCACTGCTATGACAGTTACACGTATTTCCCGGCAACGAACTGGTCATGTCGGGGGCGCTAGCACACGGGCGAGTGTGCGGCGCATTCGCCCAGATGGGAGAATGGAGAAACTATGACCGTCTCCCTGCCCCTCGTTTTCGATGCTCCGCGTCGTGGCATGCCGCCTCGGCACCTCGCCGACCTCGACGCCGAGGGCAGGCGGGCGGCCATCGAGGAGCTGGGACTGCCCAAGTTCCGCGCCGACCAGATCGCCCGCCAGTACTACGGCAGGCTGCAGGCCGACCCCGAACAGATGACGGACCTGCCCGCGCCCGTACGCGAGAAGATCGGCGAGGCACTGTTCCCGCCGCTGATGTCGGTCGTCAAGCACGTCGCCTGCGATGCGGGCGAGACGCGAAAGACGTTGTGGCGCGCGGGCGATGGCACCCTGCTGGAGAGCGTGCTCATGCGCTACCCGGACCGCGCCACCCTCTGCATCTCCAGCCAAGCAGGCTGCGGCATGGCCTGCCCCTTCTGCGCGACCGGCCAGGGCGGACTGAACCGCAATCTGTCCACCGCCGAAATCGTCGACCAGGTCCGCGCCGCGGCCGCCGCGATGCGCGACGGCGAGGTCGCCGGCGGCCCGGGCCGCCTGTCCAACATCGTCTTCATGGGCATGGGCGAACCTTTGGCGAACTACAAGCGAGTAGTCTCGGCGGTTCGTCGGATTACTTCTCCGTCGCCGGATGGTTTCGGTATATCGCAGCGGAATGTCGTTGTCTCGACTGTGGGTTTGGCTCCTGCGATCCGCAAGTTGGCCGATGAGGACCTGTCGGTGACCCTCGCGGTCTCGCTACATACCCCCGACGACGAACTTCGCGACACCCTGGTGCCGGTGAACAACCGTTGGCCGGTCGCCGAGGTCCTCGACGCCGCCCGCTATTACGCCGACAAGTCTGGTCGTCGCGTCTCCATCGAGTACGCGTTGATCCGTGACATCAACGACCAGCCGTGGCGCGCGGACTTGCTCGGTCAGAAGCTGCACAAGGCGCTCGGTTCTCGCGTGCACGTCAACGTCATCCCGCTCAACCCCACCCCCGGCAGCAAATGGGACGCCAGCCCCAAACCCGTTGAAGCCGAGTTCGTTCGCCGCGTCAACGCCCGAGGTGTCCCGTGCACCGTCCGCGACACCCGCGGTCAGGAAATCGCTGCGGCCTGCGGTCAACTCGCAGCCGAAGGCTGAGTACCTACCACATCCGCCGCGACGTCGGTCGGCGATGTCATGGTGGGCGCACGTGGCGTTTGGTCGGATCTGCGTATGCGCAGCGAGCCGGACAGAGTCACCGCAGCGGAACGAACCACTCGGGGAGTCCGAAAGCTTTCCGGCACTGCCCAAGTACCCCTCGATCATCACGGCCGGTCACTGCGAGGTCGCCAGGCTTCGAGAAGGCCTGCCGGGGTGAACACGGCGTCGGTAATAGCCATCGACCAGCCTGGCACCTCGGCCTCCGGGAAATCAGCCCGAACCCGTTCGGCGTTTATTCCTTCGGTACTGGCGGCCAATTCCGCCCCGGGGTATAGGGTTTCGGCAAAGCCGACGGTGAGGTAGGGGGTTGCTGCTATGCGTGAACCCGTGGTGCTCGATCTGTTGCGGCGTCCGCCGCCGGGTTTCATCGATCGGGAGCCGGAGCGGGATCGCCTGTGGGAGGCGGTCAATGAGGCGTCTGCGGCCAGGCGGCAGGCGGTGTTGGTGGTTACGGGAATGCCCGGTGTGGGTAAGACGATGTTCGCCGTACGGATGGCAGAGGAGTTGCTAGGCCAGACAGGCCGGGCGTTCGACGTTGTTATCAAGTTGGCCGTTGGCGAACGCGGACATGCCCGCACCGCGGAGGAGGTGCTCGCGATGTGCCTCTCCGCGCTGAAGGTCGAGAAGATACCGGTTGCGCTCGCCGAAATGCAGGCGCTCTTTCGGGCGAAGACCGCGTGCGGGGCTACGTTGCTGTTGCTCGACGATGTCGAGGACGCGGAACAGGTAGAGGCCCTGCTTCCGGGCTCGGCGGACAGTATTGTGATCGCGACCAGCCGCCGCCGGACCGATGGGTTCGATTACTACCGGCACGTGATACTTCCGATCGACGTGTTCGATGCGGATTACGCGCGGGAACTGCTGGTGTCCGGGATGGACCCCGAACTTGTTCGTGCGAACGAGGTTTCGCTGGCCGAGTTGGTGAAGCTGTGTGGTCGCTTGCCTTTCGGCCTCGACATCGCGCGGGCCCGGCTGCGGGGGCATTATCGCAACAATGTCGGTGAATACGTCCGTCAACTGAACGTGACCCGCTCACGGCTGACGGAGTTCAAGCTAGACGGCAAGGACGTGCTCACCGCCCTGTTCGAGGAGGCGTTCCATCGGCTCCCGGCTCCGGTACGCCTGCTTTACAGCCTTCTCGGCCTGCATCGAGGGCTGCAATTCAGCGAGCAGGTCGCCATCAGACTGGCCGGACCCGATTATCCGGGCTCGGTTCCGGAGGGTTTGCGCCTTTTGGTGGACTGGAGCCTGCTCGCCGAACTACCCGGCGGCCGATTCGAAATACACGCTCTGACAGCCGAACATGCGTACGGCACAACCAGCGTCATGCATGCCGCCGAGATCGAGCGGGCGAACCGGCGCATGCTCGAGTGGTACCTGGACTTCACCGTCGCCCGCGAACAGGTGTTCAGCGACCGTGTCCGATTCGGGCCGCGGTTCCGGGAGGGGCCGGCACCGGCGTATTCGGGAGAAGATGCCTACGGCCGGGCGAACGCCGATCTGGAATTCGAGCGCGCAAACCTTCGCAGGGCAATCGGGCTGGCCTGGGATCTGCGATTCTGCGACTTGGCATGGCAGCTCTGTGAAGCCATGATCACGTTCTATTTCCAGCGCGACCGGTTCGATGAGGCGATCGAGGCGCACGGAAATGGACTGGAGGCGGCCGAATGGCTGGCTGAGCCGGTGCCGCTTGCGGTCATGCACAACGCACTGGGGCGGGCGTTTTTCGGAAAGCGGATGCACGTCGAGGCCTTGGAACAATTCCGGGAGGCCCGCAGGCAGGCCGCTCGGCTCAGCGAAGGCGTCGCCCTGTTCGTTCTCGCCCAGGCCGCCATCTGGGAGGCGTTTGTGCATCAGCGCGATGGTGATAACGAAGCAGCGGTGCACTCGTGGTCGGCGGCCCGAATTCTAGTCGCCGATCCGGACTTCCCGGCCGAGTGGCAGGAGCGGGAGACGCGACTGTTGAATGTGAACGGCAGCATCATGCTCGCGGCGGTGGGCCGCCACGCGGAAGCGATCGAGGCTGCCCGCAATGCTGTGAACGGCTTCACCGGCAGCAAGGAAAAACATAACGACATCAAAGCGCTTGCCAACCTCGGACGAGTCCTGGCCGTTTCCGGCGATGAGTATGCCGATGAGGCGATCGATGTGTTGACCAGTGCCGTGAGTCTGGAAGCCGAGCATGAGCTGAAATCGTGGGAGATCGACAGCTGTCAGGTGCTCGGCGACTTGTTGCTGCGGTTAGCCTCGGCCAATCATGGTAATGGCGCCTAACCTGCGGCGGGAATGGCGAAAGGTGCTCCGACCTGCGATAATTCGACTTGCGAAGGCTGAATTGATCGAGGTTTTGGAGCACCTTTCTGGTGGGCAAGTCTATATCGCCGTATCCGCGGCTGACCATCGACGGTGACGGTGCGGGCGTGGTGTCACACGCAGGTGCGGCACTGCTGCTGCGTACTGCCGAGATAACTGGTTTGACCTGGGGTTTGTCGGAACAGTTGGGGCCGTGGCGCAAACCGATGGCTGTCCACGACCCGGGCAAGATCGTGCTGGATTTGGCGGTGACACTCGCGGTCGGTGGTGACTGCGCCGCGGATGTGGCGTTGTTACGGGCCGAGCCGGGCGTGTTCGGTCTGGTGGCCTCGGATCCGACGGTGTCGCGGACGATCACCGCGCTGGCTGCCCAGGCACCGAAAGCGTTGGCCGCCATCGCTTCTGCACGCGCGGACGCGCGGGCGCAGGCGTGGGCCGTGGCTGGGCCGAACGCCCCCGGTCACGGGATCAACATCGATGATCCGTTAATCATCGATCTCGACGCCACCCTGACCGACGCGCACTCGGAAAAACAGAACGCCACACCGACGTTCAAGCGGGGCTTCGGCTTCCACTCGCTGTGGTCGTTCATCGACCACGGTCGCACCGGCACCGGCGAGCCCGCCGCGCCCATGCTGCGGCCGGGCAACGCCGGTAGTAATACCGCTGCCGACCACAAGCAGGTTCTCCGCGATGCCCTCGCTCAGCTGCCGTGGCAGCCGGGATGGCGGGTCGGCCGGAAAGTGCTGGTGCGCACCGATTCCGGTGGCGGCACCCACGAGTTCCTCGACTACTGCCACCGCCGCCGGCTGCAGTACTCGGTCGGGTTCACTCTCACCGACGAGATCGTCACCGCCATGGGCACCCACCTGAATCCGCAGGATTGGACACCGGCCTACGACGCAGACGGCGAGGTCCGCGACGGCGCCTGGGTCGTGGAAGTCACCGGCATCACCGAGTTGACCGGATGGCCGCCCGGCATGCGGCTCATCGTCAGGAAAGAGAGACCACACCCCGGTGCTCAGCTGCGGTTCACCGACCGCGACGGGATGCGGTTGACCGCGTTCGTCACCAACACCACCCGCGGCCAGCTGCCCGACCTCGAGTTGCGTCACCGCCAGCGGGCCCGCTGCGAAGACCGGATCAGAAACGCGAAAGACACTGGCCTGCGCAATCTTCCGTTCCACAGCTTCGACGCCAACCGCATCTGGCTCGCCGTCGTCGCGCTCGCACTCGACCTGACCGCCTGGATGCAGACACTCGCCCTGCACGACCACCCCGCACGTCGCTGGGAACCGAAAACGCTACGGCTGCGGCTGTTTTCAGCCGCCGGACGCATCGCCCGCCATGCCCGCAAAACCACACTGCACCTGGCGCGGCACGCCCCCTACACCGAACTGCTCACCACCGCCGCAGCACGCCTGCAACCCGGCTGACCAGCCAGAAACCGTCCCTGCAACCAAGGAAACCAACCACCCGGGCCAGTGGAACCCGGCAGCCAGCCCGCTGCGCGGGCCAGCTGCCCTGCCCGCAACCGGAAAACTACGACCGAAACACCCAATCCGAACCCGATCAGGCCAGCACATCAACCCGGCGAAAGATCGAGGTTAGGGCGTACCGAGGAGGGGCATTACTGGCTGGCTCGCGCAGCCGAATTGAACGAGCGCCTGACCGACGGAGACGAGGATCAGGAATGAGCCGATCACGAAGCGTCGCGAAAATCGCCTAACACGAACGTCGTTCGCTTCCGGCCCGTGATAATGTCCCACTCCCCGGGTAATTCGCTCGTCCCAGTGAGCAACCACTCGTACACCATGCCCGCTGCCATCCCGATATCACTGCCCCGCAAGATGATTCGATGCCCACGTCGCGTGCTGATCACCTGATTGGTGCCGCTGGTCAGGGCCACGACCTGGGCGGCGGGTAACCGGCGCAGGACGGCGTCGAGCACTGTTTCGGGATCCTGCCCGGCCGCCGGGGAGGTGACAAGAACGACGGGTGCCTCGTTCAGCAGCGAGCGTTGGGGGTGATTCTCGTGCACGACAAGAAAGGCGCGGTCAAGATGATCCGCTGTGGCGCGGTCGATCGCTATGCCTGCGGGATAGCGTTCGATCGTGTATTCGGCGGGTCCGGTCGGCGTGCAGGTGAGGTGGTCGGCGAGTATTTCGGGACGGGGAATGGTGACGAGTTCCGGCGGGATGACCGGGGTCACCGGCGCGGTATCGGGGACGGATAAGCACAGGTGCCGATAGCAGAGCGCCCGCAGCCTCTCGATGGCCGCGCCGGGATGGGAACTCATGAGCTCGCGCACGGGGGCGAAACGGCCGAGCTGGTGGTCTTCCAGCGTGGATTCGATTTGGGTGCGCAGGGTTTCGTACCGGTTGAGCCGAGGAGCCAGCGCGCCGAGGCACTCGCCGACCGAATCCGCGGCTACCTCGGCGTCCGGGAATGCGGCCAGCAGGACGGGCAGATCCTGAGACGCCCCATAACAGGTTGTCGCGCCGAAATCACCGACGATCAGGTCAGCGGCTAGCAGAACGGCCTGCCAACCCTCGGTCGGACCTATCAACGTGAGACCGGCGCGACGGGCGTCGGCCAACCATGTCTTTACCTGCAAGGCGCCATGACCGTGCCAGACATTGGGATGTATGAGACCGGCTAGTCGGTATTCATCGCGGGGCAAACATGCGACCAATTCCCGGAACAGCTCGGGCCAGCTGCCGAGCAGTGAGCGGTGAGACCAGGTGGTGCACAGTACAATCAGCTTCTGATGCGGTTCGACGGCCAGCGCCTGGCGGTAGTGCATCCGCAGCTGCCGACTGGCGAGCATTCGATCGTAGGCTGGATCGCCTACGACCACTCCGATCGGTGCCGCCGCAGGGGTTAGCGCCCGCAGTCGCTTCAGCTCGGAGTCGTGCGCGAGTACCAACGCCGAGGCAATCGGACGACCGTTGTAGAGCAACCATTCCTGCGACAAACCGAATACGGACCGGCTCTCCGGCTCTCCGGCTCTCCGGCTCTCCGGCTCTCCGGCTCTCCGGCTCTCCGGCTCTCCGGCTCTCCGGCTCTCCGGGGGAATTCTTAGTATATCCGGCACCGTGCGGCAATATGATCAAATCGGCCGAAATTTCGGTCAGTCCACCGTGATTCGCGGCTATGGCCAAATCGAATTCGGTATTGATCGCCTGGTGCCAGGGAATGACCATGGCACCCAGGTTTCGAAGTTGTTCGTCGATTCCGTCGATGAATGGATCCGAACCGTTCCAACTGAACACCACCTGCACTCGTGGGTCGGAGTCGAAAACCGACAACATGTCGACCAGGCGCAATAGTGAGGTTACGTGATGAGCGACCACCAGCACCTGTCGTTCGGGGCGGATGGTATTCCAGTGTCGTGCCTGTAGGCCGATCGGAACCTTGACGGACGGCCTGACCTGCACGGAACCCCCTGCGACGACGATCGAACGAGTGTAACTGGGTAACCGTAACCGAGTCACTCGCTCGGTAAGTGTCGCCCACGGGGCCACCTCGGCGAGGACTCGACGCAGTGCCGTCTCGTGGTCGTAGTGCCGCATAGCGTGTGTTCTGGCTCGACGTAGGAGTTCTCGCCGACGGTGCGAATCCAGCGCGAGGGCACGGGACAAGGCCGCGGCGAGGCTTTGGGGCTCACCCGGCCGACAGGTGAATCCGGTCACTCCGTCGATGATCTGCCCGGCCAGTCCGTGCGCGGTGGTCGCGACGACCGGGCCCGCGCCGGCCGCGAACGCCTCCATCGGAATTCGCCCGAACGGCTCCGCGCGAGACGGCACGATCACCGCGCGGATACCCGGATGGGTCAGTATCCGAGGTATCTCCGGCGTGAATCGTTGCAGGCTCACTGCGTCGATACCGAGTTTGTCGATGCGGGTTGCGAGATATTTCTGATATTCGGTCGGACGCCAGCTTTCCGTGGTTGCCGCGAAAACCAAAGGCGGCACAGATTTTCGGCGCTGCCGCAGAATCACGACGGCGTCCAACAGGTCGTCGAATCCCTTGTACGGCTCGGCGCGGCCCATCGTGAACAGGAATTCGCGCGGCAGGTTGACGCCGATATCGCTTGTGGGGGTGGTGAACCGACGCCAATCGGCGTCGCACAGGCCGTCTGCGAATTCTAGCAGCGCCTCATCGCAAATGGAGTAGTCATCGCGCAGATGCCTGCGCATATACGGTGAGATCACGCCGATGCGGGCGCCCGCGGATATCCCGGCGCGCAGGCTGTCTCGCTCCCACGCGATACGCGCGAGGTCGCCTGGGTCGTGGAGGACACCGCTGGAGCGGGGAACGAGGATGAGGTGCTGCCGCACGGCCGGTGGTAACAGCGCGCCGAGCCCGAAGAATGGTACGTCGAACGCGACGATCAGCACCGGGCCGGCTTGCGGGAGAACAACGTCGCGGATGTGGGCCGCAGCCTCGATACCGCACCGGCGAAAGCTCTCTAGGCCGCACCATCGGTCCATTCCGCCGGTCCCGTTGTCGATGGGATGGACGGATACCTCGCGGTCGCGCAGCATGACGCCGACCTGGGCATGCCAGTCCGGATGGTATTCCGCACTGCCAGGTACTATGCGCACCGGCAAGATCGTAAGTCGAATGTCCTTCGGCAGCAGAGCAATCAGCGTTTCGAGAAAGCCATAGTTCGCGTATCCGGCGCCGGTGCCGCAGCCGTAGAAGCCGTCATGCACGGCGACCACCACGGTCGGCCGCCGGGTCACCGAGGCCGATCCGGTCGCAGACGCGGATGGTGTACGCCCGGAGGCAGTTTCGTCTCGCTGTCTACAATGGCCGTCCGTACCGCGTTGTCGGTCAGACCCTGAGCCGCACTCAGGTCGGTGCCGGTCAGGTCGGCCTCGTCGAGATTGGTCCCGGTCAGGTCGGTCCGGACGCCGTTGGTCTCCCCGATCCGAGCGCCGCGCATCCGGGCGCGTCGCAGCATCGCCCCGCGCAGGTTTGCCCCGCGCAGATCGGCACCTGTCAGGACGGCGTTTGTGAGCGTGATGTCCTCGGCCTTGGCCTCGGTGAGATCGACATCGGCCAGATCGGCGTCGCTCAGATCCGTTCGCGTAAGGATGGTTTCGTGCAGCACGGCACCGGTCAGGCGAACGCCACGACACAACGCCTCGGTGAGATCGGCGCGGGTGAAGTCGGCTCCACCCAGATCGGCGTGCGTCCCCGTGTCGGAGAATCGCACACCGCGTATCCGCGCATCCCGCCAGTCCGATCCGGGCAGGAACACACCGGCCAGGTCCAGGGGCGCGGACTCCGGCCGTGCCGGACGCTCTCGCAGGGCGGCCACGGCCGCGACCAAATCGTCCCCAAGTCGTTGCGGCGTGGTCGATTGCGGCACCGCAAGTTCGCGCAGCAGGTCGCACAGCGAGGCGATGCCGAGCATATGGTCCACCTCCGAGACGGCTACGAGCCGGGCCAGCGTACGCACGCCGCCGGCGCGGGCGCGAGGATGCTCGGCAATCAGGCGGCCCATGGCCGCGTCGAATTGGCCGGTCAGATGTTTGTCCACATCGAGGCGCTGTTTGTCGCGGTCGAGGCGCTGCTTGTCCTTCTCCAGGAAGTGCTTGTCCATCGCGACGGTCACCAGCACGAGCGCGCCGATTCCGGAAACCGCTGTGATGGCCTGCCCGCGTGCAGTACTCAACGCGGTGATTCGCTCCATCGGGGACAACCGCGTCACATCCGCGCCGAGTGCCCACTGCGGCAGCAGCACGATGACGAGCCATCCGGCCACAACCATCCCTGCCCCCAGCAGAACCGTTCCGACGGCCGTACGCCACCAGCGAGATCTCATGGCTCATCCGTACACGTCACCGGTGCCCTCGGCAAGCAGGGACACTGGGGTAGCGTCCGCATTGTGTCCGCGGTCGAGGTCGCTCGCACGATCAGGCGTGTTCATCCCTGGGCAGCAAGTGGGACGCGAGCCAGAAACTCGTTGAGGCCGAATTCGTTCGCCGCGTCAACGCTCAGGGCGTCCCCCGGTACCGTCCGCGACACCAGCGGCCAGGCAATCGCCGCGGCGTGCGGACAACTCGCCGCCGAAGGGTGGTTGCTACGCAGGCGTACAGATCCCTGACCGGTGGTCCCGATGCGCCGTACACAAGCTACCGGGTACCAGAAGTGGCCTCGCGGACGCGCTGAGCGCCTGCGAAGAGTTCCTGACTGGTCTGGCCCAGCTCTCGGGACAGGCTTGGGACATCCAGCCCGCAGTCCTGGCCGAGCAGGTGATGTCGGCTCGCGATCGCCCAGGTGATGATTGCCGACTGTGTAGGAATGTCCTTCTCCCGAGCCACATCTGGCGCTTTGTGTACCAGCAGCATCGCTAACTCGTAAGCTTCGTGGGCATAGTCGGTACCGAGTGTTTCGCCGGTCAGCTTCCACGAGTGGCGCGCTAGCATATCGAGCAGATTCGTCGCCTCCTCGTCCAGGCCGGTTGTGTCGGGCGAGGGTGCAGCGCCGAGGCTCGGGAGGGTGAGGAAGAGATCCCAAACATCTTGGTTCGCTGAGGGATCCATATTGCCAACATACAACCCACCACCGACATGCGTTCGAGCCCAGGAAGCAACAAGGGTGTCCGAAATGCCAAAGGGAACTAGGGGTGCTCGATCGCTCACCTGGGATCTCTTGCCGGGAGTGCAGAGCGCACTCCGGTTCGCTAACGGCAGCGAGAGGTCGAGGTACATCGAGTTCCGTGCAAACGGCACAGGCGAATTCGCGACTATCGCGGTGAAAGGCGAGATGGATTGCCGCCCAGCACAACACGACGGTCGTGCGGGTGTGGGGTTCAGTTGGGAAGGCAACGACGACTGTGACCCGGCGAGCCGACGCGGCTGGGCGGTACCGGTCGAGGACCACGCGCCGCATGGTCGCCTGTACTTCCACTTCGGTGACGAATCCGGTTTCCGCGCAGCGCGATTCGACTCCACTACCGCTGAGGGGCGACGTTGAGCGAATACCAGTATTACGAGTTCGTCGCGATCGATCGCCCGCTGACCGAACGTCAGCAGGCGCAGGTGCGCGAGCTGTCGACCCGTGCCAGGATCACCGCGACTCGCTTCGTCAACGAGTACCACTGGGGCAGCTTCAAAGGCGATCCGGAGCGGATGGTGGGGCGCTACTACGATGCGCACCTGTATGTGACCAATTGGGGCACACATCGTTTCCTGTTCAAGCTGTCGCGGAAGACGCTCGACCCGGAGGTCGTCGATCAGTACAGCATCGGTGACTACCTGACTGTCCAGGCGGCGGGTGACCATCTTCTCATCGACATGACCAGCGACGATTACGACGGTGACTGGGAAGAGTCTGCGGAGGATTCGCTGTCGGTATTGATCGGCGTCCGCCTCGAGTTGGTCAGCGGTGATCTGCGCTCGCTTTATCTGGCCTGGCTGGCCGGATACGGCACCTGGGAGCGTAACGAGGATGCTTTCGACCGTGACCACGACGACGCGCTCGAGCCACCGGTACCGCCCGGTCTGCGCACACTGACAGCTGCGCAGCGGGCGCTGGCCGAATTTCTGCGGGTGGATTCGGACTTGCTCGCGGTCGCGGCGGAGGCGAGCCCGAACCTGACGGCTACGGCCGCCGATCCGGAAGCCAAGGCCGCGTGGATCACTGGTCTGAACACTAGGGAAAAGGATGGGCTGCTGCTGCGGGTCGCTCTGGGTGAGTCCGCGACGGTGCAAGCGGAACTGCTGCGCCGCTATCGCTGCGCCACTGCTGCGGAGCCGGAGATGGTAGGTACGCGCACCGTCGCCGACCTACTCGACGGGGCGGCACGTCACCGGGCCGAACGTGAACGCGTCAAGGCCGCTGCCCGGGACCGCGAGCGGGCCAAGCAGGAGGCCAAAGACGTTCGTGACCACGAACGACGACTGCGGCGCCTGGCAGCGGAGGGGGAGAAAGCCTGGAACCGGGTGGACGAGTTGGCCGAAGCCGGCCGATCCAGCTCCTATGACGCCGCCGACGACCTCCTGACCGATCTCCGCGAGCTGGCCGAACGCGACGGCCAAGCCGTCGAATTCGACAGCCGTGTCGCTGGCCTGCGCGATCGCCATAGTCGCAGACCTGCCTTCCTCAGACGGCTCGCAGAGCTGAATAGCGCCGGTTCGTGACCGCGGACCAAGGCCATCGCGGGCCAGGTCTGCGGGGCTGATGAGCATGGAGTCATGCCGAAGCGCCGTGGTCGCCGGAAAGGCGGCAAACCCGTCCGGCATCTGCTCGCGAAATCCGCGCACGCCTCATCGGGCGGATGTGCTTCTCCGCGAAGCGCGTACGCATCTGCTCGATTGTGGGAATGCACGGTGCCAGTTCTGCCGGCGTCCTGGTGTCAACTCTGCCTTCAGTCCTGGCGCGAGCGGTGTCCGCAGTGGTTCAGCGGCGTTTGCCGGTTTTCTGGCGGAGCGGCGCGAGCGATTCGGTGATCTGATGCGCGTTGAATTCCGCAGGGTCGAAATCGGAGGCTCGGTCGAGGCCTAGCCATTCGAGGCGGTCGTCGTGGTCGTCGTGGTCGGGATCGGCGAGGATGTCCAGCAGTTCTTGGTAGCCCCAGATGCCGCCGCAGTCCTCGGGGGGTGTGGCCCGGCGTCCGCCGGTGCAGCGGGGGTAGTCGGTGGATGGTTCTCGTGTCAGTGCTTCCTCGATGACGATGCGGTGTTCCCAGCTGTCGCCGAAATCGTAGGTGTAGGTGATTTTCGCGCCGGGGGAGGAGGCGACTTGTTCGAGGGTGACGTTCCTGTCGGAGCGATGTCCGAGTTCAGGGTCGGGGCGCCCGAACGTGCCGTAGTCGGTGTCGAACATATACAGATGGCTGTCGTCCCAGTCGAAAGCTGCCTGGAGTACCTGGTGCAGGGTGACCAGCGAGATATCGCCGGGGACTTCGAGGCGGCGCCAGATCGGCGGCTTGGCGCCATCCAGATCGACTCGGAGTCGCAGGATCGGGGCGACGCCGTCCCTTGTCTTTCGCTTGGTCGGCAGTTTGGCAGGTTTCGGCGGGCGCAGTCCGAAGCCGAATCCGCGTGCGCTGGTCATTTGCCGGATCATTGCCAGCATGTCCGCCGGGTTCAGCTCGGCTTTGTGCGGCGGTATGGGTTTGTCGGACATCGGCAGGGCGCGCAGCCGGGCCCGCAGCAGTGGAGCGAGGGCGCGATATCCGGGACCGGCTTCGTCGTCTATTGCCAGGTCGTAGGCCAGCTCTTCGGGTGCGGACTCGCTGTCGTGTTCGTCGCGCGCGTCCATCGCGATCTCGGTGTGCCACCGGAATTCGGCCGGATCCATGGTGGATTCGGTGAGCGTCAAGCCGTCCTTGCGAGCAGTCTTGCGGATGTCGGCGAGGACTGGGGACAGTTCCTCACCGGCTATCAGGAGGATCTCCGCGGCTTCGCCGCAGTGCTCCGGGTCGAGCATGACAACGACCGAATGAGCTGTCCCGGATCGCTCGAGCCGGGCGCCGAGAACGACCAGGTCGCCGTCGGGGTCCTGCAATGCGGTGCATTCGCTTGCGGCTACCGGTGCGGACAATTCCTCGATCCAGGGTCGGCTGGTGATGCCGTGTGAGTGCAGCCGCTGCACGCCGGCCATCGCGGCGTCGCTGATCCGTGGACTGCCAAGCGCACCGAGGGTCGCCAGCATCGTGGCGGCGTGGGAATCGGCCACGGATTCGAGTGCGGGCAGGAAATGGTGGACCATCGCGTCTTCGGAGTCGTCGCTGACGAGTTCGATGCTCGCCAGGAATATCGAACCGACGGCCTCGGCATCGAGCGGATCGTGGATATCAGCCAAGCCTGCGGCGACGGTGGTGGCCAAGGCGCGGGGATCCGGTCCGTCGTCAGCGGGGATGTCATTCGGGAACTGCCCCGTCTCCTGATCCTGTTCTTGGGGCACGAGTTTCAAGTCGTAAGCAGGCTGCTCGGCGGCATGACGCTTTGGCATCGGGCTACGTTCTCACAGTGTGGCCCCGCCTTCCAATCCGGCTACCGATGCGCGCTGGGATGCTGTACTTGTGGCCGGATCATCGCTACACCGATCGGAAGGCGATCCAACTGATTCGCCGCTTCCTTCAGAGCAGACCCAGTTTGAGCATGAGCGCCCGATCGATGTCAACGTCATCCCGCTCAACCCCCCCGGCAGCAAATGGGATGCTGCCCCCAAACCCGGCGAACGCGAATTCGTTCGCCGAGTCAACGAACAAGGCGTCCCCTGCACGGTGCGTGGTACCCGCGGTCAGGAGATCGCCGCGGCTCGCGGGCAACTCGCCGTCGAAGGATAGTTCCTACCTCGGGTGGTCCTTCTCAGCTGCACCGACAATGACCAGCGTGGTCAGGAATGACGTCGCGCGAGGGTAGGGTTCTTCGGGCATCTGGACAATCGCTGGCGAATGCTCGTTCTGAGACTCCTGCGTATAAAGCGCCTGTACAACGCTGACCGGTATGCCTCTCCCCGCCTGCTACCCGCCCCCTGGGAGACTGCGACCACCCCGGCAGCGCCACGTCGGTCCAGATTTGTATCGTTGACGCGGTGACGGATGGGGACGAGCTGGTCGAGTCGGCAGGGGCTGACCCGTGGGCGGCCCACCTGCCGGGACAGGAACTTGTTCCTGCCTATCTGGTGTCACGGTTCGCGGCACAATATCGGGCTATCGTCGATGTGATGGTCGAGGCGCAGGACACGAGCCTCACCGGCATGTCCTACGACGACATCGCGCTGCAACTTCGGGCGTGGGTGAGTGCCAAGACCGGGTCGGACGTAGCCGACCGGCTCATGCATGAGGACGCGTTCGCGCTCGACGCTCGGCTGGACAGTTTGGTGCGGTGGGCAGTGCTAACTCGATGGCAGGAGCCCGCGCGCACCGGTGAGGACTTTCTGCGGCGCCGTGACCGGTTTCAGCTCACCCCCACCGCAGCCCGACTGCACACCTTCTGGACACTCGAACTCGCTGCGGACGAAGACGCTGCCGCGGACCTGACCTTGGCGCCGCGCGCGATCCACGACCGTCTTCGCGAATTCGCCGCCGCGATCGACGAGCGTCGGTTCCCGGCCGCGGCCTCGGAATATCAGCAGATCATCGCGCTACACCACGGTATGGCAGTAGCGGCACGGTCGTGGCAGCGCAGTCTGGCGCACGCGCTTTCCGGTGGCCCCGACCCGGATAAGCAAGAGATCCTGTGGCTCACCTTGCAGTCCTATGTGGGGATGTGGGGCGAACAGGTCGACATCTACACTCCCGCGGTCGCGCAGGTGATCACCGAGTTGGTACCTCAGCTCACCGAATCAGTGTGGCGGGCGTGTGTCCGGGGTGCGCTCGCGCAGGATGCGTCGGAGACGATTGTCGAGAATCAGACGCAGCGGTGGGTGCGTACCTGGGGCGCGTTGGGCGGCTGGTTCGCGGGGGCCGATGGGCAAGCACGTCGGCTGCGCCGGCAGTTGCGCGACCTGGTGGCGCCGTGGGCTCGGAATATGCACATTTTGATGGATACCGGCGGCGCGCTCACCCGTCGCGGCGAACTCCTCGACCTGGCGCGGGCGATTGAACGCGCGCCCGACGACGACACCGCGTGGCAAATGTGGGACACGGCCGTCGGTGTTTTCGGGGCAAGGCACTTGCTGATTGCCGCAGAAAGCGCGGACGAACACACTCTTGCCTGGGCTGACGCCGATGCGGCCCCGATCACCGCGCGGTTCCGTGAGCACGGACACCGCGCGGCTGTCGGCAAACGCACCAAAGCGATAGACAACTCGGCAGGCAGGGAAGCGGCCCGCAGGTCTAGAGCAGCGGCGCTGGCGCAGCGGCGGTCCGCCGAGGTGACGTTGCGTGCGCGCTCGGGTACCGCGATGTCGGAGTGGGCCGCGCTCACCGAACCCGAACTCCAACTGCTGCTGGAGTATCTGGCGATCGCCCGAGTGCGGGGCGGTGAATCCACGCGCAGCGCGGTGACCGAGGATGGGCGGTGGCGGGTGACCCTGACCGCGCCCAAAGATGCGACGACCACTGCGCTGAAGGCCACGCAAGGTCAATTCGTCACGCGCAATTGGCATTTCGTGCTAGACCCGACAAAGTTGGCCGCCGGGGAATAGTGGTGTGAGTATGAACAGGGACGAAGAAGACCGACGCCGCGCCTTCGTTGGGTTGCTGGCGAGTCCGGTGGTGGACCGTCGTCGTGACCGGGAACTATTCGGCTTGGTACGCGATCCTCGACATCGGCCCGAACTGGTCAGCTGGTTCCGCACCCGTCTCGGGTACCGATTGGTGATCACCGATACGGCGGCCCGGCTGTTTCGGCTGCCCCTCGGCGACACCGTGATCGCACCACGGCGGGTGACCACACCGCCCCGGCGGATGTTGGTCCTGGCGTTGCTGGCCGCCGCAGCGGCTGAGGACGCCGAGGATGTCACCACCACACAGGACTTGTCCGACCGGGTGCGGGTGCTCTCGGCACGCGAGGACACCGGTGTTTCCGCCTACGAACCAGATAGGTACGCGGAGCGAAAGATATTCGCCGAGTCGGTGCGTTTGCTGGCTTCGACGGGCGCGTTGGCGCCTCTCGGTGCAGGCGGTGGCGACCAGCAGGACAACTGGGCGCGCCGCTCGGACAAGGTCGGCGCAACCTATGCGGTGCAGCGAGAGATGTTGCTACGCATGGTCGATCCGGCCTCGCTCGCGGCCGCGCTCGGCCAACGTGGTCCGACATTCGGTGACGACGCGGAACGGTTCACCGTGATGCGCCGACTCATCGAGTTGCCGGTCTGCCTGTACAGTGACTTGACCGAACCCGAGCGGGCCTACCTGATCAGGCAGCGATCGCGCATTGTCTCATGGTGCACCGAGATGACAGGCTGGACGGTCGAGCAGCGCGCCGAGGGGCTGGCGCTGATCGCGGCCGAGGAAGCCCACACCGACTTGGCATTCCCCCGCATGCGCGCGGTCGACTTCGCGAGTTTGCTGATACTCGACGAGTTGTATCGTTGTCGTGACGAGATGGGTGTGGTCACCGAGTCCGATCTGGTTGCCGCCGTCTCCGAGGTCGCGCACCGGCATCCCAAGTCGATCACCGCCGAGATCGCCACCGAAACGCTACGTCGGGACCGAGCGCTGGAACTACTCCGCGCTCTCGACCTGCTGCGACCGGGTCTGCGCCCCGGGCTGTGGCAGCTGACCCCCATCGCCGCACGTTATCGTGATCCCGAGGTCATCGCGGTGACCACACGCATCGAGGAGCCTGCGCCATGACCGAAACTATGGACCAGCCCGACATCGGGGTGGGCCAGTTCGGCCCCGAGTGGCTGCGTGCGGCACTTGACGGCGGATTGCCGACCCCGGTCCGGTCCCGGTGGCAACCGCTGCGGGTGGGGATCGCCAACCTGTGGGAGTACGACGACGCCGAATTCTGGTTCGCGGACGGCAGATTGGTGCTGCGCGGTGGCAACGGCGCGGGCAAGACCAAAGTGTTGGAATTGACGACATTGCTGCTGTTGCGTGGCGAGATAGCGCCCTCGGTGCTCGACCCCTTCGGCTCTCAGCACCGCACCATGCGATTCAACCTCCTGCCCACCGGCGACGGTGACGATCCGCGTGCCCCGGCCGACGCTGGACTCGGTTATGCCTGGGTGGAATTCGGGCGCGTTACTCCGGACGGATCGGCGGAGTACTTCACCTGCGGACTCGGTGCGTCCGCGCGTGCGGGAACCGGCTCGGCCAATGTCGCCACCTGGCATTTCGTGACCAAACGTCGCCTCGGCCAAGACTTTCGACTGTTGGACGCGGGTCGGGCGGTGGAGCACAAAGACCTCAAGAAGATCGAAGGTGTCGTTGTACCCACCAGCGCTGCCGCCTACCGTGCTCGGCTTGCCGATGAACTGTTCGGGCTTTCGCCCGAGTCCTACGACAACCTCACCGAATTACTCAAGCAACTGCGCAAACCTAAACTGGGGGAGCGGCTCAATCCCGCCAGTTTGGCCATGACGCTACGAGATGCGTTGCCGCCCTTGGCTACACATGAGGTGGATCAGCTCGCGGACGGTTGGGAACATCTCGAGCAGTTACGATTGGCGATGCAGCGCACCGAGGATGCCGCACGGGCCATCGCGCAGTTCGTCCGACTCGGTTGGCAGCCGTGGGCTCGGGTGGTGATGCGTCGGCGGTCTGATGAAATGGCCAGTGCGACCACCAGTTTGGATAAGACAACTGCTGCCAAGAAGGCTGCTGAGCAGCAGCTGGCCGATGCCGGAGAGCTGTTGGCGCGATCCGAGACGGAACTGGGCACGACCAAGCGCGACTACAGCGACAGCAATACCGCACTGCGAGAGTTGCTGGAATCGCAGTCCTACCAGGATGCTGTCGCGGCGGCGGGGCGGATCGACAGCCTGGGTCACGCGTTGGCCAGTGTGAAAGCACAGGTTGATCATGCGGCGAAACATGTTGAGCGAGAGCGTGCTTCCGAGTCGAAGGCGGCTACCATGGTCGCGCAGGCGCAAGCTAACTCCGAGCGGGCGGGTGGTGCGGTCCGTACCACAGCCGAGGCGATCACCGAGGCAGGCGAACCTGCCGGCCTCGCCGTCGCCGTCGCCCGGTATCTGCCCGACCGTGATGTCGATGCCCTGGTCGGTGAACTCCAGTCGCGCACTGAGCGTTTCGAGCATCTGCGAACCCTCGACGCCACGTATTCGAAGGAAGCCAAGGCTGCGGAACGTTCCGGACAGAAGGTCGAACTCGCCGCTGAGTCCGTCGACACAGCGCGAGCGGCCCAGGAGCAAGCGTTGGGGACTGTTCGTGTGGCGGCGCAGTCGCTCGAAGATCAGGTCCGCGCGTGGGCGGCCAACGCCGAGATGTCCACCAGTGACTTCTCGCTCGTCGGCTCGTGGTGCGACCTGATCGCAGGCATGACCGAGATCGATGACACAGGTTCGGTGCCTGAGCACGAGTCGGTGGTCGACGCGATGCGAGCATATGTGACCCAGCGCCGGGAGGGTTGGACCCGGCAGTCGGAGAGCTTGAGATTGCAGCGGCAGCCGTTGTCGGCGCGTCTGGCCGAGATCGCTGAGCGCTTGGCGACTGTTCGTGCCGAGACCGACGGTGCGCCACCGTCGCCCACGCTGTGGCGGCGACGGACTCGACCGGAGTTGTCCGAGCGCGCGGGTGCTCCGCTGTGGCGTCTGGTGAATCCGATAGGCATCGACGACGCCGCGCTCGCCACGGTGGAAGCCGCACTGGCTGGGTCGGGTTTGCTCGATGCGTGGGTATCACCGGATGGCTCAGTCGATTTCGGAGTCGCTGACCTGGCGGTGAATCACTCCCGTGGTGATGAGCGCGGCGCGCACACTCTGCTGGCCGTGCTGGAGCCGGCGGAGGCTGGTGGCGTCAGCGTCGAGACCGCCGCGCGTATCCTCGGGCAGTTCGGCTGGCGCGAAAGCGGTTTCGCTGACAATCTCGACGATCGAGATTGGCTTGCCGCAGACGGAAGTTGGCGAGTCGGCGGACTGGCGGGTCGCGCGGAGGCAGCCGGACCGGCGGCTTACCTCGGCACTGCGGCGCGCGAGGCTGCCCGCGTACGCCTGATCGCGACATTGGAGGCAGAACAAGTCGAGGTCGAAATCCACGTCGCCGATCTCGACCGGCAACTCGGCATCGCGCGAGCCGCGTTGTCGCGCTTGGTGACCGAGGAAAAGACATTGCCGACGACAGGCGAGCGCGAGCTGGCCGCGGCTGTCGTTCGGTGGGCCGATCGCGGCCGTGCCCTGCTTGCCCGAACGGCCGAACTCGACGTCGCCGAGCGCGCACACGGTGCCGATCTCACCCGGCGTGACGAGGCCCGCGCTCACTTCGCCGAGTATGCGAGCACCCACCGATTCGCCTTGACCGACCTCGAGGCACAGCAGCGAGCGCTGACGGATTTCCGTACCTACCTCGAGCGGTTCGGCAGCGCGCTCGACAAACTTGTCATGGCCGAGGAAGCGCTCGACACCACGGTAGGCGTCCACCAGGATCGCGAAAAGGCCCGCCGACAGGCCGAAGTCGATCTCGTCGAGCTGGAGACCGATCAACGTCGAGTTCAGGTGCAGCTCGATACCGCGCGGTCAGCGTTGGGTGAGGATCAACAGCAGCAGATCGCGCGCAAGGAAACGATCGAAAAGCGCATCGAGACACTGGAATCCGAGCGGGATCGGCTCACCGATCAGCGCGGCAACGCCCGAACCGCGTGCGCGGTCGCAGAGCAGACTCTGAACAATCACGAAGCGAGTCGTGCTGACGCGGAGCGCCAGCGCGACGCCGCGATGACCGCACTCTGGGAGGCGGTCGACAGCGGACTCACCCACCCGCTCTCGCTCGATCCACCGCAACGTCAGAACGTGCAGTCCGCACGTGAACTCGCGACGGCGATCCGCCGGGAGGTCAATGTCAAAGCTGAGCAGGCCGATGCCGAACGGGCGTGGCGGCTTTGCCTGCAAAAACTGGAAGAATTGCGCCAATCCCTACTGCCGCAGCAGGACGCGCGGGTGCTCGACGACGAGGACACCTTGCCCAGGGTGGAGATTCACACCGACGCCACCCTTGGATTCCAGCTGCCACCCGCCGCGGCCGACACGTTGGCGGAGCGAGTCAGCCAGCAGCGCGACGGTTACGACGAGGAACAGCAGCGGGTCTTGGCCACCCTGCTCGGATCGACCTTCATCGAACATCTGAAAGAACGACTCGACTACACCACCCGCACCTTCGCCAACATCAACAACCATCTCGCGGCGCATCCGACCCGGCAGGGGCATGCGGTGAAGGTGGAGTGGGGTGCTGATCCCGCCGACCCCGACGCGGCATCGGTGGTGGGGGCGCTGGGCAAGGGCTACCACGAATTGTCGAGTGACCGGCAGGAAATGGTGCGTCAGTTCCTGGCCCGCAAGATCGACCAAGCCCGCGCCGAGGCCACCGCCGAAGGCGCGGCTGACTGGAAGCAGCAGCTCACCCGTGCGCTGGACTATCGCGGCTGGCTCAAGATCACCTTGCAATATCGGGCCGGGGCAACGAGCAAATTCACGCTGTTCGACGCGGCCAAGCACGGTGCGAAGTCCGGCGGTGAGAAGGTTGTGCTGCTGTCGCAGCCGTTGTTCGCCGCCGCCGTGGTCGCCTATGACGCGGCAGCAGCGCACGCCCCGCGCTGGGTGTGGCTCGACGAGGCGATGACCGGGGTCGACGCCCAGGTGAAGGCTTCGTTCATGGGCCTCACGGTCGACTTCGAACTCGACATCATGCTCACCGCGCACGACGAATGGTGCAACTACGACACCGTTCCTGCGGTCGCGGTGTACGACCTCGCTCGAGAACGGCACCTGCCAGGCGTGGATGTGCTGCCCTACCTGTGGTGCGGCGGCATTCTGACCAGCATCGATGTCGATAGGCTCGGCGTTGTTGAGTCGCGGACCGAACTGAGCGAGGGGTTGTTCGGGTTCTCCGATGGATGAACCGACCCTGCCGGATGGGCTGCGCGCGTGGGCGGGAACATCGGGGCCCGCCGCGGTTCTCGATGCCATTCGTAGACGTGTGTCGCGTGGCGGGGGACTGGAAAGTGGCTCTCTGAGCGTGAGTTTGACGCCCGAACAGCGCACCCAGGTAGCCCGATTGCTCGGCACCGGTTGGGAAGTCAGCAACAAGGCGGTGACTTTACGTGCGCTTGGCCGCGCCCTTGCCGAGCACGGTTTGACCGTACGGCAATTCGTCGAGCTCTTCGACGGACGGAAGCTGACAGTTCGCCGGGAAGCGCAGGCGCTCAAACATATCGCCGCAGAAGAGGAACGACGGAATTCTCTGCGAATCCTGCGCGCCGTGGGTATTGCCGAGCACGTAGGGGATGGGTGGTTGGCCGGCCCCAGGGCGCCCCGCTTAGGGTCTGGCGCGGCGGCGGAAATGGCCCGGCAGATTGCTCGTGTGTGGCCGCGGCTGCCGTGGGATGGACCAGGATTGCGCCTGGCCCAACTCGCGGCCGGGGCAACCGAGGACGCGCACGGACTCGACTACTCCACCGATCTCGGGCGAACCGTTGCCCGCCTGATCGCGGCCAGCACCGGTCTGGCGCGCCCGAGCAGGCCAGGCAGGGAGTGGCGGGCGGCCTGGGCATCGGCGGGCGTACGGTGCGATACCGTCTCCTCCCGCGTGCTCACACTCAACGTGCCACTCGATTTCACCGCGGGCCACCGACGTGGGGCGCCGACCTGGCTAACGTTGCGAGACCTCCTCGGACCGTGGCGGTTCGACCCGGTCCCCGCCCGACTCTTCGTCTGCGAGAACCCGACAATCGTGGAGGCGGCCGCGGACGAACTCGGCCCGCGGTGTCCGCCCTTGGTCTGCACCGACGGTGTGCCCGCCCTCGCGGCACTCGACCTGATAGCCGGAATCGACGAGTCGCGCACCGAGGTTCGAGTCCGCGCTGATATCGATCCGACAGGGTTCATGATCGTGTCCGCGGTCCAATCGGCCGCACGCCGCGCAAGTCTATGGCGATTCGACACTGCCACCTACGCAACATATTTCGGGATTGATGTGGAATCGGGGGTCAATTTGGTGGAGGCCAGGGCAGCTTTCGGTAAGGACTTGCACGAAGAAGCTGTGTTGCCGCTGCTTCTGAGTGACCTGCGCGACGCGGCCGACAGATTAGTCGCTGGCAACTGATGTGCGAATGACCAGAACCATTGGGGGACGCTTCCCTCCTGGGTGATCAGGCGCGTTCGGCGGGATCGGAGGTGAGCGGGTCCGTCAGCTGTTCCAACGTTCGCTGGTGCGGCTGATCCTGCCACCGCCTGGATCGGTTTTCCGGGCGTGGGATCACGTTCGTGGGGTTCTGCGCCGAGCGACATACTCCCGGCTCGGCGCTCTTGATACGGAGCTCGTGTTGTCCCTGGTCGAGCTTGCGCTTCCAACTGCGGACCTGTGGGAGGCCGTGACATTCGTAGGCCATGTGAGCGGCCACGACCGTGACACCGCGCTCATCCGGGAACGGGTCGTCGAACTTGCGCACGAGCGAGCACAGCGGCGGAAAACGGAGTACCTGGATCGGAGAGGGCAGGGACGGCTCGCCGCTAAGCTCGTCCGGCTGCTGGATTGCATCGAATGGCCCAAAAGCAAACCACAGAACTCGATTCCGCTGGATCGCCTTCGCCCGCGGCCTTCACCGAACGAGACCAACCGGCGGGGTATCACCGGCTACATTGAGTCGCCATCGCTGCGCCGACTGGTGGGTTACGAGTCGAAAGCAGAACTCGGTAATCTATCGCGAGCGATGGCACTGCCGTACCCAACCATTTCGGCTGTCGGTGAAGGTCTGTTCGACTCGATGACGCCACAGCGCACGGTTGAGTGTCCACGAATCAACTCGATTGGTCACCCCCGAAGTTGCCACGCTTCGAGGAGATCCGCCGGGGTGAATACGGCGTCGAGGTGCTCAGTGGTGACTCCGGAACGCGTGACGGCGACGAGTGGAATCGGTTCGTCGGTGATGCGGTGGTGGTGGCGCTGGAGGGCGGTCAGGTCGTGGTTGTCGAAGGGTGAGTTTTCGAGCCACTTGATGGATCCGAGAAATGTCAGTTCATGCGCGACAGGTTCGCGGTCCGCGCCGACGATGTCGATTTCCACGTCATTGCTACGGGTCCAGTAGCCGCCGATCGCGGGGCATGCCGGGATGCCGTGTGCGGGGAGCAGACGTGCGAGTGATTCCCGGACCAGTGGCTCTATGGCGCGGCCTCGCCAGCTTGTCCATCCGCGGTGAATACGTTCGAGGGTGAGGTCGGGGCGCATGCGGTCCAATTCGGTGAGATGGGGACCGAGGAATGTCAGCCAGAAGCGCAGGTAGGGGTCGGTGATTCGGTAGCGGCGTTCCTTGGACGGTGTGAGGCTGATCGGCAACTCCGCCGCGACGATGCCCTTGTTGGTCAGCAGTTCGGTAGCCCGCGTCAGTGTCGAGTGCGCGATGCCGCCGGCAGCTCTGGCGATGTTGGTAAAGGTGCGCTCGCCGCTGCCTATTGCCGCCAACACCTGTCGGGCTTGGGTTTGGTCCGGAAATTCGGCGGCCAGCGACAGTTGTGCGGATACGACCAATGGGCTCACCGGGTCAGCCAGTTCTCGGGCAAGGAATGTCCGGACATCCTCACCTGCTGGCCAGCGTGCTGCGATGACGGGTAGCCCTCCTGTCACCAGTGCCGCGTCGAAGGCAGCCGCTGGTTCCAGACCGGTCATTGTCGCTACGTCGGCTGGATTGAGTGGTCCCAGACGCATTTCTGTGCCGCGTTGGTGAAACGGCCGTCCATATGAGGTGAGTGCCTGCATCATGGCGAGATCGGAACCGATGAGGATCAGCAGAACCGGTTTACGCGAGAGTTCGCGGTCCCACGCTCTTTGCAGAATGCTCTCGAATGCGCCGGCTGGATCCATCAGATACGGCACTTCGTCGAGCACCACTACACTCGTCTGGTCCTCCGGCAAGATGCCGGAGAGCTGGCGCAGCGCCGCGGTCCAGTTGCCGGGGAGGGCATCGGCGAAGATGTCGGCGTCCGGCAGCGACGAACTGCGCACGGCATCGACGAACTCGGTGAGAGGATCCGTGCCGAAGCCGATCGCGCTGGTGTGAAAGACGTTCGGTACGTGGTTCCGGTCCACGAACTCCTCCACCAAGGCGGACTTCCCGATCCTGCGGCGTCCGCGCAGGATCAGGCAACGTCCCGGCCTTGCCGTTCCGATTTCCGTCCGTACCCCGGCCAGTGTGGTCGCAAGCGTGTCCAGCTCATGTTGCCGTCCGATGAAGTCGACCAAGGCGCGCCTCCAATCTCGGTAGATACTACTGGGTGAGATACTATCACAAGCGATACTATCTGGCACCTGTCTAGCGTTTGACTACTTCTGAATATGTGCAGGTCATCGACTTGTAAAGCGGTCGGGATGGGCGAACCCCTGGCCAACTACAAGCGGGTAGTCGCCGCGGTCCGCCGCATCACCTCCCCGTCGCCGGACGGCTTCGGCATCTCCCAGCGCAACGTGGTCGTTTCCACCGTCGGCCTGGCTCCCGCCATCCGCAAACTGGCCGACGAAGACCTCTCGGTCACCCTCGCCGTCTCCCTGCACACCCCCGACGACGAACTCCGCGACACCCTCGTCCCGGTCAACAACCGCTGGCCGATCGCCGAGGTCCTCGACGCCGCCCGCTACTACGCCGACAAGTCCGGCCGCCGCGTCTCCATCGAGTACGCATTGATCCGCGACATCAACGACCAGCCCTGGCGCGCAGACCTGCTCGGCCAGAAGCTGCACAAGGCGTTGGGCTCGCGCGTGCACGTCAACGTCATCCCCCTGAACCCGACCCCCGGCAGCAAGTGGGACGCCAGCCCGAAACCGGTTGAGGCCGAGTTCGTTCGCCGCGTCAACGCCCAAGGTGTGCCGTGCACCGTCCGCGACACCCGCGGCCAGGAGATCGCTGCCGCCTGCGGGCAACTCGCCGCCGAAGGGTAGTCGCGGGAGTGTCGAACTGGACACACGAGCACAACCGCGATGGGCTAGGTGCAAGCGGTGCGCCGACAGAAGACGGCGCGGAACTACAACAAGAAATCCATAGCTGCATTTGTGGTGCAAAAGGTAGCCGTAGGTGCCCTAACAGCTCGACGTGTCTCTGCTAGGACTGAACTCCCTGGTGGTCGTTGGGTGGGCTGGAGGTTGTCTTGGCCGTGCCCCACATTCGTGCCGCCGACGTCGCCGCGACGGCTGTTACGCCCACGGCCGATCCGAACCACATCGGACCGCATATCGACCCGAATGCCAATAGGAAGCTGCCTGAGACGGCGATCGCGAGCATGGCTCGGCGGAATCGTCCTGGATCCGCTAGCACCCGGTCGATCAGTCCTCGCCATGAACCCGGTTCAGGATCGAGTTGCTGCCGACTCGAGGTGCTTGTGATTGACCTGGTGATAGTCATGCCGGGTCGCGGGTTGTGTCGACCACGGGGAGTGGAGACGCGCCCTGAAGACCAACTCACGGCACACGACCGGTGGTGCTGCAACGGAATTCATGCAGATGAGAAGTTGGACGCGGCGAAGCCTGTTGCGGTATCACAACGAGCTCCGCAACTGGCGTAACGTCATACCAGAGGGTGTGTGGACCCAGTTCTGCCACCCATCTATTTGACTGCCGACCAGGTCTCTCAGCGCAGGCGACGGCGCAACATAGACCCCCTTTTCGGTTTGTATCAGCCCATCGGGGGTGACAGTTGCGACGAAAGTCTGCCCTTTACGGACACGTTCGTGCCGAAGTTCGTCGCCACTTTTTACCAAGTTCGAGCTGATGAGGGGTGCGAGGCGCCCTGTTTGTGACTTGGCTGGCCCTGCCGTATCTCCGGGTGCGATATCGCTCTTGTTGGGGATCAGCAGGCGCCGAAGGACGTCGTTCGGGGATTCGAAGCCGCGTACGCGATGCCCGAGAGCCTGGTATACCTCGTCGTCGATCTCGATACTGCGACCCATGGCTGCCTCCAGATCAGATCTTCCAAGACTGGGAATACGATAACAGATTCTGAAGATCAGTCAACGTGGACTCTGTGCTGACAGGGCGTCGTCCTCATCCTGCGCCAACGCAACGGCGGGCTCGCATCACCTTGTTGCGATCGGCGCGCTACCGAGGAAGGTGGAGTGTCGTAGTTCAGGCGGGTGCCGATGAGGGTCATCTGTACAGGCCGAATTCGGCGCGGATTTACATTCCGCTCAACCCGGCCCCGGCAGGAAGTGGGACGCGAGCCCGAAACCCGTTGGGGCAGAATTCGTTCGCCGCAGAGGGGTAGCGCGCTGTGCTGGCGTATGGATCCCTGTCTGCACACAGTCGTTTCCGCGAGGGCCAACTCTGCAGTGCCTGCGCCGCGGCCTGAATCGCTGGGACTCAACCGCCGCGCTCGTGAGCGACCTGCGTGAGAGTCACAGTGACACAGTCGACTTCGGGCACGAGAAGGATGAGGCGTTGCGGAGCCTGTCCGAGAGTTTCGAGCGGCATCAGCTGCCCGACGCGGGCACCGGGGTATCGGCGGCGCTGTTGAATGCGACCGGCTGGCTCCATGATTTCGCTCGGACGGCAGGGCAAACATTGACCACCGTCGAGGACAATGCGTTCACCCACCGGCCGATCGAGCTCTCACCAACCCAGTTGACCGACACGCGCGAGGCTATCGCCACAGCGGCGATCCGGTCGCAGCCCGGAACTCGTAATCGCGGATCAGTCAAAACTCGTTGAGCGCGAATCCATTCGGCTCGGGCTGGGCCGCAGCGCGGCTAGCATGATCGGGGGTTGAGCACGCGAGCCGCTCGCGAATCGCCGAGGGGTTGCGCTGGCCCGCATGCTCGCCCCTGCTGGCGAGCCCCCAGAATTGGCGCACCGCAGCGTGATTCGCGCCTCGTCTCGGCGTGGCGGGCGGTGACCGATTTGCTTGATGGAACGGCACGATACGGAGCGAAACAGGGTGCATCGAAAGGAAGCCGCCTGCTTGACTCTTGCCTCGAGATCGATCCACCGGCAGCACTGATGTGCCCCACAGCGGTAGATGGCTGGCGAATTCGACCGTGCTCGACGACTCGGTTGAACTGCCGCTGAAGCGATTGAGCCGATCTCCCATCAGAGGGCGACGATTTCTACCTAGCTGTGTGCGATAAGGGCAGTTCCCTGGTCACGGTGTCTGGAGCGTCTGGCGCCATTCGGCGAAACGACGGCGCATGGCCGTGATGTGCTCGTATGGGACGTCATATTCGGCGAATGCGTCGTCGGTGATCTGGCTGAGCGCGCCGAGTGCGTCGGCGAACATGTGAGGGTCGAACCCGTTGTCGGATTTCTTGGCGAGGTCCAGTAGCCGGTCGCGGCTGTAGCGGCCGCTGGTGATTGTGGCATCGACGTCGAGGAAATCTCGGGGAAGTGCTCGCCCGTAGAGTGCGCACATCTTGTTCGCGACCGCATCGTCGGGGTGCAGGACCGGTCCGATGTCGAGCAGGACTGGAGGGTGTGCTCGCCAGTCGGCCGACAGCTCTAGTTTGTCTGCGCCCGTATCGGGTTCGGTGAGCGAGGTGACAAGTAGACGTGCGAAGGTGTCGCCGCTCACCGTTGTAGCGACAGCGTATCCGTGTTCTTCGAGGGCGGCGATGACCGCCATGACCGCCGCGGGAAAGTCCGCTCGGCGGTGCCAGTCGGTGAACAGGTCGACGTCACCGCTGGGGCGGTTACCCATTCCGTGGGCGCGGAGTGCGTAGCCGCCAGCTAGGGCGAAACCTTGATCGCCGGCTACCGCGAGTGCGATTTCTGCCAGCTTGCGATGGCTTGGTTCCACTGGATGCCTACGCCGAGGACAGTCGGCTGAGTTGTGCGAGTTCGGGGAACCGGCTTTCCCAGGCGAGCTTGATCTGCCGGGGAAGCCAGATATAGGACCAGAGTCGTTTGAGAACTGCTTCGTTGAGGTACGAGTACAGGTCGGTTGGGCTGGCGGCTTCGTTGATCACCGTGCGGTAGAGGTCGACGATTCTGCCTGGCCGGTCGAGGTCGTACTCGGCATGGCCGGACCAGTCGAGATGCGTCGGGAGGTTGACGATGCCATTGGTCGGACCCGTGAGGAGGTGCAGGTCCTCGGGTACCGCGACAGGCTTGCGGTACATCGGCTGGCCGTGCGCCATTTCCGGCATCTTCCCTCCTCTCTGGGATGTTGCTTGCTCCGTCAGCTTACCGTCGACGTCGGACAGACGGTGCGGGACGACGCGCTTCTATTTCTGCAGGTCAACCAGTTTGTGAGACGGTCGTCATGGGCGAACCATGGGACGAGCACTTCGGCTCGACTCCGTGTTACTGATCTTCCGTTCTCGTCATTAGCCTCGGCCAATCATGGTAATGGCGCCTAACCTGCGGCGGGAATGGCGAAAGGTGCTCCGACCTGCGATAATTCGACTTGCGAAGGCTGAATTGATCGAGGTTTTGGAGCACCTTTCTGGTGGGCAAGTCTATATCGCCGTATCCGCGGCTGACCATCGACGGTGACGGTGCGGGCGTGGTGTCACACGCAGGTGCGGCACTGCTGCTGCGTACTGCCGAGATAACTGGTTTGACCTGGGGTTTGTCGGAACAGTTGGGGCCGTGGCGCAAACCGATGGCTGTCCACGACCCGGGCAAGATCGTGCTGGATTTGGCGGTGACACTCGCGGTCGGTGGTGACTGCGCCGCGGATGTGGCGTTGTTACGGGCCGAGCCGGGCGTGTTCGGTCTGGTGGCCTCGGATCCGACGGTGTCGCGGACGATCACCGCGCTGGCTGCCCAGGCACCGAAAGCGTTGGCCGCCATCGCTTCTGCACGCGCGGACGCGCGGGCGCAGGCGTGGGCCGTGGCTGGGCCGAACGCCCCCGGTCACGGGATCAACATCGATGATCCGTTAATCATCGATCTCGACGCCACCCTGACCGACGCGCACTCGGAAAAACAGAACGCCACACCGACGTTCAAGCGGGGCTTCGGCTTCCACTCGCTGTGGTCGTTCATCGACCACGGTCGCACCGGCACCGGCGAGCCCGCCGCGCCCATGCTGCGGCCGGGCAACGCCGGTAGTAATACCGCTGCCGACCACAAGCAGGTTCTCCGCGATGCCCTCGCTCAGCTGCCGTGGCAGCCGGGATGGCGGGTCGGCCGGAAAGTGCTGGTGCGCACCGATTCCGGTGGCGGCACCCACGAGTTCCTCGACTACTGCCACCGCCGCCGGCTGCAGTACTCGGTCGGGTTCACTCTCACCGACGAGATCGTCACCGCCATGGGCACCCACCTGAATCCGCAGGATTGGACACCGGCCTACGACGCAGACGGCGAGGTCCGCGACGGCGCCTGGGTCGTGGAAGTCACCGGCATCACCGAGTTGACCGGATGGCCGCCCGGCATGCGGCTCATCGTCAGGAAAGAGAGACCACACCCCGGTGCTCAGCTGCGGTTCACCGACCGCGACGGGATGCGGTTGACCGCGTTCGTCACCAACACCACCCGCGGCCAGCTGCCCGACCTCGAGTTGCGTCACCGCCAGCGGGCCCGCTGCGAAGACCGGATCAGAAACGCGAAAGACACTGGCCTGCGCAATCTTCCGTTCCACAGCTTCGACGCCAACCGCATCTGGCTCGCCGTCGTCGCGCTCGCACTCGACCTGACCGCCTGGATGCAGACACTCGCCCTGCACGACCACCCCGCACGTCGCTGGGAACCGAAAACGCTACGGCTGCGGCTGTTTTCAGCCGCCGGACGCATCGCCCGCCATGCCCGCAAAACCACACTGCACCTGGCGCGGCACGCCCCCTACACCGAACTGCTCACCACCGCCGCAGCACGCCTGCAACCCGGCTGACCAGCCAGAAACCGTCCCTGCAACCAAGGAAACCAACCACCCGGGCCAGTGGAACCCGGCAGCCAGCCCGCTGCGCGGGCCAGCTGCCCTGCCCGCAACCGGAAAACTACGACCGAAACACCCAATCCGAACCCGATCAGGCCAGCACATCAACCCGGCGAAAGATCGAGGTTAGGACTGCACTTCTTAGGGGTGTAGTCCTCATAGTGACGCGACTGCTGTCGGCGCGGAGTCTTTGCCGCCGATATAGCCTGCGATTCCACGTGTGGCTGCGGATCCAGCAGCCCACCCAAAACCGACATCCGTTGACGGTGCTGGAGGACTGCCACTCGCTTGCCCGCGAGCAGGACATATTTCGGGCGAGCAAGTCCGTTTTACCGCATCACCGAGCCACTGATCACCTTCTACGAGGCAGTCATGCGTCCGGCCCGGGAGCGGCCGGAAAGTGTTCAGGCGCAGCAGGTTTGGGCGCGGACCAAGGAGCGGTTCGCGGCTCAGGTCGCCGGCGCGACTTCTAGCAGCAAGTGGTACGCGATCCTGAAACTCGTTGAGTTGAAGTCGTTCGGTATGTCAAACGAGTACGGTGCGCAGTTGTCCGTGACACTCGCGGCCAGAAAATCGCCCGGCTTGCGGTGGTCGTGAGCTATGGTTCCGGCTGCTCGTCCGGTTCACCTCTACGGGGAAGCGCAGGAGTTCGTCTCGTTTGACTCGACTTCGCACATGCTGGAGGCAGTGTGGTTTGGTTCGATCGATTGGAAAGTGAACGTGCAGCGTTGTCGGCGATTTTCGGCGATCCCGGCAATCGGCACGTCGTTGAGATTCCGATCGGCGGCCGGGAGTTCGTCGACATTGTTGCGAGCGGAAACGGCAAAAATGCCGAACTCCGGGTCCGGCTTGTCGATGGAACGACCCTTGAGATGAGGTTGGCGTATCTCTCGGTGGTCGGCGACTGTGCAAAGGAAACCGCAGTTCAGAGGTACGACGACAGCAGCCTGAATGTCTGGTACTCGGGTGTGGGGTTGGTCGTGCGATCGCTCGATCTCAGCTGTCGCGCAGATGATGGTGATGCCGAGGAGTGGGAGGCGGAGTTCGAGAACGACGTTCGGTCCTGGATCGACGGGGGATTCGAAGGGGAACTCAACTATTCGGTCTATGCACGCGTTGCTCTGACTCACCGTTGATGGATCCACGATGAGGCGTGCGCTGTCCGGATCGCCCGGCGTTCGACACCTCCAGTCGAGCCGGTTGTCCGCGTCGGCTTGTTTGGAATCTCCAGCACGAATTCTGCGATTTACCGCGAGTCGCGGCGGGCGCGGTCGAGGACTTCTTCCTCGGTGAGGGCGCTGGCTGGGTGGTGGCTGAGGCACATCGGGGTGACGATTTTGCTGAAGCCGGCACCTTCGGTTGCACCGTAGAACCTGCCTGCGGGTAGGCGTGAGATGTCGTCGATTCGGCCGCCCTTGGCTCGGGCCAATTCCTGGGCGGCTTGGATCTGTGCGGGGGCGTTCAGTCTGCCGAAGAGTTGGGTTGCGGCGTTGCCGGTGACCATGTTGTGCAGCGCTTTCGGCGCCTGGGTGGCGTACACGAGGCCGAGGCCGTACTTGCGGGCCTGGGTCGCAAGTTTGAGGGTGCTTTCTGTGGATGCCGTTGTCCCACGTGACGGTGCGAAGGTCTGGGCCTCGTCGAGCACGAGCAGGCCGCCGATCGGCCTGTCACCGGCCGGGTTTCGCTTGATCCAGGCAAACAGGGCCAATTCGAGTTGGTTGACGAAGGTCTGGCGTTGCTCGTCGGTGGGCAGTCCGATACAGCTGATCACCGAGATCCTGGCGCGTTTGCCCGCGGTCGGAGTGAGGAGCACGCCAGGGTCGAGGCGGGCACCGGCACCGCCGAACACCGGATCGTTGATCATGGCCGCGTGGAGTTCGTCGGCCATGTCCGCCGCCAGGCTGGCGCCATTCCTGACAGTGCTCACTCCCTCGGGCAGATTACCGAGCAAGGCGACGAATGCGTTGAGGTCCGAGCCACCGTCCCTGGCGAAATGCGCCAGCGCCTGGGTCAGCACAGCGGTGCCTGTGCGCAGTTTCCGCGCGGTCAGACCGGCACGGGAGATCAGGCCGGCGACCGAGGCATCGATAGAAGTGCGGAACTCGTCAGGATCATCGAGCATGCCGGTGAAGTCGGGCAGCGGGTTCAGCGCGAGCGGACGACCTGCTTCGCGCCGGGGAGTCCAGACGATCACCTCGGTGTCAGCGAAGTAACGGTCGGCATGTTCGGGGTCGTTGTTCGCCCAACCGTCCGGCTTCGACGGCCACCGGTCGCCCAGTCGGGACAGGTCATTGTTGGTGTCGATCAGGATGGATGAAACGCCATGAATCGCAACTTCTTCGACCAGACGACGGAGCAGGACGGTCTTGCCCGATCCGCTGCCCGCGAAGACCGCGGTGTGCTTCCTCAGCAGTACCAAGGGAATCTGGAAGCTGAGCCCGGTCTCCACGTTGCGCCCGAGAACGATCGACGGTTCGTTGTCGTCGGCTGCGGTCATCGATACCGCTGTGGCGGATTCCGCTGTTGGAGAAGGCATCTCGCCCTCCGTGGATACTGGGCCAGCAACTGTGGACTGGTCGCCCTCGACCATGCTGAACGGTTCTGGCCCGACGTCGATCAGTTGTTCCGGGCTGCTCGCGTCGGTTGTCTTCCTTCCCTCCGTAGGAAGCGATTCCAGGGCAACGGCTCCGGTCCGATTCCCGGCAAGTACCCGGCTGAACAATTGCGATCTGCTCGCCGGCCGTCGAGCCGCCAGCCAGCCGAGGAGCTCCGGCGAACCCTCGCTAAGCACGGTTCGGAGCGCTGTAAAGGTACGCAGATCGTCTGCTGATATCGGCAGCGCGATTCCTTGCGAGACTTCGAATTCGGCGACAGCCGCGGTCGTGACCGGGCCGGTCGAGAAGGGCGCATTGCGCAGAATCACCAGGTGCCGTTTACTGGCTCCGGGGTGGATTCCCGCCTCCAGACAAGCCGACCGCAGTCGAGTCAGTACTGCTCGGTGGTGGCTGTGGGCGATGGCCCGGAAGCTCCAATGCACCTCGTCCTCGTTGGCCTCGTCGAGTGTCTGGCGTAGCCGGGCATGTAGGGCGGGCTGGACGATCGTCGCCTGATCGACTGTCAGGTCCTGCTCGCCGCGTTGCTCGAGCACATAGCATTGCAGCGCAGCGTTCAGTAGCGAAAACATCAGAGTGTCTTCGTGTTTAGGATCCATCGGTGCGATAACGTCCGCAGTGGTTCGCAGGTCGGTGAACCGCTGGTCCAGCGTTGCCAGATCTACAGCGGCGGGCTCAGCAGGGGTGCGTATGCGCTGATCTGAGGTGCCGAAATGGGCCAGCTCGTTGACCTCATTCTCGGCCAGGCACCGGCTTGCGTGCGCTTCTACCAGTTGGAGTAGCCGACGTGGGGTGAAGTTGGGTACGTCCGGGTCGTCGAAAGCTTTCGGCAGCACCGGCCAAGTCGGATACGGCGGCTCGAAACCTGCTTCACCGTATAGGTTTCCGAGGTGACGTTCGACGATCGCGGAAGCCGTTGCAGCGGAAGGCATCGTGGTCGAGAGTGTCAGAACCTTGAAGCGGTCTTCGGCTGAATTCGTTGCTCGCGTGGCGATCAGCTCCCACGACTTGGGTATGCACGCGGCGACGATCAGCGTGCGGACGGTCTCCTCGCGCATCTGCATGAGACCATCCGCGAGCTGGCTCGCGAGGTCATTCTCGTCGTTCGAACCGGACTCAGCTATGACTGTGTCGACCTGGTCCAGCGCCAGAACAACGGGACCGGTGAGCGCAAACAACCGGATCACGTGCTGGAATATCAACTGTGGCGAGTCATTTCGGCGACGGAAACCCCAAGCGGCGCGGTCTGATTCGTCGATGCCATCGGCCAGGGCCAAATAGCTGTACCCGATCTCCCGCAGTTCCCGCTTGGCTTGATAGAGCACGAGGGCCCGCAACGTGTCCTTGCACTGCATCGCTACTCGCTCATCGAGCGCGTCGATCCGCTCGACAAATTCGTCGAGATCGTCTCTGCGAACGGCGATTGTGCCGTGCAGTCGCATCCGCAGCTCTTTCCCACAGCCGGTGATGTCGGCGAGGATGTTGAGCATCCTGCCTAGTTGCCCACCATCGGGAGCGAGCAATTGGTTGACGACGCCATGCACCGCGCCTGCCCAAAACGACTGACCCATGATCAGTTTGGGCATGAAGAACGAGCCGCCTCGTTGCTGTACATAGTGCCGGAGCCAGCCGAGCATATGTGTCTTGCCGACACCGCGATCGCCGCTGAGCACCAGCCCACGCGGAGTGCTGTTGGGCCGCCGCTCGGCCGCTTGCACCGCGCGGGTGATCTCGTCCACCGCCACCGGATGCAGGCCGTCGACGTGGTAGTTCAGCGGACTCCACACTTGGTCGGCGCCGAGCACACTGCTGAACTGGATCGTTGCCAGCGCATGGTGGTATTCCTCATTCACCGTGCCACCTCGATGGTGAGCACATGTCGCGGCGTGCCACCCAGCACCACCGCCGCATCTCGATCCACATCCGTCAGGGTCTTCTGGTCTGCCTCCGCGCGCACGTGGACGTCCTCGCGGCGAGCCAGGAGCGCGAGGGCTCGGTCGACATCTTTGCGAGGTACAGCGTCCAATCGTTCTCGCAGCACGGCAAGTCGCAACGGCGAACCGGTCTTGCGGGTCAGCTCCGCATAGGCCGCCTCCACCTGGCTCGCTACATCTGGTCGGAAGATATCGGCGAGTGTCTGCCCGGAGTCGTCGAGATGCCGCCGAAGGCCACCCAGCACTGCGTACAGGGTGCCACCGGCGGACCCGGATCGCGCGGGGCGTTCGTTGGCCAACTCCTCGGCGCACCGCACCGCCCCTCGGTCTGTTAGCTCGTGCACAAACGCGCGATTCACCATCGTGCTGCTGACCAGCGCGAGTTCATTGAGGTGCCGGCGAAACTTGCCGTCGAGTTTTATGCCCGCGACAGCGTGCAGTTCGGCATTGGTGAGCTCACGTGCCTCAGCCATCAGGACGAGCAGGACACAACGTTCGCTCAAGGTCAACCGGTCATCGCTCATGTCAATCCCGTTCCATTCCAATGGTGTTCACAAATCTGTTCGGTCGGTTACCGTGAAACCTGCTGCGGTGACATTGATTCCAGCGGGACGACCGGTAACGGTTCCTGCCGCTCGGACCGTGTGACCATCGCGGTGGGCGGTGATCGCAACCTCGTAATTACCACTGTCGCCGAGGGATACGTTCACCAGCCGTGTTCTTCCGACGGGGGCGCCGTCGACGACGAGCACCCCACGCACCCTGATGTGCCATCGGTCACTGCCCGGGTCGTCGGACAGGCTGATCACGGGTCCTTCGACGACGCCCACGGGAGGCAGGGGCGCCGGATCGACGCGCAGTCCGCCACGGCGAATTCGCTCGCCTGCCCCTGTCGGGAACTGCACGGACACCTCCGGCCTCGGCATCAGCCAGGACCAGTGAAAACCCAGTTCGAAAGCAAGAGTTTCGCCAGGCCCGGCCAATTCGGCGAGCGCCTCGCACTCGGCTGGTGAGATGCCTTGACGAAAGATCTGTTCGAAGGCATCGGCGTCCGACGAGTACGCGGCCTGACGCACCGCATCGGAGCCACGCAGCAGACGCAACGCCGTCTGCCGTCCGAGTGGATCTGGATCGTCCGGATCGATGGGCAGAGCGATGTCGAGACCAGGTATCCCATCGCTAAGCGTCAGGAGTGAACCTTCCAGCAACGCGCTGACTGTGCTTCCCGGGATGTCGTGACGCATGGAACCGGATTCGTCCATGGCCTCTTGCGCGCAAAACGTAATCAGGTCGCGCACGGCGAGAATCGTGCGGGCGCCCGCCGGAAGCGTGATCGATCCGGGGTCGGCCGATGTGCGGTAGGCGACGACATCTGCTGCGGGAGCGGTCATGTCGCGCCAAATCGCGGCCGGCGACCGACCTTCTGCGTCGGCGACACACTGCACGAGTTCGCGCAGCCTCGTTGTCGCGTCGGCGACGACATCGCTGGGTGGGACGAGGACGTCGAAGTCCTGCCAGGTCCACACACTCGCGTTGCGCCACTGGCCGGTGATGGTCCAGCCGTGCCCACGCAAGTAGCCGACCACGCCGTCGATCGTCGGTATTCGTGTCATCCGCGTCGTCATCTGGTCGGTAGCAAGGCGCTCTCAGTGATGAGTGCGCGCAGGCTGGTGGCAGTAAGGATGTTGCTCATCGGGATCTTCACCCGCAACCGCCGCTGGGCGTCTGGGGCAGGCAGTGTCTCGAGGTTGCTGAGCGACGTGTAATAGCCGATATGCCGAAGCAACAGTCCGGCTGTGCGCAGATCGGCGTAGTGGTTCGTGCTGCGCGGAACATGAACGACGAACAGGTAACGCGGCACCGTGAAGTCCGGACCCGCGAGTTTGTTGAACTGTCGCTGGTTCAGTCCGTCGAAATTGATCAGCCCGCTTCGGGTTTGGAGGGTGGAGACAGTCTTCACCTGCACATCGATCCGCGGCGAGAAACCGCGCGGGGTTCGACCCGGTAGCTTGATACAGAGATCGACCCCATCCAGGTCTACGTCGTCCTGTGACCAGCTCAAACCCGCAGCTGAAGCGAGGACGCGTATGTAGTCGGCTCCGAACTTGCCTTGGTGATTGCCGGCATCGAGTTGGTGATCACTTGCGTCGAGCACTGCGCCCCCCTGAAGCCGTAACCACCCCCGAACAGCGTTGACGACAATACTGTAGCAACTGGTCAGTCGCCATCTTGGGCTTTCACCCAATTGCCTTCCGGCGCAACGGATCGAACTCTGTGACACTCTCGTTCCGGTGGCCAACCGCTGGCCGATCGCCGAGGTCCTCGACGCCGCCCGCTACTACGCCGACAAGTCCGGCCGCCGCGTCTCCATCGAGTACGCATTGATCCGCGACATCAACGACCAGCCCTGGCGCGCAGACCTGCTCGGCCAGAAGCTGCACAAGGCGTTGGGCTCGCGCGTGCACGTCAACGTCATCCCCCTGAACCCGACCCCCGGCAGCAAGTGGGACGCCAGCCCGAAACCGGTTGAGGCCGAGTTCGTTCGCCGCGTCAACGCCCAAGGTGTGCCGTGCACCGTCCGCGACACCCGCGGCCAGGAAATCGCCGCGGCGTGCGGCCAATTGGCAGCTGAAGGCTGATTTCGATTCCGCCGATTGGCGGGCCGAAAGCGAACAACCTCAAGCCTGATGCTCGTCGACAACGCCGATCCAGAGATAGTCGCGAGCGCGTGTAGCGGCAACCAGGCTCTGACGATCCCTGCGGTCCGATTCGAACGACGTGATTCCCTGGGTGTTCGCTTCGACGATCCGGAAGACCTCCCCGAAATCAAGCCCCGTGGCGAGGTGCGCCGTACAGCCGTCGGTGGACTTGGTCGCGGGCGGGATCGGAGCCCCGCCAGCGTTGCCAAGGCGTGGTAGTTCATGACCTTCAGCCCGGCGCGTGCGGAGGCGCAGGAGCTGGTAAGAGTGGTCGCTTGGTTGGTAGACAGGGTTTGGTCTGCGTGGGATGCTTTCGCGATCGCGGGGGACGCGACGGGAACCGAGGGGGATTTGACGTGGATAGCTTTGTGGTGCGGCGGCCTGCGCCGAGTGCGGAACCACCAGTGGCAGACCGTCGGCAATGTGCGGGGGAGGCGTCCTTTTCTGCGAGTCGGCCATCAGATGATCGTCGACCGGCACCGCACGCCGCGCGGTCTCTGCGGTCAGGTAGGGCGGCTCCGCGTCGCCTGCCGTGTGCTGAGCACGTCGGGTCACGCTCGATCGGCGAATCAGATAGCGAGGCAAGGGAGTTCGCTCACAGAGCGCTACGACTCACCCTCGAGGTACTCGATCACCGCCGACCAATTGCTCACCTCGACGCCATGGCTGATCTGTCGGTGGTATCGACGGTACGGACCTTGGTCAGGGGTGGTTTCGTGCCTGGTCATGTGTTAGGCACGGCGGTACTGACACGAGTGGACGTCGTAATGGTCAACAGCGACGCTGCGGAGCTGTGCGCCGCGTACGACCGAGGGCATCGCCATTTCGCACTAGCCGCACACATTGCCCGCACTCGCGCTGATCGCTGGCACATGACTGCCCTCCGAGTGCTATGACCGACGCGATGGTCAGCGCGGGCGCAAGCGGCGGGTAGTCGCCGCGGTCTTGCGGCCAGTTGGCAGCCGAAGGCTAGTGTCCCGTTCGTGAAGGTTGCGGATTCATGCGTCGCCTGCGGCGGCGGGGAGCTCGCTGGAATCGAACAGGGTTGTCCAGAACTCGTGTTGCACGGCATTCCACAAGTCTTGATGCTGCGGTAGCTTCTCGCGCGCGTCGGCGAGATCCAGCGAGGATGCGTCGCTGTCGAAGACGATTGTTCCGGGCTGCGCCAGCGGGAGCGGCTTGTCCGGCCATTCGACCGCTGGGCCGGGGTCGTTGAACAGCGTTATCCGCAGAATCCACGGGCGTCGCCGAATCAGCTGCCAGTCAGCGGCTTTCCGTCCATCGGCCGTTGTGGTTGTGCGTAGTCCTCTGCGTCTCATCGCGATTGCCCCCGCCGGTGATGCTCCCCGATGCCGGGGGATACGCCACCCCGGCATCGGGAAGTTTCGTGCACCGACACTGCGACTCGGCGGCAGCGGACGCGCGGCTCGGCATCGGTCCGGGGGGCAGGAAGCGAGTCGGCTGCCTGTTCGTCGAAACGATCCATGCCGTGTGTCCTTCTGTGGTGCAACAGCGTTCGGTTGCCCACGCTGCACGCCCCGGACGGAGCGATCTGGGCGATCACAGTGTTTCAGACACTGTGCGCAGATGCAACGGCATCTGCGACTGCACCTGCGAACGCACGTACATCTGCACGTGCGTTGGCGTGTACAGTGTTTGGTGAGTGGCGTTAATACTGCAACGACACTCAGTTGAGGGGGTGTCCGCGGCGTCGGTAGTGGGAGAGGCGGGCTTGGTATTGGCGGCGGCGTCGCCATCTCGACCAGGCCCAGGTGTGATCGGTGTCATGGTGGCGGGTGAGGACGAGTGCGACGAGTAGTCGGCGGATCTCCGGTAGTGTCAGCGCGATCATGCCTTCGTCGTGGTCGACGAGTCCCCTTTTGCGGCAATGGCTTTGGACGCGGCCAGCCAGGCCAGGGCGAGCATCGACAGGGTGATGTGGGCGTACCAGGCCCGCCAGGATCGGACCTGGTAGTGGTCGAGTCCGGCCTCGCCCTTGGCTTGTTGGAACGCTTCCTCGATGTGCCAGCGAGACCCGGCCGTGAAGGCCAGATCGACCAGCCGCGCCGAGGCTGGGCCGTAGCAGAGGTAGTAGGCGATCTCGGTCGGGTTGCTGATGCTGCGCCGCGCCAGCAGCCAGTGCCCGCGCCCACCTGCCCAGGTGCCCTCGATCTGGCGGCGCGCCCAGTCGAATTCCCGGGGCCCGTGCGCGCCGGCACCGACCGAGAGCCGCTGCCACGTCGAAGCCTTGAACTCGGCGACCAGGGCGTCAGCGCGGGCACTGCGGTCGGCGCGGGTGGTGATCTGCTGATCGCATCGGGTGGCCATCACATAGAACACGTCACGTTCTTCGAGCCAGTCACGCAGGTAACCAGCCTGGCCGTAGGCTTCGTCGGCGGTGAACCATCGAAACGGCACCCCGGCGGCGAGTATCCGCTCCAGCATGGCGATCACCTGCCGCGGTTTGGTGGCGAACTCGACCTCGTCAGGGATGCCCGCGCCCCGGCAGCGGTCACGGTCACCGGTCCACGACTGGGGCAGATACAGTTCCCGATCGATCAACGCGTGCCCGTGCGTGGACGCATACGCCAGAAACACTCCGATCTGGCAGTTCTCGGTGCGTCCGGCCGTTCCCGAGTACTGCCGTTGCACCCCAGCCGATTTCACACCCTTCTTCAGGAACCCGGTCTCATCGGCTGCCAGCACCGCCTCCGGATCACCGAGATGTTCGATGACGTAATCACGCACGTCGTCGCGCACACCCTCGACATCCCAGTCCGCCTTCCGCAACAACCGCTGCATCCCCTGTGGGCCTGCCTCCCCGGCATGCTCGGCCACGGTCCACCCGTTCTTGCGTTCCAGACCCGCGACCAGCCCCGACACATATTCACCCGCCCGAGCACGCGGCTCAGACCGCGTGAACCGGGCCCCGATCCTGCTCATCAACGAATCAAACTCCGCCACAACACGATCCAACACCACACAACAGAACTACCAGCAACTACTCAACTGAGTGTCGTTGCAGTATTAACCAGAGAGTCGAGAGTGTCATGTCGGAGAGAACTGCGGAGCGCGAGCTACCTTCGAGCGAAATCGCCTGGCGGAAGAGCTCATACAGTGGCCCGCACGGCAATTGTGTAGAGGTGGCACAGTTTTCGGCCGATCGGATCGGATTGCGCAATTCGCGGTACCCACGCGGAACGGTGCTGACGTTTGCCCGTACGGAGTTCGATGCGCTCGTCGGGGCGATCAAGCACGGCGGCTTCGATAGCCTGATGCTGTAAAGTGTTTCGTTGGTGTGGCTACTGGGACGTGGCTCCCATGCGCATCGGCGGCGACACAACATCGGAGACGACTTGATGGCAATCAGGCCGGAACATGCTAGTCCTGCGGTAGCGGACCTCTCCGCGGCAAGAGGGCCAACGGTTTTGCGGATCGCGCTCGGCGGCCAACTGCGCAAGCTCCGTGAAGAGTGCGATATCAGTCGGCGCGTCGCCGGTGAGGCACTGCGGGCGTCCGAAACCAAGATCACGCGTATGGAGCTGGGTCAGACCGGTTTCAAGGAACGCGACATGGGGGACTTGCTCACCTTGTATGGGGTGCTCGACCAGGACGAGCGTGAGCGCTTTCTGGACTTGGCCCAACAGGCGAACCGGCCCGGTTGGTGGCATCGCTACAGTGACCTGCTCCCATCCTGGTTCGAGACGTACGTCGGCCTGGAGCAGGCCGCCCAGCGGATCCGAATCTACGAAACCCATTACATCCCAGGTCTTTTTCAGACTGCCGACTACGCCCGATACATCTTCGGTCTCGACTCGGCGCAGCAAGCGCAGCGCCTGGTCGATATGCGGATGCGTCGGCAGCGGATCCTGACTCGCGAACCGGACGCACCGTCGGTGTGGGCGGTCGTCGATGAGCATGTGCTGCGCCGGCAACCTCCGGACCCTCGAATTGCCCGGGAACAGCTGGAGCATCTCCTCGAGCTGATCGAGCGGCCGAACATCACCCTGCAGGTGCTGCCGGAGACGGCTGGTCCCACTCCCGCCGAAGGCGGCTCGTTCAGCATGCTTCGGTTCCCCGAACCGGAGCTGCCCGACATTGTCTACCTCGAACAGCTCACTGGCGCACTCTATCTGGACAAGAGCTCGGATCTACAGCACTACCGGCAGCTGATGGACGTCCTGAGTGCGGCCTATGCCGAACCACCGGAAGCGACACCCGCCGTGCTGAAGAAGCTCCTTGCGGCCCTGCCGTAGCGCTGCGTCGATGACCGGTGGCGCGCACGGAGTTACCCGCGCGGGCCGCCTGGATCACGCTGCCGGAGTCAGGGTTTGCGAGCGATCGCGCCGATCATGAGGCGTTCGGCGATGGTCAGGTTGTCGCGGACGATGCGGTCCGGGCGCCATTGCGGCAGGTAAACCAATCCGGGGTCGACCATCTCGAGGCCGTCGAACAAGGCTGCGACTTCGTCGTGCGTGCGGAAGCGGCCGGTGCCGAGGAAGGTGAGGAACGTCTTCTCGAGTTCACGGGCCTCGGGACCCGAGTCGCAGAAGTGGGTCAGGAACAGGTAGCTGCCCGACGGCACCGCACTCATGTACGCGTCGACAATGCCCTTCGGGTCCTCGTCGTCGTGCAGGTGATGCAGCATGCCCACCAGCATCACGGCCACCGGTTCGGTGAAGTCGATCAGTTTGTGGACGCCGGGCGAACCCAACACCGCCGCCGAGTCGCGCAGATCGGCCGTTTCTACGTTGGTGAGTCCGTTGGTGGCCAACAGGGCTCGCCCGTGCGCCAGCACGATCGGGTCGATGTCGACGTAGACCACCCGCGCCTGCGGGTCGACGCTCTGGGCGACCTGGTGGGTGTTCTCCATTGTCGGCAGTCCCGCACCGAGGTCCAGGAACTGCCGGATTCCGGCCTCGCCGGTCAGGTACCGCACACCGCGGCCCAGGATCGCCCGGTTGTACCAAGCGAGTTCGCCGATCTGGGGCATGGTCTCCCGAAGTCGATCAGCCACTTCTTGATCGACATCGTAGTTGTCCTTGCCGCCCAACACTGCGTCGTAGGCCCGGGCGATGCTGGGCCTGCCCAGGTCGATCCCTTCCGGCACTTCGGGATTGGCCACAATCCACCTCTCTCGACGTACGGCCCAGCGGGTCGCGTTCGGACGCCCCAGTCGGTAGTCCGCAACCGATCATGCTGCTGCTCAACAACATTAGCACCGTGCTTCCGGATCGGTCGTTCAGCGCACAGGCGCACCAATGTCTGGGCAACGCCCGGAGTGTGGCGCGGATGATCTGGGATCCGAACCCAATGTGTCGGCGGTTCAGTGGGTTTCGGCGGATGGCGGCACCGGTGGAGCGCGAAAACTGGAACCTGTTGCTGTTTGTCCTGCATGATCGTCTACAGCAGGGGGCATCACTGTGCGCGCCTGTGCCGATCGAGACAAGCGAACCGAGGCCCACAGATGTCCACTTCGCCGCCGCAGGTGCAGTTGCCCGACGATTTCTTCCGCCGCGCATACGAGATCTACCCGAGCTTGCGGGCAGCCGGTGGCGTGCACGAGGTGACCTTTCCCGGCGGTGGCGTCGCGATCCTGGTCACCGACTACAAGCTGGCCCGCCAGGCACTGGGCGAGGAGAGCCTGCGCAAGAACCCCGCCGCGACCACCAGTCCCGAGGTCAAGCAGTTCGCTGAGCTGACGTTGCCTGGGCTCGCGATGGCGGAGCGACTGCCGTGGTCGGATCCGCCCGAGCACACCCGCCTGCGGGCGCTGGTGGCCGACGCATTCACGCCCCGGACCGTGGCCGCGCTCCAGCCACGCGTGCAAGAGATCGCCGAGCGCCTGCTCACCGACCTCGCCGCAGCCGCCGATGCGCCCGTCGACCTGCTACCGGCGTACGCCACACCACTACCGGTGCAGGTGATCTGCGAAATCCTTGGCGTTCCGACCGGTGATCACCAGCAGTTCGGCGAATGGGTGCAGACGATGTTGCTGTCCCAGAACCCGGGTCAGGAACGCGCTCGCGCAAGCAAGAAGTTCGGCTACTACCTCATGGAGCAGGTGCGGCACCGCAGACAGCGCGCCGACCTGGTGTCTTGGACCCCGGACGACCCGCTGCCTGCGGATCTGCTCGGCACGTTGATCATTCGCTGTGATGCCGCTGTCGCTGCGGACCCCACGACAGCCGGGCTGCCGACGGCCGACCGGATTGCCGCGGCCGACCATGCGATCGCAACGAACACCACCGTGCTCCTGGCCGCCGGGTACGAAACCACTCGCGGGTTGATCGCCAACAGCATCATGCTCCTGACACCCGAGATCCGCGACGAACTCACCGCCGACCCGGATCGCATCGACACCTATGTCGAGGAGGTGCTGCGCATCCTGAGCCCAGGACCGTTCGCCACACTGCGCTACACCACGGCGCCATTGCTGTTGGGGCAGGTGGAGATTCCGCCGGGTCGGGTGGTCATCGTGGGGCTCGGCGCGGCCAACACCGATCCTGCGGTCTTCGACGACCCACTGCGGGTGCGCCTGTCCGACCGCAGTGGCCCGATCCATCTCGCGTTCGGCCTCGGCATGCACTACTGCATCGGTGCGCGACTGGCTCGACTCGAAGGACAGGTGGCGCTGCGGGTTCTGCTGGCGCGTTATCCGAACTTGTGTCTCGCCGCTGCCCCCGCTGACCTCCCGTGGGCCGAGTCGATACTCACGGCGGCTCCGCAGCACCTGCCGGTCCTGCTCACTCCTCGGGTGTGAGTGCGTCGCGCGAGCGTTCGGCGTTGATGTGCCGACGATTACGGCGAGCGACTGCCGACTGAACGTCGTGTTCATCGTGCGTGAACGCGCCGACAGGGTCCCGCTACCTTGTTACGATCGGCGCCCTACCGAGGAGGTCGGGTGTCGGACTTCAGGCGTCTTCCGATGGGGGTCGATCCGTATAAACCGAATTCGGCGCGGATCTACAACTACATGCTTGGTGGCAAGGACTACTACGAAGCGGATCGGGAGTATGCCGAGCGGGTGCTGAAGGTGGCACCGGACTCGAAAGCCTTGGCGCGCATAAGTCGTCGGTTCCTGCTGGCGGGTGTGAAGATGGCCGCAGAAGCCGGTGTCCGGCAGTTCATCGATATCGGTGCGGGGATCCCTTTTTCACCGTCCGTACACGAAGTGGCCCGCAAGATCGACCCGTCGGCGCGGGTGGTCTCGATCGATTTCGACCCTGTCGTATTCGCGCACGCCACCGTGTCCAGCTCACCCGGCGATACGCCGATGTTGGCCGACCTCCGCCAACCCGACACCATCATCGACCGACTGGCCGCGGAAGGGCTGATCGACTTCGAACAGCCGGTCGCGTTTCTCATCGTCGGCGTGCTGCACTTCATCATGGATGACGAGCACCCCGCCGAGATCATCGCCCAACTGCGTGCCGTCATGGCTCCGGGCAGCCACCTGATCCTCACCCACGCGTCGAGTGACTCCGACTCGAACTTCATCAGGCAGGCCATGTCGGCCACCAGAGGCAGTTCAGCCATACTGGCGTTGCGATCGCGCGCCGAAATAGCCTCCTACGTAGCGGGATTCGATATCGTCGACCCCGGATTGGCGCCCATCCAGGACTGGCTCGACGGTGACTCACCCACCACGCGCGTAGAGATCCTGGGCTGTATCTGTCGAAAGCCGTAGCAGGCTAGGGCGCGGGCTGCTGAAATTCTTTGCGTCGTTCGGAGATGAAGGTCATCAAATGGTCGGTGGTCTGGTCGTCGAATCCGATGTCGGGCACTCGTTCTACCCATGGTTCTGCTGCCTGGACAATCCGTGCCAAGCCGCGGTTGATCGCCCGCTTGGGAACACCGAGGCGCTCGGCCGCCTCTGCCCACCAACGGTGCGCGAGCTTGCTGTCGCGTCCGTAGAGCGACAGTGCCATCGGGTCATTCCAGCTCAGATATGGCTGGGTGCTCAGTAGGTCGTAGGCGGGGGTTACTTCCCAGATTCCGTCGGGGTTCTGGCGTACAGACAAGTTCTTGCCGTGCAGATCGCCGTTTCCGATGAGGTAACTGAACGCTGCGATTTCGAGCATCTGCAAGGTGGCCAACGGCTGCGAGCCACCGCCCTGCGCGGCTGCGTCCGCCAGGCCTTTGATGGCTTCTTGCAGTGTGATTCGGTACTTGGCGGCCGGATATCGGCCCAGGACCTGACAGGCGTCCTCTTGGGCCAGGCGGCGGAGTCGGCCGTGCTCGATGACGCGGTCGAATCGGTCGACGAAGAGCGCTGTGCGACCGTTCCTGTCGGTGGCGAGCTGGTGATCCGGAACTCGTATGCCACACCCGTCAGCCATCTCGAGGAAGAAATTCTCGTTCTCGACCAGGAACGGATACTCGGGCGGGTTGAGTTTGAGAATTGCCGGACCGTTGGTCGTGGAGACCGGTGTAGAGATCATTTGCGCGGATACCTTGATCTGTACGCCGGGCAGCGCGGTTCTATCGAGGTCGTTGACGTCAGCCGACGTAGCGCGGGCGAACAGTGTCGTGAAATCAGCATTCGACGTGTTCGGCTCATCGAACAAGGGGGCTGGATCGACGGGAACAGTTCCGGCGGGCAGCACCTGGACGTCGCCGATCGTGTCGGCGCCGACGGCAAGCAGAATGCTGAAGTGGTCGTCCTCGCTGGTCCGCGCAGCCGTGGTGATCGCGGTAAGGCGCAGACCTTCGGGTAGCAAGCCTGCGAAGAATGCTGGTACCGATCCCCCTGTCGATCGAAAGGTGCCCTTCACCTTCGGCAACGTGAATGCGACGGGTGGGGTTGTCGGGTCGGCGAGGTAGGACTCGGTGTGTGTGAATACGACGTCGTCGCGCTCGCGACGCAATCGCCCAGCGAGTCGGCCGGCCTTGTAGACGTCAGCTTCGTCGACTGCTCGGAGCTGGTCCGGATCGGGTGCCGCGGTCACGGTTGATCAGCTCTGGTCGCACGCAGTTCCGTAGCGTTTTCCGGCAGCGTCCGTGCCGCATTGTGTGGCATGCTCGCGAGCGTTAGCCCGAGTGCGTCCAGGATGCGGAGGGTCATCTCGAGGGTCGGTGACGTCTGACCCGCCTCGAGTCTGCGCACCGATGAGACACCGACATCGGCGAGGTCGGCTACGTCGAGTTGGGTCAGTCTCAGCGCGCGACGCCGCTCGGCGATGAAGTTCCCGAATGTTGCGAGCGGTGCCGTCTCGCTGCGAGATCGCCGGCGAGGGGCTGGTCTGCTCACGGACCCTCCTATCGTTGCTATTACAGCGTTAACGCCCCTGGCGGGGGAATTGACCTGTTGAGCTACTACACTCCGAGTCTTATAGGCCTCATAGCAACGATAGCATTGTCAGCTGCGACATCGTTTGGCGTAGGCCGGGTTAATCGTTGCTATGAGAGCGATAAGAAGGCTGGAGTCAGCGATCGTCTGATTCGGCACGCCGCTCATAGCGGGAACGGGCGCGGTCGTAGGCCGTTTGCAGTAGTTCTTGCGTCGGCGCGTCGGTGCGGGTGCCGGGGTTCACCACTGCGAGCCATCCCGCGATGCCATAGGTGGGGTGGGGGATGAGGGTGTCGGTGACGCTGTAGTCGATCTCGGTGGTGGCTGTCTGCTTCGGCTCGTGTCCGGTCCAGTTGATGAATGCTTCTTTACCGGCGGCGATGTTGACGCGGAAGGCATTCGGTCGGTCGAGGCGGGAGCTGGGTTCATCGGGGTAGTCCTTCGTCACGATTGTTGCGAAGGGCTGGGTTTTCGTCGGGACGACTCCATCGGGGGAGTAGTAGAAGAACGAGTCGCCCCAGCTGATCTCCGGCCAGGGGTCTGCGGCCGTGGGGGTGAGGGTGAGGACGCCGTCGAGGGCGGCAACGAAGTCGATGATCTCGTCTATGGTCATGCTTCGAGCGTCTCATTCAAGTGCTCGTGTGGACTTGGTGCGAGATTACGAGGAGATTTGATTGGAAAACCTCAAATCGCAGTTCAGGCGCACGGTTGATATCGCGCGGTGTGCCGGGTACTCGGTGCAGCAGGTGCGCAATCTCGAACGCGACGGCGTGCTGCCGCCTGCGGTACGCACCGCGACCGGCCATCGGGTCTATGGGGAGATGCATCGTCATTCGGTACTCGCTTACCGTGCGCTTGCGGTCGGCGCTGGCCCGACCGAGGCCAAGCGGATTCTTCGGGTGTTCCACTCGGGTCCGATCTCGGCGGCCCTCGCCCTGCTCGACGCGGCGCACGCTCGACTGCACACGGAGCGTATCGAGCTCGGGCATGCCAAGCAGGCCGCCGCTGCGATCTCGCTCGAGCCGATCGATGACGTGCGCAGCTCTGATTCCATGAGCATCGCCGAACTCGCCGACGCGCTCGGTATTCGAACGTCGACGTTGCGGCATTGGGACGCTGAAGGTTTGGTCATCCCCGAACGCGGTCGGCAAGGAGTGCGGCACTACACGCCGAATCAAGTTCGAGACGCCCGCATCGTGCATCAACTCCGAAAAGCGGGCTACCCGCTCGCGCACCTGCGTGCCGTGCTGCCGGAGTTGCGGCACGCTCATCGATCCGATGACGTGCAGTCCGCGCTGGCCGCCCGAGACGCCAGTATCACCGCTCGAGCGACCGCGTTCCTCGACGCCGCCGCGGAATTGCGCGCCGTGGTTTCGCTCAGCGCGGCGCTCGAATCGACGATATGAGATCCACCGGGCATGGTGGCAAACCCGTAGCGGTGTGGGCATGCTGGAGCGATGCAAGATCAAGATCGAGTTCCGGTCCCACCGCGCTACGCACGCGTCAACGCCTGGGTGATCAGCCCGGACACTGAGGCCGAGTTGCGTTTCCTGACAACGGTATTCGGATTCGTCGAGACACCCGGCTCGCGCATGTCCGACCTGGACGGCGACATCGGGCATGTCGAGGTCGAATTGGATGGCAACGTCATCATGCTGTTCGACGCGAAGCCGGATTGGTCGCCGACCCCGTCTCACCTGCGGCTCTATGTCGGCGACGCCGAAGCGACCGTCGAGCGAGCCGTCGTCGCCGGGGCGCGCGTCGTCACCCGCCCCACCCTGCTCGCCTTCGGTGAACGCGTCGCCCGCGTCCGTGATCCGCAGGGACACCTGTGGTGGTTGCACGAGCACGTCGAGGACGTCGCGCCCGACGAACTCGCCAGCCGATTCGCCGACCCCGCCGCCATCGAGGCGATGACGTACGTCCAGCGCAGCCTCCGGGAGGAAATGGCGGATCGGTCATAAACCGGTCGACTCTGTCAACTGACCAAGTCGATCGAATTGCGTAGATCGGCGTTCCGCGACGTGTGGAGATCGGCACCGTTTCCTGCTGATCGAGCCGCTGACCGCTTGCTGACCGACTGCGGCCAGGGTCACAATCTGCCTCTGAGCTGGGGGAATGTGGCTCACGTGAAGAAAAGTAGTTTCGCGAAGCAGCAGGTGGCTACCCCTTGGAGAACGCCATTGCTGGCTGCCGACGCCGATGAGGCCGTCGACGGCCGGTCGGCGGGACTGGGTTCGCCACTACTTGGCGGACTGTTACGACAGCGGGAAGGAACCACATACATGTTGATGCTCACCCCCACCGCCATCGAGGTCGTTCGCAACATCACGTCCGCGGAGGGCGCGCCGCAGGATGCCGGGCTACGCATCTCCACGGCGGACGGTGCGGAAACTCTGCAGCTCGAGGTCGCCGCGGTACCGGCCGAACAGGACCAGGTCCTGAGTGCCGAAGGGTCACGAATCTTCCTGGACCGAGAGGCCGCCGCCTTCCTGGACGACAAGGTCCTCGACACCGGAACGGATCGCAACGGCGAAGGTGGGTTCGTCATTGCCCAGCAGAGCCAATTCACCTCGGGTAACTGACCCGATCAGTCCGCGCATTCGGGCCAGACCTAGGCGCCGAATGCGGTGACGTCGGCGAATCGACAGAACGGCTTCCTATCTCGGGGATGGGAAGCCGTTCTCGCGTGGATTACGCGACGAGGGCGAGGTGAGCGGCCCTGCCCGTACTCGTACCGCCCGCTCGCGTCATCAGCCGAGCAACCGCCTCGGCGACCCGCCCCGGCTGCTCGAGAATCACCGAATGCCCGGCGCCGTCGACCATTACGAAATCCGAGTACTCGACGGCAGCGGCCATCGAGACCGAATGCGACGACGGCGTCATCAGATCTGCCGAACCGCACAGCACCAACGTCGGGATCTTGGAAAGCACTGCGAGAGCGTCGGTTTGGTCATAGACCATGAATCCGCTCAAGAAGCTCGCCATGGTCACGATCGGCGTCTCGTTGTGCATTGCGTTGGCAAGCGCGAGAACCCGCGCACTGACCTTGCGATCGCCGAACTCGGCGGTCCGGATAACGGGGGCGAAAACCTTGCAGGCCAACAGCTTTGCGTGCTGCATCAGAACCGGCGCCCGCCGGACCGCGGCCTGGAAGACCGAGACAACCGGGTTGCGCAGCAGGCGTCCGAACCCGGCGTCGGCAAGCCCGCTCGCCGCGGTCGCGATGAGCGCGACACCGGCGATGCGAGTGCCGATCTCGTGCGGCCGCTGGCTGACGTAGGTCAGCACGGTCATGCCACCCATCGAGTGACCGACGAGGACAACCGGCCCGGTCGGGGCGACCGCGTCGAGCACGTCGTGCAGGTCGTGGCCGAGCTGCTCGAGGTTGTAGGTCTGCCGGGACGCCGCGGCCGAGTCGCCGTGACCCCGGTGGTCGTAGCAGACCACCCGGGCGCCGGGGTACTGCCGAAGCAGCGCGTCGCGGACGTAGGTCCAGGACTCGGTCCGCAGGCAATGTCCGTGCAGCAGAACGACTGTCAGATCCGCATGTCGCGGGCCGTACTCGCGAACCGCAAGCGCCACACCGTCTTCGGTCGTCACCGTGGCACGACGTTCTGCCGAGGTGACGGTGGTGCTCGAATTCGACATCGGGTGCTCCGGTTCGCTGGCGGTGACACGTCTAACTCTCCGCCGCATCCCCCGCCGATATCAGGACCCCGAGTGCTGAGCTCGGTCCTCCGAGGTGGAGCAGATCACCACCCAAGGTGAGGTCTGCCGCCGGCATCCCGCAACGGTGCGTCGCGTAACTCGAGTAGATCCGCGACGAGCTCATACAGCCGAAGTGTGGGTGCCAGGCCTAGGTCGCTCAGCAAGACGCGGCTGAACGTATCGAATGTGCGAAGCGCCTCGGAGCGGTTTCCCTCGGCGAGGTGGACCCGAATGAGGGCCGCCTGGGCGCTCTCCCGCAGTGGATCGGCTCGAACGGCCGCCGCGGCCGCCGCCGTCGCGTCGCCGAAACGCCCTGCGGCAGTGAGGTTTCCCGAGAGCGTCTCCAGCGCGTGCAGTCGGAGTTGTCGCCAGTTCTCCGCCTCGTCGAGGACCCAATCCTCGTACCAGAGCGGCAGCAGGTCGAGGGACAGGCTGGTGATCGCCGCGAGGCTGAGGTCTGCTTCGGCAGATGGGGTCCCGCCGAGGATCCGATGGGCAAGTGCGCGCGCGTCACGGAGATCGACCGCGACGCCATTGGCGAGCTCCAGACTCAGAGGCGTGACCTGTAGCGCGCCACGGCAGGCCCGATCCATGCGGGCCAGCGCCGACCGCAAGGCGGCGTACGCGCGGCATTCGGAGACCTCGGACCACAGTGTTCCGGCAACGAGCAGCCGCCCGACCGCTTGATGATGCAGCGCGATGAAGGCCAGCAGCCGTTCCGATCCGACCGGGATGACGAGAACGTCGTTCCCCGCGAGCAGCCGAAAGCCGCCGAGCAGCGCGACACGCACCGCGCGGCCGGTCCCGGATAGGTGACCGGCTTGCGCCGTCGACGCGGTAGGGATAGGCATCTGTCGCTCGACCAACTTCTTCGCCTGGATCAGGAGCCGGATCGCGGTGTCACCGCGTTCGGTGCCGGACTCGCTTCGGAATCCAGGGGGTCGTGCCCAAAAAGTCCGTCTCCAACGATCCTCGCTGCTAGAGCAACGTGCAACCCTTGCGCACATCGAGACCCGGCCCTTCATCCGGGGCCGGGTCGTCGATTGCCTTTCTCGGCAGAATCGTGCCGCTGAGGTGCGCGTTCCTATGACTCGCAGCCGTCACGGATGTCCGGAGGCACCCCGACGGGTCCACAAGAGTCGGTGTCCGTGCCGCCGCTGAGCGTGTCCGAGGCGTCGTCGTCGCCGGGGCCGCTCAGCGTGTCGTTGCCCGCGCTGCCGCTCAGGGTGTCTTCGCCGATGCCGCCGTTGAGGCTGTCGTTGCCTACCCCGCCGGTCATGGTGTCATTGCCCGCACCACCGTTGAGGACGTCGTCGAAGGCTGTTCCGGTGAGCGTGTCGTTGCCACCGTTGCCGTTGATCGTCTTTCCTGGATTCGCGTTGGTGCAGTCGATCGTGTCGTCGCCGCCGGATCCGTCCACGGTGGTTTCGGTCTGGGTGACGCCAGGGCCGATGGTGCACGGTGCCGATAGTTCGTCGGCGGCGCCGGTCGCGGTGGTGAACCCGCCGACGACCAGCGTGCCTGCGGCAAGGAGTGTGAACAGCGCTCGTTTTCTCATCTTCTTCTCCAAGCTCGTAGTGGAATCGGACCACCACATCCTTTTCCCGGCGGCGTCACCCGTGCGTGACGCCGCCGATTATGCGGGTCGATCCGCGGCTGCCTGGAGGAGACGTTCGTTGAGTTGTTTGCGAACCGCGTCGACGTCGATCGGGTCGCCGGAGGCGATCGTCTGGTCCAGGTCGGCGCAGGCTTGGGCGGCCGCGGTGGAGCGGGGGAACATGACCGATTCGTACGCGCGGACCGCCTCGTCGATGTGGGGTGGGTGGCGATGGCGGCGGCGAGGTCGATGCCGTCGAGCATGGCGAGGTTGGCGCCGATGCCGAACGGCGGCATGAGGTGGGCGGCGTCGCCCAGCAGGGTGCAGCCCGGGAGATGGTTCCAGGTATGTCCGACGGGCAGGATGAACAGCGGGCGGTTGACGAAACCGCCGTCGCTGCAACGCAATAGGTCGAGCAGGCTGTCGTGCCAGCCGTCGAGCACGGTCAGCAGGTATTCGCGTACGGCCGCGGTGTCGTCGAGTTCCAGACCCGCGGTGACGTACCAGTCGTGCGGAATCTCGAGCCCGGCGTAGACCCGGATGTGGCCGCCGCTGTTGCGCTGTGCGGACAACATGGTGTGACCGGACTTCGCGATGATGGTGCCGTTGCCGACCAGGTGCGCGAGCGCGGGGTGGCGGATGTCGGCGTCGTCCAGGAACGTTTCGACGAGAGTGGTGCCGGTGTGGGTGGGGATATCGGCGGACAGGGCCTGCCGGACGCGTGACCAGGCGCCGTCCGCGCCGATGACGAGGTCGAACTGCTGGGTCGAGCCGTCGCGAAACCGCAGGCGGGCGGTGCCGTCGGGGAGTGGATCGACCGACTCGACGGCTTGCCCCCAGTGGATGGTGCCTGGTGCGAGGGATTCGAGAAACAGTTCGCGGAGCTGGCCCCGGTCGATCTCCGGTGCGTAGTCCTCGTCGGGTTGTTCGTGGTGCAGGAGCTCGGCGGTGATGGGGTCGAGTGCGCGCATTTCCTGGCCTTCAGGGCGTGCCAAAGCACGGAACTTCTCGAACAACCCGGCCGCGCGAAGAGCGACCTGGCCGGTGTCGGCGTGTAGGTCGAGGGTCCCGCCCTGGGTACGGGCGGTGGGGGACTGCTCTTGTTCGAACACGGTGATCGAGCGGCCGTGCAGTTGGAGGCCACGAGCGCAGGCAACGCCGCCGAGGCCGGCGCCGACGCTGGCAATGCGGGGGGATGCGGAGGAGCTCATGCCACCATGAAACCTAAGTCACTAAAAAAGTGCAACCACTAAACTTTAATAGTGGATGCACCTTAATCGGGTAGCGTGAGGGGGTGGACGAACCGATCGGGCGCCGCGAGCGCAAGAAGGCCCAGACTCGCCAGTCGCTGGCGGATGCCGCGCTGCGACTGTTCCTCGAGCACGGCTACGACCGGGTCGGCGTCAAAGACGTGGCCGAGGCGGCCGACGTATCGGTGACCACCTTGTTCAAGCATTTCCCCAGCAAGGAGGCGCTGGTCTTCGACCTGGACGACGACCTGGAGTCGGCGCTCGTCGCCGCGGTCCGCGAACGCCCACCCGGCCAATCCATCCCCCAGGCCTTGCGCGAGCACATCCTGTTGCGAGCAACCGGCGTGGCAGCGGCGGATGGGCAAACTCCCGCCTTCGTCCGCATGATCGCCGACACCCCGGTCCTGCGCGACTACGCCCGCCGCATGTGGCTGCGCCACGAAACCGCCTTGGCGACAACGATTGCGGAAGAAGTCGGCGCGCCCACCGACGACGCCGCCTGCGCCGCGCTGGCCCGATTCGCCCTCGACGCAAGCGATCTCATCGAACGCCATCCCGATCCACGCCGCGCCGCGGACGAGATCTTCGCCATCCTCGAAAAGGGCTGGGCCGCCAGCTATTCCGAGGCCTGAACGCGCAAAGGTGGGCCTCGTAGCCCGAGGCCCACCTGTGTGTTCGCGAGTTCCTACTTCAGTGTGATGTCATCCACGCTGTAGGACCCTTGGCCGTACCAGCCGTGCACCCAGATGGTGACTTTGGTGGTCGATGCACCGGTGGTGAATTTGGTCGAAAGTTGTTGGTAGGCACCGCCGGTACCCGGAGTCCAGGTGGACGTGTCACTGGTGCCTGAACCGGTGACGCCGAGGTAGACGTAGTTGCCGTTCACCCACGCCGACAGTGTGTACGCGTGATTCGGCTCGACGGTTATCTGCTGCGTGCACTGGGCAGTGTCGCCGCTGCTGGCCGCCGCGGTGAGGGCACTCTTGCCGCCGTGCACCGGGCTGGTGACGAGGGTGCCGAGATTGCCCGCGCAGGACCACGGCGACAGGGAACCGCCTTCGAAATCACCGTTGACCACACCGTTTCCGGTGGGCGGCGTGGTGGTTGTCGTGGTCGGCGGAACGGACGTGGTGGTTGTCGTGGTCGTAGTCGTGGAGGTGGGCGGAGTCGTCGGTGTGGTCGTCGGCGGTGTGCAGGTCGAAGCGCTGCCGTTGACGGTCTTGACCACCTGGTTGAACAGTGTCGACGCCGCATCCAGGTTCTCCAGCGAGTACATCATCGCGCCGCCGAGTCCCTTGCAGTGCAGGTAATCCGACTTGGCCTGGATGGATTGCAGCGAGTCGCCGCCCCAGAAGTTGGTGCCGTCGTAGAAGTAGGCGGCCTGTGCTACCGGGTCGTAGAACGTGCGGGACGGATTGTCGACGACGCCAGCCAGCTCCTTGTACATCCGGATGCCAGGAACGTTGCCGGACGACGGTCCACCCGGCGCCGGACCCGTTGCGGGTTGGAACAGCCCATTCTTGTTACCGGGCTGCACGCCCGTCCAGCCGCGATAGTAGAACGGATAGCCGATGGTCAGCTTGGTCGGCGGGAAGCCGCCGGGGATGCCGTAGGAACTGTCACCCGTGGTCCACGCGGTGATCGCCTCATCGATGTTGTACTTCGCGTTGCCCGGCGGCACCGGGTTCATCGGGTCGTCCGGCCTGCTGTAGATCGGATCCTGGAAGTTTGTCGGGCCCTTGGCATCCCACGCCCCGTGCATGTCGTAGGTCATGACATTGACGAGGTCGAGGTAGTTGCCGAGTTTGTCGGTCTCGTAGTTGCGGATCTTGTCCTGCCCCGCCGCCACGGCCGCGGTCAGCGAGTAGTGCTTGTTGTCCACCAGACCCTGTGCGTCCAGTTGCTTGCGCAACTCGGCCGTCAGCAAGGTGAAGTTGGCTCGGTCGGCCGTCGAGGCGTGGTTGCCGACATGGCCGCCACCGCCTGGATACTCCCAGTCCAGGTCGAGGCCGTCGAAGACGCCCTTACCGGTGCCCGGGCCGCCGTAACCATCGGCCTTCGGCAGGTTGCCCTTGATGAACATGTCGATGCAGGAGGACGCGAACTTCTTGCGCGCGGCATCGGTCGCGGAGATATCGGAGAAGAACTTCGAGTACGTCCAGCCGCCGATCGACAACAGCACCTTCAGGTTCGGGTGCTTGGCCTTCAGCTGCTTGATCTGCTTGAAGTTGCCGACGATCGGGTCGTTCCAGGCGTCCGCGGTGCCGTCGACGCTGATCGAGGCGCCGAACGACTTGCCGTAGTCGGCGAACGAATCACCCGCGCCGTCACCGGCATTCGGGTTGTTCTCGTCCTGGCTGGCCGCCTTGTTCGCCTCGAAGCAGGTCAGGTCGGTGGGGTGGATGTTCGCGAACGCGTACATCATGTAGTCGAGCTTGCCTGCCATACCCGAGGTGTCGACGTTCTTGAGGTAGAAGGCGTTTTCGTAGACCGACCATTGGTTGTAGTAGCCGATTTTGACACCGCCGGAGGTCGGGGGAGCCGCGGCCGCGGTCTGGGCCGGCGCGTTGGTGAATCCCACCAACACCGCGGCTATGCCGATCAACAGACTCGCGACCATTGCGACGAGCCCGGTAGATTTCGCCGTTCGCATGGGGTCCTCCCTATGGGGACGTTGGATCGGTCCCCGATGAACGGAAATCGCATAAAGGTCAGCGAATCGTTCACCGCGACATTTCTGTGTGCGCGCGGCGATGGCCCGAAGATCGTAGGCGAACGAGAACCGAAATATATTGTGCTGGTGGTTGTCCCGGCCGATGGGGGTGCCGCCGAGTCCGGCCAACCGTTTGAATCATGACATGAACGGCGGCGTCCGGATCCCCAGTGTGAGAGTGGGGAGTGCGGCTGGTCAGCGGGTTGTTTCCCCAGTTCCTAAGGGGTAGACGCGGAGAAGATTGCAGGGGGTGCAATCGGCGGAAAACGCCCGGTTCCTGCCGGCGGTGCAGCCGACAGGAATCAGGACTTCGAACTACTCATGACGTGATCAATCATCCGGTGACAAGTCGTCCCATCGAGTGGATTTCATCGACGTCGCCGCCGGTGATGAACGACCACGGCGCGGTAAAGAATCCGTTGTCGCCCCAACTCGCTCCCCAGGAATTCTGGATCGTGACGCCATTCTGGTCGTAGCCGACGATCGTCACCTCATGGCCGCCCACCGTGCGCTCGTTGCGTGACGGGTTGTAGCGGGAGTTGCTCTTGCTCAGATTCATGAAACTCTGCCGTACCTCGAACCCGATCGGGACAGGCAGGCCCGCCGAGATCGCATTCTTGATGTTGGTCACCCGATCGCCGGAATCCAGATCCTGGGCGCCGGAGAGCTTGTAGTGCGCGGCGTTCGCCCGTTCCGACGCATCGGGCTGGGTGGTGTAGTCGAAATCGCCCTGCCAGTAGTGGGATTTGGTGTCGATGCCCTGGCTGCGCTCCATCGGCAAGGCGACACCGGCCCAGGTGCCCTGGTCGTCGCCCTTGGCGATCTGCGCGTAGATGTACATCGGCGCCATCGGACCGCCGGCGATCTTCTGCTCGTTCATCAGGACGCCGTAGCCGGTGTAGCCCGTCGCCCACGCCACGCAGGACCCGACCGGACCCTGGTCGCCCGCGGGTGCCGCGAACTGCTTGAGCGAGTAGGACGGCGGCGCGACGGCGGACCCGACCCGAACAGGCAGTGCGAAGCCGGTGCTGGTGTCCTTGTCCTGGTTGGCCTTTGCCGCCTGCACATCGAATCCGAAGGAATGGTGCTTGAGTTCGGGCGCCGTGGGCGGTTCCGCTTGCGCGATTCCCGTCGAGACGATTGCGACACCTACCGCGAATGCCATTGCGGCAGGCAGGAATGAGTAACGCATGGTGACTCCTGATTGATGATTTGTCCGTTTTGTCGACTTTGGGCTAGTGCCCGATGCGCACCGGACGTCGAAAATTGTTGAACTGTGGAACAGTTCGGACGTGCCGCTGCTACATTGCGAATGCTCCTCGCAAAACATCAGTGCGGCAACAGCATTCGGCGTTGACATCTTGTTTCGAATTGGGGACCGTCCCCACTTGCCGTCGCCGGAAGCGGCAGCGTAACTTTCCCTGAAATTCAGCGACCCGAAAGTGGGTGCCCGAGTGCTGCCACGAAGAAAACTGCATGCTTCGCTGATCGCCGCGACAGTGGTGATCCTTTCCTTCGGCCACAGCCCATCGCTCGCCGAACCACTCTCCGCTGGAAAGGATTTCGCCGCACACTCGACCGGACTGAAGGTCACCACCGCACTCCCCGGTGTAATAGAACCGCGCCAGCTGGCCTCGGGTTCGAAAACCCTTCCCTACGCCCAACAGGTACAAGAGTGGAATCAATGGTGTTGGGCGGCCGACGGTGCCTCGATATCCACCTACCTCGGCCGCCGCATCGCCCAGGCCGACTACTGCAAACTCGTGCACGACACCGCGCGGGGTAAGCCGTGTCCCAACGAGAGCGCGTCACTCGAGGAGATCGCCGACGCATTCAAAAAGATCGGCTTCACCGCGTCGGTCGGTTCGCCGTTCTCGATGACCAAAATCGCCGCGGAAATCACGGCGAACCGCCCGATCCTCACCGGAATAGCCTGGGCCGCAGGCGGTGGTCACGCCCAAGTCGTCTATGGCTACGACGCAGACACCGGCACGATCACCTACGGAGACCCGTGGCCGACCTCGCAACGAATCGTCACGCAGACACTCGCGTCGTACACCCAGAACTCCGAATGGGCTTGGTTCGGCGAAGACTACGGAATATCGAAAAAGAAATGACCCGCCGCTCGCTCTGCGCAGCAGCACTCCTGTACGCCGCCTTGGCAATTCAGGGATGCGCGCCCCCACCGCACACCCCGCCGAATGCCGACATCAGCCCGGCAACCACCCCGGATGCCGCCACGATCGCCCAAGTCCTGGAATCACCGGCGACAGCCCAACTAGCCGCCTCATTCCTCCGATCCCAAAACCCACCCACCACCGAAACCCCGCCGACTCTCCACCGATCCGGCCCCCACGTAATGGTCTACGCAACCAACCCGAAGTTCGCGACCGACCCCCAATCCCCACTACACAACGCAGGCACCCCGTCCTACATCGCCATACCAACAACAATCGGCCCCCGAACCGACCCCGACACAATCCAACTAACCCCAACCCCGCCCTACACCCCACAGGCCATCGCGACCGGAACCGAGGAATCCCAAGCAGCCCAGGCCCTACCCCCCAACGCCCACCTACTCCTCGACTACCCGTCCCACACCTGGTTCGCCTGGACCGAAACCCAAGTCACCGCAATCTCATCCAGCACTCACACCGACATCAAGGGTCGAGAATTCGACACGACCCAATTCAAACAATGGCTGACGTCACGGTGAGCTCCGTGACGCCTTACGTGCGGTTTTTGGCGGGGCGGTTTGTGGCTGCGCGGCGTTCGGCTTCCTTGGTGGCGATTCGCTCGTTTTCCTTCAGGACCTCGGCGTAGGTTTCGCGTTCGCGGATCAGCCATTCTGGCGGGTCGGCGAGGAGGGCGGCGATTTCGTCGGCGGTGAGGGCGTCGGAGACTTCGGCGCGGGAGAGGCCGGAGTTGGAGACGCCGAGTTTGCGGGCGGTTACGTCGCGGGGGAAGGGGCCGGTGCGGCGGAGGTCGGTGAGCCACTCCGGGGGATTGGTGCGGAGGGCGTCGAGGTCGGCGCGGGAGAGGGGGGTGTTGCGGAAGGATTCGGGGGCCGCGGGCAGGTAGATGCCGAGCTTGTTGGCTGCGGTCAAGGGCTTCATCATCTGAGGGTTCGGGTCCGGGCTCACAACTCCACCTCGCTGGCGCTCGGTTCCGTCGTGCGCCCGAGGGGGCTGTGCCATCGATTCACTCGCTGCCGCTCGCTCATTGGAGACAGCCTATCCGGTGGCGATATTGTTCCTGGCATGAGCCGGTTCGAGTCGATCGATGTCGTGCGGCTGCGGTGGTTTGTCGCGGTTGCGGAGGAGCTGCATTTTGCGCGGGCGGCGAAGGGGTTGAATATCGCGCGGCAGCGGTTGAGTCAGACGGTGATCGAGCTGGAGGAGGAGCTGGGGACGAAGCTGTTTGTGCCGGGGGCCCAGCCGACCCAGTTGACTGAGGATGGGGAGGAGTTGCTGGGGGCGGCGCGGGAGTTGATCGCGCGGGCCGCGGCGGCGGTGGTCGAGGAGACGCCGGACGGGCCTGCCGCGTTGCGGGTCGGATTCGTGCCCGGGGTGACGGTGTCCAAGTGGACCAGGATCTGGAGTGAGCGTTTTCCGGATACCTCGCTCGAGGTGGTCGGGGTGCCGATGAGCGAGCAGGAAGAGGCGTTGCGGGAGGGGCGGGTCGATCTGTGCTTCGTGCGACTGCCGATTGATCGAGACGGGATGAGTGCGATTCCGCTGTATCGGGAGCTGCCCGTCGTGGTGGTGCCGAAGGATCATCCGATCTCGGTCTTCGAGCAGGTGAGCATGGCGGACCTGGCCGACGAGCGGATGCAGGATGCCTCCGATATCGACGCTGTCGAGGGTGCCATCGAGCTTGTCGCGGCCGGCGTGGGTGTCGCTGTGGTCCCGCATTCGATCGCTCGGCTGCATGCTCGCCGCGACCTGGTGTATCGCACGGTCACCGATGTCGCGGACACGGAGATCGCCTTGGCGTGGCCGACGGATCGGACCAGTGATCTGGTCGAGGATTTCGTGGGGGTTGTCCGAGGTCGTTCCGAACGTAGCTCTCGGTCGCCTGTTGTGCGGGCGAAAAGCCCTGAGCCGCAGAAGAAGTCGGCGGTCAAGCGAACCGGTGGACGGCCGAGTCCGGCAAGGAATTCGGTCGCCAAGAAGAAGCCCGCGAAGCGTCGCGGACGCTAGCTCGCGGACGGCTACCGTCGAGCGGAACATGACTGCGGCACAACACAAGTGAGCTCTCGATCATGTTCCGCTCAACGACGGTCAACGCGTTATCGGGCCGTAACCCGTTCGCCTACAGGCGAGTTCAGCTCTTGCTCCCGCAGACACGGTTGAGCTGGTCGGTGACGGGATCCAAATCGCTGACGTTGTCGTCGGCCAACGCGTTGGCGTAGGCGATGATGACGTCCTTCTCGGCCTGTTCGCCACCGCTCGCGGCGATGGACAGCAACGTGAAGTGCAGCGCCTTGGCGACCGGGTCCTCCAGGACGCCGTTGGGCGATCCGTCGATGGCCTTGTTGATCGCGTCGACGGCGCGGCCACAGGTCTCGGACTGAGCGTGGGCCGTGGCGGCGGGCAGCAGTAACAGCGAACCGACAGCGCTGGCGGTCAGCAGCGCGGCGGCGAAGATCTTGGGCATTGGTGTCCTCACGGTCTGGTCAGCAACAAAGGTCCGCGACCAACTCGGTCGCGGACCTCTGGACCCAAAACCGTACAAGACACCACTCGCCCGGCGAAAGCCGGTATATCTCAGGGCAAGTCGGGTGCCCGCCGACTAGCGAGGCTTGCGGCGCAGGAACGAATCCCGGACCAGGATGCCGACGATGGCGGCGGCGAAACCGATCAGGTAGATGTCCTCGACACGTCCCTTGTGGTTACCGATGACCATCGCGACCAGGATGAACGCGACGATCCAGCCCGCGACGCGGAAGGTGCGGGGCGACTCACCGCTCCACCCCCATGCGGCGGAGGGAACCTCGGCGGTGTCCACGTGAGTGACGATGCCGCGCTCGGTGCTGGCGGGTTCGAGTTCCGTGGCGGCCACGATTCGCTCCTTAGCTGGTTCGGGATGGACTGCTGCTCGATATCGTGACATACGACGGTGCGTCGTTGTAAGTCGGGACACGCCGCTGGGGGACGGTAGCCGACGAAGTCGGCGGGGCGGGTAGGCACTGTGCCTTCTTTTTTGTGCGCCACAATGAACTCGTGTCCGACATCGTGAGAGTCCTGCTCCTCGGCAGTACCGGATCCATCGGTACCCAAGCGCTCGAGGTGATCGCCGCCAACCCCGACCGGTTCGAGGTGGTCGGCCTGGCCGCGCGCGGCGGCAATACCGAGCTATTCGCCGCGCAGATCGCGGCCACCGGGACGCGCAATGTCGCGGTCGCCGATCCGAAAGCCGCCCAGCAGCTCGACATCGCGCTGGCAGGTCCGGACGCGGCGACCGAGCTGGTCCGGCGCACCGAGGCCGACGTCGTGCTCAACGCGCTGGTCGGCTCGCTCGGCCTGGAACCGACCCTGGCCACCCTGCAATCGGGCACCCGGCTCGCGCTGGCCAACAAGGAATCGCTGGTCGCGGGCGGCTCGCTGGTCACCCGCGCCGCGGCGCCCGGCCAGATCGTGCCGGTCGACTCGGAACACTCCGCACTTGCGCAATGCCTGCGCGGCGGTCGCGCCGAGGAGGTGGATCGGCTGGTGCTCACCGCCTCGGGCGGCCCGTTCCGCGGCTGGACCGCCGAGATGCTGGAATCGGTGAATCCCGCTGAGGCCAAGACACATCCGACTTGGTCCATGGGTCCGATGAACACGCTGAACTCGGCCTCGCTGGTCAACAAGGGCCTGGAGCTGATCGAGACGCACCTGCTGTTCGGCATTCCCTACGACCGCATCGACGTCACCGTGCACCCGCAGTCGATCGTGCACTCGATGGTCACCTTCACCGACGGCTCCACCCTCGCCCAGGCCAGCCCGCCGGACATGAAACTGCCGATCGCGTTGGCCCTCGGCTGGCCCGACCGAGTCCCCGGCGCCGCCCTGGCCTGCGACTTCGGCACCGCCGCCACCTGGACCTTCGAGCCCGTCGACAACGAGGTCTTCCCGGCCATCGACCTGGCCCGCCAGGCAGGCGAGGCGGGCGGCACCGTCACCGCCGTCTACAACGCCGCCAATGAGGTTGCCGTACAAGCCTTCCTGGACGGCGCCATCCGCTTCCCCGACATCGTCCGCACCGTGGCCGCCGCAATCGAAGCCGCCGACCAGTGGCGCACCGAACCCACCTCCCTCGAAGAAGTCCTCGCCGCCGACACCTGGGCCCGCGACTTCGCCCGCGCCCGAGTTCGCGCCTGACCCCTCATCCGTGAGTGGCACATGGCTGCGGCAAAACGTGAGAGCACCTCTTCACCATGTGCTACTCACGGAACCTGATCCGCACTGTGGGGAAGGCTCGGACTCGCCCGACAACCACCTCCTGGCACACTGAACACGCAGGGCCGGGCGGGGTCCGGTTACTGTGGTCGGGGTGCTCGCGGCCGTGACGGGATGTGCGGGTCCAGGTTTGTGGGCGGCCGATCCGGCGGTCGCACTTCATAAGGCGAGCTGCGCTATGCAGGAGGGCTGCTAAACACATGGTCTACGCGTTGGGGTTCGTGCTGTTCGCGCTAGGCATCACGATTTCGATCGCGTTGCACGAATGCGGGCACATGTGGACCGCCCAGGCCACCGGTATGAAGGTGCGGCGGTACTTCATCGGTTTCGGGCCGAAGATCTTCTCGTTCCGGCGCGGTGAGACCGAATACGGCCTCAAGGCGCTGCCGCTCGGCGGCTTCTGCGATATCGCGGGCATGACCGCCCTGGACGAGCTGCAGCCGGAGGAAATCGACCGCGCGATGTATCGCCAGGAAACCTGGAAGCGGATGGTCGTGATGTCGGGCGGCATCGCGATGAACTTCCTGCTCGGTTACATCCTGGTGGTCATCCTCGCGATCGGCTGGGGCCTGCCGCGATTCGACCAGCCGCCGGCCACCGCGCTCGGCAACATGAGCTGTGTGCCGCAACAGAATCCGGACGGCAGCACGCAACCGTGCACCGGTGCGGGCCCGGCTCAGCGCGCCGGTCTGCAGCGCGGCGACATCGTCAAGTCGGTCAACGATGTGAAGGTGACGACCTGGAAGGACTTCCAGGCCGAAACCCAGAAGCAGTCCGGCCCGTTCACCTACACGGTCGAGCGTGACGGCACCACCATCACCATCCCGGTCACCCCGGAACGTGTCATGCGTTACCCGGAGGGCGGTGGGGTCGGCCGCGAGGTCGGTGCGGTCGGCGTCGGCTCGGACTTCTACGAGCCGGTCAAGTACAACGTGCTGAGCGCGATCCCGGCCGCGGGTGCGTTCACCGGCGACATGTTCGTCCGCACCATGCAGTCGCTGGCCCAACTCCCGCAGAAGGTGACCGCACTGTGGACCGCGGTGACCGGCGGCGAGCGCGACCCGGAAACCCCGGTCAGCGTCTACGGCGCGAGCAAGATCGGCGGCGAGACCGCCGAACGCGGGCTCTGGGGCGTATTCATCCTGGTACTGGCCAGCCTGAACTTCTTCCTCGGCGCCTTCAACATCCTGCCGCTGCTGCCATTGGACGGCGGCCACATGGCCGTGGTGCTGTACGAGAAGATCCGCAACACCATCCGCGGTTGGAAGGGCCTGGCCCCCGGCGGCCCGGTGGACTATCTGAAGCTATTGCCGATCACCTACGTCGCGGTGGTGATCGGCGGCGCCTACATGGTGCTCACCTTGGTCGCCGACATCGTCAATCCGATCAAGTTGTTCTGAGTTTCCCCGGACGCGGTACCCTGTCGCCGGCACTTGGGGGACAGCACGTTGTCGTGGGCGTCACAGGGTGGTCGTTCGGCGTGCGCGACTAAGCTCGGAAAGCGAACGGCCCACAATGAACGTACGAAAGTAGGCAGCCGAAAGTGACCAGCACAATCGGATTGGGGATGCCCGCCGCACCTGCGGCCGTTCTCGCTCCTCGACGCAAGACCCGCCAGTTGAAGGTGGGCAATGTCGGGGTCGGAAGTGATCACCCGATCTCCGTGCAGTCGATGACCACCACCAAGACCCACGACATCAACGCCACCCTGCAGCAGATCGCGGAGCTCACCGCGTCCGGCTGCGACATCGTCCGGGTGGCCTGCCCGCGTCAGGAAGACGCGGACGCGCTGGCGACGATCGCGCGCAAGAGCCAACTCCCGGTGATCGCCGACATCCACTTCCAGCCCCGCTACATCTTCGCGGCCATCGACGCGGGCTGCGCCGCGGTGCGCGTAAACCCGGGCAACATCAAGGAATTCGACGGCCGGGTCGGCGAGGTCGCCAAGGCCGCGGCCGCCGCGGGCATCCCGATCCGCATCGGCGTCAACGCCGGTTCGCTGGACAAGCGGATGCTGGAGAAGTACGGCAAGGCCACTCCGGAGGCGCTGGTGGAATCCGCGCTGTGGGAGGCGAGCCTGTTCGAGGACCACGGGTTCGGCGACATCAAGATCTCGGTCAAGCACAACGACCCGGTGATCATGGTCGAGGCCTACCGTCAGCTGGCCGCGCGCAGCGACTACCCGCTGCACCTCGGCGTGACCGAGGCGGGCCCGGCGTTCCAGGGCACCATCAAGTCCGCGGTGGCGTTCGGTGCGCTGCTGTCGGAGGGCATCGGCGACACCATTCGCGTCTCGCTGTCCGCGCCGCCCGCCGAGGAGATCAAGGTCGGCGATCAGATCCTGCAGTCGCTGAACCTGCGCCCGCGCAAGCTCGAGATCGTGTCCTGCCCGTCGTGTGGCCGCGCCCAGGTGGACGTGTACAGCCTCGCGAACGCGGTCAGCGCCGGTCTCGAAGGCATGGAAGTGCCGTTGCGGGTGGCCGTGATGGGTTGCGTGGTGAACGGGCCCGGCGAGGCGCGTGAGGCGGATCTCGGTGTCGCGTCCGGCAACGGCAAGGGGCAGATCTTCGTCAAGGGCGAGGTCATCAAGACCGTGCCGGAGGCGATGATCGTGGAAACCCTGATCGAGGAGGCGCTGCGCATCGCCGAGCAAATGGGCGTGGACGCGGGTGCCGGCGAGCCGGTCGTCACGGTCGGCTGACCCACATAGCGGGTTGTAGCCGGACTTCGTCTGGTTCAGTTGAACAGAAGACGAACTGTTGCGTTCGGCATAGCCGTACCACATCGCCGATATTCGTGGCAGGCTAGCAACGTGCGGAGTCTGCTGGAGCCGACGCGTAGGGCGAAGTACGTCCCCGCGCGCCAGCTCGCGAACCGGGACCTGGGACAGGTCCTTCGAGTGCTGGATGCCGATCCGGTGGCCTCGTGCATGGTCGCCGCCCGGCTCCAGGAATTCGGCCTGGATACCGCCCGGTGCGGGCAGGGCGAACTGTGGAGCCGAGGTGGCCCGTCGGAGTCGCTGTGTTTCTCCGGTGCGAACCTGGTCCCGCTGCGCGGTGACCACGACGCGCTACGGGCGTTCGCGGACCGGGCGATCCGGTGGCCGCGGATCGCCTCGTCGGTGGTCGGACGCCGTGAGCTGGCGTTACCGCTGTGGGAGATGCTGGCCGACCACTGGGGTCCGGAGCGGGAACTGCGCGGCGAACAGCCGCTGCTCGCTCTGTCGCAGCCGCCGCTGGTGGAGCCCGATCCGAACGTCCGCCGCGTGCGGCCGGACGAACTCGATCGCTACCTCTGCGCGGCGATCGCCATGTTCATCGAAGAGGTCGGCGTGGATCCCCGCGCGGGTGACGGCGGCCGCGGCTACCGTCGCCGCATCCAGAGCCTGATCGAATCCGGCCGCGCCTGGGCACGTTTCGAGGACGGCGAGGTCGTGTTCAAGGCCGAGGTCGGATCCCTGTCCCGGCGCACCGGTCAGATCCAAGGCGTCTGGGTGCATCCCGAACATCGCGGCACCGGGCTCGGCACCATCGGCACGGCCGCCATCGCCAACGCGGTCGTGGCATCCGGTCGCACCGCGAGCCTGTACGTGAACGACTACAACGAAGTCGCGCGCCGCGCCTACGGTCGCGTCGGCTTCCGGCAGATCGCCACCTTCTGCACCGTCCTCCTCGACTGACCCCGCCTACGCTGAAAACCGTTTCAGTGGAAAGAAACACGGAGCGGCGCGGAGGTTTGCTCAGCGTTGGCTATTACCATCGGAGCCGATGTCGACCAGGACCTATCCGCTGAGAAAACCACTCATCGTCACGCTGGCTGTCGCGATGCTGGCGGTGCCCGCGGCCGGTTGCGCGCGCGGCCCACAGGGTCCGGTGCCCGCGGCCGATGATTTCGTCACGGCCTTCGCGAAGCACGACCTGGCGGCCGCCGCCGACCTCACCAATCAGCCCGAAAAGGCCGGTGCCGCACTGGGTTCCGCGTGGGATCACCTGCAGGCCGAGCAGCTCACGGCGCACACCGGCTCGGCCAGGGTGAGCGGCGACACCGCGACTGTCGACTACACCTACGAGTGGCGGCTGCCCAAGGACCGGACCTGGCGCTACACCGGGCAGTTGCAGATGGGGCGCAGCGGCGGCCGCTGGAAGGTTCGCTGGACATCGTCGAACATCCATCCCAAGCTCGGTGACACCCAGACGATGTCGTTGCGGGCCAACCCGGCACCGCGCGCACGGGTGAACGAGCAGGCGGGCAGCGATGTGCTGGTGCCGGGCAGGGTTTCCCGGGTCGCCTTCACCGCGGCGAATACCGCCGACCCCGGCGCGGTCGCGACCTCGCTGTCGGCGGCGCTGAGCCCGTTCGACCCGGAGCTCACGCCCGAGTCCGTCCGGGACGCGGCCCTCGCCGCCAAGGGCGCGTACACCGTCGCGTTGCTCAGCGAGAGCGAATTCGACCAGGTGAGTACCGATCTCATCGGCCTGCCCGGGGTGATGATCACCTCGGAGTGGGACCTGGTGCCCACCGATCGCACCTTCGCGCCGGACCTGCTCGCGCAGATCCGCAAGACGGTGATCGCCGAGGTGGACGGCAAGGCAGGCTGGAGCGTGGTCACCATGAACGCCAACGGCGCCGACACCGACGTGCTCACCGAGGTGCCGTCGCAACCGGCGCCGTCGTTCTCGCTCAGCGTGGATCGCAACGTGCAGAATGCCGCGCAACGCGCCGTCGACCTGCGCGAGGAGCAGGCCATGATGGTGGTGCTGCGGCCGTCCACCGGCGCGATACTGGCGATCGCGCAGAACAAGGCGGCGGATCGGGACGGCCCGGTCGCGACCATCGGCCAGTACCCGCCGGGTTCGGTGTTCAAGACGGTGACCGCGGCCGCCGCGATGTCCACCGGCCTGGCCACGCCGGACACGGTGCTGCCCTGCCCGAGCCGAATCATCATCGGGGACCGCACGATTCCCAACTACAACCTGTTCACGATCGGTGACGCGCCGATGATCACGGCCTACGAGCGGTCGTGCAACACCGCGTTCGCCAACGTGGCCAGCAGGCTGCCGGGTGACGCGCTGCACACGGCCGCCGCGAAACTCGGTGTGGGACCGGGCTATACGGTCGCGGGCCTGCCGACGTTCTCCGGCTCGGTGCCGCCGTCGGACGAGCTGATCCAGCGCACCGAAGACGGCATCGGCCAGGGCAAGGTGGTGGTCAGCCCGCTGGGCATGGCATTGATGGCGGCCACCGTCGCGCACGGCTCGGTGCCGGTTCCGTACCTGATCGCGGGCCGCGCCACGACGGTCGACGATGCGGCGCCCGCTCTCGCGCCGCAGGTGATCACCGGGCTGCGGGCAATGATGCGCAGGGTGGTCACCGGCGGCACCGCGGAACGGATCGCCGATCAGGGTGAGGTGTACGGGAAAACCGGTGAGGCCGAGGTCGACGGTGGGTCGCACTCGTGGTTCGTCGGCTACCGCGGTGATATCGCGTTCGCGACGTTGTTGGTCAAGGGTGGCAGCTCCGACAATGCGGTCGCGGTCAGTCGCGACATGATGGCCGCGCTGCCACCTGGCTACTGAGGCGCGCGGTCGTGCGCGGCTACCTGATTGCTGGACGAGGTGCCGCTGTGCGTGATCGCGGCACCGGCGTCGCCGCCGTCGAGAATCTGGACGGTCGCGGCGCCGCCGAGGACAATTGCCACGCTGGCCAGAATTGTGGTGGAACGCTTCATTGTTCGGCTCCCTCGGGTCAGGGGTGTCGACGGGGGAAGGGTTCTAGCGTTTCCGCGCAGGGATTACCGCGCGAAGTTGTCTGGAAGTTTGCTGTCTTTCGAACCGTAAACCGGGATCGATTCACCGAACAAGCTCGAGTGGCTGATGACACATGGCAGCAAGAAAGTGTCTCAGGTCACATTTCGGACGAATCTCGGAGAGAGTACCCCCGAACCGGTGGGTGTTTTCGCGGAATTCGCCGAATCTCGAAACAACTCCGTGGAACGGGCTATTCGGCCAGATAATGTTCCGGAACCTGTGCCGCTCGGCGGAGGGTATTCGGTTCATGCCGGATCGCCCGCTACATCTTTCGGTGTAGCGGGCGCAGGCGTGATCTGATCGACGCAGGTCGCGCGTCCGGGACCATGCGCAGACGCGACGGTGGCCGAGGTGAGTCAGTCGGCCCGGCGCAGGGTAGCGGCGAGGTGATGTTGCAGTGGCTCGCCGACGGCCGCCATGCGCAATGTGTAATCGATGGTGTCGCCCTTCAGCTGAAAGGTACGGCCGAGGGCGGTAACGAGTTTCGCGGTGCTGCTGCGGCCGATGCTGGTGGAATCGAATTCCATGTGCAGCGCGTCATCGGCGACATTCAGTGCGCCCTCGCATATTTCGGTGATTCCGGTGGGGTGGGCCAAGATCAATTCCACCCGGTCGGGGCTCGGGCACCGCAGATAGCCGGTTTCGGCGTGCATCGGACGGCTGCCGTCCGCGGCGCGGGTGCGCTGCCGATAGGTGAGGAACGGGCGGCCGAGATGGCCGAACCGGACTTCTTCCAGGTAATCGAACGACTGGATGGTCGGGTATTCGCCACGGCCGTTGCCACGCCAGGTGCCGAGCAATGGAGCCAAGGGGGCGATATCGGGATGGGGTGCGATTGACGGTTGGGGTTCGACCACGGCGCACAGCCTAAACCTGTTGGTTCTCGGGGGGTTCGTATACTGCCGAATTCGGTTTCGCGCCTAAGGTTAGCATCGCCTAATCGCCAATCGCGTTGTGCGGCCTATCGGAATTCAGCGTGGCTTACCCACGGCCGGTTGGGGCCGAGGCTCGGGGGCTGGTGTCTTGGGCCTTGATTGATGCTTCGACCTCATCGACGGCGGTGCGAATCATTGCGCCGTAGGGGGTCTCGGGGAGGGTGTGCAGTGTGGCTCGGGCCGCGGTGAGTTCGCGTTGGGCGGCGGTGAAGGAGCTCAGCCTGCGGTAGTTGTCGGCCAGGTTGAGGTGGAGGGAGGGATAGAAGCCTTGGACGTCGAGGAAGGAGTGGTATTCCTGGGCGCGGGTGTTGGTCAGGGAGTCGGCGGCGTCCAGGGCGCGGATGTCCCAGGTCAGTGCTTCGGCCGCGTCGTCGTAGAGGTCGGCGAGGTAGTGGGCGAGGGTGCAGCGGTGTAGGGGATCACCCTGCGGGCCAAAGGAATTCCAGAGGGTGAGGAGGGACTCGCGGGCCACGTCAGGTTGGCCTTCGTGGCCGAGTGCGACCGCGCGCGTAATGGCGGTCATGGTGTCGTCTGTCATGGGTTCGGGTTCCTAATCTGTTGATTGCCACGTTGGCATGGCAAGGGTGGTGAGGTCTCCGTCGGTGGCGGAGCGAAGAACGATCGGGAGGTCGGGTGCGGCGATGTCGAGCATCAGGTCTGGGCCCAATGCGGTGTGCACGGCGGGGAGCAGAGTGGTGATGTTGAAGGCGAGTTCGATGTCGGCGCCGGTGACTGTGGCGGGCAAGTGGTTTCGTTGGTTGCTGCCGGTCACCGTGAGACCTGTGTGATCGACTTCGAATCGAACTGTGGGGGAGCTGCTTTCGAGGAGAGTGAGCAACGGTGTGCGAGCCGTGACCACTCGGGTTCGCACCGGCGCGAGGGCCGACAGCACCGCCCGATAGTCGGGGAACGGTTCATCGATCACTCGGCAATGTCGCTCGGTACCGTCACCGGCCAGCAGTAGACCCTGATCCGTTGGGGTCGCGATGATTTCGTCCAGCTGACGAAGCCAGGCGATGATCGGGGCCAGTTCGCCGGTATCGACGACCAGCGACCAGTCGCTGCCCTGCCGATCCCGCGACACCACAGTTCTGGTCGAGAGTCGGTAGCGATCAGTAGCGGTGAGCGTCAACGAATTCGCGCTCGCCTCCAGCAGAATGCCTGCAAGAATAGGTATTTCGCGGCTATCCGCAGCGGCGGCCCGTACTTGCTCGAACGCCTCTGCCAACAGCGCGGCAGGCAATGCGACACGGTCGCTCATCGACCCGACTCCGAGTGACTGCTTGATCCGCTCGGCAACGAGCGTGGCCTCCAAGGCCCGTCGCTGCAACTCACCGACGTGCTCGTCCAACAGTCGTTCCGCGCGCCCGGTATCGCCGGACAGAATCTCCGAGATCGAATCGAGCGGCATCTCTATCGCCCGCAGTCGACGGATCAACGCCGCGCGTTCCCGCTGCGCCTCCGTGTAATACCGGTACCCGGTGAGCGGATCGACCCTGGCGGGCACCAGCAACCCGCAGTCGTCGTAAAACCGCAGCGCACTCGCCGTGAGCCCGCTCGCTCGCGCCAGTACGCCTATCGTGATCAACCCGTCGGACTCAGCCACCAGGTCATCATGGAGTCTCAGGTAGGCGGAAGGTCAAACTGCTCAGTCGTTCGAGTCGGTGAGTGTTGTCTCCCACCGTCGCGACCAATCCCAGACGTGCTGTAGCGCGGTGCCGAGTTCCGTTCCCGCGGTGGTGAGTTCGTAGGACTTGTCCGCTTTCTTCACGATCAGACCCGCGCCCTGGAGGTGTTGTAGGCGCACCGAAAGCATGCTGGAGGAGCAGTTGTCCATCCGTCGCCGCAGTTCGAGGAATCCGAGCGGTCCGGGTGCCAGTTCCCACAGCACGCGTAGCATCCACCGCTGTCCCAGCAGTTCCATCGCGGCCGGTACCGGCGCGTTCGCCGGATCGACCCGGCCGTTGGGCGGCTTCGCCCCGCTTGCACTTCTCATTTAGAACTACCATAGTGATTCTGATTTAGAAGCAATCCGCCGGGCCGACGGTCCGCAATCGAGAGGGAAACGGTGGGCGAACCAGCCGGACAGCGAATCGTTCTGATCACGGGTGCCTCGCGCGGCATCGGCGCGGAAACCGCGCGCATCCTCGCCGCCCGCGGCGACCACGTGATCATCAACTACCGCGAAAAGCTCAAGCGCGCCAAGACGATTGCGGACGAGATCATCGCCGCAGGCGGCAGTGCTTCCACCGCGGGCGCGGACATCTCCGATGAATCCGCCGCCCGCACGCTCATCGAAACCGTCACTCAGGAATTCGGCCGCCTCGACGTCCTGATCCTCAACGCGTCCGGCGGCCTCGAACGCAACGCCGCCCCCGACTACGCCATGTCGATCAACCGCGACGCCCAGACCCGCCTCGTCGAACTGGCCGTCCCGCACATGCCGTCCGGCTCCCGAATCGTCTTCGTCACCAGCCATCAGGCCCACTTCCACGGCCGCAAACCGGTTCCCGCCGACTACGAACCCATCGCCGCCAGCAAACGCGCGGGCGAAGACGCCCTCCGCGCCATGATCCCCACCCTCGCAACGCGCGGCATCACCCTGCACACCGTCTCCGGCGACATGATCGACGGCACCATCATCGTCCAACTCCTGGAGCGCCGAAACCCCGACGCGGTCTCCGCCCGCCGCGACAACGCCCCACTCCCCACCATCACCGAATTCGCCACCGCCGTAGCCGAAGCCACCACCAGCCCAGCCGATTCCGGCCACACCGTCTACATCGGCGGCCCCGATTACCTCACCGCAGACCAGGTCTCCGCCTGACCATCCGTCAGGTGTCGATGCGGCGCCGGATGCGTTCGTGCGAACTGGGCTGTCGGCTCTCGTCCACGACCGCCGCCACACTCGCCACAACTGCACGTGCGATTTGCCCGGCTCGCGAAGGAATGCGTGCGGCGGCGACCCGTAAGGGCATAGCCGCAGGTGATTACTTCCGAGTGGCAGATTAAGGTGTGGTCACTCGAGGTTTGCCGCGCTGGATTCCTGCGGCGGCAAACTGGTGGGGAGGCGACTGACCAGTGCGTGTCGGATGAACGGAAGTGGGTGAAATCGACGTGGAGGGGGGAGCTCTCGTTCACTCTATCGATGTGTGCCAGGTGCGGGATGTGCTGCGGCGACGTCACCACCCGAGGGGCGGGGCGTACCGACGCGCGGCCAGGTGGGGGTGTTGAGGTGAACCGCTTGGGCAACGACCGGGCGCTCCCGGCGAAAGACCTGATGCTCGCGGCCTTCCGCGGCTTCCCGCACGAGGACCATCCGATGCTGGAGGCGGCGGGCGAACTGGCCCAGCTGCATCTGGTGCGCGAGCGGACCCCGGCCGCCGAGTCGGTCAAGATCGATCAGCGCCGCGTCCATCTGATGCGCACCATCGATCGTTGGGTCACCTTGGCGACCCCGGTGCCGGAGATCGCCGCACCCGAGCACTCGGAGACCGTCGGCAGAATGGTGGACCGGCTCGCGGGCATGACCGCGCAGGCGGTCGCCGCGCTGGCCTTCGCCCCGGAGGCGGTCTTCTACGACGCGTGGGTGCAGATCGAGGAGATGGCCGACGGCTACCAAGACCTCATCGACGACCTGCGCAACGGCATCCGGCGGTTACCGGACGACCCGTACGACCACTGGTGACTACTTGCCGCGTCCGAACAGCCGGAACGACCGATTCCGGCGCTGCGGCAGGGTCGCGTAGACCATGGTCATATCGGCGAACACCTCCGCCTCCCGCTCCCGATCGACCCCGAATTCACTGCGCCCGAGCACATGCTCGATCGACTGCGGCGAAATCGAGGGCAACATCAACGTCAGCGTCGGCGGCACCGGCGTGCTGCGATCCGACTCCTGCGAGCCGTGACCGAGCAGCATGTGCCCCACCTCGTGCAGGATGATGTGATCGGCATTGCGATCGGTGGCGTCGGCGTCGTAGATGATGAGGTCGTCGTGTTTGCGCGCGACCCACAGACCGCCTCCGCCGCAACCGATCTCGTGCAACAGTGCCTTGGGCGCGGTGTGCAGGCTGATGGAGCGGCCACGGTGCGCGGCAACGGCGGCGAGGTAGGCGGTCAGATTCCACGGGTTGGGGAGGGGCACGGTTCGGGTCGAGTCACCGAAACGAGCTTCCATGCTGGTCATCTCGGCACACATTACTCACAGGGTCGCTCGTAGTCACCTACTGATACGGACTAACTAGACATGGGAATTGTCTCGTCCAACAACAAGATCCACTATTCGGCAGGTGGTTCCGCCGCCGGAGGTTCGGCATGCAGGTACCGGATCAACAGGTGATTCACGCCCCACAGCACGACGCCGATCGCGAGCAGGATCCCCGCGATCGTGTACTGCTGCGGATTGCGATCGGTCCACGGTGTGACCAGGAACCCGCACGTCAGCGTGCCGATCACCGGCAGCGCCGTCGGCGTGCGGAAGTGCTCGTGCTCCACGTGATCTCGACGCAGCACCAGCACCGCGACGTTCACGATGGTGAACACCGCGAGCAGCAGCAGCGCGGTGGTACCGCCGAGTTCGGGCACCTCGCTGACGAAAGCGATCAGGCACAGCGCGAGCAGCGTGGTGAACAGGATCGCGATGTACGGCGTGCGCCGACCGGAATGCACGCGCCCCAGCGCCCGCGGCAACACCCCTTGCTTGGCCATGCCGTAGAGCAGCCGACTGGCCATCAACATGTTGATCAGCGCGGTGTTGGCCACGGCGATCATGCTGATGTAGGCGAAGACGTGCGTCGGGAACGAGGGCCAGCCGACCCCCACCACCTGCAGCAACGGTGTGTCGCCCTGGCTGAGTTGGGGTACCGGCACCAGCGCGACCGCGGTGATCGACACCAGCACGTAGATGACGGCGGTGATGGCGAGCCCGGCCAGCAGCACCTTCGGGAAGATCCGGCTCGGCTGCTTGCATTCCTCGGCCATATTGACCGAGTCCTCGAAGCCGACCATCGCGTAGAAGGCCAGCGTGGTGGCGGCGATGACACCGCCGACGGCCGTCCGGTCACCGGTATCGAATTCAGTGATCCGGCTGAAATCGCCGTCGCCCGCGCCGAGCGCCCAGCAGCCGATCCCGATGACGATCAGCAGACCGGTCAGCTCGACGCAGGTGAGCACCACGTTCAGCTTCACGCCCTCGCTGACGCCGCGCAGATTGATCACCGCGATCACCGCCATGAACGCCAGCGCGATCATCGTGACCACGATGCCCGTGCCGATATCCAGGTCGAAGGCCTCGGCGAAGTTGGCCGCGAAGGCCCGCGACGCGGTCGACGCCGAGGTGATCCCGGAGCACATCACCGCGAACGCGACCATGAACGTGAGGAATTGGATGCCGAAGGCCTTGTGCGTGTAGAGGGCGGCACCCGCGGCATTCGGGTACTTCGTGACCAGTTCCAGGTAGCTCATCGCGGTGACCAGTGCGACCAGGAACGAGACGACGAACGGCACCCACACCGCGCCGCCGACCTCGTGGGCCACCTTCCCGGTCAGCGCGTAGACCGATGAGCCGAGGATGTCGCCGATGATGAACAACAGCAGCAGCCACGGGCCCATCACCCGCTTCAGCTCCGGTTCCGCTTCCCGCTGTGTGGTGACGTCGGCCATGCGGTTCCCTCCCGGATGTTTCTCAACAGATGGTTGAAGTACCCCGAATCACCCGAAAGTAGTCGACCGGTATTCACTTTCGGGCCGAAACTGCCGACGCGATGAACCGAACCGCCCGCTGTCTCGGTATCTCCTACGACAGCCGCCCGCGACATGCGGACAAGTGCCGGTTCCCGGCAAACCGGTGCGGATATCCGCAGGATGAGAGCGTGCAGATGAGCCTGCTGACGGTGCCGTCGCGGCCGCGGATCGGTGCGGTCGCCCAGTGGTGGGTGCTGACCTGCCGGCTGGTCCGGCCGTCCTGGCGCAATGGCGAGCTGGTGACCGCGGTGGTCGCGCCCACCGTGTTCACCCTCGGGTTCTATGTGCCGTTGAACCTGGTGATGAGCGTGTACGGGCACGGACTCAGCAGCTACGCGCAGTTCCTCATGCCGATGATCGTGATGCAGGCGGTGGCCTTCTGTGCGACCTCGGCGGCGTTCCGGGCGGCCAGCGATGCGAAGGACGGGCTGACCATCCGATTCGGATCGATGCCGATGCCTGCGACGGCGCCGCTGGCGGCTCGGATCACCGCCGCCATGTACCGGGCGGTGATCTCGTTGGCTGTCTCCGTGCTGTGCGGCCGGGTGATCGGCGTCGAGTTCTATGGGAGCTGGTGGGAGACAGCGGGGTTCATGGGGTTCGCGCTGTTGGTGGCGTTGTCGCTGTGCCTGGGCGCGGACCTGATCGGCAGCCTCGCGAAGAGTCCGGAGGCGATCACGCAGGCGCTCATCTTTCCGCAGTTGATCCTCGGCCTGGTGTCCACCGGTCTCGCGCCCGCGCGCCAATTCCCGTCCTGGTTGCAGGGTTTCGCTCGCAATCAACCGGTGTCGCAGTTCGTGTACGGAATGCGTGCGCTGGCGGGTGATCCGAGCGGTAACGCGGGTGTCGTCGGCTGGCCGGTGCTCGGGCCGGGATTAGCCTGGGCGGTAGGGATACTCGTGGTGTTCGGCGTGCTCGGTGCGGTGGTTGCGGTGCGGAGGTCGGAGTGACTCGGGCGGACGACCGTGTCGCGGCCGCGAATCTGCCGTTGGTGCACGGGCGGACCGAGACCTGGCGGCTGCTGTTGCCGCAGACAGTCATTCAAACCCGGCGGTTGCTACTGCGTTGGTGGCGTGATCCGTTGACGATGGTGCAGTCGTTGGTGTTTCCGGCGTTGCTGCTTATCGTGCTGAATACGGTTCTCGGCAAACAGATTTCGACGTTCTCCGGAGCGAGTGCGCTGTACGGGTCGGTGCCGATGGTGGCGCTGGTCGGGGTGATGTCGGGGTCGCTGGCCGGGGCGATCACCCTCGGTAGGGAACGTGATCAGGGTCTGCTGGCCCGATTGTGGGTGCTGCCGGTGCATCGCGCGTCCGGGCTCGCCTCGCGGATCCTCGCCGAGGGGGTCCGAATCCTGCTGTGCACCATGGTGTTGTTCGCGGTGGGGATGGTGCTCGGCTTCCGGTTCGAGCAGGGTGTGCTCGCCGGTCTCGCCCTGTTCGGCGTGCCGCTGCTGTACGGTCTCGGCTTCGCGACGCTGGTCACCGCGGTCGCGGTGTTCAGCGCCAAGACGGCTCTGGTGGAGGCGGTTTCGCTCGGATCATCGATCATGATGTTCTTCAGTACCGGTTTCGTGCCGCTGACCGCGTATCCGCGCTGGGCCAAGCCGATCGTCGCGCATCAGCCGATGACGTACGCGATCGATGCGATGCGCGGGCTGTCGCTGGGCGGGGCGGTGCGCGGTCCGTTGCTGGCCACCGTCGCGTGGTCGGTCGGCGCGATCGTGGTGTTCGCGGTTCCTGCGGCCGTCGGGTATCGGCGGGCCAGCCGGAGCTAGCGGCTCATCCGCGCGGCGGTCTCCATGATCATCTCCGCGGAGTCGCGCGGGCTCAACGCCATCGCGCGCAACTGGTCGAAAATGACGCCGAAGCGCCGGATTTCAGGATGGCCCTCGATCAGCTCGTCGCCCGCGATGCCCTCCACGTACACCAACTCGGGGTCGGCCGGGTCGTGGAAGTCCAGCAGGGTGAACGAGCCTGCCATGCCGGGATGCGCGCCCGCGTCGAACGGGAGGATCTGCAGAATCACGTTCTTACGCTTGGTTTCCTGAAGCAGCCGATCCAGCTGGCCGTGCATCACGGCGGGGCCGCCGACGGTGCGTCGAATGGCCGCCTCGTCCATCACCACCCACAGCTCGAGCGGCTCGTCCTTGGTGAGGTTGGCGGCGCGGTCCATTCTGGCGCGCGCCCGGTCCTCCATGATCGCCGCCTCCACCTTCGGCATCGAGGTGTCGATCACCGCCGTCGCGTACTCCATCGTCTGCAAAAGCCCTGGGATGGTGGAGGTCTGGTAGTGCCGCGCGGACAACGCCTCGGCCTCGAAGTTGATGTACGCCGCGTACACCTCCGACACACTGCCCTCGTACGCCCGCGACATCCCCGGCTTCAGCGCGTCCGACAGCAGCTCCATCGCGTCGTCCCGCTGTTCCTCGCTCACCGCGTACAGATCGAGCATCGCCCCCAGAGTGCGCCGCTGCGGCCGAGCCTGCGCGGTCTCGATCCGATACAACGTGGTGACGTTGATCCCGGTCTTCGCGCTCACCTCTTCTTTACTGAGCTCGGCATGCTCGCGCATCTCATGCAGCATCGCGGCCAACCGCCGCAACCGCACGGTGAGGACGGTGCGCTTGCCTGCCATGACAACATCCCTTCGGGCCCGCCTGCGGCGGCAAAATGTGCGACTGAAGGCGCGTTCGTAGGACGAAAGCGTACCGGGTTGTTCCCGCTGGATTCCAAGGTTTCAGGTTCCAAAGTTATGCGACGTGCCCCGCCGCGCCCGTCGAGAAGCTCACGGGACGTTCCCAATCTTCTGAGCAGCTCCCACACCGGAAGCGCTCGGCGCGATCGTTCAGCCGCGTTTGTGGCGGAAAGCGCCGAGACCGTTGCGGCTGAGCATGGACAGGGTCGTTTTCCACCAGGGGCGATCGGGGTCGGGATCGGCGCCTGCGCCCAGGCGATGCAGTTGGTCGGTGTGCCATTGCAGGTCCAGGGCACCGTCGAGGGAACGCAGGCTGGTGAGTGCGGACAAGGGGCCGCGCAGACCCATGGCGATGCCTGCGGTGGTGAGGCGTTCGTCGCGGCCGGTGAGGACCGCGTCGGCGGCGTCGGGGGTGAGGCAGGTGGGTCGGCCGATGCCGACCACGTCGCAGTCTCCGGAAGCGAGGGCGTCCGCCATCGCTCTGCGGGATCGGAAACCACCGGTGACGGCAATGGGGAGGGTGCCCGCGGCGACGCGGGCTGTGCGCGCGTACTCGAGGAAGTAGGCCTCGCGGGCGAGTGTGCTGTCCGCAGGTGGGTCCTTGCGGCCCATCATGGCGGGGGATTCGTAACTGCCGCCGCTGATTTCGATCAGATCGAGGCCCTCGGTGGAGAGCCGCTCGATCACCGTTCTCGACTCACCCTCGGTGAATCCGCCGCGCTGGAAGTCGGCGGAATTGAGCTTGATGCCGACGGCGAAACTCGGTGCCACGGCACCGCGAATACGACGGACGACCTCGACGGCGAACCGCATCCGGCGCTCGGGGTCGCCACCCCAGCGGTCGGTGCGCTGATTGGCGAGCGGTGATAGGAATTGCGACACCAGATAGCCGTGTGCGCCGTGGATCTGCACGCCGTCGAATCCCGCGATCTCGGCGATCCGGGCCGTTGCCGCGTAGCGGTCGACGATCGCCTCGATCTCGGCGTCGGTGAGCGCCCGCGGCGTCGGCATGCCGGGGATCTTCGGGGCGATCGCCGACGGCGCGACCGGGCGGGTCCGGGTGGCCAGCGGATTGGCTTGCCTGCCAGGGTGATTGATCTGCATCCAGATCGGCGCGCCGCCGTCATGGGTTGCTTTAGCCCATGCGGTCAGTGCGTCGAGGTCGCGCTCGTCGTCGACGACAACATTGCCCGGCTCACCGAGATGGCCGCGGTCGACCATCACGTTGCCGGTGACGACCAAGCCGTAACCGCCCGCACCCCAGCGGGTGTAGAGCCGAGTCAAGCGCTGGTCGGGTGCGTTGGCCGGGTTACCGAGGCCTTCGCTCAATGCCGATTTCATCAACCGGTTGGACAGGATCTGCCCGCACGGCAGGGCGAGTTGGTCGGCCAGGGTCGCGGCGGAGGTCATGGCGGGGTCCTTCTATCGTGCGGTACGAACGGCGAGCTGTTTGGCCGCGGCGAGTGGCTCCCACCCCTCGGGGTCGCCCGAGGCGCCGAGGCGGGCGAGGACCTTTCCAGCGCGAATTTCGCCGTCCAGATCGCGCCGACACGCTGCCCCCGCGGCATGCATGCCGGACAGCATCGCGCTCTCCACCGCGGGTCCCCATGCGGTGCTTGCGCCACAGAGGAATAGGCCGCTGATCTCGGTGCGCACGCCGGGTCGGAACGGCCCGAACTGGGTGATGGACATTTCGAGTCCGTACGGGGTGCCGTTGGTGGAGCGGGTGTAGCGGTGCTGGGTCAGCGGCGTGGCCGCCTCCCGCCACACGATGTGCTGCTCGATACCGGGAATGACCTCGGCAACGCGGGCGATCATGATCTCGGTGAACGCCTCCTTCACCCGGAGGTATTCGGAGTTGCGCTGATAGCTGTCATCGCCGACGGCCGGCCAGCTGGGCAGGCCCCAGAATTCCGGTTCGGCGGGTATGAGGGTCATCACCTCGAGCACCGAATTCCCATTTCCCCGCCCGCCGGAAGACGTGGGTGCAGCCGCCGATCACGTCATAGGCCTCCAGCACCAAGGTGCGTTTGCCCGCTGCCGCCAGATAAGCGGCGGCGGTCATGCCACCCATCCCCGAGCCGACGACGATCGCGTCGAAGGTGTGTTCCGCGGTCGCTGCGTCCTGCTCGACGAGAGCGGTCATGTATTTCTCCTCGATCGTGCCTTGCCGGGGCTAGGTCAACGGCACATTCCTGTTACCTGGGGTTACGCTTTGCTACACGGTAGTAGCATGATCGGTCTACCGCAAGAAGGAGATGGGTAAGGTGCGTTCATGACGATGCGTCCGCGTGAGCGGCTCATCATGGGTGCCATCGACCTGATCCGCCGCAACGGTGTCGCGGGCACCGGCATGACCGAGCTGCTCGCGCACAGCAAGACCGCCCGCCGGTCGATCTACCAGAACTTCCCGCGCGGCAAGCAGCAGCTGATCGAGGAGGCGACCCGGATGGCGGGCAAGGTGATGGCGGCGGCCATCACGGCGACCGGGGAGTCCAGTGCCACGGCGGCTCGGCTCGCCGCCTTCGTCCGGATGTGGAAGGACACGCTGGTGGCCGGCGACTTCACCGCGGGCTGCCCGGTGGTCGCGGCCGCGTTGTCGGGATCGGAGGTGCCCGCGGCACCGGCCATCGCCGCCGAGGCCTTCGCCGAATGGGAGGAGCTGATCGCCGATCAGCTGACCAGTGAAGGATTCGATACCGCGCTGGCGCAATCCCTGGCGACCACTGCGGTCGCCGCTATCGAAGGCGCCGTTGTCATGTCTATCGCCTCCCGTTCGGTCACTCCGCTCGACCGGGTCGCGGATCAGCTGGATCATCTGCTCCGAACTAGGCAGTCCGAGCGCGGGGCTTAGTCGGTGGGGTCGGCTTCGAAGTCGGGTCGCGAAAGTGTTGTCCGGCACCAAGGCTTCACGGATCGGAAACCTGGAGAAACCTGGAGTTCGACTTTGACACGTAAGTTCACCCGGTATGACTGGGGAGGGTTCGACCTCGAAGCGGTTCGTGCACATCCTTGCTGTGGTGGCGGCGGCGTTGGCGCTGGTCTTCGGACTGTCGACCGGTGCGCACGATCAGTCGCCCCGGTCGGTGCAGGGGGAGTCGGTCACGCTGGTCAGCGCCGCTGTCCCGCAACGCGCCTGGGACACGCTGGCGCGGATCGATGCGGGTACCTGGCCGCCGAATGATGGGTCGGGGACCAAAGGCGGTGGGACCTGGTCGAATCGGGAGGGGACGTTACCCAGTGCCGATTCGGCGGGGCGTCGGATCAACTATCAGGAGTGGGACGTCAATATCAAGAAGCCGGGGCAGAGTCGCGATGCTGAGCGCATCGTCACCGGCAACGATCGATCGGCTTGGTACACCGGCGATCACTACGCCACATTCACCCGCATGCGCTGAGACATTCCCTCGCTTGGGTGGAGTGGCGTAATCGGACTCGAGCGCTGTTCGCAACCCGCCTTGACGTGTTTCGCGGCCAACGCCGCGGCCTCCGGCGGCGCTGAGCAACCGGTCGGCATCCCTTCTGACGCATGTTGATCCGCTATCAGGACTCGCGACCGGCGCGCTGAACGCAGGTCGGGTACTCGCACGGGGAATCGGCTCGCGCATCGCCCGAGGTCCCCTGTTCACCAGGCGCTGAAGCTGTTGTCCAGCTGTGAAACCGGGCGCCTGAAGATGCGCTTACAGACGTGTCGCAGCAATGCAGACGCACTCTTGCGTTCTTGCAACGGTAAGTGCATGATCCAGCTAGCCTAGTTGTGAACAACCGATCCGATGACCGGGATAACCGAATCGAGAGCCAATTATGTTGGTACAAAGCGTGTTGGAGTCTGGCGAACTCGGGGTGTGGCAATGAGTGCGCCTACGGTGGGTGTCCTGCCTACTGCTCCGCAATTGTTGTGCGCCTTTCAGGGACGCCGTTTCCAAGATCGCGAAATGCTGCGCTCCGCGCACGCGCTCGCGGAGCTGCATGCGCGCAGGCAGCAGGTGCGGGATTCCGCGCTGATCGTCGAAATCGACTGTCGCCGAAGCGAACTCGTCGACGACATCAATGATTGGATCGGCAAGGAGATCCCCCAGCATCGTAACGGTGCGTCGCTGCACACGGAAAGCCTCGGTGCGGTGGTGGACCGAATGGCGCGCAGCTGGGTGGACGCCAATCAGGCCATTGACGTCGACGGCGCGCGCAGTGACAACACCCATAAACATTGGTACCACCTGGCAGAACTTGTCGATGGGTACACTGATTTGGTAACCGACGTGGCCGGTGGCCGTCGTCGATTGCCCGAGCAGTGATCTTTTCGACTGTCAGATTTCACCGCGATAGTGACACTGCCCCGACAGCGTCGCTTGCTCAAAAGGCGATGTCCCAGGGTTGTCATCCGACCAGTGACCCCCTCTGGACGATCACGTCGCCTGCACAGTGACGGCGGGCGCAACGGGGCGCCCCGCCCGGCGTGCCGCGTGGTCGACTGGCGCGGCACGCCCGCTGAGAACCTCGGCATTCTCTGCAATCACTCGGCAATGGTGAAGATTTCGTGCGCCGCCACCCGAACGTTGCTCTGCCCGTGCGTCCGCATTCGGGCGAGTAACTCCACCCAGGTGGCCGTCCAGCCGAAGTGATTGCCGCACTGCGAGATCAACGCCAGCGCGGCCAACGCGGTCGCACTGTCCACGTCCGCGGACAGGTCGCGCGCCACCCTCGTCATGGTCTCGGCATCCATCCGCTGCCCAGTCCGCACCAGCTGCGCCCGCAGCTGTTCAGCCGGATAGACAACCAGGGCGCCCCGCGCCAGCCCGCACGCCTGCTGGATCGACCGCACGCTCGACGCGGCATCGGCCCAACGGATCTGGGCGAGCAGCAGATCGATCGCAAACCGCCGCCACTGCGTCTCGCCGGCCAGCCGCTCGGCCACGACGACCGCCGTCGCCCGCGCCTTGTCCGCCACCCGGGCCGAGGCGCCGAGATTGGTGAGCAGTATCGAGAGTCGCTGTCGCGCAGGAAGATCACGACCGGCGATGACAATGTCCTCGGCGGCCAGCAGTCGATCCACCGCGGCCGGAATCTCGGACCGGAAATCACCGCCGACGAGCACCCGCGCGGCCTGCCGCCACAGCCCGGCCTCGCCGAGATCGGCGAGCCTGCGCACCAGCATGTCGCCGGTGTCGGCGGGCGCCCAGCGCTGCCACCCGCTCAGCACCCGCATCGCCTCGGTGGCCAGCTGGACATCGGCGCCGCCCGCCATCTCCCGCACCAGCGCGGCCATCTTGCGCCGCTGCGGAATCGGTAGGAGCGCGGGCGTGAGATTCAATGCCTGGCCTGCCACCGCCGGATCGTGCGACGCGTCGGCCAGGATCTGCCAGGCCTCGTCGTGCTCCAACAGCCAGCGACAGGCGAAGACGACCGCGCGTTTCACGTCGCGATGCTGGCTCGGCCGATCCCAGATCGCCCGGATCGTCGCCATCGCCTCCGGCACATGCAGCGCCGCGAGCAGCCGCACGCCCTCCTTCAGTGAGGTGATCTTCGGCGAATCCAGCAGCGGGGTGAGCGCGGCCGCGAGCCGATCCGGGGCGATGCTCCTGGCCCGGGAAGCGATGCCGCTCACCGCGACTCGCGCCCGATCGGAATCCACATACCGGCCGAGCACGCCGATCGCGGCCTCCGCCTCGACACTGCGGCCGAGCGCGGTGAGCGCCGCCTCGGCCACCGTCAGCTCGGCGTGCTCGGTGTAGCCGACCAGGCGCGCGAAGCTACCGGGCAGGCGGCCCAAACGCAGTACCGCCCACTGCTTCTCCCAGGTCGAGGATTCCTTCGACCGCACCAGCCCGGTGAGCGCCCGCGCGTACAGCTCGATCTGCCGCGGGGTCCACCCGTCGAAGCCATCCGGAAAGTCGGGCACCAGACGCACTTTCGGCGCGATGAAACGGCCCGGCGTGGCACCGTTGAGCACCGAGTCGAGCAGATCCGTTCGGCGGGTGGCGATCACGTGCTGCACCCGTGGTAGCGAGATGAGCGAGCGGTCCCGATTCAGCAGGATGCCGAGGTGCTCGTCGCGCGTGGCCCGGTTGGCCAGCGCCAGATCCACCGCGCTGCGGATCACCGCGTCGTTGCGTGCGCCGGTGGCCCGCAGCAGTAACTGCTGCAACGGCGCGACGTTCCACGCGCGTTCCCTCAGGCCGCCGGCCAGGCCGAGGGTGAGGCCCCATTCATCGCGCACGGCATCACCTTCGAGTCGCCGACGCAGTGCCGCGAATAGCCGATGTTCCGCGCCGCGTGGCAGGTTGCGGTCCAGGTCCCACAGCGGCACCGAGCCCGCATGCGCCGCAAGGCTTTCGACCAACCGGAGCGCCGTTTCCGTGCAGGCCGGATCGTCGACCCGGGCACCGTGGACCAGCAGCGCGCGAGCCAGCACGCCGACCGCGCCGGTGGTCGTCGTCGATCGATCGCGGGCTTGCAGCGCGTCCGTGCCCAGAATCTCCAGCGCGGGTAGGTGTTCGGTGCGCAGCAGGGTCGGTGGGATCTGGTTGATCGCCTGTAACGCGGTGCACCGCACCGGATCCTGCTCGTTGCGCAGGCGGCGCAGCGAATCGAGCAGCGCGCCGACCACCGCCGGGTCGCGGCTGCCCACCGCCGCGACCACCAGCAGCGGATAGGCCTCCGCACGCTCGTCGGCCGTCGGGCGGCGGATGCTCTCGTGCAGGACGGGTTCGGCTTCCTCCCACGACAGCCGGGCGATGAGCCGCTCCCGGACCGGCCGATCGTCGGAACCGCCTTGGCGAGAAAGCAATTCACGGGCCAGTGTCGCGCGCTCGTGCCTGGGCAGGCTGTCGAGCGCGTCGAGATCGACCTGCGCGGCATCGACGCCGGGCCGGATGAACACCTGCCGCACCAGTTCGGTGCGCCGCCCCGGTGGCAGGGCGTGCAGGAATCGCCGCCGGTGGTTCACCGAATACGCGGAGCATACGGCGATCAGTCGATCGTCAGGGAGCTCGCGCAACGCGGTGAACAACGCACGTCCGGCGAGGCAGTTGCCGCGGCCGCTCGGATGCAGGATCAGCTCGACGACGGCATCGGGGTCGTGCCGAGTCAGCTTGCCCGCGATCGCATCCAGGTTGCGGAGCTGCACGTACTGCACCGCGCGCGCGGCGAGGGCGAGTAGTCGGTCCGGGTCGCGGATCGCGAAGGTGTCCGCGCCCGCGCTGATGCGCAGCCACAACTCGGGCCAGTCGGACTCGCCTGCTTGGGCCGCCAGGTCCGTCAGGTAGGTGAGCACCGCCGCAGCGTGCCTGCGGCTCAACGTCTGCCAGTTCGGCGCCGCGTAGGCGAACTCGGGCAGTTGCTCGGTGACGACCCGCGTCGAGCAGTAGGGCAGAATGCGCGCCGCCTCGGCATCCCCGTAGAGCCGCCGGACCTCGGGCAGCAAGCCGTCGGCCAGGCCGACGTCGCGGGTGCGGCGGCCGATCGCGCGATACAGCACCCGCCGCGTCCGGTGTGCCATCCGGGGCAGCCGCTCGATCAGCAGCTGCGGCTCGACGCCGATCCGGACCAGCGCGACGACCGCGCGCGCGACGAACTCCTGTCCCGTCGAATCCAGTTGGCCGAGAAGGTGTTCACGGTCGGCGGCGATCGCGGCCAGGTGAATCGAGAGGATCCGCTCGTAGCGTCCGCGCCCCGCCAGATCGGTCAGCAGCGCGCTGAGCTCAGCCGTGCCGGCCATCCGCAACGCCACCGCCGCGATGGCCCGGCGCCGCTGCGGCGCGGACAACGGCTCGATGTCCTTCACTAGCTTCGTCGCCGGTGATGCCATATGTTCGACCGCCAACCTTCCCTCGGATGCGGAGGAAACCCCCGTGGTCGTTGTGAGGATATGTCGCGCACACCGGGTTTCGCCGGACCGAGATCGAAACGGCCCGCGCTACACCCGCGCCGCGGTCAGGTCGCGACCGCGCCGCGGGCCTCCCGGCGCTCTCTGCGGCGGCGCAGATAGCGGCGGATGCGGGTGGCGAGGAAGGCCACCAGGATCAACCCGATCAACAGCAGCACGCCCGCGACGATGGCCGCCGGGAGCGGATGGAAAATGGCCAGGGTCACGATGCCCGCGACGGAGACGTCCTCGGCGGTGCTGGTCACGATGTTGGTCACTGGTTCCGGCGAGGTATTGATCGCCATCCTGGTTCCGGCCTTGACCAGGTGGCTCGCCAGCGCCGTCGCACCGCCGACCGCGCCTGCGGCCAGCTCGGGCAGCGAACCGTCTTGTCCCGCAAGCAAAGCCGCGACGACGGCACCCGAGGCGGGCCGGACCACGGTGTGCAGCGCGTCCCAGAACGAATCGAAGTACGGAATCTTGTCCGCGACCGCCTCGATCAGGAACAGCACCGCGGCGGCGATCAGCACGTCGGTGCGCTGCAGCGCGTCCGGCACCGAATCGGACAGGCCGGTGCGGCCGAAGAGGCCGAGCAGCAGCACCACGGCGTAGGCGTTGACGCCGCTCGCCCAGCCCGCGGTGAAGATCAGGGGAAGTGCTGACACGACGTCATCCTAGGTCGAGACGCGGCCGCCCGCCCCGACCACCGAGAACACGCCCAGCCGCACACCCTTTGATTTCTCGCAGACGGAATCGCATGCCATTCCATCTGCGGGAAATCAGAAAGTGTGCGGCTGTGGTCAGCGCAGGGCGGCGCGGCTGCGGAGGCGGCCGAGGAGGACGAGCGCGACGAGGGTGACCAGGACCAGGAGCGTGGTGCTTGCGGCGGCGTCGAAGACCTCGCCGCGGTCGGTTTGGGCGAAGATGCCGACCGGGAGGGTCTTCCAGGTGGCCGGGTAGACCATGATGGTCGCGCCGAGTTCGCCCATGGACAGGGCGACGGCGAGTCCGGCGGCAGCGCCGAGTGCGGGCAGTAGTAGCGGCAGCGTCACCTGGCAGAGGACCCGGAGGGGATTCGCGCCGAGCGATTCGGCGGCCTCGCGGTAACCGGGGTCGAGCCGGTCCAGGGCGGCGGCGACCGCGCTGAACGCGTACGCCAGCACGAGCACCGAATGCGCAAGGATGACAATCCATTTGGTGCCGCCGAGCAGCACGGGACGCTCGTTGAACGCGATCAGCACACCGAGGCCGATGGCCACCGACGGGACCGCGACCGGTAGATGGAACACCGCGTCGGTGCAGCGCCGCCACCAGCCGGGCGCCTCGCGCGAGGCCAGTGCCGCCCAGGTGCCGAGGATCAGCGAGACGGCGCCGGCCAGCAGCGCGGTCTGCAGGCTCACCGAGAGGCTGGCCGCCTGCTCGCCGGACAGCGCGCGCCCGAAGTTGGCGAAGCCGAGGTCCGAGGGCAGCGGGCCGGTCCAGTGCCCGGCGAACGCGGCCGCGACGACGGTGGCGATCGGCGCGACGAACACCACGAACACCACGAGTGCGAACGCGGCGAGTACGACGGCCCGGCCGCGCTTGGTCCACATCAGCATGGCGTCAGTTCTCCTTCCGGGCGGTGAACCGGGCGAAGATCAGCCGGTACCCGATGTACAGCGTGAGCGACAGCAGCACCTGCACCGAGGCGAGTACCGCGGCGCCGGGCAGATCGAAGGTGACGATGCCGCGGGTGTAGATCAGCGCGGGCAGCGTGATCACGCCCTTGGCGCCGGTGAACAGCACGATGCCGAACTCGTTGAGCGTCAACAGCAACACCAGGCTGCCGCCCGCCGCGAGCGCGGGCCAGGCCTCCGGCAGCACCACCTGGCGCAGCACCCGCCACGGCGAGGCGCCGAGACTGGCTGCCACGTCGAGCTGTTCGCGCGGCAGTTGCGCGAACGCGGCGAGCAGCGGGCGCACCACGAACGGCGTGAAGAAGGTGATCTCGGCCAGGATTACGCCGAGCGGGGTACTCAGGAAGTTCAGTGCGGGTTCGTTGTTCCCGGTGATGCGGGTGATCAGCGCATTCACCGCGCCCGCCGTGCCGTACAGGAAGGTGAATGCCAGCGTGATGAGAAACGACGGCAGCGTCAGCACGGTGTCGATGAGCCGCCCGACCACCTGCGACCCGGGAAACGGCACGAACGCCAACACGATCGCCAGGAACGTGCCGAGCACCAGGCAGCCCGCGACCGAGGTCACCGCGATGAACACGGTGCGCCACAACGCATCCCGGAACGACTCGGATCCGAGTACCTGCGACCAGACCGAAGTGCCCCGGCCGCTCGGCGTCACCGTGGACTCGGCGAGCACCCGCACGATCGGGTACACGGCGATGAACAGCACCACCAGCAGCGGCGGCAGGCTCCACAGCACGGGCTTCCAGTTGCGTTGCCGCACCGGCTGACTCGACGGTTCGGGCGCGGCAATCGGCTCGAGCACCGCAGGTACGCTCATGACCGACCGCCTTCTCCCCGTCGTCCCGCTGGCCTGCCGCATACCACTTGATTCCCCGCACACCGAATGGCATGCGATTGCGTGTGCGGGAAGTCAGAAGGTGTGCGCGAATTCTGACGGCGCCTCATTGCGAGACCTCGCGGGGGGTTGTGTGGCCGACGGCGCGGGGGATCAGGACACCGGCGGGGTCGGGGAAGCGGACGCCGACGACGGCACCGATGGCGGTGTCGACCTGGCCGGGGACGTCGGCGGTGACCTCGTCGGCCAAGCCGTCCACCGCGACATTGAGGCGGGTGGATGCGCCGCGCCAGACTGCCGAGACGACCGTGCCGCGCAATGCGTCTCGCTCGGCGGTCGCGCCGATGCGCACGGTGTGTGGGCGCACGCACAGCAGGGCGGGGGCGTCGAGGGTCCAGTTCTCTTGGCCGACACCGGGTGTCGGTGCCTCCGCGCGCAGGGTCTGGGTGCCGACGGTGACCAGTGCCGAACCGCCCGACAGCCGGTTCACGGTGCAGGGCAGCAGATTTGCGCCGCCCAGGAATGCGGCGGTGAAGTCGCTGGGCGGCCGCCGCCAGAGGTTCTCGGCGGTGTCGATGTCGACCAGGTGGGCGTCGCACATCACCGCGATGCGGTCGGCCAGTGCGAGCGCCTCGGACTGGTCGTGCGTGACGTACAGCATCGCCGTGTCCGGCAACGCCTTTCGCAGCAGTTGCAGCTCGCCGAGCATGGACTGCCGCAACTGGGCGTCCAGCGCCGCGAGCGGCTCGTCCAGCAGCAGCACCTTGGGTCGGATGGCCAGCGCCCTAGCGATCGCCACCCGCTGCTGCTGGCCGCCGGACAGCTCCCTGGGCAGCCGCTTGGCGTAGGCGCCCATACCGACCATGGCCAGCGCCTCGGTCACCCGGGCGCCGATCTCGTTGCGCGGCACCCGATGTGACTTCAACCCGAAGGCGACATTGCCGTGCACACTCATGTGCGGGAACAGCGCGTAGGACTGCACGACCACGCCGATCCCGCGCTTGGCGGGGGACAGGTCGGTGACGTCGCGGCCGGCCAGCCGGACCGCGCCCGAGGTCGGCCGGACGAATCCGGCCAGGGCCTTGAGTGCGGTCGACTTGCCGGAGCCGCTCGGTCCGAGCAGGGCGACGGTCTCGCCCGCGGCGACGCGCAGCGTGAAATCGGCCAGCGCGACAGTGGTTTTGCGGCCGCTCCGGTAGCTGACCCCGACCCGGTCGAACACGATCGCCGGTTCGCTGGTGGCGGTTCGAGACGGGGCGGTGGTGGATGTTTTCTTGAGCGAGCGTAGCGAGCGATCAGTAGATACAGCCGCCTTGGCGCTCATGGTGGAGCCGAGCGCCAGCGAGACGGAGTCATGAGCGTCACCGGTGGACATGTCGACTCCCTATGTGGTTGAGGGCGTTTCAGCTACCGGTGGCCTTCTGGTAGGCGGCCAGGTCGCCGTCCAGATCGGTGAGCACCTTGTTCCAATCGACCGGAAGCACCTCGACACCCTTGAGTGCCGCACTCGGCGACGGACCCGCCCCGGTGGCCGGGGCATCACGCAGTTCCGCGCGGGCGGGCACCGCGAAAGCGTCCGGGCCCAGCGTCTTCTGCACCTGCGCGGAGAGCAGGAACTCCATCAGCTTCGTCGCGTCGGACTTGTGCGGTGCGCCCTTGGCCAGGCCCATCACGTAGGGGACCGCGACGGTCGACTTCTTGCCGTCGGCGGCGGCCGGGAAGAAGACGGTGAACTTCGAGCCCTTCTCCTTGATGGTGCTCAGGTTCATCTGCACGTCACCGTTGGCGAGGGTCAGCTCACCCTTGTCGACCTTGGCCTGCAGCTTGCCGGTGGACGAGGACGGCCCGACATTGTTGGCCTGCAACTTGTTCAGGTAGTCCAGCGCGCCCTGCTTGCCGAGCAGCTTCTGCAGCAGGATCAGCACGGCGGTGCCGTCACCGGCCTGGCCGGGTGTCGAATACTGCAGCTTGCCTTTGAATTCCGGCTTCAGCAGGTCGTCCCAGGTGAGCTTGGTGGCGTCGACCGACGGGTTGGCGATGAAGCAGAGGTAGTTGTTGGCCAGGGTGACGTACTTGCCCTCGGCGTCCTTGTCGGCCGCGGGGACCGAACTGGTGTCGACGCCGCTGTCCTGCAGCAGCCCACTGGCTTTCGCCTTCTGGATGAACGGCGGCAGCGTGACGAGCAGGTCGGCCTGCGGGTTGGCCTGCTCCTTGTCGACCCGGTTGACGACCTCGCCGGAACCGGCCTCGACCAGGTTGACCGCGATCCCGGTCTGCTTCTTGAATTCCGCGAACTGGGTCTGGTACCAGGGGCCGACACCGTCGGCGGAGTAGACCGTGACGGTCTTGCCGCTCTCGCTCTCGGTGCCGGTGCCGCCACAGGCCGCGGTGGCCGCGACGGCGGTGGCGGTGGCGACGAGCAGCGCGGTGCGGGCGAGGGTGCGTGCCAGCTGGGCCGGCTTGTACGAAGTACGCACGATGACTACAACTTTCGGTTCGTGAGGAGTGTCGGAGTCGGAGGGGCGGGTGGACCGTCGGCGGCGGAGGCCGGTGGACGGAGTCAGGTGTGGTCGGCGAGTGCCAGTTCGGCGAACTCGACCACCGACGGCACGACATGGGTGGCGCCCGCCGCGCGCAGCTGCGCGTCGTCGTGTGCGCCGGTGAGCGTGCCCGCGACGATCCGGGCGCCCGCGGCCAGGCCGGTGGCGATGTCGCTCGTCGTATCGCCCAGTACCGCAACGCGATCCACGGCGTCGGCCTGCAACCGCAGCAGCGCGGTGAGCACCATGTCGGGGTAGGGGCGGCCGCGTCCAGCATCCGATGGTGCCAGGGTCAGGTCGGCGATGTCTTTCCAGTCCAGCGCCTGCAGCAGGCGGTCCTGGGTGGACCGGCTGAAGCCGGTGGTGAGCGCGACCTTGACGCCCGCGCCGCGCAGCTTGGTAATGGCCTCGGCCGCACCGGGAATCGGGGTGATGTCGACCTCGTCGATCAATGCCTCGTACGCACTCTCGAAGGCGCGGTTGGCTTCCTGGGCGCGATCCTCGTCGGTCAGCAGCGCACGGAAGACGGTGATCTTCGACTGACCCATCGTGTCCAGCACGTACTTCCGGGCCTGCTCGCGTTCCGGCCCTTCGGCTGCGATGCCCGCCGCGGTGGCGGCTTCGTCGAAGGCGCGCAGGACCAGGCCGCCGTCGGCGACGGTGGTGCCCGCCATGTCCAGCACGGCCAGTTGAATGGTGTTGTCGGACAACGTAATCCTCACAGGTTCAGCAGGTCGGCGGTTTGCTCGCCGATCGCGGGTCCAAGGGTCATGCCGCGGCCACCGGGGCCGGTGATCACCCACGTGTGCTCGCCCGCCTCGGCGCGGGCGACGATCGCGGTCGGGTCGGTGCTCTGGCTGTACACGCCGGCCCAGCGCCGAACCACCTGCGGCAGTTTGCGTCCGAGCAGTTCCTCGGTGACCGCGGTGAGGTGCTCGTACGGCGCCTCGTCCACGTCGAACGCGAATGGCTCGTCGTACTCGTGGGTGTCGCCGATGGTGAGCCCGCCATGCAGCCGCTGCACGCAGAGCAGCTGCATCTTGTGTTCGGCGGCGGTAGCCGATTGGGACTGTTCGCGATTCAGCGTGTCCACCTCGTCGCCCGCGAAGCCGGGGTAGTAGCGGAAGCTGTCGCCGTCCGCGATGGCGGTGGTGAGCGGTTCGCCGAGCGGCGCGGTCTGCATCATCTGCAGCCGGACCCGGCGCACCGGCAGGTTGTCGACCAGCTCGCGGGTCAGGCCGCTGTGCGCGGCGCCGGGGCAGGCCAGCACCAGATCGGCGTCGAAGCGGCGGCCCTGGTCATCCCGCACGGTCGCGCCCGCGCCGGTGTCGATGACCGACCTGGCCTCGGTGCTGGCGTGGAAGGTGTACCGGCCCGTGGCCGCCATGTAGGCGCGCAGCGCGGGCAGTGCTTGCCGCGACTCGACCGCGGCGTCCGTCGAACAATGCAGTCCGGCAAAGAATTTGCCGCGCAGCGCGGGGTTGATCGCACGCACCTGCTCCGGTTCGAGCAACTCGAACCCGCGCGCGTCGGCCGACGGACCGACCGCGGCGGCCTCGGCGACAGCGAGCTCGGCAGGCGTGCGGACCAGCGTGATGGACCCGGCGGGGCGGAACCCGACGCCGGGCACCTGGCCGCCGATCTCCTCCCACAGCTCCCGCGAGCGCAGCGTCAGCGCCAGCTCGGCGGCGGAGCGCCCGGAGACCCACACCAGGCCGAAGTTTCGTACCGTCGCGCCGCGGGCCTCGGTCTCCCGCTCCAACTGCACGACCTCGTGACCGCGGCGGACGGCGGCCAGGGCGTGTGCGGTGCCGAGGATCCCACCTCCGATGATGACCAATCGCATGGTCCCCATGGTGCACATTGGTCTAGACCAAGGGGTGTTTCCTGCGCTAACGCCAGGTTAACAATTGGTATAGACCAATTGCGGGTAGGCTGTGCCACATGGAAGCAACGGAGGTGGAGGGGGTCGGCGCCGCGGTGGCACCCGACGACATACGCGGCGGGCGCGCCGAATTCGCGCTACCCGACCGGCTGCCGAAGTCGTATCGCGTGCGTACCGAGCTCGAGACGATCCTCAGCGGCCTGGACGAGGGTGATCCGGTGCCCTCGGAGCGTGATCTTGCGGTCCGGTTCGAGGTGGCGCGCGAGACAGTGCGGCAAGCGCTGCGAGATCTGCTGGTGGAGGGGCGAATTCGCAGGCAGGGGCGCGGCACCGTGGTCTCTCGGCCGAAAATGGTGCAGCCCTTGTCTCTTCGCTCCTACACCGAGGGTGCCATCAGTTACGGCCGCGTCCCCGGCCGTCTGCTCGTCAGTTGGGACGACGTGCCCGCCGATGCCGACACCGCGCGCGATCTCGCTGTGCCCGTGGGGACTTCGGTGATGCACCTGGAGCGCGTACTGCTCGCCGACGGCGAACGCATCGGCTTGGAGAGCACGTTCCTTCCCCTGCACCGCTTCGCCGGTCTCCGCACCACCTATGACCCGACCACGTCGCTGTATGCCGCGGTGCGCGGTTCGGGAGTGATCTTCGGCCGCGCCACCGAACGCATCGAAACGGTGCTCGCGTCCCCGCGGGAGGCCGCGTTGCTCGAATGCACCACGGCCCTACCGCTTTTGCTGCTGCACCGCCGCAGCCTGGATGCCGACGGTGAACCGATCGAGCGGGTCCGTGGCCTCTACCGTGGCGACCGCATCGCCTTCGAGGCGCACCTCACCAAGTAAGCCCGCTCGCTCAGTGGCTGTCAGGCGGGAAACAGGCGGCCCATCGAGTGGATTTCGTTCACGTCCGCGCTGGTGATGAAAGACCAAGGGGCGGTGAAAAAGCCGTTCTTGCCCCAGTTCGGGCCCCATGAATTCTCGATGGTCACCCCGTTGGCATCGTATGCGACGATGGTGACCTCGTGGCCGCCCAAGATTTTCTCGCGGGTCGATGGATTGTAGTTGTCATGGGTGCTGTCCAGGTCTTCGAAGCTTTCCCGGACATCGAATCCGAACGGCACCGGCAGGCCGGAGGCGATCGCCTTCTTGATGTTGGTGACGATATCGCCCTTGGACAGATCCAGTGCTCCGGACAGTTTATAATGGGCGGCGTTCGTGCGTTCCTTGGCGTCGGGCTGAGTCGTGTAGTCGAAATCGCCCTGCCAGTAATCGGCTTTGGTGTCGATGCCCTGCTGCTGTTCCAGCGGCAACGCGACTCCGGCGTAGGTGCCTTGATCGTTGCCCTGTGCGATCTGCGCGTAGATGAACATGGGGGCCATCGGATCGCCTGCGATCTGCTGTTCGTTCATCAGTACCCCGTACCCGGTATACCCGGTTGCCCAGGTGACGCACGATCCGACGGGGCCCTGATCGCCTGCGGGTAATGCGTACTGGCGCAGCGAATATGAGGCTGGTGGTGCACCGATCGCGCCCAGCGTGACCGGCAGTGCCGAGCCGACGGTGGTATCCCGGCTGAGGCTGTCGTGGGCGGCCGCGCGATCGAGTCCGAACGCATGGTGCTTGAGCTGCGGAGCGGGTTCGTCCGGGGCGGCGTGCGCGGTGGCCGACACCGCGAGGCTGATTCCCAGGGCGGATACGAGAGCGGTGGACAAGCGCGAATAGTGCAAGGTTCCTCCTGCTGAGCCCCCATGATCCATCACTTCTGGATGGAATGATCGGCGAACTGAACAGGGAGTGTTCCACGGCATTTCGGCGGCGACAATATAAAAGTCAGGCTGATTCATTTAAGTCGTTGTTAACGACGGTGTCTCGCAAGTAAATTCGCCCAAGTCGCCCATATGCACTGTGATTCGATGCGGCGGTATTGCGGCCGGGTGTGCGGATATGTAGCGTGCCATGGTATTTCCGCTCGGAAGGATGAGGCATGGCGTCGAAATGGAAGCTGGTCTGCGGCCCTGTCGCGATATTCCTCGCCTGCGCAGTCCACGGCTCCGCCGTCGCCGACCCGGGTCCCGCCGACGGGCATTCTTACGGCTTGGTGGTGACGCCGAACCTGCCTCGGGTGCCGGAACCTCGCAGCGCCGCCTTCGGTGCGCAGACCCTGCCGTATCTCCAGCAGACCCAGATCGCGGATCAGTGGTGCTGGGCCGCCGACGGCTCCTCGATAGCCACCTATCTGCACCGGCCGATCAGCCAGAATCAGTACTGCGCACTGGTACACGGCGTCAGCGCCGAGGGTGCCTGCCCGAATGAGGAGGCATCGCTCGAGCAGATCGCCTCGGCTTTCCGCGGGATCGGTTTCGATGCGGCCGTCGGCGCACCCTTGTCGATGGCCAAGGTCATCGATGAGATCTCGGCCAATCGCCCGATCCTCAGCGGTATCGCGTGGGCCGCGGGTGGCGGGCACGCGCAGGTGATCTACGGCTTCGACAAGGATGCCGGGACCATCACGTACGGCGATCCGTGGCCGTCCTCGCGGCGCAGCGTCACGCAGGCGATCGACTCCTACAGCCGGAATTCGGACTGGACGTGGTTCGGCGAGGATTACGGCATCGCGCCCCGATGAGGGGATCGGTTTCATGGTTCGCGATCGGCGCCTTGGCCGTCGGTCTGGCGCTGTCGGGTTGTGCGAACAACGGTCCATCCGAGATGGCGTGGGAGAGCGAGCCACCCGACAGTGCCATCGACAGCGCGATCGGCACTCCGGCGGCGCAGCGTCTCGCGGGATCGTTCCTTCGATCGTCGGATGCGTCGAATGATGTAGGGGCCGCGGCACTTCGGCGAGCGGGTGCGCCGGTCACGGTGTACGCGACCGATCCGTCGTTCCGTGACGATCCCGGACGCACCCTCGAGCGCGCCGGGATCGCGTCCTATATCGCGGTGCCGGTCGACCTGGCTGGGCGAAGTGCCGCCGATACGGTGCAGTTGGAACCGTCGCCGCCGTATCTGCCGCGGGCCATGGCGACGGGGGTGGAAGAGACGAGCCAACCGCGCGCGGCCGATGTCCGGCTGCTGCTCGACTATCCGACCCATACCTGGTTCGCTTGGACGCGAACCAGGGTCACCGTGCTCACCTCGGGTACGACCCCGGCATTGGCGGGCAAAGAGTTCGACAGCGCGGAGTTCCGCGCCTGGCTGCAAACCCGTTGACCCGCCGCGCACCTTTTCGTTCGATGCGCACGAAACAGCGAGCAATTTCGTACGCGTGACGCGACAATGTGCGCCGCTCTGCCACTGCCACGCGCCTCGCACCGCCGCGCACCGACTTGCTTGCCGCGCACGGATTTACGTGCCGCGCATCGACTCGCGCGGCGCGCACGGAATCGTCAGTGATTTCGTGCGCGGGGCGTCGATATGTGCGCGGCGCAATGGGTTTCCACTCAGCCGACCTGCGGTGCGACCTTCGCGCCGAGCAGTTCGATGTTGTGCAGCACCTTCTCGTGCGGCAGGGTGCCGACGCTGGTGTGCAGCATGAATCGGTCCAGGCCGAGGGTGTCGCGGATGTCGGCGATCTTCTCGGCGACGTAGTCGGGGTTACCGACGAACAGCGAACCCTCTTTCGAGCGCAGGCCGTCGAACTGGGCCTTGGTCATCGGACCCCAGCCGCGCTCCCGGCCGATGACGCTCATGGCCAGTGCGTACGGCTCGTAGAAGTCGGCGACCGCCTGCTCGTCGGTGTCGGCGATATAGCCGTGCGCGTGCACCGCCACCGGCTGCTTCTCGTGCCCGCCCTCGGCGAGGGCGCGGTGGTACAGATCGACCAGCGGCTTGAACCGGGCGGGCTGACCACCGATGATCGCGATGGCCAGCGGCAGGCCGAGCAGTCCGGCACGGACCACCGATTCCGGGGAACCACCGACCGCGATCCACACCGGCAGCGGCCGGTTGTCGGTGCGCGGGTAGACGGTGGCGTTGCGCAGCGGTGCGCGGAACTTGCCGGACCAGGTGACCGGTTCGTCCTCGCGGATGTGCAGCAGCAGCGCCAGCTTCTCCTCGAACAACTCGTCGTAGTCGGACAGGTCGTAGCCGAACAGCGGGAACGACTCCGTGAAGGAACCGCGCCCGGCCATCAGCTCCGCGCGACCGTTCGACAATCCGTCCAGCGTCGCGAAATCCTGATACACGCGTACCGGATCGTCGGAGCTCAGCACGCTGACCGCGCTGGTCAGCTGGACCTTCTCGGTCCGCGCCGCGATGGCGGCCAATACGACCGCAGGCGAGGAGGCGGCGAAGTCTTTGCGATGGTGTTCGCCGACGCCATACACGTCCAAGCCGGCCTGATCGGTGGCGACAGCTTCCTCGACCACCTGACGCAACCGCTCGGCCGCACTCGGCGCGGGCCGGTCGCCGACCGGGTACAGCTCGGCGAACGTCGTGAGTCCCAATTCCACGGTCGAGCCTCTTTCCTCAGTAGTGTCGATGTCAACCAATAGCGTAAACGGACCACGGTCCGTAGGTATTCCGCCTGGCCTCCGGTGCCGCGTCGGTCTGGCGCGTGGGCGTACGCGGCGGGGGCCGATTACGCTGTTCGCTATGTCTGTCCGCACTCGCAAGCCGCTCGTCCCCGGCACCCAGTCACCCACCCGCGAGGTCCCGCGCACCATCGAGCGCCCGGAGTACGCGTGGAAGAAGACCGTCAACGAGGGCCGCGAGCCCTGGGTGCAGACGGCCGAGACGATCGACAAGATGCGGATCGCGAGCAAGATCGCGGCACAGGCGCTGGAAGAGGCGGGCAAGGCGGTCGCGCCCGGCGTCACCACCGACGAGCTGGACCGGATCGCGCACGAGTACATGTGCGACCACGGCGCGTACCCGTCGACCCTGGGCTACAAGGGATTTCCGAAGTCCTGCTGCACCTCGCTGAACGAGGTCATCTGCCACGGGATTCCGGACTCCACGGTGATCGGTGACGGCGACATCGTCAATATCGACGTCACCGCCTACATCCACGGCGTGCACGGCGACACCAACAAGACCTACCTGGCCGGTGACGTGGACGAGGACGTCCGGCTGCTGGTCGAGCGGACCGAAGAGGCGACCCTGCGGGCGATCAAGGCGGTCCGGCCGGGCCGGGCGCTGAACGTCATCGGGCGCGTCATCGAGTCCTACGCCAACCGCTTCGGCTACGGCGTGGTCCGCGACTTCACCGGGCACGGCGTCGGCCCCACCTTCCACAGCGGCCTGGTGATCCTGCACTACGACCAGCCCGCCATCGAGTCGATCATCGAACCCGGCATGACGTTCACCATCGAGCCGATGATCAACCTCGGCGGCATCGACTACGAGATCTGGAACGACGGCTGGACCGTGGTCACCAAGGACCGCAAGTGGACCGCCCAGTTCGAACACACCCTCGTCGTCACCGACACCGGCGCGGAGATCCTGACGCTGCCGTGAGAAACCGCAACAGACGCACGCCCTTTGATTTCCCGCACACGGAATCGCATGCGAATTCATGTGCGGGAAATCAAGAGGTGTGCGGCTGTCGGTCGGCGCGGTGAAGGGCGCGCTGCTCGTCGCGGGGACTACGTCGGACGCGGGGAAGAGCGTTGTGGTGGCTGGTATCTGCCGGATGCTGGCGCGGGGTGGGGTGCGGGTGGCGCCGTTCAAGGCGCAGAATATGTCGAACAACTCCGTGGTCACCCTCGACGGCGGCGAGATCGGGCGGGCGCAGGCGCTGCAGGCGCAGGCGTGCGGGCTCGAGCCGAGCGTGCGATTCAACCCGGTGCTGTTGAAGCCGGGCAGCGATCGGCGCTCGCAGCTGGTGGTGCGGGGTAAGGCGGTCGGCACGGTCGGCGCGCGGGACTACTTCCAGCACCGTCAGCGGCTGCGCGAGGTGGTCGCCGACGAACTCGCTTCGCTGCGTGCCGAATTCGACGTGGTGATCTGTGAGGGGGCGGGATCGCCCGCCGAAATCAATCTGCGGGCAACGGATCTGGCGAACATGGGTCTCGCGCAACCGGCGCGGCTCCCGGTGCTGCTGGTCGGCGATATCGATCGCGGCGGCGTGCTGGCCCACCTCTTCGGCACCGTCGCCATCTTGGAACCCGAAGACCAGCAACTGATTTCCGGGTTCGTGATCAACAAGTTCCGCGGCGACGTCGAGCTGCTGCGTCCCGGCCTGGACCGGCTGACCGAGCTGACCGGCCGACCCACCCTCGGCGTGCTCCCGTTCACCGAGGACCTCTGGATCGACGCCGAGGACTCCCTGAGCACCATCGCGGACGCACCGGTCGGCCGCCCGCTCCCGCCGGTCGGCACCGAGTGGCTGACCGTCGCCGCGATCCGGCTGCCGCGCATCTCCAACTCCACCGACATCGAGGCGTTGGCCTGCGAGCCAGGGATTTCGGTGCGCTGGGCCAGCGAACCGTCGAGGCTCGCGGGCGCCGACCTCGTCGTGCTGCCCGGCAGCAAGGCGACCGTGTCGGACCTGGAGTGGTTGCGGCGCACCGGAATCGCCGACGCCCTGCGCACGCGTGCGCAGGCGGGCGGTCCGATCCTCGGCATCTGCGGCGGCTATCAAATGCTGGGCAAGCGAATCGTCGACTCGATCGAGTCGGGCGCGGGATCGGTCGACGGGCTGGGCCTGCTGGACCTGGAAATCGAATTCGCCGATCCGAAAGTGTTGCGCCGCAGCAGCGGCCACAGCACTACGGGAATCCCGGTGCACGGCTACGAGATTCACCACGGCCGAGTGGTCGGCAATGGCGATCCGGCCTGGCTCGACATCAACGGCGAACCGGAAGGCAGTGTGCGCGGCCCGCTCTGGGGCACCCATCTGCACGGCCTGTTCGAATCCGACGACTTCCGCCGGGCCTGGCTGGGTTCCGTCGCCGCGGCGGCCGGACGCACGGGTTTCGTTGCCGCCGAAGATACTTCCGTCGCCGCCGTGCGCTCCACCCAACTCGACATGCTCGCCGACCTGATCGAGCACAACCTCGATCTCGCCCAGCTGGAGCGCCTGCTCACCGACGGCGCACCCACCGATCTGCCCACCCTGGCGACCACCGCGTTCCCCACTTCGGCAACCTCGCGTACATGAACTGTTGACGCGACGAACGCTGCCCCTTACCTTTCAGTAAGGAATTCGGCTCCGGGTAAGGCGCGGGTCGGTGGGCGTGGGAGAAGCACGGGTCGGTGACTGAAGTGGCAGCAGACAAGAAGTCCAACAGCAGGGCGGGAAACGTGGTGTCCGCGACCGTGACCAGCAAGGGGCAGATCACCATACCGATCGACGTCCGGGTCGCGATGGGTCTGCGCGCCGGGGTCCGGGTCGCCTTCGTGCCCACCGTCAACGGCACCTATGAACTGGTGCCGGAGACCCGAACCATCAAGTCCCTCAAGGGAATAGTCGGCTGGTCCGGCTCGCCGATCGGCCTCGAGCAGATGAACGAGGCGATCACCGGAAACGTCGTGGAAGGCAAGCAGAAATGATCGGTCTGGACGCCAATGTGCTGATCCGCTACCTCACCCAGGACGATCCGGAGCAGTCCGCGCGCGCCAACCAGGTGATCGACGGCCTCAGCGAGAGCCGCCCCGGTTACGTGACGATGATCGTGCTCGCCGAGATCCACTGGGTGCTGCGCCGCGGCTACAAACAGGACCCGGAGGCGGTCACCGACGTGCTGCTCGGCCTGCTCGACTCGACCGAGATCGTGGTCGAACGCGCCGACACCGTCCGCCAGGCGCTGCGCCAGGCCGCCGACGGCGCGGATTTCGCCGACGCACTCATCCAGCAATTGGGCCAGGAGGCGGGCTGCGACCTCACCGTCACCTTCGACCACAACGCCGGTGAACGCGCGGGCATGCGGCTACTGGCCTGACCAGAAGACAGGACTTCGTTCAGCTGACCCGTGTAGCGTCATTCGGCATGAAATCTCGGCAGATCACGGTGGGCGACCGGGCATGGACCGTGCGGGTAGACGGACCGGAATCCCGGCACAGCGTGCTGCTGCTGCCCGACGCAGCTGACTCGACGGACGTCTACGACCAGGTATGTGCTCGATTGCACAATTCGGATCTGCGCACGGTGGTGCTGGAGTCGATCGACGGCCTCGACGCCGCCGGCGTCACCGCGATCCTGGATCAGATCGGGGTGCCCTGGGCGAACGTGGCCGCGCGGGGGACCGGCGCCGAACTGGCGTGGCGGGCGTGCGCGGCCGGATTCGGGCGCTTCATCAGCCTCGTGGTGGCCGATCGCGGCCATCCGGCGGCGCCAGGCCGGGATGGGACCGTGGCCGACCCTACGGTCCGTCCAGTGGAGTTGCCGACCACGGTGCTGGCGACCAAGAACCTGCCGCGCTCGGTGGCCGACGCCTCCGGGCGCTTCGTCTACGGCGAGTTCCGGGTGGTCGACATCGACGTCACGAACGTGGCGACCGAGGCCGACCATGAGCTGGCCACCGAGATCGTGTTACGCACCAGCACCTGGTGAGCCGTTGCCGGACTTGGCTCGGTAGACACGTGAGCGAGCGCAGCGAGCGAACCAATAACACAGCGCCCATGGGGCACGACGGAACCGAGCGCTAGCGAGGTGTAGTCGTGAGCCAGTCCAGCCAGCTGTCGAGTTCCGCGAAGGCGTGCGCGAGCGGCTCGGCCGAGGACAAGAACACATCGTGCTTGGCGCCGTCGATCGGCACGATGTTGGTGCGGTCGCCGAGGCAACCCGACCAGCGCTGAATCTGCTTCACGTCCAGCACCGCATCGACCACATCGACGGCCGGACCGTACTGGCGGGCGAACTTCGTCATCCGGGAGCGCAGGATCAGCGACGGCACGCCGATGTCCAGACCGGCGTGCAGCTGCGCGTGACCGTTGCGGATCGCGCGCAGCCAGCCGAACCGAACCGGGAAGCCGTGCAACGGTTTCCAGTCCAGGTTGTAGTCCCATTCACCGGCCACGCTGTGGTGCAGGCTGTCGCCGTAGGTGGTGATCTTCGCGCTGGGCAGCTGGAACATCTTCCGAAAACGGCCGAGTCCCTTGATGATCGGCGTTCCGACGGTCCGGTAGTAGGACGGTCCGTGCAGATCGAACCAGGGGCTGTTGAGCACCAGGCCGGCGATCCCGGCGGCCGCCGTGCCGCGCGCTCGATTGAGCCGATTCAGCCACAGCGGCAGGATCAGTCCGCCGGTCGAATGCGCGTTCAAGACGACCGGTGCGCCGGTCTCCTCCCGCACGATTCGCAATGCCTCGTTCAACTCGTCGTCATACAGTGCGAGATCGGTCACATAGTGCGGTGTCTGCCCGTCGCGCAGCGAACGGCCGCACTTACGCAGATCCAGCGCGTAGAAGTGGTACCCGAGTGCCGCGAAATGCTCCGCGAGATGTTCTTGGAAGAAGTAGTCGGTGAACCCGTGCACATACAGCACGGCCCCCGCGGTGGCCTCGATATCGTCGCCGGGCAGATAGCGCACCAATGTGGCCACTGCCTCGCCTTCTCCGTCCGGATCGGGCCCGAGAGCCAGCGTGCGCTGCTGGTACTTCTCGCCGAGGACATCGGCTTTCCACTGGCCGGCGCCCTGGGTGTCGGTTTGCGGAGCGGCAAGTGAAGTTTCCTTTGTCACATACACAATCTAGGTCACATTCGGCGGGTTCGGCGCGGGAGATCGACGTGGTGAGGTGCACAATTGGGGCTAGGTGAACGGCGGGTAACCTAACTCCCGCCATGGTTTACGAACCGGAACCGAGGCAATAACACGCAAGCACCGTGCCCAGGCAGGTCCACCCGCCCGGTGGGCCCGCGTAGAAGGACAAGGAAGTCGATCTAGCCGTGCCGAACGCTGCCATGACTGAAAAGACCGATGTTGTACTCATCGGCGCCGGCATCATGAGTGCCACTCTCGGTGCGCTGCTGCGCCAGCTGCAGCCCGATTGGTCGATCTCCCTGTTCGAGCGGCTCGACGCCGCGTCGGCGGAGAGCAGTGACCCGTGGAACAACGCGGGCACCGGACACTCGGCGCTGTGCGAGCTGAACTACAGCCCGCAGAACCCCGACGGGTCGGTGGACATCAGCAAGGCCATCGACATCAACGAGCGGTTCCAGGTGTCGCGCCAGTTCTGGTCCTACGCCGTGGAGAACAACGTCCTCGGTGACCCGTCCCGATTCATCAATCCGATCCCGCACGTGAGCTTCGTGCACGGCGCGGACAACGTCGACTACCTGCGCAAGCGCTACGAGGCGCTGTCGCGGCATCCGTTGTTCGAGGGCATGGAGTACATCGACAGCCCCGACGAATTCGCGCGGCGGCTCCCGCTGATGGCGCGTGGCCGGGACTTCTCCGATCCGGTCGCGTTGAACTGGACCGACGGCGGCACCGATATCGACTTCGGCTCGCTCACCAAGGAACTGCTCGCCTACCTCGGCGCCAGCGGCGCGGACCTGGCCTTCGGCCACGAGGTGCGCGACCTGTCCAAGCAGTCCGACGGGTCCTGGCTGGTCAAGGTGCGCAACCTGCGCACCCGCGAAACCCGCACGCTCATCAGCAAATTCGTGTTCGTCGGCGCGGGCGGCGGCGCGCTGCCGCTGCTGCAGAAGTCCGGCATCAAGGAGATCGACGGCTTCGGCGGCTTCCCAGTGAGCGGTCAGTTCTTCCGCTGCACCAACCCGGAACTGATCCGGCAGCACGAGGCCAAGGTGTACGGCAAGGCCGCCGTCGGCGCGCCGCCGATGTCGGTGCCGCACTTGGATACTCGCGTCATCAAGGGCGTGCCCGGCCTGCTGTTCGGCCCGTACGCGGGCTGGACGCCGAAGTTCCTCAAGGAAGGCAAGCTCACCGACCTGTTCAAGTCGGTGAAGCCGAACAACCTGTTCTCGCTGCTCGGCGTCGGCGTCACCGAGCTCGGCCTGACCAAGTACCTGGTGAGCGAGCTGCTCAAGTCCGAGGCGGGCAAGGTGGACACGCTCAAGGAGTTCATCCCGCGCGCCGACGGCCGGGACTGGGAGCTGATCACCGCGGGCCAGCGCGTGCAGGTGATCCGGCGCAAGGGCGCGGGCGGTGTGCTCGAATTCGGTACCGCCGTGGTCGCCGCCGCGGACGGCAGCATCGCGGGTCTGCTCGGCGCCTCCCCGGGCGCGTCGACGGGCGTCACCGCGATGCTCGACGTCATGCAGCGCTGCTTCCCCACCGAGTACGCCGGCTGGACGCCGAAGCTCAAGGAGATGATTCCCTCACTCGGCGTCAAGCTGTCCGAGGACCAGGCGTTGTTCCACGAAGTGTGGGATTGGACGTCCAAGACGCTGAACCTCACCGGTGGCACAGATAACACGCCGAGGCATGCGGGGGTCGCGGCGAACGTCGAGGTGTGATAGCAACAGGCGATGATGTCAACGGTTGCTCTCAAACGGTCATGGGCGTTGGATCTCGACAACGCCACCCTCTATCAGCTGTTGAAACTTCGCGTCGAAGTCTTTGTCGTCGAGCAGAAATGCGCGTACCCGGAATTGGACGGGCTCGACCTGCTGCCGGAGACCCGGCACTTCTGGCTCGATGACGAGGGTGAGGTGATCGCCACGCTGCGCTTGCTCGAGGAGCACGAGGACGGGGTGAAGTCCTTCCGCATCGGCCGCCTGTGCACCGTCCCGGCCGCGCGCGGCCACGGCTACACCACGCGCCTGCTGCAGGCCGCGCTCGCCGAGGTGGGCTCGGCGACCGTGCGGTTGAACGCGCAGACCTATCTCGTCGACATGTACGCCAAGCACGGGTTCAAGCCCGACGGCGAGGAATTCGACGAAGACGGGATCCTGCACATCCCGATGCGCAAGGGGTGATCGTCGGGCCGTTGCTCGGCCGCCACCCTCGTCGCAGACCCGCGACGAGGGCGGTTGTCTGTTCAGGGGAGCCATGATCGGAAGGGCAGCGTCGGTGGGCCAGGTGCGCGCGCATAGAGTTGGGGCGTGTCTTTGTCCCATGCCGAAACTGTGCCGTCGCCTCACTCGCTGACCGGATCACGCACGCGTCCGGCCGGCGACGGGGAGGTGGGTTTTCCGTTCTCCGCCGTGGTCGGTCAGGAGCGGCTGCAACTGGCGCTGATTCTGTGTGCGGTGCATCCCGGCATCGGCGGTGTACTGGTGCGCGGCGAGAAGGGCACCGCCAAGTCGACCGTGGTGCGCGCGCTGGCGCAACTGCTGCCGCCGGTGGTCGACGAGACCGGTGCGCGGCCCGCGCGGCTCGTCGAGCTGCCCGTCGGCGCCACCGAGGATCGGGTGGTCGGGTCGCTGGATCTGGAACGGGTGCTGCGCGACGGGGAACAGGCGTTCCGGCCCGGACTGCTGGCCGCCGCGCATCACGGCGTGCTCTACGTCGACGAGGTCAATCTGCTGCACGACCACCTGGTCGATGTGCTGCTCGACGCCGCGGCGATGGGTCGGGTGCACATCGAGCGCGACGGCGTCTCGCATTCGCATCCGGCACGATTCGTGCTCGTCGGCACCATGAATCCGGAGGAGGGGGAACTGCGTCCGCAGCTGCTGGACCGGTTCGGGCTCACCGTCGACGTGGCGGCCTCGCGGAACGTGGACGTGCGGATGTCGGTGGTGCGGCGCCGCCTCGATTACGAGGCCGATCCGGCCGGGTTCGCCGACAGCTATGCCGCCGCGGATCGGGCGGTGGCCGAGCGCATCCTCGGGGCCCGGGATCGGGTCGCGCAGGTGCTGCTCGACGACGGCGAGCTGCGGCGAATTGCCGCGCTGTGCGCCGCTTTCGACGTGGACGGCATGCGCGCGGACCTGGTGGTCGCACGGACCGCGACGGCGCACGCCGCGTGGCGCGGTGCGGACGCGGTGACCGAGGAGGACGTGCGGATCGCCGCCGAACTCGCACTGCCGCACCGGCGTCGGCGCGATCCGTTCGACGAGCCGGGCATCAGCGAGGACCAGCTCGACGACGCGATGCGTGACGCCGCCGAGGAAGTGGATCGCGAGGCCCAGTCGCCGAGTGCGACAGACGAATTCGAGTCGAGCGAGCAGCCGGACGGCGCGGAGCAGTCGGCGCCCGAAGGTGACGCATCCCAGTCGCCGACCGGCGACAGCGATACCGATCCGGACGACGACCCGGACTCGCCGCCCGACGGCCCCGGTGACGGGCAGCGGCCCAGCGCCCGCGAAGGTCGCAGTGGCACACCGGCTTCCGCGGCCGCGACACCGCCGCGTTGGGAAGTGCCGGGCATCGGTGAAGGCGCTCCCGGACGTCGCTCGCGGGCGGAGTCGCGGCACGGTCGTGTGGTTCGGCCGAGCACCGATACCTCCACCGGTCTGCACCTGCTCGGCACCGTCTTCGCCGCCGCGCCGCATCAGTGGTCGCGTGGCCGGGGCGATGGTCCGCTGAAGCTGGCCGCCGAGGACCTGCGTGGCGCGTATCGCGAAGGGCGCGAAGGAAATCTGGTCGTCTTCGTGGTCGATGCCTCCGGGTCGATGGCGTCCAGGGATCGGCTGTCCGCCGTCACCGGCGCGGTCGTCACCTTGTTGCGTGATTCCTACCAGCGGCGCGACAAGGTCGCCGTCATCACGGTGCGTGGGCAGGACGCTGAACTTGTCCTGCCGCCAACATCTTCGGTCGATATCGCCGTGCGCCGCCTGTCCGCGATGCGTACCGGTGGGAAGACACCGCTTGCCGCGGGACTGGTGAAGGCACGCGAGATCGTGCTGCGGGAACGGGTTCGTGACCCGCGCCGCCGCCCGATGCTGGTGCTGCTCACCGACGGTCGCGCCACGGGCGGGGTCGATCCGGTTCCGCGCGCCCGTGCGGCCGCTGCCCGCCTCGCGAACGACGGGGTCACCTCGATCGTGGTCGACTGCGAGCGCGGGATGATCCGGCTCGGTCTGGCCGCCGAGCTGGCTCGCGAACTGCGCGGCGGATACCTGAGATTGGCCGAGCTGACCGGAGATTCGGTCGCCGACGTGGTGCGCGCCGGATCGGGACGGCTCGGCGCTGCCGCACGCGCCGCTTGATCCGCGGTGTGCCGACGGCGGTTCGGTCGAGTCTGCGTCAGGATGCGGTCGGTTCGATGAAGAACCTAGGACTATCAAGGAGATTCGATGCCTAAGGGTGTGCCGGAGACCGTGCCCGACGACGGGCTCACCACGCGCCAGCGCCGGAATCAGCCGGTGCTCGCGGTACATACGGGGCCGGGCAAGGGCAAGTCGACCGCGGCGTTCGGCATGGCGCTGCGGGCCTGGAACCAGGGTTTCGATGTCGCGGTGTTCCAGTTCGTGAAGAGCGCCAAGTGGAAGGTGGGGGAGGAGGCGGCTTTCCGCACCCTCGGCACCCTGCACGAGGAGACCGGTGCGGGCGGCTCGGTCGAATGGCACAAGATGGGCGAAGGCTGGTCCTGGACCCGCAAGCCAGGCACCGACGAGGACCACGCCGCCGCCGCGCTCGCCGGGTGGCAGGAGATCGCTCGCCGATTGAAGGCCGAACAGCACCGCTTCTACGTCCTCGACGAATTCACCTACCCGCTCAAGTGGGGCTGGGTCGACATAGATGAGGTCATGGAGACGCTAAGTAACCGTCCCGGCAACCAGCACGTGGTCATCACCGGCCGCGACGCGCCCGAGGCCCTCATCGACGCCGCTGACCTCGTCACCGAGATGACCAAGCTCAAACACCCCATGGACACGGGCCGCAAGGGCCAACGCGGCATCGAATGGTGAACTGCCCCGCGGTGGTGATCGCCGCGCCCGCTTCGGGGAGCGGGAAGACCACGGTGGCAACGGGATTGATCGGTGCGCTGCGGCGGGTCGGGCATCGGGTCGCGCCGTTCAAGGTGGGGCCGGATTACATCGATCCCGGGTATCACGGGTTGGCGGCGGGGCGTCCTGGGCGCAATCTCGATCCGGTGCTCGTCGGCGCGGAACGTGTTGTGCCGCTGTATCAGCACGGTGCGCGGGACTGCGATCTCGCGGTGGTCGAGGGTGTGATGGGGCTGTTCGACGGCCGCATCGATGAGAACCATGCCGGGCCGGTGGCTGAAGGGTCTACCGCGCAGGTCGCGAGTCTGCTCGGGGCACCCGTTGTGCTGGTGGTCGATGCGCGCGGGCACAGTCAGAGTTTGGCCGCGCTGCTGCATGGTTTCGCGACTTTCGACAGCAGTGTTCGCCTCGGCGGAGTGATCCTGAATCGGGTCGGCAGCGAACGGCACGATCAGGTGTTGCGCGCGGCCTGCGACCGGGTCGGAATTCCGGTACTGGGTTCGTTGCCGCGGATGACCGAATTGGAGGTGCCCTCGCGGCATCTCGGGCTGATCCCGGCCGTGGAGCACGGCACCGCTGCCACCGCTGCGGTATCGGCGATGACGGATCTGGTTGCGGCGCACGTTGATCTGCGTGGGATCGCGGCGTTGGCCCGCTCGACCGTGGACGGCCCGGCCTGGGATCCGGCGGACGCGGTGCGAGTTGTGGGAGCGCAACTCCAGTCGTCCGAAGCGCCAGGCGCCGTTCGGATTCCAGATACTGACGCGGTTGTGAGTTCCGGCCCACTGATCGCGATGGCGGGCGGGCCCGCGTTCACCTTCGGCTATGCCGAGCACCGCGAACTGCTGCTGGCCGCCGGGGCGCGGGTGGTGGTGTTCGACCCGCTTCGGGACGAATTGCCCAGCGGGACAGCAGGTTTGGTGCTTCCTGGTGGATTTCCGGAGGAGCATGCTCCGGAGCTGGCGGCGAACACGGAATTGCTGACCGCGGTCGCCGAGCAGGCTCGGCGCGGAATGCCCGTGCACGCGGAATGCGCGGGATTGCTTTACCTGACGCGCTCACTCGACGGACATCCGATGGCCGGGGTGATCGACGCGGACGCCGAGTTCGGTCCGCGACTGACCCTCGGTTACCGAGATGCGGTGGCGCTGGCGGATTCTCCGCTGTGGCGAGCCGGGGAACGCGTCTGTGGACACGAGTTCCACCGGACCCGCTTGATCGCGGCAGCCTCGGACGCCCCGGCCTGGGGTTGGCACGGCAGCGACGGCGCACGCGTGCGAGAGGGTGCGCTCGTCCATCAGGTGCACGCCTCCTACCTACACACCCACCCCGCCGGAAACCCCGAAGCGACAACCCGTTTCGTCGCAGCCGCAGCCGAGTACGCGGGTGCTCGTGCCAGCCGTTGACCGATCTCTGTTCAGCGGGGCGACCTCTACCGACATCGCATCCGCAGCACGCCGCCGGACATCGGCACGCGTGTGACTCTCCGCTGTGCTCAGCTCGAAGGTGATAAGTGCCTGAACTAGTTGTCGGCCTGGGCCTACGCCCAGGAACCTCTGCCGACCGCATCGTCGCGGTGGTACGTAAAGTGCTGGGTTTCAACCAGATCAGCTGTTTGGCGACCATCGATCGACGAGCGACTGAGTCGGGACTGCTCGGTGCGGCGGCCGAGCTCGGGGTACCGATCCGCAGCTATACCGCCGCTGAACTGGCTGAAGTGCCAGTGCCGAACCCGGACTCGCGAACGGTGGCCGCGGTGGGTACCGCGAGTGTCGCGGAGGCAGCCGCCATCCTCGCCGCCGAGGGCGGCACCTTGGTCGTTCCCAAACGCACCGTGCACGGCGTCGTCATCGCTGCGGCGCAACGCGACGCACCCCCGACCGAGCGGCACCGGATAGCCGACGACTACGGCTGCACCCTGTCCTGAACCAGGTGAGCCCACGGACGCCGAGTGGTTTGATGACGGAGTGGATATCCGAGGGATCGATAACGTGCTGGTTCCCGTGGGGAACCTGGCCGCGGCGGTGGACTTCTACGAGAACAGACTCGGGCTCTCCGTGCGATTCACCGTGCCGGAGCGCGGAATCGCGCTGTTCGGAGTCGCGGCGGAAACGCCGGGGATCATGGCCATGGTCGACCCCGCCGCGGGGCAGGGCGCACCGCCCGCGATGCGGGTATGGCTGGAGGTGCCGGACGCGCAGGCCGCCGCGGCCGAACTCGAAGAGCGCGGTGTCGAAATGGTCACCGCGCCCTTCGAAGTCGCGACCGGATGGAGCGTCGAGGTATCCGACCCGTGGGGCAATGTGATCGGGCTGACCGACTACCGCAAGCGCCCCGAACTGGCCCGCCCCGCGTTCTGACCTACGGCGCGACCGAACCCCAGTCGGCGAAGCCGGTGGGATCGTGGCGGCCGAGGCTGGCGTGCTCGAACAGCCCCCAGCCCTCGGCATCACCGCAGCGGGCGTGCGCCACGTGGTCGATGACGCCATAGGGCGCGCGGGCGACGATGGCCGGGTCGGTGAGGTCGTACCGGCTGGACAACGACCAGTCGCGGCCCTTCCACTGACCGTGCTGCCAGTCCGGATCCCCGCCGTAACCGCAGCCTACGTGCAGCGGCACATTGGTGCCCGTGGTCACCTCGACCTCCAGCGGCTTGCCGTCCGGCGTGGTCAGTTCGAGCCGCGCTCCTACGGGAATCCTTGTGCCGGAACGGTAGTCGATCGAGACGCGCGGCCAGCCGAGCTGTTCGGTGCGCCCGTCCGGCCAGATCCGCACGGCGTCGTTCAACGTGCGGGTACCGTCCGGCTCCTCCTGCACGATGACGACGATCGCGAAATCGTCGAACCGCAGTGGTACATACATCCACCAGAAGCCGCCGGACGGTTCGCTGGCCACCCGCCCGGGCGGCTCACTCTCGCCGACCGGCCGGATGCCCCACGAGCGATCCCTGGTTCCGGTCCACACCGACGGGTCGACGGTGATGTCTTCCCCGTCGACGTGCAGCGTCCCCGCCCACGAGCCGAGCTGGGCGAACCGGCTCGCGTCGATGATCGGCCGATTGCCCGCCAGGATCAGGTGCGGCTGCTCCTGCACGGTGGGGAAGGCGCCCTCCCAGGTGAGGTCGAAGGACAGCTCGTCGTGCTCGCAGATCACCCGGAGTCGTTGCAGCGGCTCGAGCACCTCGATGCGATAGCCGCCGACCTTCAGGTCGAGGCCGCGCTCGCCGAGCGCGTCGGAGAAGCGGACGGTGCGCAGCGCGTCACCGCGCCGGACGGCGGCGTAACCGTCGATCACCCCGAGGTTCGGATAGACCCCGAACCCGGTGATGAGGAAGGTGCCGCCGTCGCGGTCGTGACCGTTGAAATAGCTTCTGTCATAGAAGTTTCGGTCGCTGCTGGCCACCCGGGCCAGCGATAGTCCGGTCTGGTGAATCGGGTACTCGTCCAACGGAACTGGCATGGTTGATCTCAATCCCACTCGTAGGTTCCATCGAGCAGCCGTTCCAGGCTGGCTCGGTGCATCACATAGTCGTCCCGGTCCGGGGTGTCGGTGTCCTCGCCGAAGTGGATCATCCGGCGCTTCACCCTGGCCATCACGATGCCGTGCCGGAGCGCGGCGTAGATGATGTGCCAGTCCAGGTTCTGCACCGTATGTCCGGTCAGCTCTTCGTATTTCGCGACCACGTCGGCGCGGCGCAGGAAGTCCGGCAGGCCCGGCTGCTCGAATCGGGTGGCGATGTCCTGGAAGAACCGGTGGATGAAGATCACCCAGGCGACGTCCAGTTCGCGCGGCCCCAACGCGGCCATCTCCCAGTCCAGCACCGCCGCGGGCGCGAATTCGTCGTAGATGATGTTGCCGGGTCGCGCGTCGCCCCAGCTGAGGACGTCCGGTCCCGGATCAGCGGGCCAGTGCTCGTCGAGCCAGGCGAAGGTCCGCTCGAGCAGTGGGATCTCGAAGCCGTCGTCGGTCAAAGCCCAGCGGTACCAAGCCTTCTGGGCCTCGACGTGCCTGCGCAGCGACTGCCCTGGCCCGCGCAGCGCGGGGAATCGGATCGCCGGATCCGGGATGGCGTGCACCTTCGAGATCACCTCGACGGTGTGCGCGGTGAGCAGTGCGCGTTCCTCGGCGGTCGCGTCGAACAGCCAGCCGATGAACACGTACGGCGGATTGTCCGTCGGCACCCGGCCGTCGACCCGCTTCATCACGAAAAACGGTGTGCCGAGCGGCTTCTCGTCTTCCTCCAGCCAGCACAACCCGGGCACCGGCACATCGGTGGTCTCGGCGACCCCGGCCATCACCTTGTACTGGGTGGCCAGATCATAGGTCTCGAATACCGGGAACGATCCGCTCTCCGGCGCCATCCTGGCGACGAACGACCCGCTCTCCTGCCGCCCGTCCACGCTCCACTCGGCGTCGAACAGGATGGAGGTGCTCGACATCCCGCCCGCCTGCGGGCGCGACAAGTTGGCGACCTTGGGCGGATGATCGGCGGAGACCCTCGAATCCAGCCAGCGCGCCAAGTCCTCGGCCAGCACGTCGAGATCGCGCTCGCTGACGGTCAGCTGCTGCCGCTTGGCGGGATCCGGATCTTCGGCCATCGTTGTCCTCCTGACGCCATGAAGCGCGGGCCTGCCTCGGCACAGCCCACATCGACGGCGGGCCGCCGCGATACGCGACAGTAACGCGTTCCAGTCGGCTTGCGGGTGGAAAACGATCGAGGTTGCCGAACCCGCTCACTGGTCGGAACCGGGCCTTGACATGCGACGACCTCGCCTGCGCTCGAGCCTCCCCGACCACCTTGGTACGGCTGGCACGTACGACTGATTACCGAGGTGAAGACCAGGGATTTCCTGGAGGTTCGCGACTCCTCGCCGCAATACCGTTGCCTCACATGGAGGTTTACGGATTGAGGGGTTCGTTTTGAGTGCTATCAGTACGGACATGGTCGACCGGGACAGTGCCACGAAAGCCTCGGCCATCCGCGAGGATCCGGATTCGAACTGGAATCTGTTGACCCGCATCGCATTCCGGTTCTGCTTCACCTATTTCGGCTTGTTCTGCCTGATCTTCCCGCAGTTCTTGTTCGTGTATACCGGGGTCCTCGGCGACAAACTGCCGAAAATGGCGATCTTGTGGCCCTATTATCAGCTCAGTCCGGTCTTCGAGTGGGTGGGTCGGCACGTCTTCGGCGCCGACGTTGCGCTGCACCTGGATTCGCATAGCGGGGACCAGGGGATCATGTGGGTCTTCCTCTTCACCATCCTGGTGGTCGCCGTGGCGGCCGCCGTGGTGTGGACGGCGCTGGATCGGCATCGTCCCCACTACTATCGGCTGAACGCCTGGTTTCTGCTCTTCCTGCGGCTGGCTCTCGCCGGTCAGATGTTCTGGTACGGGATGGGCAAGGTGATTCCGACCCAGATGCAGCAACCGTCGTTGACGGCCCTGCTCACGCCATACGGAGATTTCGGCCTGTCCGCGGTCCTCTGGTCGCAGGTCGGCGCCGCCCCGGTCTACGAGATCATGCTCGGCGTCGCGGAGGTGCTAGGCGGACTGCTGCTCGTCCTGCCGCGGACCGCGACGGTCGGGGCGATGCTGAGCCTGATCTGCATGGCGCAGGTGTTCCTGCTGAATATGACCTTCGACGTGCCGGTGAAGATTTTGGCGGCGCACCTCATGCTGATTCCTCTGGTTCTGCTCGCGCCACAGGGGCGCCGGTTGGCGAATATGCTTGTGCTGCAACGTGCATCGGAGCCGGCGATGCAACCGGAACCGTTCCGTTCGCGACGCGCCCGCTGGATCGCTGTCGGCATACAAGTGGTACTCGGCATCTGGTTGCTGACCGGTTCTACGCAGGAAAGCTTGAAGTGGTGGTGGGAAGGCGACGGTGCCCCGAGGCCGCCGCTTTACGGGATCTGGACGGTGTCGGAGTTCAGTCAGGACGGTCAGCCGCTCGCGCCGCTGACCACCGACCAGAACCGTTGGCAGCGGGTGGTTTTCGACATCGGCGGCATGGCCTACCAGAAGATGGACGGCAGTCTGGTGCCGGTTGTCGGCGCGGTCGACAGCGCGGCGCACACCCTCACGGTGTCGCAGGCGGCAGGCCAACCATTGCCCGGGCAGATCGCGCAGGCAGAGCCGAACCAGATCGGCACCTTCACCTTCGCGCAATCGGCACCGAATCGGCTACGACTGGACGGTCAACTCAACGGCCACCAGGTGACGCTGTCGCTGGAGCAGGTGGATCTCGAGTCGTTCCCGTTGCGCAGCACCGGCTTCAAGTGGGTCCAGGACTACCCGCACTTCAGCTGATGGTGATGGCGTCGAGTCGGGTGCGGAGGAACTCCGCCGAGACGACCGGTGGTAGGCCGCTGACTTTGCCGATGGGTGGGTCGAGCGGGGTGACGACGGCGTCGTGGTCGAGTTCGTAGAAGTAGATCAGGGAGACCAGGTCTTCTTCGGGCGCTTCCGGCTGGGGTGGCAGGACCCGATGTCGTCCGGACGGCCAGCGATTGCCGCTCCAATAGGCAAGCAGGTCACCGATATTCACGGTCAGGGCGGCGGGGTCGTAGGGGGCGTCGGCCCAACCCGCCGCCTCGGTGTACACCTGTAGTCCGCCCGCGCCGGGCTCGCGGTCCAGCACGGTGACGGTGCCGAAGTCGGTGTGCGGGCCGATCCGGAACTGGCCCGGCTCCGGTGCGCCGACCGCGGTCAACGGTGGGTAGTGGTTGATGTTGCAGGTCCAGGTGGGGCGGCCTGCCAAGTCCTGGAAAGGGTTGGCGGGCAGGTGAAGTGCGGCGGCGAACAGCGCGAGGAGTTCGTCGGACAGGGTGTGCACGGCGTCGGTGTAGGCGGTCAGCAGTTCGCGCAGCTCGATCACCTCGTCCGGCCAGACATTGGGCAGGAACCAGACGTCGTCGATGTGCCGGTCACCGGTCGCGGTGTCCGCGCCGACGGCGAAGGTCTCCTTCAGATCGGGCGGCGTCTCGGTGCCTTCCGCATAGCCGTTGGCCTCCTTGCCCGGACCGATCCAGCCGCGTCCGCCGACCGAGACGGCGTACTTCTCCTTCACCGAGTCCGGCAGCGCGAAGAAGCGTCGAGTCGCGGCGCGCACCTGGCCCGCCAAGCCGTCCGGCACACCGTGTCCGTAGACCAGCAGAAACCCGGCCCGACGCAACCCCTCGTCTACCTCGTGCTCGACCTCGGCCGCCGCGGCACCTCCGGCGCGCCACCTGGACAGATCGATCGATGCGATCGCGTTCATTTCGTCTCACTTCTGCTGGAGCGCTGGTCGATGGCTGAGCGCGGTCAGGCCGGGTTGGCTACTGCGCCTCGACTTCGTCCGCGACGCCGATGTCTTCATTCCAGAGCGCGGGGTTCTCGGTGATGAACTTGGTCATCATCTCGACGCAGCGGTCGTCTTCGAGGACGGTCACCGCGACGCCGTTCTCAGCCAGCCAGTCGTGGCCGCCGTAGAAGGTCTGCGATTCGCCGACGATAACCGAGCCGATGCCGAATTGGCGGACCAGTCCGCTGCAATACCAGCACGGCGACAGGGTGGTCACCATGATGGTCGGGCCGTAGTCGCGGCGGCGGCCCGCGGCGCGGAAGGCATCGGTTTCGGCGTGGATGCTGGGATCGCCGGACTGCACGCGGCGGTTGTGGCCGCGGCCGAGCAGGGTGCCGTCGGCGGCGAACAGCGCCGCGCCGATCGGGATGCCGCCCTCGGCGAGACCGAGTTGAGCTTCGTCGTATGCCACCTCGAGCAGTTGTCGTGCCGGTATCGCCTGCGTCATGAGTCCAGCCTCCAAGGGAACCGCCCCGCACCGCAACGTACAGAACGTCTGTCCACTTCGGGGGCGTGGATGACAGGATGACCATATGTTGCCCACCGTGCGCGAGTTGCTCGACGACCAGTTCGTCGCGGCCGAGCCGCTCGTATTGGCTGGTCACAGCGCGCTTCGGCGGGCGGTGCGCTGGGTGCATTCGAGCGAGATCTACGAGATCAGCCCGCTGCTGTCCGGTGGCGAACTGCTGCTCACCACCGGGCTCGGCCTGGCCGGGGTGGATGCGGGGACGCGGCGGCACTACCTGCGGGAGATCGCCGGGCGCGGGGTGGCCGGGGTGGCCTTCGAGCTCGGCCGGACCTTCGACGCCATCCCGCCGGACATGGTGGCGGAGGCGTCGCGGCACAGTCTGCCGCTGATCGCGTTGCGCGCCGTGGTGCCGTTCATCGATCTGTGTCGTGCCGCGAATACCGAGATCGTGTCGCGGGAGGTGCGGTCGTTGCGGTTGCTCAACGAGCTGGCGCGTGACCTCACCGGCGAGTTGGCGGCGAGTAACGGGCTCGCGCAACTGCTTGCCCGGATCGGCGAGGTCACCCGCTGCGCGTTGATTGTGACGAGCGGCAATGGGGCGTTGATCGCCGCGCATGGCGTCGATGATGATCGATCTGCCTGGGCGGCCGTGGAATCCGCGGCTGCTACGGCGTCGATCCGTGCCAGGGAGAACACCTGGGGAACGCTGACCGCAGGGCCCGGCTCGTCGCTGGACGGCGCTACTCTCGCTACTGTCCTCGAGCAGTCCGCGCCGAGTCTCGGTCTTGCGCTGGCGAATTCGGGAGCTCCGACCGGGCGTCCGCAACTGGCGGCGACCACCCTGCTCGCGGATCTGCTGGACGCCAAGCCGATTCGTCAAGCCGATCTGAAGGTTCGGGCTGCGGCGGCGGGTGTGCCCGCGCTGGCGGGGCGCACATTGGTACCGGTGGCGGTCGACGCACCCGACGCTCGCATCGCGACTCGCCTGATCGACACCGCGGCAAAGGAACTCGGCAGGCCCGGCCTAGTTGCCGAGGTGCACGCCACGACCTACGGGGTGCTCACACTGGACGAGTCGATCGCAGACCCCGTTGGTGAGTCTGTCCGGCTGCTGCGAAATGCCTTCGCCACCAACACCGTCGAGGGCGTCACCTTGGTTGTCGGCGACCCCTGCGCGTTCACCTCCACCGCACTCACCGGGTCGCTGGAAGCCACCCGGTCCGCGCTGCGCCTCGCTACTCGTCATCGCCGTGACTGGCTGGCGGGCAGCCCCATCTCCACCTGCCGCGAGCTGGCCACCGAACTCGTCGTCGAATCGCTGCCGGTAGGCGAACGAACCCGTCTGATCGCCACCACCATCGCCCCGCTGATCGCCTGGGACACAACACATCACAGCAACCTCACCCGCACCCTCGAGGTCTACCTGCGCCACGGCGGTAGCCCCACCCGCTGCGCCACCACCCTGCACATCGGCCGCCAATCCCTCTACCAGCGCCTCGATCGCATCCGCGACCTCCTCGGCTACGAGCCCGCCGCCCCCGCCCTCACCGGCACCCTCCTCCTCGCCCTGTGCGCCCACCGCCTCACCAGCCCCGCCAGAGAGTGATCGTTGGGGGTCGCCGCGCATGAGTTGTGCAGCTGCGCACGAAATTGCTAGCAATTTCGTGCGCAGCTTGCGAAAAGGAGCGCGGGAGGTGGCTTCCGCATCGTTGCAGCTGTTGGCGTTGGCGTGCTCAGGTGGCGGTGACGCGGCGGCGGGCGAGCAGGAGGTAGGCCGCGGCGGCGAGGACGAAGCCGACGAAGAAGGTGATGTCGCCCAGGTCGGGGAGTTCGCGGACGATGTAGCCGGTGAACTTGGCCTGGTTGGAGAACAGCAGCACCGAGATCGCCAGGCCGAGTAGAAATGCCGCTACGCCAGGCCAATTGGTGTAGGCGCGGTCGTAGAGCAGGTCCTCGATCTTGCGGCCGCGGCGCAGGTACTGGTCGACGAACATCACGCCCAGCCACGGACCGATCCAGTACGCGACGATCAGCAGGAACGCCTCATAGCTGGCGGCGGCGTCGGGCAGCGCCCACCAGGCGACCAGGAAACCGATGGCGCCGAAGCAGATCGAGACGACGGCCCGCTGCGTCCGAATCGGCAGCTTGATACCGATCGTCACGAATGCCATTGCGCCCGAATACACATTCAACGCATTGGCCGCGACGGCGCCGAGCGCGATGGCGAGCAGCGTCAGGTTCGCCAGCACGCCGGGCAGATTCGCGGTGAACACATCCGTCGGACTGCCCTGCACCGCGCCGACGATGGTGGCCGAGGCCGCGCCGAGCGCCGACAGCCACAGACACGAGACGAACAGCCCGGCTCCGGCATAGCCACCGGTGGCGACCCGCGACACGGTCTTGGGCAGGTAGCGAGAGTAGTCCGCCGCGTAGGGATTCCAGCCGCCCGCATAACCGAACGCGGTGCCGACCGTCAGCAGGAACCCGCCGATCCCACCGACGCCACCCGACGGCGCGGCGGCACCGAGGTCGGCCTTGCTGAAGATCACGATGGTCACCACGAGGAACACCACCGCGAGCACCGGGAACACGAACCGTTCGAACGCGTGCACCAGGTTGTGGCCGAACGCGGCAAAACCGGTCTGCACCAGCACGATCAGGATCAGTGCCGTCAGCTTCGGCATGCCGGTCAGCGTGCTCAACGCGAACGCGCCGCTCACGCTGTTGGTGGCGAACCAGCCGACCCCGCACATGATCGACATGAACGCGGCGGGCAGCGCGTTGCCCCGATATCCGAATGCCAAGCGCCCCAACACCATCTGCGGCACGCCGTGGGCGGGCCCGCGCCCGGACAGCACGTAATGCGCTGCCGCGCCGAGCCCGACGCCCGCCGCGAAACCGAGCGTCGCCTGCCAGAAGTTCATCCCGAACGCGGTGACCGACAGCACGCCGATGAAGATGGTGGCGAATTCCAGGTTCGGCGACATCCAGGTCCAGAACAGCTGGCGCGGGCTGCCGTGCCGGGCGTCGTCGGGGATGTGCTCGTTGCCGCCCGGTTCCACCGCGATGACGCGGTCGGCGTATTCGGACGCCAGCGGCGTGTCGTCGGTCAAAGCCATGTATGAACACTCGTCCGTGCGGGCTCGGTGGGCAACGGACGAACCGTACGTCAGTAGCTACCGTGCGACGGACAATCCGCCCACCCGGCCCGGCTCATCCGGTGACGGCGCTGACCTGGTTGCTCCAATTCGGCGACGAGGTGAAGAACTCACCGCCCGCGCGAAAGGCGTCCCGCGCGGTGGCATCGCCTTGCAGCTGCGCCATCAGCCACGCCGTCGGATAACCGAGATACCCGTACACCCCGTTCGTGCACGGAACCGACGCGCCCGCGCAGTCCGGCTGACCCTGCACGTCGTTGTGGTTCGGGCCGTTGAGCGTGCCCCACACCTTCGACAGATTCGCCGGAGTCGCTTCGTAGTACGCCTGATTCGACTGCAACCCTTCCGCCTGCCAGGGCAGTAGCTGCTGCGATGGTGAGATGAGTCCATCGGACGAACCGTTCACCAGGAACACCGAACCCGCTGTCAGCGAACGGGTGTCGGCACAGGTGGTCGACGTGGAGCAGAAGTGCTGCGCCGGAACCTCCAGCGGCACCGCGGTTTTGATCGCTCCACCGGCATCGCGCATGGCATTCAACACCCCGGACGCTCCCTGCGAGTGCCCCATTGCACCGACTGCCGCCTTGTCCAACTTCCCGTAGAACACGCTCGCCGGATCATCACCCTGCGCGAGCAGGTAGTCCAACGACTTCCGAATGTCGACACCGGACCCGGTGCCCTGGTTCTCGGTGCCGATCACGACGAAGCCCCACGACGCCAAATGCCGCAGTAGATAGGCGTATTGGCTCGGGACGGCATTGGTCCCGTCGCCCCACACGACGATCGGATGCCGAGTCGCCCCCAGATCGGTCGGGTACCAGACGTCGAACTTCGCCCCGGTGCTGTCGCAGCAGCCGAAGCCGAGCCGCTCGGTCACCGCCGCCGGACCCGGCTGGAAGTACTTCGACTCGACGCCCTGCGTCGGCACGTAGGGCGCCGGATCAGCGTGTGCCACACCGGCTGTGGCGGGCACGATGGCCAGCGCTGTCGAGGCGACCACCATGTGCACTGTCCGACTCCAGCGGTTCATGCGCCCGAGTATAGGAACGATCAACGACGCCTCCACCCGGTGCGCACGGCCATTTCCCGCTGGTCGAGCGCGGTTTCCACAGCCGATAGCGCCGGTGACCACAGTCGATTGTCGTCACGCCGAACCCAGGCCGTAGGCTCGAAAACTGTGCCGAACACCCCAGACCACACCGATGACCAGGCGGTATCCAGTGCCGCGCCGCAAGAGGGGGACCCGAACTATCTGGTCGGGCTCGATCTCGACGGTCGCCGCGTCGTCGTGGTCGGCGGCGGCACCGTGGCGCAGCGCAGGCTCGGCCTGCTGATCGCCTCCGGCGCGGACGTGCACGTGGTCAGCCGCGAGGTCACCCCCGCGGTCGAGGGCATGGCGACCTCCGGGCAGCTCACCGTCACGCTGCGGGCCTACGCCGACGGCGACCTGGACGGCGCCTGGTACGCGATCGCCTGCACCGACGAGCCGGAGACCAACGCGGCCGTCGTCGAGGAGGCCACCCGCCGCCGGATCTTCTGCGTGCGCGCCGACAACGCCCGCCTCGGCACCGCGGTCACTCCGGCGACCGCCCGCTACGACGGCATGACCCTCGGTGTCCTGGCGGGCGGCCAGCACCGCCGCTCGGCTGCGGTTCGCAACGCACTGCTGGAGGCCCTGCAATCCGGTGTGGTGACCGATGATTCGACACCGATCACACCGGGCGTCGCGCTGGTCGGCGGTGGCCCCGGCGATCCGGACCTGATCACGGTGCGCGGCCGCCGCCTGCTCGGGCGCGCGAATCTGGTGGTCGCCGACCGCCTCGCCCCGCCGGAACTGCTGGCCGAACTCGGCCCCGACGTCGAGGTGATCGACGCCGCGAAGATCCCGTACGGCCGGGCCATGGCCCAGGACGCGATCAATGCAGCGCTCATCGAGGGTGCCAAGGCGGGCAAATTCGTCGTCCGGCTCAAGGGTGGCGACCCGTATGTCTTCGGCCGTGGCTTCGAGGAGCTCGAGGCCTGTGTCGACGCGGGCATCCCGGTAACCGTCGTCCCCGGCATCACCAGCCCGATCTCGGTACCCGCGGCCGCGGGCATCCCGGTGACCCACCGCGGCGTCACCCACGAATTCGTCGTGGTCAGCGGTCACGTCGCCCCCGATCACCCGGACTCCCTGGTCGACTGGCCTGCCCTCGCCCGCCTGCGCGGCACCATCGTCCTGATGATGGCCGTCGAACGCATCGAGCAGTTCGCCACCGTCCTGATCGAGAACGGCCGCCCCGCGACCACCCCGGCCACGGTCATCCAAGAAGGCACCATGCGCACCCAGCGCGTCCTGCGCGCGGACCTCGGCACCGTTGCTGCCCGCGTCCGCGAGGAAGGCATCCGCCCGCCCGCCATCGTGGTCATCGGCCCCACAGCAGGTTTCTCCGCGGACAGCTGAAGCCCACAGCCGCACGGGTTCTGATTTCCCGCACGCCGACTTGCCGCGCAAACACGCGTGCGGATGCTAAAAGGCGTGCGGCTGCCGCACCGCAGGGTTCTCAACGGACAGCGGATCGGAGCGCTGAAGCCCACAGCCGCACGGGTTCTGATTTCCCGCACGCAGACTCGCCGCGCAAACACGCGTGCGGATGCTAAAAGGCGTGCGGCTGCGGGGGCGGTGCCAGTAGGCCGCCGATACCGTGCGGCCCGTCCAGGTAAGTACAGTGGCTCACTGTGCTTGAGAATCCCGCTGCGACGATGCAGTATCCGATGAAGCAGCGGGCCTTCGGGCTCGCCATCCTCGTGCTGAGCGGGCTGCAACTCATGGTGGTGCTCGACGGCACCGTGGTGATCTTCGCCCTGCCTCGGTTGCAAGAGGAGATGGGGCTGTCCAGCGCGGGTAGCGCGTGGACGGTGACCTCCTACGGCCTCACCTTTGCCGGGCTGATGCTGCTGGGCGGCCGGCTCGGCGACGCGTTCGGGCGTAAGCGGATGCTGATCATCGGCGTCGCGCTGTTCACCTTCGCCTCGCTGCTGTGCGGATTGGCGCAGAACGAGGGCATGCTGCTGGCCGCCCGCGCGCTCCAGGGCGCGGGCGCGGCGATCGCGGCGCCGACCGCATTCGCCCTGGTGGCAACGACTTTCGCGCCGGGTAAGGCGCGCAACCAGGCGATCGCGATCGTCGGCTCGATGGTCGGCATCGGCTCGGTCGGTGGTCTGGTCGTCGGCGGCGCGCTGACCCAGGTGTCCTGGCGCTGGATCTTCCTGATCAACGTGCCGATCGGCGTGCTGATAATCGTCGGCGCGATCTACAAGCTGGCCGACACCGCGCACCACCGCTCACCGCTGGATGTGCGCGGCGCGATCCTCGGCACGCTCGCCTGCGCCGCCATCGTGTTCGGCGCGACCGAGGGACCCGAGATGGGCTGGGACAACCCGTTCATCATCGGCGCGCTGATCGGCGGCGTGGTGCTGCTGGTGGTGTTCGTGATCATGGAGCGGCAGATCGACGATCCGCTGCTGCCGTGGTCGCTGTTCGACAGCCGCGACCGGGTCGCCACCTTCCTGCTGATCTTCCTGGCCGGCGGCGTGCTCGGCGCGATGACCTTCTTCGTCGCGCAGTTCCTGCAGAACGTGATCGGCTACAGCCCGCTGCAGGCGGGCGTCGCGGCCATCCCGTTCACCATCGGCATCGGCATCGGCGGCGCGCTGGCCTCCAAGGCCGCGCTGTACGTCGCGCCGCGCTGGCTGCTGGCCGGGGCGGCGACCGTGCTCGGCATCGGGCTGCTGTTCGGCGCGACGCTCGACGGGGACGTGCAGTACCTGACCACCCTGCTGCCGCTGCTGATCGTGATCGGCTTCGGCGTCGGCATGGCGATGGTGCTCGCGCCGCTGTGCGTGCTGGTCGGGGTGTCCGCGGAGAACATCGGGCCGCTGTCCGCGGTGGGGCAGATGTTCATGAACCTGGCGACGCCGGTGGCCATCGGCCTGCTCACGCCGATCGCGGCGTCGAAGACGCTGTCACTCGGCGGGCGGACCGGCAAGGTGACCGAGATGAACGCGCATGAGGTCGCCGCGCTCGGCAGCGGTTACACGCTGGTGCTTTTCGTGTGCGCGATCGTCGCGTTCGCGGCCGGTCTGATCGCGCTGACGCTGCGGTTCACGCCGCAGCAGCTCGCGCAGGCGCAGCATGCGCAGGAAGAGGCCCAGCAGGCCTGAGCCTGCCGGGCCGGGGGTTTCAGAACCGGCCTGCGACCTTGCTCGGCGTCACGCGGACGATCAGGCGCGGGCCGTCGTTGACGGAGGCGGGATTGAAGTCCAGGTACTTCTGACCGCTGTACTTCAGTGAAAGCTCGTCCGGCAGCGTCTTCTCCGGATCCGGGGTGAGCGTCGCGGTGCCGCGGACCTCCGCGTACTTGTACGGCTCCTCCGGCGGGTTGATCATCACGGTGATGCGCGGGTCGCGGGCCAGATTCTTGCCCTGCTGACGATCGGTGGTGGTGGAGAAGAGCAGCTCGTCGCCCTCGCGCTTCAACCAGATGACGGTCAGGTGTGGTTGCCCGTTGGGGTTGACCGTGGCCACGGTCGCGAACACCTTCGACTCGTCCAGATACTTCTTCAGATCTTCGGAAAGCTCAGCGGTATCGGTCACGCATAGCAGGAACACCCCACCGGCCGAAGACATTCCGGCCCGGCAAAAGCCGGGACCCACGAGGGATGGGTCCCGGCCGCCACCAGAATGCGTGTCGTCAGGAAACGTACTGGTCGGCCACGGTCAGCGTCTGGTCGAGAATGGCCAGGCCCTCCTTGGCTTCCGCCTCGCTGACAATGCACGGCGGCACCACGTGCAGCCGGTTGAAGTTGACGAACATCAGCAGCCCGGCGGCCCGGCACGCGGCGACGACTTCGTTCATCTCCGGACTGGTGCCGCCGTAGGGCGCGAGGGGTTCGCGGGTTGCCCGATCCCGGACGAGTTCCAGTGCCCAGAACACCCCGGTGCCGCGCACCTCACCGATGCTCGGGTGCCGATCGGCGAGCTCGCGCAGGCCGGGGCCGAGCACCCGGGCACCGATCTCGGCCGCATTCTCGATGATGCGTTCGTCGGCCATCGCGGTGATCGTCGCGACCGCGGCCGCCGTGGCCAGCGGATGACCGGAGTAGGTGAGGCCACCGGGGTACGGCCGGTCGTCGAAGGTCGCGGCGATCGCCGGGCTGATCGCCACCCCACCGAGCGGCACGTACCCGGAGTTCACGCCCTTGGCGAAGGTGAGCAGATCGGGGACGACACCCTCGAAATGCTCTATGGCGAACCACTTTCCGGTCCGCCCGAAGCCCGACATCACCTCGTCGGCGATGAAGATGATCCCGTACTTGTCGCACAGCGCCCGCACACCCGCCATGTAGCCCGGCGGCGGAACCATGATTCCCGCTGTGCCGGGTATGGATTCGAGCACGATCGCCGCGATGGTGCTCGGCCCCTCGAACGCGATGGTCTGTTCGAGATGCGCCAAAGCGCGCTCGGTTTCCTCGGTTTCATCGGTCGAGTGGAACTGTGTGCGGTAGAGGAACGGGCCGAAGAAGTGCACCACGCCGCTGTTGCCGTGATCGTTGGGCCAGCGCCGCGGATCACCGGTCAGGTTGACCGCGGTCTCGGTGCCGCCGTGATACGAGCGGTAGCGCGCCAGCACCTTGTAGCGGCCGGTGTGCAGCCGGGCCATCCGCACCGCGTGCTCGACCGCCTCGGCGCCACCGTTGGTGAAGAAGATCTTGTTCAGCTCACCGGGTGTCCGCTCGGCGATCAGCCGGGCCGCCTCCGAGCGGGCGTCGTTGACGTGCGGCGGCGCGACGGTGCACAGCTTGGCGGCCTGTTCCTGAATCGCCGCAACGACTTTCGGGTGTTGATGGCCGATATTGGTGTTCACCATCTGGGAGGAGAAGTCGAGCAGCCGGTTGCCCTCGCCGTCCCAGACGTAGCAGCCCTGGGTGGCGCTGATCGTCATCGGGTTCAGGTGCGCCTGGGCGGACCAGGAGTGGAAGACGTGGCGGCGGTCGAGCTCGTACGCGCGTTCGGCGGCCGCGCGGGCGGTCTCCGGTGTCAATCCGTTCGGGAGGGTCATCGGCGAGTTCTCCTGCGTCGCTGGGCTTGTCGGTTAGTTGTTCGCGGGGCTTCCGCTACTTGTTCTCGGGGAAGCCGAGATTGATCCCACCGTGGCTCGGGTCGAGCCAGCGCGTCGTGACGGCCTTGCCCCGGGTGAAGAAGTGCACCCCGTCGGCGCCGTGCGCGTGCGAGTCGCCGAACAGCGAGTTCTTCCAACCGCCGAAGCTGTAGTAGGACATGGGAACCGGGATCGGCACGTTGATACCGACCATGCCGACCTCCACCTCGTTGTGGAAGCGCCGGGCCGCGCCGCCGTCGTTGGTGAAGATGGCGGTGCCGTTGCCGTAGGGGTTGGCGTTGATCAGCGCGAGCGCGTCGTCGTAGCTGTCCACCCGCACCACCGAGAGGACGGGGCCGAAGATCTCGTCGGTGTAGACGCTCATGTCGGTGCCGACGTGATCGAGAATCGTCGGCCCGAGCCAGAATCCGTCCGCCGCGCCGTCGGCCTCGATCCCGCGACCGTCGAGAACGACACTGGCACCGGCGGATTCGCCCGCCGCGATGTACTCGGCGACCTTGTCCCGGTGCGCGCGGGTGACCAGCGGGCCCATGTCGGTGCCGCGGGTGCCGTCGCCGGTCTTGATGGTGGTGGCCCGCTCGGTGATCTTGCCGACCAGTTCGTCGGCGGCGTCGCCGACCGCGACGACCACGCTGATCGCCATGCATCGCTCACCCGCGGAACCGAATCCAGCGTTCACCGCGGCGTCGGCGGCCAGATCCAGATCGGCGTCCGGCAGCACCACCATGTGGTTCTTCGCGCCGCCGAGCGCCTGCACCCGCTTGCCCGCGGTGGTCCCGCGCTGGTAAACGTACTTCGCGATCGGGGTGGAGCCGACGAACGAGACCGCCTTGATGGCCGGGTTGTCCAGCAGCTCGTCGACCGCGACCTTGTCGCCCTGCACCACATTGAAAACGCCTGCGGGCAAGCCTGCTTCGTCCCACAGCTCGGCCAGCCACAGCGACGCCGACGGATCCTTCTCGCTCGGCTTGAGCACCACCGTGTTGCCCGCCGCGATGGCCAGCGGGAAGAACCACATCGGCACCATCGCCGGGAAGTTGAACGGCGAGATGACGGCGACCGGGCCCAGCGGCTGGCGGATGGAGAAGATGTCCACCTTCGTCGACGCGTTCTCGGTGTAGCCGCCCTTCAGCAGATACGGTACGCCGCAGGCGAATTCGACGACCTCCAGGCCGCGGCTCACCTCGCCCATGGCGTCGGCGAGCACCTTGCCGTGCTCCGCGGTGATCAGCTTGGCGATGTCCTCCTTGCGCTCGTTCAGCAGTTCGCGGAACCGGAACAGGATCTGCGTGCGCCGCGCCAGCGAGGTGTCCCGCCAGGCCGGGAAGGCGTCCGCCGCGGCGTCGATGGCCGCGCGGGTGTCCGCGACATTCGCCAGCGCGACCTGCCCAGTCACCACCCCGGTGGCCGGATTGGTCACCGGCGCGGTCGCCTCGCTGGTGCCTGCGAAAGCCTTGCCGTCGAGCCAGTGCGCGATTGTCTGCATTTCTCCTCGATTCGATCCGTGAGCGTCGCGGTGCGTCGGCGGATGGACGCCTCCTTGGTACTACTCTCCGGCATCATCCTTCCTCGACGGCCCGACGATCTGTACGCAATTCCGGATTTCGTATTACGATTCGTCGGTGCTTCCCTCCGTGGCCGATGTGCTGGCGATGCCGGTGGTGCTCGCCGGGGAACCCCAGGTCGTGGCGGGCGGATCGCTGGACCGGCCGGTGCGCTGGGTGCACGTCAGCGATGTGGCGGATGTGGCGCAGCTGCTGGTCGGCGGGGAACTGATTCTCACCACCGGGCAGGCGATGAGCCACGGCGACATCGCGACGGTCGGTTACCTGACCGCGCTGGCGGCCGCCGGGGTCGCGGGGTTGGTCATCGAGCTCGGCGGATACGTGCCGGAACTGCCGCCGGTCGTCGCCGCGACCGCCGACACGCTCGGTCTCCCGCTGATCGTGCTGCACAAGATCACCCGGTTCGTCGAGATCACCGAGGCGGTGCACCGGGTCATCGTGGCCGAGCAGTACGCCGAACTCGAATTCGCGCGCACCGTGCACGAGACGTTCACCGACCTCAGCGTGCGCCGCGCCTCGCTCGCCGAGATCGTGAAAACCGCTGCGGGCATGCTGGATTCGTCGGTGGTGCTGGAGGACCTTTCGCATCGGGTGCTCACCCTCACGGCCAAGCACGCGTCCACCCCGACGCTGCTGGATGACTGGGAGACCACCTCGCGGCTGCTGCCCGACGGCTGGGACGCGGTCGCCGTCGGCCCGCACACCCAGCGGTGGGGACGGCTCATCCTGCCGTCCAACGACGTGCCGACCGCCCGCGCCCGGATGGTGCTCGAACGGGCCGCGCAGACCCTCACCCTGCACCGGATGATCGAGAAGGACCGCTTCGGCCTGCACCGGCAGGCGCAGACCGGGCTCATCGACGACATGGTCAACGGTCGCGTGCTGGACGAGCGGGACGCGGCGGCGCGGGCCGCCGCGCTCGGCCTGGCCCGCCGGGCCGCCTACGTTCCGCTGGCCATCGATATCGCCGCGGTCGCGGAGACCGATCCGGTGGCCAGGCAACGCCGGGCCGCGGGCATCCTGGACGCGGTCACGCACGGCCTCGGATTGGCGAAGCTGACCGCGCTCGCCGCCGCCGATCAGGGCGACCGGGTCGGCATGATCCTGGCGCTGCCGCGCACCGGCGATCTCGACGCCAGCCTGACGGCCGCCTGCACCGCGATCACCGGCGAGGTGCGCCGGGTCGACGGCGTCGAGCGGGTGGTGATCGGCGTTGGCGCGGAATCGGATTCGCTGCTCGACACCGCGCACGAGCTGCCGCACGCCGCGCACGTCGCGGAAGTGGCGCTGTCGCTGGAGACTTCGGCGCCGCGGCCGTTCTACCGCAGCGGCGATGTGCGGCTGCGCGGCCTGCTTTCGCTGATCCGCAACGAAACGGGCGTGCAGCGGTTCGCCGAGACGGAGCTGAGTGCGTTGCTGCGCTACGACATTCGGCACACCGCCGACCTGACCCGCACCCTGCGTCAGTTCCTCGATCTGGCGGGGAACAAGACCGAACTCGCGCGTCGGCTCAACATCAGCAGGCCGACGCTCTATGACCGGCTGGCCCGCATCGAGCGCATTCTCGCCGTCGATCTCGAGGACGGGGAGTCGCGTACGTCGTTGCACGCCGCGCTGCTGATCCGCGATCTCACCGCCAACGCCGACGTACCGTGACCGGGCCCCGCGTGACGGCGCTCACGGCGCCGAGCTGTTTGCGTCACACACGGGAACATCGCAGGTCGCGGCGGCGTTTCAAGCTCTATGACAACCGTTGGATTGATCGGTAGTGGGAACATCGGCAGTACGGTGGCGCGGCTCGCCATCGACGCCGGCCTCGATGTGGTGCTCAGTAACTCACGTGGTCCGGAGACCCTGGCCGATCTCGTCGCGTACCTCGGGCCACGGGCTCGGGCGGCGACCGCCGAAGAGGCGGCCGCGGCGGGGGACATCGTCGTGGTGACCGTGCCGCTGCGCAACTACCGGCAGGTGCCGGTGGCGCCGCTGGCGGGCAAGGTCGTGATCGACACCAACAACTACTACCCGGACCGGGACGGGACGTTCCCTGAGCTCGCGGACGGGTCGACGACGAGCAGCGAACTGCTGCAGAAACATCTCCCGACCTCGAAGGTCGTGAAAGCGTTCAACAACATCTACTTCGGCCACCTCGCCACGCTGGCCCGCCCGGCCGGCTCGCCGGATCGCACGGCACTGCCGATGGCGGGCGACGACGCGGACGCGAAAGCCGCTGCGGCACAACTGCTGGACGTACTCGGCTACGACACCGTCGATGTCGGTCCGTTGAGCGAGAGCTGGCGCTTCCAGCCGGACTCACCGGCCTACGCGGACGTGTACTCGTCGGCACTTCCGTTCTGGGAGAACGCCGGTGCGCCCGCCGATGCCGCGAAGATCCGCGCGCTGCTGGCCACCGCGCAGCGCTGACGGATATGCGGAACCCGGGAGCGTAGCCTGCTCCCGGGTTCCAGATTGCCGCCCAATTCGCACACCCCGGCGTCAGGATCGGATGAGCTTCAGGTTAGCGACGTGTCATACGGTTAGACCACCTCCGCATGGGCGCGGAAGACCGGAGTTGAACCGGCATCTCGTCGCGGGCATGTCCTTTCCTCGTCCCGCGGTGTTCGGCGGCGAATACTCGTGCTGGAGCGAGAGTCTGAGGTTGACCACGGTTGCCTCTACCAGTTGGGCCACCCGGACATGGATGCCCGGAGGGGGACTCGAACCCCCACTGACGCCGTGTGATTCAGCTTTAGCTTCAGATTGAGTTTGCGCTCCTGCGCATCCCTCGCACGCGGCGAGGGAGTCTGTGGTGCCTCCCCGCCACGCAATTACCGCGTGGTGCACCAACATTCAGCTCGGGGCGACCGAATCCTCCCGTTCCGGCAACCTCGAGCTCCCGTGCCACGGTGCGGACCCGTGGTCGGTCGGCGCATCCCATTTTCTGGGCTCGATTCGGTGATGTGCTGTGAACCACAGGGTCCGGAGCATTGTCGGCGGCGGCGCGGTTCGACAGACTGAGTCGATGGGGACATCGACGGTGACAGACCTGCTCGGGCGTTGGGCGGCACTTGCGGGGGCGGATGCCGAGGCAGTCGGGGATGACCTGATCCGCCGCTATCAAGAAGCTCATCGGCGATACCACACGGTCGATCACCTGGCCGCGATGTTGCCGGTGATCGATGAGCTCGCCGGGGACGCCGATGACGCGGACGCGGTTCGATACGCGGCGTTCTTCCACGATGCCGTCTACGCGGTCGATCGTGCGGACAACGAGGAACGCAGCGCGGTTTTGGCCGAGGAGGTTCTCGAATCACTCGGCGCCGCACCGGAACTCGTTCGCGAGGTCGCCAGGCTGGTACGCCTGACCGCCACCCATGATCCGGCCGACGACGACCGCAACGGCGGCGTCCTGTGCGACGCCGACCTCGCGGTGCTCGCCGCCGATGAGCAGGGGTACGCCGCGTACGCCGCAGCGGTCAGGGCGGAGTACCGGCACGTGCCCGACGATCTGTTCCGTACCGGGCGAGCGGCCGTACTTCAGGGCTTGGCCCGGCAGCCGAGACTCTTTCGAACCCCTATTGCCCGAACACGATTCGAGACGGCGGCGCGTGCCAATCTCGACCGTGAACTGGCGACGCTGACGGAGCCGACGGACTGATGCGGTCGCGGGGCGAGCCCGGTTGGTCGCCGGGCTCGATGCGGCAGGACTGATCACGCGATATCGAGACGGGCGCATGCCGAGTAGCTGCCGATCCTCATCGAAAGGCGTGGCACGTGCGGCCGCGAACTGGCTTCTCGGGTCGATGAGCGCCGCCTCCGCCGCTCAGGTGATGATCAATAGCTCAGTGGGCGAGGCGATTTCGGTGCGCAGGCCCGCTTTGCTCGCGACGCTGGCGAGGCCGCGGACGTCGGTCGGTTCGGCGCGGGTGAGCACGAGGGCGCGGGCGAGCAAGCCCTTGTGGTGTTTGTTGAAGTGGCTGACCACAGTGCGCGAGCCGTCGGGGTGTTCGGTGAGGACGTTGGCGGTGACGGCGCCGGGTACGCGGCCGAGCTGCTGGTAGGTACCGGAGCGCAGGTCGACCACGAGGTCGCCTGCGGCCTCGGCGAGCAGGGCCTCGGCAAGCGAGTCACGCCAGACGGCCGAAAGGGTCGGCAGGCCGGGCAGTTTCGAGCCGCCGGACAGCCGGTACGCGGGGATCGGGTCGCTGGCGCGGACCGCACCGAACAGCGCGGAGCCGATGCCGAGGCGCGCGTACGCCTTGGCGCGCTGCGGTTTGCTGAACGAGCGCGCGTCGAGCGCGTCGTAGAGCACGCCGGTGTAGCGCTCCAGCGCGGGGCGGGTGGGGGAGGTGCGCAGGGCCGCGTTGCGCGCGATCTCGGCGTCAGCCCCCTTGCCGAGACCGAGCACGGCGCGACTGGCGTCCGGGTCGGTGGCCAGCTTGGTCACCTCATCGATGAGCCGGTCGCGCACCGCCGTGAGCTGCGGCATCGACAGCTCGCCGAGGTCGAGCGGAACGTCCGTACCACCGTCGGACTTGGTTTCGGAGGGAGGCAGCAGCACCAGCACGAGCGATAACGGTAATGCGCTGTGAACATCGTCCAGCCAGCGACTACCCTGTGCATCCGTGATCACCCGCCTCTCTCGCCTTTTCCTGCGTACCCTGCGCGACGATCCCGCCGACGCCGAGGTGCCCAGCCACAAACTGCTCGTCCGCGCCGGCTACGTACGGCGCATCGCGCCGGGCGTCTACTCCTGGCTGCCGCTGGGCCTGCGGGTGCTGCGCCGGGTCGAGGACGTGGTGCGTCAGGAAATGGACGCGATCGGCGCCCAGGAGATCTCGCTGCCCGCGCTGCTGCCGCGCGATCCGTACGAGACCACCAACCGCTGGACCGAGTACGGCGACAGCCTGTTCCGCCTGCAGGACCGCAAGGGCGCGGACTACCTGCTCGGCCCGACCCACGAGGAACTGTTCGCGCTCACCGTGAAGGGCGAATACAACTCGTACAAGGACCTGCCGGTCACCCTGTACCAGATCCAGAACAAGTACCGCGACGAGGAACGCCCCCGGGCGGGCATCCTGCGCGGCCGCGAATTCATCATGAAGGACTCGTACTCGTTCGATCTGGACGAGGACGGGCTGAAGGCGAGCTACGCCGCGCATCGCGAGGCCTACCAGCGGATCTTCGACCGGCTACACGTCAAGTACGTCATCGTGGCGGCCACGTCCGGCGCGATGGGCGGCAGTGCGTCCGAGGAGTTCCTCGCCGACAGCCCCGTCGGCGAGGACACGTATGTGCGCTGCGTCGAGTCCGGTTACGCGGCCAACGTGGAGGCCGTGGTCACGCCCGCGCCCGCGCCGCTGCCGCTCGACGGACTGGCCGAGGCCGTCGTGCACGACACCCCGGACGCCCCCACCATCGCGACCCTGGTCGACTGGGCCAACAGCGCCGGGATCGCCGAGCAGTTCGGTCGTCCCGTCACCGCGGCCGACACCCTGAAGAACGTGATGGTGAAGCTGCGCCACCCGGACGGCAAGTCCGAGATCGTCGGCGTCGGCATCCCCGGCGACCGCGAGGTCGACGACAAGCGTCTCGGCGCCTCCGTCGAGCCGGCCGAGGTCGAACTGCTCACCGAGGCCGACTTCGCCGCGAACCCCTTCCTGGTGAAGGGCTACATCGGCCCGAAGGGCTTGCAGGCCAACGGTGTTCGCTACCTGGTCGACCCCCGCATCGTCACCGGCACCGCCTGGATCACCGGTGCGGACGCCAAGGGCAAGCACGTCGTCGGCCTCGTCGCCGGACGTGACTTCACCCCCGACGGCACCATCGAGGCCGCCGAGGTCCGCGACGGCGATCCCTCGCCCGACGGCCGCGGCGTGCTGGTGGCGTCGCGCGGCATCGAGATCGGCCACATCTTCCAGCTCGGCCAGAAGTACACCAACGCGTTCGACGTCGACGTGCTCGGCGAGAACGGCAAGCCGGTGCGCCTGACCATGGGCTCCTACGGCGTCGGCGTCTCCCGCATGGTTGCGGTGATCGCCGAGCAGCAGCACGACGACAAGGGCCTGCGCTGGCCCGCCGAGGTCGCCCCCTACGACGTGCACGTCGTCATCGCGAACAAGGACGACGCCGCCCGCGCGGGCGCCGAGGAAGTAGTGGCCGGCCTCAACGCCCAGGGCCTCGACGTCCTCTTCGACGACCGCACCGCGTCCCCCGGCGTCAAGTTCAAGGACGCCGAATTGCTCGGCATGCCACTGGTTCTCGTGGTCGGCCGCGGCTGGGCCGAGGGCAAGGTCGAACTCCGCGACCGCTTCACCGGCGAAGCCGAAGACCTCCCCGCCGACTCGGCCGTCGCCGCCGTCGTCGCCAAGGTCCGCGGCTAGTCACCAACCAACCAGCGCGGCCCTGATGGACACCCCATCGGGGCCACGCTGTTTTGCCGGACGGAACAGACCGGGGGACCTACGGTGGCGTAGGCGGGATTTGCTGTGTGAGGTACGACAGACCCGCTCCGGAGTGCGATTACCCGCTGGTAAGTTAACGGCATGACGAGCACCGACGCGTTGTTGTTCAACCCGGCCACCTACGACCCGCAGCAGTTCGACGCCGAGACTCGGCGGCTGCTGCGCGCGACCGTCGAGTGGTTCGAGTCACGGGGTAAGCAGCAGCTGCTGGCCGACGACGCGGACGCGGTGTGGACGGCGGACTTCCTGGACTTCGTCGCGAAGGAGAAGCTGTTCGCGACGTTCCTGACCCCGGCCGCGTACGCCGACGGCGACGAGAATCGGCGCTGGGACGCGGCGCGCAACGCGGCGCTGTCGGAGATCTTCGGCTTCTACGGCCTGGCCTACTGGTACGCCGAGCAGGTCTCCATCCTCGGCCTCGGCCCGATCTGGCAGAGCGATAACGAGGAAGCGAAGAAGCGGGCGGCCGCGGATCTGGCCGAGGGCCAGGTGATGGCGTTCGGGCTGTCCGAGCGCGAGCACGGCGCGGACATCTACAACACCGACCTCGTGCTGACCCCGAGCGAGCCGGGCAGTGCCGACGCCGAGGCCGGAATCCTGTTCCGCGCTAACGGTGAGAAGTACTACATCGGCAACGGCAATGTGGCGAGCATGGTTTCGGTGTTCTCGCGGCGCGAAGACATCGAGGGCGCGGACGGCTACGTCTGGTTCGCCGCGGACAGCAGGCACGAGAACTACCGCCTGCTCGGCAACGTCGTGCACCAGCAGATGTACGTCAGCACTTTCCGTTTGGAGAACTACCCGGTGCGCGCGCAGGACATCCTGCACACCGGACCCGAGGCGTTTTCCGCGGCGCTGAACACCGTCAACGTGGGCAAGTTCAACCTCTGCCACGGCGGCATCGGCATGGTCGAGCACTCCTTCTACGAGGCGATCACGCACGCGAACAACCGCATCCTCTACGGCAACCCGGTCACCGAGTTCCCGCACGTGCGAACGAATTTCGTGGACGCCTACGCCCGCATCGTGGCGATGAAGTTGTTCAGTGACCGCGCCGTCGACTACTTCCGCAGCGCGAGCCTGGAGGACCGGCGCTACCTGCTGTTCAACCCGATGACGAAGTCGAAGGTGACCTCCGAGGGCGAGACGGTGATGACGCTGCTGCTGGATGTGCTGGCGGCCAAGGGCTTCGAGAAGAACACCTACTTCGCCGAGGTGGCGCGGCTGATCAACACGCTGCCCCGGCTCGAGGGCACCGTGCATGTGAACGTCGGCCAGATCCTGAAGTTCATGCCGAACTACCTGTTCAACCCGAAGGACTACCCGGAGATCGGCACCCGCCAGGACGCCGCCGACGACGCGTTCTTCTGGCAGCAGGGCCCGGCGCGCGGCGCGGGCAAGGTGCAGTTCGCGGACTGGACCCCGGCCTACGAGAAGCACGCCGACATCCCGAACGTCGGCCGCTTCTTCGAGCAGGCCCAGGCGCTGCGCACGCTGCTGTCCACCGCGGCCCCCAGCGCCGACCAGCAGAAGGACCTGGACTTCATGCTGACCATCGGCCACCTGTTCTCCCTGGTGGTCTACGGGCAGCTGATCCTGGAGCAGGCGGCGGTGACCGGCCTGGATCGCGATCTGCTCGACCAGATCTTCGACTTCCAGATCCGCGACTTCAACGGCTACGCCACCACGCTCTACGGCAAGCCGTCCGCCACCCCCGATCAACAGGGTTGGGCCGCTTCGGCTTTGCGTCCGCCGGTCGCCGATCGTCCGCGCTTCGACCGCATCTGGGCCGAGGTCGCGTCCTACGACGGCGCTTACGAGATGCGCCCGTAACTCCGCAGCGAAAAGGCCGGTCCCACTGCGGGACCGGCCTTTTGCGAGTAATCAGGCCTTGCCGGGAAAGGCGATCGTGGGCGGGTTGGTACCCAGGATCGACTGCCAAGTGGCAAGGCGCACAGCGCTTTCCGTCAGCGCATCGACGCCCATCCGGCGGGTGCCCGCGGAGTCGCTGCGCTCGACCACCGAGCGCCAGGCGACGGCGGTGTCGGTCTCGACCGTCGCGGCCAGCCGGGCGGCCGGGATCGGGTCGTTGACCACGAACGGGACCGTGTAGGCGGCATTCGGCGGCGGCGCGGTGACGCCACCCGCGGTGAGGGCGTCGATGGTGGCGTCCCGGCGGGCGCGGTGCGCGGCGGTGTTCTCGGCGACGAGACGGCCGCGTTCCGCGGAGGCGTACGCGGCGATCACGCCATAGGCGTACACCGCGCCGTATTCGGCCTGTAGCGCATCGAGCAGTGCTTGGCGTTCGGCGTCGGTCATGCCTGCACCTCGCTGGCGCTCGGTTCCGGCCTGACCGAGGTCGCTGTGTCGTTGATTCGCTCGCTCCGCTCCCTCATGAAAGCAATACCCCTGCCTGGACGGCGCAGGCCGCGCTGATCGAGGCGAGCAGCCCCGCCCGATAGCCGGACTGGCCGCGGGCCAGGTCGGCGGCGGACTGCTGTGATGTGGTGAGTTGTGCGCGGAGCGCGTCGACGGTCGGCGGCGGGCTGGGCGGTATCGCTGTCCCGGAGGCCACCGCGGACGGTCCGGAGGCCTGTCCGGGGTTGCTCGTCCTGGTCCGGTGGACCGGCTTGGTGCCGTCCCCGTAGACGCCGATCAACCGGTCGATCTCGGCCTTCAAAGCGTCTGCGTGCGCGGTCCTTTCGGTCGCGATCGCGGTCAACGCACTGTGCCGCTGCGGCGCCAACGCGATAGCCGCGGTCGCCGCGGCGGCATCGGTGCGGGCCTGAACCTCTTGGGTGGCAAGCGGATCCGGCTCGTAGACCTTGTCATCGCTACAGCCGGCTGCCGCGCCGAGCGCGAGCACACCGACCGCGCCGCCACCGGCCAGCCGTAACATGCTGCGACGGTCCAGGGAATCGTGCCGGTCGGAGGGGCTGCCGGAGGTGCACAGGACAATCGGCTGCGCGGGAAGGCGGATGGGCACGGCACCATCGTGCCAGATTCGCGAGGCACCACTGGACCAGGCATAGTCGTGGCGCGCGTAGTGCTTGCCCGCTGGTCCTTTACACTCTCTGGGCGCGTTACGCTAGACCCTCGGTATAAGTAATTCCCACCCGCTTGCGACTGCTTGCAGGTCGCTCGAAACAACACCGCCTGCGAGCGCTCGCAGGTCGCTCGAAACGACACCGCCGTCACAACTGAACCAGGAGCCGCCCCATATGCCGATGCCGACCGAGGAAAGGCTGAGCCAGCTGATAGCTGGGCTCGTCGAACGCCGAGGATTCGACCTCGAGGGCGTCGAGATTTCGACGACCGGCAAGCATGCGGACGCGCAGGCTCGACTGAAGGTGACCGTCGACAGCGACGGCCCTTCCGATTTGGACACCATCGCCACCCTCAGCACCGAGCTTTCGGAGTTGTTCGACGAGGCAGGCGATTTCGGCGAGACGCCGTATCTGCTGGAAGTCACCACACCGGGCGTGGACCGTCCGCTCACCGCGGACCGGCACTGGCGTCGCGCGCGCGGGCGCAAGGTGCGTGTGCTGCTCCGCGACGGCGCCACCGCTCCCGAGCCGGGCGGCTCGGCGAAGTTCGATGCCAGGGTCGGCGAGCTCAGCGGCGATACAGTGGCCTTAGTGCTCGGCGGCAAGCACAAGCCGCACCTCGTGCAGGTCCCGCTGGCCGATATCGCCGAGGCGGTGGTGCAAGTGGAGTTTTCTAAGCCGGGCGCCAAGGAATTGGAACTCGCCGGGGGCGTCGTCCCCGGTCGCCCGGTACCTGGCCAGGAAAATGATGAGCCGGCGGTCGACGCCGCGGATGTTCGAGGATCAACACCATTACTACCCGAATCAGTAACAGCGTCCGATTCGCCGACCGAAGGGATCGTGGAATGAACATCGAAATCGAAGCCCTGCGCGCGATCGTCGCCGACAAGGGGATCTCGATCGAGACCGTGATCTCCGCGATCGAGTCGGCGCTGCTCACCGCTTACCGGCACACCGAGGGCCACCAGCCCAACGCGCGCATCGACATCAACCAGAAGACCGGCACGGTCCGGGTGATGGCGCGCGAGCTGGACGCCGACGGCAACATGGTCTCCGAATGGGACGACACCCCAGAGGGTTTCGGCCGGATCGCGGCGACCACCGCCCGCCAGGTGGTGCTGCAGCGGCTGCGCGACGCCGAGAACGAGAAGTCCTTCGGCGAGTTCTCCACGCACGAGGGCGACATCGTCGGCGGTGTGGTCCAGCGCGACGCCAGAGCCAACGCCCGCGGCACCATCGTGGTGCGCATCGGCAGCGAGATCAACGGCGCCGAGGGGCTGATCCCGCCCGCCGAGCAGGTGCCCGGTGAGACCTACGAGCACGGCGACCGGATCAAGTGTTACGTCGTCGGCGTCTCGCGTGGTCCCCGTGGCCCGCAGATCACCCTGTCGCGCACGCACCCGAACCTGGTGCGGCGACTGTTCGCGCTCGAGGTACCCGAAATCGCCGACGGCTCCGTCGAAATCGTCGCGGTGGCGCGCGAGGCCGGGCACCGCTCCAAGATCGCCGTGCGCAGCACCGTGTCCGGGGTCAACGCCAAGGGCGCCTGCATCGGCCCGATGGGGCAGCGCGTGCGCAACGTGATGAGCGAACTGGCCGGCGAGAAGATCGACATCATCGATTACGCCGAGGATCCGGCGACCTTCGTCGGCAATGCGCTCTCGCCGTCGAAAGTGGTGTCGGTCACCATTGTCGATCCCGAGGCCCGCGCCGCGCGGGTCGTGGTGCCGGACTTCCAGCTATCGCTGGCCATCGGCAAGGAGGGGCAGAACGCCCGCCTGGCCGCCCGGCTGACCGGCTGGCGGATCGATATCCGCAGCGACGCCGCCCCGGACATGGGCGGCGGCTCGGTGCGGACGGAGGCGCACCGGAGTTGACCGGAACCGACGCGGCGCGCCGTCCGTTGGACACCGCGGGTCGGGAATCGGACCGTCGGGATGACATGTTGGTAACTTCCGCAGGGGAGCGGTTCGTTGATCCGACCGGGTCGGCGGTAGAGTGGACACAGGTTCAGCACGCGCAACCGATTCGGACCTGTATCGGATGCCGGAAGCGCGAGTTGGCCGCCGATCTGTTGCGGATCGTGGCACGGGAAACGGACACCGGAAACGGCCCGAATTCCATCACGATCCTTCCCGATCCGCGGCGCAGACTTCCCGGACGGGGTGCCTGGTTGCACCCCGTCTCGGCTTGTCTGACCGCGGCAGAACGGCGCCGAGCAATCGGCAGAGCACTAAGAGTGTCCGGAAATCTGGATATCTCAGCCCTGGAGAAGTACCTCGAGAACAGGCACGAGCACTCATGAGCACACCGTGAAGCACCAACGATGAACGTCCATCGGAGATAACCCGAGGTCGTGCGGGCCCCGTCCCTGAACAACGGGTGCACCTGCTCGACCTCTCAGTGAGGAGAGCAGTGGCAGGCAAGGCCCGCGTGCACGAGTTGGCCAAAGAACTCGGTGTCACCAGCAAGGAACTACTCGCACAGCTCAAGGAGCAGGGCGAGTTCGTGAAGTCGGCGTCCTCGACGGTGGAAGCTCCCGTCGCGCGCCGTCTGCGTGAGTCGTTCGCATCCAAATCAGCCCCCGCGAACGGCACCAAGTCGGGATCACGCCCCGGCCCGTCCTCGTCGGCCCGTCCGGCCGCGAAGCCCGCAGGAAACGGTCCCCGTCCGGGTCCGCGTCCGCCGGCTCCCGCGCCCGCCCCGGCCGCAGCGGCTCAGCAGGAAACCGTCCGCGAGGCCCCGCGTACCAGCGAGGGACCGGCCGTGAAGCCGGGACCCGCGGCACGTCCCGCCCCGCAGCAGCCTGCGGCCAAGCCCGCCGCGGCCCAGGAAGTCGCACCGGCAGCCGCCGCGTCGGCGTCCACCGAAACCCCCGCGAGCTCCGCGCCCGCGGCACCGGCCGGGCCGCGCCCGACGCCGAACGCCGCGCGTCCGGGTCAGCAGCAGCAGCGTCCCGGTGCCCCGGCACAGGGTTCGCCGCGTCCCGGTGGTTCGGGTCCGCGTCCGGGTCCGAAGACCCCGCGGGTCGGCAACAACCCGTATTCGTCGGCTCCCGAGCGTCCCGCGCCGCGTCCGGCCCCCGGCCAGGGTGGCCCGCGTCCGGGTCCGGCTCAGGGCGGTCCCCGTCCGGGTCCGGCCCAGGGCAGCCCGCGTCCCGGCACTCCGGCGCAGGGTGGTTCGCGCCCGGCGCCCGGCCAGGGCGGTCCCCGTCCCGGCGGTCCGCGGCCGAGCCCCGGCTCGATGCCGCCTCGTCCTAACCCCGGTGCCATGCCGTCTCGTGCGGCACGTCCGGGCGGTGCCGGTGGACCCGGTGCCGGTCGTCCGGGTGGTCCCGGCGGTCGTCCCGGCGGCGGTGGCGGCGCAGGTCGTCCCGGTGGCGGCGGCGGTGGCGGTGGCTACCGCGGCGGCGGCGCTCCCGGTGGTGGCGCAGGTGCCGGCACGGGTGCTCCCGGTGCCGGTGGCGCTCCCGGTGGTTTCCGCGGTCGCCCCGGTGGCGGTGGCGGCGGTCGTCCGGGTGGTCCCGGTGGTCGTGGCGGCGCGGCCGGCGCGTTCGGTCGTCCCGGTGGCGCACCGCGTCGTGGCCGTAAGTCGAAGCGGGCGAAGCGCGCCGAGTACGAGAGCATGCAAGCGCCCGCCATCGGCGGCGTTCGGCTGCCTCGTGGCAACGGCGAGATCATCCGTCTCGCTCGTGGCGCCTCGCTCTCGGACTTCGCGGAGAAGATCGACGCGAACCCGGCTGCCTTGGTACAAGCCTTGTTCAACCTCGGCGAAATGGTCACCGCGACCCAGTCGGTGAACGACGAGACCCTCGAGCTGCTCGGCAGCGAGATGAACTACGTCGTGCACGTGGTCAGCCCGGAGGACGAGGACCGCGAGCTGCTGGAATCGTTCGACCTGACCTACGGTGAGGATGCCGGCGGTGAGGACGATCTCGAGCAGCGTCCGCCGGTGGTGACCGTCATGGGTCACGTCGACCACGGTAAGACTCGACTGCTGGACACGATCCGTAAGGCCAACGTCCGTGAGGGCGAGGCCGGTGGCATCACCCAGCACATCGGTGCCTACCAGGTGATGACCCACCTCGGCGAGACCGACCGGCTCATCACCTTCATCGACACCCCGGGTCACGAGGCGTTCACCGCCATGCGTGCCCGTGGTGCCAAGGCCACCGATATCGCGATCCTGGTGGTCGCCGCCGACGACGGCGTCATGCCGCAGACGGTGGAGGCGATCAACCACGCGCAGGCGGCCGACGTGCCGATCGTGGTGGCGGTCAACAAGATCGACAAGGAAGGCGCGAACCCGGACAAGATCCGGCAGCAGCTGACCGAATACAACCTGGTTGCCGAGGAATACGGTGGCGACACCATGTTCGTCGACATCTCCGCGCGGGAGAACATCAACATCGATGCGCTCCTCGAGGCCGTCCTGCTCACCGCGGATGCGGCGCTGGACCTGCGGGCGAACCCGGACATGGACGCGCAGGGTGTTGCCATCGAGGCGCACCTCGACCGCGGCCGTGGCCCGGTGGCGACCGTGCTCATCCAGCGCGGCACGCTGCGCGTCGGCGACTCGATCGTGGCGGGCGACGCCTACGGTCGCGTCCGGCGCATGGTCGACGAGCACGGCGAGGACGTCATCGCGGCGCTGCCGTCGCGACCGGTCCAGGTCATCGGCTTCACGTCGGTGCCGGGCGCCGGTGACAACCTCCTCGTTGTCGACGAAGACCGGATCGCTCGCCAGATCGCCGACCGCCGCAATGCGCGCAAGCGCAACGCGCTGGCCGCACGCAGCCGCAAGCGGATCAGCCTGGAAGATCTGGATGCCGCACTGAAGGAGACTTCGGAGCTCAACCTGATCCTCAAGGGCGACAACTCCGGTACCGTCGAGGCCCTCGAAGAGGCGCTGCTCGGTATCCAGATCGACGACGAGGTTCGGCTGCGGGTCATCGACCGCGGTGTCGGTGGTGTCACCGAGACCAACGTCAACCTGGCGTCGGCGTCGAACGCGATCATCATCGGGTTCAACGTCCGGGCCGAGGGCAAGGCCACCGAGCTGGCCAACCGCGAAGGCGTGGACATCCGGTACTACTCGGTGATCTACCAGGCCATCGACGAGATCGAGAAGGCCCTCAAGGGCATGCTCAAGCCGATCTACGAAGAGGTCGACCTGGGCCGGGCGGAGATCCGCGCGATCTTCCGTTCGTCGAAGGTCGGCAACATCGCCGGCTGCATGGTCCTCGAGGGTTCGGTCAAGCGCAACGCCAAGGCGCGCTTGCTCCGCGACAACGTGGTGGTCGCCGAAACGGTCACGATCTCTTCCTTGAAGCGGGAAAAGGACGACGTCACCGAGGTCCGTGAGGGCTTCGAATGCGGTTTGACGTTGACCTACAACGACATCAAGGAAGGCGACATCATCCAGGCCTACGAGCTGCGCGAGAAGCCGCGCGACTGAGTTCACGCACCGCACGTCACGTCGGGCTGTTCGCCCGGCGTGACGTGCGGGATGAGCTCGCCGCAGCTCGTGCCTGTTCGACACAAAGAGGTGCGTAGTTGTTCCTGGGGGCACTCGAGTTCGACCTTCTCCTCGGAGACGTGCACTCGCTGAAAGAGAAGCGTTCGGTGATCCGGCCGATCCTGGCCGAATTGCAGCGCTTCGGGGTGAGTGCCGCCGAGGGCGGAGAACATGACCGCCATCGTCGTTCATTGCTGGGGGTTGCCCTGGTCAGTTCCGGAATGGATCACCTGACCGAGGTACTCGACCGCTGTGAGCGGCACGTCGCGGCACGTCCGGAGTTACAGTTGCTGGCAGTGCGCCGCAGGATCTTCGGACCCGAAGACTAACTATCTAGTGAGGAAGGTTCAGCCATGGTGGATCAAGCCAGGGCACGCCGACTCGCCAAGCGGATTTCCTCGATCGTGGCAACCGCGATCGAATACGAGATCAAGGATCCGCGGCTGGGTTTCGTGACCATCACCGACGCCAAGGTCACCGGCGATCTGCGCGACGCGACGGTGTACTACACGGTGCTGGGCGAAACCTTGGACACCGAACCGGACTATACGGGCGCGGCCGCAGGCCTGGAGAAGGCCAAGGGGGTGCTGCGCTCGAAGGTGGGCGCGGGCACCGGCGTTAAGTTCACGCCGACCCTGGCGTTCGTGCTCGACAAGGTGCCCGAGGTCGCGAAGGACATGGAAGAGCTGCTGGCTCGGGCCAAGGCCGCGGACGAAGAGGTGGCGAAGGTGGCCGCCAACGCCAGGCACGCCGGCGACGCCGACCCGTACAAGGTCGAACGCGACGACGCCGAGTGACATGCGGTAGACGATGACGACAATGCGGGACGCGGTTGACCTCGAATCTGCCGTCGAGGCGTTGAACGCCGCCCGCTCGGTCACCATCGTCTGCCACGTACAGCCGGACGCCGACACCGTCGGCAGCGGACTTGGGCTCGCGCTGGTACTGCACCGGCGCGGAATCCCGGTATGGGTGTCGTTCGCCGAACCGGCCGAGCTACCCGAATCGATGCGGTCGTTGCCCGGCGTACACCATCTGGTGGCGCCCGCCGACGTGCCCGCCGAGGTCGATCTGCTGATCGCGGTCGACTGCGGCAGCGTCGGGCGGCTCGGTGCGCTGGTCGATCGAATGTCCGGGGCGGCAAAGACTTTGGTGATCGACCATCATCGATCCAACACCCGGTTCGGCACGGTCAATGTGGTCGACGCCGGTGCGGAATCGACGACCAGCCTGATCGTGCGATTGCTCGACGCGTGGGGCGTGCCGATCGATCTCGAAGTGGCGCACTGCCTTTACGCCGGTCTGGTGACCGACACCGGGTCGTTCCGGTGGGTTCGGCCAGGTACGCACGAGTTGGCCGAGCGGCTGTTGGCCACCGGCATCGACGGTGCCGAGATCGCCAGGGCGCTGCTGGACACCCATCCGTTCGGGTGGTTGACCATGCTGTCCAGGGTGCTCGGCACCGCGCAGCTCGTGCCGGGCGTGCACGGCGGCATCGGGCTGGTGTACGCGTTCGTGCGGCTCGACGACATCGCCGACGTGAGTTCCGAAGAGGCGGAGAGCGTTATCGATATCGTCCGCACCACCTCGGAAGCGGGGATCGCGGCGGTATTCAAGGAATCCAGTACCGGTGCCGACCGGTGGACGGTGTCGCTGCGTGCCCGCGACAGTCGGCCGGGAGCGGATGACGGGGTGGACGTTGCCGAGATAGCGGCCGCGCTCGGAGGTGGCGGGCATCGGTTCGCCGCCGGGTACACGGCCTATGGAGCTGCGGACGAGCTTGTTGCTACCCTGCTGGCCGCGCTGGGTTGAGCGGTGTCGTGCTGTCCTCACCCACTCGATCGGTTCTGCGCGTACGTGACGGCAACGGCATATCGCTGACGCCTATGCGATCTGCGAACGGCGACGGGGTGGGTGAAGCCGCTGGTCTGTCGGTGCCTCATGGCAGGGTAACGGGAGTAGTTGCTGCCCGGCCTGCGGTGCCGGGGCACGCTGATCGCGATCCGACCGCCGTGCCGGGCTGACGCCCTGTCCGCGTGGGATGCGTTGTGGTGAGGGAGGTTTCATGAGCGGTAAGGTGTCGATCGAGGGCGACCCGGCGGAGGGTGCTGCGCCGTCGACGGTTGCCACCGGCGAGATCGACCCGGCGGCCGAGGCCGGGCCGGGCCGGATACTCCGGCTCGCGGTGCCGACCCTCGGTGTGCTCGTCGCCGAGCCGATCTATCTGCTGTTCGACCTCGCCGTGGTCGGGCGGCTCGGCGCGCTCGCGCTGGCCGGGCTCGCGGTGGGCGGCTTGATTCTGGCGCAGACGAGTTCGCAGTTGACGTTCCTGTCCTACGGCACGACCGCGCGGGCGGCGCGCAAGCACGGTGCGGGCGACGAACGTGGCGCGGTGGCCGAGGGCGTGCAGGCGACCTGGTTGGCGATCGCGGTCGGTGTGTTGATCCTGGTGCTGGTTCAGGCCTTCGCGGTGCCGCTGACCAGCGCGATCGCCGGCGGTGGGGAGATCGCCACCGAGGCGCTCGAGTGGGTGCGGATCGCGCTGTTCGGGGTGCCGCTGATCCTGATCTCCATGGCGGGCAACGGGTGGTTGCGCGGGGTGCAGGAGACTCGTCGTCCGCTCATCTATGTTGTTGCCGGGCTGGCGGTTTCGGGTGTGCTGTGTCCGGTGCTGGTGCACGGGCTGCTGGGTGCACCACGGCTGGAACTACCCGGTTCCGCCGTCGCGAACGTCGCCGGTCAGCTGGTGATGGCCGGATTGTTTCTGAATGCCCTTGTGCGTGAGCGGGTTTCGCTCGCACCGCACTGGTCGGTGATGCGCGCGCAACTGGTCCTCGGCCGGGACCTGATCGTCCGCAGCCTCGCGTTCCAGGCCTGCTTCGTCTCCGCCGCCGCGGTCGCGGCCCGCTTCGGCGCGGCCTCGGTCGCCGCGCATCAACTGGTACTGCAGCTCTGGAACTTCCTTGCGCTGACCCTCGATGCACTCGCCATCGCCGCGCAGACCCTGGTCGGCGCGGCCCTCGGCGCCGGCGACGCACCCGGTGCCCGCGCGCTGGCCCGTCGGGTCACCGGCTGGTCGGAGGTATTCGCGCTCGCCCTTGCCGCGTGCTTCGCCGCGGGCGCGGGACTGATCCCGAAACTGTTCACCGACGATCCCGCCGTGCTGGACCGCACCCACGTCACGTGGTGGTTCTTCGTGTGCATCATCCCGGTGGCAGGCATCGTGTTCGCCCTCGACGGCGTCCTGCTCGGCGCGGGCGACGCCGCTTACCTACGCACCACCACGCTCGGCTCGGCCCTGCTCGGTTTCCTCCCGGCGATCTGGCTATCGCTGGTCTTCGACTGGGGGATCGCCGGAATCTGGTCCGGCCTGGTCGCTTTCATGCTCCTACGGCTGGTCGCCGTCTCCTGGCGAGCCTGGTCCGGCCGGTGGGCTCGCGTTGGTGCGGATGTCCCTGGACGCGTTCGGAGCTCGGGATAACTGACGAAACCCCGGACGGTGCCCGGGGTTTCGCGTTCAGCGAGTTAGCTGTTGGTCAGGAAGCACTGGTCGTTCGGCAACGATTCGACCGTTGCGGCGGGCACCGTCACCTTGGCGCAGGCCAGCGTCGGGTACGAGCTCGGCGTATCGGAGCCGAGCGGGAAGTCGGCGCAGTAGGTGAGGGCCAGATGCTCGCCCGCGGCCAGCTGGCGGGTGAGCGTGAAGTCGGCGGGTGCGGGCTGTCTGGGAGACAGGATGTTCTGCCGCGGGTCGCCGTCGACCAGCAGCGTGCACTGCACGGTGCCGCCGATGAGGTCGGTGCTGATCCGGCTCGGTGTCGAGGTGAGAGTCTCCCCGGCTACCTGCAACGATGCGGTACTCGGCGGACTGATGGTTGCCCCGGCCAGACCTGGAACGGTGAGGCAGGCTGCCGCAGCCGATGATGCCACGACAATCCTTCGGAATGTGTTGCGTGCGATCATGTTCGAACAACATAGTGGGTCGTGTGTCCAGATTTGCGCGGGTTGCAGGTTCCGAGATAAATGCCTCATTCCGGTTTGGCGGGGCTCTTGATGGTCACTCGCAGCTGCGACGAACTCTCCTCGTGTGCCACTCACCTGAGGACGGGCGGCGGGGTGACGGGCGAAGATCGGTGCGGGTGTGCCAAGGTAGGTGTGGTGATACCCAAGTTGATGGCGGTGAGCGACATTCACGTCGGGCACCAGGGGAATCGGCCGGTGGTCGAGCAGATCCATGCCGACTCTCCGGAGGATTGGCTGATCGTGGCCGGGGACGTGGGAGAGAAGACCGACGATTTCCGGTGGGCGCTCGAGCTGCTGCGTAGCCGGTTCGCCAAGGTGATCTGGGTCCCGGGCAACCACGAGCTGTGGACGACGGCGAAGGACCCGGTGCAGATGACCGGCGTCGCGCGCTACGACTACCTCGTGTCGATCTGCCGGGACCTGGACGTGCTGACCCCGGAGGATCCGTTCCCGGTGTGGGAGGGCGCGGGCGCCGAGCAGCACGGTGGATCGGTGACGGTGGCCCCGCTGTTCCTGCTGTACGACTACTCGTTCCTGCCGCAGGGCGCCACCACCAAGGCCGAGGGACTCGCCATCGCGCGGGACCGCAACGTGGTGGCCACCGACGAATACCTGCTCTCCCCGGACCCCTACCTCACCCGTGACGCCTGGTGCCATGCCCGCGTGCAGGTCACCAAGCGCAAGCTGGACGCGCTGCCCGAAGGCACGCCGCTGGTGATGATCAACCACTTCCCGATGGTCCGCCAACCGACCGACGTGCTGTTCTACCCCGAGTTCGCGCTCTGGTGCGGCACCGAACTGACCGCCGACTGGCACACCCGCTACAACGTGGTCTGCTCGGTCTACGGCCACCTGCACATCCCGCGCACCTCGTATTACGACGGCGTCCGCTTCGAGGAGGTGTCCCTCGGCTACCCCCGCGAATGGCAGCGCCGCGGCCTCCCCGAACGCCTGCTCCGCCAGATCCTCCCGGCCCCCGAGTACCCGCCGGGCTCGCTGAACAGCTGGGGCGGACACTTCAAGGTCACGCCGGAAATGGAAGCGGCCGCCGCGGAGATGCGCGCCAAAGCCGAGCGTCGCCGCGGGGTCTGAGCGCAGCCCCGCGCAGAAGGCTGAGCCGCATACGCTTTAGCTTTCGGCACACCGAATCGCATGCGATTTCGTGTGCGGGAAATCAGGTGGTGTGCGGCTGACCACCATCGGTATGGGTGCGGGGACTCGTCTAGGCTCGGTGGTGATGATCGAGAACATATTGCCGTCCGGGGTCGCGTCGGCTGAGCTGCTGGAGTATCCGGAGGACCTGAAGGCGCTTCCGGCGGAGGAGCATCTCATCGCGAAGGCGGTGGAGAAGCGGCGCCGGGACTTCATCGGGGCCAGGCACTGTGCTCGGCTCGCGCTGGCCGAGCTCGGTGAGCCGCCGGTGGCGATCGGCAAGGGGGAGCGGGGCGCGCCGATCTGGCCGCGCGGGATCGTCGGCAGCATGACGCACTGCGACGGGTATCGGGCCGCGGCGCTGGCGCACAAGATGCGCTTCCGCTCGATCGGGATCGACGCCGAGCCGCATGCGGCCCTGCCCGACGGTGTGCTCGATTCGGTGAGTTTGCCACCGGAGCGGGAGTGGTTGAACACCACCTACTCCGGACTGCACCTGGACCGGTTGGTGTTCTGTGCCAAGGAAGCCACCTTCAAGGCGTGGTGGCCGCTGACCGCGCGCTGGCTCGGCTTCGAGGAAGCGCACATCACCTTCGAGATCCAGGACAGCACCGAGGATTCCGGTCACGGCACGTTCCACAGCGAGCTGCTCGTGCCCGGGCAGACGAACGACGGTGGGGTGCCGTTGATTTCGTTCGACGGCCGTTGGCTGATCGCTGACGGGTTCATTCTCACCGCGATCGTGCACGTCTGATGGACGGTCTCGGCGGGCTGCTGATCGTCGACAAGGCCAGCGGCATGACCAGCCACGATGTCGTTGCGAAATGCCGGAAGCTGCTGCACACCAAGAAGATCGGGCACGCGGGCACGCTCGACCCGATGGCCACCGGTGTGCTCGTGCTCGGCGTGGAACGCGCCACCAAACTGCTCGGCTTGCTCACCCTGACCACCAAGGCGTACACCGCGACCATCCGCCTCGGCCAGGCCACCACCACCGACGACGCCGAGGGCGAGCTGCTCTCGACCACCCCGGCCCTGCACCTCGCCGATGCCGAAATCGCCGCGCACACAGCGAAACTCACCGGCGACATCGAGCAGGTCCCCGCCACCGTGAGCGCGATCAAGGTGGACGGCGAACGCGCCTACGCCCGGCACCGCGCGGGCGAAGAAGTACAGCTGGCCGCCCGTCCGGTCACCGTGTCCCGCTTCGACATCCTCGCCCGCCACGACATCCAGGACGGCGAATTCGTCGACCTCGACGTGATCGTCGAATGCACCTCCGGCACCTACGTCCGCGCCCTCGCCCGCGACCTCGGCGCCGCCCTCAACGTCGGCGGCCACCTGACGGCGTTGCGCCGCACCAGGGTCGGCCCGTTCACCCTCGAACACGCCCGTACCCTGGACGAATTGGCCGTAGCCGCCGACTCCGACGCCACCATGCTCAGTCTCGACATGGACGAGGCCGTGCGAACCGCGTTCCCGCACAGGGAGATCGACGAAGCCCAAACCAACGACCTCCGCAACGGCCGCTGGCTCGACCCCATCGGCCTCCCCGGCGTCTACGCCGCGATCGATCAGGAAGGTCGCGCGATCGCCCTGCTTCAGGAGAGCGGCAAGCGCGCCGCGTCCGTCATGGTCGTGCGCCCGTCGAACCTGTAAGCGCGGCAGGCATCCGGCGGTTCCGCCTGCTCGAGCGGCCGGTGTGTACTGACGATTCAGGCGGAATCCGGGATGGAGACGAGGCGATGGGTCTAAATGCCAGGCTCGATCCGGAGGGTCGCGCTATCGGCGTTTCTTCAGGTGGGCAGTAAGCGCGCCGCGTCCGCGATGTCGTCCGCTCGTCGAACCTGCGGGCAGTCTCATCGTCCGCCAGCCTGCTCGGGTGGCCGCCTTGCTGACGATTCAGGCGGATTCCGATATCAGGCGATCGCGCCGCGCCAGGAGAGCAGTATGCGCGTGGTGTCCGTGATGGCATTGCCGCTATCCGGTGGCTGGCTCATCACCGCTTTGCGTCGGCCGTTTGGAGATCGGGTCCGAGGATCGGCTGGAGTGCGCCGAGTAGTGCGCCGACGCTGATCTCGAGCAACTCCGCGCGCGAGTAGTGCTGGTTCTCCAGCCATTCGATCGTCAGTATCCGGACGAAGGTGAGCCAGCTCAGCAGCACCGAGGAGACCTGGGTTCGGGTGGTTCCTTCGACGCCGAGGGCATCGAGCAGCCGGCGGCGTAGTTCGCCGAGTTCGCCCGCGATGATGGCCTGGATGGTCGGATCGCCCGCGAGCACGCGATTCGCCGCGAGCACGCTGTTGGCGTTCGCCTCGAAGTAGTCGAAGTGGGTGTTCAGTCCGGCGGTCAGTTGCTCGGGGAGCGGTCGTCCGTTGTCGAGTGGCGTGGCGACCAGTAGTTGCTCCGCCGCCTGCTCGTAGACCCCGGCGAAGAGGTCGCGCTTGCTCGGGAAGTGGCGATAGAGCAGGGCGCGCGACACCCCGGCGGACGCCGCGACGTCCTCCATCAGCACCGCGTCGTAGGCACGCTCGGCGAACAGTCGCGCGCCTGCCTCCAACAGCACCTGGCGGCGCTCGTCGGGGGACAGGCGGCGGCGAGTGCTCATCCCGAAACTCTAGTTGACGTCTGTCTACTAAGGATCGTAGGGTCTGTTAGTAGACAAACGTCAACTTGTGCGCGGTCGGTGATTCGAGTGGGGAATCCGCTGTCCGCCAGCAGGATTCGTCGCACCCGCGGAGGGGCAACATGGCAACCGCACTCAAATGGCTTTCCATGGCGATGGGCGTCGCCTGCGTCGCGATCGGCATCTTCCACCTGGCAGCGGGCATCGACGGCATCCCCGGCATGGGCTCGTCCGGCGTCACCGCCGACAGTCAGACCCGCTTCTTCGGCGCGATCTTCCTCGGCTACGGCGTCGCCTGGATCTGGGCCGCCCGCCAGACCCCGATCCCGTCGACCGTAATCCGCTGGCTAGCAGGCATCTTCCTGCTCGGTGCCGTCGGCCGCTTCATCTCCGTCGCCGTCTACGGCTGGCCGCAGTGGTTCCAAATCGTCCTCACCGCGATCGAAGTAGTCCTCCCCCCGATCTACCTCTGGCTCGCCACCGCCGACGAAAAGCGCACCACCACAACCTCGATGGCAGGCACAACCCCCGCCTTCGGCTGAGCCGCACGCCGCCTGGGCGTCGGCCTGCTCTGCTGGGCGGCAACGGAATCCGTACAGTGTGGATTGGCCGCTCGAAGGTGCGGCAGTGGGAGGCAGTGGGCAATGGGTGAACGACCGGTCGATACGTTCGAGCTATGGGATCGGGACGGTGACGGGCTCGTCTCGGTCGCCGACATCACCGCGGGCATCCGGGAACTCGGCCTCGAGGTCGACGACGATGCCGTCGAACGCATGGTCGCCGCCGCCGACACCAACGGCGACTTCCTGGTCTCCCGAGCGGAATTCGATGCCGCACTGGTGGGCGGTCGCATCGAGGTCACCGACGCCGACGCCGCCTTCAAGGTCTTCGACACCAATCAAGACGGGCGAATTTCGGTCGACGAACTCGAATCCCTCATCCGCCACGTAGGCGAGGGCCGCATCCACGAACCCGCCGCCGACCTCCTAGCCGCCGCCGACCAGGACAACGACGGCTACCTCTCCCTCCCCGAATTCCGCACCCTCCTCGACTTCCTCTCCCGCTGATCCATCGAACGGGACATGGCGGCGGTGACACGCCGTTGGGCCCGCCCTCATGTCCCATTGGACGGCGGTAGGGGCGCACGCCGCTTGGCTGCCGGGTGATTCAGTTCGCCGAACGGGACTTGGTGGCGGTGACCGCCGATGACCGCGCCCCCATTGCCCGTTCGCTATGTCGAGACTCGGGCCTCGGCGGAGACGGCGGTCTGGCTGGTGCGGTCGGCGGCGATGGCGCGGACCGCGTCCTGCATGTGGTCGATCAGTAGCTTGCGGGCGCGGGCGGCGGGGCCGGTGCCGATGGCGGTGCGTAGTTCGACGTGCTCGCGGGCTTGTTCGGTCAAGTCGGGATTCGTTGTTTGCAAGGCGCCCAGGCACATTCGGGTTTCGATCAGCAGGGTGCGGGCGGCGCGAGCCAGCCGGGGGCTGCCCGCGCTGTCGACCAGCGCGACGTGGAAGGCTTGGTCGGCGTCGGAAAGTCCGGCGGCATCGCCGATTTCGGCGGCGGCACACATCTGGGTGACGCTCTCGCCGAGTGCCGCGTAGGCGATCTCGCGGCGGCCGTCCAGGATCAGTTCCAGCGCACCGCCTTCGATGGCGGTCCTGGCCTGGTAGATGTCGACGACGTCGTCGATGGTGAGGTCGATGACGAAGATGCCGCGATGCCGGATGCTGTGCAGCAGACCCTCGGAGACGAGTCGCTGCATCGCCTCGCGCACCGGTCCGCGGGACACGTCGAAGCGGGCGGCGAGGTCGGCCTCGCCGAGCTGGTCGCCGGGCGCGAAGCTGCCGCGCATGATCGCCTCGCGGAGTCGATCGGCGATCACCTCGGCCGTCGATTGTCTACTGACCGGCTCGATCTCAACGAGCGGCATGCGCGTGCCTTTCTGTAAACAAGGTGCCGAGGGCCGGGCAGGTCACGGCGGCGCCGGCCAGCCGCAGCCCGGCCCAGATGGTGACCTGGTTGGCGGTCAGTACCGGCTTGCTGAGCGCGGCCTCGAGCTCCGGCAGCACCGCAAGAGTATGCATGGCCGTGTCGGGAATGAGCAGCGCCTCGGCGTCGGGATGATCGTTGGCCACGGCCAGCTGCCGCACCTGCTCGGCGTTCAGCGTGCCGACCTCGGCGGCGGTGTCGATCCCCGCGCTGCGCATCGAGACCACTCGGATCCCGGCGTCGGCCAGGAACTCGACGAACAGCTCCGCGACATCGTCCGGATAGCTGGCCGCGATGGCGACGGTGTGCACGCCGAGCGCGTGCACCGCATCGATGAAAGCGAGGCTGGTGCTGGTCGCGGGTACACCGGCTACCTCGGCGAGCGCGTCGACCTGGTCACGGGCGCCGCGCGGCCCGTAGACGAAACTGCCTGAGGTACAGGCCCATACGACGGCCTCGGGCTGGTGCGGTGCGAGCAGTTCGGCGCCGTGCCGCAGCTTGTCCGGGCTGCCCAGATCCAGCAGCTCGGGGATGGCGTGCAAATCGGTGCCATAGATATGGGCCACCGGCAGGCCCGCGCCGAGCTTGTCGGCGGCCAACGGGTAGTCGTCCTCGGCCGCGTGGTCCGGGTAGATGAAACCGATGGTGGGTGTCTGCATGTGTTGTTCTCCCGATCAGAAGACGTTCAGTAGCCACTTGCCCGGGCCCATCATCGGCAGCTTCATCCGGCCGAGGCAGGCCCACATGGTGAGCTGGTTCGCGGTGAGCACGGGTTTGCCGAGCGCCTGTTCCAGCGGCTCGATCACGTCGTAGGTTGGCAGGTTGGTACAGCTGACGAAGATGGCCTGGGCGGCTGGATCATCCGCGCCGACAATGCGTTCCGCGATGGTGCGGTAGTTGACCTTCCAGATGCCGCCGCCCAGCCCGAGATGGTCGGAGCGGACGACGGAACAGCCTGCCTCGCCGAGGAAGTCGTGCAGCTTGTTGGTCAGGATCTCGTCGTACGGGGTGAGCACCGAGACCCTGCTGATGTCGAGATGCCGGATCGCCTCGATCAGCGCCCCCGAGGTGGTGACCGCGTCCAGCGCGCCTGCCGCACAGATCGTTTCGCGCAACGACCGCTCGTACTCGAGGCCCTTGATGAAGCTGCCCGAGGTACACAGGTACGCAACCACTTCCGGTTCGACGTGCAGCACGTCGCGGGTCGCGGTGGTCAAATGCGCTGGATTGGAGACCAATTCGGCCATCGCCAACGAGACCGGCACAGGTTCGTACGGCGTTCGGGCGAGGTGGAGGCTGACCTCCATCGGCGCCCAACGCCAGAGCTCACGTTCGAGCGCGAGGTCGAACGGCGCGATGATGCCGATGCCCCGTTGTGCGACGGGGCCCTCGATATCCGGGAAGCTGAGTTCCACTACGGCCCCTCTCGCACTCAGCTGGATTGACCTCCGAGCAGAGTCGGATTGTTGACAATCATACGATGCGATCTTAGTGTGTCAATGTGGAAACGGGCCCTATTGTCACCGTCCTGCACAGTGACCGCGTGCCCGAGGCGGATCTGATGGCCGCCGTGACAGCTCGGGCGACTGTGCGCTACACCGAGGCATCCGGCCTCGCGGTAGCGCTGCGCGGTGCCGACGTGCTCTTCGTCTACGACTTCCTGACCCGCGCGATCCCCGGCGCGTGGCCATCGGCCGACCGGCTGCAATGGTTGCACATGGGATCGACCGGGGTGGACCCGGCGATGTTCCCCGAACTGCGGGCCAGCGACGTCGTCGTGACCAACACGCGCGGCCTGTTCGACACGGCCATCGCGGAATACGTGCTCGGCCAGATCCTCGGATTCGCCAAGGACCTGCCTGGATCGCTGCGCAGGCAGCTACGACACGAGTGGGAGCATCGCGAGAACGAACGGGTCGCGGGCAGCACGGTGCTCATCGTCGGCACCGGCTCGATCGGCCGCGCCATCGCGCGACTGCTGCGCGCGGCCGGGCTGAACATTCGCGCGGTCGGCCGCCGAATGCGTTCGGAAGACCCCGATTTCGGCACGGTCGGCACCGACCTCTACGCCGAGTTACCGGTGGCCGACTATGTGGTCGCGATCGCCCCGCTGACGCCACTGACCCGGAACATGTTCGGCGCCAGAGAATTCGCCGCGATGAAACCGCACGCGAGGTTTGTCAACGTGGGCCGCGGGGAACTCGTAGTTACCGACGATCTGGTCGCCGCCCTCGGCGCCGGATCAATCGCCGGGGCGGCGCTCGATGTAGTCGCCCCAGAGCCGCTGCCGCCCGACCACCCGCTGTGGGATCTGCCGAATGTGTCTATCACACCGCACAATTCGGGCGATTTCCGCGGCTGGCGGACCGAGATCGTCAGCGTGTTCGCCGAGAACTTCGACAACTGGATCGCCGGCCGACCACTGCAGAACGTGGTCGACAAGGAGCTGGGGTACGTGCCCGGCTGAAGGAGCCCACCACATGAGCGAGCGGCAGCGAGCGAATCAAAGACACAGCGCCCCGTGGGGCATGGCGGAGCCGAGCGCTAGCGAGGCGCAGCCATGAGCTACCCCGACATCAACATTCCGACCGACCCCGCGGCGATGACGGCTGTCCAGCTGGTCTCGGCCTACGCGGCGGGCGCTCTCTCCCCGGTCGAGGCGACCGAGGCGATTCTCGCTGCCATCGCGACCCGCGATCCGGCCGTGAACGCGTTCTGCCTGGTGGATCCCGATCGGGCGCTGGTGCAGGCCAAGGACTCCGAGGCGCGCTGGCACTCGGGTCACGCCCGTGGGCTGCTCGACGGTGTGCCGATTTCGATCAAGGACATCTTCCTCACCGAGGGCTGGCCGACCAGGCGCGGGTCCACCTCGGTGGACCCGGCCGGACCGTGGACGGTTGACAGCCCCGTCGCGGCGCGGTTGCGCGAGGACGGGATGGTCTTCCTCGGTAAGACGACGACGCCGGAGATTGCTTGGAAGGCGGTCACAGACAGCCCGCTCACCGGCATAACCCGCAATCCCGTCGATCCGACGACGACTGCTGGCGGTTCGTCCGGTGGTAGTGCCGCCGCCGTTGCCGGAGGTATGGGACCGGTCTCCGTCGGCACCGATGGTGGCGGCAGCATCCGCATCCCGGCGTCCTTCTGCGGCATCGTCGGTTTCAAGCCGACGCACGGCCGGATCCCGCTGTACCCGGCGAGTCCGTTCGGTCCGCTCGCACACGCGGGGCCGATGACCCGGACGGTCGAGGATGCCGCGCTGCTGATGGACATCCTGTCGCTGCCCGACCCGCGTGATCCGACGAGCCTCGCGCCGACCCTGACTACGTTCCGCGGACAGGTCGTCCGTGATGTCCGCGGACTCACCGTCGCGTACTCGCCGACGCTCGGTTACGCCACCGTCGACCCCGAGGTCGCCGAGCTGGTCGACGCGGCGGTGCAGCAGCTCGCCGACGCCGAATTACGAGTCGTCGCAGCCGATCCCGGCTTCGACGATCCGCGTGAAGCATTCGAGCTGCTGTGGGCAGCGGGTGCGGCCACCATGCTGTCGAAGTTCCCGGAGGGCTCGCGCGAGCGGGTGGATCCGGCACTGCGCGCGGTCTGGGAGCAAGGCGATGCCGTCGGGGCCGTCGACTACCTCGACGCCCGCAACGTGGCCGCCGAAGTCGGCATCACCATGGGCGCCTTCCACACCGCCTACGACGTACTGATCACGCCGACCATGCCGATCACTGCCTTCGAAGCGGGCCACAACGTCCCGCCGGGCAGCGGCCAGACCACCTGGCCCCAGTGGACCCCATTCACCTACCCCTTCAACATGACTCAGCAACCGGCCATCAGCATCCCCGTCGGCACCACGAAAGACGGCCTCCCCGTCGGCATGCAGATCATCGGCCCCCGCCACTCCGACGACCTGGTCATGGCGGTCGCCCGCTACGCCGAACACGTTCTGGCAGTGTGAAATACGAAATCACCGCCGGTCTGGTGTAGCGCAGGACCGGTGACACTGTGCGCAAATCTCATGGCGCCGCGCACGAATTCGCCAACAATCTGTTGCGCGCGAGGCGATTTAGTGTGCGGCGTTCCGGCGGTCGCGCGTGGTCAGGTGTAGTCGGCGGCCTCATGACGGCGCGCACGTCTCATGACGGCGCGCGCGAATTCGTCAGAGAATTGGTGCGCGGGAGACGAATCGATGCGCGGCGAGGGCCAGCGGTGTGCGATCGTGGTTCGCGCTCAGCCGAATGCGGTTGACGCTGCGTCGGAGTGGCACTGCCGCCGCTGGTTTGTCGGCGGCGCCGGGCCGGCGGCGGCGCGCACATTTCATTGCACCGCGCACGAATTCGTCGGCGAGTTGGTGCGCGGGGCGCGAATTGGTGCGCAGCGAGAAACCCTTCGCGGAGAAGTGAAGGGTTCTCGCAGCGTGCGATCAGTAGGGGTGGGAGTCAGTCGCGGGCGAAGGTGAGGGTTTCGCCGGAGACTCCGTGTAGCCAGAGGTCGTTGCAGGCTGCGGCGATGTCGGACAGACCCTCTTCGATCGTCGCGAACACGTTGCCGGGCACCCAGCCCATGTCGCCGTTGATCAGCAAGTTGTTGCGGCCGTAGAAGATTGCGAGATCGGTCGCGCCCTGGTCTTGGTGGGCGGTCGAGCCCGGCTCGTAGCCGTAGGCGGGATTGCCGATCTCCCACGCCTCGAAGTCGAACAGACAGACGTCGCCGGGGATGGGGGTGACGGTCGGGTTTTCCCGGTGCGGGGCCGCGGTGATGCGGGGGACCAGCGTGTACACCTCGTTGCGGGCGTACTTGGCGTGGAACGCGTCGCCCTCCTGCGGCAGCGCGTCCCAGACCGCGGCGCAGGTGTGCGGGGCCTCCGCGTCGAGCAGCCGGGCGCGGCAGGTGACGGCGGCCTTGGTCAGGGTGATGGTGATGTAGCGGGCCATCGGTTTCTGCTTTCTGGTCGTCGGTCAGGGCCTTCTGTTCGGTCGAGCTGCGCCTGTTCGGTCAGGCTGGGGCTGTTCGATCGGGCGCAGCGCGGTGGCGGCCAGGTATGGCCCCGGCCGCCGTAGCGAGCTAGAACTCGGCCAGCACTTCGGTCCAGATCGCGAGCGCGTCCTCGATCTGAGTATCGGTCACGATCAGCGGCGGGATCATCCGCACCACATTCATGTGCGCGCCGCAGGTGAGCAGCAGCAACCCCTTCTCGACCGCGAGCCGTTGCGCGGCACTCGCCGTCTCGGTGTCGGGTTCGCCTGTCGCGGTGGTGAATTCGGCACCGGCCTGCAACCCGAGACCACGCACGTCGCCGATCGCCTTGGTGGCGCTCGCGCGCAACCCGGTGAGCAGTTGCTCGCCGCGCGCCGCGGCGTTGTCCACCAGGTGCTCGGATTCGATCACCTCGAGGGTGGCCACCGCGGCCGCACAGGCCACGGCATTGCCGCCATAGGTGCCGCCCTGCGAGCCGGGCCACGCCTTGGCCATCAGCTCGCGCGAGGCCGCGATGCCGGACAGCGGGAACCCGCTGGCGAGGCCCTTCGCGATGGTGATGATGTCCGGCCGCACCCCGAAGTGCTGATGCCCGAAGAACTTTCCGGTACGCCCGAAGCCGGTCTGGATCTCGTCGATGACGAGCAGGATGCCGTGCCGGTCGGCCCGTTCCCGCAGACCGTGGAAGAACGCGGTGTTGCCCGGAATGTATCCGCCTTCGCCGAGCATCGGCTCGACCACGAACGCGGCGGTTTCCGCGGGCGAGGTGATCGTGGCGAACAGGTAGTCCAGCTCGCGCAGTGCGAACGCGGTGGCCTCCTCTTCGGTCCAGCCGTAGCGGTACGCGGTCGGGAAGGGTGCCACGTGCACACCGGACATGAGCGGGCTGAACCCGGCCGAGAATCGGGTGCCGGAAGTAGTCATGGTCGCCGCCGCCACGGTGCGGCCGTGGAATCCGCCGTGGAAGACAACCACGTTCGGTCGTCCGGTGGCCTGGCGGGCCAGCCGCAGCGCCGCCTCGATCGCCTCGCTGCCGGAGTTGGCGAAGAACAGCGTGTCCAAGCCGTCGGGCAGCACCGTGCCGAGTCGCTCGATGAGCTGGAGCATCGGCCGGTGCATGACGGTGGTGTATTGGCCGTGGATCAGGCTGGCCACCTGGGCCTGGGCCGCCGCGACCACCTGCGGATGGCAGTGCCCGGTGCTGGTGACACCGATGCCCGCGGTGAAGTCGAGATAGCGGCGCCCGTCGGTGCCGTAGAGGTAGCAGCCGGTTCCATGGTCGACGGTCACCGGGGTGGCCTGCCGCAGAACGGGCGAAAGTTCGGTCATGGTGATCCGCCTCCCGGAAAGTGATGCGCTCGCAACATCCGCAGATTGTCTATTGTCGGATTGTTGACAATATGCATAACATGGCGACAGAGGCCGCAGCAATAGCCGGCGGCCGAGTCCGGTAGCGAAAGGAGCCCGGCGCCGATGCTCACCGAGACCTTGTCCGCCGCGGAGCGAACCGTAATCGACACTGTGCCAACGGGTTTATATATCGACGGCCAGTGGTGCGAGACGAACGCCGAGCTGCCCGTATTGGATCCGGCCACAGGCCAGCCGCTCTGCGCGGTCGCCGACGCGAGCCCGCAGGACGGACTCGACGCGTTGGCCGCGGCGCACGCGGCCCAGCCGGGTTGGGCAGCGACCCCGCCCAGGGAACGCGCCGATCTCCTGATGCGCGCGCACCACGCGCTACTCGACGACGCCGACCGTCTCGCGCTGATCATGACGCTGGAGATGGGCAAGCCACTGGCCGAGGCACGCGGCGAAATCGCTTATGCGGCAGAGTTTTTCCGCTGGTTCGCCGAAGAGGCCGTCCGTCTCGACGGCGGCTACATGCCCGCGCCCGCAGGCGGTTCGCGGTTCCTGGTGACCAAGCAGCCGGTGGGACCGAGCCTGCTGATCACGCCGTGGAACTTCCCGATGGCCATGGGCGCTCGCAAGATCGCGCCCGCGCTGGCCGCCGGATGCACCAGCGTGGTGAAACCCGCTGAGCAGACACCCTTGTCGATGCTCGCGCTCGCCGACCTGCTCGACCGGGCCGGACTGCCGCACGGCGTCGTCAACGTGCTCACCACCGCCGACCCCGGCGCGCTGATGACGCCGCTCATCCTGGATACCCGCTCCCGGAAGCTGTCGTTCACCGGCTCCACCGCGGTCGGCAAGCGGCTGCTCGAACAGTGCGCGCAGACGGTGATGCGCACCTCGATGGAGCTCGGCGGCAACGCGGCCTTCATCGTGTTCGACGACGCGGACCTGGACGAGGCCGTCGAGGGTGCGATCGCGGCGAAGATGCGCAACATCGGGCAGGCCTGCACCGCCGCGAACCGAATCTTCGTGCAGCGCGGCATCATCGAGAAGTTCGCGAACCGGCTCGCCGCTCGGATGGCCGCCTTGCCGATGGGCCGGGGCACCGAGCCCGGGGTCGTCGTTGGTCCGCTCATCGACGCCGACGCGGTGACCAAGGTGACCGAACTGGTCGCCGACGCCTGCCGCCGCGGCGCGCAGGTGCTGACCGGCGGCACCGCGATCGAGGGCCCGGGCAACTTCTATCCCGCGACCGTGCTGACCGGCGTGCCCGACGACGCGCAGATGTGCCACACCGAGATCTTCGGTCCGATCGCGTCGATCGCCGTCTTCGACACCGAGGACGAGGTCGTCGCGCGCGCCAACAACACACCGTATGGGCTGGTCGGCTACGTTTTCACCGAGCATCTCCGTCGCGGGCTGCGGGTGTGCGAGGCGTTGGAAACCGGCATGGTCGGCCTCAACCAGGGCGTCGTGTCCAACCCCGCCGCGCCCTTCGGCGGCGTCAAAGAGTCCGGGCTCGGCCGTGAAGGTGGTTCGATCGGTATCGACGAGTTCTTCGAGACCAAGTACATCGGAGTGCGCCTGTGACGGACCGTAGCTACCGCATCGCGACCATTCCCGGCGACGGCATCGGCGTCGATGTCACCGCGGCGGCGGTCACGGTGCTCGACACCGTGCTGCCCGGGATCGAGTGGACCGAATTCGATTGGTCCTGCGCGAACTACCTGCGCACCGGCCAGATGATGCCGCCGGACGGGCCCGAGCTGCTGGCCGGGTTCGATGCGATCCTGCTCGGCGCAGTCGGCTTTCCCGGTGTGCCGGACCATGTTTCGCTGTGGGGGCTGCTGATTCCGTTGCGGCGGGCCTTCAGTCAGTACGTCAACCTGCGTCCGGTGCGGTTGTTGCCGGGCACCGAGTCGGCACTGCGCGACCGGACCGCCGAGGACCTCGACATCCTCATCGTGCGGGAGAACTCCGAAGGTGAGTACTCCGAGATCGGCGGCAAGCACAATCCCGGCCGCGCCGACGAATTCGTGCTCCAGGAGTCGGTTTTCACCCGGGTCGGTTGCGAACGGATCATCCGGTACGCGTTCGAGCGGGCTCGCGAACGCGGTGGCCGACTGTGTTCGGCCACCAAGTCGAACGGCCTCATCCACTCGATGCCGTACTGGGACAGCGTGTTCGACCGAATCGCTGTCGAGTACCCCGACGTGCAGACCCGGCAGATGCACGTCGACGCGCTCGCCGCGGAGATCGTGCTGCACCCGGACCGCCTGGACGTGATCGTCGGCTCGAACCTGTTCGGCGACATCCTTTCCGATCTCGCCGCCGCGGTGACCGGCGGACTCGGGCTGGCGCCGTCGGGCAACATCAACCCCGAGGGCACCGCGCCGTCGATGTTCGAGGCGGTACACGGCAGCGCACCCGATATCGCCGGACAGGGCATCGCCGATCCGGTCGCGCAGATTCTCGCGGGTGCGATGCTGCTCGACCACCTCGGCGAACACACCGCGGCCGCGGCGGTGGACCGTGCCGTCTGCGACGTACTCGGCGCAGGCCAGGTGCGCACCCCGGACCTGGGTGGCACCGCGACGACTACCGACCTCGCCGCAGCCATCGCAAGCCGCGCAGCCGAATTGGTCGGCGCGGTAGGCGCCGAATCGCGCTGACGCGAGCCGCATGGCCGGTCGGTGCGCCGCACTCTCGAGCGATGAGCCGCCTGATCACGCGGTGAGTCGAATGGTCAGGCGAGGCGCCGCACCGTCAGTCGGTGAGCCCCGCACCGTCAGCGGGATCGCCGCACCCTCAGGTGGTGAGCCAGATCGCTTCCGCTGCGGGACTCCCCAGGTCGGTGGGTGTTTCGGCGGTGCCGATGCGAATCGCGATGGTGCCAGCGAAATCTCGCCGTTCCACGACCGTGATGGCGGTATCCAAGGCAATGCCGACCGAGTCGAAGTAGCGCAGCATGTCCGGGTCCGAGTCGGAGATCCGGGCGACCCGGCCGGACTCGCCTGCGCTGAAGTCGCTGAGCTGGCGCGCCGGTGGGGTCGGCACCGCACCGTCGACCGAGGGGATCGGGTCGCCGTGCGGATCCCGGTCGGGGTAGCCGAGTTTGGCGTCGATCCGGGCCATCAGCAGTTCGGAGACCGCGTGCTCGAGCACCTCGGCCTCGTCGTGCACCTCGTCCCAGCCGTAGCCGAGCTCGTTGACCAGGAACGTCTCGATCAGCCGATGCCTGCGCACCATCGCGATCGCGGCCAGGCGGCCACCCTCGGTGAGCGTGATCGATCCGTAGCGCGCATGCTCGACCAGTCCTTGGTCGGCGAGCTTGCGCACGGCCTCGGAGACGGTGGACGCGGACACCCCGATGCGCTCGGCGAGCAGCTTGGTCGACACCTTCTCCTGCGACCACTCCTGTGCGGTCCAGATCACCTTGAGATAGTCCTGGGCAACCGAGGAGAGCACCGGTGCGATCGTCGCGGTGCCGCCGGTGGCTTGTCTCGGCGCGGTAGCGTCGGCTAGCTCACGGCGGGTGGCGATATCTCGTTTACCGGGCACATACTCGAGCTTAAGCACATGCCTCCCGAATGACACAGCTCGCCGCACAGTGAAACCGGGGATTCACCGCTCGTACACAACACCGGAAGCGTCGCGTGACATCGCAGGCTTCGGTCGAACCCCGTTCAGCTGCGCGATATAAGCTGCCGACTGTGCAGAGATGGCGAGGGCTGGACGACGTTCCCGCGGACTGGGGCCGGTGCGTACTCACGATCGGCGTGTTCGACGGTGTGCACCGTGGACACGCGCAGCTGATCAGCAGAGCGGTGAAATCGGCCGCCGCGCGCGGGGTCCCCGCGGTGCTGATGACCTTCGACCCGCACCCGATGGAAGTGGTGCGGCCCGGCTCGCATCCGGCGCAGCTCACCACGCTGACCCGTCGTGCGGAATTGGCCGAGGAACTGGGCATCGACGTGTTCTGCGTGATGCCTTTCACACAGGCTTTCATGAAGCTGACCCCGGCGCGCTACGTGCACGATCTGCTGGTCGAGCGGCTGCATGTGGTCGAGGTCGTGGTCGGCGACAACTTCACCTTCGGCAAGAAGGCCGCGGGCACCATCGACACCATGCGTGAGCTCGGCGGTCGCTGGGGCTTCGAGGTCGACGGCGTGAAGCTGCTCGGCGAACACGCGGTCACCTTCTCCTCCACCTACATTCGGGCCTGCGTCGACGCGGGCGACATGGCCGCCGCGGCCGAGGCGCTCGGCCGCCCGCATCGGGTCGAGGGCGTGGTGGTGCACGGCGACGGCCGCGGCCGTCAGCTCGGCTTCCCGACCGCGAACGTCGCGCCGCCGATGCACGCCGCGATCCCGGCCGACGGCGTGTACGCCGGCTGGTTCACCGTGCTCGGCCCCGGCCCGACCATCGGCACCGTCACACCGGGCGAGCGGGCGATGGCCGCCATCTCGGTCGGCACCAACCCCACCTTCTCCGGCCGCGCCCGCACCGTCGAGGCGTATGTGCTCGACGGCGAGGCCGACCTCTACGGCCAGCACGTCGCGGTCGATTTCGTCGACCACGTGCGCGGTCAGCGCAAGTTCGATTCGGTCGACGAACTCATCGAGCACATGGGTCGTGACGTGGAGAACGCGCGCAAGATCCTTGCCGCTGTGGATGACCGGTAATCCACGCCGGACCGGCCGTGGAATTCGATAACCCCCGGCCGATTCGGTCCGCCGAATTCGATCCGGTAAGGTAGATCCTCGGGTTTGCTGCGGTCCGCGGTGGCACCCGAACCGGGTAACCGGAAACTCGAGCGCGGTACTGAAATAGAGAGTGGATGCCTCATGGCCCTGACCACCGAACAGAAGTCGGCGATTCTCAAGGAATACGGCCTGCACGAGAAGGACACCGGCTCGCCGGAGGCCCAGATCGCGATGCTGTCCAAGCGCATCTCCGACCTCACCGAGCACCTGAAGGTGCACAAGCATGACCACCACACCCGGCACGGCCTGCTCGCGCTGATCGGTCGTCGTCGTCGGCTGTCGAAGTACCTGGCCGCCAACGACATCCAGCGTTACCGTTCGCTGATCGAGCGTCTCGGCCTGCGCCGCTGATTGCTGCACACACCGGTTACCCGAGGTAGCCGGAGACCGGCCAACGGGGAGACGTACAATCTCCCCGTTGGCTATTCGTGTATGCGGGCCGCCGTCTTTGCGTGCGCCCGGAAATACGACGACATTGCACAGCCGTAAGCACCCGCCTGCGTGGCGTCGGTCTTCGGTAGTGGCCTCCCGGCAGGGCAAACACCGCCGGCGGGCTTCGATCGATGACCGCCTCCGCGTCGCCGTGATCCAAGGGGATTCGGCCGGGTGCTCGTGCCGCAGCCAGGATGGTTGCCGCGCGTCCGTACCAGGTACGGCTGACGAAGAGCCGGATCGCGCCAGATGGCGCTTGATCCGGCGAAGACGAGAGGTTGAGAGAAGAGAATGACCGAAACAACTGAACGCAAGTCCTCGGCCGTAGAGGTCGAGCCCGGTGTGTTCGAATCCGTCGCGCTGATCGACAACGGCAGCTACGGCACCCGCACGGTCCGCTTCGAGACCGGCCGCCTGGCCCGTCAGGCCGCGGGCGCGGTTGTGGCCTACCTGGACGACGAGACCATGCTGCTGTCCGCCACCACCGCGGGCAAGCACCCGAAAGACCAGTTCGACTTCTTCCCGCTGACGGTCGATGTCGAAGAGCGCATGTACGCCGCCGGCCGCATCCCCGGCTCGTTCTTCCGTCGCGAGGGACGCCCGTCCACCGACGCGATCCTGACCTGCCGCCTGATCGACCGCCCGCTGCGCCCGTCGTTCGTCGACGGCCTGCGCAACGAGATCCAGGTCGTCGTCACGATCATGAGTCTGGATCCCAACGACCTGTACGACGTGGTGGCGATCAACGCCGCGTCGGCATCCACCCAGATCTCCGGTCTGCCGTTCTCCGGCCCGGTCGGCGGTGTGCGTGTCGCGCTGATCGAAGGCCAGTGGGTCGCGTTCCCGACCGTGGAGCAGCTCGAGGGCGCCGTGTTCGACATGGTTGTCGCGGGCCGCGTTGTCGAGTCCGGTGACGTCGCGATCATGATGGTCGAGGCCGAGGCCACCGTGAAGGTCATCTCGCTGATCGAGGGTGGCGCGCAGGCACCGACCGAGGCCGTGGTGGCCGAGGGCCTGGAGGCTGCCAAGCCGTTCATCGCGCGTCTGTGCAAGGCGCAGCAGGATCTGGCCGAGCTGGCTGCCAAGCCGGTCGCCGAGTTCCCGCTGTTCCCGCCGTACCAGGCCGATGTCTACGAAGCTGTCGAGGGCACCGCCAAGCGTGAGCTGGGCGAGGCGCTGTCGATCGCCGACAAGCAGGAGCGCGAAGCGAAGATCGATGAGATCAAGCTCGACGTGCTTTCCCGGCTCGGCGACGACTTCGTCGGCCGCGAGAAGGAGCTCGGCGCCGCGTTCCGCTCGGTCACCAAGAAGCTGGTGCGCCAGCGCATCCTGACCGACGGCTTCCGCATCGACGGCCGCGGTCTGGCAGACATCCGTGCGCTGTCCGCCGAGGTCGCCGTGATCCCGCGGACACACGGTTCCGCGCTGTTCGAGCGTGGCGAGACCCAGATCCTGGGCGTCACCACCCTCGACATGGTGAAGATGGCCCAGCAGGTCGACTCGCTCGGCCCGGAGACCAGCAAGCGCTACATGCACCACTACAACTTCCCGCCGTACTCGACCGGTGAGACCGGCCGCGTCGGCTCGCCGAAGCGTCGCGAGATCGGCCACGGCGCGCTCGCCGAGCGGGCCCTGATGCCGGTGCTGCCGAGCCAGGAAGAGTTCCCGTACGCCATCCGTCAGGTGTCGGAGGCGTTGTCCTCCAACGGTTCCACCTCGATGGGTTCGGTCTGCGCCTCGACCCTGTCGCTGCTGAACGCCGGTGTGCCGCTGAAGGCGCCGGTCGCCGGTATCGCGATGGGCCTGGTGTCCGACACGATCAAGAACGACAAGGGTGAGGACGAGGTGCGCTACGTCGCCCTCACCGACATCCTCGGCGCCGAAGATGCCTTCGGCGACATGGACTTCAAGGTCGCGGGCACCCGCGAGTTCGTCACCGCGCTGCAGCTCGACACCAAGCTGGACGGCATCCCCTCGCAGGTGCTCGCCGGTGCGCTCAGCCAGGCGCACGACGCCCGCACCGCCATCCTGGAGGTCATGGCCGAGGCCATCGACACCCCGGACGAGATGAGCCAGTACGCGCCGCGCGTCACCGCGATCAAGATCCCGGTCGACAAGATCGGCGAGGTGATCGGGCCCAAGGGCAAGGTGATCAACCAGATCACCGAGGAGACCGGCGCCAACATCTCGATCGAGGATGACGGCACGGTCTACGTCGGTGCGACCAACGGACCTGCGGCGCAGGCGGCGATCGACATGATCAACGCCATCGCGAACCCGCAGCTGCCGAAGGTCGGCGAGCGCTTCCTGGGCACGGTCGTCAAGACCACCGCCTTCGGCGCGTTCGTCTCGCTGCTGCCCGGCCGCGACGGCCTGGTGCACATCTCCAAGCTCGGCAACGGCAAGCGCGTCGCCAAGGTCGAAGATGTGGTGAACGTCGGCGACAAGCTGCGCGTCGAAATCGCCGATATCGACAACCGCGGCAAGATTTCGCTGGTCCCGGTCGAGGAGAACGCCGAAGAGCCGGCCGAAGCCGAGACCGTTGATGCGGGCGCGGCAGCGACCGAGTAGTACTTGTCTTTGTGACGACGAAGAAGACGACAGCCCCTCTGCTCCGACGCGAGCAGGGGGGTTCGTCTCTGGAGCTGCGAGCCAACATGACCGATCCAGGCGTACAGCGCACCGTGCTACCCGGCGGACTGCGCGTGGTGACCGAACACGTCCCCGGCGTGCGCTCGGCATCCATCGGCGTATGGGTGGGTGTCGGTTCGCGCGACGAGGGCCCCACCGTCGCCGGTGCGGCCCACTTCCTCGAACACCTGCTGTTCAAGGCGACACCGACGCGAACCGCGTTGGACATCGCGCAGGCGATGGACGCCGTCGGCGGCGAGCTCAACGCGTTCACCGCGAAGGAGCAGACCTGCTACTACGCGCACGTGCTCGACGAGGACCTGCCGCTGGCCGTGGACATGGTCTCCGACGTGGTGCTCAACGGGCTGTGCCGGGCCGAGGACGTCGACGTGGAACGGCAGGTGGTGCTCGAAGAGATCGCCATGCGCGACGACGACCCGGAGGACCTGGTCGGCGACGCGTTCCTGTCCGCCCTGTTCGGTGACCACCCGATCGGGCGGCCGGTGATCGGCTCCATCGAATCCATCGAGTCGATGCACGCCGCACAGCTGCGCGGCTTCCACCTGCGCCGCTACCGGCCGGACCGGATGGTCATCGCGGTCGCGGGCAATGTCGAACACGACCACACGGTGGAGCTGGTGCACCGCGCGTTCGAGAATCGACTCGACCCGACCGCCACCCCCGCTAAGCGCCGGGAGGGCAAGTTCCGGCCTGCCAGCGATCCCGAACTGCACTGGAGCCACCGCGACAGCGAACAGGCGCACCTGGCGTTCGGCGTGCGCGCCTTCGGGCGGCACGAGGGGGAGCGGCGCTGGCCGCTCTCGGTGCTCAACACCGTGGTCGGTGGCGGACTGAGTTCCCGTCTGTTCCAACGGATTCGGGAAGAACGCGGGCTCGCGTACTCGGTGTACTCCAGCGTGGACACCTTCGCCGATACCGGCGCGTTCTCGGTGTACATCGGCTGCCAGCCCGAAAACCTCGGCAAGGTAGCCACGCTGGCGCGTGCGGTGCTCGAAGAGGTTGCGGCCAACGGCATTACGGATGCCGAATGTGCGCGTGCCAAGGGATCGCTGCGCGGTGGACTCGTGCTCGGGTTGGAGGATTCCGCCTCCCGGATGAACCGCATCGGGCGGAGCGAGCTCAGCTACGGCAACCACCGCAGTGTGTCGGAGACGTTGGCGCGCATCGACGCGGTCACTACCAACGAGGTCTCCGCCATTGCGAACACCCTGCTGTCGCGTCCGTTCGCGGCGTCGATTGCCGGGCCGTACAAGCGAACTCGCGAACTGCCCGCCGCGGTGCGTCGGTTGGTCGAGGGCTAGCGCGTCAGTTCGCGGCGCTGACGTTCGCGGGCGCGTACAGCGTCACGGTCGCGGACTTGCCTTTCAGCGCGATCTCCGGCCGCGCGATCAGGTCGTTGTGCTCGGCGCGCAGTAACCGGCGGGTCTGCTCGCTGAGCAGCACGGTGTCGCCGGTCTGCCGGGTCGCCGCCTCGACGCGGGCCGCGACGTTGATCGCGTCACCGATCACGCTGTAGTCGAATCGTCCTGCGCCGCCGATGTTTCCGGCGATCACCTGACCGGAGTTCAAGCCGATCCCGATCGCCAGTTCCTGCTCGGGCGCGTTCCGCACGGCCGCCGCGACATCGAGCGCTGCGGCGAAGGCTCGGTCGGCGTGATCGGGGCGGGGCAGCGGCGCGCCGAACACGGCGAGCAGCCCGTCGCCGACGAACCGTTGCCGATTCGTGCGGCCGCGACGCTCAGGTGCGCGATCGGCGCGGTCACCGAGTTGGCCAGCAGCAGCATCGGCAAACTGGTGATGGTGGCCGCGGCCAGCATGGACGCCCCGATCCCGACCACGATGGTCATGATGGTGTGCGGACCGACCAGGCCGGCGACGACGGTACCCGCGATAACCACCGGCCCGGGCACCGCGAGCAACAGACGCCGGTTCAGTGTGAACCGCAGAGCCGGAGCGATTTCGCTGTTCGGAAGTTCGGCGCTGATCTCGGCCAGCAGCGGGCGAATCAGCAGTTCGGTGAGGTAGAAGCGCAACGACAGCCAGTACAGCCACGCCAATATCGATGACGGAAAAAACAGCAGAAACGACTGCGGCTCCAGACCGACCAGCCGGACGCCGAGGCTGTTCCACACCACGATGAGCGCGATAACCAGTGGGTAGGTGCGCTTCTGGCGCAGCGGTGCCAACGGTAGGTCCGCGACCGCCGGCCACGCGGCGGCGGCATGCTCCTGGGCATGGGTGCGCGACCAAGTATCGAGGACACGCAGTCGGGCGCGCGTCGGGCCGATCCATAGCAGCGCGTCACTGGCGTAGACGATGAGTGACGCGGCCGCGATGACACACAGTGTGTGGAACGGCATCGGGACATACAAGATTGTCAAGAGTGCGCTGCTGATGCCGACGAGGCAGCCGAGGACCGGCAGTAGCCGCAGTGCCCGGGTGACGAATGCGACATCGTTGGTGTGCGCCACCGCTCGATGATGCGCTACCGATTCCCGGTTTCGGCGGACGCGCGCAACCGGCGGCGGGTGAGCCGAGCGTCTCAGGTGTCGCTGGCGCGATTGGCGTTGTCGACCACCGAGGCAAGCAAGCCGGGAAGGGCGGTTTCGACGTCCGCTGTGCGCAGGCGCTGCCAGATCTGGCCGTCCACGATCACCCGCTCGATCACGCCTGCCTCGCGCAGGATCTTGAAGTGATGCGTCGCGGTCGACTTGTTGATCACCTCGTAGAGCTCGTTGCAGCGCACCGCGGTGCCCGCGTTGCTCAGGCGGCGCACCATCTCCAGGCGGATGGGGTCCTGGATCGCGCCGAGCACGGTGGACAGCGGGGCCACCGGCGGGGCATCGGCCACCGCCTCCTTAGCTTCGGTCATGATCTACCTCACTTCGGGGTTTGATGATCGTCATACTAACTGTACTGTCGTACGAGGTTCGATCATTATCAAACTTACCTGATCGGAGTTCCGATGGCAGCGACGACGGCGGTACCCGCCGCTGACGAGCAGACATCACAACGTTGGGCCTACGGGCTGGTTTTGGCCGCGGGTGGGGTCGCGCTCGGCGTATCCGGAGTGCCTGCCCCGCTGTACGGCATGTATCAGAAGGAATGGCACTTCTCGCCGCTGACCACGACTTTCGTGTTCGCGGTTTACGCGTTCGCGGCCTTGGGCGCGGTGCTGGTGTCCGGCAAGATCTCCGATGTGGTCGGCCGCAAGCCGGTGTTGCTCGGCGCGTTCGTGACGATGATCGCGGGGCTGGCGGTTTTCCTGCTGGCCGATAACGTCGCGATGCTGTTGGTGGCGCGCGCGTTGCACGGTTTCGCGGTCGGCGCGACGGTGGTCGCCGGTGCGGCGGCGCTGCTGGATCTGCGACCCAAGCACGGCGCGCGATCCGGTCAGCTCACCGGTGTGGCGTTCAATGTCGGTATGGCCGTGGCGATTCTGGGCTCGGCCCTGCTCGCGCAGTACGCGCCGCATCCGCTGCGCACGCCGTACGTCGTCATCACCGTGGTGTGCCTGCTCATCGGCATCGGCGTGATCGCGCTGGAGGAACCACACACCGGTCGCATCGCCGGACGCATCCGGATCGCGAAACCTTCTGTGCCGCCGGAGATTCGCGGCGACTTTTGGTTCTCCGCGCTCGGCGTGATGGCCGCCTGGTCGGTGCTCGGCGTGCTGCTGTCGCTGTACCCGTCGCTGGCTTCGGCCGAAACCGGCATCCACAACCTGGTTTTCGGCGGCGCGGTGGTTGCCTCGACCGCGCTGGCGGGCGCTACCTCGCAACTGTTCGCGACCAAGATTCCGGCCCGTCGCGCGGCCATCGGCGGCGACACCGGCATGGCGGTGGCGCTGTTGCTCACCGTGCCCGCGTTGCACACCGGCAACTGGGTCGTGGTGTTGCTGGCCGGTGTATTGCTCGGTGCCACTTTCGGTCTCGGCTTCGGCGGCTCGCTGCGCCACCTGTCCGAGGTTGTGCCGCAACACAAGCGGGGCGAGACCATGTCGGCGTACTACCTGCTGGCCTACACGGCCATGGCGCTGCCGACCATTCTTGCCGGTTGGGCCGCCACCATCTGGGGTCTGAGCACGGTGTTCCCCTGGTTCGTCGTGGTCGTCTCGCTGGCCTGCCTGACCGCCGCCGGACTCGGTCTGCGCCGCACCAAGACGGCCGTCGAGTTGGCCGCATGATCACGGATTGGCATTTTCCGCCGTCGATCAGCTAAAGTTCCATCTCGCATCCCGGAGTCACCCGGGGTGCGAACGCGGATGTAGCGCAGTGGTAGCGCATCACCTTGCCAAGGTGAGGGTCGCGGGTTCAAATCCCGTCATCCGCTCTCATAGCAGCCCGATCCGAATACGTGAGACGGGCTTGAAACTGGTTTGAGACGGGCCGTTCCTACCGTCTTCCCCATGCAGAGAACGATTATCGGCCGCCTCGCGGTGGCCGCCGCGGCCGTCGCCGCGACCATCACCGGAGCGGCGGGCGTTGCCCACGCTGACACATTCTGGTTCTACGCCGGAGACTACTACGGCGCCCCGGGTACACCGCATGATGTCTTGTGCCAGATGACAATTCAGTAAGCGGAATGCTATCCCAACTCGACTCAGTGCGCGGCTGCGGGCGTGAAATCAGGGTCGGAGATCCGCCGGGTGTTGGTCACCAGGATGTCGGTGGTTCGGTCGATCCAGTCGCTGATCGCCTCTAGTTCCGCGGGGGAGTACCGGGTCATCAGTTCGGCCATCTCCGTGCCGAACGGGACGAAGACCGCGGCCAGCAGCGCGTCGACGCGCTCGTTGGGTATGAGTTCCACGAGGACCTTGCGGCGGTCGTGCGGGTCCCGGGTGCGCTTCGCGTAACCGGCTTTCTCCAGCCGGTCCACCAGGCCGGTGACCGCGCCGGTGGTCAGGCCGGTGTGTTCGGCGATGGTGCCCGCGGGTACCGGGCCGAGGATGCGCAGGGTGTCCATGCACTTGCGCTCGACCGCGCTGAGGCCGAGGAGCTTGCCGGTCGCGGCGTGGAAGTTCACCATGGCCGACGCGAATTCGCGGCCGAGGAGGGTCGGGTCTGCGGGCACCTCTTGCGTCATGCCTTGAATATACCTTAGCTTCTCATTATCTTAGTTGCTAAGAGTTTTATCTACTGAGGTAAATCGAGGGAACGGGGTGAGCTTCCATGCACGGCACGAGCGATAAGCGGAAGAAGGCCGGGTGGTTGGCCATGATGGTCGCGAATACGGCCATCGATCTGGTCCTGCCCACGGTGGTTTTCGCGCTGCTCGCGCCGACCGGGTTGCCCGCGGCGATACGGCTGTCGCTCGCTGGGGCGCTGTTGGCTGCCAAGGCCGTCGGCGGTGGCATGCAGACCGGTGAATTCCGTTGGCGGCTGGCCGTTGCCTTGGCCGTCGCGTCTACCGCGGCGCTCCTCGGGTGCTACTTCGGTGGGCTGGGGGATACGGCCAGCATGGTGGCGGGTGCGGTTGTCGCCGGGCTGATCGTCATCGGTGACTTACTGCGAACCCGGCTGCGGCGCAACGACACACACCCGATCGATCGGTTCGCGGTGTTGGTGCTCGCCGAAGTCGTGGCCGGTGTGGTGCTGACCTCGATCAGTGGCGATGCGCGTTTCGTGCTGGCGCGGAGTTCGTTGTACATCGCCGTCGGTGGGATCGTTGTGCTCGCAACGACGTGGACCGAGCACCCGTTCATGCGCGATGCGCTGAAACCAGTTGCCGCGAAGGGTGATCCGTTGCGAGCCGAAGGATTCGATCGAACCTGGTCGGAGTCGGCACGGTTCCGGACGATCTACCGGTTCGTCACCGCGACGTTGGGTGTGGTGTTGCTGGTGGACGCGGTGTTGCGCGTCGTCGTGATCTACAGCTACTCGCCGGACGAGGCCGGGGAGTCGTCGTTGCTGTCCGGCCTGCCGCTGATCGTGCTGGTCGGGTTGTGGCTCTTCGTCAATCGCACCTTCGTGGTACCGCGGGCCGAACGGCTGCTCGATCTGGAAATGGCTCAGGCGCAGCGGATTCCGGCTGCCAAGCTCAGCGCAGGGTGATCGGGCGCGGCACTCCGGCGGGCGGGGTTGCGGTGTGCACAACTGCGGGCACCCGCAGTGCTCCGTCCTCGAAAGCCGCACGGATTCGGTCGATTTCGGTTGCCGGGTCGCGGAGCAGCTCGCTCAATGCGTCCATCTCGGTCATCGTTCGGGCATCGACCTGGGCGGAGAGGTCGAGCGGTCCCCAGATGTCCCAGAGGATCATCTCGTGCTTGTTCAGTGCGGCGAGGTCGAGCACGAGATTGTGCCGCAGTTGCGGCCAGCTGCGCAGGAACGGTGCGGGTTGCTCGGGGGAGACGACGAAGCGGTCCGGGTTCGCCTCGCCACTGCGGCAAGCGGCCCAGGCGTCCGCGCCGACGAGGAACCGGTCCCGCGGCATGTCGAGCACGTCCAGCAGCCTGCCGTCGGTGGGGTCCCGGTAGCCGGGCGCGAACTGCGGGTCGATGAGTCGCCAGCGCCCCTGGTCGGCGTCCCAGACCTCGGCGATCGTGTGGTCCGCCGCCCAGCCCGGCATCAAGTAACTGGCGAAGCCGGTGCGGCTGCGGGCCGGAATCCCGTGGTGGCGAGCCATGGCGACGAACAACAGCGTGAAGTCCCGGCAGCACCCGACCACCCGCTCGGTCGGCGCGCGTTCCGCATCGAGCGGTGCTGGGTTCAGCTCGAAGAGCCTGGCGAAGATGTCCTCGGCATAGCGAAGATCGATCTCCGCGCGCCGCTGCGGGGCGAAGCCGTGCTCGGTGATGTCACCGTTGCCCCAGAAGTGGAACACCAACCCGGAGGCCGCCTCGCGAAGCGCTACTGGATCAGGATCGAGTGCGGCTACCCACGCCACCAGCGCACCGGGATCGGTGAACGTGCTCTGTGTCGTGTAGTAGCTGATATCGAGTTCGGTGCTGCTGCGCATGGACGTGGCCTTCCGGTCGAAACGGTGACCACCCACGTCTACGACCTGACACGGTGTCAGAGTCAACGATCAGTCGGCGAGCATCCCCGCGACCTCGCGCGCGCTACCCCAGGAGAGGCTGACGCCGAGCCCGTCGTGACCGTAGTTGTGCACCACCCTGGACTCGCCGATGCGCTCCTCGTCGAGCCTGGCTTCGGTGCGACCGGGGCGCAGGCCGACCTCGTGGCCGACCACCTCGGCGTCGGCGAGTTTCGGCTCGACGGCGATGCAGCGGCGCAGGATCTGTTCGGCCACTGCGGGATCCGGCTCCAGGCTCCACTGTCCGTGTTGCCGCACGCCGCCGAGGATCAGGCGATCGCCGTGCGGGAAGAAGCCCGCCCATTCGGTTTCGCCGCCGATCTGGACGTAGAAGTCGGTGATGCCGGGGTTGTGCACGATCACGTGCTGTCCGCGCACCGGTTGTACGGCGTTGTCGCCGGCGAGTTTGCCTGCCGCCACGCCCGTGCAGTTCACCACGACGGGGGCGGCGGCCGCGGCCTCGGCGAGATCACGCACCGTTCGCTGTTCGATCTCGACGTTGTGTGCCGCCAGGCGGTCGGTCAGGTAGCGCAGGTAGCGCGGCAGATCGATGAGCGGGGCCGTGCACCAGAAACCGAAGCGCATGCCGTCGGGTAGTTCGTCGGCGGCGCACATGTCCACGTCGACGAAATCGTGGATCCACGAGGGTGGTTCGGACCAGTCGCTCGAAACCTGAAGTCCGCGTTCGAAATGCAGGCCGGAGGCGGGATCGTCGGCCAGCGTGGTGAACTCGGTGAATGTCACCCGGCTCCACGCCGAATCCCTTGGCGTGGTGCCTGGTCCCCACAATCCGCTCGCCACGGCCGAGGTCGTTTCCGCAGGCAGTCGCTCCGCCCACAGCCGGACCCGATGACCTTCCTCCGCCAGGCAGACCGCGGTGGTCAATCCGATCACGCCCGCCCCGAGTACCAACACATCATTAGCCATATTCGGACGGTACTCACGAATCACGTTCTCCGGCTTGGAAAGAACGAATGGGCAAGCACCGAAGTCCGACACGCGAACGGCCGCACAGGTTGCCCGCCGTACGCGCGGCTGACCGGCCGCGCATGAATTGGTCCGCCGCGCATGAAGCAGCTAGCGATTTCGTGCGCGGTCCAGCAATTCGTGCGTAGGGGGGTTCGGGTGGGCGTCCGTCAGCGTGAACGTGGTCCTCTGCGGCGGACAGTTGCGATAGGCCACGACGATTTCCTGCCCGCCGGGGCCGCTGGCCCGCGATCCTGACAGCGCCGTCCCATCACGCCCGCTCCACCGGTGCCAGGACCTTAATGCCTGAATCTCTCTTTCGAGTGCACAGTACCGTTCATTTCGGATACGATCGACGGTGTAATGAACGATTTGAACGTGAGTTCTCTGCGCGGAAGACCGCTCGCGCCGATGTGGCGGCTCGCGGCGGTCGAAGTCGTGGGCGATGTCGCGCTCGTGGCAGCGGTGCCGCCGTCGAGTGGGCGAGAGGTCGGCCTCGCGGGCCGACCTGGCTGCTCGGCTCGGGATGGCGTCGATCACGAAACCTGCTGGTGCCCAGCATGAACGATCACGTCGCTGATCACCTCGGCGTAAGCACGGAAGAGCCTTGGCGGAGCGGGTGTCTCAGCGGCGACCAACAGCGACCAGCACTCGGCGACCACTCTGCGAGCCTTGGTGCCAGCCCAAGGTTGCGGGAGCAGTTGCGGCGGGAGCAGTGGATCGGGCTCCATCGCGCGGGTGAATTCGGCAGCCAGTTCTATTGTTGCGGTCAGCAATTCGGTGTCGGTCAGATCGGCGGTGCGCAAACGTCGCAGCGTGCGCCGCGCGAAGTCCAGGAGTCGGCGGTGGCGCGCGGCGATATCGTCCAGCGGCCACAGGCGGGCGGCGATCCGGCGCGGCGCATCGGTGCCGCCGACGTGCAGGTCCGCGGTGGTGAACGTGGTGACGTGGTCGGCGACGTCGAGCTCGGCGGTCAGCGCGTCCAGATGCGGCTCCCACGCATTGGCGCTGACGTACAACCCACCCTGGATCGGCGCTCCGCCGAGCCGAACTATGCCGTCGCGCATGGCATCTCGAGCTGCGCGGGCGGTCTCAGGAATAGCGAAGGCGACCAGATGCCAGCACCCGTCCCAATCGGCCGCACCACGATCCTGATCGAACATGTAGCGCACGAATTCCGCGTCGGGCGCGAGTGCGCTCATCGTCGCCGTGGTGGCGTGCAGCACCGCCTTGCGGCCTCGCCCGTGCTGGGTGAACTGCCCGTCGGCGACCAGGCGGCGGATGCACAGCCGGACCTGCTGATCGGTCATACCGAGCGCGTTCGCGACCGTGTAGAGCTCACCGGCGTCGATGGTTGCGTCCTCCCGGACCATGCTCTCCACCAGGGTCCGGGTCGTCACCTCGATGCTGTGCTTCTCCACCATCTACCTCTCGGTCCGCTCGCTGATCCGTTCAGCATACAAACGGTGGTTTCCAGAACGAACGATTGGAGCGGCGATGTCGTCGGAAACAACGCGCGCTGAACCCGTTTCGCGGCGCCGCCGAATACTCGTGTCGCTCATGGCGATTCTGCTGCTGATAGGTGCGGCAGGCGGCTGGGTCCTGTATCAGAACAGCTACGACCTGCGGGAACAGCAGGTGACCATCCCGGGCAGTGCACAGCCGTTACACGGCGTGCTCGCGCTACCGAAAGCGGGCACGGCACCATTCGGACTGGTGGTCTCCGTCCATGGTGACGGCCCGGTCGACGCCACCCACGACACCTTCTACCGCCCGATCTGGGAGTCGTTGGCGCGAGCGGGTTACGCGTCGCTGTCCTGGGACAAACCCGGCGTCGCAGGCGCGCCCGGCGACTGGCTGGACCAGACCATGGCCGACCGGACCACCGAGACACTCGACGCGATCGCCTGGGCCAGAACGCGATCCGAGATCGATCCGACCCGGATTGGTCTGTGGGGCGCCAGCCAAGCGGGCTGGGTGCTGCCCGCAGTCGCCGCGCGAGACCCCCGTCTGCAATTCATAATCGCCGTCTCACCCGCCGTCAACTGGCTCCAGCAAGGCCGCTACAACTTGCTCGCCGAACTGACCGCCGCGCACGCGGATCCAGCGCAGGTCGACGCCGCGGTCGCCAAAAGCGAACGCACCCGCAAACTTCTGCGCGACGGCGCGACCTTCGAACAGGCCGGAGCCGCCGCCGCGGACACCACCCCACAACGCTGGCGGTTCAACCAACGCAACTACACCGCCGACGCCTCCGCAGACCTCGCCGCGGTCCGCATCCCCGTGCTGCTGATCCTGGCCGACCACGACATCAACGTCGACGTCGTCGACACCGAAACCCGCTACCGCCAACTGATCCCCGCCGACCTACTGCGCGTCGAGCACTACCGCAACGCCACCCACGCCTTGGTGCGCAAGGATATCGAAGACAGCGCGATCAAGACCACCGCCGTGGCCATCGCCGCACCCCGATCCCTGTTCGCCGCAGGATTTCTGAGCGACCAACGCCACTATGTGCAGGACATCAACGCAAGGTGATCACGAATCACCCTGACGTTCCGCCGCTTCCGCAGCACCGGTGATGTTGCGGACCATCCCGCCGAACACGATCTCGTGGAACGGCGAGATCGCCTTCCAATACGCCTGCCCCGACAACCCGCGTGGTTCGAACACCGCGCGTTGCCGATACATCGGCGACCACCGAATACCGGCGCAGCATGTCTAGATAGGTCAGGACGTCGGGTCCGCCGATATCGAAGGAGTGGTTCACCTCCGGTCCGAGCAGGGCGACGCGGCCGCGGATCAGTCGCTGGGGGCTTCGGTCTCGTGCAGTACGCGCCAGCTGTATCGGGGCGGGATGGACTCGGTGGTCAGTACGGCGGTCGTCCAACGGTCGGCGTGCTTGCCGGAGAAGTGATGTCGCTCCATGAAACGGACAACGGTCACGTTCCCTTCGGCGAGCAGCACCTCCACCTCGGAGATCTCGATATCGAGGCCCGGCCGCGAATTCCGGGCGCGTCGCAATCCGGACAGCAGTTCGGAGCGGCTCAACCGTGCGCCGGAGGTGGTCACCATGGACATCGTGTCGTGCTGGGTCGCGGCGAAGCGTTCCAGGACCTCCGGTTCCGCATCGGTCCCCAGCCACGTGGCGAGCAGGGCGTGCACGGCCTCGACCTCGGCCACCGGATCGAGCGAATCGGAAGCAGACATCTCCGCAGACTACTCGAGCAGCACGTCCGAGTAACCCAGCGACGCGGCTCCGGCCTGCGCCGATCGTTGTCCTCGTTGGGCCATCCGACGCCTACGAGTCGCACCGATCCGCGGCGAATGTCGCGAGCAGTCTCCATGATGTGTCACTCATGGATAGAGGACATCTGAAAGGGTTTGGGGCGCAGCGATAGCCGATCTTGTCCGGTAGTCGACCGGCGGCAATGCGGCTACCATGCGCTAATGCGATGGGGGAGGTTGGGCGACCGACTGCACCGCGCGGCGTTGCTGCTTGCGGTGCTGGTGGCGGTTGTCTGCGGCCTCGGTATCGCGGCGCTCACCTGGTGGCTGCTGTGGCTGGCCTTCGGGGCGAAGGCCGAGACACCGAATCAGCTCGACCTGACCAAGATCGCGTTGGCGGTGGCCGCGGGCGTCGGCGCCGCCGTCGCGCTGGTGGTCGCCTATCGACGGCAACGCGACCTCGAGCGCGGGCGGTTCGCCGAGTTGTTCGGGGCGGCCTCGCGGCAACTGGGCGATTCCGACGTGGCGGTGCGGATCGCCGGGGTCTATGCGATGACCGGGATCGCCGACGAGTTCCGTTCGTCGAGCCGCCGCCAGCAGTGCGTCGACGTGCTCTGTGCTTATCTGCGCCTGCCGTATGACCCGGTAGCCGGGGCGAACCACCTTGTGTCGCAGGCGGAAACGGTGGACGAGTCCGGCCTGAAGGTCGAGCGGGTCTACCAGTTCCGGCAGAACGATCGGGAGGTGCGCCGCACCATCGTGCAGGTGATCGCCGACCACCTGCAGCGATCGGCCGACATCTCCTGGTCGAACTGCGAATTCACCTTCAACAACGCCGTCATCGAACGCGCGGACTTCCGGCACGCGGTGTTCACCGGGCGCAACACCTCGTTCGCCCGTGCGGTGTTCATCGGCCGCACCTCCTTCGAGCACGCGGTCTTCGCCGGTCCGCACGTCACCTTCCGCGACGCGGTCTTCGAGGACGGGCCCGTGCTGTTCGACCACGCGCACTTCGGTTCGACCCGGCCCGAGAAGGTCGAACGCGCCGGTTACGGCACCACTTTCGACGGGGCGCTGTTCGACGGCTCGGTGTCCTTCGAGAAGGCCACCTTCGTCGGGCCGCGCACGACCTTCATCGGCGCCCGCACCACCGGCGCCCGAACCTCGTTCCAGGACACCAAGTTCCAGGCCGAGCTCACCTCGTTCGAACGCGCCGTCCTGGACGGTCAGCACCTCGCCTTCACCGGCGCCGACATCGCCAGCCCGCGAATCACCTTCGCGGGCGCCCAGTTCGAGGCGGGCACCGTCGCCTTCGACGACACCCGCATCGGCACCGCGGGGCGCATGCGCAACCGCGGCACCCGCGAAACAGACTTCAGCCGAGCCGAATTCCACGGCACGACCACCTTCGCGGGCACGACGTTCGCGGGCCGCTCCGTCGACTTCACCGAGGGCGACTTCTTCGGCGACATCTCCTTCGTCGACGCCCGCTTCGCCGCCACCGAGGTCACTTTCGATCGGCCCAAGGCCTGGGTCGGCACGCACTTCGACTGGGATGACATCCCGACGCGCAAGCCGACCAACGTCAAACCCAACCCGTGGCCGCCGGAGCCGCCCGCCGAGTGACGGCTACACGTCCGCGTAGGGCCGAATCCTGTTCCAGGACTGCGCGTTCAGCTTGCCCAAGGTGTAGCCGACCAGCAGATCATCGGCGATCTTCCTGGCGATCAGCTCGTACACCGCCTGGGTGGGATGGGCGAGGTCGCTGGTGGTGAGGCAGCGGCGGATCGCCGGTTCGACCGTGTCCTTCGCGCCGAGGTAGGGCACCGGGACGCCGTGCAGTTGCGCGAAGCCGGTGAGGTCGAAGGCCTTCGCGTTGTCGGCGACGTAAGTCATCCAGTCGCACATCCGCACCAGCGAGATGTGGTTCTTCGTGGCGCCGGGCTGCGGGTCCTTGGCGGTCATCGGCCAGTGCCTGGTGAGGTAGTCGAGCACGTCGTTGAACTGGGCCGTGTTCGCCGAGAACTGGTCCACCTGTTTGCGTTTGCCGTCGGCGATCTGATCCTGGAACCGGATCGAGACGGTCGGGCTCGGCAGATCGATCAGCATGAAATGGTTGCGATCGGGCGGGCCGGGGAACGCGTTCGCGATGCTGTCGACCAGGCCTTTGATTTCCGCCAGCACGGGTGTGATGCCGGTGCCCGCCTTGTCCTTCATCCCGCGCGGAACCTCGAAAACGCCGTCCGACGAGGTCATGTTGTTGCCCTCGGCGCGCTCGGCGGTGACGATGTCGTTCAGCCCGATCCAGATGATGTGCATGGTGTCGCCGGTGAACTGGTCGCCGAGTGCCTTACGTGCCTTGATGTATTGCGCGACCTGCGTCTTCAAGTAGCCGAGCGCGCCGACCTTGGGGCTCCAGTCCGAGCCCGCGATTGCCCCGCCTTCCGCGTAATTGGCATAGCGCACAGGGGGATTCGCGTCTACGTCGGTTTTCAGCAGCATCGAGTGCTTGGTCAGGCTGCGATGGTATTCGGTGGCTTGTTCGGTGAGCTCTTTGGTGGACTGGACCAGGGGATCCGCCCCCGCCCACTCGATCAGGAAGTCTGTCCAGTTCTTTCCGTCGCTGTATCGGCCGATCTCGTTCGTGCGCATCGCTTTGATGGCGCGCGCGAACAACCCGGTAGGTGCCTCTCGCTTGATCCCGATGTCGGACAGACTGTCCCCGAGCACGATCAAATTCTGCAGGGCAATAGGCATGGATTTACTCGCAGTCCTGTATCTCGCGCCACTGGCATGACCGCAAGGCCTTCCGGTAGGTCAAGGGTACTCATCCGGACGGTGCGCCACGCCCAACTCGAAAAACATACCGCGACAGCACAAATCGTCGCCGTGTATGACGATTCGGAGTGATCAGTCGGTATGTCCGGGGCGGCATCCGGCTGGATGCCGCCCCAGATCCTTAACTTGGCCAGCCGCCGTACGGGACGGTGATCAATTCCATGAAGTGGCCGTTGGGGTCCAGGAAGTAGACGCCGCGGCCGCCGTCGTTGTGATTGATCTCGTTGACGCCCTGTTGACGCGGATCGGCCCAGTGGTCCAGCTTGTAGCGCTGGATCTTGGCGTAGGCCACGTCGAATTCGGATTCGGAGATCAGAAAGGCGTAGTGCTGAGGCGAGATTTCCGTGACGTGCGGTGGCACGTTCGCGAAATCGAAGGTTACCGAGTTATCCAACGGGAGCGGAATGAACGGGCCCCATTCGATCCCGAGTTCCGATCCGAGGATGTCCGCCCAGAATTCGGCGGTCACTCGATTATCGCGGCAACCGACAATGGTGTGATTGAACTGTACTGACAGTGGAGTTTCTCCTTGTGCCGTGACGGTCCCGACCCCGGGCTCGGTACAAGGCGGCCAACGGGAGCACCGTCACGATCATGGACGCTAGCAAACGTCCCATGGATTTCGCCAGTATCGGGTGACGCAGACCATGTTTCGGGTCAGCGCGGCAGGCGCAGCGCGGCGCGATAACCGTCGGCGGTCGGGCCGGATTCGAAGGTGCCGCCGAGCAATTCGGCCCGTTCGGCGAGGCCGATCAGCCCGTGCCGTGAGCTGGGCAGCGGCACCGCGGGACGGTTCGACTCGGTGTTGGTGATGGTGACGCCGTAGTGGTCGCTGTCGTGCCACAGCGTTACGGTCGCGGTCGCGCCGGGCGCGTGCTTGCGGACGTTGGTGAGTGCTTCCTGCACTGTTCGATAGATGGTGCGTTGGCCGGGCGCGGCGAGTTCGTCGGGGAGTTCGCCACGCAGCTCGACCTCAATGCCGCTGGAGTCGAGCAGCTTTCGCAGATCGGCGAGCGTCGGCTGGGGCGTGAGCTCGGTGCTCTGACCGCCCGCGGCGCGCAGCAGCGTGACCATGTGGCGGAGTTCGTCCAGGGTGTCCACGCTGAGTCTGCGGATGGTGCGCGCGGCCTCCACCGAGTCGGGGTCGGTGGCCGCGACCTGGAGTGCGCCCGCGCGCACCGCGATCAAACTGACCTGATGGGCGACGACGTCGTGCATTTCCCGGCCGATCTGCGCGCGTTCGCGGGCCAGCACGGCCTGGGCGTGCAGTTGCCGCTCGTGGTCGCGCGCCTGCTCGATCTCGACCAAGCGGGCGGACAGATCGCGGCGGGTGCGCACCAGCTGGCCGAGCAGCACCGGAGCGCCCGCCCAGGCCAGCGAGTACGCGAAAGAGACGAACATGCCGCGCTGGTCCAAGGCGTGCCCGGGCGGCCACGGCGCGGACGCGGCGATCGAGGTGGCGAGCACGGCTCCCCACAACAGCGCGCGGTTGCTCGTGCGTTGGGCCAGGGTGTAGAGCGCGATCGCGGGGGCGGCGAGGTTGGCGAGCATCCAGCTCGCCGGGAGCGTGAGCACGAAGGTCAGCAGGGGAAAGTGGCGGCGCAGCAGCAAACCGGCGCACGCGATACTTGCCGCGACGAGCTCGACTCGCGAGGTGTCCTCGCCGTCGACGAGAATGTCGGCCAGGGCGATGGCGACCAGTGACAGGTCGATCAGCCACGGCGACAGCCGGTTCACGGCAGGAGTCCGGCCCGCTGCGCCAGCAACGCCGCCTGCACGCGGCTGGTCACCCGCAGTTTGGTGAGAATCGCGCTGACGTGGTCCTTGATCGTGCCGACGCTCAGGTGGATCTGCTGACCGATCTCGGCGTTCGATAGCCCGCCCGCGATAAGAACGAGTACCGCGCGTTCCCGTTCGGTGAGACGTTCGACGCGCGCGGCGTCGGCATCGATGTCCGCGGTGGTGGTCGGTTCGGCATTGCGCAACAGGGCGGTCGAGACCTTCGGCGACAGTACGACGCCGCCCGCAGCGAGCGTTCTCGTGAGCTGCGCGAGCTGCTCGGGCTCGGTGTCCTTGAGTACGAAACCTGCTGCGCCGGAACGCAATGCGGACAGAATGTAGTCATCGGTGTCGAACGTCGTCAGCATCGCGACCACCGGCGGATCGGGCATGGCGCGCAGCTGCCGCAACACGGTCAAACCATCGACGTCAGGCATCCTGATATCGAGCAACACGACATCCGGCCGCACCGCCGCAACCGCAGCCACCGCCTCCGACCCGGTCGCCGTAGCAACCACCTCGATGTCGGCGGCCGCATTCAAAATCAGCTCGAAACCAGACCGCACCAGCGCCTCGTCATCGACCACCACCACCCGAATCACCCGCCACACCTCCTTCACCACATTCCCGTTTCCGCACGTGAGCCTAGATCCGGCTGGAGTGCCGACCCGCCAGCGAGGCGGTCGGACGGCCGATCGGCGGGGGTGCTCCAGCCGAACGGCGGGGTAGCAGCCGCCACTGGCCGGAGCCGATCCGGACGCGTGCCGGATACCGTCCGGAACAGGCGTTCTCAACGCTGAAGGTATGGCACACAACGGACTTCCGGCTTCAGTCGACACCGGTCCGCCGACTCAGGTGGGTGGGGTGGATCGGGTCGACGGTACGGAGAGGGCCGGTGCTGCCGAGCGGACCGGTGCTGCCGGGCGGGCGGGTGAGCCGGTTCAGGGCGTTGGTCCGTCGCGGGCCGGTGCTGCGGGTGACGCGGTGCGGGTCGGGGCCCGGCTGGTTGGGGTGGATCTTGCTCGGGGGCTTGCGGTGCTCGGGATGTATGCGGCGCATGTGGGGCCGGAGCCGGGGCGGGGTGGGGTCATCGGGTTCGTGATGGAGGTGACGCATGGGCGTTCGTCGGCGTTGTTCGCGTTTCTTGCGGGGTTCTCGATTCTGCTGATCACCGGTCGGCGGGTGCCGAAGGTAGGGCAGGCGGGGCGGCAGGCGCGGGTGAAGGTGCTGATTCGGGCGGGGATTCTGCTTGTGCTCGGGACCGCGTTGACTGCGTCCGGCACGAAGGTCGAGGTCATCCTGGCGTACTACGGGATGTACTTCCTGTTGGTGCTGCCGTTCGCCCGGCTGCGGGCCGTCACGTTGGCCGTGATCGCGGCGGTGAGTGCGCTGGTGCTGCCGCAGATCGTCTTTGTGGTCACGAGAGACTTCGAGTGGACGGAAGCCGTGAATCGATTCGATCCGATCGCCTGGGTGAGTGGTCGTGGCGATCCGATCGGGATCAGCGATGGGATCGTCGGGCTGCTGTTCACGGGCAGCTATCCGGCGCTGAGCTGGTTGCCGTTCGTGTTCGCGGGCATGGCGGTGGCTCGACTCGACTTGGCCGCCAACGTGATTCGCGTTCGCCTAGCGGCTACCGGCATCGGCCTGGCCGTGCTCGGTTACGGCGGATCCGCGCTGGCCCTGCATTTCGCGCCGAGTGTGACCGCCCGCCCGGGGATCATGTACGCGCCATGGTGGTCCGACATGGCCGAGGATCCGGCAGGCTGGCGCTACCAGCTGGGGGCGATGCCGCACAGCGAAACCACGCTGTCGATCATCGCGAACACCGGCGTCGCGCTCACGGTGCTGATCGCCTGCCTCGCCGCCTGCGACCGGTCCCCGCAGTTCCGGCGGCTGGCCACACCATTGATCGCCGTCGGCAGCATGTCATTGACCGCCTACGTCTTCCACGTAATCGCGATCGCCGTCCTCGGCTTCGCCGTCCTCCCCGCAGGCAGCCTCCCGGTCCTACTCGGCCTGAGCGCCATCATCATGATGTTCGCCTACTGCTGGTCCCACTTCTTCCGCCGCGGCCCCCTGGAATGGTTACTGCACCGCGCAACAACCGTCGCCGACCGAGTCCGCTAGCCGCGCCCAGCGCCGTCGGAGCTGTCCCATCTGGCCGCGCCCGCCGCGCACAGATTCTCGGCCTGCGCACGAGATCGCTAGCTGATTCATGCGCGGCGAACCGGTCCGTGCGCGTCGGTTGCGCGCGCCGGTGCGTGGGTTGGCCGCACGAGTTGTGCACACTGCTGCGTGCGAATTCGTGGGCTGCGCACGAGATCGCTGGCCGTTTCATGCGTGGCGGGTCGATCCGTGCGTGCTGGCGGGTAGGGGCCGGGTGACACCCCTGTGCCTGGGACAGTGGGGACGGTAGCGTCGGCGGAATGAAGATTCGTGGGGCGGTCCTGGAGCGGATCGCGGCGCCCGTGCCGTTCGCCGAGTCGGCGCCGATCAGTGTGGGTGAGCTGGAGCTCGGCGAGCCGGGGGCGGGGGAACTGCTGGTTCGGATCGAGGCGGCGGGGCTGTGTCATTCGGACCTGTCGGTGGTGGACGGGAATCGGGTGCGGCCGGTGCCGATGCTGCTCGGACATGAGGCGGCCGGTCGGGTCGAGGTGATCGGGCCCGGCGGGAGTGATCTTGCGATCGGGCAGCGCGTGGTGATGACCTTCCTGCCGCGTTGTGGCGAGTGCGCGGGCTGCGCGACCGACGGCCGGACGCCGTGCGTGCCGGGCAGCGTCGCCAACAACGCGGGCGAACTGCTCGGCGGTGGGCGGCGGCTGAGCCGCGACGGCAATGAGGTGCACCATCATCTCGGGGTGTCCGCCTTCGCGACGCATGCCGTGGTGGATCGCCGGTCGGTGGTTCCGGTCGACGATGACGTGCCGCCCGAGGTGGCGGCGGTGCTCGGCTGTGCGGTGCTGACCGGCGGTGGCGCACTGTTGAATTCGGCCAAGCCGGGGCCGGGGGACCGGATCATGGTGGTCGGGCTCGGCGGGGTGGGCATGGCGGCGGTGCTGGTCGCGGTGTCGTTGGCGGCCGATGGTCACGAGGTCATCGCCGTCGACACCGTTCCGGAAAAGCTCACTCTGGCAAAGGAATTGGGTGCCACGGCGGCCTATACCCCCGCGCAGGTGGCCGAGCTGGGCGCGCAGGCGGAGATCGTGGTAGAGGCAGCAGGCAACATCCGTGCCTTCGAAACAGCCGTTGCCGCAACGGCCCCCGGTGGCACGACGGTGACTGTCGGCCTACCCGCCCCCGATGCCCGCGCCAGCATCTCCCCACTCGCCCTTGTCGCACAAGGCCGTTCGATCGTCGGCAGCTACCTGGGCTCAGCCGTGCCCTCCCGCGACATCCCCACCTACGTCCGCATGTGGCGCGAGGGCCGCCTCCCCGTCGAACGCCTGGTCTCCGCCCACATCGGCCTCGACGAAATCAACCACGCCATGGACGAACTGGCCGCAGGCCACGCCTTGCGCCAGGTAATCATCTTCGACTGACCAGAGTCGCCGCCGTGAGTGGCACATGGCTGTGTCAAACGTCGAGAGACCCGCACCATGGTGTGCCACTCACGCTTGTCCAGAGGTGCCTGGCGTGGTGTGCGTGGATTCGCCTGGCGCGCACGGTGAGTGGAGGGTGGGTCGTCGACGGACGCGAGTCACCGCCGTGAGTGGCACATGGCTGCGGCAAACGTTGAGAGGCCCGCACCATGGTGTGCCACTCACGCTCGACCGTAGGTGCTGCGCGTGGATTCGCGTGCCGCGCGCGGACTTGCCCGGTGCGCGCGGATTTGCCGAGTGTGACGAGGTCGGGGAGCCGGTGACGGCAATTCCGAGGAGGCCGCCGACACCATCGCATCGACTATCGATCTCGCCGTTGTGCGTGGCAAGCGAACAGCTGCGCGGCGAGCGACGGGTGCGCGGCAAGCGGACGGGTGCGCGGCAAGCGGACGGGTGCGCGGCGGTCAGCGGGGGTGCGGCGCGTCCATGGCATCGACGAAACGTTCTAGTAGGCGGGCGAATTCGGTGCGTTCGGCGGTAGTCCAGTCGGACATGGCGGCGGCCATGGCGGTGCGGCGGCCGGTTCGGGCGGCGGCCATGGCTTGCTGTCCGCCGTCGGTGAGGCGGAGTACGGCGCGTCGTCCGTCGTGTTGGTCGGCGACTCGTTCCAGCAGTCCGTGCGAAACAGCTTGGGCGACAAGGCGACTGGCGCGCGGCTGATCGACGCCGAGGGCGGGGGCCAGGGTGCTTACGGTGGGGGATTCGGTGGCGGCGACCGCGTCGAGGACTCGGTGCAGGGCGGTGGGGATCGGGGAGTCGCCGGCGAGTGCGCCACGGGTCTGTCTGCGTCGAATCCTGACCATTGCGGCTTCGACGGCTTCGGTGATCGCGTCGTGCTCGTTCATCGGTTGATTCCTCCTGCCGTCCGCTCTTCCATCCATCGTAGTTTCATGTAATAGTACATGTAGTTGTTCAGATACATGCTTTGGAGGAAATCATGGCCGTACGGCGCCACATCGGTTACTGGCTGGTGGAACTCGATCGACTGATCACCGCGCGATTCGACGAGGACCTTGCCGCCGGCGAACTGAGCCGCAGGCACTGGCAGATCCTGCACTCGCTGTCGGACGGTCCGCAGCAGGCGAGCGCGCTGTACACCGCGCTCGACACCTTCCTGGCCGATTCGGCGGAATGGGACGCCGAGCTGGCTTCCGTTGTCGCCAAGGGGCTGGTGGTCGACGAGTCGGGCACGCTCTCGCTGACCGACGCGGGTCGAGCGGCCCACGATCAGGCATGGCGTCGGATCGGCGCGCGCCGCAGGCAGATGACCGACGGCATCACCGACGAGCAGTTCGCCGAGACCATGCGGGTGCTGGAAAAGATGGCCGTGAATATGGCTGGCGCCGAGGCGGTTCGCTAGCTAATCTGAATTGACCAGAGTAGTCAAAATGGTCGAAACGGGTGATCGGATGGCACGAAAGCGGTCGGAGCGACCTGATGTCGCATGGCCCTTAGCCGACGCGAAGGCCAGGTTGTCCGAGTTGATCGACAAGGTGGAACGGGAGGGACCGCAAGTGATCAGCAAGCACGGGCGAGAGGTTGCCGTCGTCGTACCCATCGATGAATGGCGTCGCCGGAACGCGCGACAGGGGAGCCTGGCCGAGTTCTTCGCCGACTCGCCGCTACGTGACTCGGGCCTAGTGGTGGCACGTGACAGGACGGATCCGCAGCATCGCGACGTGACCCTGTGATGGCGGTCGAGGTCGAGCCGGCGGATTATCTCCTCGACACCAACGCCGTCTCGGAGTGGGTCAAGCCACGACCGGACCCGGGACTGATGGACTGGCTGCACGAAGCTGACGAGGAACGAATGTTCCTGAGCGTGATCACGATCGGGGAAATCCGCCGCGGCGTCGACCGAATGTCCGACGGACGACGCAAGGCGCGCCTGACTACTTGGCTGTGTGAACAGGTTGCGGACAGATTCGACGAACGACTACTGCCTGTCGACTTCGGCGTCGCGCAGGCATGGGGTCGAATCCGTGCCAGAGCGGAACGCGTCGGGGAGCGGGTCGACGCCGTAGACGCGCTCATCGCAGCGACCGCCGAAGCCCACGGACTTGCGGTTGTCACGCGCAACCGCAAGGACTTCCGTGGCACCGGGGTACAGCTACTCTGCCCATGGAATGAATAGCTATGCGCGGGTGAGGGATTCGGTCACCACCTCGATGTAGTCGGCGGTCCGACTGATCAGCAAGGAGTGACCACCCTCGGCGAAAGTGCGGAAATCGCAGCCGGGGTGCAGGTCACGCAGACGCCCGATGTGGGTGCTGGTGATCAGCGGATCGTCGTCCGCTCGGAACAGCAGAGTCGGCCCGGCCCAGGCGGGGCCCTGCATGAGTTCATCGACACTCTCGGCGAGCTCGAGAAGAAGACGATACGAATTGGCGGCACCCCACACTGCCCGCCGCATCGGTAGCCGTCACGACCTGTTCGATCCAGAACTCGGCCTCATCGGAGTCCTGCCAGGTACTCCGCAGCGCGGTACGAATCGCCTCCTGCGTCTCCAGCCACGGCGTCGCCAAGGTGGTCTCGACCCGCATCCGCAGCCGGTCGACATCCTCCGGCCCGTACAACCCGGTACTCGACAAGGTAAGCGACCGGACGCGATCCGGCACCCGACGAGAAAGGAGCTCCGCATACATGCCACCCGCCGATTGGCCGATCACATGCGCCCGATCGATACCCTCCGCATCGAGCACCGCGACAAAGCCGTCGACCAACTCGGCGCAGGAGCCGACACTCGACGGATAGTCGGGAGCGATCGTTCGGAACCGGGGCACCTACGCGTCCGCCAAATCCAGCCAGCCGATACCGATCCCCGAACCACCGCTCAGCAGCAACACCGCATCGCCGGTCCCGCCGGTGTAGTACTGCCAATCATGCTGCCCGGCAGCAAGTTTCTTGCGGTCGTGTTGCTGCAGGAAGATCGCTGCCCGTTGCCGAATCGAAGTCACGCCCGCGACGGTAGGGGAGATACCGGTGATGCGCAAACATGCGCATGTAGCAATGTAAATCACAGAGGTCAGCGGACCGCCGCAGCAACACGGTCGATAGGCTGACACCGACGAAAGCGGAATGAGGAGGTGCGGTGACCATACGGGTCGGAGTGCTCGGAGCGCAGGGCAAAGTCGGACAGGCCATCTGTGCGGCAGTGGACGCGGCGGCCGATCTGGAACTGGTCGCCACCGTCGACAAGGACGATTCGCTCGACGCGTTCACCGCGGCGAACACGCAGGTCGTCGTCGACTTCACCCACCCCGACGTGGTGATGGGCAACCTGAAGTTCCTGGTGCAGAACGGCATCCACGCGGTCGTCGGCACCACCGGCTTCGACGCCGCCCGCCTCGACGAGGTGCGCGGCTGGCTGGCCGACCGCCCCGAAACCGGCGTGCTGATCGCACCGAACTTCGCCATCGGCGCGGTGCTGTCCATGCGATTCGCCGAACAAGCCGCCCGGTTCTTCGAATCGGTCGAGGTCATCGAACTGCACCACCCGAACAAGGCCGACGCCCCCTCCGGCACCGCCTACCGCACCGCAGGCCTGATCGCCGCCGCCCGCGAGCAGGCAGGCGTCGGCCGCAGCCCCGACGCCACCAGCACCGAACTGGACGGCGCCCGCGGTGCCGACGTCGACGGCGTGCGGGTGCACTCGGTGCGGCTGGCCGGTCTGGTCGCCCACCAGGAGGTGCTGTTCGGCACCCAGGGCGAGACCCTCACCATCCGGCACGACTCCATCGACCGATCCTCGTTCGCCCCCGGCGTGCTGCTCGGCGTGCGCGAGATCGCCAACCGCCCCGGACTCACCGTCGGGCTCGACCCCTTCCTCGACCTGTGAACGAGCACCGACGAGCGGACCGGCGATTCAGCGCGTCGGAGCGCACGAGTCAGACGCGCGCGAGCGAGGCGAAGTGGTGATCGAGCGAACCATCGACACCGTGCGCGGAGCAAGGCGCCGAGACGCGGCCGTCAGCGAGCCAACCGCGAACACGTTGCGCGAGCGAGCAATCCGCACCACTGAGGTGCGGGCGTGAACGCCGCGGACGGGGCAAAGCAGAACCGGGACGTCGTCAAGGTCGTCGCTTTCCTCGCAGTCCTGGTACTCGTGCTCGGCTTCTACTTCCTGCTCCTCGGCCGAATCGCGTTCAGCCTCATCGGCACCGGCGGTGTCGCCGCCATCCTCATCGGCATCGGCGTACTGATCCTCCCGTTCGTCGGCGTCTGGGTCGTCGCGGCCACCGTGCTCGCCGCCCTGGCCCACCAACGCCTGGCCCGCCGCATGCACGAGGAGGGCCGCGAACTCGACACCTCCGACCTACCGCACCGCCCCTCCGGCCGGATCGAACGCGGCGCGGCCGACGAACTGTTCGCCCAGGTCAAAACCGAATGGGAAGCAGACCCCGACAACTGGCGCGTCTCCTACCGCCTGGCCCGTGCCTACGACTACGCCGGTGACCGCACCCGCGCCCGCGCCACCATGCGCCGCGCCGTCGCACTGGAAAAACTCGAACGAGACCAAGCACGCTAGGCGGGTGGGCAGTTGCGCGGGTCGGTGACAATCCCCGACAGACCCGCCACCGTTGCGCAATTCGAAACGATCTTGTGGATACCGCCTGGCGTCAAGGCCGGGCGACCGGTGAATTCGGTCACGCCGGAGCCTATTTCGCTACCCGCGGCCGCCGACGATCAAGGACATAACTGCCGTTGCGGCATACTTCGGTCGATATCCGCGCACCGACTCGACACGGTGATTCGAACAGGGCTCGCACCACGCGCTCGACCGGCTGTGTCGACCGCGAGCCGCGGCAGAATCGGTGGCGCGCACTAGGCTCGACATGTGGCGCAGCTGCTGATCATCCATCACACGCCGTCCCCGCACATGCAGGCCATGTTCGAGGCGGTGATCTCCGGCGCGACCGACCCGGAGATCGAAGGAGTCGATGTCGTACGCCGAGCGGCCCTCGCCGTCACCGCCTCGGATGTGTTGTCCGCCAACGGATATCTGCTCGGCAGCCCGGCCAACCTCGGCTACATGTCGGGTGCCCTGAAGCACGCCTTCGACACGTTCTATTACCCTTGTCTGGACTCGACCACGGGTCGGCCGTTCGGTTACTACCTGCACGGCAACGAGGGCACCGAAGGCGCCGAACGTGGTGTGGAACGGGTCACCACCGGCCTCGGCTGGCAACAAGCGGCCGCACCGGTCATCGTGTCCGGGCCACCCACCAAGGACGACATCCAGCGCTGCTGGGAGCTCGGTGCGACCATTGCCGCGCAACTAATGGGCGACTGACAGTTTTTGTCCCCAAAATAGCTGGCAGTGACAATCTCTGCCGGTAGCGATAAAGGGACGGCCCCGATTTCTAGTGTCTGACCATTCGGTGCTTCGGCCCGGCATACTGACAGAACGTTGTTGCGGTGGGGATGTGACGAGTTTGCTCGGGAATGGAGATTTCAGGTGACGTTGGCCGAAGGGGGCAATAACGCACCGCGCCGGATCGGAGTGGTCGAAGACCACGAATCAGTAGCGATCGGACTGGCCGCCATGCTTGCGCCGGAACCCGATCTCGACCTGGTGTTGACGGCCGGCACGGTACCGGAGTTATTGGCTGCAGCTCAGGATCTACCGCAACTGGATCTGGTCGTACTCGACCTGCGCCTGGCCGACGGGTCGACGCCCGAGGACAATGTGCGCGCGCTGCGCGACCGCGGCATCGAGGTGCTGATCTTCACCGGCGCGGACAACGCGTTCCTCGTGCGGTCCGCCGCGCGAGCCGGCGTGCTCGGCGTGGTGCGCAAATCCGAGGACGTGCAAACCGTCGTCGCGGCCGTGCGCCGCGCGGGCTCCGGCGAACAGGTGGTGACCACCGACTGGGCCGCCGCCATCGACGGCGACCCGCAGCTCTCCGACGTGGGTCTCAGCCCGCGTCAAGAAGAGGTACTCACGCTGTACGCGTCCGGCGAGAAGGCTTCCCGGGTAGCGCGATTGACCGGTCTGTCCGAACAGACCGTCAACGACTACCTCGGTCGTATCCGGCAGAAGTACGCCGACGCGGGACGCCCGGCGCCGACCAAGACCGACCTGTACAAGCGGGCAGTGGAGGACGGATGGCTTCCGGTGCCCGAGCGGCATCCACGCGGATGATCGCGTCCAGCATGCTGGACACTCCTACTACTCCACCTGTGTCGCTCGATCGCATTACACCGAGCCGTTGGCGCAGGGGGGCAGCTCCGGTGTCCAAACAGAGTGGGTACGAGGGCGCGTCCGATCGAATTCTGCGTCGCTTCGGGTTGGCGATCGGCATCGCCGGGGTGATCGTCGCGGTGGTGGAACTGCCGGAGATCGCGGACCAGAGCCGACTGATCGCGGGCGGCTGGACGATCCTCACGGTGGTCTTGGCCTTCGGGTTGTTCCCGGTACTGGCCGCGGTGTCGATCGCGTCGAGCAGGCAGCTCATTCAGTTGGTTTCCGGCGCGGCGGCGGTGAGCTTTCTCGCGGCGATGGCCGTGATCCCGTTCGCCTATCCCGATCCGGCGCCCGAGGCCTCCTCGGTGTGGCTGTATCGCGTGCTCGCGCTTGGTGTGCTCGCGGCCGTGCTGGCGTGGCGTCCGATGTTCGCGGTCGTTTACCTCGTGATCGGTGCGGCGCTGTCGGCGTTCGCCAATGCTTTCGTACTGCCGGACTCGACGCCCGTGGTGTGGGCCGGTGACTTCGTTCGCGCGGCCGGACTGTGTGCGCTGTTCCTGTGGTGCGCCATCTACGCCAAGGCGGCCGCGGATCGCGTGGACCGCGAGTCAGCGATCGAGAGCAGGCGCGCGGCGGCCGTGGCCGGTGCTGCGGCTCGCGATCGCGAACGCGCCCGATTCGCCGCGCTGATCCACGACGCGGTGCTGTCCACCTTGCTCGACGCGTCCAGGGCGGGCACCGATTCGCCCGTGCTGCGCAGGCAAGCCGAGCGGACCCTCGAACAGCTGGACGAATGCCGCGTCGGCGATGTGGAACCGAATCGACTGGACGCACAGTCGGCCACCGGCTTCCTGCGCTCGGCCGTGCACGAGGTCAACCCCGGGATCCGCTTCACCGCCCGACGCTGGTCCGGATTCGACGACCTCCGCCTACCGGTGGACGCCGCGGGCACCATCGCCGCCGCGCTCACCGAGGCGGTGCGCAACAGCTTGCGACACGCCACCGTGCCGGGCCGCGAGGTGCAACGCACCGTCACGGTGACCATCAGCGCGGGCGGCATCCGGGTCGTATTCCGTGACGACGGTGCGGGTTTCGACATGGGCCAGGTGCCCGCCGATCGTCTCGGCATCTCGGTGAGCATTCTCGGCCGGATGCGTCAGCTGGCCGGCGGCGCGGGCTTCGTGGAATCACAACCGGGCGAGGGCACCACGGTGACGTTGGTGTGGGGCAGTGATGGCTGACACGGATACCGAATTCGGGCTGCGCGATCTGCTCGGACTGCGAGATCCGGCGGCCGGGCTGTTCCTGCTCATCCTGCAGGCGACCATCATGCTCTACATGGTGCGCAACTTCGGCGACTCACCGCTGATCGCGGCGGTGGCCGCGCTGGTGCTGCTGGCCGCGGCCGGGGTGCTGGTACTGGTGATCCCCGTCGATCCGCTGCCATTGCCCGCGACCATCTTCGTGGCCGCCTCCGGACCGATAGCGACCGCACTCACCTCATTCGATGTCGAGTACGGCTGGTCCAGGCAGGTGTGGACCGCGTTCGCGTCGTCCTATGTGCTCGCGGTGCTCGTGCTGCGCGGTCGGTTGGGCGCGGCGTGGCTCGGCGTCGGTGGTGTCGCGGTCGTGATCGCGACCGTCGGCGTGGTGAACGGGATGCGCGGCGGGGTGATCGCCGGATCGATCGTGCCGATCTCCACGGTGGCCGGCGTCTCGCTCTTCGCGGTCATCATGCGACCCACCCAGCGTTCGTTGCGGCTGCTGCGCGAGGAATCGACCATGCGCGCCGCCGCCGAGGCCACCATGGCCGCGGAGAACGGCGAACGCGACCGCCAGCTGGCCCGCCTCGACAAGGTGGCCAGGCCCATCCTGGAACGCATCGCCGACGGCGTGGAACTCACCGCCACCGAACGCGAACAGTGCCGACTACTGGAAGCCGAACTGCGCGACGGCCTGCGCGCCCCCCAACTCGTCACCGACGAACTCAGCAGCGCCGCCCGCGGCGCCCGCTCCCGCGGCGTCGAGGTGGTCCTACTCGACGACGGCGGCTTCGCCGGCGTCCCCCGCTGGGTCCGCCAACAGGTAATAGAGGCCGCGACAAAGGAATTGGACGCCGCCAACGCCGGCTCGGTCACCGTCCGAGTCCTCCCGATGGGCCGCCGCATCCTCGCCACGGTGCTCGCCAACGCCCCCCACCAAGACCGCCGCACCGAGATAGATGCCGCGGGCAGCATCAAAGTCTCCACCTAGGACCGAGCTGAGCGGAGTTAGCCCTCGCCGCTACCGACCGGTGCGAAGCCGAACGCACGCCTGGCTCGCCAATGGGACGCCGGTGTTGAACATCGAGTAGCCGCACCGCTATGTCCCGGTGGGCGACCAAACCGGATGCCTCCGCACCGAACGGGACATGACGACGGCGAACGTCGAGTGGCGCCGCCCTCATGTCCCGTTGGCGCTGAAGGTTGTCGGACCCGCGTGGCATTGTTCGGGGTATGCGGAAGATTGGTGTGGGGGTGGCGCGGCGGGTGGCGCTGGCGGCGCAGGGGTTTGCGGCGCGGAAGCCGGTGCGGGCTACGCGGCGGTCGGTGCTCGGGGTGGTCGAGAAAACGCAACTGTTGCAGTTGGATTCGGTGTCGGCGGTGGTGCGGGCGCACTATGCGCCGGTGTTCAGTCGGATCGGGGCCTACGATCGGGCGCTGCTCGAGGAGGCGGCGTGGAGCCATAATGCGCGGCGGCCGCGGCGGTTGGTGGAGTACTGGGCGCACGAGGCCGCGCTGATCCCGGTCGAGGATTGGCCGTTGATGCGGTGGCGGATGGCGCAGTTCGAGAACGGCCGGTGGTCGGCCGTGCGCAAGGTGGTGGAGCGCAATCCCACACTGGGCAAAGACATTCTGGATGTGATCACCGAGGTCGGCGCGTGCACCGCCGGTGAGGTGGAGCGGCATCTGGAGCTGGACAAGCCGCGCGCCAAGGGTTCCTGGTGGAACCTCAGCGATACCAAGATGATCTGCGAGCAGCTGTTCGCCTCCGGCGCGCTGTCGGTCGACAAGCGGGTCAGCTTCGCCCGGCACTACGACCTCGTCGAACGCGTGATCCCGCCGGATATCTTGGCGCGCACCGTCTCCGAGGAGGACGCGGTCCGTGAACTGGTGCTCCGCGCGGCCACCGCACACGGCATCGGCACCGAAACCGACCTACGCGATTACTACCGACTGCACCGCAGCCAAACCGAACCCGCCATTGCCGACCTCGTCGACGCGGGCGAACTGCTCCCGGTCGAGGTCGAAGGCTGGGACAAACCCGCCTACCTGCGCGAGGGCACCGCCATCCCGCGCCGCATCGAAGGCGCCGCCCTGCTGTGCCCGTTCGACCCGCTGATCTTCTTCCGCGCCCGCACCGAACGCCTCTTCGACTTCCACTACCGCATCGAGATCTACACCCCGGAACCCAAACGGGTACACGGCTATTACGTCTTCCCGTTCCTACTCAACGGCGAACTGGTCGGCCGCGTCGATCTCCGCGCCGAACGCGCGGCGGGACGACTATCCGTCCCCGCCGCCTTCGCCGAACCCGGCCACGACACCCTCGCCACCGCCCACGCCCTCACCGAGGCTCTCCGCGACATTGCCGACTGGCTGGAGCTCGACAAGGTAGTAATCGGCCCGCGCGGCAACCTCGCCCCGCTGTTGTAGCCGTCACGGCAGGCCCGGAACTTCGCACGCCGCTTGCTTCTTCACACCGCGCAACCACCTGACAGGTATGCGAGGAACTAGTCAGGTGTGCGAGGAACGAGGGCCGAACCCCTGGACAGCAGAGCCAGGGGCCTCAGCCGGACCGTCAGACGTCGCGCTTCTGCCCGTACCCACGCATCTGGTCACGCAACGCACCCGACACCGCACCCGACAACCACGAATTCAGCGACTGATTGCTCTGCGCAGCAGCCTCTTCGGCCTTGGACTTCAACGTTTCGACCAACCGCAACGTCACGCGACTGATGTCACCGGTCATTTCCTCGAACGTCGGGTGGTCGTCGGCGCTGGACTGCTTGCGCAGGTCGACCTTGGCTTCGGTGCCGTCGAAGGAGAGGTGCACGGTGCGGTCACCCAGTTCGGTGCTGAGCTCGGCGGCGAGTTCGGACAGCGCGGCAAGTAGCACCAGCCGGGCCGAGCTTTCGGTCGCCGCGGCCAGCGCCGCCGCGGTGGCCTGGGTCTTTTCGTCGCCGAGGGCGGCGGCCGCGATCAGGTCCTCGCGTAGGCGGGCGGTGTACTTGTTCAGATCCATGACATCAGTGTGACGCCATATCTGATGTCACGCAAGGAAGGTGATGACATCATGATCGCGCGGTGGGTGACCGCGCGCCCGACCGGCCGGTCCGTTCAGTGGCGACGGTGTCGAGGGCGTTCCTTCGACCGGGTAGCCTTTCTGACCATGACGAACGGTGAATCGACGCCAACCCACGGTGCGAGCGTGGGGCCCGATGGCGGCAGCGTGCGTAACCACGGAGAGGCAGCGAGCACCGCGAGTCAGGCCGAGCTGCGCGCGTCCGGCACGGTCGGTGTCGCGATGGTGACCCCGTTCGGTACCGACGGCAAGCTCGACATCGATGCCGGCGTCGCGCTCGCGGCCCGCCTGGTCGACCGCGGCGTCGACCTGCTGGCCATCTCCGGGACCACCGGCGAGTCGCCGACCACCTCCGAGCAGGAAAAGGCGGACCTGCTGCGCGCCGTCGTCGATGCCGTCGGCGAGCGCGCCACCGTGATCGCGGGCGCGGGCACCTACGACACCGCGCATTCCATCGAACTGGCCCGCAACGCCCAGCGCGCGGGCGCGCACGGCCTGCTCGTGGTGACGCCGTACTACTCGCGTCCCTCGCAGGAGGGCCTGCTCGCGCACTTCACCGCGGTCGCCGACGCCACCGACCTGCCGGTCACCCTGTACGACATTCCGCCGCGCTCGGTGGTGCCGATCGCCAGCGACACCATTCGCCGCCTGGCCGAGCACCCACGCATCGTCGCCGTGAAAGACGCCAAGGGCGACATGAACGCGGGCGCCGACCTCATCGCGAACACCGGCCTGGCCTTCTACTCCGGCGACGACACGCTGAACCTGCCCTGGCTGTCGATCGGCGCGACCGGATTCATCAGCGTCATCGGACATCTCGTCCCCGAGCGGCTGCGCGAGCTGCTCACCGCCTACACCACGGGCGCGGTCGCGCGCGCCCGCGAGATCAACGCGAGCCTGGTGCCTTTGAACGCGGCGATGTTCCGTTTGGGCGGTGTCGCGATGAGTAAAGGCGGCCTCCGCCTGCTCGGGATCGACGCGGGCGAGCCGCGGTTGCCGCAGTTGATGCCGAACCCTGAACAACTCGAGCTCCTTGCCGCTGATCTACGGGCGGCGGGGGTGCTCGGATGAGAGAGCGGAGCGAGCGAATCACCACACAGCAGAGCGAGCTAATTACCCAGTGCGCGTCGCGCATAACGGAGCTGAGCGTCGAGGTGCCCATGAGGGAGCGTAGCGAGCGAATCATCGGCACTGCGACTTCAGTCAGGCCGGAACCGAGCGCTAGCGAGGTGCAGGCATGACTGAGCCTGTCGCACGTCGTCCCCGTAGAACCGCGTCCCGCGCTGCGGGAGCACCGCCCCCTGTTCCGGCCGAGCAGCCTGCGCGCATCGAGCAGCCGAAAGCCGCGCCGCAGCGCGAGGTTACGGTGCAAGCGGAGACTGTCGTCGTGCAGACCGAAGTCACCACGCAGTCCGAGCAGCCTGCCGCGATGAAGACTTCGCAGCCGAGGAAATCGACCGCCGCGAAGAAGTCCGCACCGGCCAAGAAGTCGGCCCCGCGCGCCGAGGCGCCGCAAAACGGCCAGCAGGCAAGGAAATCCGGCCGCGGCCGCCAGCAGTCCGGTCGCGGTCGCGCCGAACAGTCTGCGCCCCAACAGGATCCGCGCGCCGCAACGCTCGCGAACGATCGCCTGGGCGCGCCGCCGAAGCTCCCCAAGAACGGCCTGCGCATCTTCGCGCTCGGCGGCATCGGCGAAATCGGCCGCAACATGACCGTTTTCGAGTACGGCGGCAAGCTGCTCATCGTCGACTGCGGCGTGCTGTTCCCCGAGGACCAGCAGCCTGGCGTCGACCTGATCCTGCCCGACTTCCGGCCGATCGAGCACCGGATCAACGACGTGGTCGCCGTCGTGCTCACGCACGGTCACGAGGATCACATCGGCGCGATCCCGTTCCTGCTGCGGCTGCGCGCCGACATTCCGGTGGTCGGCTCCAAGTTCACCCTCGCGCTGGTCGCGGCGAAGTGCCGCGAGCACCGCCAGCAGCCGAAGCTGATCGAGGTCATCGAGGGCCAGCACACCGAGCACGGTCCGTTCGACTGCGAGTACTTCGCGGTCAACCACTCGATCCCGGACGCGCTCGCCGTCGCCATCCGCACCCCGGCGGGCGTCGTGCTGCACACCGGCGACATCAAGCTCGACCAGCTGCCCCTGGATGGTCGCCTCACCGACCTGGCCGGTTTCTCCCGGCTCGGCGACGAGGGCGTGGACCTGTTCCTGGTGGACTCGACCAATGCCGAGGTGCCCGGCTTCGTCACGCCGGAACGCGAGATCGGCGGCGTGCTCGACACGGTGATCGGCAAGGCGCGCAATCGCGTGATCGTGGCCTCGTTCGCCAGCCACGTGCATCGCATCCAGCAGGTCGTCGACGTCGCCCAGAAGTACAACAGGCGAATCTGCTTCGTCGGCCGCTCGATGGTCCGCAACATGCAGATCGCGCAGGACCTCGGCTACCTCACCGTGCCGGACAGTGTGGTCGTCGACCTGGACCAGGCCGCGACACTGCCCGGCGATCGACTGGTGCTGATCTCGACCGGTTCGCAGGGCGAGCCGCTCTCGGCGCTGTCCCGGATGGCCCGCGGTGACCACCGCCAGATCAACATCCGCGAGGACGATCTCGTGGTGCTGGCCTCCTCGCTGATCCCCGGCAACGAGAACTCGGTGTTCGCGGTGGTGAACGGTCTGGCCAGGCTCGGTGCCACGGTGATCACCCAGCAGAACGCCAAGGTGCACGTCTCCGGACACGCGTCCGCGGGCGAGCTGCTGTACCTCTACAACGCAGTTCGGCCCACCAATGCCATGCCGGTGCACGGCGAATGGCGGCACCTGCGCGCCAATGCCGCGCTCGCCATCGCGACCGGCGTGCCGGAGGACCGGGTCATGCTCGCCGAGGACGGCGTGGTGGTGGACCTGGTCGACGGCATCGCCTCGATCGTGGGCCGGGTGCCGGTCGGGCACGTGTACGTCGACGGCCTCTCGGTCGGTGACGTCGGCGAATCGACGCTGTCGGACCGCCTGGTGCTCGGCGAGGGTGGTTTCATCTCGATCACCGTCGCGATCGACGAGACCACCGGCAAGGCCGTGAGCACGCCGGAGGTCAATGGCCGCGGCTTCTCCGACGATCCGACGGCGCTCACCGTCGCGGCCGAACTGGTCGAGGCGGAACTGCAGCGACTGGCGACCGAGGGTGTCACCGACATCCACCGGATCGCGCAGAGCGTGCGGCGCGTCGTCGGCCGCTGGGTCGCCGACACCTATCGTCGCCGCCCGATGATCGTGCCGACTGTTATCGGCGTCTGATCCTGAATACCGAAAAGCGCCGGAGGCCAAAGGCTTCCGGCGCTTTTCGGTTGTCTTAGCTCATTCCTGGCAGGCCGCGGATTCGATCTTCGCGCTCTTCACGATGTTGCACGCGAAGGTGTGATCGACCTTCCATTCGCCGCCCTCGGAGACGAAGGAGACGAACGCGTCGTCGACCGGGCTGCCGTTGATGGTGACCTTGGCGTCAGCCTTCAGCTTGCCGTCGCTGGGGTCGTTCACCTTGGTGATCTCGACCTTGACGCCCTGCTTCTTGGCGGCGTCGACCAGGTTGGCGACCAGGTAGGGATCCTGCTCGGCGGCCTGGATCCAGCTGATCTTCTCCTTGTTCGGCACGTTCGGATCGAACGCCTTGGTCAGGCGGTCGTTCAGCTGCTGGGTCGACGGCTTGGCCAGCGCCGGCGAGGACGGCGTGGTCGGCGCGGAGCCGGTTTCCTTGTCGCCCTTGTCACTTCCGCCCTGGAGCTCGCCGGGCTTGGTGTCGGCGTTGGCGGTGGTGCTCGGCGACGAGGACTCCTTGTCGCCGGAGGCACAGGCGGTGAGCGTGCACGCGGCGGCGGTGAGCACGATGGCCACGGCGGTCCGGAAAGTGCGGTGTTTCACGATGTTTCCCCTGAATCGATTCGCGGACGTCAGCCGTGGTTGGACGTGCAGTTCCAGTGCACGATGTAGGCGTCGGACGAGTTGTACGACCGCGCCTTGCTCTGCGCGGCCCCACGCGAGGCGGCGTAAGCCCAGCTGTAGGCGCCGGTGCGGCTGGAATACGCCACCGCCCCACAGCCATTCGCGAACCACACCACCGTCTCGCAGTCGCTCGCACCGCAGCTGCGGACCGCCCGCGCCTGCGCCGCCGCCGAATCGGGGTAGTCGTAGGAGTAGCCGATCAGCCCGGTTGAGGTGGACAACGCGATCGCGCCGTAGTTGTACGCCTTGGCTTGTGCGGCAGGCGCGCTGATAGCCAGCGCGCAACCAGCCGCGGCCACAATGGCTGCACCAGTAACAAACTTCTTCACAGGGAATTTGCCCTTCTTGTTCATGAGGCCCACGACCCGATGGACCGAGTGACAAGGTACATAGCGAACACTCATTGCGCTACCCAAGAATTCGGGGCCTCCCTTGTCGACATCGGAGATATCGGGGCAGCGTTCGGCGAGCTGGTCGGTATGTTCAAGGGGTGAGCATCGCGCAGCGAGAACGTCAGAGCCTCGTCGAGACCATGGCGGCCGTCGGGCCGGAAGCGCCGACGCTCTGTGGCGAATGGACGGTGCGAGACCTGGCCGCGCACTTGGTGGTTCGTGAGCGCAGGCCCGATGCCGCGCCGGGCATCATGCTGAAGCCGTTCGCCGGGTATCTCGACAGCGTGCAGGCGAAAGTCGCGCGCCAACCGTTCCCTGAGCTGCTGGAGCAGGTCCAGACCGGGCCGCCGTGGTGGTCGCCGCTGCGCCCGATCGACGCCATCGCGAACGTGACCGAGATGTTCGTGCACCACGAGGACGTGCGCCGCGGCAGCCCCGGCTGGGAGCCGCGCGCGCTCTCGCAGGCCGACGAGGACAGGTACTGGCAACTGGTCGGCCGGATGGGGCGGCGGGCCTACCGCAAATCGCCGGTCAAGGTCGTGCTGGAGACGCTGGACGAGAAGCGGGCGGTCGTTCGGCCGAAGTCGGGCGACGAGGTGGTCTTGCGGGGCATGCCGTCTGAGCTGCTGCTGCACTCGTTCGGCCGCAACGAGGTCCGCATCGAGACGACTGGCACTCCGGAAGCCGTCCAGGCCGTATTGAGCCTGGATCGCTCCATCTGACCGCCACTTCGCAGACCTCCTTCGCCCTGTGGACGGTCGAGGGGGGTGCGAACAGATGGTTTGCTATGCGAAGTAGACCCCGACCGGTCGGCTTCGACACGCAGGATCGGCGGCTGGGGGCGTGCGCTCCGGATCACCGGCGACCTGGGCATCTGCACAGTTCGGCACTCCTGAGACGCGCGATACTGGTGTTGCGGATGGTCTGGAAGGGGCGTTTGCGGCTAGCCTGGGTCCATGGCAGGTAAGTCCCGCAGCACCACGACTACTCGGGCGCGGGCGGGATCGGCGCGGGGGAGAACCACCACGGCTCGGTCCCGTTCGGCAACGCCCCGCACCACGGCGACCCCGCGCGGGCGTCGCCCACCGGCTCGCACGCCGGTTCGGCGCAAGTCGAACACCGCGCCGCTGGCGGTGCTGAGCCGCGGCATCAGCAGCGGCTGGAACATGCTCGCGCGCGGCCTCGGCGCCACCACCCGGACCCTGAGCAAGGCGGGGGAGATCGAGCACGGTCACCGCCGCGACGGCATCGCACTGGCCCTCATCGCGCTGAGCGCGGTGATCGCGGCCGCGGTGTGGCTGTCGGCAGGCGGTCCGGTGGGGCACTGGGTGGGCGAGGCCATCCGTGCGGTGTCCGGATCGGCGTCGGCGGGGCTGCCGTTCGTGGCCACCATGATCGCGGTCATTCTCATGCGAACCGAGGCACGTCCGGAGATCCGACCGCGGCTGGTGCTCGGCGGACTGCTGGTCGGTCTGCCGATTCTCGGGCTCTGGCACGTCATCGCCGGGGCGCCGACCGATCCGCACGGGCGTTCGCGCGCCGCGGGTTTCGTCGGTTTCGTGGTGGGCGGGCCGCTCACCAACGGGCTCACCGCCTGGCTTTCGGTGCCGATCCTGTTGCTGGCCATCGTCTTCGGTGTACTGCTGCTGACCGGCACCACGGTGCGCGAGGTGCCTGCCAAGCTGCGCGAGTACTTCGGCACCGGCAGCGGTGGCGACGAATACGGTGAGTACGACGGCGAATTCGGGTACGACCCGGCCAAGTACGACGCCGACGGGTTCCCGCTGCACTCCGCCAAGGCGAAGCGGCGCGGTCGCACCCCGGTGGAGAACTATCCCCCCGACGAATTCGGCGATCCCGACGCGGTGACCGAGGTCATCGGCGAGCCGCCGCTACAGGACGCCAAGCCGATCGCGACGGAAGAGCCTGTCGCCAAGCCGAAACCGAAGAAGCAGCGCCCGGTGGTGAAGGTCGAGGACCAGACCCCGCCGCCGAAGCAGCTCGAGTTCGTCGCCGACCGGGAGGTCGAGGGCGACTACATCCTGCCGCCGATGTCGCTGCTGACCGACGGCGATCCGCCCAAGAAGCGCAGTGCCGCCAACGAATCGATGATCGAGGCGATCACCGAGGTGCTGGTGCAGTTCAAGATCGACGCGGCCGTCACCGGTTTCGTGCGCGGCCCGACGGTCACCCGCTACGAGGTGGAGCTCGGACCCGGCGTGAAGGTCGAGAAGATCACCGCGCTGGCCCGCAACATCGCGTATGCCGTTGCCACGGAGAACGTTCGGCTGCTCGCCCCGATCCCCGGCAAGTCCGCGGTCGGCATCGAGGTGCCCAACTCCGACCGCGAGCTGGTCCGCCTCGCCGACGTGCTCAAGGCGCCGTCGACCCGAAATGACCACCATCCGTTGGTGATCGGGCTCGGCAAGAACATCGAGGGCGACTACCTCGCGGCGAATCTGGCCAAGATGCCGCACCTGTTGGTCGCCGGTTCCACCGGTTCGGGTAAGTCGAGTTTCGTGAACTCGATGCTGGTCTCGCTGCTGCATCGGGCCACACCGGACGAGGTCCGGATGATCCTGATCGACCCGAAGATGGTGGAACTCACGCCGTACGAGGGCATTCCGCACCTGATCACGCCCATCATCACCCAGCCGAAGAAGGCGGCCGCCGCGCTGACCTGGCTGGTGGAGGAGATGGAGCAGCGCTATCAGGACATGCAGGCCAACAAGGTTCGCCACATCGACGACTTCAACAAGAAGGTGAAGTCGGGCGCGATCACCGCGCCGCTGGGCAGCGAACGGGTGTACCGGCCCTATCCGTACATCCTCGCCATCGTCGACGAGCTCGCCGACCTGATGATGACCGCGCCCCGCGACGTCGAGGACGCGATCGTGCGGATCACCCAAAAGGCCCGCGCCGCAGGCATTCACCTGGTGCTGGCCACCCAGCGTCCCTCGGTCGACGTGGTCACCGGCCTGATCAAGACCAACGTGCCGTCCCGATTGGCCTTCGCCACATCATCGTTGACCGACTCGCGAGTCATCCTGGACCAGCCGGGCGCCGAGAAGCTGATCGGCATGGGTGACGGCCTGTTCCTGCCGATGGGCGCGAACAAGCCGACCCGCCTGCAGGGCGCGTTCATCAGCGACGAGGAAATCCACGCCGTCGTCGACTTCGCCAAGAACCAGGCCGAACCCGAATACCAAGAGGGCGTCACCGCCGCCAAGCAGGGCGAGAAGAAGGACGTCGACCCCGATATCGGCGACGACCTCGACGTCTTCATCCAGGCCGTCGAACTCGTCGTCACCTCCCAATTCGGCTCCACTTCAATGCTGCAACGCAAACTCCGCGTCGGCTTCGCCAAGGCAGGCCGCCTGATGGACTTGATGGAAACCCGCGGCGTAGTCGGCCCCAGCGAAGGTTCCAAGGCCCGCGACGTCCTCATCAAGCCCGACGAGCTGGACGGCCTGCTGTGGACCATCCGCGGTGGTGGCGACGAGCCGCCGCCGGAGGAATCCGACTAAGGCTCCACCCGAGGCTGACTAGTGTTGCCGCACTGAGTGTCTCCGTCTGGCTGACGGTGCTGTGTGGTGCGCCCGGAAGGATTCGAACCTCCAACCTCCTGGCTCGTAATCAGGTGCTCTGTGTACGCCATGGCGGCGTTGCCGACGGAGCCGATGGGCCACGCCGTTGGTGCAATCACCAAATTACGACGCCACCGCCGACACCAAGAGCGCGCCCTGCCGCGATCTGGATATTAGCCAGGTTGGCTGCGACCGTATCGATCACCATCAGATGTGTCGCGTCGGGCCATGGCGGGTATGGGAACGGCGCGATCGCGCTGAGGTTGTGGCTGAGCTTGGCGCATTCGCCCGCGAACTCCAGTACCTCATCCGGCTTGACCCACAGATTATCCTCGGTAAGGACTGGGAAGAACCGTGCACCCAACTCGCGGACGGCACGGTTACCCCATACTTCGGTACGCCAGCGCTCGAAACCGGCGAGGTCCATCCACCCCTCAGGCGGGTCGAGGAACGACGTCTCGCCGTCCTCCAGAGTAAAGACGTGCACGGTCAGGCTCACAACGCAACCCGATCGTAACCATTCAGCCTGTGCGACTGATGGTTTGAGTGGTGTGGCGGCTTGACTATGGGCCCGGCAACTGGTCAGCTTGCTGGGTGTCCGATCCCGTGCCCACTGTTGAGCAACTGCTCATGGTTGTGGCCGAGCAGGCGCGGTTGATCGGGGAGTTGCAGGCCAGGATCGTTGAGCTCGAGCGGCAGTCGAAGCAGAACTCGAAGAACTCCAACCGTGCGCCCTCTGGTGATCGGTTGAACCGCAGCCTGTCTCGTGCCCAGCAGCGCAAGGCTGGTCGTAAGCCGGGCAAGCAGTCCGGCGATCAGGGTGTCACGTTGCGTCGCAAAGAGATTGCCGATGATTCCTGCGATTACGTGCCGGGTGCGTGTGGTAGTTGTGGCGGCGGTCTGGCTGGTCGAGAGTCGGTGAAAGTGGCTGCGCGGCAGGTGGTCGACATTCCCGAGGTGATCGCGGCGTCGGTGTTCGAGCACCGCCTGCACTCGGTGCGGTGCGGGTGCGGTCATGTCACCGCGGCGACGGCCCCGGACGGGGTGAGTGCACCGGTTCAGTACGGCCCGAATCTTCGGGCGTTGGCTTGCTATCTCGTGGTATATCAGCATGTTCCGGTGGCGCGGGCCGCGGAGTTGATCGCGGATGTGACCGGGGCGCGGCCGTCGACGGGGTGGATCAGTTCGGTGATCGCCGCGACCGGTGAGGCACTTGCCGACACCGACGCGTTGATCCGGGCGCAGTTGATGGCGGCGTATCTGCTGCATGTGGATGAGACCTCGATCAATGTCAACGGCTCGAAGATGTGGCTGCACGTGGCCTCGACCGCGACGTTGACCGCCTATTTCCTGCACAAGTCCCGGGGACGGGTCGCGGTGGATGAATTCGGGATCCTGCCCGGCTATACCGGTGTGTGCGTGCATGATTCGCTGTCGGTGTATGACGGCAAGGACTACGCTGGCGCCGTCCACGCCTTGTGCGGGGCGCACATCGCGCGAGAGTTGGTCGCCGCCGGTGAGGCCGATCCGTCCAACGCCTGGCCCACCGCGGCGCTGGACGCGTTGTACGGGCTCAACACCGCCGCCCACCAGGCACGAGCGCTGGGCCGGTCGGCCATCGCGGCCGAGGTCCTCGACCCACTGCTGCACCGGTGGCGCCATGCGGTGTTGTGCGGGTTGTCCGATAATCCCCGTCGCGCCGGCCTGAAACAGTCCAAGACCCGGAACCTGTTGACCAGGTTGAAGTCCCGCGAGGACGAGGTGTTGCGCTTCGCCCGCGACTTGCAGGTCGGCTTCACAAATAATCAGGCCGAGCGCGATCTTCGACCCGTCAAAACCCAGCTGAAGATCTCAGGCTGCCATCGCTCGAGCGACGGGGCACGAGCGTGGCTGCGAATCCGCAGCTACATCTCCACCATGCGCAAAAACGGCGCCCCCATCCTGGATGGTCTCCACGCCACCATCAGCGGAAACCCTTGGAACCCAGCCACAGCCTGAATGGTTACACCCGATCACACCTGCAGAGGCGGGCCAAGTGGATTTCTCTGGTCGGGGCCACCCTGCATCGACGTAGCACACACCACCATCCGTACAGCATTCCAACGCCGCGGCATCTAACGACGCAACACCAGCGTCCGGACTCACCAATAACTCTAGTGCGAATCCTCCCCTGGCGGAATGAATGTGTCTGCGCCATCGGCGTCGCTGACATAACCAGAGGCATCGATCGTGATCGCCTTTCCTTGCGACGTGATGAGCCAGGCTAATACCTGCTCCGTGAGCGGCGCGCCCTGCGCCCCTTCCTTCTTCCAGTGCGCCCGCCAGCCTCCCCCGGGCAGTGCGGCTACCACCTGGTCGGCCTTCTCCAAGCGAGTGAAATCTTCGAATTCCGTCACAGGCTGCAGGGCTCCGCGTTTGGGGTCGACGACGAGCGCCGTTCCAATCGAATGCTCCCAGCCCTCCACATGCACTATACGGGCGTCTTCGGTGTCGGTTCCCGCAAAATACGCGATCCATCCGGTTTGATTGAAGAATTTAAGCGGCGTTGCCCTTATCTCTTCGACCTCGCCAGGGAAAATAACTGAATCCGGATCGGTCATTTCATCCTCCTCTAGCGGATCGCCCTCACTCCAAGGTGCGATAATCTTCTGCACCATTAAGTTATTACGTAGGCCGGCAACTTCTTCAGTCAATGCGGAGTATGCCGATCGCAAGAACGCGTTGATACCGTCGAGCAACTCCTCGGTTTCCACCTTTGCTCTTAGTGGTTTCGTGGACGATCCCACCAAGATTCCATCACCAGTCCGGAGAAACTGTAGAACCTCGTCGTGCTCCGCGAAGCTTAACGTGGAGTTCTTGCCTCGGGAAATATTTTCGGCCACATGACGTAGCCCCACCGCTATATCGACGAGGGTCACATACATATCTCCCGAGATGAGGAACATGGTGTCATTTATGACGATCTCGACATCGACAAGAAAGTAACTGTAGATCAGATTCAATTCCCCGAGATTTGCAGGATCAGCAACTTTGGAATAGTCCCAGGTCTTGCGCAAAGGTGAGGAACTATCCGGAATCGAGAATGATAGATGGATCACAAATATTCTCCCGTGTGATTAATTGCTCGGATAGGCGGTGCGCACGACACCCTCCTCATCAATAACAACTTCGACGGCCGTGTAAGTCGTGCTCGGATTCCCATTCTTGTGACCAACTCTTCATGGAAATCGAGACTGATTCCTCGATAACGTGTCCGGAGTGATTCGGAAACAGATGGAGCTAAATGCCGCCGGAACGACACCGCCATCACGAAGAATCGAGGCTTATTACCAATCTCGGTATTCCCTTATGGCCACGATGGTAATCATGAGTCCACTTCTATCTTTTCATTCCACGCTTGAATCGCTCTGTTGGCCAGTTCGGGGCTGGCCGCCTTCAGCCCGATGAAGAAGTTTTGGGCCAGTTCCGTGAGCATTGAATCGAGCTCGTTTCGCGTCATAGCCTCGAATTCGGGATGCGGGACCCAATCAGTTCGCGACGCGCATCGAATTTCGACATGCTCTCCTGTTGGTCGAAACGTCAAAGTTCGCTCTAGGCCTTGGGGATACATGTCAACTTTCCCTGTGCGATTCTCGCTAAGGCTGACCATAAGGGCTGGAAGTTGCTCCATGAATGCCGATAACTCGTACCCGACGTCGTGCGGCCATTCCTCCTGTCCGAACCCTCCGATCTGGAAGACGCCAATTCCAGCCTCTTCCATCGCGTAACACCCGGTCATGACAATTTCCCTATAACCGAATCCCGGCTCAAATTCGAACTGGATCGCAGGCATCGCATCGGACGAAACCGTAGGAATGAATGCAACATGAAAACCCATCTATACCTCACCTAATCGGATATGCCGTCTTGTACGCGCCGTCGGGATCGTCGGGATCGGGATCGGTATTAGGGACAAGAATTGCTCGCGTGGCTTGTGCTGTAGTTCCATCTGGCGCAATTACCTGCCCGAGTCCAGCCGGAATGGCGACCGTGCACGCTTTAGCGGCGCCCGGGCGGTAAGCACCAGCCATTCGCGTTCTACAATCGGTTCAGCAAGATACAACTCGACCAGATCATGGCTGAGCAACTCTGCGGCATCATCTGTTTTCATGGCAGCCCCCTAACCTCGATCTTTCGCCGGGTTGATGTGCTGGCCTGATCGGGTTCGGATTGGGTGTTTCGGTCGTAGTTTTCCGGTTGCGGGCAGGGCAGCTGGCCCGCGCAGCGGGCTGGCTGCCGGGTTCCACTGGCCCGGGTGGTTGGTTTCCTTGGTTGCAGGGACGGTTTCTGGCTGGTCAGCCGGGTTGCAGGCGTGCTGCGGCGGTGGTGAGCAGTTCGGTGTAGGGGGCGTGCCGCGCCAGGTGCAGTGTGGTTTTGCGGGCATGGCGGGCGATGCGTCCGGCGGCTGAAAACAGCCGCAGCCGTAGCGTTTTCGGTTCCCAGCGACGTGCGGGGTGGTCGTGCAGGGCGAGTGTCTGCATCCAGGCGGTCAGGTCGAGTGCGAGCGCGACGACGGCGAGCCAGATGCGGTTGGCGTCGAAGCTGTGGAACGGAAGATTGCGCAGGCCAGTGTCTTTCGCGTTTCTGATCCGGTCTTCGCAGCGGGCCCGCTGGCGGTGACGCAACTCGAGGTCGGGCAGCTGGCCGCGGGTGGTGTTGGTGACGAACGCGGTCAACCGCATCCCGTCGCGGTCGGTGAACCGCAGCTGAGCACCGGGGTGTGGTCTCTCTTTCCTGACGATGAGCCGCATGCCGGGCGGCCATCCGGTCAACTCGGTGATGCCGGTGACTTCCACGACCCAGGCGCCGTCGCGGACCTCGCCGTCTGCGTCGTAGGCCGGTGTCCAATCCTGCGGATTCAGGTGGGTGCCCATGGCGGTGACGATCTCGTCGGTGAGAGTGAACCCGACCGAGTACTGCAGCCGGCGGCGGTGGCAGTAGTCGAGGAACTCGTGGGTGCCGCCACCGGAATCGGTGCGCACCAGCACTTTCCGGCCGACCCGCCATCCCGGCTGCCACGGCAGCTGAGCGAGGGCATCGCGGAGAACCTGCTTGTGGTCGGCAGCGGTATTACTACCGGCGTTGCCCGGCCGCAGCATGGGCGCGGCGGGCTCGCCGGTGCCGGTGCGACCGTGGTCGATGAACGACCACAGCGAGTGGAAGCCGAAGCCCCGCTTGAACGTCGGTGTGGCGTTCTGTTTTTCCGAGTGCGCGTCGGTCAGGGTGGCGTCGAGATCGATGATTAACGGATCATCGATGTTGATCCCGTGACCGGGGGCGTTCGGCCCAGCCACGGCCCACGCCTGCGCCCGCGCGTCCGCGCGTGCAGAAGCGATGGCGGCCAACGCTTTCGGTGCCTGGGCAGCCAGCGCGGTGATCGTCCGCGACACCGTCGGATCCGAGGCCACCAGACCGAACACGCCCGGCTCGGCCCGTAACAACGCCACATCCGCGGCGCAGTCACCACCGACCGCGAGTGTCACCGCCAAATCCAGCACGATCTTGCCCGGGTCGTGGACAGCCATCGGTTTGCGCCACGGCCCCAACTGTTCCGACAAACCCCAGGTCAAACCAGTTATCTCGGCAGTACGCAGCAGCAGTGCCGCACCTGCGTGTGACACCACGCCCGCACCGTCACCGTCGATGGTCAGCCGCGGATACGGCGATATAGACTTGCCCACCAGAAAGGTGCTCCAAAACCTCGATCAATTCAGCCTTCGCAAGTCGAATTATCGCAGGTCGGAGCACCTTTCGCCATTCCCGCCGCAGGTTAGGCGCCATTACCATGATTGGCCGAGGCTAAGCTCGTCGGTGCCGATCCTGTAGCCGCCGAGCTCGCGCAGCTCCTGGGAGCTGTCAGCTAGTGATGATCAACAAAACCCCCACACTGTACCGGCGCACCGCAGCAGACACCCGCCGTCGGCGGACCGCGCTCGCTCCTGGGCTGCAAGTCTTACAACTCGAGCCTGCTGTGGACGATCCGTGGTGGCGGTGACGAGCCGCCGCCGGAGGAGCCCGACTAAGGCTCCACACGACCTCCGCATCACGGCTGACTAGTGTTGCCGCAGTGAGTGTTCCCGCCTGAGTGGCGGGTGCGGTGTGGTGCGCCCGGAAGGATTCGAACCTCCAACCTCCTGGCTCGTAACCAGGTGCTCTATCCGTTGAGCCACGAACGCGTTGCCCGCTTGCGCGGACTGGTTCCCTCGGCGAGATTCGAACTCGCACCTCCCGGAATCTAGGTCCGGTGCCTCTACCGATTGGGCTACGAGGGATCGGGTTTCGTATCCGTGGGTGGAGTCGAACCACCGGCCTGCACCTTCGGCGGGTGCCGCTCTTCGACTGAGCTACACGGATGTGAAACACGGGTGGCAGCAGGAGGATTCGAACCTCCGGTGGTGAATACACCTGATTTACAGTCAGGCCCCTTCGGCCGCTCGGGCATACTGCCGTGATCGTCGCTATGGAGTTGTTGAGCATGGGAGTCGGGACACGAAAAAGGGGTCACCCCTTGGCGTTTGCCGCGGAGTGACCCCTTCTCGGGTCTATGCAGACACGGGTCAGGGGCCGCTCCGTACGGTCAGCCGTCGATAGCCGACCGTCGATAGCACAGCGTTGGCGTGCGACTGCCAGGCACCGCTGCGCGACCTCTGTCGCTGCTGGGTCCCGGTCATCGTCTTCGCCTTCCTGAGTGGGGTGTGTTCTGTGGTACCGACGTTAACATCCGAATTTGGGGTTGGGAACCGATTTTCGGCGTCAGAAGGTTCGGTTGGTTTCCCGCGCGATCTTGAACCCGGCGCCGGTGGTGCCGTTCGTGCAGGTCACCCCGCTCTCGGTGGAGTCACAGGTGAACGGTCCGACGGTGAGCATCCCGCCATACGGAAGTACCCGACCGCCACCACGGTTGCCGCCGTCGATCGGCGCGCCGACGAACACGCCCTGGTTCAAACAGAGGGCCCGCGAGTGCGCGCTGACGGCGAGCGTGCTCGCCTGCGGGTTCTTGCTCCAGCAGTCCTTGAACTCCGCGGGCGCGGGCGAAGTGGACCCCTGACAGCCGACCTGAGCGTTGTCGTCGATCGGCTGGTCGAGGATCGCGCAGAGGAACGACCCGCTCGGCGACTGGAAGTAGTACCCCATCTGCTGCCGGTACTGCGCCGGATCGACCGGACCGGACACGGGACCACGCGTCGTGGTGGGCGCGGCCGAGGAGGTGGTCGCCGGGGTCGTCGTCGGTGCGGCCGAGGAGCTGACCGGATGTGAGCTCGGCACCACCGAGCTGGAGGTCGGTGTGGCCGAACCCTTGTCGTCGTCACCACACCCGGCCAGCAACGCCAGCGCGACGGCGCACGGCACCACAGCGATACGAGCTCCTCGGATTTGCATGACGGCATTCTGTCCTGCGACAGCGAGCTTTCGGTCAGGACGCGCCGTGTCCTGCCCGCGAAGCTGATCCCGTCATCGCCCCAGGTGACGGACCGAACTAGTGCTTGCGCGCTTGCAGGGTGTAGCTGAGCGGCAAACGCTCAGGATGCTCCGTGAGGTGCCATTCGCCGCCGTCCCCGAGCGTCATCAGCCCGGGCAATGCGTCCCACGGCACGCTGCGATGCTCGGTCAGCCCGGTGATCGACATGCCCACATTCAGCAGCGCGGTCACCATGTCGCCGAACCCGTGGTTCCACTCGTGGGTCGTCGTCTGCTCGAACTCGGCGTCGGTCTCGACGTAGGTGCCGCCGTCGGAAAACACCATCGGCTCCGGCGTTTCGAAGTACGGATAACCGAGAACCAGTCGGTCCGTGTGCTTTTCGTCGGTCGCCCACAGCATCGGATGACCCTCCCGAATGAACAGCCGCCCACCGGGCCGCAGCAGTCCGGCGACGGTCTGCGCCCAGCGATCGATACTCGGAAGCCAGCACAGCGCACCGATTCCGGTGTACACCAGATCGAATCGCGCAGCACCGAGCGCGGATACCGCGTCATAGACGTTCGACTCGACGAAATCGATAGGCGTACCGGTCTTTTCGGCGAGCAATCGCGCTTGCGTCAGCGAGGCGGGCGAGAAGTCGAGCCCGGTCATGGTGGCACCGAGCCGGGCCAGTGAGAGCGTGTCGGTGCCGATGTGGCATTGCAGATGCACACCGCGCAGCCCGCTGATGTCGCCGAGTAGCGGCTGATCGAACCGCACCACCTCGCTGAGAAAGTCCGGTTCCGCGAGGAACTGTTCCACCACATAGTCGGGCGACGCGGCATGGATCGGTGCGCGCTCGTCCCAGTTGGCCTTGTTGAGGTGGAGGTAGTCGTCGGTCACGATCGCCACTCTGGCATGGACGCCGCGCCGTGCGCATGTGAAATTATGGTTAGCAACCACCCCGCTAGCCGACAAGAACGGACAAATCGGGCACTATGGACGCCATGACCTTCGCTATCGATCGACACACTGCATGCAGGTAACCGCCGTCGAGTGGGTGATCACCATCGTGGTGATCCTCGGCTTGTTCGTCTTCGACTTCTTCGCCCATGTGCGCACGCCGCACGAACCGACCTTCCGGGAATCCGGGTTCTGGTCCGCCGTCTACATCGGGATCGCCCTGGCCTTCGGCGGTTTTGTCGCCTGGCAATGGGGTTCGACGTTCGCGGGGGAGTACTACGCGGGCTTCGTCACCGAGAAGGCACTCTCGGTGGACAACCTGTTCATCTTCCTGATCATCATGTCCACCTTCGCGGTGCCACGGATCTATCAGCAGAAGGCCTTGCTGATCGGCATCGTGATCGCGCTGGTGATGCGCGGCATCTTCATCGCCGTCGGCGCGGCCGCGATCAGCGCGTTCAGCTGGGTGTTCTATCTGTTCGGGGCTTTCCTCATCTACACCGCGGCCAAGCTGATCAAGGAGAGCGGCCACGAGGCCGAGGAAGAGCAGAAGCGCGACAGCCGGGTGGTCGCGCTGGCCAAACGGCTGCTGCCGACCACCGACAGCTATGACGGCGACAAGCTGGTCACCCGCGTCGACGGACGTCGCGCGGTGACCCCGCTGCTGCTCGCGTTGCTGGCGATCGGCTTCGCCGACCTGCTGTTCGCCCTGGACTCGATCCCGGCGATCTACGGTCTGACGAGCGAGCCGTACCTGGTATTCACCGCAAACGCGTTCGCGCTCATGGGTTTACGGCAGTTGTACTTCCTGATCGGTGGACTCCTCGATCGTCTGGTCTACCTGTCCTATGGTTTGTCGGCGATCCTCGCGTTCATCGGCGTCAAGCTGGTGCTGCACGCACTGCACGAGAACACGCTGCCGTTCATCAATGGCGGCGAGCACGTCAGCGTGCCGGAAATCTCCACCGGGATTTCGCTCAGTGTGATCCTCGGCATCTTGGTCATCGCGACGGTCGCCAGCCTGCTGCGCACCCGTAAGGGCTGAGCAGAGCGCGGAACGTTCAGAACACCCGGTTGCTGTCCGCCGCGATCTCGAACCCGTGCCCGTCTTCATCGTTGCTGCAGATGACACTGAAAGTCTCGGCCCGACAGGAGAATCCGTGCGCGTGCAACGTGGCTCCGGCGGGCAGCACCGGTCCGACGCCGGTGCCGAGCGCGCTCTGTGGCCCGGTGTAGAAACCCTGGTTCACGCAGAGATATCCGGCGTCCTCGCCGACCGCGATCGCGGCGGCCGTCGGATCGGTGCTCCAGCATTTCTGCATGTGCGGCGGTGCGGGACCGGTCGCGCCCTGACAACCCGCGGTGCGACGCGGCTGCCCGGTCGGCTCGTCGAGGATGCCGCAGATGATCTGCCGGTCCGCGGTCTGGAAGTAATAGCCGTCCGCGTTCCGGTACAGCACCGGGTCGGCGACGCCGGGCTGGGTCAGCGGGCGGGCCGAAGAAGAGGTTGCTGGGTCCGATTTGTCCGGAACGCCCAGGTACGCGTACAACAGGCCAGCGGTGGCAGCCGTCGACGCGAAAACCGCTACGTATGTGCGCATGGCCGCGAGTCTGCCGTGTGGGGTAGGGGGTATGTCCGTATCGCGCACGGTGTGTCGCCGGAAGTTAGCTGACTTCGACTAACTAGTGGGGCTCGCCGCCTGATTCCCCGCAGGCAGGACCGGTTGAATAGGGAATCAGGACGGGCGAGTTCAGGACGCGAAAGCGCCGAGCACCGGAAGCCATTCGACAACGCGAACATCATCGATCAGCTTCTGCTGCGCGAACGGGTCCTGGGCGAGCAGCGCGTCCAGCGCACCGGCATCCTCGGCCTGGAACAGGATCAGCGCGCCGGACCCGTCCGGGTAAGGACCGCTGGTCAGCTGGGCACCGGCCGCGAGTTGATCGGCGAGCCAGGCGCGGTGCGCGGGGCGGTGGGTGTCCCGGCCCGGAACCGTGGCCTCGGAGTAAGTGTAGTGAACGGCGAAGATCGGCACGGGCGAATCGCTTCCTATGTCAGAGAGTGAGCAGCATCCGAGTATTACCGAGGGTGTTGGGCTTCACGTAGCTCAGGTCGAGGAACTCGGCGACGCCGGTGTCATAGGACCGGCACATCTCCGCGTACACCTCGGCCGTCACCGGCGTCCCCTCGATCTCCGCGAATCCGTGCCGCGCGAAGAAATCCACCTCGAAGGTCAGCACGAACACCCGCCGCAGCTCCAGCTCGCGGGCCACCGAGATGAGCCGCTCCACCACGATCCGGCCGACGCCGCCGCCCTTGACATCCGGATGCACCGCGACCGTGCGCACCTCACCGAGATCGGCCCACAGCACATGCAGCGCACCACAGCCGACCACCCGGCCGTCGAGCTCGGCAACCCAGAATTCCTGCACCGCTTCGTAGAGCGTGACCAGGTTCTTTTCCAGCAGTATCCGGCCGGCGTAGACATCGACGAGGCGTTTGATCTCGGGCACGTCGGAGGTTCGCGCGCGTCGGACAACCAGGGCAGAACTGTGCGCGCTCAGAGGCACGCCCGGATGTGCGTCGCTGGTCGAACCACCTAGTGGTCCCCGAGAGTTCATGGGGTGCAGAGTAGTCGGGTGGGTTACCGATAGGCTGAACGTGTGCCACACATCCAGTCGTCCCGCTCACCGCATAATGCCGGGCAGCGGGTCCGGTATGACGCGCGCCGGGTAGGCGCCGGTCTTCGTCATGCCGTGCAGGGTCTGGGGTGTTTATCGTGAGCGAGCGTAGCGAGAGAACAATGTCGCAGCCGCCTTGTGCGCTCATGCCGGAGCCGAGCGCCAGCGAGGTGCAGGCATGAGTGCGCAGCCGGAAGAGATAGAGCGACGCTGGTCTGCGGCCAGTCCGATCCGTCCCGGCATCGTCGCGCCGCACGCCGAACCTGTCGTGCCGCTGATGAATATCGCGAACATCCTGACCATGCTGCGCATCGCGCTGGTCCCGCTGTTCGTGATCGCGCTCTTCGTCGACGGTGGGCACGAGCCGGTCTGGCGACTCGTCGCGGCCGCGCTGTTCGGTATCGCCGCGATCACCGATCGGTTCGACGGGCAACTGGCGCGCAAATACGGTCTGGTCACCGACTTCGGCAAGCTCGCCGATCCCATCGCGGACAAGGCGCTGATCGGTTCCGCGGTGATCGGGCTGTCCGTGCTCGGCGATCTGGCCTGGTGGATCACCCTGGTCATCTGCGGCCGCGAGGTCGGCGTGACCCTGCTGCGGCTGGCCGTGGTGCGCCGCGGCGTGATTCCCGCCGGACGCGGCGGCAAGCTGAAAACCCTCGTGCAGTCCCTCGCGATCGCGGTCCTGTTGCTGCCGTTGGGTGGCTGGCTGGCGAGCGCGGGCATGGTGCTGATGTATGTGGCCGTCGCACTCACCGTGATCACCGGCCTCGACTATGTCGGCCAGGCGATGCGGGTGTGGTTCGCGGGCGGGCCGGGCCGAACGCGCGGCGCATGACGGCGACTCCATCGGTGTCGACCGATCCGTTGGTCGCGGACGTGCCCGTCGCCGACCTGGTGCACGCGCTGACCGCGGCGGGCCAAACCGTCGCGACCGCCGAATCCCTCACCGCCGGACTGTTGTCCGCGACCATCGCCGGGGTACCGGGCGCCAGCGCCGTGCTGCGCGGCGGCCTCGTGGTGTACGCCACAGATCTCAAACACAGCCTCGGCGGCGTCAGCGACGAAGTACTGGAGACGGAAGGTCCGGTCGCCGCGAGCACCGCCGAACAGCTGGCGGTCGGCGCGCGCACGAATTGCGGGGCAGACTGGGGCGTAGCGCTGACCGGTGTCGCCGGACCCGATTCGCAGGACGGGCATGCGGTCGGCACCGTCTTCCTCGGTCTGGCCGGGCCGGGGCACACCGAGGTGATGCGGTTGAAACTCCTCGGGGACCGGTGGACGATCAGGATCAGTGCAACGCACATCGCCGTGCGCGAGTTGCTGCGATGTGTACGACGACCGGACCCGGGTCCGGTCGGGCCGGGCGGGCAAGGTGAGTGATTTGCGCCGGGCGGGAACCAACCGGCCCTTGTCCGACGTTGTGCCAGAAAGAACGGCGTGCGTGGCACTCGTGAGTGTCATGCAGGTCCCCTGACAGGGAGCGAAGGAGAACGAGATGACGCTGCTGCGAGAGGCCATCGGGGACAGTCTGCGGCGTGCTCGTCTCGCCCAGAGCCGGACCCTGCGCGAGGTGTCCACCTCGGCGCGCGTGAGCCTGGGCTATCTCTCCGAGGTCGAGCGGGGCCGCAAAGAAGCCTCCAGTGAGTTACTGGCCGCCATCTGCGCGGCCCTCGATGTGCCGCTGTCCCGGGTGCTCTGGGATGTGAGCACGATCATGGCCGGTGCGGACGGTTTGCCCACGCGTACTCCGGCCGATGCCGCAGCCGCACCGCTGCCGGTCGAGGCGGAGCAGTCCACCGCGCCTGCCGAAGCCGCACCCGCCGAGGCCGCACCTGCGGTAGAGCCCGCGCTCGCACCCGCGAGTGCCAGTCTGTCGGTGGCCGGAGCGGGCGGACGTCCGCTGCCGCTGGCCATGGACACCCGAATCGTCATTCCCGCACCGAAGGCCGACATGCTGGTCCTGGTGAAGGGCATGTGACACCCGACGACAGGTGGCAGCCGCGGCAACGCTGCGGACCGGCGCCAAAAGCGGATAGATTCTCACTAGGCGTCGGTTGGGCCGGGTATACCCGGCCCAGCGGCCGCATGGTGGAGGATAGGCACATATCGAGTGCGTGACGGTCGCGCACTGGAGCCGCGTCGAGGGCGCGGCACGTCAGATGGAGGCGGGATCAATCGATGGCTAATCCGTTCGTCAAGGCCTGGAAATACCTGATGGCCCTCTTCGATTCGAAGATCGAGGAGCACGCGGATCCGAAGGTCCAGATTCAGCAGGCTATCGAGGAAGCTCAGCGCCAGCATCAGGCCCTCTCGCAGCAGGCCGCATCGGTCATCGGCAATCAGCGTCAGCTGGAAATGAAGTTGAACCGGCAGCTCGACGAGGTCGAGAAGCTCAATGCCAACGCGCGCCAGGCGGTCACGCTCGCCGACCAGGCAGCCAACGCCGGCGACACCGAGAAGGCGATTCAGTACACCAACGCCGCCGAGGCGTTCGCCGCGCAGCTGGTCACCGCCGAGCAGTCGGTCGAGGACCTGAAGGTGCTGCACGACCAGTCGCTGCAGGCGGCCACTCAGGCCAAGAAGGCCGTCGAGCAGAACGCGATGCTGTTGCAGCAGAAGGTCGCCGAGCGCACCAAGCTGCTCAGCCAGCTGGAGCAGGCCAAGATGCAGGAGCAGGTCTCCGCGTCGCTGCAGCAGATGGATTCGACGCTGTCGGCGCCGGGCTCCACCCCGAGCCTGGACGCGGTGCGCGAGAAGATCGAGCGCCGCTACGCCAACGCGCTGGGTTCCGCCGAGCTCGCGCAGAACACGGTGCAGGGCCGCATGCTGGAGGTTCAGCAGGCCAGCGTCCAGATGGCCGGGCACAGCAAGCTCGAGCAGATTCGCGCGTCGATGCGTGGCGATCAGCTGCCCGCGGGTGGTGCGGCCCAGCCCGCCGTCAATCCCGCACCGGCCCAGACCAATCCGGCGCAGCCGCAGATGAACAAGGGCCAGGCCGCACAGCAGTAACGGTCGGACGCTCGGCGAGGACTTTGTCGGTGGTGGGTGGTTCACTGGCAAGCACTGCACGGGTACCCGGTGGGCCGGCCGTCGGCCGCGCCGGGACCGTGCTGGTCCGATCCGCGCCACCAGTGGGAGAGATGGCATGACTCGGGATAAGGCGCTTCCGGGCCGCAGGCGCGATGCGGCGATCGTGCGAGCGCAAGCCGCACTGGCCCCGCAACCGGGAAGCCTGCGCGAGGTCGGCGAGCACGCGCTCGTCGCGGTGCGCCGCTGGGCCGACCCGCGAGAGCGAGAACTGCGCCGTCGGCGTCGAGTTCGCCGCCGCAGCTTCCAGCTCGGCACCGCCTCCGGTCTCACCACCGCCGGAGCTGTTGGGCTCGTGGTCATCTCGGCGCCCGCCTGGATCGTCGTCGTGCTCGGCGGCGGCGCGGTCGCGCTGGTCACCGGCACCGCGCTGAGCGCCCGCCGCTACCTGCGGTTGCGTGGCGCACCACTGCCGCAGGCCACCTTCATTCCGCGCAAGCAACCACCGATGTGGTCGCGGGCGCGCGGACCCATCGCCAGACTGGTCCGCGCCGAACGAGCGCTGCACGGTCTCGGCGCACAGATCGCTCGCGGCAACCGTCTGCCCGACGACGAACTGACCGACATGCTCGAAACCGCAGGCTCCGGTTCGGCCGCCCTGCACGCCCTCGCCGCCGACGTCATCGCCATGGAACAGGCACTCGGCGCCATGGGCCGCGCCAAATCCCCCGCATCGGACGGCCTCACCGACAACCTGCAGTTCGCCCTCGGTCGCCTCGACACCGGGGTCGCCGAATACGAACAGGTCGTCGCGGCAGCAGGACGCATCCTCGCGGTCCCCGAAAGTGCCGTACTACGACACAATTTCGATGCGATCGTCGCCGATCTGCGCCACGCCGCCGACCGCCTCGACGGCTGGGCGCAGGCGCTCACCGAAGTTGCCGATCAGCAGGTGCCGATCTCGCAGCCGGGACAGCGCTGAGTTCGGCCAGTGGCCATGATTTGAGATCCGTCCCCTGCGCTGGCCGGTCTCAGTGGAGCGTGCGGAGGCGGTCGACGATCCCGGCGACCAGTTCCTGCTGTGCGTCTTCAGTGATTCCGTCGGCGGGCTGGGTCACGGCGAGTTTCAGTTGTCGGTCGTAGGTGCTGACGGTGTACATCGCCCAGTTGGTTGCTTGTCCCAGACCGCCGAACCCCATATCGGTGATCGAAAGGTCCGCGGGGGTTTCGAATGGCGGTATCCGTCCCACGTTGCTGATGTAGGAGATCGGCGGCAGATCGGCTTCCATCTCGGGGCTCATGACGGGATCGAGGCTGGAGTAGATCGCGCGTCGGTCCGCGACGCGGGCCCTGATGTCGTCGGTGACGCGCTGCCCGAGCATCAGCGGTGCATCGTGTCTGTCGACGAATTGGCCGGTCAGGACGATGCCGGCGGCGTTGGTGATATCGAGCACCGGGATCGGGGTGGGTAACAGGGCCCGGAAATCCACCGAGCACCGGCTCAACATCGGGACCGGCCCGCCTTCGTCGATCAGACTGCGCTCGGCGGCGAGCACCGCACCGGAGACCGCAGCGTGCACCGTGACACCTTTCGTGTGGACAGTATCGACGATCTCAGCCGACTGCTCCGGGGTGAATGACACGATGGTATGGCGGGGTAAGCTGCTCTTCCGGTTCAAATGCGTTGCGGAATTGAGGAATTCGGCATCCGGCAGCAGCAGTGGCGGCGTGTCGGCCGGGTCGAGGAGGTGCTGCGGGCCGACCGGGATCGCGCGCGGGGGCCTACCCCGGAGGTCGATGCCGTGGGTCAGTGCGGTGTAGTCGGACCACAGCTCGGCCAACAGAGCGAGGGCGGCGTTGCCGTCCGCGACCACGTGATTGAGGGTGATGGCCACCGCAGCGGTCGCATCGTGCTGGACCACCTCGAGCCGGGCCACATGCTCGCTCTGATCGAGCGGACGCACGGGCTCGTGCAGGAACGCGTGCGGGTCACCGGCATGCACCTCGACGGGCACCGCGTACGCGGCCCGCAGCTGCAAAGCGTACTGCTCCCCGTCCTGGCGAATCCGCGAGTAGAGCACCGGATTGTGCTCGGTCAGCGCGACGAAGGCGGCTCGGAGTCGATCGAGGTCGAGTCGCCCGATCGCCAAGGTGGCGTATTTCAACGCCATCCGGCGTAGTGCGAAGGACTTTTCCAGTTCGCCGAGTTGACGCTCCTGCCCGGCGACATGCGTGTTCACGGTCATCGCGGATCCCGCCTTTCATCGACACGCCGCAGCGGTGGACCGACTCCATCGCGCGAGCGCGGCGCTCGCGATGCGGTAGGAACGAGCGCCTATCTCCCACGCTAACCAGACCGAACGGTTTTAACAACCGATCGGTATGTCCATATGGTGAGATGTATTAGACACCGCTGACGGGAACATTCGAACGGTTTGCTGACCGCAGCACTCGCCACAGCGTGACTCGACTGGCTCGAGGCTGGAACAACGCTGGCCCGACGGTTTCAGTGGGGATGGTGGCGGCCGTCGAACCAGGTCCTGGTGGGCAGGATAGACGCTCGATTACGTCCGGCGGCGGAGCCAACGTGTCAGCAGCAGGATGACAACCGGGAGCGCGACGAACGCCGCCAGTAGCGCGAGAATCGCCGCGGCGGTGGTGGTTTCGGCGTACGGCTCAGGCGCCGGTCGTGGTGCCGGGTAGGGCGGGCCGGGGTATTGCGTTGCCAGGTACCGGGGTGCGGTGTTCTGCGGCGGTGAGTACGGCGGGCCCAGGTACTGCTTCGCCAGGTATCGGGTCGCGGCGTCGTGCAGGGGCAGGCACGGCGAGGCTTGCGGTCCCGGATGGCCGGGCGGTGGCGGGGCAGCGCTCATCGCATCATCGTCGCGGTTCGGCGGGCATCGGTGTATCCACCGAACGATCGACATCGCGATGCGGGTGCCCATCTATGAGGTAGGCACCCGCTCATCCTCGTGCTCCGAGCGCTGTCGCGGTATCCGCCGGACGTCCGATAACCGGCGAACCATGCGTTACCGATCTCGGGTCAGCGCAGTCCATCCCGGCGTCGCAATTCTTCGGCTCGAGCGCGCAGCGCGGCATTCACTAGTTCGCGGCCCTCGGCCATCAGGTCGAGCACCTCCCAGGAGGCTTTCCGGGCGGCGCCGCCGACGATTCCGGCGATAGCTCCGCCGTGGCGCCGGGCCGCCGCCGCCAGCTCTTGTGCGAGTTCGTTTTCCATCAAGGCACCGACCGTCACGTGGGATTCAGTGAATGAGTGTGTGCCGAACGTGGTGTGTACATAAGCCGACCATCCCTTCCTGACTGCGGCTATCCGGAAAGCTGCACGCAAGATCAGAGTACAGCCGTACACTGACCGAGGTCACGGCCGGGAGAGCGCAAAATCGAAGCCTCCGCGAAGCGTAATCGGCAACGGGTCTGACCGGAATACCGACCGACACCGAACCGTACTGCTCGTCGGCGACACATCGGCCGGTCGCAGGCCGATTTCACCGACGAAGCGTTTGGTCAAGATCACGCCGGGTAGTTGCGTCCATGTAGCTGATCGGCCGGATTCCATCACTGGGATCGGGAACATTCACTACAAGGGCAGGAGCAGAAGATGCTTGATATTGCCTACCGAAAATCCGCGATCGACCAGGACACGCAACGGCTGGACATCAGCAGATATCTGGCCTGGGGCAACGTCGAAGATCCGGTCCGACGCTCGCGGCAATCGCAGCGAATCGCCGAGGATCTCGACCAGTCCGAGCAAAAGGCAAGTGCCTGAATCACTGTCATCGAATGCAACGCGGAGGAATCAGATCATGACCGGAATGCTGGAAGAACTCATCGGAAGCGCTGTGTACTCCCCGGAGGGCGACAAGATCGGCAAGGTGAAGCGGATCTATGTCGACAACACCTCCGGCGCACCGACCTGGGTGTCGGTGACCACCGGGATGTTCAGCGGTGACTCGCTGGTCCCGCTGGCCGGCGCACAGCTGCGGCACGACCCGGAAGCACTGCAGGTGCGCGTTGAGAAGGAGGAGGTGAAGACCGCGCCGCATCTCGAGCACGACGGTCTGATCAGCCCCGAAGCCGAGCGCGAGCTGTTCGACCACTACCACATCGACCCGAACCGGGCCGGCATGGAGATGGGCGGCAAGCAGCAGATGCGTGGCGGTCGCCGCCCCGATGACCAGGGCATGGTGCGCTCCGAGGAGCGGCTGGCGGTCAACAAGCAGAACGAAGAGGTCAGCCACGCGCGGCTGCACAAGTACGTGGTGACCGAGGAGCAGACCGTCACCGTGCCGACCACGCACGAAGAGGTCCGGATCGAGCGCGAGCCGATCACCGACCGCTCGCAGGTCGGCCGTGCCGACATCGGCGAGCAGGACGCCGAGGTCACCCTGCACGAGGAGCGGGTGACGGTGCAGAAGGAGTCCGTGCCGGTCGAGCGCGTCCGCCTCGCCGTCGACCAGGTCCAGGACGAGCAGACCGTGTCCGAAACGGTCCGCAAGGAGCGGATCGAAACCGAGGGCGTGGAAAACGATCGCCGCAACCCGCGACGTAAGTGACCATCAGCCCGTCGATTGGTATCACTGGGTGAGGATCAGGACGAACCTGATCCTCACCCAGATATCTGTTGCGGATACGCAGGTCGACCAATCATCCAGGGCAGCAACGATATTGCTGAAGCAGTAGCGGTGCGTGCCGATCAGATGCCTTATCAAACCTGGCATCGCCATTTGGCGGCGCAGGTCAGTTAATTGCCCAGCGCGGCAACAGTATCGGTGAACCTGTCGGCGGCGTCGATCAGAAGCCTGGCTCAGGGCGTCGGAATCGGTGCGCGAGTACCGCGACGTCGCGGTATCGGGTGATCCTTTGAGCGGCTGAATGTGATGGGCTACTTGGTTTTACGGTGGGCCGGGCCGGATGCAGCGCCGGATCGTGCCGGAGGATGCGGACTTCGAGGTCGACGGTTTCCGGGGCGAGGGCGGCGCCGAATTGCGCGGCGAGGGTGAGTCGAAGGACGCGCAGCCGATCGAGGGCATCGACCTGCCTACCCGCACGGTAGAGGGCGAGCGCGTGCAACCGGGCCAGCGGCTCGTGCAGTGGGTGCTCGCCCGTCAAAATGCTCATCTCCCTGAGACATTCGAGGCCCGAGCCGAGCCGCAGCGCGGCATCCAATCCGGCGACGGTCAACTCCAACCGCCACGCGTCCAGCCGCGCCGCTTCCACCGCCGCGTACGGCGCCCACAGCAGATCGGCCAATGCTGGTCCGCGCCAGAGCCGCCGGACCTGGTCCGCGGCCGCGCGGGCTTCGGCATACCGACCTGCCCGCTGTGCCGCATGCAGGCGATCCGCGATGGATTCGGCGGCGAGCAGATCACCGACGACCATCGTCGTCCGGTATCCCGCCGGGGTGCGCAAGACCGTCCCGCCGTGCGCACCCAATGCCGTCCGCAACCGAGACACGACAACGCGCAATCGTTCGACCGGTCGCGAGAGTTCGCCATCACCCCACAGATCCGCGGCAAGTCGCCGATCGGGTACCGGAACCCCGCCCGCGAGCGCCAGCCGCACCAGCACCGCGCGCTCCAGCGGACGGTCGACCCCGATCATCCCCGCCCCGTCGGTAACCGACACCGGCCCGAGGACGTGCACCTGCGCGTACCCAGGTTCGGGTGCGCAGGTCGAATAGACAATGCCTTGCGGCACAGTCATTCTCGCTTCTCCTTCCGATTCGATGGTGCCGGACCGACCACGGTGACCCCGTAGCGCGCGAATTCGGCCTCGACCTCCGCGCCCGAGGGCCGCCGGGTATCGGCAGGCGGCAGCACGAGCTCGGTGGCCGCGGTACCGAACACCCGGTGCGCCCGCTCCACACCCGCCGGGGTGTAGTGATGCAGCACCCGAGCCGTGGCAGTGTGCACCGCGAACCCATGCGGAATGCCACGGGGCAGCCACACCGACGTGCCGGGCCCGGCCTGAATGCGGGCCAGCCCGCGATGCACGGTGAGCTCACCGTCGAGGACGAAGCACAGTTCGTCCTTCCGCGAATGCAGATGAACCGGCGGCTCGTCACCCTTCGGCAGCACGACCTCGGCGAGCGACAGCACCCCGCCCGTGGTTTCGGCGCGTTGATGCCAGATCATCAGGCACCCGAACGCCCATTCGGCGATCGGTTGATGCTGCCCGAGCTCGTGACGTTGTTCCGGCAAGGCATGGCTCCTCGATCGGTGACTCGATGTGATCCATGCTCGATCCGCCGGCCGAGAACGGAAACACCGATCGGCTGTCGGATCTACAATCCAGACTTGTGGATGTGGAACTCCGGCACCTGCGGGCATTCCAGGTACTGGCCACCGAGCTGAACTTCACCCGGGCGGCGGCTCGGCTGCACCTGACCCAGCAGGCGTTGAGCAATCAGATCAAGCAGCTCGAAACCCGCATCGGCGCGACGCTTTTCCAGCGCAACAGCCGTCAGGTCACGCTCACCGACGCGGGCCGGACACTGCTGGCCAGGGTGCCCGACATCCTGGACACCATCGGTGCCGCGATCGCCGATACCCGCGACACCGAGACCGGGCAGCGCACCGAGTTGATCGTCGGCATCCGCGGCGTCACCGGCCTGGACATCACACCCCGGGTGTTGCGCGCCTTCGCGGCCGAGTTTCCGCACGTCGCGGTGACCGTCGGCAAGGTCGAATTCGACGACGCGAGCGCGGGCGTGCTGGCCGGTGCCTCAGACGTCGGGCTGATCTGGTTGCCCGCGCCGGAGGGCCTCGACGTGACGCCGCTGCTGTCGGAGGAGCGGATCGCGCTGCTGCCCGCCGATCATCCGTTCGCCGCCGACACCGCTGTCCTGCCGACGGAACTGGCCGTCCAGCCGTTCGCGTGGTGGACCGATAACCGCGATCTCGCCGCGCGACTTCATGACACTGGCCGACTACCGCGACGGCCCGGCGATCATCGGCGCCGAGGTGGCCACGCTGGAAGACCTGCTCGCCGCGGTGGGCAGCGGTCAAGCGGTCGCGGTCTCGGCTGCCTCCGTGTCCCGCTTCTTCCCGTGGTCGGGTGTCATCACTCGGCCGTTGCTCGATGTCGCGCCCGCGGTGCTGGCTGTCGCCTGCCGGGCGGGCGACACTCGGCCGCTGGTGGCGGCCTTCATTCGGATCGCGACGAAGGTCGGCGCCGAACTGATGGCCGAGGGCGCGGCCGAATCGCCGGGTACTACTCACGGCGGGTAGGCAGTCAGGGTTCACCCTGATCTTCCCCGGATATCGTTGCTGACCTGGTGATTTATCGTGGCGCAGCTGTCAGAGTGGAACATGTCGGATCGTGGGAGAGCGGTTCGCGGAGACTCTCGGAGGCTGGCAATGTTGTGGAAGATTATCGGAATCGTCGCGGTCGTCTGGATCGCGCTGGCCATCATCGGTGCGCTGATCAAGGGGCTGTTCCCGATCCTGGCGATCAGCGCCATCGTGTTCGGGCTGTACCTGCTGTACAAGGCGGTGTCGGGCTCGGACAACTCGGTCAGCAAGTTGTAGCTTCCGCCTGCGGAGCGGCTTCTGCGCGCCGGGTAGCGCTGCGAAGCCGTGCGGGCGGTAGTCGGACGGATCCAGGTGTGGCCGGGATGCCACCGGGAGGCGCGAGCGAAGTCGCGAACCGTCCGACCAGGGGCCGTGCGCTCCCCGATGAGGGGAAAGCGCACGGCCCCTTTTAATCCATCGCAAGAACTGATTTCGTTCGTACATGGGTAACTCACCGGGTACCGGCTGACTCACCCAGGCTCTATACCGGCGGCCGCCAGCGCAACAGTCGCGGCACACTAGTCTGGCCTGAATACGCGGAGAGGTGGGCAGCTGGTGGAGCGGCTTTCGGAGGACTGGCAGCGCGGATTGGTGATCGTCGCGCACCCCGACGACATCGAGTACGGCGCCGCCGCGGCGGTGGCCCGGTGGACGGGGCAGGGCAAGGACATTCGCTACGTGCTGGTCACCAGCGGCGAGGCCGGGATCGCAGGCCTGCCGCCCGCCGAATCCGGACCGGTGCGCGAGGCCGAGGAGATCGCCTCCGCGAAAGCCGTTGGCGTGCAACAGGTTGACTTCCTCGGCTACCCCGACGGGCGCGTCGAGGAATCCTTGCAGCTGCGCCAGGACTTGGCTGCCGCGATTCGTCGCCATCAGCCAGAACTGGTGGTGCTCTTCAACTTCGGTGACACCTGGGCCCCCGGCTTCGCCAACAGCGCCGATCATCGCGCCGTCGGCCGGGCGGCGCTGGATGCGATCTCCGACGCGGGTAACGAGTGGATCTTCCCCGAGCTGACCGAGGCGCCGTGGTCGCCGCGCTGGGGAGCGGTGATGGGCCCCAAGGTAACTCACGCCGTCGACGTCACCGCTCACATCGATCAGGCCAGGGCGTCGTTGGCCGAGCACCGTCGCTACCTCGAGGTGCTCAGTTCGGAACCGTTGGAGGATCAAGTCCGCGCCATCGTGGACAGGGCGACCGGCCCGATCGAAGGCTTCCCGGCCGAGCGCGCCGTCGGCTTCGAGCTCTACTACTTCAGGGACGCTGCGCACTGAGTTCGGCGAGATACGTTGTCACCCAGCTGAACCGACGGCACCAGCGTCGGTGAGGGAGCTGGTATCGCGTTACTCCGGCACCAGTTCCCCATGATCTCGGTCGAGCGGCCGTTGGGCGGCGACGCGCCTGATGACGGGCAGCCAAGCGTCGAGGGGAGCGACGGTGAGGCCGACCACCTTGCCCGCGTCATCGGCGCGGCGCAGGGCGAGGGCGGCGTCGAAGTCCGGGTCGGCACGGAACTCGGCGATCTCCGCGGCGTTCATCGGACCACCCTGAGCAATCAAGGTGCGCTGGCTGGAAGGGGACAGGCCCTCGGTGTGCGCCGAATCCGTCGCTGCCAGATAGCGTTTCGCGACCACATGCAACTCGACCAAGCGGGCGACCCGACCGCCGAGCAACTCGCGGATCGCGTCCGCGCCATGCCTGCCGTGGCCGGCGTCATCGCCCGGGAAGAGCTGATGACCGATGTCGTGCACCAACCCGGCGACTTGCAACTCCTCATCCAACGGATACCGCTGCCGCAGCAACTCCGCACACTGCCGATCGTGGTCGAGGATGTCGACCGGATCGCCGCTGCGGTCCGGCATGTCCCAGACGTCCTCGCCGTTCGCCAGCAACACCATCAATTCGTCCACCGTGGACACCAGCACGATCGCTCCACTCTCCGACACCAATTGGTCTAGACCATAGTGCCAGGCGCGCCGGAGGTCACGTGAAGTTCTGCTGACGAGCAGGTGAAGACGCGGGACAGGGATACTGTCGGCCCGTCAGACGGTGTGGCAGGCTATGCGGATGCGAGTAGCCGTAGTCGCGGGGCCCGATCCCGGGCATGCGTTTCCCGCCATCGCGTTGTGCTTGCGTTTCCTGGCCGCCGGTGACGAGCCGGTGCTGTTCACGGCCCCACGCTGGTTCGACGCCGCCCGCGATGCCGGAATCGGCGTCCGCCGCCTGAAGGGCCTCGCCCCGCGCCCGGCCGACGACGACACCGACGCGGGCCAGCGCATCCATGAGCGCGCCGCGCACATCTCCACCGAGATCCTGCCCGACCTCGGCGCCATGCTGCCCGAGCTGGTCGTCTCCGACGTGCTCACCGCGGGCGGTGGCTTGGCCGCGGAACGCCTCGGCGTGCCCTGGGTCGAGCTGTCCCCGCACCCGCTCTACCTGCCGTCGAAAGCCTTGCCGCCCATCGGAAGTGGCCTCGCCCCCGGTGAAGGGCTGCGCGGCCGGATGCGCGACGGCGTGCTGCGCACCATGACCGCCCGCGACATCCGCAACGGCCTGCGCCAGCGCGAACAGGCTCGCGAGGGTGTCGGCCTGCCCGCCACCGACCCGGGCCCCGCCGCGCGCCTGATCGCCACTTTGCCCGCGCTCGAGGTGCCGCGCCCCGACTGGCCCGACAACGCCCACGTCATCGGCCCGCTCTTCTGGGAACCCACGGATGCGATCCTGGCACCCCCGCCGGGCGACGCCCCCCTGGTGATGGTCGCCCCCTCCACCGCGCACACCGGCGTGGCAGGCATGGTCGAGACAGTCCTCGACGCCCTCGCAGGAGCCGATGTCCGCGTGGCTATCTCGACCCTCGACACCCCGCCCGCCGATCTACCACCCTGGGCGACAGCAGGTTTGGGCCGCCAGGACGAACTCCTCACCCACGCTTCGGTAGTCGTCGGCGGGGGTGGCCACGGCCTGCTCGCGAAGTCCCTCTCCGCTGCTGTTCCTGTCGTCACCATTCCCGGCGGCGGCGATCAATGGGAGCTCGCCAACAGGGCCGTCCGCCAAGGAAGTTCACTCCTCGTCCGCCCCCTGACTCCGGCTGCCGTCCGCGCCGCCGTCCTGGAAATCCTGTCGACCCCGCACTTCACCGCCGCAGCGAAAGGGGCGGCGGCCACCGCCGCTGACGTCGCCGACCCGATTCAGCTGTGCCACCAGGTCCTCGATACGGTGCGCGCGGGCTAGCGGTATCTGACCAACGGGGCAGGTGGGGGTCCACAGGTGGCGCGGGTATCTTGGGCACGGTGCGATTGACGGAGTTCCAGGAGCTGTTGCATACCGAATTCGGGTCGGCCCGGGGCGATGCCCTGCTGGCCGATCATGTGATCCCGTCGTTGGGGCGGACGGGGTCCGATGCCATCGAGGCCGGGGTCGATCCGCGGGATGTCTGGCGGGCGCTCTGCTCGGAGTTCGACGTGCCGCGGGGGCGGTGGTGAGCGTGCCGGGGCACGCGGTGGATCGGGACGGGCCGTTGTATCGGTTCGACGATCGGGAGCGGATGATTCCGGTCGATCCGGAACGGTTGGCCGCGCGGTTGGCCAAGGCCGAGCCGGTCGACTTCGCCGGATGTCGGCAGACCGGGATCGAAGCGATGCTGCTCGGACGTTACGGCCAGGCGCTCGATCTGCTGGATCGGGCACTGGAACTCGTGGACACCGAAGAGCGCCGGATCACCGTGTGGATCAATCTCGGTGATGTCTATCGCTATCAAGGCGACGCTTTTACGGCCGAGACGTTGTATCGACGTGCCGTCGAGCATGCGCGGGTGGCCGCGCCGGACGTGCTCTCGTTCGCCGTGCAACACCTGGGAAAGGCACTGGCCGAACAGGATCAGCTGACCGAGGCACACCCGCTGCTGCGCGAGGCGCTCGACTTGCGTTCGGCCGAGGGCGATTCCGAACTGATCGAATCCACCAGGGTCGCGCTGGAACGACTGTCCGCGCTGCCGATTCCGTTGCCGCCGAAGGTTGCCGCGCTGCTCGGTGACGCGCCGACCTGGTCGGACGAGCACGAGGGCAAGAGTGGCGGCGTCGCGTTCGTCAACGAAACCTATTGGGTCAAGCGGGGACCGAAGGCCGTCGCGGAACACGAGCGGCTGAACTGGCTGTGCGACCGCGGAATTCGGCTGCCGGAGATCGTCGCGTTCGACGGTGACGTGCTGGTGCTGGCCGACGCCGAGGCTTCGAGCCTGGCCGCGCGCGACGACACGGGCTCGGGGGAGACGTCGGTGGGCGCGGTCATGGGTGCCCTGCTTCGCCGGCTGCACAGCATTCCGGTCGCCGAGTGCCCCTTCGACGGACGGCTCGATGCCGTGCTGGCACAGGCGCGTCGCCAGGTGATCGAGGGCTTGGTCGATCTCGACGACTTCGAAGAGGAGAACCGGGATCTCGGCCCGCAGGACGTCCTGACGCGACTGCTCGCCGAGCGTCCCGACCACGAGGACCTGGTCGTGGCACACGGCGACTTCACGCCACCCAACGTGCTGGAGGGCGCGATCCTGCTCGACGTCGGCGCGCTCGGCGTGGCGGATCGGTACCGCGACTTGGCACTTGCCGTGCGCGACCTGCGCGACGACTTCGACGAGGACGAGGTGAACGTCTTCTTCGCCGCCTACGGCCTCACCGAGCCGGATCACCGACGCCTGGAGTACTACCGCCTGCTCGATGAATTGTTCTGAGACTCAAGGCTTCTTGGCGTAATGGCGGGCCGCCTTGGTGCGGTTGCCGCAGGTCGCCATCGAATGCCAGCGGCGGGTGCCGTTCTTCGAGGTGTCGTAGAAGAACAGCACGCAGTCGGGATGGGCGCACTGGCGGATGCGGTCCGGCGCTTCGGCGAGTAGGTGGAGCAGGTTGTCGGCCGCGAGCCAAGCGGGCAGCCAGGCGGGGTCGGGGACATCGATGACATCCTCGGGGCCGGTGTCGGTGAGCGTGCGCCGGATTCGACCGTGGTCGAGCACCTCGTTCAGCGCGGTGTGCGCGGCGCTCTGCACCACGTCGTAGATGGCGGTGCGCGCCGCCAGGACCGCGTCGAGGGTCGCCGCGTCGGCGGTTGCCCGGTCGGCCAGCCCGGCCGAAGACAGCCACACGCCGAGGCCTGCCAAGTCGGTTAGCAGGTCCTGCGGCTGTCCGTGCTGGTTCCACCGCGTGTCCAGCAGGTCGAGTGCCAGCGGTTCGCCGAGGTGGGGGCGTGGATCGTGCATGACTGAGGGTATCGAGCTCCTTCCGGTGATCGAGGCACCCGGTTCTCTAACCGGTTAAAAGCAGTTTACGGGTTGACTGGGGCGTTCTGTTGCCGCTATCGTCTAACCAGTTAAACCGATAAAGACGGTTTGGCCATTCGGGGAGGATCACATGACCACGGTTGCCGCACCTCAGCTCGCCACCGGGCACATCGGCCTGAACGTGTCCGACCTGGATCGCTCGGTCGATTTCTACCGCCACGCACTGGGTTTCGAGCAACTCACCGCGAGCACCGACGGCGACCGCAGATGGGCGTTCCTCGGCGCGGGCGGCAAGCTCTCGTTGACGCTGTGGCAGCAGAGTGCGGGCACGTTCTCTACCGGAACCCCTGGCCTGCACCATCTTTCGTTCCAAGTCGACACCATCGAGCAGGTGCGCGCGGTCGAGGCGGCGTTGCGCGAACAGTCGGTGCCGATCGTCCACGACGGTGTCGTCGCGCACGGTGAGGGCGCGAGCTCCGGCGGCATCTTCTTCACCGACCCCGACGGCATCCGGCTCGAGGTCTACGCGCCGAGCGGCGCCGAGTCCGCACCCGCACCTAGCGGCGACGCGCCGACCTGTGGATTCTTCTGAGCCGCAGTGTTGTTGAACGTTCCGGCGGCTGCCGTCGCCGGATGACCTCCCGCGACAGGAGTATTGCGATGGCGCCCTTCCATTCCGGTGAACTCGCCGTCCAGCAGCGCATGGGTCAGACGGAGATGGCCGACCACGTCGGCCGGTCGATCCGGGCCGACATCCCGGCCGTCGCCGCCTCTTTCCTGGCCGAGCAGCCGATGGTGGTGATCGCGGCCGCCGACGACGCGGGCAGGCTGTGGGCGAGCGAACTAGTCGGGCCGCCTGGCTTCGTGCACGCCGTCGACGCGGACACCATCGCCGTCGACGCGCGGCCGCCCGCGGGAGATCCGTTGTGGGAGGCGCTGACTCATCCGGCCCGGATCGGCATGATCGCCCTGCAACCGCAGCGGCGCAGGCGGATGCGCGTCAACGGCGCGGCTACGGCCGCGGGCCTCGGTTTGCGCATCGCCACCGATCAGGTCTACGCGAACTGCCCGAAGTACATCACCCGCAGGCACATCGAGTCGTACCGGCCGGATATCGAGCCGCCGTTGCCGCGGCACAGCGCCGAACTCGATGCACGCCAGCAGGCGACGATCACGGCGGCCGACGCGTTCTTCGTCGCCACCGCTGACACCGAGGGCAACGCCGACGCCTCGCATCGCGGCGGCAATCCCGGCTTCCTTCAGGTGCTTTCACCGACCCACCTGCGCTGGCCCGACTACCGGGGCAACTCGATGTTCATGACGCTCGGGAACATCGAAGTGAACCCGCGCTGCGGCATCCTCGTCCCGGACTGGACCACCGGCGGCACCCTGCAACTCACCGGAACCGCCGAGTTGACCTGGGCGCCGGAAACTTTCGCCGTCGGTGCGCAATGCTCGATCGACTTCACCATCACCGAGGTCGTCGAACGCGCCGGCGCGGGCCCACTGCGCTGGGGCCCGCCCGAGCTTTCCCCCGTCAACCCCTGACCCGAGTCACCCGAGAAAGGAGTCGTCCGTGCGACCTCCAGTGCCACCGTTCGATCTAGAATCCGCCAAGGTCAAGGTGCTCGCCGCCGAAAACGCCTGGAAAACAAGCGATCCGGAGAAGGTCGCCGCCGCCTACACCGAGGACTCGGTCTGGCGTAACCGGGACGAGTTCTTCACCGGCCGCGCCGCCATCGTCGAATTCCTCACCCGCAAATGGGCTTCGGAAAACGGCTACGCACTCCGCAAAGACCTCTGGGCCTTCGAAGGCAACCGCATCGCCGTGCGCTTCCAATACGAATGGCACGACGAAACCGGTCAATGGTGGCGCAGCTACGGCAACGAACAGTGGGAGTTCACCCCCGAAGGCCTGATGTCCCGCCGCGAAGCCAGCATCAACGACGTCCCCATCCCCGAATCCGCCCGCCGCATCTTCGGCCCCCGCGAACCCGGCGACGACTCGGTATTGCCCCAGCAGTAGCTCACCCAAACAGGACATGGTGGCGGCGAAGTGCGAGTGAGCCCGCCACCAGGTCCCGTTGACCACGCCGCGCGCACAGCCCATCCGGCCGCGCACCGAATGCCTTGGCGCGCACGAAATCGTCAGCGAATGCATGCGCAGCAGGAGAACCTATGCGCTGCGGCAGCGACGAGGGGCTGCGACGACTGTCTGCTTGACGCTGCCTGATTCCACAACCGGGCGTTGGCGGTGGAACAGGGTGAAGGCGATCAATCCGAACACGATGCCTACCGCCGCGGCGACTGTGAAGGCCGCGTCGAGCCCGGCTACGAAGTGCGGCAATGTCATCGGCTGGTCCGCGTCGGCCACGCCACGGAATACGGTGCCCAGCACCGCGACTCCGAGCGCGAGCCCGAGCTGCCGCGCGGTGTTCACCGCACCCGCCGCCGTGCCACCCTGCTGCGGTGGCACCGCGGCCATACCCACCGACACGAGCGCTGGCGCGTTGATACCGATCCCGGCACCGATCACCACGAACCCGGGAACCAGTGCCGCCCAGGATGATCCGGCATCGACAATCGTGAGCAGCCCGGTGCCGATCCCGACCACCACCAGCCCCGCGCCGATGGTCCACTTCGGCGGAGCATCGTGCATGAGCCGCCCGAACACCCCGGCGACCAGGAACGCGGTCGCGGCTATGGGCAGCAACGCCAAGCCCGCGTGCAGCGGCGTCATCTGCAACTGCTGCTGCAACCAGAGCGAAACCAGGGGAGTGCTGGCGAAAGCCGCGAACGTCTGCCCACTTGCCCCGAGCAACGTCGCCCCGAAGTCACGATTGCGCAGCAGCGTCAGCGGGAACATCGGTGCGGCACTGCGGGATTCGACGACGGCGAAGACGACCACCGCGACAGCGCCCAGTATCAGTGCGGCCACCGCGCGACCATCCGACCAGCCGTGCTCACCGCCGCGAATGACGCCGTAGGTGAGCGCGGTCGCCGCGGTGGCGAAGGCGAGCATGCCCGGCACGTCGACGGCCCGGTCCGCGCGCCGCACCGACGCCGGGAACACGCTGGCGGTCAACGCGATTGCCAGCACCGCGATCGGCAGGTTGACGAAGAAGATCCACCGCCACGACAGCGCCTCGGTCAGCACGCCACCGAGCACCACCCCGACGCCGGCCGCCGCACCGGACACCGCACCCCAGACGCCGAAGGCGATGCCGCGGTCGCGTCCGGTGTAGGTCGAGTGCAACAGCGACAGCGTGGTCGCGAACATGGCCGCGCCGCCGATCCCCTGAAGTATCCGCGCCGCAATGAGATTCGACGAGGTGTCGGCGATGCCGCAGCCGAGCGAGGCGAGCGCGAACAGGACGAGCCCGGCGAGATAGGCGCGTTTGGCGCCGACCCGGTCGGCGAGCGAACCGAGCACCAGCAGCAGCGCCGCCAAGGCCAGCGCGTAGCCGTCCACCACCCATTGCAGGCTGGACAGTCCGGCGTGCAGATCGGTCGCGATGTCGGGCAGCGCGACGTTCACGATGGTGACGTCGATGAGGAGCATCAGCGTGCCGAGACACGCGGCGAACAAGGGGAGCCATTTCTTCACTGGGGGCCTCCACGGCGGAATCGAACGATATCGACGCCAAGCGTGCGGCAATCGAACGTATCCCCCTAGCCGGATGGCTCGCTGCGTTAGATTCCTCCTATGCCGCACGATGCCTCCCCGGAATCCTCCGCGCTGGACGTTCTCGATCGACAGATCCTGCACGCGCTGGTGCACGACGCGCGGATCCCGTTCACCAAGCTCGGCGGCATCCTCGACGTCTCCGAGCAGACGGTGGCCCGCCGCTACCGTGCGCTGCGCGAGCGCGGCATCATGCACGTGTCCGGTCAGGTGAACGCGGTGCCGCTCGGTCACGCGCGGTGGGTGCTGCGGATCAAGTCGACACCGGACAAGGCGTTGCGGCTGGCCGAATCACTGGCCAGATTCCCGGATTTGAGCTGGGTCACGCTGCTGTCCACCGGTTCCGAGGTGACCTGCGTGAGCAGGCCGCGCTCCCTCGAACGACGGGACGCGCTGCTGCTGCACACGCTGCCGCGGGCGAGTCAGGTGCGTGAGGTGACCGCGCACGAGGTGATGCACCGATTCGAGGCCGACGAAGAATGGCCGCGCTTCAGCCACCTCTTCACCGAACAGCAACTGCATGAGTTGGGACCGCAGCGCTCCCGGCTGGAGAGCACCGGACCGGAGACGCCGCCGGATCTGACGCCCGAGGACGAGGCGATGCTCGCGCTGCTCGGCCGCGACGGCCGCGCGCCGTACGCCCAGATCGCGGCCGAAACCGGTTGGACCGCACCACGAGTCGCGCGCCGGATGACCGAGCTCGCGGAGTCGGGCGTGCTGTATTTCGACCTCGACTTCGCGGTCGAGCGAATGGGGTACACCGTGCGGGGCGCGCTGTGGCTGCGGGTTCGCCCGGCCGACCTGGACGCGGTGGGCCGGGCGATGGCGACTCATCCCGAGATCGTGTTCGTCGCCGCGACCACCGGCCCGACCAACCTGATGGCGTCGATAATCTGCCGCGACACGCCCCACCTCTACCGCTACATCACCGAACGCCTCGGCCCGCTGGACGGCATCACCGATCTCGAGGTCACCCCCTCGCTGCGCGTGCTCAAGCAGGCGCAAACGCTGCTGGACAGCGACCGGGTGTCGGTGGTGCGTTGACTAGCGCGGCGTTTGCCGAGGCCACAGAAGTCCGTTCGCGTGTTCCCGGGCGCGTCGCTTGACTCGAACACGTGTTCGTCTAATCTTGGCGCCAGAACTTGTCGGTGCCGCCCTCTAATGTTGGCGCCAACCACAGCAGAGACTTACCCGTCGAAAAGGGGATCAAGACATGGCACCACAGGCGTACGACCGCGACAAGGCTCTCGAACTCGCTCTTGCTCAGGTTGAGAAGAACTTCGGCAAGGGCGCGGTCATGCGTCTCGGTGATGAGGTACGTCAGCCCCTCGCGGTGATCCCGACCGGCTCCATCGCGCTGGACGTCGCGCTCGGCATCGGCGGCCTGCCGCGCGGCCGCATCGTCGAGGTCTACGGCCCGGAATCCTCGGGTAAGACCACCGTCGCACTGCACGCGGTGGCCAACGCCCAGGCCGCGGGCGGCGTCGCTGCGTTCATCGACGCCGAGCACGCGCTCGACCCGGATTACGCCAAGAAGCTGGGCGTCGACACCGATGCGCTGCTCGTCTCGCAGCCGGACACCGGTGAGCAGGCGCTGGAAATCGCGGACATGCTGGTTCGCTCCGGCGCCATCGACATCATCGTCATCGACTCGGTGGCCGCGCTGGTGCCGCGCGCCGAGATCGAGGGCGAGATGGGTGACAGCCACGTCGGTCTGCAGGCCCGCCTGATGAGCCAGGCGCTGCGCAAGATGACCGGTGCGCTCAGCAACTCCAACACCACCGCCATCTTCATCAACCAGCTGCGCGAGAAGATCGGCGTGATGTTCGGTTCTCCCGAAACCACCACGGGCGGTAAGGCGTTGAAGTTCTACGCCTCGGTCCGCCTCGACGTGCGCCGCATCGAGACGCTCAAGGACGGCACCGACGCGGTCGGCAACCGTACCCGGGTGAAGGTCGTGAAGAACAAGGTCAGCCCGCCGTTCAAGCAGGCCGAGTTCGACATCCTCTACGGCCACGGCATCTCCAAGGAGGGTTCGCTCATCGACATGGGTGTCGAGCACGGCTTCGTCCGTAAGTCCGGCTCCTGGTACACCTACGAGGGCGACCAGCTCGGCCAGGGCAAGGAGAATGCCCGCAAGTTCCTGCTGGAGAACGTCGATATCTGCAACGAGATCGAGAAGAAGATCAAGGAGAAGCTCGGCATCGGCGCCGATGTGACCGCGGATACCGCTACCGCCGAGGTCCCCGCCGATTTCTGATCCGATGAACGGCCGACGCTCGTCCCCACCGAGCCGGACCGCGCCCGATGAGTCGCGGTCCGAGCCGGTGCAGGAGATGCGTCGTCGGCTCCAAGAACTCCTGTCCGCCTCTGGTGCCGCCACCGATCCTGGATCTTGGCCCGGCGAACAGGACCCCGGACGAGTCCGGTCGGCCGAAGGTGGTTCGGCCGAACCGGACACGTTGGGAACTCGGTCGAGCGCGTCCGATCCGCAGCGGGCGCGTTCGACTGGGTCCAGCCGCGGACGTCGAAAGTCGTCCCGGCGCACAGACTCCCTGTCGGCTGATTCCGAACAGTCCGAAGGCCGATGGGCGGATCCGGTGGCGGCCGGATCCGAGCGGGGTGCTCGCTCCACGGAGCTCACCCCGCCAGGCGGGACGGTCGAGCAGGCGAAAGAGGCGTGTCTTCGCCTGCTCGCCGTCCGCGCCCGCAGCCGTGCCGAACTCGCCCAGCGCTTGGCGACCAAGGGCTACAGCGAAGAGATCACCGAGCGTGCCCTCGACCGGCTCACCGAGGTCGGCCTCATCGACGACGCGGCCTTCGCCGAACAGTGGGTGCACTCCCGGCACACCTTCTCCGGCAAGGGCAAACAGGCCCTCGCCCAAGAACTTCGCCGCAAAGGCGTAGCCCAGGAAGACGCCGCCCCCGCCCTCGAGGCCATCAGCTCCGACGACGAGGAATCCCGCGCCCGCGAACTCGTCCGCCGCAAACTCCGCAGCATCCCCTCCGGCCTCGACCGCGACAAAACAATCCGCCGCCTGGTCGGCATGCTCGCCCGCCGCGGCTACAACCAATCCACCGCCTTCACCGTGGTCAAAGCCGAACTGGCCCAAGCCGAGTTCGACACCGCAGACATCGAACCGGACTAACGACGCAGTCCCCAATTCCAGCAAACAGCCCAGCGCCGTCCGCAGATCTCGGCACAGCGCGGTGAGCAGAGATCCGCGTCGATCGGTTCGTAGGCGCATCGGTTCCTTGCCACCGCAAGTCCAGCCGCCTCGCCAGGCGGTGCTCTCGAGACACCGAGGCGAGCCGACTGCCCGCAAACAGATCTCCTGCAGCGGCCATATGACCCAAGCGACAGATAGGTTCGGCCTCGCACACCTGCTTCTGACTTCGCACACTCCTCGGCACGCCACGAGGTATGTGGAAGAAGAAGCAGGTATGCGAACAGGCCTGGGTTCCAGCGTGCGGACTGGCTGTGGTCCCGTTGCGGGAGCTCCGCGAATTGAGGCGAGTCGAATGGTTGCTGTTGAAGATCGTTGAGCGACCATATGACTCGCCTCGACGGGTTAAACGCCTTGGGGGTCGCGGGAGGGGTGCGGTCTGATCGATCTGCCCAAGGATTGGCACGAGGGCGACCTGGCCGGACTGGGCAACGCGATCGCCGGTAGTCATGGCGAGGATCAAGTGGCGGTGATGCAGTAGGTGGCGTCTGCGGGGTCGCTCATCAGGGTCCAGTGCTCGAACCATTCCCCCAACCGTGGCGCCGAGGGTTTCGTGCCAGGTGGCGGTGGCTTCGATGTCCGACGAGGGTCGGCCAACGCTGTGCCGGCCGAATCGAATCGTGTTTGTCGGAATCGTCAGATCCTCAAAGCGTTCAGTCGGTTCGGAACCGCTGTCGCTGGTCAACCTCGAGTCGGGAAGTTTGTGGCTACGGCTTGTTCGCCGAGTTTCAGTCGCGGCCTTCGAAGCAGCTGTTGCTCGCTGGGTTCGAGTCGGGGCGTTCGAGGTCGCGCCTTGCTTGCCGGGTTTGGGTTGCGAGGTTCGGAGCGGCCGTCGCTTGCCGGGTTTGAGTTGGGAGGTTCGGGGCCGCTGTTGCGTGTCGGGCTCGGGTTCGGGGTGTTCGAGGTCGCGGCTTGTTCGCCTGGTTTCAGTCGCGAGGTTCGGGGCCCTGGCTTGTTCTCCAGGCTCGAGCCAGGGGGTTCGGAGCGGCTGTTGCGTGTCGGGCTCGAGTCAGGCGTTCGAGGTCGCAGCTTGCTTGCAGGGTTTCAGTCGGGAGGTTCGGAGCGGCTGTTGCTTATCGGGTTCGAGTCGGGAGGTTCGAGACCGCGGCTTGCGTGTCGGGTTGAGTCGGGAGGTTCGAGGTCGCGGTCTGCGTGTCGGGTTGAGTTGGAGGCTCGGCGCGGTTGTTGCGTGTCGGGTTCGAGGCTGCGGCTTGCTTGTCGGGTTTCAGTGGGGAGGGTTCGGGGCGGTTGTTGCGTGTCGGGCTCGAGTCGGGAGGTTCGATACCGCTGTTGCGTCTCGGGTTTCAGCTGGGGCGTTCGAGCGGCTGTTGCTTGCCGGGTTTGAGTTCGAGGTCGGGGCCGCTGCTTGCTTGTCGGGTTTCAGCCGGGGGCATTTGAAGCAGCTGTTGCTCGCTGGGTTTCGGTCTGAACGTTCGAAGTCGTCGGTTGCTTGCTTGGTCGGCGTTGGTCCGGGCGTTCGGACCTTTCCGGCCGCTATCTACCGCCCGTGTCGTCGAGGGGGCTTGACGCCTACGCTCCTTCATCGGACCCGGGGGCGGGCCAGAGGTCTGCCGATAATGCCCAGCGGGCGTAGGTGTTTTCCGGGTTCACTGTGATCACGTCGCACACTCGCACTACCTGGTCCAGCTCGTCCCCTAGATGGGCGAGGGCTGGGGTGACTACGGCGTCTGCGTCGACTCGCTCGATCGTGTTCAGCAGTTGCGGTATCGGATCATCGGTTTGCGCGCCGAAGACCACGATCTTGGCGAGCTCGTAGCCGAGTCTCTTTGCCACGCTGCGGATCTGTGTCTCGTCCCAGACCTGCGACACTCCCGACACATCGCGGCGCAGATACCCGATCGCCGTCGGCCGTCCCCACATCCCCAGTTGCCCTCTCGTCGTAGCCAGGTCTCGCGTGCAATTTCCGAGATTAGAAGTGGCCAGTGCCGGTTGGACAGCTTGTTGCGAAAAGTTGCCGATTTGGGGGCCGCAGGTTCCGAACTGCACTTATCATCTTGGCGGATTTCAGTGCACCACATGCGTATTCATCACTTGACCAGCTGCCTTGCCCTTGACCCGTCGTTCGACGGAGCGGGACAATCGACGAGCTCGGGGCAACAGTTCGCAACATCCCATGACAAGGGGTCAACGATGCGTCTGACTTTTATCGGCGAGGATCCGGGCTCGAATCCGAACGGCTCGCCCACGGTGTATCGCACCGACCGGGATTCGTGGATCGTGCAGGGATGGGTAGTCACCGACCCCGAGGCTCTTGCCCACATGAACATTCCGCAGGGCGAAACCTGCGTGGAGATCCCCGACAGGATGATCCAGTTCTTCAGGAAGGGAGACCGTGGCATCGATAGCCTATGAAGAGTTCGAGCGATTACTGGGCGAGTTCGTTGTGGAGTCAATGCATCTGGAGACGCGAGACACCTATCGCACGGCGGTCGAGTTGCCGCACATCGCACAGTGGACCGCCGGTGAACCCGACGATCTGGTCTGGCTGCAGGGCTGGTGCGCAACAGTCCGCAACCATGTGTCCGCAGGCCGATCGGTTCGTCGAGCCAGGATCGTTTCGGAACCGCTGAGCGACTACCAGCGCTGGTCCAACAGCATTGCCGCGCCGATGGTGGAGGCCGGTGAGGACATCCGCTGGGTGCCGCGCCGCCTGACGTCCTCGGTGCCCATCCCCGGCAACGACTTCTACCTGCTCGACAATCGACTCGTGATCTTCCTCCACTACGCGGGCAGCGGCGTGGCCACCGACCAGGTCACCTCCGTCGATCCGCACGACATTCAGCTGTGCCGCACCGCCTTCGAGGCCGTGTGGCAGCTGTCCATACCGCACCGTGACTACCGGCCCAGCTAGTTCCGCGCAGGAGGCCCGGCGGGCCCTCGGCAACCGGCTGCGGGATATCCGCAAAGCCGCCGGTATCACCATTCGTCAGCTCGGTGCGGAGACCGGCCAGCACTTCACTCGAGTGTCCAAAATCGAGAACGGTGTGCAGTTTCCGACCGATCGCGACATCCGCGACTGGTGTCAGGTCTGCGCCGCCGTCGATCAGGAACTCGACTTGGTCGCGACACTGCGCGCGGTCGACTCGGCCTACCTGGAATACCGGCGGCAGAGCCGGGCAGGCATGAAACGGGTGCTCGGCGCGCACACGCCCGAGCGTTACCAGGCGACGAAGGTGTTCCGCATCTACGAGCACAACGTGATCCCCGGTCTCTTCCAGACGGCGGAGTACACGGCGGCCATGCTGGCGTTCTGGATTCGCTTTCTCGACACCCCCAACGACATCGAGGAAGCCGTTCGAGTGCGCATGGACCGGCAACGGGTCCTGCATCGTGGCGGCAAACGGTTCGTGGCCGTGCTCGAGGAGCAGGCGCTGCGCACCTGGTTCGGCACGGCGGAAGTCCAAGTGGGACAACTGGGTCGCCTACTGGAATTGATGTCGATGCCGAACATCTCGCTCGGCATCATTCCGCTCATGACCGAACGCGAGGCGGTCGGCTCCACCGGCTTCTGGATCTTCGACGACGCCATGGTCGCCCTGGAAACGCCAACCGCGGGCATTCAGGTCACCCAGCCTGCCGAGTGCGCCCTCTATGCCCGCATGTTCGAGGTGCTCAAGGGCGCGGCCGTGTATGGCCGCGAGGCAAGGAGTCTGATCTTGCAGGTGCTGAGCGAACTGGACGAATGAATCTCAGAGCCCCGGGATGGTGACGAAAACGGCACCCGCGCTGTCTTGCTGGAAGTAGATGTCGCCCGGGGGATTTCGGTACGACGCGATCCCGGAATCGGGCAGCCAGGTGTAGTCGACCAGTTGTAGCGGCAGCGGTCCGGCAGGCGCGACCAGTTGCACGTCGATGCCGTCAGGTGAGGGAGCGTAGAACTGGAAGCCCGTTTTCGGCAGCGGGGTAATGTCGCGGCCTGCCACCCGCATGGAGATGGGTGCGTTGTCATAGCGCAGCGCGATGCTCGTCGCGCCGCGCGTGGACCGTAGGCGCAGGTGTACGGTGCGCTTTCCCGATTCGGTTGTGTCGGAAAGTATTTCGGCGGTCGGCGCGGACAGTTTCTCGGCCGGTGCGAGGCCGCTCGAAATGGCGGTCGGCCAGAGTTGCGCGAACCGCTCACTGAGCGTGGTCTCGCTGACGAGGTGGCGGGTCCAGCGATCGGGAGTCTCCCGCGAGAGCCACAGGGCCTCATGACGGTCAGCGTCGAGCGCGTACACGAGCTGAGATGTCAGTGGATGACGCTCATCGAAGCGGTCCACCGCCAGCCCGGCGGCAGCGAGCACGAGGGCGAGCACGAACGCTGTCGAAGGGATCGCCCACCCGCGCCGAGCAGGCCACGCCTGAGTGAGGGTCAGCATGAGCAGACCACCGAGCAGCACCACTGCGGGCGCCACCAAGAACGGGGCGGTGGTGATGCCGGTTTGCAGCGGGGTCCACGTTGCGCTGCCGAGGAATACCGCCGCGGGCACCAGGAAAACGGTCAGCACAGGCAGCCGCCACTGCTCGGGCACCGCGAAGGTGGCCGCCACTCCTACCGTCGCGCCGAGGGTGGGAACCACCAGCACGTGCGCGGTAGCAGGCGCCACGATCGCCAGCAGGCCGCCCAATACCGCCAGACAGCACAACAACCCGGCCATAGCGGCCGTGACCCCGAACAGTCGCCGCGCGATCACAAACCAAGCAAGGAGCACCGCAGCCGACATCACCAGAATCGCCACATAGTAAAACTCGGGCCTATACGGATCGACGAACAAGGGGCGGTACTCGGGCCGAATCGCCTTCACCACTTCCCACAACCCATACACCGCACCGGCCGCCAGCGGCGCAGCGACCAAAACCGTAGCGGCAGAACCTAGTATCCCCCGCAGACTGGCCTCGCCGGCCCGCCGCAGCCGCCAGCACAGCCATCCCACGCTGACGACGGTGACCGCGGCGAGCGCGATGATCACCCAGAGCGGCAGCACCACCAGCAGTCCGAACGGCAGCTGGAAGAACGCGCGATCGGCATCATCCGCGACGGTGAGATCCTTACCACCGAACTCCTTGGTCAGCGCAAGGCTGTTGGCACCCATCTGCTGCACCGTCGCCAGATCCACATGCGCCGGGTCGTCGTAACGATTGTGGTAGTACGCGCTGCGCCCGGCGTAGGCCCAGTCCAGCACGCGCAGGCCGCCCGGCTCGAACGAGGCGAAGTCGGTGTTGCTGCCGGTCTGCGCACCGGCCAGCGTCGTGGACAACGAGTCCGTGTTCGGATGCGGCGCGACCCGCTCGACGGCGTCGACCAGCGCAGGATGGGTGGTCCGCCACAACAACACTGGGCCGCCTGCGCCGCGCGCCTCGTGGTTGATGACCACCCCGGTCTTCCGGCCGTCCATGCCCCCGGCGACGAACGCCTCCGCGCCGAGCAGCCCGGTCTCCTCGGCATCGGTCAGCAGGACAACGACATCGTTACGCAACGTGGTGCCGCCCGCGCGCAACGCACGCACACTTTCCAGCACCGTCGCGACCCCGACCCCGTCATCATTCGCGCCCGGACCCGAGGCAACGGAGTCATAGTGCGCCGTCAGGAATACCGTTCCGGTCGAATTCGTCCCCGGCAGCGTGGCAACGATATTGGCGACCCGCGCCATCCCGAGCACATCGCGCTGGACTCCGGTGGGATATCGGCCGACACCCTCCTGTATCTCGGTATCCAAACCGAGCTTCCGCAATTCCCCGACCAGATGATCGCGAACGCGATCGTGCTCTGCCGTACCCACCGGATGCGGCCGCTGCGCGATCTCCTGCACGACCCGGAACGCCCGCTCAGCACTGAAAACGTTCTCGGGCGCGGACTCCGATAGATGCCCGCGCGGCTGCTGATCCCACGCCGTCAGCACCACCACGGCAAGCAGGACCACAAACGCCACGAACCCGGGAAGCCGTCGCCCTATCCCCACGGACGCGATCGTAGCCCGCCCGACCGACAGGCTGGTTGCCCCCAAAGTCAATGCCCCTTGCCAGCAGGCCTTCAACGAGAACGGCGGTGCGCAGGACGCGGGTTACCGCATCCAGCGCACCGCCGTATCGCGTTGCGTCGAACAGCTACTTCTTGATGAGATCCATGCCAGGCGTGGCATCGGCGATGATCGAGTCGGCCGCGAGCACCGCGCCCCGGCCCTTTTTGCGCGCCCGCAACCGCTTCTCCAGCTTGGTCGCCGTGAACGTCAGCGCACTGTTCAAGACGATCATGACGATGGCGATCACGATCAGCGACGGAACCGTGTTCTGTTGCGCCGCACCGAGCTGCTGGCCGGAGCGCACGATCTCGGTGTAGGTGATCTGATAGCCGAGCGCCGAATCCTTCAGCGCGACAACCATCTGCGAGACCAGCGCGGGCAGCATCGCGGTGATCGCCTGCGGCAGCAGGATCAACCGCATCAGCTGGTTCTTGCGCATGCCGAGCGCGACCGCCGCCTCGGTCTGGCCCTTGGGCAGCGAACGAATGCCCGCGCGGACGATTTCGGCGATGACCGAGCCGTTGTAGATGGTCAGCGCGATCACGACCGCGGCAAGCGCCAGATCATCGACCTGGAACAGCTTGTTCTTGGAGAACAGCGCGAACAGGAAGATCATCAGGATCAGCACCGGGATGGCACGTGCCACCTCGACGACCGTGCCCGCGATCGCCCGCACGATCCGATGCTCGGACAGCCGCAGAATGCCGAAGACCATGCCGATCAGCAGCGCGAACACGATCGACAGCAGCGCGGCGACGACGGTGCCCTTCAGGCCGGGCAGCAAGTAGGTCTGCCAGACCTCGAGGTCGACGAACGGCTTCCACTTCTCCGCCGTGAACTGTCCCTTGTCGGCGAAGCCGCTGTAGAGCACCCACAGGAACGCCGCTACCGCGACAACAACGACAACCGAGTAGAAGTGGTGCCGAAGACGTCCCTTGGGGCCGGGCGCATCGAAGAGAACCGAAGGCGCGGCAGTCATCGGGCCACCTCGAATCGTTTGGCGAGCCAGCCGAAGAGCAGCCCGGTCGGCAGGGTCAGGATGACGAAGCCGAGCGCGAAGATGGCACCGACGGCGATCACCGCTGCCTCGTTCTCGTTGATGTTCGCCATCAAGGTGGCGGCTTCGATCACGCCGATGGCGGAGGCGATGGTGGTGTTCTTGGTCAGCGCGATCAGCACGCTGCCGAGCGGCGCGATCACGGTGCGGAAGGCCTGCGGCAGCACGATGAGCCGCAGATTCTGGGTGAAGGTCAGGCCGAGCGAACGACCCGCCTCGGACTGGCCCATGGCCACGGTGTTGATACCCGACCGCAGCGATTCACAGACGAAGGCGCCGGTGTAGATGCTGAAACCGAGGACGGCGTAGCGGAAGTTGTTGTCCGCCACCGAAGTCGGGCCGTCGCCGGCGAGCTTCCAGCCCATCGTGGTGTACAGGCCCAGCGACATGAAGATGATGATCAGGGTGAGCGGGGTGTTGCGGAAAATGGTGACGTAGGCGGTGCCGACCGCGCGGGCGATCGGTACTGGGGACACACGCAGCGCAGCGACGAAAGTGCCCAGGATCAGCGCGCCGACCGCCGAGAGAACGGTCAGTTTGATGGTCACCCAGAAGGCGTCGAGGATTTGGTCGTCATACCTCGAGATCAGGTCGAACACGGCGTACGTGTCCCTCCCATCGGGTCTCGATTTTCAGGGGAAGTGCGGCGGGTGGCCCGACCTGGTGTGGTCAGGCCACCCGTGCGGGGTAGAACTCAGTAGCGGTTGACCTTGGGCGGCTCCGGCGCCTGGTATCCGGACCCACCGACGGTCGCGTCGAAGGCCTTCTTCCAGGAACCGTCGGCGAACATCGCCTCGATCGCGTCGTTGACCTTGTCGCGGAGTTCCTTGTCGCCCTTCTTGAGGCCGATGCCGTAGTTCTCCGTGGTGAACGGCTTGCCGACAACCTTGAACGCACCCGTGCTCTGCGCGGCGTAGCCGGCCAGGATGATGTCATCGGTGGTCACCGCGTCCCACGAACCGGCGCGCAGGCCCTCGAGGCACAGTGAGTAGGTGTCGTTGGTCTGCAGCTGGGTGTCCGGGAAGTTCTTCTCGATGTTCTGTGCGGGCGTGGAGCCCTTCACCGAGCAGACCTTCTTGCCCTTGAGGGTTTCCGGGGTCGTGATGTCGGTGTTGTCGGCGCGCACCAGGAACGACTGTCCCGCAACGTAGTACGGACCGGCGAAGTCGACCTTCTGCTTGCGGGCATCGGTGATCGAGTAGGTGCCGACCATGTAGTCGATCTGGCCGTTCTCGATCAGCGTCTCGCGCTGGCTGGACGGCGCTTCCTTCCAGGTGATGCCGTCGGGCTTCACGCCGAGCTTGTCCGCGACGTACTTGGCGACCTCGACGTCGAAGCCGCTGTAGGAGCCGTCCTTGGTACGCAGACCGAGGCCCGGCTGGTCGAACTTGATGCCGATGGTGAGCTTGCCGTCCTTGGCGTGATCCAGGCCGGACTTGCTGTCACCGCCGCCACACGCGGTGGCGGTCGCGGCGGCGAGTGTCAGCGCGATAGCGCCGACACCGAGTCGCAGGGCACGGTTGATCCTCATCGAGTTTCCTTCTCCCTCTTATGGGTTTGCTGGCCGTGGTCTTGGTACAAGGCCGACCAATGGTTCAGCACGAGCTCAGCGGGTCGATCTGTATTGTTCAGTGGCTCAATATCTTGCCGAGGAAGTCCCTGGCACGTTCGGACTTCGGCGCGGTGAAGAACACCTCTGGTTCGGCGTCCTCCACCACCTGGCCGTCGGCCATGAACAGGACCCGATTGCCCGCGCGACGGGCGAAGCCCATCTCGTGGGTGACGACCAACATGGTCATCCCGTCCTTGGCCAGCGACACCATCACGTCGAGCACTTCCTGGACCATTTCCGGGTCCAGTGCCGAGGTCGGCTCGTCGAACAGCATCACCTTCGGGTTCATCGCCAGCGCGCGGGCGATGGCGACGCGCTGCTGCTGGCCACCGGACAGCTGGGCCGGGTACTTGTCGGCCTGGTTGCCGATGCCGACCCGGTCGAGCAGTTCCATGGCGTGCGTGCGCGCCGCGTCCTTCTTCACCTTGCGGACCTTCATCGGCGCGAGCATGACGTTCTCGACGATCGTCTTGTGCGCGAAGAGGTTGAACGATTGGAAGACCATGCCGACGTCGGCGCGCAGCGCGGCAAGGCCGCGGCCCTCGGCGGGTAGCGGGACACCGTCGATGGCGATGTCACCGGAGTCGATGGGTTCGAGGCGGTTGATAGTGCGGCACAGCGTCGATTTCCCGGAGCCCGAGGGCCCGAGAACAATGACTACCTGTCCCTTGGGGACTTCCAGGTCGATATCGCGCAGGACGTGCAATTCACCGAAGTGCTTTTGCACGTTGCGCATCGAGATCATCGGCGCGCTGGCGGCGCTGGCGTCCCCGGTTGAAGCGTTCCCGGTTGTATCGGGCGCGGCGGCGTCGTCGGTCATGGTCCAAGACTGTAAAGGCAAAATGTGGATTTGCCCGAGTTTCCGCGACACACCGTTTTGCCACGCCGAGATGACACGTCACGTTAACCCGGCCGACCGGTTCGTCCGGATCGACGGTTTTGGATCCCGGGGCGGGCGCGTCGGTGTCGCGGCGTGCCTGATCAGGGGCGGTGCGGGCGGGAGAGCCCCCTTCCGCGAGAGAGCGGGCCGACGGCTAACGCGCCGTCGTTTGGCGGCGCGTTCGTAAGTTCCATGCCCCTAAAATTGGGGTTGGGCGAGCCCGTACCCTGGACCCGTGGAATCGATCGGACAGGCAGTGTTGACTCCCACCCATCCCGCCGCTGAAGGCACCCGCAGCTATGAGGTCCGCACCTTCGGCTGCCAGATGAACGTGCACGATTCCGAACGCTTGTCCGGACTCCTGGAGGACGCGGGTTACGTGAAGGCCGCGCCCGGGGCGACGGCCGATCTGGTCGTCCTCAACACCTGCGCGGTGCGGGAGAACGCCGACAACAAGCTCTACGGCACCCTCGGCCATCTGGCGTCGATCAAGGCGGATCAGCCCGGCATGCAGATCGCCGTCGGCGGCTGCCTGGCGCAGAAGGACCGCGGCACCGTGGTGCGCAAGGCGCCGTGGGTGGACGTGGTGTTCGGCACGCACAACATCGGCTCGCTGCCCGTCCTGCTGGAACGGGCGCGGCACAATGCCGAGGCGCAGGTGGAGATCCTGGAATCGCTGGAGGCGTTCCCGTCGAGCCTGCCCGCCAAGCGCGAGTCCGCCTACTCGGGCTGGGTGTCGATCTCGGTGGGCTGCAACAACACCTGCACCTTCTGCATCGTTCCGTCGCTGCGCGGCAAGGAGGTGGACCGCCGCCCCGGTGACGTGCTCGCCGAGGTGCAGGCGCTGGTCGACCAGGGCGTGCTGGAAGTGACGCTGCTCGGGCAGAACGTGAACGCCTACGGTGCCTCGTTCGCCGATCCGGACGAGGCGCGCGACCGTGGCGCGTTCGCCAAGCTGTTGCGCGCGTGCGGTGCCATCGACGGACTGGAGCGGGTGCGCTTCACCTCGCCGCACCCGGCCGAGTTCACTGACGACGTGATCGAGGCGATGGCCGAGACCCCGAACATCTGCCCGCAGCTGCACATGCCGTTGCAGTCCGGCTCGGACAAGGTGCTCAAGTCGATGCGCCGCTCGTATCGCAAGGCGCGTTTCCTCGGCATCATCGACAAGGTGCGGGCAGTGATGCCGCACGCGGCGATCACCACCGACATCATCGTCGGGTTCCCGGGGGAGACCGAGGAGGACTTCCAGGAGACCCTGGACGTGGTCCGGCAGGCGCGGTTCACCAGCGCCTACACCTTCCAGTACTCCAAGCGGCCGGGCACCCCGGCCGCCGATATGCCCGATCAGCTGCCGAAAGCCGTTGTGCAGGAACGTTATATGCGGCTCATCGCGTTGCAGGAGGAAGTCTCGCTCGACGCGAACCGGGCGCTCATCGGCACCGAGGTCGAACTGCTGGTCGCCGACGGCGCGGGCAAGAAGAACGCTGCCACCGCGCGGATGAGCGGTCGGGCTCGGGACGGCAGGCTGGTGCATTTCCGGCCGGGTGGTACGCCGGAGTCGATTCGGCCCGGTGACATCGCCACGGTCGATATCACCGAGGCGGCACCGCATCATCTGATCGCCGACTCGCCGATCAAGTCGCATCGCCGCACCACCGCGGGTGACGCGCACGAGCGTGGCATCACCCCGAAAACCGAACCGATCGGCGTCGGTCTCGGACTGCCCCGCATCGGTGCCCCCGCGCCGGAACCCGTCGCGGCCGCTGGCTGCTCGACCGGTTGTGGTGCATGAGTGCGCGAACGGCAGACATCGCTGACGTGCTCGGTCATGCTGGAGCCGAGCGCAATACGAGCGAGGGTCGACGCGTAGCGCCGAGTATCCGCGAGGGGGCGGCATGAACGACAAGCCTGGCGAAGACGGCTTCGTAGCGGGCGGTGCGGACCCCGCGCCCGGACACGGCGATCAGCCCACGAGCGCAAAACCTACTACCGGCGGTAGTGGGTCGGCCGAGGCGAACGAACCCGGTGATGGCACAGTGGACGCGGGCAGTGCAGCGAACCACGAACAAGCCGAACGAAACGAGGGTTCAGTGAACTCGGTCGAGAGCAGCAACTTCGAGCAGTTCCGCGACGACCTGGACGCCGTGGAGCGTCGCATCGCAGGGGAAATCGACCCCGGTGTGCGTGCCATGGTGGTGGCCGGCGCGGTGTTCGTCCTGTTGCTCTCGCTGGTGCTGCCGCACGCCGGTGGCGCGCGCGGTTTCGACGTGCTGCTCGGCACCGAGGCCGCCCGGATGGAGCACATCGGGCTGCCGTCCCGGATCTTCGTCTGGTTCCTCGTCATCTTCGGCGTCGGCTTCTCGACGCTGGCGCTGATGACCCGCCGCTGGTTCCTGGCCTGGATCGCGGTCGCGGGCACCGCCATCACCAGCGTGTTCGGCGTCTTCTCGATCTGGCACCGGCAGACACCCGGGATCAACAACTACCACGGTGCCGGGCCCGCCATCGGTCTCATCCTCGGCACCATCGCCGCGATCGTGTTGACGTTCCACTGGATTCGCGTGGTCTGGAGCCGCACCGCATTGCAGTTGGCCGCCGAAGAGCAGCGCCGCAATGCGTCGGTCGCCGCGGAGGAGCGCGACCGTCGTCGCCTCACCGGCGAAAACTGAAGTAGCCGCACACTTTCCGGTTCGCGCTGTGTCGGCGTGCCGCACACCTGACAAGGCGCACACCTCCTGATAAGGCGCACACCGAATCGCATGCGATTCGGTGTGCGCCTTATCAGGGAGTATGCGGCTGTTCAGCGACTGCTGCCGTGGGCGGTCAGCGGTTGGTGACGGCGCCTTCCGCGGCCTCGGCCCACTCGCGCCACTGCTTGGCCTGTTCGAGGGCTTTCTCCGCGTCGCGGGCCTTGCCAGCCGCCTGGGCCTTGGCGGCCTGCTCCTCGAATTGGGCTACCCGCTCACGGAATTGGGCCGCGCGGGCCATCGCCTCCGGGTCGGTGCGGCGCCACTGCGCGTCGACCGCGTCGCGGACCCGCTTCTCGATGGTGCGCAGCTTGCCTTCCAGCTCCTGGATGCGTTCGCGCGGGACCTTGCCGACGGCGTCCCACTTGTCCTGCAGCTCGCGCAGCGCGGCGCGGGCGGCTTCCAGGCCGTTGGCCGGGTCGATGTGCTCGTAGGCCTGCAGCAGTTCTTCCTTGGCGGCCGCGTTCGTGTCGAACTCGGCGTCGCGCTCGGTGACGGCGGCATTGCGGGCGGCGAAGAACACGTCCTGCGCGCTCTTGAAGCGTCGCCACAGCGCCTCGTCGGCCTCGCGCGGCGCCCGGCCCGCGGCCTTCCACTCGGCGAGCAGGTCGCGGAAGATGCCCGCGGTGCCGACCCAGTCGGTCGAGCCGGACAGTTCCTCGGCGCGCACGCAGAGCTCTTCCTTGCGCGTCTTTGCGGAGGCGCGTTCCCGGTCGAGTTCGGCGAAGTGCGCACCGCGCCTGCGGTTGAACGCCTCACGGGCTTTGGAGTACCGCTTCCACAGCGCGTCGTCGACCTTGCGGTCCACGCCGCGGATCGACTTCCACTCGTCGAGGATCTCGCGCAGCCGATCGCCCGCGGCCTTCCACTGGGTGGACTCGGCGGCGATCTTCTCGGCCTCGGCGCACAGCGTTTCCTTGCGCTCGGTGTGCTCGTGGCGCGCCTTGTCTTTCTCCTCCTTGGCCTGCGCGGCAGCCTCTTCGGAGTGTTCGGCGATCGCGGCGAGGCGCTTGGTCAGCCCGTCGATATCGCCGATGACGGCCGCGGTGGGCAGCGATTCGGCGAGAGCGACGGCGGCGGCCTTGGTCTTGCGGGCGTCCGCGCCCGCGGCCAGGCGGGCTTCCAGCAGGGCGACTTCGGTGGCCAGGTCGTCGAAGCGGCGGCCGAAGTGGGCAAGCCCCTCGGCGGCGTCACCGGCCTGCCAGGAGCCGACCTGACGCTCACCCTCGGCGGTCTTCACCCAGGCGGTGCCGTCGTCGTCGACTCGGCCCCAACGGCTCGGGTCGGAGACGGCGGGCACGACGGGGTGCGGATGCTGAGTCTGGCCCGGGGTCGCGTGCGGCTTGGGGGGTTGGATCGAGCCGCCGGGTTTCGGGGCACCGGAAGAGCGCGGCATCGCGCCGGGGCTGGCTTTCGCGGTTCCGTTGCTGTCGGTCATTGCTCCTCGTCCCTGCCGCGCGTCACGGCTGCCTGGTTACGCCCTAGCTCATCCCATTGAACCCGGTTTGAGCGCTTGTGACCATCGACCCATGCCTTCACGCGGAGGAATCTCGGGGATTGCAACCCCTGATGACCTGGGTTGTAGCTCATCGAACAGTATCAATCTCGACCAGCTTTGCGGCAGAGACACTCGAAGCCGGGCGGTACCCGCGGTGCGTAAGGGCGCCGCGCGGAACGGTTACGGTTACCACGTGTTCTCGATTGCCGCCCTGGTCCCGTCGCCGCCGATCCTGGTGCCCGAGCTCTGCGGCGGTGCGACGGGCGCGATTCCAGGTCATCCGGGGGATCCGCGAGCGCGGCTGCGGGCCGCCGTGCTGGCCGCCGCGGAAGTGCTTGCGGCAGTGACAGACCGCTGGACAGTTATCGGTACCGGAGCCGCCGACCAGGTGTTCGGTCCGGAGACGGTCGGTACGTTCCGCGGGTTCGGCGCGGACGTGCGGGTCGCGCTTTCCGCGGCCGCCGCGGCCGAGCCGGATCCCCAGCATCCGCTGCCGGTGTTGATCGCTGGGTGGTTGCGGGGGCAGGTAGCTCCGGCTGTGAGTGCCGAGGTTCGCATTGTCGCCGAGGACACTTCGGTGGCGTGCTGCTTCGAACTGGGGGCGAAACTGCGTGCGGAATTGGACAATTCGGACGAACGGCACGGTGTGCTGGTGATCGCCGATGGTGCCGCGACGTTGTCGTTGAAGGCGCCGGGTTATCTCGACGAGCGGGCCGGTGCAGTGCAGGACGAGCTCGATCGCGCGTTGAGCGCGGGGGACCTGGCCGGGTTGCGCGCGTTGGATCCCACGTTGAGTGCGGAACTGGTGCTGTCCGGTCGGGCCGCGTATCAGGTGCTGGCCGGGTTGTTCGACACTGATCCGATGGTCGAGACGCTGTATCAGGACGCACCGTTCGGCGTCGGCTACGACGTGAGTCTCTGGCGACCTGCTGGGACGGAGTCATGACCGGCATCACTCCGATCGCTGTCGTCGGCCCCACCGCGACCGGCAAATCGAATCTCGGCCTCGATCTAGCCGAACGGCTCGGTGGCGAGATCGTCAATATCGATGCGATGCAGCTCTATCGCGGCATGGATGTCGGCACCGCGAAACTCACCGTCGCCGAACGGCGTGACATCCCGCATCACCAACTCGATGTCCTCGACGTGACCGAAACCGCCACCGTTGCCGCCTATCAGGCCGCTGCGAGTGCGGACGTGGTCGCGATCATGGCGCGCGGTCGCGTCCCGGTTATCGTGGGCGGCTCGATGATGTATGTGCAAGCGCTGCTGGACAAGTGGGAGTTCCCCGCCACCGACCCTGCCGTGCGCGCCCGCTGGGAGGCCGTGCTCGCCGAGGGCGGAGTCACCGCGGTGCACGCGGCGCTGCGGGACGCAGATCCGGCCGCGGCGGCCACCATCCTGCCCACCGACGGGCGACGCATGGTGCGCGCGCTCGAGGTCGTCGAACTCACCGGTCAGCCCTTTGCCGCCTCCGCGCCCGAAATCGGTACGCCGCGTTGGGACACGGTGATCATCGGTGTCGACCGCGAGACCGCCGCGCTCGACGAACGGATCGAACGACGCACCGAGCTGATGTTCGCCGACGGACTCGTCGACGAGGTACGCGCCCTGATCGAGCACGGCCTGCGCGACGGCGTGACCGCCCGGCGCGCCATCGGATACGCACAAGTCCTGTCGTACCTCGACAACGAATACGACTTGAAGCACGCGCAAGAACGCACCCTGATCGGCACCCGGCGCTACGTTCGACGGCAGCGCTCGTGGTTCCGGCGCGACCCACGGGTGCGCTGGGTGGACGGCGCCGCACCCGATCTGGTGGCGACCGCGCTCGCCCTGCTCGACGAGAAAGAACGGACTCCGCAGTGACCCGACGTGTGAGCACCCGCAATGCCTCCGTCCAGGTGTGGCAGGCCTACCTGAACAACCGGACCAAACGCCACCGCGACGGGCGCTTCCTGGTGCAGGGCGTCCGCCCGATCACCCAGGCCATGGCCAACGACTGGCCGCTGGAGACGCTGCTCTACCGCCTCGGCACGCCCGACCTGTCCAGCTGGGCCAGGGAGCTGTTGGACACCAGTGACGTGCCGCAGGTCGGCCTGGTGCCGGAGCTGATGGCCGAGCTCGGCGAAAAGGTCGGCGGGATACCGGAATTGGTGGCCGTTGCGGTGTCGCGGCAGCAGGAGCTCGACACCTTCGAGCCGGGGGAACCGGGGGAGGACGCACCCGTGGTCGTGGTGTTCGATCGGCCGAATTCGCCGGGCAATCTGGGCACGTTGATCCGGTCGGCGGACGCGTTCGGTGCCAGCGGCGTGATCGTCACCGGGCACGGTGCCGACCAGTACGACCCGCAGGCCGTTCGGGCGTCGACGGGTTCGCTGTTCGCGATGCCGGTCCTGCGTGCGGCCGGGGCCGCGCAGGTCCTCGAATTCCGGGATCGGCAGGAACGACGCCGCATCCCGACCCGGATCGTCGGCACCGACGAGAACGGTCCGCGCGCCACCTACGACCACGACTTCACCGAGGCCACCATCCTCGTCGTCGGCAACGAGACCAGCGGGATGAGCGCCGCCTGGCAGGAAGCCTGCGATGCCATGGTGCACATCCCGATGGGCGGCACCGCGAGCTCGCTCGGCGCGCCCTCGGCCGCGGCCGTCGCACTCTACGAAATTTCCCGGCAGCGCCGGACGTTTGCCAAATGACGAGTAGTTAGGGAGAACACGCACGTGTCGGATATCGAGTTCACCAAGGGGCACGGCACCCAGAACGACTTCGTGGTGCTGCCGGACCTCGAGGTTCGGCTGGAGCTGACCGCCGAACGCATCAGCGCACTGTGCGACCGCCAACGCGGTCTCGGTGCGGATGGTGTGTTGCGGGTGGCGCGGGCCGGTGCGTTGCGTGACGCGGGCGTGCTTGCCGAGCTTCCTGAGGGCGTGGGGGAGACCGACTGGTTCATGGACTACCGCAACGCCGACGGCTCGATCGCCGAGATGTGCGGCAACGGCGTCCGCGTGTTTTCCCACTACCTGGTGGCTTCCGGTCTGGAAACCGCCCACGAGTTCGTCGTCGGCAGCCGTGCGGGTGGGCGACCGGTCGTCGTGCACTCCGCCAGCGCGGTCAACGGGGACGTGACCGTCGACATGGTCACGGTCGGCATGGGCACCGTGCGCGAACTCGGTGAATCCACCGCCACCGTCGAGGGCTGGGCCTACTCCGGTATCGGCATCGACGTCGGCAATCCGCACCTGGCCTGCGTTGTCCCCGACCTGACCGCCGACGGCTTGGCCAAACTCGACCTGACCGTGCCCCCCGGCTACGACCCCGATCTGTTCCCGCACGGCGTCAACGTGGAAATCGTGACCGCGCTCGCCGACGGCTCCGTCGATATGCGCGTCTACGAACGTGGTGTCGGCGAAACCCGTTCCTGCGGAACAGGAACCGTAGCGGCAGCCGCGGCCGCCCTGGTTCGCGAGGGCTTCCAGATCGCCACCGACACCGGTGAGGTTCGCGTCCGCATCCCCGGTGGTGAGGTCACCGTCGGGCTGGACAAGGGCACCGCCTGGCTGCGTGGCCCCTCGGTACTCGTTGCCTCGGGCACCATCGCCGAGGGCTGGTGGCAGCACCTCGGTTCGCTCTAGGCGTACCGCCGCTTTCGCGTCGGTTGCGCGCTGGTGGCGGTAGCGCTGATCCGTCCACCAGGGCGTACCTCCGACCACACACTGCCTCCGGGCGAACTTGACTCGACAACCTCCAACACGCTGTGCTCAATATCCGAATGCGCCATGTCGGTGCATCGTGGGATCATGGATCTTGTATGACGAAATCTAAAGTTTATGAATTCACTCCGGCCGACGACTTCACCGAGACGGCCGATGACGACATCCAGCTCGACGCTGCCCCCGAGGGCGCTCCGTCCGACGACGCCGTAACCGGCGCTCTGCCCGATGACGCCGTAATCGGCGATGTGGTCGCTGAGCACGCCGCGCGGATGAAGCGGTCCGGCGGCTGGACGTCGGCCGACCCCACGGTCGGCGAGATGCAGCTCGACGAACGCAGCTCGCTGCGTCGCGTCGCCGGGCTGTCCACCGAACTCACCGACATCACCGAGGTCGAGTACCGGCAGCTGCGCCTGGAACGGGTCGTGCTGGTCGGCGTCTGGACCACGGGCAGCGCGGCGCAGGCCGACGCGAGCATGACCGAACTGGCCGCGCTCGCCGAGACCGCCGGTTCCGAGGTGCTCGAAGGGCTCATCCAGCGCCGGGACAAGCCGGACCCGGCCACCTACATCGGCTCCGGCAAGGCCGAAGAGCTGCGTGCCGTGGTGCTGGAAACCGGCGCCGACACGGTGATCTGCGACGGTGAGCTCACGCCCGCGCAGCTGACCGCGCTGGAGAAGGTCGTCAAGGTCAAGGTGATCGACCGGACCGCGCTGATCCTCGACATCTTCGCCCAGCACGCCACCTCCCGCGAGGGCAAGGCGCAGGTTGCGCTCGCGCAAATGGAATACATGCTGCCGCGACTGCGCGGCTGGGGTGAGTCCATGTCCCGGCAGGCCGGTGGCCGCGCGGGCAGCAACGGCGGCGTGGGTCTGCGTGGTCCCGGTGAGACGAAGATCGAAACCGATCGTCGCCGCATCCGCGAGCGGATGGCCAAGCTGCGCCGCGAGATCCGTGAGATGAAGACCGCGCGCGACACCATGCGGGCCCGCCGCAGTTCCAGCGGTATTCCGTCGGTGGCGATCGTCGGCTACACCAACGCGGGCAAGTCCAGCCTGATGAACGCGCTCACCGGCGCCGGTCTGCTGGTGCAGGACGCGCTGTTCGCCACCCTGGACCCGACCACCCGCCGCGCCGATCTCGACGACGGCCGCGAGGTCGTGTTCACCGACACCGTCGGTTTCGTCCGGCACCTGCCGACCCAGCTGGTCGAGGCGTTCCGGTCGACGCTGGAGGAAGTGACCGGCGCCGACCTGCTGCTGCACGTGGTCGACGGTTCCGACGCGCTGCCCGCCGAACAGATCAAGGCGGTCCGCGAGGTGATCACCGACGTGATCAAGGAACAGGGCACCTCGGCCCCGCCGGAACTGCTGGTGGTCAACAAGATCGACGCCCTCGACCCGATGGCGCTCACCCGCCTGCGTGGCCAGCTCCCCGACGCCGCATACGTCTCGGTGCGCGCCGACCTCGGCATCGACGCCCTGCGCGACCGCCTCGCCGAGGTGCTCGGCGGCCTCGACGCCGAAATCAGCATCCTGCTCCCGTACAGCCGCGGCGACCTCCTCGCCCGCATCCACGCCGACGGCCGCATCATCGACTCGACCCACGAGGAAGGTGGCACCCGCGTCCACGCCCGCGTCCCCCACTCCCTCGCCGCGGCCCTGTCCGAATACGCCCACGCCGGCGGCGCGGATTCCCCGGAAACCAACGGCCAAGCCGAGAGCTAGTCGCCGTACGGGACATGACGGCGCGCTAACTCGCACGTCGCCGCCACCATGTCCCGCTCGGCGAACCAGCCGCCGAAGTGTGGCCCGGACGAGGTGCAGCCCGCTCGGACCGCCGCGCAGTTCGGAGCGGCCCTCTACGAATGGCCGCAGTTCCGTGCGAGGCGCTGAGCTGTGCGCGGCGCCATCGCTGGCTGCGTACAGCAGCCACGTCCACTGGGTCAGGTGCAGCCTCGTCTGAGGCTGTGCTCGTTCCTGCGCACGATTTGTGCCGGTGCGCATGGGATTGCTGGCAATTCCATGCGCGGCACGAGAAATGGTGCGCGGTGGCATCAGTATGTCGGCAGCAGGGATGTCGTGGCCGGGCGTTGCCAGCGTCTTTGTGGGCTTGGATCTGTGAACGTTTGGTAGCTGGCTCGCGCATGGTTGTGGTGGCGCACATGCGCCTAGGCCCGCGCAAGTGTTGTGCTGATGCGGATGTAATTGCCAGCAAATCTGTGCGCGGGGCGAGGAGTGGTGCGCGGCAGGCAGGTAGTGGTTTTAGCGGCGGGGGAGAGATCGCTGGCCTCATAGCAGACCAATCGGACTGTGTTGACGCTCACATCCGATGCGGCACAGTGGATTTCGTTACGGTATCGTTCGGGGCGACATCAGGAGGGATGTATGTCGCACGACCGTTCGGGTTCGGCCGATTCCGCAGATAAGGCGTCTGGTGCGCTGGTGCTCGATAAACCGGCGCTCAGTGACGGTGCGCCGTTGGCGGTTTCGCTGACCGACAGCGATCTTCGGGTAATCGAGGCGCTGCTGTCGCCGTTGCGTGCGTGGACGAGTCCGCGGTTCTACGGACTGGAAAACATCCCGACCGAAGGTCCCGTCCTGCTCGTCGGCAACCACAATCTGATGGGCGGCATCGACGCCCCGCTGCTGCTGCCCGAGGTGCTGCGCCGCCGCGGTCGCCTGATTCGCGGGCTCGCCGAACACGTGCTGATCGGCGTCCCCGGCCTGCGCCACTTCCTGCATCGCTACGGTGCGGTCCGCGGCACCCGCGGCAACTGCCTCGCCCTGCTGAAACGCGGCGACGCCGTCATCGTGTTCCCCGGCGGCGGCCGGGAAGCGGTGCGCCGCAAGAACGAGAAGTACGTCCTCAAATGGGAGGGCCGCACCGGTTTCGCCCGCATGGCGATCGAAGCGGGCGCGCCGATCGTGCCGGTCGCGATGATCGGCGTCGACGACGCCTACGACATCGTGATCGACGGCGACCACCCGCTGCTGCGCCCCCTGCGCTGGACCGTCCAGGCGCTCGGCATGAACCCCGAGCTCACACCCCCGCTCCTGCGCGGCCTCGGCCCGACCGTCCTCCCACGCCCGGAACGCTTCTACTTCTCCGCGGGCACCCCGATCGACCCGGCCCCCTGGCGCGACGCCGACGACATCACCACGGCCGCAAAGGAATTGCGCGACGTAGTCCGCAAAGCCCTGGAGGAAGAACTGAAGTTCCTCTTCACCGAACGCGAACACGACTCCGGCCGCACCCTCCTCGGCCGCATGCGCGGCTGGCTCCAGCGTTGACCCGCGAGCATCGAGCGGCTCAACGGGCGAACGGCTAGTTCGGGTGCGGCGTCAGGTCGTACACCGCGATGTTGCCGATGTGCGTCGCGGTGTAGTGGTGGCTCACCCAGTCCGCGATCTCCGGCTTTCCGGTCACCTGCCACGGCTTTTCGGGTGTGGACGGGGTGGTGGCGCCGGGTTGGCCGCCGACTTTCCACGACGCGGGCAGCTGCATCTCCTGCACCAGGTAATAGGTCAACTCATGGTCGGCCACGATCTTCTGGAACTCCTCTAGCGTTGGTACCGGGTCTTCCGCCGCGAAACCACCGATGGCGATCACCGGGGTGCGGCTGGCCAATTCGAGCGCGGCGGCGATCGAGCCTCGATCCACCGCGGCCGACCATTTCGTGGTGCTGCTCATCAGCATCGTGACGAGCTGCGGATTGGTGAACGCGCCACCATCGGCGAAGTTCTGCGTCTGCCGGTGAATCAGGGCCGCGATCCCGGTCTCGACGGGCTTGGCCGGACCGACGACGGGACTGCGACCGACATGAGCCTGCGGCAGCGTGGCCGCCGCATAGGCCGTCGATCCGCCGAGCCCGGCGAGCACTCCGACGACCACCAAGACCGCGGTCACCCTGGTCCGCGCGGTCCGCCACCCGTCCGTAACCGGGATCGCGGTCACCAGCAGCCCGACCGCCGCCACCGCCGCGGGCACCACGATGGCCCACCGCAGCCACGGCATCCAGTCCGAATTGCGTTGCAGCACAACAAAAGCCCACAGCCCCATGAGCAGTATCAGCGCAGCGGCCCCGAGCTTGCCGAACAACTCATCACGCCGCCCCCACAGCTCGTGCACACCAACCGCGACCATCCCAGCCGCGGCGGGTGCGAGGGTCAGCGTGTAGTAGGAGTGCTCGATCGCCTTCATCGCACTGAACGCTCCGCCCATGGTAATCAGCCACAGCCCGAAAATCAGTGCAGCACCGCGTATTTGATCGGTACGCGGCGCACGCCACCTTGATGCCAACACCACCACGAACGCCAACAGCGCGGCCGGAACCAACCATGAGATCTCGAACCCACTCTCGCCGACGAACAATCGGCTGATCCCAGGCGAACCGAAATCGTTGAAGCTCTGCAGAAGTCCGGGCGGCGTCTGATAACCGTCCGGCAGTGCGATCTGCCCAGACGCCGGAGTATGACCGAGGAAGCGCCCGAATCCGTTGTAGCCGAGCATCGAATCCATAAAGCTGTTGTCCGTCGACCCAGCGAGATACGGTCGCGACGAGTCGGGCCACAGAACCGTCAGCAGCACATACCAACCGGACGAAACAACCAACGCCGCAGCAGCACCGACCAAGTGCCACAACCGATTACGAAGCGAGGTGGGCGCCACGATGAGGTAGGTGATCCCCAGCGCGGGCAGCACCATCAACCCTTCGAGCAACTTGGCCAGGAACGCGAACCCGAGCGCGACACCGGCCAGCATCAGCCACCGCCCATTCGCCCGCTCCAACGCCCGGATCGTGCAGTAACCACCCGCGGTCATCAGCAACACCAGCACCGCATCCGGGTTGTTGAACCGAAACATCAACGCCACCACCGGAGTAGCCGCCAACACCACCCCGGCGAGCAGCCCAGCACCCCGACTGCCGGTCGCCCGCGCCACCGCGGCGTAGGTCAGCCCCACCGCGGCGACCGCCATCAACGCCTGCGGAACCAACATGCTCGCACTACTGAACCCGAACAACTGCCCGGACAGCCCCATCACCCACTGCGAGACCGGCGGCTTGTCGACCGTGATGAAGTTGCTCGGATCGAGCGACCCGAACAGCAGCGCCTTCCAGTTCCGCGACCCTGCCCAGGTCGCGCCCGCGTAGAAGTTGTTGCCCATGCCGTTGACGGTGATGTGCCACAGATACGCGATCGCGGTACCGAGCAGCAGCACGGTCAAGCCGAGACGTTCCACCGGCCGCGCCGGTGGTAGCGCTGTCGGATTGGAGGATGAGGCGACGGAACCGGTCGGAGCCGTCGCGATGAGGGTCGCCGCCATCGCCCAACCGTCGCATGCTGATGTTCACCAAGAGTTGTACAGCGGGTTAACACCGCGTCGGAATTCTGTGGTCGAGGACACGGGCCGCTGCGTCGCGGTTTGCGGAGAATCTCGGTCTTCTTCCGCGCCGCCCGACGGCACGCCTGGTTAACCAACGATTCCGCCCCAGAAGTGAACTGAGATTCTCGTTCCGGGTACCGTATGAGGCAACGACGGGTCGGTGTGGACCGGCCGGTGTGGTCACTAGGAGGTTGGTGTGGAGCGCACACTGTTCGAACCCGAGCATGATCTGTTCCGGGAGTCGTTCCGCAAGTTTCTCGATCAGCACGTCGCGCCGAACCACGCCAAGTGGGAAGATCAGGGGATTGTCGACCGCGCGGTCTGGCTCGAGGCGGGCAAGCAGGGCTTCCTCGGCATGGCCATGCCGGAGGAGTACGGCGGCGGCGGGGTCAAGGATTTCCGCTACAACTCGATCGTGGCCGAGGAATCGGTCCGCGGCCAGTACTCCGGCCTCGGTTTCGCCCTGCACAACGACGTGATCGCGCCGTACCTGTCCGAGCTGGCCAACGAGGAGCAGAAGCAGCGCTGGCTGCCCGGTTTCTGTTCCGGCGAGATCATCACCGCGATCGCCATGACCGAGCCCGGCACCGGTTCCGACCTGCAGGGCATCAAGACTCGCGCGGTCCGCGACGGTGACGACTGGGTGCTCAACGGCGCCAAGACCTTCATCACCAACGGCATCAACGCCGACATCGTCATCGTGGTCGCGCAGACCGACCCCGAGAAGGGCGCGATGGGCTTCAGCCTGCTCGTCGTCGAGCGCGGCATGCCCGGCTTCGAGCGCGGCCGCAACCTGGACAAGCTCGGCCTCAAGGCGCAGGACACCGCCGAACTGAGCTTCACCGACGTCCGGGTGCCCGCCGCCAACCTGCTCGGCCAGGAGGGCTCCGGCTTCATCCACCTGATGCAGAACCTGCCGCAGGAGCGTCTGTCCATCGCCGTGATGGCCGCCGCCGCCATGGAGGCGTGCCTGGACATGACCATCCAGTACGTCCGCGACCGCAAGGCGTTCGGCAAGCCGATCGGCACCTTCCAGAACACCCGCTTCGTCCTCGCCGAACTGGCCACCAAGACCACCGCGGTCCGCGTCCTGGTCGACCGCTTCATCGAAGACCTGAACCGCGGCAAGCTCTCCGTCGAAGATGCCGCCATGGCCAAGTGGTGGAGCACCGAGGAACAGGTAGACCTCATCGACCGCTGCCTCCAGTTGCACGGCGGCTACGGCTACATGAAGGAATACCCGATCGCCAAGGCCTACATGGACGCCCGCGTCCAAACCATCTACGGCGGCACCACCGAGATCATGAAGGAAATCATCGGGCGTTCACTGAAACTGTCCTGATACGCACGAGACTTGCGTGCAGCGAGTCCGCTATGCCCGTGTCAGGGGCGCAAGGCGTTGGGTGAGGCGGCGGACGGCTGCCGCGGTGCGCGGGTCGGTCGCCGGGCGGAAGGGCGCGATCTGGCGGGCTTCGGGGCCGATGACAGCGCCGTTCTGGTCCGCGAGAGACGGATCGGTCGCGGCGAAGATCGAGGGTTTGGCGGCCACCGATGCGGGGCCCGAGGTCGAGCGCGCGAACTTCCGTCGGACGAGCGGCCACAGCAGGCGGAGTCCGGGCGAGACGATTTTGGGGTCGCGCATGGTGCCGTTGGTCATATCGGTCGCGGCACCGCCGGGGTCGGCGGCGAAGGCTGAGATGCCGGTGCCGTCGAGTCGCCTGGCCAGCTCCGGCGTGTAGATGAGGTTGGCGAGCTTGGCCCGGCCGTACCAATGGAAACCGTAGTAACCCCCCGGCGGCTCGGCGGTATCGAACGAGCGCTTGGCGGCGCGGACCGCGCCCGAGGTCACGTTCACGATTCGGCTCGGCGCACCGGATTGCATTGTGGGCAGCAGCAATTCGGTCAGCAGGTACGGCGAGAGGTGATTGACCGCGAGGCTGGCCTCGATGCCGTCAACCGAGTTCTGCCGATCCGCGAACATTGCTCCGACATTGTTGACCAGGACGGTCAGCGGACCATCCGCGGCGACCCGGTCGGCGAGTCTGCGGACCGCGTCGAGGGAGGCGAGGTCCGCGCCGATGAAACGGGCGGGATGCGTTGGTGCCGTGGCATTTATCCGCTCGACCGCACGGGCACCCCGGTCGATATTGCGCCCGACCACCGTGACCTCGAACCCGGCCAGATGTGGACGCCGACGACTTCCGACGACTGGTGTGCGGTGTCATCCACGCCGTCCGACTCGGCGATGACAACCCCGGCCCACGCCGACAACTACCTGTCGATCATCCTCGCCGGTCTGCTCGTGCAGCCCGACTCCCGCACCTCTGCCTCGCACGTGGTGTAAGGCCCGCCGACTAGCGTTTGCCGGTATGACGCGTACTCGTCTCTATCGCAACGGTGTTCTGGAATCGGAGAACTTTCCGCTGGCGGAGATCTCGGACTTTCTCGTCGATACGAGCGCGACGGTGTGGCTGGATATGTGTTCGCCGAGTGCTGAGGACCTGGCCAGGATCGGTGAGGAGTTGAGCCTGCATCGGCTTGCGGTGGAGGACGCGGTGAACGAGCACCAACGGCCCAAGCTCGATCGTTATGACACCCACGCGTTCCTGACCGCATATACGGTGCGGCTCGACGCCGCCAGCGGCGTGCTGGAGAAGTCGGAGCTCGCCGCGTTTATCACCGAGCGGGCCTTGGTCACGGTCCGCAAAAGCGAGAACTTCGACATCGACGAGGTGGTGCGGCGATGGGACGCCGCCTCCGAGCTGGCCAAGAGCGGGGTGGGGTTTCTGGTGCACGGGTTGCTCGACTATGTCGTCGACAGCCACTTCGAGGCGGTGCAGTCGTTGGACGAGCAGATCGAAGCGCTCGAGGATCTCGTCTTCGCTGACCGTGCCGACTATCGCGAATTGCAGCGGCGTTCACTGCGGTTGCGTAAGAGTTTGGTCACCTTGCGCCGGGTCGTGCTGCCGATGCGAGAACTGGCGAATGCGCTGATGCGCCCCGACCTCCATGTCGTCGACGACACGATGATGCCCTACTACCAAGATGTCTACGACCACATCCTCCGGGCTGCCGAGTGGACCGAATCCCTACGTGACCTGGTCACGACCATCCGAGAAACGCAGCTGACGTTGCAGGGCAATCGGCTCAACTCGATCATGAAGAAGGTCACCAGCTGGGCCGCGATCATCGCAGTGCCCACCGCGATCACCGGCTTCTACGGCCAGAACGTGCCGTATCCCGGATTCGAACACGCCTGGGGCTTCTGGGCATCCACGATCGCCATCATCGTCATCTCCGGCACCCTGTATGTCTTGTTCAAGAAGCGCGACTGGCTCTGATCACAACGCTGTTCCTACACTCCGGAAAGGGTTTGGCGGTAGGTGACGGAGTCACGGGGGCTGAAGCCTGCTCGTTGGTAGAGGCGGTTGGCGGATTCGCGCGAGGGCCGCGAGGTCAGGTCGACGGTGCGGGCGCCGGCTTTGCGTGCGAGTTCGACTGCGGTGTTGGTGAGTTCGAACGCAACGCCTTTGCCACGGGCGGACTCGTCGACGACGACATCTTCGATTCGGGCTCGGATGCCGGTCGGGATCGCGTAGGTGATGAGGGTGAGCATGCCGACGACGCCGGTCTCGGACGAAGCGAGGAGCAGCGTCGCGGAGTCGGATGCGATGAGCGCGGCGAGCGTGTCGACGGTCAGCGGCACGGCCGTCGAGGAAAGCTGCCGGACTAGTGCATTCACCTCTTGTACGAGGTCTGCCGTGGCGCGGAGCGCCGTTGTGATCTGGATATCACCCATCCGCACAACGTAATCGACGAGTAGCCGGGGTATCAACGCGCGCCGATACGGGTCGTCGATCTGTGGTCGTTCGGGCTGGTCAACTCAGCCGGTGTTTGGCGAGAAGGGCTGTGTCGTCGAGGATTTCGGCGGTGGGGCCGTCGGCGACTATGCGGCCGTCGTCGAGGATTACTACGCGGTCGCAGATGCGTTGGGCGTAGGGGAGGTCGTGGGTGACCATCAGGATCGTGGTGGGGAGGGCGGTCAGGACGTCGGCCAGTTCGCGGCGGGCGACGGGGTCGAGGTTGGCGGCGGGTTCGTCCAGGACGAGGACGTCTGGACGGCAAGCCAATACGGTGGCCAAGGCGGCGCGGCGGCGTTCGCCGACGGAGAGTTGGGTGGGGGAGCGGTCGGCTCGGTCGGACATGCCGACGGCGGCGAGGGCGTCGCGGACGTTCTCGGTGAGTTGGGCGCCGCGGATGCCGAAGTTGGCGGGGCCGAAGGCGACGTCCTGTTCGACCGTTGGCATGAACAGCTGATCGTCGGGGTCTTGGAAGACGAGGCCGACGCGTTGGCGGATGGTGCGAACGGTATTGCGGTTCAACAGGGTTCCGCCGATGTGCACCTCGCCTGATTCCGCGATGAGCACGCCGTTCAGGTGCAGCATCAGAGTGGATTTTCCGGCACCGTTGGGGCCGAGGACGGCGACGCGTTCGCCGGGTCCGATGTCGAGATTCACGCCGTGCAGCGCGCCGGTCCCGTCAGGGTAGGCGAAGGTCAGGTCGACCAAACGTACTGCGGGCGTGGCCAGTTCGGTCATCGGAGCACCCACGCGACCAGGCAGACGCAGATCGCGGCCGCAGCGGGCACGCAACCGAGTAGCCATTGCGTTCGGGTCGCGGGCTTGGTGCCGAAATCAGGTACGGCCCCATCGAACCCGCGCGACAGCATCGCCAGGTGCACGCGCTCGCCGCGTTCGTAGGAACGCAGAAACAAGGTGCCCGCACCGCGCGCGGTCGCACCTGCCTGACGCAGAGTTCTAGGGTCGTCACCACGGGAGATCCGCGCCAGCCGCATCCGCCCCGCCTCCTCCAGCAGCACATCGACGTAACGGAGCATCAGCACGACAATGGTGACGATCATGCCGGGAACCCACAGCCTGGTCAGGCCACCCGGCAACTCGCGCACATTCGTCGTGGCGGCCAACGTCAACGAAACACCCACGCCGATAGTCCCTTTCGCGACGATTCCCCACGCGGCATACAACCCGGTCGTCGACAACGACAACCCGAGAAACGTCGTTCGCGGTTCACCTGAGGCGAACGGCAGCAGCACCGCCAGCACAACGAACGGCAGTTCGATCAGCAGGCGCGGCCCGATCCAGCGCAGCGGAATACCTGCCCACTGCCACAGCGCAAGCAGGCCGAGCGCGTAACAACCGAAGGGCCAGAACAATTCTCGCGGCGTAGCCACGACCGCGAACACCGTGAGCACCGCACAAACGATCTTCACCTCGGCCGGAACCCGATGCGCCGGTGAACTTCCCGGCAGATACAGGCGGTGGCTGGCAACGGTCACTTACGTCGACTCCGACGCGTTGTGGGCGGGATTCTTCCGCCGCCCCGTCCGAATCAGGTTCACCACCGCGAACAACACCGCGAACGCAGCGGCCACCCCGAGAATCCCGGCGAGGCCAGTCAGTTTGTCGTTGCCATCGATCGTGTACCCGGCCAGCGGCGACTTCGCGAGGTGGTGCTCCTGTGCGTTCTTCGCGATGCACTCACCCTGTAGCTGCTCGGCCCCGTCGACCTGAACCGTGGTGCAGCCACGCTGAGTGGTCGCGTCGAGCCCGTCCGGCTGCGAACTCGCCACGTAGGACAGCAGTCCCGCGACCAGCACGGCCATCGCGGCGAACGCGAACAGGAACCCGGTCATCGACAACCTGGGCCGCAGCGGTGTCGCGGTCGTGCGGCGCTGACCCGTCACCCGCAGCAGATACACGAGATCGGGACGCGCGTTGACGACGGCAATGAGCGTGATCGCGGTGATGATCCCTTCCCCGACCCCGATCAACGCATGCGTGACCAGCATGTACCCCGCGACAGCTCCAACGGTCGAGCCCGCCGCCCCACCGATCGCATACTCGACGACGAAACCCGATGAGGCGCCGACAGTTCCGACGAACGCCGCAACGAACCCGACGATCCCGATCCCCGCATCGGCCCGACGACGAGACAGCACCGGCAGCACCAGACGGGCCACCGTATAACCAACGGTGACCCCGATCAACGCCATGTTCGTGATGTTCGTCCCGAGCGCGGTCAACCCACCGTCGGCGAACAAAAGCGCCTGCACGACAAGCACAATCGCCACGCACAGCGCGCCCACATACGGTCCGACCAGAATCGCGGCCAGCGCACCGCCCAGCAGATGCCCGCTCACCCCCGGCAGGATCGGAAAGTTCACCATCTGCACCGCGAAGATGAACGCGGCCACCAGCCCGGCCATCGGCGCGGCCCGTTCATCGAGCTCGGCGCGGGCTCGCCAGGCCGCGAATCCCAGGCCCGCGACCGCGATTACCGCGAAGATCAACGAGGTCGGCGCGTTCACAATGCCGTCGCTCATGTGCATGGCCTGGGTGGTGCTGGAGCTCACCTCTCGAAACGATACTCGCGATACCTGTTCAGGTGAACAGATGTTCCTATATCGGCAAGGACTGGTCGGATCCGCCCAGGACCGGCAGAGTAGGTATGTGGCAGTGAGCATTCCGCTGGACCCCGATCACGCAGGCCGTGCCGCATCGGGTTTGGATATCGCCGGCATCGAGCACTGGGCTGGTCGTTTCGACCTGCTCTCCGACGCCAACCGGCTCCGGCTCCTGGTGTGCCTGCACCACGCTCCCGACATCAGCGTCAGCGATCTCGCCGCCGCGGTCGGCATGTCCGGAACCGCCGTCTCACACGCCTTACGCCTGCTCCGCCATCAAGGCTGGGTCGCCAGTGCCAAGCATGGACGTATCGTCCGATACCGCCTCGCCGACGACACCATCCACGACCTGCTGCATTGGATCGGCGCCACGCACGCGGAGGAAACGATCGAGCAGAAGGCCGTGAGTAGCACCTGATCGCGGGCGGTCCCTGCTCGAACGGTGGCCCGTCACGCCGTTGCCGATCGGTCGCCATGACGATTGAGCAGGTTGTCGAGCGGTTACTCGTCCAGAGACAGGTGTTATCCGGTCGAGTGAAAGTGAAGGAGTCATGGCCGCCAAATTCGAGCTGTACACCGACAAGGCCGCGAAGACCCGTTGGCGCCTCAAAGCACCGAACGGCGAGGTCATCGCCGCTAGCCAGGCGTATGAGAGCAAGGCAGCGGCTAAGAACGGCATCGAGTCGGTGCAGAAGAACGCGTCCGTCGCGACGGTCGACGATCAGACCGGGTAGTCAGTCGGCGGCGCGGATCACCTCGTTGCCGGAGATTATCCAGCTGCCACCCTCGCTGGTCACGCCCCGTAGTCCGTCGAGGACTTCGGGGCCGGCGAGCGTGCCGCATATCGGATCGGCCAGCGACGAAAACGCGAAGGTGCGTCGCGCGGTCCAGTGAGTGGAGTGCACGAGTCGTCGGCTCAGCTGAACGAAACCTTCGACCGCGGCGGCGATTACCCACGCGTCGGGGGCTCCGGCGGTCAGCCGTTGAGCCTGCCGCAGCCAGGAGGCGGCGTCCTCGGGCCAGTCGACTACGGCCGACACGCGATGGCCGCGCTCGCGCCACGCCGAAGCAAATGCCTCCGCCGCGGCGACGGAGTTCGCGTCTCGGCTGTGTCCAATGCTGACGGTCGTGCATGTTTGACGTTGTTGCTGCAAGATCACCAGCAGACGCTCGAGCTCGGCATCGGTGTGCGGTGGGGGAGCCGGACGAGGGGAAAGGTTCGCCAGATTTCGCAGCCGCGGCGAGGGACGGCCGCTATTGCGGCGCACCGGCTCAGCCGTCTGCCAGGAGGGTTCAACCGCGCGTCGGGTCGGTTCAGCCGAACGGGAAGCGTGGTTTCCGGACAACCTCCGTTGCATGCTCACACCGAGAAGACGTCCCCCACACACCATTCGTGAGATACCCATTCCCTCCGCCCCGACAACCAACGCGCGTCGAGCGGGACATGAGGGCGGCGAACGCCGGGTGGACGCGCCCTCATGTCCCGCTCGGCGAGCAGCTCAGGCGGCCGGGCCGAACCAAATGGCCAGCGCTTCGGTCAGGCCGTCGGCGGTGGGCTCGTCGCTGACCCAGGCCGCGTAACCATCGGGGCGGATGAGGATCGCGGCCGGAACCGCGATGTCGCCCACGCCGGGTACGGCCCACCGCTCATCGCGGCTACGTGCGTCGACCACGTCGATCCGGTCGTCCCACCCCGCTACCGATGGAGCCTGGTTTCCATTGAGGCGCAACAGAATCGGTCGACCCGTGCGCAGAAGTTCGTAGACCCGAGTGGCACCGACGGCGGTGCTCAGGTCGCCGTCGGGCACGCGCCGTCCGGCCAACGGATGATTCCCCTTGGTGTGGTAGCGGATATCCAGGGCGGTGATCATCAGCCCGAGTCGTTGCCGCACCACATCCATATCGATGAGATCGCCCATGATGTCGCGCAGCGCGTCCATGTGCGCGCCGGGCCGCTGCAACGCGGTCTGCGCCCGGGTGTTGTTCAGCACGCGGGCACCGACCGGGTGCCGTTCCGACTCATAGGTATCGAGCACCGCGTCGGACCCGTTGCCGCGCAAGGCGATCGCCAGCTTCCAGCCGAGATTGACCGCATCTTGAATACCCAGGTTCTGTCCTTGTCCGCCCGCCGGGTAGTGGATGTGGGCGGCATCTCCGGCGAGGAACACCCGGCCGTCGCGGTAGCGATCGGCCTGGCGGGCCGCGTCGCCGTAGTGCGTCACCCACCGTGGGCTGTGCATGCCGAAATCGGTGCCCGCGATCTCGATGTAGTTCTTCCGGAAGTCCTCGAACGTCAGCGTCGATCCGCGTTCCATGACGAGGTCGTGACGCTGCACAACCAGCCGCCACCAGCCGGGCTCGAACTGCACCGCGGAGTAGTCACCGGCCCCGCGGCGGTGACCGAAGAACTGCCCGGCAGGCGGTTCGGTCAGTTCGACATCGGCCAGCATTCCGGTCGCGGTCGCGTCGGTTCCGGTGAAGCCGATGCCCGCCAGCTTGCGGACCGTGCTGCGCCCGCCGTCGCAGCCGACCAGGTAGGCGGCGCGAATCCGGCGGGTCCCGTCCGGGCCGCCGACCTCGACGTCGATCCCCGTCGCATCCTGCCGGAACCCGACCACGGGCGATCCCCACCGCACCGGCGCGCCCAATTCGGTTGCGCGCCGGTCGAGTTCGCGCTCGACCACCGACTGCAGCACGGCAAGCATGTACGGGTAGCGAGTGTCGAAGTCGCTGAAATCCAAGGGCAACGCACCGAAGTGTCCCGCCTGCATGACCCGACCCTGCGGGAGCAGGTCGTCGAGCAATCCGCGCTGATCGAAGACCTCCAGGGTCCGCGCGTGGATGCCGCCGGCGCGTGATTCGCCCGTGCGCTCGGGCAGCCCGTCGAGCAGGACCACCGCGACTCCGGCGAGCCGCAGTTCGGTCGCCAGCATCAGCCCGGTAGGCCCGCCACCTGCGATAACCACCTCGGTCTTCTCCATGACCATCTCCTTAACAACGTTAAATCCCTTAACGATGTTAAGTAGATAGCGAACGTTGTTAAACTGTCAAGAGGTTCCCGACAGGAGGCGGCAGTGAAGCTCGATACCCAGGTCATCGCCCAGGCGGCGCTGGACCTGCTCGATGACGTCGGCCTCGAGGGGTTGACCATGCGCAAGGTGGCCGCCGCGCTCGACGTGCAGGCGCCCGCGCTCTACTGGCACGTCAAGAACAAGCGCGAGCTACTCGACGCGATGGCGCGCACCGTCTTCGTCGCGGCCGTCGACGGCGTCGAGGCGCCGCGGCAGGGGGAAGACTGGCAGGAGTGGGCGATCGGCCTCGCCATCCGGCTGCGCCGGTCGATGCTGCGCTACCGCGACGGCGCGAACGTGCTTGCGGGCACCTATGTCAACGACGAAGCAATGTGGCGCACAGTGGAATTGACACTGCGCACGCTCGAGGACGCGGGCTTCACCCTCGCCGAGGCCGCCCGCGTCTTCCCGATCTTGTTGCACTACACCGTCGGCTTCGTCATCGAGGAACAGGCGCGCAGTGGTGCGGAATACGACAGCAATCCCTACCATCCCGAGCAAATCGAAACGGTCATCGACACCGTCCGATACCCGCTGACCGCCAAATTGGTAGACATCCTTTTCACTGCCGACTACGACGCCGAGTTCGACCACGGTCTGCGCGTCATTCTCGCCGGAATCGTCGCTACCCGAACAGAAGAGGCGAACTGATTCGGCCACGACGGTGACGGGCGCGGAGGTAGCCTCGAAAGGGGTCCTACTCGATGATCCGAGAACCGCGATGCACGAAATGGCCATTACCCAGAGCGTCATCGACGCCGTGTGTGAGCATGCGGCAGGCCGAACCGTACACAGCGTCACCGTCGAGGTCGGCGCGTTATGTGCGGTGGTGCCCGACGCGATGCAATTCTGTTTCGAACTCGCCGCCGAGGGGACGGTCGCGGAAGGCGCGCGACTCGTCATTCAGCAAATACTCGGCACCGCCGAGTGTCGGTCTTGCGGCGCCGAATTCGGTTTGGTCGATCCGATTGTGCTGTGTCGTTGCGGGAGCGCTGACGTCGAGATCCTTTCCGGGCGCGAACTACGCATCCGGACGATGGAAGTGAGCGAAGCATGTGCGCAACCTGTGGATGTGGCGACGACGCGGCAGCCGTGATCCGCGTCCCGCACGAACACCACCAGCACGGCGATCATGAGCACGACCACGAACACGGCCATGATCATCACCACGAGCACCAGCACGGTCCGGGCGCCGATCATGTGCATCTACCGCGCACCGAGACGGTGAGCCTGGAGATGAAGGTCCTGGCCAAGAACGACCAACTGGCGCAACGCAATCGGGAGTGGCTGGCCGAGCGCGACATCCTCGCGCTCAACATGATGAGCTCGCCAGGCGCCGGCAAGACCACGCTGCTGGAGCGGACCATCCGCGAGCTCGGCGAGCTGCCGGTCGCGGTGATCGAGGGCGACCAGGCCACCCTGCTCGACGCCGAGCGCATCCAGGCGACCGGATGCAAGGTGGTGCAGATCAACACCGGCGCCGGTTGCCACCTGGATGCGGAGATGCTGCATCGCGCGCTGGAGACGCTGGACCCCGCGCCGGGAACTCTGTTGTTCATCGAAAACGTCGGAAATCTGGTCTGTCCGGCGCTGTTCGATCTCGGCGAGCGCAGCAAGGTCGTGGTTATCTCGGTGACCGAGGGCACCGACAAACCGCTGAAGTATCCGCACATGTTCGCCGCGGCCGAGTTGGTGCTGATCAACAAGATCGACTTGTTGCCCTATGTCGACTTCGATCTGGACAAGTGCGGCGAGTTTGCCAGAGCGGTGAATCCCGGTGTCCAGCTCCTCCCGCTGTCGGTAACCACAGGTCATGGCGTGGATCGCTGGTACAGCTGGCTTTTAGAGCAACGGCATCCTCTCAAATCGGCCGCCCTTGAGGATGCTGTCGAGCCGGGCTTAGAATAACGTGATCAGGATCACATTCGGATGATGTGTCTTCAAGCCCAGAGAGACCGCATACCCGATGATCCGCTGTGGAAGGTGGCAGCTAGATGCCAACTCAGGAAGCAGTGCGAGCCGAAGAGACTCTGATCCACGTGCTGTGGATCAACGCGGGTCTAAGTTGCGATGGTGACTCGGTAGCGCTAACCGCCGCCACCCAGCCAAGTATCGAAGAGATCGCCCTAGGCGCCCTGCCCGGGTTGCCTAAAATTGCGGTGCATTGGCCGCTGATCGATTTCGAGTGCGGTCCGAACGGTGGGGCCGACGACTTCCTGGAGTGGTTTTTCAAAGCCGATAGAGGCGAATTAGAACCCTTTGTGCTGGTCGTAGAGGGTTCGATACCCAATGAAAACCTTCATGATGAAGGCTATTGGTGTGGCTTCGGCAATAACCCCGCGACGGGGCAGCCGATGACCACCAGTGAGTGGCTCGACCGCTTGGCGCCGAAAGCGACCGCGATAGTCGCGGTCGGTACCTGCGCCACTTATGGCGGCATCCACGCAATGGCAGGCAATCCGACCGGCGCCATGGGTGTGCCCGACTACCTCGGCTGGGATTGGAAGAGCAAGGCAGGCATTCCGATCGTCTGCGTGCCCGGCTGCCCGATTCAGCCGGACAACCTGTCGGAGACCCTCACCTACCTGCTCTACATGGCCACCGGTCAGGCGCCGATGATCCCGCTCGACGAGGCGTTGCGGCCCAAGTGGCTGTTCGGCGCGACCGTGCACGAAGGTTGCGACCGCGCAGGCTATTACGAGCAGGGTGATTTCGCGACCGAATACGGTTCGCCGAAATGCATTGTGAAACTGGGCTGTTGGGGCCCGGTCGTCAAATGCAATGTGCCCAAACGCGGTTGGATCAACGGCGTCGGTGGCTGCCCGAATGTGGGCGGCATCTGCATCGGCTGCACCATGCCCGGCTTCCCCGACAAGTTCATGCCGTTCATGGACGAACCACCCGGCGGGAAGCTCTCCTCCGCCGCATCAGGGCTCTACGGATCAATGATCCGCAGCCTCCGACACATCACCGGCCGCACGGTCGACAAAGAGCCGCGCTGGCGGCACAAGGGCGAGAAGCTGACAACTGGCGCGACTCGCACCTGGTAGGAGGATCTTCGATGACTGCCATCGTCCCCGAGCCGTCGCACAAGAAGATCGACCCCAACAGCCTCGTCGAGATGGCCTGGGATCCGATCACGCGCATTGTCGGCAGCCTGGGCATCTATACCAAGATCGACTTCGAGAACCGGGAAGTGGTGGAGTGCCATAGCACTTCGTCCATCTTCCGCGGCTACTCGATCTTCATGAAGGGCAAGGACCCGCGCGACGCGCACTTCATCACCAGCCGCATCTGTGGCATCTGCGGTGACAACCACGCGACGTGTTCCTGCTACTGCCAGAACATGGCGTACGGGGTGAAGCCACCGAACCTGGCCGAATGGATCGTCAATCTCGGCGAGGCCGCCGAGTACATGTTCGACCACAACATCTTCCAGGAGAACCTGGTCGGCGTCGATTTCTGCGAGAAGATGGTCTCCGAGACCAATCCCGCGGTGCTGGCCATGGCGGAGAAGACCCTCTCGCCGCACTCCAACGAGCACGGCTACCGCACCATCGCCGACATCATGCGGGCGCTCAACCCGTTCACCGGCGAGTTCTATCGGGAAGCCCTGCAGGTCAGCCGGTACACGCGCGAGATGTTCTGTCTGATGGAAGGCAGGCACGTGCATCCGTCGACGCTGTATCCCGGTGGCGTCGGCACCGTCGCGACCATCCAGCTGATGACCGACTACATGTCCCGGCTGATGCGCTACGTCGAGTTCATGAAGAAGGTCGTGCCGATGCACGACGATCTGTTCGACTTCTTCTATGAGGCGCTGCCCGGTTACGAACAGGTAGGCCTGCGTCGCACCCTGCTCGGCTGCTGGGGATCGTTCCAAGATCCCGAGGTGTGCAACTTCAACTACCAGGATATGGCCGAGTGGGGCCGCAAGATGTTCGTGACCCCCGGCGTCGTCGTCGACGGCAAGCTGGTCACCACGTCCCTGGTGGATATCAACCTTGGCATCCGAATCCTTTTGGGCAGTTCGTATTACGACGACTGGACCGATCAGGAGATGTTCGTCAAGTCCGATCCGCTCGGCAACCCGGTGGACCGGCGCCACCCGTGGAACCAGCACACGAATCCCCGGCCGCAGAAGCGCGACATGGACGACAAGTACAGCTGGGTCATGTCACCGCGCTGGTACGACGGCAAGGACCATCTCGCGTTGGACACCGGCGGCGGCCCGCTCGCCCGCCTGTGGTCGACGGCGTTGGCCCGGCTGGTCGACATCGGTTACGTGAAGTCGACCGGGCACAGTGTGCAGATCAACCTGCCGAAGACCGCGCTGAAGGGCCCGGTCAGTTTCGAATGGCACGTTCCGGTGCACGGCAGCAACACGATCGAACGCAACCGAGCCCGCACCTACTTCCAGGCCTACGCCGCCGCGTGTGCGCTGCACTTCGCGGAGAAGGCCCTCGAAGAGATCCGGGCCGGCCACACCAAGACCTGGGAGAAGTTCGAGGTGCCCGACGAGGGCATCGGCTGTGGCTTCACCGAGGCGGTGCGTGGCGTGCTGTCGCATCACATGGTGATCCGGGACGGCAAGATCGCGAACTACCACCCGTACCCGCCGACGCCGTGGAACGCCAACCCACGCGACAGCTACGGCACGCCGGGCCCATACGAGGACGCGGTGCAGGGTCAGCCGATCTTCGAGGAGAACGACCGCGAGCACTTCAAGGGCATCGACATCATGCGCACCGTGCGCAGCTTCGATCCCTGTCTGCCGTGCGGTGTGCACATGTATCTCGGCAAGGGCAAGACGCTGCAGAAACTGCACTCACCGACACAAACGCTGACCGCGGAGTGAGGCCCGGTCGAGCGGAGGGTCGGAAGAGATGACAGTAGACGATCGCCCGGGAGACCAGCCAGACACCGCACTCGATGAGGAAACCCGTTGGCGCACAGCGGGTGAACGGATCGAGACACTGCTGGACGCGAGTTCGGCAGGCGGGGCCATGGCACGTGAGCGCGCCGAGAATCTGGTGCGTGAGGTCGCGGATCTATACGGCGCGGGGCTGCAGCGGATGCTGCGGCTCCTCGGCAACGACACCGACACGATCGATCGGCTGGTACGCGACGATCTGGTGGCCAGCCTGCTACTGGTGCACGGACTGCATCCGCATGACGTGCACACCAGGGTGCGGACGGCACTCGACACCGTGCGGCCCTACCTCGGGTCGCACGGCGGGGACGTGGCGTTGCTCGGTGTCGCCGATGGTGTTGTCCGGCTGGAACTTTCGGGTAGCTGCAAGACCTGTCCGTCCTCATCGGTGACGTTGGAACTCGCGGTCGAGGACGCGGTGCGAGCCGCCGCGCCCGAGATCGTGTCCATCGAAGTGGCGGAGGCGCAGGCGGCTTCGGCGGGTGTGATCTCCGCCGACTCGCTGTTCTCCCGGGTACACGCCAACGGTCAATCGGGCCAGCCCGCCGGAAACTGGGTGGCGGTACCGGAACTCGACGAGCTGAAGCCGGGCGAGGTGGGCGGATTCTCGATCGCCGGACTCGTCGTGCTGGCCTGCCGGGTGGGCGACAACCTGTTCGCGTATCGGGATCACTGCCCGGCCTGCGACAGCTCACTGGCCGGCGCCGCGCTGCATCGGCGGGTCGGCTATCCGGTCGGTGACGCGGTGCTGCGCTGCCCGAGCTGTCTCGCGCATTTCGACGCCGTGCGGGCCGGCGCGCGGGTGGACGGCGAGGGTCATCTCGAACCGCTGCCCGTGCTGGTGCGTTCCGGTGAGCTGTCGGTGGCCGTGCCGGTGGGGGTGAGTGGGTGACCTCGCCGTTTCGCGCCCTGCAGCGCATCACCGCCGACCGACCGCCCGCGGTGCCGGTCGGCGAGCGGTGCGAGATGTGCGCCGAGCCGATCTCCGACGAACACCAGCATGTGGTGAATGTCGAAGGCAGACAGCTGATGTGCACCTGTCGAGGGTGTTATCTGCTGTTCACCGACCAGGGTGCCCAGTTGCGCTATCGCGCGGTGCCGGACCGGTACCTGCATTTCCCGGACTTCACGATCAGTCAGGGGGAGTGGGACGGGCTGGAAATCCCGGTGGGACTTGCGTTCTTCTTCCGCAACTCCGCCCTCGACCGGACCGTCGCGTTCTATCCGGGACCGGCCGGTGCCACCGAATCCGAACTGCCGCTGGCCGAATGGCAGGTGGTGCTGGATCGGCATCCCGAATTGACCGTGCTGGCACCGGATGTCGAAGCCCTCCTCATCAGGATTCCTGAACGCGGCACCGGCGAGGCTGTGTGTCTGCTGCTGCCCATCGACGCCTGTTACGAGTTCGTCGGTCGAATGCGCACGCTGTGGCGCGGATTCGACGGTGGTCAGGATGTGCACAACTACCTCGACGAGTTCTTCACCACGGTGTCCGCGCGTGCGAAACCGGCGCGATCAGGCGGCGCGTGATGAGCCCGGTCAACTCGATGACCTTCGCGGTACTCGACGTGAAGCCGGAACCCTATGCGGTGGCACCGAATCTGACCGCGCGTATCGGCATCGCCTCGCTGGCCGACGAGCCCGTGCACGCGATGGCATTGCGTGCGCAGGTGCGGATCGAACCGCATCGTCGCCGGTACTCCGAGGAGGAGGGCGAGGGCCTGGCCGATCTGTTCGGCCCGCGGGAACGCTGGCGTGATACTCAGCGGACCTTCCTGTGGATGCACTGCGCCACCATGATTCGCGGATTCTCCGGTGGGTCGGAGGTGGATCTGCCGATGCCGGTCACCTACGACTTCGAGGTCACCGGGTCCAAGTACCTGCACGCGCTGCGTGAGGGCACCGTTCCGTTGCTCTTTCTGTTCAGCGGCACGGTATTCCTCAAAGGGACAACGGGTTTCGGCATTCAGCAGATTCCTTGGGACCGCGAGGACAAGTTCGACATGCCGGTCTCGGTCTGGCATGACGTGATGGCCGCGCACTATCCGAACTCCGGTTGGGTGCGCCTGAGCAGGGAGACGCTCGACGCGCTTGCCGCGTACAAGTCCGACCACGGGATGCTCGGCTTCGATGACGCGGTGACCCAGCTGCTGGCCCGCTGCCCTGAGCAGACTACGGGCGAGGCGCAGTCATGACCGCCGAGACCAGGGCCAGGGCCCGCGCCGTCGCCGACGCGGTGCTGTACGAGGGGTATCTGCTGTATCCCTATCGGGCCAGTTCTCGAAAGAACCAGTCGCGCTGGCAGTTCGGTGTGCTCGGTCCGGTGGGAGCCGCCGCAGCCGGGCTCGGCGAAGAGTCGAGTATGTCGGCGCAATGCTTGATCGATGCGACCGCCGACACGGCGATCACCCTGACGGTCCGATTCCTGCAGTTGCAGCGGCGCTCGGTCGAGGACTTGGACGGGTTGCGGGTCGCGGAGCTGACCGTCGGCGCGCGTTCGTGGATCACTTGGGATGAGGCTGTCGAACGCGAATTCGTCATCGGCCCAATGCCGCTCACTGCGGGAACGTGGCCGGTGCAGGTGGCCGGTGTGACGGACATCGAGGACATCAGCGACGCAGCTGGCGAAGCAGCGGGCCGCTTGGTGCGCACTCGGCTCGCGCTGGACGCGGAACTCGAGCTGTCCGTCGATCAGGACGCGGGCTACGTCCGGCTCTCGGTGCTGGTCCGCAATATCGGCACGGCCGCGCTGGACCAACGTGACGCCATCGCCCGCTCGCTGATCGGTGCCCACGTCATCGCCGAAGTCACTGACGGGCAGTTCATTTCGCTGCTCGAACCACCGGACGAAGCAGCCGACGCCGCCGCCCGCTGCGTACGCGAGCGCTGGTTCCCGGTGCTCGCCGGACCGTCCGGCGACCGGAGCCTGCTGCTGATCTCGCCGATCATCCTCTACGACCACCCGGAGATCGCCGAGCAGAGCGAGGGTCCACTGTTCGACTCGACCGAGATCGACGAGATCCTCACGCTGCGGGTGATGACGATGACGGACGACGAGAAGGCGCAGGCCCGCGCCACCGATTCGCGTGCGGCCCAGATCATCGACCGCTGCGACGCCATGACACCGGAATCGATGCAGCAGCTGCACGGTGTGCTGCGCGACCCGCATCTGCAACAGCCGCAACTGATTCCGGATATCCCCGAGGGAGTCGACTGGTGGGATCCGCTGGCCGACAACGCCGTTCGCCCCGACTCCGACGCGGTGTCGATCGCGGGGGTGCGGGTGCGCAAGGGCAGCAAGGTGCGGCTGCATCCCTCCCGGCGGGCCGATGCGCAGGACCTGTTCTTCGACGGCAAGGTCGCCCGCGTCACCTCGGTCCACGAAGACGTCGACGGCCACGCCCATGTCGGCGTCGTCATCGAGGACGACCCGGCGGCGGACCTGCACGAATGGTACGGCCGTTACCTGTATTTCGCGCCGGACGAGATCGAACCACTCAGCCCCGAAAAGTAAGGAAGGTCCGATATGGAGATCGTCGGAATTGTTGCGACCGCGGTTGTCGCGGTGATCGTCCTCGGCGCCGCGTACCTAGGCGTGCGGTCGGTACCGGACATCCGGAGATACCTGAAGATGCGCCACATGTAGCAGTAAGGAGAGATGTCATGACCGAGCCAGACCAGCGCGAGGAACCTCAGTCGGAACGGGGCGAGCCGGGCGCGCGAGATACCGGTGCCGACACGGCCGCCGCCGGGTCCGCGGATCGTCCGTCGGGCGATATCGGACATCCGGAGATAGCCTCCGCCGACGGCACGGACCCCGATCGGAAGGTCGAGTTCACCAACGCCACCTCAGGTTCCGATGCCGAAGCCCCGGTGCCGCCCTACGAAGGCCGCAAAGAGGAAGCACACGACCCGAACAAGACCGCCACTGGCGAAGTCGGCGGCGCGGAAGTCGGCGGGGCGACCGCGCCGACCGAGGATCAGGGGTGATCTGACGACGACAGTGCTGGTCGCGGGAATCGGCAACATCTTCCTCGGCGACGACGGATTCGGGCCGGAGGTGGTGCGGCGGCTGCCGCGCCACTCCGACCCCGCGGTACGTGTGATCGACTACGGCATCCGCGGCATGCACCTGGCCTACGACCTACTCGACGGGTGGGACGCGCTGGTGTTGATCGACGCGGTGCCGAATCGCGGAGTGCCCGGCCGAGTTCAGGTGTTCCAGGCCGAACCGGACCGCGACGGCGCCGCCAATCTCGATGCGCACGCGATGAACCCGGAAGCGGTGTTCGCCAGCGTCCGCGCGCTCGGCGGCACGCTACCGCCGACCTACGTGATCGGCTGTCAGGTCGAGTCGGTGGACGAGGGGATGGGTCTGTCCGAACCCGTCGCCGCCGCGGTAGATACGGCGGTGGCAGCGGTCGTCCAAGTCCTCGCGGATCTGTCACCGGTCCCGATCGTCGAATCTTCTGGTCCCGCATCGGACGCCAACTCCACGGCTTCGTCGCCCGATCACCTGCCCACGCCCGCTGCAGCTCGACAGGAGGAATGACCTATGTGCCTTGGCATTCCCGGCCGGGTCGTCGAAATCCTCGACGGCTACCACAATCAGATCGCGCTGGTCGATGTCCAGGGCGAGAAGCGGAAGGTGAATATCGGTCTGCTGGAGGATGATCCGGCGCGGCCCGGCGACTGGGTGATCATCCACATGGGCTTCGTGATGGAGAAGACCGATGAGGCGGGCGCGGCGTCGGCGCTGTCCGGACTGCGGATGCTCGGGAGTGGTGAAGAACCATGACCGCGCACCGGTCGCGGCGCAAGGTGGTGGTGCGCGGCGTGGTGCAGGGGGTCGGTTTCCGGCCCTTCGTCTACACCACCGCCGCGGAACTGGCGCTGGCCGGGCGTGTGTCGAACGACAGCTCCGGCGTGATCATCGAAATCGAGGGCGCACCAGCGGATCTGGATGAGTTCGTCCGCCGCCTGCGGGAGAGCCCGCCGCCGCTCGCGGTGGTCGAATCGGTCGAGCAGCAGACCATCGCACTGCGCGGCGGCACCGGCTTCCACATCGCCGACACCACCCGCGACGGCGCGGGACGCACCCTGGCCTCACCCGATGTCGCACTCTGCGCCGACTGCGCCCGCGAACTCGCCGACCCAGCGAACCGCCGCTACCACCACCCCTTCATCAACTGCACCAACTGCGGCCCCCGCTTCACCATCATCGCGACCCTGCCCTACGACCGCAACCGCACCTCCATGGCCGACTTCCCGATGTGCGCCCGATGCGCCCACGAATACGCCGACCCCACCGACCGCCGCTTCCACGCCCAACCCATCGCCTGCCCCGACTGCGGCCCAACCCTCGCCTACACCGGCCCCGGCCCCGGCGACCCACTCACCGCAGCCCGAAACCTGTTGCGCGACGGCGGCATCCTCGCCGTCAAGGGCATCGGCGGCTACCACCTCACCTGCGACGCCACCAACGAAGCCGCCGTCGCCGAACTACGCAAGCGAAAGCGCCGCGGCGACAAGCCTTTCGCGGTCATGGTCCCGGACTTGGACACCGCCCGCTCGATTGCCGAACTCGATGCCGCAGCCGCCGCGCTATTGACAAGCCCCGTGAGACCGATAGTGCTGCTGGCCCGCCGCGATTCCGCCGGAGCCGTGTCCACGGCTGACGACTCGCTGATGGCAGGTCGCTCGTGGGCGGAGGGCGGCTGGCAGACCGCAGGTGGCTCGCAGGCGGCTGGCGGATCCGAGACACCAGAAGGCTTCGGAGGCGGCGAATACACGAGCCCCGTGTTTCTTGCCGGCGTCGCACCGGGCGCGCCCACTGACGATGCGTTGCACACGGAGGGTGCGATGCCCTCCGAGATGATGACTCCTGCCGCCTCGGTAGCGCCACGCAATCCCGACTTGGGTGTGATGATCGCCTACGCGCCGCTGCATATGTTGTTGTTCGGCGTGCCCGGCGACCCGCCTGGCCCGCAGGTGCTCGTCATGACGTCGGGCAATCTCGGCGGCGAGCCGATCTGCTACGACGACAACGATGCCCGCACTCGCCTCGCCGGTCTCGCGGACGGGTGGCTTTCGCACAATCGGCGCATCCTTGTCCCGTGCGATGACTCGGTGGTCCGCCTAGTCGACGGCATCGAGCTCCCCGTGCGCCGTTCTCGCGGCTATGCGCCGCTGCCCCTGGCACTCCCCATACCTATGCCGCCGACGCTGGCAGTCGGCGCTGACCTGAAGAACACCTGCGCGGTGGCCGACGGACGGTACGCGTGGCTCAGCCAGCACATCGGCGACATGGACGACCTCGCTACGTTGCGTGCTTTCGACGACGCCGAACATCATCTCGAGCAACTCACCGGCGTTCAACCGATCCAGATCGTCGCCGACGCACACCCGCGCTATCGGTCTACCGCGTGGGCGCAACGCAATGCGGGCGACCGCCCAGTGCGTCTGGTGCAGCATCATCACGCGCACATCGCCTCGGTGATGGGTGAGCACGGATTGGGCGCTGCGGCAACGGTTCTCGGTGTCGCGTTCGACGGCACCGGATTCGGCCCGGACGGTGCGGTGTGGGGTGGTGAGGTACTTGCGGCCGGTTACAAGGGTTTCCGGCGCCTGGCCCACCTGAAGTACGCACCGCTGGCGGGTGGTGATGTGAGCGTGCACCGGCCGTACCGGATGGCGCTGGCCCACCTGTGGGCGGCGGGCATCGAGTGGTCTGAGTCGATACCGTCGGTCCACGCTTGCCCAGCCGACGAACGTGCCGTGCTGACACACCAATTCGAGACCGGCCTCGGCTGCGTGCCGACCTCCAGCATGGGCAGGTTGTTCGACGCGGTGTCGTCGCTGGCCGGTGTCCGCCACGTGGTGGACTACGAGGCGCAGGCGGCGATCGAACTCGAAGGGCTGGCCCGCGGCGTCTCGGACGACGCGGGATACCGGTTCGCGGTGGATGCCGGGCAATCCGACGAGACCGCCTCCGCACTACTCGACCCGACACCTGTCCTAGCCGCAGTTGTCGCCGATGCGGCACAGGGTGTTCCAGCCGCTGTGATCGGCGCACGCTTCCACGACGCGGTAGCGCACCTGATTCTCGAACTGGCGATGGCTTATTCGACCCCGTCGACCCCGGTCGCCTTGTCCGGCGGCGTCTTCCAGAATGCCCTCCTGCTGACGCGTTCGCGCCGCCTATTGCAGGACAACGGCTTTCACGTCATCTCCCATCGCAGACTGCCACCCAACGACGGTGGACTCGCGTTCGGGCAACTACTCGCCATCAGCGCGGGATGAGGAAAGGAGCGCGACCATGTGCCTGGCAGTACCAGGAAAGGTGCTCAACCTGCAGGAGCGGGACGGCACCCTGATGTCCGTCGTCGACTTCGGCGGCGTGCACAAAGACGTGTGCCTGGAATACATCCCGGACGCCGCGATCGGCGACTACGTCGTCGTCCACGTCGGATTCGCGATCCAGCGACTGGACGAGGAATCCGCGCTCAAGACGTTGGCCGAATTCGAGCGTCTCGGCGTGCTCAACGAGGAATTCGGTGACGGCTTCGCCCTCGCCGCCAAACAAGCCGGCCTCGCCGACCCCACCGCCGCCGAAACAGCCCCGCCACAACCAGATACAGAGGTGACGCCATGAAGTATCTCGACGAGTTCAGTAACCCGGAACTGGCCGCGAAGCTGCTCGACCAGATCCGCGGCGTGACCACGAAACGCTGGGCCATCATGGAAGTCTGTGGCGGACAAACGCATTCGATCATCCGGCACGGCATCGACCAGCTGCTGCCGAACGAGATCGAGATGATCCACGGCCCCGGCTGCCCGGTGTGCGTCACCCCGCTCGAAGTGATCGACAAGGCCTTGGCGATCGCCGCGCGCCCCGGCGTGATCTTCTGTTCGTTCGGCGACATGCTGCGCGTGCCGGGCAGCAAGAAGGACCTCTTCCACGTCAAGAGCGAGGGCGGCGACGTGCGCGTCGTCTACTCCCCGCTGGACGCGCTGAACATCGCCCGCGAGAACCCCGACCGCCAGGTGGTGTTCTTCGGCATCGGCTTCGAAACCACCGCCCCAGCCAACGCGATGACCGTGTATCAGGCGAAACGCCTTGGCATCGAGAACTTCTCGCTACTCGTCTCCCATGTGCTGGTCCCGCCCGCCATCGCGGCGATCATGGAGTCGCCGAGTTGCCGGGTGCAGGCCTTCCTCGCCGCCGGGCACGTTTGCAGCGTGATGGGCACCGAGGAGTACCCGCCGCTGGCCGCGCAGTACAAGGTGCCGATGGTGGTCACCGGCTTCGAGCCGCTCGACATCCTGGAAGGCATCCGCCGCACGGTGATTCAGCTGGAGGCGGGCAAATACGAACTGGAGAACGCGTATCCGCGCGCGGTGCAGGCGGCAGGCAACCCGGCCGCCCGGGCGATGCTGCGTGACGTCTTCGACGTGACCGACCGCGCCTGGCGTGGGATCGGCATGATCCCGCAGAGCGGGTGGAAGCTGTCCGAGCGTTATCAGGACTACGACGCGGAACTGCGCTACTCCGTCAGCGATATGCATACCGACGAGTCGTCGATCTGCCGCAGCGGCGAGGTACTGCAGGGTCTGATCAAACCGCACGAATGCGCCGCGTTCGGCAAGGAGTGCACGCCACGAAACCCGTTGGGCGCCACCATGGTTTCGTCCGAGGGCGCGTGCGCGGCCTACTACCTGTACCGTCGCCTGGACCTGCCTGCGGAGGTGGCTCATGCCTGACGAAACGGTCGTGGCGGGGGCGACCATCGACATGGAGAGCTGGGTCTGCCCGATGCCGCTGCGGGACTCACCCAACATCGTGATGGGCCACGGTGGTGGCGGCGCGATGTCCGGCGAGCTGATCGAGCATCTCTTCCTCCCCGCCTTCGGGGCCGCCGCGGACGCGGGGCTCGGCGATTCCGCGGTGGTCACGCTCGGCGGTGTCCGGCTGGCGTTCTCCACCGACTCGTTCGTGGTGAAGCCGCTGACGTTCCCCGGCGGCTCGATCGGTGATCTCGCGGTGAACGGCACGGTCAACGACCTCGCGATGTCGGGTGCGCGCCCGATGGTGCTGTCCACCGCGTTCATCCTGGAGGAGGGCACCGCGCTGGCCGATATCGCCCAGGTTGCCAAGGCGGTGGGCACGGCGGCGCTCGCGGCCGGTGTCACCCTCGTCACCGGCGACACCAAGGTGGTCGATTCCGGGCACGGCGACGGCATCTTCATCAATACCGCGGGCATCGGCATCGTCGACGACGGTGTCGACATCCGACCGCAGCGAGCGCGAGCCGGTGACGTGGTGATCGTCAGTGGCGATATCGGGGTGCACGGCGTCGCGGTGATGAGCTGCCGTGAGGGCCTCGAATTCGGCACCACCGTGTGCAGCGACACCGCGCCGCTCAACGGCCTGGTCGCCGCGATGCTGGCGACAGGTGCCGATTTGCACGTCTTGCGCGATCCCACACGTGGCGGGGTGTCGGCCACGCTCAACGAGATCGCGCGGGCCGCGAAAGTCGGTGTGTCACTGGATGAACGGAAGCTGCCGGTGCCCGCCGCCGTGCGCGACGCGTGTGGTCTGCTCGGCCTCGACCCGATGTATGTCGCCAACGAAGGCAAGCTCGTCGCCTTCGTCGCGCCGGAGGAGGCGGACATGGTGCTGGCCGCGATGCGTGAGCATCCGCTCGGCTCACGCGCCGCTGCTATCGGCGTCTGCGTCGAGGAACATCCGGGCATGGTGGTCGCGCGGACCGCGCTGGGCGGCACTCGCGTCGTCGATCTCCCGGCGGGGGAGCAGTTGCCCCGGATCTGTTGAGCGTCAACGAGAGTGAGGAGTTCGATATCGAGCAGGTCATCAGCGGGACCGAGTTCTTCGCCAGGTATGCATACGCGCCCAATCGGCTCGGCTTTTGCGGACCGCCGGAAGCCGTCGCGCTGCGCGGCGGCTCCGAGGCCGACGTGCGCGCGGTGGCCCGGCAGTTCTCCGGCGCGTGGCCTTACCTGCAGGTGATGTCCAGGCTGACCGGGATCGCCGACCCGATGGATCACCGCCTGGTCGAGTCGTATTGGCTCGGCGGTGGCATCGGCGCGAAACTCGACCCCGACGCGTTCGCCGCCGAGTTACTCGCCGTCATCGGGCCGTTGGCCGGACACTACTGGACTCATCTGACCGCCGACCTCGCCGCCGAGGCCGCCGCCAACCACTGCTTCCACGTCCTCGGTGTATATCCGTGGACCCGCCTGCTCGGCAAGGGGAAGAGCAACCACCCGGTAGCGGTTCTGGACGGCTGCCGCATCTCCTGGGGAACCGTAATCGACTGCGCGGGAACCGATATCACGCTTAGCCGCAGCGAGCTGGTATGGGACGGCCGTGAGCTGAGCCTGTCGGAACCCGCACCCCAGCACGCGGAGATCTGGACCGACGGCTACTCGGCCGTCCCCGACTTGGCACCCGGCGACCAAGTCGCCGTGCACTGGGGACGGTTGTGCGGCCGCCTGGATTCCCACCAGATGCAGGACCTGGAGGCCAGCACCGCCCGCCAACTGCACGTCACCAACCAGCGACTAGCCGGACCACACTGATCTCAGGTCACAACACCGGAAGGATTGTCGATGACATAGCGCCACCGCCCGTCGGCGCTACGCCGGACAACATCGGTTGCCGTGCCACTCAGGCCGACCTCGCGACCGTCGGGCCCGGTGCCTTCCATAGACCAATCGATCACGAGAAGCGCGATGTCATTCGCGGTATACGCCTGGCGCAGTACGGATTTCATCGGCACGCCCATACCCACGAGGTGGGCAAGGGCAGCGGACTGATCCTCTCCGGTGACCAGATACCCAGGTCGAGTGACCACAACACTGTCTGCTTCATAGAGCTCGGCGAGCCCAGCAAGATCGCGCGCATTGAATAGCTCAACCCAGCGTGCAACGTGCTCAGCCAGGTCGGCGTCTACGGGCACGGAGTCATGGTTAGTCGTCATGATTCAAGTAGCGCATCCCGCCCCGGGATCCGCACCCCTAACCGCCGCCCAATCGATGCGGATCCCCACCGGACACCGACATGTTCCAGGCCCGAGCGGCTCATGATGCGGTCATGGTTGAGGTGGGGGTGCGTCCGCAGAGGGCGACCATCGTGCGGATCATGTGCGCCTGGTCGGCGAAGCCGACTCGAGTGGCGACTTCGGCAGCGGGGAAGAAGGGCAGGAGCAGACCGGCTTCGCGCAGTCGGTGCCATCGGCGCAAGGCGGGGAGTGTTCCACCGAGGACTTCGGCGGACAGCTGCCGCAGCCGCCGCGGTGACAGTCCGACGTGGTCGGCGATTTCGGCGATACCGGTGCTGTGGTCGAGCAGTTCCAGCGCCTGCCGCAAGCGCGGGTCGATGGCGTGTGTTCTGCCGTCGAGCACGTGGTGAACGGTGCGACGCAGACCTTCCGGATCGAGGCCGCCTGCGGTCGCGGCGAGCAGCCGACTTACCTGGCGGCGATCGAGCGGGAGGATGCCTGGCCGCCTGGGGAGCGCAAGACAGTACGGATCGATCCACACCGAGGTGAGGCCGGTCGGCTGGTGCGTCGTATTGCGGGTCCCCGGTGGCACCAGTACCCCCGGCGCGGTGGTGGCTTTGCCGTGCTCGTCGGTGGCGGTGAGCACGCCGTCCCACGACAGCGCGAGTCCCCAAGCGGGGTTGCGGTGGCCGGTCCCAGTTCGCGGTGAATCCTCCGAGTAGCAGGTGAATTCGCCGGAGATGCCGGCGGACACCGTGTAGCCGTTTCGTTCAAGACGCCACCACCGTGGCTCCTCGATCATGACTTCATGATTGCACTCGGTCCGGGCACCGTCGAGGGGTCGGCTGCGCGGCCGCGTGCGTGGCAGAGAGGTCCACACATGAGGATTCCGATTGCTGTCTACACCTGCCGGTCGTGGCGGATTCACGACCTGGCCGACGACTTCGCGGTCGAGGACGTCTGGGCGCTGCCGACACCCGGCGGGCCCGACGACCTCGCGAAGTTCGCGCGGCAGTTCACCTCCGGGGGTGTTTCCGACCCGATCGTCCGCGTGTTGCTCGCGCTCCGGTGGAAGCTCGGGGCATTGTTCGGATTGGACGAGTCCGACGCGGGTGTCGGTGCGCGGGTGGCAACGTTGCGTGACCAGCTGCCGGACGATCTGCGTAACGGGCCGCGCGGGCCGGACTTCCAGTCGGTGCCGTTCCGTTCGGTGTATCAGACCGACACCGAGTGGGTCGCCGAGCTCGCCAACCGGACAGTGCACGCACTGATGCACATCGGCTGGGTATCGGACGGGGCCGACGACTATCACGCCGAGATGACCGTGTTGGTGCAGCCGAACGGCTTGTTCGGTGAGATCTACCTGGCGGCCATCAAGCCGATTCGCTTGTTTCTGGTGTACCCGATGCTGATTCGATCGATCGGGCGAGACTGGGAACGGACGCGGTGATCAGTGCGGGGGAGTGGTCAGGTCGTAGACCGCGACGTTGCCGATGTGGATCGAGTTGTAGTGGGCGGCAACCCAATCGGCGATCTCCTTGTTTCCGGACGGGCGCCAGAGTCCGTTGCTGGTGGGCGGCTGGCCCGGTTCCGAGAGGACGCCGGGCTGGTCCGCGACCTTCCAGGAATCGGGGAGCTGTACCTCCTGGGCCAGGTAATACGTCACCTGGTGGGTGCTGACGAGGTGTTCGAAGTCGGGGAGGGTTGGTACCGGGTCGTCGGAAGTGAAACCGCCGATGGCGATCACGGGGGTACGGCTGGTGAGTTCCAGGCTCGCGGCGGTGGAGGATCGGTCGACCGCTGCCGACCAGGTGGTCGTTGTGTTGCGCAGTAGTTCGGCGACCTGTGGTTCGGTTGAGCCGTCGATGAATGCGGTTACCGCGCGGCGGATTTGGTTTGCGGGGCCGGGCTTTTCGGGTTTGGCGGGGCCTACCGAGGGACCGCCGCCGACGTGTTCCTGCGGCAAGGTTGCCGCCGCGTAGGCGGATGTGCCACCGAGTCCGGCGAGCACGCCCGCGATCACCAACACCGAGGCGGCCCGGGTACGCAGTCGGCTCGATGCGACGGGAAAAGCGGTGGCCAGCAACCCGATTGCAGCGAGCACCGAAACCGCCAGCAAGGTCCAGCGCAGCCACGGCAGCCAGTCGGCATTGCGACTCAGCAGCACGAAGGCCCATCCGCCGGTCGCGAGAATCAATGCGGCAGCACCGATTCGGCCGAACACCTCGTCGCGTCGCAGCCACACTTCGTGCACGCCGAGGGCGAACGTCGCCGCCACCGCCGGTCCGATGGCCAGGGTGTAGTACGCGTGCATGCCGCCCTGCATGGTGGTGAACGCGATGCCGTCGATCACCATCCACAATCCGAAAACCAATGCGGCGCCGAGTACTTGGTCGGTGCGGGGCGCACGCCACCGGGAAATCAGTACCACGGCGAACGCCAGCAGAGCCGCGGGCAGCAGCCAGGAGATCTCGAATCCGATCTCGCCGGTGAACATCTTCCAATGGCCCGATCCGCCGAAACCACCGAATCCGCCGAATCCGCCACCCCCGAGGTTGTGCGGCATCTCGTAACCGGGTGGCAGTTCGAAGCGGTTGCCGCCGCCCCGGTGGTTGTGGCCGAGGAAGCGCGCGAATCCGTTGTAGCCGAGGACGAGATCCATGAAGGTGTTGTTCGTCGACCCGGCCAGGTATGGGCGCGACGAGGCGGGCCACAGGATGGTCAACAGCACGTACCAGCCGGACGAGATGATCAATGCGGCGGCGGCACCGGTCAAGTGCCACAACCGATTCCGCAGTGTGGTGGGCGCGACGATGAGGTAGGCGATGCCCAGGGCGGGCAGCACCATCAACCCCTCGAGCATCTTGGCGAGGAATGCGAATCCGAGGGCGACACCGGCCAGCATCAGCCAGCGCGGGCTCGCGTGGCGCAGCGATCGGATGGTGCAGTAGGCGCCGGCGGTCATCAGGAGCACCATCACGGCGTCGGGGTTGTTGAACCGGAACATCAACGCCACCACCGGGGTTGCCGCCAGCACCGCACCGGCGAGCAGTCCGGCGCCGCGGCTGTCGGTCGCGCGGGTGACCGCGGCGTACGTCAAGCCGACCGCGGCGACGGCCATCAGCGCCTGGGGGATCAGCATGCTCGCGCTGCTGAACCCGAACAGCTGGCCGGACAGTCCCATCACCCACTGGGAGACGGGCGGCTTGTCGACGGTGATGAAGTTGCCGGGGTCGAGGGAGCCGAACAGCAGCGCTTTCCAGTCCCGGGAGCCCGCCCAGGTGGCCGCGGCGTAGAAGTTGTTGCCCATGCCGTTGACCGTGATGTGCCATAGGTACGCGGCGGCCGTGCCGATCAGGAGCGCGGCCAGTCCCGCGCGTTCCCAGCGGCGGGCCGGGGGCAGGCCGTCCGGTTCGGGAGTGTCGGCGGTGTCGGTCGCATCGGGCAGGGCCGGGTCGGCGCTGATCGTGGTCACTGCGGAAGCATGACCGGCGCAGCGGTGAAGGCGCTGGGCGCTCGCTGGCAATGTGCTGTGAACGCCTGCGGCCAGGGCGGATGATCTCCGGGCGTACCGCGAGAACGAAAACGGCCGCACGGATCACCGTGCGGCCGTTCGCGTATCGATCTCGGCGGCTAGATCTTGCGGATCACCGTGACGACCTTGCCGAGTACCTGTGCGTCATTGCCGGGAATCGGTTCGAACACCGGGTTGTGCGGCATCAGCCACACGTCCTTGCCGGTGCGCTTGAACGTCTTCACCGTGGCTTCGCCGTCGATCATCGCGGCGACGATGTCACCGTTGTCGGCGACGTTCTGCTGTCGCACCACCACCCAGTCGCCGTCGCAGATCGCCGCGTCGATCATCGACTGTCCGACGACCTTCAGCAGGAACAGCGATCCCTCGCCGACCAACTCGCGCGGCAACGGGAACACGTCCTCGACCGCTTGCTCGGCCAGGATCGGGCCACCGGCGGCGATCCGGCCGAGTACCGGCACGAACGTCGGCGTCGGCCTGCTCGGATCGACTGTGGCGCTGTCGGATTCGTCGACCGCGGCGGCGTGCAGGCTGGTGACCGCGCGCCCCACCTCGTCGAGGCCGCGAACGTCCACGGCGCGTGGACGATTCGGATCGCGCCGCAGAAAGCCCTTGCGCTCCAGCGCGCGCAGCTGATGCGCCACCGAGGAGGTGGACGTCAGCCCGACGGCGTCGCCGATCTCCCGGATGCTCGGCGGGTAGCCGCGCTCGCTCACCGAAGACCGGATCACGTCCAGCACTTTGCGTTGACGCACGGTGAGATCCGCTTCGGTAACCGCCGTGTCGACGCTGCCTTCGCTCTCTACGCCCGTGTCGTCTGTGTGCCTCACCGCAACCGCCCTTCCTTGCTGTGTCCGGGCTGATCCGCCGCCCGGCATATCTGTGCATGGCCTGTCTTGAATTTCGTCTTTCGAATCTAGTCCGATCGAGCCGATGTTTCAAACATCTGTTCGAGAGTGTCGGGCGTTTCCTGCTGACATTGTCGGTGGCACGTGGTAGAAATCGAACATCAGTTCTTCGAACACCTGAGCGAACAATGCATCGAAAACCGGCACTGAACAGCGGTACCGACCAGCCCGACCGGTCCGCCCAGCTCGAACACCCCAGCTCGAACACAGACGGAGCACCCACCACGGAGGTTTGTCCGATGAGCACTGCGATCAGCGACATCAAGGCGGAGATCGGCGCGACCGGCACGGGTCTCGTACCGCGCGCCGACGCTGTCCTCGACATCGATACTCGCGAGGCCGACCCGCGCGACATCGACGCGGCCGAGATCGATCGCGCCTTCGAAACGGTCCCGCGCGTGCATCGAGGCACCTTGCGTACGCGGTCACTGGATTCGACCCACCGATCCACCATCGATCGCCGCCCACGCGGCGCGCGGCCCGGCGGGGTCGCCGTATACGACCGTGGCACACGAACTTCGACCGTGCGCCGCCCCAGTGGCGCCCACCCGGGCGAGATGGTCGAGCAGGCGCAGGTCGGGTTCGCCGTGCTAGCGGTGGCCGCGCTGCTGAGTGCGTTCGTGGTGGTCGCACTCATCACGCTGGCGCACCTGCGGGCGGGGGACTGGGGTGGCGACACCCCGACCAGCACGGTGCCCGCAGTGGTCGATGGACAGTCGGTACCTGTCGATGCCGTGCCCGGAAGTGTGCTGCCCCAGGGTGTTACCGCAACCCGCTGAGTGAACACAGGCAAGCGCTCCCGATTGTGCCGCGCCTCTACGGATTCGGCTGAGGAGCTGCGAACCGCCCAGCCCTCATCGCGATGACTGGGTGCAACCGTGGCCGCGCCGATTGGGGCGGGTGCGCGAGATTTCGTTTGAAACACGTAGTGATCTCCCGAGTTCGGCGTCGTAATGGAGGGTGCTCTGTGTCGAAGCGTCGTCGTGTCGATTGAGGCGGGTGGTGGGCACTCTCAGCCCACGCGGTCGATCGTTCTGGGGTTTGGTCGAGGAGTGGTGACTGCCCAAGCCGCCAAAGCAGTGACCGGCCGCACCGGTCGCAACCATCCTGGCGCCAGCCGCGTCATACCGATTGAGGTGGATGGCCGGACTGCGCGATATAGGCGGTGCCTCTTGCGGGTTCGGCGTCGCGACGGATGCACCCGTCGTTGAGGGGCAGCGGACCTTCTCGGTCGCCGAAGCAGTGACTGCCGAACCGGTCCCGGCGCGGACCCGCGTCCTTCGGTCATGAAGTGGCCGGATTTGTTGATCGTTGGCTAGAACATGTTGCTAGTGTGCTGAAAACGTGATCTGGCAAAGGTCTTTGCCAGACATGGCCTTGGCCTTCGAACGAGTTCGGGACTAGCAATGACGCACCTCGCCACCGCCGGACGATCGACCCGGCTTCTCGCCCGAATCGTCGGGCTCGCCCTGTGTCTCGTGTTCGGGTTCGGTTCGATACCGGCCGCTCAGGCGGCGCCTGCTTATGCGGCGTATCTGGACCTCCCCTCCGTCAACGGGGACGGTGCCAGTGGGGGCGGGCTGAATCCGGCTCTCCCGCTGGACGAATCGGCGCTGTCGGCGGCGGTCGAGGAGGCGCGGGCGGACGGCGTGTCGCCGCGCCGGTATGCGACGTTGCTGCACCAGTACTGGTTGGTCGTCGCGACCCGGAATGCCGGTATCGACCTCGCGGCGTGGGATCCGCCGCGCGGTGTGCGGGCCAACGAGCGCACCTTCAACCAGGTGTACGTCAACTACCTGCGGCTCACCACGCAGCATCCGGAGTTCTACTGGGCGGGGCTGGCGGGTATCGCGGGCGGTTCGTTCGCCTCTGGATTCTTCGACATGAGCGATGTCGGTGTGGTGCTCGACGTGCCCGGCATCCACCAACTCGGCGACGCGGTGGCCGACCTGTTGCGCAACACGCCGCCGGAACTGGTGCGCGAGTTGCCCGCCGATATCCGACTGCTCGGCCAAGAGGGCTCGCGGCTCAGCGCCGAGGACGTCGCCTGGTACCAGACCCGGCTGATGATCATGCAGCGGCACATCTTCACCGACCTGGTCCCGATGCACGAAGCGTATGTCGCGCTCGGCATGCGGGGCATCGATGAGATGTACGAGGCGGGCGTGCTCGACGCCGACATCCACACCGCGTGGCAGTCCATCGCCTCCGGCAGCAGTGCGGGCAAGATCGACGCGCTGATCCGGATGACCGATCGCGAGCAGAACCGGGTGATCGCCGACCAGTGGGACGCGACCTCGGCGGGCCGTGCCCCGATCGGTCGCGTCCTCACCTACGTGAGCACGATCGCGGGCAAACCCGCCGTGCCCGGCGTCCGCGCCCCGGGCGTGTTCGCCCCGGCCACCGTCCGCGCCGACCTCGGCGGCCGCACCCTGGCCCTGCGCACCCCGCTGCCCGACTTCAACTGGGCCGACCGCGACACCCGCTGGACCTACATCACCGGCGACCTCGTCCCGCGCCATATCGATATGGAACTGAATCCCGCGCTCGCGCCCGTCGTGCTCGGCGAGCCGTTCTGGAACAAACTCGCCCGTGGCCGCCTGATCCCGCGCCTGCCCGAGCTCATCGCCGACCTGACCTCGCAGTGGCAGGTCGTCGAATAGCGCCGCCGCGAACCGCGATCACAGAGGCAACGCCGGTAGGTAAAGGGTGAGTGGGACAACCCGAGTACCCGGACAGGTATCCTCGAAGGGCTATGCAGGTATTCCGCATATCGCCTGAGGTTTACCTGGTGCCGGGGTCTAGGCCCCTGTACACGTGCTCGCCGGGACGGTCACCCAGATCGGTTGCCGGGCCGGCCGCGAGCACGCGCATCGACGAAGGATCTCTCGGATGCATTGCCCGTACTGCCGACACCCCGACTCCCGGGTGGTGGACTCGCGCGAGGCCGACGAAGGCGCGGCCATCCGCCGCCGCCGCGCGTGCCCGCACTGTGGGCGGCGGTTCAGCACGGTAGAAACCGCGATCCTGTCCGTGGTCAAACGCAGCGGTGTCACCGAGCCGTTCAGCCGGGAGAAGGTTATCCGCGGCGTGCGCCGCGCCTGCCAGGGCCGCGAGGTCGACGACGACGCACTGAACCTGCTCGCGCAGAAGGTGGAAGACGCCGTGCGCGCCAAGGGTTCCCCCGAGGTGCCCAGCCACGAGGTCGGGCTGGCCATCCTCGGCCCGCTGCGCGACCTCGACGAGGTCGCCTACCTCCGCTTCGCCTCCGTCTACCGCTCCTTCACCTCCGCAGCCGATTTCGAACGCGAGATCCAGGAGATGCGTACCGCCCGCGAAGCAGCAGCGGTCGCAGCCGAATAGCAACAGCCGCACACACTTTGGTTTGCCGCACACCGAATCGCACGAGATTCCGTGTGCGGCAAGTCAGTAGGTGTGCGGCTGCGTTGTCGTCGCATCCGCGTCGGCACTTTGCGGAGCCCTGGCTAGCGTCTTCGCACACCTGCTTCGCACATTCCGCTGCGGGCTGATGGGTATGCGATGGACGAAGCGGGTGTGCGAGGTCGGTGGCTAGCGGCGGATGGCGGCTGCGGCGCGTTCGATGCGCTTGGCGGAGACGGGGTAGGGGGTGCCGAGCTTCTGGGCGAAGAGGCTGATTCGGAACTCTTCGAGCATCCACCAGATTTCGGTGACGGCGGGGGTGTGGCGGCGGTTTTCCGGGAGGGAGTTGACCAGGCGGTCGTAGGTGGTGAGGGCGCGGTCGAGTTCGATCATGCCCTGACGGTCGCGGACTGCGGAGGCGGGGAGCGACTCCAAGCGGACGACGGCGGCCTTGAGGTAGCGGGGGAGTTCGCGCAGGCGGGTGCTGCCCCATTCGGAGACGAAGCCGGGGAAGACGAGGTTGTCCAGTTGGTCGCGGACGTCGTCGGCGATGTCGCGTTCGGAGGTTTCGGCCAGCGCGGCCGAAACCCGGTGTGCCTCGGCCAGAATCGGCACCACCAGGCGGACCAGTTGGGCTACCGCGGAGACGAAGTCGGGGCGGATCTTGGCGACGAGTGCGGCGAAGTCGTCCGGGTTGTGTACCGGGCCGCCCGCGGCGGCGATGAGCTCGTCGGCGGCTGCGGCGCGGCAGTCTTCGATGAGCGCGTCCAGAGATCCGTACGGATTCTGGGTCAGCGCAAGGCGATCCGTGGGGCGCAGGCTCGACGTGACGGTGCGGACCGAGGTCGGCAGTGCGTTGAGGACGAGCGTGCGGGTGCCCGCGCGCATCGCGGTGGCTTGGGCGGCAGGGGAACTGAGCACGCGGACCGCCACACCGTCGCCCTCGGGGACCAGGGCGGGATAACCGGTGACGGTCTGGCCGGCAACCTCGCGGCGGACCGTCGGTTCCACCGTGCCGAGCGATTCCGACGTCCATGCCGCGGCGGGCGCTCGTTCTGCGCCCGCTGTCGCGCGAGCCACCGAAGCGGCAACCTGTTCGGCCAGTTGAGTTTTCAGCGTCGGCAGACTCTTGCTGCGCGCCAGTACGCGGCCCGCGGTGTCGACTGCCGCGAAGGTCATTCGCAGATGATCCGGTAGCGCGCCGGTGTCGAGGTCTGTCGGGTCGATCGTGATCGAGCCCAAACGTGACAGCTCCCGCGCCAATCCGATGCGCAGCGGCTCCGCGCGCGGGGTGAGTGCGACCAGTGCCGCCGCCGCGAAGTCCGGTGCCGGAACGACGCTGCGCCGCAACGCCTTCGGCAGCGTCTTGATCAGCGCCGCAGCCAACTCGTCGCGCATGCCGGGCACCAGCCAGTCGAAGCCGACGGCACGCACATGGGCCAGCTGCTCGACCGGGATGCGGACGGTGACGCCGTCTTCCTCGTTACCCGGTTCGAACTGATAGGTGAGCGGGAAGCTGAGCTCGCCCTGCCGCCAGGCGTCGGGGAAGGCGGCCGGATCCAGCGCCGCGGTGCCCGCGTTGACGACGGTCGCGGCCGAGAAGTCCAGCAGCGCCGGGTCTTTGCGGCGCGCGGACTTCCACCAGCTGTCGAAATGCCGGACGGACACGATGTCGGCGGGCAGGCGCTTGTCGTAGAACTCGAACAGCACCTCGTCGTCCACCAGGATGTCGCGGCGGCGGGCGCGGTGCTCCAGATCGGCGACGTCGTCGATCAGTTCGCGGTTACGGTGGAAGAAGTCGTGACGGGTCTGCCATTCGCCCTGCACCAGTGCGTGTCTGATGAACAGTTCCCGCGACAGCTCCGGATCGATCCGGCCGTAGTCCACCTGCCTGCCGGTCACCAACGGGATGCCGTACAGCGTGACGCGCTCGTACGCACTGGCCGCGCCGCGCTTGGCCGACCAATGTGGTTCGGAGTAGGTGCGTTTCACCAGATCACCGGCGAGCCGCTCGGCCCACTCCGGCTCCACCTTGGCCGCCATCCGCCCCCACAACCGTGAGGTCTCGACCAGTTCCGCCGCCATCACCCAGCGCGGTGGCTTCTTCGCCAGCGACGAACCGGGGAAGATCATGAACTTCGCGTTCCGCGCGCCGAGGAACTCCCGCGACTCCGCCTCGCGCAGGCCGATATGGGAGAGCATGCCCGCCAGCAGAGCTTGATGGATGCCGGTGGAATCCCAAGGCATGTCATCGGTTTCGAGCGATGAGCTGCCTACAGCCTGTGGTGCGGCGCCGCGAGCGCGCTTCGAGCCCGACTGTCCGCCTGCTCGGCCACCACGAGACGTGTTGGCGTCCTGTCGGTTCGAAGCGGCGGACTCGGTGCGGTCTCCGCTCTGCCGGTTTTGGGCTCCGGTCGCCTTGCCCGACCGCCCCCGGCGTGAACCATTCTCGGTGCCTTCCCGTGAGTCGAGCTGTCCGTCTGGTGAACCGTCGACGCCCTGGCCGCGCGACCGCCCCCGGCGTGAACCACCCTCGGTGCCCCGTTGCGAATCGGGATGCCCGCTTGGCGAACCATCCGCGCCCTGCCCGCCGATACCGTCCGGCTGCCCACGGTGCGAACCAACTTCGGCGCTCAGCGGCGCATTGGGCTTTCCGCCGGGGGTGTGGTCTGCGCCCTCCCCGTCGTTGCCGCCCGGCTGCACAGGGCGCGAATCACTTTCGGCGCGCTGTCGCGTGTCGGGCTGCCCGCCGGGCAAGCTGTCTGCGCCCTGCCCCTTACGGCGGGATCGTCCGCGACGCGAACTACCTCCTGCCTGTGGGAGCTGGTCGCCCCCATCCTCAGCGCGATCCGATGGGCCATCCGCCGACCACCCGAGCCCCCGGGTGATGGTCCGCAACTGCCCGTGCAGGTCCTGCCACTCCCTGATCCGCAGGTAATGCAGGAACTCATCTCGGCACATCCGTCGGAACTGGTTGGACGACAACGACTTCCGCTGCTCGGTCAGGTAGTCCCACAACCGCAGGTAGGCAAGGAAATCCGAGCCTTCGACGACGAACCGCGCATGCTTGAGATCGGCGGCCTGTTGATTGTCGGCGGGTCGCTCGCGTACGTCCTGAATCGACAGTGCCGCAACGATGATCAGCACCTCGGCCAGACATCCGCTACTGTGTGCCTCCACCAACATCCGCGCCATCCGCGGATCGACCGGAAGCTGCGCCATGTCGCGGCCGATCGGGGTCAGGGTGAGTCCGGCATCGGATTCGGTGTCGCTATCCGTCCGTCGCCCCAGCGCGCCGAGCTCCTCCAGCAGCGCGATGCCGTCGCGGATCGCCCGCTTGTCCGGCGCCTCGACGAACGGAAAGTTCTCGATATCGCCGAGCCCGAGCGCGGTCATCTGCAAGATGACAGCGGCCAGGTTGGTGCGCAGGATCTCCGGTTCGGTGAACGCGGGCCGCGAGTCGAAGTCGTCTTCGGAGTACAGCCGGATGCAGATACCGTCGGCGACACGACCACAGCGTCCGGCCCGCTGCCGAGCAGACGCCTGGGACACCGGTTCGATCGGCAGCCGCTGCACCTTGGTGCGCATCGAATAGCGCGAAATGCGCGCTGTCCCAGGGTCGACCACGTACCGGATGCCCGGCACGGTCAGCGAGGTCTCCGCGACATTGGTGGCCAGCACTACGCGACGACCGGTATGCGGCGCGAACACTCGGTGTTGTTCGGCGGTGGACAGTCGCGCGTACAGCGGCACGATCTCGGTGCGCGGCAGCTTCAGATCGCGCAATGAGTCGGCGGTGTCCCGGATTTCGCGTTCGCCGGACAGGAAGACCAGCACGTCCCCGTCGCCCTCGGCGAACAGTTCGGTGACCGCGTCTCCGATGGCGTCCACCGGATCGCGGTCCAGCACCCGGGTGTCCTCGTCGTCTTCGTCGTCGGCGCCGGGCAGTTCCAGCGACAGCGGCCGATAGCGCAGCTCGACCGGATAGGAGCGCCCGGACACCTCGACAATCGGTGCGGGAGCGCCGTTCTCGTCGGCGAAGTGCCGGGCGAACAGTTCCGGGTCGATGGTCGCCGAGGTGATGATCACCTTCAGGTCGGGTCTGCGCGGCAGCAGCTGTTTGAGGTAGCCGAGCAGGAAGTCGATGTTGAGGCTGCGTTCGTGCGCCTCGTCGATGATGATCGTGTCGTAGCGGCGCAGCAGCCGGTCGCGCTGGATTTCGGCGAGCAGGATGCCGTCGGTCATCAGCTTGATCAGCGTGCGATCGGAGGCGTGGTCGGTGAAGCGGACCGTGTAGCCGACGACGTCGCTCAGTTCGGTGCCGAGCTCTTCGGCGATGCGCTCGGCCACGGTGCGCGCGGCCAGCCTGCGCGGTTGGGTGTGGCCGATGGTGCCGCGGATGCCGCGGCCGAGTTCCAGGCAGATCTTCGGGATCTGGGTGGTCTTGCCGGAACCGGTCTCGCCGGCCACGATCACCACCTGATGCGCGGCGATGGCGGCGGCGATGTCTTCGCGGCGTTGAGTGACCGGCAGCTGCTCGGGGTAGCGGATCTCGGGCACGGCGGCTCGGCGCGCGTCGATACGGAGCTCGGCCGCGGCGATCTCGGCCTCGACCTTGTCCAGGTCGTCACCGCGCGCCCGGTCGAGCTGGCGGCGCAGCCGGTATTCGTCGCGGAGGGAGAGATTCGCCAGGCGGGTGCGGAGCTCGCGGGGTCCGGTGTCAGCTGTCCTGGTCATTGCATTCATAAGCGTAGCGAAGGGCGGCAACTGGTATTTCCGTCAGGCGGTGCGCCGCGGTTGCCGACAGTGTGCGGTGTGTCCGGATTTGCCGGGTAAAACGTGGGTTGATATGCGAGGATCGGGCGATGGACGCCGATTCGGGCACGGCTTGGGTGTATCGCGGTCTACGGATCGCCTTCGGTGTGCTCGGCATCGTCGCACTGGCCTGGATACCGCTGCGCAATATGCACGAGACGGCGTTCTCCACGGGAAACTACTTCAGCTACTTCACCATTCAATCGAACGTGCTCGCGGTGCTGGTGTTGCTGATCGGCGGTTTGCGCGACCCGGACAGCCATCGCTGGGAGGTGCTGCGCGGCGCGACCGCGCTGTATCTGCTCATCACCGGCGTGGTCTACGCGGTGCTGCTGGCCAATATCGATGTGATGCTCACCGATCGCTGGATCAACGACATCCTGCATCGGGTGATGCCGATCGTGCTGGTCGCCGACTGGGTGCTGGTCCCGGCTCGCCGACGGGTGGCCCTGTCGCCGCGCCTGGTCTGTCTGTGGTTGATCTATCCGGTGATCTACGGCATCTACACCCTCATTCGCGGGCCGATCGTCGACTGGTACCCCTACCCGTTCCTGGACCCCCGCCGACAGGGTTACGTCTCGCTGACGATCGGTTTGATCATCCTCACCGCCGTCTTCACCCTGCTGGCCGTCGCTATCGCGGCAGTCGGCGGCCGGGCTCGCCTCCGAACACCATGAGCTCCCGTTCGATCCTGGTAGAGACGTGTTGATGGCCATACGCTTACTCGGCCGAAGCGGTGTTTGGCCTGGTGTAGCGGGTACCGAGGTAATTGACGAGCACACGAGCTGTCGCCGCGATTCGGAGGGCGACACCTTCCTCCGGTAAAGGTGGACACATGAACTCGCTATGGCATGGATTTGCCGACATGGGTGCGGTCGAGCGGGACGGCGCTTTCGTCGTCGCCCGTGGCGAGGGTGCCTACATCTACGACGCCGCCGACAACCGCTACCTGGACGCGACGGCCGGGCTCTGGTTCACCAACGTCGGCCACGGCCGCGGCGAGATCGCCGACGCGGTCGCCGCGCAGCTGCGCCAGGTCGCGCACTACTCCAACTTCGGCGACTTCACCGAACCGGCCACCCAGCAGCTCGCCGAGCGGCTGTCCGCGCTGGCGCCGGTGCCCGGCAGCAAGATCTTCTTCACCTCCGGCGGCTCGGACTCGGTGGACACCGCCGCCAAGCTGGCCCGCCGCTACTGGCACGAGCTCGGCAAGCCGGACAAGACGATCGTGGTCGGGCGGCAGAAGGCCTACCACGGCATGCATGTCGCGGGCACCGCGCTGGCGGGCATTCCGGTCAACCGCGAGGGCTACGGCGAGTTCATGGCCGACGCGCGCACCATCGAATGGGATAACGCCAAGTCGCTGCTCGCGTTGATCGAGGAGGTCGGCGCCGACCGTATCGCCGCGTTCTTCTGCGAGCCGATCATCGGCGCGGGCGGCATCTACCTGCCGCCGGACGGCTACCTCGCCGAGGTGCGTCGCATCTGCCGTGAGCACGACATCCTGTTCGTCGTCGACGAGGTCGTCACCGGGTTCGGCCGGATCGGCGGATCGTGGTTCGCCTCGTCCCGGTTCGACCTGCAGCCGGATCTGATGACGACCGCCAAGGGCCTCACCTCCGGCTACATCCCGATGGGTGCCGTTTTCATCGCGCCGCATATCGCGGAACCGTTCTTCGCGGGTGGTGTCTGGTGGCGGCACGGCTACACCTACGGCGGGCATGCGGGTGCCGCCGCGGCGGCGCTGGCCAACCTCGACATCGTCGAGCGGGAGAACCTTCTCGATGAGTCGGCTCGCTTGGAAGTGACGTTGCACGAGAAGCTCGCGCCGCTGGCCGAGCATCCGCGCGTTGCCGAGGTGCGCAGTGGGCTCGGTGCTGTCGCCGCCGTTCAGCTCGTCGATCCCGCCGAGGGGCTGCCGATGGTGAAAACCCTGCGGGCCCATGGTGTTTCGAGCCGGGCAGCGGGTCAGGGTGCGATGCAGATCTCGCCGTCGTTCGTGATGGCCGACGAGCAGGTCGACGAGATGGTCGAAGGTTTCACCCGCGCGCTCGGCTGAGATCAGGAAACGCTCAGAGCGTGCGGGTCATGTAGTGGCTGTACGGGTCGGGTTTGTAGTCGCCGAAGGGTTCGCAGAACTCGAAACCATGTGCGGCGTAGAGCTTTTGAGCCGGGATGAAGAAGTCCGGTGTGCCTGTCTCCAGGCTCACTCGCCGATACCCGCGAGCCGTTGCCTCGGCGAGTAGGTGGCGCAGCAGGATCGAGGCGATGCCGCGGCGTTTGTGTGTCGCGGCGGTGCGCATGGACTTGATCTCGGCGTGCTCGTTGTCGAGTTCCTTGAGCGCGGCGCAGCCGGCCAGGGTGTCGCCGTCCCAACCGCTCCAGAAGGTGATCTCCGGACGGCGCAGCGCGTCGAGGTCGAGGGCGTGCACACTCTCGGCGGGGGAGTGCGTCGCCAATTCGGCCACGTGTTCGGTGAGCAGAGCGGCGATCTCCGGTCCGGAGAGGTCGTCGACGACGATGCGAAGTTCGAGCGTGGTGGACCCGTCGGCGAGAGCGCCCGCTGTAGCAGACTGGTCGGTGTTGCTAGACATTTGTCCATAGTGCATCGATTCGCCGAGTCATGATCACTCGACGGACCCCGATCGAACAGGCTTTACTGAGAGGGCACTTGCCCGCACTTGCTCGGTGGACATCGCTGTCCGGCCAGGGGGTCTAAATCATGAAGCTCGCCAAGGTCGCAACGCTGGCGGCGGGCGCTGCTCGCCGCGCCGCCGACGAAACCTATTACGCCACACTGGCTTTTCGCGCCGGGCTGGTGACTCCCGAACGACCCGATCGGCTCGCCAAGATGGGCGCGGCTGTCTTCCGGTTCGGCATGCTCGGCGCGCTCCCGTCGGTCGCCGCCCTGCGCTACCGGGACCGCACGGCGCTCATCGATGAACTCGGCGCGCTCACGTTCCGGGAGCTCGACGACCGAACGAACGCGCTGGCCAATGCCTGGCGGGCTCGCGGCCTGCGCGACGGTGAGGGTGTCGCGATTCTCGCCCGTAACCACCGTGGCTTCCACTACGCGGTGTTCGCGGCGGCCAAGTGCGGTGCTCGAATCGTCTTGCTCAATACCGATTTCGCGGGCCCGCAGCTGCGCGAGGTGGTGGCCAGGGAGGGCACCGATCTGCTGGTGTTCGACGAGGAGTACGCGGAGGTGCTCGGCGACCTCACCCCGCCGCGCGGCCGCTACCGCGCCTGGGCCGAGCAGCCCGGCGTCGACACCCTGGACAATCTGATCGCGGGCGTGATCCGCTCGACACCGCGGCGCGCCACCACCACCGCGAAGGTCATCCTGCTGACCAGCGGGACGACCGGAACTCCGAAGGGTGCACCGCGGAGCGAACCGACCTCGCTGGCTCCGCTCGGCGCGATCCTGGACAAGGTGCCGTTCCGGGCCCGTGAGATCACCGAATGTCCGGCGCCGCTGTTCCATACGCTCGGTTTCGCGCACCTGTTTATCGCGCTCGGCTTCGGTTCGACGCTGGTGGTCCGCCGCCGCTTCGACCCGCAGGCCGTGCTGGACAGTCTGCACCGGCATCGTGCCACCGCCTTGATCGCGGTGCCGGTGATGCTGCAGCGGTTGGTCGACCTCGGCCCGGAAGCCCGTGCGGGACATGACTTCTCCGCGCTGCGGATCATCTTCGTCGCAGGCTCGCAGCTCGGTGCGGACCTCTGCGTCAGGGTGACGGAGGCCTTCGGGCCGGTGGTGTACAACATGTACGGCTCCACCGAGGTGGCCTACGCGACTGTCGCCACTCCCGCCGATCTGGCGGTCGAGCCGGGGTGTGTGGGCGGGCCGGTGTCGAGTGCGATCGTGAAGATCGTCGACGAGCACGGTGCGGAATTGCCTGCGGGGCAGACTGGTCGGATCTTTGTCGGCAACAGTTTCCAGTTCGAGGGGTACACCGGCGGTGGTGACAAGGTGCGCGTCGGGGACCTGATGTCTACCGGCGATGTCGGCCACTTCGACAGTGCAGGAAGGCTTTTCATCGATGGCCGAGACGACGACATGATCGTCTCCGGTGGCGAGAACGTCTTCCCCAGCGAGGTCGAGGAACTGCTCTCCGCGCATCCGGCAATTGCGGAGGTGAGTGCCTTCGGCGTGGCCGACGACCGGTACGGGCAGCGGCTGCGCGCGGTGATCGTTGTGCGGGAAGGGCATTCGCTCGCCGAGGACGAGGTGCGCGAGCACGTCAAGGTACATCTGGCTCGGTTCAAGGTGCCGCGCGATGTGCTGTTCATCGATGAACTGCCGCGCAACCCGACGGGGAAGGTGCTCAAACGCGTGCTGCGCGAGCTCTGATCGGGCTCACCGGGTCTGCCCGTTCCTCGCGAACACTCGGCGCAGGATTCCGCGCGGCGGTCGCAGCGCGGCGCGCAGGGGGCTGGTGGGCGGCACGCTGATCAGGCCGCCTCGCTGGTGTACGACGCAGTCGACTACGGAGTCGGCTACGGCTTCCGGATCGGCTAGTGATCCGGAAGAGACGGTGCTGACGGTTACGCCCTTGTCCGCGAGTTCCAGGTCGAGTGCCGCGCCGAGGCCGACCACTCCGTGCTTGGTCGCGCAGTACACCGCGACGCCCAGCGCTGCGGTCACCCCGGCCGCCGTGCCTATGTTCACGATCTGGCCGTGTCCTTGGCTGACGAATCGTTCTGCGGCCAGCCGGGTTCCGATGATCACCGCGCGGAGGTTGATATCGATCTGGAGGTCCGACTCGGCCTCGGATTCGGCGAGGAACGGGCCGGATGGCATGACGTCGGCGGCGTTCACCACCACATCCAGCCCGCCGAGTTTGCGTTCGGCACAGGTGAGGAAACTGCCGAATCGAGCGCTGTCGGTGATGTCGAGTGCAAGTCCGATCACCGTGCCGCCGTGGGATCTGGCGAGTTGGTAGGCGACCGCGCGTACCGCGCCTACGTCCATGTCGCCGATGACGACATCGGCTCCCTCCGCGAGGAACGCCAACGCGGTTTCGCGTCCGATGCCGTGCGCACCCCCGGTGATCGCGACCCGTTTGCCAGCGAGTGTCTTCCGAGACATATGTTTTCGCCTGCCTTAGTCTCTTTCAAACGCTAGATGGTCGCTGGACGGTGTTCCATGCGATATCGGGTCAGCACTTTGCGCAATCCGGCCAGGGGTCGGCGCCGCTGCGTGTGGTCGCGGATGTCCATGCGGACTTCGGCCGAGAAGGTTGCGGAGAGCGGCCACGTCGAACCGGTCGGACGGTTTTGTTTATCGATCCGAACGACCTTGGGAGAGCGGAACATACGATCTCCGGCCAAAAACCTTGCGCATATCGGCCATAGCAAGCAACGATGGACGTGTGGCCTCATGGGAGTGGCGGCGGTCGGTGACACACGCGGTGATCCTCGTCGAGCTCGGGGAAGATCACGGTCTCACCCAGTATCAGTGCCTGCGCGGCACGGATCTGGATCCTCGGGTGCTGAAGACACCCGGCGCGGAGATCACGGCCGCGCAAGAACTCGGCATCGTCCGCAACATAGTGACTCTGCTCGATGATAAGCCCGGCCTCGGGCTCGAAGCAGGGACTCGCACTCACATCACCACCCTCGGTGTGTTCGCCTTAGCGGTGCTCAGCAGTCCGACGATGCGCCAGGCGATCGACGTCGCTATGCGCTACTTCAGCCTGATGACCTCGTTCTCCCGCGCCTGGCACGTCTACCGCGGCGAGGAGATCTGGCTCTACGGCGACGACCGCGAGCTGCCCGACGAACTGCGCGGCTTTCTGGCCGAACGCGACGTGTCCGCGCTGCTGACGAACTGGTTCCTGGTCTTCGGCGTGCCGCCCCCGGTGCTACGCGTCGAGGTCGCCGGTGGGCTGCGGCCGCGACTGGCGCCGATCTTCGACCAGTTCGAGATCCCGAGCACCGACTCCGCGGAATTGCAGACCGCGGTCTTCGACGCGACCGGCATCGATGAGCCGATGCCGCAGGCCAGTCCGCTCACCGCGCAGCTGTTCGAGGAGCAGTGCGACGATCTGCTGCAGCGGCGCGGCCTGCGGCAGGGTGTGGCCGGTTCGGTGCGGTCGATGCTGATGCATCAGATGAACGGCAGGCTGAGTCAGGAAGACGTCGCGGCCGGGTTGCACATGAGCCTGCGGACCATGCGCCGTCGGTTGGCCGAAGAGGGCACGTCTTACCGCCAGCTCTGTGCCGAAACCTTCGGCACGCTCGCCGAGGAACTGCTTTCGACCGGACTGACGGTCGAGGACGTTGCCTACCGGATGGGATATTCGGGCGCGCCGAGCTTTTCGAACGCGTTCAAGCAGTGGCGCGGCGTGTCGCCGGGGCGATTTGCCCGTTCCGCCGTCGATCGTTACCGGCAGACGGTGCCGCACTGAGATTGCGAGCCGCGCGAAAAGGGCACCCTTGCCGTTATCGGGTGCGAGCATAGAACGGGCAGGTCCACGGTCGCCGCGACGAGAGGTGGTGGGATGTGGGGCAGTTCGTGCAGGAGCATGCCGCGTTGCGGTGGTCGGTGGTGGCGGCGTTTCTGATCGCGGGGGCGATTGTGCTCGGGAGGTTGGCCGCGCCCGCTCGACTCGTCGCTGGTGAGTCGGCGGGATTCGGTCCTGCTACGGATCATGCTTGGCGGCAAGGGGGTTCAGCTGGCTCGACGGCCGTCGGGTATCACGAATCCGATGCCGCTCACCTGATCATGTGCCTGGTGATGCTCTCGATGCTCGTGTTTCCGACCGGCGCGAGCCCGTCCGCCGTGCGTGGAGTACTCACCGCCATGATCGTGGTGTTCGCGGCGTTGTTGGTGAGTCGAATCTCGGAGTGGCGCAGCGGGGCTCCGGCGGTGCGGCTTGTGCCGCTGGGTTACCACACGGTAACCGCCGCCGCAATGCTGTACGCGATGTCCGGACACTCGATGTCCGGTCACACCGGCGGACCCGCCACGATTCCGGCGCTCGGCCTCGCCGCACTGTTCGCCGCGGACGCGCTGCTGGTCGCGCTCGCGGTCGGCCGTCCATCCGCCAACACGCCGGGCCACCTGGGCATTCTGCTTCGCTCCGGTGGGTGTGTCGCGGCGCTGACCGGGCCGAAACAGCGCTCGGCGATGGTGCCGCATGTGGTCATGGATCTCGGTACCGCCTACATGCTGATCGCAGCCGTTTCGAGTTGACCGGCGCCGCAGACCAATCCGCGCGCCAGGTCATACCGAACCCCTGTCTATGCAGGCAGGGATTCGGCCATGACGGAGCACGGTTTTGCTTCAGCACATCGGTCCGGCGATCCAGCGCTGGACGGGGCAGACGATGACTCGTTACGTCTGTGCGCACCGCCCAGCGAACTCGACCGACACCGATCCGTCCTGGCCGCCCGCCGACTCGCCACGCTGCTCGCGGCGACCGGTACGGGGGACCGCGCCGCATTCACCGAGTTCTACCGGCTCACCAGCCCGCGGGTCTTCGGGCTCGGCGTGCGCATCCTGCGCAGCCACGCCACCGCGGAGGAAGTCACCCAGGAGGTGTACCTCCAGGTGTGGTCGACGGCCGATCGCTACGACGCGAAGCTGGCCAGCCCGGTCGGCTGGCTCATGATGCTCGCACACCGCCGCGCGGTCGACCGGGTGCGCGCGGAAGCCGCCGCCGCGGTCCGGGACCTGACCTACGCGCACTCGCACGCGGGCCGCGATCACGACGTCGTCGCCGAATCGGTGACGCAGCGGATGGAGGAACTGGCGGTCCGCTGTGGCCTGGACGCGCTCACCGCGACGCAGCGTGAGGCGATCGCACTCGCCTACTACACCGGGCGGACGTACCGTGAAGTCGCAGACCATCTATCGGTGCCGTTACCGACCATCAAGACCCGCATCCGTGATGGGCTGAAGAGACTGGAGAAATGCTTGTCCGTAGAAGGCGCCGATGGCTGAGAACCCCCCGCGGTCCGACGCGGAACTGCTCGACCTGGCGTACCCGTGCGCGTTGGACGCCGTCGGCGATATCGAACGCCGGCACATCGAGGAGCGGCTGGCGAAGGCTGATCCGGCTGTGCAGCAAGCGTTCTCGGAAACAGTAGAGCGGATGCACGAGGTGATGGCGCGGGTCGCGGAACTCGACGCACAGGTGCCACCGCCGGAGTTGGAGGCGCGGATTCTGGCGGCCCTGCCCGATGACGAGCGCGCCGAGCTCCCGTCGGCGTGGCAGCGGCGGATGCGGTGGGTGGTGCCGGTGGCCGCGGCAGCCTGCCTGGTGATCGGAGGCAGCGTGATCGCCAACCGAATCGGTGAGCCGCCGCCCGCAGTCCCTGGTGCGGAGCAGGTGCACCGGCAACCGGACGCGCGCACGTTGACCAAGCCGGTCACCGGCGGTGGCGCCGTTGTGGTGGAGGTGTCGCCGCAGCAGCGACTCGCGGTGGTCGCGTTCGACGGCGTGGCTGAACCGCCGTCCGGGCGGGTGTATCAGGTATGGCTGGTGCCCGCTGGCACCGAGCCGACGCCGCGGTCTGCCGGGGTGCTCGATGAATTGCCCTCGGCGTCAAAGCCATTCGTGACGGCCTTCGATTCCGGCGAGACGCTGGCGGTGACCGTCGAGCCGCCGGGCGGATCGCCGGGGCCGACGACTGACCCGATCGCCGGGGTGCCGTTGCCTTGAGTGGTACCGCCTGGCGATCGATGCCCGAGCCTTGTATTCGACTGTGCTGCAACCGGCTTCGGTTGCAGCAGCATCCGCCGCGACCCGGCAGTGCGTGATTCGAGGTGCGCTCAGATCTCCACTGACTGGTCGGCGACTACGCGGCCGCCGAGGCGGACCCAACCGTCGGAGTCCCAGGAGGTGAAGAGTTGGGAGCCTTTGCCCTGGGTGATGACCAGGCCGCGGCGTAGGAGTGCGGTGATGGCGACGGCTGCGGCGCCGGTGGCTTCGTCCTCGGCGATTCCCAAGGTGGGGGCGAACATTCGGGAGCGGAGGGCGCCGCGGTTCTCGTCGGACCAGGCCCAGAAGTAGTGCGGGCCGCCGGTGAAGTCGTCGGGGCGCAGGTTGGTCAGTTCGTCGAGGTCGGCGAGCTGGTGGAAGGTGAAGTCGGGTGCCCATTCGCCGCGGGCGGTGATCCAGGTGAGGCCCTCGGTCAGCTCGACCGCCACGGGTCCAGCTGGGACGGTCAGTCGCCGTATCGGCTTGCCCTGCGCGGCGAACCACCAAGCGATGCCTACCGAGGGGTGTCCGGCGAACGGCAGCTCGACGGCGGGGGTGTAGATCCGCACGCGCGCCACCTCGTCGACCGGCTCTTCGACCACGACGGTTTCGCTGTATCCGGCTTTCGCCGCGAGCGCCTGTCGATCGGCTTCGGCCACGTCCGCGGCCCGCGCGATCCCCAATTCGTTCCCGAACCGCCCGGCGGCATCGGTGAAGACTCGCACCACGTCAAGCTGTGTGCCCATGGTTGCCGAGCCTACTAGCCCGCGCCGACATCGAACTGTCGCGTGGCCCACACCGGGCGTTCATCGAGACGTTGTCGCTGGTCAGCCGGGGCATGAAAGAGGCCGCCGACGGTCCGCTGTGCGGACTGTCGGCGGCCTCGTTTTCGATTGCTCAGACCGAGGTGGCCGCAAGCGTTTCGGTTGACTGCACAGCCTGTCCGACGCCGGCGACGATCGCGGCCGCGCGCAGCGACTCGAAGATCACCTCACGAGACACGCCCGCCTCACGCAGCGTGTGCTCGTGTGCCTCCAGGCAATGCCCGCAGCCGTTGATCGAGGAGACCGCGAACGACCACAGCTCGAAATCGGCCTTGTCGACCCCCGGGGTACCGATGATCTGCATGCGCAGACCGGCCCGCAGGTCGTCGTAGCGCCCGCCGAGAAATGCCTTGCCGCGGTAGAACACATTGTTCATGCCCATGATCGAGGCGGCGCCGAGCGCGGCGTTGTACGCCTCCTCGGACAGCACGTCCGCGGCTTCCTCGGCGATCTCGCGCAGCGTGGTCGCCGACCGGGTCGCGGCTGCCGACGCAAGCAGGGTGCCCCACAGCTGCTGTTCGTTCAGCACGGTGGTGCGCGCGAGCGATGACAGATTGAGCTTGAGGTCCTTGGCGTACTCGGGGAGGGAGTTCTTCAGGTTCTCAATGCTCACGACTGCGCCTCGCTGGCGCTCGGCTCCGTCGTGCCCATGGGCGCTGTGCCCATGATTCGCTCGCTGCGCTCGCTCATGGCTTTGTATCCTCTTCTCGTTCCAAGGTTTTCGTGCTTTGTGGTGCTGGACTCAGACGCTCGCGGCGAGCAGTTCGCCCGCGTTGATGGTCGGGTCGCCCTTCTTCCAGTTGCAGGCGCACAGCTCGTCGGACTGCAGCGCGTCGAGCACCCGCAGCACCTCGTCGACGTTGCGGCCGACCGAACCCGCGGTGACCGAGACGAACTGCACCTCGTTGTTCGGGTCGACGATGAAGGTCGCGCGGTCGGCGACGCCGTCGGCGTTGAGAACGCCACTGGCGGCGGCCAATTCGCGCTTGAGGTCGGACAGGATCGGGAACGGCAGGGTCTTCAGGTCCTCGTGCTGGGCGCGCCACTGGAAGTGCACGAACTCGTTGTCGACCGAGGCGCCGAGCACCTGCGCGTCACGGTCCGCGAATTCCTCGTTGAGCTTGCCGAACGCAGCGATCTCCGTCGGGCACACGAAGGTGAAGTCCTTCGGCCAGAAGAAGACGATCCGCCACTTGCCCGCGTGATCGTCGCTGGTGATCTGGGTGAAGTAATCGTCAGGCTGCTGAGCGTCGACCTTGGACAGATCACCACCGATGACAGCGGTGAGGTTGTATGCCGGGAATTGGTCGCCGATGGTCAGCAAGGCCATGCCTAATCTCCTCGTTCTGGGTGGGTTTGCTAGCACTGTGCAGAAAAGCAGAAAAGCTCCCTTGCGATCTTGCCGAAGGGCTGGTGAAAGGTAAAGGTGATCAGTCGCACTACACTGATAGCCGTGACCGATCAGACTTATCAGCCGACCCTGTCACAGCTGCGTGCGTTCGTGGCGGTCGCGGAATACCGCCACTTCGGCACTGCCGCAGCGCGGCTCAGTGTGAGCCAACCCACGCTATCGCAGGCGCTCGCGGCACTTGAACACGGGCTCGGACTGCAACTGATCGAGCGAAGCACGCGGCGGGTGCTCGTCACCGCCGCGGGGATGCGGTTGCTGCCGAAGGCGATGGCGACGCTCGAGGCGGCTGATCGTTTCGTGGCATCGGCGACCGGTGACGGTCTCGGCGGCACATTGCGGATGGGCATCATTCCGACGGTTGCTCCCTATGTGCTGCCTGCTCTTCTTCCGGAGTTACACAAGAAGTTACCCGCACTCCACCCGCAGGTGATCGAGGATCAGACCGCGCGGCTGCTGGACGGGCTGCGCACCGGCGTGCTCGACGTCGCGTTGCTCGCGTTGCCGACCGAGGTCCCCGGCTTGGTCGAGATCCCGCTCTACACCGAGGAATTCGTGTTGGTGACGCCGCGCGGACACGAGCTGGCGGGGCGCACCGACCTCGTGCCGTCGGTCCTCGATTCTTTGCCGCTGCTGTTGCTCGACGAGGGCCACTGCCTGCGCGACCAAACCCTGGACCTGTGCCGCTCCGCCGAGGTCCACCCGGCCGCGGTCGGTGACACCCGCGCTGCCTCGCTGGCGACCGTAGTGCAGTGTGTCGCAGGCGGTCTCGGCATCACCCTCATCCCGGAAATGGCCGTCGCCTCCGAAACAGCCCGCGGCACACTCGATATCGCCCACTTCGCCGCCCCCGCCCCCGGTCGCACCATCGGCCTCGCCTACCGCACGTCCACCGCTCGGGCGGAGGACTACGAGTACCTCGCCGCGATCATCCGCACTATGCGTCCGGTGTAGAAGATGCTCGGCGCCAGTCTGTTTCGGCGCCGAGGTTGCGATGATGGTCTCGCCGAGGAGGATGATTCGAGCGAACTGGCGGCCGGTGCGCATAGAGCCGGGGCCGAGGTGGGTGAGGCCGTCCCGTGCTCGCGGGCGTCGTGCGAATGCGAGAGGAGCTGCCGAATGGGCTTGCCGCCGTCGAGCGTCAGAAGGTGGGATCGGTGTGCCGCACAGGGGCATTCGTTGTTCGCCTGCGGAACATTGCAATTCCCGGAGGTACTGGAGGTCCTGATCGGCCGCGTACCTTCGCAAGAACCCGCCGCCGCACCCGGCTGCCGGGTCGCAGCCCTACCCGGCCGCATCTACCCCGGCCTCGTCCCGAAATCGAAGGCCTTGACTCGCGGAGTTGTGCTCAAGGGCCTCACCGCAGGGGAGTGGGAGATCCTCGACGCCTTCGAAGACGACGAGTACGACCTCCGCGCAACCCAACTTACCAACCCTCAAGGCCCGGCCTGGACCTACATCTGGACAGCCGCTGTCGCGCAAGATGATTGGTACCCAGACCACTTCGTCACCACTCGCCTCCCACGCTTCGTCACCCACTGCGCCGAATGGCGACGTGGGTTAGAGGTGCGGTCCGATCGACAGGACAGTGATCACTGACACCGATTCGCCGTCGCGTTCGAAGTCCGGTCCGTACATCCAGTAGATACGCCATGCGCCCGGCGTGTGGTTCTCGATGTATGAGTCCCAGATCTTTTCCTTCTCCATGCCAGGAAAGTTCTGGTAGCGATGGGAATTCAAACCGGGGTAGAGCGGGTCTGCCTGCAGTAGGCCCAGTGCTTTGTGGACCTTTCTGAGTTTGGTTGCCGTGTTGGGCCTTTCGGCCAATCTGTGCAAGGCATCGGCGGCGGCCCGGGCGAAGCGCAGTTCGTAGGCCACCGGTCAGGCCTTGTCCTCGGGGTCGGTGGCGAACTGCGTGAAGTCGCCGAGGTCGACCGTGTCGCCGGACTCGGCGTCTTTGACGCCTTGCCGGATCTCCGCGGCCAGGTGCGGGTTTTCCCACACCATCATTTCGCGTTCCAGAATCGAGACCACCGGCACCAAAACCACCACCCCGTCGTTGTCGATGCGTACCTGATATCGGCGGCCCGGCCGCGCGCCCGCGCGCCCCAATGCGACGCGCCCGCGGGAATCGGCCTCGCTTTCGCCGACGATCTCGAAGCGGCTCAGGTCCAAACCAGACATTGTCATCGCATTACCTCCGTATCCATCATGTCACCATGTGTGCATGTGGGCAATACCCACTTGGTGTAGATTCAGCCGAGTTGGCGTTAGTAGACGACCGGTCGTATATTCGGGGGATGGCGCGACCGCGACGGAGTGGGGACACTCGGCAGCTTCTGGTGGAGGAGGGGGCTGCTGGGTTCTTGGCGAGTGGGTATCACGGGACCGGGATCAAGCAGGTGCTGGACAAGGTGGGGGTGCCTAAGGGGTCGTTTTATAACTACTTCGATAGCAAGGAGAGTTTTGGGCGGGCGGTGATCGAGCATCATTCGCTGTGCGTGCAGCGGAATTTGAGTGAGGCGTTCGGGGCGGCACCGGATCCGGTCAGTGGGTTGCGGGCGTTTTTCGGGCGGCTGATGGATGACTTCGTCGAGGCGGAGTTCACCGGAGGGTGCTTGATCGCGAATCTGGGTGGGGAGCTGGAAGGTAGTGAGCTGCTTCGGGAGTCGTTGTCGAGCGCGTGGGGGGCGTGGCGTGATCGGGTGGCCGAGCAACTGCGGGAAGCGCAGGGGCTGGGGATGATTCGGGATGATATCGATGCGATCGATCTGGCTGATCTGTTGCTCGAATCTTGGGAGGGGGCGGTGATCCGGATGAAGATCGATCGGACGTTGGCGCCGCTGAACAAGTGTTTGGATCGTTTGCTGGGGGACTACTTCCTGCCCTGAACTGGGGCTTTCTAGAGGGTCATCTTGCTTGCCTATTCCAAGACGACCGGTCGTATCAATGATAGAAGGAGAGTACATATGACGAAGACGGTGATCGTGACTGGATCTTCCAGTGGGATCGGGCGGGATATCGCGCGGGCTTTTGTGGAGCGCGGGGACAACGTGGTGCTCAACGGTCGCGACTCGGGCAAGCTCGCCGATGTGGCGGCGGAGCTGGGCGCGGCCGAGCGGGTGGCCACGTTCGCGGGTGATATCGGCTCTCCCGCAACGGGTTCCGAGCTGGTTCGGGCTGCGGTCGAGCGGTTCGGTGGCGTTGATGTCCTGGTGAACAACGCCGGTATCTTCGGTGCCAAGCCGTTCGTGGACGTCACCGAGGAGGATCTCGACAGCTATTTGAACGGCAACCTGAAGGGCACGTACTTCACCACGCAGGCGGTGGTGCGGCAGCTGAAGCAACAGGCCGCGGGCGGGAGCATCGTGAACATCGGCACGGTGCTCATCAACCACGCGCTGGCGGGGCTGCCTGCTTCCGCGGCGCTTTGGTCAGCAAGGGCGGCGTGCACGCGCTGACCACCAGCCTCGCCGCGGAACTCGCGGCGGACGGGATCAGGGTCAATGCTGTCGCGCCCGGCATCATCCGCACCCCGCTGTTCGGGGACGGCGACGAAACCGCTTCCGGCCGACTGGCTTTGCTGAATCGAATCGGTGAGGTGTCGGAAACCACCGCCGCGGTGCTGTATCTCGCGGACGCCGAGTTCACCACCGGCCACATCTTCCCCGTCGACGGCGGGTTCATCGCGGGGCGGGCCGCCTGATGCCGTACGCCAACATCAAGGTCACCGACGAAGGCGTGACGCGGGAACAGAAGGCGCGGTTGATCAAAGGCGTCACCGACCTGCTTCAGGACGTCCTCGACAAGGACCCGGCCACCACCTTCGTAGTCATCGACGAGGTCGAACTCACCAACTGGGGCGTCGGCGGCTTGAACGTCGAGGACTACCGCAAGCAATCCTGACCGGCGAAACCAAACAGCACCGGCTCCCAAGTGAAATCACTTGGGAGCCGGTGCGTTGGGTCGTTCTATACGCGCAGTGCGTACGGTTCGATCGCGCCGCGCTCGAGCGCCCGCGCATCGACGGTCTCCGGACGATACGGCAGCGTGACCAGACGATCGGTCATGCTCTGCACCGGGTCGGCGATCCGCTCGTTCAACCCGAACAGGAACGTCCACTCGTGCTCGTCACTGCCGTACTGCACCACGGTGCCGAACTGCTCGTGGAAGCGGCTCCAGGACCGCTTCAACGTCTCGTTGCGCCACATGGTCGCGCACCCTGCCTGCGCGCTCAGCACACCACCGGGGGCGAGCAGAGCCCGACATCGGGACAGGAACTCCGACTCGTAGAGGCGGTTGTGCTGCGCGTCTTCGACCCGCTCGTCGGGCAGGTCGATCACGATGACGTCGTAGCGGGTGCCCGCCTCGGCGGCCTTGGCCAGGAAGTCCCAGCCGTCGGCGTAGTGCACCTTGACCGGGCCCTCGCCGCGAACGGCGGCGGCCAGCTCGTCGCTGGTGTAGCCGTAGGGCAGGTGCTCGGCGCACAGCTCGACCTCGAGTTGATCGATGTCGACGTGATCCACCAGCGACGCGCCGGCGGCGACCGACATCTGACTGGCCACGCCCTCACCGGAACCGATGATGAGCACCTTCTCCAGCTTCTCGGCCAGTGCGAAGGCGGGGACCATCATCGCCTCGTGATAGGTCACCTGGGAGAACTCCGTGGACTGGCGATCGTCGTCGGAGAACAGGCTGATGCCCTGCTCGGTGCGCGCGATCACCATGTGCTGGAACGGGGTATTGGTGTCCACGATGACCTCGTGCAGGTCCCAGATGCGGGTCAGGCCCGCGCCCACCGGTTCCTCGATCCGCTGCGAGCCGTGCCCGCGGCGGATGACCTGCATTCGAACGTCCTTGGGAGACAACTTATCCCGTAGCATCTCGACAGCTTTCGACGCACCGGCGCCGATACTGCCGCAGGTGAAGACGTCGACAAAGATGTCGCCGGACTCCGGATAGGTGTGAATCGAGGCGTGAGACTCCGACAACAGCGCGAGGACAGTCACCCCCTGCGGATCGAACTTCTTGTGTACGACATCGCAGATGGTGACGCCCGCCGCGATCAAAGACTCACGCAACGCCGATTCGAGTCGTTCGAGGTCGTCGCAAAGGGTCGCGTCGACGCCACCGAACTCGGCCAGCACGTGCCAGCCGGTGAAATCCGCCGTCATGGGCAAACTCACTCTCGCTCAGCGCCCGAGACATGAACGGTCAAGGGCGGAAAACCATTGAAGGACACCGACGAATAGCTCGCGGTATAGGCGCCGGTGTCGAGGATCTGGATGCGATCACCGGCTCGCAACGTGGTCGGTAGGAGGACTCGCGTGCGTTGATACAGTACATCGTCTCCGTCGCAGGTCGGACCGGCCACCACCGCCTCATCGACGGGGTCACCGTCCCGGTCCGTGAGGAACCGGTAGGCGATGTACTCGTTCTCTGTCTCGGCCATTCCGTTGTAGCGACCGATGTCGAGATACACCCAGCGCCGGGCGTCCGGCGCAATGCGCACGCCGATGACTTCGGCGTGGATGATGCCCGCGGAACCGACCAGGGCGCGGCCGGGTTCGACCACCAATCCGGCGGTCTCGGGCAGGAATTCGGTCGCGGCGGTGTTGACCACCGCCGCGATCTCGGCGAGGGCGGGCGCGGGATCGGCGTACGCGATCGGCAGTCCGCCACCGATATTCACGGATCTGACGTGAATATCCTTGTCGGCCAACGCTTCCACGATCCGCCCGGCCTGCTCGATGCCGATCCGCCAGGCGTCCGGATCGAGCTGCTGCGACCCGACGTGGAAGTACGGCCCCGTGACGATCAACCCGAGATCACGGGCCCGCACCAGCAGCCGGAACGCCTCGCCCGGCGTGCAGCCGAACTTGGTGCCGAACGGCGTGCGTGACTCGGGAGCCGAAGCGAGGAACCGGCATTCGACCTCCGAGCCCGGCGCGTGCTCCACGATGTGCAGCAGATCGTCCTCGGTGTCGAAGGCGAACCGGCGCACGCCGAGGGCATAAGCGCGGGCGATGTCGGCGGCTTTCTTGATCGGATTGCCGTAGCAGAGTGTGTCGGGTTCGACACCGAGCGCGAGGCACAGCTCGATCTCGCCGATGCTGGCGACATCGAACTCGGCGCCTTCCTCGTCTAGCGCTCGGATGATCTCCGGCACCGGACTTGCCTTGACCGCGAAGCGAATCCTTGCCGCGGGCATGGCGGCATGGAGCGCGTGGAAGTTAGCACGCACTCGCTCGGGATAGATGACAAGAAACGGTGATTCGGGCATAGTTGATCTTTCGCTTGGCAGCAGCGGAGAGAGTAGCAGCGGCCCCCACCCAGAACCGAATCCGTCAAACCTCGTGTCGGTGACACCTCAGCGAAGCACCCGCAAACGGGCGCGAGATAGCCACTGACCTGTATGGATTCTGTAGTGATTCGGGTGGGCCGGGCGGTGCGGTCAGCCCGCGGACACCGTGATTTCGTCGAAGACGACCTCACCCGCGGCGTCGGACTCGGCCAGGTCCACCACGCCGACGATCGACCAGCCGTGGTCGCCCGCCGGGTCGTCGAGGACCTGACGCACCTGCCAGAAACCGGGTCTTCGTTCGATCTGGAACAGTTGCGGACCGCGCGCGTCCTGGCCGATGCCGATGCGCTGGTACTCCTCGAAATACGGGGCCAGCTCGGTCTCCCAATCCGGCCCGGTACCCATGTCAGCCAACAGGTCCCAGCGGCGCAGCGACGCCAGCTCGACCCGGCGGAACATGGTGTTGCGGATCATCACCCGGAACGCGCGCTCGTTGGCGGAGATGGGGCGCACCGTTTCGGCGCCGAAGGCGAGTTGGTCAGCGTCGATCTCCGCGCCGGGGTTGGTGAGTTGCTCCCATTCGTCGAGCAGGCTGGAGTCGACCTGGCGGACCAGTTCGCCGAGCCACTCGGTGATGTCGTCGAGTTCCTCGGTGCGCGCGGCATCCGGCACGGTGCGGCGCAGCGCGCGGTAGGCGTCGGCGAGGTAGCGCAGCACCACGCCCTCGGAGCGGGCCAGCTCGTAGAACGAGATCAGCTCGGCGAAGGTCATCGACCGGTCGATCATGTCGCGCACCACCGACTTGGGTGACGGCGCGAATTCCGACACCCACGGGTGTCCGGCGCGGTAGGTCTCGAAGGCGGGCTCGATCAGCTCGGCCAGGGGTTTGGGCCAGGTGACCTCTTCGAGCAGTTCCATCCGCTCGTCGTACTCGATGCCGTCGGCCTTCATCTCGTTGATCGCCACACCGCGCGCCTTGTGCTGCTGAGCCATCAGCAGCTGGCGCGGATCCTCGAGGGTCGATTCGATGAGGGACACCACATCGAGGGTATAGCCGGGCGCGTCTTTGTCGAGTAGGTCGAACGCGGCCAGCGCGAACGGCGACAGCGGTTGGTCGAGGGCGAAGTCGCGTTGCAGGTCGACGGTGAGGCGGGCGCGGCGGCCCTGCGCGTCGGGTTCGTCGAGCTGCTGGACCACCCCGGCGTCGCGCAGTGCGCGGTAGAGGCGGATGGCGCGCAGGATGTGTTTGCGCTGGGCGGGGCGCGGCTCGTGGTTGTCCTCGAGCAGGTGGCGCATGGCGTCGAAGCAGTTGCCCGGGCGGGCAATCACGTTGAGCAGCATGGAGTTCGTCACGCTGAAGCGCGACACCATCGGCTCCGGCTGGGCAGTGACGAGGCGGTCGAAGGTTTCCTCGCTCCACGAGACGAAACCCTCGGGGGGCTTGCGGCGCACCACCTTTCGCTGCTTCTTCGGGTCGTCGCCCGCCTTGGCGAGCAGGCGGGTGTTCTCCACCTCGTGCTCGGGCGCCTGCACGACGACGGTGCCCATGGTGTCGTAGCCCGCGCGACCTGCCCGGCCCGAGATCTGGTGGAACTCACGGGCTTTCAGTCTGCGGGTGCGCACGCCGTCGTACTTGGTCAGGCCGGTGAGCAGCACGGTGCGGATGGGGACGTTGATGCCGACGCCGAGGGTGTCGGTGCCGCAGACCACCTTCAGCAGACCCTCTTGGGCGAGGCGCTCCACCAGGCGCCGGTACTTCGGCAGCATGCCCGCGTGGTGTACGCCGATGCCGTGGCGGATCAGCCGGGACAGCGTTTTGCCGAAGCCGGAGGCGAACCGGAATTCACCCAATGCCGTGGCGATCGCGTCCTTTTCGGCGCGAGTGGCGAAGTTCACGCTGGTCAGCGCCTGGGCGCGTTCCAGGGCGGCGGCCTGGGTGAAATGCACCACGTAGACCGGGGCCTGGTGGGTGGTGACGAGTTCTTCCAGGGTTTCGGTGATGGGGGTGCGCGCGTAGGAGAACGTCAGCGGCACGGGGCGTTCGGTGCCCGCGACGATCGCGGACGGGCGGCCGGTGCGGCGTTCCATGTCCTCGGCGAAGAAGTCGACCTCGCCGAGGGTGGCGGACATGAGCAGGAACTGGGCGCGGGGGAGTTCCAGCAGCGGGACCTGCCAGGCCCAGCCGCGGTCGGGGTCGGCGTAGAAGTGGAATTCGTCCATCACGACCTGGCCGACGTCGGCGGCCGAGCCCTCGCGCAGGGCGAGGTTCGCGAGGATTTCGGCGGTGGCGCAGATGATCGGCGCGTCTGCGTTCACCGCCGCGTCGCCGGTGACCATGCCGACGCGGTCGGCGCCGAACACCTCGCACAGGGCGAAGAACTTCTCGCTGACCAGCGCCTTGATGGGGGCGGTGTAGTAAGTGCGCTTGCCCTGGGCGAGCGCGATCAGGTGCGCGCCGACCGCGACGAGGGACTTACCGGAACCGGTCGGCGTCGCGAGGATGACGTTGGATCCGGACGCTAGTTCCAGTAGCGCCTCGTCCTGCGCCGGATACAACGGGGTGCCTTGCTCGGCCGCCCACGCCCCGAAGGACTCGTACAGGGCGTCGGCGTCGGTTCCCGGTATCTCCAGCAGCTCGGTCAGATCCACTCCGAACACCCTACGGGCTGGTGCCCGCAGGGTTGTTACCGCTGCTCGCCCGGCTCGGGACCGGCCTCACCCTCGTAGCCGCCCTGCTCGGCAAGGAAGCGTTCGAACTCGGCGCCGAGTTCGTCGCCGCTGGGGAGTTCGCCGTCACCGACGAGCAGGCTCGACTGGCCCTCCTGGGCGCTGACGAAGCTGTCGTACTGGCGTTCCAGCGCGTGCACGACCGTCTCGACCTCGGAGTTTCCGGCGATGTGCTCGTTGACCTGTTCGCGGACCCTGGCCGCCGCCTCGCCGAGCGCGGCGAGTGGGATTTCCAGGCCCGCGTTGTCGGCGACGTTCTCCAGCAGGGTCTGCGCGGCCTCGGGGTACGCGGTCTGTGCCAGGTAGTGCGGCACGTGCACCGAGAAGCCCACCGACTCCTGACCGTGTTGCGCCATCCGGTATTCCAGCAGCGACGACGCGCTGCCGGGCACCTGGAGCTCGCCGGGCCAGCGCTGATGCTCGGAGATCAGGTCGCGATCGGAGGAATGCGCGGTCACGCCCAGCGGGCGGGTGTGCGGGATCGCCATCGGGATGGCGCTGAGGCCGATGCTGCGGCGCACGCCGAGCTGTTCGGCGAGCAGACGCACCGCGGTGGTGAACTTCTCCCAGCGCAGGTCCGGTTCGATGCCCGCGAGCAGCAGGAACGGGGTGCCCGCCGTGTCGCGCAACGCCCAGAGGTTGAGCTCGGGCTCGGCGTACTCGGAGAAGTGATCGGTCTTGAACGTCATCAGCGGGCGGCGCGAGCGGTAGTCGAGCAGCTCGTCCACGTCGAACGAGGCGACCAGTTCGCTTTCCAGGCTCTCGCGCAGGTGCGTCGTGGCCAGCTTCACCGCATGCCCGGCATCGGTGAAGCCTTCCAATCCGTGCACCAGGACCGGACCCGCGCCGTCGTCGGACGACAGCTGTGGAGCGGGAAACTCCAGTTCGTACATTCGCGACTCGTGGTCCATCGCGTGCTCCTTCCTGCGCGGTTCCGCCGGCCCGGTTGATGCTCGGTCTTCGACACCGAAGTCCTTCGAGACGAGCAGCGTCCGAGACGGGGACCATGTCCATTGTCCCCCATGTGGGTGACAGCCACCGCGCTCGGCCGGACACCGACCCATACGACGAGCCAACAGCGTCGGCGGCCCGCGCATTCCCGGTGCGGCGGCGTGGCATCGTGGGCGGGCACGGGGAGTTTGGCACAGTGGGGTGGGTGACTGTGGCGGATTCGGCGCGCAAAGGGGTGGGCTTCGCCATGTCCGCGGCGTGTGTGGTGCTGCTCGCCGGGTGCGGGTCGACCGTGGTCGGGCATCCGGTCGCGGGGGAGCAGACGGTGGTGACGCGGCATGTCGGCGGCGCGTTGTCGGCGTTGCTGGTGGAACCCGCGCAGTTTCCGGCCAGGTATCCGGCGGTGGTGTTGCCGCCCGAGGCGGCGTCGCAGGCGGCGGGGGATTTGACCGGGGTGGGGCGGGGTACGCGGGTGCAGCCGGAGAGTTGTGTGCCGCCGCCGCAGCAGTTCGGGGTGGACAAGACGGCGATCGCGGTGGGTACCGATGATGCGAGTCGGGCGACCATCACCCTGGAATTGACGCGGACCGATCAGGCGCTCGCGGTGTTGCGTAGTCAGCTGAAGCAGTGTGGGTCGGTGCGGGTCAGTCGGGGTGCCGCGATGACGACCGTGACGACTGAGCTCGATCCGGCGCCGCCGATCGATGCGGACGATACGTTGGCGTGGCGGCGGACTGTGACGCCGGATGTCGGCGGGGCGGGGTTGACGCAGAGGATGCGGACGTTGGCGGGACAGGTCGGGGATGTGCGAATCACTGTGACGTATATGTCTTTTTCCGATGGCAAGCCGGATATGGCGGCGGTGGACGAGTTGTTCACTGCGGCGGTGCAGCGGGTCCAGAAGGGGTAGTGGGGGCGGCACGGTAGCAGGTTGTGCTGACAACCGGGTCGTGGTGACGGGTCGATGCGGCCGGTTTGTCCACAGGGGCGGAGAATTCCCCAGGGCGGCTGAATTGCCTGGTCAGCGTGGAGTGCTCGGTGGGGTCGGCGGGCAGTCTCGTCGCCATGACCACTCCCGCGAACCCCAATCCCTCCGGTCGTGCTGAGGCACAGGCCGATTCCGCGTCCGATTCTCAGGACGGACTCTTCTGTGCTCGACCGTCGCTGCTCAGGGGCAAGAGCACGTCCCGCGCTCCGGTGAGCCTTGCCGCCGCTATGCGATCGTGTGAGTTCCTTCGGCGGGGGGATCGCCCGTTGACCGATGGTGTGGGGTCGCATGGTGATGCGGCTCGGGTGGAAGGCGAGGCGTCGTCCGACGACATTGGGCGGTCGGACGACGTGACGCAGCTCGATGAAACGGCGCGGCTGGGCGATACAACGCTGCCGGACAGCGTCGGGCGGTCCGGTGATAGCGAACAGCTGGGTTACTCCGCGTGGCGGTACGGCGCGGGACAGATCGCGGATATCGACGAGTGCGACGCAGCTGAGTTCAGCGACGGCTCAGAGCGAATCGACGAATCGGTGAGCACGGATTTCGACGATGCGGAGGAGCGGGGCGCGTTCAGTGTTGCCGATCACGTGCGCACTCTTGTGTGTGCGGATCAGGCGCCGCCGTTCGATGCGGATGCACCGGATTGTGCTGTGTGCGTGGATGAACCGGGGGAGATCATCGCGGCGGTGCCCGCGATGATCGGGTTTCCGCCGGAGCGGTCGCTGGTTGTGCTGGTGCTGCGGTCCTCGCCGGGGCGCAGTGACGGGGCGATCATCGATGCGGTGGTCCGGTTCGATATGGAGCAGGACGGTGGGCGGCGCAAACTGCGGGCCGGGATGGTGGCGCAGTGTGTGCTGCAGATCTGTGCGCACGACGACGTGGCCGAGGTGCTCGTGGTCGTCGTCGATGATCGGGCCGTGGAACCTGCGCGGCGGCGCTCGGAGATCGGGGAACGGTGCGGCACCGGGAGATTCGAGGCGTTGATCGACGCTTTGGACCGGCGGCTCGCGGCGCAGGACATCACGCTGGCCGGGGCGTGGGCGGTGCGTTCGATCGAGCCCGAGCAGAGCTGGTGGAGTTTGGTGGGCCCGGATCGTCGTGGGGCGCTGCCGGATCCGGCTACCTCGGTGGTGGCGCTGTCGCATGTGCTCGACGGTCGGCAGATTCGCGGTTCGCGTTCGGAGCTGACAGAGCTGGTGGCGGAGGACGTCGAGGTGCGGGATCAGGTGGCGGCGGTACTGGACAGTGCGCTGTCGGTCGCCCGTGATCGTTACGCACGTGCGGTGCGGCGCGGTGATCCGAGCGACTACAGCAGGCAGGCCCTCGACTACGTGCTGTGGCAGATCGCGAACACCGAATCCGGTGTGCAGCTCATGGTCCCCGAACTCGCGGAACTCGCTGCCGCCCTGCGGGACCGAGCCGTCCGCGACGCCATGTTCGCCCTCGCCGTCGGCGACCACGCCGTAGCCGCCGAAGGACTGTGGGCCGCGCTGACCCGAGCCCTGACCGGCCGCGACCGCGCCGAGGCCGCGGCTCTGCTCGGCTACAGCGCCTACGTCCGCGGCGACGGCCCACTCGCAGGCATCGCCCTCGAAGCCGCCTTGGACGCCGACCCGGACCACCCCCTGGCAACGCTGCTCGAAACGTCCTTGATGATCGGCATGCGCCCCGACCAACTGCGCCGCCTGGCCCGCAGCGGCTACGACACCGCCGCCGACCTCGGCATCGACCTGGGCTCACCCACACCGTGAAGCCCAGTCCGAGACCGGGTTACACCCCTCGGCTCCCCACGGTCACTGTGCCCGCAGGCCGGTCCGTATCAGGCAGTGCGGTTCAGCGTGTGGCAGGTTCAGCACGACCGTGTCGCACACCTGCGGGCCGGGCTGGCCGGGCAAGGCGAGCCTGGCAGCCGCGCCAGCCAGGCACCCGGCGAGGCTGCGCCGGACGGCGGCCAATCCTGTTCAGTGCCAACCGAAGTCCGAGGGAGGTGGCTAGGCGGTTTGGGGTGTGGACGCAGCTGTGCTCGTCGGCCAATCCAGGCTAGTGCGAACGGGCCTGCGGAAAGTAGTTGGGGCGGCGCGGCTTGTGGAAAGCCGTGCCGCCCCGGGGAACTACGGGAGGGATTTCAGGGGGCGCTGTGGGCGCGGGGGCCTAGGGATTGGAGGAAATCCCAGGCGTCGGAGACTATTTCGTCGAGGTCGTTGTGTTCTGGGTGCCAGCCGAGGTCGGCGATGGCGCGGGCACTGGAGGCGATGAGGGTGGCCGGGTCGCCGGGGCGGCGGGGGGCGTCCTGGGCGGCGATGGGGAGGCCGGTGACGCGTTCGCAGGCCGAAATCACTTCGCGGACCGAGAATCCGGTGCCACTGCCGAGGTTGTAGACGCGGTGCGTGCCTGCCTCGGAGGTGGCCAGGGCCAGCAGGTGGGCCTGGGCGAGGTCGCGGATGTGGATGTAGTCACGGACCGCGGTGCCGTCCGGGGTGGGCCAGTCAGTGCCGAACACCGAGATCGCCTTGCGGTGCCCGAGCGCGACCTGCAGCACCAGCGGGATGAGATGTGTTTCCACCACCCGGTTTTCGCCGAGCCCACCGTAGGCGCCGGCGACGTTGAAGTAGCGCAGGCTGGTCGCCGCCAGCCCGTGCGCGATCGAGTAGGAGGTGATGGCGTGATCTATGGCGAGTTTCGAGGCACCGTACGGGTTGGTCGGCCGGGTCGGCGCGTCCTCGGTGATCGGCACCTGTTCCGGTTCGCCGTACACGGCCGCGGTGGAGGAGAACACCAGTCGTGGTGTGCCCGCTTTGCGCATCGCCTCGAGCAGCTCGAAGGTCTTCACCACGTTGCCGTGCCAGTACTTCTCCGGCTGCTGCACCGACTCGCCGACCAGCGATTGCGCGGCGAAATGCAGGACGCCGTCGAAGGTTTCGGCGGCCAGCAGCGCGGTCGCGGCCTGCGCGATGTCGCCTTCGACGAAGCGGGCGCCGGACGGGACGCCGTCGGCGTTGCCGGTGGACAGGTCGTCGACGACGACGACCTCATGACCTTCTTCGATGAGCACTTGCGCGCACACACCGCCGACGTATCCGGCGCCACCCGTGACCAGAAGCTTCACGCGTCAGACCAGCTTTACCTGGACGGCGTGGGCCATCTCGTCGGACAGCTCGAAACCGTCGTGACCCGGCACGGTGATGACCACCGTGCCCGGCTTGTTCTCGACCGTCACGCGCGCGTCGGGCACCACGCCCGCTTCCCGCAGCTGCCCGATGACCTCCGGGTCGGTCTGGATGTGCTCGGCCAGCCTGCGCACGACGACGGCGTGCACCTGGCCCTGCGGCAGATCCGAGAGCCGGACCAGGGTTTCCTCGGCGGCGGTCGACGGCACGATGCCCAGCTCGTCCAGGCCGGGGATCGGGTTGCCGTAGGGGGAGGTGGTCGGGTGGTTGAGCACCTCGACCAGGCGCCGCTCGACGTCCTCGCTCATCACGTGTTCCCAGCGGCAGGCCTCGGCGTGCACGTTCTGCCAGTCGAGTCCGATGATGTCGACGAGCAGCCGCTCGGCGAGGCGGTGCTTGCGCATCACCGCGACCGCCATGCCGCGGCCCTTCTCGGTCAGTTCGAGATGCCGGTCTCCGGCGACCAGCAGCAGGCCGTCGCGCTCCATCCGCGCGACGGTTTGGCTCACCGTCGGTCCACTCTGTTCGAGGCGCTCGGCGATGCGAGCGCGCAGGGGCACCACGCCCTCCTCCTCGAGGTCGTAGATGGTACGGAGATACATCTCCGTGGTGTCGACCAGATCTTTCACCTGTTACCCCTTCGTCGGCACGAATTCTACCTACGCACACCGACACGGCCCTGCGCCGGACGGTGTCGCGCCGCGCAACACGCGGCAATGCGGGATTCCTGTCGGCGCACGGCTTGCCGCCGCGATCGCTCTTATCTGTATTTCTACTGCATAGCAACGTTCGACGGGGTCCGTACCTTCCCGCGTAGCGTTGCGACCATGGCCACTGCACCGCGCAGCGAACACCCGGCGCCACCCGGCGTACAGCGCAACCGAGGAACCGTCGTCTGGACCGACCGATTTCTCGACTACGCCTGGACCCCGGAGCATCCGATGAAACCGGCGCGCCTGAAGTTCACCATGGCGCTGGCCGAAAGTCTCGGATTACTCCACGGTGTCGAGCTATTGGCGCCCGCCGCCGCCGATCGGGCCGACCTGCTGCGCATCCACACCCCCGACTACATCGAAGCGGTCGAGCATGCCAGGGCACCGGCCGGATCGCCGCAGGCGCCGCCGTATGGCCTGGGGTCGCCGGACAATCCGGTGTTCCCCGGCATGCATCAGGCGGCCTCGGTGATCGTCGGCGGGACCTTGGCCGCGGCCAAGGAGATCGCGGCGGGCCGGACCCAGCGGGCGGTGAGCATCGGTGGTGGCATGCATCACGCGATGGCGGACTCGGCGTCCGGGTTCTGTGTCTACAACGATGCGGCCGTGGCCATCTCCTGGCTGTTGGACAACGGCTTCGACCGGATCGCTTATCTCGACGTCGACGTGCACCACGGTGACGGCGTGCAGCGGGCGTTCTACGCCGACCCGCGGGTGCTCACCGTCTCGCTGCACCAGCATCCGGCGACGCTCTGGCCGAACACCGGCTGGCCGGAGGAGACCGGCGTGGGCGCCGCCGAGGGCACCGCGATCAATCTGCCCCTGCTGCCCGGCACCCGAGACACGCAGTGGCTGCGTGGTTTTCACGCGGTGGTGCCTGGCGCGTTGGCGGCGTTCCGTCCGCAGATCGTGGTCAGTCAATGCGGGGTGGATACCCATCGCGAGGATCCGCTGGCTGATCTGGAGCTCACGGTGGACGGTCAGCGTGCCGCCTTCCGTGCGATGCGCGACCTCGCCGACGAGTACGCCGAGGGACGCTGGCTCGCCGTCGGGGGCGGCGGTTACGGGCTGGTCCGGGTGGTACCGCGTGCCTGGACGCACCTGCTCGCCACCGCGCTGGATCGCACCATCGCACCGGAGACGGCGATCCCGCAGGACTGGATCGATCGGGTCCGCGCGGAAGCGCCCCGGGTGGATCCGCCGACCACCATGGGTGACGGCGGCGACATCGCCTACCTCCCGTGGGATGGGCCGGGCGGCACGGGGGAGACTGGGGACGCGCGCCTCGACCGCGCCCAACGCGCCATCGACACAGCCGTGCTGGCCACCCGCCGAGCGACTTTCGGATTGCTCGGCCTGGACCCGGAGGACCCTCGTGACTGACCCCGTAGACACTCCGGACACCCCGGCCGTCCCGCCCCCGCCGCCGCAGCACTGGTTCGCCGACGTGCTCGCCTCCGACGGCGGCGTGGTCCGGCTGCGGCCGATCACGCCGGACGACGCGGACGCGCTGCAGGAGTTCCACGCAGCGCTGTCCGACCGCACCCGGTATCTGCGCTATTTCGGTCCGTACCCGCGGATTTCGCCGAAGGACCTGTATCGGACCACACACGTCGACTATCACGACCGGGTCGGGCTGGTACTGGTGCTCGGGACGGCGATCATCGCGGTGGGTCGCTATGAGGGGCTCGACCGGGTCGGCCGGAGGTCTGCGGAGGTCGCGTTCGTGGTGGCCGACGGGCATCAGGGGCGTGGGCTCGGCTCGATCCTGTTGGAGCACTTGGCCGGTGCCGCCGCGGAGAACAAGATCGAGACCTTCGTCGCCGAGGTGCTCGCCGAGAACACCACGATGGTGACGGTTTTCCGGGATGCGGGTTATCAGGTCGAGCGCAGCCGGGACGGGTCGGTGCTGCACCTGGAATTCGCCATCGATCCGTCCGAAGCCTTGCTCTCCGTACGGGATTCGCGGGAACGCGCCTCCGAGGCACGCAGTGTGGGCAATCTGCTCACACCGCGCTCGGTGGCGGTGATCGGTGCGACGCCGAGCGCGGGCCGGGTGGGCGGCGCGGTGCTGAACAACCTGCTGTCCGGGGTGTTCCAGGGCCCGGTGTTCCCGGTGAATCCTAATCGGCGCTCGGTGCGCGGCGTACGTGCCTACGCGACTGTGCGCGAGATCCCGGACGAGGTCGACCTCGCGGTGGTCGCGGTGCCGCCGGAGGCGATCGGCTCAGTGCTCGACGACTGCATGGCCAAGGGCGTCAAGGGACTTGTCGTGCTCACCGCCGGATTCGACACGACCGGCGTCGCGGGCGGGACGGCCGAACGCGAATTGGTCGCCGCCGCACGAGGACACGGGATGCGGGTGGTCGGGCCGAGCGCGCTCGGCATCGCGAACACCGATCCGGCGGTGGCACTGAATGCGACGTTGGCGTCGGTGCTGCCCGGTCGCGGGCGGATCGGGTTCTTCTGTCAGTCCGGGCCGTTGGGTGCGGCGATCCTAGGGGAGGCCGCGGCCAGGAATCTCGGACTGTCGACGTTCGTGTCGGCGGGCGACCGCGCCGACGTGTCCGGCAACGACCTACTCCAGTACTGGGATACCGACCCGGACACCGACGTCGTCCTGCTCTACCTGGAGAGTTTCGGTAACCCGCGCAAGTTCTCCAGGATCGCGCGCCGGGTGGCCAGGACCAAGCCGATCGTCGCGGTGAGTAGCGGCCGCCATGCGGCTCAACCTGCGGGCGATATGGACCGCTCGATCGTGCGAGACCTGTTCGCGCAGGCGGGAATTGTGCAGGTCGACTCGATCTCGGAGTTGTTCGACTGCGCCGCGCTGCTCGGCTATCAACCGCTGCCCGGCGGTTCCCGGTTGGCGGTGGTGGGCAATAGCGCGGCACTGAACTGGCTGGCCATCGATGCGGCGCAGAGTGAGGGACTCGACGTCGGCGACCCAGTGAATCTGGGCCCGCAAGCGACCCCCGGTGCGTACCTCGACGCCACGGTCGCGGCGCTGCGTTCGGACGAAATCGACTCGGTGCTCGTAGTTTTCGCGCCGCCGGTGCCGCTGCCGATGGCGGGCTTTGCCGACGCCATTCGCGCCGCCGCGGCAGAGGTCCCCGACGCGAACAAGCCTATTCTCACTACTTTCGTTGCCGAACAAGGCATTCCGAATCTGCTGTCGGTGCGCGGCGTGGGTGCTTCGGCGGTGCGTGGGTCGATTCCCTCGTATCCCGATCCGGAACGGGCCGCGCGGGCGCTGGCCCGGGTTCGTCGCTACGCGGAATGGCGCACCAGGCCGGTGTCGCAGGTGTTGCGCCCCAACGGGATCGATACCGAACGCGCGAAGCGGTTGGTGGCACAGTGGATAGCAGAGTCGGGTGGGCGCAGGCTTACCGATCTGGAAACCGTCGAACTGCTCGGCTGCTACGGCATCTCGGTGGTGGAGTTCCGTGAGGTGCGCAATGCCGACGAGGCGGTCGCCGCGGCGGAGGAACTCGGCTACCCGGTGGCGGCAAAGGCGACCGGCGAAATGTGGCGCCGCCGACCGGATCTCACCGGAGTCCGCCTGGACCTCTGGCGTCCAGAGGCGGTGCGCCAGGGTTACGCGGACTTGGCCGAGTTGTGTGGCGACCCGGTCCTGCACGTCCAGAAGATGGCAACCAAGGGCGTCGGCTGCGTCCTACGCGTCCAAGACGACCCGTCATTCGGCTCGGTTATCGAATTCGGCCTCTCCGGTCTGATCATCGAACTCCTCGGCGACCGCGCCTACCGAGCCCTACCACTAACCGCAGACGAAGCAACCGCCCTGATCGATGCCCCCCGCGCGGCCCCACTCCTATCCGGCACCCCCGCCAGCCCCCGCGTGGACAAAGCAGCCCTAGCCGAACTGGCCCAACGCATCTCAGCCCTCTTCGACGACCTACCAGAAATGCGCGAACTATCCTTCGACCCAGTACTCGCCTCCACCAACTCAGCGGAAATCCTCTACGCCCGCGGACGAATCGGCCCCGAACCGAGCCGTTTCGATGTCGGTCCGCGCCGACTCGGGTGAGGGTCTCGGCTGCGGCACCGTCTACCGGGCCACGCGACGGTAGTGCGAAATCCACTACGCCCGGTGGACGGATCGGCCCCGAACCGAGCCGCTTCGACGTCGGTCCGCGCCGCCTCGGCTGCGGCACCGTCTGCCGAGCCACGCGACGATAGTGCGGAACCGACTACGCCCGTGGACGAATCGGCCCGCACTGAGCCGCTTCGACGTCGGCCCACGCCGCCTCCGACTCGGCTGAGGTCTCGGCTGCGACACCATCTGCCCGGCCACGCGGGTGGTGCGGAAATCCACTACGCCCGTGGACGGATCGGTCCCGAACCGAGCCGCTTCGACGTCGGCTCACGTCGACTCGGGTGAGGTCTCGGCTTCGGCGCTATCTGCCGGGCCACGTGACGGTGGTGCGGAACCGACTACGCCCGGTGGACGGATCGGCTCCGAACCGAGCCGCTTCGACGTCGGCTCACGTCGACTCGGGTGAGGTCTCGGCTTCGGCGCCATCTGTCGGGCCACGCGATGGTAGTGCGGAATCCGCTATGCCCGTGGACGAATCGGCCCGAACTGAGCCGCTTCGGCCGCCCGGCCGAGTTCGTGGGTTACCAAGCGACAGATAGGGCCTTCTTCGCACGCCTGCTTGCTGGCTCACACTCCGTCAGCTTCTGCGAACACCAAGCGAGTGTGCGAAGCGCTCGAGAAGACCACCACAGCCCGCCGGATCGGAACTCGGCACCGGAGCTGCGCTGAACTGCCTAGCCTTATCGGCGGCAGGTAGTCCTCGTCGACGATCTCGACGAGGACATCGTCAGGGGCGGGGAGAGCCGACCATCGAGGTTGTTGACGCTTCACGGAGCTGTCAGGGCCGTCTAAGGCGTATGCGTGACCCGCTGGGGTCAACGGATCTCGGCAAGATTCACGCCGACCGGCTCGCGAGTCCCGGAGGGGTTGGGAGCGCGGCACCGGCCGGCGTTGGCAGGTGACCCCGAAGGTCACCAGGTCGCACGCCGGACCGTGCTGGGGAGTGGGTCCGGCGTCGTTGGTTGTGCCGGGATCATCCGGCACGGGTTTGAGGGTCAGCTGGCGTAGGCGCGGAGGCGGTCGGCCCGCTCGCCCTTGCGGAGCTTTGCCATGACCTCGCGCTCGATCTGGCGGACGCGCTCGCGGGAGAGCCCGAAGAGCTTGCCGATCTGGTCGAGGGTGCGCGGCTGGCCGTCGTCGAGGCCGAAGCGCAGGCGGATGACCTGCTGTTCGCGCTCGTCGAGGGTGGCGAGGACGCTGCGGACGTCGTGGTGCAGCAGTCCGGCGATCACCGCGGACTCGGCCGAGGTGGCCTCGGAGTCTTCGATGAAGTCGCCGAGCGGCGCCTCTTCGTCGTTGCCGACCGGCATGTCCAGGCTTACCGGGTCGCGGCTGTGATCGAGCAGATCGGAGATCTTCTCGACCGGGATGCCGGACTCGTTGGCCAGTTCCGCGTCGGTGGCTTCGCGGCCGAGCTGCTGGTGCAGTTCACGCTTGATCCTGGCCAGCTTGTTCACCTGTTCGACCAGGTGGACAGGCAGCCGGATGGTGCGGCTCTGATCAGCCATGCCACGGGTGATGGCCTGACGGATCCACCAGGTGGCGTACGTGGAGAACTTGAATCCCTTGGCGTAGTCGAACTTCTCCATAGCGCGGATCAGACCCAGGTTGCCTTCCTGGATCAGGTCCAGCAGCGGCATGCCGCGGCCGGTGTAGCGCTTGGCGAGCGAGACGACGAGGCGGAGGTTGGCTTCCAGCAGGTGCGAACGCGCGGCTTGACCCTCGCGAACGATTTGCGCCAGATCGCGCTTGCGGGTGGCCGACAAGCGTTTGCCGGTCTCCAACAGGTTCTGGGCGTAGAGGCCCGCCTCGATACGCTTGGCCAGCTCGACCTCGTCGGCGGCCGTGAGCAGCGCGGTACGGCCGATTCCGTTCAGGTACACGCGTACCAAATCGGCTGCGGGGCTCTGGGCGTCGAGGTCCTGATCGCTGATGCGCACACGAGTGGTGGCGGGGCTTGTCATGACTTGCCTCCTGTCGGTGGTGTCTCACTCCGAACAACGGACCCGACAGAGAGAAAGTTCCCCGTCTCGGCTCAGATAAACCGCTCTGACGTGCGGTTTTCATCACTCTCGTCTGAGAAGTTCCTGAGAAGGTCTCAGCCGTGGAACGCGCCTGTTGTCCGGTGCCTGCACCGACCTACCCGCGATTGCCGGAATTACACGGGTCGCACCAGTCCGTGGCGGACCAATCCGGCCACCACGGACAACGCGTCGGCCGCAAACTCCGTGGTCACCTCGTCAGATCCTTGGGCAACCGCCAGCAGTTCGATCAACTCGTATAACGGGAGGCCGTCGGCCCGCATTCCCGCGAGCAGCGAGATGGTTGTCTCGTCCACCTCGTGCTGCCAGCGGGGTCCGTCGCCGCGGTGCACGCGTGCTACCTGCTCTGCCCAGCCGTCGGGGCCGGGCAGCGCGACGCGTTCCAGCGCGGTCGCCGGGTCCACCACGAAACGTGAAGTCCAGGCGAGTCTTTCGTTGCCTGCGACGGCGCGCAGCCAGGCCGAACGCTCGAAGTAACGGGTGGCCTCGTCGCCGAGCGGATCGTCGAAACCGTGGGTGAGGTCCTCGGCGAGCAGTTCGGTCGGGCCGTCGATGGCGCGCAGATAAACGAAGCCGAAGCCGATGCCCTCGACGTCGGCCGCGCTGAACGCGTCGAGCCACTGTTCGGCGCGCACTTGCGCGTCCGGGTCGCGCGGGTCGAGGCCGGCGTCACGCAACCAGGTGCCGACGTAGAGGGCAGGGTCGGCGACATCACGCTGCACCACCCAGGCATCGACGCCGTGCGCGGGCAGCCAGGACGACACCCGATGTCGCCAATCCTCGCCGTCGACGTGCACCCAGGCCGCGAGCATCGCGGCGGTGCCGCCGGGGGCGAGCAGATCCGAGGCCTGGCCGATGACCAGTTCGCTGGCGCCGTCGAGGGCGAGCCCGGAATCGCGGTAGGTGTGTTCGATCCTGGCCGGGCCGACCACGAACGGCGGATTGGCCACCACCTGATCGAAGCGGCGGCCCACGACCGGCTTGAACCAGGAGCCCTCGACGAGTTCGATATCCATTCCGTTGAGCGCGGCGGTCGCTTCGGCGAGCCACAACGCGCGGGCGTTGACGTCGGTCGCGGTGACGCGATCGGCGTACGAGGCGGCATGCACGGCCTGTACGCCGCAGCCGGTGCCGAGGTCGAGCACGGAGCCGACCTTGCGAGTCGGGGTGGCGCGCAGCAGCGAAAGGGAGGCGTGGCCGACGCCGAGCACGTGCTCTTCGGTGAGCGTGCGTCGGCGCATCGAATCGTCGAGATCGGACAGGATCCAGCGGGTGCCCGCTCCTGCGTCCAAGGGACGGAGGTCGAGCGTCGCACGGACTGCATCGCCGTCACGGTCGAGCAGGCCAGCCGCCACCGCGCGATCGATATCGACCGGCACGAGCGCGGCCGCCACATCCCGCTCGGGCAATGCGTCCCCGAGCAGCAGCAACCGAATCAGCGTGCCCAGTTCCCCCGCATCGCGCGCGGCCCGCCGCACCGGCACCGGCTCCGATCGCCCCAACGCCGCGTGCACGTCTTCCCCGAGTACCTCCAGCAGCGTGTCGGCGTCGTAGCCGACCCGAGTCAGCGCCGTCCGCAGATCCGGGCACAGCGCGGTGAGCAGAGATCCGGTGGTCGTCGATCGGTTCGTAGGCACATCGGTACTTTGCCACCGCAGGCCCAACCGCCTGGGCAGGTGGTGCTGTCGAGATAACGAGGTGAGCTGAATGTCCCCAAAACGGATCTTCGGCAGCGGCCATATGACCCAAGCGACGGGTGCGGATCCCGAGAGAGTGTGCGGATCTTGGGCAATACGAGCGAGGGTCAGTAGATCCGGGCACAGCGCGGTGAGCAGAGATCCGCGTCGTCGATCGGTTCGTAGGCACATTGGTTCTTTGCCACCGCAGGCTCAGCAGTCACGGCGGGTGGTGCTCTTGGGATACCGAGGCGAGCTGACTGCCCGCAAACAGATCTCCTGCAGCGGCCATATGACCCAAGCGACAGATAGGCCGTCTTCGCACACCTGCTTCTGACTTCGCACACTCCTCGGCACGCCACGAGGTATGTGGAGGGAGAAGCAGGTGTGCGAAGAGGCCTGGCCGCGGCCGTGCCAGCTGATCACGCCGGACCTGCACACCCTTATCAGTTCTGGGAGTGAGCTATCCGGCACACTCCTGGTAGTAGCCGGCCGGTAGGTGAGCACTTTCGCACCCTGGACTTCGAGTCCTGGAGAAAGACCGTGCCCCTGCCGGTAGGCCGGGAGAGTTGATCGCTGCTGGGATGTCGTGCCCGCCCGAATGGGCGTGAGCACTGCTTGATTAGGTCGCTGATGGTTCTCCTGCTGGCTGCTCGACGGTGATCGGCATTAGCAATTGGAGGATTGTTGCGACTGTTCGTAGGAGATGACTGGGCTGAAGACCACCACGACGTGGAGGTGATGGACACCGCCGGGCGCCGCCTGGCCAAAACGCGCGTGCCCGAGGGCGTCGCCGGAATGGCGAGACTGCACGCGATCCTCGGCGGCCTGGTCGACGACGCCGACGAGGTCGAGGTCCTGGTCGGGATCGAGACCGACCGCGGTCCCTGGGTCGGGGCGCTGGTCGCCGCCGGATACACGGTACTGGCGGTGAATCCATTGCAGGCGGCCAGGTTTCGGGACCGGCTGGGAGTCTCGGGTGCCAAAAGCGACGCTGGTGACGCTCACGTGCTGGCGGATATGGTCCGCACCCATTCCCACGAATTGCGACCTGTCGCTGGGGATTCCGCGCGAGCCGAGGCCGTGAAGGTGGTGGCCCGTGCTCACAAGACGATGATCTGGGACCGAACTCGCCACACCCAGCGGTTGCGTCACGCTCTGCGTGACTACTTCCCCGCCGCGCTGGCCGCGTTCGACGACCTCGACGCCGCCGACACCCTGGAACTGCTCGCCAAAGCACCCACCCCAGCTGCGGCGGCCCGGCTCACGATCCCCCAGATCAGTGCCGCGTTGAAGCGGGCGCGCCGCCGCAACGTCGCCGACAAAGCCACCGCTATTGCGGCCGCACTGCGCAGCGAGCAGCTCGGCCAGCCCGAGGTCGTGGCGCAGGCCTACGCAGCCTCGGTCCAGGCGCTGCTGGCGGTCCTGACTGTCCTCAACACCCAGATCAAGACGTTGCAGGGGCAGGTCGAGGCGCATTTTGGGCAGCACCCGGCCGCTGAGATCATCGCGTCCCAGCCCGGTTTGGGACAGGTCCTCGGTGCCCGGGTGCTCGCAGAGTTCGGTGACGACCCCGACCGCTACCGCAGCGCCAAAGCCCGCAAGAACTACGCGGGCACCTCCCCGATCACCCGCGCGTCGGGCAAGAAGAAGGTCGCCCTGGCCCGGTTCGTACACAACGACCGGCTCATCGACGCCCTCACCACCCAGGCGCAATCCGCGCTGATGTGGTCCCGGGGCGCCCGCGACTACTACGACCGTCAGCGAGCCCGCGGTGTCGGTCACTACGCCGCGCTACGCCAGCTCGCCAACCGACTCGTCGGGATCCTGCACGGCTGCCTCAAAACCGGAACCCTCTACAACGAGACCACAGCCTGGCCCGACCCAGCTCAGCAGTCCGCTGCTTGACATTCAAGCTCCTGGGATGTCTTTGTCTGAGCCGCACACCCCGTGTACGCCCGCTGCCAGGATGATCGTGAGACACCTCGTGGTGGTGGGTGTGGGGATCGGAGTGAGAGATGATCGATGTGCCTATCGGGCGGACGGTGTCGGGCGGGCGGACGTTTCCGTTGGCGTTTCGAGTCGAGTTCGTGCGTCAGTACCATGCGGCGATCGAGCGGGGTGAGAAGACGCAGCTGATGCGTGAGCACAACCTGACCCGTGCGACAGTTCGGGAGTGGTTGCGTGCTGATGGGCGCGGTGAGTTCACCGCGGCGATGGTGGCGTCCTCGGAGAGGTCGAAGAACAAGATGAACAATCGTGATCGGGCCGAGATGGCGCGGCTGCGGCGGGAGAACGAGCGGCTGCGTGCAAAGGTCGCGAAATCTGAAGCAGCTCAGGAGATTCTGGGAAAAGGTGTGCCACGAACACGGGAGGCCGCATGAGGTAGGTCAGGCGGAGGATCGTGGTGCTGTGCGAATGATGAAGGGGTTGTGGCCCTTCGGAGTCGCCCGTCGGGTGGGAGGCTTCAAACCACCTCATGCTGCGTTGGCTGAAGACCGTCGTGGTGAGCGATGAGGAAAAGGCGTCGGTAGAGGCGTCAGGTGGGGATCAGGAAGACGAACGCGAGTGAATCGCTGACGACGTGTCGAAATGAATGAGACGACATCGAAACCGGGGCTTCTTTTTGGAACCGGGAAAGAGTCTGGCGGGTGGCCCGATTTCTGGCCAGGCGGTGTCCGGCATGGAGGCGACGTGAGCCTGATCTGCGGCTTTCGCATGGAACGTGGGAAGGCATGTCCCGATACGGATTTCGCTTCGGCGGGTCGAGAGGGAGCACGTCGAGCAGCAGAAACTGTGAGGCGTTGAGTACCGATGCGGGGTGTGCTGGCGGACCGGCTCGTAGTAGTGGTGAAGCACCTGTAATGGGTGTGGAGCGAAGGGGCCGGACCATTCGGGTTGCTGATGTGGTCAACCGGCTGTGGTCGGGAGGAGCTGGATGAGTCAACCAGGGTCGTCGGGCAAGCCGTTCGAAATTTCGAAATGGGCTGTGCGCGAGGCGTATCGCAGAGTCAAGGCGAATAAAGGCGCTGCCGGGGTCGATGGGCAGTCCATCGATGACTTCGACAAGGATTTGAGGAACAACCTCTACAAGATCTGGAACCGGATGTCGTCGGGGACATATTTTCCGCCGCCCGTGCGGGCGGTGGAGATCCCGAAAACCGGTGGTGGGGTTCGTGTTCTGGGTGTGCCGACGGTCGCGGACCGGGTCGCGCAGACGGTGGTGGCCATGGAATTGGAGAAACGGGTGGAGCCGATGTTCCATCCAGACTCCTATGGCTATCGCCCGAAGCGGTCGGCGCTGGATGCGGTTGCGACATGCCGACAACGGTGTCTGAAGAAGGACTGGGTTGTTGATTTGGACATCCGCAAGTTCTTCGACACCGTGAACCACGAATTGATGGTCAGAGCGGTCCGGGCCAACACCGACCAGGAGTGGGTGGTGTTGTATGTGCGGCGGTGGCTTTCGGCTTCGCTGCAACGGCCGGACGGGACGCTGGAGACGCGGGATCGCGGGACCCCGCAGGGGTCTGCGGTGTCGCCGATTCTGGCGAATCTGTTCATGCATTACGCGTTCGACATGTGGATGGTCCGGAAGTTCCCGGATATCGGCTTCGAACGTTACGTGGATGACGCTGTAATCCATTGTGCGAGCGAGCGGCAGGCGCGCATGCTGAAGGCCGCGATTGGGGAACGTTTCACCGAGGTGGGGCTGGAACTGCATCCGGACAAGACGAAGATCGTCTACTGTCGGGACGAGAACAAGAGGACGCTCGACTACGAGCACACCTCGTTCACGTTTCTCGGCTACGAGTTCCGAATGCGTTCGGCGCGTAGCAAGTTCGGGGAGTTGTTCACCTCGTTCCTGCCCGCCATAAGCCGCGACGCGGAGAAACGCATCAACCGGGAGGTCCGCGGTTGGCGTCTGCATCGGCACACGGATTGGACTCTGGGTCAGCTGGCACGGTGGATCAATCCCATCGTGCGGGGCTGGTTGCAGTGAGCCTTTTTCATCCTGCTTGATGCGGGACTGCGGGATCTGTTGCCCTGCAAGGTAGTTCGACTGGACGTATGGCGAAGCCCCTGGTAGATCGGTTGTTTACCGCAACCTCCGAACACCAAGGGCTTCGATGCTTTTCTACCGTGCCGCGCTGCCGTTGTCACGTCAGACCCTCGACTACGTGGCCGGGGTGATCCGGCGACACCGTGGCGCGATCGGGTCGGTGTGGCGGCGGTTGAACCCGGGCCGGCAGGCGTTGCTGGTGCTGGCTTACCTGCGTAAAGGCGAAACTTTCGGTGATCTGGGAGCCGGGTTCGGGGTGTCGACTACGACGGCGTGGCGGTATGTCGAGGAAACCGTGGAACTGCTGGCCGGGCGTGCTGTGGGTCTGCGGAAGGCGTTGCGGCAAGCCAGGACTGACGGACATGCCTACCTGATCCTGGATGGCACGCTGATCGCTATCGACCGAGTGGCCGCGGATCGGCCGTTCTACTCGGGCAAACACCGCCACCACGGCATGAACGTGCAGGTGATCGCGACACCTGACGGTGACATCGCGTGGGTATCGGGCGCGTTGCCCGGCAGCGTGCACGATCTGAAGGCGGCCTGGATCTGGCGGATCTGCCACGAACTCGAGGCCGCTGGCTGGATCACCTTGGCGGACAAGGGATATCAAGGCGCTACCGCGCTGCTGACCCCGTACAAGGGTAAGAACAAGCCGGAATCCCAGAAGGCCGCCAACCGCGCGCACGCACGACTACGCGGCTGCGGCGAACGAGCCAACGCCCAGCTCAAGAGCTGGCGGGTGCTGCGGAAACTCCGCTGCTGCCCCGACAAAGCCGGACAGCTGGTCAAGGCCATCCACGTGCTACAGGATCGCGAAATCCGGACTGCCCGACAAGGATGAAAAAGGCTCAGTATTACGGCCGGTTCTACCGGACGAAATTGTATGCGCTGTGCAAACGCATCAACACCTATCTGGTGCGGTGGGCTCGTAAGAAGTATCGACGGTTGCACGGGTTCAAGAAGGTCAATGCCTGGTGGAAAGCGTTGGGGGAGCGGCATCCCCGAACGTTTTCGCACTGGGAATATACCCGTGGTTTCATGGCGACTGGATGGTAGGAGCCGTGTAACGAGAGATTGTTAAGCACGGTTCTGTGAGGGCCCGGAGGTGCGATTCCTCCGGGCTACTCGACCATTCGAGCTCTTGTCGGGGATCAACGACAGCTCGACCGAGGAAACCGAACAGATCCCGCCGGCGTTGATGAGCGCCGACGAATACAAGCAGTGGCTCGAACGCAACAAACTGTCTTAATCGATACCGTGGCCACGCTGGTCGGGATCGGCATCGCGGTCACGGTGGGGTGCGGGTTGCTCGGGTTGACGCGGTCGACGTTCTATCGGATCAGCCGTGGCTATCGGCACTACCAGCCGGTGGTAGTGCCGGTCCCGCAGGCACAGCGGTATCAGCCAGCGGCGTTGACCACCGACGAGCGCGCGCAGATCCTGTGTGTGCTCACCGATGACGATTACTCGGATCTATCTGTGGTGCAAGCATATTGGCGGGCGTTCGACGCCGGGAGGCTCGCGTGCTCGCAGCGCAGCTTCTACCGTGTCGCCAAGGCGGCAGGTTTGGTCGGTGACCGCCGCCGTGTCCGTGGCCCCGGTCGCCGCGCCAGCCCGTCGCGGCGCACACCGATAGCGGTAGCGGCCGGGGTCGGGGACCTATGGTCCTGGGATGTCACCGAACTGCGGGGGCCCCGGACCCAGGACCGTTACAAGCTTTACTTGGCGATCGATGTGTTCTCCCGCTACCCGGTGGGCTGGCGCATCGAGCACAGCGAAGACCGGCAACTGGCCGTGGAGATGTTCACCGAGGCCATCACCGCCCGCGGGACACCGAAAGTGGTGCACGCAGACAACGGTGGTGTCATGCGGTCGCCGTTGCTGATAGAGGCCCTCACCGCCAGTGGCGTGCTCACCTCCTACTCACGACCGCGAGTCAGCGACGACAACCCGTTCTCCGAATCGCTGTTCAAGACAATCAAATACGACCTGGACTGCCCCGACCGCTTCGAGGGCATTGAGGCCGCCCGCGAATGGACCTGCGGCTTCCTGCACCGCTACGCCACCGAGCACCGCCACAGCGGACTCGGTCGCCACACCCCTGCCGCGGTTCACCACGGCACCGCCGCCACTATCCACCGGCAGCGCCAACAACACTTGGATCGGTACTGGAGCGCACATCCCCAACGGTTCCGGTACCGACCACACCCACCCGCGCTACCAAAACCAACAGGAATCAACACACACCTGTCTCAAGCAGGTTGACAACTTCCGTATACGGGGTGTGCGGGGTGTGGAAAGGGTGTGCACCCCTCAACTGGCCACGCTGACAGCAGAATCCGCACTCTTTCTCGGGATCCGCACCGGCGGGCTGTTGCGAAATGGGTGCTGGTGTTGCGGGCCGCGTAGTGGCCGGCAACACGGGGTTGGTAGATCCTCCCGGTCCTGCTTGTCAGCAGGGCGCCAGGGTGAGGTGGCGGGTTCCGATGGCTTTGAACAGGTTGTGAACGAGGGCGTGGAAGCTGAATTCTGCTGCGGCCCGGCTGGTTCCGCGGCTGGTGAAGCGTCGGAAGCCGAGGTTGTGTTTGGCGTGGCCGAAGGGGTTTCGGCGATGTGGCTGCGTTGTTTGTAGAGGGCGGCGCCTTCTGGTGTGCGCAGCCGGTGATCCATTTGCTCGATCACCGGCGCGTCGGTGGGCGGGGGCCGGTGGTGGGCCGGGTGCGGGCGGCGGTGGCCAGGTCACGGCGTTTGCCGATGGCGATGAGCCGGGCGGGCCCGGCGGCGGTGAGGTTATCGGTGCTCAGGTAGCCGGCGTCGGCGAGCAGCATTCCGATCGGGGCGGGTGAGGTTTCACCAGTGGTGTCGGGACCGGCCGGGGCTGTTACCGCGGCCGTGTAGTCGTTGAGAAGTGTTGCGATAGAAGGGTTTTCGTGTGTGTCTACGGGATGGTGGGCGGTGATGAGGTCGGCGGCGGTAGCGGCCTTGCCCATCATCTCGGCGAAGGCGGGACAGTCGCTGGGATTGTTGGCGACCCCGGTAGCGATGATCAGTCCGTCGCCGCAGGTGACGGCCTGACAGTTGAATCCCTGCAACCATCCCCCGCCGCGCAGCGGCATCGGGCGAGACTCGGGGTCGGTGATATTGCGCTGGGCGTCTTTATCGTTGCCGGCCCGCTCGGCGGCCTTGCGGGCCGCCCCAGCCCGGGTCACCGCCTCGGCCTGCGCGGTTACCGCCTGCGCGGCGACCGCACGATCCAATGCCCGGCGCACGCGTTTGACCGCGTACTCCTCATCCACCGGGGCGGGCCGGCGCCCGCGCCCGCCCGCCGCCAGCCAGCGCTCGATCTTGGCTTGCTGCGCGGCGCGGGCCTGTTCCCAGTTGCGGGTCAGCACCTGCACCCGGATCTCGGCCGGGGGCAACCCGACCCGGGGCCCCCGCTCGTCACGACGGCGCTGATAGTCAGCGACCATCGCATCACGAGCGACCTGCCTGGCCTGCTCACGCTCGCGCCGACGGGCCCCGGCCCCCTCACGCGCCTCGGCGCGAGCGGCGTTTTCAGCCTCCAACTCCGCCAACGCCGCAGCGATCCGCGCCGCCCGAGCCGAGGGCTCGACCAACTCCGTGGACATGCCCCCACCACGCTCATCGGGCCCGAACTGCTCGTCCTCGGCGGCATCGGTGGCCGCATGCTCGGCCGCCGCCGCCCGCGCGGCCGCCCGCGCCGCATCAGCGACGGCTTGCTCGCCAGCAGCCGCCCGCAACCCCTCCTCGGTGCGGTTCGCGCTCAACGACGCGTTCGAGGCGATCTTCACCGAATCCATCGCCACCACCCCCAACCGGCCCATACCCAGACGCGCGCACAACACCAGGACCTGGGTGAACAACTCCTCCACCACATCAGCCAGCTCGCCACGGAACCGGGCAATGGTCACATGATCAGGCACATCCCCGCCACAGATCACCCGGAAGGTGACATCACGCGAGCACAACCACTCGATCTTGCGCGAGGACCGCTGGCCTTGGGCCCACGCCCAAATCAACAACGTCAGCAACATATCCGGGTCATACCCCGCACGCCCCACACCACCAGTGCGGCGTTTGGCATGCAACCGCGAAGTGTCCAACCCCGCCACCGCCTCGATCACCAGCCACACCGGATCGGAATCACTCAACCACTCACGCATATCCGGCGGCATCAAAAACTGCTGATCACGATCCACCCAGCGATAACCCTTGGCCACCAACACATCATCGATCACCAACCCTCGACACACCCAACAACCCACAAATCCTGTTGTCCGGCCGCTACGCGGCCGGACAACACCCACCCACCATTTCGCAACAGCCCGCCGGCTTTAGGGCCCTATTTCCAGTGCGGATCCCGAGAGAGAGTGGAGATGTGGGCAATCCGAGCCGGGTTCGCTCGGCGGGTCTGATCGGCCACCCAACCGCCGCTCGACCACCCACCTCTTGTCCACAGCGCTTGTGACGTCACCACAGCCAGATGACCACCTCGGGAACGCGACATGGTGCGCCTGACGTGCGCCTAAGGCCGGGTACGGCACATGACGCGCCCACACTACTCACGGGAAAACCTGGGTAGGTCTTCAGTTTTCTGGGCTGGTCGCGTTGGGTCGTCCTTAGCTGTACTCACCCGGTAGGTGTACTGATCCGGGGAATGATCGAGTAGTGCTGAGCACGTCGCCTGCCGTACCCGGCTTTCTCTTCCGCGGCTTGGGATGGGCAACGTCTGGGTTCCAGCGTGAGGACTGGCTGTGGTCCCGTTGCGGGAGCTCCGCGAATTGAGGCGAGTCGAATGGTTGCTGGGCGATCGAGGCGAGTCGAATGGTTGCTGTTGAAGATCGTTGAGCGACCATATGACTCGCCTCGATGGGTTAGACGCCTTGGGGGTCGCGGGCGGTGATGCAGTAGGTGGCGTCGGTGGGGTCGCTCATCACGATCCAGTGGTCGAAGCGTTCCATCACTGTGGCGCCGAGGGTTTCGTGCCAGGCGGCGGTGGCTTCGATGTCCGACGAGGACAGGTCGATGTGTGCGCTGGTGGAGCGGTCTTCGTCGAGGCGCTGGAGCAGCAGTTGGATGGGCATCGGCTCGGCGGCGCGCAGGTCGGCGAACTCGGGCCTGCTGCCTTGCCGGAAGTTCCAGCCGGTCAACGACTTCCAGAATTCGGTCTCGGTGGCGTGGTCGGCGGCGCCGATGTCCAGGCAGACCTGGTCGAGGCGGCTGAGGGTGCCGTCGGGGGCGGTCGCGGCGGGGGCGGGGGTGCCCTTGGTGCGGCCGCTCGGTGTGAGACAGAAGGTTTGGCCGCCGGGGGAGCGCAGGACGGCGTAGTCGGGGTGGTTCGCGACCAGGTCGGCGCCGAGGTCGAGGGCGGTGCGCACGGCGGTCGGGATGTGGTCGACGTCGAGGTCGAGATGGACGCCGCCGAGACCGGTGACGGCCTGCATCTTCACACCCGCCGCGGCGAAGAGCGCGGGATCGGGGAGGAGCGTGAGGAATTCGTCGTGTTCGCCCCGGCGTGCGGAGAGTTCGGTCCCGGTGATGGTGGACCAGAACTTCGCGCAGTCGTCGAATCGCTGTGCGGGGGGGTCCAGGAACGCCCAGATCCACCGAATCATGTTCACTCCTGTCTTGTATCCCGAGACACCCTATGGAAAGCCACGCGCGGTGTCGAGCGGATTGGCGTGTCGCCCGCGCTGGCACGATCTTGGTGCTTTGTGGCATTCCGGCCACTCGTTGGGTGGGTGGTTTTCCGGCACGCTCAGCGGGTGACCGAACTGCAGACGCCGCCGACCGTACCGCCGAACGACGCCGTCATCCGGCACCGTCTGCATCCCGCGTGGATCGTCGCGGGGGTCGGGTTCATCGCGTTGCTCGGTGCCGCGGCGTTCCGGTCGGTGCCCAGTGTGCTGATGGATCCGCTGCACGAGGAGTTCGGTTGGTCGCACGGCACGATCGGTGCGGCGGTATCACTGAATCTGCTGTTGTACGGGTTGATTTCGCCGTTTGCCGCGGCATTGATGGACCGGTTCGGCATCCGCAAGGTGGTGTCGGGTGCGCTGGTGTTGGTTGCGGCGGGTGCCGGGCTGACCGTGTTCATGACGCAGCCGTGGCATCTGATGCTGACCTGGGGGCTGCTGGTCGGCGTCGGAGTGGGCTCGATGTCGATGCCGTTCGTGGCGACGATCACCGGCCGCTGGTTCGTCAGGCAGCGCGGACTGGTCACCGGGGTGCTCACCGCGGCGGGGGCGACCGGTCAGCTGGTTTTCCTGCCGCTGGTGTCGATGCTGGCGCACGAGCACGGTTGGCGGCTGCCGTCGCTGATCGTCGCCGGGACGGCGCTGGCTGTGGTGCCGCTGGTGTTGCTGTTCATCCGGGACTTCCCGAGTGACGTCGGTGTCACCGCGTATGGCGCGGAGCCGGGCAGTGTGGTCGGCGTCCGCACAACCGCGGGCGTCGGCGCCATGCGAGCACTCACCGTGCTGGGCAAGATCGCGCGTACGCCCGGATTCTGGCTGCTGGCAGGCGGATTCGCAGTCTGCGGCGCGTCGACCAACGGTCTGGTCGGTACCCACTTCGTCAGCGCCGCGCACGACCACGGCATGCCGCCGACCGCCGCGGCGAGCCTGCTGGCCGTCGTCGGCATCTTCGATGTGGCGGGCACCATCGCGTCCGGCTGGCTGACCGACCGCATCGACCCGCGTTACCTGCTGGTCGGCTATTACGTGCTGCGCGGCCTGTCGCTGCTGATCCTGCCGTCGCTGCTCGGCCCGCACACCCAGCCCAGCCTGTGGGTGTTCATCATCTTCTACGGCCTGGACTGGGTCGCCACCGTCCCGCCGACCGTCGTGCTCTGCCGCGAACTCTTCGGCAACGACGGCCCCGTCGCCTTCGGCTGGGTCTTCGCCTCCCACCAGATCGGCTCCGCCATCGCCGCCACCGGCGCAGGCGTCATCCGCGACGTGCAGGGCAGCTACAACCTGGCCTGGTACTTGGCGGGCGGCCTATGCGCCACGGCCGCGGTGATGTCGGCCTTCATCCGCCGGAAAGCCTGAGCGAACGGATCAGCCGTCGATGGACTTGTGCGAGCGCGCCTCGATGGCGGTGCGGCGTTCGTCCCAGCGGCTGGGTTCGTCCTTGCGGCGGGGTGGGCGGTCGTTGGCGATGAGGACGGCGATCCAGGGGAGGGGGATGGAGACCGCGATGATGAGGATGGCGAGCAAGGCGCTGTTGAAGGTGCTGTAGGCGATCGCGGCCAGCACCAAGCAGGGGATGCGGAACGCCATGATGATGGTGTAGCGGCGGACCCGGGAGCGGTGCTGATCTTCCAGCGAGGGTTGGGCCTCGGTGATCAGGACCGGATGCTTGTCGTCGGTGCCGGGGAAGTATCCAGGGGAGGCTGGCGGCATCGTCACGTCCGGGCGCTCACCACGGTCGATGTCGTCGGCGTTGGGAGAGTCGCCGTGCTGCTGCATAACTCTGAGTCTTCCACTGTCGGAGCACCAGCGCACACAGCGTGGTCAGGCGGACACAGGACCGTGATCAGTCATCGCATCTTGGAATGCGGCATCATGGAATCCGTGAGCACCGACACCAAGGTTCGCCCCGATTCGACCACCGACGAGTCGACGAGCGACGACACCCCCAAGTTCTTCCACTACGTCAAGAAGGACCGGATCGCGGAGAGCGCCGTGATGGGCACCCATGTCGTCGCCCTGTGCGGTGAGGTCTTTCCGGTGACGCGGTCGCCCAAGCCCGGTTCGCCGGTCTGCCCGGACTGCAAGAAGGTCTACGACGGGCTGAAAAAGGGCGAGTGAGGCTGTTGCGGTGGCGTCTGCGAGGGCGCCGCACGCGGCTGATCGGGTGCGTCGACAGGTGACGGCGGAGACTTCTCCGTCGTCTCGGTACTTTCTGTCTTCGGATCGTCCTCGTCGGACGAATCCCCGGTGAGCTGATTGGCGAGCCACTCCTTCACCTGCTCCATCCGGGTCGCCCGGGCAGGCCAGAACTCCTGCACGGCGGCGTTGAACTCCGCGCCGAGGATCACCGCGAACCCGAGGAAGTATGTGAACAGCAGAAACGCGATCGGCGTCGCCAATGCGCCGTAACTCACACCGGTCGCGGTGACCCACGACAGATACCGCCGCAGCACCTCGCTCGCTGCGATGAAGAACACGGCCGCGACCAGCGCCCCGCCGAACAATCGGTGCCAGGGCAGCGACGTGTGCAGTGCCAGCTTGTACAACGTGGTCAGCACGATGATCAGCAGCAACCCGACACCGGGGTAGTAGAAGAAGTCCAGCAGCTGCAACCCGGTCGCCCGCCAAGGCTCGGGCAGCACCCGCCCGATCAACGCGGGCCCGAGCGCCACCAGCGGCAGGATGAACACCGAGGCCACCAGGAACGCCACATACAGCAGCAACGCGAAGATCCGCTGCCACACCGGATGTCGCAGGTCCTGCTGATCGTGCGCCTCGACGATCGAGTCGACGAACGTCGCCATCGCCGACGACCCGGCCCACAGCGACAGCACGAAACCCACCGAAACGACCGCGCCGCGCCCCTTCCCGAGCACGTCCTTGACGGTCGGCTCGATCAGATCCGACACCACGCTGGAACTGAACAGATCCCGGCTGAACGCAATGATCTTGGATTCCACGATCTGCACGGTGTCCGGCCCGAACCAGGTGCCGACATAGCCGAGGCTGCCGAGCACGCCGAGCAGCAGCGGCGCCAGCGACAGCGTCTGCCAGAACGCGGCGGCCGCGGACTTGGCGAAGATCGAATCGTTCCAGGCCTTCACCGCGACCCGCACCACGAGCTTGGTGGTGTTCCTGCGGGCGCGCCGCGCCCGGATGGTCACCCGCTGGCCGAACGTCAGCTTGCGCGCGGAGATTCCACCGCTGAGCGACGGAATGTCGGTCCGCGGCGGGTCGCTCAGCATGGCGTTTTCGTCGGTCATCGTGACTACAGCATCGCGCACCTGGCGTCCCCGCACCGGATTCCGGGGGCGACGTGTCGTCGGGCAATCGGTGAACTTCGGCGTGTCGGTAGTTGAACATGTGATGCCCATCGCCCATGCCGCGTCGGTTTAGCAACACGCCGTGCCGGGCCAGTAGGGTCGACTGCGTGACTGGGTCGGGTGGCGCCGCTGTGGCGGGAAAAGCGGAGACACCGGGCGATTCGGCGAGAACCGACGCGTCGGGGACGCCGAACAGCTCCGGTACGACGAGCAGCGGATCGCTGCGCGCCTGGCAGCGCCGGGCCTTGACCAAGTACCTCGCGTCCAAGCCACGCGACTTCCTCGCGGTGGCCACGCCGGGCGCCGGTAAGACCACGTTCGCGCTGCGGGTGGCCGCGGAACTGCTCGCCGACCGCACCGTCGATCAGATCACCGTCGTCGCACCCACCGAACACCTCAAGCATCAGTGGGCGCACTCCGCGGCCCGCGCCGGGATCCAGCTGGATTCGCGGTTCTCCAACGCGACCGGCGGCACGTCCGGCGACTATCACGGTGTCGTGGTCACTTATGCCCAGGTCGCCTCGCATCCGTCGCGGCATCGGGTGCGCACCGAAAACCGCAGGACCCTGGTGATTCTCGACGAGATCCACCACGCGGGTGACGCGAAGAGCTGGGGTGAGGCGACCGCCGAGGCGTTCGGTGACGCGACCCGCCGACTCGCGCTGACCGGAACCCCGTTTCGCAGTGACGACAGTCAGATCCCGTTCATCACGTACGAGCCCGACGAGTCGGGCTTCCCGCGTTCGCGCGCCGACCACGCCTACGGGTACTCCGAGGCCCTCGCCGACGGCGTCGTCCGGCCCGTGGTGTTCCTCGCGTACTCCGGCGAGGCGCACTGGCGCGACAGTGCGGGCGAGGAGCACACCGCGCGTCTCGGCGAGCCGCTCAACCCCGAACAGACCGCCCGCGCCTGGCGCACCGCGCTCGACCCCGCGGGCGACTGGATCTCGGCCGTGCTGCGTGCCGCCGACATGCGGTTGCGTCAGTTGCGCAGCACGGGCATGCCCGACGCGGGTGGCCTGGTGATCGCCACCGACCAGGATCGCGCCCGCGACTACGCCGAACTGCTGGAACACATTTCGGGCACCAAGCCCGCGCTGGTGCTGTCCGACGAACCGACCTCCTCGGATCGGATCGCCCAGTTCGGCGCGAGCACCGAACCGTGGATGGTCGCGGTGCGCATGGTGTCCGAGGGCGTCGACGTGCCGCGCCTCGCGGTCGGCGTGTACGCGACCAGCGCCTCGACGCCGCTGTACTTCGCGCAGGCCATCGGCCGGTTCGTGCGTGCCCGCAAGCCCGGCGAGACCGCGAGCGTGTTCCTACCCTCGGTGCCGGTGCTGCTCGATCTGGCCGCGCAGCTGGAATTGCAGCGCGACCACGTCATCGGCAAGCCGCACCGGGAGAAGGACGGGCTCGACGACGAGCTGCTGATCGACGCGAACAAGCAGCAGGACGAGCCGGGCGAGGAGGAGAAGTCCTTCGTCGCGCTGGCCGCCGACGCCGAGCTCGACCAGGTGATCTACGACGGATCCTCCTTCGGCACCGCCACTTTCGCGGGTAGCGACGAGGAGGCCGACTATCTCGGCATCCCCGGTTTGCTCGACGCCGACCAGATGCGCGCGTTGCTCCGCGAGCGGCAGACCAAGCAGATCGCCGACCGTGGTGAGTCCGCTGCCGCCGATCCCGGGCCGCAGGTCGCGAGCGCGGCCGAACGGGTCGCTACCGCTGACCGATTGGGTGAGCTGCGGCGCGAGCTCAACAGTCTGGTCGCCATGCACCACCATCGGACCAACAAGCCGCACGGCGTGATCCACGGTGAGCTTCGTCGTGAATGTGGTGGGCCGCCAACGGCATTGGCGTCGGCGGATCAGCTGGTCGAGCGGATCGCGGCGCTGCGCCGGATGTAGGGCGTCAGGCAGGAGCTGGCCAGGCTGCCATTGCGCAGTCGATCGACAGCGTCAGATCGGCCAGCGAGGCGCCGTCTCGGGCTTGAATCGACAAGCCGTACAGCACCGTGGTGTAGAAGTGGGCCAGGCTGCGGGTGTCGGTTGTTGCGGGTAGGTCGCCTTCGGTGACGCCGCGATCCAACCGGCGGCGGATGTCTTCCGTTGTCCCCCGGCGCTTTTCGACCAGGAAATCGCGGATGCTCTCGCTGCGGGTGGTGTAGGTCGAGCCTGCGAGGACGACCATGCAGCCGTGTGGTTTGTCCTCGACGGTGTAGGCAATCGCGTTGTCCCGCAACATCGCATCGATGGCGGCCCGTGCCGTCGGCTCCTCCCGCAACGCGCGCTCGGTGTAGCCGCCGTCGGTCTTTCCGTACAGGCCGATGGCTTCGCGGAACAGCGCCTCCTTGCCGCCGAACGCGGCGTACAGGCTCGGTGAGTTGATGCCCATCGCGGCGGTGAGATCGCTCATCGACGAGCCCTCGTAGCCGTGTTCCCAGAACACCTCCATGGCGCGGCGCAGCGCGTCGGTGCGATCGAAGGCGCGTGGTCGTCCGCGTTCCGCCATGGCCGGTCCTTTCTGTGTCGATCGTTAAATATACCCCTTGACGCCACCGCGCTCCATGCGCTTAGCTATTTATGTATTGATCGACACAGAATTTGAAGGAGGACCGATGTCGGGTCTCAATGGCAGGGTGGCACTCGTGACCGGCGGCAGCCGAGGGATCGGCGCGGCGATCGCCCGGAAGCTCGCCGCCGACGGCGCGGACGTCGCGATCACCTACCAGAGCGCCGAGGTGCAGGCGAAATCCGTTGTCGCGGAGATCGAATCACTCGGTCGTCGTGCGGTGGCGATTCGCGCGGACAGCGCCGACGCCGGAGACGTGGTGCGTGCGGTGAACCAGGCCGCCGCCGACCTGGGCCGGTTGGACATCCTGGTGAACAACGCGGGCATCTTCCCGGCCAAGCCGTTCGAAGAGTTCACTCTCGAGGAGATCGACCGGGCGCTGAACATCCACGCGCGGGCCGCATTCGTCGGCGCGCAGGCCGCGGTGGCGCACATGACCGCTGGCGGCCGGATCATCAGCGTCGGCAGCAACCTGTCCGAGAAGGCCTCCTTCGCCGGACTCTCGCTCTACAACCTGAGCAAGTCGGCGCTGAACGGATTCACCAAGGCCCTCGCCCGCGAACTCGGCCCGCGCGCGATCACGGTGAACCTGCTGCAGCCGGGATCCACAGTGACCGATATGAATCCGGTCGACGGCGGCCACTACGACTACCAGGTCGGATTGACCGCACTCGGCCACTTCGCGCAGCCCGAAGACATGGCCGCAATGGTCGCGTTCCTCGCGGGCGAGACCGGCCGCAGCATCACCGGCTCGATCTTCACCGTCGACGGCGGCACGAACGCCTAGTCAGCCGGTGAAGTACTTGCCGGGGGAGACGCCTACTGCGCGGCGGAAGGCGGCGACGTAGGCGCTGGGGGTGGCGTAGCCGACTCGGCCTGCGATGCGGGCGATGGGTAGGCCTGCGGCCAGTAAAGGGAGGGAGGCGGTCAGGCGGATCTGGGTTCGCCACTGGCCGAAGCTGATTCCGGTTTCCGCGATGAAGAGGCGGGCCAGGGTGCGGGGGCTGGTGGCTACGGCGGTGGCGAACTCGGCGAGAGTGCGGTTGTCGGCGGGGTCGGCGGTGAGGGCGTCGGCGACCTGCTTGGCTCGGGAGTCGGTGGGGGAGTGGGCGCCGATGGGGATCACGTCGACTGGTTCGACCAGGTCGAAGACGACGGATTCCGCGCGTTCGCGGCGGTCGAGGGTGGTGCCGGGGGCGCCGAGGTGGTCGAACAGCTCGTGGAGCAATCGGGTGACGCGGACCATCGTCGGCGCGGTGAAGATGACCGGGCAGCGCTGGGGTTCGACGTAGATGCCGCGCATTTCGGCGCCGTCGGCGGTGCCCGTCCGGTGCGGGATGCCGGAGGGGATCCACAGTGCCCGGGTCGGCGGCAATACCCAGCGGTTCTCGCCGACCTCGACGGCGATGACTCCCCTTGCCGCCCAGGCGATCTGGTGTTGCGGGTGCTCGTGGGTGTCGAACCAGTAGCCGGCGGGCAGCACCCCGGCGCCGAGGACCATCGCGGTGGAACCGGGCGGGTCGGGCTGCACCGAAGGATGGCCGTTTCGCGACACAATGTGTCACCGTAGCTCGTCGCGGTCACGGCTGTCTGCTCTTAGCGTTGGCGGCATGGCGATGAACCTCTTCCACCGACTCTGCTGCCGCTCTTCGATGTGGGAGCGGACCAGCGCGACAAAGATCGTGCCGTGGGCGCTGTCCGGTCTCGACCTCGGCGGTGCTGCGCTCGAGATCGGGCCCGGCTACGGTGCGAACGTGGGTGCGTTGCTGGACCGCGCCAGCACACTCACCGGCGTCGAGATCGACCCCGACCTGGCCGCCCGGCTGCGCACCCGGCACGGGTCGGTGATGACGGTGGTGGAGGGCGACGGCACCGAAATGCCCTTTCCAGTACAGGAATTCGACTCGGTGGTGTGCTTCACGATGTTGCACCACGTGCCGTCGCCCGGTGCGCAGGACGCGCTGTTCGCCGAAGCGCTGCGCGTGCTGCGCCCCGGCGGTGTGTTCGCGGGGAGCGATGGTCTAGACAGCCGTATCTTCCGTCTGATGCACATCGGCGACACCTGCGTCCCCGTCCCACCGGAAAACGCCGCCGACCGCCTCACTCGCATCGGCTTCACGGATGTCGAAATCGAAACCAGCGCAACCAGCTTCCGCTTCCGCGCCCGCCGTCCGGACTGACGTCGCAACCAGCCACGTCGACAGAGTTACCGGGCACGGGGTTTGCGAACTCCGCGCACGCGCTCGATTCTTCGCACACCGTTTGCACAGTTGGTAGGTGTGCGAAGAATCAAGCTGCCGTGCGAAGAGCTACCGGTATGCGAGTCAGGCCGACGCCGCCTCGCCGAAGTAGTTCGCCGGATCGAAGGTATTGATCGGCACCCATCGCGGCACTTCTACGTGCACAGGCGAATCATCCTGTGCGGCTAGGAAATACCCCTGCACCTCCAACGCCAGCCGCGGATTCTCATCCACCCGCCGCGCCATATCGTAGAAGACGGCCAGCACATGCAGACACCGCGCGATCCGCGCCTTGCATGAGCAGTCGGTACCGGCCAGCACCGGTGCGACGGTGAGATCGGCCGCGACCACCGCCCGATGCATGTCGTCGGTGAGCACGGCGGTGTCCGGGATGACCTCGCCGATCGCGGTGATCGCGGCGCGGGCGAGCGGTGCCACCTCCACGTGGATCACCGATGCCTCACTGCCGCGATGGATCGTGGCGCGCACGATACGGCCATCGACCGTGGCTTGCACGCCGTGGTTGCGGGCAACGGAGCGAGCCCTGGGGAGCAGGGGCTCAGGGCGCGTCTGACGGATCGGCTCGGCAAGCCGAACCCAGTCCATGCCCCACTTGGTGTAGCCGAATTCGTTGTCCGCCATCAGTTCTCCCTCTTACGACGTAGAACCTCGACGAGTTGGTCGTCGTCCAGGCGGGCGAGTGCGGCGATACCTGCCGAGTCACCGAGGTCCGAGAGCGCGGACTTGCGGTCGTGCATGCGTGCGATGTGTTCCTCGACTGAAGTGGTCGAGGTGAGAGTAGTGACGGTGACCGTGCGCGTTTGGCCGATACGGTGCGCCCGGTCCGAGGCCTGCGCCTCAACCGCCGGGTTCCACCACCGATCGAAGTGGATGACATCGGCGGCACGAGTCAGCGTGAGTCCGGTACCCGCAGCACGCAGGCTGAGGATGAGCACGGGCGGTCCGTCCTCGGCCTGGAATCCGCTCACGATGGCGGCACGCTCGGCCTGGTTCAACCCACCGTGGAAGAACGGCGCCGTCACCCCGAACTGCTCGGCGAGGTGCCGAGCCAGCAGCTCACCGGTTTGCCGATACTGCGTGAAAATCAGTGTCGGAGCATCCATTTCGAGGTTGTTGGCCAGGATGTCGGTGCACAGGTCCAGTTTCCCGGAGCGCCCCGCCAGCTCGGTGAGCTCGCCGGTGACCAGCCCGGGATGGTTGCAGACCTGTTTGAGTGCGGTCAGCGCCGCGAGCACCCGGCTCTGCCGGTCGATGCCGGTACCGAATCCGTCATCGATGGCGCGATCGAGCAGCTTGTCGTAGAGGTCTTCCTGTTCGCCGGTGAGGTCGCAGAGCAGATCGGTGTGGATCTTCGCGGGTAGCGAGGCGGCGACCTGCGCCTTCTTGCGGGCGAGCACGACGGGTTCGATGGCGTCCTGCAGCCGCGCCGCCGCGGCCGCGGAACCCTCCTGGATCGGCCGGACGAACCGCCGCCGGAACTGCGTCTTGTGCCCGAACAGCTTGGGCGTCACCAGATTCAGCAGCGCCCACAGTTCCTCGAGATGGTTCTCCACCGGCGTGCCGGTCAACGCGACGCGCACCTCGGCGTCCAGCGCCCGCGCGGCCTTGGCGAGCTGCGTGCTCGGATTCTTCAAAGCCTGCGCCTCGTCGAAAACCGCCGTCGCCCACCGCAGCTGGCTGAGCCATTCCCCGTGTAGTCGCACCGTGGGATACCCGGCGACGACGACAGTCCCTGCCCCGGGATCGATTTCGCCACCGCGCCACACCACCACGCGCAGCCCGGGCGCGAACCGATCGATCTCATGCGCCCAGTTGCCCACCAGCGAGGTCGGGCACACGACGATCTGCGGCCCACCGGCTGCCCGTCCGAGCAGAAAGCCGATGGTCTGCACCGTCTTTCCGAGCCCCATCTCGTCGGCCAGCACGGCCCCGCCGTGCGCCGCGGTCGTTTCTCGCAGCCAACTGACCCCACGCACCTGATACGGCCGCAGATCGGCTTTCAGCGCCGATCGCAATTCCGTTGTCACGGCCTGGGTCTCGCGCAGCACCCGGACCGCACGCTCGGCGGACACGATCGAGGTGCGCGCGGCATTGGGTACCGCGTGCGCAGCGACCGGCAGCTGTTCCGGATCTTCTTGCGGGGCAGCCGAGCCCGCGGACCGATCCGACTCCTCCCGGAGCGCCGTACGCCAAAGGCGAACGGACGCCCCCGCATCGGCGAGTTCGACCGCGGCGAAGGCCGCCGGATCGATCAACGCGCAGTCGACCTCGCCGACCTCGATCGCCCCGTCGAAACCGGTCGGCACGGCGAGGGCGAGGGTCTCCCGATCGCCGAGCGCGGCGGGTGCGGACCCGGTGTTCTCCCCGGTCCATGTCCACAGCGCGAACATGTGACGGGCGGGCAGATAAGTGGCCTGTGTGCTGGGCAGAGCGAACCCCTCCATCGGCGTATGGTGTACGAAGTATCCTGAATAACGTACAGAGTACCGAGTTTGTTCCGAGGAGTCTCTTGCCCGACGAATCCGCCGCCGAGCAGGCCAAACAGTTGGTGAGCCTACTGTGGCGACACGAACTCCCGCTGCGGCCGGGCGCCCGCGGACCGAAACCGACGCTCAGTGTGGACGCGGTGGTCGACGCGGCGGTGGCACTCGCGGATCGGGACGGCTACGCGAAGGTGTCCATTCGCGCGGTAGCCGCCGAGCTGGGCCTGCGCCCGATGAGCCTGTACACCTACGTCCCGAGCAAGGACGCGCTGACCGTGCTGATGGTCGACGCGGTCGCCGACGAGGACCCGCCGATCCCCTCGGACCTACCGGTGCGCGCCCGGATGGCCGCCCTGGCCCGCCAGGCGCGCGCTGAGCTGATCGCCCATCCGTGGCTGCTGGAAGTATCGCCGTGGCGCCAGGTGATCGGCCCTGGTCGAATGCGCCGCTACGAACGGCAGCTGGCGGCGATCGACGGCATCGGGCTGTCGGAGGTCGAGATGGATCGGGTGATCGCCGTTTTGTCGGAATTCGCCACCGGCAACGCGCGTGTCGCGGTCGGCGCGTTGCGCGACACGCAGGTGATGACCGACGCCGAGTGGTGGGAGGTGCACGGCCCCTTGCTCACTCAAGCCATGCCGTCCAGTCTGTTTCCGCTGTCGGCTCGGGTCGGTCAGGCGGTCGGCGAGCTGTACCAGGCCCCCGCGGACCCGGACGGCGCCTTCGACTACGGCCTGGACCGCCTGCTGGACGGCATTCTCAACGACCGGAAATCCCCCGAACACACCAACAGCGGGCGATCCGAAGATCGCCCGCTGCGGTAAACGGTTTTCTGTTGTCGGATGCTGTTATCTCAGGACGCGAGGAGTGGTCAGATAGCGGGAGCGGATTCCGTGTCGATCACGGCTTCCAACTCACGCAGTCGATCCATGTGTTCGTTCGCGTGGTGCTGGCAGAAGAGCAACTCGCCACCTGCAGGAAGAACGGCGCGCACTCGTGCTGCCGCCCCGCAGCGGTCGCAACGATCGACCGCGGTCAGTGGGGTGCTAGTCAGGGTTCCTGGCATGACTCCTCCGTCCTGGCTCCCGGTTCACAGACCGTTCGCCTGGTGTGGGGCCCGTGGTCACTCCGCGGGCTCGCTACCGCTACTTCCCAGCAGTGGTATGACTACTCTGTCAGACGTTCGGGACGGGGGCTTTGTTCCCGTGAGTGATTCGGTGTGTTTTCGATAACACGACCAGGGATTTCGCTACTGGCGAACATCCCAGGTCACGCTACGAACTACGTTTGGTCACCACCTCGAACAGGCCGATCCAGTTGTCTACCGGGAGATTACCCGTGACCCATGACACTCACACGCTTGTTCACATATGCACTTTGGGCGAGTGGCTTTCCGCTCGGCAAACGGGCGAGTACCGCGCGCCGTCGCTGGACGAGGTGGGGTTCATCCACCTGTCCGCGCCGCAGCAGGCCCACCTGCCCGCCAACCGGCTCTTCGCGGGGCGCCGCGACCTGGTGCTGCTCCGGCTCGATCCGGCCCGTCTCGGCGCGCCGGTGAAGTGGGAGCCGGGCGTGCCGACCGACCCGGAGTCGATGCTCTTCCCGCACCTGTACGGGCCGCTGCAGACGGGTGCGGTGATCGCCGTGGAGGAGTTCCAGCCCGGTCCGGACGGCGTGTTCGCCCAACTCGGCAAGTGAGCTAGCGGTCGCGGACCTCGCGCGCCACGATGGCCGCCTGAACCCGCGACCGCACACCGAGTTTCGTCAACACCCGGGACACGTGTGTCTTCACCGTGGTCTCGCCGATGAACAGGCGACCGGCGATCTGCGCGTTGGACAGCCCGTCGCCGAGGCAGTCGAGCACCTCGCGTTCACGCTCGGTGAGCTCGGCGAATCCGGTCGGCTCCGGTTCGGCCGCATCGGTATTCGTCGCCGCGAAGGCGGTGATCACCGCCCGGGTCACCTCGGGGGCGAGCACGCCGTCACCCGCCGCGACCGTGCGGACGGCATCGATCAGTGCCTGTCCCGACGACGACTTCAGCACGAAACCCGACGCGCCGGCCCGCAGTGTCCGGAAGACGTACTCGTCCAGATCGAACGTCGTCAGGATCAACACCTTGGCCAGCCCGTCGGCGGTGACCCGCTCGGTCGCGGTGATCCCGTCCACGCCGGGCATCCGCACATCCATCAGCACCACGTGCGGCCGCAGCGCCTTGGCCTGCGCGACCGCGACATCACCGTCGGCCGCCTCGCCGACCACCTCGATGTCGTCCTCGGCGTCCAGGATCATCCGCAGTCCCGCGCGAATCGCGGCGTGATCGTCGGCGATCAGCACGCGGATCGTCATGATGCGCTCGCCGCGGAAAGGGGCAGTTGGGCAAGCACTTCCCACCGTCCGGAATCCGGTCCGGCGGTGAAGTTCCCGCCGAGGGCGGCCGTGCGCTCCCGCATGTTTATCAAACCGCGATGCGGGTCGCCGTTCTCGGCGTGTCGCAGGGTGACCGCCGCCATCGGGTTGCGCACCAGCACCCGTAGCTCCCCGTCCCGCGCGCCGACCTCGATCTCGACCTCTTGTCCCGGTGCGTGTTTCATGGCGTTGGTCAATGCCTCCTGAACGATGCGGTACGCGGCCTGATCGACCGCGCTGGGGAGTTCGGTGCCGTCGAGGGTTTCGCGCACCAGCACGGAGATCCCGGCCGCGCGGGCGGCGTCGACCAGGATGGGCAGCTGGGCCAGCCGGCGCGGCGCGGCCACCTCGTCCGCCGCGTCGCCGTCGCTGCGCAGCAGCCCGATCATGGTGCGCATCTCCTGCAACGCGCTGACGCTGTTGGTTCGGATCGACTGCATGATCCCGGTGACCGCGGGGTCGGAGTTCTTGCGGCCCAGCACCCCCAGTGCGGCCTCGGACTGGATCGCGATGGCCGACAGGTGCCCGGCGATCACGTCGTGCAGGTCGCGCGCCATGGTGGTGCGCTCGTCGGCGATGGCGGCGCGCCGGTCGAGCTCGGCGACCAGGGTGAGCGCTTGGGCGCGGGCACGTTCGGCGCCGGCGATCTCCTTGTGCGTGCGCACCGAGTTGGCCCACCACAGCGGCGTGGCGATGAACGCGAACACGACGACGAGGGCGATCGACACCGCGCGCAGGTCGTAGGTGCGCACCAGCGTCAGGATCACCACCAACCCCGAGAACGCCGACCAGACCACCATGGTGATCCGCGACGCTCGCCGCGCCGAATACAGCACGGACGCGTAGATCAGGTCGCCGTAGAGGATCCATACCGGCACCGACGGGCCGAGGTGCATGTCGATCAGCAGCGGCACCAGCCCGACGATCATGGCCGACACCGGCATTCGACGACGGCACATCGTCAACAGGCACAGCGGGGCGAACACCACGAGCCGCGTCGACATCGGCACGTCCGTCCCGCGATCGATCAGGGCATACAGATTCGCCGCATAGAGCCCGGCGCCCGCGCCGAACGAGAGCAGCGCGCCCAGCGCGTCACGCGCCGTCCCGGGAATCTCCGACCACTGCCTCACGCCTCCATCTCAGCACAGCCCTGACCAGGCGCCATCCGCCGAAGTGATGACCGCGCGGCGGAGTGAATTGGACATCGGTCTAACCTGAACACGTGAATGTCGACGTGACTGCCCTACCCGGGATCGGAGTCCGCAAAGACTTCGAGGTGCGCTCCGGCCGCCGGATCGGCGTGGTCGCGCATCGCGACGGGGACATCGACCTCATCGTCTCCAAAATGGACGATCCCGACGCCTGCGCCGCGCAGATCCCGCTGAGCACCGACGAGGCGGCCGTGCTGGCCAACCTGCTCGGCGCGCCGCAGCTGGTCGCGAAGCTGAACGACGAACACAGTGACCTCCCCGGCATCACCACCCGGCAGCTGCCGATCGCCGACGGATCACCCTACGAGGGACGCACACTCGGCGAGACCGCGATGCGCACCCGCACCAAGGTGTCCATCGTCGCGGTCATGCGCGCCGGGCAGCTGCATCCCTCACCTGGCCCGGATTTCACCTTCACCTCAGGCGATGTGCTCGTCGTCGTCGGTACCCCGGACGGCTTGGATGCCGCCGCGAAGATTCTCACGCACGGCTGAAACCAGTGACTGAAACCGCGCTCGCCCTGATCGAGCTCGGAGCGATTCTGTTTGTCCTCGGCACCTTCGGGCGAGTGGCTGGTCGCTTCGGGATGTCTCCCATTCCGCTCTACCTGATCGGCGGCCTCGCCTTCGGCCAGGGCGGCTTCATCCAACTCAGCGCCGCCAACGAATTCGGCCATGTGGCAGGCGAAATCGGTGTGGTGCTGCTGTTGCTGCTGCTCGGCCTGGAGTACACGGCGCCGGAACTGATGACCGGTCTGCGCCGGTCGTGGGCGGCCGGCCTGGTCGACATCGTGGCGAACGCGACGCCCGGTGTGATCGTCGCGCTGATCCTGGGCTGGGGCGCGGTCGGCGCGGTCACCATGGGCGGTGTCACCTACATCTCGTCCTCGGGCATCGTCGCGAAGGTGCTCAACGACCTCGGGCGACTCGGCAACCGCGAGACACCGGTGATCCTGTCGATCCTGGTGTTCGAGGACCTGGCGATGGCGGTCTATCTGCCGATCCTCACCACCATTTTGGCCGGGCTGAGTTTCGCCAGCGGTGCGAAGTCCCTGGCCATCGCGCTGACCGCGATCACGGTCGTGCTGGTGGTCGCGTTGCGTTACGGCCGATACGTCTCGGCGATCGTGGACAGCTCCGACAACGAAGTGTTTCTGCTGAAGCTGCTCGGCGCGGCGCTGCTGGTCGCCGGTGTGGCCTCGGCGCTGAACGTGTCCGCGGCGGTCGGGGCGTTCCTGCTCGGCATCGCCATCTCCGGTTCCACCGCGCACGAGGCCGCGAAACTCCTGGAACCGCTGCGTGATCTGTTCGCGGCGATCTTCTTCGTGGCCTTCGGGCTGACCACCGATCCGCAGGCCATTCCGCCGGTGCTCGGCTGGGCGATCGCGCTGGCGGTGATCACCATGTTGACCAAGATCGGCACCGGCTGGTGGGCGGCGAGCAGGCAGGGCATCCGGCCGATGGGCCGGGCGCGGGCCGGTGCGGCACTGGTCGCGCGTGGCGAATTCTCCATCGTCATCGCGGGATTGGCGGTGACCATGGGCGGCGTCGACAAGGAATTGGCGGCGCTCGCCTCGGCCTATGTGTTGCTGATGGCGATCCTCGGCCCGGTCGCGGCGCGCGTCGTCGAGCCGGTCGTCGGGTTGGTGCAGCGCAAGCTGAGGCCCACCCCCGTCACTCCGTGACCGCCGCCGCGGGCTCCGCTTTCGCCGCGGTCTTCTTCTCGACCCAACGCCCGACCGCGGTCGCGATCGCGCCGACCACGAGGCCGATCGCGCACGCGCACAGGTGCCCGTAGTCGGTGAAGGTCGGGCCGATCCACAGCGCCCCGACGAGCACCACGATCAACGTGCCCGCCCACAACAGCCGAACCAGCCCGCGGAACCGGAACGCCATCGCGGCCAGCACCGCCGAAAAGCCGTAACTGGTGCCGACATCCGCGGCGACGGCCACCTTCAGCGGGATGACGCCGCGATCGATGGCATGCGAGATGCCGGTGACGGTGAGCAGCGTCGCGCCGATGTGCCCGGTGGCGAACAGGATGATCCAGCGGGTGGTGCCCAGCCAGCGTTCCGCGTAGGCCATCACGATCAGGAAGCCCGCGATGGTGGACCACGGGAACCCGCCGTCGGTCCAGAACGCCGAGGCGACCAGCACCTGCACCGGGTTGTGCCGCATGTTGTAGAGGTTGGTCGACGCGGAGAAGATCAACCGGCGCTCCACCGAGTCGCCGACCCCGCGCAGCGTCCACCAGGTGACGAACACGGTGAAGGCGTAGGCGGTACTGGCCGGGGCCGCGCCGAGATGCTCGCGGATCGCGGGCAGTACGCGATGCACCAGCCCGGGCCGGCGTAGCCAGTCCCACACGATGCGTGCTTCGGTCCGGAGGTCGATGGTGTTAGTCCAGGGTGACCGAAACCGGATCGGGGCGGAGGCAATCACCGGCCAAGTGTGCCGTGTCTTGCTGAGAGCGGCCTCGCGACCCGCCCGGTGTGTGCGCTGTGTCACCAGCGATGACACCGCGTCCGTAACGTCGCTTCACACCCGGGCAACAAACACTCCCAAGAATTGGTCCACCGACCAATCGGTATGTAGACGAGGAGTGCGTAGCGCCTATGACGATCGAGGACGTGAAGGTGACCGACACCGCCGGTGCGGCGTATCTGGCCAAGCGGACGTTGCGCTCGGGCTCGGCCGGGTGGGTGTTGCTGGCCGGGCTCGGCGTCAGCTATGTGATCTCCGGTGACTACGCGGGCTGGAACAGCGGCATCGCGCAGGGTGGTTTCGGTGGTCTGCTCATCGCGACCGTGTTGATCGCGGGGATGTATCTGGCGATGGTCCTCGGGATGGCCGAGTTGTCGGCGGCGTTGCCCGCGGCGGGTGGCGGCTACACCTTCGCCAGGCGCGCGCTCGGGCCGTGGGGCGGATTCGCCACGGGCACAGCGGTATTGCTCGAATACGCGATCGCGCCTGCCGCTATCGCCACGTTCATCGGCGGGTATGTCGAATCGTTGAACCTGTTCGGGATCACCGACGGCTGGTGGGTGTATCTGGCCGTGTACGCGCTGTTCATCGGGGTGCATCTGACCGGGGCGGGGGAGGCGCTCAAGGCGATGTTCGTGATCACCGCGATCGCGCTGGTCGGCCTGTTGGTGTTCGCGGTCTCGGCGTGGGGTTTGTTCGAGACGGGCAACCTGACCGACATCCCGGCAGACCCGAATGCTGTTGGTAGCTCGTCGTTCCTGCCGTTCGGGGTGTTCGGGATCTGGGCGGCGGTGCCGTTCGCCATCTGGTTCTTCCTGGCCGTGGAGGGGGTGCCGCTGGCCGCCGAGGAGGCGCGCGAACCGGAGAAGAACGTACCCAAGGGGATCATCAGCGCGATGCTCGTGCTGATCGTCACCGGTGCGGCTGTGCTGTTCCTGGCCACCGGAGCACTTGGCGCGCAGGCTATTTCGACGTCGGGCAATCCCCTGGTCGAGGCGCTCGGTGACAGCGGGGCCGCGAAACTGGTGAACTACATCGGCCTGGCCGGTTTGGTCGCGAGCTTCTTCTCCATTGTCTACGCCTACTCCCGGCAGACATTCGCGCTGTCGCGGGCGGGTTACCTGCCGACGCGGTTATCGGTGACCAACGCGCGTAAGGCGCCCGTGCTGGCGCTGATCGTGCCTGGTGTGATCGGTTTCGCATTGTCACTGACCGGCAAGGGTGCGATGCTCTTGAATATGGCCGTGTTCGGTGCGGCCCTGAGTTACGTCCTGATGATGGTCAGCCACATCGTGTTGCGGGTACGCGAACCGGACATGTCGCGTCCGTACCGCACCCCTGGCGGCGTCTACACCGCCGCTTTCGCGCTCGTAATCGCCTGTGCCGCCGTAATTGCCACGTTCTTGGTCGACCCGATCGCGGCAACCTGGGCCCTCGTCGCGTTCGGCGCCTGCATGGCGTACTTCGGCCTGTACAGCAGGCATCGGCTGGTAGCCAACTCGCCGGACGAGGAATTCGCGCTCCTTGCCAGGGCCGAGGAGGAACTCGAATGACCAGCTACACACAGCATCTCGGCGGAACCAACTACACGTTCGACGGCTTGGTGGAATTGCTCGCCAAGGCCACTCCGCTGCGCAGCGGCGACGAATTGGCTGGCTGCGCCGCGCATTCGGATGCCGAGCGGGCCGCCGCCCAGTGGGCGCTTGCGGAGGTGCCGCTGACCCGGTTCCTCGACGAGCCGGTGGTGCCGTACGAGACCGACGAGGTCACCCGGCTGATCATAGATACTCACGATCGCGTTGCGTTCCAACCGATTTCGCATCTCACAGTGGGTGGGCTGCGAGACTGGCTGCTCGCCGTCGCGGCCGGTGCCGGTGCTGCGGCGATCTTGCGCGCAGTGGGCCCCGGCCTCACCCCGGAGATGGTGGCCGCGGTCAGCAAGATCATGCGCAATCAGGATCTCATCGCGGTCGCCCGCGCCGCCGTGGTCACCGCCGGTTTCCGCACCACCGTCGGGCTGCCGGGCACGCTGGCCACTCGGTTGCAGCCGAACCATCCCACCGATGACCCGCGCGGCATCGCCGCCGCCACGCTCGACGGGCTGCTGCTCGGCTGTGGCGACGCGGTGATCGGGATCAACCCGGCGACCGATTCGCCGCAGGCGACCGCCGACCTGCTGAGCCTGCTGGACGAGGTGCGGGTCCGTTTCGACATCCCCACGCAGTCCTGTGTGCTCTCGCACGTGACCACGACCATCGGCCTGATCGAGGCGGGCGCTCCGGTGGATCTGGTGTTCCAGTCGGTCGCGGGTACCGAGGGCGCCAATACCGGTTTCGGCGTGAACATTTCGCTGCTGCGCGAGGGCAACGAGGCGGGCAGGTCGCTGCGGCGTGGCACCGTCGGCGACAACGTCATGTACCTGGAAACCGGGCAGGGCTCGGCGTTGTCGGCGGGCGCGCACCTGGGCACCGGCGGCAAGCCGGTCGACCAGCAGACCCTGGAGACCCGCGCCTACGCGGTAGCTCGCGATCTGGATCCGTTGCTGGTCAACACCGTCGTCGGCTTCATCGGCCCGGAGTACCTCTACGACGGCAAGCAGATCATCCGCGCCGGACTGGAAGACCACTTCTGCGGCAAGCTGCTCGGCCTGCCGATGGGTGTGGACGTTTGCTACACCAATCACGCCGAAGCCGACCAGGACGACATGGACACGCTGCTGACGTTGTTGGGTGCGGCGGGCTGCGCCTTCGTCATCGCCGTCCCCGGCGCCGACGACGTCATGCTCGGGTACCAAAGCCTCAGCTTCCACGACGCGCTGTATGCCCGGCGCGTGCTGAACCTGCGTCCCGCACCGGAATTCGAGTCCTGGCTGTCCGGGCTCGGCATGATCGATGCGGCGGGGCGGGTGCTCCCGGTGAAGCCTCTCGCATCGCCGCTAAGAGCGTTGGCGGGTGCCTGATGAAGCGTCGGAACTCGAATGCCAGGCTCGAAGTCGTTGCGTCGCAGGAGGAGCCGCCAGCCGAGGCTCGACCATCGTCAGCGCGCTCGGAAAGTGCTGCGGAGCACCTGTTCTGGCAGGACCTCCGGCGCAGCACCCAATCCAGGATCGGCCTGGGTCGTACCGGTGACGCGCTGCCCACCGCGCGGGTACTGGAATTCCGCGCGGCCCACTCGGCGGCACGCGATGCCGTGCACCTGCCGTTGGACGTGGCTGCCTTGGGGGAGCGGGTCGCCGCGCTCGGTGTAGGCGAACCCGTGCACGTGCGCAGCCGAGCCAGTGACCGCGCGGAGTATCTACGCAGACCGGACCTCGGCCGGTTACCCGCAACCGAGTCCGTATTGTCCGAAATGCCGCACAGCGGCGCCGAAATCGGATTCGTCCTGGCCGACGGACTGTCCCCGCGCGCCCTCACCGACCACGGCCCCGCAACACTCGCCGCACTGATCGAGGAACTCGCACCGCGCTACTCGATCGCCGCTCCCGTGATAGCCACCCAGGCTCGGGTCGCACTCGGCGACCACATCGCCGCGGCCATGGGCGTATCGACGGTCGTGGTGCTGATCGGGGAGCGCCCCGGCCTCTCCGTCGCCGACAGCCTCGGCATCTACCTGACCCATTTACCCCACCCAGGCCGCACGGACGCGGACCGGAACTGCATTTCCAACATCCACCCACCGGAAGGCCTCGGCTACGCGCAGGCGGCAAAGGTGGTGGCGGGCTTGGTTTCCGGCGCCCGCGTCCTCGGCCGGTCGGGCGTCGACCTCAAGGACACCTCGCGCGCCGACGCGCTCGGCGACGGCGAGATCATCTCGATCGACAGCGGTCGCGTCTGACCCGATTCGCTACGCCCCGTGGGTGCGCGTGGCCTTCATGGCGGCGTCGGCCCGTGCCGCGGCGCTCTTCGCGCGCGCGGCGGCCTGTTTGACCAGCCGCTCTTCGGAATCGGTGACCAGAACCTCTTCGATTCCGGCTGTCGGAGCAGGCGCGGCCTGGGCGCGTACGACAAAACCGACCACCGCTAGGACCGCGGTGATCGCAACGGCGACGAACAGGGAACGCAGAACACGCACTTTGTCCTCCAAGAATGATCAGGGTAGAGCCGGACCAAGCGAGAGACACCAGCGACGAAACAACGTGGTACCGCCACAATAGCGGCAGTCACGTCGGCTACCTGCGCGGACCCCGCCGAAGATCAACTCGGGGCGCCGGTGCCATGGAACGACAAAGCCCGCATCCGTCGGCCGCTGAAAAGGGCAGCGGCCCAACGAATGCGGGCGTCGAAACGAACCTAATCCAGGTAGTCGCGCAGGACCTGCGAGCGGCTGGGGTGGCGCAGCTTGCTCATGGTCTTGGACTCGATCTGCCGGATGCGTTCACGGGTGACCCCGTAGACCTGGCCGATCTCGTCGAGGGTGCGCGGCTGGCCGTCGGTGAGGCCGAAGCGCAGCCGGACCACGCCCGCCTCACGCTCGGACAGCGTCTCCAGCACCGACTGCAGCTGATCCTGCAGCAGCGTGAAGCTCACCGCGTCCACGGCGACAACGGCTTCGGAGTCCTCGATGAAGTCACCGAGCTGGCTGTCACCCTCGTCGCCGATGGTCTGGTCCAGCGAGATGGGCTCACGCGCGTACTGCTGGATCTCCAGCACCTTCTCCGGCGTGATGTCCATTTCCTTGGCGAGCTCCTCCGGGGTGGGCTCGCGGCCCAGATCCTGGAGCAGTTCGCGCTGGATGCGACCGAGCTTGTTGATGACCTCGACCATGTGCACCGGGATGCGGATGGTGCGGGCCTGGTCGGCCATGGCGCGGGTGATCGCCTGCCGGATCCACCAGGTGGCGTACGTGGAGAACTTGTAGCCCTTGGTGTAGTCGAACTTCTCGACGGCGCGGATCAGACCCAGGTTGCCCTCCTGGATCAGATCGAGGAACGCCATGCCGCGGCCGGTGTAGCGCTTGGCCAGCGAGACGACCAGTCGCAGGTTGGCTTCCAGCAGATGGTTCTTGGCGCGGTTGCCGTCGCGGACGATCCAGGTGTAGTCGCGGCGCATCGCGACCGGCAGCTTCTCGCCCTGCTCGGTGAACTCGCGCACCTTCTCCGCCGCGTAGAGGCCGGCCTCGATCCGCTTGGCGAGCTCGACCTCCTCTTCGGCGTTGAGGAGCGCGACCTTGCCGATCTGCTTGAGGTAGGCACGCACCGAGTCGGCGGAGGCGGTGAGCTCCGCGTCCTTGCGGGCCTGCCGTAGCGCCTCGGATTCCTCTTCGTCCCAGACGAAGTCGCCCGATGCTTTGTCGGCGGCGGTCGGCTCGACCTCCTCCTCGGCGGCTTCGGCGACCTCCTCGACGACCAAGTCCTCGGCCTCTTCGGTGAGGTCGTCCTCGGAGACTTCGAGATCGCCGAGATCGGCGACGTCGAGCGACTCCTCGTCGCCTGCGTCGTCGGGGCCTGGCTCGCCGTCGGCTCCCACCTTCTTGGTGGCAGCCTTCTTGGCGGGCGCCTTGGCACCGGCCTTCTTCGCAGGCGCCTTCTTGGCAGCGGCCTTCTTCGCCGGGGCCTTCTTCGCGGCAGCCGCCTTATGGACCGGCCGTGCTTCGGTTACATCTGCGGAATCGGCCTCGGCCGATTCGGCGGTCTGACGGGTATTCGTGGCTACCACGTACGCCCTTTCGTGACGGTCTCGTGCGGCGTCACGCCAGAGTGGTCTTCCGGCGGAGCGGTCTGTCGGGTTTCACCGGCGAAAGCCGGTCGGGTTTCTCCGGCTCACGACTTCGTCGTACGCCGGGGGCGCTGCACCTTTGGTTCACTCGCTGTCGCTCGCGAACTGACCGGGCACGTTCCATTGTAACGATCTAACCAGGGTACCTATGGCCACCATGCATTAGGCGGCGCTTCGCAAGCTCAGCTTCACCCATTGTCAGCAACGGTAAAGCGTTCGTTCGCTGCGCTACACCCAAGGTATACCGTCCGCAGACACCACGTCGGACGCTTGCCGCAGCTGGTTTACGGCGCGATACCTGCGTCGATGGCCATGGCCGCGCCGACGATGCCCGCGGTGTTCTTCAAATGCGCCGGAATCACCTGAGTTCGGTTGGTGAGCAACGGAATCCATTGATCGGCGTCGCGGCTGATGCCGCCGCCCGCGACGAACACCTTCGGCCAGAAAAGGTTCTCCAGACCGATCAGTACGGTGCTCACCTCGGCGGCCCACTGCTCGAAGGTCAACCCGTCACGGTCCTTGATCGAGGCCGCGGCGCGATGCTCGGTCTCCATGCCGCCGATCTCGAGATGACCGAGTTCGCTGTTGGCCACCAGCGTGCCCTGGTACAGCAGGGCCGAGCCGATGCCGGTGCCGAAGGTCAGCAGCAGCACCAGTCCGTCGAAATCCTTTGCCGCGCCGTAGCGGTCCTCGGCCAGGCCCGCCGCATCCGCGTCGTTGAGCACGGTCACCTCGCGCCCGTCGAGGGTGTTGGAGAACAGCGCGCGGGCATCGGTGCCGACCCAGGCCTTGTCGATGTTGGCCGCGGTGCGCGCGACCCCGTCGAGAATGACCGAGGGCAGGGTGATGCCGACGGGTCCGTCCCAATCGGCTTGTGCGACCAGCTTTGCCACCGCGTCGGCGACGGCCTGCGGGGTCGACGGCTGCGGTGTCGCGATCTTGATGCGTTCGTGGACCAGCTCACCGGTGGCCAGATCGACCGCGCCACCCTTGACGCCGCTGCCGCCGATATCGATGCCGAATGCGTGCCCCCGAGCGGACATGACTGAGCCCTCGTTCCTGTGCTGGCCGGTGTGGAGCACAACACCGATGCACAAGGCTTCACCCCGGCCGCGAGCGGCGATGCGGTGGTGTGCCCGACGACGGCGTTGTGTCGTGCACGACAAGAGTAATGCGCGATCGATGCTGCGCGTTCCCGAGGATCTGTGATGCGATGGGGAGCGTGCCGGAAACCTCATCGCCCGTGTCCGACTACACCTCCGAGATCATTGTCGCCCGCGGCGACGAGGCTGAACTGCGCAGAGTCGCCGTCGACCTCGCCGAAACCGCCGCGGCACACGTCCGTGCCCGCCGCCCAGAGGTCTTCGGTCAGGCCGGTGGACCCGCCGAAGGGGCGGTGCAGGCCAAGGCCCATCCGACCGACCCGGTGACCATCGTGGACACCGAAACCGAACAGCTGATCCGCGGCCTGCTCGCCGAGCAGCGCCCCGGTGATCCGATCCTCGGCGAGGAGGGCGGCGGCAGCCTCGCCGACTCCGCCGCCGACGTCGTGCACTGGGTAGTAGACCCAATCGACGGAACGGTGAATTTCCTGTATGGCATCCCCGGCTACGCGGTCTCGGTGGCCGCGATGCGCGGCGGCCGACCGGTGGCCGGTGCGGTGGTCGACGTCGCCAGGCGGGCCACCTACAGCGCCGGGCTCGGGCTCGGCGCGATCCGGGTCGACGCCGAGGGCGCGGTGGAACACCTGAGCTGCACGCCGGTCGAGACGGTCGCGATGTCGTTGGTGGCCACCGGCTTTGCCTACGGCAAGCACCGGCGGACCAGGCAGGCCCAGCTGATCGGCGAGATCCTGCCGCAGGTGCGTGACATTCGTCGCTTCGGCGCGGCCGCGCTGGACCTGTGCCACGTCGCGGCGGGCCGAGTGGACGCCTACTTCGAGCACGGCCTCAACGCGTGGGATTGGGGCGCGGGCGCGCTCATCGCGGCCGAGGCGGGTGCCCGGCTCACCCTGCCGCCCGCCACCGCACCGGGCGAGGCAGGCGACCTGGTGATCGCCGCCGCCCCAGGCATCGCCGACGAGTTGTTCGATCTGCTCGACCGAGTGGGCGCTACGGAGCCGATTCCGGACCGCTGAGAGCACGAAAAAGCCCGATCGGTGCACAGCAGCCGATCGGGCTTTCAGCTTCTAGCTAACAGCGAGCTTGCCTGGCAGCTTCGAGCAGCTTGATGTCGATCGAGGTGCTGTTGCCGGGCGCCGGGTTCTTCAGCGACCGCAGCACCTCCTCGGCGTCGTTGCTCGGCCGGATGTCGCGGAACAGCGAACCGAGCACCATGTCGACCGTCTCGTCGGCCCGCTGGTCCTCGATCAGCTCGGCGCACGGGACGACCAGCTGGACCGACGCGGCGGCCGGTCGGCCGTTCACGCCGAACCGGATCTGGCCGGTGCACTCCAGGTCACCGTTGACGTATACCGAATCGTTGCCATATTGCGTTCCCGGCGCACTGGCGAACCCGAGGTCACCGAACTGCGCCGCGACGTGCGCGGCCTGGCCACGCTGGTTGTTCGCGTTCAGCACGCGCACTCTGCTCGCCGCCAGCGGCGCGGGTTCCACGTCCTGGAGTCGGCCCGCGCCGACCCGCTGACCGAGCGTCGCCGCCGGTTGCGCGCCCGGCTCGGTGGCCGGGCTAGGCGAGTTGCAGGCCATCGCGCTGGTGTCGTGCTCGGTCGTCGTCAACGCCTTGACCCACACAATCGTGCAGATCAGCGCTATGACGCCGAGCATGATGAGCCATGGCTGCGGGCGCCGTCGGAGGAAGGGCCTGCCCTGGGAATCCACGGGGCGGCCTTCGGTGATCAGTGAAACCACGAGCACACTCTACGAAAAGGTCACGGGTCGAGGGGACGGCAGGCCGACGGAGTGGGCCCGGGGTAGGCGAATATGTTGCACAAGGTCTCGGCGAGTTCGACGGATGGTGTCGATTACCCGTCAGTTTCGAATCGTCTGTGTTTTGATTGCGACTTTTGTGCTGGGGTCCGCTATTGTCTGGCGGCCCAGATCGAATCGCCGGTGGCGAAATTGGTGGTCGGTCGCGGGAACAAGTAGGGCATGTCCTGCGTTTACCGAGCGCTATCCGGAGTGGATCAGCCCGATCCGACCTGATGGGTGACCGGTGTACGTGTGACGTGCACCACCGGCGGGACGGTGCGAGTCGCGGCGGTTCCAGCAGGAATCGGCGTGAGCAAGCCGGTCCGGGATATACGAAGTAAGGACGAGGGGAAGACGACATGGCAACCGACTATGACGCACCGAGGCGCACCGAAACCGACGATGTGTCGGAAGATTCGCTGGAGGAGCTGAAGGCTCGTCGTAACGAGGCACAGTCCGCCGTCGTGGATATCGACGAATCCGATACCGCGGAGTCGTTCGAGCTTCCCGGCGCGGACCTGTCCGACGAAGTGCTGAGCGTTCGGGTGATCCCGAAGCAGGCCGACGAGTTCACCTGTTCCAGCTGCTTCCTTGTGCACCACCGGAGCAGGCTGGCCAGTGAGAAGGGTGGACAGCTGATCTGCATGGACTGCGGCGCTTGAGCTAGCTCGAGGTGATCAGCCCGCGCTGGGCAGCCCCAGCGCGGCTAGGACCCGGTCCGGGTGACGTGTACTGACCAGCCAGTACGGCGTCGGATCGTCCGGGTCGTCGAGAACGAGGAGCACCATCGGTCCGATCCATGGCCGATGCTGCACATAGGCGGCGGGGTCGAGCTGGCGACCTAGCGCCGCACTCTTCGCCGTGCGGGCGACGACGGCCGCACGGGCGACGAAATTCACCGGCAGGTGGGCACGGTCGGCACGGAGTTCCAGCGTGCCCGACGCGTCCGTCGCGACTTCCACGCGGTGACGGCTGAGCCACACCAGCACCCACACCGGAATCGGGAACAGCAGCACATAGGGCAGCCACGCCCGCAATCCTGGTGCGCCCATGTGGATTTCGGCGGCCAACAGCCCGGTGATGGCGAACGCCACCGGCCACCACCACAGCGGCACCCAGAGGCGCTCGCGGTACGGCTGGGGGGTTTGCTGTTTCTGGTCCATCGTCACGGGGTTGGGCTGGTCCGACACGACTCAACACTAATTCACGGCTGCGGCAGGTCAACGCGTAGGCTCGACCAACGTGAGGGAGCGAAGCGAGCGAACAATGGACACAGCAGCCACGCTCATGACGGAGCCGAGCGCCAGCGAGGCGGAGTCGTGAGCGCACTTTCACCCATACCTCTGCTGCGGCTGGATCCCGGCATCCCCATGCCCGCGCGTGCCCATCAGGGCGACGCCGGCGTGGACCTGTGCACCACGGAAGACGTCATCCTGGAACCGGGGGAGCGGGTGCTGGTCGGCACCGGTGTCGCGGTCGCGCTACCGGTCGGCACGGTCGGCCTGATCCATCCGCGTTCGGGGCTGGCGGCCAAAACCGGACTGTCGGTGGTGAACACCCCCGGCACGGTCGACGCGGGCTACCGGGGTGAGATCAAGGTGTGCCTGATCAATCACGACCTGCGCACGCCCATCGAGTTGCGTCGCGGTGACCGGATCGCGCAGCTGCTGGTGCAGCGGGTGGAATTGGTCGACTTCGTGGAGGTCGACACGCTCGACGAGACCGCGCGCGGTGCGGGCGGTTACGGCTCGAGCGGCGGTCACGCGAGTCTGACCGGTGCGAGCCAGGTCGTCGGCAAGGAGGCGTGATGGGCATATTCGGCAAGAAGAGATCCGCGGACGACGACCGGTATCCGGACGACGCCTACGACGAGGTCGACGAGTACGACGACGAAGACGAGTACGACACCGACGAACACCCGGTGGTCGCCGGGAACTACCGCGCCGCAGGCGCCGCGGGGTCGGGTCCGTACGACTTCACCGAGGTTTCCGACCTGCTCCAGAAGGTCACCGATCAGCGGCTCGATCTCGGCTCGGTGATTCTGCCGGTGCCGCAGGGCGGTCAGCTGCAGGTCGAGATGACCCCCGACGGCACCCCGCAGGCGGTGCACCTGGCCACCGAGCACGGCAGGCTCACCGTCGCCGCGTACGCGGCGCCGAAGTCGGCGGGCCAATGGCGCACGGTGGCCGCCGATCTCGCGGATTCGTTGCGCAACGATGGCGCCCGGGTCGCGGTGGAGACCGGCCCGTGGGGTCGCGAACTGCTCGCCGTCACCGAGGGCGCGGACCTGCGGTTCATCGGTGTCGACGGACCTCGCTGGATGGTTCGGCTGGTCGCGGCGGGTCCGTCGGGCGCGTCGAACGACGGCAGCCCGCTGGTCGCGGCGGCCCGAGCGATCCTGCGCGAGACCGTGATTCGGCGCGGCGACGATCCGCTGCCGGTGCGTGAGCCACTACCCGTGGTGCTGCCGCAGGAACTGGCCGAACAGCTGGCCGCGGCGCACCAGGCCCAGGCCGACGCTCAGCAACAGCAGGCGGCGGCGCAGGCCGCGGCCGCGCAGGCGGGCCCCGCGGGTGCGGTGCCGCCGCGGATGCCGGAGGGACCGCGTCGCGGTGCCGACGGTTCGGCGATGCAGCAGTTGGGTCTGAACTAACTCAAGGCGGCAAATCCCGTGTGCCCGAGGATCGCCGGATCCGCGCCGAGTTCGGCGAGGGTGATCCGGTGGATCGTGGACCGCGGGATGAGCGCCGCCCACTCCTCGGCGATCGCGAACGGATGCACCGGATCGTCGACGGCCGTCACCACCGCGACCGGCACCTCTATGGTGCCGAGCCGCTCGGTGCCCGGCCACTTGTAGTCGGCCGCTTCCTCCAGTGCCGCAGGCAGATTCGGCCACTGCGAGCGCCACGACTGCGTCAACGCGTCGGCGAGCCACTGCGGGCTGCTCGCCCGCATCCGCTCGACGACCGCGTCCAACCCGTCGGTCCGCAACTGGGCCGCGGTCGCCAGTGCACTCAGCGCCGCGGGACAGGCTGTGGTGTCCGGTCCGGTCCAGCCGGGCAGCGCCGCGACCACCCCGACCGTCAGGTCCGGATGCTCGGCCGCCCACTCGATCGCGACGGCGGCACCCAACGAGATTCCCGCCACAACAATCGGTCCCGCCGCGGCCGCCGCGTCCAGCGCGACCCGATAACTCGCGACCACCGCCCGCGGATCCGGCTCCACCGCGACTACGTCGAGACGGCGCGCTGTGCAGGCGGGCTCGAACGCGCGACGCGCGAAATCGGCGTCGGATCCGGTTCCCGGCAGCGCCACGACGACGTGGGCGGCCGACACGGAGTGTGGGGAGTCGAACACCGGTCCGAGCGTAGCGGGGGTGTGCTGGTGCATCTACAGTGGCGGGTGTACGTCCAACGCCGGTCGTGCTGAGAATCCACGATGGTGTGCGATCCACACTGTCTGCTCTATGCAGGAGAGCGTGCGAAATGTCATCCGCTGCCTCAGGGTATTTTCGACGTCTGGGCCGCAGACTGACCGAGGATCTCGACCAGTTGGACGCCGAGGAGCTTGCCGAGAAATCGGAAGCCTCCGGGGCGTGCCGTGCGTCGGAGTGTCGCCGCGGCGACGAAGCCACGATGCTCGGTAAGCTGCGCAGTGTCGAAGCGTGTTCGAAGTCCGCGGGCGCTACTGTGCAAGCGGAATTCTTCGACGGAACCGATGCCATCACCCTGGTGTGGATCGGCCGTCGGCGCATCCCCGGTATCGAACCGGGGCGGCGTATCTTGGTTCGCGGCCGCGTCGGCGATCGAGACGGCCGCAAGGTGATCTACAACCCCTACTACGAACTGCGCGGGAACAGCTGACGTATGCCATCGAGCAACGACAATGCCCCTTGGGGCGAACAGACCCCCTCGACCGAACAGATCGAGCCCACCGCGGCTCTCGACCCTGACGAGGCTGTCGACCCCGAAGAAGAAGCCGCCGAGCAGACGTTGCTCGAGCAGTTGGGCGGTTTCAGCGGCCTGATCTACTCGACCGTTCCCGTTGTCGTCTTCGTCCCCGTGAACAGTTTCGCCGGGCTGACCGCGGCGATCTGGGCGGCCCTCGGCGTAGCCGCGCTGATCCTGGTCTGGCGCCTGATCCGGCGCAGCCCCATCCAGCCCGCCATCTCCGGCTTCCTCGGCGTCGGTATCTGCGCGTTCATCGCCTACCGGATGGGCGAAGCCAAGGGCTTCTTCCTGTTCGGCATCTACACGAGCCTCGTCTACGCGGGCGTGTTCCTGATCTCGATGCTGGTGCGCTGGCCCCTGGTCGGCGTGATCTGGGGCGTACTGAACGGCCACGGCACCGAGTGGCGCAGCGATCGGCGCGTGCAGCGCCTGTACTACCTCGCGACCATCACCTGGGTGCTCGTCTTCGGTGCCCGCTACCTGGTGCAGTCGCAGCTCTACGACACCGACCGCACCGGCTGGCTCGCGTTCACCCGGATCGCCATGGGCTGGCCGCTCACCGCGGTGGCGCTGGCGGTCACCGTGTGGGCGGTCCGTCGCGCGGGCCACATGCCCACCAAGACCGCGGTCGCCGCCGAGCCCGCGTAAGTCGTGCGGCCTCGCGCATTCGCGGCTCGCAAGCGCTCTGTTAATTCCGCGGGTCTTTCCCGCGAAAGCCATCAGGGGTGGGGTAACTCCCACCGCCGAGGTGGGTGGTTACCCACCCTGGGGTGCCTGGCTGGTAAGTCCAGTTCGTCAGACGATCGTTGCGTACAGAAAACAACGCACGATCGTAGGAAAGGACTCGGACGTGGCTACCGAGCACAACACCGCAGCATTGTCGAAGAACCACAATCCGGCCCTGTCGGAGAGCCGCCGGGTGGCGGCCGAACTGGACAAGTTGATCGGCCCCGCGGCGGCGGGCGACAGTAACGCCATCACCGAGATCGTCCGCGTTGTCCATCCGCTGGTCCGTCGGTACTGCGGTGCGCGCCTTGGCAATACGTCGCACCTGCAGGTCACCGCCGACGACGTGGTGCAGGAGATCCTGATCGCCACCGTCAAGGCCATCCCGCGCTACCGCGATCAGGGCAAGTCCTTCCTCGCCTTCGTCTACGGCATCGCCTCGAACAAGGTCGCCGACGCGTTCCGCCGCTCCCAGCAGCACCCCACCTACCCGATGGCCGAGATGCCGGACGCCGCGTCCACCGAGGCCGGTCCCGAGGAATGGGCGCTCGCGCTCGAACGGCGCGCGGCCACCAAGGAACTCATGAAGATCCTGGCTCCCGCGCACCGCGAGGTGCTGGTGATGCGCATCGTGCTCGGCTGGTCGGCGGCGCAGACCGCCGAGGCGATCGGCACCAGCCCCGGCGTGGTCCGGGTGATGCAGCATCGCGCGCTGAACAAGCTGCGCGCGGAACTGAAGGCGGCCTAGGCGAACTCGCTACCGCCGCGCATCAGCCCTGTCGGGGAGTCAAGGCTTGATGCCATGGTTGGCGAGTTCGACCCGGAGGTCCTCTTCGGCCTCCACCGAAGTCACGAACAGCAGTTCGTCGTCGCCCTCGAACGGATCATCCGGTTGCGGCACGATCACTCGGCCGCCGCGCAGAATCGTCACCAGGGCGGCGTCGCGCGGCAGGGTGAGCGTGCGCACCGGCTTGCCGGCCAGCCCGGTGTCATTAGGCAGCGTGATCTCGACCAGATTGGCCTGACCCTGCCGCAGCGTCATCAGGCGCACCAGATCACCGACGGTGACCGCTTCCTCGACGAGCGAGGCGAGCAGGCGTGGTGTGGACACCGCGACGTCCACACCCCATGACGCGTCGAAGAGCCATTCGTTGCGCGGATCGTTCACCCGGGCCACCACCCGGCGCACGCCGAACTCGGTCTTGGCGAGCAGGCTGTGCACCAGATTGGCTTTGTCGTCGCCGGTGGCCGCGATGACCACCTCGTAGGTTTCCAGCCCGGCGTCTTCGAGCAACGCGAGTTCACAGGCGTCGGCGTGCACCCAGACCGCGTCCGGGATCGCCTCCGGCTCGATGTGGTCGAGTTGCCGCTCGAGCAGCATGACGTTGTGTCCACCGCGCAGCAATTCCCTGGCGATGGATCGGCCGACGGCGCCGGCCCCGGCGATGGCCACTTTCATGTTCAGTCCTCGCTCACGGGGGGCTTGCCTGCCAGTGCGACGGCCTCACCCACGGAACCGGAGGTGGCGGCGACATAGACGACGTCGTCGGCCTGCACGATGGTCTTGCTGTCGGGCAGCAGGCCCTGGCCGAATCGGATGATGAACGCGACCCGCACGCTCACCTCGCGCTCCAGGTCGCGCACGGTTCGGCCATACCAGTCTTCGTGCAGGGTCAGCTGCGTCACAGCTACCGTGCCGGTGGGGTCGCGCCAGGTGGTGGTGCTGTTGTCGCCGATGAGGGTGCGCAGGAACCGGTCGGTGGTCCACGGCACGGTGGCGATGGTCGGAATGCCGAGCCGCTCGTAGACCGCGGCGCGCTTCGCGTCGTAGATGCGGGCGACCACGCGTTCGACGCCGAACATCTCGCGGGCCACCCGCGCGGAGATGATGTTGGAGTTGTCCCCGGAGGAGACCGCGGCGAACGCGTCGGCCCGCTCGATTCCGGCCCGTACCAGCACATCTCGATCGAAGCCGACGCCGGTTACCCGCTCGCCGGTGAAGTCCTGGCCGAGGCGGAGGAAGGCGGCCGGGTCCCGATCGATCACGGTCACCTCATGGCCGACCCGGACCAGGGCACGGGCCAGCGCCGACCCGACGCGCCCACAACCCATGATCACTACGTACACCCGTGCAACCTCGTTCCTGGAACCAAGCGTTCGGTCTGCTAATTATGTGGTCGAACGGTACCTGCCGAATCATTCCATCGGCCACGTTCCCCCTTCGCCGCATGGCCAAACCTGCGAGCCACGCGCGCGACCAACCGTGTGGGGGGCTGTATCAGACCTGCGGCATTCGCGGGCCCTGCGTGGTTACACGGCGCTGCCGCCTCCGGGCCTGACGCTCGTGCCGCTATGCTCGCTCCAGTGTCCAAGTTGACGACGGCAGCGAAACGAATGCTGCTGGGCAGGCCTTTCCGTAGTGATTCGCTTGGCCATACCCTGCTGCCGAAGCGCATCGCCCTTCCGGTGTTCGCGTCCGATGCGATGTCCTCCGTCGCCTACGCGCCCGAAGAAATTTTCCTGGTGTTATCCGCCGCGGGAATCTCTGCCTACGTCTATGCCCCCTGGGTCGGCCTGGCCGTCGCCTTGGTGATGGCCGTGGTCGTAGCAAGCTATCGGCAAAACGTGCACGCCTATCCGTCCGGTGGCGGTGACTACGAGGTCGCCACGACGAACCTCGGACCCAATGCCGGTCTGACGGTCGGCAGCGCGCTGCTCGTCGACTATGTGCTGACGGTGGCCGTGTCGATTTCCTCGGCCGCGTCCAATATCGGCTCGGCGATTCCGTTCGTGGCTACGCACAAGGTGCTGTTCGCCGTCGTCGCGATCGCCATCCTGACCGCGATCAACCTGCGCGGCATCCGGGAGTCGGGTACCACCTTCGCCATCCCGACCTACGCGTTCATCGTCGGCATGTTCCTCATGCTCGGCTGGGGACTGTTCCGCATCTTCATCCTCGGCGACAACCTACAAGCGGAATCGGCGGGTTTCGGATTGAAGGCGGAGGACGAGCACCTGTACGGACTCGCCTTCGCCTTTTTGATCGCCCGCTCGTTCTCCTCCGGCTGCGCCGCGCTGACCGGTGTCGAGGCGATCAGCAACGGCGTGCCCGCGTTCCGGAAGCCGAAGTCGCGCAACGCCGCCACCACCCTGCTGATGCTCGGCACCTTCGCGATCGTGCTGCTGATGGGCATCATCATCCTGGCCCAGAAGATCGGCGTCGTGTACGCGCACAACGAAGCCGACCTGATCGGCGCGCCGCCCGGCTACCACCAGAAGACGCTGATCGCGCAGCTCGCCGAGACGGTGTTCCACGGCTTCCCGATCGGGTTCTTCTTCATCACGACGGTGACCGCGTTGATCCTCGTGCTCGCCGCGAACACCGCGTTCAACGGGTTCCCGGTGCTGGGTTCGATTCTGGCGCAGGACCGTTACCTGCCCCGGCAGCTGCACACCCGCGGCGACCGGCTGGCGTTCAGCAACGGCATCCTGTTCCTGTCCGGTGCGGCGATGGCGTTCGTCGTGCTGTTCGGCGCCGAGGTCACCAAGCTGATCCAGCTCTACATCGTCGGCGTGTTCGTCTCGTTCGTGCTCAGCCAGACCGGCATGCTGCGGCACTGGACCCGACTGCTGCGCACCGAAACCGATCCGGCGCAGCGGTCGCGGATGAAACGGTCCAGGGTGATCAACGCCGTCGGCCTCAGCGCGACCGGCGCGGTGCTGATCATCGTGCTGATCACCAAGTTCTTCGCGGGCGCCTACATCGCCATCTGCACCATGGTCGCGATCTTCATCGTGATGAAAATGATTCACCGGCACTACGATTCGGTGTCTCGCGAGCTGGACGAGCAGGAGTGGGACGGTGTGCTGCCCAGCCGCTCGCACTCGATCGTGCTGGTATCCAAGCTGCATCTGCCCACCCGGCGCGCGCTGGCCTATGCCCGCGCCACCCGGCCGGACACCCTGGAAGCGATCACCGTGAACGTCGACGAGGCCGACACCAGGGCGCTGGTGCGCGAGTGGGAGCAGAGCGATGTCACCGTGCCGCTCAAGGTGATCGAATCGCCCTACCGTGAAATCACCAAGCCCGTCCTCGATTACGTGAAGCGGGTGCGCAAGGATTCGCCGCGCGACGTGGTGACCGTGTTCATCCCCGAGTACGTGGTCGGGCACTGGTGGGAACAGTTCCTGCACAACCAGAGTGCGTTGCGGCTCAAGGGACGACTGCTCTTCGAGCCGGGTGTGATGGTGACCAGCGTGCCGTGGCAGTTGAGTTCGTCGACGCGAGCGCGGACACCGGGCATGGTGAATGCGCCGGGTGCGGTGCGGCGTGGTTATGACGACCGGTCATGAGTGCGTTGGCGAGGTGCGGGCGTGAGTGATTGGCGCGACACGACTTTCGAGGTGCGCCTCGGGCCGCCCGGACACGGGGGGTTCTGTGTCGGTCGGCACGAGGGACGCGTGGTGTTCGTCCGGCACGGGTTGCCGGGGGAACTGGTGCGAGTGCGGGTCACCGAGGATCGCGGCGGGTCGTTCTGCCGCGCCGACGCGGTGGAGATCCTCGAGCCGTCCCCGGACCGCGTCCCCGCGACCTGTCCGGTCTCCGGCCCCGGCGGTGCTGGCTGCTGCGACTTCTCCTACGCCACTCCGAAAGCGCAACGGGCACTGAAGGCTTCGGTGGTCGCCGAACAACTGCGCAGGCTCGCGGGGATCGAACGCGAGATCGTCGTTGAACCGATCACCGGCGCGGGCGACACCACCGGCGGCTGGCGCACCCGGATCCGACTGGCCGTCGACGCCGAAGGGCGAGCGGGCGTACACGGCTACCGCAGCACCGAGGTGATCACGGATCTGCGCTGCCCCCAACCCGTTTCGGGTGCGCTCGACGGCGTGGCGGATCGATTGTGGACGCCCGGAGCGGATTTGGTGATCGCCGTCGACGGCGACGGTGTGCGCCACATCATCGAACTGGCCCCCGCCGTCGAGAAGGGGCGCTCGAAGTCACGCGGTAGTGAGTGGCAGCAAGCCGAGCCGAGCGCGACCGGTGAGCGTCGCGGAGATCAGCGCGGCCGTGATCGCCGCGGCCGTGCCGATCGCCGCCGTGCCGGTGCCGAGGACGAGCGCGGGCGGAAGTCCCGAGCCGACGACCAGGGTGTGCGCGGACCTGACGACCGGGCCGGGCGCAGCGGAATCGAACGCGACAACCGTCGCCGCCCGACCGGCAAACCTGTCAGTGACCTGCGCGGAGAAGACGCACCCGGTATCACCGAGCGCACCCACCGCCGCCGTCCCGGCGAGATCGGTGGGGTCTGGCGCGGGGGCACTGCGCGGCGCGGTTCAGAGCAGAACGACGATCGCGGCCCCGATGAGACGGACGGCGGTCGTCGGCGCGCGGTGGAGCGTGACAGCGACCGACACGATGGCCTCGATCGGCTCGGCAGTGCTGACCGTGCGCGAGACGGGCTGCGCGGTACTGATGAGCATCGAGGTCGGCAGGATGCCGATCGCAGTGGTGACCGGGCCGGATCGGGTCGTCGTGACGGGTTGCCCGGCTTTGATGAGCATAGTGGCGATCGTCGTAGCGCCAATGAGTCTGGTGGCGGCCAGCGCGGGGGCGATGCACGAGGTGGCTCGCGCGGTCGCGATGGGTCGCAAGGTGCTGATGAGCGCGCCGCGGCACGCTACGACGCCGACGGTCGGCTCGAGGCACCGCAGGCCGGTGAGCGGCGCAATGCGTCTGCTCGGCGCGCGGCCACCCATGCCGCGCGCGACGAGTGGGTGATCTCGGGAACCGGGCGCGCGGTCGAGTACGTCGCGGGCCGCCGGTGGGAGGTCTCAGCGACCGGCTTCTGGCAAGCACATCACGGTGCCGCGCAATGCTATTCGGACCTGGTAGCAGAATGGTCCGGCCTGCACCCCGGCGGCCTGGCCTGGGATCTGTACAGCGGCGCAGGCGTTTTCGCCTCCCGCCTCGCCGACCAGGTCGGCCAGACCGGCGCGGTCCTCGCGGTGGAGTCCGCCCGCTCAGCAGTCGCCGACGGCACCGCGGCCCTCCGCGACCTGCCGTGGCTCGACCTGCACGCCCAACGGGTAGAACGCTGGGTCGCCGAACGAGTCGGCGGCGCAGCCCCCGACACCATCGTCCTCGATCCACCCCGCGCAGGCGCAGGCAAAGAAGTCGTCGCCGCCATCACCACAACCGGCCCCCTCCGCATCATCCACATCGGCTGCGACCCAGCCGCTTTCGCCCGGGACCTTGGCCTCTACCAATCCGCCGGCTACCACCTCACCGACCTCCGCGCCTTCGACGCCTTCCCCGGCACCCACCACGTCGAATGCATAGCCCTGCTGGAGCGTTCAGCCCAGGAGTGACGCAACAGCGTCGGGTCAGTCGCCGTATACCGGGGGCCGGCGGTCGCGGCGGGCGCGGATGGCTTCGTCGAAGTTGTCGGTGGTCAGGCGGACGTAGAGTTGGGCCATTCCCTCGTGCTGCATGTGGGATTCGAAGCTGCCTGCTTCCATCCCGCTCCACAGCATGCGTTTGGTGAGTTCGGTGCCGACGCGGCTGAAGCTGATGATGCGGTCGGCCACGTCGTAGCAGGTTTCGAGGAGTTTGGCGGCGGGCACGGTGCGGGAGACGAGGCCGATGCGTTCGGCTTCGGCGGCGTCGACGTCGCGGCCGGACAGCATGATCTCGAACGCGCGGGAGGAGCCGATGGCGCGCGGTAGCAAGTAGCTGATGCCGAGCTCGGTGGAGGTGAGGCCATTGTTGATGCCTGCCGCGCGAAAGTAGGCTTCCTCGGCCGCGATTCGCATGTCGGTGCAGACACTCAGACAGAATCCGCCACCGATAGCAGCGCCGTTGATCGCGCCGATCACCGGCTGATTCATCCGCCGCAGCGTGATCATCACATCGTTGAGCAGATCCATCGACCGCCGCGCAATGCTGGTCACGGTCAGCCCCTCGACATTGGGCACCTTCCCCGCACTCTGCAGATCGGCACCGGAGCAAAACCCCTGCCCCGCCCCGGTAAGCACGACAACCCGGATATCGTTGTCGGCGCTGACTTCTTCCAACGCCTCGCGCAGCGGAATCATCACATCGAACGCCATCGCGTTCATCCGATCGGGCCGATTCAGCGTGACCAGAGCAATATGCGGTCGCGGTGTATCAACGAGCACGAACGACACGTGAGATCACCCTTGCCGCAAGGGATGCGGTGCATTAGCCGAACGATGGCCAGGAGTTCGCCGGTGCCGCAAAGGATTCTGCTTTAGCGGTTGCCGGGCGGACGGGGAACCAGGTGAACAGGACTGCCGCGATGATGATGAGTACACCCCAGCCGACGAATCCGTACCCGGCGAGTAGTGGGTTCGCCTCGTGTTCGGTGGAGTTGAATAGGCCGAACAGCATTGCGCTGCCGTTGAATGCGGCGTGGGCGACGGCGCACGGCCAGATGCTGCCGGTGTACATCCGTAGCCAGCCGAGGATGGCGCCGAACGGTACGCAGAATCCGATGAACGCGACGGCGGCCCAGGCGCCGAGGTTCGGATAGTTGTAGCCGAGCAGGGTGAGCGGCGCGTGCCATAGCGCCCAGATCACGCCGGTGGCAACGATTCCGGCGGTGATGCCGAGGCGGCCGGTGAGCTGCGGCATCAGCCAGCCGCGCCAGCCGAGTTCCTCGCCGAGCGCGAACGGCAGGGTACCGAGGGTGGCGACGGTGACCGCGTCGAGGACGACGGCCGCCACGATCGAGGGGCTCGGGAATTCGAAGATGTACACGTCGAACACCACGCTCAGGGCGAAGGCCAGCCACAAGAACAGCGGTGCCGCGAACCAGGCGATCACGATCAGCCACGCTGTCCGCCGAGGTCGGGCGCCGAGCCGTAACCCGTTCTGCGCCAACAGCGCAGCCCAGGATAGTCGCCGGTATCGCCACACCGCCAACACACCGAGCGCCGGGGCGAGCATCATCAGCGCGGCACCCGTGTGCAACCACAGCCCGGACCGCAGACCTTCACCATCGAGCCAGGGCCCGGATGCGAGCACCCAGGCCGCACCGACCGCGACGAGCAGGAACAGAATGAAATCGTTGCGCCGAGCGATCATCCGACATCCTTAGGACGGAGTGCTGCTATACCTACTCGGACGCGGTGGACGTCCGTCCGGTTCCATCGATGTCGAAAGTTCTTCGCTGGTAGGGCCTTGCCGCCGGGTCAGAACGGCGGTGGCTCGTCGCCAGACGATCTGTTGCGCAGGCCAGCCGACACGAGCAACGGTTGGTAGGCAGGCTGTCCGATGTCCGAGCCGGAGACGTGCCGGACGGTAAGCCGGAGCGGGCCGGACTGCTGGAGGGCGATGAGTTCACCGAGATGAACCGCCATCGGGTCGGGATCTGTGAGCGTATCGATCACGGACCGCAGTTCGTACGGCTTGCGAGCAGCTCCGAGCGCGCCACCGGCGGTGGCGTTTTCGGCTTCGCGCGGGGAGCTGGGCGGTATTGCCCGCTCCGGGAACAGATATCCCGCGCCCTCCGGCTCGGTCGTCACGATTTCCCCACCGGGCGTACACCATTCGACCAGACGACCGGCGTGATGGACAACGGTCCACCCGTTCCGCCCGTTATCGGCGAGAGTCTTCAGCCGATGATGGCGTCGGCACAACCCACCGAGATTGTCTCCGCTGGTGCGCCCGCCCTGCGCCGGGTTTCGATGGTCGAACGGCCGCTGGTGGTCGAGATCGGCTGCGGCAGCGGGGACTCCGCATCCGGGCGCCCGGCAGGTCCCGTCGATCGCGCGGACCCGGGCCGCGAGCGCGGCCGACGGCCGGTACCGCAGTTCCGCATCGTCTGCCGAATGGGGTTCGGTCATGGGCGCTTCGAGGTCGTGGCGTGCGGACCCGGAGTTCGTAGTTGTTGCCGCCGAGTCGATTCCGCCGACCTGGTCGGTATCGGACGCGAGCGCGGTTTCGGCATCCGGGATGACCACGAATTGGGCGTGGCGGGCGAGCTGGCGGGCCAGGGTTGGGTCGATGGCGCCGTATCCGGCGAGGAAGGCTGGGTTGTCGGCGAGCCCCGCGAGGGTGTCCGCGGAAACGCCGACCTGGATGAGGGCCTTGCGGGCGGACTTTCGGTATTCCTCGGTGGATCCGGCGGCGCGGCAGTCGGGCTGGCCGCAGCCGCAGATCAGGTGGCCGGTGCCGTCCGCGAGGGCGACGAGCGCGTCGGCGCGGCGTTGGTGCACCGTGCGTGGGTCGCGGGCGCAGCATTCGGTGGTCGCCATTTCGCGGAGTCGGGCATAAAGGGTTTGCCCGCCTGCTGCGGGCAGCACACCTTCGAGAAAACTTGTTCCGTCTCCGGCATTCTTGATTTGAACGTATCGGTCGGCTTCGGCGCTTTCTCGGCGCGCTGTTTGTCCGGCCGGATCTTCTTCCAGCAACCAGCGGCGCAAGGTACGTCGCACTCGATTCGGGTCGGCCGTTTCCGCGTATCGGACAATGCGTTGTTCGAGCCGGTCGATCACCTCGCGGTCGGCCGCGCGCAGTACGTCGAAGATCACCCGGGCGCGCGGCAGGTCGATGCGGCCTTCGGTGAATGCCGCACGGGTGCAGGGGAATTGGAACTCCAACGCGAGCCCGAGGTCGATCAGGGTGTCGGCCTGCCGTTGCGATATCCGCAACATCATCGCTGCCTCGGTGGCGGCGCTCTGCCCGGCGTAGGCTGCGTTGACTCCGAATTCCATTTCCCGCGCACGACGCTGTCGATACAGCGCGACAAGCAACTCGATTTCACGTGACTGAGCAATGGCGGCAGCGCGATGAGCGTCCCGCAATTGCGGGACCATCTCCTCATCGGTGGACCACTCCACCCGCTGTTTGCTCATACCCGAATTGTATTCGAACAGAAGAGCGACACGCCAGCGCGATCTATCGACCGACACGCGAAAGTCCCACTACGGCAATTGATTACCCGATACCAGCGGTAGCTTAGTCCGGCTGGATTAATCCAGTTGCCAGGTAACGCGAATCCCCGCCGAGATCTCACTCTCGCCGAGCTCCACCGGAACCGGCGCGGCACCGTATGCATCCATCGCGATCGACATCGCCTTCACACGCGGAATGGAAGGCGGTGCGGAGGCAGTGTTCTCGGTGATCTCGAGCACTGAGCCGAGCGCCCGACCCGCACGCGCCGCGAACTGCTCCGCCTTGGCCACCGCGTTCTCCCACGCCGCGTCCCGCGCTTGGACGAGCAGCGATTCCTGGTCGGCGAACGTAAGATTCAGCCCACCGAGCCGAACATCATCGCCACCCGCATCGACAGCGTTGGCGATGATCGTCGCCGGACCCGGATCGGCATCATCACCGAGGTTGCGCAGTGCGATGGTCAGCGACGTGCTCGCGAGATACCCGGTGATGCGGTTGCCCTGACCCTCGGTCCACACGGTCTCGGTGTGCACAGACAATCCGCTGGTCGCGATGTCCTTGCCCTCGACACCATCGGAGCGCAGCGAACGGGTGACACCCGCGACCCGCTCACCGGCCTTGCTGTACGCAGTCGCGACCTTGCTGGCCCGACATTCGACGGAAATCGTGACGCGCATCAGATCGGGCGTAGCGCGCGCGGTGCCGCTACCGAAAATCGTGACGGTGCCCGCCCCAGCGGACTCGGACTTCTCGCTCACGGCATACTCCTCAATCGTTCGACGGTGAGTCTCGCTTCAAGTGGTCAACGGCGGAAACCGCGCAATCGTCCCCGCGGGCCGAAGTTCAATAGTCACCCCCACGCACCGCAATCGCCCGCACCGCCGCATCCATCTGCGCATAAGCCCCCGCCGCCAACCGCTCGAGCAACGCCAACTTCAACTGCGGCGCCCGCGAAGCGAGCTGATCGAACCGAGCCGGATTCAACACCGCGACCCGCACCCCGCTCTCCGCCCGCGCCTCGTTCACGAACGGCGTCCCCACCAGCATCGGAATCTCCCCGAACGACATCCCCGACGACAAACTCACCAGCCGATGCGTCCGATCATCACTGCCCACGAAGGTGATTCGCACCCGCCCCTCCAGGATCAGATACAACCCGGACCGCGCACTCCCGCGCCGCGCGATCACCTCACCGCGCGCGAAAGTGTGCCCCTCGAACTCCTTGGCCAACTGCACCCGATCATCGGCCTCGAGCGCGGCGAGCGCCGGATGATCCTCGATCGAGATCGACGTGCACACCGGCTCGTCATCGGGCCGGTGCTGCGCGAGCACGATGTCCTCACACCATTCGGTCGCGGTGTCGCGGTCGATGAAGACCCGCCCGTGCGGATCGTCCGGATCCAGGCTGGACGCCATGTGCCCGAGCTTGGCATCGGGATCGACCAGCGCCACCCGCACGCCGACCGCCGCGAGCTCGGTCTGCAGATCGTCGATCATCCGCACCGCGATCGCGCTCACCTCACCGACTCGGCGCAGATCCACCACGAGCGCCTCCAGCTCGCCCGCCTGCGCCTCGATGGTCCGCACCGCGCTCTCCGCGCCCGCGAACAACAGATCGCCGTGCAACTCGTAGACCCGCGCCCGATGCCCGTGTTCGGCGAGCACGGCGATCTCGTCGGTCGTCCTGCGCAGCCGCGACGGCACCTCGGCCACCGAGTATCCGGCCCGGATCGCCGCCCGTGCCGCCCGCGTGACGTGCAGAAAGTGCAGCTCCAGCCGCTGCGACAGCTCCCGGCAGGCCGCGACGCCGCGCACGCTGTTGCCGTGCTTGTCGAGCCGAGGGGAGTAGACCGCGATGCCGATCTGCCCGGGCAGCACCGCGACGATGCCGCCGCCGACCCCGCTCTTCGCGGGCAGCCCGACGCTGGTCACCCAGTCGCCCGCCGCGTTGTACATGCCGCAGGTGGTCATCACGCTGAGCACCCGCTCGGTCAATGCCGTCGACAGCGCGCGCTCCCCGGTCACCGGGTTGCGTCCGTTGTTGGCCAGTGTCGCCGCCATCTGCGCGAGGTCGCGGCAGGTCACGTCGAGCGAGCACTGCCGGAAGTAGCGGTCCACCGCCTCGTCCGGATCGGAGTCGATGATGCCGAACGAGCGCAGCATGTATCCGATCGCGCGATTGCGGAAACCGGTGCGCGCCTCGGACGCGTACACCGACTCGTTCATGCTCAGTTCGCGCCCGGCGAAGCGTGAATAGCAGCGGCGGATGCGCTCGAATCGCTCGATCGCATCCGAGCCGGTGATCAGCGAGGCGGCGGTGATCGCGCCCGCGTTGATCATCGGATTGCGCGGCCGCTCGGTCACCGGATCCAAACTGATCTCGTTGAACGCCTCCCCGGAGGGCTCCACATCGATGCGTTCGTCCACGAACTCGGTGCCGCGATCGGCGAGCGCGAGTGCGTAGGTGAACGGTTTGGAGATCGACTGGATGGTGAATGCGGTGTCCAGATCGCCGGTGCCGTAGACCCGCCCGTCGGCGGTGGCCAGGCACAACGCGAACGAATCCGGCTGCGCCGCAGCGAGTTCCGGAATGTAGTCGGCCAGTGTACCGGAATCGTCGGGTCGGCACAGCTGATAAACGTCGTTGACGATCCTGGACACTACGCCCGGATCGATTGTCCGCTGGATCGCCTCTTCGGGCTGGGCCACACGATCACTGTAGGCCGAGTACGGTATGCCGAGGCTCACATTTCGGCCTGATGTCGGCAGGTGGTGGTCGTTGCCAGGTGTGGCAGTTGGGTTCTCGTTCGAAGGCACTGCCCGCCGCTCCGTAGACTGATCGGATCAGAAGCGCTATCCGGAGGGAGCGAGTTCAGGTGGGAGTGCTTTCCCGGGTCGACACGCCCGAAGATCTTCGTCCGCTCACCGCACCGCAATTGCGTGAGCTGGCGGACGAGATCCGCGATTTCCTCGTGCAAAAGGTTGCTGCGACCGGCGGGCACCTCGGCCCGAACCTAGGCGTGGTCGAGCTGACCATCGCGCTACACCGGATCTTCGATTCGCCGGCCGACCCGTTGATCTTCGACACCGGCCACCAGGCCTACGTGCACAAGATCCTGACCGGTCGCAAGGGCGAGTTCGACACGCTGCGCAAGCAAGGCGGCCTGTCCGGCTACCCGAGTCGCGCCGAGAGCGCGCACGACTGGGTGGAGTCCTCGCACGCCTCCGCGTCGCTGTCCTACGCCGACGGCCTGGCCAAGGCGTTCGCGCTGACCGGCCAGGACCGGCATGTGGTCGCGGTGGTCGGCGACGGCGCCCTCACCGGCGGCATGTGCTGGGAGGCGCTCAACAACATCGCGGGCGCGCCGGACCGGCCGGTGGTGATCGTCGTCAACGACAACGGTCGCTCCTACGCGCCGACCATCGGCGGCCTGGCCGACCGGTTGACCGCGCTGCGCACCCAGCCCGCCTACGAGCACGCGCTCGACGCAGGGAAGCGGATCCTGAAGAGCATCCCGCGGGTCGGCGAGTCCGCGTACTCGATGATGCACGCGGTGAAGGCCGGGATAAAGGACGCGGTGAGCCCGCAGGAGCTGTTCAGCGACCTCGGGATGAAGTACGTCGGTCCGGTCGACGGCCACGACATCGTCGCGCTGGAATCGGCGCTGCGCCGGGCCAAGGACTTCGGCGGACCGGTCGTGGTGCACGCGGTGACGCAGAAGGGGCACGGGTACGCGCCGGCCGAGAACCACATCGCCGACCAGATGCACGCCTGCGATCCCATCGATCCGCTCACCGGCGTTCCCGTTGGCGGGCCGAAGGCGCTCGGCTGGACGGCGGTGTTCTCGCAGGAGCTCATCGCGCACGCCGAACGGCGGGACGACATCGTCGCGATCACCGCGGCCATGCCGGGGCCGACCGGGCTCGCGGCGTTCGGGGAGCGGTTTCCGGAGCGGATGTTCGATGTCGGCATCGCGGAGCAGCATGCGATGGCGTCGGCGGCCGGGCTCGCGCTCGGAGGCATGCACCCTGTTGTCGCGATCTACTCGACGTTCCTGAACCGTGCGTTCGATCAGCTGCTCATGGACGTCGCGCTGTTGAAGCAGCCGGTGACCGTGGTGCTGGATCGCTCCGGCATCACCGGACCCGACGGTGCCAGCCACAACGGCATGTGGGACCTCTCCGTGCTCGGCATCATTCCGGGGATCCGGGTGGCCGCGCCGCGTGACGCGACAACTTTGCGCGAGGAACTGGCGGAGGCGCTCGCCGTCAACGACGGACCCACCGCGATCAGGTTCCCCAAAGGCAGTGTCGCCGACGATATTTCGGCGGTCGAGCGACTCGACGGGGTGGATGTGCTCCGCCTCGCCGCAGGCGATCGCACCAACGACGATCTCGCGCTGGACGGCGGCGGATCGGTCCAGGCGGTACGCGGCGACGTCCTGCTGGTAGCCGTCGGCTCGTTCGCCGAGGTTGCCATGCAGACCGCGGATCTGCTGGAGGCCGAAGGGGTTTCGGTCACCGTGATCGATCCGCGCTGGGTACTCCCGATCTCCGACACCCTGGTCAAGCTCGCCGAGAACTACCGGCTCGTAGTCACTTTGGAAGACGGTGGGCTACACGGCGGCATCGGCTCGACCGTATCGGCTCGGTTGCGTAACTCCGGATTGGACATCCCGACCCGCGATCTCGGTGTGCCACAGCAGTTCCTGGATCACGCGTCACGTGGTGCGGTGCACGCGGAGCTCGGGTTGACCGCACCGGACATCACTCGACGGATCGGTGGGTGGCTCGCCGCACGGTGAGTTAGAGCCGAATCCCGGTACGCGGCTGGGTGTGAACTAGTACTCGGGTTTCGTCTCCAGTCTTACGCGGCCACCCACCTCGATCTGGCCGTTCGGCTGTGGGGCGGTCACGATCCGCGAGCCGCGTCCCTGCGAGATGTGCAGGGGGCGGGCGAGGCTGGCGGTGAGGAGTAGGGCTGCCGCGCCGGTTGCCTCGTCCTCGTCGATGCCGTCGCCGCGGCCAGGGAAGGCGCGGGCCCGGATTTGGCCCGCCGTTTCGTCCTGCCAGGCCCAGGCGTAGATCCAGTCGCCTGGTTCCGGTATCGGCAGTGCGTCTACCTCTGCCGCGGAGTCGTACTGGCGCAGGGTGCGTGGCGGTGCCCAATCGGCTTGCGCCGCAATCCAGGTGAACTCGCCGTCGGAGCGGGTGCCTACGACTCCTGCTTGCGTGACGAGGGTGGGCACGTCGAGTAGCCATGCCGAGCCAACGCACGGGTGACCGGCGAAGGGCAGCCGAAGTGTCGGCGTGTAGATGTCGATGACGCCTCGCTCGGGGTCATCGATGAACACGGTCTCGCTGAAACCCAGCTTCCTGGCGAAGGCTTGGCGTTCGGCTTCCGCTGGAATGGCTGCTCCGTCGCGGACCACGCCGAGGTGGTTGCCATGTCGGCCATCGGCCCCACAGAAGACGCGCAACACGTCGTACTCAGTCACCCACGCAGTCAACCACTTCGGGCGCACCTGCTGAGATCGGACGTGATCAATGGGACATGGTGGTGGAATAACGCGGAACGGCCGCCGCCATGCCCCGTTGGCGGCCAGTGCTATTCGATGCCGCACGGCAATCGCGGTATCGGATCTCGCACTCGTGCAACCAGGCTTCGGAGCGTTCGCAATCCAGCCGATTGGAGCGAGAGACTCCAGGCGATTACCGCGCCGTCGTCGGCATGTAACCGGCGATGGCCCGGAATTCGGCCGGTCCGCCGAAACCCGACGAATCCACATTCAGTGGCACATGGTGGCGGCAAAACGCGAGAAGGGTCCGCCATGGTGTGCCACTGAACGTGGATTCAGGTCTGAGCCGCCGCGATGAATAGCGGTACGGCCACGAGGAGGCGGCCCGATCGGGCGCGGGTGGTCTGTTCCGTCAGCCAGCGGTCGGCGCGTTCTTGGTTCAGGTTGTTGGTGGCGACTGCTGCTGCGGCGAGGCCCGTCAGCATCGGTAGCATGAGTTCGTCGGTGAAGATCGGTGTGCGTGCTTCCACGGTTACATCGTGGAAACCGCTGGCCAGGAGCAGGTTCCGGTATCCGCGGGCGGAGCGAGGGCTGGTGATCGTATCGGCTCGGGCGTGTACGACAGTGCGGGTGGTTTCCGGGTCGTCGGAGTCGATGATGATGGCGTCCCAGTCCTGGCCGAGGAGCACGATGCGTCCGCCCGGGATGAGGACTCGTCGAGCCTCGTTCAATGCCTCCACCGGGTCGGCGATTTCATGGAATACCTTGTCGGCGCGGAAGCCGGACACCGATTCATCCGCCAGCGGAAGGGCTTCCGCGCTGCCGAGGCGGAAGTCCAGTGCGGGCCAGCGTCTTCGCGCAACATCGATCATCTGCTCGCTCGGATCAACGCCGATCGCGACAGCACCCCGACCGGCCAGTTCGCTGACCGCGCGGCCCGACCCGCAGCCGACATCCACCACCACGGCGGTGGGATCTGCATGCAACAGGTCGTAGGAATGGGTGCGGAGGTCGGCGGCGCCTGGTGCGGCGTCGATGGCGTCGAGGCGTTGGATCAAGGTGGACATGGTGGTCATCGTGCGACTTAATGTTGACATGAAGTCAAGCGATGCGGTGTGCAGTATCGGGGCTGTGGCGGCTCGGTTCGGCCTGGGCACGCACGTCTTGCGGCATTGGGAGTCCGTGGGTCTGCTTATTCCGGAACGGGATTCGGCCGAGCGGCGGCGGTATGGCGAGGATGACGTCTTTCGGGTGGCGGTGATCCTGCGTGCCAAGGAGGCCGGGTTCACTCTCGACGACATCCATACGATGCTCACGACCTCTAACCGCTCGGTGGTGCTCAGTCGGCAGCGGGACGAACTGCGGGCGCGGATCGCCACCGCGCAGGCATCGCTGGAGATGATCGAGCACGCCATGGCTTGCGAGCACGCCGATTTCACTACCTGCCCACACTTTCAAGCGGCCGTGGCGGAGCGCCTGCTTCGGCGATAATGCGAAGGATGGACGAGCACACGGTCGAGAATCTGTTCGCCGATCGCCCGGACGCGCTGCGCCTGTTCCGCAGTCTGGCGCCGCGGATCGAAGCGCTCGGCGCGATCACCACCGCGGTCACCAAGAGCCAGGTCTCCTTCGGCGCCGACCGAATGTTCGCGTGGCTGTGGCCGTCCGCAGAATGTCTTCGACTAGCGCACAGTCCGTCGCCGTTGCGAGGCACGAACTTTGACGCGATTGCCGCACACATTCATCGAGCACCAGGTGCGACCGTGATTGCGGGAGTGGTCGTAGAAAGCCCAGCGACAGCTCGGTTCTCGGCAGGCTTTGAGGCGTGGCCAGGTGCCCGCGGCGACAGCAGTCGCGACATCGGCGAGCAGCGTGGCGAGTGCGTAATCGACCGCCTCGCGGGACTGCGGGACCAGCCGCGGCGGCCCGCCCGTCACCTCGAGGCGTAGTGGCAGCGCGGCGGTCAGCGTCGCGAGTTCTGTTCGCGCCGTGGGGTCGAGACCATCCGGACGTGGGCTGGTGACAGGTTCGGCATTGTTCTCGGCGAGCAACGCCCGCAGACCTTCACGCAGCCAGACGGCGCGCTCCCGATCGTCGGCATCGGCTTGCGCACAGATCGGGAGCAGGTCGTGCGTGTGCAACCAACTCGTCAACTGCTCGGGCGTGCTGAGCCCATCGCCATCCGCGCGACGCGTGTTGACGAAGTCAACGATCCGCTGCAGCACCGCGGGCCCGCCCATAGTTCCGATCTCACCTGACACAACGCCATCTTAACTACCTATTGACGATGGATAGTTAGCTAACTATCGTTCAGCCCACGTCAGTTAGTCGAAGACAACTGGAATCCCACCCGTGCAAGGAGTCTCCTGATGGCATCGGTCAAGAAAGAGCTCATCATCGAGGTCCCCGTCGAGAACATCTGGGCGATCATCCGTGATTTCGCCGCGGGCCCGGTCCGCATGGCACCCGGTTACGCCGTCGACAGCAAACTCGTCGGCCCGGACACTCGCGTGGTCGATTTCGCCAACGGATCGAACCTGCGCGAACGGCTCGTCACGATCGATGACGACGACCGCCGCTTCGTCTACTCGATCATCGGCGGCAGCGTGACGCCGGAACACAACAACGCCACCATGCAGGTCTTCCCGCACGGCGACGGGCACAGCCGTTTCGTCTGGATCCACGACGTACTGCCCGCGGAAGTCGCGGAAGCCTTCAGCGCCGGGATGGATGAGGGATTGCGCAGCTTCAAGCAGTCCCAGGAAGGTGTGGCGGCGAGCCCGTCCTGAGCTACTCGGCGGGCTTCGGGGTCAGCGCCACGGTGAGGTGCGGCACGGCCAGCTCGCGCTGCCAGGGCCTGGCACCGCCCGACTTGAGGAAGCCGTCGATGGCGGCGGCCAGGTCGTCGGGGGAGTCGGGGATACGGTCGTAATCGGGCAGTCCGTCCCAGCACAGGCGACGGACCAGGTCGGGCGAGAGCAGGTTCTCGACCGGGATCGAATGCTCGGTGGACAGCTCACCCATCGCGGTGCGCGCGCGGGTCAACCGGGCGGCGGCGGCCGGGTCGCGGCGTTCCCAGCGGTTCACCGGGGGCGGGCCGTCGAACGGCTGCGTCAGCGGGGGCAGGTCGGTGTCCGGCAGGGTCCGGCCGCGATCGACGGCGGCCAGCCACTCCCGGGAATAGCGCCGCTGCCGTGGTCCGCCGAAAACCGGCAATGCACGCAATTGTGCGATGGTCTTCGGGTCGGCGGTCACGGCCGCGATGATCGCGGCGTCCGGCAGGATCCGCGCGGGCGCCACATCACGGGCGCGAGCCAGCGAGTCCCGCGTGGTCCACAGTTCGCGGACCACGGCCAGCTGCCTGGTCCGGCGTAGGTTGTGGATGCCCGAGGTGCGTCGCCACCGGTCCGCCTTCGGTGCCGGCGGCTCAGCGGTCCTGACGTGTTCGAATTCCTGTGCCGCCCAATCGGTTTTGCCCTGCGCCTCGAGGTCGGCGGCGACCGCGTCACGCAACTCCAGCAGCAGTTCGACATCCAACGCCGCGTAATTGAGCCATTCGTCGGGCAGCGGCCTGGTCGACCAGTCGGCCGCGCCGTGCCCCTTGCGTAGCGCGTGCCCGAGCAGATTCTCGACCATCGCGGCCAGCCCGACGCGCTCGAAACCGGCCAGCCGACCGCCCAATTCGGTATCGAACAGACGCTTGGGCCGCAGGCCGAGTTCGGCCAGACCCGGCAGATCCTGGTCCGCCGAATGCAATACCCATTCGAGGTCGTTGATCGCGTCGGCCAGCGGTACAAGGTCGTCGGTAACCGGAATCGGATCGATGAGGAACGAACCCGAGCCCTTGCGGCGGAGCTGAATCAGGTAGGCGCGCGCCGAATACCGGAAACCCGAGGCACGTTCGGCGTCGACGGCGAGCGGGCCGGTGCCCGCGGCGAGACGAGCAGCGGCCGCGATGATTTCAGCGGCGGTGTCCAGTACCGGAGGCACGCCTTCCACCGGCGCGAGCAGGGGTGGCGCGCCGGTGAGTTCGGATTCGTCGGGTACGGACATGTTGATGAACTTTACGTGCAGTGCCGCAGCGGTCGTCGTCCTATCGGGCTTCCGTGTGTCGGGAGAGAGAACAACAGCGGAATCGACGGATGCTTTCGTTCATTTCAACACCGCGTCGCCCGCTGGTCTTCCCCGCGATCACGCGATGACGGGCGCGGCTACCGCTGATCGTTCGACAGGTCCGGTCGCATCTGCAGCTCGGTGATACCGGCAGGTGGGAGTCCGGCCGCGTAGGCGAGTACCTCGCAGAAACCTTCCACGTGCGGACGCATGTCGTTGGTGATCGCGGTCCACGAGGCGCGCAGCTCGAGCTGGTGGGCCCGCGGCGGGCCGGCGATGTCGCCGTAGCGGACCGAACTGGTCGAGGTCACAGTCCCGCCGAGCGCGGTGAACGGTTCCGAACGCGATTCCAGCGCGTCGACCAGCCAGCTCCATGCCACCTCGGGTAGCAGCGGATCGTTGGCCAGCGCGGCATCGATGTCGGCCTGGATGTAGGCAACCAGCCGCAGCGTGCCATGCCAGGCATCGTCACCGTCCGGATCGTGCAGCAGGATCAGTCTGCCGAACGCGTCGCCTTCCGAATCGACCGGCACGACACCGGATTCCGGATGTTTTACCTCGGCACCGAGTGCGTAAGAGTAGGGAGCCAGACGTTGCGGCGGCCGGATCGGCGCCAGCTCGATCCGAGGGTGCACGGTAGCGGTGCCCATCGCATCGACCGCGGCGCGAAATTGAGCTGGCTCGCCATGGGGTCCCTCGGTCGCTGCGGCGCCGTCGCGGAAGTCGAGCGGTGTCACGAAGGGGACGGTAGACCTTGTGCACCCGGCACAGTCGGAGGCGCGCCGCTGTATTGATGCGGCGTCCACGGGCCATTCCATGCTTCTCCGCGTTTCGTGCTTCGGCGTGTCGCGTTCGTGGAGGGTCGCGGGAGACCCTGCCGATGCGGTCCCACCGCAGGCCTGCGGGCTGCCGGATGGTGGCCCTTTACGATGGTCATCGATGAGCACTCATACTCGCCGCCGCCTGACCGATGCCCCGTTCCTGGCCGCCGCTACCGGGGCGACGCCGAGTCGGCGTCCGGTGTGGTTCATGCGGCAAGCCGGACGGTCGTTGCCCGAGTACCGCGAGCTGCGCAAGGGCGTGGGCATGCTCGAGTCCTGCTTCGATCCGGAGCTGGTGTGCGAGATCACGCTGCAGCCGATCCGTCGGCACGGTGTGGATGCGGCGATTCTGTTCTCCGACATCGTCGTTCCGCTGAAGGCCGCGGGGATCGATCTCGATATCGTGCCCGGCGTCGGGCCGGTCATTGCGTCGCCGGTGCGCACTGTCGATGATGTGCGCGCGCTGCCGCGGCTGCGGCCGGAGGAAGTTGGTGCGGTGTCGGACGGGGTGCGGTTGCTGGTCGACGCGCTCGGTGAGACGCCGTTGATCGGGTTCGCGGGTGCGCCGTTCACGCTCGCGTCGTACCTGGTCGAGGGCGGGCCGAGCAAGAACCATGAGCGCACCAAGGCGATGATGTACGCCGACCCGCAGACCTGGCACGCGCTGCTCGGTGCGCTCACCGACATCACCATTGCTTTCCTGCAAGCCCAGCTCGCCGCCGGTGTCGACGCCGTGCAGCTGTTCGACTCGTGGGCCGGTGCGCTCTCGCTCGCCGACTACCGGCGGTTCGTGCTGCCGCACTCCGAGCGCGTTTTCGCGGAGGTCGCGGACGCGGGTGTGCCGCGCATCCACTTCGGTGTCGGCACCGGCGAACTGCTCGGCGCGATGGGTGAGGCGGGCGCCGATGTGGTCGGTGTCGATTGGCGGGTGCCGCTCACCGACGCCGTGCGTCGCGTCGGACCCGGAAAAGCGTTGCAGGGCAACCTCGATCCCGCCGTGCTCTTCGCGGGCTCGGCCGCGGTCGAAACCGAAGCGCGGCGCATCGCCGCCGAGGCCGACGAGGCGATCACGTTGGGCGCCAAGGGACACATCTTCAACCTGGGCCACGGTGTGCTGCCCGATACCGACCCCGGTGTGCTGACGGCGCTCGTCGAATTGGTGCACGAACTGTAGTGCTCGCGGAGATCGTCGCTCGCGTTATGGCGAGCGAGCCGCGGCTCGGTTCGACCAGGCTGGTCGCGGTCGACGGACCGGGCGGAGCCGGAAAGTCAACGCTCGCCGCCGAACTCGCCCGCGAGTGCGATGCCCCCGTGGTGCCGACCGACAGCTTCGCCTCGTGGGACAACACGTTGAACTGGTGGCCGCGACTGGAAAGCCAAGTCCTCGAACCACTCGGTCGCGGCGCGCTCGCCCGATACCAGCGCTACGACTGGGATCGGCGAGCGCTGGCCGAATGGCACGAGATCGCCCCGGGCGGCGTGGTGGTCCTGGAAGGCGTGTCTTCCTCCCGCGTCGCCGTTCGCGCCCGCCTGTCGCTGTCCATCTGGGTCGACACCCCACGAACCCTGCGATTGGCCCGCGGCCTCGAACGCGACGGCTCGTCAGCATTACCCCTGTGGGAACAGTGGATGGCCGACGAAGACAACCACTTCGCCACCGACAACACCCGCGCCCACGCAGACATCATCGTCAGCGGCACCGCCTAACTCCTCTTGCGAGGATTGGACAGATGATCACTCGGCGCGTGTCGGGTGTGGACCGGTCGCGGGTGGGGTGGGGGCGGGGGATACCGTCGAGGACATGAGGATCGCAGTCGTCGGTGGTGGGATCAGCGGGCTGGTTGCTGCGTATAGGTTGCGGATGTTGCTGGGAGCCGCGGCCGACATTCTGGTGTTGGATCGGGCTGAGCGGGTCGGTGGGATTCTCTATACCGGTGAAGTCGCCGGGGAGCCTTTGGATCTCGGGGCGGAGGCGTTTGTCGGGCGGCGGCCCGAGGTGCCGGAGTTGCTGCGCGAGGTGGGGCTGGAGACGCAGTTGGTGACGCCCGCGGGGTTGCGGCCGCTGGTGTGGTCGGGTGGGGTGGCGCATGCGTTGCCGGGGCGGACGTTGATGGGGATACCGTCGGAGGCCGAGGCGATGCGGGGGTTGGTCGACGCGGAGACCGTCGAGCGGATCGCGGGGGAGTCGCGGCGGCCGCTGGCCTGGGAGCCCGGTGCGGATGTCGACGTGTATCGGTTGATCGCCGACCGGTTCGGGGCGCAGGTTGCCGAGCGGAGTGTCGATCCGTTGCTCGGTGGGGTGTACGCGGGGAGTTCCCGCTCGATCGGGGTGCGCGCGGCACTGCCGACATTGGCCGCCGCGTTGGACGACGGTGCGCCCAGCCTCACCCATGCGGTGTCCGTCGCGCTGCCGCCGCCGTCGGACGCCCCGGTATTCGGTGGGCTCCGTGACGGGTATCAGGTGCTGCTGGAGGCGTTGGCGGCGCGATCCGGTGCGAAGTTCGTCACCGCGACGCCCGCCACTCGCCTCGCCCGCGGATCGCGCGGCTGGGTCGTCGACCCGATCGGTGCCGTCGACGCGGTCGTGCTCGCCACGCCCGCACCGGTGACCGCCCGGCTGCTCGGCACCGTCGCACCGAACGCCGCCGCGGCGCTTGCCGGGATCGAGCTGTCCTCGTCGGTCGTTGTCGCCCTTGCCCTTCCGCGCGACACCGCGCTCCCGCAGAATTCGGGCATCCTGGTCGCCACCGGAGAACCGTTGCGCGCCAAGGCCTTCACCCTGTCCAGCCGCAAATGGACCCACCTGGCCCAACGCGAAACCGCCTTGGTCCGAGCCTCATTCGGCAAATTCGGCGACGACTCCACCCTGTCCTGGTCCGACGCCGACCTGATCACCGCCGCGGCCGAGGACCTGGCCACCGCCACCGGCGTCCCCATCGAGCCCCTCTCCGCAGTCGTCCAACGCTGGCGCGGCGGCCTGGCCCAATACGCCCCCGGCCACACCGACCGCATCGCCGCCATCGAATCAGCAGTAGCCCCCCTCGAAGGCCTAGCCCTCGCAGGCGCCTACCTCCACGGCGTCGGAGTCCCCGCCTGCGTCGCCTCGGGTAGTGCCGCCGCCCACCAGATCGCCGCTGCCGCAACCTGATTCGCGCTCGTGGCCGCCATCGGCACGAGGCCGGTTTCGCCTCAGATAGTGCGCTGCCCGCCACATCGCTGGTGTCGCAAGCTGACTCGCTCGTGCAAACGCCTACTTCCGCATCAGCCGCTGCGGCCGCTCGCTCAGCGTGGTGCGCGGCGACCCGGACCGCGAGACGAGGGCAACCCGGGGAGTGGCACGATAGGTGGCATGGCGCGACTCGATTATCAGGAACTCAACTCGACCATTCGCTACCTGATGTTCTCGGTGTTCCAGGTGCAGCCGGGGGTGCTCGGGGACGATCGGGCGGCGGCGATCAAGGAGGCGCGGGCGTTCTTCGACGGGCTGGCCGATCGTGACGTGGTGGTGCGCGGCGTCTACGACGTGGCGGGGATGCGCGCGGACGCCGATTTCATGATCTGGACGCACGCCGAACGCATCGAGGACCTGCAGGCCGCGTACGCGGACTTCCGGCGAACCACCGAGCTCGGCCGGGCCAGCGCGCCGGTGTGGAGCAACGCGGCGCTGCATCGGCCCGCCGAGTTCAACAAGAGCCACCTGCCTGCCTTCGTGACCGGCGAGGAGCCGGGCAACTATATCTGCGTGTACCCGTTCGTCCGCTCCTACGAGTGGTACCTGCTGCCCGACGAAGAGCGCCGCAAGATGCTCGCCGACCACGGCAAGGCCGCCCGCGGCTACCCGGACGTGCGCGCCAACACGGTCAGCTCGTTCGCCCTCGGCGACTACGAATGGATCCTCGCTTTCGAGGCCCCCGAACTACACCGCATCGTCGACCTCATGCGCGACCTGCGCGCCACCGAGGCCCGCCTGCACGTCCGCGAAGAGGTCCCCTTCTTCACCGGCCCCCGCGTCGAGCTCGACAAGCTCATCAACGCCCTGCCCTGAGACGGATCGAAGCCATAGCCGAAGTAGTCGTTGTCGCGCGCTAGCAATCGACCGGCGGGCCCCGGGTTTTCGGGGCGTGCGGGTCGTCGCGGCGAAACGTACTCTTCGGTCCGGTGCCGACCGCGGATTACTCCCTGCGCTGTCCGAGGGGTGCAGTCGCAGGGAGACGCGGCTGCATTCGAATACTTGCCTGCACTAGTCCGACCGGTGCGCCAGAAGGTCAGTGAGCCTTGGTTTTCCGGGCCCGGTCAGATCGACGAGCGCAGCGGGACGTCCGGCCATAGCCATCAGCAGCGCTTCCCCGCTCCCACGCACCACCGGGCCGGAGCCGCGAGTCCAGGCGAGATCGGTCGCCGCCAGCCGCAGCCCGCGCGTACGCCAAGCACCACGGATCAGCGGTCCGGCAGTAGGTGCGTAACGAGGCCGCGCGCCCACTCGGGGGTGGAGGGGGTCGTTGGTGAAAACGGCACGGTAGTAGAGGGGAGCGAGTACGGCATCCGTGGTGCGGTCCAGCCGGCCGAAATTGAGTCTTGCTTGGTTAATATTAACCATGCAAGACTGAACTCATGAACCCGATCTCGTACCTCGCCCAGACCTCTTTCCCTCTGATTTGGCCGCTGATCGCGGTCGTCGGGGCACTCGTTGCCACCCGGCGCAGCCCCTCCCGTCAAGCGGCGCTGGAAACCTGGCAGCGGTGGTGGGCCGTTGTCGCGCTCGGCTTCGGCAGCCTGTGGATGACGTTCACGTTCCTCACGGTTCCGGAGGTCATGGCCACCGCGATCGGCTTCGACTCGACTCCGTTCCAGTTCGAGATCGCGTTCGCCAACCTCGGCCTCGCCGTCATGGGCTTCCGCGCCGTCTCGGCCACGGCTCGCGAACGCATCACCATCGGCCTCGGTGCCGGAATGTTCCTGTGGGGCGCGCTGATCGGACACGTCTACCAATGGTTCGCCAACGGCGACCACGAGCCGGGCAACACCGGGGGAGTACTGGTCTGCGACCTGCTCTTCCCTGCGGTCATGATCATCCTCGCCCGCCGCTCGCAACGACTGTCCGCCACCGAGCAGCCCCCAGTCTTGTTGCCCAGCAGCATGACCGACTCGGCGCACGAGGCCCGGACCGCATGAACACCGCATCCTGGACACTCGAGGCTACCTTCGCCGACGATGAGTCTTAACCAGGCAAGACTCGGCTATGCTCGACCTGTGGACGATGGACTAGGTGACTTGCTGCATCGCGTGGTGTACCTACTCGGCGAAGCAACCCGGCGTCGAGTAGACAACACTTCCGGGCTGAGCTACAGCCAGATACGGCTGCTGGGAACGCTGGAAGACATCGAACCGGTAACCCAGCACCAACTGGCACAAGCGCTCGCGGTTTCCGATCCGGCCGTCAGCCGCGCCCTGCGCCCTCTGGAAGAAGCCGGTCTCGTGCAGATCAAGACCGACCCCGACCACAAACGACGACGACTGGTCGCCATCACCGAAGCCGGCCGCACCGCCTTCCACGCCACCGGCAAACCCCTGGCCGACGAACTGCGCACCGCCCTACTCGCGGCCGACTTCCCCTACGAGCGCTACCTACGCGACACCATCGCGCTGGCCGAACTCCTCGAGCCGTCCGGCTAGTAGACGAAGGCTAGCCCTCCGCAGGCTGCAACCGCAGCGAGATGGAGTTGATGCAGTAGCGCTTGTCGGTGGGCGTGTTGTACCCCTCGCCCTCGAACACGTGGCCGAGGTGGCTGTGGCAATTCGCGCACAGCACTTCGACCCGATGCATGCCGAGGGTGTCGTCCGTCTTCAGGATCACCGCTTCGGACTTCGACGGGTCGAAGAACGACGGCCAACCGCAGTGTGAGTCGAATTTCTCGGTGCTGCGGAACAATTCGGCGCCACAGGCCCGGCATTCGTAGACGCCGTCGGTTTTGGTGTCGGTGTATTCACCGACGAAGGGACGTTCGGTGGCGGCCTCGCGCAGCACCGCGTATTCCTCGGGGTTCAGCTTGGAGCGCCATTCCTGGGGCGTCAGCTGGATCCGCGGCGCGGGCAGGGACGTATCGGCTTCGGAACTCATCACTCCACGCTAATAGGTTTCGCCACCGCCGTCGCGGAACCATTGGCCGGCCTGGGCGAATCCGGCGTGATGGCCGCGGTGGTCCCGGCCGGTACCGGCTTGATCCACGTCGGATCGATGCCGAACTGCAGCCGCCCCTCACGCTTCGCGGCCAGATACCGATCACCGAGCACACAGAACACCACGACCAGCAGCAGTCCCCAGCCGAACGTGATCCGCAGGTACTCGACGTCGCGCCCGATGTGCTGCCAACGGTCCGACAACCACTTGTCGTAACTCATGAACCCGAAGACCGCCAACCACGCGGGCCAGTTGCGCAGCACCGAATTGCGCAGCACCACCGTCATCAGGAACGGGAACAGCATCATCGAGTAGTACATCTGCCCCAGCGAGAGCAGCACGAACGATGCGGTGAGCAGCACCCCGGACGCAGTGCACACGAAGAACAGTTCGTCATGGCGGTAGTAGCGCCACAGCAGCCACAGCGTGATGGCGACCAGGATGCCCATGCCGAGCCGCATGCCCAAGATCAGCCACGGCGGCAATCCGTAGTACTCGCCGTTGCCCGGGATCGAGCTGTTGAAGTAGTCACGCGTCTCGAAAAGGTAGGGCGCGGTATGGCTGAAGAACTTCTCCGGGTCCTTCGACAGCGGCCAGGCGATGGCGGTCAGCGCGATCGGCACCCCGAGCGCGGTGATGAACACCTTCCACTGCCCACGGACCAGTGCGATCAGCAGTAGCCACACCAGCGTGGGTTTCACCGCGATACTCAACCCGAGCGCGACACCCGCCCACAGGTCTCGCCGCTTGAGCAGCAGATGCAGGAAGAGCAGCTCGGCCAGCAGAATACAACCGTTGACGTTGGTGAAAACCAGCGTATTGGTGACCGTCTCCGACATGAACATGGCGAACAGCAACACCGGCGCGACAACGGAATTCACCGTGAACCGGAACAGCCGCAGTAGCAGATACCAGGCGAGAATGATCGCGGCCGCGTTCAGCAGGATGAACAGCCAGCGCGCCTTCTCGTAATCGTGCACCCAGGCCACCGGCGCGATGAGCAGCGTGCCGCTCGGGTAGTACAGGTAGTGCGGATCGACCGAGTCCAAATTGGCCGTGTACACCGGTCGCCCGTTGAGAAAATCTAGCGATGCCTGGTACACGGGCCGGAAGTCGTCGGTGACGAAACCGTTGACAGCCTTGATGAAAACCCGGTTCAGCACAGTCATGACCGCGAACGGCCAGAGTGCGAACTTGATCACCTCGGCGGTGGTGCGAGCACTGCGGGGCTCGAGCTGTCGAAGTAACACTGGGGCACGGTACACCGGATCAGCTTGCGACGGTTGTCCGGACCCGCTCGACGCGCCGCTCGAGGCGCTATTCGGAGCGCCAGGTCACGCGGGGCAGACGGTCCCGTCGGCGGGCAGCTTCGCGTCCTTCAGATAGTCGACCAATGTGCGTTGTGCACAAGGCGAGTGCGTGGACACCGGGTGACCCCAGCCCTGCCAGGTGAGTCCGGCATGCCGCGCCCCGGCCGCGCCGAGCGCACCGGCCACCGACGCCTGCCCGGCGTTGCCGACGACCGGGTCGGCGATGCCGCCGAGCACCAGCACCGGAATGTTCAGCTTGTCCGGCATCGGCGGCGCGACGGACACCGGCCAGGCCGCGCATTCCATCAGCCCGATCGCCGTGTTCTTGCCGAACACCGGGTACTTGGCGCCCCAGGTACCCATCAGCTCCTTGGCCTTGGTCGGGGTGGGCGGCTGCTGAGTGTCGGTGCAGCGGTTCACGAATTGGCCGTCGCCGCCGATGGCCGCGGACTCGCGCTGGATCAGATTGCCGAGCGCACCGCGATCGCCACGTCCGGCCGCAGACAACGCGTCGGCGAGTTCGCGAACCCGGTTGGCCTGGTCGGCGCGCGGGCTGCCGAGGAACCCGGAGACCGCGGTGAGCAGCGCGTTGGCCGAGATGTCACCGAGCCCACCGGCACCGGCCCGGGTCACCAGTTCGGTGATCGCGGCGCGCGGGTCCGGGCCGAGCGAACAGCTGATCCCGGTGCAGCGCTGGGCGAATGCGGTCAACGCCGCCTCCGCGCCTTCCAGTTGCTGCTCGGCCCGGGTGATGGCGTCCGCGCCGACCGCCTCGGGGGAGTCGACGACGAGCCGGGCCAGGTGGTCGCCGTACTTGCGGGCGTAGCTGAGCGCGACCTTCGCGCCGTTGCCCGAGCCGAGCAGCGCGACGTGCTCGACCTGCCACTGCCTGCGCAGCTGTTCGATGTCGTCGGCGGCGTGCTGGGCGTCGAAGGCGCCCTCGTAGGGCTGCAGGAAGTCGCGGCAGGCGATGGTGCCGTCCTGGCTGAACGTGGTCATCGCCTCGACGGGATCGCTTGCGCCGGGACCGAATTGGGCGTTGTCGGCCAGCCCCTTGCGCACCTCGGGTGGCAGGCAGTCGATCGGCTGCGAGCTGCCGATGCCGCGCCGGTCCACCGCGACGATCGGGCGCGCGGCCAGCAGGGCGCTCGCCGGTCCGGCGGCCAGTCCGGCGAGGGTGGCGGTGGAGGAGCGGTCCGCGCCGGAGGTGAGGATCAGCGGGGCGGCGTCGGCGGGGGTCTGTGGCAGCCGGGCCCGGATCGCCGCGGCGCGGAAGTTGCCGAGCACGCCGCCGCTCGCGTCGATCGGGGTGGTGTATTCGGCGCAGTCCAGCACGAGTCCGGCGGGCGCGGGACCGAGGCCGAGCAGATCCAGCGTCGGCGTCGTGCAGTCCTTCCACGCCAGGTCTGTCTTGGGCAGCTCGGCACTCGGCGGCGGGGGCGCGGTGACCGAGGTCGGGGCTACGCCGCCGACTCGTTGGCGCTCGACGGCGACGCCGGGACGGTCGGAGGGTCCCGCCCCGCATCCGGCGATCATGATCGAGAGTGTCGCGGCCAGCACGACGGCCCGAGTCCAGCGCATGCGCTACAGCCTGCCAGGTTCCGGCAGTTGTTTCATGCACGGGCCCATCGGGTCAGCATCGTGCCGTCGTTGTCGAGCAAGATATGCGCGCGGGACATGGGTCGGTGGAACTCGTGCGCGGACAGCGAAATTCGCCGGGCCGTGCCGCCGACCAGCACGGGTGCGGTGGTCAGGCAGAGCTCGTCGACCGCGTCGGCGGCCAGCAGCTCGCCGAACAAGTGCGGTCCGCCCTCACACAGCACGCGGTGTAATCGGCGCTCGGCCAGCACCCGCAGCAGCGCCTTGGGGGTCACCGCGAGGTCGCCCGCCTCGATCACGTCCGCGCCCGCGTCGGTCAGCTGCTGCTTGCGGTCCGCGGGGGCGGTGGTCGTGGTGATGATGAGCGGCGGGACGGTCGTATCGGTGAGCAGCCGGGCGCCGAGGTCGATCGCCGCGCTCGCGGTGACCACCGCGATCGGCGGTGCCGCGCCCTCGGGATGACCGCCGATGCCGTGCTCGTGCAGTGCGCGCCGCCGCTGCGCATCGGTCCTGGCGCCACCGTAGTTCTCCGAGCGGACTGTGCCCGCGCCGACGAGCACGACATCGGCCAGATCCCGCAGCATCAGGAACACGGCTTTGTCGGCGGGCGTGCCGAGCCCCGCGGACTGTCCGTCGCTGGTCGCGCCGCCGTCGATGCTGGACACGAAATTCGCGCGGACGAACGGTTCGCGAAGCTCGGCCGGGTACGCGTACAACTGCGCGAGGTCGTCCGGTCTCAGGTCTGTGAGCTGGATCGCATTGTGGATACGCTGCATGAAGGTAGATCTCACCACGTCATTAGGCTTCCGTCATGCAAGAACGCCTCGTCGACCGCCACCCTGAGGTTCCGGCCGACCAGCTCGTCGCCCAGATGGTGCCCCCGCCGATGTTCGACGAGGTCAGCTTCAGCTCCTACATTCCCGACCCCAAGGAGCCGAGCCAGGCGGCGGCCGTGCGCAAGGCCGAGGAGTTCGCCGGCGAGGTCGCCAAGATCCACCAGGCGGTGAACAAGAAGAGCCTGTTCGGCAAGAAGAAGCAGGTGTCCGGGGCGGGGCTGTACCTGGACGGCGGCTTCGGTGTCGGCAAGACCCACCTGCTCGCCTCCGTCTTCCACAGCGCGCCCGCGCCGAAGTCGTTCGGCACCTTCGGCGAGGTCACCAATCTCGTTGGCGCCCTTGGGTTCACCAACGCGGTGGAGCGGTTGTCGGCGAACAGCGTGCTGTGCATCGACGAGTTCGAGCTCGACGATCCCGGCGACACCATGCTGGTCTCGCGGCTGCTGACCGAGCTGTCCGCGAAGGGTGTTTCGATCGCCGCGACCTCCAACACGCTGCCGGGCCAGTTGGGCGAAGGTCGTTTCGCCGCACAGGATTTCCTGCGCGAGATCAAGAAGCTCGGGTCGATCTTCGAGCCGGTGCGGGTCGATGGTCCCGACTACCGGCACCGCGATCTGCCGCCCGCGCCGGAGCCGACCTCGTCGGCGTTGCTGACCGAACGGGCCGCTGCCACACCGGGTTCCACGCTCGACGACTTCGACGAGCTGCTGAAGCATCTGAGCACGCTGCACCCGTCGAAGTTCGGTGCGCTGATCGCCGGGGTGTCGTCGGTGTTCATCGCGAACGTGCACCCGGTCACCGATCAGGCCGTGGCGTTGCGCGTTGTGGTGCTGGCCGACCGGCTCTACGACGCGAGCATCCCGGTCACCGTTTCCGGTGCCAAGCTGGACCAGATCTTCTCGCAGGAGATGCTCGACGGCGGATACCGGAAGAAGTATCTGCGTGCGATTTCCCGACTGCTCGCGCTGTCGCGGTTCGAGGTCGTGGCGTAAAGACCCCTGGTTTGACCAACCGATGTTTCAGTTGGTTTGCTGGGGCCTCGGGGGAACCGATGATTGGAGCACTCGCATGACCCGCTCGCTTCGCACCCCGATCGCGCTGGCCGCCGGTCTCGCCGTCGCCTTCGGGCCGATGACCGGTGCCGCGCTCGCCGAGCCGCCCGCCGCCTCGGCCGTCGCGTTCGACCGCTCGCTGAACCTGCAGGGTGTGCAGAATGCCCGTGACATCGGCGGATACCAGACCAGCACCGGCAAGACGGTCCGCACCGGCCTCGTCTACCGCACCGGTCAGCTGAACAACGCGACCCCGGCCGACCTCGCCGACCTGACGGGCCGTCAGGTTCGCGTCGTCGACGACCTGCGCACCGTGTACGAACGTGCGCTCGGCCCGGACAAGGTGCCTGCGGGCGCGACCGCGAACTGGGACGACGTCATCGGCCAGGCCCCGCCCGAGGTGCTGGCCAGCACCCTCACCGGCGGCGACAGCCTCTACCGCGCGTTCATCACCGCCCCCGGCGCCAACCAGGCCGTCGCCTCGGTGCTGCGCGACATCATCAATACCGACGGCGCCGTGCTGTTCCACTGCACCGCGGGCAAGGACCGCACCGGTTGGACCGCCGCCGTCCTGCTCACCGTCCTCGGCGTCGACCGCGACACCGTCAACCAGGACTACCTGCTGTCCAACCAGTACCGCAACGCCAAGCCCAACGACACCATCAACGGCGTCCAACAGCCATGGCTCGACGCCGCTTTCGACCAGGCGAACCAGACCTACGGCAACTTCGACAACTACGTCCACGAGGGTCTGAAGCTCTCCGACGGTGACATCGCCGCACTGAAGGCCGAGCTGCTCGCCTGATTCAGGCGCGGTACTCCTCGTACCAGCGGTTGATCAGGGCGGGGAGTTCCTTGCCCATCCACACGAAGAACTCGTGCATGTCGCGGACGCGGGCGGCCTCGTCGCTTTCGGGATCGTCGAACAGGGCCAGGCCGCGCGAGGTCATCGCGGTGAGGTCCCTGTACATGCCGCTTTGCTGGCGGGTCAGTTCGGGCAGGATGCCGGGGCGGATGGCGTAGTAGTCCCTGCGGTCGCCCGGCTTGGAGATCTTGTCGACCCAGCGCATGGTGACCAGCGCCTTGAGTGCGCTGGAGATGGAGCCTTTGGAGGCTTGCAGCGCGTCGCCGATCTGGCCGAAGGTCTGCTCGGGCGGATCGGAGACCAGGAGCCAACCCGCGGCGCGGCCGGTCATCCGGACCAGGCCCATCCGCTCCAGTACCAGAGCGAAATCCTCCACGAAGGCCAGCTGTTCCGGGGTGGGGGCGGTGGTGCTGTCGCTCATCGGTCGAGTATCCCTTCGGAGGTGCGGAGAGCGGTAAACGGGGCGGGCCGGTGTCGGCTCGCCCCGCTCGGGTCAGACCGCGAGATCGCGGCGTTCGAAAGCGCGTAGCGCCACGGCCAATGCGACGGCGGCGAGCGCGATCAGCACGACCAGGTGAAAGCCGTTCCAGCCGTTCACCAATGGCGCATGACCGTTGGCGTAGTAGAAGGGCGACAGCCTGCGCAGCCATTCGCCGCCGTCGAACATGCCGCCGAGATTGTTGGCCAGGTAGCCCGCCACCGCGACCAGCGATGCGAGTCCCAGTGTCAGCGAACGCTTTCCGGTGACCGCGCCGAGCAGCAGCGTGATCGTGCCGACGGCGAGCGTCAGCAGGCCGAGTCCGGTGCATGCGGCCAGAATGTGCCCGGCGGGGACGTCCAGCTTGCCCGCGCTCGCCCCGGCGAGCACGCTCAGCGTGAGCACGGCGGTGACCACCGTGGTCTGCACCGCAAGTGCGGCAAATCGCTGCGCCAGCAGGCTTATTCGACCGATGGGCTGGGCCAGCAGGAGGTCCAGCATCCCGTTCTCCTCCTGGGTCACCGACCTCGTCGCGAAGGTGACGGCGAAGATGAGCAGCAGCAACTGGCCCATCAACGAGAAGATGGTGGCGTTGAGATAGCCGGTGGCGCTGGCGAAGTCGCTCACACCCATGACGTCGTACATCTTGTTCTGCTTGATATCGAGCGTGCCCTGTTCCTTCAGCGATTGGTAGGAGGGCAGATACATCAGCGGAACGATGGTCAGGCCGATCGACCAGCCGATGAGTCCGCGCCGCTGTTCCTTCAATGTCTGGCTGAAAACCGAGCGAGTCATGTCGAGTTCTCCCGTGCGATAAGTGATTCGGTCAGCGGCCGTACAGGCTGAAGAAGATCTGTTCGAGGTCCGGCTCGGTCGACAGCACGCTCACCAGCTCGTACTTGGCCGCCGTCTTGAACAGCTCGTCCACCTCGCCTTCGGTGGTGCAGCGCAACGTCTTTCCGTCGATGCTCAGCTCCCGCACGCCGGGCAGCCTGGCGAAATCGTCGGCGAACACCTCCGCGCCGAACACCAGCTCGACCGAACGCGGCGAACGCCGACGCAGATCGTCCACGTTCTCCGTGCCGAGCAGCTTTCCGGCCCGCATGATGACGGCCCGGTCGGCGGTCCGCTGCACCTCGCTGAGCACGTGCGAGGACATGAACACGGTCTGCCCGTTGTGCTTGGCCTCGGTCACCAGATCCAGAAACCGTTGCTGCAGCAGCGGATCCAGGCCCGACGTGGGCTCGTCCAGGATCAGCAGTTCGGGCCGGTGCATGAAGGCGGCGATGATGCCCACCTTCTGCTTGTTGCCCCTGGACAGGGCGCCGACCTTCCGGGACAGGTCCAGGTCGAGCAGGTCGGCGAGCTCGATGATCCGGCTCGCCGGTACGGTGCCGCGTTGGTCGGCGAGGAAGTTCAGCAGTTCCCGCGCGGTGTTGCGCCCCTCGATCGCCAATTCGCCTGGCAGATAACCGATCCGCCTGCGTAGCTCCGCGCCGCCCGCCCGCGGATCGATACCGAACACCTCGACGCGGCCCGAGGTCGGGCGGATCAGGTCGAGCAGCATGCGGATGGTGGTGGACTTGCCCGCGCCGTTGGGGCCGAGGAACCCGAACACCTCGCCCACGGTGACCTCGAGATCTAGGTCGGCGATGGCAACATGCTTGCCGTAGTGCTTGGTCAGCCCTTCGGTGCGAATCGCGGCGGTCATGACATGCTCCTGAGTGCTGGAAGTTCTGTAAGGAACGATGTGTTCAGTAAAGACTGAACATGAAGAACTTGTCAACATCGAGGCTGCCATTACGATCCGGTCATGACGAAGTTCAAGACGTGGGACGGCCTGGAACTCAACTATCGAGTGTGGGAGGGCGAGGGCGTTCCCGTCGTACTCCAGCACGGGGTGGTCGCGGACACCAACGCGAACTGGATGAGCACCGGCGTGGTCGGCGCGCTGCAGGCGGCCGGGCGCACCGTGGTGTCGCTCGATGCCCGCGGACACGGACGCTCGGCGAAGCCGCACGATCCGGCGCAGTACTCGTGGGAGTTCATGGCCAAGGATGTGCGGGCGCTGTACGACGAGCTCGGTTTCGATCGTGTTGTGCAGGTGGGTTATTCGATGGGTGCGATCATCTCGCTGCTGGTCACCGCCGCCGACGAGCGGGTGGAGCGGCTGGTCATCGGCGGTATCGGTTCAGGCGTGCTGGACTGTGGTGGCGTCGACCGCCGGGTCGTCGAGCTGACCGACCTGCAGACCGCGATGGGCGACGACAACGAGGGCGCGCCGCCGACCGCGATGATGTTCCGGATCCTCGCGGACGCGGTGCACGCCGACCGGCACGCCATCCAGGCGGTCGCGACCGGCCTCGACGCCCGCCCGATCAGCGGGCTGTCCGATATCACCGTGCCGACCCTGGTGCTCGCGGGGGACAGCGATCCGTTCGCGGCCGAACCCGAGCGCCTCGCCGACGCACTGCCCAAGGGAACACTCAACGTGGTCCCCGGTGACCATCTGATGGCCGTCGTCGCACCGAGCTTCCACAGCGCCCTGGTGGATTTCGTCAAGTGAAGTGACCTAGAAAGCCAACTGCATCACGAAGTCATCGAGCCGTTGATTGCCGACGGTGTTGGTCTTGGTGCCGACCGAACTGAACCCGTGCTTCCCGTAGAACCGCTGCGCCCGCACGTTTTCCTGGCTGACACCGAGCCACACCCCGGCGAACTGCCCCTCGCGGGCCCGCTCCAGGCAGGCGTACATCAGTGCCGTCGACACCCCGCTGCCATGGTGGCCGGGCACCACATACATCTTGTTGATCTCCACCACCGGCCGCAGCGTCACCGCCTCGGCAACCGCGGGATCCGCCGGTTCGCCCGCGATGAGCATCGCGTAGCCGACGATGTCGTCGCCCGCGACCGCCTTGAGCACGGTTCTGGCCGGATCGCTCAGGTATTCGCCGAACCGTTCGCCGGACAATGCCTCGGTGATGAAGATGTCGATATCGTCCGGGGTTGCCTCGGGCGGGCAGGCAAGCGGAAAGGTTGCCGCCGCAACGTCACTGAGTTCTTCGGCGTCCCACAGGCCGGCCCGGTCGACGGTGACTGGGATGTTACTCATGAGTCCAGTAGAGCATGATCGCCGGGAGAGGTGGGATGTTTGTCTGCTTCGGGCCGCGTGTGGAACACCCGCGCCAGGCCGATCAGCGCCGCCGCGAACATCAGCGGAATTACGAATCCGATCCGATGCCCGAATCCCGCCGCGACCGCGCCGACCACCCCGCCACCCACCAAAGTGCCTGCGTAGTTGAACAGATTCAGCCGCGCGATGAGCGCGTCCAGACCACGACCACTGGTCAGCTGCCCGGCCTCACTGAAGCACAGCGGCGCGATCACCGGCATGCCGACGCCCGCGATCAGGAACCCGATGATCGCCACGATCGGCCCGGGCGCGGCGATCACGATCGCCAGTCCGACGACACCGATGGCCGCCGCCGTCCGCACCACACGCCGCGGTCCGTACCGACGTACGAACAGGTCGCCGGTGAGTCGCGCGACCAGGGATGTGCCTTGATAAGCGGCCAGTGCCAAAGCCGCGGTCGCAGAACTCGCGAGCAGGTCGTCGGTCAGATACAGCGCCGACCAGTTGCCGACGGCCAGGTCGATCGCGAACACCAGCGCCATCGCGATGCCGAACACCAGGTATGCCCGGAACGCCACGGGTGGCGGTTCGACGACCTCCTCGGCCGGACCTGCCTCCGCCTCCTGGGGTCCCAGCAGCCGCGGTCCGAGCACCAACCCGATGACGAGCACGATCCCCGCCGCCCCGAGCAGCGACTCGCGCAGCGTCACCTCCAGCGCCTCACACCCCGACACGTACAGCGCACCGAGAATCGAACCCGCACTCCACGCCGCATAGAACGACGACAGCACGAACTTCCCGTACCCGTGCTGAATGAACACGGCCTGCATATTGGTGCTCGCGTCGACGATGCCGACCGCGATCCCGTAGCAGCTGAGCGTGATCAACAGCACCGCCGTATTCGGCGCGAACGCGACCCCGGTGCCGAAGATCGCGATGAGCAGCAGCCCGATCCGCACCGTCACCCGGCTCGACCAGCGCAGCGCCAACTGCTCCGCGGCCACGCTGCCACCACCCGCGAGCAGCGACACCAACACCACCGAACCGACGATCAGCCCGTCGGACAGCCCGAACTTGTCCTTCTGCTGCGGCAACTGGGTCAGCACCACGGCGAAGAAGAACCCCTGCAACCCGAACGCGAACGAGTTCGCGATCCGGGCGCCCCGCAGGATGGGCGCGATCGAACTCATCTGCGCAGGGTAGCGGGGTAACGGGGGTCGCGCGCGCCGAATCAAACGGCAGCGTGCGACGGTGATCGACAACCGCGATCGACCGGATGACAGCAACAACGGCGCTGGCCGTCAATGGTGGCGCGTGTCACCATCGAAGGGCCGCAACGACACTCGCGAAACGTGGAGGCCAGCGTAGATGAGACAGCTGCCAGCGGACTTCTTCCGGACGCCGCATGCCTTCTACGGGCAGCTGCGCGCGGAGGGTCCCGTGCACCAGATCACCCTGCGCAACGGCGTCCGCGCCTGGGTGGTCGTCGACTACGACGCCGCCAAGGAGGTGCTGCGGCATCCCGATATCCGCAAGGACCCACACTCCACGACCGGCGCGCAGGCCAGGCAGACCGCCGCGGGCAGCAGCGGGGTCACCGCGGCCAACCAGCGATTGAGCTACCACCTGCTCAACGCCGACCCGCCGCACCACTCGCGCCTGCGCAAACTGGTCACCCCCGCGTTCGCCCCCGCCAGGATGGAAGCCCTCGTGCCCCGGGTGGAGGCCATCGCCGATGAACTCCTCGATCGGCTCGACCCCACCGCAGGTCGAGTCGATCTGCTGGAGGAGTACGCCTTCCCGCTACCCATCACAGTGATCTGCGAGCTGCTCGGCGTGCCCGTGGAGGATCGCGAGCCGTTCCGCGAGTGGTCAGCCGCCGTGGTCGACACCCCGATGTCCACGCCCGAGGGGATGCGCAAAGCGACCGACGCCATCGTCGACTACTTCGACGGCCTGGTGGCCTTACGCCGCGAACACGGTCTCGGCGACGACCTGATCTCACACCTGCTCACCGTCACCGACGACGGCGATCGGCTCAGCCACGACGAACTCATCTCGATGGCGTTCCTGATCCTGGTCGCCGGGCACGAGACCACCGTCAACCTGATCGGCAACTCCGTGCTCACCCTGCTGAACGATCCGCCGCGCTACCGAGCCCTGCACGACCGGCCCGACGCGGTCGCACCGCTGATCGAGGAGGTGCTGCGGCACAACGGCCCGGTGAACATGGCGACGCTGCGCTACACCACCGCCCCGATCGCCGTCGGTGCCACCGAGATCCCCGCGGGCGAACTCGTCCTGGTCGCGCTCGGCTCCGCCAATCGTGACGAACGTCATTTCACCGATCCCGCGGCCTTCGCGCCGGACCGGCCGAGCAACCACATCGCCTTCGGCTATGGCATCCACTACTGCCTCGGCGCGGGCCTGGCCCGCCTGGAGGCCCGCATCGCCCTGACCCGCCTGATCGCGCGCTTCCCGGAGCTGCGCCTGGCCGTCGATGACGACGAACTGCGCTGGCGTGAGAGCATTCTGATCCGCGGACTGCTCGATTTGCCGGTCGATTTGGCCGGTGCCCCGGTGGATTCGGTGCTGCGTTGAATCGCCGATTAGGGCAACCGACTTTGCTGCGCGCCTTAAGCGACGTAATCTCCTGCGCATGACGAGCGGAAACCGCATCGCGATCGTTGGTGCGGGTATCGCAGGTCTTGCCTGCGCGAAAGTGCTGATCCAGAAGGGTTTTCCGGTCGAGATCTTCGACCGTGCGCCCGATGTCGGTGGCGTGTGGAGTGCGACCCGCAGGTACCCGGGGCTGCGAACCCAGAATTCCAAGAACACCTATCACTTCTCCGACTTCCCGATGCCCTCGGATTACCCGAAGGTGCTCGACGGCGAACAGATGCAGGCGTATCTGGCCGCCTACGCCGACCACTTCGGTCTGCGCGCGCACCTGCGGCTCAACACCGAGGTCGTCGCCGCGGATCCGGTGGACAGTGGCTGGCTGCTGGAGATCCGTGATCAGGGCGGTATACATCGCACCTCCTGCGATCACCTGGTCATCGCCAACGGTGTGTTCAGCGAGCCCGCGGTCCCGGACTTCCGCGGTATCGAGCTGTTCCGTGCCGCCGGCGGCCAGATGGGCCACGTGTCGGAGTTCCTGGATGTCGAGGCGGTGCGCGGCAAGTCCGTCGTTGTCGTCGGCTACGGCAAGTCGGCCTGTGACATCGCCGAGGCGGTCAGCGACGTCGCGGGCTCGACCACCGTGGTGGCGCGGCGACTGCTGTGGAAGATGCCGCGCAAGATGGCCAAGGTGCTCGACTACGAGCGGCTGATGCTGACCCGCTTCGGAGAGGCGCACTTCCATCACCTGGAGCCCGGCCGGATGGACCGGTACCTGGACGGCCCCGGAAGTTCGTTCCGGATCGCCAATCTCGACCTGATCCAGGAACTCGCCACCAAGCACATGAACCTGCGCGAGCTGGGTCTGCTGCCGGAGGGCCGGTTCGAGCAGATCGCCGAGAGCACGGTCAGCCTCGCCACCGAGAACTTCTACGAGCAGGTCGCGAACGGCCGGATCGTCGTGCAACGGGACACCCACATCACCGAAATGCGCGGCGGTGGCGGCGAGGTTCCCGCGGTGCAGCTGGCCAACGGACACCTCATCCCGGCCGACATCGTTGTCTGCGCCACCGGATTCCAGCAGCGGGTGCCGTTCCTGACCCCGTACGTCCAGCGCAGGCTCACCGACGAGCACGGCAACTTCCGCCTGCACCGGCAGATCATGCCGCTCGACGTGCCGAATCTGACCTTCGCCGGCTACAACTCGTCGGTCATCAGCACGCTCAACGCCGAGGTCGGCGCGCACTGGACCGCCGCACTGCTGGCCGGCCAGCTCGACCTGCCGCCACGTGACGAAGTGAGCGAACAGATCGATGCCCGGCTGCGCTGGATGGAGGAACGCACCCACGGCCACCACGCGAAGGGCACCGCCATCACCCCCTTCTCGATCCGCAACGTCGACGAGATGCTGGCCGACCTGAAGTTCCGGCTGCCGCTGCGAACCCGTGCGGCGCAATGGTTCCGCACGGTCCGGCCGGAGTCCTATCGCGGGCTCACGACCAAGCACGAGTCCACCAACGCCGCGCCACCGGCGCAGCCGATCATCGAGCACGCCGAGGTCGCGTCGCCCGGCCCGAGCCTCGGCGCACCCAGGCCACCGGACCTCGGGGTGCCCAGGTCGCACGACCTGAGCACCGGCATGCCCAGCGACCTGCTGCACGGGTCGCAGGGCAAGTAGGTTCAGCGCGCGGGGAGGTAGGCGATTCCGTGCGCACCCTGGCTGTTCACCGTGTCCACCTCCAGCGTGGCCCGCACGGCGCACCGGTCGACATCGACCACGCTGACGGTGCCTGACTGGAGGTTGCTGACGAAACCCGTTGCGCCGTCCGGGGTCGCGCAGACGTTGATCGGCGCCTTACCGATCTCGGCGTGCCCGAGCGGCTCGTAGGTGTCGGCGTCGTAGATCGACAGCAGATCGTCGCCGTCGGTCCGCCACTGACCGACGAGCAGCTTGCCGGTGCTCGTGACGCACACCGGGCCCGGCGCGCCCGCGATCGGAATGCTGTGCACCACGGTGTCGGTGCCGACGTCGATCACCTGCACCGCGTACACATCCGCCGGGTCCGGCGACAACGACAACGCGGGCGTCGCGACGAACATCCGCGAACCATCCGGCGACAGCGCCAGACCTTCGCTGCCCGACACCGGAACTCGCCGCGCCTCCCGTTGACCGGTCGGGTCGAGCACCGACACGAACGGCGCCCGCTTGTTGGTGGTGTACGCCTTCTTGCCGTCCGGCGTGACCACCACCCAATGCGGGACCGCCGCATCGGCACTCACCCGATGTAGCGGGCGCCTCGTGTGCAGATCAATCGCGAGTAGCGCGCCGGGACCGGCCGGGCCCTCCTCGACACTGGCGTACAGCACCTCGCCGTCGATGTGCAGCCCGTGCGGCGCGTGCTCCGGCGAGATGTCGAGCACCTCGACGATTTCGTGCCTATCGACATCGACGATGGTGATCTCGTGGCTCTCGGCTTCGTGCGCGAGCCAGATCCCCGCGCGGTAGGTGTGGCTCGCGTACAGCAGCCGGGTGCGCGGATCGAAGCACAACTCGTGGCCCTGCGGGAGGACGTCGAGCTGTGCTCTGCGGGTGTGCGTGGTGAGGTCGAAGAAGCTCAGTGTGCAGCCGCCCTGGCTGAGGACCGCGAGCTGAGCGCCGGGTTCGAAAGCAGTGGACATGAGAGTTGTGCGTCCTTCCGACAAGGGGTTTCATTCGGCAGGACGGCGCCGTCTGGATCAACGCTAAGACTCGCCGGGGGTTATCACCAGTGCAATGTTGGTAATCAGCCATTGCGCTGGTGATAATCCAGGGATGGAGGCGCTGGACATGAATCTGCTGGTAGCACTGGACGCGCTGCTGGAAACGAACAGCGTCACCCGGGCCGCCGAACGGCTGCACACCTCGGCCCCGGCGATGAGCCGGACGCTGGCCAGGCTCCGTCGGGCGCTCGGCGACCCGCTGCTGGTGCGGGCCGGCCGCACCCTGGTGCCGACGCCACGCGCGCTGGAATTGCGTTACGAGGTCAGCATTCTGGTCGAGCAGGGGCGGGCGCTGCTGACGCCGCGCGGCGCGATCGATCCCGGCGCGCTGAAGCGGAACTTCGCGGTGCAGGCGGGGGACATGGTGCTCACCGAGCTGGCCGCGCCGCTGCTGGCCGCCGTGCGCGCGCAGGCGCCAGGGGTGACGTTGCGCTTCCTGCCCGACACCCTCGAAGGCACCGCGGCGATGCGCGACGGCCGCGTCGATATCGAGGTAGGGGTGATCGACCACGCCGATCCGGAGACGACAGTGCGGCGAGTGCTCGGCGATCGGATCATCGGGATCGCCGCCGCCGATCATCCGCTGGTCACCGAGCGGGTGACAGTCGCCAGGTTCGCGGCGGCGGCGCACCTGAGCGTTTCGCGAAATGGTTACGCGCGCGGGCCGATCGACGACCGGTTGGCGTTGCACGGCCGCACCCGCCGGGTGGTCGCCACGGTGGCGAATCTGACCACCGCGTTGTTCGCGGTGCACGGCAGCGATCTGATCTGCCCCGGACCCGCGTTGTTGAGCAGGTCGGCGTTGCCCGCGCTCGGCTTGGGCACGTTCGAGATTCCGCTGCCGCTGCCGGAAGTCGCGATCGGCATGGCCTGGCATCCGCGCAACACCGCCGACAGCGGGCATCGCTGGCTGCGCGAGCTGATCGAAACGATCCTGACCAGGTCGATGGCGCCTACTTAGGCGGGCTCGACAACCGGTAGTCGCGCGGCGTTTCGGTGGCGCGTTCGGGTTGGTAGCTGTTCGAGTTCAGGTCTGTCGCAGGTGGTCCGAAGACGTCGGAGCGACCTAGTGGGGCCGCCGCGGTCTTCTTCAGTTCGTCCAGCATCGCCTGCAGCTTGTCGACGTGGGAGTTGTCGACCGGGATCAGGTCTTCGTCGGCGCGGTGCGCACCGGTCAGCGCGCTGCCGTTCGTCTCCGGTGCCGAGCCGTTGGTGGTGCCGCGGCTGTAGTCGCTGCTGTCCGGCGACGGGGGGACCATGCTCTCGTACGGATTCTCGTGCGGGGTGGTGAAGTTCTGGTACGACGAGGCGGCGGGTTCGCGCGGCGCGGTGAAGCTCGACTGTCGGATGGGCAGCGGCTCGCGTGGCGTCGGCGCGGTGAAGTTCGTGGACGGCGCCGGGATCGGCTCGCGCGGTGTGGGCGCGGTGAAGTTCTGCGACGGTGCCGGGGTCGGCTCGTACGCCGCGGGTTCGCGTGGTGCGCTGAAGGTGCGTTGTGGCAGGGAGTTTGCTTCGTGTGCCGCGGAGTCACGGGCCGGTGGTGTCTCGCGGGGGCCGGGCGAACCCTCGTAGCGCCGGGAGACGCTCTCCCTGGTCGCGGTGGCGTTCTCGCGGGCCGCTGTGGTGTTGTCTCTCGCGGTCTGTGCGAGCTCGTGCGAGCTGCCGATGCTTTCCCGGACGGTGGGAGTGGTCACGGCGGAAACGGATTCGCGCTGCGGCGGGACGCTCGGCTCGACCGTCGCGGAGTTCCGGCGGGACGCGGCGCGCGGTAGTGGACGCTCGGCGCGCGCGGTGTCCGGCGCGGCATGCGACGGACCACTGCCGGATTCGACCTTCTCCAGTCGTCCGTCGATGCCCGAAATGTCCTGCCCGGCACGGAAAGCCCACGCCTCGAGCTTGGCCAGCCGCGCCTCGACGCTGCGATCAGCGGGCACGACGGTGGCAATGTCGATCCCGTCGACACCGTCGACCCTGGCCGCCACCGCGTCCAGCTTGTCGCCGACCTCACGGAGAACCGCCGCGATGCTCGACAGCATCGCGCCGATCGACTCGCCGGCCGCCTCTTGACCGTGCTCCATCCAGTAACCCACTTCCCCGTATCGGCCCAGCTCGCACTCGGCCGGACGATTCTATCCGCCCAGTTGGAAATACGCGGTCCACGACGAAGCCTCGCTGACGCTCCGCTTCGTCGTGCCGACGCTGTGTTGTCGGTTCGCTCCGCTCATGCCGCGCTGACGCTCGGCTCTGTCGTGCGCCGACGCTGTGTTGTCGGTTCGCGGACCGGTTCGGTACCGGCCCCTTGGATCTGATCGAAGCAGCGTAGGCGGGCCGTCCTGCGCCGTTGCAAGCGGAGGTCGACGCGATCCGGTTTGTCCGGAACAGATCTGCTTACCAATCGGCACCTGCCGAGGCGCACCCCGACGTAGCCTAAGCGTTTTCTCGCTCCGGTGGCAGACCGAAGGGCGTGCGACGGCGCACACGGGCGCGTGGCGCGGCGAAGTCGCAGGATGGCGGTTACTGTCAATCCACCGACATATGCGTGTCGTTGTGGCCGCCCACTGCGGCGAAATTCCTTGTGGCACAGCCTACACCAGGCGTTCAACCGGAAATCTGCCAGTGTGGCGCACCCGGGCGCGGGGTAAAGGGGACTGGCGAGGTTTGCGAGACTGGCGCACTCTTGATCTATGGCGTAGGTCGCCAGACCTGCGGTGGTTTGGGCAGGGGAGTGGTCGCGTGAGAACGAAGCAGCGGGCGGAGATCGCCTGCGGTCGCCAGGCGATGCTCGCCGAGTTGGGTATAGCGGACGGTCCGGGCAGAGCCCTCAGGCGGTCCGGCGGATACGGCTGTAAGTGTCCGGAATGTGACGCCGCGCAATGGGATATGCGGCGATTGAAATACTGGGTGTGCGGCAGGTTGCTGGCGTATGGCGCCGAAGTGGCCGAGGTGGATCGCCGGGTAGATGGGCTGCCCGTGGACATCTACTGGCGCAAAGGTGACCGCGAGTTCGTCATCGAGGTGCGCAGCGGTGCGCTGGAACGCTCTCTCGCGCAGGAACATACGGATCGGTTGCGGGCGGCCGGCATCGAGGACGTGCTATGGCTGTGCCCGCCCGGCTACTGGGTCGATCATCTGCACGCGCTCGGCGTCGCCGATTTCGCCCCGCCCGCATGCGATTACCAGACGGTGGCGGGCGTGCTGGACACCGTGCACAGCGCGGTGGCCTCGCCGCGCAGGCACCCGCTCGAGCTGCGCGACTTCATCAGCGGCTGGGTCAGCGGCGAGATCGTGTGGGGATATCGTGATGTGACGACAGGAGGTTGGGCCGCCGTGGCCGACTGGGAGCATCACACGAAAACGCAGGCGATGATCATCGCCCGGCAGCGTCAGGAGCTGGTCAACCAGCGCACCACGCTCGCCCTGTCCCGGAAAACCGTGCGCGACAAGCAGAAACATCTGATGAAGCTGACCACCCGGTTGGAGCGGGCCGAGCAGGAGGCGCAGGAGCGGGCCGATTCACTCGCCCAGGCGCGCCGCAAACTCGACGACCATCATCGGCTCGACACGTCGCTGCGCAACACCATCAAGCATCTGCAACAGACCATCAATCACTGGCAGCTGGTGACCTGCTGCGCGATGATGCTGATCGTCACGTTCCTGGCGGGCGCGATGGTGGTGCGCTGAGCCGAAACGGGCCACGGTCCCAACGCCATTCGTTGCGTAGCACGAGGGCGATGAAGTCGAGTAGCTCCAGGCCGGTGTTGTCGCGGATCTGTCGGATCGCGGACCATGGTGCCGGGCCGTGCTCGACGAGGTCGGTCAGTTGAGCCGTGCTTTTCGCGTCGACCTTCCGGGCGAGCAGATCGGGGAGGCCGATCAGGCTGCCGGTCCAGACGAGCCAGCCCCAGCCCTTGCTGTGTGCGTAGGTGCGACCCGCGGCGGCTCTTGCTCGATTGACGTGGAAGGCAACGTGTCCGAGCGGTTGAACATCGATCAGCACGACCCGGCCGTCGGTGAGGCGGGCGGCGATGCTCGGATAGCTGAGTTGCTCCGTGCCGTCGATGTCGTAGCTGACGGCGCCGGGTTGTTCCTGGAATGAGTCGACGAGGTCGCTCGCGTTGAGAATCCACAGCAGTCGCGCCTCCAACCCGGAGTCGAACGGGACGTCTCGGCCGACCTTGTCCAGGTAGAAGTGTCCGCGCCCGTCGTCGTCGCTGTCGACGGTGCGGGCGGATGTCACGGGTAGCGCGTCCGGTGTTGCCGATCCCGGCCAATCCACTTGCCCCAGCCACGGATTCAGCTGACTCGTCGCGCGCGGTTCCGCGTCGCGCAGTTTGGCCAGTCGCCGGTTCGTCTTCTTCTGCCAGGCCGCGATCCGTTGCGTCACGAATCCCGCGACCCGTTTGGCATCCTCGGAGGCGTGCCCGGCCAGCCGCAACTTCAAGTACGACAGCTCATTTGCCGCGATATCGGTGTCGGTGGCATAGGTCTCCACCAGCAACGCGCGGACCAGTTGCTGGTCGCGGGCATGGATCGGATAGCGCTCGGCGAACACACTCGCAACTCGATGCCCGCTCAGCTGAGCGTTGCGAATCAGCTGTCCCACGGCCTTGGTGTGCAACTGCCGGATCCGGTCGCGGGACAGGTCGTAGCGCGCGCCGATCTTGGCCAGCGTCTCGGGTTGCTCGCCGGTGACGCCGAGCCGATAGGACAGGATCTCGCCGTCCTTGGCCTTGCGGTCCGCCTGCAACGCGATCAACTCCGCCAGCAGTTCGTTGACTTCCTCGAGCCCGAACGAGATGTCGTCCTGCAGATCGAGTAGCTCGGGGTCCGTCCCCTCCGCCGCAGCGGCGAGAGCCTCGACCTCCCGGCTTGCCGTCACGCTGCGACCCCCTGGCTCGGTTTCATGTGCGGCTCAGCCTAATGCCGACCACCGACAATTCCGCCGCACCGACGGGGACGCCCGTGTCAGACTCCTAGCTGCTCAGCTGCCAGCGCGGTGCCGTCGATGCGCGCCTTGATCTTGGCGAACGCCGTGTCCCGCGAGGTGGAGACTGGGTTTGCTCTGCTCGCCGTCAGTGACGGCTGGCGACCCTATCCCTTCTAGTGCGCGGATAGTGTCACGGACGGCCCGTTCTTGAACGGGTCCTCGACTTCGCTGCGCGCGGCGGCGAGTAGGGAGTCGAGCAATCCGGGGAACCGTGCGTCGAGGTCTTCGCGACGCAACGACTGCAGCGTCTCGCGGCCGGATACGCGCTGCCAGATGATGCCTGCGTCGCGCAGCACTCGGTAGTGGTGGGTCAGGTTCGACTTCGGCACGCCGTCCACGATCGAGCCGCAAGTGTGCTCACACCCATCGGCCAGCACTCGAACGATGCACAGCCGCAGTGGATTCCCCACGGCCGAGAGCACGTTCGCCAACTGGATCTGCGCCCGTTCGGGATGTGCCGTCATCACGATACCCAGGATAGCGCGACTGTTGACAAACAGTCGAACTGTACGTAAGTCTTTGAACAGTTCAACGGACTTGAAAGGTCGCCGCCAAATGCGTGCTAACAGTCCCCGATTCGACGACAAGATCGCCCTCATCACCGGCGGCACCAGCGGCATGGGGCTGGCGACCGCCCGTCGCCTGCTCGACGAGGGCGCGCGGGTGGTCATCACGGGCCGCGACAAGGGCCGCCTCGACGCCGCCGTCAAGGAGCTGGACGGCGGGGATCGCGTGCTCGCGGTCTCCGGCGACGCCGCGAATCTCGCCGACCTCGACACACTGACGGCCGCGATCAAGAACCGATTCGGCCGACTGGACGTGGTCTTCGCCAACGCAGGCATCGGCGCGTTCCAACAGGTCACCGACGTCACCGAGGACGAGTTCTACCGCGTAGTCGACATCAACTTCAAAGGAGTGTTCTTCACCATCCAGAAGACCCTCCCGCTACTGGCCGACCACGGTGCGATCGTGATCAACGCATCGTTCGCACTGCACCGAGGCAGCCCCGGCGCCGCCCTCTACTCGGCAACCAAAGCGGCAGTACACAACCTGGCACGCACATTGGCAGCTGAACTGGCACCCAAGCGAATTCGAGTCAATTCCGTAAGCCCCGGGTACACCGCCACCCCGGCGTTCGAGGCGGAAGCCTCGCCCGAAATCCAGGCCGCCGCCGTAGCCTCAGTTGCTGCGGGTCGCATCGGCACATCCGAAGAGGTCGCCGCCGCAGTCGCTTTCCTCGCTTCAGACGAAGGTGCTTACATCAACGGACAAGACCTACTCATCGATGGAGGTCTGGTCTCCGTCACCCCTGCGGCCATGATCTAAGCCCACGCCGAACGTGAATCCCGATTCGCCGTAGGAACACTCGCCCTACGCTACTGGTCGGTCGCACCTACTCGTCGAGGTGTGATCGACCCGACCGGGTATCCAGATCACCAAACGCCACCGAACCCGTAGCGGCAGCCTCTACACCCTGCCGAGATTCGCCCTCCACTCCAAACCGCTTGTGACGCAACCACAGCCAGATGACCACGCCGGAACCTCCACGCCGTGCACCTGACTGATAACTAAAGCCGGGTACCCCGCCTGACGCGCCCAGCACTACTCACGGGAAAACGTGGGTAGGTCTTCAGCTCTATGGACTGTGCTCGTCGGGGGAGTCTGTAGAAGTGCCTATCGGGTAGGTGCACGTTTCCGACCCACCAGCCAACCTACGGACCACCCCCACCCCCCAGATCAGTTCCAGATCACCACCAGATCATCCGAAACCGAACGCGGGACCGATTGGGTGCACAACAAGAAAGGCCCCCTCGAAAGGGGGCCTGACCTGGTACTACGGTGGTGCGCGATACTGGGATTGAACCAGTGACCTCTTCCGTGTCAGGGAAGCGCTCTCCCGCTGAGCTAATCGCGCGAGGTGGAGACGGGAATCGAACCCGTGTGCACGGCTTTGCAGGCCGTTGCCTCACCACTCGGCCACTCCACCGTGCGAAGGGGGACGGCTAAACTAGTTTCGCCTGGCCCTACCTCTTCGAGCGGATGACGGGATTCGAACCCGCGACCCTCACCTTGGCAAGGTGATGCGCTACCACTGCGCTACATCCGCATTTTGCATCTCGGCGGCTGTTCTGGCCTCCGTGGTGCGAGACAGAACATTAGCGGACGCCCGGTGAAAGCTACAAATCCGCTGGTAGAACGGGGGAAATCGGCGAGGTTGCCAGAGTGGCGGAGGTGACCGGTGTGGTTTGGGAGGCTCCGGCGACCCAATCCGATCGTCCGAAGCGCGCTGAACAGGGGAGCGGGACCTCATCTCCACCCCTGTCGAGACACCCTGCCGCCCACCACCTTCCGCCCCTGTCCGGGTGGCGATTTGGTGAACCGCCGGTGGCGCATGCTAATGTTCCATCTCGTTCGGAGGGCGTTCCCGCGCCACCCGGCCCGCCACCATGTGGCATGAGTTCAGGTCCCATAGCTCAGCGGGAGAGCGTCCGCCTCACACGCGGAAGGTCGCTGGTTCGAAACCAGCTGGGACCACCATAGAGGGCTTATTCGAAACACCGTCTGCTCGTTGGGCGGTGTTTCGTTGTTTCTGGGCCTGCTTCAACCTCGTTTGAGGCTGGGGGCCGGTTCAGTCAGTCGTTGGGTGCGTCGTCGGTATTTGGCCGTCCAGGTAGTGGGTGGTCCATGAAACCGTCGGCGAAGAACATCATCGAGCCGCATCGGCCGCAGCGGTAGGCGTGCTGTTTGATCACTTGCTGACCCAACTCGCTGGGGTGCTCGGTCAGGAAACCTGGGTGGCCGGTGACGAAGCCGAGTATCCCGATGTAGGTTCGCTGGCGTTGACACCATGGACAGTTCAGGTCGACGGATTCTCGCTGACGGCGAAGTTCGGCTTCGCTCTGCGCTATCCGCTGCTGCGTCTGTTCGAGGTAACGTCTGGCATCCTCCAGGGACACGCGCTGTGGTTCACCCCAGGGCCCTTCGTATGCGCCGTCGACCGCGGTTCGAAGATGCGCGAATTCTGCTTCGCTGCGGCGGACGACCCGCGTACCACGGAGTCCGCCCTCGACGCGGAAGGTGATCTCCGCGCGTGAGATCCCCTTCGGTAGCCCTGCGGTTATCCGGACTCGCTTCGGGTCGTCCGCGTCTGTCTTGAAGTCGATGTTCGGGACCTTCACACCCGGCACGCTACCGGGATGAATCGAAGGGGTGGGTTCTGTGCCAATGACCGTCGGCTGAACGTTCCACAGAATTCGGCACAGGTGAACTCCCGGTAGCTCAACGTCGCAGCCACTCACGCGAGAGAAGTTGCCGCAGCTGTTATTCCGTGTGGAGGATCGCTGAAACGCTTCCGGCGCTGAAAGCGGGAACGGGATCGTCCGTACGGGCCTCCGATAGCGGGAGCACGGCCACCACCGCGAGGGGGACGGCCGAGCGGATCCTGCTGGAATCGGAGTCCTGCAAGAATTTCCAGGCTAGCGGAGGCTAGGCTAGGTGACCGGCGGGGGTTGTACGAACACCACGCTGTCGGGAACGGCACCGACCCGCGGCGGTGGTTTGCGCTCAGCGTCAGTCGATTGCTCGGGGCTGTCGATGGCGGACTCGGGTTCTTCAGCCTGTTCGGAATCGTCGGCGGGGTTGTCGGTCATGGCGCCACCTTGTTTCGGTCGGACCGTTCCAATCCATCAAGTATCGCAGCGATTCTCGATGAGAATCCCTGAATGGGCGGATGCTGATCCCAGTCCGACGTGACCTGTCAAGCGTTGCGGACGCCCGCTGTCACCGATTGCAGATCGCTTCTGTCGCCGGGAAGGGGACGTAGCTCGTCCTTCCCGTTTCCTGGACCGCCGATCGGGCAATACGCCCTGGAACGAAAGACCCGAAGGTCGGGGGGATCTTTTGTGTCTTGGTGAGTGGGAGCATGGGGTGGTGATCGAGCGCCGATTGTTCGGTCAGCACCGGCTCTTTGGGGCAAAGCTGTGACGAGGATTGAGCGCGCTGGCTGTGTGACGAGGGTGGCAGTCATGCGTGGACGTTGTCGGGGCGGGGGTTCCCGCCCTCGCCCGAAAACCGTTCTGAGTAGGACTGATTCGAGAATGTGGGTCAGGAGTCCTTGTTAGGATCGCGGGGTGTATCAAGCGTGGGGGGTTTCACACGTGAACGGCGTGTCGCACCGCTGAGGGAATCAACGCGATGATCGTTGTCAGGAGTACTGCGGAGCTGCGGCGAGCGTTGGCGGAACCGCGTAGGCAGGGCAAGAGTGTTGGGTACGTGCCCACCATGGGTGCTCTGCATGAAGGACACCTGGCGCTCGTGCGGGCGGCGCGGGGGCGGGATGACGTGGTGGTGGCCTCGGTCTTCGTCAATCCGTTGCAGTTCGGGCCGAACGAGGACTTCGAGACCTACCCCCGGGACGAGGAACGCGACCTGGGGCTCTGCGAGAAGGCGGAGGCGGATATCGCGTGGTTGCCTACGGCGGAGGAGCTGTTTCCGCCTGGGTTCGGGGTGACTGTTGCGGTGCCGCGGCTTTCGGGAGTGCTATGTGGGGAGGGGCGGCCTACCCACTTCGCCGGGGTTACTACGGAGCTGTCGAAGATCTTGATTCTGCTTGCGCCGACCGCGGTGTATCTGGGGGAGAAGGACTTTCAACAGTTGGTGGTGATGAAGGCGGTTGTGCGGGATCTGGGGTTGCCGGTCGAGGTTCGGTCGGTGCCTACCGTGCGGGAAGTGGACGGTCTGGCGCTGTCATCCAGGAATGCCTACCTTGCTGTCGACGAACGGCCGGTCGCCGCATCGCTGTTTCGTACTTTGTCGGAGCTCGCAACACAGCTGCGAGCGGAAACCGAGCCGGTCGAGGCCGTGCTCGCCGAGGGCCGTCGGGCACTGACCGAAGCGGGTGTGAACCGGATCGACTACCTGGAACTGGTCGACAGCGAAACCCTCGACCCGGTCCCCGCAGCCACCCCGGGCAACCGGCTGGTGGCAGCAATCGGGATCGGGAGTACCCGCCTGATCGACAACGTAGCGATTTAACCTCCGGCGTCCGCGAAGGGCGCCGGAACGGGGGCGCGGGAGGCGACGATGGACATGATGACGGACCTGCTGGAGGTCGTGACGGCCGATGTCGACGCGCGCCGGATACCGGGAGCGGTCATCGCGGTCACGGCGGGCGGGTCGCTGATCGACTTGCAGACCGTCGGCACCATCGACCCGAACAGCGGGCGGCCGATGCAGGAAGACGCTGTGTTTCGCATCTACTCCATGACGAAGGTCTTCACCGCGCTGGCGGCGTTGACGATGGTGGCAGAAGACCGACTCCGACTGGATGACCCGGTCGCACAGTGGCTGCCGTGCTTCACCGGCACCCGTGTCGAAGCGGCCGGTGCGCTGCGGCCACCGAGTCGACCACTCGTGGTCGAGGATCTGATGCGCCAGACCGCCGGCATCGGCGGCGGCTACCACACCTCGGCGAACACCAAGCCGTACTACGAGCACGTAGAGCTGCGGAAATACGAACATCGGACCGAGTCGCCCACGCTGGACGACGTCGTACGGAAACTCGCGACGCTGCCAATCGCCGCCGATCCGGGGACCGTCTGGGAGTACGGCATGGCCATGGACGTCCTCGGCCGCATTCTCGAAATAGCAGACAGCCGACCACTCGACGAGATCATCGATCAACGGGTCTGCCGCCCACTCGGACTGCGCGACACCGGCTTCAGCGTTCAGCGACCGGATCGCGTCGCACAACCGTTCACGAACGGAACCCCACCGGGACTCGTGACACACCAGGAAACCCCGGCCTGGCTGTCAGCGGGGTCCGGCGGCTATTCAACCGCCATCGACTTTGCCAAGCTGCTCTGCGCAATCGCCCCCGACCGTGACGGCGAACTGTTCATCCCCGCACTAGGTCCCATCACCCGCGAACTCTTCATCGATCAGATCGGACCACTCGCAGGCAGCGGCCCCGACTACATCCCGGGCAAGGGCTACGGCTTCTCCTACGGACTCCACGTGCCGAGTGGCGATCCGACCTGGGCAGCGCAGGATCCGCACGCGCACACCGTAGGTTGGCTCGGCCGCGCCGCAACCTCCTTCGTCCACGACATCCCCAGCGGGGTGGGCGCGATCCTGATGACCCAGTGCTACGGCCGAGCCGTCCACTACCGCGATCAAGTCCGCACAATCGTTGCGAGACACCAGGCCTCGTCATGGACGTAACCTCCGACGAACCGGTCGTCCTGGTAGACGGCTTGCGCAAGAAATACGGCCCAGTCCTCGCCCTGAACGAGATAAACCTGGCAATCGGTCGCGGCGAGATCTTCGGTCTGCTGGGCCGCAACGGCGCAGGCAAGACCACGGCGCTGGACATCATCTGCGGACTCGTTAAGCCGACCGCTGGCCGGGTGCAGGTATTCGGCACCGACGTCCGCAAGCACGGCCGACGAGTCCGCCGACACATCGGCTATGTCCCGCAAGACAATACGGTCTACCTGGCCATGACGGTCTGGCAGAACCTGCGCTTCTCCGCGATCGTGCGCGGGATGCCGCGCGCCACCGCGCGGCGCAGGGCAGCCGAGGTGATGGAGCGACTCGGCCTCAGCCGGATCGCGGACCGGGGCGGAGCACACCTATCGGGCGGTGAACGCCGTCGACTGTCGATCGGCATGGGCATCGTGCATTCGCCACCCCTGATGGTCCTGGACGAACCGAGTACCGGCGTCGACATCGATTCCCGCCACGCCATCCACAACCTGCTCAGGGAAATGCGCGGCGAAGGTTCGACGATCCTCTACACCACGCACCACCTGGAGGAAGCCGAAATCCTTTGCGACAGAATCGGTGTGCTCGATGCGGGATCGATCATCGTCACGGCTGACGTGAAGAGCTTTGTGGCCGAATACGGTAGCCCGTATTGCGAGATCGTCAGCGACGAGGCGGCGGCCGTGACGACTCTGCTGCATGACGCGCTCCCCGACACCGGAATTACGTTGCACGGCAGGCAGATTCGGGTGGCGGCACAACAGGCGGAGATCCTTCCCACGGTTGTCCGGGTGCTCGACGAGAGCCACGTCCCCATCAAGGACGTGCGATTGGTCCCGATCTCCCTGGAAAACGCGTTCCTGCAAGCGATCGAGCAGGCGCGATGACGATCACCTGGGCATTCATCCGCAAAGAGTTGGCCACCTGGCGTCAGGACCCAACGCTTTTCGTCTTCCTCTTCGCCGCACCGCTGCTGATGCAAGCGCTGCTCAGCGACGCCTTCTCCGGAATCACCGGCAGCGCAGGCGCAAACCAGACCGTCCCGGGCTTCACGATCATGTTCGGCTTCTACACCATGATGTTCATGGGCACGTCGCACTATCGCGAACATGCCTCAGGCGCATGGAGTTTGGTGCGAACCAGCGGCCTGTCCAGGGGAATGATGGCGATCCAGCTCGCGATCCCGTACTTCCTTCTCTCGTCGCTGCAGATGGCACTGTTGATCGTCACCGGGCGGGTGCTGTTCGGCGGAACGATCAACGGATCGCTGATCGCGCTGACCGTCCTCATCCTGACCATCGCGTGGACCGCCATCGCCCTTGGGCTGGTGCTGATCTCACTCACTCGAAACGTCTCGGCCATGCAAAACCTGTGCCAGCTCGTGGTTCTCGGCATGGGCGCGGTCGGTGGCGCCGTCGTCCCGGTCCGGCTGCTGCCGAGCTGGAACCGCCCACTCGCCCCGCTGACCCCGCAGTACTGGGCGGTGGACGGCATGAAAAGCGTTCTCGCACAACGCGGGGGACTGGCAAGTATCGCGCCGAACCTCCTCGTGCTCGCCGGTTGGGCCTGCGTCCTGTCGATCATCGCGACCTTCGCCTTCGATCCAGGAACGCAGCGTCGCGTCGCCATTCGCTGAAGGCGGAATCGCCGCAAGGTAATCGGAGGTGTCTCAACAATGGGAGAGTCAAGGGGACGGGTCATCCAGTCATGGTCCAGACAAGGTGTGGAACCACCACCGAGAATCGTCGGCGGCGACGGTTGCCGATTCTTCGACGCCGCGGGACGGTCCTATCTCGACTTCGGCTCCCAGCTCGTCAACGCGAACCTGGGACACAGCCGCACCGAAGTCCAAGAGGCAGTGCAGAAGCAGGTGGCCACCATGGCAACACTGGGCCGCCCCTGGGACATCGAGATCGTCGAGGAGTTGGCGGATCGACTCGCCGAAGTCACGCCGGGTGACCTCAACTCATTCTTCTTCGCCTGCAGCGGAACCGAGGCGAACGAGGCCGCGATCCGCCTGGCCCGGGCATACACCGGCCGCAGCAAAGTGATCGCGCGCTACCGCTCGTACCACGGCAGCACGGCAGGCGCCCTCACACTGACCGGCGAGCCACGCCGTTGGGTCGGCGAACCGGGAATGCCAGGCGTGGTACGGATGCTCGACCCCTACACCTACCGATGCCCAGCCGGACATCCCACGCCGTGCCCGGTGTGCACGGGCGCACCGCATCTGAGGGAACTGCTCCAGTACGAGGGCGCCGAAAACGTGGCAGCGGTGATCATCGAACCCATCACCGGCATCAACGGCGTGATCGTCCCGCCCGACGGCTACCTACAGTCGATCCGCGATGTATGCACCGAACACGGGATCATGCTGATCTTCGACGAGGTGATGACCGGCTTCGGCCGCACCGGAAGCTGGTTCGCCTGCGACCGCTGGGGTGTGGTCCCCGACATCATCACTTGCGCAAAGGGTCTCACCGCCGGGTACGTGCCGCTGGCGGCCGTCGCCGTGAGCGACCGGCTCTCCGGCTGGCTCCAGGACTCGGTCTTCCCGTACGGATTGACCCACAGTGCCCATCCCGTCGGCTGTGCGGCGGCAGTAGCCGTATTGGGCGTCTATCAGAAGGAACGCCTCATCGAACGCGCGGAACGGCTCGGCTCGCTGATCGAGACAGAACTGCGCGAACTGGCAGAACGACATCCGTCGATCGGGGACATCCGAGGATGCGGATGCTTCTGGGGCATCGAACTGGTCACCAACCGCGAGACCAAGGAACCACTCGTCCCGTTCAACCCGAATGCCGCTGCCGCCGAGCCGATGACGAGGCTGACCGCCGAGGCCTTCCGCAAGGGCTTGTACCTGCTCACCCACTGGAACCTCATCCTGGTATGCCCGCCGCTGATCATCGAAGAGGCCGAGATACGCGAAGGAATGGCCATGCTGGACGAAACCTTGTCCATCGCTGACGAATACGTCGTCGGCAACGACTGATGACAGCCAAAGTCTCGATCTGTGAGCTCGTCGCGAAGACAGCGGCGGAGCGGCCGCTGGAATGCGCCGTCAAAGTTCGCGGTTTCACCGCGGCCACCAGCGATGAGATCAACTGGCGGGATCTCGTGGCCAAGTCGCACGAGCGGGCAGAAGCCCACCGAAAGAACGGTTTACATGCGGGCGATGTCGCCGCCGTCGCACTTTCGTCGGGAATCGGCCACGTCGTGGCAACCCTGGCGCTGTGGGAGGTCGGCGCCGCAGTCATCCCGGTGGACCACCGGTGGTCCGACGCAACGAAATCCGACATCGTCGACCGATATCCCCGTGGCTGGGTCGTCGAAGGAAGCGACCTGGAGCTGATTTCCTATCACCGTCGGGACGCGCCGATTCCGGAACTACCGGACGGACTCCCGAGATCGGTGTCGCTATCCGGCGGAACCACCGGCGTCCCCAAACTCATCATCAGAAACCGGCCCTGGGCGTACGCCGAGTCGGGACCACTCAGCAGCAAAGAACGCGAACGGGGACTGGCCTACGGCCAGACCCAAATCGTCGGACTTCCGCTGTACCACGCGGGTTTCGGAGCCCTCTACCACGGCCTCGCGCTAGGTCACCGCATTGTCATACCCGGGAACGCCTCGCCCAAGCTGTTCCTCGAACTGCTCAAATCCGAACGGGTGCAGGTACTTCGGACCGTGCCCGCGCAGATGGGCACGCTGATCGATGCGAGTGGCATGGACAGCCGCTGGTTCTCCTCGCTCCAACTGGTCGTCCACACCGCCGCGAGGTGCCCCGATTCGGTGAAACGCCGTTGGCTGGAACTGATCGACGCGACCAAGGTGTACGAGGAATACGGCAGCGTCGAACGAATCGGTGTCCTCAGCATCCGCGGCGACGAGTGGCTCCAGCATCCCGGCTCTGTCGGCCGTCCGGTCCACTGTTCGATTCGAATCCTGGACGAATTCCACCAGGAGGTCGCCGCCGGGACAACCGGCGAACTGTTCATGACCGACGAAAATGCCGGACAGCCAACCTATCTCGGCACCGGCGTGAAACTGGCAGAGGTAGCCGGACACTTCAGCGTCGGCGACCTCGCGTGGATGGACACCAACGGCTACGTGACGTTGGTGGGCCGCAAGGACGACGCCATCAACGTCGGCGGCGTGAAGGTCTTCCCGCGAGACATCGAGCGAATCCTGGAACGCCACAACGCCGTACGTGACGTCCGTGTCTGCGCAATGCCCGATCCCGCACTCGGGGAGGTCGTGCACGCCGAGGTCAGCTTGAATAGCGTTGACCCAGAACAGGTCTCAGCCGAGCTATGGCGCAGCTGCCGCGACGAGCTGACCAGGGCCCAGACGCCCCGAGCGATCGAAATCGTGGACAACGTGCACCGGACCGCGTCCGGCAAGCTGCGGCGAAAGGACTGACGACCGTGCAGAAACGGATATGGACCGTCGTCGGGCGGGTATGCGGCACCGGCTACACCGAACCAACCGCGAACTTCTACGAACTCGGCGGTGACTCACTACTCGCGGGCGAACTGATGTCCGCGTTACGAGCGGAATTCGCCGTCGACCTCCCGATGAACCTCCTGTTCGAGGCGAATGACATGGGAACATTCGTCGAAGACGCTGTGCTACTAGTCGATTCGTAGAGTTCAGCGCGGCGGATCGTAACGCCCATCGATGGCAGTCCATCCACCATCGACATACAACATCGTCCCGGTCACGAAACTGGATGCATCAGCCGCCAAAAAGGCCACCGCACCGGCGATTTCGCTCGGCTGCGCCCACCGACCGAGCGCACTCTTGGACGCATACGCCTGCTGCCACTCCGGCACCGCGAAGATCGGATCGGTCAACGGGGTCCGCACCACCCCCGGCGCGACCGCGTTCACCCGAACACCAGCCGGACCGAACTCCGCGGCAGCCCCGCGAATCAACTGGAGCAACGCCGCCTTCGTCGCCGCGTAAACGGCCTGCCCGGGCTCCACGGTGACCGCCCGGATCGACGACATCCCCACAATCGAACCACCCCCTCGAGCGACCATGCCCCTACCGAACGCCCGAAGAATATGGAAGGCACCCCGCAGGTTCAGATCGACGACGGAATCGAATTCATCCACCGCGTAGTCGAGAAGCCGCTTACGGACGTTCCGCCCGGTGGTGAAGATGAGAACGTCCAGCTCCGGCATGGTCGCCGCAGCCGCCTCGACGGCATCCGCATCCCGCACATCCAACTGGATGGCCGCGGCGAGACCGCCCAGCTTCGCGGTCTCCTCGGCCCGCTCGAGGTCGATATCGGCACACACCACCTCCGCGCCGAGCGCCCCGAGCGCGATCGCCGATTCGCGCCCGATACCGCTGCCCGCGCCGATCACGAGAGCCCGTTTCCCGTCGAGCCGAAACAGCGCCTGATAGTCGGGAGAAGCGGGATTCGCGGTCATCGATTCGTCCTAACCTTGATGTAGTGGGTAGGGGAGCGTGACGGTTTTGATGGTGCTCATCTCCCGAATCGAATAGGGGATGCCTTCGCGACCTATACCACTGGACTTTACGCCGCCGAAGGGGATGTGCGGTGAATCGAAATGCGGTCCCGCATTGAGGTTTACGGCACCGACCCGGAGCGCTGCGGCGATCTTGGAGAACTCGCCCACATTCGATGTGACGACGCCTGCCTGCAACCCGTATCGCGTCCCGTTGGCGACCCTGATCGCTTCCGCTGTGTCGGCCACCCGGATAACCGGCGCCACCGGGCCGAACGTCTCCTCGACCACCAGCTCGGCGTCGGCAGGCACATGATCGAGGACAGCGGGTGTGATGAGCGAACCTCGCCGGTCCCCGCCGTGCAGCAGTTTCGCGTTCGCGGCGACCGCGTCAGCGATCCGTCGCTCCACGACGACTGCCGCCTCCTCACTGATGAGCGGCCCGACATCGGTCGCCGGATCGAGCGGATCTCCGGCCTGTTTGCGCCGTGCCTGCTCGACCAGCCCGGCGACCAGATCGTCGGCCACCTCGCCCACGACGATCACCCGCTTGATCCCCCGACAGGACTGCCCGGCAGTCGCGAACGCCCCCTGGCCCGCCAACTGCACCGCAAGCCCGAGATCGGCATCCGGCAGGACGATAAGCGGATCGTTGCCACCCAACTCCAGCAAGACCTGCTTGCCCGCAGCCGCTCTGGACACCGCCACCCCAGTGCTCACCGAACCGGTGAAAGTGACCATGTCGATGTCCGGGTGACCGGCCAGCGCTGGACCGATCACGCCAGGCTCTCCCGTTGTCACGACCAGGTTTTCGGGCGGGAACCCCGCCGCCAACATGATCTCGGCGAAGGCCAGCGCCGTAAGAGGCGTCTTCTCAGAGGGTTTCAGCACGACGGCACAACCAGCGGCCACGGCGGGCGCCACCTTCACGACCACCTGGTTGAGTGGCCGGTTGAACGGCGTGATCGCCGCAACGACCCCGATCGGCTCGAATACGGTGAGCGCCAACCGATCATGACCCGGCACCGGGATACTTTCACCACGCAGCCGCTCGGCTTCGGTCGCCGCGACGACGAGGTTGGCCGCGGCTCGCTCGGTCTCCTTGCGGGTCTCGGCGATACACACGCCGGATTCCCGCGAGATCAATTCGGCCAGCTCCCCGGATCTTTCGCGAATCAGTTCGGCGGCCGCACCCAGGATCGCCGCCCGCTGTTCCGGTCGCAGCGGTCGCCAGGCGGCTCGAAGCCCCCGCACCGCCTCGTCCATCTGGGTAACGGTGTCGCGCGCAACCGAGCCGACGCTCTCGCCGGTCCAGGGATTACGCACATCGAGTTGATCGGATGCGGGTTGTAGTGCGCCGTCACGAAACATCAGGTCCTCCTTGGCTTTCCGGGCAGACAAAGGCCCTGAACCGCCGTGCCACTTCCGACGAAGTAACCGCAGGCCGCCCCAGCTCGGCGATCGAGCCCGGCCGGATCTTCAGGTAGATGAACGTCGGACCGGCCTCGACCTGCGCGACTTTGACGGCGTCGGTGAACTCGGCAAGGTCGGCACAGTTGATCAACGGGACGGGTATGCGACTGGGATAGGTGAGCGACGTCAGCGGGTTGACCATGTTGCCGAGCCCCGAGTTCTGCGCGACGACGCAGGCGGTGGCACCGGCAAGCCAGCAACCGGCGGCGATCGCGACGGCCTCACCCTCGTGTGTCACCGGCAGATACCCCGCGGCAGAGGCCGATGCCACTCGATTGATCAGTGGCGTCAGGTAGGAGCACGGCACGGCGACGAAGTCGACCACGCCGCGGTCGACGAGCCCACCGACCAGCTCGTCAGCCTCGATCACGACTCCACCCACTTCTTCGCCAACGCCATGTAGTGCGCCTCATCGACCTCCAGATCCTGATAACCCATGAGCGCGAACAACTCCGAGAGTGCGGCGATGCTCGGCTCCACCGCGGCCGCGCCGTCGACGAGCAGCGACCGGCAGACCTGCCGCATCGCCGCCATCGACGCCCGCATGGCCTGGTTGGCCCAGATCACCGCGGCGATGCCGAGTTCGGCGAACACTTCCTTGGGAACCGTGTGATAGGTCGTCGGCGCAATCACCAACGGCAGCCGAGCTTCCCATTCCTTGGTGAACTCGGCGATCTCATCGATGGTTCGTTGCCGCGAGTGAATGAAGATGGCGTCGGCACCGGCTTGCCGATACGCCTCGGCCCGGCGCAGCGCCTCGGCCAAACCGGCACCGGCGATCAGCGCTTCGGTCCGTGCCACGAGCACGAACTCGGCGCTGATCTTGTCGCGGCAGGCCGCGATCTTGGTGCACATCTCACCGATCGGCGCCAACGGGTGGCTGTCGCCGAAGAAGGAGTTCATCTTGGGGAAGACCTTGTCCTCCATGCAGATTCCCGCCGCCCCGATCTGCTGGGCCCGTGCGGCGACCCGGCGTGCGGTGTTGAAGTTGCCGTAGCCGGTGTCGGCATCGACGAGGACGGGGATGCCGCCGCCCTCGACCACCCGAGCGGCGAGGTCCAGCAGTTCGCCCCAGGACACCTCGTCGCTGTCCCGCGCGCCCAGCACGGTCGACATGCACAGGCCGGACGCCCATAGGCCGGTGAATCCGGCCTCCGCCGCGATGCGGGCGCTGAGCCCGTCGTGTGCCCCCATGAGGTAGGACGGCGCGGGGTCGGCGAGTAGCTTGCGCAACTGAAGACCGGCGCCGAATCGGGCCGGTGTTCCTGTGTGCACAGGGAGGTTCTCTATCACGCGCACTGCCTCTCGGATCAGGTCACTCTGCCTTCGGCGGGCGGTGGCCCACCGGCCAGAACGGTGGCGACTCCCTCGGCGATCCGGCGTCGGCAACTGCGCTCGGATTCCACCGAGAGAAACGCGCGGTGCGCCGAAACGACCACGTCGTCCCGGGTCAGCAGCTTTCGGGCGGTCGGATCGTCATTGGGGTCTTCGGGCGTGAAGACGTCCGAGGCGAAACCGCCGAGTCGGCCCGCGTCGAGCGCGTCGAGGACGGCGGCCGGGTCGACCAGCCGACCCCTGGCGGTGTTGACCAGCAGCGCGCCCGGCCGGACAGCGGCCAGTGCGGAGGCGTCGACGAGCCGGTCGGTCTCACCGGTCAGTGCCGCGTGGATCACGACCGCGTCTGCGGCACTGAACAATTCGGCCAGATCCGTCGCGGCGGTGACACCGTAACCGGCCATGAGGTCGGCCGATACATAGGGGTCGTAGGCGATGATGTTCTTGTAGAACGCCTGGAGTTTCCGAGCGGTCGCCCGGCCGATGCGGCCGAATCCGATGATGCCCGCGGTACACGTCCCCACACGCCGTGGCACTCCGCCTGCGTGGATGTTCCACTGACCGGCCTTGACGAGGCGGTCCTGGGTGCAGACCTTGCGTTCCAGCGCGAGCAGCAGGGCGAGTGTGTGGGTGCTGACCTCGTCGACGCAGTAGTCGGGGATGTTGAAGGAAACGATGCCGGTGCCGGCCAGCAACGGGGCGTTCAGGTTGTCGATGCCGACACCGCTGCGGGCGATCACCCGACAGGTCGGTCTGATCGCATCGAGGAGCTCAGGGGTGACCTGGCAGCGGTAGATCACCAGGGCGTCGGCACCGCGCACATGGTCGTGAAAATCGGGGCCTGCCAACATATATCGGTTGTCGAACAGTCCTAAGCGGAGCTCGATCTCGCTGCCGAATGCCGTGCGTTCGATATCGGCCCGAGCGAGATCCGGCTGTCCCAGTTCGTTCAGAGCCCAGGCGGGATCGGTGTAGACGATGCGCAACGTTTTCTCCCCTGACGCACGGTGGTTCTCAAGAGTCGTAACCCCAGCCCCGGTTATCTCGGCGGCCACGCCGCAAGGTGGACACCGCGGCATAGGTATTGGTCAGCTCGTACAGGTCGAGGTATCCGAGATGTCGTCCGGAACCCAGCTTGATCACCGCACCGTCACCGGACCATCGATGCGTCACGAACGGCGCCACCCAGGCCGAAGCATCGACTTCCAGCGCTGCGTGCTCGTCCTGCCCGTCGGCACCGGTCCAGTGCAGCGTGGGCGATCCGGCGGTCACGAGGTAGTGGGACTCGGCCGGTTCGCACAGGTCTGCGCCGGTATCGCCGGTTACGAGCATGAAGAGTCCGGTGAGATCTGGTAGGTGTGGCGCGGAGGCCATCGAGGTGACCTGGTAGCCCTGGAAATTCCTTGTCTCCCGGCGACATTCGTCGATGTCCTGGAATGTCTTGCCTACTTTGTCGTGCCTTGCCGCGGGTCGGATCAGCAGTCGGTAATCGAACCCGAGCGTCGTTCCCAGTTTACGCAGCAGTTCGACGGAGCCCTTGTCGATCGCCGCGATCAGATCGTCTTGGTGCACACCAAGACTCGCCGCCGCCGACTCGGTGGTGTGTCCGCGGCGGGCGAGCAGCAGGGTGGCGACCTTCTGTGGGGTCAGGCTTTCGTCGAGCCAGCCGAGCATTGCTTCCGCGGCAGGATCCGACCAGTCGTTGACGTCTTCCATGAGTCCGGCGAGTGCGGATTGTCCTGTGTAGGAAACGATTCGGGCCGGAACGTCGGTGGCCAGCGAGTAGCTGTGCGGACAGTAGGACGGCTCGACGTAGGAGTCGCCGACGATCCAGTCGTCCGCGTCGGCGTTCGACTTGATCACCTGCCAGGTTGCCTCGCCGAGTTCCTCGCCCCAGCGCCCGTGAATATCGCCGGGGCCGAGATTGATGGTGATAGCGGGTTCCAGATGCCCATTGTTCAAAGCGGGCACTCGATCGGCGGGGCACAGAATGTCGAGAATGACCGGCGCGACCGCGCCTTGCGGTGCCGCCATTGTGTAGTAGTTGTAGAAATGAATGCCGTCGCGCTGAATGGGACGTCGGGTGTCGCGCAGTTCCTGAGCGGCGCGGATCAGCACGGTCAGGTCGGATCGACCGCTGGCGACAAGCTGTTCGGCAGTGATCTGTAGCGCTCGGGCCAGCGCGTCGGCGATCTCGTCCGGCCATTCGTCCGACGACATCAACTTCTCGAGTTGCGCGAGGTCCATGTCGATAGCCGCTGCTATCTGTCCGGTCGTCATTTTCCTGGTGTTCAGCCAGTGCATGACCTTGTAGTTGTCAACGCGCATAATCCCTCTCCGCTGTCCCGGCCAATAGCCGCGTCAGGGCCGCCACATTCACCCGGCGGGGGTTGTTGCCCGCGCGATCGTAAGCGAGTGCGTCGGTGGCGATCCGAGTCGCGTCGGGCCGAATATCGGGGGCGGGCGGTAGCGCGGGTGACCACGCGAGCGCCTCGATCTTTCGGGCCAGCGCCTCGACGCTGTCCACGCCTGCGGCCTGCACCACCCGCGTGATGGCGCTGCGCACCCGGAGGGCCCCGCGCGGGTCGGTGCAGTCGTCGTCGACGAGCGCGTTGTACCGCAGCACCGAGGCCAGCGTGAGCCCGCAGGCATGGCCATGGCTGAGCCCGTGGCGCAGGGTCAGCGAGTACGACATCGCATGGCACACAGTGGTTCCCGCGATGGCGATGGCCCGTCCGGCGAGGTGTCCGGCGAGTAGCGCAGCATGGCGTTCCGCCGATCCCAAGCCGTCGTGCCGCTGATCCAGCAGCTCGGCCAGCAGGGCCCACGCGGTTGCGCCGAGCCATTCGGACTGCTCGTCGGCCCGGATCGACCAGGCGCCCTCCAAGCCCTGCGCGAGGGTGTCGAGCAGGCAACTGACGAGGTGGGCCTCCGGCAGCCCGATCAGTAGATCTGGGTCGAGAACCGCGGTCACCGGCAGCAGCGCGGACCCGCGAAGGGAGAGTTTGCGCCCCTGATCCCGATGCCAGATGGTGGCGAACGGCGTCGCTTCAGCACCCGTCCCCGGCGTCGTCGGCAGCGCGATGATCGGCGGAACACCTTCGGTGCCAGCGCTTTCTTCGCACGTGCGTACCACCGACTCAGGCGAGGGATCGGAGCTGATCGATAGCGCCGCAGCGGCTTTGCCCGCATCCATGACGCTGCCACCGCCGACCGTGACGACCACATCGGCCCGATGCGCCCGTACCTCGCGCGCCAGCAGCGCCACGGACTCCGGTGTCGGCAGGCCCGACTGGATCACGATGTGCAGCGGAAACGACCGCAGTGCCGCCAAAAGCGGCTCGGCCCAGCTACGGAGCGCGAAGCCACTGCCTGCGATCACGATCACCCGCGGGGCCACCGTGCCCGCGGCGGCGGCCACCACCTCGGCGGCGACTTCGGCGGCGCGCACTCCGACAATCGTGCGAGGCGAGTCCAGCAGCACGGAGCTGCGCCGAAAATCGGCGGCGTCCATCGACCACCTGCCTCCATCGAAAGACGAGATCTACCGCAGGGCACCTCGGTACGAACGCCGGCAACATGTCGGGCACTGTCCACGGGTCGACGAATCGACCACCAACCGGGCAGTGCCGATGATGTCCCCCCGGTGTACGGACGCGGCTTTTTGCGTGAATACACGGTACCGTAGGGCCGTTGCATATCGGCGAATATCAGAGTTCGTCGATCCCCTTGTTCCACGGGGTTGCACGCACACGCACGGCGCCGAGGTGTGACAGATGACCGATGGGTACCGCGAGCAGGTTTCGCGAAACCAGTTGAGGTTCGCGACGATTGCGCAGTCATACGCCGGGGGACAGGCGCGGCGTCTCGACGTGGACCTGTTGGCCGAAATCATCCGACCATTGGATTTCGACCGTGCCCTCGATGTAGCAACGGGGACCGCCGCCGCGGCAGCCGTCGCGGCGAAGGTAGGTGTGCGGTCGAAGATTGTCGGCGTCGACTCGTCGATCGAGATGCTCCGACAGGCGCGCGCCAACAGTGATTTGCGCGCTGTGCAGCTGATCGTCGCACTCGTCGAGGAATTGCCCTTCCCGGACGGCACATTCGACCTCGTCATGTGCACGCGAGCGCTGCACCATGTCAAGAGACCCGACATCGTCGTTGCCGAAATGGCACGCGTAGTCAGGCCTTTCGGTCATGTCATTGTCGCGGACAACGTCACCGGACTTTCGGGTGCGGCGCACGACCGGTTCGAGGAGATCCAGCGTCTCAGAGACCCCGGGCACAATTCGACTCTCTCGGAAAGCCAGATCATCGAGCTTTTGCGGTCCAACTCCTTGGACGTGGTCGAGTGCCACCGGACCACCAGTTTCCGGCCGCTTGACGAATGGCTCGGTGACGGCGGTACGGGTGCGCGGGAAGCCGCAGAGGTGCGGCGACAGCTGCTGCCACTGGGGCAGATCGACGACGGCGTCTTCGGGACCAGCGTCGTTACGCAGGGGGGCGAGGTCCGCGGAATACAGCAGGCGATGTCGTGGATCAGAGCGGACCGATCTAGCGCGGGGAAACAGACAGCGTCGTAGCATGGACAGACTTGACGCCTGGGGGTCACCGTGGACATCGCTTCGCTGGATGCCGGAATAGACGAGCAGGAACTCATCGAGTTCACGCAGCACCTCGTGCGGACCCACACCCTGCGGGAAGAGGGCCGAGGCGAGCGCGCCGTAGCGGCTTTCCTGCTCGACAAGATCAGGGATTGGGGCTGGACGGCCGAAGTTTTCGATGCCGATGGCCGCCCGAACATCGTGGTCACCCTGGTCGGCGGCGGTGGGGCCGGCCCGACGCTGGCGTTCGAAGGCCATATGGACGTGGTGGCCGAGGGCGATCTCGACCAGTGGACCGTCGATCCGTTCGGCGGTGAGATCCGCGACGGGAAGCTCTACGGACGTGGCTCCGCGGATATGAAGTCGGGCGTCGCGGCAATGCTTTATGGGACAAGGGCTTTGCAACTGTCCGGTCCCTTTCCCGGCCGGATCAGGCTGCTTCTGCTGGCCGATGAAGAGGGGATGATGACCGGCGCCAAGGCGGCGGTCGCCAATGGATTCGTCCGGGACGTCGACGGGGTGATCTGCTGCGAGCCGGAAGGCGACGAGGTGTGCCCGATATCGAAGGGCGCGATCCGGCTCAGGGCGGATTTCACGGGGGTGATGAGCCACGGCGCAATGCCGTGGCAAGGCCGGAACACGTTGCCCGCCATGGCGCGTGCGTTACTGAGCCTGGAAGCGCTCGAAATCACCTTGATACGGGAAGTGGGTAATCGGCCGCCGCTCGGTGCTCCGTCCATCACTCCCACGGTGGTGCGGGCAGGAACCGCGGATCAGATGAATACGATTCCCGGAACGAGCTCGCTCTACCTGGATGTTCGTACCGTTCCCGGAGTGGACCACGGGACGCTGCTGAAGCGGATCGGCGAATGCGTCGACACCGCGGCACTGGAGTGTGGGATCGGCTCGACCGTCACTGTGATCGACGATCGCCCCTGGGTCGAAACAGGCTCGGACACAACACTTGTCACCGCCTTGCTCAGAGCGCACGAGACCGTCAACGGGGTGCGACCCAACCTCGGCGGCGTCCCCGGCACCACCGACGGCACCATCCTGACGCACTACGGAGAAGTCCCGAGCGTGGTGTACGGACCGGGCGGCAAGTGGATCGCGCACATGGCCGACGAGTACGTGGCGGTGCGCGATCTCGAGCGGTACGCGTTGACGTATGCCGTTGCGGCACATGATTTTCTGCACCGAGGCTCGTGATGGTGAGCCGGCCGGGGGAGACCAGGCTGCCCTTGACTCCGGGGCAGCATCTGCTGGACTTCCTGGAATCGATTCGGCCCGGTGGTGCGGCGGAGGCGTTCAACATCTCCTTTCGACTAGCCGTCGACGGGCCGCTCGACCGGGGTCGGCTGTTCGACGCCATCGCGCAGAGCGTCGAACGGCATGAGGCGCTGCGCACCGCAATCGTCCGTGGTCGCGGCATGGCCGAGCAGGTCATCGGTTCCGACATCGAACCCGAAACGACGGTGCAGCGTGTGTCATCGGCGGCCTGGGGCGCGCCGGACATCGAAGAGCTGCTGGTCAAGTACAACAACGCGCCCTTCGATCTGACCCGGCCGCCGTTGGTGCGGGTGCTGCTGCTCGAGCGCGCCTCGGACGAGCGGCGGCTGCTCCAGGTGACGGTGCACCACAGTGCGGCCGACGCATGGTCGCTGGAGGTGCTGAAACGCGACATCGGGCGGCTCTATCGCGCGACCGCCGGGCTGGAACCGAAACCTGAACCACTCGCGGTGGGCTACCGGCAGATCGTCCTCGACGAACTGGCCGCACTGGAGTCGGCGGAGGCGGCTGCGGCGCGCGCATTCTGGCCGGAATACGTTGGCTCCCTGGAGGTATTGCAAATAGCCGGGAAGCAGGCGACGGCGGATCACCAGGCGATCACTTGCCGGGGTGATCGTGGATTCGCGCCCCGGGAAACCGCTGCGGTGCGCGCCTTGGCGGGCACGCTCCGTGCGACGCCGTTCACGGTGCTGGCCGCGGCCTATGGCCTCATCTTGGGGCACCTCAGTGGATCCGATGCCTACCTCATGCCGACCTTCAGCCATGGCCGCCGGGATCCGCGGTTCCATCAGTCGGTGGCGATGCTCTTCAATCCCTTTGTGCTGGAGTTCCGTTGGTCGCGGCGGCTGTCGTTCGCGGATCTCGTCGCCTCGTTCAAGACGAGCTGCCTGCGGGCCTACCGGTTCCAGTGGTATCCCTTCATCGAGGTGCTCGAGATCTGTCCGGAGCTGTCCGTCGCGCTGATCGACCCGAACAGCGCCCTGTTCCCGGTGCAGATGCTCAATGTTCCGAAGTCGCCGGACACCGCGGCGCTCTTCGGCCCTGATTGTGTCGCAACGGATTACGCCCTGCATCGGACGTCGGTGGGGAATGTGTTGCCGATCGACGGCCTGCTCACGATCAAGGGAACGCAGGAGGCGATGTCGATGACTTTCAATGCGGCACAACGGTTGTGGAACGACGAACTGGCCGCCGCCATGTGCGCGACGGTCGTCGACATCTGTCTCGAGGCCGCGCGGCATCCTGACGTCGCGCTGCGGCAACTGGTCGGCACCATCGATCGCCGCTTCCCCGGCAACATGTGGAGCATCTGATGGGGCACTCGAAAGTAGCGGTCGTCGACGGCGCGAACGGATACGTCGCCAGCAACGCGATCTCCGAGATGCTCAGACGTGGCATCCGGGTGAAAGCCCTTGCCAGAGGGGCACGGACCCGAGTCTTCGAAGCGCTCGAATCGGCCACCGTCAACTACGGGGAAACGCCACCCGACATCACCGACCTCGAGACCTACGACTGTGAATTGGCCCAGGAGTATCTGGGAATCGGTGACTTCGAAGCGGCCACCATCTTCTCGGAGCCGTGCGACTTCTGGCATTTCGCCGCCGCGGTAGATCTCTCGCCCAACCGGCCCGCCCTGCTTCAGGATGTGAATACCAAAGGCACCGAGCGGGCGCTGCGGCTCTTCACCAAACACAGCCGACCGGGTTCTCGTTTCTTTCTGATCAGCACGGCCTACGTCGGCGGTATATCGGACACACCTACCGAAGAGAACTGGCTGCCGCTTACCGACGACACCGAGTTCCGGACGGTTTACGAGGCCACTAAACGCGGCGGTGAACTGGTCTTCCGCGATTTCGTGCGGGAACACGGCATCGAAGGCGCGGTATTCCGGCTCGGACAGGTGGTCGGCTCGTCCAAAACCGCCCACACCACATCGGATTTCGGCATCTACAACTTCATGTCGAACATGCGGCGTATCGCGCGTCGCTTCCCCGGCGGGGCCGCGGCGGTTCAAATAGCCGACGACGCGACACTCAACCTCGTTCCGATCGATACGTGCGTGGAATGGCTGCTGGGGCTGTCCGAGGTCGATGATCTGCCGCGGATCGTCAACCTGACCGACCGTGTCGGTGTCTCGGCGCGGGAAACGATCGGACTGATCGGTGCGGGCCTAGGGATGGAGCTGCGGCCCATTCGCCCACAAGACTGGGACGACGGCACGCTCACGACACTCGACAGGGCAGTGGCGACCCGCATGGCGTACACCGGAAAGTACCTGCTGGAGCGCATCGAATTCGACCGGCGCAACCTGGAATCGGCGCTGCACGTCCCCGACACCGCCTGCGACCTGGGTCTCGTCGAACGACTGGTCACCTGGTACCTGAAGTAGGTCCTGTACGCGGTCTGCCCGGCTCGCACAGGTTGTCGGTCGATTCACCGCTCGTGCATACTGTGCCCATGACGACAAGTGGAAAGGGCGTCCTGCGCCCGGGCTGTTGAGCCTCACGCCGGTCCTCGAACCGGCTTCCGTCCTGTTGAATCGCGTGGAATCCCTGCCTTATTCGCAGCGCATGCGTGCGCTGGCGCAGCACGCCCGCGCACACGCCGAACATCACGGCTTCGCCGCATTCCTCACCGATATGGCCGGTCGAGGTCGCTACGGTCGTCGCATCGCGCTGCATCTGGCGATGGCCGCGCGCGACCTGACCTACATCACCCGGGTCCTCGCCGGACCTGATCCCGAACTGCGCCGGGCGGCGCTGCGTGCCGTTCGCACCCTGCCCGTCCTCGATGAAGCCATCCCGCCCGCACTGCACGAGGCGTCGACTGAATTGCGGATAGCGTTCTACCGCAGCATCATTCACGCCCGTCGGACCGAACTCGCCGACATGCTGCTGCCCGAGGTCAACGAGCGCTGGGGTGCGAAAGAGGCCGCCGCGCTGCTCCCGGCGTGCTCGCCATCGATCGTCGCCGAGTGGCTGCCGTCGCTCGCGCACGCCGTGACCGCGTGGAAGACATTGACTCGGCGGTACCCGAAACTCGTATTGCGCTGTGTCGACGATGAATTCACGACGACGCGGCGAGTTGCTCTGCGGCAGTGGCGGGCCGTCGCCCTGCGCGAAGCCGCGCGGGTGGAACCCGCGCTGGTCCTCGATCTGCTCGAACGGCACGACCTCGGGCGCTGGGCCGAATACCTGCCCGGCGGCGTACTCGGCCCGATGTTCCGCGCCGACCTGCACCGCACGGCGCGCCTGCTGCCCCGGCGCGGGTGGTCTTCGTTCGGGTCCAAGGCCGCATTGCTGAAGCGCTGCAACGAGTTCACCAACGACGAACTACTGACGTTGGTGTCGACCCGCAGCCTGGAGGAACTCCTCCAGGCACTGCCGATACCGCGACGCGCCGCCATCTACACCCGGCTGGCACACCGCGACGTCGACGCACTGCACCTGCTGCACCTGCTCCCGCGTGAACTGGCGGTCAGCGAGGCCCGGCGGCTGCGCGCGTGGCATTCCTCGGTCTGGCATTCGACGCGGGCGCACCTGGACGATCCGAAGATCACGCTCCGGATCACGGCTTTCCTCCCGTTCGAGGAGGCCGAATCCGACTTGCGTGCAGCGGCTTTTACCGGTGACCCACGCCGCCGCGACATCGCGCGCACGCTGCTGCTCGGTGCCGCTCAGCGCAGCGGCGACCGAGCCAGGGCCGCGGCCGTGTTCGGCGAAGTCGTCGACCGAATTCGCAACGAGCGCGACCCAGCTCGCGCCGCCCTCCTGGAAGGCATTGCCGGACTACGCCTCGACCCACGCTGGGCCGAACATCTCGACCGGCTCGCCGATGCCGCCATCCACGCCCGCGACACCTCGGAACGCACTCGCGAGGCCATACGCAAGCTCGCCGACCGCGCCTTGAATACCGAACCGGCGCTTGCTACTTGGGCGCTGACGAGCTACGTTCGGCTGATCGACCGCTTCGGCGCCGAAGCGCTGACTTGCCCCGAACCGGTCGGCCGCAGGTATCGCCGACCGACCGCCCGAGTGCAGAGCAGGCCCACGCTCGGCCGGGTGCTGCGCCGAGGCCAGGAACACGAACTGCTCGCCATGCTGACGCGTCGTCGCGATCACGAACTGACCGTCGCACTGGCCCGATCCCTCGGCTCCCGGCTGCACGGCTTGCCCGAACTGCTACAGGACCTGCGGCAGACGGTCTTGAACGGTCCCGACGATGTGGCGGCCGAGGCGGCGGAGTTGCTGCTGCGCCGCATTCGGGACAAGGACACCCAGGTCGCGGCGTTGCTGGCCGACGATCCCCGCACGATCCGTTTCGCGCCGGTCTGGCACAACGTCGCCACCCGTCGCACCGACCTGCTACCCGCCGATTCGCGGGAAGTGCTGGCCGAGCACAACATCGAGCCGAGCATGCCCGGACGCTGGACGGATCGTCAGCGCGACACCATCGGCGCGACCCTGGCGGCGATCGCCGACGACCGGGATGGGCCCGTCGAGGACCGAGTCCGGGCATTGCGTGGCCTCGGCCGGATTCCCTTGCCCACCAAGCTGATCGAGCACGCGCTCGGCGGCGAACCCGTAATCGCCGAGGCCGCGATCGAAGCGTGCGGCGGCTACCCACCAGCCCTGCCTCAGCTGCTCCTGCGGATTCCGGGCCCGGTCGCCCTCGCCACCGCGGCGAAACTGTGCCGGGTCGGCGCGCCCTCGCGGCTGCGCGACGACTTGGCGAAGGCGCTGCTCGAGGGCCGGGTCGGCGCCAGGAAGCTGGCCGCCCGCCACCTGGTCAGCCAGCGAGTGCCCGGTGCGGCCGACCTGTTACTGCGGGTATGGGCCGATCCGGAACTCCATCCGGATGTGCGGATCGCGGTGGCCGTGGCACTGCAGCGGCTGCCCGAGGACGAACGCGCGCACGCGGCGCTCGCCGAAGTACCGGGTCGATACGCGTCGGAGTTGATGATCCGGACCCTCCTGCAGGCGATACCGGAGGAGTACGCACCCGATCACCGTGCGGCCCTTGCCGATCTGGTGCGCGGCCTGATGACAGCGGCGCAGGGGCCGGGCGTCCAGTTCCGTGCCGCGAAGGCGTTCGCGATCTGGGTGCCCTGGTATCGGGGCGGCACCGACGAGATCATCGAGGCGGCGGTCACCGGCGACGACACCGATATGACGGTGTTCCTCTCGTTGGTGCGCAGTAGCGTGCTCCGCGCGGAGGCACTGACGGTGCTGCGCCGCCTGCTCGCTGTGGAAGACCATGCCAGAGTCCGGGAAGTGGTCAAGGCGCTCAACGCCACCGACCGCGATGAGGAATGGAAACAAGACCGGGCACGGGCGACCGCCGAGTTGCTGTTCGAGCATCCGCTGCATCTGCTCGACGCGGCAGGCATGGTGATTCACCTGCTACCGCTCTACCCATCGCCGACCGACGACCTCGCCCCACAGGCATGGGTGCGCGAGTTGAACTTCCTCGCCGACCGGCTCACCCCGCTGTCTGCCACCCGGATCATCTCGACCCACACCATGCATTTCGGGTGGAACAGGTCGATCGAACTGATGCTGCCCGCGGTCGAGGCGCTGATCGCATGCGGTGGCCTGACGGCAGGCGTGCTGGCCGTCGGCCTCCTCAACGGCAGCTCTCCGTCATCCGAGCGTCAGGAAGCGATCGAGCGACTACGGTCCTCGCCGCATCTCGATGTGCGCAGACTGGCCTGGGAGATTGCTCAGTGATCTGGATCACAATTCGGTGACGATGGGGCCGATTCCACCTGAAACCTTTCCATATGCTTTGCGAAGTCTTTACTATTAGCCAGACCTTCGCGTCACCCGGGTCGCCGCTCTCGAGCGGCTGAGTTACGCCCGCCGCTCGCTTTCGATGCCAGTACATGTTCCACCGATGAACCGGGACGGTCCACGTCCGCCCGGCGAAGGAGAAATATGTCCACCGACACCGATTCCGCACCACGGACGTCGTCGCGCAATCTGACCTTTCCGGAACGTCTGGCCAGTATCGGCCGTCACGATCTGCCCGCCTCGATCGTGGTTTTCCTTGTCGCACTGCCGCTTTCCCTCGGCGTCGCGGTCGCCTCCGGCGCGCCCGTCGCCGCGGGGCTGATCGCGGCGGTGGTCGGCGGGGTGGTCGCGGGGCTGGTCGGCGGATCGGGGGTGCAGGTGACCGGGCCGACCGCGAGCCTCACCGTGATAGTCGCCGCCAGCGTGCACCAATTCGGCTGGGCCGCCACGTGTTTCATCACCGTCGGGGCCGGGGCGTTGCAGATTCTGTTCGGGCTCAGCAGGATCGCGCGCGGTGCGCTGGCGATCGCGCCGGTGGTGGTGCACGCGATGCTGGCCGGCATCGGCGTGATCATCGCGCTGCAGCAGGTGCATGTGCTGCTCGGCGGCACATCGCTGAGCTCGTCGTTCGACAGCCTGGTCCAGTTGCCGCGTCAGCTGATGTCGGTACATCACGGCGACCTGCTGATCGGCGTTGTGGTGATCGTCATCCTGATCGCCTGGAAGTTCGTCCCGCGCCAGGTTCGGGTGGTGCCGGGACCGCTGGTCGCGGTGGTGCTCGCGACGCTGCTTTCGCTGGTGCTGCCGACCCACGTCGAGCGGCTGGTGCTGAACGGCTCGCTGCTCGATTCGATCGGACTCCCGGCCGTACCGTCGGGTAGCTGGACCGCGATCGCGCTGACCGTGGTGACCATCGCGCTCATCGGCAGCGTCGAGACCCTGCTCTCGGCGGTCGCGGTGGACAAGCTGCGCCCGGAGACGTCGACCGACCTCGATCGCGAGCTGATCGGGCAGGGCTCGGCCAACATGGTGTCCGGCCTGCTCGGCGGCCTGCCGGTCGCGGCGGTGATCGTGCGCAGCATTACCAACGCGCAGGCGGGCGCGCAGTCCAGGGCGGCGACCGTGCTGCACGGTGTCTGGGTGCTGCTGTTCGCGGTGGCGCTGGCCGGTCTGGTGCAGCAGATCCCGAAGGCGGCGCTGGCCGGGCTGCTCATTCTGATCGGTGTGCAACTGGTGAAGTTGGCGCACATCCGGCTCGCTCGGCGCACCGGCAATCTGTACGTGTATGTCGCGACGGTACTAAGTGTGGTGTTCCTGAACCTGTTGGTGGGCATGATGATCGGACTCGCGCTGTCGTTCGCGCTGCTGCTGTGGCGGGTGGTCCGGGTGACGATCATCGCGGAACCGGTGGCGAGCGCGCGGCGCTGGGTGGTCACCATCGACGGCACCTGTACCTTCCTCGCGCTGCCGAAGCTATCCGCGGAACTGGCCAAAGTGCCTGCGGGCGTTGAGGTGACGGTGGAGATGACGGTCGACTTCCTCGACCACGCCTCCTACGAGCGGATCACCGAGTGGGCCGCGCAACACGAATCCGACGGCGGCACAGTCGAATACGTGGAGATCGGCAGCGCGCGGATGGCGCGCGCGATGGCGGGCCCGCCCGAGCGCGGCAACTCCAGGCAGGTCATCGACCAGGCGATCAGCCCGTGGCGGCGCACCGGCATTCGCGAGGATCCGATCGTGGCGGGCATCGCGGCCTACCACCGCGGCCATGCGCACCTGATGCGCCCGCACCTGGACGGCCTGCGGCACCGCCCCGACGCCGATTCGTTCTTCCTCACCTGCGCCGACGCCCGCATCGTCCCGAACGTCATCACCAACAGCGGCCCCGGCGACCTGTTCACCGTCCGTAACGTGGGCAATCTGGTCCCCACCGCGGGCAGCGACGTTTCGGTCGAGGCCGCGCTGATCTACGCGCTGGAGAAGCTGGACGTGCGCGCGGTCGTCGTGTGCGGCCACTCCTGCTGCGGCGCGATGGAGGCGCTGTATCGCGAGGTGCAGACCGGTTCGGGACTCGGCGACTGGCTGGCCCACGCCCGCCCCAGCCTCGACCGCTTCCGCCTCGGGCACCCGGTCGCCGAGGCCGCCGCGCTGGCGGGATTCGGCGAGGTGGACCAGCTCGGCATGGTGAATGTGGCGCTGCAGTTGGAAACGCTGCACGCGCACCCGGCCGTGCGGCAGGGGATCGAGGAGCGTGGCGTCGCGGTGTCGGGATTGTTCTTCGATATCGCCACGGCCCGGGTAATCGAGGTGACCGTGGACGGAATAGCGGAATTCGACGATGAGGGGCGCCGTGTTGCCGCCGAGCCGGTTTAACCGCCGCGACGGCCCCGGTGCCGCCTCGGCGCCCATGTGAGGCAGCCATAACGCCGTGAGCGCGGAGTTTACGCGCTATTAGCACCATTCTCAGGCTTTGCTTAGCCTTTACTAATAGCCTTGCTTCGGTTTACCTCTCGACCCACTGGTGCGTCGAGAACTGCTTCACCGCGAGATGCCGGTTCGCGGTCGTGTGCCCTGCTGGACATGTTGATCGTCAACCGACCTCGGCCGTTGTGCCGGGTTCGGCGAAGGAGATAGTCATGGCTGTCGAGAACGATTTGGCCCCACCGATAACACAGAATGTCCCAGCGGACTCGGGTCGCGGTTCCGGACCCCTGTCCGATCGTCTTCAATCGATCCTCCGTCACGATGTGTCCGCTTCCATCGTGGTCTTCCTAGTCGCGTTGCCGCTGTCCATCGGCATCGCCGTCGCCTCCGGTGCGCCCGTCGCCGCCGGTCTCATCGCCGCCGTGATCGGCGGCATCGTCGCCGGTTTGTTAGGCGGCTCCATTCTTCAGGTGAGTGGCCCCGCCGCGGGCCTCACCGTCGTCGTTGCCGAGTCCATCAACCAATTCGGCTGGAAAACAACCTGTTTCATCGCCGCCGCGGCGGGTGTGCTGCAAATCCTGTTCGGGCTGAGCAGGATTGCGCGGGCCGCGCTCGCCGTCGCGCCGGTGGTCGTGCACGCGATGCTGGCCGGTATCGGTATCACCATTGCGCTGCAACAGATTCACGTGCTGCTCGGCGGTTCGTCGCACAGCTCGGCGTGGCGGAACATCACCCAGCTGCCCGAGCAGTTGATGTCGCTGCACGGCGGCGACGCGTTCATCGGCGCGGTGGTGATCGCCATCATGCTGGGCTGGAAGTACGTGCCCGCCAAGTTGCGCGCCGTGCCAGGTCCGTTGGTCGCCGTGGCCGCGGCCACCGGGCTCGCCATGGTGCTGCCGACCGGTGCCGAGCGAATTGTGTTGAACGGCTCGCTGTTCGACGCGATCGGCCTGCCCGAACTGCCGCGCGGTGACTGGTCGGCGATCGTCGTCATGATCATCACCATCGCGTTGATCGCCAGCGTGGAGAGCCTGCTGTCCGCGGTGGCGGTGGACAAGATGCACTCGGGTCAGCGCACCAATTTCGACCGCGAGCTGATCGGTCAGGGTTCGGCCAACGTGCTGTCCGGCCTGCTCGGTGGCCTGCCGGTGACCGGTGTGATCGTGCGCAGCGCCACCAACGTGCAGGCAGGCGCGCGCAGTCGGGCCTCGGCCGTGCTGCACGGCATCTGGATCCTGGTGTTCTCGGTGGCGTTGGCCGCTGTGGTGCAACAGATTCCGAAGGCGGCCCTGGCTGGTCTGTTGATCGTGATCGGCATCCAGCTGGTCAAGTTGGCGCACATCCGGATGGCTCGGCGCACCGGTGATCTGCTCGTCTACGCCGTCACTGTGGTGTCGGTGGTGTTCCTGAATCTGCTGGAGGGCGTGCTGATCGGCCTCGGGCTGGCCTTCGGCCTGCTGCTGTGGCGGGTGGTGCGAGTTGCCATCAGCGCCAGGCAGATTCCGGGTTCGCAGCGGTGGATGATCACCATCGACGGCTCCTGCACCTTCCTCGCGCTGCCGAAGCTGTCCGCGGAATTCGCGAAGGTGCCCAGCGACGCCGACGTCACCGTCGAGATGACCGTCGACTTCCTCGACCATGCCGCCTTCGAAGCCATCGAGGACTGGGTGCGGCAGCAGGAAAGCAACGGCGGCAGTGTCGATTTCGTGGAAATCGGCAGCGCGCGGATGGCGCACGCGACGGCAGGCCCGCCGTCGCGCAGCTTCGGGCGCGCGGTGTGGACCGACATCCTCGGTCCATGGCGACGCAACGAGCACGCCGACCCGATCGCGGCCGGTGTCGCCGCCTACCACCGCAGTCACGCACACGTCGTGCGTCCGCACCTGGACGAACTGCGGGACAGTCAGGATCCGGATTCGTTCTTCCTCACCTGCGCGGACTCCCGGATCGTGCCGAACATGATCACCAACAGCGGGCCGGGTGATCTGTTCACGGTGCGCAACGTGGGCAACCTGGTGCCCGCCGTCGGGGATCCGTCGGTGGACGCGGCGCTCGTCTTCGCGCTGGAGGAACTGAACGTCCGCTCCATCGTGGTCTGCGGGCACTCGTCCTGTGGCGCGATGAAGGCCCTGCACTCCGAGGCCAAGGCCGGTCCGGAGATCGACAAGTGGCTCGCGCACGCCCATCCGAGCCTGGACCGGGTCCGGCGCGGTCACCCGGTCGCGGTGGCCGCGGCCCGGGCCGGCTTCGGCGAGGTGGACCAGCTGAGCATGGTGAACGTGGCCGTGCAGCTGGAAAACCTGCAGCGCCACCCCGCGGTGCGCTCGGCTGTCGCCGAGCGTGGCGTGACGGTGTCGGGCCTGTTCTTCGATATCGCCAGCGCGCGCGTCATCGAGATCACCGAGAACGGGCTCGCTCACATCGAGGACGAGGCGGGTCATCGGGTCACTCCCGAACTCGTCTGATCAACCACCGTCGAGCCCGCCCGAACTGTCCGGTTCGGGCGGGCTCGACGCTACGACCTGGGCCGAACCGGTCGGTCTCGTACGCTGGGTAAGGTGACGGCTGAGCTGGAGACAAGATCGACGCAGACGGGCTGGCGCGCCTTCCGTGCCCGCATAGCCGCGCGACCTACGCTGAACCTCGCCTATCGGATCGGGGTCGCGTTGGTCGGCACCGCGGTGCTCGCCGTCGGAATCGTGACGATTCCCTACCCCGGACCCGGCTGGGCGATCGTATTCACCGGGCTGGGCATCCTGGCCACCGAATTCGCCTGGGCACAACGGGCGCTCGGCTGGCTGCGCGACAAGTACCGGCAGGGTATGGCGTGGTACACCGCTCGGAGCGCTTGCGAGGACGAATGTCCGAGGCCGCACGGGGTATCGCCATGCGCGTGTTCGCGGCGACCGCTACTTTTGCGTTGGTTGTCGCGACACTATGGATATTGGGCACGTTCGGGATGGTCGGCAGCTGGATCGGAGTCGAGTGGCAATGGTTACGCAGTCCCCTGAAGTGGTGAACACCGTTCCCGGGCGAACGTTGACGCAGCCGGACTGGCTGGCGGCGCGGATCGCCGAGATGGGTCACTCGTGGGGGACCACCTCACCGCGCATCGCGGGCACGCTGTGGTGGTGCATGGTGGCCTCCGCGCTGGTCGAGCAGATCGCGCGAGCGTACGCACACGACGAGCGGGCCGTCGAGCCGGTGCTCGACCACTTCGACTGCGAGGTCCGCCCGGACGGCGGCGTCGAGCGCATCCACGTGCTTGCCGAGCCGGATGAAGCCACCGAGCCGGGCGTGGCATTGCGGGAAACCCTTGCGGCCGTGATCGGTCCGGTCGCCGAGGTGTCCGGCGCCGGTGTGCCATCGCTGTGGGCGATCGTCGCCGACGCCGTCGGCAACCGCGCTCTCGACGCGGGTTCCCCAGACGCGGGCGCGCGACTGGCGACCCAGATCGGCGGCAAGCTCCCCATCCCGCGCTTCGTCGAGATCGGCGGCCGCACCTTCGTCAAACGCATCTCCTGCTGCCTGGTCTACGAGGTCCCCAGCTGCGAGATGTGCACCAGCTGCCCGAAACGCCCAGCTGCCGAACGCGAGGAAATGCTGGGGAAGCTGGCTGCGGACAGCTGATCGGCGGCCGTTTGTTCGTTACCCGACAACTGATTTCGCAAGGACATGGGTAACTCGCCGGGCACCGGCTGACTCATCCACCACGCCACCGTCAGTCGCCAACGTCACTCTGAACGCACCTGAATCTGGCCTGAATACGCGGAGAGGCGGGCTAGAGGCGGATGAGTGTGCGCGGTGGTGGGGGCATGCCGATAGCATGGTCGCGCCGGGGCAGATGCGTGCCTCGGCCATGATCCGCGGGGATATCCCCGCACCCGAGAACTTCCAAGGAGAGCACCGCCGTGACCACCTCAGCCCGCACCACCCCTGCCGCCCTCGTCCGGGTGCCGGCCGGGACGACGGCGGGTGCCGCGGTGCGCGAGGCCGGACTGCCGACCAAGGGACCGGACACCATCGTCGTCGTGCGTGACGCCGAGGGCCTCAAGGACCTGTCCTGGACCCCGGACACCGACGTCGAGGTGGAGGCGGTCGCTGCCGACACCGAGGACGGCCGCAGTGTCATCCGGCATTCCGCCGCGCACGTGCTGGCCCAGGCGGTGCAGCAGGAGTTCCCGGAGGCCAAGCTCGGCATCGGCCCGCCGATCAAGGACGGCTTCTACTACGACTTCCAGGTCGACAAGCCGTTCACCCCGGAGGATCTGGCCAAGCTGGAATCCAGGATGAAGAAGATCGTCAAAGGCGCGCAACGCTTTTCGCGCCGGGTGGTCGAGGTCGAGGAAGCCCGCGTCGAACTGGCCAAGGAGCCGTTCAAGCTGGAGCTGATCGGCGACAAGTCCGGCATCGACGATCCCGAGGTGATGGAGGTCGGCGGCAAAGAGCTGACCATCTACGACAACCTCGATCCCCGCACCGGCGAACGCCTCTGGGGTGATCTGTGTCGCGGCCCGCACATCCCGACCACCAAGTTCATCCCCGCGTTCAAGCTGACCCGCAGCTCGGCCGCCTACTGGCGCGGCGATCAGAACCGCGAGGACCTGCAGCGCATCTACGGCACCGCCTGGGAATCCACGGAGGCCCTGGAAGAGCACCTGCACCTGCTCGCCGAGGCCGAGCGCCGCGACCACCGCAAGCTCGGGCTGGAACTGGACCTGTTCAGTTTCCCCGACGAGCTCGGCTCCGGCCTGCCGGTGTTCCACCCCAAGGGCGGCATCATCCGCAAGGAGATGGAGGAGTACTCGCGGCGCAGGCATATCGCTGCGGGCTACGAGTTCGTCAACACCCCGCACATCACCAAGGGCCACCTGTTCGAGGTCTCCGGCCACCTGGACTGGTACCGCGACGGCATGTTCCCCGCGATGCACCTGGACGCCGAGCTGAACGAGGACGGCACCGTCCGCAAGCCCGGCCAGGACTACTACGTCAAGCCGATGAACTGCCCGATGCACAACCTGATCTTCCGGGCCCGCGGCCGGTCGTACCGGGAACTGCCGTTGCGGCTCTTCGAGTTCGGCTCGGTGTACCGCTACGAGAAGTCCGGCGTGATCCACGGCCTGACCCGGGTGCGCGGCATGACCCAGGACGACGCGCACATCTACTGCACCAAAGAGCAGATGCACGCCGAGCTCACCAGCACCCTGCAGTTCGTGCTCGCCCTGCTCAAGGACTACGGCCTCGACGACTTCTACCTCGAGCTGTCCACCAAGGACCCGGTCAAGTTCGTCGGCACCGACGACATGTGGGAAGAAGCCACCGAGACCCTGTCGAAGGTGGCCTCGGCCTCCGGGCTCGAGCTGGTCCCGGATCCGGGCGGCGCCGCGTTCTACGGTCCGAAGATCTCCGTGCAGGCCAAGGACGCGCTCGGTCGCACCTGGCAGATGTCGACCATCCAGCTGGACTTCAACCTGCCGGAACGGTTCAACCTGGAATACACCGCCAACGACGGCACCAAGCAGCGGCCGGTGATGATTCACCGCGCACTGTTCGGCTCTATCGAACGGTTCTTCGGCGTGCTCACCGAGCACTACGCCGGCGCCTTCCCGGCCTGGCTGTCGCCGGTGCAGGCGGTCGGCATCCCGGTCGCGGAAACCTTTGCGCCGCACCTGGATCGGGTGATCGAGCGGCTGCAGGACGCGGGCGTGCGCGCGCAGGTGGACCGCAGCGACGACCGGATGCAGAAGAAGATCTTCAACAACACCGCGCAGAAGGTGCCCTTCATGCTGCTGGCCGGCGAGCGGGACGTGGCCGCCGACGCGGTGAGCTTCCGGTTCCGCGACGGTACTCAGGTGAACGGCGTGCCGGTCGCCGATGCGGTGGCCACCATTGTGGAATGGATCGCGAATCGGGAGAACGCTTCGCCGACCGCGGAGGGCTTCGAGATCAAGGGTGCGGAATGACTGAACGCGCGGCGCCGGACGGGCTTACCGAGCTGAACGACGCCGAACAGGGCAGCATCGTGGACCGCGGCGCGGGCGAACCCGATCGGCTGCAACGACTGTGGACGCCGTACCGGATGTCCTACATCGCCGAGGCCGCGTCGACCGATCCCGCCTCGACCGGGCATCCGTTCACCGACATCCCGAAGATGTCCGACGAGGACGGCTTGGTCATCGCCCGCGGCGAGCTGGTGTACGCGGTGCTCAACCTGTATCCGTACAACCCCGGCCACATGATGGTGGTGCCGTACCGCAAGGTGGCCAACCTCGAAGATCTCACGGTCGCCGAGGGCGCCGAGCTGATGGCGTTCACCCAGCAGGCCATCCGGGTGATGAAGCAGGTGTCGCGGCCGCACGGGTTCAATGTCGGCCTGAATCTCGGTGGCGTGGCGGGTGGTTCGCTGGCGGACCACCTGCACCAGCACATCGTCCCGCGCTGGGGCGGCGACGCGAACTTCATCACCGTGGTGGGCGGCGCGAAGGTGATGCCGCAGTTGCTACGCGAGACGAGGGCGCTGCTGTCGGCAGCGTGGAAGGAGGCGTAGATGAGCCATACTTGCGCAGCCTTGCTTATCGAAGCCGACCGGGTGCTGTGAAGTGCTGAGCTTCTTCGGCCGCGATACGTTTGCCAAAGCGACTGCGCCGCTGGGCAAAGCGCTGGTGAGCACCGGGCTCACGCCGGATGCGGTGACGGTCATCGGCACCACCGCGTCGATCGCCGCCGCGGTCACCCTGTTCCCGACCGGACACCTGTTCTGGGGGACCATGGTGATCTGGTTGTTCGTCATGTTCGACATGCTCGACGGTGCGATGGCCAGGGCGCGCGGCGGCGGCACGAAATACGGTGCGGTGCTCGACGCCACCTGCGACCGGATGGCCGACGGCGCCATCTTCGCCGGTCTGGCGTGGTGGGCCGTCTATCACGAGCATCACAAGCCGCTGTTCGCGGCGACCCTGGTGGTACTGGTTACCTCGCAGGTGATTTCGTACGCCAAGGCGCGCGCCGAGGCCAGCGGGCTTTCCGCCGACGGCGGGATCATCGAGCGGCCGGATCGTCTCATCATCGTGCTGGTCGGTGCCGGGTTGACCGGGATCGGCGGGTACTGGGGCATCGACTGGCTCGCCTATGCTGTGCACGTCGCGATGTGGATCCTCGCGGTGCTCAGCATCGTCACGGTGCTCCAGCGAGTGCTCGCGGTGCGCAGTTCGCCGGGCGCGCGTGATGTGCTCACGCCCGCGCAGCCGAAGAACCCGGCGCAGCCCGAAAACCCCACGGCGGGAACGTCGAACGCGACGGAGCTGCCAACGTGAGACCGCCACATCGTGGCGGTGTGGTGCAGGAAACGGGGCAATGGTCATGAGTATCGGGGAGCGGTTGAGCGACGTCGGATACGCGGCGGGCTGGCGGCTGGTGCGGGCACTGCCCGAGCCGACGGCGCGGCGACTGTTCGACGCGGGCGCCGATCGCGTCGCGCGCAAAGCGAATCGTGCGTTCCGGGCCGGTGGCGAGCCGAATCAGTTGCGGCGCAACCTCGCCCGGGTGATCGGCGGGCCGCCCTCGGACGTGCCGGACGAGTTGATCCGGGCGAGCGTTCGCTCCTACGCGCGGTATTGGCGCGAGGCGTTCCGGCTGCCGTCGATGGATCACGCGGCGATCGGTAGTGAGCTTGTGCTGCAAGGGGAGTCGCACCTGGAAGCAGCACTGGCCGCCGGGCGCGGGGCGGTCCTGGTACTGCCGCATTCGGGGAACTGGGACATGGCCGGTGTGTGGCTGGTGCAGAACCACGGCACCTTCGCGACCGTCGCCGAACGCCTGAAGCCGGAGTCGCTGTTCAAGCGTTTCGTCGCCTTCCGGGAGAGTCTCGGGTTCGAGGTGTTCCCGCTGACCGGCGGCGAACAGCCCCCGTTCATCCAGCTCGCGAATCGGTTGCGGGAGAACAAGGCGATCTGTCTGATGGGGGAGCGCGACCTGACCGGTCGCGGTGTGCCCGTGACCTTCTTCGGTGAGCGCACCTGGCTGCCCGCCGGAGCCGCCAAGCTGGCCATCGAGACCGGGGCGCCGCTGCTGCCGGTACATACCTGGTTCACCGACGACGGTGCGGAGGGCTGGGGCATGAAGGTCTATCCGCCGGTGGATGTTTCGAGCGGTGTCGCGGCGGCGACCCAAGCCCTGGCGGATCGCTTCGCGGCCAACATCGCCGAGCACCCCGCGGATTGGCACATGCTGCAACCGATGTGGGAAAGCGATCTGTCCGAGGCGCGGCGGGGTCGCATCGCGGCGGCGCAGGTCGAGCACGGTGGTCCGGCGGCGAGCGCGGAAGGCGCCCCATGAAGATCGGCATGGTCTGTCCTTACTCGTTCGATGTTCCCGGCGGTGTGCAGGCCCACGTGGTCGAGCTGGCCCGGGTGTTCATCGAACGCGGGCATCGGGTGAGTGTGCTCGCGCCCGCCTCGGAGGAAACGCAGCTGCCCGATTTCGTGGTGTCGGCCGGGCGCGCGGTCGCGATTCCGTACAACGGCTCGGTGGCGCGGCTGTCCTTCGGGCCCATGGCCTACACCAGGATTCGCCGTTGGATCGACGGCAACGATTTCGACCTGCTGCACATCCACGAGCCGAACGCGCCGAGTCTGTCGATGCTCGCGTTGAAGATCGCCGAGGGGCCGATCGTCGCCACCTTCCACACCTCGACCACGAAGTCGTTGATACTCAGCACCTTTCAGGGCGTGCTGCGGCCGTACCACGAGAAGATCAGTGGCCGGATCGCCGTCTCGGAGCTGGCTCGGCGCTGGCAAGTGGAGGCGCTCGGGTCCGACGCGGTGGAGATTCCCAACGGTGTCGACGTGCCCGCGTTCGCGGGGGCGCCGATGCTGCCCGGCTATCCGCGCGCGGGCAAGACCGTGCTGTTCCTCGGCCGCTACGACGAACCGCGCAAGGGGATGGACGTACTACTCGGTGCGCTGCCCGAGCTGGCGCGCAAGCACAAGGACCTGGAGATCCTCATCGTCGGGCGCGGCGACGAGGAGCGGTTGCGCCGCGAGGCGGGGCCGCTCGCCGGGCATCTGCGCTTCCTCGGTCAGGTGTCGGATGCGGAGAAGGCCTCGGCGATGCGCAGCGCGGACGTGTACGTCGCGCCCAACCTCGGCGGTGAGAGTTTCGGCATCATCCTGATCGAGGCGATGGCCGCCGGAACCGCCGTGGTGGCAAGCGAATTGGATGCCTTCCGCCGGGTACTGCGCGACGGGGCCGCGGGTGCGCTTGTGCCGGTGGGTGATTCGGCGGCGCTCGCGAAAGCCATCGACAAGGTGCTCACCGATGACAAGCGCCGGGCGGCGTTGGTAGAAACCGCGACCCAAGTGGTCGGCGAATACGACTGGCCGGTGGTGGCCGAACAGATCCTGCGGGTGTACGAGACGGTCACCGTCGGCGACACCAGGGTGCGGGCCGCCGGATGATCACCTTCTCCGCGACAACGGTTCTCGTCCTCGCGCTGATCGCGGCGGTCATCGTCGCGATCGGCATCTGGGCCTACTCGACCGCCAACCGGCTCGACCGGCTGCACGTGCGCTCCGACCAGTCCTGGCAGGCCCTGGATGCGGCGCTGGCCCGGCGGGCGGTGGTGGCCAGATCGGTCGCGATGGCGATCGCCGACCCGGTGGCCGATCCGGCGCTGGCCGATCAGGGCAAAGTTCTTGCGCTGCTGGCCGATCGGGCCGAGCGCGTCTCGCGGGCCGACCGGGAGACCGTGGAAAACCAGCTCTCCGGGGCACTTTCGACGATCGACATCGAGAAGTTGCGTCCGCAGATGGTGGCCGAGCTGGCCGACGCGGAGGCGCGGGTGCTCATCGCGCGCCGCTTCCACAACGACGCCGTGCGCGACACCCTCGCGCTGCGCACCCGGCGGTCGGTGCGCATCCTGCACCTCGGCGGTACCGCGCCGCTGCCCACGTACTTCGAGATCACCGAGCGGGCGACCCCGGCCGCGTCCACCGGGCTCACGGTGGACACGAGCCGCACCACCGCGCGCATCGTGCTGTTCGATGAGCAGGACCGCACTCTCCTGATGCGTGGCAACGACCCGAAGACCCCCGACGTCTCGTTCTGGTTCACCGTCGGCGGCGGTGTCGACCCGGGGGAGACGCTGCGTGACGCCGCCGTCCGCGAGCTCTACGAGGAGACCGGACACAAGGCCGATCCCGACAGCCTGCGCGGACCGATCTGGCGCCGAGTCGCGGTGTTCCCCTTCGACGGCGACCTGATCCGGTCCGAAGAACTCTTCTTCGTCCTGCGCGTGCGCGGCTACGAACCACAAGCGACCAATCTGACCACCATCGAACGCCGCTCGATCTCCGGCAACAAGTGGTGCACCGTCGAAGACATTGTTCAATTGGATCGTTCCGGCGAAACGGTTTATCCGTACAACTTGGACCAACTGCTGCCCGAAGCCGCCGCTGCCGCCTCCGGCGTAGCCCACCCCGAGGTCCGCTCGATCCGCTGAAATCGGCTGCGGCCACTTATTTTCGGTAAACACATGCCCCGAATATCGATGGATTGCCGAGGTATCGGTTCCTCGATAGCTTCGATCTATGGGAACCGTGGGGGTTGAACCGGAGCAGCTTCGCGCTACTGCGGATTGGTTGGATCAGTCGGCGCACGAGTTCGCCGACGAGGTGGACCAGCACCTACGCAAGGTGCTCGGGTTCATCGGGGGTGACTGGCAGGGGACCGCGGCGAAATCCCACCAAGATCCGTGGGATGAGTGGGTAGACGGCGCGCGTCGTATCATCGGTTCGTTCGTCACCGACGCCGGTCTGCTCCGCGACGCGGCGGGCACGTACTGGCGCGGCTGATCGACAAGACCGCCGAGCTGGAGCAGAAGATCGAGGACCGGGTCGTGGCGATCGAGAAGCGCATCGCCGACCCGCACATCCAGTGGGCGCCTGCCGCAACTGATTTCGGCTGTGGCCGAATGACATTCGTATTGTAGAAGCATCCGGGCAGTCGGCTGAAAACCGAAAGCGACGGCTTGACATGAGGTGTCGCCAAGCGGCCCGAAGGTGCGCTCAGCGGCTGTGATGTGTTTCATATCGTGCTACGGTCGCGACTGGTTCGATGCGGGCTGGGTAGTGCTTTTCGCAAGGCACTCGAATCGGTGCCGCAGCCCCGCTGCCGGCGGGGGAAATGCACGGTATGCGGAGGTACGTAGTACATGTCCTACCTGTTGTTCGATTTCCTGCTGCCGCTCATCGGCCCGGGCGCGGCCGAGTACTGGGCGCAGTTGCTGGTTGTCGGCCCGCTCTGAGTCGCCGCCGGATGTTAGCGGGGGCGGGTGAAACCGCCCCGCTGCCCGGTGAATCCGTTTCCGTGGCCCTGCCGACCGGTCCAGTGTGCCCGGCCGACGGACAGAGCACCTGGTAGGTGACAAGGCCAGTCATCTCCGACTGGCTATCAAGTGGCCTGGGTGGCACGCCTAGAATTGGGTCGATTCAATCCCTTGCGACCCGATTGGCGCAGATGACCCAGGAGTTTGCCGTGACGACGCCCGACACCACCCAGACCATCGGCACCGCCCGCGTTAAGCGCGGTATGGCCGAGATGCTCAAGGGCGGGGTGATCATGGATGTCGTCACCCCCGACCAGGCCAAGATCGCCGAAGACGCCGGTGCCGTCGCGGTGATGGCGCTGGAGCGGGTGCCCGCCGACATCCGCGCGCAGGGCGGCGTGTCCCGGATGAGCGACCCGGACATGATCGACGGCATCATCGCCGCCGTCTCCATCCCGGTCATGGCGAAGGCCCGCATCGGCCACTTCGTGGAGGCGCAGATCCTGCAGAGCCTCGGCGTCGACTACATCGACGAGTCCGAGGTGCTCACCCCCGCCGACTACGCCAACCACATCGAGAAGTGGAACTTCACGGTGCCGTTCGTGTGTGGCGCGACCAACCTGGGTGAGGCACTGCGCCGAATCACCGAGGGCGCGGCCATGATTCGCTCGAAGGGCGAGGCGGGCACCGGCGACGTGTCCAACGCCACCACGCACATGCGCAAGATCCGCGGCGAGATCCGCAAGCTGACCTCGCTGCCCGCGGACGAGCTGTTCGTCGCCGCCAAGGAGCTGCAGGCCCCCTACGAGCTGGTCCGCGAGGTCGCCGAGACCGGCAAGCTGCCCGTCGTGCTGTTCACCGCGGGCGGCATCGCCACCCCCGCCGACGCCGCCATGATGATGCAGCTCGGCGCCGAAGGCGTCTTCGTCGGCTCCGGCATCTTCAAGTCCGGCAACCCGGCCGAGCGGGCCGCCGCCATCGTCAAGGCGACCACCTTCCACGACGACCCCGACGTGCTCGCCAAGATCTCCCGTGGCCTCGGCGAGGCCATGGTCGGCATCAACGTCGAGGAACTCCCCGTCGACCACCGGCTGGCCGAACGCGGCTGGTGATCCCGCGCCCTTAGTGGGCAGTGTGAGCTTTCGCAGGCAGGGACTCGGCCGAGTCCCTGCCTGTTTTGCGTCGAGGTGTGCCCTCCCGCGAGTGGAGTTTCATGATCATGGGGAACTGGTGCTGGCATCGTGCGAGGCCACCTGCATCAGTTCCCCATGATCTTGAACGTGGTCGCTTTCGGTGCGCTGTGTGCGACCCGAGTGGCTGTTGGGCCCAATTTCGAGTGGGGATCCCGCGGGAGGGACTTCAATGTGGTGGGGCGGTGTTGCCGCAGGTAGCGTCGGCGGAATGGCGGGAATTGGTCGGTTGATCGACGGTGGACGGGTGTAGGGGTCGTGGAGTTGCGGCAGTTGCGGTACTTCGTTGTGCTGGCGGAGGAGTTGCATTTTCGGCGGGCGGCGGAGCGGTTGTTCATTTCGACGCCGACGCTCAGTCAGCAGATCAAGGTGTTGGAGCGGGAGATGGGTGGGGCGCTGCTCAGTCGGGATCCGCGGGTCGAGTTGACCGCGGCGGGGGAGGTGTTGTTCCGGACCGGCAAGGAGGTGTTGCGGTCGGTGGATGCGGCGGTGCGGGAGACGCGGCGCGCGTCCGCCGCGGGTGCGCCGGTGCTGCGATTCGGGTTGCTCAACGGCGTACCTCCTTGGCTCCCTTCACGAATCGAGCAGCTGCTGTTGCCCGGCACCCGCATGGTGCTCACCGGCGGCACCACCGCCGACCAGGTTCGGTTGCTCGATGACGACGAGGTCGACCTCGCGCTCGTCCGCGCACCGGTCACCCTGCCCGACCGCTTCGCTCAGCAACCGGTCGCACGCGACGAACTCGGCGTTCTGATGTCCTCGGCGCATCCACTGGCGGATTCCGCGGAGATCGACCCCGCCGACCTCACCGACCAGGAACTCATCCTGTTCGCCAGAGAATCGGCCGCCGGACTCCACGACGAGCTGCTGCGCGCATTACGCGACCGCGGCGCCCACGTGCGACTCAGCGACAGCGCCATGGGCCACGCCCAGATGCTCGCGGTACTTCCCTTACGCCCGGACGTAGTCGGCCTCAGCTCGTCGCGAGTCGCCGACCGCCCCGGTCTCATCTGGCGCCCACTCCGCGGCGGTCCCTTGGTCGTCACCTACGCCGCCATCTGGCGCATGCCCATCCGCAATCCGGCCGTGCGCGCGCTGGTCGACGTGCTGGTCGCCGATACAGACTGGCGGGCGACCGCCGATCGGGCTTGACTGCCAACATGTTCAGGATCGAGATATCGCGGAAATTCGCTGCACGGCAGGGTCTTCCGTCTCCGGTGCGGCGAGCTCGCGACGTCCCGACCCGGTCTCCTGGCGAGCCGTTCGCGGTCGAGTTGCGGGTCGGTTTCGCCTTCGCGGACGATCAGCTCGGCGATCGCGGATGGTTCATCGACACCGATGAGCTCGACGGCGTGGTCGACGCACTCGTTGTCGAGCTGACGGCCGATTCATGGACCGAGAAGTTCCCGTTCCGTCCGACCTCCGAGCTGGTCAGTCGGTGGGCGTATGAGCAGCTGGTGAATTCGATACCGCAGCTGTCCTATGTGGAGCTGACGAACCTGTCCCTCGGCGTCTCGACCAGATACAGCCGCATTTGACCGACTCTTCTCCGTACCACACCATCGTCTTACTGTTCTCACAATTGTGCTGGGTAGCTTGACGTTTCGATGCCTGTCGACCATTGCGTCGGTAGTGGGCGCCGCATCACTGTCGATGTACCAGCCGAACGCAAAGGACGAGCAGTTGAAGCTTCGTAAGACCGGACGCATGGCGATTGCCGGCTTGGCCGTCGTGGCCGCATTGGGCCTGACGGCCTGCGGTAGCGATGACAAGACGGATCCGCCGAAGCCGTCCAGCGCCACGACCAGCACGACTGCCAATGCGAATCAGCCCGCTCCGCCGACCGTCGAGGAGCTGAACGCTCTGCTGCAGAAGGCGTTGGATCCGGCGGTGCCCAGTGCGGAGAAGTTGGACCTCGTGCAGGGGATCGAGGCCGACCCGGACCTGCCCAATCGCCTCGCCGGGGCGTACAAGCAGGCGAACGCCCAGGTCACGATCACCGGAGTCACCGTTTTCGGCGAATCCGTAAGCGCCCAAGGCAAATTCGTCATCAACGGCACTGAAAACACCGTCGACGTGCCCTTCGTCCTCGACGGCGGCAAGTGGAAGGTCCAGAAGTCCTGGGCCTGCGGTGCCCTCACCAACCTCAACATTCAGTCCCCAGCCTGCACCAGCTGACCGCCGAACAGGCATTCGGCCTAGCGGTTCGCCGCGCATCTTTTGGTGGGGCGCGCACTGATTTGCTAACGATTTCGTGCGCGCCAGCCCAGTCGGTGCGCGGCGTTCGGCGCAGCTCCGTCGAGGCGCTACAGAGCGCGCTGACCTGTGCTGTTAGTGGTGCGCTAACGCGAATTCGTTAGCGCGACATGGACACTCGACCGCAGCGATGGTCGGGTGGAGGCATGACAGTTAGTGCGACAACAGCAGAGCGGGTCGTCATCGTCGGCGGCAGCTCAGGTATGGGATTGGCCTTGGCGGCCGCGCTGGTGACGGGAGGTGCGGAGGTCATCATCGCCAGCCGCTCGGCCGGGCGGCTCGCCGCCGCGGAACGCACCTTGCCCGATGGGCCGGGCAAGGTGCGTTCGCTCGTCGTCGACATCACCCGTGAGACCGATATCGAGCGACTGTTCACCGAGGTGGGTCCGGTCGATCATGTGGTGACCACCGCGGTCGATGTCGAGGGCGTGTATCAGCCCATCGCATCGTTCGATGTCGAGATGGCACGAAAGACCTTGGATGCCAAGCTGATCGGGCCCGCTCTACTCGCGAAGCACGCCCGGATAACCCCCGGCGGCTCCCTCACCTTCACCTCCGGCATCGCCGCCTACCGCCCCGCCCCCGGCTCCTCGATCGTCGCCGCGGCCAACGGCGCCCTCGCGTCCCTCGCCTACGCCTTGGCCGTCGAACTCGGCCCCACCCGCGTCAACGTCGTCTCCCCGGGCTGGATCGACACCCCGATCTGGGACACCATCGCGGGCGACGCCAAAACCGAACGCCACCAACAACTTGCCGCCCGTCTCCCCGTCGGCCGCATCGGCCGGCCCGCCGAAATCGCCCAGGCCATGCTCGCCGTAATGCACAACCCCTTCATCACCGGCACCGTCCTACACGCCGACGGCGGCCACCGCCTGGTCTAGTCCCGCGAGTGGCACATGGTGGAGGCAAACGTCGAGAGCAGCCCTCCATGGTGTGCCACTCACGGAGGGGTGGGGGAGAAGTGGGTGGAGAGGCGGCGGGATAGGGCGATCAGCTCGGCGATGGTGATACGCGGGGATTCCGGCCAGGAGTCGACGTCGGTCCATGGAATCGTCGGCGGAGTGCCGAAGGGGCGGGCGAAGACTCGCTGGTGGAAGTGCGCGACCGTGCGTCCGGTGATCGAGGAGAACACGAATTCCGGTGCCAGCTCACGCTGTAATGCCCGCGCGGCTCGAGCGACCGCCCGCCCGACGGCCGATGCTTCGGCATCGGTGAGGGAGGACAGGTTCGGCGTGTGCCGCCGTGTCTCGACGAGTAGAAACCCTGGCACCGCAGCAGCTTTGGTGAGGGAGCGATGCGTCACCACGATCAACTCGTCCTCGAAGATCACCGGCCGTACCACAGGTCCGACACCTCGATGCTTAGCGCAGACGCCGCAGTCGCTCCCCATCTCATTGACCCTAGCGACGGACAACGAGGCATGGCGGCGGTAAATCGCTCTGTCATGTCCCTCTGATCGCGAAGACATCTGGTTACGTGGATATGCGCATCTAACGATTGGAAGCCTCGAATGGGTATCGAGCACTGCTTCAGGAACAGACAGCAAGGACAGGGCTAGTCGGTGAGGCGGAGGGCTGGGCGGTCGGGGTGATCCCAGCGTGCGAAGAATGTTGGGGTGGTGGGGGATTCATTGGCGAGTAGGGCGGGGATGGTCCAGTGATCTTCGGTCGGGGTTCTGCGACGCAGGGCTGGTTCCGACATGTCGAGGCGGACGGACAGGTCGAACTGGAGGGACCGGTCGAGCAGCATGGGGCCCGCGATGAGTAGGACGGTGTCGGCGGGGGCGGGTCGGATCGCGGCGCGGGCCGAGCGATCGGTGGCCTCGTCCCACAGGGCGGGGAGCCAGCGGCCTTCGGTGCGCAGGGCGTCGACGACTTCGCGTCGAAGCGCGTCGTAGTCGAACCAGGCGGTACGGTAGGAGATGTCGTCGCGGCCGAATTCCACGCGGAGGGAGGCCGGGCGGACGTAATCGTGCAGCGAGACCACGTCGGCAGGTCGGCCGGTGTCGCGCAATGCGGCGGCGACTCGGCGCGCGAGGTCGACGGGTCGGGCGGCATCGGCGCCATCGATCGCGATCACCCGACGGCCGGACAGAACACGGACGCGCTCGACGAGACGCTCGATGAGGGCGTCCTGGGTGATCGCAACGAACTGTGGCACCGGACCATCAGAGCAAACCGGGCGACCGCCCCTCGTCAGCGGCATGCGAGAACGTGCGTACGGACCGGAACCCCGTTGCCGGCCGATCACCGGACGGCCGAGGACGGGCCGGGCGGCGTGGCGCGTTAATCTCAGCCCATGGCGACAATCGAAGAGGCGCTGGAGATAGAGCGGCTCGAGCGCGACATCTTCCGTGGCGCGTCCACGAAGACTCAGCTTCCGCGCACGTTCGGCGGACAGGTTGCCGGCCAGGCGCTGGTTTCGGCGGTGCGTACGGTCGAAGAGCGGTATCAGGTGCATTCGCTGCACGGATACTTCCTGCGGCCGGGCAACCCGGATCAGCCGACGGTGTATCTCGTCGAGCGGATAAGGGACGGACGTTCGTTCTGCACCCGCCGGGTCACCGGTGTGCAGGACGGCCAGGCAATCTTCACGATGTCGGCCTCGTTCCACATCGGCGACGAGGGTCCGGAGCATCAGGATGAGATGCCCCCGGTGCAGGCGCCGGACGAACTCCCGGACGCCAGCACCTCGATGAGCCCGGAACGGCTGTGGGCGATGCGCGAGTGGGAGCACTGGGACATCCGGACGGTGCCGCAGGATCAGGTGACCCGCCGCGACGGCGTGGTCTCCCAGCAGCAGGTGTGGTTCCGCTACCGGCACCCGCTCCCCGACGACCCGCTGTTCCACGTCTGCACCCTGGCCTACATGAGCGACATGACGCTGCTCGGCTCGTCGAAGGTGACCCACCCCGGCGAGCAGACCCAGAACGCCTCCCTCGACCACACCATGTGGTTCCTGCGGCCGTTCCGCGCCGACGACTGGCTCCTCTACGACCAGGCATCCCCGTCCGCGGGCTTCGGCCGCGCCCTCACCGGCGGCAAGATCTTCAACCGCGAAGGCCAACTCGTCGCAGCGGTAGTCCAAGAAGGACTCATCCGCAACCTCCGCGACTGACGGTCACCCCGACGGCCGCCGCGCACATCGTGGTGCGTGGCGCACGAGTTCGTCAGCGAATTGGTGCGCGGGAAGGGGATTCGTGCGCGGGGCGGGAACGTTTGTCGACCGCAGTGGTGTGAGTGTGGCCGACTCACACCACCGCGGCCGCCTGAATTCGATCAGGCTTTATCCCACCTGGACGCGCAGGTGGCAGACCACTGTGTCGGTCATCCGGCGCAGGACGCGTTCGAGTTCGTCGCTGCGGTGGCTGGGCAGGACGCGGTTCCAGCCGACCGGCGGGTCGACCTCGGCGATGACGACGACCTTGCGGCGGCCCTCGAAGTTCTCCCGCACGTAACGCGCCACCGGGCCGCCGACGGTCGCGTCGCTGTCCTCGAGCAGCACCAGACGCACGTCAGGGTGCCAGGCTTCCCAGGCCTTGGTGAACGCCTTGACCGACTCGCCGGGCAGGCAAACATGCACCGCGACAACGTCTTTGCCGATCGACAGTGCCGCGGACAAAGCCTCGCAACTCAAGTCGGAAACCTCGGACACCGGCACCACGATGACCGCGTCACGCGCCTGCGGCGGCGGCGGTATCTCGTCGGACCGGCGGAACGCGCCGATCTTGCCGTAGGTGTCGCGAATTCGTTCCATGCCGACCACCAGCGCGGGCAGGATCAGCACGATCAACCAGGCGCCTTCGGTGAATTTCATTGCGGTAGTGACGATTGCGGCGACGAAGGTGAGCAGCGCACCGAATCCGTTGAGCGCCATCCGCCACCGCCAGCCCCCGGTCCTGGCCAGCAGCCAGTGCCGCACCATGCCGACCTGCGCGATGGTGAATCCGACGAACACCCCGATCGCGAACAGCGGGACCAGCGCGTTCATATTGCCGTTCGCGCCGATCAACAGTGCGCCGGCCGCGACGGCGAGGGTCAGCACACCGTATCGATAGACCTGCCGCGGCGAGCTGACCGCGAACCGGTGCGGCAGGCAGTTGTCGTCGGCGAGGATCTTGGTGAGCGTCGGCAGCCCGCCGTACGAGGTGTTGGCGGCCAGCGCCAGCAGCATCACTGTCGCGAATTGCACTACGTAGTAACCGATTCCGTGCCCCAGCGCCGCCTCGGTCAACTGCGAGAGCACCGTGGTGCCATCGATCGGGTGCACCTCGAACTTCTCGATCAGCAGCGCGAGCCCGATCAGCATGACGCCGAGCAGCGCACCCAGCGCGACCTCCGCCCGTTGCGCGCGAACCACTTTCGGCGCCTGGAAGCTCGGCACCGCGTTCGCGATCGCCTCCACACCGGTCAATGCGGCACACCCACTGGAGAAGGCCTTGAGCAGCAACAGAACTCCGACCGTGTGCATGTCGAGCACGGTCGCGGCGCCTTCGCTGACGCTCGCAGGCTCGGAACGCAGCAGCCCCGCGATGATCACCGTGAAGATGCCGACCACGAAGACCACGGTCGGCACCATGAACGCGCGGGCGCTCTCGGTGATGCCCAGCAGATTGAGTGCCGTGATGCCGATCAGGATCGCCACGCAGATCCACAGCGTGTACGGCAGCAACGCGGGAAACGCGGAGGTGAGTGCGGCGACACCGGCGGCGATCGACACCGCCACGTTCAACACGTAGTCGATGATCAGCGAGGCCGCCGCGGTCAGGCTCGTGCGATGCCCCAGATGCGCCTTGGCCACCGCGTACGCCCCACCACCGTTCGGGAACGCCGCGATCACCTGCCGGTAGGAGGCGACCAGCACGGCGAGCAGTGCCGCGATCGCCAGCGTCACCGGCAGCGTAAGGCCGAGTCCCGCGCCGCCCGCGCTGGCCAGCACCAGCACGATGGCTTCCGGACCGTAGGAGACCGACGCCATCGCATCGAGGGAAAGGCCGGCCAAACCGGTCGGGACGGTGAGTCCACGGCGGGGCCTGGCAGTATTCGCATCTCCGCCGGGTGCGGGCACCTTGCGCGACAACACAGCTATCACCTCGATAGTGTCGGCCCGCCGCGGCCGGATTACTCCGGCGTTGACGGAACCCTGACGCGGGCCGTGAGCAGGCCCACACCTGTACGCCTCGTAAACTTTCCGACGTGAACGCTTCCCCGGTCGCCGCACCCGCCGCCGACCTCGCCCCGACCGGCCCCACCATCGGCGTGCTGGCCCTGCAGGGCGACGTGCGGGAACACGTCGCGGCCCTCGCCCACTGCGGCGCCCAACCGGTCCTGGTGCGCCGCGAGTCCGAGCTGGCCGAGGTGGACGCGCTGATCCTGCCCGGCGGCGAATCGACCGCCATCAGCAAGCTGCTCGAGGTCTTCGAACTGCTCGAGCCGCTGCGCGCGCGACTGCGAGATGGCATGCCCGCCTTCGGTTCCTGCGCCGGGATGATCCTGCTCGCGAGCGAGGTGCTCGATACTCGGCCCGACGCACAGCACCTGTCCGGCATCGATATGACGGTGCGCCGCAACGCTTTCGGCCGTCAGGTCGACTCCTTCGAGGTCGACCTGGAATTCACCGGCCTCGACGACGGCCCGATGCGCGCAGTGTTCATCCGGGCGCCCTGGGTGGAGCGCGTCGGCGACGGTGTGGAGGTGCTCGCGACGGTGCCCGACGGACCGTTCGCCGGGCGCATTGTGGCAGTGCGGCAAGGGAACGTGCTCGCGACGTCGTTCCACCCGGAGGTCACCGGCGATCTGCGGGTGCACCGGATGTTCGTGGACCTGGTCCGGGACGCGTAGTTCACGCGCCGTTCCGGCCGCGATGACCGGCCGAGTAGGCTGGAGAAGTTGTCCGTCCGGCCGGGCCGGTACGGTACACAACACCAAACGTGCCATCGACCTGAAGGAAGTAGGGAATGAGCGGCCACTCCAAATGGGCCACCACCAAGCACAAGAAGGCGGGGATCGACGCGAAGCGCGGCAAGCTCTTCGCCAAGTTGATCAAGAACATCGAGGTGGCGGCCCGCACGGGTGGCAGTGACCCCGCAGGCAACCCGACGCTCTACGACGCCATCCAGAAGGCGAAGAAGTCGTCGGTGCCCAACGACAACATCGAACGTGCCCGCAAGCGCGGCGGCGGTGAAGAAGCCGGCGGCGCCGACTGGCAGACCATCATGTACGAGGGTTACGGCCCCAATGGTGTCGCGGTGCTGATCGAGTGCTTGACCGACAACCGCAACCGCGCCGCGGGCGAGGTGCGTGTCGCGATGACCCGCAACGGCGGCAACATGGCCGACCCGGGTTCGGTGTCCTACCTGTTCCACCGCAAGGGCGTCGTGACGCTGGAGAAGAACGGCCTGTCCGAGGACGACGTCCTGATGGCCGTGCTCGACGCGGGTGCCGAGGAGGTCAACGACCTCGGTGACTCCTTCGAGATCATCAGCGACCCGAGCGACCTGATCCCGGTGCGCAAGGCGCTGCAGGCCGCCGACATGGACTACGACTCCGCCGAATCCGGCTTCCAGCCGTCGGTCTCGGTCGAGGTCGATGCCGACGGTGCCCGCAAGGTGATCAAGTTGGTCGACGCACTCGAAGACAGCGACGACGTGCAGAACGTCTACACCAACGTCGACATCTCCGACGAGATCCTGGCCCAGCTGGACGACTAGTCCGGCAGGCTTTCGTAGTACTGCTTCATCGAGGGGTAGTAGTCCTCGAAATCGGGGTGGTCCGCACCAGTGCGGGCCGCCCCGAGTGCGTCCAGGTAGTACTCCCAGCCCGGGCCGACCTCGGCGATGGGTGCCTCGGGCTCCAGGTGGTGGGTGAAGACGAGTTCGGTGACGCCGTCGGTCTCGGTCAGCACCGCCTCCAGATGCCACGATCCGTAGCTGTCGTTGGTGGTGATCTCGAGCCGCCGCGGTGGTTCGCACGCGTCGATGTGCGCGTTGCACCACGGCTTGCCCTCTTCGTGCACCATCTGCACCTTGATGTTTCCGCCGGTGCCGGCCTCGCCCTCCCACGGCCCGAACCAGCGTGCGGTGCGGTCGGATTCGGTGACGCTGGCCCACACATCCTCGATCGGCGCGCGATAGGTCCTGGTCAGGATCAGGTCGCGGTTGCCGTCGGTGCGGTCGAGGCGGCCGATGGGTCGGAGGGTCATGCCGTGTTCTCCTTGGGGTTCCGGTCCGCCGATGTGGCGCGGTGTTCGCGACGCGTCCGGTAGACCTCGGTTTCGAGCGCGTCGAGCCGGTGCTCCCGACTGCGCCTCGCTGACGCTCGGCTCCGTCGTGCCCACGGGCGCTGTGTTGATGGGTCGCTCGCTCCCGGCGCTGTGGTGGTGTCGAAGCGGGCGATCCAGTCGGCGAGTTCGGTGAGCGGCGCCGGATCGAGCACGTAGTACCGCTGCCTGCCGATGAGTTCGTCACGGACCAGGCCGCTTTCGCGCAGCACCCGCAGGTGCCTGCTGATCGCGGGCCTGCTGATGTCGAACTGTCCCGCGATCTCGCCAGCGGTGAGCCGGGTCCCGCGCAGCAACGTCAGGATCTGCCGCCGTATCGGATCGGCGATCGCGCCCGCTACGTCATCCACCCGGAAAGCGTAACCAGCCGGTTACGCATCTGTCCATAGTTGCCCGGTGTTTCCCGGCCGAGCCATGGGAAGGCGGCCGGTCGATGATCCGACCGGCCGCACTGGACGGTTATGCGCGCGTCACTCCGGGACCTCGGTCCGGCTGGACCATTCGTAAACACGCAACCGCCCCTCCGGGGTGTCCTTCTCCTTGAGGGTCACCTTGAAGTGCTCGTAACCACCCTTGAACGGGACTTTCAACTCGATCCCCGGCGGGGTGATGGGAACGATTCGCGCGGGCATGTCTTTCGGCCCGCCCTCGAGGACAGCCTTCACAACAGTGCTCATCATCGGATGGTAGAAGCGTGACCGTCTCGATTTCGCGGATTCACCGAAGCGCCGCGCGGAAAAGTTTCGGTGTCAGGGCACAGTGACAACTAGTTTGCCGACGGTACGGCCGGTGTCGCCCAACGCATGCGCCTTCGCGGCGTCGGTCAGCGGGAAGGTTCCCGCGATCGTCGGACGCAACTTGCCGGAGTCGATGAGCCCGGCCAACGCGACCATGCCCGCGTGGTCGTCCTCCACCAGCATGCGCAGCGCGCGCACGCCCAGCTTGTTCGCCTCGGCCGCGAGATCGACCTCGCCGATCGGGCGGAGCGTGACCAGCAGACCACCCGGACGCAGCGTGCGCAGTGAGCGGATGCTGTTCTCGTCAGTGATCGAATCCAGCACCACGTCCACGTCCCGGACCGCCTCGGCGACATCGGTTGTGCGGTAGTCGATCACCTCGTCCGCGCCGATACTGCGCAGGAAATCGTGGTTGGGCGCGCTGGCCGTGCCGATGACGTACGCGCCGCGGGCCTTCGCGATCTGGACGGCGAAATGGCCGACTCCGCCTGCCGCCGCGTGGATCAGCACTCGCTGTCCGGCGTGCAGGTCGGCGGTATCGACCAGCGCCTGCCAGGCGGTGAGCGCCGCCAGCGGGATCGCAGCGGCCTGCACGTGATCCAGGTTCGCGGGTTTGCCGGCGAAGGCGCGGGCCGGGCCGACGACGTATTCGGCTAGTGCGCCATGGCCGTACGGGTAGGGCAGCATGCCGAAGACCTCGTCACCCGGTTGGAACAGGGTCACGCCGACGCCCGTCTCGGCGACCTCGCCGGACACGTCCCAGCCGAGGACGAACGGCGGCGTGCCGAGGAAGCCGCCGTTGGCCCGGTGCTTCCAGTCGGTCGGGTTGAGTCCGGCGGCACGCACCCGGACCAGGATCTCGCCTGGACCCGGGACCGGGCGGGGGAGTTGGACTTCGGTGAGGACCTCGGGGCCGCCGAGGATGTCCTGGCTGATCGCACGCATGTTTTCGCTCATTGCATCGAGTTTGCCGCCCGGGAAAGCGTCAGGAAATGGCACGATTGCCATTCTTCGATATGATCGTGCCATGAAGGCTCATCGCGTGGTGGTGCTGGCGTTGGACGGGGTCTACCCGTTCGAGCTCGGCATCCCGAATCGGGTGTTCGGCAGTGCGGGCGGACGCTACGAGATCCGCACCTGTTCGCTCGACGGCGAGCCGGTGCGCACCATCGCGGACTACTCGATCGCCGTCGCGCACGACAGCAGCATCATCGACACCGCCGATACCGTGATCCTGCCCGCCTGCGACATCTCGATGACCCTCGGCGGCGCCCTGCCCCAGCCGGTGCGCGACGCGCTCGCCCGGATCCGGCCCGATGCCCGGCTCGTCGCGATCTGCACCGGATCGTTCGTCGCGGCGGCCGCCGGTCTGCTCGATGGTCGCCCCGCGACGACTCATTGGCGCGAGGCCGACCTCTTCCGGCGCACGTTCCCGCGGGTTCGGCTCGATCCCGATGTGCTCTATGTAGACGACGATGACGTGCTCACCTCCGCGGGTGCGGCGGCGGGCATCGATGTGTGCCTGCACATCGTGCGCCGCGATCACGGCAGTGCGGTCGCCAACGCGGTCGCTCGGCGCTGTGTGATGCCGCCGTGGCGCGATGGTGGCCAAGCTCAGTACATCGAGCAGCCCGTCCCGCCTGCTACCTCGGCGGGCACGGCCGTCGCGCGGCAGTGGGCCCTCGAGAACCTCCACTTGCCGCTCACCGTCGACGAACTCGCACTTCAAGCCCGCATGAGCAAACGCACCTTCGCCCGCCGCTTCAGCGAGGAAGTCGGAATGAGCCCGGGCCGCTGGCTGATTCAGCAACGCCTGTTCCGTGCCCGCCACCTCCTCGAATCGACCGACATGACGGTCGACCGAATCGCAGGCGAAGTCGGCTTCGCCACGGGAACCTCGCTGCGCCAGCACCTGCACGAGGCGATCGGGGTATCGCCCCAGGCCTACCGCCGCACCTTCACCCGAACCCTCTCGCCCGCCTGAGCAGCCGATCATGAGGGGGTGTTGGGGATGGGGAGACCTAGGCGGGCGGATATCCAGGGGAGGGATGAGGTGAAGGCGGCGGCGGCGAATTGCCAGGTGTGGCCGCCCTGGGTGGTGTGGATGGTGCAGTCGATGCCGACTTCGTGGCCCTGGTTGCACAGCTTTTCTGCGGCGCCGACTTCGCCGGTGTCTTGGACGCCGTCGTGGCCGCCCATCCCGGCAGTGTCGTCGTCCGCCATCGCGGGGCGGTGTCCGCGTGGCGCGGCGTTGCCGGTGGGGTTGCGGTGCTGGGGTGGGGTGAGGTCGTCGAAAAGGCCTGCGGTGCCGGTGTATTGGCCGTGTTTCGCCATGACGGTGAGTGGGTCGAAGGCGGCCCACTGGTCGGCGTTGCCGCCGAAGAGGCGGGCGATGGTTTGGTCCTTGGTGCCGGAGACGGGGCCGATATCGCCCGCTATGTCGACGAAGGTGCGGATGAGTTCGGGGTGCATGACGGCCAGGTCGACGGCGCAGGTGCCGCCCATAGACCAGCCGACCACCGCCCATTGCGCGGGGTCGGCGGAGGCGGCGAAGCGGGATTCGAGGTAGCTCGGCACATCTCGGGTCAGGTGGTCGGCGGCGTCGCCGCGCGGGCCGTTCACGCATTCGGTGTCGTTGTTGAAACTGCCGCTGGAGTCGACGAAGACGAGGATCGGCGCGTGGCCACCGTTGGCCGCCGTGAACTGGTCGACGGCGGGCATGATCTGTCCGCTGCGGATCCAGTCGGCGGGCGTGTTGAATTCGCCGCCGATCATCATCACCACGGGCAGCGTGGGCGGAGTGGGCCCGGCGAACCAGGCGGGCGGCAGGTACACGTACTCGGTGCGATGCGGAAAGCTGCTGCCGGAGTCGGGGATTTGGACCGGCACGACCTTGCCCGCCGACACGTCGGTGTTGCGCAATCCGGCCAGCGCGTCGAGATCGGTCTGATGCGGCAGCGGGCCGGCGGTGAGCGCACCCCACGCCGATTGCACGGTGGGGTAGTAGCCGACCCACTGGTTCAGTACTAGCCCGGTACTGAGCAGCGCCAACGGAATGGCAAGCACCGCAACGCCACGTCGCCACCAACCCGCACCCCGCCAGCCGAGCACCGCGATGGCCAGCGCGCCCGCGGTTCCGCCGACACAGGCCCACAGCAGCAGAGGCGCGGGATCCGACGCCAACCCCTGATTCGACACATACCAGCGCGCGACCAGTGCACCGAGAACACCGATCAGCACGCACACCGGCACCTGAATCACCCACCACCGCCGCGTTCTTCGCGCGACCGCGACCAGTAGAAACACCACCGCGACGAGCTCCACGGTCAACGGCAGCCACCCGTGCAACAGGGAGATCCCGTGATGAAAGGTGTTCTGGTAGTTCGGATTCAGATTCGCCGACGGCAGCTGCGGGGCCGGTGGTGTCACCGGGGTCGCGGGCGCGGCGAACGGCACTCCAGGGGCAGACACCTACGGCATTGTCGACACCGTTCCTCGAGACACCCTGTGAATCTGCTCCAGCCAACCTGGGTGCTGTGCGCGGCCGAACTTGTCGGTGGGCGCTGGCATAGTCGGGGCCGTGCCGTTCAGTACTCGCTTAGAAGTCCGTGTGTCCGATCTGGATCCGCAGCTGCATGTCACCGGCGCTGCGTATCACCAGTACGCCGACCACTCGCGGTTCGCGTGCGTGCAGGCGGCGGGGATCTCCGTCGACGAGTTGATCGCCGACGGATTCGGGCCGGTCAATCTCGAGACGACGATCAAGTTCCATCGTGAGCTACGGGGCGGTGACACGGTCGACGTGTCCTGCGCGTGGTTGTGGGGGACCGGCAAGACGTACCGCGTCGAACAGATCCTGACCCGCGCGGACGGTGAGGTGGCCGCCACGGTGATCAATGTCAGCGGATTGCTCGACCTCAAAGCGCGTCGTCTCGTCACCGATCCGGCGCGTGAGTGGGCAGCTCGCGCTAGTAAACCGGAGCTACTAGGTTTCCCGGGTACCTCATAAGCGCTCGGCGCACCGACCATCGTGGGTGTGGCGCAGCGCTCGGTATGAGGGTCGCGCACCTCGTGTCGCTGGACCGGGAAAGCCCCACCCTCCGCTAAACTCTCGAACAGTTGTTCGTGTCTGCGAGAGGGGTTTTCGTGCGGGTGATGGGCGTCGACCCCGGGCTCACCCGGTGCGGCCTCAGCATCGTCGAGGGCGGGATCGGCCGCAAGGTCACCGCGATCGCGGTCGATGTGGTCCGTACGCCGCCCGACATGGATCTCGCGCACCGGCTACTCCAGGTCGCCGATGCCGCCGAGTTGTGGCTGGACACGCATAAACCCGGGGCCGTCGCGATCGAACGCGTCTTCGCCCAGCACAATGTGCGTACCGCGATGGGCACCGCGCAGGCGGGCGGCGTGATCGCACTCGTGGCCGCGCGCCGCGGCATACCGGTCGTGTTCCACACGCCCAGCGAGGTGAAGGCCGCGGTCACCGGCAACGGCACCGCGGACAAGGCACAGGTCACGGCCATGGTCACCCGGATACTCGGATTGCAGGTCGCGCCGAAACCGGCCGACGCGGCGGATGCGCTCGCGCTGGCCATCTGCCATTGTTGGCGGGCGCCGCTGATGGACCGAATGGCCAAGGCCGAAGCCCAAGCGGCCGCGGCGCAACGCAAGTACGCGGAACGGCTTGCCGAACAACGGAAGGCGGTACAGAGGTGATCGCGTCGGTACGCGGTGAGGTGCTGGAAATCGCCCTCGACCACACGGTGATCGAGGCGGCGGGCATCGGCTACCGGCTCAACGTCACCCCGGCCACGTTGTCCACGCTGACCCGCGGCGAGGAAACCCGGCTGTACACGGCGATGATCGTCCGCGAGGACTCGATGACGCTGTTCGGCTTCGCCGACACCGAGGCGCGCGACCTGTTCGGTCTGCTGCAAACGGTGTCCGGCGTCGGCCCCCGTCTCGCCATGGCGGTACTCGCGGTGCTCGAACCCGAGGCGCTGCGCAAGGCGCTCGCCGAAAGCAACGTCGCCGCACTCACCCGGGTCCCCGGCATCGGCAAGCGCGGCGCCGAACGCATGGTGGTCGAGCTGCGCGACAAGGTGAATCTCGTTCCGGTGCAAGCAGGTCCGCCCGGTGCCGCCACCCCGGTCATCACCCCGGTGCGCGACCAGGTGGTCGAGGCGCTCACCGGACTCGGCTTCCCGGCCAAACAGGCCGAACAGGCCATCGACTCCGTCCTCGCCGAACAGCCCGCCGCCGACACATCCATCGGGCTGCGCGCCGCGCTCAACCTGCTCGGCAAGAATCGGTAATACGGCATGGATTACGACGAAGAGCCGGACGAATCACAGGTCACGCCAAGCTATTTGAAGTCCGACGGCGAGATCGAGGCCAGTCTGCGCCCGAAGTCGCTCGATGACTTCATCGGCCAGCCTCGCGTACGCGAGCAGCTGGCGCTGGTGTTGCGCGGTGCTAAACAACGCGGCGGCACACCGGATCACGTGCTGCTGTCCGGCCCGCCCGGCCTCGGCAAGACCAGCATGGCGATGATCATCGCGACCGAACTCGGCACCGCACTGCGCATTACGTCCGGCCCGGCACTGGAACGCGCGGGCGATCTTGCGGCCATGCTGAGCAACCTGGTCGACGGCGACGTGTTGTTCATCGACGAGATCCATCGGATCGCCCGCCCCGCCGAGGAAATGCTCTACCTGGCGATGGAGGACTTCCGCGTCGACGTGGTCGTCGGCAAAGGCCCTGGCGCGACCTCGATTCCGCTCGATATCGCCCCGTTCACGCTGGTCGGCGCGACTACCCGATCCGGAGCACTGACCGGCCCGCTGCGCGACCGCTTCGGCTTCACCGGGCACATGGACTTCTACGACCCTGCCGAGCTGTTGCTGATCATTCTGCGTTCGGCACAGATCCTCGGCGTGCAGATCGATCGCGACGCCGCCGCGGAAATCGCCGGTCGATCTCGTGGCACGCCCCGCATCGCGAACCGCCTGCTCCGTCGAGTCCGCGACTACGCCGAGGTCCGTGCCGACGGCATGATCACCCTGCCCATCGCGCGCGCGGCACTGGAGGTGTACGACGTCGACGTGCTCGGCCTCGACCGCCTCGACCGCGCCGTACTCACCGCACTGGTCCGCAGTTTCGGCGGCGGCCCCGTCGGCGTCTCCACCCTCGCGGTAGCCGTAGGGGAGGAGGCCGCCACCGTCGAGGAGGTCTGCGAACCCTTCCTCGTCCGCGCAGGCATGATCGCCCGCACCCCCCGCGGCCGCGTCGCCACCGCCGCAGCCTGGGAACACCTCGGCCTCGTCCCACCCCCCGACCTGGTCTTCGGCTCCATCGAAGTCCGCGGCCGCGACCCCCAACCCACCCCCGACATCGTCGAGTGAGATAGCGCCACAGACCTTTCTCGCCACTCACCGGGATTACTGCGACACACACTGTGCACCGACACACGAGCAGCTCCCACTTCGCGCACCACCCACCTCGGCGGGCCCCGCTGCCGCGCACGTTTCGTGCTGCCGCGCACGAGACTGTTGGCAATCTCGTGCGCGGCGGGCGAATTCGTGCGCGGCGATGCCATCGGTGCGCAGCTGGACGGTGGCTCATCGAGTTGGTTTCCGAGGATCGCTTGCCGCGCACGTATTGTGCTGGCGCGCATGAAACTGCTAGCAATTTCGTGCGCGCCGGGCGAATCAGTGCGCGGCGACTAGCTCAGCTCGCCTGCCGCGCGCGAACGGTGCTGCTGCGCGCGAACGGTGCTGCTGCGCGCGAACGGTGCTGCCGCGCACGAACGGTGCTGACGCGCACGAAATTGCTAGCGATTTCGTGCGCGTGGGGCGAATTGGTGCGGGGCGACTGGCGCCGCGCGCTTACTCGCCGACGTCGCGGTGCAGGGTCCAGCGGTGGTGCTGGTGTTCGGCGTGTTGGAGGGCGGTGACCACCAGATCGAGGAATGCGTCGACCTCGTCGCGCTGGTATCCACGGGTTCCGAGTCGTGCTTCGGTGAATCGCACCGAACGCACATCTGCCACGGTCAGGCTGCCCGGCCCGCCGTGCGCGAGGGTCGCGGCGACCAGATCGAGGAATGCGTCGACCTCGTCTTCGTGGTACCCACGACGACCGACCGGCGACAGCGTGAATTGCATCCGCTGCACGTCATCCGGGCTGAGCATCGATTGCCCGTTGCCGGACGGTGCGGGCCGCACTCCGCGCTGGCGGATCTCGAGCTCGACGCGCACCTGATCCAGATACTCGTCGACCTGATCCGCGCGATATCCGCGCCCACCGGGCCGGGGTGCGTCGAAGGTGACGTGCCGCAGGTCATCCGCGGCGAGGGCGCCTCGTCCGGCCATGGTCGCCGCGACGAGGTCGAGGAAGGCGTCCACTTCGTCCGCGTGATAACCACGCTGCCCGAATGGTGGTGTCGCAAAACTGATCCGGCTCACATCCTCGGGGGTCACGGGCGACATTCTGTCAGGCCCGGTGCGCCGGTCCGTCGGAATGTGCGTTTTTCGTACTCCCTGGTCTCTTGCGACCACGAGCGCCCCCTGGCGGACACGTCGGAACTGTTCCCTCACCTTAACGCCGCCAGCGCCGTCAGGGGGCTTATCGATTTGCTCAGTCCTTGCGGACACCGTCGATCAGCAGCCGCCGGATGGCCTCGTTGAGCCCCTGGATGGCCCCCGCGTCGGTATCGCGCAGGCCGTGCACGATCCCGGCGAGCAGCATGCCGGTCACCGCCCGCGCGGTGTTGACGGTATCCAAATCCGCTCGCAGATAACCGAGTTCGACCCCGTGGTCGAGATATCCGGCGGTGAGCGCGTCGGCCATGTCGAGCAGGCCGTAGAGGCGCGCGGTCAGTTCCTCGTCGATGCCGGGCGCGTGCACGAGCAGCAGCTGGGCGACCCGGCGGTCATCCATCAGGATGTGCGTCAGCGCCTGGCCGATCCGGTCGGTCTGCGCGCGGTATTCGTCCAGCGTGGTGGCGGCGTCCGGGGCGTTCTCGGTGCCGAGGGTGTCGATGATCTTGGCCGACAGGTCATCGATGACGTGGTCGATGATGTCGCGCTTGTTGCTGAAGTACCGGTAGAAGGTGCCGTGCCCGATGCCCAGGTGACCGGCGATATCAGCGATCCCGGTGCCGTGATAGCCCTTCTCCGAGAAGCAGACGAAGGCGGTGTCGATGATTTCCTGGCGGAGCTCGGCTTTGCGCCGCTCGGCACGCGTCAATGGCTTCGTCACGCCACCGATGATACAGTCGTCACAAACGGAATGATGTGTCATTCTGTGATAAACGGTTCACATACCTGGAGGTTCGGAGTGGCGCCTCAGTACGACGCGGTCGTGGTCGGAGCGGGATTCGGTGGCATGGGGGCGGGCATCGAGCTCGATCGTCTCGGCCTGAGCAACTACGTCATCCTCGAACGCGAGGACGATCTCGGCGGCACCTGGCACGTCAACCATTACCCCGGCCTGGCGGTCGACATCGCCTCGGTCACCTACTCGTACTCCTTCGAGCCCAACCCGTATTGGACGCGGCTGTTCGCGCCGGGTGCGGAGCTGAAGAAGTACGCCGGGCACATCGCCGACAAGTACGGCCTGCGCCGCCGCATGCGCTTCGGCACCGTGGTCGACGGCGCCCGCTGGGACGAAGAGCACCAGCAGTGGGTGGTATCGGTCGCGGGCGGTGAAACCCTCACGGGCCGTTACCTGCTCACCGCGACGGGCTTCCTGTCCCAGCCCTACACCCCGCCGTTCCCCGGTATCGACTCGTTCGCGGGCAAGATCATCCACACCACCGCGTGGGAGGACGATTTCGACCTCACCGGTCGCAAGGCGGCGATCATCGGCACCGGCGCCACCGCCGTGCAGTTGGTGCCCGAGGTGGCCAAGAAGGCCGACGCGCTCACCGTCTTCCAGCGCACCCCGATCTGGGTGGTGCCGAAGATCGACACCGCCATCCCGAAGCCGGTGCAGAAGCTGTTCGACCGGGTGCCCGTCACCCAGAAGGCCGCGCGGCTGTTCAACACCAGCCTGCTCGAGGCGCTCATGGTGGTCGGCGTGCTGCACTACACGCAGGCCAAGCCGCTGAACAAGGCCGCGGGCATCCTCGCCAAGGCGCATCTGCGTACCTCGGTGAAGGACAAGGAAACTCGCAAGCAGCTCACGCCGCACTACGACTTCGGCTGCAAGCGACCCACCTTCTCCAACACCTACTTCCGCTCGTTCAACAAGCCGAACGTGCGCCTGGAGACCAACTCGATCGAGCGCATCGAGGCCGACGGCATCGTCACCGCCGACGGGCACAAGACCGAGATCGACACGCTGATCCTGGCCACCGGCTTCAACCTGTGGGACGTGAACTTCCCGGCCATCGAGATCATCGGCCGCGACGGGGTGAATCTCGGAAAGTTCTGGCGGGACAACCGTTTCCAGGCCTACGAGGGCATCACCGTGCCTAAGTTCCCGAACTTCCTCAGCCTCAACAGCCCGTACTCCTACAGCGGCCTGTCCTACTTCACCACCATCGAGGCGCAGATGAAGCACATGGGACGGCTCTTCGCCGAGCTGTTCCGCCGCGGTGAGCACACTTTCGAGGTGACCGGGCAGGCCAACGCGGGCTTCCTGGACCGCGTCACCGACAAGCTCAGCACCTCGGTCTTCTACGGCGGCAACTGCTCCACCGCGCGCAGCTACTACTTCAACCCGCACGGCGAGGCCGCCCTGCTGCGCCCGACCAGCACCCTCAATGCGCACCGCGAGGCGGTCAGCTTCCCGCTCGACGACTACGTCTACGGACAGTCCGCCTGAGCAAGGACGCCCCGTTGCGCAAGCCCCGCCGGATCCACTCCGGCGGGGCCAGCCGCGCTACTTGGCGATCTTGCGAAGCACCCACTCCGCGAGCGTCGGTGTCACCGCCGAATGCTCGGTATTGGTTGTGTTGCAACAGAATTCGGTGAGCGCCGTGTGCTCGGCGGTCACCTTGCGCAGGTCCTTGTCGAGCTCGACCTCCCAGGTCATCGGGTCGAAGTCCAACGCGATCGCGCTGACCGACGGGACGAAGCAACTCCAGCGCTTCGCCTCCTCCAGGTCGATCCCGAGCGTGGTGGCGACCTGGCCGAACGAATCCAGCATGCCGCCGGGTGCACCGTCGAACGGTGCGACCGCGCTGGTCGTCGAGCTGCGCGAGGTCAGACCGAGATGCATGCCGCCGACCGGCTGCTTGTCACCGAAAGCAGGCTGGTAGCGCGCGGTGGCGCTGCCGATCAGACCGCCGAGGAACTTCTTGTCGAAGACGATCTCCCCGGCGGGCAGGTCCGGTCCCTGCCCGTCGCCGCGCCCGTTCGCGACGCCCAGCCGGACCGGCCGCTGCGGGAAGCCACCCAAATCGGCCAGCTCCTGGACGAATTGGGCGCGCAGCGGCGACGCGGTGGCGACCGGACCCGAATACCGCGCGTCCTCCACCCAGGCCCACAGCAGCTGCTGCGCCGCAGGGCTGCGAATCAGACTGGCCTTGCTCGCTTTGCCCGGTGTGGCCGCCTCGAAGAACTCGAAGAAGTACGCCATCTGCTGCAGGATCAGCGGAATCCACGCGCCGTTGTGCGGGGTATCCCAGGACAGGTAGGTCCCGGTCTGGTGATCCTCGTCGGCGCTTTCCATCGCCGCGAGTGCGTGGCGGGTGATCATGCCGCCCATGCTCACGCCGCCGACGATCAGCGGCGCCTTGCCGTCCTGCTCGGCGATGACCCTCCCGATGCCTGCCCGCGCCACGCCCGAGTTGACCTGGATGTAGTCGTGCCGGGTGTCGAAGCCGAGTAACACGATGTCGATGCCCGCGGCGAGCAGCTGGTCGAACAGGCGCTCACCCGCGTCGGAGTACGGATGGTTGAACCACTGCCACAGTCCGTCGAGGTCGCTGGGGCCGTAGTTGAAGCCGTCGGCGAAGATCATCGGGTTGACCAGCCGCTCGTGCCCGTTCCCCAGATGCACCGCCGCCGTGCCCTTACCGTATTTCCCCAGGTAGGCATGCTCGGAAACGAGCGGCCACTCGTAGTCCGGGCGCCGCGCGGGCTCGCCGTTCCTGCGGTCCGGGCTGGCGAACCACGCTCCCGATTCGGCGGTGCGGGCCAGGTCGTAGAGCTCCGGCGCGGCCAGATCCCCTGCGGCTTTCTGCAGTAGCGTTTTTACGTCGATTCTGGCTTCGTTTGCCATCATCGTCCCCTTTGTGAAGGCACAGAAGGTCCCGAGACACGGCTCGAAGATCGATGAGTTCGTGCGTAGATCAGGCTCCCCGGCCACGCCGTCGGGACGTCCTGCGCTGATGAATTCCCTGCGATTTCTACTGTAGGCCAACGGAATTCGTTACGGATGTGTTTCGTGCCGGAGAATTTCCGGGCAAACCGACCGGGCCTTTCGGACTCCGGTGCCGAGCGCCGATTCGGCGTGCGATATGGCCACCGCGCGCATCGGCGCTCCCCAGCAGGTGTGCCGGTGTGGCGTCGGAGACACGAACTGGCAGACTGTCTGGGTACATACCCATCCCACCCACAAGACTAGGGACTGACTTCGACGATGGAACTTCTGTTTCCGCTGCTGCTGGTAGCCCTGCTCGTGCCGATGTTCCTCGGCGTCCGCCGCCAGAAGCGGGAAGCCGCCAAGGTCACGGAGATGCAGGACACCCTCAAGGCGGGCGACCAGGTCATCACCACGTCGGGGCTGTACGGCACGGTTGTCGATCTCGACGACACCACGGTTGATCTCGAGATCGCCGAGGAGGTCGTCACGACGTGGCTGCGCGCGGCCATCCGCGAGGTGCGCGTCGAGACCGAGCCGGTTGCCGACGAGACCGACGCCGACACGATCGAGGTCGGCCCGGCCGCCGCCGACAGCAACGGCGCGCACGTGGCCGACGCGGTCGAGGAATCGGCCGCGCAGACCGAGACCCGGCTGACCAAGGACTGATTGCCTTCGGCGTGCCCGCACGCCGGATGCTGCCGCGACGAAGCCGACTGGCCGAAGCCGCGACGGCGTCCGATCCGCGGGCCCCGTAGCTCACGCCACTACTGTCCGCACCCGGCGTCGCTGGTGTGTGCCTGCCTGTTCCATTCTCGACTTCCCGCCTAGGAGATGACGTACTGTGCCACCTTCCCAGGGATCGGCGCATCCGCTCCGGCTGCTCGGTGTCTACGCCGCGTTGCTGGCCGTGATCTATGCGCTGGTGTTCTTCACCGGTGACAAATCCTCGACCCCACGGCTCGGCATCGACCTCCAGGGTGGTACCCGGGTCACGCTGACCGCCCGAACGCCGGACGGCGGCAAGCCGAATCAGGACAGCCTGAAAAAGGCGCAGGACATCATCGAGAACCGGGTCAACGGTCTCGGTGTCGCCGGGTCCGAGGTCGTCATCGACGGCGACAACCTGGTGATCACGGTGCCCGGCGACGACGGGCAGCAGGCGCGCGCGCTGGCGACCACCGCCAAGCTGTACATCCGCCCCGTGCTGAATGCCGTGCCCGCCGCCCAGCGCGGCCAGGCCCAGCAACCGGCACCGGGTGCCACGCCACCGGGCGCGCCCGGCGAGCTGCCGCCACCCGCCTCGGGTGCGGTACCGCCCCCGCCCGCCGACACGCCTTCCGTCGGCTCGCCCGCTTCCGGCGGTGAGCCGGTAGACCCGGCACCGCAGCAGCGCGTGTTCCCGGCGCAGGGGCCGACCCAGCCGCCTGCCGATCCGAATCTCTCGCCGAAGGAACAGGCGGCCAAGGAGATTCAGGACGCCAAGGCCATCCGGCAGAGCGCCGACCCGACCATCCAGCAGGCCGCGATGGCCGCGCTGGATTGCAGTAAGCCGGACCCGTTGCAGGGCAACGACGATCCGAACCTGCCGCTGGTCGCCTGCTCCACCGACGGCCAGGAGATCCTGCTGCTCGACAAGAGCCGGATCGACGGCCAGGAGATCAAGAGCGCCAGCTCGGGCCTGAACACCCAGCAGGCACGGCACGAGGTGTACCTCGAGTTCAAGTCCGGCGGTAGCGACGCGTGGTCCACGCTCACCGGCGAGTACGTCTACAAGCGGGTCGCCTTCGTGCTCGACACCAAGGTGGTCAGCGCGCCGGTCGTGCAGCAGGGACCGCAGCAGGGTGGCCGCACCCAGATTTCCGGTAACTTCACCGCGGCGTCGGCGAAGGAACTGGCGAACACGCTGAAGTACGGTTCGCTGCCGCTGTCCTTCCAGACCTCCGAGGCCGAGACGGTGTCGGCGACACTGGGGCTCTCCTCGCTGAAGGCGGGCCTGCTCGCCGGTGCGATCGGTCTGGCCGTGGTGTTGCTCTACTGCCTGGCCTACTACCGGATGCTCGGGTTCGTCACCGGATTCTCTTTGGTGGCTTCGGGTCTCGCGGTCTACGGCATCATGGTGCTGCTCGGTAGATGGATCGGGTTCACCCTCGACCTCGCCGGTATCGCCGGTCTGATCATCGGTATCGGTATGACCGCCGACTCGTTCGTGGTGTTCTTCGAACGCATCAAGGACGAGATGCGCGAGGGCCGCAGCTTCCGTTCCGCCGCCCCGCGTGGCTGGCAGCGGGCCCGCCGGACCATTCTGTCCGGCAACGCGGTCAGCTTCATCGCCGCCGCGGTGCTCTACATCCTCGCGGTCGGACAGGTGAAGGGCTTCGCGTTCACCCTCGGTCTCACCACCATCCTCGACGTGGTCGTGGTGTTCCTGGTGACCTCGCCGCTGGTGTTGCTCGCCTCGCGCACGAACTACTGGGCCAAACCGTCCGTGAACGGGCTCGGTGCGATCCAGCAGGTCGCGCGCGAGCGGAAGGCGGCCGAGGCCGCACTCGGGAAGGCGTGAACGAGATGACCAATCACACGAGCACGTCACGCACCCCGAACCCGGCCGAGACCACGGACGTGTTCACCGCGGTGACCGATCAGCCCAAGCACGGCTTCTTCAACCGGCTCTACACCGGTACCGGCGCCATCGACGTCATCGGCAAGCGCCGGAACTGGTACCTGATCACCGCCGCCATCATCCTGATCTCGTTGGGCAGCATCATCTTCCGCGGCTTCAACTTCGGCATCGACTTCGAGGGCGGCTCGCGGGTCCAGTTCCCGGCCCAGGGTGCCAGCACCAGCCAGGTCGAGGAGGTCTACAAGACCGCGATCGGCACCGATCCGGTCTCGGTGCAGACCGTCGGCAGCGGCGGCAACGCCACCATCCTGATCCGCTCCGAGGCGCTGAACAAGGACCAGGTGGACGCGCTGAACGAGGCGCTGTTCACCAAGTTCCAGCCCAAGGGCAAGGACGGCCAACCGAGCCGCGGCGCGATCAGTGCCTCGGACGTCAGCGAGACCTGGGGTAGCCAGATCACCCGCAAGGCGCTCATCGCGCTTGCGGTGTTCCTGGTGTTGGTCGCCGCCTACATTGCCATCCGCTTCGAACCGCACATGGCGGTCGCGGCGCTGGCCGCCCTGGTCTTCGACGTCACCGTCACGGCGGGCGTGTACTCGCTCGTCGGCTTCGAGGTGAGCCCGGCGACCGTGATCGGCATCCTGACCATCCTCGGCTTCTCGCTGTACGACTCGGTGGTCGTCTTCGACAAGGTCGAGGAAAACACCAGGGGCATCCTGCATTTGAACCGCCGCACCTACGGCGAGCAGGCCAACCTCGCGGTGAACCAGACCCTGATGCGCTCCATCAACACCGCCCTGATCGGCATCCTGCCGATCGTCGGCCTGATGGTGATCGCGGTCTGGATGCTCGGCGTCGGCACGCTCAAGGACCTGGCGCTGGTGCAGCTGGTCGGCCTGCTGGTCGGCACCTACTCCTCGATCTTCTTCGCGACACCGCTGCTGGTGTCGATCAAGGAGCGGTGGGGCCCGGTGGCCAGGCACACCGAGAAGGTCATGTCCCGGCGCGCCGGGGTGGCCAGCGCGCGTGCGGGTGTCGAGGCGGAGCGGCGGGCGACCGCGGCGACCGGCCGCGGCTACGGTGACGACGAACCGCGTCGGTCGCGGGAACCGGGGCAGGCGCCCCGACCGGGCGCACGCCCGAGCGGCAAACGGCAGAAGCGGCGGCACTGACACAGGCAGGGGTTTCATGCGAAAGCCAGGTAGCCGAGCAGTACGCCTGATCGCGGTGTTGGCCGCGGGCACCCTGGCCGCCGGGTTGGCGGCCGGGTGCTCGAGCAAGAACCAGGTGCCGTCCATCGGCTATGCCGTCGACGCCACCGTCGCCAGCTACAACGGCGGCAGCACACTCGGCGCGAGCACCGGAGCGACCTCGGTGTTCGGCCGGGTGATCACCGGGTTCTTCTATACCGGACCGGACGGCCAGCAGGTCGCCGACACCGACTTCGGCACCGCCAAGGAGGTGCCGGGCGAGGTACAGACCATCCAGTACCGGCTCAACCCCGACGGCGTGTACTCCGACGGGGTGCCCACCTCCTGCGACGACCTGGTGCTCGCCTGGGCCTCGCGCAGCGGGCGATTCACCAAACCCGGTGACCGAGGGCCGATTCCGCTGTTCGACGCCGCGAGCACCGCAGGCTACGCCGACATCGAACGGGTGGACTGCCAGCCCGGTTCGCGCGACGCCACCGTGGTGTTCCGCCCGGACCGGCGCTACTCGGCTTGGCGCAACCTGTTCACCGCGGGCGAGTTGATGCCCGCACACGTCGCCGCGCAGGCGGCGAACGTGCCGAATGTGGTGTCCGCCTTGCAAACCGGCGATCCGAGCGGGCTCGGGCGGATCGCCGAATTCTGGAACACCGGCTGGAACTTCGGCTCCGGCAGCCTCGACCTGACCAGGTTCCCCTCGTCCGGGCCCTACCGGATCGAATCCTTCAGTGCGAAGGACGGTTTGGTGCTGGTCGCCAACGAGCGCTGGTGGGGCAACAAGCCGGCCACCGGCCGGATCCTGGTGTGGCCCAAGAACATCGATCTGAAGTCCAAGGTCGGCGACAGCGCCATGGGTGTCATCGACATCGGCAGTGGCTCGGTGAAAGACCTGAACCTGGACGGGTTCCGGGTGCAGAACGTGCCGGGCCGGGGCGTCGAGCAGCTGGTGCTGGCGACCGGGGGAGTGTTCGGCTCGGTCGACATGCGCAGGGCGCTCGCCCTCTGCGTGCCGCGGCAGGCGCTGTACGACAAGCTCGGCAAGATGCCGGACGCCCCCAAGGACGGGCTCGGCTCCGGTCCGTTGAACGCGCATATCGTGCAACAGGATTCACTGTTCTATCCGTCGGTGATCGGTGCGGCGGGCAAGTTCAACGGCGACGTGGGCGCCGCGACGCAGGCCGTCGGGGCGTCGCGGACCAATAACCCGACCATCCGGATCGGCTACCTGCGACCCGATGATCGTCGCGCGCAGACCGTGGCGATGATCACGGAGGCCTGCAAACCGGCGGGCATCACCATCGTCGACGCCGGCGCGCCCGACTTCACTCCGTCCCAGCTCAGCGAGGGCAAAGTCGACGCCATCCTGGGCAGCACCGCATCCGCGCCGGGTCCGGCCGGATCGCTGTCCGGTGTCGCGGCTACCAGTGCGTTGCGCACCGGTAGCGGGCTCAATTTCGGCCGATTCGGTAACGGCCGCTACGATGCGATCACCGATCAGCTTGCGGCCGACGACAACTCGACCACACAGCTGAATCTGTTCACCGAAGCCGAAAACCTGCTGTGGGCGGAGTTGCCGAGCATCCCCCTGTTCGCCACCCCGCGCACCATCGCGTTCGGCGGTGGTTTGCAGAACGGGATAGCTGCACCCAACCAAGCGGGGTCCGGTTGGAACATGGACCGGTGGGTGCTGAAACGGTGACAGGTGTTGTGGGTGCGGCCGCGGGCAACTGCCCGCGCAAGTGCCCCTTGGTGTGATGATGGAGAGGTGTCGATGAGCAAGCACGCGGCGATCGAATCCGATGAGTTAGCCGCCGATCGGACCGGCCGGGCCGCCGCAGCGGTCGAGCGTTTGACCCGCTGGCGCGACGACTTCCCCACCCCCGGAGTCCGTTTCGCCGACCTCACCCCCGTCTTCGCCGATGCCGAAGGCTTCCGCACCGTCATCGACAGCCTCGCCTCCTACGGGCCCGACGCCGACCTCGTCGCCGGTGTCGATGCCCGCGGCTTCCTGATCGGCGCGGCCGTCGCCGCCAGCCTCGGCACCGGCGTGCTCGCCGTCCGCAAGGCGGGCAAGCTGCCCCCGCCCGTCGTCAGCCGCGAGTACCACCTCGAGTACGGCACCGCCGCGCTCGAAATCCCCGCCGATGGAATAGATCTCGCAGGCAAGCGCATCCTGCTCCTCGACGACGTCCTCGCCACCGGTGGGACGCTCGCCGCCGCCGCCGACCTCTTCGCTCAGGTGGGTGCCGAAGTCATCGCGGCCGCGGTGGTTCTGGAGCTGACCTTCCTGAATGGTCGTGCGCGTCAGGGGAACTACCCCCTGACCTCGATCGTCAAGATCTGAGCCTGCCGCGCGGGCCGGATCCCGCCGGATAATCGGTTCCCTCTGCATCGAGTTGTTCGTACCGTGAGCGCATGGATTGTGTCGCGGTCAGGTTGATGTGCGCCGATGACCTGCCGGGTGCTGAACGCACTTCCGACGCGGTATTCCTCGACAGCGATCGTCGGGATCGGCGGGTCAGCGAGCCGGAGCCTGAACCTCGATCGGAAGCGGTCAGCAAGCGGTGGATCGACCGCATGCGCTACTTCCTCGAGGTCGACCCGCAAGGGTGCTGGGTGGCGGTCGACGGGGAGCGGATCGTGGGATTCGCGATCTCGCAGAATCGAGATCGGTTGTGGTACTTGGCAACCTACGGCGTGCTGCCGCGCGTGCAGGGGCAGGGCGTCGGGAAACGGCTGCTCGACGCGGTTCTGGCGCATGCCGATGGTCGGCAGGGAATGTTCTCCTCCTCCGTGCATCCCGGAGCCACCCGGCGGTACCGGTTGGCCGGGTTCTCGCTGCACCCGCAGATGCGCATGGTCGGCACCGTCGACCGCTCCACCCTTCCCGCGGTGCGCGGGCTGTCCGACGGGTCGGCCGACGACTTCGACTGGATGGACCGGCTGGACCAGCGGGTTCGCGGGGCAGGACACGGATCGGACCATCAGTATCTGCTGAACAGTCACCGCTTGGTCGTGTCCCGCGGCGATGACAAGCCGGGGTATGTGTACATCGATGATCGAGGACGTGCCGTTCTCCTGGCCGCCGCCGATCGCCGAACCGCGGCGGATCTGCTCTGGGAAGCACTGGCCGCCGCGCAGGCGGACACCCTCGTCAACTGCATCACCACCGCCAACGAGTGGGCCGTGGATGTCGGGTTGGCGGCGGGGCTCGATATCGGCCAAGAGGGGTATCTCGCCGTCCGCGGCATGCCTACTCCTGCGCCTTACCTGGCGAGCGGGCAGTTCCTCTGAAAGGTGCGCCGATCAGGCGCCGGGGCGTGCGGAGCCTGGGCCGCGCAGGCGTTCGCCGTCCGTGACGCTGGTTGTGGCTGGTACTCGGTGGCCGAGGGTCGGGTATACGACGACGAAGCCTTCGGCGTCGATGTGTAGGTCGCTGGTGAAAGAGCCTGCGGCGTAACGGACTTCGGCTCCGCCGTCGGCGGGGCCCAGGTGGGTGTAGGTCTGCTTGGACGGAACCACCCGCAGGCCGGGGACCTCGACGAAGGCCATCACGAACTCGGCGGTGCCAGGGTGTCGGTGCAGGCCGGTGCGGATGATGGGCATCGTGTTGGTCAGTGGTGAGCAGGCGAGATCGCAGTCGCGCGCGTCGGCGAGGTCCGGGCGGGGTGTGCCGTCGACCGACCAGGTGTCGCCCTCGCGGCGCAGGTCCAGGCTTCGACGTTCCGTCGCGGTGACACAGGTGACCTGCAGGCGCGTGGTGACGGCGTTCTCGTCGGTGTCGAGGGTGTAGGTCACCCAGTACGGCTCGGGCAGCTGACCGGCAGATCGGCCCTCGGCATGCAGCCGCAGGCCGTCCAAGTCTATCCAGGACGACTCGAATCCCGCGGTTTCCTCGACCTGCCATAGGAATTGGCGGCCCTTCAACACTTCCGACTCAATGGTCATGCGACAGCATCGTATTGCCTGCGCGGTGTGTTCGCTCAGCCATTCGCCCGCAGCCAATCCATCGCGTCCGCGCACGCGTGCAGGACGGAGACATGACCGTCCGCCGGCCGACTCCACAACTGCGCCTTGGGAAGTCGTCGATGCAACCAGTCGGCGTGCGACGGCGGGACCACTCGGTCCTGTCCGCCTTGCACGAGCAGAACCGGCGCGGTGATCGCACCCAGGTCGATGGCCCACGGGTCGACGAAGGCGACGTCGTCATCGACCAGTCCTTCGCTGCCCGCCTCGCCAGCTCGCTGAGCATCCGCGCCGAGACTCGACCACTGCCCCGCGAGGGCGTCCCAATCGGCGGAAATGAAACTGGCCGTGTCGAATTCGGCCGTCTCCGCGAATCGAGCCCTGGCCTCGGCCCCATCGATGGCGGCTTTCAGTCCACCCGGCGACACCATGCCCGCGAACCAGTCGTACTCGTCGGTGAAGGGCGCGATCCCGGCCAAGCAGACCGCCCCGGTGACCCGATCCGGGAGTTCGGCTGCGCAGGCGAGCGCGTGTGGCCCGCCTCCCGATGCCCCCATCACCGCGAATCGCTCAACACCGAACGCATCGGCCACCTGCTCGACGTCGTGCGCCGCCGACGCGACATTCCGCCCGGGCAGCCTGGTCGAACCCCCGTAGCCAGGTCGACCGTAGGACACCAGCCGGATCCCGCGCGCTGTCGTCGCTTCCAGTAGCGGGTCGAGCAACGCCCCGGTTTGTGGCGAACCATGTTGCCACACAAGAACTCCCGCGTGCCCCTCGTGCTCGCTGTCGTACGCGCGAACAACCCGCCCGTCACTCAACCGAATGTCCCGAGATGCGACCATTCCGCCACGCTAGCGCCACCCACCGACAACTGAATCGGCTTTGGATCGGTGGCTGCAAGATCATCGCTTGACATGGAGTGCGCTCCAACTCTTAGCGTTTGTGAGCGAAAGCAGTTCCGGTTTCAGGAGGCACAGCATGAACAACGTCGGTACCCGGCAGCTCGGCGAACTAGCGGTATCCGCGCAGGGTTTGGGGTGAATGGGGATGAGCCATGGGTATGGCGCCGCGGATGACGCGCAGTCGATCGCGACGCTGCGGTACGCGCTCGATCTCGGGGTGACGTTGCTGGATACCACCGATTTCTACGGCTTCGGGCACAACGAGGAGCTCATCGGCCGGGCCATCGCCGGGCGTCGCGACGAGGTGGTGCTGGCCACGAAGTTCGGCTTCGCCAACCGGCTGGGGGAGCCGACTCGGATCCGTGGCGATGCCGCCTATGTGCGGGAGGCGTGCGACGCGTCGCTCAGTCGGCTCGGGGTCGACCACATCGACCTCTACTACCAGCATCGGGTCGATCCGCAGGTGCCGATCGAGGAGACCGTCGGTGCGATGGCCGAGCTGGTGCAGGCAGGAAAGGTTCGGCACCTCGGGCTGTCGGAGGCCAGTGTGCAAACCATCCGTCGGGCACATGCGGTGCATCCGATCGCCGCGCTGCAGAGCGAGTGGTCGCTGTGGACTCGCGACCTGGAGGCGGAGATCGCGCCGGTCGCGCGCGAACTCGGGATCGGCCTGGTCCCGTTCTCCCCGCTCGGACGCGGTTTCCTGACCGGCCGCTACAACTCCGTCGAGGGCATGGCCGAGAACGACATGCGGCGCACCCAGCCGCGTTTCGCCGACGGCAACCTCGAACGGAACCTGGCGATCGTCGAGAAGCTGAACGAACTGGCCGCGGCGAAGGGCATTACCGCCGGTCAGCTGGCCCTGGCCGGGGTGCAGCACCGCGGCGACGACGTGGTGCCGATTCCCGGCACCCGCCGTCGGCAGTACCTGGCGGAGAACCTCGCGGCCTTGACCGTCGAGCTGTCCGCCGCCGACCTCGCCGCCATCGAGGCCGCCGCCCCGGCCGCGGACATCGCGGGCACCCGCTACGACGCGACCAGCCTCGCCTTCACCAACGGCTAGCCGACGGTTTTCCGGAGCTTCGTCCCGATAGCGCGAATCCCGGTCGACTTCGGGGATCGGACTGCAAGGATCTGCGCGTGAGTGTTGCGCCGCCGATGCGGCAGGTCAGAGCTGACTACGACACGGCGACCGTGGTTGTCTATCAGGCATATCCGGCGGACATCGCCGAGGCGGCCGTTGCCGCAGGGACATTCGTCGACCCCTTCAAGCGGGAGCGGATGACCTGGATCAAGCCTTCGTTTCTATGGATGATGTATCGCTGCGGGTGGGCGACCAAGCCGGGGCAGGAGCGGGTGCTCGCGGTGTCGATCACGCGCGGCGGGTTCGAGTGGGCACTGTGGCAGTCGTGCCTGAGTCACTATGTGCCGGAGATGTATTCGGATCGCCGGGTGTGGATGGAGCGGCTGCGGGTGAGTCCCGTTCGCATTCAATGGGATCCGGAGCGCGACCTGCATCACCGGCCGCTGGCCCATCGGTCGCTGCAAGTCGGGTTGGGCGGTCCGGCGGTGGGGCTGTATGTCGATCGGTGGATCACGGGTATTCGCGATGTCACCGCCCAGGCGCAGCAGATCGGGCGGCTGGTCGCCGACGGGAAACTCGACGCGGCCGCCCGCGCGCTACCGGTCGAGCGGCCCTATCCGCTGTCCCCCGAGATCGCCGCCGTGATCGGGGCGGGGTAGGTCTAGGGCATCGATGTGGCTGTGAGCGGGTGTGATTCAGATATCACTGGCACATCCGGCGGAAGTGTGGTTAATCTAGATGGGTCTTGTTCCCGTTGATCGGAGTCATGTCCGTTGATCTCATGAGGTAGCCACTCGGGCGGTCCGCAGTCGCGCGCCGCGTATCCGTAGCGACCTCTTGGAGTCACCATGACCCATCCGTCATTTTCCGATCTCACTTTCTCCTGGCCGGACGGCACACCTGTGTTCGACGGGCTCGATGGCGCCCTGGGTCCCGGGCATATCGGCCTGGTCGGCAGCAATGGTGCGGGCAAATCCACGCTGTTGCGGCTGATCGCCGGTGAGCTCACCCCCGCCCGCGGTTCGATCACGGTCACCGGTCATCTCGGCTACCTACGCCAGGACCTCGGTCTCGCCGCGGGGCAGCGGGTCGACGCCGTGCTCGGCATCGCCGAAATCCGGAAAGCCTTGCACCGCATCGAATCCGGTGGCGCCGAGGAGTCCGACTTCGACATCGTCGGCAACCACTGGGACGTCGAGGAACGCGCGATCGCCCTGCTCGGGCGGCTCGGCCTGCACTACGTCGCCGACTCGGCCGAACAGCTGGATCGCCGACTGGAGACCCTCTCCGGCGGCGAGACGACACTGCTCGGGCTGGTCGCCGAACTGCTGGCCGAGCCGGAGATCCTGCTGCTCGACGAGCCGACGAACAACCTGGATCAGCTTGCCCGCGAACGGCTTTACGAGGTGGTCAGCCAGTTCTCCGGCACCGTGCTCACGGTCAGTCACGACCGTGAGCTGTTGGAGCGAATGGACACCATCGCGGAGCTGCGTCAGGGCGAACTGCGCATGTTCGGCGGCAACTTCAGCGAGTACGAGCGGATCATCGAGGCCGAGCAGGAAGCGGCCAAGGCGGCGATCCGCGACGCGCGCAGCGATGTGCGCAAGCAGGCTCGCGAACTCGTCGAAACGCGGATCAAGCTGGACCGCAGGCAGCGGTACGGGCAGAAGATGTGGGACACCAAGCGAGAACCGAAAATCATTATGGCCGAACGCAAACGGCAGGCACAGGTGTCGGCGGGCAAGCTGCGAAATCAGCACATCGGCAAGCTGGAGACGGCCAAGGACCAACTTCAGCAGGCGCAGGAGCTGTTGCGTGACGATCGGGAGATCCGCGTCGACCTACCCGACACCCGGCTCTACCCCGGCCAGGACGTGATCGAACTGGACGAGGTCGAGTTGGCTTGCGGTCCAACGGTTTCGCTGCGGATCAGCGGACCGGAGCGGATCGCCTTGACCGGACGCAACGGCGTGGGCAAAACCACGCTGCTGCGCCGGATCGCGGCCGCGCACCCGAAGGTGCCCTGGCGGATGCTGCCGCAACGCCTCGACATCTTCGACGAGCAACGGTCGGTGTTCGAGAACGTGGCATCGACGGCGCCGCACGCGTCGCCGGAACAGATCCGAGCCCAGTTGGCTCGCTTCCTGTTTCGCGGCACCGACGCCGATGTCGCCGCCTCGGCGCTGTCCGGTGGGGAACGCCTCAGGGCCGCACTGGCAATGCTGCTCCTGGCCGATCCGGCGCCGAAGTTGTTGCTGCTGGACGAGCCGACCAACAACCTCGACCTGCCGAGCCTGGAGCATCTGACCCAGGCGCTGGCCAGCTTCGAGGGTGCGTTGATCGTGGTCAGCCACGATCCGCGTTTCCTCGACGACATCGGTTTGACCAGGCGGGTAGAACTCACCGCCGACGGTTTGACCGAAGACCTGGTCCGGTAGTTGCCGACGAAAAGCCGCACGCCCCTTGATCTTCGGTACAGGCAATCAGGGGGCATGCGGCTGTCGCTCAGTCGAGTTCTGCCACAAGCTTTTTCGGCGCCACCTTGCGGTAGGCGTCGTGGATGATCTCGGCGAACTCGGTCCAGTCGGGGTCGATGTCGAGGCGGACGCCGATCCAACCGCTGTGCCCGACGTAGGGCGGGATGAAGAAACGTTCGGGTTCGGCGTCGACCAATTCGGCTTGCACGCCCTCGGGCGCGGGGCACCAGATGGTCGGGCCCGGCTCGTCGTAACCACCGTCGATGTACTTGACGAACGAGGTCTTCGCGCGCACGAAGAAGGTGGGGCAGCCGTGGCTGAGCCGTTCGCTGCACTCCGGTAGGTCCAGGCAGATCGCGCGGATCCGCGTCAACGGGTCCATCCGCGCAGTCTACGGCGCGGGTGCGCCGCGCATCGCCCTTCTCATCACCCCGGGGTGCCTGAGCAGGCCGGGAGCAAGCCAGACCGCGAGCACGGTGAGGGTGAGCCACGGTCGCAGATGGGGATTCAGTTTGCGGATGCGGCCGTCTTCGGCGAGTTCGAGCACCAGCGCTTCGGTCAGGCGGAACGGGCCGATGGCAGCTTCGGCCAGCAGCACGCGGCGTGTGCCGTCGCCGATCTGCTCGGTCCACCGCAGGTCGGAGAGTCCGCCGTAGGCAGCGGTCAGCAGTATCCGAAGGTCGTCCTTGCCGCGGAACACCAATCGTCCGGACAGGGGTGAGGCCAGCGTGGCGTCGGGTGTGAGCGTGTCCATCAACGCGTCGAAATCGGCGGCTTTGGTTGCCGCGCAGAACCTTGCCGCCGCGTCGGTCGCCTCTTCGTTCTTCGCCTTCTGCATGGGATCGAACCTAGTTGTAGTTACTTGCAAAAAGCAATGGACTACGATTGGTGGGTGCCCAAGGTTGCTCTGTCCGACATGGTCTGCTCGATCGCGCGCACGCTCGACGCGATCGGTGAGCGGTGGACGTCGTTGATCCTGCGCGATCTCTTTGTTGGGTTGACGCGGTTCGAGGACATCCGGCGTGATCTCGGTATCGCGTCGAATGTGCTCGCTGCGCGGCTGGAGGCGTTGCAAGCCCATGGCATCGTGGAAACCCGTGTGTACCAGTCGAATCCGGTTCGGCATGAGTATCTGCTCACTGCCAAGGGGCGCGATCTTTATCCGGTGCTGACCATGCTCGTTGCCTGGGGTGATACGTGGCTTGCGGGGGAGGCGGGGCCACCTGCGTTGGTCGTGCACGACGACTGCGGGAAGGTCACCGCCGGTGTGGTTGTCTGCCGGGAGTGTGGGTCGGCGTTGACCGCGGACAATGTGCGGTTTCATCAAGGTCCAGGTGGGCAGCGTGGTCCGGGGACGATGCTCGTGGGGGACCACATGGTGCCGCCGAGTGGATCGCTGGAGCCGTCGGCCTGATCGCATGGTGCCGCCGAGTGGGCCGTTGGGCTCGTCGGCCTTGCTTACACGGCGCGCCGCCGAGCCGACAGGCGCGTCCGAGCCCGTTCGGCGCATCCGCTGATGCTCGTTCAGTTGACGGCGACGGGCTCGGCACCGGTGGCCGTGACCAACTCCGCGAAGGTGGTCGGGAAGACGGTGTGTGGGTGGCCCGCCGCGGCCCAGATCTCCGGCTGATCAGCCAGCGTTTCGTCGATCAATGTCCTGATCGGCGCCGGGTGACCGAGCGGGGCTACGCCGCCGATGGCCTGACCGGTGTGTGCGCGGACGAACTCCGCGCTGGCGCGCGACAGCTCGGCGATGCCGAGTTGGGCGGCGACCTTGCCGGTGTCCACCCGGTGCGCGCCGCTGGTGAGGACCAGTAGTGGCGCACCCTCGGCGTCGAAGATGAGGCTGTTGGCGATCGCGGCGACAGAGCAGCCGAGTTGTTCGGCCGCCGCGGCCGCGGTCGGGGCGGTCTCCGGGAGTACTCGGACTCGTGGTGTCACTCCAGCGGCGCGCAGGGCTGCCTCGACGGCGAGGACGGTCGGCTTCTGGGAGATTTCGTCCATGGTCGCGATCCTAAACCGGTGTCACCTTCGCGAGCCTGCGATTTTCGCCGAGGCGGGTCAGCTGCCGTTGATCTCGGCCTGCGGTGAGCAGTCCGGAGTATGTCCCGGAAGCGATGTGCGACAAGGCTTCTACCACGATCGGGGCGCGGACCGCGTAGATGCTGTCGCGAGGAGATCGCCCAGGCCGCCGTAGAACGCCACGGCGGGAGCGATGACTATGCCCGCGGCGGTGGTCTGATCCTGATATGTGGCAACGGTTTTCGTGACGACCTCGACGTCGGCGGAGACGTCCAGATAGTGGATGTCCGCGCGGAGTCCGCTTCGACGAGTGGCGGCACGGTGTCGCCGAACGGGCCCGCCGCATTGATCACCGCCACGCTGCCCGCGAGTGCGCGATCGAGGGTGTCTGGCTCACGACGGACGCGAGGCTAATCGTCAGGCTGGGGTAGCGCCCGGTGCCTCAACCTGCGGCGACGACCTCGACTTCGACGAGCCAGTCGTTGTCCAGGGTCTGCACCACGATCGCGGTGGTCGGCACGGCTCGTCCGCCCAGCGCGGCCACCCGGGCGGCGGCGTTCGCCTCGGCGTCGGACGCGTCCCGCAGGTAGCTGGTGAGGCGGACGATGTTGTCGACGGTCATATCGGCCGAGGCGAGGATCGCGCGCAGGTTCGACCAGATGAGCTCGAGTTGTTCGGTGAGGGTCGCGGCGGGCTTCCCGTCCGGATCGAGACCCATTGTGCCCGAAACGAATAGCAGCCGTTCGGCGCCGCGGACCTCCATCGCGTGCACATAGTCGTCGGTGGCGGCGTAGATACCTTCGGTCGGATTGCGCTGTAGGAGCTCCACGTGTCCGATCTTGCCAGGAAACAGGGTTTACCGAGGGGATTCCTTGACCATCGTAGTTTTAGTCGCTTACACTAAAACTAGATTCACGAGAGGAAGTGATCACATGGGATACGGAAACTGGGACGACACCGCCTACCGGGCGGCCAAGACCTTCCGTGCCAGCCGGGGCCTCGACGACTTCGGATATACCGCCGAACTGCAGGATGTGCCGTACGAGGATTGGCAGGCGCACCCGACGCTCGATCCGCTGGGGGTCGGCGCGCGGGAATGCCGTGACTCGGCCGACCACGGGAATTCGCTGCCCATCGCGGTGTTGTTCGACGTCACCGGGTCGATGGGGCGGGTGCCGCGGATCATGCAGCAGAAGCTCGGCAAGTTGCACGGGCTGTTGCAGCGCAAGGGATATGCCGACGATCCGCAGATCCTGTTCGGCGCCATCGGCGATGCCGACACCGACCGAGTTCCGTTGCAGGTGGGGCAGTTCGAGTCCGACAACCGGATGGACGAGCAGCTGCGCGCCATCCTGCTGGAAGGCGGCGGTGGCGGGCAGAAGTCCGAAAGTTATGAGCTGGCCGGGTATTTCATGGCCACTCATATCGTCACCGACGCGTGGGAGAAGCGGGGTAAGAAGGGCTACCTGTTCCTGATCGGCGACGAGTTGAACAAGCCGAAGCTGGCGTCGCGGCACATCCGCAGCGTCATCGGTGACGGTGTGCGGCGCGATGTTTCGGTGGAATCGATCTACCGCGAGCTCGCCGAGCGCTGGCACGTCTACTACATCCTGCCGAATCAGTCGAGCTACTACGACGATCCGGAGATCGCCGACCACTGGCGTGGGTTGCTCGGTCAGAGCTTCCTGAAGCTGGACGATCCGGCCGCTGTGTGCGAACTCATCGCGCTGACAATCGGTTTGGCGGAGGGGCGGGTCGACATGGACGCCGGGCTCGCGGATCTGCGCGATGTGGGTTCGGCGGCCGAGGCCGCGTCGGTTGGTAAGGCGCTGTCTGCCAAGGGTCCGCGGATGCGGGCGCTGCCCAGCGGTCGTAGCTGACGATTTCTAAGGAGCGCATCGTGTTTCGGTCACACATTGTGGTAGTCGACCTCGGCTTCGGCGATGCCGGGAAGGGTGCGACGGTCGATTGGTTGTGCTCCGCGGAGGCAGGGCTCGACGTCTCGGCCGTGGTGCGGTTCAACGGGGGTGCGCAGGCTGCGCACAACGTGATCGCCGAGGGGCGGCACCACACGTTCGCGCAGTTCGGGTCGGGGACCTTCTCGAATGTGCCGACGCTGCTGTCGCAACACGTGCTGGTCGAGCCGATCGCACTGGCGGGGGAGGCGCGCCAATTGGCGGCGCTCGGCGTACCGGATCCGTTGGCACTGCTGCACATCGACGGACGGGCGCTGCTCACCACGCCGATCCACATCGCCGCCAACCGTGCCCGCGAGGACGCGAGGGGTTCCTCGCGGCACGGTTCGTGCGGTCGGGGGATCGGCGAAACCGCTTGGTACGCACTGGAGCACGACGCACCGACCGTGTCGGATTGCCTGCGCCCCAGGGTTCTTCGCGACAAGCTCCAGGCGCTCGCCGCGCACTACGGTGCGCTGATCGCCCCGGGTGAACATCGCTACGAACCGATCGACACTCTGGTCGACATGTATCAGGAGTTCGCCGCCGCCGTTCGCATCGTCGGCGGCGAGCAGCTCGCCCGGTTCGCCCGGCGCGGCCGACTGGTCTTCGAAGGTGCCCAAGGCGTGCTACTCGATGAGTGGCGCGGGTTTCATCCGCACACCACCTGGTCCACCGTGGAGCCGCGTAACGCGCGTGCCATGCTGTCCGAAATCGGTGCCGCCGGTTACGTTCTCGGCGTCACCCGCACCTACATGACCCGTCACGGCGCAGGCCCGCTCCCCACCGAAGACCAGAATCTCGACTTCCCCGAGCCGCACAACGCCACCGGCCGCTACCAAGGCGAGTTCCGCCTCGGCCACCTCGACCCGATCCTGTTGCGCTACGCCATCGCGGCATCCGGTGGCATCGACGGCCTCGCCCTGACCCACCTGGACACTCCGGGAACTCGTTACGCGGCAACGGAATACGTCACTGACAACGGTGTGATCGATCACCTGACGCCGGGCACCTGGCAAGACCTCACCCACCAGCAACACCTCACCGACCTGCTGACCACCGCCCACCCGGTACTCACCGAAATGCCGGACGAGGTGGTGCCTTGGCTAGCGCAGACACTCGACGTACCAGTCGTACTGACCTCGAACGGCCCCGCCCGAGCCCACCGCACACCCACCACAACAACCGTCGCCGCCGCATGAGATCCGCACCCTCTCTCGGGATCCGCCTGTCACTAGGGCCCTAAAGTGCGTGCGGACCCCGAGACAGAGTGCGGATCTCTGGTGACCGCCGCTTGCTTACCCCGCAGGGCCGCTCGCGGACGGGACGTGGTGGTGTCGAATGTCGAGAAGGGGCGTCGTGATGTTCCGTTCGGTGCTCGGCTGTCGATTTCCCGGGCTTGGCTTGATGATGGCTCGTTCGGCGGGGCAGGTGCCGGTGGCCGAGAGCGACGGTCGGGTGCGGCAGGATTGGCAGCCGTGGAGCAGTCCGTTGTATCGGTGGATGTGGTGACGTTGCGCTTCTGGGGCGACGACGCCGAGGTGAGTGTGGGGATAGCGCCGCGGGCAATGGCACCGTTCACCGGGCAATTGGCGCTGCCCGGTGTGCTGCTCGGCCGCGGCGAGCGACTGGTCGGCGCGGCGCGACGGGCGGTGCACACGAAACTCGGCGTGCCCGAAGCCGCGATCGGTGCGGTGGGACAGCTGATCACCTTCGACGAACCGAATCGCGACCCCCGCGGCCCAACACTATCGATCGCAATGTGGGCAGTGGTCGGACCCCACGAGGGACCAGCACAGTGGGTCGCCTTCGATGCAGCACCCGAACTGGCCTTCGACCACAACCGCATCCTCGACGCCTCCCGCGGCCTGCTCGCCGGGCTCCTGTGGAAAGACCTGCCCTTCACCCAAGCCCTACTCGGCAACGAATTCCCCGCCACCCGAGCAGTAGCAGCCACAACCGCCCTCTCCGGCGCCCGCCCCGACCCCGCCAACCTGAACCGCACCCTCGCCGCAATCCCAGGTCTAGCCCGCACCACCGAACGCCGCCGCGTGAAGGCGACGGGCCGTCCTGCCGCAGTATGGGCATTCGGCACAGACGAGTAGCTGGAAAGCGTTGCGCCGCCATGGAAGTCCCGTGAGTGGCACATGGCTGTGGCGTTTCGCGAGAACGGGTCTCGATGGTGTGCCACTCACGGGGGGTGGGTTAGCGGACCAGGAGGGATTGGAGGGTGCCGAAATCGAGGGCGGTCTCCAGGGTTGTGTAGGTGCCGTGTTCGAGGAGTTCGGTGGTTGCTGTTTCGGCGAGTTTGTAGGCGGCCTGGGCTACTGCTGAGCCGACACTGACTCGGCGCACGCCTGTTGCGGCGAGTTCGGCGACGGAAGGGGCTCCGGCTCCGGCCATTACGTTGATCGGCAACGGGGACTTGGCGACCAGGTCGGTCAGGGTCGGCAGGTCGAGGAGGCCGGGGACGAAGAGGCTGTCCGCGCCGGCAGCGGCGTAGGCGGCGGCCCTGGTGAGGACCTCGTCGAAACGGGTTTCCGGGGCACCGATGCCGAACAGGAAAACGTCGGTCCTGGCGTTGATCACGAGTTCCGGCAAGCCCGCCTGCTGCGCGGCGTCGCGTGCCGCGCGCAGCCGGTCGGCTTGGGCGGCGGTGTCGAACAGCGGCCCGCCGGGTGCGGTCGAGTCCTCCAGGTTTACGCCGACCGCACCGGCGGCTACCGCGGCGATGACGGTGGCCGCGACGTCTTCTGGTGCGGGGCCGTATCCACCTTCGATGTCCGCCGTCACCGGCACGTCGACGACGGCGGCGATGCGGCGGATGACGCCGATCGATTCGTCCCTGGTGAGGTGCTGTCCGTCGCCGGTGCCGAGTGACCAGGCAACGGCAGCACTGGTAGTCGCGATCGCCGGTGCGCCCGCCGCCGCGATCACCGCGGCGCTGGCCGCGTCCCAAGCGTTCGGCAGCACGAATATGCCTTGCTCGTGCAGCGCCCGAAAGGCCGCCGCGCTATTGCGCTGGGTGTCGGTGATGGGCTGGATATCCTGTGCCACGTTGGCTCCCTCGCGAGATTGTTTCGATGACCGGTCGCGATGAAGGTAACGCCGGAAACCTCTTCGACCATCCCGATTACCCGCTCCGAAAGTCGATGCGGCAGAACGCCATCGTTGGGGCTGCCTGGCGACTCGATCGAAAGATGCAGCGCGAGTGCCGCAATCGTCGAGGACGATGCCGGAAGACCGGACGTGATCCGCCGATTCAGCGGCGCGGCGCGTACATGATGATGGCAACGCCGACGAGGCAGATGGCCGCGCCGAGGTAGTCCCACCGATCGGGGTGGAACTTGTCGACGAGCATGCCCCAGGCAAGCGAGCCCGCGACGAAAACGCCCCCGTAGGCGGCAAGGATGCGCCCGAAGTTGGGGTCTGGCTGGAACGTCGCAACAAATCCGTACGCCCCGAGCGCAACGACGCCCGCCGCGATCCAAAGGATGCCGCGATGCTCCCGCCAGCCCTGCCACACCAGCCACGCCCCGCCGATTTCGGCGACGGCGGCCAAGACGAACAGCAGTAGGGAGCGAACGACGGTCATGGGGTGAAGGTACCGACCCGCCCTGGGCGAACAGTTCTCGCCGCGCCGCCGATCATCGCGCCTCGCCGATGCCGCGCCCAGCCCTGCCTGCCATGTCGCGCCGCTACGCCGCCCGCCGTATCGCCGCGGTGCATCGCCGCCGATCGTCGCCCCGCTGTCCGACTCGCAGAGCTGCCGCCGACCGCTACGCCGCCGACGTGGACCCGGCGAGCGATGCCGCGCCACCCCGCCATGCCACGCTCGCCGCTACTCCGCGCCGCATCGCCGCCGCCGTGCTGCGCCGCTGATCGTCGCCCCGCTGGCCGACCTGCCAGGCGCCGCTGACCTGCTACGCCGCACCGCCCGTGCGCCCTGCTGCCGAGCGATGCCGCGCCGCTGCCGGGCGCTGCGACTGGAGCCGTTCAGTCTGACCGGGCGTGCGTCGGGGAAAGGGCGTCGATTCAGGCCGACTGGGCTTGTGTCGGAGCGAGTGTGTAGACGGCGTACGAGCGGCCGATCACCGGATACGAGACGTTGCGTACCGGGACTCCGCCTGCGGTACAACCGATTTCGGTGCCAGCATGCGCGTGGCCGTGTAGGGCGAGTGTTGCGCGCCCTGCGTCGACTGCCTCGCCGAGGGCGTGGCAACCGAGGCCGGGGTAGATCTTGGGGGGCTCGCCGATGAGGGTGTCGATGATGGGGGAGAAGTGCATCAGGGCGATGCGGAGTTCGGTGTCTAAGGTGTCGAGGGCCTGGCGCAGCAGGAGGGCGTCGAGCGGCCCGCGGCGCATGCGGGCCTGGTGTTCTTCGGTGCCTTCGTCGGGGGTGCCGGGGTAGTCGGGGAACCCTCCGCTGCCGCCCATCACGCCCGCGATGCCCAAGCGAATCCCGTTCAGCTCGAGGGTGATCGCGGTTCCTTCGAGCATGTGCACGCCGATGTCGGTGAGCTGGGCGGAGATTCGGAAGCCGAGCTTGTGGTCGTGGTCGTGGTTGCCGAGTACGGCGACGACCGGGACCGGGAGGTCGGCGATTTCGGCGCAGAGCAGGTCGGCGCCGGCGAGCGTGCCGCCCTCGGTGAGGTCGCCCGCCAGTAGCAGCACATCGGCGTGCTCGGCGAGGCGCAGGAAGTCGGGTCGAAATCGGCCGGCGACGGCGGGCCGCAGATGGGTATCGGCGACGGCCGCGATCCGGATACCCCGCTGCGCGGAATCGGCTGGCATGGCGTCAGCCAGCCACATCATCGGCGAGGTGTCAACCGCAATCTGACGTTCACTCGCCCGCCACCCGCCCGTGAGCTGCTGACATAGCCTTTGGCTATCGAGAGTTCAATCCGTGTTCAGCGAGGCAACGCGCGATGGCGAGACCGATGAAACGTCAATGAACAGTGCTGCGGCGGGCTATCCGCCGGGGCGGCTCGCCCCGCATGGTTCGGGCTATGAGCGAGCGCGGCAAGCGAGCGAATCATCGGCCCGGTGGGTGTAGGGGATGGCAGCGCGATGAGGGCGTTGCCAAGCGGTCGGATACGCGCATCAGTCGGCTCCGGATTCTGTCGAAAGTACTTGCGGTCTTGGCTGTTACCGTCCTTCCCATGACGATCGCGGCAGGTGGGGCCCAAGCCGACGCACGTGTCGACAAGGTCGTCCTGATCGGCCTCGACGGACTGATGTACGACAAGGTTCTGCAGGTGCGGGCGCCGAACCTGTTGCGGCTCAGCGCCGGAGGAATGCTCAGCCGCTCCTCGATCGCCCCGCACATCACCATCTCCGGCCCGTCCTGGGCCACCACGCTGACCGGCGTCTGGGATCGCAAGCACGGCATCAAGGACAACAACTTCACCGCAGCGCCTTTCGCGAAGTACCCGACGGTGTTCACCCAGCTCGAACGCGCCAACCCGGCACTCAAGACCCACTCCATCGCCACCTGGGACCAGATCGCCACCATGTCGGGCAGCGGCAACCCCCGCGCCGACGTGGTCGTCTCCACCCCGCCGGTCCCCGACGACCCGGATGAAGCCAAGACCGACGCGGCCACCACCACCGACGTCGTCAACGCGATCACCAGGTTCGCCCCGGACTTCCTCTTCACCCACCTCGACCAGGTCGATCACGCAGGTCACAGCGACGGCGCCGCTTCCAGCGAGTACCTCGACGCGGTCCGGCGGATCGACGAGCAGGTCGGCCGGATCGCCGCCGCCGTGGACGCCCGCGCCAAGGCCAACCCTGCCGAACGCTGGACCATCCTGGTCACCGCCGATCACGGCCACCGGCCCAAGGGCGGCCACGGCGGCCAATCCCCGGACGAGACAACCAATTTCGTCATCGCCCGCGGCCCCGACTTCACCCCGAGCGCCACCACCGCCGCCCGCTACACCCTCGTCGACATCACCCCGACGATCGTCGATCTCCTGCACGTCCCGGCGAGCCCCGACTTCGACGGCCGGTCCATGATCGACCGCGAGCCCGCGGATCCCTCCACCATCCGCTAGCTCCACGGCGGCGGTTTGGTCGCAACGCCACCACCGCGACGTCTGATATGTCAGGCTTTCCGGTACGCCTCACCCAGGCCAGCGAACCCAGCGCCATCCCGGCATGAGAACCCGCATCGCGCCCGCCGCAACCACGCGCCGGACGTCAGTGCGCGGCCGGGACTAAAGTTGGTGGTCTGGGCGGTTGCAGCGGTCGGATAGGGTGGTTCGATCGAGGCACGCGGCGCGAACGTCAGGCCCGGAGGCGGCAGCCGGCGTACCCACGGAGGGACCGTGAGCGCCGCAAGCGGGCACTGAGAGGTGGTGGCATGACTCAGCACGTGGGCGAGGCGAATGTCGAGCAATCGGCGGACGCCCCGCAGCCGAATGGTGCCACCAACGGGGGAGAGCAGCAGAACGCGCCGTCCAGCACGCCGACCGGTGGTGCCACGCCGCCGCGCCAGCCCGGCACCTCCGCCGCCGTACCGACCTCGGCGTCGCGCCGAGTGCGCGCCCGCCTCGCCCGCCGGATGACCGGTCAGCGCGGCATCGCCGCGGTCAAGCCGGTGCTCGAGCCGCTGGCCAGCGTGCACCGCGAGCTGTACCCGAAGGCGAACCTGACGCTGCTGCAGCGCGCGTTCGACGTCGCCGACGAACGGCACAAGCACCAGTTCCGCAAGTCCGGCGATCCGTACATCACCCACCCGCTCGCCGTCGCCAACATCCTGGCCGAGCTCGGCATGGACACCACCACGCTGGTCGCGGCCCTGCTGCACGACACCGTCGAGGACACCGGCTACTCGCTCGAGCAGCTCACCCTAGACTTCGGCGCCGAGGTAGCGCACCTGGTCGACGGCGTGACCAAGCTGGACAAGGTCAACCTCGGCGCGGCCGCCGAGGCGGAGACCATCCGCAAGATGATCATCGCGATGGCGCGGGACCCGCGCGTGCTGGTGATCAAGGTCGCCGACCGGCTGCACAACATGCGCACCATGCGTTTCCTGCCGCCGGAGAAGCAGGCGAAGAAGGCCAAGGAAACCCTCGAAGTCATTGCGCCCCTTGCCCATCGGCTCGGCATGGCGACGGTCAAGTGGGAGCTCGAGGACCTCGCGTTCGCGATCCTGCACCCGAAGAAGTACGACGAGATCGTGCGACTGGTCGCCGACCGGGCGCCGTCGCGCGATACGTACCTGGCGAAGGTGCGCGCGGAAATCGTGAATACCCTTGCGGCATCGCGGATCAACGCGATCGTCGAGGGTCGGCCGAAGCACTACTGGTCGATCTACCAGAAGATGATCGTCAAGGGTAAGGACTTCGACGACATCCACGACCTGGTCGGCATCCGCATCCTCTGCGACGAGGTGCGCGACTGCTACGCGGCCGTCGGCGTCGTGCACTCGCTGTGGCAGCCGATGGCGGGCCGGTTCAAGGACTACATCGCCCAGCCGCGCTACGGCGTCTACCAGTCGCTGCACACCACCGTTGTCGGCCCCGACGGCAAGCCACTGGAAGTGCAGATCCGCACCCAGGACATGCACCGCACCGCCGAGTTCGGCATCGCCGCGCACTGGCGCTACAAGGAGACTCGCGGCAAGCACTCGAACGACTCCACCGAGGTCGACGACATGGCGTGGATGCGCCAGCTGCTCGACTGGCAGCGGGAGGCGGCCGACCCGGCCGAGTTCCTGGAGTCGCTGCGCTTCGACCTGAAGTCGCCGGAGATCTTCGTGTTCACCCCGAAGGGTGACGTGATCACGCTGCCGCAGAAGTCGACCCCGGTCGACTTCGCCTACGCGGTGCACACCGAGGTCGGGCACAAGTGCATCGGCGCCCGGGTGAACGGTCGCCTGGTCGCGCTGGAACGTCAGCTGGAAAACGGTGAGGTCGTCGAGGTGTTCACCTCGAAGGCACAGAACGCCGGACCCAGCCGCGACTGGCAGAACTTCGTGGTCTCGCCGCGCGCCAAGGCCAAGATCCGGCAGTGGTTCGCCAAGGAGCGCCGCGAGGAAGCCCTCGAAAACGGCAAGGAGCAGATCTCCAAGGAGGTCCGCCGCGTCGGCCTGCCGTTGCAGCGCCTGATGAGCGTCGACGCGATGACCGCCGTCGCGCACGAACTGCACTACACCGACATCTCCACCCTCTACACCGCGGTCGGCGAGCACCAGGTCTCCGCGCACCACGTGGTGCAGCGACTGATGGCGCAGCTCGGCGGCATCGGTGACGTGGAGAACGAACTCGCCGAGCGGTCCACCCCGTCCACCACGCCGAACCGGCAGCGGACCACCGGCGACGCGGGCGTGCTGATCCCCGGCGCCTCGGGCACCGTCGCCAAGCTGGCCAAGTGCTGCACCCCGGTGCCCGGTGACGAGATCATGGGCTTCGTGACCCGCGGCGGCGCGGTCAGCGTGCACCGCACCGACTGCACCAACGCCGGATCGCTGCGTGATCAGGCCGAACGCATCATCGAGGTGTCCTGGGCGCCGTCACCGTCCTCGGTGTTCCTGGTCGCCATCCAGATCGAGGCACTCGATCGCACGCGTTTGCTCTCCGATGTGACGAAGGTGCTGGCCGACGAGAAGGTGAACATCCTGTCCGCGTCGGTCGCCACCCACGGCGACCGGGTCGCGATCAGCAAGTTCACCTTCGAGATGGGTGACCCGAAGCATCTGGGGCACCTGTTGAATGTGGTCCGGAATGTGGAAGGCGTCTACGACGTCTACCGCGTCACCTCCGCCGCATAGCGCAGATCCGCGAGCCCGCCGGAAATACCTCACCGCGGTCATCTCCCCTTGACGTGTCAATTGTTCTGTCGCTGGCAACCTCTCGGCGAACCATTCTCGACGGCGAGGTATCTGCATGAATGCCGAAGCTATCGGGCGAACGGAAGATGGAGTCCCGGTAGGGAATTGGCGTGACCGGTGGGTCGCCAGCGGGTTGCTCTCGTTTTCGGACCATCGGAAAGTTGCCGGGCAACCTTCCACGGCACGCGGGAATGTGTGAAACCCGTTTCGGCAGTTCATGGAAAGTTTTCGGCGATGCCCCAGCAATAGTCGGAATCTGTTACGGTCTATTGCGTTTCATGGCGTTGAGGGTAACTGCGGCAACACGGATTGATTGCGGATCGCTATGACCAATTGTGCGGCAAGAGTTGCGGGGGTGCTGACAGCACTCGCCGTGACCGTGGCTACGGCGGGTACCGCCGCGGCCGGTCCCGTGAATCCCGCAGGCCCCTCGACCAACATCTCGCTCAGCGCGTGTCCGGCATTGTACGCCTTGGGAATTCAGGGCACCGGCGAATCGTCACCGGATGCCGCACCCTCCACCGACACCGGCATGCTGTCCACCGTCTTCCGCCCGATGCTGGCCAAGGCCGCCCAAGCGGGACTGGTCGATCGGGCCTACGTGCCATACGAATCCGGATTCGGCGGCGCGACCGCGGGTGGCGCGGCGCCGTACTCCGAATCGGTGACCGGCGGACTGACCCGGCTGCGCACGATGGCCAAGGCCGTCGCCGATCGATGCGCCGACACCAGGTTCGCGGTGGTCGGCTATTCGCAGGGCGCGCACGTGGCCTCGATGTTCGCGCAGGAGGTCGGGCAGGGGCAGGGCGTGCTGCCCGCCGAGAAGGTCGCGGCGGTAGCGCTGTTCGCCGACCCGACCCGCAATCCGGGCGCCCCGCTGTTCCCCGGTTCGCCGGGCAAGGCATCACCGGATCCGGCACCCGGCACCCAGGGCGATGAGCTTGCCGCGATCGCCGCGCTGCCGCAGGCGCCGGCCACCGGCGGCGGCATCGGCCCGGATCGGGACCGGGCGGCCAACTTCGGCGCCCTCACCGGCCGCGTGGCCAGTTTCTGTGCGGCGGGCGACCTCGCCTGCGACGCACCGCAGGGCGCGCCGATCCTCAAGGCGGTCACCAACATCGTCGGCCAGTCCAAGCTGAGCGGCGGCGACCCGATCGCCTCGCTGGTCTCCATCGCCCAGGCCCTCGCGTACACCTCGATCAAGACCGCGACCAAGGTCGCCAACGAGGACATCCAAGGCAACTCGCTCGCGACGCTGGCCATCTCGCCCAAGAAGTCGATCTCCCAGCGCCTCGCCGACGCCGCCGACCCGCGCACCCCACTCGACCTCCCCGGTGCGCTACAGGCGCTGCTGAAGGTCGGCATGATCGGCCTGAACGCGGTCGTCACGGTCGTCAAGACGGTCATCAACCCGTCGACCATCGCCGAACTCGCCACCGCCGGGCTGTCGAATCCGCCCGCCGCACTGCTGTCGCTCGCCACCAAATTGGTCGGCGCGGTCACTCAGCTGGTCCCGCCGACCACCGGCGTCCGCCTGGTCACCCAGGCGTTCGACGCGGTCGTACAGAACATCACCGACAACAGCGAACTGCTCAATACCGCCACCTGGGTGCGGTATTGGGACACCGTCCAGCGGCACGGCGCGTACAGCACCGCGACGGTCGCCGCCAATGGCGATGCGCCGACAACTTTCGTGGCCGACTGGTTCGCTGCGATAGCGCACGATATCGCCGGTAAATTCGGTGCGAACGGCAGGCCGCAGGGCGGCCCGGACAAGCCGCCGACCGGATTCTTCGGCGAGCAATCCGGCGCGTCGACTACGCCGAATGTGTCCGGTACGGGACAATTTCCGTTCGGGACAGGAGCCGACGGCGCCTCATCCGGCGGCGCGACGTCGATTCCGCCCACCGATCGACCCGGCACACCCAACACCTACCCGTTCTCCACGAACTGATCGCCGAGAGGGTCCGACGATGAGCCATGTGCCTCGCGCAGCGGGAATGGGGGAATGTTGAAGTCGTACAAAGAACTGTCCCGGTGGTACGCCGCCCTGGAGCCGGAGACGGCCCCGGTGCCCCCCGCCGCCGCGGGTTCGGTGCACCTGGACGAGAACGGCCCGGCCCGGTATCCGCACTACATTCGCGACGAACCGCAGCCCGAGGTGCCCGCCGACCTACCGGCGCAGCGCAGCGAATTCACCGGCGGCTGGTCGGACTGGGTAGGCCGGGCGCCCGGCCCCGACGACGACTACGCCCCGCGCGACGCCGACCTGGTGCGTTTCCCCTGGCCCGACGACGATGACTACGACGAACCGCTGGACGAGCCGCGAACGCGCTCGTCCAGCGCCTTGCGTCTGGAGGCGCGCGCCCGGCGTTCGCGGCGCGGCCGGGTGTTCGTCGTGCTGGTCATCGCGGTGCTGCTGCTCGGCGCCGCGGCCGCGGGCGTGCTGTTCCTGCTGCACTCCTCGTCCAATCGCGCCGCGTCGCCACGCCTGCCCGCCTCCTCGGCCTCGGTGCAGTTCACCGCGGGCAGCGCCCAGGCGGGCGTGAGCACCGACAGCCTGCGCGGCAAGTCGCAGGCCGGGGTGACCACCCATCGCGTGTCCGGCGCCTGCCCGACCGAGCGCGCCGGGCAGATCGTGCGCGGCGCCGAAATGGGCAGCACCGCAACGGGTCCCGACGCTATCCTGGCGTTCCAGTACGCGTACTACGTCGAGCGCTCCGGCGAACAGGTCCGGCAGGTCGTCGCACCCGACGCCACCGTCTCGCCCGCGCCGACCATCCAGCGCGGCATCGATACCATCCCGGCAGGCACCACACACTGCGTGCGGATCGTCACCCTCTCGGACAACCGGTACTCGGTGGAGGTCACCGAGTACCGCCCAGGCGGCGTGCCCGCCACGTACAACAAGCAGACGGTCACCACCGCGGTGATCGACGGCCGCACCCTGATCACGGGTATCGCGGCCGGATAGAGGAGAGCAGGAAGAGATGGGAGAGGACTGGAGCCGCTGGCTCGACGAGGCACCCGACCAGGGTGAACCGTCGGGCAAGCCTGTGCGCTCCAAGGCTCCGGTGGTGCGGTTGCGGCGCGGCAAGGGCGGCGGTTCCGGCGCGGAACAACCCTTGCAGCGGCCCATCCTGGTGGTCGGCGGCTGCGGTGGTGCGGGCACCACCACGACGGCACTGGGCATCGCGGGCGAGCTCGGCATAGCAGGCACCCCGACGGTCGCGGTGGACGCGACGCAGGCGGGCAGCGATCTGGCGCTGCGCGGCGCGGACGAACACCTGCACCCGATCAGCCTGCAATCGTGGCTGTACGGGCGCGGCGACGACGAACCGGCGCCGCTGAAGGAATGCCTGTCGCGCGCTACCTCTGGAATCGGTTTACTGTGGCGCGATTCCGCGCCGCTGCGCAGACGCGCGACCTACCTCACGGTGGCGCGGGCGGTATACGACTCCGGCTTCACCGCGGTCTACGACGGCGGCAGCCCGATTGCCGGACGGCAGCTGCGCCCGCTGCTCGATGACGCGGATGTTGCTCTGGTGCTTGCCATTCCGGCGCGCGCCGACGCCGCGAACCGGCTGCGGGTCACCCTGGAATGGCTCGACGACCAGTTCGGCGACTCCACCGAGGGGCAGGGTGGCGGCATCGTCGGCGACACGACAATCGTTGTCTCACAACAGCATCCGGGCACCGAATCGGGCGTAGCCGAGCATTTGCGTGAGCATCTGTCCGGCTGGGTCCGCGATATCCGGGAGATTCCCTACGACCCGCACCTGGCCAGGGGTGAGCTGGTCCGGCACGCGTCGTTGGCCATCGATACGCGCCGGGCCTATGGGCGCCTGCTCGCCGGGGTGGCATCATGACCGCCGCCATGAAATTTCGACGTCAAACCGAATCCGCACCCGCAGGCGTGGTCGCTCCGCCGGAGTCGCGCCGCGCACCGATCTGGGACCGTCCGGTACCCGGCGTCGGCCGGGCCCCGCTGGTCTGGTTGCTGGGTGTGCACGGCGGTGCCGGAGCCAGTAGCCTCGCGCATGTGCTTGCGCCCGCGGCGGATTCGGGCCGCCGCTGGCCCGGCGTCTACGACCGCGAATCCCCATTCGTCGTGCTCGTGGCCAGGGAGACCATCGCGGGCCTCACCCGCGCGCATGACCTACTGCGCCAACATCATTCGGGTTTCGCCGGATCCTGCGAGGTGCTCGGCCTGATCACCGTCGCCGCCCGACCCGGTCGGCTGCCCGCCGAAATCCGGCGCTACCGCGACGTGGTCGGCTCGCTGGCCGGTCAGCTCTGGCAGGTCCCGTGGTACGAGGAATGGACCCTGGTAGAACCGGAGAAGCTGCCGGTATGGGCGCCCGGTGACACACTGCCCGCGAAGAAACGCAAGATCGACCCATTGGAGGAGGTACCGCTCGATGTCAGGGAGCTCGGCGCCGACATCGTCGCGGCAGCTCGAACGGCACTGGAGGAGGCAGCACTCGACGATCCGGCGCAGGACCGGGCCAGCAGAAAGCCACCCGATCAGTGAACGTCCGCATCGAATCGGCGACGACACAACTACTTTCGAGAAAGGCACCCGATGAGCATGATTCTCCTCGCCGTGCAGGACACGTACGGCACCGTACTCGCGCAGGTCGGTAACCCGACGCCCCAGGCGCCTCCTGGCTCGGAGAAGTTCCTGCTGCTGGTGCGCTACCTCACCTGGTTCGTCCTGTTGTCCGGTATCTGCGGGATTATCTACGCGGGCGGCAAGTTCGCGTGGGAGAAATGGACCGGTGGTGGGCTGGACTCGCCGAAGATGGTGGCCGGCGCCATGATCGGCGGCGTCGTCGCGACCAGCGCCGGCACCATCATGAACGCCGTTATTGGAACCTGATGTCCGATATATCTACCGTGCGCGCGTCGGCAGCCGAGCTGCTGGCCTACAAACAGATGCCCCCCGAGGTACTGGAACCGCTGATGCAGCTGCTCAACTGGCTGCTGTGGTTCGTCCTGCTGGTGTGTCTGGCGTGGATGATCGTCTCCGCGGGCAAGCTGTGGATCTCCTTCCGCAGCGACCTGGCGATGAACGACGCCTCGCACGGGGTGCTGATGAGCCTGCTCGGGGCGATAGTGGCGAGCGCAGCGTCGGGAATCGCGCTGGCTTTCTTGCCGACATGATCGAGCGCAGGGGGACCGCGGGGGCGGTCGGCGTCGCATTGCTGATCGCGGCCGTCGGCTGTGGCAGTGGCGACGACCGATCCGGACCCGACCTGTCGGCCGCGCCGACGGGCGTGCGGTGGCAGCCGTTCCAAGGCGTACCGCTGCCGCACACCGACCAGGGCCCGAAGTCGGTAGCCGACGGTGCCGCAACGGGTTTCGAGCATTCGCCGCGTGGTGCGGGCGTCGCCGCGATCACCCATGCGGTGCGCTTGGCGGTGGCCTCGGACAGTCAATGGGCGAAAGTTGCCGCGCAGGAGGTGGTTCCGGGAACCGCGAAGGACGAGTGGGCGGTGAATCGGATCCAGCTGTCCATCACCGGACCCGCCACCCCCGACTACGCGCCGCGCGTATTGGGTTACCAGGTCACCGGATACACCGACCAGCGCAGCACCATCGATGTGCACACCGAGTACTCCGACAGCTCGAAGGCGGTGAACCACACCACCGTCGAATGGTTCGGTCAGGACTGGCGGTTACGGCTGCCCGATCCGGGCGCGACCGCAAGACCGATCGATTCGATAGACGTATTACCTGATGACACCGTGAAATTGGAGGCGCCGAAGTGAGCGAGCGCAGCGAGCGAACCATGTCGCAGCGTGCTTCGCGCATGACGGAGCCGAGCGCTAGCGAGGCGGAGTCATGAGTGAGAAGGAGTCTTACGCGCGTGATCGCGTCTCCTTCGGTGCCGTCGCGTCCGCAGCCGTGCTGGCGCTCATCGTGATCGTGGGAATCGTCGTCTACATCAGCCGCGACGACAGCAGCCCCGCGGCGAACGCGCCCGCGGCCGCCGAGTCGTCCGGCGGCACCGGCTTCGCCGCCCCCGAGGTCGATATCCTCGGCAGGCGCGTCGACGTGCCGAACAACTCTGCCGGGCAACCACTTCCGCAGGATCCGACGCGGCAGCGCAAGGCGTCCGACGGAGACTGGCTGACCCAGGCACCCGAGGGCACCACCGGCCCGCACGGCTGGCAGCGGGTCTACGGCGCCTCGGTGCCGTTCTCCACCTCCGACGGGCCGACCCGCATCGAAGACGGTCTGGCCGTTGGCTATTCGCACACGCCGCAGGGCGCGGTGCTGGCCGCGGCGCAGATCACCTACCGGCTCAACGCCCGTCCCGCCGACCGCGATCTGTACGTGACGCAGGTGCGCGTCTCGGCGCAGCAGATCGCCGCGTACGACAAGGCGCTGGCCAGCGACAAGCTGCCCGAACAGCAGCCGGAGAAGATCACCAAATACTTCGTCGCCTCGGACGCGTTCAAGGTGGACGACTACGCCGACGACCTGGCCATCGTCCGGCTCGCCTCGCGCGGCCCGGTGGTCGACGGCAAACAGTTATGGGCGGCGATCCGCCTGGTCATGGTCTGGGATGCCGGAGATTGGCGACTCAAGCCCTCGACGTCCAATACCGCACAAACCGAGTACGTCGAATCGTTGGGCGGGTGGACGAAATGGTGAGCACGATCGGAAGGGCTCGAGAAAAAGTTGATGGCCGACCTGCGGAGCAGCGAGGGGTGCAGACAATGGTGAGGCGAATACTCACGATCTTCGCGGTCATCTTCACGGTGATGATGGCGACGCCGACCGTGGCCTACGGACAGCAGTACGGCTTCGACGAGACGTGCAACGAGATCCACGACACGCTCGACAATGTCGGCCTGCCCGGCATCTCCCTCGGCGACGCCGCCTCCGCCGCGTGCAAGGCGGGTAATGCCGCGTCGCATCCGGGTCAGGCGGCCACCGCGGTCAAGGACAAGGCGTGGGATTCGACCTTCGGCAAGGTGGTCGACTCGATGATGAACGGCCTCGGCGAGGCCATCATCCTGGCGCTGACCTTCTGGATGAAGGTGCCCAATGAGGCGGCCAGCGATGGGGGTTCGCTGTTCACGAAGATCAACGACTACACCTATCAGGCGCAGATATTGCTCTTGATAGCCTCGGTGATCCTCTCTGGCGCGCGCTTGGCCGAAGCCAGACGCGGCGCCACGATGAACGAGGCCGCCGAGTCGTTCCGCATGTTCGCCAGAGTGGTGTTCAGCTCCTGGATGCTCGGCGCGGTGATCGTCGCGGGCACCCAGGCATCGGATCGCTTCGCCGAGTGGATCATCAACGACTCGACCAACGGCAACGCCAAGGACCTGGCCGAGCTTATGGTGAAAACCAGTAAGCTGCAGGCATTTTCGCCTGGCCTGGTGTTGATCATCGCGATCGTCGGGCTGCTCGGCGCGCTGGCCCAGATCGTGCTCGCCATCGTCCGCCAAGGTCTGCTGATCATCGCCGCCGGTGTGCTGCCGCTGGCTGCGGCCGCCTCGGGGATGAACGTCGGAAAACAGTCCTACCAGAAGCTGATCGGCTGGATCATCGCCTTCATGCTGTACAAACCCGTGGCGGCAATCGTCTACATGATCGCGTTCACCACTGCGGGACATGTGGATTCGCTCACCGCGACCAACGGCCTGCCGGATGGTGAACAGGCACAACGCATGTTGGTCGCCATCGTGCTGCTGTGCAGTGTCGCGTTCGTGCTGCCCGCGCTGATGCGTCTGGTGACGCCCGCGGTCGCGATCGTCGGCAGCGGCGGTTCCGGTCTGACCGCGGCCGGCGGCACCCTGCTCGCCGTCGCGGGCCTCGGCGCCATGGGTACCAAGGCCGTTGGCGTCAAAGGCACTGCGGCGTCGGGCTCGCCGGGTTACGTCGGCGGCAGTGGCGCGGGTCCGCGTCCGCCGGGCGGCGCGGGTGGACGCGGTAGCGGCGCACCACGCCCGACCCCGCCGCGCGGTGGCGGTGGACCGGCTGGCGGTGCGGCACCGCGCGCCTCCGGGCCGGGCGGCGCGGCGGGAGTACCGTCCGGTGCGACACGGGCGGCGGGCCGGATCGGCGCGGCCCGCGCCGCGACGAGCAGCCTGAACCGTGCGGACCAGGCAATGGGTGATGTGGCCGGTGACCGTTGGGCGAATCGCTCGCCCGACCTCGGGAGGAGCACCATTCCGCGATGACGATGACGACGAACGATACCTACGAGCGTCGCTCGTACGGGCTGTGGCAGAAGCCCCGCAGCGCAGGCCTTTTCGGCCTGCGCTGGGAAGAGACCGTGATCGGCTTCGTAGTGGTGATCACGGCATTGATCACCGCCATGGTCGGCGGCTTCAAATGGGGTCTGATCGTCGGCGTCACGGGCGTCGTGGTGATGGTTCCACTGGTGTGGCGGACAGGCGGCCGCTCGGGCTACGAGACGGGATTGATGATGTTCAACTGGATGCGCTCGCGCAAGAACGGCGAGCACGTGTACCGGGGTGGCCGGTTCTCCCGAATCCCGGGCGGCGTCACCCGATTGCCGGGTCTGCTCGCGCCGTCGAAGCTCTACGAGGGCATCGACGCGGGCGGTTACAGCTTCGGCATGATCCACCTGCCGCAGTTCGCCCAGTACACGGTGGTGCTGCGGGCCTGGCCGCAAGGCCACGAGGCCGTGGATCAGCCGGTGATCGATCGCTGGGTGTCGGCGTGGGGTACCTTCCTCGCCTCGGTCGGCCAGACCAGTGACATCGTCGCGGTCGTCCCGGTGATCGACACCGTGCCGGAGACCGGAAACCGTTTGCTCACCGAGGTTTCCACGATCACCCGGCCGGAGGCGCCGGAGCTGGCGCAGCAGGTGATGTACGAGCTCGCCACCGAGCTGCCGCAGGAGCGGGTGCAGTTGCTGCCGCGAGTGGCGATCACCTTCAAGGCCACCACCGCCGAGCGACGCAAGAACCCCGCCGAGGAGGCCGTCGAGATCGGCCGCCGGCTGCCCGGCATCTGCGCGGCACTCGCCGAGGCGGGCGTGCGGGCCCAGCCGATGTCGGCGGACGAGGTCATCTCGTTCATCCGGCGCAGCTACGACCCGGCCTCGCAGGCCGACTTGGAAGTCGCGTCGAGCGAACCCGAGGGCCACGGCCTGGATTGGGCTGACGCGGGCCCGGTTTCGCACGACGAGAAGTGGGACCACTTCGTGCACGACGGTGGCCGCTCGGTCACCTGGGAGATGGACGCCGCCCCCGAGGGCGCGGTGGACGAGCGGGTGCTGCAACGGCTGCTCGCGCCCAATCCCGAAGTGCCGCGCAAGCGCATCGCCATCGTGTACCGGCCGCATTCGGCCGCCGACGCCGCCGAGATCGTCGACGACGACTTCAAGAACGCGCTGGTGGCGCAGCAGAGCGAGCGCGGTGTGGTTTCCGCGGCGGCGACCCTGCGGGTGGGTGCCACCCAGCAGGCTCGTGAGGAGCAAGCCCGGGGTCACGGTGTGACCCGCTTCGGGGCGTTGGTGACCATCACCGAGCCCCTGCGCGGCGACCTGCCGCGTATCGAAGCCATCACGCGCGACCTGTCCACGCAGGCGCGGTTGAAGATTCGGCGGTGTTACCGCTACCAGGCGGCGGCCTTCGCGGCCTCGCTCGGTTGCGGGGTGATCCTGCCGGAGCACGCGACTATTCCGAAGGCACTGGCGGGGTGATCAATTCATGGCACGTGACAACGAGCCACCCATGCGGCCTCGCGCATTCGCGGCTCGCAAGCGCTCTGAACGGGACGGCGGCGAGCCTGCGGCCCGGCGCGGCAAGCGGCGCGACGAGGTCGAACGGGACGAGTGGGGCGAGCGCCCACCGGCCGAGCGCGGCCGCCGCGGCGTGCGGGAACGATCCGGCATCGAGGAGATGCCGGACCGGCCGCGTCGATTCGGCAGGGGCGCGGCGCGGGTGAGCGGCGACGACCGGTCGGGGCTCGACGAGACGTCGGAGCGGGAGCGCGCACGGGAGGCGGCCGAGCGACGGGCGCGGTCCGAGAGCACTCGCGCCGACGGGTCGCGTGCCGATCGGTCCCGTGGTGCCTCGCGCAGCCGCGACTCGCAAGCGCTCCCAGCCGAAAACGGCCGTGGCGAGCGCAGTTCCGACCGGGCGCGCGGCGACGCGGCCAGGTCGGCGCGGGCGCGTGACGGTGAGCGTCCGGTGCGTGGTGACCGTCCGACGCGGTCGGGCCAGCCGGTGGATCCGCGCGCCGGGAAAGCGGCGCGCAACGGCAAGCCGGAGCGCGGCGTGCAGGACCGCAACGGTTCGCGCGCCGCTCGTAACCCGCAGCGCCCCACCAAGACCGACTACACCGCCGACCGTGCCATGGGCACGCCGGTGATGGACAAGGCGGCCCTGCGCGCGAAGGCCAAGGCCGACCGGCGCAAGACCTCCGGCCCGCCGCTGCTCGACGAGGTGACCCGGGCCAAGCTGGAGATGATCGTCCGCGAGCAGACCGGCCTGCGGGCGGCGTTCGCGCAGTTCCGGATTCGCACCGACGACATCCGCCGGCGCAACTACGCGGCGCGCGCCGAACAGGTCTTCGAGGACGGATTCGACCGCAGCACCGCCCAACTCACCGATCGCGGCTACGCGGGGGAGGGCGGTGGCCGGATGAACGTGGTCGGCCGCCCGGTCGAATACCGCGCCACCACCGCGCAGGTCGCGGGTCTGTGGCCGTGGTCGGTCGGCGCCGGTGCGCCACTGATCGGCACCCCGCTCGGCTCGCATCTGCACACCGGCGCCCCGGTCTGCTTCGATCCGATGAACTGGTTCATGCGCGGCAGCTTCATCACCGCGCCGAGCCTTTTCGTGTTGGGGCTCAACGGCTTCGGTAAGTCGTCGCTGGTGCGCCGGATCGTGCTGGGCGGCATCGCCCAAGGCATCACGCCGCTGATCCTGGCCGACGTCAAGCCGGACTATCGCAAGATGGTCGAGCTGGTCGGCGGCCAGGTGATCGACCTGGGTTACGGCCACGGCAAGCTCAACCCACTCGCCGCCGGTGTGCTCGGCGCGGTGGTGCCACGGCTGGATGATCACCCCGCCTTGCAGATTCAGGTGTTGCAGGACCTGCGGGCGCGTCAGGTGACGTTGATCGCGGGTCTGGTCGAACTCGTTCGCGGCGCGCGGGTGCGCGACTACGAAGAGACGCTCATCGCGACCGCGCTGCGCATCCTCTACCAGCCGGGCAGCGGCTACACCCCGGACCAGCCGCCGATCATGGAGAACCTGCTCGAGGTGATCGTCGCGGGCGGTGAGGAATTGATGCTCGACGCGGGCGCCGACGACCCCGAGGAGTACAACAACGCGATCAAGAACCTGCGTCGTTCGCTGCGCGCGCTGACCCAGGGTCCGTTCGGCGCGATCTTCAACGGGCAGACCTCGGTGCCGATCGACACCGGCGCCGTCGCGGTCTGCATCGACGTCTCGCACATCCCGACCGGCGACAAGAAGCTCAAAGCCGCTGTGATGCTTGCCTGTTGGGCGGACGGGTTCGCCTCGGTCGAGGCCGCGCACGTGCTGTCCGACGCCGATCTCGGCCCGCAGCGCTACTTCCAGGTGGTGATGGACGAGCTGTGGCAGGTGCTCGGCCTGGGTGACTTCATGGTCGACCGCGTCGACGAGCTCACCCGCCTGCAGCGCGGTATCGCCACCTCGCTGATCATGATCAGCCACACCATCAAGGATCTGCAGGCGCTCGGGTCGGAAGCCGCCATCGCCAAGGCGCTCGGCTTCCTGGAACGCGCGCGCGCCAAGATCTTCGGCGCGCTGCCCGGCGAGGAGGTCAAGCGGCTGGACAGCATCGTGCCGTTCACCTCGGCCGAGGAGCAGATGGTGACCGGTTGGTCCGCACCGCAGGCGCTGACCGGTGAGGCGCTCAAGCCGGGCCAGCAACGACCGTCGCCGCCGGGCACCGGCAAGTTCCTGTTGAAGATCGGTGAGGATCGCCGGCCGGGCATCCCGTTCCACATGGAGTTCACGCTCTCGGAGAAGGAGAGCGGCATTCACGACACCAACCAACGGTTCAGCGAGTTCACCGAATCGACTGCCCGAGGCACGGATTCGCCGAGCGGGAGCGCCGCATGAGAGATCAGCCGAGACGCGGGTTATCGATGCACCGCCGCGACGGGAGGTGGGTCGGATGATGCCGCACCGCTCCTACCGCCGGGTGTCGCCGGAGGTGCGCCAGGCTGCCGTGCAGCAGGTCGTCGCGCTCACCGCTCAGATGAGCAGTGAGTCGGAGGCCTGCCGGGTGGTCGCCGAACAGATCGGCGTGCACACGAACTCGGTGCGCAACTGGGTGCGCGCGGCCGAGGGCCCGAGCCTGGAGCGGATGGACGCGTCCGCGTTGCGTCGCAAAGTGGCGCTGCTGCAACAACAATTGGCGGCCGCCGCCGAGATGAACCGCACCCTGGCCGACACCCTCAACGAATCCCGGCGCGGCCAGTGAACCCTGTCCTGCCCGGGCGCGGAGGGCCGGGCCCGGCGAGGCAGCGGTGACCGGCAAGGCGCTGCTGTGGGGAGCGCTCGGCGCGGTGCTCGCGCTGATGACCCTCGTGGTGGTCATCGTGCTGCCCTCGGTCGACGACCCGTGTGAGGGTTCGCAGCTGCTCGGCACCCAGTCGAACTTGCCGCCGCTTGGCGGCTACCCGCCGGGTGATCCGCGGGCGAATCCGTCAGGGACACCGGCGAGTCCGCCGACCACTGCGTATCCGTTCGGCACACAGGCGAGTCCGGCCGCCGGTGCGAATCCGTCGGGGACGCAGGCGAATCCGACCAGCACCGGTGCGCCGTCGTTGGCCGCGGGCGCCGGACCGATCCGCCGCACCCTGCCGCTGGCCGTCGGCACCTTCACCGTGTCGGACGTGTTCGGTGCGCGCGGCGGCACGCACCTCGGCATCGACCTCGCTGCCACCGACGGCACCACCATCTACTCGGTGTCCGACGGTCGCGTCGTAGCCGCCGGTCCCGCATCGGGTTTCGGCAACTGGATCGTCGTCGACTCGGTGGACACCAACGGCCGCGCGTACTCCGCCGTCTACGGCCACATGTGGGACTCGGGGGTGCATGTGCGCGTCGGCGACGCGGTGACCGCGGGTCAGCCCATCGCCCAGGTCGGCTCCGCGGGCGAATCCAGCGGCCCGCACCTGCATTTCGAGATCGTCCCCGGTGGCCGCTTCACCGGCGGCCGCCAGATCGACCCGATGCCTTGGCTGGACGGCGCACCGACCCCGGATGTCGGTGGCGCGCAGGCCTTCTCCAACGATCCCCGGTGCAGTCGCGGCTTCGGCAGCGCGGGCGGCGCGCTCGCCGCGGGCAAGGTGCCGCCGGAGCTCGAAATCTGGTATCGCCGTGCGGGTTCCATCTGCCCGCAGATCACCCCCTCGCTGCTCGCCGCACAGGGCAAGCAGGAATCCGGCTTCCGCCGCGGCGCCACCTCGCCCGCGGGTGCGCAGGGTCTGGCGCAGTTCCTGCCGAGCACCGCGGTCAGCGTGAACCCGGATGACGGCCAGCCGTACGTGATCGACGCCGACGGCAACGGCACCGCCAGCCTGTGGGACGACGGCGACGCGATCATCGGGCAGGGCCGCTACATGTGCGCCATCGCGCACAAGATCGTGCAGTGGGAAGCCGAAGGCAAGGTGCAGGGCGACGTCACCGCGCTGACCCTGGCCGCCTACAACGCCGGTGAGGGCGCCGTGCTCGCGTCCGGCGGCATGCCGAATCGGGTGGCGGCGCACCTGTCCGAGACCCAGCCCTACGTGGCGAACATCCTCGCGATGGAGGCGCAGTATCGTGCGCCCGGCGCGCTCGGCCGGTTCGACCCGAAGGAGGGCGGCGGCGGTAATCAGATCGTCGAGGCCGCGCACGATTGGCTCGGGCAGCCGTACGTCTGGGGCGGCGGCGGACCGCAGGGGCCCAGTGGCGGCGGCATGGACGGCCCCGGGTTGACGTCCGCCGCGGTGTTCGCGGCCTCGTCCGGCTCGGTGACCTTGCCGCGCACCGCCGAACAGCAGTGGGAGGCGGGTGTCGAGGTGCCGATGGGCAAGATTCAGGAGGGCGATCTGGTGTTCAGCTCGTTCGGGCCGCGCGGACCCGCGCAGGTGGGTATCTACTCGGGCAACGGCCGGATGATTCAGGCGGTGCCGGGCACGCGTGGTGGCGGTGGTGTCGGTGAGGTGCAAGTGCCGGGGGATAGCCGGGCGAGGAGGGTGCTGTGAGCACCCGTTCCGAACACGCGAACTCGGGACTGCCTAAGTGTCGGTCTATGCGGCTAGCCTGGAAAGGTAAAGCACAGGTACGCGCGAAACTGGTGGTGATGCTGGTGGTGAGCGTCGCGATGCTGGGCGCGGCCTGCGGTCGCGGAGACCGCGAGGACGCGGGATCCGGTGGGGCGCACCCGGCCACGTCAACGACCCGGATGCTCGAGGGTGTGCCCGCACCCGATCCGGTCACGCCCGACGGCGTCGCGGTGGCCGCGCTCAAGGAGATCTACACCTGGCAGCCCGCCACCGAAGCCCAGGGCGCGTCGCTGGCGCGTGCTCGGAAATGGCTGGGCCCCAGCCTGGTTCGCGTGCTGGACGGCACGCCGACGGGACTCGAAACTCCCAAGGCGACACTGCAGTGGGCGGATTGGGCCACCGCCAAGGCGAACGTCGAGGCGTTCACCTTCGCCTCCGGCGAGAAGTCGCCCAGCGGCGGCGATCCGAACATGCAGCAGTTCAAGATCGGCATCGAGCAGACCGTCGTCTACCCGAACGGCCGCAAGGAACCGCTGCCGCCCGCGACGGTCATCGCCACCGTGGTGCGCACACCCGACGGCTGGAGGCTCGACGCGTTCCGCTGAACACCAAGACATTCCCCGTACGAACATAGGAGGCAGACATGGCGAAGAAGGTGGTGAAGGATCCGGCTGCGGTCGGGCCGGACGCGACCATGATCCTGCTGTACGCCGGGTTCGCGATCCTTGCGACGCTCTGGATCTCGCTGCATCTGGGCAACATGCTCGCGGTGACACCGCAGTCGATCCCGATCAACCCGATCGCCATCGTCGCGGATCTGGTCAGGGGCAAGCTGCATTGGCCGCGCGCGTCGACGGTGATCGTGCTGCTCGTGGTCGCGGTGCTGGTGGCCTGGGTGGTCATCCGCAAGCGGCTGAAGAAGCGCAAGACGATCGGCGTGCTCCCGGTGGACGAGAAGGCCGATGTGATGGGCCAGGGCGGCGCGATCGCCCACCTCACCGCGAAGGGTGTGCGGGAGAAGGCAGTGCAGCTCGGCGTGCGGCTCGGTACCGACGATGTGCCCGGCGTGCCGATCGGCATCGGCATCGCCGACAACCAAATGCTGTACGGCTCCTACGAGGATCTGCACCTGGATATCTGGGGCCCGCGTCAGGGTAAGTCGACCTCGCGGGTGATCCCGGCGATCCTCACCGCGATCGGGCCGGTGCTGGCCACCTCGAACAAGCGCGACGTGGTGGACGCGACGCGAGATGTGCGCGAAGCCAAGGGCAGTCCCACGTTCGTGTTCGACCCGCAGGGTGTCGCGGGCGAGGAGTCGACCTGGTTCTGGGATCCGCTGGCCTGGGTCAACGCGCGCCTTGAGGGCTGTGAGATGCGCGCCGCCCGCCTGGCCGGGCACTTCGCCGACGGCGACGACGGCTCCGATGCCAAGACCGACGCGTTCTTCGACCCGGAGGCGGAAGACCTACTGGCCGGGCTCTTCCTGGCCGCGGCCGTCGGCAGCAGGCCGATCGTGCAGGTGTGGGAATGGGTGACCAACCCGGGCGACACCGAACCCATCGAGCTGCTTCGTGCGGCCAGGCACCACTACACGGCGTCCGGCCTCGCCTCGCAGTACAACGCCGACTTGCGCACCCGCAGTGGCATTTTCGGCACCGCGAAGAAGATGATCCGCTGCCTCAAGCTGTCGAACGTGCACCCGTGGATCACCAGGGGCGGCGATCGGCGGGAGTTCGACGAGCTGGAGTTCATCGAGCGCAACGGCACCCTGTACAGCTTGTCGCTGGAAGGACGCGGGTCGGCCGCGCCGCTGGTGAGTGCGCTCACCGAGGCCGTGATCGACGTGGCCATGCGCGAGGCTTCACGATCTCGTGGTGGCCGGCTGCCCATCCCGCTGCTCGCGGTGCTGGACGAGGCCGCGAACGTGGTGCGCTGGAAGGATCTGCCCAAGCAGTACAGCCACTTCGGCTCGCGCGGCATCGTCGTGATGACCGTGCTGCAGTCGTGGGCGCAAGGCGTGCGCTGCTGGGGCGAGCCCGGCATGAACGCGCTGTGGGCCGCCGCGAACATCAAGGTGCTCGGTAGCGGGGTGGACGACACCAACTTCCTGCGCGAGCGTTCCGAGGCGATCGGCGACTACGAGGTCGTCTCGGCTTCGGTGTCGGAATCCTCTGGCGGCAAGAGCTATTCGCGTTCGCTCGGGTCGTCGAAGACGTTCAGCGTGCAGGCGCTGGCCCAGTTGCCACGCGGTCGCGTGATCGTCTTCCCGTCCGGCGCGCCGCCGGTATTGGTTCGCACAGTTCCGTGGTGGGAGGGCGAGTACGCTGCCGAGGTGACGAAGTCCATCTCGCACCATGATCCGCAGCGTAAGACGGAGATCACCGACCTGATGCCGGGCGCGCCTTCGTTGAGCAAGGGTACCCAGCCGCCGGAGTTCGGGAAGATCGAGGAGGTCAGGCCACTGTGAGTGGGTGCAGGGAGCGAGCCTGGGGCGCAGCGTTATCGGTCGTGCCGGAGCCTGGTGAGGCGCGGTCATGACCGAACAGCAGCAGCAACCGATGATCTACGCGAACGTGGTGGAGTTCGTCGAGAACTATCTGAGCCTGGTCTATCGGCGCCAGGTCACCGATCTCAGCGACACCGTGTGGTGCCCGGAGTGGTTTCAGCATGCCGAGGCGGTCGCCCGTTTGGACGCGATGTGGCGGGCTTGGGAGCACTTCCGGCTCGACGGGTCAACGGGATTGAGCGTGTGGTTCCTCGACCACGCGGATCCGCACATGGCCAAGCTGTTCGATCCCAAGGGTCCGTTCAAGTACTGCAGCGTGCGCAACGGGCACAAGGACATGCTCAGCCCGCTGCCGTTGAAGTCGCCACAGCACGGGATGTTCGGTGACCCGACCATCGGTGACTTCCGCATGTAGCTGGTTCGCGATGACCGGAGCGAGCCGTGCTCCGGAGCGAAAAGTAAACGCCCGCTTGATAAGCGGGCGTTTCTTGTGTTGTCTGCTAGCGGGTGCGTTCCAGACCGCGGGTTTCTTGTTCCCGTGCCCTGGTGACCGCTGGTGCCTCTTCGGGGCGGGTGCGAACCGCCTCGATCGGTGGCTGCGCCTGGCCTACTTCGATCAACATGCGTACCGCGGCGAGTTCGGGTGCGACACCCATCTTCGCCAGGTGCGCGGCGATCGCCATGCGACGTTCGGGGGAGTCGTATTGCAGCACCGGCGGCTTGGCGTGTGCCGCGGCGGCGATGCCTGCCATGCGGGTCGCCTCGGCTTGCGCGGTGAAGCGGTCCTTCTCCAGCGACACACCGCGTTCCGGGATCGGCTTCTCGATCATCCGGGCCAGTTCGGTGTTGCGCGGGTCCTTGGACTTCGAGTCGCGGGCCTCGCGGATTTGCATCTCGCGGGCCTCTTTCATGCGAGCCTCGGTGACCTTGACGCGCGCCTCGGCTTCCTTTTGACCACGCTCGCGGGTCCGCAGTGCGACCAGGGTCGCAAGCTGCAACATAGTCCTCATCATGGCCGCTGTCTCGCGGCCGATGTCGTCCAGTTCCTCGGACATGGCTGCTCCCCGATGCTGCAGTGATCACTATGGATGTTGTGGTGCTTCGTCTGGACACCGCCAGGGGACTGTAGTCCGTCCGACGATGCCCCGGCTGCAAACGTGGACACCGGGAGAACTCGTGTCGTCGCTTTCCCTTTGCTCGGGGGTCGCCCGATTGAGGGGTTGCCACGCTACGCGAACTCCGTGTTTCGAGGTTACCCGAGAAAGCACTGTCGCAACCGTACGGCCGTGCCGCTTATCAGCATATATCGCACAATTCCGACAGGCTCGGTAACTCGCCGGAGGATATCCGGTCTGAGCCAACCCTAACCGGAGGATTAGGGTGCCCTTCATCTTCGCGACACGTGTCGGGCCCCGCACCGACGAATCGATGCGGGGCCCGAACGGTTTTCGCGGTTCTCAGTCGATGCGCACCGACTGGATGTCGACCGGCTGCTTCGGCTTGCCGTCGCCGGGGCCGTTGGAGTCGTCCTGGCCCGCTTTCGCGATCTTGTCCAGGGTGCCCATGCTGTTCTCGTCGACGGTGCCGAAGATGGTGTAGTTCGGCGGCAGCTGTGAATCGCCGTAGACGATGAAGAACTGGCTGCCATTGGTGCCCGGTCCCGCGTTCGCCATGGCGAGCGTGCCGCGCTTGTACGCAATCGGCTGCTGGGCGGCCATCGGATCGTTGGCGTCCAGCTGATCGGTCGGGTACTCGTTGTCGAATTCGTAGCCGGGCCCGCCCATGCCGCTCGCGGTCGGGTCACCGCACTGCAGCACCTTCAGGCCTTCGCTCGCCGTCATCCGATGGCAGTTGGTGCCGTCGAAGAACTTCTGCGCGGCCAGGCTGACGAAACTGTTCACCGTGCATGGTGATTCGGCGTTGTTCAAGGTCAGGCCGATGGGACCCTGGTTGGTCTCCATGCTGACGCTGACCTTCGCGTCGTTGCCGGTGGTGGGGATGCCCTCGGCCTTGGCCGGTTTGGTCGCCGGCTTGTCGGCCGGCTTCTGGCCGTCCTTGTAGACGCAGTTGACCATCGCCGGCTTGGCCGCCGCTGCGGGCGGAGCCGCCGCGGACGGTGCGCTGCTGGACTGGGTCGCGTCCTTGGCGTCGGAGCTGCTGTCATCGCCCTTGGTCAGGAAGTACACCCCGGTTACCGCCGCGACCACGACGACAACACCGAGCACCGACCCGGCGATCGTGAGTTGCTTGCGCCTGCGTGCGCGCTCGGCCCGGTTGGCGAGCTGGCGCTCCAACTTACGTTTCGCCGCTGCTCGCCGCTGTTCGTTGCTCGGCACTACCACGTTCCTCCCGTGTCCGGTTGTTACGGCATGAGAGTCTGCCATTTATTCCTGAGACTGCCCTGCACTTCCTGAGAGCGGTGCGCCTCACACACCACTGGAAGTGCGCATAACGGGCACGAACGGGTCCGCTGGGGGAGGTAGGCGTAACCGGTTGGACTTGTCGGGGCGTGGTGGTGGAAACTGGACCATCGTGACCAAGACCAGCAGCTTTTCCGGCCCGAAGGGGATACCGGACTACGTCCCGCCCGGCTCGGCCGAATTCGTCGCGGTGCGCGACGGACTGATTCGCGCCGCTCGACTGGCCGGATATGGACATATCGAGCTGCCGGTCTTCGAGGACACCGGGTTGTTCGCCCGTGGCGTCGGCGAGTCGACCGACGTGGTCAGCAAGGAGATGTACACCTTCCCCGATCGTGGCGACCGCAGCGTGACGCTGCGCCCCGAGGGGACCGCCGGTGTGATGCGGGCCGTAATCGAGCACGGGCTCGATCGCGGGCAGCTTCCGGTGAAGTTGGTCTACAACGGGCCGTTCTTCCGTTACGAGCGGCCTCAGGCCGGTCGGTACCGGCAGCTGCAGCAGGTCGGCATCGAGGCGATCGGCGTCGACGATCCCGCGCTGGACGCCGAGGTGATCGCGATCGCCGACGCGGGTTTCCGTGGGCTCGGGTTGGCGGGGTTCCGGTTGGAGCTCACCTCGCTCGGCGACGAGACCTGCCGTCCGCAGTATCGGGAACTGTTGCAGGAGTTCTTGTTCGGGCTGCCGCTCGACGAGGAGACCAAGCGGCGGGCGGAGCTCAATCCGTTGCGGGTGCTGGACGACAAGCGGCCCGAGGTGCGTGAGATGACCGCGGACGCGCCGTTGATGATCGATCACCTCTCCGAATCCGCCAAGACGCACTTCGATCAGGTGCTCGGGTATCTGGATGCGCTGGGCGTGCCGTACGTGGTGAATCCGCGGATGGTGCGTGGGCTCGACTACTACACGAAGACGACGTTCGAGTTCGTGCACGACGGGCTCGGTGCGCAGTCCGGGATCGGTGGCGGTGGACGTTACGACGGGCTGATGGCGCAGCTCGGCGGACAACCGTTGTCCGGCATCGGATTCGGGCTCGGGGTCGATCGCACGGTGCTCGCGTTGCAGGCCGAAGGTAAGACGGCAGGTGATGCCGCGCGCTGCGAGGTGTTCGGGGTGCCGCTGGGCGATGCCGCCAAGCAGCGACTGGTGGTGCTTGCCGCGCAGTTGCGTGCGGCGGGGATCAGCGTCGATCTGGCTTACGGTGGGCGCGGCGTCAAGGGTGCGATGAAGGCGGCCGACCGGTCCGGTACGAAGTTCACCTTGGTGCTCGGCGATCGCGATCTCACCGAGGAGACAATCGGTTTGAAGGATATGGCAACCGGGGAACAGCGCCAGATCCCGATCGGCGAGGTCGTTGTCGCGATTCGCGAGGCGCTCGACGTTTCGTCCGGCAGTTAGGTCGTCGGGCCGGGTCTACGGATTTCGGGCGATGTCGATGCGCAGGTTCTCGCTGTCGCCCCGATGCGGAGCTGTTCTATTCGTCGTCGGCTTGCCATGCCGCCATCATGTCCCGTTGGCTATGACGACGACGGCAACGTCTCCGAAGGGGGCACCGGAGAGGGTTTGTGGAGGTAACGTGACTGCGCGCACGACGTGGCGCGGGAGTCGCGGAGAGGTGGGCCGGTGTCGTCGAATTCTGGTGAGCAGCACACGGATCCGCCCGTCGGACTCGACCTCGTCGCGCCCGAGATGTACGCGCCGATGCTCCGCAGGCTCGCGTTGGCCGCAGCCGGTATCGGGATCGGATCGGCGCTACTGGCCGCCACCGTGGTCAGCTGGCCGATCGCGGTGGCCATCGGACTGGTCGTCGGCGCACCGACCGTCGGCTACGCGGTCGCCCTGCGACGGCGGCGAATGTGGTTGGCAGGCACCATGATCCACGCCCGCCGCCTGTTCGGCGAGCGACAGGTCGAGGTCTCCGCGGCCACCGGCGTCGAGGTGCTGATCTTCCCCGCCCGCCTCAGCCGAATCGTCCTGCGCGTCACCGCCGGCGAGATCTCCCAGATCATCCCCCTGGCCATGTACACCGACGCAGGCAGCGGCCGCGAAATGCACCTCCTCGGCCTCCGCCGCCTGGCCGACGCCCTCGCCACCAGCCAACTAGCCGCCGCCGTAGCAGTCTCGTCCCTCCTGACCCACCAACTACGCGCCGAAGCCCGCGACGCCGGCCTCCCCGAACGCCCCCTCTACCGCGCCGTCCAAATGGCCCGCACCAAGGACGCCGTCTCCCCGGTCGTCCTCACCGACCGCGAGGTCGCCGCCCTCACCTGATCCGGCCCGCCCAACTGATCGCCACCGCGCGCGAGCGAGTGCGTGCGCGGTGGCTGATGCGGGCCGGTGGTCGCCGCGCCCACCCGAGTACTGCACACCCGGTGGAGCTCTTGCCACGCGTTGTCGCACGCCGCGCCCGTTTCCGCGTCCCGCGTACGAAATTGCTGTCGATTCTGTGCGCGCGGGGCGATTCGGTGCGCGACGGCTGATGCGAGCCGGGGTGCCGCGTTCGCCCGAGCGCGGCCCAGCCAATCGCGCGCGTGCCGCGCAGGTTTCCGTGTGTCGCGTACGAGATTGCTGGCGATTCCGTGCGCGCCAGGCCAGGTCGTGTGCGGCGGCTGGCGCGAGCAGTGGTTGCCGTGCTCGCCTGCGCACCGCGGGCCCGGTCGAGCGTTTGGCGCGTTGTTAGCTCGCCGCGTGCAGCATTGCCGGGGTTCAGTGTGCGCGAGGGCGGTGTGTGCGGCGGGTCTTCGGGGGTGACTGTCGTGTTGCTCACCGTGCGGTTTCGGGGGAGGGGGAAGTCGATAGGGTGAGATTTGAGAGTCCGCCTACCGCTAGGAGATTGTCGTGAGCACCGCAGCTCGGACCGCGCCCGTGACCGTTGCCGTGACCGGAGGGGCGGGGCAGATCGCTTATGGGTTGTTGTTCCGGATCGCGTCGGGGGCGATGCTGGGTACGGATACTCCGGTGCGGTTGCGGTTGTTGGAGATTCCGGCTGCGGTGGCTTCGTTGGAGGGGGTGGCGATGGAGTTGGAGGACGGGGCGTTTCCGCTGTTGGAGTCCATCGACATCAGTGATGATCCGTGGACGGGGTTTTCGGGGGCGAACGTTGCAGTTCTGGTGGGGGCGCGGCCTCGTACGGCGGGGATGGAGCGGTCGGATCTGTTGGCCGCCAACGGCACGATCTTCACCGAGCAGGGTGCGGCGATCAACGGGAGTGCCGCTGATGACGTGAAGGTGCTCGTTGTCGGCAATCCGGCCAACACGAACGCGTTCATCGCCATGAACAACGCGCCCGACGTTCCGGCCGAACGGTTCACCGCGATGACCCGCCTCGACCACAACCGCGCGATCGCGCAGCTGGCCAAGAAGACCGGCGCGCCCGCGGCCGATATCGCCCGAGTTGCCATCTGGGGCAACCACTCCGCGACCCAGTTCCCGGACATCGCGCACGCCACCATCGACGGCCGCCCCGCCCTCGACAGCATCGCCGACCAGACCTGGCTGACCGACGACTTCATCCCCACCGTTCAGCAGCGCGGCACCGCGATCATCCAGGCCCGCGGTGCCTCCTCGGCCGCCAGCGCGGCCAGCGCCGCCCTCGACCACATCCACGACTGGGTCCGCGGCACCGCCGACGGCGACTGGGTCTCCATGGCCGTCCCCTCCGACGGCTCCTACGGCGTTCCCGAGGGCCTGATCAGCTCATTCCCCGTCACCTGCACCAACGGCACCTACACCATCGTCCCCGACCTCCCCATCGACGACTTCGCCCGCACCCGCATCGACGCCAGCGTCGCCGAACTCACCCAGGAACGCGACGCCGTAATCGACCTCGGCTTCGCCAAGCGCGCCTAGTCCTCCGCCGAACGGGACATGACGGCGGCGCTATTCGGGTTTTGCCGCAACCATGTCCCGTTCGGCGACGCGCTGGGTGCCCCTCGCTGATTGTCCGGCCTCCTGGCCGCGGCCAGTGTCGCGGGCTCAACCAGGAACGCGTCGTGGTCGTCGACCGCGGCTTCGCCAGGCGTCGAACCTCCTCAGCAGTCCGCCGATCGGGACATCAGGGCGGCGCTACTCGGGATTCGCCGCCGTCATGTCCCACTCGGCACTCGCCTTCGCGCCGAGCGGGACATGGCGGCGGGCCTACTCGCACTTTGCCGACGCTATGTCCCGTTCGAGGAGCGGGTCTGACTGCTGGGCCGGTGGATTCGGCCGGGCCGGCGACTTAGTCGATGGTCCAGGTTTCCTGGCCGCTGAGCAGCGACTGGAGGGAGTCCTCGTCAACCGGCTTGCGTTCGCGCGCCAACGTCGACTGGGCACGTACGCCGTCGTCGTAGGTGGGGCGGGTGACGCTGCGGAAGATGCCGGTGACGACGTGGTCCAGGGCCTGGTCGGAGAGGCGGGAGAGGGCGTAGGCGTATTCGGGGTTGTCGGTGTAGGCGTCGTGGGTGACGATGTCGGCTTCGGCGACGGTGTCGGTGGGGACCACCTGGAGGCCGAAACCGCTTTGTACGACGGCGAATTCGTTGTCGGCGCCGAAGCGGATGGGTGCACCGTGGTGCAGCGGGACGAGGTGGGCGGCGGCGTTGTCGCGGCGCAGGGCGTCGAAGGAGCCGTCGTTGAAAATCGGGCAGTCCTGCAGGATTTCGACGAACGAGGTGCCGCGGTGCTCGGCGGCGGCGCGCAGTACCTCGGTCAGGCCAGCGCGGTCGGAGTCCAAAGCCCGTGCGGCGAAGGTGGCTTCGGCGCCGAGTGCGATGGACAGCGTGTTGAACGGGTGGTCCACCGAACCCATCGGGGTCGACTTGGTGACCTTGCCCTCTTCCGAGGTCGGCGAGTACTGCCCCTTGGTGAGGCCGTAGATCCGGTTGTTGAACAACAGGATCGTCATGTTCACGTTGCGGCGCAGCGCGTGGATGAGGTGATTGCCGCCGATGGACAGCGCGTCGCCGTCACCGGTCACCACCCATACCGACAGGTCGGGACGGGTCACCGCGAGCCCGGTGGCGATGGCGGGCGCGCGGCCGTGGATGGAGTGGATGCCGTACGCCTCGAGGTAATACGGGAAGCGGCTGGAGCAGCCGATCCCGGAGACGAACATCAGGTTCTCCCTGCGCAATCCGAGCTCGGCCAGGAAGCCGCGCACGGTCGCCAGGATCACGTAGTCACCGCAACCCGGGCACCAGCGCACCTCCTGGTCGGTGGTGAAGTCCTTCGCCTTCTGCGGACCTGCTGCGGCGGGTACCCCGGACAGTCCGGTCAGGCCCAGATCGGTGCCGACGAGCGAGGTTTCCACGATGGTCATTCGTTACCCCCAGTGGTGACGTATGTGGCCCGCGCTCGGGCGGCGAAGGCCTTGTCCTGTTCCATCTCCTCGATCGAGCCGTCCAACGCGGCGTCGATGACCCCGACGAGTTCCTGCGCGGAGAACGCGGTGCCCGCGATCTTCGTCCACGGCCGCACATCGACCAGATACTTCCCGCGCAGCAGGAGTGCGAGCTGGCCACCGTTCATCTCCGGCGCGACCACCGTGCGATAACCCCGCAAAACCGCACCGAGGTTGGCGGGCAACGGATTCAGATGCCGCAGGTGCGCCTGCGCGACCGGCACCCCACGGCGGCGCGCACGGCGACAGGCCTCGCCGATCGGTCCGTACGAGCTACCCCATCCGATGATCAGCAGCTCGGCCCCCCCGTCCGGATCGTCGACCTCGAGATCGGGCACGGTGATCCCGTCGATCTTGGCCTGCCGCAACCGAACCATCAGTTCGTGATTGGCCGGTTCGTAGGAGATGTTGCCGCTGCCGTCGGCCTTCTCCAGCCCGCCGATCCGGTGCGCGCGCCCCTTGGTTCCCGGCACGGCGAGCGGCCTGGCCAGGGTCTCCGGGTCGCGGGCGTAGGGCTGGAACGGGTCCGCGTCGTCGCCTTCCGGCTCGAACGCGGGGTTGATCGGCGGGAGGTCGGTCACGCGCGGAATCGACCATGGCTCCGAACCATTCGCGATCGAACCGTCGGACAGCAGCAGCACCGGCGTGCGATAGGTGAGCGCGATCCGGGCCGCCTCGACCGCGGTGGCGAAGCAGTCGGCGGGGGAGCGCGGCGCGAGCACGGCGACCGGCGATTCGCCGTTGCGCCCGTACAGCGCCTGCAGCAGATCGGCCTGCTCGGTCTTGGTCGGTAGGCCGGTGGACGGCCCGCCGCGTTGTACGTCGATCACCAGCAGCGGCAGCTCGGTCATCACCGCGAGGCCGATGGTTTCGCTCTTGAGCGCGAGTCCGGGTCCCGAGGTGCTGGTGACGCCGAGCGCGCCGCCGAGCGAAGCCCCCAGTGCCGCACCGATTCCCGCGATCTCGTCCTCGGCCTGGAAGGTGGTGACGCCGAAGTTCTTGTGCTTGCTCAGCTCGTGCAGGATGTCCGAGGCGGGCGTGATCGGGTAGGTGCCGAGGAAAACCTGCAGGCCGGCGAGCTGACCCGCGGCGACCAGGCCGTACGCGAGCGCGGTATTGCCGGTGATCTGCCGGTAGGTGCCCGGCGGGAGCTTCGCGGGCGCGATTGTGTAGGTGGTGGCGAAACTTTCGGTGGTCTCGCCGTAGTTCCAGCCCGCCCGGAACGCCAGCACGTTGGCCTCGGCGATGTCCGGCTTAGCGGCGAACTTCTCCCGCATGAACTTCTCGGTGCCGCCGATCGGCCGCCCGTACATCCAGGACAGCAGGCCGAGCGCGAACATGTTCTTCGCGCGCTGACCGTCCTTCTTGCCGACGCCGGTGGACTCGGTGGCGCCCATGGTGAGCGAGGTCATCGCGACGCGGTGCAGCACGAAGTCCGAGAGCGTGCCGTCGTCGAGCGGGTCGGCGGCGTACCCGACCTTGGTGAGATTGCGCTTGGTGAACTCGTCGGTGTTCACGATCACGGTGGCGCCGCGCGGCAGATCCTCCAGGTTCGCCTTCAACGCGGCCGGATTCATCGCGACGAGCACGTCCGGCTGGTCGCCCGCGGTGAGGATGTCGTAGTCGGCGATCTGGATCTGGAACGACGAAACCCCAGGCAGCGTGCCCTGTGGCGCCCGGATCTCGGCGGGGAAGTTCGGCTGGGTGGCCAGATCGTTGCCGAACGCGGCCGCTTCGTGCGTGAAACGATCACCGGTCAGCTGCATGCCGTCGCCGGAGTCACCGGCGAACCGAATGACTACCTTTTCCAATTTCGCTGCGTCGGCGCTGTTTTGGGCTGTGCCGACCTCGTTGTGGTGCGAAACCATCTGCCTGCTTCACTTCCTCGTCGATGAGAGGGGTGCCATCGCCAAACTACTCCGCACCGCGCGGTGCGTCCGCCCGAAATGTGAGGTTCCCTGGTAATGCGTGAAGTTCACCGGCAACCGGTGCCCGAGGCGTCAGCCGAACAATGCCAGCTGCGGGTCGGTGGCGTACGGACTTTCCGGCGGTGTCTCCGGTTCGGCCGGTTTTTCCGGCTTCAGGGCGTGTCGCTCGAGTAGCGGGTCGAGTCGTCCGCGTAGCCAGGCCGCGTACTCGGGCGTCACATAAGCGCCACGGCCGTATAGCTGACGGTAGCGGCGGACCAGCGCCGGATGTTGTTCGGCGAGCCAGCCGAGGAACCAGCCGCGGGTGCTGCTGCGCAGGTGCATCGGGAAGGCGACGGCCGATTGCGCCCCGGCGGCGGCGATCGCGCCGAACAGCTCGTCCAGGTGCGCCTTGCTGTCGGTGAGATACGGAATCACCGGCGCCACCATGACATTCACGTCGAAACCGGCGTCGGTGAGTGCGCGCACCATCTCCAGGCGGGCCTTCGGCGACGGGGTGCCGGTTTCCAGGCTGCGATGCAGGTCTAGATCGAAAACTGCGATGGACACCGCCACATTCACCCGCACCTCACGCGCGGCCAGCGTGAGCAGTGGCAGGTCCCGGCGCAGCAGGGTGCCCTTGGTGAGGATGGAGAACGGCGTACCCGAATCGGTGAGCGCGCGAATGATGCCGGGCATCAACCGGTATCGCCCCTCGGCCCGCTGGTAGGGGTCGGTGTTGGTGCCCAGCGCGACCGGTTCCCGATGCCAGGAACGCCGCCCCAGTTCCTTGCGCAACACCGCGGCGATGTTCGTCTTCACCACGATCTGCGAATCGAAATCCTTGCCCGCGTCCAGATCCAGGTACTCGTGGGTCGGGCGGGCGAAGCAGTAGCGGCAGGCGTGTGAGCAGCCGCGCATCGGATTGATCGTCCAGTGGAACGGCAGCGTCGAGCTTTCCGGCATCTTGTTCAGCGCGCTCTTGCACAGCACCTCGTGGAAGGTGATGCCGTCGAACTCAGGGGTTTGCACGGTGCGCGTCAACCCCGCCCGGGTGAGCCCGGGCAGCGCGCCGTCGTCGGCGTTCAGGGTTTGGCTTTGCCACCGCATCAACCCAGTCGAACATATGTTCGCATGATGCGCAAACCTTTCTGGCGGACTGCGCTCGCCGGACCGGTGTGACGACAGCTCATATCTGTCACTTGATCACGCAATCTGTCACCGAGCGTTTGCTGGTGGATCACTGCTGGCTCAGGTCGACCCGCTCGGCGGCAATATCGGACGTAGTCAGCATTCGCTGCCGCAGTGGGCCAACCATCGCTCAGTCGATCAGTGCGAATCCCTACGCTCGATGATCGACATGCCTGCGCCAGTCCCGAGATACCACCAGCCATGCGGTGGATCAGCAGCCAACCTTCCATCCAGCAACCCGATGAACCCGTCGGCCACCTCGAGGATTCGGTCTACGCCAACACCATCGGGTGTGCGCGAGAAACCATCCGAGACTGTCGAATCGGCAAGAATCACCCACTGGCGCAATCGCTCGACGGGCACATTCCCTCCCGCCAGCGCGGCACGGCGAGCGCGCTCAGCGATCCCGCGCACCCGCTCGCGATGCGCCGCCACCGGCAACCGCATCGTCACCCCTATATCGGCGAGTGCTGAGCCACGGCGCCAATCCTCAACGAGGTCGCTCAGCCAAGGTTCCGCCGGGCCGGCATCTCCGGCCGCCTCGACCAGATATGCCAGCCACACATCCAGCGCATCGTCGACCGCCCAGAATCCGCGGTCATCGATTTCGACGAACTTGGTTCGGCTCATCCGGCAATCATCCCTGCAGAGACATCATCCGCCGACCGAGCGCTCAGCGGCTACTTAGCATTGGCGCTCACTCCCGCTGACTGATGCCAGACCGATTAAGCCCGGGCACCCGACGTGAACGCTTTGATGGTGATGAAAACCCCACGCGCCGCGCCCACGTGAGCACTGCGGCCGGCCGCGCGCCGCAGTGCTCGCTTCTAGCAAACAGTCAGCAGGTACGTCGGCGCTGACCATAGGTTTCACCCTGCGCTCCGGTACCAATGCGGCGCAGGTGCGCGGACCCGCACGCGATACGTGACATCGCCACCGTCGAGCGAGAGGAGCCCGGAAGGGGTGCTGCTGTGTCCGGGCTTACCGCCGAAAGAGGTTGTCAGTAGGCGGCGTTGACTCCGTACTCGGCCTGGGCGCGCGTGAAGCCCTCGTACACCAACTGATCGATCAGTCCGGACCGAGAGAACGAGGTGTACTCGAGATACTGCTTGGCGCTCTTTGCTGCCTGCTCGTTCCAGTCCACATTCAGGCTGTCTACCGCGAACGTAGCGTCTGGGGTAGAGAAGCCTTCGTACTCGAGCTGGTGGATCAGACCGCTGCGGGAGAAGGCAGAGTAGTCGAGGTACTGCTGGGCAGACCGGATGGCGTTGCGCTGGCTGGAGGTGATGTCCTGCTTGGCCGGGGAGAATTTGACCGCAAGTGTCGATACGGGCGCCGCGATAGTCAGCTGAGCGACGTCGGCCGCTGCCGGAGCGCTGTTCCATGCAGGCGCCGCCAGGACGAGAGCCAGAACCGGGGCGCCGACCAGCCACACCCACTTCTTCGGCGAGCCCACGGCCGACAGGTAGCTGGGCTGTGGGGCGGGGAAAGGCTCGGTCATCTGGTACTCCTGCTCTGCTCATTACGCCGGGATCGCCGTCCGCAAATGATTCGAGGCAACCCCAGCAGAACGGACTGGGGACCACCACAAGACGACAACAACAAGCCTATGGACGAAGCGCCCCCGCCACAGTCATTCGAACGACCTACTCCGGTACAACCCCAACCAGCAGTGACACCAAAACCACCACACAGCACGCAAATCGGCAACCCCGGAGGTTTTGCCCGATCGGGCAGGCCCGGACGGCGAGCCAGCCGAACGCACTCAACTCGGCATGGGCGGATGTTTGCTAAGCATGCGCTAGTCCGGTCAGCTCGTGAGAAACGAGCAAGATCGGTGATGCATACGATGGAAAACGGTGACAGACACCGTGATCAGAACTTCGACTCGTTCCCGCTCACCGGCGCCACTGGTGACGGCTGTGGTGGTCGATCGCAATCGGATCCGCTGCTGCCACAAGTCGGCACCCGGGCGCGGACGAACGGTGTGCTCGAGCCTTGTGGCGCGGAGTGTCGTTCAGTGGAGTTCCTGGACCAGTCCGATGAGGATGCCGTCGGGGCCGCGGACGTAGGCGTACCGGCAGTAGTCCTCGTACTGGGCTACCGTTCCGACGAGTTCGGCGCCGTGGACGCGCAGGCGGTCGAGGACGTCGTCGAGTTTGTCGACGACGAACGTCAGGCGAAGGATGCCCGGGGTGTTCACCGGTGCTTTCGGTGCGGCGTTGGTGGTCGTCGGCGAGTGGAATGTCGAGAGCTCGACCCGGCAATGGCCGTCCGGGGTCCGGACGACGACGATGTCTGCTTGGACGCCGTCCAGTCCGAGGAGGTCGTCGGCCCATGGGCCACCGACTGTTGCCTCGCCCTCCAGTTCCATGCCGAGTTCGGCGAAGAACGCGGTCGCGGCCGCGAGATCCTCGACCACGATGCCGACGTGATCCATCCGGCGGATCGTCATGATGTTCTCCTCAGGTTCATTGCGGCCCGTTCGGCTGCTCGTACCTCTGGGACGGAGCCGCTCGGGCGATCTCGACATCCATGGCGCATGAGTTTCCAGATTCGCAGTGCCTCGATCCCGAATCAGATTCGGAATGGGGAAACTAGGGCGACGGCCGGTTCGCCACGATCACTGTTTGCAGGGCGGTTTTCAGCTGTTCGGCGGCTGGTTCGCCGAGGGCGGCCAGGAATCGCCGCTCGCATTCGTCGATGACGTTCGCGCCGGTTCGCAGCATCTGGTGCCCGTCTTTGGTGAGGGTGACGGTGTTCTTGCGGCGATCGCTGTGGTGCGGGCGGCGCTCGACCCAGCCCTGCGTTTGCAACTGGTCGATCAACGCGACCATGGTCGTGCGGTCGATGCCGAGTAGTTCTGCCACCTCTTTCTGGGAGAGCCCGTGCTGCTCGTCCAGGCAGTTCAACGCCGCCCACTCCTGTGGCGTGATGCCGACCGGCTCCAGTTCGGTCGAGGTCAGTTCCAGGTATCCGAGGCTCGCGTGTTTGAGCAGATATCCGAGCCGGGGAGCCGGGTCTGTGCCGGATGGGCGCAGTGGTGGGTCTTGAGTTGGCACCAGGTAACCATATACATTTCTGATCGTCAGTGATTCTGATGATCGGCTAGTATGACGATTGCTGGGCGATGATCCTGGCGGCCTCGTTCTCGACTTTCGTTGTTAGTGAAGGTGTTTCATGTCCAAATCGATCGCAGTATTCGGCGCTGGTCCGGGCCTCGGTCAAGCCGTCGCGCACCGCTACGCGCAGGAGGGGTACGACGTGGTGCTCGTCGCCAGGCGCCGGGAACCACTCGAACTGTTTGCCGAGGAACTGAAAGGCGTGACGGCACAAGTCATTACCGCGGATCTGGCCGACACCGATGCTGTTCCCGCGCTGGCCGTACGGATTCGAGAGATGGTCGGCGACCTCGACGCGTTGTACTACGGGGCCGCGGCCGACGGGTTCATCCCGGTACTCGACCTGACACCCCGGCGCGTGCGAGACCTCATGTCGCTCGGCGTCTACACGCTGCTCGAACTAGTGCGAGAGTTCTTGCCCGCCATGATCTCCCGAGGGGACGGCGCGATTCTGAGCGCGCAGGGAGCCAGCGCCTTACGAGGTAATCCGCACGTCGCGGGCGGGCTTACCCTGGCCGCTCAGCGCAACTACCTCCAGGCGTTGCATGCGGAGGTGGCCGAGAAAGGCGTCTACGTCGGCGGCCTCTATATCGGTGCGGCCATCGAGAACAGTGCCTGGCATGTCGAGCAGGAGCGAGCCAAAGCCGCGGGCGAGCCGACCTGGGAGGTGCCTACGGTCGACCCCGCGCTGCTCGCCGATCTGCTCTGGAATATGCACGCCGCCAAGGACGAAGCGGAAGCCGAGTACCTCGGTTAGGCGGTCTCGTTGCTTGCCGCGAAATGCTCGACGAGTAGTTGGCTCACCAGCTCGGGTGCTTCCTCGGGGATCCAATGCGAGACCTCGGGCAGTACCTCGAGTCGGAAGGGTCCGTCGGCGTAGCGGCGGGTGAGTTTGTGTGCGGTGGCGAGCACCGCGGTGTCGCCGTCGCTCCACACCTGCAGTACCGGGGCGGTGACTCGACCGCGCAAGAACCTGGGCGAGGAGAAGAGCATCCCGCGATACCAGTGCAGGCCACCGCGAGCGATCACTCGGTCGCGCACGCGAGCGCTGTCGCGGCGCGCGACCTCGGCGGACTGGCCGGTGTGCCGCAGCAGTCGGGGAAACAGTCCGGTACGCAGCACCAGCTCAGGAATGACTGGCACCTGGAAGAGGTACATGTACCAAGACGCGAAGCCCTGCCTGCTCGTGACCATCGACCGGGCGAACGCGCCGGGATGCGGCACCGACAGCGCCGACAACGACCGGACCTGGTCGCGTCCGGCGATCGCCGCGGTCCATGCGGCGACTGCGCCCCAGTCGTGGCCGACCAGATGTGTCGGCCGTCCGATCTGGTCGATCATCGACAGCACGTCGGTGGCCAGTTCGTCGAGTCGGTATGCCCATCGCCAGCGAGGTGCCGCGGTCGCACTCGCGCCGCGCAGATCTGGTGCGAAGGTCCGGTACCCGGCCTGATTCAGCAGTTCCGCAACCTGGGTCCAGCTGCGCGAGTCCTGTGGCCAGCCGTGTAGCAGCACCACCGGTTCGCCGGTGATCGGTCCGGAATCGCGGACCGGGAAGACCAATCCGGCACGGTGGAACGTGGTGATTCGGCCTGATTCGCTATCGCGGTCACCGGCCTGGTGAACAGAGATATCGGTCGTCATTGACCATGCACCTCCCGTGGGTTGCGGCATTGCTAATGCAGCGTGTCACATCGAAGCATTTAATGCTACTGAAGGTAACGGGTAATTTCGCCGGGTCTCGTTCAGAGGGTCTTGTCGTCGGCCACTGCTTTCCGGGTGCCGGTGGGTCAGGCGATCTGGCGGGTGTGCGGCGTCAACGGGGTCGGGTCGGCGAAGAAGGCGACGAGGTCGCGGACGGTCTCGTCGGTGGAACGCGGGCGGTAGTCGAGTTCGCGTTCGGCCTTGCCGTGGTCTACGACGGGTGCCGAAATCAGTGCGCCCAGTGCGGCTTTCGAGACGATATCGGATTTGAAGAGCTTGCCGATCGGCGCGAGGACGGGGATCGCGCCCGCGACGAGCTTGGGGGAGATGGCGAACCGGGGGCCGCGCTTGCCGCCGTGGCCCGCGGCCAGTCGGCAGAGCTCGAGCATCGAGATCATCTCGCCGCCGAGCAGGTAGTTCTCACCGGTGCGGCCGCGTTCGGAGGCCAGGATCAAGCCCTGTGCGACGTCGCGCACGTCGACCAGGTCGAAGCCGCCGCCGATCATCGCCGGAATGCGGCCCTGCGCGGCGTCTTTCAGAGTGCGGTTGATGCGGGACAGCGGCTTGCTGTAGTCGAGGGGGCCGAACACGCCGGTGGGGTTGCAGAGCACGGCATCCAGGCCCTGGTCGATCACTTTGCGTAGCGCGATCTCGCCCGCCCACTTGGAGCGGTCATAGACGGGAAGGGCGGAATCGGTGGAGCGCGGGGCGCCCTCGTCGATGCTGCCGCCGCAGCTGTACTGGTTGAACGCGTGGATCGAGCTGGCGTGCACCATGCGCCGGACGCCGACCTCGAGCGCGGCTTCGGCGACCACCCGGACGCCCTCGGTGTTCACCTTCCAGGCCAGGTCGTTCTTCTCGGCGAGGGTGATCACCGCGACCAGGTGATAGACGATCTCGGCGCCCTGCAGCGTCTCCCGCATCGACGCCGGGTCCAGCACGTTTCCGCTGACCCAGGTGACGTTCGGCTCCTCTGGTGTTGGTGGCACCACTCGATCTATGGCCGTGACTTCATGGCCGCGCGCGACGAGCAGGCGGAGCAGATTCGTGCCAAGGTAGCCGGCTGCGCCGGTCACTGCGACCTTCATGGCTTCGAGAATATAGAACTTGTTCTAATTTGCAACACGTTCCAGTTCCTTCCGTATTCCCTCTGTGAACGTCTCGATGGGCTCGAAAGTTGCCGGTACCGTCCGCTATATTGGGCCCAACCGTAGCGGTCATGCCGTTCGGCAATGGGCAGACGGTGACGACGAAGAAGTTCACGACACTGATGTGCACGACGATTTGGGGGGCAACTCGATGAGTGATCTCTCGGTAGAGACCGACGCGGTCCGGGCGTTCGCCGCCACGAACGCGGGCATCGCCGGTGATCTTGCGGGGGCAGGTAATTTCGACGCGGTAAAGAACGTCTCGGCACTCGTGCCGGTGTTCGGTTTGATCGGCGTCGATTATCTGGCGATGTTCGCCGCGGCACAGGTGCTGCAGGCCAAGGACATCAACGATCTTTCGGCCAAGTACAACAAGCTTTCGGAGTCCGCGTTCAGTGCCGCCGCGGCGTACGACGCGACCGACTGGTCGGCTTCCGGCGCGCTCAATGCCATCGGCAACCAGATCGGCGGCGCCGTATGAAGCCGCTCGACACCGGGGTGATCGCCCCCGAAGAAATGGCGATGGCGCACTCCGCCGACCAGAACGTGGCCATCAGTCAGCAGGCCGTGCTGGAGGCGACGAACAACTCGGCGGCCCAGGCGGTGCTCGACGTGCCGCTCGGGCAGGTGCCCGACGATATGCCGCCGTTCGAGCCGCCGGAGTTCGTGCTGTCCAAGCGGCTCGCCGAGGACCAGCACAACGCGCTCGGCATGCCGTCGGGCATGCCGGGGTTGAACGGCAATCCCACGCCGGACGCTCAGGGCATTTCCGGTGTCCCGTCCGATGTTTCGGCCCTGCTCGGTGATACGCACAACGCGCTGCAGCACGTCGCCGCTCCGGTGAACCAGGCGCTCGATCAGGCGACCGGTGTGTTGAACGGTGCCGTCGGCTCGGCGCCGAGCTCGGTCGCCGCCGCGATCAGTCAGGCGACCGCCGCGATCCCGACCTCACTACCCGCGCTGCCCGCCGACCCGGTCTCGGCGCTCATGCAGGGCGTCTCCGTGCCCGCGCTGCCCGGCGTCGACATGCTGATCAAGCCGATCCTCGATCTGCTCAGCAGCTTCGGCACCGGCGTCATCGGCGCGCTCGACCCGACCGCGATCCTCAGCTCGTCCTCGAAGGTCATCGATATGGCCATGCAGGTCGGCAAGGGCAGCATGACCACGGTCGAGCAGCTGTGGCAGAGCCAGGCCGCGCGCAACGCACAGGCGACCAGCCAGCAGGCCAACGTCGAAGGCCAGGAGACCAGCAAGCGCGGCATCGACATCTCCGAGCTCACCCAGAAGGCCGCCGCGGTGGTGCAGCAGGGGAACGCGCAATTGCTCACCGTCGCTTCGTCGTTCGCCACCCAGGCGGCCGCGATGGCGCCGGTTATCCTCACCCCGCCCGCCCAGGCCACGCTGATGGCCTCGGCCACCGAGCATCTCGGGCAGGCCGTCGGCATCGTCAATGCCACCCGCGGTGATCTGGCGGGCAAGACCGGCGAGCTCGGCAGCATGGTGCAGCAGCTGGTCGCACCAGGCGGCGGACCCGCGCCGCAGGAGGTCGCACAGGCGCTGGCGCAGAACGTCGGCCAGCCGATCCTGGAGCAGGCGCAGTCGACCGCGAGCGACACCGCGACGAAGGCCGCCGGTCTGGACTCGTCCACCGCAGGCACGCCGACCTCGACCACACCCTCGTCGGTGCACAGCACGAACAGTCCGAGCACGACCAGCCACGGCACCCCCACGGGTGTGCCCGGCAGCCCCAGCCGAACCGGCAGCCCGAGCAGTCGGGTCGGCGGCACACCGAGCATCCCCTCGGTGCCCAAGGCCAGCGCGCTGCCCGGCACCAGCATGGCGCCGGTCCGTCCGATCAGCGGTGTCCCCGGCAGCACCGGCTTCGGGCCCGGCACGAGCGGCGCACCGAGCACCAGCGCTGCCGGAGCGGGCAACAGCTTCATGGGCGGCGGCGCAGGTGCCGCAGGCGCCCAGCGCGGTGGCGAAGACGAGCACTCCCGCACGGTGCAGCCTTACCAAAGCGCCACTGGCAACGACGATCTCACCGGCCCGCTGGGTGAGTCCACGCCGGACGTCATCGGCGCAACGCACTCCGACGAGATCGTCAGCTCGGACTACGAACAGGACCAGTTCTAGCGCAACAGTTTCGGTACAGATCGTCCGGCGCAGCCCGGCCCGAGCGGCGAAAGTTCGCTTGAGCCGGGCTCGTTGGTTTTCGGGGTAGTGCTCGGCCGAAACCTGTCGAGGCTGCGGTGCCGGACTGTCGTGGCGCGCATGGATTGTCACCGCGCGCACGAAATTGCCAGCAATTTCGTGCGCGCCGTGTGAACTGGTGCGCGCCGCGCACGAACTGTCGCGCCGCGCATGAGATTGCTAGCGATTTCGTGCGCGGCGCGTGGTCTGGTGCGCGGCGGGTCGACGTCAGGCGTCTTGGACGAAGGCGTCGAGGAGTTTGCGGTAGAGGTCGGTGAAGCGTTTGCGGGCGGCCTGGTGTTCGGGGGCCAGGCCTTCGGTGGATTCGGGGGCGTAGACGATCAGGTGGGCGTCTTCTTCGGGGGACTGGGGCATCAGGTCGATGATTTGGCTGCCCTGGTCAGTGATGGTCGGCATGCCGAAATCGACGGTCGCGAGGGCTCGGGTTTCAGTGAGGGCGGCGGCCAAGATCTCGGGCGGGATGTGGCCGTTGAGCTTCTGCGGCAGGCGTTCCGGGTTTCGTTCCGAGGCAACGGCATCGGGGATCTTCACGGCGCGGCCGTCGCCGGATACCTCCAGCTGCGGGCGCAGGTCGACGCGGGTTTGCCAGCCGTTCGGGATGGTGGTCAAGGTTAGTAGTGCCAGCGGCGAGGAGACCGGTCCGTGTGCGCTCGGCTGGGGTGCCGGGTCGGGGACCGGTTCCGCGGTCGCGGTGCCGACGCTGCCCGCGAGTGCGAGGGTGACTATCAGTAAGGCCGTTCTCGTTCCGCGCATAGATCCACTCTCTGCTGCTGCCCGTGCGCACCTGTGGCGCAGGCGATCTGCCGTGACTCATCGCAGCGCGCCGAACCGGGTCTCGGTTCGGCGCGCGTGCTTTCGATTATGTTGTCTTCGATTATCTCAGTGCGGCAGCGGGTTTCAGCGCAGGGCGGGCGGGTGCTTCAAGTCGGGGGCCGAATAGGTGTCGCAGGCCTTCACCTGTCCGGTCCGGTATCCGGTGAGGAACCAGTTCTGCCGCTGCTCGGAATCTCCGTGGGTGAACTTCTCCGGGTTCACTCGGCCGCGCGCGGCACGCTGGATCCGGTCGTCGCCGACCGACGCCGCTGCCGACAGCGCGTCTTTGATGTCGTTGTCGGACAGCTGATTCAGGAACGGCGCGCCGCCACCCGGCGCGGGCGTCTTGTCCGCGAAGTGGGCCCAGATGCCCGCGTAGCAGTCCGCCTGAAGTTCGGTGCGCACCGCGCCCGAGTTCGCGCCCTGTGGATCCTGCTGGGCGCGGCCGATATCACCGAGCTGGTTCTGGATGTGGTGGCCGATCTCGTGCGCGACCACGTACTCCTGTGCGAGCGGGCCACCGCTCGAACCGAAGCGATCCACCAGTTCCTGGAAGAAGGTGACGTCGAAGTAGGCGGTGCGGTCCGGCGGGCAGTAGAACGGGCCGACGTCGCTGGTCGCATTGCCGCAGCCGGTGGACGTCGCGCCGGAGAACAATGCGAGCTTCGGTTGCACGTACTTCTTGCCGGTTTGCTTGGACAGTTGATCACCCCACACCACGTCCAGGCTCTGCGCGGTGGCCACCACCCGGCAGTCGACGTACTTGTTCGCGTCCGCACCGGTCTTGCAGTGTTCCGGGGTGCCGGCGGTTTGTGATTGTTGCTGGTCTTCGTTCCCGGTGAACTGGCCGAGGACCGATCCTGGGTCTCCGCCGAGCAGGAGTGTGAGTACCAGCACGATCAAGCCACCCGCGCCGCCGCCGAGTGCGATCTTGCCGCCCATGCCAGGTCCGCCGGATGATGCCCGATCGGGATCGATCTGCATGCCCTCGTTGAAGGTCATCGTCGTCGCTTTCTGATTGTCGCTACGGCTCGGACATACCCCGCCGCTACAGCTTCGCACGGGTGTGGCGACATCGGTTTCCACTCGGCGGATGTGTCTCACTACGATGGGACCGCACCTGGTCATATCGCGCCGGTGCCGGAGTCGTCGAAAGGAACCTTGTGCTGCGCACCCACTTGGCTGGTTCGCTGCGAAGCGAGCATGCCGGTCAGACCGTGACCCTCACCGGATGGGTGGCCAGGCGGCGTGACCACGGTGGCGTGATCTTCATCGATCTGCGCGACGCGTCGGGAGTGTCACAGGCGGTGTTCCGCGAGGGCGAGCCGGCCGAGCAGGCGCATCGACTGCGCGCCGAGTACTGCGTGCGGGTCACCGGCGTGGTGGAGCTGCGACCGGACGGCAACGAGAACCCGGACCTGCCGACCGGCACCATCGAGGTGAACGTCACCGAACTCGAGGTGCTGAACGAGAGCGCGCCGCTGCCGTTCCAGTTGGACGAGCAGCCCGGCGAAGAGGCCCGGCTGAAGTACCGCTACCTGGACCTGCGCCGCGAAGGCCCGGCGCACGCGATCCGGCTGCGGTCCAAGGCCAACGCCGCCGCGCGCACTGTGCTGGCGAACCACGAGTTCGTCGAGGTGGAGACGCCGACGCTGACCCGGTCGACCCCGGAGGGTGCCCGCGACTTCCTGGTGCCCGCCCGCCTGCAGCCCGGCAGCTTCTACGCGCTGCCGCAGAGCCCGCAGCTGTTCAAGCAGCTGCTCATGGTCGGCGGCATCGAGCGCTACTACCAGATCGCGCGCTGCTACCGCGACGAGGACTTCCGCGCGGACCGTCAGCCCGAGTTCACCCAGCTCGACATCGAGATGAGCTTCGTCCGCCAGGAAGATGTGATCCTGCTCGCCGAGCAGATCCTGGCCGGGCTGTGGAAGCTGATCGGCTACGAGATCCCGACCCCGATTCCGCACATGACCTACGCGGAAGCCATGCGCCGCTTCGGTTCCGACAAGCCGGACCTGCGCTTCGGCATCGAGATCACCGAGTGCGCCGAGTACTTCAAGGACACCCCGTTCCGGGTGTTCCAGGCCGATTACGTCGGCGCGGTCGTCATGCAGGGCGGCGCGAGCCAGCCGCGGCGGCAGCTCGACGCCTGGCAGGAGTGGGCCAAGCAGCGCGGCGCCAAGGGCCTGGCCTATGTGCTGATCCAAGAGGACGGCACGCTGGGCGGCCCGGTTGCCAAGAACCTGAGCGACGCCGAGCGCGACGGACTGGCAAAGCATGTCGGCGCGGTGCCGGGTGACTGTGTGTTCTTCGCGGCAGGTCCGGCGAAGGCGCAGCGCGGGCTGCTCGGTGCCGCGCGCGCCGAGATCGCCCGCAAGGTCGGTCTGATCGACGAGAACGCGTGGGCGTTCGTCTGGATCGTGGACGCGCCGATGTTCGAGCCCGCCGCCGAGGCGACCGCGAGTGGCGATGTGGCGCTTGGCCATTCGGCCTGGACCGCGGTGCACCACGCGTTCACCTCGCCGAAGCCGGAGTCGGTCGACACCTTCGACACCGACCCGGGTTCCGCGCTCGCCTACGCCTACGACATCGTCTGCAACGGCAACGAGATCGGTGGCGGCAGCATCCGTATCCATCGCCGCGATGTGCAGGAACGCGTCTTCAAGGTGATGGGCATCAGCCAGGAGGAGGCGCAGGAGAAGTTCGGATTCCTGTTGGACGCCTTCGCTTTCGGCGCACCGCCGCACGGCGGCATCGCGTTCGGCTGGGACCGGATCGTCGCGCTGCTCGCCGGGCTGGACTCGATCCGCGAGGTGATCGCGTTCCCGAAGACCGGCGGCGGCGTCGACCCGCTGACCGACGCGCCCGCCCCGATCACCGAGCAGCAGCGCAAGGAAGCAGGCCTGTACCCGAAGCCCGCGTCGAAAGACAAGGCCGACGCGAAGGCGGACAAGCCCGCGGAATAGCGGGACGAACGGTACCTTTCGGACAGTTCCGATCCGTCGACCCAGCCGGGCGGCACTGACCACGAGGGGATCCGTTGCTGCATCTGCGCATGATCAGCCCGCCGGAGACGAGCGACAAGGTGCTGGCCGTGCTCGCCGCGAACCCAGGGGCCACGCATGTGACCCTGGCTCGCGGCGTCGCGCTGGAACCCGCCGGTGATCTGATCCAGGCCGACGTCGCGCGCGAGGCGGCCAACGAGGTGCTGGCGGATTTGACCGAGCTCGGCATCTGCAAGACGGGTGGCATCACGCTCGGGCCGGTGGAGACCGTGCTGTCCGAGGCAGGGGACCGGGCGGTCGAAGCCGCGCCCGGTGATCCGACCGATGCGGTGGTGTGGGACGAACTGCTCGCGCAGGTGCACGAGGAATCGACGCTCAACTCCACCTTTCTCGCGTTCCTCGCTATCGCGTGCCTGCTGGCCGCGATCGGTGTTGCCACCGATTCGCCGGTGACGATTGTCGGCGCGATGGTGGTCGGTCCGGAGTTCGGACCGCTGGCGGCGTTCGCGGTCGGGTTGGTGCGCCGGGACTTTCGGCTCGCGCGCCGGTCGGCGATCGCGCTGGCGGTCGGGTTTCCGGTGGCCATGCTGGTCACCCTGGCGGCAACGCTGGTGTGGGAGCAGTTCGGCTGGATCACGCTGAACGGGGTGGAGAGTGTCAAGAACGTCGACTTCATCTATGAGGTAGGTCCGTTCTCGCTGGTCGTCGCGCTGCTGGCGGGCGCGGCGGGCATGCTCTCGCTGGTGACCGCGAAGTCGGCGGCGCTGATCGGCGTGTTCATCTCGGTGACGACCGTGCCCGCGGCCGGATTCGCCGTAGTCGCGGCCACTTTGGGGCAGTGGCATATCGCGTTCATGTCCGCGGGTCAGCTCGCGGTGAACCTGGCCGGGATCATCGCGGCCGGGGTGATCGTGCTCGAGCTCCGGCCTCGCGCTGGTAGCGAGGCCGGGCCGGTGGCGCGTTTCCAACGGTGGATCGGAATGCGTTCGCAGACGGACAAATCCGACATTTCAGATCGGTGAGACGGCGCCTCCGGTCAGCGTGCGGTAGGCGTAGGTGACCGCCATGATCGCGACCGGTCCGGCGACCAGCAGTCCGAGTCCGCACAGCAGCGCGCCGACCAGCGTCACGAAAAGCACGGCGAGCGCGAGCAGTAGCACCGGCCACACATTGGTGACCACCAGCGTCGCGCTGGACTTGAGCGCCTCGAACGGGCCCTCGTTCTGATCGACCACGAAGTGCAGCGAGAACATGCACAGCACACCGACGACCAGTCCGGGCAGGATGCAGATCGCCGACCCGATGAAGGTCAGGATGAACGACAGCAGGGCGGTGATCAGCACATTGCCCGCGTTGATGAAACGGAAGTACGAGCCGAAATGGGGTTTGTTCCCATCGGTTTCATACAGCGCGCCACGGACCATCGCGGCCTGTAGCAACCACACAGCAGCCAGCACCGCGAGGAAGATCAGTAGCAGGGGGAGCATCGTCGTCGGATCGGTGAGTTGCACGACGAGCACGAATCCGAGATAGATGACCAGCCCGGCCGCGATCACGCCCATCCACGGGCCGGGGTTTCGGCGGAACTTCTCCCAGCCGTAGCTGAGCGCCTGGCCGACATCGAGGGTGCCGGGGGCGGTGTGGGCGGCCTGCTGGTAGCCGTAGGTCGGTTGTCCAGAGTCCTGTGGCGGGGGCATCATGCCTGGTTGCGTGCCCTGCGGTGGCGAACCGTACGGCATGTTCCCTTGGGGCGGCATCGATTCCGGTGGCATCGTGCCGGGAGGTGGCATGGCGCCAGGAGGCATATTGCCGGTGCCGGGGCCGGTGCCCGGCGGACCGTAACTGGGCGGTGTCGAATATCCGGGCTGGGCAGTAGAACCCGGCTGGCCTTGGTAACCGGGTTGCGCCGCATAACCTGGTTGCTGCGGGGGTGCTACCGGCGGTGGTGGCTCGACGGGTTCGTTGCCGTATTGCGCCGCGCCCGGTCCTTCGAACTGCGGATATCCGGCCGCGCCTGCCATCTCGTGGCGGCCCGGTCCGGTGCTTGTGTCCGGTGACTGTGGAGTGTGACTCTCGTGCTGGCCTGGCCGCGCCGCGTGGCCTTCGTCGTCTCCGTGGTCGGGAGCGTCGCCAGCTGGTTTGTGGGGCGGGGGAGGCGGTGTGCCGGTCATGCCATAGACCTTTCCACTCAACTGGTTTGCGGTGTGGCGCAGAGCAGTTGACGATGAGAAAACCTGACGGGTGCAATCGTGTCAAGCAACGGTCGCTCGTCCCGTAACCTCGAGGGAGACACGCCGAACGACGCGGAAAGGTTGTGTATCCGCTCGCTAGAAGTGACCTGATGCGAGTAACTTGAAGGGCGATGACCGCACTATTGGCCGAACGCGCCGCCGAAGTCGTGTCCGCAGCGCAACAGTTGCTCACAAAGCGAATGGGTGCTCCGGTAAAGCTGAGCGATCCGATCGAACTCAGCGGTAGTGGTAGAACGACGGTTCTCCGTGTGCGTGTTGCGGAAAACGCCTTCTCGTTGCCGCGGACCTTGATCGTGAAACAAGTTCGCGGACACTCGCATGACCGCACCACGGGCGGTCTCGCACCCGGAGTCGCCAGCATCGACTCCGCGTTCCTACGTGAAGCGGTGTCGTATCAGTTCACCACCGCGTTGAGCCGCGAACAGCGGCCCGGTGCGTACCTGATCGCGCACAGCCTGCCCGAGCGTTTGCTGATCCTCAGCGACCTCGGCGAGAACTCGCTGCTCACCCAGATGCTGCAGTCCGGCATCGAGCCGGCGACCAGGAACGGGATGATGGCGTTCGCGCAGGCGCTCGGCCGGATGCACGCGGCGACCGTCGGCCGCGAAGCCGATTTCGTCGCACTGCTGCGCCGTGTCGACGTGGTGCACCGCGTGGATGGCATTGCCCAGCAGGCCGAATCCGCGATCGCCGAGGTGCCCGGTCTGTTGCAGCGGGAGTTGGGTATCGAGGTGCCCGGCGAGATCGCCGAACGGATCGTGCGCGGTAACCGGTTGTTCTCTGCTGGTCGATTCCGCGCGTTCAGTCCGTCGGATCTGTGCCCTGACAACGTCATTCTCAACGAGGAAGGGGCGCGCTTCCTCGACTACGAGTGGGGCGGGTTCCGTGACGCCACCCTCGATATCGCGTACGCGCTGGTCTCGTTCCCCGGCTGCCTGTGCGACTTCGAACTGTCCAGGGAACGGGCCAGGCAGATGGTCGAGGCGTGGCGCTCCGAGGTGGTCGGGGTGTGGCCCGCGCTGGCCGACGACGAGGTCATGTCCGAGCGGATCCTCGAAGCTCGGTTGATCTGGGTTTGGTTGTCCACGTACTGGTTCCTGCCCGCGGACCATGCGCGGATCGCGGCGGCTCGGGAGCACGGGTTGTCGGTGCCGCGGTCGGAGGCGTTGATCAATCGGTGGGCGGCGCTGGCCGAGGATGCGCGGTGCACCGGTGACGATATTGTCGGCGACTTTGCCGAGGATGTGTCGGCGATGTTGGAAGAGCGCTGGTCCGAATAGAATTCGGAATTCGCTTACTTGATGTCTCGCTGAAAGTTTCTCTCTGCCGATGAGTCGTCGGTGAATGAACAATGCGATAAACCGACCGTAGGGTGAATTAAGTACGGCTACACGGGTTGTCGGTTGTTGCGGTGGTGTGGCGTCCAGATTGCTTGCCGCCGCACACCTTTTGATTTCCCGCACACCGACTCGCCGCACTGACACGCGTGCGGATGTCAGAAGGTGTGCGGCTGCGCCGGAAAATCATCGGAGACCCTGTAATCGGGGGCGGTGATTGTCTGTCGGTCGCAGTACGCTGGGGTGTTCTAGACCACGGGGTTGGAGAGGGGTGGTCACAGTGAACACTGTGTTCTTGATAGTCATCGCGGCCGTTGTCGTCGCTGTCATGCTGGCGGTGATCGTGCGTCGCCGGAGACGTCTCCGGCTGGCCGAAGACTTCGACCAGTTGACCCGCGCCCAGCAGTCCGGCACCGTGCTCAGCTCGCAGATCGCCAGTCCGCGAACCCGACGTCGTCGCAAGCGGGGGTCCGCAGGCCGTGGTGACGGTAGTGGCAGCTGGGCCCTGGGCGGTATCGGGTTGTTCGGCGGCGGCGGCGATGGCGGCCACAGCCACGGAGGTCACGGCCACGGATGTGGTGGTGGCCACGGCGGCGGCTGCGGAGGTGGCGGCGGTTGCGGCGGCGGTGGTGGTGGCTGCGGAGGCGGGTCGTAGCGAACGCCGCGTCAGCTCACGGGCGCCGAGCATGGCTTGAACTGCGCGCCCGTCCGGCCGAACGGGCGCGTCAGTGCTTGGTGCTCAGCGCGGCTCGACGTGCTGGCCTGACCGGAACGTTTCCTCAGCTCACCGGCGCCGAGCGGGGCTCGAGGCGGCCGCCGGATCGGACGGCGAGGGAAGTGCCGTGGCGGACACCGGAATTCGGGTCGGTGACGTCGAAGAGGTAGAACCAGTCCATTTGGGTCTGTTCCGGGGTGACCTCGAGTACGCCGTAGCCGTGTGAGTCCAGTTCGGTGTAGCGCAGGTGGCGGTTGATGGTCTTGATCGAATCTGCGATCGGTGCGGAGTTCAGCTTCAGCATGTCGCCGATGCTGGTCGAGGTGATCGAGGGCACGACGAATTCCGTGCCTACCGTGTTGCCCGCCGGGTAGTTGGCGGCGTCGACGGGGAGGTCTGCGGCCCAGGAGGAATGGATGTCGCCGGTCAGGAACACCACGTCGGAGACCTGTTGTTCGGTGATGGCGCGGAACAAGCGCTGCCGGTCGGCGGTGTAGCCGTCCCACTGATCGCCGTTCACGGTCAGGCCGGACTGGGGCACGCCGAGGGCGCTGGTGATCGCGGCGGTGGTGGCCGGTTCGAGCGGCGGGAAGACCAGCGGCGCGATCATCACCGAGTTGCCGACCAGCTTCCAGCGCACCGGTGCGGACGCCAATCCGGCGGTGAGCCAATCCATTTGGGCCTTGCCGGTGATGGTGCGCGCCGGGTTGTCCGCCTCGCGCCAGCCCGCGCCCGGCTTCGCCTCCTGGTCGCGGTAGCTGCGCAGGTCGAGCATGGACAGTTCGGCGAGCGTGCCGAAACGGAGCCTGCGGTAGATCTGCACGTCGGCACCGGAACCCTTGGCGCGCGCGGGCATCCACTCCAGGTAGGCCTGCGCGGACGCGGCCCGGCGGTCCTGCCAGTTGCCCTCGGTGACGGGGTCGTGGTTGTTCGCGCCGCCGGACCACGAGTTGTCGGCGGATTCGTGATCATCCCAGGTGCAGATGAACGGTTGGCGGGCATGCAGATTCAGCAAGTCGGGGTCGGTCTTGTACTGCGCGTGCCGAATTCGATAGTCGGCCAGGCTGACCGTCTCGTTCGCCGGATCATGCGGGCGCACAGTGCCATTGCGCCCGCCGTACTTACCGCGACCGTACTCGTAGATGTAATCGCCCAGGTGCACGATGGCGTCGAGATCGGTGCGCGCGGCCAGATGACGGTAGGCACCGAAGTATCCGGCCTCCCAATTCGCGCAGGACACGATCCCGAAGCGGAGACGCTCCGGTGAGTCGGAGATCGCAGGCGCGGTCCGCGTGCGCCCGATCGCGGACGTCTCGCCCAGCGCGGTGAACCGGTAGAAGTAAACGGTGCCCGGCGCAAGCCCGGACACATCGACCTTCACGGTGTGATCGGAAGACGCTGTGGCCGTGACGTTTCCGGACGCCGCGATCTTGCCGAACCCCTCGTCCTCGGCGATTTCCCAACGCACACTTGCCGATTCGCCCACACCCGAACCAGGAGTCGCATCATCGGAGACGCTCACACGCGTCCAGAGGATGACACCATTCGGCAGCGGATCACCAGACGCGACACCGTGCCGGAACGCCACACCCGCCGCCCGCGCGGGAGCGGCGGTAAGCACCACCGTCGCAGTGGCAACCGCACCGCCTTTCAGCAGCGTGCGCCGCGCAAACGGCCCGACCGGAGAATCTGAAACGAACACGTTTTCAGCCACAACTACTGATCCCATCCGATCCGCGGTAAACACGCAAATCGACCCGCCACCCAACCCGGGACCAGGCGCATCGACCGGCGGTTCGGGGGTTGGTTGGCCGGGGTTGGGTGCTGGGGGTTCGGGGTTGTCGGTGGGGCTGGGTAACGTTGCTCGGCGTGAGCGATGGCTTGTTCGACGTGCCCGGGGACGGGGTGCCCGCTGAGCACAGCATCGACAGTGTGGTGCGGCGGGATTCCGGCGCGCCGCTGGCGGTGCGGATGCGGCCTGCTTCGTTGGACGAGGTGGTTGGGCAGCAGCATTTGCTCGGTCCGGGGTCGCCGTTGCGGCGGCTGGTGGAGGGGTCGGGGGCGGCGTCGGTGCTGTTGTATGGGCCGCCGGGGACGGGGAAGACAACTCTTGCTTCGTTGATCTCGCATTCGACTGGGCGGCGGTTCGAGGCGCTGTCGGCCTTGTCGGCGGGGGTGAAGGAAGTGCGCGCGGTCATCGATGTGGCGCGGCGCAGGCTGTCGAATGGCGAGCAGACCGTGCTGTTCATCGATGAGGTGCATCGGTTCTCGAAGACGCAGCAGGATGCGTTGCTTGCCGCGGTGGAGAACCGGATCGTGCTGTTGGTCGGGGCGACCACCGAGAATCCGTCGTTCTCGGTGGTGTCGCCGCTGTTGTCCCGCTCACTGGTGCTGCAACTGCAATCGCTCACCGAGGACGACATCCGTCAGGTGCTCCAGCGGGCGATCCACGACCAACGCGGGCTGGACGACCAGTACACGGTGTCCGACGAGGCACTGGACCACATCGTCCGCATCGCGGGCGGTGACGCGCGTCGCGCACTCACCGCGTTGGAGGCCTCGGCCGAATCGTCGCTGGATGGCACCGTCGGTGTCGAACTCGTCGAGGCCAGCGTGGACAAGGCCGCCGTCCGCTACGACCGGGCAGGCGACCAGCACTACGACGTGATCAGCGCCTTCATCAAGTCCATTCGCGGCTCCGACGTCGACGCCTCGCTGCACTACCTGGCCAGGATGCTCACGGCGGGGGAGGACCCGCGCTTCATCGCGCGCAGGCTGATGATTCACGCCAGCGAGGACATCGGTATGGCCGATCCCACCGCCCTGCAAACCGCCACCGCGGCCGCGCAGGTGGTCCAGCTGGTCGGTCTGCCGGAGGCTCGTCTCGCGTTGGCGCAGGCCACCATTCATCTCGCGAGCGCCCCGAAGTCGGGTGCCGTGATCGCCGCGCTCGGCGCCGCCATGGCCGATGTCGCGGCGGGCAAGGCGGGCGCGGTGCCGCCGCACCTGCGCGACGGGCACTACGCGGGCGCGGCCAAGCTCGGCAACGCCCAGGGCTACAAGTACCCGCACGACAACAAGGACGGCGTCCTCGCTCAGCAGTACCCGCCGGACCAGTTGGTCGGTGTGAACTACTACCAACCGACCGACCACGGCAACGAACGCGAGGTCGGCCCTCGGGTGGACAAGTTGCGCCGGATCATCCGCGGAAAGTAGCGCGTACCTCGCGTCTGCTGACACCGCGAACGCAAGGTCGGCCCGCGTGGGAACAGCCGACGTCGGATCTACTGTGAAGGTGGGCTTATCTCGGCGTCCACTCCGCCCACGCGGCCCCTGAACCGCGCTACGCTGAGCCGGCGCCTGCTAGACAATCGACCGACTCGATGACCGGATCGGCGCAAGACAGCCCGGTGGTCCACACCACCCGAGTCGATGAAAAACCATGTGCACCGCACCGGTAGGCTGGATATCTGTGCAGACCCACGAGATTCGACGGCGCTTCCTGGACCATTTCGTCCGTGCCGGGCATACCGAGGTACCGAGTGCCTCGTTGATCCTGGCCGACCCGAACCTGCTGTTCGTCAACGCAGGAATGGTCCAGTTCGTGCCGTTCTTCCTCGGTCAGCAGACCCCGCCGTACCCGACCGCGACGAGCGTGCAGAAGTGCGTGCGCACCGGTGACATCGAGAACGTCGGCGTCACCACCCGGCACAACACCTTCTTCCAGATGGCTGGCAACTTCAGCTTCGGCGACTACTTCAAGCGCGAGGCGATCACCTTCGCCTGGTCGCTGCTGACCAACAGCGTCGAGGACGGCGGCTACGGCTTCGATCCGCAACGACTCTGGGCCACCGTCTACCTCGATGACGATGAGGCCGAGCGGATCTGGCTCGAGATGGGCGTGCCCGCCGAGCGCATCCAGCGCCGTGGCATGGCCGACAACTACTGGTCGATGGGCATCCCAGGCCCGTGTGGTCCGTGCTCGGAGATCTACTACGACCGCGGACCCGAATACGGCATCGAGGGCGGCCCGGAGGCCGACGAGGATCGCTACATCGAGATCTGGAACCTCGTGTTCATGCAGAACGAGCGTGGCGCGGGCACCAGCAAGGACGACTTCGAGATCCTCGGCCCGCTGCCGAAGAAGAACATCGACACCGGTATGGGCGTCGAGCGTGTCGCGTTCCTGCTGCAGGGCGTCGACAACGTCTACGAAACCGACCTGCTGCGTCCGATCATCGACAAGGCCGAGGAGCTGACCGGCCGATCCTACGGCGTCACGCACGAGGACGACGTGCGGTTCCGGGTGATCGCCGACCATGCGCGCACCGGCGCCATGCTGATCGCCGACGGCGTCAACCCCGGCAACGACGGTCGCGGTTACGTGCTGCGCCGCCTGCTGCGCCGGATCGTCCGCTCGGCCCGCCTGCTCGGCGCGGAGAAGCCGGTGATGGGCGAGTTCATGAAGGTCGTCAGCGACCTGATGTCGCCGTCCTACCCGGAGCTCGCCACCGATTTCCGGCGCATCGAGACGGTCGCGGTGGGCGAGGAGACGGCGTTCCTCAAGACGCTGAACACCGGCTCCACCCTGTTCGACAACACGGCCGCCGCGGTGAAGTCCAAGGGCAGCAACACGATTGCGGGCTCGGACGCCTTCACCCTGCACGACACCTACGGCTTCCCGATCGACCTCACCCTGGAAATGGCCGCCGAGGCGGGCCTTTCGGTGGACGAGGACGGCTTCCGGTCGCTGATGGCCGAGCAGCGCAAGCGGGCCAAGGACGACGCGCAGGCGCGCAAGCACGCGCACGCCGACCTGACGGTCTACAAGGAACTGGTCGACCGCGGCGCCACCGAATTCACCGGCTTCGACGAGCTGACCTCCGAGGCGCACGTGCTCGCGCTGATCGCCGACGGCGTGCGGGTGCCCGTCGCCACGGTCGGCCAGGACGTCGAGGTGATCCTGGATCGCAGCCCGCTTTACGCCGAGTCCGGCGGTCAGATCGCCGACCGCGGTTCGATCACCGCCGCCGGGGTGAAGCTGCGGGTCAACGATGTGCAGAAGATCGCCAAGAAGGTGTGGGTGCACAAGTCCACCGTCGAGCAGGGTCAGCTCACCGAGGGCGATGTCGTTCTCGCGCAAGCGGATCCGGCCTGGCGCCGCGGCGCCACCCAGGGCCACTCCGGCACGCACATGGTGCACGGCGCGCTGCGTCAGATCCTCGGCCCGAACGCGGTGCAGGCCGGTTCGCTGAACAAGCCGGGCTACCTGCGGTTCGACTTCAACTGGCAGGGCCAGCTCTCCGAGCAGCAGAAGTCCGAGATCGAGGCGGTGTCCAACGACGCGGTCGGCGCGGATTTCCCGGTAAACACCTTCGTCACCGATCTGACCAAGGCCAAGGAGATGGGCGCGATGGCGCTCTTCGGCGAGAACTACGGCGACGAAGTGCGCGTGGTGGAGATCGGCGGCCCGTTCTCGATGGAGCTGTGCGGTGGCACGCACGTGCAGCATTCCTCGCAGATCGGCCCGATCACCGTGCTCGGTGAGTCGTCGGTCGGTTCCGGCATCCGGCGCGTGGAGGCCTTCGTCGGCCTCGACGCGTACAAGTACCTGGCCAAGGAACGCGCGCTGCTGGCCGGTGTGGCGTCCTCGCTGAAGGTGCCCTCGGACGAGGTGCCCGCGCGGGTCGAGCAGCTGGTCGAGCGGCTCAAGGTGGCCGAGAAGGAACTCGAGCGCACCAAGATGGCCGCGGTGCTGTCCTCGGCGGGCAAGTTCGTCGAGGAGGCCGAGCGGATCGGTAGTGTGCTGCTGGTTGCTGTGGCCGCGCCCGAAGGCGTGCCCGCCGGTGACCTGCGCACGCTGGCCACCGACATTCGTGGCCGGTTCGGCACGCTGGCCGCCGTCGTGGTGTTGCTCGGCAACGCCGACGGCAAGGTGCCGTTCGTGGTGACCGTCAACAAGGGCGCCCAGGAGCTCGGCTTCAAGGCCGGGGATCTGGTCGCCGCGTTCGGCCCGAGCATCGCGGGACGTGGTGGCGGCAAGCCGGAGATGGCGCAGGGCGCCGGTTCTGATCCGTCGGGCATTCCCACTGGCCTTGCGGCGGTCCGCGCTCGGGTGGCTGAACTGGCCGGGTGATGGCGGACCCCGATAGTCCCGAGAGGTCGGCGCCGGACGGCGCCGACCGGCCCCATCCCGACACCGATCCGGGTCGCGGCAGGCGAATTGCCGTCGATGTCGGCAGTGTCCGTATCGGCGTCGCGTCGAGCGACCCCGACTGCGTCCTCGCCACGCCCGTGGAGACTGTGCCGCGCGCGAAGCCGAACAAGCGCTCGGTCGGGATAGCCCCCGATATCGCCAGAATTGCTGAAATTGTGCGGGAGTACGAAGCCGTCGAGGTGATCGTGGGTCTGCCGCGAACATTGCGCGGGGAGAAGGGCACTGCCGCTACCATTGCCACCGCATTCGCCGAGCAGTTGCGGGTCGCCGTGTCGCCGGTACCTATACGACTTTCCGACGAACGTTTGACTACGGTGTCAGCTGCACGTGCATTGCGAGACAGTGGAGTTCGCGCACGTGGCCAGCGGCAAGTGATCGATCAGGCGGCGGCCGTCTCGATCCTGCAAGGATGGTTGGACGAACGGAGTGCGGTGTTGAGGTCGGTTGAAGCGGTGCGTCATGCGTCGTCTGAGGACGACGCATGACGGATCGATGGGCGCGGGCCGAGGAACGGTACCGACAGCGCGAAGCTGATCGGCGTTACCGGCGTGACGACCGCGCCTGGGGTGGGCAGAACAGCAGAGACACGCGCGGCAAGACGAACCGCGTGGTCGGCCGGGAGCAGGACGACTGGGACGACTACGAGGACGACACCACGGTCATCCCGCGCTACACCGACGACATGGACGACCAGCCGCCGCCCGCCCCGGCCCCCCGCCCGCGGGAGCGGCGCGGCACCGCGCGCCCGCGCGTCGGCCGCCGGGAAGCGGTCGAGCACGACGACGAAGAGCCCGAGGGGCGGCGCCGGTCGAAGACCCCGCAGCGCAGCAGGCGCTCCAGCCGGGTCGCCTCGCGTAAGGCCAAGGAGCGCAAGCGCCGTCGTCGCACCATGTGGCTCGTCGCCGGTGTCTTCGTGCTGCTGTTCGCCGGTGCCGCGGTCTTCGCGGGCATGAAGCTGATCAGCTCGCTCGGCAGCCCCGAGGACTACGCCGCCGGATCGCCGGGACCGCTCGTCGTGGTGCAGGTACACGATGGAGACGCCTCGCAGCAGATCGCGTCGACCATGAAGGAGCGCGGCGTCGTCGCCAGCACGGGCGCGTTCTTCGAAGCGGCCGTGCGGAATTCGAACATGAACTCGGTGCAGCCCGGCTTCTACGCGATCCCCGGCCACATCCCCGCCTCGCAGGCGGTGACCGCGTTGCTCGGCAAGCAGGCGCGCGTCGGAAACCTGGTCATCGCCGAGGGACGGCTGCTGCACGATCAATACGAGGTGGGCAGCGGCCGTCGCACCGACGGCATCTACCGGATGATGGCCGAGGCCAGCTGCATCGGCACCGGCCCGAGCAAGAAGTGCGTCACCTACGAACAACTCGAAGCCGCGGGTGCGAGCGTCGATCTGGCGGCGCTCGGCGTGCCCGCCTGGGCCGCGCAGGGCGTCAAGGACTGCCCGGACCGGGCCAGGCAGCTGGAGGGCCTGATCGCCGCGGGCACTTTGGATTTCGACCCGAGCGGCACCCCGGAGCAGATGCTGCGACAGGTCGTCACGGCGAGCGCCAAGAGCTACGAGTCCACCGGGCTGTTGCAGTCCGGCGGCGAGACCAAGTTGACGCCGTACCAGACGCTGATCGCCGCGTCGCTGGTCGAACGCGAAGCCAAGCCGCAGGACATGGGCAAGGTCGCGCGGGTGATCGTGAACCGGCTGCGGGTCCCGCAGATGCTGCAGTTCGACTCGACGGTGAACTACGCGCTGGACCGCACCGAGGTGCAGACCACCGACGCCGACCGCGCCGCCGAGACGCCGTGGAACACCTACGCGAAGATCGGCCTGCCCGCCACGCCGATCTCCGCGCCGTCGCTGAACGCGTTGCGCGCCATGGAGAATCCGGAAGCGGGTTCGTGGTTGTACTTCGTGACCGTCGACAAGCAGGGCACCACCCTGTTCACCGACGACTACAAGCAGCACCAGCGCTACATCCAGCAGGCCCAGGCGAGCGGAATCCTGGACAGTGGCCGCTGAACGTAAAGCGGCGGTGCTGGGCAAGCCCATCGCGCACTCCCGCTCGCCGCAGTTGCATCTGGCCGCGTATCGCGCGCTCGGGCTCGATTGGAGCTACGAGCGCATCGAATGCACGGCCGAGCAGCTGCCCGGACTGGTCGACGGGCTCGGGCCGGAATGGGTCGGGCTGTCGGTGACCATGCCGGGCAAGGAGGCCGCGCTGGCTTATGCCGCTGAGCGCACCGAACGGGCGGTGTTGGTCGGCTCGGCCAACACCCTGGTGCGCACCGATGCGGGCTGGTGGGCCGACTGCACCGACGTGGACGGCGTGCTCGGCGCGCTGCGCGGCGGTGGGGTCACCGATGTGACCGAGGCCGTGGTGCTCGGTGCCGGGGGGACCGCGCGGCCCGCGTTGCTCGCGCTGTCCGAACTCGGCGCGAAGACCGTCACGGTGATCGCCCGCGATGCGGGACGGGCAAGCAGCGCACTGGATCTCGCGGAGCGGCTCGGCATGAACGCGGCGGTGACCAGCTTCGATCCGGCCGCGCTCGCCGGGCTCTGTGAGCGGGCCGGTGCCGTGGTCAGCACGATTCCGGCCGAGGCGGCGGCGGTGGTCGCGGACGCGGTCGCGACGGCGCCCGTGGTGCTCGACGCGATCTACAACCCGTGGCCGACGCCGCTGGCGGAGGCGGTGGCGCGGGCCGGGAACACGGTGGTGAGTGGATTGCAGATGCTGCTGAATCAGGCGTACGGGCAGGTCGAGCAGTTCACCGGCCGTCCGGCGCCGCGGCCCGAAATGGCGGCGGCACTGGAGAATTCGGCCTGAGCTCGCTTCTTCGGTCTCGTCCAAGTAAGCCTGCCGTCGTTCCGGAGTAAGCCACGGTCGTGCCGAGGTGCGCCCAGGGTCGCGTCGAGGTGAGCCCCGTCGTTCCGGAGTATGCCGAGGTGCGCTTGGGAGTCGTGTCGAAGCAATCCCCGTCGCTCCGAAATCCGCCGCGGTCGCTTCGAAGCGAGTCCGCGGTCGTGTCGAGGGGTGCGGCCGGGGTCGCGTCGAAGTAAGCCCGCGGTCGCTCCGAATCGAGCCGGGACATTCGACGAACGGGACAGTCGGTGATTCAATCGGCCGCGGTTGCGATGTGCGGCCGCTCGGAAACTGATACCGGTTCTAGTTTGGTTCGGCGATGTGCAGGGTTATGGTGGTGCGCATGAATGCTTGGGTGTTGCGGGCCATCGTGCTCGGTGCGCTGGTTGTCCTGCTGCGTGCCGTGCTCGGGTTCGCGATGGTGAACTGGCCGACCCACGGGGTCTGGATGCGGGTGTTCTGCCTGATCGTGCTCGTGGGCGCCGTGCTGTACTGGGGCCTGCTGGACGGCCGCAAGGATCGGACGGCCCAGCCTGACCCGGAGCGCGGCACCGACCTGACCTTGCTGTGGCTCAAGGCCGCGGCGGCGGCCGGCCTGGGTAGCGGCCTCGGTGCCTGGATCATCGACTGGCTGCCCAAGTTCGACCTCGGCGACAACGGCATTCTCTTCGAACTCACCGCGGGCGCCGCGTTCATCGTCCTGCTGATCTTCATCCCCGCGCTCATCGGCGTCGGGATCGGCCGGATGCTCTCGGATCGCACGCACAACAAGCAGTCGACACCCGCGCACACCGCCGCCTGAAGCACGCGAAACGGCGCACTCCGATCGTGGGGTGCGCCGTTTCTGCTGTCCGTGTATGCCCTTGTCAGTGCCTCCACCGCCGGTATCATGTTGCTCAGCAATGTATTTCAAGGGGGGCATTGTCATGAGCCGAACTGGCATCCGCAGGCAGAGTGCGTCGCGCGCACGGTAACGGAACGACCTCTGGGTTCCGGCCGACTGAGCCCTCCGTACTGATCCGATAGCCACCGGGTCGGTGGCCGTGACAAGGGGGATGCACATGATCAAGTGGGCTGGCTGGCTAATCGTGTTCTTCGGAGCCGCGCACACGATAAGCGCGCTGACGGTGGAGGAGGCGTGGCGGCACTTCGGGGCGTGGTTCAGCGGCGAACTGTGGGGGAACGATTTCGCCGATATGAGTCAGGCGAACAGCGCGTGGTGGTTGTCGATGGACAGCTTCGGCATACCACTGATACTGGTCGGCCTGATTGTGCTGTGGCTGGACCGCCGCGGCATCACGCCGCCGCAGTTCATCGGGTGGACGCTGGGGGCCTGGACCATCGTCGGCGCCGTCGTGCTGCTGCCGACGCCGTGGCCGATCCCGCTGGTCGCGAGCATTCTGCTGTTGGTCGGAGCTCGACGTGCGCCCCACTCCGGCGCAACACAGTCCGCATCAGGGACCGAGTTGTGACCGGAGCAGGGCGGGTCGACTACAGCAGGATGCCGGTGCTCGGCGTGCCTTCGCGGAGGATCGCGGAGTAGGCCGCGGCGAGGAGGGTGGGATCGGGGCCCTCCAGGCGGCCGGGCTTGGCGAGGCCGTCCAGCACGACGAAGCGCAGGACGCCCGAACGTGTCTTCTTGTCCGTTTGCATGGTGTCGAGGAGCTGGGGGAGGGCGTCGGCGTCGTAAGTCGTCGGCAGGCCGACGCTTTCCAGGACGGCGCGATGGCGGTCGGCGGTGGCGTCGTCGAGGCGGCCCGCGAGGCGGCCGAGTTCGGCGGCGAACACCAGGCCGACGGAGACCGCTGCGCCGTGGCGCCAGCGGTAGCGCTCGCGGCGCTCGATCGCGTGGCCGAGGGTGTGACCGTAGTTGAGGATCTCGCGGAGGCTGGCCTCCTTGAGGTCGGCGGCGACGACGTCGGCCTTCACCTGGATCGCGCGCCGGATCAGCTCGGGCAGCACGTCGCCGGTGGGGTCGAGGGCGGCCGCTGGGTCGCGCTCGATCAGGTCCAGGATCACCGGGTCGGCGATGAAACCGGCCTTGATGATCTCGGCCATGCCCGCCACGATCTCGTTGCGTGGCACCGTTTCCAGCGTGACCAGGTCGACGAGCACGGCGGCGGGCTCGTGGAAGCAACCGACCAGGTTCTTGCCCGCCTCGGTGTTGATGCCGGTCTTGCCGCCGACGGCCGCGTCGACCATGGCCAGCAGCGTCGTCGGCACGTGCACGATCTGGACGCCGCGCATCCAGGTGGCGGCCACGAAACCGGCCAGGTCGGTCGCGGCGCCGCCGCCGAGGCTCACCACGACATCGTTGCGGGTCAAGCCGATTCGGCCGAGCACCTCCCAGCAGAAGCCGGCGACGGCGAGTTCCTTACCCGCCTCGGCGTCCGGGATCTCGATGCGGTGCGCGTCGATGCCGGTGTCGGCCAACGCCTTCCGCACCGCCTCGGCGGTCTCGGCGAGCGGCGGCTGGTGGAAGATCGCGACCGTCCGCACGCCCTTCGTCGCGCCGTTGACCGCCTCGACGAGCTCACCGAGCAACCCGCGACCGATGATCACCGGATACGGATCGGCGGTACGAACTTCGAGACGATTCGGCTCTGTCACGTCTGCTCCGATTCTGTTTGTGCTTCTTGGGATTTGCGGGCGCGCACGCGGGCGCGGCGTGCACGGGCGCGCCTGGCTCGCCCGCTGGATCGCGCGTTCTTGCTGGGTTCTTCCGTGCCGTCCGACTGGGTTGGCGCGTCGGTCTGGTCTTGCGCGGCCGCGCGACGAGCGCGCCAGCCTCGGCCGGTCGAGTCAGAACCGTCGGCAGACTTGGCGGTTGCGGCTCCGTCGGGGGACTTGGCAGCTGCGATTCCATCGGCCGCAGGCTCTCCAGCTGTTGAGCCGTCCGCCCCCGAGGGCTCGCCGGGTTGGGCTGCGGTCCCGGCACGACGCGTGCGCCAGCTCCGGCCACCCGCATTCGCGGCGGCCTTTCCTGTCGGAGTAGACGTCGGCGGCTCTCCGGATGCCTCCGCTTCCCGCGCGGCCGCTGCGCGACGAGCGGCAGCACGTGCCCGCGCTCGGCGGCGGGCCCGAGATCGGCTGCTGCCCTGCGGGGTTCCGGTGTTCTCGTCCTCTGCGGTGGCGGGCGCAGTTGTGGTCTCGGGCAGATCCGTGCAGTCAGCATCCGTTCCGATATCCGGATCGGCGGGTTCGACGCCGAGTTTCGCTAGGACCATTTTGACGACTCGACCAGGGCTGCGACCGTCGGTGCGCACCCGGACCGAGGCGACCTCGCGATAGAGCGGGCGGCGCTTGCGCATCAGCTCGCGGTACTTGGCGGCGGGATCGGCACCGTTGAGCAGCGGCCGATTGGTACTGGCCCCCGTGCGGCGGAGTCCTTCGCCCACACTGATTTCCAGGTAGACGACGGTGCGGTTGCGCAGCAGCGCCCTGGTGTCCTCGGACAGCACGGCACCGCCGCCGAGTGAGACCACGCCGCGCTCTGCGAGGATCGCGCGCCGCACCACCCGCTCCTCGATCTTGCGGAATTCGGGCTCGCCGTCGGTGGCGAAGATCTCGGGAATGGTGCGACCGGTCTCGCGTTCGATGCCCGCGTCGGTGTCGTACAGCTCGACGCCGAGTTCCTTGGCGAGCTTGCGGCCGATCGTCGTTTTCCCCGCACCCGGCGGTCCGACCAGCACCACGCGCGGCGCGCGCGGATCGGTCTGCACGATCATGGCGTGCTGGCGTCAGCGGGCGCGTTATGCGGGCGGTCGCTGATCCGCTTGACGTAGCTGGTGATGTTCTCCAGGGTCTCGCCCAGCGAGTCGCCACCGAACTTCTCCAGCGCGGCCTGCGCGACAACGAGCGCGACCATGGATTCGGCGACCACGCCCGCGGCGGGCACGGCACACACGTCCGAGCGCTGGTGGATCGCGACGGCTTCCTCGCCGGTGGTCATGTCGACGGTCGCCAGGGCACGCGGCACCGTCGAGATCGGCTTCATCGCGGCGCGCACGCGCAGTGCCTCGCCATTGGTCATGCCACCCTCCAGGCCGCCGGCCCGGTTGGTGGAGCGCAGCACGCCGTCGGTGCCCGGCCGCATCTCGTCGTGCGCCTGGCTGCCGCGGCGGCGCGCGGTCTCGAAGCCGTCGCCGACCTCGACGCCCTTGATGGCTTGAATGCCCATGAGCGCGCCCGCGAGTCGGGAGTCGAGGCGGTTCTCGCCGCTGGTGAACGAGCCGAGCCCGACCGGAAGTCCGTCGATGACCACCTCGACGACGCCGCCGAGGGTGTCGCCGTCCTTCTTGGCTGCTTCGATCTCCGCGATCATCGCGGCCTCGGCGTCCTTGTCGAACGAGCGCACCGGGCTCTCATCGATGGCAGCAAGATCGCCGGCGGTCGGCACGACACCGGTGGTGTTCTGTGCGGTGCCGATCGAGACGACGTGCGAGATGACCTCGACGCCGAACGCCTGACGCAGGAAGTTCCGTGCCACGGTGCCCGCGGCGACGCGCGCCGCGGTCTCCCGGGCGCTGGCGCGCTCCAGCACGTTGCGGGCGTCGTCGAAGCCGTACTTGAGCATGCCGGAGTAGTCGGCGTGGCCGGGGCGCGGCCGGGTGAGCGGGGCGTTGCGGGCCAGTTCGGCGAGCTCGTCGGGGTCGACCGGGTCGGCGGACATGACGGTCGTCCACTTCGGCCATTCGGAGTTGGCGATCTCGATGGCGACCGGACCGCCCATGGTGCGGCCGTGCCGGACACCGCCGACGACGGTCACCTTGTCGGCCTCGAACTTCATCCTGGCGCCGCGCCCGTACCCGAGCCTGCGCCGCGCTAACTGCGCAGAGATCTCGTCGGACGTGACCTCGACACCAGCCACCATCCCCTCGAGGATGGTGACGAGAGCGGGACCGTGGGATTCTCCGGCAGTTATCCAGCGCAACACGCCCACCATCTTCCCATGTCGGCGCGGCCGCCCTGGCAAGCGGCCCGCAGTGATAGCGGGCGCGTTCGGCACACCCGCCCCCACCCGCACCCGTCCGCGTACCGCGCGCGGCCCGCCACGATGACGGAACGCGCGCCCCGTCGCGCACTGGGCGGGCGCGTCGGGCCCCGCAGCGATGGCACACGCGCGACTCATCCGGCAATCCCTACAACCAGCGCGCATACCGCGCGACAGGCGCATAGCGGCTTCGTGCGGCGCGATCATCCGGCAGCCCCTGCGGCCTAGCGCACATACCGTCGCCAGGCGCATGGCTGGCCCAGCGTTCCGTCGATGTCGGCGGAGCGGGCCGCCGGTCGCTCGGATTCGATGCGGCGCGATCATCCGGCGGTCCCGATGGCCAGCGCACACAGAGTTGCCAAACACATGGATGGCCCGTGCGGTACCGCGATTCGGCGGGGCGCGTCGTGCTGGTCGTTGGGGGCTCGGATTCGATGCTGGGCGATCACCGCGATTCCGGCGCACGCGGTGAGCAGAGGCGCGGCCAGTGCCGCCCAGACCCAGGCCTGCCCACCTCCGAGGGCCGCTGCTGCGCCCAACCCGACGGCAAGCTTCACATCTCCGGCACCGAACGCCGCGGGGAGAACCAGGTGCACCAGCAGGTATGGCACTGCGAGTAGTACGGCACCGACCAACGCGGCTGTGTATCGACTTGTGGACAGCGCGTACGCGAACACCGCGACGGCACCCCATCCGGTCAGCAGATTCGGTAGCCGCCGGTGTCGAAAATCGATGACGCTCAACACAACACACCACGCGAGGAGGGCGGCGAAGGCAACGATCGGCATGCCGTCCACTCTTGTCCGATCGCGGCGCGAGACAACCCCGCTTGCCCGGAATGTGGATAGCTTTCCGACATGTGAACAACTGCTCTCCGCATGCCGTCCGGTACGTAATTCGGCCAGCGCCAACGGCATTCCGCGTCGGACACCAAGATCGCCGCTGCCCGGTCAGCGGAGTGGCAGCGGCCAGTACACGTGTTGCATGCGGAGATACGGCGTGTCGGCGGTAGCTTTGAACCATGTGTGCTGATCACGTGGGCCATAAGCCCGACTACGCCGCGCGGCGTGGCGCGCTGCGGAGCCTGCTGGTGGAAAACGGGGTAGACGCCCTGCTGGTCACCGACCTGGTGAATCTCCGGTACCTGACCGGGTTCACCGGATCCAACGCGGCGCTGCTCGTGCACTCCTGGGACATGCGCGACGCGGAAGAGCGCACGGTCATCGGCACCGACGGCCGCTACCGCACCCAGGTCGCCGAGCAGGTCCCGGACCTGCGGGCCGAGATCGCCAGGGCCACCGCCCGCCGGATCATCGAGCTGGCCGGGGAATGGCAGCTCGGCCGGATCGGCTACGAGAGCCACATCGTCACCGTCGACCAGCACCGCGGCTTCGTCGAGCAATGCACCGGCCTCGAGTTCGTCGCCACCCCCGGCCTGGTCGAGCAGCTGCGCATGGTCAAGGACGCGTATGAGGTGGCACAGCTCCGCGCGGCCTGCACGGCGGGCGACGCCGGACTCGCCACCCTGCTCGAGCGCGGCCTGCTACGTCCCGGCCGCACCGAGAAGCAGGTCGCCCGGGACCTCGAATGGGCCATGTTCGAGCACGGCGCCGACGCGGTGTCGTTCGAGACCATCGTGGCGGCCGGCGTGAATTCGGCTGTCCCGCATCATCGGCCGACCGAGGCGGTCCTCGCCACCGGCGATTTCGTCAAGCTCGACTTCGGCGCGACGATCGGCGGCTACCACTCGGACATGACCCGCACCCTCGTCCTCGGCCAGCCTAGCGACTGGCAACGCGAGGTATACGCGCTGGTCGAAGCCTCGCAGCGGGCCGGACGGGAAGCGCTGCGACCCGGTGCCAAGGTCGACGAGGTGGACGCGGCCTCGCGCTCGGTGATCGAGGCGGCCGGGCACGGCAAACTGTTCGTGCACGGCCTCGGGCACGGGGTGGGACTGCAGATCCACGAAGCGCCGGGCATCGCGAAAAACGGAACCGGTACACTTCTTGCTGGCGTGGCGGTGACCGTCGAACCCGGTGTGTACTTTCCCGGCCGCGGCGGAGTCCGGATCGAGGACACGCTCGTGGTGCGCGAAGGGGGCCCGGAGTTGCTCACCAACACCAGCAAAGACCTGACCGTCGTCGAATGACGTCGGTTGACCATCATGTTGTTTACGAACTAGGAGATCCGAGGACAGTGGCGGACACCAGCGACTTCAAGAACGGCCTTGTGCTGAAAATCGACGGTCAGCTCCAGCAGATCATCGAATTCCAGCACGTCAAGCCGGGCAAGGGCCCCGCGTTCGTGCGGACCAAGCTGAAGAACGTGCTGTCCGGCAAGGTCGTCGACAAGACGTTCAACGCGGGCGTCAAAGTGGAGACCGCGACGGTCGACCGCCGCGACATGACCTACCTGTACCACGACGGCTCGGACTTCGTCTTCATGGACGGCGACACCTTCGACCAGATCTCTATCTCCGAGGGCACCATCGGCCCCGGCTCGCGCTTCCTGCTGGAGAACATGACCGTGCAGGTCGCCACGCACGAGGGCGCGCCGCTGTACGTCGAGCTCCCGGTCACGGTCGAGCTCCAGGTGCAGCACACCGACATCGGCCTGCAGGGCGACCGCTCCACCGGCGGCACCAAGCCGGCCACCCTGGAGACCGGCGCCGAGGTGCAGGTCCCGCTGTTCATCAACACCGGCGACAAGCTGCGCATCGATTCGCGTGACGGCAGCTACCTCGGCCGAGTCAACGCCTGATCGCTGCCCGCGATGGCAGTGTCAGGCCCGGAGGCGGTAGCGCGGCGTTACCACGTAGGGCCCGCTGCTACCGCCATTAGAAACGGCGACTGAGATAATGGTGACTGTGGCTGAACAGCCGGTAGACAAGAAGTCCTTCAAGAAGCTCGGCACGCGGCACAAAGCCCGCCGCCGAGCCGTCGACCTGCTCTTCGAGGCAGAGGCACGCGACGTGGACCCGGCCGACCTGCTCGACGAGCGGGTCGAACTGGCCACCCGCGACCAGGCCGTCGCGCCGGTGCACGCCTACACCCACACGCTGGTCGAGGGCGTCGCCGACGACCTCGATCGGGTGGACGGCACCATCGAGTCCTACCTCAAGGACTGGGAACTGTCCCGGCTGCCCGCCGTCGACCGCGCCATCCTGCGGATCGCGGTGTGGGAGTTGTTCCACGCCAACGACGTTCCGCCGGTCGTCGCGGTGGACGAGGCGGTGGAGCTGGCCAAGGAGCTGTCCACCGACGACTCCCCGTCGTTCGTGAACGGCGTGCTCGGCCAGGTCGTGCTGGTCGCGCCGCAGGTGCGCGCCGCCGCGGCCGCCACCCGCGCGCCGCGCCCGGAAGCCGACGCGTGAAGAAGTACCTCGTGCTGGCGATGCGCACGCCGCGCTTCGACCCGGCCGTGATCGAGCCGCACAAGGTCTTCCTGAAGCAGCTGAGCGAGCAGGGACAACTGGTCGAGAGCGCGCGCTTCACCGACGGCACGGGTGGGGCGTACTTCATCGCCGCCGAAAACCTCGATGCCGCAAGGGAACTCGCGTTCGCCGACCCGGTGCACACCACCGGTTCCTCGGAAGTCACCGTCTACGAGTGGGAACCCACCACCCCGAACTGACCCCTACGCAGCCGCGCACCTCTTGACGTGGCGCACACCGAATCGCATGCGATTGGGTCTGCGGGACATCAGAAAGTGTGCGGCTGTTTCGTCTGCGGGCCCTTGCGCTCCCGCCGGGGGTATACGGGACCGGCGGGAGCGGGATGCCGAGGCATCCGGGCCTGCTGCCGTCGAGGGGTTGCTCGACGACCGGTTCCCATCCTGGTTCCTCAACCGCACTCGAGGTCAAGCCGTCTGGATGTGCGCTGAACCACGTTCGCGAGCAGCGCCGTTGGCGCGCACGACTTCTGGTTTCCTTCGCGTCCGGCGCATGGCTGCCTCTATCCTGGGGAGAACATGAGGGGAGGGCTGCATGGCGCGGTGGCTGATCTGGTTGCGCAACAACGTCGACGGTGTCGTCGCGCTGGTGCTCGCCGTGACCGTCGGCTTGCTGGCGGTCATCGACGTAATTCCCGTCGACAACGTGAACGCGGCGATGCTGTTGGTCCTCGCGTTGCTCGCGACCACACTGCTGCGGGACCGGCACCTGTCGGCCAAGGCCATGCGCGACGCGAATTCGGTGCAGCTGCTGTCAGGTCCCGAGATCGGCCACGCACTCACCCTTTCCAGACGCGGTACCGAGCAGTGGATCTTCAAGGGCGGCACCGGAACTTACATCCGGGCGGTGACGCTGCGTGAGTGCGTGGAGAACGCGCGGCGCGAACAGCGGCCGCTGCGCATGCAGTTGGAGATCCTCGACCCGACCAACGAAGTGCTGTGCAAGACCTATGCCCAGTACCGTTCCTCGCTCTCGCCCGAGGCCGATCGCACCGGCGAACTGTGGACGACCGAGCGCACCCGCAAGGAAGCGTTTGCCACCGTGCTGGCCGCCTGCTGGTATCGACAGCGGTTCACCTTCCTGACCATCGATGTCGGCTTGTCGACGGTGATGACGACGTTCCGCTGGGACCTGTCGTCCAGTTGCGTCATTGTCACCCAGGACAATCCGAACACACCGGCGCTGATGTTCGAGCGGGACAAGCCGCATTACCGCGACTTCAACCGCGAACTGGTCGCCAGTTTCAAGCAGACCCGGCAGGTTCCGTTGAGCCGCAGCGAGGAACTCCAGCTGTCCGACGAGCCGACCGTCGACCAGGTCCGTAGCCTGTTCCAGATTCTCTCCCTGGAACTTCCGGCCGCGTTCACCGATCGCGACGTCGCCGACATCGTGCGTCGCGCGCTCCAGCCGAGGAATCCGTATTAGTGAACGAATATGCTCGCCTGCGCACGCTGATCGGCTCTGATCCCACCGGGGCCGCGGTGCGAAGGTGGGCCCGCGACGTGCTCGCGGGTGTCGTGGACGGCAGCTCCGACCTGATCGCGGTCCGACATCCGTTGGGCTTCTTGTGTTTTCCCGCTTGGCGCGGTGACGGTCTCGGCATCTGCGTGCACGTCTGGACCGAGGGGGTGCGCGCCGACTCCACCACGTCGAAGATGCACGCGCACAGCTGGGACCTGTTGAGCACGGTGCTGTACGGCACAGTCGGCAACGAGATCATCGAAATCATCAGCGCTCCAGCGCATCCCACTCATCGGCTGTTCGAGATCCAAAGCGCCGCGGACGGCGACCTGGTGCGCGCGACGCAACGACTGGTCACCTACCGGACTCGTTCCCGCGAAGACTTCCACACGGGCGAGGTATATACGTTGCCGCACGGCGCGTTCCACGTGTCCGACGTGCACGGCGAGGCGGCGACCGTCGTCCTCGGCGAGGACAACCGCGGCCGTCCCGACCTGTCGCTCGGCACCCTTGCCACCACCGATCACTGGGTGCATCGAACACTGTGCACCCCCAACGAAACCCGGCGCGCGGCGCACACCGTGCTCGCCCATCTGCAGGAGCAACCCCTGCCGAAGCAACTGGAGAACCGATGCGAGCGGGCGACGTAATGAACCAGGTACTCCCGGACACCCTCCTCGACCTGGCGGCCGGTGTCGCCGTCGCGGCCGCGGTCGAGGCGGGTCACGCGATCCGCTCGGGCCTGCTCGACGCGCTGACCGTCAGAGCCAAGGACCCGACCGGCGACGTGGTCACCGACCTGGATTTCCTGGCCGAAGACATCATCCTGCGCCACATTCGCCGCGCCTTCCCCGACCATGGCATCCTCGCCGAGGAATCCGGGGTCCTCGACAACACCGACGACGCGTGGTGCTGGGTCATCGACCCGCTCGACGGCACCAACAACATCGCCATCGGCCTGCCGGTGTGCACCGTCGGTATCGCGCTGTGCCACAACGGAACACCGGTGCTCGGCGTCGTGCACGAACCGATCGCCGACCGCACCTGGACCGCCATCCGTGGCCGCGGCGCACACGGCCCGAACGGCCCGCTGTGGCACCCGGCGCATCGTCCCGCGGCCTCCGCTCCGGTCCTCGCGTGGTTGCAGGGCTACCCGGTCACCCGCGCTGACCCCACCGCTCGCGCGCTGCGTCTCACTCTGGAGTCGGCCTCCCGCCGCCTGATTCAGCTCTGGTCGCCGCTGCTGTGTTGGGTGATGCTGAGTAACGGCGACATCGATGGCTTCGTCGGTTACCGAGCGGGGCTCATCGACCTCCCCGCGGGCGCCCTCCTCGCCCGCGAATCCGGCATGCACATAACGGATTTCGATGGCACCGCCCTCGACGAGCGCCTCGATTTGCCCGCTGGGGAAGTGGATTTCATCGCGGGCAGCTCCGAAATGATCTCCGACCTCACGCTTTTGGTGAAGTCTGCGGCGGAGGTCGTCGTCACCGGTCTACCTGGCTGATCACGGAGTCACTTCATCCGGCTCGTTTGAAGTGCTGTCGACTATCTCGCGCAACGATTCCTGCAACGTCTGAGCGATGTTCTCCGGGTCCAGGCCCAGCTTCCGCAGATGTTGGGTCGGTACCGCGTGTGGGTCGGCCAGAATGGCGAGCATCAGGTGCTCGACACCGACGTAGTCGTGTCCCTGTGCCTTGGCGATATCCGGTGCGGTGTCGAGGACGCGGACCAGCCGTGGGGTCCGGGTCAACCCGTCGTCCGGCCGTTGATCGGTGAGGTGCTGGTCGATCCGGACACGGTCGGCTTCGTCGGCGGGCACCACCAGCACGTGCTCGTCGGGTTCGCGGCCGCCGTGAAATTCCAACCCCGCCACCGTTACTCGCGCACCGGTGACCGAGTCGTACAGGATGTCGCCTGCCTCGATGTTGCCGGCGGCCAGTCTTCCGGCGACGAGCACGACGCCACGCCCGCTGATGTCGAACACATTCGTCACGGTGAAGTCGACATTGTCCATGGGAGTTCCCCCTCCGAAACTGCGTTTACCCGATGATAAGCAGTGCCGCGACAGCACCGGTAGTGCCGATCAGGGCGAGTCCGAGACCGGTCAGGACGAAGCGCAGCATCGGGACGCGAACGTTGTGCGTGCGGCAGAACTCGAGGCAGAGCAGGGTTGCCAGCGAGGCCCACGGGGTGACGATCGGACCGATATTGGTGCCGATGAGCAATGCCAGCAGCTGGTTGTGGTTTTCCGGCGGCACGACCGCCTCGCCCGCGGTGTAGGCGGGGAGATTGTTGGCGATGTTCGAGAGGGTGGCACCCGCCCCCGCCGCGCGGAAGGCTCCGGCAGCGCCGGAGTCGGACCCGATCAACGTGTGCATCAGATCGGACAGGCCGAGGCGGCCGAGGGTAGGCACCACCAAGAACAGTCCGACGACGAAGACCAGCAGCCGCCAAGGGATCAGCGAGAACCGCAGCGACGCGCGATCGAAGACGGCGAAGGCGAGCACCGCGATGGCGGCGGCGATGGTCGCGGCGATGCCGATGCGGGTGCCGACGAACGGGATCGCGAGGATGAACAGCAGGCAGGCACCCGCCGTCGTGTACAGCAGCACCCGCTCCTTCGCGTTCGCCGGACGAATCGGCTCCGGCGGGAGGTAGCGGTCCGCGTCGCGACGTCCGCGCCGCCAGTACCACAGCCAGAGACACAGCATCGTCGCCGCGAGCGAAACTAGCTGGGGCGCCCACATTTTCGCGGCGAACCCGGTCGCCGTCAGCGCGACCCGGTCGGCGGCAAGCAGATTGGTGAGGTTGGAGACCGGGAGCAGCAGGCTGGCGGTATTGGCGAGCCACACGGTGGTCATGGCCAGCGGCAGCGGCGGGATCCGCGCAGGCACGGCGAGCGCGAGCATGACGGGGGTGATCAGGACGGCCGTCGTGTCGAGGTTCAACAGGATCGTGGTGGCCGACGCGAACGCCACGCACAGCACGAACAGCGCCGGGTAGTAACCTCGCCCGAGGATGGCCAGCCGGTGCGCGATCACGTCGAACACCTTGGCCTGGCGGGTGAGCTCGGCGAGCACGATCACGCTGCCGAGGAACAGCAGCAGCGGGCCGATCCTGCGCATGTTGTCGGCGGCCTCGTCCCGCGGCAGCAGCCCGGTGAGCACGCACAACAGTCCGGCGAGCAACAGCCCGATCCGGACCCAGTCCAGCACGCTCAAGCCCCAACGGGGGCGTTTGTCCGCCGCCGTGGCGCTCGACGGAGAGTTCCGCTCGGGGGAGTCGACCTGTTCGGGCACGACTGCCATGCTATTGGCCTAGGCCATACTGGGTGCGTGACACAGCAGGGCGGGCGGGCGCGGGACTTCTTCATCAGTTACTCCCCAGCGGATGAGCGGTGGGCCACCTGGCTCGCCTGGCAGCTGGAAAGTTACGGTTATCGCACCCTGATCCAGGCCTGGGATTTCGTGCCGGGCACCAACTTCATCGACTTCATGGATCGCGGCGTGCGCGATTCGACCGTCGTGCTCGCGGTGCTCTCCGACAACTACCTCGAATCGCGTTACGGGACAATGGAATGGCAGGCCGCCTTCCGCACCGACCCCGGCAAGCTGCTGCCGATCCGCGTCGCCGACTGCGCGCTGGAGGGCCTGCTCGCCACCCTCACCTACATCGACCTGGTGAACGTGCCGACCGACGAGGAGGCGCGGCGGATCCTGATGGAGCGGGTGCGGCACCTGCTCGCGGGCCGGGGGAAACCGCAGTCCGAACCACGATTCCCGAACGAAATCGGGACCGGCGCGCTACCGGACCGCTACGCCGACGAGGACGCGGGTCCCGTCGAGTCCCCGCTGAACAGGCGCACTCCCGTTGCGGCCCCGGCCTTTCCGGGTGGCACGCACCGCGACGAGCACCGCTCCGGCGTCAGCGTGCTGCACGTGGCGGGCCCCCGCTTCGGCCGCGGACTGTTCGCGCAGGATGAGCCGAGCACCGCTCGCGAACTACAGTCGCGCATCTACGCGAATGTGACCCAGCTGGTCGACCAGGGCGTGCCGAAACCCGACATGATCGTGGTGACCGGCGATCTCACCGAATCCGGCCGCCCACGCGAGGTCGACGAGGCGCTCACCTTCCTGACCGGACTGCGGGTGCTGCTCGGACTCGAACCGGACCGGCTGATCGTGGTCCCCGGCAACCACGATGTCTCCAAGGTCGCGTGTCACGCCTACTTCCTGAATTGTGAAGCGCGCGAACGTAAACCGCAGCCGCCGTACTTCCCGAAGCTCGAGCAGTACGCGCGGCTGTTCGCCGAGCTGTATCAAGGCCTCGACCATCTGGTGTTCGACGTCGGTCAACCGTGGACGTTGTTCCCGATCCCCGAATTGCGGGTGGTGGTAGCGGGTTTGAACTCGACCATGGCCGCGACCCACCTGCCCGACGACGACTACGGCCGGATCGGCGAACCGCAGGCTGCCTGGTTCGCCGAGCGCCTGCGACCGTTCGAGGAGAACGGCTGGCTGCGGTTGGGCGTGGTCCGGCACGATCCGCTGCCCGGACCGGCCGCCTCGCCGCGCGATCCTGCCCTGCTGCGCGACGCGGACACACTGTCCCGGCTGCTCGGTGGCCGACTGAACCTGCTGCTGCACGGCCCGGGACCCGGTGGGCCGCACCTGGATCGGCTGGACGGCAGGCTGCCCGTCATCCCCGCCGGGGCGGCGGGCCGCGACGAGATCATCCACCTGACCACCGAGGGCCTCGCCCGATACTCGGCCACCGCAGCACATTCCGCGGATCCCACGGCGCGCCTGGAATCGCCGTGGGCCAATGCTGTTGCGGCACTTGCCTCGAACACGCTGCCGGAGCTCACCGGCCCCGACGAACCCGCCACCGAAGCCCCGGCCATCGTCGATCCGCACGGCAGGCTGCTGGAGCGGGTGGCCGAGGTGTGCGAAACGCGCTACCCGGAGGCCAGGATTCGCCGCGTCGAGACCGACCCGCCGCATCTGTTCATCACCCATCAGCGCGACGACGTCACCGCGCAGTGGCGGGTCGGCGTGCACGTCGGCGACATGACCAGGCAGGTGGTCGAGGAATTCCTCGGCAACGACCCGGAATACGGCTCCGAACTGGTGTATCGCGGTGCGCCGCCGCCGCGTTCGCTGCGCGACGAGGCCGCGAGTCACGGCCTGCGGGTGCGCAGCTTCACCGAATTCCAGGGCCTGCTGGATCTGGAGGACTATCTCGCCCAGCAGGTGGACCGACTGCGCACCGATCGCCGCTATCCGCCGGATCTCTATGTGCCGCAACGTTTCCGGGCGCTCGAACACGGCGATCAACTGGTGCACGACGATCTCGTCGCCGAACTGCTGCGCCTGGTCGCCGCCGATCACGGCCGATTCGTGCTGGTACTCGGCGATTTCGGGCGAGGCAAGACCTTCGCGCTGCACGAATTGGCCCGCCGCATCACCGAAACCATGCCCGTGCTGATCCCGATCCTCATCGACCTGCGCACCCTGGACAAGACACACTCGGTGGACGCCCTGGTCGCCGCGCACCTGGCCAATCACGGCGAGGACCGGATCGACCTGAAAGCGTTGCGCTACATGCTCCGCGAGGGCCGCGTGGTGCTGCTGTTCGACGGCTTCGACGAACTCGTCACCCGGATCAGCTACGAGTTCGCCGCCGACCATCTGGAGACCCTGCTGCAGGCCGCCGTCGGCAAGGCGAAGATCGTGGTGGCCAGCCGCACTCAGCATTTCGAGTCACGCGCCCAGGTGCTGACCGCGCTGGGGGAGCGGGTCGGGCTGCTCCAGGACCGGCAGATCCTCAATATCGAGGACTTCGCGCCCGCGCAGGTGCACGCCTTCCTCACCAACCGCTACGGCGGCGACGTGCAGCGCGCGGACGCCAGGATGCGGCTGATCACCGGCATCGAGGATCTGCTCGGCCTGGCCCAGAATCCGCGCATGCTCAGCTTCATCGCCGATCTGGACGAGCGGCGGCTGCGGGCCGCGGCGGGCGCGCAACAGGCCGTCGGCGCGGCCGGACTGTATCGGGAGATCCTCGAATCCTGGCTGTCCTACGAGACGGACCGCACTGCCGCGACCGCGGGCTCGCTGCCCGGCCTCGGGTTGCACGAATTGTGGCTCGCCGTCACCGAATTCGCGTTGCGCATCTGGGAGACCGGCGAGCCGTATCTGCGGTTGGCCGAATTGACCGAGGTGGCACAGAGTCTCGTGGAGATGACCGGCGCCAACCGGATGTCGGTGCAGCAGTCCGCGCACGCCATCGGTTCCGGCAGCCTGTTGGTGCGGACCGAGGACAACCTGTTCGGGTTCATCCACTCGTCGGTGCCGGAATGGCTTGTCGCGAACCACATTGCCGAGCAGTTCGCCGCCGGTGTGGCTGCACCGCCGCAACTCGGGCACACCCAGCTGTCCCAGCTCTCCATCGACTTCCTGTGCGATCTCGCCGATATCCGAATGGCGCGCACCTGGGCTGACGGCGTGCTGGACGACCCGGCCGCCGATGAGGTGTCCCGTACCAACGCGATTCGGCTGACCACCCGCCTGCGCACCGCGCCGACCGCCGACCTGCGCGGCGTGATCCTGGTGGGCGAGGACCTCTCGTATCGCGACATGCAGCAGGTCGACCTGACCGGCGCGGATCTGTCCGGAGCTCGACTGGTCGGCGTGAACCTGGATCGGGCAATACTGCGCGGAGCTCGGCTGGTCGGTGCCCGCCTGGACGAGGCGAGCCTGGTCGGCGCGGACCTGACCGACGCCGATTTCACCAGGGCACGGCTGGCCCGCACGGATCTGACCGGTTCGCGCGGTACCGGCAGCCGTTGGGACCGGGCGGCACTGCTCGACGTCATCGGCACTCCGACGGGCACCGATCTACATGGCGCGGCCTGGGTGCCCGGCTCCGTGGCCAGGACCGAATTCGCCCCTGCCTCAATCGGAGTCAGGCACGGGTTCCACGCCCGGCACGGCAGGCTCCCACAGCCGCTGGCCTACAGCCCGGACGGCGGCACCCTCGCCATCGGCAGCGACGACGGCGGTGTGCTGATCTGCGACACCGAGACCGGCCTGCCATTACGCACGCTGCAAGGGCATCGCAACCGCTCGTTCGCGGTCGCCTACACCGACACCGTGCTGATCAGCGGGTCCAGCGACGGCACCGTCGGCATCTGGGACGTGACCACCGGCGAGCTGCGCCGAATCCTGCACGGGCACAGCCAATGGCCGTGGCCCGTCATGCTGAACCGCACGGGTGAGCTGCTGGCCACCGGCGACGCCGAGGGGGTGCTGCGGCTGTGGTCGCTGCCGAGCGGCGACCTGCTGCACGAGTGTGTGCCCGCGGACGGTGGCCGAGAGTTGATCTTCAGCTTGGCCTTTCACGACGGCGTGATCGCGGCGGCGTACCGCAACGGGGTGGTTCGGCTGTGGGATGTCGAAACCGGGCGCGAGCGTGGCGAATTCGTCGGCGCGACGGGATCGGTGTTCCGGATCGCGTTCAATCCGGCGGGTGACCTGCTCGCGGTCGGCGATGTCCGCGGCATGGTGGCGCTGTGGGATCCGGTGCGGTGCGAGTTGATTCGGCAACTGCCCGGCCACACCGGGCGGGTGTACACGCTGGCCTTCCATCCCCGGTTGCCGCTGCTGGCCAGCGGGGATACCGATGGGGGACTGCGCATCTGGGATGTCGAGACCGGTCAGTCGAAGCACGCGCCGTCCGATCACAGCTCGGCCCTCTACTGGGTGGCCTTCGATCCGAGTGGCGATCTGCTCGCCTCCGGTGACAGCGCGGGCCTGCTCTGCCTGCGCGACAGCGCGACCGCCGAACTGCGGCACCGGATCACCGCGCACACCGGTTCGATCTGGCCGTTCGCCTTCCGGCCCGACGGCGGGCAACTCGCCGTCACCGACGACCAATTCACCACGCGGCTATGGGATCCCGCGACGGGGGCGTGCAGGCACGTGCTCACCGGGCACGGCCGACAGGTCAGGTCGGTGACCTTCAACGCTGACGGCACGCTGTTGGCGGCCGGTGGCAACGACGGGGTGGTGCGGCTCTGGGATCCGGTGACGGTCAAGCAGATCCGGCGTCTGGCCGGCAGCGAGGATCGCCTAGTAACCTTCGAATCCGCGCTGTTCAGCCGGAAGCAGCCGCAACAGCTCGCTGTTGTTGGCAACGACGGCAGGCTGAGCCTGCTCAACCTCGACACCGGACTGTTCCAGCGGCACATCAATGTCGAGGCCGCGCCCGTCTGGGCGATCGCCTTCGACCCCACCGATCAGTACGTGGCCACCGCGAACGACGATGACACGGTGATCATCTGGTCGCGGACCACCGGCGCGCTGCACATGGTGTGCGCGGAACATCACGGGCGGGTGCGGTCCATCGCGTTCAACGCCGACGGCACCCTGATGGCCACCGGCTGTGACGATTCCGTGGTGCGGCTGTGGGACGTCGAATCCGGCAGGCTGCTGCGTGAGCTGGCCGGCCACTCGGATCGGGTGTACGGGGTGGTCTTTCATGGCGAGCGGCTCGCCAGCGTCTCCTGGGACATGACGGTGCGCATCTGGGACGTCGAGTCCGGCGTCAGCCTGCACGAGCTGACCCGGCACACCGGACGGCTGTGGGCGGCTGCAGTCGACGCGCACAGCGGGATCTTGGCCACCGGAGGCGAGGATCTGGTGGTTCGCCTGTGGGACATGGCAACCGGTCGTCATCTGCACACCATGGAGGGGCACAAGCGGCAGGTGTGGTCGCTGGCCTTCCACCCGTCCGGGCGGCTGCTGGCCAGCGGTGGTGATGACGGCAACACGATCCTGTGGACCGTGCCCGGCGGCGATTACCCGGATGTGGAGACCGCGCCGACGATTCGCGCGGAGCTGCTCGGACTGCCGGAGGGGTGGGCGGCTCTCGCGCCCGACGGACGGTACAAGTTCGAAGGCAATACGGCGGGCCAGTTCTGGCATGTGATCGGCATGTCGCGGTTCGAATCCGGGGAGCTGGACCCGTATTTGGCGGAGGTCGGGCAGCTGCCGTTGGATGCGCCCTTCTAGAAGGCGCCCCGAGCGAGGTTGTCTCCGGCGCCGCGGAGGAACGGATTGCTGTCGCGCAGTGCCTTTTCGATGATCGTCTGGATATCGGACTCGTCGTAATCGCCGGGCAGTTCGAGGCCGAGGACCTCGAACAAGGTGCCCACTTCCGTGGGCGTCGGTTCCTGATCGAGGGGGACGCGGGGCGCTCGTTCGATCGGCACGCGCCGGGATTCGTTGAAGCTGGTCTGCAACTCGGTCCGCCACGAGTCGTAATACGGTTGGCCGCGCTGCACGATCAGCGCAGGGAAGCGCGGTCCGCGTTGGGTGACGATCAGATAGCGTGAGGACATGTCCCAGCGGAACATGGAAATGCTGGAGGTCAGCGCGATTTCGATATCGAGGAACTGGCGCAGTCGCTGTTTGTACCAGCAGACCGCGAGAATCGTTGCGTACAGCTCGATTTGGGTGCCCTTGCCGGTCCAGGTGAGCGCGTCGTCGTTCTCGCCCTCGGCCAGGGTTCGGTAGAGCGCCGCATATCGTTGGCAGACATCGAGATCCGTGGGATCGAGGATCTCGATGCGGGCGTGGAAGTCCCGGCCCTCGTGGTGGGCCTGTTTGAGGCAGTCGGGGAGGGTGACCACTCGAGTGTGCGCGCCGGTGCCGCCCTTGAAGGTCCAGCGTTCAGTGCCTGCCCGCGCCTTCGTCAGTGCCTCCGAGACCTCGGCGCCGACCGCGAAACGGACCGCCGCCAGATCATCGAGGGTCCGCTGGGTCCGTTCCAGTACGCCGTCGACCGGTGCCAGGCTGGCGACTCGCTCATGCAGCTCGCGCAAAGTGCCCGCGATGTCGGTGATGGTCTGCTGGATTTGGGCGTTCACCGACTCCTGCCGCCACCGGTCGCGCAGCACGGCGTACGCAACGACGCCGAGGGTGAGCGGAATGACTTTGCTGACCAGTTCGGTGGGAATCACGTCGATGAGACCCAGGACGCTCATGGTCACCGCGAGTGCCACGGCGACGACGCTCTCCGCGTTGGACTTGACCCACTCGAGGTTGGCTCGCAGCTGCGCTGAGAAACGCCCCATCTGCGCTCACTTTCCACCCCACGGGCCCAGCCGAACGGTCGCAGGGTAGCTGTCGCGAAGTGGCCGTGCCTGGCGATTCGTGCCGACACGGTCGGATCCTGTTCGCCGATCCAAGCCGTCAGAGATACTGAGAGAGAGATAGTGTCGTTGGTGCACCGTTGCCGTAGTGAGGAGATCGAGCATGGGCCAGACGAAGGGATCGGGAGCAGCCGAACTGGCGGCGCTCCGAGCCGGTCGCTGCACAACTGAGCAGGCGTTGGCGTTGTACGACAGCCTGCCCGCGGTGCCGTCCGCGGAGATCACCACCGGGCGCTGGCAGGGCGATGAGCTCGACACCGGGCACCAATTGGCCGGTGTGCTGGTCGCGTCAGGGTGGTACGGCAAGCAGTTCGATGACGCGGACACCGTGCATCCGTTGCTGTTCGCCGTCGATGGTGTCGTCTTTCCCGTTGATCCGCGTCGAGTGCCGCTCGGTCTGGCGGGGCGCATTCCGATGGCGGGTGTGCGGGCCAGTAAGAAGGCGCTCGGCTACCTGCGGTTCGCGTTCCGAACCCACAGGCCGACAGCGCGTTTGCGGAATGTGGAGTATCGCGGCGTGGTCAGTGCCGCGATGATCTATGACCATCTGCCGATCATCGATCACTTCCGGCGGGTCGATGAGCGGACGCTGCTCGGCGTGATGGACATGCGTGGGATGACCGAGCCGTACTTCTTCATTCTGACGCAGGACACTGCGTCCTGATCGGTGGCATTTCGCTCGTAGCGGGGACTTGAGCCATCCCGGGTTCCGGCCCGGGACAACCGATCTCGGCCCGGTGTGCGGTCGGCAGGCGTAGAATTCAACAGGTGAGGAATTCTTAGTACTGGCGATACCTGCGGTGACCGAGGAGGGAAAGTCGATGGAACAGACGACATGCCTGGTAGTTGGGGGAGGCCCCGCCGGAATGATCCTCGGACTACTGCTGGCCCGGGCCGGCGTCGACGTGACCGTCCTGGAGAAACACAAGGACTTCCTGCGCGACTTCCGCGGCGACACCGTGCATCCCACCACCCTCGACCTCCCTCGACGAGCTCGGCCTCGGTGCGGAATTCGCGAAACTGCCTGCGCGCAAGCTGGAACAGGTACAGCTGGCAACCGCCAACGGGCTGCAGACCTTCGCCTCGTTGAAGGACCTGCCAGGCAAGCACAAGTACATCGCCATGGTGCCGCAATGGGACCTGCTCGATCTGCTCGCGCGCGCCGCCGAGCAGGAGCCCGGCTTCCACCTGCGGATGAATACCGAAGCGACCGAACTGATTTGGTCCGGTGGCGAGGTGACCGGCGTCAGTTATCGAACGGCCGACGGCAGCACCGGCGACATCCGCGCCGACCTGACCGTGGCCTGCGATGGGCGTGGTTCGGTGCTGCGGGCCGCCGCGGGCCTGGCGTCACGGAGCTGGCCGACACCGATGGATGTGTGGTGGTTCCGCTTGCCGCGCAACGAGATCGACCCCGCGGGCGCTGTCCCGGTCGTCACTCCGCACCGGGCCGCGGTGCTCCTCGATCGTGGCGACTACTGACAATGCGCCACTCTGATCGCCAAGGGCACCGACGAGGCGACACGGCGCGGTCCGGTCGACGACATCATGCGCACCATGTCCGACTCGGTGCCCTGGCTGAAGGACCGCGTCGACGCCCTCACCAGTTGGGACGAGGTCAAGCTCCTTGACGTCCAACTCGACCGCCTGAACACCTGGTACACCGGCGGGCTGCTGTGCATCGGCGACGCCGCACACGCCATGTCCCCGGTCGGTGGGGTCGGCATCAACCTCGCTGTGCAAGACGCCGTCGCCGCGGCGAGAATCCTTGCCGCCCCGTTACTTTCGAAGACCGTAACTGTCCGCGACCTGGCTCGTGTTCAACGCCGCCGCGCCCTCCCGACCGCGGTAACCCAAGGCATGCAACGGTTTCTGCACGCCCGAGTGATCCGCCCGGCCCTCGACGGCGGCATCGACATCGCCGGTTCGCCGCAGGCGCCCCTCCCCGTCCGTATCGTTCGCCGAATCCCCATCGTCCGCAGCATCCCGCCGTTCCTGGTAGCCCGCGGCATCCTCCCCGAACACGCCCCCGCCTTCGCCCGCCGCAGTAACCCCAACTGACCTGCCGCGCACGGATTCTCCGCCTGCGCACGAAACAGTTGGCAATTTCGTGCGCACCCTGCGAATCAATGCGCGGCGCCACATTGGGCCAGCTGGTCGTTGCTGCGCAGCTGGATTCGATCGCCTGGGGTAGCACTCACCTGTGCTGGTTGCCGCGCACGTCTTGTCTTGCCGCGTACGAAACAGTCGGCAGATTCGTGCGCGGCGGGAGAATCGGTGCGCGGCACGACGCTGGGCCGGGCTAGTCGCTGACCTACGCGGTGTTGTGAGCGGCCCCGCTGCGGCAGCGGGCGGAGGATCTGCCGCGCACAGGCTGCTCTCGTGCGCACGAGCTTGGCGGCGATTTCGTGCGCGGCCCGACGATCGATGCGCGGCACCGTGCGGGCGTTCGGTGCGGCCCGACCCGGCGATGTTGGCGTGCCGCGTACGTGTTGTCGTGGCGCGCGCGAATCAGCTAGCGATGTCGTGCGCGCGACGAGAATCGGTGCGCGGCAGGGTGTCCGCAGTGGCGTGGTGCGGCTATGCGGAGTGGTCGGGGCGGAGGATGAACTTGCCCAGTGGTGCGCGCTCTTCGATGAGCCGGTGGGCGTGGGCGGCTTGGTCCAGCGGGAGGACTGCTTCGACCAGTGGGTTCAACCCTCCGGCGGCGGCGCGCTCGAGGGCTGCGGTGCGGGCGTCGGCGACTCGGGCCAGCCAGTCGGGGCCTGCGCAGCCGGTGAGGGTGAGGCCGCGGGTGATCAGGTCGGTGGCGGTCAGTTGGGCGGGGGCGCCGGAAAGCCAGCCGTAGCTGAGCATTCGGCCCTGTACGGGTGTCATGGTGTCGAGGAGGTCCAGGGCGGTGGTGCCGCCGATGGAGTCGAAGACTACGTCGAGGGTTGTGCCGCTGAGGGTTTCGCGTAGCCGGGTGGGCCATTCGGGGTCGTTGTGGTCGATCACCACGTCGGCGCCGAGCTTGCGGGCCTGTTCGGCCTTTGCGGGGCCGCCCACGGTGGCGATGACGCGGGCCGCGCCGTACTCCTTGGCGAGTTGGGTGAGGTAGCCGCCGATACCTGTTGCGGCGGCCTCGATCAGCACTGTTTCGGTGCCGGTGAGTCGTGCCGTTTCCAGCAGGGGGAGTGCCACCGAACCGCTCATCAGGACGGCGGCCGCGTCGGTCGCGGACAGGCCGTCCGGGATCGGGTTTACCGAATCGGCTGGTGCGCTGACGAATTCGGCGTAGGAGCCGAAACCCATGGTGGCCACGGTGACTCGGCGGCCGATCAGTGCGGGATCCGCGTCGGCACCCACCTCGGACACCACACCCGCGGCCTGGAAACCGAAGACCAGGGGCGGCTCGACGCCGAGCGGGAACTCGCCGGAGCGCAGCTTGGTCTCCGGGAACAGGACCGGGATCGCTTCGGCGCGGATCATGACGTCACCGGGGCCGATCTGCGGCGCCGGGACCTCCTGGAGGACCAGTACCTCGGGCCCGCCGGTCCCCGTCATTACGATTGCCTTCATCATGAACTCCATAAGTTGACTGCCGGTCCAGTTGCCTCCGCAACGATATGGACCGGCGGTCAAGTTGTCAACGAAAGCGGGTGTGATGACCGACGGGCGTCCGAAGGAACGAGCCGATGCCGTGCGCAACCGGCGCGCGATTCTCGACGCGACGACCGCGCTGCTCGCCGAACACGGAGCCGAGGCGATCACCATGGACCGGGTCGCCGCCGCAGCGGGGGTCGGGAAGGGCACCATCTTTCACCGCTTCGGCAATCGCGCCGGGCTGCTGCACGAGATGGTCGCCGAGAGCGCGCTCGCGCTGATGGACGCAGTCACCAGCGGGCCGCCACCGCTGGGCCCCGGTGCGCCGGCCGGTGCGCGGCTGCTGGCCTATTTCGATGCGATGACACGGTTGGTGATCGCGAACTCGGAGCTCATGGTCGCGTATCGCACGGAACCGCCGCATCCGCGCACCGGGGAGATCCACGCGTTCTGGGACAACCACATCACCGCGCTACTGCGGGAAGCGCGGCCCGATCTCGACGCCGAGGTGGTAGGCAGGCTGCTGCTTGCTCCGATCGGCACCGAACTGGTGCAAGGGATGGTGCGTTCCGGCGAGACCGATCGACTGCTCGACGCGGTTCGCGAACTGGTCGAATCGGTGCTGCGCACGCCCTGAAACCTCTTGTGTCATCACCACATTGCGGCGAGCATCGGGATCGGCAGGTTGATGATGCCGTGAACCAGGAAGAGCAGCCAGGGATTTCGGTATCGGGACCACAGGTAGCCGAGGAAGATTCCGTAACCGCCGATGTGCACGAAGGCGCTGGCGAGATCGACGCCGAAACCGTTGCCGCCGTGGATCACCGCGTGCCAGGACGCGAAAACCAGTGAGGTGACGAGGATTGCGGGCCAGCGTCCGACACTGGCCTCCAGCCGGGTCTGTAACCAGACGCGGTAGAAGATCTCCTCCAGCATCGCATTCAGGACGAACACGGCCAGTACGGTGACCACGTCCGGTCGCGAGCCGGTGTAGTCATGGCCGAACAGCGTGAACAAGGCGAGGAAGGTGAGTACTGCGGGCATGGGGCGAAGCCATCGGCCGTGCGTGTCGACGCGATACCACTCGCGCCAGGCGGCCAACCGGAACAGCAGCGGAATGGCAAGCAGCAGAGTCAGTTTCAGGCCGAGAAACCAGCCGTTGCCGCCGGGGGAGAGGGCGAAGGCGATCGTGAAGGTGACTGCGAGCGCGAAGAGCCACCAGCCCTGACGTGTTGTGCGCGGATCCGGTAGCAGTCCGTCGTCGCGTTGTTTCGGTGGCACCAGCCAGGCGACCGCGAGCCCGGCGAACACCGTCAGGCACTGCACCCACAGTGACAGCGTCTCGTCGTTATCGGCGGAAATGCGCAGTTCGGTGTGGCCGGTCCAAATCAGCGTCACCACCGCGGTGCCGAACACCAGAAGTCCTGCTGCCAGCAAGAAGCCGCCCACCCCACGAATTCGCATGCGTCTCACGATGCCATCGGTGATCAGCCGTTCGGCCGCGGTGGGCCCGATATCGGCTGAATGTCATACGAAAGGACGACGGGGAGATCAATCCTCGGCGAGGATGGCCTCGAATCGTTGGTCCGCACTGTCGAGTTGGTCGAGGATGTGCTGTTTGACGTCGTCGGCCAGCGGGGTGTCGGGGCGGGTGACGAGGTCGCGGTAGATGGCGGTGAGCGGGCGGTACTTGGTGGCGAGTTTGTGCATGGCCGGGCCGGTCGCGTACAGGATGCCGACGCCGTTGTCGGTGAAGTCGGACAGTTTGATGATCCTGGCCCACGGGGCGCGGTCGAGGTTGGCGGCGACGTGCTCGCGGTATTGCAGGTGCCGGTCGATCGACGGGTCCGGTTCGGGGTTGGTGACGGCCGCGACGAGTTCGGCGACGCGTTCGCCGAACCGATCTGCGAGTTCGGCCAAGGCGGCCGCGGTGGGCGGTCCCGGCCGGTCACCCGCCAGTTCCGCCGGATGATCCTCGACAGAATCGTGCAGCAGGCCCGCGACGACCAGATCGCCGTCTCGGATCTTGTAGTGGCTGATGATCCGGATCGCCACCCGCAGTAGATGATTGAGATACGGTTCGCGTCCGTAGCGGTCGTCGCGATGCAGTTCGGCGGCCAGGTCGAGCGCACCGGTGACCTGCTCGGTGTCCGGCAGCTCCGCGATTTCCAGCAGTAACCGTTCGCGCAGACCGGCTTCGCCGTAGACGTCACTGATCGTGTGCAGCGGCATCACGGCCAGGACTCCCGCCCCAGGATTGCTCATGCTGTCAATCTAACGGCGTCACGCGGTCCGCGTCGCATGGAAAATCCGTTGCCGCACCCTGCTCGGCCGTGGTGTCCTGAATACAACGGGTGCGGATCTCGTGTGTCGGTGCAGCTCTCGCCGGGCTGGGACCCGTGGGGTTGGTGATGCGGCGCGGAGGCGTCGATAAAGATCAGGGGGAACTGGTGCTGGTATCGGTCGACTTGGGCGCTGGCACCAGTTCCCCATGATCATTCGTCCAGATCCCAGTCGACGCAGCGCCGCACCCCTCGGTGCTGTTGCGGCGCTGCGTCGTTGGGCATGGCGGTGGTCGTGTGGTTATTCGGGCTGGGGGATCAGGGTGTTCTGCCGGGCTGCGGTCCACCAGCGGCCGTTTTCCTTGACCAGGACGTACAGCGCGATCATTGCGTGATCGATGTCGATGAGTTCGCCGTCGGGTGTCGTGGCACGCGCGACTTTGTGGGCGAAGGCGACGTCGGGGCGCAGGAAGGTGATGTCGGTGACTTCGTAGCGGACGTACTCGTTCTTCAGGAAGCCCGCGAGTCCGCGGCGATTCGCTTCCAGGAGCGCGTCTCGACCTGTCATCAGTGCGCCGACCGCGTTGACGACTGCGGCGTTCGCGGTGAAGTCGGCGGTCATCAGTTCGGCGTCGTTGGTGTTGTATGCGGTCTCGACGTTGCCGATGATCTGCTTGATGGCCGCGATATCGGCGGTGTGGTCGACGGTCGTGTCTCCGGCCACTGGCGGCTCAAAAGTCGTTGCGCTCATGGCGTTCAGCTTCCAACCTCAACAATGATTCAGGTCAAGCCCGGCTGATATCGCATAGCTCACAGGCCGGGTTCAGCGGACGCCGCGTGGGCGGAATTGGATGCTGATCCGCGGGCCGGTCGGCTTCCTGGACTTCGGCACGGCGTGCTCCCAGGTGCGCTGGCAGGAGCCGCCCATCACCAGTAGATCGCCGTGGCCCACCTGGTATCGAATGCTCTCGCCGCCGCCGCGTGGCCGCAGCAACAAGGCTCGCGGCGCACCGATGGACACGATCGCGACCATGGTGTCCTGTGTCGCGCCGCGTCCGAAGTTGTCTCCGTGCCAGGCGACGCTGTCTTGTCCGTCGCGGTAGTAGCAGAGTCCGGCCGTGCGGAAGGACTCGCCGAGTTCGTGCCGGTAGTGCTCGCTCAAGGCATCTCGGGCGTCGGCCAAAGCCGGATCGGGGAGGGGCTCGTGCTCCTCGTAGAACTTCAGCAGGCGCGGCACATCGACCACGCGGTCGTACATCGGCCGCCGCTCGGCCTTCCACGGCACATCGTCGACCAGTCGATCGAACAGCGCGTCGGCGCCGGTCAACCAGCCGGGCAGCACATCCACCCAGGCCCCGTGATCCAGCACCGTGCGTCGCGCGGCACGAAGCGACCCGAATTCGGTATCACCGAACCCGTCGAGCAGTGATCCCTGCAGCGGTGTCGACATGCCTGCGAATCTACCCGCAATCGAACGTATGTGCTAGCGACATTCGGACGTGACGGTCAATTCCTGGCGAGGATGTCCCGCGCGATATCCGCCGAGGCCGCGTAGCACTCGTCGTCACTGAGTGGCAGATCGCCCATCATCGCCGTGCTCCAGCTGATGGCCAGCAGTGCTTGTCGGGCATGGAACACGGCCCGCGGCGCGTGGTCGGGCTCGGTCATCAGATCGGCCAGCACCCGGAACTGATAGCGCAGGCTCACGCCGAAGCCGAGTTCCCGGAATGCGGGCTGGTTCTCGGCCATGAAGCGCACCATGTCCCGGCCGATGCCGTGCAGCAGCGCGCCGTATCGGTCGAGGATCTCTTGCGCGCGTTCGGGTCCCGTCGGTGCGGCCTCGGCCCATGCGACGATGTCGTCGATGCCGCGCCGCAGATCATCGGACAGGCTCGCGACGATGTCCTCTTTGGTGCGGAAGTGGTAGTACAGCGCGGCTTTGGTCACGTCGAGCCGCTCGGCGATCTCCCGCAGCGACGTCTTCTCGTACCCGCGCTCCGAGAACAACTCCATCGCCACCGCACGGATTCGTTCGCGCATGTCGCTGCGACGGCGATCCATGGTTCTCCTTTTGCTTGACGACCGGCTAGTTGGAGCCTAGCGTCACTGCCGTGCCCGAACTAGCTAGCCGGGCGGCAAGTAAATCTTCGAGAAGGGGAGTGGGGCGATGGTCGAAACGAGGCCGGAAGTGCCGATGGCGGGGGTCGCGATGACCGCGATCGGGGTCGCGGTGGTGCGGGTGCTGGAATCGGATCGGCCGGATCGGCTGTACGACGACCCACTGGCTCAGGTTTTCGTAGACGCCGCAAAGCGCGGTTTCGTCGAGACCGAGGACGGCGGCGAGCGGTGGGCGAAGCTGGAAGCGTTGGCCGACGTGTTCTACGAGGGCAGAACACTTTCCGTCAGGTTGGTCGACGACCAGGTGACCGAGGCGGTGGAACAGGGTTGCCGACAGGTCGTGGTGCTCGGCGCCGGATTGGACACGCGGGCATTCCGATTGGGCTTACCGCCCGACATTCGATTCTTCGAGCTCGATCTGCCGGAGCTCTTCGCGTTCAAGGAGCCGATCCTGACGAGTGTGCAGGCGGTGCCGACCTGCGATCGCCGTGTCGTCGGCATCGATCTGCGGGCGGACTGGGCAGAAGCACTGCGCGTGAACGGGTTTCGCCCCGATCTCCCGACGCACTGGGTCGACGAAGGTGTGCTCGGCTACTTGTCGCGCGCGGAGGCCTTACGCGTCGCCGAGACGCTGACCGAACTCTCCACTCCGGGAAGCCGTTTCGGCGTCGTCCGGTTCGCCGCCGACGAAAGACCGGCGCAATACAGCGATCTCCGGCGACTGGTCCGCGCCGACCCGGAGGGCGAACGTGAACTCCGCGGCCTAGGACCCGATGCGCAACAGTGGCTCGAAGCGCACGATTGGCACACCACCTTCCGAAGCTGGGCCGATCTCATCGCGCCGTTCGACCGGCCGAACGAGAACAGCACCGACGTCGGCTTCATCGTCGCCGTGCGCACCTGAGCCAGTAATCCACGTCACGTGCGGCTGAACCGCACTCCTCCCAGCCCGGCTCGTGGCCCGGCTCACACCGTGGAACACCTGGTGAAAGCCGGGTTGCGACCGCTGTTACGCTGCTAGCCGTAAGACATCCTTTAACGGACCGTCCGGTGAGGCGGGGAAGGAGGTCGGCATGGCCGTGCCCGAACGGGCCGCCAAGTCCGGCGCTGCCGAAACATCGCAGCGACACACCCCCGAGGGGGTGGAGGCGGGGCGGGAGCTGTTGTCGGCTTCCGATGTCAGTCGGACTATCGCGCGCATCGCGCATCAGATCATCGAGAAGACCGCGCTGGACGCGGGCGAGCCGGGCGCACCACGCGTCGTGCTCATCGGGATTCCCACCCGGGGCACCTCCCTGGCAGCGCGGCTCACGGACAAGATCGAGGAATTCTCCGGCGTCCGCCCGGCCCTCGGCTCGCTCGACATCACCCTCTACCGCGACGATCTGCGCACCCGGCCGCACCGGCCGCTCGAGCGCACCTCGGTCCCGGAAGGCGGCATCGAGGACGCGCTGGTCGTGCTGATCGACGACGTCCTCTTCTCCGGCCGCACCGTGCGCTCCGCACTGGACGGGCTGCGCGACCTCGGCCGCCCCCGCGCGGTCCAGCTGGCGGTGCTCATCGACCGCGGTCACCGCGAACTCCCGATTCGGGCCGACTACGTGGGCAAGAACGTGCCTACTTCGCGCTCCGAAGACATCTCGGTCCTGCTCACCGAACACGACGGCCGCGACGGCGTTTACCTGCGCCAGGAGGCTGAAGCATGAGCGAGCGTAGCGAGCGAATCAAAGACACAGCGGCTTTGTGCCGAACGACGGAGCCGAGCGTCAGCGAGGTGGAGTTGTGAGGCATCTGCTGACCGTCAGTGATTTGGATCGCGGCACCGCGACGGAGTTGCTGGACGAGGCCGAACGTTTCGAGCAGGCTCTGCTCGGCCGCGAAGTTCACAAGCTGCCGACCCTGCGCGGACGCACCGTGATGACGGTGTTCTACGAGAACTCCACCCGCACCAGGGTGTCCTTCGAGGTCGCGGGCAAGTGGATGAGCGCCGACGTGATCAACGTCAGCGCCAGCAGTTCCTCGGTCTCCAAGGGCGAATCGCTGCGCGACACCGCGCTCACCCTGCACGCCGCGGGCGCCGACGCGCTGATCGTCCGGCACCCGGCTTCCGGTGCGGCACACCAGATCGCGCGCTGGATGGACGCCTGGGCGCAGTCGGTCGGCCGCTCCGGCCCGGCCGTCATCAACGCGGGCGACGGCACCCACGAGCACCCCACCCAGGCGCTGCTCGACGCGCTGACCCTGCGCCAGCGGCTCGGCGATATCGAAGGCAAGCGGGTCGTCATCGTCGGCGACATCCTGCACAGTCGAGTGGCCCGGTCGAATGTGTTCCTGCTGAACACCCTCGGCGCCGAGGTGGTGCTGGTTGCCCCGCGCACCCTGCTGCCGGTCGGCGTCGACGCGTGGCCCGCCCGGATCGCACACGCGCTGGACGCCGAATTGCCCGGCGCCGACGCGGTTCTCATGCTGCGCGTGCAGGCCGAGCGGATGAACGGCGGCTTCTTCCCGTCGGCCCGCGAATACTCGATCAACTACGGACTGTCCGAACGCAGGCTCGCCCTGCTGGACGAACACGCGGCGGTGCTGCATCCCGGACCGATGCTGCGCGGCATGGAAATCGCCTCGCCGGTAGCCGATTCCGCGCAGTCCGCGATCTTGCAACAGGTGACGAACGGAGTACACATGCGCATGGCCGTCCTGTTCCGGCTGCTGGTCGGTACGCAGGAGGCGGTGGCATGACGGAACTGCTGATCAAGGGCGCCCGGATCTACGGCGAGGGCGAACCGGTCGACGTGCTGATCGCCGACGGCGTAATCCGGGAGATCGGCGCCGGTGTCAGCGCCGACGACGCGGAAGTCATTGCGGCGGAAGGCCAAATCCTGCTGCCCGGCTTCGTCGACCTGCACACGCACCTGCGTGAACCCGGCCGCGAAGACACCGAGACCATCGAATCCGGTTCCGCGGCAGCCGCATTGGGCGGCTACACGGCGGTGTTCGCGATGGCCAACACCAGCCCGGTCGCCGACTCGGTGGTCGTCACCGATCACGTGTGGCGCCGCGGCCAAGAGGTCGGCCTGGTCGACGTGTACCCGGTGGGTGCGGTCACCGTCGGCCTCGAAGGCAAGCAGCTCGCCGAAATGGGCACCATGGCCACCGGCGCTGCCGCGGTGCGGATGTTCTCCGACGACGGCCACTGCGTCTACGACCCGCTGATCATGCGCCGCGCACTGGAATACGCGAACACCCTCGGCGTGCTGATCGCTCAGCATGCGGAGGAGCCGCGGCTCACCAAGGGCGCGATCGCGCACGAGGGCCCGACGGCGGCCCGGCTCGGCCTGGCCGGGTGGCCGCGCGCCGCGGAGGAGTCCATCGTCGCCCGCGACGCACTGCTCGCCCGCGATGCCGGTGCGCGCGTGCACATCTGCCACGCGTCCACCGCGGGCACTGTGGAGCTGGTGAAATGGGCCAAGGCGCAAGGCATTTCGATCACCGCCGAGGTCACCCCGCACCACCTGCTGCTGGACGACTCGCGCCTGGAGACCTACGACGCGGTCAACAAGGTCAACCCGCCGCTGCGTGAGGCCTCCGACGCCGCCGCGCTGCGCCAGGCACTGGCCGACGGCATCATCGACTGCGTCGCCACCGACCACGCCCCGCACGCCGAACAGGACAAGTGCTGCGAGTTCGACGCGGCCCGCCCCGGCATGCTCGGCCTGGAGACCGCGCTGTCGATCATCGTGCAGACCATGGTCGAACCCGGCCTGCTCGACTGGCGCGGCGTCGCCAAGGTGATGAGCGAGCGGCCCGCCGAGATCGTCGGGCTCGACGAGCATGGCAGGCCGATCGAGGTCGGCGAGCCCGCGAACCTGACGCTGGTCGACCCCGACGCCAGTTGGACCGTGCGCGCGAAAGAGCTCGCCAGCATCTCGAACAACACACCGTTCGAGGACATGACGTTCCAGGCCCGAGTGACAACGACGTTGCTGAGGGGTCGGGTAACTGCCCGCGAGGGCAAGGCCGGTGGGTAACCCCGCGGTGCGAGCGACGGGCCCGGAGACGGTAGCGAAGCGTGACCACGCAGGGCCCCGGGAGCGCCGCCGATTGGACACAGGAGGTCCGTAAGTGGAAAGAACGCTGTGGGTAATCGGGCTTGCCGCGCTGTTCGCCCTGTGCATCTGGCTGATGTACCGGGGCTGGCAGAACCGGGCCGCGCGCCAAGAGGCCAGCATCGGTGAACTGCCCACCGTGCCCGCCGACCTCGGCGCACAGGTGCTCGAGCCGACCACCGGACTGTATCTCGGCAGCACCATGGCGCCCAGCTGGCAGGACCGGATCGCGGTGGGCGACTTGGGTTTCCGGGCCACGGCGGAACTCACGCGGTTCGAACGGGGAATTCTGCTCGAGCGCGACGGGGCGACGGTGATCTGGATCCCGCAGGAATCCATCACCGTGGTGCGCACCGAGCGGGGGCACGCGGGCAAGGTAATGACAGAAGATGGTGTGCTGGTAGTTCGCTGGAAGCTGCCCACCGGAACCGAGATAGATACCGGTTTCCGAGGTGACGACAAGTCGGTTTACCCGGCTTGGACGCGTGGCTTGCAAGCAGACACCAGTACGACGACGGGAGACGACGAGATATGACTGCAGTATCGCGCAGCGATTCCATGAGGGGCGGTGGTCGGGCGACGGGAGGGCCAGGACAAGACGCTGCTCTAGTGCTGGAGGACGGCCGGGTTTTCCGCGGCTCGGCCTACGGCGCCGTGGGCGAAACGCTCGGTGAGGCGGTGTTCTGCACCGCGATGACCGGCTACCAGGAGACCCTCACCGACCCCAGCTACCACCGCCAGATCGTGGTTGCCGCGGCACCGCAGATCGGCAACACCGGCTGGAACGACGAGGACGACGAGTCCGGCAAGATCTGGGTCGCCGGCTACGTGGTCCGCGACCCCGCCCGCCGCGCCTCCAACTGGCGCGCCACCGGCACGCTGCCCGAGGCGATGCAACGCCAGGACATCGTCGGCATCGCGGGCATCGACACCCGCGCCCTGGTGCGCCACCTGCGCACCCGCGGCTCGATGAAGGCGGGCATCTTCTCCGGCGCCGCCCTCGCCGACACCGACGAGCTGCTCGGCCGGGTCACCGGCCAGCCGTCCATGCTCGGCGCCGACCTGGCCGAAGAGGTGAGCACCGACTCGATCTACACCATCGAGCCGAACGGCGAGCCCCGCTTCACCGTGGTCGCCTTCGATCTCGGCATCAAAACCAACACCCCGCGCATGTTTGCCGAGCGTGGCATGCGGGTGCACGTGGTGCCGTCGAACACCTCGATCGACCAGATCCTCGAGCTGAACCCGAATGGTGTCTTCCTGTCCAACGGTCCCGGTGACCCGGCCACCCAGGACGGCGCGGTCGCGCTGACCAAGGGCGTGCTCGAGCGCGGCCTGCCGCTGTTCGGCATCTGCTTCGGCAACCAGATCCTCGGCCGCGCGCTCGGCCGTAAGACCTACAAGATGAAGTTCGGCCACCGCGGCATCAATGTCCCGGTGATCGAGCACGGCACCGGTCGCATCGCGATCACCGCGCAGAATCACGGCTTCGCGCTGGAAGGCGAGCAGGGCGAGCAGTTCGACACCCCGTTCGGCAAGGCCGAGGTCAGCCACGTCTGCGCCAACGACGGCACGGTCGAGGGCGTCCGCCTCATCGACGGCCGCGCGTTCTCCGTGCAGTACCACCCGGAGGCCGCCGCCGGACCCCACGACGCTGCTTATCTCTTCGACCGTTTCGCCGGTCTCATGGAAGGAGCCTGATGCCACGCCGCACCGATCTGAAGCACATCCTGGTGATCGGCTCTGGCCCGATCGTCATCGGGCAGGCCTGCGAGTTCGACTACTCCGGCACCCAGGCGTGCCGGGTGCTGCGGGCCGAGGGCCTGCGGGTTTCACTGGTGAACTCCAACCCGGCGACCATCATGACCGACCCCGAGTTCGCCGACGCGACCTACGTGGAGCCGATCACGGCGGAGTTCGTCGAGAAGGTCATCGCCAAGGAGCGCCCGGACGCTATCCTGGCCACCCTCGGCGGCCAGACCGCGCTGAACACCGCGGTCGCGCTGCACGAGAACGGGGTGCTGGAGAAGTACAACGTCGAGATGATCGGCGCCGACTTCGACGCCATCCAGCGCGGTGAGGACCGGCAGAAGTTCAAGGACATCGTCGCCAAGGTCGGCGGCGAAAGTGCCCGCTCCCGTGTCTGTTACACGATGGACGAGGTCCGCGACACCGTCACCGAGCTGGGTTTCCCTGTGGTGGTGCGGCCTTCGTTCACCATGGGCGGCCTCGGCTCCGGAATGGCCTACAACGACGAGGATCTCGACCGCATCGCCGGTGGCGGCCTGTCCGCCTCGCCGACCGCGAACGTGCTCATCGAGGAATCCATCCTGGGCTGGAAGGAATTCGAGCTCGAGCTGATGCGTGACCGCAGCGACAACGTGGTCATCGTCTGCTCGATCGAGAACGTCGACCCGATGGGCGTGCACACCGGCGACTCGATGACCGTCGCCCCGGCCATGACGCTCACCGACCGCGAGTACCAGAAGATGCGTGACCTGGGCATCGCGATCCTGCGCGAGGTCGGCGTCGACACCGGCGGCTGCAACATCCAGTTCGCGGTGGACCCCGCCGACGGTCGCCTGATCGTCATCGAGATGAACCCGCGCGTCTCGCGCTCGTCCGCATTGGCTTCCAAGGCAACGGGATTCCCGATCGCCAAGATCGCCGCCAAGCTGGCCATCGGCTACACCCTGGACGAGATCGTCAACGACATCACCAAGGAAACCCCGGCCTGCTTCGAGCCGACCCTGGACTACGTGGTCGTCAAGGCGCCGCGGTTCGCGTTCGAGAAGTTCCCGGGTGCCGACCCGACGCTGACCACCACGATGAAGTCGGTCGGCGAGGCAATGTCGTTGGGGCGCAACTTCGCCGAGGCACTCGGCAAGGTGCTGCGCTCGCTGGAGACGAAGGCCGCCGGTTTCTGGACCCTGGACGACGGCAAATGGACTGACGTCGAAGCGATCCTGGAAGACCTGCGCACCCCCATCGAGGGACGCATCTACCAGGTCGAGCGGGCACTGCGCCTGGGCGCGAGCATCGAAGACGTCGCTGCCGCTTCGGGAATCGACCCGTGGTTCGTCGCCGAGGTCGCCGGTCTGGTGGAGCTGCGCGCGGAGATCATGGACGCGCCCGTGCTCGACGAGACGCTGCTGCGCCGGTCCAAGCACTACGGCCTGTCCGACGGTCAGATCGCCGCACTGCGCCCGGAGTTGGCGGGGGAGACCGGTGTTCGCGCGCTGCGCCACCGGCTCAGCGTCCGCCCGGTCTTCAAGACGGTCGACACCTGCGCCGCCGAGTTCGAGGCCAAGACCCCGTACCACTACTCGACCTACGAGCTCGATCCCGCCGCGGAATCCGAAGTGGCGCCGCAGCGCGAGCGCGACAAGGTGATCATCCTCGGCTCCGGCCCGAACCGGATCGGCCAGGGCATCGAGTTCGACTACTCGTGTGTCCATGCGGCGCAGACCCTTTCGCAGGCCGGGTACGAGACGGTGATGGTCAACTGCAACCCGGAGACCGTCTCCACCGACTACGACACCGCCGACCGGCTCTACTTCGAGCCGCTCACCTTCGAGGACGTGCTCGAGGTGTTCCACGCGGAAAGCGAGTCGGGGCACGTGATCGGTGTCATCGTGCAGCTCGGCGGGCAGACCCCGCTCGGCCTGGCACAGCGACTCACCGATGCCGGTGTCCCGGTGGTCGGCACCAGCGCCGCCGCCATCGACTTGGCCGAGGACCGTGGCGAATTCGGTGACGTGCTCACCGCGGCCGGGCTGCCCGCGCCGAAGTACGGCACCGCGACCACCTTCGCGCAGGCCAAGAAGATCGCCGCGAGCATCGGCTACCCGGTGCTGGTCCGCCCGTCCTACGTGCTCGGCGGGCGCGGCATGGAGATCGTCTACGACGAGAGTTCCCTGGAGGGCTACATCTCTCGGGCCACCGAGCTCAGCCCGGAACACCCGGTGCTGGTCGACCGGTTCCTGGAAGACGCCATCGAGATCGACGTCGACGCGCTGTGCGACGGCGACGAGGTCTACCTCGGCGGTGTGATGGAACACATCGAAGAGGCGGGCATCCACTCCGGCGACTCCGCCTGCGCGCTGCCGCCGATCACGCTGGGCCGCAGCGATATCGAGGCGGTGCGTCGGTCGACCGTCGCGCTGGCCAAGGGCATCGGCGTCAAGGGCCTGCTCAACGTGCAGTACGCGCTCAAGGACGACGTGCTGTACGTGCTCGAGGCGAATCCGCGTGCCAGCCGGACGGTTCCGTTCGTCTCCAAGGCCACCGCGGTGCCGCTGGCCAAGGCGGCCGCGCGGATCATGCTCGGCGCCACCATCAACGACCTGCGCAAGGAAGGGATGCTGCCGGGTGAAGGCGACGGCGGGCACGTCCCGCTCGACGCACCGGTGGCCGTGAAGGAGGCCGTGCTGCCGTTCCACCGGTTCCGCAAGGCCGATGGCAGCGGCGTGGATTCGCTGCTCTCCCCGGAGATGAAGTCCACCGGCGAGGTGATGGGCATCGACGCCGACTTCGGCACCGCCTTCGCCAAGAGCCAGACCGCCGCCTACGGTTCGCTGCCCACCGAGGGCACCGTGTTCGTCTCGATCGCGAACCGGGACAAGCGCGCCATGGTCTTCCCGGTCAAGCGCCTGCACGACCTCGGGTTCCGCATCCTGGCCACCGAGGGCACCGCGGAGATGTTGCGCCGCAACGGCATTCCGTGCGAGCGGGTGCGCAAGCACTCGGACCCGGACACGGTGGACGCCAACGGGGACGCGCCGCAGCCGACGATCGTCGAGCAGATCAGGGACGGCGAGATCGACATGGTCTTCAACACCCCCTACGGCAACTCCGGTCCGCGCGTGGACGGTTACGAAATCCGCAGCGCCGCGGTCGGCGTGAACATCCCGTGCATCACCACCGTGCAGGGTGCGGCCGCCGCGGTGCAGGGCATCGAGGCGAGCATCAACGGCGGGATCGGGGTGCGTTCGCTGCAAGAGCTGCACTCGGTGCTGCGTGGGTGAGCCGGACGGAGTCGACGAGGTGAAGAGCTTCGGTGCTCGATTGCAGCACGCCATGGGGCATTTCGGCCCCGTGTGCGTGGGCATCGATCCGCATCCCGGCCTGCTGGAGTCGTGGGGTCTCACCGCCGACGCGGACGGGCTGGAGAAGTTCGCGGAGATCTGCGTCGAGGCCTTCGACGGCTGCGTCGCGCTGGTGAAGCCGCAGGTCGCGTTCTTCGAGACCTACGGCTCGGCCGGAATCGCGGTGCTGGAGCGCACGATCGAGGTGTTGCGGGCCTCGGGCACCCTGGTGCTCGCCGACGCCAAGCGCGGCGACATCGGCTCCACCATGGACGCCTACGCGCACGCCTGGCTCGGTGACGGGCCGCTCGGCTCGGACGCCGTGACGGTCTCGCCGTACCTCGGATTCGGCTCGCTGGCACCGGCTTTGGACCTGGCCGAGGCCAACCATCGTGGGGTGTTCGTGCTCGCGGCGACCTCGAATCCCGAAGGGGCGCAGGTGCAACGGGTCGTCGCGGGGGATGGGCGCACCATCGCCCAGACCATGGTCGACGAGGCTGCCGCGCGCAACGCGGGCGCGGAATTCGGGTCGGTCGGCGTGGTGATCGGCGCGACGTTGACCGAAGCGCCGGACCTCTCCCAGCTCAACGGGCCGATCCTGATGCCGGGTGTCGGAGCCCAGGGCGGGGGACCGGAAAACGTCCGTGACCTGGTGCCGGAGGCGATGCTGGCGGCCGCTGTGCCGACCGCCTCGCGGGAGGTCCTGCGTGACGGACCGACCGTGCCGGCGCTGCGCGCCAGACTGAGCGAGTTGCAAGAGACCTTCGCGTTTCTGCAGAAATAACCACCGAGACCGGCGCAATCGCGCCGGTCTCGGCTCGTTTCGGGCGCCGCGTGCGGTCATGTGCACGCGTGCATGTGGCCCGTAGCGGGCTCTGTGTGCCCTGCTACGCCTGTTTCCCGGCCTGACGGTGCTCCGTATGGGCTGCTGCGCTCGGATCGGCCCAGAAGCGCGATCTGATCAGTGCAGGTCGACAAACCCAGCGGTGCACCTCGACAATCGATCGGCGCCGGAGTCCGCCCGAAACGGTCGTTCGACCTGTCTGTGGCCCACGACACGCTGATAGACAACGCGACACGCGGGAATTTCCGAGAAACTTCCTGGTCGGGCAGTCATGGGTTTGCTGGCGACACATGTCACGTCATAGCAACCCTCCCGCTAACCTGTGTCAATCATGAAAACTCCCTGCTGAGGAGGCATTTCGCGATTTCGGCGGTACGATCTGCGCAGCGACAGAGGAGCAGTGCGGATCGTGCTGCTCTCGCGTCTACGGCATCCGGAATCATGCGCTGACCTGGGGGGTGGGTTCGCAATCTGCGGATGCCGTGGGTACGGTCGCTGAGACTGCCGGGTTACCGGCAGGAGTTGATGCAATGAACGATGAGACGGAGGAACCGTGGCCCTTCCCCAGCTGACTGACGAGCAGCGCGCCGCTGCTTTGGAGAAGGCGGCTGCCGCTCGCCGCGCTCGGGCGGAGCTCAAGGAGCGCCTGAAGCGAGGCGGCACCAACCTGAAGCAGGTCCTCACCGATGCCGAGTCCGATGAGATTCTCGGCAAGATGAAGGTGTCGGCGCTGCTGGAGGCTTTGCCGAAGGTGGGCAAGGTCAAGGCAGCGGAAATCATGAGTGAACTGGAGATCGCCCCCACCCGGCGTCTGCGCGGACTCGGCGATCGGCAGCGCAAGGCGCTGCTTGCCCGGTTCGACTTCGACGCCTGATAACGAGGGTGGTCGAACATACGCGGAAGGGTCGACTGGTAGTACTGGTCGGCCCCTCGGCCGTCGGAAAGTCGACCGTGGTCCGTTGTGTCCGCGAGCGACTGCCGCACCTGATCTTCAGTGTGTCGGCAACGACTCGGGCCCCTAGGCCCGGGGAGGTCGACGGTCTCGACTATCGATTCGTGTCCAGGGAAGAGTTCGACGCCATGATCACGGCGGGTGAACTACTCGAGTGGGCTGATATACACGGTGGTTTGCAACGTTCGGGCACCCCGGCCGCACCGGTACGGGCCGCCCTCGCAGAGGGTCTGCCCGTACTGGTCGAGGTCGATCTGGAAGGGGCGCGGTCGGTACGCAAGGCCATTCCCGAAGCGATTCTCGCCTTCCTCGCCCCGCCCAGCTGGGAAGAACTGGTATCCAGGCTCACCTCGCGTGGCACCGAATCACCGGAAGTGATCGAGCGCAGGCTGGAAACCGCCAGGACCGAATTGGCGGCCTGTGACGAGTTCGACATCGTCATCGTGAACGACGAGGTGACCAGTGCCTGTGAGCAGTTGGTATCGTTGTTCGTTAGCACAAATTCGAGTTCGTAAACCTTCCACGCGCAGGAGCCCCCCTAGTGAGCAGTGCAGACAGCAAAGTCGTTCCCGCATACGACACCCCGATCGGCCTCACCAACCCCCCGATCGATGAGCTGCTGGAGCGCACCTCGTCCAAGTACGCCCTGGTCATCTACGCAGCCAAGCGGGCGCGTCAGATCAACGACTACTACAACCAGCTCGGCGACGGCATCCTCGAGTACGTCGGCCCGCTGGTCGAGCCGGGCCTGCAGGAAAAGCCCCTCTCGGTCGCCATGCGCGAGATCCACTCCGACCTGCTCGAGCACACCGAAGGCGAGTAGCCGGACCGAGTGCTGTGAATACAACTAGGCCGGAGGCGTAGTGACCACACGGATCGTTGTCGGTGTCGGCGGAGGGATCGCCGCGTACAAGGCCTGCTCACTGGTCCGGCGGTTCACCGAGACCGGGCACAAGGTCAGGGTGATCCCCACCGAGTCGGCGTTGCAGTTCGTCGGCAAGGCAACCTTCGAGGCGCTCTCCGGGAACCCGGTGCACACCGACGTGTTCACCGACGTGCCCGAGGTGCCGCACGTTCGGCTGGGCCAGGAGGCGGACCTCGTGGTCATCGCCCCGGCGACCGCCGATCTGATGGCGCGCGCGGCCCAGGGCCGCGCCGACGACTTGCTCACCGCCACGTTGCTGACGGCCCGATGTCCGATCCTGTTCGCGCCCGCGATGCACACCGAGATGTGGGAGCATCCGGCGACCGTCGCCAATGTCGCGACGCTGCGCGCCCACGGCGCGATCGTGATGGAACCCGCGTCGGGCCGGCTCACCGGCACCGATACCGGTCCCGGCCGGTTGCCCGAGCCCGAAGAGATCTTCGGCCTGGCGACCCTGCTGCTCGAACGCACCGACGCCATCCCGCGCGACCTCGAAGGCCGCCGGGTGGTCATCACCGCGGGCGGCACCAGGGAACCGCTGGATCCGGTGCGTTTCCTCGGCAACCGCAGCTCCGGGAAGCAGGGTTATGCCCTGGCTCGGGTCGCGGCCCAGCGCGGCGCACACGTCACGTTGATCGCGGGCAACACGATCGAGATGGCCGCGCCCGCGGCTGTCGACCTGGTGCACATCACCACCGCCGAACAGCTCAAGACCGCCGTCGACAAGCATGCCGTCGGCGCGGACGCGGTGATCATGGCGGCGGCGGTGGCGGACTTCCGGCCCACCGATGTGGCCGCCGCCAAGATCAAGAAGGGCGCCGGGGAACCAGACGTCATCGCGCTGACCAAGACCACCGACATCCTCGCCGGTCTGGTGCAGGCGCGCCGCGACGGGCAGTTGACCGGCACCGCGATCGTCGGCTTCGCCGCCGAAACCGGTGACGAGCACGGCGATGTCCTCACCTACGCGCGGGCAAAGCTCGCGCGCAAGGGGTGCGACCTGCTGGTGGTCAACGCGGTCGGCGAGGGCAAGGCGTTCGAGGTCGACACCAACAACGGTTGGCTGCTCGGTGCGGACGGTACCGAACAGTCTCTCGATCATGGGTCGAAGGCGCTGCTCGCCAGCCGGGTGCTCGACGCGCTCGGGCCGCTCTTGCGCTGAAATCTGTTGTGAGACTGGGATAATGACCCAGTGATCAACCACCGGCCCCGTGGTGTCAACGAGACCTTTCGGACGAACTGTCTGAGATAGAGATCTCTTGGTCCACGGCATGTCAGTGGTTTGCCATAGTCTGGAACGAAGGGTTGCGCGGTAACGGCATCGCGTTACTGTCGCAAACCGAGACGAAATACCCGTTGAGGGAGAGGGAAGAACTGTGCGCACGTCCGGCAGCCGGCTATTCACCAGTGAGTCCGTGACCGAAGGTCACCCGGACAAGATCTGTGACGCCATCAGCGATTCCATTCTCGATGCGTTACTGACCGAGGACCCGCGCAGCCGGGTCGCGGTGGAGACCCTCGTGACGACCGGCCAGGTCCACGTCGCGGGCGAGGTCACCACCACGGCGTACGCCGACATTCCCCGCATCGTCCGGGAAAAGGTCTTGGAAATCGGATACGACTCGTCGGCAAAGGGTTTCGACGGAAACTCCTGCGGCGTGAACATCGCGATCGGTGCCCAGTCGCCCGATATCGCACAGGGTGTCGACACCTCGCACGAGGCGCGCGTCGGCGGGTCCGACGACGAGATCGAGAAGCAGGGCGCGGGCGACCAGGGCCTGATGTTCGGCTACGCGACCACCGACACCCCCGAGCTCATGCCGCTGCCGATCGCACTCGCGCACCGGCTCTCCCGCAGGCTCACCGAGGTACGCAAGTCCGGCGTGCTGCCGTACCTGCGGCCCGACGGCAAGACCCAGGTCACCATCGAATACGAGGGTGATCGCCCGGTTCGGCTCGACACGGTCGTCATCTCCACCCAGCACGCCGCCGACATCGACCTGGACAACCTGCTCGCGCCCGACATCAAGGAAAAGGTCGTCGACGCGGTGATCGCCGACCTCGAGCTGCCCTCGCTGGACACCTCGAACATCCGGCTGCTGGTCAACCCGACCGGCAAGTTCGTGCTCGGTGGGCCGATGGGCGACGCGGGCCTGACCGGCCGCAAGATCATCGTCGACACCTACGGCGGCATGGCTCGCCACGGTGGTGGCGCCTTCTCCGGCAAGGATCCGTCGAAGGTGGACCGCTCGGCCGCGTACGCCATGCGCTGGGTCGCCAAGAACGTCGTCGCGGCCGGCCTGTCCGACCGGGTCGAGGTCCAGGTGGCCTACGCCATCGGCAAGTCCGCGCCGGTCGGCCTTTTCGTGGAGACCTTCGGCACCGAGAAGGTCGACCCGGCCCGCATCTCGGCCGCCATCGCCGAGGTCTTCGACCTGCGTCCCGGCGCGATCATCCGCGACCTGGACCTGCTGCGCCCGATCTACGCACCGACCGCCGCGTACGGCCACTTCGGCCGCACCGACGTCGACCTGCCCTGGGAGCACACGGACCGCGCGGACAAGCTCCGTGCCGCAGTCGGCCTGTAGGGAGGAGGCGGTGTGGATGTGTCGACCTGCCCTGGGAGGCTGCATCCGATGCGCGCGGACAAGCTCCGTGCCGCAGTCGGCCTGTAGGCCTAGCCACACCGAGTGAACAAACCCGCGGCGGACACCCCCGCCACACCGGGGGTCCCGCCCGCGGGCCCCGCAGCCGTGGAGCACCCGATCGCTCGGGTGCTCCCGCTGCTGTCTCCGGCCCACCTGGACCGCGACTTCGACTACCTGGTCCCGCCCGAGCTGGACGCCATCGCCCAGCCGGGCGTCCGCGTGCGCGTCCGTTTCGCAGGCCGCCTGGTCGACGGGTACCTGCTGGAGCGCCGCACCCACAGCGACCACAGCGGCAAGCTGGTGAAACTCGAGAAGGTCGTCTCCGGCGAACGCGTCCTGACACCCGAGATCGTGAAACTGGCTACCGCAGTAGCCGCCCGCTACGCAGGCACCCGCGCCGACGTCCTCCGCCTGGCCATCCCGCCGCGGCATGCGCGCACGGAGACCGGTGGGGTGAAGAAGAAGTCGGCGGATTCCGATGCGGAGCAAGAGGATTCGACGGATACGTCGGATGCGCCGAGTCCGGCTCGGCGGCAGCGGGGTGCTGCGGCGAAGGCCCCGCTCCGGGTCAACCCTGTGTCAGAGGCGACGGACCTTGCCGATTCCGCTGGTGCAGAAGCTGATTCGGTCGATCGCGCTACGGCGGTCGATGAGGGTTCTGCTGCGTCCGACGCTGCTGGCCCCGATGGGACTCGCGATAACCCGGACGCGTCGTCAGAGGTGGAGAGCGCAGACAAGTCGGTCCAGCCGTCCGACGTGACGCTCGCGAACGCCGATTCCACTGGAGCTGAATCCGATTCGGCGATCGATTCGAGTTCCCCCACCGCCGCTCCGGACGCCGCAGGTTCCACCGGGACACAACGTGTCCGGTCCATGCCGTCAGGCCTTAATGCGCCAATGCAGTCGGCGAAGTCGCCGGAATCAGCGTCTTCACCCGCTGATTCCGCTGAGACCGAAGCTGATTCGGCGGTCGAAGGCAGGCCCGCAGCGGGTTCGACGCCGAATGCTTCCGATTCCGTAATGACGCAAGATGGCACGTCCGCGTCGGACGTGGACAGCGCCGCCCCATCGGAACAGTTGCCCGACGGGGGACCATCGAATGCGGATCCTGTTGGCATCGAGTCTGATTCGACGCGTGATCGCGCCATCCATGAGAGTTCCGCCACACCTGCGCCTAGTTCCGTAGCGGCACAAGAGGATCTGCCCGCATCGTCGGGCGCGTCGAGCTCCGCGGTGCGACCTCCGGAATCGAAGTCCTCGAATGGCGAGGGGACTGAATCCGATTCGGCGGCCGCTGGCTCGGCGGAAGACGCGAGCGAGACGTCCGATGCGAGCCAAGTAGCGGACCTGGGGGGCGGCGGTGAGCCGGTGTCGGCGGGGGAGTCGGCTAGTTCCGCAGCGGCGCAAGGGGTTCGGCCTGCATCGTCGGGTGCGTCGCGTGCCACGGGGCGGCTGTCGGAATCGGGGTCCCCGAATGGTGAAGCGGCTGAGGCCGATTCGGTGGTCGTTGACTCAGCGACAGCTGCGGGTGAGATGGCGGCTGCGGGGCAGGCGGCAGGCGCGCCGGATGAGGGTGGCGAGCCCGGCTCGGCGGCGGTCGCGAGTCAGACGGCGGACGCGGGGGATGGAAGTGGCGAGCGTGGCTCGGTGGTGGCGGACGCGCTCAAGATCACGGGCACTGGAGATGGCGGTCGCGAGCCTGGCTCTGCGGCGATCGTGAGTCAGGCGGCGGACGCGGGGGATGGAAGTGGCGAGCGTGGCTCGGCGGCGGACGCGATGAAGGCCAGGGGCATAGGGGATGGCGGTCGCGGGCCTGCGTCGGAGGAGGACGCGCGGGATGACGGTGTAGAACCGGCGCCGGAAGTCGAAGAGGACCGGCAGGTTGCCGATCTCGTCGGCCAGGGGCCGTGGGGGCGGTATATCCATGGTTCGGCGTTTCTGACGGCGCTGGCGGGAGGGAAGGGGCCGCGGGCGGCGTGGCAGGCGTTGCCGGGGGAGGACTGGCCGTTGCGGTTGGCGGAGTTGGCGGCGGCGGTGGTCGAGGAGGGGCGTAGCGCGATCTTGATGGTGCCGGATCAGCGGGATTTGGATCGGGTGTTGGCGGAATGTACTCGGCTGATGGGGGATTCGGCGGTCGGGTTGTCGGCGGGGCTCGGTCCGGCGGCGCGGTATCGGCGGTGGCTTGCGGTGTTGCGGGGGACGGCGCGGGTGGTGGTCGGGACGCGTAGTGCGGTGTTCGCACCGGCGAAAGACCTTGGGCTGATCGCGATTTGGGACGACGGGGACGACACCTACGCGGAGCCGCGCTCGCCTTATCCGCATGCGCGGGAGGTGGCGATGCTGCGGTCGCACGAGACGGGCGCCGCGTTCGTCGCGGCCGGTTTCGCGCGGACCGCGGAGGTTCAGACCATCGTCGAGTCCGGTTGGGCGCACGACCTGGTCGCCGACCGGATGGTGGTGCGCGATGCGGCGCCGCGAATCAGCGTGCCCGGCGATACCGATCTGGCGATGGAGCGGGACCCGGTCGCGCGGGCGGTCCGGATTCCCGGTGTGGCGTACGCGGCCGCGCGGGCGGCGCTGAAGGAGGGCGCCGGGGTGTTGGTGCAGGTGCCGCGGCGCGGGTACGTCCCGTCGCTGGCCTGTGCGAAATGCCGGACCCCCGCCAGGTGCAGGCACTGCAACGGACCCCTCGCGCTGCCGGATGGTCGTGCGCGGCACAGTGATTCGCAGGGCGATGCCGCGCACAGCCCGAACTGTCGCTGGTGCGGCATCACCGATGCGGCGTTCCGCTGCTCGTCCTGCGGTTCGCGAGCGCTGCGCGCCGTGGTGATCGGCGCGACCCGCACCGCGGAGGAACTCGGCCGCGCGTTCCCCGGCGTGCCGATTCGCGGCTCCGGCGGCGGCGCGATGCTCGACACGGTGGAACCCGGCCCGCAGGTGGTCGTCGCCACCGTCGGCGCCGAACCGGTACTGCCCGGTGGCTACGGAGTTGCTCTGCTCCTCGACAGCTGGGCCCTGCTCAGTCGCGCCGACCTGCGCGCCTCCGAAGACGCACTGCGCCGCTGGATGACCGCCGCGACCCTGGTGCGTTCGCGCGGCCAGGTCATCGTGATGGCCGACCCCGGCATCCCCACCGTGCAGGCGCTGGTCCGCTGGGACCCGGTCGGTCACGCCAGGGTCGAGGCCGCGGCCCGCGCCGAGGTCGGCTTCCCGCCCGCCGTGCGGATGGCCGCGGTCGACGGCACCTCCGACTCCATCGCCGAATTGCTCGCCGCCACAGACCTTCCCGCCGACGTCGAAGTACTGGGCCCGGTGCCCCTGCCGATCGGTGCCCGCAAACCGTTCTCCTCCGGCGACGACCCGGCCGAAGTAGAACGAATCCTGCTACGCGTCGACCGCAAGTCCGGCGCAGCCCTGGCCCGCGCCCTCACCGCCGCCCAAGCCATCCGCAGCACCCACCGCTCCGACGCACCCTTGCGCGTCCAAATCGACCCGGTCGACATCGGCTGATCCCGGTCTCGACCCCTATAGCCGATCCGACAGCTCGATTTCGAGCCGCTGTCTACCGAAGGTGGACTCAGCCTGCGAGCTGCTGGATCGCCCGGTCGCCGGTACGTGGGGACTTCGGGTCGCAAGGACGTGGGGCCTGCAGCGTGTCACCCGGCGAGTTAGCCAGCAGTTGGCGAGCGCACACCTCACCTCGTGATTGAGTGGATGGATGACGACAGCCTTGCTCCGCCGCACCCTCGCGACCGCGTGCCTTGTGGCAGTCGCGCTCGGTCTGGCGTCCTGCTCGGACGACGATTCCAAGACGCCGAAGTCGACGCTGAAGTTGACGGTCACTCCGGCGGCTCCGGGTGCGACCCCGACGACCGTCACTCTCACCTGCGAGCCGACTGGCGGCGATCATGCCAATGCCGAAGCGGCCTGCGCCGCGTTGGCGGCGGTGGGCGGTGACTTCGACAAGCTCACCGGGGATCCCAACGCGGTCTGCACCCAGGTCTTCGAGCCGGTCGACGCCTCGGTGACCGGCACGTGGCAGGGCAAGCAGGTCGACTGGCGGAAGGTCTTCGGCAACAAGTGCGAACTGAGCGCTCGCACAACCCCCGTCTTCTAGTCCTGAGCGGGAACGCGCAGCGCTTCGATCTCGCGCTCGACCGCGGCGAGTAGCTCGACCGGGCAACCCCAGTAGTCGTAGATGCCGCCGCGGTCTCGGTTGCTTCCGCAGACCACGAACACCCCGGTGTCGAGCGCGCGTTTGAGGTGGCCCGCCAGCCAGCCGACGAAGCCGCTGTTGTCCAACCCGGCGGGGAAGTGGAACGAGAAGAGTCCGAACTTCTCCACCTCGGCACCATCGGCCTCGGCGAACGGGACGAGCGCGCTCCAACTCTCCGCATCGCGCACCACGGCCAGGGTGCGCGGCGTCAACTGCGGCGGCTCGGCCAGCGGGGTTTCCCGGAAACACCACACGCCCGCGTGCACGTCGAGCTCGGCGACCGCGATGACTCGCCGAAGTCGTTGAGCCGTCTGGGTTTCGGTCTCGATGCTGATATCCACCACCCGGCGACGGTAGCAATCGGCCGCGAAACAAATTCTTTAACTGGCCGATCAGTTAATGATAAGATCGGCGCATGGCCCGCACCGTAGATCCGAATCGTGTCGCCGAACGTCGTCGCGCCATCACCTTCGCGGCCGCCGAACAGTTCGCCACCTACGGCTACGAACGCACCACGGCCACCCAGATCGCCCGCGCCGCCGGCCTGAGTTCGGGCAGCGTCTTCTACTACTTCAAGGACAAGGCCGCCGTCTTCCGCTCGATCTTCGAGCTGTCGATTCCCGAACACACCGAGCTCGTCGCCCGTCACATAGACCGAACCGATTGCCTCGGCGCGATTCTCGACATCGTCGACGGACTGGCAAGCGAGGCATTGGATCCGGCGGCACCCGGGCTGATGTTCGAACTACTGCGCCGCCTCGGCCAGGACGATGAACTGGCGAAGGTCGTGCTGGAGGACGCGCGACTGAGCGCCGAAGCCCTTGCCGCGCTGCTCGATCGGGGCATCCGCACCGGGCAACTCGACCCGGGCTTCGAGCCGATGGAAACGGCGCGCTGGATCCTCGCCGTCGTCGACGGCGCCTTCCTCAACGCAGACCCGGCCAACCCGTACGACCCGCGCCCGCTGGTGCGCGCGACAGTCTCTCGGCTGCTGCGGCCGATCGAAACGGAGAACAGATGACAACCACCTCCGCGCCCACTGTGCTGCGCTTTTCCACGATATGGGCCTGGCTGTTCGCGGTAGGCGGGCTCGCCATCGGCTGCGGCATCGGTTTCGCCGCACACCCTCTCGGCCATTGGTTAACCGACACTTTCGACGGGACTCCCGGTCCGCTCAAGGTTGCGTTGAAAGTGCCGACGGTGTGGCTAGTGCTGGTTCTCATGCTGATCGGAGTTGTTGCGGGCGTGGTGCTTTACCAGATCGCCCGCACCGAAAGCCTCACCCTCACCATCGCCGACGACCATGTCGAGCTGGTCAAGGACGGCCGCGCGCAGCACGTGCCGCGCAAACACGTGGCCGCCGTGTTCCGCGAGGACACCGACCTGGTGCTCACCGATCGCAACAAACGCCGACTCGCCCGCTTCGGCGCAAACGACCTGAACCGCAACGACATCGAGAACGCCTTCCAGAATCACGGCTATCCCTGGCTGGACCAGAACGACCCGTTCGGCGCGGACTACGTCCGCTGGGTCGAGGGCCGACCCGAAACCGGGAAGGCCATCGACACGGTCCTGCGGGCCCGTCGGCACGCGCTCGCCGACGAGAAGCCCCTCGATGTCGAAGAACTCGACGAGCAACTGCTCGAACTCGGCATCGATGTCCGGGATCGCCAGGGCGAGCAGCACATTCGAGTCTTCGACCTGCCGGGGTAACGACGTTCAGGCGAACACGGCCCGATTGCGTTGTGCCCATTCGGCATAACTCACGGGCACCCGGCCGAGCACCCGCTGCACATCCGGGCTGATCTCCTGCTCGGCGACTGTCGGTTCACCGAGAATCGACAGCGTGTGCTCGACCACCGGCTCGGGCATGAACTGCGACATCCCGGTAAACGCCTGCGCCCGAGTCAATTCCACGAACCGCACCGGCGCTTCGAGTGCCACCCCGATCGCCTCGGCTTGATCCCGCGGCGTGCTCAGCGCAGGTCCGGTGAGCGTGTAGATCTGACCGTCATGCCCATCCTCGGACAACGCAGTGGCCGCGACCGCCGCGATATCGGCCGGATCGATGGACGGCAAACCGATCGCACCGAAGGGCGCCGCGACCGTCCGCTCGGCCCGCACGGATTCCGCCCACGCATACGTATTGGCGTAGAAACCTGCGGGCCGCAGGATCGTCCATGCCAACCCGGACCGCTGGATCGCCTCCTCGAAGGCGATCAGCCGCGCATAACCATCGGCATCCGCCCTGGTGGCCACGCCCTGCGAGGACACGAACACCACCCGGCGAACACCTCCCGCCTTGGCGACCTCCAACACCCGCTCCGGATCCGGACCACTCACCAGCTGTTCGCCGGTGATCAGCAGAAACAAAGCGTCAGCACCAGCGACGGCAGGGGCGAGGCTGTCCGGATCGGCCAGGTCGGCGACCACTGAACGCACACCCTCCGGCAGCGCGACATCCCTACTGCCACGCGAGACCGCAGTGACCTCCTGGCCCGCCTCGGTCAGGTTCCGCACGAGGTGTGCGCCGATGTTTCCGGTTGCTCCGGTAACCACGATCATCTTGTTCAACTCCATTTAGTTAGTTGGCTGACTTAAACGAACATAGACGACGAACTCCCAGCTTGTCTATAGTGAGTTGGGTGACTAACTCAGCAGGCTCGGATCGCCCGAAAGGTGGTAAACGCGAGCGACTCGGCGCCGCCGCGGCCCGCGTGTTCCACGAGCAAGGGGTCGAGAAGACCACCATCGCCGACATCGCGCACGCCGCCGACGTGCCGGTCGGCAACGTCTACTACTACTTCAAAACCAAGGATCAGCTGGTCCGCGCCGCGATCGGGTCGCACGAACAGGCGCTGAACGGCCTGATCGCGATGCTCGAACCGCTGCCCACGCCGCAGGACCGGCTCAAAGCGCTGATCGGCGGCTGGGTCGACGAACGCGAAACGGCCGCGCGATTCGGCTGCCCGTCGGGCACCCTCGCCACCGAACTCGACAAGCGCGCCGACGGCCTGGACCAGGAACTCGCCGCCGTCATGCGGCAGCTGGTCGACTGGGTCGAAGGGCAGTTCGCGGCCATGGGTCGCGCCGACGCGGGGGGGCTGGCCGTCGCGCTGATCGCCGCCTACCAGGGAATCTCGTTGCTCACCAACACCTTCCGCGACCCCGAGTTGATGGTGACGGAGGGGGACCGGCTGGCGCGCTGGATCGACTCGCTCGCGTCCTGAGTCATGGAATTCTCAAACGAACTCTTGCGTTCGATGCATTGACGATATATCGTCGATAATATGAAACGAACACGAGAGCCTGAGGAGGCTTGCATCATGGAAAACCAAGGACATCGAGAATTCGGACGGCGCGGCCCCCGGCAGCGTCAGGGCGAGGACTTCGATCCTCGTCAGCGACTCCGCCGCGGCGGACGGCACGGACACGGTCCCGACTTCGGGCCGGGCTTCGGCCCAGGTTTCGGGCCGGGCTTCGGACCGCACTTCGGTCGCGGTCGCGGTCGCGGCGGTCGTGGCCGGCGCGGCGACGTGCGGGCGGCGGTCTTGCTGCTGCTCACCGAGCGGCCGATGCACGGCTATGAACTCATCCAGCAGATCCGCGAGCGCAGCGACGACGTCTGGCGTCCGAGCCCGGGGTCGATCTACCCCGCGCTGGCACAGCTGGAAGACGAGGGCCTGGTCCTCATCGAAAAGGTCGCCGGTCGCAAGACGGCTCAGCTGACCGAAACGGGCACCACCTACGTCACCGAACACAAGGACGAGCTGGGCGACCCGTGGGCAGACGTCAAGGAAGACGTCGGCGCGCAGGCCATCGACCTGCGGGAACTCGTCGGTCAGCTGATGGGCGCGGTCGCGCAGGTCGCGGCGGCGGGAACCCCTGCTCAGGCGGCCAAGGCGGCGGAGCTGCTCACCGAGACGAGGAAGTCGCTGTACCGAATCCTGGCCGAAGACGAGACCCCTGAAAAGTAACGGGGTGTGAAACACCGCGCTGGAGCGCGCATTTGGGGCGGGTTCAGTAGATCATTGTGAGATGCGACAGTTTCGGGGTTTGTGGGTTTGGGGATTTTCACACTTGGGTAGGGGGATGCTGGTCGCCGCACTTGCTGTAGTAGCACTGCTCGGCACCGGTGCGGCGCAGGCCGCGCCGTCCGGTTACCGCTCGCCCGAGATCCCCACCCAGCCCGGCCCGCCGCAATCCGATCACCTCGGCGCGGCAGCCTATCTGAAGAACCATACGAACGTGGTCCCGTTGCGCACCAACGACTTCGGCTGCAAGCCGAGCGCCGCCCACCCGCGGCCCGTTGTCCTCGCGCACGGTACCGACTCCAGCGCCTACTCGGACTACTCGGCCATCGCGCCACAGATCGCCGCCGCCGGTTTCTGCGTCTTCGCGCTCAACTACGGCGGCAGCCCGGGGGCCGACAGCTACGGCACCGAAGACGTGGTGCTCAGCTCGTACCAGATCGGCGAGTTCGTCGATCAGGTGCTCGCCGCGACCGGCGCGACCCAGGTCGACCTGGTCGGCTTCTCGCAGGGGGCCACGGTTACCCGGTTCTACATCAACAAGCTCGGCGGCGCGCCGAAGGTCGGCCAGTGGGTCGGCCTCGCGTCGCCGAGTTACGGCGGGGTCATGTACGGACTGGTGCCGATCGTGCAGGCGGTGCCCGGCGGATTGCAGGCCTTCGCGCGAGTGGCCTCGCTCGCCGCGGTGCAGCAGGCGCAGGGTTCGGCGGTCATGACCGAGCTCAACGCGGGCGGCGACACCGTGCCCGGCCCGAAGTACACGACGATCGGCAGCAAGGTCGACGAGATGATCCAGCCGAACAGCAACATCTCGCTGCGCGGCCCGGGCGCGGAGAACATCTCGCTGCAGGATCGCTGCGCCGTCGACCTGACCGGCCACTTCCACATGGTGTACGACCCGTTCGTGCAGCAGCTGTTGCTGAACGTGCTGGATCCGAGCACCCCGGCGCCGGTCTGCCGTCCGGTCATGCTCGGCACCGGTATTCCCGAAGTGATCATCGCCGGTAACTTCTAGGGCGGCCGGACGGGGGACAGCTCACCCCGCCCGACCGCATTGGAGTTCTACCAGCTTCGGGCTGGTGGATCGGGGACATTCGGTCGTCTCACTAGAATGAGACGACCGTGTTCGTCCGCTTCCGGGAGTTTGCCGTGACCATTCAGCCTGTTCGCCTGTTCGGCGATCCCATTCTGCGTGCCCGCGCGGCGGAGGTCACCGAATTCGACCGGGAACTGCAGCAGCTGGTGACCGACCTGACCGACACCATGCACGACGATGGTGGCGTCGGCATGGCCGCACCGCAGATCGGAGTGGGGTTGCGTGTTTTCGTGTACGACACTCATGACGCCGCGGGGCATCTGGTGAACCCGCAGTGGGAAGTGGTCGGCGACGAAGAGCAAGTCGGGCCCGAGGGGTGCCTATCGATTCCGGGGGTGCGCTACGACACGCGGCGCGCGCTGCGGGTGCGGGCGACCGGCGTCGACATGCACGGTGCGCCGGTCGAATTCACCGCCGACGGACTGCTCGCCCGCTGCGTGCAGCACGAGACCGATCATCTCGACGGTGTGCTGTTCATCGATCGGCTGGACCCCGCCGCGCGCAAGGACGCGATGCGGACCATTCGCGAATCCGATTGGTTCAGCGCGGGCGTGACGGCGCGGCCGTCGCGGTCGGTGACCGGAACGGGCCAGGCCGGTCCGTTCGGGCGGGGTCGCTGATGCGCATCGTCTTCGCGGGCACACCGGACCCAGCTGTGCCGTCGCTGCGGCGGTTGATCGAGTCCGATCGCCATGAGGTGATCGCGGTGGTGACCAGGCCTGATGCCGTCGCCGGTCGTGGGCGCAAGGTGACGAGGTCGCCGGTCGGGTTGTTGGCCGATGAGCACGGGATTCCGGTGCTGACGCCGCGGCGACCGTCCGAACCCGAATTCATCGAGCAGCTCACCGCGCTGGCACTCGACTGCTGCCCGGTCGTCGCTTACGGCGCGCTGCTGCCGCAGCGGGTGCTCGACATCCCCCGATTCGGCTGGATCAACCTGCACTTCTCGCTGCTCCCCGCCTGGCGCGGCGCCGCACCCGTGCAGGCCGCGATCGACGCGGGTGACGAGATCACCGGCGCGTCCACCTTCCAGATCGAGGCCGGGCTCGACACCGGTCCGGTATTCGGCATGGTGACCGAGAAGATCGCCGTCACCGACACCGCGGGCGGACTGCTCGACCGGCTCGCCATCAGCGGCGCCCAGCTCCTCGAAGCGACCCTCGACGGTGTGGAAGACAGTTCCCTGCAAGCGGTTCCGCAGGCCACCGAGGGCATCTCGCACGCCCCCAAGATCACCGCCGATGCCGCGCACATCCGCTGGGACCTGCCCGCACTCGCCATCGGCCGCCGTATCCGGGCCGTCACCCCGGCCCCCGGCGCATGGACCGAAGTCGACGGCAATCGCCTGAAACTCGGCCCTGTCGAACTGGTCGAGGAATCCCTGCCGCCACGGACCATCGAGGTCCGCAAATCCGGCGTCTATGTAGGCACCGCAACCACCGCGATCCGCCTGGATCAGGTTCAGCCGCAAGGCAAACGCATGATGGCGGCCCTCGACTGGGCCCGCGGCGCGCGATTGCAGCCAGGCGCGGTGGTCGAGTGACGATCCTCGATCGTCCCGACCGTAAGACCCTGGCACGGCGGAGGGCAGTTCGCGGTCATTCCGCTATTCCCTTGTCCCGGAGCTCTTTTGCGGCCGGGCGCGGTGGCGTGACGCTCGTCGATCGTCCGACCGGTGGGCCCCAAGCGCGGCCAAAGTTGGCCCGCAGTCTTTATATCCGTGGCGATGCGCCGCGACCTCAACGAGAGCGGTGGAGCATGACAGCACGGTGCAGGATTTCGCTATTCGACCGGGCTGTCGACGCCGGTTTCCAGCGGGACGCGGTGGTCGGATGACATCCCCGGAACGCAAGTGCGGCAACGAGTCTCGCGACTCGGGTCGGCCACGCGGCGATCGGCCGAGTGGTACCGAAGCCGGGCGGGCCGCTCGAACCAGCGGTGCCCGCTCGGGAGACTCCGCGCGGCAGCCCACTGCACGGAGCGATGACTCTCGCGGTCGGAGCGACGCGGCAGGCGGCGCAGGTCGCGGTCAGTCCGGCGGCGCGAAACAGCGTCCCGCGCAGGCGAAGCGGCCTCGCCCCGACGAATCGAGCGGTGACCGCCCGGCTCGTCGCACAGCGTCGTCGAATTCGAGCGGTACCCGTTCGGAGTCCGGACGTGGTGGGTCGGCGCAGGGGCGTTCGCGCTCGGCCGATGCAGCGGGACGGCCGGCCGCAGCGAAACGTGGTGGTGGACCGAAGGATCGAGGAGCGGCCTCGGGTGGTCGTCCCGGCGCGAGCGATCCGGTCGACGCTCCCCGGCTCGTCGCGCGCGACGTGTTGCGGGCGGTGCGGGAGCGTGACGCATACGCGAATCTCGTGCTGCCAGGGTTGCTTCGGGAGCGGCGGATCACCGGGCGGGATGCGGCGTTGGCGACCGAGCTCACGTATGGGGCGTGCCGTTCGCGAGGCCTGCTCGATGCGGTGATCGAAGCTGGGGCGGGACGGCCGATCGGGGAGATCGATGGGCCGCTGCTGGATGTGTTGCGGCTCGGGGCTTATCAGCTGCTGCGGACCCGGATCGGGGCGCACGCGGCAGTGGATACCTCGGTGGCTTTGGCGCGTGCCGAATTCGGCGCGGGCAAGGCGGGATTCGTGAACGCGGTGCTGCGGCGCGCGGGGGAGAAGACCGTCGAGGAATGGGTGGAGCAGCTCGCGCCGCAGGATCCGGTGGGCCGGTTGGCCTTCGAGTTCGCGCATCCGGTGTGGATCGCGCAGGCCTTCGCTGACGCGCTCGGCGCGCGGGCGGGGGAGTTGCGTGACGCGTTGGCCGCCGATGACGCGCGCCCCGCGGTGCATCTGGTCGCCCGGCCCGGTGAAATCACCGCCGAGGAATTGGCGCTGGTCACCGGCGGCGAAGAGGGCCGCTGGTCCCCTTACGCGGTCTATCTGGACGGCGGCGACCCCGGGAAACTCGAGCCGGTCCGCGAGGGCATGGCGGGCGTGCAGGACGAAGGCAGTCAACTCGTCGCGCTCGCACTGACCCGCGCGCCGCTCAATGGCCCGGACGGCGGCCGCTGGCTGGACCTGTGCGCCGGACCGGGCGGTAAGGCCGCCCTGCTCGGCGCCCTCGCCGCGATCGACGGCTTCCGCGTCGACGCGGTCGAGCCCGCCGAACATCGTGCCGAACTGGTCCGCAAGTCCGTGCACGGCCTGCCCGTCGACATCCACGTCACCGACGGCCGCGACAGCGGACTGACCCCCGGCTACGACCGCATCCTGGTCGACGCACCGTGCACCGGCCTCGGCGCACTCCGCCGCCGCCCCGAGGCCCGCTGGCGCCGCACCCCCGCCGACGTCGGCCAACTGGCCACCCTGCAACGCGAATTGCTCACCGCCGCATGGGATCTACTCCGCCCCGGCGGCGTCCTGCTCTACTCCACCTGCTCCCCCCACCTGTCGGAAACCGTAGGAGTCGTAGCCGACGCGGTCCGCCGCCTCGGCGCCGAACAACTCGACACCCGAGACCTCCTCCCCGGTGTCACCGACGTAGGTGACGGCCCCACCGCCCAACTCTGGCCCCACCGCCACGGCACCGACGCCATGTTCATGGCCGCCCTCCGCAAGCCCTGACCCGCTAGCCCCGCCGCGCACGGTTTCGTAGGCCGCGCACGATTGGGCTAGCAATTTCGTGCGCGGCTGCATGGGATATGCGCGCCGTCAGGAGACGTGGGCGGTAGCCGGGCCGGGGGTGAACTGCGGGGTGGCGCTTCGTGCTGCGCTCGGTTTCGCCCGGCGCGCACGAATCGGTTGGCGATTTCGTGCGCGGCGGCGTGAAACGTGCGCGGCCCGCATGGATGTGCGCGCCGTCAGGAGACGTGCGCGGCGACTAGGTGGCAGGTCTGGATCGAGGGGGAACTGGTGCTGGTGGCTTCTCGATCGATGCCGGCACCAGTTCCTCCTGATCGGCCGTCCATCTGGCTGATTCCATTCGTCCAAGCGTGGGTGCCGGTCGTCCGGCAGACTGGCGTTTATGGCACTGACGTGGGAAGACGTGGTCAAGCTTGCGAGTGAGCTGCCGGGTGTCGAGGAATCGACGTGGTGGCGTAGTCCGGCGTTGAAGGTGGGTGGGAAGGGGTTCGGGCGGCTGCGGATCGAGGCGGAAGGGGGGTTGGCGCTGGTGTGCGATCTCACCGAGAAGGAGGCGCTGCTGGCCTCCGGTGATCCGGCGTTCTATACGACCCCGCACTACGACGGGCACGGGTTCATCCTCATCGATCTGGACCGGGTTGCCCGGGAACAGCTTCGCGAATTGCTCGACGACGCATGGTGGCTCACCGCCCCGCCGAAGGTGCGCGCGCAGCGTGAGTTCCCGTCGAATTGAGCGCGCCTACTCCCGGCTGGACTGCTCCCGCAGTCGCGCAAGGGTTTTCGCGAGGATGCGCGAGACGTGCATCTGCGAGATACCCATCTGCTGAGCGATCTGCGTCTGCGTCATCGATTCGAAGAACCGCATCGTGAGGATCCGCCGCTCCCGCTCGGGCAGCCCGGCCAGCAGCGGCCGGATCGCGACATACTCTTCGACACGGTCGAATTGGGTCTCTTCCTCGCCGAGGGTGTCCAGCAGCGAGGCGTCGGTGTCGCGGCCGAGGGTGGCCGCGTCGATGGAGCTCGGCTGGTAGGCGTTGCCCGCGATGACGGCCTGGGTCACCTCGTCCGGGTCGACGTCGAGCTCGGCGGCGATCTCCTTGGCGGTCGGTGACCGGCCGAGGCGCTGAGAGAGCGCATCGATCGCCGCGCCGATCCGCAGATGGGTCTCCTTGACCCGCCGCGGCACCCGCATGGCCCAGGTGTTGTCGCGGAAGTAGCGGCGGACCTCGCCCATGATGGTCGGCACCGCGAAAGACAGGAAGTTCGAACCACGCTCGACATCGAATCGATCGACCGCGTGCACCAGCCCGACCCGGGCCACCTGGGTGAGATCGTCGAACGGCTCACCGCGCCCGCTGAATTTGCGCGCGATGTGATCGGCCAACGGGATGCAGCGGCTGATCAGTTCGGCGCGAATCGCGGTGTGCCGCGCGGTCCCCGGCTTGGCCGCGCCGAGCTGTTCGAAGAGCAACCCGACGTCGTCGTAGCTGGCGACGGTCTTTACGGCTTCGAGGGTTTCGGTTTCCTCGGCAGCGTCCTCGGTGGTGACGGCTTCCGCTTCGTCGGCGGGGCTTTCCGCCTCATCGGTGACGGTATCGGCATTGTCGTCGCGATCGGAGTCGAACACGGTGTCCTCGTCCGCCACTACGCTTTCCCCCGGACCCGACGGAACTCGACCGTCGTCGGATATCCGGAAACCGTCGAATCGAACGAATCCTGTGTCGCCTGTACCTCATCGGTGAGCGTGCGCAGCACATGCCAGCCGAAGCTGCGCTGATCCGGTAAGCCCGCCTTGGCAGCGATCCCGCTGACGCGGACCAGCAATTCGGTCTCGCCCACGGTGAATCGACAGTTCAAGCTGGTGTCGGGTCCGGCGACAGCGATCAGCGTCGAGCAGACCTCATCGACGGCCAGCCGGATGTCGGCCACCTCGTCCAGCGTGAAATCGCTTAGTAGGACCAGAGTTTCGGCGAGCCCACGAACGATGGGCAGCTGTGTGACCGATGCGGCCACCCGAATCTCCACCGGGGTGCTGTACAGCCCCTGTTCCGCCGAAATGTTGATCACCCTCATCAGGCTACCCACTCGCGCGCTGGACAACCCTCACTACCGATAGACTGCGACGTTGTGTCCACCCCGACTTACGCGCGTCCGGCCGTCCCGATGATCGCCCCCTCCATCCTGTCCGCCGACTTCGCCCACCTCGCTGACGAGGCACAAGCGGTCGCCGGCGCCGACTGGCTACACGTCGATGTGATGGACGCGCACTTCGTGCCGAACCTGACCCTGGGACTCCCGGTGGTGGAGAGCCTGCTGAAGGCGACCGACATTCCCCTTGACTGCCACCTGATGATCGATGACCCGGGCCGCTGGGCGCCGCCGTACGCCGAGGCGGGCGCGCACAATGTGACCTTCCACGCGGAGGCGACGGACGATCCGGTCGCGGTGGCCCGCGATATTCGCGCGGCGGGCGCCAAGGCCGGACTCTCGGTGAAGCCGAACACACCGATCGAGCCGTACCTGGAGATTCTGCGTTCGTTCGACACGCTGCTGGTGATGAGCGTCGAGCCCGGTTTCGGCGGACAGTCGTTCATCGCCGAGGTGCTGGACAAGGCGCGCACGGTGCGCAGGCTGGTCGACGCGGGCGAGCTGCGGCTGCTGGTGGAGATCGATGGCGGCATCAACACCGACACCATCGAGGCCGCCGCGGAGGCGGGCATCGACTGCTTCGTCGCCGGGTCCGCGGTGTACAACACGGCCGATCCTGGCGCGGCCGTCGAGGCGCTGCGCAGGCAAGCCGCCGCGCTGCGAACGGTCTGATCCGCGAAATCGCTTAGAGCGCGCGGACTTTGCGGGTGCCGACGGCGCGGGTCGCCTCGATCACCGCGTTGAGCGGCGGCCGCGTGGTCGCCGTCTCGGGCGGGCGAATCCAGGTGCGATAGCCGGTGTGCTCGTCGTCCGGTGAGGGCAACACGACCTGGCTGCCGGTGCAGGCGACCGTGGCGTACATCCGGAACAGCTCGGCGGAGACCGCGGCGCTCAGGGTGTCCGGACGGTACGGCCCGGTCAGGAAGGTCCAGCGCTTGGCGCGCGGATGATCGACGACCGGTCCCGCGATCGCGGCCTGTTCGAGCCGCTGCTGCACCCGCTCGCCGAGATCGGCGGGCATGGTGATCGCACCGTAATGTGCGCCGATATGCAGCAGAATGCGACGCGAGGTGGGATCGATCGAGGCGGGCAGGTGCAATTCGCGCCGGTACTGCACGCAGCGAACTTCCAGCGTCGAATAGAGACGAGTGGTCACGCCGCGCCCCCAACTGTGTCGAACTTGATTTGACCCACTGTGGTTTTCTGACTTCCTCGAGTGGTGGACAATCCCTGGGTCGAACTTCCTGGGTTCGCACGGGGCGTCACCAGGTCGAACGGTTCAGCATCGAACTGCTCGGATCGGAAGTTGAACGGTAGGAATCAGCTACATAACAATATTGCTGCTATTTCGGTCACGGCGCAAGCAAACGTTAAAAGTGTGTTGCAAGTGGGTATGCCCAGGATTCGCGGGTTGCTAGAGGTGCGCAAAACGCAACCATGCGGTATCAATAATGCGATCAAACAATTATCGTCGACATCAAATGTGCGATATATCCGCATGCTCGAACTTAATTAAGCATTAATTCGTTATTGGCCGTTTGGTCAGGCGGGTGTCGCCCGGCCAGCGGTCTGATTCCCTCGGCGGTTGCCGGGATGAGGTCCGATGGTTCCGGGGGTGGAACCGTGCTGTCGGCTACGACGAGCCGTCGTTAAGCTGGGTCCAGCGGCACCGGCGGGCGGGAATACCCGCCGCGGCCGGGCTGTTCCGCAACCGGGGACTACGACGCGACAGGGAGTCATGGCATGTTCACAGGCATCGTCGAGGAACTGGGCGAAATCGTCGGTACCGAGCGGCTGGCCGACGCCGCCCGGCTGACGATCCGGGGCGCGCTGGTGACCTCCGATGCCGGGCACGGGGATTCGATCGCGGTGAACGGCGTGTGCCTGACCGTCGTCGAGGTGGTGGGAGGCGATTCGTTCACCGTCGACGTGATGCAGGAGACGCTGAACCGGTCCAGCATCGGCAAGCTGGACACCGGCTCGAAGGTCAACCTGGAACGCGCGGCCGCGCTGAACAGCAGGCTCGGCGGACACCTCGTGCAGGGCCACGTCGACGGCACCGGCACCGTGCTCTCCCGCACCCCCTCGGAGAACTGGGAGGTCGTGCGTATCTCGCTGCCGGATTCGATCGCTCGCTACGTGGTGGAGAAGGGCTCGATCACCGTCGACGGCATCTCGCTCACCGTCTCCGGTCTCGGCGTCGCCGACGAGCCCGCGGAGGCGGACAGCAAGGACTGGTTCGAGGTCTCACTCATCCCCACCACGCTTGCCCTGACGAATCTCGGCTTTGCCACCGTCGGCACGACGGTCAATCTGGAGGTAGACGTCATCGCCAAGTACGTCGAACGATTGCAGCAGCGCGGGTGAACGGCCGGGCGGTCAACATCCGCGAGCCAGGCCGTAGTGTAGGGGCGGACCTAATTCGAGATGGAGCACAACAGACGTGACCAGGTTCGACACCATCGAGCGCGCAGTCGCCGACATCGCCGCCGGTAAGGCGGTTGTCGTCGTCGACGACGAGGACCGCGAGAACGAGGGCGACCTCATCTTCGCGGCGGAGAAGGCCACCCCGGAGCTGGTGGCCTTCATGATTCGCTACACCTCCGGTTACATCTGTGTGCCGCTTACCGGTGACGACTGCGACCGGCTCGGCCTGCCGCCGATGTACGCGATGAACCAGGACAAGCACGGCACCGCCTACACCGTGTCGGTCGACGCCCGCGAGGGCATCACGACCGGCATCTCCGGCGCCGACCGCGCCACCACCATGCGGCTGCTCTCCTCCGACGAGGCGAAGGCCGACGACTTCACCCGGCCCGGGCACGTGGTGCCGTTGCGCGCGAAGGACGGCGGCGTGCTGCGCCGTCCCGGCCACACCGAGGCCGCGGTCGACCTGTCCCGGATGGCCGGGCTGCGGCCGGCGGGCGTGATCTGCGAGATCGTCAGCCAGAAGGACGAGGGCCACATGGCCCGCACCGAGGAGCTGCGCGTCTTCGCCGACGAGCACAACCTCGCGCTGATCTCCATCGCCGACATGATCGCCTGGCGGCGTCGGCACGAGAAGCACGTGATCCGGGTCGCCGAGGCGCGGATCCCCACGGCGCACGGCGAATTCATGGCCGTCGGTTACCAGAGCATCTACGACGAGGTCGAGCACGTCGCGCTGGTGCGCGGCGATCTCGCCGACGGCGAGGATGTGCTGGTGCGGGTGCATTCGGAGTGCCTCACCGGTGACGTGTTCGGCTCGCTGCGCTGCGACTGCGGTCCGCAGCTGGACGCCGCGCTGGAAATGGTGGCCGAGGAAGGCCGCGGCGTGGTGCTCTACATGCGCGGGCACGAAGGCCGCGGCATCGGCCTGATGCACAAGCTGCAGGCCTACCAGTTGCAGGACTCCGGCCACGACACGGTCGACGCGAACCTGGAGCTCGGGCTGCCCGCCGACGCGCGGGACTACGGCACCGGCGCCCAGATCCTGGTGGACCTCGGGATTCGTTCGATGCGGCTGCTCACCAACAATCCGGCCAAGCGGGTCGGCCTGGACGGGTACGGGCTGAAGATCACCGACCGGGTGCCGATGCCGTTGCGCGCCAACGCCGAAAACCTGCGGTACCTGCGGACCAAGCGCGACCGGATGGGCCACGACCTGATCGGGCTCGACGACATCGATCTCGGCGAGACCGCCCGCTAATTCACGGAGAGGCAGAACATCGATGAGCGGTACCGGCGTACCGACTTTCGCGCTCGCGGATGCCAAGGACCTGAAACTCGGCATCGTCGCGTCGCGCTGGCACACCACGATCTGCGACACCCTGGTGGCGAACGCCGAGCAGGTGGCCAAGGACGCCGGAGTCGTGCACGTCACCGTCGTCCGCTGCGCGGGCGCGATGGAACTGCCGGTGGTAGCTCAGGAGCTGGCCCGCTCGCACGACGCGGTGGTCGCGCTCGGCGTCGTGATCCGTGGTGGCACACCGCATTTCGAGTACGTCTGTGACGCGGTGACCGCCGGGCTCACCCGGGTGTCGCTGGACGCGGGCAAGCCCGTCGCGAACGGGGTGCTCACCACCAACGACGAGGAGCAGGCGCTGGACCGCGCCGGGCTGCCGGGTTCCGCCGAGAACAAGGGTGAACAGGCCTGTGCCGCGGCACTCGATGCCGCCCTCACGCTGCGCTCGCTGCGGCAGTCCGTCTAGTGAGCGGCCGAGTCTCTTTTGCCGCGCCGTGCTCAGATCCTGCTGTGCACAGCGCGTGCGGAGGGGCCAGTAGCTGATGCCGGTCACTCGCATTTTCCGTAGGAACGTTGAACCCATTGTGGGGCAGGGTGATACGTCCGAGTGGGAGCTCGAGGTGCGCCCGCGTCGTGCGGTGCGCACCGCACGGATCGTTGCCGCGGTGATCGCCGTTGCGTTTCTCGCGGGCGGCATCTGGCTGCGCACCGGCTCGACCGGGGTGAACTTCCGGGTAGCCGATCAGGTTGCCATGATCGGGATCGGGCTGCTTATCGCCGCCGCTGTTCTGCTGCTCACCCGGCCGCGGGTGCGGGTCGGCGCGAACGGTGTCTCGGTGCGGAACATCCTGGGCGACAGTGACTTCCCGTGGAATACCGTGCGCGGCGTGACTTTCCCGGACAAGAAGGCGTGGGCTCGCCTCGAGCTCGTCAACGACGACTACGTCCCGATGCTCGCCATTCGATCCAACGACAAGGAACACGCCGCCGAGGCGATGGACAAGCTCCGCGAACTCGGCGCGAAGTACACCGCCGAACAGTAGCGATCGAGGCCGCCACTGCGCGCCGGTGATCAGTCGGACGTGTGTGACTGCATCGGAAGCCGGAGTTGTTTCCAGGGGGCGCGGCCCACGGATGACGGAGTGGCGGCACCTTCGACACGAGTCGCGTGTCGGGCGTTCATGCACAGATAGGACCCGGACGGCCCGTTAGCCTGCACGTATGCAGACCGGTGCGTTCGTCCTTGCGGCGGCCTTCGCCGAGGATCCGCTGATGACATACTTCTGGCCGCGGCCGGCCATGCGGGAGCACGCGCTGCCGCTCTTCTGGGACTCGCGGATCGCCTCGCGAGCCGATACCGGCATGGTCGATTCCGCGTGCGACGAGGACGGGAAAATTGTCAGCGTCGCACTGTGGGAGCCCGCAGGCATCGTCTCCTCGATCGCCAAACCGTTCAGCCTGTTCCGAGCGCTCAAGGGTCACCTCCCGCGCGCCCTCGCGGCATCACGCCAAATGGAAGACGTCCGCCCCGACACCCCACACCTCTACCTGGCGGCCGTCGGCACCCGCCCCGATTCCCAACGGCAGGGCTTCGCCTCATCCTTACTCGAGCAACGCCTCGCCAGCTCCGTCGAGCCCTGCTTCGTCGTCTGCAACTCCCGCGCGGCCCTACCGTTCTACCAACGCTTCGGCTTCGTCCAGCAGGGCGAACTCACCATCGACCACGGCCCCGTCGTCTACCCGATGCTCCTATCCCGCTGACCCTGGGTCAGCGGTCGTCGCCGAGGACGGCGCCCTCGCGGCGGGGGTCGGCGCCTCCGGCCCACCCTTCGCCGTCGTGTTGCAGTGCGCTGAGGCCGCTGGATTGGGGGGCTATCGAGACCTTGTGGCCTAGTTCGCGGAGGCGGGTGACCAGGGGGTCGTTGTTGCCGTTGTCGGCGGTGTTGATGCTCGGGTGTTCGCCGCCGAGGCCAGTCTCGGGGGCGTTGCCCGCGCCGAAGGAGAGGGAGGACACGGCCTGTTGTGGGTCGAGGCCCCAATCCAGCATGCCGATCAGGGTTTTCACGACGAACTGGATGATCACCGAGCCGCCGGGGGAGCCGGTGACATGGGTGAGTGGGCCGCGGGTGCCGTCGGCCGCCTTGTCGAAGACCAGGGTGGGTGCCATCGAGCTGCGCGGGCGCTTGTTGGGCTGGACCCGGTTGGCGACCGGTACGCCGTCGGTGCCGAGTGGGTCGGCGGAGAAGTCGGTGAGCTGATTGTTCAGCACGAAACCGTCGACGAGGTGGAAGGAGCCGAACGCGGATTCCACCGTGGTGGTCATGGCGGCCGCGTTGCCGTACTTGTCCACCACGGAGATGTGGCTGGTGCCGTGCTCGGGCGGCTGCGGGCCGACACCTGGCGGGACGGGCCCGAAGTCGCCGGGTTGCGCGGTGCCCATGCTGTGGCCGCGGTCGATCAGTGCGGCGCGCTGCTTGAGGTAGTCCTTGTTCAGCAGGGTCTGCGGTGAATTACCCGGCAGCGGAACGAAATCCGTGTCGGCCACGTACTTGTTGCGGTCGGCGTAGGCCAGGCGCTCGGCCTCCGAGATGAGATGGACCGCGTCGGCCTTCGGCTTGCCGCCGTTGCGGGCGTCGGAACCGGAGCCGAGGTTGTCCGGGGGCAGGGCGGTGAGATCGAAGTTCTCCAGGATGCCGAGGGTGGCGGCGACGGTGCTGCCGCCGGAGGAGGGGTTCGGCATGCCGCAGATCTCGTGGGTGCGGTACGTGGTGCAGAGGGCGGTGCGCTTCTTCGCCTGGTAGTTCGCCAGGTCGGCGGTCGTGATCAGGCTGGGGGTGCGACCGCCGGAGGCGGTGGTGGCCGCGTCGACGATGTCACGCGCGATGGCGCCGGTGTAGAAGGCCTGGGCGCCCTCGGAGGCGATGGCGCCCAACGTCTTCGACATCGCCGGGTTGGTCAGCAAGGTGTCCGCGGCCTTGGCGGTGCCGTCGGGGTTCAGGAAGTAGGCCTTCGCGTTGTCGTCGAGGGCGAGGTCCTTGGCCGACTCCGCGATCTGTCCGGCGAATCGGGGGCTGATCGGGAACCCGCGATCGGCCAAACCGATGGCCGGGTCGAACAGTTCGCGCCAGCCGGTCTTGCCGTGATCGCGGTGCGCCATCTCCAGCATTCGCAGCACGCCGGGCACGCCGATGGATCGGCCGCTGGCCCGGGTGTTCGGCTTCGGCTGGGTCCGGTCGACGTCGTCGACCCAGCGCAGATAGTTCTCGGTCGCCGCGGCGGGCGCGACCTCACGTCCGTCGTAGGCGTCGACGGTTTTGCTGGTGGCGTCGTAGTACATCAGGAACGAGCCGCCGCCGATCCCCGAGGCCTGCGGCTCCACCAGGCCGAGCACCGCCTGCGCGGCGATCAGCGCGTCCGCGGCGGTGCCGCCGTCACGCAGCACCGCGCACGCGGCCTTCGTCGACACGGGGTTCGCCGTCGACACCGCGAATGTCTTCGTGTGTACCGGCGTCATCCCCGACCGGTAGCCCGTGGCGATCTCCGGGTTGGTGCTGATGTCCTGCGTCTTGCCGCCGGTCGAACCGGCCGGCGTCGCGGCCACCGGTGTTCCGTTCGGCACCGTGTCGCAGACGTTTCCGGCCTTGTCTTCGTCGGACGAACAAGCCGTGACCGTCCCGAGGGCGAGCAGCAATGCCGCCGCCACACCCGTCCACGTACCCCGCGCGCGCCTCATGGGGGGACTCTAACTCTCGGCACCGACACCGGGGGAGCGTTTGTCGTAAGGGTTCGTCGCACCAGATGGATGCCGGATTCCCACCTGTCGGGATGAACTCGGTTGCGCAGCACGGCTTGTCGTCCGGTCCGTGGCGGCCCGCAGCACCGCAACCTGCGACGACCTCGGGCACTGCCGACCCGTCGGTACGCTGGTCTGGTGACCATCGAGGCGGTGCTCTTCGACTATTCCGGGACCTTGTTTCGACTGGAGGAGGACGATTCGTGGGGTGAGAAGCTGGTCGCGGCCGACGGCCGAGCCTTCGACGTGCACGAGAAGGCCGAGATCCTGCGCAGGATGACCGCGCCCGTCGAACAACTCGTCACCTTCGGCACGGAAGGCCAGTACGCCTGGGACAACCGCGACCTAGACCCGAAGCTGCACCGCCAGGCCTACATGGAGGTCCTGCGCAAGTCCGGCGTACCGACCGAGGACCAAGCGGATGTCCTGTACCGGCGCCTGATCGATCCGATGGCCTGGACGCCCTACCCCGACGTCGAAGAAGTGCTGACTCTGCTTGCGGCCCAAGGCATTCAGGTCGCCGTGGTGAGCAACATCGCGTTCGATGTCCGTCCCGCCTTCACCACCCGGAACTGGGACAGATACGTCGACGCCTTCGCCCTCTCCTTCGAGATCGGCGCGGTGAAACCCGACCCCCGCATCTTCGCCGCCACTCTCGACAAGCTCGGCGTCGAACCCGAGGCGGCCCTGATGGTCGGCGACAGCGCCGAGGCAGACGGCGGCGCGACCGCCCTCGGCTGCCGATTCGCCCTGGTAGACCCGCTGCCGACCCGGGAACGCCCGTCCGGCCTGCTCGACGCCCTACGCGAGCACGGACTTTCCCGCCGATAGCCGATCCGACGCCGGCCACCGGTCACGGTCGGATCATGTTTCGATCACGGTCGATGCGCCCGAGTTGTCCGACTCTCTCCGGTGATCTACCGTTCTGCCCGCGCGCCCGTTGACTTGGGGCGAGTGTGTGGATCGGAAGTGGGGGAGCGCCGTGGGCGCGGAGTATTCGGACGATGATTTGGCTGTCGCCGAGCGATTATGGGCGCTGGGTGAGATGCCCGAGCCGGCCAGGGAAGCCCGGGAAGCCGCTTGGGGTCTAGCGGGATTCGGCTTCGCCTATTCGGTGATCATGGGCTTTTCGCTCGGCGCCGAAGCCGCGGGTGGCGCGGCAATCCAGTTCCTGTTCAGCTGGCTGCTCGCACTCGCGGTCTGGGGATTCATCCGCGGCGCGAGCGGCGTGCGCGTGCTGGCGATCATCCTGGCCATCGCGCAGGGCGTGGTCGGTTGGCGAACCCACCCCATCGACGTGCCGTTCGAACAGTGGATCGTGGCGGTGCTCTATTCCCTCGGCGCCACAATCGCCGTCGTCTATCAGCTGAATCGCGCCGAAGCCAAGTCCTGGTTCGCCGTCGACCAGTGAGTATCTGAAACGTCCGGCAGGCAGCCGTGTTTCGGCGAATCACGGCGAGATCATCCGGACCGGAACATCGCACGCGCGGCGCTGTGACGGACCTGTCGGAGGTGCTCGATAGGCTTGATGGGTGGCAGATCCAGCGACGTACCGGCCCAAGCCGGGCACGATTCCCGTCGAACCCGGGGTGTACAAGTTCCGGGACGCACATCGGCAGGTCATCTACGTCGGCAAGGCCAAGAGCCTGCGCAGCAGGCTGAACTCGTACTTCGCCGACGTGGCGTCGCTGCATCCGCGGACCCGGCAGATGGTCACCACGGCCGCGAGCGTCGAATGGACGGTCGTCTCCACCGAGGTTGAGGCGCTACAGCTCGAATACAACTGGATCAAGGAATTCGACCCGCGCTTCAACGTGCGGTACCGCGACGACAAGTCGTACCCGGTGCTCGCCGTGACGCTGAACGAGGAGTTCCCCCGCCTGTTCGTCTACCGCGGCGCGCGCAAGAAGGGCGTCCGGTACTTCGGCCCGTACGCCCACGCCTGGGCGATCCGGGAAACCCTCGACCTGCTGCTGCGCGTGTTCCCCGCGCGCACCTGCTCCAACGGAGTGTTCAAGCGGCACAACCAGATCGGGCGACCCTGCCTGCTCGGCTACATCGACAAGTGCTCGGCCCCGTGCATCGGCCGGGTCAGCGCCGCGGAGCATCGCCAGATCGTGGAGGACTTCTGCGACTTCCTGGCCGGGCGCACCGACCGCATGGTGCGCCAGCTCGAGCGCCGCATGCAGGACGCCGCCGAAGACCTGGACTTCGAGAACGCCGCCCGCCTGCGCGACGACGTGCAGGCGCTGCGCCGCGCGCTGGAGAAGCAGGCGGTCGTGCTCGGCACCGGCACCGATGCCGACGTGATCGCCTTCGCCACCGACGAGTTGGAGGCGGCGGTACAGATCTTCCACGTCCGCGACGGCCGGGTCCGCGGCCAGCGCGGCTGGGTGGTGGACAAGTCCGGCGACGCCATCGACGCACCGGAGGCGGGTAGCGAGCTGGCCGTGCTGGTAGAGCAGTTCCTCACCCAGTTCTACGGTGAGCAGGTCGCCGTCGCGGAACTCGGCGAGGCCGAGCAGCCCGCCACCGTGGTACCGCGCGAGGTGCTCGTCCCCGAACTCCCCGCCGACGCCGACCAACTCCAGGAATGGCTGTCCAACCTGCGCGGCTCGGCCGTGCAGCTACGGGTGCCGCAGCGCGGCGACAAGAAGGCCCTCGCCGAGACCGTGCAGCGCAACGCGATGGAGGCGCTGCAACAGCACAAGCTCAAGCGCGCGGGCGACCTCACCTCGAGATCGGCTGCGCTACAAGCCATTCAAGACGCACTCGAACTCGACAGCGCCCCGCTGCGGATCGAATGTGTGGACATCAGCCACGTGCAGGGCACCGACGTGGTCGCCTCGCTGGTCGTGTTCGAGGACGGCCTGGCCCGCAAATCCGAGTACCGCCACTACACGATCAAGGAGGCGGCGGGCGATGGTCGCTCCGACGACGTCGGCAGCATCCGGGAGGTGACCAGGCGGCGCTTCTACAAGCTGCAGAAGGAGCGCGAGCTGATGGCCAGCGAAGACCTTGCCGAGGCCGAAAACGTCGACGGCACAGTCGAACTCCTCAACCGCCCGGGCATTGATCCGGACACCGGCCGCCCGCGCAGGTTCGCCTACCCGCCCAATCTCTACGTCGTCGACGGCGGCGCGCCCCAGGTCGCCGCCGCCGCCGAGGTGCTCGACGAACTCGGCATCACCGACGTCGCGGTGATCGGCCTGGCCAAACGCCTCGAGGAGGTGTGGGTGCCGGGGGAGAGCGATCCGGTGATCATGCCGCGCAACAGCGAGGCGCTGTTCCTGCTGCAGCGGGTCCGCGACGAGGCACACCGGTTCGCGATCACCTTCCACCGCAGCAAACGCTCGCGCCGGATGACCGCGTCCGCGCTGGACTCGGTGCCCGGGCTGGGCGCGGCGCGCCGAACGGCGCTGGTTACCCATTTCGGTTCTGTCGCGAAACTGAAGCAGGCCACGGTGGAGGAGATCACCGAGGTCCCCGGCATCGGGCTGGCGACCGCCAAAGCCGTACTCGCCGCACTGCAGGGAGGCTGAGAAACATCGGAAACATCGGCTTCCCTGCCATCCACCTATATCCTCGGTACCGTTCCATCACAGGTTTGTGAACCTCCACGTGCACTACGGAAGGTAATCGCGCATGTCTGCGCCCGATACCGGGGCCGGTGCGGGATGATTCGAGAGGTACTCAGAGAGCGAGCGAAGCGAGTGAACCGACGACACAGCACGCCACGGCGCACGGCGGAGCCGAGCGCCAGCGAGGTGCAGTCGTGTGACGGATCCGGTAGGACATGACACGCGTCGAATCGAACAACACTGCGGGCAATCCGCGACAGACCGAGGGGCGGGCCAGCCCCTCGAGCGCTGTCGCAGCGGCGAACCCGCAGGTCGAAGTCGTCATCGTGACCGGACTATCCGGCGCGGGCCGCGGCACCGCCGCCCGCGTGCTGGAGGATCTCGGCTGGTATGTCGCGGACAACCTGCCGCCGGAGCTGATCGGCCGGATGGTCGAACTCGGCGCCTCCGCCGAGCCGCCGATCCGCAGCCTCGCCCTGGTGATGGACGTGCGAAGCAGGTTCTTCACCGGTGATCTCTCGGTGGTCACCGACCAATTGCGCAAACTCGGCATCGAGACCAGGGTGCTGTTTCTCGAAGCGTCCGACGACGTGCTGATCCGGCGCTTCGGCTTCGCCCGGCGCCGCCACCCGCTGCAGAGCGAGAGCAAAGATGGCACGCTGTCGGCGGGCATCGCCGCCGAACGAATCCGGCTCTCGGCCGTGAAAACCGCGGCGGACCTGGTCATCGACACCACCGAACTGTCCATCCATCAGCTGCACCGCAAGCTGGAGGAGGCCTTCGGCGGCGGCGCGCCCAGCGCGCTGCAGCTGACCGTGCAATCCTTCGGCTTCAAGCATGGGGTTCCACTGGACGCCGACATGGTGTTGGATGTGCGTTTTCTACCTAATCCACATTGGATACCGGAATTGCGGGAACACACTGGTCAGGAATCAGTGGTGAGCGAGTACGTGTTGTCGCGCCCCGGCGCCGACGATTACCTGCGTACCTGCCACCACCTGGTCGATCTGACGATGAACGGTTACCGCCAAGAGGGGAAGCGATACATGACGGTGGCAGTGGGCTGCACCGGAGGCAAGCACCGCAGCGTGGCGATAGCCGAGGCTCTTGGCGAACTGATCAGCGAGGGCACCGGCGTGCCCGAGGGATCCGCCGACGTGGTGCGGGTCGTGCATCGGGATCTGGGGCGCGAATGACGGGGTGGGAATCCGATCCCAGCATTGTCGCGCTGGGTGGCGGGCACGGCCTATACGCGACTCTCACCGCCATCCGGCGGCTGACCAGAAAGATCTGCGCGGTCGTCACCGTCGCGGACGACGGCGGCTCATCCGGTCGGCTACGCGCCGAACTAGGCGTGCTACCACCCGGTGACCTGCGAATGGCGCTCGCCGCGCTGGCCGCCGACTCCGACGGCATCTGGACCCAGACCGTGCAACACCGCTTCGGCGGCACCGGCGCGCTGGCCGGTCATTCGGTCGGCAACCTCATCCTGGCCGGCCTGACCGAGGTGCTCGGCGACCCCGTCGCCGCGCTCGACGAACTCGCGAAGATGTTGCGCATCACCGGACGGGTGCTGCCGATGTCACCCATCGCGCTCGATATCGAAGCGGATGTGGCTGGGCTGGAAGCGGATCCGCGGGTCAGCCGCTGTATTCGCGGTCAGGTCGCGATCGCGACCACACCCGGCAAAGTACGACGCGTGCGGTTGATCCCGTCCGATCCGCCCGCCAGTCAAGAAGCCACCTCGGCCATCGAACACGCCGATGTGGTCGTTCTCGGACCAGGTTCCTGGTTCACCAGCGTCATCCCCCATGTGCTCGTCCCCGAACTACGAGAGGCGCTGGTGTACACCCGAGCCAGGAAAGTTCTCGTGCTGAACCTCGCCGCCGAGCCCGGCGAAACGGCGGGTTTCTCCGCCGAACGGCACCTACATGTATTGTCCCAGCACGCACCGGAATTCGTGGTCGACGAGGTTTTGGTCGATTCGGGGTCGGTGCCCGAGGGTCGCGAAAGAGAACATGTGGCGAGAGCCGCCGAACAGTTGCGCGCACGGGTAACCTTCTCCGATGTCGCCGAGGCGGGGACGGACCGGCATCACCCCGGAAAGCTTGCCGCCGCACTGGATCAACTGATCCGGCAACCTCGGCCGCAAATGGCAGGGCTTCGAGTCGAGGGACGGCACATGGGTCAGGATGTGCGTTCCGGGTTGGGTGGAAAGGAGCGCGTCTCGTGGCGATGACAGCCGATGTGAAAGACGAGCTGAGCAGGCTCACGGTGTCGCAAGTCAGTTCCCGCAAGGCGGAACTGTCCGCGCTGCTGCGCTTTGCGGGCGGCCTGCACATCGTCGGCGGGCGGGTGATCGTCGAGGCCGAGGTGGACATGGGTTCCATCGCACGCAGGCTGCGCCGGGAGATCTTCGAGCTATACGGCTACGGCTCCGATGTGCACGTGCTCGGCGCGGGCGGTCTGCGCAAGACCTCTCGCTACGTGGTGCGCGTGTCCAAGGAGGGCGAGGCGCTGGCCCGGCAGACCGGGCTGCTCGATGTGCGCGGTCGTCCGGTGCGCGGGCTGCCCGCCCAGGTGGTCGGCGGCAGCATCGCGGACGCCGAAGCCGCTTGGCGTGGAGCGTTTCTCGCGCACGGCTCGCTCACCGAACCCGGTCGCTCCTCCGCGCTGGAGGTCAGCTGCCCGGGTCCGGAGGCGGCGCTCGCGCTCGTCGGTGCGGCCCGCAGGCTGGGCATCACCGCCAAGGCGCGGGAGGTGCGCGGCACCGACCGGGTCGTGGTGCGTGACGGCGAGGCCATCGGCGCGCTGCTCACCAGGATGGGTGCGCACGGCACTCGGATCGTCTGGGAGGAGCGCAGGCTGCGCCGCGAGGTGCGGGCCACCGCCAACCGGCTGGCCAACTTCGACGACGCCAACCTGCGCCGCTCGGCCAGGGCCGCGGTCGCCGCGGCCGCCAGGGTGGAGCGCGCGCTGGAGATCCTCAGCGACGACGTGCCCGACCATCTCGCCGCCGCGGGCAAGCTGCGCGTGCAGCACCGCCAGGCGTCACTGGAGGAACTCGGCCAGCTGGCCGACCCGCCGATGACGAAAGACGCTGTCGCGGGACGGATTCGGCGCCTGCTGTCGATGGCGGACCGACGGGCCAAGGAACTCGGCATCCCCGATACCGAGTCGGCCGTCACCGCCGAACTGCTCGACGAAGCCTGACGAAGTCGTCATCCGGCCGGTTGCCTCCAGAGGTAACCGGCCGGACGTCTGTGCCGCACATTCGCACGGCTCTGCACTGAGCCCGGAGAGAGCACAGAGCGGGCGGGTGCGGATCCGGGCAAAGGGGACGTATGTCACCCATGCGGGGGAAGCGCATTGGAATGCCAGGGTGATTGACGGTGCTGCGCCGCTGGTAGGCGGCCCGTGCTGTGAGGAAACAGACCGGTTGGTGATTGATTTCGCTGGTTACCGTAGTGGTGTGTCCAGGTGCATGTCAGTGCGGTAACAGGCGGGCACTACTGTTACAAGACATCGGAATGATCCGCTTGAAAGCTGAGGAGCGATAACGTGACTGTCCGGGTAGGCATCAACGGCTTCGGTCGTATCGGACGTAACTTCTTCCGGGCGGTGGAGGCGCAGAAGGCGCTGGGCACCACCGACATCGAGATCGTCGCGGTCAACGACCTCACCGACAACGCGACTCTCGCGACCCTGCTCAAGTACGACTCGATCCTCGGCCGCTTGCCGCAGGATGTTTCGCTCGACGGCGACGACACCATCGTGGTCGGTGACCAGCGGCTCAAGGCGCTGGCCATCAAGGAGGGCCCGTCGGCACTGCCGTGGGGCGACCTGGGTGTCGACGTGGTCGTGGAGTCGACCGGCATCTTCACCGACGCGACGAAGGCCAAAGGCCACCTCGCGTCCGGCGCCAAGAAGGTCATCATCTCCGCACCCGCCAAGGGTGAGGACCTGACCGTGGTCATGGGCGTCAACGACGACAAGTACGACGGCAGCCAGAACATCATCTCCAACGCCTCGTGCACCACCAACTGCCTCGGCCCGCTGGCCAAGGTGCTGCACGATGCCTTCGGCATCGAGCGTGGCCTGATGACCACCATCCACGCGTACACGCAGGACCAGAACCTGCAGGACGCGCCGCACGCCGACCTGCGTCGCGCCCGCGCCGCCGCGCTGAACATCGTGCCCACCGGCACCGGCGCCGCGAAGGCCATCGGCCTGGTGCTCCCCGAACTGCAGGGCAAGCTGGACGGCTACGCGCTGCGCGTGCCGGTCCCGACGGGCTCGGTCACCGACCTCACCGTGAAGCTGGCCAAGTCGGCCTCGATCGAGGAGATCAACGCCGCGTACCAGGCCGCCGCCGCCGGCGCGCTGAAGGGCTACCTCAAGTACAACGTGGACCCGATCGTGTCCAGCGACATCGTCACCGACCCGCACTCCTGCATCTATGACGCGCCGCTGACCAAGGTCATCGACGATCAGGTGAAGGTCGTCGGCTGGTACGACAACGAGTGGGGCTACTCGAACCGTCTCGCCGACCTCATCGGCCTCGTCGGCAAGTCGCTCTGAGGCCATGACAGTCAAGACTCTCGACGACCTGCTCAGCGAGGGTGTGGAAGGTCGGGGCGTGCTCGTGCGCTCCGACCTGAACGTCCCCCTCGACGACAACGGCCAGATCACCGACCCCGGTCGGATCATCGCATCGGTGCCGACCCTGAAGGCGCTGGTCGAGGCCGGCGCGAAGGTGGTCGTCACGGCACACCTCGGTCGGCCGAAAGGTGAGCGGGACGCCAAGCTTTCGCTGGCGCCGGTCGCCGCGAAGCTCGCCGAAGAACTGGGCCGCAACGTCCAGCTCGCCGGTGACGTGGTCGGCGGGGACGCGCTCGCGCGCTCCGAGGGGCTGACCGACGGCGACGTGCTCCTGCTGGAGAACATCCGCTTCGATCCGCGCGAGACCAGCAAGGACGACGCGGACCGGGCCAAGCTCGCCGCCGCGTTGGTCGAGCTGGTCGGCGACGACGGCGCGTTCGTGTCCGACGGCTTCGGCGTAGTGCACCGCAAGCAGGCGTCGGTCTACGACGTAGCCAAGCTGCTGCCGCATTACGCGGGCAAGCTGGTCGCCGCCGAGGTCGAGGTGCTCGCCAAGCTGACCACGGACACCGAGCGGCCGTACGCGGTCGTGCTCGGCGGTTCCAAGGTCTCCGACAAGCTCGCGGTCATCGAGGCGCTCGCGCCGAAGGTGGACACGCTGGTCATCGGTGGCGGCATGTGCTTCACCTTCCTTGCCGCACAGGGCCTTTCGGTGGGCACCTCGTTGCTGCAGGAAGAGATGATCGACACCTGCAAGGACCTGCTCGACCGGTACGCGGACGTCATTCACCTGCCGCGCGACATCGTGGTGGCGAACAAGTTCGCGGCCGACGCCGACTCGAAGATCGTTCCCGCGCACGAGATTCCGGACGGTTGGATGGGTCTGGACATCGGGCCCGAATCGACCGCCCGGTTCGCCGCGCTGCTGACCGAGGCGAAGACGGTGTTCTGGAACGGCCCGATGGGCGTGTTCGAGTTCGAGAGCTTCGCGGCCGGTACCAAGGGTGTGGCCGAGGCCATCGTCACCGCCACCGGCAAGGGCGCGTTCACCGTCGTCGGCGGTGGCGACTCGGCCGCGGCCGTGCGTGCGCTCGGGCTGCCCGATGACGGTTTCTCGCATATCTCCACCGGCGGCGGCGCGTCGCTGGAATACCTGGAGGGCAAGGAACTTCCGGGCATCGCTGTGCTGGAAGACTGAGGAGTGCTACGACTGTGACCAAGTCTCTCGCCAGGAAGCCGCTCATCGCGGGCAACTGGAAGCTCAACCTCAACCACCTCGAGGCGATCGCGCTGGTGCAGAAGATCGCATTCGCGTTGCCGGAGAAGTACTTCGCCAAGGTCGATGTCTCGGTGCTGCCGCCGTTCACCGACCTGCGCAGCGTGCAGACCCTGGTGGAGGGCGACAAGCTGCTGCTCACCTATGGCGCGCAAGACATCTCGGCGCACGACTCGGGTGCCTACACCGGTGAGATCAGCGGTGCCATGCTGGCCAAGCTAGGGTGCACCTTCGTGGCCGTCGGGCACTCGGAGCGGCGGCAGTACCACTGCGAGGACGACGCCACCGTGCTCGCCAAGGCCAAGCAGGCGTTGAAGTTCGGGATCACCCCGATCGTCTGCATCGGTGAGGGTCTGAACGTTCGCGAGGCGAAGACGCACGTCGAGTACAACCTCGAGCAGCTGCGTGGTTCGCTGAAAGGCCTGACGGCGGAGGAGATCTCGAAGGTCGTCATCGCCTACGAGCCGGTCTGGGCCATCGGCACCGGCAAGGTCGCCACCCCCGCGGACGCGCAGGAAGTCTGCGGCGCGATCCGCGCGGAACTGGCCAAGCTGGCCACCCCGGAGATCGCCGCGGGTGTCCGGGTGCTTTACGGCGGCTCGGTCAACGCCAAGAACGTCGGCGAGCTGGTCGGCCAGACCGACATCGACGGCGCACTGGTCGGCGGCGCCTCGCTCAAGGGTGACGAGTTCGCCACCCTGTCGGCGATCGCCGCGGGCGGCCCACTGCCGTAACCGTTTTCACGCGAAAGAGCCGGGCACCGCGACAGCGTTGCCCGGCTCTTTCGCGTTGGAGACCTACTCCGCGTGCAGGGTGAGGCCGCTGCCATTGGCATTGCGGAGAGTGAGGGTGTCGGCGTCGACAGTGGCGGTTGTCTTGCCGTCCAAGGCTTTCAGGACGGACTGCTCGACTTCCATGACCTCGGCGGGGCACAGCATCTTCGTGGTGGCGATCTGGAAGGTGAGTTCGGCGTCGGGACCCGTTGCGCGGCCGGTCATTCGGTTGCAGCCCGCGGTGCCGGTGACGGTGCCGTCGTCGGCGATGGTGAGGGTGGGCTTCACCTCATCCAGTGTCTGGGAACGGATTTGGGCGTCCGGGGTGATCAGGGCGGTGACGATCCAGGTGGTGCCCTTGATCGGCTTGTCCGGTTTGACGACCTTCTTGTCCAGCATGGTGACCGTCAGGTTGTCGCTCTTCAACGTCAGCTTGGTGTCGTCGAGCTGCCAGGCGGGATCGGAATTCAGTAGGCCGCTGAGCCATTCGTCGGCGCCCGCACGGTCGCCGGTGCAGGCCATCAGGGTGCTGGCCAGCCCGGTGACGTGCAGCTTGTGGTCGTCGAACGCGACCGCGCCGGAATAGGAGTTGCAGCCCGCGTCCGCGGCGATCCGGTCTTCTTTGAAGGTGATGGTGAGCGGGCCGCCGCCGGGAATCGGCGTGCCGTCGACCGCGGTGGAGAGGAAGGTGCGGCCCGCTAGATTCGGCGTGGTTGTGTTCGATTTCGAGTCGCCGCTGCCGCAGGCGGTAACCGCGAGCAGAGCCAACAGGGCGACCGGGCCGAACCGCACGAAATTAGCCGACATGACGCGATGGTACCGATGTCGTGCGGTCCGGCCGGGTTTTCGGCACGTCAGACCGGCATGCCGAGGGCCGAGGCGAGGGTCTGGCCGATGGCGTTCGCGACCGTGGCGGCCGCACCTGGATCGAGGATCTGCAGCGGCACGTCGCGATTGCTGCACCCAGGTGCCGCTGGAACACCGTTGAGTCGATCGTTCAGCCACATCACAGCCGAGCCCGCGCCGGACACCGCGGCGATACCGTGCTCACTGATCAACTCACGGGTGTAGGCGACCTGTGCGTTCGGATCCTTGCAGTAGGTGTCGTAGAGCTTGTTGACCGCGTTGATCGGCATCGCCTCGTCCAGCGGCGCCTCGTAGATGTACAGCGGGAACTGCGGGGTGCCGCGGTGGCCGAGGCTCAATTCCTGGAGGAGGGGCTGCAATTCGGGGGCACGCAACGGATCGCCACCTGGATAGTCGAACAGGCCCTTGATGTTCACGAACGGGAACGCCGCGAACTGCAATGCGACGCACTGCCCTTGGTGAACCACTCGCAGCCCCTTGCCGAGTGGGTTCATGTACCGCTCGATGAACTGGTCGAGCTGGGGGTATTCGTTGGCCACCCCGAACAATCCGCCGAGCACCGCGCCGCCGAAGGTCGAGGTGGCATTGTTGTAGTCGACGGCCATGCCGATATCGGCCATCAGACCGCCCACCGCGGAGCCGACCAGGTTCAGTTCCGGTGCGTACTCGGCTTGCAATTCGGCGGCGTGCGCGGTCGGAATAGCGCCGCCCGAATAGCCCCACAGCGCGGTCCGGGTCGCGGCACCGGGCAGTCCGGCCGGTTCGAAGTTCTCGGCCGCCCGAATCCCGTCCAGGGTGATCCGGCCGCCGAGCGGCCCGGCCGCGTACGCCGCGTTCGGGCCCTGATGGTCGGGCACCACGACGGCGTGGCCGAGTTGCAGCATGGCCTGCACCTCGATGAATTCCGCGGAGATCACCGGATTCGTCGGGTTGGGCAGCGAGCCCATCTGCAGCACATACGAGGCCGCGCAGTTTTGCGAGAGCGAGTCCTCGGCGAATTGGAAGGCGACCAGATTCCGCTCCGGTGTGGCGGACGGGCGATACGGCACGATCACGGTGGCCACCGCCGGGATCGGCTCACCGCGGGTGTTGGTGCTGCGATACGACAACTGCCAGGCCCGCACGTTCAGCGGGATCAGGAAGAAGTTAGCGAGATTGACCTGACGTGCGGACAGGATTTCGCCGGGTTGTGCGGCAGCGACCTTGGCCGGATCGGGATTGTAGAAACCGGGATCCATGAACGGCGGCGCGGGCGGCAGCGGAAACGGCAGCGGCGGCGCCACCGGCACCGGATCCGCGTGTGCCGTGCCGATCAGCACGGGGCAGACCGCGACGGTCAACCCCGCGGTCAGAGCTAGGCAAGTTTGCGCGACCATCCTCTTGGTGCCCGCGGCAGTGCCCATCTTCATTCGGAACTCCTCGACCTATACGCAACGCTGCGCGCCGCAGCTCTCGGGCGAAAAGAGAGCAGCTATTTCCTAACTGGCGGGTCGACTGTAGAGTCCGCTCTGTCGCTGTGTCAACGATCACGCTGACCCGATGACGGCCGGTGCGGGGCCGACCGGGCAGGATGGGCAATCATGACCGGGAGCGCCGAAACACCGCGTCCGCGCCGGACGCAGCAGGAACGCCGTGCCGCCACCGTCGCCAAGCTGGTCGATGCGACGGTCGCCGCGATCGGCGAGGTCGGCTATCAGCGCACGACCGTGCAGGAGATCTGCGGCCGCGCCGGGCTGTCCGTCGGGGCGATGTTCCGGCAGTTCGACAGCAGGCTCGACCTGATCGTGCGGACCGCCGAGGAGATCGTCACGCGGCAGCTCGCCGCGTTCACCGTGGTGATGGAACAGCTTGGGGATCAGGCGAATCCGCTCGACACCGCGTTGCGTTTCCTGCAGGCGGCCCAGTCCGACAACGTCACGCACGCGCTGCGCGAGATCTACCTCGCGGCCCGCTCGGACGCCGAGCTGCGGGCCAGGATCGCGCCGACGGTCGAGAACTACTACGACGAGATCGTCGCCGCGGTCGACCGCACGGGGGTGCTGGAGCAGTTTCCGCAGCGGCTGCGCGAGCCCTTGTTCTTCGTGGCGCTGCACGTGTTCTCGGGGCAGGCGGTCGTTCGCGGCGTGTATCAGCGACCCGAGCTCGATGAGTCGATCCTCACGCTGGTCGCGGACATGATGCGGACCTACGCCGATTCGGTCGACGAATAGGCCGGGTGGATGAGGCTGTGGACGCTGCAGGCGGCCGAGGTGGTCGCCGCTGTGCGGTCGAGCGGGTTCTACCGCGCGGATTGGGATCTTGTTTCACCGAACCTGCGACCGGTCTTTCAAGACATGGCTGCCGAAATGGCAAGGCGCGGAATCGATTGCGGGGACGCCCCGCCGATCTGGTGCTGGCCGGGGCCTGCCATCCGGCGCACGGCGAATGCCCTTCTCTCGGACTATGAATGGGCACAGGGCCGGTGGCTGCTGAAGCTGGATGTGCCGGATGCGGTCACGTTCGCCACGTCGTACTCGGTGTGGAACGACTACCTGGCCTACCACCTCGGATCTCCCAACGGTATAGACCGGATGGACTGGACCGGTCAGCTGACGGAGAAGTGGGACGAACTACAGGTGACAATCCCCGAACTGCGTAGCGACTGGATCGTACGAGCGCGGCCATACCGGCCGGATGCCGAGACCGCGGCCAGGATCGCCGCAGATCCGGTACTGCGCGCGCTCGGGCCATAAACCCGTGCGACAGACCGCGCCTCCGGGGTTTAGGATCGGCCGCGTGCACCGATGCTTTCCGATAACCCCGCCGCCTGCCTCCTGAGCGAGGTGTAGGCGTACTTCCGCATCAGCCCGGGTCATACGCGGTCTAACGGACCGCACCCCGTAGGGCGTATGCGTCTCTTCGGCATTCGTTGTGCACCTCGCTTCCGCGACCCCAATCCTTCTGTCGCAGGAGCGCGAAACCTTCATGTCCATATCTCTGTCCACGGCCGGCCGTTCCGGGCTGGTCTACCTCGTCGGCGCCGGAATGCTCTGGGGCACCGGCGGTTTGCTCGGCACGCTGCTCGGCCGTGCCACCGGATTGTCACCCATCGCGGTGGCCACCTGCCGACTCGCCGTCGGCGGGTTACTGCTCGTCGCCCTACTCGCGGCGACTCGTCGGCCTTGGCCGCGAAATCTATTGGCCTGGCGCAGAATCGGCGCGGTCGCTGTTCTCGCGGCGGCCTTCCAGGGGTGCTATTTCGGTGCGGTAGCGGCGTCGTCGGTCAGCGTCGCCACGTTGATCACTATCGGTGCGTCGCCAGTGGTGGTCGCGCTGCTGGAGCGGGTCACCGGCCGCCGTGCCGTCGATCGCAGGCGAGCGGCGACGATCGGGCTCGCCCTGTCCGGCTTGGCGCTGCTGGTCGGCGTGCCATCCGATGATGTGGGGTCCGCCGGACTACTGGCGGGTGCGGCACTTGCCGTCGCGGCGGCCGCGGCGTTCGCAACGGTCACTGTAATCAGCGCCCAGCCGGTACCCGGCCTCGACCCGATGACCACGACCGGCCTCGGATTCACCGGCGGCGCAGTACTACTCGCACCACTCGCCCTCACCACCGGGATCACCTTCGAGCCGACCATCGGCAGCCTCACCCTGCTCGCGGCCCTCGGATTGGTGCCGACCGCGATCGCCTACACGCTGTACTTCCGCGGCCTGCCCGACGCCGGACCCGGCACCGCCGCGATCCTCGCGCTGCTCGAGCCCCTCACCGGCGCCATCCTCGCCGCGATCGTGCTCGGCGAGCGGTTGACACCACTGGGCATGGTCGGTGCGGCCTTGCTCACCGTGGCGCTCATCCTCACCAGCAACCAGTCACGTACCGGCGAGGTGGCATAACGCGGCAACCCTCGGCCGGGTCGAGTTCGGCTCAGCTGATGTCGAACTCGACCTGGGGGTGCCAGGGAGCGTTCCGTCGGGCGCGGATGGGACTCCGCAGACGCGTGCGTGCCTTGCGACACTCCCTCCCATGCCCTGAATCGTCGGAGTGGCGGGCCCGCCTAAGCTTCAGTGAGTGATCACTGCACCGAACACCGCAGTCTCCACCTGGGCTCCGTTGAGGTCGAGGGTGTATCGCGCATTGTGGATCGCGCAGCTGGTATCGAACCTCGGCACCTGGATGCAGACCGTTGGCGCACAGTGGGTCTTGGTCGACGAGCCGAACGCGGCCGTACTGGTCTCCTTCGTACAGACCGCGATCACGCTCCCGGTGATGCTGCTCGCCATTCCCTCCGGTGTGATCGCCGACCTGGTTGACCGACGCAGGCTGTTGCTCGGCGCGCAGTCGACCATGGCGGTGCTCGCCGCGGTGCTCGCGGTATCGACGGCGACCGGGCACACCACTCCGGCGGTGCTCCTCACCCTGCTGTTCCTGATCGGCTGCGGGCAGGCGCTCACCGGTCCCGCATGGCAGGCGATCCAGCCGGAACTCGTGCCACGCGAACAGATTCCGTCAGCAGCCGCGCTGGGCAGCATGAGCATCAACATCGGGCGCGCGGTAGGCCCTGCGATCGCGGGTGTGCTGGTCTCGCTGTCCGGACCGACTCTGGTGTTCGTGCTCAACGCGGTGTCGTTCACCGGCATCGTCGCGGTGTTGACCCTGTGGCACCGGCCGACAACGGATCGACAGCTGCCCAGCGAACGCCCATTGGCAGCCCTCCAGGCCGGAACCCGCTTCATCAAGGCGGCACCCGCGATCCGACGGGTACTGCTGCGCTCGATCCTGTTCATCGCCCCGGCCAGCGCGGTGTGGGCGCTACTCCCGGTGATCGCGCGCGACGAACTCGGGCTGTCCTCGTCCGGCTACGGCTTGATGCTGGCCGCGCTCGGCATCGGTGCGGTGCTCGGCGCCGTCGGCCTGTCCCGACTGCGCACCCTGATGACGCCCACGCAGCGGCTCAGCACGGCCGCGGTGTTGTTCGGGCTCGCGTCGGCGGGCACCGCGCTGCTGCACATCGTGCCGCTCGTGCTGATCCTGTTGGTCTTCGCCGGTTTCGCCTGGCTGCTCGCCATGTCCACGATGAACTCGACCATGCAGTTGCTGCTGCCCGCGTGGGTGCGGGCGCGCGGGCTCTCGGTGTATCTGCTGGTGTTCATGGGCGGGCAGGCGATCGGCTCGCTGGTCTGGGGTGTGGTCGCCGGCGCGGCCGGACCGGTGGTCGCGCTGCTGATCGCCGCCGGGCTGCTCGCGCTCTGCGCGGTGAGCACGGTGTGGCTGCCGATCAGCCACAACGCGGAGAACCTGGACCAGACGCCGTCCGCGTTCTGGCCGGAACCGCAGGTCGTCGTCGAACCCGATCCGGCCGACGGCCCGGTCCTGGTGCTGCGCACCTACGACGTCCCGCCGGAGAATCTGGACGAGTTCATCACCGCGATGGCGTTCGTCGGCCGGTCCCGGCAGCGAACTGGGGCGATGGAGTGGCGACTGTATCGCGACATCGGCATGCTGGACCGCTACGTCGAGGCGTTCGTGGTCCGCTCCTGGGCCGAACACATGCATCAACACCAGGTCAGGCTCACCGCGCAGGACCAGATCCGCGAGCAGGAGGCGTCGAAATTCACCATCGGCGACGACCGGATCACCCATCTGGTCGCGATCTTGCCGCCCTAAGAGCGACGTTGCCGAGTGCCTGATTCGGTGGGATCCGATCGTCCGCATACACTGTCCGGCATGCGGATGTTCCTCGATATCCTCCTGATCATCGCCAGCGTGCTGCTGGTGCTGCTGGTGCTGCTGCACCGCGCCAAGGGTGGAGGTCTGTCCAGCCTGTTCGGCGGCGGTGTGCAGTCCAGCCTCTCTGGCTCGACCGTTGTGGAGAAAAACCTCGACCGAATCACTGTTTTCACCGGCCTGGTTTGGCTCATCGCCATCGTCGGCATCGGCCTGGAGATCAAGTTCGCCTGAGTAGGCGCGTCACCACACCGGCCGCGATCGTCGCGCCCGCCAGCACGATGGCGGCGATGACGAACGCGGCCGGATAGCTGTCGCCGATCACCGGCGCCACCACCAACGGACCGAGCATCTGCCCCGCGCCATAGACGGCGGTGAGTGGTGCCGCCGCATTGCCGTCCGACAGCTCGCCGCCGATTCGGATCGCCAGCATGACGATGCCGAGGAACGTCGCGCCGAACAGCGCCGCCGACAGCACGGCGGGCCACACCGCGGTCGAGACGGCGGGCAGCATCGCCGAAACACACTGCGCCAGTAGCGCGATCGGCATCGCGATCGCCGGAGACCAGCGCCGCGCGGCGACGCCCCACAGCACCGTGGCCGGTACCGCGGCCGTGCCGACCACCACCCAGATCCACGAGCCGACCACCGGCCCGCGCTGATCGCTCACCGCGGCCACCAGGAACGTGCCGATCACGATGTACCCGACACCCTCCAGGAAATAGGACACCAGCAGCGCCCGCCACGCACCCCGCGACCGAATGGTGGCCTTGCCCGCGCGCCGACCCGGCTGGATATCGAGCCGCAATGCGGGCAGTAGCAACACCACGGTCAGCACGGCCGAGACGAGCCACATGCTCTGCCAACCCAGGAACGGCCGCACCGCCAACACCAGCAACCCGGTGAGCGCGATCCCCAATCCGACTCCGCTGATGGCGATTCCGGCCGCTTCTCGACTGCTGCCGTGCCTGGCGGCCACCCCGGCGCACGCGACGAAGATGACCGCACTGGTGACACCGGCGATAAGACGCAGTGCCGCAGCGACAATCGTGGGCGCGGGCACGGCCATCAACAACTCGCTGAGGATCAGCAGCACGGCGGAGAGCCGAAAGACGTTGCGCGTGTTGAGTTCCGGCCACCGGGTGAGCAGAATGGCGCCGAGCAGGTAACCCGCATAGTTGGCGGTCGCGATCACGGCGCCGTCGTTGGTGCTGATCTGGTGTGCGTCCACCATGATCGGCAGCAGCGGCGTGTAGACGAACCGGCCGACGCCCATCGCGGCGGCCAAACCGGCGGCGGCCGCGAAGGCCGGTGCGAGACTATGGCGTGGTGCGGGAGCGAGGGTAGCAGTCACTTCATTGACCGTACGGTCCGTTTCAGCGCCTGTGAAATGCTTTCTATGCACCATGTATACGCTTGATGCATGGACGAACAGGTGCTGCCGGACGGGGTGCGTTCCCCGGCGGTGGAGGGCGGATCGGCGAATATCGAGCTACGGCACCTCCGGGCCTACGTCGCGCTGTGCGAGGAGGCCAACTACACCCGCGCCGCCGCCCGCCTGCACCTGAGCCAGCCCGCGCTGACCAGGACGATTCAGCAGTTGGAGCGGCTCCTGGAGTGCAGGCTCATCGAACGCACTTCCCGGCGCTTCGAACGGACCGACGAGGGCGCCGAGCTGCTGGCGCACGCCAGGCGAATCCTCGCCGACGTCGACGCGGTGGCCGCGGACCTGCGGTCGCGGGCCACCGTCGAGGTGGGCTTCGCCTGGTTGCTGCCCACCACCTGGCTCGCCGCGACCCGCCGTCGCTACGAGGCGCTCGGCGGGCGCATCACGCTGCGCCGCGTCGACGATCCGCTGGCCGCGCTCGATGCCCGGTCCATCGATATCGCCATACACCGCAGGGAGACCGAGCTGCCCAGCCACCTCGAATCGCGGATGATCGCGACCGAGCAGCGCATGATCGCCGTCGCCGCGAACTCACCGCTGGCCGAGGCGACCGATCTGAGCTGGGCTGATCTCGCCGACCAGCCGCTCGTGGTGAACGTGGTCTCCGGCACCACCCACGCAGGCTCGTGGGAGCAGAGCGACCCGAACCGGCCGATCATCACCTGCCGGAACTTCGACGAGTGGATCGAACTCATCGCGGCGAACCGCGGCATCGGCGGTGTACCCGCGCTGGCCCGCAGCCGCGCACCGCACCCCGGCGTTGTGTACCTGGACATTCCGGACGCGCCACCGTCCCACGTCTACCTCGCATGGCACGCCAAACCCGAGCCCTCCCGCTCAGTACAGCGCTTCCTCGGCGTCGCCTGAGGCTCACCCCCGAAACAGCCGCACCCTCACTCGGGATCTGCACCGGCTTAGGGCCCTAGGTGGCTGGTGTCGAACGGCCGCTGTGGCGCGTGGTGTCGTCTGTGTGTGGGTGTCTTGGCTCGAGTTGGTGACCGATTGAGGTTCGGCCCGGTCGTGCTGGTGGGTGATGGGTTGATCGGTGGCTGCGGGTGTGGGTGTGTCACGAGCCTGGAATTCAGGCCGTGGTGGGGGTCAATTGTGCTGTGGTGGAGCCGATTCCGAGGACGGCCAGCCGTGCGAGGTTGACCGCGGCGGCGAGTAGTGAGAAGTCTGCGGCGGTCTTGACCTTTCCGCGGACGCGGGCGCGGCGACCGCCGTGGCGTCGGCGCATGAGGTGGCCGATCTTGCGTTCGACTTTGGGGCGGGTAGCGCGGTACTCGGCCCTCCAGGCCGGATCGAGTCGACGCGCGCGGGCTGGGAGTAGATGTTTCTCGTGGGCCCCGATGCCGATCGTGCGCCCGGCAGCCGCTGACGTGCACTGCTGACGCAACGGGCAGCCACCGCAGGCGGCACCGAAAGCGGCGGCGCCGATAGTGCTGGGCTGGCCTTTGCGGGGGCGGATGGGTGCGGTGTGCCCGGCTGGGCAGCGCACCACGGCGCGGTCCAGGTCGATCTCGAAGCGGTCTTTGGAGAAGTGGCCCTTCACCGAGGATGCCGGCTGGACCTTCACTCCGTTGTGAATACCGTTGTCGTCCAACAGTTTCAACAACTCCCCAGCCCCATAAGCGGCATCACCGAACACCCGCGCTTCGGCTTCGGCTTCGGCGGGCAGGATGTCGGCGAGCAGGCCGGGGGCGACCTCGGCGTCGCCGCTGCTGGCGGGTGTGACCTCGGTGGCGGTGATGATCTCGCTGTCGGGGTCGATCGCGATATGGCCCTTGTATCCGTCGAACCCCCGCGCCTGGGTCTTGCGCCCGTGGCGGGTCTCGGGATCCACCGTCGAGATCACCCGGTCAGCTGCTGTGCCACGCACGATCCGGAATATCCCGTCCTCACCAGTGGTGATGTCTTGGCCCACCACGGTCGCCAACAACCGCGCTGCCTTGTCCACCGCTTCGTCGAGGTCGAGCCCGTCGAGCACCGCCAGCATCGCCAGCCCGTCGCGGGTGCGTGAATCAATCAACTGCTCGCGGGCGGTCTCGTCGTCCCAGTCGATCACCGGTTTCGCGGTGCTGGCGTAATCGTCACCGCTGCTGACCCGCGCCCGCAGCTCCCCAGCCAGCCCGGCACTCACCACGGCGAGCAGGCCGCGGATCGCCGACCGGATCAAGGTGATGGTGTCCATCGTGGCCACCGCGTCATAGAGCGGGGTCGAATCCAGCACCCGCTTGCGGCCCACCAACCCCGCAGCACGCGCCACCTCGAGCACGGCATCAAAGATACGATCCGGGCGATCCGAGCGTGCCAGCCGCGCCCGCATGTCCACCAGCACGGTGTGCATGAACCCCGGATAGTCGAAATCCAAGCCGCCAGCAGCGTATTTCCAGCGCGCGTCGAACGCGAACCGCTCCACCGCCTCCCGATCCGACAGACCCTCGATACGCTGCAGCACCATCACCACCGCCACGATCATCGGCGGCACGCTGCGACGCCCCACATCGGTGAACAGGTCAGCGAACATCTCATCCGGGAACAACCCGAAGCAATCACGATGCAGCACACCATAAATCGAGTCCACCCCGACCCGACCCGCGCAGAACTCCACCGTCGACCGCAACAGATCACCCTGCCTCGGCACACGCCCCAACGTCACCCCAACATTCTGCTCGAGACCAGCCCCTCACCGCACGAAAAACACCAGCCACCTAGAGCCAGTGCGGATCCCGAGAGAAGGTGCGGATCTCGCCGAGAACGGGGGCGTCAGTCGGCGCGGGGGATGCGGCCGTCGAGGTCGGTGAAGCCGTAGGCGTCGGCGAGATCGGCTACCCGCCAAGCTGATCCGGTGCGGGAGCGGCGGTTGGGATCGGCGGCGAGGGCGGCGACCGCGCGGCCGGGGAAGCGCGGTGTCTCCGCCTGGGCGAGGTCGAAGGTCCCCTCGCCCGGCAGCGTGACGAGACGCTGGCCCTGCGCGTCGGCCGGAACCAGTTGCAGCAGTTCGGTATCCACGATGCCCGGCCACAGTGAGACCACGGTGACCGCGGTGTCGGTCAGGTTGTGCGCCATGTCCGCGGTGAGCCGGTCCAGCGCGGTCTTCGCGACGCCGTACACCGCGTTGTGCATGTACCGCTGTGAGCCCGGCGAGGAGATGTTGACGATCAAGCCGCCCGATTCGATCAACAGCGGCGCCGCGAAAACGCTTGCCACGTAATGCGATCGGACACCTATATCGAAGGTCTCGTCCCAGGCCTTCGGCGGGACCTCCCAGAACGGCTTACCGAGCCAGCGTGCCGCGGCGGGGGAGTTGTAGACGTTGTTCACCAGCACATCGAGGCGCCCGTGATCATCGCGGATCTGCTGGAACAGCCGCTGCACGGCGTCGTCGTCGCGGTGATCGCAGACGAACGGAACACCGACCCCGCCTGCCGCATCGATCGCGGCCGCGGTCTCCTGCACCGTGCCGGGTAGTCGACCAGGCGTGTCCGACCGCCCGGTGACGTACACCGTCGCACCCGCCGCGCCCAGTTCCAGCGCGATGCCCTTGCCGATGCCGCGACTCGCGCCCGTGACCACCGCGAACTTGCCATCCAGTGCTTTAGGTATTCCGCTCACGACTTCGGGACACTACCGTGAAACAAGAACACGTTCTAGGTTTTGGAGGCCGCAGTGGAGTTGACGCATCGGTTCGTGACGACCAACGGCGTCCGAATGCACGTCGCCGAGCAGGGCGAGGGGTATCCGGTGATCTTCTGCCACGGCTTCCCGCACACCTGGTTCATCTGGCACAACCAGCTGGAATCGGTCGCCGCCGCAGGTTATCGCGCCATCGCCCCGGACCTGCGTGGCTACGGGCAGACCGACGTGCCGACGGACATCGAGGCGTACTCGAATCAAGCGGTGATCGGTGACCTGCTCGCCTTGCTCGACGACATCGGCGCCGAACAAGCCGTATTCGTCGGCCTGGACTTCGGCGCGGCCCTGGTGTGGGAGTTGGCATTACGCGCGCCGGAACGGGTGCGCGGCGTCATCGTGCTGAACAACCCCTTCGCGCCGCGTCCGCCACGCGCCCCGTCGCAACTGTGGGCGAAGGCGGCCGCGCGACACTTCCTGCACCTGCACTACTTTCAGGCACCCGGCGTGGCCGACGCCGAACTGGCCGCTCGCCCAAGGGAATTCCTGGCACGGGCCTACTACTCGCTCAGCGCCGACTATCACTACCTCGACACCTGGCAGTTCCCGGCGGAGGGCACCGGCTACCTCGACGTGCTCCCGGAAGCCCCGCCGCTGCCGTGGCGCTGGCTCTCCGACCGCGAATTCGACACCCTGGCCCAGGATTTCGAGCGCACCGGCTTCACCGGCGGCCTGAACTGGTACCGCGCTCTCGACCGCAACTGGGAACTCACCGCCGACTACGCCGACGCGTCCGTCACCGTCCCCGCCTACTTCATGTACGGCGACCACGACCCGGACATGGAGGGTTTCAGCGGCCGCGACCCGCTGACGACCCTGCGCAACTCCGTCCCCGACCTGCGCGAAGTAACCAAGATCGCCGACGCGGGCCACCTCGTGCAACTGGAACGCGCACCCGAGGTCAACGCCCTGCTCACCGCACACCTGCGCGACCTCGTCACCAACCCGTCCGACGTGCCCGTCTAGCTGCCCTCTAAAAGCGTTGCCCGACCTGGCTATTGGCGGCGCTACCGATCGTCGCCGATCGTCCGTACCGAACGCCTTCCGTCGCTGCGCCGTTCGTGTCGGTGGCTGCCGCTAATGTTCGATCATGAGTTACAGCCTGAGCGTTTACGTCGTCGAGTTGGATAGGGTCAGGGCCGCGATCGGTTCGCGGGACGACAAGCTCCGGCGCATGATCGGCGGCCGGTTCAAGGCTCAGCTGGCCCATGCCGACGACTGGTTCGCCGAGGAGATCGCGAACGGCGCCCCCGCGCGCTACGACGCGGTGCGTGCCGTTATCGACGGCGGGCCGTTCGACCAGTCCTACGGCTTCCAATACGCCTACGCGTACCAAACGATCTGCCAGTTCTATGGCAGATTCCTGGACAACCGCTACTTCTCCCCGTTCCGCGGCAGCTGGCTGGAACAGGTCGACGAGGGCCTGGCCGAGCTCGGCATCAAGGCGATCAGCCTCGCCGATTTCGTCTACCACGCGCTACCCGCCGCCCTCCCTGAACCGGACGAGCTACCCGGCTACGGCGAATGGACCCCGGAACAGTGCGCCGAAGCCCTGGTGCAATGGGAATCGACCAGCCCGAAGCAACGCGAGGAGGTCGACCACGAGGTGCTCGCCGCGATCGAATCGTGCATGGAGTGGATTCGCGAGGCACAGGCCCGGCCGGGCTGGGGGATCGCGGGCTTCTTCGTTTGATGACCGTCAGCGGTACTCGTCGGCCAGTTTCGGGTAGTCGGCCCACTGCGGCAGCGGTTGGTAGTCCAGGTAGGCGGTGAGCCGGTCCAGCAGGTACTGCCAGCGGGGCCCGATCTCGCGCGCGTCGGCGGGGCTGACATGCCTGCGGATCAGCTCGACATTGGTGACGACGCCGACCTGGGTCATCCGAATCTCCAGCAGACAACCGTCGATGTGCACGATCAACTCGTGCGGCGCCTGGCAGTGCTCGACGCGAACCGCGACGGGCCGCGCGACCGGTCCATCCATCGGTTCGATCGTCAGATTGCCGCTGCCGCCCGACACCGCGCCGAGCCACCGCGCCAACTGCACGCGGTCGGTCGCCGCCGACCACACCTCGAGCACCGGTTTGCGGAACGATCGCAGATAGTGCAGGAGCACCAGCTCGCCGTCCGCCGCGCGATCGTGCTCCGGCCGAACCTCACCGAGCATGGACATCATGGTCATCGCCGTGCCCTCCACCGCTGGTCGTCACCGCCACTGGGTAACCAGTATTCCCCTGTCGAATCGGAATCGTGGGGATACGGGTACGGCGTGCCCGCACCGGTTTCCAAGTTGCCTTGACGAGGACTGCGGACGGCGACGGCATGACCGCTGTGTGACGAAGCGATGTTGAGCAGGCTGCCGCGCGGTAGCCGACCAATCGCCGGTGTCATTGAAAATGAAAGTAGCGCAATACAATACAACTAAGGCGCAACCATCTAACACCGCCTGTTAGATGCGTTCGGCCGAGATGCGGAACTGCTTGCTGGTCTGTACATTTGGTGCAGCCCGAACACGAAGCAGGGGTCGGGACTCAACACAATGCCTTCTTGGTGAACGTGAGTGCGAAAGTACGGAACTTGTCACAGTCATTGAATGCGCCGGAAGGCGAGCGTCGGGAACCACTCTTTCGACGTCTGCGCATGCCGCTATTAGCCCTGCTCACCTGCGCTGCCGTCACCTCGGTCATCGTGGTGATCGCGGTCTACTACGCGCCGACCGACTTCCGCATCCCGCTGACTGTGGGCGCGGTCACCGCCGCTATTGCGTTGTGCGCCACGGTAACCGCCGCGGTGCACTACCGCGGCGTGGCCGGTCGGGCCAAGCGGTCCGCGGCGGCGGTGACCGCCGAGGCGACCGCCAGGATGGCGGCCGCGAGCGAGGCGGCGGGCGTGCACGCGTGGGAAGCGAAGAACAGCGACAGCCGCCGGTCCGCGGCGATGGCCGCGTTCGCCGGTGCGGCGGGCCGCATGCAGGCGATGACCACCAGCATGCTCGCCGAACTGCGCGAGATGGAACACCGGCACGCCGACCCGAAGGTGCTCGCCGACCTGCTGCACCTGGACCATCGCACCGCGCAGGCGGGCCGCCTCGCCGACAGCATCGCCGTACTCAGCGGCGCCCGATCCGGGCGACGCTGGGCCAAACCCATTGCCATGGAGTCGATCCTGCGTGGCGCGATGGGCCGCGTCGCGGGCTATCAGCGGGTCCGGTTGCGTGCCATCGCCGAGATCGCCATCGCCGGTCATGCGGCCGAAGGCGTGATGCACACGCTGGCCGAACTGCTCGACAACGCCTGTAACTTCTCCCCGCCCACCACCGAGGTGCACGTCTACGCCGCCGAGGTGCCCGCGGGCGTGGTGCTCACCATCGAGGACAGCGGCCTGGTGATGAGCGATTCGGCGCTGCGTCGCGCCGAACAGACTGTGTCGAACGCGCTCCAGGACGGGCGCGGCCAGCGTTCGTCGGACCTGTCGTCGCTGAGCGGAACGCGGCTCGGTCTCGCGGTCGTCGGACACCTTGCGCGCAAGCACGGTCTCACCGTGTCCTACCGGCCCTCCGCCATCGGCGGCACCGCGGTGGTCGTGGTGGTGCCGCGGGATCTCACTGCGCGCGTTGACCGTTCGCAACCGGCGTCGCTCGCCACCAACCCCACGCTACGGACCGCTACGTTGCCCTCCGCGACGTCACCGGTCGCCATCGCGGCGCCCCTCGCACCGACGCCCGCGTCCGCCGAGGAGATCGCGGCGATACCGGACCCCGCGGCGATCCCCGCGCCCGCCGCCGAGCACACCAGCATGGGTCTGCCGAAACGGCGCCGGGGCAGCACGCTGGCCGCGGTGCATCCCGCCGGGCTTTCGCTGCCCAAGACCGATCCGCCCGCACCGACCCCGCCCGCGTCGACCACGGCGAACTTCGGTGCGTTCCAGCGTGCGTTGGCCGGTCGTGACACCGACAACTCCGCTGCCGCAACACCTTCCCCGTCCCCTACCGTTGCCGTGGAGAATGATCGATGACAACGTCTGTTCCGTCGCAACTCAGCTGGCTGTTGGAGCAACTGCTCGCGCGCACCCCACGCACCCGCCACGCGCTGCTGCTATCCGGTGACGGCCTCAAGATCTGCCACACCCCCGAACTCAGCATGGACAAGGCCGATCAACTCTCCGCCATCGCCGCGGGCATCCAGAGCCTTTCGCACGGCGCCTCCGTCGAGTTCGGTGACGGCAGAGGCGGTGTGCGCCAGTCGATGACGGAGTTCTACGGCGGCATCCTGTTCATCGTCGAGGCGGGCCTGGCCGCGCACATCGCGGTCGTCGCCGCCGAGGACGCGGACGCCGGCCTGGTCGGGCACAACATGCGGGAACTGGTCGAGCAACTAGGCCATCACCTCGCGTCGAAGCCGCGTGTCGGGGGAGCGAGCGTGCCGTGAACAGGCCAGGCCGCGACGACGACCCCGACCGGCTCTACACACTGACCGGAGGACGCAGCAAACCGGATTCCGACAGCTTCGACCTGGTCACCCTGGTCGTCAGCGAATGCGATCCGACCCAGGGCATGCAGTCCGAGCACGTCGCGATCCTCGACATGTGCCGCGCACCCACCGCGGTCGTCGAGATCGCCGCCGAACTGCGCATCCCGGTCGGCATCGCCACCATCCTGCTGTCGGACCTGTTGCACGCAGGCAAGATCACCGTCCGGCACCCCAGCAACGGCCCCGCTTACCCTGACGCGCCGTGGAATTCGGTGCCCGACTCCACCACCCTCGAGAAGGTGCTCGTTGGACTCCGCAACCTTTGACGCTCGGCCCGCCCGTGCCGACGCACCGCTGAACAGCGCGACCCGCCAAGGACTGAAGATCGTCATCGTCGGCGGTTTCGGCGTCGGCAAGACCACCATGGTCCGCGCGGTCAGCGAGATCCGCCCGCTCGACACCGAAGCGACGATGACCAACGCGGGCATCGGCATCGACGATCCGAGCGGCGCGCCGGGCAAGTCGACGACAACGGTCGCCTTCGACTTCGGCCGCATCACCATCGACACCGAAAACGTGCTCTACCTGTTCGGCGCGCCGGGGCAGGAACGGTTCTTCTTCCTCTGGGACCGGTTGTTCTCCGGTGCGCTCGGCGCGATCGTGCTGGTCGACCAGCGCCGGATCGCCGACTCCTGGTACGCCATCGACCGGCTGGAAGCCCAGAAGACGCGATTCGTCGTGGCGTGCAACAACTTCGGGGGACCCTCTCAGCTCGGTGAAGTCCGCGACGCCCTCGATCTGGATCCGCAGGTGCCGCTGGTCGACTGCGACGCGAGGTCGCGCGAATCCTGTAAGAGCGTGCTGATCAGCCTGGTCGAGCACATCTATGCCGATGCCCCGCGAGCGGAGACCGCATCATGACCACCTCCAGCACAGCCTCGGCCGCCACCGGCGGCTGCCCGGTCCATCCCGAGACCGGCGCGGTGCCGCTGAGCGGCCCGCGCTTCCACACCGACCCGCAGCACCTCTACCGCGAGATGCGTCGTGAGCACGGGCCCGTCGTCTCCGTCGAGCTGCCCGGCAATGTGCCGGCCTGGCTCGTCATCGGCTACCGCGAACTGCACCAGGTCACCAGCGATCCGGAGCTGTTTCCGCGCGACGTCAGCCTGTGGAACCAGTGGCCCAACATTCCCGAGGACTGGCCGCTGCTCCCGATGGTCGGGCAGCCGCGGCCGTCGATCTACTTCACCGCGGGCGCCGAGCACCGCAGGCATGTCGCCATGGTCGAGCCCGCGCTGGAATCGGTCGATCCGTTCGAATTGCGCCGCACCTGTGAGGAATTGGCCGACCGGCTGATCGACGGGTTCTGCGGGCGGGGCGAGGCCGATCTGGTGGCCGAGTTCGCGGTGGCGATGCCGGTGCTCGCACTTGCCTGGGTGCTCGGTTTCCCCGATGAAGACGGCGCGCGGCTGGCGTGGAGCATGAAGGCGATCGCCGACGGCGGTGCCGACGCACAGGCGGCCTACGGGGCCTTCTACGAACAGATGGCGCACGTGCTCGCCGCCAAGAAGGCAAGGCCCGGAAACGATCTGGTGTCGCGGATGCTCGGGCATCCCGCACCGTTCACCGACGAGGAGTACGTGCAGGACCTGATGGCGGTCACCGCCGCGGGGCACCTGCCGACCGCCGACTGGATCGGAAACTCGGTGCGGCTCATGCTGACCGACGACCGGTTCGCGGCGGCGCTCGGTGGTGGGCGGCGCAGTGTCGGCGAGGCGATGAACGAGGTGCTGTGGGAGGACACGCCCACCCAGATCCTCGCCGGACGCTGGGCGGCGCGCGATACCCGGTTGGCGGACAAGGTGATTCGGGCGGGCGACATGCTGTTGCTCGGACTGGCCGCCGCCAACGCGGATCCGCATGTGCGCCAACATCTTGTCGACGGTGTCGAGCCCGCGCACACGGGTAACAGCGCGCACTTCGCGTTCAGCTATGGCGAGTACCGGTGCCCGTTCCCGGCTCAGCAACTGGCCGAGATCATCGCGCGGACCAGCATCGAGGTGCTCCTCGATCGGCTGCCCGATATCGATCTCATGGTTCCCGCGCAGAACCTGGTGCGCCGCCCGTCGGCGTTCTTGCGCGGCATGACTTCTTTGCCGGTTCGTTTCACCCCAGTTCGTGCAGTCGGAGGTACCCAGTGACCCAAACATGTCCATTCGCCATCGATCCGATGGTCGGTGACCTCGCTGGAGAGACCGCCTATCTGCGCACCAACGGTCCGGTGGCGCGGATCGAACTGCTCGGCGTTCCCGCCTGGACCATTACCGAGCATGCCGTGGCCAGGCAGTTGCTCGTCGATCCCCGGCTGATCAAGGACATCAGCGGTTGGTCGCTGTGGAACTCCGGTGTGGTGACGCGGCAGTGGCCGTTGATCGGGATGATCGACGCGGGTCGGTCCATGTTCACCGTGGACGGCGCCGAGCATCGGCGGCTGCGGATCAAGACGACACAGGCCTTGTCGCCGCGTCGACTAGAGGACATCCGCCCCGTCATCGAGCGACTAACCGCCGAACTCCTCGACGATCTGAGTGCTTCGGGCAGTAGTGATTCCGTGGTGGATCTCAAAGAGGTCTTCGCCTACCCACTGCCGATGCGCGTCATCAGTGAGCTGATGGGCGTGGATCGGGCCGACCATCCCATGCTGCTCACCTGGTACAAAGCGTTCTTCTCGTTGCTCACCCCGCAGGACGAGCGGTTGCGGGTGATCGACGAAATGGACGTCTATTACACGGATTTGGTGCGTAAGAAGACCGCCGATCCCACCGACGACCTCACCAGCGCCCTCATCCTGGCGTCCGACGGCGGCGAGCCGCTGACCGAGGAGGAAGTGGTCGGGAACCTGAAGGCGCTGGTCGCCGCGGGTCACGAGACCACCGTCGGGCTCATTCTCAACGCCGTTCGCGCCCTGCTCGCCCGGCCGGAACAGCTGGACAAGGTGCGCACCGGCGACATCGAGTGGAAGCAGGCGGTCGAGGAGACGCTGCGCTGGGACAGCCCGGTATCGCATCTCCTGATGCGCTTCGCCACCGAAGATATCGCCATCGGCGACACCGTGATCGAAAAGGGCGAGGGTGTGGTCATGTCCTACCGCGCCATCGGTCGGGACACCGCGGTGCACGGCGAGAACTCCGACGACTTCGACATCACCCGCTCGACGTCCAACCGCCACTTGACCTTTGGGCATGGGCCGCACATCTGCCCCGGTGCCGCCCTCTCGCGGTTGGAAGCCAGCATCGCTTTGCCCGCGCTGTTCGGGCGGTTCCCGAACCTGCGACTTGCGGTGCCGGACGCGGAAATCCGCAATCTCCCGGTGCTCACCCAGAACGACTTGGCCGCGTTCCCAGTGCATTTGGGCTGACGAATCCATATTCAGTGGCACATGGTGGCGGAGAAACGCGAGAAGCCCCCGCCGTGGTGTGCCACTGAATGCGGATTCATCAGTGGTGCTGCTGATTCTGGCTAGCTTTCAAGCTCTCGTGGTGGCCCGACCTGTTCACTCCGCCAGGAGTTTGCCTGCGGCGGTTTCTATTTTGGTTTCGTCGAGGAGGACGGTGTCGGCGGCGGGGCCTAGCGGGATGAAGCTGTCTTCGCTGGTTACTCGGGAGATGCGGCCGTCGAAGCTTGCGTCTATGAGGGCGGCGCAGACGGATTCGGAAACGCCGCCGCTGTGGCGGGTTTCGTCGGCAATGAGGACTCGGCCGGTGGCTCGCGCGTGGTGCAGGATGTCGTCGAGGGGGAGGGGAGAGAGCCAGCGGAGGTCGAGGACTCGGGTGCGGACGCCGCGGTCGGCCAGGCGGCGGGCTACGCGCAGGCTCATCGGGACGCCGTTGGCGAAGGTGACGATGGTGAGGTCGGTGCCGTCACCGTAGACGCGGGCGCGGCCGATTTCGGCGTGGGTGGTGTCGGAAGTCGGTGCGAGCCAGGCGTTGTCGCCTGGTTCGTGGAGGTCGCGGGTGTGGTAGAGCGCGATGGGTTCCAGGTAGATGCAGACGCGGCCGTCTACTCGGGCGGCGGAGACGCAGGTGCGCAGGAGGGCGGCGGCATCGTCGGCGCGGGCGGGGGAGGCGACGATGAGGCCGGGGATGTCGCGGAGGGCGGCGATGGAGTCGTCGTTGTGGAAGTGGCCGCCGAAGCCCTTCTGGTAGGCGTAGCCGGCGATGCGGACCACCATCGGATTGTGGTACTGCCCAGCGGAAAAGAACGAAAGGGTGGCCGCCTCGCCGCGCAGTTGGTCGGCGGCGTTGTGCACGTAGGCCAGGTACTGGATTTCGGGGATCGGAATGAATCCGGCGAGCGCGGTGCCGAGGGCCGTGCCGAGCACACTCTGCTCGTCGAGCAAGGTGTCGAACACCCGGCGCTTACCGAATTGCTTCTGCAGGCCCTTGGTTACGCCGTACACGCCACCCTTGCGGCCGACATCCTCGCCGAAGACGAGCACGTCGGGGTCGCGAGTCAACAGGCCCGCCAGGGTTCGGTTGATCGCTTGGCCGAGAGTCACCGGATCCGGCGTCGCTGCACCATGATTCGCTTCGCTATCGGCAGGTTGAATGACGGGTTGTTCCGCTCGGAGCACGTCCTCGCGTACCAGCGCGGGGCGGGCAGGAGCGAGTGGGGCCATCACTGTGGCCGAAGAGGTCAATTTCGGTTCGCGCCAGACGGTTTCGGCCGTGGTGGTGACGCGGTGGGTGATGTCGTCGTAGCGGTCGAGGACCTCGGTAGGCGTGGCGACGCCGGTGGCGACCAGCATGCGGGCCGTCGCCGTTACCGGGTCGCGGAGGAGGTCGGCGGCGATGTCGGCGGGCCTGCGGTAGGCGGCTTCGACGTCGGAACCGGCGTGGCCCATCAGCCGGACCGTCCGCATGTGCAGGAAGGCGGGCTTGCGGTGCTCACGGACCCAGGCGGCGGCCGCGGTCGAAGTAGTCAGTGCGTCAAGGGGATCGCAGCCGTCGGCGCCGAAGTACTCCAGACCGGCGCGGGAACCGTAGGCTTGCTGGATCCAATCCGCTGGCGTAGGGACGCTGATGCCGATGCCGTTGTCCTCGCAGAGGAACAGGATCGGCAGCGGAACACCTTGGCGGGCAGTGTGAATCGCCGCATTGATCGCGCCTGCCGCGGTGGAGTGGTTGGCGGAAGCGTCGCCGAAACTGCACAGCACCACCGCATCCGACGGCCACTCACTCGAAACACCCAGTCGCGCAGCACGATCGATCGCAAAGGCGAGCCCGACCGCGCGGGGCAGGTGTGAGGCGATAGTCGACGTCTGCGGGATGATGGCGGCGGGCTTGCTGCCGAAGACCTTGTGCCGCCCACCCGATATCGGATCGGCCGCCGCGGCGACAATGCCGAGCAGCACGTCGCGGATCGGATCGAGACCGGGCACCTGCCGGGTGCGCTGCACGAAGAACGCACCGGACCGGTAGTGCAGCAACGCCGGATCGGTCACCCGAAGCGCCAGCCCGAGCGCCGCATTACCTTCATGCCCCGACGACCCGATGCTGTAGTACCCGCGCTTACTCGCGCCCAGCTGCCGAGCCGCCAGATCCAACTGCCTACTCGTCGCCTGCGCCTCGAACAACTCCAGCAGCATCGCCCCGTTGATCCCCGGCGCGATGTCATCCGCCACCGCCCGACCCGAGGCCGGCGTCAGCGCGCTGACCGCCGCCCGAAACCGATCATCAAGAACCTTGCCCGGGCTGGATCCGGGGTTCGCGTCCCGCTCGCTCATTCGCGCCAGCTTATCGGTCATCCGATGATTTTGCGCGTCATCGACACTCTGACCGGACTAATTCCCGTCCCGTTGGGCTCATTCCATGCGAATGGTCGGCAATCGGGAATGGATACCGAACAGCTGAAGGCACCTGGCCCGGCCGCGAGGGAGTACTGCGGACCGGTCACGCGCAGCACCGTCGAGAACGCTGCACGACCTTCGCGCCGATCCGACGTGCCTCCGCCCCATCCCGCTCGCTGAGCGGCAACGCTGGTGCGGTCACCCAACGGGACATGACGGCGTGCCCACTCGATGTTTGGCTGCAGCAAGTCCGGTTGGGCGAGCGGTGACCCGGGTGTGGTGTGCCGAGCGGGACATGGTGGAGCGCCTACTCGACGTTTGCCGCCGTCATGCCCCACTCGATGCGTGACAACCCCTGGGCGGGTGCGGACTGTTGCGCGCCTCGTAGGGATTCAGCTCGGCCGTGTCCGGTTCGATGCGACTGGCGGTTAGTCCGGGAGTTGCAGGGACGAGGCTGCGTCTTGGTCCAGGAGCCAGGTGGTGGATTCGAGGCCGACGGCGCCTGCGGAGGGGATGTCGACCGGGTCTGCGCCGGAGATGGCTTCGGCGACCGCGTCGGCCTTGGCGGCACCGCCGACGACCAGCACCACGTGGCGGGTGCGGCGGATGGCGGGGATGGTGAGGGTTACCCGGACCGGCGGGGGTTTCGGCGAATTCGTCACGGCGACAACGAGTTCGTGTTGCTCGCGGACCGCGTCGGTGTGCGGGAACAACGAGTTGATGTGTCCTTCGCCGCCCATGCCGAGCAGGTGCAGGTCGAAACTGCCGTGTTCGGCGAGGTAGGCGTGTACGGCCGTGGAGTATTCGGCGGCGGCCTCGATCGGGTCGGGGTATTCGCCGTCGGAGGCCGCGACCTGATGTACCCGGGCCGGGTCCACGGGGACGTGGTCGAGGAGGGCCTCATGGGCCTGGCGGTCGTTACGTTCCGCGTCACCGGCGGGCACGAAACGCTCATCGCCCCAGAAGAAGTCGACGTTGGACCAGTCGATGTCGCCGGGCGACTTGCGGACCAGTTCGAGCAGCCCGATGCCGGTGCCGCCGCCGGTCAGCACGACCGACGCGGTGCCGCGCTCGGCCTGAGCCGCGACGACGACCTCGACGAACCGGGCCGCCGCGGCGGCGATCAGCGAGTCGGTATCGATGTGGACTTCGACTGTGTCGCTGGCGGACTCACTCATAGGTCACCTTCTCGATTCCGGCGAGGGCCTCGGCGTAGATCTCATCGGCGTCCAGCCTGCGCAGTTCCTCGGCCAGGCAGTCGCGAGTTTCCCGGCGCGCCAGCGCGATTCGCTGATCCGGATCGCCGGTGCGGGTCAGTGTCGCCGTGCGCCCGGTCTGCGGGCGCTCGATGGTGACCGACACCGACGGGCGGTGGATCTCCACCCGCAGCGCGCCGGAGCGGCGGATCACCGGGCAGCCGAGGCGGATGGCGAGCCAACCGGCCAGGGTGTCCAGCGCCGGTTCGTCGCGCAGCCCGGACACCAGCACCGAATCCACCGGCTCGAAGGGCGGTTCGTCCAGTGCGGCGGCGAGCAGCGCGCGCCAGTAGGTGATCCGGCTCCACGCCAGATCGGTGTCACCGGCCGCGTAGGACGCGAGTCGCTTCTTGATCGCGGCCTGCGGGTCGGCGGCATAGGTGGCGTCGGTGATGCGGCGAGTTGCCAAGCGCCCCACCGAATCCTTGGACGGGAACTCCGGGGCGCCGCGCGGCCACCAGGCCACCACGGGGGTGTCCGGCAGCAGGAACGGGATGACGACGCTGCTCTCGTGATTGATCAGCTCACCCTGCAGCCGCAGCACGATCACCTCGGCCGCACCGGCATCGCCGCCGACCCGGATCTGCGCATCGAGCCGAGTCTCCGCGTCCCGGTCGCCGCGCGCCAAAACGACCACCCGGCAAGGGTGTTCGCGGCTGGCGTCGTTGGCGGCGTCGATGGCGTCCTCGGCCTCGGAGCTGTCCAGCGTGCACACCACCAGGGTGAGCACCCGCATCATGGTGATCACGCCGTTGCTCTCGCGCAGCTGCACGATGCGCTTGGTGACCTCGCCGGTGGTGGTGTTCGGGATGTCGATGATCATGGCCGCCGCCATTCGCGCCCGGTGCGGGCGAGCATCTCGTCGGCCGAGGTCGGACCCCAGGTGCCCGCCTCGTACGGTTCGGGTTTGCCTTCTTCGGCCCAGCGTTCGAGCACCGGATCCAGGATGCTCCAGGACAATTCGACCTCCGCGTTCACCGGGAACAGCGACGGCACCCCGAGCAGCACGTCGAGGATCAGGCGTTCGTAAGCCTCGGGGGAGGACTCGGTGAACGCCTCGCCGTAGCTGAAGTCCATGTTGACGTCGCGCACTTCCATGCTCGACCCCGGCACCTTCGAGCCGAACCGGGTGGTGATGCCCTCGTCCGGCTGCACCCGGATGACCAGCGCGTTCTGCCCGAGATCCTCGGTCATCGTCTGGTCGAACGGCAGATGCGGCGCCCGCTTGAACATCACCGCGATCTCGGTGACCCTGCGCCCCAACCGTTTTCCGGTGCGCAGATAGAACGGCACACCAGCCCACCGGCGCGTGTCCACCTCGAGGGTGATCGCGGCGTAGGTCTCGGTGCGCGACTCCGGGTCGAAACCTTCCTCGTTGAGCAGGCCGACCACTTGCTCGCCGCCCTGCCAGCCGTCCGCGTACTGTCCGCGTGCGGTGGTCTCGTCCAGCGGCTCGACGAGTTTGATGGCGGAGAGCACCTTGATCTTCTCGGCCTGCAACTGCTTGGGCTGGAAGCTGATCGGCTCCTCCATCGCGGTGAGCGCGAGCAGCTGCAGCAGGTGGTTCTGGATCACGTCGCGGGCGGCGCCGATGCCGTCGTAATAGCCTGCGCGCCCGCCCAATCCGATGTCCTCGGCCATGGTGATCTGCACATGGTCGACGTAGTTGGCGTTCCAGATCGGATCATAGAGCTGGTTGGCGAAGCGCAGCGCCAGGATGTTCTGCACCGTCTCTTTGCCGAGGTAGTGGTCGATGCGGAAGACTGTCTCCTCCGGGAACACCCCGTTGACCAGCGCGTTGAGCTCCTGGGCGCTTTCCAGATCGTGCCCGAACGGCTTCTCGATCACCACGCGCCGCCACGGCTTACGGCCACCGGCGTCGGTGCTGGTCGGCTGCGCGAGCCCGTGCTCGGACAGCTGGTTGAGCACCACGGGGAACATGTTCGGCGGAATCGACAGGTAGAAGGCGTGATTGCCGCCGGTGCCACGGTCCTTGTCCAGCTTGGCCAGGGTGTCCGCGAGGGTGGCGAAGGCCGTGTCGTCGTCGAAACTGCCCTGCACGAAACGGATCCCCTCGGCCAGGTGGTCCCAGACCTCCTGGCGGAACGGCGTGCGGGCGTGCGTCTTCACCGAGTCGAGCACGACTTTGGCGAAGTCCTCGTCCGCGTAATCCCGCCGGGCGAAGCCGACCAGCGCGAAACCCGGGGGCAGCAGCCCCCGGTTCGCGAGGTCATAGATGGCCGGCATCAGTTTCTTCCGAGACAGGTCACCGGTGACACCGAAGATCACCACGCTGCACGGGCCCGCGATATGCGGGACCCGCTTGTCCCGCTCGTCGCGCAGCGGGTTCTGCCAGGTCGGGGTTTTGGGGCCGGCCATCGTTGTCAGTTGTTCCCGGCCCCGGCGGGCGCGTCAGGCCCGGAGGAGGTAGCTTGCGTGGCCACGGAGGGCCCCGCGTCGGCCGTGTCAGCTGCTGCAAGTTCCTCCGTGGTGGCGGAAAGCAGTTCCGCCCACGACTTCTCGAACTTGTCCACGCCTTCGGTCTCCAGCACCGCGAACACGTCGTCGAGGTCGATGCCGACGGCGGAGAGCTTGTCGAACACCTCCTGCGATGCCGCGGCGGTGCCGCTGAGCGTGTCGCCGCGGATCTCGGCGTGATCGGCGACCGCCTCCAGGGTCTTCTCCGGCAGCGTGTTCACCGTGTTCCTGCCGACCAGCTCGGTGACGTACATGACGTCGGAGTACTCCGGGTTCTTCACGCCGGTCGAAGCCCACAGCGGCCGTTGCCGATTCGCGCCCGCGGCACCGAGGTTGTTGTAGGTGGAGGTGTGCTTGCCACCGTCGAACACGTCCTGGTATTCGGCATAGGCCAAGCGCGCGTTGGCGATTCCGGCCTGCCCGCGCAGCGCGAGGGCCTCGTCGGTGCCGATCGCCTCGAGCCGCTTGTCGATCTCGGTGTCCACCCGGGACACGAAGAACGAAGCGACCGAATGGATCTTGCCGAGGTCGTGGCCCGCGGTCTTGGCGCTGCGCAGCCCGTCCAGGTAGGCGCCCATCACCGAGCGGTACCGCTTGACCGAGAAGATCAGCGTCACGTTCACGCTGATGCCCTCGGCGATCACCCGGGTGATCGCGGGCAGTCCCGCCTCGGTGGCCGGGATCTTGATGAACAGGTTCGGCCGGTCGACCGTCTTCCACAGGTCGATGGCCTGCGCGACGGTCTTGTCCGCGTCGAACGCGAGGCGCGGGTCGACCTCGATGGAGACACGGCCGTCGACACCGTTGGACGCCTCGAAGGCGTCGGCGAAGACGTCACAGGCCGAGCGCACGTCGTCGGTGGTGATGGTGCGGATCGCGGCATCGGCGTCCGCGCCCTGTGCGGCAAGCTCTTTCAGCTGTCCGTCGTAGGCGTGGCCCTTGCTCAGCGCACCCTGGAAGATCGTCGGGTTGGTGGTCACCCCGACGACGTTGCGGGTCTCGATCAACTCGGCCAGGTTGCCGGACTGGATCCGGTCCCTGGACAGGTCGTCGAGCCATACGGAGACACCTGCCGCGGAGAGGGCGGCGGTATTCGCGTTCTGTGCCATGAGCGCTTATCCCTTCACGTTCTCGAGTGCGCGCTGCGCGGCGGCAACGACGTTTTCCGTAGTGAAGCCGAACTCGCGGAACAGGGTCTTGTAGTCGGCGGAAGCACCGAAGTGCTCGATCGAGACCGTCTCGCCCGCATCGCCGACGAACCGGTGCCACGGCATCGCGATACCCGCCTCGACCGCGACCCGAGCGCGGATCGCGGGCGGGAGCACCTCGTCCCGGTACGCCTTGTCCTGCGCGTCGAACCACTCCACACACGGCATCGAGACCACCCGGGTTCCGATGCCCTGCGACTCCAGCGTAGTCCGGGCCTCGACGGCGAGCTGGAGCTCCGAACCGGTAGCGATGAGGATCACCTGCGCAGTGCCGGTGGACGATTCGGCGAGGATGTAGCCGCCCTTGGCGACGCCCTCGTAGCTGGTGCCCTCCTGGATCGGCAGATCCTGGCGGGTCAGCGCGAGCGCGGACGGGCCGTCCTGATGCGGCTGCTCGGAGACCGAGAAGTGCGAGGTGTGCTCGCTGCTGTCGCGCTCCAGGATGGTGCGCCACGCGTAGGTGGTCTCGTTGGCGTCGCCGGGGCGGACGACATTGAGGCCGGGGATGGCGCGCAGCGCGGCCAGGTGCTCGATCGGCTGATGCGTCGGGCCGTCCTCGCCGAGGCCGATGGAGTCGTGCGTCCACACGTAGATGGCGGGCACCCGCATCAGCGCGGCCAGACGCACCGCGGGACGCATGTAGTCGCTGAACACCAGGAAGGTGCCGCCGTACGGACGGGTCGGGCCGTGCAGCGCGATGCCGTTGAGGATCGCGCCCATCGCGTGCTCGCGCACACCGAAGTGCAGGGTGCGGCCGTACGGGTTGGCCTTCCACATGCCGGTGGAGATCGACTCGGGGCCGAAGCTGCCCTCGCCGGACATGGTGGTGTTGTTGGACTCGGCGAGGTCGGCCGAGCCGCCCCACAGTTCCGGCAGCACGGGGGCGAGCGCGGCGAGCACCTTGCCGGACGCCTTGCGGGTGGCCACACCCTTGGGGTCCGGCGCGTAGGTCGGCAGGCTCTCGGCCCAGCCCTTGGGCAGGTCGCGCTTGGCGAGCCGGTCGAAGAGGGCCTTGTTCTCCGGGTTGGCCTTCGCCCACGCGTCGAACTGCTCCTGCCAGGCCGCGTGCGCCTGCTGGCCGCGCGCGACGACCTTGCGGGTGTGCTCGATGACCTCGGCGGCCACCTCGAAGTTCTGCTCCGGGTCGAAGCCGAGGACCTTTTTGGTCGCGGCCACTTCGTCGGCACCGAGGGCGGCACCGTGCGCGGCGCCGGTGTTCATCTTGTTGGGCGCCGGGTAGCCGATGATGGTGCGCAGCACGATGATCGACGGCTTGCCGGTCTCCGCCTTGGCGGCGGCCAGCGCCGACTCGATGGCGACGACGTCCTCGCCACCCTCGACCACCTGGACGTGCCAGCCGTACGCCGCGTAGCGCGCGGCGACGTCCTCGGTGAACGCGATGGTGGTGTCGTCCTCGATGGAGATCTTGTTGTCGTCGTAGATCAGCACGAGGTTGCCGAGCTGCTGAGTGCCCGCGAGCGAGGACGCCTCGGAGGTGACGCCCTCTTCCATGTCACCGTCGGAGGCGATCACGTAGATGAAGTGGTCGAACGGGCTGGCGCCTGCCGCGGCGTTCGGATCGAACAGGCCGCGCTCGCGGCGGGCCGCCATCGCCATACCGACCGCGGAGGCCAGACCCTGACCCAGCGGGCCGGTGGTGATCTCGACGCCGTCGGTGTGCCGGAACTCGGGGTGGCCCGGGGTGAGCGAGCCCCACTTGCGCAGGTTCTTCAGGTCATCCAGTTCCAGACCGAAACCGGCCAGGTAGAGCTGGATGTACTGGGTGATGCTGGAGTGACCGCAGGACAGCACGAAGCGGTCCCGGCCGACCCAGCTCGGATCGCTCGGGTCGATCCGCATGGTCCGCTGGTAGAGGGAGTACGCCAGCGGCGCCAGGCTCATCGCGGTGCCAGGGTGCCCGTTTCCGGCGTTCTGCACCGCGTCCGCGGCGAGCACTCGGACGGTGTCGACGGCCTTGGTGTCCAGATCCGTCCAGTCGTCCGGGTGATTCGGCTGAGTGAGGGCGCGGATGTCGTCTGTGACTGACACGACCGAGGTTCTCCTGACATTGGTTTCGTCGACGGCGGCAATACTGGCGGCGATGAACGCACGGCAGCGGGCGCGTGCATACCGGGTGTGTACCCAACCACCCTAGATGTGCCCGCCCAGCGCCACGAGGGGAACCCTGTGTTTATTTGCCCCGTGTGCTGGACCACATTTCGGATGTTGTTGCGTGGGGCTATGCGCGGAGCAGGGTCGGCGGGGGTCTACCATCCTCTGTAGTAGTAGCCGCGCCGCACGGCTGAAGGGGCGCCGAGGCGGGCGAAGGTCCAGCTCTCGCGCATCCAGCTCAGCGGGACCGAGCGCGCTGCTTGGTCCATGCCGGATGCGGATGCACAGCGTGCGAGGAGAAACAGTGCGGATTGGGCAACAGCCGGGTGGCAGTGACGCGCACGGCTCCGCTCCGACGGCGCTGGCCGACCGGTTCACAGGACCCGGTCTGCCATCCCGACTCACCCGGCGGGTGCTCGCGTACATCGCGCTCACCAAGCCTCGGGTCATCGAACTGCTGCTCGTCGCGACGATTCCGACGATGCTGCTGGCCGACCGCGGGCACATCGACATCCGCCTCATCCTGGTCACCCTTTTCGGTGGTTGGATGGGCGCGGCCAGCGCGAACACCCTGAACTGCGTCGCCGACGCCGATATCGACAAGGTGATGAAGCGGACCGCGAAGCGCCCGCTGGCCAGGGAGGCGGTGCCCACCTCGCACGCCTTCGTGTTCGGTGTGGTGCTCGGCCTCGCCTCGTTCGCCTGGCTGTGGTGGCAGGCGAATCTGCTCAGCGGCGTGCTGGTCGTCGCGACGATCCTGTTCTACGTCTTCGTCTACACCCTCGGCCTGAAGCGCCGCACCTCGCAGAACGTGGTGTGGGGCGGCGCCGCGGGCTGCATGCCCGCCCTGGTCGGCTGGTCCGCGGCGACCGGTGGCATCGGCTGGCCGGCGATCGCGCTGTTCGGTGTTATCTTCTTCTGGACGCCGCCGCACACCTGGGCGCTGGCCATGCGCTACAAGGAGGACTACCGCGCGGCCGGCGTGCCGATGCTGCCGGTGGTGGCGACCGAGCAGGTGGTGACCAAGCAGATCGTCATCTACACCTGGCTCACCGTGCTCACCACGTTGGCGCTGGTCCCGGCGACCGGTGTGGTCTACGCGGCCGTGGCGCTGGTGGCCGGAGCGTGGTTCCTGCTCATGGCGCACCAGCTGTACTCCGGTGTGCGGCGTGGCGAATCGGTGAAGCCGTTGCGGCTGTTCTTGCAGTCGAACAACTATCTCGCCGTGGTGTTCTGCGGTCTCGCGGTGGATTCCGTGCTGGGCTGGGACACCTTGGGCAGCTTCCTCTGACCCGCCTCTCCGCGTATTCAGGCCAGACTGAGTGCCGCGATATCGGCGTTGGCGACCGGCGGTCGAGGGGTGGCCAGGTCTGCCGGTACCCGGTGAGTTACCCATGTACTCACGAAATCAGTCGGCCGGTGAAAACCTTGGTTCAGCTATGTGAGGCGATGTAGCCGTCGGGACGGACCACTACCCGGGTTCCGTCGACCGCGTGGTACGCGGTGAAGGCGTGGCCCTCGACGTCGATGACGTGTTTTCCGGAAGCCGATGTGCCGGGTCGGACCACCGCATACGTGTCGGGTTCGGCCGGGAGTTCGGCGGTTTCGCCGAAGTACAGCGTTGTCGCGTGCGGACCGCGGAACAGGTCGAACAGGCGGATCGGATTGCCCGCCATGTCTTTCAGCGGTGCGTCGGGGGCGCGATCACCCAGAACGAGCGGGCGGCGGTCGGTCAGGTCTCGGTAGCTGATGTCCAGCTGCTGGGTCTCCGGGCCACGCTCCATCGCGTCCTCGTCACCGTCGACCAACTTGTCGAGCAGGGCCGAGCTGACGCCGAGCACGCGGGCGGCGACCGTCCTGCGCTCGGATTCGTAGCTGTCCAACAGTGATTCGTCACCGTTGACGGCGGCGGCCAGCTTCCAGCCGAGGTTGTATCCGTCCTGGATGCCGGTGTTCATGCCCTGCCCGCCGGTCGGCGGATGCACGTGGGCGGCGTCACCGGCCAGGAAGACGCGTCCGTCCCGGAACCGTTCGGCCAGGCGGACATTCGGCCGCCACACGGTTACCCAGGTCAGGTCGGTCAAGGTGATGTCGGTGCGGCCGGAGTAGCGGTCCACATACTCCTGCAGGACCGCGAGAGTCGGCTCGGCGTCGCCGGTCAGCGGGGCCGCGAACTGGAATTGGCGCCCACCGGGCAAGGGAGACATGGCGATTCCCTCCATCGGCCGATCGGCCCCGGCGAACCAGTAGCCGAACTCGTGATCGAGCGCGTCGGTCCGGACATCGCCGAGCAGCATCCGCAGCGACTCGTCGGTCGTGCCCTCGAACGCGATGCCGAGCGCCTTGCGTACCGTGCTGCGGCCGCCGTCGGCACCGACCAGGTAAGCGGCGCGCACGGTCTCCTCGACACCGTCGCGCGTCAAGGTCGCGGTGACGCCGGTTGCGTCCTGGGTGAAGGTGGCCAGCGCCGTGCCGAGCTCGACACGCACACCGAATTCGGCGAGTCGATTGCGCAGGATCCCCTCGGTCCTGGACTGCCCGAGCACCCAGAGATTGGGGTAGGGGAGCGCGGGCGTCGGCTCGATCGGCTCCCACATCCGGCGCTCGCCGACGAACTCGCCACCGAGAAAGGCCCGCATGATCGGCGCCGGGATACCGGCCGCCAGCACCGCGTCGATCACCCCGAGGTCGTCGAACACCTCCAGCGTGCGGGGCTGGATGCCGTCGCCGCGCGAACCCGCGAAGAACTCGGTGGCCTGATCGATGATCCGCACCGGAACGTTCCGGCGGGCCAGCTCGAGGGCGAGGGCCAATCCGGTGGGCCCGGCGCCTGCGATGAGTACCTGGTTCTGCACTGTTTCTCCTAGATGAACTACTATTCAGTGAATGTGAATTCATTGTGAGAGTTGGTACGTTCCCTGTCAAGGAGGTGGGTGCAGGTGTCGATGAGTCGCAAAGAGAAGTCGGCCGAGACCGAGCTCGCGTTGAAGGCGGCGGCCCTACGGTTGTTCGCCGAGCGTGGCTACCTGAACACCAAGATCGTCGATATCACCACCGCGGCGGGCCGCGCGGCCGGCTCGTTCTACAACCATTTCGCGGGCAAGGAAGAGCTACTCCAGGCGCTGTTGAACGACGTCGCGGCGGCGGGCGATGTGACGGCCGAGGGGCCGGACCACAACCCGGACTTCACCGATCCGGCGGCGATCCGCTTCCACATCGAGGGGTACTGGGTCGCGGCTCGGCAGCACTGGGCGGTGTTCCGCTCGATCCAGCAGGCGGCCCTGGTCAACGACGAATTCGCCAGACAGGCAGGGCAATTCGCGATCCAGCAGCGGCGCGACATCGCCGATCACCTGGATCCGTTCGGCCCGCGCGGTCTCACCCTGCCCAGCACCCCGGATGCGAGCTTGGCGATGATGTTCCTGCTCACCACAAGCATGGTGCAGGCCGTTGAGGAAGGCGCGGTCGAACTGACCGACAAGCAGGCCATCGACGGCCTGACCCGCTTCATCTACCGAGGCCTCACCGGTCTCGACTACTAGCGCCCGCAGATACACACCGCCGCACACCTTTTGACACCCGCACGCGTGTTTGTGCGGCAAGTCGTGGTGCGGGACATCAGAAGGTGTGCGGCGGGTCGACCGCTGGCCGAGCGCACGCCGAAGGGAGCTGGGCCCTCGGTCGTGCGGCGGTCTAGCTCACAGACGCACGCCTTCTGACATCCGCACGCGTGTTTGTGCGGCGAGTTGGTGTGCGGGACATCAGAAGGCGTGCGGCGGGTTAGGGGATCAGGACGATCGAGCCGGTCGTCTTGCGGGCTTCCAGATCGCGGTGGGCGTGCTCGGCTTCGGCGAGGGGGTAGGTCGCGCCGATCCGGATCTGGAGCGTGCCGTTGGCGATGGCGGTGAGGATGTCCGTTGCGCGCCAGACCAATTCGGCGCGGTCGAGGACGTAGCTGGCCAGCGTCGGACGGGTGACGAAGAGCGAGCCCGCGCCGACCAGGCGCTGCAGGTCGAACGGGGGGACCGGGCCGCTGGCGCCGCCGAAGAGCGCGAGCATGCCGCGGACGCGCAGCGAGGCGAGGCTGGCCTCGAAGGTGGCCGCGCCGACGCCGTCGTAGGCCGCCGCCACGCCGACGCCGTCGGTGAGTGCGCGCACCTGGTCGGCGAGGTCGTCGTCGTAGCGCAGCACCTCGGCGGCGCCCGCCTCGCGGGACAGCTTTTCCTTCGCGTCGGTGGACACCGTGGTGATCACGCGAGCGCCCCGCGCCGCGGCGAGCTGGGTCAGGATCAGACCGACACCGCCCGCGCCCGCGTGCACCAGAACGGACTCGCCGGGCTGCGGTGTGTAGATCGATTCGAGCAGGTAGTGCGCGGTCATGCCCTGGAGCAGCGCGGAGGCGGCGACCGCAGGTTCGACCTCGTCGGGGACCTTGATCGCGACGTTCGCGGACACCGCGACTCGCTCGGCGTAGCTGCCCGGCCCGGCCGCCCACGCGACGCGGTCGCCGACGGCGAACTCGGACACGTTCGCACCGATCTCCGCGACCACACCGCTCGCCTCGGCACCGGGGATGTACGGCACTGCCTGCGGATAGCGCCCGGTCCGGATGTAGGTGTCGATGAAGTTGATGCCGATGGCTTGCACGTCGACGAGCAGCTGATCGGGGCCGATCTGCGGGTCGGGCACCTCGACGTACTTCAGTACTTCGGGACCACCGTGTTCGGACACCTGGATCGCACGCATGAGATCTGTTCTACACCCCTCCGGCGTGACCGTCAGACCCGGAGGCGGCCGTACACAGGCTCGTGCCCGCCGACAACTCGGCACGGGGACTGGACCGTTTCCTACTGGTCGGTAAACTAACTGCCATGAGTGCTCATGCCGCCACGGCTCCAGTGAAGTTGTCGGGCGCCCTCGTGGAGTCCGTCAAGGGATTCGTCGCCGATCACGACGGTTCGGCCACCGCCGTGCTGCAGCCGGTCGGCCGCGCGGGTGTCCGCGTGACGCTGGTCGGTGCCGACGGCATCCTCGGCGACCGGGTCGTCGCCGACCTGGCCACCGCGAAGGAACTCGTCGAGACCGTCGACGGCCTGACCGAGGCCGACGAGTGGGACCGCGAGCTGACCTCGATCGTCACCCCGCGTAAGTCGCACTGGACCAAGATGGCGGGCTGGGTGGCTCGCCAGAAGAAGTTCCCCAAGGCGCGCAACGAGAACTGAGCGATGCGAGTGACGCGGCTGTTCGGCCGCATCGGCGCGGTACTGCTTGCCGGGTGGACTGTCCTTGTGGCACCGGCGATTCCGGCGGGCGCCGACGCGGCGAACGCCCTGCGGGTGTGTACGCCGGGGGACTACCCGCCGTATTCGATCGCCGAGGGCGCGGGCGAATATCGCGGCATCGACATCGATTTGGCGCGCGGATTCGCCGATATGCTCCGTCGGCCGGTCCAGTTCGTACCTGTCACCTGGGCGACCATGAAGACGGATTTCGCTGAGCTGCACTGCGATATCGCCGTCGGCGGCATCTCCGACTCGCCTGCCCGCCGCGCCTTCGCCGACTTCTCCATCACCTACGGGACCGACGGCAAGACGCCGATCACCCGCCGCGACACCGACGCCGACTACTCGACCATCGAGCAGATCAACCGACCCGAGGTCCGGGTGATCGCGAATCGCGGTGGCACCAACGAGGAGTTCGCCCGCAAGAACTTCCCCGACGCCCAATTGACCCTCTGGCCGGAGAATCTCACCATCTTCGACGAGATCGAACAGGGCCGCGCCGACGTCTTCGTCACCGACGGAGTCGAGGGCCGCTACCGCGTCCGCCAGCACTCCGGCCTGCAGGTTCTGCACCCGGACAAGCCTTTCGACTCCTTCGGCAAGGTGCTGCTGGTCCGCAAGGACGACCCGGTCCTGTCCACCGCGCTGAACGCGTGGTTGGCCACCCAACTTGCCACCGGCGGAGTGGACCGACTGTTCGACCAATGGATCGGCCCCAACGCGACGGCTCCCGTCTCCTGATCCGACGGACATCGCCCAACGACCGTTCGCTCGACGGTTGCCCGCGTCAATGCCTATCGGGCGGCCGTGGATTGCCCGTATCGGTTCCGTAAAGATGCTTGCGGCAAGGGATTCGGCGGGGTCACCGTGAAGGGTCGAACTGCGGCGGGGTCGGAGGAGTGGTGGCGACAGACGTGATCGGCAAGATCGCGCGCGTGACCGCGGCGATCCGGCCGGACCATCTCGGTGAGGTGGTGATCGAGGTGCGGGCGGGGACCGAACGATTCCTGGCACGGGCCGCCGACGGCGCGACAACCATTCCGAAGCACACCCAGGTCCTCGTGACCGGGAGCCTGGGTGGGCGCACGGTCGAAGTCACTCCCTTGAAATGAAGGTGCATCATGGACGTCCAAGTCTTGGTCGTCATCGGGACCGTCGTCGTCGTTCTCTTCCTCTTGGCCGTGTTGTTCCGGCTGTCCTGGCGGGTCGCGGAACCCGATGAGGCGCTGATCATTTCGGGCTTCCGCGCCGGTGAGGGTCCGTCGGGGGTCGGCGAGAGCATGGGCTTTCGCATCGTCACCGGCCGCGGCTGTTTCATCATGCCGGGCCTGACCAAGGTGCGCTTCATCTCGCTGGAGGCGCACGAGAGCCAGATCCAGGTGCCGTGCGTGAGCCAGCAGAAGATCAACCTGCAACTGGGCGGGGTGGTGGTGTACAAGATCGGCGACGACTACCGGTCCATCGCCAACGCGGCGCGCCGCTTCCTGGATCGTCCGGCCGAGGAGCTGGAGACCAAGGTGCAGAACGTCTTCGTCGGGCATCTGCGGGCGATCGCGGGCTCGATGACCGTCGAGGACATGATCAGCGATCAGGACAAGTTCTCCGAGCAGGTCCGCGACCGGTGCTCACAGGAGATGGAATCGTTCGGCCTGGTGATCGACAGCTTCCAGATCCAGTCGATCGCCAGCGGCTCCAATTACATTGCCAACCTTGCGATTCCGCATCAGGCGGCGGTGGAGCAGAAGGCGCGGATCGCGCGGGCCAACGCCGACCGGGAGGCGATCGAGCAGGAGCAGGCGGCGCAGCGGCAGATCGCGCTCGCGATGCGCGACACCCAGATCAAGAAGGCGGAGTACCAGGCCGAGATCGACAGCGCCAGCCAGGAAGCCGCACAGCAGGGACCACTCGCGGAGGCCACCGCCCGGCAGGCGGTGGTCGAGGTCGCGACGAAGGTGTCTCAGCTGGAGGCGCAGCAGATGGAACAGCAGCTGCAGGTGGAGGTGCGCAAGCCCGCCGACGCCGAGGCCTACCGGCAGACCACCCTCGCCACCGCCAGCCGTGACGCCCGGATCAGTCAGGCCGAGGCTGACGCGCAGGAGACCCGGTTGCGCGCGGAAGCCGCTGCGGCACAGACGAAGATGCAGGCCCTCGCCGAGGCGGAGTCGATCAAGCTGCGCGCGGCCGCGCAGGCCGACGCCACCCGGCTGGCCGGTCAGGCCGAGGCCGACGCGATCAAGGCGCGCGGGTTGGCCGAGGCCGACGCGGTCCGCGCGCATATGGCGGCCGAGGCGGCGGGCATCCAGTTGCGGTCCGAGGCGATGAGCCAGAACCAGGAGGCGGTCATCGCCCAGCAGATCGCGGAGAAGCTGCCGCAGATCGTCGCGGCGGCCGCGGCCCCGTTCGAGCACATCGACAGCTTCACCGTGCTCAACGGTGCTCAAGGGGTGACGTCCGCACTGGCCGAGATCATTCAGCAGGCGGGCGCGCTCACCACGATGGCCCGCGAATCCCTGCTCCCCGCAGTGACTCCGCACGCCAAGAACGGTCAGGTGGACGTGCCGAAGTAGCGCGCTGGTCAACCCGCTCAGTACTCGCCGCGGACCAGGTTCTTCGGTTCCTCGCCCGTGGCGAAGCGGGTGATCTCCGCGCACGCCACGGCGTAGCCGCGTTCGAAGCTGCCGGTGCTGCTGCCGCCGACGTGCGGCGTCAGCAGCAGACCGGGCGCGGTCCACAGCGGGTGGCCGGGCGGCAGTGGTTCGGGGTCGGTGACGTCGAGCGCGGCGCGCAGGCGGCCGGAGTTCAGCTCGGCCAGTAGGGCGTTGGTGTCGACGATCGAGCCGCGGGCGATGTTCACGAGGATGGCGTTGTCGTCCATCGCGGCGAGGAAAGCGGCGTCGACCATACCGACGGTACGGCGAGTGACCGGGACAGTCAGGACCACGACGTCCTTTTCGGCCAGCAGTCCGGGTAATTCGTCGATGCCGTGCACCCCATCGCGGGCCCGGGTGCCGACCAGGGTGACCGTCGTGTCGAAGCCGGACAGCCGGTGCACCAGTTCGGTGGCCAGGTCGCCCGCGCCGATCACCAGAATCCGCTTGCCGATCAGCGTGCCCGTCTGGTGGAAGGTCCACTGCTCCGCGCGCTGGGCGTCGGCGAATCCGCCGAGCTCGCGGTAGATGTGCAAGAGCGCGGCCATCACCCATTCGGCGGAGCTGCCGCCGTGTGCGCCGCGGCCGGTGGACAGGCGCACGCCGTCGGGAAGCTCGCTGATCCAGCCTTCGGCGCCCGCGGTGATCAGCTGTACTAGCCGGAGTTTCGGCAGTCGGGTCAGGTCGACCGTGTCGGCGCGGGAAAGAAACTTGGGTATCAGCACTTCCGCGCGTTCTGCGCCGTCCGGCAGTGGTTCGCCGATTTCGTATCGCAACGGTTGTACCCCGTCGATTTCGGATAGAGCCGTGACGCCGTAGTCATCAGGCACTAGAACAGTGACCGCCATGCCCGCCAGATTAGCGGCCTCGGCGGCGGTCCCGCCGGGTTCGTCCGGACTTTTTCCGGCCGGTCGGTCCGTTGAAACCCATTTGTCCGCAACTGTCTCAGTCGGTGGGAGGATTTGGCCGAAACAGCCACAGAGTGACATATCAGTCGGTTAAATTGTGCCTCGCCGGGGGGAGCCGGTGGAATCGAGGTAACAGTGGTCGTAGACAGGGTTGCTCGGGTGTCCGAGCCACTGGTGCGGTGGGGGTTCGAGCTAGTTCTGAAGAGCTTGCGGACCTTCGGTCGAACGCTACAACTCGCGGCCGCCGCGTTCAGCTACCTCGTCGGCGACATCATCAAACTTCGACATCCGTGGCGGGACACGCTGCAGCAAGGCTGGTTCATCGTCAGTGTGACCGCGATTCCCGCTGTGCTGGTGGCGATTCCGTTCGGCGTGATCGTCTCGGTGCAGGTCGGCAGCCTGACGCAGCAGGTCGGCGCCACCTCGGTGGCCGGTGCGGCGGGCGGGCTCGGCGTCATTCGGCAAGGCGCGCCGATGGTGACCGCGCTGCTGCTCGGCGGCGCGGCCGGTTCGGCGATCGCGTCGGATCTGGGGGCGCGCACGATCCGCGAGGAAGTAGATGCGTTGCGCACCATGGGAATCGACCCGGTGCGGCGATTGGTCGCGCCGCGCTTGGCGGCCATGATCGTGCTGACGCCGCTGCTGTGCCTGCTGGTCATTTTCATGGGGGTGTTCACCGGATACGTGGTGGCCGTCGGGTTCCAAGGGGTGACGCCGGGCAGCTACCTGTCCTCGTTCGCGGCCTTCGCGACCATGGCCGATCTCGCGGTGGCGATCGTGAAGTCGGTCATCTTCGGGGTGATCGTGCTGATCGTCGCCTGCCAGCGCGGGCTGGAGGCGACGCACGGCCCCAAGGGTGTCGCGAACGCGGTGAACGCGGCCGTGGTGATCGGGGTGATCGCCGCGTTCGGCGTGAATCTCGTGATCACCCAGCTGGTTTCGATGTTCCTGCCGCAAAAGGTGGGCTGATGACGGAAGTTCCCGCCCAGTATCGGCCGTTCGGCCGGGCCGGTCGCCTCGTCGAGCGCGGCACGCGTGGACCGCTGACGCTGTTCGAATCGCTCGGCCACCAACTGACTTTCGTGATCCAGGTGCTCGCCGCGGTGCCGCACACGCTGCGCTCGTATCGCCGCCAGACCATGCTGATCCTCACCGACATCACCTGGGGCAGCGGCAATATCATCGTCGGCGGCGGCACGGTGGCGGTGCTGATCTTCCTCGGCGTCGCGGTCGGCGGCTCGATCGGCGTGGAGGGTTTCACCGCGCTGAACATGGTCGGCATGGGTCCGCTGACCGGGTTCGTCTCCGCCTACGCGAACACCAGGGAGATGGCGCCGATGGTCGCCGCGATCGGTTTCGCGGCACAGGCGGGCTGCCGGATGACCGCCGAGATCGGCGCGATGCGCATCTCCGAGGAGATCGACGCGCTGGAAGCCATTGGCATCAGGCCGATTCCGTTCGTGGTGACCACCCGGGTGATCGCGGGCATGATCACGATCGTCCCGCTCTACCTGCTGACACTGATCCTCAGCTACCTGTCCTGCGCGGTGGTCGTCAATGTGCTGCACGGTCAGTCCTCGGGCACCTACTACCACTACTTCGACGCCTTCCTGCAACCCGCCGACGTGATCGCGTCGCTGATCAAGGCGACGGTTTTCGTGGTGATGATCATCCTGATCCACGGCTACCAGGGGTTTTACGCGACCGGCGGACCCGAGGGCGTCGGTCGCGCGTCGGGTCGGGCGATCCGCGCGAGCCTGGTGCTGGTGGTGATCGCGGACATGATCATGACGATCGTCTTCTGGGGTCCCGATGTCGGAATCAAGATTTCGGGGTGACGCGTGCCGATATTCGTTGATCATTCAGGGCGCACCGCCGGGCGGTGGATGCTGCGGCTACGCGGGCTGGTCGTCGCCGCCGTCATCCTCGTGGTGGCCGTGTTCACCACGCAATACGCGCAAGGGAAGTTCGCCGACCGGTTCACCCTCACCATCGATGCGGCCACCCTCGGCGAGGGGCTCGCGCCGGGTGCGGAGGTGAAGTTCCGCGGCTTCGGGATCGGCACCGTGCGCAAGGTGGAGACCGTCGACTACGGGCACCAGCGCATCGAGCTGTCGCTGGATCGCACGCAAGCCGCCGCGCTGACCGACGACGTGTCGGCACGATTCACCTCGTCGAACATCTTCGGTTCCAGCGCCATCGAATTGGTGAACACCGGCAAGGGCGGGCGGCTGCCGGAGAACACCACGCTGTTCATCGGCGCCAACGCGACCAACGCGACCGTGTCGAGTGTGTTCCGCCGGGCGGCGCGGCTGACCCAGGTGCTCGATTCCGACACCGTGCGCGCGCTGTTCGATCTGCTGCTGGACAACACCGCCTCGCTCGGTCCGGCGGTGCAGTCGTTCTTCGCCACCGCGCGGGTGCTCGCCATGAATCAGCGTGCGCCACTGGGGCATTACCTCGATATCGGCGCCGATGTCGGCACCGGTGCCGCGCAGGTGACCCCGCCGGTGGTCGACGTGATCCTCGGCGTGCTCGACAACAGCGAGTACTTCGGCAGCGCGGAGAACCGGGAGCGGACAAAGCATTCGCTGTCCGGCCTGGACACCGCGCTGCTGCTACCGGTGACCGATCTCTTGCGCAGGGACAACCCCGATCTGGCCGCCATCATCGGCGGCGTGCTGGATCTGGTGGTGCCGATCAGCGCGTCGATCGGCACTGTCGCGCCCGCGTACAACCGGCTGCCCGCACTGCTCGCCCGCATCGACAGCGCGTTCCCGGTGATCGACGGCCGGGTGCAGCTGCAGCTCGAGGTGATCGTGAAAAACATGCCCTACCTGGCGGATTCGATAATCGGGGTGCCGCGATGAACAGTGTGGCCGGGGCGGCCGTCAAGCTCGGCATCTTCTTCGCCATCGTCGCGGTGTGCTCGGCTTTCATTGTGGCCGCGCTGAATACGCCGGTGCCGGAGGACAAGGTCTCCTATGACGCTGTCTTCAGCGACATCTCGGGGCTCTACGCCGGGGACGTGGTGCGGATGTCGGGGGTGGCCGTTGGGAAGGTCGACAACGTCGAGTTGGACGGCACGCACGCCCGCGTCCACTTCACCGTGGACCGGCAGCGCCCGGTGTACGACAACACCGAAGCCGCTGTGCGGTACCAGGATCTGATCGGGCAGCGCTACATCGAACTGATGACCGCGAAGACCGGCGGCGTGCGGCTTGCCGAGGGAGCCACCATTCCGGTCGAGCGCACCATCCCGAGTTTCGATGTGTCCAAACTGTTCAACGGCTTCAAACCGTTGTTCGAAACCCTGGATACGGCCCAGCTCAACCAGTTCGGCACCAACATCCTGCGGGTGCTGCAAGGCGACGGCAGCGGCATCGGACCCGCGCTCGCCGATCTCGACAAGCTCACCAAGCACGCCAAGAGCAGCGAGGCGGTGGTCGTCCTGTTGATCCACAACCTGGGCGAGATCTCCCGCTCGATCGGCGGAAAGTCCGCGGCGGTCGGCGATCTCGTCAAGCAACTCAACGGCGTGCTGAGCCAGTTCGGCAGCCGGACCGCGACGATCATCACCGCCATCGAGCAGGCCAACCGCACCCTGGTGCCGCTCATCCCGCTGCTCGAGGAGCTGCAAGGGGCCTACGACCAGAGTTACCTGCCGCTGGACGGGCTGCTGCGCAGGTTGTTGCCGCAGACCGATCAGCTGGTCGAAATCCTGTCGCTGGTGCCGTCATTGCTCACCGGGCTCAACCAGAACATCCCGGCCAGCGGCGAGGCGAAGACGTACTCGTGTGCCGGTGGCGAGCTCGGGTTACCGGGCATCGGCAATGTCGTGCTCGGCAATCAGAAGCTGGTGGTGTGCAAATGACCGGTGCGGCACGACAACTCGTCGGGCTTCCGTTCCGATTGTTCGGGGAGCTCAGACAGCTGCGGTCCGAGAAGTCGGAGTCCTGGGCCCAATTGCGCTGGGGGATAGCGGGTGTGCTGCTGAGCGTGCTCGCCCTGCTCGCCGCCGCGGTGCTGTACGTGGTGCCGTTCGGGGAGCAGTCCTACACAGCGGACTTCCGATCCTCGGGCGGCACCCGCACCGGTGACGAGGTGCGGATCGCGGGCATCAAAGTGGGCCAGGTCCGTTCGGTGGACCTGGTCGGCGACCACGTGGAGGTGCGCTTCGGCGTAGACCGCGAGGTGCACGTCGGCGACGCCTCGTCGGTGGCGGTGAAGATGCTGACACCGATCGGCGGGCACTACCTGTCGCTGGCTCCGCAGGGGGAGCCAGCGCTGGGCGGCAAGCACATTCCGCCGGAACGGACCACCACGCCGTTCGAGCTGACCGACATCATCGACGTGGCCACCCCGGTGCTCGGCCAGGTCGACGGGACCACTCTGCGCAGCACCATCGCCGAGGTGAACGCCGCGCTGGCCGGCCAGCCCGACGCCGTGCGCTCGATCATCGGCAACTTCAACGACCTCACCGGCGTACTGGCCGACCGGTCGAAGCAGCTGGATTCGGCGGTGCAGGTATCCGACGAGTACATCGGCGCGATCGCGACAGACCGGGCCGTGCTCGCCGACTTCGTGCGTGAACTCGGTGTCGTCGCCGTGGTGCTCGGGCAGCGGAAGGCGGAGGTCGTCCAGGTCTTCGAACTGCTGAAGCGGTTCTTCTTGGTGCTGCACCGGCCGGTGATGGCGTATGGCGATTCGATCGAGCCGTCGGTCGCCGAATTCGAGGACCTGTTCGACAAACTCGTGCAGGATCCCGGCCGCCTCGACACGGTCGTTACGGGGATCAAGGACTTCATCGCGAAGATCTCGGCCATGCTCGGCGCGGACGGGGTCACCATCGACCAGTCCGCCAGCGTGATCCGCGGTCCGGCACTGTGCATTCCGTTCGAGGGGAGGGCGTGCTGATGCGGGCCTGGGGCAGAACGGGTGTGGTGATCGCCGCGGTGGTGGTCACGGTGGCGGTGGTGGTCGGTGTGAGCGGCGCGACCTGGCTGGACAAGATGCAGCCCGCCGAGCAGACCATGTGCGCCGAATTCACCGACACCGTCGGGCTTTACGAGGGCAACAGCGTCACCATGCTCGGCGTGGAGGTGGGCACCGTCTCGGGCATCGAGGCGCGCGGCGACCGCATGCAGGTGACGATGACGATCGACGGCAAGCTCACCCTGCCCGCCGATATCAGGGCGGTGACCATGTCGAGTTCGATCGTCACCGACCGGCGCGTCGAGCTGACCAAGACCTACACCGGCGGACCGAAATTCGATACCGCGCACTGTGTTCCGCTGGAGCGCACCAAGACGCCGGTCGGCATCAGCGACGCGCTCGATGCGCTCGGGCGACTGTCCGGCGACCTACTCGGCGCGCAACAGTCGCCCACCCCCGGCGCGCCCTCGGACACCCTGCTCGATCAGACCATCACCGGCGCGGTCCGCTCACTCGACGGCACCGGACCGCAGTGGAATGCCTTGCTACAGCGACTGTCTCAGGTGATCGGCGATCCGGCCGACCGGGACGTGGTGATCCGCAGGCTCGTCGACAACCTCGACCAGCTCACCACCATGTTCATCACCAACTGGCCGGATATGCAAGCGCTGCTGGACAATCTGAAGAACGGCGTGCAACTGGTCGACGGCTTCTCGGCGGAACTGTCCAGGGCAGTCGATCTCGCGCTGCAGTTCCTGCCGGTGATCGCCCGCAATGTCGGCAAGTACGACCAGCAGTCCTACGAGTTCCTGGATCGGATCATTCCGGAGGTGCATCGCTACGCGGTGCTGGCGGGCAGCATCGTGGATCTGCTGGTGCAGCTGCCCCCGCTGAACAATCGGCTGGCTCAGATCTTCGACCCGGCGACGGGTGCGGTGCGGATGAATTACCTTCCGCCGCACTATGAGTCGGCGGACGGTAGCCAGCCCGGCTTGATGCAGGTGATCCTCGGATCGTTGGGGGCGCCGTGAAGCGTCTGATACCTGTGCTCGCCGCGGTCGTGCTGCTGTTGACCGGCTGCGGGCTGCGCGCGACCGACGTGCCGATCCCCGGGACGTATCTGGCGGGGGAGACCTTCGCGATCCGGATCGAATTCGGTTCGGTGCTCAACCTGCCCGACCGGGCCAAGGTCATCGCCGAGGGTGTCGAGGTCGGCATGCTGGACCGGATCGAGCTGATCGGGGACACCGCCGTCGCCACGATCGACCTGAAATCCGATGTGCAACTGCCCAAGTCGGCCACCGCGGAACTGCGGCAGAGCACGATCCTCGGTGATATCCACATCGCGCTGGAGGCGCCGCCGAACGCGGGTCCGCCGTTCCTGGTGAACGGCGATGTCATCCCGCGCTCGCGCACCGTGCCCGCCGCCAATGTGGAAGACATCCTGCGGGCACTGTCGAACATCGTGACCGGCGGCCGCTTCGGCGAGATGCAGGAGCTCGTCGCCAGCGTCAATGCCTCCTTCCCGGCCGACCCGGCGGACCTGCAGCGCATCCTGGCCGGCGGCAAGAACGCGCTGCACGACCTGGCCACGCACGGCGACGATATCGACCGGATCCTGGCCGCCGCGGCCAGCGTGACGACCACCCTCGAAGCGAACAAGGAAAACGTCGACCGCACCCTCACCCTCGGGCCGAGCCGCGCCGCCGGTCTGTCGGACGTACTGTTCGGCCTGGTCCAACTGATCATCGACGGCGGCCAATTGGCCCAGTACGTAGGCGATCTCGCGCTGCCGCTGCGCGGCGACCTGCACGACATCATCAGCATCCTCGCGCCCGCCGCACTCACCATCGCGAGCTCCGACACCACCATCCCGATGAACGTCGACACCATGAACCGGCTGCTGCGCGACAAGCTGATCCCGTTCTTCAGTGCGCCGCCGAACATTCGGGTGCAGCGGGTCAGCGCGGCGGCGGTCACCGCCGACGCCACGGCCCGCTCGGACGAGATGATCCAGGTGCTGCGGTCGATAGGAATGGTCCGATGAAGCTCTCCGGTCCGGTCTCGCTGGTGCTGCTGCTCGTGATGACGGTGGTATGCGCCGCGTACATGGCCATCGGCGTGCTCGACATCGATCCCCGGCGTACGACGAATACCGTTACGGTGCTGATGGTTACGTCCGGCGGGCTGATGCAGACTTCTCAGGTCGACCTGCGCGGCATGCGGATCGGCAAGGTGCGCGCCATCACCGCCACCGGCACCGGGCTGGCGGTGCGGATCGAGCTGGACGCGAAGTACCGGGTGCCGCTCGGCAGCGAGGTGCACGTCAGCAATCTGTCGGCGGCGGGCGAGCAGTTCATGGACTTCCGCCCGACCGGGACGGTGGGCCCGTATCTCACCGACGGCAGCGTCGTTCCCGCGCATCAGGTGCGCATCGCGACGACGGTCAGCGAGGCGCTGGCCAAGCTGGACGTGCTGAACTCGCAGATCGATCCGGCCAAGATCGAACAGCTCGCCGCCATCCTGTCGCAGGGTTACGCGGGCCGGGAGAAGGAGATCGCGAATCTCACCCGGACGCTGACCATGACGGCGCAACTGCTGCACGACAAGCGGGACGAGATCACCCGGCTGTACCTGAACGGACAGGACCTCGCCGAGAACTTCAACGGCTACGGACCGGTGATCGGCGGCTGGGCCGACGATTTCACCCAGCTGCTGCCCGAGGTCGTGCACCTGATCAAGGCTTTCCAGGGCTATTCCTATGCGGGCGAACATGTCTGGGACGAGCCGCTCGGACCGCTGGTGCAGAAGATCGACCAGTATCTAGCGGTGCTCGGACCTGACCTGGCGCACATCGCCACCGCGTTGAAGCCGTCCACCAGCGTGCTGAAACCCGTTCGGGTGGACGCGGGTTCGATCATCGACCTGCTCTCGGCGACCTTCCCGGAGAACGGGACCGCCCGCATCACGCTCGACGTTCCGAAATAGAGAGTTGAGGACCTCATGACCACCAACGAGCCCGCCGATGCGCCCGAAACCGGCACGGCCCCAACGCCCGAGACTGTCGTCGCCGCGACGCCCGAGGTCGTTGCCGCCCCGACGCCCGAGGCCGTCGTCCCCGAGCGCGCGGCTGTCACCGCCTCGGTGGAGGAGTCGAAGGGCCTGCGGCGCAACGGCATCGGCTACATCCTCGGCGGCCTGACGGTCCTGCTCACGGTGCTCAGCATCGCGCTCGGCCTGTCCTGGCAGTCCACCTCCGACGATCTCGGCGCACTGCGCCAGCAGAACGCCGACCGCGACAAGGCCGCCGAGGTCGCGAAGGATTACACGCTGCGCTCGCTCACCTATGACCACAAGAACCTGCCCGCCTTCTTCGACGGCGTGCAGCGGGGCACCTCCGATGCACTGCGCAAGCGCTACGACGAGGTGCACGACACGCTGGCGAAGATCATGACCGAGGCGCAGGTGGTGGCCACCGGCCAGGTGCTCGGCACCGCGGTGGACACGCAAGGCAACGATCAGTACTCGGTGACGGTGTTCGCGACTCAGAAGACCCAGAACATCCAGCAGCCGACCCCGGCGACGGTACCGAACCTGCTGGTGGTCACGGTGGCGAAGAACGGCGGCAACTGGCAGGTCGTCGACTACGGCCCGAAGGGCGAGGCACCGGGGCGTTGATAAGCTGACGAGCTATTTGTCCTGGTTCTGTCGAGAAGGAGTGCTGTGCCCGAGCAGCCGAGCGCGGCCCGCCGGGGTCGGCCACCGCTTGCCGGTCTGCCGGAACGGCGCAGGCAGCAGATCATCGAATCGGCGTACGCCGTGTTCGTCGAGCGCGGGTACGAGGCGACCGCGATCTCGGACGTGGCCGCGCACGCCGGTATCGGGCAGGGCACGGTGTACCGGTACTTCGCGAGCAAGCGCGAAATCCTCGACCATGTAGTCGATTTCGGGTTCGGCAGGCTGATCGACGCGTTGGAACCGCAGGCGCTGCTGAGTCGTCCGACCTCGGCCGAGGAGCTGCTCGCCGGTGTCCAGGCGGCCATCGCGCGGTTGTACGCGATGCTGGAGCATGATCCGGACTTCGTTCGGCTGGTGCTCGTCGAGGCGAGCGCCATCGACAAGGAGCTCAGCGACCGGCTGCTCGGGCTGGAGTTGCTCGTCAGTACCTTTGTGGCGCAAGAACTTCGGCGCGGTGTCGCGGCGGGCTGGATTCGCGCGGACATCGACCCCGAGGTGACCGCGCACACTACGCTGACCCTGGTGGTGCCCGGGCTGTTGCAGGAGATGCGCGGCGACAACACGCCACTGGCGCGGGAACGAGCCACCGCCGGTGTACTCACCCTGCTCGAAAAGGCCTTGCGGCCAATCGATTCCGTCGCGGCCGGACCGGCGCGATGAATGCCGCCAAACGCCGGGCGGAGCTGGTCCTCTCCGCGTATGAGCTGTTCGTGGACAAGGGATATCGCGCCGTCGTGGTCGCCGATATCGTCGCCCGCGCCGGCGTCAGTCATGGCACGTTCTACAACTACTTCACCAACAAGCGCGACATCCTCGACGCGGTCATCGACCACTACTTCGCGTTGATCCGCGACCGCGTCTTCGCGCGGGCGGTGACCGGGCAGCGCCCGCAGACCCTCGACGAATTCTGCGCGCTGTTCGCCCGCATCATCGACCACTGCTACGAATTGGTCACGGACGAACCAGGTTTGGTGACCTTCATCCTCATCGAGGCGACCTCGATCGACGACCAGGTGGCCGAGCGTTCGATCCAGAACCTGACTGTCTACGGCGACGAGGCCACCGCCTGGATCAAGAACGGGATCGCCCTCGGGTGCATGGATCCCGCACTCGATCCGCGGCTGAGTGGTGAGATCCTGCTCTCGATCTTGTTGTCCGCCTTGTTGTCCGCGATTCGCGGCGGCACCGACGGGCTGGACCAGCAACGGGTCAGCGGCGATCTTGTGGCGTTCGTCCGGGCGGCGCTCGCGCCGTAACGCCCTTTCCCCACAGGTCAACTGGGGTTTCAGCGGGCCGGCACCTCGGCTTAACCTCCGACCATCGGGAATTCATCCATCCTTCGGAGGAGCCGACATGCCCCGAAAATCCGGCCGTGCCAAAACCGGCCAACTGATCGCCGCAGCCACCACCGTGCCGCTCGCGCTATCGCTCGCGCTGGCGGGTTCGGTGTCCGCCGAACCCGCCGCGCCGCCCGGGCAACTGGCCGACTCGATCCAGGCGCCGGCGGTCAACCAGCACCTGGAGAAGTTCCAGAGCATCGCCAACGCCAACGGCCGTACCCGTGCCGCGGGCACCGCCGGTTACGACGCCTCCCGTGACTACGTGGCCGGTGAACTCCGCCGCGTGGGTTACACGGTGACGTTGCAGCCGTTCACCTTCCAGTCCTTCCGGGAGAAGTCGACCGCGGTCCTGGAGCAGGTCTCCGCAGGTCACACCTCGTACAAAGCGACCCAGCCGGGGCAGGTCGAGCTCAGCGACTTCGCCACATTGACCTATTCCGGGTCGGGCGAAACACGGGCCACGGTCCAGGGTGTCGATCTGGCCCTGTCGCCCGGTCTGCAGCCGAACACCTCGACCTCCGGTTGCGAGGCCGCGGACTTCGCCGGGTTCACTCGCGGCAATATCGCCCTGATCCAGCGCGGTACCTGCTCCGCAGCCGACAAGGCTCGAAATGCGCAGGCTGCAGGCGCATCGGGTGTGATCATCTTCAACGAGGGACAGGATGGCCGCACCGACGCCTTCGCTGAGCCCCTCGACGAGAAGGGCATCAAGGTCCCGGTGGTCGGCGCGAGCTTCGCCGTCGGCAAGGACCTCGCTGCGGCGAACAAGGTGGTGCGGCTCAAGACCGACACCGAATCCTTGCCTGCCACAACGCATAACGTGATCGCGGAGAGCAAGACGGGCAACGCGGACCAGGTCGTGATGGCGGGGGCACACCTCGACTCCGTGCGCGCCGGCGCGGGCATCAACGACAACGGTTCCGGCAGTGCGGGATTGCTCGAGGTCGCGCTGCAGATGGCCACCCAGCAGCCGAAGAACAAGGTGCGGTTCGCCTGGTGGGGCGCCGAGGAACTCGGGCTGGTCGGCTCGAAGTACTACGTGGCGAACCTGTCCGCGGCCAACCGCGCCAAGCTCGCGCTGTATCTCAACTTCGACATGATCGGTTCGACGAACTTCGCGTACATGATCTACAACGGCAGCAGCGGGCCGGCCGGGTCCGCCGCGATCGAGCAGAACTTCAACCGCTACTTCGATTCTCGGAGCATTCCGCACATCCGTACGGCGCTCGACGGCCGCTCGGACTACGGCGCGTTCATGCGGGCCGGGATCCCGGTCGGCGGCCTGTTCACCGGCGCGGAGGGCATCAAGACGCAACGGGAACAGCAGTTGTTCGGCGGCCAGGCGGGCCGGGCCTACGACTCCTGCTACCACCGCTCGTGCGACACCACCGCCAACATCAACAACACCGCGTTGACTGTGAACACCGCGGCGATCGCCGACGCGATGCAGACCTACGCGGCTGCCGCTGACCCGCCCGCCCGCGCTGCGGCCAAGTGACGGGTTAGCGGCCGAAGCGGGCGACGGCTTCCAGGATCGTCGCCTGCATAGTCGGACTGCCGGTGTGGCCGGAGTCGTCGATCACTTTCAGATCGGCCTCCGGCCACACCTGTGCCAGCTGCCAGGCGGTTTGCAGCGGCGTGCTGAGGTCGAGTCGTCCGTGGATGAGCACGCCGGGGATACCGGCGAGCTTGGGCGCGTCGCGGAGTAGTTGTCCATCGGGGAGCCAGGCGTTGTTGGCGAAGTAGTGGGTGCAGATCCGGACGAAGGCGAGCAGCGCCGCGTCCGGTTTGCTGCTGTAAGCGCCTGGGTTGCCAAGGGATTCGTGCGAGATGACGGCGTCTTCCCAGGCGCACCAATCGCGGGCCGCCTGCTCCCGCACCGCCGGATCGGCGTTGTTCATCAAACGGCTATATGCGGCAACGAGATTCCCGTCGCGCTCACCTTCCGGCAGCGCATTGCGGAACGCCTCCCACTGGGCGGGCAGGAACCGCGCGACACCGTGGTAGAGCCAATCGGTCTCTTCGGGCCTGGTCATCGTGACGCTCACCAGAATGATCTCGGACACCCGCTCCGGATACCGTTCGGCGTAGGCGAGGATCAGCGTCGAACCCCAGGAGCCGCCGTACAGCAACCACTTTTCGACGCCGAGATGCTCCCGCAACCGCTCCATGTCGGCGATCAGATGCTCGGTGGTGTTGTGCGCCATGTCGACATTCGGGTCCGAGGCGTGCGGCACGCTCTCTCCGCAGCCGCGCTGATCGAACATGATCGTGCGATACACGCTCGGGTCGAAGGTCTTTCGTGCCCGGCGGCTACCGCCGCTACCCGGCCCGCCGTGCACCACGAGCGCGGGCTTGCCCGCCGGATTCCCACTGGTTTCCCAGTAGATCCGATTCCCGTCCCCGACCTCCAACAGTCCGTGCGCGTACGGCTCGATTTGCGGAAATGGTTGCGCAACCGCACCTTCCACCCGCTCTGAACCCATCGGCCACTCCCGTTCTCGACGATCCGTCCAACCCCGACCCCCGAGCGTAGCCAACACCATCGACGAGGCCACCGTCGCCACCAGTCGCACTCTCTCTCGGGATCCGCACCCGCAACAGGGCCCTAAAGCGAGTGCAGATCCCGAGAAAGTGCGGATCCAGTCCCAACCTTGCGGAAGCCACCTCCCGCGCTCGTTTTCGCAGGCTGCGCACGAAATTGCTAGCAATTTCGAGCGCACCTGCACAACTCATGCGCGCCGACACCTCATCGCTCCCTCGAGGGCTGACCGCGGACTATCCGCTCTTGTCCGAAGCGCTTGTGACGCAACCACAGCCAGATGACTACGCTGGAACGCCCACACCGCGCACCTGACCGGTAACTAAAGCCGGGTACGGCACACGACGCGCTCAGCACTACTCGCGGGAAAACGTGGGTAGGTCTTCAGCTTCTATGGACTGCTCTGCTTGGGAGTCCTTGGAAGTACCTACCCGGTAGGTGCACATTCCCCAGGATCTCTAGGTGTACTGATCCGAGGTTGCGTGCTCACAGATGTCCGATGGTGTACTGCCTCAAGGTTTTCGGCAGTTCGTGGGATACCCGAGTAGTGCTGAGCGCGTCAGGTGGGGTTCCCGACTTGCTCTTCCGCGGCCTGGGTGGGTGAGGTGGTGGTTTTCGACGTGAGGCCTGGCTGTGGTGCTGTTTTCGAGATTTTCTTGTCGGGTGAGCGGTCGAAATGGGTTGCTGGGGAGAGTGCACACCCTTTGTGTTAGCCGCACATCCGGTATAGGGGGTGTGCGGTTCAGGCAAAGGGTGTGCGGTTTACGTGACGCGAGTTCAGGCGGACTGTTTCGCGGTGACGGTTGTGGGGGCGGGTTCGTGGGTGTGCAGCGATGCCCAGAGGGCGGCGGTGGCGGCGACGCAGGCGGCGGCTCCGCCGACGTGCACGACGACGAGAGCCGCTGGGACGTCGGTGAAGTACTGGACGATGCCGACCAGGGCCTGCGCGCAGACGAGCGCGAGCAGTACGAACATCCGTTTGCGGACCGCAGGGGTGACGCCGACCGCGAACAGGCCGAAGGCCAGGCCGACCAGCAGTGCGAGGTAGCCGACGAGCAGCTGCGAGTGCAGGTGCACCAGGGTGACGATCTCGATCTGCAGGCGCTCTACCTGGCGCTCGATGCTCTTGTCGCCCGCGTGCGGTCCGGCGGCGGTGACCAGGGTTCCGGCGATGAGCACGCCGCTCAATGCGACGCCGCTGAGGGCGGTGAGCCAGCGCAGCGGCGCGGGCGCCTGCACGGTTTCGATGCCGTCGTCGGGTTCGTTGATCTTGGCGTAGAGCACCACCGACAGCCAGACCATCAGCATGGACGCCAGCAGGTGCACGGAGACGGTCCACCAGAGCAGACCGGTGCGCACGGTGATGCCGCCGATGATGCCCTGCAGCAACGTGCCGCCGGGCATCAGCCAGGCGTAGGTCAGCACGTCGCGGCGGCGCCGGGCGCGGGTGACCGCGAGCACGATCAGCGCGGCGCACAGCGAGACGACGAAGGTGAGCAGCCGGTTGCTGAACTCGACGGTCTGATGCAGCACCGGCACCTCGGAGACGCCGATCGGGGTGAAGCTGCCGGGGAAGCACTGCGGCCAGGTCGGGCAGCCGAGGCCGGAGGCGGTAACCCGGACGACAGCCCCGGTGACCGCGATGCCCGCCTGCGAGAGGATGACCGCGATCGCGATCAGTCGCTGCACCCGCAGCGAGGGCAGCGGCAGCTTGTCGACGAGTCGCAGAAAGGCGCGATACAGCACGTCACGATGGTAGAGCACGGTCAACTACACGCTGTCGTTGGTACCGCTCGCGGACACCCGGCGCGGCGGTGTGCGCAGTTCGGCGGCCGTCTACTGGAAGCGGAAGTAGCGGGCCGCGAGGATGCCGGATACCGCGCCCCAGACGGCGAGCACGGCGATGCCGAACCAGTCGATGCTGCTGCGCATCGCGTCCTCGAGGGTGACCGCCAGCGCACCCGAGGGGATAAGGCGGGCAAGCACATTCACCGCGGCGGGCAGATCGTCGGTGGCGAACACCACGCTCGCGATGCCGAGCATGACGAACCAGAGGATGTTCGCCAGTGCCAGCACGACTTCGGCCTTCAGCGTGCCGCCGAGCAGCAGGCCCATCGCCGCGAAAGTGGCGGTGCCGAGCGCGATCACGAGCGCCCCGAGGGCGAGTCCGGCCGGTTCGGGCCGCCAGCCGAGCGCGAAGCCGATGGCGCCGAGCAGAATCGCTTGCAGCACAACGACGATCAGCACCGCCGCGCTCTTGCCCGCGATGATGCCCCAGCGCGGCAACGCGGTCGCGCCGAGCCGCTTCAGCGCGCCGTAGCGGCGGTCGAAGCCGACGGCGATGGCCTGTCCGGTGAACGCGGTCGACATGACCGCCACCATCATCACCGCGGGCACGATCTTGTCCACGCGGTCGGCGCCGAGGTCGCCGAACGGCAACAGGGTGAGCCCGACCAGCAGGGTGATCGGAATGAACATGGTCAGCAGCAGCTGTTCGCCGTTGCGCAGCAACAGGATCAGCTCGAGCCGCGTCTGCGCGAGCATCATCGCGGCGCGCGAGCTCGGCCGTGGATCGGGCGCGAAGGTGCCCGGCGTGAAGCGGTTGGCGGTCAGGTCGGGCTGGGTCATCCGCGTAGGTCCCGTCCGGTGAGTTCCAGGAAGACGTCTTCGAGCCTGCGCTGATCGATCCGAATGTCGGTGGCCAGCACGTTCACTCGCGCGCACCACGCGGTCACGGTGGCGAGCACCTGCGGATTGATCTCGCCCTCGACCAGATACGTGCCCGGCGTGGTCTCCCGTGGCGAGAAACCTTCCGGCAGTGCCGATTTCAGCAGGTCCAGATCGAGTTTCGGTGGGGCGGAGAAGCGTAGCTGCCCGGCGGCGCCGTGCGCGGTCACCTCGGCGGGCGTGCCGGAGGCGACGATTCGGCCGTGATCGATGATCACCAGCTGGTCGGCGAGCTGTTCGGCCTCGTCCATCAGGTGCGTGGTGAGCACGACGGTCACCCCGTCGCGGCGCAGCGCGTCGATCAGCTCCCACACGATCAGGCGTGCCTGCGCGTCCAGCCCGGCGGTGGGTTCGTCGAGGAACACGATCTCCGGCTTGCCGACCAGCGCGCACGCCAGCGCGAGCCGTTGCTGCTGGCCGCCGGAGAGCCGACGGTACGGCGTGCCGCGGTTGTCCTGCAGACCTAGGGTGCGCAGCAACCATTCGGGATCCAGCGGATCGGCGGAGTAGGCGGCGACCAGGTCGAGCATCTCGCCCGCCTTCGCGCCCGGGTAGGCGCCGCCGCCCTGGAGCATGACCCCGATGCGCGGGCGCAGCCGATCGGAATCGGCGATCGGATCGAGGCCGAGCACGCGCACCGAACCCGCGTCCGGCGTCACGAATCCCTCGCACATCTCGACGGTGGTGGTTTTGCCCGCCCCGTTCGGACCGAGCAGCGCGAGCACCTGCGCGCGTTCGACATCGAAGCTCAAACCGTCGACCGCCGTGGTCTCGCCGTAACGCTTGACGACACCGTCGACGCGAACGGCAGGTCCGGAGGATGTCACAATGTCACACCGTAAGAGGTGGGCACTTGTGACGGAGCCGACACCCCCCGCTCGCCGCGCCACGGCAGTTTGTTACGGGTGATCACGATGAACAGCACGGAGACGATCACCGTGGCGATGACCGCGCCGACGATCTGGAACACCTCGAGGTCGGCGCCGCGCGGCATGAGGATTACGCTGACGACGGCCGAGAAGGCAACAGCGGGAACGCGGAACGCCGGCCGGGTGGCCCAGGCGGCCAGTGGCACGATCGCCCACAGCACATACCAGGGCTGTACCACAGGGGCCAACAGCACTATTGCACCCATCGCGACGCCGAGCGCGCCGACCGGATGCAGCCGACCGGAACCGGTAGCGACCAGCATGCGCACGGTGAAGAACCCCGCGATCACCACGGCAATCGGCCGGGTGATGCTCAACAGTGCGGTCGTGTGGTCGCCGAGGCCGAGCAGCACGCCACCGAACCCGGTGATGATGCCGAGCACGGTCGGCACCGACATCCAACTGCGAACCGCATTGGCGACATTGAGGGTGTAGATCCAGCCGAAGCCGAGCCCGCTCATGGAACCGATGAAAACTGTTGTGCCGATGGCAATTGCGCCGAGCATGACCGCTGCAACGGCCACATTGCGCAGACTGAATCCCCAGCGCCGGGCCAACGCCATGCCGACGAACCCGAGCGCGACGACCGAAGTGAACTTCACCGCCGACGACATCGTGATGACGATCGTTCCGCCGATCAACCACGTATAGGCACGTCCATCGAACGGATGGATGTCCTCGATGGCGCGTAAGCAGAACTCGATCCCGGCCAGCATCAGCCCGAGCATCAGTGCGTCGTTGTGCACGCCGCCGACGAGATGGAACAGCACCAGCGGATTCGCGGCACCCAGCCACAGCGCGCTCACCGGCGCCACTCCACAGCGCACCGAAAGTCTCGGCAGTGCCCAGACGATCAAGGCGACACCGGCCAGCGCGAGCATGCGGTGCACCCACACACCCGCGATGATGTTGTCGCCGGTGATCTCGGCGATGCCGCGGCCGATCCAGAGGAACAGCGGCCCATACGGCGCCGGGGTGTCGCGCCAGATGGTCGGCACATTGTTGGTCAGTACGTTGTCGATGCCGAGCCCGGCGACCGGTCCCTCTTGGTACGGGTCGATGCCGCGCGCCGCGATTTCGCTTTGTGCCAGATACGAATACACGTCGTTGCTGAACAGCGGGGGCGCGACGCTCAGCGGGATGATCCAGAGCAGCAGGGTGCGGTCGAGTTGGGAGCGGGTCAGTCGGTGGCGTGGTGCGCCGCTGATGCCGCCGACCGCGAACCGGCCGAGCAGCAGCCAGGCGAGCACCACCACGACCGTGCCGGTCATGCACATGGCGAGCGAGCCGGTGTGCGCGCGGGCGAAGATGCCGAGCACCCGGACACCCGAGGTCGGGTTCTGGTGCACCGGCTGCGCGCCGATACCGAGCGCGCTGATCGCCATCAGCACCGTTCCGGTCGCGCCCATCAGGCGGATCCGGTCCAGCTGGACGCGCTCCTCCGGGTCGAGCCCGGGCACCTCGGTCTCGTCCTGGTGCAGGACCGCGATCGTGTGATCGGCGGTCGGCACGTCCAACCCGAGTGCTCGGCGCCCGAATGCCAGTGTCCTGCGCCGCGCGCCCTCCAGTACCGCCACGAGACGAAGCATAAGGGTCCCGCTCGGAGGGAGTCCGGCCACAGACCGCACACGACCGTGCTCGTTCCGATCGGAAGCGTCGCCGACCGAGGCACAATCAGACACATGGTTTCGGAGTCCAGGCGGCGGATCGAAGTCGCCGCGTGCGGGCTGCTCGCACGGCACGGGTATCACGGGTTCGGTCTGAAGGCGTTGAGCGAAGCGGCCGGATTGCCGTACGGGTCTATCTACCACCACTTTCCGGGCGGCAAGGAGGAGATCGCCGTCGCCGCCATCACCGGGACCGGGACGCTCACCGGTCGGATGATCCGGCAGGCGCCGACGGATGTCTTCGCCACGACGACCACCGTGTTCGACTTCATGGTCGGCAAGCTGGCCGCTTCGGACTGGGACGACGGATGCCCGATCGGCACACCCGCGCTGGACGGTGGCAGCGACGTCGAGACGATCCGTGCCGCGTGTGCGACGGCCTTCGACGCGATGGAACAGGCGTTCGCGGGATTGCTCGCCGAACTGGGGTTGTCCGGGCCGGAAGCGGGGGCGCTGGCCACCACGGTGGTCGCCGCGTACGAGGGCGCGACCATGCTGGCCAGGGTGCGACGCTCGGAGGCGCCGCTGCACACGGTGGCCGCGGCGATGGAGCGACTGATCCGCGTGACGTTCACAGAGGCGGGGCTGCTGAATACCGAAGCGGAGACGGGTCCCTCGGGCACCGGCACCTCGGATATCGACATGGGGATGCCCGAGGTGGACTCGGCACCGACCATCGAGGCGAGAGTGGTGGCGGCCGCGGCATCGGACGGCACCGGAAATGTTCCGGAAGTTGTTGCTGAGCAGTGAAATTCCCTGTGGGGCATGACTAGAAAGAACGTTCTAGCGAAACTCGATCCATGAAGCGTCTGATGTTGACCGGCCCCGGCGACCTGCGTTGGGAAGAGCACCCCGAACCCGAGCTCACCGGGCCCGGCCAGGCGCTGGTCCGCCCGATCGCGCTGGCCACCTGCGATATCGATCCGGCCGTCCTGCGTGGCGCCTTCCCGCTGCCCGGTCCCTATCCGTTCGGGCACGAGGGCGTGGCCGAGGTGGTCGCGATCGGGGACGACGTGCGTGCCGTCGCGGTCGGTGACCGGGTGGTGGTGCCGTTCCAAATCTCTTGCGGCACATGCCATGCCTGTCTGCGCGGTCGCACCGGCAACTGTACGAGTCACGCGCCGTTGTCGTCCTTCGGCCTCGGCCCGCTCGGCGGCTTGGACTGGGGCGGGCTCTGGGCGGACCTCACTCTCATTCCGCACGCCGACGCCATGCTGGTGCTGCTGCCTGCCGGGATCGACCCGGTGGCCGTTGCCAGCGCGAGCGACAACATCCCGGACGGGTATCGCGCGGTCGGTCCGCAGCTCGCCGACAACCCCGGCGCCGAGGTGTTGGTCATCGGCGGGCCCGCTGCCCCGTCGATCGGGCTGTACGCCGCGGGCCTCGCCGTCGCGCTCGATGCTGCCCGGGTCGTCTACCTCGACGACTCCGTCGAGCGGCTGGAGATCGCGAAGTCCTTGGGCGCCGAGGCAATCGAAGGTCCCCGTGACGCCCGCGTCGGCCGGTTCCCGATCACGGTCGAATCCGCGGGCGGTGCGACGGCGCTGCGATCCGCGATCAACGCCACCGCCTACGACGGTTGGTGCACCAGCGTCAGCGTCCAGCTCACCGACGTCCCGCTGCCGATCTTCCGGATGTACTCGCGCTGCTGCACGTTCCATACCGGTCGTGCGCATGCCCGTCCCGCTATCCCCGAGGTGCTGGATCTGGTCGCCGCGGGCCGGTTCGACCCGTCGCTGGTTACCACTCGGACAGCAAACTGGGATGACGCCGTCGACGCTCTGCTGGAGACGCCGATGAAGCTCGTCGCCGTCCGTTGAGTGGTCTCGGCGAGGTGGTCAATCGACCATGTGTGATGTAACGCACTGGACTCGATCCGCGCGAAAGTGATCGCCGAAGCATCGATCGCGAGAGTGGCCGACGCGTCAGCCGCGAACACCTCGCACGCCGGGACGTTCTCGAGTCGCTCACGCAAACGGCAGGTCAGAGGCCATATCCGCGGGCGGTTTAAGGCTCGGCTTAAATAACGGGCGATCGCGACCCCGATCTGCAACTCCGCGGCACCGCGGATCGGGCTCCCGCGGACCCCGCAACAGCGGTCTATGCAGGTCACGAGCCCCGAGAACTCAGGGCACCCTTATTAGATTTCGGGAACGAATTCCGCCACACTGATGTTGTGAAAACCGTGGGTTTGCGGAGCGAAGACGAAAGGGCTGGTCGTAAGGCCGGTACCGGATCGCCTGCTGCGCCCACGACCGTCGGCGAGGGACACACCCGCGCGGCCATCGTCCAGCTGCTGCTGGAAGAGGGCCCGATCACCGCGACCGCCATCGGCACCACACTGGGACTGGCTCCGGCCGGCGTGCGGCGCCACCTCGATGCGCTGATCGACTCCGGTCAGGCCCGGGCCAGTAGGTCCGCGCCCTGGCAGCAGAAGGGCCGAGGCCGCCCCGCCAAGCAGTATCAACTCACCGCCGCAGGTCGTGGCCAATTGGGTCACGCCTACGACGACCTGGCCGGTGCGGCGATCCGCCAGCTCGGCGAGATCGGCGGCGAACAAGCCATCACCGAGTTCGCGCGGAAACGGGCTAGGACTATCGTGGCCGGGATCGCGCCGGTCGAGGAACACACGCCGCAGCAGACCGAGGCCAAGGCCGAGGAGATCGCGGACGCGTTCACCGAGGCCGGTTTCGCCGCTTCCACCCGCAAGGTGGGCACCGGCGTGCAGATCTGCCAGCACCACTGCCCGGTCGCGCACGTCGCGGAGGAATTCCCGCAGTTGTGCGAGGCGGAACTCGAGGCGTTCCGTGACCTGCTCGGCACGCACGTGCAGCGGCTGGCCACGATCGCTAACGGCGACTGCGCGTGCACGACGCACGTGCCGCTGCTCGTATTACCGATTACCAACAAAACTTCACCAGAAATCGCTGCACAGCCCGCAGCGGTACGAACGAACGACTCCGGAAGGAGTGCCGAATGACGACAACCACCGACCAGGTGCAGCCGCTCACTCAGGAAGAGACCATTGCTTCGCTGGGTAAATACGGTTACGGCTGGGCCGATTCGGATGTGGCCGGAGCCAGCGCGCAACGAGGCCTGTCCGAGGCGGTTGTTCGCGACATCTCGGAGAAGAAGAGCGAGCAGGACTGGATGCTCGACATCCGGCTGAAGGCGCTGCGCATCTTCGATCGCAAGCCCATGCCGAACTGGGGTTCCAACCTCGACGGCATCGACTTCGACAACATCAAGTACTTCGTGCGCTCCAGCGAGAAGCAGGCAGCCACCTGGGACGACCTGCCCGAAGACATCAAGAACACCTACGACAAGCTCGGCATCCCCGAGGCGGAGAAGCAGCGCTTGGTCTCCGGTGTCGCGGCGCAGTACGAGTCCGAGGTCGTCTACCACTCCATCCGTGAGGATCTGGAGAAGCAGGGCGTCATCTTCCTCGACACCGACACGGCGTTGAAGGAACACCCGGAGATGTTCCAGCAGTACTTCGGCTCGGTGATCCCCGCTGGCGACAACAAGTTCTCCGCGCTGAACACCGCGGTGTGGTCGGGTGGTTCGTTCATCTACGTGCCGCCGGGCGTGCACGTCGACATCCCGCTGCAGGCCTACTTCCGGATCAACACCGAGAACATGGGCCAGTTCGAGCGGACCCTCATCATCGTCGACGAGGGCGCCTACGTGCACTACGTCGAGGGCTGCACCGCGCCGATCTACAAGTCGGACTCGCTGCACTCCGCGGTGGTCGAGATCATCGTGAAGAAGGGCGGCCGCTGCCGCTACACCACCATCCAGAACTGGTCGAACAACGTCTACAACCTGGTCACCAAGCGGGCCAAGGCGGAGGCGGGCGCGACCATGGAGTGGGTCGACGGCAACATCGGCTCCAAGGTCACCATGAAGTACCCGGCGGTCTGGATGACCGGTGAGTACGCCCGCGGCGAGGTGCTCTCGGTGGCGTTCGCCGGCGAGGGCCAGCACCAGGACACCGGCGCGAAGATGCTGCACCTGGCGCCGCACACCTCCTCGAACATCATCAGCAAGTCGGTGGCGCGCGGCGGTGGCCGGGCCTCCTACCGTGGCCTCGTTCAGGTGAACAAGGGCGCCTACGGGTCCAAGTCGACCGTGAAATGCGATGCGCTGCTTGTCGATACGATCAGCCGCTCGGACACCTACCCGTACGTCGACATCCGCGAGGACGACGTGACGATGGGTCACGAGGCCACCGTGTCGAAGGTGTCCGAGGACCAGCTGTTCTACCTGATGAGCCGCGGCATGACCGAGGACGAGGCGATGGCCATGGTGGTGCGCGGCTTCGTCGAGCCCATCGCCAAGGAACTGCCGATGGAATACGCGTTGGAACTGAACCGGCTCATCGAGCTGCAAATGGAAGGGGCCGTTGGCTGATGTCGACTGGTGTGATTGGAGCGGTAGAGGGAGAAAACCCCTCGAAGCCGATTCAGAACCCGGGCGCTGGCGCCGCGGTCAACAAAGGCGAGGTCTTCACCTCGTTCGACGTCGACAAGTTCGAGGTGCCCTCGGGCCGTGACGAGGCGTGGCGGTTCACCCCGCTGCGCCGCCTGCGCGGGCTGCACGACGGCACCGCCGTCGCGAATGGTGCTGCGGACGTTGCGGTTACGACGGTCGAGGGCATCTCGGTCGAGACCGTCGGACGCGATGACGCCCGCCTCGGCCAAGCCGGTCAGCCCGCCGATCGGGTTGCGGCCCAGGCATATTCGGCGTTCGAGTCGGCCACCGTGCTGAGCATCGCCGCCGAAACCGAGGTGGCCGAGCCGATCGTCGTGACCATCACCGGTCCCGGCGTCGACAAGGTCGCCTACGGTCACCTGCAGGTCCGGCTCGGCAACTTCGCCACCGCCACCGTGGTGATCGACCAGCGCGGCAGCGGAACCTATGCGGAGAACATCGAATTCGTGCTCGGCGACAGTTCGCGGCTGACCGTGGTCGCCGTGCAGGACTGGGCCGACGACGCCGTACACGTCGCGGCGCACCATGCGCTGCTCAACCGCGACGCGACCTTGCGGCACACCGTGGTGACCATTGGCGGCGATCTCGTCCGGCTGACCCCGGTCGTCAAGTACGCGGGCCCCGGCGGCGACGCCGAGCTGCTCGGCCTGTACTTCGCCGACGCGGGCCAGCACTTCGAGCAGCGCCTGCTCGTCGACCACTCGCAGCCGCACTGCAAGTCGAACGTGGTGTACAAGGGTGCGCTGCAAGGCGATCCGGACTCCGGCAAGCCCGACGCGCACACCGTGTGGGTGGGCGACGTGCTGATCCGCGCCGCGGCCGAGGGCACCGAAACCTTCGAGCTGAACCGCAACCTGGTGCTCACCGACGGCGCGCGCGCAGACTCGGTGCCGAACTTGGAGATCGAGACCGGCGAGATCGTCGGCGCCGGACACGCCAGCGCCACCGGCCGTTTCGACGACGAGCAGCTGTTCTACCTGCGCGCCCGCGGTATCCCGGAGGACGTGGCGCGACGCCTGGTCGTGCGCGGCTTCTTCCACGAGATCATCCAGAAGATCGCGGTCCCCGAGATCCGGGAGCGGCTGGAGTCGGCCATCGAGGCCGAGCTCGCCGCTGTCGGCGTCTGAACCACTCACTCCCACAAAGGAATTCGAATTCGATGACCACCCTGGAAATCAAGGACCTGCACGTCGAGGTCGCCAACCCGGACGAGTCCGGCGCGCCCATCCAGATCCTGAAGGGCGTCAACCTCACCATCAAGTCCGGTGAGACGCACGCCATCATGGGCCCGAACGGCTCCGGCAAGTCGACCCTGTCGTACGCGATCGCCGGTCACCCCAAGTACACGGTGACCTCCGGCTCGATCACCCTCGACGGCGAAGACGTCCTCGCGATGACCGTCGACGAGCGGGCGCGCGCCGGCCTGTTCCTCGCCATGCAGTACCCGGTCGAGGTCCCCGGCGTCTCCACCTCGAACTTCCTGCGTACCGCCGTCACCGCCGTCCGCGGCGAGGCGCCCAAGCTGCGGCACTGGGTCAAGGAAGTCAAGGAGTCGATGGCCGAGCTGGAGATCGATCCGGCCTTCGCCGAGCGCAACGTGAACGAGGGCTTCTCCGGTGGCGAGAAGAAGCGTCACGAGATCCTGCAGCTGGGCCTGCTCAAGCCGAAGATCGCCATCCTGGACGAGACCGACTCCGGCCTGGACGTCGACGCGCTGCGCATCGTCTCCGAGGGCGTCAACAAGTACAAGGAGCGCGGCTGGGTCGACGGATCCGGCAAGCCGGTGGGGGGTGGCGTGCTGCTGATCACGCACTACACCCGGATCCTGCGCTACATCCAGCCGGAATTCGTGCATGTCTTCGTCGGCGGCCGCATCGTCGCCGAGGGCGGCTCCGAACTGGCCGACGAACTCGACGCCAACGGCTACGTCCGCTTCACTCAGAGCTCACCCACCCCGTCGGCTTCGCCGACTGCCGTCCCCCTGTCTGCCACTGCAGGAGCTTGATATGACCGCCACGGTCCGCACTCTCGACGTGGCCCGCCTCCGGGCCGACTTCCCGATCCTGAGCCGCACGGTTCGGGACGGGAAACCGTTGGTGTACCTGGACTCCGGCGCGACCTCGCAGCGGCCCCTGGCAGTGCTCGACGCGGAACGCGAGTTCCTGGTCACCCACAACTCGGCGGTGCACCGCGGTGCGCATCAGCTGGCCGAGGAGGCGACCGACGCCTACGAGAGCGCCCGCGCCGATATCGGCCGGTTCGTCGGGGTCGACGCGGACGAGATCGTGTTCACCAAGAACGCGACCGAATCGCTGAACCTGGTGACCTACTCGTTCGCCGATGATCGCTTCCCGTACCACGTCGGTCCCGGTGACGAGATCGTCATCACCGAGATCGAGCACCACGCGAATCTCGTTCCGTGGCAGGAGCTTGCGCGCCGCACCGGCGCGACGCTGAAGTGGTACGGCGTGACCGACGACGGCCGGATCGATCTCGATTCGCTCGAATTGTCGCCTGCCACAAAGGTTGTCGCGTTCACTCACCAGTCCAACGTGACCGGCGCCATCACCGATGTCGCCGAATTGGTGCGCCGCGCAACGGCAGTCGGCGCGCTGACGGTGCTCGACGCCTGCCAGTCGGTGCCGCACATGCCGGTGGACTTGCGCGAGCTCGGCGTCGACTTCGCCGCATTCTCCGGGCACAAGATGTTCGGTCCGTCCGGTGTCGGCGTGCTGTACGGCCGCCGCGCGCTGCTGGCCGAGACCCCGCCGTTCATCACCGGCGGCTCGATGATCGAGACCGTCACCATGGAGGTCAGCACCTACGCCCCGCCGCCGCAGCGGTTCGAGGCCGGTGTGCCGATGACCTCGCAGGTGGTCGGTTTGGGCGCGGCCGTGCGGTATCTCGAAGCGATCGGCATGGATGCCATTGCCGAGCACGAACACGCGCTGGTCGGTGCCGCGATCGAGGGCTTGAACGCGATCGACGGTGTGCGGATTCTCGGCCCGGTCGAGAACGTGGACCGCGGTGGCGCGGTGTCGTTCGTGGTCGACGGGATCCACGCGCACGACGTCGGTCAGATTCTCGATGACGAGGGTGTCGCCGTCCGGGTCGGTCACTTCTGCGCGTGGCCGCTGCTGCGCCGGATGGACGCGGCCGCCGCGGTGCGCGCCTCGTTTGCCGCCTACAACACGCTCGACGAGGTGGACGCACTGGTCGCGGCCGTGCGGAAGGCTCAGAGCTTCTTCGGAGTTGTATAGACCATGCGCATGGAGCAGATGTACCAGGAAGTGATCCTGGACCACTACAAGCACCCGCACCACCGCGGGCTGCGGGAGCCGTTCGGTGCCGAAGTGCACCACGTGAACCCGACCTGCGGTGACGAGGTCACTCTGCGCGTGCAGCTCGACGACAACGGCGACGTCGCCGACGTCTCCTACGACGGTCAGGGCTGCTCGATCAGCCAGGCCTCCACCTCGGTCCTCACCGACCAGGTGATCGGCCTGCCGGTGCAGCAGGCGCTGAAGGTGGTCGACTCGTACCACGAGATGATCTCCAGCCGCGGCACCGTCGAGGGCGACGAGGAGATGATCGGCGACGGCATCGCCTTCGTCGGCGTCGCCAAGTACCCGGCGCGCGTCAAATGCGCGCTGCTGGGCTGGATGGCGTTCAAAGACGCGGTCGTCCGGATAACCTCGGCAGAAGAGGCGCAACGTTCGATGGGAAACGGGGACCAGGCATGACGGAAACACCGGCAACCGAGACAGCGGAGCAGGTCGAGCTGTCCGCCGAGGACATCAAGCGCCTCGAGGACCTCGAGGAGGCGATGCGCGACGTCGTCGATCCCGAGCTCGGCATCAACGTGGTCGACCTGGGCCTCGTCTACGGCCTATCCGTGCAGGACGAGGTCGCGACTCTCGACATGACCCTCACGTCGGCCGCCTGCCCGCTCACCGACGTCATCGAGGACCAGTCCCGCAACGCCCTCGTGCGCAGCGGCCTGGTCGACGACCTCAAGATCAACTGGGTCTGGATGCCCCCGTGGGGCCCGGACAAGATCACCGAGGACGGCCGCGAACAGCTGCGCGCCCTCGGCTTCACCGTCTGAGTCTTTCGAGTCGAGTCAAATGGTCGCTATTGGAGATCATCTAGCGACCCTTTGACTCGACTCGACGCCGGTTGATTGCTTGCCTGATGGGCTCGGTGAAGAGTTGGGGCTGGTGGAGAACATCTAGGGCAGTGGCGTAGAAGATCGTCCAGCCTTGAGTAGCTAGGTGGTTGTGGCGGGCGTTGTCTTTTGCGGCGGCATGAAGGCCGGAATGCCAAGCGACGCTGTCGTATTCGAGACCGATGCGGTACTGCGACCAGCCGAGGTCGAGTCGGCGGGGACCGTCTGGGGTCGGGACCTCCAGCTGTGGCTGAGGGCGGGGGAGCCCCGCGTCATGGCATCGCAGTCGAGTGCGTGACTCCATCGGTGATTCAGCTCTCCCGTCCACCAAGTCGATCAGTTCGGCGGCCTGCCGGAAGCCGCGGCGTCGGTGTTGGCGGGCGAGTTCGTGGTTCAGCTCGTCGAGTGAGAGACCGACGCGGGTCGCGGTGTCCAGTGTGGCCAGCGCGTCCATTCGCCTCGAGGTGCGTGCGGTGTCGATCGCGGTGCGAGCGGCGGTGGTTGTGGATACTTCGTTGACCATTGCCACCTGGGTGGGATCGAGTCGATCCTGATGCACGACAAGGTGTTTCGAGCGAGTTAGTTGCACACCGAGCACGTGCGTCGCATTGCTTTCGGCGATCGAGAAGCCGTGTAACTCGGCCGCTGTGTTGTAGGCGGCGACCAAGACCGGCAAACCCATCGACAGGCGTGCCGCCTCGACGCGCAGTTCTGGCCCCGGATGCGTACCAGCCTCACGATATACGCCGTGGAAGACTCGCACCCATTCTCCACGATGCAGGCGTGCCCGGAGCTCCGCGCGCGTGTATTCGACCAGCACCTGTGCGGCGGTGAAGACGCCGAACTGCCTGTCTCGCAACCCCTCCAGTTGTGCCCTCATGCACCTCAGCATCGCGACCTCCGTCATCGGTATGCGCTACCTCACCTGCGCAAACACCTTCCCTGTGCACAACTCGCCATTGGGGATAGATATCGAGGCGAGTCAAATGGTCGTTGTTCTAGATCAATTGGCAGCCATTTGACTCGCCTCGATGGGGCGGTTCGTTCGCAACGATAGAAACCGCTGGGGCGCAGGCGAATACTGGACATGGTGGGTGTTGCTCGGCGATGATCAGGTTCGCGTCTACTTCTTTGAAACGGGGAGAACTGTGTCACTTCTGGGTAGGGCCGCACTTGCTGCGGCTCTGACTTCCACTGCGCTCACGATGGGGGCGGGCTCGGCGAGTGCGGCGGGTAATTACTATGGGACGCTGGCTGTTTCGCCGGGCGCCGGGAAGGTCGTCGAGTCCACCGACCAGCCGTCCCGGGTGGCGGCGGACGCGCGGGCGATCAGGGACTGTGGCGTCTTCGACTGTCAGATCATGGTGCGGTTCGTCGATGGCTGCGGCGCCGTCGCGCGGGGTGCGGACGGGCAGTTCGCGGCCGACGCCGCGCCGTCGCGCGCAGAGGCGGAGCGGCTGGCGATCGCCAAGCTCGGCGAGAGCGCGCCGCCCTTTCCCGACCTCGGTAGTGCCGCGCCGCGGGCGGCCACTATCGCGCTCTCCTCGTGCACGAAGAACGCGAGCTGAGCCCGGCACGGTCGCGGACTTTCATGCGCACCGCAATCTGACGATTTCATTTCGAAAGCCTCTGTGCCCCCGCATATTTCAGGCTGGGAATGATTTGGACAATCCGGGTGCCGTGCCCCATGATCTGACTCGAAGTTATTTCTTTCTCGGGGAGGATCACAATGTCGTTGTCGCGCAAGGCTGCTCTCGGCCTGGTCGTGTCATCCGCGGCCGTATTGGTCGCAGCCGGTGCGGGCGTAGCCCAGGCCGAGCCGGACTCGGAGGGCAGGTACTACGGTTCGATCGCACTGAACCCCAAGACCGGGGACACCGGAGCGGCGTGGAACTACCCGGGCTGGGCTCCGTCGGACACCGACGCGCTGGCCGAATGCGGAAGTTGGGACTGCTTCGTCGTCGTGCGCTTCGCGAACGGCTGCGGCGCGGTCTCGGCCGCTTCGGACGGCAACTGGGCCGTCGGCACCGGCCGCAACCGGGCCGAGGCGGAGCGCAACGCGATCGCCGCCCTCGGGCCGCTGGCGCCGCCGTTCCCGAACTTCGGTAGCTCGGCGCCCAAGCGGGCCGAGATCCTGCACTCGCAGTGCACGCCGGAGTAAGCACGCCATAACCGAACGAGGGGTGTACGTGCTCAGCACGTACACCCCTCGTTCGGTTCCAGCTACTCAGCGCCGCAAGACTTTTCGAGCCAGCCAGTTGCCGAAGAACTGAATGCCCTGCACGCCCGCGATGATGATCAGCGTGGCCACCAGGGTGACCTCCCAATCGAATCGCTGATACCCGTAGACCAGCGCGAAGTCGCCGAGTCCGCCGCCGCCGACGGTGCCCGCCATGGCGGAGATGTCGACGATGCCGATCACCACGAAGGTGTAGCCGAGCACCAGCGGCCCCAGCGCCTCGGGTATCAACAGCGTGAGGATGATGCGCAACGGTCCGGCGCCGACCGCCCTGGCCGCCTCGATCACGCCGGGGTCGACCGTCACCAGGTTCTGCTCCACGATCCGCGCGATGGCGAACGAGGCCGCCACGATCATCACGAACGCCGCGGCGTCGGTGCCGATGGTGGTGCCGACCACCTCCAACGTCACCGGGCCGAGCGCCGCGAGCAGGATGATGAACGGGATCGGCCGCACGATGTTCACGATCACGTTGAGCAGCAGGTTGATCGGCGCGTTCGCCAGCAGTCCGCCCTTACGGGTGGTGTAGAGCATGGTGCCGAGGAAGAGCCCGATCAGTCCGCCGACCACGAAGGTGATCAGCACCAGATAGATGGTGGTGCCGATCGCCTCGGTCAGGACCGGCCGGAGGTTGTCCCAATCTTGTTGCATCGGTACTCCTTTCAGTCCGGCTGGTCGACCGGCACGCGGTCGTCGGCGCGGCGGTCGAGCTCGTCGATCACCTTGGCGATGGCTTCGTCGGCGCCGTGCAGCGCCAGGGTGACGCTGCCGAATGTCTTGTCCTGCAACGTGCTGACGCCGCCGTAGACCACCTCGAAGCGCACGTCGGCGTGCGCCGCGGTGGCCAGCGCCGCGCCGATCCCGCGCCGGTCATCGATGTCGACCGTGACCAGCCTGCCGCCGTGCAGCTCACCGAGCCTGCGCAGTTCGTCCGCGGACGGGCGGTTGTGCAGCACGGTCTCCACGAACGACTGCGTCGGCGCCGCCTGCGGGGTCGCGAAAACCTCGAAGGTGCTGGCTAGTTCGACGATCCGGCCCTCCGCGAGCACGGCGACCCGGTCGGCCACCGCGCGGATCACATCCATCTCGTGGGTGATCACCACGATGGTGACGCCGAGCTCACGGTTGACCTTCTTCAGCAGCCGCAGCACCTCACCGGTGGTTTCCGGGTCGAGCGCCGAGGTCGATTCGTCCGCGAGCAGCAGCTTCGGCGAGGTGGCCAGGGCGCGGGCGATGCCGACCCGCTGCTTCTGGCCGCCGGAGAGCTGGTCGGGGTAGCTGCGGGCCTTGTCGGACAGCCCGACGAACTCCAGCAGCTCGGCGACCCGCGCCTTGCGTTCGGCCCGCTTCCAGCCCGCGACCTTCAGCGGATACTCGACATTGCCTGCGGCCGTGCGTGATCGGAACAGGTTGAACTGCTGGAACACCATCCCGATATCGCGGCGCAGCCGCCGCACCTCGGCCTCCCGCACCCCGGTGATCGGGGTGCCGGAGATCTCGACGGTGCCGCTGGTCGGCTTCTCCAGCGCGTTGATCAACCGGACGAGCGTGCTCTTGCCCGCGCCGGAATAGCCGATCACGCCGAAGATTTCGCCATCCTCGATCCGCAGATCGATATTGTCCAGCGCGACTTGGGCATCCGCGCCCTTGCCGAAAACCTTGGTGACCGAACGGAACTCGACAGCAGGCGGCTTGTCGGTCACTTGCTGGCGCGGATGGTCTGCTGCACCCGCTGCAGAATCTGTTCCAGTTCAGGGCCGGTGCGCTGCACCTCGACGGCGGTGTTCTTGGTGACCTCGCTGTGCGCTTTCTGCACCTCGGGGTCGTGCCAGAGCTCGACCAGTTGCAGCAGCTTCGGATTGTTCTTGTCCTCGGCCCTGGTCACCAGCGCGTTGATGAAGGGCTCGGCCGCCGGGTTCTTCGGATCATCCTTGTACAGCGCCGCATTGGGGTCGACGCCGGAACGCTCGAGGAAGGTGTTGTTGATGATCGAGCCGTCGACCGAGGCGAGCGAGAGCGCGGTCTGGGCCGCGTCGACCGGGGTCACCTTGACCTTGGACGCGCCCTTGTCGATGTCGGCGGGGCTCGGCGACTTGACGTCCGAGGACAGCTTGAGCAAGCCCGCCGCCTGCAGCACGAACAGGGCCCGCGCCTGGTTGGTCGGGTCGTTCGGGATCGCGATCTCCGCGCCCTGCGGGAGGTCCGCGAGCGTCTTGTGCTTCTTGGAGTACAGGCCGAGCGGCACGATGTAGGTGGCGCCGATCGGTGTCAGGTTGTCGTTGTTGGCGACGTTGTAGGCACCAAGGAACTGCAAGTGCTGGAACAGATTGACGTCGATCTGCTTCTGCGCGAGCGCGAGATTCGGTTGCTTGTAATCGGAGAAGTTGGTGATCTTCAGCGTGATGCCCTTGTCCTTGGCCTTCCGCTCGAAAACGTCCCAGGCTTTGTCCTTGTCGGTGGTGCCGATCCGCACTACCGTGTCGGAGGAGGCCTTGTCGTCAGAACCGCACGCCGTAAGGGTGGGGGCCGCGGTGGCTACCAGGACCGGGATCGCCAGTACCCGATGGAATTTCACTCGTGCTCCCGAAAATGCTTGTCGCGATATGAACCCGATAATCCAAGCGATCCGGCAACCGGGTAGACAACGGTTTGGATTGTGGTGAGCAAAACCCTTCCGAAAACTTGGACGACCGTCTAGTTTGCTCGCAATGCGCTTGATGCACCGACTACTGCTGATCCCGATCCTGTCCGCCCTGGCCATCGCCTCGGTTTCCTGTGGCGCGGAGCACCGCGACGATGTGGTTCGCATCGGTGTGAACGATCTCGCACTGCCGCATTGGAACGTATACAAGAAGAAGGCCGCAGATCAGGGCATCAACATCGAGTTCGTCAACTTCACCGACTACAACCAGCCCAATCCCGCACTGGCGCAACGCCGCATCGATCTCAACAAGTTCCAGCACGTGCGATACCTGGCCAACTACAACGCCCGCAACAACGACACCCTGGTGCCGGTCGGCGCGACCGAGATCTTCCCGCTGGCGCTGTACTCGCGTAAGCACAAGTCGGTGGCCGACATTCCGCAGGGCGGCCAGATCACGCTGAGCAACAACCCGGCCAACCAGGTGCGTCCGCTGCTGAGCCTGGCCGCGGCCGGTCTGATCGTGCTGAAGGGCAACGCGGGCTGGGACTCGAAGCTGGAGGACGTGGACACCACGGCCTCGAAGGTGAAGCTGACCCCCATCGACCCGACGCTGACCGCGCAATCGCTCGGCAGTGTCGACGCCGCCTTCGTCGACGACACCTTCGCCGTGCCCGCCGGTTTGACGAAGAACGAGACCATCTACAGCGACGATCCGGAACGGCCGGAACTCAAGCAGTACATCAACATCTTCGCCGCTCGGGCCGCCGACAAGGACAACCCGACGCTGCTGAAACTGGCTCGGCTGTACCACGATCCGGAGGTCGAGGCCGCGGTGCGTGCCGAGTCCGGGTATCAGGGCATCTTCAAGACCAACGAACCGGCCGACCTGCAGGCTGCGGCGACCGAGCTGGAAGCCAAGTTCCGCAAGTAGTTTCGGTTACGAGCGCGCCGAGAGAGCCCGCGCGGCTTCTCTCGGTGCGTTCGTATTCGGTTGCAGGCCACGGGAACCGGCGAGCTTCGCCTGTACGTGTTCGGAGACCGTGATCGGCGCGTACTTGCTGCCGTCGCCGATGCACGAGGGCAGCGTCTCGATCAATGCGTCGAAGTTGCCGTCGTGGAAGAACGCCGCGCTGCGGCGACGTTCGACGGTGCCGTCGACGATCGGTGGCATTACCCGGTGCAGGGTGGAGAGCCATCGTTCGTTCGTCCAGCGGGCCATCAGGTCGCCGAGGTTGATCAGCAGCGCGTCGTCGGCGGGCTGCACGTCGTGCCAGTGGCCGTCCGCGCCGAGCACCTGTAAGCCGGGGACCTGGTCGGCCCATAGGACGGTGACGACGCCGTAATCGGTGTGCTCGCCCATGCCCTTGAGTTCGCCGTCGAGGTCGAGGTTGCCCGGCGGCAGCGCATAGTTGTTCATTCGCAACACATTCAGCGAGTGATCGGTGAAGGAGTCGAAGTAGCCGGCAGGCAGGTCGAGGGCGTCGGCGAAGATGGTGGTGAGTGTGCCCGCGACGCGCGCGGCCTCGGCGTAGTACGTCAGCACTCGCTGCTGGAACGTGGGAAGCTGTGCAGGCCATACGTTTTCGGCGTAACCCGCCGCCGCAGGCAAGTCCAACTCCGGGTAATCGGCAGTGGTGGTGCCGATATTGAACGCCTCGAAGAAATCGTTCATCCGCGTCGCCGACGCCACCCCGAGGCTCAAACTCAGGCTCTCGCTCTTGGGCGGCGAGTAGCCACGATTGAACTCGACCCCCGCTCGATACCTCTCCTTCGTCGCCTGATCGAGCGCGAAGAAGTCATCGAGCGCGGCCGCGAACTCATCGAGCACCGGTTGCGCGATCCCATGCCCGCGGATCTGCATGAACCCAACGCGCTGCGCCGCCTCGTCGATCTGCCGCGCAACCACCGCCCGCTCCGCAGCACTCGCACCGCCGATGTAGGCGGAGATATCGATGACAGGAACCTGAAACTCCACGACGAGCCGTCCTTCCAGTAGCCGACAACCGCTCCCAGCATGGAACGCGCGGACCTCCCACCGCGCACGTTCGGGTCACATTCCTGTAAACGGAATTCCCTGCTTGGAACGTACTAGTGGTCGATTTTGGAACCTCGGCAGATTCTGCGAAATTCGGTGCCAATTCGCCTTGCGTGTCGGCCGGTGCCCGGCCCAAACTGGGGCCTCATTCCATTCGAGACAGGGGGCTAGATGTCTGCAACACCGTCGGTTCTGGAGGAGCGGGTGAGTTCGTTGGAGGAGAGGTACGAGTCCTGGATGGCCTCCTGGAAGGACGACCGGGCGGTCTACCAGGACAAAATCGTGGGGATCCTCGAGATCGTCAAGAAGGTCGAACCGGACGTCTCGGTGCTGAAGGACGACGTCATTGTGCTGAAGCAGGACGTGTCTGTGTTGAAGGTGGACGTGTCTGTGTTGAAGGTGGACGTGTCTGTGTTGAAGGTGGACGTGTCTGTGTTGAAGCAGGACGTGTCTGTGTTGAAGGTGGACGTGTCTGTGTTGAAGCAGGACGTGTCCGTGCTGAAGCAGGATGTGTCGGGGTTGAAGCAAGACATGGGGGCCTTCAGGCATGAGATTCGAGACGAATTCGCAACGGTTCGAGGTGAATTCGCAACGTTCCGAGGTGAATTCGCAACGGTCAAAAGCGATGTTTCGGATCTGAAGCGAGGCATCGGCGCGATCGTGGCGCACCTCGGGATCGCTACTCCCCAGGACGAGAACTAGTACGTAGACGAGAAACCCCACTCCGTCCTCCGGTGACGTCCCCGCGCTGCCAGAAGGGCTGTGCGCGGCGACACCGCAGGACGGATGGGGTTCGACAAGGCAAGGGGGTTCTATGTCTGTAACGCTGGAAGATCTCGAGGCCAGGGTGTGCGTGCTCGAAAGACTGGTAGGGGACAGCGGCGAGACGACGTTCTCGCCGGGCGACGCTTTCAAGGATGTTCGTAGCCGGATCACGACGCTGCAACTACGCGTGATGAGTATGCGACATCAGCTGGAAGAGCTCGTTGATGATGGATCTGCGAACAAAGACCAACTGCTCGGGTTGAGGCACGACATGAGCGACCAGGGCGTAGCGATTGCCGCAATCGCGTCGCATCTGGGTGTGGCAGTTCCGGAGGAAGAAGCTAAGCCCTAGGCGAAATCCCTGCGGTTGGCGTACACGCCGGACATGATTCCGGTGTGGACGAGCAGATTTATGTACGGTCGCGGCAGGCGTTGCATGCGGTGGCGGAGTTGTTGATTGCGGGGCCGCAGTATCGGCAGCAGGGGACGATTCGGTTGCGGGCGGTGCACCAGGGGTTCGGGGGTGTGCTGTGGCCGGTTTCGGTGGTCGGAGCGGAGTTGGTGTGGGCAGCGGGGCGGGCGCCGCTGCACGGGACCTATCGGGAGATCGGACGGCAGGCGGGGTTCGAGGCGGAGGCGCCGAAAGGGGTGTACAAGGACACGACGGGGGTCGATCCCGACAGTGTGATGGATATCGATCCCGATGCGGCGCGGCTGATCGGGGATTGGTTTGCACTGGGGGACAAGGCTTTGCGCGCTTTGGCACCGGATGTGACGCCGGTGCTGTGGCCGGAGCATTTCGATCTGTCCATCACGATCGACGAAGTGAATTACGGTGTCTCGCCAGGAGATTCATTCCATCCGGGGCCGTATGCCTACGTCGGTCCGTGGACGCCACGCACCGGTGAGTTCTGGAACGCTTCCTTCGGTGCGTTCCGTCCGCGCGCGGAAGTGGACTCGGCCGCAAGCTTGCTGGAGTTCTTCGAGCAGGGTAAGGCGGCAGCCGCGGTTTGAGCTGTCAGGGCGTGGTCGCGGGCTCCTGGGCGAGGGCGTGCAGGTAGTCCGAAGTCGCAGCGTCGGAAGGGAAATAGGCTTCGACGGCGATCTCGTCGAGAGTGATGTCGAAGGCGGCGCCGAAGGTGGTGATCGTGTTGAAGAAGCACAGATCGGTGTCGCCGTGGCGGATTCGGATGGGCAGTGCGACTTCCGCCGGATCGATCGGGATCGGCTCGACGGCGGGGTAGTACGAGCTCAATTCGTCGTACAGGGCACGCAGTTCGGGATCACCGGTCTGCGCGGCTTGGCGGGCCAGGCGCGGCAGCAGGAAACCGCGCACCTGATCCAGATTGCGCAGGCGGCGCGCGAAACCGTTGAGGTGCAGTCCGATCCGCATCATGTTGGTCGGCGGGTGGAGCAAGGTCGGGTCCACACCGTCGAAGAAGACGCGCGTCGCGGTGTTCGCGAACAGCAGGTTCCAGCGGCGGTCGACGGCCAGCGCGGGGAAGGGCTCGTGCACGTCGAGCACCCGCCGCACGGCGTCGCGCGCCCGAGCCAGCTCAGGGTCGTCCGGCGCCCGATGCCGATAGACGGGCGCGTGCCCGGCCGCGACCAGCAGCCGATTGCGTTCGCGCAGTGGAATGTTCAGCTGCTCGGCGAACCGCTCGACCATCACCGCACTGGGGATGGTCCGCCCGGTCTCGACGAAACTCACGTGCCTGGTCGAGATGTCGGCCTGAATGGACAGCTCGAGCTGGCTCAGCCCGCGCCGGACCCGCCACTCGCGCAGCAGCGCACCGACCGGACGATGATCGTGATCCACCCCGCCAGTATCGCCGCGCGATCGGCCGCCCGGCCATTACATCCCTGGTAATCGACAGCCCGCGGCCGCGACTGCCACGGTTGCCGCATGACAAACGACCTCGCCACCCGAAACAAGAACCTCGTCCTACAGGGCCTCGCGGAATTCGCCGAGGGCAGCCTCGACGGCATGCGGGCGCTGCTGGACGAGAACTTCCGCGAGCACGCCCCCGGAAACCCTGCCGGCAGAGACGCTTTCATCGAGTTCACCGCCAACTCCCCGGTCGCCACCGCGAAACTCGACATCAAACGGGTCATCGCCGACGACGACTACGTGGCCGTGCACTACCACCTGATTCCGCAGCACGACGCGCGCGGCGCCGCCGTCATCGACGTCTGGCGGCTGGTCGACGGCCTGATCACCGAGCACTGGCATGTGCTGCAACCGGTACCGGACGAGGAGCAGATCCCGAACGGCATGTTCTGAGCTAGCGGGCCATCCGGTTGTCACCGGCCAGCCGACCCCGGCGGATCAGCGCGCGCTTGTTGCCCGGCGCGATGGCTGCCGGCGTGATCTGCGAATCCGGATCGGGGTCATTGGGATTCGGGCGGACGAACAGCGTCACCGTGGCGGCCGCCTTGAATCCGCTGCGCGTCATCAACGCCGTCGAGGCCACGTTGCGGTCTTCCACATCGGTGACGATGCGCCGCGCACCGCGCGCGAACAACGCCTCCGAGCAGACATCCACCAGCCGTCGCGCGATGCCGTGCCCCTGCATATCCGGCGCGACGGCGATCCATTCGAGGTAGGCCCAGTCGTCCCGGTTCTCGAATTCCATGGACCCGAGCACGAAACCGACCACGCGGTCGGAATCGAGCGCGACCCAGCAGGCGTTGTCCGGGCTGTCGAGGTGCTCGGCCACCGAGGTCAGCGACCAGGAGGTGTACGGCTTGGCGGTGATGTCGAAGACTTCGTGACCGAGATCGAGGACCTGGCGCAGGTGGCCGAGACCCATCGGGACGATCACAACGGCAGAATCCATGCCGATAGTTTGCCAGCAGGATGCGGTGCTGCCGTCACGCGCCCTTGCGGGCGGCGGTCTTCTTGGCGGCCTTCTTCACGGGCTTCGCGTCGGCCTTCTTCGCGGCGGTCTTCTTGGCCGCCGCCTTCTTCGCCGGTTTCGCCTTGCCGTTGTCCTCGGCGCCGCCCGCCGCGCGCCGACCACTGGCCTCCAGGCTGCGTTGCAGCGCGGCGACCAGGTCGACCACCTCCGCGTCCATCTCGGCGGGCGCGGACTCGGGCTGCTCGGGCACCTTGCCGGTGCCGCTGGCGATGGCCTCGTCGAGGAGCCGCTTGAGTTCGATCTGGTACTCGTCGGTGTACTGGTCCTGATCGAAATCGTCCGACATGGTCTCGACCAGCGTCTCGGCCATCTTGATTTCCTGCGGTTTCGGCGCGGCGACGCCGTCGAGGGATTCGAATTCGACCTCGCGCACCTCGTCCGGCCACAGCAGCGTCTGCAACACCAGCATTCCGTCGCGCACCCGCAGCGCGGCGAGCCTGGTCTTCTGCCGCAGCGTGAAGTGCACGAGCGCGGTGCGGTCGATGCGTTCCAGCGTCGTCGCCAGCAGCACGTACGCCTTGGGCGTGCTGGAATCGGGCTCGAGGTAGTAGCTCTTGTCGAACAGGATCGGGTCGATCTGCTCGGACGGCACGAACTGCAGCACCGGGATCTCGTGCTTCTCGGCGGCGGGCAGTTTGGCGAAGTCCTCGTCGGTGAGAATGACCTTGTCGCCCTCGGGTGACTCGTACGCCTTGTCGATATCGGCGTACTGCACGGACTTGCCGCACACCGTGCAGACGCGGTCGTACTTGATCCGACCCCCATCCTTGGCGTGCACCTGATGGAATCGGATGTCGTGGTCCTCGGTCGCGGTATAGACCTTGACCGGGACGTTCACCAGCCCGAAAGCGATCGAGCCCTTCCAGATCGACCTCACTGATGCATCCCCTCGACGCGGGTACCTCGTCCGCGATTCACCGATTCGGTGCCTCGGAACGGATGAGTGCTGGACGGTAAGGCCCACTCATTCTTCCATGATGGCGGACGGTATTCGAATACGCGAGCGAATGCGCATCCCGAGTGTCGCGGCTGCGACGCGCCGACGCAGTTGGGGCGGGAGTGCGCCGAAAAGCGTGCGCATGGCGGTAACGGTGCCGGTCAGGTCGGTTCGCTCGGACAGGTAGGCGCGCTGCGCGGTGAGCGGCATGGTGAAGAAGGCGTCGAAGAAGACCGGGAGGTCGGTTGGTGGTAGCGCGAGTAAGGCGCGCAGGCCGGCCGCGCGGAGGCGATACACGGCGCGCGCCGACACGGGCCACGTCCCTGCTCCGGCTGCGACGGCATCGGCCGCGGACAGAGATGTGGCCACGCTGTAACCGGTGGCCGGGTGGGCGAATCCGCCTGCCGCGCCGAAGGAGTTTCGTCCCGGTCGCCCGCCCTCTACCGGGAAACGGACCCGCTCGACCCGCTCCTCGCCGGTGAATTCGATTCCGCGGGAACGCAATCGGTGGTGCAGGCGGTCGCGCAACGCAGTGCTGTCGAGCGCAGGACGACCGGCCAGGCAGGTTTCCTCCAGCAGCATCGCCCCGCCGCCGAGCGGCACGGCATAGAGGAACGAGCGCGGCGCGTCGGCGGGTGCGCCGTTGTCCGCGCGCCAGTCCATGAACAGCGGCTCGAGTCCCGCGCACTGCTGCGCGTCGAGCACGAGGCCGTATGCCGTCTGCTCGGCGAATGCGGGAGAGCGGGCAATCCCACGTGCGTCGATGACCCGTCGAGCCGTCAGCGATCGTCCAGAGGCCAGTGCCACCGTGTCAGGGGTGAGTCCCACCGCGCGGTCCGCGACGATCTCGGCACCGGTCAGCTCGAGGGACTTCTGTAGCCCGGACGTATCGAGCACGACGTAAGGCCGGTCGATCCGATGCGTACGGGTTGCCCAGGCGATCGGCTGGTCGACCGTGGCCGCGATGGTCGTTGGGTCCAGCCATCCGGGCAACTCGTCGGCCCACGCCCCGTAGGTCGCGGACCACTGCCGATCGGGCGCCGGATCGACCACGGTGACCGACAGAGCACGTGCCAGGCAACGATGCGCCAGCGCTCGGCCTGCAGGCCCGAGCCCGCAGACGATGACGTCCGACGTCACGCCGCGTTTTGAACGGTCAGAGTCCGCCGGTGGACAGCAACCCGCCGTCCACCCGCACGGTCTCGCCGGTGATCCACGCGGCCTCGTCAGAGACCAGGAAACCGATCAGCCGGGCGACGTCCTCGGGTGTTCCGAGCCGCTTCATCGGGTAGATGCTCGCCGCCCGCTCCTCGTCGTCGGAGTACAGCGCGTCGGCGAACTTCGTTTTGATCACGCCTGGCGCGACGGCGTTCACCCGGATCTTCGGGCCGAGCTGCCAGGCGAGTTCGTCGGTGAGCCGGATCAGGGCGGCCTTCGATGCGCCGTATGCGGCGATCACGCCGGACGATCGGATGCCCGCGACGCTGGCGACATTGACGACCGCGCCACCGTGCTCGCCCATCCAGGCTTTGAACGCCTGCTGGATGTAGCCGAGCGCCGCGACGACGTTCACGTCGAAGATCTTGCGTACGGCGTCGAGATCGGCTTCCATCAGCGAGCCGAACACCGGGTTGATGCCGGTGTTGTTGATCAGGATGCCCACCGAACCGAATTCGGCCATCAGCCGATCGATAGCTGCCGCGCGATCTTCGGCGTGGCCTGAGTTGCCTGCCAAAGCGACGACCTCGCCTTGATGTCCGAGGGCCCGCAGGTCTGCGGCGGTCTCCTCCAACGGGTCCTTCTTACGGGCGGTGATCAGCACGTTCGCACCACGGCTCAACAGTTCCGCCGCGACGGCTTTGCCAATGCCTCGACTAGCCCCCGAGACCAGCGCGCTTTTCCCCAACAGATCGGTACTCACGACTCCACCTCGCTAACGCTCGGCTCCGCCGTGACTACCGCGGTAGCTGTGTTGTTTTTGCGTTCGCTGCGCTCACTCATGCATCGGCAGGCTACTCGCCGTTCAGTTAGCGCCGTCACATGTGCGTCGCCGCGGGTAAAACCGGTCGCCGGACCCAGGTAAAATCAGTGGTTCTTGTGCATATCGCGTCGCACAATCGAGTAGCTACCGCCCAGCACCACTGATCCGCGAGGAGAAATCTGTGATCACCGCGACCGACCTGGAGGTCCGGGCCGGAGTCCGCACCCTGCTGTCGGCCCCCGGACCGGCCCTGCGGGTGCAGTCCGGCGACCGGATCGGACTGGTCGGACGCAACGGTGCTGGCAAGACCACCACACTGCGCATCCTGGCGGGCGAGGGCGAGCCGTACGCCGGAAAGATTTTGCGCTCCAGCGATATCGGCTACCTGCCGCAGGATCCGCGCGAGGGCAACCTCGACATCCTCGCCCGCGACCGGGTGCTCTCCGCCCGCGGTCTGGACACGCTGATGCGCGACATGGAGAAGCAGCAGGCGCTGATGGCCGAGGTGGCCGACGAGGCCGAACGCGACAAGGCGGTCCGCAAGTACGGCCGCCTGGAGGAGCAGTTCTCCGCGCTCGGCGGCTATGTCGCGGAGAGCGACGCTGCCCGCATCTGCAACAGCCTGGGCCTGCCCGACCGGGTGCTCGCCCAGGCGCTGCGCACCCTCTCCGGCGGTCAGCGCCGCCGAATCGAGTTGGCGCGCATCCTGTTCGCCGCCTCCGACGGCAGCGGCGGTCGCTCCGACACCGTCCTACTGCTCGACGAGCCGACCAACCACCTCGATGCCGACTCGATCACCTGGCTGCGCGGGTTCCTGCAGAACCACAACGGCGGTCTGATCGTGATCAGCCACGATGTGGAACTGCTCGCCGACGTGGTGAACAAGGTGTGGTTCCTGGACGCGGTGCGCAGTGAGGCCGACGTCTACAACATGACCTGGCAGAAATACTTGGACGCCCGCGCCACCGACGAACAGCGCCGCCGTCGCGAACGCGCCAACGCCGAGAAGAAGGCGGGCGCGCTGCGCATCCAGGCGGCCAAGCTCGGTGCCAAGGCCACCAAAGCCACTGCGGCACAGAACATGGCCAAGCGCGCCGATCGACTGATGGCCGAGCTCGACGACGTGCGCGTCGCCGACAAGGTGGCCAGGATCAAGTTCCCCGAGCCCGCTGCCTGTGGCAAGACACCGCTGATGGCGGAGAACCTGACCAAGGTCTACGGCTCGCTGGAGATCTTCACCGGCGTCGACCTTGCGATCGACCGCGGCAGCCGGGTCGTGGTGCTCGGCCTCAACGGCGCGGGCAAGACCACACTGCTGCGGATGCTCGCCGGGGTCGAACAACCGACCGCGGGCAACCTGGTACCCGGACACGGCCTGAAGGTCGGGTACTTCGCACAGGAGCACGACACCCTCGACGATCAAGCCAGCGTGTGGGAGAACATCCGGCACGCCGCGCCGGACGCGGGGGAGCAGAGCCTGCGCAGCCTGCTCGGTGCGTTCATGTTCACCGGTCCCCAGTTGGAGCAGCCCGCGGGCACGCTGTCCGGTGGTGAGAAGACCCGCCTCGCGCTGGCCGGGCTGGTCTCCTCGGCCGCGAACGTGCTGTTGCTCGACGAACCGACCAACAACCTGGATCCGGTGTCGCGCGAGCAGGTGCTCGATGCGCTGCGCACTTACGCGGGCGCGGTCGTGCTGGTCACGCACGATCCGGGTGCCGCGGAGGCGCTCTCGCCGGAGCGCGTGATCTTGCTACCGGACGGTTCGGAAGACCATTGGTCCGCCGACTATTTGGAACTTATTCAGCTTGCGTGACTTTCATCACAAGAATCCGTTGATCACGGACCCTCGAGTGCTTAGCCTGGAAAGAGCTGCTCGGCGACTCGGAGGAAGCCATGAGCGACAGGCCCACGCAAGTCAAAGCCACCCTGGGTAAGGGAACACGCGTCACGGGGAAGTCCCGGGACCGCCTACAGACCCAGTTGAAGAAGCAGTACGAGGCAGGGGCGAGCATTCGCTCGCTGGCGCGAGCAACCGGTCGCTCCTACGGCTTCATCCACAACGTACTGGTGGAGTCGCATGTGCAACTCCGCAGTCGCGGCGGTGCGAACCGCCGTAAGAGTCAGTAGGTCCGGAGAACTCGAAACCGGTTTCGGCGGTATGTTTTTCGCCGATACCGGTGAGTTCCGGCGGGCCGGGTGCTTAACAGACCCGGCCCGCCGGTAACCCGCTGCCGATCTGCTGGTCGATGCGCACCAGGTCCGCTGGTCGACGCGCTGCCGACGACTGTCGTGTCGGCACAACCTGATCCGGTCTCGCGCGCCGGATGGGCTACGCCCGCTGATGTTTCCGGCTGCTCGATGCCGGTCAGCGACTGTCCGACGGTGGTTGTCACGCCCGAAGTCGGTGCGGTGCAGCCCGATCGCCGTCAGTACCCGCTGACAGCTCCGTCGCCGTCGACGAGCAGGTTGGCCAGGCTGCGGAAAATGGGCAGACCGGTCTTGATCTCCAGGTACGCGAACTGTCCCTGCGGGTTGACCTCGAGGAAGTAGTACTCGCCGTCGAGGCCGAGCCGAATGTCCAAGACGCCGAAGGACAATCCGAGCGCGCCCATCAACGTCGCGAGCGACTTGCTCACCGAGGCGGGCAGATGCTCGGGCACGAAATCGACCGAGGTGTCCAGCCGCGAGTCGACCCGGCCGACACCGGCCTGCGAGTCGATGCGCACGGTCCATTCGACACCGTCCACCCAGACGACCCGCAGATCGCACTCGGCGTCGACGTAGTCCTGGAAGGTGGTCGGCGCGGACCGGATACCGTCCAGCCTGCCGTAGTCGGCCTCGGTGATGATCCTGGTCTCCGCGAATTCGGCGCGGCTGGTCCCGGTGCGTTTGTAAACGACTGGGCCGGGCCGGGATTCGGCGAAGCTGCGAGCCTCGTCCGGATCGTTGGTGATCAGCGTCTCCGGTACCGCGAACCCGGCGCGCAGCGCGGTCTCCAGCTGCACGATCTTGCGGGCCGCGGTGCGGTCGGCGCCGGGGTCGTTGACCCAGTTGGCCGGAATGGACCAGAGCATGCCCTGGATGAAGCTGTCGCATTCGGCCTGGCGGAACTCGTCGTCGGCGGCGCGCACGCCGCCGGGTACCTGGCTGGGGTGCGGTCGGCGCCACCAGACCGAGCGCACGTCGTCGAGTCCGATCAGGTGCGAGAGGGAGCGTGCGGTACCGAGCCGATCCAGCCGGAAACTGCCCGACTCGCGCGGGAAGTCGCGCAGGTCGAGGTGAATCGCGTTGAGCGCGTGGTGTTCTCGCAGCGTCGCCGCCATCGCGGTGGCGTGTAGATCGTCGGATTCCGACACTATGAGGACCGAGCTCGCCCGGCGTGCCGTCATGCATGCACCGCTCAGTCGAGACTGTCGCAGTTGATGCCGTCGTCGCTGGTCGCGAGCGACTTGGTCTGGCAGTAGGTGAAGGTCGCGCCGTGCGCGCCGGTGAGGTCGGCGAGTTGCAGGCTGTCGGCCCAGATTTCGGTGAGCTCCTGTAACTGCTCGTCGCCGAGCGCCGCGGACGGGGTCTCGGTGAGCGTCATCGGGCGGTCTACGACATCGATGCGCAGGCGACGGGTGAAGTCGGCGGTGGCGCCCGCACGGATGTCCACCAGGACGGGACGACCACTGTGTTCAGTGGGGACTCCGTCGGGCACGGTGGCGACGCCATCGGGCACGGAGAAACCGTCGGGCAGCGGCGAATCGAGCACCCGCAACACGTCGGACCGACAGAACGTCCACGTTCCCTCGGCGACGCGCACGGTGATTTCGCGTTCCGACTCCGCTACCAGCAAACCCTGGAGCGGCGGAACGCGGTCACTCTTCGGCGCGGTGCCGGGGAGGCGGAGTGCGTCGGTCATAACTGTTTCTCCGATCTGCTCGCGATTTGCCACGACCCCCGAGCGTGAACTGGATCATATCGCGCAACAGGGCCGGGCCGGATCGGATCGGGAGATTTCACGGCCGGTGGCAAACCGGATTTCGATACCGGATGCGCTAGCGCCGAAAGATTTTCGGTACACCAGGTTTAGATTCTGCGCAACCGTTTAGCTACTTCTGAACGGAAAGGGTGGGCGAAGCGTTGCCGGGGGTTGGCGGCTGTGCATCCGCACGTACGTCCTCAAAGACCGAGCAGGTCGGGGCGCTCGGCGAGGGTCGCGAGGCGTTCGCCCGGCGCGGCCACGAGCTTGCGGGCGGTGAGATCGAGCAGGCCGGCGGTCGTCGATATCTCGGCGGCGACGGTCTCGTCGAGTTTGCGGATCTCGTGCCGGAATCGAAAGGTCTTACCGGTCGACCATTCGAAGTCGACCGAAACGGTGACCTCGTCGCCGCTACGGAGCTCCCTGAGGTATTTGATCGTTGTTTCCAGCACGACCGGTCCGATGCCACCGGCGATGAGTTTTTCTTGCGGCACACCGCCCGCACGGAACAGTTCCCACCGGGCGTGTTCGGTGTACTGCAGATAGACCGCCTGGTTCAGGTGTCCTTGCGTGTCGAGCTCGTAACCGCGGACGACGATCGGGACGGAAAAGGTCATCTCCTGCGAACCTCCTTCGCGGTCGGCGTTGTTCCGACCTGCAACGACGGGTTGGCCACAGTCGAATTGTGCCGCCGCCTCAGCGGCGGTTGGCGTTGCGCTCGGCCCACCAGTTCGGCGCGTCGACGAAGTGGTTGTCGTACTCCTCCTGCGCCGCCGCGAGGTCGGCCAGGGTCGATTCACCCTTGGCGATGCGGTCGAGCAGCCGGAAGTACTCGAAGCGCTGCACGCCGGGCATGAGCGCGATCATGATTCGCGCGGAGCTGTCGGGCGTGGCGCCGAACGCGTGCGGCATGAACTTCGGCACCACGATCGAGCCGCCCGCGCCCACGGTGACGATCCTGTCGCCGGCCAGCAGCTGCAATTCGCCGTCGGCGACATAGAACAGCTCGTCCGAGCTCGTGTGGTAGTGCGGCGACGCACCGTCCGCGCCCTGGCGCATGGTGACCTCGAGGGTGCTCAGCGTGCCGTCGGTGTCGGCGGCATCGAGGAGTAGCCGCATGGTGACCGCGTCGGTACCCAGTGTCTCGGCGTCCTGCGTCTGCCGGATCGCGACGTCCATGCGGGGGGTGGTGGTGCTCATGCTGCGCTCCAAGTAGTTCGGTGATTTATAATTCGCTACCGAACTATATATCAGCGAATAGAATCTTGTCCATGGCTGAGACTCGACTGATTTCGCAAGCCCATGGGTGACGCGCCGGAGACCCCGGCATCCGCTCGACCGTCGGTCGCGGCGTTCGCCGTCGGCGCGGCGGGGGACGATCCCGTCGACGTGATCATCGATCAGTGGCGGCGCGAACGACCCGATCTGGAGTTGGAGGCGATGGCGATTCTCGGCCGCCTCGCCCGCCTGCTCATCGTGGGCCAGCGGGTGGTCGAGTCGGTGTTCACCGCGCACGGCTTGCAGCGGGGCGAGTTCGATGTGCTTGCGGCCCTGCGTCGTTCGGGCGAGCCGTATGAGCTCAACCCGTCCGTGCTCGCCGACACGCTGATGCTGTCGCGCGCGGGTATGACCGGGCGGCTCGATCGGCTCGAGTCGGCCGGGCTGGTCCGGCGGATCGCCGATCCGGACGACCGCCGGGCCGTGCGCGTCGCGTTGACCGACGACGGTCGCAAACTCATCGACCGGGTCGTCACCGCACACGCCGAGAACGAAACCCGCATGCTCGCAGTGCTTTCCGCGACGGACCGCAGCGAACTCGACCGCCTCGCCCGCGCACTGCTCACCAGCCTGGAGTCGGCGCAGTAGCCCCACCCAGCACGCCCCGGCGGCTTGCGCGGGTTCCACAGAGCGTGCATACCTTTCACAGGGGATTGGCGCTCCTTGTGACAGGTATGCACGCTCTGTGGGCTCTGCGGGCGGGGTCGACCGCAGTCCGCGCCACCGTTTCCGGTTCCAACTGCGATCCCGAGCGTGTGTGGATGCCGGGGAGGGGTGGATGCGTTAGGGATGTGTCAATGCGGGGGTGGATCTCTTGTCCGGGGTCGCCGGAGGGGGTTATATCGCGGTATGACCGCAACTTTCGGCCTTTGTCGCGCGCTGCGCGGATTGCCCGGGGTTGCCGTGTGTCTCGAGCGGGATCTCCCGTCTGCCCTGGAGCGTGTCGGCTTCGGGAGTGAGGACGAACCGCCGAGTCCCGGTTCGGTCTGACCCATTCACCGCGCGGCCGAATTGTGCTGCGCGGCATCTTCTTCGCGCATATGACCGGTGCTTCGGTGTGCGTGTTCAGCATCCGCGATTCGTCTCGCGGATCCATTCTCCGCGTGCGTCTTTCGTGACCGCTGTGGCCGGGGCGCACGCTCCCCGATAGGAGAGCTATGTCCGAATTCTCGTCCGACGGCCGGATTGTGCTGGTGACCGGCGTCGATGAACGCCTCGGTTACGCGACCGCGAAGCGTCTGGCGGCCGACGGCGCCACCGTCATCCTGCACGCCCAGGACAAGGAACTCGCCGACGACGCACTGGAACGACTGCTCGCGGACGGCGCGCAGGCGCACCGCCTCCGCATGGTGCACGCCGATTTCACCAAGCTGGCCGAGGTGGACGAGCTGGCCGGGATGCTGGCCGCGACGGTGCCCGCGCTCGACGCACTGATCAACGCCGCGGCCATGCCCGGCTTGCAGCGGCGCTCGCACACCGAAGACCGCAACGAGCTGACCATGCAGTTCAACTATCTCGCGCCGCAACGGCTGACCCTCGCCCTGGCCACCGCGATCGCGGCGGCGCACGGCCGGGTCGTCAACGTGACCTCGCGGCTGCACGTCGGCGGCAACATCGACTACTCCGACCTGGACCGTAACCGCGGTATCTACACCCCGATGTCCGTGTATGCCCAGTCCAAACTGGCGTTGACGATGTTCACCCGCTCGCTCGCGGAGACCGGCCCGGCCGGGCTCACCGCGATCAGTGTGTGCCCCTCCGATTTCGAGCTCGACATGCCGCAGCTGCGCAGTCACGCCGCCGCGCCCGTCGACGGGGCCGCGGATCTGCTCGCGTTGCTGAGCGCTTCGTCGACGCCCGTGGTGAACGGCGGCTACTACGACGGCATCGAACAGGCGAAAGCAGCTGCGCTGGTGCGTAATTCGCGTGCCCGCGCGCGGCTCGCGGCGTGGAGCCGTCAGCCGGTGCTCGCCGGATAAACCCTACCGCACGACGAAAGTAGGTACGTCAGTGTCCAAGCGCGCGAACAAGAAACGCGCCCGACGCAAGAACAAGGCCAACCACGGCAAACGTCCGGGCGCCTGAGTCCTCGCTGATGAACCCTCGCTATCCCTCCTGGACGTAGCGAGCCCGGTCCGCCGCGACTCCGTACGGGGTCGCGGCGGGTCCGTTCGGACCGGCCTGGTTCGGTGAGCGAATCGAGTAGTTCGTTACTCCCGTGCCAGGTGTTTTGCGGGCCTACCGTGAGGTTCTGCGCCGAAAACCTCGGTGTGGTGCGCTAGGAGACAACCGATGATCGACATCATCACCCTCCGCGGGACCGGCGAGCCGCGAAACTCGAACGGGATGCCCGCGGGAATGCTGTACGACGTCACGAAACTGCTCGATACCGAACGGTTCTCGTTCTTCGAGCCGAACTGGCCCGCCTCGGTGGGGCCGTCGCCGGACGTTTGGGGGTCGTCGCTGGACACGTCGGTGCGGCTGGGGACCGCGGCGGGCGTCAAGGCGATCCAGGATTCGCCGAATGTCTGTGGGCTGCTGAGTTATTCGCTCGGCGGGATCTGTGCGAGCCGCATTCTGGAAGGAGTGCGCTCGGGTATCTACAAGAACACCAATGGGACGCCGCTGGAGATCGCGTTCGCGGTGAACATCGCCAATCCGTTGCGCCGGGCGGGTGAGTCGGTGGGGAATCTGTGCCCGCCGTCGACCTTCGGCCTGCACGGCCAGCGCGGGGCGTGGCCCGGCGCGGTCGCCGTTCGCGAGTACGCCAATCCCGGCGACATCATCACCGCCGCGCCCGCCGATTCGCCGCTCCGGTTCATCGACGTCGGCATCTCGCCGTTCTCGTTCCTGGAGGGTGCCCGCATCGGCAACCTCGGTCCGTTGATCTTCGCGGAGCTACTCGAATGGCTCATGCACGATCCGATCACGAATCTGGACCGCTACGCGACAGCCGTCCGCGGCCTCATCGGATACCTCACCCCATGGCCGGACGGTCAGCACGTTTTGTACTCCGGGCACAACATGCCGGGCACCGATCACCTGTGGACGACCGACGCGGCCGACTACATCAACGACACCTTCTGAGGTCGGATGTCGCGCCGACTACCCGCACGCCTCTTGATTTCCCGCACCGAGAATCGCATGCGATTCTCGGTGCGGGAAATCAGAAGTGGTGCGGCTCAGTCGCGTCGGCGGACCGAGGCCTCGACGAGATCCAGTACCGCGGTGAGGTTTTCGTTGGTATGGCCGGATGCGATCCGAGCAATGAGCCCGTCCAGCACCAGATCCAGGTACCCGAGCAACACATCGGTAGGCACGTCATCGCGCAACGCCCCCGCCGCCTTCCGCCGCTCCAACCGAGCCAGCGTCGCGGCGGTCAGTTCGGCCGACCGCTGAGTCCACCCCGCACGGAACTCAGGATCGGTCCGCAATCGCCGCGCGATCTCCAAACGCGTTCCCAGCCAATTGAATTGCTCGGGATGCGCGAGCATGTCCCGCATCACCCCGACGATGCCCTGGTTGGCTGCCACATCGGCCATCCGCTCGGCATCCTCCTGCGCGAGCGCGAGGAACAGCGCGTCCTTGTCCCGGAAGTGGTGGAAGATCGCGCCGCGCGACAGCCCGATCTCCTCCTCGAGACGGCGGACCGTCGCCCCTTCGTACCCGTATTCGGCAAAGCAGCGCCGCGCCCCGTCGAGAATCTGGCTGCGCCGGGCGGCGAGGTGATCTTCACTGACTTTGGGCATAGCGGGCGTGCTCCTCCAAGAGGTGTGAGAAGTCCGCGCACCGCGAAAACGCGGTGCGCGGACCCTCGACTAACGGCGTGTGCGTGATCAGCCGCGAATCATGTTGCGCAGCACGTACTGCAGGATGCCGCCGTTGCGGTAGTAGTCGGCCTCACCGGGGGTGTCGATCCGGACCACGGCGTCGAACGACACCTTTTCGCCGTTCTCTTTGGTGGCGGTGACCTTCAGGGTCTTCGGCGTCGTGCCCTCGTTCAGCTTGGTGATGCCCTCGATGTCGAAGGTCTCGGTGCCGTCCAGCTTCAGCGACGCGGCCGACTCACCGGCCGGGAACTGCAGCGGAATGACGCCCATGCCAATGAGATTGGAGCGGTGGATGCGCTCGAACGACTCGGTGATGACGGCCTTCACGCCGAGCAGCGAGGTGCCCTTGGCGGCCCAGTCACGCGAGGAACCCGAGCCGTACTCCTTGCCGCCCAGCACGACCAGCGGGATGCCCGCGGCCTGGTAGTTCTGCGAGGCGTCGTAGATGAAGGCCTGCGGGCCGCCGTCCTGGGTGAAGTCGCGGGTGTAACCGCCCGAGACGTCGTCGAGGAGCTGGTTGCGCAGCCGGATGTTGGCGAAGGTGCCGCGGATCATCACCTCGTGGTTACCGCGACGCGAGCCGTAGGAGTTGTAGTCCTTGCGCTCGACGCCGTGACCCTCGAGGTACTGCGCCGCCGGGGTGCCCGCCTTGATGTTGCCCGCGGGGGAGATGTGGTCGGTGGTGACCGAATCGCCCAGCAGGGCCAGCACGCGAGCGCCGGAGATGTCGGTGACCGGCTCCGGATCCTGCGGCATGCCGTCGAAGTACGGCGGCTTGCGCACGTAGGTGGAGTTGGTGTCCCAGTCGAAGATCTTGCCTTCAGGGGTCTCCAGCCCGCGCCAGCGCTCGTCACCCTTGAACACGTCGGCGTAGGACTTGATGAACATGTCCTGGCTGATCGCGGTGCCGATGGTCTCCTCGATCTCCTTCGAGGAGGGCCAGATGTCCTTCAGGAAGACGTCGTTGCCGTCGGCGTCCTGGCCGAGCGGGTCGGTCTCGAAGTCGAAGTCCATCGTTCCGGCGAGCGCGTACGCGATGACCAGCGGCGGCGAGGCCAGGTAGTTCATCTTCACGTCGGGGGAGATGCGGCCCTCGAAGTTACGGTTGCCCGAGAGCACCGCGGTGACCGAGAGGTCGTTGTCGTTGATCGCCTTCGACACGGCGTCCGGCAGCGGGCCGGTGTTGCCGATGCAGGTGGCGCAGCCGTAGCCGACCAGGAAGAAGCCGAGCTTCTCCAGGTAGGGCCACAGGCCCGACTTGTTGTAGTAGTCGTTGACGACCTGCGAACCCGGCGCCATCGAGGTCTTCACCCACGGCTTGGAGGTCAGACCCTTCTCGACGGCATTGCGCGCGAGCAGCGCGGCGCCGAGCATGACCGACGGGTTGGAGGTGTTGGTGCAGGAGGTGATCGAGGCGACCACCACGGCGCCGTGATCGAGCACGAAGTCGCCGTACTCCTCCGAGGAGACCTTGACCGGCTTGCTCGGGCGACCGACCGCACCGTTCGCGGCGGACGGGATCAGCACCGCGTCGTCATCGGCGAAGGACAGCACGGCCGGATCGCTGGCCGGGAAGGACTCCTCGATGGCCTCGTCCAGGTGCGTGTGCGGGGTGACGGCGGCGGGGCCGCTCTCCGCGTCGTTGGTGTAGTTGTGGATGTCCTTGCGGAACGCGGTCTTGGACTCCGACAACAGGATTCGGTCCTGCGGACGCTTCGGGCCGGCGATGGACGGCACCACGTCGCCGAGGTCGAGCTCCATGTACTCCGAGTAGGTGGGCTCGTGCTCGGCGTCGTGCCACATGCCCTGTTCCTTGGCGTACGCCTCGACCAGCGCGAGCTGATCGTCGGTACGGCCGGTCAGGCGTAGGTAGTCGATGGTCACCTCGTCGATCGGGAAGATCGCTGCGGTGGAACCGAATTCGGGGCTCATGTTGCCCAGGGTCGCGCGGTTGGCGAGCGGCACCTCGGCGACGCCCTTGCCGTAGAACTCGACGAACTTGCCGACCACGCCGTGCTTGCGCAGCATGTCGGTGACGGTGAGCACCACGTCGGTGGCGGTGACGCCCGGCTTGATCTCACCGGTCAGCTTGAAGCCGACGACGCGCGGGATCAGCATCGAGACGGGCTGGCCGAGCATGGCCGCCTCGGCCTCGATACCGCCGACGCCCCAACCCAATACGCCGAGGCCGTTGACCATCGTGGTGTGCGAGTCGGTGCCGACGCAGGTGTCCGGGTAGGCCTGGCCGTTGCGGACCATCACGGTGCGGGCCAGGTGCTCGATGTTGACCTGGTGCACGATGCCGGTGCCCGGGGGGACGACCTTGAAGTCGTCGAACGCGCCCTGGCCCCAGCGCAGGAACTGGTAGCGCTCGCGGTTGCGGGAGTACTCGATGTCGACGTTGCGCTCCAGCGCGTCGGCGCGGCCGAACACGTCGATGATCACCGAGTGGTCGATGACCATCTCGGCAGGTGCGAGCGGGTTGACCTTGTCCGGGTCGCCGCCGAGGGTCTGCACGGCCTCGCGCATGGTGGCGAGGTCGACGATGCAGGGCACGCCGGTGAAGTCCTGCATGATCACGCGGGCCGGGGTGAACTGGATCTCGATGCTCGGCTCGGCCGAGGGGTCCCAATCCGCAATGGCGCGAATGTGATCCGCGGTGATGTTCGCGCCGTCCTCGGTGCGGAGCAGGTTCTCCGCGAGGACCTTGAGTGCGTAGGGGAGTTTCTTGGTGCCGGGCACGGCGGAGAGGCGGAAGATCTCGTAGGAGTTGCTTCCGACCTCGAGGGTGCCCTTGGCGCCGAAAGTATCGATACTTGTCGTCACGTCAGCTCCACTCGTCTGTGAGGGTTGGCCGTCGGCGGGGCTGTGCCGGCGACCGAGTCTTTGCAGGTGCTCCAGCGCTCGAGTGCGCCGGTTCCTCGCGCTATGACCTTAACAGTACGCTTGTCCTGTGAGCGCACGGGGGCTGCCCGATAAGTGTGCTCCAGGCCCCGCGCCGAGCTGCACGGGGGCGCGTCGCATGCGGTCTGCGCGTGCACCGACTCTCCGTCGCGTACTGTGCTTTCGGAGCCAGCCGGGGGTGTTGAGCTCACCTCGCAGTGTTGGATGCACGTCGCTTCGGATGCCGATGCGGCTCGACAGACCGGATGGAAGATGACCGTCTCGCACACCTCGGTTTTCACACCCATGGCCGCCGAACTGCCGCCGAGTGTCACCGAGGACACCGTCACCACCATCAATGCCGACCTGGCCGACAATCACGTCGCCACGGTGGACGGCAAGGATCAGACGGAGTTGGCCGCGGTCGCCGCCGACGCGAGGGCGCACGGAATCCCGCTGAACATCGTGGTCGTGCCCGGCGCTCCGGGCCACGAAAGCCTGCGTGACCTGGCCACCGAGATCGGCGGCACGCAGCATGGCACCGTCCTGGTGCTGAGCGACGACTGGGCGGGCACCTACAGCGACACCATCTCCCGCGTCCGCCTGGAGTGGGCCGAGGACAAGGCGAAGTTCAACGGCGGGCACTCCGCCGAGGCGGCGCAGCACTTCGTGGACAAGCTGGAGCAGCCGTCGGCCGTTTCGTGGACCGTGATCGCCAGTGTGTTGCTCGCGGGCACCGCTGCCGTGGTGATCGGGCTCTACTTCGTGAAGTCGCGTCGGCGTGCCGAACCCGCCACGCCGGTAAGCGTTTCAGATTCCGAAGGCGATCGGGCCTCTACCGCATAGCTGGTTTCTAACCAGTTACTTTCCCTGACGACCGGTATGTTCTACCGCTCGGAAACCTTTGCCACATCCGGCTAATTTCAGGCAAAGGCAAAATTACGCGCCTGTCATTCTGTGGCTGGAGTTCCTTTGGTGACTGAAGTGTCGTACGGTCGTGTAGTTACCGATGGGGAAGAAGTGTTGTCAGGGGTTATCTGCCGACCACCTCGAGCTTGCTCGGAGCGCTTGCGAGCGCGAATGCGCGAGGACGCGGGAGGTTGGTGCTCGTAGGGCGTTGCCGGAGTCAGGTCCTTGGGAGGTGCGATGCGCAACAACGGCGTGGCCGCATATCGGCGTCCGCTGGGGATCGCTCTGGGGTTGCTGGTGACGGTCGTCGTAGTACTGGCGGGTCCTGCCGTTGCGGTGCCGCCCGCACCGCCGAACCCGAGTGACGGCCAGATCGCCGATGCCGGAGCACAAGTCGACGCCGGCGTGACCGAGGTCGGCGCGCTCATCAATCAGGTCGCCGTGGTCGACCAGCAGTTGCAGCAACTCGACGGCGAGGTCGCCCGCAAGCGCGAAGAAGTGAACAAGGCCCTGGTCGATCTGCAGAACGCGCGCGACGCCGCCGACGCGGCCGCCGCCGTCGTCCTCGACACCGAGCGCGAATTGGCCGACGCCGGAACACGAGTCGGCGCGGCCCGGCGCAACTTCGACCAGTTCGCCGCCCAGGCCTACACCCGCCCCGCCGCCGAGTCGATGGTCGTCTACCTAGCCGCGGCCACCCCGGCCGCCGCTCTCGATCAGGCCCAGCTCCTGGCCCTGGTCTCGAAGAACCAGCAGCAGGTCCTGGATGGCCTACGCCGCGCCCAGATCGACCAGGGCAACAAGAATTCCAGTGCGCGCCAAGCGAAGTCGGACGCAGACGCGGCCGCCGCGGCCGCCGAACAGGCCAAGCGCGACGCCGAGCAGGCGGTGGTCGCCGCAAAGGCCGCGCTCGATCAGCAGACGGTGCAGCGCGACAACCTGCTACGCCAGCGCCAGGATGCGCAGGGCCGCTTGGACTTCGCGCGCCAGAACGTGGCGGGACTACAAGGACAGCGCGACGCATACCAGAACTGGGAGCAGCAGCGTAAGGCGGAGGAAGCCGCGGTGCGTGCCGCGGCAGCCGCGGCGGCGGCCCGCGCGTCCGCTGACCAGAACGCGCAGGGGCGGGCCGGGCAACTCGGCGACGGCAAGCGCCCGCACACCCAGCTGGAGAACTCACCCGCACCGCACCGCAGCACCCCGCGTCCGAGCCTGCCGTCCATCGGCGGCTCCGCGGCGGTCGAGACGGTGGTCGACCGCGCGATGTCCCAGTTGGGCGTCATCTACGCCTGGGGTGGCGGCGACGAGGACGGGCCGACGCTCGGCATCCGCGACGGCGGCGTCGCCGACAGCTACGGCGACTACAACAAGGTCGGCTTCGACTGCTCCGGCCTGATGATCTACGCCTTCGCCGGGATCGGGGTTTCGCTGCCGCACTACAGCGGGTACCAGTACAACGCGGGCACTCGCGTACCGGTGGACCAGCGCGCCCGCGGTGACATGTTGTTCTGGGGCGCGAGCGGCAGTCAGCACGTCGCGCTGTACCTGGGCGACGGGCAGATGATCGAGGCGCCGGAGTCGGGCGAGGTCGTCCGGGTGACGTCGGTGCGCGAGGGTGGCATCATGCCCTACGCGGTGCGGATCGTCGGCTGACGCTCACTTCTCGGGTGGGCCGAGGGCCCGACGTACCTGCCGAACCATGCACACCGAACCGGACACGTGAAAGCTTTGAATTCCCTTCATGTCGGGTCCGGTTGCGGCACATACGGCCATTACCTGGAATAGTTGTGGCAGCACGCACAGGACCAAGGCGAAAGCGGGGATGTTGGTGACTTCGACAGACGGTGTGAGCGAGCGCAGCGAGCGAACCGAAGGCGCAGCGCGCTCCGCGCACAGTGGAGTTGAGCGCCAGCGAGACGCAGCTGTGAGCGGGGCGAATTTGGCGAAAGATGCGCCTGCGTCCACGCCGAGCACCCTGGAGCGTGACGTCCAGCTGCTGGAGAAGGCGATCTACGAGGTCAAGCGGGTAATCGTCGGCCAGGATCGACTGGTCGAGCGGCTGCTCGTGGGCGTGCTCGCGCGTGGTCACGTACTCCTCGAAGGCGTGCCGGGCATCGCGAAGACGCTGGCCGTGGAGACCTTCGCCACGGTGATCGGCGGCTCGTTCTCCCGGGTGCAGTTCACCCCCGACCTGGTGCCGACCGACCTCATCGGTACCCGTATCTACCGGCAGGGCCGCGAGGAATTCGACACCGAGCTCGGCCCGGTCGTCGCGAACTTCGTGCTCGCCGACGAGATCAACCGCGCGCCCGCGAAGGTGCAGTCGGCGTTGCTCGAGGTGATGGCCGAGCGGCATGTGTCGATCGGCGGCAAGACCTACCCGATGCCCAACCCGTTCCTGGTGATGGCGACGCAGAACCCGATCGAGAGCGAGGGCGTGTACCCGCTGCCCGAGGCGCAGCGCGACCGCTTCCTGTTCAAGGTCGTCGTCGACTACCCCTCGGTCGAGGAGGAGCGCGAGATCATCTACCGGATGGGTGTCACCCCGCCGGAGGCCTCGCGCATCCTGACGCCGGAGGAGGTCGTCCGGCTGCAGAAGGTCGCGGCCAACACCTTCGTGCATCACGCGCTGGTCGACTACGTGGTCCGGGTGATCGCGGCGACCCGCAAGCCCGCCGACTTCGGCATGCAGGACGTGGCCAGCTGGATCGCCTACGGCGCCTCGCCCCGTGCCAGCCTCGGCATCATCGCCGCGGCCCGCGCCGTCGCGCTGATCCGTGGCCGCGACTACGTGGTGCCGCAGGACGTGGTCGAGGTGATCCCGGACGTGCTGCGCCACCGCCTCGTGTTGTCCTACGACGCGCTGGCCGACGAGATCAGCCCCGAGGAAGTGATCAAGCGGGTGCTGCAGACCATCGGCATGCCGCAGGTCGCGCCGCAGGCCGTCGCACCGGGTGCGCCCGCCGCACCTGCCGTCGGTTCCGGTGCGCCGCAACAGGTTTCGCAGCAGAACGGGCCGCAGGGCGCGCCGCCGCAGCCCGCGCAGCAACCGCAGCAGGGCGTCCCGCAGCCCGTGCCGCAGGCGCCGAACGGGCAGCAGTCCCAGCCCGCCGGCAACGTTCAGAACAAGTGACCGCGGCGCCGGAACCGCTTCCGCCCGTGGCCAAGTCCTCGCACGCTCCGCCCTCGTTCCATGCGGGCGAGCTGACCGACCCGCGGCTGACCGCGGCGCTGAAAACGCTCGAGCTCACGGTGCGCCGCAGGCTCGACGGCGTGCTGCACGGCGACCACCTCGGCCTGATCCCCGGCCCCGGCTCCGAGCCGGGCGAGGCACGCACCTATCAGCCGGGTGACGATGTGCGGCAGATGGATTGGTCGGTCACCGCCCGCACCACCCATCCGCACGTGCGGCAGACCATCGCCGACCGTGAGCTGGAAACCTGGATGGTCGTCGACCTGTCGGCCAGCCTCGACTTCGGCACCGCGCTGTGCCAGAAGCGCGACCTGGCCATCGCCGCCGCGGCCGCGATCACCCACCTCACCAGCGGTGGCGGCAATCGGATCGGCGCCGTCGTCGCGACCGGCGAGGAACTGGTCCGGGTGCCCGCGCGCAGCGGGCGGGTGCACGCCCAGTCGCTGCTGCGCAGCATCGCGACCACCCCGCACGCCCGCGACGGCGTGCGCGGCGATCTGCGCGGCGGCATCGAATCGCTGCGTCGCCCGCAGCGCAAGCGCGGCCTCGCGGTGATCATCAGCGACTTCCTCGGTGACATCGACTGGCAGCGTTCGCTGCGTGCCATCTCGGCGCGGCACGACTTGCTCGCGGTGGAGGTGCTCGACCCGCGCGACCTGTCGCTGCCCGACGTCGGCGACGTCGTGCTGCACGACCCGGAGACCGGGCGCACCCGCGAATTCAGCGTGACCCCCACGCTGCGCGCCGATTTCGCGGCCGCCGCGCAACGGCATCGGGATCAGGTCGAAGAGGCGTTGCGCAGTTGCGGCGCCCCGGTGCTCACCCTGCAGACCGATCGGGACTGGATCTCCGACGTGGTCCGGTTCGTGTCCACCCGGCGCCACAGCTTGGGCGCCCCGACCGGGCGGGTGCCACGCCAGTGAGTATTTCGCATTTCACCGCGCAGATCTGGCTCGGTTTCCTGGCCGTCGTCGCGCTGATCGCGCTCGGCTACATCCTGGTCCAGCGCAGCAGGCACAAGCACATGCTGCAGTTCAGCAACATGGAGCTGCTGGAGAAGGTCGCCCCGTCGCGGCCGAGCCAGTTCCGGCACGTGCCCGTCGCGCTGATGCTGGTCGGCCTGGTCTTCCTCACCGTCGCGGCCGCCGGGCCGACGGCGGTCAAGAAGGTGCCGCGCAATCGCGCGACCGTCATTCTGGTGATGGACGTTTCGCTGTCCATGGAGGCCACCGACGTGCCGCCGACCCGGCTGCAGGTGGCGCAGAAGGCGGGCAAGGAGTTCGTCGACGGACTCACCCCCGGCATCAACCTCGGCTTCGTCACCTTCGCGGGCACCGCCTCGGTGATGGTCTCGCCGACCACGAACCGGGAAGCCGTCAAGGCCGCTATCGACAACATCAAGCTCGCGGAACGCACGGCGACCGGTGAAGGCATCTTCACCGCGCTCAATTCCATCGACACTTTGGCCTCCGTGCTCGGCGGTGCGGAGACCCCACCGCCCGCGCGCATCGTGCTGATGTCCGACGGCAAGCAGACCGTGCCCGACGACAAGGACGTCGACAATCCGCGGCACGGCTTCACCGCCGCGCGGCTCGCCAAGAACAAGGGCGTGCCGGTCTCGACGATCTCGTTCGGCACCGAATGGGGGTCGGTGGAGATCCCTGACCAGGACGGACAGGGTTCACAGCGGGTCAAGGTGCCGGTCGACAACGACTCGTTGCGCGAGATCGCCAAGCTCTCCGGCGGCGACTTCTATACCGCGTCGAGCCTCGCGGAACTGACCGCCGTCTACGACACTCTCGAACAGCAGATCGGCTACGAGATGACTCGGGGTGACGCGAGCAGGCCCTGGTTGTTGCTCGGCATGCTGCTGGTCGCCGCGGGCGTCGTCACCGGTTTGCTTTATCGTCAACGCCTGCCGTAACCGCCATGCGACTGTGGCATCCACCAAGGAGTGCGGCCTCGCGCATTCGCGGCTCGCAAGCGCTTCCTGGAGCCAAGGCGCGGCGTCCGAACCTCACCAGATAGGTTGTCCGTCATGTCGAACAACACATCCCGGTCTGTCCTCGTCACCGGCGGTAATCGCGGCATCGGTCTCGCGGTCGCGCAGCGGCTGCTTGCCGACGGTCACAAGGTGGCTGTCACGCATCGCGGCTCGGGGGTGCCGGACGGCTTGTTCGGTGTGAAATGCGATGTGACCGATAGTGCTTCGGTCGACGCCGCGTTCACCGAGGTCGAAGAGAAGCAGGGTCCGGTGGAGGTGCTCGTCGCGAACGCGGGTATCACCGATGACACGTTGCTGATGCGGATGACCGAGGAGCAGTTCACCAGGGTCATCGACGCGAACCTGACCGGTGCGTTCCGCTGTGCCAAGCGGGCCAACCGCGCGATGCTGCGGGCGCGTTGGGGCCGGATGATCTTCCTCGGCTCCGTGGTCGGCCTCGGCGGACAGGCTGGACAGATCAACTACGCCTCCTCCAAGGCCGGTGTGATCGGCCTGGCGCGCTCCATCACGCGTGAGCTCGGCTCGCGTTCGATCACCGCGAACGTCGTCGCACCGGGTTTCATCGAGACCGATATGACCAAGGATCTGCCCGACGATCTGCGCGATATGGCCAAGAAGTTCATTCCGCTGCAGCGCCTCGGCCAGCCGGAGGACGTCGCGGCCGTGGTCAGCTTCCTGGCCTCGGAGGACTCCCGCTACGTGTCCGGCGCGATCCTCCCGGTCGACGGCGGCATGAGCATGGGCCACTGACCTGACGGACCCTGCGGCCGGCGAAACCTCGACGGCCGCAAGCAATTCCACACTCGACTCCAGGAGAACCGAAAACTTATGGGCGGACTGCTCGAAGGTAAGACCATTCTGGTCACCGGCATCATCACCGACTCGTCGATCGCGTTCCACGCGGCCGCCGTCGCGCAGGAGCAGGGCGCGAAGGTGATCATCACCGGCATTCCGGAGCGGCTGCGGCTGATCGACCGGATCGCCAAGCGGCTGCCGCAAGAGGTCCCCCCGGCCATCCCGCTCGACGTCACCAACGAGGAAAACCTCGGCGCGCTGGCGGACAAGGTGCGCGAGCTGGCACCCGAGGGCGTCGACGGCGTGCTGCACTCGATCGCGTTCGCGCCGCGCACCCTGATGGGTCCGGAAGCGCGTCCGTTCCTCGAGGGCCCCGGCCCGGACGCCGCCAAGGCATTCGAGATCTCCGCGTGGAGCTACGCGTCGCTGGCCCGCGCGGTGCTGCCGGTGATGAACGAGCGCGGCTCGATCGTCGGCATGGACTTCGATCCGCGCACCGCGATGCCGTACTACAACTGGATGGGTGTGGCCAAGGCCGCGCTCGAGTCGGTCAACCGGTACGTGGCGCGAGAGGTGGGCGCCGCCAAGAAGATTCGCTCGAACCTGATCGCCGCCGGCCCGATCAAGACCCTCGCGGCCAAGGCCATCGCGGGCACCGCGACCGACGACGCCGCCAAGCTCAACCAGCTCAACGAGTACTGGGACGGCGCCTCGCCGATCGGCTGGGACGTCGACGACCCGACGGTGGTCGCGAAGTCGATCGTCGCGCTGCTGTCGGACTGGCTGCCCGGCACGACCGCGTCGATCATCTACGTCGACGGCGGAGCCAGCCACAACACCTGGTTCCCCGAAGGCATGTCGATCAACTGATCTCCTAGGAGGGCATTGTGGGTCGGGCTGCGGACGCACTTCTGCTGCTGTCCTTCGGCGGCCCGGAACGCCCCGAGGACGTGATGCCGTTCCTGGAGAACGTCACTCGGGGCAGGGGAGTGCCGCGCGAACGTCTCGAAGAGGTCGCACAGCACTACCTGCACTTCGGCGGAGTCTCGCCGATCAACGGGCTCAATCGGGACATCATCGCGGCGGTCGAGGCCGAATTGGCCACCGCCGGAATCGATCTCCCGGTGTACTTCGGTAATCGGAATTGGGCTCCGATGGTGGAGGACACCGTCGCGCGGATGGCCGCCGACGGTGTTCGCTCGGCACTGGTGTTCCCCACGTCCGCGTGGGGTGGTTACTCGGGTTGCCTGCAGTATCACGAGGACATCACCAGGGCTCGAACCGCTTTCGGTGCGGGCGCACCGGATTTGGTGAAGTTGCGTCAGTACTTCGATCATCCATTGTTGATCGAGGCGTTCGCCGACGCCATTCGGGTGGCGCGGGAAGAACTTCCGGCCGAGCGTCGCGACGGTGTGCGTCTCGTCTTCACGGCGCACTCCATTCCGGTCAGTGCGGACACTACTGCGGGCCCGCCTGCTGACGGTGGTCATCTGTACAGCCGCCAGGTTGCCGAGGCGGCCCGATTATCTGCCGCCGCAACCGGTTTCACCGATTACGACCTCGTCTGGCAATCCCGGTCCGGCCCGCCGCAGGTGCCATGGCTCGACCCCGACATCGTCGACCACCTCGACGATCTGTCGGCGAAGAATGTCGACGCCGTCATCGTCTGCCCGGTCGGCTTCGTTTCCGATCATCTAGAGGTGATCTGGGATCTGGACAACGAGGCGAAAGAGAAAGCCGCCGAACTCGGCATGGCTTTCGCCCGCGCCGCCACCCCCGGCACCGACCCGCGCTTCGCCCGGTTGGTCGTCGAGTTGATCGATGAGCAGTTGAACGACACCGCCTCTCGTCACCTCGGCGAGGTACCCGGCTTCGGTTGCACGCTGAATGGCACGCCCTGCGCCGTGGGTTGCTGTGCGCCGCCGAAACGACCGGTTGCGGCCGGGAAATAGCGCGAATCGGGCTGCGATAGCATCGGACCCGCCTTCGGAGAAAGCCGAAGCGGGGCGAAAGATGAAATTGGATGATCTATACCGAAATGTTGACCAGTACCGGGCTGCTCGATCCGCAGGTCTGGTCCGACAGCAGTGTGTGGGTGGGCGCACTCGAGTCGAACGAATCCCGGCGCCGTGGCGGTGGCGGGAGTGGCAGTGGGGTTTCCGGGTGGATTGTCGGCTCGGTGTGCCTTGGAATCGTGGTGATCGGCATCGGGGTCGCGATCTGGGCGTACAAAGGTAAGGACACGAGCCCGAATCAGCAGGGACAGCCGCAGCAGCACAATCCGCAGCCGTATCCCGGACAGCAGCCGTACCAGGGGCAGCAGCAGTATCCCGGGCAGCAGTCATATCCTGCACAGCAACAACAGTATTCGCCGCCGCAGCAGCAGTACCCCGGACAGCCGCAGTACCCCGGACAACAGCCCTACCCGGGCCAGCAGTACGCGCCGCAACAGCAATACCCGCAGCAGCCGTACACGCCGCAGCAGCCGCATCCAGTGCAACAGCAGTATCCGCAGCAGCCCTATCAGCCGCCGGCACAGCACTGAACCGTGCGGGCAGCAGTCCGACGATCAGAACATGACGGCGGACAGCTTGGTGTAAACCCCCGGAAACCCCGGGCGGGCAGCACCTTTGCCCCATGAGGTGAGACCGACCAGCTGGCCGTCCACGAGAAGTGGCCCGCCACTGTCGTATTGGGCAGAATCGGCTTCGGGCGAACCGGCGCACAGCATGTCGTTCGGATCGAACGCGGAGCCGTAGGCCGCGGCGCAGTCGGCATCCGGGACCAGTGGGACGGTGGCGCTACGGAGGTGGGTGTTGGATTCGTCGGCCTCCGACGTAGCGCCCCAGCCGAGAATGGTGCCGGTGTTCGATTGCGCCGCACCGACTTTCACGAACGGACCGGGCTGCGGCTGGTCGAGCGTGAGGACGGCGAGATCGTTGTGATGGACGGTCTCGCCGTCGAAGTCGGTGTCGTGGAAGCCGGGGTGGATGCGAATGTCCTTGACGTGCACCTTGACTCCGTCGTCGGCACGTAAGTCGGTGCGGCCGAAGGTGACGGTCACCGCCTGCGAGACCAGTTGGGCCAGCTCGACACAGTGCGCCGCGGTGAGTACGCGGTCGGGCGCGATGAGCGCGCCGCCACAGAACTGCCCGGAGGGGCGAGTGAAGAAGAGCGGGCTGCCGACCGCGGCCAGCCACGGGTAGGCGCTCGCCTCGGCTTCCGTGCCGCCGACGATCGCCGACGCAGGCGCGGCGGCGGGCAGGCCGAGGGCGATCAGCGCGGCGACGAGGGTCGCGGCACCGCGACGCGGGAGGTTCATGTCATACCGCCTGCTGAGAGGGCCGGAGGGGGTCGACTCATTCAATCAGAAAGATCGCTGCGGCGGCTGTTTCGCCTGGTCACGGCCATGCCGCACACGTCGCGAGGCGCTGCCGAGCCCAGGGTGCTCGAACTCACGGCGTACTACGGGCCGCCGCATGAATAGCCACCAGCCGCGCGGCGCGGATCGCGTCCCACAACGGCCGTAGTAGTGACTCCTGGGCGCCGATCGCGCTGGCCGACGTCGGCGAGGATGCTGGTTCCCGTTGCGCCACGGTGAGTATCGCCGCGACATGATCCGCCGTATCGAGAATCTTCCTGGCGCGCAACGGGATCGAGCCCGGATAGTCGTGCCGGGAGTAGTCGGCGAGCTCGGCCTCGATGAGCTCGCGCGGATCCGAGTCGGCCGAACCGACCGACGTGGTGTGCAACTGCAACAGCGCGTCGGCGGCATCGCGGACCGCTTCGCGCATCGCGTATTCCGCCTCGCCGAGCGACATGTCCTGGCCGGGCACCGGCGGAATCGGCGTGCTGTAGACCGCCCACTGGAGCGTGTCCTCGTCGGTCCACTGCGGGATCAGACCGGTGCCTTCGGTGCCGGGCACGCCGATCAGCAGGCCCTCCTCCGCCTCGATCGCGTCGGCCGCGAAGGCGGTGCCGGTGGGCAGGCCGCGCACGTCGCCGGGCACCGGCAGCACCAGCCGCAGCTGGGCGCCGGGCTGCGCCATGCTCTCGCGAATCACCTTGAGCAGCGCCATCATTCCGGTACCGGGCAGGTTGCCGCGGGATGACCACGGCAGGTCGGTGCGGCCACCGGTGACCGGGTCACCGGCGGCGATGGTGTGCTGGGGTGCCCACGCGTGCAGGGCCTCCAATACGTCGTCGGGCGCGCTACAGCCGGCCAGCCATGAGCCGGCCCACACCGTCAGCGTCGCACTAGGAGAGCACATAATTATCGAGCATAAAGGGTGACGGTTATTCGCGGGCATTCCCGGAAAGGGCATTCCTGAGCAGCGGTGCGAGGCACCCCCGCGGACCTGCTATTCCGGTTCGGTGACGAAGTCGATGAGCCGTTCGACCGCCCCGATGAGCGGTGCCTCCAAGTCGCGGAAGGACTCGACGGCGTTGTAGACCCGTCGCCAGCCCTCCTGCGGGGTGCCCCAACCCAATCGATCGCAAATGCCGGTTTTCCAGTCTTCGCCGCGTGGTACGTCCGGCCACGCGGCGATCCCGACGGTCGCCGGGCGCACCGCCTGCCAGACGTCGATGAACGGATGACCGGTGACCAGCACGTTCGCGCCGAGCCCGGTGGTGAGCTGAGTTTCCTTGGATCCGGTGACCAGATGGTCCACCAGCACACCCACCCGGCGGCCCGGTCCGGGCGCGAATTCGGTGAGCCGCTCGCCCAGATTGTCCAAGCCCTCCAGATGCTCGACGACCACGCCTTCGACCCGCAGGTCGTGTCCCCAGACCCGCTCGACCAGCGCGGCATCGTGCACGCCCTCCACCCAGATCCGGCTGGTCCTGGCGACACGGGCGCGCAGACCCTCCACCCGGGTCGAGCCGGACGCGGAGCGCGTCTCCTTCTTCGGCGCGGCGGCCGTCGGCCGGACCAACGTCACCGGTTCGCCGTCGATGAGGAACGCGGCCTCGCGCAGCGCGAACAGTCGCACCGCGCCGCGCGCGTCCTCGAGTTTCACGAACTCGCCGTCGTAGCTGCGATCGAAACCCACCACGGCGCCGCAGAATCCGCTGGCCGCGTCCTCCACGACCAGGTCGCGGTCCGCCGTGACCTGCGGTACCGCCCGCTTTTTCGCTCGGGAGTGTCCGGCGAAGATGTCGCCGCCATAGCTGTTATGCCCGCTCACCCGCCTGAAGCTAGCACCGCCGCTGGCGATTTCGATACATCGGCCCGGCGGGCGCGTCCGCGCGACACGGCCACGCGATTCGTGATTCACCCGAGATCTGTAGTCGTGTCAGTGCGGCCCGAGATCATCACCCGCGCACTAGAGTGGTTTCGTGGCCGCAATAGTTTGGCTGGTCGCGGGCATCTTGCTCGCGGCGGCCGAGATGCTCACCGGGGACCTGACACTGCTCATGCTCGGTGTCGCCGCGCTCGGCACCGCGGGTGTCAGCGCGGTCGCGGATACCACGCTGGTGGTGGATGCCATCGTGTTCGGCGTGCTCACGCTGGTGCTGTTCCTCGGTGTGCGGCCGCTGCTGCGGCGCCGTTTCGGCACGCCGCCGCCGACCCCGACGAACGTGGATGCGCTGCAGGGTAAGTCGGCGCTGGTGCTGGAGGAGGTGGGCGCGCACTCCGGCCAGGTGAAACTGGGCGGAGAGGTCTGGACCGCGCGGCCGATGGACGAGTCCGAGGTTTATGAACCGGGTACGAAGGTGTATGTCATGAGGATCGAAGGCGCGACCGCCGTCGTCTGGAAGGGGCCGTAATGGCTGTACTGATCGTTGCCGCCGTACTCGTGCTTTTGGTTGTGGTGGTGGTGTTCAAGTCGATCGCGCTGGTGCCGCAGGCCGAGGCGGCGGTGATCGAGCGGCTCGGCCGGTATTCGCGCACGGTGTCCGGCCAGCTGACGTTCCTCGTCCCGTTCGCCGACCGCATCCGCGCCAAGGTGGATCTGCGCGAGCGAGTGGTGTCGTTCCCGCCGCAGCCGGTGATCACCGAGGACAACCTCACGCTGCACATCGACACCGTGGTCTATTTCCAGGTCACCAGCCCGCAGGCGGCGGTCTACGAGATCAGCAACTACATCGCCGCGGTCGAGCAGCTCACCGTCACCACGCTGCGCAACGTGGTCGGTGGTATGACCCTGGAACAGACGCTGACCTCGCGCGATCAGATCAACGGCCAGCTGCGCGGCGTGCTCGACGAGGCGACCGGGCGCTGGGGTCTGCGGGTGGCGCGCGTCGAGCTGAAGAGCATCGATCCGCCCGCGTCCATCCAGGAGTCGATGGAAAAGCAGATGAAGGCCGACCGGGAGAAGCGCGCGATGATCCTCACCGCCGAGGGCACCCGCGAATCGCAGATCAAGATGGCCGAGGGTTCCAAGCAGGCGCAGGTGCTGTCCGCCGAGGGCGCCAAGCAGTCGGCGATCCTGGAGGCCGAAGGTGAACGGCAGAGCCGCATCCTGCGCGCGCAGGGTGAGCGGGCCGCCTCCTACCTGCAGGCGCAGGGTCAGGCCAAGGCCATCGAAAAGGTCTTCGCCGCAATCAAAAACGGCAAGCCGACGCCGGAACTGCTTGCCTACCAATACATGCAGACGCTGCCGATGGTCGCGCGTGGTGACGCCAACAAGGTGTGGCTGGTGCCGAGCGACTTCGGCAAGGCGCTCGAAGGGTTCGCCACCAGCTTCGGCAACAAGGGCGAGGACGGCATCTTCCGCTACGAGGCGCCGACCTCCGATGGCGAACCGACCAAGGTGGAGGACGACTCCGAAGACGTCGCGGACTGGTTCGACACCGCACCCGACCCCGCCATCGAACGCGCGGTCCGCGCGGCGGAAGAGACCGCTCGCAAGCCGGTGGACGGTCTGATGAGCCCGCCGCCCGCCGCACCGCGCCAGGCCTCGCCGCATCAGGCCGTGATGCCCGCGCAGGAGAAGTCCTACCCGCCGCCGCAGGAGGAGACGCAGCAGCCGCCGCAACAGCAGCTGCCGCAGCAACAGCCTCCCCAACAGCAGCCGCAACAGCCGCCGCAGCAATCGCCGTCCTACCGACCGGACGACCCGCACGGTCGGCCGTGGCAGCCGCCGGAGAACTTCTCGAAGTAGGCGTTCTCCAGAAGTAGGCGGGGCCCGGGGGTTATGCGAACTAGGCGGGAACTACTGCAAGTGGCGCTGGTCGCGCCGCTGGCAGCCGCCTGTGCACCGGATCTGCTGCTCGGCAACCCCGGTGCGGTGCGCATCGGGGTGTCGTGGAGCGGTTCCGAACTCGCGGCGTTCCGCGCGGTGCTCGCCCGCCTCGGCTACGACCACCAGGTGGATGTCGTGCCGCTGGGCGACGAAATCGAGACCGCGTTCACGGCGGGTGGGCGATCGGCGCCGGACATCGTGATGTTGCCGCAGGCAGGCCGGGTACGCCCGCTGGCCGAACAGCGCAAACTGCGGCCGGTTGCCGAGGCGTTGTGGACCGACGAACTCGGCTCGCATTACCCGGACATCTGGCGGCAGTTGTTGCAGCACAACGGAAAACCGTACGGCGTGCCGTTCAAGGCCGCGGACAAGTCGATGGTCTGGTACGACCGCCAACTCGTCGAGAAGTACGGTCTCGGCGACCCGGCGCGTTGGACCCTCGCGGACTGGCTGGACCGGATGGAGGTGCTCGCCGAGACCCCGGTGCGGCTGCTCGCCCTCGGCGCGGCGGACGGCTGGGTGCTGACCGATGTGTTCGAGAACGCGCTGCTCGCCGAATCACCCAGGATCTACGACGAGGTGGCGACCGCCAGGAATGATCGCACCTGGGAGAGTCCCGCGGTGCGTGCCGCGTTCGGTCACCTCGGTTCGCTGTGGGGACACCGGCACGCGTTTCCCGGGGGTATCGCCGCTGCCTTGACCCACCAGTTTCCGGACGCCGTGCGCGAGGTGTTCGAGCACCGGCGCGCGGTGATGGTAGTGGAGGCGGACTTCGCGGAGCCGATAGTCCGTGCCGCCGTGCAACGTTCGGGCCGGCGCGCGGAAGACGTGATCGGCGTCGCCGCGTTCCCGGCCGTCGCGGCCCAGCAGGGTCCGCCACGGATCGTCGGCGGCGATGTGATGGTGGTGACCGAGTCGGCCGCCGACCGCGCCATGGGATTGGTTGCGGCACTTGCCGCTCCGTCGGCACCGCTGCCCTGGATCGAGGACTACGGCGGATTCATCGCCCCGAACCTTCGCACGGACGCTCGGTATTCGCCGTACCTCGAACCATCGGCCCGCACTCTGAGTGCCCGCAGCGCGTTCGACCTGTCCGATCGGATCGGTGCGGTCGGTGGCCGAAACGGGTTGTGGCGCATACTGACCGACTTCCTGACTGCGGTCGGGGACGGAAAGACCGAACGGCTCGATGAGGCGACCGATCGTGCGATCGCAGCCCTAGACGCGGTGGATCGGGGGCGGCGATGACCGGGCCGGGCGCCGATGCGGCGAGGGCTGCTCCGCCTGATTACCAGGCGCACAAGCTGCGGCTGGAGCTCGCAACCCGGCGGATGCGCGGGCCCCTGGTGGCGGGCAGTCATCCGCGGCGGTGGGTCGGTTGGGTAGCCGGGCTGCCTGCGACCGTGCTGACCGTGTCGCTGGTCGCGGTGCCGGTGGTGTGGACGGTGGTGATCGCGGTGCGGGCGCGGCCGTCGGTCGCCGGTTCCTGTTTGCTCGTCGCGGTCGGCGCGGTCGGGTTGACGCAGCTCGTGCGACACCGGCGGTACTGGAGTAATCCGGCGCGGGGTCGTTACCTCGCGAGAGTTCCGTGGGGGCTGTCGCCGATTCTGCTGGGGCTGGTCGCGGCGGGGTTGTGGTTGCTCGGGACCGCGCTGGGGCGGGACGGCAGTTGGGCGTATCTGCGCACCCTGGTGTGGGTGCTGTTCGGGGTCGTGCTGCTGGTGGTGGCACTGGGAATCGCTTGGTGGGGAAAGGATTCGACGTGGCTGTGGCGGCCGCTGATCGTGCCGTTCGGGATCTCGGCGGTGGTGTCGGGTGTCGCCTTTCGGCTGATCTTCCAGTATCTCGGAGACCGGATCGGGATCGAAAGCGTTGCGGCCTATCGGATTTGGTTCGCGGCGATGCTGGGTTGCGCGTTCCTGTGGACCTGGCTCGGCTTCGTCACCGGGCTGTTCCGCGCCGGTATCCATGCCATCGAGACCGATCCGGCCCGCTCCGGCCAGCTGCGGGACAGCAAGAAACCATTGCCGGTGCGGCTCTATGTATTGCTGCGCCCCGTCGTGTTGGTCGTCGGCCTTGCCATCGGTGTTGCCGCGGCCAGGGTGTTCGACGTGGTGCTGATCGGGGTGCCGGGTTCGATGCAGTACCAGGTCGACAGCGCGACCGTGCACTGGTGGCGGTTGGCCGTCGACTCCGATGTCGACGCGGGTGTCGCGGCGGCCTACGGACTGCCGCTCGCGGTGCTGGTCGGATTCTTGGCCTGGGTGCTGCAGCACGATGTGGGCAGGCATCAGACCACTTGGTCCGCGCCGCGAGAGCGGACGGGGGAAGTGGCTTGGCAACCGCCGAAACTGCTGCGGGTCCTGGGGATGCTGGTGGTATCGGCCGTGGTGTTGTGCCCGATCGTCGCGCTGATCCTGGCGCTGTTGCAGGATCGGAACGGTTGGGGTTTCGGCGCGCTCACGCGCATGTGGCGTGACCCGGCATTGCTGCGCTCGCTGGAGACGACCGCGTGGGTGGCCGCGCTGTCCACCCTCGTCGTGGTGGCCGCCGCGGTGCCGGTCGCGTATCGGCTTGCCGCACTTCGCCCGAACCGTCCCGCCACGGGTATCGCGGTGGTCTCCCTGGTAGTGCTCTCGGTGCTGCCGGTGCAGAGCTACCTCGGCCCCGTGAACACCTTCATCGACACCTACGGACTCTCCGGCACCCGAATTCCGTTGATCCTGCTGCACGCGGCGGCCGGTCTGCCGATCGCCATTCTCGTCCTTCGCGGCGCGCTGCTGGCCGCGCCCGGCAGCCCGGCCGCCGACGCCCTGCACGGCCTCGCCGGTCCAGGAACGATCGCTCGACGGGTACTGACATCGGCTGGTCCGGCCCTCGGCGCGGTGGCGGTGCTCGAATTCATCCAGGTCTGGAACGATTTCGTGATCGGCCTGCTGATCAGCGGCGCGGGCGCGACCCCGTGGTCACTGCTGCTCTGGGGTGAAGCACGCCAATTCACCGAGAACTCCGCCCAATTGGCGGCGGGCGCGCTGATATCGGCGATCCTGCCCGTCGCGCTGTTGCTTGCCACCTGGCGGCGCTGGCTGGTGCCCGGCCTGACCGGTGGTGTGTTGCGATGAGTGAACCCGGCGAGTCGCAGCGGCGGGAGGAAGCACCGTCGGTCGAGCCGAGCACGCCGAGATCCTCTATCTGGCAGGGGTTTCTGGGTACGGCGTCGGTGGTGGCCTACGCGCTGCTGTTCGAGTTGGCGCGCAATCTGGTGCTGAATTCACTCGGCGAGAGTCCCGCTGTCAAGGTGGCGGCGGGGACATTGCGGTGGCTGTCGGTGCTGGTCGTCGCCGCGGCGGCGGTGTACGTCGGCTACCGGTTTGTGCAGCGGTATCGCGAAAGGATCCGCACGGCAAACGAACTCGCAATGATCGCTGATCTGGTCGAACCGGGGGTGAAGGTTCCCGCGACGGCAGCGGAGGAGGAGGCGGAGGCTGCCGCCGCGGCGGCGTATGAACTGCACATCGAGACAGCGTGGGACGATGAGGTTATCGCGGTAGTGCGGGATCTGCCCGTGCACGAGTTCGAAACGGCCGCATTGCTTGCCGTGTTGACCGCCGCGCTCGACGCACCGGCTCGGCTGCCGATTGCACAGGGTGCGCCGCGACCGACTGCCCCGGTGCTGCTCCGCGAACTGCTGGAGCATGACCCGCCCAGGGTGGAAATCGTTGGTGCACAGCGTTATCGATTGCGCAGGGCGCCGCTGGAGCCCCGGCGCAGCGCGGTGATCACCGGCCCGGAGTGGCCGATGGCGGTGACCGCGCTGCTGCACTACTACGCCGACCAGGCCACCCGGTGGGCGTTCGCGCTGGATTCGGTGCGTTTCGCCGCGGGGGCACGACGCTGGTTCGAAGCTCAGGAGCCGGATCTGCACAAGCTCGTCACCGCCTGCGCGTCGCGCGGTACCGAGATACCGGCTACCGCGGCGGGAGAGCTGGTGCGGATCGGGGACGCACTGGACGCGTGGTACGCCCGCATCGGCGACGGGGCGTGCCAGGCCACGCTGGCTGCCGCACTGTGCGACGTCAACGGCCTGAAAAAGGTTGTGCTGCAACATGATCTGGCACTCATGCGGGCAGGTCGGTTGGACGGGCGGCCGAAGCGTTACCGTCCCCGCAACCTGTCCACCAGTCTTGCCGCGCGCTGGGAACACCATGCGGCGCTACGCCTGCTGACGGTGGCGCCCGGCAACCAGCGCCGACCAGTCGACTTCGCCGCGGTGGCCGACCAGCTGGAGGCGTCCTGGTGGTTGCTGCCACGGGAAGACGTGGCGGGCGAGGTCTGTGCGCTCATCAACCTGGCCGTCGTGCATATCCATCAGGGCAGGCTCGACGCCGCGCAGGACCGGCTCGAACTGGCCGAATCGCTGACCCGTACCGGCCGCGACCCCGACGGTCGCGCGCAGATCCACGAAACCTTGGGCGTCGTGTGGTGGGCGCGCGGTGGGTTCCGCCGCGCACTGCGCTGCTGGCAGCAGGCGCTGACCGCCTACCGCACCCTGGACGACAAGCTCGGCACCGCGCGATGTCTGCAACACCTCGGTTCCGCCATGATCATCGCCCCCGGGTTGGGCGGCACCCTCCTCGAGGCCGCACAATCCTCGTCCCGCGCCGAGGTCCAACGCCAAGCCAGCGGCTGGCTGGCCGAAGCCCAGCACCTACACCCCACCGCCCGCTACGCCGAACACTATGTCGCCAAAGCCCGTTCGGCCCTGGCCGGCACTGGTCTCGACACCCTGGCCCACATCGACCGCTGGCCCCTCCCCATCACCGACCCGGCGGCAACCCCCTAGCCGCCGCCACGACCAACGGGACATGGTGGCGGCAAAGCGAGGGCGCCTGCACCAGTTCCCCCTGATCATGAAAGCCGGTCGTGACGAACGCGGGCCAGGCGACGGCGGGGGAGGTGGGCTGCTAGCTGCGAGACCTGCTGAGGTCGAGTTGCGGTGGCAGACTGCGAGGTATGACGACAACTGAATGGTCCGATGTGGACGACTACATCGTCGACACGCTGGTGCAGGACGCGGATACCGCGGCGGCGCTGACGGCGAATGCGGCGGCGGAGTTGCCTGCGATCGATGTGTCTCCGCCTCAGGGGAAGTTTCTGTATCTGCTCGCGGTGACGGCGCGGGCGCGGCGGGTGCTGGAGATCGGCACCCTCGGCGGGTACAGCACGATCTGGCTTGCTCGCGCGGTCGGTGAGAAGGGCCAGGTGGTGACCCTGGAATTCCAGCAGGCGCATGCCGAGGTCGCGCGCACGAACCTCGACAACGCCGGCGTCGGCGAGCGCGTCGACATTCGCGTCGGCGCGGCCCTGGACACCCTCCCGGTGCTGGCCGAGGAAAACCCCGAACCGTTCGACCTGGTGTTCATCGACGCCGACAAGGTCAACAACTCGAACTACGTCCAGTGGGCGCTGAAACTGACCCGCCCGGGTTCGGTGATCATCGTCGACAACGTCGTCCGCAAGGGCGGCCTCGCCGATGCGGCTTCCGAGGACGCGGCGAACCGCGCGAGCCGCGCCGTGGTCGAACTGCTCGCCGCCGAGCCGACTCTCGACGCGACCGTCGTGCAAACCGTCGGCACCAAGGGCTGGGACGGCTTCGCCTACGCAGTAGTGATCGACCAGACGGACTGACGCCGCAGCGATCGCGGATGATGTCGGCCGACGTCATCCGCGATCAATCGCGAAGCACACCAGCGGAGTTCACTCCGTACTTGTTACCCGCCACGCTCCGCGCCCCGCGATGTCGAGAACGAGGGCCGCGATGTTCCACGCGTCGTCCTCGCCCCGATGATGTCGCCCTTCGAGCGGAAGCTCGGCGATATGCAACGCGCCCGCCATCCCTTGCCGCCGGTTGAGCCCGTAGGCCTCGCTGAAGACCAGCTTGGCGTTGGTATGCCGGTGTCCGAACGGATAGGCGGCGCCGGTTGCCTGGCATTGACTCAGGAACTGTTTGCGGTCGTAGTCACCCCAGCTGGCCCACGCCCGCACCCCCGCCTCGTGCTCGGTCGCCAGCAACCGGCATGCCTCGGCAAACGAGACACCCGTATCGACCTCGTCCTGGGTGAGCCCGGTCAGTTCGGTGCAGAATTCACTCACCGTGGACCGGGCGAGCCGGACCAAAATGCGATGCTTGCCGCGCCGTTCGCACGACGCCAAATCCACTACGGTCAAACCGATCTCGATGATCTCGCTCACCGCGCCGGGCGGCGTCTTGCCGTCCCAACAGGTCGCCTCGACATCGACGACGTTGAGCAGCCCCGTGTTTCCTCCCATTGGGTTGAGCGTAGGGAGCAGACACGGGGCGCTCAATCGGTTTTCGGCGTGGCTAGGGAATCAGCACGACCTTGCCGGTGGTGCCCCGGGTCTCCAAGGCGTGGTGTGCGGTGGCGGCGTCGGCGAGCGGAAACCTCTGCACCGCGGGGCGTAGCCGTCCGGCTGCCGCTTCGGCCATGGCGCGATCTTCGAGAATACGAACGTCCCCGCCTGCACGCTGGAGCATCGGCGGCCCGAGGACGAATTCGGAGGTGATGCCGCGCTCGGCCAGTTCCGCCGCCGAGAGTGTCAGCGCTGCCGCGTCTTTCGGGCTCTGGCCGGACGCACCGAACACCAGGTGTTGTCCACCCTTGCCGAGCAGATCGATGGCGGCGCGCGCTATCTCGCCGCCTACGGAGTCGAACAGGACGCTCGCGCGCCGATCCGCGAGGAAACCTCGGACCTTTTCTGGCCAGTCGGCGGGCAGGTAGTCGACTGCGAGGTCGGCTCCGTTGCGTTGTACCAGTTCGACTTTGGCGGCACCACCGGCCAGGCCGATCACGATGGCTCCGGCGTTCTTCGCGTATTGCACCAGGAGCGTGCCGATTCCGCCCGCCGCGGCCGTCACGATCACGACGCTGTCGGGGCCGAGTTCGGTGAATTGCAGCATGCCCATGGTCGTTCGTCCGGTGCCGATCATCGCCACCGCTTCGGCAGGTTCGAGACCGGACGGAATCTCGTGCAGCCGAGCAACTTCCGTCACGGCCAGTTCCGCATAGCCGCCGGGCGCCATGCCGAGATGCGCGACCACCTGCTTGCCGACCCAACAGGGGTCGACCTCGGCGCCGACCGCATCGATCGTCCCCGCGACCTCACGGCCCGGCACCGTAGGCAGTTCCGGAACCGGATACGGCCCGGGCAGTCCCTTGCGTATCGCGGTATCGATGAGATGAACACCGGCCGCCGCCACGGCAATTCGCACCTGACCCGCCCCGGGCGTCGGATCGGGCAGGGTTTCGTAGCGCAGATTGTCGGCCGGGCCGAAGGCATGAAGGCGAATCGCGTGCACGGTGGCTCCTGTTCGTGATGGTCGCCAACCACCGTGCAACATGAAGCTAGGTTCAGGTCAAGTCGGCCCGCTGTCGCGCCTTCGCCTCGAAGCCGTCGCAGAGCGCGGCCAGTCCGGCGTACAGCAGATCCTCCTGCGACAGATCGTTGATCCCGCTGCCTTCCAGGTCCGCGAGCGCGGCGGGCACCGGGAACTGTGATCTTCCTTTCAGCATCGTGCGCAGGCCGTTGTCGCCCTCCGGGTTCATGCCCTTGCGTGCCATCAGCGCCGCGCTGATGTGCGGCAGGGTCGCGCCGGAGATGTGATTCCACACGGTGAACGCCATGGTGGTCGCCTCGCGGGTCGAGACATTCAGCTCGGCGAAGCCCTCGACCATCCACGCCAAGCAGGCCAGGCTCATCGGCCCGAAGCTGTAGCGTGGCGTGGCGAAGGTAAGCAGGACCCACGGATGTTGCTGGTAGAGCGCCCAATCGATCTCGGCCGCGATGCGCACGCGATCGCGCCAGGTCCACTGCTGTCCCTCCGCCGAGGGATAGGGATTGCGCCGCGCCACCTCGTCGGTCATCTCCGCGAGCAGTTCGTCCTTGTTCGCGACGTGCCGGTACAGCGACATGGCGCCGACGCCCATCTTGTCCGCGATCCGCCGCATGGACAACGCGTCGAGGCCCTCTTCGTCGGCAAGCGTTATCGCGGTGTCGATGATGGCGGCTCGGTTGAGCTTGAGCTCAGACATCCCATGACTCACTTTCACTTCCGGGGGAGGTTGCGTACACTGTACTCCAGCTTGTGCGTACGCCGTACGCGAGATGGAAAGGAAACTCAGGATGACAGACGTTGAGGCCGGGGGACGGCAGCCGGCGGGGTGGGTGAGCACAGTGCGGTCCGCCGAGGCGGCGCCCGCTGTCGGCTCGCGCCGTGCCTGGCTCGGCCTTGCGGTATTGCTGCTCCCGGTGCTGCTGGTGTCGATGGACATCTCGGTGCTGTTCCTGGCGATGCCGACCCTCACCGTCGACCTCGACCCGTCGGCCGCCCAGCAGCTGTGGATCCTCGACATCTACGGCTTCCTGATCGCGGGCCTGCTGATCACCATGGGCAACCTCGGTGACCGGATCGGGCGGCGCAACATCCTGCTCGTCGGCGCCACCATCTTCGGCATCGCCTCGATCGTCGCGGCCTTCGCGCCGAGCGCCGCGGTGCTCATCATCGCGCGGGCGCTGATGGGCGTCGGCGGCGCGACCCTGCTGCCGTCCAGCCTCGCGCTGATCTCCACCCTGTTCCCCAACGCGCGCGAGCGGGCCGCCGCCATCGGCGTGTGGACCGCGTTCTTCGCCGGCGGCTCGGCCGTCGGCCCGATCATCGGCGGCGTACTGCTGCACCAATTCTGGTGGGGCTCGGTCTTTCTCATCAACATCCCGGTGCTGCTGATCCTGCTCGCCTTCGGGCCGTTCGTGCTGCCCGAGCACCGCGCGGGCGTGCGCGGACCGCTGGATTTGCCGAGCGTCGCGTTGTCCATCGGCGGCATCCTGCCGCTGGTGTACGGCGTCAAACACGCTGCCGCCGAGGGGGTCGACGCCGAGGCGATCATCATCTCGCTGATCGGTGTGGTGATCCTGACCGTCTTCGTGCGCAGGCAGCGCAAGCTCGACGAACCACTGCTCGACCTTCGGTTGTTCGCCCGTGCCGGGTTCTCGGTGGCCATCGGGTCCAGCCTCGTCGGCATGATGTCCCTCGCGGCGATGAGCTGCCTGACCAGCATCTACCTGCAGTCGGTCACCGGACGCGACCCGCTCGCCGCGGCCCTGTTCGGTATCCCGATGGCGGTCGCGGTGTTCGTCTGCTCGATGAGCGGCGCCCGGGTCGGTCACCGGTTCGGCACCCGCAACACCTTCGTGTTCGCGCTGACCGCCTCGGCCGCAGGCAATCTCATGCTGCTCGGCGTCGGCGTGCACGGCGGCCTCTGGTGGTACCTGGTCGGATCCACCATCGCCGGAATCGGTTACGGCCTCGCCTTCACCCTGGTGTCGGACGTCTCGGTGTCCTCCGTGCCGCCGGAACGCGCCGGTTCGGCCGTCGGCATCTCCGAGACCAGCTTCGAGCTCGGCAACGCGCTGGGCCTCGCCCTGCTGGGATCGCTTGCCGCACTGATCTTCCGGTCCGGTGGCGACTACGCCGCGACGCTGGGGGAGACCATTCAGGAAGCAGGCGACAACACCGCGTTGATCGAATCCGCCCGCGAATCCTTCGTCTCCGGAATGCATATCGCGACCGCGGTCGGCGCCACCTTGCTCGTCGCGATGGCGATGATCGCGCGCTTCGCCTCACCCAAGCGCGTCCATTCGACCGCGGGCGCGGGGCACTAGCGCCCGGCGATCTCGGGCCAAATTGGCGCGCTGCTAATAGAGTCGGAGGCGTGAACGAGACTCCGGCGCAGAGCAACGGACGGCCGATCGCTGAGCGGGTGGCGACCAGACTGCTGTATCCGAAGTCACGCCCGCGCGACAAGGCGCTGCGCGAGGCGGTCGACGGCAAGGTCGTGCTGGTCACCGGCGCGTCGCACGGCATCGGCAAGGCCAGCGCGCGCAAGCTCGGCGCGGCCGGGGCGATCGTGCTGCTGGTCGCCCGTTCCGCCGACGACCTGCATCAGGTCGCCGCCGAGATCAAGGCCGACGGCGGCACCGCGCACGTCTATCCGACCGACCTCACCGACATGGACGCCGTCGAGCAGCTCGCCCGTCAGCTTCTGGAAGAGCACGGCCACCTCGACGTGGTGATCAACAACGCGGGCAAGTCGATTCGCCGTTCGATCAGCAAGTCCTACGACCGCTTCCACGACTTCACCCGCACCATCGACATCAACTACCTCGGCCCCGTCCGCCTGCTGCTCACCCTGCTGCCGGACATGCGCGAACGCAAACAAGGCCACATCGTCAACATCTCCACCTGGGGCGTCCTCGTCCCACCCGCCCCGCAATGGGCGGCCTACGGCGCCTCTAAAACGGCCTTCGACGTCTGGCTGCGCAGCGTCGCCGCCGAGGTCGCCAGCGACGGCGTAACCACCACCTCCATCTATATGCCCCTGGTCCACACCAGAATGAGCGCCCCCACCGACTTCAGCCGAGTCCCCGGCCTAACCGTCGACGAAGCCTCCGACCTCGTCTGCCACGCCGTAACCGCCAAACCCCGCGAAATCGCCCCCTGGTGGTCCGCCCCCGTCCAAGCCTGGACCGACCTGACCCGCAACCAGGTCCAACGCTTCTTCGAACGCGCCTTCCGCCGCTAGCACCATCCGCCGAACGGGGACATGGTCCGGCCGCTATGTCCCGGTCGGTGTCCGAGAGTCCGGTGTTGGTCGGAGCGGGTTGCATCGGCGCGTCCCGGCGGACGCCCACCGGGACACGCCGACGCAACACGCCGGGCATAAGATCCTCCGGTGGGTGAAATCGGACCAGTCAGTCTGGCGACGTTGTTCGCGCTGGCGGATTCGCGGTTGCCGATCGGCGGGCACGTGCACTCGGGTGGGGTCGAGGAGGCCATCGCGTCCGGCCTGGTGCGTGACGTTGCGACAGTCGAGCTGTATCTGCGCCGCCGAATCCGGACCTCGGGGCTGGTCGCGGCATCGTTGGCCGCCGCCGTGTGTGCGGGTGCGCTCGAACCGGCGCGGGCCGAGGCCGAGGCGGATGCGCGGACACCGTCACCGGCCGCGCGAACGGCCTCACGCGCGCAAGGGCGCGGACTGTTACGACTGGCCAAACAGCTATGGCCACAAGAAGATTGGTCCGCGCTCGGTCCGCGCCCGCACCTGTCGACGGTGTTCGGCATGGTCGGCGCGGCCTGTCCGGTGAGTCCGCTGGAGATCGCGGGTGTGGTCGTCTACACCACGCTGACCGGTGCTGCGACCGCTGCTCAACGACTGCTCGCGCTCGATCCTGCCGCCATCGCGGGCTGCACCGTCCGGCTCGCCGACCTGAGTGATCGCACCGCCGCCGAGGCGGCCGACGGCCTCGCCGCCCTGTCCGATCCGCTGCAAGACGTTCTCGCCCAACGCCATCTGCACCGTGACATGCCCCTGTTCGCCAGCTGAATCCCGGAAGAAGGAGATCGCCCCTATGCCACCGCATTTCATCGACGGTGAACCGCACGACCACTCGCACGATCGCCCGAAACGCGAACGCACACCCGGTGAGGCGTTGCGGATCGGTATAGGTGGGCCGGTCGGCTCGGGCAAGACCGCGTTGGTGGCCGCGCTGTGCAGGCAACTGCGCGAAGAACTTTCGCTCGCCGTGCTGACCAACGACATCTACACCACCGAGGACGCCGACTTCCTGCGCAGGCACGCGGTGCTGCCGGACGAGCGGATCACCGCGGTGCAGACCGGCGGCTGCCCGCACACCGCCATCCGCGACGACATCACCGCGAACCTGGACGCCATCGACGACCTGATCGCCGCGAACCCGCCGCTGGATCTGATCCTCGTCGAATCCGGCGGCGACAACCTCACCGCCACGTTCTCCTCCGGCCTGATCGACGTGCAGATCTTCGTGGTCGACGTGGCGGGCGGCGACAAGGTGCCGCGCAAAGGCGGTCCGGGCGTGACGTTCTCGGACCTGCTCGTCGTCAACAAGACCGACCTCGCCCCGCTGGTCGGCGCGGATCTCGGCGTGATGGAGCGCGACGCGGCGAAGGTGCGCGAGGGCCGCCCGACCGCGCTGATCTCGCTCACCGACGACCCGGCCGCGACCCCGGTACTGGCCTGGGTCCGCGAGCAACTGCACGTCATCGCCGAACAGGACCGACGCGCCGACGCCGAATCCGCTGTTGCGCACTGAAGTTCGGATTGTCGCGAGCGCCGCGGCGCTGCCGGAGATCCACGCGAGCGGCGGGCTGTCGGCCCGCCGCACCGGCCCGCACACCGTGCACCTGATCGGCACCGCCGCGACCCCGCTCGGTGGCGACGAGCTCGACATCACCATCGTGGTCGGTCCGGGCGCACGGCTCGCGGTGCGTTCGGTCGCGGCCACCATCGCGTTGCCGAGCGCGGTGACGCCGGATTCCTTGGCGCGCTGGCATTTCCAGGTCGACAGCGGGGGAGACCTCGACTTCGATCCAGAACCGACCATCGTTGCGGGCGGCGCACACCACCACACCATCACCTCGGTCCTGCTCGCCCCGGACGCCAGGCTGCGACTGCGGGAACGCGTGCAGATCGGCCGCTCCGGCGAGGACAACGGCGGCTGGCGCGGTGACCTGATCGCCGATCTCGGCGAAATCCCGCTGCTGCGACACCGTTTGGAGCTGGGCGCGGGCACGGCCACGGATGACCCACTCGCCGCGCCAAGAGCGTTGGAGAGCGAACTGCGCTACCCCGACGATCGTCCGGTCGAAACCACCGGCCTCACCGAGACCCGCCTCCCGCTGGCCGCAGGCGGAACCCTGCTCACCCGGACGAGCTCACTCCTCGCGGTTCGCTGATCCGCGCGGATGCCCCTGCTTACCCGAGCGAGTTCACTCCTCGGGTTCCGCTGATCCGCGCGGATGCCGCTGCTCGCCTGAACGGTTTCGCTCCTCACCATCCACTGATCGACGCGGCCACTCCGGTTCCCCCGCTTCCCACACCTGCGATGTCCCGGCACCGCCGAAGTCCGGTTGGAAAACCGTCCCTGGCGGAACACCACCCCGCCCCGCAGTGGCGAACGGATCGTTGTACTCACCACCGTGCCGCCCGTATCGCCGGATGCGCACGTACCGCGCGATCAACAACCCGAGCACCGCGAAGAACGGCGCGATGGAGAAGAACGCAACCACCCAGGCACCGGCCTCCATCACCTCTCGTCTCGACGATTAGCTGTCATGTTGCGCTGATCTTGACAGTATGAAGACTCGCCGAAAGCGACGCGCCGAATCAGAAACACGTATGGGTGTCAGCCATCACGCCGAGGTGTAGCCCGCCCAGAACGGGAGAAAGAAGAAAGGGTGGGAACTCGACAGTGTCGTCGGGCTCCCACCCTTTGGTCTTCACGTACTAGTCGCGTGCAGATGGCGCGAGGCCCCATCCAGAGGTCAGTCGCCGATAACCCGCGAGGGCGCGTTGAACGCGTTCACCGCGCCGACGGCCGCACCGGCAGCGGCACCGATCGCCGCCGCGGGGACCGTGATCACGGCCGCGCCGAAGGTCGCGCCCAGCATGGGGCCCGCGACGATGCCGACCGGCACGAAGGGCAGCCCGACAACCAGGCCCACCGCGCCGCCAACGAGCGCGGACGTCGCCGCGAACGGGGCACCCGACGCGGCACCGGCCAGCGCGCCCATGGCGGCCGTGCCGACGGTCTGCCCGGCGATCCGGTCCGACCTGCTGCGTTCCATCCCGACCGAGTCGAGGAAGGTCGCCAGGTTGGCCTCGACCATGGCCGAGTTGTCGTTGATCTGGATGGCCTGCTCGGAGTCGATCCAGTCCGGGGCGTCGACCTGCACGTCGCCGAAGCGGAACTTGCCCGCGGGCGGCGCGATCGGCGGCACCGGTGCGACCGGGACGGGTGCGTGCAGCACGCCGACCGGTGCCAGGTACTTCTTCTCCGGCAGCGGCCGCGACCACTGCAGCGAGCTCTTGGTGTTGTCCGGGATGTTCAAGCCCTCGTACGGCATCGCGTTGGGCGGTTCGGCCGCCGGCCACTGCGCCGGATGGTCGGGCTGCGCCGCCGCGTTGGGTTGTGCAGGCTCGGCATTGGCGGTGCCGGTGCCGACCAGTGCGAGGACCAGCGGTACCGCACCTGCCGCGACCATCGAGCCCACCTTTTGCCGCTGCGGGTTGGGGGCTCTGTGCTTGCCTGTGCCCATAGGTAGATCGCCTTTCGTCAGGTCAGAAGAGATGTCACTTTCGACGTCCCACATTCGGATCTGCTCGGCACCTGGATGGGATCATTTCCGGCCGATCTGGCGACCGGGGCATTGCCGCTGAATAGCTGCGTGGGGGTTGCGAATGCGAGCGGCCATCGGCATTTCAGACATCCGGGCACACATCGACCGAAGCCGACCCGTCGGTCGCTTCACGGGCTCGTGGCGACACCGGATCGGCGATGCACCGGTTCACGGCGACACGGGATCGGCGCGACCGACGCAGCCCTAACGACCGAAGGCGACCTTCAGCTGTGGAGACAGCTAGAAGATCGCCTTCGGTTCGATCAGACGAAACGGGGTTTCAGCTCACCCGGCCCTCGACGGCAGCCTTCGCCTTCTCTGCAAGCTTCCCGTTCCCCGCAGGCGGCGCACCCAGCGCGGCCGCGAGCTCATCGGCCTCTTCCTCATCGGAATTGACCTGCTCGAGCGCGAGCCGCGCGAACACCCACTGCTCGGTGGCGGCCATCTGCCCGCGGCTGCGCCCGAGGAAGGTGACGAACCACTGGATCACGGTGACGATCCGGCTGCGGTAGCCGATCAGGTAGTAGAGGTGCAACGCCAGCCAGGCCAGCCAGGCGATGAACCCGCTGAACTCCAGCTTGCCGACCTGGCACACGGCGTTGAACCGCGACACGGTCGCCATGCTGCCCTTGTTGAAGTACTTGAACGGCTTACGGTCTTGCGGCGCTTGACCATTCAGACCGGCCTTGATCGCCTTGGCCGCGTAGGTGGCGCCCTGGATCGCGCCCTGCGCCTGGCCCGGCACATCCGGCACGGACATCAGGTCGCCGACGACGAAGACGTTCGGGTGTCCCTTGATGGTCAGGTCCGGCTCGACGATGACGCGCCCGGCGCGATCCACCTGGGTGCCGTCGGAGCGCTCGGCGAGCATCTTGCCCAGCGGGCTGGCCTGCACACCGGCCGACCACACCTTGCAGGAGGATTCGATGCGGCGGATGGTGCCGTCGGAGTCCTTGACCGTCACGCCGAGGGCATCGATATCGGTGACCATGGCGTTGAGCTGGATCTCGACGCCCATCTTCTCCAGCCGCCGCTTGGCCTTGAGGCCGAGCTTCGGGCCCATCGGGCCGAGCACCGCGCCCGCACCCTCGAGCAGCACCACGCGGGCGTCGCGCGGATCAATGTTGTGGAACGTACCTTCGAGCGTGCGATCGGCGAGTTCGGCTATCTGCCCGGCCAATTCGACGCCGGTGGGTCCGGCGCCGACCACCACGAAGGTGAGTAGCCGATCCCGCATCTCCTGGCTGGTGGCCAGCTCCGCACCCTCGAACGAACCGAGGATGCGACCGCGTAGTTCGAGCGCGTCATCGATGGTCTTCATGCCCGGGGCGTAGGTGGCGAACTGGTTGTTGCCGAAGTACGACTGCTGCGCGCCGGTGGCCACGATCAGGCTGTCGAACGGGGTGACCGTGTTCGAGTTGAGCAGTCGCGAGGTGACCGTCTTCGCTTCGAGGTCGATGTCGATGACATCGCCGAGCAGCACCTGCGCGTTCTTCTGCTTACGCAGCACCAGCCGGGTCGCGGGCGCGATCTCGCCGACCGAGAGGATGCCGGTGGCCACCTGGTAGAGCAGCGGCTGGAACAGGTGCGACGTGGTCTTGGAGATCAACGTGACGTCCACGTCCGCGCGTTTGAGGTGCTTGGTGCCGAACAGGCCGCCGAAGCCGGAGCCGATCACCACCACCTGGTGACGACGGTTCTCGACAGACTGAGTGTTCATCGTCCTGACTCCTCGACAGACCTGGGGTTTGCCCCCCGCGAACGGTTGTTGTCAGGTCCTAACCGTAGTCGGCTCCATCTCGACCGTCGCGCCGACATCCCTGTTCCCGGTGTGTTGCGCTGCGAAGTCTGCTATCCGCCGGGTCACCATTGCCGTACTCGGTTGTGCCGAACCGACCGAACGAATGTGCAAAAGAGAATACGATAAACACTGTCGTTCAGGGAGGTTCGCGATGGTCGCCGGGGACCGTGCAGTCGGTCGAAAGCCCAGCATGCGCGCGAAATCCGACGCCTTACCCGACTCCGAGAACGCCGCGCTGATCGACATCCCGCACGACCATCTGCTCGACCGGGCATTGGATCGGCTCCCCGAGCGGCATCACGTCCTCGCGACACCGCCACCGGGCAGCGAGACCACCGCGGTGCACGGCGACGCCGGGCTACCGTACCTGGGCCGAGTGCTGCAATACATGCGCTGGGGTCCGGCCGAGATGGTCGGCCGCTATCGCAAATACGGACCGGTCTCGTTGAACACCTCGCTGGGTGTCGACCGCGTGCTCGTCGCCGGACCCGAGGCGCTCGACGAGATACTCGGCCGCCGGCGCCGCGACTTCGGCCAGGGCTGGGACTACTTCATCGGCCCGTTCTTCCGCCGCGGACTGCTGCTGCTCGAATTCGAGGAGCACAAGTTCCACCGCCGGATCATGCAGCAGGCCTTCACCAGGGAACGCCTGGAAGCTCACCTCGCCGCGCTGACCCCGGTTGTGCGCGCGAGCATCGAACGCTGGATTCCGTTGGGCGGCAACGCCGAACGGACGGTGCTGCTGTATCCGACGATCAAGGAACTGACCCTCGATATCGCGGGTGAGACGTTCATGGGCGTCGATGTCGGCGCGCAACGCCGCCAGCTGATCGACGCGTTCATCGATTGCACACACGCGGGTCTCGCGATCATCCGGCACTCGGTGCCCGGCGGCAACTGGCGGTCGGGACTGCGCGGCCGAAAGGTGTTGGAGGAGTACTTCACCGGGATGCTGCCGGAGAAGCGGCGCACCGAAACACCGGACTTCTTCTCGGGCCTGTGTCACGCGCGCAGCGAGGACGGCGGGGTGTTCGGTGACGCGGATGTGGTGAACCACATGATCTTTCTGATCATGGCCGCGCACGACACCACCACGACAACCGCGACCGCCGTGGCGTACTACCTCGGCAAGCACCCGGAGTGGCAGGAGCGGGTGCGCGCCGAGGTGCTCGCGCTCGACACCGAAATTGCCGGTGCGGCACCGACTATCGCCGATCTGGAGGGGCTGCGCGATCTGGATCTGGTGGTCAAGGAGAGCCTGCGGCTGATGCCGCCGGTACCCGGACTATCGCGACGTGCGGTGCGCGACACCGAGATCGCGGGCCACTACATTCCGGCGGGCACCCCGATCGACCTCGCTTATCAGGTCAACCACCTGCTGCCCGAGCTGTGGACGCGGCCGGAGTTGTTCGACCCCGAGCGTTTCGGCGAGGCGCGGCGCGAGGACAAGTCGCATCGCCTGGCCTGGCTGCCGTTCGGCGCGGGCGCGCACAAGTGCATCGGCATGCACTTCGGCACCTTCGAGGTGAAGACGGTCATCGCCGCGCTGGTGCGTGCGTACGCGTGGCAGATTCCGGAGGCGTACCGAATGCCGTGGGGGTACACCTCGATTCCGTTCCCGAGGGACGGAGCGCCGATGGTGTTGCGTCGACGCTCCGCGTAACCCGGTGTGTGCCTAGCGGGTTCAGCGCCCCGCGAACAACATCTCGGCCACCTTGGTATCGGTGTCCGAGCCCTCGGTGAAGACGCCGCCGTCGCCCAGCGCGGTCATGATGGCCAGTGTGTACCGCTCGCCGGGGCCGGCGAACCCGACCGAATTGACCACCCAGCCGCCCTGTTCCTGGGACCAGCCGTTCTTCAGGCCCGGCCGCATCGCCTGGCCCGCGCCCCACACACCCCAGTGCTGGTTGCTGTCCACCGCGCGCATGCGGTCCAGCAGGTAGCTGCGGTCGTCCGGGTGCATGCGGCTGAGGACGTTGTCCATCAACCGGTCCAGATCGGCGGCGGTGCACTTCTGGAACGACCAGTCCGGGAACAGCGCGGTATTGGTCGGCTGCGGGTCCAGGGTGGCCATCCCGTTGGCGCGGAACGCGTTGTTGAACGCCATCCGATCGAAACCCGAGTACTTGGTCCACAGGATGTCCGCCGCGCCGTCGTTGGACGTGGCGAGCATCGACTCCATCGTCGCGCGATCTTCCGGCGTCAGGTTGATCGCGCCGACCCTGGCCCGGTTCAGCAGATCCTCGGCGATCGCCAACTTGATCGTGGACGCGGTCCAGACCTTGTTCTCCGCGTTGGCATTCGCGTACACGCCACCGGAGACCCGGTCGCGCACAACATAACCGGTGACGCCGGGGCGGCCGGTCAGATACTTGTCGACCGCCGCGATCCGACTGCTCATATCGCAGTCGAAACCGGCCAGGCACCCATTGGTATGCGCGATGGGTACGGCGGCCGCGCTGGGCAGCAACGTTGGCGCGCTGGGGATGAGGATCGCCGCAGCGGCGAGGACACAGGCGGATGCGGCCACGCGGGGAACGGAACGGGTGGCGGGCGAGGGATGACGCACGAGGCAACACGATCGCACATCGGCGAGCTAGACGCACGTCTTGAGGTCAGGACCGGCGTGTGCTAGAAGATGTTGCGCGCCTTGCGTCCCAGCGGGTTTCGGCCACCGTTGGTCCGATCAGCGGAACGCGGCCTGCAATTCCTCTACTGTGCGCCCATTGAGGCGATAGCAGTGTTCGAACGCCTCGGTGTGTTGATCGCGCGGCCAAGAATGTAGGACGACGGTGCGGCCGTAGCCGCGCGAGTTGACGAGCTCCCAACGATCTCCGACGCGGCGGACTGTGAACCCGCCTCGTGGAACCAGGGGAATCACCATCGCAATCATGAACGCGAACCAGCCTTTCGGTGCAGCTCTCTCGTCCTCCCCGGTTCAGCACTGTTGCACATCGGGCGCGCGGATCCGAGCGGACACGGCGTAGGAATGTGTTCTTGTGTGGTTCATTTCACTCCAGTCACACAGGTAACGCGGAGAGGTCCGTTCGGACCTGCTAGCGGGTGGTGAAGCAGCCGCGGCAGTGCTGGGCGTATAAACGTGCACGAAGCCCGAGGCGTCTCGCTACACCCGAGCAATCAGGGGAGCCGCGAATTCCAGCGCCGTCCGATACTCCACCGACCGAGAGGGCGCAGATGCCGCTGCACATCCACCGTGCCGAGCGGGCCGACGTCTTGGCTGACGGCCTGGCCGGGCTGCTGGCCACGCCGTTGCCCGATCCGTTCGCGGCGGAGGTGGCCGCGGTGCCCGCGAAGGGTGTGGAGCGCTGGCTGACGCAGCGGCTGTCGTCGGTGCTCGGCGTGTCCGGGGCGGCGGCGTTTTCCGCGTCGTTCGACACCGCCTCGACCGACGGTGTCGCGGCGAACATCCAATTCCCGTCGCCGTCCGGGCTGGTCGCGGCGGCATTGGCCGCGGCGAGCGGGGTGCGCCCGGAGGACGATCCGTGGGCCGGCGAACGCGTCGTGTGGACGTTGCTGCGGGTGATCGATGACTCGCTCGGCGAGCCGTGGTGTGCCGTGTTGGCCCGGCACCTAGGCGCGCAGGACCCGGCCGGACGTGACCATCGGATCGGTCGTCGCTACGCCACCGCCGCGCATCTGGCCGCCTTGTTCGACAGTTACGCGGCGCAGCGGCCCGGGCTCATTCTCGAATGGGCGGCCGGTTCCGACACCGACGGCGCGGGGAATCCGGTGCCGGACGATCTGCTGTGGCAGCCGGAACTGTGGCGGCGGCTGCGTGCCGAGGTGGGTGCGCCGAGTCCGGCGGAGCGGCTCGAGGCCGCGTGCGAGCGGCTGCGGGCGGAGCCTGAACTTGTTCCATTTCCGGAGCGGTTTTCGTTGTTCGGCGCGACTCGGATGTCCACCGATCAACTCGCCGTGTTGGCGGCGTTGGCGGCGACGCGGGAGATCCATCTGTGGCTGCCGCATCCGAGTCCGGTGATGTGGACCGAGCTGGCCGGGAGTCCGGCGGCTGGTTCGCGCGGCGCCGATCTCAGTGGGAGTGTCGTAAGTCACCCGCTGCTGGCCGGTCTCGCCCGCGATGTTCGGGAGTTGCAGCAGCGCTTGGCCGCAGACTCCGATACCTACTATCCGACCTCGGATGATCTTGTGCCGGACGGTGATACGTCCTTGCTCACGGCGTTGCAGGCGGGTATCCGCGACGATCGGTGGCCGCCGGTCGCGGTGCGCGCCGGTGACGGCACGGTGCAGGTGCACGCCTGCCACGGACCCGCACGACAGGTCGAGGTGCTGCGGGAGTGCCTGCTCGGGTTGTTCGCCGCGGACCCGACGTTGGAGCCGAGGGACGTGCTGGTGATGTGTCCCGAGGTGGAGGCGTACGCGCCGCTGGTGCGTGCGGCATTCGGGCAACGGGTGCCGGGAACTGTTGAGCTGGCACCGGATTCGGGCCACCCGGCGCATCGCCTGCGGGTGCGGCTGGCCGACCGGGGGCGTGGGGTCACCAATCCGCTGCTCGCGGTGATCGGTGTGCTGCTCGAATTGGCCGACGGCCGGGTCACCGTGACGCAGGTGCTCGATCTGGCGGCGGCCGAAACGGTCCGGCGGCGTTGCGGATTCGACGACGACGATATCGAGCGGCTGCGCGAGTGGGCCGCCGAGTCCGGTGCGCGGTGGGGGATCGGGCAGCGGCAGCGACAGGCGTTCGGGTTGGCCGACTTCGCGCAGAACACGCTGAACGCCGCGGTGGATCGGATCCTGCTCGGTGTCACCGCGGGCGAAACCTCGGAGGACTGGCTGGATTTGGCGTTGCCGCTGGACGACGTGGACAGCAACGACGTCGATCTGGCGGGCCGGTTCGCCGAATTCATCGACCGGTTGGCCGTCTGCCTGCGCGATCTGCGCGGCCCGCGCCCCGCACACGAATGGGCGACGGTGCTCGGCCGGGCGCTGGATCTGCTGACGGACGTGCCGGATTCGCAGGCGTGGGTGCGCACCGAGGCCCGCCAGGAACTGGCCGCCGCCACCGAGCACGCGGGCGATGTGCCACTGCGGCTCGCCGACGTCGGGGTGCTGCTGCACTCGCGGCTGGCGGCCGCGCCGACCCGCGCCAACTTCCGCACCGGCGAGCTGACCGTGTGCACCATGGTGCCGATGCGGTCGGTGCCGCATCGCGTGGTGGTGCTGCTCGGCCTCGACGACGACGTGTTCCCGCGCACCAGCGGCGTGGACGGCGACGACGTGCTCGCCCGCAATCCGCTACTCGGCGAACGGGATCCGCGCAGCGAGGACCGGCAGCTGCTGCTCGACGCGATCCTCGCGGCCAGGGACAAGCTGCTGGTGTTCCACACCGGCGCCGACCCGGTCACCGGTGCGCACCGGCCGCCCGCCATTCCGGTGGCCGAGCTGCTCGACGCGCTGCGGGCACACGTCGGCGCGGCAGGTATGGACGCGGTGGTGACCCGACATCCGTTGCAGGCCTTCGATCGTCGCAACTTCCGTGCCGAGCAGCCATTCAGCTTCGACACCGTCGCGCTCGCCGGTGCGCTGTCGGCCGGGCGGCCCGCTGTGCCGCGTCCCGCGTTCCTGCCCGAACCGTTGCCGACACCGGAACTCGCGGATGTGGCTCTGGCGGACCTGATTTCGTTCGTCGAGCATCCGATTCGCGCCTTCCTGTGGCAGCGGCTCGGCCTGCGCGTCCCCGAACACGAAGAGGACATCGCCGACCGGCTGCCCATCGAGCTCGACGGCCTGGCGAAATGGGAACTGGGCGAACGCCTCCTGGCCGCCCGCCTGACCGGTGCTGATCCGGCCGGGCTGCGCGCCGCCGAGTGGCGGCGTGGCACGTTGCCGCCCTTCGGTTTCGGTGCGGCGGTGCTCGATGAGGTCGAGCACACCGTGGACAAGCTGGTTCGCGCGTCGCAGGGCGACTACGAGGGTTCCCCGCGTGCCGTTGATATCGCGGTGGATCTCGGGAATGGGCGCAGGCTCACCGGGACCGTGCCGGAAGTGCGTGGCGAGACACTGGTCCGCACCACGTTCTCCCGGCTTGCCCCGAAACACCGGATTGCTGCTTGGGTGTCGTTGTTGGCGCTCGCCGTCACTGAAGACCGCTCCTGGCGGGCCGTTACCACCGGACGCGGCCAATTCGGCCGTCCGGCATGGCGTTCGGAGATCACCGCGCCGGATATGCCTGCGGCCCGGGACATTCTGCGTGAGCTCGTCGCCCTGCGCGATGCCGGACTGACCGAGCCGCTCCCGATCACGCCCGGTGCCACCGCTGCCTACGCCGAACGGCGCTTCCGTGGCGCGAACGCGGACGAAGCCATCGTCGCCGCAGAACGCGAATTCAACGGCGGACCGAATGGGCCGGGCGCGTTCGGTGACCACACGGATCGTCACCTGCGGTACGTCTGGGGCCCGGCGCCCCGCCTCGAACACCTCATGGAGATCCCCGCCCCGCCAGGTGAGCCAGGCGAGACCACCCGGTTCGGCGCGCTGGCCCGACGCATGTGGGCGCCGCTGCTGAGCGCTGAGAGCCAGGGGCAACCGTGAATCTTGGCGACAGTACGAGCGAGGCGTCGCGAAGTTCCGCGGAGGCTGGTCGGCGAGCGCGCCGCGATGGCTTGCTGCTGATCAGAGGCTCGGCGGGCACGGATCGGACCGACGATTGTTGGCTCGTCCGGGCTGATTCGGCGGCCGATGCGGCTACGGTCACGCGTGTCGGTGGCACGGGGTCACGTGTCGGCCCGGCAGAATGGCTGTTTCGGCGGGTCGAAAGGCGGGTGTTCGCGTGACCGTGCAAGACACCTCGTTCGTGGTGCCCGAAATGGACGCACCCGACAGCTTCGAGCCGTACGGTCCGCTGCCCACCGGGACGACCGTGTTGGAGGCGAGCGCCGGAACCGGCAAGACGCACGCGATCGTCGGGTTGGCGGTGCGGTACGTGGCCGAGGCCGGAATCGATGTCTCGCAGCTGCTGCTGGTGACGTTCAGCCGGGCGGCAACCCAGGAGTTGCGGGAGCGCACGCGGGACCGGTTCGTCGTGGTCGCCGCCGGGCTCGCCGATCCGGACCTGGCCCGCGCGCACGCCGACGAACTGATTCGGTATCTGGCGCAGGCGGATTCGGACGAGGTGCGACGTCGGCGGGCCCGATTGCTCGCGGCCCTTTCGGATTTCGACGCGGGCACCATCGCGACCACACACAGCTTCTGCCAGCGGATGCTCGACGAGCTCGGGCTGGCGGGCGAGCACGATCCCGGCTCGCGGCTGGTCGAGAACGTCGACGAGCTGATCGGCACGGTCGCCGACGACCTCTACCTGAACCGGTACGCCCGTACCGAACCGCCGTTCTCGGTGAAGGAAGCGCACACCCTGGCGCTGGCCGCCGTGCGCGACCGGCACGCGGTGCTGATGCCGAAGGGTGACTCCGCGGCGGGGGAACGGGTGGCCTTCGCGGGCGCGGTCCGCGCGGAAACCGAACGCCGGAAGCGGCTGGCCGGGCTGCGCGACTTCGACGACCTGCTGGTGCTGCTGCACGACGTGCTGGCCGACACCGAGCACGGACCCCGGGCTTGCCGTCGTATTCGCGAGCGGTACCGAGTCGCGCTGGTGGACGAGTTCCAGGACACCGACCCGTTGCAGTGGGACATCCTGCGCCGCTCGTTCCACGGTCACACCACCCTGGTGCTCGTCGGTGACCCGAAGCAGGCCATCTACGCGTTCCGTGGCGCCGAGGTGCTCAGTTACCTGGATGCCGTCGCACACGCAGACACCCGCAAGGAGCTCACCACCAACTGGCGCAGCGACGCCGGTCTGCTGGCAGCGCTGGATCACCTGCAAGGCGGTGCGGCATTGGGGCACAAGGAGATCACCGTCTATCCGGTGAACGCCACCCGGCCATGGTCGCGTCTGGCCGGGCCGGATGAGCTCGTCACTCCGATGCGGATGCGGTGCCTACCGCGTACTGGCGCTGGCCCATTGAACAAGTCCGGGTTCCCGGCGGTCGGCCGGATGCGTGCGAAGGTGGCCGACGATCTTGCCGCCGATATCGTCCGGCTCCTCGAATCCGAGGTCTCGTTGGCCACTGCCACACGACCGAGCCGCACCGGAGAGGATGCATCGGGCGATGTCACGCGCAGGCCGATCAGCCCCGGTGATATCGCTGTTCTGGTCCGGACGCGGTCCCAAATCGACGTAGTGCGAGCAGCTTTGGACCGAGTCGGGGTCGCCTCCGTGCTGGCGGGCGGCACCAGTGTGTTCGCGACGAGCAGCGCCACCGACTGGCTGTGGTTGCTGCGGGCACTCGAACAGCCGCATCGCGGAGATCGGGTCCGCTTGGCGGCGTGCACACCACTGATCGGCATCACCGCCGCCGAGATCGATAGCGGTGGTGCGGATCTCGTCGGCCGAGTCAGCGCGCAACTCCGTGATGCCGCTCGACTCTTCGCTCGCGCCGGGTTCGCCGCGGTATTCGAAAAGATCTCGGCCGAAGCGGATTTAGCGCACCGGCTGCTCGCTGTCGAGAACGGCGAGCGGCAACTCACCGACCTGCGGCACGTCGCGCAACTGCTCGATCAGGTGTCGCTCACCGAATCGCTCGGGCTGACCGCACTGACCCGCTGGCTCGGCGATCGGGTGCGTGATCCCGCGTCGGGCACCGTCGCCGACCGCAGCCGAAGGCTCGACCGCGATGCCGCCGCCGTGCAGATCGCCACCGTGCACGCCAGCAAGGGCCTCGAATTCCCCATCGTCTACTTGCCGTTCGCCTGGGACAACGCGAAGAACCCGTACCCGGCGACGCTGCTGTTCCACGACGACAACGACATGCGCGTGCTCGACGTCGGCGGGCCGGACGCGTCCGGGTACGCGGAACGCAAGCTGCGCAGCGAATCCGAGGAGGCGGGTGAGGAACTGCGCCTGCTGTACGTCGCGCTGACCCGCGCCATGTGCCAGGTCGTCGCGTGGTGGGCGCCCGCGATCACCACCGCGGCATCGCCACTGCACCGGATGATCCTGGGCCGCCCCGACGGCGGCGACACCGTCCCGCCGCGCGCCTCGGTGCCCGCGGATGCCGTTGCGCCGGGACTGCTTTCGGCCTGGGCAGGGGGAGCAGCGCAGGCCATCTCGTTGACGGCCGTGGCCGGAACCGACGACGTCGCGATCCAGCGGGTGCGCACCGAACCCGTCACCGGCGAGCTCGCCGCCGCACACTTCGACCGCAAGCTGGACCAGCACTGGCGGCGCACCTCGTACTCGGCGCTGACCGCCTCCGCGCACGGACCCGCCGTACCCGAGCTGGAAATCGAACCAGAAGAAGATCGCGGCCCTGCCGATGAGCCGAGCACCCCGGTGGTCGCCGAGGTCGAGGAAGTGTTCTCCGGCGCACCGTCGTTGATGAACTCGCTGCCGTACGGCGCGGAGTTCGGCACGCTCGTGCATGCCGTGTTCGAGATGATCGACACGGACGCACCGGATCTTGCGGCGGAGGTGGATAACCGCTGCCGGGCAATCATCGACGAACTCATGGCCGAAGCCGATCCGGCCGTGCTCAGCACCGCCGTGCTCGCCGCGCTGCGCACCCCGCTCGGCATCGGCTCGCTCGCCGACATCTCCACCCGAGATCGCCTGAACGAGTTGGAATTCGAGCTGCCGCTGGCCGGCGGCGACACCCCGAGCGCCGAATCGGCGACGTTGCGGCAGATCGCGGACCTGCTGCGCACCCACTTGCCCTCCGACGACGACCTTTTCGTCTACGCCGACCACCTGGCGACCCTCGACGACATCCCGCTGCGCGGTTACCTGACCGGCAGCATCGACGCCGTCCTCCGGGTAACCGACGGCGCGGACACCAGATTCGTGATCGTCGACTACAAGACCAACCGCCTCGGCACCGGCGACCTCACCGTCGAGCACTACACCCGCGACCGCATGGCCGCCGAGATGCTGCGCTCCCACTACCCCCTCCAGGCGCTGCTGTACGCGGTCGCACTGCACCGCTACCTGCGCTGGCGCCTGCCCGCCTACGACCCCACCCGCCACCTCGGCGGCGCCCGCTACCTCTTCGTCCGCGGCATGGTCGGCCCCGAAACCCCGCACGGCTACGGCGTTTTCGACTGGAACCCGCCCGCCCCCCTCATCATCGCCCTGTCCCAACTGCTGGCCGGAGAGATCACCCGATGACCGCCGCCTTCCCGTTGCCGCGGCCCGCCTACGAACCACAGAGCTGCACACGTCTCAAGTTCCCGCACACGGTTTCGCATGCGATTCGGTGTGCGGCAGGTCGAGACGTGTGCGCGTTCCCGTCGCCGCGCCCCGGCTACGGCTGCGGGCCGTGCAGCCGCACACGTGTTGACTTCTCGCACACGGTTTCGCATGCGATTGGGTGTGCGCGAGGTCAAGAAGTGTGCGGCTGGAAGGTGGAGTGGTGACCTCGATTCAGTTGGCGCAGCGGGGGACGGGGTTGTTGCGGACGTTCAACGAGGCGGGGGTGCTGTCCGCCGCGGACGTGCATGTCGCGGTTCGCTTGGGACGCTTGGGTCGTGAGGACACCGAGGAGGTGTTGTTCGCGGCGGCGCTCGCGGTCCGGGCGGTGCGCTCCGGTTCGGTGTGCCTCGAGCTACACCGCATGCGGGAGATCGGCATCGATGCCGACGAAACCTGGGACACGGGCGAGCGAATCGATCCTGCGACGTTGCCATGGCCCGACATCGAGGCAGTGGTGGGCGCGCTGCGCGTCAGCCCACTGGTGACCGGTGGGCCCGCGGGTCCGCTACAACCGTTGCGGCTGGTGGAATCCCAGCGCCGCGACGACACCGGCCCGCTGCTCTACCTGGACCGGTACTACCAGCAGGAGCAGACGGTCCGCCGCGTCCTCACCGAGCGATCCGGGCATCATCCGGTGGTCGACCCGAATATCGTTCGCCGCGAACTGGATCGGCTGTTCGACGCGCCGGTCGGCGGCGTACCCGACCGCCAGCGTCTCGCCGCCGCCCTCGCCGCGACCCACTGGACCACGGTGGTGGCGGGCGGCCCGGGCACCGGCAAGACGCACACCATCGCGCGCATCATCGGCCTGCTCGACGCGCACCGCAAGGCCAATCCCAAACTCCCCGCGCTACGGATCGCACTGGCCGCGCCGACGGGCAAGGCGGCCGCGCGACTCCAGGAGGCCGTGCGCGAACAGGCCGACGAGCTCGGCCTGCCCGACCTCACCGCCGCCACCCTGCACCGCCTGCTCGGCTGGCAGCGCGGCCGCACCACCCGGTTCAAGTACCACGAATTCAACCGGCTCCCTTACGACGTCATCGTCGTCGACGAAACCTCCATGGTGTCGCTGACCATGATGAGCAGGCTGTTCGCCGCCCTGCGTCCCGACACCCGCCTGGTACTCGTCGGTGACCCGGACCAGCTCGCCTCGGTCGACGCGGGCGCGGTGCTCGCCGACCTCGTCGCGGGACCCGTTGCGGGCACCCCGAATCCGATGCTCGACGAGATCCTCGGCGCGGATTCCCCGGAATCGGCCGCGCCGGAACAAAATCCGGCCGCACTCACGACACTGGAGCGAACTCGCCTGCGCGGCGGCATCGTTCGACTGACCCGCGGCCGCCGCTTCGGCGGCCGGATCGCCGATCTCGCCGTCGCCGTCCGCGCGGGCGATGCCGACACCGCACTCGAACTGCTCCGCGCCGGCGGTGACGAACTGTCGCTCAGCGCCCCCGACGAGATGGCCGGTGTCCGTGCGGATGTCGTGCGCGCTGCCCGCGAGGTGACCACCGCGGCCCTCGCCGGTGACGCCGCGGGCGCGCTCACCGCCCTCGAATCGCACCGCCTGCTGTGCGCGCATCGCCAGGGCCCGTTCGGCGTCGAGCGCTGGGACCGCATGGCCGCCGAGTGGGCGGCCGCCGGGGGAGCGGGCCCCGAGTCCCACTCGGCGCCCTGGTATCCAGGCCAGCCACTGCTGGTCACCGCCAACGATCACGAGGCCCGTATCTACAACGGCGACACCGGCGTCGTGGTCCGCATGCCCGATGGCTCACTGCGCGCCGCACTGCAACGCGGCAGCGAGCCCTACCTCGTGCACCCGACCCAGTTCCCGGCCGTGGTCACCGTGTTCGCCATGACCATCCACCGCAGCCAGGGCAGTCAGTACGACACCGTCTCGGTGGTCCTGCCCGAACCGGAATCGACCCTGCTGACCAAGGAACTGCTCTACACGGCGATCACCCGCGCCCGCCGCCACGTCCGCGTCATCGGCACCGACGAGTCCATCAGGGCCGGTATCGCACGCCGGGTGCTGCGCGCCAGCGGGCTGTCCCGCCGCGAAGACGGCAGCCGATGACCTGCGAATCTCACGTTTTCCACGCCCCGCACGTCTACCCAGTGTGAGATTGCCTCCGTTCGAGGAAGTGGTGGCCGAATACGGCCCGATGGTGCTGCGCGTCTGCCGGGCGGTGCTCGGTCCGACGGATGCGGCCGACGCGTGGTCGGAGACGTTCCTGTCCGCCCTCCGCGCGTATCCCGACCTCGACCCCGACGCGCACATCGAGGCATGGTTGGTCACCATCGCGCACCGTCGCGCGATCGACGTCGGCCGCGCGCTCACCCGCGCCCCGGTCCCGGCCGAGACACTGCCCGAGCGTCCGGCCACGGACCCCGACCCGGCCGACTACGACCCGGACCTCTGGGCCGCCTTGAAAGCTTTGCCGCCCAAGCAACGTCAGGCGGTCGCCTACCACTACCTGGCAGGCCTGCCGCACGCCGAAATCGCCGCGCTGCTCGGCAATTCCACCGACGCCGCCCGCCGCGCCGCCGCCGACGGCCTCAAAACTCTGCGCAAGCTCTATCCGAAGGATGAAACATGATGGCCACCATCGACCGTGGCGACCCGAACGGCCTGTTCGACGGCCTGACCCCCGACCGCGACCTGCTCGCCCAACTGCACCTGCGGTTGGCGGCAGACGCACAGTCCGCAGGCTTGCTCGACGTCGCCTACCGCACCATGGACACCCCCGTCGGCACGCTGTTGCTCGCGGCCACCCCGGCGGGCCTGGTGCGTGTCGCCTATCCCAACGAGAACCACGATACCGTCCTGACCACCCTGGCCGAGCGGGTCAGCCCGCGCGTGCTCGCCGCACCCGCTCGTTTGGATGCCGCGGCTCGCGAGATCGACGAGTACTTCGCCGGTGCCCGAACGCATTTCGATCTGCCCCTCGATCTGCAACTGACCGGCGGATTCCGCCGCCAGGTGATCGAGCATCTGATCGACATCGGCTACGGGCACCGTGAAAGCTATGCCGTCGTCGCCGCTGCCGTCGGTAACCCACGGGCGGTCCGCGCCGTCGGCTCGGCCTGCGCGCACAACCCACTGCCCGTGGTGATTCCGTGCCATCGGGTGGTGCGTAGCGATGGATCGATCGGCCAGTACGTCGGCGGCATCGAAGCCAAAACCGCACTGCTGACGCTGGAAGCCGCGTAAGCGCCACCAAACTCGCGACAACTGAAATCCGTTGCGGCGCCGACCGTCCAGCGATCACTCACGGATGGTCGACGCGGCACCGACAACCCCGCTGACCTTGGAGGCGGTATGCCGAAGACCGAAATCCTTGCCCCGCTGGCCGATCGAGTAGCCGCGCAGTCCTGGCCCGAGCTCATCGACGAGATCGATGCCTACGGTTGTGCCCAGACCGGCCCGCTCTTGACGCCCGACGAATGCGCCGAGTTCACCGAAATGTGGGACGACCTGGCGAGATTCCGTTCCACCATCGACATGGCGCGCTACCGATTCGGTCAGGGCACCTACCGATACTTCGCCGATCCGGTGCCCGAACCGATCATGGCGATGCGCGCGGCGTTCTATCGAAAACTGTTGCCCGTCGCCCGCTCCTGGGCCGACCGGCTCGGCGATCCGGCACCGTGGCCTGACGACTTCGGTGACTGGCTCGACGCCTGCCACGCCGCCGGTCAATCGAAACCGACGCCGATCCTGTTGCGCTACACCGAAGGTGACTGGAACGCCTTGCACCGTGATCTCTACGGTGACCTGGTGTTCCCGTTGCAAGTGGTGATCGGACTGGACCGTCCAGTCGTCGACCACACCGGGGGCGAGTTCCTGCTCGTCGAGCAACGCCCGCGCGCCCAGTCGAAAGCCACTGTCACCGTGTTAGAGCAAGGACACGGCCTGATCTTCACCACGCGCGACCGACCGACCCCGTCGAGCCGTGGCTGGTCGCGTGCTCCGGTTCGCCACGGTGTCAGCCGAATTCGCGGCGGTATCCGCCACACCCTCGGCCTCGTCCTGCATGACGCCCAATAGCAACATCATGTACACGCTGCTCGACGCCGACGGCCGCCCGTACCGCAGCCCGACTCCGGGCAGGTACGGCGGCCATCGGCGCGGCAGAATCTACGGTCGCCTGGACTGCCCGTCCGCCCTGCGTGCCCTGTCTCGCGGTGCTTACCGCGCCCACCGCGTCTTCTTCGCCGACGAACCCACCGCGATCAGCGCGGGCTACCGACCTTGCGCGGTCTGTTTGCCGGAGCAGTACGCGGCCTGGAAAGTCACCCAGCACAACAATTCTCAGTAGATCTCACGTTTGCGCCTCGGCCGTCGTCTACCAGATGACAAGAACGCCGAACAGGAGCACACCATGCAGACCTCCGCAGCCCGCACAGTTCACGCCTCGACACTCGGCAACCTCCGCATCGAAGCGAGCGCGACGGGCGTCACCCGGGTCGTATTCACCGATGACGCGCCCACCCCGCCGACTGCCGAGAACTCTTGTGCGCTCGAATATCTCGTCACCGCGATCGCCCAGATCGACGGATACCTGGCGGGCACCCGCCACGAATTCACGGTCCCCATGGACCGGTCCGCGATGAGCACCTTCGACCGCCAAGTCCTGGAAACCCTCGAAACCACAACCGGTTACGGCGATACGACGACCTACGGCGCACTCGCCCGCGCACTGGGCCGTGGACCCGAGGATGCCCGCAAAATCGGCGGCGCACTGGCCCGCAACCCACTGCTGATCCTGATCCCGTGCCACCGAGTCCTCGGCGCGGGCGGCGCCCTCACCGGCTACGCGGGCGGACTCCCCGCTAAGCGCACCCTGCTGGATCTCGAGTCCGCCGATCTCCTACTGCCCCTGGCCATCTGACCGACGACAGCTCGGCGAGGACAACTCGCCGGGCTCGTTCAGAAAATAACCCCGTAAGCGGTGGTGAGCAGCGCGATGGCCATCAGCAAGCCACCGACGGCGCTCAGCGTGTTCGCGGCCGACCACTTGCCCGGCTTGCCGATCGCGAGATTGAGGAACATGCCGCCGGATTGGGCGATCACGCCGACCGCCAGCAGCGTGCACACGACCCACAGCACACCATCGCCGAATCCGGTGTCCGCCAGAATCGCGAGCGTCGCCAGTGTCATCACCAGCAGCACGCCCGCGTGCGCGTGTCCGGCCCGGAAGTAGGTGCGCTGGTACTCGGTCAGCTTGTCGGCGGCGAGCAGGCGCAAGGCCATGACTCCGCCGTACATCACAGTGGGCAGCGAGATCAGCGCGATCGCGGTGAACAGTTTGATGGGGTCCATGGTCGTCCCTCGGTAGTTGTATCCGTTCCACTAATCTGAACGGCGTACAGAACGTAGGTCAGTATCTGGATGCCGTACAGATGATGTGGTGCGAATCACATTGAGGGGTTTTATGACTGAGCGCAGTTCGCAGGCCGCCCGGCGCACTACCTACCGGCACGGCGCACTCAAACCCGCGCTGATCGAGGCAGGCCTGCGTCTCGCGCGCGCCGGCGGTGGTCCGGACGCGATCGTGCTCCGTGCGGCGGCTCGACAGGCCGGTGTGGCGCCGAACGCGGCGTACACGTACTTCGCCGACCGGAATGCTCTCGTCAATGCCGTGGCGACCGCTGCGCTGGCACAGATGGCGACCATGATGGCGGCGGAGCAGGAGAATCTCACCCCGAGCGTGGATCCCGCGGTGGCCGCGCGACAGCGGTTCCGCAGTGCCGGCGTTGGTTACTTGCGATTCGCGCGTACCGAGCCCGGACTGTTCCGTACCGCGTTCACGAGCGGGCGGGATGCCACCGCGATGGGTGTGCCGGATGCGGCGGGTCCGACCGGCAGATCAGGCATCGAACTGCTCGGAGACGCGCTCGACGAGCTGGTCGAATCGGGGAGTCTGCCGCCGGAACGCAGGCCCGGCGCGGAGTACTTGGTGTGGTCGGCGGTGCACGGGATGGCGTTTCTGGCCATCGACGGACCGCTGCGAACCTTGCCGGACGATCAGCTCGACGCTATCGGTGAGCGGATGCTGGACATGATCGACCGGGGTATTTGAAGCAGGTGTGCCCCTCCCACCCGAAAAGTGGGAGGAGCGTCAATCCGGCCTGAAATCAGATGGCGCGGACGTCCGTGGCCTGCGGACCCTTCTGGCCCTGGCCGACCTCGAACTCCACACGCTGTCCCTCATCGAGGGACTTGAACCCGGACCCGCCGAGAGCCGAGTAGTGGACGAAGACGTCGGGACCGCCGCCGTCCTGCGCGATGAAGCCGAACCCCTTCTCCGCGTTGAACCACTTGACGACGCCCTGTGTCATATTTTCTCCTTGTACTCAGTGATGTTTCAGTCCACAGAAATGTTGCAAAATTACGGACTCAGTGGACAGCATTCCATGCGCGCTGGCCGCATGGTTAACGCGGGCGAGCGGAATGTGTGCAAAAGCATTCTCCGCTCACTGCTCTGCCAGCCTACTGCCGACAGCACTAGCGCCGCGTCAGCCTACCTTTTTCCCGCCGATTGTGGGTGGCTGCGCCTAGGCGGCTCGACGTACAACCGATGTCACCGTTCGGCGCGCCGCGGAATCTGAGGAGGGCCTGTGCGCGATTCGCGTGTCGGCGCGGCGGTGATCCGGGGTCATTTTCGCCGTCTGCGCAGCTAGTGCGGGGGTGTCGCGGGTGCCGTGCCCTGCGGACTCATGGTGGTGGGTATGTCCGCTTGTGCAATTTGACACGAAACCGCAGGGATTGAGTGTGATTTGTTCACCGTGTAGTCCGGCGCGGGTTCGCACGCCGACGGTGGCGCGCGCCAGCAGAATTTCGTGGTATGCGAATTGGCATCTGATGCAGGAGCGTTCGCCGGGCGCGTGCAGCTTATACGCGCTGAATACCTGGGTGTCCAGCTTGTGCGGATTTCCGGCGGAAATCGGTCGGGGATCGAATTCGTCTTGATCGGGGCCGGGGCGGTGACTGCGCGGCGGTACGGGGGCGGGTGGCCGTCGGTCGCTGCGATCCGGGGCATGGGTCAACGGGCGCGCTGCTGCTCGCGGATCATGCTGGGTATTCGCTGGACCCTTGATATCGCTGAATCAGCCAGTCGTGCTGCGGGTTCCGATCGCACTGTCCGGCTTCGCTCGATAGTGTTTGTCCCCGTTCAGGTTCGGCGTCATCAGGGCTGGTGAGCCAGCCGAAGGGGCATGCCTGCCCCGCTGTCAAGACCCGAATCTTGGTTCTCCACTTCAGGTTTTACCCCGGTCTTCCGGCGGTATAACGGAATAGTGGCGGCTGCAAAGTATTTGGTTTCGCTCGTCGGTGTGGTGATGGTTTCGGTCTTGTCCGTCGGGTCGGCCGCGTCGGCCCCGACGGGGGCGCGGTTGGTCGAGGAGGCTTCCCTTGGCGGGTCGGTCTCGCAGATGGATGTCTATTCGCCGTCGATGGATCGGGTGGTGACCAACAGGGTGATTCGAGCCGCGGGTGGTCCGGCGCCGACGCTGTACCTGCTCACCGGGATCGGTGGTGGCCAGGACGGCATCTCGTGGTGGGACGACACCGATGTTCGGGAGTTCTTCGCCGACAAGCACGTCAACGTGGTGATGCCGGTCGGTGGCGCGTACAGCCTGTACACCGACTGGCTCGCCGACGACCCGGCGGTCGGCCGCAACAGGTGGACGACCTACCTCACCCGGGAACTGCCGGGTGTCCTCGACGCACAGCTCCGCAGCACCGGACGGAACGCGATCGCCGGGGTATCGATGAGTGCGGGGTCCGCGGTCGACCTGGCGATCCAAGCGCCCGATGTGTACAGCGCCGTCGCCGCGTACAGCGGATGTCCGTGGACCGCTGACGCTCTCGGCGTAGCGATGGTCAGCGCCCAGGTGGTGCGCGGTGGCGGCAACACCGCGAACATGTGGGGCGCGCCGGGCGATGCGATCTGGCGGGCGCACGACGCGTTCGCCAATGCTGCTGTGCTGGCTGGAAAACGATCTATCTATCCGCCGCTACCGGTACCCCGGCGCGATCGACGAAGGCGGACTGCCGTTCCCGCCGATCGAGGCCATCGCGAGCGCGTGCACGGCCGCCTTCGCGGGCCGGCTCGACCAGCTCGGACTGCCCGCGGTGCACGTCAACCGGCCCGAGGGCGCGCATACCTGGGGTCAGTTCGAGACCGACCTGCACGATTCCTGGCCGCACCTGGCCGGGGCACTCGGCGCGTGAAACACCTGGCCTCGCCAAAGTGGTCGAAGTAGACAATCCTTAGCGGCAGTTGCGGACCGCTCGGTCGCGTCCGCAACTGGTGTCAGCGAAGGATCGGTTGCCTGCTTTACGCTGCTCTTCCGGAGATTTGGCAACCGGAGGATGCATGTCTACTGAGCACGAAACGGTCAGCCGCAAAAGGGATTCGACCGCCACCAGAGCCGCGATTCTCGCCGCGGCACAGGAGTTGTTCGCCGAGCGCGGGTACGAGCGCGCCACGGTGCGCGACATCGCGGCGCGCGCCGGGGTGAATCAGGCATTGCTGTTCCGGTATTTCGGCAACAAGGACGAGCTGTTCCGGGCGGCGATCGCGGATCAGGGACGCCGCAGACTGGAGGAGGGGCCGGTCGACGGGCTGTTGAGCAGGCTGCTCGCGGGCATGCTCGAGCCGAGCGGTTCTGTGGCGCAGGAACATTGGCTGCAGGCCGCACTGCGGTCCACCGGACACGATGAAGGCGCGTCGGCGATTCGCCGCGAACTGGGGGACGAGTACGTCCGTGCGATGTCCTCGCTCGGCGACGGCCCGGATAGCGAGCTGTGTGCCGACCTGCTGCTCGCCTGGTTGCTCGGCATCGGTCTGCTGCGCACGGTGCACCGCAGAGAGCCACTGGCCAGCGCGGAACCGGCCACAGTTGCCCGCCATGTGCTGCACGCCGCCCAAGCGCTGCTGCCCCGCACGGACGCGAATTTCCCGCCGCCGTAACGGAATCCGACCGTTGACGGAGCAGTGTGACCTCCCTAACATGAGGTGTTGTAAGCAATTGCTTACATCGCTACCGCGCCAGTCGGCGTCGGCCAAGGGAGACCCGCATGACCGTGAAAACTGAGGTGCGCCAATACCCTTTCGGTGAACCCATCCGCCTGGACATGGACCCGCTCTTCGCCAAGCTGCGCCGCGAGGAGCCGGTCTCCCGTGTCCAGTTGCCCTACGGCGACGAGGGCTGGCTGGTCACCCGTTACGCGGACGCCAAACTGGTGCTCGCCGACCCGCGGTTCAGTCGCGCGGTGACGGTGGACCGCGAGGACATTCCGCGGACCACACCGAACCCGTCGCGCCAGAACTCGTTGCTCAGCATGGATCCGCCGGAGCACAGTCGGCTGCGCAAGCTGGTCGCCAAGGCGTTCACCAGCCGCCGGGTCGAGCAACTTCGCCCGCGCGCACAGGAGATCGTGAACGAGCGGCTCGACGAGATCGAATCGGCCGGGCCGGTGGCCGATCTGGTGCAGAGCCTCGCCCTGCCGCTGCCGGTCACCGTGATCTGCGAGATGCTCGGCGTGCCAACGCAAGACCAGCATCGGTTCCGGGATTTCTCCGACACCGTGCTGTCCACCACCGCGCACACCCCCGAGCAGATCGATGACGCGCGTGCGGCACTCGAGGCGTACCTCGCCGAGGTGGTGGCGCAACGCAGGGAGCGTCCGGCCGACGACCTGCTCGGCGCGTTGGTCGCCGCCCGCGACAACGATGACCGGTTGAGCGAGGACGAGCTGGTCAATCTGGGTATCGGCCTGCTGATCGCGGGCCACGAGACGACCGCCAACCAGATCGCCAACTTCACCTATGTCCTGCTCAGCGAGCCGCGGCACTGGGAATTGCTGCGTGGTCGACCGGAATTGGTACCCGGCGCGATCGAGGAACTGCTGCGCTACGTCCAGCTGGGTTCCGGCGGATCGTTCGCCCGGGTAGCCACCGAGGACGTCGAACTCAGCGGTGTCACCGTCCGGGCAGGCGAGTCGGTAATCGTCAACACGCAGGCCGCCAATCGCGACGAGGGCGTGTTCGGCAACTCCGACGAGCTGGATCTCACCCGAAACAACAACCCGCACATGGCGTTCGGCCACGGTGTGCACCACTGTCTCGGTGCCCAACTCGCCAGACTGGAGTTGCAGGTCGCGTTAGGCTCACTGCTGCAACGCTTCCCGACGCTGCACCTCGCGGTCCCGTTCGAGGAAGTACCGTGGAAGACCGGCTTGCTGGTACGTGGGCCGAAAGCGCTTCCAGTGAGCTGTTAAGGGGAAACTGGTATGGCAGAACAACATTGGCGGATCGAGGTGGATCGTGGCACCTGCCTCGGATCAGGCATGTGCACCGGCCTCGCTCCTGAACACTTCACCCTCGTCGACGGCCGCTCCAGCCCGATAGCAGAGGTCGTCGTCCCCGACGACCTCCTCACCGACGCCGCCGAATCCTGCCCCATCGAAGCAATCCTCATCCGCTCGGCAGAAACCGGCGAAATCCTAAGCCCCGAACAGTAACCGCTCGCCCCAAAGTGCTGAATCCACGTTCAGTGGCACACCATGGCGGACCCTTCTCGACGTTTGCCGCCACCATGTGCCACTGAATATGGATTCGTCAGGGGGAGCGGCACGTTTAGGCTGGTTGCGTGATCGAGATCGGTTCGAGGGCGCGGAGGCTGCCTGCGCCGCCGTCTGTCGTGTGGGAATCGCTGACGGAGCCGCGGCGGCCACAAGCGCGGGCCTGGCTTGCGCTGCTGGCCGACGAAGTCGAACCCAGAGTTCTGGAGTCCGACAAACCCAACAGGGTTGTGTGGTCGTCACTGTGGCCGAGTAGACCTGACGACCAAGTGCACTTCGAGCTGACGCCGGTCATGGGCGGCGACACCTTGCTCAAATTCACCTTGCTCACCCCGGGCGACCCTCCGGACGAGAGCAAGACCGGCCACCTCCGTCGCCGCCTCAACCAGCTTCTCTTCGCCGATCTCAGGTTCTCCTACGGCCAGTGACCACTTGTTCCGCTCTTGACACTCACGTCACGTGAGGCTGCGCAGTGGCAGACATGGAGCCATTCGAATACACCGTCGGCGCAGTCGCCGAACTAACCGGCGTCTCGATCCGTACCCTGCACCACTACGACGAAATCGGTCTACTCGAACCATCCGCGCGCAGCAAGGCCGGCTACCGCCTCTACTCCGACGCCGACCTCCAACGCCTGCAACGCATCCTCTTCTACCGCGAACTGGACCTCGGCCTCCCGGACATCACCGCCGTCCTGGCCGACCCCGCAATCGGCGACGAGGACCACCTCCGCCGCCAACGCGAGCTGCTGACCGCGAAAACCACCCGCTACCAATCCATGATCGCCCTCATCGACAAGGAACTCACCGCCCGCCGAATCGGCATCACCCTGACCTCCGCCGAAAGACTACTGGTACTCGGCGTCGACAAACTCATCGACCGAGCCGACGAAATCACCGAAAAATGGGGCCACACACCCGAATTCATCCAACGCCGCGACCGCACCGTCCACTACACCGAACAAGACTGGCAAACCCTACGCACCGAACAGGCCACCATCCACCAACACCTCGCCGACGCCATGCACGCCGGCCTCCCCGCCGCCTCCCCCCAAGCCATGGACCTAGCCGAACAACACCTCCACCACTGGTTCCACGACTGCCCCCACGAAACCCACCGCAACCTAGCCACCGCCTACCGCACCAACCAACGCTCCGGCCTCAACTACGACGACATGGCCCCCGGCCTCTCCCAATACATCCACGACGCAATCCTCGCCAACTGCCACCGCCACGAACCCAACTCAGTCGACATCGGCTGAGTGAGCCCGATGTCGCCATGGAACTCAATTACGTTGTGACGTAGGTTGAATACGGTATTGACAACGGCCAGAACCGTTCTTTGACCTGCTGGCAGTAGCCCACGATGTTCGTGTCAACGGTCACCGCACCGGACCATGCGTTGGATCCACCGAACGCTGAGAAGATCACCAGTTGATCATCGAACAGCCAGAAGTCATCTGGCGGAACATCTTCGGCCAAATGACGAGGCAAGTAGCGGATGTCCTCCCCGGCCCGGGCGTTCAGCTCAGCCACCGCTAAAGAGAACCGGGTGTAGTCGGTATGCGGCACCGAGACGATACGAGTGCGTGTCACAGCCACACCCCGGCCCGTGGTTTCCCGTACAAGGTCCATCCACGGTTGAAACCACATATGATCGTCCGGCTCGTCCTCGAGGAACCGCCGAAACGGTTCGTGCTCATTGGGTTCGGCGTAAGAGTCGAGCAGTTCGAGATGAAACGCTTCGCGCTCACAGGACTGTAGGAGGTTCTTGAATCCGTCATCACCTACAAGCTGCACCTAGAAGGTCCTTTCACGTTGGGGTGAAATAGTCTAGTCCTGTGGATGGCGTTTGGTCAGTGAAGTTCGCCGGTTTCGTGGAGGTGATCGAAAATGAGTTGGTCGACTGTTGAGACGCGGGCGCGGTCGGCATAGGTAAGCCAGACGACTTCGTCGATTTCGCTACTGGGGGTTGCTGTTCCGTGGTGGTCGGCGGTGTAGCAGGTCATCTGGACGATGACGCCACCCGCGTGACCGTGGGCTTGGGCATGGAAGGTACCCACGTGGGTGGCAGTAGCGGGAATGATGGTGACGTCGAGTTCTTCAGTGATCTCCCGGGCGAGGGTGTCGAGGTCGGTTTCGCCGGGTTCGCGCTTGCCGCCGGGTATGTAGTAGACGTCCTTGCCGCGTGAACGGGTACTGAGGATCCTGTTGTGTTCCAGGTGGATCCAGGCAATCTTGTCGATCGTGTTGTTCATCGTGGTGCCCTCGTCGGTGGATTTCCGGATGCGTGATTTCGACAATCGGTCAGTGTCCCTCGGAGCTACATCGACGGTCCATGGCTGCCATGATCAGCGCTCGGGCTTCCGCGCCGATCACAGCCTGCTCAGCGAAAGTGTCGAATGCCCGTCTGTAGATCGCTACCTCTCGCGGTTGCGTAATGGTGAGCTCGGCCGCTGTGCCCTCCACCATGACCATGCGGTCATCGAACATCACGAAGCTGGTCGAGACCATAAGCACTTCGGCCGCGGCCGGTATGACTCCTAGCGTGATGCGCGGCATTCCTAGAGTCGACGCCAACCTATCGAGTTGTCTGCGCATCACGTCCTCACTGCCGACGGTCGAATGCAGCGACTGTTCGGAGATAAGGAAGTGGAATCGGTGGTCATCCTCGTGGAGGATGCGTTGCCGCGCCATCCGAGTGGACACACCCTGCTCGACGTCGTCCGGCACCCGGTGGAACTCGACAAGTCGCTGCATCAGAGCTTCTGCGTACTCAGCGGTTTGGAGCAGACCGGGAACGATCTGCGTTTGGTAGACGCGCAGCTCAGTCGTTTCTGCTTCGAGCTCGATCGATTGCTGCTGACGGCGCGTCAATCCGGTACTGAGCACCTGCTGCCATTCGTGACTGTCCTGGAGCTGCACCGTAACGTCCTCTCTGATGGGCACTTCGATGACTGCGTCGTCTAGCTGGTCGAGTGCCTCCGCTCGAGCGCTTCGCCGATCAGCGTCCGAGCGGCTGGTCCCGTCAGCGATTGTCTCGCGAGTATGTCGAAGGCGCGCCCGTAAAGCGCGAGCTCTCTGGGCTGCGTAATGGCGAGACCGGCCGTGCTGCCTTCTTCCTTCACCAGCCGGTTGTCGAACATGACAAAATTGTTCATCAGTACCTTGGCTTCGGCCGTCAACGGGATGATTCCGAGCGTGACGCGCGGTAGCCCGATGACGGACATCAGTCGATCCAGCTGTCCGGCCATGACCCCGTCATCTCCGACTGTCGTATAAAGGGACTGTTCCCCGATTAAGAAATGAAAACGCTTGTTGCGCCGGTACAGAACTTGTTGCCGTTCCATTCGCTTCGACACACCTTCGTCCAGATCGTCGGGTATATCATAGAACTCGATGACATTCTTGAGGATGGCCCTGGCGTATTCTGCGGTCTGGAGTAGTCCGGCAACGATGAACGGCTGATAGTTGCGGATGAACGTGGCTTCCGATTCGAGTTTGAGGGTTTGCTGTTGTCGACGCTTTACGCCGGTGCCGAGAATCTGCCGCCATTCGATATACGCAGAGTCGATGTTGTGGAGGGTGGCAAGTAAGTCGGGAAGTTGATGATTCGCGCTGGTGTGAGCGCAGTAGGCGTGAATATCCGTGTCAGATGGCTTGATTCGGCCGTATTCGATCTTAGAGACCTTCGACTCATGCCAACCCGCTCGCCGGGCGAGGTCGACGCCGGTTAACCCGGCAGTCCGCCGGATCTGCCGGAGCCTCTTCCCGAGAGCCTCTCGGGCCTCTTGTGCCGAGTTCGTCACTGCCCGGTGTTTGTCTTCGTGTCCTGGACGTACTCACGATAGGGCGTCGCCAATGGCCAGAGCCGGTCTTTCACGCTTCGGTAGTAGTCGACAATCCAGGGGTCGTTTGTTTCCGCAGAACCGCCGACGGCGCGCCCATCGCCATCTGCGAGGTTGAACGCGACTCGCTCATTGTCGAACAGCCACCAATCGTCAGAGGGCACTTCTCCGGCGAGATGACGCGGCAAATACCGAATGTCTTCGCCTGCTTCGACGTTGAGTGCCGTCAGAGTCAACATCCACCGGTGATAATCGGTGTGCGGGACGGTGACCACTCGCACGCGGCGGAAAGTAACCCCGCGCGCGGTGGCCTCCTGTACGAAGTCGTACCAATCCTGAAACCATGGTCGGAGATCGAACGGTTCGTTGTTCAAAAACCGCTCGAGCGGCTCGGATTCGCCCGACACGCCGTACGAGTCCTGGACCTCTAATCGGAACGCTTCATGATGACACTCTTGGAAGAGTGGCCTAGTTGGCCGGAACTCCACCGTAATAAGCCCTCTCGCTCTTGGGTACCTCGATCGCCGTTTCGTATTCTTCCATGGTCAGCTGATCGAGTGTGTCGCTGTCGATAACGGGTCGGCCAGCGAGTGTGAACGTGCCACGGCCGGTGTCTGCTAGCGGCACACCGATGAAGGTGTCCTTTTCCGCAAATCCGAGCAGGAGGTGTGGAATTTCGACTACCTCCGGTTCGTTGGTCCTCCAGCCTTGGATCAAATAGCTTTCCTGGTCGGTGGCGTACAGGGTCGGGCAGTCGTCCTTGCCGGACCCGCCTTTGCCGAGGAACTGCAAGCGCATGATCTTCCCCTTGTCGAGAATCATGCACGGTCTTTCCGTGCTCTCTACATGATTCCTCACTCGAACCGGATTCGTTCCCAGATAGTCGAATACGTGCAAGACCGTGCAAGATTGTGGCCCAGCCTCGAATCGCTTCCTAGCGTCGTAGACGGCGCTTGGGACTGGTGCCAGCCGACCCGGTCCCGAGCTGCCAGCCAACAACGACAGCTAGGGGTTCGCTGTGCCGCTCACCGAGACTCAAGCCGTGGTCCTTGCCGCACTGGCGGGATTGTCGCCGACGCGGACGGTGAAGCAGTTATGTGGCAGAACAAGTTTCGCGGCGTCGACGGTACGGGCTTCGCTGGGCGAGCCGTTCGATCGCACGAACCGGGTGAACCGATGAGGCAACGACCGACGGCGATCGGGTATCTGCGCCGTGACGTTTCCGGTGTCTCCCAACCGTGGCACGAGACTCAGATCCGAAGTCTGGCAAAGCGACTCGGATACGAGCTGGCGAAGACTGTGGTGTTCGGGCCGGATACCGATGAGCCGGTCGAGCGGTTGTTGAATGTGGTTCGCGCTGTTGAGGCCGAGGCTGTAGTCGTGCCGAGTGCGGAGCATTTCGGTGGGAAGGTGCCGGAGCGGGTGGTGCGAGTGTGTGACGTGATCACCGTGTCGCCGCAGTACACGTATGCGCGTTCGTACGCGTTTCCGTTCCTTGAGGATGGCGCATGAACTCCGCGGCGGACGGGTCTCTCGCACGCCTGTCCGGTGTTCAGCGGACAGACAGTGAAAGTCATTGCTGGGAAACTCATCAGGCGAGGATGTAGCTGCCGTAGGGCGTGAGGTCGAGGCGGTGCTGGGTTGCTCGGTGCTTCCTGGTTGGGGCTCGATGTGCGGTGTCGGCTGACCCTTCCGGTGACTCTGCTTGTCGAATCACGAGAAGGGTGATCGTTGTGACGTCTCCGATGTTGAGCAAGGGCCAGAATCTGTCGCTGCCTGATGATGTGGTCCGGATCGATGTGGTGATCGGGTGGACCGAATCGGAGATCGAGGTCGATGGGTCTGCGCTGCTGTTGGGGGCGGACGGGAAAGTCGGCTGTGACAGCGATTTCGTCTTCTACAATCAGCCGGAATCGGCGGAGGGGGCGGTGCGGTTTCTGGGGGCGAGCGCGACCGAGGAGGGTGCGCAGGCGAGGATCGCGCTCGATCTGTCGGCGATTCCAGGGAATGTGCACACTGTGGCGCTTGTCGGCAGTGTTGGCGTCGGAACCTTCGGGGACCTGGGCAAACTCACACTTCGGATCGTCGATGCGGCGGGGCACTCGCTGGCGGAGTACGCCACCGCCGATGCCACCACGGAGTCGGCATTCGTCTTCGGTGAGGTGTATCGACGTGGCACCGAGTGGAAGGTTCGCGCGGTGGGGCAGGGCTGGGAATCGGGTCTGGCCGGTTTGGCGGCACACTTCGGCGTCGATGTGGACGAGGATGCCGGACACGAGCCGACCGAAGCGCCTGCTGTGACCACTCCGGAACCGGCCGCTGCACCACATCAGGTGTGCGAACGCCCGTCCGGATCGGCAGCGCGGACGCCAGTGCAGAACCGCGGAGTCCGCACGGCCAAGCGGGCGCCGAAGAAGACCAAGCCGGTCGAGTTCAAGCTCGCTGAGCTCGATACCTGGCAGCGGGCTCCGTTGTTCTCGGTGATCGGGGTCGGCGTCGGCGAGGAGCAGGAGCGGCGTGCGACATCGGCCTTGATCGCCACCATGCAGGCGGTGCGGCCGTTCGCGCGGGCAATCTGTGCGCGGATGGGTGCGCCGGTCGGCGCCTTCGAGGGATACGTCGAGGTTCAGTTCGAGCGGGGTGACTCGAAGGTCATCCCGGACGCGGTCCTCAAGGTGTCGCGGGGCGGCCGGGTGTGGACCGGCCTGCTCGAGGTCAAGACCGGCAACGGCAAGCTCCGGCGGGATCAGCTGGAGAGCTACCTCGATGTGGCGCGCAGGAAGAAATACGACGTGGTTGTCAGCTTGTCGAACGACGTCCCGGCCAGTCCCGGCGAGCTTCCGGTCGAGGTCGACCGTCGCAAGCTCACCAGGGTCGCGTTGCGACATCTGTCGTGGGCCGAGGTGGCGCACGAGGCGCGAATGTTGCTCTCGCACGGCGGTATCGAGGAGGACCTGCATGCCTGGATCCTGAGTGAGTTCCTGCGCTACCTCGACTGCCCACGATCCGGGGCCTCCGAGTTCGTCGATATGGGTCGGCATTGGGTCGCTGTCCGTGACGCGGTGACGGCGGGGACGCTGCGTGCGGGCGACCAGAAGGCGTTGGCCGTCGCCGATACCTGGGTGTCGCTGTCGCGGCATCTCGCGCTGCGACTGACCGCCCAGCTCGGCGCGACCGTCAACCACGTGCTGTCGCGTCGACACCGTGCAGATCCGACCGTGCGTAGCGCGGCGGTCGCGGAAAGGCTTGCTGCCGACGGAACGTTCGAGGCGGTGCTCCGGATCCCCGATACCGCAGGCGATTTGGTGGTGGTCGCCGATGTGCGAACCAACAAGATTCGCTGCCGCACCACCCTTGATGCGCCGAACGAGGGGACCTCGGGTCGTCGATTGTCGTGGCTGATCAGACAACTCGAGGACGCACCTGGAGATGTTCAGGTCGAAGTGGTGTTCGCAGAGCGTGGCAACGAAGCGTGTGAACTCCTCGCTACGGTGCGCGCGAATCCGAAGGTGCTGACGGCCGGTCGTGCCGGTCCGATCGTGTCTTTCTCACTGGTGCAGAACTTTCCGATGGGTAGTCGGCGATCCGGGACTGCGGCCAGCTTCATCGCCAGCGTGAAGTCGGCGACCGACACGTTCTATGGATCGGTGGTGCAGCCGCTGCGCGGGTGGGTGCCGGCGGCTCCGAAGCAACCCGAACCGCCGACCCCGGACGATGGGACTGGTTCAGTCCCAGTTGATTTGGTCAGCCATCGCCAGTAGGTGTTGGTCCCCACTACGGCTGTAGCTCAGCGCTGGACGGTTTTGGTGCGATCGGATTCCCATCGCGTGTCCGCGTAACACCCTTTGAAAGGTTCAATTTACTTGGCGCGCTTCGATAAATGCGACGCGATGCCTCTGGTCTGCTTCGGCTTGTGTATCGCGAAGATCGGTTGATAACGTTCGGCAAAGTCGGCGCGGTATCGCCGAATTAGCTTTGAATGAAAGGAAATACGCTTTGAAGCGCGTAATCATCCTCGCTGTGGCGGGCATTGCCATCACCGGTTTCGCTGCGGGTGAGGCCGGTGCCCGGACGATCGACGGTGGGTCGTACTCCACCAGGGCGGCCTGCGAAAACGCCGGTAAGGCGCAGGTGCACGGTGAGGTTCTCGGCTACCGGTGCAGTGCCACCTCGCCGAATTCGGCGACCGGTGACTACAACTACGCGCTGTACCTCGAAACCAAGGATGCCAATCGGCCCTGCCAGACCGGTGGCACCGGTTCCGCGGCAGCGTCGTCGGAAGCTTTCTGCCTGTTCGGGCCCAAGTAGTTTCGACCGGAGTCGTAGCTACGTAATACTTCGGAAATCCCCGCTGCCAGCTCGGGCAGCGGGGATTTTCTTGATCGTAGCGCTGTGTCGGCGACAGTTGTCAGCCGTAATTCATGGCACCGTCGAGTAGTGTTTCCGTCTCGATGATCGCCTGGGTCAAGCACTTCGGGTCGAGGCGGGCGACGATCTCATCGATGCCACGTAGCCCAGCTCGTTGCAGCATTCGCTTTTCATTGATGGTCCATTCGCCGCGGGCAGCCAGGACCGCGTGGGCTGTCTGCATTGCGGCGATGGCGAGGCTTCCCGCCACCTCGGTGGCCTGACCGCGTTGGGCGTAGGCGTCTTTGCCGTATTGCAGGGTCATGGCTGCTCGGTTCTGCCATATCGGTGGTGCCGATTTACGCAGAGCTTCAGGGTAGGTGGGGCGGGGGAGCGTCCCGTGTAGGACCTGGTTGATGGCTAGTTCGGCGACCACCAGATAGCTGGGGATGCCTGCCAGGTGGAACATCAGTGGTTCCCAATGGAATCGGCCTTGTTCGGCTTCGGCGAGTTCGTGTTCGACGACGTCGAGGTCGCGGTAGTGCACGTCGACTTTGCGGTCGTCGATGGTGAACTAGGCGCCGCCGTTGAACACTCCACCGCCCCAGCCACCGAGCTCGGAAACTTCACCGGGCCAGCCGATTTCGCGTACGTCGTTGGGGTCGAGGGTTCTGCGGTAGTAGATGGCGAGGTCCCAGTCGCTGTCCGGAGCGTTGGTGCCCTGGGCGCGGGAGCCGCCGAGGGTGACCACCTGGACGCCGGGGACGGCGGCCAACCGGCTGGTGACGTGCGGAAGGAACGTTTCGTCGGTCATGGATGTCCTGGGTAGGAGGAGCGATGACGGATACGGGCAGCACCGCCGAGCGCTGAATCCACAACTGGGGCAGCGGTATACGGCGGGCGCACACGGTATCGGTCATCACTCCATACACGGATCGTACAGACCCGTCGGGGCGAACTCGACCTATTTTCCTGCGGGTGGTTTCGGGCGGGCCCGCACGTGCGCCCGTTCGCCTTGCGTGCCGAAAAGGCTTAGGAACTCGACGGGTTCGGCGTTGGCGGCGCCGAACCAGTGCGGCACCCGGGTGTCGAATTCGGCGGCTTCGCCGGGAGCGAGTATCAGGTCGCGTTCGCCGAGCACGAGTCGCAGTTTGCCGTTGAGGACGTATAGCCACTCGTAGCCTTCATGAGTCTGCGGTGACGGTACTTTCCGGCTGGAACTGGCCGGAAGCACCATCTTGAAGGCTTGGATGCCGCCCGCCCGGCGGGTCAGCGGGAGGATGGTCATGCCGTGGGCCATGACTGGACGCAGATGGATGCGTGGGTCGCCGGTCTGCGGGGCGTCGACGAGTTCGTCGAGTGTGACGCCGTGGGCTCTGGCAAGGGGGAGCAGTTGCTCGAGGGTCGGGCGGCGACCGCCCGATTCCAGGCGAGACAGGGTGCTCACCGAGATACCGGTGGCTGCGGACAAGGCGGCCAGGGTGGTTTGGCGTTCGCGGCGCAGCGCGCGGAGCCGTGGACCGACCGCGTCCAGCGCTTGATCGAGGTCATCATCCATGCATGCAGCTTGCCATATCGGCAACAAGGCTTGCGTATATGCCCGGTCCGGTCGCATGGTGGTCGCGGAGGTGGTCATGGTGACTGAACAGCTGAAAGATGGCTATGACGTGGTGGTTGTCGGCGGCGGCGCGGCCGGATTGAGCGGCGCGCTGATGCTCGGACGGGCGCGGCGGTCGGTGGTGGTGATCGACGCGGGCGCACCGCGCAACGCCCCGGCTTCGGGGGTGCACGGGCTGCTGGCCCGGGAGGGGATGGCGCCGAGCGAGTTGCTGGAACGCGGCCGCGCGGAGGTGCGTGGGTATGGGGGTCAGGTGGTCCCCGGTGAAGTCGTCACCGTGTCGCGCACCGACGACGGATTCGCGGTGACACTGGCCGACGGCCGTACGGTCCACGCGCGGCGACTGCTGGTGACCACAGGTTTGGTCGACGAACTACCGGAGCTCCCAGGCCTGCGGGAACGATGGGGACGAGACGTGCTGCACTGCCCGTACTGCCACGGCTGGGAGGTCCGCGACCAGGCCATCGGCATACTCGGCACCGGCCCGATGGCGGTGCACCAGGCGTTGCTGTTCCGTCAGTGGAGCGACGACATCACACTCTTCTCGCACACCATGCCGTCGCCCACCAAGGAAGAGGCGGAGCAGCTCGCCGCCCGCGGCATCACCGTGATCGACGGTGCGATGGCGTCTGTCGAGATCGTCGATGACCGACTGGCAGGCGTACGCCTCACTGACGGCACGCTGATCCGCCGCGAGGCACTGGCTTTCGCGCCGCGAATGGTGGCACGGACCGATTTCCTTGCGGCACTTGGACTGAGCTCGGTACTGCACCCGTCGGGTATGGGTGAGCACATCCCTTCGGACATGACCGGCCGTACCGATGTCCCCGGCGTGTGGGTCGCGGGCAACGTCACCGACCTGTCCGCTCAGGTCGGCGGTGCCGCTGCGGCAGGCGCTTTCGCGGCCGCGCAGATCAACGCGGACCTGGTCACCGAGGACACCCGTCGCGCGGTAGCCGCGTACCGGAACACGTTCTCCCCCGAAAACGAAGCACGCGTCAGCGAATTGGTATCGGCCGACCGTCGGCACGGCATCAGATGAGTTCGGCGAAATACACCAATGCCTCGGCGGGCAGACCGTCGACCTGCGCCCGCGCATCAGCGACGATCTCGTAGTGATACACCCGGCGCTACCGGTCGAGTTTGGCGTTGATTTCTGCTCGATGCTCGGAGGCACCGATCGTCGCCACGTCGTGGCCCTGTTGGAGATTCGTGACTAGCTCGAGCATCCGACGATGGGCGTCAGGACCGTGCCTCTGGGTGGTCTCGGCGACCTGGCGGAAGGTCGCCAGGATCGCCAGCACGCCTGTCAGATCCAGGGACGTGGCGGCGCCTGCCATCTCCTCGCGGTAGCGGCGCACGAACTCCTCCTGCTCGTCGCCGACGAGAGCATCGCGGATGGCGCTCGGAGTCGAGGCGGCGAGCAACGCAGGCTGGGATTGCGACCTGGACAACTCGGGTGATGCCATGGCAACACCATAACCCCTGTCATCTGCCGACAGGATCGAGGTGAGTGGGAATCGTCACATTGTGCCCGATGCCGGTGATGTTGCTGCTGCAGCGGCTCGCCCAGCCATCGGGGCAGACGACACCGTCGGTGCGAATGCCTCGGCCGCGCGATCTTGCGCTGCCGAGGCGATCGGCGGAGTGCGGGATCATCTCTCGGGCAACGGAATCAGCTCGAGGTGTTCGGCCACCTTGGGTGTGCCGCAAGCACTCCGACCGGCCACCAGGTTCACCCCGCCACCGTGCGAGACCAGAAATCTGCCACACACGCAGCGTAAATAGCGCACCGCCCCATGCGAAGAGACAAGCATCGGCGAGGGCCAGGAGCAGGAGGGGCAGGCGGCGGACATGGGAGCTAAGCCTGGGGAGTGCGCGGAGGTATTGCAATCTTCGCTGCGGTGTGGCGACCGATCGGTATGAAAATTAGTCCGCAAAAAGGACATTCATGGAATCCGAGCTGGTTCTTCCACGTGTTCGATCGTGGCGGGGATGAGCAGGGGGCGGGCGAACGGGGTCCACCAGTTGGCGGGGCCCATGAGTTTGACCAGGGCAGGAACCAGCAGCATGCGGACGAGGGTGGCGTCGATCAGCAGGGCGATGATCATGCCCAGGCCGAGGAATCGCATGGGGGTCAAGGGCGACAAGGTGAAGGCGCCGGTGACGATGACCAGCAGGGTCGCGGCAGCGGTGATGACACGTGCGGTTTTGAGGGTGCCGATGCGGACGGCGCCCGCGGTGTCGGCACCCGAGTTGTGCGCTTCCACCATGCGGGAGAGCAGGAATACCTCGTAGTCGGTGGACAGACCGAAGACGACGGCGATGATCAGCACGAGCATGCCCGCGGCGAGTGGGCCGGGGCTGATGCCGACCAGACCCGCGAGGTGCCCGTCGTTGAAGATCCAGGTGAGCACGCCGAAGGTGGCGGCGAGGCTGAGGAACGCCATCAGTACGGCCTTGAGCGGCAACACGATCGAGCGGAAGGCCGCGAAGAGCAGCAGGACGGTCGCGCCGACCATGACGAGGATCATCCAGGGCATGGCATGCACGATCGAGTGCACGCTGTCGACGGTGGCGGCGGTGTCGCCGCCGATCCGCAGGACTGTGCCGTCCGGGGGAGTCAGGGCGCGGATGTCTTCGACCGTGGCGCTGGCGTTTTCGCTGCGGTCGGTGGCTTTCAGGAACGCGTGGAAGACGACGAAGTCATCGGCGCGGCCCACCTGGAGCACCTGCCGGACGCCGTCGACATGGCTGAGGGCGGTGTTCGCGGCGTCGACCGCGGCCGACTGGGGTGGGCCATCGATGCCGTGCAGCACCGCGGTGACGCCGCTGCTCGCCGCAGGGAAACCGGTGGTGAGTTCTTCGACGGTGGTGCGCATTTCATTGCCCGCGGGCAACGCACGGTGATCGATGTCGCCGAGCTCGGCGCCGGTGAGCGGCACGGCCAGCAGTAGGAGCACAGCGCCGACCACGATGGTGACGAGGCCCGGCTTGCGCAGCACCGCGTCCACCACCTTCCCCCAGAATCGCTCGGTCCGATCCTTGGTGCCCGCCTTGCCGATTCGAGCGCCGAACAGCGCGAGCATGGCGGGCAGCACGGTGAGCGAAAGCCCGGCGGCGAGCGCGACCGCGGCGATCGCGCCGAAACCCAGTGACCGCAGCACGGCCTGCGGGAACACGAATGTGCCTGCAAAGGCGCAGATCAGCAGCAGCGCCGAGAACGCGACCGTCCGTCCTGCGGTGGCGCAGGTGCGTTCGATGGCCGACTCGACCCTGCGCCCACCCGCGAGCTCCTCACGGAAGCGGGTCACCAGGAACAGCCCGTAGTCGATCGCCATGCCCAACCCGAGCAGCGAGGCGATGTTCACCGCGAACGTGCTCACCTCGGTGAATTCGGTGAGCACCCGAATGGTGCCCATCGCGCCGAGCACCGCGAGCACACCGACCGCCACCGGCAGCGACGCCGCGACCACGCCACCGAACACCAGCACCAGGATCAGCAGAGTGAGTGGCAGCGAGATGGATTCGGCACGCACCAGATCGTGTTGCGACTGGCCGTTGATCTGCGTCGCGAGCGCGCTGTAACCGGACAGCTTGGTCTCGACGCCAGGAACCTTCAGTGCCGCTTCGATATCCGGGTATGCGGTGACGCGACGATTGTCGTCGCCCGCGAGGAACACCGCCGCCAGCGCCTGCCGGTTGTCGGCGGACTTCAGGAACTGCTTACGCGGCGGCGCACTGTTCCAATACGTTTCGATCGGGCGTTGCAACAGCGTGGGATCGATCTGGGCCAGCGATTGCTGAACCCCCGGGCCGATGTCATCCAGGGTCTGCCCGTCCGGCGCGGTATACAGCGCAACGGCATCGGGCGTCTGCGGGCCGAAATGCTCGCGGACCAGCTGATCGACCGCCGCCGATTCGCTGTGCGGGTCGTTGAATCCGGCCGCGCTGACCTTGTCGGCGGTATTCATGCCGACCAGCCCGAACAGCAGCATCACCCCGACGACCACGGCGAGCACCGTGCGCGGCCGGGCGATGACGAACCGTGCCCAGCCGGTCATCGCACCGGCGAATCATGCGGCGCGAGATCGGCTTCCAGCGTTGCGGTGATCTTGTCGAGCAACGCCTCGAGTCGCGGCTCGATGCCCGCACCGTTGCGACAGGACACCGTCAGTTCGATCTTCCCGCGCGACTCCAGCATGCCGAACAGCAGCGGCATCGCGCCGCTGTGCTGTGGCAGCACCCGCATCGTGCTGGGCGTCCAGCCGGGTACGGCGAGTTCGTCGAGGTCGAACTTGCCCATGTGGGAAACGGTGGCGGACACCATGTTCCGGTTGTGCCTGGCGCCGAGCCAGTTGCTGAACCGCAGCACGGCGCGGATGGCGGCGGGCGGGAACTTCGATAGGCCGCCGTTGTCCAGCTGGTTCAGTTCGGTCTTCTGCTGCAACCCGGTGCGCATGCGGGCGCTGATGGTTTCCCAGCTGTCGCCGGGCGCGACGTCGAGAAACAGTGGCAGCGCGAGGTTTCCGGTCGACCGCAGCGCTGGATCGTGCCTGCGCAGGTCGACGGGAACCATGAATCGCGACTTCACACCGGCTTCGGCGGCCAGGATCGCCGAGACCCGCGCGACCATGCCCTTGCCGGTCGCGTGAATGGTGCGGTGCCGCAACAACCATCGCGATGCCGTCGGATCCTGGCGGCCACGTCCGATCGCGGCCGGATAGGTCGGCAGCACCAGCGTCTGTTTGCCCGGCGCGCCCACCTGCTCGACCAATTCGACGTCGGCGATCGGGTCGGGTGCTCCGACCGGAGCCACCCCGCGCAGCGCGCGGAGCACATCGTCGACCCACATTCGCATGCCCATCCCGTCCATCACTCCGTGGAAGACACGGAACACGACGGTGGTTTGTTCACCGGTCAGCAGCAGCACCTCGGTGGTCCGGTCGGGAGTGGGCCCGATCGGACTGTTCAGCATCGCATCGTCTTCCAGCGTGGCGTAGTCGAGCGTCCACCCCGGCACCACCCGAACCTGGGCGGCGACACCGCTGTCCACCCAGTAGTTGCCATCGCGGACCAATCGAGAACCGGGGTTCGCCTCGGAGGCCACGTCCACCGCGCGCTGTACCGCGTTCGGGTCGAGGGTGCCGACGCCGTGCACGACCATGTGCATCAGGAACGGCGGCGACACCTCCCTGGTGAAGAAGTACAGGCGCTCCGTGGGCGAGATCTTCCGACGGAAGACGGTGTCAGTGGTCATGATGGCCTCCGGTGACGACTGAGAGTTTCAGCGCAGATGTCGAGTGAGTTCTACTGCGCCGCCCTGGGTTTCGAGCCACGCGAGTAAGGTGGTCAGTCCGCTGTCCCGGTCCACGACCGGGGTGTAGCCGAAATCGCGGGTGGCCGCGGCGGTGTCGTAGGTGGCACTGCGGGTCATGAGTGCGACCGCATAGCGCGACAGCGGCGGCGACCAGCGCGTCGCGACCGCCGGTATCCGCCAAATGGTTTCGATGACGTTCACTACGGCGTTGATCACCTTGGGGTTCGGCTTCCGGCTCGGCGGTTGGAAACCGAGATCGGTGGCCACCGCACCGAGGAACTCCCAGACATTGGTCTTCTCGGCATCGGCGACGAAATAGGCCTTGCCGCCCACCGCATCCGAGGCCGCCGCCTTGACGCACGCTTCGACGATGTTGTCGACGTGGCACAGCGAGGCGTACACGGTGCGACCGAACGAGATGTCCGGCAGCTTCCCGGTGGCGGTCTTGCCGAGCAGTCGCACGATCGGACCGGATCGGTCGCCAGCGCCCCAGATCGCGCGCGGCCGCAGGGCGCAGGTGGTGAATCCCTCGGTGTTCGCGGCCAATACGGCGCGTTCGGCCGCGGCCTTGGTCTCCGAGTACAGGTTCAGGTAGCGCCGCGGATAGGGGATCGACTCGTCGACGTCGAGCTGATCGCCGCCGTCGTAGTCCATCAACGCGCTCGGGCTGGAGATGAACACGAAACGGGAAGCGCCACCGCGCTGCGCCGCTTCGAGGAGTCGTTCGGTCGCTCGAACGTTCTCGTCCCAGAACTGCTCTCGGGTCCCGCGTTCGTCCACCCGCGCGGCGCTGTGGAACACGATGTCGACACCGTTGGTCGCGGCGACCAGCGACGCCTGGTCGGTCAGATCGCCGTAGACCAGCTGCACCCGATCCACGTCCGCGCCGAGGTCGGCCAGCTTGCTGGTGCGCCGCACCAGAATCGACACATCGTGCTCGCCGTCGCGCACCAGTCTGCGCACCAGCGCGCCGCCGAGGAACCCGGACGCACCGGTCACCAATACCTTCGTCATCGCGTCTCCTGCGTTCGCCACCAGGTCAATCCGAAGATCTGCGTCAATACGGCCGTCTCGACGGGGGAGCGCCCCGAACCCTCGGCCGCCCGCAGCGCGGGCCGGATCTGCGCCGCGTGCACCACGACGCTGAGGAACGCATCGATCCACCACGCGGCGCGCAGCACCCGGCTGTCAGGCACCCGCTCCGTCGCGATCGCCGCGACGCCGCCGGCCAGGTACACCCAGCCGAGCACGGGAATCGCCCGCAAGGCCGTCGTTTTCACGCTCACCGGTTCGTTCCGATCTGCTTGGCCGCCCACTGCGACAGTTGCTCCCGGCCGATCTTGGCGTTGTGCCGGATGTCGACCGGGAACCCGGGGTGAATCAAGAAGTCGGCGACCGCGCGGGTGAGCTCGAACTCCGCCGCGCGTGCCCGCAGCGCGGCCCCGACCGCCGCGCCGTCGGCATCGGACTTCACTTCGAAACACAGCACCGGCCGCTGCACACCCCGCGCACCGACACCGACCAGCGCCGTCCGGGCAACGCCCGCAACGGTATTGAAGATCTGCTCCACCTGAACCGTGAACATCGGCCCGTCGGCGGTATCGACCCGCTGACTCTTGCGTCCGCAGAACCAGATTCGGCCCTCGTCATCGATCCACGCGAGATCGCCGGTGCGATGCCAGATCCGGTCACCGTCGACGATCTTGCCCTGCCGGTTCGCCGCTTCCGGCCAGTAGTAGTGCGTGCTGACATTCGGCCCCGCGACGACGAGTTCGCCGATACCGCGCGAGCTTTCGAGCGCACCGGCCAACTCCTCGACCCGCGCCCAGGTCGGGATCGGGTCGTCGGTGATGGCGACCACCCGAGCCTCGATCTTGTCGGCCGCACGCCCGATGCAGGTGCCCTCGCCCTGGTGCGTCCGATCCACCAGACCGTCGAACAGTTCCCGAGATTCGATGAGCGACATCGGCAAGGCCTCGGTGGACCCGTACCCGGCGAAGATCTGCACGTCCTCGGCCAGCACCTCGCGCAGCCCGGCGATGCACCAGTCGGGCACCGGCGCACCACCGGAGTAGATGCTGCCCAACGTCTTCAGCTCGATCGGCTGCTGTTCGAGATGACGCAGCAGCGGGATCAACAAAGCGGGCGAGGCGAACATCGTCCGCACGCCGAACTTCTCGATCGCGTGCGCGACATGCGCCGGATCGGTGGAGCCGACCTTGCTCGGGATCAACGGCGGTAGCACACACCGCGATCCGAGCAGCAGATCGAGAATTCCGACCAGCGGCAACGTGATAAGCGAGGTCTCCGGCGCCACCTCGCCGCGGGCGGTATGGACCTGGTCGATCATCGACGCGAGATTGCCGTGGGTCAGCTCGACCGCCTTGGCGGGTCCGGTACTGCCGGTGGTGAATCCGATGACGAGCACGTCGTCCGGGTCGGCGGGCACCCGCTCGGGCGCGCCACCGGACGGCGTGGTGCCCCACGCCGCCAGCCGCTCGCCCCGCCAGAACCAGCGCTTGCCCACCGTCACCGTGGTGCGCACCTTGCGGAAGCTGCGCCGGAACAGCACCCGCACGGCGTGTGCGGGCGGGATACCGATGAACGCTTCCGCTTCGACCGCGCGCAGGCAGTGCACCATCTTCCGCAGGCCCATGCCCGGGTCGATCACCACCGGCACGGCGCCGATCTTCAACAGCCCGAACAGGATTGCGTACAGCTCGGGGCTCGGTAGCACGAGCACGATGGTGCGGGTGCCCGACCCGACGCCCGCCGCGGTGAGCCGCTCGGCGATGGTCTCGGACCAGTCGTCGAGCTCGCGGTAGCTGACGTGCCGATAGGACGGCAGCTCACCGGTCGTCGTTCCGTCGGGATAGATGACCGCCTCTCGATCCGGTTCCGTGCGCGCGAACGCACGGAACCGGTCGATGGCCGCCCAGTAGGTCGCCGAGGTCACGCAGCCGCCCCGGCGAACGCGGGCAGCCGGTACAGCACCGCCGCCGCGGACGGGCCCGCGCCCGCCGCGACGAACAGCACGTGCGTGAAATCCTTCAGGGTGTCCGTGATGACCGCCCGGTCGTAGGCCTGCGGCAGCGACGCGGTGTGCGGGTCGCCGTCGGTCAGGTCCGGCGTGCGCACCGAATCCTGTTCGATGCCAAGGACATCCGCGAGCTGCTTCGGGAACTCGGCGGTCGGCGTCGACGCGATGAGCGCCGTGCCCGCCAGGTCGGTGTGCCCGGCGAGCGCGGCCTGCGCGGCCTCGGTCGCCACGGTCAGCAGCCGATCGGCGAAGTCCGGCTCGCGATCGACGGTCATCAGACCGCGTCCGACGCTGCCCATGGTGGACAGGTCGACATACGCCTCGACCGCGGGGGTGCCCTCGCCGTTGACCGTGTGCACCCGGCCGAAGCCGTCCGGCTCGTCGGTGTGCTCCAGCAGCAACGCGGCTCCCGAAGTGGCGTAAGGGAAGTCGTCCGCGGCGGCGGTACGGCTCATCGACGGATGGCCGTCACCGGACACGATCAGCACGTGCTCGGCACTGCCCGTTTCCAGCAGCGAGGTGGCGACTCCGACGGCGTTGAGCACGCCGGTCGCGCCGTTCATCAGGTCGAACGAGAAGGTCCGCGGGTCGTCCTTGGCGTATTCCAGGCCGATGCCCGCCGCCTTCTGGATCAGCGCGGACACGGCCGGTTCGACGGTGTTCTGGTCGCGGAAGACACCGGCGTTGATCAGCACGCTGACCTGGTCGGGACGAACCCCGGCCCGCTCCAGGCTCTGCTTCGCGGCCCTGCCGCTGTTCTCCACACTGCTTTGCGTTTCACGGCTGATGCCGACGGATTTGATGCGCACGCCCATGGCTGACCTCAGACCTTCAGAGACGAGATGGTGGTGGACAGGAAGCCGGTCACGATGCCGGAGGCGGCCGGAATCATCAGCAGCTTCGAGCCCGCCGGGATGTTCTGGTCGCTGAGCTGATCGTGCAGGACGATGAAATGCGAAGTGGTGGAAGTATTTCCGTACTTCTCGATGACTCGCAGATCCGGCGGCATCGGGGTGCCGAACTCGCGCTCGCAGATGGCATTCATCCACGGGATCGCGGCCGCGCCGAACTGGTGGTGGATGACGTAGTCGAAGTTCTCGTCGGCGAAGGTGCGCCCCTGTGCCTCGAGGTAGTTGATCTGGCTGTTGGTGCCCAAAAGGAAGCGGTCTTCGTTGTGCATTTTGCGGTTATCGGTGTACAGCGCAACACCCTGGCTCTTGTCGCTGGGCATGCCGAGACACAGCTGCGAGTACTCCGCCGCCGTCATCATCTCGATGTAGTGGATCTTGTCGTTGTCGTCGACCGCCTCGTCGAGCACGACCGCGGCGCCCGAGTCGCCCACCGACAGCGACGCGAACTGCAGATCGTATTTCTCGGAAATCTCGGCCACCGCGGTGTCGGCGATGGGAGTAATGGCCTCACCGCTGACCACCATGCCGTTGCGCACCGCACCGGAGCGGATCATCCGGTCGAGAATGTAAGTGCCGGTGAGCATTCCGGCGCAGGCGTTCGATACGTCGAACGTAATGGCGTTCTTCGCCCCAATAAGGCGGCTTATCGAACCGGCGAAGGACGGCTCCATGTACATGCGGGTGGCGTGGTTGCTCCGCGTGATGGAGGTGGAGATGATCACGTCGAGCTCGGCTGCTTCGTACCGCGACCTGGACAGACAGTCTTCCGCGGCCTTCATGGCGATGGCGAAGGAGTCCTCGTAGCTGTCCGGGTTCGTGTCGTGCACCCGGCGTTCCTGCACCCCGGTAATCTTTTCGAGATCGAAAGACGGGGGTTCCTTCAGCCGGGAGAGCAGCTCCTGGGTTGTGACGATATTCGAAGGCAGATAGGCGCCGATGGATTCGAATCGAGAATGCGACACGCGCGCTCCTGGAAATCGTGGAAAGAAAACGGTTCCGGATCGTCTCTGATCTTCGGTGCGACGGACACTACCCGACGGTAACTAGGAATGCCTATGACGCGGATCCGGGCGTGAGAGGCGGTGTGGAAGTACATGTTCCGTGAAGTATCACTAACTGGTGATCGACTGGCTATGACGGGCTGTCGTAGCCCGATCGGGCCGAATAACGCGGGTCGCCAACGGTTTTCGGGTCTGCTGCGTGAGCGCGGGGCGGTGTTGTGTATTGCGACAGTCTCGCGAACGAGCGAATGCTCAGCTAACTTGCTGTCTCGGCGGAACAATGGTTGACGCGCCACGGTGATGTGAGTGACTTCACTGCGAGTTGCGCAGTTGAATACCGTTCGGTCTCGCCGGAGCACCCCTTTTTGTACAACGCTTAACTATGTTGCGCCCGAACAGAATCCGTGCAAAGCGGGCGACGGCAATGGGATAGATACATCCCACGATTCATTCGGCTGCGTCGGTGCAACTGTCTGGGTCGTAGGCTGGGGTCGCACGCCCCGCCTAGTCGAGGAGAGAACGATGACAACCGCTGCTGAGCACATCGATGTGCTCATCGTCGGCGCCGGACTGTCCGGCATCGGCGCGGCCTATCATCTGCAGCGGGCATTCCCGCGGCGGACCTACGCGATCCTGGAGGGCCGCGAGTCGATCGGCGGAACCTGGGATCTGTTCCGCTATCCCGGAATTCGCTCCGACTCCGACATGTACACCCTGGGTTACCGGTTCAAGCCGTGGCTGGGCGACAAGTCGATCGCCGACGGCGACTCCATCCTCGACTACGTGCGAGATACCGCCGCGGAGAACGGCATCGATCGGCACATCCGCTTCCAGCATCGGGTGCGGCGCGCCGAGTGGTCGACGGCGGACAACCGCTGGACCGTGCGGGCCGAGCGCACCGACACCGGCGAAACCGTCACGCTGACTGCCGATTTCTTGCTTTCCTGCGCAGGCTACTTCCACTACGACGAGCCCTACGTGCCGGATTTCGCGGGCACCGAGCGCTTCGCCGGACCCGTGGTACACCCGCAGTTCTGGCCCGCGGACCTGGACTACGCGAACAAGAAGGTGGTGCTGATCGGCAGCGGCGCCACCGCCGTCACGCTCGGCCCCTCGCTCACCGAGCAGGGCGCGCACGTGACCATGCTGCAACGCAGTCCGAGCTACATCGTTTCCCGGCCCGCTCGGGACAAGATCGCGATGAGGGTGCGCCGCTACCTGCCGCCGCGCGCGGCCTACGCGGTGGTCCGGGCCAAGAACGTGGCCTTCTCGACGACGATGTATGAACTGAGCCAACGTTATCCGGCCTGGATGCGCGAACGCATCCGCGGTCTCCAGCAACGCTGGTTGCCGCCGGACTACGACATCGACACGCATTTCACGCCCAGCTACAACCCGTGGGATCAGCGACTCTGCCTGGCCCCCAACAACGATTTCTTCCGCGCCATCCGCAAGGGCAAGCTGGACATCGTCACCGACCGGATCGAGACGTTCACCGAGACCGGGCTGCGCTTGGCCTCGGGCGCGACGCTGGACGCCGATATCATCGTCACCGCAACGGGATTGAACCTGCTCGCCTTCGGCGGCATGGACCTCGTGGTGGACGGGCGGACGGTGACGCTGTCGGACAGCATGGCCTACAAGGCGATGATGCTGTCGGATGTGCCGAACTTCGCGTACACCATCGGCTATACCAACGCGTCCTGGACGCTGAAGGCGGATCTTGTGTCCGAGTACGTCGTTCGGTTGCTGCGGCACATGGACGCGCGCGGCTATGTGCGCTGCACGCCGGTGCGTGACCCGTCGGTCGGCGCCGAATCGTTGTTCCTCAACTTCAATCCCGGCTATGTGCAGCGATCCGCGAGCCAGTTCCCGATGCAGGGCGACCGTGCGCCGTGGCGACTACGGATGAACTATCTGCGCGACCTGATCACGCTGCGGCACGGGTCGATCGCCGACGAGGCGCTGAGCTTCGAGCGGGCCGGGCACACCGAGCCGGTGGCGGCGCGGGACTAGGCGCCGGTGCTCGCCGAAGAGCGGGCCCTGGCAACGTGTTCCAGCACGGTCGCGGCGTGTTCGTCGAATCGTTCACGGGAAACCGGGATCTCGCCGTCCAGCCAGGGCCGGTAGAGGTAGGCCAGCGCGCCGAAGATGGCGCTGGCATTGAGTGCGTTGTCGTACTCGTCGGGTGCGGAATTCGAGTAGTCTCCGGCGCCGATCGTCAAGGCGATCGGCGCCGTGAATAACCCGATCAATTCGTTGGCGCGCGGCATCAGCACCGGGGTGGCTTGCGATTCGATGAACATGATCCGGCCGCGGCGGCGATCCTCGGTGAGGTAGTCGGTGAAGACGCCGACCATGTGGCGGAACATGGCGTCGCGTTCGATCGGCGCGGTGGGTAGCGCATCGAGTAGTCGGTCGCGGGCGCCGAGGACGACGGTGTCGAGCACGGTGATGAACAGCGCGTCCAGGTTCGCGAAGCTCTCGTAGAAATAGCGCTCGGTGAGCCCGGCCTGCCTGCAGACGCCGCGCATCGACGTCTCGGCGGCGCCGACGGTGGCCATCAGCTCGGTGCAGGCCTCGATGAGCTGCTCACGGCGGCCGGCCACCCGATCGGCGGGTGACCGTCCGCGCCAGCGGCGCATGCCCGGGATGGACCCGTCGTCTTCGGCGACCATGGCGTCATCCTCTCACAGCCCCGGTGTTGACATCAGGTGATGTTGACAGCAGTCGATGTCAGCAATAGGTTTGCCTGGATGCTGGGCTGTATTGCCCGGGTTGTTGGGTTTCGCCGATCAGAGATGAGGGATGCGAGATGGGCTCTTCTGTCTATGCCGATCAGGCGCACGCGATCAACGCACGCGACGTCACGTTCGACTTCGACACGGTGCCGATGCATTACATCCCCGGCGAGGTGATGGCGACCCACATCATCAACGTGATGCACCTGGTGTTACCCGAGGGGGAGCGGGCCATGGCGCAGGCACTGGCCGAGGCGTTACCGCTGATCGAGGACGAGCGGCTGCGCGAGGAGGTGCGCGGCTTCATCGGACAGGAGGCCATGCACGCGAGTTCGCATGAGCTGGCACGCAATCAGCTGGAGCGGCTCGGCCTCGACGTGCGCCCGATGGTGGATCGTGTTGCGTGGCTTGTCGATCGGGTGCTCGGCGACAACGACATGTCCGGTCGGGCCAAGCATGCGTGGTTGTGTGAGCGGCTGGCGTTGTTCGCCGGGATGGAGCACTACACCGCCGTGATCGGCGAATGGTTGCTGACCAACGACACTTTCGTGGCGAAGGGGATGCATCCGGCGATGCTGGATCTCATCCGCTGGCACGGCGCCGAGGAGGTCGAGCACCGCAGCGTGGTCTACGACGCGTACATGTACGTCGACGGTGGGTACGGTCGCAAGGCGCGGCAGGCGGTGATCGCGAGCACGGGATTGCTTGTGCTGTTCGTCATTTCGGGCGGCTACCTGTTCTACAAGGACCCCTCGCCGCAGAAAGGCAGATTCTGGCCACTACAACTGGCCAGTGCCTCACTGCGCGGCGTGGTGCCGAACTTCACCACCTTCTTCACCGAGATCCCGCGGTACCTGCGGCCGGGATTCCACCCCTCACAACTGGGTCCGATGGACAACGCCCTGCGCTACCTCGCGCAGTCGCCCGCGGCCCGGGCGGCCGACGCGTGACGGCCGTGGAGGAGGGCTATCGGCCGGGTCCCGGCCTGCGGATGATCGCCTCGGCGGCGGACGCGTACAAGCGGGTGTTCACCGAAGGAAGTACGGCGCAACTGCTTTCGCGTCCGCAGCCGGTACGGCACACGGGGTACGACTTCGCGGTCGTCATCGATCGGATCGAGGATGAGGCGGACGGAGTTGTCAGCCTGATCCTGACCGATCCGGACGGCGCGCTGTTGCCTGCCTGGACGCCAGGTGCGCACCTCGACGTGGTTCTCCCGTCCGGGCGGCAGCGGCAGTACTCGCTGAACAGTGATCCGGCCGATCGTCGGAAGTATCGAATTGCGGTGCGCTACAGCGCCGATGGTGGCGGCGGGTCGAAGGAGATCCACGAGCAGTTGCGCGTCGGTGACCGGCTGTCGGTGCGCGGGCCGCGCAACGCGTTCACGTTCATCGAGGCGCCGCGGTATCTGTTCGTCGCCGGTGGCATCGGGATCACGCCGATCCTGCCGATGGTCGCGGCGGCGGAGCGGGCCGGAATACGCTGGCGGCTAATGTATTTGGGTCGCTCGCGAGCGCGGATGCCGTTCCTGTGCGAGCTGGCGTTGCTGACCGGTGGCGATGTGGTGGTCCGGCCGGACGACGAATTCGGCATGCCGGACCCGCGGATGATCTTCGAGCAGACACCGACCGGCGCGGCGGTGTACGTCTGCGGGCCACCGCCATTGGCCGAGGCGGCGCTGCAGGTGCTGTCGCTGCACGACCCGACGGCGTCGTTGCACACCGAGCGGTTCTCGCCGATGCCGGTGCGCGATGGCGCGCCATTTCGTATTCTGTTGCGCCGCAGTGGAACCGAAGTGGACGTGGCGGCCGACGAGTCCGCGCTCGCCGCGATCCGGCGGCAGCTGCCCGGCGTCGCCTACTCGTGTCAGCAGGGGTTCTGCGGCACCTGTCGCGTAGGCGTGGCGGCGGGCGAGGTCGATCATCGGGACCGCTTCCTACCCGACAGTGAGCGTGACCGTTCGATGTTGACCTGCGTATCCCGTGCGCGCGGTACGGAACTCGAACTAGACCTGTGAACTCGTCGACCAACGACGCTCGCCGAGTTCGCGGGCCAGCCACCCGCTGGCCCACCCAGCCAACCCGGCACACGACCGCGCGGAGCGAAGCAGCCTTGGCCTGACGCGCACGTTTCGGTGCGCTGCGCACGAAATCGCTAGCGGATTCGTGCGCGGCTAGCGGATTCGTGCGCAGCGGGTGTCATCGCGCGGCGGGGCGCAAGTGTGCGACGTCGGGTGCGGCGTCAAGGACCAGGGAAGATGCCCGGCAGATTCATCGCGTATTCGAGGTCGGCGCGGGTGCCGAGGGTGGTCAGCAGTACGCGGATCATCGTAAGACGCGCCTCGGCAACGGTTTCCGCGTCCGGCTCGGCGCCGGGCGCGGTACCGGCGGAGATCCGGTAGACCACGTACTCGCAAACATGCAGTGCGGCATCGAGATCCAGCGGGCTCGGGACGGGGCGGCCCAGTTCGGTGAACGTCGTACGGACCAGCGCGCGGATATCGTCCAGTGCCCGTTCTCGATACGCCGACACCGGCGAGGCCGGGTCGTGCAGCTCGGCGAACAATGGGCGCAGCATGGCACCGTGGCCACCGGCCCAGTCCAGGTAGGCGTCGATCAGCCGGATGCCGAGCTCTACGGGTTCGTCGGTGCCGGTCAGCGCCGCCCCGATGCCGTCGACCAGTCCGTCGTTCGAGGTGTTGAGCAGTACGTGCAGCGGCTCCGTCGCATTGCCGAAGTAGCGGTAGAAGGTCGGCCGCGCCAGCCCTGCCTGCTCGATGATCTGTGCGACACTCAGCCCGCGGGACCCGTTGCGAGTGAACACCTCGGCGGTGGCGAGCACGATCCTGGCGCGGACCTCCTCGGCCTGCTCCTGCGTCTGCGGTGGTCTACCGCGCCGCGTCGTCGCCTCGGTCATCGTGCCCCTTGAAAGACATGGTGCTGGCTCACAGCCGACAGCCCGTCATGTCTGTGTTCCATGACGAAGAGCTTGACACGAGGTGTGGCACGCCTATTAATCTAACACTAGTGTTCAGTTAAAGGCGGGCGCGTTTCCGGCTCGTCCGACCGTCCCAACGAGAGGGCCGACAATGACGACCGCCCCCCAGCTCGCCGCCGCAGACGCGTTGCCGTCGTCGCTGGTCCAGCCGTTGCTCGACCGTGCGGTCGCGGGTGGCGCGCCCGCGGTCGAGGTGTTCGCGCCCGCCACCGGACGCAAGATCGCCGACCTGCCGCAGTCCTCGGTCGCCGATATCGACCGCGCCTTCGCGACGGCCCGCACGGTGCAGCAGGAGTGGGCGCGCCGCCCGATCCGCGAGCGCGCCGCGGTGCTGCGCCGGTTCCACGACATCGTGCTCGCCGAGCAGGATGTCATCCTCGACATCGTGCAGACCGAGACCGGCAAGTCGCGCGCGCACGCCTTCGACGAGGTCGGCGATGTCGCGGTCAACGCCAGGTACTACGCGCAGGTCGCCGCGAAACTGCTGGCCACCCGCAAGCCGCGCGGCGTGCTGCCGGTGCTCACCCAGGTCGACGTGCGGCACCGGCCGAAGGGCGTCGTCGCGGTGATCTCGCCGTGGAACTACCCGCTCGCGCTGGCCGCCTCCGACGCACTCCCTGCTCTGGTCGCGGGCAACGCCGTGGTGGCGCGACCGGACAACCAGACCGCGCTCACCGCACTCTGGGCAATCGACGCCGCCGAACGCGCCGGACTGCCGAGCGGGCTGTGGCAGGCGGTGCTCGGGCGCGGCTCGGTGATCGGCCGCGAGGTGATCGGGCGCGCCGACTACGTCGACTACACCGGTTCCAGTGCGACCGGCCGCACCATCGCGCAGCAGGCGGGGGAGCGGCTCATCGGCTACTCGCTCGAACTCGGCGGCAAGAACCCCCTGGTGGTGCTCGCCGACGCCGATGTGTCCCGGGCCGCCAAGATCGCCATCCGCGCCTGCTTCGCCTCGGCCGGGCAGCTGTGCGAAGCGATGGAGCGAATCTATGTGCACGACAAGGCGTATGACCAGTTCGTCACCGAATTCATCGAGCACGTTAAGGGAATCGCGCTCGGCGGCGGGCTGAACTACGACAACGACATGGGCTCGCTGACCTTCCCGCGCCAATTGGACACCGTCCGTTCGCATGTCGACGATGCGGTAGCCAAGGGCGCCACGGTGCTGGCCGGTGGCAAGCACCGCCCTGAGCTCGGTCCGTACTTCTACGAGCCGACGGTGCTGAGCGGCGTGCGTCCCGGCATGACCGTGTATCGCGAGGAGACCTTCGGTCCGGTCGTCTCGATCTACCGGGTCGGCAGCGACGACGAGGCGGTCGAGCAGGCCAACGACACCGCCTACGGGCTCAACGCCAGCGTCTGGACCAAGGACATCGGCCGCGGTCGCGAGGTCGCGGCGCGGATCAACGCCGGGTCGGTGAACGTCAACGAGGGCTTCATCGCGGCCTGGGGCAGCGCCGACGCGCCGTCCGGCGGGCTCGGCATCTCCGGCACCGGGCGCAGGCACGGCGCCGAGGGTCTGCTGAAATACATCGACACCCAGACCATCGCGGTGCAGCGGATGCTGCCGATCGCGCCGCTGCCCGGCATGTCCGAGGAGCTGTGGGCCAAGACCATGACCTTCTACTTCGGTCTCATGAAAACACTGCGCCAGAAGTAACTTTCAGCGACATCGACAGGGATAGGGACGGATGAAACTCGACACGGTTGCGGGTAAGAAGGTGCTCGTCACGGGTGCCGCGATGGGACTCGGCAAGCTGTTCGCCGAGCGCGCGGTGCGCGAGGGCGCGGCCGCGGTGGTGCTGTGGGATATCAACGAGGTCGCGCTGAAGGAGACCGCCAACGAGCTCACCGGGCTGGGCGGCACCATCCACCACTTCGTCGTCGACGTGTCCGCGCCGGACGCCATCGCCGAGGCGGCGGAGTCGGTGCGCGCCGAGGTCGGCACCATCGACGTGCTGGTCAACAACGCGGGCATCGTGCGCGGCAACAACTACTTCTGGGACACCGAGAACCGCGCCGACATCGAGAAGACGATGGCGATCAACGCGCACGCCCCGATGTACGTCACCCTGGAATTCCTGCCCGCCATGGTGGCCGGTTCGACCGAGGCGCGGGTGCTGACCATCGCGTCTTCGGCCGGGCTGGTGTCGAATCCGCGGATGAGCGTCTACGCGGCCTCCAAGTGGGCGGCGCTCGGCTGGTCCGACTCGGTGCGCATCGAACTGGAGCAGGCGGGCCACGAGCACGTCAAGGTCACCACCGTCTGCCCGACCTACATCAACACCGGAATGTTCGACGGCGCAAAGGGTTTCCTGTTCACCCCGATCCTGGAGCAGGACGAGGTGGTCGACACCTCGTGGCGCGCGATGAAGAACGGCAACCCGCTGGTGATCCTGCCGTGGACCTCCCGCCTCAACAAGGCGTTGTCCGGCATCCTGCCGATCAAGCTGCGCGACCTGTTCCTCAACACCGTCGGCGTGTACCACTCGATGGACGAGTTCACCGGTCGCAAGAAGTAGGGACTAGCGGGTGGGCCGGGTGCCGATGACGACCGTGGCGTAGTGCTCGTCGGATTCGGCGATCCGGCCCGTGAGGCCGTGCTCGGCCAGCACCTCGACGGCCACGGGTGCCTGCGCCTCGCTGGATTCGATCAGTAGCTGACCGCCCGGGGCGAGCCAGGACCGGGCGGCCGCGGCGACCCGGCGGAAGATGTCCAGGCCGTCGGGTCCGCCGTCGAGGGCGGTGCGTGGCTCGTGGTCGCGGGCCTCCGGCGGCATCCGCGCGATCATGTCGGACGGGACGTACGGGGTGTTGGCGAGCAGGATGTCGATGCAGCCGAGCAGTTCCTCGGGCAGCGGCTCGAAGAGGTCGCCCTGGTAGACCGGCGCGCCGATCGGGGTGAGGTTGCGGCGGGCGCAGTCGACGGCGGCGGGGTCGATGTCGGCGGCGGCGAGGGTGACCGGGGTGTGCTCGGCGGCCAGCATGGTAGCCAGCGCCAGACCCAATGCGCCTGAGCCGCAACACAAATCGACGACTACCAGATGACGTTTGCGGGCGCGGGCCAAATCTGCGGCCGCCTCGACGAGGAATGCGGAGCGCTGGCGTGGCACGAAAACGCCGGGCGCCACCGCGACCCGGAGGCCATGGAACTCGGCCCAGCCGAGCAGGTATTCGAGGGGAGTGCCAGCGACCCGCTGCGCCACCAGTGCGTCCAGCTCCGCGTCGGTTGCCGCGGCGGCGATGAGCAGGCGCGCCTCGTCCTCGGCGAAGACACAACCCGCCGCGCGTAAGGCCGCGACCACCTCGGTACTAACTGCCATCACCTGGACATACTGCCGTGCGAGGCCGCGCTCGGGCCACCGGTTTTTCCGGTGACCTCGGTCTCGACGGTCGGCGCGCACCCGGGATCCGCCTTGTCGCGCGGGTCCCGGGTGACAGCGCTGACCTCAGCGCGAAGTGTCCAACTCGAACGTGCGGGTGGCGTCGAGGTAGATGCCGCGCTGGGATTGCCTGGCCGGCGGCGGCAGCTGGGAGACCAGCTGTTCCAGCGAGGTGGTCGCGCCGACCACCTGGGTGCCCGCCACGATGAAGTCGGCGACGGCGCGCCGGATGTGGTTGGGCGAGGTGACCACCACCGCGCTCGTCGCGCCGACGTCACGCAGCAGCTTGGTGCTGAACAGGGCGTTCTGCACGGTCGACCCGGCGCGACCCTCCACATGGATCCGGGTCGGCGGCACGCCGTGGCCGATCAACCAGCCCGCCATCGCGTCCGCCTCGGTGATGCCGTTCTGCGGGTTGCCGCCGGTCACCACGATGGGAGACATGGGTGCGGCGATCGATTGCAGCCAGGCCGCGGTCAGCCGGTTCACCAGCTCGGGGCGCAGTGCGCCGTCGGGCAGCAGGCCGTAGCCGAGCACGACGATGCCGGTCTGCGGACCGATGAGAGCCGGTAGCGGATTCGGCAGGGTGCCGACGGCCGCGGTGATGGCGCTGAGCACGTTTGACGTGCCCGCCGCCATGCCGGGGTCGACGACGTTGAGCCGGGCCATCGCATCGGCGAGGGCGGGCAGGTCACCCGCGTAGTGCGACCAGATGGCCTGTAGCGAGAGGGCGTCGGCGTCGGCAGGATCGGCGCCGATGAGGTTGCGGAGGTCGGCGCGACCGGCGACGTCGTTGCCGTCGGTGAAGTTGCGCTGGGCGGAGTTGTAGAGGGCGTCGGTCTCACCGGCATGCGCCGGGACGCCGGCTAGGCCGGTGACGATGATGGCCGCGAACAACGTGGCGGCTAGATGTTTCCAGTGCCTCGATATCTTCACTACAGTCGACACCTTTCCGCAAAATGCTGTGGGCACGCTGGGTGCTCGGCAAGAATCGGGTAGGGCACGTGCTGGCAGTTAGCCGTGGCCAAGCATGATCACGATACGGCGGCGTGATCTGGAAATCGCGTATTTGCCGGGCGGATTCTGCGGCTTATTTCCGGCATCGGGACAAACCGGGCGCGGCTTGTCGGGCGCAGTCATCGCCACGTTCGGCGGCCCCGATAAGGTGTGACAACGTGGATACCGTTTCGCTGACCGGCAAGGAACTCGCCGCCGCCATCAACGCCGACACCAAGCAGCGCGCCGCCGCGCGCACCGAGGCGGGCGCCGCGCCGCGCCTGGCTCTGATCGTGGCGAACGACGACCCGGCCAGCGCCTGGTACGTGAACTCGCTGCGCAAGGCCGCCGAACGTCTCGGAATCGCCTGCGACACCGTCGATCTCGGCGCCGACGCGACCGCGGACACGATCCGCGCGGAACTCGCCGCGCGCAGCGCGGACAGCGCGACCGACGGCATCATGCTGCAGACGCCGCTCCCCGCGGGCATCACCCTCGAAGACGTCAGCTCCGCGATCGCCGCGACCAAGGACGTCGACGGCGTGAGCCCGCTGTCGCTCGGGCTGCTCGCCTCCGGGCTGGACGGCTTCGTGGCCGCGACCTCCGAGGCCGTCGTCGAGTTGCTGAAGCACCACGAGATCCCGCTGTCCGGTCGGCATGTCGCGGTCGTCGGCCGGTCCAACGTCGTCGGCAAGCCGCTCGCGCAGCTGCTGCTCGCCGAAAACGCCACGGTCACCATCTGCCACTCGCGGACCACCGACCTGCCCGCCGTCACCTCCTTCGCCGACATCGTCGTCGCCGCGGCGGGCCGCATCGGCCTGGTCACCGGCAAGCACGTGCGTGAAGGCGCGGTCGTCGTCGACGTCGGCACCAACGAGGCCGCCGACGGCAGCATCGTCGGCGATGTCGACGCAGACTCCGTGCGCGGCAAGGCCGCCGCGCTCAGTCCGGTGCCCGGCGGCATCGGGCCGGTCACCACCGCGCTGCTCATGCGTCACGTTGTCGTCGCGGCGGAGAACGCGAGCCGCTAACAATCCGGGGAGAGTCTCTCCGCACGCTCGATCACGGCCGGTCCGGGCCAGCATTGCGAACCCCGGACCGGCCGTCGTCGTTTCTGGGCCCGCTGCCCGGAGAACGACGGGCAGCCGACGGGTGGCGCATTTCCGCTATCTCCCTGCGGCACCTCTGCGAGACTCTTGTGCGTCAGGTCACAGCGTTAGTAGCAAGGACGCGTCCGGCGGGCACACCAGCTTCGCCATCGCGGTGATGATCCTGGCCAATGTCGGCGCGCTGATCGTGGTCGGCACGCTGGCCGTGCGGGCGCGGGCCCGTCGCGCCGCGGCGGTACCCGCTGCCTGAGCGGCTATGCTGGGGAATCGTCCGAGGTCGGTGTGCCACGGGCGATTTCCCATTGCTCTCGCTCCATGAAGAGGTGCCTTGTCGCAGGACGCGGTAGACAGCAAGTCCGAGCAGATCGCTGCCGAAATCCGGGACGCGATCCGGCAAGGGCGGCTCGAGCGCGGCATCCTCTACTCGTCCCGCGAGCTGGGTGAGCGCTTCGGCGCCTCGCGGACGCCGGTGCGTGAAGCACTGCTGAAGCTGGCCGATCTGGGCCTGGTCAAGATCGAACGCAACCGCGGCGCACGGGTGCTCGGGCAGGACGGTCGCGGCATCGTCGACCTCTGCAGCCTGCGCGTGCTGCTGGAACCGCCCGCCTGCCGCAGCGCTGCCGCGGTGATGACCAGCCGCGACGACGAAGCCATGATGACCGAATACCGGATCATGGAGCGCACGGCCGACGGCGGCGCCGAGTACTTCGCGGCCGATGAGCGCCTGCACGAGTTGATCCTGCAGGCCAGCGGTAATCGCAGGCTGGCCAAGTTCGTCAACGAGCTGCGTCAGACGCTTTCCCTGGACGGCAGGCGCAGTGTGCCGCGCTATCAGCCGGTCGATACCGCGTTGAAAGACCACTGGGCCATCATCGAGGCGCTGCGCAAGCGCGATGGTGTCGGTGCCGAGCGCGCGATGCGCAAGCACCTGGTGCGGTCGGGCGATCTGCTCGTCGCGCACAGTAGCGACGACAACCGCGGCCTGGTCGCGGAATGGCGGCGCTGGGTGTCGGTGTCGGTGCCCGAGGGCGATCAAGTCACCTACTGACGGTGCTGTTCGAAACTGGATAGGTGTCACTCGTAATCGAGTGTTGCATGCTACTCATGATGAGTAGTATGTTGCAGACACCAAGTGGGCTGCGATTCGGCAGCCGGTCCGGCGAAGGGACATTCGGTGAATTCCAACTCGTATGCGACGTCCGTCGCCAGAGGCATCTGGGCGGCGGAGGTCGATCTGGTCGGGTACGTGCCATCGGTCAGCGTGGCACCCGTCATCACGGCGCTGGTCGACAGCAGCGGCGGCGAAGCGGGCATCTCGGAGCGGGTGTTCCCGCTTTCCCGGGAAGAAGAGGCGGCCGGGCTGATCGGCGCGCTACCGCTGACCGGGAAGCTTGGCGCGATCGTTATGCAGGACAACGGTTTCGGCAATGCGCTGACCGCGTTGACCACGTTCAACCTGGCCTACCACCTGCCGATGCTGATCGTCGCGAACACCCGCGGCGGGCTCGGTGAGTACAACTCGATGATCCACACGTTCAGCCAGCACGTGCCCGGCATGCTCGACCAGTTCGGGATCCAGACCTTCCAAATCGACCGGCGCAGTGGTCCAGAAGATTGGGAAGCGGTGGTCACCGAGGCTGGGATGCATGCCCGCATGACCTTTCGGCCCGTGGTGGTGCTCGCGCACTTCTGGGCGACCGACGGTAAGGCGGCTTGATCGTGAAACGCATTGACGCACTGCGGATTATCGCCGCGCAGACCAGCGACCTGCCCGTGGTGGTGACCTGTGCCGCCTCCAGCCGAGAGCTGGCGGCGGTGGCGGATGGTCCGAATCACTTGTATCTGCTCGATGCGATGGGGCTGGCGGGTTCCGTCGCCACCGGGGTCGCGCTGGGTATCGCGGACACCGATGTGCCGAAGGTGGTGGCGATCGAGGGTGACGGATCGCTGCTGATGAACCCGAATGTGCTGCCGACAGCAGGCTTTCTGCGACCTTCGAAGCTGGTGATGGTGTTGCTGGACAACGATGTGTACGGCGCGACCGCCAATCTGCCGACCTACGGTTCGCGAATCGACTTGGGGGAGTTGGCTGCTGCGGCCGGTTGGACCGTGCGCCGCGCAGCTGATCCCGAGGAGCTGGGGGAGCGGTTGACGGAAGTGCTGACCCTGGACGGCCCGGTGTTCCTGCATGTGCGTATCGCGGTGGGCAATGCCACCGGCGTGCCGAAACTGCTGGAGAATCCGGTGATCCTCGGGCGGCGCTTCCAGGATTGGCTGGCGACTCGATCCAAGGTGAAGGCGGGCCGATGATCACGACGATCAATCCTGTCGACGGAAGCCCCATCGAGACATACTCTTTCACTCCCGACCATCAGCTGTCCGCGCTGCTGAACCGGGCCCTCGTCGCCGCACGCCGGGCCCTCGACGAGCCGGTCGTGGACCTTGCCGATCGGTTGCGGTTGCTGGCCGCCCGGCTGCGTGCAGATTCGCAGGTGCTGGCCGCGCTGATCACCATCGAGATGGGCAAACCGATCACGCAGGCGGTCGCCGAGATCGAAAAGTGCGCGCTCACCTGCGACTACTACGCCGACCGCGTCGCCGATCTCGTTGCGCCGCAAGCGGTCGACGTGTTCCCCGACGGCGGCCAGATCCGCACCCGGCCGCTTGGCGTGATTCTGGCGATCATGCCGTGGAATTACCCGTTCTGGCAGGTCTTCCGGTCGATGCTGCCCGCGATCGCGATCGGCAACACGGTGCTGCTCAAGCACGCCGACAATGTCACCGGTTGCGCGTTGGCGGTGCAGCGACTGTTCGACGAGGTGTGCGGCACGGGTGTGCTGACCAGCGTGCTGCTGCCGCCGGACCGGATCGGCCCGCTCATCGATGATCCGCGCGTCGCGGCGGTGGCGTTCACCGGCAGCAACCGCGTCGGCGCCATCGTCGGCGCGCGGGCGGGCCGGGCGGTCAAGAAGGTCGTGCTGGAACTCGGCGGGTCCGATCCGTTCATCGTGCTGTCCGACGCCGAGGTGACCGACGCGGCGGCGGCAGCCGTGCGTTCCCGGTTCCTCAATGCCGGACAGAGCTGCATCGCCGCGAAGCGAATCATTGTCGAGCGGAACATCTTTCCCGAGTTCGCCGAGGCGATGGTGGCCGAGCTCGGCAAGCTGGTCGTCGGCGATCCGGCGCTGCCGGGCACCGATCTCGGGCCGATGGCGCGTGCCGATCTGCGCGACGAGTTGCGCAGGCAGCTGACCGCGACGGTGGCCGGCGGTGCCGAGGTACTGGCCGGTGGCGCAGACGATTCCGGCCCCGGCGCGTGGTTCACGCCGACCATCGTCGAGGTGCCCGACACGTATTCCGTTGCGTTCCAAGAGGAAACCTTCGGTCCACTCGGCGCGCTGCTGCCGGTCGGCTCGGCGGCCGCGGCGCTGACCGCCGCCAATGCCTCGGCGTTCGGCCTCAGCTGCTCGATCTGGGGCCGTGACCTGGGCCGGGTCGAGCAACTCGCGGCCAATATCGCGACCGGATCCGTCTTCGTCAACCGCATCTCCGAATCCGACCCGCGCCTGCCCGTCGGCGGGGTCAAGGCCAGCGGGCACGGCCGCGAGCTGAGCAGCTACGGCGCCACGGAATTCGCCAACATCCAGGCGGTACGCACCGCCCAATCCGCGAGGAGCAGTCGATGACCATCACCCGAATCTCAGCCCGCGTCGTCGGCATCCCGGTCGACAAGCCGACCCGAATGTCCAACCGCGACTTGACCGATCGGCACTACGTCCTGGTCGAGGTCACCGACGACACCGGCGCGACCGGACTCGGCTACACCTACGCCGGAACCAGCGGCGGCACGCTGACCAAGTGCGCGGTCGACGACGTGCTCGCGCCGGTCTACCTCGGCGCCGACCACAACGACGTGCACGGACTGTGGAGCCTCGCGTACCAGGAGGCGCTGCTCGCGGGCCGCCGCGGCGCCGTGCTCCGGGCCTTGTCCGCGATCGACATCGCGCTGTGGGACCTACGCGCGAAACGAGCCGGGCTACCCCTGGTCAGCCTGCTCGGCGGCTCGACGAGCCCGCTGCCCGCCTACGCGTCCGGCGGCTACTACCGGCCGGACGAAGGCGAGTGGACCCAGGCCGTCCGCAAGGAGATCGAATTCAATGCGGGCCAAGGCTTTACCGATCACAAGATCAAGGTCGGCGGCCTGAGTGTGGCCGAGGACGCGCGCCGGGTCGCGGCCGCGATCGAGGCAATCGGCGACACCGGCAGGCTCGCGCTCGACGCCAACAACGCCTACCGCTCCGTGCACGAAGCACGCCGCGCCATCGAGGCTTTCGAGCGCGCGGCCGGTGACCGGGAGCTGTGGTGGTTCGAGGAGCCCCTCTCGCCGGACGCGATCGCCGGGCACGGCGAGCTCGCCAAGCAGATCCGCACGCCGGTCGCCACCGGCGAAATCCACCAGACCCGTTGGGAATTCCGGCAACTCATCGAGGCGGGTTCGGCCTCGGTGTTGCAGGCCGACGCAGGTGTGGTCGGCGGGGTCACCGAGTGGCTGCGGGTCGCGCACGCCGCCGATGCCTTCGGCCTGCAGATGGCGCCGCACTGGCATCACAACCTGCACGTCCACCTGTGCGGAGCGGTCAGCAACACGCTGGTCGTCGAGTACTTCGCGCTGGAGAAGGGCATCTACAACTTCGAGCAGCTGCTCACGCTCGAGACGCGGCTGCAATACGGGTCCAATCAGGTGTTCGTGCCGCAGCGTCCCGGGCTCGGCATCGAACTCGACGAGGAAGTCGTCGCCAAGTACGAGTTCGCCTGAGCGCCAAGGCTATTGGCCGGGGCTGATGGCGCTGATGAGGGTACGTCCGTCGTCCTTGGTGGTGGTGACGAGCTGCGGGTTGTAGGTGACCGGCGTGCGTCCCGGGCGGTTCTCGGTGACGACGACCATGTACTGGCCGGCGAACGCGCCCGGGGTGATCGCGACGCAGTAGGTGGTGCCCGCCGGAACGGTGTCGATGCCCCGCTGGATGGCGTCCGCGGGTTCCACCGCCGCGTCAGGGGTGGTCGCGGCGCGGGCCTCTTCACCGGATCGCGTGACGTAGTACGCGTGCTGGAAGGCGAAGATCGCGCCGGGGCCCGAGTCGAAACTGCCGGGATCGTTGCCCTTGATCCGGTTTCCGACGCGCTCGGCCGTACACGGTACGCCCGCGGAGGCGGCGGGGTCGGCGATCCGCGGGGTGCTGGTCGCCACCGAGGACGGTTCGGCGCCGCCGCTGAAGAAGACGAAGGCGGCGGCGGCCACGGCTGCCGCGCCGAGTACGCCGAGCACCGGCACCGCCCAGCGGCGGGCCGATCGGTTCCGCTTGGACCGATCGATCAGGCCGCTGAACTCGTCCTCGAAGTGGTCCGGTTCGTAGTCCGGTTCCGGCTCCGGTTCGTAGCGGGGCGCCCGGTCGACCCAGTCGGAGTACTCACCCTGGTACCTGTCATCCGGCGCGTACCGCTGTTCCGGCACACCACGATTCATCATCTGCGGCCCCCGCCCATAGTCGTATCCGGGCTGTGAGCCCATCTCCGGTCGATCCATCGCCCCGCCTTCGTCAGGTCATATCGCCAGGTTATCCGCACCGTTCCCGAAATGCAGCAACGCGTAGACGCGTATGTCCAGCCGACTCGCTGTCGCTTGAGGCAGAATACTGCCCGTTTGCTGACAACGGGGTACCCCCGGGGGATACCGGCCAGTAAGTCCGGATTGCGCTAGACCGTAGCGGAATCCAAAGTGGCCAGTAGGTCTCGCAGGGTTTCGCGTTGGTCGGCGGTGAGTGTGGCGAAGAGTTCCTCGGCGGCCTCGCGGCGGGCCTCGGCCATCTGGGTGAGGGTGGCGCGGCCGGATTCGGTCAGTGTCACGAGGGTGGCGCGGCGGTTGGCGGGGTCGGGGGCGCGGGTGACCAGGTCGGCGGCGGCGAGGGCGTCGACGACCGTCGTTGCCGAGCGGGGCACGATGCCGAGGCGGTCGGCCAGTGCGGTCATCCGCAGCGGTTCCTCCTGGTGCGCGATGATGCGCAACGCCCGCGCCTGGGCGGGGGTGAGGCCGAGCGGGGCGAGCCGGCCCACCTGGTTGCGCCGGATCCGTTTGGCGGCGCGCAGGAACAGTTCGGGCAGGTCGGTGTCGGCGGACTCCATGATTCTGAGCATAACTCATTGTTTCGGGAACAATTATGAGTCATGCTCAGTTTCATGACGTAGTTTCCTCGGAAGGAGGCGCCTATGCAGCCCCCACATCATCTTCGCCGGATCGTCCGGTTGTTCCGGCCCTATCGGGCCCGGCTGTCCCTCGTGGCCGCCCTCGTTTGCCTGTCCTCGGTCGTCGCCCTGGCCTCGCCGTTCATGCTGCGCGCGGTGCTCGACGACGCGCTCCCGCACGGGCGCACCGGTCTGCTGACCCTGCTCGCCGCGGGCATGATCGCGGTCGCCGCGCTGACCAGTGTGTTCGGCGTGCTGCAGACCTACATCTCGACCACGGTCGGCCAGGACGTCATGCACGACCTGCGTTCCGCCGTCTACGCGCAGCTACAGCGAATGCCGTTGTCCTTCTTCACCAAAACCCGCACCGGCGAGGTGCAGTCGCGCATCGCCAACGACATCGGCGGCATGCAATCGACCGTCACGTCCACCGCGACGTCGCTGGTCTCGAACTTCACCACGGTGGTCGCGGCGGTGACCGCGATGATCGTGCTCGACTGGCGGCTCACCCTGGTCTCGCTGGTCATGCTGCCGTTCTTCGTCTGGATCAGCCGCCGTGTCGGCAGTGAACGCCGCAAGATCACCGGTCAACGGCAGGAGAAGCTGGCCGGGATGTCGGCGATCGTGGAGGAGTCGCTCTCGGTGAGCGGCATTCTGCTCGGCCGCACGATGGGGCGTTCGCCCGCGCTGGTCGACAGTTTCGCGCGGGAGTCGCGCGGGCTGGTCGATCTGGAGATTCGCGCCAGCATGGCGGGACGGTGGCGGCAGTCGACCATCACGATCGTCATGTCGGCGATGCCCGCGGTCATCTACTGGGCGGCGGGGCTCAGCGTGACTGCTGGGAAGCCGCTGGTTTCGATCGGCACGCTGGTGGCGTTCACCACGCTGCAGACCACGTTGCTGCGGCCGATGGTGCAGTTGCTGTCCACCGGCGTCGAGGTGCAGAGCTCGATGGCGTTGTTCGGCAGGATCTTCGAGTATTTGGATCTGAAGCCCGATATCGAGGAGCCCGCTCGGCCCGTCGCGCTCGGCAAGGTCACGGGAGCCGTGCGGTTCGACCACGTCGGGTTCTCGTATGGGTCGGGGAACCGAGATGTGCTGAGCGACATCGACATCACCGTGCCTGCCGGGTCCAGCCTGGCCATCGTCGGCGAAACCGGTTCCGGCAAGACCACTCTCGGTTATCTCGTGGCGCGGCTCTACGACGTTAGCTCCGGTCGGATCACCATCGACGGAAAAGACGTGCGCGACTTGTCCTTCGCCGATCTCGCCGCCGCCGTCGGTGTGGTGTCCCAGGAGACCTACCTGTTCCACGCCACCGTCGCCGACAACTTGCGGTTCGCGAAACCCGATGCGACGGAACAGGAATTGCACGACGCGGCCCGCGCCGCGCAGATCCACGAGCACATCATGAGCCTGCCCGACGGCTACGACACCCTGGTCGGTGAGCGCGGCTACCGGTTTTCCGGTGGCGAGAAGCAGCGGCTCGCCGTGGCCCGCGCCGTGCTGCGCAATCCACCGATCCTGGTGCTGGACGAGGCGACCAGTGCCCTCGATACCCGGACCGAGCAGGAGGTGCAGCAGGCCATCGACGCGCTGTCGGTCGATCGCACCACGATCACCATCGCGCACCGTCTGTCGACCATTCGCGATGCGGACCAGATCGTCGTGCTCGATCACGGACGCATTGTCGAATGTGGATCGCACGACGAGTTGATGGAGCTCGACGGTCGCTACGCCGCGCTGCTCTCCCGTGATGATGCGTTGATCGAGGCGGCTTAGCCGGGTTCAGCTCGGGCGTAGGTGTTCGACCAGGAAGGTGGTCTCGTCGGCCACCACCTTGTCGAAATCGGGGGATACGTAGATGTCGAAGTGGCCTGTCGGGTATTCGTGCACCTCGACGTTGGGTCCGGCGGCTGCCGCATAGCGCAGGGTGCGGCGGGCCGGGGCAACGGAGTCGTTCAGGCAGACGCCGAGGAAGACCGGGACCTCGATCTTGCGCAGGCTGCGGCCGGGGCGATAGAGGGGGACGGCCAGCCCGATCCGGGAGGCGACGGCGTTGGGGTGGGTGAACCCCGCGGGTACCAACGCGTTGTATCCGGTGGCGACGTCCGGTGCGTTCATCAGTGCGGTCTCGCCCGGCTTGCCGGTGAGCGGGACGGTGACCGGCGGCCTGCGCAATACCGCCGCGCCGAGGTCCAGGACCGCGCGGGTGGCGACCGCGAGCAGCGGCCGAAGTCCGACGCCGGGGGCCGAGGCGGGACCGTCTGTGAACGGGCATTGTGCGACGACAGCGGCGATCCGGCGGTCCTGCGCGGCCACCCGCAACACATGGCCGCCGCTGAAAGATGTTCCGAACAAAGCGATTCGAGACGAATCTATGCCGTCGAGAGTGGCCGCGTAGTCGATCGCCGCCGACCAATCGGCGAGCTGGCGGCCGATGCTCAACAACTGTCGTGGTTCGCCGTCGCTCGCGCCGAAATGCCGATAGTCGAAGACCACCACGGCAATTCCCGCGGCGGCGAACCGCTCGGCAAACGCATCCAGCCGCATTTCCTTCACGGCGCCCAGGCCGTGCGCCATGACCACGACCGGTAGCGCGTCGCCCGTGGTCGCCGGGCGATACAACCAACCCCGGATCGTGCTGCCGTCCGACTGGAATTCGATATCCGAGCGGGGTGCGGTCGTCATCTGTCAGCTCCTGCCACGTCACAGCAACTGAGACCTAGTGTCTCATTCACTCGATCATGTCATGAGCGGGAGCCGCGGGCGATCCGACGATCATGTCATGAGCGGGAGCCGCGGGCGATCCGAGCGATGGTGCCCGGCCCGGACCCGCGGGCCGCCGAGGCGGTGCGCAGGGTCACGGGTGCGAGATACGGTCGCCGCGATTACTAGTGCAGCGTGACCGGGTCGCCGACATTGATGGTGTGGTACACCCATTCGGCGTTTTCCGGGGACAGGTTGAGGCAGCCGTGGCTGACATTCGTATTGCCCTGATCCTCGACCGACCATGGCGCGGAGTGGATGTAAACGCCACCCCACGTGAGGCGTTCGGCGAATTCACCGTTGATCACATAACCCTCGGGTGAGCTCAGCGGAATGCCGATGGTCCGGGAGTCGAACACGACGTTGCGCGCCTTCTCCAGCACCGGGAAGGTGCCCGACGGGGTCGGGTACTTCGGCTTGCCGTACGAGGCGGGCATCGTCCTCGGGATGCCGCCGACGGTGAGGGTGAACGTATGTGCAGACATGTCGCCGTCGCCGAAAACACCTGCGTTGGTGTTGAATTCGGTGCGGGCATTACCCGCGCCGACGGTGATGCGGGCGTTCGCGGGCAGGAAGCCGGTCGGCGTCCACACCGCCTCTCGGTCATTGGTCCACGCGAACGTCCCGGTCAACGGTTCCGTAGCCCTGATACTGATACTTTGCTCAGCTTTGGCGCGGTCAGCGATTTGCGCCGCGAATCGAATGGTTATCGGGTGGGCAACGCCCACCACCTGCCCATCCGAGGGTCCGATCGCTTCGACCGAACTCGCTGTTGTGGTGTTTCCGATCAGCGTCGCTGTTGCCGTTCCCGACCAGAACACGGCCAAAACCGCAATCAAGATCATTAGGAACAGATATCGGATTACATTTCTCATGAGCTCCACCCCTTCGAGGTGGTGGGTAGGCAAGCAAACTAAATTCTAGGCCGCATGATCAACTCGATCTACGAATCGATCCCAGCCGTGCCGCAGTCGTAACCGACCACCATGCCCCTCCCTATGCTGCCTACCCCCGCCCTGCACTACCAAACCCACCCCTTCCCTTATCGCACGACCGTTCATACAGAACGACATCGTGCGGCCCATCAAGATCAAGGGGAAATGGTGCTGGCATCGGTCGAGAGAGCTCCGGCATCAGTTCCCCATGATCTTGAACGAGGCGGTCAGGAGGTGAGGGGTTGGGGGGTGGGGCGGGTGTCGAAAGTTGCTCGGGCGGCGAGGATTTGGTGTTGGTGTTGGTCGGACCAGGTGCCGAGGGTGTGGGCGATGGCGCCGAGGCTTTCGCCAAGAGGGGTGAGGGAGTATTCGACTTTGGGTGGGACGGTGGGGTAGACGGCTCGGTGGACGAGGCCTTCGCGTTCTAGGTTGCGGAGGGTGCGGGTGAGCATCTTCTGGGTGATGCCGTCGAGGCGGCGGCGGAGGTCGTTGAAGCGGACGGGGGTCTTGTTGTCGCGTAGGACGCTGAGGACCAGCAGCACCCACTTGTCGGCGAGCACGGCGAAGATCTCGCGGGCCGGGCAGTTGTGCAGGTAGCTCTCGACCAGATTGGGAGCGAAGGAGCAGTTGCTCTCGTCCAGGTCGGGCGTGTGGGCAGTATCCATTGGGTACCTCGGGATCATGAAGGTGCCTTCTTTCCAATTGATACTAAGCGCCGCAGAATCGTTGGCATGTTGGCAATCATTCAACGCACACACGGCGGTCCGGACGTTCTGGAGACGGTCGAGGTGGCTCGGCCGCAGCCGGGACCGGGGGAGGTGTTGGTGCGGGTCGCCGCGACCAGCGTGAACGCGGCGGACTGGAAGGTCCGGGAGGGGCAGGTGCGCGAGCTCGGAAGTATGCCGCTGACACTGGGATTGGACGTTTCCGGGATCGTCGAGGAGGTCGGGTCCGGCGTGGAACGGTTTCAGGTCGGCGACGCCGTCTATGGGATGGTGATGGGCGGTGCGAACGCGGAATACCTAGTGGCGCAGGCGTATACGTTGGCGCTGAAACCGGCGAGTCTGGACCACATCCACGCGGCAGCTTTGCCCGTGGCGGCATCGACCGCGTGGCAGGCGCTGGCCGCCGTCGGCGCGGGGCAGCGAATCCTGGTGCACGCGGCAGCCGGTGGTGTCGGTCATCTCGCGGTGCAGATCGCCAAGCACCGTGGGGCTTACGTGATCGGCACCGCACGCACCGCTAACCACGAGTATCTGCGGGAGCTCGGCATCGACGAGGTGATCGATTACACCGCAGTCGATTTCGCTGACACCGTCGGTGACATCGATGTCGTGCTCGATCTCGTCGGCGGCGAATACGGATCGCGTTCACTGCGCGTGCTACGTCCGAACGGCCGCTACCTCGACATGCAAGGCTCGGCTGCCGAGGCCGATCCGCGCGTTGAGACCGATCCGCGCTACGAACGCTTCTATGTCGAACCGTCGGGCGTCTCCCTGCGCGAGATCACGACCATGGTCGACCGCGGCTACCTCCGCGTCACGATCGATCAGGTCCTACCCCTCGCCGACGTCGCAAAAGCCCACCAGCTCAGCGAATCCGGCCGAGTCCGCGGCAAAATCGTACTGACAGCGTGGAATTCGCCCGCCTAGCTGATCAGCGAGGCGTGAGCTGCCGGAAGCGCGGCTCGAGTTCCTGCTGATAGAAGTCGATGAACCCATCCGGATCCGGCCCGGCGTTCTGCATGACGAGATGATCGAACCCCGCGTCGACGAACTGCTGGGCCACCTCGACGTAGCGGGCCGGGTCCGGACCGCAGGCGAACTGCTGCACCACATCCTCGATCCGCACCGTCTTGGACGCGGCATCGAAGTTGACCGGGTTCGGCAGTTCGCTCATCACCTTCCACCCGGTCAGCGCCCACCGGCTGGTCTCGAGCACGGCCTTGGCGGCGGTCTCCTCGTCGGTTGCCCAGGCCATCGGGACCTCCGCATACATCGGCCCGGAACCACCGGCCGCTCGATACCGGTCGACGATCTCGGATTTCGGTTCGGTGGCGAACAACCCGTCCCCGAGCTCGGCGGCGATCCGCGCCGAGGGCGGTCCGCTGGCGGCCACCGCGATCACCGGCAGTTCGTCGGGCAGATCGAACACCCGCGCATCCGAGAGCGACAGGTAGCGACCGTCGTAGGAGTGATACCCACCGCGCCACAGCAATCGAATGATCTCCAGCGCCTCGCACAGCATCTCCTGACGCTTGCGCACCTCCGGAAACTCCCGCGCGACCACGTGCTCGTTGAGCCGCTCACCGGAACCGACACCGAGGGTGAACCTTCCATCGGACACCAAAGCCAGCGTCGCCGCGGCCTGCGCGATGATCGCCGGGTGGTAGCGGACAGTCGGACAGGTCACCCCCGTCGCCAGCCCGATCCGCTCGGTCTGCGCGGCGATCGCCCCCAGCACAGTCCACGCGAACGGCGAATGCCCCTGCACATCGAGCCAGGGATGGTAGTGATCGCTCATCTCGACGAAGTCGAAACCGGCGGACTCCGCCCGAATCGCTTGGCGCATAAGCTCTTTCGGTCCGAAGGCCTCCGCGGCCAACTTGTATCCGATCTGCACGGCTACCTCCTCGGCTTGTCGGCTGCTCTCGCCGACTTACCCGGCCGCGCGGTCCGGAAACCCGCGAACTATCCGCGAACCGCGTGCACCACGTCGGCATGCAGGCCATCGGCCCGCGCCACGAGTTCTTCGATGCGCAGCAAAACGGGGGCGAACCGGTCACCCTCCTCGGCGGGCAGCGAGGTCACGTTGATCTCGATATTGAGCTGCGAGCTGGCGGCCGCGGCACGGCAGGCGTCGGCGGCGGCACCGATATCGGTGACCACGTTGGGGTTGCCGATCGGGAAGAGCTCGGTGGCGAGCGAGAGCACCTCGTCGGCCTCGTCGACCACCGCGGCGGGCACGCGCGCGGCCTCGACCAGTGCGGCATTGATCGTCGCGGTACGTTCGGCGATCTCCTCGGGCGTGGTCTTCGGCAGCTTGTAGGCGGCACCGACCGCGGTGAACGCGGCGGCATCGGCGTCGGCCAGGGCCAGCGAGCGAGCGCGGGCGGCGTCGGCGGCCTCGATGATGCGGTCGACCACCGGCCGGTTGTCGGCGTCCTTGGCCCGGGTGGTGTAGCGCGCGACCATCGCGACGAGCGCGGCGGCCTGCGCGGCATGCAGCGCGGCGACGGCCCCGCCGCCCGGTGCGGGAATCTTGGCGGCCAGGTCGGACAGGTACTGCGCGAGCGTTGCCTCGCCGAAGGAGGACACAGTTTCCTGGGACGAAGTGCTCGGCTGCGACACGGGGTGATGGCCTTTCATAGTGCGGCGAGGATAGGGAGTGCGCGGTCAACGCTACCGGTCCGGCCGCCGCCACTCGTTGCTGGACCGGCTCGGTACAGCGGTCCGGTGCGGCGCCGACCCGTAGCCGCCGTTATGTTGAGTGCTATGCGGATCGGATTGGGCATCAACTACTCGGGCGGTTTCAAAGAGGCGGCGGCGGAAGTCGCCGACCTGGAACGGGCCGGCCTGGACATCGTGTTCGTGCCCGAGGCGTATTCCTACGACGCGGTGAGCGCGCTCGGCTACCTGGCCGCGAAGACCACCCGGCTGGAACTCGCCTCGGGCATCTTGCAGATCTACACCCGCACGCCCAGCCTGACCGCGATGACCGCGGCCGGCCTCGACTTCGTCTCCGACGGCCGGTATATCCTCGGCCTCGGTGCGTCGGGCCCGCAGGTGATCGAGGGCTTCCACGGCGTGCCCTACGACGCGCCGATCGGGCGCACCAGGGAACTGGTGGAGATCTGCCGCAAGGTGTGGCGCCGGGAGAAGCTGGAGTACCAGGGCAAGTACTACCAGATCCCGCTGCCCGAGGGGCAGGGCACCGGCCTCGGCAAGCCCTTGAAGCTGATCAATCACCCGGTGCGCGAACGCATTCCGGTGCTGCTCGCCGCGATCGGCCCGAAGAACGTCGAGTTGACCGCCGAGATCGCCGAGGGCTGGCAGCCGATCTTCTTCCTGCCCGAGCAGGCGAAGCAGATCTGGGGCGAGTCGCTCGAGGCCGGTTTCGCCAAGCGTGATCCGCAGCTGGGCCCGCTCGAGGTCTACGCGAGCCCGGCGCTGGCCATCGGCGACAACGTCGAGCCGCTGCTGGAGTTCGTGAAGCCGCAGCTCGCGCTGTACATCGGCGGCATGGGCGCCAAGAGCAAGAACTTCTATCACGCGCTGGCCACCAAGTACGGCTACGGCGCCGAGGCCGACCGCATCCAGGAGCTCTACCTGTCGGGCAAGAAGGAAGAGGCGGCCAAGGTCGTCCCCGACGCGCTGGTCCGCGACATCTCGCTGGTCGGCCCGGCGAGCTACGTCAAGGAGCGGGTCGCCGCCTTTGCCGAAGCGGGCGTCACCGTGCTGAATGTGTTGCCGATGGCGGCTACGCCGGCCGAGCGGGTCAAGCTGATCGAGCAGCTCCGCGAGCTCTGCTGATCCTGCGCCGGGCGAAGGTGGGGGCCGAGAAGTGGATCCCCGCCTTCGCGCCGCGCGGAGCGATCGATCCGGGTTGAGCGCCCGAGATGTCGGGTCAGCGGTCGCGGAAGCCCGCGAGTGCCGCCTCCAGGGTGGAATGCACGGCGAAGACCTGATCGAGGTTGGTCATCCGCAGCTGCCGACTGGTGGCGGGGCCGTCGGCGACCACGGCGATCGCGGTCGAGTCGCCCGCACGCTGGTGGGTTGCGACGAGCACCGCCATGCCCGCCGAGGCGAGGAAGCTGACCGCGGTCAGATCGATGATCAGCGCCGCGGGCTTGCCGTTGAGGATCGCCTCGATCGAGCTCTCGAGTGCGGGGGCTGTTGCCAGGTCGACCTCGCCGGCCACGGTGAGGACCGTCACACCGTCCCGTGAAGCGACGGTGGTGGTCATCGTGTCCGCAAGGGGATACGCGTCTCCGGAAGTGTTGGTCACAACTCCACCTCGCTGGCGCTCGGCTCCGTTGCGCCCAACGGGGTGCTGTGTCCTCGGTTCACTCGCTGTCGCTCGTTCACAACACCACAACACACAAATAGCGGCGAATTCGCAACCTCGGCGCGTTCATAAGGACAAACCCTACCGTAGGACGCCGAACGAAGTTGCCGTTGTGGCGCTTCAGAATAGGAGCGTTACCGGCGGTTCTGCTCAACGGCTGGTCGCCGGGCTCGGTATCTGCCACGCGGTGGCCAGCCGGGACGGGTGCAGCTGCGTGCCCTCGCCGAAGAACTCGCAGAACTTCATGATCAACGGATCCCAGCCGATCGGATCGATATGGTCGGTGCCGGGGATGATCAGGTCCTCGGCGACGTGCGCGCGCAGTACGCGGACGGTGTGCGCGATGGCACCGGTGTCGATGCCGAACGGCGCGGCGGCGAGCAGTTCGCATTTGAGCTGAATCGGGCACTCGGCCACCCGCGGCGCCGCGACGAGGTCGCCGGTCAGCGGGCTGAGCCCGGCTGCCCCGAACTTGTCCGGTTCGTACCGGTACCCCTTCGCGATGCGATGTGGCGTCCGCTCCGGCGAACCGGTCAGCAGCGCAAGCCGATCCACCGCCGCCACCAGGTTCGAGGACGGCAGATTCAGCACGCACTCCCGCTCGCGCGCCATGTTCTGCGCGGTCTGCGACGCCGTATTCATCCCCAGCATGCATTGATCACCCAGCCACCACGCCGACGACATCGGCGCCACATTCGGCGTCCCGTCCGGATTCCGGGTGCCGATCAACACCACCGGCGTGCCGAAATAGAGAACCTTGAGATCAACAACTCGATGCATGCAGCCCACGATGCCGTGCCCGCACGGCTCACTGCTGGCGGTAAATCGACTCGGCGTTCGCTGTTACCCCGTGATGCGACGGTTGGTGCCGCGCAACGGATTTGCCACCGGGAAGGCGATCGCGGGGAGGGTTACCGACATGCGGACGCGGGTGCCGGGGCCGGTGTGGTCGATGTCGAGTTCCTCGGTGAGGGCGCGCATCATGTCGATGCCGCGGCCGCGATATCCGGGGTCGGCCGAGCGTGGCTTCCAGCTGCCCGAGTCTGCGACGGTGATCACCACCGTCTCGGTGTTGCAGGTGGCGGTCAGCTCGACCCGGTTGGTGTCGGCGGCCGGGTCGCGCAGCGATCTGGCAACCCGGCCCATCGAGCGGTCCGTGCTCTCCGGACGGCCGCTCGGCACCGCGCCGTTGCGGTAGGCGTGCTCGATGCTGTTGCTGCACGCCTCGTTCGCGGCGGCCACCAGATCGGAGGCCAGATCGTGCGGCACCGCGGCGGCGGCCAGCCAGGCCTTGAGCGTATGGCGCAGGGCCGCAAGCTCATCCGCGTGCGCGGGCACCTCCAGCCGCAGCGGCGCGGGCGGCTGGCGATACACCACCATGGCGACGTCGTCGTCGTAACCCGCGGCGGGCCGCAGCCGGGACAGCACCGCGTCGGCCACTTCCCTCGGCAGCTTGGCCGACGTGTCGGCGAGCACGTCGGCGATCTTGGCGAAGCTGTCGTCGATGTCGACGCCGCGCTGTTCGACGAGCCCATCGGTGAACAGCACGAGCGTCGAGCCCGGCGTCAACGCGGTGGTCGCCTCCGGACGGCGCGGCGGATCGAAGGTGGCCAGCGGGAACGATCGCCCGCCCTCCAGCAGTCGGCCGGTCGCGTCGACGTCGGCCAGGATCGGCGGCATGTGGCCCGCGCTGCTGTAGCGGACCAGCCCGCGCACGGGATCGAGGACGGCGGCGCAGACGGTCGTGCACATCGCGCCGGGGATCCGGCCCGCGACGGTGTCCAGCTCGGCGAGCAGCTGCGCCGGACCTGCCCCGCGCAACAGCAATGCCCTTGCGGCCGTTCGCAATTGGCCCATCACGACGGCGGCGGAGAGGCCACGGCCGACGCAGTCGCCGACCACCACGCCAATGGTGCCGTCGCGCAACGGGACAACGTCGTACCAGTCGCCGCCGATCTCCAGCGGCGGCAGCGCGGGCTCGTAGTGCACCGAGAACCGCGGCGGCAGTTCGATCGGACCGAGCATGGCCCGCTGTAGCGTCAGCGAGGTCGAGCGCGCCTGATCGAAGTTGCGCGCCCGCTGCACCGCGAGGCTCAGGTGTCCGATCAGCAGCGAGAACAACGTCCAGTCGGCGGCGCTGACCGCGCGCGGCGCGGCGAAGCGCAACCACAGTGCGGCGTCACCGGTTTCGCCGAGCGGGGCGACGATGCCCTCGGAGCTGTCGGTGCCCTCCGGAATCGCGATCAGGCTGCGGCCGGGTCTGCGTCTGGCCCGATCCAGCATGGCCCGTGCCCGCGCGTCCAACTCGGCGCTGTCCGGGCCGTTCGCGCTGCCTTCGGCGCCGGAGACGTACACCTCCGGCTCGACGTGTCTGCTCGGCCACACCGACACCACCGCGGTCTGCGCGCCGACGGTGCGGCGCAGTTCGTCGAGGCCGACCGCGAGCACCTCGACCACGCTGGTTGCCGCGCCGACCGCGGTGGCCAGCCGGGAGGCGGCCTGATCGCGGGCCTGCGCGTCGTGCTCGGCGGTGACGTCGCGGATGGTGCCGACGAAGATGCGTTCGCTGTTCTCCGGCTTGATCAGCGAGCTGGTGCTCACCGCGAGCCACACGTCGCGGCCGTCGCGGTGTCGGATCGGAATGACGAAACGCACTGCCTCCGTGCCGAGGTCGGGATACCGCGGCCCCTCCGGCATCGACCACGGATGCGGCAGCGGATAGGGCACATCGGCGGCGCCGTATCCGGTCAGCGCGCCGAACGCGGAGTTGACCTCGACGATGGCGCCGTGCGAGTCGGCGACGAAGAAGCCGTCCTGTAGCGATTCGACCAGCGCGGTGCGGAAGGCATCCCGGCCCGCGAGATCGTCTGCGCGCGTGCGCTGTTGCTCGTAACGACCGACGCCGTCCAGGTAGCCGCGCGTCGCGATGTCGAGCGCGGCAAGGGTTTGCAGCAGGAACTCCAGCGCGGACTCGGCCAGCCGGGAGTCCGGATCGCCGATGCCCGCGTCGTGCTCGGCGGCCTGCACCACCCGGAAGTGGTTTTCGTTGAGATCGAGCAGGCTGATGCCCTCGACCAGGGCCCGCCGGCCGAGCTCGTACCCTTCGGCGAGGGTGCCCTGGGTCGGTGAATCCAGGTGTCGTCGTAGTGATTTCGCGTACTCGTCGAGGAAATCGGCCAGTGCTGTCATAGGGCGCGGCCCCTCATGATGTCGGGTCTTGCGACGAGCCGCGGTGGCGGGCGACGAGCACCAGCGCATCGTCGGTGTCCTTGGCGTGCTTGGCCAGGATGTCGGCGGTGATGTCCGCGGTGGACTTCGACAGGTCGATCGCATCGGCGGATTCGCTGACGATGCCGTCGGTGGACATCAGCAGCAGATCGCCGGGGCGCACGTGAATGGTCTGCGTCTGCAGATTCGGCGGTAGTCGATACCCGACGATCCCGGCGGTGAGCAGGATGGTCGCGCGGCTGGTGAGCCCGGCGGGAGTCACGGTGAGCACCCGGGATTCGACATTGCCGACGCCGAGCCAGCGCACCGTGTCGCTCGGATCGAACAAGGCGAGCGATACCGCGGCGCCTCGGGTGTCGGCCATGGCGCGATGACAGAGCACCATCAGCACGTCCAGCGGTTCGGCGCGGTTCTCCGAGAGCACCTGCGCGGCCCGGTCGGCGGCGTCGGCCGCGGGGGCGCCGTGCCCGAGTCCGTCCAGTACGGCGAAAAGCACGGTGCCGCCGCCGGTGTCGAGGATGAGGCCGCGATCACCGGAGACGCGTTGACCGGGCAGGGCACGACCCGCCACCGCCCACTCGATTCGGCCGATGAACCCGTCGTCATGCACTGTTGGGTACCCACTTCCACATCTCCACCAACGTGCCCTTACCCGCTGCCGAATCGATGATGAGCCGGTCCATCAGCCTGCGGGCGCCGGGGAGACCGAGTCCTAGTCCGCGACCGGTCGAATAACCGTCCTCGAGCGCGCGGGGGATGTCGATGATGCCGGGTCCTTGATCCTCGGCCTGAACGACCAGTGCCTGACGACCCTCCCGATCGTCGACCATCAGGCGGATCTCGCCGCTGCCTGCGTAACTGGTCATATTGCGGGCGATTTCGGAGATCGCCGTGGAGATCATGGTCCGGTCTGTCAGTGTGAATCCGAGCTTCGCTGCTAGTTCGCGGCCAGCCTGACGTGCGATCACAATGTCGCCCGACACTTTGACCGCGATCACCAGGTTCTCAGCGGCCACTGTCACGACCGTCTCGCTGGCGTGGGGTCGCGGTCTTCCGGTTCAGCCAGGCCAGGCCCTCCTCCAGATCGAGGGCGGTGTGCATGCCCTCGAACGTGAGTCCGAGTTGCACCATGGCGAAGGCGACTTCCGGTTGCAGCCCGACGATCACCGTTTCGGCGCCGCGCAACTGCGTCATGTGCGCGATGGTACGCAACGATCTCGCGGCAAAGGAATCCATGATGTCGATCGCGGTGACGTCGACGATGATGCCGTGTGCTCGGTATTTGCTGACCTGTTTCATCAGGTCGTCCTGCAGCCGTTCGGTATCGGCATCGGTCAGCGCGGATTGAACCGATGCGATGAGATAGGTGCCTTGTTTGAGAATCGGTACCGGCATGTGCCCGCCCTGGTCTCAGCGACCGTCGCGTTCGGCGACCCGTTCGGCGACTCTGGAAACCTCATAGCCCAGCAGGCGTTCCGCTTCCTCGATGCCGCCTTGCAGGTCGCCGACGGCGTTCATCTTGGACAGGTCGAGGCCGATGGTCACCAGGGTCAGCGCGATCTCCGAGGACAGGCCGGTGATGATCACGTTCGCGCCCATCAGGCCGGACGCGTCGACGGTCTGCACCAGGTGGTTGGCCACGGTGGAGTCGATCTGCGGCACACCGGTGATGTCGATGACGACGACCTTGGCGCGATTGGCGCGGATCGCGCGCAGCAGCTGCTCGGTGAGCTGTCGGGCCCGCTGGCTGTCCAGCACGCCGATGATCGGCAGGATGAGCAACTGCTCGCGCACCTGAAGAACCGGCGTGGACAGCTCGCGGATCGCCTCCTGCTGCTGGCGGATAACGCGCTCGCGCTCCTGGACGAAGGAGACGCCCACGGTGTTGGCGATGCGGTTGGCGGCCGGTTCGTAGGCGTCGAGCACCGCGTTCAGTAACTGGAAGTCGGCCTGGTACTTCTCGAACAGCGAGCGGGCCAACACGTCCCGCAGCAAAAGCACGATGCCGAGGATCTCGTCGGTCTCGACGCCTCTCGGGATGATGCGCTCGGACAGATCACGTGCGTAGGCCTGTAGCGCCTCGACGCTACCGGTCTCCAGCACCTCGACGTAGTTGTCATAGACAGACGTTGCCTCGGAAAAGATTTCCTCCGGGGTCATCGCGGTCAGCAGCTGTGCGTCGGTGATGCGCCGGGCCCACACTTCGCGCAGCGCGGTGCGGTTCTGGCGCAGATGCTCCACCAATTGTGGCAACAGCTTGTCGACCGGTCCCGTGTTCAGCGAATCCGCCGAAAGGCTCATGGACACCTCGGACATGGAAACTCCTGCCCCTTTCGACGGTTTCAGTCGTGATCATCGTGCGTATCGGCCGTGTGGCCGACACCGAGCCTAGTCATACCCCAAGGGAGTTGCCGACGAAACCTGCCGGTTGTTCTCCCGTGGTTCACGGCGGGGCGGCGAAACCGCGTTCTAGACCTAGCAGCGCCGCCTCCAGATAGACGGTGAGATCCGCGTCGGCACGGGCCAGCCAGGCGTCGAAGGCGGCGCGGGCCGCGGCCAGGGTGGTGCGCCCGACAGCCAGCGGGATCAGGGCGTGCTCCGGTTCGCCGAGCCTGCGCGCGGCGAAGTCGCTGACCGCGCGTTCCCAGGCGTCGTAGTGTGCGCCCGCGGTGGCGGCCAGCGCCGGAATGGTGGCGACCAGTTGCATGCGGGTGCGTAGCTCGGGCACGTCCTCGGCCCGATACCGATTGGCGTTCACGACAACTCGACGCACCGCGGTCATCATCGGAACATCGTCGGGCACGTCAGCGAAGGCGGTACGCAGAGCGCTGACTTCGTCATCGAACTGGTACCAGAGCACCTCCGCCTTGGTGGGAAAGTAGCGGAAGAAGGTGCGGCCGCTGATGCCCGCCGCGGCGGCGATCTGCTCGACGGTGGTGTCCTCGAAGCCCTGCTCGGTGAACAGCCGCATGGCGATCAGTTCGAGTTCGCGTTTGCTGGTCCCGCGCGGGCGGCCGCGGGTGGTCCGTGCTGTCACGTATTGATTATGTCAGTGACTGACGATAATCTCCGGATATGTTCGAACCGGGGACGGCAGCCGGCGGAGCCGGCGGGGTGGGTGAACTCAGTGTCGCAGGCCACAGTCGAGCCGCGGCTGAGCCGGTCGGCGCGGCGGCCGATCTCACCTGGCCCGAGGCCGGGGAGCGGGCCGAGGCGGACGCGATTCTCGCCGTCGCGGTCGGCGCGACCGAACAGCACGGCCCGCATCTGCCGCTGTCCACCGACACCGACATCGCCGCGGCACTGTGTGCGCGCCTCGCCGCGCTGCGACCGGATGTGCTTGTCGCACCGGCGATCCCGTACGGGGCCAGCGGCGAGCACGCGGGGTTCCCCGGCACGCTGTCCATCGGACAGGCCGCGCTGGAACTGCTGATCGTCGAGCTGTGCCGTTCGGCGACGGACACTTTCGACCGCATCCTGCTGGTCAACTGGCACGGCGGCAACCTCGAACCGCTGCGGCGCGCGGAGACGTTGTTGCGCAGCGAGTCCCGCGACGTGCGCGTGTATCTGCCGCGCTACCAAGGCGATCTGCATGCCGGTCGCTCGGAAACCGCCGTGCAACTGGCACTCACACCGAACCGGGTGCGTCTGGATCGCGCTGAAGCGGGCGACGTCCGGCCGCTCGCGCAACTCATGCCGCTGCTGCGCGGCGCCGGAGTGCGCTCGGTCAGCGCCAACGGCGTGCTCGGCGACCCGACCGGCGCCAGCGCCGACGAGGGCACCGCGCTACTCGACCACCTGACCACCGACTTGCTCGACCGAACCCGGCTCTGGTGGCCGGCAGCTTCCCCGGAAAGGACCCTCCGACCATGAACCCGTGGTTCGAAACCGTTGCCGAAGCGCAGCGACGTGCGAAGAAGAGACTGCCGAAATCGGTGTACGGCGCGCTGATCGCCGGATCCGAGCGCGGCCAGACCATCGAGGACAACCAGCAGGCGTTCACCGAACTCGGCTTCGCCCCGCACGTCGCCGGGTCCATCGGCGACCGCGATCAGTCGACCACCGTGCTCGGCCAACAGCTTTCGATGCCGGTGCTGATCTCGCCGACCGGCGTGCAGGCGGTGCATCCCGACGGTGAAGTGGCCGTGGCCCGTGCGGCGGCGGCGCGCGGCATCGCGATGGGGCTCAGCTCCTTTGCCAGCAAGCCGATCGAAGAGGTGATCGCGGCCAACCCGGCGACCTTCTTCCAGATGTACTGGTGCGGTAGCAAAGACGAGATCCTGGAGCGGGTGGGCCGGGCGAAGGCAGCCGGTGCGGTCGGGCTGATCTTGACCCTGGACTGGTCGTTCTCGCACGGCCGGGACTGGGGGAGTCCGGAGATCCCGCAGCAGATCGACCTGCGCACCATGCTGAAGTTCGCGCCGCAGACCCTGGCCAGGCCGCGCTGGCTGGCGATGTACGCGAAGTCCGGGCGCATTCCGGATCTCACCGCGCCCAACATGGCGGTCGGCGGCGGCCCCGCGCCCGGGTTCTTCGGCGCCTACGGCGAATGGATGGGCACGCCGCCGCCGGATTGGGCGGACGTGCAATGGATTTGCGAGCAGTGGGACGGTCCGGTGATGCTGAAGGGCGTCATCCGGGTCGACGACGCGCTGCGTGCGGTCGACGCGGGCGTCGCGGCCATCTCGGTGTCCAACCACGGCGGCAACAACCTGGACGGGACGCCTGCGGCCATTCGCGCGCTGCCCGCGGTGGCCGAGGCGGTGGGTTCGCAGATCGAAGTCGTGCTGGACGGCGGCATCCGGCGCGGTAGCGACGTGGTGAAGGCGGTGGCGCTCGGCGCTCGTGCGGTGATGATCGGGCGCGGATATCTGTGGGGCTTGGCCGCGAATGGCCAAGCGGGCGTGGAGAACGTCCTCGACATCCTGCGCGGCGGGATCGATTCGGCGCTGCTCGGTTTGCGCAAAACGAGTGTCGCCGAGCTCGATCGGAGCGACCTCGTGGTGCCCGCGGGGTTCGAGCGCGCACTGGGATTGCCCACCGCCCCCCTCGAATCAGCCGATGGGGCAACCGAATTGGCGGCCAGCACGTCCGCCTGAGCGGTCAGTTCTCGCTCGCCGGTTGTCGATGATGCGCGAGCAGCGTGTCGTAGATATCGGCGAGCGCGGCCAGCTGCTGCCGGTCCAGCACGTCGATCATGTGCTTGCGCACACTCACCACGTGCGCGGGCGCCGCGCCGGTCAGCACCTCGGCGCCACGCGGGGTGAGCCGGGCCGCGGTACGGCGCGCGTCGTCCGGAATCGGCTCGCGGACAACGAGTCCGCGCTTCTCCATCCGGGTGATCTGATGCGAGAGCCTGCTCTGCGACCACTCGAGTTGGGCGGCCAGCTCGGCGAAGGTGCAGCGCTGGTCCGGAACTTTGCTCAGGAACGCGAGCACCGAGTATTCGACATAGGTGAGGTTCGACTCGCGCGTCGAGTCTCGCCCGACCGCCGCGGCGATGAGGTCGCGGGTGCGCACAAAGCCCACCCAGGCGCGCATTTCGACGTCATCGAGCCAATGGGGATCGGTCACGATAGCGCTCCAAACTCTGGCGTTCATACATTGTCGCGCGTCGTTGTGTGTCGCGCGACGGTTGTTGCGGCGTCGGGACGCTTGGACGTCCTAACGCTTTTGTGTGGAACGACAGGTAGCACTCTCGGGGTTGAACGTGCAACCTTTTGTGTCAACTGCTAGGGATAAGCCTTGCCTAACCATCGTGTGACGTAGCGGGGTGGATACGCTCGCTGTGCCTGTGACCAGGCCCGCTGAGCGACAACGCAGACCCGCGCTCAGCTTTTGGCCCCGACCTGCCCAAAGGAGTGCGTCCCGTGACCGCGCCGGACTTCCGCTATTCAGACCTGCTGCCGATCGGCGCCGACGACACCTCGTACCGGCTGCTCACCACCGAGGGCGTGCACACCTTCGAGGTCAACGGCCGCACCTTCCTGCAGGTGGAGCCCGAGGCCTTGCGCCTGCTCACCGCCGAGGCGATGCACGACATCAGCCACTACCTGCGGCCGACGCACCTGGCGCAGCTGCGCAAGATCATCGACGACCCGGAGTCCAGCGGCAACGACCGCTTCGTCGCGCTGGACCTGCTCAAGAACGTGAACATCTCCGCGGGCGGCATCCTGCCGATGTGCCAGGACACCGGCACCGCGATCGTCATGGGCAAGAAGTCCGAGGGCGTGCTGACCGGCGTGGACGATGCCGAGTGGATCAGCCGGGGCGTCTTCGACGCCTACACCAAGCTGAACCTGCGCTACTCCCAGCTCGCCCCGGTCACCATGTGGGACGAGAAGAACACCGGGTCCAACCTGCCCGCGCAGATCGAGTTGTATTCCACGCCAGGCGATCCCGCGCATCCGGCGTACAAGTTCCTGTTCATGGCCAAGGGTGGCGGGTCGGCGAACAAGTCCTTCCTGTACCAGGAGACCAAGGCCGTGCTGAACCCCACGCGCATGCTGGAGTTCCTGGACGAGAAGATCCGCTCGCTCGGCACCGCGGCCTGCCCGCCGTACCACCTCGCGGTCGTGATCGGCGGCACCAGTGCCGAATTCGCGTTGAAGACAGCCAAATACGCCTCGGCGCACTACCTGGACAACCTGCCCACCGAGGGATCGCTTGCCGCGCACGGGTTCCGGGACCTGGAGCTGGAGGAGGAGGTCTTCAAGCTGACCCAATCCTTCGGCATCGGAGCGCAATTCGGCGGCAAGTACTTCTGCCATGACGTGCGCGTTGTCCGGCTGCCCAGGCATGGTGCCAGCTGCCCGGTGGCCATCGCGGTGTCCTGCTCGGCCGACCGGCAGGCGCTGGCCAAGATCACGCCCGAGGGTGTGTTCCTGGAGCAGCTCGAGCGCGAGCCCGCGCACTACCTGCCGGAGCAGACCGAGTCGATCCTCGGCGGCGACGTGGTGCAGATCGATCTGAACCGGCCGATGTCGGAGATCCGCGCCGAGTTGTCGAAATACCCGGTGAAGACCCGGCTTTCGCTGACCGGTCCGCTGGTGGTGGCCCGCGACATCGCGCACGCGAAGATCAAGGAACGCCTCGACGCGGGCGAACCGATGCCCGAATACCTGCGCGACATGGCCGTTTACTACGCGGGCCCGGCCAAGACCCCCGAGGGCTACGCGTCCGGCTCGTTCGGACCGACCACCGCGGGCCGGATGGACTCCTACGTCGACCAGTTCCAGGCCGCGGGCGGCTCCTTCGTCATGCTGGCCAAGGGCAACCGCTCCGCGCAGGTGACCAAGGCATGCCACGAGCACGGCGGCTTCTACCTCGGTTCCATCGGCGGACCCGCCGCCCGCCTCGCACTGGACTGCATCAAGTCGGTCGAGGTGCTCGAATACCCCGAGCTCGGCATGGAAGCGGTCTGGAAGATCGAGGTCGAGGACTTTCCGGCGTTCATCGTCGTCGACGACAAGGGCAACGACTTCTTCGCCGAAACCCAGAAGCCCATCGCCCTGCGGGTTCGCACCCGCTCGGCGGAACGAGTCTGAGCGAGGCGGTCTCTCGCCGAGAGATCAGCTGGTTGCGCGCCGGTACGCCAGGGTGGCGCGCAACCGCCCCTGCTTGGGCGGTTGGACGTTGGCGAGGGTGATGTCGCCGCCGTAGTGGGCGAGCACCCGGTGGTCCATCACCATGCGCCACAGCGGCGGGAGCGCGGCGAGTACGACCATCGTCGCGTATCCGGCGGGCAGCTGCGGTGCCTGCGCCGAGCTGCGCAAAGTCTGGTACCGGCGTCCAGGATTGGCGTGGTGATCGCTGTGCCGTTGCAGATGGAACAGGAAGATGTTGGTGACCAGCCGGTCGCTGTTCCAGCTGTCCCGCGGCGAGCACCTGGCGTAGCGCCCATTGCTGCGGAGCGCCCGCAGCAGGCCGTAGTGCTCGACGTAGTTCACCGTCTCGAGCAGCGCGATGCCGATCACGGCTTGCAGCGCGAGCCAGGGCAGGATGTGCCAGCCGAACAGCGCGACCAGCGTGCCGAACAGGACCAGGCTCATCGCCCACGCCTGCAGGATGTGATTGTCCACATCCCACCAGCCCCGCTCCTTGCGCGCGAGCCGCTCGCGCTCGAGCCGGATCGCCGAGCGGAACCCGCCACTCACACTGCGCGGCAGGAACTCCCAGAGCGACTCGCCGAGCCGGGCGCTGGCTGGATCCTCCGGGGTGGCGACCCGCACGTGATGTCCGCGGTTGTGTTCGACGAAGAAGTGCCCGTAACCCGATTGAGCCAGCGCGATTTTGGCCAGCCAGCGCTCCAGGTGCTCGACCCGGTGCCCGAGCTCGTGCGCGGCATTGATGCCGATGCCGCTGACGAAGCCGAGCGTCGCGGCCAGGCCGAGCTTGTCGACGCCGCTGAGCTCGTCACCCGCCCACAGATAACTGGCGATGCCGAGCCCGAACAGCTGGATCGGCAGGAAAAGATAGGTGCACCAACGGTAGTAGCGGTCCCCGGAGAGCAGCTCGTAGTCCTCGTCGCGCGGATTCGCGCCGTCCTCGCCGACCACCCAGTCCAGCACTGGTATCACGATCAACACGATGATCGGGCCGATCCACCAGAAGACGGGCGCGCCGGTGTGCAGCACGAGCTGCGAGGGGAGCAGTGCACACATTGGAGCGATCAGGCCGAGCACCCACAGCGGGCGTTTTCGATCCTGACCTCGGGGTTGTCGACGGTTGATCTTCCTGCTTCTTTCCGTGAGATTCCGGCGACGGGCAACCGTAATCTGTTGTGACCGCTGAATTATCCACGGTGCGTTTGTTGCGTGTGATAGCAGAGTCGCCGAGACCATGGATCTTGTTACCGATGTGGAGCGAAAGTGTTCCGAATCGTGACAGGCGGCTCATCTCGGCGATGGGCAACGAGTGAACTGGTAGTGGGCGGGCCGTGCCAAACTGGCGGCATGGCTGGAGGGCAAGCACCGATCTCGAACGTGTCGGACACCGCTCGATGGGTGGCCGCCTACCGGGCGCGCGAGTCCGCTCGCCCCGACGCGCTGTTCCGAGATCCGCTGGCCGACCGGCTCGCCGGAGTACAGGGATACAGCATCGTCGACCTGGCGCCGCGGGTCATGCGCAACGGCTGGCCGGTGGTCACCCGCACCAAGATCATCGACGACCTCATCGCGAAGTCCATCGCCGAGGGCTGCGATCGGGTGCTGAATCTGGCGACCGGGTTGGACACCCGCCCGTACCGTCTCGTGCTGCCCGCCGACTTCGTGTGGGTCGAGGCGGATCTGCCGGAGATCCTCGCGGAGAAGGAGAGCATGCTGGCGGGGGAGACCCCGCACGGTGTATTGATCCGCCGCCCAGTCGATCTCGCCGATCCGTCGGCGCGCGACAAGTTCCTCGACGAGGCGCTCGGCGCGATCGGACCGGTCAGCACACCCGCCGCCAAGGCGCTGGTGCTCACCGAGGGACTGCAGTTCTACCTTGATACGGTGACCGTCACCGACCTGGCCCGGGCCTTGGTCAGGCCCGAAATCGCTTGGTGGATGGCAGATATCACCTTCCGGATGGACCGGATGCGCACCCGCGGGATGTTCGAGAACGCGCCGATGAAGTTCGACCCGCCCAACGGGCTCGCCTTCTTCGAGGAGCTCGGCTGGCAGCCGGTGCAGACCGAGAACCTCCTGGTGCAGGCGCGCAAGCTCCGTCGTGCACCGTTGTACCTGCGCCTGGCCTCCTACTTACCGCAGCCCGATCCGCGCCAGCCGATGCGCAACCCGTGGTCGGCCGTCATCCGTTTCGAGCACGAACCGGGCACCTTCGAACCCCGATAAGCTGGTGGTTTCGCTAACAAAGGGGTTGCTGGGCGGCATCTGCTCGAATTCGCCCGCCGATCGGCGGTCTGATCTCGGATAAGCCGAGTTTCTGCGCCAGATAATTTCCGGGCTTTGTCGGCATCGTCGGCAAAATAGCGCAGCCGGTTTCGATCAGCCGCGTGGATATTACGGCCGTGCGGCGGCGAGTATGGGGTCTGAACTGGGCGTTCGATTTTCGTGGAGGCTTTTGTGCGGACACACAAATGTCACCCCGATCGCCGGGGTGATGTCGCCCTTTCGCGATGCACCCTTAGCGATGTACATCGTTGATTCCAAGGGTGCCGTTCATCGCAGATGCCATTGAAGGTCGAGGAGGGCAATGAGTACGTCCAGGGTCATCACGACAACACTGCGTCTCTCACAATCCGCCAGCCGCCGGTTGGCCGCACGCGCCGCACGCGAGGGTACTACTTCTACCGCATTGCTAGACCAGCTGATTCGGGAGGGCGTCGATCAGCTCGACCATCCCGGCATAGTCTTCCGCGGGCCGATGCACGATCGCCGTGCCGCGCTGGTCGCGGGCCCCGACGTGTGGGAAGTCGTTGCCCGCCTGCAGGAATTGGACGGGCCGGTGGAGCGGCGCATCGAGGTGCTGAGCGCGAAGTCGAGCCTGCACACCGGCAAGATCAAGATCGCCATCGCTTATGCCCGCGATCACGGCAGCGAGATCATCGAGCGGATCGGGCGCAATCGCGAAGCGGCCGAAGCGATTCGCCGCCCGGCGCCGGTGCGTGCGCCGGTGGTCGAGCGGGACTACCTCACGCTGGTCACGCCGCTGCGCGAGTGATTCGGTCGAATTGTCCGGTGTCGTAGTCGAATTGTCCGTTGTAGTGGCTGTTCACATCGATGGGGAGCGAATGTGGACACCTTTTCCGCCCTGTGCACAACCCGCTCGGTCTGCGGACGAACACCCTTCGAGTCAGCCCGGGTGCCGTCCGCGGCCTGATCGGAGGTGTTCGGCAGCAGTTGGGGGGCAGGGGGTTTCGTCGGGTGGGGGATCGTCGGCAACCTGGGTCGGGAACCGGGGTGGGGGTTCGTCGCCGTACTGGCCGAATCCGTTGACAAGATCATCGTCCCTGGGGGACACGCCGACGCCGACTCGCCGGGGTCTGCAGGTGGCTCCAGCGCCCTGTCATCGCTGAAAACGGTACGGTCGTGAAACTTGTGAAACCACCCCAATTTTCGCGAATCGGACTGGTAGCGACTGCCCGCACATTGTGATCCACAGCACTGGGATAGATTGTGGATAACGTGCGTTCCTTGTGGATGAAGCATTTGCCAGACAAGGGAATTCGGGTAAGCATGTGCCATGCCCATTGACTATGACTCCTCGTCAGCCCATCCATCCCGCCGAGTGTCGGCATCGAACGTGACTGAAACTCGGCCATCGATGCCGCCGGTTCGCGGTATGGCCGATGGTATGGTGAGACGTATGGCCACGCGGAAGATCACCCTCACGGTCGACGAGGCGGTGCTTGCCGATCTCCAGCAGGGCGCCGCAGCGGCCGGGATGCAGCTGTCGCCGTATTTCGCGCGCTGCGCACGCAGTTGGATGCTCTATCAGGACGCCATCCGCTCGGCGGCTCGCGATCGCAACCTCGGCATGCACGACGTCGAAGTGGCCGAGGCGGAGCTCGCAGACCTACACGCGGCGGATGCCGACGCTGAGACGCGTCGCGGCCCGCGCGCATGAGGCGGGGCGAGGTATACCAGTTCGAGCGCGATCGCCCTTCCCGCGAGAATGATCCGCGCACCCCATACCGCGTGATCGTCTCGGCGGACTATCGCCTGCCCGACGAGCGCGTTCGGGTGCTGACCGCGCCCGTCGAACGCCTGGATCCGCAGTCGATGGTCGCGGTCCTGCTCGGCAGTGCGGACCCGGTGCCAGGGTGGGTACGGGTCGACCTGATCACCAGCACGTATCGGCCGTGGCTGTCCGGGCCGATCGGCGAGCTCAGTGTCGAGACGATGGAGAGCCTGTCGTCGAAGCTGCGGATCGAACTAGATCTCTGAGTGTCGGCGGCGACTTCCGCGACTGCCAGCCGGGGCCACTAACATCGCCGCCATGGTGTTGCGGAGTGGTGTGCGGAATCGACTAGCGCTCGGTCTACCGGTGGTGATGCTGCCCGCGCTGGTGGCGACCGGGTTGATGGCGCCGCAGGCGGTGGCGGGAGTGGGGGTGCAGATCGATCAGCGGGAGGCGCTGGGGTCGGCGGCCGGGGCCGAGGGGCTGGAGCCCGGACTCGCGGTGGCGTACACGCTGGCGGAGACCGAGGCGCACGCGCAAGGGGTGCCGTTGTCGATCACCTCCGGGTATCGCACGCACGAAGAACAGCAGCAGTTGTGGGACAACGGCGTGGCCACCTACGGCAGCCCCGACGTGGCGCGCCGGTGGGTGCTGCCGCCCGCGGAGTCGACGCACGTGTCGGGCCGCGCGGTCGACGTCGGCCCGCTCGCGGGGGCGCAGTGGCTGGAGGCCAACGGGACTCGCTGGGGGCTGTGCCGGATGTATGACAACGAGTGGTGGCATTTCGAGTTGGCCACCGCGCCCGGCGGGGTTTGCCCGGCGATGCGGCCGGATGCGAGCAGTCGGTAGCTGGGGTCAGCCCTGGTCGCGCAGTAGATCGATGACCTTGGTTTCGTTGAGATCGCCGTAACCGGCTGCCACCAGTCGGCTGAAGATGTCGTAGGCCGCATGACCCAGTGCGGCCGGGCCGTCGATGCTATCGGCCAGTTCGACGCCGATGCGGGTGTCCTTCAGGCGCAGGGCGGCAGTGAAAGCGATATCGCGGTCGTGCACGCCGTCGAGCATTAGCTGGCTGACGCGGGTCACCGTTGGGCTAGCGGCGACGCTGCGGGAAAGGGTGTCGACCACGGTCGCCAGGTCGAGCCCGGCAAGTTCGGCGACCCGCAGCGTCTCCGCCGTCGCCGCGATCTGGATGGAACCGAGCAGGTTCTGCAACAGCTTGTACGCGGTGCCCGCGCCGACATCGCCGAACCGAACAATGCTGGCGCACAACGGTTCCAGCAGGGGACGGGCAGCCTCGAGATCGACGGGGTCGGCACCGACCAGTAGCCGCAACTCGCCTGCCGCGGCCGCCGACGGTAGGCCCGTCACGGGGGAGTCCAGGTACCGAAGACCTTGCGCACCGGCCTGTTTCGCCAACTCCAGCACCCATGGCCGGGAGATCGTCGAGCACTCGACGGCGAACGCGCCCGGTGCCAGATCGCCCGCCAACGCGCCGTGCTCGCCGAGCCAGACCGCGCGCGAGGCATCGTCATCGGCCACCATCGAGAAGATCGCGTCGGCCTGATCCGCCGCTGCCCGCGGCGTCGCCGCCGGCACCGCTCCGGCCGAAATCAGTTCCGCTGCTTTCTCCGGCGACCGATTGAACACGGTCACTTCGTGCCCGGCGGCCAGCATTCGTGCCGCCATCCCCGACCCCATGCGACCCACCCCGAGAAAACCTATCTTCGCCACGTTGCCACCCTACCGAGCCCCGCCGAGTCATCCGGCCGACCTTCGGACAAGCCGGATGCGGCCATGCGGGCCGTCGCGGAGCGGCTGTCGAGCTCGCCGATGGCGATCTACCGGCACGTCCGCGACAAGGACGAACTGCTGTTGCTGCTACTGGACCGCGTCGCGGCCGCGCTCGAGCGGCCGGAGTCTGCCCCAGTGCGGTAGCGGAACCCGGCGTCGCGTGTGCCGAACCTGCTGCGGGCCAAGCGGTTCAGCGCGTCGATCCGGCAGCCGCCGGGATCGATCCCGCTGCGCTGACCGACGCGATCGACTTCGGAACGGCCAAGGGCGCCTTCGCGATTCAGGTGTACCGGCACGGCTGCCTGGTCGGTGACCGCACCGGCACAGGCAACCTGCCGACGCCGCTGGCCAGCTCGTCGAAGGGCGTCGCGTCGGTCGCGGTCGGCCGCGCGATCACCCTCGGCTACTTCGGTCTGGACGATCCGCTCGGCAAGTTCTTCCCGCAGGCCGACCCCGCGCATGCCGCGCTCACCGTGCGTCAGGTGCTGAATCAGACGACCGGACTGCACTTTACCTGGGCCGCCGACATCGCGGGCATCGCCACCGACGAGGTGCTGCAAACCCTCGAAACCCCGCAGGCGTTCGAGCCGGGCACCACCTTCCAGTACGCGCAGGCCGTGCTCGCGCTGCTGCCGAAGATCGTGGAAATCACCACCCGGATGGACTTCCAGGACTTCGTCCAGCGAGAAGTCCTGCAGCCGTTGGGCATCGCCCGCGACCAGTGGGTCTGGCTACGCGACCGCAGCGGAAACACCGCCGTCAACGGCGGACTCGCCATGCGCGCCGACGACCTGGCCCGGTTCGGCCTGCTCCTGCTGCACGAAGGTCGTTGGGGCGATAGCCAACTCATCGATCCCGACTACATCCGCCAGGCCCGTCAACCGACCGACGCCAACGGCGGCTACGGATTCCTGTTCTGGCTCAACGCCGGTGACTCCTACAAGACCGCCACGGTCCCGACGGCCAAGGTGTTCGACCACCAGATGTTCCCCGGCGCACCCCGCGACCTGTACGCCTTCGTCGGCGCACTGGGCCAGTTCAACGTGGTGATCCCCAGCCGCGACATGGTGATCGTCCGCCTCGGCGTCCCCGGCGGAATCGACACCGGCAACGTCCAGACCTCCCTCGCCGCCGAATCCAATCCGGACAACAAGGAATTCCTGCGCCGCGTCGTCGCGGCAGTCTCCGACGCACCCGCCGAGCCGATCGACGACCCCTACCACTACGGCGACAACTTCGGCCCCATCATCGGCGGCCTGGACGACCTCGCCTTCTGGATAGACCCCGAACACACCGCCCAAATCCTGCTCGGCGTAGGCCCTTACGCCCCCTCGAACTGCAACGTCCTCTGGTGCAACGGAAAACTCGTCCCCCAAGACATCTTCGCCGCCATGCTCGACTCCACCAGCCAAATCGTCACCGCCCTCCTCGGGCTAGGACACGGACCCCGGTAAGCAGTCGCCGCGCCCGGGCAACGAGTCCATCAGGGCTGCAAGGGTTTTCCCATCCACGGTGACCGACGAGGTGTGGTCCCATACGATCCGCCAGCCGGTGGCCGCGCGCCGCCAGGTCAGTGAACTGGTCGCGCACAAGCCGGTCTCGGTGCCGTCGGCGGATACCAGCCGCGCGATGAAGATCAACCGCGAGGTGGCGAGGTCTTCGGACACCAGCACGTGCGGACCATCGGCGAGCCGGTGGTCCGCCGCCACCAGCTGGTCGAAGACCGGCTCCCACAGCGACCGGTATTCCTCGACTGTGCGCGCCACGCGGTGCTCGGGGTCGGCGTCGTCGTAGAGCAGCATGTCCTCGGCTTCCCAGTCGTAGAACTCGCCCTGGACTGCACGCAGGTCGAACGGCGGATCACCCTGCTCGCGGTCCCAGCCCCACAGCCACCGCAGATGGGCCGCCGCCACGGTTTCCACGGCGGTCATATCGCGAGACTCTTCCCGCATGGGCCCGGTCTGCTGCGTCATTCGCTGTTCTGTCCGTCTCATCCGTCGATGATCGGCAGAGGACAGCAGGACTACCAGGCCGTGCGCCTCCTGATATCGGAGCACCTACCCACGGTTGGCGAAGCGACGAACTCGGAGGGTAAGCTGAGCCGACTCCGTCGGCGCTCCACTTGGCAGCGTCCAGATATGTTGGTAGACAAGGCTTCCCGAAGCACACATATGCCTAATGTCGGATAATCGATCCGTCGCAGGGCTTGCGCGGAGACGGCTCCGCGCAGACTGTCGACGGGGTCGGGGGCTGCTATCGGAGTGTGGTTGTGCCGAACAGTTCGGCGCTGGATCGCTCGGCCGGCGACAGTCCATCGAGCGCCTCTGCGATGCAGCGTTCTTCCCATTGGAAGTGGGATTCGAGAATTGCGGCCAGGCCTGCGATTTCGCCTTTGATGCGGTCGAGGTTGCCGGAGTCGAGGTCGGCGAGGAGCGTGCGCAGGCGCTGCAGAATATCGGCGACGAGCTGATGGTACGTCGGCGGGAATTCACGAACCCGCCGAAACAGACTGAATGGTATGTACCATCAGCTTGGACATCGCACCTGTACCGGTGCGGACGGCGGCACCTTCTCGACGGCTGAGCGAACTCGACGTGACAGCGCAGAACCAGAGACGGAGGACGAGTTATGAGTGCCGATGACAACAAGCAGCTGATGATGGCGGCTTTCGCCGACCTCGCACAAGGCAACACCGCGTATCTTCACAAACTTATCGCCGAGGACTGCCGATGGACCGTACTCGGTACGACACCCTGGTCGGGAACCTATGCCGGTAAGCAGGCGATAGAGAACTTCCTCGGATCCGTCGACGGCCGATCCACCGGCCCATTCGTCGCCACCGCGGACCGGTTCATCGCCGAGGGCGACTACGTGGTCCAATTCCATGGCCATGCCACCACGGAGGGACGCCCCTACGACAACATCTACTGCTGGGTCTGCCACATGTCCGACGGACAGTTGCGGGAGTTGACCGAGTACAGGGACTCACAACTGGCGATGACGACGCTGTTCGCTGGCTCGACGCAGTAGAAACTCTGTCCGGCATCAACCAGGTGGCCGACGATTACGTTTACAGCCACGCCGATGGACTCAGGGCGCCAACGTGCGAAATGCCGTGTGGCGCGTGTCGGTACGTCTTCCAGATCTGTTGGTAGACACGGCTTTCCAATGCACGCAGATGCCGTTGACGGGATAATCGGATGCGCGGGCCGAGGGCGTGTGGGAGGTTTGCCGCATGTCTCATGGTCAGGTCGCTGCGGATGGATGTGGTTCTCTACCGAATGTGCGTGTAGTGCACTTGAACCGCCGAACGTTCGAAGCGCTCGCCGCAGGCGACCTCGTGGCAGCGAACGCGGCCAGCCCGGTCCCGCTGACGACTCATTTCGCGGGCCCCGAGTGGCGACGAGTGTGGTTGATGCGTTGTGCACAGGTAGAGCAGGAACCGGCCAGCGCAGGTTGGGTCACCGGTGTCATCTGGGACGAACAGGAGCGAATTGCCGTGGGCCGGGCAGGCTTCCACGGGCTTCCCGATGCATCGGGGATGGTCGAGATCGGGTATGCCGTCCAGCTGAGGTACCGACGACGCGGCTACGCGCGCGCGGCGCTGGAGCGGCTGTTGCACCGCGCCGCTCGCGAACCCCAGGTGCGAACGGTTCGAGTCACCATCAGCCCCGACAACCTGGCCTCGTATCAGTTGGTATCGCAGTACGGCTTCGTCGAGGTCGGAGAGCAGTGGGACGACGAGGACGGCCTCGAGATCATCTACGAGGTCGCCGCAGATGAGTTGGTAGCCGATTCGGCGCCCGGCTCGCTTCGACGAGTCCCGGGTCCGGGTTTGGTGGTCGGTCAGACGAGCGGTTGAGCGTTTTCTCGGTGGCGCGGTGACACTCTCATGCCGCCACCGCTCAGTCGTCGGCGGCCTGTACCGCGGCGGCGATCGGCTCGAGCCTCGCGACCAGTTCATCGAGCTCGTCCGCGCTGAGCACGTCGTAGGCCGGCGCCGCCAACTCGTCGGTGCGGGCCTCGATCCGCTGCTTGGTCTCCCGGCCAGTGTCGGTGAACCCGCCGGCGGCGTTCACGAGGCCGCGGTCACGCAGCCCGTTGACGACAGCGGCCAGCTGGGCCTCGGGCAGGTGGTGGATCCGGCCGAACTTCTCCGCCCGCATCCCGAGGGCGAGAGCCATGAGGACGTGGGCCGCGGTACCGCTGATCCCGTGGGCGAGGAGAGCGGCGTTGTGGCCGTCGCCGCGGTACTCCCGCAACAGCGTGGCCGCGTGCCAGAGCCTGGCCACCGGCTCCTCGGGCACGTCGAGCGCCCGGAGCCCGGCGTACAGCACTCGCCCCTCGGTCGGCGCGCTGACCGCTGCTCGGGTGGCGAGGTCGGCGACCCGCACCAGATCGGGAGACTCCGCGAGCTCCCCGATCCGCTGCCGCAGCGCGGCGGCGCTGGCTCGCTCGCGCACGGCGATCGCCTCCTGCGGGGTGATCTTGCCCCAGACCCATGGGATGTGGCGTGCCACTTCGCCTTCGGCGAAGTTGTAGAAGACCGCGTGCACCACGGCGGCCGGTGCCAGCCCCAGCGGTGCGGCCCGGCCAGCGAAGTATCCGTCCCAGTAGTTGCGCATGCCGAGGGCCAGGAACGCCTCGTTGGGCACCTCGGAGAAGGTGACGGTGGCTATCGGCTCGACGAGCTCGAACATCCGGTGGATCCTGGCTTGTGAGTGCGGCATAGGTCGGCATCTCCTGTGGTCGTGACAGCGCCCTCGTGGGCGGCTGAAGGTTCGTTGTGCTGACTATGACCGGTCGCGCTGGTCGAACTCATCGGTGAGGCCCCACCGCGTCATCCGCGCATGCCGAGTGGCGCGCGTTGGTCGGCCGTTTGGGGGAGTGGACCGAGGTGGCGAGTAGTTCCGGTGATTGTGTTCCGCGGCAGTCGTTTTGGCTTGTCGCCAGCGGGGCTTCGGTGATCCGAGTCACATGCGCATTCGGCTGCCACGGCTCTGCGCGATCGATTGTATTGTTTCCACTCGGAATCAGGGGGACGAGGAGTGCGTTTGCTGTCGCACTTGTTCGAGGCGTTCCCGTCGTATGCGTGCGAGGTGTGCCGATGAGTCAAACCCTGGGCCAGATACCCGGTTTCGGCAGGCTGATGCTCGGGCGCACGCTGTCGTTCCTGGCTACCGCACTGGTGCCGATGGCACTCACCCTCGCGGTGATCGATGCCACCGGCCGGGCCGGCGACCTGGGCATCGTCCTAGCTGCGGAGTTGTTGCCGCAGTTGGTATTACTGCCGATCGGCGGAGTGCTGGCTGACCGATTCCCGCCGCAGAAGGTGGCGTTCGCCGCGGACCTGACGCGCGGGCTCGCGCAGCTCGGGATCGGCCTCGAATTGCTCAGCGGCGTAGTGCGAATCACCGATCTGGCGATTCTCTCGGCGATCACCGGCATCGGCGTCGCCTTCGGCACCCCGACCATGTCACCACTGATCTTCGCGACCGTCCCGCAGGCACATCGGTTGCAGGCCAACAGTTATCTCGGCGTGGTGCGCGGCGTGACCCTGGTCGCCGGACCGGGTGTCGCCGGTGTGCTCGCGGTAACAGTCGGCCCCGGTTGGACATTCATCGTTACCGCCGCGGTATTCGCAGTGGCGGCCTGCACCCTCGGCGGGCTCCGGATAGCACCGCGCGCGGTGGTCGAGCATCCGGTCTCGTTCCTCCGGCAGCTGGCCGAGGGCTGGTTCGAGGTACGCAGCCGCGCGTGGTTCTGGTCCAACCTGATCGGGCACGGCGTCTCGAATCTCGCCGCGGGCGTACTCATGACGCTCGGCCCGCTCATCGCGGTGCGATCACTCGGCGGCGAGGTGTCCTGGGTGCTCATCTATCAGGCAGGCATGGCCGGGGTGGTGCTCGGCGCGCTGATCGCACCGCGGCTGCGAGTGCAACGCCCGCTCGTACTGACATCGTTGTGCGGCACCCTGTTCGCCCTGCCGATGATCAGCTTCGCGACGCTGGCCCCGGTGTGGGTCGACGCCATCACCTACGGTGCCGCGATGCTCGGCGTCGGGCTCCTGAACACGGTGTGGCAGACCGCAATACAACGCGAGTTCCCACCCGAGGCTCTGGCCCGCGCCGATTCCTATGACGTCCTACTGTCACTCGCCGCCCGCCCCCTCGGCACGGCCTTCGCCGCACCCATCGCCGCCGTCACCGGCAACACTGCCCCTCTCCTGACCATGGCGGTCCTGGTCGCGGTGGTGAACCTGGCGATCATCGCCCTCCCCGATGTCCGGTCGATGACCACTGAGAAAGCAACGACACGCCAGTAGCGTGCCCGGGCCGAGGACCGGCGGCCTGACGAGCACTGCCTTCGAGCACCAAAACCAGTGCCTACCAGCGGGGCTACGCCATATCCGCCCGATTCGCCAGTCGGCGACCACACCGCGCGACAGGTATGACGCAGCCCACACTCACTCCTCGCACGCTGCGATACCAACCCTCGTAGGATCGACAATTAGTTCAGTATAGAAGGGACGCTCGCCGACCCGAACAAACTATTCGAAGCGTTGACGTCGGAGGAGGGGGTAGGGCAGGCGGTTGCGGTGACCGCACCGTACGCGAATTTGTTGCCACTATAAGCTGCATTGTTTATAACGGCAATCGGTAGGTCCTATTCTCGGCCGATGAGCATCAGTCGCCTTGGGTGGGTATTGCGTCTATTTCGTAGTGACGACAAGATCGTCTGTGACTTGGGGAGTGTTGTTGTCCAAGATTCGTATTATCGGCGTTGTCGGCGTCGTCGTTCTCATTCTCCTGGCAGGCTCGCTTTACTTCGGCTTGCGCGACAAGCCTGATGGAGCTCCGGCGAATCAGAAAGCGATCTCGGTGGCGGTCGACATGACCAATCTGCCGCAACGCGTGATTCAGGTGAAACAGACGATCCCCGTTGAGTCGGGCGAGGTAGATTTACTTTATCCGCAGTGGCTGCCCGGCAGCCACTCTCCGTCCGGTCCGATCGACAAGATCGCAGGAATCACCTTCACCGGCGCCGGGAACAAGCTGGAGTGGAAGCGTGATCCGCTGAATGTGTATGCGCTCGAGGTTACTGTGCCCGACGGCGTGGAATCAATTGACGCGAGCTTCCAGTACCTCACCCCCACCGATTCCACGCAAGGGCGCGTGGTGATGACGCCGAATATGCTGAATTTGCAGTGGAATGCCGTGGTCCTCTATCCGGCTGGTGCTCCCGCCAGTGAGATTCCCTTCGTCGCGAGCGTTACCTACCCGCCGGGATTCGAGGCCGGAACCGCGCTGGAGGTCGCCGACAAGGCCGGCGACACCGTGAATTACAAGCCTGTTCCGCTAGACATCCTCGTCGACTCGCCCGTGTATGCGGGGCGCTATCACCGGGAGTTCGACCTGGCTCCTGGCGCGAAAACCCCGGTGCGGCTGCAAGCATTCGCAGACGCACCGGAGCAACTCGAAGCCAAGCCCGAGCACATTGAGCTGCATAAGGCTCTGGTGAAACAGGCTGTGGCACTGTACGGCTCACAACACTATGACCACTACGACTTCCTGCTGTCGTTGTCGGATCAGCTCAGCTCCAACGGATTGGAACACCAACGATCCAGTGAGAACGGCCAACCCACGGACTATTTCACCGGGTGGAACCCCGCGGTCGGCAGCGCCGATCTGCTCGGGCACGAGTACACCCATTCCTGGAACGGCAAGTTCCGACGCCCGGCAGACCTGTGGACACCCAACTACAACGTCCCGATGCAAGACAGCCTGCTGTGGGTCTACGAGGGACAGACACAGTATTGGGGCAACGTGCTCACCGGCCGGTCCGGCTTGCGACCTGCGGAAGTCTCGCGTGATGCGTTGGCTTCGGTAGTCGCCGTATACACCGATAACCGGCCCGGACTCAGCTGGCGCACTCTGCAGGACACCACCAACGACCCCATCATCGCTCAGCGGCGTACGAAGCCGTATCGGTCGTGGCAGCTCAGCGAGGATTACTACTCGGGCGGGCAACTGGTGTGGCTGGGGGTGGACGCGCGTATCCGCGAATTGTCGGGGAACGCAAAGTCACTCGATGATTTCGCGCGCGCGTTCTTCGGTGTCGACGAAAGTAAGTGGGAGTCGCAGAACACCTACGACTTCGACGACGTCGTCTCGACGCTGGATGGCGTGGTCTCCGACGATTGGGCGAAGTACCTGCGCGATCGCCTCGACGGAAAGGAACCGTTCGGCGCAAGTGTCGAGAAGACGGGGTGGAAGTTGGTCTACGACAACAACCCAGGTGCCTTACTCGCGGCTCAGATGAAAGACGCTAAGGGCGCCGTCAACTACACCTACTCGATCGGTATCAACGTGTCCGGTGAAGGCAAGGTCACCGACGTGCGATGGGACGGACCCGCATTCAAAGCGAAAGTCGGCACCGGGATGACGGTGGTTTCGGTCAACGACGCCCCCTATTCCCAGGCCACGATGGAAGCCGCAATCGAGGCGGCCAAGACAGCCCCCGCACCGATCCGGCTGCAGGTGAAAGACTTCGATCAGACACGGACCGTTGAACTGAACTATCACGACGGACTCCGTTTCCCGCATTTGCAACGCATCGACGGCACCCCGGACTACCTCACCCAGATCCTGGCGGCGCGGAACTAGCACCGCACGGTCTGGCGAGGACGCGTTCCTCGCCGTCACCGCGGACCGACGTCACGGTCTTCCGGCCCGCTCGTGCCGGTACGAGCGGGCCAGGAGCCCCGGGCGATAGTGGGTCCGCGACCAAATCCCCACTCGCGCAATGCTTATCGCTATCGGTCGCGCCAGCAGGGCGTGGGCCTTCCGGCGCGGGCATTCCCCACATGGGTGCATTGACGTGGTTTGTTACCGCGGCGGAGCCTGGTCGCATGAATCACAAGCCGTTCTTTCTCGTAACCATTCAGCCTGTGTGACTGATGGTTTGAGTGGTGTGGCGGCTTGACTATGGGCCCGGCTACTGGTCAGCTTGCTGGGTGTCCGATCCCGTGCCCACTGTTGAGCAACTGCTCATGGTTGTGGCCGAGCAGGCGCGGTTGATCGGGGAGTTGCAGGCCAGGATCGTTGAGCTCGAGCGGCAGTCGAAGCAGAACTCGAAGAACTCCAACCGTGCGCCCTCTGGTGATCGGTTGAACCGCAGCCTGTCTCGTGCCCAGCAGCGCAAGGCTGGTCGTAAGCCGGGCAAGCAGTCCGGCGATCAGGGTGTCACGTTGCGTCGCAAAGAGATTGCCGATGATTCCTGCGATTACGTGCCGGGTGCGTGTGGTAGTTGTGGCGGCGGTCTGGCTGGTCGAGAGTCGGTGAAAGTGGCTGCGCGGCAGGTGGTCGACATTCCCGAGGTGATCGCGGCGTCGGTGTTCGAGCACCGCCTGCACTCGGTGCGGTGCGGGTGCGGTCATGTCACCGCGGCGACGGCCCCGGACGGGGTGAGTGCACCGGTTCAGTACGGCCCGAATCTTCGGGCGTTGGCTTGCTATCTCGTGGTATATCAGCATGTTCCGGTGGCGCGGGCCGCGGAGTTGATCGCGGATGTGACCGGGGCGCGGCCGTCGACGGGGTGGATCAGTTCGGTGATCGCCGCGACCGGTGAGGCACTTGCCGACACCGACGCGTTGATCCGGGCGCAGTTGATGGCGGCGTATCTGCTGCATGTGGATGAGACCTCGATCAATGTCAACGGCTCGAAGATGTGGCTGCACGTGGCCTCGACCGCGACGTTGACCGCCTATTTCCTGCACAAGTCCCGGGGACGGGTCGCGGTGGATGAATTCGGGATCCTGCCCGGCTATACCGGTGTGTGCGTGCATGATTCGCTGTCGGTGTATGACGGCAAGGACTACGCTGGCGCCGTCCACGCCTTGTGCGGGGCGCACATCGCGCGAGAGTTGGTCGCCGCCGGTGAGGCCGATCCGTCCAACGCCTGGCCCACCGCGGCGCTGGACGCGTTGTACGGGCTCAACACCGCCGCCCACCAGGCACGAGCGCTGGGCCGGTCGGCCATCGCGGCCGAGGTCCTCGACCCACTGCTGCACCGGTGGCGCCATGCGGTGTTGTGCGGGTTGTCCGATAATCCCCGTCGCGCCGGCCTGAAACAGTCCAAGACCCGGAACCTGTTGACCAGGTTGAAGTCCCGCGAGGACGAGGTGTTGCGCTTCGCCCGCGACTTGCAGGTCGGCTTCACAAATAATCAGGCCGAGCGCGATCTTCGACCCGTCAAAACCCAGCTGAAGATCTCAGGCTGCCATCGCTCGAGCGACGGGGCACGAGCGTGGCTGCGAATCCGCAGCTACATCTCCACCATGCGCAAAAACGGCGCCCCCATCCTGGATGGTCTCCACGCCACCATCAGCGGAAACCCTTGGAACCCAGCCACAGCCTGAATGGTTACTCTTTCTCGGCGCCGTTGCCGCCGTTCTATTGATTCCGGCGGCGCCCGCGAGCGCCGCCGAACCCATCTATGCCGCGGGGACCTTCGCGCCCTGGCGGGACGGCGCCGACGCCGTTACCTACGACGAGAAGCTTGCCCCCACTGGCAGCCGTGCCATGGTTGTCGTCGCCAGCGACGACGAGAAGACTACGGCCGTCCTGCTCGTCAGCGGTTTGCTCCCCAACCGCGTCTACGGCTCGCACGCGCACCTGAAGCCCTGTGGCGCGAAACCAGCTGACTCCGGTTTCCACTACCAGAATGTGGAAGACCCGAACGCCAAGGACAAGATGTCCATGGACGCGCGATATGCCAATCCACAGAACGAGCTCTGGCTCGACTTCACCACCGACAAGGGCAATCGTGGACCGTCGCGGGTTGGGGGCCGATTCTTCCTAGTGTCCCGAGGTATCGATGGGTGCCTGCGGTTGGGCGAGCACGGCTCGTAGTGGCCATACTGGAGCGGTGAGGCACACAGGTGAAGCCAACTCGCCCGCGGCGAGTGACGCCGTGCGCGTCATGGGTACCGGCAAACCACAAGCGAGCGGAAACTTCCGCTTCTGGTACGACGAACAGCGGTGGGAGTGGTCCGACGAGGTCGCTGCCATCCACGGCTACCCGGCCGGCTCGACGACCCCGAGCACCGAGCTGCTGCTCTCGCACAAACATCCCGACGATCGAGACTACGTCGCCGACGCGATCGCCAAATCCGCCGCAAACCACGAACCGTTCTGCAGTCGCCACCGCATCATCGACGCCACTGGAACACTTCGTCACGTGATCGTGTTGGGCGACACCATGACCGACGAGAACGGCACCGCGATCGGTAGCATCGGCTACTTCATCGATCTCACCGACTCCTTCGATCAACAGCGTCAGGAAACACTCGACACCGCACTGCCGGAACTGTTCGAAGTCCGCGCGGTGATCGAGCAGGCCAAGGGTGTACTGATGCGTATTTACCGGATCAACAGCGACCAGGCATTCCGGGTGCTGCAATGGCGCTCCCAGGAAACCAACGTCAAATTGCGTTCGCTCGCCACGCAGTTGATCGCCGAACTCAACGATTTGCCGCCCTGCCCGCCCCAGGAGCAGACCGCTTTCGATCACCTGCTGCTGACCCTGCACGAACGCATCCCCGCCCGTTGACCGGCACACCGTGTTCGCGGACCTACGCCCGGTCCCGCCGACGATGTAGTGGCATGCCTGTCACGGGTTCGGCGCGGGTTCTCTTCGGTCGTAATCCATTTGGCACGCTTGGATTTCGTCGGCATTGGCGACCGTCCACGCGTATAGCCGGTCGAACGGCTCCTGCAGGGATTCGCCGAGCGGGGTGCGCGAGTACTCGACCCCGACCGGGGACGTCGCCAGCACGCGGCGAACGATCATCCCGTTGCGTTCGAGACGGCGCAGGGTCTGGGTCAGGACCCGCTGGGTCACACCTTCGAGGCGGCGCTTGATCTAGTTGAACCGGCGGGGCTCCTCGAGGATCGTCATCACCATCATCGACCACTTGTCGGCGATCTGATCGAGGATCGGGCGGCTCGGGCAGTCGGATCGGAAGACGATGCCGGGGTCAGAGCTGGTCATATCGGTATCCTTCGCAATCCTTACGATGCTGAAAGTGCGTTATTGACGCCGGTCTCCCGTCGCCGCAGGGTAAGTATGCATCGGGAACCTAGATGCCTATCGGGTACGGATCGGAGATCTCCATGAACCAAGACGCCTACACGACCCTGCGAGTGCGCCGTGCGGCAGGCATCGCCTACGTCACGCTCGACAACCCGCCGGTCAACGTGCTGAATGTCGCCCTGATGAGCGACCTGCGGAATCTGCTGGCCGCACTGCGGGACGACGATTCGATTCGGGTGATCGTGTTCGACAGCGCCGACCCGGAGTTCTTCATCGCGCACGTCGACATGTCGCTGGTCGACACACCGGACGCTTTCGCGGAACTCGCGGCCGACCTGCCGGACGGCGTCAACGTCTTCCAAGCCCTCGGTGAATTGCTCCGGCACCAACCCCAGGTGACCATCGTCAAACTCGCCGGGATGGCGCGCGGCGGCGGAGCGGAATTCGTTGCGGCCGCGGACATGTCGTTCGCGGCGATCGGTCGCGCAGGGATCGGTCAGATCGAAGCGCTCATGGGCATCGTCCCTGGTGGTGGTGGCACACAGTACCTGGCCGCCCGAGTCGGGCGGCACCGCGCGCTGGAGGCGGTGCTGGGTGCCGAGCTGTTCGACGCCGAGACCGCGCAGCGCTACGGCTGGGTCAACCGGGCTGTTCCCGCCGACGAGCTCGACGACCTGGTCGACCGCCTCGCCCGCAACATCGCGGCCCTGCCCGAGGGGGTGATCGCGGCGGCCAAGCGTGCCGTCGCCCCCGAGGACCTCGGCGAGGGCCTGCTGCGCGAGCACCTCGCCTGGGCGGGCACGTTCGCCCGTCCCGCGGCCGAGCGATTGATCCGCGGCGGAATGGCCAACGGTGCCCAGACCCGCGCGGGCGAGCGCGATCTGGAGGGTCTGCTCCGTGGTCTGGCCGGATAGGACCCGGCTACTACGGTGAGACGCGGCGGCGACGGAATGGGTGGGTACTGCGGTTCGGGTTCGTCTCGCATGTGGTCGGTGACGGCGACGCGGCGGGGGAGTCATGGGGCGATTGATATTGGCGTGGATGCCTCGATTCACGAACTCGCGCGCCGCATGTTCGTGAAATGCACCGCCGGTTCCCGCGTGATCAGCCCGTAGCCGCTGTCCGGAGTCGCCGCGAACGGAGCGGGCAGATACAGCACCGGCAGCACCTCACCGATCAACGGCCGCTTCTCCCGCGCGATCCGATAACCGATCTCGACCACCTCTGGCACGTCATCATCCACAACCGCACCGCTGTCGCGCCGGACGCACCGATACGGTTCGAGCCGCACCGTCCGAATCGCCGTCCGCGCCCATCGGAACAGCACGCACTCACTTGCCCCCGGCCGCGCGTACTCCACCAACCCCACACCATCACCCCAGAAGACGAACTGCTCGTCCTCCATCGAGTTGTGATACCCGGCCTCCACACTCCACTGACCGAGGATCTCGTCACCACGCATCGAGCGATTGAACCACCGCGCCCCCGCATTCGGCGAGCACGATGCGGTAGCGCCTATTTCTGCATCTGGATCGTGCCTTGTTCAGGGTTGTGGAGGGTGCTGGCGATGTTGGTGCCGGACAACAGCATTGCTGCGATGAGGGCTGTGAGGTGTTCGCGGCTGGTGATGAATTCGCCGCGCACCCAGGCCGCCACCAGTTCCATGGTGCCGCTGACCAGGGTGTATGCGGCCATGTCGGTATCGAGTGGGGCGGGTGCGGCTTCACCCAGTGCGTCACGAGTCATTGCTGACATCACGTTGGCGATCGTGCGGATGCTCGATTGGCGGGCGCGTTGGAGGACCTCGGCGGTGTAGGAGCCGACCAGCAGCTGCCCGCGCCGCGGGTCTGCGGCCACGAAGTCGAGTGCGGCGACGGCGGCGGCATTGACCTGGGCGGCAAGATCGGGTTCGGCTTGCATGGTGGCCGTGACGACGGCTTCGAGTCCCTGTGCGGTGACGTCGGCCGCGGCCGCTTCGATCAGCGCGTCGCGGTCGGCGAAGTGTTCGTAGAAGTAGCGGTCGTTGAGGCGGGCGCGAGCGCAGACGGCCTTCTTGGTGACCTGGTTCCAGCCGCCTTCGCAGAACAGATCCAGGGCGGCCTCGAGCAACGCCGCACGACGAACCGCGCGGCGTTCCTCCGCGCTGACACCGCCGTAGGTCCGGGTCGCTGCTGCCATCCTCAGCATTCTTCCTCACCTCTTGACCGAACTCTCAATGTGGTGCACTCTGACACCACATTATTCTGGTGTTTGTGTGCACCAGAATTGCGGATGTGGCGCAGTCAGCTGACCTGGTCGGGCGCCGGAACAAAGGAGTTCACCGATGACGTGTCCCATGGGCCACCAGATGGCAAGCGCGGTTTCCATGACCTCGCAACGGCCCTCGGCCGTCAACGACATCCCGGCGGGCGGAGTAGCCGAACGCTTCGAGCGGTTCGGCGGATCGGTGTTCGCGGGGTTGTTCGCGGCGGCGCTGTTCGATCAAGCGATGCTGCCCGAGGTCTCGGCGGCGTTGGAGAACACCGGCCGCATCCGCAACGCACCATGGGACCGGGCACTACGCACAGCCGCGTCCGAGCAGATCGCCTTCGCCGCTGAGGATCTCGACCGCAGAGCGGAGATGCAGCGACTCAAACAACTGCACCGTGCGGTCAAAGGCGTCGGCTACAACGGTGTCCGCTACAGCGCGCTCAATCCCGAGTCCTGGAACTGGATCATGATCAGCACGTTCTTCATGCATCTGGGCGGATACCTCGCCGTCACCGGCGAACAACTCGACGACGACCAGAAACAAGCCGCCTGGGACCACTACCGGGACATGACCGACGAACTCCAACTCCCCGGTCGTTCCCGACTCGTCGAAAGCTACCCCGAGCTGTGTGCCTACTACGACCGGATGGTCGCCGAGAAGCTGGAAACCAACATCACTGTCCAGAACGTGGTGGACTTCCTCCGACGACCGTCCCCACCCACCTTTCTGCCCGCCGCCGCTACGCCCGTGTGGGCCGCTGTCGGGCCGCTGGCGGGCTATCTCGGTTTCGTCCTGGGCTTCGGCGTCATGCGCCCCGGTGCCCGCGCTGTTGCCCCATTCGATGGACGCGCCGCCACGACCTCGAATTCGCCATCCTGACAAGAGGACTCCGAATCGCCTACCGCTGGCTACCCGATGTGCTCGTCGACGCCCCGATGACCCGCAACCGGCGCAAGTACACACAGCTGATGAACCAATATCGCGGAATAGGACTCATGTCCTTCGCTGCGGAACATGGCGTCTCCGCTGCGAAGTAGCAGCGCCTAGGCCGATCAGTCGAGGATCTTGCCCGGGTTCAACAATCCGAGGGGGTCGAGGGCACGTTTGACCGCGGTCATCAGCTCTGCGCGAAATGGACGATATCGAGGAATATCCAGTTATGCGGTTGTCGTGGTCGCTTCGGTGGGTGCGGGCGTAATGGTGTGCGGCACTGCACGTTTCCGGACGAGTACGGTGGCCGCCGCGACGGCGAGCAGCACCAGCGCGGCGGCGATGACGGCATCCTGCATCGTGCCGACGGTGGCGACGACGCCGAAGCCGATGGTGGCGACGGCGGCGCAGAGGTAGGCGACAGCGGCGTAGCGCGAGGCCACCCGCGCATGCTGGTCGGGCGGGGTCGCGGCGCTGACAATGCGCAGGCCGGTGCGGTAGGCGATGCCTTGCCCACAACCGGCGACCACCGCACCCGCCAGCAGCAAGGCGAGATTCGGCGCCGCGGCCACGGTCGCGGCCAGCGCTACGCCGACGATGATGGCCAGCTGGCCGACGATCGGTTCGCCGGGCAGTGCACCGGGTGGCACCGCGCGCTGCACGATCCACGCGCTGACCAGATACAGCGTGACCGGCAGCGCCAGCAGCGGCAGGCTGCTGGTATCGAGCAGCTCGGCGCCGTAACTCGGCAGCAGCGCGACGACCAGTCCCGCCGACACCCAGGCGGCAATTCCGTTGAGATATCCCGCGATTGGCGGCTCGACGGACGGCTGTGCCGAGCCGCGCGCACCGACGACAACGCGATCGCGCGCACTCCGATCGAGCACCACGACTATCGCGACAATGCCGAACAGCACCGCATGGCCGAGATAAACCGTCACGCCGGGTGCGGGCAGATACTGGGCGACCCACGCGGCGGCAATCGTGCCGAGCGCCGATCCGAGCACGGTCGCGGTGGCCATCGCGGTCCGGCCCCCTTCGCCGGACCGCTCCAGGATCAGCCCGGCCGGCGAGCCGGTGACCAGCCCGACCGAGAGCCCGGCGAGCACCCGCGCCACGCAGGCGGGTCCGGCCGAATCGGCCAGGCTCATCGCGAGATCCGCGCCGATGCCGCAGGCGCTGCCCAGCCCGATCCGCCACCACCAGGCCGCGCGCGAGGGCGGGGTGCCGATGAAGGAGAGCGTCGGCGTCAGCGCGAACAGGTACGCGGCGAAGATGACGGTGGTGAGCAGCGGTGCCAGGTCCCAGGCATGGCGGTAGTACGGCATCATGCCGGTCGCCATGTTGGGCTGAGCCATGATCAGCACGAGCAACATGCCGGGAGCAGCTGAGCGCATCCACCCTCCCAAGTGAGGAGATCTTCTCGATTGATAGCGTAGCGAACTGAGAAGATCTTCTCTACTCGAGCGTGCCGATCCGGTTCGGCGGCATTGCCGCCGGGTCGGCGGGCAGGATGGAGGTGTGCCAGCGGTGAACACCCGAAGTGATGCCCAGCGCAGCCGGACCGTGCTGGTCGACGCGGTCGGTAACCTGCTGGACGAGGGACGGATCGGGTTTTCGATCCCCGAACTGGCGGGTGCGGCGGGCGTCGGCGTGGCCACCGCCTACCGGCACTTCCCGACCCCGCAGGACGCGATGCAGGCGTTCCACCGCAGAGCGATCGAGCAACTCCTGGAGGCGCTCGCGGCGATCGATCGGACCACCGACCCGGTCGAGCGATTCCACCGCTTCTGCCGCACCTGGGTGACCCAGGCGCGGCAGTGGGGCCCTGCGGTCCGCCACATCCGCAGTCACTTGGGCTTCATCGAACGCCTCGCCGCGGGCGACCCCTCGATCACCGCGATGCACGACATCCTCGCTGACGTGCTGGACGCCCTTGTCCGGGAAGGCAAGACGACTCTGGATGACCGCACCTACGCGGTCCTGCTGTGGATCACCATCTTCGACGAACGCGTCGTCTACGACCTCAGCGTGCACCAGCACTGGTCCGCCGAGCGGGTGACCGACCAGCTCACCCGCGCGGCCGCAGGCGCACTCGGCATTCGGGTCTAACGGCCGTAGTGCGGTCCGGAACTACCGGTCACTCCACGAAGCCGAAGGCCAGCAGGGCGGGGTTGGTGCCGGGAGCGTCGGTCGGCGTGGGGAGGAGGAGCATGACGGAGACCTCGCCCGCGGGGGAGGCGGCCGACGCGGCGACCGCGCCGGAGAAGTCGGCGTAGTACGCGTTCTCTTCATCGGCGAGGGGGATGACGATGGCGACCCCGTTGGCGCGCCACAACGGATCCAGCAGTCCGGGCAACGGCGAATTGCGCAGCGCGACGGACTCCGAGTGGTCCAGTCCCACGCCGTAGAGACCGAACTCCGGTATGTTCAGCGGTGTGACCGCAGCGGCCTGGCCGGCCCCGGCCGACACGGCGATCGCGGCGAGTCCCGCGCCGATTCCGAGCGTAGCGACGGCAGCACGAATATGCATGACGAACCCCAACTTTCCTACACGCCAACGGAAATGGTGTTGGACCCCCAGCTGCGCCGAGCCTGAACGCAACGACCAAACATAGCAAGAGGAACGCGCCGCCGACAGCTTGTTGTCGGCGGCGCGTATGGGACACGGCACGTGGATGCGCGCCGCATTCGGGTCTAGCTGACCGGTGACAGCTCGATGCCGCCCTCGATCGTGGTGTGTACCCGGCGGCGGTTGGGCGAGCCGAGGGCGGCGGTGAGGTCGGTGCCGTCGTGTTCGGCGAGCAGGTCGCCGCTGTCCCAGACCAGAAGGGTTGCGCTGACGGTGTTTTCGGCGGCGGCGTGCGCGAGGTCGTAGTGCGCGCAGCCGGGGACGTGTGAGTAGGTGATCCAGAGGTCGTAGCCGGTCATGAACAGGTCGAGGTCGAATTGCACGCTGAGGCCGAGCAATTCGCTGCGGCCGTTGTCGTCGACACCGGCGAACGCCTCGTCGAGCGCGAGCAGGCGCGGGGCCTGCGGGTCGGCCGAGTCCAGCATGACGTGCGCGGCGGCGAACAGCGGCAGGTGCAGCGAGACCGACTGCTCGCCGCCGGAGAGCGCGCTGTGCCTGGCCACGGTGAGCTTGTCCTCGCTGCCGTCGGCGGAGATGAGGGTGAACGAGAACACCCGCCAGGTGCGGTAATCCAGGGTGGCCGCCAGGATCTCCGGGTAGGAGCGTTCCGGGTGTGCGGCGCGGGCCGCGCGGATCTCGGACGCGAAATGCGCACGGATGGTGGCGAGTTCGTCCGCGCCGAGGACCGACGCGTCGCGGTCGAGCAGCTTGCACATGGCCCGTGCCGGATCGGACAGCGTGTCGGCGAGTATCCAGTGCACGCCGATGGTGTTGCCGGAGGACATGCGGCGCTGCTTCATCTCCGCGCCCATCCTGGCGATGAGATCGCGTGCGTCGCTGGTGCGTTCGTAGATCTGCTGGGCCAGGCCGGTCAGCAGCGCGTCCTCCAGGATGCGCCGCTCGGCGTCGGTGAGCAGCAACTCCTGATCCTTGCGGGCACCGTCGATGCGGGAGGCGAAGTCGGCGAGCGCCGACATGCCGTCGTCGTCCTGCACCTGCACCACGGTCAGCCCGTCGGCGGCGTCCCACTGCAACCGGTAGTCGCGGCCGGACCCGGAGAGCGCGGCATCGAACTCCTGCAATGCCGCCGTGACGGCGCTGCGGGTCGACTTGCGGGTCGCCTCGCTGGCACGCACCGAAGACGTTGCGGTGGTGAGGCTTTCGAAGAGTTCGGCGACTTCTTCCGGCAGTACCTGCGGCTCGGCCTCCGGTCCCGCCTGGGAAATCCGGTAGAGCAGTTGCTCGGGCGTGGACCAGGCGGCCTCGCTGCTCGGCCAGCGGCCCTCCGCCGACGCGCCGAGCAGCCGGAGCAGGTCCGGCCGGGCATACGGGGCAAGGGCTTTCACGTCGGCGAGCACCTCGGTCAGTGCGGTGCCCAGTGATTCGTGCGCGGTCCGGTAGGCGGCCTCGGCATCGCCGATCGCCTCGATGGCCTCGTTGGCGGCCTTGCGCGCGGCCTTCTGCTCGGCCTTGGTCGCCTCGATCTTCGCGCGTGCCTTCTCGAGTTCCTGATCGATGTCGGCCGCGCCCGCACCCAGTGCCTCGCGCAGGGTTTCGAGCTTGCGCAGCTGCTCCTGGTAGCCCGACTTGGCCGCCTCGGCCTCCTCGGCGAACGCCTCGGCCAGATCCTTGGCCTCGTCGTGCCGGTCGGTGCCCTCGCGTTCGCGTTCTTTCTCTCGGTCGTGTTCGGTGCGCAGGCGCAGCAGGCCGGTGCCGGTGTTCTCGAAGTGCCGGATGGCCGCGGCCAGTGCGTCGAGTTCGCGTGGTTCGCGCGGGGTCCGGTGTTTGGTCGCGGCGGCGCGCAGCTTCTTCTCGACCGCGGTGGTGTCGGCGACGGCCTGGTCGAGGTCGCGCTCGGCCTGGGTGGCGGCCTCGGAGCGGGAACGCATCATGCCCGCTGTCTCGGAGACCGCGCGCAACGCGGTGGTGACCGCGGTGGCGCGCGGCAAGGCCTTGGCGGCGGCCGAGATTCGCGCGAGCTCGGCGGTGGCCTCGGCCTCCTGGTCCTGTGCCCCGCGCTGGGCTTCGCCTGCCGCCTCGAGGGCGGCGGCGAGTTCGGTCAGCCGGAGCTCGCGGCGGCGGGCCCGGGCGGTGGCGCCGATGAACTCGGCGTCCGCCTTGTGGTGCCTGCCTACCTGCACGCCCTGCCGGAAGCCGCCCGCCGTGCTGACCGCGATACCGGCGGCCGGATCGCCCTTGCCCTCGTGCAGGGCGATGGAGGCGAGCACATCGGCGACGGCTTGCCGTGGCACCTTCAGCCCGTCCGAATCCTCCTCGACGACAAGGACATCGGCGAGGGTGCGGCCCTTCGGCCGTTCCTTGGCCGGGAGCGGGACGAGGAACTGGTCCGAGTCGTACTTCGCGGGTGGCTCGGCGCAGATCCAGCCGTCGAGCAGATCGGCGGCGTGCAGGGCGGCCTCGATACCGGCGGCCACCGGTCGCTTCACGTCATCGGCGAAGCGCACCAGCCGCCACAGTGGGGCGCCCGGGCGGTCGTCGGTGTCGCGCACGCGGGCGGCGAAAGCCGGTGGCGCGTCGTCGCTTTGCGCGGCGACCCGGTCGCGTTCGGCGGTCAGCTCGGCGATCTGCTCGCCCGCCGTCGCCGCGCGCCCGCGCGCTTCTTGGCGGTCGTTGCGGATCTCGTCGATCAGTGCCTCGGTGCGCTCGGCGAGCACCTCCGCGACCGTCGCCTCCTCCGAACCCGCCTGGGCGAGCGCGGTATCGAGGTCCTCGAACAGTCCGTTACCGATGGGGGAGTAGACCTCGCGGTGCTCCTCCCACCAACTGCGCAGTGCGCTACCGGCTTCGGTGCGCGCCAGCACGACCGCCGCCTCGGCGTGCGCGACCTCGGCGGCCGCCGCCTCGCTCAGCTCGCGTGCGCGTTCGGCGAGCCGTTCGGCCCTGGTGCGTTCGGCGGCGGCGGTCTCCATGATTCCCATGGCCTGCCGCACCGCGCGCACGTCGGCGTCGCGTTCCTCGGCATGCGCGCGCACCGTCGCGGTGAGCTGGTCGGCCCGGGCGCCCTCGGACAGCGCCGTCCAGTCGATCCCGGCTTCCTCTGCGGCGGAACGCAATTCGTCCTCGCCCCGAGCCAATGCCGCGGCGGCCGTGCGAACCGCGGTGCGGGCGCGTTCGGCTTCCTGTGCCCGCTGATCGAGGGTCTGCCGGGCCTTGAGTGCCTTGTCGCCGTGCACGCCCGCCGAGGTCTCCAGCCGACGGACCGCGTCGGCGAGATCGTCGAGCTGCTGCTTGCCCTCGTAGGCGCTGGAGCGTTGCAGGTTCTCCCGGTCGCCGAGCGCGTGCTCGTAGGCGCGGTCGGCGTCCTCGGCGCGCGCCTCGGCGGCGGCGCGTTCGCCCTCGCGACGTTCCCGCAGCGCGGTCGCGGCGAACAGTGCGGTGCTCGCGTGGGTGACCGCGTCGAGCCGGGTGCGCAGCTGGTCGACGTCCGTCTTGGCCTGCACCGCAAGGTATTTGCGGTAGACGTCGACGAAGGTGCGGGTGGCGCTATCGGCGTGCACAAGCCCCTCCAGGGTGCGGCCGACCTCCTCCATGTCGCTGAACGAGCGGGCCGCGTCCAGGATCAGCTGCTCGTCGAGCGGGCGCAGACCATCGGTGAGGGCCTGCGAAAGTCCGCGCGGGTCCAGGTTTTTCGCCAGCTGCGGGCGGCGCAGCGTGAGGATCAGGTTGATCAGCTGGTCGTAGCGCTGGGTGCCGAGCCCGAACATCCTGGCGTCGATGGCATTTCGGTATTCCACCGGACGATCCACGATGGCGTCGGTGCCGATCTGCTCGGCCAGCTGCTTGCGGGTGAACGGCCGATCGTCGGGCCCGATGAGGGAGAAGTCGATGCCGACCCGGCCGTCGGCGACGAAGTACCAGCGGGTCACCTTGTCCGAGGAGCGGGTGGCGCGCATGCCGATGCCGACGGTCACCGCCTCCGCGTCGTCCCAGTCGCCGCGCGCGAACTCCATCCAGACATAGGAGTAGGCCGATTCCTGCTTGCGGTACAACAGGTTCGACTTCATCGTGCGTTCTTCACCGGCGAACGGGTTGAGCCTGCGCGGCTCGATCCGCCCGTCCAGCACGAACGGGAACAGCACCTCCAGGGCCTTGGTCTTGCCGGACCCGTTCGGTCCGCGCAGCACCAATCTGCCGTCGGCGAAGCAGAATTCCTGGTCGCGGTAGTCCCACAGGTTGACGATTCCGGCGCGGGTCGGGATGAACCGCACTCCGCCGTGAATGAGCGACATCGCCTCAGTTCCCTTCCGTGCCAGTGCTGTCCGACCCATAGGTGTCGGCCGCGGTGACGAACAGTTCCTCGGTGCGCTTGGCGCGAACCGTGACGACCGCGCCCCGATAGCGGGCGAGGGCAGGCATGATCAGCAGCCCGTCGTCGACCGTCCGCACCAGGCGCAGCCGCTCCAGCAGGGCGACCACCTCGGTGGTCAGGCCGGGCACATCGGCCTGCCATTGCGCGGCGAACGTTGCGCCGTACCGATCGGCGAGTGCCTGCACGGTCTCCCGTACCCACGATGAGTCGATCAGCGGATACGTCGTCTCGACCTGTTCTTCAGCGTCGAACTCCGAATCCGATTGTGCCGAAAGGTCATCGAGCGCCCGCAGCTCGGCCAGCGGCGCGAAGACCGTCGACTCCGGGATCGCGCCGTCCAACTGCGCCGCGAGCGCTTCGCCCGCGTCCGGCGCGGCCGTCCGGCGCTCCACCGGACTGTCGATATCGAGCACCCGGTCGGCGATCTCACCGGCCAGCAACAGCCCCACCTGCGCCAAGGTACCGGTGCTCGGGAATCGAATGTCCGAGAGCCGCCCGGAGGTATCGATCAACGCGACCCCTTCCGCCCGGCGTTCGGCCTTCAGCCCGGTGAACAGCTCGACATCGGCGACGATCCGATCCTGCCCGAGCACCGGCCGTTCCTCCGGCGCGAGGTCGTCGAGGTACACCACCGGTCGCTCGACCAGCGTCCGGCGCACCCGCCGGGCCAGGTCGGCCGCGGTCGGCGCGTGCCCGGGACCGGCTGCGCCCGCGGCCTCTTCGGTGAGCAGCCCGCGCACGCTGTGCAGATGTTGCAGCGCGCGCGGCGGCCGGAACAGCGCGAAGACCACCGGCCGGTCGATGTCGTAGAGCGCCTCGCCCGCCTCGGGATCGCTGGCCCAGCCGCCCGCGTCGCCGTCGGCCAGGGTGAGCGCGCCGCGATGGGTCAGCCAGCCGACCGCGTCGACGAACGCGTCCCGATCCGCCGCGCGATCGGTGGACAGCTCCAGACCCTCGACCCGGCCTGCGTAGGCGGCGACCTGATCGGCCAACTCCGACAACGTGATCTGATCGCCCGCCCGGCCGAGCGCGGCGATGGAGAGCGCCAGGTACGCGTACCTGCGCCGATCGAAGAGACGGTCGGCCGGTGTGCGGGCGGGCTTGCCCGCATCGAGCCGGTCGATGATCGGGAACACTCGCGCGGTGGTCTCGGTGACCTCCAGCCGGTAGCCGAACAGCTCGGCCAGGTCCTCCCGCAACTCGGTGGCCCACCGCCGGATCAGCGGCAGCGCGATCCGATCCGGATAGGTCCTGGTCACCAGGTGATTGGCGAGGATGACCCGGGCGGCGCGCTGATAGTTGTCCAGCGCAAGGGAATCGATCTTGCGTCCGTGCATCATGCGCGCCCCCCGTTGCCGCGCGGCCGGGTCCGCATGGTCTGACGTACCTCGAGCCTGCGGTTGTTCAGGTGCAGCAGTCCGTGCGCGGTCTGCACGATGGTCGAACCGTCGTGCTCCGAGACGGTCAGGGTGACGCCGCTGTCGGATCCGGTGGTCCCGGCGACCCGACCGCTCACCGGCACCCACGCGGTGGAGGCGGCGTCGAGCAGTCGCAGCAGCACCTCGGTCTCCCGTTCGTCGAGCACGCGGTCGTGCACGTCGGCGGAGGCGAGGGACTTGGCGGCGTCGGCGCGGGCCCGCTGCGCGTCCAGCTGGACCTCGCGCAACCTTCGAATACCCGCGTCGTTGCGATGGATTCGCGCGGGCGCCCCGGCCGAGGGCGGTCGCCCAGTCTCGGCCAGCGTGCGCGAGATCTCCAGCGGCGGTGCCTCCCACCAGGATCGCTGGGCGGGTATGAGGTCCGCGTCCGGGTGTTCCATGGCCAAGTGGCGCGGCCTGCCGAGGCCGAACACGGCGTCGAAGAGGGCGTGCGCGCTGTCCGCGCTCGGTGCGGCGGTGAACCAGCCCGCCAGATGCCGCAGCGCCGACTCCCGGCTCACACCACCGCGCCGCGTCTCGGTGACCCGCCGCAGCAGCGAGAGCACGGCGGCGATGGCGCTCATCGTCGCCTCGCGCAGCCGTTCCGCCTCGGTGGTGCCCGCGTGCTCGCCGGTGCCTGCGGCGACGAACCAGGTCCGCAGGCCGTCCCAGCGCGCGTGCCAATCCGCCTGCCGCTCGGCGAAACTCAGCAGCACCCGTTCGTCGCACCCGGCGGCGCGTTCGATCAGCTCGTCGACGCCGGTCTCCTCGATCTCGGCGATCGCGCCGGCCAGCCGCGGCACGAATCGGGCCAGGTCGAGGCTGAATTCGCGCATGTGCGCGAGCAGCGCGTCCTTGTGTGCCAGAAACGATTCCGGGGTGATCTCGGTGGTCCGCACGAGATCGCCCAGCGACAGATAGAAGTGGGCCGCGCGGGCCGCCATGTCGGTCAGTGCGGCGTCGAGGCGGCGCAGCGTGCGGTAAACCCGCTCGGCGTCGCCCTCGCGATTGGCCGTGGCGAGGGTGTGCAGGTCGGCCAGCAACTCCGGCAGCACCAGCCGCGACAGCGACGCCTCGTCGAGCCGGGCGTTGAGAACCCCCGCGACCGCGCGGTAGGCCTGGAACCCGGCCTGGGAGAACTGGTAGACGAAGTGCCGGTTGCGGTATTCGGCCAGGGTGGCGGCGCGGGTGCCGTCGTAACTGCGCTCCAGCACGCCCCATTGGTGGAGTTGATCGAGTAGCGGACCGATTTCGGCGGCGGTGAGCCGAGGCGCGTTCTGCCGGGTCCCGCGCTCGCTCGACCAGGCCTGGGCACTCGCGGGACCTTCGTCGGCCTGCGGTTTTGCAGCAGACTGACTGGACTCCTTGTCCTCTGTATGTTGCTGGCCCTCGACGTCAGGGGCGGGTACGGGAGTCGGCTCGGCGACCTCGGGCGAATCGGGTGTCCGCAGGTTGTGTCCGTTGCGCTCGATCCACTCCGCCACGTCGTCGGCATGCAGCAACACCACATAGGCGGCCCGCGCGCTGTCGAAGGCGCGCAGCACCCACAGATAGTCGGCACGGCGCTCGGCGGTGGCGAAGGAAAACAGCCGCAGCCGGTCGTCCCACAGGACGGAGGCGCTCGCGGCGGCGTCGACGGAGTCGGTCACCGGGAACAGGGTAGTAGCGGGCCGGTCGCCGACAGCGGGTACATGCCCAGTTCGGCGTGGCCGTGTCCTGTTTGCCGGGTGTTCGCCGATGAAACGGGCTGTGCCGGTTCGCTACCGGTCACTCGCTCGACAGCGAACGCAGCTGGTCGAGGTACACGCGGGCGCGCGGATCGCCGGGGTAGCGGGCGATGATTTCGCGCGCGGTCTCGCCCGCGATCCACATCAGCGAGGGCAGTGAACGACGTTTACCCGCGAACGCGCGCAGTCCCTCATCGACCGCGAGTTCCAGATCGCGATTGCGCACCGCGACCACCGCGAGGGTGAGATGCGCCTCGGACACCCGCATCGGATTGCGGACGGTGCCGTCGGCCCTGGTCGAGTTGCGGATGACCTCGTTGGCGTAGGTCTCGGCGAGCCGATCCTCGCCCGCGACGCGGCAGCAGTCCATCGCGTAGAAGTCGAACTTCTGTGGGTCGACCACGAAATGGTTGTCCAGGTTGATCGGATGGTCGAGTCGCTGCAAAATTGCTCGGCCCTCGCCGAGGGCCGTTTCGACCTCATGTCGGTCGCCGAGACGCGCCCACGCCTTGGCCCGTTGCGCGGCGAGTTGGACACCGACACCGAGGTTCTGGCTGATGTCGAGCACCTGGTCGACCGCATCGATCGCGCCACGGTAGTTGCCCTGGGTCAGTGCGAACCAAGCGGCCATTTCCGCACTCCAGCCGGTGATTTCGGCGTTCTCGGCCTCCTGGCCGAGGGAGAGTGCCGCGCGTCGAGTGGCCTCGGCGGCGGTTCGCCTGCCGAGGTCGTAGTCGACGCAACCCACCAGCAGCGCAACCCATCCCGCGAGAACGAGGATGTCGCGATGCTGCGCCAAAGTCAGTCGACCGTCCAGCAGCGAGGTAATCCGCCGCAACCATCCGGTGCCCTCGGCGTGCAGCTCGTGCGGATCGGCGTAGGAGTACTCGCAGCACAGGCGTTCCGCGGTGATGCGGATGGCGTCCAAGGTGGCGGGCGAGACGTCCGACATGCGCAGGCGCCCGATGAATTCCAGCGTGTCCATGCCGGTTGCCGAGAGCACCTCGTCGTCGCGATTCGGCCTGGCTTTGGGGAAGAACGCCGCTGTGACAGTGTCGAAGGCGGCGGAGATTATGGGTGCGTAGAAATCATCCGGCCGCGACTCGCCCGATTCCCAGCGGCGCCAGTTACGCAGCAGTGTACTGTCTGTCGGCAGGTTGTGGGATGACTTGGCGCGCATCACGCGGACGGCATCGGCTTGTGACCACCCCCGCGCATCGCGTTCGGAGCGCATCCGGACTGCCCAGACGGGTCGATCGTCTCCAGCGGCCACGTCAGTAGTATCGCACCAGTTAACGCCCGGTGGCCGAGATAGGGCATATAGGTGTCAGTGGGTTGACATCTACATTCGCAAGTTGGCGTTGTACATGCTGGACATGAGAGCGGAAAGTTAGCCGGACACATCTCATCTCAACCAGATGCAATTGCATCTGTCCTTGCAAGGCGCAGTGCCCCACAATGGGGAGATCCACATAAGGACAGCGGTACCCAATCCAACGGAGGTTCGGGTGGAAGCGTTGATCTATGGATACTTGCGTGACGATCTGGCCGATGGCCACAGCGAAGAGCTAGAGGATGCGATGAGCACCCTCGCCCGTGAAGAGGGGCTCTGCTTCGCCGCAACGTTCCATGAATCGACTTCCGGTGACGGCGCGGCGTTTGTCGAGCTGACCCAGGAGCTCAAGCGGGCGGACGCGCACCACGTAGTGGTTCCGTCGCTCGATCACCTTGCCGGCCAGACGATCCCGCGGGATATTCTGCTAGCGAAACTGGCGCGCGAGGCGGCGGCGCAGATCTGGACCATCGAGACCTGATCGCAACGACGGCACGCCCGACCACCGGGGCAACACCCAGCGCTGGGGCAATTCCATCCGCCGTCGCACTCCCGCAAGCATCCTCGTCGCGGCCACACCGGCCAGCAGCGAGGCGAGCAACGCCGCAACATGGTGTTGCCCGAACAGCGGATATACCTGCCAATGCAGGAGATACACGAACAACGAGCTGTCGGCGAGCACCGCCGCGACGATGGCAACCAGGGCAGGCACCCGGATCGCGGGCAGCCAGATGAGCGCGAGCAGCCCGGCCATGACCAGTCGTTCCCGGTCCGGGGCGTCGAAATAGCCGGGCACACAGGCCAACAGGACAGCACTCACCAGCAGTCGCTGCCACATCGAGGTCGCCTTCGCGGCGGCCCAGCCGAGGGCACAGAACCATACGGCCAGCGGTGACAGCGGCACATCCAGCGCCGGGTAGAGCCCGAACGACTGATAGCGCAGCACCAGGGTGATGACGAGCAGGCCCATGCCGAACCAGAACGGTTCGCGCCGCTCGAGCATGTCCACCAGTGGGATTCGGATCAGCAGCGCCGCGGCGACCATGAAATAGACCAGCACCTCGATGAACCAGAGGTGCCCCGCGGTGTCGCTGTGGAACGGGCCCAGAATCTTGTTGAGCAGCAGCACGTTCTGCCAGCTGTAGTAGTCGGTGAACAGCAACGTGATGGCTACCCATGCGGCGGTCGGCACGGCGATCAAGGCCACCGTGCGCAGCGCGTGTCGCAACCGTTCGGCACGCGGCGCGGTGGTCACCGCGAAGCGGGCGAAGTTGAATCCGGCGACGCCGAGCAGTACGTGCGCGGCACCCAGCAGTAGGTAAATGCCGATGTGCGAGCTCGCGATCAACACGATGGCGGTGGCGCGCAGCAGGGTGCCGGTGTCGAGGGTGCGGCCGAATCGGGTGCCGCCGTGCGGGATCCGGTCGAGCTCGACGATCGTCATGGTCGGCCAGCCGGTGGGCAGCCTGCCGAGCGCGCGTTCCACCCGGGCCGCGGTGGTCACGTAGGTCAGCGAATTGCCGCCGAGATCGACGAAGGTACTGTCCGGGCGGATCAGCGCCGGATCGATGCCGAGGGTAGTTGCGTAGAGCGCGCGGACGTCTCGGGTCTGCGGTGCGGGCGCGGACAGGGTGCGGACGGCGGGGTAGTCCGGCTTGCCGTTGGGCAGTCGCGGCAATTCCTCGACGGCGCAGACCCGTACGGATGCGGTGGGCAGCCCGGCCAGTTGTGCCGCGGTGTCGGTCGGATCGGTGACGGGGCGTTCCACGGCGACGACCAGGAGTTCGTCGTCATCGGTGCAGCAGACGGTGAAACCCGCTGCGGTCAGGCCGGATTCGAGGCGTTGCAGGTCGATGCGCAGGCCGAAGATCTTCGCGAAGCGGCTGCGTCGGCCGGTCACCTGGTAGAGGCCCTCGGGGGTGCGGCGCGCGAGATCGCCGGTGCGCAAAGAGGTTACGGTGCGACCGAGGGCGAGATCGGCGGGGCACTTCGCGTAGCCCAGCATGACGTTGGGGCCGTGATAGACCAGCTCGTGCGCGGTGGCCTCGGTCGCGGGTCCGCCGAGATCGATCCCGCGTACGTGGCCGCCCGTCTCCTCGATCGGCTCCAGGCTGAACTCGCCGCCGGGGATCGGCACGCCGATGCAGTCGGCATGTTCGACGGCCAAATCTGGTGGCAGATAGGCCATTCGGGCCGTCGCCTCGGTCTGGCCGTACATGACGAAGAAGTCCCAGCCCGCATCCGCACCGTGCCGGGCGTACTCGCGGACCCGCTCAGGAGCGAGCCTGCCGCCCGCCTGGGTGACGTAACGCAGGTCGGGTAACTCCATGTCGGAGAAGCCGATTCGGTCCAGCAGGTCGATGGTGTAGGGAACGGCCGCGAAAGACGTTGCGCGGTAGGCACGGAACTCCTCCCAGAACGCGTCGTCCAGCACCGACCGTTCGGTGAGCAGCAGGCTGGCGCCGCGCAGCAGGTAGCTGTGCACCACCGACAGCCCGTAGCAGTAGAACATCGGTAGCGTCGTCGCCGCCCGGTCGTCCGGACCGATGGTCAGGTACTCGGCGATGGCGGCCGCGTTGGCCAGCAGGTTCGCCGAGGACAGCCGGACCAGCTTCGGCGAGCCGGTGGAACCCGAGGTGCTCAGCAGCAGCGCGAGATCCGGATGCAATGTGTGCGCGGAGGTTTCGCGCCGCACCTGCGCGTTGCCGTCCTCGATCACGACATCGGGATCGTAGGTGGTGCGCAGCTCGTCGGTGACCGCCGCGGTGAGCAGCACGACGCAGCCCGCGCTGAGCGCGCCGAGATACCCGACGAGCGAAGGGAGATCGTTGCGGGCGGCCAGTGCGACGAGTCGCCGGGTCGGTCCGAGCTCGGCCGCGAACTCCTCGACGAGCGTCGCCAGCTGCGCGTAGGTGACCCGCCGCAAACCTTCCGCCACCGATGCCGCCGCCGTGCCGTTCGCCGAGGGAGATTCCGCGCAGAGGACGGCGATCCCGTCGTCGAAACTGCGTAAGTGCGCGACGATCGGGTGAAAGGTCACCCGGAAAAGAATAGGGGGCAGCCACTTTCTGGCCGCGATGCGACCCCCCGGTGAACACCGGGCAACCAAAGTTGTGCGCGCTCAGGCGCGCTCAGAGACCGAAGCTGCCCGGACCTCGCCTGCGCAGGTACTTCTCGAACTCGGCCGCGATGGCGTCGCCGTCGATCTTGGCCATCGCCTCGTTCACGTCGACCGCCGCGTCGCCGCGCTCCTCCAGCGAGCGCACGTACTCGCTGACCTCGTCGTCGCCCGCGGTCATCTCGTTGACCGCGGTCTCCCATTCCTCGGCCTGCGTGGGCAGTTCGCCGAGCGGCACCTCGATATCGAGCACGTCCTCGACCCGGTGCAGCAGCGCGATGGTGGCCTTCGGGTTCGGCGGCTGCGAAACGTAATGCGGCACGGCCGCCCAGAACGACACCGCGGGCACGCCCGCCTTCACACACTGGTCCTGCAGCACGCCGGTGATGCCGGTCGGTCCCTCATATCGGGTCTGCTCCAGGTTGAACCGCTCGGCCGCCTCCTTGCTATAGGCGGACCCGGTGACCGGAACGGGACGGGTGTGCGGTGTATCGGCGAGCAGCGCGCCGAGGATGACGACGGTTTGCACGCCGAGTTGTTCGATGAACTCCAGCAGGTCCTCGCAGAAGCTGCGCCAGCGCATGTTGGGCTCGATGCCGCGCAACAGCACGATGTCGCGATCGCTACCCGGGGGCGAGCAGACCGAGAGCATCGTGGATGGCCACTGGATTTCCCTGGTCACGCCATCTACCTGCCGTACCGTCGGCCGGTTGACCTGATAGTCGTAGTAGTCCTCGGAATCGAGTTCGGCTAGCGGCTCGGCGTCCCAGATCAATTCCAGATGCTCTACGGCGCCGCTTGCGGCGTCGCCCGCGTCGTTCCAGCCTTCGAAGGCCGCAACCAGCACCGGTTCCCGCAATGTCGGCAGTTCCGGATCGGGAGTTTCACTGGGGTTCACTCGGTCAGCCTAATGTGTGCGGGGAACTGGCGTGTCGTATGCCGGGGCCGGGCCCGGCGTGTTCGACAGCGGCGGCGGTGACCAGGTGTGTCCGTGCACACGCGACGCGGCGGGCTGCACTGTCGCACCCGACCATTACGCTTGATCGCATGTCTGCGTCAATGCCCGCCGAGTTCGACACCACGCTACTCGACACGTTGCGCCGCCGTGTCGTGATCGGTGACGGTGCAATGGGCACGATGCTCCAGGCGGCCGATCTCACCCTCGACGACTTCATCGGGTTGGAGGGTTGCAACGAGATCCTCAACGACACCCGCCCCGACGTGCTGCGCAGCATTCACCGCGCCTACTTCGAGGCGGGCGCCGACGCGGTCGAGACCAACACCTTCGGCTGCAACCTGCCGAACCTGGCCGACTACGACATAGCGGACCGCATCCGCGATCTGTCCGAGCGCGGCACCCGGCTGGCCCGCGAGGTGGCCGACGAGATGGGACCGTCCGCCGACGGCACCCCGCGCTACGTGCTCGGCTCGATGGGCCCCGGCACCAAGCTGCCCACGCTGGGCCATGCTCCTTATACCGCGCTGCGCGACGCGTACACCGAATCCGCGCTCGGCATGCTCGAGGGCGGCGCCGACGCCATTCTCATCGAGACCTGCCAGGACCTGCTGCAGGTCAAGGCGGCGGTGACCGGCAGTCGCGAGGCCATGCGCCTGCTCGGCCGGCGCATCCCGATCATCACGCACGTGACCGTGGAGACCACCGGCACCATGCTGGTCGGCAGCGAGATCGGCGCGGCCCTCACCGCGCTGGAGCCGCTCGGCATCGACATGATCGGGCTGAACTGCGCGACCGGCCCGGCCGAGATGAGCGAGCACCTGCGGCATCTGTCCAGGCACGCGCAGATCCCGGTGTCGGTGATGCCGAACGCGGGCCTGCCGGTGCTCGGCAAGAACGGCGCCGAATACCCGCTCACCCCGGAGGAGCTCGCGGTCGCGCTGAGCGGTTTCGTCTCCGAGTTCGGGCTGGCACTGGTCGGCGGCTGCTGCGGCACCACCCCCGAGCACATCCGGCAGGTGACCGAGGCGGTCCGCGAGATCGAGCCGAAGCTGCCGCCGCTCGACGAGCGCCGCACCCCGTTGCACGAGCCCGCCGTGTCCAGCATGTACACGGCGGTGCCGTTCGAGCAGGAAGCGTCGGTCATGATGATCGGCGAGCGCACGAATGCCAACGGCTCCAAGGCCTTCCGCGACGCGATGCTGGCCGAGGACTGGCAGAAGTGCCTCGACATCGCCAAGGACCAGACCCGCGACGGCGCGCACATGCTCGACCTGTGCGTCGACTACGTCGGCCGCGACGGCGCCAAGGACATGGAGGCCCTGGCCGCCCGCCTGGCCACCTCCTCGACGCTGCCGATCATGCTCGACTCCACCGAAACCCCGGTACTCAAGGCCGGTTTGGAGCACCTCGGCGGCCGCTGCGCGGTGAACTCGGTGAACTACGAGGATGGTGACGGCCCGGAGTCCCGGTTCCAGCAGACCATGCAGCTGGTCGCCGAACACGGTGCCGCGGTGGTCGCGCTGACCATCGACGAGGAGGGCCAGGCGCGCACCGCCGCGAAGAAGGTGGAGATCGCCGAGCGTCTCATCGCGGACATCACCGGCAACTGGGGGGTGCTGGAAAGCGACATCATCATCGACACGCTGACCTTCACCCTCGGTACCGGCCAGGAGGAGTCGCGCAAGGACGGCATCGAAACCATCGAAGCCATCAGGTTGCTCAAGACCAAGCATCCGGCCGTGCAGACCACCCTCGGCCTGTCGAACATCTCGTTCGGCCTGAATCCCGCGGCCCGCCAGGTGCTGAACTCGGTGTTCATGCACGAGTGCGTGCAGGCCGGGCTGGATTCCGCGATTGTGCACGCATCGAAGATCTTGCCGATGGCGCGTATCCCGGACGAGCAGCGCAAGGTCGCGCTGGATCTGGTGTACGACCGCCGTGGCGAGGACTACGACCCGTTGCAGGTGCTGATGGGTCTGTTCGAGGGTGTGTCGACGTCGTCGTCGCGGGCCTCGCGCGCCGAGGAGATGGCGTTGCTGCCGCTGTTCGAGCGGTTGGCCAGGCGGATCGTGGACGGCGAGCGCAACGGCATGGAGGCCGACCTCGAAGAGGCAATGCAAGAGGTGCCGCCGCTGCAGATCATCAACGAGACGCTGCTGTCCGGCATGAAGACCGTCGGCGAGCTGTTCGGTTCCGGCCAGATGCAGCTGCCGTTCGTGTTGCAGTCGGCCGAGGTGATGAAGGCCGCGGTCGCCTACCTGGAACCGCACATGGAGGCCACCGACGACAGCGGCAAGGGCCGCATCGTGCTGGCCACCGTCAAGGGCGACGTGCACGACATCGGCAAGAACCTGGTCGACATCATCCTGTCCAACAACGGCTACGAGGTGGTCAACCTCGGCATCAAGCAGCCGATCGCGACCATTCTCGATGCTGCCGTGGACAAGAAGGCCGACGTCATCGGCATGTCCGGGCTGCTGGTGAAGTCGACCGTGATCATGAAAGAGAACCTGCAGGAGCTCAACACCAAGGGCGTGGCCGAGCAGTTCCCGGTGCTGCTCGGTGGCGCGGCGCTCACCCGCGGTTACGTCGAGAACGACCTGACCGAGGTGTACGAGGGCGACGTGCACTACGCCCGCGACGCCTTCGAGGGCCTGCGGTTGATGGACGACATCATGACCCGCAAGCGCGGCGGCGGCATCGATCCCGACAGCCCCGAGGCGATCGCCGAGCGGGAGAAGGCGGCCCAGCGCAAGGCGCGTCACGAACGGTCCAAGCGGATCGCCGAGCAGCGCAAGGCGGAGGAAGTGCCGATCGAGGTGCCCGCGCGCTCCGACGTCGCCGCGGATGTGCCGGTGCCGACGCCGCCGTTCTGGGGCACCCGGGTGGTGAAAGGCCTGGCGCTGCACGAGTATTCGGGGCTGCTCGACGAGCGCGCCCTGTTCCTCGGTCAGTGGGGTCTGCGCGGCCAGCGTGGCGGCGAGGGTCCCAGCTACGAAGAGCTGGTGGAAACCGAGGGCAAGCCGCGGTTCCGCGCCTGGCTCGATCGGCTGAGCACCGAGGGCGTGCTGCAGCACGCGGCGGTGGTGTACGGCTACTTCCCGGCGGTGTCCGAGGGTGACGACGTGATCGTGCTCACCGAACCGAATCCCGGTGCGCCCGAACGCTATCGGTTCACCTTCCCACGGCAGCAGCGCGACCGCTTCCTCTGCATCGCCGACTTCATCCGCTCGCGCGAGCAGGCCGAGGCGACCGGTCAGGTGGACGTGCTGCCGTTCCAGTTGGTCACCATGGGCCAGCCGATCGCCGACTTCGCCAACGAGCTCTTCGCGGCCGACAACTACCGCGACTACCTCGAGGTGCACGGCATCGGCGTGCAGCTCACCGAGGCCCTCGCCGAATACTGGCACCGCCGGATCCGCGAGGAACTGACCCTGGACGGGCACGCGGTCGCCGACGACGACCCCAGCGACGTCCTGGAATACTTCAAACTGGGCTATCGAGGCGCGCGCTACTCGTTCGGTTACGGCGCCTGCCCAGACTTGGACGATCGTGCCAAACTGGTCGACCTGCTCGAGGCCGACCGGATCGGCGTGGTGCTGTCCGAGGAACTCCAGCTGCATCCGGAACAGTCCACCGACGCGTTCGTCCTGCTGCACCCCGAGGCGAAGTACTTCAACGCCTGAGTCCGGAGCGGACATCGTTCTCAGTCCGCGCTCCCGCTGAGTTAGCCGCATACTCGCTACGGCGAGTGTGCGGCCGAACGCGCGTGCGGTCGCCGTGGAATCAGTTATCGGACCGGTCGGTGGAAAGTGATTGTGGTCACCGTGTGGCGGAACACTGTTCGCGTACCGCAAGGGCCTTGGCTACCTGCTCGTATGTCATGATTTGGGCAAATCCCGACGCGCCGACCGGATTTCGTGCTTCGGCGTGGCGGAGCGCTGACCTGGGGTATCACCCGGGGAGCTTTGGTGAGGTGGATGTGTGTCGGGTGGGTATGCCATTGTCGGAAGCGTTGCAACTGCATCCGGGGCAGTCGGCGGGTGCGTCGCCATCGCTGCTTACGGGTGTAAAGGACTACGGCGCGTAGCATTTTCGGGGATTTCCCGGTGTTACGCGCCACTGCAGTACCAGCTCGGCGCGTAAGCAGGAAGGCACAACAGCATGACGGCGGACCGATTGATCGCGGGACGGTATCGACTCACGGATCCGATCGGCACAGGCGCGATGGGCGTCGTCTGGCGCGGCACGGACGTCCGCCTGCGGCGCACGGTCGCGGTGAAACAGCTGATACTCGGGCCGGGATTAACGCGCACGGCCGCGCTGGAGGCGAAGCTGCGCGCCATGCGCGAGGGCCGCATCGCGGCCCGGCTGCATCATCCGCACGCGATCACCGTCTTCGACGTCGCCGAGGAAGACGGCCAGCCGTGGCTGGTCATGGAATACATGGACGCCCCGAGCCTGGCGGCCAAACTCTCCGGCAAGCGCACCCTGTCGCCGGTGGAGGTCGCCCGCATCGGTGCACAGGCCGCCGGGGCGCTGGCCGCCGCGCACGACGCGGGCATCATGCACCGCGACGTGAAACCGGCGAACCTGCTCGTCGGCGACGACGGCACGGTGAAGATCACCGACTTCGGCATCTCCCGCGCCGTCGGCGACGTCACCGTCACCGCCACCGGATTCCTCGCGGGCACCCCGGCCTACCTGGCGCCCGAGGTGGCGCGCGGCGAGAACCCGGAACCCGCCTCCGACGTATTCGCCCTCGGCTCAACGCTTTACGCCGCCGTGGAGGGCCTGCCGCCGTTCGGTGAGGGCGACAACCCCCTAGCAGTGCTGCACGCCGTCGCGCGCGGGCAGGTGCCGGTGCCCGAGCACGCCGGCGCGCTCGGCCCCGTGCTGATGCGGCTGCTCGCCCCGACGATCGACGCGCGCCCGACCATGCGGGAGGCGCAGCAGGCGCTGGAAGCCGTTGCGGAGGGCCGGGTTCCGGGTTTGCGGACGCGGACCTCGCTCACCAAGGCGCTACCCGCCCCCAGCGGCGACAACGCGACGACCGTGCTGCCGCAACCGAGCCCGCCGCCGGGCACGGATGCCGCGGGCAGCACCGCGAACGCGAACGCCGCGACCGCTTTGGTGTCGACCGCCGCGCTGACGAATCCTCCTGTCGCCGAATCTGTTTCCGTGCAGCCGCCGATCCCGCCGCGCGGTGGCGCGTCCTCGACCCTGCCCGGCGGCGCGGGACCCGGCCCGTCGCGCAACCGTTCCCTCGCCATGGCCGGGGCCGCGTTCGTCGTGGTGCTGGCCGTGATCGGGCTCATCGCGTTCGTCACCAACGATCGCAACAAGGGGGACACTGCGGCACCGCCCGCGACCAACGTGGTCTCGTCCTCGGTCGGCGAGGTCCCGCCGTCGGCGCCCAACGCGGCGGGCCCCGGTCAGCAGGAGCCCGCGGCACAGGTCCCCACCCCCGCCTCGTCGGCGCCGCCGTCCTCGACTCCGGCACCGTCCTCGGCCCCGCCCTCCTCGTCGGCCCCGCCCTCGTCCGCGCATGCGACGACTCCGTCGCCGACCGTCAGCGCGACGCCTTTCGGTCCGCCGACGCCGGAGAAGGTTTCCCAGTTCGTGTCCGGTTACTACGGCATGCTCCCCGGCAATCCCAGTGCCGCGTGGTCTCAGCTCTCGCCCGCGTATCAGGGCGTGGCCGGTGGCTACAACGAGTACGTCCGCTGGTGGGGCACGATCAGCTCGATCACCGTTCGCTCGGTGACACCGAACGGCGACAACCGCGCGGTTGCTTCGCTCACCTATGTGAAGAAGAGCGGCGAGACGGTGAACGAGACCCGCTGGTTCCAGGTCGCCGCCGAGAATGGCCGCATGCTGATCATCGCATCGGGAACGTAAGCAAAGCTTTCGTCCCGGCGTGGTAGAGGCCACAACTGCGCAACTGGCCACGGTGGTGCATCGGGTGCGGCGGTTATCGTGGCTACGGCCTGATCGGTAATCGAACGAGGAGATGTGTGACGGCGCGACCAGTTGCTGTTCTGTGGGATATGGACGGCACGCTCCTGGATTCGGAAAAGCTCTGGGATATCGCGATGCGCGAGCTCGCCGGTAAGCACGACCGTGAGCTGACCGCCGAGCTCCGGCACACCTTCATCGGTGCGTCCGGACCGGACGCGCTGCGGCTGCTGTTCACCGGTATCGGCATCGAGCCGACACCCGAGGCGGTGCGCGCCGCGCGGGAGTTCATCGAGCACCGGGTGACCGAGTTGATGACCGGCCCCATCCCGTGGCGGCCGGGCGCGAAGGATGCGCTGGGGTTGGTCCGGGCCGCTGGGCTGAAGTCGGCGCTCGTCACCAATACCAAGCGGTCGCTTGCCGAGTATGGGCTCGACACCTTGGGTCGCGACTTCTTCGACGTGTCCGTCTGCGGTGACGAGGTGGCGCGTGGCAAGCCGGAACCGGACGTGTACCTGCGGGCCGCCGAGCTGCTCGGCCTCGATCCGCGCGACTGCGTCGCGATAGAGGATTCGCCGACCGGCACCCGCGCGGCACAGGCGGCGGGCTGCGCGGTGATCGTGATCCCGTGCGAGATTCCGGTGCCCGACGGACCTGGCCGCAGCTTCCGCGACACCCTCGTCGGCCTCACCGTCGATGACCTCGAACAAGCGCTGAAGCAGCGCGGCTGACCGGTCGCCGCTCGACACTCCCGACCGCGCTCCAGCGAGAGTTACTGTGCCGCAACGGGAGTGCGTGCTGCTGGTAGGTGTGACTGCGATCACCGGCAATCTCGCCCAATCCCGGGCGTGTCGGCGCTCCGCTCTACCAGAATGTCGCCATGGCAGCGTTGGGTGTCCTCGACGAGATCGTTGATACCGCACGGTATCCCCTCGCGAATTCCGCGGATCCCGGCCGCCGTGCCGCCGTGGACCGCGCCAGGGCGGAATTGGGTGCGATCGGCTGCACCGTGCTGCGCGGTTTCATCCGCCCGGAACTGACCGAAACGCTGCGCGCGCAGGGCGAAGCAATCGCACCGCACGCGTACTACGAGGTCGAGCGGGTGAACGCCTACAACATTCCGCTGGATACCGAACTGCCAGAAGACCATCCGGGGCGCATCGTGCTCGACCGTGGCAACGCGTTCGCGCCGCGCGACCGCATCCCCGGCGACGCGCTGATCCACCAGCTGTACACCGACACTCGATTCCAGCGTTTCGTCGCGGACTGTTTCGGCCTGGCCGAGTTGCACGAATTCGCCGACCCGCTGGCCGGCCTGTGCCTGAACGTGGTCGCGCCCGGTATGTCGCATCCGTGGCACTTCGACACCAACGAATTCACCGTCAGCATGCTGACCCAGCCCGCCGAGTCGGGCGGAATCTTCGAGTACTGCCCCAACATTCGCACGACCGAGGCCGAGCACCTCGACGACGTGCGCGACGTACTCACCGGCTCGGGCGAGCGCTTGATCCAGCGGCTCGACCTGCGCCCCGGCGACCTGCAGCTGTTCCAGGGCCGCTTCTCACTGCATCGTGTGTCGCCCGTCGCCGGTGCCACGCAACGACATTCGGCGATCTTCGCCTACACCGACCGGCCGGGCGTCATCGGCACGGTGGAGCGCACCCGTCAACTCTTCGGCCGCGTACTACCCGACCATCTGGCCGCCGCGGCCGACGTTGTCCGCGGCGACCGCTTGCTCGACTGAGCCGAACGGCCCGATCGATCCCACTGATCGGGAGTTACCGCTCGACCCGAGAGGAACGACTGTGGCAGTGCCGTTACATACGACCGGGAAAGCCTCCTTCGACGATATCTACGACCGTCCCGATCCACGCGACTACTACGCCCGCATGTCCGACCTCGACTACCGCATTCCGGAACTGGCGAAACCCGTTTTCCAGCAGCAGATTCGGGAGTACCGCGCCTCGGCCAGGGTCAGCACCCCGACCGTGCTCGACCTCGGCTGCTCCTACGGCGTCAACGCGGCGCTGCTGCGCTTCGACACCACCATGCCGGAACTCGCCGAGCACTACCGCACCGCGGACGGCGATCGCGCGGCCCTCATCGCCCGCGACCGCGAGGTGCTCGGCGCCAGGGACGGTCTCGGCGATGTCCGCTTCCTCGGCATGGACGCCTCCGCGCCCGCCCTCGCCTACGCGCAGCAGTCGGGTCTGCTGCACGACACCGTGTGCGCCGACCTGGAGTCCGGCGAACCGACCGAGGAGCAGCGTGAGCTGCTGGCCACCGCCGACATCATCATCTCCACCGGCTGCATCGGCTACGTCACCGAGAAAACTCTGACCCGGGTCGCCACCGCGCATCCCCGTCGGCGACCATGGATGGCACACTTCGTGCTGCGCATGTTCGACTTCGCGCCGATCGCCGCGGATCTCGCCGCGCTCGGCTACCGGACCGAGCAGGCGCCCGGGCTGTTCGAGCAACGCAGGTTCGCCTCCGCAGCCGAGCAGGACCAGGTGCTGAACACCCTGTCCGCCAAGGGAATCGACACCACCGACCGGGAAACCGAAGGCTGGCTCTATGCCGGCCTGTACCTATCGCGACCGTTGCCGAAGCACCACGCCGACACCGAGGACCAGCATTGACCGAACGCACCTTCGCCGCCGACGACACCCTGCCCCGGGTTCCCCTGCCGACGCTGGAGGACAGCTGCGCCCGATTCCTACAATGGTGCGTACCGCTGCTGACCGCCGACGAACTCGCCACCACCGAGGCGGCGGTCGCTGACCTGCTGCGCGCGGACGGACCGGGCCGCACCCTGCACGCGGCGCTGGCGGAGTACGACGCCACCCCCGGCGTCGGCAGCTGGCTCGACCTGTTCTGGCCGTCGCGGTACCTGGGCAGGCGCGACCGGATCGCGTTGAACGCCAACTTCTTCTTCCTCTTCCGCGACGAAACCACCCTGGCCACTTCGACCGCCGCTACCCAGGTGGATCGGGCGGCCGGAATCATCGCCGCCGCGGTGGATTACAAGCTCGCGCTGGATGCCGAGGCGATCCCGCCGGTGTTGCAGCGCGGACAGGCGCTGTCGATGTGGCAGAACAAGTACCTGTTCTCCGAGACCCGCATTCCCGGCGAAACGCAGGACAGCGTCCGGGTGCCCTACAGCGAGGAATGGCCCGGCCCGTCCGACGCCAAGCACGTGGTGGTCTTCTTCCGCGGCAGCATCTTCCGGATGGACGTGCTCGGCCCGGACGGTGCGCCGCACTCGCTGGACGATCTGGCCTGCGGGCTGCGCGAGGTGCTGAAGGCGGGCGCGCGCTCGACCCGAACCGATTCCGCGGTAGGGCATCTCACCACCAAGGCGCGCGCCGAATGGGCGGCGAGCAGGCAGCAGTTGCTCGCCGAACCGGCCAACGCCGCGGCACTGGACACCATCGAGACCGCGCTGTTCTGTATCTGCCTGGAGGACTTCGCCCCGCGCGACGAACTGCACGCCTGTGACCAGCTGTTGCACGGCGACAGCGCCAACCGGTGGTTCGACAAGGCGGTGTCGTTCATCGTCTTCGGAGATGGCCAGGCGGGCATCAACATCGAGCACTGCGGACTGGACGGCACCACCATCCTGTCCTTCGTCGACGCCATGCTGGAGACGACGGCGCAGGAGCACGCCGACCGATCCGGGGCGCAGGCGCAGGGGCTGCCCGCGGTCGAGCCGATCGACTTCGTGCTGGATGCGGCGCAGCGCAACGACATTGCCGCCGCCGGTGCCGACTTCGCTCGCTACGCGGCGGAAAACGCCACGCAGACGGTCTCTTTCGCGGACTTCGGCACCACCCGCGCCAAGCAGCTCGGCATCTCCCCGGATGCCTTCGCGCAGTTGAGTTATCAGCTGGCGCATCGGCGCAGCAAGGGAATCACCGGCGCCACTTACGAATCCATCGCCACCCGGCAGTACCGTAACGGCCGTACCGAGGCCATGCGGGTGGTCACCCCGGAGATGGTGGCGTTCGTGGACGCGGCGCAGGACCCGGCGGTCGACCAGGCAGCCAAGCTCGCCGCGGCACGCACCGCGGCCGCCGCACATGTGGCCCGCGCCAAGGAATGCCAGGCGGGTGCCGCACCCGAGCAGCACCTGTGGGAACTGCAATGGATTCAGCGTCGTCGCGGCGCGGAACTCGGTGTCACCGAGCCGATTCCGCTCTACGACAGCCCCGGCTGGCTGATCATGCGCGACGACTACCTGAGCACCAGCTCGGCGCCGTCGGTCAACATCCGCTACTTCGGTTTCGGCTCGACCAGTCCACGCTGCATCGGCGTGGCGTATGTCCTGCTGCCGGATCGCTGGAATCTGTACCTGGCCACGCCGACCACGGTCGCCGACCAGATGCACGAATTCGCCGAGCACCTGCGCACCGCGGTCGCCGATCTGGAGGCCCTGCTCAGCGAGGCGTGATCAGTCGCCCCGGACGCGTTGCGCGGCAGCGCGTCCGAAGGCGGCGTCCGCTTCGGCGCTGATCCTGGTCAGGACGTCGGCGGCGTAGTCGATCGAGCTGATGAGATCGACTGCCTCGCCGGCCCAGACCGCCAGCGCCGCCGGATCGCCGTGGTCGACGGCGTCGAGGTAGTCGGTGCGCGCCGTGGTGTCGGTGCGCAGCTCGTCCTCGCGGTCCTGCCAGCTGTCGAAGAACTGGTTGCGCAGCATGCGCGCGGTATACCGGTTCGGCCACGGGGACTGGCGCGCGATGTCGAATACCCGGTTGCGCGAGGTGTCGTCGCCGCGCGCGGCCACAATCGCCTTCGCCTCCTCGGGGGCGAGCAGCGCTTCGTGCGTCGCCTCGAAGCGGGTGCCGATCAGCGCGCCCGCTGCGCCCAGCGTCAGTGCGGCCGCAAGCCCACGGCCGTCCGCGATCCCGCCCGCCGCGAGCACCGGCGTCGGATGGACGAGATCGACGACCGTGGGGACGATCGTCAAAGTCGAACGCCCGCCACCATGACCACCCGCCTCACCGCCCTGTGCGATGACGACATCGGCGCCGACATCGCCGGCCCGCCGTGCCTCGTCGAGGTCGGTCACCTGGACCAATACCTTCGCGCCCGCGGCGCGCACCGCCTCGACGAACGGGCTCGGATCGCCGAACGACAACACCACCGCCCGCGGCTGATACTCGTCGAGCACCCACTTCAGCCGGTCGAGTTCGAGCGCCCAGCACAGAAAACCGACGCCCCATGGCGCCCGCGCCTTGTCCTTGGCGATGGCCAGCTGCGGGCCCAGCCACTCGCGGTCCCCGCCACCGGCCCCGATCAGTCCCAAGCCACCGGCATTCGAGACCGCGGCGGCGAGTTCACCGCCCGCCACGCCGCCCATCGGGGCCAAGGCGATCGGGTGACGCAGGGCGAACATCTCGGTCAACGCGGTGCGAAACGGCATGCACCCATCATGCCCACCACCGCGGTCGCCGAAAGCCGGGATGGGCCGGAGCAACGGTCCCGCACACCGGTCTGAAACAATGGCTCATCGTGAAGAACTTCGAAACCCTGTTCGCCGAGCTGCAGGATCGTGCGGTTACCCGCCCCGAGGGGTCCGGAACCGTGGCCGCGCTGGACGCGGGCGTGCATAGCCAGGGTAAGAAGGTGCTCGAGGAGGCCGGCGAGGTATGGCTGGCAGCCGAGCACGAGAGCGACGAGTCGCTCGCCGAGGAGATCTCGCAGCTGCTGTACTGGGTGCAGGTGCTGATGGTGGGTCGTGGATTGAAGCTGGAAGACGTGTACCGACATCTGTGATGGCCGCGTCTTACTCCGTAGTTTCTCCTCCCGAAAGGACCCCATCCCATGCTGCGCGTCGCAGTCCCCAACAAAGGCGCCCTGTCCGAAGCCGCCACCGCCATCCTCGTCGAGGCCGGTTACCGCAGACGGACCGATTCGCGTGACCTGACCGTGCTCGACCCGGCCAATCAGGTCGAGTTCTTCTTCCTGCGGCCCAAGGACATCGCCATCTACGTCGGGTCCGGCGAACTCGACCTCGGTATCACCGGCCGTGACCTCGCGCTCGATTCCGGCGCGCCGGTCAGCGAACGACTCGGCCTCGGCTTCGGCCGCTCCAGCTTCCGCTACGCCGCGCCGGCCGGACAGGCCTGGCAGGTCGAAGACCTCTACGACAAGCGCATCGCCACCTCCTACCCGAACCTGGTGCTCAGCGATCTGCAGCGGCGCGGCATCGAGGCCGAGGTGATCCGCCTGGACGGCGCGGTGGAGATCTCCATCCAGCTCGGCGTCGCCGACGCCATCGCCGACGTGGTCGGCTCGGGACGCACGCTGCGCCAGCACAACCTGGTCGCCTTCGGTGAGTCGCTGTGTGACTCGGAGGGCGTGCTGATCGAACGCGCCGGCTCCGATCAGCAGGAACGGGCCCGCAATCAGCTCATCGCCCGCGTGCAGGGCGTGGTCTTCGGCCAGCAATACATCATGCTGGATTACGACTGCCCGAAGGAGCTGCTGGAGGCGGCGGTCAAGATCACGCCGGGTCTGGAGTCGCCGACGGTCTCGCCGCTGGCCGACGACGGCTGGGTCGCGATCCGTGCGATGGTGCCGCGCAAGCAGGGCAACGAGGTGATGGACCAGCTCGCCGAGCTCGGCGCCAAGGCCATCCTGGCCTTCGACATCCGCTCCTGCCGGGCCTTCTGAGCCGGATTATCGCTGTCTGGTTTGTCTTGTATGCGTGAATAACTCACGCTGAACGCAACCGGTGTGCCGGGTGACCGGGTGTTGCTACCGTGCGGCCTCTCGATGAGGAACGCAAGGAGCACGCCCGTGTCACAGACATCGCCCGAGGAACGTTCGGGGAGCACATTCGCCTGGAGTGAGGACTGGCTGGCGGCGATCGTCGGACTGGCGCTGATCGCGCTGGTTCTGGTCGGCGTGATCCCGGATTGGCTGGTGCCGTGATGTCGGGTATCGAAGGGCGCGAAGGTAATACGTCGGAAGGCTCGGCTGCCGAGGGGAGCGTCGCTACCGAAACCGGAACGGACGCGGAGTCTTCCGCGCCGGTGAAGTCGGAAACGGCGGCGCTACAGGCTGTCTCGCGGCCTACCGTGGGTGCCGTCGTCGCTGGGATCGCGGTGGTCATCGCGCTCGGAGCGCTGACTCGCTACTTCGATACGCATGTCCCGCAGTGGGCGGCGGACACGCCGTTCAAGCGGGTGGCGAAGTCGATCGAGTTCCCCGTGTACGCCATCGCGATCGGCTTGCTCGGCAACGTCATCCTGTCCAAACTCGCGCTGCGCGACCGGCTTTCGGCCGGGTTCCGCACCGAGTTCTTCATCAAGACCGGCGTGGTGCTGCTCGGCGCCTCGATCAATCTGAAGATCCTGGTGACCGCGGCCGGACCGTCGATCCTGCAGGCGCTGCTGCTGATCACCGTGGTGTTCGGGTTCACCTGGTGGCTGGGCGGGCGGCTCGGGCTCGACGACAAGCTGCGCGCGCTGCTGTCCTCGGCCGTATCCATCTGCGGCGTCAGCGCGGCCATCGCGGCGGCCGGTGCGGTGCAGGCCAAGCGCGAGCAGATCGCCTACGCGGCCTCGTTGGTGATCATCTTCGCGCTGCCGTCGATCTTCGTATTGCCCTGGCTCGCCGATGCTTTCGGACTGTCCGACGCGGTGGCCGGTGCTTGGATCGGCGGCAATATCGACACCACGGCGGCGGTCGCGGCGTCGGGTGCGATCGCGGGGGAGAAGGCGCTCCAGATCGCCACCATCGTGAAGACCACGCAGAACGCGCTGATCGGTCTCGTCGCGATCGCACTGACCGCGTACTTCACCTTGAAGGTGGAACGCACTGCCGGTGCGGTGCGCCCCTCGGCGCGGCAGTTCTGGGAGCGGCTCCCGAAGTTCGTGCTCGGGTTCATCGCCGCGTCCGTCATCGGCACGCTCTACCTGCAGTCCGCGGACAAGAAGTCCGGTGCCGCACACATCCTGATCATCAACGACCTGCGCACCTGGTTCCTGATCTTCGCGTTCGTCTCGATCGGACTGGAGTTCTCGCTACGCGGACTGCGCGAGGCCGGGTGGCGGCCGATCGTGGTCTTCGGCTCGGCGGTGGTAGTCAACCTGGCTGTCGGACTTGGTCTTTCGATCCTACTGTTCCACAACTTCACCCTCTGATCGAACGCCGCCGCGCAGATCCCATCGCCCCGCGCACGAAATCGCCCGCAGTTTCGTGCGCGGCGCGAGAATTCGTGCGCAGCCGAGCAAGCCGCCGCAGCGCATCCCGTGGGCCGAGCGCGTGCTGCCGCGCATGGAATTGCCCGCCGCGCATGGAATTGCCCGCAGTTTCGTGCGCGGCGGGCGGATTCGTGCGCGGCGGAACGGTCGCCGACCCGGAGCGTGCTGCCGCATGACGGCATCCCGTGGGCCGAATGCGTGCTGCCGCGCACGAGTTCGCTCGCTGCGTACGGAATTGCCAACTGTGCCGTGCGCAGCGCGAGGATTCGTGCGCGCGGCTGCGGTGCGGCGCAGGGCGGTTGTCGGCAGCAGCCAAATCCGCGAGTCTTCACGAAAGTTTCATGGTGTGTCCGCAACACTGTGCGGTGTGCTGGGCGATATGTACATAGAGAAGGTGGGGCGCCGCTATGGGCCCCCGCACGGACGTACGGGAGGACGTCGATGACGACCGAGGTCGAGCGAGTCGGTAAATGGCCTCGCATTCGGAACGCACTGGTCTTGGCCGGTGACGTGGTGGGGGTGATGGTGCTGATGGCCGCGGTGGCGCTCGTCGGATCCCGTGGCACGTCACTTGATCTCCTCACCTGGGCGACCGGGCGATAGCGCTCGGTCAGTCCGCGACCGCGTCCGCCAGGGTCTCGTCCGGCGACTCGCCGGTCCCGCCGACCGGCCAGCCGGGGTACGGCGGTGGCGTGCCGCCGAATTCGGGGCACAAGGGTTTGTAGTCGCAGTAGGCGCACAGCCAACTGGTGTTCGGCTGGAAGTCGCCGGTACGGCCCGCCTCCAGGATGGCCTCCCACAGCGCGGACAGCGTGCGTTCGAAGCGGAGCAGTTCCTCCTCGTCGGGGGCATAGGTGAGGATCTGCTCGTCGGCCAGGTAGATCAAGCGCAGCTGGGTGGGCACGATGCCGCGGGTGCGTAGCACGACCAGCGCGTAGAACTTCAGCTGGAACAATGCCCTGGTCTCTTTGGTGGGTCCTGGGGCGCGCCCGGTCTTGTAGTCGACCACTCGTAACTGTCCGGTCGGCGCGACATCGATCCGATCGACGAAGCCGCGCAACAGAACTCCGTCGTCGAGCTCCACCTCGACCCGCGCCTCCCGCGACTCCGGATCGAACCGCGTCGGATCCTCCAGCCGGTAGTACGCCTGCACCAGCGCGCGCACCTCGCCGAGGAAACCGTCGAGCTCGTCGTCGGTGATCAGCTCGGTCACCGCGGGCCACTCGGCCGCCACCCGCGCCCACACGGGCACGATCAGACCCTCCGCCCGCTGCGGCTGCCGCTGCGCCGCGGGCAGCCCGTACAGGTCCTCCAGCACCCCGTGCACCACCGTGCCGCGCAGCGCGTTGCGATTCGGCGTCTCGGGAATCCGATCGATCGCGCGGAACCGGTACTTCAGCGGGCACTGCTTGAAATCCATTGCCCGCGAAGGCGACAGCGCCGGGCGCGACCGACTCGCCGCCGCGCCGGGATCGGACGCTGGTGCGCCGTCGGTAGGGGGCGTGGACACGGGCGAGCTCATACCTGGCAGGCTATCCGGCGGCACCGACACGCCGGTGCCGGACTATTCGGAGCACCTGCTCTTTCAGCGAACGGAGATTCATGACGGCCAGACGGACCGGGCCATTCACCCTCGGTGACCGGGTACAGCTGACCGATGCCAAAGGCCGCCTGTACACGGTGGTCTTGGAGGAGGGCAAGGAGTTCCACACCCATCGCGGCGGGATCAAGCACGACAGCTTGATCGGTGCCGACGAGGGCACCGTAGTGAACTCCACCAACGGCACCCCGTATCTGGCCTTGCGCCCGTTGCTGATCGACTACGTGCTGTCCATGCCGCGCGGCGCGGCCGTGATCTACCCGAAAGACGCCGCGCAGATCGTGCACGAGGGCGATATGTTCCCCGGCGCGCGGGTGTTGGAGGCCGGCGCGGGCTCCGGCGCGCTGACATGTTCACTTTTGCGTGCCGTCGGGCCGCAGGGCGAGGTTGTCTCGTACGAGATTCGCCAGGATCATGCCGATCACGCGATTCGCAACGTCGAAACGTTCTATGGCGAACGTCCGGCTAACTGGTCGCTGACGGTCGGCGACGTGGCCGACTACGCGGGCGAACCGGTGGATCGCGCCGTGCTGGACATGCTCGCGCCGTGGGACGCGCTACCCGCGGTGTCCAAGGCGCTGGTTCCCGGCGGTGTGCTGATCATCTACGTGGCAACGGTGACGCAGCTGTCGAAAGTGGTGGAGGCGCTGCGCGAGCAGGAGTGCTGGACCGAACCGCGCTCCTGGGAATCGATCGTCCGCGGCTGGCACGTGGTCGGCCTCGCGGTGCGCCCCGAACACCGTATGCAGGGCCATACGGCGTTCCTGGTGAGCGCACGCAGGCTCGCCGAGGGCACGGTGACCCCCAAGCCGCAGCGCAGGCCCTCGAAGGGCTGACGCGCCGCCTGGACAACGGCCGAGGGCGTCCGCACACCGCCCTCGGCCGTCCGCACGGATCAGGCAGGAACGCAGGGCGCCTGCGCGAAGCTGAGCAGCAGGCAGCCGCTGGCGTCCGAGAGCTTCCAGGTGCCGTCGACGTTCTCCCAGCTGATGGGCATCGCGGGCGCCGCGCCGTGCGGCGAGTTGATGGTCACCTGCGCGGTTGCGGTCTTGCCCTGTGTTGTGACATCGGCCACTGCGAAGGTCAATGCGTAACCGGCCAGCCCCTTGTTCATCTGATCGATGTTCGCCGTGCGCTTTTCGCCGTCGACGATCAGCTTGGCCTTGTCCGCCGTGGGTACCGCCGGATCGGACAATTTGACCAGCACCGCCTGCAGCGTCTCCGGGCTCGGCGCGCCTGCGGCCGCGGCCGGTGCGGAGCTGGTCGAGGCCACTGCGCTGGAGGAAGAGACCTTGGCATCGGATTTGTTGTCATCAGAGCTACAGCCGACGAGCCCGGCGGTAACGGCGAGGGCGGCGGCAGCGGTAGCAAGAGAAACGCGGAGGGTTCTGGCGGGAAGGAGCATATTCAGCAACCTTTCGGCTCGGTCGGCGAGCTGGCTCACCGAGTGCGGGTTAGGGCAGGCTAACATGGTCATCCGGCGGTCGATCGCAGCCCAGATGTGATCACGACGAAACCATGTCGGAAAGCGAGAACGGTTCGCGCCCGGTAGCGTTGATAGACCGGGACTGGGAGGAGCAGCACATGAGCCCCATCGAGAATTCGGATTCGGCGGCCTGGAGAGAGCTCGAGGCGGTACGCGCCGAAGCGGCTGCACTCCGCAGGCAACTCGCCGATTCGCCGGATCGTGCACGGGAATTGGAAGCCCGCATCGATTCGCTGACGATTCGCAACACGAAGCTGATGGACACCCTCAAGGAGGCGCGCCAGCAGCTCGTCGCCTTGCGTGAGGAAGTCGATCGGCTCGGTCAGCCGCCGAGCGGATACGGAATCCTGATCGGCGTCTACGACGATCAGACGGTCGACGTGTTCACTTCGGGTCGCAAGATGAGATTGACGTGTTCACCGAACATCGAGACCTCGACCCTGGAATACGGTCAGACCGTCCGCCTCAACGAGGCGCTCACGGTCGTCGAGGCCGGAGTGTTCGACGCGATCGGCGAGATCGGCACCCTGCGGGAGATCCTCGATGACGGCCGTCGTGCCCTCGTCGTCGGTCATGCCGACGAAGAGCGCGTGGTCTGGCTGGCGGGTCCGCTGGCCAAGGTCGCCGAGTACGACGACATGGACGACCCGGACTCCCCGATTCGTAAACTGCGTCCTGGTGATTCGCTGCTGGTGGACACCAAGGCCGGGTTCGCGTTCGAGCGCATTCCCAAGGCCGAGGTCGAAGACCTTGTGCTGGAAGAGGTTCCGGACGTCGACTACACCGATATCGGTGGTCTCGGTCGGCAGATCGAGCAGATCCGCGACGCCGTGGAGCTGCCCTTCCTGCACAAGGACCTGTTCCGCGAGTACGCGCTGCGCCCGCCCAAGGGTGTGCTGCTCTACGGTCCGCCCGGTTGCGGTAAGACACTCATCGCCAAGGCGGTGGCCAACTCGCTGGCCAAGAAGATCGCCGAGGCGCGCGGTGAGGATGCCAAGGAAGCCAAGTCGTTCTTCCTGAACATCAAGGGCCCCGAGCTGCTCAACAAGTTCGTGGGTGAGACCGAGCGCCACATTCGGATCATCTTCCAGCGGGCTCGCGAGAAGGCGTCCGAAGGTACGCCGGTGATCGTGTTCTTCGACGAGATGGATTCCATCTTCCGCACCCGTGGTTCGGGCGTGTCCTCCGATGTGGAGACCACGGTCGTGCCGCAGCTGCTGTCGGAGATCGACGGCGTCGAGGGACTCGAGAACGTCATCGTGATCGGTGCCTCCAACCGCGAGGACATGATCGACCCCGCGATCCTGCGGCCCGGCCGCCTGGACGTGAAGATCAAGATCGAGCGGCCGGACGCGGAATCGGCAACGGACATCTTCTCCAAGTACCTCACGGAGACGCTGCCCCTGCATGCCGACGACGTCGCCGAGTTCGGCGGCGACAAGGCCCTGTGCGTGCACGCGATGATCGAACGGGTCGTCGACCGGATGTACGCCGAGAGCGAGGACAACCGCTTCCTGGAGGTCACCTACGCCAACGGTGACAAGGAAGTCCTGTACTTCAAGGACTTCAACTCCGGCGCCATGATCCAGAACATCGTGGACCGCTCCAAGAAGTACGCCATCAAGTCGGTCCTCGACACCGGCAACCCGGGCCTGCGCCTCCAGCATCTCTACGATTCGATCCAGGACGAGTTCTCCGAAAACGAGGACCTGCCCAACACCACGAATCCCGATGACTGGGCCCGCATCTCGGGCAAGAAGGGCGAGCGGATCGTCTACATCCGCACGCTGGTCACCGGCAAGAACGCCAGCGCGAGCAGGGCGATCGACACCGAGTCCAGCACGGGTCAGTACCTGTAGGTTTCAGTACGAAGGGCCGCGCTTCCATTGGGAGCGCGGCTTTTTCGTGTGGCGCGTCCGGGCGAGCGGATCGTCTACATCCGGCTGCGTCTAATTCACCGGCAAGAACGCCAGCGCGAGCAGGGCGATCGACACCGAGTCCAGCACGGGTCAGTACCTGTAGGTTTCAGTACGAAGGGCCGCGCTTCCATTGGGAGCGCGGCTTTTTCGTGTGGCGCGTCCGGGCGAGCGGATCGTCTACATCCGGCTGCGTCTAATTCACCGGCAAGAACGCCAGCGCGAGCAGGGCGATCGACACCGAGTCCAGCACGGGTCAGTACCTGTAGGTTTCAGTACGAAGGGCCGCGCTTCCATTGGGAGCGCGGCTTTTTCGTATCCGAATCCGGCCGGTTCGGGTCGGCGGTCGGCTGATTGCGGCGTGTGATGGCGGAATGGTGGTTCGGCGGGCGGTGGTCGCGGCAGACTCGGACGCATGACTAGTGAGATCAATCAGGCGGTAGTTGTCGAGACCGAGGCCGGTGAGGTGCGCGGGGTTGCCGATGGTGCGGTGACCGTTTTCCGGGGGATTCCGTATGCGCGGGCCGTGCGGTTCGGGGTGCCGGAGGCGGTGGCGCCGTGGCCGGGGGTTCGGGCGGCGAGTGAATTCGGGGTGGCGGCACCGCAATTGGCGTCGCGGTTGGATCGGGCGATGGGGTCGTTCGAGGTGCCGCAGGGGGAGGACTGCCTGTCGTTGAATGTGTGGGCACCGGCGGGGGAGGGACATCCGGTGCTGGTGTTTCTGCACGGCGGCGGGTTCTCCAGCGGGGCGGGCAGGCTCGGGTGGTACGACGGGGCCGAGGTGGCAGCGCTGGGTGACGTTGTCGTGGTGACGGTCAACTATCGGCTCGGGGCGCTCGGGTTTCTGCGGTTGCCGGGGGTGAGCGACGGCAATCTGGGTGTGTTCGATCAGATCGCGGCGCTCACCTGGGTGCGGGACAACATCGCGGCCTTCGGTGGAGATCCGGCGCGGGTGACTGCCGCGGGTCAGTCGGCGGGCGCGATTTCGCTGGTGGCGATGTTGTCGGGGGACCGGGCGGGTGGGTTGTTCCGGCAGGCGATTCTGCAGAGTACGCCGCTCGGGATGCTCCCCGATACGCCGGACGCGGCCGAGCGAACCGGTGCGAAGTTCTTGCAGGAGTTGGGAATTGAGGCGGGGCAGCTCGGCGACGTGCCGGTTGACGCCTTGCTGGCCGCGCAGCTGGCGGTCGCGAAAGGGGCTGCGGGGCAGGTGATACCGCCGTTCCAACTGGTCGGGGACGGGGCGTTGGTCGCCGCCGATCCGGCACGCGCGGTGAGCGAGAGCCGCATGCCGATGCTGATGGGGACGACCAAAGATGAGGCGGCCGCGTTCTTTTCCGACGATTGGGACGCGGTGGCGGCGGTCTCGGAGCAGATCTTCGGTGGGCCGACCTGGCGATTGAGCGAGTCGCTGAACGAGGGCGGCGGCGCGGCCTGGGTGTTCGAGTTCGACTGGTATCCGGCGGGCAGTCCGTTCCGGGCGTGCCACTGCCTCGAACTGCCGTTCGTGCTCGGTAGCGCGGAGGCCTGGCAGCACGCGCCGATGCTGCAAGGCGAGCGTCCGCAGCGGCTGGTCGACGAGATGCGCCGCAGCTGGATCGGGTTCGTCAAGGACGGCGATCCGGGGTGGGAGCGCGGCAGCACCCGGCACTTCACTGGCTGATCGGGCTAATATCTGGCCGTGCGGTCAGAAAATAGTCCGAGCGGCCAGCCGAGGTCGTTTATCGAGGAGGCGCGTCGGCGGCAGATCATCGCGTCGGCGGTCGAGGTGATCTCCGAGGTCGGGTACGGCAAGGCGTCGCTCGCGCGGATCGCCGAGCATGCCGGGATCTCCAAAGGGGTCATCTCGTACCACTTCGCCGGGAAAGACGATCTGATGACGCAACTGGTCGTCCAGCTCTACGTGTCGGGCGCGGAGCTCATCGGACCCGCCGTCGCGGCCGCGGTCGGGCCGCGAAACATGTTGCTGGCCTACATCGAATCGAATCTCGCCTTCATCGCCGCGAACAAGAACTACATCGCGGCGCTGATGGATGTGGTGATGAATCTGCGCGACGCGGACGGTCGGCCGAAGTTCGCCTCGGCCGACGGGGAGCGGGAGATCATCGTGCCGCTGATCGACATCATGCAGGAAGGTCAGCAGGCCGGAGACTTCGGCGAGTTCGACGCGGTGATGATGGCGAAGTCCATCCGCGACGCGATCGACGGCGCCGCCGGGCGCGCCATCCGGGAGCCGGACTTCGATATGGACGGGTTTACGGCACACACGTGCCGGTTGTTCGATTTGGCTACGCGAAAGCTGGGGGAAGATGACTGACATTGCGACAACCCAAGTGCGGCAGCTGGATACGACCGAGGAGCAGCCGCCGTTCGCGCTCGCCGGAGTGGGCGCCATCGCGATCGTGTCGGCGATCGCGCTGCTGGCTTCGGCGGGCCGCTACGGATTCTTCGGCGACGAGCTGTATTTCATCTCCGCGGGGCGCAGGCTCGCGGTCAGCTACGCCGACCAGGGTCCGCTGCTGCCCGCGATCGCCCGGTTGATGGACGTGATCGCGCCGGAATCCATGGTGGCGCAGCGCATTCCGGCCATGCTGGTGACTGTCGCCGCGGTGCTGATCAGCGCGCAGATCGCCAGGGAGTTCGGTGGATCACGCAATGCGCAGCTGCTGACCGCAACCGCCTATGCGACTTCGCCATTCCTGCTGGTGCAGGGAACTCAGTTGGCCACCAACACCGTTGACACCGCGCTGTGGGTGCTGATCAGCTGGCTGCTCGTTCGCTGGGTACGCACCCGGCACGACTCGCTGCTGCTGTGGGCGTCGCTGGCCACCGCCGTGGATATGCAGGTCAAATGGTTGATCCCGTTCTTCTGGATCGCCATCGCGATCGGCGTGGCGTGCTATGGCCCGCGCGACCTGTTCCGACGCCCCGCACTGTGGTTGGGTGCCGGGCTCGTCGTTCTCCTGACGTTGCCGAGCTTGATCTGGCAGGCCAACCACGACTGGCCGCAGCTGCGGCTCGGCGCGGTGGTCGCCGAAGAACAGGCCACCGTCGGTGGCCGCTACACCTGGCTACCGCTGGCCATCGCCTCCGCCGGACTGCTCGGCGGCCTGCTGCTGATCTACGGAATCGTGGTCCTCTTCCGCTGGGAACCGTTGCACCAGTACCGATTCCTCGCCCTACTTCCGCTCTTGCTCGCTGTCGCCTTCATCGCCACCGACGGCAGGGCGTACTACGCGGCCGGATGCTACGCCGTGATCATGGCCGCAGGCGCGGTTCGCTGGACCGAGAAAACCGGCCGCGTGCGCACCATCGTCACCATCACCATGATCGTCATATCCGTTGTGCTGGCATCATTTACGATGCCGTGGCGGCCAGAATCCAGTATCAAGCCCGCGACGAGCGAGGCCGATGCGGGCCTGTCGATCGGCGTGTACGGCAGATTCGGCTGGCCCGAACTCGCCGCGGCTACGGTCACCGCCTACCGATCGCTCCCCGAAGCCGACCGCGCCAACGTCGCCATCATCACCGACTCCTATTGGCAGGCAAGCGCACTCGACATCTACGGCGCCGACGACCTCCCCGCCATCTACAGCCCCAACCGCGGCTACGGCTACTTCGGCACCCCGCCCGACTCCGCAACCACCATCCTCTGGGTAGGCAACAACGAACCCGACGTCAGCCCGCTCTTCGCCGCCATCACCCCCATCGGCCACGCCGACACCCCACTCGGCTTCCCCGGCTCCACCCGCGACGTCACCATCTGGCGCTGCGACCAACCCCGCGCCCCCTGGTCCGAAACCTGGCCCGGCCTGCTGAAGCTGTGAGCGTGCATCAGCGAGTGGAGTGGTGAGTTCGGGCTCGTAGGGTTGGATAGTGTGGCTGTGTAACCAAACCTTAAGGGGATAACGTTCGGTAACGCTGTCACCGCCCTGGACGATTTCGCCGCTGGAATCCGCCGTGTGCGTGGCTGAGGCGGAAATCGGTGGCGGTGGGGCGTGGCTTTTTGACATCCTCCGAGGATGGTCGATAGGGCGTTCAGCGAGACACAGCTAGCGGCGGTGTATGACCGCTTCAATCCGTGGGAAACGCGTGGGGACTTCACGTTCTACCTGCCGTTGATCATGGCTGCGGAATCCGTCCTCGATGTCGGGTGCGGGACGGGTGAACTGCTGCGCAGGGCTCGGGACGAGGGGCATACCGGTCGCTTGTGCGGGCTCGATCCGGCGGTGGGGATGCTCGAAGTGGCAAGGGCGCGTGGTGATATCGAGTGGGTGCACGGCGACGCGAGTGCAGTGCGCGGCTGGGATCGGCAGTTCGACCTGGTGGTGATGACCGGTCACGCCTTCCAAGTACTCGTCACCGACGACGAACTGCGGTCCACGCTGGCGGTGATCGCCGCGACGCTGACCGACAACGGCAGCTTCGCCTTCGAAACCCGTAATCCCCTTGTGCGGGAATGGAAGACGTGGAATCAGCGATACTCCGACTTGGTCTCGGACGAGTCGGGTGCGGTGGTGTGCTGCGTATGTGAGGTCACCGAACCCGTCGAAGGCGACCTGGTGTCGTTCACCCACACCTTCACCAGCGACCAGTGGGACCAACCGGAGGTCAGCCACAGCACCCTGCGATTCCTCGACGCGACCGTCCTGGCCACCTACTTGTCCGAAGCAGGATTGGCCATCACAGAGCAGTACGGGGACTGGGACCGCACCCCGCTGACAGCAACCAGCCCAGAGATCATCACCGTCACCCGCCGAGGTGCATGAACCCCACGACCCGTCGGTGTCCGATTCATTCAAGACCAACGCCGCCGCACGGGTTGACTGAGCCCTACACAGTGGCAAGTCGATTCCAAATCGAAGGCTCCCCAATGAGCCTCGGCTTCTTCGTAGACACCCGAGAAGCCGTCGACCATATCCTCGACCAAGCCGAAACAGCTGGCGGCACCATCATCCGCCCACCCCTCGAACGCCCCTGGGGCATCTACGCCGGCTACTTCGCCGACCCCGACAACCCACCTCTGGAAGCCGTCTACTTCCTGAACGGCCAGCCCCCCAACTGATTTCGCAGAGGCGTCGGCTGTACTCATTCATAGGACGTTGCTACTAGATCTTGGTAGCATTTCCTCGACAGAGGCGTTCGCACTGCTGGGTGACACGCGTCGAGTGTCCGTTTGCGCCTCTCCTGGGAGGTGTGTCAGCTTGTCTGCTCACGGAATGGGCGTTGGTCGCCTGCTTACCGCGGTGTTGTGTGTGGGGGTGTTGGTCGGCGGGTGTACCTCGAGTTCCGATACCGATCATGCGGCGAGTACGTCGGCGGCGGTGCCGGGGGCGGCGGCAGCCTGGCCGCCGAACGAGGGGCGGGGGAAGTGTGCGGTCGATAAGCAGACCGATGTTCCTGCGGCTATGCGGGATGGGACGGTGTTGCGGGCGGATGTGTATCGGCCCAAGACCAGTGATCCGGTTCCGGTCATCCTGATGCGGACGCAGTACGGGAAAACCGCTGCGCAGATCCAACCTTCGCGTTATCAGACGCCGGACTGGTTTGCCTCGCAGTGCTATCTCGTTGTGATTCAAGACATTCGGGGGCTCGGAAAGTCGGACGGGGTGTTCACCGAGTTCGACAACGACATGCGCGACGGGTACGACAGTGTCGAGTGGGCGGCCCAATTGCCTGGCACGAACGGCAAAGTGGGCATGTACGGGTCGTCCTACATCGGTGCGACGCAGTGGCTCGCGGCGGTGGAGACCCCGCCGCATCTGGCCGCCATCGTTCCGGCCAACACCGCATCGGACTACTACGACGGTTGGACGTATGAGGGCGGGCAGTTCCGGCTCGGCTTCGTCGAACCGTGGGCGATGGGCACGATCGGGGTGGAATCGGCCGAGCAGCGGCACGACACCGCGGCGATGGGGCAGATTCAGGCGGCCATGCAGAACACCACGCAGTGGATGAATTTCCGCCCGTACAAAGACTTTCCGCCGCTGCAGCCGGGTAATCCGGCGGTCGCGCCGTGGTACTTCGACTGGATCCGCAACTCGACCTACAACGACTCCTGGAAGAACCGGAGCATCCGCGAGCGCTACCAGAACGTGAAGGTACCGGTGCTCGGCGTGGAGGGCTGGTACGACGCCTTCCTGGCCGGTGGCGTGGAGAACTTCACCGGCATGGTCGACAAGGGCGGGACGCCGGAAGCTCGGCAGAATCAGCGATTGGTCATCGGCCCGTGGGACCACCTCGGCTGGGGCAGGCCGACGTCGAACATCGCGCCCCGTCTCGACCAGCTCGGACCGGTGGGCAACAGCCCGATCAACGAGCTGATGCTGGCCTGGTACGACCACTTCCTCAAGGGCGTGGACAACGGCGTCGCGGGCACCCCGCGAGTCGACTACTACGTGATGGGCGCAAACAAGTGGAAGTCGGCTCCGAGCTGGCCGCTGCCGCAAACCCAGTGGGAGACTTACTATTTCAACGGCGGCGGCGCGATCGGTCTCGCGGGCCGCGCGGGCAAGCTGGTCGAGCAGGCGCCGACCGCCCCCGCTGATCCCGACCGCTATCTCTATGACCCGACCGATCCGGCACCGAGCATCGGCGGACACTCCTGCTGCGGCGTCGGCACGGGACCACAGGGACCGTTCGATCAGGCCGCGGTGGAGCAGCGCTCGGACGTGCTCACCTACGACACCGAACCACTCAGCGCCGACACCGAACTCACCGGTCCGATCACGGTGAAACTCTGGGCCTCTTCGACCGCACCCGATACCGACTTCGTCGCGCGCCTGGAAGTGCTTGCGCCAGAAGGGTCCTCGGTCAACCTCAACAACGGCATCATCCGCGCCGCTTTCCGCGACTCGCTCACGAACCCCACGCCGATCGTGCCCGGCCAGCCCTACCAGTTCACCATCAAGATCTGGCCGACCAGCTACCAATTCAAGGCAGGCGACCGCATCCGCATCGCCGTATCCAGCAGCGACTACCCGCAATACGCGCCGAACCCGAACACCGGCGAACCCTTCGGCGAGAGCACCCGCACCGAGCAGGCAACCCAAACCATCTACAAGGACCCCGAACACCCGTCCTCGGTGACCCTGCCCATCATCCCGTCCGGCAACAACGGCTCGACCACGTTCGACCTCACCCCGCACAAGTAGATCGATACAACAATGGCGGCGTCGAGGACGCCGCCATTGTCTCGGAGGGGGTGCTAGTTCTTGAAGGTCTCGACCTTGTTGAGCACTACGTCGTCACGCGGGGCGCCATCGGGACTACCGTCCCGGGTGCCCGCGGCGGCAACGGATTCGAGGACATCGAGGCCGCCGGTGATCCGCCCGAACGGGGTGTAGCTCGGGGGCAGCGGGCTGTCCTTGTAGACCAGGAAGAACTGGCTGCCGTTGGTGTTCGGACCGGCGTTCGCCATCGCGACGGTGCCCGCCGGGTAGGTGGCGCCTGCGAGGTTCTCGTCCGGGAACTGGTAGCCGGGGCCGCCGGTGCCGGTCGCCGTGGGATCACCGCACTGCAGGACGAAGATGCCGCTGGTGGTGATCCGGTGGCACTTGGTGTGGTTGAAGTACTGCTCGTTGGACAGGAACGCGAACGAGTTGACCGTCAGCGGCGCCTTCGGCTCGAGGGCGATGTCGATTGCGCCGCAAGTGGTGTCGAGCTTCGCGGTGTAGGTGGCACCGGGCTCGGTGGCCGGACCGGGAGCCGGGTAGTTGTTGCGGGCGGTCACCGCGCCTTCTGCGGGCGCGCCGCACTGCGCGGGCTGCTGGGTGCGCACGCTCCAGGTGTTCGCCGAGACACCGCCGGACGCGAACGCCGCGAGCGCCGCCGCGACCGCCGCGACACCGACCACGCGTAGCACCCCGCGCGGCACGCCGAACCGCCGCCCACGCTTGCTGTTGCCGAATTGCCGCCCCTGCACTTCGCTGCTCACCGCTAGGAATCTCCTTCATTCGGATTGCGCACCGGCCGATACCGTGCCGAATCATGCCATCTCGCCGCCGTCACCGTGCCGGGACGGTAGGGATCATTGCGGATTCCACATACTGGAAGGTCCGCTTAGATGCTTCGCATAACTCACGGGTTCCCCGCGCACCCGATAGATGTCTGTGGGCTATGGATTTCGACGGAACAGCGTTGCCGCCTCGAGGACAGATGTCTGTGGGCTATGCGACGGCGCATTCAGGCGCGGCGGATCCGGCGGTAGGTGGGGGCGGCGACGGTGGCGGCGGCGAGTTCGGTGGCGAGCCAATCGAGGTCGTTGTCGGCGAGGGGGGAGATGGTGATGCGGAGGTGATCGGTGGGTGGGGGGTCGCCGACGATGAAGGGGCCGCCGGGCGCGGCTTTGATGCCCGCGGCGGCGAGGGAGATCATCGCGGCGTTCTCGTCGGCGACCGGGAGCCAGAGGTTGATGCCGTCGCCGCGGGCGACGGTGACGCCGCGGCGGGTCAGCGCGCGCCGGAGTTCGGCTGAGCGCCTGCGGTATTCGGCGCGGGCGGTGGTGACGGCGTGCACGGCGGTTTCGTCGTCGAGCATGCTCAGCAGCACGCGCTGGAGGAGTCGGCTGGTCCAGCCCGCGCCGAGCATGCGGCGTTCGATGACCGGGTCGAGGAGTTCGGCGGGACCGCCCACGACGGCGAGGCGCAGGTCGGCGCCGTGCGATTTGGAGTAGGAGCGGATGTGCACGGTGCGCCGGGGGAGTCGGCTGCCGAGGGAACGCAGTGGGGCGGCGGCGATTCCGGCGGAGTGATCGTCCTCGATGACGAGAGTGCCGGTGTCCTGGAGGATTCCGGACAGTTCGCGGATGCGGCGGGCGGTGATGGAGACGCCGGTGGGGTTCTGACCGCGCGGTTGCAGGATGAGCGCGGTGGCCCCGTGTTCGGTGACGGCACGCGCGAGTTCGTCTGGCAGCAAGCCGGATTCGTCCATCCGGACGGGGATGGCGCGGGCGCCGAGACCAGCTAGCAGGTCGAGAAACGGTGGGAAACAGGGATCTTCGACCGCAACCGCGTCACCGAGCCGGACGTGCGCGGCCAGGAGTCGGTCGACGGCATCCAGTGCGCCGTCGAGGACGGCGAGCCGTTCCGCCCGAAACGGCCAGTCGGCACGGACTTTGGTGGCCAGCTCCGGCAGCACCGCCTCGCCGAGGTAGTCGGCGGCGAGGTCGCTGGCCCCGTCTCTGGTGAGATCGCGCAGCGCGGCGCCGAGATCGGGCAGCAGCTCGGGATCGGGCGTCCCACGGGAGAGATCGACCCGGAAGGCGCTGTAGGACGGCGGATGTAGCCGTTGATAGCGGCCGACAGCGGTGACGGGCCTGGTGGCGACGGGTGCGCCGACGAAGGTGCCCGCCCGTCCGCGCGCGACGATCGCTCCTGCGGCAGCGAGCGCCCGCCACGCCTGGTTCACGGTCGCGGGCGAGACCTTCAACTCGCGGGCGACTTCCCGAACAGTGGGCAGCCTGGACCCGGGCGTCAACGCCCCCGAACGAATCTGTCTACTGACCGCTGCGGCGATCCCTGCGGGTGTCCGGTCGTCGAGGTCCGCGATGAACCGACCCGATCCGTTCGCGGTGGCCGTCTCGTCCGCAGTGGTGGCGGCCGTCGGCTCAATCGTCACAGCCACACCCCCATCGCCAGCGGGAGGTCGAGAGCAGCAGGGCGGCACCCGGCAAGTCTGGGGATCGACCTCTGGCGGCGCCGCGCGCAGGCGTGATACGCATGGGCGCTGTGCCTCCGATTCGCTCGCTCACACCGTCATTCTGCGTCGGGTGTGGCGCCGGAACTACGACCAGAATCAAGGTTTACGGCTACGAAACTGTTTCCGCAATCTTGTAACACAACCGAATTGGTTCGGCGTGAAGTATAACAAAGCATGGGAATCGTTCGAGCGGCGCTCGTCCAGACGAACTGGACCGGCGACAAAGAGTCCATGATCAAAGCGCACGAGGATTACGCACGCGAGGCGGCCGCGCAGGGCGCGAAGGTGATCTGCTTCCAGGAGCTGTTCTACGGCCCGTACTTCTGCCAGTTACAGGACGCGAAGTTCTACGAGTACGCGGAGTCGGTGCCCGGCCCCACGACGGAGCGATTCGCCGCGCTGGCAAGGGAATTGGGCATGGTGATGGTCCTGCCGGTGTACGAGCAGGAGCAGCCGGGCCTGCTGTACAACACCGCGGCGGTGATCGACGCCGACGGCAGCTACCTCGGCAAGTACCGTAAGCACCACATTCCGCACGTCAACGGCTTCTGGGAGAAGTTCTACTTCCGACCGGGCAATCTCGGCTGGCCGGTGTTCGATACCGCGGTCGGCAAGGTCGGCGTCTATATCTGTTACGACCGGCATTTCCCGGAGGGCTGGCGCGCGCTGGGCCTGGCGGGCGCGGAGATCGTGTTCAACCCGTCCGCGACCTCACGTGGCCTATCCGGTTATCTGTGGAAGCTGGAGCAGCCCGCCTCGGCGGTGGCCAACGAGTACTACATCGGGGCGATCAACCGGGTCGGCATCGAAGAGTACGGCGACGACGACTTCTACGGCACCAGCTACTTCGTCGACCCTGAGGGCAAGTTCGTCGGCGAGGTCGCCTCGGACACCGACCCCGAACTGGTGATCCGCGACCTGGACCTGGACCTGATCAAGACGGTGCGCGACCGGTGGGCCTTCTATCGCGACCGCCGACCGGACGCCTATGGTCCGCTGGTGGCTCCGTAAGGCCGGCGGCGATCACATGACACTGACATTCATCCATGGCGGCACGGTGGTCTCGGCCACCGGATCGCAACTGCTCGATGTGCTGGTGGACGGCGAAACCATTGTCGCCGTACTACAACCCGGCTCGACCGCCCTCGGCGCGGACCTGGCGACCACCGCCGAGGTGGTCATCGATGCGACCGGCAAATACGTGATTCCCGGTGGCGTGGACGGACATACGCACATGCAGATGCCGTTCGGCGGCACCGAGGCGTCCGACACCTTCGAGACCGGCACCCGCGCCGCGGCGTGGGGTGGCACCACGACGATCGTCGATTTCGTGGTCCAGACACCGGGGGAGCGGCTCCAGGACACACTCGGCGCCTGGCATCAGAAGGCGGCGGGCAAGTGCGCCGTCGACTACGGCTTCCATCAGATCATCGGTGAGGTCAACGACGAATCCCTCAAGGGCATGAGCGAATTGGTGTCCGAGGGCGTCACCAGTTTCAAGCTGTTCATGGCCTACCCGGGTGTCTTCTACTCCACCGACGGTCAAATCCTGCGCGCCATGCAGTCGGCGGGCGATCTGGGCGCGTTGCTGATGATGCACGCGGAGAACGGGATCGCCATCGACGTGCTCGTCGAGCAGTCCATCGCGCGCGGCGACACCGCCCCCTACTTCCACGGCACCAGCCGCCCGTGGCAGATGGAGGAGGAGGCCACCCATCGCGCAATCATGTTGGCGCAGTTGACCGGTGCACCGCTGTATGTGGTGCACGTGTCGGCGAAGCAGGCGCTGGAACAGATTGCCACCGCACGCGGCAACGGCCAGAATGTCTTCGGCGAAACCTGCCCGCAGTACCTGTACCTCTCGCTCGAAGAACAGTTGGGCGCACCGGGTTTCGAGGGCGCCAAGTGGGTGTGCTCGACGCCGCTGCGATCGAGGGCCGAGGGACACCAGGACGAGCTGTGGCGCTACCTGCGCACCGGCGACGTGACGACGGTCAGCACCGACCACTGCCCGTTCTGCATGAAGGACCAGAAGGAAATGGGCATCGGCGATTTCAGCAAGATCCCGAACGGGATCGGCGGCGTCGAGCACCGGATGGACCTGATGTTCCAGGGCGTCAAGAGCGGTCAGATCTCGCTCGAACGCTGGGTCGAGGTCTGCTGCACCACGCCCGCCCGGATGTTCGGCATGTACCCGCGCAAGGGCGTGATCAGTCCGGGCGCGGACGGCGACATCGTGATCTACGACCCCAACGGGCACACCAGCATCGGCCTCGGCAAGACCCACCACATGAACATGGACTACTCGGCCTACGAGGGCTTCGAGATCGACGGCCACGTCGACACCGTCCTCTCGCGCGGCCGCGTGGTCATCGACAACGGCGAGTACCTCGGCAGCGCCGGGCACGGCCGGTTCGTCAAACGTGAACTGTCGCAGAACCTGATCTGACAGCCCAGCTGTCTCCGACCTCGAAACGGAGAGTGCCGCATGGACATCGGTGTGGTGCTGCAATGCACACCCCCCGCCTCCCGGGTGGTCGAACTGGCCAGACAGGCCGAGACCCACGGGTTCTCACACGTCTGGACGTTCGACTCGCACCTGCTGTGGCAGGAGCCGTACGTCATCTACAGCCAGATCCTCGCCGCCACCAGGAAGGTCGTGGTCGGCCCGATGGTGACCAACCCGGCCACCCGGGACTGGACGGTGACGGCGTCGACCTTCGCCACGCTGAACGACATGTTCGGCAACCGCACCGTGTGCGGCATCGGGCGCGGCGACTCGGCGGTCCGCACCCTCGGTGGCAAGCCGACCAATCTGGCCACCCTGCGTGAATCCATCGAGGTGATCAGGGAACTCGGCAACGGCCGCAGTGCCCGGGTCGGTGACACGATCGTGCGGTTCCCGTGGGCCGCCGCATCCCGGCTCGAGGTCTGGATGGCCGGATACGGTCCGCGCGCACTGGATCTCACCGGCGAGGTCGCCGACGGGTTCATCTTGCAACTGGCCGACCCGGACATCACCGCGTGGACCATCGCGAGGGTGCGGGCCGCGGCCGAGCGTGCGGGGCGGGATCCCGGCTCGGTGAAGATCTGTGTTGCCGCGCCGGCTTACGTGACTGACGGGTCGGATGCCGCGCTGGCCCACGCCCGCGAACAGTGCCGCTGGTTCGGTGGCATGGTCGGCAACCACGTCGCCGACATCGTGGCGAAATACGGTGCGGGCAGCGATGTTCCGGCCGCGCTCACGGAGTACATCGCGGGCAGGCAAGGTTACGACTACAACCAGCACGGTCGCGCGGGCAACACGCATGCCGACTTCGTGCCCGACACCATCGTGGACCGCTTCTGCCTGCTCGGGACGCCCGATGATCAACTGGCTCGGCTGCGTGAGCTGGAGAAGCTCGGGGTGGACCAGTTCGCGGTCTACCTGCAACACGACGCGAAGACCGCGACGCTCGAGGCGTACGGCGAGTCCGTGCTGCCCCGGCTGGCGCACCCGGTCACCGCGACGGAAGGCGCCTGATGACGGCATCCGCTGCTGCGTCCGCGCTGGTCGCGGACCGTCACCAGCACCGAGCCGACTGTCAACCGCCCACGGCGCGCATGGATTGTGCGGCTGCGCACGGAATTGCTGGCAATTTCGTGCGCAGGTGGCGAGAAGGTGCGCGGCAGATGCGCCCGGTGTACCTGGAGGGTAGGTGAGGGGGCGGGCGGCCCGCGTGGGTTATGCGGTCGCCGTTCTGGTGCTGGTGCTCGCGCTCTGGGAGTTGGTGAAACTCGTTGTCCCGGAACGTGGTGTGAGCATCGGCGACCAGCGGATCCTGCCGCGCACCGGTGACGGAGCGCTGCCGCACGTGTGGTCGGTTCTGACCGTGCTCGGCGAGCGGGACAACGCGGGCACGGTGGGTGAAACCTTGCTCAGGACAGCGGGATTCACCTTCGGTCTGGCTATGCTCGCGCTCGTCATCGGCACCGTAGTCGGGGTGGCACTGGCGATCCTCATGCAGCGCTTCGCTTGGGTCGAACGCGGGCTACTGCCCTACATCATTGTGTCGCAGACGGTTCCGCTGATCGCCTTGGCTCCGCTGGTGGCCGGGTGGGGTGGCAAGATCGTGATCGCGGGTGAGCCGTGGCGGCCGTGGATGAGCATCGCGGTGATCGCGTCGTATCTCGCATTCTTCCCGGTGGCCGTCGGCATGCTGCGCGGATTGCAGGCACCGTCGAAGGCGTCGGTCGAACTGCTGCACAGCTATTCGGCCAGCTGGTGGGAAACCCTGGTGCACTTGCGTTTCCCGTCGGCCGTCCCACACTTGCTGCCCGCTTTGCGATTGGCCGCCGCCGCCTCGGTGATCGGCGCGGTCGTCGCCGAGATCTCCACCGGCACAGCGGGCGGCATCGGCCGCCAGATCATCGTCTTCGCCCAGCAGGCCACCGGCGACGCGTCTCGGCTGTACGCGGCTGTCTTGGCCGCCGCTCTGCTGGGTGTCGCGATCACGGCGGTTGTCGGTCTCGCGGAATTCGCCTTGCGTCGCTACAGCCGCCCTGTCGGTTCTGCTCGTTCCCCGAGAGGTGACCGGTGATCGCGCGTCGGCCGGTCGCAGCTCGGGCCCACGGTGCAACTGGTGTGCTCGCCTTGTCTCGGCGCGAGACCGCCGCAGGCAGCGCCGATCCCGAACGCACGCTGCGTCGCTATCGACGACCGTCTCGCTCGGCGTGCTCATCGACAGAAGTCCGATGACCACGTGTACCGGGACCGTCGAATCCGGCCCAGCGCATCGCTATGACCGTCCACCCGGCCGGGTGGGCCTTCCAGGAGGTATCCGTTGACCGCCAAAGCACAACCGGCCGTCGCCACCACGGCGACACCAGCGCCGGACTCGGCGGGTGCCGTCGATCTCGCCGAGCAGGCCGCAGAGCGCATCGCCGCAGTCGAACTCGCGAACGTGGGCAAGATCTACTCAGCGGGTTCGGTCACCGCATTGTCGGAGGTCTCGCTGACCGTCGCCGCGGGCGAATTCGTCTCGCTGATCGGCCCTTCCGGCTGCGGCAAGTCGACGCTGCTGCGCATCATCGCCGACCTGGAGCAGCCGACCGGCGGCACCGTCACGGTGCACGGGAAGACCGCGCGGCGGGCGCGGATCGATCAGGATTACGGCATCGCCTTCCAACAGTCCGGGCTGCTGGATTGGCGCACCGTGCAGGCGAACGTTGAACTGCCGCTCGAACTGCACAAGGTCTCGAAGAGCGAACGGCGCACGCGCAGTGCGGAATTGCTCGAGATGGCCGGGCTGACCGACTTCGCCAAGCGCTACCCCGCCGAACTGTCCGGCGGCATGCAGCAGCGCGTCGCGATCGTGCGGGCGTTGGCGCCGAAACCCTCACTGTTGCTGATGGACGAACCGTTCGGCGCGCTCGACGAGATGACCCGCGAGCGGATGCAGGGTGAGCTGCTGCGGATCGCGGGGGAGACCGAGGCCGCCGTGGTCTTCGTGACGCACTCGATTCCGGAGGCGGTGTTCCTGTCCGACCGGGTGGTGGTCATGTCGCCGCGACCGGGGCGGATCACCGAGATCGTGCCGACCGGCGGCTGGGGCAGGCGCGACGCGGCCGAGGCGGGCGACGATGTGCGTTCCAGCCCAGCGTTTTTCGAGGCGGTGGCCGCCGTGCGCGAGGCACTGCGCGGTGGCCACGGCGACACCGGCGCGGTCGCCGGGCGGGAGGTCTGATGTCCTGGAAAACGGCGCTGCCGTGGCGAACGGTGTTGCCGCCGTTACTGTTCGGCATCGGCGGGCTCGCCCTGTGGCAGGTGCTGACCGTCGTCGCCGGGGTCCCATCGTTCCTGCTACCCGCGCCCACCGCGATCGCGAGCGAATTCACCGAGAACTTCGGCCGCATCGCCGACGCGGCGACCGCGACCGGGACCAATGCGTTCATCGGCCTGCTGGTCGGCGCCGTACTCGGTATCGTCGCGGCGATGCTGGCAGTCCGGTTCCATCTAGTCGAGGGACTGCTGACGCCGCTGTCCGCCGCCGCGGCCGCCGTGCCGATCGTTGCCCTTGCGCCCCTGCTGAATTCGATGTACTCGACCACCACGGACACCCCGCGCCGAATGGTTGTCACCATCGTCGTGTTCTTCCCGATGTTCGTCAGCACGGCCCGGGGGCTGCGTCAGGTCCCGCAGGTCCACACCGACCTGATGACGTCCTACGCGGCGGGCGGCTGGCAGATCACCCGCACCGTCCGGCTGCCCGCGGCGCTGCCGTACCTGTTCACCGGCCTGCGCATCGCCGCACCGGGCGCGGTGATCGCGGCCATCATCGCCGAGTACTTCGGCGGGCTGCAGAACGGCCTCGGCAGCCGCATCACCTCCGCCGCCGCCAATACCGCCTACCCCAGGGCGTGGGCCTACGTGGCGGGCGCCGTGCTCGTCGGCCTGCTCTTCCTGGCCGCCGTCCTACTCCTCGAACAACTCACCCGTAGACCCCGCACCACCCTCTGGAGATCTAGATGACGAAGTCCCACAAGCGATTCCGTACCTGTTTGGCACTCGCCGCGCTGGTCGCGGCCGCGCTGACCGGTTGTAGCACCACCGGCAGTTCCTCCGGCACCACGGCGGACGGGCTCACCAAGGTGCGGCTGCAACTGCAATGGTTCAAACAGGGACAGTTCGCGGGCTACCTGGCCGCGGTCGACCAGGGTTTCTACAAGGAGCAGGGGTTATCCGTCGAAATCCTCGACGGCGGAACGGATATCGTCCCACAGACGGTGCTCGCGCAGGGGCAGGCCGACTACGCCATCGCCTGGGTGCCGAAGGCGCTGGCCTCCCGCGAGGCGGGCGCGGGCATCACCGACGTCGCGCAGATCTTCCAGCGTTCGGGCACCAAGCAGGTGTCGTTCAAGTCGGAGAACATCGCCGGCGCGGCCGCGCTGCGCGGCAAGACGGTCGGAAACTGGGGCTACGGCAACGAATTCGAGTTGTTCGCCGGGTTGACCAAGGCGGGGATCGACCCGGCCAAAGACGTCAAACTGGTGCAGCAGCAGTTCGACATGAACGCCTTCCTGGCCAAGGACATCGCCGCCGCGCAGGCCATGTCCTACAACGAGTACGCCCAGCTGCTGGAGACGAAGAACCCGGCCACCGGAAAGCTCTACACCGCAGACGATTTCGCCACCATCGACTGGAACAGCGAGGGCGTCGCGATGTTGCAGGATGCCATCTGGGCCAACACCGAGAAGCTGAAGGACACCAAATACCAAGAGCAGACGGTGAAGTTCATCGCCGCCTCGCTGAAGGGCTGGATCTTCTGCCGCGACAACGTGGACAAGTGCCGCGACATCACCGTCGCCGCGGGCAGCACGCTCGGCGCGTCCCACCAGAAGTGGCAGATCAACGAGGTGAACAAGCTGATCTGGCCGTCGCCCGCGGGGATCGGCATCGTGGACAGCAACGCCTGGACGCGCACCGTGCAGATCGCCAAGGACACCAAGAACCAAGAGGGCGCAACGGTTCTCAAGAAGGACCCCGACGCGAGCGCCTACTCGAGCGACTACGTCATCAAGGCACTGGAACTGCTGATGTCCGGTGGTATCGACGTGACCGGTGCGGGATTCGCGCCGCAGCAGGTCACCCTGACCGAAGGGGGTAAGTGATTTGGGCGATCACGTCTTCTATCCGTGGGCCGCACAGGCCGAGCTGAACCCGGCCGCCATCGTCGGCTCGTCGGGCTCCTACTTCTGGGACGACAACGGCAACCGCTATCTGGACTTCTCCTCGCAACTGGTGAATGTCAATATCGGCCACCAACATCCGGACATGATCGCCGCGATCATCGCCCAGGCCCAGCTGCTCACCACCATCTCGCCGACCGTCGGCAACGAGGCGCGCAGCGAGCTGGCCCGGCTGATCGTCGAACGCGCCCCCGGCGACCTGAACCGGATCCTGTTCACCACCGGCGGCGCGGAAGCGGTGGAACACGCGGTGCGACTGGCCCGTAGCTTCACCGGCCGCACCAAGATGCTCGCCGCGTACCGCTCCTATCACGGCGGCACCGGCGTGGCGATCGGGCTGAGCGGGGAACCGCGCCGCTGGGGCGCCGAGCCGACCAATGTCGACGTGGTGCGGTTTTTCGGTCCGTACCCGTACCGATCGCCTTGGGGCACAAGCACTCCCGAGGAGGAGACGGCGGCCGCGCTGACCCACCTGCGGCAGGTAATCGAGCTGGAAGGCCCGCAGAACATCGCGGGTCTGATCCTGGAGACGGTCGTCGGCACCAACGGCGTGCTGATCCCGCCGCCGGGCTACCTCGCCGGCGTGCGGGCGCTCTGCGACGAATTCGGCATCGTCTACATCGCCGACGAGGTGATGGTCGGCTTCGGCCGGGTCGGCGAGTGGTTCGCCGTGCAGGCGTTCGATGTCGCGCCGGATCTCATCGCCTTCGCCAAGGGTGTGAACTCGGGGTACGTCCCGCTCGGCGGTGTGCTCATCGCCGAACGCATCGCGCAACGCTACGACCACACCGTCTATCCCGGCGGTCTCACCTACGCCGGGCACCCCCTGGCGTGTGCGGCGGGTGTCGCCTCGATCGGCATCTTCGAGCGTGACGGCATCCTCGAGCACGTGCGTTCGGTGGGCGCGGATTTACTCGGAAAAGGCTTGCACGAGTTGGCATCCCGGCATCCGAGCGTCGGCGAGGTGCGCGGGCTGGGCTTCTTCTGGGCGCTCGATCTGGTGCGTGACCCGCAGACGCGGGAGCCGTTGGTACCGTTCGCCGCGGCGGGTGCGGCGGCCGAGCCGATGGCGAAGGTGACCGCCGCCGCGAAGGCCCGTGGGCTGTGGCCGTTCAACGCGGGCAACCGTTTTCAGATCGCGCCGCCGCTCACCACGTCGGCGGACGAGCTGCGGGTCGGGCTGGAAATCGTCGACGAGGTGCTGGCGGTCGCCGACGAGTACGTGACCTGACCCGCCGAGGCCCGCGAGCGTAGATCTCGCGGGCCTCAGTGCGGCGTCAACGCGATGACGACACCACCCTGCTGCCATGTCTGATACAGGTCGGCCTTGTTCGGCGAACCGTCGGCGCCGAAACCGATCCCGTTGAACTTCGCGTTGGTCCGGTTGTCCCTGGCGATGATCTCGTACAGCCGCATGACGTCCTGCTCGCCGGTGTGCACCACCGGATCGAACGACCGCGGCTTCCCGCCCATCGACGCCTCGACCGGCCCGCCCGCCTGGAGGTTCTTGACCCACGGTCGCAGGGCCGTGCCGATCAGCAGGGTGCCGTTGTTGTCGGTGTAGGCCACCGGCACGTCGTAAACCGTGCCCGACTTGCGCCCGACGATGTGCAGCGTCATGAGGCGCTTGCCGATGAAACCGGAAATCACCGGAATCCGAAGCAGCGTTCGGACGACCTGGTTCATCGTGCCCTGATACGACCGCAGCGGCTCCGGGCCGGTGGTAGACGGGGTCCCGTACGGGTTTTCGGCCGGTGATTGCTCAGTCATGGCCCCAGTATCGGCCGTCGACAGGGGTCGTCATCGCGAAACGCCGTGCACGAACGGGTGATCGGTTACCCCGCGTCGTCGGGCAGCGGTTCCCGGAAGACGGCCAAAGCGGCTGGCTGACTGGCGAAGTCCAATCGCTTGGCCTTGTGGTTGACTTCGCCGTCGGTGGCCAGCGATACCGGGGCGCCGTCGACTCGAACGTCCAGGTGCCCGACGCGCTGATGCACGTAGGTATCCGAAAGATCCAATGTCCCCGTGAAGGTCGCGAAGATCAGGCGGAGGCGCGAAAAGCGAAGGTCGGCACGGAGATAGCGGACGTCGAGGGTGCCGTCGTGCAGCCTGGGACGTGACATCGGGATCTGGTCAGCGGGGTGGTACGCGCCGTTGCCGAGGAAAAGCATCCAGAGGGAGCTGCGCTTGCCGTCGATCGTGGCGTGCAGGGGTTGCGCGCGAAACAGCACGCACAGCATGGCGAATCCGGCCGCGGGCCACTTGCCTACGCGCCGTTCCCAGCGTTCCCGCAGGCGGACGAAGTCGGGGTAGCCGCCGAGGCTGGCGGTGTTGACGAAGGTGCGTTCCTCGCCGTCGTCCAGGCGCACGCGGGCGGTGTCGATGAGTACGAGCTGACCCGATTCGAGCGCGGCGAGGGTCGTCGTGGGATTCTCCACCCCGATGTCGCGCGCGAAGTGGTTGAGCGTGCCGCCCGCGAAGACGGCCAACGGAAGGTTGTGCCGCACAGCGGCTTCCGCCACGGTCGACACCGTCCCGTCGCCGCCGAGCACGCCGAGGGCGGCGATATCGTCGCGCTGCACCCGGGCATCGATTTCGGCCTCGAGGTCGATGTCGCCCTGAAGTTCGAGGATCTGCGCCGCGGACAATCGCTGGCGCAGCAGATCCGCCAACTCGCCGCCGTCGTCGGTGCCCGAGGACGGGTTGACCACGAACAGCATCCCGCGTCCCGCGGGGAGCGGTTCGGTCCGCTTCGCCGGACCCAGCGTGGCGGGTTCGTCGTCACGCACCGCCCACCACCGCCGGGTTGCCAGCGCGACACCGGAACCTAACGCGGCACCGACCACCACATCGGAGGGCCAGTGCACCCCGATATGCACCCGCGAGTAGGCAACGGCCACCGCGAGAGGCGCGATCACCGCGGCTGTCCCCGGCGCCTCCAGCGCCACCGCCGTCGTGAACGCCGCCGCAGAGGCCGCATGGCCCGACGGGAACGAGGAGGACACCGGCGGTTTCACCAACCGCCGCAGCAGCGGCACCGCCTCTACCGGCGGCCTTCGCCGTGGGAACAAGGGCTTGGCGACACCGTTTGCCAGACCGCTCGCCAGGCTCACCGCCGCGAGACCGCGCACCGCACCGCGCCGCTGGGCCCGGCCGCCCGCCACGAAGAGCACGGCGGCGATCGCCATCCAGAGGCGACTGTGGTTGGCGCTCATGCTGAGTGAACGCAGGAACTGGTCGGCAGGCGTCGGTCGCAAGCGCGCGGTGCGCTGCACGAGGCTGCGATCCAGGGCGTTGATCCGGCTAAGTCGTTTACGCATCGAGTCGAGCTTATCCAGCTGAACGGGGATCAAACGGTGTCGCCGCGCCTAGGTCGGCCCTGGCGCACGAACCGCTCGGTACCCTGCTTGCATGACATCTGGGCAGACGGAGATCTGGCACAACCCGCAGTGCTCGAAGAGCCGCAATGCCACGAAGTTCCTGGACGAGGCAGGCGTCGAGTACTCGGTGCGGCGCTACCTCGAGTCCCCGCCGACCGCCGACGAACTGCGGGCCGTGCTGCAGCGGCTCGGCGCCGAACCGTGGGACATCACCCGCACCGGCGAGCAGATCGCCAAGGATCTCGGGATGTCGAAATGGGGTCGCACCGACGCCGATCGGGACCGGTGGATCGCGGCGCTCGCCGAGCATCCGCGGCTGATCCAACGGCCCATCGTGTTGACCACGGACGGCGGCGCGGTGGTCGCCCGTGACGATGCCGCGTTGCGGTCGCTGGAGTAAGCCGTCAAAGCCCCGATAGGGGTGTCCCTACCGCCGCGAATCAGCCGGTAGGGTCGCAGAATATGAAGGTACAACTGCGCCACAACCCCGCCTCGACCATCGCGCGGTGCTTCCTCGCGGGCGGCGAACCGATGCGGGTCGAGAGCGGCGCCATGGTCGCGCACTCTGCGGGAGTCACGTTGGCGGCCAAGGCCGAAGGCGGCATCCTGGCCGGACTGAAGCGCTCGGTGCTCGCCGGTGAATCGTTCTTCGTCTCCACGTTCACCGCGCCGGAGCAGGGCGGCTGGGTGGATGTGGCGCCCGCGCTGCCCGGCGACATGCTGAATCTGCAGATCACCCAGGATCGCCCGTACTTCATCAGCCGCGGCGGCTGGATCGCGAATTCCCATGGCGTGCAGGTGGAAAGCAAGTGGGGCGGGTTCGCGAACCTGTTCGGCGGCGAGGGCGGTTTCGGGCTGCGCGCGCACGGTGAGGGCGAGATCGTCGTCGGGGTGTTCGGCGCGATCGACGTCATCGATCTGCAGCCGGGCGAGCCGATCACCATCGACACCGGACACGTGGTGGCCTACGACCTCGCGATGAACTTCACCATCCGCCGGGCGGTGGTCGGCCGGTCCATCCAATCCCTGAAGTCCGGTGAGGGTTTCGTCTTCGACTTCGTCGGGCCAGGCCGGGTGCTGCTGCAGACCCGCAACCCCGGCGCTTTCGCCGCGTGGGCCAGTTCGGTAGCCTCCTCCGGGTAAACCCGGTGCGGCGACCATCGGTGTTCACTCGGTGTTCATGCATCGACCATCTCGGTCGTCGAAGCTCCGGGGCTCATCGATAAGCCAACAAACGGAGATCTAATGGAATTGCTCGATGTTTTCACCAACGTTTTCACCAGCCTGCTGTCGCTCGGCAGTGGCAGCGCGGCCTGATCGCGTCGCTATAGGACGAGCGCCCGAGAGTAGAGCGCTCAGGTGAGTAGATCGTCGACGAGTACCCGGGTGTCCGGTACGAACGGCCAGCCCGGGTCAGCCAGGTGGGCGCGCAGTTCCGCGTCGGTCCACCACCAGCCGTCGGCGATCTCCTCCGGCTGATGACGGATCGGTCCGTCGTAGCGCAGTTCGTAGGCGAACACGTGGCAGCGCATGGGTTTTCCCTGCCACTCGCCGTCCCAGGCCGCCTTGGCCGCAGGTCGTAGCGTTTCGGTGCCGGTGAGTGTGATGCCGAGTTCCTCCGCCAGTTCCCGGACAGCCGTCTCTTCCGGGGATTCCCCCGGGTCGACCACACCGCCCGCCAGGCAGTCGTGCATGCCCGCGAAGACCATCTTGGTATCGGTGCGGCGATGCACGTAGATCCGCTCGCCGTCGCCGGAACGAACCAGCACACCGGCACTGGCATGCCACATTCCGTCGCGGTAGACCGCGGCCCGATCGGCGGCGCCGACCACCCCGCCCGCCGCGTCGTAGACGGCGATCATCTCGGACTGCTGCTGCACTCGTTCCGGCTGCGCTGACACCGCTCGAGAGTAACCTTAGGCCCGCACGCCGACTCGAGAGAGGACCGCGCCGATGGTGCTTCCCCGCGCACTGGCGAAATTCAACCGGTATGCCACCAACCCCGCCGCAGGTCTGTTCGCCGGGCGTGCGCCCGGGTTCGCCATCCTGGAGCACAAGGGCCGAAAGTCCGGTCGCGAGTATCGAACTCCGGTCTCGGTGTTCCAGCGCGACGGCAGCTACCGCATCGCGCTGACCTACGGTCGCAACGTCGACTGGGCCAAAAACATCAGTGCCGCAGGCAGTTTCACGTTGCATACGCGTGGCCGGGCCATCGAGTTGACCGATCCGGCGGTGCTGCACGACCCGTCGGCGCAGTGGGCACCGGCGGTAGTCCGCCCGTGGCTGAAGGCCCTCTCGGCCGAGTACTACGTCGAAGCCCGACCCGCACCTGAGACACTCGACGAGATCTGATCGGGGTGGGCGCGAAATGGCGCGCCCACCACCGGATTTCAGCGGCGACGGCTGGGCTTGGCGCCGACCTTCGGGGTGGACTGGGCGCGGATGGGTTTGGCGTCAGGCGTGGGAGTTGACTGTGCCCGGACGGGTTTAGCGCCGGGCTTGGGGGTCGACTGCGCGCGGTTCGGCTTGGCACCAACCTTCGGAGCTGACTGTGCCCGGACGGGTTTGGCACCGGGTTTGGGAGCCAACTGGGCGCGGGCGGTGGCCGTCCGCTCTGCCTCGGCGGCGGCTTCGGCGTCGAGGCGGTGGTAGACGAAGTGTTGCTGGGCCAGCGTCCAGGCGTTGTTGGTGACGAAGTAGAGCAGGATCGCCACCGGGACCAGTGCGCCGCCGATCAGGGTGAACGCGGGGAAGGCCCACAGGGTGAGTGGGCGCATCAGGGGGATCTGGGTTGTGGTGTCCTGGCGGGACATCGACGCGCGTGCGGTGAAATGCGTTGCGATGGCGGCGATCAGCATCAGCGGGACGGCGATCACGGCCACCGTTGCCAGGATGTCGCCCGAGCCCGCGAGGATGGCCGACAGCGGGGCGCCGAAGACCTTCGCCTGCAGGAACGACTGGACGTCGGTAGCGCTGAAGACGTAGTTGGGCGTCGCGGCGTTCTGCGCCGCCGACATCGGGGTCGCGATGGCCTGGAACGGCAGGTGGCCGACCGCTGCGGTGCGGTCGAACGAGCGCAGCACATGGAACAGGCCGATGAAGACGAATACCTGACCGATCATCGGAATCAGTGTCGCGAAGCTATTGATGCCGTTGTCTTTATACAGTTTCTGTAGTTCGGTCGCCTGCTGCCGACGATCGCTTTTGTATTTTTGTTTCAGCCTGGAAACATTCGGTTGCAATTTTTTGACAATTGCTTGAGTGCGGGCCTGTTTGAGAAATGGTGTAAAAAGGACGGCGCGGAGAGTTAGTACGAGGAATATCACCGAAAGCACCCAGGCAAGACCGCTGGCGGGTCCGAAGGCGGCGGCGAAGACGTAGTGCCAGAGCCAGAGAATGGCGGACACGGGGTAATAGACGAAGTCGAGCATGGACAGCACCTGACTGTGGGCGTGCGGGTGCGCACGAGAACGGAAGGGGTCGACGACAACGCCGACGACACCCCGCAGCAGGTGCGGAGGTGATCGTCAGGCGGTCGCGAACCCTGGCGCTCGTGGGCGCGGACGCCCGGGGGTGTCAGGATTGCTCTGGCGCAGGAAGGAGCCACGTCGGCGGCGTTGCGCGGACGGCGGCGGACCGGAACCGACCTGGGGGACCGGCAGCGCGACGGCCGGGCGCAGCGTGGTGAGCGCGACGAACAGCGACGCCGCCACCATGCCGACCATGGCTACCGACCCCGGCTCACCCGCCGGTATCGCGAACAGCACGAGCGCGGGCAGCACGAATGCGACAACCGCATACGCCATCAGCTGAGCCCGCGAGATCATGCTCCGAGCATACTGCCCGGCACCGTCAACTCAGAGGCTGATGTCCCAGTCGACGTCGCGGCTCATCATCGACGGCGGCAGCCCGAAGGTGCGCCGGCAGGTCCGGGTGAGGTGCGAGCTGTCCGCGAACCCGGCCGACGCCGACGCGGTCGTGACGTCGTCACCGGCCATCACGCCGTCCATCGCGATGTAGAGCCGCAGCCAGAGGATGTACCGGCGCAACGGGATGCCGACCTGTTCGGTGAACAGGTGGGTCAGCCGGGTCGCCGAAATGCCCAGTTGCCGCGCCACATCCGAGCCGCGCACCGACCCGTCCTTGACCATGTCGGGGAGCAATTGCAACGCCGCGGTCACCACGCCGTGCCGGTCGTCCGGGCCGGCTGCCGCGTTGTCGCGCAGCAGATCGGCGAGCACGTCGGCCACGTGGTCGGCCAGGTTGCCGTGCTCCGGATCGACCTTCAGCGCGTGCACCCACCCGTGCAGGTGTGCCCGCCGGTCGGCGGCCGCACCCGCGACGGTTTCCGGATCGAGGTAGATCGCGATGCCGTGCCTGGAGCCGCCGCAGACCCGATGTGGCGCGTCGGTGGGCACGATGATGTGCGTGCCCTGCTGACGCACCCCGCTGCCGTCCACGACCATGACGGGGGTACATGCGGCCATGATCTGCACGGCGTGATGGGCGTGTAATTCCGTCTGTCGGATCTCGCCTTCGAAGGCCAGCACGCCCGGCCGCAGCAGGGCGGTGCCCTGCCACTGTGCCGCGGCGGTGGCTTCGGCGTCCGATGACGTCGAGAAGTCGTTTCTTACCAGAGCCTTCATCGTCGGATGCTCCCGGCTTTCACGAGGAATTCCTCGCTGGATCCTGTGCTGAGACTATCGGGTTCGACTACCCGGCAGTCGTACTTTGTCGATCGTCGGGGCCCGAACAAGGCCGCCGTCGCGCGACTCGTCGCCCTCGGAGTCGAGGGCACCGAGTCGACCTGTCGAGCGGGCTGGACGCTGGGCGAGTACCGGGCCCTCATACCCGGACCGAGACCGCTGCGGACAAGGTCCCGGCGACCTTGTCGAGGAACTCACCGATCAGCGGTCCCGCGGTGGGTGTCGCGGGGAAACGGGTGCGCAAGGCGAGCCCGTCATCGGTGCGGGTGAACCACAGCTGGACGTCGTCCAACGGTGCGCTGCGACTGAGCTGCGCCGGATTTCGCGGCACCGTGCGGGTGGTGTCGCTGCGCGAACCGCCCGGTAGTCGCCGGTAGTCGGTGTAGGAGACGCTGAACAGGTCCTGCCTGGTCCGGCGCAGGTCACTGCCCATCGCGGCGAGTACGCGGTTGGCCGGGACCCGCGCCAACCGCTGCCCAGTACGGACCGCCTCGTCGGCGGCCTGCGCGGTGGCGCAGAAGTCGTGCGCCACCGGTACGTGCGCGGGCGCGTTGGACACCAGCCAGCCGAAGGTGTTGTGGTGCCGCGGCTCTCGCCGGGTGTGCACCGGGAACACCAGGTCGGTCCCGGCGCGACCGCCGAGCTCGGCCGCGGCCATCGCGACCGCGGCCAGCAGTGCGGCGAACATCGAATACCCGTCGGCCCGCGACTTGCGATGCAGCGCATCGGCGGCCATCGCGCCGAGCAGCAAGCGCACATCGCTGCCGAACGGCGCCACCGACCCGGCCGGGAGACCGAGGTCGAGCGGGAAGTGCGGCAGATCGTTGCCCGCGGCGTGCAGGAAATCGCGCCACGAGCGGATCAACGGCCCGGTGGCCGCGGCCGGAATGGCGGCCTCGCGGGTCGAGTAGGACAGGAAGCTGCCCGGCTCGGGCAGTCGGTCGGCGGCCGCGACGGCACCGTCGTTGCCGTCCTCGCAGGCGGCCCGGTACAGCTCGTCCAGTTCCGCCACCGCGATGGTGATCGACCAGGCGTCGCACACCGCGTGATCGAATCCGCAGACGATGGTGGAGGTTTCCGGCCTGCTGATCGCGCCGAGGAAGTACGGCGCGAAACTGAACGGCGAGCAGGCCTGATCGAGCCGCGCGCCGAGCACGGTGCGCAGCTCATCGGTGGAAGCGGTCTCGACCGCCTGCTGGGGGATGAGCTTGATATCGGTGTCCACCACCACGTGCACCGACGGCGGCTTGCCGTCGGACGGCGGTTCGAAGCTGCAGTGCAGCGCGTCGTGGCGCGGCAACCACACCGAAAAAGCCGTCTGCAGTGCGGATTCGTCGATCGGGCCCGCTACGTCGAAGTTCGCGGCGAGCCAGATCGTCGGCCCGGTCGAGGACAGGTGGATCGCTTGGTTGGCGGAGGGCGGTGTCGCGTCCGGCGTCGGACCGGGCTCGGCGAGCGCGGTCCATTCGAGCAGGGTGCCCGGTGGTGCATTCAGTTGGTCGAGAAAAAGCAACTGCATCATGACCTCGCGAGAGCTGGTGCGGTGACCGCGAAATCACCGGTGTCGGCGATGGCGCGCAAGGTGGTTCTGATCTGCCCCAGATAGTCGGCGGCCGACTTGTGCGCGACCGGCGTGTCCGGGTACATCATCGTGACGTGCAGCCGCTCCAGCTCTCTGTTGAACCAGATCGGCGAGGTCTGCCCGATCTTGCTGCGTGAGCCGAGACCGTTGATCCCGGAGACGCCGGGCATCGCGGCCGCCAGTGCCGGACCGGACACCGCGCGCATGTCCAGGTAGGACACCCACGGCCAGTCCGTCGTGACCGGCAGCGGCGTTCCGGTGAGCGCGGCCGCCCGGTCGAGCGCGGCATGGATCGGGACGTTCGCCAGCGGCTTGGTCCAGTCCAGTGCGACACCGGCTCGACCGATCAGATCGGTGAACCGACGCGCCCCCTCGAGATCGAACGCGATCGGCATCAGGTTGATGAACCAACCCTGCGCGAGTTGATACTGCGGCTCGCTTCGGGTGCCGACCACATTCATGCCCAGATAGCTGGTCCGGCCCGCGAATTCGAGCTCGGCCAGGGCGACCGCGGCATACAGCCCCGCGGAGAACGAACCGCCCGCGTTCTTGCACGCCGCGGCGAACGCGTCGATTTCGGCCGCGTCGAGCATGTCGACCTTGGTGCCGAAGCTGTCGGCCACCGCACCGGGCGCGAGGCCCAGCTCGATCGGCAGCGCGCGGACCCCATGCGCCTTCTCGGCGAGCAGACCGGCCAGCTGCTCCAACTCCGGCGGCCGTGCGGCGACGGCGGCGCGCTCGGTCCGCGCGAACTCGACGTAGCTGCCGACCGGCGGCAGCACCGGCTCCTGGCCGGTGCTGAATGCCGTGTAGAGCGCGTGGAATTCGTAGGTGGAGGTGAGCACCGACATGCCGTCGGTGAACGCGTGGTCGGCGCTGTAGACGACGGTGAAGCCGTCCGCACCGTGGTCGATCGCGCAGCAGACGATTGCGGGCCAGCGCGTCGGGTTGGCGTTGGCCTTGAACTTCGCGACCAGGGTGTCGCGGAGCTCGCCGCTGTCGGTGAAGGTGTCGAGGGTATGGGTTTCCAGGTCGACCGCCGCCGGGTCGAGCAGGTATCTGGTCAGCGCGAACCCGCCGTCGGACTCGTCGATCCGGAACCACGAGCGCAAGGTCTCGTGGCGCTGCAGGAAGGCGATGTAGGTCCGGCGCAGTGCTTCGGCGTCGAGCGGGCGCGCGACCGAGAAGCAGAACGAGAGCTCGGAGGCGAGCGGGTCGTTGGTCTGCCTGCGCGCCGACCAGCGGCGGATATGCGATTCCTGCAGGTAGGTCGCGGGAATGTCGGAGGGCGCGGTGGTTTCGGTGGCAGCTTGGCTCGCCGCGGTGGTGGTGAACTCGAGTAGCACGCCGGGTTTCGGCTGCCAATGCTCGGTGAGGGTCATCTCTACCATGACAGCGGCGCTCCTTCGATCGGACGGATTCGGGCATCTCCATAGCGGGTGAACTCGGCAAGCAGGTCGCGCATCCGCAGTACGTGCCGGTGGATGTCACGGGTCGCTTTGGTGGTGCCCGGATAGCGCATGTTGAGCGTCACGCCGTGTTGCGTGCGGACGAACCAGAAGAAGAACTCGTCGGCCGAGACGTTGCGGCTACGCAGCCAGCGGGTGTTGGTGTCGACCCAGGTCGGGGCGGACTGTGCGCCGCGCACGTCCATATACGACACCATGAAGGAGATGCGCGGCCTGGTGCCGAGCAACTCGCAGACCCGCCCGAACGGCACCGTCGCCGCACCGCGCGTGCGGCGCAGCTCCTCGCCCGCGGGCCGGATGAGCTCGGCGAGATTGCGGGCCGGACCGCAATCCAGTTGGAACGGCGCGAGCCCGACGAACCAGCCGAGCGTGTCGGCCCACTGCTGTTCGGTGCGCGTGTGCAGCGGGATCACCGTGCGGAAATCCCGCCCGGCGCCGAGCTCGGTGGTGGTCACCGCGAACGCGGCCAGCAGGGCCGCGAACAGCCCCTGACCTTGTTCTCTGGCGACCACCGAGGCCGCGTCCGCCGCGTCGGCGTCGAGCACCTCGACCGACAGGTTGCGCTGTGGCGCCCGCCGCGTCGAGGCCTCCGCCGGACCGGTGAACTCGATCGGCGCCGCGGCGACTTTGCTGAGCGTGCCGCAGGGCAGGCTGTTCTCGGTGTTCTCCGGGAAGAACGTCTGCCAGGTTTGCACCGCCGGGTTCTCGGCGGTGGCCGCGGTCGCCCGGACCCGCTCGTCATGGCAGAAGTCGACGTAGCTGCCGGTATCGCACAGCTCCGCGGACTTGCCCGCCCGCACCGCGTTGTAGAGCGCGTGCAGCTCACCGCCGGTGGAGACGGTCGAGTAGCCGTCCATGATCGAGTGGTCGGCGGCGAACACGACGGTGAAGCTGTCGCGGTTCGCGATGGTCACGGCGACGTAGGAGGGCCAGCGCAGCGGCGAGGTTCCGTCGTCGAGTAGCCCGTGTACCAGGCGATATGTCGCCATTGTCGAGGTCGGCGTGCCCGCGTCGACCGGTTGTACCCGGATCTCACCGGGCGGCAAGGTGTACCTGGCCGGCTGGCCGCCCTCGATGGCGACATGCGAGCGCAGACCCTCGTGCCGGTCGATCCAGGCATCGAAGGCGGTACGCCAGGCTTGCGGGTCGAGCGGTCCGTCGATCCGGTAGGCGTGCCCTAGCCAGTAGTGGCGACGATCCCGTATTCGACTGTGTTCCACCGCATCTCGAAGATGATGCTCGTGATTATAGGAAACGGCACGAGTATCTCGCGGCCAGTCGGCCCAGTGTGCAGTGGCTGTCGGGAGCCACTCGATCACACGGCCGCTAGGCAACGGATAATCGGCCAGTTCGATGAATTCCATGACACACCTTCAGCTGCCCATCGGCGATTCCCTTGCGCGGTAGGGAATTGCCGATCCGAATAGTGACAAGAATTTCGGCCTGCATCCGAGAACTTTGTCCGAACGGCTCCGGGACGTCATCGTCGGACCGGAACGAGACAAACTGTAGAAGAAATTCTGGGTGAATGTGACGGTGAGCCTGATCACCGATATTTGCCCCGGAATCGCGGACAACGGCGTTGCGGGCGGCGCAATCGCCGAGTGCAACGCCGCTGCCAGCGGGGATGTGAAACGCTTAATGTTCAGGTAGCTGAGAGATTGCCGGACAATGTGTCTCAATGCACCTGGAATTCATCCCAGGTTTGCACGATCTTTACAGGTACCGTCGCTGAAGCGGGGCTAGACGTGACCTGGGGCACACCAGGTTCGCACGATTCCGGCCCGAGTGTTCAGTCCTGTCTCAGCCGCCGAACGCGGACGCCGGTGCCAGCGGCACGACCAGGCTCGACGGCCGGGCCGCATCCCGATGAATCTGCTGGGACGAACCGAGCAAACGCGGCAAATCGGTCGGAATCGGCATGGTCGACGGGAAGGTGCCGCTGGTGATCCGCAGTCGCAGCGCGTGTCCCGGCTCCAGTCGGTAGAAGGTCGGGCGGATCTTGACCTCCAGCTTGGTCACCTCGCCGGGCGTCAGCAGCTGCTCGGCGTCCTTACGGATCACGTGCTCCGGCGCGTAAATGGTGCCATCCGTTGCGCGCCAAGTCTTTTCGTCGTTCAACGTGCGTTGGCTGGCCAGCTGCGAGCCGCCGGTGATGTTGACCGCCGAACCGTCCGGCGCGACATCGTCGAGCCACACCTGGAAGGCCGCGTCATTACTGGTCGAGGACGCGTACAGGGTGACGCTGCTCGGCCCGGCCAGCACGGTCGGCTCGGCGACCGGTTCCATCGTGTAGCGGCGACCGGCGACCGGTTCCTGCACCCACTCCGTGCACGGGTTGTAGGCATTGAACAGGCGGAACAGGAAGTCGAACAGGCCAGCGCTGTACTGGCCGAGGCTCTGCCGGTTACAGATGGTGTCGATGCCGGTGTAGTCCAAGCGATCCGACGCGTCCGCGACCGCGGGCGGCTGCGCGACCAGGCGATCACCGTCGAAGTATCGCTGCTGAATTCCGGCCTGCTCGAACGGGTATCGGGCGGTGGCGACCGCCATGTTGTTCGGGTCGATGACGTGCAGCGGAGTGTTGGTCTTGTCGATGCCGTTCGGAATGTCCTTGAGCCAGCGGTCGAACCAGGCCAGCGTGATCATGTCGGTGTCCATCCGGGAGCCGGGCCCGAAGCCGAGACCGACGTGGTACCACGGGCCCATCAGCAGCTGGAACCGGCCGTCGGTGGCCTGACCCGGCGCCATCGGCGCGAACTGGTCCTTGCCCGCGGCCAGGTTCTGCAGCTGGGAGTAGTTGCGCCACGGGCCTTCCTGATACAGATCCCAGAGGCCGCCGACCTGGTACATCGCGATGTCGTTCGCGACGACCTTGTTCAGGTCGGTCTCGAACCGGCGGTCCTGCCACCACTGACCGTCGTAGGCCAGCGGGCCGCCGCCGTACGCCTCGAGCAGCAACTTGATCGTGCTGTCCGAGGAGACGACCGCCTGCAGATGATCGACCAGGGTCTCGAGGAACATCTGCGGGGAGACCACCGCGGTGATGAACGGACCCATCAGGCTCAGGTACGGCACCAGCACCGAGATGGCGGTGAGCAGGATCGGGCTCATCATGCCGTCGTGGCCGAGCACCTCGTTGAAGATGTTGTTCGGCATGGCCATCGGCACGATCGCCTTCAGCGGCGAACCGGGCGACACGGATTCGGCCGTGCGCAACGCGGACAGCGCGGGGAACGAGTACCCGTACATGCCGACCTTGCCGTTGGCGCCGGGCAGTTTCGCGGCCCAGTCGACCAGTTGGGCGCCGTCCAGGCCGTCCTGCTGGGACGCGGGGTTCCACGCGCCGGTCGAGCCGCCGGTGCCGCGCACGTCGGCGATCACCTCGATGTAGCCGCGCCGCACCAGCATGTCCTGAGCGCTGGTGGCCTGGTTGATGATTCGGCGCGCGTCCTTCAGCTGGTCCGGCAGCGGGATGTGCAGCGTGTCGATCACGCTGGTCACCGCCGCGGCGAGGGCGCTGGACACCGCGCCGTAGGTGGTGAAGTTGACGACGACGGGGAACTCACCTGCGGCGCGCTGGCCGGTGGCCGGGTCGGTCGGGTAGCGCACCTCGGTCTGCAGCTGGGTGCCGTCGGCGAGCGGAACGATGTGTCCCAGTTCGTAGGCGATGCCGTACTGCTCAGGCGTCGGCTGATAGTCGGCGGGCAGGCCGAAGTTCGCCGGCGCGTTCGGCACCGGGCCCGCGGTGGGCACCGCGTTTGCCGCGGGGGCGAACTGCAGGATCAAGCCGACGGCGGTGACGGCGGCGGCGACCGGCACGGCGCGGCGGAAGGCTCGCGCCCGGAACATAATTCTCAACTACCTGAACCTTTGCTGGCTATGGTCGAAGCCGGGCGGCGAGCTACCCGTCCGCCGGCCGATACCGCGGTTCGAGTGCCGAAAACTGGGCCCGCCTGATCCCGGATTGTGTCCGGATGTTCGGCGGTCACGCCTGACCTCATCGTCGCTACACAGCACAACGCATAAGCGGGGTGCCGCAACACTGGCAATACACAAGAGGATTCGACGAGATTTTGTAACAGTGCCTAAAAGTTGTTTTGCCGCAGCCGATTACGGAGCACAGCGGCGGATTACGGGGCGAACGAGGCGGATTCGAGTCGCCTGGCCAGCCGCGCGGCGGACAGAGTCATCGCGTCGGCCGGACGATGCGGGTCGAGTCCGGTCAGCTCGTGCACCCGGGAAAGCCGGTAGGTCACCGTATTTCGGTGCACATTGAGCTGCCGCGCCGTGGCCAGCTGATTGAAACCGCTGTCCACGAACACCTCCAGGGTCTCGGCCAGCATCGGCTGCGCGTCCAGCGGTGCGAGCACCGACGCCAGACCCGGCCGGGCCGCATCGCTCACCGCGACCGTGTACTCGAACTGCAAATCCTGTCTGCGGCACAGGATGTCGCGCCGGGTGAGGCACCGGCCCAATTCGGCGAGCACCCGCGCCTCGGCGTACATCGTCGGGATCGCGTCCTTGCTGCGGGCCGCGCCGACGCCCACCCAGTACGGCGGCGGCTCGGTCGGCTCCTGCGCGGGCAGCCGCGAGGTGAGCCCGGACAGCGTGGCCGATCCGTCGTCGCCGGACTGCAGCGGGATCAGCGCGGTCCAGCCGCCCGCGTCCAGCCGCAGGAACACCCCGGGGATGGCCTCGACCCGATGCCGCAGCGCCGACGCGGGCCCGCCGCGGGTGCCGCACAGGCGGAACACCGCGACGAGGAAGGCGTCGGCCACCGGGATCACCGGATCGTTCGCCCATTCCACCGGGTCGCGGCCGGTGAGCAGCGCGTCGGCGATGCCGCGCCTGCGTTCCAGCAGCTCCCAGCGTGGGTCGTGCACGCGCTGGGTGGCCGCGGTGGCGATCCGCGACGCGACCAGCGTGACGTACTTCAGCAGCATGAGCGACGCGTCGAAGAGTAGTTCGCGCTCGGCCGGGCTGGCCGAGGCGCGCAGCCGCTCCCAGATGAACGCCGCGCCGAACCGGTAGCGCTCCAACACCTCCGGCAGCGGAGTGCCGTCGCGCAACCGGTCCATGGCCAGCTCGACGAGCTCCCTGGTGTCCTCCTCCGTCGGCTCCTCGCCGCGGCGCAGGTACTCGAAGAACAGGTCCACATTGAGCTTGGTGCCTCGGGCGAAGTCGGTCTCCACCAGTGACTGCGGCAGCCGCTGGTACGGCGGCAGCGCGGCGTAGAACGCTTCGAGCATCGACGCGGTCCGCCGATGGAGATCGTCGAACACCCGAGTCCGCGATGGCATCATGCTGGTTCTTCTTCCCGGACTTAGGTCGAGTACAGGGCTTCGATGGTATCTGTGTAGCCGCTCGAGATGGGCTTGCGCTTGAGTTTGCCAGTTGCGGTCAGGTAGTCGCTGCCGTTCTCCCAGACCTCCGGGAGCACGATGTACTTCCTGATCTGTTCGACCCTGGACAGTTTGCTGTTCGCGGCGGCGATGCCCTGTTCGATCGCGGTCAAGATCTCCGGATCCTTGGACAGCTCCGCGACGGTGGTCCCGGCCAGGTTGTGCCGCTGCGCGTAGGCGGCGGCCAGATCGGGATCGAGGATCAGCAGTGCGGTGTTGAACGGCCGCTGCTCGCCGATGACGACCACGGTGCCGATCAGCGAGCAGTTGTCGGTGACCGTGTTCTCGATGTTGGCGGGCGACATGTTCTTGCCCGACGCGTTGATGATCAGTTCTTTCTTGCGGTCGACGATCGACAGGTAGCCGTCGCTGTCGATGGTGCCGATATCGCCGGAGTGCAGCCAGCCGTCGCTATCGATCGTCTCCGCGGTCTTGGCCGGGTCGTCCCGGTAGCCGCGCATCACCATCTTGCCGCGGATCAGCACCTCGCCGTCGTCGGCGAGCTTGACCTCGGCACCCGGCAGCGGGGTGCCGACTGTGCCGATCTTGACCCGCTCGGGCGGGTTGAGCGTGGCGCCCGCGGTGCATTCGCTCATGCCGTAGCCCTCGCACAGCGGGATGCCGAGCCCGAGGAAGAACTCGTGCACCTCCGGCGGGATGGCGTTCGAGCCGGTGACCGCGATGCGGACCTGGTCGAGGCCGAGGCCGTCGCGGATCGAGGCGAGCACCAGGCGATCGGCCAGCGCGTACTGGAGCCGGTCGACCGCGCCGAGGGTGCGGGCGTCGGAGGTGGCGCGGGCCTTCTTGCGGCCGACGCCGATCGCCCAGTCGATCAGGCGGCGCTTGACCGGCGACTCGGTGGCGAACCGTTCCTCCAGTGCGCCTTTGACTTTCACCCACACCCGGGGCACGCCGAGGAACACGCTCGGGTGCACCTCCGCCAAAGCCGTTGCGACCTGCTTGAAGTCGGCGACGGTGGTGATCTGGCAGCCCTCGAGCAAGGTCAGATAGTGCGCGAACCAGCGGTTGGCGGCGTGCGCGTCGGGCAGGTAGGAGATCACCCGGTCGTCCGGTCCGCCACCGCCGAATTGGTCTAGGACGCGGGCGTTTTCGATGAAGTTGGTGTGCGTGAGCTCGACGCCCTTCGGCGGGCCGGTGGTGCCCGAGGTGTAGACGATGGTGAGCAGGTCGTCGGGCTGCACCTTGCGCCAGGTGGCGTCGAAATCGAAGCTGCCCGCGGTGGCCCGCTCGACATCGGTGAGCGCGATGGTGCCCTCGGGCGCCTCGTCCACGCAGATCACGTGCTCGACGTGGATGCCCTGCGCGGCGGCCTTGGCGACCGCCTCCAGGATCTTCGGGGCGAACTGACGCTCGCAGACGACGGCCTTGTTGCGCGCATTGCTGAACTGATAGACGAGCAGGTCGACCGGGTTGGTGTTGTACACCGAGAACGGTGTCGCGCCGGCGTGCAGGATGGCGGTGTCGCAGAGGTGGAACTCGGGGCGGTTGGTCAGCATGATCGCGACCGTGTCGCCCGGTTCGACGCCGAGGGCGGCGAGGCCGGTCGCGATGGCCTGCACTCGTTCGCCGTATTCGCGCCAGGTGATCGAGATGGCACCGCCGAGTGTGCGCAGCGCGACCGCGTCCGGGTACTTCGCGACGTTTGACTGGAACGCCGCACATAGCGTGTCCGGGCGGGCGGCCGCCGGGACTGTCGATGAAACCAAGAACCTAACCTCTGCTAGCGAAGGGCTGAGGCCGTGCCGGTCGTCTGGGGACGGGGCTGACCTCATCGTCATCTATCAGCAGAACGCATGAGCGAGTGTGTGCGCTAGCGACAAACGCGCAGAGTGTGGCGTGCGACATTGTGCACTTGACCAAATTGAGGTCTCTGGCGTCACTCGAGCACCGTCGAAGATCGAACTGAACCGGGTGGCCGGGCCCGGTCGGCCGGTCGGCGGGTTTCAGCCACAGGTCGGCCAGGATCCCGGATGGTCTACCGGCAGGCCCGGCACGGTCAGTTCGGCCCCGGTGGTCGGCGCGAAGCAGTTGTTTCCGGCGCTGCCTAGGCGGCCGCCACCGAAGTCGATGACCGAACCCGCGCCTAGATTGCTGTCGCTCTGCCCGAGGGTGACCTTGCCCGCGAAACGGGATCGTTCGATCTTCCCGGCGAGCTCGGCCAGGTCGCCGACGGTGCGGACGTGCAAGTCGGCGACGGCGCTGTCCGCGACGGTGGTGTCGGCGATATCGAAGCGCATGGTCGCCTTGGCGGGGGCGGGCCCGGCGGGGGAGTAGGCGTACACGCCGATGCCGTCGGCGCTGCATCGGCTGAGCTGGGCATTGCGCAGGGTCAGCGCCGTGGTGTTGTCGCGGCCGAAGCTGGCGGAGAACAGGCAGCTGCCGAGGTTGCCGGGGACCAGCGGGTTGAGTGCGGCGGCGGGGAAGCTGGCACCGGCGGCGGTGAGGCCGTCGATGGTCATCACGTGCCGGGCACCCTCGGCGCTGAGGTTCAGGTTCTGCACGATATCGCCTGGGACATCGATGAATTCGCTGTTGGTCAGCGTGACCTCGCTGTCCGGGGTGCCGTTGCTGGTGACGAATTCGATGCCGTTGGCGGAGAAGTGGCCGCCGCCGTGGCGATAGCTGTTGCGGTCGATGGTGATTCGCATGCGGGCGCGGTCGGCGGCGTTGACGAAGATGCCCTCGCTGTCGGCGGCGGCGTTGAGCGGATCGTTCGCGGGGAGCGCGATGCCGCGCTGGGTGTTGCCGCGCAGGGTGGCGGTGAGCGCGGAGGTTCCGGTGCTCTGCATACCCAGGGCGAGGACGGAGAGTTTCGCGATGCCCTCGTTGATGTTCTCGGTCAGGTTGTCGGTGATGGTGGCGGTGACCTGTGCGGTGCCGGTGGTGCGGACGTCGATGCCGTCGCCACATGCGGTGTCGTGCACGGTGTTTCGCTCGATGGTGAGCGTGCTTGCCCCGGCGTCGGAGTCGATCATGATGCCCGCCCAGCCGTTGTTCAGTGCGACGACGTTCGGGGCGACCGGGAGCGACATGCCGAACGGGACGCCGACCATCGGCGGGAAGGGTTGCACCAGGAAGCCGTCGTGGCAGGCGCGGTTGGTGGCGGCGACCGTGTTGCCCGCGAGGACCGTCGTGCCGACATTGCGGCCGTAGATGCCGCCGCGCTGGGCGCTGGTGACGGTGAGGTCGCGGACCTCGGTGTCAGGTGCCAGGCGGATCGCGTCACCATCGTTGGCGGCGGTCGTATTGGCCACGGCCGCAATGCTTCCGGGGCTTTGGCGGCCGATCAGATGCTGGCCCTGTTTGAGGGCGATGCCACCATCCAGCGGCGGTGTGCCAACGGGCGCGGCCAGGACGACGATCGTGTCACCGTCACCCGACGCTTGCTGCACGGCTGGTAAGGAGTTGAAAGGCGTTGCTTCCGTGCCGTTTCCGCCTGCCGCGGCCGTCGCGCTCACGAACCAGGTCTGTCCCGGGTCGGCGTTCGCGTGCATCGGTGCCGTGGCCAAGGTGAGTGCGCAGCAGAGCACGCTGGCCGCGGCGAATCGCGGTGACGACAATGTCATGGGGGCCTTCCGGATCGATCTCGACGGTGCCGCGCACCGCCGTGTGATCCAGCCCACCGCATAATCCAACCGCTGGGTATCGGCAGAATGCCGAACCTGCCGCCGATTCTTTGTGCGAACGACAGATCCGCATCCAGCCGCACACCTGCTGATTTCCCGCACAGCGAATCGCCGTTATGACACGCGTGCGGATGTCAGAAGGTGTGCGGCTGCCGGTCAGGCGACGTCCACGCCCCGCCAGAAGGCCACGTAGTCCTTGATCTGCGCCGCCTCCGGCTTCGGGTCCGGGTAGTACCAGGCGGCGTCGGTGTTGGTCTCGCCGTCGACCACGACGGTGTAGTAGCTGGCGGTGCCCTTCCAGGGGCAGAACGTGTTGGTCTGCGAGGGCTGGAAGAACTCGGTGTGCACGGAATCGGGTGGGAAGTAGTGGTTGCCTTCGACGATGACCGTGTCGTCGCTGCTCGCGAGGACGCGGCCCTGCCAGGTTGCCGTTGCCATGACTTCGATTCTGCCGGAGTCGGTCATCGGGCCCCACTGATTAACGGACCTCGGCGGGCTCCAGGGGGTAGGGCGGGTCGCCGAGGCCGACGATGCGCAGGTTGCCCCAGGGGTCGCGCTCTTGGAGGCGGCCCGCGGTGGGGAAGCGGCCGGGGAGGGTCAGGAAGACCTCGGCGCGGCCGGGATCGGGCAGGTCGGCGCCGGTGATCCGGCCGTACCAGTGGTAGCTGCCGTCGATGGGGTCGGCGTGGCCGCCGAGGGTGACGGTCACCGCGAGCAGCGAGCCGGGGGAGTCGAGCGTGGCCGGGCCCGAATACTCGTGTGCCGGTTCACGATCGGCGGCAACGGTGAGGTCGTAGTGGCCGGGATCCAGGTGCCGCATGGTGCGCCAGTAGGAGACGCTGGAGCCGGGCCAGGCGGCGCGATTGACGCCGTGCTCGTCCAGGTACCAGCTGTCGCAGCCGCCCGCATTCCACACGGTGCCTGCCAGTTTCTGCTGGGTGCGGCGGTTGAACTCGTGCTGGGTCGCCGCGCGCACCTCCATTCTGGTGCTGGCGGTCTTGCGCAGCAGTTCGACGCACTGGCGGATGTAGCGGGCCTGCGCCTCGATCATGAAGACGATCGACTGGTGTCCGCCACCGGAATTCGGGCCGACGATGAGGAACATGTTGGGGAAGCCGTGCACGGCGACGCCGAGGAAACCCTCCACGCCGTTGCGCCAAGCATCCTGCAGGGCAAGGCCGTCGGCGCCGACGATGTGCTGATCGGCGAACCGGTCGGAGATCTTGAAACCGGTGCCGTAGACGATCGCGTCGAAGTTCTCCTCGGCGCTGTCGACGGTCGCGATGCCGGACTCGGTGAGGCGCGCGATGGGCGTGGTCACCAGCTCGACGTTGTCGCGCTGCAATGCCGGATAGAAGTTGTTGGACACCAGGATTCGCTTACAGCCGAGCCGGTAGTCCGGGGTCAGCCGATCGCGCAGGTCCGGGTCGTGCACCTGGCGGCGCAGATGGCCGCGGGCGACCGTCTCCACCCGGCGCATCAGCTCCGGGTTCATGAACGCGGGGATCATCGCCTCGTAGCCCCAGTACACGGCCCAGCGGTAAAGCCGTTGCGCGCCAGGCAGATACTGGAACATCCCGTGCTCCACCCGAGACAGCGGGCGGTCCGGTTTCGGCACGATCCAGTGCGGCGTGCGCTGATACACCGTCACCTGCGCGGCCTCTTTGGCGATCTGCGGCACGAATTGCACCGCGCTGGCACCGGTTCCGATGACCGCGATCCGCTTGCCGCGGACGTCGAAGTCGTGGTCCCACTGCGCCGAGTGGAAGCTCTTGCCGCGGAACGTGTCCCGGCCGGGGAACTCCGGCACCGAGGGTTCGTGCAGCGGACCGGGCGCCATCACGACGATGCGTGGCCGGAACTGCCGTCCGTCCGCGAGGCCGATGTCCCAGCGGTCGGTCGCGTCGTCGAAGTCGAGGGTCACCACGTCGGAGTTCAGCCGGATGTGCCTGCGCAGGTCGTACTTGTCCGCCGTGCGGCGCAGGTAGTCCAGGATCTCCGGCTGACGGGCGAACATTCGCGTCCACCGCTTGTTCGGCTCGAACGAGTACGAGTACATCAGCGACATCACGTCGCAGCCCGCGCCGGGATAGGTGTTCTCCCGCCAGGTGCCGCCGATCTCGTCGGCCTTCTCCAGTACGACGAAATCGTCGATGCCCGCCTTGCGCAGCTCGATCGCCATGCCGAGACCGCCGAAACCGGCACCGACAATGACGATTTCAGGGTCGTTGCTCATGCGAGCAGCCCCCGCCGCCGCCAGATCCACTCGCCGACCGGCCCGATCAGGCCCTGCTTCTGCAGGAACACACCGAGATTCGCGGCACCGATGCCGAGCGCCTTCTTCGCGTCCGGGTTGTTGGTCGCGATCCGCCGGGCGGCGCGCCCGTCCAGACCGGCGCGGGTGTACATGTGCCGATTGGTCAGCAGGTAGACGAACAACGGCGCCGCGACCGCGACACAGAGCTTGGTGTAGGCGAGTTCGGCGCGCGACATGGTCGGCACCATCCGGGCCAGCGCGTCGCGGGCGAAACCGATGTGCCGCGCCTCCTCGGTGACGTGGATGCGCATCGCGCGAGAAACCAAGGGCTGCAACTCCGGATCGTCCAGGGTGCGCCGCTGGATCGCGTCGAAGATCTCCTCGCCGACCAGCGCGCCGACCCAGGTCATGGAGCCGCGCAAGAAGATCGGCAGCACGCCGATCGCCAGCCGACCGGCGCGGCGCGGCCAGTACGGGCGCGCCTCGATGCGGTCGATCAGCTTGCCGAACATCATCATGTGCCTGCACTCGTCGCCCATTTCGACGAGCGTGTAATGCGAATGCCGGGTGGTCGGGTCGTCGGCGAGCAACTCGCGCAACAACAGTCGGTTCAGCAGGTTCTCGAACCAGATGCCGACCGACAGCACGTTGGCCAGTTCCTGGCGGGACAGTTCGCGCTGCTGCTGCGGGGTCAGCGACTCCCACAGCTCGGTGCCATACAGCGAAACGACCTCCGCTGGGAGGAAGAGTTTGTCAGGATCGAGTGGCGCGTCCCAGTCCATATCGACCACCGGGTCGTAGGACTTCTTGACCGATCCGGTCAGTAGGCGCTGCGCGAAGGACTCTTGCGGGATCAGTGTGGCCTCGTTGCCCATGACTGCTCTCCAACATGTCGACTATCCGGTACAAGCTGTCACATTTAGATTAGTGAGACGAGCTGTCGCAGTCAACCGTCGTGCGGGTATCGTGATTCTGTGACCACGACCAGCGGAAACCCCGAGCCCCCCGTCACGGACGGTCGCGCCACCCGCTGGAACGGGCACAAGGCCCAGCGCCGCGCCGACGTGATCGACGCCGCCATCACCGTCATCGAGGAGCACGGCGTCGAGGTGTCGGTGCAGCAGATCGCCGACCGGCTCAAGCTGCCGCGCCCGGTGGTCTACCGCCATTTCGACGGCCGCAGCGACCTGGACGAGCAGATCCGCCGCCAGATCCTGGAATCGCTACTCGCGCAGGTCATGCCGATGCTGGACCCGGACGGCACGGTGCGCGATGCCGTCCGCGGCGCCGTCGGCACTTACGTTCGCTGGGTCGAACGCCACCCGAACCTGCACCGCTTCATCGGTGGCGCGGCGCCGCAGGGTGATTCGTCGCTGGCCGGTGCGCGCGACCGGATCGGCGGCCGGCTGGCCGACCTGTTCGCCATCTGGCTGTCCCGCTTCGGCATCGACCCGGGCCGGGCCCGCCCGATGGCCTTCGGCATCATCGGCTTCGTCGACGGCGTGGTGAACAGCTGGCGCGCCGACCCGGCGACCACCCTGTCCTCGGATCAGGTGGAAGGCATTCTCACCGAATCGGTGCTGGCGCTGTTCGAAGGCAACGCGCGCAGTCTCGGTGTTCCGCTGGAACGCGACGTGGTCGTCGGCGATCTGCTTGCCCGGCCGGAAGCGTTGCGCGTCAAGTAGTCCCGTCAGTCCCTGAGGTCCGGGCGATGCAATTCGACTGCCAGGGCGATCAATTCGGCCATATGGTCGCCGTCGGTGCGGGCCAGCTGTAGGGCTTCGGCGAGCGGAACTGCGCGGACTTCGAGGATTTGCTCGGCATCGTCCGGGTTGGTCGGCGCCGAGTCCAGGACCACGTCTGCGGCGCACCAGAGCCAGGCCTTGTGCGGATGCGGCTGCCAATCGCGAAAGGGGGCAGCCAGATTGCTGGTGGCGTAGTGCGCGCCGAGCCAGCGGACCGGGCCGGTAGGGTGGGCGCCTGCTTCTTCGCGGAGTTCGCGGCGGAGGCACTCGTCGATGGATTCGTTCCGCTCGCGGGTGCCGCCGGGAAGCAACCAGATATCGCGATCGTCGCGGCACAGCACGATATGGTCGCCGACGAAGCAGACGACATGGATGTTGGTGACCAGTTCGTCGGGTGGGGCTTCGGTGGCGAACCGGACGTCCATATCACCCCACGCCCAGTGGGTCGGGGTGTGCAGCAACGGATAACGGTCGGCCAAGGTCACCTCATGAAACTAGTGGCAGCGGACGATACATACGAGGGGGAATGTGTTGACTACGCTCATGCCGGTGTCCGAACCTGTGCCCTTGACGAGGCTGCTCGACGACGCGGGGTTACTGTCGCTCGAGCACCGGCTACACGTCGAAGAACTGCTGGGTTCGCACCGGTGGCAGGCCGATATGGAGGAGGGTCGGCTCGAATTCATCGGTGCGGAGCAGACATTCGTGTGTACGAAGTTTCACCTGCTCGGCACGGCCGATAGCGAGTCGTGGCTGTGGGCCTGGGCGAATCCGTGGGGTTTTCCCAAGTCGTTGATCGCGGTGGCGCGGATGGTGCGCGAGTTCGGCTTCCGATACGGCGTCGCCGAATTGTGTGCCGCCGAAATGCCGGTCGCGCTGGGGCGGGCGAAACCGGAGCCGCACCAGGTGGCGGAGCTGCTGGCGGACGCCGCGAAAGTGATTTCCGGGCATTGGAGTTCGTACTGCGGCGTCACCGACGGCACCTGCGTGGCGTTTCTCGTCGAGCACCCGGCCTTCGAACTACCGCCGCCGAGCGCGTCCGTCCTGGCGCGTGTACTCGCCCATGGCATAAACGCATTGCCGCTGATCGACCATCGGCGCGCCACCCAGAGTTACCTGAGTAGAAGGGGTTTGGTCACCGCGTTCCTCGAGGACCAGCGGTTGCTCGAATTCAATGGCTCCGGCGTGGCGGGAACCATCGAATTCGATGACGACGGCTGTGTCGCCAATCTCGATGTCGGGGTGGTCATGGACCGAATCGAGTTGCCGACCGCGACGAAAGCGCAGTCGGCCAACTCACTTTGACGATTGGCTCAGGCCCTTCCGGCCAGCGCCTGGTAGCTGCGATGCCACGCCCATTCGACCGGCCCGCGTTCGAACCTACGCAACCAGAAGTGGGCTCCGGTCACGATGATCAGCGCCACCAGCAGATAGATGCCGACGGTGAAGGGCACCCGCGCATCGGGGGAGACCCGGGCGGCGAGGCCGAAACCCCATCCGTAGCAAAGGATCGACGCCACCAGGTTCTGCAGGACGTAGCAGCTGAGCGCGGTCCGCCCGACCTCGGTGAGCCTGCGGCCGACGAACCCGACCCGCGGTCGGCGCAGGTAGAAGTCCGCGACCAGGGCCAGGATGCCCAGCGCGACAACGGGTGCGGTGCCGTACCGGGTGAAGACGAAGTAGTCACTGTTGCCCGCGATACCGGCGATCAGGTCGATCGGCGCCGCGACGCCGAAACCGGCGATCATCAGCCACTTCCGAATCGGCGCGCCCTCGGGCCGGAAGACACCGGCCCGGAACAGCTTGGCCCCGACCAGGAACAACGCCACCGACATGGGGAACACGAACAGCGTCTCGAAGCGGAACTCGCCGGCGTGCTGCAGCCGGTACACCACCAGGTCCCAGAACGACCCGTCCGCATAGGGATTCGGATCCAGCGGTTTGTGCGGGGCGGCATCCGCGCGTGGCGCGAGCGCCATGGCCAGCCCGATGACGGTGAGGATCGCGAGGTGGATACCCGCCTGGACGATCAGCCAGCGACGTTGCGCGCGTTCACTTGTCGTGAGGATGAACGCGACGATCAGCCCGGTGACCGCGTACCCCATCAACACGTCGAACTCGGCGACGAACACGAAGTTCAGCAGTCCGTCCAGCAGCAACAGCCCGGCCCGGATCGGATACTTGCCCGGCCAGCGTCGCCCGCCACGCTGCGCGGAGGACTGCTGAATAGCGAGCCCGATGCCGAACATGATGGTGAGCAGCCCGAGGAACTTGCCCTGCGCCAGCTGCTGCAATACCCGCTCGGCCCACATCCAGCCGGTCGCGGGCTGCGTCAACTCATCGAAGTAGCCCGCGAGCCCTTCCTGGTGGGTCATGATCCAGATGTTGGTGCCGAGCGTGCCGAGGATCGCGATACCGCGCAGCACATCCAGCGCGACCAATCGCGAGCGCCCGGCCGTGGCTGGAGCGTCCGCCGCACGATGCCGCGCTGCGGTGCCGACGTGCGGATCGGCGAGAGATTCGGTCATGCGCCGACTATCGCGCCGACCGGCCGCCGGGCGGGTCCTCCGGAAGTACCACCCCCGGTATGAGATTGAAGTCCACCAGCGGCAATCGGGTCGCCGGACGGCCCGGCGCAGGCAGCGGACGGACTTCGCCGGACGCGGCCCGTTAGGCTCGACCCCATGCAGCGCATCATCGGAATCGAGGTCGAGTACGGCATTTCGACCCCAACCGAGCCGTCGGCCAACCCGATCCTCACCTCAACGCAGGCCGTGCTCGCCTACGCCGCCGCCGAGGGTGTGCCGCGCGCGAAACGCACCCGCTGGGACTACGAGGTGGAGTCGCCGCTGCGCGACGCGCGCGGCTTCGACCTGAGCCGGATGAACGGCCCGGCGCCGGTGATCGACGCCGACGAGGTCGGTGCGGCGAACATGATCCTCACCAACGGCGCTCGGCTCTATGTCGACCACGCCCACCCCGAGTACTCCGCGCCCGAGGTGACCGATCCACTGGACGCGGTCATTTGGGACAAAGCGGGCGAGCGGGTGATGGAGGCCGCCGCGCGGCACGCGTCGAGCGTGCCCGGCGCCCCGCGGCTGCAGCTGTACAAGAACAACGTCGACGGCAAGGGCGCCTCCTACGGCACCCACGAGAACTATCTGATGAGCCGCGACACCCCGTTCAACCAGATCATCCTCGGCCTCACCCCGTTCTTCGTGTCGCGCCAGGTGATCACCGGCTCCGGCCGGGTCGGCATCGGGCAGTCCGGTGACCACGCCGGATTCCAGCTGTCCCAGCGCGCCGACTACATCGAGGTCGAGGTCGGCCTGGAGACCACCCTCAAGCGCGGCATCATCAACACCCGCGACGAGCCGCACGCCGACGCGGACAAGTACCGCAGGCTGCACGTCATCATCGGCGACGCCAACCTGGCCGAGATGTCCACCTACCTCAAGGTCGGCACCACCGCGCTGGTGCTCGACCTGATCGAGGCGGGCGAGGACCTGTCCGAATTCCAGCTGGCTCGCCCGGTCACCGCCGTGCACACGATCAGCCACGACCCGACGCTGCGCGCCACCGTCGCGCTCACCGACGGCCGCGAGCTGACCGGCCTTGCGCTGCAGCGGATGTACCTGGACCGAGTGATCAAGTTCATGGATCGCACCGGCAACGACGACAAGCGCGTGCAGGACATCATCGAGAACTGGGCCATGGTGCTCGACCTGCTCGAGCGCGATCCGATGGAATGCGCGAGCCTGCTCGACTGGCCGGCCAAGTTGCGCCTGCTCGAGGGCATGCGCCAGCGCGAGGGTTTGGGCTGGGCGGCGCCGAAGCTGCACCTGATGGATCTGCAGTACTCCGACGTGCGCCTGGACAAGGGCCTTTACAACCGCCTGGTGGCCCGTGGGTCGATGAAACGGCTCGTCACCGAGCAGCAGGTGATGGACGCGATGACCAACCCGCCCACCGACACTCGCGCCTACTTCCGCGGTGAATGCCTGCGGCGATTCGGCGCCGACATCGCGGCGGCGAGCTGGGATTCGGTGATCTTCGACCTCGGCGGCGATTCGCTGGTCCGGATCCCGACCCTGGAGCCGCGTCGCGGGACAAAGGCGCACGTAGGCAAGCTGCTGGACGGCGTGACCTCTGCTGCCGATCTTGTGGAACAGCTCACAACCTGATCACAAGACCGCTACCGACTCGGCCCATATCGGCACGGAATACGACATGGTGTCGGTTCGGCTGGGTAGTGTTGAAGAACGAGCACGGACATTGCTCATGACCGGGGCCGTGCTCAGAATTGAGCTCCGGTCATGATGAGGACAGAGGAGGTCGGCTGCCATGGCACAAGAGCAGACCAAGCGCGCCGGGGGCGGCGACGAGGATGACGGTCCGGAGGGTGCGGACGCCGCCGGTCAGGAGCGCCGCGAAAAGCTGGCGGAGGACACCGACGACCTGCTCGACGAGATCGATGATGTGCTCGAGGAGAACGCCGAAGACTTCGTCCGTGCGTACGTTCAGAAAGGCGGCCAGTGACAGTAGGTGACCCCTCGCGTCTCCACCTGGGGTACGCCCTCTCGTCCTTCTCCGAATACCTCCGCATGCACGCTCCGGAAATGTTGCCCGGCAACAAGTTCGGACCGATCGATGGCGCGGCTCTGAGCGCCACCAGTGCGAAGGACATCGCGCCGCATGGCACCACCATCGTCGCGATCAGCTACCGCGGTGGCGTGCTCATCGCCGGTGACCGGCGGGCCACCCAGGGAAACCTGTTGGCCAGCAGGGACATCGAGAAGGTCTACATCACCGACAGCTTCTCCGCGGCAGGCATCGCCGGCACCGCGGGCATGGCCGTCGAGATGGTGCGGATCTTCGCGGTGGAGCTGGAGCACTACGAGAAGCTCGAGGGCGTATCCCTGACCTTCGACGGCAAGTCCAACAAGCTGTCGAAGATGGTGCGCGAGAACTTGCCCGCCGCCCTGCAGGGGCTGGCGGTGGTTCCGATGTTGGTCGGTTACGACGTCAATGCCACCGATCCGGACAAGGTCGGTCGCATCGTGTCGTACGACGTGGTGGGTGGACGCAGCGAGGAGCGGTTCGGCTACGCCGCGGTGGGATCGGGTTCGGTCTTCGCCAAGGGGTCGCTGAAGAAGCTGTACGCCAAGGGAATTGATCAGGAGCGCGCGCTGCGCATCGCCGTCGAGGCGCTGTTCGACGCGGCCGACGACGACACCGCGACGGGCGGTCCCGATCTGATGCGCGGGATCTACCCGACGGCGATCGTCATCGACGAGGAAGGTGCGGTCGAGGTGACCGAGGACCGCCTCGAGGTGATCGCGCGTGGCATCGTCGCCGATCGTGAGGCCGCTGAAGAGGGGAGTGCCCGCGCATGACCGAGTCAGGGCACGGAGGAGGCAGCCTGCGTAACCACGGAGTGCCCCGCGGGCATGCGAAGAGAGGCACAGCATGACACTGCCTTATTACGCGTCCGCTGAGCAGATCATGCGGGACAAGACCGAGCTCGCCCGCAAGGGCATCGGTCGCGGCCGCAGCGTCGTGGTCCTGGTGTACGACAAGGGTGTGCTGTTCGTCGCGGAGAACCCGTCCGCGACGCTGCACAAGGTGAGTGAGCTCTACGACCGGGTCGGTTTCGCCGCGGTCGGCAAGTACAACGAGTTCGAGAATCTGCGCCGCAGCGGAATCCTGCAGGCCGACATTCGCGGTTATCAGTACGACCGCCGCGACGTGACCGGCCGGGCATTGGCCAACGCCTACGCGCAGGTACTCGGGTCGATCTTCACCGATCAGCTCAAGCCCTACGAGGTGGAGATCTGTGTGGCGGAGGTGGGTTATCCGGAGCAGCAGCCGACGGCGGTGCTGTATCGGATCACCTTCGACGGGTCGATCGTGGACGAGCGTGAATACGTGGTGATGGGCGGCACGACCGAGCCGATCCTCACCGCGTTGAAGGCGTCCTACAAGCCGGGCCTCGATCTGGCCGGCGCGATCAAGGTCGCGGTCGAGGCGCTGCAGGCGGGCGTCCCGGAGGGCACCGAGAAGGAAAAGCGGGTGCTCGACGTGAATTCGCTCGAGGTCGCCGCGCTGGAGCAGGCACGGCCGCGGCGGGCCTTCCGCCGGGTCACCAACTCCGCGTTGGAGCAGTTGCTGAGCCCCGCCAAGAAGGGCAAGGCCAAGTCGGTCGAACCGGCACCGGCGGCGGAGACTCCCGAAAAGGAGTAACCACCGACGTGAGTTCAGGGCCCGTGCATGGGTGTGCCGCAGTCGCGGCCGCCGGTGCACGAGCCCTGAACTTTGTCCATCGCAGGCCCAGATCGAGGGTGAGAATTCCCACTCGGTTCCGCGAACCGGACCGAATCGTTGTGAAGACGTATGCGTTCGTGTTGTCCGCAGCCCCACGCGAGCGCATGACATGGCTGTAATGTCGATAGTGTGCAGCGACGAATCATGGGGATCGAGACCGAGTTCGGTGTGACATGCACCTTCCACGGTCACCGTCGGCTGTCCCCCGACGAGGTAGCCCGGTACCTTTTCCGCCGGGTGGTGTCCTGGGGCCGCAGCTCGAACGTGTTCCTCCGCAACGGTGCTCGGCTCTACCTCGATGTCGGGTCCCACCCGGAGTACGCGACTGCCGAGTGCGACAGCCTGCACCAACTGGTGACCCACGACCGAGCGGGCGAGCGGGTTCTCGAAGAGTTGCTGATCGACGCCGAGCAGCGGCTCGCCGAAGAAGGCATCGGCGGCGACATCTACCTGTTCAAGAACAACACCGATTCCGCGGGCAACTCCTACGGCTGCCACGAGAACTTCCTCGTGGTGCGCGCGGGGGAGTTCTCCAGGATCTCCGACGTGCTGTTGCCGTTCCTGGTGACCCGTCAGCTGATCTGCGGCGCGGGCAAGATCCTGCAGACGCCGAAGGCGGCCACGTTCTGCCTGTCCCAGCGTGCGGAGCACATCTGGGAGGGTGTGTCGTCCGCGACCACGCGTTCGCGGCCGATCATCAACACGCGCGACGAGCCGCACGCGGACGCGGAGAAGTACCGCCGCCTGCACGTCATCGTCGGCGACTCGAACATGGCCGAGCCGACCACCATGCTCAAGGTCGGCACCGCCGCGCTGGTGCTGGAGATGATCGAGGCGGGCGTCTCGTTCCGGGACTTCGCCCTGGACAACCCGATTCGTGCGATTCGCGAGGTAAGTCACGATCTCACCGGTCGTCGTCCGGTCCGGCTCGCCGGTGGTCGCCAGGCCAGTGCCCTGGACATCCAGCGCGAGTACTACGCCCGCGCGGTCGAGCACCTGCGCAACCGCGACCGGGACCCGCAGATCGACCAGGTCGTCGACCTGTGGGGTCGCACCCTGGACGCCGTCGAGGCGCAGGACTTCGCCAAGGTCGACACCGAGATCGACTGGGTGATCAAGCGCAAGCTGTTCCAGCGCTACCAGGATCGCTACAGCATGGAGCTGTCCGACCCGAAGATCGCCCAGCTCGACCTCGCCTACCACGACATCAAGCGCGGCCGCGGCGTCTTCGACCTGCTGCAGCGCAAGGGTCTGGCCAAGCGGATCACCGAGGACGAAGCCGTGGACGCCGCGGTCGACACCCCGCCGCAGACCACCAGGGCCAAACTCCGCGGCGACTTCATCACCGCCGCCCAGGAAGCCGGCCGCGACTTCACCGTCGACTGGGTCCACCTCAAGCTGAACGACCAAGCCCAGCGCACAGTCCTCTGCAAGGACCCGTTCCGCTCGGTAGACGAACGCGTGGATCGCCTCATCGCCTCGATGTAAAAGCGTTGGTCAGGCGCCGATTGGGCGTCATAGATTAGCGCTATGGTGACCGTCCAGATTCTGGACGTGCCGGACGAAGACGTGGAAGTGCTGCGTCAGTGCGCTGCCATCGCGGGTCTGTCGCTGGACGCATACCTGCGACAGCACTTTATCGAGCTCGCTCGGCGGCTCACCAAGGCTGAAGCGATGGCGCGGATCCGCGAGGCGCTGGAACGCGATCCGTGGCCGGGCGCCGATGCTGGCAGCACGCTGGAGGCGCTGAGGGAAGTTCGCGGCGAGTAAGCACCTGCCGGGCTTGTTCGAGTGTCGGATGTGGCAACTATCCCTACCGTGGACTTATGGCAGACACAGAACTTCTGAACGAGCTGCTTGAGGTCGAGCGTAAGGGCTGGGACTCGCTGTGTGACGGCACCGGGGCGGATTTCTACGGTTCTCTGATGACGGTGATGCGGTGATGGTGCTGGCGCACGGGGTGGTGATGGATCGCGTCGAAGTTGTTGCCGCCCTCGGGGATTCACCGCCTTGGCGGACTTACGAGATTCTCGACCCGCGGGTGGTCGACGCCGATGTAGACAGCAAGATTCTTGTCTACATCGGCGTCGCCTACGGCGAAGGCGAGGCGCCTGCATTCCGCGGGATCATGTCGAGCGTCTACCTGCGCGCAGGCGGCGAATGGAAGATGGCGCTCTACCAGCAGACGCCGATTCCGGACTAGCCGCACACCTTTTGACATCCGCACGCGTGTCAGTGCGGCGAGTTGCTGTGCGGGAAATCAGAGGGTGTGCGGCTGTTGCTGCGAGTCAGCCCTCCGCGAGGTAGCGCTCGACCGTTTCGACCTTCGAGGTCATGCCGTCGGTGACTCCGGGGCGGATGTCAGCCTTGAGGACCAGGCTGCAGCGCGGGGCGGCGGCGAGGACGGCGTCGGTGGCCTGTTTGACGACGGGCATCACCTCGTCCCATTCGCCCTCGATGGTGGTGAACATGGCATCGGTGCGGTTCGGCAGTCCGCTGGCGCGCACGATGCGGACGGCTTCGGCGACGGCGCGGCCGACGTCGACGCCGGTGCCGAGGGGAGTCACGGAGAAGGCGATGATCATGTGTTCAATACTGCCGCCTGCCCACATGTGATCGAGTGAATCGCGCGCCGACGCGCACGCGCGGAGCCGGGCCGATTACCCTCTATCGGGTGGCGATATCCAAGGTCGAGCGGCTGATGAATCTGGTCATCGCGCTGCTGTCGACCCGGCAGTTCCTGACCGCGGAGCGGATCCGGGACAGCGTCGCGGGATACGAGGATTCGGCCAGCGACGAAGCGTTCAGCCGAATGTTCGAGCGGGACAAGAACGAGCTGCGTGACCTGGGCATACCCCTGGAGATCGGGCCGGTCGGCCGGTACTCGTCGGTGGAGGGATACCGGATCAACCGGGACGCCTACGAGCTGCCCGAGATCGACCTGACCGACGAGGAAGCCGCCGCGGTCGCGGTCGCCGTGCAGATGTGGGAATCGCCGGAACTGGCCGCCGCCGCGGATGGCGCACTGCTCAAACTGCGCGCCGCGGGCATCCACGTGGAGACCGACGCCGCCGTGGCCTCGGTGCCCGCCGTGCCCGCGCGGACCCGCGGTTCGGAGCCGGTGCTCGGCAAGCTGCTCGCCGCGATCGACGCGGGTCAGGCGGTGCGGTTCGAGCATCGTGGCGCGATCAATGCCCCGTATCTGATGCGTGATGTGGAGCCGTGGGGTGTGGTGACCCGGCACGGGCGCTGGTATCTCGTCGGGCACGATCGGGCTCGGGACGCGGTACGCAGCTTCCGGTTGTCCAGGATCGGCGACGACGTGACCGCCTACGGGCCGGAGAACGCCGTCAGCAAACCGGACGGTATCGATCTGCGCAAGATCGTTGACACGGTCACCAGTTCGGCACCTGTCAGCGGCACGGCAACAGTGTGGGTCGCCGACGGACGCGGGCGAGAGCTGCGCCGGATCGGCCAGGTGACCGGCGAACGCACCATCGGCGGCCGGGTCGGCGCCGTGGTCGAGCTCCCGGTTCGCTCCCGCGACTGGATCGCCCGCCTGATCACCGGCCTCGGCCCGGACGCGGTCGTGCTCGCGCCGGAAGAGCTGCGCACGGATGTGGTCGCCCGGCTGCGCTCGGTCTTCGATCGCACGGAGGTCACGGCGTGAGCTCTAGGCTTTCCGTTCGACTTTCACGGCTGCTGAACATGATCCCGTACTTCATCGCCCACCCCGGCATCAGCGCCGCGGAAGCCGCCGCCGATCTCGGCGTGACCACCAAGCAGCTGATGAGCGACCTGAACCAGCTGTGGATGTGCGGTCTGCCCGGTTACGGCCCCGGCGACCTGATCGACCTGTCGTTCTCCGAGGAGAGCGTCGAGGTCACCTTCTCCGCCGGCATCGACCGCCCGCTGCGCCTCACCTCCACCGAGGCGACCGCGCTGCTGGTGGCGCTGCGCTCGATCGTGGACATGCCGGGCATGGTCGACCCGACCGCGGCGCACGCGGCCATCGCGAAGATCGAATCGGCCATCGTCGGCGGTTCCGGCGCCGAACTCGACGGCGCCCGTACTCCGCCGACCGAGGCCCCCGCCGTCGCCACGGTGCGTTCGGCACTGGCCAGGCACCGTGCGTTGCGCTTGGTCTACTACTCGGCGAGCCGCGACGTCGTCACCGAACGGGTGGTCGATCCGATCCGAATTGTCTTGGTGGACAACAACAGTTACCTGCAAGCCTGGTGCCGCCAGGCCGAAGGTGTCCGCCTCTTCCGGTTCGACCGGATCGAGGCCGCCACCGAACTCGACGAACCGGCCAGGCCGCCGAGCCACGCCACTGAGGAGTCCGCGGCACTCGACCTGTTCCAGGACGATCCCGCGGTTCCGTTGGCGCGCTTGCGAATTCACGGCGACTATGCCTGGGTGCTCGATCAGTACCCGATGCATCGAGTCGCGGTGAACGCCGATGGCAGCCTGGAGGCGACCATGCGGTTCGCCACCCTGGACTGGATGGCACGCCTGCTGCTCGGCTTCGGCGCGGGCGTCACGGTCCTCGGCCCGCCGGAATTGGTCGCCGCGGTGCGCGAGCGCTCCAACGCCGCACTGGCCGCCTACGCCGAAGCCGGATTCGAGGCCGCGGGATGATCACTTACCCTTCGTCGGAAGCCGGGCCCGCGTGACGAGCCGGGTGATGGTGGTCGGTGCGGGCAGCATCGGCCTGTTCGTCGGCGGCAAACTGGCCGTGGCGGGGGCCGACGTCACGTTCGTCGGCAGGCGGCGGATGCTCGACGAGATCACCGCGTCCGGCATCCGGCTCACCGACCTCGACGGCGGCGACGACTCGCTGCCCGCCGACCGCTTCCACGTGGCCACCGAGCCGGACGACGTCGGCTCGGCCGATCTGGTGCTGATCGCGATGAAATCGGCGGCGACCGCGGAGGCGGTGCGTGACCTCACCGGCAAGATCCGACCGGGCACGGTGGTGCTGAGCCTGCAGAACGGCATCGGCAACGACACCGTGATCCGGGAGATCCTGCCCAACTGTGTGGTGCTGGCCGGAATGGTGATGTTCAACGTGGTGCACCACGAGGGCGGCCGGTTTCATCGCGGCACCCAGGGCGTTGTCGCCGTGCAGGACGATCCCGGGCTGGCGCCGTTCCTCGGCGTCTTCGAGCAGGCCGGTCTCGCGCTGCGCCGCTACCCTGACCTGCGCCCCGTGCAGTGGGCCAAACTGCTGCTGAACCTGAACAACCCGATCAACGCCCTCTCCGGGCGACCGCTGCGCGAGCAACTCGCCGACCGCAACTATCGCCGCTGCCTGTCGCTGGCTCAGCGGGAGGCGCTCACGGTGATGAACCGAGCGCGGATCGCCCCCGCCCGTCTGACGCCGCTGCCGCCCGCGGTGATGGCGACGCTGTTGACCGTCCCCGACGGCGTTTTCCGGCGCGTTTTCGGCCGGGTACTCGCCGTCGACCCGATGGCCCGCTCGTCCATGGCGGACGACCTCGAACTCGGCCGCAAAACCGAAATCTCTTGGCTCTGTGGCGAAATCGTCGGTCTCGGCGCGATGGTCGGCCTGCCGACGCCGGTGAACCAGCGGCTGATCGAACTGATCGTCGCCGCCGAGCAGGGCGACCGGCGCACCTGGACCGGTGCGGAACTGCTCGAACAACTGCGAGCCGCGCACGCGAGCGGCCGTTGAACGAACAACTCGGACGGCTCGGCTGAACGCCAGGCCAACACGGCCTCGTGCCTTCGCACACACGAGCGCCCCAGTGGCCGGACGGTGCGTTCGCGCACGTCACCCTCCGGTAGCATCAGAACCATCACCAGTCTTGGGAGGTAACAATCATGGGCAGTCTGAGCATCTGGCACTGGCTGATCATTGCGGTCGTTTTCGTGATGTTCTTCGGTGCCAAGCGGATGCCCGACGCGGCCCGCAGCCTGGGTCGGTCGCTGCGCATCTTCAAGAGCGAGGTCAGTCAGATGCAGAACGAGGGCAAGGAGTCCGACAGCGCGTCGGCCGCTCCGGTACAGCAGCCCGCGCAGCAACTGCCTGCCGCACAGCCGGTGACCCCGTCGGTCACCCAGCAGCCCCAGCCGCAGGCCGCGCCGAAGACGCTCTGAGCGCAATGCTCGTCCCGGAGTGAGCAGCGACTCACTCCGGCAATAGTGCGGTCGCCTCGCGGCGCCGCACTAGCAAGCGCTTCCAGTTGCCGAGCTTCCGACCCAGGGGCAATCACCAGCCATGCGAATCCCGTTCGATCCCCGGCAGAGCAAGCGCCGGACCAACCCCGACGGCACCATGTCGTTGGTCGAGCATCTACAGGAACTGCGCTATCGGTTGCTGGTCTCGATCGCCGCGGTCATCGTCACCACCGTGCTGGGGTTCATCTGGTACGAGTACGGGTTCCTCGGCGTCGAGAGCCTCGGTGACATCCTGCGCGGGCCCTACTGTTCGCTGCCGGACTCCGCGCGCGCCGCGATCAGCCCGGACGGTTCGTGCAAGCTGCTGGCCACCGCGCCGTTCGAGCAGTTCACCCTGCGCCTGAAGGTCGGTATGACCGCGGGCATCGTGCTCGCCGCGCCGGTGTGGCTCTACCAGTTGTGGGCGTTCATTACACCCGGCCTGTACGCGAAGGAACGCAAGTACGCGGTCGGGTTCGTGTCGACCGGGACCGTGCTGTTCGCGACCGGCGCCGCACTGGCGTATGTGGTTGTCGCCCATGCGTTGAGCTTCCTGCTCTCGATCGGCAACAACGTCCAGATCACCGCGCTGAGCGGTTCGCAGTACTTCGGCTTCATCATCCAGCTGCTGGTCATCTTCGGCGTCAGCTTCGAAACCCCGCTGCTGATCATCGGATTGAACCTCATCGGGGTGCTGACCTACGCGCGGCTCAAGGCCTGGCGGCGCGGAATCACCTTCGGGCTCTTCGTCTTCGCGGCCATTGTGACCCCGCAGGATCCGTTCTCCATGCTCGCGTTGGCGATTGCCCTGACGGTGCTGTTCGAGGTCGCGATCCAGTTCTCCCGGTTGAACGACATCCGCAGGGCCCGCAGGGAAGAGGCGAGCCTGGCCGCGCTGTCCGACGAAGAGGCGTCCGCGGTGACCGGCCCCGAGCCGATCGACCCGGCCGACTCGCTGGTGACACCCCCGGATAAAACTGGGCGCTCGATGTCGGACTACTCCGATACCCTCTGACGGTGACACATCACCGGTCGCATACGGGCGAGCTAGCGAAGTTCTCCACCGAGCTGAAGTTCAGCCTGGATCCTTTCCAGCGCACCGCCTGTGCGGCACTCGAAGAGGGGCACAGCGTCCTGGTTTGCGCGCCGACCGGTGCCGGTAAGACGGTTGTCGGCGAATTCGCTGTGCATCTGGCGCTTGCCGCGGGCGGTAAGTGCTTCTACACCACGCCGATCAAGGCGCTGTCGAACCAGAAGTTCGCCGATCTGACCGAGCGTTATGGGCGTGACAGCGTCGGGCTGCTCACCGGCGACCAGTCGATCAACCCCGGTGCCTCCGTTGTTGTGATGACCACCGAGGTGTTGCGCAACATGCTGTACGCGTCGTCGGACGCGTTGCGCGGACTGTCGTTCGTGGTGATGGACGAGGTGCACTACCTCGCCGACCGGTTCCGCGGCGCGGTGTGGGAGGAAGTGATCCTGCATCTGCCGCAGGACGTGAAGCTGGTCAGCCTGTCGGCGACGGTCAGCAATGCCGAGGAGTTCGGCGCCTGGATGGAGACCGTGCGCGGCGATACCGCGGTGGTGGTGGACGAGACGCGACCGGTGCCGCTGTGGCAGCACGTCATGGTGGGTCGGCGGATGTTCGACCTGTTCGACACCGATTCCACGGACCAGAAGGTGCTGGTCGACGAGGATCTGGTGCGCTTCATCCGGCAGCGCGAGGCGGCCGATCGGGCGAACAGCTGGGACCGTCCGCGCAATGGGCGCGGGGGTCCGCGTCGCGACTTCCGGCCGTTGCCGCGTCCGGAGGTGCTGGCCAAGCTGGACGAAGAGGGTCTGCTGCCCGCGATCACCTTCATCTTCAGTCGCGCGGGTTGTGACGGTGCGCTGGCCCAGTGCCTGCGTGCGCGGCTCGATCTGAGTCGCGAGGACGATCGCGAACAGGTCGACGCCATCATCGAGAAGCACACCGGTGATCTGCCGAAGGCGGATCTGGAGGTGCTCGGCTACTGGGAGTGGCGCGAGGCGGTGCATCGCGGGCTGGCCGCGCACCACGCGGGCATGCTGCCCGCCTTCCGGCATACCGTCGAGGAACTGTTCGTCAAGGGTCTGGTGCGGGCCGTATTCGCCACGGAGACACTGGCTCTCGGCATCAACATGCCCGCCCGCACGGTGGTGCTGGAGCGGCTGGTCAAGTACAACGGTGAGTCGCACGCCGAACTCACCCCTGGCGAATACACCCAGTTGACCGGTCGCGCCGGACGACGCGGCATCGACGTCGAGGGTCACGCGGTGGTGCTGTGGCAGCCCGAGGTCGACACCAGCGCGGTTGCCGGTCTGGCCTCCACCAGGACCTATCCGCTGCGCAGTTCGTTCAAGCCTGGCTACAACATGTCGATCAACCTGATCGACCGGATGGGTTCCGACGAATCGCGTGCGCTGCTGGAGCGTTCGTTCGCGCAGTTCCAGGCGGACCGCTCGGTGGTCGGGCTGGTGCGCGGCATCGAACGCAACGAGTCCCAGCTGCGCAAGCTGCGCGATCAGCTCGGCGGCCGGGATGGCGACTTCCTGGAATACATCTCGCTGCGCGAACGGATCAAGCAGCGGGAACGGCAGATCGAACAGCAGGGGCGTTCCGACCGGCGCGGGGTGGCGGTTGCCGCGTTGACCGCGTTGCGGCGCGGTGACGTGGTGGCGATCCCGTCCGGACGACGTGCCGGTCTCGCGGTCATCCTGGAACCCGATGCGACGCCGGGAGATCCGCGTCCGCTGGTGCTCACCGAGGACAAGTGGGCTGGACGGGTGTCGGTGGCCGACTTCCCCGTGCCCGCAGAGACATTGGGGCACATGCGGTTGCCGCGGCGGGTCGATCACCGCACCGCGCAGACCCGGCGCGATCTGGCCTCGGCGCTGCGCAGCACCGGAATCTCGGCGCCGGGCCGGCCGCGGCGCGGCAAGCGTGCCTCGGCGGCCGACGATCGGGAACTGTCCACTTTGCGCCGCACCCTGCGTTCGCATCCGGCGCACACCCGCGCCGATCGGGAACAGATGGCGCGCATCGGCGAGCGCTACAACCGGCTGGCCCGGGAAACCGAGACCATGCGCCAGAAGGTTGCCGCCACCACGAACTCGCTGGCCCGCACCTTCGATCGGATCGTCGGGCTGCTGGAAGAGCGCGGGTTCGTGCACGAGTCCGAGGTGACCGCCGACGGGCGCAGGCTCGCGCGGATCTACTCCGAGAGCGACCTGCTGGTCGCCGAATGCCTGCGGCAGGGGCTGTGGCGCGGGCTCGGACCGGCCGAATTGGCCGGTGTCGTCTCGATTCTCGTGTTCGAATCCCGCCAGGACGGTGGATATCTCGGCGTGACGGGTCCGACCGCGCCGATCCGGCGGGCGATCGGCGAGACCATCCGCGTGTGGAGCGAACTGCGCACCGACGAGGCACGGCACAAGCTGCCGCCCACCCGGGAACCGGATCTGGGTTTCGTCACCGGCGTGCACAAGTGGGCGCGCGGCGACGGGTTGGCCGAGTCGTTGCTCGCCAGCGGTGACCAGGCCGCGCCGCTGTCCGCGGGCGATTTCGTGCGCTGGTGCAGGCAGGTGATCGACCTGCTCGATCAGATCCACGGCAGCGCCGACGATCCGGAGGTCGCGTCGACCGCCGCGAAGGCGGTGCGGGCGATCCGGCGGGGTGTCGTCGCGGTGGACGCCGCGTAGCGGATTCGATTGTGATTTGATTTCTTTCGCGTACCGACCGTGGCGGAGGACTCGAGTTATCCGACCGTTCCCACGCGGGGGGCTACCGTGTGTACAACGATGCGAGTGGAGGCAACCAGATGAGCGGCCCGTTTGGACCCAGCGAACCCGGGGAGGGACGCAACGATCCCACCCAGCAGTGGGGTGGACAGCAGGCACCCGGCGGGACCCCTCAGTGGGGTGGTCAACCGCAGACGCCTGCCTCGGCACAGCCGACCCAGCAGTGGGGTGGTGAGCAGCAGCCGCCGCAGCAGCCGTGGGGTCAGCCGCCGCAGCAGCCCGCCCAGCAGCCGTGGGGCCAGCAGCCCAGTCCGCAGTGGGGTCAGCCCGGTCAGCAGAGCCAGCCGCAGTGGGGCCAGGCCCAGCCGCAGGATTGGCAGCAGGGCCAGCCCCCGCAGCAGCAGTGGGGCCAGCAGCAACCGCAGTGGGGCGGCCAGCAGCCAGCCCCGCAGTCCGGCGGCAAGGGGAAAGGCCTGGTCATCGGCCTGGTTGTGCTCGGTGTCGTCGTCATCGGCGCCATCATCGCCCTCGTGCTCCTGCTGACCTCCAAGGACAAGCTGGACCAGTCCGCCGTCCAGGACGGCGTGAAGAAGGTCCTCACCGACTCCTACGGCATCCAAGACGTCAGCGACGTCTCCTGCCCCTCCGGCCAGGAAGTCAAGGTCGACGCCACCTTCGACTGCAGCCTCAAGGTCAGCGGCGAAGGCAAGAAGGTGACCATCAAGATCACCAAAGACGACGGAACCTACGAGGTAGGTCGCCCGAACTAGCCCTCACTCGCCCTCAACCTCCCCGGTCGGCCCGCTTCGGTGGGCCGACCGTTGGTTTCTCCGCGTACGCCCGCGGACGGTGCCGCTCGTGGACGAGTTTCTCGAGATCCGCACTCGGAATAGGGCCCTAAAGGCAGTGCGGATCCCGAGAAAGACATCCCAGGAGCTTGAATGTCAAGCAGCGGACTGCTGAGCTGGGTCGGGCCAGGCTGTGGTCTCGTTGTAGAGGGTTCCGGTTTTGAGGCAGCCGTGCAGGATCCCGACGAGTCGGTTGGCGAGCTGGCGTAGCGCGGCGTAGTGACCGACACCGCGGGCTCGCTGACGGTCGTAGTAGTCGCGGGCGCCCCGGGACCACATCAGCGCGGATTGCGCCTGGGTGGTGAGGGCGTCGATGAGCCGGTCGTTGTGTACGAACCGGGCCAGGGCGACCTTCTTCTTGCCCGACGCGCGGGTGATCGGGGAGGTGCCCGCGTAGTTCTTGCGGGCTTTGGCGCTGCGGTAGCGGTCGGGGTCGTCACCGAACTCTGCGAGCACCCGGGCACCGAGGACCTGTCCCAAACCGGGCTGGGACGCGATGATCTCAGCGGCCGGGTGCTGCCCAAAATGCGCCTCGACCTGCCCCTGCAACGTCTTGATCTGGGTGTTGAGGACAGTCAGGACCGCCAGCAGCGCCTGGACCGAGGCTGCGTAGGCCTGCGCCACGACCTCGGGCTGGCCGAGCTGCTCGCTGCGCAGTGCGGCCGCAATAGCGGTGGCTTTGTCGGCGACGTTGCGGCGGCGCGCCCGCTTCAACGCGGCACTGATCTGGGGGATCGTGAGCCGGGCCGCCGCAGCTGGGGTGGGTGCTTTGGCGAGCAGTTCCAGGGTGTCGGCGGCGTCGAGGTCGTCGAACGCGGCCAGCGCGGCGGGGAAGTAGTCACGCAGAGCGTGACGCAACCGCTGGGTGTGGCGAGTTCGGTCCCAGATCATCGTCTTGTGAGCACGGGCCACCACCTTCACGGCCTCGGCTCGCGCGGAATCCCCAGCGACAGGTCGCAATTCGTGGGAATGGGTGCGGACCATATCCGCCAGCACGTGAGCGTCACCAGCGTCGCTTTTGGCACCCGAGACTCCCAGCCGGTCCCGAAACCTGGCCGCCTGCAATGGATTCACCGCCAGTACCGTGTATCCGGCGGCGACCAGCGCCCCGACCCAGGGACCGCGGTCGGTCTCGATCCCGACCAGGACCTCGACCTCGTCGGCGTCGTCGACCAGGCCGCCGAGGATCGCGTGCAGTCTCGCCATTCCGGCGACGCCCTCGGGCACGCGCGTTTTGGCCAGGCGGCGCCCGGCGGTGTCCATCACCTCCACGTCGTGGTGGTCTTCAGCCCAGTCATCTCCTACGAACAGTCGCAACAATCCTCCAATTGCTAATGCCGATCACCGTCGAGCAGCCAGCAGGAGAACCATCAGCGACCTAATCAAGCAGTGCTCACGCCCATTCGGGCGGGCACGACATCCCAGCAGCGATCAACTCTCCCGGCCTACCGGCAGGGGCACGGTCTTTCTCCAGGACTCGAAGTCCAGGGTGCGAAAGTGCTCACCTACCGGCCGGCTACTACCAGGAGTGTGCCGGATAGCTCACTCCCAGAACTGATTAGGGTGCGGCTGTTGGCGACAGCGGTGTTGTTCCGGGCTGACGGCACGTGGTGCGGCGGCGGGGCTTCTGCTGTCTAGCCGGTTCGGGTGGCGAGGGCCTTGATCAGGCGGGTGATCGGGCTTTCGGCGTTGTAGGCGGTGGCCAGTTCGCGGAGGCGGTCGGGGTCGGCGGGGGTGGTGGAGAGGGTGTCGGGGCGGGAGAGGTCGACGTCGGCGTCGCAGACGACGCGGACCACCGGGGCTGCTGCCTTCAAATACTCTTCTGCCGCACGGAGTTTGGCGCGGATGCCCTGGGCGAGGTCGGCGTCGGGGTCGTCGACGGCGGCGACAAGTGCTTCCAGCGAACCGAATCGGGTGATCAGCAGCGATGCGGACTTCTCGCCGATGCCCGCGACGCCGGGCAGGCCGTCGGAGGCGTCGCCGCGCAGGGTAGCGAGGTCGGCGTAGGCGCGGCCCGCATTCTCCAGCGGCACACCGTATTTGGTGGAAACCTCGGCCGGGCCGAACAGCTCGGCCTTGGCCAGTCCGCGTCCCGCGTAGAGCACTCGCACCGGAGGCTTGGGGGTGTCGCGGACGAGTTGCAGCAGGTCGCGGTCGCCGCTGACGACCACCACGTCGTCGGTGGTCTCGCGAGTGGCCAGCGTGCCGAGCACGTCGTCGGCTTCCAGCCCCTCCGCGCCGCCGGTCGCGATTCCGGCCGCCGCGAGTACCTCGAGGATCATGTCGACCTGCGGGGTCAGCGTGTCCGGCACCGTCTCGGCGCCCGGCCCCGCGTCCGCGGAGGTATCGAGCCGGTGCGCCTTGTACGACGGCACCAGGTCGACGCGGAACGTCGGCCGCCAGTTCAGGTCGAGGCACACCACCAACCGGCTCGGCGCGTGCTTGGTGATCAGCGACGCGACCATATCGGTGAACCCGCGCAACGCATTGACCGATCGCCCGTCCGGCGCCGTGATCTTCTCGGGAATCGCGTGAAAAGCACGGAACCACAGGCTCGCCCCATCCAGGAGCAACAGCGGTCCACCGGAATGCGCAGCAGAAGTCACGCGCTGAGGCTACCTCCCACCCCCGACAATCCCTCGATGATCCAGCACCGACGTGGCAGCTGACCTGAGCTCGGCATCGCGAGCCCCTCCTCGCACAGCCTGTTGTGCCTCCACACAGCTTTCAACCGGTCGAGGGCTGTGTGGGGTCGTGACGGCGTGTGCGAAGACGGTGCGGGTGGGGGAAGCGGAGGCGGGAGCTCGGGTTCGTTTGGGCGGGTCGGACAGGTAACGTCGGATGAATGAGCTCGCATACGGATTCCAGGTTCGCGGCGGACATTTACGGGGAGCGGTTGGAACGGGCGGTGCAGCTGATGCGGGCCGCCCATCTGGACGCCCTGTTGATCACTCCGGGCCCGGATCTGCGCTATCTGATCGGGTCAGCCGCCGAGTCCTTCGAACGGTTGACCTGCCTGGTTATCCCCGCCGACGGCGCGACGCCGTCGGTCGTCATCCCGAAGCTGGAGCTGGCTTCGTTGGAGGGTTCCGCGGCCGGTGAACTCGGCTTGCAGGTCCTGGACTGGGTCGACGGCGTCGATCCGTACGGCGTGGTGAAGTCCGCGCTGCACGTCGGCTCGCGCGTGGCCGTCGCCGACGCGATGCCCGCCCTGCACCTGATCCCGCTGGCCGAGTCGTTCACCGGCCTGCCCGCCTCCGCCACCCCCGTGCTGCGCGAGCTGCGCATGATCAAGGACGCCGCCGAGATCGACGCGCTGCGCCGGGCCGGCGCGGCGATCGACCGGGTGCACGCGCGGATGGGCGAGTTCCTCCAGGTCGGTCGCACCGAGGCCGAGGTCGGTGCGGACATCGCGGCCGCCATCGTCGAGGAGGGCCACACCGAGGCCGCGTTCGTCATCGTCGGCAGCGGCCCGCACGGCGCCGACCCGCACCACCACGACTCCGAGCGACGGATCGAATCCGGCGATATCGTCGTCATCGACATCGGCGGCCCGGTCAACCCCGGCTACTACTCGGACTCGACCCGCACCTACGCGCTCGGCGAGCCCGACCCGAAGCGGGCGGCCCGCTTCGCGGTGCTGGAGCAGGCCCAGGCCGCGGCGGTGGCCGCCGTCCGCCCCGGCGTCACCGCCGAGTCCGTCGACGCCGCCGCTCGAAATGTGTTGAAGGAGGCCGGTTTAGGCGAGGCCTTCGTGCACCGCACCGGCCACGGCATCGGCCTGTCCGTCCACGAAGAGCCCTACATCGTCGAAGGCAACGACCTGGTCCTGCAACAGGGCATGGCGTTCAGCATCGAGCCCGGCATCTACTTCCGCGGCGACTGGGGCGCCCGCATCGAAGACATCGTCGTAGTCACCGAAGACGGCTGCGAATCCATGAACCAGCGCCCCCACGGGCTGACGGTCCTGTAACCGACCAAACCCTGACAGCTGCACCGCTTGCCGGGATCTGCACTCGTTCTGGAGCCCAGAATGGATGTGGATCCCAAAGCGGTGCGGCTGCACCCGTATTCGGGCCGAACAGTCGCCGGGTGCGCCGCCATTGCGACTCCAGGGCGCTGTCTATTTCACCAGTCGCACGGGCTGATGGCGCTGTAGAGTCCGGCGGCGTAGCACGGCAGGGTTCGGCAGCGGTGCTACTGCGGGTCAGGGGTGCTGGCGTCGACCGGCGGGGTGACCAGGGTGGAGCTGGACAGGACGCGGTTGACCTGGATCGCGATGACCACGCGGGTCGGGTTTTCGCGGGGGACTCGGTAGCGGCCTGCGTAGCGATGTTCCGCCTCGGCGACGGAATCCGGGTCGTCGAGCACGGTTGCGGGGCCCTCGAGGGTGAGCCATCGGCGGCCCTCGACCTGGCTCACGGCCGCGTATCCGCCGCGGCGCACGTTGCGCACCTTCGCCGATCCGCCGTCGGTGATCACCCTGGCAATCCCGGCCTCCGGGTCCCAGGTGAATCCCACCGCGACGACGTGCGGTGTTCCGTTGGCCCGCAACGTGGTCAACGTGGCGAGGTGCCGTTCGGTCACGAATTCGAGCGCTGCGGGGGAAAGCTCCACGGTCTTGGTCGGCATCCCCCGACGGTAGCGGTTGCCCGGTTCGCTGCTCGTGGGGGCTCGGAGACAGCGTGATCGACGGCGGATCATCGAGGTCGCTGACGCGAAAGGGCTCACCGATGTCCCGTTGGTCGTGGGGTGGAGGGGGTGGGCGGGGGTGGAATGTCAGACTTAGCGCATGGGATTGCGAGGGATTGCGGAGGGGACGGTGCTGCTGCTCGGCGGGCGCAGCGAGATCGGGCTCGAGGTGGCGCGGCGGCTGGCGCCGGGGCAGGTGGTGATTCTCGCGGCGCGGCGCAGCGGTGACCTGGCCGAGCAGGTCACGGCACTGACGGAGGGTGGGGCCTCGGCCGTGCACTGCGTGGAGTTCGATGCCGACGACACGGCGAATCATCCGGCCTTCTTCGAGAAGATCGCGGCCGAGTACGGGCAGATCGGGGTGGCGATCCTCGCGTTCGGCGTGCTCGGCGATCAGGCGCGGGCCGAACAGGATCCGGCGCACGCGCTCGCCGTGGTGCACACCGACTACGTTGCTCAGGTCAGTGTGCTCACCACGCTCGCGAATCTGCTTCGCGCGCAAGGCGAAGGACAGCTCGTCGTGTTCAGTTCGATCGCAGGCGTGCGGGTCCGCCGGGCCAACTATGTGTACGGATCGGCTAAGGCAGGCCTCGACGGCTTCGCCAGTGGACTCGCGGATGCGTTGCACGGCACCGGCGTTCACCTCCTGCTGGTGCGTTCCGGCTTCGTTATCGGCCGAATGACCGAGGGCATGGACCCGGCGCCGTTCTCCAGCACTCCCGACCAGGTTGCCGCCGCAGTGGTCAAAGGACTGCACAAACGTGCGGGAACCGTCGCGACGCCCGTCATCCTTCGGCCCATCTTCTTCGCGATGCATCTACTGCCCCAAGCGATCTGGCGCCGGATGCCGCTGTGAGCGGTTGGCAGGGCGACACGATCCGGGTGGCGACGCTATGTCACGGTGTACTCGGTCTCGCGCAACGCGCTACTGCAGGCCGCGTGCGCGCTGATGGGCAGCGTGCTGCCGCAGGCGGCGCCCGCCCTGACGTTCAGAGCGTTGCAGGCCGCGGACGCCCTGCCGATTGCCGCATGGTGCACGTGCTGTCAGGTGAACGCGGATGACGGTTGTGTGGTCTGGCCCGCCGGTTGTCGTGGCCGGGATCGGAGCAGACGGGTGGGATGGGCTCGGGCGTTCGGCGCGGGAGACTATTGCGAAAGCCGAGGTGCTGTTCGGGTCTGCGCGGCAGCTTGCCCTTGTGCCGGAACGGGATTCGGTGGGGGAGCGGGTGGTGTGGCCGTCGCCGTTGGTGCCTGCGCTGGCTGGATTGTTCGAACGGTATGCCGGGGCGCGGGTGTGTGTGCTGGCCAGCGGGGATCCGATGTTCTATGGGATCGGGGTGACGTTGGCGCGGTTGTTGGGAGCGCAGGCGCTTCGGGTTCTGCCGCAGCCGTCGTCGGCGTCGTTGGCGTGTGCGCGGTTGGGGTGGGGGTTGGCGGAGACGCCGGTGGTCAGTGTGGTTGGGCGTCCATTGGAGACAGTGCTCCCGGAGTTGGTCGACGGCCGACGCGTGCTGGTGCTCAGTGCAGATGAGCAAACGCCGAGATGTCTTGCGGAGTTGTTGGGACGCAATGGGTTCGGAGATTCTGCGCTGACCGTGCTGGAGCAGTTGGGTGGTTCGGCGGAGCATATCGAGACCGGAATCGCGAAGCAGTGGCAGCGACCCGCCGGGGACCCACTGAACATCGTGGCGATCGAATGCACCGCGGACCCTGAGCGCATCCGAGCAACACGATCACCCGGCCTACCGGACGAACTCTTCAGCGGCGATGGACAACTCACCAAGAACGAGGTGCGCGCCCTGACGCTGTCCGCCCTGGCCCCCGCCCCCGGCGAACTGCTGTGGGACATCGGCGGCGGATCGGGCAGCATCGCGATCGAATGGTGCCGCACCCATCCCAGCTGCCGCGCAATCACTTTCGAGCGAGTCGAGCATCGACGGCAACAGATCACCGACAACGCCGTAGCTTTGGGCGTCCCACAGGTCGTCGTGCACGGCGAGGCCCGCACGGAACTAGCGCGGGACGACGCCGAATTCGCCGCTCCGGACGCCATTTTCATCGGCGGCGGACTCACCGAGGATGGCCTGTTCGAGACATGCTGGGCGCAGCTGCGACAAGGTGGCAGGCTGGTCGCGAACGCGGTGACCGCGGAATCGGAATCGCTGCTGCTCGGCTGGGCGGCCGAGCGCGGCGGCACATTGCGGAAGTTTCAGATCTACCGTGCGGAGCCGCTGGGATCATTCACGACGTGGCGCCCACAACTGCCCGTCACGCAATTGTCAGTTGTGAAACTGCACAATGCATGACGGCAAAATGAGGTCCACGAATGAAATGACTCCATCCCAGCAGGTAGGGTCGGGGCCGAGATCCGGTCATGATCGGAAATCCGGTTCCTGATGGGGAGATAGATGAAATACAAGAAGTTCGCCGCCACCGCACTTTTGGCCATCGCCGCCACCGGCATCACCGCGGGCACCGCGTATGCCGCGCCCGCGCCCACACCGCCCGCGGTGCAGGATCAGACCGCCGCCGCCCCGAGCGTCAAGGGTCAGGACCAGGGCATCAGCTACGCGCTGCAGCTGGCCGACGCGGGCAAGTCGGTCGTCACCAACGTCACCGGCGGTGCGTTCAGCCTGGCCACCGACAAGCAGTCGGTCACCTTGAAGAATGCCGCGGGCGACACCGTCACCACCATTCCGCTCACGCAGACGGCCAAGGGTGAGCAGGTGGAGATCGCCGCCGCCATCGCCGACGACGCCACGCAGCTGACGCTGACCCCGAAGGTCGCGCCGACCGCGAACGCGCCGGTCGCCGCCGAGTTCATCGGCGCGCAGGACTGGTTCTTCGCCGAGCTGCAGCGCAGTTCGCTGGGCGCACTCGTCGGCGGATTGATCGGCGCCGCTATCGGCATCCTGTTCTTCGGTGTCGGGATCCTGCCCGGTGCCGTGCTCGGCGCGATCATCGGTCTTGCCGTCGCGGGCGGGCCGTCGCTGCTGAACGCGGGCATCGCCTACTTCAGCGGCCAACCCTGAAGACCCTGATTCTGGGCGGTACCCGGGAAGCCCGGGTACTCGCCGACATCGCTTCCGGCGAGCAAGGATTCGACATCGTCTCCTCGCTCGCCGGTCGCGTTCGTGACCCTCTGATGCCGGTCGGCGCGGTACGCGTCGGCGGCTTCGGTGGAGTCGACGGCCTGCGGGAATGGTTGGTGGCCAACGAAATCGACACTGTCGTGGATGCCACCCACCCGTTCGCGGGCATCATCAGCGCGAATGCCGCTGCCGCCGCGGCGGCGTTGCGCCTGCCGCTCGTCCATCTGCGGCGGCCGGGCTGGTCGGCACAGACCGGCGACCAGTGGATTCGGGTACCCGATCTTGCCGCCGCCGCGAAGACCGTTGCTGACCTCGGTGATCGCGTCTTCCTGACCATCGGCCGTCAGGGTGTCGGCGCGTTCGCGGGACTGACCCGCCCCTGGTTTCTGATCCGCGCCATCGATCCACCCGAGGGCGCGCTCCCGCCGCATCACGAATTACTGCTTGCCCGTGGGCCTTTCGCGGTCGATGACGAATCCCGGCTGTTGGCGGATCGGCGTATCGATGTGCTGGTGACCAAGGACAGCGGCGGCGACCAGACCGAGGCCAAGCTGACCGCCGCCCGTTCGGCGGGCCTGCCGGTGGTCATGGTCGGCCGGCCGCCTCTGCCCGAGGCTGCCGTCGTGATGGAAAACGTTGCGCAGGTGTGGGATTGGCTCCAGGAGTCAGCTGCCCAGTAGTTCGGGCAGGCGGTCGAACCAATCGAGCACCGCCCGTTCGTATCTGATGCCGAAATCCAGCGTCGCGCGGGCGTAGGACGGCAGGTCGGTGGGATCGTCGTCGAGGTACTTGCTGAGTCTCGCCTGGTGAATCTCCTTGTTGGCGGCGATGATTCGGTTGAGATGCGGGCGATCGAGGTGGTCGCCGAAGGAGAGCGTCAAGAGCAGTGGGAAGCGGATGTTTTCGCCGCCGGGGTCGCGGGCGATCCACTCCAGGAAGGCTTCCCGTCCTGCGTCGGTGATCAGATAAGGCGTGCGCTCACGGGCCCCCGGGGCGCCCTTTTCGACCAGGCCTGCCCCGTCCATCGTGGCGAGTTCCCGGTAGACCTGGCTTTGCGTGATCGTCCAGAAGTCGCCGATGCGGTCCTGGGCCTTGGCCACCAGATCCCAGCCCGACATGGGTCCTTCGTGTAGAAATCCGAGCAGCGACGCGGCCGTGGAGTTCAACGGCTTGCGGCTGGTCGCGGTGTTCGTCAACCGACTGCTCCCTTCGCTATCAACCTTCCATAGTGGAATGTTATACGAACGTGCGCCGGATCGGCGGTGTGCCCTACTTGCCGGCCAGCTGATCGAGCCGGGCCAGCACCAGCGCCATGCCCTCTTCCAACCGCGCCTGACCGAGGCGCAGTTCGACGAGGTCTTCTTCGATCTTCTCGGTGCGCTCCTCGATCCGGTCGATGCCGTCGAGCGCCTTTCTGGTGAGCGCCGCGAGTTCGCCGAGGACGTCGCCCTGCTCGTCGAGTGCTTGTTCGCCGGCGGTGGCTCGGGCCTCCAGGGCTCGGGCGCGCAGCGTCAGCTCCGACAGTGTCGCGGCCAAGATCCCTCCAATCGTCAGTGCGTCAGGAGATCTTACGCGTCCGCCGAGGTCGCGTCGCCTATGCCCGCGTACCGACGCGAGGTGTAAACGCGGACGCCCTGGTCGGTTTCCGTCGTCGCGGTGGTCGACGCGCCGATGATCAGCAGGGTGCGCATGTCGACCTCGGCCGGGTCGAGTTCGCCCAGCGGCACCACGCGGACGGACTCCGTCGGGCCGCCCACATCGCGGCCGAGCACCACGGGTGTGTCGGGCTTGCGATGCTCGAGCAGCAGGTCCCGCATGGCGCCGACCTGCCAGGTGCGCTGCGATGAAGCCGGGTTGTAGATGGCGATCGCCATGTCGGCGGCGGCCACCGCGGAAAGCCGTTGGGCGACAACCTCCCACGGTTTGAGGCGATCCGAGAGGGAGATCATCGCGTAGTCGTGTCCCAGCGGCGCGCCGACCCGGCTGGCCACCGCATTGGCCGCGGTGAGGCCGGGGAGCACCCGCACCGGTACGCCACGCCACTGTGGATCGGCAGCCTCCTCGAGCACCGCCGCCGCCATCGCGAACACTCCCGGATCGCCCGACGAGACCACCGCGACCCGAGCACCCCGCCTGGCCAAATCCAACGCCATGGCCGCGCGCTCCGACTCGACGCGGTTGTCGCTGGCATGCCTGCGCTGGCCGGGGCGCGACGGCACGCGATTGAGGTAGGTGGTGTAGCCGACCAGATCTGTTGCGTCAGCGAGCGCTTCGTGCACCTCGGTGGTCGTCCACTCGGCCGCACCGGGCCCCAGACCGACGACGACAACCTGACCTGCCCGGTCGGCAGTGCCGTTCTGTGAGGCGAAATGGTCCGCAGCTGAGCCGGATTCGTCGGCAGGTACCGCATCCGCGTGCGGTGCGGAGTCGCGATCGGCTCCCCGCTGGAGCACGGCGGCAATGGCATGCGCGACATCCGCGGTTCCGGAATCGCTCGCCCCGCCACGCTGTACGGGCGTCGCGGCGTCGTCTCGTGTGGGGTCGTAATTGAACTCTGCTGCAGGGAGATTCGTGCCCTGGACGGTCAGGGGTGCATTGGAACTCGCGCGCGGTGCGTGATCGTGGTCGGCACCGCGGGGTTCGCCTGTCTGCGTGGCGGGATCGGCGGATGTAGGGGAGCCCGCGGCGAGTCCCGGGCGGGTGTTGGTCGCGACATGCTGAGTCGCCGCATCCACTCGGGGGAGCGGGGTGGTCGGCGTCGGTCCCGGGACGAGGGTGATGGAGAAGTAGGGGACGTCCGCGTCGTCGACGTCGGCGGCGCGCAGCACGCGTTGACGGGTGCTGCTGGCGCGTTCGACGTAGTACGCGTCGGCAAGGCGGCCGGAGTCCGAAAGAGCTTGGCGTACACCAGGGTAGGTGCGGCCGAGCTTCATGATGGCGGCGGCTTCGGTATCGCGGAGTCGGCGGGTGAGTTCGTCGACGGGCATGGTTCCGGGCAGGATGGTCAGCACCTGCTCACCCTCGACCAGCGGGGTGCCGAGCGCCGCCGACGCCGCGCTCACCGAGGTGATGCCCGGAATGATCTCGGCCTCGAACCGGTCGGCCAACCGCCGGTGCATGTGCATGTAGGAGCTGTAGAACAGCGGGTCGCCCGCGGCGAGCAGTGCGACCGACCGCCCCGCCGCCAAGTGCCCGGCCAGCCGCAGCGCCGCCTGCTCGTAGAACTCATCGATCGCACCCTGGTAGCCGCCGGGATGATCGGTGGTCTCGGTGGTCACCGGATAGACGAGGTGCTCCTCCAGCTGCCCCGCCCGCATATACGGCGCGGCAATGCTTCTGGAGATGCTCCGCCCATGCCGCGCACTATGAAACGCGATCACATCGGCCTCGGCGATCACCCGTGCCGCCTTCACCGTGACCAGCTCGGGATCGCCCGGACCGAGCCCGACACCCCACAACTTGCCTGGCGCCGTTGGTGATTCGGCCTTCACCGATGCCACAGGATCTGCGCTCACCTGTCGTGTATCCGTGCCGTCCGTCATTCCTGTTCGCTCGCAATCGCATTCAGCGCGGACGCGGTGATGGCGCTGCCGCCGCGTCGGCCGCGGACGGTCAGGAACTCGATATCGCCGAAATCGACCAGGGCGTCCTTGGATTCGGCGGCGCCGATGAAGCCGACGGGGATACCGATGATGGCCGCGGGCCGAGGCGCGCCCGCATCGAGCATGTCGAGCAGATGGAACAGGGCGGTCGGCGCGTTTCCGATGGCGACAACGGCACCGTCGAGCCGATCGTGCCAGAGCTCGAGCGCCGCGGCGGAGCGCGTATTGCCCATGGCCGCTGCGAGTTCCGGCACGCTCGGATCGGTCAGAGTGCAGATCACCGCGTTGTCGGCGGGCAGCCGCTTGCGCGTGACACCGGACGCGACCATGTTCGCGTCACACAGAATCGGCGCCCCCGCCCGCAACGCGGCCCGCGCCGAAGCCACCACACCGGGCGAAAACGCCACGTCCCCGGCTAGATCCACCTGACCGCACCCGTGGATCATCCGCACCACCACCTGCGCCACGTCCGGCGGGAACCCACCGAGGTCCGCCTCGGCCCGGATCATCGCGAACGAGCGCCGATAGATCTCGGCCCCGTCGGTGAGGTAGCTGGCACGCACGTCGGACATGCGGTCCACCCTAAGAGGTGGGCTCTTGGCCAGGTCGGCGCGGGTAGCTGAGGCAACCGGCGTGGCGCGGCAACGGCTGGCCAGCCGTCGTACTCGGCGCGGCAGCCAAACGGTGTCAGGTGCGTGGGCGTTCGAGGATGCGGGACATCACGATGGAACTGCGGGTACGCCCGACCCGCGCGTTCTCACGAATCCGCTCGACGGTCACCTCGATCTCCGCCATGTCGGTCGCCATCACATGCACCAGGGCATCGGCCTCGCCCGCGATCGTCCACACGCCGACGACCTGCGGAATCGGTTCCAGACTGCGGCGCAATTCGGCGGGCGAGATGTTGTCGCGGTAGTACACCTCGACGTACGCCTCGGTCTTCCACCCCATCGCCGCCGGGTTCACCATCGCGGTGAAACCGGTGATCTGTTTACTCGCGACCATCCGATCGACGCGCCGTTTCACCGCGGGCGCGGTCAGTCCGACCGCACTGCCGATTTCCTGGAACGAGGCACGTGCGTGTCTGAGTAGGTGCTCCAGAATGTGCCGATCGATGTCGTCCACGTCACACCTGCTTCCTCGCTACACAATTATTCGATGTTCTAGGGCGGAAATGCGCAACGATTCGTTGTTCCTGGCGCAATAGTAGGCGAATTACGGTCGTGTGAGCCGCAAGATCGCGCCGACCTACCGGGAGACACGTTGACGTCTGTAGCCACCCTCCGCACCGAGTCCACCGCTCGTAAGCCGTTGCCGCGACGGTTCGTCATGTGCCGTCCGGACTACTTCGAGGTCACCTACTGCATCAACCCGTGGATGGATCCGGCCGCGCCGGTCGACCGCGCCCTCGCCGTGCTGCAGTGGGAAACGCTGCGCGCCACCTATGAGGAGTACGGGCACAAGGTCGACGTGGTACCCGGCGTGCCCGGCCTGCCCGACATGGTGTTCGCGGCCAACGGCGGCCTGATCGTCGGCGACCGCGCGATGTCGGCCAGGTTCACCCACCTGGAGCGGGCGGCCGAGGGCCCGGCCTATCACAACTGGTTCGCCCAGCACGGTCTCGCCGGACTGGTCGACGCCAAGGAGCTCAACGAGGGCGAGGGCGACTTCCTCCTGGTCGGCGACCGCTTGCTGGCGGGCATGGGCTTCCGTAGCTCGCTCGCCGCGCATCAGGAAGTGGCGCAGCACTTTTCGCGCGAGGTAGTGTCGCTGGAACTGGTCGACCCGCGCTTCTACCACCTCGACACCGTCCTGCTGCCCCTCGACGACACCACCGTCGCGTACTTCCCGCCCGCCTTCAGCGCGGCGAGCCAGGCGGTGCTCGCCGAGATGTTCCCCGACGCCATCGTCGCCACCGACGCCGACGCCGAGGTCCTCGGCTTGAACGGCGTCTGCGACGGTTTGAACGTCTTCCTGAGCAGCAAGGCCACCGCCCTGATCGAAGAGCTGCGCGCCCGCGGCTACAACCCCATCGGCATCGACATGTCCGAGCTGCTCAAGGCCGGCGGCAGCGTCAAGTGCTGCACGCTGGAAATCCACGAGTAGAGCTGCTCTCCCCAACGGGACTTGACGGCGGCGCTTCTCAGTCGATGCCGCCACCAAGTCCCGTTTGGCATTTAACGCTACTGCCGCACGGCTTCTGATTTCCCGCACACAGACTTGCCGCGCAAACACCCGTGCGTTTGTCAAAAGGCGTGCGGCTGTGGCGTCAGACCGTGAATCGGATCGTGCGTGGCGCAGCCGGATTCGGCGCGGCCATTACGTCGTCGAGGATCGGCGGTAGCCGGACTCGGTGGCGATGACGTCGGTGACCGCGCCGCGGGGGCGGCCGCAGCGGCGATCGCAGCCGGACCAGTGTTGACGACCGGCAACGGCAACCTCGTCTGCGTTGACCGGCGGGATATCTTGGCGCATAGGCGGATTCAGTTCTGCCGGAAGAACGCGACCCGATTCGACGGCGGCCGCCACATCGGCACGGACATCGGTGAGTGACTTCGCGCAACCGGGGCGGCCCGCGCAGGCGCTGACCTGGAGCCAGGGGGAGTTGGCGTCGAAGACCAGGTCCATCGGGGCGAGCACCCGGACCACCTGCTCGGCGACCCATTCATCCATGTCGGCGATAACGAGGCTCCGCCAAGGGGTGATGAAGACGGGACGCTCAACGGCGGCAATGAATTCGGCCGTACGGGCGGGCAGCGAGCCGAGGCGGACGCCTGCACCGAGGCTGACCAATCCGTTGTCCTGATCCAGCCAGCCGATCGGAATTTCCTGGGCTGCACTGAGTTCCAGGCCCTCGGCACCACGGTTGAGGCCGAGCAATTCGGCGACCCGATCGGCCCCGTCCTCGATTTCGTGCAGCCGCCACCGCCCTGCCTCGTCACCGCGTAGGTCGAGGAATCCGTGCGCGGCGGCGAGCATGACATCCACCGCGTCGGCCGCCGAGATCCGAATCCCGGAATCGCGCCCGGCCAGGATCAGCGCGAATTCGTCTGCCCCCGTGGCATGTACGCCGATATCGCCGCCGAGACCGCTGACATCCCCGCGTCCGTCATCCAGCGTGAACAGCACCCGCCCGGGCAGCTCGGCCAAGCGAGGCGCGGCAAGCAACCCGGCATCGAGCACCGGAACGAGCCCGTGCACATCCGCCGAACCACCGATCCGCCCGGACAACGGCGAAGCGACGATATTGCGCACCCGCTCATGGCTGTGACTCGGCAACAACCCGGCCGCCTCGAGCCGTCCGGTCAACTCACCCGCGTCCCGTACCTGCCGCAACTGAATGTTCCCGCGCGACGTCAGCTCGATATTCCCGTCCCCGAGCTCCCGCGCCGCCTCCGCCAGCACCTGCAACTGCCCCGGCTCCACCCGCCCGCCGGGCACCCTTATCCGCGCCAACGGCCCATCGGCCGCCTCGTGCAACCGCAGCACGCCGGGACAGGAATCCGGAACACGTCGAGTCATAGTCCGTCCAGGTTACGTACCCCGCACGTTGCGGCATCTCACCGCCCGCAGGCGCACGCCTTTTGACATACGCACGCGTGTCAGTGCGGCGATTCGGTGTGCGGGGAATCAGAAGGCGTGCGTCTGTCAGCGCGACCCATACGCCCGCTCCGGCTTCGGAGCGGCGTCTTCGCTCGCCCGCCGCGGCCGCCCCGGCGCCCAAATCCCCACGATGACCGCGGCCGCGAACGCCAGGTATCCGAGGGCAAGGCAGGACTGCTGGGCGCCGTGGATGAACGCGGCCTTGGCGAATTCGACCAGGGGTTGAGCCTGCGGACCTGCGCGGTCGGCGACTTGAAGGGCAGCGGCGAGCGAATCACCGACCGGCCCGCGGGCGGCTTCGGGAAGGCGGGGGAGCGCGGGCGCGATGCGATCGGTGTAGCCCGCCGCGAGAATGCTGCCCGCCACCGCGATGCCGATCGCAGCCCCGACCTCGCGCGCGGCATCGTTGACTGCCGCTGCGACACCGTGCTTTTCGACAGGCGTCCCTGCGATGATCGCGGCAGTCGCAGGGGCAGTACACAATCCGAGTCCGGTACTCATGACCAGCAGCGGCCACAGCAGGTCGAGGTAGCTGCTGTCTACGGTCAACCGGGACACCGCGACCAACCCGACACCGAGGACAACGAGTCCGGTGAAGGTCGGCAACCGCAACCCGATCCGGTCGGCGACCCACGGCGCGACCGCCGAAATCGCCACCATGGGAACAACCATCGGCGCCATCGCCAGCGCCGACGTCAACGGCCGATACCCGAGAATCAGCTGCAAGAACTGCACCAGCAGCATGAAAACCCCGAAGGTGACCAGGAATTGGACCGTCACCGACATCGTGCCCGCCGCGAATCCGCGCCTGGCGAAGAGTCGCACATCCAAAAGTGGGTGCCTGACCCGCAATTCGACAACCGTGAAGATCACCGCGGCCAGCACGCCACCGACGAACGCGACGAGCACCAGCGGATCCAGCCACCCGCGCGCGGGCGCCTCGATCGCCGCCACCACGATCAACCCGACCGCCGCGGCCGACGTAACCGCGCCCCACGGATCCATCGCGGGCCGCTCCTGATCGACCGATTCGGGAATCGTGCACCCGGCGACCATGAGCACCGCCCCGGCCACCGCCATGGCGAGGAACACCGACAGCCACGACCAATGTTCCAGCAGCAGCCCGGAACCGAGGATCCCGAGCACCGCCCCCGCTCCCGCGACGCCCGCCCACAATCCCACCGCATTACCGCGCCGAGCCTCCGGAAACCCAGCGGTCAGCAACGACAGCGTCGACGGCATCACCAGCGCCGCACCCACCCCGGCCACGGCACGCGCGCCGATCAACCAGGTCGGACTGTCGAACAACAGCGGCGTCGCGGAGGCGAGAGCGAATACGAACAACCCGACAACCAGCACGACCCGCCGCCCGTACCGGTCCCCGAGCGCACCCGCAGGCAACACCAAACACGCCAGCGCCAACGTATACCCGTCGACGATCCACGTCAGCTGCTGCTGCGTCGCCCCGGTCGCCGTCGCCAACTCGGGCAACGCCGTATACAGCGCCGCCATCGACGCGACGACCAATGCCACCGCCGAACAGGAGAGCGCCAACATCCACCGCTGAGCTGCGGACAACCGCGTGGATTCCATCGAGCCTCCTGACGTAACAGAACTATCAGTATCGCTACGCTACTATCAGTAGCATAAGTCTGGTGAGTGGCGATAGCCCCGACGGAAAAGGAATGCTCGACCCATGACCCCGACAGACGACGTCGACCCGCGCAAGGTGCGCTCCCGCGCACGACTGCTCGACGCCGCGGCCGCGTTGCTGAAATCCGGTGGCGTCGAGGCGGTCACCATCGAGGCGGTGACCCGCGCGTCCAAGGTCGCCAAGACCACGCTGTACCGGCACTTCGACAACGCCATGCACCTGCGCGCCGCCACCCTCGAGCGCCTGCTGCCACCGGTCATCGACGCGCCACCGGCCGGGCCGCTGCGGGACCGGCTGATCGAATTGCTCAGCAGGCAAGCCGAAGTCGTCAACGAGGCGCCGCTGCAACTGTCCACGCTCGCCTGGCTGGCCACCGGCACCGAGCACGGCGAGGGCGGGCCCGCGTTGTCGTCGCTGCGGCATCGGCTGCTCCAGCAGTACCGCGAGCCGTTCGACGAGCTGCTCGACACCCCCGAAGTCCGCGCGCAACTCGGCGAATTCGACCTCGAGCTCGCGCTGACCCAACTCGTCGGACCGATCGTCTTCGCCAAACTGATCGGCATCGAGCACGCCACCCCCGCCGACTGCGCCCGCATCGTGGACGACTTCCTCGCGGCCCGCGCGGCGACCGCCTGAGCCGAACCCATCAGGGCGGCAGGTAGCATCTGCATGCTCGGCGGGCGACGAGGAAACCGGTGGAAATCCGGTGCGGTCGCGCCACTGTTGAAAAGCCAGACCCTCTCCGGCGAGCAGCAACCCCCCGATGGGCGCGTAACCCGAGGAAGGCCGTCACCTGTGATTCTGCTGCTGTCCACGTCCGACACCGATCTGCTGAGCGCCCGCGCGAGCGGCGCCGAGTACCGGTGGGGCAACCCCGCGCGGCTGCTGGTGGACGACCTGCCCGCGCTGCTCGATGGCGCCGATCTGGTGATCGTGCGCATCCTCGGCGGCAAGCGCGCCTGGGAGGACGGCCTCGACGCGATCCGCGCCAGCGGCGTGCCGATGGTGGCGCTGGGCGGCGAGATCGCGCCGGACGCGGAGCTGATGGAGTGCTCTACCGTGCCCGGCGGTGTCGCCGCCGACGCACACAACTACCTGGCCGCGGGCGGGTCGGAAAACCTGCTGCAGCTGCACAACTTCCTCTCCGACACGGTCCTGCTGACCGGCCACGGCTTCGAGCCGCCGGTGCAGCTGCCGAGCTGGGGTGTGCTGGAACGAGTTTCGGCCGAACCGGTCGCGGACCAGCCCACCGTGGCGGTGATCTACTACCGCGCACAGCATCTCGCCGGAAACACCGGCTACATCGATGCCCTCTGCCACGCGATCGAAGACGCGGGCGCCCGCGCACTCCCGCTGTACTGCGCCTCGCTGCGCACCGCCGAGCCGGAACTGCTTGCCACACTGCGGCAAGCCGACACCCTCGTCGTGACGGTCCTCGCCGCGGGCGGCACCAAGCCCGCGACCGCTTCGGCAGGCGGTGAAGACGAGTCCTGGGACGTCGGCGCACTCGCCGACCTGGATGTGCCGATCCTGCAAGGCTTGTGCCTGACCAGCGGTCGCGAGCAGTGGGCGGCCAACGACGACGGCCTGTCCCCGCTGGACGTCGCCACCCAGGTCGCCGTCCCCGAGTTCGACGGCCGGATCATCACGGTTCCGTTCTCCTTCAAGGAGTTCGACGCCGACGGCCTATCCACCTACGTCCCGGACGCCGAGCGCGCGGCCCGGGTCGCGGGCATCGCGGTGCGCTACGCGCGGCTGCGGCACATCCCGGCCGAACGCAAGCGCGTTGCCCTGATGCTGTCGGCCTACCCGACCAAGCACGCCCGGATCGGCAATGCCGTCGGCCTCGACACCCCGGCGAGCGCGATCCGGCTGCTCACCGAAATGCGCACCGCCGGTTACGACCTCGGCGCACCGGGTGAGATCCCCGGCCTCGACGAGCACGACGGCGACGCCCTCATTCACGCGCTCATCGCGGCGGGCGGCCAGGATCCGGACTGGCTGACTGCGGAACAGCTGGAGGGCAACCCGATTCGGATCAGCGCGGCCGCCTACACCGCCTGGTTCGACACGCTGCCCGAGGACCTGCGCGAGGCCATCGTCGAGGCGTGGGGCCCGCCGCCCGGCGAACTCTATGTCGACCGTTCCGCCGACCCGAATGGTGAAATCGTCATCGCCGCATTGCGTTTCGGCAATGTCGTGCTGATGGTGCAGCCGCCCCGCGGTTTCGGCGAGAACCCGGTCGCCATCTATCACGACCCCGATCTGCCGCCCAGCCACCACTACCTGGCCGCATACCAGTGGGTCAGGTCTGCCGAGGGTTTCGGCGCCGACGCGATGGTGCACCTCGGCAAGCACGGCAACCTGGAGTGGCTGCCCGGCAAGACCCTCGGCATGTCCGCCTCCTGCGGCACCGACGCCGCCCTCGGCGACCTGCCGCTGATCTACCCGTTCCTGGTCAACGACCCCGGCGAAGGCACCCAGGCCAAGCGCCGCGCCCACGCGACCCTGGTCGACCACCTGATCCCGCCGATGGCCCGCGCCGAAAGCTACGGCGACATCTCGCGTTTGGAGCAGCTGCTCGACGAGCACGCCAACATCTCTACCCTCGACCCGGCCAAACTGCCCGCCATCCGCCAGCAGATCTGGACGCTGATGCGCGCGGCCAAGATGGACCACGACCTCGGCCTCGCCGAACGCCCGGACGAGGAAGTCTTCGACGACATGCTGCTGCACGTCGACGGCTGGCTGTGCGAGATCAAGGACGTGCAGATCCGCGACGGCCTGCACATCCTCGGCCAGGCGCCGGCGGGGGAGAGCGAGGTCGACCTCGTACTCGCCATGCTGCGCGCCCGTCAACTGTGGGGCGGCGAACGCAACGTGCCCGGCCTTCGGGAAGCGTTGGGGCTGGACGAATCCGGCACCGAGGTCCGCGGCCGGGTCGACGTGGTGGAGAGCCAGGCTCGCGGACTTGTCGCCGCATTGCAGGCAGCCGACTGGTCGGCGGACGCGGTAGACCGACTCGTCGACGAGTTCGCCGCCTCGCTCCTCGCAACGGCGGATGGCGCCCTCGCCACCGATCCCCGGCTCACCGCCGTCCGTGACGTACTCCGTTTCGCCGCAACCGAAGTCGTCCCCCGCCTCCGCCAAACCGGCATCGAAATCGACCGCGTCCTGCACGCCCTCAACGGCGGCTTCATCCCGGCGGGGCCCAGCGGCTCACCGCTGCGCGGCCTGATCAACGTCCTGCCGACCGGCCGCAACTTCTACTCCGTCGACCCGAAGGCCGTCCCCTCTCGGCTGGCCTGGGAAACCGGTCAGGCCATGGCGGATTCGCTGCTCGTCCGTTACCTCGCCGATCATGGCGAGTACCCGCGCTCGGTGGGTCTTTCGGTGTGGGGCACCTCGGCGATGCGTACCTCCGGCGACGACATCGCCGAAGTCCTTGCGCTGCTGGGTGTCCGGCCGGTGTGGGACGAGGCGAGCCGCCGCGTCACCACCCTCGAGGTGATCTCGCTCGACGAATTGTCCCGTCCCCGTGTCGATGTGACGGTGCGCATCAGCGGCTTCTTCCGCGACGCGTTCCCGCACGTGCTCGCCCTGCTCGACGACGCGGTGCGGATGGTCGCCGAACTCGACGAGCCCGCCGAGTCGAATTACGTTCGCGCACATGCCGACGCCGACCTGGCCGAGCACGGCGACGCCCGCCGCGCCACCACCCGCATCTTCGGTTCCAAGCCGGGCACCTACGGCGCGGGCCTGCTGCAGCTCATCGATTCGAAGAGCTGGCGCACCGATGACGACCTCGCGCAGGTCTACACCACCTGGGGCGGCTACGCCTACGGCCGCGACCTCGACGGCGCACCCGCCGCCGACGACATGCGCACCGCGTACCGCCGAATCGCGGTGGCGGCCAAGAACACCGACACCCGCGAACACGACATCGCCGACTCCGACGACTACTTCCAGTTCCACGGCGGCATGGTCGCCACCGTGCGCGCGCTCACCGGCAAGAACCCCGAGGCCTACATCGGCGACAGCACCCGCCCTGACGCGGTGCGCACCCGCACACTCTCCGAGGAGACCTCCCGGGTGTTCCGGGCCCGCGTGGTGAACCCACGCTGGCTGGAGGCCATGCGCAGGCACGGCTACAAGGGCGCGTTCGAGATGGCGGCGACGGTCGACTACCTGTTCGGCTACGACGCCACCACCAATGTGGTCGCCGACTGGATGTACGAGAAGCTCGCGGAGAGCTATGTTTTCGACGACGTGAACCGCAAGTTCATGGAGCAGTCCAACCCGTGGGCGCTGCACGGCATTGCCGAGCGGCTGCTGGAGGCCGCCGAGCGCGATCTGTGGGAGCATCCGGAGCAGGAAACACTGGATCGGTTGCGTCAGGTCTACCTGGAGACCGAAGGGGAATTGGAATAGCGTGAAAGTCAATCGGTGTCCGGCCAGCAGGTGCGGGTGGCGCCGGAAGTCAACGCCAGCGCAACCACTTTGACGCTGACGCCGGTCGGGGCAGCCGCTCCGGAAGCGGGTGCGCCGCAGTTCATCGGTGACGCGGGTACCACCGTGGCCGGAGTGTTGATCGGGTTCTTGATCGGCCTGATCTTCGTCATTGTCGGCGCCATACCGGGCTGCAGCATCGGTGGCATCGCGGGCGCCAACCAGCCCTAGTAGGGAATTGCGGAGAGTGACGGCCCGGCCGCGATCGGCGTATTCCGCTCGGTCCGGTCGGGTTTCACTTTATCGCCGAATTCCGATGCGCTGATGTTTCATTCGTGACCGGCCGCTCTGCGGAATCGCTCGGCGGTCGCCAGCAGTTGTTCGGCGAGCTCCGGGGCGTCCAGTACCTCGAAATCGACGTCGGCCAGACCGAGGTAGAACGTCAGCATCTGCGGCGTATCCGAACCCACCTGAACCACACAGTGCCCCGGACCGTCCGGCTCGACGGTCACCGCCGCCGGAATCCTCGCTCGAATCTCGCTGGCGGACGCGGCCATTCGCACCGTCGCACGATAACGCCAGGTCGCTGTGCCGACACCCCGCTGCACGCGTTCGGCGATTTCGGCCTCCGGCACCTCCCGCGGCGTGAACCGCGGGCCGTTCGGTGTCTTCGGCGTGATCCGGTCCACGCGGAAGGTGCGCCAGTCGCCCCGCCCAGGATCCCACGCGGCCAGATACCAGTGGCCGCGCCAGTGCACCAGCCGATGCGGCTCGACATCGCGACGTGACGGTGTGCCGGAATGCGTTTCGTAGTCGAAGCGCAACCGCTCGCTCGCGCGGATCGCACCGGCGACGGCAGTGAGCACCGCGGCGTCGACCGTCGGCTTGCCCACGCCGGGCACGTGCACGGTCGCCGAGGTCAGCGCCTCCACCCGATTACGCAGCCGAGAAGGCAACACCTGCTGCAACTTCACCAGCGCCCGCACCGAGGTCTCCTCGATCCCGGTGACCGCACCGTTGGCCGCGGTGGCCAGGCCGACCGCGACCGCGACGGCCTCGTCGTCATCGAGCAGCAGCGGCGGCAGCGCGGAGCCAGCCCCGAGCCGGTAGCCGCCCGCGACACCGGGTGTGGCGTGCACGGGGTAGCCGAGGATCCGCAGTCGCTCGATGTCGGTGCGGACCGTGCGGGTGGAAACCCCGAGGCGCTCGGCGAGGACGGGGCCGGTCCAATCACGATGCAGTTGCAGCAGCGACAGCAGCCGAAGCAGTCGCGCGGAGGTCTCCAACATCGCTCGATCATCGCAGCAATCGCGGAAAGCTTCCTTCCGCGATCAAACCGCTCAGGTGCGACTCGATGCCGGGCGTTGCGATCGCTCTGCGACGAGCGGGCGACAGCTCAGCCGACGACCGCGTTCATGATCGTGCCCGCGCTCGTGGCGACCACTCCGCCGATCATCGCCCCGGCGATCATCTTCGGCGAGTCGATCGGACCGCCCTGCCACTTCTCCCACGCGAATCGACCACCGGCGTAGGTGATTCCGCAGACCCCGGACAGCAGCACCAGCCAGGTCAGGTAGCGGACCATCTGCAAGATCTTGTCCGAGACCGGCGGCGCTTCCGGGGTCGGATTGCCGATCTGTGCGAGGAGGGCGTCGTGCACAGCGAAGATGACCATGAATACGCTCGCTTCGGGGGTCGATGTGGCACCTGCTCGAGGTGCCACTGGCGCGTTGTCTGGGTGATAGCCATGCTTGTACCGGACAGTATGTGCGGCGCCGACGATTTCGTGGAGCGTACGGAAGAACCTGTCGGGAATGTCCGATCAGCGGTGTGGGCGCAGGGATTCGTGCCGCGGCGAGATCGGGTTCGCGGTGCCGGTGAGGTGCGCGAGCACGAAGGGAACGGTCACCGTTTCGAATCCTTGCGGAACGTCGAGCACGGGGTGCACATTCACCTCGAACACCACGCCTCCGCGCTCGGGAACCAGATCGACGCCGCCGAGCGGTAGCCCGACTGATGCTGTGGCCCGGATGGCGAGCTCCAGGAGGTGCTGGGGGAGGGCATCGGGTGCGAGCACGGTGGCGACCGCGCCCTGCGCCTCGTTGCATGGGGCATCCGGGTTGTGCTGAACGTGCTCACACACGCGCAGCACGCGCTCGCCGAGCACGTTGACTCGGTACTGGTGGCGCCGCCCATGCTCGTCGAAGTTCTGCGCGTCGCGGGTGAGCAGCCACCCTACCGAACCGCAAGGGTGCGTGTTGGCGAAAGCCGAACGGCCGCAACAGAAGACCGCAGCGGCACGCCCCGAATCAGGAACTCAGCGAACGCGCGACGCGGAACCCCACATCGTCCAGGCGCAGCGTCGGATGGCTGCGGCGGCGCACCGAGGCGCGGCAGCTCCAGTGTTCGTCGAACCAGCCGCCACCGCGCAATACCCGGTAGGAGCCATAGATTTCGGCGTCGTAGATGTCCCAGCACCAGTCCCAGGTGTTGCCGAGCATGTCGTGCAGACCCCAGGCATTGGGCCGCTTGCCGCCCACCTCGTGCATGTGCTCGTTCGAATTGCCCCTATACCAGGCGATTTCGTCGAGCTCACCGTAGCGCGGACCGGTGCTTCCGGCGCGGCACGCGTGCTCCCATTCGGCCTCGGTCGGCAGTCGATAGCCGTCGGCGGTGTTGTCCCACAAGGCGTTCTCGTCGTCGAGCCGATACGCGGGCGTCAGCCCCTCCTGGGTGGAGAGTGCATTGCAGAAACGCAGCGTGTCCCACCACGAGACGCTGTCGACCGGCAGTCGGTCGCCGCGACTGCTGCTCGGGTGCTGTCCGGTGACCTGTTCGTACTGCTCCTGCGTGACCGGGACCGCCGCCAGCTGAAATGGTGCGACCTCGACCGACCAACTGCGCTGGGTCCGCCGATCCGACAGCGTCACCTTTCCCGCCGGGATGGCAACCAGCACGTTCAGGCTCGCGTCTCGGAAACCGGCTCGTCGTGTTCCAAGGTGGGTCGCACCGGATCGGGGAACACGAACTTACGCATGGCCCACCAGCGGAAAACCGTGGCCAGCAGGGTGCCGATCACGGTCGCGCTGATGAAGTCGGCGATGTTCTCCACCAGCACCGACACATGCGGGGTACGGAGCTCGAAGAGGTAGCTCGACACGGCGAGGGGCAGCTGGTTGATCACCATGCCGATGCTCGCCACCAGGAAGAACAGGGCCGCTTCGTGACGGCGCTCACGTCCGCCGCGCGCGGTGAACGCCCACTCGCGGTTCAGCACGTAGGACACGACGGTGGCGATCAGCACGGCGACCACGTTCGCGGTCACCGGCTTACCTTCCAGCACAGTCCATTTCAACCCGAAGAAGAGCACCATGGTGGTGACGAAGGCGATGGCTCCGACGGTCAGGAATTTCAGCAGCTCCGCGTGCCGCACGAACACGGACAGCATCCGGCTCGGCACGCGAGCGGCGACGATCTGGGCCAAGAACATCCGGACAGGCTATCCGAGGGGCAAATCCGCAGTAGCGGGCGGACCGTTGCCGGGCGGCGGCTCACGGGCGAATTCTTGGTGCGCGGCAGGTGACGGCGAGCGGAACAGTTTGAGCACGTTTCGGACCCGGCGTTGCTAATTCGTTATCTACGAACGGCTTTCGGGCGGCGATTCGGGTGCAAGCACGGCGTCGCACTGCTCATACAGCTGCACGAGCACGCGAGCTCACCGATTGCGGCGTCGCTCGGTGCGCCGATTACCCGGAAGTATGAAAGCCTCATGTATCGAGGCAGGGGCCCAGAGGAAATCACTCGGACACCGGTCGGCACGACGGCGGGGGCCTCAGCTACTGGCTGAGGCCCCCGCAGTGCATCAGGGTATTCGTCGCTCGAGAACTCCTCAGTGGGTGACGTCGAGAAACAGGCGTAGCAGCGAACCGGTCCGATCAGACGCCGGGTGGCGCTTGGGACGGAGCGCACGGGATCTGGCGCGGCGTGCCCGGGTCGAGGGCTTGCAGGGCGAGGGCGGTGACGGTCGGGTCGACCGAGACGGAGAGGTGGCCGGACAGGTTCACCGGGCAGATGTCTTGCAGCACAATGTTCGTCGCGTTCGGGGCGGGGCGCACACCGCTGGTGTAGGGCTGGACCTGGATGTCGGTGGTGGTGACGATGTTGGTGTAGTGCACGTTCGGCGCGTAGACGCCGCTGGCCTGTAGCCGATTGATGAAGTCGGATCCGGTGCGGAGCTCCGCACAGGCGGCGCAGGTGGGGTCCAGCGACTGGTAGAGGTCGCCGTGCAGGCCGAGGATGGACAACGGTGAATCCAGCGGGTCGGTGATGGCGGTGCCGTCCCAGATCGGTGCCAGGTTGATCGATTGATCGACGGCCGTCGCTCCCGCCAGGAACTGTAGATATGCGGCGCTGACCAGCGTGCCCTCGGACCAGCTGAGCAGATCCACCCGATCGGTTCTCGTCGCGGCGCGCACCCGATCGACGAATTGCCGCATTTCCGAACTGGATTCGTCGATCGGGGCTCGACCGCCCACACCCGCCACGATGCCACGATCCGTCGGATAGACGCCGTAGGTCAGCGCGTAGACGCAGTACCCTTCGTTCGCGAGCAGCGGAGCGAAAGTCTGCCAACTGTTTTCGCCGTTGCCACTCAGTCCGTGCACCAGCACAACCGGCTGCGGATGGGCCGCCGAAGGGACGCATCCCCAGTCGTTGGCGCCGGGCGGTGCACCCGGCGGCGCGGTGGTCACGCTCGCGGAAACCATGGCGGCCAAGGAATATGGCACCGATAGTGGGGCGGCGGACGCATTGCCGAGGACCAGCGGGACGGCAGCGGCCACCGCCGCCGTGATGACCATGATTCGACGCATTACTGCTTACTCCCTTCGATAGAGATCCTCGGCCCGGCGATCACCGGGTGCTCAGCCGTAGTCGCCAGGAGCTCCGATCTCGACGATGACGCCATTGGGATCGCGCACAACGGCCACCCGCTGCCCCCACGGCCGCGTCGTCGGCTCCAACGCGCTGCCCGCTCCCGCCGCAAGTGCATCCCGGTACGCATCGTCCACATCCGCGGTCTCGAGAAACACTCGAAAAGCGTTGGCAGGACCGGGTTCCGCGAAGTCCTCGATCTTCTTCCAGTGTTCGATGGTGAGACTCGGCGCCGACGGCCCCGGCGTCCAGACACCCCTCCCGAGCACCACGAACGTGCCATCCGGATCGGCGAACACCGTCCCCAGCCCGAACGCCGCTTCATAGAACGCCGCCGTCGCAGCCACATCGTCCACCATCAGGGTCACTCCACCGAAGTAGGAAAGCCGTCATGGAGGCCGAATTGGGCGCCATGGCTAACGGATGGCGAATGAGATCGATTATGCAGGCTATCGGGCCCGGTATCCGGGAGCGATCACGCGGGCTTCGGCGGCAGGGCTTCGAGGGTGGCGAGATAGGTTGTCGCGGCGTCGGTTTCGGATGCGTCGAGGCTGCGGTAGATGTCGATGGCGTGGCGCAAGTGGGTGGTGGCGGTGTTGGTGTCGCCGAGGGCGGCTCGGCAGCGTGCGATGCCTTCCAGGGCGCGGGCCTGCGCGATTCGGCTGTTGATGTCGTTGGCTAGGGTCGACGCGTCGGTGAACATGGTCAGCGCCTCATCTGGTTTGCCGGACGCCAACAGTGCCTTCGCGGTGTTGGTGAGTGCCTCGCATTCTCTGCTGCGGTAGCCGATCTTCCGACTCAGGTCCAGGGCCTGCCGGGAGAGGTCGGCGGCCCGATCGTGATCGCTGGTGGCCAGGAAGACCGCGCCGAGGTTCACGAGTGCTTCGGTTTCGCCGACGCGGAAGCCGATCTCCCGGAAGAAGGTCAGGGCTTGTTGGGAGAGGTCGGCGGCCTGCTCATGGTCGCCCGTTTCCCGGTACACCGTCGCGAGGTTGTTGAGGCTGGTCGCTTCGCCGAGGCGGCCGCCGATTTCCCGGAACAGGGCCACTGCCTGTTGGAGCAGATCGGCGGCTCGACCGTAATCGCCGAGGTCGCGGCTCACCAGGCCGAGGTTGCCGAGGGCGGTGGCCTCGTTGTTGCGATTGCCGAGCTCCCGGAGCATTGCCACCGCACGCAGCAGCACGTCGGTGGCCTGTGCATAGTCTCCGGCCTCGCGGTGCACGCTGCCGAGCATGCCGAGCGCGCCGGCTGTGCCGAGGCGATAACCGGTCTGTCGGAACAGGATCAAGGCTTGCTGGATCAGCTCCGCGGCCTGCCCATAGTCACCGCTGTCTCGAATTACGCCGCCGAGCCTGACCAAAGCGTCGGCTTCGCCGGTGGGATGGCCGGCCGCCCGGTACAAGGTCAAAGCCTCCCGGAGCAGATCGATGGCCTGCGCACTGTCACCGATGTATCGGTGCAGGCCGCCGAGGTTCGCCAGGGTGTCGGCCTCGCCGATGCGGTAGCCGGTTGCTCGGTACAAGGTCAAGGCCTGCCGGAGCAGGTCGGTGGGGCGTTTCCCGGTATGCCATTGCACGATGCCGAGGTTGGTGAGGGCGTTGGCGTGGTCTAGGCGGTTGCCGAGGCGGTCTGCGGCGTCGGCGGCGCGCCTGTGCAGCCGTATCGCCGATGACCACGGCCCTTCGCGCTCCAGTAATGCCGCCAGTACCTCGGTCAGCGAAACCATTCGCGCGGGATCGCGGTCGGCGGTGTACTCGACGCAGGCGAGCATGTTGGCTCGCTCGGCCCGCATCCACACCAGCGCGTGCATCTCGTTGTCGAATCCACGGACCAGGGCACCGGTGTGGTTGCCGTCGGTGGGGCGTGGTCTGCGGCTGAGCCATCGGTCCGCCGCCGCGGCGGTGTATTGGTAGTAGTCGAGCAACCGCCGCATGGCCTCGGCGGCGTCATCGGGTGCGGTTGCCGAAGCGAGAGCGCGCGCGTATTCGCGCACCAGGTCGTGCAGGCGGTATCGGCCGGGTGTCGTCTCCTGGACGAGGTTGTCGGTGTACAGCGCGTCGAGGTCGGATCGGGCCTCGGCCAGGGGTATGTCGTTCAACGCGGCAACGACATACGCGTCGAAGTCGGTGCCCGGATGTAGCCCCAGCGTGCGGAACAGTTGCTGCCTGTCGGGTGGCAGGTTGTCGTAGGAGGCGGTGAACGCGGCACGCACCGCGCGCTGACCGGCATCGAGTTCACCGAGGCGATCCTGGGCCGCGCGGAACTCCTCGGCCAGTCCGGTGAGAGTCCAGGCGGGGTGGTGAGCGAGTCGCCCGGCGAGTAGCACGATCGCCAGCGGCAAGTACCCGCACAATCGGACGATCTCGGCGACAGCGGTGATGTCCTCGTCGTGTGGGTTGCGTTGGGCCAACCGGCAGAACAGATCGATCGCGCTGTCGGGCTCGAGGGTGTCCAGTGGTAGCGGCAGCGCGCTGTCCAGCGCGATGAGCCTGCGGCGGCTGGTGATCAAGGTGAGGCATTGGGGTCCGGTGGGCAGCAACGGTTCGATCTGGTCGTGGTCGCGGGCGTCGTCGAGGACCAGCAGCACTCGTTTAGCGCAGACGCGGTCGCGCCACAGGTCACGACGTGCGTGCAGGGAATCGGGAATATGGCTCGGTGCGATACCGAGGCCGGTGAGCAGGGTGGCCAGCACCTCGGCCGGATCGGCGGGCACTTGTCCGGGGGTGTGGGAATTCAGTTCGACGAAGAACCGGCCGTCGGGAAACCCATCGGAGAGCAGATGCGCCGCCCTGGTGACCAGCGCGGTTTTCCCGACGCCTGGCATGCCGTCGACGGTGTGGATCGACACCACCCGCCCCGGCCCTGTCGCATCCAGGATTCGCTGCACCTCGACGTCGCGTCCGACGAAGGTGGGGACATCGCGTCGCAGTGAGGTCAGCACCGTCGGGCGGACAGGCTGAGTGCTCGCCGCTTTCCACAACCGCCGCCAGGCCGACCGGTTCGACAACACCGATGGCAACGGACCGGAGGTCTGCCGGGCCAGTGCGATCAAGGTGACCAGTACCGGATCCAACGATTCGAAACGAGACGGCACATTACGCCCGCTGCGCCAATCGCTGATGCGCTGCATCAACGACCGCGGACTCTGCGCCGGTGTCCGAGTGGCCTTCATCCGTGCCTCGGTGGCCACCGCGACCCGCTGCAACGTGGGATTACCCGCGGCTACCCAGAGCTCCTCCAACCGGGTCACGAACAGCGCTCGAGGCGAGGAATCCTCGCCACCACCGCCATTCCGACCGGTCTCGCTCATCTCGCCACGCACCAACACACAATAAAGGCCTGGTCTGTGAGTTGCGGGTGCCAGCCCGACCCCGTCGACGATTGAGGGCAACCCCGGCAGAGCCTAGGAATCGACTCTCGAAGAATCTGAAAGAAGTGTTGGATTGCGGAAGTAAGTCTTCCGCAATGCCCGCGAGAGTGGTTCTTATGACGAACACAGCGATCCACCCCTTCCGCATCGACATTCCGCAGGCCGAGCTCGATGAGCTGCATGACCGGCTGGGGCACGCTCGGCTGCCGCATGCGGTGCCGGGGACCGAAAACGATTGGGGCCATGGCATTGCGCCCGCCTACCTCGCGGAGCTGGCGGAGTACTGGCGGGACGAGTTCGACTGGCGGGCGCAGGAGGCGCGGCTGAATGCGTATGACCAGTTCACGACCGAGATCGATGGGCAGACAATACATTTCATCCACGTGCGATCGGCGGAGGCGGGGGCGATACCGCTGTTGATCACGCACGGGTATCCGGGGTCGGTGGTCGAGTTCCTCGATTTGATCGGGCCTTTGACGGATCCGGTTGCGCACGGGGGTGATTCGGCGGACGCGTTTCATGTGGTGATTCCGTCGCTGCCGGGGTTCGGGTTCTCCACGCCGTTGGCGTCGATCGGGTGGGAGTTGGCGCGGACGACGGATGCGTTCGCGGAGTTGATGACTCGGCTCGGTTACGAGAAGTTCGTGGCGCAGGGCGGGGACGTCGGCGCGGGGGTGACCGGGCGGCTGGCCGCGATCTATCCGGAGCGGGTGATCGCGACGCATGTCAACAGCGATCGGGGGTCGCTCGGGTTGGTGGGCGAGCAGTTGCCGATGCCGGAGGGGCTGACCAACGAGGAGCTGGCGGCGATCAAGGACGCGCAGGTGCGGTGGGCGGGACAGAAGGGTTACCTGGTGTTGCAGACGACGCAGCCCAACGCGATCGCCGCCGCGTTGACCGATTCACCGATCGCGCAGTTGGCGTGGATCGCCGAGAAGTTCCAGGTGTGGACCGACCCGGCACATCCGGCCGGTGAAGCGGTGGATCGTGATCTCCTGCTGACCAATATCAGCATCTACTGGTTCACCCGCAGCGGCGCCTCGGCCGCCCAGTTCCTCTGGGAGACAGCTCATTCCGGCATGGATTGGGTGATGCCCTCGGGTGTCCCGCAGGGCTGGGCGGTGTTCAATACGAACCCGCTGATGCGCCGAGTCATGAACCCGGGTGGGTACATCGAGCACTTCACCGAGTACGCCGAGGGTGGACACTTCGCCGCATTGGAGCAGCCGCAGCTGTTCCTCGAGGATGTGCGGACGTTCTTCCGCGATCATCGAGGTTGAGCCGTTACGCGCCGCGGATACGTCGCGGCGCGTAGTGCGGATTTGAGTCCGCGTACGGATGCCCGGTCGGGCGGGACGGCTTAACGTTCTCGCTATGACATGGAATGAGTTGGGCGCCAGTAAGTATGTGCTGCTGACGACCTACAAGAAGGATGGCACCCCGGCGGGCGCGCCGGTGTGGGTGGCGCCGGAGGGGGATCGGATCGTCGTGTGGACCAATCCGACGACGTGGAAGGTCAAGCGCATCCGGCGCAACTCGGATGTGACGCTGCAGGCGTCGGATGCGCGCGGCCGCCCGATCGGTGACGACGTCTTCACGGGTACCGCCGCGATTCTCGATGCGGCCGGCACTCAGCGGGTGCGCGATCTGGTGTCGCGCAAGTACGGCATCATCGGCACCATAGCGATCAAGTCGCACAAGCTGTTTCGTGGCGCGGACGGCTCGATCGGCCTCGCCATCGTCCAGCGCCAGACCGTCGGCGAGTAGCGCCCCTGCCCGCCGCGGGGCCGAGGATCCGCACTCCCTCTCGGGATCCGCACTGTCTTTAGGGCCCTAGAGCCAAAGTGGATCCCGAGAGCGGGTGCAGCTGTTATCGGCGGAGCCCGGTGGTCAGGCGGATGCGGCGAGGCCTGCGGCGCGCCAGGTATCGGCGAGGTCCTGCAGGGGGTAGTCGAGGGTGAGGCTCAGCGCCACGACGGTGCCGAAGGCGGGGGAGGGGAGGCGGCCGGTTTCGATCTTGCGCAGGGTTTCCGGCGAAATACCTGCCGCGCGTGCGACTTCGACGAGATCGCGGTCGCCGCGGGCAGCGCGCAGGGCGGTGCCGAGGCGGCGGCCCGCGTCGATCTGAGCCGGGGTCAACGGGAGACGAACCATTCGACCAGGGTATTGGTGGTATTTAAATACCGCAAGTGCATGTTCTTACGTAGATATGCGCATCAAAGTATGTCTCGTCCGATCTGTGCCCTGACCGGGTCGGACGGCAAAACTGCAGGCCAAGGACGGTCGGGGTTGGTATTAAAATACCGATTAAGCTACGGTGGTATTTTAATACCGAGATGGGAGATGTTCATGGTGGAGCTGAAGTCGCCGAGTGAGATCGAGCGGATGCGCGTGACGGGCCAGTTCGTGGCCGAGGTGCTGGGGGAGTTGCGGGAGCTCGCCGAGGTCGGGGTGAGTCTGCTGGAGCTGGAAGCCCATGTGCGCGAACGGATCAAGCAGCGTGGCGCGGAATCGTGCTACTGGGACTACTCGCCGTCCTTCGGCCGCGGCCCGTTCCGCAACACCGTCTGCCTCTCGGTCAACGACGCTGTGCTGCACGGGCTTCCGTTCGACTACGCACTGCGTGACGGCGACGTGCTGACCACGGACCTGGCCGTGAGCATCGACGGCTGGGTGGCCGATGCAGCGACCACCGTTGTGGTCGGTATCGCCGCCGAAGAGGATCTGCGCCTGGTGCGAGCAACCGAGGAGGCGCTGGCCGCCGCGATCGCAGTCGCGTTGCCCGGCAACCACATCGGCGACATCTCCGCCGCCATCTCGGCCGTCGCCCGGGACTACGGCTACCCGGTGAACACCGAATTCGGCGGTCACGGACTGGGTCGCACTATGCACGAGGACCCGCACGTCTCCAACGTCGGCCGACCGGGGCGCGGTTTCCGCCTGCTCCCCGGTCTGACCATCGCCATCGAGCCCTGGTTCGCCCGCACCACCGACCGCATCGTCACCGACCCCGACGGCTGGACCATCCGCTCCGCCGACGGCTCCCGCACCGCCCACTCCGAACACACCGTCGCCATCACCGATGACGGCCCCGATGTACTGACCTTGGCTCCGGTGAAAGCCGAAGGGATGCAACACCGTTCGTAGGAATCGACCTGCGGGTCCTCACCAGCTCTCGGGATCCACCCCTCTCTGGCAGTCCATATCGACTGCGGATCCCGAGAATGCGTCCGGCGGTTCGCGGTTGCGGCGGATCAGTCGCTGTCGGCCAACCACTGCTCCAGGTCGGCGGCGATCTGAAGGTGTTTCGCGATCTCGACGCGCTCGTCGGCGGTGAGGTCGAGTGCATCGATCTCGGTGCGCAATTCGGCAGCGCGGTCCGCGTTCTTCATCGCCACCGCGAGTTCGGTGAGCTCGGCCAGTGCGTGCGCCTTGTCGAGCGTCGATGCGGTGGCGGCGAAGCGGCGCAACCCACTCTCGATTGTCTTCCGTGCCGCCTCGTCGTCCTCCTTGGAAAAGCGCAGGATTCGCGCGTTGTCCAGAATCCGTTGTAACCCTTCGAGTTTGCGTGATCCTCCGTATTCGTACTCGGGCTCGTTGTGCTGGATGTAGGTGACGCTGTTCGCTCCGGGATCGACCACGCTGAACCTGCTCTGGCCCGTGCGGAACCGGCTGATTCGCGGCACGCCACGAATCGGGATGCGGCCGTAGCGCTCCCGCAGTGCGGCGCTGAATTCCTTGTGCAGGACCTCCACGTCGTCGACCATGACGAGGCAGCCGCCCTGGACGTCCTCGCCGCTCCGGGTGTCCTGTAGGCCGCGGTAGAAGTTCAGTCCGTAGCCGTTGCGTTCCACCGAGCCGTACATGTACGGACTGCGCTGTTGCTGAGTTACCTCGTAGCCGAGTGCCCGATAGAACTCGAGCGTGTCGTCCAAGTTGCCGGCCCACATCACCGGTATCGCCACGTCGCCCATGAACTCTCCCATTGCTGCGGTAATCAAACTTGACTACCGAAGGTTAGGGCGGTGACGACCCGGAAGTCAAGTTTGACTACTATAGAAATCTCCTATCTGAGGGAGGTTCGTCCATGTCGGCTGTGCGCCTGTTGGTGCTAGGGGTGATGCGCTTGCGTCAACCCACTTACGGCTACGCCGTGCGTCGCGAATTGCTGTCCTGGCGTGCCGAAACGTGGACGAACGTCAAGCCCGGCTCGATCTACCACGCGCTGAAACAGCTGACGCAGGAAGGCAAGCTGAGCGCGTTCGGTACCGAGGGCAGCAGCGAGGGCCCGGGTCGCACGTTGTTCAACCTCACCGACGAGGGCGAGGCCGAGTTCCGGAAGCTGATGGACGAGGCGCTGGTCAGCATCGACATGGAGGAACTCGGCGCGGGCATCGCGTTCATGGACGCACTGCCGCGCGCGCACGTCATCGAGAAACTGCGCGAGCAGCGCCGCCGCAGCGACGAGGTCCGCGCGGGCCTGCTGGAGATGATCCCGAGCTTCCCCGGCGGCCGCTCCGAGCCGCCGCACACGACGGACCTCCTGGAACTGTGGAGCAGCGTCTTCGGCAATCTCACGAGCTGGACCGATGGTGTGCTGGCACGGCTGGAGGCCGGCGAGTACCGAATGTCCGAATAGCCGACACCCCGATACGCTGCCCTCATGACGAACACGCTGGGGGCCGTCGGTAAGGCCGATTACGTTCTGCTGACCACGTTCCGGAAGGACGGTACGCCCGTCGGCACCGCGGTGTGGGCGGTCGCCGACGGCGACAAGCTCTACGTCTGGACCGTCACCGACAGCTGGAAGGTGAAGCGGCTGCGCCGCAACACCGACGTCACCGTGCAGCCGTGCAATGTGGCGGGCAAGACGCGCGGCGAGGTCGTCGCGGGTACGGGGCGCATCCTCGACCAGGACGGCACCGATCGGGTGCGCAAGCTGCTCATGCGCAAGTACTGGCTGATGGGCCCGATCACCATCTTCGGCAGCAACCTGCGCCGCGGCAAGAAGGGCACCATCGCGATCGAGATCACCCTGGCGCAGTGATGACGGGTCGAATCAGGTTGCCTGACTGACCGAAGACATGTGGAAGTCGGGAATCCGCAACGGCGGCATGGCCGTTCGGGTGAACCAGTCCTTCCATTCGCGCGGCAGCGTGATCTCGGTGGCACCCGCCTCGGTGACGCGCCGCAGCAGATCCAGCGGGCTCTCGTTGAAGCGGAAGTTGTTGACCGCGGCGGTGACCGCGCCGTTCTCGATCAGGTAGACACCGTCGCGGGTCAGTCCGGTGAGCAGCAGGCTGGCCGGATCGACCTCGCGGATGTACCAGAGCGTGGTGAGCAGCAGTCCGCGTTCGGTGCGGGCGATCATCTCGTCGAGCGAGGCGTCGGAGCCGCCGGTGAGCAACAGGTTGCCGCCGGGAACCGTAGCGGCGGTGTCGAATTCGGCGGCCGTGGCGCGCGGGTAGACCAGCGATTCGATGACGCCCTCGCGCACCCAGTCGACCCGCTCGGCGGACAGGCCGTTGTCGAAGACCGACATCGCCTGGGAGGACGAGGAAGTCGCGACGAACGGACGATACTCGAGCCCGGCCGCGGTCGGATCGGAGTAGAGCGTCAGCGGAATGTCGGTGAGCCGCTCACCGATTCGCGTGCCGCCCGCGCGGGAGAACGCGGTGTGACCCTCGTGCGCGCCACGGCCCTCCATCTCCCAGTTCATGTAGATCATGAGATCGGCAACCGTGGAGGGCGGCATCAGCGTTTCGTAGCGGCCTGCGGGCAGGTCGACCTTGCGCTTGGCCCAGTCCAGCCGCCGGGACAGCTCGGTGAGCATGCCGGGCACGTCGACATCGGTGAAATCGGCGGTGCCGACACCGACCCACGCGCTGGCGAGATCGGTTCCCGCGCCGCGCTTTCCGTTGATCTCCACCGAACCGGTGGGTTGCACGAAGCGGCGCCGGAGTCCGGTCGAGGTGCCCAACCAGGTGGTGTGCACCGTGTGGTGGGCGAAACCGTAGAGCCGGTCGCTGCCGTCGAAGCCGGTCGACAGACCGCTGGCGAGGTCGGTGAACACCTCGATGCCGGTGCTGCCCGGCGCGGCGGCCCAGTCGTCGGGGGACCCGTCCGGTGCCAGCAGCGGCATCGCGTCCCTGGCGGGTTCGGCGGTGCGGGCCGCCTCTTCGCTCTTGCGCACCACTGCTTCGATGTCGGCGGGGTCGACGCTGGTGGAGCCGATGGTGCCGACGCGCGCCGCATCGGTGCCGTCGCGGAAGATCGAAACGACGGACCAATCGCGCGACACCGACGACCCATTGGTGGTCATCGAGTTTCCGGCCCACCGCAGCGATGCGTCGTGCGCGTCGGTGACGATCACGATCGCCTCGTCGGCGCGGGACAGCGCGAGCGCCCGCTCGACGACCTCGCCCGCGGCAATGATGGTCTGCACGGTCACTGACCCGCCTCCGTCCGCGTGTTGAGAATGTTGATGCCGCGCACCAGCACCGACGGGCAGCCATGACTGACCGCCGCGACCTGACCGGGTTGCGCCTTGCCGCAGTTGAACGCGCCGCCGAGCTGCCAGGTGGACGGCCCGCCGACCGCCTCCATGGCACCCCAGAAGTCGGTGGTGGTGGCCTGGTAGGCGACATCGCGCAGCTGGCCGTCCAGCTTCCCGTCGCGGATCCGGAAGAACCGCTGACCGGTGAACTGGAAGTTGTAGCGCTGCATGTCGATCGACCACGACTTGTCGCCGACGATGTAGATGCCGTTGTCCACCCGGGAGATGAGCTCCTCGGTGCTGGTGTCGCGCTCGGGGTCGGGCTGCAGCGAGACGTTCGCCATCCGCTGGATCGGCACGTGATGTGCCGAGTCCGCGTAGGAGCAGCCGTTGGAACGGTCCAGGCCGAGGCGTGGCGCGAAGACGCGGTCGAGTTGGTAGCCGACCAGGATGCCGTCGCGCACCAGGTCCCAGCGCTGCCCGGCGACGCCCTCGTCGTCGTAGCCGACGCTGGCCAGGCCGTACTCCTGGGTGCGGTCACCGGTGACATGCATGACCGGCGTGCCGTACTGCAGGCTGCCGAGCTTGTCGGGGGTGGCGAAAGAGGTGCCCGCGTAGGCGGATTCGTAGCCGATGGCGCGGTCGTATTCGGTGGCGTGGCCGATGGATTCGTGGATGGTCAGCCACAGGTTGGTCGGGTCGATCACCAGGTCGGTGGGGCCGGGGGTGACGGTCGGCGCTTTGACCTTCTCGGCGAGCCACTCGGGGATCTGCGCGAGTTCGCCCTGCCAATCCCAGGTTCCGTCGGCGCCGGTGACGTACTCCCAGCCGCGACCGACCGGCGGCGCGAGTGTGCGCATGGTTTCGAACACGCCCGCCGAGGAATCGACCGTGGTCGCCTCGAACACCGGGTGCAGTCGGACCCGCTGCTGGGTGATGGACGAACCGGCGGTGTCGGCGTAGAAGGTCTGCTCCTTCACCTGCAGCACCGACGCCGTGACGTGGTCGACGCCGTCGGAGCCGGACAGGCGTCCCGAGTAATCCTGCAGCAGTGCGACCTTGTCGGTGGTCGACACGGTGAAGGGATCGAGGTCGTAGGCCGAGACCCAGTGCACGTTGTCGTAGATCGGCTCGTCGGCCAGTTCGACTCGCTCGCGGTTGAGGGCGCGCAAGGTCGTCGCCACCGTCACCGCGCTGCGGGCCACCTCCACCGCGGTCTCCGGTGTCAGCGCGGCGTGCGAGGCGAAGCCCCACGTGCCGTCGACGATCACCCGGACCGCGAAGCCGAGCTCCGCGTTGTCGGCGATCGACTCGACCCGCCCGTCGCGCAGCCGGATCGACTGGGTGACCAGCCGATGCACCCGCAGGTCGGCATGTTCGGCGCCCGCCGCCTTCGCCGCGGTCAACGCGGCCTCGGCGAGCGCGGCCAGGGGGAGGTCGAGGAACTCGGCGTCCACATCCTTCGAAGTCGCGATGCTCACCCGGTCCAACCTAGTCTGTTCCATCCGAGAGCACTTGCGCCTGCCCCGATTACACGCCGTGCGAGTTTGCAGCGCATGCAAACAAGCACGAAATGCGCAGTGGCACACCATGAAAGACAGGGCATGAGCGGGGAGAACGGCACGCGCGGAACCGCCGCTTACCGCGTCTGCCTCGCGAAATGCCGTACTGTGCCCGCCGTGCCGCCATCCGCCCTTCGTGACCGCAAACGCGAACGTACCCGCCGAGCCCTGCTCCAGGCAGCCGTAGAGCTTTTCGAGACGAGAGGCTATGAAGAAACGACGGTGGCCGACATCGCCGCGGTGGCCGATGTCGGGACCCGCACCTTCTTCAACTACTTCGCCAGCAAGGAAGAACTGCTCTTTCCGGAGACGGACGAGCGAGTGCGGGCCGCGGTGGCCGCGATCGGCAGCCGGCGACCGGGGGAGCGGCCGGTCGAGGTGTTGCTACGGGCCTTACGCGCGGCCGGGGACAATCCCGGCGAGCATCTCGTCGACGATCTGAACGCGCGGATCGCCGCATTGCGCGCGCAGGTGTCGCGCACCGTGCCGTCGGTGAGTGGCCGGGCCGCGCACGCGCAGCTGGTCGCGCAGCGGGAGATTGCCCGTCAGCTACACATCGCGTTTCCGAACGAGCTGGACGAGGTCGGCGCCGCGGCGCTGGTCGGCGCCGTCGTCGGTGCCGTGTCCGGCGCGCTCACCGTGCTGTTCCAGCAGCCGATCAGCGGCGCGGAGGACGGGGAGCGGCTGCACCGGCGCATCCACGAGACCACCTCGCGGGTGCTCAAGCCGTGGCTCGCCTCGCAGGTCGAAACCCGGGGCTGATCAGCCGAACTGCTGCCAGCCCAACCGGATCACCATCCCGATCACCACCACGAGCAGCACGACGCGAACGAACTTCGCGCCGTTGCGCAGCGCCATGTGCGAGCCGACGATCGCGCCCGCCACATTGCCGACCGCCATGGCCGCGCCGAGCGCCCAGATGATGTGGCCGGTCGCGCCGAAGAAGATCAGCGCGCCGACGTTGGAGCCGCAGTTGATCACCTTCGCCATCGCCGCCGCGCGGACGAACTCGGTGCCGAGCAGGGTGGCGAAGGTGATGATGAGGAACGTGCCGGTGCCGGGGCCGAGCAGGCCGTCGTAGAGGCCGATCAGACCTGCGGCCAGCGCGATCGTGAGGATGAACTTGCGGCGCGTCGGCGCGTGCGTGGCCAGGGTGACGCCGATCGATGGGCGCAGCGTGACGAACACCGCGACGGCGACCAGCACCACCATCACGATCGGGATGAACAGCTCGCGATCGATCAAAGACACGGCGGCAGCGCCGATTCCGGCCGCGACCGCGGCGATCGCCGCCGCGGGCAGCAGCACCCGCCAGCGCAGCGGCACCTTCTTGGCGAAGGTCACCACCGAAGCGCTGGTGCCCGCGACCGCGGCCAGTTTGTTGGTGCCGAGCGCGGTCTGCGGTGCGATGGTCGGCGCGACCAGGAACAGGGTCGGCAGGATGATCAATCCGCCGCCGCCGACTACCGCGTCCACCCAGCCCGCGGCCGTGGCCGCGGTCAACAACACCACCCAATCACCGATCTGCACGCTGCCAGCCAACCAGAGCACGCGCCCACGACCAGTGAGCGGTCCAGTGCTCGCCGCACACGTCCTGATTTCCCGCATACGAAATCGCATGCAATTCCATCGGGCTGTTGCGAAATGGTGGGTGGGTGTTGTCCGGCCGCGTAGCGGCCGGGCAACAGGATTTGTGGGTTGTTGGGTGTGTCGAGGGTTGGTGATCGATGATGTGTTGGTGGCCAAGGGTTATCGCTGGGTGGATCGTGATCAGCAGTTTTTGATGCCGCCGGATATGCGTGAGTGGTTGAGTGATTCCGATCCGGTGTGGCTGGTGATCGAGGCGGTGGCGGGGTTGGACACTTCGCGGTTGCATGCCAAACGCCGCACTGGTGGTGTGGGGCGTGCGGGGTATGACCCGGATATGTTGCTGACGTTGTTGATTTGGGCGTGGGCCCAAGGCCAGCGGTCCTCGCGCAAGATCGAGTGGTTGTGCTCGCGTGATGTCACCTTCCGGGTGATCTGTGCCGGGGATGTGCCTGATCATGTGACCATTGCCCGGTTCCGTGGCGAGCTGGCTGATGTGGTGGAGGAGTTGTTCACCCAGGTCCTGGTGTTGTGCGCGCGTCTGGGTATGGGCCGGTTGGGGGTGGTGGCGATGGATTCGGTGAAGATCGCCTCGAACGCGTCGTTGAGCGCGAACCGCACCGAGGAGGGGTTGCGGGCGGCTGCTGGCGAGCAAGCCGTCGCTGATGCGGCGCGGGCGGCCGCGCGGGCGGCGGCGGCCGAGCATGCGGCCACCGATGCCGCCGAGGACGAGCAGTTCGGGCCCGATGAGCGTGGTGGGGGCATGTCCACGGAGTTGGTCGAGCCCTCGGCTCGGGCGGCGCGGATCGCTGCGGCGTTGGCGGAGTTGGAGGCTGAAAACGCCGCTCGCGCCGAGGCGCGTGAGGGGGCCGGGGCCCGTCGGCGCGAGCGTGAGCAGGCCAGGCAGGTCGCTCGTGATGCGATGGTCGCTGACTATCAGCGCCGTCGTGACGAGCGGGGGCCCCGGGTCGGGTTGCCCCCGGCCGAGATCCGGGTGCAGGTGCTGACCCGCAACTGGGAACAGGCCCGCGCCGCGCAGCAAGCCAAGATCGAGCGCTGGCTGGCGGCGGGCGGGCGCGGGCGCCGGCCCGCCCCGGTGGATGAGGAGTACGCGGTCAAACGCGTGCGCCGGGCATTGGATCGTGCGGTCGCCGCGCAGGCGGTAACCGCGCAGGCCGAGGCGGTGACCCGGGCTGGGGCGGCCCGCAAGGCCGCCGAGCGGGCCGGCAACGATAAAGACGCCCAGCGCAATATCACCGACCCCGAGTCTCGCCCGATGCCGCTGCGCGGCGGGGGATGGTTGCAGGGATTCAACTGTCAGGCCGTCACCTGCGGCGACGGACTGATCATCGCTACCGGGGTCGCCAACAATCCCAGCGACTGTCCCGCCTTCGCCGAGATGATGGGCAAGGCCGCTACCGCCGCCGACCTCATCACCGCCCACCATCCCGTAGACACACACGAAAACCCTTCTATCGCAACACTTCTCAACGACTACACGGCCGCGGTAACAGCCCCGGCCGGTCCCGACACCACTGGTGAAACCTCACCCGCCCCGATCGGAATGCTGCTCGCCGACGCCGGCTACCTGAGCACCGATAACCTCACCGCCGCCGGGCCCGCCCGGCTCATCGCCATCGGCAAACGCCGTGACCTGGCCACCGCCGCCCGCACCCGGCCCACCACCGGCCCCCCGCCCACCGACGCGCCGGTGATCGAGCAAATGGATCACCGGCTGCGCACACCAGAAGGCGCCGCCCTCTACAAACAACGCAGCCACATCGCCGAAACCCCCTTCGGCCACGCCAAACACAACCTCGGCTTCCGACGCTTCACCAGCCGCGGAACCAGCCGGGCCGCAGCAGAATTCAGCTTCCACGCCCTCGTTCACAACCTGTTCAAAGCCATCGGAACCCGCCACCTCACCCTGGCGCCCTGCTGACAAGCAGGACCGGGAGGATCTACCAACCCCGTGTTGCCGGCCACTACGCGGCCCGCAACACCAGCACCCATTTCGCAACAGCCCGCCATATGCGGGAAATCAGGCGGTGTGCGGCGCTGTTGTCGGAGGGCGGGTGCCGGTCGCCTTAGGGTGAGGTGGTGCGTCGGTTCAGTCTGTGGCTTCGCGGGAAGCCCATCGTTGCGGATTCGATGCTGGCGCTTGTCCTGTTGGTGCTCGAGGTGCTCGGGGCCACCAATGCGGAGAACAAGATCGCGGCGGTCGCGATCGGGTTGTTCTTGCCGCTGCCCGTGGTGTTCCGGCGGGTGTATCCGCGGGCGATGGCGGCGGTCTCGTTGCTGCTGTCGTTCACGACGACCGCGGTGCAGTACGTGGTCGGCGACGAGAAGGTCGAGCACATCACGCTGTTCAGCCTCGGCATCATGCTGTACACGTTGGTCGCGTATGTCGGGCGGCGGGATGGACTGTGGTTCGGAGTCGGACTGGTCATCGACAGCGGTCTGTCGGCCTCGGCGGGCATCGTCGCGCCCAGTGATCTCATCTTCACCGCGATGTTCTTCGCATTGTGCTGGACGTTGGCCGAATTCATTGGCGCGCGACATGCCTACGACACTGAAGTCGCGGCCCGGCTTGCGGTCGCCGACTACGACAAAGAACGCCGCGCACACGACGCCGTCTCCTCCGAGCGCACCCGCATCGCACGGGAACTCCACGACGTGGTCGCGCACGCGGTCAGCGTGATCATCGTGCAGGCCGACGGCGCGCGATACGCCCTGCGCCGCGACCCCGACGCGGCCGAACAAGCCCTCGGCACGATCGCGGGCACCGGACGCGAGGCACTGCGCGAACTCCGCAGGACCGTCGCGCTGCTACGCACCGAACACGCCCCCGACCAGCTGCCGCAACACGGCACCGCGGGCCTCGCGAAGGTGGTCGAGATGATGCGCGGCACCGGCCTCGCCGTCGAACTCGAACTGACCGGCGAACTCGACGACGTCGCCCCCGAGGTCAGCCTCGGCGTACACCGCATCGTGCAGGAATCCCTCACCAACACCCTCCGCCACGCGGGCCCGCACCCGAAGGCGTGGGTCCAGGTCCGTCGCCGCGACACCGACGTCACCATCGACATCACCGACACCGGCGGCATCCCCCTCGACGAACCCGCCGTCCGCATCAAAGGCGGCGGCATGGGCCTGGTCGGCATGCGCGAACGCATCGCCGTCCTCGGCGGTACCTTGGAAACCGGCCGCTCCGCCGACGGCGCGTGGCGCGTCCAAGCCACCATCCCCCTCGAACCGGGTTTCCCGGAGTAATCCGCTGCGCACGGTCCGCCCGCTGCGCACGAGTCCGCCCGCCGCGCACGAAATTGCCCACTGCTTCGTGCGCGTCGTGCGAAAAGGTGCGCGGCGATCGCTCCGCTCGACGGTGCGCGCGAATTCGCCTGCTGCGCTCGGATTCGCCTGCTGCGCGCGGGGCTGGGTGTCGCGTGCGTGTTTGCTTGCCGCGCACGAAATCGCTAGCTGATTCGTGCGCGGCAGGCGACAGCGTGCGCGGCATCACCCCGCTCGCTGCCGCGCGCGTAGTTTGGGCGGGTTGCCCGCTGCGCGGGTAGTTGTCTGCCGCGCTCGAATTCGCTGGCCGCGCTCGAATTCGCCAGCTGATTTGCGCGCAGCAGGAGGAGCGGTGCGCGGCGGATGGACTGGGGTGTGTGGGTGGGCACGTTAGATTAGGGGCGTGCCGATCACCGTTCTCGTTGTCGATGACCAGGAACTCATGCGTATGGGGCTGAAGATGGTGCTCGGTGCGCACCCGGATATCGAGGTGATCGGGGAGGCAGCCAATGGGGCGGCCGCGGTCAGCCGGGCGGCGGAGTTGCGGCCCGATGTGGTGTTGATGGATGTGCGGATGCCCGTGGTGGACGGGGTGACCGCGACCGCGCGGATCGTCGAGGCCGGACACGGCTGCCGGGTGTTGGTGATGACCACCTTCGATCTCGATGAACACGCACTCGGCGCGTTGCGCGCCGGTGCCAGTGGCTTCCTGTTGAAGGACACCCCGCCGGAAGATCTGATCTCCGCCATTCGCAGCGTTGCCGGGGGCGATGCGGTGGTGTCGCCGAAGGTGACCAAGCGCCTGCTGGATCGGCTCATCGCCGAGGATCCGGCGCGCATGCGCGATCCGGGTGTGCTCGACGTGCTCACCGCCCGCGAACGCGAGGTACTCGAGCAAATCGCCGCGGGTCGCTCGAACGCCGAAATCGCCGAGCAGCTCTACCTTTCCGAGGCCACGGTCAAGACCCACGTCGGTCGCGTACTCACCAAACTCGGTCTGCGCGACCGAGTTCAGGCCGTCGTGCTGGCCTACGAGACCGGGCTGGTTCGCCCCGGCGGCTGATAGATCAGCCCCGCTGCGCCGATACCCGCAGGCCTGCAACGGAATTGACCCTCTGTGAGCCGCTGAGCAGTGGCGGGGGCTGGCGTAGGCACTGAACCAGTTCTGAGGTCGTATCCCGTCGGGTGCGGCCGCTTTCATAGTCGGTCGATTGAGCGCGACCGTAAGGCTCCCCGGCCTGGAGCTGCCTCGCCTTGTGATCTAACGAACATGTTCGTAACGAACATGTTCGTTATAGTGGAGTCATGCCTACAGATCCACGTGCACCGCGAAGCCGCCGCGAGCGTCCGGCGAAACCGGCGCTGACCAGGCCTGGAATCATCGCGACGGCTGTCCGGCTGATGCGTGCCGAAGGTCTGGAACGAGTCACCATGCGACGTCTCGCGGCGGAGTTAGATACCGGGCCCGCGTCGCTGTACGTGTACGTCCGCAACACCGCCGAACTGCACGCCGCAGTTCTCGATGAGATGCTGGGCGTGGTCGATCTCGCCCCGGTCGACGCCTCGGGCGACTGGCAGGATCGTCTCGTCCAGCTGCTCACGTCGTACACGATGGTGCTGTACGACAACCCCGGCCTCGGCCAATCCGCCCTGGTCGCCCGTCCGTCCGGCCCCGGCTACCTGAACCTCCTCGAAGCGATCCTCGCGTTGCTGAACGAGGGCAACGTCCCCGACGACCGCGCGGCCTGGCTCTGCGACGTCCTGCTGCAGTTCGCCACCGCGAACGCCGCCGAACACGCCACCCGAGACCGCGACACCGCGGCCGAACAGGACACCGACGCGCTGGTCGCCGCCATTCGCAACGCCTCGGCCGAAAATCACCCCAGGATCGCCACTTTGGGCGACGACCTACTGTCCGGCCCCGGCGCCGACCGCCTCGACTGGGGCTTCCATCTGCTGATCAACGGCGCGTTGCACACACCGCGCCCCACCGACAACAACCGTTAGGGAATGCCATGTCGCAACACCATCCCATCGCCGTAATCGGCGCAGGCCTCAGTGGCCTCGTGCTCGCCCGCATCTTGCACATGCACGGAATCGCAACGGCCATATACGAACTCGACGACTCACCGACCGCCCGCAATCAAGGCGGCATGCTCGACCTGCACGTGGAGTCGGGCCAAGCCGCCCTGCACGCGGCAGGGCTGTTCGGGGAGTTCCGTGCGCTCGTACACGCGGGCGGCGAGGAAATGCACATCATCGACAAGCACGGCAACGTCCGCATGCAAGAGTCCGGCGGGGATGGCGATCGACCCGAGATCGACCGCAACGACCTACGCCGCATACTGCTGAACTCTTTGCCCGACAATACGATTCGCTGGGGCGCCAAGGTAACCGATGCGCGCGCCCTCGGCGACGGCAGGCACGAGGTGACCCTCGCCGACGGCACCACCTTCGCCACCGACCTGCTCATCGGCGCGGACGGCGCCTGGTCCAAGATCAGGCCGCTGCTGTCCGCAGCCACCCCGGCCTACTCCGGTGTCTCGTTCATCGAATGCGACCTGCCCGACGTCGCCACCCGAAACCCCGACACCGCCGAATTGGCAGGCGGCGGAATGATGTTCGCCCTCGCCGACCACAAAGGTATGCTCGCCCACCGGGAAACCGACGGCTCCATGCACACCTACGTCGCCTTCGCTACCGCGGCGGACTGGCTGAGCAGTATCGACTTCACCGACACCGCCGCAGCGAAAGCCGCTGTACTGCAACACTTCCAGGATTGGGACGACCGACTCCGCGCGCTGGTCGCCGACGCGGCGGGCCCACTGGTGCCACGCCTGATCAATACCCTGCCGATCGGCCACCGCTGGGACCGCACGCCCGGTGTCACCCTGCTCGGCGACGCCGCCCACCTCATGTCCCCCTTCGCGGGCGAGGGCGCCAACCTCGCCATGCTCGACGGCGCCGAACTCGCCGCCGCTCTCATCGCCAACCCCGACACTGAGCAGGCACTGAACGCCTACGAACAAGCCCTCTTCCCCCGCAGCGCGGAACTCGCCACCGAATCCGCCGAAAACCAGGCCCTGATGTTCGGCCCGGATGCGTTGGAGAAGCTGCTCGTCCAGATGAGCACCTACGGCCAACCGGTAGCCTGACGCGGATCTCAGCGGCCTCTCAGGCGGATTCGGGAGAAAAACGGCGCCGCCGGACGTTGCAACGAGTAGATCGTCCGAAAGGATCGCCATGCCCGCCCTAGTATTCGTCCTCTACGTGATCACCGAGATCATCGCACTGGTCGCCGTCGGCCAGTGGCTCGGTGTGATTCCCGCCATCCTGCTGCTGATCGCCGGATCTGCCGCGGGCATGCTGCTGATCGGTTCGCAGGGCCGACGGGTGTTCGAGCAGTTCCGTCGCGCCGGGCGCGGCGAGATCGCGCCCGGCACCGCGGTCGCCGACGGTGCGCTCGTCGCCACGGGCGGGTTCCTGATGTTCGTGCCCGGCCTGGTCACCTCGCTGTTCGGCCTGCTCCTGCTGTTGCCGCCGACGAGGATGCTGGTGCGTCCGGTGGTCACCGCGTTCGCCGCCCGCCGGTTCGGCAAGCTGGCCGCTTCGGTCCCGTATCGCGGTGTGGTGATCGATGGCGACCAAGTGGTCGACGGCGTCGTGGTGCAGCAGTGGTACGACGATGGTCAGGGCAACGCCCACCGCGCGATTACCAAGTCATAGTTTCGCTATTACCAACGAGTAGTAAAGGCGCGCGGGCGCGCTAGGGATCCGCGCGAAACAGGGCTATGGTGACGCGATGGCCACCGAGCAACTCACCATCACGGTGAGCGAGGAGCTAGCCGCAGCGGTCAAGAAAGCCGCGGCAGCTGCCGGACAGTCGATTTCCGGGTTCACCGCGGCCGCGCTGCGGCTGGAACTGATCGCCGTCGAAGCAGGTTGTCGATCCGGCTCGCACCTAGGGCCGTCACAGTTCGCCGAGGTGATGACGGTGCTGGCGTGCCCCGAGGACACGGCGCCGCATCCCGTACTGAACGGCTGACCTGAAGGCCCGAATCGGGCATACGGCAGACTGGTGCCTCGTGGGTACCCAGTTGCTTATCGGTGGTCGTTTCTACAGTTCCAGTTCCCCCGACGCGACAGCGATGGCGGTGAACGACGGAACCGTGGTGTGGCTGGGCGCTGAGCAGCCGGGACGGGCGATGCACCCTGATACGGAGATCATCGACCTGGAAGGCGCGTTCGTGGCGCCCGCCTTTGTCGACCCGCACGTGCACGTCACCGCGCTGGGACTCAAGCTGACCGGGCTCGATCTATCCGCGGCCCGTTCGCTGGAACACTGCCTGACACTGCTGCGCGACTTCGCCGCGGCACGTCCCGAGGGCGCGATCCTCGGCGACGGCTGGGACGAGACCACCTGGCCCGAAGGCCGCCCGCCCACCATCGAGGAGATCGACAAGGCCGCGGGCGCCAGGTACGTGTATCTGTCCAGGGTGGACGCGCACTCGGCCGTGGTGTCCTCGGCCCTGCTCGACGCCCTGCCCCAGGTGACCTCCGCCGACGGATTCACCCGCGGCGAGCCGATCCGGGCAACCGCGCATCACCTCGTGCGGACCACCGTGCTCGCGGAACTCGAACGGGCACAACGGGATCGAGCCAGGACCGCCGCACTGGACCACGCCGCCGCACACGGCATCGCCGCGGTGCACGAATGCGCGGGCCCGGAAATCTCCGGCCGCACCGACATTCGTGAACTGCTCGACTTCCGGCACGGCGTCGAGGTGCGCGCGTACTGGGGCGAAGCGGTGAGCAGCACGGACGAGGCACGCGCACTGGTCGACGAACTCGGCGTACACGCCCTCGGCGGCGACCTGTTCGTCGACGGCTCCTTCGGCTCACACACCGCCTGGCTGCGCGACCCCTACACCGACGACCCGGGCACCGGCCGCGCCTACCTCGACGCCGATACCATCGCCGCGCACGTCCGCGCCTGCACCGAGGCCGGTATCCAAGCGGGCTTCCACGTGATCGGTGACGCCGCCATGGACGCGATCATCACCGGATTCGACCGCGTCGTCACCGAATTCGGCGGCCCGGCCGTCGCCGCCCGCGGCCACCGCATCGAACATGCCGAACTCCTCGACGCGGATCAGATCGCCAAGCTCGCCGCGTGGGGCGTGATCGCCAGCGTGCAACCAGGATTCGACGCGGCCTGGGGCGGTGCCGATGGCATGTACGCCGCCCGGCTCGGCGCCGAACGCGCCGCCGCGCTGAATCCCTTCGCACCCATGGCCGCAGCGGGCATCTCCCTCGCCATCGGCTCCGACGCGCCCGTCACCCCGCTCGATCCCTGGGCTGCCGTTCGCGCCGCGGCCAACCATCGCACCCCCGGCCATTCCCTTTCGCCGCGTGCCGCTTTCGCCGCCGCCACCCGCGGCGCCTGGCGCGCGGGCGGCGTTCGCGACGGCATCGCGGGCACCCTGGTCCCCGGCGCTCCCGCCTCCTACGCGGTATGGGACGCCGACCAACTCGTCGTCGCGGCAGCCGCCGACACCGTCCAACGTTGGTCCACCGACCCCAGGTCGCGCGTTCCCGGATTGCCTCCGCTGGCACCGGATTCGCCCCTGCCGACCTGCCTGCGCACCGTGCACCGCGGGGCAACGATCTATGAAGCGTGAACGCGCCGCCCGGCTCGGGCCGGCGCAGCGTGGGTCGGTCGAGGTGAGCGCGTGGCCGGGAGCCGCATCTCGTCGCGGCGGCGTGGCCGAATCCCACAGCGCCACAACGGCCGTCGGCGGCGACGTTCCGGTGGGTAGCTCACGGGCCGTCGCGCACCCCGGTGTCAGCTCGACCGAGCACCGAGTCGGGTTGCGCGGCCATCGAATCCACCGGCATCGGCGTGCACGCTGTCGGTTCGGTCAGATCTCGCAGTATCGGGGAATCACGGCACTCGCCGTATCGCATGGGAAGGCGACCACACGTGGTGCGTGAACGACTGTCGGCGGCACTGACTCGGTACCCGGTGTTGTGGCGATCGGTGGCGGCGATTGTGGCCGGGCTGTTGTTGTTCGGCAGCTTTCCGCCGAGGCCGTGGTGGTTCCTTGCGCCGCTCGGCATTACGGTGCTCACGCTGACCGTGCGCGGGAGTGGCCGATTGCGCGCCGGGTTCGGATACGGATTCCTCGCCGGGCTCGCGTTTTTCGTGCCACTCTTGCCATGGACCGGAATCTACGTCGGCCCGCTGCCGTGGCTGGCGCTTTCGGCGGTGTGCGCGGTGTACATCGGACTGTTCGGGCTGATGGCGCGGCTCGTCGGCAAGCTGCCCGGCTGGCCGCTGTGGGTGGCGTTGGCGTGGGCGACCGCCGAGTGGGCGCGGTCCAGTTTTCCGTTCGGCGGATTTCCGTGGGGCCGTTTGGCATTCGGCCAGGCCGACGGCTGGTTCCTGTCGCTGGCCTCGCTCGGCGGTGCACCGCTGGTCAGCTTCGCGGTGGCACTCACCGGAACCGGCGCTGCGGCACTGGTTCTGGCCGCGCGATCGATGCGCGCAGCCGACTCGGATGGTGTTCCCCCGACCCCACGAATCGCATTGGTCACCGCCGCAGTGACTTTGGTCATCATGCCCATCGCGGGCCTCATCCTCGGCGCCACCCTGCCCGACCCCGATCAAGGCGACCGCACCATCACCGTCGCCGCCATCCAGGGCAGCGTCCCCCGCCTCGGCCTCGACTTCAACGCACAGCGCCGCGCCGTGCTGGACAACCACGTCCGCCGCACCAAGGAACTGGCCCGCGCGATCGAGGCGGGGCAGGCGAAGAAGCCTGATGTGGTGATCTGGCCGGAGAATTCGTCCGACATCGACCCGCTGCGCAATGCCGACGCTTCGGCGCTGATCACCGAGGCGTCCGCGCAGATCGGCGCGCCGATCCTAGTCGGCGCGGTGCTGGTGAACAGCGACCGCACCACGACGAACTCGGTGATCGTGTGGAACGGTGCCGCGGGCCCGGGGGAGCGGCACGACAAGAAGATCATCCAGCCGTTCGGCGAGTACCTGCCGATGCGTTCGTTCTTCCGGCTGTTCTCCGAATACGCCGACCGTGCCGGGTATTTCGTGCCCGGCCACGGCGACGGCGTGGTACACGCCGACGGCATCCCGATCGGTGTCGCGACCTGCTACGAGGTCGCCTTCGACCGAGCCTTCGAGGACGCGATGCGCGCGGGCGCCCAGCTGCTCACCGTGCCGACCAACAACGCGACCTTCGGCGACAGCGAGATGACCTACCAGCAGCTGGCCATGTCCCGAATCAGGGCGGTCGAGCACGGCCGCGCCCTTGTTGTCGCGGCAACCTCGGGGGTCAGCGCGATCATCGGTGCGGATGGCAGTGTGCGGCAAGAAAGTCCGCAGTTCGTGCCCGCCGCTTTGGTAGCCGACCTCCCGCTACGCACCAGCAACACCATAGCAACTCATGTGGGACCCGCGCCAGAACGCGTTTTCGTCGTACTCACCGCTGTCGCAATGGTGGTCGCGGTGCTCCGGCGGAGGGCGTCGCGGGCTGCAAACAAGACCGACCGGAAGGTACGAAGCGCCGAAATCGTCGGCTGAAGGTCTCGGGGAGATAACCTGTCTCCCGGTTTTTTCTGTGGTTGCTGTGAGTGACTCGTCATGTAACGAATCGTTCGCAAGGGTGCGTTTGGGCGGCCGTAAGTGCTTGTCAGCGCATGAATGTCCTGACACTTCGGTGGTGCCTTCTGGGCGGTTTGTGTAGTTAGCTAAACGTTTGCTAGCCAAACAAGGCTGTCGCCGTTAGCGTGCGATGTGAAACAAATCCGCCACGTTGGCAATCCGGCCGATCAGACGCTCCGAATCATAGGGCGTGGATCACGTTCCACGGTCGGCCTTGCGTGCCTGCTGTGGGACGGGGCTAGGGGAGTTGCGTCAAACAGCGGCAGAACGGAGTGATTGATGAGTTCATTGGCCACGGACAGCGTCGACCAATGTTCATCGGGCGAATCTTCGGCACAACCATTCGTCTTGTCGCCGGCCCAAACGGCCCTCTGGTACGCACAGCGGATTCGTCCGGACGTGCCATTGACGATCGCCCAGTATGTGGAGATCCGCGGTGACCTCGATGTCGGCCGGTTGCTCTACGCGATCGAGCGCTTCGGTGCCGAAGCTCAGGTCGGCCAGGTGCGACTGCGGGAGATCGACGGAATCCCGCATCAGATGGTCGATCCGACGCGTCGGCCGGGCTGGGCCCGGGTCGATCTGCGCGCGGAGGCGGACCCGCACGCGGCGGCGATGCGCTGGATGAACGAGCACGCCAGCTCGCCGATCGATCTCGAACACGATCCGCTCACCACGAATGTTGTACTGCGGACCGGAGATTCGGAGCACATCTGGTACGCCCGGGCGCACCACATCGTGATCGACGGCTACGGCGCGATGAACGCGCTCACCCGCACCGCCGAGATCTACACCGCATTCGACAACCACACCGAGCCGGTGGTGTCCAGGGCGACCCCGCTGGCCGAGATCTACGCCGACGAGGTGCGTTACCGCGACACCAGCCGGTTCCGCGCCGACCGCGACTACTGGCTCGAACAGCTGGCCGGTGCGGGCGAGCCGATGAGCCTCGGCGGCGTCACCGTCACCGCGGCCAGCCACGACGTGGGCAGGCGCACCGCCACCGCGGTGCTCGACGACCGCTGCCAGTCCGCGATGGACGCGGCGACCACCGCCTTCGGCACCGCCAACTCGGCGCTGTTCGTCGCGGCGCTCGGCGCGTATGTGCGCTCGGTGACCGGGAATCCGGATGTGGTGCTGAGCCTGCCGGTGTCCGCGCGCACCACGGTCTCGCTGCGCCGCTCGGCCGGAGTGGTGTCGAATGTGGTGCCGATCCGGCTGAAGTTCACCGCCGACACCACCATCGCCGACGTGGTCAAAGCCACCGAACTGCAGATCACCGGCGCGCTGCGCCATCAGCGCTACCGGCACGACGACATCCGCCGCGACTGCGGCTACTCCCGGGACGCGCGCGGCTTCTTCGGCCCGATGGTCAACATCATGCTGTTCCACAACGAGCTGAAGTTCGGCAACCTGGTCGGCTCGCTGAACGTGCTGGCCACCGGGCCCGTCGAGGACCTGTCGGTCAACCTGTACAACGGCGTCGGCAATCGCATCCACGTCGACTTCGAGGCCAACCCGCGCCTCTACAGCGAGACCGAGGTGACCACCCACCACGATCGCTACCTCGATTTCCTCACCCGCTTCCTCACTTCCGCGCCGGACACCCTCGCCGAGTCGCTCACCGCGCTCACCGCCACCGAACGCGACCGGGTCCTGTACGACTGGAACGCCACCGAGACCCCACCACACACCGGCACCCTCGCGAGCCTGTTCGCCGAGCGCGCTGCGAGCTGCCCCGACGCCATCGCCCTCGAATTCGGCGAAGAGGCACTCACCTACGCCGAACTCGACGACTGCGCCAACCGGCTGGCCCGCCTGCTCATCGCGCGCGGTGCTGGACCGGAGAAGGTGGTCGCGCTGTGCCTGCGCCGCAGCCTCGAGCTCGTCGTCGGCATGTACGCGATCGTCAAGACGGGCGCGGCGTACCTGCCGCTGGACCCGGAGCATCCGGCCGAACGCATCGAGCAGATCGTGCGCCAGGCGGCACCGGTCTGCGTGCTGACAGCCGACCGCGACGAACTCACCCTGCCGGTGGACCGACTCGATATCGATACCGTCGACCTCTCGACCTTCGACCGCACCCCGATCACCGACGGCGACCGCACGGCACCGCTGTGCGCCGACCACCTCGCCTATGTCATCTTCACCTCCGGCTCGACCGGAAAGCCCAAGGGCGTCGGCGTCAGCCACGCCGCGATCGTCAACCGGCTGCGCTGGATGCAGCACGAATACCCGCTCGATCACACTGACGCCGTCTTGCAGAAGACCCCGGCCACTTTCGACGTTTCGGTCTGGGAGTTCTTCTGGCCCTTGCAGATCGGCGCGCGTCTCGTCGTCGCCGAGCACGACGGCCACCGCGACCCCGGCTACCTGGCCCGCCTCATCACCGAAAAGCACATCACCACGGCGCATTTCGTACCGTCCATGCTGTCGGTCTTCGTCACCGACACCGACGTGCGCGGCTGCACCGCCCTGCGTCAGGTGTTCTGCAGCGGTGAAGCGTTGCCCGCCGCGACCGTCCGCGACTTCCACGCCGCATTGCATCACCCTGCCCTGCACAACCTGTACGGCCCGACCGAAGCTGCGGTCGATGTCACCTACTGGCCGTGCACGTCCGATCCGGCGAGTGTGCCGATCGGTTCACCGGTCTGGAATACCCAGACCTACGTGCTGGATTCGCGCCTGCGACCGGTCCCGCCGGGCGTGGTGGGTGAGCTGTATCTGGCCGGTGTGCAGCTGGCCCGCGGCTACCTCGGTCAGCCCCGGCTGACCGCCGACCGCTTCGTCGCCAACCCGTTCACCCCCGGCGCCCGGATGTACCGCACCGGCGACCTGGCCCGCTGGCAGCTCGCCACCGGTCGACCAGGCGTGCTGGAATACATGGGCCGCAGCGACTTCCAGGTCAAGATCCGCGGCCTGCGCATCGAACTCGGCGAGATCGAGGCGGCGCTGCTGTCCGACGACCGGGTCGCCAGGGCGGTCTGCGTGGCACACACCGGCCGCAACGGCGACGAACTGGTCGCCTACATCGTCGCGGCCCTGGACGCCGACGAGTATCGGCCCGCGGTGCCCAGCGCCGGTCTCCCGCATCCGGTCTCCCGAATCGACACCGCCGCGCTGCTGACCACGCTGCGCCGCACCCTGCCCGCGTACATGGTGCCGTCCGCGCTGATGGAGCTCGACGAGCTGCCGCTCAGCGCCAACGGCAAGATCGACCGCAAGGCGCTGCCCGCGCCGGTGCTCGGCGCCCGCGCGGCCAACAGATCGACCGCCGAGCCGCGCACTGAGGTGGAGCGCGTGCTGGCGGGCATCTTCGCCGAGATGCTCGGCACCGACGACATCGGCGTCGAGGACAGCTTCTTCGACCTCGGCGGCAACTCGCTGATCGCCGCCCGCGCGGTGGCCAGGATCAACGCCGCCCTCGGCACCGGCCTCACCATCCGCGACCTGTTCGAGGCGTCGACCATCGCCGCGCTCACCCAGTGCTTCGCCACGCACACCACCGACGTCGCCTCGCCGAAACTCGTTGCGGCCGAACGGCCGGAGCGCATCCCGCTGTCGCTGGCCCAGCAGCGGCTGTGGATTCTCAACCGGTTCGCCGAACACGCCGCCGCCTACAACATGCCCCTGGCAGTCCGGATCGAGGGCGCGCTCGACGTCGAGGCGCTGCGCGCCGGTCTGGTCGACGTGATCGAACGGCACGAGAGCCTGCGCACCACCTTCCCGGAGGTGGCCGACGGGCCGTGCCAGCTGATCCATCCGGCCGCCGAGATCCCGCTCACCCTCGACCCGATCGACGCCACCGGCGCCGACGTCGCCGCACTGGCCACCGAATTCGCCGGATACGGCTTCGATCTGCGCATCCAGGCACCGATCCGGGTGGCGCTCTACACCACCGGACCGGACCGCTGGGTGTTCCTGCTCGTGCTGCACCACATCTGTGGTGACGGCTGGTCGATCGCGCCGCTGGCCAGGGATCTGATGGTCGCGGTATCGGCAAGGACCGAGGGTGCCGCGCCGCAGTGGACACCGCTGCCGGTGCAGTACGCCGATTTCGCGCTGTGGCAGCGCGAACTGCTCGGCAACGAATCCGATCCGGCGAGCGCGCTCAGTGGTCAACTGACCCACTGGCGTTCGGCGCTGGCCGGACTGCCGGACCAGCTCGACCTGCCGCTGGACCGCCCGCGCCCGCTGCGCCGGTCCACCACCGGCGGCCGGGTCGAATTCACCATCGCCCCCGAAATCCGCCGTGCCGCAGGCGAACTGGCGGCCACCCGGGGCGTGAGCATGTTCATGGTGCTGCACGCCGCGCTGGCCACGCTGCTGTCACGGTTGTGCGCGAGCACTGACATCGCCATCGGCACGCCGATCGCGGGCCGCTCCGATCCGGCGCTGGACGAGCTGGTCGGCATGTTCGTCAACACCCTCGTACTGCGCACCGAGGTCGAACCGGCCGCGGGCTTCGACCGCATGCTCGACGTTGTGCGCGAGACCGACCTCAACGCCTTCGCCAACGCCGACGTGCCGTTCGAGCGGCTGGTCGAGGTGGTCAACCCGGAACGCTCGGCCGCCAGGCACCCGCTGTTCCAGGTGATGCTGTCCTACGACCGCGCGCCGGACCTGCGTGTCGAGCTGTCCGGCGTGCAGGCCGAGGTGCTGCCGATCGTCTCCGATATCGCCAAGTTCGATCTGCAACTGGTGGTGCACGACGACATCTCCGACGGTCCGCTGACCGCCGAATTCGGTTATGCCACCGATATTTTCGACGCTTCGACGATCGAGTCGTTCGCTCGTCGCTTCGTCGCCGTGCTCAACGCGGTCGTCGCCGCGCCCAGCATGCCGATCGGCGACCTGACCATTCTGGACCGTCGCGAACTCGCCAACCTGGTGCCGATCGCGGGTTCGCCCGCCGAGCCGTTCAGCACGCTGGCGCAGCTGCTCACCGACACCGCCGAACGGCTGCCGGACGCGGTGGCGGTGCGGTACCTCGGCATCGACACCACCTACCGCGAGCTCGACGAGACATCGAACAAGCTGGCCCGCGCGCTGATCGAGCACGGCGCGGGCCCCGAGGTGGTCGTCGCGATCGCGCTGCCGCGCGGCCTGGACGCCATCACCGCGGTGTGGGCCGTCGCGAAAACCGGTGCGGCGTATGTGCCGATCGATCCGGGTTACCCGGGTGAGCGGATCGCGCACATGATCGGCGACTCCGGTGCGCTGCTCGGCCTGACCGACGCCGAATGCCTTGCGGCCATGCCGGAATGGCCCGCGCCGCGCGGCAAGCACCGCAAGAACCACGTCGATTGGCTGGTGCTCGGCTCCGACGAGCTGGCCGCCGAATCCGTGCACTACACAACGGATCCCATCACCGACACGCACCGGCATCACCCGCTGTGCACGGTGCACCCGGCGTACCTCATCTACACCTCCGGATCGACCGGCACGCCGAAGGCAGTGGTCATCACCCACGCGGGGCTCGCGTCCCTCGCCAACGAGCAGATGCACCTGTTCGGCGTCTCGGATTCGGCACGGACACTGCACTTCTCGTCGCCCAGTTTCGACGCGTCGGTGCTCGAGCTGCTGCTCGGTTTCGCCGCGGGCGCGACCATTGTCGTTGCCCCTGCGGGTCTGTACGGCGGCACCGAACTCGCGGCGTTCTTACGCGACGAACGGGTCACCCATGCCTTTGTCACGCCCGCCGCGCTGGCCACCGTGCCGACCGCGGGCCTGGACGAGCTCGAGGCGGTCATCGTCGGCGGCGAGGCGTGCTCGGAGGAGCTCGTCGAAACCTGGTCGGTCGAGCACCGCATGCACAACATGTACGGCCCGTCCGAGGCGACCGTCGCGGCCACCGCGACCGGTCCGATGGTGCCGGGTCGTCCGGTGCCGCTGGGCAGGCCGATCCGTGGCATGCGCTTGTTCGTGCTGGACGGACGCCTGCACCCGGTGCCGCCGGGCACTCCCGGCGAGCTGTACTTGTCCGGACCCGGGCTGGCGCGCGGCTACCTCGGCCGTTTCGGCCTGACCGCGCAACGATTCCCGGCCAACCCGCACGGCAGGCGCGGCGAGCGGATGTACCGCACCGGCGACCTGGTGGTCGTCGAATCGCCCGGGGGACGGCAGTCGGCGGAGCCGGCGGGGTGGGTGAATGCAGGGCAGCTGCGCTTCCTGGGCCGGGCCGACGACCAGATCAAGATCCGCGGGTTCCGTATCGAGCTGCGCGAGATCGACCACGTGCTGCGCGGCCACCCCGGCGTGAACTTCGCGCTCACCGTGGTGCATACCGACGAGCAGGGGCAGCCGAGGCTCGCGTCGTATGTCACGGCCGAGGTGCCCCTGGACGCCGCGGCGGTCGTCGAGACCGCACGTCAGCGGCTGCCCGGATACATGGTGCCCGCGTCGGTCATCGTGCTGGACGAGCTGCCGGTCACTCCGGCGGGCAAGCTGGATCGAAAGGCGTTCCCGGAACCCGTTTTCGCGGCCGTCGGATCCTCGCGTGCGCCGCACACGGAGCTGGAGTTGCGGGTCGCGGGCGTATTCGGCGACATCCTCGGCCGTCCGGTCACCGGGGCCGAGGACAGCTTCTTCGACGTCGGCGGCAACTCGCTGCTGGCCACCCGCCTGGCCGCGGCACTGCACGCGGAGTTCGGGGTCGACCTGCCGGTGCGGGTGATCTTCGAGGCGCCCACCGTCGCGGGGGTCGCCGAGCGGCTGACGCAAGCGCCCCGGACGCAGCGGTTGGCGCTGGCTGTGCAGACCACGCGTCCGGGACGCATTCCATTGTCGCTGCCGCAGCAGCGACTGTGGTTCCTCAATCGATATTCTCCCGAATCGAGTGCATATAACATCGCTTTCGTTATCCGAATCGCCGGTGATCTGGACGTGGCGGCGCTGCGCGCGGCACTCACCGACGTCGTCGAGCGGCACGAAGTGTTGCGGACGGTTTTCCCGGAGGACAACAACGGGGCACAGCAGTCGGTGCTGCCGACCTCCCGCGCGCTGCCGACGATCGACCCGATCGACGTCGACGACGCGGGTGCCGCGGCGGCACTGCGCACCCTGGCGCACACCGGCTTCGATCTGGTTCGCGACACTCCGCTGCGAACGACGTTGCTGCGCACCGGATCCGAGCGCTACCTGCTCGGCATCGTGGTGCACCACATCGCGGCCGACGGTTGGTCACTCGGCCCGCTGACCAGGGACCTGGCCGCCGCCTATGTGGCCAGGCACGAGGGCGCCGCGCCCGCGTGGGCGCCACTTCCGGTGCAGTACGCGGACTTCGGGCTGTGGCAGCGCGCCTGCCTCGGCGACGAGAACGACCTGGACAGCCTCGCGGGCAACCAATTGGCGTACTGGCGGACCGCATTGGCGGATCTGCCCGATGAGCTCCCGCTGCCCTACGACCGGCCGCGGGCCGCCGAACCCACGCAGCGCGCGGGCGCGGTGAAGTTCACGGTGCCCGAACCGGTGCAGCACGCCCTCGCCGAACTCGGCAAGGAACAGGGCGTCAGCATGTTCATGGTGCTGCGCTCGGCCCTCGCGGTGCTGCTGCGCTCGGTCACCGGCGGCCGTGACATCGTGATCGGCACACCGGTCGCGGGTCGTACCGACACCAAGCTCGACGAGTTGGTCGGCATGTTCGTCAACACGCTGGTGCTGCGTTCCGACGTCGATCCGGACCGCACCTTCGCGGGCCTGCTGCGCGCCGATCGGGACACCGAGCTGGCCGCGATGGCGCACGCCGACATCCCGTTCGAGCGCATCGTGGAGGAATTGGGCCGCGACTCACGGAGTTCCGGCCGTCATCCGCTGTTCCAGGTGGCGCTCAGCGTGCAGGACGGACCCGTCCCGGTGCTGGAGCTGCCAGGCCTCGCGTTGCGTGCCGAGGAACTCGACATCGCGCTGGCCAAGTTCGACCTGGAACTGCGGGTCGCGCACATCGGCTGCGACGCGGGCCCGGGCGAACCCGGTCAGGCCTTCGAATTCGTCTACGCCGCCGAGCTTTTCGACGAGTCGACGATCCACACCCTGGCCGACCGGTTCCTGCGGGTGCTCGCGGCGGTCACCGCCGATCCGCGAGTCCTGTTGCGCGACATCGACGCCCGCACCGAGCGGGAACGGCGCCTGTTCGCGCCGGCCACCGGCGGGGCGACGATGCCGCAGTGCACGTTGTCCGCGTACTTCACCGCCACCGCGCACATGCATCCACAGCGCACCGCCCTGCAGTCGGGCAGCGCCACACTCACCTACGCCGAAGTGGACCGCCGCTCGAATCGACTGGCGCGCGCCCTGCTCGCCCGCGATATCGGGATCGGTGACCGGGTCGCGCTCGGGCTCACCCGATCGGTCGAGTCCATCGTCACGCTGCTCGCCGTCGTCAAGTCCGGCGCCGCGTTCGTGCCGGTCGACCCGAACTACCCGGCCGACCGGATCCGGCACATGCTCACCGACGCGGGCTGCTGGGTCGGCGTCACCGTCGCCGAGCACGCCGAGCGGCTGTACGCGGCCGTCGCCGACGGTCCGGCGACCGACTGGCTGCTGCTGGACGATCCCGGCTTCGTCACCGAACTGGACACCCACGACGACGCACTGGTCGACGACCTGGACCGGCTGTGCACCATCGAGGCGTCCGATCTCGCGTACCTGATCTACACGTCCGGCTCGACCGGAAAACCCAAGGGCGTCGCGGTCACCCACGCCGGACTGTCCAACTTCGCCGACGAGCTGCGCGACCGCATGCGGGTCGACCGGGAGTCGCGCACGCTGCACTTCTCCTCGCCGAGCTTCGACGCCGCCATGCTCGACCTGCTGCTCGCGGTGGGTTCCGGTGCGGCCATGGTGATCTGCCCGCCGGAGGTCTACGGCGGTGACGAGCTGGCGGCGCTGCTGGAGCGCGAGCGGATCACGCACACCTTCCTGACCCCGGCCGCGCTGTCCACCATCGATCACCAGCGCTGGCCGCTGCCGCACCTGCGTGCGCTGATGGTCGGCGGCGAGGCGTGCGCGCCCGATCTGGTGGCCCGCTGGGCGCCGGGACGGACCATGTTCAACGGGTACGGGCCGACCGAGACGACCGTCGTCGCCACCATCGCGACGCTCACCGCCGACCGGCCGGTCACCATCGGCACGCTGGTCCGCGGCGCGCGGGCACTGGTCCTCGACGAGCGGCTGCACCCGGTGCCGGTCGGCGTGCCCGGCGATCTGTACCTCGGCGGCCACGGCGTGGCGCGCGGGTACTTCGACCGATTCGGGCTCACCGCACTGCGTTTCGTGGCCGACCCGTACGGCCCCGCCGGTGCGCGGCTGTACCGGACCGGTGATGTGGTGCGCTGGAACGGCGCCGGCGAGCTGTGCTACCTCGGCCGCAGCGACCATCAGGTGAAGGTGCGTGGCTTCCGCATCGAGCTCGGCGAGATCACCGCCGCGCTCGGCGAGCACCCCGGAGTGCGGTTCGCGCACACCGAGGTTCGCCAGATCGCGGGCGCGGATCGGATCGTGTCGTTCGTGCAGGCTTCCGACGAGCACGCAGGTGTGGATGTGGAGGCGGTGCGCGCCCATCTGGGCGCGCAGTTGCCGACGCACATGGTGCCCACGAGTATCACTGTGCTGGAACACATTCCATTGACACCGGTCGGCAAGCTGGATACCGCCGCGCTGCCCGAACCGCAACTCATCGCCGATGTGGCGGCGCGGGCGCCGGAGACCGAGTCCGAACAACTGGTCGCCAGGGTGATGGCGGAGCTGGTCGGCGTCGACACGATCCGCGCCGACGACAGCTTCTTCGACATCGGCGGAAACTCGCTGCTGGCAACCCAACTCGTCGCCCGGCTGGCCGCGGCGACGAACATCCGCCTCGAGGTACGCACCGTGTTCGCCGCGCCGCGGGTGGCCGCACTCGCCGCGCTGCTCGACTCGGGGCCCGCGGGCTCGGACGCACGTCCGGCGTTGGCGCGTCGCCACCGGCCGGAGCGGATTCCGCTGTCCGCGGCACAGCGTCGGCTGTGGTTCCTCAACCGCTTCAACGGATCCGGCGAATCGACCGACCTGACGGCGGGCGCCTACAACGTGCCGGTCGTGCTGCGGATGAACGGCAAGCTCGACGTCGACGCGCTGGTCATGGCGTTGCACGCGGTACAGGCCAGGCACGAGACCCTGCGCACCGTGTTCCCCGAGACCAACGGCGAACCGGCCCAGCAGGTACTCGATCTGGCCGCCGCCGCGATCACCCTGTTCGTCGCGACGGTCACCCCGGCTGAGGTCGACGACGCGGTAAGGCGTTTCGCCGCACCGGGATTCGACCTCGCGGGCATGGTGCCGATCCGGGCCGCGCTGATCTCCGTGTCACCCGACGGCGACACCGGCGTGCAGAACCCGGCCGAGGTGTCCGACGAACACGTGCTGGTCCTGGTGGTGCACCACATCGCCATGGACGGCTGGTCACTCGAGCCGATGGCCCTGGATGTGGCCACCGCCTACCGGGCGGCCTGCGCCGGACAGACACCGGATTGGACCGACCTCACCGTCCAGTACGCGGATTACACACTGTGGCAACAGGACACGCTCGGCGCCGAGAACGACGTCGACTCGGTGCTGAGCCGTCAGCTCGCGTACTGGCGGCGAACCCTGGACGGCAGCCCCGAGCTGCTCACCGTGCCCGCCGATCGGCGCCGCCCGCCGGTGCCGTCCTACCGTGGCGGGCTCGTCGAATGCGCTGTCGATGCGTTCACCCATCGGGAACTGCGGACGGTCGCGACCAGCAACAACGTCAGTATGTTCATGGTGCTGCACGCCGCGCTCGCGGTGCTGCTGCACCGGATGAGCGCGACCGACGACATCACCGTCGGCACGCCCATCGCCGGGCGCGGCCACCCCGCGCTGGACCGGCTGATCGGCATGTTCGTCAACACGCTGGTGCTGCGCACCCGGATCGACCCGGATGCCAGGTTCACCGACCTGCTGCACACCGTCCGCGACACCGACCTCGACGCGTTCGCGCACGCCGACGTGCCGTTCGAGCGGCTCGTCGAGGTGCTGAATCCGGCACGGTCACAGGCCCATCACCCGATGTTCCAGGTGATGCTCTCGGTGCAGAACCAGCCGGTGCGCGGGCTCGACCTGCCCGAGCTGCGGATCGAGGCGGCCGATATCGATACCGGTATCGCCAAGTTCGATCTGCAGTTCACGTTGACCGAATCGCAGACACCGGAACGGGATCCGGCGGGCATCACGCTGTCGGTGAACTACGCCAGTGACCTGTTCGACGAGCAGACCGCGCTGCGGCTCGGCAAGCGGCTGGTCCGGTTGCTGGCCGCGGTTGCCGCGAATCCGACCACCGCCGTGGGGGATCTGGAGCTGCTCGATCCCGCCGAATGGTCCGGGCTCGCCCCGGTTCGCGGTGCGGAGGCGGACCGTCCCGTCACCTTCCCGGAGGTGTTCGAGGCGGCGGCGAACATCGATCGCAAGGCGATCGCGTTGCGCACCGAGGACACTCAGGTCAGCTACGACGCGCTCGACCGGTGGACGAATCGGTTGGCACGGGTGCTGATCCGTCGTGGTGTCGGCCCGGAAACGCTGGTGGCTCTTGGTATTCCGCGTTCGGTCGAGTCGGTGGCCACGGTGCTCGCGGTGGCCAAGGCCGGTGCCGCGTTCGTGCCCGTCGACCCGCTGTATCCGGCCCATCGGATCGAGCACATGCTGTCGGATTCCGGTGCGGCACTGGGCATCACCCTCGGCGACTACCGCGACGAGCTGCCCGACGGCGTGGAATGGATCGTGCTGGACGACGCGCACTTCCGCGGACTCGTGCTCGACTCGTCCGACGCACCGATCACCGCGGCGGAACGCACCGCGCCACTGCGGATGGACAACCCGGCGTATGTGATCTACACGTCCGGTTCGACCGGTACGCCGAAGGGCGTGGTGGTCACGCACGGTGGTCTGTCCAATTTCGCCGCCGAGACCGCGCAGCGGTTCGACGTCCAACCCGGTTGCCGCGTCCTGCATTTCGCGACGCCGAGCTTCGACGCGGCGATGCTCGACCTGCTGCTCGCGCTCGGTGGCGCGGCCACCCTGGTGATCACGCCGCCCGGTGTGGTCGGTGGGGAAGACCTGGCCAGGGTGTTCATCGACGAGGCGATCACGCACGCGTTCATCACCACCTCGGCACTCGGCACGGTCGACCCGACCGGGGTCACCGAGCTGCGGCACGTGCTGGTCGGCGGCGAGGCATTGCCGCCGGACCTGGTCACCCGCTGGGCGCCGAACCGCAACCTGTACAACGTGTACGGGCCGACCGAGACGACCATCGTCACGGTGATCGGCCAGCCGTTGACGCCCGGCGGTCCGATCACCATCGGCGGGCCGATCCGCGGCGTCAGCGCGACCATCCTGGACATGCGCCTGCACCCGGCACCGGTCGGTGTCACCGGCGAATTGCATCTGTCCGGCGCCGCATTGGCGCGGGGCTACCTCGATCGGCCGGGCCTCACGGCGCAGCGGTTCGTGGCGAATCCCTTCGGCAAGCCGGGGGAGCGGATGTATCGGACCGGCGACCTGGTGCGCTGGTGGTCCGGGCAGGGTTCGCTGGCGGCCGGTCGCGGCTCGGGCTCGGTGCGCGAGATCGAGTACGTCGGTCGCACCGACCATCAGGTCAAGATCCGTGGCTTCCGTATCGAACTCGGCGAGATCGACGCGGCGCTGGCACGGCACGGGGCGGTGGAGTTCTCCACCACCATCGGACATCGCACGCCTGCCGGAACCACCGCGCTGGTGTCATATGTGAAGGCGCGCAACGGGTCCGAGGTGTCCACGGCCGAGCTCACCGAGCACGTGGCGGAGCTGGTGCCGAATTACATGGTGCCGCAATCGATCATGCTGCTCGACGAGGTGCCGCTCAGCCCGGTCGGCAAGCTGGACCGAAAGGCGTTGCCGGAACCGGTGTTCGCCGCCGCGGAGGGCTACCGCGCGCCGTCGACCCCGTCGGAGGCGGCGCTGTGCGCGGCCTTCGCCGCGGTGCTCGGCATGGAATCGGTGGGTGCCGACGACGGGTTCTTCGAACTCGGCGGCAACTCGCTGCTCGCCACGAAAGTTGTTGCGCAGGTGCGGGCCAACGGCCTGGACCTGCCGGTGCAGCTGATGTTCGGCGAGGCGACCCCGGCGGCCATCGCCGCCCGCCTCGACGGCTCGGGTGCGGGCATCGCGGCGGCGCTGGGACCGGTGCTGCCGATCCGGCCGAACGGTTCCGGGGCACCGCTGTTCTGCATCCATCCCGCGATCGGGCTGGCCTGGTGTTACTCGGGGCTGCTCGCACACCTCGCGCCGGACCGTCCGGTGTACGGGTTGCAGGCACCGCACGTCGCGGGCGAGGACGGCTTCGCCTCTATCGCTGAAGCCGCCGGACAGTATGTGGCACATATCAAGTCGATCCAGCCGACCGGGCCCTACCATCTGCTCGGCTGGTCGCTCGGCGGCCTGATCGCGCACGAGGTGGCGGTGCGGCTGCAAGAAGCGGGCGACCAGGTCGCCATGCTGTCGATGATGGACAGCTACCGGCTCTCCGATGCCTGGCTCGAGCACGCGATCCCGAGCGTGGCCGAGATCATCGAGGAGTTCGGCAGCGACCAGCTCGACACACCGCTCGATCCGGCGATGAACCTGCGCGACGCGGCAGAGCTGCTGCGCGCGCGGCCGGGGCCGTTCGCGGCGCTCACCGTCGAGCACCTCGAACGGCTCTACGCCGGGTACACCAACGGCACCCTGCTCGCGCACAGCTTCCGACCCCGCGTCTTCGACGGCGACCTGCTGTTCTTCACCGCCGCCGCGGACGAGATCAACCGGGCCGATCCGGAACGGCGTGCGGCCGCGTGGCAACCGTTCGTCACCGGCACCGTCGATGATCATGAACTGCCGTGCCGGCATTCGGCGATGACCGCACCCGAATCGCTTGCCGCGATCGGTCCGGTGTTGCGCCGGAAGCTGGACGGGGAGCCGGGGCCGAACGGGCACTCGGTAAACGGAGATACGAAACGAGCCAAGAACGGCTCGAAGCCTGCCATCGGGATCAGAAAGAAGGAGAAGCAGAGATGAGTGGGCGTTACGACATACCGGCCTCGATGGCAAGGGAGTCGCTCGTGGAGGTTGACCAGTGAGCTTGGCAGTAGAAGTCCTCGGCCTGGTGAAGAGCTACGGCAAGATCCGGGTGCTCGACAACATCGATCTGCAGATTCCGACCGGCACGGTGATGGGCCTGCTCGGGCCGAACGGTGCGGGCAAGACGACGACGGTCCGCATCGTCACCACGCTGCTGCGCCCGGACGCCGGGTCGGTCCGGGTGGCCGGGGTGGACGTGCTGCGCAATCCGGGCGCGGCCCGGCGGCGGATCGGGCTGTCCGGCCAATACGCCGCGGTGGACGCGAATCTGTCCGGCTACGAGAACCTGCGGATGGTGGCCCGGCTGTACGGGATGTCGCAGCGGCAGTCCACCGCACGGGCCGAAGAGCTGTTGAACGCGCTCGGGTTGGAGCATGCCGCGCACCGCAGGGCGGCCACCTACTCCGGCGGTATGGCGCGACGGCTCGACCTGGCCGGTGCGCTCGTCGCCCGGCCCGCGGTGGTGGTGCTGGACGAACCGACCACCGGACTCGATCCGCGCGGCAGGCTCGACATGTGGCGCGTCATCGGCGATCTCGTCGACGACGGCACCACCGTGCTGCTCACCACCCAGTATCTGGAAGAAGCCGATCTGCTCGCGGATCGGATCACCGTGATCGACCGCGGCCGGGTGATCGCGCGCGGCTCCGCGGACGAGCTGAAGATGTCCATCGGCGGCGACCGGCTCACCGTCACCCTCGCCGCCGGACAGGACGTCAAGCCCGCGCTGAGCGTGCTCGCCCAGGTCGGCATCGGCGAGCCGAGCCACGAGGCGGGCACCGACGCGGTGTCGATCGTGGTCGGCGACGGCTCGCGCACCATGGTCGAGGCGCTGCGCAGGCTCGATGACGCGGGCGTGTGCGTGGTGGACGCCGAAGTCCACCGCCCCAGCCTCGACGACGTATTCCTTTCGCTCACCGGCACGCCGGCCCGCGATGCGGCCGACCGCCAGCCAGAAACCGATGACGTACAAGAGGAGATCCTGTCGTGAGAGAGCGTAGCGAACGAACCGAAGACACAGCCGCCCTTGCAGGCACGACGGAACCGAGCGTCAGCGAGGTGCAGTCGTGACTGCCGTGGTCGAAGTCCCGAAAATGCAAGTTGTCCAGTTCGATTCGGGGCCGCGGTTGCGGATCTTCCGGGACAGCGCGATCGTCGCCCACCGCAATCTGCTGACCATCCTGCGGGTGCCGACTTTGCTGGTGACCGCGACGATTCAGCCGCTGATGTTCGTGTTCCTGTTCGCCTATATCTTCGGTGGGTCGCTGGGCGGCAGCCAGTACCGTGAGTTCCTGTTGGCTGGAATCTTCACGCAGACAGTCGCTTTCAACGCGGCGTTCACCACCGTCGGGCTGGCCAGTGATCTGCAGAAGGGCATCATCGATCGGATGCGCACGCTGCCGATGTCGCGGCTCGCCGTGCTGATGGGTCGCACGTTGTCCGATCTGGTCGTCAACGTGCTCAGCCTCGCCGTGATGGTCGGCTGCGGTTACGTCGTCGGCTGGCGGATCAACGGCGGAATCGCCGACGCCGTACTCGCTTTCGGCGTGATCCTGCTCTTCGCCTTCGCCATGTCCTGGGTCGGCGCGCTCACCGGCCTGATGTCACCGAACGTCGAAGTAGCGCAAAGCGCAGGCCTGATCTGGCTCTTCCCCCTCTCCTTCATCTCCTCCGCCTTCATCCCCGGCCAAACCCTCCCCGGCCCACTGCGCACCATCGCCGAATGGAACCCCATCACCGCCGTAGCCGGCGCAGGCCGCAAACTCTTCGAAAACGACGCCCCACCCACCTTCGCCCACGCCACCGGCTGGGCCGCCGACCACTGCGTCGAATACGCCATAGCCTGCTCCCTGCTAATCCTCGCCCTCGCCGTCCCCCTCGCCCTCCTCCAGTACCGAAAAGTAGCCAGCCACTAGACATTCAAGATCAGACTGATCCAGGGGGACTCACAGATCGTGCACACGGTTCACAGAGGCTAGACGCGGGTATGCGAAAGGCCGCCTTCATCTTTCGATGTAGGCGGCCTTTTCGGCTGATTAGACCCGGCGGCGGGTCTTGAGGAGGTCGAGGCGCTCCTTGAGCAGCTCCTCGAGCTCTTCCTTGCTGCGACGCTCCAGCAGCATGTCCCAGTGGGTGCGCGGGGGCTTGACCTTCTTGGTCTCGACGGTGGTGCCCTCGATCAGCATGCCTTCCTGACCGTTGCGGCAAAGCCACGTCGGGGGGATCTCGGCGTCGTCGGCGAACGGGACGTCGAACTCTTCACCGTTGTCGGTGCGGTACCGGGCGATCCGACGCGGAGCCAGGTCGTGGTCGCGATCGGTCTCGTAGCTCACCGCTCCGAGCCGACTGCCCCGGAGTACGCGATCTGCCATGGTGTGCCTCTCCCTGTGTGCTCGAGTCTTGTTGCTGCGACCGTACGAGCGGTTGGTGCTCGCTGGACCTTATGTGCAACGAACGGGCCTGCGCCGATAGTTCCCGACGGGCCACGGAACCGTTCCATTGTAGTGCCAACGGCGCGCCGACCTCGCCGCGCCCGCCGTCCGGCGGTTCTCGGGGGTCGCTGAGCGGGTTCGCGGCGTCGAGCGATTAAGGTTCTGCGTCATGTCGCGCCGCTCGCTGTCCCGCTAGGGGGTGTGTTCCATCTCTGATCGTCGTCACTCTCGCCAGATGTCCTGCCTGTGGTGTGGGCGGGAGATCGTGGAGTCCGAGGCCGGGCGTCGCCGCCGGTACTGCCGTCAGTCCTGTCGCCAACGTGCCTACGAACATCGCAACAGTCTCAAGGGAACGGGGATCCCGGACGACTCCGTCGTGCTCAGCGCCCAGGAGGCCGCCGATCTGGCGGACCGCTGGTTCGCCGCCCGCTGCGCCGCCGAGGACCTCACCATCGCCATCGACGAGGGCGCGAGTCCCGATGAGCTGGCGACGCTGGGCAAGACGCTGCTCGAGCTGACTCGGGACGCGGAACGCCTACGCTGACCGGCACGTCCAACACATCTGCCTCGAGGTAGGAACCGTGCTCTCGCCGCACTTGGCCTGGCTCTGCGCGCCGCCGAGCTCCTCGAGACTCACGTCGGATCACCTTGTTGCCGGTGACGAACGGCTCAGGTAGTCGCGCACCCACGTCGAACGCCGACTTCTCGTCGGGCGCAACGTGATGGGTGTCGACGAACGCCGCAGCATCAGTCGAGAGCCGGTTCCTACCTCGAGTGCGATGGGGACAACCGGACCGGGTAGCTACACGCGGATGTCGGTCGGCTTTGGATCGGTCACCAGACGTAGCGAGGTGGGCTCCGGGTGGAGGTTGGCTGAGGCATCGAGGCGCACCGTGGCCCGGGCCCGCCAGTAGATGACACCGAGCAAGACGGCGACGCCTGAGGTGAGCCCGGCGAAGGCGGTCAGGGTGGTGCCGTCCGGGTGGACGAGTGACTGGGCGCGCATCGCTTGGGTGAACACAATGGCCAGTAGACCGGTATAGCCGAGGGCCAGCACGCCGATTACCGCGGCCCGGGTGCGTTCGGCCCGCAGCCAGGGGTACCGCGGGGCCAACCACGCCAGGACGACGACAGCCAGAAGCAGCACCTGGATGCCGTGCAATCCGATGAAGTGGGGGACACGGAGGTCGCCACCGATCGTGCTCCAATGTGTGATCGGCATGCCCGCCGCGCCGTCACGTGGCGACAGATCGCGGTGGGCGGGATCGATGACGGTGTGTCCGGCGACCAGTTCGACGACGTTGCCGTCGGTATCACGGACCAGTTGCTTACCGGTGAAACCCATCAGATACCCGAGCATCATCCCGACGACCGCCAGGAACAACCCGGCATGGATCGCCCGCGTGGTCGGCCGATCCACCAGCCGCTGCCAGGACAGGATCAGCACGATGATCAGGTTCGCCAGGAACAGCCCGGGCACCCCGGACTGGAACACCTGCTGGCCGATCTCGTTCACCGCGTCGGTCTCGTCGTTGAAGTGGCTGAACGTGCCGCGCGCGGCCTGCAGGGCGATGAAGCCGACATCGATGAACCCGGTCACCGCGAACACCGTGCCCAACCACCAGGTCGCACGACTGCCCCTGTGCGGCAACGACAACAGCCACGCCAGCGTGAGCCCGTAGAGCCCGAACGCCACCCCGAACTTCAGCGGCTTCAACCAGACCGACTCACCGAGCAGCATGCGATCGTCGACCAGCATCGCCACCAGACAGAAGACGACCAACGCGGCCATCGTGAGCGTCATCCAGGTCAGCGGCCGATGCAGCCGGGTAGCGGCCTCGGCGACCGCGCCGCGGCGGCGCGGTCGCGCCGTCGACCGATTGGCGAGCGCGGCGGAGTGTGTTGTTGGCATGAACCGACGGTAGGAATCGGCACCCCCGGAAGACGTCCCGCCGCAGCGCCATTCGCGTCTAGCACCGGAGTACTGACGACCTGCTCGCCGACGCGAACTGTGGTGTGAGCCAGAGACCTATCGCAGGGAACCTGCACCCCGGCGGACCGGCCCCCGCCACGTCCGATCTCGCAGCAATGACCATCGCGGTCGATGATGTGGCAGCCGCCCGCGCAATCGTGGACAGCGCTGGCATCGACACCCGCGGCACCTTCGACGGATTCTTCGTCTCAGCGCGCGACGCGTACGGCTTCGGCCTGTTCTTCAGCCCGGCCGCTGGTTGAAGTGACAGCCGCACGCCTTCTGATTTCCCGCACGCAGACTTGCCGGACTGACACGCGTGCGGATGTCAAAACCCGTGCGGCTGCCGACCGATCAGACGGCGGGCAGGCTGGCGTCCGGGAACGAGTGGTGCTCGTGCGACACGATCCACCGCCCGTTTTCCTTGCGCAGGCCGAGGGTGAGGCGCAGGCGGCGGTTCGGGTCCTTGGCGAAGTCTTCGGCCGTGCCGCACAGCAGCAGGGCGTGGGCGAACGCGACGTCGGCGCCCGCCGTGACGTCCAGCGAGACGATCTCGAACGTCGCGCCCTGCGCCTGCCACTCGAAGAAGCCGGGCCAGGCCGCCTGGTAGGCGTCGATACCGCGCAGGCCCTCGTCCGGCGGCGGCACATCGAACATGACGATGTCGGGTGCGTGATCGGCGAGAACGGCAGCCAGGTCACCCGCGTGCACGGCGGCGGCCCACCGCTCGATCAGAACCCGGATCGTCTTCTCGTCGTCCGACATCGTTCATCGTCCCTTCATACGGCGCCTCACCAGTACGTTCGGCATCTAGTGAGCCTGCCGAAAACGCGCATGGGGCGCAATGGATTCCACGTCATATGTGAGATATCCCGACTGACGCGGGTCGGTTCCTGCTGCTGAGCGGCGGTTAGTCAGCAGCAGCGGGCGCGAGAGTGGAGCGTTTGCGGCCGTATCCGAGGTAGACGGCGAGGCCGACCACCACCCACACCGCGAACCGCACCCAGGTCAATCCGTCCAGGGTCGTCGCGAGCAGCACGCACCCGATCAGCGCGAGCACCGGAACCACCGGCACGAACGGCGTCCGGAACGGCCGCTCCCGCTCGGGCTCGGCCCGGCGCAACACCAGCACGCCCACGCACACCACCGCGAACGCGGACAGCGCCCCGATGTTCACCAGCTCCACCACGATGTCGATCGGCAGCAACCCGGCGATCGTCGCGCAGAACACACCGAGCAGCAGCGTCAACCGGACCGGCGTGGACTTCTTACCGGTCTGCGCAAGACCGCAGGGCAGCAACCGATCTCGGCACATCGCGAACGCCAGCCGCACCTGTGCGTAGACGATCATCAACAAACCCTTGGTCAACGCGATGATCGAGGCGACCACGATGACATTGCCGATCCAGCCGATCTTCAACCCCTCGAACGCCGTCGCGATCGGTGCCCCGTTGTTCAGCGACGCGAACGGCGCGATACCGGTCAACACGGCGCTGACCAGGGCATACAGTACGGTCGCGATGAGCACCGTGCCGATGATGGCGAACGGCACGTCCCGGCGCGGATTGCGCGCCTCCTCGGCCGAGGCCGCCACCACATCGAAGCCGAGGAAGGCGAAGAACGCGATGGCCGCGCCGCCGACGATGCCGCTGAAACCGAAGGGCGCGAACGGAGTCCAGTTGTCGATGTCGATATGCGGCGCACCGACCGCGACCACCAGCACCAGCACGCCGATCGTCACCCCGACCAGCGCCTTAGTGATCCGCGCGGTCAGCGACACCTCGCCGACCAGCACCGCGACGATCACGCAGATGATCAGCACCGCAGGCAGATTCACGATCCCGCCCTCGGCCGGACCCGCCGCGATGGCCTTCGGCACCGTGATCCCGAAGATCGAATCCAGCGCCGACACCGTCGTCCCGGACCAGCCGATCGCGACCGCGGCCCCCGCGATCACGAACTCCAGCAACAGATTCCACCCGACCAGGAACGCGGGCCCCTCGCCGAGCGTGGCGTAGGTATAGGTGTACGCACTGCCGGACACCGGCACCATCGCCGCCAGCTCGCTGTAGCAGAGCGCGACCAGCACGCAGACCGTCCCGGCCAGCAGGAACGACAGCACGATCGACGGCCCGGCCTTCTCCGCGGCGGCCACGCCGGTGATCACGAAGATGCCCGCGCCGACGATGGTGCCGACGCCCATCGACGTGAGGTCGACGCGTCCGAGTCTGCGCGCCAGCGTCGGCGCTCCGTCGGTCGTCGCGGTGTCGGGCAGGCGGCGGCGCCATCGCTGAGCGGCTGGGGTGGTCATGACTCCCTTATGAACTCGTCTAGCGGTCCCGCCTGTGAGCCGGACCGACAGACCATTCTGATTGAAGTGAGTCAGTCACCGTTAACTGGGTGTAACTGGGGAAGTCGGCGACCAGGTAAATCAGCTGCTGGACGACGCCGCGAAGGGTGTCGCGACCGGGGTGGCGGCCGGGCGGGACGGGTGGCTCCAGAGCCCCTTGCGCTCCAGGATCGGCAGCACGCCCTCGCCGAACCAGTACGCCTCCTCCAGGTGCGGATATCCGGACAGGATGAAGTGACTGATGCCCAGCTTCGAGTACTCGATCAGCCGCTCGGCGACCTCGGCGTGCGAGCCGACCAGCGCCGTGCCCGCGCCACCGCGCACCAGGCCGACCCCGGCCCACAGGTTGGGCGCGATCTCCAGCCGATCGGTGCTGCCGCCGTGCAGCTCGGACATCCGCCGCTGCCCCTCCGACTCGCTGCGCGCCAGGCTCGCCTGCACCCGCTCGACGTCGGCCGGATCGATGCCCTGCAGCAGCCGATCCGCCTCGGCCCACGCCTCCTCCGAGGTGTCGCGGCTGATCACATGGATGCGCAGGCCGTAGTCGAGGATGCGGCCCTGGTCGACGGCCAGCCGCCGGATCCACTCCAGCTTCCTGCTCACCGCGAGCAGCGGCTCACCCCAGGTGAGGTAGGTGTCGGCGTAGCGGGCCGCGACCGGTCCGGCCGGTGCCGAGGAACCGCCGAAGAACACCGGCGGAACCGGATCGGGCCGGTTGCTCAGCAGCGCGTCGCGGACGTGAATGTGCTCGCCCTCGAACGTGATCGGCTCGTGCGAGTTCCACAGCTCCCGCACCACGTGCAGGAATTCGCCGGTGCGCGCGTAGCGCTGCTCCTTGTCCAGGAAGTCGCCGTAGGCCTGCTGCTCGTGCGGCTCGCCGCCGGTCACCACGTTCAGCAGCAGCCTGCCCTGCGAATGCCGCTGGAAGGTGCCCGCCATCTGCGCCGCGAGGGTCGGGCTGACCAGGCCGGGGCGCAGCGCGACCAGGAACTTCAGCGTCTCGGTGGTGTCGACCATCATCGCCGTGGTGAGCCAGGCGTCCTCGCACCAGGCGCCGGTCGGCGTGAGGACGGCCTCGAAGCCGTTGTCCTCGGCGGCCGCGCCGATCTGGTTCAGGTAGCGCAGCGTCGCGGGACGGTCACCGGACATGAAGGTGCCGTGCCCGCCCGCGACCAAGCCGCGGGAATCGCCGTAGGTGGGCAGGAACCAATGGAATGACAATGTCATGGTGAGCCAACTCCTCAGGAAGCGGGGAACAGGTCATTGAAACGGGTGTCGGTGAAGTCGGTGATGTTCACCTTTCCGGGGATGAGCCCGGCGCCGGCGAACGCATCCGCGACACCCTGTTCGGCGGTGATGGCGGCGGGGTTGAGCTGATGGTCTTGGTAGCGGCCACGTTTCACGACGGTGAGAATCACGTCATAGGGCAGGCCGGTGAGCTCGGCGTAGGTCTTCGCCCACTGCTCCGGGTGATCGTTCACCCAGGTGTGTGCCCGCGCGATCCGGGCCAGCAGGTCGCGTAGTGCGGCGGAGGTCGCCTTGCTGTCCAGCGCCTTGTTGCTGGCGACGAAGAAGGCATCGCCTGCGACATACCCGGTGCCGTTCACCAGGATTCGCGCGTTCGACTGCTGCTCGGCCTGCGCGGTGTACGGGTCCCAGATGGCCCAGGCGTCGACTCGGCCGGTGGACAGCGCGGCGAGCGCGTCCGGCGGCTGCAGGTACTGCGGTTCGATCTGATCCCACTTGATGCCCGCCTTGTTCAGCACGGCGAGCAGGTGGTGGTGCGCCGAACTACCCTTGGCGACAGCGATCTTCTTGCCGCGCAACTCTTCCGGGGAGCGCAGGGGCGAATCCTTGGGCACCACGATGGCTTGGCCCTCGGTGCCGAGCTGATAGCCGCTGACGATCTTGATCGCCGACTTGGCCGCGGCCGCGAACACCGGCGGGGCATTGCCGACACCGCCGACGTCGACCGCACCGGAGTTGATCGCCTCCAGCATCGGCGGGCCGGACTGGTACTGCGACCAGGTGATCTTGTAGGGCGTCTTGTCCAGCTCGCCCGCGGCGGTGAGCAGTGCCTGGAGCCCAGTGCCCTTCTGATCACCAGCGTGCAACGTCACCTGAGAGAGGTCGATCGAACCGTCGGGGCGGACCGCCGCATCGTCGGCCTTGTCGGACCCACAGGCTGAGCCGACCGCCACGACCAGTGCGAGAGTCGTTGCGAGCAGCAGCCTTCTGGCTTTCATGCGGTTCCTTCCGGTGCCACGCCCAGTTCGGCGAGCAGTGTGTTGCGCAGGGAGAGCAGGTGCGGGTGGTCGTTGCGGCGCGGGCGCGGCAGCTCGATGCGGGACTCGTGGGCGATGCGGCCGTCGCCGAGCACGAGCACCCGATCGGCCAGCCGCAACGCCTCGTCGACGTCGTGGGTGACCAGCAGGACGCCCGGTTTGCGGCGCTGCCACAGGTCGATGACCAGGCGGTGGATGGTGATCCGGGTCAACGCGTCGAGGGCGCTGAAGGGCTCGTCGAGCAGCAGCAGATCCGGCTCCCGGACCAGCGCGCGGGCCAGGCTGGCTCGTTGCGCTTCACCGCCGGAGAGGGTGAGCGGCCAAGCGTTCGCGTGCTCAGCGAGGCCGACCTCGGCGAGTGCGGCACGGGCCGCGGCCTTGGGGTCGCTGTGGCGCAGGCCGAGAAATACGTTGGCCAGCACTCGTTTCCACGGCACCAGGCGCGGTTCCTGGAAGGCCACGGCGATGGTGCCGTGCGTGGTGAGCTCGCCTTCGATGCCGCGATCGAGGCCCGCGAGTGCGCGTAGCAGGGTGGACTTGCCCGAGCCGCTGCGACCGAGCAGTGCGACGAATTCGCCTGGCGCGATGTCGAGATCGAGTCCGTCGAGGACGCGACGGCCGTCGAAATCGCGAATCAGCCCGCGTACCCGGGCAACTGGCGTCTCCGCCGCGTCTTCCGCAGAAGTCGTTGCCGCCGAATGCCATTCGACGTCTTCGATCCGCTCTTCGGTGATCACTGCCCCAGGAATCCGCGTCGCCATGCCAGCGCCTTTCGCTCGATCAATCGGACGAACGCGTCGGTCAGCAGACCGAGCACGCAGTACACCAGCAGTCCGACGACGATGACGTCGGTGCGCAGGAACTCCCGGGCATCGTTGATCAGAAACCCGAGTCCCGCATCGGCATTGACCTGCTCGGCGACGATCAACGCCAGCCACGCGATACCCAGCGACTGACGCAACCCGACCAAGGTCTGCGGCAGCGCTCCAGGCAGCACGATGTGCCCGATCAAAGCGATCCGGCCGAGCTGCTGCACCCGAGCGAGCTCGGCCAACTTGCCGTCCACGCCCCGGATTCCGGCGAACGTATTGAGATACAACGGAATCGCCGCACCGAACGCGACGAGCACCACCTTCGGCAGCTCACCGATCCCGAACCACAGGATGAGCAACGGGATCAGCCCGTAGAACGGCACCGTCCGCAGCATCTGCATCGGCGGATCGACGACGTACTCGCCGACCGTGCTCAGTCCGGCGATGATGGCTAGGCCGATCCCCAGCACGGCACCGATCACGAACCCCGTCGCCGCCCGGCCGAGCGATACCGTGATCGCCTCCTGCAACGTGCCTTCCTGCAGCAGCTCCCAGGTGGTCCGCACAACCGTTACCGGCGAGGCGAGCAGCCGTTCCGGCAGCACACCGCTGACGCTGGCCAGCTGCCACGCCAGCACGATGACCAGCGGGCTGACCACCCGCAACCAGGTCTTGCGCGGCCGCCACCGAGCCGCCGACCGAACCCGAATCGGTGTCGGCTCCAAGACAATTGATGACACGCGACACCTCGGGTAGGGGACAAGATCTCCGGTGCGCTGCTGAGCACGCCGCAGTTATCCATGCTGTGCGCGCGGCGCGGCGGAGTCACCGTTTGAAACCAGCGAGGTTTTAATTACGCCCGGTCGGCAGCATGTTCTCAGCAATCGGCACTAGACGTAACCTTGAATAACACGTAACCTCGACCAAAGCTCTCGGTCGAAGGTGACCGAGGCGTGACCAGACGAAACGAGTTCCTCAATGACGCGGCATGTCGACGTACTGATCATCGGCGCCGGCCTCTCCGGCATCGGCATGGCCTGCCACCTCACCCGCGAGCAAACCGGACGCAGCTACGCGATCCTGGAGCGCCGCTCGGCGATCGGCGGCACCTGGGACCTGTTCCGGTACCCCGGCATCCGTTCCGACTCGGACATGCTCACCTTCGGCTACGGCTTCCGCCCCTGGATCGGCACCAAGGTGCTGGCCGACGGCCCGAGCATCCGCCAGTACGTCGAGGACACCGCCGTCGAATACGGCGTCAAGGAGCACATCCACTTCGGTCGCAAGGTGACCACCGCCCGCTGGTCGAGCGAGGCAGGCATCTGGACGGTCGAGGCACTCGACGAGCAGACCGGCGCCATCGAGGTCTTCACCAGCAACTTCCTCGTCGGCTGCACCGGCTACTACGACTACGACAACGGTTACCGCCCGGAATTCCCCGGCGAGGCCGACTTCGGCGGGCAGATCGTGCATCCGCAGCACTGGCCCGAGGATCTCGACTACCGCGGCAAGCGGGTCGTGGTGATCGGCAGCGGCGCCACCGCCATCACCCTGATCCCCGCGATGAGCAAGGACGCCGCGCATGTCACCATGCTGCAGCGGTCGCCCACCTACGTCACCGCGCTGCCCGCGAACGACCCGGTCGCCGTCGGCATGAAGCTGGCCCGCTTGCCCGCGAAGCTGGCCTACCGGTCGGGCCGGGCGCGCAATATTGCGTTGCAGCGCGCCAGTTTTCAGCTGTCCCGCACCAATCCCGCCGCGTCGCGCAAGGTGATGCTCGGCGCGGTGCGGATGTGGCTCGGCCCGAACATCGACATGCGGCACTTCACGCCGTCCTACAACCCGTGGGACCAGCGGCTGTGCGTCGTGCCGAACGGTGACCTGTTCAAGGTGCTGCGCAGCGGCAAGGCGGCCATCGTCACCGACCGCATCGAGACCTTCACCGAGACCGGCATCCGCCTCGCCTCGGGCGAGGAACTGGAAGCCGACATCGTGATCAGCGCGACCGGCCTGCGCGTGCAGATGCTCGGTGGCGCCACCCTCGAGCTCGACGGCGAGCCGGTGGTCACCCGCGACCGGGTCGTCTACAAGGGTGCGATGCTCGACGGCGTGCCCAACGCGATGATGGTCCTCGGCTACACCAACGCCTCGTGGACGCTCAAGGCCGACCTCGCCGCCGAGTACTTCTGCCGACTGCTCAACCACATGAAGTCGCGTGGCTACACGAAAGTGGTTGCGGTGGCCGAAGAAGGCGAACGTTCCGCCGATTCGGTCATGGGCGGCGCCCTCACCTCCGGCTACATCCAGCGCGGCGATGCGGTCATGCCCCGGCAAGGCACGACCGGTCCGTGGCAGGTCGTCAACAACTACTTCCGTGACCGCAAGATGCTGCGCAAGGGTGCGATCGAGGACGGCGTCCTCACCTTCACCCGCACTGCGGACGAGGCGGAGAAGCGCCCGCTCGAGGCCATCCGCACCGCCTGAGCCGCACGCTTCCTGATTTCCCGCACCGAGATTCGCATGCGATTCCAGGTGCGGGAAATCAAGGGGCGTGCGGGGGCGTGAGCACGCTCAGGTAATGATTGAGCTGAGTCGCGGCGTTGAGCATGGCGAGGCCCTGTGCATTGAGTTTGCGCTGCCAGTCGTTCAGGGCGGCGGCCAATGCGTCTGTGCCGCCTGCTGTTCGGATCTGCTGGACCACGGTGCGGATGTGGTCCAGCGGGTAGCCGCCGCGCCGGAGGAGATCGGTGAGGTGGGCGTCGCGGAGATCGCTTGCGCTGTAACGGCGGTACCCGGTCGCCGGGTCGCGAGTCGGAGCGAGAATCCCCGCGGCTTCCCAATTGCGCAGGGTCGCAGGGGTAATCCGGAGTCGGTGCGCGAGTTCGCCGATGGTTCGGGTCTCGGTGTCCTCGGATAGGTCTGCGACAGAATCGGACTCGGCCGTCAGATGGGCCACCGCCTTCCGCACCGCATCGAGAGTGTCTCTGTCGCGGAGCAATTGGCTGTGGCCACGGTCGATCGCCACCAGAACCCCGTCGATTCCGGCATTGTGGAGTGCGTTCATGATCTGGCCGCCGGCCGCGTGCCCGTATGCCGGAATGAGCGACAGGTAGGTGCGCAGGGCCGCGGCATGCACCTCGGTGTAGATCCGGTAGCCGCTGGGTGTGCGCTCAGCGGGCGGGATGCAGCCGTCCTGCTCGTAGTTGCGGACGGCTTGGGTCGATAGGCCGTGCTCGCGGGCTAGGTCGGTTGGTCGCAGTGTGATCACCGGTTTGAGACTTTACCGCACCGATGAGCGGTCAGCGATCGTAAAAGTCTCAACCGACCTTTCAATGATACGATTCAGACACATGAGTCAGAACATTCGGGACTTCGTACCCACACCATGTGACCTGGTAGCGCTGGGGGAGCCGACCCACCAGGAACCGGCCTTCCAGCTGGTCCGCAACGAACTGTTCGCCCAACTGGTCGACCTCGGCTTCCGGTCGATCGCCCTGGAAATCGACCGCATCGCCGCGCTCACCGTCAACGACTTCGTCCAAGTCGGCATCGGCAGCCTCGACTCTGCGATGAGCGAAGGCTTCTCGCACGGCTGGGGAAAGCTAGAAGGCAACAGGCAACTGGTCGGCTGGATGCACGAATACAACCAGCACCGGCCACCGGAAGAGCAACTGACCTTCCATGGCTTCGACGCACCAACAGAGAACACCACCGCCCCCAGCCCACGCCGCTACCTCGAATGCGCCCGCGACTACCTGCAATTCGACGTCGACCTCGCGACTCTCTTAGGCGCCGACGAACTTTGGAACCGCGAGGAAGCGATCCTGGACGCGGCCAAGTCGATCGGTGCCACGCCTGAGGCTGCGCGGTTGCGGTCGATCGCCAACGACATGCTCATGGCACTCGAGGCACGCGCACCAGAACTGACCGCGACCACATCACACGCCGAGTGGCGAAGGGCCAGAACACATCTCACCGCCGGCATCGCTCTGCTCCGCTACCACAGGCAAGCAGCGCGCCCCCTCGAGCTGGACGCACGCATATCCCTCCTGTCGTCCACCCGGGACGCGATCATGGCCCAGAACCTCCTCGACATCCGCGGCATCGAGGCCGGTCGCGGCCCGACCCTGGCCCACGCGCACAACCTCCACCTGCGGCGGCACCCCGGCACCATGCGCATGGCAGGCATGGTCCTCGACTGGGTCGGCGTCGGCGCTATCGTCGGAGCGCTATGGGGCGAGCAGTACACCTTCATCGCAGGCAGCCTGGGCTACAGCGAAGGTCTCGAACTCCCTGCGCCCGAACCGGATACCTACGAGGGCATGTTGCAGAGCCGAATCAGCACCTGGGGCCTGGCATCGGCCGCCACGATCGCCACCGGTCGCACCCGTACCGGCACCGCTCCCGAGAAGGGCTACTTCCAACTCGACCAGGCAACCCTCGACACCGCCGACACGGTCCTGCACATCAGCGACAGCTCGACTGTCGCGGGTTCACGCGGTCGGAGGGTTGATCTGTAGCCCGTCGACGATGAGGTCGAGGATGCGGGCGGCTCGTTCGGTGCCGCCATTCTCGGGGTTGATCCGCCACAGCACGCTCAGTTGGAGCAGTACGTCCTCGGGATCGAGGTCGGGCTTGAGTGCGCCCGCTGCGACGCCGCTGTCGAGGAGCAGGGCGATCGCGCCGACGAACGGCTGGTAGTGCTCGTCGTCGAGGCCGCCGTTGGTTGCCGCGTGAATGACCTCGGCGACACCGTATTTGAGCTGTCCGTATCGAGCGACCTCGTCGAACCATAGTCGCAGCGCGGTCAGCGGTGGATGTGCGGCGAGCAGGGTCGGGGCCAGGTCGATGAGTTCCTGGATGTCGTGGCGGTAGAGCGCGACGATGAGCGATTCCCGATTCGGGAAGTGCCGGTACAGCGTCCCGATGCCGACACCGGCCTGTTTGGCGATCGCCGTCAGGGACGTGCCACCGGAAACGGTGAACGCGTCCCTGGCGGCGACGAGGACGCGTTCGCGATTGGTTCGGGCATCAGCTCTGGCCTGCTTCGGCGTGTCCACCAATGTCGGCGCTCCATCCATACACACTTTGCCCATACACACTCTTTTGCTAAACGGAGGGCCCTCCGGTACGCTCACGGTCATTAACGGAGGGGTCTCCGTTTCATTCTCGCACAAGCGTTCCGAACACATTGGAGGACGACGATGGGTGAGTTGGTTCTGGTTACCGGGGGAAGTGGCTACGTAGCGGGGTGGTGCATTGTCGAGCTGCTGGAGCGCGGCTACGACGTGCGCACGACCGTGCGAGGTAGAGACAAGGAAGGGGCGGTGCTGTCGGCCGTGTCCACCGCGGTCGACCCGGCCGGGCGGCTGAGCTTCGCCATTGCCGACCTCACCTCGGACGATGGCTGGGCTGCCGCGGTCAAGGACGTCGACTACGTGCTGCACGTCGCCTCACCGCTCGGCCGCAACTCCGACGACGTGGACGCGCTGATCGACGCGGCCCGCGGCGGCGCGCTACGGGTGCTGCGCGCGGCCACCGAGGCGGGCGTGAAACGAGTGGTGCTGACCTCGGCGGCGAACGCGTCGAGCCCCTCGTCCTACGCGACCGACGGCATCACCGACGAAACGCTGTGGACCGATCCCGACGATCCGACGCTGATCCCGTACCGTCGGTCCAAGACCCTCGCCGAGCGCGCGGCCTGGGACTTCATGGCCGACTACGACGGACCGACCGAGCTCACCACTATCCTGCCCGGCGCGGTCTTCGGCCCGATCCTCACCACGAACACCACCGGATCCGTCGACATCGTCAGCCGCATGGTCTCCGGCAAGCTGCCCGGCGTCCCGCGCATCGGACTGGAAATCGTGGACGTCCGCGACCTCGCCGACATCCACATCAGGGCGATGACCGAGCCCGCCGCCGCTGGCGAACGTTTCCTCGCCACCGGCGAATTCATGTGGATGCGTGACATGGCCCGCGCCCTGCACGACGGCCTCGGCCCGCGCGGCAAGCAGGTCTCGACCCGTCAGCTGCCCGACTTCGCCGTCCGGCTCGCCGCGCGCCTCAGCGACGCGTCCCTCGGCGAAGTCATCCCCGCCCTCGGCCGCCGCAGCCGGCACAGCACCGACAAGGCGAAGCGCCTCCTCGGCTGGCAGCCCCGCCCCGCCAACCAGGCCGTTCTCGACTGCGCCAACAGCTTGATCGAACACAACGCCGCCTGACACCCGCCCTACTCGCTTCGTGGCCGCCCGCTACCTGACATCGCCTGCAGTGTTGACAGTTTCGGGCGGCACACGCGAGACCTCGGGTACGTCCCGTTCGACGTGCGATCGGGATGCGGGAGACTGGCTGAATGCGCGTGGTGGTGGTTAACCGGGGTGAGGTGGCGGTTCGGGTTTTGCGGGCCGCGCGGGAGCGGGGATACGCGACGTTGGCGGTGTACACCGCGGCGGAGCGGGACGCGTTGCACGTCCGGTTGGCGGATGATGCGGTGCAGCTTTCCGGGGAAGGTGCCGCTGCCTATCTGGACGTGAGTGCTGTGGTCGCGGCGGCCCGTAAGGCGGGGCCGGGGGCGTTGGTCCATCCGGGATACGGATTCCTCAGTGAGAGTGCGGATCTCGCTGCCGCCTGTGCGGCCGCCGAGCTTGTTTTCGTAGGTCCGGCACCGGAGGTGTTGCGCACGTTCGGTGACAAGGTTGCCGCGCGGGCGGCGGCGGAACGGGCCGGTGTGCCGGTGTTGGTGGCGACGTCGGCGGCCGCCGGGGTCGGCGAGATGGCCGCGCTGCTTGCCGGGCATCCGGACGGGGTGATGGTGAAGGCCGCTGCTGGTGGCGGCGGACGCGGGATGCGGGTGGTCCGGGAGCTGGAAGCGCTGGGGGAAGCGTATGAGCGGTGCCGGGCGGAGGCGTTGGCCGGGTTCGGCGACGACGCGGTGTATGCGGAAGCACTAGTGGCCGACGCGCGGCATATCGAGGTTCAGGTGGTCGCGGACGGCGTGCGTGCCGTCGCCATCGGTGACCGCGATTGCAGTGTGCAGCGGCGGCATCAGAAACTGATCGAAGTGGCGCCTGCCCCGAATCTTGCTGCGGCACTGCGGGAACAGCTGCACGGTGACGCGGTGCGGCTCGCCGAGTCGGTGGGTTGTCGCGGGGTGATCACCGTCGAGTTCCTCGTGCGCGGTGACGATGCGTGGTTCCTCGAGGTGAACCCGCGACTGCAAGTCGAGCACACCGTCACCGAAGAGGTGACGGGCGTGGATCTCGTGGCGATCCAGCTGGATCTGGCACAGGGGCACACGCTCGAGGACCTCGACTTGCCCGCTGGTGCACCACGCGGCTACGCCGTGCAGGCGCGGGTGAACGCCGAAATCATCACCGCGGGTGGCGATGTGCTGCCCAGCACCGGCACCGTGGTCCAGTTCGCCGGGCCGACCGGTGTCGGCGTGCGCGTCGACACGGCCGCCTACGCCGGTATGCGGCAAGGGGCACAGTTCGATTCACTGCTGGCCAAGGTGATCGCCCGCGGTCCGTCGTACTCCGCGGCACTGCGCCGCTGCTCGGACGCATTGGCCGAAACCGTTGTGGTCGGCGTCGATACGAATGCGGCGCTGTTGCGGGCGGTGCTGGATCAGCTCTCCGACGGGGCTACCGTCTCGACCGAATGGTTCGAACAGAACCTGCACGAGCCGACAACTAAGGCAGTCGATTACGCGCCCGCACTGCACGTCGAGCCGACCACCGTCGTCGCCCCGGATTCCGTTGTCCTGCAAGATGACGAACAGACCCTGCGTTCGACCATGGGCGGCACCGTGGTCAGCCTGGCCGAACCCGGCACCGTCGTCGCGGCAGGCGCCGAGGTCGCCGTCCTGGAAGCCATGAAGATGCAACACGTCCTGCGCGCCGAACGACCGCTGCGCATCCGACGGCAGGTAGCAGCGCCGGGCGCAACGGTGGATCCGCATGCGCCCCTGCTGATCTGGACCGAGGCCGACCATGACGGAACCGTCGCCGATATCGCGGCGATCGACCTCGATGCGGTCCGTCCAGACCTCGCCGAAGTACGCGAACGGCACCGCATCGGCCTCGACGAGGCCCGCCCCACCGCCGTCGCCAAACGCCACCGACTCGGCAGGCGCACCGCCCGCGAGAACATCACCGACCTCGTCGACGCCGACAGCTTCGTCGAATACGGCGCCCTGGCCGTCGCCGCCCAACGACTGCGCCGCAGCCCAGAAGACCTGATCGCGAACACCCCCGCCGACGGCCTGATCGGCGGAGTCGCCACCATCAACGCCGACCGCTTCGGCGCCGACCACACCCGGGTGGTCGTAATGTCCTACGACTACACCGTTCTGGCGGGCACCCAGGGCTACCGCGGTCACACCAAGTCCGACCGCATGCTGGAAATGGCCGGCACCCAACGCCTTCCGGTGGTCTTCTTCACCGAAGGCGGCGGCGGTCGTCCCGGCGACACCGACACCGGCGGCATCTCCGGCCTCGACTTCACCACCTTCCGCGCGATGGGCGCGCTGTCCGGCCGAGTCCCGTTGATCGGCATTGTGTCCGGCCGCTGCTTCGCGGGCAACGCCGCCCTGCTCGGCATGTGCGACGTCGTGATCGCCACCCCCGACGCGAACATCGGCATGGGCGGTCCCGCCATGATCGAAGGCGGCGGCCTCGGCGTCTACGCCCCCGAAGACATCGGCCCCATCGAGGTCCAACGCCGCAACGGCGTCGTGCACATCGTCGCCGACGACGAAGCCGAGGCGGTGCGCATCGCCAAGCGGTACCTCGCCTATTTCCAAGGGCCGGTGGATGATTGGACCGCACCGGACCCGCGCCTGTCCCGCCATGTGATCCCCGAGAACCGGCTGCACGCCTTCGATATCCGTGACGCGATCGAAGCCGTCGCCGACCTCGATTCCGTCCTCGAGCTACGCCCCGACTGGGCTGTCGGCATCGTCACCGCCCTGATCCGGGTGGAAGGCCACGCCTACGGACTCATCGCCAACAACTGCCATCACCTCGGCGGTGCCATCGACGCTCCCGCCGCCGACAAGCTCAGCGCCTTCCTGCGCCTGTGCGGAGCCAACAATCTGCCCATCGTCTCCCTCTGCGACACACCGGGTTTCATGGTCGGCCCGGATGCCGAGAAAGACGCCACCGTTACCAAGTTCAGCCGCCTCTTCATCGATGCGGCGGCCCTGTCCGTGCCTTGGGGCACCATCATCCTCCGCAAGGGCTACGGGCTAGGTGCCCAAGCCATGGCCGCCGGTTCCTTCCGTTCGCCCCGCTTCGTAATCGCCTGGCCCACCGGCGAAATCGGCGGCATGGGTCTGGAAGGCGCTGTCCGCCTGGGCTTCGCGAAGGAACTCGCCGCCATCGAAGACCCCGGCAAACGACAGGAAGCGTTCGACAACCTGGTCGCCATCGCCTACGCCACCGGCAAAGCCCTGACGGCCGCCACCTTGCACGAACTGGACGACGTCATCGACCCCGCCGAAACCCGCCGCTGGATCCGCACACTCCGCTGAACCCCTCGCGGTTCCCGCGCCGCGCACGCATTGCCCTGCCGCGCACGAGATTGCGGGCAAATCCGTGCGCGGGGCGACAGATTGTGCGCGGCAGTGCTAGCTGAGGGCGGCAACGCGCACGCTTTGCCACGCCGCGCCGCGCCCGCTTTGCCGTGCCGCGCACGCTTTGCCGTGCCGCGCACGCATTGCCGCGCCGCGCACGCATTGCCGCGCCGCGCACGCATTGCCGTGCCGCGCACGAGATTGCGGGCAAATTCGTGCGCGGGGCGACAGACTGTGCGCGGCGGTGCTAGCTGAGGGCGGTCTCTAGGGCATCGACGAGGTTGCGGGCGCGCAGGTCGAGCGCGCCTTCGACGATGTGGTTGGTGACGTAGGCGAACGAGAGGGTGCGTTCGGGGTCGGCGTAGCCCAGCGACCCACCACGTCCCGGGTGCCCGAACGAATTCGGCCCGCCGAGCGTGAGATCCGCGATCGGCAGCATGAATCCGCTGGCATAGCGGTCGGGCAGCATGATGACCCGATCGATGCCGCTCGTCTGCTCGCGGATGGCGGCATCGAGGGTCTCCGGGGTGAGCAGCCGCGTGCCATCGACCTCCCCGACCAGTGACGCATACACCCGGGCCAGCCCGCGGGCGGTGCCGATGCCGTTGCTGGCGGGCAGCTCCGCGGCGTGCACGGCGGGGGAGTTGAAGTCGATGTCCGGCGGGTCGGTGACCTGGAAGGCCCTGTTCGCCAACGACTCCGGATCACGCATCGCCGCGACCATCGGCCGCATCGGCTCCGGGATCAGCTCATCCGGCACCGACTCCAGATCCGGCTTCGGCGCGAACACCAACCGGCTGACCCGATGCTGTTCGGCGGCAGGCAATCCGATGAAGAAGTCGACGCCGTACGGCCCCGCGATCTCCTCGGCCAGGAACTGCCCGACGGTACGTCCGGTGATGCGGCGGATCACCTCACCGACCAGCCAGCCGTAGGTGCGCCCGTGATAGCCATGGTCGGTACCCGGCGTCCAGTTCGGCGTCTGCGCGGCCAGCGCCTCGACCATCGGCGTCCAGGCCAGCGCGTCGGCCAGCGGCACCGGCTTGTCGATCGCCGCGAGACCCGCCTGGTGAGTCAGTAACCAGCGCACCGGAATCGCGCCCTTACCCGCCGCCGCGAACTCCGGCCAGTACTGCGCGACCGGTGCGTCCAGGTCGAGCTGACCGCGCTGGACGAGCAGATGGGCCGCAGTGGCGACCACCCCTTTGGTCGCCGAGTAGACCAGCTGAAGCGTGTCGCGCTCCCACGGCCGCCCGGTGTCGGGATCGGCCAGCCCACCCCACAGGTCCACCACCGGCTGCCCGTCGCGATACACGCACACTGCCGCCCCGATATCGCCCTGCTCCGCGAAGTTCGCGGCGAATGCCGTCCGAACCGCCTCGAATCCGGGCGCTACCGTTCCATCGATCTCCATGGCATCCAGCATGTCACGCACGCCGAGGCGGGCGCCGAGTCATCGACGCGAACCGGCCATGATGCGCATCGAGCGATGCGGCCGGGACTCCTCCGGGGATTCTTCGACCGGATGTCCGAGAATGGTCAGCGGCTCCGACGTTTCTGCTGAGCGGCGCCGACGGGGTGCCGACGACGCAGAGGAGTTGTCATGAAGTACATGATCCTGAGCTACGGTTCGCAGCAGGATTACGACGGCATGGCGGGCAAGGACACCGGCAAGCCCGCCTGGACGGCCGCGGAGGTGGCGGCGATGGTCGAGTTCATGACCGACTTCAACAATCGGCTCGAGCAGTCCGGCGAGCTGGTGGAGACCCGCGGGCTGGCCGATCCGGTGCATACCCGGCGGATCGGCGGCACGGGCGATGCACCGTTCGTCACCGACGGACCATATGCGGAGACGCAGGAGGTCCTGGCGGGCTACTGGATCGTCGAATGCGAAAGCTTCGACCGGGCCACCGAGATCGCGGCCGAGCTCGGCAAGTGCCCGGCGCCCGCGCATATCGGCGACACCGCCTACGCGGATGTGCGCCCGATCGCCGAGGCGCCGCCCGAGTTCGGCTGATATGCCGACTGATCAGGTGTCGGACCTGCTGCGCTCCGCGGCGCCGCAGGTCCTCGCCGCGCTGGTGCGCCGCTACGGCCATTTCGATTCCGCCGCGGACGCGGTACAGGAAGCGTTGCTCGCCGCGGCGACGCAATGGCCTGACCAAGGCGTCCCCGACAATCCGCGGGCCTGGCTGATCACGGTTGCGTCCCGCCGACTGACCGATCTGCTGCGCAGCGAGCAGGCCCGAAAACAGCGCGAGGAGACGGTCGCCCGGTGGGCGCTGCCCGAGGACTGGCTGACCCCGCCCGCCGACCGGCAGCCGACGGATTCCGACGACACCCTGATCCTGCTGTTCCTGTGCTGCCACCCGTCGCTCTCGCCGCAGTCGCAGGTCGCGCTCACCCTGCGCGCGGTCGGCGGCCTGACCACCGCCGAGATCGCCCGCGCCTTCCTGGTTCCCGAACCGACCATGACCAAGCGCATCGGCCGAGCCAAGAAGGCGATCAAGGACAGCGGCGTTCCCTTCGCGCCCCCGGCGCTGGGCGACCGCGATGTTCGCCTCGCCGCGGTGCTGCACGTGCTCTACCTGATCTTCACCGAGGGCTATGCCGCCACCTCCGGCACCAGGCTGCAGCGCGTCGAATTGTCCACGGAGGCAATCAGGCTCACCCGCCTGGTGCATCGGCTGCTGCCCGACGACACCGAGGTGGCCGGTCTGCTCGCGCTGCTACTACTCACCGACGCGCGCCGCGAGGCACGTACCGGTCCGGGTGGTGAACTCGTCCCGATGGAAGAGCAGGATCGCGGCCGCTGGCACGCCGAGTCCATCGCCGAGGGCGTTGCACTGATCACGGCGACTCTGCCGCGCGGTGTCCCCGGCCCGTATCAACTCCAGGCCGCGATCGCCGCCTTGCACGACGAAGCACCGACCTACGCGGCGACCGACTGGCCACAGATCATGCTGCTCTACGAACGCCTGCTCGCCCTCGTCGACAATCCGATGATCGCGCTCAATCACGCCGTCGCGGTATCCATGGCACGTGGCCCACACGCGGGCTTGAAACTGGTCGACGACCTCGAAGCCGACGGCCGCATCGCCGACGACCACCGCCTGCACGCCGTCCGCGCGCACCTGCTGGAAACCACCGGCGACATCACGGCCGCGCGCGCCGCGTATCTCCTTGCCGCGCACAAGGCTCTGAGCATCCCGCAGCAGCGCTACCTGAACGGCCGTGCCGCCCGGCTCGGTGACCTGCCGGGGGAGACCGGGGGATGAACCTGTCGGTGCCGACCGGAATACTCGACCGCTGACGCACCACGAACCAGCACCAGGAGGAACCCGCATGCCCGGCGAGCTCGAAGACCTGCCCTACGCGCGCCATCTCGCGGCCTTGGCGGGCGACCTCGAGCCGGAAGGCGATTACGACTGCGTGCATCTGGACGGCGGCGAGCTCGACGACGTCAACGTGCAGAACGCCCGGTTCAGCGAGTCGGCCTTCACCTCGCTGGCGTTCAATCGAGGCAGCATGCGGCACACCAGGTTCGCCGACGTCTGGCTGCGCAACGTCCGCTGGATCGGCACCGAACTCGCCGACACCGGCTGGATCGACAGCGAAGTCATCGCCGGCGCCATGTCCGGCGTCGACCTGGCCGGCTCCAGGCTGCGCCGCGTGCGCTTCGAGGGCTGCAAGTTCGACTCCGTCAACTTCCGCACCGCCCAACTACGCGACGTGACCTTCGTCGAATGCGTCTTGCGCGACTGCGATTTCGGCGACGCCACCCTCACCGACGTGACCTTCCCCGGCTCGATCCTGGAAAGCATGGTTCTGAACCGAGTCAAACTGACCAAGGTAGACCTGCGCGGCGCCCGCGCCCTCGACATCACCGACGGCCTGGACTCCCTCCGCGGTGCCACCATCGACAACGGCCAATTGATGGAACTGGCACCAGCTTTCGCCCGCCACCTCGGCATCGTGGTGCGAAACAACTGATTTCGCGCGGCCGCTAACCGGTGCGGGCGATCGTTGCGGCGACGCCGTCGAGGACTATCTCGAGGCCGAACTCGAAATCGTCCTGAGTCGGGTCGGGGGTTGTTGGTGGGGTTGCTGATTCGAACAGGCCGGAACTGAAGAGTTCGGCCGCGTCGGGGTAGTGCTCCGGATCGACCAGGCGAGCCATGTGGCGGGCGTAGTCGCGGTTGGTTTCGGTTTCATCGAGACCTGTTGTGCGCCTGCCCTGTTCGAGTTGCTGGGCGAGCAGGTCCGCCTGGCGGACGTAGCCGCTGACCACCATCACTACGCCGACCTTCGCGCCGGAGTCGAGGCCGGTGGCGCGCAGGGCACGTAGGCCGGAGTCCATCCAGCCGACGGAACCGGGGCCGCTGGGTGGCCCGGCGATCGGCAGCTGGGTCAGCCAGGGGCGTTGCCGATGCCCCGACCAGAGGGCGAAGGCCCACTCACGCAGTGCTGGGCGCCAATCATCCACTGGCGCCGGGAAAGTCGGGGGTGTGCCGAGGGCGGCATCCGCCATTAGCACGAGCAACTCTTCCTTGGACCCGATGTGGCGGTAGAGCGACATCGGTGTGACGCCGAGGGTTTCGGCGATCTTCGGCAAGGTGGCGCCCGGCAACCCGTCCCGGTCGGCCAGCTGCACGGCGGTGCGGACGACCAGATCGACGTCGAGCCCGGCCGGGCGGCCCAGCCGCGGACCGACGGGCAGGCGCCACAGGCGGACGAGCTCGTTCGGCGGGGTGTCGTCGACCATCGTGCGTTCGCCTCCTCAGCGGTTGTGCTCGAACGGCCGGAACGTTAGCATGCGTCTTATAGTATAAGAGATATACTAAATAGGAAAGAACCTGGTCGAGGGCGGGCAGGTCAGCGAAAGCGAGAGTCCATGGACAGCTCCGTCATCAGACGCACCACCGGCACGGCAGGCCTGGTCGCCACGATCCTGATGCTCGTCGAACTACCGCTCTACTTCATCTACGGCGGCCCACCACCGGACTGGAACATCATCGCCCGCAGCATGTTCGGACTCATCGGCAACATCTTGCTGGTGGTGTTCATGATCGGGCTCCCGCATCTGCTGCGGGCGCGCGGCCCGGAGTACGCGTGGATCGGCTCGATCTGCGCGGTCGCCGGAGTGATGTGGCTGACGGTCAGTTCCGTCGCGACCTGCCTCGAGGTCGGCGCGGCCATCGCCGCGCCCGACCCGATCGATCCCACCATCGCCGTCACCGGCACGTATCTGCTCTACGGCTCGCTGTCGAAGCTGCTGATCGCCTTGTTCCTGACGGCCTTCGGCTGCGCGATCGCGGGCACCGCTCTGCTGCCGCGCTGGACCATGTGGTCGGCGTTCGGCTTGGCCGCGATCCACCTGGCCTTCGTGCCGTCGATGTTCTGCGGGAACGACCCGGCGAACTTCTACGCGGCCAACGGCTGGGGCACCACGGCGACCACGGGCGGCCTGACCATTCTCTGGCTGCTCGCGGTGAGCGTCACGTTGCTGCGCGCACCGGCGGTCCGGACTACTTGAGCGGCAGCGCCTGATTCATCCCGCCGACCTCGGTGATCTTCCAGTCGGAGTGCTGGTCGACCGTCACCGTGTAGGTGGCGGTCACCTGACCGGCCTGCGGGTTCTGCACATTCGCGACGGTGAGATTCACGAACACATTCACCGTGTACACGCCGTTGTTCCGCGCGGTGACCTTGGCCGCCACCGGGGTCGCGGTCGAGGTCCACTTCAGCGGGGTGAGCAGTTCGCCCATCTTCGGGCCGACGGCATCGAACTTGCTCGCCAGCGCGGGCGCGGTGTTGGCCCGCAACTTGCCGATCCAGGTGTTGATGTCCGCGTAGTTGATGGACGACGCGCCGACCGCGTAGTCGGTGGCGACCTGCTCGGCGTGCCGGTCATCGGCCGCCGCGGCCCGGACGTCGGCCAGCTCGCCGCGCGCGAGCACGAGAAAGGCGGACAGCGTGCCTACTGCCAGTACGAGCAGTGCGATGACCGTGCCGCGGATCAGGGTCGGAATCTGGATACTCACCGAACGATCACTTGCCGGACGGCGCGTGGCGGGCTCGGATGTCGTTGGCGCGGTGTCGGATTCGATCGTCTTCGTCAGCTCTGGCATGAGTGGCAACTCCGTCTGGTCTATTTGACAGTGATCTGCAGGTTCAGCGCGCCGTCCGGACTGGTGGCGTGCAGCGCCTGGGAAATGAGGGCGCCGAGGTCGATCCGGTGCGCCACCCCGGTGGTCGCCGCGACCACCGGTTCGAAGACCGGAAGCAGGGTCTGTAGGTCCGGCCCGAGCTGGTTGATCTTCGCAGCGAGCTGCTGCAACAACGGGATCAAGCCGATGGTTTCATCGGTGTCGATGAGGTAGTCCCCTGGGATGTCGCCCGATCGAGCGATCCGCGCGACAGCGGCGGCGACTTCGCCCACCCGCGGCCCGAATTCGGCCCACGGCCCTGCGGCCTTCGCCAATTCCGGCCCGGCCCAGGACAGCTCGGTGGCCCGCGACTGCATGGCCACCAGCATCTGACGAATCAGATCGGTGCGACTGAGCAGCGTTGCCGCGAGCAGATCGGTGGACCGGGACAGCTGCGGAATGACGGCTTCGGTTCCCGCGAAACCCTTTTCGAACGTCTCGACGATGCTCGCGATCGCCTGCGGGTCGAGCTGTTCGAGCAGCCGCGTCGCGGTGCGCGCGACCTCCGGGATCGAGACCGGCTCGGCCACGGTGGTCGCGTCGACCCGCTGCCCGTCCTGGAGATACGGCCCGCCCGCCGCGGTCGGCCGGAACTCGAGATAGGGCTCGCCGAGCCCCGAAAGCGCTTCTATCCGTGCCGAACTCGCCAGCGGAACCCGATACTCGGCATCGAACCGGAACGCCACCTCCACCGACCGCCCCTGGTGCGCAACGGATGTCACCTGACCGATCTCGATGCCGGACAACAACACCTTGGACCGCGGCAAGAGCCCACCGGAATCCGCGAGCAGCATGGTCGCGCTGGTGCTTTCGGTGAACCAGTCGACCCGAACCACGCCGAAGGTGAGATACGAACCGACGAGGACCAGGATGGCGCCGATCGAGCCGAGCGATGCGATGGATCCCAAGTTCTTGCCCGCGAACCTCATCGGACGACTCCGATCATCCGCAGGTTGTCGATGATTCGCGCGACCTGTTCGTCGGTGTTCGCCGCGCCCTCGATATCGACGCGCGTGACATTGATCTTCGGTCCCCGCTCCGCGAACGGGATGATCTTGTCGCGCAGCAGTGCGACCACCCGATTGAGGTTGGACGGCGAGTTCAGGTCGAGGGGACGGCTCGCGAACAGCAGTGGCACCAGCGCCTTGGCCGTCGCGTCACCGGCCTCCAGCAACGGCCCCAGCCACTGCACCGCATGACCGACGACGCCGAGTCCGCCGACCACGCCCAGCGTCAGCACCAGCGACTGCGCGTCGGCCGGAATCTCCACGGCGCCACGTTCGCTCAGCAACGCGTCCAGCTGGGTCGGATTGTCCAGCACCGCATCGAGATCCTGCTCGATCGCATCCAGCATCCGGTCCACCGAGCCCGTGTCGGCCGCGACATCCTGTGCGTCGCGGCCGAGCACCTCGAAGATCCGCGCGGTCTCCGTCGGCTGCTGCGGCAGTACGGCGTTCACCCGGTTGACGATGTCCTGGGCTTGTTGCAGCGCGCCGCCGCCGACGAAGGTCGACATGCCCGCCAGCAGGTCCTCCACCTGTAGCGCGGCCTTGGTCTGCCGCAGCGGGATAGTGCCGCCGTCGGGGATCATGTCGGTGAAACCCGTTGCCGGAGTGGTGAGTCCGATGTAGATGTCGCCCAGGAAGGTGTTCTGCCGTAGCTGGGCCGTGGTGCTCGTCGGCAGCTTGACCGAGCTCGAGATCTCGACGATCGCATCGACCCGGCCGCTGCTGGTCGCCGTCGGGTCAACCACGTGCACCGAGCGCAGGCTGCCGATCTGCGCGCCATTGGCGACCACTTTCGCCTGTGTGGGCAGGTTGAGCGCGTTCGCGAGTTCGATGCGTACCTGATAGGTCGGGCCGGACACGGACGCGCCGGGCACCGGCACCGTGGCCGGATCGAACGCGCAGCCCGACGCCGTCAGCAGCACGGCCGCCGCGGCCGCGACTATGCCGGACTCGAGCCTGGATGGTCGTCGTACAGACCTGCTCATCGCGCACCCACCGATCCGAGCACCGTCGGCACGAGATCCACTGCGGAGAGCCCGTTCTCGGCGGAGTGGCACTGACCAGGAATCACCACATTGATCGCCGCGCAGATCTGATCCGCCTGCTCTTGGGGCAGCGCCACTTTCGGTGCCGCGTAGGTGATCCGCGGCCAGCCGGTGACCGGGTCGACCGACTGCTGAAAGGCGTTCAGGACCGACGGGATCATCGACACGACCTGTTGCAGCGAACCGACATTCGCAGCCAGCAGCCGCAACCCCGGCACCGCGCCGTCGAGCGCGCCGAGCAGCGGCCTGCCGTAGTCACGGCCGAGGCGGTTGAGCCAGGGCAGCAGCACCAGCAGCGAATCGGCGATCTGCACGACCCTGGTCCAGATGTCGTTGACGAACGCGATGCCGGTGTTCGCGCGCACCAGCACCGTGGCGATGTCGTCCCAGTTCGTCGAGATGCTCGCGGCGATCGACGCGAACGCATCGATCAGGTGCCCGATGTTGCCGATCGCGGCATCCGGCTGCCGCAGCGCACCGGCCAGGTCCTTGATCAACGCATTGAGCCGCGGCCCGGTGTCGGCGGTGGCCGACTGAAAAGCGTTGACGCCGTCTCGGATCCGCGTCTTGTCGGCCGGATTGTCACCGCCGTTGAGCTGAGACGCGAGCTGTGAGAAGCCTTCCAGGGTCTGGCTGATGCTCTTCGGCGTGAATGTCTTGGTGACGCAACGGCTCCGGTCCCATTCGGCCGGTGCGGTCGGTTCACCGAAGACGGCGAGCGTGCGGTCGGCGACCAGACTGTCCGACAGGGTGGTCGCGGAGGGCTGCCCGCGCAGCGGATGATCGGCCGCCACCTCGAAATCGACCCGGACCGCGGTGCCCTCCGGCCGGATCGCGGTGACCGTGCCGACCGGAATGCCGAGGGTGGTCACCTGATTGCCGGTGTACAGACCGACCGCGTCCGGCATCAGCGCGCAGTAGCTCAGCATCTTCTTGGCCGGATCGAACGCGATGACATAGCCCGTGACAGCGACGACGGCGAGCAGCAGCGCGCCGACGACGGTGACGAAACCCGGTGCGGCAAGCAGACGTTTCATCAGCACCCCCGCCCCGGCACCGGGACACACAGCTGCGGCGTCAGCGCGGCCTGATCGATCACGACCCCGTCGGGTCCTGCGGCGGCCACCAGGCGATCGCGGAACTCCCGCCACGCCGGAATCGCGACATCCAGTTGTGCCCCGAGCTCGGACAGCTGCGGAAGTGTCTCGCGCAGCTTGCCGGCCAGCGGCTCCAGCACCTCACGCGACGACGGTTCGAGCGCGGCGATCCGGGACAGCAGTTGCGCGGTGATCCGCAACGCCACCTCGATCTCGGCCCGCTTGTCCAGCCCGGCGACGAGCAGCATCCCGATCTGGCGCACGAATTCGCCGACCAGGCCCTTGTTGTGGTCGATGGTGCCGAGGAATTCGCTCATCACCGTCAGCGCGCGCGACACTTCGGCGTTCTGCCGGTTCAAGATGTCCACGAACGATTGCACGGCCCCGCCCATCTGCCGTAGCGCGTCAGGACTCTGATCCAGCGAATCCTGTAGGGCCGCCAGGTTTTTCCGCAGTGTTTCACCGTCCACGTCGCGGGTGGGCTGCGCCGCGTCCTGCAAGGTGCGGATCAGACTGTAGGGCAGCCGAGTGCGGTCGATCGGAATGGCCTTGTCGCCGAGCGCCTTCGCGCCCGCCGGGAAGAGCGCCACATAGTGGCCGCCGACCGCGGTCAGCATCCGCAGCTCCAGCGATGTCGCATCGCCGAGGAATACACCTCGCTTGACGGTGAAGCTCATGCGCACCCGATCCGGCTTCAGCTTCAACCCGGTGACGGCGCCGACGGTGATCCCGGCGACGCGCACCTGATCGCCCACCTTCACCGACTGCGCCTCGGCCAACTCGGCCGTGTAGGTGGACTTGCCGATCGGCACCACGTAGATCGCCGCGGTGATCAACAGCAGCATCGCGACGAACACGGCTCCCACCACACCGAGCCGGAGTTCCCGCCGGTTCTTGGCGGCCTCGTGCCGGTCGACGTGCCCGTGATCCGGAATCAGCTTGTGCAGCAAGCCCGTTGGTGGCGTCACCCGTTGCATATCGTGATCCTCTGCCCGGCTACCAGCACCTGCATCACCTCGGGAAGTTGGGCGGCACCCTTCGAACACGTCAGGTTCACCTCGCTCGCCGCGGCGCCGTCGGGCGGCAGCACCGCGCTCAGCGCCTGGAGCAGTCCGGGCAGTCGGCCGAGTGCGTCCAGCGCCGCCTGCGAGTCGGGAAACAGCAGCCGCAGATCGGTCATCAGATCCGGGTTGGTGTTCTCGGTGAAGCCGAGGGTGTCCATCAGGCTGTTGAGCGGCCCGAGCGCGGACGGCGCCACGGCGGCGAAATCGAGTAGCCCGTCGAGCTTTTGGCGAAACGCGGTGAACACCTCGGCGATCCCGCGCAGCAGCGTGACCAGATGCGGTGAGCGGCCGCCGATCTGGCTGGAGATGGTGCCGAGGTTGGCCACGATGGTGCTGATCACCGCCTGCCGGTCGCTCGCGAATCGGCTGAGCTTGTCGAGGGATTCCAGCGCGGGCCCGATGCCGGAGCCGTTGCCGTCGATCACGGCAAGGACGTTCTCGGTGAACTGGTTGAGCGCGCCGGGGGAGAACTGGGCGATGACCGGCTGCAACCCGTTGAACAGCTGGGTGACGTCGAACGAAGGAATCGTATTCGCCTCGGCGATAGTCGATTCCGGCCGCAGTCGAGCGGCGGGCCGATCCGGCTGTTTGATGTCGACGTAGCGTTGCCCGGTCAGCGACTGGTAGCGGATGGCGAGCACGCTGCTGTCGTAGACCGGCCGATCCCGCTGCACCGAGAACCGAACGACCGCCGTCGCGCCGTCGAGGTCGATCTCGGTGACCTTGCCGACCTGCACGCCGAACATGCGCACGTCATCGCCGGTCTTCAGGCCGCTCGCATCGGTGAACCGCGCCCGAAACGTCTCGGTGTCGCCGCCGATCGGCCGGGTGATCGCCTGCGCGACCACGACCAGCAGCACCACCATTGCGACAGTAAAGATACTGAGCCGCAACACAATCGAGCGGATGGACAACTGCTTCATCGCACACCCCCGAGACCCGGCTGGCCGAACAGCGGCCCAGCGATCCCCGGCATGCCGCGCAACACCACCGCCACGTTCACCGCGGGACCCTCCGGGGTATCGGCGAACATCCGGTTCAGCCGGTCGATCAGTTCAGTGCTTTCGGCGCGGCTGCGTTGCGGGTCGGGCACCGTCGCGGCCATGGCTTCCAGTAGTGGCGTGAGCATCTGGGCGTAGCCGAGGAACTGGCCGCGTGCCGCGTCACCGACCTGGCCGACCGTGGGGAACACGTCGTTGACGACCATGCCGATGAACGCGTCGTACTTCGGCCGATCGTTGACGAACACCTCGATATTCATGATGGCGTCGAGCAGCCGGAAGGTCGCCGAGGTGAAGGCGCCGATCCCGCCGAAGAAGGAGGCGTACTGATCCAGCAGGTACGGCGTCGGGTACCGCTGGGTGTCGGCGACCGCGCGGTTGAGCGTGACGATGGCCTCCAACAGCGCCGTGAAGGCGTGCAAGTCGCCGTTGAACCGGGAGATCAGCTCGGTGAGCTTCGGAGTGAGTACGTCGGTGGAGGTTTCGGTGAGCGCGCGCAGCAGGCTGCCCATCGTCACATCCAGGACCTTGTCCGCGTTCTTGCCCGCCAGGTCGACCACCGTGCCCTCGTGCAGCGCGGCACCGCCGGTGGCCCGGCGCAGGGTGAGCGCGCTGATCCCGAACAGGTTGTCCGGTGCGTAGTCGACCGTGAAAGCGTCGGTGAGGGAGGCGGTTTCGGTGCGATCCAGATCCAGGGTGATCAGCTGGCGGCCCTGTTCGGCACCGGTGATCGTTGCGATCTCGCCGACTGTCACGCCGTCCATCCGCACCTTGGTGCCGGGGATGACCCCTTCGCCGATCTGCTCGGTGTGCAACTGAATTCGCACCCGGTCCGGGTCGGCGTCATCGAAAACGCCACGCCAGCCGAGAGTTACCACGGTGGTCGTGACGATGGCCAGCGCACCGAGGATCAGTGAGCCGCGACGGGTCATGGAGACGCCGGGCATGCTGTAGTTCGGCATCAGCTCACCCCGGGAACTCGATGGCGGAGTTGACGCCCCACAGCAGGATCGACAACACCATGTCCAGGGCGACGATCGCGACGAAGCTCGCCCGCACCGCCCGGCCGGACGCGATACCGACGCCTTCGGGCCCGCCGGAGGCGAAAAAGCCGTAGTAGCAATGGATCAGGATCACCGCGACACCGAAGACCAGGATCTTCACCACCGCGGCGAGCACGTCGTAGCCGCTGGTGAACTGGAAGAAGTAGTGGTCGTACACGCCGCCCGCCTGACCGTGCAGCAGCACCACCACCGTCGAGCACGCGACATAGCTGAGCACCAGTGCGATCAGGAACGTGGGCACGATCGCGACCGCCCCCGCGATCACCCGCGTGGTGACCACGAACGGAATCGACCGCAGTCCAAGGGATTCGAGCGCGTCGATCTCCTCGGAGATGCGCATTGAGCCGATCTCCGCGGTCATCCGGCAGCCCGCTTGCGCGGCGAACCCGACCGCTGCCGCGATCGGTGCCAGCTCACGGGTATTCGCGAACGCGGACACCACGCCGGTCACCGGGCCGAGCCCGAGCAGATCCAGTGCCGCGAAGGACTGGATGCCCACTCCCGCGCCCATCGCGATGCCGAGTACCACCAGCATCGGCACCGTCCCGCCGCCGACGAGCACGGACCCACGGCCCCAGGTCATGTCGGTGATGGTGCGCATCGTCTGCGGCCGGTAGCGGCGCAGCGTCAGCGGGATGGCCCAGAGTGCCTGGAAGACGAAGCCGAGCATGAACCCGGCGGTCTCGATCGGCGCGAGGACCCGACCGCGTTGCCGGACAACGCGATACGCCCAGCCAAGCCCTCTCGGGGCATACGGTGACGCGGTCATCAGGCCACCCGCAACGGTAAGAACATCGCCACCACCTGGGTGATCACCAGGTTCACCAGGATGATCCCGGCGACCGACACCACCACGGCGGCATTCACCCCGTCGGCCACCCCGCGCGGCCCGCCTTTGGCCTCCAGCCCACGCTGGCAGGCGACGATCACCACGATGAACCCGAACAGCATCGCCTTGGCCAGCGAGATCCACACGTCGGCCAGTACCGCGAACGAACCGAACGTCGCCCAGTAGCTGCCCGGCGTCACGTTCTGCGCGCCGATCGCGACCGCGTACCCGGAGACGATGCCGACGAAGATGATCAGGATGTTCAGCAGCGGCGCGACCAGCAGCATCGCCGTCACCCGCGGGATGACCAGCCGATGTACCGGGCTGATCCCCATGGTGCGCAACGCGTCGATCTCCTCGCGCACGGTCCGCGCGCCGAGATCGGCGGCGATCGCGGAAGCGCCCGCGCCGCCGAGTAGCAGCCCGGTGGCGATCGGCGCACCCTGCTGGATCACCCCGAGACCGCCCGCGGCACCGATCATCGAGTCGGCGCCGAGCTGGTGAATCAGATTGCCGATCTGCACCGACACGACCACGCCGAACGGAATCGCCATCAGCACCGCGGGTATCGCCGTCACGGTGATCAGATACCAAGCCTGACGCAGCATTTCCGACCATTGGAAGCGCAGGCCGAGCACATCGGTCACCGTGCCGCGCACCGACTCGAGGCCGAGGTCCACCGCGCGCCCGAAGGTGCGCAGGCTGGAAAGCGCGGTGCCGGTGAGGTTCTCGCGCACGATCTGCCCGGCCGAGGCGGCACCTGCCTGCTCAGTGAGCAGGGGAGCGTCCTCCATGAATCCTCCTACCGCCTCGTGTACGGATCGTTCGGCGATCCGGGACGAGGTCTCTCCACACGGTAAGTCGCACCGGGGAGTTGCTCGTGGCTCAGCTGGCCAGGGTGTTGACAGTTCTCGACAACCGCTTCGGTGAGGTCGCTTGCTCGCGCGCCGGTTGTTCGTCCAACTGTGATCGGGCCCACCAACGCTCGGCACACGGTAACACCGGTTCCGCTCGAGAACAACAGTGTCAATTTCGCTACCAGGGCCTTGGTGAGCACGTAGTATCCGAACTTTGATCAGCAGTCGTCGACCCCGATGCCGCCGCGGCAGTTATAGCCGATGCGTACACTGGCGCCACCGGATCACCGGTCGACAGACCTGATGATCACCGATCGAGCACTACTGGAGGAGACCGTGTCGGCGCGACGCGAGCGCATCCTGGATGCGGCGCGGGGGGTCATCGTCCGGGAGGGGTACGTCGGGGTCAGCATGCACGCGATCGCGCGTGCCGCGGGTGTCACCCGGCCCGCGCTCTACGCCGAATTCGGTGACCGCGACGAGGTTTTCGCGGCGTTGCTCGACCGGGAGAAGGCGCGGGTGGTGGCGATGGCGGCCACCGGGACGCCGATTCTCTCGCCCGACACCGATCCGGCCGACATCGCTGTCGGCCTGGCGATGGACGGCGTCGACATCTACCTGGACCTCGTGCTGTCCGCACCGGAGACGTGGCAGCTGGTCTTGATGTCCGGCGACGGCCTGCCCGCAGCGGCACGCGAACGAATCGAGCACGGCAGGAACGAGATTCGGCAGCAGATCGAAGCGGGGATCATGGCGGTGGCCGCGCTGCATGATCGGGAGGTCGACGCGGAGTTGTTGAGCTACGCGGTGATCAGCGCCAGCGAAACGGGCGCACGATTGGCGCTGGCCGACGGCGGCGCGCAGCGGGATGCGGTGTCGCGGACGTTGCGCTGGATGGTGGGCAGGATAACCGAAGCCGCGTTCGCGTTGGCGGCGGAGTAGTCGTGCCGAAGCCGGGACCCGACGACAAGCAGCAGCGCCGCCGCTACGCCAAGCGCCTCGCGCCCGCCGACCGCAAGGAGCAATTGCTCGACGCCGCACTGGAAATCATCACCGAGAGCGGATTCACCGACGTCAGCATCGCCGCGGTCGCCGAGCGTGGCGGCGTCACCCGCCCGGTGGTCTACGACTCGTTCGCCAGCCGCGACGACCTGCTGCACGAACTGATCGAACGCGAGAGCGCCCGGATGCGCGAAGCCGTCGACCGATCGATGTCCGGCCTCGAATCGACAGTGCCGCACGAAGATCGAGCCGAGGCGTTGTCGGCGGCACTGGCCGGCTTCCTCGCCGAGGTGCGCACCATGCCCGACAGCTGGCGAATCGTCTACTTCCCGATCGACGGCGTACCTCCGATCCTGCGCGACCGCATCGAGAAATCCCGCGACGACCTACGCGCACCACTGAGTCACGCGCTCGGCGAATGGCTTTCCGGCAAACGTGGCGCCGAAGAGGTCGATATCGACGTCCTGGTCCGCGTCTTCCAGAGCATCATCCACACCGCCGTCCAACTGGTCCTCGACAACCCCGCCCGCTTCGACAGCGACCGAATCATTGCCATGCTGAACGAAATGCTGCTGCGCGCCCCCTGACCAGTTTGTCGTTTTGCCCCACCGACCGGACCGGCGTTGATAGATTTCGCCAAGCCGTCGGGGTATGGCGAATTCGATGAGGAATGCGAGTACATGTTCGACCGGGATCTTCACCGCAGCACTTCCAGTGTTCGCGTGCTGATCGCGCTCGCCGAAGAGCGCGGAATGTCCGGCGTCGATTGTCTGTCCGGCACGATGCTGTCACCGACCGATATCGAGTGCACCGCGCGGCAGGAACTACTGGTCGTGCGTAATCTGCTCGAACGCTTCGGCACCGAACCGGGACTCGGTGCGCAAGCGGGCGGCCGGGCCGACGTTCCGCTGTCCGGCCCGTGGGCGCTGGCACTACTCAGTAGCCGCACAGCGCGCGACGCGATCGACGTAATGGTGCGCTACCTCGATCGAGCCTTCGTTTCGGGTCGGCTCGTGATCGAGGAAACCGCGGGCACCACGCGTTTACGGTTCGATGATTCCGAATGCCCGCCGGACCTGCGCGTCTTTCTGGCCGAGCGAATCATCGCCGGTATCAAGACAATCGGTAGCGAGATGTTCGATACCGGAATTCCGTGCACCCGAGTCGAATTCCGGCACGCCGCTCCCTCCGACACCAGCCAGTACCGCGAGATCTACGGGGCGGAGCCCATTTTCGGCGCGGAACACGACGCGATGACGTTCGACGGTCGTTCCCTCGACCTGCCGGTGCCGAAGACCAACGAACGGGCGCGCAGTGCTTGTGCGCAGCTCTGCCGTGATCTGCTGGATCGGCATCGCACCCGCTCCGGCGTCGCGGGAGCGGTCCGCGATCTGCTCGTCCGCAACCCCGGCGACATTCCCGATCAGATCGCAGTAGCCAACGAGCTGTTCATGAGCCCGCGCACGCTGTCGCGGCGACTCAACGACGAGGACGCCTCGTTCCGCGGCTTGCTCGACGAGGTCAGGCAGCTGATGTCGGAGCAGCTGCTCGCCTATACCGACCTGACCACCGAGCAGGTCGCCGCCCGCCTCGGTTACGCGGAGGCCGCGTCCTTCATTCGCGCCTTCCGCCGCTGGAAAGGGTGCCCGCCGCAGGAATTCCGGCTGCACCGGTCGCCTGCGCCGACCCGCGTCCCGGTCCCCGCGGGCGTCCACTAGGCCATCCGTACCGAATCCCGACTGGAACGAGTCGGACCGCACGGTGTGTTGGGCGTGGTAGACGGGCTGGATGCTGCAAGTATGCTGGCATGTCGATCAGCGCCCCTGTCGCGCCGAGTGTCCCGAAGACGATCCGGCAGGCCACGGTGTTGGCGGTCTGCTGCACCGCCGTGGTGATGGCGAATGTGGACACCACGGCGGTCAATGTCGCGCTACCGGCCATCGGGCACGGGCTGGACGGTTCACTGGCGGGAGCACAGTGGGTGGTCGCCGCCTACACGTTGACCCTGGCCTGCCTGCTGACGCTGTCCGGCTCGCTGGCCGACCGAATCGGTCGGCGGACCATCTTCCAGATCGGCCTCGCGGTCTTCGCGGTGAGTTCGCTGGCCTGTAGCCTCGCGCCCTCGATCGGCTGGCTCATCGCGTTCCGGGTGCTGCAGGCGGTGGGCGGGTCGATGCTGACTCCGGTTGCGATGGCGATCATTTCGGCCGTCTTCACCGAACCGGGGCAGCGGGTCCGGGCGATCGGGATCTGGAGCGGATCGATCGGGATCGGCATGGCGGCCGGTCCGGTCGTCGGCGGGTTTCTGGTCGACTCGGTCGGGTGGGAGGCGGTGTTCTGGATCAACGTGCCGATCGCGGTAATCGCGCTGGCGCTCACCTTCCTGGTCGTTCCGCAGTCGAAATCGGACCGGCCGCGCGCGCTCGATCCACTGGGGCAGCTGCTGGTGATCGGCCTGCTCGGGCTGCTGGTGTTCGCGATCATCGAAGGCCCGCATCGGGGTTGGCTCTCGCTGCTGACGGTGGGCTGCTTCGCCGGGTCGGCGGCCTGCCTCGCCACGCTGGTGGGATACGCGCCGCGGCACCCGCACCCGCTGATCGATCTGCGGGTGTTCCGTTCGATCCCGTTCACCGGCGCGTTCGTGATCGCGGTGCTCGCGTTCGCCGCGATGGGCGGCTTCCTATTCCTGAATACCTTCTACCTCCAGGAGATTCGGCACGACTCGCCACTGGTGGCCGGGCTCGCGCTGGTGCCGATGGCGGTCGCCATGTTCGTGTTCGGCCCGATGTCCGGGCGGATCGTCGCGCGCCGCGGCGCCCGCAGTTCGCTCAGCGCGGGGGCGTTGCTGGCGACCGCCGCGGCGGCGGTGCTGACGGCGACCTTCGACGGCAGCGGAAACCTGTTGCTGCTCATCGGCTACGCGATGTTCGGTGCGGGCATCGGCCTGATCTACACGCCGATCACGGCGACGGCGGTGGCTGGTCTGCCGCCCGCTCAGTCCGGGGTCGCGGCCAGCTTGGCGACCACGTCGCGGCAGATCGGTCAGTCGCTCGGCGTCGCCGTCATCGGCTCGCTGATCGCCAGCCATCCCGGCGCCCTGACCTCGGCCGCGGCCTTCCGCGCCCCAGCCCATCTCGGCTGGCTGACCATCACCGGGCTGTGCGCCGCCGCCCTGCTCGTCGCCCGAATCAGCACCGCCCCCAAGCTGGTTCGCGCCGACGTCTGAAACCGTGATTGTCCACTACCTGGGCAATCGGTCGGCACACCTAATCCTCCTCCCGTACTATCGCGATCGAATGCACCGGCCGGGGAGATGTTAGGAGGACGGTGTGGGACCTCGCATCCGCAACGGGACCCTGTGGTTGCGACGCTTCGCCGGGACGACGCCGGGGGTGATCGCCGTTGTCGTCGTCGTGTCCGTCGTGCTGTCTCTGCTCGCCGGTTTCGTGTGCGCGAACCAGATGAGCGGCAAGAGCGCGCGCCGCGACGTCGCGCTCGAACGCACCGAGCCGCTCGCGTTCGCCGCGCAGCGGTTGTACGTGGCGCTCTCGGCCGCCGACGCCTCGGCGGCCACCGCGTTCCTGTCCACCGGCATCGAGGCGCCCGCGCTGCGGCAGCAGTATCAGCAATCGCTGGCCGACGCCGCGGCCGCGCTGTCGGAGGCGACCGCCGGAGTATCGGACGAGCAGACCAGGCAGATCGTCGCTCGAATCGCCGCCGACCTGCCCGCCTACACCGGCCTGATCGAGACGGCGCGGGCGAACAATCGGCAAGGCTTCCCGGTGGGGTCGTCGTATCTGAGCGCGGCGTCGCAGGTGATGCAGAAGTCGTTGCTGCCCAATGCCGAACGGCTCACCGCCGACCGATTCGCCGCGGTGCGCGAGGACCAGCGGGCGATCGGTGCGCTGCCCGGGTTGAGCATCGTGCTGATTCTGCTGGTGCTCCTCACCTGCGCGGTGGGTTCGTGGATTCTGTTGCGGCGCACCAACCGACTGGCCAACCTCGGCCTCATCGCCGCGGCGGGCGCGGCGGTCGTCGCGCTGCTGTGGGTGGTGATCGCGACCGGCCTGGCCGCGAATTCCCTGGACACCGGCGCGTCCGGCGCGAGCAATCGCTTCGAAATCCTGGCGAAGGCGCGGATCGCGGCTCAGCAGGCTCGCACCGACGAAACACTGCAACTGATCACCCGCGGCGATATCGCGGCGGGTGAGGAGCAGTACAACAGGCACGCCACCGATCTGCGTGACCGTCTCACCACCGTCGTCGGCCCGGAGTCCGCTGCCGCACAAGAGCTCACCAAATGGTCGGCCGGTCACAAAGTTCAGGTGGCGGCCTACCAGGCGGCGAACTATCCGGCGGCGCTCGCGCAGGCGATCGGCACCGAGCCCGGCTCGTCGGCCACCCAGTTCGCCGCGCTGGACCGCTCGCTGAACGACAACCTCACCCAGGCCCGCCGCGATCTGCGCGGCGGGTTGCAGACCGCGGGCACGGTGCTGATCCTCAGCCCGTTCGGCACGCTCGTGCTGCTGGTACTCGCCGCGGCCGCCGTGGTGACCGGTCTGTGGCCGCGGCTGAAGGAGTTCCTGTGAGTACACGTCTGCTGCTCGCCGCGCTGCTGGTCGGCGCGAGCGTCCTGGTGACGGGGTGCGGGTCGGGCGACCTGCCCGCACCGAGCACGCTGAACGCGGTGGATCCGCAACCCGCAGGAGCGGCGGAGATCACCACGCCGCCGCAGGCCGAGGGCGAGGGCGCCTGTGACGCGGAGGCGTCGCTGCGGCCGGGTCCGCTGCCGAGAGTCGGTGCGATGCCCGCCGGTTCGCCGATGGCGGCGATCGTGGCGAACCAGCGGCTGCGCGTCGGCGTCGACCAGAACACCTACCTGTTCGGCTTCCGTGATCCGGGCACCGGCCAGCTACAGGGCTTCGACATCGACATCGCGCGCGAGATCGCCAAGGCGCTGTTCGGTGACCCGAACAAGATCGAGCTGCGCTCGGTGACGGCGGCGGAACGCATCTCCGCGCTGCGCGACAAACAGGTCGACATGATCGTGCGAACCTTCTCGGCGACCTGTGAGCGACGCAAGGACGTCGACTTCTCGGCCGTCTATTACCGTGCGGCGCAACGCATTCTGGCGACGCGCGCGTCCGGCATCAAATCCGCGGATGACCTGGCGGGCAAGCGGGTGTGCGTGGCCCGCGGCACCACCGCCCCCGCGCCACTGTTCGCGCTGCCCAAGCGGCCCACCGTCATCGGCGTGACCAACTGGACCGACTGCCTCGTCGCGCTGCAGCTCGGCCAGGTGGACGCGATCAGCGGCGACGACCCGATCCTGTTCGGCCTGGTCGCCCAGGACCACAACCTCGAGGTGGTCGGCCAGCCGGTCGGCACCGGCGCGTACGCGGTCGGTCTGCCGAAGGGCAGCGACGACATGGTCCGGTTCGTCAACGGCGTGCTCGAGCGGATGCGGTCCGACGGCACCTGGCGGCAGATCTCCGCGACCCGGCTCGGTCCCCTCGGCCAGGCGCAGGATCCGCCCGAGCCCCGGTATGTGGGATGAGCCGGACCATCATGCAACCGCTCACCCTGCTCGAGATCGATCGCGAATTGGCCAGGCGTGCAATCGAAGCCGATTCGATCGTGGCCACCCTGCTGGAGCTCGACAAACATCCGGGACTCACCCTGATCCGCCGTTTCCCGCCGTCCGGGGCGACCGAGGCGCGCTGGCTACCCGTCCGGGACGCGCTCGCGCTGATGTGGGAGGACTTCGGCCGGATGCGCGCTATCCTGGATTCGGCGCACGCGGTGCGCGGCACCCGCGGCAGGCTCGACGACGGTCAGCGCGCCGAGCTGACCGAGCTGCTGCGCGGCCGACCCTATGAAGCGTCGCGCACGCCGATCCCGTTCGCCGAGCGCTCGCTGACCGGTCCGAGCGAATACGTGCTGTTCGTCGGGCTCGCCGATACGCTTGATCGCATGCGGGCGACCTTCCCGATGATCGCCGAATTCCTCGACGCGGTGGACAAGGTGAACACCCGCGTGATGTCCGGACTTTCGCCCTTGCAGGACAAGCTGGACAAAGCCGGGGGCGTGACGCCCGAGTTGCGCGCCATCGGCGACGGCATCGCCGATCTGCTGAGCCGCTCGGCCACCGATCCGCTCGCGCTGACCACAGCCGAAATCGATGCCCGCCTAGCCGAACTCGGCGGTGCGATGCGCCGGGAGGCGGCCTTGCTCGCCGCACTCGCCGCGATGGTGACGAATTGGCCCGGCGCGATCGCGGGCGCGCGCAAGAAGCTGGACGCACTGCAGGCCACCCGGGAGCGGGCCGCGCAGGCCAGGGCAAAGGTCGAGCGCACCATCGTGTCGGGTCCGCTGCCGGTGCCCACGGACGATATCGGTCTGCTGCGCGCCCAACTCGATGCCATCGCGGCCAATCCGGGTGCGGCAGCGGCCCTCCTGGAACTCGGCGGCCGCATCGATACCGCGAGCACGACCGCGGCCGACGCCGAGAACCTGGCCCAGGGCCTGCTCGATCGTGGTGGTGAACTGCGCGGCAGGCTGGCCGCCTATCAGGCCAAGGCGGCGCGCCTCGGCGTCGGCGAGGACCGTGACCTGCTCGCCTCCCATCAGATCGCCACCGGGCTGCTCGGGCGCACACCGTGTGATCTGGCGGCGGTCACCCGCGCGGTCGCCGACTATCAGCAACTCATCGCGGAGAAATCGGGGAGGCGACCGTGACGACATGCACCGAACCCGGCTGCACGGGCACGATCGAAGACGGCTACTGCGCCGTGTGCGGAACCGCACCGGCCGAGGCGACGACCGTGCATTCGACGGCAGCACAGGCGAAGGCGGCGCAGGCGAAAGCGGCGCCGGTGCAGGCGGCCACCGCGGAATCGGCGACGACCGAGGCGACGACGGCCGAGTCCGCGCACCGGCAGTGCACCGAACCCGGTTGCGGCGGCACGATTATCGACGGTTACTGCGAGGTATGCGGCACCGCGCCCGCCCCGGAGACGGTCGCCACGGTATCCGGCAGCACTCGTAGTACCCGGAGCAGCTCCCGCTCGGTGCGGACCGGTCGATCGTCGTCCAGGTCGAGCCGCCGCGGGCGACTGGGCGCGGGCATGGTCGAGGTGCCGCGCGTGCCGCGTATCGATCCGACCACCGCGATCATGACCGACCCGGAGGTGCCGGAGAACAAGCGGTTCTGCGGCAAATGCGAGAAGCCGGTCGGTCGCGGCCGGGACGGAAAGCCAGGCCGCAGCGAGGGATTCTGCGCCAACTGCGGCACGCGATTCTCCTTCGCGCCCAAGCTGACCAAGGGCGATCTGGTCGCCGGTCAGTACGAGGTCGCGGGCTGCCTCGCGCACGGTGGGCTCGGCTGGATCTACCTGGCGACCGACCGCAATGTCAGCGATCGCTGGGTGGTGTTGAAGGGCCTGCTCAACGCGGGTGACGCCGACGCGATGCTGGCCGCGGTGGCGGAGAAGCGCTTCCTCGCCGAGGTGGAGCATCCGAGCATCGTCAAGATCCACAACTTCGTCGAGCACGCCGGGGCGGACGGGGTCGCGGTCGGCTACATCGTGATGGAGTACGTCGGCGGCACCTCGCTCAAGCAGATCCTGCGCAGCCACCGCGACACCGTCGGCGGATTCCTGCCGCCCGCCCAGGCGATCGCGTATGTGCTGGAGATGCTGCCCGCGCTCGGCTATCTGCATTCGCTGGGCCTCGCCTACTGTGACTTCAAGCCCGACAACGTGATGCAGACCGACGAGCAGCTCAAGCTCATCGACCTGGGTGCCGTGATCGCCATGGACGATCAGGACAGCCCCATCTACGGCACGATCGGCTATCAGGCACCGGAGATCGCCGAGACCGGGCCGACCATCGCCACCGAGGTCTACACGGTGGGCCGCACCCTGGCCGTGTTGCTGATGGACGTGCCGCAGCGCGGCGGTCACTTCGCCGAGCTGCCCGGCCCGGATACCGAACCGCTGCTGAGCACCTACGACTCGCTCTACCGATTCCTGTTGCGCGCCACCGACGACGACCCCGACGTGCGGTTCGCCTCGACGGAGGAGATGACCGACCAGCTGACCGGGGTGCTGCGCGAGGTCCTGTCCACCGACGACGGAGTGCCCCGGCCCGGCATGTCGACCTACTTCGGCCCGCCGCGCAGTGTCTTCGGTGTCGACGCACCGGTGGACGCGGCGAATATCATTGCCGCCCTGCCGGTTCCCCTGGTCGACCCGACCGACAGCGCGGCGGCGCTGCTCGCCACCACCAGCGGGACCACCCCGACGGAGCTGGAGCACGCGTTCGAGGCCGGACTGCGTTCGGTCGTCACCGGGCGCGCCGCGTCGACCGAGATCCCGTTGCGACTCATCCGGGCCGCGCTGGAGGTGGGCGACACCGCCGAGGCGGATCGGCGGCTGACCGAGGTCGCCGCGACACTGCCCGGCGATTGGCGACTCGCGTGGTATCGCGGCGAAAGTCGGCTGCTCGCCGGTGATTTCCCGGCGGCGACCGCCGAATTCGACGCGGTGTACGCCGCGCTGCCCGGCGAAGGCGCACCCAAACTCGCGTTGGCCGCCGTCGCCGAGCTGTCCGGATCCGCGGCACCCGATTCCGCGGGGTTCAATGCCGCGCAGGAAAAGCGCAGGGCCACAAGCTATTACGAGACGGTGTGGCGTACCGATCGCACGTATCTCAGTGCGGTGTTCGGTCTGGCCAGGCTGCGTGCGTCGGAGGGCGATCGCGATGGTGCGGTAGCCGCACTCGATCAGGTCGACGCCGGTTCTTCGCTGTTCACCGACGCCAGAATCGCGGCGGTCGAGACGAAGTTGAACGGACGGACACCGGCCGAACTCAGCGAGTTGATCGTGCGTGACGCGGGCGAGCGGGTGGCCCGGTTACGACTGGACTCCAAACGCCGTGGCGCACAGGTGCGTTTGCGGGTGCTGACCGCCGCACTGGACTGGCTGCGGGCGGGTGGCGTCTCGAACGCGCTCGATCCGCTGCTCGGCGCGAAGCTGGATCAAGACGGTGTCCGCACCGGATTGGAGCGCTGCTATCGAGACCTGGCCCGGGAAACCGACGACATGTGGGAGCGATTCGCATTGGTAGAGCAGGCGAACACCGTCCGGCCCAGGACCCGGTTATGAGCGAGCGTAGCGAGCGAACAATGGGCGCAGCCGCCTCCGCGGTCACAGCGGAGCCGAGCGTTAGCGAGGCGGAGCTGTGAGCGCGGGGGTTGGTTTGCACTGTCCGGGGTGTGCCGCCGAGGTGCAGCAGCAGGATCGCTTCTGCGAGAACTGCGGACATGAACTGGGCGGCAGGCGAATCGCGTTGCCGAACCATGAACCCGGTCCGCCGAGCGCCTGTGAAGCGTGCGGTGGACTGGAGTATGACGCAGACGGTTACTGCGCGGGCTGTGGGCAGCTGCGCGGGGCGCCGGACCGGTTCGACGCGGATCTCGGTGCGGTCGCGGTGGTCACCGATCGCGGAATCTCGCACGCGCGCAACGAAGATGCGGTTGCCGCGGCCGTCCTGGACGGCGCCGGTGGTGCGCCGGGGACGGTCGTGCTCGTGGTCGCCGACGGGGTGTCCTCCTCGGAGGATCCGCAGGTGGCCTCGGGTACGGCGGTCCGATCAGGTGTCGATGCCGCCCGCACCGCGCTGCTGGACGGACTGCCCGCGGCCGAGGCGGCGATGGCGGGTCTCGCGGCGGCGACGCAGGCCGTCCGCGATATCGCGGTGGCCGACGGTCACGCGCCCTCGTGCACGTACGTGTCTGCCGTGGTGCGCACCGACGCGGACGGCACGGAGATCACCGTCGCGAATGTCGGTGACAGCAGGGCATATTGGCTGCACGCCGACGCACCCGACGATCCGGCCAACCCGCCGTCGCAGCGGCTGACCTCGGACGACTCCTGGGCGCAAGCCCTGGTCGACGCGGGCGCGATGGACGAGCACGCCGCGATGAACGACCCGAGGGCGCACACCCTGATCCGCTGGCTCGGCGCCGACGGACCGGCAAAACCGTGGTCGGACAGCTGCATTCGCACGCTGCGCACCACCGGACCGGGCGTGCTGCTGTTGTGCAGCGACGGTCTCTGGAACTACCTGTCCGACGCGACCGCGCTCGCCGAGGTGGCCACCGCGACCGCCCCCGCCGTCGCCGCGCGCGAACTCGTCGAGTTCGCGCTGCGCTGCGGCGGCAGCGACAACATCACCGTCGCGATCGTTCCCGTTCCACAGCCAGGAGAAGTACAGTGAGTTCCGTTGCAGCCAATGGCATTTCGGTAGCCATCGATCAGAACGAGTATCTGGCCGACGGCGTCGGCACGGTCGACGCGGTGGTGACCGTCGAGACCGCGGCCGATCTGGTGGTGGCCGCCGCGCCGCAGGAGCGGCTGGAGATCCTCATCCTGGACTGCTCCGGTTCGATGGCCACCGGTCGCAAGTTTCCCGGCGCGCGCCAAGCCGCGCTGGCCGCGCTCGATGTGATGGCCGACGGAACCAAGTTCGCGATCATCGAGGGCACCGCGATGGCGCGGCTGGCGTTTCCGTCGAATACGCCTTCTATGGCGGTGAATCGGGAATCGCGTGCGGCCGCGCGGCGCGCGCTCGACAAGCTGACGCCCGGCGGCGGCACCGCGATGGGTACCTGGCTCGGCCTGACCAGGCAGCTGGCCAAGAAGCATCCCGGTGCCATGGTGCACGCGATCCTGCTCACCGACGGCAAGAACGAGCACGAGGAGCCCGCCGCGCTGGCCGCGGAGATCAAGCAGTCCGAGGGCGTGTTCACCTGTGACTGTCGCGGCGTCGGAACCGATTGGCGGGTCGACGAATTGCGCACCATCGCCTCGGCGCTGCACGGCACCGTGGACATCGTTGCCGACCCGGCGAAGCTGGCCGACGACTTCGCCGCGATGATGCAGGGCTCGATGGCGAAGGCGATTCCGGAGCTGACGCTGCGGGTGTGGACGCCGGCGGGGGCGAAGGTCCGGTTCGTCAAACAGGTCGCCCCGACCATCGAGGATCTCACCGCGCGGCGGGTGGAAACCGCGGCGCAGGTGGGGGAGTACCCGCTGGGCGCCTGGGGTGCGGAGGACCGCGACTACCACGTGCAGGTCGAGGTGGAACCTGCCGCGCCGGGTCGGGAGAAGCTCGCCGCGCGAGTCAGCGTGGTGAGTGGTGACGAAGTGCTCGGGCAGGGGTTGGTGAAGGCGGTGTGGACCACCGACACCGAGCTGTCCACCCGAATCATCAGGCGGGTAGCGCATTACACCGGTCAGGCCGAGTTGGCGCAGGTGGTGCAGGAGGGGTTGGCCGCGCGCAAGAGCGGCGACACCGATACCGCGACGGCCAAACTACGGCGCGCGGTCGAGCTCGCGGCGGAGTCGGGGAACGAGAGCACCGCCAAGCTGTTGCGCGGCGTGGTCGAGGTCGACGAGCGCAACGGGACTGTGCGATTGCGGGCCAGCGTCGCGGCCGCCGACGAGATGGCCCTGGATGCGCGCTCGACCAAGACCGCCAGGGTACGGAAGGAGGGGTAGTGGTCGTTACCTGTCCCGAAGGGCACCAGTCGGACGCGACCGACTACTGCGACGTGTGCGGAGCGCCGATCGGCGAGGCAGCGCCGACGAGTGTCGCCCCGGAACCGGTCGCGCTGTGCCCGTCCTGCGGTGCGCCGAGCGGTGGGCGTTTCTGTGAAGTGTGCGGGCATGATTCGGCGTTGCCCACGCCATCTGTTCGACCTGACCTGTTGCTCGCGGAGGCCTCGGTTGCGGTGTCCGCACCTGCGGTCGCCTGGGTTGCCACCATCACCGCGGATCGTGAGTTCTATGACCGGGTGATCGCCCGCAAAGGGCCCGACGCCGACCAGGTCGGGTTTCCGGCGTTCTATCCCGAGCGTCGAATCGTCTTGCACGGCAACGACATCCTGATCGGCAAGCGCAGTGTGTCGCAGGGCCTGACCCCCGATATCGATCTCGGCATCGCGCCCGCCGATGTGGGTGTGTCGCGGGCGCACGCGACGATCCACCTCGAGGGCGACGCGCTCACCGTCACCGATCTCGGCTCCACCAACGGCACCAGTGTCAACGGTAGCGACGAGCTCATCCCGGCGAAGGTGCCGGTGCCGTTGCGCAGCGGCGATCGGATTCATCTCGGTGGCTGGACAACCATCGTGTTCGACATCGATCAGCCCGAGCATGAACCAGGCTGAGCGCCAGCCGTTTTGCGTCTGGGACAGCATCGCTCGTTTTGTAGACAACAGTGTTCATTTGCGCCTATCGTCGTGAGTTATGACCACGTTCGGCGGCAAGAGCTGCTTGATCACCGGGGCGGCCAGCGGTCTCGGCCGCAGCACCGCCCTCGCGGTCGCGGGCAAGGGTGCCTCGCTGATCCTGACCGATATCGACGCGGTGGGTCTGCAGCAGACCGCGGAACTCGCGCGGGCCGCGGGCGCGAACGTGCACCTCGCGGCGACCGCCGATGTCAGCAACTACGATCAGGTCGTCGCCCTGGCGGCGAGGGCGCATGACGAGGTGGACAGCGTCGACATCGTGATGAATGTGGCCGGGATCGCGACCTGGGGCACCGTCGACCGGCTGACCCACACGCAGTGGCGGCGCACCATCGACATCGATCTGATGGGCCCGATTCACGTCATCGAGGAATTCCTGCCGCCGATGATCGCGGCGGGGCGCGGCGGGCATCTGGTGAACGTGTCGTCGGCCGCCGGACTGTTCGGGCTGCCGTGGCACGCGCCGTACAGCGCGGGCAAATTCGGTTTGCGCGGGGTGTCGGAGGTGCTGAGGTTCGATCTGCGGCAGCACGGGATCGGGGTCAGCCTGGTGTGTCCCGGCGCGATGTCGACGCCGATGGTCGACCGGGTGGACATCGCGGGCATCGATCGCAACGCCGATGTGGTGCAGCGCGCGATGGCGCTGTTCCTGAAGGGCGCGGTGACGCCAGAGGCGGCGGCGCGCTCGATCGTGCGCGGGGTCGAGCGCAACACCTATCTGGTTTACACCTCGAACGACATTCGCATCGGGCACTGGGCGCAGCGGTACTTCCCGCCGTCCTACAACCTCGCCATGCGTGGCCTGAACTGGGCGATGAGTCGCTATATCGATCAACCGGCCACGACCACCGTGCGCTGACGCCGAGAGGACCCTGCCATGGCCCAGCCGCTGATCACCACCGCGGCGACGGTGCCGCCGAATCATCGCTTCGATATCGGGCCTGCCCGGTATGCGAAGTTGTTCGGCGCCACCACCGTTCCCATTCCGATGTCGGATGGTGCGATTCTCACCGCCGATATTCTGCGGCCCGGGGACGGGGCGGGGCCCGCGCGTGAGCCGATGCCCGCCATCATCAACTTCACGCCCTACAACAAGATGATCAACCGCCAAGGCATGCGCTGGCACAACACGCTGCGTGGATTGGCTGAGCGAGTGGGCTCCTCGGATCGGCGGCGGTTCACCGCGCGGGACGTGCTGCACACGCCTGCGGGCGGGATTCTGGAACCCTTCGTGATCAACCGAACCGCGGTGAGTCGCGGTTACGTCGGGCTGATGATCGATGTGCGCGGTACCGGTACCTCCACCGGGAGTTGGGATTTCTTCCAGCCGCGCGAGCAGCAGGACTATCTGGAGGCGATCGCGTGGGTGCGCGAACAGCCTTGGTGTAACGGCGATTTCGCGGTGACTGGGGTGTCCTACGGCGCCATTTCCGCGCTGATCACCGCGGGTCTGCGACCGGAGGGTTTGCGTGCCGTGTTCGCTATCGAGGCGGGCGAGGATCCGATGCGCGAGCTCGGCCTGACCGGTGGCGTGCCGACGCCGGGGATGATGCTGTGGATTCTCGCCGTTAGTGGCGCCAAATGGCTACCGTCGGTGCCCGGGTTGTTGCGTGCCGGGATCACCAAGCAGTTCCTGCGGGATCGGATCGCGGATCCGGCGGGCTGGGTGCGGCATGCGATCGACATCGGGCTCACCGAGAACCATCCCGACAGCTTCCTCAACCCGATGTGGGCGAGCAAGCTGGCGCGTTTCGAGGACATCGCGGCGCCGACGTGGATTCACGGTGGTTGGCACGATGTGTACAACCGTTCCAACTTCCGGATGTTCGATCGAATCCCGCTGTCCGGTGGGGCGAAACAGGTGCTGGTCGATGATTCGTACCATCTCACCGTCGGGTCGGGTCTGGGTGCTTCGGACAGTCCGCAGGCGCTCGATGAGCTGCAATGTGCGTGGTTCGACCGGTGGGTCAAGGACATCGATAACGGTATCGATCGCTACGGTCCGATCACGGTCCGCAGGCAGGGGGACGGGCAGTGGTTGCGGCACAATGATTTTCCCGATCCCGCGTCCACGGTGCAGCGGTTGTACTTGAACTCCGAAATCACCGGTGCGGCAGCGCATGCCGGTATCGATGCGGGGTTGTCCGCCGAGGCGACCGAGATCGAATCTCGACTACCGCTGCCCACCGGGCGAATTCGTATGGCGTCGAACAACACCGGCGTGATGAGTATGGGTGTGACCCTGCTCTTCGGGCGTAGGTTCGGTACCGACGATCGGCACGTCGAAGCTGGGGCGGTGACGTTCACCAGTGAGCCGTTCGCGGAAGACACTGTCTTGTCCGGGCCGATGAATCTGCATCTGAACGTGGAAGTCGAAGGGGCGGATGCGTTCTGGTCGGTGACCGTGTGTGATGTCGAGCCGGACGGGGCCTCGGTGCCGATCACTCGCGGTGCGTTGCTGTCCAGCCTGCGGGCGATCGATGCAGCAGGTAGTGAGTATGTCGACGGTGAGCTGTTGTTCCCGCTGCATACCCTCACCGCCGAGTCCGCGCTGCCGGTGGTTTCGGGCGAGCCGTTCGTCATCGATATCGAAATCAATCCCACCGAAGCGGTGTTGCTCGCGGGTCATCGGCTGCGAGTCGCGGTGAGCCGCACCAGCTTTCCGCGACACCTGATCCCGCCGTGGAAGCAGCGCACGATCATCGCGCAGACCATCGTGCTGGATCCCGAGCAGCCGAGCTACCTCACTTTGCGGACGGGGCGCGCCGGGTAAGGGCAACCCCTTTCGGCTGTGGCGTTCGGCACCGAGCGCCGGGATTGTCCCTTTGGCGTATCTCGCTACGATGTACTACGAACCGTAGTAATACGTCGAGGGGAAATCATGGACAAGTTGCGGGGCAAAGTAGCCCTGGTCACCGGATCCAGTCGTGGGATCGGGCGCGGCATCGCCTGTCGGCTTGCGCGGGATGGGGCGTTGGTCGCGGTGCACTACTCGGCCAACGAGGGGGCAGGCAAGGAGACGGTCCGGCTGATCGAGGCGGCCGGTGGCAACGCCTTTCTGGTACGTGCGGAACTCGGTGCACCAGAGGCGATTTCGGAGCTGTTCATGCAACTGGAGCCGGAGCTGCTCACCCGCACCGGTACCGCGAGCCTGGACATCCTGGTCAACAATGCGGCGCACGCGGGATTCACCGGCACGATGCCCGAGGATGTCACGCCGGAGATGTTCGACCGGCACATCGCGGTGAACGCGAAGGCTCCCTACTATCTGACGCTCCGAGCGCTGAGTTCGATGCCCGCCGGTGGCCGCATCATCAACATCTCCTCCGGCATGACCAGAACGTCGCTGCCCTCGCAGATCTGCTACGCGATGAGCAAAGGCGCGCTGGAGCAGATCACCCTGCAACTGGCGCTGCACATCGCGCCCCGTGGCATCACCATCAACACGGTCGCGCCGGGAGTCACCAACAATGGCGACGCGGTCTTCGACGACCCGGCCACCGTTGCCGAGATGTCCGAGTGGTCCGCCTTCAACCGGGTGGGGGAGGTCGCCGACATCGCCGACGTCGTAGCGTTCATCGCGTCCGAAGACTCCCGCTGGATCACCGGCTCCTACATCGACGCCAGCGGGGGAACCCTGCTCTGACTCACCAGTTGTGCGCGCCGAGCGACGCGTGCTCGGGCCACCCGAACAGGCCGAAATGCTCCTTGCGCCGGAACATGTCGATGCCGGCGCGGGTGCTGAGGATCGTGTCCTCGGGGATGTCGTCGATGGCGAACCAGCGCAGTTCCGAGCAGCGGTCCGGCTCGAGGTTCCGGGGTTCGCCGGACCAGGTGTCGGTGTGGAAGATGAACACGATCAGGGCCTGTCCCGGCGGGGACTGGATGTGCATCGAGGCGACCATCCGCACGTCGTCGCGGTCGACCTGCACCCCGATCTCCTCGTCGGCCTCTCGAATGACGGCGGTGAGCACGTCCTCCCCGTCGTCGAGTCTGCCGCCGGGAGCATTCCACTCCCCGTCCCCGAAGCTGGTGTTCCGGCGGCGCGCGAGCAGCACATCCTCGCCCCTGCTCAGCAACAGCTGCACACCGACGACACTGCGAAAGATCGTCAACTGGTCTCCTGATCAGATTCGGACAACGGCCGTTGCAGAAGGCCAGGTTTGCGATATTGGCTCGATCGTAACCATCGAAGGTCGTTCCGTCGTCCCGGCAGTTGGGGGATCTTCGCCGACAACGGACATAAAGCCCAAATGTCCGACAGCATCGACGAGTCGACGTTGCAGACACCCCGAATCCGGGCGCACGCTTAGAACGACCTCCTTCGCGCCGCCGGGGACCACCCGGCCACGCCAACCGAACGGAGCAACCCATGCAGGAATTCCTCGTCGAAATCACCACCACCATCCCCGAAGGCACCGACCCCGCCGAGGTCGACCAACGCCGCACCGCCGAAGCCGCCCGCGCCAAAGAACTAGCCGCCACCGGCCACCTCGCCCGCCTCTGGCGCCCAGTCGGCGAACTACGCAGCATCGGCATCTGGCGCGCCACCGACGAAGCCGACCTCCGTATCAACGTCCTCGACACCCTCCCTCTCCGAGAGTGGATGACCTTCACCATCACCCCCCTCCAACCCCACCCCAACGACCCAGGACGGTAAGCCGCGGTTGCAGAGGCGCGAGCCACCGGCGGTCAATCCCGCAACACCAATCAGGTAGTCCGATACCGGTGCAGAACTTCCTTGACCGCGTCGGTGACTGGCGGATCCTCCGTCAGGCAGGTCCACGTGTAGGCGTTGTGTTCGGTCAGCTCGATCGGTTCGGGATCAATCACGTCGACGGTGAAGTTGAACTGTCGGCTCTTCTTGCCGCTGCCGGATTGGTAGTCGAACTCGCCCAGGTACTTTCGGATGCCTGCGATATCGAGTCCGGTTTCCTCCTTTACCTCCCGGATGAGGGCCTGATCGAGGGCTTCGCCCGGGTCGGCCTTGCCGCTGGGCAGTTCCCAGATACCGCCCATGAAATCGTCGGCCGGTCGTTGCAGCAGCAGGACTTTGCCGTCGTGCGCGACGACCGCACCGACGACGAGCTGTTGCACCTGATCGCGTTCGGCGTCGCTGGTCAGCGTCTCCAGCAGCGTGGTTTCGATCATCAGTACTTATCCCTTCAACTCGATGTGATGTTCGGTGACTTTGCGGATGGCTTCGATGTAGCGGTCAACGATCGACAAGTCTTCTTCTCGGTGCCAGACCGGCAGTTTGAGCGTGGCGTGGTGGATCTCCTCGGCCCGCGGGTAGTCGCCAGGCGCGTAGGCAAGTTTGCCGGTGAATGCCGGGAACAGCAGTCCTGGCTCCTGAAACAGTGGTAGCAGGTTCAGGGGGCAGGTGGAACCTGGCCGATCGATCTCGGCGCAGCCCTCTGCCAGCAGTGCCGCGTGGAACCGTTCGATGGGCACATCATCGAGGGAGTCGGCGTCGTACTGGATGGTGAGCCCATACCAGGACGAGTGAGCGTCTGGTTCGTTCCACGGCATCATCAGACCAGGCAGCTCGTCGAGTTCTTCGGCGATGTGTTCGGCAATGCGCTGACGCCCATCGAGATACTCATCCAGGCGTGAAAGTTGTTCCAGCGCAACCGCAGCGGCCAACGGATGGATGCGATGTTTGAGGCCCATGCCAGTGACCGCGTAGCGGTGTAGTTCGCTGTCGGCTGGGATCTCGCTGCGGCAGCGCTTGTTGTACTGCCCGTGGAGTAGTACTCGGTGATAGACCTCGTCGTCATCGGTCAGTACGAAGCCACCTTCGCCTGCGGACAAGGGTTTCGGTCCGTTCATGCTGAACGCGGCGGCGCGTCCGAACGTACCGACTTTCTGGCCACCGACGCTTGCCCCGTGAGCGTGGGACGCGTCTTCGAGCAGTTGCAAACCGTACATATCGGCGAGTCGTTTCAGGCTCCGGATTTGGGCAGGCATACCCCACATGTGCGTCACCACAATGGCTTTGGTGCGGTCGGTGATCCGTCGCGGTAGGTCACGTGGATCGAGATTGCCATTGGCATCGCAGTCGGCAAGCACCGGCGTCGCACCGAGGTGCAGGAGTGGGGTTGCCGTGGCGAAGAAGGTGTAGGCAGGCACGATGACCTCGTCGCCCGGCCCGATCCCGCATGCGGCATACATCGAGTACAGGGCTGCCGTACCCGAGCTGGTGAGGACCGCGTGCCGCGCACCGAAGTAGCGCTGCAAGTCATCTTCCAGTTCGGCTATCACGCCGGAGCGGTTGTAGATGGAGATGCCGCCACGCAGTTGATCGAGCACCGCACCGGCGGTGGCATCGGTCAGGGGCGGCCACGAAAAATGCGGCGCCGCTTCACTAATGACTGAAGCACCACCGAGAAGAGCTAGCGAAGAGGCCACAGCAACTCCTGGGGATTGATGGGAGTGCGAGTACGCGCGGCCTCGTAGCAAGCCGCGACGAAAGCCATGTGGGCCAGGTTGTCGGCAGGACCGCTGAGGTTCGGTCGGGTGCCTTCGATGACGCGGTGGAAGTAGTCGATCTGGCAGGCTGCGGCCGATGGCCAGGCTTGCTCGCGCCGCAGTGACTCGATGACCTCACCACCGTTGGTGAGCCGCCGAATGCAACCACGCTCCAGATGGACGATGCCGTCGGAGCCGATCAGCCGGATCTCCTCGGCTTTGGGACCGACGAAACGCGATAACAGCAGTGAGCCGTACATGCCGGTGTCGTAGGAGAAGTGAACGAGCGCAGTGTCTTCGGCGTCATAGCTACGATCTGGCCGGGCACTGACAGATAGATCGGCTGTGACGCTGTTCGGTAGGCCGAAGTACCACAGAATCAAGTCGATCAGGTGGTAGCCCATATCGATCACGCAGCCACCTCCGGCTTTGGCCGTGACGCCACGCCAGCCATCAGAAGGATCTTCCACATGCACGGTGTAGCGAGCATCCACCAGAAACGGTGTCCCGATCTGGTCCGCGAGCTGAGTAAAGCTGCCGTAGATCGGGTTGAAACGGCGCTGCAGCGTGACCATCAACTGGATGCCGGACTGTTCACAGAGGGCGGCAAGTTCAACGGCCTCGACCAAACTGGTGGCGAACGGCTTCTCCTTGAGGACGTGAACCCCGTGTTCCGCGGCGGCCTCGATCACACTTCGCCCGACATCGTGCGGAACGCAAACGACGACGAAGTCGAGCCGCTCGCCATCCAACATCTCACGGAAATCGGTGTAACCCGACACCTGATACCGCAACGTCTGTTCGGCCACGATCGCCGAGTTCTCGTCACAGACAGCAGCAAGCTCAGCAGTGCTGGATGCAAGCAGCCCCGGGAGATGGTCATCCACGGCCTGATGACCGAGGCCAACGACGCCGGCTCGTAGTACCGATCGACAGTTGGTAGTGAGTCTGGTTGTGCGCCAGGATGGTTCGATCTCCGGCCTGGCGATGCAGGGTGTTAGAGCACTGCCGATGGTGTCTCGAAGCGATTCGCACGATCTCATTGGATCCCCCAGATTGGTGAGTCGGTGCTCGTGATGGTCAGCTTCTAGATTCGTCGTCAACGAGGTCCAGCAAGAGGGCAAGTTACGGGGCAGAACACCGTCCGTCCGCTCGATGCGAGTGCTGCTGGATAAACTGAGCCGACCGGTTACTCGGCAAGGGGGCACATGCCACCGAACGTGCATTTGCAGCGGCGACGCGAGGCGACACCGTCACGGGTTGAGTCTGGGCGTGCGATGGGTCGCGCCGAACTTGCGGAAGCGGTCAACAACTATCTGTGGTGTACCCACCAGCAGCGCTGTGACCTTGATGCCCGCACCATCGCTCGCTACGAGCGCGGCGTTGTCCGATGGCCGAACGAGCGTTACCGCGAGGCATTCCGCGCAGTTCTTAGCGCAACCGATAGCGAACTCGGTTTCATCCCCTCCCGTCAGCGACGGGAAGACACTCAATCTCCCGATGGAACGCTGGCGGTGAATCTGTTCAGCCCGTTCGATCTGGGCGTCATACCCACCACCTATCTCGGATCGAGCACAACGGACGACAAGCCGGTCAACCGCGTTGGCTGGACGGATGTGGACCAAGTGCAGAAGGCCACGCGGGAGGCTGCTCAGGCCGAGAATCTTCATGGTGGCGGCTCAGCCAGCCTCACCGCAGGCGCACAGGTCACCCGCTTCGTCCGGCTGCTCGATGGGCATTCCGCACCGGCCACTCGACGTGCGCTGCTCGAAGCAATCGGGAACCTCAGCAGCGTCGCAGGGTACGCGGCCTTCGACATCGGCGACTACCCGGTGGCCGAGCGCAGGTTCCGGCTAGCGCTGTGGTGTGCTGACAACGCTGGTTCCTGGGAACTACGCGCCAGCACGTTGGCAGATATGGCCCGAAAGATGGCCTACATCGGCAACACCGATGGTGCGCTGTCGTTGATCGAGCTCGCTCAGGTCCGGTCAGACCGGCTGTCTGCCACCGCCCGCGCGATGCTCAGTGCATTGCGCGCTCAATTCCTCGCCACAGCGGGACGAATGCAAGAGGCTCTCACCGAAGTTGCCATGTCCGACGAGTACTTCGCCGACCGAACACCCGTGACCGACGCGCCCTGGCTGTGCTACTACGACACCGCCGAACATCTCGGCAGCACCGGGAAGGCATTGATACCCCTCGCGAAAGCACGCGAGCGCATCGACCTTGCTGCACCAAGGATTCGTGAAGCCGTTGCGTTGCAAGGAACGCAGTACCCGCGGTCGCGGACCTTCTCGCTCACTCGATTAGCCACCCTGACAATGCAGTTGGATGACCCGAGGGAAGCCGCCGCGATCGGCCTGCAAGCTACCCAGCAGGCTGCCGCCTTTCGCTCGCAGCGCATTCAGAACGAACTCCGCACCCTGGCAGCGGCCGCCGCGCCTCGGCGTCGGATGGCTGAGGTCGCGGAACTGCGGTACGCGATCGCCAGCAGCGCACCAACGGGTTTGATGCGATGAGTTCGGCTGGCGCGCGCACTTCGGCTGATGAGGTGCTGGCCAAAGCTGCGGAAATCAGCGGTGTCGATCTGCGTGGTGCGGAAGCGATTCGGGACGGCTCCCACGCCATCTACCGGTTGGCCGATGACGTCGTCGCCCGGATCGGACGACTAGGCAGCATCGATGATGCCCGGCGCGAACTCCGGATTTCCCAGTGGCTCAACGATTCCGGCATACCGACAGTCGAGGCCGAAACCTCACTGACGCAACCGGTGATCGTCGCTGGCCGTCCCGTCACCTGGTGGCGCTTGATCCCTGACCATCGCCCATCTACTCCGGGCGAGCTGGGCTCAATGCTGCGCGCGCTACACGCATTGTCGCAACCGACTGAGTTCGAGCTCCCGGCCTACGATCCCTTCGCTGGGCTGCGGGAGCGCATCGACACCGCAGGGATGCTCGACCAGGACGATCGGACGTGGTTGCTCCAGCACTACACACGACTACGTGGCCAATACGGCAACTTGCCGAACATCATCTCCCCTTGTGTGATTCACGGCGACGCCTGGCAAGGCAACCTAGTAGTACCGCCCTCAGGCATCCCGACAGTGCTCGACCTCGACAAGATGTCGATCGGCCGACGCGAATGGGACCTCACCCAATTAGGTGTGGACTACACGGATTTCAGCCGTGTACCCCTGGACGACTATCGCGCTTTCGTCGTGTCCTATGGCGGTTATGACGTCACTGAGTGGCCCGGATTCCGGGTCCTTGCCGACATCCAGGAACTGCGGTGGGTCGCGTTTGCCGTGGCTCAATCGATAGGCAACGGCAATGCCGCTGCGCAGGCGAAACACCGGATCGCGTGTCTACGCGGGCAAGTACTGCGGCCATGGCGATGGGAGGCGTTGTAAAGGTCTGGGATCGGCGGTGCCCCGCCCACGTCGCTGCTAGGTGGCGTCGCCGAAGTGGAGCCGTTTCGCCTCGGACATAGTGGAACGTGTTCTAGTTGGGGGAAACGGATCAGCTTCCGTTGGAGTCGGATGACGAATCGTCGCCTGGTCCAACAGATTTCGTGGCAGGCGACGATCCGTCGGTCGCGGCGAGGTCTAGCCGGGCGAACGGCCCGGCGCGCACGGGTTGATGAACGACGGTGGGAGCATGGGGAAGGGTTGGCCGCAGTCTTGGGTTGCGGGCGGCGGGGTGGATGGGGTTGTGGAGGGTGGGGCGGTGGAGGTGGGGACGCCGCCGGGTTGGCCGCCGATCGAGGCGGGTCTGGGGAAGTCCTCGAATGGGGTGCCTTGTAGGGCTCCGTCCATCGTGTCCTTCCAGATGTCGGACGGCAGGCCCGATCCCCACATGACGTTGCCGCTCGAGGTCTGGAGCGGGGTGCCGTCGGGGGTGCCCACCCAGACGGCGGTCGACAGTGACGGGGTGAAGCCGACCATCCAGGCGTCCTTGTTCTGGCCGGTGTCGTGGAGTTGGGTGGTGCCGGTCTTGGCGGCGGACCTACGGCCACCGGCCAACCCGTGATTGCGTGATGACGCGGCGATCGGTTCCATCGCCGCGGTCACGTTGTCCGCCACCGTCTTCGGGACACGTTGCGTACCGGCCGCCGAGCCGAGATCCAGCAGGACCCGGCCGTCGGCCGCGACAACCTTCTGCACCAAGTGCGGCTTGTGATAGATCCCGGACGCCGCGAACGTCGCGTACGCCGAGGCCATATCGCGCACGCGAACCGAATACTGGCCCAGCACGATTCCGGTGTTGGGTGGTGAGCCATCCGGCTCCACGAGGGTGGTGCCGAGATCCGGGATGGTGTCGGGGATACCCGCCTTGTGCGCCATCGCGGCGATCTTGTTCGGGCCGTCGGAGCCCATATCCAGTTCCATCCGATAGAAGCTGGTGTTCAGGGAGCGTTTGAGGGCCTCGGCGATGGTGCAGGTGCCGCAGGTTTCACCGGGCTCGGCGTTGGTGATCGTTCTCCTGGTGCCGGGCACGGTCAGATCCGAGCTGTCGTACATCTTCGACAGCGGAATGCCCAGCTCCAGGTTCACGGCGAGACCGAACACCTTGAACGTCGAGCCGGTCTGCAGCGGGTGGCCGGCGAAGTCCCAGCCCTGTCCGTTGTCGCCACCGTAATATGCTTTCACCGCACCGGATTTCGGGTCGACCGACACCACCGCCGCGCGAGTCTCCGGCCGTTCGCCCGGCATGTTCTTCTGCACCGCATCGACCGCGGCCTGCTGTGTCTTGTGGTCGATGGTGGTGGTGATCTGCAGGCCCTGGGCATTGAGCTGACTCCCGGTGATGCCAGCGTCGGCCAGTTCCTCGATCACCTGCCGCTTGATCAGGCCGTTGGGGCCCTGATCGGCGTTGTCGGCACTGGTCCGGGCCGCCGGAATCACCTGCGGGAACTGCATTTTCGCCCGGTCGGCCTTGGGCAGGGCACCCGTGTCGACCATCGCGTCGAGCACGTCGTTCCAGCGATTCTCGGCGCCCTTGCGATTCTGCTCCGGATCCAGATTCGACGGTTCCCGCGGCAATGCGGCCAGCATCGCGCCCTCGGCGGGCGTCAGATCCTGCACCTTCTTGTCGTAGTAGGCCTTGGCGGCCGCGTTGATGCCGTTGGCGCCGCGACCGAAGTAGATGGTGTTGAGGTAGGCGGCGAGGATGTCGTCCTTGCTCCACCGTCGCGCCATCTTCGTCGAGATCACCAGCTCGTGCATCTTGCGGCTGAGCGAGTGCTCGTTGGTGAGAATCGCGTTCTTCACGTACTGCTGGGTGATGGTCGAGCCGCCGCCCGCGTCGTCGCGGTTGAGCAGGTTGTCGCGAAACGCGCGGGCGAAACCGGGGAAGGAGAAGCCGGGATTCGTGTAGAACGTGCGGTCCTCGATCGCGATCACCGCATTGCGCACGTGCGGTGGGATCTGATCGATGGAGACGTCGGTGCGGTCGCCCTGCGGTACCACTTTCGTCAGCACGGACTTGCCGTCGGACTCCAGGATGGTCGCCACCAGGTTGGTCTTCAGCGCGCTGGGCCGGGGGACCGTGGCCATGTTGTAGGCGACCAGGAAGGTCGCGGACGGCACGATGATGGCCAACGCCAGCAGGATGTAGAGGACGCGACGGGCAGTGCGCCAGCGCGAACTCTTCCCGGGCGCCGGGCGGCGACCTTCAGGGCCGGTCAGGTCATCGTGGCGGCGCGGGCGTGGGGCGGGCTCGCCGGGCGCTCTCCTCCGGGGCGCCTGGGTATTCGGCGCTCCCGGCCCAGGGCGCTGTGGCGGCGGGACGGGACGACGCGGCGGGCCGACAGGACCACGCGGTGCTCGGGGATCCGCGCCCTGTGGTGCCGGACCGCGATACGGCGGGGCACCAGGGCGCGACGGTGGTAGACCGCCCGGCGGTATCGGACCGGGGTGCTGCCGCATCGGCCGCGCTCCCTGCGGTGGTCCGGACGGACGCGGTGGCGGGTAGCCGCCGGGTCCCGGTTGCCTGCGGCGAGGGGGGTGACCGTCGTTCGGTCCATCGTCGTAGGGCGAGGTCACAGGTTGGCTCTCCATAGGTCGAAACGGATTGTCTTGCAATGCCATCCACGTTCGCAGGAAGGCGTTGTGGTTCGGAGGAATGTAACGCAATCACCCCGGCAGCACCCGTGCCAAGATCCTGACGCAGGGTAGCCACAGTCCCTGCCAGGGCATCTGTAGCCGATGCCCGGCCGGGGCGGCGGTGCCGAAGAGGGTCGTTTTGCCTCGGGCATAGTGAAACGTGTTCTAGTTTGAGGGAAACGGATCAGCGGTACGGACGGGGAAAGTCATGGGGCAGGTTCTGGATCGCATCGAGGGATACGCCGAGGAGATTCGGGCGGCGGGGGCCGAGGGGGACAAGCTGATGCGGTTGTCCGATACCTCGGTGAAGCGGTTGCGGGAGACCGGGGTGATCCGGATGTTGCAGCCGAAGGGGTTCGGCGGTTTCGAGGTGCATCCGCGGGAGTTCGCGGAGACCACGATGGCGATCGGGGCGATGGACGGCGCTGCGGGGTGGGTCGCCGGGATCGTCGGTGTGCATCCTTGGGAGCTGGCGTTCTTCGATGCGCGGGCGCAGGAAGAGGTGTGGGGGCAGGATCCGGATACCTGGATGGCTTCGCCGTATGCGCCGATGGGGGTCGCGACGCCGGTGGATGGCGGGTACCTGCTCAGCGGGCGTTGGGCGTTCTCGTCCGGGACCGACCACTGTCAGTGGGTGATGATCGGTGCCGCGGTCGGCGACGAGCACGGCAAGCGGTTGATGCCGCCGCGGACGTTGCATGTGTTGTTGCCGCGCAGTGATTACGAGATCGATCAGGAGAGTTGGGATGTCGTCGGGCTGCGCGGGACCGGGAGCAAGGATCTGATCGTCAAGGACGCGTTTGTTCCGGCGTATCGCACCATCGACGACGCGAAAGTGTTCGATGGCACCGCGCCGAAGGAGGCGGGGCTTAGCGAGACGCTCTACAACTTCCCGTTCTCATGTATCTTTCCGCTCGGCATCACCTCGTCGCTGATCGGTATTGCCGAGGGCGCGTTGGCATGTCACATTGCTGCGCAGAAGTCGCGGGTGGCGATAACCGGGGTCGCGATCAAGGACGATCCGTATGTGTTGTTCGCGATCGGTGAGGCGGCGGCGGAGATCGCCGCGTCGCGGGCGGTGATTCTCGAGACGGTGGATCGGTTCTGGGATCTGGTCGAACGGGGGCAGGAAGTTACCTTCGAGATGCGCGCGATCGGTCGTCGCACGCAGACTGCCGCCGCGTGGCGGGTGGTGCGGGCTGTTGACGAGATCTTCGCTCGTTCGGGTGGCGGTGCTTTGCAGATGAAGACGCCGTTGCAACGGTTCTGGCGGGACGCGCACGCGGGACTGTCCCACGCGATCCATGTGCCGGGTTCGATCTTCCATTCGTCGGCGCTGACTCAGCTCGGCGGTGAGCCGCAGGGGATTCACCGCGCGATGATCTGATCTCGCTGTGGCCCGTTTGCCTACTTCGCCAGCAAGGTGTCCAGCGCCGAGATCGTGGTCGCATTGCTCACGTGGTGGATTGCGGTGAGTCCCACGGATTCTGCGCCGGTCACCGCTATCGCCGCGTCGTCTATGAACACTGTCTCGCAGGGGTCGACGTCCAGGCGGGCGCACGCCAGGAGGTAGATCCGCGGATCGGGTTTGGCCATGCCGACCTCGTGCGAGTACACGATGTCGTCGACCAGATGCTCGAAACCGTAAGCGTCTCTTTCACGTTCGCGTGCGCCGACGAAGCTGTTGCTCAGCAGGCCGGTTCGGTACTTCGGACGTAATCCGCCGAGGTACTCGATCAGCTCGGTGTTCGCGACTCCGAGATACTGTTCCCACATGTCGGCGATTACCGCGGTCGCGATCGTCTGATCGATGGCCAGACCGGTGCAGATCGCCTCGCTCACTTGCGATTCGGTGACCGTGCCGAGTTCGCCCGCCGCCCAGATATCGATCAGGGCCGGATCGATCTCGTCGGCAGGCAGCCCGAGTCGACGCACCCAATCGCTGAGGAAGGTGGGCTCCGAGGTGATTTCGAGAACCCCGCCGATGTCGAACAGGACCGCGCGCACCACCATGCCGCACAGTGTAGGTGGACCTATCCGCCGTACAACTTCTTCGCGCGTTCCTGGATTTCCTCGACCGTGAGGTTCTCGGTGCGGGTGCAGACGATCCAGACATGGCCGAACGGGTCTACCAGAGTTCCGCTGCGGTCGCCGTAGAACAGATCCTTGACCGGGCTGAACTCTCGCGCACCGCGTTGCAGCGCCTGAGCGAAATGCTTGTCCACATCTTCGATGTACAGGCGAAGACCAACCGACGTTCCGGGCTGTCCGCCGCTCACCAGCGGATTCCCCTCGGACGGCTCGGTGAGAACCAGTGATGAGCCACCGATCTTCAGCTCCGCGTGATCAATCCGCCCACTCGGCGACTCCCCGACATAGATCTCGACGGCACCGAACGCGTCCTTGTAGAACTGGATCGCCGAACGCGCATCTTCAACGGCCAAGTAGGCGGTCAGACTGTGCTGGCCGTGCGGAATCGGATCAACTGCCATTCGACCACAATAGGTCGCCGCCAAGAGTGCGCCGCGGCAGCACCAACTTTTGTCGCGCAACAGGTTTCGCAGCGGCTATTCGACCACTTCGGCGATGCCGAGCATGTTCCCTTCACTGTCCCGGAACCACGCGGCCCGCTCCCCACGCCCCTTGCTCGGATAGTTGCCTTCGATATCCATGATCCCGTTCACTGCACCGTCATATTCCTCGAAGACCACCCCGCGCCCACGCAGATCGGCAACAGTGGCCTCGATGTTATCCACATAGAACCCCATCTGCGTGAACGAACCGTCAGAAGCTCCCGCAGACGCAAACAAGCAGAAAACACCGGTCGCCCCCTCGTAGCGCAGCCCACCGTCCCGCTCCTCCACCGGTTCGAGCCCCAACTTCTCCGCATACCACCGCCGCGCCCTCCCCAGGTCCTGCGTCGGTATCCGCGCCTCGATCCGCCAATTGGTCAGCATGCTGGCCATATTAGGGATGGCCAGCGGTTCTTCGCGGCAGGTTACTCGAGGTCGACCACGACGGGGATACCCGCGCTGAACCAGTGACTGTGCAGCCCTTGGATCTTCTGCCTGCTCGGCCACCCCGACCGATGGAAACAGCACTCGGCATAGTTGAACGCGTTCACCGTCTCGCAGTAGCGCTGCCGAGCGCGTTCGAGCTCGGCCGGATCGTCGAATTCCCGCGCCGACCCGCTGACCGTTCCGCCGCGCAACCGCAATCGCACGCCGGGATTCACGCGGATATTCCGCAACCAATCCGCGGTCGCCTTCTCCCGCGGCTTGCGGTAGATGGCCGGGCCGACCATGACGAGGTATGCCTTGTCGCCATCACGGATCACTCGAACGCAGTTGCGCCGCAACATTCCGGTCTTGCGGCCGGTGGTGGTCAGCACCCCGAAACCCTTCGGCGCCATGACTTGGAAGAACGGCAGTTGCAGTTGATTCAGCCTGCGACCGATATGTGCCGAGCGCAAGAAAGGATTGCGCCGGGGTTGGGCCGGTACACCGGCTGAGCCGGTCTTCGCGGCATCGAGCCGATTGTCATTCTGCCCAGTCAAATTGTCCGCCCCCACAAACGTCGTAATCCGAACGACTCCCACTGACTCGGACAGTACCGCAACAACTCCTGGTACTACGTCCAGCAGGCGCTCGCTTGCGGTGAGTGCAATCATGATCGCCATGACACCTTCGGTCTACCTCATCTCCGGCATTCAGGCGGCTGGGAAGTCGACGGTGGCGCAGGCGCTGGCGGAGCGGTTGCCTCGGTCGGCGCATGTGCGGGGGGATACGTTTCGGCGGTTTGTCGTCGGGGGACGGGAGGAGATGAGTCGGGAGCCTTCGCAGGAGGCGTTGCGGCAGCTTTGCCTGCGGCATCGGCTGGCCGCGAATGCTGCTGATGCTTATGCGGCGGAGGGGTTTACGGCGGTCTTGCAGGACACGGTGCTCGGGGAGTTGATGCAGTACACCGTCGATCAGATCAAGACGCGGCCGCTGTTCGTGGTTGTGCTCGCGCCCCGGCCGGAGATCGTGGCCGCGCGTGAGGCGGGGCGGGGGAAGGCGGCCTATGGCGCGTTCACCGTCGATGAGCTGGACTCGGCTCTGTGGGAGAGCACGCCGCGGATCGGATTGTGGCTGGACACTTCGTATCTCACCGTTCAGCAGACCGTCGACGAGATACTGGCCCGCGCGGAGCCGCTGGCTCGATAGCCCCGCGCGGGGTACTTACGGCGACTGCGGGGTGAGCGGCTTGGTGGCGGGGCCCTCGAGCAGGGTCCCGTCGGGGGCGAAGCGGGAGCCGTGCAGCGGACAGTCCCAGGAGCGTTCGGCGTCGTTCCAGCGGACGATCCCGTAGAGGTGCGGGCAGACGGCGGACAACTCGGTGGTGGTCCCGTCGACCGTGCTGGTGGCGGTGGGGCGCACGCCGTTTCGTCGGACGGTGCCGCAGCCCTCGGCGGGCACCTGATCGGCGGAGTGGGTCGCCATGCGCAGCCAGCCGGCCGTGAGTTGCTGTGCGACAGCACTGTTCGAGAGGGTGGCGGACGGCAGCGCCTTGAGTTCGTCGGGCCGCCAACTGGCCAGTGCCCCTGCCCAACTCGGCTGTTTGCCGGTGATGTGCCCGGCCAGCGCCAAGGCGGCGGCAACCCCGTTGGTGAGGCCCCATTTCGCGTATCCGGTGCCGACCAGAATGTTGTTCTGTCCGGGCAGCAACGGTCCGACGTAGGGGAGCTCACCGACCGGCGAGTAGTCCTGGGCCGACCACTCCTGCATGGGTTCGGCTGTGGGGAACCAGGTTTGCGTCCAGCTCAGCAGATCGTCGACCTTCTTGCGTTCCGACCTCGTGCGCCCGACCACGTGACCGTTCCCGCCGACGAGCAGCACATCGCCGTCGGGTGTCGGCGCGTAGCGCAGCGAGCGGGTGGGTTGTCCGGCACTGATGTACATGTCGCGCGGAAACGGCTCATCGAGCCGGAAGGCCGCCAGGTAGGAGCGCTGGGCGGTGAGCCGGGCGAAGAACCCGCCGCGATCGAGTATCGGTGTACCCGTGGCCAATACGACCGTTCCCGCACCGAGATCGCCGTGCTCGGTCTCGACGGTGAGATCTCCGTTCAGCCCACCGCGCACCCCGCGCACCATGGTCGACTCGTAGATCGGCGCCGCATGCGATTCGACCTCGGCCGCCAGCGCGGCAAGCACGGCCATGGGATCCACCTGCGCCTGATCGGCGAGCCGTACCGCGCCGAACGCCGGGAAAGGCACCTCCAGCTCGTCGACCAACTCGGTGGGTAACCCCGCCTCCCGCGTCGCATCGAATTCCGCACGCACCTTGCCGACTTCGGCTTTCGATTGCGCATAGGTGAGTGCCGCGAGGTGCTGAACGGCTACCCCGTGTTCCTCGCAGAATCGCAACAACCATTGCTGCCCTTCGCGATTCGCCGAGACATACTCGCGCAGCGTGGCGACCGGGTGATGTCGCCGAATCTGCTGGGCCCGAGTTCCCTGGAGCAGGCTGATCTTTCCGGTAGTGGCGCCCGTGGTACCCGCGCCGACCCGTCGCCCTTCGACCACGGCAACCTCGACGCCATTTTCGGCCAGCAGCAGCGCGGTCACCAATCCGGTGAGACCGCCGCCGATCACGACGGTGTCGAAGCGCGATCCTGGCGTTAATCGCAGACGTGCCGGGACCTCTGCGTCGTTCAACCATAGTGACGTCATAACTCCGGCATAGCCGGTGCGCCGGTTGGCAAACCCGCCGGTTGTTGTACGGAAGAACGTTTCCTTGCCTAAGATCATCCCATGAATGTGCGCGCGAGGGAGTATGGGCTTCAATTCCCTGGAGCCACCGGAGAATTGAACGCGATTACCGACGTTCCTGGTGTCGAGGTCGGATACACCACCCTCATCCGCGGCGAGGACGTGCGCACCGGCGTGACCGCGATCCTGCCGCGCGGTCGCGAGCGAGTCTTCACTCCCTGTGCCGCAGGCTGGTATTCGCTCAACGGCAATGGCGAGATGACCGGAACCACCTGGCTCACCGAGACGGGTTCGCTGGCACTGCCGATCCTCATCACCAACACCCATGCGGTCGGCACCTGCCATCGCGGCATCATCGATTGGCTGGTCGGCGCGTTTCCCGAGCTGCCGGACGACTGGTCGCTGCCGGTCGTCGCGGAGACCTGGGACGGCTACCTCAACGACATCAACGGCACCCACGTCACTTCCGCGGACGCGGTGGCCGCCATCGACGCCGCGGCGGGCGGGGCGATCGCCGAGGGTAGCGTCGGCGGCGGCACCGGAATGAACTGTTACGGATTCAAGGGCGGCAGCGGAACCGCTTCCCGCCGAGTCGATTACGGCAACGACACCTACACGGTCGGCGCCTTCGTCCAGGCGAATTTCGGCTCCCGCAAAGAACTTACGATCCGCGGCGTCCCACTCGGCACCCTGCTGCCGGACGACAATCCGTTGGGGGAGTGGTCGGCACCGCAGGGCGCGGGCTCGGTCATCGTCGTCATCGCGACCGACGCACCGCTGCTGCCGGGACAACTGACCGCGCTGACCCGTCGGGTGCCACTCGGCCTGGCCCGCACCGGAACCAGCGGCTCACACTTCTCCGGCGACATCTTCCTCGCCTTCTCCACCGCCAACGAGGGCGCGCTGACCAGCACCTTCCCGAACGCCGAAACCCCGTACGAGCAACTGACATTCATCCCGTGGGGCCAGCTCAACCCGTTCTACGACGCGGTCGTGCAGGTCGTCGAGGAAGCCGTGGTCAACGTGCTGTTCGCCGGTGAGACGATGGTCGGCCGCTGCGGCCATCGCTCACCGGCGCTGCCGGTGGATCAGGTACTGCGGTTGCTCACCGCGAGTTGACGGTGTCCGCCATCAATTCCGCCTCGGTGGCCTCGTGCACGGCGAGCCAGCGCGCGAGCTCCTCGAACGATTCCCTGCGGTCCGGCCCCGCGGTGGACTGCAGATCGTCGAGCAGCTCGCGCATCCGGTTGTGTTGCAGAACAAGGAGTTCCACGACGTTCTGATGATGCCGCGATGTCATGTCTTCGCCTCGTTCGGGACGGAATGCTGTTCGGTTACTTCGGGACCAGGATGCCGGTCAGATCGGCCTTGTTGATCGGGGTGTCCGGGTTCGCCTGCGCCGCGCACATCAGCTTGATCGATGCGATGGCCGCGTCCACGGTCCCATCCCGGGTGGGTGGGGCGTCGTTGTTGCGTTCCTGTTCGAGGAACTTGGTGACGGTGATCCGCTGCTTGTCCGGATCCTGCGCCGAGAACTCGCTGCACGGCGTGCTGCCGCCCTTGTTGACGAGCTTCTCCGGCTCGTCACCGCAGCCGCCGACGAAGAACGCCGCAGCGATCACGAACACGAAGAACTTGGCGGTCTTGAACATGGTCAGCCTCCGAATCCGACTAGGGCACTGGCGAGATCAGATGTGTCGAGCGCCTCGAGTGCCTGCTGGCGCACGTCGGGGCAGTGTTGCGTGGTGATCTGGTCGACGACGCCGCGGTCCTTCAGCACGGTGTCGTTGAGCCCGCCGCTGCGGGCCGCCCAGTTGTGCACGGTGCCGTTGAAGGCCACCCGGCCGATGGCCGCGCCCTCGGTGCGCCACTTGTCGATGTCCGGGCGCATCATGTCGCACAACTGCTTGGCCGCCGCCTCGGAGATCTGGGCGTCGGGGTTGGGCACCTGCGCCGTCGTGGACGGCATCGACAGGACGATCGAGTTGCTGGTCGCGGTGGCCGGGGCCGCCGGGTCCTTGTTGTCGTCCGAACACGCGACGACCAGCGGGGCGGCGGCGAGCGTGCCGGCGATCAGCAGTGCGCGTAGCACCGGCCGATAGTGCGGTCGGGTCATCTCAATGGCCTGCCTGATCGGTGAGGTTCAAGCCCTCGCGGTTCTTGAGGCGACGGTGCTCGAGCACGACCAGCAGGATGCCCAGGCCGATGCACACCACGGTCACGATGGCGCCGATGATGACCCAGCCCTCGAAGCCGTAACCGGCCGCGGTGAGTGTGAGACCCAGGCCGACCAGGCCGATCGCCACAAGGATGATGCCAGGCCAGTTGCGCGCGTCCTCGATGGATTCCCCGACGTGCGTGCGCGAGGTTCGGGTGTAATCCGGGAAGTTGTCATCGGGGCGGCCATGGTGCTCGGCACCGCTGTGTCCCGTGGTCGTTTCGTCCGGTCCGGGAAGCATGGGGATCCTTTCTGGGTCCTGCCACCGATAAGGGGGCATTCGACCGCATACCCGGCCAGCCGAGGATCAATCGGTGGCGCGAAGCACCTGCTCGGTGGCGGAGACGATGGCGATGTCCGGAATGGCGTCGAGGCCGTACCGTCCGCATGGTGCACGCTGATCGCCGAGCACGATGGTCGGCACGCCGTACGGTGCCCAATGCCGGGCCGGGACGACCGGCGCGAACAGCGAGACGACGGGCGTAGCCACCGCCGCGGCCAGCGGAGCAGCACCGGTATTCGGGGCGACCACCGCGTCGGCGTCACGCAGCACGGCGGCGAGGCCGGCCAGATCGGTGGCGCCGCCGAGGTCGCGGGCGTGACCGTCCGCGACGGTGTCGGTGAGCGCCCGCTCGGCCGGGCTGCCGGTCACCACCACGCGGTGGCCCGCGTCCGCCAGCGCCGCGGCCACTTGCCTGCTGCGGGTCGCCGACATCCGGCGGGCGGGTTCGGTGGCGCCGGGATGCAGCACGACATAGCCCGGGCCGCCGGTCAATTCGGAAACCTCGGGGAGATCCTCGCGCACCCGCAGGTGGTGACCAGCGGGTGGATAGCCTGCCGCGACGGCCAGCGACAGTGCCCGAATCTGTTCCGGCATAGCGTCGTTCACGCGATGGCGGACATCGAGCAGGGATCCGGCCTCGTCGGTGGTGATCGCGCTGATCCGTGGCACCCCCGCCATCCGGAGGATCATGGCCAGCGGTAGCGGGGACTGGTGCAGCGAGGTGCTGATGATCGCCTCGTCCGGCGCCAGCATGCGCACGCATTCGATCATGGCGCGAACGCCCGCGTGGGTCAGCGGCGCCGGATCGGCCTCGACCCAGGGGGCCTCGAACTGGAGCACCCGGTCGACGCCGGGCAGTAGGGCGGCAGCCGAACTGCCGCGCGGGCCTGCGAGAAAGGTCACCGTCTCGGCTCTGCGTGCGACGGCGCGCACCGCGGGTCCGGCGAGCAGCACATCACCGGCGCTGTCCAGCCGCGCCACCAGCACATGGCCGGTCATCCGCGGTACCCGTGCCGGTCGATAACGTTCAGCGGTCCGGCCGCCCCGGTCGTTTCAGTGGTCGGAGCATCCATAGGGCACGGTTGCCCGTGTCGGGAAATCCGAAACGCACGTTCTCCATCGATGGCCGATCAGGCGGCGGCGGGCTGCAATTCGTAGACCCGGTACGCGGCCTGGATGACCGGCTGGGCGACATTGCGCACCGGGACACCACCCGGTGTCGTCCCGTGCTCGCTGCCCGCGTGCGCGTGGCCGTGCAGCGCCAGATCGGCGCCGAACTCGTCGATCGCCGCGCCGAGCAGGTAGGAGCCGAGGAACGGGTAGAGCTCGGTCGGCTCGCCGAGCAGCGTGCCGGTGATGGGGGAGTAGTGCGTTAGCGCGACGGTGACGTCGGTGGACAGCTCGGCCAGCGCGGAACCCAGCGATGCCGCCAGATCCGCTGTGTGCCCGGCGAATTCGCGCATCAGCCGCTCGCCGAATATGCCCGCGCAGCGGCCTGCGAAGCCGCCGCCGAAGCCCTTGGTGCCGGCGATGCCGAGGGTCCGGCCGTCGATGTCGAGGGTGACCGCGGTGCCCTCCAGGACGGTGATGCCGTGGTCGCACAACAGTTTCGCGATGTCGGCTTCGGCATCGCTGTGGTGATCGTGGTTGCCGAGCACCGCGACCACCGGCACGCCGAGGTCGGTGAATTCGGCCGCCACCACCCGCGCCTCGTCCATAGTGCCGTGGTTGGTCAGGTCGCCTGCGAGCAGCAGCGCGTCGGCCCGTTCGGGCAGTTCGCGCAGCTCGGGGCGGAGTGCTCCGGATGATTCGATGCCCAGATGGACATCGCCGATCGCCGCGATCCGCATGAGGCTCAACTCTCTCCGTCTTCGGTAGGACTGGACGCCTGCGTCCGGGCGCGCACTGCGGTGGTACCCGGCGCGCCCCCGGTTAATCGTCGCCGGACCGGGTATCCGCGCACGTGCGGAACGGCTGATTAGGCCGGGTGATGGAAGGGCGAGTGGGCGATGACCGCTGATGGATTCGCCGCGGCGATCGAGAGGTCGGGGGCCGCTCGTGCCGGACAGTGACGACACCTGGAACGAAGATGTGCGCGGCGAGACCGAAACCGAACGGCTGGACCGCAATTGGAGCACCCTCATCCAGGAACTGCGGGTCGTGCAGACCGGGGTGCAGTTCCTCATCTCGGCGCTGTTGATCGTGCCGTTCCAGGCCTCGTTCGCAACGCTGTCGCACCCGTTGCGGGTGCTCTACCTGGTCACCCTCTGCGCCGCCATCGGGGCCACCGTGTTCTTGGTCGCACCGGTGTCCTGGCATCGAATCCTGTTCCGGCGGCATCGGCTGGGCAACGTGGTTGCCGCGGCGCACCGGTGCGCGATGGCGGGCATCGCGCTGCTCGGCATCGCGTTGACCGGGGCGATGGTGCTGGTGGTGACCATGGTCGCCGGGACATTCGGTGGCGTGCTCGCCGGGGTGACGATCGCGGTGCTCTTCCTGGTGGCGTGGTTGCTCACGCCGCTGTTCTGGCGTGGATCGAGCGAGCCGGACGTCACGAATCAGTGACGTGTCTTCAGCGCGCCGAGACGACTTCCCCCGCGTGTGCGGGCGCGGCCCGGTGGTAGGCGGTCAGCGTTTCGAGGGCGACCTGATCCCAGGCGTAGCGGCTCGCGGCGCGCTGATATCCGGCCGCGCCCCAGGTGTCGCGGAGGGTCTTGTCGTCGAGCAGCTGGCGTACCGCCCGCGCCACGGTGAGCGGATCCGGCGGTGCGACGAGCCTGCCGGTTACTCCGTCGACGATGGTGTCGAGCATGCCGCCAACCGCGGTGGCCACCACCGGTTTCCGGCATGCCATCGCTTCCAGTGGCACCATTCCGAACGGCTCGTACCACGGGGTGCTCAGTACCACATCGGCCGATCGATACCAGCGCGGCAGCTCGCTGCGACGGACGTGCCCGAGCATCCGAAGCCGTTCCTGCACAACGTAATCCACCGCGATGCGGCGCAGCCGCCTGCCTTCGCTGTCGTCCTCGATGTCGTCGCCGACCGGTCCGCCCGCGATCACCAGTTCGGTGTCGGGCAGCTCCTGTAGCGCCTTGATCGCGACGTCGAATCCCTTGCGCGGCACCAATCTTCCGACGGCGAGGACGCGATGCATGCGGTGCCGTTGACCGCGGTCGGCGGCCGGTCCCTCCGGGGTGAAGGCGGACAGGTCGACGCCGCTGGGCACCACGGAGATGCGGAATCGGGGGACACCCATCCTGGTCAGCTCCATCACCTCGTCCGAGCAGGTCGCCACGATATGCGCTGCGCGCCCGGCGATCAGCCGCTCGAAGCGGATCCGCGAACGCGGGCTGGTGTCGGCCAGACCCTGATGGCGACGCCGCACGGTGCCGAGCGCGTGGAAGGTGACCACCACCGGAATCCCGTGTGCGCGTGCGGCCAATTCCGCGGCGAGTCCCGACATCCAGAAGTGCGCGTGCACGATGTCGGGGGTGTCGAGGCCCCACTGGCGCTGCAGGAAGGTACCGAAATCGCCTAGATGCGGCAGACTTTGGTTTCGCGGCAGCGGTTCGACCGGGCCGGCGGTCACGTGCACCAGGCGATACCCGGCGTCGGTGACCATCTCGGGCGGGAGTCTCGGATCATCGCGGCGGGTGTACACGGTGACGTCGTGGCCGCGCCGTACGTAGGCGGCAGCCAGCTCCGCGACGTGGACATGCTGGCCGGTCGCAGTGGTTCCGTCGAGCTCGGCAAGCGGGCTGGCGTGCTCGGAAACCATGGCAATCTTCACGATGTGCTCCGTTCTCACCACGGGTGACGGGCACACGGCGGCGCTGCACGGTGCCCGCGACCAGGCATCGCGTGACATGTGTTGAATTCGGATATGTCCCAGTTATGCCCGTGCACACGAGAACGAAACCCCTGATCCCGCTTAGTGATACGGGACGGGGTCAGATCATCGACACGACGATCCTGATGGCGACCGCGGTGAAAACGACCACGAGCAGCATCGTCGCGACCATCGCGGCGATGCCGGTGCCGGGGAAATGGTGGCTGGTCGACGGCTCCGGAGCGGACAGGCCGGACGTCTGCGCGGTCTCGGGCGGCGTCGATCCCGGCGGTACGCCATCGCCCGGTTCGAGGTCGGGAGTCGTGCGCGGATCGGGGTCCATCGATACATCCATGGATAAGGCGTACCCGATGGCGGAATCGGCAATCCGGGGGCGGGTTTGCGCACCCGTGATTTCGGGCAGTCGACCAACCAGAGGACTTCTGTGCGCGCCCCGAACAGCGCCGGAGACCTGCGGTGCCCGCTGAGTTTGTGACATCGGCGGCGGACCGTGCAAGACTGTAGAGAGGTTGAGACTACAGCCGAACCCGGTTCGACGCAGGGCGCACCACACCCGCCGAAATCCGGACGATGGGATTCATAGCGGCAACCTATTCGCAGCGACGCGACAGTTGTTCGCTCCCTTTATTTTCTCATCGGCCGAACCTGTCGCGTAGAACTGGAATTCCCCCCTTATACGGGAGGTTCAGTTATGTCCGCTAGTTCCGCTCTGCATGAGCACGCCGAGGGCGTGCATCGCAACGGCTCCGGGCCGATGCCCCACGATCGCCACTCCTGGGCTCAGCGCGTAGACCGCCGCCAGGAATGTGTGGTGGTCCGCGTCGAAGGCGAATTGGATGCGGCCGCGAGTCCGCAATTCTTCGCCGCGATCGAACGGGCGGTTCGCTCGGACTGTCACGCCGTGGTGATCGATCTGCGGGCGGCGAGGTTCCTCAGTCTCCGGGCCGCCAGCACGCTCGGCTCGGTCAAGCAACGCGCCGCGAGCGACGGCACCGATGTGCGCATCGTCGCCGGTCGGCAGGCGATCGAGCGGTCGCTCGAGGTCTCCGGCGTACGGCCGCTGTTCAACAACTATCCGTCGATGCGAGCGGCACTGGACGCGTAGGCAGCAACTGATTCACAAGCGGCGCCGATTCCGGCGTGGCGAGCGCCGATCTGGTCGCGTGGCGCTCGCCCACGACGGATACTTGCGCTGTGACTGAAATGGGGCCGGTCCAGCCAGAGGAGTCTCTCGCGCTGGACCGGGTGATCGGATTAGGGACACCACAGAGTGTCGGCAGTTTTCGTTTCTGGTTCGCCGATCAGCGTTGGGAATGGTCGGACGAGGTCGCGACGATGCACGGCTATTCACCGGACAGCGTCGCACCGACCACCGACCTGCTGCTGACCCACAAGCACCCCGACGATCGCGCCCAGGTGGCCAACGCACTGGCCAAATCCATCGACCACGGCGAGCCCTTCTCCAGCCGACACCGGATCATCGACACGGCGGGCGACATCCACCACGTCATCGTCGTCGCCGACCACCTGTTCGACCACGAGGGCCAGGTCGCCGGCACCGCCGGCTACTACATCGACGTGACCGACACCCTCGAACATCACCGGCAGGAAGCGCTGGACGACGCACTGCCCGAACTCTGGGCCTCCCGCGCGGTGATCGAGCAGGCCAAGGGCGCGGTGATGCTGGTCTACGGCGTCAGCTCGGAACAGGCGTTCCGGGTGCTCAGCTGGCGCTCCCAGGAGACCAACATCAAGCTGCGCACCCTGGCCTCGCGCCTGGTCGCCGACCTCGGCTCGCTGACCGGCTCGACCGTCGGGTTGCGCACGCAGTTCGACCACCTGCTGCTGACCGCGCACCAGCGGATCGACGCGAGCTGATCTCGCGCGCACGTTTCGGGTGTACCGCGGCGGGTACGACGGTAGGGATTGAGGAGCGCCGCGACCTCGGAGTTCTGGCCTGTCGCGGTGTTGGGCAGCGGGCGGCCCGCAAGAACTCGGATTCGACGATAACCGCCGTCTCCGCGTTTGACTGCGAGAGCAAGGTGGTGATGGGCATGGGGGAATGGACTTCCCGATCCTCAACGGAAACAACAACAATCGGCGTCCGAATCCCCGCGCAGCTGGAACAGTTGACGATGCTGCGCGCGCTGGCCGAGACTGTCGCGCTCATCGCCGATTTCGCCCTCGATGAGGTCACCGATATTCGCCTGGCATTGGACGAGGTCGCCACGTCGCTGATTCTGGACGCGGTGCCCGGCTCCGGCCTCGAATGCGAATTCACCTATGACACCAACCAGATGTTCGTCCATGTCGCCTCGGTGGCCACCTCGGAGTCGGTGGTGGGGCAGGCCGGGTTCGGCTGGCATATCGTGCGCACGCTGACCCACTCGATCGCCGCCGCGCAGGCGCCGTTCGACGGGGTCGTTTCCGGGTATCCGACTGTTGTCGACTTCAGTTGGATACGAGGGGCCTCGGATGGCGGGTGAATCGAGATCACGCGGCGACAGCTACGACAATATCGAGCCGCTCTTCGAGAAGATCGCCGCGCTGACCGACGACGATCCGCGGCGCGAGACCATGCGCGAGGAACTGATCGGGCGCTGTCTGCCGCTCGCCGAGCACATCGCGCGCAAATTCGCCGGGCGCGGTGAGAATTTCGACGATCTGCTGCAGGTCGCGCGGCTCGGCCTGGTGCAGGCCACGGACCGGTTCGACGTCACCCGCGGCTCGTCGTTTCTGGCGTTCGCGGTGCCGACCATCATGGGCGAGGTGCGCAGGCACTTCCGGGACAACACCTGGTCGGTGCGAGTACCGCGGCGCACCAAGGAGATTCAGATCAACATCGGCGCGACGGTGGAGGTGCTCTCGCAGCGGCTCGGCCGGATGCCGCGGGCCAGGGAGATCGCCGCGGAACTGGACGTCGACCTCGTCGAGGTCACCCACGCGTTGATCGCGGGCAACGCCTATCAGTCGTCGTCCATCGACGCGGTGGCCGGTGACGACATCGAGAACGCGCCGCTGCCGCTGCTGGAAAGCCTTGGGGCAGAGGAGCCCTCCTACCATCTGGTGGAGGACTACCTCGCCGTTCGTCCATTGATCGAAGAACTGCCCGAGCGTGAGCGTCAGGTGCTGATCATGCGGTTCTTCGAGGCCAAGACGCAGAGCCAGATCGCGGACGTGCTCGGGGTCTCCCAGATGCACGTCTCGCGGATTCTGTCGCGAACCCTGAATCAGCTGCGCGAGCAGGCATTACGGGACTGAGCGCCCGAATCACCCAGCATCACAGGGGATTGGGCGGGATCGGTTCGGTCGGCGGGAACGGCCCGCCGGGTTCCGGGACGGGTGGAATGGGCCGCGGTCCGCCGGGGTTCGGCGGGGGCGGCGCCGGATCGGGACCGGGAATCGGTGGTACCGGGTCCGGCGGCGCGGGTGCCGGATCGGGACCCGGCACCGGCGGAACCGGGTTCGGATTCGGATTCGGCATGGGTGGCACCGGGCTCGGATCGGGAGACACTGGACTGGTCATCTGTATTCCTCCTCGGGTGGGGTGTTACCCAGCGGGTCGGGTGTTACCCAGCCGAGCCCGGCTGAATCGGCCGCGGTCGCCGCCTGATCGCGGGTGACTCGCCTCACAGATCTACTGCCGGTCAGCGGTTTTCGGGCCGCTCCCGCCCGATTCCGCACTCGGGTGATCTACAGCCGGTTTGCACGAAGTTCACGTCGGGTACGTGAAAGGTAGCCGGACATACGATGCCGATGGCTCAGGAGCTCGTTGATGAACGATCACCGACTAGGCACCCGGAATCCGTACGCCGGATCGGGGAGCGCGAGGTCGCCGAAATACACGCAAGAAATCCAGTCGCAGGAGCGGACGGATCGCATGCGCGTGGGAAACGTGGAGCGCACGCGCGTCACCCGGAACCACGACACCATCCGGCAGTGGGCGGAGCGGCGTGGTGCCCGCCCCGCGACCATGCCGGGCAGTGAAGACGGCGGACAACTCCGGGTGCTGCGCTTCGACTTTCCGGGCTATGGAGGCGCGGTGCTGCGGCCGGTGGATTGGGACGAATGGTTCGCCACTTTCGACGCGTGGCACATGCATTTTCGCTACCAGGATCGGCGCGCGGACGGGACACCGAGCAATTTCAATCGCCTGGAACTCCCGACTCGCGAGGAACGCTGAGTCGCGATACACCCTCGCGGTAATGCGGATGAACAGCAAGCAGCTCCAATGTGTCAGGAGTCACGTAACGGTTGCGTAACGGTGCGGGTAGGTGGAGGGTGGATGTGACGAGCCAGACTCTTGATCGAGCGTCCAGTTGACGTTTACCAAACGGTAAGTCCGGGTATTTGCAAGATCGGCAACAAGGTGGCTCGAACAGCGGAATGTCGCGTCGGTATGGGGATGCGAAGTTCCGTATCGGCAGCGCGTACGTCCGCGTGTCTGCGAAGGATAGGTATTTGAGCGCGAACCTGATGATCGTTGAGGATGACGATAGGGTCCGTGGTGCGCTGCGGCTCGCCATGGAGGACGAAGGCTATGACGTCGAGGAGGCGGAAGAGGCCGAGGACGCGCTCACCCATCTGCGCAGCAACGGTGTTCCCGATGTGATGATCGTCGATCTGATGCTCGGTGGCATGGATGGCTTCGACTGCATCCGCGAGATCCGTCGCGAGCACGACGTGCCGATCATCGTGGTCAGCGCCCGTGACGATACCCACGACGTGGTTGCCGCGCTGGAAGCCGGTGCCGATGACTTCGTGACCAAGCCGTTCGAGATCAAGGAGATCACCGCCCGCATGCGCGCGGTGCGCCGCCGCGCCCGGCCGACGGTCGAGCGCGATGCGCCGCAGGAGATGGTGCTCGACGCCCACCCGGACGCCCCGCTGGTGCTCGCGCAGGACGGCGGCGTGGTCCGCCGCGGCGACGAGGAGATCCGGCTGACGCTCACCGAGTTCCGGCTGCTGTGTGAGCTGGCCGAGGCGCCGGGCCGGGTGCTCAGCCGCACCGTGCTGCTCGAACGAGTATGGGACCAAGGGTTTTTCGGTGACGAGCGGATCGTCGACGTGCACATGCGCCGGCTCCGCACCAAGATCGAACGGGACCCGTCCGATCCGCACATTGTGGTGACCGTGCGCGGGCTCGGCTATCGCCTCGATGTCCAGCGCTGAGCGCTGGTTCGATCCGAAACGCTGGAGTCTGCGCGGTCGGGTGACGGCCATGTTCGCGGCGATCGCCGCGCTCATGTCGCTGGTGCTCGTCGTGTCGGTGTTCACCATCAGCCGCAGCTATCTCGAACACGCGCAGGCCGGAGGTTCTGGCCTGCAGTCGAATCTGAACCTGCTGCGCAATGTGCTGATCGGCTGCGCCGTAGTGGTGACGCTGATCGGCGCCGCCGTGGGCTGGTGGGCGAGCAGACGCGTGCTGACGCCGCTACATCAGTTGGCCGGTGCCGCGGCCAAGATCGCCTCCGGTGATCTGGATCTGCGCCTGTCCGCCACCCGGGACCAGGATCTGGCCATCACGGTCGAGTCGTTCAACAGCATGGTCGATTCGCTGCAGCGCCGGATCGAGCGGGAACATCGGCTGTTCGGCGATGTCAGCCACGAACTGCGCACGCCGCTGACCACCTTGATGGCCAGCGTCGACGTGCTCAACCGGCATCGCGAGGATCTGCCGGAACGTTCCCAGCGCGCGCTCGGCCTGGTCACCGTCGAGGTGGATCATCTGCGGCGGTTGCTCGACGATCTGCTGGCCTTGGCGCGGGTCGAGGCGGGCATGCATCGCGGCGATATGGAACCGCTGTCGGTGCGCGATCTGCTGACGCACACGCTGGCCGAGCGGCGGTACGCGCCGGAGTTGTTGTCCATCGACGACGACGTCGTGGTGCGCGGCCGCAAGCTCGAGCTGGAACGCGCGGTGGGCAATCTGCTGCGCAACGCCGATCTGCACGGCGGTGGCGTCGTCGCGGTCAGCGCGGACCGTCAAGGCGGTGACGCGGTGATCGTGGTGGACGACGCGGGGCCCGGTGTGCCGCCCGCGGACCGGGTGCGCATCTTCGAACGTTTCGCTACCGCGCGCAGCGGTCGGCGTTCCGCAACGGGGACCGGCATCGGCCTCGCGCTCGTGTCCGAGACCGTTGCCAAGCACGGTGGCCAGGTCGAATGCGCCGATCGCCCGGGCGGCGGCGCCCGGTTCGTCGTCACTCTGCCGGGACTCGAAGCAATCGAGTCGTAACACAACCGTAATGAAGTCGACCAGGCCACCTCAAAGTTGATTCGTAAGCCTGGATAAGTACTAGTGACGAGGGAGTTGTATGCCACTGCCAACGTTGAACACCGCGGAGATCGAACGATCCCGCGTCGAACAGGCCGCAGCCGCACTTGGCTCCACCCAGACCCGCACGCAGGCTGGGCCCGCCGTGGTCCTGCGCGCGCCACGCGTCGGCGACGGTGCCCGGCTGTGGCAGATCGCGAAAGACTCGGCCGTGCTCGATACCAATTCGAGCTACGCCTACGTGCTGTGGTGTCGCGACTTCGCGGCCACCTCGGTCGTCGCCGAGGTGCAGGGCCGCGTCGTCGGCTACGTGATCGGCTTCGTCCGCCCGCAGGCACCGGACACCGTGTTCGTCTGGCAGGTGGCCGTCGATCGGGCCCAAAAGGGCAAGGGAATCGGCGCGCAGATGCTGCACGCACTGCTCAACAATGTTGCCGCCCAGGGCGTTTCCAAGCTGGAGACCACGATTTCGCCGGACAACGCCGCATCGATCGCCCTGTTCAGTTCGGTGGCCCGGCGCCGCGAGGCCCGAATCACCAAGCACCCCTTGTTCGACGCGGGCGTCTTCCCGGACAGCCACGCGCCCGAGGACCTATATCTCATCGCACCGACCGCTCGCACAACGCAGGAGGACCACCGATGATCACCGCAGATACGAGCATTTTCGAAAGTCTGGAATCGAATGTCCGCGGCTACTGCCGCAATTGGCCGACCGTGTTCACCAAGGCCAAGGGCAGCTGGCTACGTGACGAGGACGGCAAGGACTTCCTCGACTTCTTCGCAGGCGCAGGCGCGCTGAACTACGGCCACAACAACGATGTGCTGAAGCAGCCGCTGCTGGACTACATCGCGGGCGACGGCATCACGCACGGGCTGGACATGTCCACCTCGGCCAAGCGTGAACTGCTTGTCACCTTGCGCGACACCGTCTTTGCGCCGCGCAACCTGGACTACAAGGTCCAGTTTCCCGGCCCGACCGGAGCCAACGCGGTCGAGGCCGCGCTCAAGCTGGCCCGCAAGATCACCGGGCGCGAGACGATCGTCAGCTTCACCAACGCCTTCCACGGCATGACCCTCGGCGCGCTGTCGGTCACCGGTAACGCCGCGAAGCGGGCCGGTGCCGGTGTCCCGCTGGTGCACGCCGCGCACATGCCCTACGACGGCTACTTCGACGGCACCACCGCCGACTTCCAGTGGATGGAAAAGGTTTTGGACGACACCTCGTCCGGCTTCGACCGTCCCGCCGCGGTGATCGTCGAGACCGTGCAGGGTGAGGGTGGCGTCAATGTCGCTCGCGCCGAATGGCTTCGGCACCTGGCCGGGCTCTGCCAGGCCCGCGAGATCCTGCTGATCGTCGACGACGTGCAGATGGGCTGCGGTCGCACCGGGCCGTTCTTCTCGTTCGAGCTCGCCGGGATCACCCCGGACATCGTCACGCTGTCGAAGTCGATCGGCGGCTACGGCCTGCCGATGGCGCTGGTGCTGTTCAAGTCCGAGCTCGACCAGTGGTCGCCGGGCGAGCACAACGGCACCTTCCGCGGTAACAACCCGGCCTTCGTCACGGCGAACGTCGCACTGCGGCACTACTGGTCCGACGGCGCGCTGCAGGCCTCGACGCTGGCCAAGGGCGATCGGGTCGCGCGGACGCTCGGCGAGCTCGCCGACAACATCCCCGGCCTCTCGACCCGCGGTCGCGGCCTGGTGCAGGGCATCGTGTTCGACGATGCCTCGCAGGCGAGCAAGGTCTGCCAGGTCGCCTTCGAGCGCGGCCTGCTGGTGGAGACCTCCGGTTCCACCGACGAGGTGGTGAAGTTGTTGCCGCCGTTGACAATTACCGATCAGGAACTCGACCACGGCCTCGGCATTCTGACCGGCGCCATCGATACCGTCTGCAGTGGAATGGGGGCGATCGCATGATCGTGCGTAGCACCGAAGAGATCACCGGCACCGAACGCGATGTGGCGGGCGAGGGTTGGCGCAGCAAGCGCATCATCCTCGGCGGCGACGGCGTGGGCTTCTCCTTCCACGAGACGACCATCGACGCCGGGACCACGCATGAGTTCCACTATCGCTACCATGTAGAGGCGGTATGGCTGATCGAGGGAACGGGCAGCCTCACCGATCTCGACAACAACGTCACCTACGTGCTCGAGCCGGGTTCGATGTATTTGCTGGACGAACACGAACGGCATCGCCTGGAGGCCCGCACCAAGATGCGGATGATGTGCGTGTTCAATCCGCCGGTCACCGGGCAGGAGGTCCACGACAGTAGCGGCGCATACCCATTGGTCGCCGCTACGATCGGGGGATAGGTTAGTAATGGTTTTGCTGCACACTGAAACTCGACCCGAGACCGGCCCGGTCGATCGTTACCCGACCCGGCTCAGTACTCCCGGAACGCATCTGGATCGTAAGGATCCGACGGTGTGGGGCCGGGTCGAGACCCCGGCGCTGGCGGGCTTCGACACCGACGGTTTCGCCAGCGTCGACGACCTGCTCACGCCCACCGAGGTCGCCGACTTCAGCGCCGAAATCGGCCGTCTGGCAGGCGATCCCTCACTGCGCGACGACGAGCGGGTGATCGTGGAGAAGTCGTCGAAGCGGGTGCGGTCGGTCTTCGAGGTGCACCGCCTCAGCACGGCCATCGCCGAACTGACCCGGGAGACCAGGGTCGCCGGATTGGCCAGGCAGATCCTCGGCTCCGAGGTCTACCTGCATCAGAGCCGGGTGAACTACATGCCCGGGTTCCGCGGCACCGGCTTCTACTGGCACTCGGATTTCGAGACCTGGCACGCCGAGGACGGCATGCCCGCGCCGCGGGCGGTGAGCCTGTCCATCGCGCTGACCGACAACTATCCGATCAACGGCAGCCTGATGGTGATGCCCGGCTCGCACCGGACATTCGTGCCGTGCCTCGGCAGCACCCCCGCCGAGCACTATCGGGAGTCGTTGCAGGAGCAGGAAATCGGGGTGCCGACCCAGGACGACATCACCACACTGGCGAACACCTACGGCATCAGCCAGTTCACCGGCGGGGCCGGATCGGCGCTGCTGTTCGACTCGAACCTGATGCACGGCTCGTCGAACAACATCACCCCGTTCCCGCGCTCGAACATCTTCCTGGTGTTCAACAGCGTGGAAAACACGCTGGTAGATCCGTTCGCGGCGCCCGCGCCGCGGCCGGGCTACATCGGTAGCCGCGACTTCACGCCGCTGTCTGCCTGAGCTCGTAGCTCGAGGGCGCCTTCGGTCCATCTATCGGACCGAAGGGCGCCTTCGGCTGGGACCGACGAAAGTCCGAGGCCGGAGCCGCTCGCTCGTCGCGCGCCCCGCGCACATCGGCGGTACGATGCTGTCGGCCATCCGCTGTTGCCGCCCACACAGCCCGATCCAGCCCCCGTTTCGGCAATTCCGCCAAAAGTTCTTCCGGCATGTGCAATGTTCTGGACAACGTAACCGTGTTGGCGTTCGCCACAAGATCACCCGTCGGCCCGGTACCGCACGGTCGGCGCCGCGTACCGCACCGGCCGCCGACTAGCCTTGTGCGCCTGGTCATCTCGACTGGGTAGCCGATCGGCTGGCCCGGCGGCATTTTCGGGAGTATTGTGCAGAGTGCTGACACGTGCCGGGCATCTTGCACAAACATGGGCGTTCGACCAACTAGTCAGCAAATCATTGGCAACACATGCGGCCTTGACCTAGCTGTTACCGGTGGGTACAACTACGTAACCATGCCGACGCATACCGCTCGGTCGGCCCATGAAGAAATGCACGCAGTTGGTAACGGACGTCATCACTATCGATGCGGAGTTCGCAGCCGCACGCAAAGCATTGTGGGACTTTTTCATGGACCCACAGACCTACACCCGGATGTTCCTCGGAATTGGAGACTGTGATCGCGCGGAAACCTCAGACACGCACCCCGTTCTCCTGATTCGGGCGCGGCACAACGGCATCGAGCTGGCCGTGCCCGCGCTCCAGCTTGTCGTCGGCAAGGAGCTGGAAACCTTCGAGCTACAGTGCCCTGGGCTGGGCAGTTTCGCCGCGATTCGACTACGCGGTGAGGAGGAACAGACCCGGGTCACCATCACCTACTTCGGCGCGGCGCGGATCCATCCGTGGATCGCCGAGCAGGACAACGCCGATGTGATCGACTGGACCATGGCCGGGCTGGACCGGATCGTCGACGCCATCGTCGGCGCGCCGACCTCGGTGTTGATCAACGGCGAGGAGTCGGGGACGAAACAGCAGGTCGATACGCTGAAACAGATGGTGTCGACCGGTGTCGTGCGCACCCTACGGCCCGACCGCGCGCTCAAGCAGGTGGGCGGACTGGCCAAGTGGGGATTCACCTTGGCCGGTGGTTACGCGGCCGCCGCCGGGCACTCGCCGAATCGCTTGGCGGTGGTGGACGACGTGTCCGCTTACACGTTCGGTCAGATGCACGATCGCACACACAAACTCGCCTCGGCGTTGACTTTGCTCGGCATCGGCGCGCGCGACAAAGTAGGGCTACTCTCGCGCAATCGCGTGGCAATGGTCGAGTGCATGGTCGCCACCGGCAAACTCGGCGTCGACACCGTGTTGCTGAACACCGGGTTGTCGGCCAGACAGATCGAGGACGTGGCCGATCGGCATGGGCTGTCCGCGATCTTCCTCGACGACGAATACGACGCGATGACCAAGTACGTGGCGTCCGGGGTGCCGCGTTTCTCGACCGGCCGGGAGTCGAGGTTCGAGCGCAACACCGTCGACGATCTGATCGCCCTCGACGCGCCGACGTTCTCCCGCCCGTCGCATCCGGGCCGGCTGATCGTGCTCACCTCCGGCACCAGTGGCACGCCCAAGAGCGCACAACGCCCGCAGCCCAAGGGATTCGGTACCGTGGCGGCGCTGCTGTCGCGGATTCCGCTGCGGATGGACGAGACCATGCTCATCCCCGCGCCGCTGTTCCACACCTGGGGGCTGGCGGCGTTGCAGATCAGCACCCCGATCCGGGCGAGTGTCGTACTGTCGGAACGGTTCGACGCCGAGGACTGTCTCCGGTTGATCGAGGAGCACGGCGTCACCTCGCTGATCGTGGTGCCGGTGATGGTGAACCGAATCCTGGATCTGCCCGCGCACATTCGGGATCGCTACGACACCTCGAGCCTGCGGGTGGTCGCGAGTTGTGGTGCGCCCCTTGCCGGTCCGACGGTGCTCAAGTTCATGGACGCCTTCGGCGACGTGCTCTACAACGTCTACGGGTCGACCGAGGTGTCCTGGGCCACCATCGCCGATCCGGCCGATCTGCGCGCTGCGCCGACCACCGCGGGCCGACCGCCGCTCGGCACGAAACTCGCTGTGCTGGACAAGGATCTGCGTCCGGTGCCGCGCGGTGTCACCGGACGCATCTTCGTGCTGAACCACATGCTGTTCGACGGCTACACCGACGCCAAGCCGCCCACTGAGTCGGGCGGCATGCTCGACACCGGCGATCTGGGCTACCTCGACGCGGACGGGTTGCTGTTCGTGGCGGGCCGGGACGACGAGATGATCATCTCCGGCGGCGAGAACGTCTTCCCGCGCCCGGTGGAAGAGGCGTTGTCGCATCTGCCGCAGGTGAGCGAGGTCGCGGTGGTCGGCGTGCCGGACAAGGAGTACGGCCAGCGGCTGGCCGCGTTCGTGGTGACGCGGGAAGGGTTCGGGCTCGATCGCGACATGGTCTGCAACTACATCCGCCATCGGCTCAGCCGGTTCTCCGTGCCGCGCGACGTGACCTTCCTGGAGGCGCTGCCACGCAACGCGACCGGAAAGATCCTGAAGCGCACGCTGATTCAGGCGAGCTGAGCGGTGGCCCAGCTCGGCTGACGGGTCAGTTCGACCGGCGGATCGTCTCCGGGGTCAGATCGGCGATTGTTGGATAGCCGTCTACCGCCATCAGCAGATCCGCCTCGGCGAGCAGCGTGCGGAGTACGTGCACGATGCCGTCGGCGCCGCCCAGCGCCAGGCCGTAGCAGTACGGGCGGCCGATGCCGACGGCCGTCGCGCCGAGGGCCAGGGCCTTGACAATGTCTGCGCCGGAACGGATTCCGGAGTCGAACAGCACGGGCAGGCCGTCGGCGGCCGCGACGACATCGGGCAGGTGCTCGATCGCGGGGATGCCGCCATTGGCTTGCCTGCCACCGTGATTCGAGCAGTAGATGCCGTCCACGCCCGCGTCCTTGGCGCGGCGGGCGTCGTCGGGGTGACAGATTCCCTTGAGCACCAACGGAAGATCGGTCAGCGACCGGAGCCAGGACAGGTCGTCCCAGGTGACCGGGTTACCGAACTGTGAAATCCAGGTCAGGATGGCGGTTTTCGGATCCTCCTCGGGGCTCTTCGCGAGCATCGCGCGGAATACCGGGTCGCTGAAGTAGTTCGCCAGACAATGGCCGCGCAGCTGCGGGAAGTTCGAGGTGCTCAGGTCGCGGGGGCGCCAGCCGGGAACCCACGTATCCAGTGTCACCACAATGGCTTTGAACCCAGCGGACTCGGCTCGGCTGACCAAGCTCTGCGCCAGGTCGCGGTCGGTCGGGGTGTAGAGCTGGAACATGCCGGGGGTGTCGCCGAAGTTGGCGGCGACGACCTCGAGGGGATCGACCGTCAGCGTGGACGCGACCATCGGGACGCCGGTGCGGGCCGCGGCCTGCGCGGTCGCGATATCGCCGTGGCCGTCCTGCGCGCAGAGTCCGATCACGCCGACCGGGGCCATGAAGACCGGGGACGGCAGCTCCAGTCCGAAGAGATCCACCGAGAGGTCGCGTTCCTTGGTGGCGCGCAGCATGCGGGGGATGAGGCCGAGCTTCTCGAAGGCCGTCGCGTTGGTGCGCTGGGTGAGCTCGTCGCCGGCGCCGCCCGCCACGTAGGACCACATGCCCGGCGGCAGCGCGGCCTGCGCCTTCGCCGCCAGGTCCGCGAAGGTCATCGGCAGGTCGGGCAGGACGCCGCTGAGGCCCTGGAAGTAGATCTCGTACTGGTAGTCACCGAAGTTGCCGGTCACGGCGCTCCCCTCCTCGTTTGATACATGAATGTATCCGATACATTTGTGTAGCGGTGTGAGTTGCCCTCTGTTCGCAATGCTCCGTACAGGGTCAGCCATCGGTTCGGGTCGATCAGTCCGACCGGTTCGTCGAGTCCGATCCCCGCGGTAGCGCAGGCGGCACGCACGGTGCGGGTCGGGAACTGCCGGCGCAACGAGCTCGCCAGTGAGCCCCCGACGCCCGAGAAGCCGAGCTCCACCACCCGTCGGTAGTCGGCATGTACCGAATTCGGCAGGAGTGGGCGAGGCCGCCGGTGCAGGTGCAGAATCGCGGTATCTACGCGGGGCACGGGATGGAAGCTGTGGCGTCCGATGCGGGCACCCAATTCCATTGCGACAGTGGGCCAATGGGTGACGGTGAGTTTGGTCCATCGGCCGTAGTCGCCGGAATGCTTACGGGCGAACTCCAATTGGGTGACCAGGGTCGCCGAAGTCAGCTGGCGGGCCGCCAGGCACCAGCGCACCATGTCGGTGGTGACGGCGAACGGCACATTGGCCACCACCGCGAACGGCTCCTCCGGTTCGCACACTGCCCGGAAGTCTTTGTGGAACAGCCTTATTCGGTCGTCGCCGTCGTAACGCCTGCGCAGGCGGTCAGCATAGTAGGCGTCTTTCTCGTAGGCGCGAACCCGGCCTGCCGAGCCGAGTAACTGCCTCGTCAACATCCCGTCGCCGGGCCCGATCTCGAGCACGAGATCCTCGGCCGTGACGCCCGACGCGCGCACGATCAATCGGGCGGCACCGGCATCGGTGAGAAAGTTCTGGGACAAGCGCTTACGGGTATCGCCGCGCGTAGTACGGGCGCGCGGCAGCGAACGATTGCGGGACATGGGTGTCCTCCGAACGGAGTGGTCGAATCAGAAGAAGTGATTCGCCCGGACCCATGCCAGGGCACATAAAACCGACGGTCATCGACCGCCGGTGCGGATCCCGATCAGAAGAGTCGGGACACCGGAGCAGAACGGTGCGCTGGCAGAGCCCAGGCATCCGTGCGCAGCCGCAGGTAATACACGCCCACCGCGCACACTCCGTTCATCTCCAAACTGCCCATACGCGCAAGATATCGCACCGCCGCCGCACTCCGCGACCGGTTTTCACTTCGCCGACCAACTAGCACCTGTGTCGCAGTGCCTGGTACTGGAGTACCGCAAAGACGGTGTACCAGTTTGGCTCTCTGGGGTGAGGTGTGTCCGGCCAGAGCTCCCTAGCGTAGGTCCTGCCAATCTGTTGGAGGATGAAATGCGCAGGCACACCTATATTTTCGGCGCAGTCTGCGCCACCGCCGCGCTGACGCTGTGCGCGTGCGGGACCGCCGATCACGCGGATACCGCGGCCAAGCCCAGCTATACCGAAGTACGAAACATTCTGCAGCAGTTGACCACTGCCGACGGCGCACCTGGAGCGCTGCTCGAAGTGAACGACGCGCGCGGCCGGACCGTGCTGACGAGCGGTGTCGCCGCCATCGGCACCCAGGCACCGATGGCGGGCGACAGCAGGTTTCGTATCGGCAGCATGACCAAGATGTTCGTGGCCACCGCGGTGCTGCAACTCGTGGGTGAGCAGCGGGTGGACCTCGACGCGCCGGTCGAGCAGTACCTGCCCGGACTGATCCGGGGCAACGGCAACGACGGGCAGGACATCATCGTGCGGCAGCTGCTCCAGCACACCAGCGGGCTGCCCGACTACTTGAACTATCTATCTCTGGATCATGTCCTGAAAAACCCACTCGAACAACATGATTCGCTGGAGCTAGTGCAAACTGCGCTGGCTCACCCGCGGCTGTTCCCACCGGGAACCGGCTGGGAATACTCCAACACGGATTATCTGCTGGCCGGGCTGCTCATCGAGAAGGTCACCGGCCGCCCGTACAGGGAGGCGATCGACCAGCGCATCATTCGGCCACTCGGCCTGCACGACACTTCCGTGCCCGGGAACGAACCGGGCATCCCGGGCACTCACCCGCAGGGCTACGCCAAGCAGGAAAACGCCGGTCCCATCGACCTATCCGAATTCAATCCGTCGATCGCGGGCGCCGCCGGGGGCATGATCTCCAGCGCCGCGGATCTCAACTAGTTCCTCGGCGCCCTCGTGAACGGTCGCCTCCTGCCCCCACTCGAACTCCAGGAGATGATGACGACCCGGCCGACCGGCAATTCGGACAATGACGCCTACGGGCTGGGTTTGCAGAGCACGCCGCTGCCCTGCGGTGGCTTGTACTGGGGACACGACGGCGGCATCCCTGGCTTCCAGACGATGGGCGTGATCACGACCGACGGCCGCAGCGCAACGATGATGGCCAACCTCTACCCCGGCGAAAGCGACGCACAGGACGCGGACATCCGTACCGCCCTCGCCACGGCACTGTGTGACAGTGGTCCCGCGAAACCCAAGCCCTGAACTAGGCCGATTGGAGCAGAGTCCGCCGCAGCGCAGCGACCAAGTCGTCGTCGACACCGAGTAGATCCGTCGTATACCCGCGCACAGAGCCATGTTCGGCCGCCAAGGCCGCGAGGAACAACCGCATCACCTCGGCCGGTGCCCGCCCGTACCAGGGCCAGGTCAGCTCCTTGTCGGGATACGCGGCCCGCCAGTCCGCGACGAGGCGCTCGGTGGCGAGCTCGGTGAGCGCGAAGTCCTCGATGATCTGCTCATCGGATACGCCGAGCAAGGTCAGCACGAGTGCGGCGAGCAGGCCGGTTCGATCCTTGCCGGACGCGCAGTGGAAGACCGTCGGGCCGTCCGCCTCGGCGATTACCTCGAGGGCTCGGCGGATTTCGTCGACACCGTCATTGGCGACTTCGAGGAAGCGCTCGGCGAGGTAGGGCCCGGCCTCGATGTCCGGACCGAGCGCCGCCTGATTGTAGGGGCGATGTTCGATGCTGAGGTTGTGGTAGTCGAGCGACTCGTGCTGCGGGACTCGGCCGCTCCGGTCGATCTCCCACGGGTAGCGCAGATCGATGACTGTCGTGACCCCAAGCTTCTGGAAGCTTTCCCAGTCCTCGTCGCGCAGCTTGCTCAACGAGTCGGAGCGAAACAGCCGTCCCCATCGCACAACCTGTCCGTCTTCGGTCGGGTACCCGCCCAGATCACGGAAGTTGTGTAGTCGTTCGAAAGCGATGTGTCTGTTCACCCAACGAACTCTATGTTCGCCGCCCACAACGCTGCTCGTGGATGTTCAGGAGGCAGGGACCGCGGACCATAGGGCACACTTTGATCATGAACCTGCGTTCGGTAGGCGACCTGGTCAGGGTGACAACTGCGGGCGAGAAGGTGGATTACCTGCTGTTCTGGGGACATCAGCCGGAGCGGAGCGGGCGGATCGGCGTGAGCTGCTTGAGCCAGTGGTGGCCCGCGCCGTTCGTGGTCGACGGGGTGGAGTTCGCGTCGGCCGAGCACTACATGATGTGGGGCAAGGCGCGGCTGTTCGGGGACGCGGAGAATGCCGAGCGGGTGTTGGCGGCGCGGACGCCGAAGGCAGCCAAGGCGTTGGGGCGAGAGGTTCGCGGCTTCGACGGGAAGCTGTGGAGCGCGCACCGATACGAGGTGGTGGTGCGCGGGAATGTCGCGAAGTTCGGGCAGCACGCCGAGTTGATGGAGTATCTGCTCGGGACAGGCGACCGGGTGCTGGTGGAGGCCAGTCCGGTGGATCGGATCTGGGGGATCGGCCTCGCGGCGGACAGTCCGCAGGCCGAGGATCCAGCACAGTGGCCGGGGCGGAACCTGTTGGGCTTCGCGTTGATGGACGCTCGGGCGGAACTACGCGGCGGTCAGCCGGAGCCGACCGACTGATCCGCGTTGGTGACGCGCTCCTCGTCGGCGCACGCGCGCCAGACCCGGGCCTCGGCGTAATTGCCTTGGCGGTCCAGGAGTTCGGCCAGGCCCGCCATCGCACGTGGTTCGCGGCGGTCCGCGGCGGTGCGCCACCAGCGTTCGGCGTTGGCCAGGTCGCCGCGGCGGAAACGGACTACGCCGAGGTCGTAGGCGGCGCCCGGGTGGCCCGCGTCGGCGGCCTGCGCCCACAGTCCGCACGCCTGGTCTTCCTCGCCGCGGCCGTACATGGCGACGCCGAGGTCGTAGAGGGCGGTCCGATAGCTGGTGTCTTCCTCCGGTACCGGGTCTTCCTCGACCGGTGGCTTGGCCTGTATCGGCCGGGTGGGCGCCGATTGAACGCCGGGGCCGTACTGGGCGTCGGAGCCGAGGTGCGGAGTCGGACCGGGCTGCGCATCGGCGTGCGGGTTCGGTGGCGGTTGTGCGGCAGCGGAATTCGCGGCGTTCGGGCTCGGCTGCGCGAACCCGCCGGGGTTGGTCTGCGCCGACTGCATGGTCGGGTGCGGTGCGCTGTTCGGCGTGGTCGAGGGGTATGCGCCGCTCGGATTCGTCGGCAGGTTCGGCATCGAGCGCAGCGGATGGGTGTGCTGGGCGTCCAGGGCCGGTTGCGGTTCCGGCGGCACGGTCGCCGGGGCGGTTTGCACCTCGACGACGAGGTTGGCGAAATTGGCGGGTCCCTCGCCGATGCTGCACCACAGGATGATTCGGCCGTCCGGGGTGCTATCGATGACGATGCCGTAATTGCCGACCCAGGACTTCTGCTCGCCGAAACTGTCGACCCAGACCGGTGTGAGCGTCACCAACGTGCCGGGGGCGGTGCCGATGATGTCGAAGCTGATTCCGCCGACGAGGGCATCGGACCACACGTCGACGCCGGCCAGGCGGCGACCGTTCAAGCCGACATAGCCGTCGACGACCGACAAACCCATGCCGAGGCCGCGCAATCCGGCCGGGGGAGCGGCGGACAGCAGCGTCACCGTGACTGTGGTCGGCTGCGGACCGACCTGCTCGGTGTACATCGGATAGACCTTGCTGCCACGTAAAACGATCGGTGCCGCGCTCTGATAGCGGGCGGCCAGCGGCCGGTCGTCGGGCGAATTCCGAGCGGCCCATGACGAATAGGGCTCGTTCATCCGATGCCCGCCTTTCCGCCGAATGCGTCTTGCCGTCCTTGCGCTGTTGCGGCGGGATATACCGTACCTGCCGCAGCCGGGAAAGGCGCAGCAATCCGGCGGCCCCCTTAACGCGACGGCGGTGTGCTGATATCGGGCGATCACACCGAGCGGGCGACGATGCGCTCCAGCGCGGCCAGATCCTTCTCCAACATGCGGAACAGCCAATACACGCCGACGAACGCTAGTGCGCTGCCCACGCACAGCGCCCGCAGTGCGACGATCACGGCCGGAATGTCCTCGGGTGGAATGAACGTCGCGCCCGCGACACCGAGCAGCGGGACGGCGGCGGCGATGGCGAGGAAGTAGGTGCTGCGGCGGTCGAGTTGTTGCAGTCGGCGCGCGTCCGCGGTGCCGAGCCCGCCGTGCCGGAGAAACATCGGATACAGCGAACGCACGGCATAGAAGTTCACCATGAAGTACGGATACGCCATGGCGATGGCACCGCACACGATCTGCGTGATGAAGAAGTGCACATAGGCTGCGCGGTGATGTGGTTACCGGACGCCTGCACCGAAATCGGAACCACCACGCCCGCGATGACCCAGAGCGCGAAGCAGGTCAGCACATTTCGCTTGCCGAGCTGCAATGTGTCGCTGCGTGCGCGGGCGAGGGTCGCCGCGTCGTACGTTTTCCCCTTACGCAGCCCTCGCGAAATCGACCACAGATTCGCGAGCAGGATATTGGTGACCACGAAACCGATCAGGAAGCACAGGCCGTAGGTGGTCAGCGCGATCTGATCGAATCGGTGCTGTGCCTGCGCGTCCAGTTTGCTGATGATCAGTGTCCGATTGTGGTTGTAGCTGTACCAGATCGCCAGCGCGTTCGGCACCGCGATGGCGAGCGCCATGATCGGGTGCATGAGTTGGCGCGCCCGCAGTCGCCAGCTGGTCGGCGGCGGGTCGGCGAGGTCGCGGGCTCTGGCGTCGAGGCAGACCTCCAGCTGCTGGGCCATGTCCGCCCCGCGCGGCCAGCGGTTGTCGGGTTCCGGGTCGAGCGCGCGCACCAACGCGCGCTCCAGCGCGGCCGGGCAGTCGGCCGGAAGATCCTGGTACGGCAGCGCTTTCGGGCTGCCGGAGCGGCGCTCCAGCATGCCGTCCAGCGCCGTGCGGTCGCCGCCGGTCACCGAGTCGTCGTCGAAAGGTTTTCGGCCGGTGAGCAATTCCCACAGGACCACCGCGAGAGCGTAGAGATCGCTTCGGGTGTCGAGATCCTCGGCCGTGCCCGGTCGATCGGGATGCACGGCGGCCAGTTGCTCGGGGGACATGTAGGCCAGTGAGCCGCCGAAGTAGGCGACCGGGCTGTCGCCCGAGACATTGCCGCTGAAGCTGATATTGAAGTCGGCTAGCTTGGGAATGCCGTCGGCGGTGAGCAGGACGTTCGCCGGTTTGATGTCGCGGTGCAGCACACCGGCATTGCCTGCGTAGTCGAGGGCCTCGGCCAGCCGCCGACCGAGCCAGGCGATGGTTTCCGGCCACGACAGCTTTGCCAGCTCCGCGCGCAGTGGTGATTCGCTCGGCCTGATCTCACCCTTCGCGGCGAGCACGGCGTCGATGACGTCCAGTAGCAACGTGCCGTCGCGTTGTTCGGATGGCGTCACTCGAACCCGCTCGAGGACGGTGTACAACGTCCCGCCCGGCACGTACTGCATGTACAGCAGCCGCAGCTTCCGTCTCTCCAGCACCCGCTGGTCGAAGACTCGAACGATGTAGTCGTGGTCCAACTGCGCCAATGTCTGTGGCTCGGTGCCCTTGTCGCGGGAGATCTTCACCGCGACCAGTCGCTGCATCGACCGTTGCCGGGCGAGGAACACCCGCGCGAACGCGCCCCGTCCGAGTCCGGTCATCAGATCGAAGTCGTCGATCTTCTGCCCGACCTCGAGGTCGTCGAGGTTCACCGGCTCGGCGGCCGACATCATCGTGCTGTGATAGTCGTCCGTCGCCAGCATCTCCGAGAGTTGTTCGGCCTGTTCGGGATACGCGGCGGTGTACTCCGCGACCTGCACCGAACTGCCCGCTCGCCGCCGGACGTGGAACTCCTCGTAGATGAGATCCGGCGGCAACGGCCAGGTCCGCAATTCCGGCAGATCCACCACGTACTCCGCGAGCCGTTTCGGCGCCGTGCCGCGGCCCCACCGATTGGCCAGATCGACCTTGATCAACTCGATCAACGACACCCGCCGGATGCCGGGCGAGTCCGGCAGATAAGCCAGCAGATCCGGCGGTTCGTCGCCCACCCGCCACGCCTCAGCAAACCGTTCCACCAGCTCGGCAACCCCGTTGCCACGCGAACTCCCGGGCGAACGGTCCGATGCGACCGTCGCCCCCGAAACCGGCGGGGCGGGGTGCGCCATCTGCGCATCGTAGCCCCGCCGTCACCGGCAAACCGGACGTTCGCCAGGAAACATCGCACGAAACAGGCCGTCAGCCCGGCTCCGTCAGTTCACGCGGAGATATAGCGACGGATTCGCCGGTCCATCCCGCACGGCTCGCTGGCGAGCACGGTCGACCTCCTGCTCGAGCGCCCGCTGGACAAGATGTAACCGTTGCTCGCTAGGGGTCGGTCAGCCTGGGCAGTAGCGTTGGTGGCGGTCTTACCCGTCGGCCTGTGCTTTGGGGAATGCCCATCGGGCGTAGGTGTTTTCGGGGCGGACGGTGATTACGTCGCAGGATTTGACCAGGGGGTCGGGGGTGCCGTCGAGGTGGTCGAGGGTCGGGGTTATCACTGCTTCGGCTTTGTTGATCTGGACGGCGGTCTCCAGTTGGTCGATGCGGTTATCGGTGTCCGCGTCGAAGAGGATGGTTTTGACCAGGTCGTAGCCGAGTCGCTTTGCGAGGCTTCGGATCTGGGTTTCGTCCCAGGCTTGCTGTGGGCCCGAGATGTCGCGCCGCAGGTAACCGAGTGCGGTCGGTTCTTCTGACGTCACCACCCCTCCTCGCAGTAGGAATCCAACCCGGCTTCGCGCATCGTCACACCAGTAGCCCGCCCCCGAGCTCCCTAAACCTATCCCTCTCGGGCCACGGAGAACACGGAATTCGCGTACTGATGGTCGACTGGGGAACATTCATCGCGGCGGAATACGGTACGCGAGGGGTTCGGGCGTGCAATCAGTCGTTGTGATGCGTTGTGCAGCAGGTAGTTTCGGGCAATCGTCCGGTCAGGCCTGACCGGTGTCGAAGCGAGCGACCTGCCCGCCGTCGACGGTGAACCGCCACTTGGTGCGCATATCGCCCCAGGTGTCGTTGTGGAAGTTGGCGATCAGCGAGTGCCCGTCGTCGGCTTCACTCTCGACTTCCATCTTGCCGTTGGCGGAGAAGATCTCCTTCTCTGCCCACTGGTCTAGGTCCTCGTCGCTGCCGTCGTCGGACATCGTGGCGTCCGGGGTCAGGGTGCCGCGGAACGTGCTGGGGTCGTTGCTGTTGACGGCTGTCACGAAGGCACGCACGGCAGGGTCGGTCAGCTGATCCGTCGGAATCATGAACCCAGTCTCGCACCCGCACCTGCGGGAATGTCACCGAAACCGGTAACCGTTCGGCTACCGATCGCAGCTGCGGGTTTATCTGTAACCGACGGTTGCAGATAACTTTGGGAGGATTCTGAGGGTGAACTTCAGTCGCGGATCAACACGCGGCCCCCCGAGATGTAGTTAGCGTACCCGCTGCCTCCCGCGTACGCCACCGGACCCGGCTTCGCGATAACCCAGTGAAACCGACCAAGCGCTTGCTACGCTCCCCGCATGATCTCCACGGCGGTGTGGGGCACCGGCAATGTCGGCCGAGCGGCTATTCGGGCCGTCGAGTCACATCCGGCGCTCGAACTCACGAGTGTGCTCGTGCACAATCCGGACAAGGTCGGGCGCGACGCGGGGGAGTTGAGCGGACTCGATTATCGAGTCGGCGTCGCGGCGAGCGATGACATCGACGCCGTGCTGGCGACGCAGCCGCGGGCGGTCGTGTACGCGGCGTCCGGTGATATCCGCCCCGATGACGCACTCGCCGACATCGTTCGAGCGATCCGCGCCGGCGCGATAGTCGTCACGCCCGCGCTGTACGCGCTCTACGACCCACGCAACGCACCGGCCGAGATCCGCGACCCGGTGCTGGCCGCGATCGCCGAGGGCGGCGGTTCGCTGTTCGTCTCCGGCGTCGACCCCGGCTGGGGCAATGATGTACTGCCACTGCTGATCAGCGGCCTCGGCGGCACCGTCGACGTGGTCCGCTGTCAGGAGATCTTCGACTACTCCACCTACGACCAGCCGGACTCGGTCCGCTACCTGGTCGGCATGGGCCAGCCGATGGACTACCAACCACCCATGCTCGCGCCCACGGTGCCGACCATGGTGTGGGGCGGGCAGATTCGACTGATGGCACGGGCGCTGGGTGTCGAACTCGACGAGATCCGCGAAACCCTGGCACGGCAAGAGCTCGAAACCACGATCACCACCCGATCGATGGGCGAGTTCGCGGCGGGCACGCAGGGCGCGGTGCGGTTCGAGGTGCAGGGCATCGTCGCGGGCGAGCCGCGCATCATCATCGAACACGTCACCCGCATCCACCCGTCCTGCGCGCCGGACTGGCCCGCGCCCGCCGACGGCGACGGCGCGCACCGGGTGATCATCGAGGGGCGTCCGCGCATCGAGGTCACCATCGAGGCGTCGGACGAGAACGGCAATCGCTCCGCGGGTGGAAACGCCACTGCTGTAGGCCGTTTGGTGAGCGCCATCGATTGGCTCGCCGACGCCGAACCCGGACTCTATGACGCGCTCGATATTCCACTGCGTCCGGCAGTCGGCAAACTCGGAAGGAAATATCCATGATCATCGATATCCCCGCGGGCAAGGACCCGATCGGTTACGTCTGGGGCGAAATGGTGCCCGGTATCGGCGTGGCCGCCGCGCAGTTCTCGATGTCGGTGTATTCGCACAGCACCCTCGGGCTGCGCGAATTCGAGGCCGCCCGGCTGCGCATCGCGCAAATCAACGGCTGCATCTTCTGTCAGGACTGGCGCACCGAACGCGACGGCAAAAAGGTGGAGCCGGAGTTCGCCGACGCGGTCACTGACTGGCGCCTCACCGATGCCTTCGACGAACGCACCAGGCTCGCCGCCGAATACGCCGAGCGCTATGCCCTCGATCATCACGGCATCGACGACGAGTTCTGGACCCGGATGCTCGCCGAGTACACCCAGGTCGAAGTCGTGGAACTGAGCATGAGTATCGGTTCATGGCTGGCTTTCGGCCGACTCAATCGTGTGCTCGGCCTCGATACCGCCTGTGTGCTGCCGGGACATTCGGCCGCCTGACAAACGATTACTCGGTGCGTTTCGGCGGCCACAGCGTGTTGTCCGCGGCGTCGTAAAGCTGGTATTCCGAACCGGATATCAATCCTTCGATCAATCGGCGCACCGCTGCCGCCGCGCTGTCGACGGCCGATCCGCGATGTCGGCGTCGATCCGCTCGGTCGGCCGCGGTCACCCGGACCGAATCGCCCGCGGCCTCGACATTGAGCATGGCATGCCGGTAGGCGGCGGGCACCCGGCTGTTCCATAGTTGCAGCCCGGCCACCACGAATCGGTGCAGCTGCTCGTCGACCGGTAGTCCGCCCTGGGTCCGGACGTAGGCCGGGACCTCGGCGGGCGAGTCGACGGCCCCCATCGGCAGCACTACGAAATCGTAATTCATCTATCCAACGGTAGCGCGACCCGTCGAAATATAGGCTGGGACAACCACTTTCCAACCGCTACTGTTTCGGCAGCCAGGCGGGTTGACCATCGACCAGCCCCGTCTCGAACAACTCCGGCGCGTCCACGACGGCCTGGAGATGATCGTGCGCCTCCTCGAGCGAAAGGCTGGCAGGGTAGCGGATGTATTCGAGGGTCGCGGCGATTCGGACCTCGAATCGATGGCGGAATTCGGCGTCGTCGACGTAAGTCAGTGCGACGCGTCCATGCCAGGCGAGATCGTGCGCGCCGTCGGAGCGGCGCGTGAAAACCACCTCCTGGTCGGCAACCGAATCGTGGCCCAGCAGGTAGATGTTGAAGGCAAGGAATTCGAGCTGATCGGACTCGAGGAGCGGAAGCGGGCCGGCCGTCAACTGTTGTGGCGTCAACGATTTCAGATGAAATGGATTTCCGGGCGTGGCGGCGAGGAATCCGGTGCCGTCGTCCTCGCCCCAGTAGGTGGACGACAACGTGCAACGCCCGTAGTTCTGCCATACCTCGGCCGAGGACCAATCATCGGCCCCGACAACACCTTCCCGTGCCCCTGCGGCAACATACTCCGCCGACCGCAGGTGCAGGTCGAACCATAAGTTGCCGTTCTCGTCGATCCGCCCGGTCCACGCGAACTCTTCGATCGCATGTCCGGCGGGCCACGGGTTTCCCGGAAACATAATCCGACCGATGGTCGGATTATGCTCCAGGTCGATCCTTTCCATGTTGACGAACCTAGCGACCGACACCGACAACCCGCGAACCAGTAGTCGCTTCGCGCCGTTTGCTCAGGCGTTGACCGCCGTCTCGTCACCGGCGTCCGGCACCTCCTCGACCGTGCGCTTCGGCCCGGTGAACCACTTGCGGGCCGAAACCAGCCACCAGATGCCGATCGCACCGACGACGCCGACCAACGCGATCGGGGCGTAATTGACGGTGTTCCAGGTGAACTCGCTGTTCCACGGATAACCACGGTCATCGGTGGGCAGGATGAACAGGAAGCTGATCAACACGATCCAGATCAGCGCGACGACGCCGACCGGCCGATACCAGCGACCGAGTTGCCAAGGACCGGTACGGAATCGAGTGCCGTGCACCTGCCGCAGCAGGATCGGGATGCCGTAGGCGATGTAGAGCCCGATGGTCGCCACCGAGGTGGCCGCCGCATAGGCGGTCGGCGCGTTCTCGGCGGGCACCAGCATCGACGGAATCAACAGCACGAACGCGAAAACCGAGATGAACAGCACCGCGTTCACCGGCACCCGCTTGGCCGAAAGTTTCGACCAGAGCGCCGATCCCGGCACCGCGCCGTCCCGGGCGAATGCGAACAGCATGCGCGAGGCCGAGGTGACCGAGGCGTACCCGCAGAACAACTGCGCGATCGCCGCGATGATCAGCAGCAGCCCGGACCAGAACGAATTGAGCGAGTTCTCCAGGATGTAGATCACCGGATAGCCGCTGTTCTTCGTCGGATCCAGGGCATCGTCGAGATTCGGAATCGCGAAGGTCACCGCCATGATGAGCAGATATCCGGCGATCGCCGACACCACGATGGTGTTGATGATGCCTTTCGCCGCCATCCGCGAGGCGTCGTGCGTTTCCTCGGACATGTGCGCGGACGCGTCGTACCCGGTGAACGTGTATTGCGCGTGCAGCAGGCCGAGCAGGAAGCTGAACGCCACTCCGCCGAACCCGACCCCGGCGTTGTCCACGGTCTTGGTGAACACGAACTCGACGCTCTGATGGTGATTCGCGCCGAACGCGAGCACCAGCACGAATATCGCCACACCGCCGACGTGCCACCACGCGGAGATGTTGTTGATCACCGCGGACAGATGCGGCCCGATCGCGTTCAGCACGGCGTGCAGCACCAGGATCACGATGAAGACCAGGAAGATCGCGGTCCGGTCGGTGCCGATATCGATGCCGATCACGTTCAGCACCACCGTCGTGAAGATCGCCGCCCCGTAACCGATGGCCGCGGTCACCGCGATCTGCCCGATCAGGTTGAACCACCCGGTGAACCAGCCCCAGACCGGCCCGCCGAGCTGCGACGCCCACCAGTACAGACCGCCGGAGGTCGGGTAAGCCGACGCCAATTCCGCCATCGCCATGCCGATGAACAACACCATGATGGAGACCAGCGGCCAGCCCCAGGCCATGGTGATCGGGCCGCCATTGGCCAAACCGATTCCGTAACTGGCCAATCCGCCGGTCAGGATGGAGACGATGGTGAAACTGATGGCGAAGTTCGAGAATCCGGACCAGGATCGGGCCAATTCTTGTTTGTAGCCGAGTTCGGCGAGCCGACGTTCATCGTCGGACGGAGACGGGTTATCACTCATGACTGCGCCTCGCTAGCGCTCGGCTCCGTCATGTGCGATGCACACTGTGTCATGATTCGTTCGCTTCGCTCACTCATATACAGCTCCCGGGTGTAAACACTGCCCTCACACAGCGTTTGCCAGATGATCAGTCTGAAGTAAACCCGGGTCAACCGCATGGCAACCAGGAATACCGCAGCAAATCGCGGCGACCCCCTCCGGCGGCCGAGCGGCGGTCCGCCGTAGCGTGACGGGTATGGAGCGACTGGTGGTCATCGGTGGTGATGCGGCCGGAATGTCGGCGGCCTCGCAGGCACGCAGGCTGAAGGACGCGAGCGAGCTGGAGATCGTGGTTTTCGAGCGCGGCCGGTTCGCCTCGTTCTCCGCGTGCGGCATCCCGTACTGGGTGGGCGGCGACGTGCTCGAGCGGGACTCGCTGATCGCCCGCACGCCCGAGGAGCATCGATCCCGCGACATCGATCTGCGGATGCGCACCGAGGTGACCGAGATCGACGTCGCGGGTGGCCGGGTGCGTGCCCGTGACCTCGAGTCCGGCACCGAATCATGGACGGACTACGACAAACTCGTCATCGCCACGGGTGCGCGCCCGATCCGGCCGCCGTTACCGGGCATCGACGCTCCGGGCGTGCACGGCGTGCAAACCCTCGACGACGGGCAGGCGTTGATCGACACCCTCGACCGTACCGAGGGCAAGCGCGCGGTGGTGGTCGGCGCGGGATACATCGGAGTCGAGATGGCGGAGGCGCTGATTCAACGCGGCTACGACGTCACCATGGTCCAGCGCGGTCCGGAGCCGATGTCGACGATGGATCCGGATATGGGCGCGCTGGTGCGAGATGCCATGTGCGGCTTGGGTATCAAGGTGATCGGCAATGCCGAGGTGACCGAGATTCGCACCGGCGAACAGGGTCTCGTCCGCGCGGTCGTCGCCGACGGCGTCGAGTATCCCGCGGATGTGGTGGTACTCGGTATCGGCGTGCGCCCGGACACGGACTTGGCGCGCGCGGCGGGTCTGCCGCTCGGGGAGTACGGCGGGCTGCTCACCGATCTGGCCATGCGGGTGCGCGGCCACGAAAACATCTGGGCGGGTGGCGATTGTGTCGAGGTGCTCGATCTGGTGTCCGGTCGCGAACGCCATATCGCGCTCGGTACCCACGCCAACAAGCACGGTCAGATCATCGGCACCGGCGTCGGCGGGGGCTACGCGACCTTCCCCGGTGTCGTCGGCACCGCGGTCAGCAAGGTCTGCGATCTGGAGGTCGCGCGAACGGGCCTGCGGGAGAAGGACGCTCGGGCATCGGGTCTGCAGTTCGTCGCCGTCACCATCGAATCGACCAGTCGCGCAGGCTATTACCCCGACGCCGCGGCGATGACGGTGAAGATGCTCGCCGAGCGGCGGACCGGTCGCCTGCTCGGCGTGCAGATCGTCGGCCGCGAGGGCGCGGGTAAGCGCGTCGACATCGCTGCCGTCGCGCTCACCGCGCGGATGACGGTGGAACAGATGACCGCCCTCGATCTCGGCTACGCGCCGCCGTTCTCCCCGGTGTGGGACCCGATCCTGGTGGCCGCGCGCAAAGCGGTAGCCGAGGTGCGCGAGCGCGGCTAGTGCTCAGGCCGCGTGGCGGTGCACCGCGAACACCGGGATCACCCGAGAGGTCTTCTCCTGGTATTCGGCGAAACCGGGCATGATCTCGACCATCTTGGCGTAGAGCGCGTCGCGTTCGGACACGTCATTGCCTCCAGTGATTGCGTTTCCTCGGACAACCACCGGGCAAGCGGCGAAATTCCGGCGCGACTTCAGTAGTCGGCCATCAGCTCCAGCAGATCGGCCTTGCCGAACATGACGGCGGCATCGCGGGCCGACGGGGTGCCCGCATCGGGGTCGGCGCCCGACTCGATGAGCAGTCGCGCGATCTCGGTCTCACCCTTGAAAACCGCACCGGCCAACGGGGTTTGGCCCTTGTCGTTGGCCCGGTTCGGGTCCGCGTCGCGATCGAGCAGCGCCGCGACGGCATCGCGATGGCCGTGGTAGGTGGCGAGCATGAGCAAGGTGTCGCCCGCGTCATTGGTTAGATCCGCGGACACCCCGGCATCCACATAGGTGGCCAGCGAGGCGGCGTCGCCCTGCCGCGCGAAGCCGAACACCTTGGTGGCCAGCTCGATGAGTTCCGGATCCATGTCAGCGCTCATTCGCCCATTCCTACCATGCCCGGATGACACTCAGCCCGAGGTCGACACCGGGCAGGCCGCCGAAGCCCCGCCCACCTGGTGTACCGGACGGGATAGGTCGGTATAGTCGCCGCGGATGAGTAGTGTGACCACCCGCGTTGAGCCGGAAGCCAAGAACCGTCGACTCGGCGTCGTTGGGTGGCTGGCACCGGTCCTCTGTATCGGGTTCGCCGCGTTCTGTCTGCTGCTGCCGACCTGGCCGTTCCACAAGATCACCGGTGGCTTCATCGACCTACAGGTCTATCGGCTCGGTGTGGACGCGCTACGCCACGGCCACGACATGTACGGACAGCTGCCGCAGACCACCATCGGCTTCGGGCTGCCGTTCATCTACCCCCCGTTCGCCGCGCTGGCGCTGAGCCCGTTCGCGCTGCTGCCCTGGCATGCGGCGGCGTTCACCTTCTTCGTGTCCTCGGTGCTCGCGCTCGCGCTGACGATGTACCTGGTCGCCCGCCGGGTGTGGCCCGGCGAGGATCAGCGCAAGCTCGTCCTGGTGGTGACCGCCTGTGCGACGCCGCTGGCGCTGCTGCTGGAGCCGGTGCACGCGACGCTGGACTTCGGCCAGGTGAATCTGCTGCTGATGGCGTTGGTCGCGGCCGACTGCCTCGCGATCAAACCGCGCTGGCGGCGCGGCATGCTGATCGGCATCGCCGCCGCCATCAAGCTGACCCCGGCCGCGTTCGTGCTGTATTTCCTGGTCCGCCGCGACTACAAGTCGGCCGCGACGGCCGCGGCGACCGGTGCGGGCGCCACCGCGCTCGGCTTCGCCTTGCTGCCGCACGACTCCGCGAAGTACTGGTTCGGCGGCATGGGCAATGTGTCCGGCCTGAGCGGATCGGCGTTCCACACGAACCAGTCGATCCAGGCTGTCCTGTCCCGATTGCAGGTGCCCAAGCCGGCGTCGACCATTCTGTGGCTGGTCCTCGGCGCCGCGCTGCTGGTGCTCGTCGTCGCGGCCATGCGCCGGGCGGTCGACTTCCCGCCGCTCGCGCTGGCCATCAACGCGGTCTTCACGCTGCTGCTGTCGCCGATTTCCTGGTCGCACCACTGGGTGTGGATCGCCCCGGCGCTGGCGGGCGCGATCGGCTACGCGATCGGGCTGCCGCGCCGTCAGGCCATCGGCTGGTGGGTGACCATCGCCGTCATCACGGCGGTCTTCGTCTACGGCCCGCAGAACTGGCTGCCCGACGGCGAGCATCGCGAAACCCAGTGGACGCCATGGCAACACATCGTCGGCAACACCTATGTGTGGTTCAGCGTCCTGCTCGTCGCGCTGTACTTCGTCGCCGGCCGCCGGACCGCCAAGGCCCCGGAACCCGCACCCGCACTGGTGCCGCAGCACTGATCCTGACCACCCGAGTGTTTGCTGCCGGGATCGCCGGGTAGGGCCGTCAGTGACGGCACCCGCCGTCGCCGACAGCATTACTCGAGGCAAGGAGGGATTCATGGCCGCCCGACGTGGCTTTGCCGCCATGGACGCGGAGCAGCAGCGCAAGATCGCCAGCCAAGGTGGCAAGGCGAGCAGCGGCAGCTTCGACAACGACCCCAAGCGCGCCAGTGAGGCAGGCAAGAAGGGCGCGGCGGCTCAGCCGACCGCGGCCAAACGCCTCGGCGGCGAACGCAGCCACCTGAACCGATAGTCGAAACAGTCGATGGGCGAGGCACCGGCCTCGCCCATCGTCGGTCTCCGATGGGGATGGCACTCGATGTGCTTGCGCAGCACCGTCGATGCCGCGCAAGCGCGGTGCAAGGGTGCCGCAATCGTGCGACGGCACAGTCGGATTCATGAACGAGACATTTGATGTAGTGGTGGCCGGGGCTGGACCCGTCGGGCTGATGCTGGCATGCGAATTAGGGCTCGCCGGGGTGGACGTCCTGGTGGTCGAGCGGCTCGACGAGATCGATCCGACGCTCAAGGCCGCCGGGATCAATGTGCCGACCGCGCAAGCGCTCTACCGGCGTGGGCTGCTGCCGGAATTGCTCGCCGGCCAGAAGGTAGCGCGGGAGCGGATGGGGTTGCCCGTGGCGTCGAGCACCGAGGCGACCGGTGCCGAGCGGCCGAAGCCGCCGTTCATCGGGCATTTCGCGGGCATCATGCTCGACGTCGACGTCGTCGACTTCGAGAATCCCGCCTTCGCCGACCTGGGCCCCGCCGCCGACGTGTTCTTCGTGCCGCAGCAGGACATCGAGGCCATGCTCGGGCGACGCGCCGCCGAGTTGGGCGTCACCGTGCGACGCGGCGTCGAGCTCACCGACTTCACCGACGACGGCGACGGTGTCACAATCCGGCTCGGCGACAACACCATTCGCGCCGGCTGGCTGGTCGGTTGCGACGGCGGGCGCAGCATCGTGCGCAAGCTGACCGGATTCGATTTTCCCGGCCTCGACCCGGAACTGACCGGGCATCAAGCCATCGTCGAGATGACCGGGGCCGAAGGGCTGACGGCAGGTTGGACGACGACCGACACCGGCATGTACGTATACAACCCGACGATGGGTCGCGTCCTCACCGTCGAGCTCGACGGACCGCCCGCCGACCGTAATGCGCCGATCACCGCCGCGGAGTTGCAGGCGAGCCTGCGCGCCGTGTCCGGTGTTCCGGTGGAGATCACCGCCGTGCACTCGGCCACCCGGTTCACCGACAACACCCGTCAGGTCACCGAATACCGCAGGGGCCGAGTGTTACTCGCAGGCGATGCGGCACATGTGCATTCACCGTTCGGCGGGCAGGGACTGAACCTCGGCGTCGGCGACGCGGTGAATCTCGGCTGGAAGCTGGCCGCCGTGGTGCACGGCCGGGCGCAGCAGAAACTCCTCGACACCTACACCACCGAGCGGCACCCGATCGGCGCCTGGGTGCTGGACTGGACCCGGGCTCAGGTCGCCCTGATGCGAACCGACAAGCGCAGCAGGGAACTTCGCGCGGTGCTGACCGAACTGCTGACCACCCGCGAGGCCGCGACCGTGGTCTTCCGGAAGATCTCCGGCGTGCTGCACCGCTACGACCTCGGCGGCGGGCACGAACGCGTCGGCGCGCCCGTGCCGGACTTCGAGCTGTCGGACGGCACCAGGATCGGTACGCACTTCATCGAAGGCGCGGCGGTCTTGTTCGACCTCGCCGACTCGGCCGAACTGCGTGCGCTGGCGGCGCCGTGGTCGGCGCGGGTGCGGGTGGTCACGGCCAAGGCGGTCGAGCCGCGCGATCTGACGGCGCTGCTGGTTCGTCCCGACGGGTTCGTGGCTTGGGCCGCCGACTCGGATAGCCAGGATGGCCTGGCAGCGGCGCTGACTCGCTGGTTCGGCGCTCCGGCATGAGTGCGGAGGGCCGGAATCCCGTTGTCCCAGCCGGGGTTCCGGTCCCATCGATCACTTCATCTCCCGCTGGAGCACCTCACGCTAACAGTGCGTCGGGTGGGCGGGATAGACGCTGAAAATGGTGGCTTCCGTCGTCCAGGTGGCGCGTGGCTTCCGCTCATGCCAGCTCCAGCCGCGGGCCGATGTGGATCGCGAGGTACACCTGGTTGCGCAGCGCGTTGGCCTCCTCGTCGGTGAGCGTGCGCGTCAACGGCCGGAGGATCAGTCGCACAACGGCATTCGTCTGGCCCGGCGCGATGCCGAGGCGGTCCCTTGCCTTTTCGGAGAGCTCGGCCCACGGCGTCCGTGCCGTGACGAGCACCGACTCGATGTCGTCGACCCGGTCGTGCAGCGCCTTTCGCACCGCGTCGCCGAGGGTTTCGTCGTCGGTGTCGTCGGCGATCACCACCGACAGGTCGCGGCGGATCGGCGGCAGCATCGAGACCGGCCGCCACGGCAACAGATCCCGCAACTGCTCGGCGATGCGTGGGTTGTCGGACCGCAGGTAGCGGATATCCGGAATTCCCTTGCGCAGCATCAGTGCTCGGTCCAGGCCCATGCCGAGCGCGGTGCCGGACCAGCGCGCGGGATCGAGCCCGGCGCCCGCGAGGACGTGGTCGGCGATCAGGCCGCATTCGGCGAGCTCCAGCCAGTCGTCGCCGAGTCGCACGTCTACTTGCCGTCCGAGGGCGGTGTAGGGGTGTTCGGCGGGCGTGGTGCGCCATTCGGCACCGGGCAGCACGGCCTCGACCAGATGGGCGACCATCTCCCGCACGTCGTCGTCGCCGGTGTCCGGGCTCGAGCGCAGCCGCCAGAGGTCGACCTGATGTGGTTCGCCCACGTGGATCCGGTCGACGACGTCCCTGCGGTAGACCAGGCCGGGGATGACGATGAGGTCATCGACGGTGGCGGTGACTTCGGCGTAGCGCCGCAGTGTTTCGGGGATGTCGGCGCTGGTGTGGCTGCGCAACATGGTGGTCGGGCTGACGTAGCGGGTGTAGCGCGCGTCGCGGGTGACGTCGGCCGGGTCGTATCCGAGCTTGTCGTAGTTGTCGATGACGGCAACGAGGGGCGAGTTGCGCACCACGCGCACCTCCGACGCCCACGCGCGGACGAGTGCGTCGACGGTCCCGTTCAGCAGGGCCTGCATGGCGTGCGGCCCCTGCGCGGCATCGCTGAGATCGCGCACGGTCAGCGCGCGCGACAGATCCAGTGGGGTGAGATAGGTAGGCATGAGTAATTCCTCTGGTAGCCGGTCGGATTCGGTGAAACCCCCGAACCGACGACGGCCACAGGAACTACGTGAGCGGACGCACGCAGCAGACCCCGCGGCCGACTGACGGCCCGGGGCACAGAAATCGCGTGCACGTATTCATGAGCCAAGCTTAAGGGATCAACCGTCCGATCGACCAGCCGCCGACAAATTTTTGAATGATCGGTCAAAATGAAGTAGCGTTGCCGGAGTGGGCAGAACGAAGGAATTCGATCCGGACGAGGCGCTGCGGACGGCGATGGAGCTGTTCTGGCGGCAGGGTTACGAGGCCACGTCCATGCAGGACCTGGTCGAGCACCTGAAGCTGGGTCGCGGCAGCATCTACGGCGCGTTCGGCGGCAAGCGGGAGCTGTATCTCAAAGCGGTGGAACGCTATGTGGACGACACTCGGGCCGGATTGCTCGCGCAGCTTTCCGTGCCGGGGTCCGCGCTCGCTGCGGTCCGCGCCATGGTGCGCTGGTACGCGGAGTCCTCGCTCGCCGATGAGCAGCGAAAAGGCTGTCTGATGACCAACACTGCGGTCGAACTCCCGGCGGACGAGGGTGCGCGTCGACTGGTGACCTCCAGTTTGGAAACCATGGAGACGGTGCTCACGAGCGCGCTGCTGCGGGCTCGGGCGGAGGGGGAGTTGTCGGCGGATCGAGATCCGGTCGCGCTGGCCAGGTTCCTCGTGACGCTGCTGCAAGGGATTCGGGTGGTCGGCAAGACACCCGTTCGGCAACGTTTCCTCGATGACACCGTCGAACAGGCGCTGACCCTGCTCGGCTGACCTACTCGGTCGTTCCGCACCACATCGCCCAGTCGGGCAACACCTCCCGTCCGGGCATTGCTATGCCTATTTACTGGACTGATCGTTAAAGAAAAGGGAATTCTGTGACGCATACCGCCCCCACCGATGCCGAGCTGGCCGCCTCGCTGGCCGGCGACTTCACCAGTGCCTACGCGGAGGTCAACGGCACCCGCCTGCATCACGTCACCGGTGGTGCGGGGGAGCCGTTGATCCTGCTCGGCGGCTGGCCGCAGACCTGGTGGCAGTTCCGAAAGATCATGCCGGAGTTGGCTCTTCACTATCGGGTGACCGCCGTGGACCTGCGTGGCATGGGTGGCTCGGCCAAGCCCGAATCCGGCTACGACAAGAAGACGATGGCGCGCGACATCCACGAACTGATCCAGCACCTCGGCCACCGGTCCGTTCGTGGTCGGGCACGATATCGGCGCTTCGCTCGGCTATCACCTCGCCGCCAACTTCCCCGAGTCGGTGCGGCGGCTGGTCACCGTCGACCTGGGTGTGCCCGATCCCAGCTGGCAGGCGATCCCGATGTTGCCCAGCAGCGACGACCAGGAGGCGGCGCTCGAGCACGGGCGCGGCGGTTATCCGTGGTGGTTCGCCTTGAATCAACTGCGTGAGTTGCCGGAAAGGCTACTGGCCGATCGCTTTCGGCTGATCATCGATTGGCTGTACGGGCACATGCTGGTCGATCAGTCGTCCGTCGAGGAGGAGGCGCGACGCATCTACGCGCATGCCTACGATTCGCCGGACGCCATCCGTGCGGGCAACGGCTGGTATCAGACGATGCGCCGAGACATTGCGGACCTCGCCACCTATGCGCCGGTGACCGTGCCGATTCTGACCTTGGCGGGTGAGGAGTCGTATCCGGCTCTGCGCGAACAGATGTCGTCGGACAAGGGCACCGATATCCGGGTCGTGAAGGTCGAGGGGAGCGGTCACTACATCGCCGAGGAGCAGCCGGAGCAGGTGTTGCGTGAGTTGGCTGTGTTCTTCGCGCCGAGCGCGGTAGCGGGCTCCTAGGTCTGGTTGTGTCGCAACGGGTTCCGAGCTAGTGCTCGGGCCCCGCCGACAGGCGCTCGGCGACGTCGGGGAGCCGGGCGACCATCGAAATGGTGAACTCGGCGAGCAGATCGATGAGGCCGTCGCGGTCGACGTCCAGGCCGCCGTCGAGCCAGACGAGGACGAGTTCCGCGGCGCCGCCGGTGATCAGCTGCGAGGTCGCGGCCACGGCGGTGTCCTGGCCCGCAGGCAGGTCGAGCACTAGGCGGGTCTGCTCGATGATGACGTCGGCGACCCGGCGCATGCCGTCGAAGCGGCTGCGCATCAGGGCCTCGCTGCCGTAGGCCTGGGCGAAGACGACCTGCGCCCGGCGCGGGTCGTCGGTGAGCTCGATGATGAGCGCGGCGACACCGGCGCGGATCTTGTCCGACGGCCCGCCGTCGGTGCCCGCGACAGCCGCGCGCGCGGTGTCGAGGGCGGTGTCCTGGATTTCCAGCAGTAGCTCGGAGGCGAGCGCGTCCAGATCGGGGAACGCCTCGTAGAAGAAACGGGGTCCGACCTTGGCCTGTTCGCAGAGGCCGCGCACGGTTAACGCGGACAGCCCCTGGGTGCCGACGATATCGAGGGCGGTGTCCAGTAGCCGCCTGCGCCGATCCTCCTTGCGCTCGGCGGTCGAGGTGCCGCGGTAGGTGCCGCTGAATGCTCGGGTCACCCGAGCAGCCTTGCACAAGAGAAGTCGGGAAACAAATGTTTACGGAAACGTTTGTTTCCGCTATGGTCGAGGGGATCGCAGCGTCGCGAAGGGACGGCCGTCATGAGTCTTCTGGTTCCCCCGAAAGTCACCGATGTGCAAGGGGATGTCCGTCGCTTACGTGCGCGAGTCGCGAAACGCGCGCAGACACTGGGGGCTCGCCTCGCCGACAAGTATCCGTCCGCCGCGCGTCCGCTGGCGGATCCGCCGCCGGGAAGCGGATTGCGTCCCGTGCCCGGTGATTTCGGTGCTCCGGGAATCGGCTACACCCTGCACGCGCTGACCGACCCGATCAGCTTGGCGCGCAACCGCTTCGAGCGTTACGGACCGGTGAACTGGATGGGTGTCCTCGGTCGCCCGATGGTCGGCGTCAGCAGCCCCGCGTCCATCGAGGCCGTGCTGATGGATCGCGACAAGGTCTTCTCGGCGCAACGCGGCTGGGAGTTCTTGATCGGCCCGTTCTTTCGCGGTGGGTTGCTGCTGCGGGATTTCGACGAGCATCTGTTCCACCGCCGGATCATGCAGCAGGCGTTCACCCGGCCCCGGTTGGTCGGCTATCTGGACCTGACCACCCCGCGGATCACCCGCGATATCGCCGGGTGGCGACCGAGCGAGCACTTCCCGCTCTTCGACGCGATCAAGCAGATCCTGCTCGCGCAGGCCACCGAGGTCTTCGCCGGAGCCGAACTCGGCCCCGAAAGTGTGGTGCTGGAACGGGCTTTCGAGGACGCCGTGCACGGCGGGGCGGCGCTCGTCCGCACCAATGTGCCCGGTGGCGTGTGGTCCCGCGGCATTCGTGGACGACGCATCCTCGGCGACTACTTCCGGCGCGAGTTGCCCACCAAGCGCGCGGGCGATGGCACCGACCTGTTCAGTGTGCTGTGCCACGCCGAAACCGATGAGGGACACACCTTCTCGGATGCGGAGGTGATCGAGCACATGATCTTCGTGATGATGGCCGCGCACGACACCAGCACGATTGCCGCGTCGATGCTCGCCTACGAACTCGCCCGCAACCCGGACTGGCAGGACCGGCTGCGCGCCGAATCCCGCGCGCTCGGCAAGCCGACTCTCGACTACGCCGACCTCGATCGACTACCCGGCCTCGACCTGGCCTTCAAGGAAGCGCTGCGCATGTATTCGCCGGTGGCGCAGCAGATTCGCGAAACCGTCCAGGACACCGACATTCTCGGCTACTACGTGCCGAAGGGCACGCTCATCATGGTCGGCGCGTACCCGATGATGCGTACCGAGGACTACTGGCACAACCCCGATGTCTTCGACCCGGAGCGGTTCGCCGCCGACCGCCGCGAGGACAAAACGCACCGCCTGGCCTGGGCCCCGTTCGGCGGCGGTGCACACAAATGCATCGGCCTGTACTTCGGCGGCATGACCGTCAAAGCCGTTCTGCACCAGATGTTGTTGCAATACAGCTGGTCCGTGCGACCTGGTTACCAGGTTCCGTTGATCGCGGGCACCGGACCGATGCCGGCCGACGGCCTGCCCATCCGACTGGAACGACTGCCGTCATGAAGATCGTCGCCGACCGCACCCGCTGCGAAGGCCACGGCATGTGTGAGGCCCTGGCGCCCAACCTGTTCCGCGTCGGCGACGACGGGATCGTCGAACCGTTCGCCGACGCCATCGACGAGAGCGACCGCGACCTCATCCAACTCGCGGTGGACAGCTGTCCGGTGGAGGCGCTGCGCCTCGGCTGAATGATCACGGAAACCTCTGGGCGGCGCGGAATCCCAGTGGCTGACATCTGGGCGAGATCAAGAGTTTGGAACCTTTGCGGCGAGGCATTCCCTGTCCGAATACGACAGGCTCGGCAAGGAGGTACAGGTGTCGTCTGGAGTGTTGATCATTGTGATCGTTCTGGTCGTCCTCGCGGCGTTGGTCGTCGCGTTATTGGTCTGGCCGATGGTGCGCAGGCAGCGGCTGCGCAGCAAGTTCGGCCCGGAGTACGACCGGACGGTCGAGGAACACGACGACCGCCGGGCGGCCGAACGTGAACTGGCCGAACGCGAAAAGCGTCATGCCGAGCTGGAACTGCGCGCGCTGACATCGGAGCAGAAGCAGCTCTACACCGCGGAGTGGGTCGAGGTGCAGGAACGGTTCATCGACGATCCGGCCGAGGCGCTGCAGGCCGCCGATCGGCTGCTGACCACGGTGATGTCCCAACGCGGATATCCCACCGAGAACTTCGACCAGCAGGTCGCCGACCTCTCGGTCGAGCACGCGGCACCGCTCGGTCACTACCGCGCCGCACACGAGATCGCCACCAGGGCGACCGGCACCGAGGTGTCCACCGAGGACCGGCGCACCGCCATCGTGCACTACCGAGACCTGTTCCAGGACTTGCTCAACGGTGCGGGCGACGACAAGAAGACAGCCGACAAGAAGTCCGAGCACGACAAGAAAGCACTGTCATGAGCACCGAATACGAGCGCACCGTGCATTCCGACAAGTCCACCGAGGATGTCCCCACGAGCGAGCAGGAATCGTCCTGGCAGGGGGACCGCGACGAAACAGAAAGCGAGCGGGTCGCCGATGAGAACGCGGCCGACCACACGAGCACGACAACGGACGACGGCGAAGCCGAGCGCGCGACGGACCTGGACGTCGAACCGGAACACGTGAGCACAACGGAGTACGGCACGGAACAGGAGCACGCGACCGCGACCGAGTACAGCGCGGAGCCGGAGCGTGCGACGTCGGCGAACGCGGGTGCGGGATCCGCGACCACGGCTGATTACGAAGCGCAGCCTGCGGAGACGACCACCGCGGATTACGACTACGACGCGCAGCCGACCGCGACCAGCGATGTCGAAGTGGATCAGGCGGCAGGAGATACCGAAGCGGATCAGGTGGTACCCGTCGCGGCACCGGAACAGTCGACCACCGCGGGCAATGGCGCTGAGCGGCAACAGACTTCGCTCGACGACGTCGGTGCTCCGCTCTTCGTCGACACCGACCTCGACCGCCTGCGCACCCAATGGCGTGAGGTGCAGGGCACCTTCGTCGACAACCCCCGGGACGCGGTCACCCAGGCCGATCAGATCGTCACGGACGTCATCTACCAGTTGACCACCGCTATCGCGGAACGTAAGCGGGTGCTCGAGGAGCGCACCTCCGGCGCCACGGACTCGGATACCGAAGACCTGCGTCAGGCGCTGCGCGGTTATCGGGGCTTCTTCCGTCGGTTGTTGTCGATCGAGTCGTGAGCCTCACCAGCGGAAAGCGTTGCCCATGAACTTGTTTCGATTGCCGACCGACCGGATCGACCAGGTGGCCGATTGGGTCGCCAAGCAGGTGAACGCGCGGGTCCCCGCGGCCGACCCGGCCGAGCGGGATCCCGAATTCATCATCGACACGGTGGGTCCGGGCTGGTTGTTCGCGCGGCTGTACTTCCGCGCGGACGTCCGCGGTCTCGACCGGATCCCGGCCGAGGGGCCGGTCCTGTTGGTGGGCAATCATTCCGGGGGCAACGTTTCACCGGAGGTCATGGTCGCGACGTTGGCGTTCGTGCGCCGGTTCGGTCCGCACCGCCCGTTCTATCAGTTGGCGCACGACATGGTGATGGCCTATCCGGTCATCGGTACATTGTTGCGCCGCTTCGGCACGGTCGGTGCGGACCCGGACAGCGCGCGGCAGGTGCTCCGCGACGGGGCAGTCGTGCTCGTGTATCCCGGTGGTGACTGGGAGGTGCACCGGCCGACCTGGAAAGAGGACGAGATCGACTTCGCGGGCCGGACCGGGTTTCTCCAATTGGCCTGGGACGAAAACGTTCCGATCGTGCCGATGGTCAACATCGGTGCCCAGCAGACCGCGTTGATGCTGACGCGTGGGGACCGGCTGGCCCGGTTGCTGCGGCTGGATCAGATGTTGCGGCTGAAGGTGTTTCCCATTTCACTCGCCCTGCCGTGGGGGCTCAATGTCGGTGATCTCGCCGGGCATATTCCGTTGCCGAGCAAGGTCACCGTCGAGTTCCTCGACCCGATCGATCTGCGGGCCGAGCTCGGTCCGGAGTTGGATCTGGGGGCGGCCTATGAGCACGTCACCGGTGTCATGCAGGACGCGTTGAGCGGTCTCGCGGACGAGCGTGGACTACCGATTGTCGGCTGATCGGTTGGGCCGCAGGCGATTCAGCTCGTGCCGGGGAGCGCCTGCGCGACGAACATGTAGCTCTTCTCCTCGACCCGCCGCGCGATCCGCCACTCGCCGTCGACGCGGGCGAACGTATCCAAGTACCAGAGCCCGCACAGCATGAGGCTCGACGGCCCGTCGCCGCCGGACAGCATCATCGGGTTGTGACACATGGTCCGCCCGGTGGCGGTGTCGCCGTCGATGGTGATCGAGGAATTGCTGATGAGGTGTTGGAAGGCAGGGAAATTCGGCAACATGGCGGCGAGGAACTTCTTCGTCGCCGCCACGTCACCGGCCGATCCGCCCATCGCGGTGTAATCGATGTGCGCGTCATCGGTGAAGATGTCGTCCAGCAGATCCCACTGTCCGGTGTCGACCGCGTGGGAGTACCGGACCATCAGGTCCTGGATCTCCAGGCGGTCCGAAATCTCTGGTAGGGACAGCATGTTTGCCTCCGAATTGCGCCGATCGTCTCGGCGCTATGCCACCAGGCGCGAGCCCGGGAATCAATAGCTGGACTTCAGTGTCGCAGCGGTGGCGGAGGCGAGAAGGTGTTATGCCTTGTGCGGCAGGATGGTCAGTACAAGCGCGAGCCCGGCAGCGATGCTGGCGAGCGCGAGGACCGTGGTGGTAGCAGACTGCGTAAGAGCGGCGATGCCGATCGAAAAGGCAAGGCAGGTAGCGAATGCCAGCACCGCGGTCCCCGGCTCCACGCCGGCGATCCGGGCTGGTCGGTGATCCGTCGATGTCATACATCTCTTAGTACCCAATCGGGTCCGTTACGAAACCGTGACTGTTGAATCGCCGGTTCGGCGGCTCGCCTGGACATCGATACGGTGGTACTTCCGGTCGCGCCACTGGTGGGGGAATCGGACGAGACGGGCATCACACGCTGTACCCGCGTTGGCAGAGTTAGGCAGCGCTAACTTAAGCTCTCGTTCCGTGACTTCGCTCGACACGACCCGTACGGCCGCGGTACCGCGCCGAATCCCGATGCTGATGCTCGGGTTTGCCGCATTGCTGCTGTGCGTCGTGTTGAGCCTGGCCCTCGGCGCTCGTTCGGTCCCGATCGGCACGGTCGTGCAGGCACTACTCGGCGACGGCAACAGCCGCGACGCGATGGTGGTCACCGGCATGCGACTGCCGCGCACGCTGGTCGGGCTGGCAGTCGGTGCCGCGCTCGGTCTCGCGGGCGTTCTCGTGCAAGGCATCACTCGTAATCCGCTCGCCTCGCCGACAACTCTCGGCATCAACGCAGGTGCCGGGCTTGCCGTGGTGATCGCCATCTACGCGTTGCGGTTGCACGAACCCGTCGAATACGTGGGGTTCGCGTTCGTCGGCGCTGCCGCTGCCGCACTGTTCACACTGACGCTCGGGCGCCGGGCGGGGGACTTGGATCCGGTCCGGCTCGTCCTCGGCGGCACCGTCTTGCAGTTGGTGCTCGTCTCGTGGACGTCGGCCGTGCTGCTGTTCAGCGAACGCACCCTGGACGAGGCGCGCTTCTGGCTCGCCGGTTCGATCGCCGAACGCGACCTCGGCGTGCTGGTGCCGATGCTGCCGATGCTGGTCATCGGCTTGGTGATCGGCCTGGTGATCGCGCCCGCGCTCAACACCCTCGCCCTCGGTGACGAAGCGGCGGAGGCGCTGGGCATGCCGGTGGGGCGAATCCGGCTGGCGGGCATGGTGGCGGTGGTGCTGCTCGCCGGATCCGCGGTCGCGGTGGCCGGGCCGATCGCCTTCATCGGGTTGGCCGCGCCGCACCTGGTTCGGCTGGTGCTCGGCGGCGATCATCGGGTGCTGGTGCCCGGCTGCCTGATCGCGGGTCCGCTGCTGTTGCTCGGCGCCGACATTCTCGGCAGGCTCGTCGCGCGGCCGTCCGAGCTGGAGGTCGGCATCGTCACCGCGTTCCTCGGTGCGCCGCTGCTCGCTGTGCTCGCTCGGCGGACGGCACGATGATCGACACGACGCCGCTGCGCAACGGCCGAACAGCGCTACGTCTCAGGCGATCTGACGGGCCGTCGAAGCCGGGCACATCGAATGTCCGTGTGCGACAGCGCAGGCGCGCGATCCTGATCGGCCTGGTGTGCGGTCTGCTGATCGTCGTCTTGTCGACCGTGGCCCTCAGCGTCGGCGAGGTCGAGATGTCGGCGACGACGGCATTGCGCGCCGCGTTCGGCTTCGGTGATCAGGGCGAGGTGTACATCGTCCAGGAGTTCCGTGCCCCACGCCTGGCGGCCGCGCTGCTCGCGGGCGCGGGACTGGCCACGTCAGGTGCCTTGCTGCAGCGGCTGTTTCGCAATCCGCTGGCCTCGCCCGACGTCATGGGCGTGACCGGCGGCGCGTCCTTCGGGTCGGTGCTCGTCCTGGCGCTCGGTGCGAGTCAGACGTTCATCCCGCTGGGTGCGCTCGGCGGTGGCCTGCTCGCCGCGGTGCTGCTCGGCGTGCTCGGTTGGCGATCCGGGCTACCGGTGACCCGCCTCGTACTGGTCGGGTTGGCCGTGCAGGCCGGGTTGGCCGCGGCCGTGAACCTGATGGTGGTGCGCTTCCCGAAAGAGCTTGCCGGGTCGGCGGTTCAATGGACCACCGGCTCGCTCTACGGGCGCACCTGGCCGGAGATCCAGGGTGCCGCGGCGGCCTGCGTGGTTGTGCTGACGCTGCTGTATCTGCAATACCGGACACTGTCGGTGCTCGATCTCGGCGACGAGTCGGCGGGCACGCTCGGCGTCCGGGTGTCCTACGCCCGCCTGGCGCTGCTCAGCACCACCATCGCACTCGCCGCGCTGGCCGCCGCCCTCACCGGGCCGATTTCGTTTGTGGCGCTGGCGGTTCCGCATCTCGTGCGGCGGCTCGCCGGACCGCCCACCGCCGTCACGCTCACCGTCACCGGACTGGCCGGTGCGACGCTGCTGCTCGCCTGCGACCTGATCGTGCAGCACGCGTTGCCGATCGAGGGGTTGCCCGTCGGTGTCGTCACGGCCACGGTCGGCGCCCCGTGGTTGCTCATTCTGATGCTCCGTGAGAGCGCACCCGTCTCCAGGAGGACCGCATGAGTGACACCCGCGAAGCAGACCTAGCGGCGGCCGGTAGCAACGAATTGGCCGCGCGGGCAGTCGATCTGCGCTACGGGGACCGCGTCGTGATCGATGGGCTCGATCTGGTGCTGCCCGGCGACTCGGTCACCGCGATCGTCGGACCGAACGCCTGCGGAAAGTCCACCCTGCTGCGCGGTCTCACCCGCCTGCTGCGTCCGTCCGGCGGCACGGTCACCCTCGACGGCGCCGATATCCACCGAATGTCGGCCCGGGCGTTGGCCTTACGGATGGGTCTGCTGCCGCAGCAGCCGATCACGCCGGAGTCCATCACCGTCGAGGCGCTGGTACGGCTCGGGCGCTATCCGCACCAGCGGTTGTTGCGGCCGTGGTCGGCCACCGACCAGTCCGCCGTCGAGGATGCGTTGCGGCGCACCGGAACCACCGAGTTGCGCGACCAACAGGTCGATCAGCTCTCCGGCGGTCAACGGCAACGCGCGTGGATCGCACTGGCATTGGCTCAGGACACCGACCTGCTGCTGCTCGACGAGCCGACCACCTTCCTCGATCTGCGCCACCAGCGCGACGTGCTCGACCTGGTCGCCGACCTGCACGCCGAGGCGGGCCGCACCGTCGTGATGGTGCTGCACGATCTCGGCCAGGCCGCCCGATACGCGGACCACCTGGTGGTGCTGCACGAGGGACGACTGGCCGCCGCCGGACCACCCGCCGAAGTGCTGGACGCCGAACTCGTCCGCACCGTCTTCGGCGTCGACTGCCTGGTCATGCCCGACCCGGAAACCGGTACCCCGCTTGTTGTTCCACGCAGCCGGGCCGCCCGGCTGGCCGCCGCTCACCCCTGAGCGCGGACCCCATTGCGTCGCCTCACCAGAGCTGATGCGCCACCACTCGAGAGATGAGGGACTGCATATGTCCACACGACGATTCCGCAGCCGCGGACTCGGTCGAATCGGTATCGCGACACTTGTTGCGGCGGTGGGCCTGTCCTGCCTCGCGGCCTGTGGCAACGACACCGCAAGCACGGATTCCACTGCGTCGGCGGCGGATTCGACCAGCTTCCCGCGCACCCTGGACACGCTGATGGGCAAGGTGACCATTCCGCACGCGCCCAAGCGCGTGGTGGTGCTCGACACCGCCGAGCTGGACTCGGTCACCATGCTCGGCATCAAGCCGGTCGGCGCGGTCATCCCGCACACCAAGACCAAGGGCGGATTCCCGGAATACCTGGCGGACAAGGTCGATGGCGCGACCGACGTCGGTCCGCTGCTCGAGCCGAATCTCGAGCGGATCGCCTCGCTGAAGCCCGACCTGATCCTGTCCTCGAAGGTCCGGCACGAGAAGATCTACGGCAAGCTCAGCGGCATCGCACCGACCGTGTTCACCGAAACCACCGGTGGCCCTTGGAAAGCGAACCTCGCGGTGCACGGCAAGGCACTCGGACTCGAGCAACAGGCCGCCGACGCGTTGACGAGCTACGAGGGTCGCGCCCGCACGCTCGGCGACGCCATCAAGGCGAAGAACAACGGCACGCTGCCCACCGCCTCGGTCGTCCGGTTCCTGGCCGGTCCGACCCGGCTGTACCAGAGCAACTCCTTCAGCGGTGTGGTGCTGGCCGACATCGGTCTGCGGCGGCCCGCCTCGCAGGTCTCCACCGATCCGGCGAAGACCATGAAGGACGTCAGTGCCGAGCAGATCGATCAGGCCGATGCCGACCTGATTTTCATTGCGACCATTGATGATCCGGGCAAGACCGAGAAGGGCCCGGTCACCACCAGCCCCGTCTGGTGTGACCTGCCCGCGGTGAAGAACGGCAAGGCCATCGACGTGCTGGACGAGACCTGGATGTCCGGCATCGGTATCCAGGCCGCCGATCAGATGCTCGCCGACGTGGCCAAGGCGACCGGCGTCAAGTAGTCCACCGGTCGAACGGGACATCGCTGCGCGCGATGTCCCGTTGGGTCGTTGGCTACTGGAGTGTGCCGTCGTAATCGGGGAGTTTGTAAGTACGTTCGGCGTGACCACCGTTGAGGTCGGTCCAGTTGTTGCCGACGTTCTGGATGATCGTGTAGCCGTCGTCCTCGATCTGCACGCGGTAGGCGGTCTTCATCTCCTGCTTGCCGCGGGAGTCGCCGGGCGTGCGGTGGTAGATGGTGTGCACGGGTAATCCGGCCCGCTCCAACGCGATTCGCGTCTTGGAGGGCTTGCTGGTCGAGGCGTAGTTCCGGTTGGTGATGTAGAAGATCGCCACGCCGCTCTGCTCGGCCTGCTTGGCGAGTTTCAACGAACCGTCGACGGCCGGGATGTTGTCGCGGTCGATCGCGAAATCGGTGGCGAGGGTGGTGTCGTCGATGTCGAAGACGATGGCCAGCTTGCCGCCCTGGGCGACGCGGCCGCTCATATCGGCGGACGCGGTGGACAGCGCGGTGTCGACATCCCGGAGCCACCGTTCCGGGTCGATGCCCTTGTAGGTCTGCATACCGTCGGTGCGCGCGGCGGTGGCGGTGCCCGCGCCGAGGACGGTGCACGCCATCAGCATGGCGACAGCGGTCAGGACGAGTCGTGCGATTCTCGACTGCACTCGTAGAACCTTTCCCTGCTTGTCGATCGTTGTCATGGACGACGGCAGGCTATGACCGTGTGCTTGCCCCCGAGGGGTGCGCAAGTGAACGAGTTGTGAATGCCCTGGCAGTGGGCTCAGCTACCTGTTGTCCCCAGATGGTGGGGACGCGTAAGTGGAGTACAGAAGTACGCCAACGACGACGAGCTCTGGCGACATGTCAACGGCGAGAACACCGATGGCGCCGACATCGTCATGTGGTACGTCGCGCACCTCTCCCACGAGGCGCACGACGGCGGCGACGAATGGCACGTCTGCGGCCCGATCCTGCGCCAGTTCGGCTACTGACCCGACTGCGCGCCCCGCGAGCTTGGGAAGCGGCCGAGACCCGCATCGGCGACGATGCGGGTCTCACGGACAGCTATGTCTTAGACGGTCCGGCGGCGGACGGTGCGTTCGAGGATGCCGAGGGTGGCTTTGAGGGCGGACTCGGGGACTACCGGGAAAGTGAGGCGCTGCTTCCACTTCTCGTCGATTTCCGACCAGTCGTAGTACGACGTGACGAGGGTGCCGTCTTCGGCGGGCTCCAGTCGGTAGCCGTAGATGTGGCGGACGGGTGGGCGGATCTGGCCTTCTACGGTCCAGGCGATCTCTTCGTTCCGGGTGAACTTGGTGATGACGACCTCGACGTCGTATTTGCCTAAGGGGAAGTCGCCGAGGGCTTCTCGGTCCATGTGGACCAGGAAACGGTCGCCGGTCTGTTCGACCGGTTTGCCTTCGGCGTCGAGGAGCATGCCCGACGCGTCGATTTCCACGTGGCCCTGCGGGTCGGTGAGTACCGCGAAGATGGTGTCGGCGGGGGCGGGGATGAGGCGGGAGACCTCGACTCGCTGGGTGGTTTCGACCGCGGGCGGCGTCTCTGCTGTGGCAGTCAGGACCGCGCGGCCGAGGATGTGGCCCGCGATGTTGAAGCCGAGGTAGGCGGGCGTGGCTTCGGTTGAGACGCCGAGGGATTCGACATCGAGGGCGTGCACCACGATGAAGTAGCGGTGCCTGCCGTGGCCGGCGGGCGGGGCCGCGCCGATGAAGTGGGCGACCCGGGCGTCGTTGGGCAACTGGTAGGCGCCCTCGGGCAGACCCGAGCCGGTGTCGTCGCCTGCACCCTCGGGCAGTTCGGTGACGGTGGCGGGGATATCGGCGACCGCCCAGTGCCAGAACCCGGAGCCGGTGGGGGCGTCGGGGTCGTAGACGGTGACGGCGAAACTCTTGGTGCCTTCGGGGGCACCGCTCCAGGACAACTGCGGCGAGACATCCTTGCCGCCGGGGAGGCTGGCGGAGAGCTGCTCGGGCGACCAGGGGGCGCCGTTGGCGACAGAGGTGCTGGTAACGGTGAAGGAGGCCGCCTCGGGTAGGCGAGCGAAGGGGTCGTTGGCGCTCATCGCGTCGTTCCTTTCGGGCCGTGCTGTGGAGTGGCGGTGCTGCGGCCGACTGTAGGCCGCGGCGTCGCATAGGGGCGACACCATCACCGCTGAATCGACCATAGCATAGATAATCGATTATCTGACAGATCGTCTATAGTGATGGCATGACCGGGACGACCGATACCTCGACCTCGTCGGGCAAACAGATGCTCACCGAGCAGGTCTACACCCATCTGCGGGACGCGATCATGCGCGGGGAGTACGCCCCGGGCGACGCTCTCAAACCCCAAGATCTCGCGAAGGAACTGGGCGTGAGCCTGGCTGTCGTCCGCGAGGCGTTGGTGCGGGTTGTCGGCGACGGCCTCGCCGACCGGCTGCACAATCGTGGCTTCGCCGTCCCTGCCTTCTCCGACCGACGTTGGCAGGATGTCGCGGAAGCCCGCCGAACGATCGAACCTGTCCTGCTGCGCATGTCGATCGAACGCGGCGATGTCGAATGGGAGTCTCGGGTCCGAGCCGCGCACCACCGGCTGACCCGCACCCCGGCGTTCGACGACGGCAAGTTCTACAGCGAGGCATGGTCCGAAGCTCACCGGGTCTTCCATCGCACCCTGCTCGAGGGCTGCGGCAACTCCGTTCTGCTGGAGACCTTCGACCGGATGTGGATCGCGAGCGAACTGACGCGCCGCTGGTCCGGACACCGCAACCCCGACCGCGACGGCGCCGAAGAACACCGCAGCCTGGAGGCGGCGGCGCTGGCCCGCGACGCCGACGCCGCGGCCGAGACACTGACGCGGCACCTCACGCTGACCGCGGCCGGACTGACCGACGACCAACACGCGTAGCAACGCTCAGAGCGGGAGGCCGCCCCGGAGGCGGCCGACGGCGGTGACGATCGCCGAGGATTGGATGGTGACCAGGCTGTGCACCGGAATCGGCTGACCGGGCGCGTTGGTTTCGATATCGGTGCACCACTTCTCGAAGACTGCCGCGAAATGCGCGCGTTCCGCCGCCACTTCGGCGGACGGCTCGTGGCGTAGCTCCTCGTCGAGTAGACGCAGCAGCATGCCGCCCGCGCGCAGTCGAGCGACGCCGATCCAGACATAGTTCTCGATGAAGATCTCGCCAAGGGTCGCGGTGCACGACTCGGTGGCGGAACGTTTGGCGATGGCGTTTCCACGCAGGGCGCGCACGGTGTCGGTCAACGCCCGTTCGAAGGGGCTCCGGCCGGTCAGCCGTTCAGATATCCGATCGAGCACGCCCGACACGATGTCGGCGATTTCCTCGTAAGCGGTTGCGGTGGAACACAGTACGCTCGCCAGCGAGTGACCGCTAGGAGTGTTGTCGGTGACGCGCGAGTCGACCCACATCGGCAATTCGCAGACGAGCAAAGCGGTTCCGTGGGGCGTCGCGTAATCGCGGATGCCGCCGCCGTACATCATCGCCAGCGGCTCGACCCCGTCGGCGACCAACGTTTCGGCTATCCGCTGGAACGACGGAAGTTCGAAAACCCCAGGCGCCCAGGTGCTCGCCCCGGGCACGTCGGGCTCCCCGTCGTAGATCGGCACACCCGCCGTGGTCAGCTGGTCCGTGAGTTCCGTCCAGTAATCGGGATCGCCGCCGGTGGTGTAGAAGAACCCCCCGCCGAAATCGGCGTTGTGCAGCGACACGATCAACCCGGGGCGGGTCCGATCGATCAGGCCCATCAGCGCCCGGGTTTCCGGCAGCGGCGTGCCCACTGCGGTTCCGCGCCAACTGGTCGGGAAACACCACTCCGGCTGCTCGGCCGCGGGCGGACGGTAGAAGTCGCGCGCGACGCCGGTCCTGGTCCGTGCCGCGGCGAACCAGCCCTCGTTGAGCCGCGTGCCGTCCGGATCGAGACACAGCACGAAATGCCAGGTGGCGCCGAGGGTTTGCGCGTCGTCCGCGGTCAGCCTGCCGAGCAGGTGGCGGATCGTCGCCATCCCGATCGGTTCGTTCGGATGCGGGTTCCCGATGACGACCACTTGCCTGGCCCCCGAGCCGACCCGGACCTCCCGAATCGGATCACCCCCGCGCGATCTGCCTATCTCGGTGACCGTCACCCGACCCGGCACCGCGTCGACCAGCTTGTCGACGTACTCGCTCAGTTCATCAACCGTGGGAAACGAGTCGATCCGCTCGACCGCACCGACGATCTTGCTTACCTGATCCACCACCGAACCTCATCCTCCGCGCCCTTATCCATAGTGGGCGCGGAGGGCGGCCTACGGGCCAGTTTGCCCCCAGCAGAACGGATTCCGCCGGATCGGCAAACCTCCTAACATCCGATGATCGAACCACCGGGCCACCTAGCGGGGGACTGCGAAGGAAGGTGGCGCGTCGGCCTCGGCGGTGCCGAACTCCGGGCCGGGTTCGGCACCCATGGTGACGTCGAGGCGGCCGCCGGACAGGGCGAACGATTCGGGCAGCCACGCCTTGGTGGTGTACTCGCCGTCGACCCGCAATGCGCGAATGTAGGGCGTGGCATCGTCGGCGTCGGGGGCACTGATGGTGAACTGCTCGCCGGACGAGCGGTGGATATCGGCCCTCGTGAACGCCGGTCCGTGCACGAAAAGCTCAGCGCGGCCGGGGATTACGGGGTAGATACCGAGCGAGGCCCAGACGTACCAGGCCGACATGGTGCCGAGATCGTCGTTACCGACCAGGCCGTTCGGGGTGGGGCCGAACAGTTCGTTGCGGGCGCGCCGGACCACGTCCTGGGTGCGGTAGGGCAGCCCGGCCCACGCGTACAGCCACGGCGTTTGCAGTGTCGGCTCGTTGCCGAGGTAGGCGTACGGGGCGTGCGGGCCTGCGTTCAACTGGGTGAAGAAGGTGTCCAGCCGCCCGGCCGCCTTGGCTCGACCGCCCATCATGTCGAAGAGGGCGCGGACATCGTGGAAGGTCATCCAATGGTATTGCGCGCCATTGCCTTCCACGTATCCGTCGGTGCCTGCCGGATCGAACAGCAGGCCGAACAGGCCCTCGGCGGAGCGGGGTTGCAGCCAGCCGGTGCGCGGGTTGTACAGGTGCTGCCAGCCATGCGAGCTGCGCAGGAACTTCTCGTTGACCGCGCGGTCGCCGAGCCGCTGCGCCAGCTGCGAGATGCCGAAGTCGGCGATGTTGTATTCGAGGGTGTCGGACACCTGGCCGGGCACCCAGCCGAGCCGCTGGTACTGGTCGTTGCTCGGCCGCTCGGTGTAGCCGGCCTTCTCACCGACGCGTTCGGCGCCCGCGACCATCGAGGCGAGCGCGCCCTCGGCATCGAAGTCGCGTGCCCCGAACGCGTACGCGCTGGCCACGATCGAGTGGTACGGGTCGCCGTTCATCACACCGGTGATGGTGTTCTGGTGCGACCAGCGGTCCCACACGTCGCCGAGGACGTGCGCGTTGTCGTACATCGACTGGGCGATGTCGGAGGCCACGTCGGGTGCCAGCCACGCGAGCAGTTGGGCTTCGCTGCGGTAGATATCCCAGCCGGAGAAGGTGGCGTAGTAGTGGTGTCCGGGACGCACCTGATGCGTTTCGCCATCGAATCCGGTGTAGCTGCCGTCGACGTCGTCGAAGATGTAGGGCTGGAGAAACACGTGGTAGAGCGCGGAATAGAAGGTGCGCAACCGATCCTGATCGCCGCCGGTCACCTGGATCTGATCGAGCCTGCGCCGCCACGCGTCCCGCGCGTCCACCCGGACGGTGTCGAAGTCCTTCGCGCCGATCTCTGCGGTGAGATTGCGGCGGGCGCCGTCGAGGCTGACGTAGGACAGCCCCGTGCGCATCTGCACCGGCTGATCGGAGTCGAATTGCAGGAAGAGACCGGTGCCGAGGCCGTTGCTGGCGATGTCGCCGGAGTTCGTGCGCCGGCTCGGCGCCGCGCCGCGGGTGGTGGTCGTGCCCGGCTTGATGACGTCGTCCTTCCAGCTGCCCGACGCCTTGATCGGGCGGTCGAAGGTGGCCTGGAAGTAGACCCGGTATCGGGTGCGCGCGCCGCAGAACCCGCCGGTCAGGGCCCAGCCGGACACGGTGTTGCCGTCGATGGTGATCTCGGCGTCGTCGACCCCGTTGACCGAGCCGGTGACGTCGAGCAGCAGCGTGCCCGGCTTGTCCTTCGGGAAGGTGAAGCGGGCGACACCGGCCCTGGCCGACGCGGTGAGCTCGGTCTGTACGCCGGAGTCGGTGGTGACGCGGTAGTAGCCCGGGCTGGCCTGCTCGTTGGCGTGATCGAAGGTCTGCAGGTAACCCGCACCGTCGACGGCCGGTGACCGGCCGATGATCCCCGACACCGGCAATACCGGAAAGTCTTGTGCGCCAGTGCAACCGGGGCCGGAGATGTGCGTCATCGAGAACCCGTACAGCCGGTTGTCCTCGTATTTGTAACCACCGCCCGCGGTGCGCACCGTATCCGGGCTCCACTGCATCATCCCGAACGGTGTCACCGCGCCGGGAAAGGTCATCCCCGCCCCGCCGCCGTGCCCGAAATCGGGCCCGCCGTCCTGTGTCCCGACGAACGGATTCACATACCTACTGGAATCGGCCACGGTCTCAGCGTGCGCCACAACGGGAATCAAGGGAAGCAACAATGGAACAACGATGCCGACAAGACGGCGACGCGACATACCTCTCCTCGACGAGCGTCCGACAACGTTGCCCCGGTGCGCGTCCCATCCTGGCAGCCAGCCGGGTGCCTGAACCGTCCGACACGCCGCTGATCAGCGCATTTGTGGTTTCACACCGACGGAAGTGCGTACCGGTCGCTGGCTACGCACAGGCGGCCGACCCGCTTTCGTGGCTTCGAGAACGCGCTGCCGGTTATGCACGCTGTGCGTGCACAACCGTGGCGGGCAATCAGTGCCCGAGAGTGATCTCATTGTCGCGCAAGGTATCCCGCAGGTCGTCGATCCGGAGGATTTCATGGATCCAGGTGGGTGCGGTGGGTTGGCGGAGTACCGCCGCCCGCACGGCCGCGGCGGTCACCACAGCGGTCGCCACGGACTGGCCGCGACCGGCCGCCCAGCGGGCCGAGCTGTTCGATGAGCGCGCGAGCACAACCCACTTGTCGCTGCCCGGCATCCGTTTCGGCGCCAGCGCTCGCAGTGCCGGTGCCTTGGTGAGGAGGGTGAGTCCCATCGTGGCGAGACGCGTGTCCATCCGTAGATAGGTGCGGACCGGGACGCCGAATTCGCGGGTGAGGCGGTGCTGGTCAGCGAAATCGGCACGCAGGGCGGCGGCCGGTTTGTATCCGGACTCTTTCGGTACCTCGAATCGTTGCGGCCTGGTGAAGTTTCGGATGGCGGTGCCGTCCGGGTCGGGAAAGTGTTGTCCCAGTAGGCCGTACGTCCACGCGGTCGCGGCGGCGCCGTGCTGCTCGCCGGATCCGAGGCCGATCATGATGTCGACCGGGCCGCGGTGGCCGGACAAGACGTCCACGGCGAGCAGGGTGGTCAGGCCGGGCGCCAAACCGACGCCGAGCACGACCGGGCCGGTGACCTGCTCCAAGCTCTGCACGTACGCGCTGGTGGCGGAGATATCGAGGAACGGAATTCCGCGCCCGGCGCACACTTCGGCCAGCCGGACGTCCTCGGCGCCCGCGCAATTGACCACTGCGGCAACGCCATCCAACGCTTTCGCGAAACTGTCGATGTCGGATAGATCGAGCACCACGTCAGCGCGTGCAGGGTCCCGCCCAGCGGCTAACGCCGACAATCCGTCCGCCCGGAGCAGTCGAACGACGTGCTCGCCGACCGCTCCGTATCCTCCCAACACCAACACGTTCATCGGGACCCCTCCGGATGTAGTTGCACCGTAAGGACATGGTCCAGGTGCGCTACCCCACAGTAGTGAGAAGTGGGGTCCTCGACTTACGGTTTCGTGGCGGCGATCCGGGTAGCAATGTCTTATGGACCTCTCGGAACGTTTCGAATGGCAGGGGCGGCAGATCGCGTGGGGGAGCGTCGGGCAGGGCCCGGCCGTCGTGTTCTGCCACGGCACCCCGTGGTCGTCGCTGCTGTGGCAGCCCTTCGCCGAGGCCTCGAGCGGCGATTTCACCGTTTACGTATGGGACATGCCTGGATACGGGCAATCGTCGAAGCGGCCCGAGGATGCCGTCGACTTCGGCAGTCAGACCTCGGCGTTCGCCGCTTTGCTCGAACACTGGCGGCTCGATCGCCCGCACGTCATCGCGCACGACTTCGGTGGCGCGGTGTCACTGCGCGCGCATCTGATCCACGGCGTGCCGTACCGGTCGCTGATGCTCGTCGACGTCGTCGCCATTCCGCCGAGCGGATCGCCGTTCTTCCAGTTCGTGCAGGAGAACCCCGACTTGCTCGGGCAGCTACCCGCTTACATCCACGCCGCGATTGTGCGGGCGCACATCCAGGGGGCGAGTCATCGCGGTCTGCGCGAGGACGACCTCGACGCGTTGGTCGCACCCTGGACAGGAGCGGACGGGCAACCGGCTTTCTATCGCCAGATAGCCGACTACGACGAACGCTTCCTGGCGGAAAACGAGCGGCGACTCGGCGAGATCGACCTCCCGGTCCGCGTGCTGTGGGGCAGCGAGGATACGTGGATCCCCGCTGCCCTAGCCCATAAACTGACCGATCTCATCCCCGGCGCGACGCTCCGGTTGATCAGTGACTCGGGACATCTCATGCAATACGACGCCCCGATTCCGCTGACCGACGAGATCAGAAGCTGGCTCGGTCGGAACTGATCAGAGCAGCCACGGGTTCATCGAGCAGACCGGCGCGGGGTGGGTCGCCGGGTTGAGCGCGCGCAGCGCGAGGGAGACCGCGCGGGGCGAGTAGAGCATCGAGTTGTGGTCGGAGATGTCCTGAACGCAGCCGTCTTGCAGGAGCACATCGTCGACCGTCGCGCCGGGACCGGCCGCCAGGTAGGTACGGGTGAATGGGCTGGACACCTCGTCGTAGCGGTCCGCGACGATCGTGTACTCGACGCCGGACATCGTGTCGCCGCCCTCGTTGAGCTCGGCGAGCACCGGCGATCCGATGAGCTGCTGGATGCCCGCGTGGCCGATGAGCGCCTCGGTCGGCGTCGAAAGATCAAGTCCCATCGTGTTTTTGAAGACACCGAGGAGGCTGCCCAGACCGCTGAGCGTGGTGCCGTGGTTGGTGGCGCCGAAGGTAATGAGCTTCTTCACCTTGTTCGCCGCCGGGTCATCGGCGTTCGCGCCGCCGTCGAACTTCAGGTACTGGCGTGCCACTACGCCGCCCTGGGAGTGGCCGATCATGTCGACCTGCCCCGTCCCGGTTGCGGCGAGGACCCGGTCGACGAAGACCGCGAGCTGTTTCGCCGAGTCCTCGATGTAGCCGGTGGCGCCGATGGTGGGCTGGTTGAGCCCGGCGCCCGCGACATTGGCGCGGCCGTAGTTGAAGGTGAAGACGCAGTAGCCGGCCTTGGCGAGTTGCGGGGACATGTAGGAGTAGGCGCCGAACGCGCTGGCCCAGGTCCCGTGCACCAGCACGACCGGGCGCGGGTGCGCGTCGTCGGGCTTGCAGGCCCAGTTGTTGGACCCTTGCGGAGCGACGTCCGGATTGACGAGTCCGTAGGCGAAGGCCGCGGCCTCGTCGGTCAGCACCGGGCCGTACCCGACGGTGTCGGCGGCGTGCGTTTCCGAGACCGGGCCCGGATCCCCAACGGCCACCGCGGCATTGAGCCCTAATCCGACAATCGCGGCTGCCATGATCGCCGCGATGCTGCGCGACGAACGGAGGATGCTTCTCATTTGCTGGTTCCTAGGAAGAGGGGTGCTGTAGGCACAGGTGTGTAGAGGGGGACTGCTATTGGAATAGAAACTGGTCGTACGACCAGTTGAAGGAAGATTAGAGGCAATTCGCTAGGAATTAGCCGTGACTACTTTCACGCCGCGATGGTCACGGCCGACCGGTAAGAGCGCACGGCCGGTCGACGTGCGAATCAGCACGTACGGTCGAAACTTTCCTCACCCACAGTTCACGCAACGTTTCACCAGTTCAGCACTGTCGAACGCACGTTGTTGCGCAGGTCCGCGAGTCGCAGAAGATCCGCACCCTGTCTCGGGATCCGTACTCGGAATAGGGCCCTAAAGCAGGAGCAGATCCCGAGAGAGGGTGCGGATCTCGCTGGAGATCACGCAACCCGCGTGGGTTAGCTGCGGGGCGGCGAGGCAGCGGTGTGCCGTCGACCGCGGGCCGGAGGGTTCAGCTGGCGCGATGGTGGATGGGGCGGACACCGGCGAGGGCGCGCAAGGCGTCGGCGCGGGAGATGGGTTGGTCGTCGGCGAGGGCCGCGAGTTCGACGGCGAGCCAGTCGCGGATGAGTTCGCTCATGGTGATGCCGCGGGCCTGGGCTTCGGCCTTGATGGATTGGTCCATGTCGAGGGGTATGCGCAGGGATCGCACCACCATGATGTCTTCGCCGGGCGCCATCGGCGGCGGCACGTCGGCCTCGCGCACCGGTGCGTCGTCGAAGACGAGGCTGTCCATCAACTCGTCCACCCCCTGGGGGGTGGCGGGGAAGTTGTTGTCGCCCATCACTGGTTCTCCTGTTCCCACTTTTCGAACTCGGTTACCTGCTCCGGGCTCATCGTTCGGGCGGCGACGATCTGCCATTGCCAGGGCTCGGCCTGGCGCAGGCCGACGATCAGCGGTCGACCCGCGGCCGTCCGGCCCCAGATCGTCAGCATCTCCATGCCCGCAGTGCCCCGGCCACGCCGTGGCCATCGTCGCTGCTTGGTCAGCACCTGCATCACCTCGTTCGGAGAGATCCCGATGAGCATGTCCAACGCCCAATCAGGCCACTCGAAACCCACACCAGCCATAATACGCGCGTATTACGCCTGGTGGCTATAGGTGGGTCAGCGCGCGCCGAGTTCGGCGCGGCGGCGGTCGAGCAGACGCAGGATCATCGGGGTGAAGATGAGCTGCATCGCGAGGTCCATCTTGCCGCCGGGGCAGACGATGGTGTTCGGCCGCGACATGAACGAGTCGTGCAGCATGCCGAGCAGGTAGGAGAAATCGATGTTGTTCGGGTCGCGGAATCGGATGATCAAGAAGGATTCGTCGGCCGTCGGAATCGTCCTGGCGATGAACGGATTCGAGGTGTCCACCATGGGGACGCGTTGGAAGTTGACGTCCGTGCAGGAGAACTGCCGGCACATGTAGTTGAGGTAGTCGGGCATGCGCCGCAGGATGGTGTCGGTGACCGCCTCGGAGGTGTATCCGCGAACCATCTTGTCGCGGTGCAGTTTCTGGATCCATTCGAGGTTGATCACCGGGACGACGCCGATGCGCAGGTCGGCATGCCGGGCGACGTCCACCTCGTCGGTGACGATCGCGCCGTGTAGTCCCTCGTAGAACAGCATGTCGGAATCGGCGGGCAGCTCCTCCCACGGCGTGAACGTACCCGGTTGCTGGCCATACGGTTTCGCCTCTTCGGCGTCGTGCAGATAGCGGCGGATCTTGCCGGACCCGGTCTCGCCGTAGTGCCGGAACAACTCCTCGAGATCATCGAAAAGGTTTGCCGCAGGGCCGAAGTGACTGAACGCATGGTCGCCGCGCGCCTGTGCCTCGGCCATCGCGGTCTTCATCGCCACCCGGTCGTAGCGGTGGAAGCTGTCGCCCTCGACGAAGGCCACATCGACGTGCTCGCGGCGGAAGATCTGCTCGAAGGTGTGCATCACCGAGGTGGTGCCCGCGCCGGACGAACCGGTCACCGAGACGATCGGATGCATGCGGGACATCAGCGCAAGACCTGCCTCAACCGGCCGCTCGGAACAGTCCGCGGCCGCCGTACAGCGGCCAGGCGCAGGCACTGTCGTTGTGCTCGCGGTGATATCGGTCGATGCGCGCCACCTCGTCGGTCGCCCCGAAGACGAACGGAATGCGTTGGTGCAGACCGTCCGGGACGACGTCGAGCACGCGTTCCCGCCCGGTGCTCGCCGCGCCACCGGCCTGTTCGATCAGGAAGGACATCGGATTGGCCTCGTAGAGCAGCCGCAGCCGCCCCGGTCGCGTCGGGTCTTTCGAATCGCGGGGGTAGAGGAACACGCCGCCGCGGGTGAGGATGCGGTGCGTCTCGGCGACGAGCGACGCGATCCACCGCATGTTGAAGTCCTTACCGCGCGGACCCGGTTTGCCCGCCAGGCATTCGTTGACATAGCGCTGTACGGCCGGTTCCCAGAAGCGCTGATTCGACGCGTTGATCGCGAATTCGGCAGCGGTGTGCGGGATTTGGATCATCGGGCGGGTGAGGATGAATTCGCCAAGCCCCCGATCGAGCGTGAAGGCGTGCACGCCCGTGCCGACCGTCAGCACCAGCATGGTCGACGGACCGTAGATCGCGTACCCGGCGCACACCTGCGCGGTGCCGGGCTGGAGGAAGTCCGCGGTGATCGCGTCCACGCCGGGGTTGGGCGCGCGCAGGATCGAAAAGATGCTGCCGATAGAGACATTCACGTCGATGTTGGAAGACCCGTCGAGCGGATCGAACAACAGCAGGTACTTCCCTCGCGGGTATCCGGACGGCAGCACATACGGTTCCGCCAGCTCCTCGGACACCATCCCCGCGACCTGCCCGCTCCACTCGGTGGCGCGCAGAAAGTAGTCGTTCGCGATGATGTCGAGCTTCTGCTGCACCTCACCCTGCACATTCGTCCGGTCCGCGGCACCGAGCACGCCGGACAGCGCACCGATGGCGACCCGATTCGCGATGGCCTTGCAGGCGAGTGCGACCTCGAGTATCAGCCCGTTCAAGTCGCCGCTGGCGCTCGGATGACGCCGCCGCTCCTCGATGAGGAATTGCACGAGCGTCGTGTGATCGGCGAGCATGGCCCGCACCTCCTGGAGTTCCGAAATCGCTAGTGCCCGTACCGCATCCGATACCGCTCCTTCTCGTACGCGGTGCTCTTGCTGCGATCGACAATCCCCGGATCCAAGCCGTGCTGGGTGAGCCGGAACCGCCGCCATACGTAGCTGTGCGCCACCGTGAAGATGACCATCGGGACCGCCATGATCACGATCATCTGCCACTTGATGTGCATCGGCCCGGGAAAGAGCAGCACGAATCCGTACAGCGGAATGAACGGCACGATGAAACGAACCAGATACCGTTCCATGGCAAATGGTCCGGTCAAGTCGTGCAGCACCCAGTCGTGCAGGTAGGACGGGAGTTCGCGGCCGAGGTTGTAGGCAATTCGCTGCCGCATTGTCGGAGTCTTCATAATCGTCGAGCATCCCCTTTCGTGCGGGCGATTCCATCCCCCTGCGGGGTGGCAGTCGGGGGGTGCCAACCCAATTCGCGATGCGCGGTCAAATGCGCGACCAGAAGTTCGGTGGATGCTGTCGCCGCCGTTTGGCTGACGACATGCCACGGCCGGTGCAACGGCGTTCCTGGCACGTCGATTTCGACGAGTGCGCCGGAATCCAATTCGCGGCGAACGGATTGGCGGGAAACAAGAGTGACGCCCAGTCCGGCCACGGCCGCGGCGACGACCGATCCATGTGATCCGAGCATCAATTGTGCCGGCGCTACGTCGAGTTCGCGCAACAATGATGCGGTGGTCTCCCGAGTGCCGGAACCAGGTTCCCGCAATAGCCAGGTAGTGCGTGCGAGGTCGAATTCCGTCGCGATATCCGGCGGACCGACGACGACCAACGTGTTGACGGAAACGGCCCGCACCGACGCATTCCGGAGATCGGCCGGCGGGCGACCGGCGACCACGAGATCGACCGCGTGCTGCGTCAGCAGCGGCCAAATGCGCCGTCCGGGAGCGACTTCGAGCCGCAGCACCACGCCGGGGTGCTTGGCCCGGAATGAGGCGAGCAGTGCGGGTATCAGCAGCTCGCCCGCGGTGACCACCGCCGCCATCCGAATCGAGCCCTGCTCGGGATCCGCCCGTCCGCGCGCGGCGAGAACCGCCTCGTCGTGTAATCCGATGATGCGGCGCGCGAAGTCGACGTAGGTCAGCCCGGCGGGCGTCAGCCGAACGCCGCGACCGTGCCGATCCACGAGCGCGGTGCCCACCTCGGCGCTCAGCGCGCTCACCGCCGAGGAGACCGCCGATTCGGTGACCACCAGCCGCTGGGCCGCACCACGCACCGAGCCTGCGGCATCCAGTTCGATGAGCGCGCGTAGTCGGGCGTTGGTCGTCATCGGTCAGGTGCGCTGGAGTTCGGTGCGCGACCGCACCGCCGCGGCATTGGCGCGCACCCGCTCGGCGAGCGCGGCCTGGCCGTCGGCGTATCTGTCGGCATGGCCGCGCCAGGCCAGCAGCGCCGGCGTGACGAGCGCGCGGCCGAAGGAGAAGGTCAACGGCCACGGGGTGCGCAGATGTTGGAGCGCCGCGAGATTCGCGGTGGCGCGTTCGGGTTCCTGTCCGCCGGAGAGGAAAGCGACGCCCGCGAGGTCATCGGGCCAGGCCTGCAACACCTTTCCGGTCACCGCGGCGACATCGGCCGGTACGGCTCGAGTGGGGTGGTCCGCGCCTTCGACGATCATGTTGGGCTTGAGCACCATCCCCGCCGGGTCGACATCGAGCAGCGCGAGCGCCGCGCGAACCTCCGCGTGCACGGCGGCGGTGATCTCCGCGCAACGGAGCTGGGAGTGGTTGCCGTTCATCACCACTTCCGGCTCGACGATCGGCACCAATCCGGCTTCCTGGCAGGCGGCGGCGTACCGAGCGAGGGCGGACGCGTTGACGGCGATGGCGCCGGGAGTCGGCGTGCTATCGGTAATCGTGTAGACCGCACGCCATTTCGCGAACCTCGCCCCGAGTTCGACGTAGTGGGCGAGCCTGGCGGGCAGGCCGTCGAGGCCCTCGGTCACGGTTTCGCCGGGCAGGCCTGGACAGGCTTTCGCCCCGGTGTCGACCTTGATGCCCGGCAAGATGCCGACAGCGCGCAGTGCCTCGGCGAATGGAATACTGTCGCCGCAGCGCTGATTGAGCGTTTCGTCGCACAGAATGATGCCGGAGACGCCGTCCGCGAGATCGGGCGTGGTCGCCAGCAGTTCCCGATAAGCGCGCCGATTCTCCGCTGTCCCTTCGACACCGGCTTTCACCAGCCGTGCCGACATGGTGCCGATGCTTTCGTCGGCGGCCAGTATCCCCTTGCCGGGCGCCAGCAACTGGGTCGCAATATCCCGGCACGTGCGCATCTGCATGTCCTCCCGATCGGTTCGACAAGGATCAAATCTACGAGCGGGCAGCCGATTACACATCACCCAGACGGGTGGCTTCGATGAGGACGCGAATCATGAAGTAATCACTGAAGTAATCGCGGAAAACTCTCAATAGACAGCTTCATTATCCGCGAGGAGTATTCCGACCATGACAGACCGCTGGAACGCCGGGGTTATCCCGTACGCCGAAATGGGTTACTGGCAGCCGGATTACGTGCCGAAGGATTCGGATATCCTGTGCGCCTTCCGGATCACCCCGCAATCGGGGGTGCCGCCGGAGGAGGCGGGCGCCGCGGTCGCGGGGGAGTCGAGCACCGCGACGTGGACGGTGGTCTGGACCGACCGGCTCACCAGCTTCGAGCACTACCAGGCCAAGTGCTACAGCGTGCAACCGGTCCCGAACACGCCGGGCCAGTTCATCGCCCTGATCGCCTACGACATCGACCTGTTCGAGGAAGGTTCGATCGCCAACCTGACCAGCTCGATCATCGGGAATGTCTTCGGCTTCAAGCCACTCAAGGCGCTGCGGCTCGAGGACATGCGCATCCCGACCCACTACGTGAAGACGTTCCAGGGCCCCGCGCACGGGATCGTGATGGAGCGCGAACACCTCAACAAGTTCGGCCGTCCACTGCTCGGCGCGACCACCAAGCCGAAGCTCGGCCTGTCCGCCCGCAACTACGGGCGCGTCGTCTACGAGGCCCTGCGCGGTGGACTCGACTTCACCAAGGACGACGAGAACATCAACTCCCAGCCGTTCATGCGCTGGCGCGATCGGTACCTGTTCTGCATGGAGGCCGTCAATCGCGCACAGGCCGCTACCGGCGAGATCAAGGGCCACTACCTCAATGTCACCGCGGCCACCATGGAGCAGATGTACGAACGGGCAACGCTGGCAAAGGAACTCGGCTCCATCGTGGTGATGATCGATCTGACGGTCGGCTACACCGCGATCCAGTCGATGGCCAACTGGTCGCGGGCGAACGGCGTGCTGCTGCACCTGCACCGCGCCGGTCACGGCACCTACACGCGGCAGAAGTCGCACGGTGTCAGCTTCCGGGTCATCGCCAAATGGATGCGCCTGGCCGGCGTCGACCACGTGCACGCGGGCACGGTCGTCGGCAAATTGGAGGGCGACCCGCACGTCATCGCGGGCTACTACGACACCCTGCGACTGGACAGCATCGCGGCCGATCCGGCGAAAGGCCTGTATTTCGACCAGGAGTGGGCCTCGATGCCGGGCGTCATGCCGGTCGCGTCGGGCGGCATCCACGCGGGTCAGATGCATCAGCTGCTGCACTACCTCGGCGAGGACGTCGTGCTCCAGTTCGGCGGCGGCACGATCGGCCACCCGATGGGCATTGCCGCGGGCGCGGAAGCGAATCGGGTCGCGCTCGAGACGATGGTCAAGGCGCGCAACGAGGGTCGCGACTTCTTCAAGGAGGGCCCCGAGATCCTGCGGAAGGCGGCCTCGCGCAATCGCGCGCTGGACGCGGCACTGGCGACCTGGGGCGACATCACCTTCAACTACGAATCCACCGACACCCCAGACGTTGTCGCGACCCCGACCGCGGTCTGACGGAAGGACAGCGACGATGCGCATCACCCAGGGCACCTTCTCCTACCTGCCCGACTTCACCGACGAGGAGATCACCGCGCAGATCAACTATGCGCTGGACAACAAGTGGCCGCTGTCGGTCGAATTCACCGACGACCCGCACCCACGCAACATCTACTGGGAGATGTGGGGGCTGCCGATGTTCGATCTGGCGGACGCCGCCGGTGTGCTCCTCGAGGTAAATGCTTGCCGGACAACACATCCGGATCTCTACGTGCGTCTCAACGCCTACGATGCCCGGCTGTGCAGGCAGACCACGGCGTTCTCGTTCATCGTGCAGCGACCCGCGGCCGAACCCGGCTTCCGCCTCGACCGGACCGAGGGCGCGGACCGGCGGATCTCCTACACCACCTTCGCGTACGCGACCGAGCGGCCGGTCGGCGGCCGACACGCGCGCACCTGACATGCCCGACGCCCCCGTCGGCAGCCGTACGCCGTTCGGCTCGTGGCCCGGCAGTGCCGTTGGGCCACAACCGGACCCGGACGCGCCCGCGCCCGATTTCCTGCCCGCCGACGCCGTGGTCGACCTCGCCGCGGCCCGGCGCCAGTCCGGCATCGACGACGTGCTCGGCGAACTCGACACGCGCCTGGTCGGTCTGGCCCCGGTGAAGACCCGCATCGCCGAAATCGCCGCGCTGCTACTGGTCGATCGGATGCGAGCCCGATTCGGTGTGCTCGCACCGAAACCCACGCTGCACATGTGCTTCACCGGCAATCCGGGCACCGGCAAGACGACCGTCGCGCTGCGGATGGCCGACCTGCTGCACCGGCTCGGCTACCTGCGCCGCGGGCACCTGGTCAGCGTCACCCGCGACGACCTGGTCGGCGAGTACGTCGGCCACACCGCACCGAAGACCAGGGAGGTGATCAAGCGGGCGATGGGCGGTGTCTTGTTCATCGACGAGGCCTACTACCTGTACAAGGCGGAGAACGAGCGTGACTACGGCGGCGAGTCGATCGAGATCCTGCTGCAGGTGATGGAGAACAACCGTGACGATCTCGTGGTGATCCTGGCGGGCTACGCCGACAAGATGGACGTGTTCTTCTCCGCCAACCCCGGCATGCAAAGCCGGATCGCACACCACATTTCGTTCCCGGACTACACGGTGGGGGAGTTGGCGGAGATCGCCTGTCTGATGACGGGTCAGCTCGGCTATACGTTCTCCGACGAGGCGCGAATCGCGTTGCGTCAGTACTTGGAGCATCGCATCGGACAGCCGTGGTTCGCGAATGCGCGCAGCGTCCGCAACGCGGTCGAACGTGCCCGGCTGCGTCACGCACGGCGACTGGTCGCAGGCGAGGACGCGGAGGTCGGCCTGGCCGCCCTCACCACCATCGAGGCGGCAGATCTACTCGCCAGCAGGGTGTTTCGGTGACTCGGCAGCCAGTGGAATCTTGACCGTGACGGTTGTCCCCGAGCCGGGTCGCGATCGGATGCTCAGCCGCCCACCGACGAGTTCGGCGCGCTCGGCCATCGACAGCAACCCGTAGCCGCCCATCTCGTTGGCGCCGAGCGGTCGTTCGGAGGTATCGAAACCGATTCCGTCGTCGGCGATTTCGAGCCGAGCCACCTCGTCGTGCACCGCGAAACGCAGCGAGGCAACCCTCGCGTCGGCATGCTTGAGAACGTTCTGCAGGCATTCCTGGGCGATGCGATACAGCGCGAGCTCGATGTGCTCGGGCAGCCGATGGTCGGTGAGTTCGAGCTCCAGATCGAGCTGCGGTATCGATCTGGCGAGGCTGGCCAGCCCACCCGCCAAGCCGAGGTCGTCCAGCACCGGCGGCCGGAGTCCGCTGATCGCGGCCCGCGCCTCCTGCAATGTCAGCTCGACCAATTCCCTTGCCTTGTCGAGTTGTTCGGACGCCTCCACCTGGTCGTCGACTACCGCGCGCGCCGCGGCGTCGAGACGATAGGCGAGGGTCACCAGTCGCTGCGAGATGCCGTCGTGAATGTCGCTGGCCAACCGGCGCCGTTCGAGTTCCTGCGCCGCGATCATCTGCTCGGCGAAGTCTTCGTGGGCTCGTTCGCGTGCCGCGAGCTGCCGATGCTGCCTGGCCTGTTGTAGCGCGCCTGCGACGAGCCTGCCGAGCAGCAGCAGCAATTCCATGTCGTGGTCGCTGAATTCGCGTCGCTCGATCGTGTGCACATCGAGGACGCCGACCAGGCCGCCGGGATCGGTCTCCATCGGAATCGACACCATGGAGGTGAATTCCGCGCCGCCCAGTGCGGCAATCGGCTGGTATCGGGGATCGGTCTCCTTGTTTTCGCTGATCACCGCGGCCTGGCGGCGGCTCGCGACCCAGCCGGTGATCCCCGAGCCGAGTGCGAGCCGAACCCGGCCGATCTGCCGATCGAATGGCGGCGTCGCACCGGCGAGGGTCAGCGACCGGTCCGAGTCGTCGAGGACGTGCACCAAGCAGACATCCGCCGCGGTCGACGCGACGATCATCCGGGCGACGGCGGCGGCCAGCGGCTCGATCGCCGGGCCACTGGACATCGCCTGCACGACGTCCAGCAGGACATCGGTCTCCCGATCCGGATCGATCAGGCCGCGCACGGAATGCGCACCTGCCGTGGGTAATTCGGACCTCGGGCGCGGATCGCCCGCTGCCGTCACTGGAAGATGCCCTCCCGTAGGGCGGTCGCGACCGCGGTCGTCCGGTCGCTGACGCCCAGCTTGCGGTAGATCGAGCGCAGGTGGCTCTTGACCGTCTCGTCGCTGATGATCAGCCGGGTGGCGATGCCGCGGTTGGAGAGTCCGGTGACCATGAACGACATGATCTCGCTCTCGCGCTGGGTGAGCCCCTGCCGCGCACCCGGCCAGAACTCGTCACGCTGCATGCGGGCGGCGGTGTCCACCGCGCGTACCGCCATGTCCGGGTCGATCGCGGTCGACCCGCCGTGCACGAGCTCCAGCTGCCGCACCAATTCGTCACTGCTGATGCTCTTCAGCAGGTAACCGGAGGCGCCGACCCGCAGGGCCTGGAACAGATACTGCTCATCGTCGTAGACCGAGAGCAGCACGACCTTGCGTTCCGGGGCGAGCCCGCGCATCGACCGGCAGAGGTCCAGCCCGCTGATGCCTTGCATGCGGATATCGCAGAGGACGATGTCAGGTTCGAGATCGGTGATGACGCGCAGCGCGTCGTCGGCGCCGACAGACTGCCCGACGACCACGACTCGTTGGTGGAACGACGCGAGCATCGCCTTCAGGCCCTCGATAACCATCTCATGGTCGTCGACCAGGACAACTCGTACCGGCCCCGTGGCGGACGTCACCATATCCCCACGATACGGCGGTTTTCGGCCATGTCCATCCCCTCGTATACCCCCCGTTTCGGGGTGACCGCGGCGCGCGAACGACGCCTAGCATTGAGGATGACCCATGAGGAGTCCGGGATGGATATGCCCGCTCGTAGTGCCCACTGCCGAATTCCGGTCGAGCAGCGGATAACTCGTGGCTGACAAGACGCTGCGGATCTTCCGCGCCAGCCGGAACACCCGCCGCCGGCCCATCATGCTGGCGATCGCCGGAGACAGTGCGGCAGGGAAGACGACCGTGACCGCGGGGTTGGTCGAGGCCTTGGGCGCACACCGCTGCGTCTGGCTGTCCACCGACGACTACCACCGATTCGACCGAATCGAGCGGCAGGACAAGCCGTTCACCCCACTACATCCGGACTGCCACTACATCGACATCCTCGGGCAGCATCTGCAACTGCTCGCCACCGGGCAACCGATCCTCAAGCCGGTCTACGACCACGACACCGGCAGGTTGACCCGCCCAGAACTCATCGAGCCCAACGAGTTCGTGATCGTCGAGGGTCTGCTGCCGATGCACAGCAACCTCGCCCGGGCCTGCTTCGACCTCACGGTGTACCTCGACCCGTCCGAGGAGATCCGGCGCGGCTGGAAGGTCAAGCGCGACACCGCTACTCGCGGATACACCGCCGAGCAGGTCCTCTCCGTACTGTCCCGCAGCGAACCCGAGTCCACCGAGTTCATCCGCCCGCAGCGAGCGCACGCCGATATCGTCGTCCGCTTCGCCGCCATCGAAAGCCGACCCTGCCCGCCAGGCACCCCGCTATCCGCCGAACTCCTCCTCCGCCCGACGATCCAGCAACCGGACCTGACCGCCATCCTGCAACCCGAACTCACCCAGGCGATCCACCTGCGACTGGCCCGCGACACCGACGGCAAGCCGGTCGACAGCGTGCACATTCACGGTTACGCGAGTACCGAAGACGGTGCGGCCGTGGAGAAGTTGATCTGGCACGCTCTCGGCGATCCCGCTGTCCCACCACCGGAGAGTCTCGGCCGGGTCGGGCCCGACGAACACAGCACACCCCTTGCAGTAGTGCAGACGGTCCTGCTGCATCACCTGCTCGCGTGAGCGCTGTAGGTCAGCGGAGGAATGCTGCAGCGTCGGTGGTCAGATTCAAGACCGGTTGTGGGACGACGCCCAGGAGAACGGTGGCAAGGGCGCCGAATGCGATTGCGGCGGTAGTCAATACGCTGGCCGGTGCGACGACGACTTCGGGTGCGTCCGGTGGTGGGTCCGCGAAGAACATGATCATGATGACGCGGATGTAAATGTAGGCGGCGATTGCGCTACTGAGTACGCCGACGAGCACGAGGGCGGTGGCGCCGCTCTGGATTGCCGCCAGGAAGATGGCGAACTTGCCGATGAATCCGCTGGTCAGGGGGATACCGACGAGGGCGAGTAGGAACAGGGCGAAGGTGGCGCCGAGCAGGGGGTAGCGCCTGCCGAGGCCTGCCCATCGTGCGATATCGGTGACTTCGCCGGAGGCGTCGCGCACCAGGCTGACCACCGCGAAGGTGCCGATTGTGCTGAGTCCGTACGCGAGTAGATAGAACAGGATGGCTGATGATCCGGCTGTGATCACCCCGATCAGGATGAAGCCGACATGCGCGATCGACGAGTAGGCGAGCGTGCGTTTGATGTCGGTCTGGGTGACCGCGGTGAGCGCGCCGACCATCATGGTGAGGATGGCGATTCCCCACAGCAGCGACTGCCAATCTGCTTGCAGGCCAGGCAGTCCCACGGCGAACACGCGTAGCAGTGCGCCGAACGCCGCGACCTTGGTTGCCGCCGCCATGAATGCGGTGATCGCTGTCGGCGCCCCCTGATACACGTCTGGGATCCACGAGTGGAACGGCACCGCGCCGACTTTGAAGAGCAGTCCGATCGACAGCATGCCCGCACCGATCACCGCGAGCCCGCGGTCGCCGGGATTCGCGGCGACCGCATCGGCAATGCCGGATAGCTGCACCGTGCCCGCGTAGCCGTACAGCAGGGCGACGCCGAACAGGAAGAAGGCGGACGAGAACGCGCCGAGCAGAAAGTACTTGAGCGCGGCTTCTTGGGAAAGTAGGCGTCGGTGACGGGCCAGGCCGCACAGCACGTACAGCGGCAGCGAGAGCACCTCGAGCGCCACGAACATCGTGAGCAGGTCGTTCGAGGCCGGGAACAGCAGCATCCCGCCGATCGCAAACATCGCCAGCGGAAACACTTCGGTGGTGACGATGCCCGCCTTCGTCGCTTCCAGCTCGGCCACGCTGCCGGGGATGGCGGAAGCCTGGGGCGTAAAGGGGGTGCCTGCATCGACTCGGCGTTCGGCCATCAGCATCACAGCCAGGATCGAGAGCAACAGGATCGTCCCCTGTAGGAACAGCGCCGGTCCGTCGATCATGACCGAACCCATCACCGCCGCACCCCGCGAATCCGACTGTGCGGCAAGGACAACAACCGCGCCGAACGCCGCAGCCAGTCCGCCGAGGCCCAGCACGAGCTGACTCGTGTACCGGTAGCCGCGTGGCAGAAACGTTTCGACGAGCACGCCGAGTATCGCCACACCGAAGACGATCAGCATGGGGGACAGCTGACCGTACTCGAACGTCGGCGCTTGAATCGTCGGAGTCATCAGTGCCGCAGCAGGTTTGCGTCATCGACCGAGACCGAACGGCGCGCCCGGAAGACGGTCATGATGATCGCCAGCCCCACCACGACCTCCGCGGCGGCGACCACCATGGTGAAGAAGGTGAAGACCTGACCGTTGAGGTCGGCGTGCAGCCGCGCGAAGGTGACGAACGCCAGATTGGCGGCATTGAGCATCAGCTCGATGCACATGAATACGACGATCGCGTTGCGGCGCAACAGCACTCCGGCCGCCCCGATCGTGAACAGGAGCACGGCCAGGTACAGATAGTTCGCCGGGTTCACCGCGAGCCCTCCGCATCGGCGACGGTCCGCCGCCGCAGCGTCCGGCTGACCGAAAGCTCCGAGTGCGTCCCATCGGGTAGCCGGGCGCCCATGTCCACCCCGTTGTGCCGCGCGTAGACGCCAGGACTGGGCAACGGCGTGACGCGATCACCCTTGCGGACACGGTCTTTCGACATCTCACGCTGACCGCGGCGCGCCGATATCCGCTCACGGTGCGCCAGCACCATCGCTCCGAGCGCGGCGGTGATCAGCAACGCGCCGGTGAGCTCGAACGCCCACACGTAGCGGACGAACAGCAACTGGGCCAATTCGGTGACGCTGCCGGTCGATTCGTGCTCCGTAAGCCGACTCGAACCTACGTGTCCGATACCGACGATCAGCAGCAGCCCGAATCCCGCGGCCACCACGACCGCGGCGATGCGCTGCCCGCGTAGCGTTTCGACCAGCGAATCGGCCGAGTCCACGCCGACCAGCATGAGCACGAACAGAAACAGCATCATCACCGCGCCGGTGTAGACGACCACCTGAACGACACCGAGGAACACCGCGCCCTGCGCCACATAGAACACCGCCAGCATCATCATCGAGGCCGCGAGAAAGATCGCCGAGTACACCGCCCTGCTCGCGCACACCACGCCGAGCGCGCAGATCACCGCCGAGGCACCGAGAACCCAGAACAGCACACTCTCGCCCGTGGACGCGCGGACTTCCGGTTCGGCGGCGAGCAGCAGCGAGGTGATCATCGAGCGGACTCACCTTCCGCGGCAACGGGAACGGTGCCGCAGTAGTAGTCGGCGGCCGTCGCGCCGGGCACCATCGGATGCGGGGCCTCGACCATGCCGGGCTCCAGGGGTGCCAGCAGCCGGTCCTTCTCGTAGGTCAGGTCGGCGCGATTGTCGTCGGCCATCTCGTACTCGTTGGTCATCGTCAACGCCCGCGTCGGACAGGCTTCGATGCACAGCCCGCAGCCGATGCAGCGCAGGTAGTTGATCTGATAGACGCTGCCGTAGCGCTCACCGGGGGAGTAGCGTTCGTCGTCGGTGTTGTCCGCGCCCTCCACGTAGATGGCGTCGGCGGGGCAGGCCCACGCGCACAGCTCGCAGCCGATGCACTTCTCCAGCCCGTCCGGGTAGCGGTTCAACTGATGCCGACCGTGATAGCGGGGTGCGGTCGGGGCCTTCTGCTCGGGGTAGTACTCGGTGTTCGGCTTCTTGAACATCGTCGCGAACGTCACGCCGAAGCCTGCGACAGGACCGAGGAATTCAGGCATTGCTGCCCTCCTTTTGCCAGGGCAGCGGCGGCACCGGGAACCCGCCCGCCATCGGATCGAACGGAAGGTCGGCCTCCGGGCTGGCGGGAGAGCCTTTGGGGCGCAGTGCCTTTATGAGCAGAGCGAGCAATGCGATGCCGACGACGGCCCCGGCGATCCCCAGCGCGATCGACCCGATGCCGTATCCCGCGTTGCGAGCCGCCCGGACCGCGGCGACGATCATCACCCACATCAGCGACGCCGGTATCAGGATCTTCCACCCCAGATTCATGAACTGGTCGTAGCGCAGCCGCGGCAACGTGCCACGCAGCCAGATGAAGACGAACAGGAAGCCCCACACCTTCGCCACGAACCACAGCAGCGGCAGCCAGCCGGAATTCGCGCCCGCCCACATGCTCAACGGCCACGGCGCACGCCAGCCACCGAGGAACAGGGTGGTCGCCAACGCCGAGACGGTCACCATATTCACGTACTCCGCCAGCATGAACATGGCGAACTTCAACGACGAGTACTCGGTGTGGAAACCGCCGACCAGCTCGCCCTCGGCCTCCGGCAAATCGAAAGGCGCACGGTTGGTTTCGCCGACCATCGACACCAGATAGATCAGGAACGACGGCAGCAACAGGAAGATGTACCAGTGACCCTCCTGTGCGGCGACGATGCCGGAGGTCGACATCGTGCCCGCGACAAGGAAAACGGCGGCGAAGGACAGCGCCATGGGGATCTCGTAGGAGATCACTTGCGCGGTCGAACGTAGGCCGCCGAGCAGCGGGTAGGTCGAGCGAGACGCCCAGCCGGCCAGCACGATTCCGTAGACACCGATCGACGCCAACGCGAGCACATACAGGACCGCCACCGGGAAATCGGTGAGCTGCAATGCTGTTCGATGGCCGAGGATCGAGACCGCGGGGCCCATCGGAATGACCGCGAACGCCATCAGGGCGGGCGTCGCCGCGAGAATCGGTGCCAGGATGTACACCGGCCGGTCCACGCCGGACGGCACGATGTCCTCCTTCAACGCCATCTTGACGCCGTCGGCGACGCTTTGCAGCGCGCCCTTCGGCCCCACCCGATTCGGCCCGACCCGCATCGCCATGCGCGCAACGACCTTTCGCTCGGCCAGCACCGCGAAAACGAGGGTCATCATCAAGAAGACGAAGATGACGACTGCCTTGGCGAGCATCAACCACCACGGGTCGTGGCCGAACAGACTGAGGTCGGTCATCGGGCAGCACCGGCCTGTATCCGGACGATGCTGCCCGCGGTCACCGCGAGGCTGCGATGCACCGCGGACCCGGGGGAGTTCAGCGGTAGCCATACGACCCGATCCGGCATATCGGTGATCACCAGCGGGAGGGTGATGCTGCCGCGGTCCGTCGAGACGGTGACCGAATTCCCCTCGGCGGCTTCGATTTCGGTGGCGGTGCGGGCGGACAAGCGGACGACCGGGGTGCGGGCAGTGGCGGCCAGGTGCGGTGCGCCGTCTTGCAATCGGCCGTCGTCGAGCAGCATCCGCCAGCTCGCCAGCACCGCGGTGCCGCGGATCGGCCGAGGCAGGGGCGCCGCCGAGGCGACCTCCGGCCCTTGCCCCCGGTATCCGGTCCACACGCCGAGGGCGACGAGTTCGGCGCGTGCTGCGGCCGTATCAGGAAGTGCGAGTGGGAGATTCATCATGTTCGCGAGCGCATCGAGCACCCGTGCGTCGGGCATGGCCGCCGCCTTGCCCAGGGCCGCGTCGAACGGACGGGCGCGGCCCTCCCAATCGAGAAACATGCCGGACTTGGCGGCCACCTCCGCCACCGGGAATACGACATCGGCACGGTCGGTGACGGCGCTGCGCCGCAATTCCAGACTCACCACGAACGGTGCCCGATCGATCGCGGCCAGTGCCGCCGCCGGGTCGGGTAGGTCGTCCGGCTCGACGCCGCCGATGAGCAGCGCACCCAGTGCCGCATGCAGGATGCCGTCGGTATCGCGGCCCGGCGTCGCAGGCACCGGCACATCCCAGACCACCGAAACCCGGCGCCGCGCCCACGCATCCGCGACCGGCCGCCCGCCCGGCAGCAAGCCGGGAAGCGCCCCGGCCTCCAGCGCGCCCCGCTCACCGGCCCTGCGCGGCACCCAGGCGAGGTGCGCGCCGGTGCGGTCGGCCAGCCGTGCGGCCGCCGACAACGCACCTGGAATCGTCGCGAGACGTTCACCGACCATGAGCACTGCGCCAGACGGGGCCAGCAGATCTTGTGCGAGCACGCTGTCGAGCACGGCGGCCTCGCCACCCGGCGCTGTTTGCAGCAGTCGGCCGGACATCTTGGTCAGGCCGTTGGTGGCATACGGGGCGATGGAGTAGACCGCGACTCCGTTCCTGCGCGCCGCCTTGCGCAGCCTCAGGTAGACGATCGGCGATTCCTCTTCCGGCTCGAACCCGGCCAGCAGCACGACCGGCGCGTGTTCGAGGTCGTCATAGGTGGTGTCGAGGAACCGTCCGGCGACGCGGGCCGCGAGGAACTCGGCCTCCTCGGTCGAATGTGAGCGGATACGGAAGTCGATATCGTTGCTGCCCAATGCGATTCGCGCGAACTTGGCATAGGCGTACGCGTCCTCCATTGTTGCGCGGCCACCGACGAGCACGCCCGCATTGCCGTGCGCCGCCAGTAGACCGGCCGCCGCCGTAGCGAGCGCCTGGGGCCAGGACGCGGGTGTCAGCGTCCCGGCGTCGGCACGGACCAGGGGTGTGGTGATCCGATCCGACTGCGTCGGGTAGTCGAAGGCCCATCGTCCTTTGTCGCAGTTCCATTCCTCGTTGACGTGCGGGTCGTCGCCCGCGAGGCGGCGCAGCACGGTGCCGCCGCGGTGGTCGGTGCGTTGGGCACAGCCGCTCGCGCAGTGCTCGCACACGCTCGGACTGGAGACCAGATCGAAGGGGCGGGCACGGAACCGGTACGACGCGCCGGTGAGTGCCCCGACCGGGCAGATCTGCACGGTATTGCCCGAAAAGCACGACTGCAAGGGCTCTTTGGCGTAAATGCCGATCTGCTGCAAAGCGCCTCGCTCCAGCAGTTCGATGAACGGGTCACCGGCGATCTGCTGCGAGAATCTGGTGCACCGCGCACACAGCACGCAGCGCTCGCGGTCCAGCAGCACCTGGGCCGACAGGTTGATGGGTTTCGAGAAGGTGCGCTTGCCCTCGTCGAACCGAGTTTCGGTTCGGCCGTTGGACATTGCCTGATTCTGCAAGGGGCACTCGCCGCCCTTGTCGCAGATCGGGCAGTCCAGCGGATGGTTGATCAGCAGCAGTTCCATCACGCTGCGTTGCGCCTTGTCGGCGGCGGCCGAGGTGAGCTGGGTGCGCACCACCATGCCCTCGGTGACGGTTATCGTGCACGACGCCATGGGCTTTCGCAGTCCTTCCACCTCGACCAGGCATTGGCGGCAGGCGCCGACCGGGTCCAGCAGCGGGTGATCGCAGAAGCGGGGGATCTGCACGCCGACCAGTTCGGCCGCGCGTATGACGAGGGTGCCCTTCGGGACGCTCAGCTCTACGCCATCGATGGTGAGCGACACCAGGTTCGTCGGTGTTGTTTCATTCGCGGCGGTAGGTCTGGTCATCGTGCGTAGACCTCTACGGGCGGCAATACATCGCTGAATCGCGTTGCCATGACAGTGGATTGATACGGATCGAACGGGCAGCCGCCGTGCGCGAAGTGGGCGATGTACTCGTCGCGGAAGTACCGCAGCGACGACACGATCGGGCTGGCCGCACCATCGCCGAGGGCGCAGAACGACTTCCCCAGCATGCTGTCGGCGATGTCGAGGACCTTCGCCAGGTCCGCCGCCGTGCCGCGACCTGCCTCCAGCCGTTCGAAGACCCGCACCAGCCAGTAGGTGCCCTCGCGGCACGGGGTGCACTTGCCGCACGATTCGTGGGCGTAGAACTCGGTCCAGCGCAGCACCGCGCGCACCACGCAGGTGGTGTCGTCGAAGATCTGTAATGCCTTGGTGCCCAACATGGATCCGGCGGCGGCGACACCCTCGTAGTCGAGCGGGATGTCGAGGTGTGCATCGGTGAGGATGGGGGTCGATGAGCCGCCGGGTGTCCAGAACTTGAGTCGATGTCCGGCACGGACGCCGCCCGCGCAGTCGAGCAACTCGCGCAGGGTGACACCGAGCGGTGCCTCGTATTGGCCGGGGCGGGCGACATGCCCGGTCAACGAGTAGAGGGTGAAGCCGGGCGATTTCTTGCTGCCCATGGTGCGGAACCAGGCGACGCCGTGCTCGATGATCGGTGGCACGCTGGCGATCGTCTCGACGTTGTTGACCACGGTCGGGCACGCGTAGAGACCGGCGACGGCGGGGAACGGCGGACGTAGCCGGGGCTGGCCACGACGGCCTTCCAGCGAGTCGAGCAGTGCGGTTTCCTCGCCGCAGATGTAGGCGCCCGCACCGGCATGCACGATGAGTTCGAGGTCGTAGCCGGAGCCGAGGATGTCGCGTCCCAGGTATCCGGCGGCATATGCCTCGGCGGCCGCGGCGTGGAGCCGCCGCAGCACTGGAACCACTTCGCCGCGTACGTAAATGAACGCGTGGCTCGCGCCGATCGCATAGGCCGCGATGATCGCGCCCTCGATCAGGGCGTGTGGCGTCGCCAGCAGGAGCGGGATGTCTTTGCAGGTGCCCGGCTCGGACTCGTCGGCATTGACGACCAGATAGTGCGGCTTGCCGTCGTCGCGCGGGACGAAGGACCACTTCGCGCCGGTCGAGAACCCGGCGCCGCCGCGGCCGCGCAGGCCGGAATCGGTTACCAGCTTGATGATTTCGGCGGGGGACATGCGCAGTGCCGTCGCCAAGGCGGAGTAACCGGCATGCCGTTGGTAGGTGTCGATGGTCCAGGATCGCGGCTCGTCCCAGTAGCGGCTCAGGACAGGGGTGAGGAGCATGTCAGCCTCCGATGCTCTCGTCGGCGGAAAACGTTTCAGCGGAAGACAATTCGGCGATGGCCTGGGTGCGGGCCAGGTCGAGTCCGGCGAGGGTGGCGTGGCCGACGCGGGTGTCGTTGGCGCCGATGCGCTCATCGGGGAAGCCCGCGAGGATGCGCGCGGTACGGCGGAAGGTGCACAGCCGCGCGCCTCGGCTGGGCGTGACCTGTTCACCCGCGCGCAGTGCGTCGACGATCGCGCAGGCCGAATCCGGCGTCTGGTCGTCGAAGAACTCCCAATTCACCATCACCACCGGGGCGAAGTCGCAGGCGGCGTTGCATTCGATGTGTTCGAGGGTGATGGCGCCGTCCGCGGTCGTGGCACCGTGGTGGACGCCGAGGTGTTCTTCGAGTGTGGCGAGGATGGCGTCGCCGCCGAGGACCGCGCACAGCGTGTTGGTGCAGACACCGACGTGGTAGTCGCCGGTCGGGCTACGCCGGTACATCGAGTAGAAGGTGGCGACGGCAACGACTTCGGTGCCGGTGAGACCGAGTTGCGTTGCGCAGAAGTCGATTCCGGCAGGAGTGATGCAGCTGTCCTCGGACTGGACGAGATGCAGCAAGGGGAGCAGCGCCGAGCGCGCCACCGGGTAGCGACTGATGATGGTGGCGGCATCGATTCGGAGCCTGGCTTCGACCTCCGCCGGATACGTTTGCCGCGCACCAGGTCGGACGAGTTGGCCGCCTTCCTCCGGTGGCGGGCCGAGCTGGATGAATACCCGGTGTGCGCCGTTCGTCGCCGTCATCGGTCCACCCCACCCATGACCGGATCGATGCTGGCGACCGACGCGATGACGTCGGCGATCATGCCGCCCTCGCACATCGCCGCCACCGCTTGCAGATTGGTGAACGACGGGTCGCGGAAGTGCACCCGGAATGGTCGGGTGCCGCCGTCGCTGACCAGGTGCACGCCGAGCTCGCCGCGCGGCGACTCCACCGCGAGGTACACCTGACCGGGCGGAACACGCAGACCCTCGGTCACCAATTTGAAGTGGTGGATCAACCCTTCCATCGAGGTGGCCATGATCTTGCGGACGTGTTCCGGCGAGGTGCCCAGTCCGTCCTTGCCGAGGGCGAGTTGGGCGGGCCAGGCCAGTTTGCGGTCCTCGATCATCACCGGGCCCGGCCGCAGCCGGTCGAGGCATTGCTCGACGATCTTCAATGACTCGCGCATCTCCGCGACCCGGATCAGATAGCGGCCATAGCAATCCGATCCGGTGTCGGTGACGACGTCGAACTCGTAATCCTGGTAGCCGCAATAGGGTTGAGTCTTGCGCAGGTCGTGCGGCAGCCCGGTGGCGCGCAGTATCGGTCCGGTGATGCCGAGCGCCATGCACCCGCTCAGATCGAGGTAGCCGACTCCTTTGGTGCGGGCCTTCCAGATCGGGTTCTCGGTGAGCAGTAGTTCGAGGTCGCGCAGTCCCTTCGGCAGGGTGCGCACGAGTTCACGGATCTGGGGCACCGCGTCGTCGGGGAGATCCTGGGCGAGCCCGCCGGGCCGGATGTAGGCGTGGTTCATCCGCAGTCCGGTGATCGCCTCGAACGCGTCCAGAATCCGTTCACGCTCACGGAACCCGAAGAACATCACGTTCACGGCGCCCAGTTCCATGCCGCCGGTCGCCAGTGCCACCAGATGCGAAGAGATCCGGTTCAGTTCCATGAGAAGGACTCGGATCACGTTGGCGCGCTCCGGAATTCGATCGGTGATGTCGAGGAGTCGCTCCACGCCCAGGCAATACGCGGTCTCGTTGAAGAACGGTGCCAGATAGTCCATCCGGGTCACGAAGGTGACGCCCTGGATCCAGTTGCGGTATTCGAGACTCTTCTCGATCCCGGTGTGCAGGTAGCCGATTCCGCAGCGCGCCTCGGTGACGGTTTCGCCGTCGATCTCCAGGATGAGGCGCAGCACGCCGTGCGTGGACGGATGCTGCGGGCCCATATTGACGACGATGCGCTCGTCGTCGGCGCGCTGGACGGCGTCGACGATCTCGTCCCAGTCCTGACCGCCTGCGACATAGACCTTTTCGCGAGTGGTCATCAGCTGTACGCCCTGCGCTCGTCGGGTGGCGGGATCTGCGCGCCGTGGTATTCGACCGGGATGCCGCCGAGCGGGTAGTCCTTGCGTTGCGGGTGGCCGGGCCAGTCGTCGGGCATGGTGATGCGGGTCAGCGAGGGGTGGCCGTCGAAGACGATGCCGAAGAAGTCGTAGGTCTCGCGCTCGTGCCAGTCGTTGGTCGGGTACAGGTCGTAGAGCGAGGGCAGGTGCGGGTCGGCGTCGGGGGCGTTGACCTCGAGTCGGATTCGGCGATTGTGGGTGATCGAGAGGAAGGGATACACGGCGTGTAGTTCGCGGTCTCGGTCCTGCGGGTAGTGCACGCCGCTCACGCCGAGGCAGAGTTCGAAGCGCAGGGTGGGTTCGTTGCGCAGGATCCGGGCGACCGCGCGCAGGTGGTCGCGGTGTACGTGCACCGTCAGCTCGTTGCGGAAGACGACGACCTGTTCGATGGCCTCGGTATGACGCAGGCCCGCGGAAGTCAGTGCCGTCAGGAGACTATCGACGGTCTCGTCGAAGTATCCGCCATAGGGTCGAGTTGTTCGGGCTGGCTGCGTGATCGGGTGGACGAGTCGTCCGTAGCCCGAAGTGTCGCCGCTTCCGTGGACTCCGAACATGCCCCGCCGCAAGCGGATCGGGGCGTCGTTTTGCTCGCCGGTCATCGCGGTAGCACCTCCAAGGTCGGATAGGCGCTCGAACGGCCAAGGGGGATCGCCGGTTTCGAGGCCAGCGCGGCTCGCTCGGCCGCCTGCACGGCTTCGGCGCGGTTGATCCCGAGCGGCATCTGCTGAATCTTCGTGTGCAGAGCCAGAATCGCGTGCAAGAGCATCTCCGGGCGTGGTGGACAACCCGGCAGATAGATGTCGACCGGCACGATGTGGTCGACACCCTGGACGATCGCGTAGTTGTTGAACATGCCGCCCGAGGACGCGCAAACCCCCATCGCGAGCACCCATTTCGGCTCGGCCATCTGGTCGTAGACCTGTCGCAGCACCGGAGCCATCTTCTGGCTGACCCGCCCGGCGACGATCATCAGGTCCGCCTGCCGCGGTGATCCGCGAAACGCCTCCATGCCGAAGCGGGCGATATCGAAGCGCCCGGACGCGGTGGACATCATCTCGATGGCGCAGCACGCGAGGCCGAACGCCGCGGGCCACACCGAGCCCTTCCTGAGATAGCCGGCCAGATCCTCGACCGTGCTCAGCAGGAAACCACTCGGCAGCTTCTCCTCCAGTCCCATGCGGCCCTCACTCCCAGCTCAGGCCGCCGCGCCGCCACACGTAGGCGTACGCGACGAAGACGGTGAGCATGAAGAGGAACATCTCGACCAGGGCGAAGATGCCGGACGAATCGAAGCCGACGGCCCACGGATACAGGAACACGATCTCGATGTCGAAGATGATGAACATCATCGCGATGAGGTAGTACTTCACCGGGAAACGGCCGCCGCCCAGCGGCTGCGGGGTCGGGTCGATACCGCATTCGTAGGCGGCCAGCTTGGCTCGGTTGTAGCGCTTCGGGCCGATGAAGGCCCCCATCGTCACGGAGAGGGTGGTGAAGCCGAGGGCGATCGCGCCGAGCGCGAGAACCGGCACGTACGCATTCATAAGGCTTGTCCCACTCTCGGACGCGGCCGCCGCGGGACGGCGTGCGATGAGAAATCCGTCGGGGCGACTCTGCCTGCGGTTTCTCCTGCCTACTGTCTACCGGCGGACAGTATGGGGGTGCGCCCCCGAGTCGGGGGGTCTGCAGGGGGAGGCCCTTGGAAGTGAGATTGGTCCTGCTGCGTTCCGGCCGACCGCGCTGGTAGAAGTGGATGCGTGATCTATGTCGACGTCCCGCTGACCGAGGATATCCGCGCCGCCGTTGCGGCCGAATGGGGATACAAGGGTGAGGGTTCGCGGTTGTACGGCGGGGAGGAGTCTGCCGCGTATCGCGTCGGCGAGGTGGTGGTGCGGATCGGGGCGGTGAATCGCGACCCGGCAGAAGTCGAGTGGTGCAACGGTATTGCCGTCGCGGCTGCCCACACTGTGCCGGAGGCCGTGGCACCGTTGCCGCGTGCGAACGGGTCGACGGTCGAGGTGGTGGCGGGTCGGCCGATCACCGTGTGGCCGCTGATCGAGGGGGAGTGGGCGAGTAGTGAGGACGCGGTGCAGGTAGCCGAGGCGGCTCGGTTGCTGGCACGGGTGCATCGCGCACTTGCCGACTACCGGCCGCTGCCGCGACCCAAGCGGTCGTTCCTCGAGATCGGCCTGGACGGGTCGCCGTCTGCTGAGCTGCCCGACTCCGATCTGGACCGGTGGCTCGGCGAGTTCAGCAGTACCGCTCGGGCGCAGCCGCTGCACGGCGACTACTACGAGGGAAATCTGCTGGCCCGCAGCGGACACGTCGTCGCGGTGCTCGACTGGGACGAGGTGTTGATCGGGCCGCCGGAGGTCGAACTCGCCTCCGCGGCATTGGAATTCGCCGACGTACTGGGGAGCGACCTTACCGGGGCGCGGCAGTTCATCGACGACTATCACGCCGAGGGCGGCACGGCAGGTCAGCTGGACGACATCGCGCTGGTACAGCTGATGCGGCACCGATTGCGCAGGGAGGCAGTGTATTTCGGCATCGCCGTCGGCCGCGGCGTCCAGCACGACGAGGACGACCTCGAGTACCACCGGCGGCGGATGGACACTTTCCATCTCCTCCGGCCCTGAATCAGGCCCGCACGTCGTGCAGAGCAGCAAAAACTCCAACATTCAACAGCTGTCGACGCATCAGGAAAACCGACCACCAATTACTTAGTGGCGGAAAGATTCTCCGATTTTCCCCACTTCTGCTGGGGAGCTTCGGGCAGGTATCGACGTCTTACAGTAAGTCCTATCCGAGTCCGGACCATTGTGAGGCATCTCATGTACAAGAAATTCGTTACCCTCGGCGCAGCTGTATTCGCGCTTGCTATTCCGTTCGCAGGTTCGCCGGCCTCTGGGGCGCCGACCACCGATCGGGACATGCCCACGCCACCCGACAAGATTGTCATCGATGTCGTCACCGTCAATGGCTCCGGTTGCCCGGCGGGGACCGCGGCCGTCGCGGTCTCACCCGACAACACGGCCTTCACGGTTACCTACAGCCAATACACCGCAAAGGTGGGAATTGGGGCAGGTCCGACCGAATTCCGGATGAACTGCCAGCTCAACCTGAAAGTGCATGTCCCGCAAGGCTTCACCTACGGCATCGCGCAGGCGGACTACCGTGGATTCGCGTCTTTGGCGAAGGGCGCGACCGCCCTGGAAAGGGCCCGGTACTACTTCCAGGGCAATTCGCCGACCGACTTCGTCGACCATACCCTCAAGGGTCCTTTCGGTGATGACTGGCAGAATACCGACTCCACCGAGGTCGGCGCGATCGTCTACCAGCCGTGCGGCGAATTCCGCAATTTCAACATCAATACTCAGCTGCGCGTTGATGCCGGTACTTCGGATCCGAAGAAGACCACCAGCTTCATCACGATGGATTCCGTGGACGGCAGCATCACCACCACCTATCACTTCGCCTGGAAGAAGTGCTGAGCGCGCATAGCAATATCCGCCAAGAGCCGTAATTCCTGATTCGACAACGTGATCGGTGCGCGAGCACCTTGTCGACGCGAACTCGACCGCTATCCGCAGATTATCTCCGGATAGCGGTCCTCGCTCGCGTATTGGTGGCGGCACCTGACGGGGAGTGCGGGCCGTCGATCGGCACGCCGATGCGCGAGGATGGTCGGTATGCATGATCGAATGGAGCTCATCGGCGGCATCGAGAAGCGGGACATCCGCATCGTCGACTACAACCCCACCTGGCCGAACCGCTTCACCGACCAGCGTGCCCGCATCGCCGCCGCCCTCGGACCCACCGCACGCCGCATCGACCACATCGGCTCCACCTCGGTGCCGGGCTTGGCCGCCAAGCCGATCATCGACATCGACCTCAGCGTTCCCGACGTCGAAGACGAGGCTATCTACCGGGAACCGCTACTCGCCGCAGGCTATCAACTCCGCGTTCGCGAGCCAGGCCACCGCATGATGCGAACACCGGAACGCGATGTCCACCTACACATCTGCACCGTCGGCAGCGACTGGGAACGCCGCCACCTATTGTTCCGCGACTGGCTTAGGCATGACCCGCACGACCGCGCCGCTTACCAGCAACTCAAACACCAACTCACGCAGCGCAACTGGCCCGACATGAACGCCTACGCAGACGCCAAGGGTCCGTTGATCATCGAGATCACCGCGCGAGCGGAAGCATGGGCGCAGTCCATCGGCTGGACCCCGGGGGATTGAGTCGCAGACATGGACGGCATCGAGATCGATGAAACCTTGGTGCGATCGCTCCTGATCGAGCAGCACCCGGACCTTTCCGCACTGGAGCTGCGGCGCATAGATGCCGGTTGGGACAATCAAATGTGGCGGCTCGGTGGTGAATTGGCGGTCCGGATGCCACGTACAGAGCGGGCCCCGTCGCTGTTGGGTAAGGAGCGGCAGTGGCTGCCTATGTTGGCCGCGCGTCTTCCGCTCCCGGTCCCGACGCCCGTTCGGTTCGGCGAAGCGTCGGCAAAGTTCCCACGGCCGTGGACGATTGCGCGATGGGTTCCCGGCGAACCGGCCGATCGCGCGACGGTCAGTCGCGTCGAGCATGCTGCGGATGCTTTGGCGGGCTTCCTGAAGGCGCTCCATCAGGAGGCGCCCAATGAGGCTCCGGTCAATCCGAGGCGCGGCGTAGCGCTCGAGACCTTCGCGGACGATGCCGATTCGAAGCTGCAATCTGCTGTTGCGAGCGATGTTGTCGCCGACGTCCAACGCGTATGGGAGGCAGCCCTTTCCGCTCCCGTATGGGCCGGTCCGCCGGTGTGGCTGCATGGTGACCTGCATCCGGCGAATGTCGTTGTTTCGGATGGGACGCTCGCGGGTGTTATCGATTTCGGTGAACTCTGTGCGGGCGATCCGGCGAACGATCTCGCGGCCGCGTGGCTACTGCTCCCGGCGGGCGGTGCCGCGCGGTTCTTCGATACCTACGCGAACGGGGACGCCGCAATGATCCGGCGTGCGCGGGGATGGGCTGTGTTGCACGCGGCTTCGCTCATCAGTATCGGCCAGGCCTGGGAACGGGGGCTTCCCGGTGGCCAGCCGACATGGGGACGTGCGGGTCGGTTGACACTCGAGCGCGTGCTGGCCGACCGCTAGATCAGCGTCACGGGGAGTTGGTTTGGACGATGGGCGGTTGTGGGGACGTCAGGGCGGCTTTGCCAGGGGTGTGGGCCGTCGAGGGGGCGGTATTCGACGCCGAGTGCGTCCAGGCGGGGGAGGTGGTGATCGCGGAGGCGGGGGAGGAACTCGGCGTAGTCGCGATTCGGTGGGCTCCAGGCGAGTTCGGCGATGGCGCACAGGCGGGGGAAGGCGGCATAGTCGACTCGGCGGACCGTATCCAGGTGTTCGCTCCAGAGCTGGGCTTGAATGCCGATGATCAGTGGGCCGTCGAGCGGGGGCTCGTACCGGTATACGTCTTCCAGGGTGCGTAGGTAGCCGACCGGGATCGGTTCGTCGGGGTGATCGGACTGGCGGTGGTCCAGGTAGAAGTGATCCTCGGGGCACAGGACGACGTCGTGACCGGCTGCGGCTGCGCGAGTGGCCGCAGCCTCGTCGCGCCATGCGTCGATCACCATGGGCGGCAGGGGACCGGCGTCGAGCACCTCGTCCCAGCCGACGGCTCGACGGCCCTGGGTGGCCAGATACGTTGCGAGGTCGGCGACCAAGCGGCCGTGCGCCGGGGTTGCGCCGGGGACTTCGTCGCCGCCGATTCCGATGACCGGCGACGGGAAGATGGTCAGCACGTGTTCGAAGACTCGGCGGAAGAAGTCCAGCGTGTTCGGCGTCGGGTCGAGTAGTGAGGTGCTGATGCCCCAGGAAGTCCATACCTCCCAAGGGGTTTCGGTCTCCGGCCCGAGTTCGGGATATGCGGCGATCGCGGCCCGGGAGTGGCCGGGAACATCGATCTCCGGCACTACGGTGATGGCCCGCTCGGTCGCGTACGCGACGATCTCACGCAGGTCGTCGGTGGTATAGAACCCACCGTGTGGGCGACCGTCGCGTTCGGGTCCGTCGTGTCGGCCGACCATCGATCCTGTTCGCCACGAAGCGATTTCGGTCAACTTCGGAAAGGCGGGGACCTCGATGCGCCAGCCCTGGTCATCGGTCAGGTGCAGGTGCAGCACGTTGAGTTTGTGCGCCGACAGGAGATCGATGAACCGCAGGACCTCCGCCTTGGTGCGGAAGTTGCGTGCGACATCGAGCAGGCAACCGCGCCAACGGTATCGCGGATGGTCTTCGACGATGCCGCACGGCACCGCGAGTTCCCGAGTGCCGATGGCCGCGGCGCGCAACGCGTCCGGTCCGGCGAGTTGGCGCAGGGTCTGTTGTGCATGCATCCGCCCGGCGTGATCCGCGGCGGTGAGCGTGATGCCGCTCGGCGTGATCTCCAGCCGGTATCCCTCGGGCGGCAGGTTCGGGTCGATGCGCACGTCGAGTTCCGTTGGCCAGGCGCACACACCGGGCATCGGGCTCACCGAGACGGGTCGCGGGAGCAGTGTGTCGAATCCTGGCATGTCAGCCTTTCACCGCCCCGCCGAGGCCGGAGACGAGCTTGCGCTGCACCAGCACGAATAGCACCAGCGCCGGAATGGTCATCAAGGTCGAGGCCGCCATCACCGCGCCCCAATCGGTGTCCTCCGGTTTGAAGAACACCAGAATCGCCTGCGGCAGTGTCTGGTTCTCGGTTTTGGAGATGATGAACGTCTTCGCGAACAGGAAGTCGTTCCACGCGTGGATGAACGACAGCACGCTGACCGACACCAGCCCGGGCGCTACCAGCGGCAGCAGGATCTGCCACGCGAAGCGAAGACGGCTCGCTCCATCGAGTTTCGCCGCCTCCTCCAGCTCGAACGGCACCGCCGCGACGAACCCGCGCAGCAACCAGATGGCCAGCGGCAGACTGAACACCAGATCCACCAGCATGATCGAGCCGAGCTCGTTGAGCCCCAACGCGGGCACCGTGCCGCCGATCGAGCGCATCAGGAAGAACAGCGGAATCGTCAGCGCCTCAACGGGAACCATCTGTGCCACCAGGATCATTACCAGCAGCACGGTCCGGCCGCGGAACCGGAAGCGGGTCAGCGCCACCGCGGACAGGAACGACAGCACCAGCGAAAGGAACACGACCACAACGGCGATGAGCAAGCTGTTCAGGAAGAACCGGCCGAAACCGTTCATCGAGAGCACCCGGGTGAAACTGTCCAGGCTGGGCGCCAAGGTCCACGGTTTCGGATCGGCCGACTGGATCTCGCCCGGTGGCTTGAGTGCGGAGAGCACCATCCAGTACAGCGGGAACGCGACGAATCCGGCGATCACCACCGTAACCGCCTCGGCGACAAGGCGACCGGGCTTACGCGGTGCGCGCAGCAGAGGTTTCACTGCCATGGTGTGCTCCTGCGCTGGGACCGGACGTAGAGCCCGGTGATCGACAACAGCAACAGCGTCATCAGCACTCCGATCGCTGAGCCGAGCCCGTATTCCTGCCCGGCGAAGGCCTTTTGGTAGGCGTAGACATTGAGCACCAGGTTGCGCCCCGCGACACCGCCGCCATTGGTCATCACGTAGATCTGGGTGAAGATCTTGAAATCCCAGATGATCGACTGGATCGTCGCGATCAGCAGCAACGGCCGCAGCATCGGCAGGATGACCGAGCGGGCCGAGCGCCACGTCGACGCGCCGTCCAATGCCGCGGCCTCCAGCACCTCTTCCGGGATCGCCTTGATGCCCGCGTACATGGTCACCATGACGAACGGGAAAGAGCACCAGATCACCTCGGCGGCAACCAATCCGAACGCACTGAGAGTGCCGAAGGTCCACGAGTGCCCGTCCATCGAACGGAGCCCGAGGCCCGACAGCGCCTCGTTGACGATGCCGAAGTCCGCGTCGAACAGGAACAGCCAGACGTACGACCCTGCCATAGCGGGAGTCGCCCACGCGCCGAGCGCCGCGAGGAACAGCAGCATCCGCGGTACCGCGCGGACCCGCGTCGCGAGAACGGCCAGCGCCGTGCCGACCACGAGACCGCCGACCACACAGACCGTGCCGAACACGAAGGTGTTGGCGAGCACGATCCAGAACTGGCTGTCCGACAGGAGTTCTCGGTAGTTGCCCAGTCCGATGAACTCCAGCGGCGCGGCGCCGGTGGCCTGTGCCTGGCCGTAGTCGTAGAACGAGATCAACACGATCTGATAGATCGGATAGATCAGCACGGCGGCGAGCAGGATGCCCGCCGGGGCGAGGTAGAGCCACGCGGTGATGGTGTCTCGCCTGAGGCGACGAGGTCTCGGCGAGGTACGCGGGGCCGGAACCGGTTTCGAGAGTTCTTGAATTGCCATGTGCGCCTACCTGAATGCCTTGTTCATCGCGGCGGCCGCCGCGTTCAACGCCGCCGAGGGATCCTTGGCTCCGGTGGCGATCTGCTGCACCGCGGTCGGCAGCAGATTCTGGCTGTCGATCTTCGACCACGCCGGTGTGCTCGGCACGAACTTCGTACCGGCCTTCAGTGATTGGACGAACGGGGCGAGGAACGCGTCGTTCGCGGCGAGCTTCTGCTGCACGCTCGTCAGCGTCGGCAGGTTCCCCATCGCCTGGTACATCTTCTCCTGATACTTTGCGCTGCCGAGCAATTCGACGAAGTCGACAGCGAGGCCGCGATGCTGGCCCGCACGGAAGACGCCGAGCAGGTTGCCGCCCGCGAAGGCCGGTGCGACCGAGCCTGTTTCGGTGCCGGGTAGCGGAATCACCGCGTACTTGTCCTTCGAAGCGCCCTGATCCATGGCCTTGCGGCTGAAGTCGCCACCGATGGTCATCGCGGCCTTGCCGCCCGCGAAGGCCTGCACGCTCTGGGTTCCGGTGAAGTCGGCACACTGCGCGGGCGGGCAGATGTCGTCGTGGATCAGTTCCGCGTAGCGGGTGATCCCCGCTTTTGCCCGGTCCGAGTTCACCGTGGCGTTCCACATCGTGCCGTCGTTCTGGGCTATCTCGCCGCCGTGCGCCCAGAGGTACGGAAGCATGGCGTAGGTGTACTTGCCGCCTACCGAAATCCCGTACAGGTCAGGCTTTTTCGCGTGTATACGGCGGGCGGTGTCGGTGAGCTCGGCCAGGGTGGTCGGCGGCCGCAGGCCCAGTTCGGTGAAGACGTCGGTGCGGTAGTACAGCGCGCGGATGCCCGTGTACCAGGGCAGCCCGTAGAGCTTGCCGCCGGACTTCGCGGTTTCCAGGACCGACGGGTCGATGTCCTTGCCCTCCGGCCAGGCCGCGAGATCCGCGCCGAGGTCGGCGAACGCGCCCGTGACGGCATAACCGGCGAGATCGGTGTTGCCGAACTCGGCGAGATCGGGGGCGCTGGCCGGATCATTGAAGGCGCCGGCGAACTTCTCCGCCCGTCCGGCGACCGGCACCCACTGCACGTCGACCTCGACGTTCGGCCGCGTCGCCCTGAACTCCGCGATCGCCTCGTTGATCACCGTTTCCTTCGGCGCGCGGTTCGCCTCGTCGAACAGCCAGACCCGGACGGTGCCGGTCTTCTCGTCGGCACCCGATCCGGCCGGGCCGGACTGCACCGGCGCGCACCCGGCGAGCAGGAACAGCGCGGCTCCGAGGGTGAGTGCGCGTCGTACGGCCCCGCCTGGCCGGAATTCACGGTGCAGCATCAAGATCTTCGGTTCCCATTCATCACACGTTGCATATTGTGCAACGTGTATTGCGTTGCGTGCCACAATGTTTAGCACCAAGAGTGGGTCACATTCAATAGGCAAATGTGATGCGCATCGCAGCGAGGTGCGTGCGCTCATGGGCTGACTCGGCGTCGGCGGGTTATCGTCTAAACAGGGGAGACCTCTCGGTTCTCGGCTGTGTGCTGGGTGCGCCGCGCACGAGTAGGAGGCAGAACACTGCTTACCGTGATCGGTGTGCCGTTCAACTCCGCCGGAACGACCGGCGGAGTGGCGAACGCGCCCGCTGGGTTGCGAGAAACCGGCCTTGTCAGTGCATTACGTGCTCGCCGTTCCGATGTCCGCGATCTCGGCGACGTCGATGTCGGCACGCCGCGGCCGTCGCGTGATCCGTTGAGTGGACTGTTGGGGTTGGAATCCCTCACCGCCACAACCGCTTCCGTTCGGGCGGCGGTTGTCGCGAGTATCGAGATGGGGGAGTTCCCGTTGGTGCTGGGTGGTGACTGCCCCGTCCTGATGGGCGCTCTGCGCGGTACCCAAGACGCGCTCGGCGATGTCGCGCTGGTCTTCGTTGATGGGCACGAGGACGCGTGGCCGCCAGGTCGAAGTGTCAGTGGTGAGGCGGCCGATTGTGAACTCGGCTTGGCTTTGGCGAATGCCGAAGGTCTTCCTGGTGAGTTGGCGGATGCGCTTCCTGTTCTCGACCCCACCCGGGTCGTGGCCCTCGGTCCGCGCGACGCGGCCGAGCTGCGGGCAGCCGACGTCGATTCCATCGCCTCGACCATCGCGCTGCTGACCGACCGTGAGTTGCGGGGAAAAGCCGCCGTTCCCACCGAGATCGCCGTCGGCCGTTTCCGTCGCCGCGGTTACTCCTGGTGGCTGCATGTCGACCTGGACGTGCTGTCCACCGCCGCGATGGCGGCCGTCGACTATCCGCAACCCGGCGGCCTGGACTGGGCGGACCTTGAAGCCATCACCGTCGCCGCCATCCAACCCGGTTGTGTCGGAATGACATTGGCGATCTACAACCCCGAACTCGACCCCGGCGGCGAGGCGGCTCGGCGCATCGTCGACTACCTCGCCGATGCGCTTGCCGACACCCCGGAGACGGCCTGAGCCAGGCGTATTCGCGATCCCGGGTAACGGATCGAAGACGGGTGCCGATCACCCATTGTGCGCGTTTACTGCCGACCGATCCTTGGCGCGTTGGCAGCCCTGCTACTCGTGATCCTCGCCCTGTTCCTGATGCCCACGAACGAACCCCCGGTGCCCACCACCGACCAGCAGGTGCGAACGTTGCCCTTCATCTCGACCCCGCAGACCACAACCGTCGACGGAATGCCTTCCGTCACAATCGATCCGACCGGCCCCGGTCGCGAATAGGCGTCATGCGGTCACCGGGTGCACGCGGTCCGCGCCGATCCGATCGATACGGTCAAGACCCCAGGCGTCGAGCGGTTCGAGTGCGCGGTTGAGCGCGGCGCCCAATTCGGTGAGCTGGTATTCGACCCGCGGCGGCACCTCGCGATAGACCTCGCGCGACACGATCCCGTCCTCCTCCAGCTCGCGCAGCTGCTGGATCAGCATCTTCTCCGAGACACCCGGCAGGCCGCGGCGCAGCTCGCCGAATCGGCGGATGCCATGGGCCTCCAGCTCCCACAGGATCAGCGCCTTCCACTTGCCGCCGACCGCGTCCATCGCCGCGTCGATGCCGCAGAAGTATGGTCCGGATCTCTTTTCGCCCATCGCCCGACCTCGCTACCTGTTCACACACCCATTGGTAAGTACCCGACTAAATAGTAGGTACTTGCCGCCATAGCGGGCAAAGAGCAGCCTTGTTTTCAGCGCGCTGACCACCCCGTTCACTGATTTTCAAGGAGTTGACCCCGCAATGGCGGAAACCACGAACACCCCCGTGACCGTCCTCGGACTCGGCGCGATGGGCCATGCGCTGGCCGCGACCCTGCTGAAGGGCGGCCACCCGACGACGGTGTGGAACCGCACCCCGGGCAAGGCTGCCGACCTCGTCGCCACCGGCGCGACCGCCACCACCTCGGTCGCCGAAGCGGTCCAGGCGGGCGGCCCGATCATCGTCGTCCTCTTCGACCACGCCTCCGTGCACACCACCCTCGACCCCGTAGTCGCCGAACTGTCCGGCCGACAGGTCATCAACCTGACCAGCACCGCCCCCGAAGAGGCCCGCGAACTGGCCACCTGGGCGGCCGGCCACGGCATCGACTACCTCGACGGCGGCATCATGGCCGTCCCATCCATGATCGGCCAGCCCGGCGCGTCCATCCTGTACAGCGGCTCCCGAACCCCTCTATGACGCACACCGCGAAACCCTCGAATTACTAGCCGCCGCAGACTATTTCGGCGAAGACGCCGGACTGGCCTCCACCTACGACTTCGCACTACTCGCCAACATGTACGCCATGTTCACCGGCTTCATGCACGGCGCCGCCATGATGCGCTGCGTAGGCGTCTCGGCCAGCGCTTTCGCCGAACGCGCCGTCCCATGGGTGACCGCCATGGCCCAAATGCTCCCCGCCTACGGCACCATCGTCGACGGCGGCGACTACACCAACCCCATCCAATCCCTCGCCTTCCACAAAGCCGCCCTCGACGCGATCAACCGAGCCACCCGCGACGCAGGCATCACCACCGACTTCGTAGCCCCCATCAAAAACCTCATCGACCGCCAGGTAGCCGACGGCCACGGCACCCTGGAGTTCGCCAGAACCATCGAAGAACTCGTCTGAGGCACCGGGCTCCCGACCCCCGCCCCCGGGAGCCCCTCCCGCCACCCGACCCCTCCCGCAAAACCCGTGGTCAACCCGCGATTTGGTCCACGCCGCCACATCCTATAATCTTGCTGAGCACCACCGGTCCGGGTGGCGGAATGGCAGACGCGCTAGCTTGAGGTGCTAGTGCCCTTTAACGGGCGTGGGGGTTCAAGTCCCCCTCCGGACACGACCATTACGCACACGGGTGGTGGTGGCTGAACTTCAGCCACCACCACTCGTGTTTCGTGGTTGTAGGTCATCTTGAGGCCCAGCTGTCGGTAAACCTCGAGCTTGTCGGTGGGATCGGCAGCTCGCAGGATCTTGATGAGGCCGCCGAAGGACTTCACCAGGTCGCGAATCTCGTTGCGGCTCAATGTAGGACGGGCTTTGGTTTCTGCTTCCATTGCTGTCAGCTGTGTCGCAGCAACCTCTCGTTCGGATTGGACTTGTCGGGTCCAGGTCGCGATCAGTTGAGGGTCGGTGCCAGCCTCCAGCGCCGCGCGGTAGCTGTTGAGCTTGCGGTCATGGTCAGCTAGTGACTGCCGGATAGCGCGCATCGAGGCAACTGCCGCGCTGCCGTCTGGTTGGGCGCTTTCGAGCATGGCGAGGGAATGCTCGATCTGATCGCGGCGGAAGATTTTGGCGAGCCAGGAGTCGATCGGGCCGATGATTTGGTCTTCTCGTACGTAAACCACTCCGGGGTGGTCGATTTTGTTGGCGATGGCGTACTCGGCGGGGAAGCGGCAGCGGTAGTGGGCTTGGTCGTGGTTCCAGTTGCCTTGCATCCGTCGTCCGCAGGTTTCGTGGAGGATCAGGCCTTTGAAGGCGTAGGGGTGTTGGCGGCGTACCTTGCTGCGGACTGATCGTTGGTTTCGGGCGGCGAGCCGTAGTTGGGTTTGTTCGAAGGTTTCTTTGCTGATGAGTGCTTCGTGTGACGGTTGGTCGGAGTGGACCCAGTCGATGGCGGGGTTCCATTTGAGACGGGTTTGATGACCTAGTACTGCAACGGCACTCAGGTGAGTGGGTGGCCGCGCCGCCGGTAGTGCGATAACCGGGCTTGGTGCTGGCGGCGTCGCCGCCAGCTCGACCAGGCCCAGATGTGATCGGCGACATGGTGTGGGGTGAGCACGAACGCGATGAGCAGGCGGCGGATTTCCGGTAGCGTGAGCGCGATCATGTCTTGCTCGAGTTCGCTGGTTCCCCTTTTGCGGCAAGGGTTTTCGACGCTGCCAGCCAGGCGAGTGCGAGCATCGAGAGGGTGATGTGGGCGTACCAGGCCCGCCAGCTGCGGACCTGGTAGTGATCGAGCCCGGCTTCGCCCTTGGCTTGCTGAAACGCCTCCTCCACATGCCAGCGTGACCCGGCGACCCAGGCCAGGTCGACCAGGCGGGATCGGTGCGGGCCGTAGCAGATGTAGTAGGCGATCTCGTAGACGCCGTTGCTGTTGGGACTCAACGCGCGTCGTGCCAGCAGCCAGTGCCCGCGCCCGCGGGCCCAGGTCCCCTCGATCGGGCGGCGTGCCCAGTCGTATTCGCGGGGTCCGTGCGCGCCGGCTCCGACCGAGAGCCGCTGCCACTTGCTTGCGGCGAGGTCGGCGATCAGTTCGTCGGCGCGTGCGGTGCGCTCGGCGCGGGTGCTCAGCTGGTGGTCACAGCGGGTGGCCAGCACATAGGACACGTCCTGGTCCTCGAGCCAGTCCCGCAGGTAGGGCGCCTGTCCGTAGACCTCGTCGGCGGTGAACCACGCGAACGGCACTGCCGCGGCCAGCGCCCGTTGCAGCATGGCGATCATCTGCCGCGCTTTGGTCGCGAACTCGACCTCGTCGGGGATCCCGGCGTCGCGGCAGCGGTCTCGATCCGAGGTCCACGACTCGGGAACATAGAGTTCACGATCGATCAAGGCATGCCCGTGGCGCGAGGCGTAGGCCAGGAACACCCCGATCTGGCAATTCTCCGTGCGACCGGCAGTGCCGGAGTACTGGCGTTGCACCCCAGCAGATTTCACGCCCTTCTTCAGGAATCCGGTCTCGTCACCGACCAGCACAGCCTCGGGATCACCCAGATGTTCGACCACATAGTCACGCACATCATCACGCACCGCATCGACGTCCCAATCAGCCTTGCGCAGCAGCCGCTGCATCCCGTCCGGACTGCCCTCACCAGCACGTTCAGCGAGCGTCCACCCGTTCTTGCGTTCCAAACCCGCCAACAGCCCCGACACATACTCCCGCGCCCGCTCCCGCGGCTCGGACCGGGCGAACCTGCCCGCAATCCGTGACATCAACGAATCCAACTCGGCCACAACACGATCCAACACCACACACCAGATCTACCAGCACTCACTCACATAGGTGCCGTTGCAGTATTAACGGACAGTACATTCTCCGCGGAAGTCAGGGATGCTGGGTTTCTTTCTCGTCGTGGGCGGTGGCACGGACGCCGGCGAGGACGATTGCGCACACTTGACGCGCGTCGGCCCGGGTGAACGTGCGGGCACCGCGGGTGACGAACAACTGGACGGGTCCGGTGAGCATCTCGCCGAGGAACGAGAGGTCGACCGCGGGCAGCTCGCCACGTTCGATCGCGGTCCGCAGGCGATCGTGCAGGGTTGCCTGGCGCCGGTCGAACACCTCGTCGACGACGGCCCGCAGCTCGGGGTTCTCCCGCGCCGAGGCCACCACGCTCAGCATCGCCCGGCCTTGCGGGCTCGTCATGGCGGCGGCGCCGGTCTCGAGGAAGTCGACGAGATCGGCGTCGATGTCACCGGAGTCGTGCAGGGGTGCGGCGTCGGCCCCGAAGGTGGCGAGCGCGTCGGCGATCAGCGTGGTGCGGTCGGGCCAGTTGCGGTAGACGCTGGCCTTGTTGACGTCGGCGAGCTCGGCGACTTGGTCGTAGCGCAGGCCGCCGATCCCTTCGCGGGCGATCAGCGCGGCGGCGGCTTCGAGAATCCGGTGCCGCACCCGGGCGGTGCGACCGCCCGGGCGGCGGGCCGGTCCTCGCATCGCTCCGTTCTCAGTCACGGACGGCAGCCTACAGCGGCCGGGCCGCGCGCAGCCGGGTGTGCACGCGGCAGGACGTCGGGAGCGGATGATGCGATCCGCGGTTGTTCGCACGAATCGGATCGCGTACCCGGCTGCGACGTCGTCAGGGTCGATGAGTTCTTCTCGCTTGGTCCATCGCCCGAAGACCGCGTAACCGGTGTAGCGCGGATTCTGCAGGAACGCCGCGACGGTGGGTGCTTGCCAGCCGTCGCCGGAGCGGTGAGGACGTCGAGCGTGTCGCGGGCCAGATCCGGCTTTGACCGCCAACGCGGCCAGGACCGGTAACGCGACCGGACGTGAGCAGAACGGCAGGCACACCACGATCGCCAAGACCACCCAGTTGTTGCGGAACCCGAGTTTCACCTGCCCCGCGGCGGACCCGTCGTGGAACCAGCCCACCGCGTGAACGCGTTTGCCTCGGCGACGGAACAGGGTGTCATCGACCCGGCCGTGATCGGCGATCCTGCTGGAAGTAGCTGGGAAACAATCAATTCCGCCACAACCAGCCCGACCTGTTGGGGGCTCCACCGTGCGGTGGAGAAGAACCGGCGGGCTCGACTGTGATGCCATATCCGGGCCAACCCGGCTCCGGTGAGCATCCCACACGCGGTGTGGCGCACTGGTTCGGCGTACAGGCCCGCGACCATCATCATGAAGGTTTCGAACGTCGGGGCGGTGAAACATACCCGGAAGGGCGCCAGGACACGGGTGAACGTGCCCGGTAGGGTGGGAACCCGGAGCATCGGCGGGAACACTCTATCGTTAGCGATGGGTTGTTGTTAGGAACCGTCGATGCTCCTCCATCTTCCCCAAATCGCCTGCGCGACACACCGTTACACAGCAGGCATCATCGCCAGACTCCCGCCGTCGACACTGAGCCGGACTCCCTAGAAAAGTCCGAAAGTCGAGGTGGTTACCTCGGCTGGGCGCCCTCCAGCAGAACATTATTGGTGTGCGTGGTGTCGGGCACGGTGGGTCACTCCTGGCTTGTGCAGTAGGGGGTCAATACTTCGGTGAGGCGGGTGATTGTTTCCTTCGGTGCGGCGGTCAGGTAGAAATGGCCGCCGTTGAAGGTGTGTAGATTGAATTGGCCGGTGGTGTGGCCGCGCCAGGCCCTGGCCTCGTCGAGGGTGGCGTATGGATCGCGGTCGCCGACGAAAACGGTTATGGGGGAATCGATTACGGTCTCGTCGGGATCGCATTCATAGTTTTCGATGGCGGTGTAGTCGGCCCGGACCGCAGGGAGGAGCATGGCGCGGAGTTCCTCGTCTTGCAGGAGGATGGCATCGGTACCGCCCACGCTTCGGAGTTCGGCGACGATTTCCGCGTCGGTGCTGCGGTGTAGCGCTTCTTCGCGGCGGCGGGACGGGGCTCGGCGGCCGGACGCGACGAGTATCTCTGGCGCGCTTGCCATTCGACGGGCGACCTCGAAAGCGAGGGTGGCGCCCAGGCTGTGACCGAAGAAGGCTAAACGGTCTGCCGACCATGGTTGAAGGGCTTCGGTTACCGAGTCGGCCAGTGCACCCATGTCGGTGATAGGCGGTTCGTTGCGGCGGTCCTGACGGCCCGGATACTGCACCGCCAGAACTTCGATGTCCAAGCCCGACAAGGCAGTCGAGATGGGGAAGAAGAAGCTCGCGGAGCCGCCTGCGTGTGGGAAGCATACCAGGCGAAGCTGGGCCTTGGGGTTGGGTGCGAAAGTTCTTATCCAGGTGGCAGAGTCAAGTCGCGGACAGGTCACGTCAACGGCTTCGGTCATGTTTCGGGCTCCTTCGGGACGGTGGAATTACACAGGCTGCCGCCGGGATGGTCGGGACCCGCTGATTGCCGAGCGCACTAGTTCAGAGACGCCCCGAGCCGACCGGGATACACCCGTGCGGTAGCCGGATGGTCCAGTAAATGTCTTGCGCCACACCTGAAGCGAACTGTATCCGCCGCGGCTTCCACGCGATCTGTCGTGAGGTATCAGGTCATGCCATCCGAAACCTCCCCGGCGCAGCAGACGTCGAGGCCCCGATCCGGATGGTCAAGAGGACATCGTATGAGGACAAGCGAAAATATGGTCGCCCCTGCGCGTCCGGACGTGGAGGCGTGAGCATGGCAGCCAAGCAGAACGACGTCGTCGGTGCACTCCGGAAGTCGCTCAAGGAGACTGAGCGCCTGCGGCGGCAGAACCAGAAGTTCCTGGATCGGGCGAGTGAGCCGCTGGCAATCGTCGGGATGAGCTGCCGGTATCCCGGAGGCGTTACATCGCCGGACGAGCTGTGGGAACTGGTGGCGGGGCAGCGAGATGCGTTGTCCGGGTTTCCCGTGGATCGTGGCTGGGACGTCGAACGCCTCTATGACCCGGACCCGGACCATACGGGCACCGCTTACACCCGTGAGGGTGGATTCGTCGAGCGGGTCGGTGAGTTCGATGCGGAGTTCTTCGGGGTGAGCCCCCGTGAGGCGTTGGTAATGGATCCGCAGCAGCGGTTGCTGTTGGAGGGTGCGTGGGAGGCGTTCGAAGACGCGGGTATTGATCCGAACTCGTTGCGCGGCAGTGATACCGGCGTTTTCTGCGGGCACATGTACTCGGACTACCAATTCGTCGCGGGGATGAGCGACCAGCGTTCCGAGATCGAGGGCTACTTGATGATCGCCTCCGCGGGCAGCGTGGCGTCGGGCCGGATCAGCTACACCTTCGGGCTCGAAGGGCCTGCGGTGACGGTGGATACGGCGTGTTCCGCGTCGCTCGTCGCGATGGATTTGGCAGGTAAGTCGCTGCGAGCGGGGGAGTGCTCACTGGCGCTTGCGGGTGGCGTGACGGTGCTGGCGCGGCCGAACATCTTCGTCGAGTTCAGTCGTCAGCGCGGGATTTCCCCGGATGGGCGGTGTAAGTCGTATGCGGCGGCGGCTGACGGTGTTGGCTGGGGCGAGGGCGCGGGGCTTGTTGTGCTGGAGCGGCTTTCGGATGCGCGGCGAAACGGCCATCGCGTTCTTGCGGTGGTGCGCGGTAGTGCGGTGAATCAGGACGGTGCCAGTAATGGGCTTACCGCGCCGAATGGTCCGTCGCAGGAGCGGGTCATCCGTCAGGCGTTGGCGAATGCGGGTTTGACCGCGGCCGATGTCGATGTGGTGGAAGGCCACGGGACCGGGACGCAACTGGGTGATCCGATCGAGGCGGAGGCCTTGCTGGCGACGTATGGGCGTGAGCGGGCGGGCGGTCCGTTGTGGCTCGGTTCGGTGAAGTCGAATATCGGGCATGCGCAGGCGGCGGCGGGTGTTGCCGGGGTGATCAAGATGGTGATGGCGATGCGGCATGGGGTGTTGCCTGCCACGTTGCATGTGGATTCGCCTTCGCCGCACGTGGATTGGGACGCGGGCAAGGTCGAACTGCTCACCGAGGTACAGCCGTGGCCCGCTTCGGAGCGGCCGCGTCGTGCGGGGGTGTCCTCGTTCGGGATCAGTGGCACGAACGCGCACCTGATCATCGAGGAAGCACCGGTCGAGGATCCGGTGCCGGTCGAGGGGCCCGTGCTGGTCCGAGGTCAGGCGCTCGCAGAGGTGTCGACGGAGCGGACCGTTGGTGCGGTGCCGGTGTTGATGTCGGCTCGCAATGCGCAGGCGCTGCGGGCGCAGGCTGATCGTCTGCGCGCGTATTTGGTTGCACGACCGGAGGTTTCGCCTCTGGATGTGAGTTTCTCCGAGGTGTCCACTCGCGCGTTACTCGAGCGCCGTGCGGTGATTGTGGCTTCCGATCGCGATATGCTGATGGCCGGGTTGGCCGGTCTTGCCGATGGCGAGCCCGCTGCTGGGGTGGTCGAGGGCCGTTCGGTCGGGGGCAAGACGGCGTTCCTGTTCACCGGGCAAGGGGCCCAGCGGGTACGGATGGGTGTCGAACTGGCACAGGTGTTTCCGCGGTTCACCCAGGCCCTCGACGATGTGTGCGCACAGTTGGATCCGCTGCTGGGTAGGTCAGTGCGCGAATTGCTGAATGCCGCAGAAGGTTCCGAAGAAGCAGCACTTCTGGACGCGACCGAATACACGCAGGCGGCGTTGTTCGCGATCGAGGTCGCGTTGTTCCGGCTGGTCGAATCGCTTGGTATCCGGCCGGACTACTTGATCGGGCACTCGGTCGGTGAGTTGGCGGCCGCCCACGTGGCGGGTGTGTTGTCGCTGCCCGATGCTTGCGCCTTGGTCGTCGCCAGGGGCCGGCTGATGGGTGCGCTGCCTGCTGGCGGGGCGATGGTTGCAGTGCAGGCCGAGGAAGCCGAAGTCGATGCGTCGCTGGCGGGTTTCGACGGCCGGTTGGCGATCGCGGCGGTCAACGGTCCGCGTGCGGTGGTGGTGTCCGGTGATGCGGACGCGGTCGAAGAATGGCTGCCTCAGTGGAAAGACCATAAGACGACACGGTTGCGGGTCAGTCATGCGTTCCATTCCCCGCGCATGGAGCCGATGCTCGCCGAGTTCGAACAGGTGGCACGAGGATTGCGGTTCGAGCAACCTCGAATTCCGATCGTATCGAACGTGACAGGCAAGTCGGTGTCCTCGGAGCTGACCGATCCGGGGTACTGGGTGGCGCATGTTCGGGGCGCGGTGCGGTTCCTGGACGGTGTGCGAACTCTGCACGGTTTGGGTGTGCGCCGCTACCTCGAGCTGGGCCCGGACGGTGTGCTGACGGCGATGGCGCGGCAATGCCTCGACGAGTACGACGATGTGGTGTTGATGTCGGCGTTGCGTGCCCGCCAGCCGGAACCAGAAACCTTCGCCGGATTCCTCGGCCAGGCCGCGATCGCCGGAGTGCCGGTGGATTGGTCGGCGTTCTATGCCGGGACCGGTGCCGAGCGGGTCGACTTGCCAACGTATGCGTTCCAGCGGGAACGGTTCTGGCTCTTGCCCAACGCCTCGGCCGCAGATGCGACCGCGGTCGGGTTGGTTCGGGTCGGGCATCCGATCCTGGCGGCGGCCGTGCAGGTTGCCGACCGGGACGAGTGGGTGTTCACCGGCCGCCTGTCATCCGAATCACATTCGTGGACAACCGATCACGTGGTGATGGGGTTGACGATGGTGCCGGGCACCGCACTGGTCGAGTTGGCACTGACGGCGGGGCGCCAGACTGGGACTCCGGTGCTCGACGAGCTGGTGCTGGAAGCGCCGCTGCTGCTGGAAGACGGTGTTGCGCTTCAGGTTCAGGTCACCGTCGGTCGAGCGGCCGAGGACCACCGCCGCGAAATAGCCATCTATACCCGCCCGGAAACCGGCGGCCTGGACCAAGCAGACGACGAGCCGTTGGAGGCGACGTGTCACGCGCGCGGCTGGCTCGCCGCGGAGCAGGAGCTGGTCGCGCCATCGTGGCTGCCGATCGAATGGCCACCGGAAGGTGTCGAGCCGGTCGCGGTCGATGGGTTGTACGTGCGGCTGGCCGAGGCCGGTTACGACTACGGATCCGCCTTCCAAGGGCTGCGCACGGCGTGGCGTTCGGGTGAGGAGGTCTATGCCGAGATCACGCTGCCCGATGATGTCGATGGCGCCGAGTTCGGGTTGCATCCGGCGCTATTCGATGCCGCACTGCATGGTGCACTGCTGGACAAGGGCGCGGGATCGGTTGCGGATCTGCCGTTTTCGTGGTCGGGGGTGCGGCTCGGTCAGACCGGTACCGGACGGGCAAGGGTACGGATCGTTCAGGCGGGCAATAACTCGGTGCGGATCGATATTGTCGGCGAACACGGCGAACCGGTGGTGAGCGTGGACAAACTCGCCCTGCGCCCGGTCGAGCCGGCGCAGTTGGCGAGCGCCAAGCATGGCGGGCAGCGTTCGCTGTTCCAGGTTGACTGGGCCACGGTCACGGCCGCGGCATCGAAGCCCGCGCGAATCGCGGTCCTCGGCAAGCTGGCGGCGTCCGGCGAGCGGTTCGCCGATCTGGATGTGCTGGAGCGGGCGCTGGCCGACGGCGCGGTGGTGCCGAATGCGGTGCTCAGCGCGATCGAAGTCCCGGTGCTCGCGGATGGTTCGGCGGGGGCCGCGCGGGCGGTCGCAGAGCAAGCGCTGGATCTGGTGCAGCGGTGGCTGGCGAGTGAGTGGCCGGGCGATACGCGTCTTGTTGTGGTGACCCGCAACGCGATTGCGGTCGGCGATGAAGCGCCGGACGTTGCGCAGGCACCGGTGTGGGGCCTGCTGCGAAGTGCACAGTCCGAGCATCCTGGGCGGTTCATGCTGGTAGACCTCGACGACAGTGCGCTTTCGGGCGACCTGCAAGCAGTCGCCAGCGGTGAGCCGGAGTGGCGGTCGCTGGTCGACCTCGACGAACCGCAATTGGCCGTGCGCAACGGCCGATTGCTGGCGCCACGGCTGCGGCGTGCATCGACCGAGCCGTCGGCTGCGATCCGGGCGCTGGATCCGGACGGGACAATCCTGATCACCGGTGGCACAGGCGGTTTGGGTGCGTTGTTCGCCAGGCATCTGGTACAGCGGCACGGCGCCAGGCAACTGTTGCTGGTAAGCCGACGCGGCCCGGCGGCCGAGGGTGCGGCGGAGTTGGTCGCCGATCTGGCTGAACTCGGTGCGCACGCGCGAGTGGCGGCATGTGACGTATCGGATCGGGACCAGCTTGCGGGGCTGCTCAATTCGCTGGAGCATCCGTTGACTGCGGTGGTGCATGCGGCGGGTGTGCTGGATGACGGTGTGGTGCAGTCGCTTTCGCGAGAGCAGTTATCGCGGGTGATGCGTCCGAAGGTGGATGCGGCGCTACATCTGCATGAATTGACCGCGGGCATGGAGTTGTCGGCGTTCGTATTGTTCTCCTCGATTACGGCTTTGATCGGCACCCCGGGGCAAGCGAACTATGCGGCGGCAAACGCGGTCTTGGATGCGTTGGCGCACAAGCGAAAAGCCGAAGGGCTGGCCGCTACCTCGCTGGCCTGGGGGCTATGGGCGAACAGCCCCGGCATGGCGGGTGATCTCGATGACACCGAGATCGCGCGGCTGGAGCGGACAGGTATCGGCGCGTTGTCGGCCGAACTCGGGTTGGAGCTGTTTGATCGGGCGCTCGAGCTGGATGCGGCGTTGCTGGCGCCGGTCCGGCTGGACCTCGCGGCCCTGCGGGTGCAGGCGCGAGCCGGCCTGCTGCAGGCGCTGATGCGCGGGCTGGTCCGGGCACCGGCCCGCCGTGCCGAAGCGCGTGGGTCGCTCGCGCAGCGGCTCGCCGGAGTCCCGGAGGCTGAACGTGAACGGGTTGTGCTCCAACTGGTTCAGGCTCAGGTCGCGGCGGTCCTCGGCCATGCATCGTCGGCCTCGATCGATCCGGCGCGGGCCTTCCAAGAGCTCGGGTTCGACTCGCTGGGCGCTGTCGAGTTGCGCAACCGGTTGACGCAGGTCACCGGTGCGCGGTTGCCGTCGACGTTGATCTTCGACCACCCGACCTCCGCGGCGGTAACTCAGCTGCTGCTCGTCATAGTCGCAGGCAGCGCTGCGGAACCGCCCATCGACCAAGAGCTGAACAAGCTCGAAGAAATGCTCGCCGCGATCGGGACCAGTGAGAAGCAACGCGTGGCCACACGTCTGCGCACGCTACTGGCCGCGATTACCGACGGCGGGCAGCCAAGCAGTGATCGGACGCAGATCGAGGCGGCCACCTCCGCGATGGAGATCTTGCAGCTGATCGACGCCGAGTTCGGCGAAGCATGACCAGCGCACCGGCGAGCCCGGACTATCCCAGGAGCCCATGGCAATGAGTGTTGACAGCAACGACCTACAGCAGAAGAAGCTCGTCGAATCGCTGAAGCGAGTCGCCGTCGATCTCAACCAAACCCGGGCCCGGCTGCGGGATTACGAGGATCGAGCAAGTGAACCGCTAGCGATCGTCGGGATGAGCTGCCGGTATCCGGGCGGTGTGACATCGCCGGATGAGTTGTGGGAGTTGGTGGCCGGAGGGCGCATCGGGACCTCGGAGTTCCCGAGTGATCGTGGCTGGGACCTGGAGCGGTTGTATGACCCGGACCCGGACCATACGGGCACCGCTTACACCCGTGAGGGTGGATTCGTCGAGCGGGTCGGTGAGTTCGATGCGGAGTTCTTCGGGGTGAGTCCCCGTGAGGCGTTGGCGATGGATCCGCAGCAGCGGTTGCTGTTGGAGGGTGCGTGGGAGGCGTTCGAGGACGCGGGTATTGATCCGAACTCGTTGCGCGGCAGCGACACCGGCGTCTTCTGCGGCGTCATGTACCAGGACTACGGGTTCGTGGCCGGGACGAGTGACCGCAGCCCCGAGATCGAGGGGTACCTCACGATCTCTTCCGCGGGCAGCGTGGCGTCGGGCCGGATCAGCTACACCTTCGGGCTCGAAGGGCCTGCGGTGACGGTGGATACCGCGTGCTCGTCCTCGCTCGTCGCGATGGATTTGGCGGGTAAGTCGTTGCGTGCCAAGGATTGTTCATTGGCACTGGTCGGTGGTGTGACCGTGCTTGCGCGGCCGAATGTGTTCGTCGAGTTCAGTCGTCAGCGCGGGATTTCCCCGGATGGGCGGTGTAAGTCGTATGCGGCGGCGGCTGACGGTGTTGGCTGGGGCGAGGGCGCGGGGCTTGTTGTGCTGGAGCGGCTTTCGGATGCGCGGCGAAACGGCCATCGCGTTCTTGCGGTGGTGCGCGGTAGTGCGGTGAATCAGGACGGTGCCAGTAATGGGCTTACCGCGCCGAATGGTCCGTCGCAGGAGCGGGTCATCCGTCAGGCCTTGGCCAATGCCGGACTGACCGCGGCCGACGTGGACGTGGTGGAAGGCCACGGCACCGGAACGAGACTCGGTGATCCGATCGAGGCGCAGGCCTTGCTGGCGACCTATGGGCGTGAGCGGGCGGGCGGTCCGTTGTGGCTCGGTTCGGTGAAGTCGAATATCGGGCATGCGCAGGCGGCGGCGGGTGTTGCCGGGGTGATCAAGATGGTGATGGCGATGCGGCATGGGGTGTTGCCTGCCACGTTGCATGTGGATTCGCCTTCGCCGCACGTGGATTGGGACGCGGGCAAGGTCGAACTGCTCACCGAGGTACAGCCGTGGCCCGCTTCGGAGCGGCCGCGTCGTGCGGGGGTGTCCTCGTTCGGTGTCGGTGGCACCAACGCGCACCTGATCCTGGAAGAGGCGCCGGTCGAGGATCAGGCCGCGATCGAGGGCGCGATCGAGGACGAGGGCGCGTCTTCCCCGCTGCCGGTGCTGCCGGTATCGGTTTCTGGCCGCAGTGCGCAGGCGCTGCGGGCGCAGGCGGATCGGTTGCGGGCGTATTTGATTGCACAGCCGAATGTTTCGTTGCTGGATGTCGGTTTCTCGGCGGCGACGACCCGGGCGCAGTTGGAGCGTCGAGCGGTGGTGGTGGCCTCGGATCGCGGTGCGTTGCTGCGCGGATTGAGTGTGCTTTCCGCGGCTGAGCCAGCGGCGAATGTGATCGAGGGACAGGTGGTCGGCGGGAATGCGGTGTTCGTGTTCCCCGGCCAGGGTGCGCAGTGGGCGGGGATGGCGGTAGAGCTACTCGACACTTCGCCGGTATTCGCCGCCGAGATTGCTGCCTGCGGTGCGGCACTGTCGAAGTATGTCGACTGGCGACTCGAGGAAGTGCTGCGTGAGGTCGATGGCACACCGTCGCTAGAGCGGGTCGATGTGGTGCAGCCCGCGCTGTTCGCGGTGATGGTGTCGCTGGCTCGGCTGTGGCGCTCTTACGGCGTGGAACCGATTGCGGTAGTGGGCCATTCGCAGGGAGAGATCGCTGCGGCGTACGTGGCGGGAGCATTGTCGCTCGACGACGCTGCCCGCATCGTCGCGTTGCGCAGCCGCGCCGTGCGTGACCGGCTCGCCGGTGGCGGCGCCATGATGTCGGTCGCGCTACCGGTGCAGCGAGCCGAGGAACTGATCGAGCCCTACCTCGGCCGGATATCGATCGCGGCGGTGAACGGCCCTGCGGCGGTGGTGGTTGCGGGGGAGCGGGATGCGCTCGATGAGCTGCTGGCGATTTGTGTGCGCGATGAGATTCGAGCACGGCGCGTGGCGGTGGATTACGCCTCGCATTCGGCGCAGGTCGAAACGATCGAAACCGAACTACTGGCACTACTCGCACCAATTGCGCCGGTGTCGGGTCGAATTCCGTTCTATTCCACGGCAACCGGCGGGTTCATCGACACCGCGGAACTGGATGCCGCGTACTGGTACGGCAATCTGCGCGGACGGGTCGGATTCGAACCGGCGATCCGCGCATTGGTCGCCGACGGCGCGAACTGCTTCGTGGAGATGTCTCCGCATCCGGTGCTGACGATGGCGATCGAAGAGACGGTCCAAGCATCCGAGGCAGGCCGGATCGGAGTCGTCGGGTCGCTACGTCGCGGCGAGGGTGGCTTGGAGCGGTTCGCGATGTCGCTGGCCGAGGCGCATGTCGTCGGTGTCGCAGTGGACTGGACCGCGTTCTACATCGGCAGCGGTGCGCGACGGGTCGCGTTGCCGACGTATGCGTTTCAGCGCGAACGGTTTTGGCTGATGCCGGGTTCTGGGGCCGGAGATGCCGCCGCGGCCGGACTGGTTCGGGTCGAGCATCCGATCCTGGCGGCCGCGGTGCAGGTGGGTGACCGGGACGAGTGGGTGTTCACCGGTCGTATCTCTCAGGACGCGCAGCCGTGGACACGCGATCACGTGGTGTTCGGGATGGTGTTGGTGCCGGGCACGGCGCTGGTCGAGCTGGTGTTGACGGTCGGCGGTCAGGTTGGCTGCCCGGTGCTCGACGAGCTCGTGCTGGAAGCGCCGCTGATCTTGGAAGACGAAGTCGCACGCCAGATTCAGGTCACCGTCGGCCGACCCGGCGAGGACGGCCATCGCGAGGTGGCAATCTTCTCGCGCGAGGAAGCCGCCAGTGGTGCGGACGAACAGCGCGAGGCGATATGTCATGGGCGCGGCTCGCTGGCGACGACCGAGGGGCCCTCGACGCCATTCCCGATGCAGTGGCCGCCGACCGGTGCCGAAGCTGTTGGTGTGGAAGCGCTCTACGCGCGGCTGGCCGATATCGGCCTTGACTACGGGCCACTGTTCCAAGGCGTGCAAGCGGTATGGCGCGACGGCAGTGAGGTCTACGCCGAGGTGGCACTGCCGCAGGACACCGGAGCCGCTGGATTCGGGATCCATCCGGCGCTGTTCGATGCCGCACTGCACGGCGCCATGCTGAGCAAAGAAGCGGGATCGACTGTGGATCTGCCGTTTTCGTGGTCGGGAGTGCGGATCGGACGGACCGGGGTTTCACGGGCGAGGGTGCGCATCGGCTCGGCGGGGGAGTCCGCGCTTCGCATCGATATGGTCGATGAGACCGGAGCGACGGTCGTGGCAGTCGATGCTCTCGCCGTCCGCCCATTGGAGCCGTCGCAGCTGCAGAGCGGGCAGCGCGGCAAGCGGAACTCACTGTTCCAGGTCGAGTGGGCCGCGGTCACGGCTGCGCCGTCGAAGACGGCGCGGATCGCGGTCATCGGCGAATTGGCTGCTCCCGGTACGCGTTATGCCGATCTAGACGCACTGGAACAGGCAATTGCCGATGGCGCGGAAGTGCCGGATGTGGTGCTTGCCGATGGTGGTGCTGTCCCCCATGAGGTTTTGGTCCTGACCGGGGCTTCGGTATGTGCCGAGGCCGCGCGCGCGGCCGCCGTTCGGATGCTGGAATTGGTGCAGCGGTGGCTGGCCAGTGCGTGGTTGACCGAGGCGCGATTGGTCGTGGTAACCCACAACGCGATCGCCGTTGGCGAGGAAGCACCCGATGTGGCGTCGGCACCGGTGTGGGGCTTGCTGCGCAGCGTGCAGTCCGAACATCCGGGACGGTTCGTGCTGGTCGACCTCGACGACAGTGCCATTTCGACCAACCTGCAAGCAGTCGCTAGCGGTGGTGCCCTGGAGTGGGGGTCGCTGATCGACCTCGACGAACCGCAGTTGGCGGTGCGTGAGAGTCGTTTGCTGGCACCGAGATTCGGTCATGTTCCGGTGACGTCGGCCGGAGATATGTGGCGGCTGTCGATCGGCAGGAAGGGATCCCTGGAAGACCTGGCAATTGTGCCGTCCGACGGTGGCCGGGCGCTGGGGGTCGGTGAAGTGCGGATCGGGATACGGGCCGCGGGCTTGAACTTCCGTGACGTACTGATCGCGCTCGGGATGTATCCGGGTGATGCGCCATTGGGCAGTGAGGCTGCGGGCGTCGTCCTCGAGGTCGGTTCGGACGTCACCGATCTCGTGCCGGGCGACCGCGTGCTGGGGCTGATCACCGAGGCCTTCGGGCCGGTTGCGGTAGCGGATCGCCGGGCGGTAGTACCGATGCCGTCCTGCCTTTCGTTCACTGAGGCGGCAGCGGTGCCGGTGGTGTACCTGACCGCGTACTACGGGTTGGTCGATCTCGCCGACCTGCGCGCCGGCGAGCGCCTGCTGGTGCACGCGGCGGCCGGTGGTGTCGGCATGGCCGCGGTGCAGCTGGCCAAACACCTCGGTGCGCAGGTGTTCGCGACCGCGAGCCCGTCGAAGTGGGATGCGGTGCGCGCCCTCGGCATTCCCGATGATCGAATCGCCTCCTCGCGTGATCTCGCGTTCCGTGAGCGGTTTCTGGAAGTGACCGGCGGTGCCGGTTTCGATGTGGTGCTGGATTCGCTCGCGGGTGAATTTGTTGATGCGACACTGGAATTGCTGCCACGCGGCGGCCGGTTCCTGGAGATGGGCAAGACCGACATCCGCGATCCGGAGGTGATCGCACGAGCGCATCCGGGGGTGTTGTACCGGGCCTACGACCTCTTGTCGGCGGCGGGACTGGACCGGATCCAGCAGATGCTGGGTGAGATCACCGCATTGTTCGAACGGGGCGTGCTCGAATCCGCACCGATCCGGACGTGGGACGTACGCCGCGGTCCCGCGGCGTTCCGCTTCCTTCGCGAGGGCCGCAATATCGGCAAGGTCGTGTTGACGGTTCCGGCGCCGCTGGATACGGACGCGACGATCCTGATCACCGGTGGCACCGGCGGTTTGGGTGCGGTGCTGGCCAAACATCTGGCCGAGCGGCACGGCGCCAAGCACCTGCTGTTGGTGAGTCGCCGTGGCGCCGAAGCCGCGGGTGTGGCCGAGCTGGTTGCCGATCTCGACGCGCTCGGTGCGCGAGCGCGAGTCGAGGCGTGCGATGTGTCGGATCGGGATCAGCTTGCGGCGCTGCTGAATTCACTGGAGCAGCCGCTCACGGCGGTGGTGCATGCGGCGGGTGTACTCGACGACGGCGTGATCGAGTCGTTGACCCCGGAGCAGATGGCGCGGGTGATGCGTCCCAAGGTCGACGCCGCGTGGAACCTGCACGAGCTGACTGCGGACGCGGAATTGTCGGCATTCGTACTGTTCTCTTCTGCCGCAGCACAATTGGGCACGCCGGGGCAGGCGAACTATGCCGCGGCGAACTCCGCCCTCGACGCACTCGCGCATAAGCGACGTGCCGAAGGGCTGGTCGGTACCTCGCTGGCGTGGGGCTTGTGGGCGGATGCGACCGGCATGACCGGGGAACTCGATGAAGCCGACATCGCGCGGTTGGAGCGAACCGGTGTCGGCGCATTGTCGACTGAGCTCGGGCTCGACCTGTTCGATCAGTCCCTCGGACTGGACGCGGCCTTGCTGGTGCCGGTACGACTCGATCTGGCCGTACTGCGGACCCAGGCGAGCGCGGGCATACTGCCCGCGTTGCTGCGCGGCCTGGTGCGTGCACCGGCCCGCCGCACCGAATCCACCAGTACCGGCGGGTCATTGACCCAGCGGCTGGCCGGCGTTGCGGAATCCGATCGTGAGCAGATGGTGCTCGAGGTGGTGCAGGCGCAGGTCGCGGCTGTCCTAGGGCACACGTCCGGTGCCGCGGTCGACCCCGAAAGGGCTTTCAAGGAACTTGGATTCGACTCGCTGGCCGCCGTCGAGCTGCGTAACCGGCTCACCCAAGCTACCGGCCTGCGACTGCCCGCAACCCTGGTTTTCGACTACCCGACCCCGGTGGAGGTCGCCCGCCTGCTTTACACCGACCTTGGCGGCGGCCTAGAAGCGGGCAGCCGCTCACCGTTCGACGAGGAACTGCAGAAGCTCGAAGCACTACTGATCACGGTGGCCGGCGACGAAGAGCGGCTCGCCGAAATCGAGCCGCGGCTGCGCTATCTCAGCAACCGGCTGCGGACCGTACTCAGCGGAACCAACGGCCATCCAGACGATGCGGACGACGAGGTCGACGACTTCGATGTGGCGTCGGACAACGAGATGTTCGAACTGATCGACAAGGAGCTCGGATCGGCATGACCGAAAACACGGACGAGCAGAAGCTCCGTACTTACCTGCGGAGGGTGACCACGGAGCTGCGCACCGCGAACCGTCGCGTGCGCGAGCTCGAGGAACGCGATACCGAGCCGCTGGCCATTGTGGGTATGAGCTGCCGGTACCCGGGCGGTGTTACCTCGCCCGACGAGCTGTGGGAACTGGTGGCGACAGGTCGCGACGTGATGTCGCCGTTGCCGAGTGATCGCGGCTGGGATCTGGAGCGGCTCTACGACGCGGATCCCGATCAGCTCGGGACAGTGTCGGCGACCGCGGGCGGCTTCATCGACGGTGTCGGTGACTTCGACGCGGACTTCTTCGGTATCAGCCCCCGCGAGGCGCTGGCGATCGATCCGGCGCAGCGGTTGCTGCTCGAGGCGGCGTGGGAGGCGTTCGAGGACGCGGGGATCGATCCAACATCATTGCGCGGCAGCGATACCGGTGTTTTCACCGGCGCGGTGACATCGGACTACGGCGGCGCGATGCTGCCGGAACTGGAAGGGTTCCGGCTGACCGGAACCCAGGGCAGTGTGGTGTCGGGCCGGGTCGCCTACAGCCTCGGTCTGGAAGGGCCTGCCGTCACCGTGGATACGGCGTGCTCGTCGTCGCTGGTGGCGATTCATCTGGCGGCCAAGGCTTTACGGGCGGGCGAATGTTCACTGGCGCTGGTCGGTGGCGTGACCGTCCTTGCGGGACCGTTCTTGTTCATCGAGTTCAGCAGGCAGCGGGGACTCGCGCCGGACGGAAGATGTAAAGCGTACTCGGCGGCGGCGAATGGGACCGGGTTCGCCGATGGACTGGGTTTGCTCGTGCTGGAACGGCTTTCGGATGCGCAGCGCAACGGGCGGCCCGTCCTGGGGTTGATCCGCGGCAGCGCGATCAACCAGGACGGGGCGAGTAACGGATTGACCGCACCGAACGGTCCATCGCAGGAGCGGGTTATCCGGCAGGCATTGGCGAGCGCCGGCTTGAGTGCGGCCGAGATCGACGCGGTCGAAGGTCATGGCACCGGTACGCAACTCGGTGATCCGATCGAGGTGCGGGCGCTGCTCGCGACCTATGGGCGCGAACGCGTTGGCGGCCCGCTGCGGTTGGGGTCGATCAAGTCGAATATCGGGCACACCTCGGCGGCGGCGGGTGTTGCGGGTGTGATCAAGATGGTGATGGCGATGCGGCACGGGGTGCTGCCCGCCACCTTGCACGTGGATTCGCCTTCGCCCCACGTGGATTGGGATTCGGGCGAGGTCGAGCTGCTCACCGAGGCACAGGAGTGGGCCTCGAATGGGCGGCCGCGGCGCGCCGGGGTGTCGTCGTTCGGTGTCAGTGGCACGAATGCGCATGTGATCTTGGAGGAGGCGCCGACCGGCGGCGAACGGCTCGACGACGCAGCGGTCGAGGGTCGGGTATCGGTCGAAGATATTGCGCTGCTGACGGTTCCGGAGCGAGCGGCGGGTGTGGTGCCGGTGCTTCTTTCGGCTCGCAGTGAGGTGGCGTTGTGTGCGCAGGCGTTGCGTTTGCGTTCGTATTTGGTTGCGCGGCCGGATGTTTCGTTGGCGGATGTCGGGTTTTCGGAGGTGACGTCGCGGGCGTTGCTGGAGCATCGCGCGGTGGTGGTGGCTGAGGATCGTGCCGAATTGTTGACCGGGTTGGCTGCACTCGCTGCGGCCGAGCCAGGGGCTGGTGTGTTCCAGGGATGTTCGGTGGGTGGGAAGACGGCGTTCCTGTTCACCGGTCAGGGTGCGCAGCGGGCACGGATGGGTGTTGAGCTGGCGGAGGTGTTCCCGCGGTTCGCTGAAGCCTTGGCCGCGGTGTGTGTCGAGTTGGATCCGCTGCTGGGTCGTTCGTTGCGCGAATTGTTAACTGCTACTGAGGGTTCCGAGGAAGCGGCGCTGCTGGATGCGACGGAGTTCACGCAGGTGGCGTTGTTCGCGGTTGAGGTGGCGTTGTTCCGGTTGGTCGAGTCGTTGGGTGTGCGAGCGGATTACTTGATCGGGCATTCGGTCGGTGAACTCGCGGCCGCGCATGTGGCGGGGGTGTTGTCGCTGGCGGATGCGTGTGTGTTGGTTGTTTCGCGTGGTCGGTTGATGGGTGGTCTGCCTGCTGGTGGTGCGATGGTTGCGGTGGAGGCTGAGGAAGCTGAAGTTGTTGTCTCGCTTGCCGATTTCGGGGGTCGGTTGGAGATCGCGGCGGTGAATGGTCCGCGTGCGGTGGTGGTGTCTGGTGATGCGGATGCGGTGGAGGAATGGCTGCCACGGTGGCAGCATCGAAAGACGTCGCGGTTGCGCGTCAGCCATGCGTTCCACTCACTGCGGATGGAGCCGATGCTGGCGGAGTTCCGGCGGGTGGCTGAAGGATTGCGCTTCAGCGAGCCGCGGATCCCGATCGTGTCGAACGTGACCGGCAAACTGGTGTCTTCGGAGTTGGCCGATCCTGAGTATTGGGTCGCTCATGTTCGAGCCGCGGTGCGGTTCGCTGATGGGATACGGACTCTGCATGGTTTGGGTGTGCGTCGGTTCTTGGAGTTGGGCCCGGACGCGGTGTTGACGGCGATGGCGCGTCAGACACTCGATGAGTATGACGATGTGGTGTTGGTGGCGGCGTTGCGTGCTCGTCAGCGGGAGTTGGCGGCATTTGCTGGGTTTCTCGGTCAGGTGCAGGTGGCTGGGGTCGGGGTGGATTGGTCGGTGTTCTATGCCGGGACTGGTGCGCAGCGGGTGGGTTTGCCGACGTATGCGTTTCAGCGGGAACGGTTTTGGCTGTCGCCGAACAGCGGGGTCGCGGACGCGTCGGCGGCCGGGTTGGGCCGGGTGGCGCATCCGCTGCTGTCGGCCGCGGTTTCCGTCGGCGATCGCGACGAGTGGCTGTTCACCGGCCGTCTGTCGACCGATACCCAGCCCTGGGTTGCCGAGCATATGCTCCTCGGCAACATTGTCGTCCCGGGCACCGGGCTGGTCGAGCTCGCGCTGGCCGCCGGTCGGCTGACCGCGAGTCCGGTCCTCGCCGAGCTGGTGCTGGAAGCGCCGTTGCTTTTGGCAGCCGGGATCGCCCGGCAGTTGCAGGTTACGGTCGGCGAGAGCGATGCGGACGGCTGCCGGGAAGTAGCGATCTACTCACGACCGGAAACCGTTGGGCCCGAGGGCGAGCGGGATGTGACGTGCCATGCGCGCGGCAGGCTCGAGGCTGAGGCTGAGGCTGAGGCTGAGGCCGAGGCTGAGGTTGAGGTTGCGTGGCCCACCGAGTGGCCGCCCGAAGGTGCGCAGCCGCTCGCGATCGACGCGCTCTACGCTCGCCTGACCGACCTCGGCTACGACTACGGGCCTGTCTTCCAGGGGGTTCGGGCCGCCTGGCGCAACGGCGAGGAAACCTATGCCGAAGTGGAACTGCCGGACAACGGTGATGGTGCCGGGTTCGGAATCCATCCCGCTCTGTTCGACGCGGCGCTGCAGAGCGGCGTCATTCTGCTGACCGGCCGCGATGACAGCAGCCATAAGATGCCATTCAGCTGGGCAGGCGTGCGCCTCGCCAGCCTCGGCGTATCCCGGCTGCGCGTGCGCTCCGTCGTGACCAGCGATTCCTCGCTGCGACTCGATGCGGTCGACGAGTACGGAACCGCAGTCGTTTCGGTGCGTTCTATCGTTGTCCGCCCGGTCGAGCAGGCACAGCTCGAAGGTGCTCGCGGTCGGCAACATTCGCTGTTCAGCCTCGGTTGGGACGCGGTGGCGGCGGAGCACGATGCGCGCAGCGACCACGGGACGGATACCGGTCAGGCGCGGGTCGCGCTGCTCGGTGCGGGCGAGAAGGTTGGCGAAAACTACTGCGCCGACCTGGACGCTTTGGAACGTGCCGTCGCCGGCGGTGCCGCGGTGCCGTCGGTGGTCGTTGCCGAGATCGATGCGCAGCCGGGTGCAAGCGAAGCGACGCCAGAATCACCTGCGGCGGGCGCGGCGGCGACAGCGCGGTTGGTTGCCGGGCGTGCGCTGCATTTGGTGCAGCGGTGGCTGGCGAGCGAATGGCTAACGGACGCCAGGCTTGTGGTGGTCACCCGCAACGCAGTTGTTGTTGGTGCGGAAGTGCCCGACATTGCGCAGGCTTCGGTCTGGGGGCTGGTGCACAGTGCCCAGTCCGAGCATCCGGGACGGTTCGTGCTCGTCGATCTCGACGGCCCAGCGGCAGTTGAGCCGGACTGGGGCGTGCTGATCGGTGCGGACGAGCCGCAGTTGGCCATCCGAGACGGTCGGTTGCTGGCACCGCGGCTCGGGCGCGCTGATCTGGCGGCGTCGCGTACGCCGCAGCCGTTCGACCCGGATGGGATCGTGTTGATCACCGGTGGCACCGGCGGTTTGGGTGCGGTGTTCGCGCGGCATCTGGCCGGTGCGCGCGGTGCGCGGCGTCTGCTGTTGGTGAGCAGGCGTGGCTCCGCGGCCGACGGTGTCGACGAATTGGTCGAGGAGTTGGCCGGCTTGGGCTGCGCGGCACAGGTCGCGGCGTGCGATGTGTCCGACGGTGCGCAGTTGGCTGACTTGATCGGGTCTCTGCAACATCGGTTGACCGCCGTGATTCATGCTGCGGGTGTGCTGGATGACGGTGTGGTGGAGACGCTTTCGCCGGAGCAGCTGGCGCGGGTGCTGCAGCCGAAACTCGATGCGGCACTGCACCTGCACGAGCTGACCGCGGGCATGGACTTGTCGGCGTTCGTGCTGTTTTCGTCGGTGGCCGCGTTGATCGGCAGTCCCGGTCAGGCGAACTACGCGGCCGCCAATGCTGCCCTGGACGCGCTCGCACACCAGCGACGCGCCGCTGGGCTGCCCGCGACCTCGCTGGCGTGGGGCCTGTGGGCCGATGCGCGCGGTATGGCGGGTGACCTCGACGAGGCCGATCTCGCCCGGCTGGAGCGGATGGGCGTCGGTGCGTTGTCGGCCGAGCTCGGGCTCGAATTGTTCGACCAGGCACTCGAATTGGATGCGCCGCTGTTGGCGCCGGTGCGGTTGGATCTCGCCGCCCTGCGGGTGCAGGCGCGGGCGGGCATGCTGCCCGCGCTGCTGCGGGGGCTGGCGCCTGCGCCCGCCCGCCGTGCCGCCGCGGGTGGGTCGCTGGCGCAGCGGCTCGCCGAGGTGGCGGAGTCCGATCGGGATCGGGTGGTGCTCGAGTTGGTGCAGGCGCAGGTCGCGGCTGTCCTCGGACATGCTTCGGCGGCGGCGGTCGGTTCCGAACGGGCTTTCAAGGATCTCGGATTCGACTCGCTGAGCGCGGTCGAGTTGCGTAACCGGTTGACCCAGGTGACTGGTGTGCGGTTGCCCGCGACCCTTATTTTCGATCATCCGACGCCGGTGGCGGTTGCGCGGTTGATTCGCACCGAAGTTGCCGGGGTCGTGGATGTTTCGCGACCAGCAGTGCGTTCGCGGCAGGTGCGGGTGGATGAGCCGCTGGCGATTGTCGGTATGAGTTGCCGATATCCGGGTGGTGTCACCTCGCCGGACGAGCTGTGGGAACTGGTTGCGTCGGGCCGCGACGCGGTGTCGGGGCTGCCGACCGATCGCGGCTGGGATGTGGAGCGGCTGTACGACCCGGATCCGACCCAGCCGTGGTCGGTGAACACGACCGGCGGCGGCTTCCTGGAACGGCCGGGCGAGTTCGACGCGGAATTCTTCGGGATCAGCCCGCGTGAGGCGCTGGCGATGGACCCGCAGCAGCGGCTGATCCTCGAGGCGGCGTGGGAGGCGTTCGAACATGCCGGTATCGACCCGACCTCGTTGCGCGGCACCGAGACCGGCGTTTTCTGCGGTGCGGTCACCTCGGACTACGGCAGCTCGACGCTGCCCGAACTCGAGGGGTACCGGCTGACCGGCACGACGGCCAGCGTGCTGTCCGGCCGGATCTCGTACACCCTTGGGTTGCAGGGGCCTTCGGTGTCACTGGATACGGCGTGCTCCTCGTCGATGGTGGCGCTGCATCTGGCCTCGCAGGCGTTGCGCTCGGGCGAATGTTCGATGGCGCTGGCGGGTGGCGTGACGCTGATGTCCGGCCCGTACACGCTGACGGAATTCAGCAGGCAGCGGGCGGTGTCGCCGGACGGGCGCTGCAAGGCGTACGCCGCGGCCGCGGACGGGACCGGATTCGGCGACGGCGTGGGTGTGGTTGTACTGGAACGGCTTTCGGATGCCGTGCGCAATGGTCATCGGGTGCTCGCGGTGGTACGCGGCAGTGCGGTGAATCAGGATGGCGCGAGCAATGGGTTGACCGCGCCGAATGGTCCTGCGCAGGAACGGGTTATCCGGCAGGCGCTGGTGAACGCCGGTCTGACCGCGGCCGATGTGGACGCGGTGGAAGGCCACGGCACCGGCACCAAGCTCGGTGATCCCATCGAGGCGCAGGCGCTACTGGCGACTTACGGTCGTGAGCGAGCGGACGGTCCGCTGTGGCTCGGATCGATCAAGTCGAATATCGGGCACACCTCGGCCGCTGCCGGCGTGGCCGGTGTGATCAAGATGGTGATGGCCTTGCGCAACGGGGTGCTGCCCGCCACCTTGCACGTGGATTCGCCTTCGCCGCACGTGGATTGGGAATCCGGCGGGGTCGAGCTGCTGACCCGGGCGCAGCAGTGGTCGCCCAACGGACGGCCGCGCCGTGCTGGCGTCTCGTCGTTCGGTGTGAGCGGCACCAACGCGCACGTGATCTTGGAAGAGGCGCCTGCGGTGCAGCCGGTCGCGCGGGATCAGCACGGTGGACCGTCGGTGGTGCCGGTGCTGGTGTCCGCTCGGACCGACGCCGCGCTGCGGGCCCAGGCCGATCGTTTACGGACGTATCTGCTTGCGCGGCCAGAGATTTCGCTGCTGGATGTCGGCCTCTCGGCGGCGACCACTCGGGCGCAGTTGGAGTATCGCGCGGCGGTGGTGGCCAACGATCGTGCGGATCTGCTGGCGGGGCTGGCGGCATTGGCTTCGGCTGAGCCCGCGGCGAATGCGCTAGAGGGGCAAATGGCCGGTGGGAATGCGGTATTCGTATTCCCCGGGCAAGGCGCGCAGTGGGCGGGCATGGCGGTGGAACTGCTGGCGTCCTCGCCGGTGTTCGCTGCCGAGATCGCCGCGTGCGGTGAGGCGTTGGCTCGATATGTCGACTGGCGGATTCAGGATGTCCTGCGGGAGATCGCCGGTGCGCCGTCATTGGAGCGGGTCGACGTGGTGCAGCCCGCTTCGTTTGCCGTAATGGTGTCGCTGGCCGCGTTGTGGCGCTCGTACGGCGTGGAACCGATGGCGGTCGTCGGGCATTCGCAGGGTGAAATCGCCGCCGCCTATGTTGCGGGTGGGCTATCGCTCGATGACGCCGTCCGGATCGTGGCGCTGCGCAGCAGGCTGGTGCGTGAGCGATTGTCCGGCTCCGGCGCAATGATGTCGGTCGCTTTGCCGGTGGACCGGGTCGAGGAATTGATCGAGCCATATGCGGGACGAGTCTCGATCGCAGCCGTGAATGGTCCTGCGGCGGTGGTGGTTGCCGGTGAGCCGCAGGCACTCGATGAGCTGCTGGCGAGCTGCGACCGCGACGGAGTGCGGGCCCGGCGAGTAGCCGTGGATTACGCCTCGCATTCAGCGCAGGTGGAGGCGATCGAAGCCGAACTGCTGGAGATACTGACACCGATAGCTCCGATGTCCGGTCGAATTCCGTTCTACTCCACGGCAACCGGTGGGTTCATTGATACGTCGACGCTGGATGCCAACTATTGGTACGGGAATCTGCGCGGCAGAGTCGGATTCGAGTCCGCGGTCCGGGCATTGGTCGACAGCGGCGCGAACTGCTTTGTGGAGGTCTCTTCGCATCCGGTGTTGACAATGGCGGTCGAGGAAACAGTCCAGGCACATGACGGCGCAACCCGGGTGAGCGTTGTCGGGTCGCTGCGTCGTGGCGAAGGCGGGCTGGAGCGCTTCGTGACGTCGTTGGCTGAGGCACATGTGGCCGGTGTCGCAGTAGATTGGCCGATGCTGTTCGCCGGATCCGGTGCGCGGCAGGTCGAACTGCCGACGTATGCCTTTCAGCGCGAACGGTTTTGGCTGGCGCCGGGGGCCGGGAATGGTGATGCGACGGCGGCCGGTCTCGGTCGGGTCGAGCATCCGATCCTGGCGGCTGCCGTGCAGGTGGGCGATCGAGACGAGTGGGTGTTCACCGGGCGGATCTCGGCGGACGGGCAGCCGTGGACCCGGGATCACATGGTGTTCGGGACGGTAGTGGTACCGGGCACCGCACTGGTCGAATCGGCCCTGGTGGCTGGTCGTGAGGTGGGCTGCCCGGTGCTCGACGAATTGGTCATCGAAGCGCCGCTGATCCTGGAGGACGGTGTCACGCGGCAGATCCAGGTGACGTTGGGCCCGATTACGGAGGGCAGTCGTCGCGAATTGGCGATCTTCACCCGGCCGGAAACCGGTAGTGCGGACGAGCCGCAGGAGACGATCTGTCATGCCCGAGGGGGTTTGGCTGTGGCAGCGGAACCGGCGGCGCCGTTCCCGTTGCAGTGGCCGCCGGTCGGGGCCGTGCCGGTAGCGGTCGACGCGTTGTATGCGCGGTTGGCGGAGGCCGGTTACGACTACGGTCCGATGTTTCAAGGGCTGCGGGCGGCGTGGAGTGCGGGCAGCGAGGTTTATGCCGAAGTGGCGTTGCCCGACGACTCGGAGCGGGCCGCCGGTGGTGCGGGGTTCCGACTGCATCCGGCGTTATTCGATGCCGCGCTGCACGGCGGATTCGGATTGCTCGACCAGGGCGGTTCGTCCGCAGCGGGATTGCCGTTCTCGTGGTCGGGGGTGCGGCTCGGGCGGGCGGGGCTCACGCGGGTGCGGGTGCGGATCGGCTCGGCGGGTGAGTCCGCACTGCGGGTCGACATTGCCGGTGCGGATGGCGAGCCGGTGATGAGTGTGGACAAGCTCGTGTTCCGGCCGGTGGAACAGGGCCAGCTCGAGGGGATGCGGCGTAGTCGGCCGAGTTCGTTGTTCGGGGTCGACTGGGTCGCGGTCGCGGAGGGTTCGTCGAAGCCGGTGCGGGTGGCGGTCTTAGGTGAGTTTGCTGTGGCGGGTGATCGTTATGCGGATCTGGATGTGTTGGAGCGGGCGCTGATCGAGGGTGCGGTGGTGCCGGGAGTGGTTGTCGCCGCGGTCGATAGTCCGGCCCAGATGGCTGATGCGGCTGGGGCTGTGCGGGTGGTTGCTGAACAAGCGTTGGCGTTGGTGCAGCGGTGGTTGGCCAGTGCGTGGTTGACCGAGGCGCGATTGGTGGTGGTGACCCGCAACGCGATCGCCGTGGGCGAGGAAGCGCCGGATGTGGCGTTGGCTTCGGTGTGGGGTTTGGTGCGTAGTGCTCAGTCGGAACATCCTGGTCGGTTTGTGCTTGTTGATGTCGATGACAGTGGCGATCTGGACTGGGGGTCGTTGGTTGGTGTGGATGAGCCGCAGTTGGCGGTGCGTGGGGGTCGGTTGCTGGCGCCACGGCTCGGACGTGTCGGTGCGGTCATACCGGGTGCGATTCGGTCGTTGGATGCGGATGGGACGGTTCTGATCACCGGTGGCACAGGTGGTTTGGGTGCGTTGTTCGCCAAACATCTGGTCGAGCGGCACGGTGCCAAGCGGTTGCTGTTGGTGAGCCGTCGCGGCCCGGCGGCGGATGGTGTGGGTCAGTTGGTCGCTGATCTGGCGGCGCTCGGTGCGCAGGCCCGGGTCGAGGCGTGTGATGTCGGGGACCGGGATCAGTTGGCGGGGCTGCTCGGGTCGTTGGAGCATCCGTTGACCGCGGTGGTACATGCGGCGGGTGTGCTGGAAGACGTTGTGGTGGAGTCGCTTTCGCCAGAGCAGCTGGCGCGGGTAATGCGTCCGAAGGTGGATGCGGCGTTGCATCTGCACGAATTGACCGACGGGATGGGGTTGTCGGCGTTCGTATTGTTCTCCTCGGTGGCGGCGCTGATCGGCAGTCCGGGGCAGGCGAACTACGCGGCGGCGAATGCGGTATTAGATGCATTGGCGTACAAGCGCAGAGCCGAAGGGTTGGCCGCGACCTCGCTGGCGTGGGGTTTGTGGGCGAATGCGACCGGTATGACCGGTGAACTCGGCGAGGCCGATCTTGCACGGCTGGAGCGGATGGGTGTCGGCGCGCTTTCGGCTGAGCTCGGGCTCGAATTATTCGATCAGGCACTGGAATTGGATGCGGCGTTGTTGGCGCCGGTGCGACTGGATCCGGTTGCGTGGCGGTTGCAGGCGCGGGCGGGGATGTTGCCTGCGTTGCTGCGTGGGCTGGTGCGGATACCTGTGCGGGGTAGCGAGTCCGTGGGTGGGTCGTTGGTGCAGCGGCTAGCGGGTGTGACGGAGGCCGATCGGGGACCGGTAGTGCTCGAGTTGGTGCAGGCGCAGGTCGCGGCAGTTCTCGGCCACGCTTCAGCCGCTGCCATCGACCCGGACCGGGCGTTCCAGGAGTTCGGGCTGGACTCGCTCGGTGTGGTCGAGTTGCGCAACCGGCTCGCCCAGGCCACCGGTCTGCGGCTGCCCGCGACGCTGGCCTTCGACCATCCGACCGCCGCCGCGGTCGCACAGCTGATGCTCTCCGAAATCGGCGGCAGCACTGCGGAACCGCCCATCGAGCAGGAACTGAACATGCTTGAAAACATGCTCGCCGGGATTACGGCCGTCGAGCAGCAACGGGTGGCCGCGCGTCTGCGCACCCTGCTGGCCGCCATCACCGCAGGCGGGCACAGCACAAGCGAACAGATCGAAGCCGCCACGACCGCGGACGAAGTCTTCCAGCTGATCGACGCCGAGTTCGGCGAGGCATGACGAGGAGTATGACCATGAGCGTTGATAGCACCGACCCCCAGCAAGAGAAGCTCGTTCGGTACCTGAAGCGGGTCGCCGTCGATCTCAACGAAACCCGAGCACGGCTGCGGGAGTTCGAGGATCGGGCGAGTGAGCCGTTGGCGATTGTGGGAATGAGTTGCCGGTATCCCGGTGGTGTGACCTCGCCGGACGAGTTGTGGGAATTGGTGGCGGCCGGGCGCGATGCGGTGTCGGAATTTCCCGGCGATCGCGGCTGGGATCTGGAGCGGTTGTATGACCCGGATCCGGACCAGCTCGGGACGGTGTATACCCGCGACGGCGGTTTCGTGGACGGTGTAGCCGATTTCGATGCGGAGTTCTTCGGGATCAGTCCGCGTGAGGCGTTGGCGATGGATCCACAGCAGCGGTTGATTCTGGAGGCGGCGTGGGAGGCGTTCGAGGACGCGGGTATTGATCCGATGTCGTTGCGCGGCAGCGACACCGGCGTCTTCTGCGGCGTCGGGGCTTCGGACTACGCAGCGGGGCCCGCGGGGAGTCAGCCTCAGGTTGAGGGCTTCCGGTTGACCGGTGCGACGGCGAGTGTGGTGTCGGGTCGGATTTCCTACTTCCTGGGTCTGGAAGGGCCTTCGGTATCGGTGGATACCGCATGTTCCTCGTCGCTGGTGGCGATGCATCTGGCGGCGCAGGCATTGCGGTCGGGCGAATGCTCGCTTGCGCTGGTCGGTGGGGTGACCGTACTTTCCGGGCCGTTCTTATTCGTCGAGTTCAGTCGTCAGCGTGGTTTGGCGCCGGACGGTCGGTGCAAGTCGTATGCGGCGGCCGCGGATGGGACCGGGTTCTCCGATGGGCTGGGTCTGGTTGTGCTGGAACGGCTTTCGGATGCACGGCGCAAAGGTCATCGAGTGCTCGGTGTGGTGCGGGGCAGTGCGGTGAATCAGGACGGTGCGAGTAATGGGTTGACCGCGCCGAATGGTCCGTCGCAGGAGCGGGTGATCCGGCAGGCGTTGGCGAATGCCGGGTTGAGCCCGGCCGAGGTCGATGTGGTGGAGGGCCATGGCACCGGTACGAAGCTTGGTGATCCGATCGAGGCGCAGGCGCTGCTGGCGACCTACGGGCGTGAACGCACGGCGGGCCCGTTGTGGCTGGGTTCGATCAAGTCGAATATCGGACACAGCTCCACCGCGGCGGGTGTTGCGGGTGTGATCAAGATGGTGATGGCGATGCGGCACGGGGTGTTGCCTGCCACGTTGCATGTGGATTCGCCTTCACCGCACATCGATTGGGATGCCGGCGAAGTGCGGTTGCTGACCGAGGCGCAGCCGTGGTCGTCTTCGGAGCGGCCGCGTCGTGCGGGTGTGTCGTCGTTCGGTGTCAGTGGCACGAATGCGCATGTGATCTTGGAGGAGGCGCCGACCGGCGGCGAACGGCTCGACGACGCAGCGGTCGAGGGTCGGGTATCGGTCGAAGATATTGCGCTGCTGACGGTTCCGGAGCGAGCGGCGGGTGTGGTGCCGGTGCTTCTTTCGGCTCGCAGTGAGGTGGCGTTGTGTGCGCAGGCGTTGCGTTTGCGTTCGTATTTGGTTGCGCGGCCGGATGTTTCGTTGGCGGATGTCGGGTTTTCGGAGGTGACGTCGCGGGCGTTGCTGGAGCATCGCGCGGTGGTGGTGGCCGCTGATCGTGCCGAATTGTTGACCGGGTTGGCTGCACTCGCTGCGGCCGAGCCAGGGGCTGGTGTGTTCCAGGGATGTTCGGTGGGTGGGAAGACGGCGTTCCTGTTCACCGGTCAGGGTGCGCAGCGGGCACGGATGGGTGTTGAGCTGGCGGAGGTGTTCCCGCGGTTCGCTGAAGCCTTGGCCGCGGTGTGTGTCGAGTTGGATCCGCTGCTGGGTCGTTCGTTGCGCGAATTGTTAACTGCTACTGAGGGTTCCGAGGAAGCGGCGCTGCTGGATGCGACGGAGTTCACGCAGGTGGCGTTGTTCGCGGTCGAGGTGGCGTTGTTCCGGTTGGTCGAGTCATTGGGTGTGCGAGCGGATTACTTGATCGGGCATTCGGTGGGTGAGTTGGCGGCAGCGCATGTCGCGGGGGTGTTGTCCCTGTCGGATGCGTGCGCTTTGGTGGTGGCTCGTGGCCGGTTGATGGGGGCCTTGCCGGCGGGTGGGGCGATGGTGGCGGTGCAGGCGAGTGAGGAAGAGGTCGCCGTATCCCTGGCTGGGTTCGTGGGTCGGTTGGAGATCGCGGCGGTGAATGGTCCGCAGGCGGTGGTGGTGTCTGGTGATGCGGATGCGGCCGAGGAGTGGTTGCCGCAGTGGCAGCATCGAAAGACATCGCGGCTGCGGGTTTCTCATGCTTTTCATTCGCCGCGGATGGAGCCGATGCTCGATGAGTTCCGGCGGGTGGCTGAGGGGTTGCGGTTCAGTGCGCCGCGGATCCCGGTGGTGTCGAATGTAACTGGCGAGTTGGTGTCTTCGGAGTTGGCCGATCCTGGGTATTGGGTCGCTCATGTTCGAGCCGCGGTGCGGTTCGCTGATGGGATACGGACTCTGCATGGTTTGGGTGTGCGTCGGTTCTTGGAGTTGGGCCCGGACGCGGTGTTGACGGCGATGGCGCGTCAGACACTCGATGAGTATGACGATGTGGTGTTGGTGGCGGCGTTGCGTGCTCGTCAGCGGGAGTTGGCGGCATTTGCTGGGTTTCTCGGTCAGGTGCAGGTGGCTGGGGTCGGGGTGGATTGGTCGGTGTTCTATGCCGGGACTGGTGCGCAGCGGGTGGGTTTGCCGACGTATGCGTTTCAGCGGGAACGGTTTTGGCTGTCGCCGAGCAGCGGTGCCGGGGATGTGGTCGCGGCGGGGTTGGGGCGGTTCGAGCATCCGTTGTTGTCGGCCGTGGTGTCGGTCGGCGATCGCGACGAGTGGTTGTTCACCGGTCGTATCTCCCAGGATGGGCAGCCGTGGACGCGGGACCATGTGGTGTTGGGGATGGTAGTGGTACCGGGTACCGCGCTGGTCGAGTTGGTGTTGGCGGTCGGCCGTGAGCTGGACTGTGCGGTGGTCGAGGAGTTGGTGTTGGAGGCGCCGCTGCTGTTGGAGGCGGACACTGCGCGGCAGATGCAGGTCATGGTTGGTGCGGGCGGTGCGGATGGTCGCCGGGACGTGGTGATCTATTCGCGTGCGGAAACCGGTGGGGACGAGGGTGTTCGGGAGGTGACGTGCCACGCGCGTGGCGTGCTTGGTTTCGAGGTGGAGCCGGTTGCAGCGTGGCCCACCGAGTGGCCGCCGCTGGACGCGGTGCCGGTGGCGGTCGATGCGCTCTACGCCGGCTTTACCGGCCTCGGTTTCGACTATGGTCCGGTCTTCCAAGGGGTGCGTGCGGCTTGGCGTGTCGGTGATGAGACTTATGCCGAGGTGGCGTTGCCCGATAACTCGGATAGCTCGGAACAGGCAGCCGAGGGATTCGGGATTCATCCGGCGCTGTTCGACGCGGCATTGCAGAGTGGGGTCGGTCTGTTGACCGACCGTGACGGCAGTCGGCCTGGTATGCCGTTTTCCTGGGCGGGTGTGCGGCTCGGGCGTCATGGTGTTTCGCGGCTGCGCGTTCGCGCCGTCGCCACCGGTGATTCCTCGGTGCGGTTGGACGCGGTCGACGATTCCGGTGCTGCGGTGGTGTCGGTCAGCTCCATTGTTGTTCGCCCGGTCGAGCAGGCGCAGCTCGAGAGCGCGCGGCGGGGCGAGCAGAGCTCGCTCTTCCAGGTTGATTGGGTCTCCGTCGCGCAGGCGGGTCGCTCCGGGTCGGTACCGGTCGCCATTCTTGGTGTGAGCGATGCGGTGGCGGATACGGGTGATCGTTATGCGGATCTGGATGCGTTGGAGCGGGCGCTGATTGTGGGTGCGGTGGTGCCCGGGGTGGTTGTCGCCGTGGTGGATAGTCCGGTCGAGACCGGTGATCCGGCCGGGACCGCGTCGGTGGTTGCTGGACAAGGGTTGGCGTTGGTGCAGCGGTGGTTGGCCAGTGCGCGGTTGGCCGAGGCGCGATTGATCGTGGTGACGCGTGGTGCGGTCGCGGTGGGTTCGGAAGCGCCGGATGTGGCGTTGGCTTCGGTGTGGGGTTTGGTGCGTAGTGCTCAGTCGGAGCATCCAGGTCGGTTTGTGCTTGTCGATATCGATAACAGCGGTGATATCGACTGGGGGGCGCTGATCGAGCTCGACGAGCCGCAGTTGGCGGTGCGTGAGGGTCGATTGCTGGCGCCACGGCTCGGGCACGCGCCTGCCGGGCCGGTCGGTGATTTGTGGCGGTTGTCGATTGGGCGGAAGGGGTCGTTGGAGGATCTGGCGATCGTTGCGTCGGATGGCGGTCGGCCGTTGGGTGTCGGTGAGGTGCGGCTCGGGATACGGGCCGCGGGCCTGAACTTTCGTGATGTGCTGATCGCGCTCGGAATGTATCCGGGTGAGGCGCCGCTGGGTAACGAAGCAGCCGGTGTGGTGCTCGAAATCGGCCCGGGGGTAACCGGTTTGGCGCCGGGTGATCGGGTGATGGGTCCGGTGACGGATGGGTTCGGGCCGGTGGCAGTGGCGGATCGACGGATGTTGGTGCCGATCCCGGCGGGTTGGTCGTTTGCCGAGGCCGCGTCGGTGCCGGTGGCGTTTCTGACGGCCTACTACGCGCTGGTCGATCTCGCTGATGTACGTCCTGGTGATCGAGTGCTGGTCCATGCTGCGGCCGGTGGTGTGGGGATGGCGGCGGTGCAGATCGCTCGTCATCTCGGGGCGGAGGTGTTTGCGACCGCGAGCCCGTCGAAGTGGGATGCGGTGCGCGCGTTCGGTATTCCCGACGAGCGGATTGCCTCGTCGCGTGATCTCGGTTTTCGGGACAAGTTCCTCGAGGTGACCGGTGGCGCCGGTATGGATGTGGTGCTGGATGCCCTCGCCGGCGAGTTTGTCGACAAATCGTTGGAGCTGTTGCCGCGTGGCGGCCGGTTCCTCGAGATGGGTAAGGCAGATATCCGCGATCCGGAGGTCGTCGCGCGTGACTATCCGGGGGTGCGCTATCGGTCCTTCGACCTGATGGAAGCCGGGCCGGAGTGGATCGGGCGGATGCTTGGTGAGGTAGTCGGGTTGTTCGAGCAGGGTGTGCTGGCGCCTGCTCCGATTCGGACGTGGGATGTGCGCCGCGGTCGTGAGGCGTTCCGGTTCCTGCGGGAGGGCCGCAATGTCGGCAAGGTGGTGTTGACGATTCCGGCGCCGTTGGATGCGGATGGGACGGTTCTGATCACCGGTGGCACAGGTGGTTTGGGTGCGTTGTTCGCCAAACATCTGGTCGAGCGGCACGGTGCCAAGCGGTTGCTGTTGGTGAGCCGTCGCGGCTCGGCGGCGGATGGTGTGGGTCAGTTGGTCGCAGATCTGGCGGCGCTCGGTGCGCAGGCCCGGGTCGAGGCGTGTGATGTCGGGGACCGGGATCAGTTGGCGGGGCTGCTCGAGTCGTTGGAGCATCCGTTGACCGCGGTGGTACATGCGGCGGGTGTGCTCGATGACGGCGTGATCGAGTCGCTCACCCCGGAGCAGTTGGCGCGGGTAATGCGTCCGAAACTTGACGCTGCGCTGCATCTGCACGAGCTGACCTCCGGGATGGAGTTGTCGGCGTTCGTACTCTTCTCCTCGGTGGCCGCGTTGATCGGCAGCCCCGGCCAGGCCAACTATGCCGCCGCAAATGCCGCTCTTGATGCGCTCGCCGCGCAGCGGTGCGCGGCAGGTTTGCCTGCGAGTTCGCTGGCGTGGGGATTGTGGGCGGATTCGACCGGAATGACCGGTGCGCTGCAGGAGACCGATCGCGCGCGGCTGGACCGGTCGGGTGCCGAAGGGTTGTCGGCCGAGTTCGGGCTCGATCTGTTCGACCAATCTCTTGGGTTGGCTGCGGCGTTGTTAGTGCCGGTGCGATTGGATCTGGCCGCGCTACGGGTGCAGGCGCGGGCGGGCATGCTGCCCGCGTTGTTGCGTGGGCTGGTGCGTGCGCCTGCCCGCCGTGCTGCGGCGGGTGGGTCCTTGGCGCAGCGGCTGGCGGAGGTGGCCGAGTCCGATCGGGATCGGGTGGTGCTCGAGTTGGTGCAGGCGCAGGTCGCGGCTGTCCTCGGACATGCTTCGGCGGCGGCGGTCGGTTCCGAACGGGCCTTCAAGGATCTCGGATTCGACTCGTTGGGTGCGGTCGAGTTGCGTAACCGGTTGACCCAGGTGACTGGTGTGCGGTTGCCTGCGACTCTAATTTTCGATCATCCGACGCCGGTGGCGGTTGCGCGGTTGATTCGCACCGAAGTTGGTGGGGTCGTCGAGGTTTCGCAACCCGCGGCGCGGTCGCGGCAGCTGAAGGCGGATGAGCCGCTGGCGATTGTCGGTATGAGTTGCCGGTATCCCGGCGGTGTCACTTCGCCAGAGGAGTTGTGGGATCTGGTGGTGTCGGGTCGTGATGCGGTGTCGGGATTGCCGACCGATCGTGGTTGGGATCTGGAGCGGTTGTATGACCCGGATCCGGACCAGCTCGGGACGGTGAATACGACCGGTGGTGGTTTCCTAGAGGGTCCGGGTGAGTTCGACGCGGAGTTCTTCGGGATCAGTCCGCGTGAGGCGTTGGCGATGGATCCACAGCAGCGGTTGATTCTGGAGGCGGCGTGGGAGGCGCTCGAGGACGCGGGTATTGATCCGATGTCGTTGCGCGGCAGCGACACCGGCGTCTTCTGCGGTGTGGTCACCTCGGACTACGGCAGCTCGACGGCGCCGGAATTGGAGGGGTACCGGCTGACCGGCACGACGTCGAGCGTGGTGTCGGGTCGGATTTCCTACAGCTTGGGTCTGGAAGGACCTTCGGTATCGGTGGACACCGCATGTTCCTCGTCGCTGGTGGCGATGCATCTGGCCGCCCAGGCGCTGCGGTCGGGCGAATGCTCGATGGCTCTCGTGGGTGGGGTGACCGTGATGGCGGGGCCGTACTTGCTGGTGGAGTTCAGTCGTCAGCGGGGTTTGGCGCCGGACGGTCGGTGCAAGTCGTATGCGGCGGCCGCGGATGGGACCGGGTTCTCCGATGGGCTGGGTCTGGTTGTGCTGGAACGGCTTTCGGATGCACGGCGCAAAGGTCATCGAGTGCTCGGTGTGGTGCGGGGCAGTGCGGTGAATCAGGACGGTGCGAGTAATGGGTTGACCGCGCCGAATGGTCCGTCGCAGGAGCGGGTGATCCGGCAGGCGTTGGCGAATGCCGGGTTGAGCCCGGCCGAGGTCGATGTGGTGGAGGGCCATGGCACCGGTACGAAGCTTGGTGATCCGATCGAGGCGCAGGCGCTGCTGGCGACCTACGGGCGTGAACGCACGGAGGGCCCGTTGTGGCTGGGTTCGATCAAGTCGAATATCGGGCACACCTCGGCGGCGGCGGGTGTTGCGGGTGTGATCAAGATGGTGATGGCGATGCGGCACGGGGTGTTGCCTGCCACGTTGCATGTGGATTCGCCTTCACCGCACATCGATTGGGATGCCGGCGAAGTGCGGTTGCTGACCGAGGCGCAGCCGTGGTCGTCTTCGGAGCGGCTGCGTCGTGCGGGTGTGTCGTCGTTCGGTGTCAGTGGCACGAATGCGCATGTGATCGTGGAAGAGGCACCGGTCGAGGATGCGGTGTCGGTCGAGACGCCGGTGGCGCGGCCCGTTGGTGTGGTGCCGGTGTTGGTGTCGGCTCGCAGTGCGTCGGCATTGTGTGCGCAGGCGTTGCGTTTGCGTTCGTATTTGGTTGCGCGGCCGGATGTTTCGTTGGCGGATGTCGGGTTTTCGGAGGTGACGTCGCGGGCGTTGCTGGAGCGTCGTGCGGTGGTGGTGGCTGAGGATCGTGATGCGTTGCTGGCGGGGCTGGCGGGTCTTGCCGATGGTGAGCCGGTGGCTGGTGTGTTCGAGGGCTGTGCTGTCGGCGGTAAGACGGCGTTTCTGTTTACCGGTCAGGGTGCGCAGCGGGCGCGGATGGGTGTCGAGTTAGCGGAGGTGTTTCCGCTGTTCGGTGCGGCTTTGGATGCGGTGTGTGCCGTGTTGGATCCGTTGGTGGGTCGTTCGTTGCGCGAATTGCTTTCTGCTGCAGAGGGTTCCGAGGATTCCGCGTTGCTGGATGCGACGGAGTTCACGCAGGTGGCGTTGTTCGCGGTTGAGGTGGCGTTGTTCCGGTTGGTCGAGTCGTTGGGTGTGCGAGCGGATTACTTGATCGGGCATTCGGTCGGTGAACTCGCGGCCGCGCATGTGGCGGGGGTGTTGTCGCTGGCGGATGCGTGTGTGTTGGTTGTTTCGCGTGGTCGGTTGATGGGTGGTCTGCCTGCTGGTGGTGCGATGGTTGCGGTGGAGGCTGAGGAAGCTGAAGTTGTTGTCTCGCTTGCCGATTTCGGGGGTCGGTTGGAGATCGCGGCGGTGAATGGTCCGCGTGCGGTGGTGGTGTCTGGTGATGCGGATGCGGTGGAGGAATGGCTGCCACGGTGGCAGCATCGAAAGACGTCGCGGTTGCGCGTCAGCCATGCGTTCCACTCACTGCGGATGGAGCCGATGCTGGCGGAGTTCCGGCGGGTGGCTGAAGGATTGCGCTTCAGCGAGCCGCGGATCCCGATCGTGTCGAACGTGACCGGCAAACTGGTGTCTTCGGAGTTGGCCGATCCTGAGTATTGGGTCGCTCATGTTCGAGCCGCGGTGCGGTTCGCTGATGGGATACGGACTCTGCATGGTTTGGGTGTGCGTCGGTTCTTGGAGTTGGGCCCGGACGCGGTGTTGACGGCGATGGCGCGTCAGACACTCGATGAGTATGACGATGTGGTGTTGGTGGCGGCGTTGCGTGCTCGTCAGCGGGAGTTGGCGGCATTTGCTGGGTTTCTCGGTCAGGTGCAGGTGGCTGGGGTCGGGGTGGATTGGTCGGTGTTCTATGCCGGGACTGGTGCGCAGCGGGTGGGTTTGCCGACGTATGCGTTTCAGCGGGAACGGTTTTGGCTGTCGCCGAGCAGCGGTGCCGGGGATGTGGTCGCGGCGGGGTTGGGGCGGTTCGAGCATCCGTTGTTGTCGGCCGTGGTGTCGGTCGGCGATCGCGACGAGTGGTTGTTCACCGGTCGTATCTCCCAGGATGGGCAGCCGTGGACGCGGGACCATGTGGTGTTGGGGATGGTAGTGGTACCGGGTACCGCGCTGGTCGAGTTGGTGTTGGCGGTCGGCCGTGAGCTGGACTGTGCGGTGGTCGAGGAGTTGGTGTTGGAGGCGCCGCTGCTGTTGGAGGCGGACACTGCGCGGCAGATGCAGGTCATGGTTGGTGCGGGCGGTGCGGATGGTCGCCGGGACGTGGTGATCTATTCGCGTGCGGAAACCGGTGGGGACGAGGGTGTTCGGGAGGTGACGTGCCACGCGCGTGGCGTGCTTGGTTTCGAGGTGGAGCCGGTTGCAGCGTGGCCCACCGAGTGGCCGCCGCTGGACGCGGTGCCGGTGGCGGTCGATGCGCTCTACGCCGGCTTTACCGGCCTCGGTTTCGACTATGGTCCGGTCTTCCAAGGGGTGCGTGCGGCTTGGCGTGTCGGTGATGAGACTTATGCCGAGGTGGCGTTGCCCGATAACTCGGATAGCTCGGAACAGGCAGCCGAGGGATTCGGGATTCATCCGGCGCTGTTCGACGCGGCATTGCAGAGTGGGGTCGGTCTGTTGACCGACCGTGACGGCAGTCGGCCTGGTATGCCGTTTTCCTGGGCGGGTGTGCGGCTCGGGCGTCATGGTGTTTCGCGGCTGCGCGTTCGCGCCGTCGCCACCGGTGATTCCTCGGTGCGGTTGGACGCGGTCGACGATTCCGGTGCTGCGGTGGTGTCGGTCAGCTCCATTGTTGTTCGCCCGGTCGAGCAGGCGCAGCTCGAGAGCGCGCGGCGGGGCGAGCAGAGCTCGCTCTTCCAGGTTGATTGGGTCTCCGTCGCGCAGGCGGGTCGCTCCGGGTCGGTACCGGTCGCCATTCTTGGTGTGAGCGATGCGGTGGCGGATACGGGTGATCGTTATGCGGATCTGGATGCGTTGGAGCGGGCGCTGATTGTGGGTGCGGTGGTGCCCGGGGTGGTTGTCGCCGTGGTGGATAGTCCGGTCGAGACCGGTGATCCGGCCGGGACCGCGTCGGTGGTTGCTGGACAAGGGTTGGCGTTGGTGCAGCGGTGGTTGGCCAGTGCGCGGTTGGCCGAGGCGCGATTGATCGTGGTGACGCGTGGTGCGGTCGCGGTGGGTTCGGAAGCGCCGGATGTGGCGTTGGCTTCGGTGTGGGGTTTGGTGCGTAGTGCTCAGTCGGAGCATCCAGGTCGGTTTGTGCTTGTCGATATCGATAACAGCGGTGATATCGACTGGGGGGCGCTGATCGAGCTCGACGAGCCGCAGTTGGCGGTGCGTGAGGGTCGATTGCTGGCGCCACGGCTCGGGCACGCGTCGGTGCATACGGTTCCGGTGCCGCTCGATCCGGACGGAACGATCCTGATCACCGGTGGCACAGGTGGTTTGGGTGCGTTGTTCGCCCGTCATCTCGCTGAACAGCACGGCGCGAAGCACCTGCTGCTGGTCAGCCGCCGCGGCCGGGCCGCGGATGGTGTCGAGCAACTCGTCGCGGACCTCGACGCACTCGGCTCCCAGGTGCGGATCGCGGCATGCGATGTGGCCGATCGGGACAGTTTGGCCGAGCTGATCAATGCGCTGGACCGTCCGTTGACGGCGGTAGTGCATACCGCTGGTGTGCTCGATGACGGTGTGGTCGAGTCGTTGACGGCGGCGCAGCTGACCCGGGTGATGCGTCCAAAGGCGGACGCGGCGTGGCATTTACACGAGTTGACCGCCGGGATGGAGTTGTCAGCGTTCGTGCTGTTCTCCTCTGTCGCGGCGTTGATCGGCAGTCCCGGACAGGCGAACTACGCGGCCGCGAACGCGTCGCTCGACGCGCTCGCGGCGCGGCGGCGCGCGGAAGGGCTGCCCGGCACCTCGCTGGCGTGGGGGTTGTGGGCGGAAGCGACTGGGATGACCGGCGCATTGGGCGAGGCCGAGCTGGGGCGGCTCGCGCGCACGGGTGCAGGCGCACTCTCGACGGAGCTCGGCCTGGAGTTGTTCGACCGGGCCCTCGGACTGGATACGGCGTTGCTGGTGCCGGTGCGGCTGAACCTCGGCGGGCTGGGCGCGCAGGCTCGGGCGGGGATGCTTCCCGCACTATTGCGTGGGTTGGTACGCGTACCGGCCCGCCGCACGGAGTCCGCGACAGGCGGGTCGCTGGCCCAGCGACTGGCCGGCGTGCCGGACGGCGATCGCGAGCAGATCGTGCTCGAACTGGTCCGTGCGCAGGTCGCTGCCGTACTCGGCCACGCCTCCGTCGAGGCCGTCGATTCCGACCGCGCGTTCAGGGAACTCGGGGTCGACTCCCTCGCCGCGGTCGAGTTACGTAACCGGCTCACTCAGGCCACCGGTCTGCGGCTGCCTGCCACCCTCGTATTCGACCACCCGACGTTGGGCGCGGTCACCCGGCTGCTCCTCAAAGACGTCAGTGCGGCGGCGCGCACGCCTCGAAACGCAGACAGCGACTGGCCCGTTGCGCAGAACGGCCTCGGCACGTTCAGTGCACTGCTTCGCCACGCCCACGCCAGCGGGTCGATCGCCGAGGCTTTGCCGTTGCTGATCGAGGCATCGAGATTCCGTCCCGCCTTCGCATCGGCCGCCGAGCTGGGGGTCGAGGACAGCTACGTCGTCCAACTCGCCTCAGGGAGCGCGCTGCCTGCGATGGTCTGTGTGCCCTCCTTCGTGGTCGGTTCCGGTCCACATCAGTTCATGCGGTTCGCCGATCGCTTCGCGGGTGTGCGGGACGTCTTCGTCTGCTCGCTGCCCGGATTCCGCGACACCGAGCCCGCACCGGGATCCTGGAGTGCCATGGTGGAGGTCCTTGCGGACTCGATCCGCCGGGCCGTCGGTGCGGCTCCCTTTGTGTTGGTCGGTCACTCGGCCGGAGGCGTCATCGCGCATTCGCTCGCCGCTCGATTCGAAGAAACGGGCGTAACCGCAGCCGGTGTCGTCCTGCTCGACACTCCGACGCCGGAGGCGGACGAGGAGGAGAACAACCGGGTCTTCTCGCTGGTCATGACGGAAATTCTGACACGTGAGCAGGAGCCCATCCTGGTGGATGATGCCAACTGGCTCGCCATGGGCAGCTATATGCGACTACTCCCTGAGCGTCACCAAGCGCGGATCGCCGCCCCGACGTTGCTGATCAGAGCGACTGAGCCGATGGATGGATGCGACGACGGTCCCCGCTGGCCCGCATGGGACCTCGGCGGCGACGAAATCTCCATCCCTGCAGACCATTTCGCCCTGATTGCGGCCGCCGCCGTGGCGACCGCAGACACTATCGAGAGTTGGGTTGAGGCATGACCGCAATTGCCCCGAGACGGGGCCTGTCCGTCGCCGTAGTCCTGGTCGGCGTCTTCGTTTCGTCGCTGGATCTTTTCATCGTCAACATCGCGTTTCCGGACCTGTTGAAGTCATTCTCGTCGTCGAGCCTCGGCGAGCTTTCGTGGGTGCTGAATGCCTACGCGATCACGCTGGCCGCGTTGCTCATGCCAGCCGGTTGGTGGGCGGACCAGTCCGGGCGCAAGCGGGCGTTTCTGACCGGCCTCATACTGTTCACCGTCGCGTCGGCCTGCTGTGCGGTCGCCCCCGTGCTCAGTGTTCTGGTGGCCGCTCGGATCCTGCAGGCGGTCGGCGCGGCCTTGATGACGCCGAGTTCGCTCGGTCTGCTCCTGCCGCTCTTCGCGCCGGAGAAACGCGGTGCCGCGATCGGGTTGTGGTCGGCGATGGCGGGTGCCGCCGCCGCGGCCGGACCGCCGATCGGTGGGCTTCTCGTGCAGGCCGACTGGCGCTGGGTGTTTCTCGTCAACATCCCCATCGGCATCGTCGCGGTATTCGTCGGCTGGCGGGTGCTGCCGGAGATTCGCGAGGAAGCACGCTCGACTCCCGACATATTGGGCGCCCTCGTGCTCGCGGGGACTGTCGCGGCGATTGTCGCGGCGATCGTGCAGGGACAAGCCTGGGGGTGGGGTGATACGCGGATCTTAGGCTTGATCGTCCTGGGTGTACTCGGTGTCGTATTCAGCGCGCGGCGCGCGTTCCGACACCCCGCTCCCATCATCGAACCCGCGATCCTGCGGATTCGGGCCGTCGCGCTGGCCGATCTCGCGGCGATGTTTCTGCTCAGCGGATTCGGCGCGATGGTGCTCGCCACGACGCTCTTCCTGACGGGGATCTGGCACCACTCGGTCCTGCGCGCCGGAATGGAGATCGCGCCCGGGCCGCTGATGGCCGGGGTGTTCGGCGTGCCGGGCGGCCTACTCACCGCCCGGTACGGCGCGCATGTGGTCGGGCTGGTCGGCAGCGTGATATTCGCGGCCGGGGGCATCTGGTGGGTGGTCGCGACGGACGGCAACTCGGACTACGTCTCCACCCTGCTGCCGGGAGCGATCATCACCGGGATCGGGCTCGGCATCCTGTTGCCGAGCCTTTCCGCGGCCGCCACGCTCCCGCTGCCGCCCGAGCGTTTCGCCACCGGCACCGCGATGATGTCGATGTGCCGCCAGGTCGGGCTTGCCCTCGGCGTCGCTGTCGTCACGGCCGTGCTCGATGTTCGCCCTGATGTTTCCGCCTTCCACACCGCGTGGCTGTTCATGGCCGCATGCGGTCTCGCAGGTGGCCTCACCTTGTTCGCGGTTGGCGCGGGCAAGCGTCCGGTAGCCGTGTACGCCGACGCGCGCGGGGTGAGTGATAGCCCGAATCCGTGATGTGACCACTTGGTAGTCGAGAAAAGGATGACTGAAATGGATGTTCCCAAGACAACTGGCAGGCGCGACCCTGCCGAAGACGTGGCCGCCGCGGCCCAGGGCGGTCGGTGTCCGGTCGACCACGGCGGCGCCGGATCGACCTCGGCGGAGTCGGCCATCGCGCCTCCGCCTATCGCCATCTCCGCCACCGAGTTGCCCGCCTATCGCAAGGCCACCCTGGCGCAGATGTTCGAGTTCTGGAAGAGCCCGCCGAACTTCATGGCGCAGTGCCGCGATCGCTACGGCAGCCGGTTCGCGGTGAGCATCAAACTTCCACCCAAGCCGGTGTATGTGCTCTCCGATCCCGCGGACCTGAAGGCCATGTTCCTCGCTCCGGCCGATGTTCTGCACACCGGCAACGGATCAGGCACGATCGAGAAGTACACCGGCCAGACCGGGCTTGCCTGGCTCGATGAGGATCAGCACAAGGAGCGGCGCAAGCTCCTCATGCCGAGCATGCATGGTAAGGCGCTGCAGCGCATCGGTGCGGCGATCGCCGAGATGGCCGAGACGGATGTCGCCACGTGGCCGCGTTCGGAGAACACGGCGCTGCATCCGTACATCCAACGTTATGCGTTCCACGCGCTCCGCGAGGTGATCTTCGGATCGGTCGCACCGTCGTGCTGGGACGAGCTTGCCGATGTGCTGATCCGGATGATGCAGTTCAACGACCACATCGGGTCGGTGCTGCAGATCCATCGGATGCCGTCCGCGGTGGTGCGGCTGCTCACGGCGATCCGGCCGCTAGGCCTGTACGACTTCTTGAAGCTCCGTAAGCGCGCGGACGCGCTGCTTGCCGAGGCCGTCGAGGAACGCCGGAATTCGGGTGAGCACGGCGACGATCTGCTCTCGGTCCTGCTCGGTATTACGCACGAAGACGGTTCGCCGCTGTCTGCCACCGAGCTGCGCGACGAGATTATGACCATCTTCATCGCGGGTACCGAAACCACCACGGTGGCCATCGCGTGGGCGTTCGAGTACCTGAGTTGCGACCGTGCGGCGCTGGACCGGCTGGTCGCCGAGATCGATGCGGGCACCGATGACGCCTACCTCACGGCGACGGTCCAGGAGGTGCTGCGCCTGCGGCCGTCACTCCCGCAGATCATCCCCCGCGAGGTCATCAAGCCGATCGAGATCGGCGGCGTGCGCTACGAGCCCGGGATGGTGTTGTGGGGGAGCGCTTACCTGATGAATCGTGATCCGGTTGTCTACCCGGCTCCGGACGCGTTCCGCCCGGAGCGGTTCCTGGACAGCAGGCCAGGCACCTACACCTGGATCCCGTTCGGCGGCGGCCGCGTCCGCTGCCTCGGCGACAAGATCGCGATGCTCGAGATGAAAGCTGTTATCCGCGAGGTGCTGGCCCGCTGCGAACTTCATCGGGTCGATCAACAGCCTGCGGAACCGCGGAGTCGCATTGTCGTCATCATGCCGTCGAACGGCACGCGCCTGGAATTGCGGCCCCGGGCGAAGGTGATGAGCGCGGCCATGGACTGAGGTCGCGCGATGAGCCGGCGACCGCACCGGTCGCCGGCCTTTCACCGTTCGGCATGGGCGGTGAATTTCTAGTATCGGAAATTACTGCACATGAGATGGGACCGAATGAGCAAGTACGCCTTGGTCGACAAGGACACATGCATTTCCTGCGGGGCATGTGGCGTAACCGCACCCGATATCTTCGGTTGCGACGATAACGGTTTCACCGAGGTGGTTTATCAGGGTGATAAGAACCGCGGAACCATGGAAATACCGGAGAGCCTTTATCGAGATCTGCAGGATGCGATAGAAGGGTGCCCGACCGGCGCCGTGCAGGTCGCCGAAACACCTTTCAGCGCTTAGGGAAAGCTAGATGTTGAACCGTGCTCGGGATCGGCGGTGTTGTCCGCCGATCTCGAGCGCCTGCCTACTCGGTCGGCAGCGCCGACTCGACTCAGACGATGAGCGCGCCTGCGACAGCCTCAGCCCATCGGCGGTATCCGGTGGCCGAAGGATGGAAGCCGTCTCGAGCGAAGAAGTCCGAGCCTACGGGCTGGATGAGGGACCGGCTGATCCACGTTGTCCGCGGCCGCTCGGCCAATATCTGTTGGGTGATCTTATCGAAGGTATCCGCGCGTTCGGCGAGGTAGCGACCCAGTGTAGTGGGCAGCGCCGGGAAATCGGCAAACGGCGCCTGTGCGCTCACCGCCACATGCTCGGCACGATTGGTGAGGTCGTCGACGATGGCGGTGAGATCGTCCGCCCATTGGGCGGGGGTACGCCGGGCCAGTACGTCATTGCCGCCGGCGAGGAGTACCGCGACGTTCAAGTTCTCGCTGAGCTTGGGCAGGAGCTTGTATCGGATCCGGCTGGCGGTAGCGCCGAGCTGCCCGACCGCTTCCCACGCGACCGACTTGCTGGTCCGCGCGGCGAGTTCGCGTGCCAAACACCCGGCGAGCGCAGCATCGTTGGTGTCGACCCCGTGGCCTGCCGCGGTCGAATCACCGAGGACGGCGATGCGCACCAGCGGGAGGGACTCATCTCCCACAGTCCCGACGGTCGGGCCTTCAGGCGCGGGAAGGAGGGTGATGGTGGAACGCGCCCGCATCCCCTGCAGGACGGCGAGGGGCAGCAGGAGTGGGTTCACGCGATCGCCCGTTCGGTGAGCAGGGAATCGGCGTGCGTCCGGCGTGCTCCGGTGCGATCCACCCCCGGTGCTGTCTCAGCCTCGCGTGCCGTTGTGCACGGCTCTGTTTGCATGACTGAACGATAGGCACAGTAACCATCGGCCGACAAGGGGGTAGTGTCGATTCGCCGATTTTCTCGGCTGTCCGGATCGGATGTCAGAGTTGTTGCTATCGAACGGTTTTCGGTCGATTCCGGGAAAGTGTGATCAGCGTCGCACAGGTATTCGCCAGTCGAATTCGGTGTTTGTCCGCAACGACGGTCGTCCGCATATGATTCGCGGCGACGACCGTGACCCGAATCGGGCGGAGTATGCGCTGAGCCGTCGAATATCAAGGTAGGCAACCGAGTTGGCGCCCAGCGTGGCGGACGCCCATCTGCTATCGTCGGGCCGGGGGGAGGTATGAAATTCTCACCGGATATGGATCTGGTCCGCAGCTATGTATTCATAGCCGGTTCTGCCCTCGCCGGAAACGGTTGCCGCAGCGAGGTTTCGAGGTTATCGGTCCGAATATGGATGGAGGTCCACGAATGAAACTCCCGAACACCGCACATACATCCCGGCCCTGGCGGATTCACGAGCTCGCGGGTGATTTCGAGCTCGAGGACGTGTGGGCGTTGGCAACGCCCGGCGGTCCTGACGGTCTCGCGCAACTGGTGCGCCAATTCACCTCTGACGACGGATCGCATCAATCCGCCCTTGTTGTGCGCACGCTCTTCGCGATCCGTTGGAAGCTCGGGGCGTTGCTCGGCTGGGACAAACCCGGATCGGGTATCGGCACCCGGGTGCCGTCGCTGCGCGACCGATTGCCCGCGGATCTCCGCGATATGCCACGTGGACCGGACTCCGAAACGCTTCCATTCACCTCGGTGTATCAGACGGACACCGAATGGGTGTCCGAGATCGCCAACCGGACCATGCACGGGCTGATGCACATCGGCTGGGTCCCGGATGGGGCAGGCAGCTACCGCGGCCAGATGGCGGTGCTGGTGAAGCCGAACGGCTGGTTCGGGAAGGCTTATATGGCAGCGATTGCGCCGCTGCGGCACGTGCTGGTCTATCCGCCGCTGATCCGAGCGATCGGACGCGATTGGCAGATGCGGGCCACCGGATAGCCTGATCCAACCGCAAGACCCACGCCGGTGCCACCGGCGTGGGTCTTGTGCTGTCTCCATGGCCCTGTTTTTCGCCCCGGATCCTGCTGCGGCGGTGCGGGTTCCGTTGAAGTTGATGCCGCAAAACGTATCTGTTCGGGCTCCTCGGCGCTCCTGTATTCGACGCTTGTACTTACGAGCTGGAGAGGTCTGGAACTTATGCATCAGCGTGCGGTTGCCGTCGTCGGGTTGGCGTGCCGGGTCCCTGGGGCCGGCAATGCCCGTGCCTTCTGGCAGTTGTTGCGGGGTGGCGTCGACGCGATCAGCGACGTGCCCGTGGGCCGATGGTCGGATGTCGCGGAGCTGGCGCAGTTCCACCGGGGCGGATTCATCGACCACGTCGCCGATTTCGACGCCGGATTCTTCGGCATCTCGCCGCGCGAGGCCGCGGCGATGGACCCGCGCCAGCGGTTGGCACTCGAATTGAGCTGGGAGGCACTGGAAGACGCCGGTGTTGCGCCAGAGAGCCTGCACGGCAGCGCTGCCGCGGTGTTCTTCGGCGCCGCCGGTGACGACTACGCCTCGCTGGTGCAGCGGCACGGTCCGGATGCCATATCCCACCACTCGGTGGCGGGGCTGAGCCGGGGTCTGATCGCCAACCGGATTTCGCACCAGTTCGGCTTCCACGGGCCTAGCGTCACGGTGGACACTGCGCAGTCTTCGTCCTTGGTCGCGGTGCAGACGGCGGTACAGAGCCTGCAATCGGGCGCCACCCAGCTGGCGTTGGCCGGTGGCGTGCATCTGAATCTGGTGCCGGAGAGCACGCTCGCCTTCACGCGCGCGGGTGCGCTGTCCCCAGACGGCCGCTCCTACACATTCGACGCGCGCGCAAACGGATTCGTCCGGGGTGAGGGCGCAGGGGTGGTCGTCCTCAAGCGCTTGGCGAACGCGGTCGCCGACGGCGACCCGATCTACTGTGTACTGCTCGGCGGCGCGGTGAACCACGACGGCGACGGCCAGGCCTTGACCGTCCCCGACGGTGACGCACAGCGGGCGCTGCTGCGTGAGGCGTACGCGAAGGCCGGGGTGGATCCCGAGCACGTGCAATACGTCGAACTACACGGCACCGGCACCAGGGCGGGCGACCCGGTCGAGGCGAGCGCGCTCGCCTCGGTCTTCGGTTCGGGCCGCGATGCCGCGCAGCCGTTGCTCGTCGGGTCGGTGAAGACGAATATCGGTCACCTCGACGCCGCCGCCGGCGTCGTCGGACTGATCAAAGTGGCGCTGTCGATCAAGCACGGAACCATCCCGGCGAGCCTCAATTTCAGCGAACCGCATCCGGCGATCCCGATGCAGCGGTGGAAACTGAAGGTGAACGACGCCACCGGTCCGTGGCCTGCGGGTCCTCGGCTCGCCGGTGTCAGCTCGTTCGGCATCGGCGGTACGAACTGCCATCTCGTCGTCGCCGCCCATCCCGCCGTACCGGCGCAGGAGCTCGAATCGGAGTTCGCCGACCCGGTTCCGGTGCTGGTGTCGGGTAAGTCCACGGCGGCGTTGCGGGCGCAGGCCGCACGGTTGCTCGACTGGGTCGCGTCCGATCCGGACCTGCGCCCGTTGGATATCGGCTACTCCGCGCTGACAACCCGGTCCGCGCTGAATCACCGTGGCGTCGTCATCGCCGCGGATCGCGCCGAGTTGCTGGAAGGTTTGTCGGCGTTATCCGCCGGCGAACCCTCGGCGAACGTCACGGCAGGTGTCGCCGCCGCCGAATCCGGTGTGGTGTGGGTGTTTCCGGGCCAGGGCGCACAGTGGATCGGGATGGCTCGCGGACTGTGGGAGACCTCTGCGGTGTTCGGCGCCCGGATGACGGAGTGCGCGCAGCTGCTGAGCGGTTTGGTCGACTGGTCGCTGCGAGATGTGCTCGATGACGAGGCCGAGCTGGCACGCGTGGACGTGGTGCAGCCCGCGCTGTTCGCGGTGATGGTGTCGCTGGCCGAGGTGTGGCGTTCGGTCGGTGTGGTGCCCGATGCGGTGGTTGGGCATTCGCAGGGCGAGATCGCGGCCGCGTGCGCAGCCGGAATCATCTCCCTCGCAGACGGTCTGCGGCTGGTGGTCGGGCGCAGCCTGGCCATCGCCGCCGGGCTCGCGGGTCACGGGACGATGGCTTCGCTGGCGATGCCCGCAGCGGACGTGGATCAGGATCAGGTCTCGGTCGCGGCGGTGAATGGCCCGAATGCGGTCGTGATTTCCGGTGCGGTCGACGCGGTACGCGCCGTTGTCGCCGACTGCGAGGCGCGCGGGATTCGGGCCAGGGTCATCCCGGTCGACTACGCGTCGCACTCCGCGCAGGTGGAGACGATCCGGGACGAGGTGTTGCGGGTCGCCGAGGGCATCGCGACGACGGACAGCGGCGTCGCGTTCTATTCCACGGTCGTCGGTGACCGGGTGGACGCGGCCGAACTGGACGCCGAGTACTGGTACCGGAATCTGCGGCAGCAGGTGCGGCTCGCGGAGACCATCAAGGTGGTGGCCGACGCCGGGCACGGGGTCTTCGTGGAGGTCAGCCCACATCCGGTGCTGGCCATGGCCATCCAGGACACCGTGGACACCGCGGTGGTGCAGGGCACGCTGCGCAGAGACGAGGATGAAACCCGTCGCCTGCTGTTGTCCATGGCCGAGCTGCACACCAGGGGCGTCGCGCTGGATTGGCGGCCGCTCTTCCCGGGTGCCCGCCGAATCGAGTTGCCCACCTACGCATTTCAGCGACAGACCTATTGGGTCACCGGCGAGCGCACCGAGCGGCACGCATTGCCGCAGGCCGAGGCCGCGCAGGTCACGGAGGTCACGCAGATCGAGTCCAGCGGGCTGACCGACCAGGAGCTGTGGCGACTGGTCCGCGCGCACGCGGCGACCGTGCTCGGGCACGCCGACCCGAAGCTGATCGAATCCGCAAGCACCTTCAAAGAACTCGGCTTCGACTCGGTTACGGCGGTGGAGTTGCGCGACCGGCTCAACACCGCCGCAGGTCTGCGGATGCCGACCTCGCTGCTGTTCGACTACCCGACCCCCAGCGCACTCGTACTGCATATGCGCGAGCAGTTGTCGGGCTACGTTGGCGACCAGCGGCCGCCCGAGGCGAGCACCGCGGTGGCCGATGACCTGATCGCGATCATCGGCATGAGCTGCCGCCTCCCGGGCGGTGTCACCTCACCAGAAGACCTGTGGCGGTTGGTTTCCCACGGCGTGGACGCGATCTCGGCCTTCCCGGACGATCGTGGCTGGCGCGTGGACTCCGGTGCGGACTACGCCCCCGTCGGCGGCTTCCTGGCCGACGTCGCCGACTTCGATGCGGGCTTTTTCCGCATCAGCCCGCGCGAGGCGCTGACGATGGACCCGCAGCAGCGGCAGGTGCTGGAAGTGGTCTGGGAGGCGCTGGAACGGGCCGGTCAGGATCCGGCGGCACTGCGCAGGAGTCGCACCGCCGTTTTCATGGGCGCCATGAGCCAGGACTACCTGCCGCGCCTGAACGACGTACCCGAAAACCTCGGCGGCCACGCTCTGACCGGAAGCGCGACCAGCGTGGTGTCCGGTCGGGTCGCCTACGCGCTCGGTCTCGAAGGCCCTGCGGTGAGCGTCGACACGGCGTGCTCGTCGTCATTGGTGGCGCTGCACCTGGCGGCCCAGTCGCTGCGGTCGGGGGATTGCTCGCTGGCGCTGGCGGGCGGCGTGACGGTGATGTCGACGCCCGGCATTTTCGTCGAGTTCGCCCGGCAGGGTGGGCTCGCGGCCGATGGCCGGTGCAAAGCATTCTCGAATACGGCCGACGGCACCGGCTGGTCCGAGGGTGTGGGAGTGCTTGTGCTGGAACGGTTGTCGGACGCGCGGCGCAACGGCCACCGGGTGCTTGCGGTCTTGCGCGGTTCGGCGATCAACCAGGACGGCGAGAGCAATGGGCTCACCGCGCCGAACGGTCCGTCGCAGGAGCGGGTGATCCGGCACGCGCTGGCGAGCGCCGGGCTGTCCCCGGCGGATGTCGATGCCGTCGAGGCACACGGTACCGGTACGACCCTCGGTGATCCGATCGAAGCCCAAGCGCTGCTGGCGACCTACGGGCAGGACCGCGCGCATCCGCTGTGGCTGGGGTCGGTGAAGTCGAATATCGGACACACCCAGGCCGCGGCGGGTGTCGCGGGGGTGATCAAGATGATCATGGCCATGCGGCACGGTGTGGTGCCGCGCACGCTGCATGTCGACGAGCCGTCACAGCACATCGATTGGTCGTCGGGCGCGGTGCAACTGCTGACCGCGCAACAGGATTGGCCGCAGTCCGAGCGTCCGCGCCGCGCCGGTGTCTCGTCGTTCGGGATCAGCGGCACCAACGCTCACGTGATCCTCGAACAGGGTGATCCCGTCGAGCCCACCGATGGGGCCGGCTTCGAAGAGCCGGAGGTTGTTGTGCCGTGGCTGGTTTCGGCGCGCAGCGCGCAGGCGCTGACCGGTCAGGCGAGGCGGCTGTTGGCCGCGGTATCCGGGGACCCGGAGCTACGGATCGCCGATGTGACATTATCTCTCGCCACCGACCGGATGTCCTTCGAGCACCGCGCGGTGGTATTGGGTTCGCAGCGGGCGGAGTTGCTCGCCGGTCTGGACGCACTGTCGAAGGGCGACCGGGCGAAGGGGCTGATCGTCGGCGGCGCAGCGACCGCGCCGAATGTCGGCGTCCTGTTCTCCGGGCAGGGCAGTCAGCGGATCGGCATGAGTCGTGAACTCGGGCAAGTGTTTCCGGTGTTCGCCGAGGCGTGGCAGGTGATCTGCGCCGAATTCGCTCCGCTGCTGCAACATTCGCTCGACGACGTGGTGTCGGCCGAGCCCGGCTCGGAGCTCGCCCGGCTGCTCGACGAGACGGCGATGACGCAGCCCGCGCTCTTCGCATTCGAGGTCGCGGCGTTCCGATTGCTGGAATCGCTTGGCGTTGTGCCCGCGGTCCTGGTCGGGCATTCGATCGGGGAACTGGCCGCAGCCCATGTCGCGGGTGTGTTCTCGCTGACCGACGGGGTGCGCCTGGTGGCCGCTCGCGCCAGGTTGATGCAGGCACTGCCGTGCGGCGGTGCGATGGTGGCCGTGCAGGCTGACGAGGACGAAACCCGCCGTGCGCTGGCAGGTTACGAAGAATCTGCGTCGATCGCCGCGGTCAACGGTCCGATCGCCACGGTGATCTCCGGCGTCGAGGATGTGGTCGCCGAGATCGAGGCGACGCTTGCCGCCGACGGCCGCAAGACGACGCGCCTGCGGGTCTCGCATGCGTTTCACTCGCCGCTGATGGAACCGATGCTCGACGAGTTCCGGCAAGTGGCGCAGTCGGTTTCGTATTCGCCGCCGCGAATCGCAGTCATCTCCAACGTGACCGGTGCCATCGCCGCCGACGGTGTGCTGGAGCAGCCGGAGTACTGGGTGCGCCATGTTCGCGAGGCCGTGCGTTTCGCCGACGGCGTGCGCGCCGCGGTGGCGGCCGGGGCCGAGGTGTTGGTCGAGGTCGGTCCAGACGGGGTCCTGTCCGCCATGGCCGCGGAAACCCTCGCCGAGATCGCGCCCGGCCTGTCCGCGGTCCCGCTTGTCCGCAAGGATCGGTCCGAATCCCGCTCGGCCGCAGAGGCATTGGCGAGATTGCATGTCGCGGGCGTGCCCGTCGACTGGCAGTCCTACCTCACCGTGCTCGGTGTCACCGGACGGCATATAGACCTGCCCACCTATGCGTTCGACCGGCAGCGGTACTGGGCGCAGCCCGCGCAGGCGCAGGGCGATGTCGCCGGGGCGGGACTCGACGCGGTCACCCACCCGTTCCTCGCCGCCGCCACCGACCTTGCCATCGGCAACCAACTGGTCCTCAGCGGCCGGGTCTCGCTGGCCGACGATCCGTGGTTGGCCGACCACGTCATCTTCGCCAACGTCGTATTCCCGGGAGCGGCCTTCGTGGAAATGGCATTGCACGCCATGGACAGTGCCGAGTGCCGGAGCATCGAAGAGCTCACCGTGCAGGCGCCGCTGATCCTCGCCGACGACGCGGTCCAACTCCAGATCGTCGTCGGCGCGGCCGAGGACTCGGGCCGACGCGAAATCGGTGTGTACTCCCGGGCGAGGACTGCGCGATCACGGTCCTGGACCCAGCACGCGACCGGATTCTTGGTCGCGACGAGCCCGGAACACATTGTCGCCGTTGATGTGTGGCCGCCCCAGGGAGCCACGCCGGTCGAACTGAGCGACTTCTATCCGGGTCTTGCCGATCGCGGCTATATGTACGGGCAGGCCTTCCAAGGATTGTGTGCCGCATGGCGACTCGACGATGAGGTGTACGGCGAGATCCGGCTACCCGGCGACGTCGGACCTGCGTCCGCTGGGTTCGCCCTGCACCCAGCACTATTCGACGCCGCCCTGCATCCGATGCTGGCGCTCTTCGCTGACCCGCTTCTTTCGGATACAGATCCCACCCGGGCGCTGCTGCCGTACTCCTGGTCGGGAGTGTCGCTGCATGCGTTCGCAGGCACGGAACTGCGTGTCCGGGTGGCGCGCAAGGGGCCCAACGAGGTGTCGCTATGGATGACCGGCCCGAGCGGCACCCCGGTGCTGTCGGTCGAATCGCTCACGCTCATAGCTGCCTCCGTCGAACAGTTGACCGGCAGTGCGACAGCCGATTCCCTATTCGTTCTCGACTGGTCACCGCTGCCCGAGCAGCTCGACTCCGCCCGGCCGGACCTCGAGTTCGCGCATGTGCCGGTGTGCTCAGACCCCGACGTACCCGCGGCGGCCCGAGCGACGGCGGACGACGTGCTCGACCGAGTGCAGCAGTGGTTGCGCGACGAGCGATTCGGCCGCACCCGGCTGGTGATCGTGACTCGCCACGCGGTCGCGGTGACCGACGATGAAGCGCCCGATCTGTCCGGCGCGCCGGTCTGGGGTTTGGTGCGGTCGGTCCAGGCGGAATACCCGGACAACTTCGTCCTGGTCGACATCGATGATCACGAGGCGTCGCGACGCGTGCTCGCGTCGCTGGATCTGTCGCGCGAGCCGCAGGTGGCCATCCGCGGTGGCGTCGTGCACGTGCCACGCCTCGTCGCGGCACCAGTGACGAAAGCCGAACGGCCGGTGTGGAACCCGCAGGGCACGGTGCTGCTTATCGGGGCGACGGGTGGACTCGGCTCGCTGCTCGCCCGGCATTTGGTGACCGAATACGGCGTGCGCCGCCTGCTCATGCTCAGCAGGCGGGGAGCGGCGGCCCCTGGCGCGATCGAGCTGGCCGCGGAACTGACCGCCCTCGGCGCCGAGGTCACGCAGGAGGCCTGCGATGTGACCGACCCAGCCGCGCTGGCCGAACAGCTCGCGCGGATCCCCGAGGCGTCGCCGCTCACCGCCGTCATCCACTTGGCAGGTGTGCTCGACGACAGTGGCGTGGAGTCGCTGACATCGGAACGACTCGACCGGGTGTTGCGGCCGAAGATAGATGCCGCCTGGTACCTGCACGAACTGACCAAGGACCTGGATCTGTCCGCGTTTATCCTGTATTCGTCCGTCTCGGGAACCATCGGCACCCCGGGCCAGGCGAACTACGCCGCCGCCAACACATTCCTGGATGCCCTGGCTGCGCATCGTAAATCCGCCGGCCTACCGGCGATTTCGCTCGCATGGGGTCCCTGGGAACTCGGCATGGCAGGTGCGCTCGGCCAGGTCGACCTGTCGCGCTGGCGGCGAAACGGTATGGCGCCCTTGGCCGCGGCGAAGGGGATTGCGCTGTTCGACACCGCACTGGCGCTCGACAAGGCACTGGTAGTTCCCGTCGTACTCGACACCGCCGCTTTGCGAGAACAGCAAATCGTGCCCGCAGTCTTGCGCGGCATGGTCCGACCGCAGCGCAGGCACGCCGAGGAAAGCACCGAACCGCAACTCGTGCAGCGGTTGCTGGATCTGACCCCCGAGGAACGATCGAGCGAGCTGCTGGAACTGCTGTTGTCCACCGCGGCGCTGGTGCTGGACTACCCGTCCGCTGACGATATAGATGGCGACCTGTCCTTCAAGGAGATCGGTTTCGATTCGCTGAGCGGTGTGGAATTCCGCAATCTGGTCAAGAAGGATACCGGAATGCAGATTCCCGCCACGGTGATCTTCAATTACCCGACCCCGGCGTCGCTGGCCGAGCACCTGCGGGAACTGCTATTCCCGTCGGATGTGGAATCGCTGGACAACGATGAGGATATGGCAGCCGATCAGCTGGATGAGGAGATCGACGAGATGGATATCGAGGATCTCATCGAACGGGCATTTGTCGAATGAATGGTGGGATAATGAAATCGGAAGATGTGAAGACCGTTCGCCGGTTCGTCAAAGAGGAACTCGGCGGCGAGCAGATGGACGTGCTGGCGGATAAGCCGCTGGAGTTGTACGAGAAGTTTCGCGATACCGGACTGGCGAATTGGTGGCTACCAACGGAGTTCGGTGGGCGTGGGCTGAGCCTCGAGGACAGCGTCGAACTCGTGAATGAAATCGCTTACGGCGATGCGGGCGTGGCTTTCACGCTGTTCATCTCGATTCTGGGCACCAGCATGGTGCAGCTGTACGGGTCCGACGAACTCAAGGCTCGGTACCTCGAGCCGATGGCGGCGCGCGGCTCCTTCTGTGCGACCCTGGGCAGCGAGCGTAATGCGGGTAGCGAGCTCAGCAAGATCGAGACGGTGGTTGCCAGGGAAGGCGACCAGCTCGTCATCACCGGTGAGAAATTCTTCTCCACCAACTCCGATTTCGCGGACTTCCTGATCGTCGTCGCCAGGGCGAGCGACGATCCGGAGGTGTACCACGCGGTGCTGGTTCCGAGAGGAACGCCCGGTGTCCAGATAGTCAAACGGTGGGATGTCATCGGCCTGCGCACCTCGTACACCTACCAGGTGAAATTGGATCAGTGCCGAGTACCTGCCGCCAACCAGTTGCTGGGTTCCGGGCTTCGGCTGCTCGAGATCGGCTTGAACGCCAGCCGGATCCTGATCGCGGCGACCGCGATCGGAATCGCCCGGCGAATACGCGATCACTGCATGGTCTACGCCAAGAACAAGCCGCTGCGCGAAAGCACCCTGCTGGACAGTCCGGTGTTCGCACAGCGGCTCGGACAAATGGAAATGCAGATCGATGTCATGAAAAGCCACTGCCTCCGGGCGGCCCGTGACTACGACAAGATCATCGCCGAACCCGAGGCCGCGGCCGTCTTCGCCAGGCAAGGCACGCTGAAATCGGCGGTGACCGCCAAGATGTTCTGTGGCCAAGCGGGCTGGGACGTGGCGAGCGTCGGCTCCGAGATGTTCGGCGGCCTCGGATATACCAACGAGCTGCCCATCGGCAAGCTGCTCAGGGATATGCGCTATGTCTCGATTGTCGAAGGCGGCGACGATGTCCTGCGTGATCTGATTTTCAGCCGGTACGTGATACCTGTGCCCCGCCGGTCCTAGGCGGGGACCGAGGTTTGATGTCGTGCCGACAGCGAGAGGTGATGGAAGTTGATCGCGACATCGGCCGGAGGGCGTTAGATGGACGGGTTGTTCACCGCGCAGGCACCGTGGCTGCGCACCGTTGGCGATTCGATGTACGAGCGCGCCCTACGCGGTGGCTGGCTCGATCGCCCCGCGGTGATCGATGAGATCGACGGCACGGTCTACACCCACCGCACCCTGTACCGGTGCAGTGCGACGGTGGCGGCCGAGTTGGCCGGGCGTGGTGTATCCATCGGTGACCCGGTCGCCATCCTGGTCGGTGAACGAGCCGAATGGTTCATCTCCTTCCTGGCCTTGGCGCGGCTGGGAGCTATTGCGGTACTGCTGAATTCGGGTCTGGATCGGCAAGTGCATCGACGTGGGCTCGCGGCAGCCGGTGCCCGGCACACTCTCGACTGGCATGACGGCGGTGTCGTGCTGGTCGGACCGCAGGGCCGGGACCGGATCTTCGACTTGCCTGGCGTGACCGCGCGGTGTGCCGTCGAGCCGATGCCGGATCATCCAGACTTGGCCGCGGTGCCCGACGATCGGGATCTCTACATCCAGTTCACCTCCGGCACAGCCGGTGAGTCGAAGGCGATCACCCACCGGGCGAGTCACCTTGCGGACTATCAGCAGGCGGTCGGCCGTAACGCGCTCGGCCTGACCAAAGACGATGTGCTGCTGTCGATCTCGCGGTTGCACTGCGCGTACGGCTTCAACAACGAATTCGTCTACCCGATGCTCTCGGGTTGCGCGGTGGTGCTGAATCCGGAGCACCGCAGGCCCGAGGCGGTCGTGCGGGCGATCAAGGAACACGCTGTCACCATTGTATGTTCGATGCCTTCGGCGCTCGGTCCGCTGGCGCATCATCTCCACGGTGCGAAACAATCTGTCGCAGTGCTGGATTCGGTACGCGCTGTCGTCTCGGCGGGGGAACGCCTACCCGTCGAGCTCGGAGCTGAACTCCACGATCTCTTCGCGGCGCCGGTGCTGGAGCAGATTTGGTGTACCGAGGTCGGAAATGCATTCTGCGCCAACGGTATCGACGCGGCATCGGCGGATTCGGTCGGGTTCCCGTGTCCCGGCTACGACGTCGAAGTCCGGGTACCGAGTGACCCTCGGGTGGCCGAGGCGTTCGCGGTCGAGGGGCATCGGCCGGGTGAGGTCTGGGTGCGCGGCCGGACCATCGCCGAGTTCGCGACCACGGTTCGCGGTGCCGTCCAGCTGTTGTCGGACGGGTGGCTGCGCACCGGTGATGTCGGCTACTGGAACGCTTCCGGTGCCCTCGTGGTGCTGGGACGTGCCGACGACATTGTGCGGACCGGCGGGATCTCGGTCTCGGCCATCGAAATCGAGCGTCGGATCGCGGCGACCGGACTGGTCCGCGACGTTGCGGTGGTCTCGGTGCGCGACGACAGCTCGGTCGATCGGTTGGTCGTGTTCGTCGTCCCGGCCGGAACCTGGTTGAGCACAAAGGTTTTCAGCGCCGTACTGAGCTCGCGGTTATCGTCGCAGCTGGAGTGTTACCACATTCCCCGGAAATTCGAGGTCTGTGATGTGCTGCCACGGACGCCCAGTGGCAAGATCATGCGGCAGGCCTTGCGGGCGCTCGCGGAGGCCGCCGCGAAAGCGATGCGAAATTGCGCACCGCTTCAGATCCAGTGAGCATCCTGGGCTATCCGCACTGCGTCTATCCGATTGCGCGCCCCCAGCTTTGCCACCGTAGCGGCAAGATAGTTCCGCACCGTCCCCTCCGACAGTAGAGTTTTCGTCGCGATCTCCGACACCGTGTCACCCAGCGCGACCTGCTCCAGTACCGCGACCTCGCGTGGTGTCAGCGGGCAGTTCTCACTGTCCAGTACCGCGACTGTGAACTCGGGGTCGAGCACGCGTTGACCACGGTGCACCTGGTGAATGGCTTCGAAGAGCTGGTGCGGGGGAGCGGTTTTGTGTACCAATCCGCTGATCGGCCCCCGGTAAGCCCGGCGAACCAGGGCATGGGTGAACCTCTTGCCGAGCACCAGAGTCCGGCAGCCGGGGATGTCGGCGATCTCCTCGGCTACGGCGATGTCATCGAGATCGGTGTTTTCCGCGCTGATCACCGTCACGCCGGGCCGATACTGGGATGCCAACTCGACGGTCTCGGCGCCGATGCCGGTGGAACCGATTACTCGAATGCTCTCGTGCTGTTCGAGGAGCGCGACAAGGGCGGATCTCGGTAACCGAAACTTATCGGCCACCATTATGTTGATCGTCATCGTTTCCGGGTAGTGTACTTTCAAAGCCGAAGCTACTCCGGCCATGCGCGTCCCCCTAATTTGGAGCCATAGCTTTTATCGTGAATTAAGGAGCTCTGTCTGCATTCACCGGCGAAGGTCCGCAGCTGCGGTGCCATTACCTATGCCTAACATGAACTGGGTTGATCGTCCTTTTATCGGGGCAGTTCAGATCGTATTTGCAGTTGTCTTTCGGGGCGACCCGTTTGATATACCTTAGTGTCGATAGAAATTTATGCCGACCCGATCCCGGCCTCCTCCAGCATTGACCATCGTGCGTGTTCGGCGTATTGCAGATAAATATTGCCGTGCAAATGACCCTGGCTGTCGGTCTCGTATCCGCGGACTGTTACTCGAACCTTGAAAGTATTCATTTCAGTTCCTCGGGTTGGTGGACGAGCTTCCGCTCGTCACGATGCCGGATCTGTTCGATGCTACCGCTACGGACCGGATCGTCCGGACGGCCGCGTCTTCGTTCGCGGCGAACGGCATCGCCGATACGGTGGTAACACCCGCATCGTGAAAGTCGTTCAGCCGCGCCGCTATAGCCCAGCCGCGTCATCAGTCGGGTGTACACGTTGTTGTCCCGGCCGCCAGATCCGCCGACGAAGTGCGCGATGAACATTCGTACCTGATCGGCGCCTTGCCACGGATCGGCGCCGACCACAACGGGTACCGCCGCGACCACGTCGAAACCCGACAGATCGCGGCCCACCGCGGCGCGGCCGGCAACCCTGCCAGTGGGTACCGGATACCGCGCGGATCACGCGGGTCGGGAACCGACTGCAACACCTCCAGCAAACATGATGCGACTGTGTGGGTTTCCGGTTCGACGCGCCGCCGATCCAACACCGCGACAACGGGCTTGACAAGCACCGATCGGCCTTCGCACTCGGCGCCCATGACGTAGGTGTCCGCCGCCCCGGTTCGCCGAGCGGTGCATCGCACAACGCTTCCGGGGAGCACCGCGCGGCTGAACCGCGCGCGCAGGTATTGCACACGCTTATCCGATTGCCCCAGACCATCCGTCAGGCTAGCCAATCCCACTGCAAGAGTGCACATTCCGTGCACGATGCGGATCGCTCATCACCGGGCCGATCCGGCGGTAGCCGACAGGCTGACCAGCGCGTCGCACTCTATGCGGACTGCTCGATCGTTCATGCGAATATCGATTACTAGTACCGGTTGTGCTGGATGTACAGTTTTGTTTCATAAATATCACATGATCACGGTGGCCGCTTCCGGCCTTTGCCTGTCGTGACCTCAAAACTGGAAGTGACCGCCAGTTCGTAGCTGTGAAGATCCCACATCAACACATTAAGAACGCACATCGCACTGGCTGAGATCCTGTGCAATACTCAGGTCAGTTGCAATGTGGAGGGTAAGTATTTAGAAAGATCGATGATTACCAGAGTGTGGAAGAAGTAATTTGGCCGCCTATTTACACGGGCGTCGATAAATACCTGCGCTGATGTGAGCGCAGATAGATCCGCTCCGGAAATCAACGACTCGGGTAATTCTTACCTGACCTCACTGCGTCTGCGTGTATCGCGGGCATATTCTGTCGTCTCTCACGTCCGCCGTCGGGCGGTGTTGCGAACGTCAGCGACGATCGTTCGAGTCCAATGGTGTGCAGGCGATCGGAACAACCGCGCCCCCCGCTCAGTCGACGGATCGGCCGGTCGCATTCGATGCGGCGAGCGGAGGTTCGCGGATTGTTTGTTAGGACCCGACTTTTGGTTAGCTGTATGTAAGGACGCGTCGTATGACGAGAACAGACTTCGATGAATTCGCCGTTATCTCCGAGTGTTTGGCAGGAGACGGCGCGGCTTGGGAGCGATTGATCGATCGGTATTCCGCGATGATCTGGGCGATCGCGCGGGCCCACCGCCTTGCGGCACACGACTGCCACGACGTCCATCAATCGACTTGGATGAACGTCCTGGTTCACCTCGGCCAACTGCGCTCACCGGAGCGTTTGTCGGCCTGGATCGCGACCACCGCCCGGCGGGAGTGCCTCAAGCAGATCGAACGCGGTACGCGTCACCTGCCGGTCGGTGATGGGGCGGACCTGAACGTCATCATGATGGATCGCGGTAGCGCCGACGCACCGGCGGACGCTGCCATCCGCACGCTCGACAATGAGGCCGTCCGGGCCGCCTTCATCCGGCTGCCCGCGCGTGATCAGACACTGCTCGGGATTCTCATGTCCGATAGCGCGCCGAACTACGACACCGTCAGTGCGCACCTCGGAATTCCCCGTGGCTCGATCGGTCCACTGCGACGCAGGGCTTTGACAAGATTGCGCAACCTATTGCCGGAATCATTGGTGGACGATGCTGCTTGACCGGAGCAACAACCTCCGAATATTTGGGCGCGGACCATCGACGGTTGCCGCCAATTCGAGAAGGTCACTGGTTATGAGCGGATATCGAGACACCTTGTCGGTGGCCCGGCTGCGTCCGCAGCGACGCCTGCGGATGCTGCGCGCGATCGCCGATGACCCCGCCAGGCCCGAACGGTTCTTCGCGACGCTGGCCGGCGCGCGTCCGTCCAGCGAGTTCGTCGACAAGGAATTCCTTGCACTGCACGGCTGACCAGGGTTGCCCGGCGGGCTAGCACAGCTGCGGGCAGACAGAGAGTCCGAAAGGTATCGCTATCATGGATCTGTTCAATTTCGAAGCGATCTACCAGGGTCGTACGCCGATGGGCGCCACCTCGCGGTGGGATATCGGTGCGGCACAGCATGCCATCGCCGCGCTGGCCGCGTCCGGTCGGATCGAAGGGCCGGTACTCGACGCCGGATGCGGCACTGGCGAGCACGCGATCATGTTGGCCGAGTAGGGTTTCGACGTGACGGCCATCGACCTGTCCGAGACCGCGATCGCCGGCGGTCGGCGTAAAGCGCGCGAGCGGGGCGTCGCGGTGCGCTGGATCGTCGGGAACGCGGCGGCGTTGCTGGATAGCGACGAACGATTCGGCGCTGTCCTGGACTGTGGTCTGCTCGACTGCTGCCCGATCGACCTGCGGCCCACTTACCTCGCCGCGTTACAGCACGTCTGGAGGCCCGGCGGCCGCGTCTTCCTGCTGGAGCTCGATGCCCGCTCCGCCGAGCTCGTATGAGGCGAGCTGTCAAGGGCGGGAACGGATTCCGTGACCCTCGCCCGGATACCCCGACTGACCGCGGACGTGCTCCGCGAGATCTTCACCGAGGGCCGGTCCATCGAGACGATCGAGCAGTCCAGGATGTCGGTGGTCGGGCGGCCGAGGGGCGATCGACCGAATTGCCCGCGCTGTTCGCCGAAGTCCGCCGCCGCTACGCCGACGGTATGCCGTGATCAGCTGCGATGCGCTCAGATCCACTGCGCTTCGCGCGCGACCCGAAGCGCGTCTATCCGATTTCGCGCGCCGAGCTTTGCGACCGCGGACGAGAGATAGTTCCGCACGGTACCTTCTGAGAGAAAGTTCTTCGCTGCGATTTCGGTCACCTCGTCGCCCAAAGAGACCTGCTCCAATATCGAGATCTCTCGAAGCGTCAGCGGGCAGTCGCGATTCTCGATAGCCGCAACCGTCAGATCTGCGTCGAAGACGCGTTGACCTCGATGTACCTGGTAGATGGCTTCGAACAGTTGGTGCGGGAGCGCGGACTTGGGCACCAATCCGCTGATCGGACCCGCGAAGGCCCGGCGAACGACGGTGCGGGCGAACTTCTCGCCGAGCAGCAGACTCTTGCAGCCGAGCAGCCCCGCGATCTGCTCGGCCACGGCAATACCGTCGGCGTGCGCGACTTCGGAGCTGATCAGAACTACGTCGGGCAGGACGTGCGAGGCCAGGTCGACCGCTTCGACACCAATGCTGGTGGACCCGACGACTCGTATTTCTTCGTTCCGTTCGAGCAGTGCTACCAAAGCGGAACGCGATAAAAGCAACTTCTCGGCAACGATTATGGTTATCGGCATCGCATCGTCCAGGGAACCAATCCTCATCGCCGCACCACGCCGTTCATGTACTCATTCATGCCACGCCTCTTTATCATGCAAACCCAGAGTCGCCCTTGGACTGGGGCATCGTCAGGAGCATTCGACTCGTCTGCCCGAGGCATGTTGGCAGAGTTCTACCTACATACCTAGGGCAGACGAGTCGAATGCTCGTGTGTGATGCTGACCGAATCGTAACATGAAAAGGTGGGATGACCGGTTTTCGTTATCGCGCTGGAGTCGAACGTGAGATTCGACACGGCCAGAATAATGTTGTCGTTACATCGCTGAACGAACCGGGAGGGGTGCGGCGGAAGCAACGCGCGACCCAAAGGGGGGAAGATAACACCTCGACCCGTAATTGAAATCATCGGTCCATAAAATAAGCATAATCGTGCCGTCATTTGGCAATAATGCTCGTGCATCGGACTTGGAAATTCAGAATGAGCGCATCATCCGGACGGCGACACATGTCGAATCAATCAACGAAGCACAGTAGAACGATCGGGCATTGAATTGGCTGCTGGGCGTGGCGCACCTGTGCGATGCCGTCCCGATGGGCCGGGCGGGACCGTGAAAATGACCGGGTGCCAGGAATCACCTACGCCCCCCGCTCGCGAGATAATCGGAGAGCTCTCCTCCGCATTTTCCGGTGCCGGAGGATGCGGTCTGTTTCAGGGTACTCGGTTCGATTTGTTCACTCGATGCTCGACTCGCGCGGTGTACCGCGTTGCCGGGCGGCGCGAACGCGTTCGCACCTGACGCTATCGCGACGCGGGCATGATGGCGGGCAGCAGCGTCACCCACATCTCGTCTATCCGATGTTGGAGATCGTGATGCTCGGTCATGGTCCCCGACATCAGCTGCACGCCGACGAATGCCGAGGTCAGGAACCGCGCGAGGGGGTGTGGCGAGAGGGCGCCGAGGATGTCGCCTTCGGCGATGGCCCGCCGAATGAGGCGCTCGCAGATGTCGATCCAGCCGTAGTACGGACAGGGGATGTCGGCGAATTTGGATTCGAGTTTCAGTCGAATACCAGCCCGCACCACGGTATCTGTGACGATCTGTCGCGCCATTTCGTGTGTGAGCGTCACTATCTGCTCCAGCGCCGCCACATCGGTGGCGTAGACGCCCTCGGCCGCGGCGTGCGAGCGGCGCTGTTGCTCCTCGATGACGGCGTGGGCGAGGTCTTCCTTCGTTCGGAAGTGGAAGTGCAGCGCGCCCCTGGTGGTCCCGGCATTGTCGATGATCTGCCGCAGGCTTGCGCCGGCGAATCCCGCGCTATCGAACGATAAAGCGGCACCCAGAAGAATCTGCTGCCTGGTCTCTATAGCACGTTCCTGCTGTGGTATACGCATGTGCGACATGGCCTCTCGCCATTGACGGGACGGGGGAGTATCGAAACAGCATTCGCAGATATCGCTGACCTACCAGTATCCGATTAGCCATCGGCAGCGGTCATCAAACCGTAACAATTCGGTCGAACCGGAGCAAGGCCTGTCGACACTCTCGATGTATGTGTGAATTTTGCATATATGAGACATGAAGAACGCATATACCGGTCGTTGTTGCGACCTGAGATACTCAGCGGTATGGCCTATTCTTTTAATTTGCATTGGGATGAGCCGATCGCGGTTATCGGAGTAACTTGCCGGCTGCCCAAGGCGAATGATCCAGGAGAGTTTTGGCGCCCGCGTCATCGGCCGCTGCGAGCCCAGCACCGGCATCGAACCCTTCACCCGGCTCGTGGACCAGGTCATGACCACCGAACCCTATGCCAGCGCGCGTCGCGTGTTCTGGGTCGTGGACAACGGTGCCTCACACCGTAATTGGGCCGCCGCGAAGCGATTGAACGACGCCTACCCCAACGCCCACATGGTGCACCTGCCCGTGCACGCATCCTGGTTGAACCAGGTGGAAATCTACTTCTCCGCCGTGCAACGCAAAGCACTCACACCAGATGACTTCCCCGACCTCGACGCCGTCGCCGCCCGCCTGCTGAGGTTCCAAAACCGCTACAACGCAGCCGCTCACCCTTTCGACTGGACCTTCACCCGCACCGACCTCAACGACCTACTCGACCGCCTCAGCCGTCACGATCCCCACACGCCACACCCACTCGCCGCATGAACCCCGACGAACTAACGGCGCACCCACTAGCTACCTTGGCTGCTCTTGTTGAGCACGCTGGTCGGTTGTTTGGGGTACTACCTGGCCGGGGATCGAGAGTTCCAGCGTGTCTGTCGTAGCCCTGTCTGACTGCGGGCGATGCGCTGAGCGCGCAAAGCCGTAGTGTCGGGCAGGGATTCGAGATCGATGCGTTGAGCTCGATCGACCTTGTTCGCGGAGTCTGTAGCTGCTCGCAGCACTGTAGCCATAGCGTCCGACGTTGGCGACTACCGCTGGACCCGTCCCGCCCACGCGGGTGTTGCACGGCAAAGGGTGCCGAGTAGCTGCCGACTGTATCCGCTGCCGTGTCCGCGCCCTCTGTCATGATGCCTGGCCGCGAGCCGAAGGTCGTCGGTGACGATGTCGAGCGGTCTACCTTTGAATATCTGGAGTGAATTCATTGCTGGTGGGAAATTTGCATCGGAACGAGCCGATCGCGGTTATCGGAGTTTCCTGTCGCTTGCCCAAGGCGAATAACCCGGGGGAGTTCTGGCGTCTGATTCGTTCCGGCGGATGTGCCGTAGCGCGGGCTCCCCAGCGGAGATGGGGCACGGCCATTCGGCAGGCACGGGATCGCGGTACGGGCGATCGGGGAGTGCTCGACTCGGGGGGTTTTCTCGACCAGGTCGACCGCTTCGACCCTGAATTCTTCGGAATCTCGCCTCATGAGGCGGCGACGATGGATCCGCAACAGCGACTCATGCTGGAGCTGGCATGGGAGGCATTGGAGGACGCCGCTATCGTTCCCGGCAGCCTCAGCGGCACCAGTGCGGGAGTGTTCGTGGGGGCAATGTGGAACGACTTTGCCACGCTGCGGCACCGAGACGGGCTTTCGGTTATCGATGGCTATGCCGCAACCGGCCTGTCGGGCAGCATAATAGCGAATCGAATGTCGTATTTCCTTGGGTTTCGTGGCCCCAGCCTTCTGGTCGACACCGGGCAATCTTCCTCTCTTGTTTCCGTGCATCTCGCCTGTGCAAGTTTGTCCAGCGGGGAGTCGACTGTCGCTCTCGCTGGTGGCATCAACCTTAATCTCGCCCCCGAAAGTGCAACTATAGCCGCAGAATTCGGCGCCCTATCTCCGGATGGCCGATGCTATACCTTCGACTCTCGGGCGAACGGATACGTTCGCGGCGAGGGGGGCGGACTGGTTGTCCTGAAACCATTATCCAGTGCGGTCGCCGATGGGAATTCCATCTACTGCTTAATTCGTGGCAGTGCAGTGAATAATGACGGCGGCGGTGCCGCGCTGACCACTCCCGCGCGAGAAGCGCAGCAAGAACTACTCGGTCAAGCCTATCGAAAGGCAGGCGTCGATCCTGGCGAAGTCCAGTACGTCGAGCTACATGGCACTGGTACCAGGGTCGGCGACCCGATCGAGGCGGCCGCTCTCGGTGCTGCCCTTGGTGCCGCCCCGCGGCGGCGGCAGCCGTTGGTGGTGGGATCGGCCAAGACCAACGTTGGGCACCTCGAGTCCGCGGCCGGCATCACGGGGCTGATCAAGGCGGTTCTCTGCATCAAGCACCGCGAGATTGTGCCGAGCCTGAACTTTGTCGAGCCCAGCCCCGATATCCCGTTGGATTCATTGAATCTGACGGTGCAGACCGAGCTCGGGCCGTGGGCGGATCCGGACCGGCCGCTGGTTGCCGGGGTGAGTGCATTCGGCATGGGCGGGACCAACTGTCACGTTGTGCTGTCGGACCTGCCCCAAGTAGGGGTGAATCAGGTCGACGGCCCTACTGCGGCGCCTCCAGTGTTGCCCTTGGTGCTGTCCGGTAGGACCGCACAGGCGCTGTCCGCGCAGGCGCAGCGGCTGCTCGAGCACATGGGCGCCCACCCCGGCCTTTGCCTTGCCGACGTCGCCTTCTCGCTGGCCACCACCCGCTCGGCGTTCGACCATCGAGCAGTCCTGATCGCGAGCTCCCGCGAGGACTTTCTCGACCGCCTGGCCACGATGGACAGCGTTGGCCCGAGCGTGACTGGTTCACCCTTACCTACTGGCAGAGTCGCGTTTCTCTTCTCCGGTCAGGGCAGCCAGCGATTGGCCATGGGGGCCGATCTCTACGCTGTGTTTCCGGTTTTCGCCGCCGCATTGGACGCGGTGTGCGATCACCTGGACCGTCAGCTCGAGCGCCCGCTCCGGGAAGTCCTGTTCGCCGACCAAGGGTCAGCTGATGCCGCCCTACTCGATCAAACGGTATTCACCCAAAGCGGGTTGTTCGCGGTGGAGACGGCGCTGTATCGACTATTCGAAAGCTGGGGACTACGTCCAGACTTTCTCCTCGGCCATTCTCTCGGTGAGCTGACCGCAGCCCATGTGGCGGGCATTCTGTCTCTTGCCGACGCTTGCACGTTGGTGGCAGCGCGTGGCCGACTCATGCAAGCCCTGCCTGCCGGCGGGGCGATGGTCGTGATTCACGCCGCCGCCGAGGACGTCGAATCCATGTTGACCAATTGCGCACATCAGGTGAGTATCGCCGCTGTCAATGGGCCCTTCTCGACGGTCATCTCCGGTGCCGAGGATGCGGTGTCGGTGGTGGCAGCGCAATGCGCCGCTGAGCAGATCCGGGTGAAGCGGCTTCGCGTCAGCCATGCCTTCCACTCGCCGCGGATGGAACCGATGATTGCGGAATTTCGTCGGGTGGCCGAGACGGTGACACTGCACTCGCCGGACATTCCGGTTATTTCCAATCTGACCGGAGAGCCGCTGTCTGCCAAGGAAATATCCGCCGACTACTGGGTGCGCCATATTCGTGGAACGGTGCGATTCATGGCGGGCATGCGCTGGTTGCACGGCGCCGGCGGTGTGCGCACTTTCCTAGAACTCGGTCCGGACAGTGTGCTCACCGCAATGGGCCAGGACTGCTTGGTCGAACACGCGGCGGATATCCGGTTGATACCTGCGTTGCGCAGTGACCTGCCGGAAGTGCTCGCGATAACGAGGGCCATCGGCCACATGCACGTACGAACCGACAAGGTGGATTGGCGCGGGTATTTCGACGGCCTGCCAGTTCACCCGGTTGCGCTGCCCAGCTATGCGTTTCAGCGCAGGCGCCACTGGTTCTCCGATACCGCATCGGTCTCAGCCGAGCCGAGGTCGCCGCATGCCGACGCGCCGGAAGTCGCAGCCACCGCTGAGGCCGGCCCCGCAGAACATGATCTGCGCACCCTGCTGAGGCAGTCTTCGCCTGCTGAGCAGCGCGAGGTTTTGCTCGAGCTGGTGTTGACGCAGGCGGCGGCCATCCTCGGGTATGCCGCAGCGACGGAAGTCAATTCGGAGCGCACCTTTCAGGAACTCGGGTTCGGTTCGCTGACGATCGTGGGACTCTGCGGCCGGATCAACCAGGCGAGCAAGCTGTATCTGACTGCCCCCGTGCTCTACAACTACCCCACGCCCGCGACGTTGGCCGAGTACCTGCGGACCGAACTTATCGGCGAGGGCGGCGCGATCGACGATCGAGCGGCCCGCTCGACAGCCGACGCCGCGGAGCCGATCGCGATTGTGGCCATGGGATGCCGCTACCCGGGTGGCGTGCGGACACCGCAGGACCTGTGGCAACTGGTCGTCGACGGCCGCGACTCGATCACCGCTTTCCCATCGAATCGTGGCTGGAATCTCACTGAACTGTTCCACCCCGATCCGGATCACCCCGGCACGAGCTATGCCGATGCGGGCGGTTTCCTGCACGACGCCGACCAGTTCGACCCCGCGTTCTTCGGTATCTCCCCACGCGAGGCACTGGCGATGGATCCGCAGCAACGAGTGTTGCTCGAGATCGCGTGGGAGTCGTTCGAACGCGCGGGCATCGATCCGGCCGCGGTGCCTGGGGGCCAGGCCGGTGTGTTCGTCGGCGCGGCGGCTCAGGACTATGGCCCGCGCCTGCACGAAGCGGGTGCCGGCGTCGGCGGTTACCTCCTCACCGGCAACACCTCGAGTGTGCTGTCCGGGCGCATCGCTTACACATTCGGCTTCTCCGGCCCAGCGATCACCGTCGACACGGCGTGCTCCTCGTCGTTGGTGGCAGTGCATCTGGCCGTGCAGTCCCTGCGGCGCGGCGAATGTTCGTTCGCACTGGCCGGTGGCGCCACTGTGATGGCAACGCCGGGCATGTTCATCGAGTTCAGCCGCCAGCGCGGATTGGCACCCGACAGCCGATGCAAGCCATTCGCCGCGGCGGCGGATGGCACGATCTGGTCGGAGGGCGCTGGACTACTGCTGCTGGAAAGGCTGTCCGACGCCAACCGCAACGGCCACACCGTGCTGGCGGTGTTGCGTGGTACCGCGGTGAATCAGGATGGTGCATCCAACGGCCTCACCGCACCGAACGGCCTTGCCCAGCAGCAGGTTATCGACCAGGCGCTGGCTGATGCGCAATTGGCAGCCAGCGATATCGACGTCGTCGAGGCACACGGAACAGGCACAGCGCTCGGTGATCCGATTGAGGCAGCGGCGCTGATCGCGACCTATGGGCGGCATCGGGTACCGGGGCATCCTCTGTTGCTCGGCTCACTGAAGTCCAATATCGGCCACGCACAGGCTGCTGCCGGTGTTGGCGGAGTGATCAAGATGGTGATGGCAATGCGGCACAACCTCGTGCCGAAGTCCCTGCATATCGATGCGCCGTCACCGCATGTGGACTGGTCGGCCGGCGACGTCGCGCTGCTGACCGAGGCCAGCGACTGGCCGGAGACCGGCCGCCCACACCGTGCCGCGGTGTCATCGTTCGGGATCAGCGGGACCAACGCTCACGTAATCCTGGAACAGGCGCGGGAACTGCGAACGTATACGCAGACAACCGAATCGAACAGTTCACCGGCCATCTTTCCGCTGATCCTTTCGGCACGGACTCCTGCCGCGCTGCGGGCCCGTGCCGGGCAGTTGCTATCGGCGTCGGCCGACCACGAGCCACGTGACGTCGCGGCCATTCTGGCGAAGTCGTCCGCGGCGATGGCCGAGCGGGCAGTTGTTGTCGGTGACGACGGCCCCCAGATCCTCGACGGGCTCCGGTCCATTGCCGCAGGAGACGTGGCGCCCAACGTGGTCGTCGGCACGGTGCGACCTCCCGGCAAGCTGGCGTTCTTGTTTGCCGGGCAGGGCTCGCAGTACGTGGGGATGGGCGCAGCGCTCTACGACCGCTATCCCGTCTACACGGCGGCGTTCGACCAGATCTGCTCCTATGTCGATCAGCACCTCGAGCATCCGCTCGCGGCGGTGGTCTTCGCCGATGCGGCGTCCCCGCAGGCGGGACTCCTCGAGCAGACCGCGTACACGCAGGCTGCGCTCTTCGCTGTCGAGGTCGCGCTATTCCGGCTCGTCGAATCATGGGGAGTGCGACCGGATTTCGTGGCGGGCCACTCGATCGGCGAGATCGCCGCGGCGCATGTCGCCGGTGCGTTGTCGCTCGAAGATGCCTGCTCGCTGGTCGCAGCACGAGGTCAGCTCATGCAGCTGATGCCCGCTGACGGGGCAATGGTCGCGATTCGAGCGACCGAGGACGAGGTTCGCGCATCGATGGCCGGCGCAGCAGGCCAGGTGGACATCGCTGCGGTCAACGGGCCCGAGTCGGTGGTGATCTCCGGTGCTGCCGATGCGGTCATCGAACTCGCGGAAGGGTGGGCTGCTCTCGGGCGTAGCACCCGGCGGCTGCCAGTCAGCCACGCGTTCCATTCATCGCAGATGGACGGCATGCTCGCCGAGTTCCGCTCGGTGACCGAGCGACTTGTGGTGACGCCTGCGACGCTGCCGATCGTGTCGTGCCTGACCGGTCAGGCACTGACCCACGAGGAGATCTCCGCGCCCGACTACTGGGTGCGCCAGGTGCGCGACACCGTTCAATTCGGTGCTGGTGTCCGGTGGCTCCAGGACCACGGCGTCACCAACTACCTCGAACTGGGACCCGATGGCGCGTTGACCGCGATGGGACGAGACAGTATTGCCGATCGTGCGGGCCAGGACGTCGAATTGGTTGCGGGCCTGCGCCGCAACCATCGTGCGGACACCACGTTGGTCATGGCGGTCGCTCGGTTGCACACCCTCGGGGTACCGGCGGACTTCTCGTCACTATGCGGAAACCGGCCGGACCACCTGGTCGAACTGCCGACGTACCCGTTCGAGTCCCGGCGCTACTGGCTTGAGTCCGCTGTCGAGCCGACCGGCACGGTCGAAGCACTCGGCTTGCGCTCAGCCGACCACGGACTGCTCGGCGCGATGGTGGAACTAGCCGACGGCTCGATCGTGCTGACCGGGCAACTGTCCACCACCAGTCAGGGTTGGCTGACCGATCATGTGGTGGCCGACCGGGTGGTAGTGCCCGCAACCGTGTTCATCGAGCTGGCCGGACATGCCGCTGCCCAGGTACCTGGCTGTGCCATCGACGAACTCGTGGTCACCGCACCGTTGGTGCTGCCCGCGGGCGATCCGGTCCGGATTCAGGTGACGATGCATCCGGCAAGCCCAACTGGCGACAGGTCGCTGAGTGTGCACTCGCGGCGAGAGCACGCGGACGCGCAATGGATCCGCCACGCGAGTGGGCAGCTCGCCACGGCCGGGTCTGCTCCGTCGGTTGCCCCGGCGGACTGGCTTCCCGCAGGGGCGCAGGAGATGTCGGTCGATGACCTCTATGCCGCGCTGGCGGCGGCCGGTCTGCGCTATGGGCCGAGTTTCCGCGGTGTGCGCCGGGCATGGCGACACGGCGCCGAGGTGTATACGGAGGTAGCTTTGCCGCCGGAGCTGTCCGGACCAGCTCGCGGATACGCGATTCATCCGGCCTTGCTCGATGCCGCATTGCACGGCGCAGGGCTCGCCGGCTTCTTCGCGACCGCGGAGGGCGGCTCATCGCCCCGAACTCGACTGCCTTTCTCCTGGTCCGGTATTCGGCTGTACACACGAGGCAGCAGCGAACTGCGCGTACGCATTGTCCCGACCGGCCGCGACTCGATCGCGCTGCAGCTTGCTGACCTGGTTGGCCGCCCCGTCGCGGAGATCGCTGAGCTCACCGTCCGGCCGTTCACCCCGCCGAGCGCTGACCGCGGGTTCCCGCACGACTCGTTGCTGCAACTGGCCTGGCAGCCGACGCCGGGCAATGAGAAAGCAGCACAACATAATTGGGCGGTCATCGGCAATGACCCACTCGGACTGGCCGGCGAAAACCGGCTCACGGCCTTCGCCGACCTAGCCGCCACGGTCGCGTCCGGCAGGCCGGCGCCCGAGGTCGTGTTCGCGGTACTCACCGCGGCGGGCGGGACACCGGTCGGACGAGCGGTGCGCGAGTCCGTCGATCGTGCGTTGACCCTCCTGCAGTCCTGGTTGGCTGACGATCGGTTCCACTCGTCCCGCCTTGTACTGGTGACCAACGCGGCGATAGCGACCGGGGCCGTACTCGCTGGGGATCCGGCGCAACGAGACGACGACGTCGTGGATCTAGCGCATGCGTCGGTGTGGGGACTGGTTCGGTCGGCGCAGCGAGAACATCCGGACAGGTTCGTCCTGATCGACGTAGATGACCACGACGAGTCGCTGCGCGCGATACCAGGCGCGGTGCGACTCGCGGAACCACAGCTCGCCATTCGAACGGGGACCGTCTATGTGCCGAGGCTGATCACGTCCGATCAGCCCGCCGGCGCGGCAGCCACAAACCCATTCGGCACCGGAACGGTGCTGGTCACCGGCGCAACCGGGGCACTCGGCCGGTTGATGACTCGTCGGCTCGTCACCGAGCACGGGGTCGAAGACCTCTTGCTCGTCAGTCGACGCGGCCGCGGCGCGCCGCTCGCGGACGAGTTGCACGCCGAGTTGACCGCACTCGGTGCTCGAAGCACCTGGGCGGCATGTGATGTGGCCGATCGGGAGTCGGTCGAGACCTTGCTGGCCTCGATCCCGGCTACGCGGCCACTGACCGCGATCCTGCACACAGCCGGGGTCCTGGACGACCGCGTGATCGGTTCGCTCACCCCGGACCGAGTCGACACAGTGTTGCGGCCGAAGGTGGACGCCGCGTGGCATTTACACGAGTTGACTCGCGCTCTCGACCTCGAAGCATTCGTTCTGTGCTCGTCGGCGTCCGGGGTATTCGGTGCGGCAGGTCAGGCCAACTACGCCGCAGCCAACTGTTTCCTCGACGCGTTGGCCCAGCATCGCAGGGCCAACGGACTCGCGGCGACCTCGATGGCCTGGGCACCATGGGCTGACGGCGGTATGGCCGCCACCCTGAGCTCGACTGATCGCGCACGGCTGGCCGCGATCGGCATGACCGCACTGTCCACTGCGGACGGCCTCGCACTGTTCGATGCGGCGCTTGCGCCGACCGCGCCGCCGCTCGTGGTGCCGCTGCGGCTGGACACCGCCGCGCTGGTCGGTCCGCCAGGTGAGCTGCCGCCGCCGCTGTTGCGAAACCTGTTGCGCGACAACGTTGGTGTTGCCGAGGGGGCATCGTCGGAGACAACCTTCCAGCAGGTCCTGGCGAACAGTCCTGCTCGAGACCATAAGCGAATGGTGCTCAGCTTGATTCGCACGGAAGTCGCGATCGTCTTGGCCCAGGACTCGGCCGATTCCTTCGATGCCGCAACGGGATTCCGCGAAATCGGGCTCGACTCACTCGCTGCGCTCGAGTTGCGCAACCGACTGAACAGGGCAACCGGACTGCAGCTGTCGCCAACGGTCGCCTTCGACTACCCATCGCCGGCGGGGCTTGCTGACCACTTGCAGGCAGCGCTGGTACCGCCGAATGACGATGCGCTCAGCACACCCGAGGACGACCCCGACCAGATCGATGAGTTGGCCATCGATGACTTGGTCGCGTTCGCCCGTCAAAGCCTCAGCTCTTGAACATCTCTGGAGATATCAGCATGACAAGCACATCGTCCGAAGCTGTGGTCGAGGTCTTGCGGGAAACCCTCAAAGAGGTGGGCCGCTTACGTAAGCAGAACCAAGAGCTGGTGGCGGCCGCTGCCGAGCCGATTGCGATTATCGGGATGAGTTGCCGCTACCCGGGGAATGTGCGGTCTCCCGAACAGCTGTGGGAGCTGGTCACCTCGGGCGGCGACGCCGTTGCCGAGTTCCCGGCAAATCGTGGGTGGAGCCTGGACACACTGTTCCATCCGGACCGTGACCGGCCGGGTACTTCACATACCCGTACGGGCGGGTTCGTCTACGACGCGGACGAATTCGATCCGGAGTTCTTCGGGATCTCGCCGCGTGAGGCGTTGGCGATGGATCCGCAGCAGCGGTTGTTGCTGGAGGCGTCGTGGGAGGTGTTCGAGCGGGCTGGTGTTGATCCGGTTTCGTTGCGTGGCAGTCAGACCGGTGTGTTCGCCGGGGTGATGTACCACGATTACGGTCCGCCGCTGCACGAGACGGTCGCTGAAGCGGATGGCCACCGGTTGACCGGCGGCTTGGGCAGCGTGCTTTCGGGGCGGGTGGCGTACACATTCGGGTTGGAAGGGCCTGCGGTGACGGTGGATACCGCGTGTTCGTCGTCGTTGGTGGCGTTACATCTGGCTGTTCAGTCGTTGCGTGCTGGTGAGTGTTCCTTGGCGTTGGCCGGTGGTGTGACGGTGATGTCGACGCCGGGGACATTTGTGGAGTTCAGTCGGCAGCAAGGGTTGGCACCGGATGGGCGGTGTAAGTCGTTTGCGGCGTCAGCGGATGGGACGGGGTGGTCCGAGGGCATCGGTGTGCTGTTGGTGGAGCGGCTCTCTGACGCACAGCGGTTGGGGCATCCGGTGTTGGCTGTGGTGCGAGGTAGTGCGGTCAATCAGGACGGTGCTTCGAGTGGTTTGACGGCGCCGAATGGTCCTTCGCAGCAACGAGTGATTCGCACGGCGCTGGCCAACGCAGGGTTGGGTGTCGCTGATGTGGATGTTGTCGAAGCACACGGCACCGGCACCAAGCTGGGGGATCCGATTGAGGCCCAAGCACTTCTAGCGACCTACGGTCAGCAGCGAGCGCAACCGCTGCTGCTCGGCTCGGTGAAATCGAACATCGGTCATACCCAAGCCGCGGCGGGTGTGGGTGGTGTGATCAAGATGGTGATGTCGATGCGTCATGGTGTGGTGCCGAAGACGTTGCATGTGGATGAGCCGTCGCCGCATGTGGATTGGTCTGCGGGTGCGGTGGAGTTGGTCACCGAATCGGTGGTGTGGCCGGATTCGGGGCGGGTGCGTCGTGCGGGGGTGTCGTCGTTCGGTGTCAGTGGCACCAATGCGCATGTGATCATCGAGCAGGCACCACACGAAATGGCCGAGCAGTCAGTGGATGCCGAGCCGATGGATCCCGCGTTGTCGGTGGTGCCCTGGGTGTTGTCGGGGCGGAGCCGGACCGCGTTGCGAGAACAGGCCCAGCGGTTGGCGGCGTTTGTTGCCGAACATCCCGAGGTCGGTCTGGTCGATGTGGGTGCGTCGCTGGTGCGGACCCGGGCGGTGTTCGAGCATCGCGCAGTGGTGCTGGGTGATACCCGCGATGAATTGCTCGACCGGTTGAACGCACTCGTCGCGGATGAGCCCGCTGCTGGGGTTGTCACCGGCAGTGTCGGTACCGCTGGTGATGATCGTGTCGTATTCGTGTTCCCCGGTCAAGGTTCGCAGTGGGCCGGGATGGCTGCACAGTTGTGGGACAGCTCGCCGGTGTTCGCCGAGCAGATGACCGAATGTGAACTGGCGCTGCAATCTTGGGTGTCGTGGTCATTGCGTGAGGTGGTGACCAGTGACGACTCGGATGTGCTTGATCGGGTCGATGTGGTGCAACCGGTGTTGTTCGCGGTGATGGTGTCGTTGGCTGCGATGTGGCAGTCGTTGGGTGTGCGTCCGGCTGCGGTGGTTGGTCATTCTCAGGGTGAGATCGCGGCTGTTGTTGTGGCCGGGGGTCTTTCGCTGGCTGATGGCGCGAAGATTGTGGCATTGCGCAGTCAGGCTATTGCCGACCATCTCGCGGGCCGGGGTGCGATGGCTTCGGTTGCGGCACCGGTGGAGCAGGTCCGCGGCTGGGTTGACTCGTATGACGGTCGGGTGTCGGTGGCGGCGGTCAACGGCCCCTCTTCGGTGGTGGTCAGTGGGGAAACCGCCGCGTTGCGTGAAGTGCTGTCTCTGGCCGAGCAATCCGGTGCCAGGGTGCGGGAGATCCCGGTCGACTATGCGTCGCATTCGGCTGATGTCGAACTGATCCGGCAGCAGGTCCGGGCCGCTGCCGAGGGAATCACCGCGCATGAGTTGACAGTTCCGATGATCTCTACTGTCACAAGTACCTGGTTGAGCGAGGATCAGCTCGGGGCCGGGTATTGGTTCGAGAATCTGCGTAGGCCAGTGCGATTCGAGTCCGCGATCCAACAGTTGCTCGGTGCGAAGCATACGGTTTTCGTGGAGGTCAGTCCGCATCCGGTATTGACTGTTGGTATCGCTGAGACCGGGGAAGCGGCCGGTGTCGATCTCGTGGCTACCGGGACGCTGCGTCGTGATGATGGTGGTCTGGATCGGTTGCTGCTCTCGGCGGCGGAGCTGTTCACCGCGGGTGTCGACGTGGATTGGACCGGCTCCACCGCTGGTGGGCGACGAATCGACTTGCCTACCTACGCATTCCAACGCCAGCGTTACTGGCTCGAGTCGACTCGGGGAGCCGCCGACATGGCATCGGCGGTTCCGGCTGAACAGGCGGAGCTGCTCGGTGTCGACTGGATCAGCAAGTCGTTCTCGGTCGCCGAACTGCATGGCAGCTGGGGTGTCGTAGGCGGCGACGAGTTCGGGATCGCGTCCCGTTCGGCTGACGGTGACGTCGCGCCGGCTATCTGGCCCGACTTGTCCAGTGTGGCTGGATCACCGATTCCCGATGTGCTGCTGGCATCGGTGCCGGCACCGATGGATGGTGGTAGCGATGTCGCTACCGCGGTGCATGCCACGGTGTTTCGGGCGTTGGCTTTGGTGCAGCAATGGTTGGCCGATGAGCGTTTCGCTGATTCGCGACTGGTCGTGGTGACGCAGGGTGCGATGTGTGTCGATTCTATTGACGCCGCAGTCGATCTCACGGGTTTGATCACGGCGCCGTTGTGGGGGTTGTTGCGTACTGCCCAGCTGGAGCACCCGAACAGGTTCGTGCTCATCGACATCGACGACAGCGAGGATTCGCGGCACGCGGTATTCGATGCCGCGGTGTGCGGGGAGCCGCAGGTCGCCTTGCGTGCCGGCGCGGCGTGGGTTCCCCGGTTGGCACGCCGAACCCCCGCTGTGCGGGATCGGTCGGCGAAGCCATCGCATCGGCCGGACCTACCCTTCGACCCCGCGGGTACGGTGCTGATCACCGGGGCGACGGGTGCCTTGGGTGCCTTGATAGCGCGGCAGGTCGTTGTCGAGCACGGTGTGCGGCATCTGGTGTTGACCAGTCGTCGCGGACTGGCCGCCGCGGGGGCAGCTGACCTCAGAGACGAGTTGGCCGGGCTCGGTGCCGAGGTGACGGTGGCGGCGTGTGATGCGGCCGATCGGCAGGCGGTGGCCGCGCTTTTGGCCGATATTTCCACCGAACATCCACTGACCGCCGTCATTCACACTGCCGGCGTACTCGACGACGGCGTCATCGAATCCATGACTCCCGAGCGGATCCGCCAGGTACTCCTGCCGAAGGTCGACGCCGCATGGAATCTGCACGAACTGACCCGTGAGCTGAACCTCTCCGCATTCGTACTCTTCTCGTCGATCGCCGGCACGCTCGGTGGCGCCGGTCAAGCAAATTACGCCGCCGCCAACGCCTTTCTCGACGCGTTGGCCGAGTATCGGCGGGGCATCGGCCTTGCCGGGCAGTCACTGGCGTGGGGTTTGTGGGCGCAGCGCAGTGGGATGACGAACAAACTCGACGAAGTGGATGTGCGCCGAATCTCGCGTGCCGGGGTCGGTGCGTTGAGTTCGGCGGAGGGGCTGGCCCTGTTCGATGCCGCCTTGGGTAGCAGCGAGGTGTTCCTCGCCCCGGTGCAGCTCGACCTGGCCGGTCTGCGGACCCGAGCGCAGGCCGGTGTGGTGCCATCGATACTGCAGGGACTGGTACGAATCCCCACCCGGCCCGCCACAGCCGAGGGGACCAGCGGATCCAGTTCGCCACTGGCGCAACAACTACGCGCTGCTCCGGCAGCCCAACACGACCAGATTCTGCTCGAGTTGGTGCGCCGCCACGCTGCCAGTGTCCTCGGCTACTCCTCCGCAGACCAGATCGACGCCGGGCGCGCATTCCGCGAGGTCGGCTTCGACTCACTGACCGCAGTCGAAATACGCAACCAACTCAACACAGCTACCGGGCTACAGCTGGCAACCACCACAATTTTCGACTACCCGACGCCTACTGCGCTGGCCGAGCACCTCCGTGCGGAAATCCTGGGTAAGCAACGCGACACTGCCATCGCCGCGATCACCGCCACTGACGGCGACGAGATCGCGATTGTGGCGATGAGTTGCCGATTCCCCGGCGGCGTGCGCTCACCCGAGGATCTGTGGCGGCTGGTAAGCGATGGCGCAGACGCGATTTCGAGTTTCCCCAGCGATCGCGGCTGGGACCTGGACGCGCTGTTCGACACCGACCCCGACCGGTCCGGCAGCACCTATGTCCGTGCGGGTGGGTTCGTCTACGACGCGGACGAATTCGATGCCGAGTTCTTCGGGATTTCGCCGCGTGAGGCGTTGGCGATGGATCCGCAGCAGCGGTTGTTGCTGGAGGCGTCCTGGGAGGTGTTCGAGCGGGCCGGTATTGATCCGGTTTCGTTGCGCGGCAGCCGAACCGGCGTATTCATGGGAACGAACGGCCAGGACTACGCGTCGCACACCAGTCGCCCGCCGAAGGATGTGGCGGGGTATCTGCTGACTGGTCGTGCTGCCAGCGTTGTGTCCGGTCGTCTGTCCTACACGTTCGGGTTGGAAGGGCCTGCGGTGACGGTGGATACCGCGTGTTCGTCGTCGTTGGTGGCGTTGCATTTGGCTGTTCAGTCGTTGCGTGCTGGTGAGTGTTCGCTGGCGTTGGCTGGTGGTGTCACGGTGATGTCGACGCCGGGGACGTTTGTGGAATTCAGTCGGCAACGCGGGTTGGCGCAGGACGGTCGGTGTAAGGCTTTCGCCGCAACAGCAGACGGAACCAGCTGGTCTGAAGGGGTAGGACTGTACCTGGTGGAGCGGTTGTCCGATGCGCGGCGGTTGGGGCATCAGGTATTGGCTGTGGTGCGCGGCAGCGCGGTCAATCAGGACGGTGCCAGTAACGGGTTGACGGCGCCGAATGGCCCTTCGCAGCAGCGGGTGATTCGGCAGGCGTTGGCCAGTGCCGGGCTGGGTGCGGGTGATGTGGATGTGGTGGAGGCCCACGGCACCGGCACCAAGCTGGGGGATCCGATTGAGGCCCAAGCACTTCTAGCGACCTACGGTCAGCAGCGAGCGCAACCGCTGCTGCTCGGCTCGGTGAAATCGAACATCGGCCACACGCAGGCCGCCGCCGGTGCGGCAGGCCTGATCAAGATGGTGATGTCGATGCGTCATGGTGTGGTGCCGAAGACGTTGCACGTGGATGAGCCGTCGCCGCATGTGGATTGGTCTGCGGGTGCGGTGGAGTTGGTGACTGAACCGGTGTCGTGGCCGGAGTCGGGGCGGGTGCGTCGTGCGGGGGTGTCGTCGTTCGGTGTCAGTGGCACCAATGCGCACGTGATCATCGAGCAGGCACCACATGAGATCGCCGAGCCGCCAGTGGATGCCGAGCCGGTGGATCTGGTTGACGACACCGGGGCCGATCCGGTGTTGTCGGTAGTGCCGTGGGTGTTGTCGGGGCGGAGCCGGACGGCGTTGCGGGAACAGGCCCAGCGGTTGGCGGCGTTTATTGCCGAACAACCCGAGGCGGGCGCTGTCGATGTGGCGGCCGCACTGGCGCGGACCCGGGCGGTGTTCGACCATCGTGGCGTGGTGCTGGGCAACACCCGCGACGAGTTGCTCAACGGGTTGACCGCACTGGCGGCAGGGGAATCGAAGCAAGGTCTGGTCACCGGAACTGCTTCGCAGCGTCGGAAGCTCGCCATGCTGTTTACCGGCCAGGGCAGTCAACGAGTCGGTATGGGATGTGAACTCTACGAGGCCTTTCCGGTATTCGCTGCCGCGTTGGACGAGGTGAGCGGTGAATTCACCGGGTTGCTGCCACAACCGTTGCGTGCGGTGATGTTCGGCGAGGGCACCGACGCCGAACTGCTGGATCGGACGGAGTTTGCTCAACCGGCGCTGTTCGCCCTCGAAGTGGCACTGTTCCGCCTACTGCAAAGCTGGGGCGTGCAACCCGACTTCGTCATGGGGCACTCGGTGGGGGAGCTCAGCGCCGCATATGTCGCCGGAGTGTTCTCACTGCGCGACGCGTGCACCCTGGTGGCTGCCCGGGGTCGGTTGATGCAGGCAATGCCGGGCAACGGCGCGATGGTGGCGGTGTCGGCCAGCGAGTCCGAGGTCGCCGAGACATTGCGCGACGTTGCTGATCGCGTCGGGATCGCCGCGGTCAACGGGCCGGTCGCCACCGTGATATCCGGCGACGCCGACGCGGTCGCCCGGATCGCCGAGTACTGGCAGGGTATGGGGCGCAAAGTCCGAAAGCTTCGAGTGAGCCACGCGTTTCACTCGCCGCACATGGATGGAATGCTCACCGAATTCCACAACATTGCCGAAAAAGTGGTCTACCGTGCTCCGGAAATTCCGGTCGTTTCCAATGTCACGGGGAAGCTCGCGACCGCCGCGGAGCTGTGCTCCCCGGCCTACTGGGTCGGTCACGTGCGAAGCAGTGTCCGCTTCTTCGATGGGCTGAGTCAGCTGGCCGACCTTGGCGTCACCGGGTTCCTCGAGGTGGGGCCGGATGGCGTACTTGCCGCGCTGGCCAAGGAATGCCTCATCGATGGGGCGGATGCCGTCGCCATACCGACCATGCGTCGAGAGCGTGCAGAGGTCGACACGCTGGCCGACGCGGTAGCCCAGCTGTTTGTTTCCGGCGCCGCCGCGGACTGGGCGACGTGGTTCGCCGATGCGAAGGCACAGCGAGTCGACCTGCCTACCTACGCATTTCAGCGCAAGCGATACTGGTTGGCCGACGACGGTACGACCGGAGACGTCACCACCGCCGGACTGCGAAGCGCGGATCACCCCCTCCTCGGTGCGGTGGTCGGACTTGCCAACGGTGCTGGTTATGTGCTGACCGGACGCGTGTCGCTGCGTACCCACCCGTGGCTCGCAGACCACGAAATCTTCGGCCGAGTACTGTTGCCAGGCGCCGCATTCCTGGAATTGGCCCTTCGAGCTGCCGCTCAGGTGGGGTGCGAGCTGATCGAAGAACTCACCATCGGCACACCGCTGGTGCTGACCGAGCACGAAGCGGTCGTCCTGCAGGTCTCGGTGGCCGAACCGGACCAGACCGGTCGCAGGTCCTTGGACGTGTACTCCAGGCCGGCGAACGCATCGGCCGAAACCCCATGGACACGGCACGCCGGCGGCCGGCTGGCTGTCGCGGCGCCGACAGTATCGTTCGATTACAGTGAATGGCCGCTGCCCGGCTTCGAACCTATCGACGTGAGTGCGGTCTATCCGCATTTTGCCGACCGCGAATTCCGTTATGGCCCTGCGTTTCAGGGATTGACAGCCGCATGGCGCCGAGGGGAAGAAATCATCGGCAGTATTACCCTTCCGGACAGTTGCCAGTCGGAAGCAGGTTTGTTCGCCGTGCACCCCGCGCTGCTCGATGCCGCGCTACACACGCTGAGTCTCGCCGGACTGACCGGCCTCGACCAAGGCCTGTTGCCCTTTTCGTGGACCGGCGTATCGCTGCACTCGTCCGGCGCCAAAAGCCTCCGAGTGCGACTCGTGCCGATCGGCACAGACGCGGTCGAGCTGACGATGGCCGACCTATCGGGCAGGCCGGTAATCACCGCCGATTCGCTCGTACTACGACCTGTTTCGCCGGAAATTCTTCGTCAGGCCGGACCAGCTCAGCATGATTCGTTGTTTCGGATCGATTGGAATGGTGTGTCTTCGGCTGGGGCGGTTGAGGATTGGGTTCTCGCCGGTGATGGCTTGGCTGGTGTCGATGTGCCGGGTGCGGGGTTCGTTGTGGTGGAGTGCCCGCAGGACGGTGACGATGTGGTCGCTGCTGCTCGGGGCGCTGTGGGGTGGGTGTTGGATGCGGTGCGGCAGTGGCTGATCGATGAACGTTTTGCTGGGTTGCGTTTGGTGGTGGTGACTCGGGGTGCGGTGGTGACCGGATCCGGTGACGGTGGGGTGGATTTGGGTCAGGCGCCGGTGTGGGGGTTGGTGCGTTCGGCGCAGTCGGAGCATCCTGGCCGGTTCGTGTTGGTTGACGTCGAGGCCGGTGCTGATCTTGCGAACGTGTTGCCGGTGGCATTGGGCTCGGGCGAGGAGCAGGTTGCTTGGCGTGGGGGTGGTGTGGTCGTTCCTCGGTTGTCGCGGGTAATGGTCAAGGCGCGCGCTGGGGGAGCGGCTTTCGGTTCGTGGGGCACGGTGTTGGTAACAGGTGCTTCGGGGACGTTGGGTCGGGCGATGGCGCGGCATTTGGTTGTGACTCATGGTGTTCGGCGGTTGTTGTTGGTGAGCCGGCGTGGTGGGGTCGGCGGTGATGCCGCAGCGGCGACGGCGGAGTTGGCCGAGTTGGGCGCGGTGGTCGAATGGGCGGCCTGTGATGTGGCGGATCGGGACGCGCTGGCTGTGCTGTTGGCGGGTGTGTCCGGTGAGCATCCGTTGGTTGGCGTCGTTCATGCGGCGGGTGTGCTCGATGACGGTGTGGTTTCGGCGATGTCCGATGAGCGGATTGATCGGGTGTTTCGTCCGAAGGTCGATGCGGCCTGGAATCTTCATGTGCTGACTGCCGACATGGATTTGACGGCGTTTGTCCTGTTCTCCTCCGTCGCAGGTGTGATCGGAGCTGCTGGACAAGCCAATTACGCTGCGGCGAACACCTTCCTGGATGCCCTGGCTCAACAGCGGCGGCTGGACGGTCTGCCCGCGACGGCGCTGGCGTGGGGTTTGTGGGCCGAACGTAGCGATATGACGGGTCGCCTCAGCGACACCGATCTGCAACGGGTGGCCCGCGCCGGGGTCGTCGAACTGACCGCTGCGCAGAACCTGGCGCTATTCGACACTGCGTGTGCACTCGATGAGCCCGCATTGATTCCAGCCAAGCTGAATACGGCGGCATTCTCCGCCGGCCACGGTGCGGTGCCCACATTGCTTCGATCGTTGATCCACGCTCACCCGGCGCGGACCACTGATGCGGTCGACGCGGTGCCAGGCGAGGCAAACGCCGTGCTCCAACGGCTCATCGGCGTGACACCAGAGGCCCAACTGGCGGCCGTGCTGCAGTTCGTTCGAGCAGAGGCCGCAATCGTTCTCGGACATGCCGATGCGCTGATAATCGACGCGGAACGCGGCTTCCTCGAGCTGGGATTCGACTCCCTGATGGCTGTCGAGCTGCGCAACCGCCTGGCTGGGTTGACCGGACTGCGGCTGCCGGCCACCATCCTGTTCGACTATCCGACGCCCACCATGCTGGCCGGGTATCTACGAGACCAGATGATGCCGGACGCACCGACGACAACCGCTCCGGTGCGGGCTGAACTGGACCGGTTGCGCACCAGCCTGTCGGCATTGTCGCCGGATGATGCGGCGCGGGCGGAAATCACCGATCTCCTGCAGGACCTGCTCCTGACGTGGACCCAGCTACCGACCGGCGCATCCTCGGTAACAGAAACGATCGACTCGGCATCCGATGATGAAATGTTCGATCTCATCGGAAAGCGGTTCGGAATTTCCTGACCGACGAAACTCTTTGCTCTGCCTTTATTTTGCGTAGGAGAAATTATCATGAGTAATGAAGAAAAGCTCCGCTACTACCTCAAGCGCGTCACCGCTGAGCTCGAGGAAGCGCACGGCAAGTTGCGCGAGGTCGAAGAGAAGCAGCATGAACCCATCGCGATCGTGGCGATGAGTTGCTGCTACCCGGGCGGTGTACGTTCCCCGGAGGAACTGTGGAAACTGGTTGCCGACGGACGTGACGAAGTCTCCGAATTTCCGGTCAATCGCGGTTGGGACATAGCAGATCTCTTCAACCCCGACCCCGACCACATCGGCACTACTTACACCCGCGAGGGTGGCTTCTTGCACGAGGCAGATCATTTCGATCCCGGCTTCTTCGGGATTTCGCCGCGTGAGGCGTTGGCGATGGATCCGCAGCAGCGGTTGTTGCTGGAGGCGTCGTGGGAGGTGTTCGAGCGGGCCGGTGTTGATCCGGTTTCGTTGCGCGGCAGCCGAACCGGCGTGTTCATGGGGGTGATGTACAACGACTACGGCACTCGATTCCGCAAGATTCCGGCGGCCTTCGAAGGCAGTATTGCGAATGGGTCTGCTGCCAGCATTGCCTCCGGCCGCCTTTCCTACATGTTCGGGTTGGAAGGGCCTGCGGTGACGGTGGATACCGCGTGTTCGTCGTCGTTGGTGGCGTTGCATCTGGCTGTTCAGTCGTTGCGCCGTGGTGAGTGCTCGCTGGCGTTGGCTGGTGGTGTCACGGTGATGTCGACGCCGGGGACGTTTGTGGAGTTCAGTCGGCAACGCGGATTGGCGGTGGATGGGCGGTGTAAGTCGTTTGCGGGGGCGGCGGATGGGACGGGGTGGTCCGAAGGCGTCGGTGTGCTCATGGTGGAGCGGTTATCCGATGCGCGGCGGTTGGGGCATCCGGTGTTGGCTGTGGTGCGCGGCAGCGCGGTCAATCAGGACGGTGCTTCGAGTGGTTTGACGGCGCCGAATGGTCCTTCGCAGCAACGAGTTATTCGGGCGGCGCTGGCTGATGCGGGGGTGGGTGTGGGTGATGTGGACGTGGTGGAGGCCCACGGCACCGGCACCAAGCTGGGGGATCCGATCGAGGCGCAGGCGCTCTTGGCGACTTATGGGCAGCGTGTCGGTGAGCAGTCGTTGTTGCTGGGGTCGTTGAAGTCGAATATCGGTCATACCCAAGCCGCGGCGGGTGTGGGTGGTGTGATCAAGATGGTCATGTCGATGCGTCATGGTGTGGTGCCGAAGACGTTGCATGTGGATGAGCCGTCGCCGCATGTGGATTGGTCTGCGGGTGCGGTGGAGTTGGTGACTGAACCGGTGTCGTGGCCGGAGTCGGGGCGGGTGCGTCGTGCGGGGGTGTCGTCGTTCGGTGTCAGTGGCACCAATGCGCACGTCATCATCGAGCAGGCACCGGACGACACCCGACTACCGGCCCGCGCTGATGACGCCGAGCAGGATCTGGCTGATAGCTCCAGGGTCGGTGTCGATCCGACGGTGACACCGTGGGTGTTGTCGGGGCGTAGCCGAGCGGCGTTGCGGGAACAGGCCCAGCGGTTGGCGGCGTTCGTGACCGCACGGCCCGAGGTCAGTCTTGCCGATGTGGGTGCGTCGCTGATCAAGACTCGGGCGGTGTTCGACCATCGCGGTGTGGTGTTGGGCAGCACTCGTGCGGAGTTGCTCGACCAGTTGAACGCGCTCGCGGTCGATGAGCCCGCGGTCGGGGTCGTCACCGGCAGTGTCACGACCGGTGGTGATCGGGTGGTGTTTGTGTTCCCTGGTCAGGGTTCGCAGTGGGCCGGGATGGCGGCTCAGTTGTGGGGCAGCTCGCCGGTGTTCGCCGAGCGGATGTCTGAATGTGAACTGGCGCTGCAGCCTTGGGTGTCGTGGTCATTGCGTGAGGTGGTGACCAGTGACGACTCGGATGTGCTTGATCGGGTCGATGTGGTGCAACCGGTGTTGTTCGCGGTGATGGTGTCGTTGGCTGCGATGTGGCAGTCGTTGGGTGTGCGTCCGGCTGCGGTGGTTGGTCATTCTCAGGGTGAGATCGCGGCTGTTGTTGTGGCCGGGGGTCTTTCGCTGGCTGATGGCGCGAAGGTTGTGGCGTTGCGTAGTCAGGCTATTGCTGAGCATCTCGCGGGTCGGGGTGCGATGGCGTCGGTCGCGGCGCCGGCCGAGCAAGTGCGCCAATGGGTCCAAACCCATGACGGTCGAGTATCGGTGGCGGCGGTGAATGGGCCGTCGTCGGTGGTGGTCAGTGGTGAGATCGCCGCGGTGCGGGAGCTGCTGTCTGGGGCTGAGGAATCCGGTGTCAGGGTGCGGGAGATTCCGGTCGACTATGCGTCGCATTCGGCTGATGTCGAGTTGATCGAGCAGCAGGTGCTGGCGGCTGCTGAGGGTATTACCGTCAATGAGTTGACGATTCCGATGGTGTCGACTGTGACTGGTGCCTGGCTGAGCGGTGCGGAGTTGAATGCCGGGTATTGGTATGAGAACCTGCGTAGGCCAGTGCGATTCGAGTCCGCGGTCGAACAGCTGCTGGGTACGGGGCACACTGTTTTCGTGGAGGTCAGTCCGCATCCGGTATTGACTGTTGGTATCGCTGAGACCGGGGAAGCTGCCGGTGTCGACCTCGTCGCTACCGGAACCTTGCGCCGTGACCACGGCGGGATGGACCGGTTCCTGGAGTCGGCGGCGGAACTGTTCACCCGTGGTCTCGCGGTCGACTGGACCGACGCCACCAGCGGTGGGTATCGAATCGACCTGCCTACCTACGCGTTTCAACGTCAGCGTTACTGGCTCGAGGATGGTGTGGTCCTCGGGGACGTCGCCTCGGCGGGCTTGGGGGCGGCCGACCACCCGTTGCTGGGTGCGGTGTTGTCGATGGCTACCGCGGATGGGTTCATCTACACCGGTCGATTGTCGACCCGCACGCATCCGTGGCTTGCCGACCATGCCGTGTCGGGTGTGGTGTTGTTGCCCGGCACCGCCTTCCTGGAACTGGCCATCCGCGCCGGCGATCAGGTCGGTTGTGATCGGGTCGAGGAACTGACACTGCAGGCCCCGCTCATCGTCGCCGAACAAGGGGCGGTGGTGCTCCAAGTTGTTGTTGCCGAGCCCGATGAGGTCGGTCGGCGCGAGTTCAGCGTGCATTCCAGGCCCGCCGACACCGCCGATGATCAACCCTGGACGAGGCATGCGAACGGGGTACTCGCCGTCGGCGCCGATATACTTGCGCCGCAGGATACTTCGTCATTCCCCCTCGATCAGTGGCCGCCGGTCGGCGCGGAGCCCATTGATATCAGCGATGTCTATCAACGTTTCGCGGACAATGGGTTCGAGTACGGACCGGCATTTCAGGGGTTGCGCGCGGCCTGGCGGCGCGGCAACGAAATCTTCGCCGACGTCGCCCTACCCGAGGAACAACTACCCACCGCGAACTCCTTCGGCCTCCATCCCGCACTCCTCGACGCGGCACTGCACGCGGCCGCGATTCGGATGCTCGACGGCTCAGCACTGGATGACCAAGCGGCACAACAGAGTCTGCCGTTCGCCTGGAATGACGTATGCCTGTATGCGACAGGTGCGCCGGAACTTCGGGTGCGGCTGGTCATCGATGGTTCCGGTTCGATAGCCATCACCGCCGCTGATACCACCGGGCGACCGGTGGCCACGATCGGCGCACTGTCCGTGCGGCCGGTCGAGTTCGAGCAGCTGCGTAGCGCCGCCGCGCTCACGCATGACTCGTTGTTTCGAGTGGATTGGGTTGGCGTTGCTTCGGCTGACGGGCCGGTGTGGGATCGGGTTGTCGTTGGTGCGGGTGGGATCGCCGGTGCCGAGGTGGCCGATTGGGTAGTTGCCGAGTGTCCTCGTGGCGTCGACGATGATGTCGTTGCCGGGGCTCGGGTGGCTGCCGGATGGGCGTTGGCTCTGGTGCAGGAGTGGCTGGCCGACGAGCGGTTCGACGAGTCGCGTTTGGTGCTGGTAACCCGGGGCGCGGTGGCCACCGGATCCGTCGAGGAGGCGGTGGATCCGGCCCAAGCGTCGGTGTGGGGTTTGGTGCGCTCGGCGCTAGCGGAGCATCCGAGCCGGTTCGTGTTGCTCGATGTCGACGATGACAGTGACCTTGCCGACGTGCTGCCTGCGGTGCTGGCTTCAGGGGAGGATCAGATCGCCTGGCGCGCCGGTGGTTTGGTTGTTCCCCGGTTGTCGCGCGTTGGCGTGGAAATGGCGGCGGGTGCCAGCTTCGGTTCCGCGGGCACGGTACTGGTAACCGGCGCATCGGGAACTCTGGGCACGGTGATCGCTCGCCATTTGGTTGTGGCGCATGGTGTTCGGCGGCTGTTGTTGGTGAGCCGGCGCGGGTCCGACGCCGCTAACGCTGCCGTGCTGACGGCCGAGTTGACCGAGTTGGGTGCGGTAGTTCGGTGGGCGGCTTGTGATGTGGCAGATCGGGATGCGTTGGCCGCGGTGCTGGCCGATGTGCCGGACGACTATCCCTTGGTGGGGGTGGTGCACGCCGCGGGTGTGCTCGATGACGGTGTGGTTGCGGCGATGTCGGATGAGCGCATCGATGGGGTATTCCGTCCCAAGGTCGATGCCGCCTGGAATCTCCATATGCTCACTGCCGAAGCGAATCTGACGGCGTTCGTCCTGTTCTCCTCTGCTTCAGCGACTTTGGGTGGCGTGGGCCAAGCGAACTACGCGGCCGCCAACGCCTTCGTCGATACGCTGGCTCAGCGACGGCGTATGCATGGTTTGCCCGCGCTGTCGCTGGGATGGGGTTTCTGGGCCGAACGTAGTGATATGACGAGTCACCTCAGCGACTCCGACCTGCAACGAATGGCCCGCGCCGGCGTGCGTGCACTCTCGACCGAGGAAGGTCTGGCGCTGTTCGACGCCGCCTGTGCGACAGCCGATCCGCTGGTATTGCCGATGTGCCTCGATATTGCGGCGATCCGTACGCTCGTCGGGCAAGGCGCAGCGCCGACGCTGTTGCGTGGACTGGTCCGGACCCCTGGTCGACGCGCGGTTGCGGCGGGCGCAAGCAGCAAAGGCAGGTCCGAGCTGGCCAACCGGCTGGACCTGCTGTCCCGGGATGAACAGGACCTCCTGCTGCTGGATCTGGTCCGCGGCCAGGTGGCCGCCGTCCTCGGACACGGCTCCAAGGAGGCGATCGCACCTGAACGCGCATTCAACGAGTTCGGGTTCGACTCTCTGACAGCCGTCGAGCTGCGTAATCGGCTCACCACGCTCACCGGGCTGCGACTGCCTGCGACGTTGATTTTCGACTATCCGAACCCCGAGGCATTGGCCCGGCAGTTGCGGGCCGAGATACTCGACGCCCACGTGCGCGCCGACGTCCGCCCGCCGGTAGCGGTCGGATCCTCGGACGAACCCATCGCGATCGTGGCAATGAGTTGCCGATTCCCCGGCGGGGTCGAGTCGCCGGAAGATCTCTGGCGGGTAGTTGCCGACAGTGCGGACGCGATCTCGCTGTTCCCCACCGACCGTGGCTGGAATATCGAGAACCTGTACGACGCCGACCCTGATCACCAGGGGACCTCCTACACACGGCAAGGCGGATTCCTCAGCACCGCAGGTGAATTCGATCCCGAGTTCTTCGGGATCTCGCCGCGTGAGGCGCTGGCGATGGATCCGCAGCAGCGGTTGTTGCTGGAGGCGTCGTGGGAGGTGTTCGAGCGGGCTGGTGTTGATCCGGTTTCGTTGCGCGGCAGTCAGACCGGTGTGTTCGCCGGGATGATGTACCACGACTATGGTGCGCGCTTGCGGCACATCCCAGAGGGTTTCGAAGGCATCCTCGGCATGGCCAACTCGGCGAGCGTGCTTTCGGGACGCGTGGCATACACCTTCGGGCTGGAGGGGCCCGCGGTCACCGTCGATACCGCGTGTTCGTCGTCGTTGGTGGCATTGCATCTGGCTGTTCAGTCGTTGCGTGCCGGTGAATGCTCACTGGCGTTGGCCGGTGGCGTGACAGTGATGTCGACGCCGGGAACGTTTGTGGAGTTCAGCAGGCAACGCGGGTTGGCACCGGATGGACGGTGCAAGGCTTTCGCATCGACAGCGGACGGCGCTGGATTCAGCGAAGGCATTGGTGTGCTGTTAGTGGAGCGCCTCTCTGATGCGCAACGGCTGGGGCATCCGGTGTTGGCTGTGGTGCGGGGTAGTGCGGTCAATCAGGATGGTGCCAGTAACGGACTATCGGCACCGAATGGTCCTTCGCAGCAACGAGTTATTCGGGCGGCGCTGGCCAACGCAGGGTTGGGTGTCGCTGATGTGGATGTTGTCGAAGCGCACGGCACCGGCACCAAGCTCGGGGATCCGATTGAGGCCCAAGCGATCCTGGCCACCTACGGTCAGCGCCCGGCGGAGCAACCTTTGTTGTTGGGGTCGGTGAAGTCGAATATCGGTCATACCCAAGCCGCGGCGGGTGTGGGTGGTGTGATCAAGATGGTCATGTCGATGCGTCATGGTGTGGTGCCCAAGACGTTGCATGTGGATCAGCCGTCGCCGCATGTGGATTGGTCTTCAGGTGCGGTGGAACTGGTCACCGAACCGGTCTCTTGGCCGGAGTCGGGGCGGGCGCGCCGAGCGGGTGTGTCGTCGTTCGGTGTCAGTGGCACCAACGCGCACGTCATCATCGAGCAGGCACCACACGACTCCGCGCCGAGCCCGGACGGCACCGGGCCGATGGATCAAGCTGGTGACAGTGGTACGGATCCAACGTCGTCGAGTGCGTCGGTGGATTCAATGTCGTTGGTCCCGTGGGTGTTGTCGGGACGCAACCGGACGGCGTTGCGGGGACAGGCCGCCAGGCTGGCGGCGTTCGTGACCGAACACCCCGAGGTGAGTCCGGTCGATGTGGGTGCATCGCTGATCAAGACTCGGGCGGTGTTCGAGCATCGTGCGGTGGTGCTGGGTGGTACTCGCGGCGAGTTGCTCGACCGGTTGAACGCACTGGCTGTGGATGAGCCCGCTGCTGGGATTGTGACCGGCAGTGTCACCACCGGTGGTGATCAGGTGGTGTTTGTGTTCCCTGGTCAAGGTTCGCAGTGGGCCGGGATGGCGGCTCAGTTGTGGGACAGCTCGCCGGTGTTCGCCGAGCGGATGTCCGAATGTGAACTGGCGCTGCAATCTTGGGTGTCGTGGTCGTTGCGTGATGTGGTGACCAGTGATGACTTGAGTGCGTTGGATCGGGTCGATGTGGTGCAGCCGGTGTTGTTCGCGGTGATGGTGTCGTTGGCTGCGATGTGGCAGTCGTTGGGTGTGCGTCCGGCTGCGGTGGTTGGTCATTCTCAGGGTGAGATCGCGGCTGTTGTTGTGGCCGGGGGTCTTTCGCTGGCTGATGGCGCGAAGGTTGTGGCGTTGCGTAGTCAGGCTATTGCTGAGCATCTCGCGGGTCGGGGTGCGATGGCGTCGGTCGCGGCGCCGGCTGAGCAAGTGCGCCGATGGGTCCAAGCCTATGACGGTCGAGTATCGGTCGCGGCGGTCAACGGCCCGTCCTCGGTGGTGGTCAGTGGTGAGATCACCGCGGTGCGGGCGTTGTTGGTGCAGGCCGAGCAGGCCGGTGTCAGGGTGCGGGAGATTCCGGTCGACTATGCGTCGCATTCGGGTGATGTCGAACTGATCCGGCAGCAGGTCCTGACAGCTGCCGAAGCGACCGCGGTCAACGAGTTGTCGGTGCCGATGATGTCCACTGTGACCGGTGCCTGGCTGACCGGTGCGGAGTTGAATGCCGGGTATTGGTATGAGAACCTGCGTAGCCCAGTGCGATTCGAGTCCGCGGTCGAACAGCTGCTGGGTACGGGGCATACGGTTTTTGTGGAGGTCAGTCCGCATCCGGTATTGACTGTTGGTATCGCTGAGACCGGGGAAGCGGCCGGTGTCGACCTCGTGGCTACCGGGACGCTGCGTCGTGATGATGGTGGTCTGGATCGGTTGCTGCTCTCGGCGGCGGAGCTGTTCACCGCGGGTGTCGACGTGGATTGGACCGGCTCCACCGCTGGTGGGCGACGAATCGACCTGCCTACCTACGCATTCCAACGCCAGCGCTACTGGCTCGAAGACAGTGCGGTTGTCGGAGATGTCACCTCGGCCGGTTTGGGGGCGGCCGAGCATCCGTTGCTCGGTGCGGCGGTGGACGTTGCGGGGTCGGCTGGAGTGTTGTTGACCGGTCGGCTGTCGACCAGGACGCACCCGTGGCTTGCCGATCACGCCGTGTCGGGTGTGGTGCTGCTACCCGGTACGGCCTTCCTGGAGTTGGCCATTCGCGCCGGAGACCAGGTCGGTTGCGATCGGGTCGAGGAACTGACGTTGCACGCACCGCTCGTAGTTCCCGAACAGGGTGCGGTGGTGCTCCAGGTTGTCGTTGCCGAACCGGACAAGGCCGAGCGCCGCGAGTTCAGCGTGTATTCCAGGCCGGCCGAGAACGCGGACCAACCATGGACACGGCATGCGAACGGGCTACTGACCAGTGGTGCCGACATCGCGTCGTTCGTCATCGACGAGTGGCCGCCGGTCGGCGCCGAACCGGTCGACATCAACGATATCTATGACCGATTCGCTGACATCGGCTTCGAGTACGGTCCGACATTCCGAGGCCTGCAAGCGGTGTGGCGGCGAGGTGCGGAAGTATTCGCCGAAGTCGCCCTGCCGGAAGAACAACGATCAACCGCCGACTCCTTCGCCCTGCATCCCGCGCTACTCGACGCAGCACTACACGCGGCGGGTCTCGGCGTGATCGCCGATGCGTGGGATCAACGCCTCGTCGTCTCCGGGTGCAGTGGCGCTTCGATATTCGCCGTTGCTGCCACCGAATTGCGTGTCCGGTTGTCGCCGAGTAGTGCGAACACCCTGGCGCTGCTGGTGGCGGATGGCGCCGGACAGCCGGTGGCCAAGGTGGATTCGGTGACACTGCGTCCGGTGGCACTGGCCGACGCCACCGCAGGCCCGGCTGAGCACGGCGAGTTGTTCGGAGTCGACTGGATCAGTAAATCGTTGCCGGGATCCGAGGTGCGCGGCAGCTGGGCAGTTGTAGGGGCTGATGAGCTTCGGGTCGGGTCCCGCTGGACCGAAACCGATGGGGCGCTAGCGATTTGGCCCGACTTGTCCGGCGTGCCGGAATCGGCGGTTCCTGATGTGCTGCTTGCTTCATTCCTGGCACCGGTGGATAGCGGCAGCGATGTCGCTGACGCGGTGCACGCCACAGTGTTTCGGGCACTGGCTCTGCTGCAACAGTGGCTGTCCGATGAGCGTTTCGCTGATTCGCGACTGGTTGTGCTGACTCAGGGTGCGGTGTGCGTCGATGCCGCAGTCGATCTCGATGGTTTGGTCACGGCGCCGTTGTGGGGGTTGTTGCGTTCGGCCCAATCGGAGAACCCGGACAGATTCGTACTCATCGACATCGACGACACCGAAGAATCGCTGCGCGCGGTGCCGAATGCCGTGGCATCCGGGGAGCCACAGGTCGCATTGCGCGTCGGAACCGCTTCGGTTCCTCGGTTGGTACGTCGCATCCGGGATGCGGGGGATCGGCCGGCGACGGCGCCGAATCGGCAGGGTTCACCCTTCGATCCTGCGGGGACGGTGCTGATCACCGGGGCGACGGGCGGCCTCGGTGCCTTGATAGCGCGGCATCTGGTTGTCGAGCACGGTGTGCGGCATCTGGTGTTGGCCAGTCGTCGTGGACTTGCCGCGGCGGGTGCCGATGATCTGATGAACGAGTTGGTCGGGCTCGGCGCCGAGGTAGCGGTGGCGGCGTGTGATGTGGCCGATCGGCAGGCGGTGACCGCGCTTTTGGCCGATATTTCCGCCGAACATCCACTGACCGCCATCATTCATGCCGCCGGTGCACTGGACGACGGTGTGATCGAGTCGATGACCCCCGAGCGGATCGGCCAGATACTCCGGCCGAAGGTCGACGCTGCCTGGAATCTGCATGAACTGACCCGTGAGCTGAACCTTTCCGCGTTCATCCTCTTCTCCTCTTACTCTGCGACCCTGGGCAATCCAGGGCAAAGCGGCTACGCCGCAGCCAATATGTTCCTCAATGCGCTGGCCGAGTACCGGCGGGGCCTCGGCCTCGCCGGGCAGTCACTGGCGTGGGGTTTGTGGGCGCAACGCAGTGGCATGACGGTCACCTTGGATGAGGTGGATCTGCGCCGAATCTCGCGTGCCGGGGTCAGTGCGTTGAGTTCGACGGAGGGGCTGGCACTGTTCGATGCCGCGCTGGACAGCGGCGAGATCTTCGTCGCCCCAGTGCAACTCGACCTGGCCGGTTTGCGCACCCACGCACAGTCCGGTGTGGTTCCGCCGATGTTGCGCGGGCTGGTGCGAGTCTCTGCCCGCCGCGCCACCGCCGGGGCGCGTGGGGCTGGTTCACCGCTGGCGCGACAGCTGCGCGCCGCGTCGGAACTACAACAGCGGCAGACCTTGCTGGAGTTGGTGTGCCAGCACGCGGCCGGTGTTCTCGGCTACTCGTCCGCAGAGCAGATCGACGCTGGTCGCGCATTCCGCGACGTGGGCTTCGACTCGCTGACCGCGGTGGAGTTGCGCAACCGACTGAACACGACAACCGGGTTGCGGCTGGCAACAACGACAATCTTCGACTACCCGACGCCTGCCGTGCTGGCCGAACACCTCCGCAATGAAATCCTCGGCCTCGACGAGACCGTCGACTCGGCCCCGACAACCGCATTGTCCAATGACGAGCCGATCGCGATTGTCGCGATGAGTTGCCGATTCCCCGGCGGTGTTCGCTCGCCCGAGGATCTGTGGGATCTGATTGCCTCCGGTGGCGACGGGATGTCCGCCTTTCCCACCAATCGAGGGTGGGATCCGGATGGAATGTTCGACCCCGATCCCGACCGGTCCGGCAAAACCTATGTCCGGGAAGGCGGATTCGTCGGTGACGTGGACGAGTTCGATGCCGAGTTCTTCGGGATTTCGCCGCGTGAGGCGTTGGCGATGGATCCGCAGCAGCGCCTGCTACTGGAAACCTCTTGGGAGACAATCGAGCGCGCCGGCCTGCAGCCGGATTCGTTGCGCGGCAGTCAGACCGGTGTCTTCATCGGCTCCAACGGCCAGGACTACTCGGCGTTGGCGGTGCCGGAAGACCTCGAGATCTATCTGATGACCAGCAGAGCCGCGAGTGTGGTGTCGGGTCGCGTTTCCTACAACCTCGGGCTGGTCGGGCCCGCGGTCACGGTGGATACGGCGTGTTCGTCATCGCTGGTGGCTATTCACCTGGCGGTTCAGTCGTTGCGTGCCGGTGAGTGTTCGCTGGCATTGGCCGGCGGCGTGGTCGTGATGTCTACGATGAACGCCTTTGTGCAGTTCAGTCGGCAGCGAGTGCTGGCGCCGGATGCCCGTTGTAAACCATTCGCTGCCGCGGCGGATGGGACCGGGTGGTCCGAGGGTGTCGGTCTGGTGATGTTGGAGCGGCTGTCCGACGCGCAGCGGTTGGGACATCCGGTCCTGGCCGTGGTGCGCGGTAGCGCGATCAACCAGGACGGTGCCAGTAACGGGTTGTCCGCGCCGAATGGTCCTTCGCAGCAGCGGGTGATTCGGCAGGCGCTGGGCAATGCGGGGTTGAGTGTGACCGATGTGGATTTCGTGGAAGCACACGGCACCGGGACAACACTCGGGGATCCGATCGAGGCCCAAGCGATTCTGGCGACCTACGGTCAGCGACCGGCGGAGCAACCTCTGCTGTTGGGGTCGGTGAAGTCGAATATCGGCCACAGCCAAGGTGCTTCTGGTGTAGCCGGGTTGATCAAGACAGTGATGTCGATGCGTCACGGTGTGGTGCCCAAGACATTGCACGTGGATGAGCCGTCGCCGCATGTGGATTGGTCTTCGGGTGCGGTGGAACTGGTCACCGAACCGATGGCATGGCCGGAGTCGGGGCGGGTGCGCCGAGCGGGGGTGTCGTCGTTCGGAGTCAGTGGCACCAATGCACACGTCATCATCGAGCAGGCACCTCGCGACGGCGAACTGGTGGATCTGGTTGATGACACCGGGACGGACCCGACGTCGTCGGTGGTGCCGTGGGTGTTGTCGGGGCGTAGCCGAGCGGCGTTGCGGGAACAGGCCCAGCGGTTGGCGGCGTTCGTGACCGCACGGCCCGAGGTCAGTCTTGCCGATGTGGGTGCGTCGCTGATCAAGACTCGGGCGGTGTTCGACCATCGCGGTGTGGTGTTGGGCAGCACTCGTGCGGAGTTGCTCGACCAGTTGAACGCGCTCGCGGTCGATGAGCCCGCGGTCGGGGTCGTCACCGGCAGTGTCACGACCGGTGGTGATCGGGTGGTGTTTGTGTTCCCTGGTCAGGGTTCGCAGTGGGTTGGGATGGCGGCTCAGTTGTGGGGCAGCTCGCCGGTGTTCGCCGAGCGGATGTCTGAATGTGAACTGGCGCTGCAGCCTTGGGTGTCGTGGTCATTGCGTGAGGTGGTGACCAGTGACGACTCGGATGTGCTTGATCGGGTCGATGTGGTGCAACCGGTGTTGTTCGCGGTGATGGTGTCGTTGGCTGCGATGTGGCAGTCGTTGGGTGTGCGTCCGGCTGCGGTGGTTGGTCATTCTCAGGGTGAGATCGCGGCTGTTGTTGTGGCCGGGGGTCTTTCGCTGGCTGATGGCGCGAAGGTTGTGGCGTTGCGTAGTCAGGCTATTGCTGAGCATCTCGCGGGTCGGGGTGCGATGGCGTCGGTCGCGGCGCCGGCCGAGCAAGTGCGCCAATGGGTCCAAACCCATGACGGTCGAGTATCGGTGGCGGCGGTGAATGGGCCGTCGTCGGTGGTGGTCAGTGGTGAGATCGCCGCGGTGCGGGAGCTGCTGTCTGGGGCTGAGGAATCCGGTGTCAGGGTGCGGGAGATTCCGGTCGACTATGCGTCGCATTCGGCTGATGTCGAGTTGATCGAGCAGCAGGTGCTGGCGGCTGCTGAGGGTATTACCGTCAATGAGTTGACGATTCCGATGGTGTCGACTGTGACTGGTGCCTGGCTGAGCGGTGCGGAGTTGAATGCCGGGTATTGGTATGAGAACCTGCGTAGGCCAGTGCGATTCGAGTCCGCGGTCGAACAGCTGCTGGGTACGGGGCACACTGTTTTCGTGGAGGTCAGTCCGCATCCGGTATTGACTGTTGGTATCGCTGAGACCGGGGAAGCGGCCGGTGTCGATCTCGTGGCTACCGGGACGCTGCGTCGTGATGATGGTGGTCTGGATCGGTTGCTGCTCTCGGCGGCGGAGTTGTTCGCCGCGGGTGTCGACGTGGATTGGACCGGCTCCACCGCTGGTGGGCGACGAATCGACTTGCCTACCTACGCATTCCAACGCCAGCGTTACTGGCTGGAGCCGACTCGGGAAACCGCCGACGTGGAATCGGCAGGTATGAACTCCGCCGAGCATCCATTGCTGGGCGCGGCGGTGGACGTTGCGGGGTCGGCTGGAGTGTTGTTGACCGGTCGGTTGTCGACCAGGACGCACCCGTGGCTTGCTGATCACGCCGTCTCGGGTGTGGTGCTGCTACCCGGTACGGCCTTCCTGGAGTTGGCCATTCGCGCCGGAGATCAGGTCGGTTGCGACCGCGTCGAAGAACTGACACTGCACACACCACTGCTACTGCCCGAACACGGCGCGGTAGTGCTGCAGATGTCGATCGGCGCCCCGGATGACTCGAACCGACGGTCACTTACCCTGCATTCCCGGCCCGATGGTGCGGCAGCCGACGACGGCTGGACTCAGCACGCCACCGGTGTGCTGACCGTAGGCTCCCCGGCCGTCCCGCTGGATCTCTATCAGTGGCCGCCGGTTGACGCGCAGCCGGTAGATATCGGTGATGTCTACCAGCGATTCGCGGACAACGGCTTCGAGTACGGCCCGACATTCCAAGGCCTGCAAGCAGTGTGGCGGCGGGGTGCGGAAGTCTTCGCCGAAGTCGCGCTGCCGCAGGACTTCCGGTCCGACGCCGCTTCGTTCGCTGTCCACCCGGCTCTATTGGACGCGGCGCTGCACGTGTTTCCCTTTGCCGATTTCGCCGGCGCAAACCAAGGCCTACTGCCGTTCTCCTGGAACGGCGTCAGCCTCAACGCCGTCGGCGCGACACAGCTGCGGGTGCGGGTACAGCCGACTGGGCCGGACAGCATCGAGTTGCTCGCCGTCGACCCGGTCGGGCAACTTGTTGCCTCGGTGGAGTCGCTGGTGTTGCGCCCACTGTCCACCGGGCTGCTCGGCAGCGCACTCGCTGATCAACGCCGATCGATGTTCCAGGTGGACTGGCTGCCACTGCCGGCCGGGACGGAATTCACCGGTGAGTTGGCGATCGTCGGCCGAGGCCTCGGCGAGCTGACCACCGGGCTCGGTGCTGCTGATGTTGTGTTCCATGCCCACCGAGATCTGCCCGCGTTGCTCGCGGCTATCGATGCGGGCGCGGATATCCCCGACACCGTCTTGGCATGGGATGACCTGGCACTCACCGGCACTGATGATCGTGGCGAGCTCGTGCACGCCGCCACACACCGGGCACTGGCGCTGGCGCAGTCCTGGTTGGCCGACGAGCGGTTGGCCAACTCTCGCCTGGTGTTCGTCACGCAGCATGCGGTCTCGGCGATCCGGGGCGAGGACGTGGCGAACCTGGCGCACGCCGCGGTATGGGGATTGGTTCGCTCGGCACAGTCGGAGCATCCGCACCGATTCGGCTTGCTCGACGTGGACGGGCAGCCCAGCTCCCACCGCGCCGTCGCCGGTGCGCTGCGGGCAGATGAACCACAACTCGCGGTGCGTGCGGGCGACACATACGCCGCACGGCTGGCTCGGTGGTCTCCTGCTGACAGCAACGGTGAGCTGACCAGTGCCACCTGGGACCAGGCCGGCACCGTGCTGATCACCGGCGGTACCGGCCGACTCGGTCAACTGGTCGCTCGTCACCTGGTGATCGAGCACGGCGTTCGGCATCTGTTGCTGGCCAGTCGCCGAGGTAAGGACGCCGAGGGGATTGCTGAACTCCGGACACAATTGACCGAGCGTGGCGCCGAGATCACCATCGTCGCTTGCGATGTGGCGGACCGGGAACAAGCGGCGGCCTTGCTGGCAGGTATTTCGGCCGAACACCCGCTGACCGGTGTCGTCCATGCGGCGGGACTGCTCGATGACGGCGTTGTCCTGGCCACCACCCCGGAGCGGATGGACCGGGTGTTGCGGCCAAAGGTGGACGCGGCACTGAACCTGCACGACCTCACCAAAGACCTGAACCTGTCGGCGTTCGTGCTCTTCTCCTCCTTGTCCGGGACGTTCGGCAGTGCGGGGCAAGGGAACTACGCGGCCGCGAGCGCGTTCCTCGACGCGCTGGCGCAGCACCGTCGTGCGCACGGTCGGCCTGCCATGTCACTGGCGTGGGGACTGTGGGCCGAGCGCAGTGGGATGACCGGAGAAAAAATGGGTGCGGCAAATATGCGGCGGATGGCACGCGACGGTGTTATCGCGTTGTCCACCGACGAGGCACTGGCGTTGTTCGATCTCGCATGCGCCGCTGACGAGCCGATCCTGCTGCCGACCCAGCTGGATACATCCGCATTGCGTGCCCAGTCCGGCGACGTCGCCGCATTGTTGCGGAACCTGGTCCACGACCGCAGTCGGCGGGTTGTCGAGCACAGTGAATACACACCAGACGCGGTTGACAGGTTGAGCCGCCAACTCGCCGGATTGACCGAAGCCGAACAGCGCCGGACTGTCCTGGATCTGGTTCGCGGCCAAGCCGCGGTGGTGCTCGGGCTCCGTGACGCACAGTCGGTCGGTGCCGATCGCGGCCTGCTGGAAGCAGGATTCGACTCACTGACCGCCGTTGAATTGCGCAACCGATTGGCCGCGGTCACCGGCTTGCGCCTGCCCGCCACCCTGCTCTTCGACTATCCGACGCCGACCTTGATGGCCGGTTACCTGCACAGTCAACTCGTCGACGACGCCAGCACGGTTGTTGTCCCCGTGCTGGCCGAGATCGATCGGTTGGAATCCAGCCTCGCCATGGTCGCGGTGGATCAGACGGTGAGCATTGAAATCGCCAAGCGGCTCAATGATCTGTTGTCCCGGTGGCGGGCAACGGCAGCCGCTGCCGCGGACTCCGAAGGCTCGGAGGTGATCGAGTCGGCGACCGACGATGAGATCTTCGATCTCATCGGCAAGCGGTTCGGAATTTCCTGACCGGATCTAGTCCTGCTATTCAGAAACAAGAGAAATTGAGCGAAGTGCAAAAAAAGATATCTCACGCCCTTGTCCTCGGTGGCGGCCTTGCCGGGTTGCTGTCAGCGATAGTGCTGGCCGATCGTGCCGAATCCGTCACCGTGGTCGAGCGGGACAAGTTTCCGGACAGCCAAGCGCATCGCAAGGGAGTGCCGCACAGCAAGCACACGCACGGGCTCGTTTCGGGTGGCGCCCGTGCGCTCGACGAATTGTTGCCCGGCGCAACGGACTCGCTGTTCAACGCCGGTGCGCAACGCATCGGCATCCCGGACAGGTACCTCGCGCTCGGGCCGCACGGCTGGTTTCCCCGCTATCGGGATACCGAGTTCGTGATCGGCTGCAGTCGAAGTCTGCTCGACTGGACAGTGCTGTCCAGGCTGCGGGCCGCGAACAACGTCAGGTATATCGAAGCCGCCGACGTCGTCGAACTGACGGGTGATTCGACACGCGTCACCGGTGCACGGATCAAGAGCCGAGCAACCGGGGAGTACACGACAATCGCGGCCGACTTCGTCGTCGACGCAACCGGGCGGAATTCGGCGGCCCCCGAGTGGCTCACGAAGCTCGGACTTCCTGCGGTAGAAGAAGTCTGCATCGATCACACGATTTTCTACGCCACCCGAATCTACCGCGCACCCGCCGGTGCGGGAGTCGACTTTCCGGCCGTCAACATCCAGGCCAATCCGACACTGGCCCGGGTCAGAGGCTCCGGCATGCTGATCCCTATCGAAGACAACCAGTGGAGCGTCACGCTGTCCGGTGCCGAAGGCGGGCATCCGCCGATCGATGACCAAGGCTTTCGTGATTTTGCCGCCGACCTGCCCCATCCGGTGATTGCCGAACTCATCGCAGCCGCTGAGCCGCTCGGCGCGGCATTCGGGTTCGGTGCACCGGCCAATCGTCGGCGCTATTTCGAAAAGCTCTCGTCATGGCCGAATGGTTTCGCCGTCCTCGGCGATGCGAATACCGTGTTCAACCCGGTTTATGGACACGGCATGGGAGTCATCGCGCAAGCCGCATTGGCTTTGCGTGACGGCTTGCAGGCGCATGGCCCCAGCGGCGCCAAGTTGATTCAGCGCGGGATTGCCAAGACTGCCCAGGATGCCTGGACCATCGCGACAAATGAAGACCTTCGCTACCCACAAACCGTCGGCCCGCGGCCGGGCCGGGCCGGGCAGCTCGGCTATCGATTCCAAGACTGGCTCGGCAGGGCGTCGGCGAACAATCGAGTCGTCGCGGCGGCGCAAATGGAGGTCATCACCTTGGCGGCGCCGCCTACGGTGTTGCTCAAGCCGAAAGTTCTGCTGGAAGCCTGGCGTACGCGCATCGAGGCGCCGCTGACTTCGCCGCCATTCACGCCGGACGAGCAACGAATAGTGGTCGACAGTGCTAGCCGCTGACCAACTCAGCTGATCGGCCGCCCACGCAATCGTGGCCGGTCCCGTCGACGATGGGACCGGCCATGACCTGCCCACGCTGAACACGGTCACCGGCGCTCTCCACCCTCATACATCATCGAGCGCGACATTTTAGCGATCAACTAATGCCAACGTTTGTCCCCGATAAGACGTGCGGGTCGGCCAGGTAGAGTGCTCGGCGTCCAACTTGTCCGTCGGGTCCAGCGTCTTGGCACCCGCTTCCTCCATAGGCTCACCTGGCCCGCGTCAGCACCCTTTTTTCGAGTCATGACGCCGCCGAAAACCGGGCTGTGGAAGGGGATTCGGTCATTGATGGTGGTCCCGAGGCGGATCGCCTCGGTGATCAGGTCGAGGAAGCCGGCGAATACGGGCCTGGCGCTGGCCATTACCGCCTTCTACCTTGCCCCGCGATATCCGCGATAGCGAAAGCCTTTGTGGCGCCGTGCCAGTCGAACAGCAGCCGGATGGCATTCCAGGCTGGCTTGCGAGGTAGCGATCCGCAAATGTGCCTGCCGGGCTCGTTCGGCCTCGAGGTAGTGGTTTTGGGCATATTGTCCGTTAGACGGGCGCTTTGCTGGCCTGGACTCGACGGTCCAGAGATCGAAACGGTCGAGATGATGCAGCGAATTCCGCTTCTGAGCGGTGCCGATAATGGGCTTACGCGGCGTGCGACCCTGGCGCTGCGCCGAGCTGGACGGGCGGTCCAGGTAGCGGTTGTGACGAGTCGGCAGGACATGGAGGCCGGTGGGAACCTCGAGCGCGATGCTGTCGAGCCGGTAGGTCCCGATCGAAAGCCTGCACGGCAGGCAAGGCATCCGACGACCTTCGACGACCAGGGTTCCCACTCAATGACGCCACCCGAAATCCTCCTCGTCAGGAGGGCCGCGGCGCGGTGGAGGATCGGACGCGCAGATCGACCGCCACGATGACGTCGCGGGCCGTCGGCGGCGGGCCATCGAGGGTGCTGATGAGGAGTGCGGCGGCGCGCTCGCCGATTTCGCGGCGGTTCACGCCGATCGTGGTCAACGGCGGTGACAGCGACGCCGAGGTGGGTAGGTCGTCGTGTCCGATGACGGAAATATCCTGCGGCACAAGCAGTCCACAATCCGCCGCTGCGAGATAGACGGCGTGCGCGATGTAGTCGCTGTTGGCGATGAACGCGGTCGGGCGCACCTCGGACGCACGCCGCAATTCGGCGGCGACCGCCACCCGCGCCGCATCGGCGGAGAGTTCGGTGATCACGGCTGTGGCGGTGAATCCGAGTTGCTCGCTGAGCAATTGGAAGTGCTGCCACCGTTCCGGGTCCGGTGATTTATCCGGTGGGGCGATCACCATGGCCAGCCGACGGTGTCCCGCGTCGACCAGATGCCGCACCGCGAGATCCACCGCCGCGTGCTGGTCGGACCGCACACTCATCGTCGCCTGCCGGTCACCCGGGTCGGCCGAATTGAGCAGGACGACAGGCCGTTTGGTCGATGAATGCCATTGCCGCACCTGCCTGCCCGCGCCGATCGGCGCGATGGCCAGCCCATCGATCGATGTGCCGTTCGAGGAGGTGTCTTACCGCGCGGCCGGGGTGAACCATCAGGCTTGGGTGCTGGAATTCACCCAGGCCGGCGAGAACCTGTACGACCGCCTCGACGCACTGATCGAGAACGATCCAGAACTGCGTCGCCGCGTGCGCGTCGACATGTACCGGCGGCTGGGTTACTACCCGACCGAGACCAGCGAGCACTCGTCCGAATATGTGCCCTGGTATCTGCACCATGGCAGTGAAGTGCAGCGGCTGCGGATACCTGTCGGTGAATACCTCGGCATCGTGGCCGACAACGTCGCGGTATACGAACTCACCCGGCGTCTGCTGGCCGAAGGTAAACCGCTGGAGGTGAAGAGCACGATGGAATACGCCCCCCAGATCATTCACAGCATCGTCAGCGACACACCTCGAACCGTGTACGGCAATGTCCCGAACCGCGGCCTGATCACCAACCTGCCCGACGGAATCGTCGAAGTTCCCTGCGTCGTCGACGGGTCCGGCGTTCACCCCCAGCCGATCGGTTCACTTCCGCCGCAATTGGCGGCCTTGAATCGGGCCTATCTGAGCATGACGGGACTGGTCGTATCCGCCGCGGTCGACAACGAACCTCGCCACATCCGGCACGCGGCGATGATGGATCCAGCCACTGCGGCGACGTTGACGGTGGAGCAGATCTGGGCACTGTGCGATGAGATGGTCCAGGCTCACTCCGGTCTGCTGCAACCCGCGTTGCGCGGAACATTGGCGCCCTGAACTCCGACTATTCCGCAGCTGTAGGGGAAAATTGTTGAACCGGCACGCACGCCTGATCACTCTGCTCGAGCTCATCGCCTCGCAAGGGCATGCCGATGTCGACGACACCGCCAAAAGGCTGGGTGTCTCCAGTGTCACGATCCGCCGGGACCTCAATTGCCTGCACGAACGCGGACTCGTGTGGCGCACGCACGGTGGGGCGGTCGACCGGACCGCCGATCGTTCGGGCGCACTTCAGGATGCTCGCAGTGGTCAGAGCTCGAGGAAACAGCGCATTGCTCAGGTGGCCGCCGACATGGTCGCGGCCGGTGCCACCGTGGGTCTCAACGGCGGTACCACGACCCTCGAAGTTGCCCGCGCGATCGCGAGTAGGGCGTCGCGGATGCCCGAGGACTGTCGGCGCGTCACTATCGTCACCAACGCCATCACCGTGGCCGGCGAGCCGACGGTCTGTGGGGGAGTGAAACTCGTGGTGGCCGGTGGGCTGGCGCTACCGGACTCGATGGAGTTGACCGGATCGATCACCAGCGACACCCTGCGCCAGGTCGACCTCGACCTGGCGATACTCGGAGTCGATGCGTTCAGCGTCGATATCGGGGCGCGAACGCGCTGTGCGGCCGAGTCCAGCATCGGCAGGCTGATGACGACTCGGGCCCGCCGAGTCGTCATCGTCGCCGACAGGTCCAAACTCGTCGCCGAAGCCGCGGCGTTGATCTGCCCGGCGAGTGCGGTACACGACCTCATCACCGACCGTGACGCACCTGCGGATCTGCTCCGCCGCTTCGTGGACATCGGCGTCGCGGTGTACGTGGTGTAGCCACGGCTGTTCCGGCGATGGCAGATGTGGAACTTCAGGCCACCACTTGCGCTGTCGCCGGTCGTCGGCCCCGGGCCGCGCCGAACTGGCCGCGGTACTCGCCCGGGGTCAGCTCGACAAGTCTGGTGAAGTGGTAGCGCAATGCCGATTCGGAGCCGAAACCGCTGGCTTCGGCGATGCGTTGCACGGTCCAGGTGGTGCGTTGCAGCAACTCTTGGGCACGCCGTAGGCGGGCCCGGTGCATCCATTCCATCGGTGGGATACCGAGCGTGTCGCGGCAGTGCCGACCGAAGGTGCGCACGCTCATCCCGGCGTGCTGGGCGAGCATGGTCACGGTGAGGGTCTCGTCGAGATGGTCTTCGGCCCAGTACAAGGTGTCGACCAGTGAGCGGGACTGTTCGGGAACGTCCCAGACCGCGCGTTGGGCTTGGTCGCCGTCGCGGCGGATCGGTACGACCAGGAACCGGGCGACCTCGGTCGCGAGCGCCGAGCCGTGGTCGCGGTCGATCAGATGCAGGAGCAGGTCCAGTGCGGCGGTGCCGCCACCGGAGGTGAAGATCGGGTCGTCGGCGACGAACAGGCGCTCGGGGTGGACGTGGATCTTCGGGTGGTCAGCGGCGAGTTGCTCGGCCCAGTGCCAATGGGTCGTCGCCTGACAACCATCGAGCAGACCGGTCGCAGCCACGAGGAAGCTGCCTAGACACAGCCCGACGATGCGGGCGCCGTTGGCTCGCGCGCGCAGGATGGCCGCGCCGACTTCGGGCGGTGGCTCGTAAACCGTTGGGGCGGCGGGCACGACGATCGTGTGCGCCGACTCCGCCCACGCCAGCGACCGGTCCGGGAGCAGTGCGTAGCTGTTGGCGCGCCCGGTTCGGGTGACCGTCGGCCCGGCTGGTCCGGCCACGGCGATCTCGTAGAGTTCGGTGCCCGCGAGATCGTTCGCCGTGGCGAAGACCTGCATCGCCAACGCCAACTCGAACGTCCCGACACCATCGAAACTGAGCACCGCGACCCGATGCGCAGCCTTTGGTGACAGCACAGCCTCTTCCCGCATGAGTTCACACCTTTTGGATCGTGTGGAGTGGAGCTTCGACAGCTTCGTCGCCGCGTGAATGCCCGTGCGCCGGTCGAACACCCGGCCGCGCTCGCCTCGCAGTTGCAGGCGGGACCCGATATCGGATCGATGCCGGCGTCAGGACAGTTTCGCGGTGGGGGCGAAGGCGGGTAGTTTGTCGAGGCTGCTTTGCACGGCTTCGGTGCCGTAGTCGAACATTTGCCGCTCGTACTCCTCGACCGCGCCGATCAAGTCTTGGCGGCCTTGCTCGGCCTCGATCAGGCACCCGCGCAGCAGGTCGGCGTCGCGTAGTGCGGTGTTCGCGCCGTTGCCGCCGGTCGGGGAGGTGGCGTGGATCGCGTCGCCGAGCAGCGTGACCGGGCCTGGTGTCCAACGCTTTGCGGGTTTGACTACCCGGATGGACAGTAGTGTGCTGTTGTCCGGGTCGGCTTGTTCGATCAGCGCGCGCAGTAGCGGGTGCCAGCCTTGCATTCTGGACAGTACGGCGTCTTGCGCGCTCAGATCCTCGAGCGAACCGTGTGGCGGCAGGATCATGGCCCAGCGCACGTAGTCGCCGATGTCGGGCAGTACGACTTCGGGGGCCAGTTGTTCGGCGGCTTGCTTGGGCGGGGTCCGGAAGCGCATTGCGCCCAGCAGCAGGCTGACGCCGTCGCCGGCGATCTTCGAACCGTAAGCCTTGGACAGGTCCGCGAATTCGTCGGTCAGCGGTGTGCGCCCGATGACGAACCGGACGCCGGTGTCGGTCGGAACGGTCTGTGGCGAGAGCACCCCACGCACCGCCGACGTCACACCGTCCGCACCGACGAGCAGATCCGCGATGGCCGGGTCGCGGCGAGCGAACTCGGCCTGAACGGTGCCGTCGGGCTGGACGTCGTAGCCGGTGAGTGCGGCATCGGTGTGCACGGTGAGACCGGTCAGCAGCAGGTGTCGTAGTACTTGGCGGTCGACGACGATGCCGGTCCGGCCCGCGCCGAGCTTGCCGATCTCGTTGAGCTGCGGGTCCAGGATCAACTGCTCAGCCGAGGCGTCCATGACGATCTCCTCCAGCAGCGGGTGCCAGCGCTCCGGTAGGCAGTTGCGCACGGCTTGGAAACCGGTCAGGTTCAACACCAGCCGATAGCCCTGGAACCGGGCGACGATCCCGGGATCGCGTTCGAATACCTGCGCCTCGATCCCGGCACCACGCAGACCCTGCGCGAGAGCCAGACCTCCCAGACCGGCTCCGATAACGGAAACCCGCATCACACACCTCCACAACATCGAAACGAACTTAGTTCGTTATTTACGATCTAAGTTCTACTCGCTGAACTTAGATCGCGTCAAGCTATGCTGACCGGCAGGTCAGCCGATCTCCGTCAACGTCGCGACCGGTCTGGGGTGCTCGACTTCGATCCGCCGGTGCAGGAGGGCGACTCGCGTTTCGCCGGCGCCGCACCCCCGTTCGGATCCTCGAATTCCGTTTCTCCGAACGATGACTCGCCATCAGATACCTACCCAGTGCGCACGCCGCGCACCACCTTCGCACTGCTCGCGACACGATCGAGGAGACCTTCGAGATCGATCTCACCTGCGGCCGTCTGACCGCCTTGCGCGACGGTGTCCCGCATCCGTGCCACCACCTCGGGCGGAGCAGGATACACCTTGGCGTGTGCGGCGGCTTCCTCGGTGAGGTTCGGCGCCGGACCACTGGCCTCGGCGGCATCGATCGCTTCGAGCGCCGCGGCGGCGACTCCGTCCGGCAAGGCGGCGATCCGGCGCGCCAAGTCGTCGACATAGGCATCGAGTTGGTCGGCGGGCAACGCGCGGTTGATCCAGCCGTACTTCTCGGCGAGGTCGGTGCCGTACAGGTCGCCGCTCAACACCACCTCGATGGTGCGAGCACGGCCGAGCAGGCGGTTGAGGTACTGAGTCCCACCGCCGCCGGGAAAGATGCCCATTCGCGTCTCCGGCTGCCCAAGCCAGGTCTGATCCGCCGCTGCGAATCGCATGTCTGCGGCCATCGCGAGCTCGACGCCTCCGGCGCGCAACCGGCCCCTGATCTTGGCGATCGTCACCTGAGGCAGGCGCCGGAACCGTTCGTGGAGTTGCTGCAGGGGGTTGAGGGTGGGGTCGCTTTCCGGATCGCTCAGCGCCATCAGTTCTTCCGGGTCGAACATCCAGTGGAAGTCCGCGTGTGCCGCGAAGAACTCCGGATTGGCGCTGGTCAGCACGATCACTTTGATCGAGCCGTCGCGTTGTGCCAGGTCGGCGAAATGGCCGAGATCTCTCGCGACGGCGACGTCGATCGTATTGACTGGCGGATTGTCCAGGGTGACGGTCGCGACGCCATGGTCGACGGTCACCTGTAGTGCTGAGTACGCGTACGAATCGTTGGTCATGGAAACACCGTATGCCTGGCGATATGCACGCTTCCATGCCTGAATGATTCATATTCTTTGCCGAATTGCTCAACTGTCGACGGATTGACGGCAACGAGAGACGTTCGTAGAGTGAGGTCATGGATCTTCTAGGCGACTGGCTGACCCTGGCCGGCGTTCACGGAACTGTCGGCGCGCACCTCGAGGCCGGCGGCGACTGGAGCGTGCGATGGGATAGCCAGGGCGCCGCCGTGATCTATGCGGTCACCGCAGGCGCGGCATGGATCGAGCCGGCCGGACACGACCCGGTCCAATTGGTAGCCGGTGACGCCTTTCTCGTCGCGTCGGGCACTCCGCACGCGCTCGCATCGAACGTGGGTGCGCTGCCGCGGCGATGCGACACACAGATCGCGGAAGGGACGTCCGAGACCAGAGCGATGCGCCTGGGCACCGAACGACCCACCACGAACATCCTGGCGGCCCGCTACTCCTACGATCCCGCGATCAACACCCAGGTTCTCGCACTGTTGCCGACGACAGTTCACCTCCAGGCCGACTTCGGGGCCAGCTGCCTGGGCGATACCTTACGTCTGCTCGCGCGCGAGCTCGGTCAGCCACAACCGGCTGCCCGGCTCGTCCTGGATCGGCTCGTCGACATCATGCTCGTGCAGTTCCTACGCGTATGGATCGAAGACGCGGCGAAGCGACCGGATCATCAGCTCTTGTCGCTGTTGGGCGCGGCCAACGACCCGATCGTGGGCGAGGTGGTCGGCCTGATCCACGCCGAACCGGGCCGACCTTGGACCACGGAGGCCCTGGCGGCGGCCGTCGCGGTGTCGCGCGCCACCCTGATCCGCCGCTTCGACGACGTGGTGGGGACGACTCCGTCGGCGTACCTCGCTCAGTGGCGGATGGATCTCGCGGCCCGGCGACTCCGTGACACCGACGACCCGATCGAGGCCGTCGCGCATGATGTGGGCTACCTGTCGGTTCCCGCATTCACCAGGGCCTTCACCCGCTCACACGCCCGATCGCCTGCTCGGTACAGACGGTCTGACACCGACCTTCCCGCGTCGCGAGGAGTCCGTGTCGATCAGTGAACCAGCGGGCGGCGTTGGCGTGTGCCCAATGAGCGAAGGTGGTGGCGGCGTCACCGGACGGCAGGCGGTTCTGACCACGACCGGTTCGCACGGAATATGGCCGAAGCTCGAGAGATCCTGACCGGCCTGCGCGAGCGAGACGTGCTGTTCGGGCTCGGCAGCTCGATCTACGACTGGCACGACCCGTTCGGCAAGCTCTTCCTGCAAACCACCATGGTTGCCGAATTCGAGGCCAACCTGAATCACCTGCGCACCCGCGAGGGCATGGCCAAGGCTCGGGCGAAGGGCCGACTCAAAGGCAAACAGCCGAAACTGCCTCTCGCAGCACGGTGATGAAACACCTCGGCTTCCTGTCGCTGCGATGATGGCCCGGTTGAGCAGCCCGTAGGCCGCTACGGCAATCACCGATCTCGGTACAGGTTACGTCCGTGTGATTAACATAATCGCGATGTAATCCCTTGTGACACAACCTTTCTCCCGGATTACGCCGTAAGACAAGCGCGCACACTTTTGTTAGCCTCCGAGGGGGCCCGGCCGGACGGTCGCGGCCCGGACAGCAAGGACGAATCGTCGTCCTGGATCGGGAGATTCGATGCACATACTCGTCGTTCGCCGCGGTATTGCCGCTGCGGGAATCGCCGGAGCGGCGGCCCTCGCGCTGGCAACCCCCGCCGTGGCCACCGCCCAGCCGTTATCCCCTACATCGACCGTCGCGCAATCCCTGCACCCCGGTATCGCCCTGATGGACAACCCGGGCGACGAGGGCAGCCCGCGTGGCAGCGTCGGTAATTCGGGCGACGAGGGCAGCCCGCGCGGCAGCGTCGGTAATCCGGGCGGCGGCGGCAGCCCGGGCGGCGGCGGCCCGGGCCACTAGGTTCTGTCTCGAAGTGAGTGGTGGGGTGCACCGCACAGCGGTGCCACCCCACCAGCATGTTCGGCCGAAGTTGTTGTTCCCGTCGGTATCCAGGTGAGGGCCTCCGGCATTCGGATTGGCGACCAAGCAAAATCTATAAAACTCCGCTCGGCCCGGCGAGTAGCGGCAATGCCGGGCGCCAATCTGTAGTACGTACATGATCGACGTCCTCGGGCATTAGCGAGCGTTGAAAAGCGCTGTTGGCCAACTGGTATGGCTAATCAATCAACACTCTTCAGAGGAGTTCGCGCGTGGATATTCACCCTTTCAGCATCACCGACTGGCGCACGTTCCTGCGTGACTACAGTTTGAAGTTCCTGGACAATTCGAGTTTGCTGCGTGCGCTCGAGGAGAACGGGGCCGGGGCTTTTGTCCGGAGTCACGTCGAACGTGAGGGATGGATCGGCTACGAGCCGGCCAGTGCGGACGCCGTCGTGGCTGCCGAAGAGCGGCTCGGCACTCGACTACCGCCGACGTACCGGAACTTTCTGCTGGCCAGCGACGGCTTTGGCTATGTCGGCCATGTCGATCTGCTCAACGTGGACGAGATCGGTTGGCTTCCCGAACGCGACCCAGAGCTCGTGGAGGCATGGAGCTCCACCATCGACGACACCAATCGCTCGATCCTCGAGCGGAGCTTGTTGATCGCACAAGACGATGGCGGTCCCGGCGTGTGCTGGCTGCTGCACCCCGACGGCGCGGCGCAGGACGGTGAGTGGGCTGCGTACGAGTGGTTTACCGGCGACGGCAGCAGTCCTGATGACGATCGTTACGACAACTTCGGTGCGCTGCTGTGGGATGCGGCTCGGCGATTGGACACTGATTGACACCGCGGCGGGCAACCGTATGTGACCGCGCGAGTCGATGGTGAAACGACTGGCGCGAGGCTCGGTCGCACGGATGGCGAGGACCTTGTCGAGCACGATGTGCTCGATCGGAGTCCCGGCCGGCCAGCCCATTGCGTCGAAAATGCGCTGTGCGGCGATCCTCGCGCGGTCGTTGAGCACCGACAGTGCAATGCCTGCGCTGCTGATTTGTGGAAGGTCGGAAGGGTCTGCTGGCTCCGGCAGATCGAGTGAGCGCTCGTTGGCGCATGGTGAAACTCGCTGCTTCGTCGGTCACGCTAGCCGCGAAGTCGGCAGAGGTGTGGTCGGAAAGGGTGCGACTATCGCGTGGCGTACCTATCGCACGAACCGAGGCCGGGCACAATCACCGATTGTTCCCAGCGTCGAGCCACGCTGTCACCAATCCGGGTCTGGGCGCGCCGGCAAGTGATGACGCGGTCATCGACAGATGTGGTGGTTCCGTCGTGAACTGTAACCAAGTGTCACGAAATGGCAGGTGACATGTTTCCGCAGTGCGGGATTAGCTCTCTGAGCTGGGGTTTTGTCGATGTGGGATGCCGAGCCGATGTCGATCGACTTCGGAGGCGGCGAGTCGATTGTATAAAGTGCGTAGCGGGCGACTGCATTGATAACGGATAGCGCGCGGATCGGAACACCTAGCTGGACAAGGCTCATGCCAGCGCTAGACGTTGCCTGCTCCGCAAGTCCATCGGCCTTTTGGCGGCGCTCACGAGCGGTGTGTTCCGACAGGGGGCTCCCGGGTGCGGGTTCCAGTCCGGATCAGTGCCGAGGTGGCGTCGATTCACAACAACGGTGTATTTCCGCGCGGAATGACTTGTTCCTCTTTGTTAGGAATGCCAGTGCCATTGAAATAGCCGCAACCTAACAGGAGTGTTTTATGCTTGCGCCCGAATGGATGGCTTCCCAATGGTCGGCGAGGGCAAATGCTCTGCTGGACCGTCTGCAGGACCGGATAGATCCTGACGTTAAGGAGGCGTGTGAGTCTATGATTTTCGGGGGGGTCCCTATGGTTTTGTCAACTCGGCCTGGATGGATTGCTTGTCCTGGTAAGCCCGATTTTCAGTGGCGCTGGTACTCCGGGCACAGGTAGGTCTCGGGGACTTCCTCGGTGACCAGATCTGGCAAGTAGTCGTGCTTGGATCGGACTGCAAGGTACTGGGTTTTGGCCTCGCGGTGGCATCTGATGCCTATCAGCCCGCCACCGCCATAGGGTGAGTAGCCGGAGTACAGGCAGGTCCGGCAGCACACCAATCGCACGCCTGCCGGTAATGTGGCCTCGAGGTGCTGCAGGCCGTCGTCGAGCCCGTAGTGAGCTACCGCCTCATATGTCGTGCCGTCCAGCTCCATCGCGAGATGCTGGTTCAGCGGTGCCTGCTTCGGTTCCTTGACGCGTAGGTCGACGGTGAACCGCACAGTCGTGGGGCGACGCTTGCCGTTCACCTCCACCGTGCAGGGCAAGTCCGCCCGGAGCACACACTCATGGAGTTCCTCAGCGTCATTCAACGGCAACACTGTAGCGTGGCCGGGAGCGGCGTCGTCGGGTTCGAGATCGTCGAAATAAAAGCCCCAGACCGGGATTTCGCGAATCACGGTGTGGATCTCGAAGCGACGATTCTTGGGGCCGTACCGCTCGGTGGGTTCGATCCGCCATACGACCGATTCAACACCACGGTCGTCCTCGTAACTGCCGGGAAAGGACTGAGCAGGCATTCTGGGCACCATAGGGTCCATGATGTCACCGGGCTGCGACGATGCAACCCGGAGAAACCATGGGCTGATGGCTCGCACCACTACCGACGCCGCGGCTACCACAGACGCGAGTGCCGTTGCTTCTTTAAGACTTGGCGGCCTCCGGAAGTCGGTAGGGCTCTTTGGTTTTCAGCATGGCGTAGAGGACGTCGCAGCGGCGGCGGGCTAGGCAGATGAGGGCGGCGTTGTGTTTCTTGCCTTCGTCGCGTTTTCGCGTGTAGTAGGCGCGGCCGGCGGGGTCGTGTAGTGCGGCGAACGCGGACAGGAATAGGGCACGTTTGAGTTTGTGGTTGCCGGATCGGGCGGGGTGCTCGCCGCGGATCGAGCTGCCGGATCGGTGGGTGACCGGGGCGATGCCGGCGTAGGAGGCGAGGTGGCCGGCCGCGGCGAAGGCTGAGCCGTCGCCGACTTCGAGCAGGATGCGGGCTCCGGTCCTGACTCCGACGCCGGGCATCGAGGTCAGGACCTTGGCAAGAGGGTGATCATCGAGCATCCTCTCGATATCTTCAGCGACACTCTTGCGTTGCAGCAAAACAGTTTTCAGAGAATCGGCGAGTTTGGGCAGTACGATCTCGGCGGTGTTTGCGCCGGGAACGGTCACCGTCTGCGCGGGCAGCGCGGCCAGGATCTCCTCGACCAGACGTGTGCCCATGCGTGGTGCGTGTTTGGTCGCGATCGTGGTGAGTTTGCGTCTGCCCGCGGCTCTGATTCCTTGCGGCCCACCGCAACGCGACAGGATTTCCAGGACGGCTGGATGCGAGATCCGTGGTCCCAGAACGCGTTCGAGCGCTCCGCCGCGCCGCTGTACGTCCGGTGATCGAGTGGCCAATTATCGGCAGCAGTGATTGGGTTGCGAGCGCTTCAGCATGGCGTCGGCCAGCCAGTCTTGCGACTCAGGCACATGCCGCTGCGCGTGGTGCGCAGATTCGACGTACCCCAGGGTTTCCCCCATGGTTCGGATGAATGATGCTGGGATTCGTTGGGTCACGTCAGGTAGTGTCGGATTGCCATTCTCGCAGGTGGCAGGCCATTTTGAGAACTGTTGAGATGTCTCGCACGACCTTGAACCCCCGTGTGGGGGTCATGGGGTCGAGTCCCGCCAGGCTGGCATACCCCGATGGTCGCGATGCACGGTTGAGGCCTAGGGTCCTACTTCCAGCGATGTCTGCTGGTGAAGTAGGTGTGCGTATTGGTTGTGTCCCCCTCCGGACACGTTTTTGGGGCGAATTCGCCCTAGTGCTGGTGTCAAAGCATCGCTTCGGCACCAGCATTCACGTAATTTCTGTCGATCAGCGGTTCACCTTTGTCGATGAGGGGCCGCGATGACTACACACCCGCTCGCTCCGGTGATCATCGTTGGGCCGGGTGAACTCGATGCGATCGCGGGTGATCGTCTTGCCCACGTTGCCGGGGGAGTGTTGTCATGACGGGCGACTCGGTACATGAGGAAAACCTCGCCGCCGCGGTGTTGCTGTTGAGCCGCCTCGGGCTCACCCCCGCCGATTTACAGGGTGCGGCGGTCACTCGTCCGCCTGCGCCGACGTTTGCGGCTTACATTCCGGTTGTGTGGGCGGCGATGCCTGACGGGCGGACGCGTCGGGAATACCGGTCCACGTGGGACAGGCTTCTCGGGCAGGAAGGATGGGCCGATCGCCGTATAGATGAACCCACGGTGAGTGAGTTGAAGGCACTCGTTGAGCACTTCAAGGCCACACGGCTGATCCGTCGTTCCGATATCGGTGGGCGGGGCACTGTCGGGCAGTCGATCCACGCGTTGCGCTGCCTCTACCGTCACGCAGAGGCGGACGGATTGATCACCGCACTCGACAACCCCGCTGCCAATCTGGTGATACCTCGACGGTTGCCCTCGAACCGGCGAGCGCTGCCCGAACAGTTGCTCGCCGAGATCAACCGGGTCGCCGGCGCCACCGGTAACGATCCCGACCTGGATGTGCTGTTGCTGCGCCTGCACACCGAGACCGCCTGTCGGCGTGGTGGTGCACTCGCGTTGCGTCCCAACGATCTTGACCCTGAGCAGTGTTTGGTGCGGTTGCGCGAGAAGGGCGACACGATGCGTTGGCAACCGGTCTCACCGACATTGATGGCTGCCCTACAAAACCATGCCAGAGAACGTGGCAGCAAGCCTAATACTCCGCTGCTTCGCTTCCATAAGGGAACACCCTTGACGCGTCGCAGGTACGACCATTTGTGGACGCGCCTGGCCAAGCACATACCGGCCGTCGCCACGCACGGCATCAGCACGCACTGGCTGCGTCACACAACACTGACATGGGTGGAACGGAACTTCGGAAAGGCAGTCGCCAAGACGTTCGCCGGCCACACCGACAACAGTGGCGGGGCAACAGACATCTACACCCGCGCACACATCGACGAGGTCGCCGAAGCAGTCGCGACACTCACCGGTGAGCCCCACCCACTCGCCAACCGCAACGGTGATTGGACACGGATCACCCCAGAGTTGGTGCAAATAGAGGAGATCACGTGAAATGTTTCGGAATACGTCGCAATTGCGACCAGATGCGACAAGTGTGATGAAGATCGTGGATCATCGAGCGGCGCTGCATCCAACTCGAATGGGCGATATCCGGCAGGGCAAGAAAAGTCGTCGGTCAGGATTTGAACCTGCGACCACCTGACCCCCAGTCAAGAATTAGTACCCGATAAGGACATTTCACACACGGAACGCTCGATATGCCCGCGCATAAGACGACTATATCCGCTGGTTACGGGCGTAGTGCGCGGAACGGGTGGTCCACGATTGGTCCACAGCGTGCCTTCGGGGTTATCTCTGGTCCACAGTTGGTCCACAGAAAGTGTTCAACGAGGGAACGGCGGAAGGTCGCTCCCGTCCCTGTCGGTGAATCGCCCCGGAGAGTCGGGAGACTTACTGGTGTGAGAACTCGGCGGTTTGCTGAGTTCGTTTGTGACTGTAGTGGAGTGCCTCGAACTCGACCGGTGGGATGTCGCCGCAACGTTCATACAGCCTGCGGTGGTTGAACCAGTCGACCCACTCGAGGGTGGCGACTTCGACCTGGTCGACGGTGCGCCATGGCCCTCTCGGCTTGATCAGTTCGGTCTTGTATAGCCCGTTGATCGTTTCTGCGAGGGCGTTGTCGTAGCTGTCGCCGGTGGTGCCGACCGAGGCGTCGATGCCGGCCTCGACGAGGCGGTCGGTGAAGGCGATCGAGGTGTATTGCGATCCGCGGTCGTTGTGATGGATCAGACCCGAAAGGTCTTTCACGCCTTCGTGTTTGCGGGTCCAGATGGCATGCTCGATCGCGTCGAGGACCAGCGGTGTGGTCATCGTGGTGGATGTCCGCCATCCGAGGATCCGCCGCGAGAACGCGTCGATCACGAATGCCACATACACCCACCCCGACCATGTGGAGACATAGGTAAAGTCCGCTACCCACAACATGTTTGGTGCACGCGGGTCGAATTTGCGGTGCACCAGATCAGCGGCCCGATGAGCGTGGGGATCGGCGATGGTGGTGCGTTTGACTCGCCCGCGTCGCGCGCCTCGCAGGCCGAGTGCACGCATCAACCGTTCGATCGTGCAACGGGCCGCCTCGATGCCCTCACGGCGCAGTTGCAGCCAGACTTTGCGGGCACCGTACACCGAGTAGTTCTCGGCGTGCACGCGGGCGATCTCGCCCTTCAACACCTCATCGGCGACGGCACGTTTGGATGCCGCGCGGTTGCGGACACTGTAGTAGGTGGACGACGCGATCGTGCCGCCGTGCTCGGTGAGCACCCTGCAGATCGGCTCGACGCCGAACTCCTGTTTGTGGTTGTCGATGTAGTCGAGGACTACGTGTTGCGGCGGTCGAGCGACGCCGCGAAAAAAATCGATGCCGATTGCAGAATAGCGTTGGCGCGCTTGAGTTCTCGGTTCTCCGCCCGCAGCCGCCGCAACTCCTCGGCCGCTTCGGTGGTCACACCGGGACGTTGTCCGGTATCGACCTGGCCCTTGCGGATCCAGTTGCGCAGGGTCTCGGCCGACCCGATCCCGAGCTTGCCCGCTACCGACTCGATCGCCGCCCACTCCGAGTTGTACTCGTCGCGGACCTCGGCGACCATCCGTACCGCCCGCTCACGCAACTCCGGGGGATACCTCTTCGGTGCACTTGACATGGACTTCATCCTTCCTCAAGGAATGAAGTCCCCCGACTTGCCGGGGCGATTCAAATCGAGTCCACCCCGACCCGACCCGCGCAGAACTCCACCGTCGACCGCAACAGATCACCCTGCCTCGGCACACGCCCCAACGTCACCCCAACATTCTGCTCGAGACCAGCCCCTCACCGCACGAAAAACACCAGCCACCTAGAGAGGCATTAACCGAGCCATCGACAGATTCAGCAGTCCGAAGACGGCAACAGCTTCGCAACGGAGCACCGATTGCGAGATCGAGTCGGGAGCGACGGATCTGACCGCAGCCACGGTACTGGCCTACCTTCAGGCGGAGGCCCTGGCGTTTGAGGGCGTTGATTTGTAGCCATGCCCATCACCTTCGCCAGCTCGGTGCTCATCGGGGCGCCCTGCAAGGGCAGGTACGCGTGTGTGGCCGCCCGTAAGAGATCGTGTAGCTGCTGCTGCCGCGGCTTCAGCATCCGATACTCATTCAATGAGATCCGCGCGGGCTGGGGGAGGTGGGCTACCGCTGCGCGGGCAGCATTCCGATCGAGTGTGCGCACGGACCCGCCCTAAACTGCGCGCGGTACCGTGAGCCCATGATCGGGGCAGTCGTATTCGATGTCGGTGAAACGCTCGTAGACGAAACTCGCGAGTACGGAACATGGGCGGACTGGCTCGGCGTACCGCGCCACACCTTCGTCTCCGTCTTCGGCGCTGTGATCGCACAAGGCCAGGACTACCGCGAGGCTTTTCAGGTCTTCCAACCTGGATTCGACTTGGCCCAGGAACGCGAAGCGCGCGCGGCGGCTGGCAAGCCCGAGACGTACGGCGAGGAGGACCTCTACCCCGACGTCCGCCCGGCCCTGTCCAAGCTCCGCGAGATGGGAGTCTGGGTCGGGATCGTCGGCAACCAGACCCTGCGCTCTGGCTGCATCCTGCGGAGTCTGGACCTACCCACAGACTTCATTGCCACCTCGGACGATTGGGGTGTCGAGAAGCCGCGGCCGGAGTTCTTCGCGAAGATCGTCGAAGTCGCGCCGTGCAGCGGTGAACAGATCGTCTACGTCGGTGACCGGATCGACAACGACATCGCTCCGGCGAAGGTGGCGGGCATGCGGACCGCCTACATTCAGCGCGGCCCATGGGGATGGATACTGCGCGACAAGCCGGAAGTCACGGAACTGTCCGATTGGCAGATCCGCGACCTCACCGAACTGCCGGGAATCATTGCCGCAGAGAACAACACGTCACGCTAACAGCGACCTGATCGTGGTGTGCCAGTTGTAGAGCTGGTCGTCGAGTTTGCGCATCTGCGGGAGCGAGTCCCATTCGTGCAGGGACTGGCGTACGTCCTTCACGCGGTCCATCGCCGTGGCGTACCAGTGCTCGCCGAGCACGTTCAACGCGCTTTTGAGATGCGTGCACGCCTGCTCCGGATTCCGTTCCAGCACAGCGGCAGCCGCGAGATCGGCGAGGAACACCGCGCGTTGCTTGATCGCGTCGACCGGCAGATCGGCCAGCGCCTGCTCCAAGGTTGCGCGAGCTTCCGCGCCCTTTCCGGCGGCGAGCAACGTATTGCCTTTGAACCCTGCAAGCCTCGTCGCCGAGAACCAGTCCAGCCACGGCGGGCTCGGGTTCTCCTCAGGGTTGTACTCGCTATATGCCTGCTCGGCGTGTTCGAGCAGCTGGAGCGCCCGCCGCGTATCGCCGAGCCGGGTCTCCACCTCGGCCTCGACTGCGTCGAGCCACGCCACCATCTCGGCGCTGGGATTCCCCCGGCGGGCGAACACTCCCGCGCCGTGGATTTTGTCCCGCGCATCCTCGGCCCGCTTCGGGTCGCCAGAGAACGCGGGAGCGAACGCCATGTGTGCCAACGTCGCCGCGCCGAGTAGGTCGTCGTTAGCCTCACCAGCCGCTTGGAGAGCCAGCGTGAACGATGGTTTAGCGAGCTCGGGTTGCTGGAGGTCGAAGAATTCGAGCCTGCCAGCGAGCAGGCTGGACTCCGCGACCGCGCGCGCCATCATCGCTTTCGCCGGACCCGTGAGCTGCGGCAGCAGATCCCATCCGAGACCGGCGTGCTCGGACACCAAGCGCTGCAACCGCGCTGCCGGAACCGACCAATACAACCGCCGGAATGAGGCCGTCGCCGAAGCGAAGTCGGTCGCCACGGCGGGCGGGAGCACCCCGCCCCCGGTACCGCCGTGGCGAGACGCCCACGTCTCGCTATAGCCGCTGCCGTGTGGCCGAACATGTGCCTGCTCACCACCCGACCGTCGCGACGAGGTGAAACCCAGCTGGGAGATCGGCCGATCGAACAGCGTCTCCAGCGCGGTGACATGCTCAGCCTGCGGCCACGGGGGCGCGGGCGACTCCCAGCGACGCACTGTCCTGGCGTTGATCGAGACCCGCAGTCCGATGTCCCGCGCAGCCTTGTTGAGCGCATCAGCTAACGCCGCCTGCGAACGATAGCCGAGCGATTGACGCGCTGAACGGAGCGCATTCTCAGGAGAAGTCATGGTCTCGATTTTAGCCACTTTCAGGCCATAAATGTCCCATAGGGCCACAAAATGGCCGATACATGTCCCTATCAATGACCTTCTTTAGGGCATGATTCAATGAGAACGTAGGAGTTAGCACTCGGTCGACGGTCACGAGCTTGATTGAAGAAGCGACACCCCGGACCTCCCAACCGATCGCGGGACGACGGGGATTCTCTTTCCTCCGACGCCAAGTGCACACCAACACACCTACACGCTCAGGGGTACCGCCCAATGCCCGCCTACCTGCCAGCACTCGTCGTTGCCGCTGCTCTATTCGTGATGGCGGTGATCTGTGATCTCGCCGCCTACCGAGGCGACGAGCCACGTCCGCGTAACGCGGACACCGACGATCCGGCCGTCCGATGACGCGCCCTTCAGATCTCCCGAGCCCCCCTGGCGGCTGGCTCCGCTACTCCGATGGGAGCTGGGCGCCGGTCGACGAATACGGCGTTCCCGAAGAACCGTATTTCCCGGACGTAATGCCCATCGAGGAGGAGGACCGCCTTGCTACCGTCCGCGATCTCCGCTCGGTCCAAACGCGGGGCCATGACCGAGGCCGATAAATGAAACCTCTCCGGCCTCGCACGACACGCAAGGCGACCGTCGAGCGCCACTCCAAAGCGCCCCGCTATCTCGGGTTGACCGCCTTCGCGATCCGCGCCGACGTCGACTTGGCCCGCCTGACCCAATGGCGGCACCACGGTCCCGTCTGGGTGCCCGGCCCCGACGTGCATCTCGGTGAGCGGAAGCTCCCCGGATGGTCGACTGAATGCACCGACCGGTATTGGCCGTGGATGCCGCCCTACCAGCGGCCCGAACCAGTCGCCTACCTCGACACCACCCAGATGTGCACCCGCCTGCGCATGACCTACGAGGTCCTGTGGGCATGCATCGTCGATGACAAAACCTTGCCCGAGCCCACGATCTGGGTGGACGACAACCCCGGCTGGCCCGTGCCCACCCCGCAACCGAGCAAGGAGGACAATGGACGCGCGTCCGAACGACAATGAAGTACGCCGCGACGCTGCCGCTGGCTGGAAACGGATCTCTCGTGAACTCGGCTTCGACCCATCGCCCGCGCCTCCGCTGTTGAGCACTTTCGAGCGACGGCTACTCAAGATGCTAGTCGTGGCTGAGGTCGTCGCGTCGGCGGCCGTGGCGATCATGCGGTACCGCGAAAGGCGCCGCTCATGAGCGGCCTTTACTCACCTGGCGAAGACTACGTGCTCGTCGCTCGCATCCGCGACAACGCCGCCTGCGTCATCCAGTCGTATCTCAAGATCGACGGCGGCAAGATCGACGAAGCCGTCACCGACCTGATGGCGAGATCGACTTGGGGGCTCGCCGGGCGGCCAACAAACATCCGCGCCAGTCGGGCCGGAGATGAAAACAACACCCGTCCAACAACTTTCGGCGGGTTCTTCACAGAAAGACGAACATGGCACAAGGCGCAATGAAGTGGTTCAACGGCGACAAGGTCTTCGGGTTCATGGCCCAAGACGGCGGCGGCTCCGATCTCTTCGTCCACTACTCCGCCATCGGCGCGCAGGGATACCGGACCCTCAACCAGGCTGACCGGGTGGAGTTCGAGTTCGGCCAGGGCCAGAAAGGCCCACAAGCCAACGACGTGCGGGTCCTGTGATGAGAAACCGGATCGTGTTCTGGGCTTCGACGATTGCGACGATAGCGATCGGCGTCACCATCGGTGCGACAGGCCTCGGAGTCGTGTACATCGAAACGTTGCGTATCGGGCTGCTCGGGATGGCCGGGACCGGCCTGGGCGTGGTGGCGGTGTGCAGCTTCTTCGTGATGCGGCGAGACAAACAGCGACAGTAGCGGAACCGAACGCACGAAACGCCCGGCACCGGCAACAGCAAACCCTGGCGGGAAGACAACAAACGTCCCCGGTCTCCTTGCGGACCGGGTGCATTTCGAACAGACGACAAGAAGCGGGAATCAGTGACGACTGAGGATCGACACCCGAACCCCCGAGATTCTGCCTCCCAGTGACCAGTCCCGGTTGAGCGTCAACATCAACATCAACAACGACCCCTAATACTGCAACGACACTCAGTTGAGTAGTTGCTGGTAGTTCTGTTGTGTGGTGTTGGATCGTGTTGTGGCGGAGTTTGATTCGTTGATGAGCAGGATCGGGGCCCGGTTCACGCGGTCTGAGCCGCGTGCTCGGGCGGGTGAATATGTGTCGGGGCTGGTCGCGGGTCTGGAACGCAAGAACGGGTGGACCGTGGCCGAGCATGCCGGGGAGGCAGGCCCACAGGGGATGCAGCGGTTGTTGCGGAAGGCGGACTGGGATGTCGAGGGTGTGCGCGACGACGTGCGTGATTACGTCATCGAACATCTCGGTGATCCGGAGGCGGTGCTGGCAGCCGATGAGACCGGGTTCCTGAAGAAGGGTGTGAAATCGGCTGGGGTGCAACGGCAGTACTCGGGAACGGCCGGACGCACCGAGAACTGCCAGATCGGAGTGTTTCTGGCGTATGCGTCCACGCACGGGCACGCGTTGATCGATCGGGAACTGTATCTGCCCCAGTCGTGGACCGGTGACCGTGACCGCTGCCGGGGCGCGGGCATCCCTGACGAGGTCGAGTTCGCCACCAAACCGCGGCAGGTGATCGCCATGCTGGAGCGGATACTCGCCGCCGGGGTGCCGTTTCGATGGTTCACCGCCGACGAAGCCTACGGCCAGGCTGGTTACCTGCGTGACTGGCTCGAAGAACGTGACGTGTTCTATGTGATGGCCACCCGATGCGATCAGCAGATCACCACCCGCGCCGACCGCAGTGCCCGCGCTGACGCCCTGGTCGCCGAGTTCAAGGCTTCGACGTGGCAGCGGCTCTCGGTCGGTGCCGGCGCGCACGGGCCCCGGGAATTCGACTGGGCGCGCCGCCAGATCGAGGGCACCTGGGCAGGTGGGCGCGGGCACTGGCTGCTGGCGCGGCGCAGCATCAGCAACCCGACCGAGATCGCCTACTACCTCTGCTACGGCCCAGCCTCGGCGCGGCTGGTCGATCTGGCCTTCACGGCCGGGTCTCGCTGGCACATCGAGGAAGCGTTCCAACAAGCCAAGGGCGAGGCCGGACTCGACCACTACCAGGTCCGATCCTGGCGGGCCTGGTACGCCCACATCACCCTGTCGATGCTCGCCCTGGCCTGGCTGGCCGCGTCCAAAGCCATTGCCGCAAAGGGGACTCGTCGACCACGACGAAGGCATGATCGCGCTGACACTACCGGAGATCCGCCGACTACTCGTCGCACTCGTCCTCACCCGCCACCATGACACCGATCACACCTGGGCCTGGTCGAGATGGCGACGCCGCCGCCAATACCAAGCCCGCCTCTCCCACTACCGACGCCGCGGACACCCCCTCAACTGAGTGTCGTTGCAGTACTAAGCCATCCTCCGCGTCTACACGGACATCGAGAAAGCCTCGGTCGCCGAAGCGGTACGACGGTTGATCGCTTACGGCGAAATCGTGTGGGAAGCACGCCTGACGGGAAACGGGTCGTCCTCGAAGGCGGAAGGGTCAAGCGCCGCGTCGTCCTGCTGACGGGCAACCTGGCCCCAGGCATGACAAACGTCCCCACCCCATCAGCAGGGTTGAGGGCAGCGAGGTCAGGAGTATTCGATGGCCGGTGGTGACGGATTGAGCAGGATGCTGGAGGCCGCGCTGGGCCTGGTGCCAGTGCAACACGCACTCGACCCCGACCTGCCGTCTACCCGGCTAGTTGTGCTGTCCGCGGTGTGTGCTGAATCGGTGAAACATGTTGGACAAGAACAGGGGACTGCTGCATGGATAGCATCTACGCACTGGTCTTGGTTCGCGAGCCAGCCGACCGTGATGCACGCCGACTCGAACGATCGAGCGGCCTGTGGAGAGCGCCATGAAACCGCTGCCAGCCAAGAACGTCGTACTGGCCGCTTGCCGCGGAATAGTCCACGAAGATGATCTGGTGCTGCGCGCAGCCTGGGAGCTCACCAACCTGCACGATCGAAGGTTGACGGTCGACGCAGTTGATCTGGTCGGCGGCACGGTGGAGATTATCCTTGAACTTCAGCACCTTCGGGGCACGTGCTCCGCGATACGGCGATTGCTCGAATTGTTCCCACAGTGCGAGCCAGTCGACCTGGGTGTCGCGGCGGATCGCGGGCGAACACGCTGCCAGCCACAGGTACACATCGACGGTCAGCAGAGAGCCCCACGGGTGCGTCACTACCCGCCAGTCGATCGGTACCGCGTCGGCGACGATGTCTTCGAAGAATTCGTCGGAAATCCGAATCCTGTTGTACGGCATTTCCTCCGGAGCCGACTCTGGATTCTTGAGACTGTATTCATACTCAGACACCATCGTGAGCTGGCGTTCGCCGGCGTGCCGCGCGTTGCGGTCTTCGATGACGACGCAGGTCTCGAAGAGCAACTCAATTTGCTCGAGCAGCGCCGCAGCGGTTCCATGCGGACCACCGGTGATAGCGAGACCGGTGGTGGTGAAGAAGCCGGTGTCCGGGTCGTTGGGGTACAACTCGGCGTCCTTGGTACGGATCACCTCGCTGCATATCCAGATCAGTACCTGGCGTGCCATCAAACCGTGAGGCAGACGCAGGCGCCTCGCGTCGTCGATCCCACCGTGGATGCTGGTGCCGGGGTACATGAACACTGAGAAGCCACCATTGCGTCGAGAGGCAGTTTCGCCGGGCTCGGGGGTTCGGCGCCACCATCCGATATCGGTGAGCAACCGCGGGGCGTACGCCGCAAAAGGCGCGGCGGCCACCGGCGCGTGGTGCTGTTCGAGGCGGCGCAGCGCGGTGGTGTAGTTGATTCCTTCCGCGGTCGCGATAGCCCGCGCGTGGGACCGGCGGCCGCAAGAGTTCTTGGACATGGCCGACTTCTGTTCCGGCGCATGCGCCCACGCCACAACGCCTGTCAGTCGACGATATGGGGTTGTGTCCGCGCAGGTCCAAGCGGAGCCCTGGTCGACGGTGTTACTTTGCTCCCAGCGTGGGCCGGAATGACAGCAACGATGAGCGGGCGCGGGCCGACTCGGCAGAGACCGTAGCGCACCATCACTGCCGGACAGGAATCTCCGTCGGCGTGTCTGCCGAGCGTCGCCTACAAGCTGGTCGAGCCCAGCATCCGAGTACACACAGTTGGCCGAGATCGAGTGGCCGAGCAGTTCAGTGGTGCCGCTGTTCATCGTCCCCGCAAGAGCGCGTCCTCGAGCCTATCGACGAGTCGGATTCGGAGCTCACCGCTTTTGCTGGACCAGACAGCCAACGAGACGAGCCCGCCACTCACAACGCACTACGTGCTGACTACGGAGTAGGCCACCGAAGAACGACACGCACACGCCGGTCGCCGCGAGAGGTCGTTGGGCTCGCGTTCGGAGCGGCGAAGCCTCGGTGGGCCACCCGAGGTGCTCAGCGTTGGAAAGCGTTCCTGGGGTGTCTATATCGGGGCGAGGAGATCGTCCGCCGAAGGTTCCAACGTTGCCCTCGGGGGACGCTGATCGATTACTGGCGATCCCCTGTAGTGATCCATCTCACAGCCTGAGCTTCGATAGGCTCGACCTTCATGCCTGATCCGAATGGCGCGTGCCCGGTTGCCGTGCCACTTGATGGGATGTCGCCGACGAAGGCAGACCATCGACAAATGCGTGAAACATGGTGTTGTACGGCATATTACGTGCATCACACGGTTGTGAATAGCTCACCGCTGTCGAGCGTGCACATAAGGAAACGCTGAGGAGAAGCTGTGAGAAGTCTGAGCGCGCGACCGTTCAGCCTCGGTTAGCGTCGAGGGTTGCGCCACTAGCGGGCTGATGCGCTGGCTTGTTGCCATGGCAGGCATTACGTCAGATGGCCAGCAGTGCAACTGGTTTCGTCGACAGAGGACTTCGGCTGCAGGGGTGTCTCAGCTGGCCAGGTAGGCCGGGTTCGGCCTCGTGCATGCCGTGTTCGGAAAGAGTCGGCCCGCTCGTGGCTCGCCGCCCACCGCACTCAACGTGTATGACATTCCAGGCGGCACAAGTTTGCGTCGATGTCGTTCGCGGCCAGCAAGTTTGGCCGGTTGGGAGTCATGGAGGGCATGGCTGCACATGACGCGAACCTGCCGAAAATGACTGGCGGGAAGGCGGTATCGGCACCGAATCTACTAACGGATGAGCGGACGGAGCGATCGGTGGAGCGGGATGCCTTGTCGGCTAAGTGATTTCGACTACGCGCTGCTTTGTGTGCAGGGTGGTGCGCCATCATAAGGATTCGAAACATTCTGGGCGGCTTGACTGTTCAGAAACTTCGATGCGGTGCAGTTGGCGAGTAAAGCTCTCAAACTACTTGTCCTGGAAAGACGTTGAATAAACTACCGTCCAGATGCTCCTACCGGGCTGGCGCGGCGAGAGGAAAAGTGTGACTCGTTTCACAAACTGAGTGCATCGTGCGCAACCAGTCCGCCTTGACGCGCTTTGTCGCGTTGTTACGCTTTCGCCCGATTTGGGGATGGCCCATCAAGGGGATGGGCTCAGGTGTTGTGGAGTGTGATGAGGTTTCGCCGTCAGGGCGACGCGTTGGTGCGTCGGTCCCCTGCTAGTTGGTATCGCTGGAAAGTGGCTTCGTGGGCGGCTGCGTTGGTTGCCACGCGGGTGCAGGTCGTGACCCGGTCCGGCGGATTGGTGCCACCGCGCACTCGATGGGGCGGAGAGGTTCGCCGGGGCGCTATTGAGCGCGAGATGGCAGCGAGCGCCGATCGAGCTGTGCGCCAGCTGGCCGCGTGACCTCCGTGGCGCCAGACTCCGCGCTCCGCAGCCGGGTTCGTCGCGGTGATTACCCCGGTGCTCGGTCTCGGAGCGACTCCGTGCGGGCGTGTGTCCGGCGCTCCAGAATTCGGCTCCCCAGTTGTGGTGGCTGAATACTCCCCATTTGGTTCCGCTGTACCGTCTCCCGTGTGGCTGGCTGATGTTTCAATATCGGTCGCTATCAAGACATTAGGCGCTGGCGGAGGGGGATCGGGGATGTCGTCCTAAAGTGAATGCTTCCAACGAGTTGTGTGGCCTCTACGTATATCCGTGCGTCGTCCGCGCCGCCTGATCATTTTGTTGGAGTCCGACGGACTGTCCAGTAGATTCGATACTTTCGCTCTTTGAAAGCCATTGTTCGATGCGGTGGTCGGCGGGGGTCGCGGTATCGAACTCACCTGAATGCCAGTTGACTTGGCTCGTCGACTGCAAGCTAGTCGTAGCGCCGGTTCTCAAAACATGTTATCGCAGCCCTGCGCTGCAGAATCGGCTCTGGATAGTAATTCAGAGGCGAATCTCCAACGTGCTTGCTGTCGTCTGGCTTCCGACGTATTCGATTGCAGTATCGCTACTTCCACGCAAATCTGCGTGTGACGCGGCAGTTTGTTCTGTCTGATTTAGTACGCCCGTCGATGGGCTTGGGGAATTTGGAGTGTGATGAGGTTTCGCCATCAGGGCGACGCGTTCGCGCGTTGGCTCCCTGCAGGTTGGTATCGATTGAAAGTCGTTTCATGGTCGGCCGTGTTGGTCGCCGCGATGATCGCGACATTGGTGCAAGTGGTTGTCTCTCCCGAGGCCGCTGCGGCGCCAAAAGGAAAGAACCCGCGCGATGTTCCGCTGATGCTGTCGAAGGCAGTAGCAAAGCCATCCCTAACAAATAAGCAGTCCGCGCCGGAGGCGGATTTCACGCCATTGCTCGCAGGCAGTACCGCCGCCGCCGCTCCGGCGAAGGGCGGTTTCGATCCGAAGACCTCGAAAGAGTCGGCGCGTACAGAGGATTCGGTCGAGTTCACCAACGCGAACGGCACCAAGACGATGGTGCTGTCGCAGGTGCCGGTCAGTGTCCGCAATAGCAAGGGCGGTTGGGATCCGATCGATACCCGGCTGGTGGAGCAGAAGGATTCCAAACGTGTTACCGCGGCACGGACCGGTGTCGGGATCGACCTCGCCGAGTTCGCCAACGATCCGAATCTGTTCCGGGTCAACCAGAACGGCACACCGGTCACCCTAGAGTTGAAGGGTGCAGGCAAAGCTGGCCGCAAGGTCACCGGCTCGACCGCGACCTATGCCAACGCCCTGCCCAACACCGACGTCACCTACGACGTGACCGCAGACGCGATCAAAGAATCGATCATCTTGAAGTCCGCTTCTGCTGTGGGCGAAGGACGTTGGGTGTTCAAGCTGAACACCGGCGCGCTGACCCCGAAGGTCGACGGCAAGACCGTCAGGATCAGCGACAAAGCTGGCAAGGTCGTCGCCGCGCTACCCTCGATCGAGGTCTGGGATTCCGCGGGTAACGACAAGGACAAGAGGCCCTCCGCGCGTACCGATGGCAACTACACCCTGGCCCGTGACGGTGAGGCATGGCAGCTCACAGTGGCTGTGGATACAAAGTGGTTGAAAGACTCTGCCCGCAAGTTCCCGGTCGTGGTCGATCCGACCTACACCTTCGGATTCGGTCAGCAAGCCGAATCGATCGCCTACCAGCAAGGTGCCGCGCCGTGCACACAGAACTGCGGCATCCGGACCGGCAACGCGCGCGACTGGCTTGGCCAGAACGTGTTGTGGCGCTCGGCGATCCGCTACGACCTCGCACCACTGGCAGGCAAGACCGTGACCGGTGCGCGCCTGGATCTGAAGCTGGCGGCCACGCCGGTAGAAATGAAGCCCGCATCACAACTGACGCTGTTTCAAGCCACCACACCGCTTGGCTTCGGCGCGCTCGGCCCGGAGTTGGCTTCGGCCAGTATCGCTGAATCCGGCTCCCTCACTGCGCCCGCGCTGAGCACTTACCTCGGCGAGCGTGTCAAAGCTCCCGACAAGAACACCTGGTTCATGCTCGGCGGCGCCGAAACCGCCAATACTTACACCTACAAACAACTACAGGCCGCGCTGATCGTCGACTACAGCGACGGCGGCACCAACCCCACGGACCCGACGAACCCGACTGATCCGACCAACCCCACTCCGGGGCCGCAGGTGAACTTGGTTGCCCCGGTCGAGGATTCGGTGATCGCAACCGACATGCCGATCTTGGAGGTCAGCCCGGCCGGGTCCGGGGTCAAGTACTGCTTCAAGATTTCCACCGGCTTCGACGGCCGCTCCGGCAGCGTGGTCGACTCCGGCTGCCTGAGCGTGCCGAAGTGGACCGTGCCTGAGCATGTGCTGCGCGACGGTGCCCGCTACAGCTGGATCGTAGCGACGGTGGCATCCGGTGCAACGACGCCGACGCCGTCGAAGTGGGTTGGCCACTTCACCGTTGACAAGCGCATCGGTAATGCCGGGCCCGCGCCGACCGAGCAGGTGGGGCCGGTCACGGTCAACTTGTTCAACGGCAACGCCAAAACCGAGGCTGCAGGCCCGGTGTTCGAGGCGCTCGGTGGTTCTGCGGGTGTGACTTTCGCGTACAACTCGCGCCAGGGCGGGGAGGGCAATGGTGTGCGGGCGTCGTATTTCAACGATGCCGATCACAACGGTGCCGCCGATGAGACGCCGGTGATGGTACGTAACGAGGCTCAGGTGAATCTGGACTGGGGCAATGTCTGGTCCAACGTGCCGGAAAACTCTCCCTTCAGGGAAGATCCGATGCCGGCCGCGCTGGACAAGCAGTGGTTCGTTGTGCGCTGGGAAGGCTACTTCCGGGCGCCGGTGACCGGTGACTTCAGCTTCGCGGGCTCCCACGCCGACGGCGCGAAGATCTGGATCGACAACAACCTCGCCTACGACAACCCGAACCCTTCCGCTGTCAGCACCGACTTCTCCAAGGCCACCGCCAAGAAGAACACCGACGTCTCGTTGACCGCCGGGCAGCGGGTGCCCATCAAGGTGGAGTTGTATCACCGTACGACGAGCAGGCCGCAGACAGTGTTGTGGGCCAAGAGCACTACTGGCGCCGGTACATCGCGCACCCACAACTGGAACCCTCAGATCGTCAAGACTGAATCGCTGTTCGCCCAGGACCCGTCGCCGTTGCCGGGCGGATGGACACTCGGGTTGATGGGCAGCGAGTACGTCGATGCAGAGATGCTCGACGGGTCGGTCGTGCTGACCGACACCGCAGGCGGCAAGCACGGCTGGGCCAAGGCCTCGGCCGGCGGCTACACCCCGCCCAAAGATGAGGACGGTGTTCTCGCTGTCGACGCCGGTGGCCGGATCTCGGTCACCAAGAACGGTGTGGTGTCGGTTTTCAACGTTGACGGCACTTTGGCTGCGGTGTCGAAGGTGTCCGACAGCAAGAAACCCGCCTCGTTGCAGTATCTCTACAGCGGTGCCCCGGCACGGCTGACTCAGATCAAGGATCCGGTATCGGGCAGGGCGCACACGCTCTACTACAACACCGACAACAGCAACAACTGCTATGGCGGAGTCTCGTTGCCGCCGGGTACGTACTCGGCGCCGGCCCAGAAGCTGTGCCGCATCAAATACTGGGACGGCACCGAAACCCGACTCTGGTACATCGTCGGCGCGCTCGGCCGCATCGAGAACCCCGGCGCCGAAATCCGGGACTACGGGCCTATCTGAACCTGATCAACGCCAAACGCGATTACGACGAGGCAGGTAACAACACCGAGAAAAAGCAGAAGGCCATGGACGCTGTCGGGGCACTCAACGAGGTGCGCGACAGTCTGGCCGTCGACTGGCGAGCTCGGCAGGGGTCGTTCAATGACAACACCGAACGCACCCTGATCGAGTACGACACCCTCTACGATGACGTCACCGCTGCACGACCACCAGTACTAAAAGCCATCAAGGTCACCGCACCGGCGGCAGACGGCCGTAGTCTCGGTGGCAGGTTGACGCACGGATATCGATACGACCCGCCCAGCCACAAGGCGTACATCGACATCGCCGGTATCAACAAAGTGCCGGTGCACACGATGACCTGGGATGACGCCGGGCGCATGCTCACCTCGACTGATGCAGCAGGGGACACCCTCCGTGCCGAATGGAACCCAAAAGACAAGCCGACAGCCCGTATCGGCACGACCGGCCGCCGTACGACGTTGGTCTATGACCACGCGGACCGGTTGATCGACGAATATGGTCCGGCGCCGTCCGACTGTTTCGACGGGCAGTTGCCGAAGCCTGAGTGTGCGGAGACAGTGTCGCATGTCCACAAGAGCTATGACGAGGGCATGGCCGGGTTGGAGACCGCTTTCTACGACAACCCATTCCTGGCGGGTGTCCCGAAGGAGTGGGCTACCGGTGCCGGAACTTCGGACGGCAGCCTGAAACGTAGCTGGGGCTCGACGCCGCCGGTCGCGAACAGCGGCGGTTGGTCCGGTCGGTTCATCGGCGAAATGAAATTCCCCGGCACCGGTGAATACAAACTCGGGTTCACCGTTGTCGACGGTGTCCGGTTGTGGATCGACGAGACGTTGATCGTGGACAGTTGGACCGACAAAGCCGCTACGGACGTGAGCGGGACCTACCCCAGCGCTGTAGCGGGTAGCTGGCATCGCGTCCGGGTCGACTACTACAACCGCAGCGGCACCAGCGGTCTGCTCGACTTCACCTGGACACCACCAAGTTCGGCCACCGCGACTGTTCCAGGGCAGAACCTGGCACCCCGGTACGGACTCGAAACCAACCTGGTCACCGAAAACACCTCCGGCGGCGACGTCGAACGCGCACCGTCGAAGACGATCACGACCAGATACTCGGACCCGACCAACGGGATAGACCCCGTCTTCGGGTTGGCGGTATCCAAGACAGGCGACCCGGGCGGCCTCAATCTCACTAGCCGCTCTGTGTTCGAACAGCCAGGTCAAGGGTTCCTGCGCCAACTGGCCGCAGCATTGCCTGCTGGAGATCTCACCAATCCCGACAAACGGGGCACCTCAACCTACTACGGGGACAACGAAACCCGCGTGAACCCGTGCGAGGCGAACTCCGCCGCGGTCAGCCAGGGGGGACGGGTCAAAACCGTCCGCGGAGCAAAGAACGCGGATGGGGCGGCCATCGTCGGCGAGACGGTGTACAACCTCACGGGACGTATCGTCGCCATGCGCACCAACAATGAGCCGTGGTCATGTCGGAGCTACGACACCCGTGGCCGACTCGCCAAGACTGCATACCCGGCGATGGGCGACCAGCCATCCCGTACCAGCACCTATGACTATGCCGTCGGTGGTGACCCGCTGAAGCTCAAGGTCAGCGATGACAGCGGATCGACCACCAAAGTGGTCGACCTGCTCGGCCGGACGGTGTCATATACCGACGCAAGTGGGGTTACCACCAGCACCGGATACGACGCAGTCGGGCGCAAAGCCACTGAGACCAGCACGATCAAGGGAGCTTCCTCCGCTCTGAAGTACTTCTGGGACGATGCGTCGCGTCTGACCCGGCTGGACTTAGACGGGACGACTGTCGCCACCCCCGGTTACAAACTAGGAATCCTGCAAAACGTCGCCTACGGCAACCGATCCAACCTCGATATCACTCACAACAACGCCGGCTCGACGGCAGCCCTCACCTGGAAGGTGCCCGGTTCGGCGGTCACCAGCGCAGTGACCCGCTCTCGCGATCAACGCATCACCGACGAGACCATCACCGACACCGCTACTGGCGGTACCAATTACAACAACGCCTACAGCTACGACGGGATCGGCCGTCTCGTCAGGGCAACCGTGCCTCACCATCAGCTCAGCTACTCATATGACGGTGACAACGGCTGCGGACCGAACAAGAAAGCGGGGCTGAACACCAACCGCACCGCCTTCACCGACAACCTCAACGGTGCCCCGGCAGTCACCACCAACTACTGCTACGACGACGCAGACCGGTTGTTGTCCACCAACGGCGCCACCAGTCTCTCGTTCACCTACGACAGCTACGGCAACGCGACAAAGGTCGGCACCGACACCCTCGGCTACGACTCCACTCGCAGGCACATAACCACCAAAACCGCCGCCGGACGCACAGTCACCTACACCCGTGACGTCACCGACCGCCTCACGGCACGTTCGGTGCAGGAAAACTCGAACCCGGCACAGGTGACCCGTTACGGCTTCACCTCCGACTCCGGCGGCCCCGACTTCGTCCTCGACGGACCTGGGAACCTTCGGCAACGGGTACTGAAACTGCCCGGCGGTGCCGTGCTGACCAAGAATTACGCACAGAGCACCAGCAACTGGTCCTACCCCAATATTCATGGCGACATCCTGTTCACTGCCGACGGCGCCGCCGCCCGCACCGGATCGATCCATCTGTTCGAGCCCTACGGCCAGAACATCGACCCGGCCACCGGTGCCTTCGCCGACATCCCGATTCCGGCCACCGCCGAAGGCGGAATGGACTTCGGATGGCTCGGTCAGCACACCGTCCCCATCGAACACGTCGGCAGCCAGCAAGCCCTCGAGATGGGAGCTCGCACCTACCTACCGATCCTTGGCCGGTTCCTGCAAACCGACCCCGTCCCCGGGGGATCAGCCAACAACTACGACTACGTCAACGGCGACCCGATCAACTCCCTGGATCTCACCGGCAACTGCCCGGTGTGTGTGGTTATTCCCCTTGCTATCGGCGTTTACGCCGGGATCTACCTCCATGAACATCCGATCGATCCGCCCAATATCAACATCTTCCCGAGTGACGACAAACCATCCTCAGCGACAACACCTGCACCTGCATCTGCTCCGCCGACAACGGCAGCTCAGCCTGGAGCGGTGCCAGCCCCTCCACCAGCGCCTGGAGCACCTCCGGCCTCACAGGACACAACTCACTCCCAAATTCAAGCAGGTGCACGCGGTCTCAGTGCCTCTGACACAATAGCGAACGCACAACGGGTCCTCTACGACGAAAACGGCAACCAGGTATACGTGTGGGATCAAGGTAATGGCACCAGCCACGTCACGATCAGAAACCCTGGTAGCGGCAATATCATTACCAATCAAGAAAGCAATAATGACTGGATTGAACGCCAAATCGAGAAGGAGCGATGGTATGGCCTTAACTGACGATATATTAGAAACTTTCTCATGCGCGTTCTGCGGAAAGGTAATAGTATCGACGAGCCCGGAATTCAGGATCGTCGACGTTACCGATCCGGCATCGGGCGCTGTTCAGCAGCTGTTCGCTCATAGATCGTGTCTGATATCAAAATTGCATCCGTCGATACCACTCGGCCAAGCTCTGGAGGGGTAACTGCTGAGACGCGCCCGACGAGCCGGGTGCGGTCAGTGCAAGCAATCCATAAGCCGAAGGACTGTTTGTGGAGTTGGCCGCCCCGGGGAATGGTTAGAAGAAGGCGCTGAAGGCATATATCGGCATCCCGAGAGGCCCGAGACCTTCACCTTAAGCGGCGCGGATTGCGCGTGAGTCGCACAGCGAGTGCTCGCGGCCGATGGCGACAATGGTCAGTCGAAATCGGGCGCGAAGCAACCGTTTTGGTCCACGCGGTGGCTTGCACGATGCTGGATGTGCACGAGGTCGCGGTCATCGGCGGTAACGATGCCACGGCGCGCGTGTGGGAACTCGCGTCTGGCGAGGAACTCAGGGTGTTGAATCACAGCCACACCGTGCTGGCCTTAGCCTGCACAACAATGAAAGACCGGCCGGTCGCAGTCACCGGTTGCGAGGACGGATCGATACGGGTGTGGGACCTGGCGACCGGCCGACAATTGCTGTGCGGCGGAGGCAGTCCCGGCACAGGCGCGGTCCGCGCGATAGCGTGCACTGCGGTAGGTGGTCGGTCAATCACGGTCGTATGCGGCGACTAGCCCTCTGTACAGGTTTACGACCTCATTACTGGTGATCCGGTGGCCGTGCTAGAGGGACACACTGCTTCAGTGCTGGCGGTGGCGTGCGCCGTGGTGGACGGTCGCCCGGCCGCGGTCACCGGCGGCATGGACCGAACCGTGCGGATGTGGGACCTCACCTCTGCCGAACTCATAGGTATGCCACGACAATTGCTGAACGCGTGGATGTGCGAACTCGGCTGGGGTGCGGGTGATCCGCATGGTCGAGCTGTTGCGCAGGGATCCGGCGGAACTCCGCCTCGGCGGACTCGGCCGCATCCAATTCTGTCAGGCGGATACCGGTCCGCAGCCGAGCGATTGTGTGGTCGGTTCGGTCGCCAGTGGTCGAGATGAAGGCGGTGAGCAGGTCGAGGCATTCTTGGGCGTTAGTCGCCGGGTGGGGGTCGAAAGCAGGGGTGGCGGACAATCCAACTCCGATCAGCGCTTTGCTATCAGGAATGGTTCAGATCGTGCGGTGTGCTCCGCCTCCGGCGTTCGGTCCGAGAAGTACGTGATGCGGAGTGCGGCCCTCCCACAGGCCAGGGTTGATCGCGAAGACCGTGCAGCGCAGAGTGTGCTGTGACCCCACGCTGCCGCACGGGTCGAGCATCAGCCTGCGGTCGATCACCGGGACGTGGCCGTCAAGGATGGCGACGTCGTTGAGTTCAACGGTCTCGCTGATATCGGAATTCGGCACTTCATAGTGCAGCGCCGAGAGCGAGACCATCTGGTAGTCGGTGGCGAAGTTAGGGCGGTGGTCGACAACTAACCTCGATCTTTCGCCGGGTTGATGTGCTGGCCTGATCGGGTTCGGATTGGGTGTTTCGGTCGTAGTTTTCCGGTTGCGGGCAGGGCAGCTGGCCCGCGCAGCGGGCTGGCTGCCGGGTTCCACTGGCCCGGGTGGTTGGTTTCCTTGGTTGCAGGGACGGTTTCTGGCTGGTCAGCCGGGTTGCAGGCGTGCTGCGGCGGTGGTGAGCAGTTCGGTGTAGGGGGCGTGCCGCGCCAGGTGCAGTGTGGTTTTGCGGGCATGGCGGGCGATGCGTCCGGCGGCTGAAAACAGCCGCAGCCGTAGCGTTTTCGGTTCCCAGCGACGTGCGGGGTGGTCGTGCAGGGCGAGTGTCTGCATCCAGGCGGTCAGGTCGAGTGCGAGCGCGACGACGGCGAGCCAGATGCGGTTGGCGTCGAAGCTGTGGAACGGAAGATTGCGCAGGCCAGTGTCTTTCGCGTTTCTGATCCGGTCTTCGCAGCGGGCCCGCTGGCGGTGACGCAACTCGAGGTCGGGCAGCTGGCCGCGGGTGGTGTTGGTGACGAACGCGGTCAACCGCATCCCGTCGCGGTCGGTGAACCGCAGCTGAGCACCGGGGTGTGGTCTCTCTTTCCTGACGATGAGCCGCATGCCGGGCGGCCATCCGGTCAACTCGGTGATGCCGGTGACTTCCACGACCCAGGCGCCGTCGCGGACCTCGCCGTCTGCGTCGTAGGCCGGTGTCCAATCCTGCGGATTCAGGTGGGTGCCCATGGCGGTGACGATCTCGTCGGTGAGAGTGAACCCGACCGAGTACTGCAGCCGGCGGCGGTGGCAGTAGTCGAGGAACTCGTGGGTGCCGCCACCGGAATCGGTGCGCACCAGCACTTTCCGGCCGACCCGCCATCCCGGCTGCCACGGCAGCTGAGCGAGGGCATCGCGGAGAACCTGCTTGTGGTCGGCAGCGGTATTACTACCGGCGTTGCCCGGCCGCAGCATGGGCGCGGCGGGCTCGCCGGTGCCGGTGCGACCGTGGTCGATGAACGACCACAGCGAGTGGAAGCCGAAGCCCCGCTTGAACGTCGGTGTGGCGTTCTGTTTTTCCGAGTGCGCGTCGGTCAGGGTGGCGTCGAGATCGATGATTAACGGATCATCGATGTTGATCCCGTGACCGGGGGCGTTCGGCCCAGCCACGGCCCACGCCTGCGCCCGCGCGTCCGCGCGTGCAGAAGCGATGGCGGCCAACGCTTTCGGTGCCTGGGCAGCCAGCGCGGTGATCGTCCGCGACACCGTCGGATCCGAGGCCACCAGACCGAACACGCCCGGCTCGGCCCGTAACAACGCCACATCCGCGGCGCAGTCACCACCGACCGCGAGTGTCACCGCCAAATCCAGCACGATCTTGCCCGGGTCGTGGACAGCCATCGGTTTGCGCCACGGCCCCAACTGTTCCGACAAACCCCAGGTCAAACCAGTTATCTCGGCAGTACGCAGCAGCAGTGCCGCACCTGCGTGTGACACCACGCCCGCACCGTCACCGTCGATGGTCAGCCGCGGATACGGCGATATAGACTTGCCCACCAGAAAGGTGCTCCAAAACCTCGATCAATTCAGCCTTCGCAAGTCGAATTATCGCAGGTCGGAGCACCTTTCGCCATTCCCGCCGCAGGTTAGGCGCCATTACCATGATTGGCCGAGGCTAAGAGGTCGATGTTCGTGATGAACACGGTGTGCGGCAGTCTGCTGTGGGCGGATGCGCGGAGCACTACCCCTTCCCCGTGGGCCACCCGATCCGGCTCGACGAGCATCGTGCCGTAGGTCAGGACCTGGCCGCCGACCCGCCTTGTCAGTCGCCTTTTCTCGTCGATGCGCACTCCGACCTCGGGCGCTTCCTGTGGTTTGCGCGGGCGCCCGCCACGGCGGATGTGGGTCTCGTTCCACGCGAGTTCGCGGAGGTCTAGCCACCAATTGACCGGGCGTAGGCTATCCCGCCGGCTGCCGTTCTCGGTGATTCGCTCGCCCAGGAATATCACGAGCAACCGCACGGCGGCCGGGTTGCTAGGCACTGATTTCCCGTTGAACCAGTCGTTCAGCGAGGACGTGGTCAGGGTGATTTTCGGCGCCGTTCGGGAGCCGAGCGCTGCCAGCCTGGCCAGTGGCGGGCAGCCCGCCGCTTCGTACAGCTCGAACAGTGCATCGCCAAACGCGTCGGCGGCTGACGTACTTCCCATGCCCCACCTGTCGCGTCCGGATCCGGACCGGAATACGGCCGGACGGATGTCCCTGCCTGAGGCTAGGGATTTTAGCAGCACCCGCGGGATTCGCTTGCCGGAAATCGACCGGACGGGAAGAACTTTCGATATGAACGAGATCCTGCGACTGGGCCAGCACTTCACTCCTTTGATGGCCGCCGGCGGCTGTATGTATGCCGCGACAGTGGTGATCGCCGCACTGAGTGCGATCTTCGCGAAGAATTCACACCGACGAGCGTCGGCGTACAAAGTGCTCCGACTCCTCCTCCGTCAGGACCAGAAGTGATGACTTCCCTGTCGAACTGAGCTGCTCTGCCCCACCATCGGTTTCGGCTTACCTGAACCGAATGCCTTCGACCAGCTCCGTCGCGGCTGTTGCGATCGCGTTTGGCATTGTGCCGCGCGGCATCGCGCATACCGGCGACGTCACCCAACGGTCAGTTCGTCGATACGGCGAGCGCCCCACACGCGATCGAGGCATTTCCAATGGGTGTCGTAGGTCTTCAGTGTTCCGGGTGCGGTCACCCGGGTGCGTACGTCGGCTAATACTGCAACGACACTCAGTTGAGGGGGTGTCCGCGGCGTCGGTAGTGGGAGAGGCGGGCTTGGTATTGGCGGCGGCGTCGCCATCTCGACCAGGCCCAGGTGTGATCGGTGTCATGGTGGCGGGTGAGGACGAGTGCGACGAGTAGTCGGCGGATCTCCGGTAGTGTCAGCGCGATCATGCCTTCGTCGTGGTCGACGAGTCCCCTTTTGCGGCAATGGCTTTGGACGCGGCCAGCCAGGCCAGGGCGAGCATCGACAGGGTGATGTGGGCGTACCAGGCCCGCCAGGATCGGACCTGGTAGTGGTCGAGTCCGGCCTCGCCCTTGGCTTGTTGGAACGCTTCCTCGATGTGCCAGCGAGACCCGGCCGTGAAGGCCAGATCGACCAGCCGCGCCGAGGCTGGGCCGTAGCAGAGGTAGTAGGCGATCTCGGTCGGGTTGCTGATGCTGCGCCGCGCCAGCAGCCAGTGCCCGCGCCCACCTGCCCAGGTGCCCTCGATCTGGCGGCGCGCCCAGTCGAATTCCCGGGGCCCGTGCGCGCCGGCACCGACCGAGAGCCGCTGCCACGTCGAAGCCTTGAACTCGGCGACCAGGGCGTCAGCGCGGGCACTGCGGTCGGCGCGGGTGGTGATCTGCTGATCGCATCGGGTGGCCATCACATAGAACACGTCACGTTCTTCGAGCCAGTCACGCAGGTAACCAGCCTGGCCGTAGGCTTCGTCGGCGGTGAACCATCGAAACGGCACCCCGGCGGCGAGTATCCGCTCCAGCATGGCGATCACCTGCCGCGGTTTGGTGGCGAACTCGACCTCGTCAGGGATGCCCGCGCCCCGGCAGCGGTCACGGTCACCGGTCCACGACTGGGGCAGATACAGTTCCCGATCGATCAACGCGTGCCCGTGCGTGGACGCATACGCCAGAAACACTCCGATCTGGCAGTTCTCGGTGCGTCCGGCCGTTCCCGAGTACTGCCGTTGCACCCCAGCCGATTTCACACCCTTCTTCAGGAACCCGGTCTCATCGGCTGCCAGCACCGCCTCCGGATCACCGAGATGTTCGATGACGTAATCACGCACGTCGTCGCGCACACCCTCGACATCCCAGTCCGCCTTCCGCAACAACCGCTGCATCCCCTGTGGGCCTGCCTCCCCGGCATGCTCGGCCACGGTCCACCCGTTCTTGCGTTCCAGACCCGCGACCAGCCCCGACACATATTCACCCGCCCGAGCACGCGGCTCAGACCGCGTGAACCGGGCCCCGATCCTGCTCATCAACGAATCAAACTCCGCCACAACACGATCCAACACCACACAACAGAACTACCAGCAACTACTCAACTGAGTGTCGTTGCAGTATTAGAGCAGAGGTGCAGAGATTCTGAGAGCAGCGTAAGGCACTCGCTGGTTCCGCGCTTCCGCGTGCTCGCGGGTAGGTGATGCGGAGTGCGCTCACAGGCACAACCAGACCGGCCGCATCCACGTGGTCGACAGGATGAGTGTTCCAGAACGCAGGACTCGGTGTCCACTATCCAGGAAAACCCTGGTGTCCCGCTCCCCAGTCGGCATAGATGATGGCTCCCCATTTGATCTAACCTCGGCCAATCATGGTAATGGCGCCTAACCTGCGGCGGGAATGGCGAAAGGTGCTCCGACCTGCGATAATTCGACTTGCGAAGGCTGAATTGATCGAGGTTTTGGAGCACCTTTCTGGTGGGCAAGTCTATATCGCCGTATCCGCGGCTGACCATCGACGGTGACGGTGCGGGCGTGGTGTCACACGCAGGTGCGGCACTGCTGCTGCGTACTGCCGAGATAACTGGTTTGACCTGGGGTTTGTCGGAACAGTTGGGGCCGTGGCGCAAACCGATGGCTGTCCACGACCCGGGCAAGATCGTGCTGGATTTGGCGGTGACACTCGCGGTCGGTGGTGACTGCGCCGCGGATGTGGCGTTGTTACGGGCCGAGCCGGGCGTGTTCGGTCTGGTGGCCTCGGATCCGACGGTGTCGCGGACGATCACCGCGCTGGCTGCCCAGGCACCGAAAGCGTTGGCCGCCATCGCTTCTGCACGCGCGGACGCGCGGGCGCAGGCGTGGGCCGTGGCTGGGCCGAACGCCCCCGGTCACGGGATCAACATCGATGATCCGTTAATCATCGATCTCGACGCCACCCTGACCGACGCGCACTCGGAAAAACAGAACGCCACACCGACGTTCAAGCGGGGCTTCGGCTTCCACTCGCTGTGGTCGTTCATCGACCACGGTCGCACCGGCACCGGCGAGCCCGCCGCGCCCATGCTGCGGCCGGGCAACGCCGGTAGTAATACCGCTGCCGACCACAAGCAGGTTCTCCGCGATGCCCTCGCTCAGCTGCCGTGGCAGCCGGGATGGCGGGTCGGCCGGAAAGTGCTGGTGCGCACCGATTCCGGTGGCGGCACCCACGAGTTCCTCGACTACTGCCACCGCCGCCGGCTGCAGTACTCGGTCGGGTTCACTCTCACCGACGAGATCGTCACCGCCATGGGCACCCACCTGAATCCGCAGGATTGGACACCGGCCTACGACGCAGACGGCGAGGTCCGCGACGGCGCCTGGGTCGTGGAAGTCACCGGCATCACCGAGTTGACCGGATGGCCGCCCGGCATGCGGCTCATCGTCAGGAAAGAGAGACCACACCCCGGTGCTCAGCTGCGGTTCACCGACCGCGACGGGATGCGGTTGACCGCGTTCGTCACCAACACCACCCGCGGCCAGCTGCCCGACCTCGAGTTGCGTCACCGCCAGCGGGCCCGCTGCGAAGACCGGATCAGAAACGCGAAAGACACTGGCCTGCGCAATCTTCCGTTCCACAGCTTCGACGCCAACCGCATCTGGCTCGCCGTCGTCGCGCTCGCACTCGACCTGACCGCCTGGATGCAGACACTCGCCCTGCACGACCACCCCGCACGTCGCTGGGAACCGAAAACGCTACGGCTGCGGCTGTTTTCAGCCGCCGGACGCATCGCCCGCCATGCCCGCAAAACCACACTGCACCTGGCGCGGCACGCCCCCTACACCGAACTGCTCACCACCGCCGCAGCACGCCTGCAACCCGGCTGACCAGCCAGAAACCGTCCCTGCAACCAAGGAAACCAACCACCCGGGCCAGTGGAACCCGGCAGCCAGCCCGCTGCGCGGGCCAGCTGCCCTGCCCGCAACCGGAAAACTACGACCGAAACACCCAATCCGAACCCGATCAGGCCAGCACATCAACCCGGCGAAAGATCGAGGCTAACTGTACCGTAATTCGGAGGCGGGGTATTCGTCCCAGATGTCGTTAGGTATCAGTCAATCCCGTGTTGGGGGAGCGTGCATAGATGAATAGCGCCTTGAAGGTCTTCAAACAAGTTGCGCAGCAACGTACTACGTCTATCCTTCGGCGGCGCGTTTGATCGGCAAGACGGCCGATTCTGTGAGATGTCCTGCCGATCAGGCCATTTGATGTCCTGTCTCTTCTGTGACTGCGTGGTGGCTGCCAGGTGTGCCGAATCCGCATGGACTACATGTCTATTTCGCGCGACCGCAGGCTGGTCGACGCGTTGATTCCAGACATGTTGGCCCGGTGGCGAATTGGAGAATCGAACCCGCTCGGGACGCTGGAGTAGGGCACTGAATTTCGCGACTGTAATACGAGTCGCAGCGCGTGTAGTTCCGGCATCACGAATTCCGTCTCGAATGGATTGATCCGGTTGCTGCTGTTCTGTCAGATTTACGCTGCCCGCCTATGGGCTCGGGGATTGTGGAGTGTGATGAAATATCGTCAGTGCGACGCCTCGATGCGTTGGTTCCTTCCTAATTGGTATCGCTTGTGCGCGGTGGCGCTGTCAATTCTGCTGGTCGCGACATTGGCGCAGATAATGGTGTCGCCGCCGAGTGCGGCGGCTCCGTTGAAGCCGCGGGCCGTGCCGTTGCTGGCCTCAGGGGGTGGCCCGTCCTCGAAGCTCGAGCTCGAACCGGAGCCTCCTCTGCCCGACGCCGATTTCGTGCCGTTGGCGCGCGCTCGGGCGGTCGACAGCCCTGGTGCGGGTCCGCGGCAGCGGGCGCAGGAGGATCTGAAGACGGTGCTGGTCGCCCCAGCCGATGACGCCATTCTGGCTTCCGAGACACCCATGTTGAAGGTCGCCGTGACCGGCGCTGCGGAAGGCACGAAGTTTTGCTTCAAGGTGTCGACCGGTTTCGACGGCCGCACCGGCAGCGTGGCGCAGTCGGGGTGTCTGCCGGAACCGCAGTGGACGGTACCGCGAAATGTGGTGGCGAACGGGGGCCGATACACCTGGACCGTCGAGACCGTCGCCAAGGGTGCGCAGACACCGACACCGGCGAGCTGGGTCGGTCATTTCACCATCGATCAGCGCACGGGTGATCCGAAACCGACCCCGACCGATTCGCTGGGGCCGGTGACAGTGAACTTGTTCAACGGCAACGTCCGTCTCGATGCCGCAGGTCCGACCTTCTCGGCGCTGGGTGGGCCCGCGGGGGTGACGTTCGCCTACAACTCACGCCAAGGTGAAGCCCGGGGTGTGCGGGCCTCTTATTTCAACGATCCCGCCCACAACGGGGTCCCCGGTGACGTTCCGGTGCTGGTGCGCACCGAATCTGAGGTGGACCTGTTTTGGGGTAACAAATGGAACGACGAGACCAACCGAGACCCGCTACCGCCCGGTCTGGCCGACGACTGGTACGTGATCCGGTGGGAGGGCTATTTTCAAGCCCCGGTCGACGGCGATTACCGCTTCGCGGGCGCGCACACCCCCGGAGCGAAGATCTGGGCCGGCGATCGGCTGGTCTACAACAACCCTGAGGCCGGGGGCATCTTCTATGACAAGTTCACCGAGGCCGGTCCGAAACGTGCCGACGAGGTGACGCTGGCCGCTGGTCAGCGGGTGCCGATCAAGGTCGAGCTATATAACCATTCCGCTGATCCGCCGGCGATGGTGTTGTGGGTCAAGAGCACCCAGGGCGCCGCAGGTGGTCTGCGCATACATAATCTGGGGCCCCGGATCGTGCCGGCCCAGTGGCTCTATCCCGCTGATCCGCCGCCGTTGCCTGCGGGTTGGACGTTGTCGATGCCGGCCAGCGAATACAGCCACGCCGCGATGCTCGACGGCGCGGTGGTGCTCACCGACGGTGCGGGCGGCAAACACAGCTGGGCCAAGACTGCCGGTGGTTATCGCGCACCGCCGGACCGCGATGGGGTGGTGGCCTTCGATACCAAGGGTCGGCTGTCGGTCTCCGAGAACGGTGTGGTGTCGCTGTTTCATGCCGACGGCACCCTCGCAGAAGTCTCGACCGTGCTCGACAGCAAGAAACCCGCGTCGTTGCAGTACCGCTACAGCGGTTCCCCGGCACGGCTGACCGAGATCGTCGACCCGGTATCGGGGCGCTCGCACACCCTGCACTACAACACCAACGGCAGCGATAGCTGCTACGGCGGAGTGCCGCTCCCCTCGGGGGCCAACTCCGCACCCGCACAACAGTTGTGCCGCATCACCTATTGGGACGGCACCGAGACCCGGCTGTGGTATCTGCTGAACGTTCTCGCTCGGATCGAGAACCCCGGCGCGGCCATGCAGGACTTCAGCTACACCAACCTCGCCGAAGTCCAGAAGGAATACCGCAAGACCAGCAGCGAGATCAAACGCCAAGAACTCCTCGCCAGTATCGGGCCATTGAGCTTTGTCCGCGGCAACCTGGGCCACGACTGGGCTTCGATCCAACAGTTCCCCTCCCAGGCGCTCGTACACACGGCGATCCAGTACAAAAAGTTCGTCGAAGAGCCGGGGGTGCCCGAACGCCTGCGTGCTGTCGCTGTCACCGGACCGTCCCCCGATGGCGGTTACCTGGGCAAACGGCCCACCCACTATTACGGCTACGACATCGGCGGCAGGCAAGCGATCGTCAACGTCGACGGGATCGGCGGGCTCAACTCGCCACCGGAAAACACTGTTACCTGGGACGATGCTGGTCGCCTTCTTGCCTCGACTAACGCTGTTGGCGACACCGTCCGCAGCGAATGGAACGCGAAAGACCAGCGAACAGCCACGATTGACTCGACCGGTCGCCGCTCGACGGTGATCTACGACCACGCGGACCGGCCGACCGACAGTTATGGTCCGGCTCCGGCGGCCTGTTTCACCGGCCAGTTGCCGACCCCGCAGTGCGCGAACACGATGCCCCACACCAATACTCGGTACGACAAGAATCTGGCCGGGTTGGAGGCCGCCTACTACGACAACCCGTTCACTTCCGGAGTCCCGAAAGACTGGGCGACCGGTGTCGGCTCCGCCGACGGCAGTCTGAAACGTAGCTGGGGATCGACCCCGCCGGTCGCGAACAAGGGCGGCTGGTCTGGCCGATTCACCGGCGAAATCAAGTTCCCCGCGACCGGCGACTATGCACTCGGGTTCACCGTCGTCGATGGTGTCCGGGTGTGGATCGATGACGTGCTCATCGTGGACAGCTGGACCGATAAGGCCGCCACCGCTGTCCCGGGCACCTACACCAACACCACAGCCGGTAGTTGGCATCGTGTTCGGGTCGACTACTACAACCGCAGTGGCAAAACCGGGGCACTCGATTTCACCTGGAAACCCCCGGGCGCTGGATCCGCTGTCACAGTGCCAGGGCAGAGCCTGGCACCCCGCTACGGTCTCCAAACCGACCAGATCGCTGAGAACACCTCCGGCGGCGACACCGAACGCGCGCCCGCGAAGAAACTCGAGACAAGTTACTCAGACCCCAACAATGAGCCTTTTTCATCCTTGTCGGGCAGTCCGGATTTCGCGATCCTGTAGCACGTGGATGGCCTTGACCAGCTGTCCGGCTTTGTCGGGGCAGCAGCGGAGTTTCCGCAGCACCCGCCAGCTCTTGAGCTGGGCGTTGGCTCGTTCGCCGCAGCCGCGTAGTCGTGCGTGCGCGCGGTTGGCGGCCTTCTGGGATTCCGGCTTGTTCTTACCCTTGTACGGGGTCAGCAGCGCGGTAGCGCCTTGATATCCCTTGTCCGCCAAGGTGATCCAGCCAGCGGCCTCGAGTTCGTGGCAGATCCGCCAGATCCAGGCCGCCTTCAGATCGTGCACGCTGCCGGGCAACGCGCCCGATACCCACGCGATGTCACCGTCAGGTGTCGCGATCACCTGCACGTTCATGCCGTGGTGGCGGTGTTTGCCCGAGTAGAACGGCCGATCCGCGGCCACTCGGTCGATAGCGATCAGCGTGCCATCCAGGATCAGGTAGGCATGTCCGTCAGTCCTGGCTTGCCGCAACGCCTTCCGCAGACCCACAGCACGCCCGGCCAGCAGTTCCACGGTTTCCTCGACATACCGCCACGCCGTCGTAGTCGACACCCCGAACCCGGCTCCCAGATCACCGAAAGTTTCGCCTTTACGCAGGTAAGCCAGCACCAGCAACACCTGCCGGCCCGGGTTCAACCGCCGCCACACCGACCCGATCGCGCCACGGTGTCGCCGGATCACCCCGGCCACGTAGTCGAGGGTCTGACGTGACAACGGCAGCGCGGCACGGTAGAAAAGCATCGAAGCCCTTGGTGTTCGGAGGTTGTGGTAAACAACCGATCTACCAGGGGCTTCGCCATACGTCCAGTCGAACTACCCTGCAGGGCAACAGATCCCGCAGTCCCGCATCAAGCAGGATGAAAAAGGCTCAATGGGATCGACCCCGTGCTCGGACTGGCAGTGTCCAAAACCGGAGACCCGGGCGGCATCAACCTGACCGGCCGGACGCTGATCGAAAAGCCCGGCCAAGGCTATCTGCGCCAACTGGCCGCAGCCCTGCCTGGCGGTGACCTCACCAATGCCGACAAGCGCGGCACTGTCACCTACTACGGGGACCGCGAAACCCGCTCGAACCCTTGTCAATCGAACTCCGCAGCTGCCAACCAGGGCGGCATGGTCAAAACCGTTCGGGGACCCAAGAACTCGGACGGATCAGCCAACGCGGTCGAGTCGGTGTACGACGGCGCAGGTCGTCTTGTCGCTGCCCGCACCAACACGGAGCCCTGGTCGTGTGTGAGCTACGACGCCCGCGACCGCATTGTCGAGAAGTCGTTCCCGGCGATGGGTGACAAACCGGCCCGCACCATCACCTACGACTACGCCGTCGACGGCAACCCGCTGAAACTGAAGGTCAGCGACAACAGCGGATCGACCACCACCACGATCGACCTGCTCGGCCAGACCGTGTCCTACACCGACGCAGGCGCGGTCACCACCACCAACGCCTACGACCCTGCCGGGCGCAAAATCAGCGAAACCACTTCGGTCAAGGCGGCTACCTCCACCCTGAACTACCACTGGGATGACGCGTCCCGACTGACCGGCCTGGACCTTGACGGGGCCGGGGTCGCAACCCCGGGCTACAACGCGGGAATCCTGGACAAAGTCGCCTACGGCAACGGATCCAACCTCGCGATCACCCACAACGCCGCCGGCTCAACGACCGGACTCTCATGGAAGGTCTCCGGCTCCACCGTCGCCAGTACGGGCACCCGATCCCGTGACCAACGCATCACCGACGAAACCATCACCGACACAGCCAATGCCGGCACCACCTACAACAACTCCTACACCTACGACAGTGTCGGCCGCCTGGTCGCTGCCGCCGTGCCCCACCACAAGCTCACCTACAGCTTCGCCGGCGACAACGGCTGCGGGCCGAACAAGAAAGCAGGGTCCAACACCAACCGCACCGCCTTCACCGACAGCTTCAACGGTGCCCCACCGGTCACCACCAACTACTGCTATGACGACGCCGACCGGCTGCTATCCACCAACGGGGCCACCACCCTGTCATTCACCTACGACACCTACGGCAACGCCACCAAAATCGGTACCGACACCCTCGGATACGACTCCACCCTCCGACACATCTCCACCACCACCGCGGCCGGACGCTCCGTCGTCTACACCCGCGACGTCACCGACCGCATCACCACGCGAACCGTCCGCGACAACGCCAAACCCGCACAAGTCACCCGCTACGGTTTCACCTCCAACGCCGGCGGCCCCGATTTCGTCCTCGACGATTCCGGAACACTGCGGCAACGGGTGCTGAAACTGCCCGGAGGTGCTCTGCTCACTAAGAGCTACACCGACACCAAAACCGCCAACTGGTCCTACCCCAACATCCACGGCGATATCCTGCTCACCGCCGACCACACTGCCACTCGCACCGGCACACTCCACCTCTACGACCCCTACGGCCAAAACATCGACCCCGCCTCCGGCGCCATCGGTGACATCCCGATCCCCGCCACCGCCGAAGGCGGCATGGACTTCGGCTACCTCGGCCAACACACCGTCCCCATCGAACACATCGCCAGCCAACAAGCCCTCGAGATGGGAGCCCGCACCTACCTCCCCATCCTCGGCCGGTTCCTGCAAGCCGATCCCGTATCCGGCGGGTCAGCAAACGCTTACGACTATGTCAATGGCGACCCGATCAATAGCCTGGACCTCAGCGGCAGATGCCCCACGTGCGCCGTGGCGCCGGCCATACCGCCCCTGGTGGGCGCCGGTCCGCTCGGGTGGGCGGGTCTCGCGGCTCTCGGAGCTGGTGCCGTCATCATAGGCATCTGGGCCGCGGCGGAAGCTGGCGATGCTGCCGCTGGAGGAGAAAAAACGGCAGAGTCGCCATTAACCGACGAAGTTTGGGGTCACATTAAGGCCCGCCACCGTCCCCTCGGGGATGAGGTCGATGAGGAGTCGAGTATCTTTACGGGCAAAGAAGATAAGGTAATAAAGAAAATCTACGATACTCTTCAACGGGCAACCCCTAAAAAGAATACTCCGGACCCTAAAACCGGGCAGCCTCGAGAAGGATTGGTTTATGAATGGGACTTCGGCCAAAAGACCGGAAAGGCGGGCCCCGCGAACGGAGGCGGCGACTTGACCGGTGTTCGCGTAGTTGTGGACGAGGTCACCGGAAAAGTCATAACCGCTTTTCCGGTCTAGTGGGACTATTTCAAATGAAGATAACTATTGTTCAGTTCAAGAAGAAAGGGTAGCGATGGGAACTCGGCGACAGAATGAGACACATAGCAGTCGGGCGTCACAGAAGTCGGATGCCGCCAATTTCTCTATAAGCAGTAGGGGATAATGTCTAGCGTGTCGAATATTCAGAGCTTCACGCCAACGGGCTGGATCGCCATCTTCACTGGAACCGATACGCTCGTAGGCCGGTCGGTAGAGGTGGATGCATGGGATACATCGACGGGAACCGCGCTAGTTGTCGATGCTGAACGTGGAGTCCGGCGCTTGATCACGGATTACCCCGACTTCTCGCATCTCGAACGGGCGAACCGTGTAATCGCGGCGCTGCCCGGTGCGGGGTGGCGGGTCCGTGATCTTTCTTGGGGACAGGAGAAACCTCCGGCTGAGGAGGTGCTCGCGTGGCTGGTTAAGTCGGATGGTGAGCTTACTGCGATTACCGTGGACGAGAACGGCAACTTCGGTTCGGCCGAGGATGCCCACTGGTGCTACCCCCCAGGGGTGGAACCAGATCAATAACATTGTCGGCGGTCACGTAATTGGTCTAGCCCACTTTCGTTTGTGGCGCGTGGGCCGGCGGGTTTGAGCATGGGGTACCCGCCGGTCCGCCCAGCTTTTCCACGGGAGTCCTCGGTTCGGGCTTGTCGGGCCCGTCGGTCAGGTGGTGACGGCTGACGTTGAGATGATCTCGGCTCGTTGGTGCTGGAGGTCTTCGGTCAGTAGACGGATCCGAGGGCTCGGATCACCTCACCGTCGAGGCTGATATGGATGCTGCGCAGATCGAGCCGGACGGTGACGGCACCCGGCCATGCTGCTCTGCAGCCCAACCGAAATCGGCACCATCGTCAAAGCCGCACTCGTCCTCACCTATTTCGAACACGGCCGAATCGATTGAGAGTTGGTGAGATCACTTCAGTGAGCCTTTTTCATCCTGCTTGATGCGGGACTGCGGGATCTGTTGCCCTGCAAGGTAGTTCGACTGGACGTATGGCGAAGCCCCTGGTAGATCGGTTGTTTACCACAACCTCCGAACACCAAGGGCTTCGATGCTTTTCTACCGTGCCGCGCTGCCGTTGTCACGTCAGACCCTCGACTACGTGGCCGGGGTGATCCGGCGACACCGTGGCGCGATCGGGTCGGTGTGGCGGCGGTTGAACCCGGGCCGGCAGGTGTTGCTGGTGCTGGCTTACCTGCGTAAAGGCGAAACTTTCGGTGATCTGGGAGCCGGGTTCGGGGTGTCGACTACGACGGCGTGGCGGTATGTCGAGGAAACCGTGGAACTGCTGGCCGGGCGTGCTGTGGGTCTGCGGAAGGCGTTGCGGCAAGCCAGGACTGACGGACATGCCTACCTGATCCTGGATGGCACGCTGATCGCTATCGACCGAGTGGCCGCGGATCGGCCGTTCTACTCGGGCAAACACCGCCACCACGGCATGAACGTGCAGGTGATCGCGACACCTGACGGTGACATCGCGTGGGTATCGGGCGCGTTGCCCGGCAGCGTGCACGATCTGAAGGCGGCCTGGATCTGGCGGATCTGCCACGAACTCGAGGCCGCTGGCTGGATCACCTTGGCGGACAAGGGATATCAAGGCGCTACCGCGCTGCTGACCCCGTACAAGGGTAAGAACAAGCCGGAATCCCAGAAGGCCGCCAACCGCGCGCACGCACGACTACGCGGCTGCGGCGAACGAGCCAACGCCCAGCTCAAGAGCTGGCGGGTGCTGCGGAAACTCCGCTGCTGCCCCGACAAAGCCGGACAGCTGGTCAAGGCCATCCACGTGCTACAGGATCGCGAAATCCGGACTGCCCGACAAGGATGAAAAAGGCTCAGTGTGATCGAACCGCCACGCCACCCTGCGATTTCTACGGCCGCAATCGAATTCGAGGCATGCGTGCCGACCAGCGGCAGCATTCAGATCCGATCTGGACGCCAAACGGTCGCGCTGTAGGTGAAGTGTCGAAGGGCGCGCCAGCGGCCGACCAGCACGGAGAAGCCGCGTCCGCCCAGGCGACGCAACCCGCGCAGCGGGGTGTTGTAGGTGCGGTTGTCGGTATCGAGGGCCCGGCCGTCGGCGGGCTACTTGGTCGGGCATGCACGCCGATCCCTGCGCCTTCGTAGCCGCCGTCGGCCAGCGCAGGCAGATCCAGTTGCGATGCCGCCCAGCACAGCGCGGCCAGCACGCGCTCGCGAGCGGCGAGCATGTCGTGGACCGAGCCGGTTCGACGTCGCCGACCCACAGCGGCAATCCCGTTGGCGCGGAAAGTACTTGGACGTTGCCGCCGTGGGTGTGGGCTTTCCCGGAATGCCACAGGCCGACCGGTTGACGATGTCCTGCGCCGCGCTCTCGATGCAACTCGCCTCATTGAACGCAGACTGTCCGATGTGGTGACGGTGTGGCCTCCTACGGCTGACGCTCTCTGGTGTGTCGATAGGCTCGGGGTGATAGGTTGCCCGGCATGTCTCGCCGCGATGAGAAGTCCGTCGGCCTTGTCCTGGTCACCTACGGAAGTGCAGAGGACCTGCCGCCGTGTCGGACCGATAGGCGTCCGGTCGTACGGGGAGAGTGCACGTTCGTGGGAAAGATGGATTCGTTGATGGGTTCTGTGGGGTTGCGGCAGCTCGAGGTTCGAGATGAGGAGACGCTGACCGAACTGATCCGGCGTAACAGGAAATTTCTGTACGGCTGGATGCCGACGGGTGACAGTTCGGATGAGGAGAACGCGGCCTGGGTGCGCGATCTCGTCGCCGGTCGTGGCGGTGCGGACAACTGGTTCGGCCTGGTCGAGCTGGCCGGACAGGCGGTCGGAGCGCTCAGCATGCGACTGCAGCGCGGTATCGCCAGTTCCGCGGTGATCGGCTACTGGGTCGCCGAGGAGGTCAACGGCAAGGGAGTGGCGACCGAGGCGATCGGGCAGTGCCTGGACATGGCGTTTTGGAAGATGGGTCTGCACCGGGTGGATGCTTTCGTCCGCGAGGACAATATCGGTTCGTGCCGAGCCCTGGAAAAGAACGGATTCCACCGAGTCGGCCTGTCCCGCGGGCACCTACATATCGCCGGTCGGTGGTGGGACATGGTCTATTTCCAGAAGCTTGCGCCGTGGGCTGACGGAGTGCGCCTCGCGCCTCCCACTACCCGGTCGTCGTGACGAGCCGTCCCGGTCGCATCGCCGAGTAGGCGCGACCCACCTGTGTCAACCACTCGATGTCCTCGTCGAGGTCGGTGACCTCCAGTCGCTCCAGATGGCTGGCGCCCGACTCTTCATCGGCGGGTTCGCCGGCCGCCCTGGCCGCCAAGGCGGTGTGCAGCGAGCGTGCGGCCGCGGCCGCGAGCGCACTGATGTCTTCGGGGGCGTCTCGGGGGTGGTCGGACAGGTAGGGGCGCAGTGCCCGCCAGCAGTCTCGAATCTCGATGACCCGCCTGCTCAGGAGATAGTGCAGTTCCTCGGTACTGAGATACGAGCGCCACGCGCGTGTGTGGTCGAAGAGGCTCACCTCCGGGAATGCCTGGTTGAAGTCTTGCCAGAGGTCGTCGAGCGCGCGGAACGAGCGCAGATGACCCCACCATGTTCGCACCTGACCGGACTGCGCCGCGATCGATGGCAGCAACAGGCCCGTCACGATTCCCACGACACCCAGGCGAATAGAGATCCCGGTCAGCACATCCCAGCGGACGTGGCCGTAACCCAGCAACCGGGCGGGTATGGAGATCAACTGGTTGATGCAGACCACGAGATAACCGCCGGACCCGAGGGCGATGATTCGAAGACTCGGGCGCAACCAGGTGTCATCGACGCGCCGGGCGTAGGACCAGCTGAAGCGGACCAGCGCGACGAGCCCGGCCGCGAACCCGAGTTCGTAGATAACAAGGTAGATGACGACCAAGGGGCGATTCAGATTCTGGACGAGGAAGGTGTCGTGCCTGGTATCGACTGCGGCAGCGATCCACAGGCCGATCATGGCCGTGCCGACGGCGAGCCCGTAACCGACGGCGAAGCTGGTCTTGCGCCTGGCTTCGGCCGCCGGGTTCGACCAGGTGAACACTGCGGCGAGCAGCGACGGGCTCAGAACGGCGGCGCCGAGGAGCCGCATCAGCAGAGCGGACAGGTTGGGCAGCCCCAGCCACAGGTCGAGTCGTTGACTCACGCTGGGTATCGTCAGGGTCCAGCCGATCGCCTCGGAGGCGATGCAGGCCAGCAGCGCGATAGTGGCCGGATCGTGTCGGATATTCGATGCGCTCAGGAGCTTATATATGAATGCGGCGAGACACAGGGCGGCGAGTGCAGGTCTCGTGGCGATAAAGAACTCGGTCACGAGCACCCCGCTTCACTATCGAACAATTATCGAAGTTCCCTCGGAGTATGAAAAATGTTAATTTACGTGAACGATTATTGAACAGCTGTTCGAGTTGGTTCCGGGGCGATCGCGCGGGTTGCGTGATCACCGCGGGCCATGTTTATGGAGCTGCATTCAAATGTCAAACTTGGTAATCATTGTCGGTTCGAGCAGGTGCCGCTGCGCGCTCGACTATCCGAGTGATCGCCGGATCCGCAGCTGAATTTGGTCGGCTATCGGTGCCTCGTCGATCCGAGTGGAGTGTCGGCGACGGAAGGTGTCGTGAATGGTCGAGGCTATGGTCTCCGCCTCTTGTTCCTGGCGTTCCGAGTAGCCTGTTCGGCCGAGCATGTCCAGCACCAGGCCGGGGTCCAGGTCAGGGAAGAGCAGCTTGGAACTCTCGCTGCTGGTTGCGGGACTTCCCTTGTGCCCGTAGATGATATGGCCGAGCTCGTGAGCGATGATGTGATGCTGATGCGGTTGGCTCGCGGCGGCCTCGTAGGCGATGAAGTCGGCGTCCGGGGTGGACAGCCACAGTCCGCACGGATCCGACGGGCGGATCGCGACCGGCAGCAGATGCAGCGGAATGGCTCGTTGGGCGCTCAGCGCATCCGCGAATTCGAAAATGTCGCGACAGGCCGGCATCTCCAGCGAAGCAAGCTTCTGCTTGGCTGCCCGGCGCATCGCCGATGGCGACAATGCGTTGAACGGTAGACTGCCGCCCCTAACGGTCCACATCTGACCCCATTTGGCATTCGGTTGTTCGACACGGTCGGACTATCGATACCGTACCAAAACGATTAACTTGATGCGGGCGGCAACCGTTCGGTAGCCCGCTGCATTCGAGTAATTTCCTCGATGATGCGGGCCATGGACTTTCGGCCGGAGTCGTCGAGCTCCATCGCGCGGAGGGTGATGTTGCGAATGTCGGCGTTGCGCAGCGCGGCCACCAATGCCAGCTGTGAGTCCACCCGTTCGGAGGTCTCGTCGTCGAAGAAGTATGCGACCGGTACGCCGAAGAAGGCGGCCAGTGCTTCGAGGTGTCGCTTGGTGGGGTTGTCTCGCTGGCCGGTGCGCAGCTGCCAGACGTAGGTCTTGGAGAAGGTCCCATCGCCTAGTTCGGTACAACCCTTGGCTACCTCCTCATGTGTGTACTCCCTGCTGAGCGGCTGGACAGACTTGAAGAGCTTGTCGAGCTTCACAGCCAGTGACGGAGTTGAGTCTCTGGTACCCATGGGTCACCTCATGTTCGCTGTCGTGGTCAGATTATAAAGCATCAGTCATCTGAGTTGACGGCCGGTCGGGATCGTGGAACGATTCAAACGTCCGCTGAGATGATCTATCTGGGAACTGCAGGTCATCTCAGTTGACCGGAGTCCGTTCGAGTGACAGCAGAAGGGGCAAGGGTGGCATGGCCATCAAGGCGAAGGCGATCCAGCTGGCGACCCGGCCGACCGGCGCCCCGACTGCCGCCGACTTCGTCGAAATCGACTTCGAAATCGGATCGCCACGACCAGGGCAGTTGGTTGTGGAGAATGTCTACCTCTCCGTGGACCCGTATATGCGCGAGCTCATGCACGACGGCTGGGAGCTCAACGCCTTCTTGACGGGTCGGGTGCTCGCCCGGGTGCTCGAATCGGCAGATTCGACGCTGCGAGTAGGCGATTGGGTGTCGCACCGGGAATCCTGGCGGACGCATGCCCTGGTCGACGGGGCCGACGTTCGAGTGCTGCCCGGCGTCGACGGTCTGGATGTTGTCCAATACCTGGGATTGCTCGGCGGCACCGGCCTCACGGCCTATGTCGGACTGACCAGGATCGCCCGGCTGCAACCGGGTGAGACCGTATTCATCTCGGCCGCTGCCGGTGGCGTCGGTTCCGCCGCGGGACAATTCGCGCGTTTGCTGGGTGCGAACCGGATCATCGGCAGCACCGGGTCGGCCCGCAAGGCGGAGTATCTGATCAGCGAGCTCGGGTTCGACGCGGCGTTCGACTACCGGAACAGTGACGTGTCCGCCCAGCTTGCCCAGGTCGCGCCGACCGGTATCGATGTCTACTTCGACAATGTCGGTAGTGCTCACCTCGAAGCGGCCATCGATGCCCTGCGAGAGCGTGGCAGGATCGCTTTTTGCGGCGCCGTGGCGCAGTACAACAACCTGGCCCGGCCACCGTGTGCGCCACGTAATCTGTTCGACCTGGTCGAGAAGAGCATCAGGTTGGAAGGGTTCATGGTCCGCGATTACTACGATGTGCGGGACGAGCTGGAAGATTTTCTCGTCCCGCACATCCTGGCCGGGCGGGTACAGGATGTCCGCACCATCGTGGATGGATTCGACCGTATGGTCGAGGCATTTCTAGGAATGCTGCGGGGCGAGAATCTCGGCAAGATGATCGTCCGGGCAGGGGACGACGGCTGAGGGTAGTTACGAATCAGATTAGTTCGACTCGTTTGCTCGGAGCTCTACACTCGGTGGTCCTGAACATTGGTTCCGGTCCCCGATCGCATTTCTGCCCGTCCTGACTATGGACGGAAGGGGGGATTTTTATGAATATTATTGATCCGCGTGGTAACTCTGATATTCCGGTACAGACCGACGGCAGGCCTGTCGAGGAGGACTCGACAACGACTGCGACAGCATCGATCGTCGAAACTGTTCCGTTGAGTTCGATAAGAGTTTCTGGCACACCACGGCTCAGGGGTGTGAATCTTGAGCACATCCAAGTTTTGGCGGGTATCGGTGAGCGCCTGCCCCCGATTATTGTAAATCGCTCGTCGATGTGCGTGATCGATGGCGTGCATCGGTTGCGGGCCGCAGAATTGCGTGGCGACAGTCATATCGCGGTGGTGTTTTTCGAGGGCGACGAGATAGAAGGGTTTGTGGTCGCAGTTCGGGCTAACATAGCACACGGTATGCCCCTGACCCTTGCGGATCGCAAGGCTGCCGCCAAACGCATACTGGTCACTCATCCGCACTGGTCGGACAGTTCGATCGCGGCGAACACCGCCTTGGCCGCGAAGACGGTCGCCGTGATTCGGAACCGTTCAACCGAGGAAGTTCCCCGGTTGGACACGAGGGTGGGTCGCGATGGGAAGGTGCGACCTCTCGATGTCGGCAGAGGGCGAGAACGGGCCGCGCGCTTGATCAGCGAACGTCCGGATGCCTCGTTGCGGGAAATAGCCCGAGAGGCCGGCGTATCGCCGACGACAGTCCGGGACGTACAGGCCAGGCTGGCGCGCGGCGACGCTGTGGTACCGGCTCCGAAAGTACCTGCGCCGAAAGGAGCTGTGTCATCGGCCGCCGGTTCGCCGCCGGGTCGGGGCGAAGCATTGGATAAGCTCATTCGTACTGTTCAGAACGACCCCGCTGTGCGTTTCAGTGATTCAGGTAAGGCGCTATTACGCCTGATAGGTTCGCACCCTGTGGATGAGAAGGCTTGGTTGAATATCATCGCAAGTGTGCCCCCGCACTGCAGCGCATCAATCGCTCGCATCGCACAGCGAAACGCATTCTACTGGGCGCGATTGGCCGATGAGCTGGTCAAACGCGGTAGTGCGGCAGCGAATTATCCGCCTGGATAGCTGATCGGCGGAAACGAACGGCCGGCCCGCACGGTATTCCAGCCGCCTCTCGGCGGGCCGAAGATCTGGGTTCGTCGTAATCGACGACACCAGAGGCAGGAGTGACCTCGACAACGCCGGATGCCGGGCCTCCTGCCTCGTCCACGCTGTCACCGTCACGATGAACTCGGACGGACAGCTGTGCGAGATCGTCGGTAGCGAACTGCCCTGCTGTGTACCGGGTTTCGGCGGCAGGCACCGACAAGAAGGCTGAGCGCGTGTCGATACCGCGCGTCCACCCCACCCCCGCTGCGGGGGCCCCGACATATCGCCGCTGATGCGCCGTGGGCCGATCCCGAGGGGTGGTGCCAGCACTACCTAAAAGAAGGGTGCTCACCTCATCGGAGCCGCCGCTCCGGTTTCCTAGGCTGTTGAACATGCCTGGGACGCAGTGGCCGCATATCGGAGTTCGAGGCGAACCCGTTGACACATTTCCCGACGGCCGATCTCGTGCGCCGCGCGTCGATGCCCATCCGCGCAATTCGTGCCCGGGCGCGAAGTGGCGTAGGGAACGAACAACTCGGTGAATGGACAGATCCCGCAAATCAAATGCTCGCTACGACCTGATCTCCGACAAGTCGCTCGACTTATAGCTCGATGGTCTCGATATCGAACAGCTCGCCTCCGATGTTCACGAAACTTGTTGTCGCCCATGCTGCGCAGTTGACAACCAACTTCCGGTTGGTATCGTTTGATGTGCAACGAAGGGCGGGTTGCAATGGCGAATATCGAGGCCATCGGGGAGCTGTTCACATCGAGAACTGAAATCGCTACCACAGTGTGACAATCGATCGTTTTCCAGAACCGGCGATTGCCCGTATATGGGTGTTCGTTCGGTTTCGATGTCGATCAACTGGTGGCGAAAGTCGACGAATGGGAATGGCGTGAAGAAACTTCGCGGTGCTTTCGTGGCGCCTGAGAGCGTGTACAGCACTGTCGAGAGCGACCATTTGGTGAGCTGTGTGCGGAACCGCACGCGCGGATTGAAAGGGAAGGGGCGCGAGCCCCGGACTACCAATGACTCTGAATATGTCGGACGAAGCCGTCAACGAACTGTCTGCGGCCTACGTCAACCTGACGCAATACGAAGTCGAAGCGCTGGACAGCGTCCTGAACCTGGCGGATGGGCATGCTCGTCAGGACCTCACACCGAGTCAGTTGGAGATTGTGCAGTCTCTGCCTGATATGTGGATTCAATCGATCGGCGGCAAGCTGTCGGAAATCGAGAGGGACTCGGCACTGCAGTTCTTCGATGTGTTCGGGCAGTATTCGCATCCGGCGCCCGGTACAGAGCTGCTTGCGTGCTACTCCTCGTCGGTTGCCATGGAGATCTTCGCTCGCTCATTGTCGGCCGAGGGGCTGCTGTCGATCGGCCTGCTGCATCCCACATTCGACAATATTCCGGACATCCTCCGCGGTGTCGGCGCGACGCTGTTTCCGGTCGAGGAAGATGACCTGCACAGTCGTGGATGCATCGATCCGGACGTCCTGGCTCGGGTCGACGCGATCTTCCTGACGACGCCCAACAACCCGACCGGGCAGGTGATCGACGCGCCGATGCTCGCCGCTATCGCCAGGCAGTGCGCGGCGGCCGAGGTGATTCTGACTCTGGACACCTGCTTCCGCGGCTTCGATGCCCGTGCGCAGTACGACCACTATGCGGTCTTGCGTGAGTCGGGATGCCGGTGGGTTGTCATCGAAGACACCGGCAAACTGTGGCCGACCTTGGAGTTGAAGATCGGCTGGTTGGCGTGGTCCAAAAATGTCGGAATCCCGGTCGAGCGAATCTACTCGGATATTCTGCTCGGTATTTCCCCTGTGGTGATGAAAATGGTTCAGCAGTTCGCCCGCGATGCGAAGGAGGGCGGTCTCCACGCTCTGCACGCCGGCATGCGAGAGAACCGCAATATCCTCCGCAACACGCTGCACGACCTGGTCGGCGTGGACTTTCCTGATCCGGACAACCGCGGCAGCGTGGAGCGAATCCGGTTCAGTCATCTCGAATCGATCCGCGTCTGGGAGGTCCTCCGCGACCGAAACGTGCACGTACTGCCCTGCCAGAAGTTTCACTGGCACCGTCCGGACGACGGAAACGACACCGTTCGGGTCGCGTTGGCTCGCCCTGCCCACAAGGTCCGCCAAACCGCAGAGGCGCTGCGTGAGGTCATCCTGGAGTTGGGGTGAACGTTCGTTTCTGTCCTTCCGTCCCCGCGAACACGCGGCCCGCGTCCGATCTTTCGGATCGGCACTACCCGGCCGTTGCCGAGGGGATAGTGCAGTACCGTCCCCCGAACCTCTGGCGCGATCTGGACCGTGGATATCTGGCACCGCATCTGATGCCGGTGCAGGAGTTCAGGGAAGCCATGTCAGCCGCGTTGGCCGGGGCAGGCTGGCAGGCGCTGGCCTATGGCAACAACTCCGGTCCGGTGCCGTTGAAAGAACAGTTGGTCGCCAACGGCATGGTCGGGGCCGATATCGACAATATCTGCATTACCGGCGGAATATCGCAGGCGCTGGTGCTGCTGGCCGGAGTGCTTGCCACCCAGGGCGATTGCGTGGCAATCGAGGAACCGTCGTACGACCTCGGTGCCGCACTGCTGCGTGACGCCGGTTTGCACCCTTTGTGTCTGGCTTCCGACGATCAAGGGCCGGTCGAAGGCGCTCTGGCAGAGTGTGCTCGCCAGGCGGCCGCTCGCGGCTCGCGGCTCGCTTTTGCGGTGGTGATGCCACGACATCAGAATCCGACCGGGCGATGTCTCACCACACACCGTCTTCGGGAACTCGTCGAGGCAAGCGGATCGTTGGGATTGCCGCTGATCATCGATGACGCCTACGGTGAAATTGATTTCAGGACAATGGGTTCGGTACCGCTGCCGCTGCCCGACGTGGTGTCCGATGCGCCACATCTGGTGGTGCTCGGCAGCTTCTCCAAGACCTTGGGCGGTGGTATCCGGCTCGGCTATCTGGTGGCAGCGCGGCCGCTGATCGCCCGAATCGAACGATTCGGCTGGACCGCCAGCGGTGGGGGCTTCAATCCGATCAACGCACTTGCGGCCGCAGAGTTCCTGCGCGACGGATATCGGCAACATGTTCGCGACCTGACGCACGCGCTCGTGATGAACAGGGATGTCGCGCTGGCCGAACTGGCGAAGCTGGATGATCCCGGGCTGACGGTGAATTCGCCGAGCGGGGGCTACTTCTTATGGGTTCGCCCGGCGACGGTCGGCGACAGCGTCGCGCTGCAATCGGCGTTCGATACGGCGCGAGTCAGTGTGGCGGACGGAGCTCGATTCGGGTCTTCGGGGTCGGGGATGTTCCGGCTGTCGTTCAGTTCGGCGACCGCCGAGCAGATTGGTCAGGCCCTCTCGGATGTGGTGTCGGTGCTGAGAAAGGAATCCGATGATTGAGCATGTCCCGGCAGGCGATTCGCAGTACGGGTACGCGTATCCGTTGAGTCCTACCGGAAAAGCGAGTCTGCTGTCTCCGCCGCCCTGGCACTTTTCTGGTTTGGTTGCGCTCGCTGAGTACGTCCTCGACCCGGAACAGATTCAACCGTTCCTGCCGCCGGGTGCCGTCGCCACCGCAGCGGGACCCAATGCGGCGGCGGTGTTCTCGCGCTGGCAATGCACTGCCGCCGACGGGGTGGACCTCGCCCGCCCATCATCGAGCAGTTTCACCGAGTTCCAGATTCTGCTCGCGTGTTCGTACCAGGGGCAGGAGTACGCTCGCTGCCCCTTCGCCTGGGTCGACTCGGCGGTGTCGATGGCTCGGGGCTGGATTCAAGGAATGCCCAAGAAGATCGGTGATGTCGCCATGACGCATGAATTGGGTATCGGAAAGGCATCGCCACGTCGGGAAGCCAGCGACACCTACTACGGTTCGGCCGCGGCCGATCACCGGCACGTTGCGCATCTGGAGGTGTCGCTGACTCGGGCGGCGACCCGTCTGCCCGTCCTGTTCGAACGTCCGATGCTGCACAGCCTGGTGCACAGTCCATGGCTGCCCGGCGAGCAACGCCGGACCGAGCTGGTCTCTTCGGTAGTCGAAGACGTGGCGTTCGATGACGTATGGAGCGGGGCGGCGGCGTTCGAACTCGGCGATGCGATACCAGATCTGGGCCTGCTGCGGCCATTGGAGATCGGCGACGGCTTCGTCTTCTCCTACGGAGAGACTCTTTCCGGCGGCCGTTCGATCGCTGACTCCGGTGTGAATCGAAAGGGTTGAGAACTGTGTTGACAATCGAGCTCGAGCGCGCCGAAGCCGCGGCGGTGATGGACCTTTCCACGGCTGTCGCCGAAGTACGCCGACAGCTGACCGAGAATGCGCTGCTGCGTCACCTCCGGCTATCCGCGGCGCAGCTCCCCGCACGTGTGCGCGGGGCGATCGACGAGTTCCGCTACGACGAGGATCACGGTGTCCTGGTCGTTACGGGCCTGCCGATGGACGAGGAAAAGCTGCCCGACACCCCGGACCGGATATCCGCCACCGGTGTACCGGCGCCGTCACCTGCGCACGATATGGCCTTCCAGCTGTTCGCCGCGCTCCTCGGTGATCCCGTCGGTTGGGCGACCCAGCAGGACGGCCGAATAATGCACGACATATACCCGGTGCAGGCGTTCGATGCGGACCAGATCGGCTGGGGGAGTGCGACGGAGCTGGAATGGCATACCGAGGACGCCTTCCACCCGTATCGCACCGACTACCTGGGTTTGATGTGCATTCGGAATCGGGACCAGGTGGAAACCACGTTCGCGGAGATGCGAGATCTGCGACTGGCCGACAGTGACGTCGAGCAATTGAGCAGGCCCCAGTACCAAATAATTCCGGACGACTCGCACCTGGTATCCAATGGTGCGGCCGTCGACTTGGCGCACGACGGCGCGTTGCTGACCAAGAGTCGCCAGTTCGTTCGCGATCAACTCGAACGGCCCGAGCCGAGGCCTTTGCTTTTCGGCGATCCACGCAGTCCGTACCTGTGTGTCGATCCGTACTACATGCGGGAGCCGGACACCGCCGAGGCGGCGCAGGCGCTGGACGCGCTGGCGGGCGCGGTGCGCACCGCGATACAGGGTGTTTCCCTGCAGCCGGGTCAGATCTGCTTCATCGACAATTTCCGGGCCGTCCACGGCCGCCGGGCCTTCACGGCGCGGTTGGACGGAAAGGACCGGTGGCTGCGGCGGCTCAACATCGCGCGCGACCTGCGCAAGTCGCGTGACTGCCGGCTGTCCGCTGTGGACCGGACCATCTACTGAAACTGCCACTGCGCCATTCGGACCCGATAGTGAAGTGCCGGGGCTGATCACGATTTCTGCCGGACAGGCAGAGAGGAAGCGGGCACATGCCCGCTTCCAAGTTACCAGTTCGATTCACGATATGGAGGACAGTTTTGCGGCACGGTCGGTGTAGGAGAATGGCGCAGTTGGGAATTGGTGTCGTGACGATGTTTGCCGTCACAGGCTGTGTGTCGGCAACAAACGCAGATCCGGAGTACAAGACTTTCGTGTTCGACGGTGCGGAGCTGAACGTCGATTCACATGGCACCCCGACCGATCTGGTGCAGACGGACCGAACGGATATCCGGGTTACTCGCTGGTTCGACACGAAGGCCGTCGGCTCGGTGGAAAGTGGTTGGGAATTGACCGGTGGCACCCTGTCGTTGGTCGCCTCCTGTACCGGCTTGGCATTGTGCGATGCGAAATTCCAGGTGGAGGTGCCGGGTGGTCTGCGGGTGCTGCGGGACGGCCGGCAGACGGAATTGACGGGGAACAAATGATAGTGAACAAAAAGGGGGTCGCCGCATTTCTGATCGGGACCTTCGCCATCTCCTGGGCCTGGATGTTCTACGCCGGGCTGGTCCTGGATATTTCGCTGGTGAATCCGCTGGTACAGCTTCCGATCGCGGTGGCGCCCGCGCTGATGGCGGTGATCGTCCGCGCTTGGATCAGTAAGGAAGGTTTTTCCGACGCCGGGCTCGCACTTCGATTCAAGCGGGGGTGGGTCTACTATCTGGCCGCCTGGCTCGGACCGTTGCTGTTCGCGGCGGTGGGTCTGACATTGGCTGCGGCGCTGGGGCCGTGGACGGTGGACCTTTCCCCACTCGACGACCTCATCCCGGTGCAATCCCCATGGGGATCGATGGTCATCTGGCTGCTGGTGATGATCCCGCTCATGCCCGTCTTCTGGGGTGAGGAGTTCGGCTGGACCAGCTATCTGCGGCCGCGTCTGTTCCCGGACCGGCCGTTGCTGTCGGTGGCGGCAACGGGGATCATTTGGGCGGTCTGGCACTACCCGCTTGCTTTTGTGGGGTATATCCACTTCGGGAATATCTTCCTCGGCTTGCTGATCTGGACGATTTCCTTCTTGTGTCAAGAGGTGATCTTGGCCTGGCTATACCAGCGCAGCGGCAGTATCTGGACGGCGAGCCTGGCGCACGCGGGAAACAATCTGGTGCTGTTCATGTTCGTCGGTTCGTTGATGACGGGGTCTACCGCTCTGGTCGTCACGACATTCGCCACGATTCCCCTGGCGGTATTCGCGGCCTGGATCGTTTTCAGCGGGGGCCTCGACAAGCTGCAACCCCAGGCGAGGGCCGTTACCGTTCGCGGCCGGGTGCACAGCTGATCCTGTAGTTCCGTCCGCGCGCCGTGTTCGTCAGCCCACGCTGAAGCGCCGTCGTTTTCCGTGGAGTCGATTACTCCCGGAGGGCGACAGGTGCGGCGTGGGCTGGGAACGGCACATCAGCATTTCAGTATTACGCCATTGCGGCGCCAAGACTTGAAGAACCGGTGGGTCGGCAGCCCTACTGATCATGGGCGAGAGGAAATACTCCAATGGTTGAGCAACGTGAGCTTTGTCTGGATCAACTGTTCTCCGAACAGGCGGCCAGGACGCCGGACCGAGTGGCGGTGGTATGCGAGGGGACGTCACTTACCTACGCCGAGCTCGACGCCAGAGCGGAACAGCTCGCCCGGACGCTCGTCACGCAGGGGGCGGCGCCGGAAAACTTTGTCGCGCTGGTGATGCCGCGCTCGGCGGAACTCATCGTCGCGATGGTGGCGGTGCTCAAGACCGGAGCGGGCTATGTACCCGTGGACCCGGAGTATCCCGCCGACCGCATCGGGTATGTCCTGCACAGTTCGACGCCGGTTCTTGCGATCACGACGACCGATACGCACGAGAAAGTGTCCGCGGTCGAAACGACCGTGCCGTGGCTGGTACTCGACGGCCCGGAGATGAATGATCGTAGAGAAAGCGACCAGTCTCGGAAATCTGTGTGGCGGTCCTGGCACAATCCCGCCTACGTCATCTATACCTCCGGCTCCACGGGGCGGCCGAAAGGCGTGGTGATCCCACATCGCAACGTGGTGCGACTCTTCGAGTCGACAAAGCATTGGTACAACTTCACCGAAGACGATGTGTGGCCGCTGTTCCATTCACCCGCCTTCGACGTATCGGTGTGGGAGATCTGGGGCGCTTTGCTGCACGGCGGACGTCTGGTTGTGGTTCCGCACGCGGTGACACGGTCGCCGGCAGATTTCCTGCGGCTGTTGGTGGATGAGCGGGTGACCGTGCTCAATCAGACGCCGTCGGCGTTCTATCAGCTAATGGCGGTCGATCGGGAAAACCCCGCGCTCAGTCAGGCCCTGACGCTGAAGTACGTGTGCTTTGCCGGCGAGGCATTGGACCTCGGAAAACTCGGCGAGTGGTACGAGCGCCACCCGGATACCGCGCCGACCCTGATCAACATGTACGGCATCACCGAGATCACCGTCCACGGCTCCTACGTGGCCCTGGACCGGGTGAGTTCCGATCTGGCCGCCGGTAGCGACATCGGCGTGGCATTCCCTGACCTCGGCTTCCACGTACTGGACGAGAAGCTGCGACCCGTTCCGCTGGGCACGGCCGGCGAACTGTACGTCTCCGGTCCAGGGTTGGCTCGAAATTACGCTGCCCGTCCGGGCCTGACCGCCGAACGTTTCGTCGCGTGTCCATTCGACGACGCGGGGGACCGGATGTACCGCTCCGGTGACGTGGTCCGGTGGAATGGCGAAGGACGGCTGGAGTATCTCCAGCGCGTCGACGATCAGGTCAAGATCCGTGGATTCCGTATCGAGCTCGGCGAGATCTCCGGCGCGTTGATGAGGGATCCGTCGGTGGACCAGGCTGCGGTCGTCGTGCGGGAGGACGGGGCCGCGGGGCAGCAATTGGTCGCCTACGTCGTGCCGGCCGACACACCATCGGAGCCACTGACGCCCTCGCGGCTCCGGAACTTTCTCACCACCCAACTGCCGGGATATATGGTCCCCAGCGCTTTCCGCATGTTGGAACGCTTCCCGCTGACCATCAATGGAAAACTCGACCGAAAGGCATTACCGGCGCCGACTCGGCAAGACAGCGTCGAATCCGAACTGGTGGCCCCCCGCTCCGCCGTCGAAGCGAGCCTGGTCGAGATCTGGCAGGACGTGCTCGGCGTGCACGAGATCGGGGTGACGGACGACTTTTTCGAGATCGGAGGCGACTCGATCGCCGCGGTCCGCGTCCGGTCCCGGATCATGGTGGCGCTGAATACCGAGCTGACCACCTGGGCCATGTTCCAGGCGCGCACCGTCGAGAAACTCGCCGAAGCATTGCAGGCGGAAAGCGCCGGGCCCTCGACGGCGATCACGCCGACGACGCCTGCCAACTCGACCGAGCTGTCCTTCACACAACGGCGTTTCTGGTTCTTGCACGAGTTCACCCCCGGCTCACCCGAATACAACGTGCACAACGCGTTTCGCTTGCGTGGCGAGCTCGACGTGACAGCGCTGCGGCGAGCGTTACGCGAACTGGCCGTTCGGCACGAACCGCTACGGACCATATTCGACGCTGCCGATGGATCGGCCGTCGCACGAGTAGCACCGGCAGCGGAGGCGGAATTCCCGCTGTCGTTCGTGGATGTGGTGAAGTCCGGCGCGGATATCGAGGCGGAACAGGACCGGGTGTTGCGGCAAGAGGTCGGTCGCCCGTTCGACCTGCACCGCGGCCCGATGGCGCGGGCATGGCTACTCCGGCGCGGCGAACAGGATCACATCCTGGTGCTGGGGATCCATCACATCGCTACGGACGGTTGGTCTCTCGGTGTGCTCATCGAGGACCTGAACGCGTTCTATCGTGCCGCGCGCCAGGGACGAGCCCCCGAACTGGAGGCACTCGGGGCGCGCTATACCGACTATGCCGCCTGGCAGCGGCGCACGCTGAGTGCGGCTCGGCTGGCCCCGCAGTTGCAGTACTGGCGCGAACGGCTGGCGGGCCTGGCACCACTGAATCTGCCGACCGATTCGCCTCGTCCCGCCGTGCGGACCTCCGAGGGCACCGACTACCGGTTCACCCTGCCTCGTGGGCTCGTCAGCCGACTGAAGCAGCTGAGCGTCGCGAATAGGACGACCTTGTTCACGACGCTGCTCGCCGGCTGCGAGGTGCTGCTGGCCCGCTACAGCGGCCAGGCGGACGTGGCGGTGGGCACGGCCGTTTCCGGGCGGGACAGGCCCGAATTGGAGAGGCTGGTCGGATCCTTCATCAATACGGTCGTGGTGCGCTCCACGGTGGCAGGCGATGCGTCGTTCACCGACTTCCTCGGCCAGGTGCGGGCTGACGTGCTCGGCGCGTTCGCTCACCAGGACGTGCCCTTCGATCGACTCGTCGATGAGCTGGCCACCGAGCGCGATCCGAGCCGGACGCCGCTGATCCAGGCGATGGTGGTGTTGCAGAACACCCCGGCGCGGACGGTCGAGTTCGCGGGTGCGACCAGCGAACACTTCGTCCTGCCCCGGGTCGCGTCCATCTTCGATATCACCGTGGAGTTCACTGAGCGCGCTGAGGCGCTCGAGGGACGCATCGAGTACAACACCGGCCTTTTCGCGCCGGCGACGGTGGTGCGGATGGCCCGCCATCTCGAGATGTTGCTGGCGGGCGCGGTCGCTGAACCGGCCTGCCCGGTGGGCGAACTTCCGATGCTGACCATCGAGGAGACCCATCGGCTGCTGGTCGATTGGAACGCCATGGGCCGCGGGCTGGCTCCAGCCACGCTCACCGAGCTATTCTCCGCTCAGGTTGCCCGCACTCCGGCCAATGTCGCGATCAGGCACGGTGCAGAGACGTTGACGTACGTCGAGCTCGATGGCCGGGCGAATCGCTTCGCCCACTATCTGCAGTCGCGGGGCGTGTGCGCCGGTGATTGGATCGGCGTCTGCCTGGAACGCTCCACCGAGTTGTATGTGGCCATCCTGGGCATCATCAAGGCGGGAGCGGCTTACGTCCCGCTGGATCCTCGATACCCGGAAACCCGCCGCGCGTTCATGATTCGGGACTCCGAGATGGCCCTGCTCGTTACCGATCGGACGTTGGACGAAGGGCGGGACAGCGATGGGCCGCCCCGTGTCCTGGTAGATGGCGATCGCGCGGCCATCTATGCGGCGAGCGGCGGTCCGGTATCGGCCACGACAACCCCGGACAGCGCCGCATTCATCATCTACACCTCCGGTTCCACCGGGACCCCTAAAGGCACGCTGATCCCGCACCGGGGCGTCGACCGCATTACGCACTCGATCGCCGGCGTCGAAGTGGACGAGACCTGTGTGATCGCCCAGCTGGCTTCGGTGTCTTTCGACGCCGCCAGCTTCGAGATCTGGGGTGCCCTGCTCAATGGCGCCACGTTGGCCGTCCCCGCGCCCGGCGTGCTCGGCTTCGCCGAGCTGCGGGCGTTCCTGACCTCGCACCACGTGAGCACGCTGTTCCTGACCGCGGGCTTGTTCCACGAGGTGATCGACAGCGACCTCGAGGTGCTTTCGGGGCTGCGGCACCTGATCACCGGGGGTGACGTCGTATCCCCGCCGCACTGCCGCACGGTTCTCGAGAACTTCCCGGACCTGCGGCTGGTCAATGGTTACGGGCCGACCGAGACCACCACCTTTGCGACCTGCCACCCGGTCCGGCCCGAGAGGCTGACTTCCAGCGGGGTGCCGATCGGGCGGCCCATCGCCGATACCGATGTCTATGTCCTGGACAGCCGGCTGCGGCCGGTGGGGCAGAACGTCATGGGTGAGCTCTACGTCGGTGGCGAAGGCGTTGCCCAGGGTTATGTGAATCGGCCGGGGCTGACGGCGGCGCGTTTTGTCGCCGATCCCTTCGGCGCACCGGGTGCTCGGATATATCGGACCGGGGATCTGGTGCGCTGGAACGGTGCCGGAGTGCTGGAGTTCATCGGGCGCGGCGACGACCAGGTCAAGATCCGCGGTTTCCGGATCGAGCTCGGTGAGGTGGCGGCGGCACTGACCCGGCACTCGGCGGTGAGCCGGGCCGTGGCGGTGGCCGCGAAGGGAGCCAACGGCGCGACCCGGCTGGTGGCCTACGTCGTGCCGACCGCCGGTATGGCTGCTCCCGACACCGGCACCCTGCGCGAGTTCAGCGCCGATGAGTTGCCCGCCTATATGGTGCCGTCGGTGTTCGTCGTCCTCGACGAGCTACCCCTGACAGCGAACGGCAAAGTCGATCGGCGGGCGCTGCCCGCCCCGACGGTGGCCGACTCGGACGAATCTCGCTACATCGCTCCCACCACTCCCGCCGAGCAGACCCTGGCCAGCATCTGGGCCGAGGTGCTCGGCGTGCCGAAAATTGGTACCGGGGACAACTTCTTCGACCTCGGCGGAGACTCCATCATCAGCCTGCGGGTGGTGGCGAAGGCCCGCAGGGCCGGTCTGCGAGTGACTTCGCAGGACATTTTCCGCAGGCAGACCATCGCCGCGCTGGCGCAATATGCGCAGCTCGAGAAGCCGGCCGAGACCAGTTCGGCGCTGGTGAGTGGTTGGGCGCCACTGCTTCCCATCCAGCACTGGTTGTTCGAGCAGCGCTCCGTCTCGGCGATGTTCAATCAGTTCGTTACGGTGACGCTGCAGGCGGATGTCGACGAGGCTGCCTTGCGATCGGCCCTCCACGTCCTGCTGGAACAGCATGATGCGCTACGGATGCGGTTCACCAACGACGGTGGACGGTGGTCACAGGACACCGCGCAGCGGGAAGACGCCCAGGTCTTCATCAGTGTCGATCTGCGAGAGGTGCCGGACGACGGCATCGACGCAGCGGTCGAACGGCATTCGGCGGCAGCGCAAGTCGGCCTGAACCCGGTCTCCGGGCCACTGTTCCGGGGCATGCTGTTGCACTTCGGCGCGCGGCGACCGGCGCAGCTGATCCTGGTCGCGCACCACCTCGTAGTGGACGGGGTGTCGTGGCGCATCCTGCTGGCCGATCTCGCCACCGCCTACCAGCAGCTCCGGCGCCGGAAAACCGTCGACCTCGGCCCCAAGACCACCTCCCTGCTGGACTGGGCACGAGCACTCGCGGCACACGTCGAGACCGGCGGTTTCGACGATGAGCGGGATTTCTGGATCGGCCTGGCGGACAGCGACCGGCCCGTCCTGCCGATCGACGCGGACGGGGACAACATGATCTCGGCTACCCGTGAGGTGCGGGTCCGACTGGACGAAACCACCACCCGAGCGCTGCTGCGGGACGTGCCAAGCGTCTACCGCACCGAGATCAACGACGCGCTGCTGACCGCGCTCGCCCGCACGCTGTGCGACTGGGCCGAGCGGGATCAGGTCCTGATCGCCCTCGAGGGGCACGGGCGCGAAGAGCTGGTGGAGGGTATCGATCTGACCGGCACGGTCGGGTGGTTCACCTCCTACTTCCCGGTGCTGCTGGATGTCGCGGGCACTGCCGAATGGGACGGCCTGCTCAAGTCCGTCAAGGAACAACTGCGCGCGATTCCGCGCCGCGGGCTGGGATACGGCGCCTTGCGGTACAACGGCGGCGCACCGGAGTTGGTCGGGCAGCAGGCGCCGCAAGTGAGCTTCAACTACCTCGGGCAGTTCAACGGCTCGACCGAGGACAACGATTTGTACCGCTCGGTGTCCGAGGTGTGCTTGCGGCAAGGTCCCGGCGCTCTTCGGCTACACCTGCTCGACATCGTCGGGCAGGTCAGCGACGGCCGGATGGAGTTCATCTGGTCCTACTCGGCGCATCGCCACCGGCACAAGACGATTCAACGGCTGGCAACGGAGTTCGCGGCGAACCTGAAGCACATCGTGGCCCACTGTGCCGCGCCCACCGCGGGCGGCCGCACGCCGTCGGACTTTCCCGGCAGCGGCTTGGACCAGGCGGCTGTGGATGCCCTGGTGGGCGACGGTCGGGCGGTCGAGGACATCTACCCGCTGACACCGATGCAGAGCGGGATGTTGTTCCAGAACCTCATGGATCCGGGCCACGCGACGTATCAAGAGCAGTTCAGCTTCGCTCTGGAGGGCGTGCACGAACCCGCCTTGCTGGCGACCGCGTGGCAGCGTGTCATGGACCGCATCCCGGTACTACGGACCGCGCTGCGCTGGGACGGGCTGGCCGAACCGCTCCAGGTGGTGTACACCGACGTCGAAGTGCCGGTCGCGCAAGTGGATTGGAGTACGACGCCGACCGGAGAGCAGCAGCGGGCATACGCGGACTATGTCGCCGCGGACCGACTGCACGGCCTGGATCTGAAAGCCGCCCCGCTGATGCGGCTGACCTTGGCTCGTCTCGGCGCCGAACGCGTGCGGGTGATCTGGACCTTCCACCACATGTTGCTGGACGGCTGGAGCGTCATGCAGGTGTTGTCCGAGGTGTTCAGCGAGTACACGGCACTCATCGACGGAACTCCGTATATTCCGCCGGCCCGCCGGCCCTACGCGGAATACGTAGCGTGGCTGCGTCGACAGGATGTGGCCGCACCGGCCGCGTACTGGCGCGACGCGCTGGCGGGCTTTTCGGCGCGCACCGCACTGCCCTTCGATCGTCCGCGCACCGATGAGCACCGGATCACCGAACCTGCCGAGTACCTGGTGCGGTTGCCCGAGGAACTGACCCGGCGGATATACGCGACCGCGAAGAACATCCGCGTAACCGTCAACACCCTGCTACAGGGCTCCTGGGCGATTCTGCTGGCCGGCTACAGCGGCGAAGGGCAGGTGTGCTTTGGGTCGACGACGGCCGGCCGGCCCACCGACCTCGACGGCGCGGAGTCCATCATCGGGCTGTTCATCAACACCCTGCCTGTAGTCGTCACGGTGGACTCCGAAGCGAGCACGTCGACCTGGTTGCAAGCGTTGCAGGACGAGCAGACCACCGCTCGCCAGCACGATCACATTTCGCTCGCCCAGGTACAGAGCTGGGCCGGACAGGGCACTGCGACAAACTTGTTCGACAGCCTGCTGGTTTTCGAGAACTACCCGATCGACTCCGATACCGCGAAAACGTATGGCTTGCAGCTGCGCGACATCGAGGCCAGCAACAGCACCAACTATCCGCTGACCGCGACGGTATACGCGGACGCGCAGCTCACCGTCTTGCTGAATTACGACGGCGGCGTCTTCGACCCGAGCACGATCGAGCGGTATGCCGGACACCTCGAGGCAGTGCTGACCAGGATCACCGAGGACCCGCGGCAGCCGCTCGGTGCGCTCTCGGCTGCCCTCGGTGCGCCTACCGGCGCGCGGCATCGCGCCGAGGCGCAGGCACCGGAAACCGGTGCGGCCCATGACGAACCCCTGACGGCCGGGTATGTGGCACCGCGGAATCCCACCGAAGAGGTGCTGGCCGGTGTCTGGTCCGAGGTGCTCGGCGCCGACCGAGTCGGCATCCACGACAACTTCTTCCGGCGGGGCGGCGACTCCATCACCAGCTTGCGTTTGATGTCGCGGATCGGCCGCAGCTTCGGCGTGGACGTCTCGCCGAGGGACTTCTACGACGCTCCGACGATCGCTGATCTGGCCGGTCATCTGGAGGACCGGATCCTCGCCCTGCTCGAGCAGGAGAACGAAGTGGCGCGCGACTGACGCCAGACCGGCCACACCCGCACGAGCTCATCCGACCCGGCGAACACCGAGGACACCATGAACCACGCCCTGTCACGTGCCGACCGTATGGCGGCCCTGCCCGAGGATCTGCGCGAGCAGCTGCGTCAACGGCTCGCCGGGCGCGCGGCACCCGACCGCAACGACGAGATCCCGCGGGAGTCCCGTGAGCGTCCGCTGCCACTGTCGGCCGCTCAGGAACGTCTGTGGTACATGGACGAACTCGAGCCCGGCAGCATCGAGTTCAACACCACCCGGGTCCTGCGGCTGCTGGGGGATCTGGACACCGCCGCATTGACTCGTGCGCTGGGGCAGGTGGTGCAACGGCACGAAACCCTGCGCACCACTTTCACCGCCGAGGACGGACGCGGCAGGCAGGTGGTGCACCCCGCCGGCGCGGTTCCGGTCGATACCGACGATCTCTTGAGCCTGCCGGAGTCCGCGCGCCGGGACGCGCTGGAACGCATTCTGGTGGCGGAGGCGCGCCGGCCCTTCGATCTTCGCCGCGGTCCGCTGTTCCGGGTCCGGCTGCTGTGCCTGCACCCGCAGGAGCACGTACTCGTGCTGAACATGCACCACATCATCACCGATGGCTGGTCGCTCGGCCTGCTGACCGGGGAGTTGTCCGAGCTGTACACCGCCGAGCTGGCCGGGATCGAGGCGACGCTGCCGGAGCTGCGGACGCAGTATGCCGACTTCGCCGTCTGGCAGCGGACCCAGCTCGCCGGCACCGCGCTGCGGGAAAAGCAGGACTATTGGCGCGAAAAGCTGCGCGGTCTTGCGCCGCTGGAGCTGCCGACGGATTTGCCGCGCCCGCCGGTCCGGACATCGGCCGGGGCCGTCCAGCACTTCGAGGTCGCGCCCGGCGTGGTCGAGCGATTGCGAGAGCTGGGTCGCGACAGCGGGGTCACGCTGTTCATGTCCCTGGTCACCGCGGTGCAGCTGCTACTCGCCCGCTGGACCGGTCGGCAAGACATCGCCGTGGGCACCGCGACGTCGGGTCGCGGCCGGGTCGAGACCGAGAACTTGATCGGCTTCTTCGTCAACACCGTCGTGCTGCGATCCCGGATCGACGAAGCGCAGCCGTTCAGTGAGCTGCTGAAGGAGGTGCGCTCGACCGTATTGGATGCTTTCGCACACCAGGACGTGCCCTTCCAAAACGTCGTAGACGCCGTACAGCCGGAGCGCGACCTCAGCAGGCCCGCCCTCGCCGAGGTCGTCGTCAACCTGCACAACACGCCGAGCCGGTTCACGCAGCTACCGGGCCTGCGCCTGGAAGAGCTGCCGCCACCGGTCGTCAGTGCCAGCGCTGACCTCGCCGTGGACTTCTTCGAACAGGACGGCGCGCTGACCGGTCACCTGTACTACAACACCGACCTGTTCACGGCCGCGACCGTGGCACGGATGGCCGGGCACCTGACGACGCTGCTGCATGGGATCGCGGAGAACCCCGGCGCAGTCGCGGCGGAGCTGCCCATGCTGCCGCAGGCCGAATACCGCAGGCTGACTCGACAGTGGCCGGTGCGTGGCGCCGGCAGCCGGCCGCGCACCGCACCGGAGCTGTTCGCCGAGCAGGTCGCGCGTGACCCGGCAGCGACGGCGTTGATCTGGGACGACGTCACCGTCGATTACGCGGAATTGGACGCGCGCGCCAACCGCATGGCGCGGCTGCTCCGCGCGCGCGGAGCGGGTCCGGAGACGACCGTGGCCGTAGCGCTCCCTCGATCGGTCGACCTGGTCGTCACCATGGTGGCGGTGTTCAAGAGTGGGGCGGCCTACCTTCCCTTGGACCCGAAGAACCCGGCCGAACGGCTGGAATACATTGTCGGCGATGCCGCGCCCGCGTTGGTGGTGACCTCCGCCGGCTTCGACCGCCCCCTGCCGGGCGAGGTATCGACGATCGACCTGACGGACCCCGAGACCGCCGTCGTCTTGGCCGGGCTGTCGTCGCAGGCCTTGACCGCGAGCGAACTGCCCGTCCAGCTTCTGCCGTCGCACCCGTCCTACGTCATCTACACCTCCGGTTCCACCGGGCGCCCCAAAGGTGTGATGGTTACCCATACCGGCATCCACGGCATGGTGGATGCCCAGGTCGAGCAGCTCGGCGCGGGGCCGGGTGCGCGGGTGCTGCAATTCGCCGCGATCGGCTTCGACGCGGCGATCTGGGAGTGGGCCTTCGCGCTGCTCAGCGGCGGCGCACTGGTGATCGCGTCGCAGGACCAGGTCATGCCCGGCGAGCCCTTGATCGAGCTGGTCGATCGGCACGGCATCACGCATGTCACGCTGCCCCCGAGTGCCCTGGCGGCGCTGCCCGAGGACAGTCTGCCCGCGAGCCTCACGGTGATTGTCGCGGGCGAAGCGTTCCCACCGGGCCTGGCCCGAACCTGGTCGGCCCGCCATCGGTTGATCAATGCCTACGGGCCCAGTGAGTCGACAGTGTGCGCGACGATGAGCCAAGCCCTCGCTCCGGACGACATCGGCGATGTTGTCAGCATCGGATACCCGCTCCCGGGTATTCGCGTCTATCTGCTGGATGCCCGGTTGCGTCCCGTGCCCGTCGGCGTGCCCGGCGACATGTATCTCGCGGGCGACGGGCTGGCCCGCGGTTATCTGGGTCGGCATGATCTCACCGCGCGGCGGTTCGTCGCGGACCCCTACGGGGCGCCGGGTGAGCGGATGTACCAGACCGGGGATCGGGCGCGTTGGCTCCCCGACGGTGCCCTGGATTTCGTCGGCCGCACCGACGATCAGGTCAAGCTCAGGGGCTTTCGCATCGAACTCGGGGAGGTCGAGTCCGTCTTGTCCCAGTACGAGGGCGTCAGCGCCGCCGCCGTGGCGGTCAAACAGGACGACCGGGGAACTCGAAGGCTGGTGGCCTACGCGGTCCCCGCTCGGGCCGGCGGGGACCAGTCCGACAGCGCGACAGAGTCCGCGGAGGTCGTCGCGGGCCTGCGTCAGTTCACTCGTGCCCGGCTGCCCGAGCACATGGTGCCCGGATTGTTCGTGGTCATGGACGCACTGCCGTTGAACGCCAACGGCAAGGTCGACCGGCACGCGCTGCCCGACCCCGAACCCGATCTGCGGCACGGACTCGGTGCGAGCCAGGTGGCACCGCGGAATCAGGTGGAGAAGGAGCTCGCCCGGATCTGGTCGGAGTTGCTCGGCGTCGATCGGGTCGGTGTCGAGGACAACTTCTTCGAGCTGGGCGGCGACTCCATCCTGAGCCTGCAGGTGGTAGCGCGCGCCCGGGATGCGGGGCTGCACCTGACCGCGAAGCAGACCTTTCTCCGCCAGACGATCGCCGAACTCGCGGCGGAGGCGGGCACCGTCGCCGAACCCGCCCGAGTTGTCGACGCCGACCAAGACGTGGTGACCGGTGACCTGCCGCTGACCCCGATCCACCACTGGTTCTTCGACAACCTCACGGAGAGCCTCGACCGGTTCAACCAGTCGATGCTGCTGGAGCTGACCGAAGACGCCGAGGTCGAAACGCTGCGTCGAGCAATACGTGCCCTGGTCGAGCAGCACGACGCGCTGCGGCTGCGGGCGACGACACCCGGTGCCGGGCAATGGCAGCTGCACAACGCTGCCGTCGAGCACAGCGAGATCCTCACCGTGACCGACCTGTCCGCGGGCACCCACGAGCAGCAGCAGTCGGCGATGCGCTCGGCAATGGCCCAGGCGCAGACCGGGTTCGACCTGGCGGCCGGCCCGCTGCTGCGTGCTTGCCTGTTCCAGCTCGGCGCGACGGAACGACCCCGGCTGTTCGTGGCCGTCCACCACTTGGCTGTGGACGGCGTGTCCTGGCGCATCCTGCTCGCCGACCTGGCCCGGGCCTATCGACAGGCCGGCGACCAGGGCGAGGTGGAGCTCGGTCCGAAGACGACCTCCTTCCGCGAGTGGGCAACCCGACTCGACCGGTTCGTGGCAGCGGACGGCTTGGCCGGCGAACTGGATTACTGGAAAGCGGTGGAGGCGAAGGCCGGCACGGTGTCCCGGCTACCGGTGGACGCCCACGGTGCCAACACCGTGCAGACAGTGCGCTCGACGTCGTCCTCGCTGAGCCCGGAAAGCACCGAGGCGCTGCTCCGCGAGGTGCCGCATACCTACCGCACCCAGATCAACGATGTCCTGCTCAGCGCGCTCGGTCAGGTGCTGTCCGAATGGAGCGGCGGGGACCGGGTCCTGCTGGCCCTGGAGGGGCACGGTCGTGCGGATCTGTTCGACGATGTCGATACTTCGCGCACTGTCGGCTGGTTCACCACGCTGTTTCCGGTGGTGCTGACGATCGATACGGCGGCAGGCTGGGGCAGCGTGCTCAAATCCGCCAAGGAACAGCTGCGGGCGATCCCGAACCACGGCCTGGGATATGGCGCGTTGCGCTACCTCGGCGGGGCGGCCGGCGACCTCGGCCGCGGTCCGGTGCCCGAAGTCGGGTTCAACTATCTCGGCCAGTTCGACACCTCGGCAGAGACGTCCGATCTCCGAATCCGGGTCCTGCCCAGCGAGGGCGTGGAGCGCAGTCCGCACCAGCATCGGCAGCAACTGATCGAACTCAACGGCTGGGTGCGGGACGGCCGACTGGAGTTCAGCTGGTCGTATTCGGTTGCGCTGCACCGACCGGAGACGATCGAGCGCCTCGCCGCCGCTTTCGTCTGCGCACTCGAGCAGATCATCGAACACTGTGCCGAGCCGGGCGCGGGCGGTGTCACACCCTCGGACTTTCCGTTGGCCGCACTCGACCAAGCCACGCTGGACCGGATTGCCGGCAACGGCCGGGCGATCGAGGACATCTATCCGCTCACGGCCACCCAAAGCGGCATGCTGTTCCACGCGCTGCAGGAGTCCGGACGGGATATGTACACCGGATACTTCGGGATGCGGGTGGACGGCGTCACCGACCCCGACGCGCTGGTCTCGGCATGGCAGCGAGTCGTCGATCGCACTCCCGCACTGCGGACTTCGGTGGTCTGGGAAGACGTTCCCGCGCCGCTGCAAGTCGTGCATGCGCACGCCCAGGTACCCATTACCCACCTCGACTACCGGGCGCTGCCTGCGGACGAACAGCGCCAGGCGCTGGACCGGCTGTGGCAGCAGCGCGAAGGCGAGGCGCTGGACCTCGCCACGGCTCCGCTGCTGCGACTGACCATCGTGCGGCTGTCCGACAGCACCGTGCAGATGTTCTGGTCCAGCCACCACATGCTGGTGGACGGCTGGAGCTTCGGCGCCGTGCAGTCGGACGTGTTCGAGGAGTTCGGGAGGCTGACCGGCCGCCCCGTCGGCACACCCGCGATGCGACGTCCTTATCGGGACTACGTGGCCTGGCTCGCCGGCCAGGACGGCGCGCAGGCGCAGCAATATTGGCGTCAGGTTGTGGCGGATTTCACGGCGCCGACCCCGTTGCCGTACGACCGGCCCAAGCTCGGGACGCATGCCGTTCGGTCCTCACGGGAACTGCGGCGGACCCTGTCCACGGCTCGTTCGCGCAGGCTATACGAGCATGCCAAGAACATGCGTTTGACGGTGAACACCCTCGTGCAGGGCGCCTGGGCGCTGCTGCTGTCCCGCTACAGCGGCGAGCAGCAGGTGCTGTTCGGCGCCACGGTATCCGGTCGGCCCGCGACGCTGGCCGGTGCGGAATCGATGATCGGTCTGTTCATCAATACGGTCCCGGTCCGCGCCGCCGTCGACGGCGAGCGACCGATCACCGAGTGGCTGCACGACATCCAGCTCTCCCAGCTCGATGCCAAGCAGTACGAGCATGTTTCGCTGACCGAGATCCAGCGGATCGGCGGGGTGCCCGGCGGCGGCACCCTTTTCGACAGCATCGTCGTGTTCGAGAACTACCCGTTCGATAGTGCGGCAGCGGCCGCATACGGACTGCGCGTGCACGACGTTCTCGGCGACGAACACACGAACTACTCGCTGACCCTGACTGCCCATGCCGGTACGGATCTGTTGCTCGCGCTCGGATACGACCCCAACCTGTTCGACGCCGAAACCATCGAGCGGATGGCCGGTCACCTCGACACCATCCTCCAGGCATTCGTCGAGCAGCCGGACGCGCCGGTGGCCGAGACACCGATTCTCCCGGCGGCGGAGCGCCGGCAATTGCTGGTGGAATGGAACGACACAGCTGTCCATCGCGCACCGGCGCGGCTGGTACACGAGGTATTCGCCGATCAGGCGGTTCGGACGCCGACGGCCGTCGCGGTCCGCGACGGCCGGGGCGAGCTGAGTTTCGCCGAGCTGGACAGTCGATCCAACCAGGTGGCGCATCACCTGCTCGGCCTCGGCGTCGGGACCGAGACGTTGGTAGGTGTCTGCCTGGACCGCGGTGTGGACGCGGTCGTCACTCTGCTGGCGGTGTTGAAGGCCGGCGCGGCCTTCGTTCCGCTCGATCCGGACTACCCGCCGCAGCGACTCGGGGTAATGCTGCACGACTCCGCCGCACCGGTGATCGTGACGGAAGACCGGCTACGGGACCGGATCACCGGCCACGACGCCGCGATCGTCTTGCTGGACGGCGACGGCGACGAACTTGCCGCGCAGCCGACCACAGCCCCGGTGACCGCGGTGACACCCGACGATTTGGCCTACGTGGTCTTCACGTCGGGAACCACCGGCAGGCCCAAGGGCGTGATGGTCGAGCATCGTCACGTGCACCACATGGTGCGGGCCTGGGACGAGCGCTACGGGCTCACCGAGCTCAGACCGCGCGCACTGTCGGTATCCAGCCTGTCGGTCGATCTGTTCTTCGGAGATTTCCTCCTGTCGGCACTGTTCGGCGGCACGATGACGGTGTGCCCGACCGAGGCGGTCACAGATCCGGTGGCATTGGCGGATCTGCTGCTGAGCACCGAAGCGGAGCTCATGGTCACCGTGCCGACGTTGGCCAAGGCGCTGGTCGACGAGTTCGCCTACCGAGGCACTCGACCGGATTCTCTCCGAGTCCTGATGGTCGGCTCGGAGGGCTGGCCCGCCGAGGACGCGAAGGCGGTAGCGGCGGCACTCGCCGCGCGGACCGTGGTGGTCAACGCCTACGGCGCGACCGAAACCACGGTCGACTCCGCGGTGTTCCAGCTCGGTATCGATCCGATCGGGCAGGCGGCGTTCGTCCCGGTCGGCCGGCCGCTGGCCGATACCCGGATCTATGTTCTCGATCGCGAGATGCGCCCGGTGCCGGTGGGTGTCGTGGGGGAGTGCTACATCGCAGGCGATGGCGTCGCGCGCGGCTATCTGAATCGGCCGCAGCTCACCGCCGAACGGTTCCTGGACGATCCTTTCTCGGGCCACGACGGCGCGCGGATGTATCGCACGGGCGACCTCGCGCGCTGGCGGGCCGACGGCAATCTCGAGTGTCTGGGCCGGGCCGACGATCAGGTGAAGGTCAGGGGGTTCCGGGTCGAACTCGGCGAGGTCGAGGCGGCCTTGGCCCGTCATGCCCAGGTCGCGGCCGCGGCGGCGGCCGTCGGGCGCGATGACGCCGGGCGCGGCCGGTTGATCGGCTACGTCGTGCCGGTCGGCGGTGCTGTCGCGCTCGACAAGGCAGCACTGCAAGCGTTCCTGTCGGATCAGCTGCCCGCTGCCGCGGTGCCCACCGGGTTCGTCGTGTTGGATGCGCTGCCGAAGACGCCGAGCGGAACCGTGGATCGGCGCGCGTTGCCCACCCCGGCTCTCGACATCGACCCGGGCACACCATATGTCGCGCCACACACTGCCACCGAACGCGCGTTGGCCGTGATCTGGGCGGAGGTGCTCGGTGTGCAGCAGGTCGGCGTCGACGACAACTTCTTCACCCTCGGTGGCGACTCGCTGCTGAGTATTCGCGTGATCTCGCGGATTCGTACGGCGCTGGGTGTCGCGCCTTCCCCCCGGCAGTTGTTCGACACCCCGACCCTGGCCGGACTGTCCGCCGCGATCGACAACGGCCTCGGCCGTGCTGCCGAGCAACTCCAGCTCTCCGCAGTCGATCGGCAGGGACCACTCCCGCTGTCGTTCGCTCAGCAACGGCTCTGGTTTCTCAACGACTTCCACGCGGAGGACACCGCATACAACACGGTGTACGCATTGCGGCTGAGCGGAGAGCTGGACACCGAAGCTTTGCACCAGGCGCTCGACCAGATAGTCGCCAGGCATGAGCCGCTGCGCACCACCTACGACGCCGTCGACGGCCGCGGTGTCCAAGTGATCCACGCGCCGACGCCGACCGCGCTACCCCGGACAGATCTGTCCGCGATCCCGGACAGCGAGCGCACGGCCGCCGTACGGGAAGCGGTGAGCCGCATGACCGCCGTTCCGTTCGACCTGCGCCGCGGTCCGGTGATCCGCATGCGACTACTCCGGCTTGGCGAACACGAGCATGTCCTTGCGCTGGTGATCCACCACATCGCCACTGACGGATGGTCGTGGACTGTGCTGGCTGAGGAACTGGGCACCTGCTACGCGTCCGCCTCGCGCGGCGAACGGGCGCAACTGCCCCCGCTCACCGTGCAGTACGCGGATTATGCTGCCTGGCAACGCAAGTGGCTGGCGGACTCGTCGAGGCGCGCCGACTTCGACTACTGGCGTGACCAGCTGGCCGACCTTCCCCCGCTGGCACTGCCCACCGATCGACCGCGGGCCGCGGTGCGTTCCCGTGCCGGTGCCCTGCACAGCTTCGAGCTCTCGGCCGATATCCTGGCCGGCCTCGAAACGGTGGCGCGCGCTCAGGACGCCACGCTGTTCATGGCATTGACGGCGGCGGTACAGGTCCTGCTGGCGCGCTATTGCGGGCAGGACGACATCACCGTCGGAACGCCGACTTCGGGTCGCAACCGGCGGGAGCTGGAGCCGCTGATCGGATGCTTCCTGAATACCGCGGCGTTACGGTCCCGGGTCGACGAATCGCTGTCCTTCGGCGAGTTCCTCGCGCGGGTGCGTTCGACCGTGCTGGAGGCGTTCGTGCACGACGAAATGCCGTTTGACCAATTGGTGGAGCGCCTGCGACCGGAGCGAGATCCCAGTCGTACACCGCTGGTAGAGGTGATGGTGAACCTGGGTGACGACAGATCATCCAGCCCCCGGCTGCCAGGTATCGAGGCAACGGAACTCACCTTCGTGAGCGACGAGGTCGGGCACGACCTGAGCTTCACCTTCGCGAAACAGCAGGGCACGTTGGCGGTGGTGATCGGTTACAGCACCGCGTTGTTCGATATCGGGACCATTCAGCGGATGGGCGAGCACCTTCGAACAACATTGAGCGGCGTGCTGACCGAGCATCGCCGGCTGGCCGAACTGCCACTGCTGAATGACTCCGACCGCCGGATGGTTGTCGAGCAGTGGAACAGCACGGCATGCCCGCCGCCGCACACCACCGTTGTGGATCGCATCGCGGAACAGGCTGCGGCGACGCCGGAGCTGTCGGCACTGATAGGGCCGGATGAGCCGGGCGGACTGACGTTCTCGGAGTTGAATGCCCGCGCCAACCGACTGGCCCGCCACCTCATCTCCGGCGGGGTCGGCCCGGAAGATGTGGTGGCGGTCAAGGGTTCCCGGACCACCGAAACCGTGGTGTCGATACTCGCGGTGCTCAAAGCTGGAGCGGCGTATCTGCCGGTGGACCCGGACCTGCCCGCCGAGCGGCTCGGATTCATGCTGCGGGAAGCCGCGCCGAAGCTGGTTCTGGTCGGCTCCGGGGACCCGGATGGTCTGCCGGGGGTGCCCGCCGAGGTGCCCTGCGTGCGGTGGGACGATCCCGAAGTCGTCGCCGCGCTGCCCGGTCTCCGGAGCAGCGATGTGACCGACGCGGACCGGCGCTCGCCGCTACGAGATCAGAATGCGGCCTACGTGATCTTCACGTCGGGCTCGACCGGTCGCCCGAAGGGTGTGGTCGTCGAGCACCGGAGCATGGCCAACCTGTTCACCGACCGGGAGTCCTTGTCGCGGAACGAATCCGGCGCACGGAACCGGATGCGGGTGGGTCTCACTGCGACGATGGCGTTCGACACCTCGGTGGAAGAGCTGACGTTGCTGATCGGCGGCGATGAGCTGCACATCATCGACGATCTGACCCGGCGGGATCCCGAGGCGCTGGTGGCGTATGTGGACGAGCACCGTATCGACCACCTGCACGTCACGCCCACCCTTGCTCGCGAGCTGACCGTCGCGCAGCTACTGACCGGGCCGGCGCACCGCCTTGAGCGGCTGGTGCTGGGCGGCGAGCCGGTGGACGACAGACTGTGGCAGCAGGTGGCGGCCGCCCCCGACACGATCGGTTACAACAGCTACGGCCCCACCGAGTGCACCGTCTACACCCACCGCGCGCGGATCGATGCTGCGGCCGGCCCGCACATCGGCCGGCCGCGGGCCAACACCAGGGCGTATGTGCTCGACCGCTATCTGCGCCCGGTTCCTCTCGGAGCTCCGGGAGAGTTGCACGTCGCGGGGGTCCAGCTGGCACGTGGTTACCGGAACCGGCCAGGTCTGACGGCCGAGCGGTTCGTGGCAGACCCCTTCGGCGCGCCCGGCGAGCGGCTGTATCGCACCGGAGACGTGGTGCGCCAGTTGGCCGATGGGACGCTCGAAACACTCGGCCGCACCGACGACCAGGTCAAGGTGCGTGGCTACCGGATCGAACTGGGGGAGATCGAGCAGGTCCTGGCGAACCACCCGCACGTCACGCAGGCCGCGGCGGTCGTGCGCACCGGCGCTACCGAGGCACGGCAGATCGTCGCCTACGTGACGGCGGCAGAAGCGCTCGATTCGCTGGTCGACGAGCTCCGGCATCGGGCGAGCAGCGTGCTACCGAACTACATGGTGCCTGCGGCGTTCGTTGTGCTGGACGAACTACCCCTGACTTCCAGCGGGAAGATCGACCGCAAAGCGTTGCCGGCACCGGAGCCGAACGCGGTGGCGACGGTCGGATATGTCGCGCCGCGCACGGAAGTCGAGACGATCCTCACCTCGGTCTGGGCCCAGGTTCTCGACGTGGAACGGGTCGGCATCGAGGACAACTTCTTCGGTCTGGGTGGCGATTCGATCCTCAGCATCCAGGCGGTACACCGGATCAGGCAGGCGGGGTTGGCGGTCACCTCGAAAAACCTTTTCCTGAATCAAACTGTCCGGCAGCTCGCGACCGTGGTGACTGCGGTGGAAAGCAAGTCCGGAACGGACCGAGCGGCTGTCGTCGGCCCCGTGCACCTGACGCCGATTCAACGGGAATTCTTCGCCGCGGAGCCGGCCCAACCGCATCACTTCACCCAGTCGGTGCTGCTGGAACTGGCCGAGGGCGTGGACGAAGCGGCGCTGCGTGCCGCGCTGGCCGTGATGCGCGAATGGCACGACGCGCTGAGAATGCGCTACGAACATCGGGACGGTGGCTGGCGGCAGCATTGCGAGCCGATAGAAACCGGGGTCGACCTCCTGCGTCGACACGACCTGTCCGCGCTGCCGGAGCCCGAGCGCACCGCGACCGTACAGAGTTTGGCGGTTCGAGCCGATGCGGGCCTGGATCTCGCGAGCGCTCGGCTGCTACAGGGTCTGCTGTTCGACTTCGGCCCGGAACAGCGGCCGTGGCTTTTCCTCACCATTCACCACCTGGTGGTCGACGCGGTGTCGTGGCGCATTCTGCTCGACGACTTGGCGGTCGCCTACCAGCAGGTGGTGGACGGTAAACGGATCGACCTCGAGGCCAAGACCACGTCGTTCCAGGAATGGTCCGAACGGCTCGGCCGCACGGTCGCGGCGGGCGGGTTCGACGAACAGTTGCCGTATTGGACCGCGTTGCCGCAGGGAGGACCGCTGCCCACCGATGGTGACGGCCCGAATGTGGTGGGCTCCACCAGGACTGTGTCCGCGTCCTTGGCCGAACAGGATAGCGAAGTGCTGCTGCGGAAGTCGGCCGGCGTGTTCCGCACGCGCGTCAACGAGGTCCTGATCGCGGGTCTGGCCCGGACCCTCGCGCAGTGGACCGGGGAGCAGCAGGTCCTGATCGACCTGGAAGGACACGGCAGGGAGGACATCTTCGACGAGGTCGATCTGTCCCGGACGGTCGGCTGGTTCACCACGCGCTTCCCCGTCTGCCTCGACACCGCCGCGGCCGACGATTGGCCCGCCCTCGTGAAGTCCGTCCGGCGACAGCTTCGAGCGGTTCCGGACAAGGGACTCGGCTACGGCGCGCTGCGCTATCTGAGCGCTCCGACCGCTCCGGGCGCGGCGCTGGCCGACCGCACGGATGCGCCGGTGGTGTTCAACTACCACGGCAACGTCGACGGCATGGCATCCGCCGACGACCACGGGCTGTACCGCGGGGCCTTGCCCTCGGTAGGCCAGGGGCGAAGTCCGGACGCACGGTCGAGCCATTTGCTGGAGGTCGTCGGTCTCATCAGCGACGGAAAGTTGCAGTTCACGTGGCACTACTCGAAGAACGTCTTCGAGCGGGCCACCATCGAGCGAGTGGCTCAGGACTTCCTGGATACGTTGTCCGCCTTGGCCGCTCATGTCGGGCGGCGGTGACTCGTGGACAACGGGACGCTGCTCGCCTTGCTCACCGACCTTATGCGCGAACACCGGGTGCCGGGAGCTCAGGTCGTCGTTCACTACCAGGGACAGGCGCTGTCCGCCCAGGCCGGCGTGGTTGTCGCGGGCACGGGCGAACCGATGGCCGGTGACTGCGCCTTCCCCGTCGGCTCGATCACCAAGCCGTTCACCGCGGCGCTGGTCATGGCGCTGGCGGCGGACGGTGACCTCGATCTCGACGACCCGCTGGGCACTGTCGTGCCTGAGGTGTCCTCGACAGCGCCGGTCACATCGCGGCACTTGCTCACCCACACCGCCGGGCTTGCGGCCAACATCGATGCAGCCGGCGAACAGGCCACCAGTCTGCGCCGATGGGCAGTGCGGCACGGCGTAGAAACCGCGGTGCCGCACCCGATGGGCCGCGCCTTCTCCTACTCCAGCGTCGGTTTCACGCTCGCCGGTTATCTCGTCAGCCAGCTGACCGGCATGACCTGGCGAGAGGCCGTCACTGCCGTCCTGCTGGAGCCGCTCGGTATCGAGCCGACCTTCGTCGGCGACGTCGGGTCCGCGTCGGGCCGCAGCGTGGTCGGTGGGCATACGGTGCGGTCAGAACGGGACCGGGTCGTCTACGTTCCCCCGCAGGAGGGCCGCGTCGTCGGCGAACCTTCGGGCGGGCTTGCCCTCAGCGCCCACGATCTCGCCGTCTTCGCCCGGCATTTTCTGGTTCACGATCGAGTCGCCGGTCCGCTCGATCACGCGACCACCGCCGAGATGCGTCGTGACCAGCTGGCCGATGTCGATATCGGCCCGTACGGCATGGCCGACGGTTGGGGCTTGGGCTGGGCCCGCTACCAGACCGACAGCGGCACAGACTTTTTCGGGCACGATGGGGTGTCCGACGGGATCGCCGCGCATCTCAGGTTCGACCCGGCGAGCGGGACCGTGGTGGCACTCACCGCGAACGCGAACTCCGGTGTGGCGATGTGGAACGGACTGCTCGAGCGCCTCGACGTGGCCGGTCTTTCCGTGGGTAACCATCCACGCTCCGCGCACAAGGCCGGACCGCCGGTCGAGGCGCCGGACGCGTGCGTCGGCCGCTATGTCAACGGGGACATGGAGTATGTGATCGTCCGGGCCGAAGACGGCAACCTCCGAATTCAGGGGGACGGCCCGCTGGCCTACGAATTGACATGTCTTGCCGATCTGCGATTTACCATGCGAGACATGTCGTACCAGGGAATGGAGTACGGCGGGCGCTTCATTCGTGATGTCGAGACAGGGGAGATTCCGTACCTGCAGGTAATCGGGCGACTGGCTCGAAAAGTCTAATGCGATGCACGTCATCAATTGGGGAGTTCGACTGTGACATCCGTCGGCGAGGGTAAAAATGGGGCAAGCGACCGAGTGGCCGTTCCGCTATCCCGTAACCGGAACTACAATATCTTGTGGAGCAGCCAGTTCTTTTCGGAATTTGCGGTAGAGATAGCGCTGATCGCTTTTCCGTTGCTCATCCTGGCCCACAACGGCACACCGCTCATGGTGGGTCTGGCTGCTTCGCTCCTGGCCGCGCTGAAGATGGCCGCGGTGGTGCCGGCCGGACTGATCGCGGATCGCTGGAACCGCAAGAAAGTGATGCTGTTCTGTCAAGTTGGCCGGGCGGCCGCGGCGGGCAGTGTTGCCGTGGCACTGGCGCTGGGAAATTATGCGTTATGGCATATCTTGCTAGCGATCGCCGTCGAGGGTGTCCTCAGTTCAGTGTTCAATCCGGTGGAACATGCCGTCCTTCCGCGTGTGGTCCCCGAGGAGCAGCTGTCCACCGCACTGGCCCGTAACGCGGCCCGGCCTTTCCTTGCGGCCCTTGTCGGCCCGGCGATCGGCGGTGCGCTGTTCGCCTTGCATCCGGCCCACCCGTTTCTGACGAATTCGGTCATTCTGGGGGTTTCCCTCGGCGCGCTGATCATGCTCCGCCTGCCGCCGCGCCGTGCATACGCTGCGGGGGATGAGGCGACGGATGCACAGTCCGAGACCGATGCGCCGCGCAGTATCTCCCAGGACCTCGCCGCTGGATTTCGCTGGGTACTGGGCCATTCGGTGATCAGGGCGACGTTGGTCTGGGTGATGTTCATCAACTTCGTCTTCAACGCGTTGATCATCATCATCTTGGCGACGACGCAGCAGGCCGGGCTCGGAGCCGATCAAGCCGGTCTGATGATGATGTGCCTCGGGGTGGGCGGCGTAACCGGCGCCATCTGCGCGCCCTGGCTACAGGCCAGAGTCCCGGCAAACCTGATCATCGTGGGTTTTCCCTGGGCCCTCGTGGTGGCCACCGTTGGTATGACACTCGCCCCCAAGGGAATACCACTGGGGATCTTGCTCGGCATGACCGCGCTGCTGGCTCCGGCGGCGACCACCACGGTGCTGACGTATCAGTTGATCGTGACCCCCGACGGACTGAGGGGTCGGCTCAGTTCCCTGGTGGCTTTCTGTACCGGCGCCGCAGCGGCGCTGGGGCCGGCGGCCGGGGGAATGCTCGTGACCCTAACCGGCTATGGCCCGCTCAGCATGGCAATATGCGCAGCCACGCTGGCCGTGGTCGCGCTCGGCACGTTGCTCAGCCGGCCACTGCGCCGGTTCCCGACGCTGCGATACCCCATGACTCAGCACTCCACCGAAGGTTCAGCAGACCGGATCCTGGAGACGAGCTGAACCTGTTTCGTACGTGAGATCACGAGAATCTCGTCGGCCCCGTGACATATTCGCTGGGCAGTTCGTCAGCCTTTGAGATCGGAGAAACTACTCTGTGCCGATGCGGCGCCGGATTGGCAACAAGTGCCCATTCGGCCTATTTGGTGACCGCTGAGGCGTCGGCAATCGTTCATAGGGATGTCTCGATTTTCTGAACTATCGGACCTTGACTGCGGTTGGCCTCTCCGCTTATGTTGCTAACAGGGGCAGGAAATATTTATCACCTATCCATTCACTGCCTTTGCGTTGAATTTTTTCACCGAGCACAGGAGATGACGATGAGCACAAACCCATTCGATGACGAGGCGGGTTCGTTTTATGTCCTGGTCAATGCCGAGGAGCAGCATTCGCTGTGGCCCGCGTTCGTCGAAATCCCGGCAGGCTGGCGGCCTGTATTCGGTGCAGGTAGGCGCGAGGAGTGCCTGGACTACGTCGAGAAGAACTGGATCGACATGCGCCCGAAGTCTCTTCGCGAGGCGATGAGCGCGTGAATGATTCGATATCAATCATCAGCGCGGTGTGAAGGAGGCTTTTGGCTATGGTGAATCGCGTGGCCATTTGCAGGCGTATCGGTCCGTTGGTTGCGTTGGCATTCTTCGTTGTTGCTGCGTTAGCGGCGGGTTGCTCGAAAAACATTTCGGCCCAGATTGATTCGGGACAGGCCGGGTCGGTGACGTGCGACTCGCAAAGTGTTTCGCGAACGCCGGAGCGTGTGCCACGAACAACGAGGAGGTCAGTGTAGGTAGCTGAGCTTGGAGTTGATGCTGTGCCAGAGATGAAGGTTTGGCCCTTCGGAGTCGCCGCTCGGGCGGAGGCTTCAAACCGCCACATGCTGCGTTGGCTGAAGACCGTCGTGGTGAGCGATGTGGAAAAGGCGTCGTGAGAGGCGTCAGGTGGGGACCAGGAAGATGAGTGAACCCGAACCGCTGTTGACGTGTCGTTACGTTCGAAGTGACGTCGAAACCGTGGCCATGTTCCGGGCTGCGGGAGCTGGGCCTGACAGGTTGTCCCGATTGATGGTCAGGTGGCGTCCGGCATTGAGGCGGCATGAGCCTGGTCTGCGGCTTTGGCATGGAACGTGGGAAGGCGTGCCCTGAAACCGTTTTCGTCGAGTAGATCGGCGGCGAGAGGGAAACCCCCGTCGCGGGGTGCGCCGGCGGACCGGCTCGTAGTAGTGGTGAAGCTTCTGTAATGGGTGTGGAGCGAAGGGGCCGGGTCGTCTGTGGCTGTTGTTTGTCCTGTCAACCGGGCCGTGTGGTCCGGGAGGAGCTGTGGTGAGCGAGCTGAAGTCGTCAGCGAAGTCGTTCGAGATTTTCAAGTGGGAAGTTCAGGAGGCATACGAGAAGGTCAAAGCGAACAAGGGTGCGCCGGGAGTGGACGCGGTGAGCTTGGCGGAGTTCGAAACCGATCTGAAGAACAATCTGTATCGGATCTGGAATCGGATGTCGTCGGGCAGCTACTTTCCGCCTCCGGTCAAAGCGGTGGAGATACCGAAATCGCATGGCGCGGGCACGAGGATGCTCGGGGTGCCCACGATTGCGGACAGGATCGCTCAAACGGTGGTGGCCGCGAGGCTGGAGAAGAGGGTCGAGCCGATCTTTCATCCGGATTCTTATGGTTACCGGCCGGGGCGGTCGCAGTTGGACGCGGTCGGGGTGGCTCGGCAGCGGTGTTGGAGATACGACTGGGTCATCGACTTGGACGTGGAGAAGTTCTTCGACAGTGTCCCTTGGGATCTCGTGCTCAAAGCGGTCCAGGCGCACACCGATCAGCGTTGGGTGGTGCTGTATGTGAAGCGGTGGCTCGAAGCGCCGCTTCAACTGCCCGATGGCACTGTGGCGCAACGAGATCGAGGTACCCCGCAGGGGTCCGCGGTCTCGCCTGTACTCGCGAACCTGTTCCTGCATTACGCGTTCGACATGTGGATGGTCCGGGAGTTCCCCGATGTCGTGTTCGAACGTTATGCCGACGATGCGATCGTGCACTGCGTCAGCGAACGCCAGGCTCGCCTGGTGCTGGCCGCGATCGAGAACAGGATGAGCGAGGTCGGGTTGCGGTTGCATCCGGACAAGACCCGGATCGTGTACTGCAAGGGCGGCAAACGGCGGGGCTCGGCTGAGCATACGTCGTTCACGTTCCTCGGTTACACATTCCGCGCTCGCAGTGCTCGCGACAAGCAGGGCAGGGTGTTCACCTCGTTTCTGCCCGCGATCAGTAAGGACGCTTTGACCAGGCTCGGTCGTACGGTACGGGGGTGGCGGTTACATCGCCGCACCGATCTCGGTTGGGCTGAACTCGCCGCGATGATCAATCCGGTCGTCCGGGGTTGGATGAACTATTACGGGGCGTTCTACCCTTCGGCGATACATAACCTTCTGGCCCGCATCAACACCTACCTGGTGCGGTGGATCCGCAAGAAGTTCAAACGGTTACGGCCGCGCCGCAAGGCCAGGGAGTACTGGGAACGCACCACCACCGAGTACCCGCGTGCCTTCGCCCACTGGCGTTGGGTGGCCTATCCGCTGATGATCAAGACGACAGGAGCCCGGTGAAGGGAGACCTTCACGCCGGGATCTGCGGGAGCCCGAGGGTGCAATCCCCTCGGGCCACCCGACCCGGCAAGGTTGTGGCCCGCCCGCAAGAGCCGAAGCCGCCGTTCCCATACAACTCGGACGAGGTGACCTATCACAACGGTGGCATCGCCATCGCCGGCACATTTACGCGACCGCGAGGCCCTGGTCCGTTTCCTGCGGTGCTGCTGATCACCGGCAGCGGCAGGAACAACCGCGACGAAGAATCCGGGGAACACAAGCCATTCCTGCGGTTAGCGGACACGTTGACCCGGGCGGGCTACGCCGTGCTGCGCGCGGATAAGCGCGGATGCGGCGGCACTGGCGGCACACTGGACGGGGCTAACTACACCGACCTGGCCGAGGACGCCGTGACGGGTGTTGACTTCCTGCGCGGCCGTTCCGACATCGATCCGGCCAGAGTCGGGCTGTTGGGCCACAGCGAGGGCGGGTACATCACGCCATTGGTGGCCGCCCGGCCGGAAAGCGGCATCGCTTTCGCGATCCTCATGGCCGGTCCATCAGTGCCAGGAACCGACGTGGTGGTCTGCCGCGAACGTTCGGGTGCCTGCCCTGCAGAGGATCGGGTCCGCCGAGATGCTGGGGCGGCTGCGTAGAGTCCCCTCGCTACGGTTCCCTGAGACTGGGCGGAGACTGCTGCGGGGCTGGAGACCCCTTTCAAGGACGGCGTGGATTGGAACACTGTCGTCGGCAGTCTCCCGAATCACTGCACCCGTAGCATCGCCGAACTTGCTCTAGAACATTCTCGGGAGTGGCAACAATTGGCACACTTACTCGGCTAACACTCATAAATCCTTCGTCCACTGCAAAATCAATCGCATACGGGCTCAGCTGAACGGGATGGCTCAGGAGAGTTACGATATTCAGGAAGGCCACGAGATCGGACGCATCATTGTTTCGAATAAATTGTAATAAGGTTCGACAACTGCCCCGCCTTGCCTAGCGCTCAGTGTGACGGGCTCGTTACTGTTCTCGGAATCAATTTGGTTGCCTGGTCTGGGCATCATCAGCGCCCTCGATCTGAATGTTTGGTCGCGGCTTTGAACGCAGACTGCAACGTGGTCAGCACTGCGCATCTGACGTGGCTCGTGTTGCAACGATGCAAGGACGTTGCCCGGAGCAGAGCGCACGGTATTGACGAGTCTGTGGTAATCGGGAATAGTGCTGACTAAGCACATCAGCCACGGTATAACTCCCGCACTAATCTTAGACGCAACCATATTTGCGTACTGCCGGTGCCGTCGATCATGCAGATCCTCGGCGATATTTGTTTGTTGGCCAAGCATATCTATAGCGGATCGGTTTGGTCGAGTACCGGGATCGGCCGAATCTAACCTCGGAAGGAACCTCCTGTAGAGAACGGTCCAATACAGAATCTTTGTCTATGTATTAACTGAGTGGGTAATTACCCAGAGGGCTCGTTGCCGGGATTCAGTCAATAAACCCGACGCTAGTGTCTCGTGATTCTGATGGCGTTACTTCCCGTTGTTGTCGACGAGCTTCTTGATGTTGGTTTGAGTGAGTCGGACCTTGGCGAGGATCTCGTCGGTGGTCGCGGTCCATTCGAAGGGCCTCGGGTCGGTGTTCCAGTGAGTGATGTAGTCACGGATCTGTGTGACAAGGACTTTCACCGAACTGAAGGTGCCACGGCGGATCGACTGGCGGGTGATGATGCCGAACCAGATTTCGATCTGGTTGATCCACGACGATCCGACCGGGGTGAAGTGGAACTCCACGCGCGGGTGGGCCTCGAGCCACTTCACCACCTCGGGTGTGGCGTGGGTGGACAGGTTGTCGAGCACGATGTGGATGTCCTTGCCACGGTGTGGCTTGACGGCCTTGTCGAGGAACGCCACGAAGTCGGCGCCGTTGCGGGTCGGTTTGCATTCGCCGTAGACGCGCCCGGTGCCGATATCGAGGGCGGCGAACAGGTTCGTGGTGCCATGGCGCACGTAGTCGTGGGTGCGTTTCTCGGTCACCCCGAAGCAGATCGGCAACACCGGCTGAGTCCGATCCAACGCCTGGACCTGCGTCTTCTCATCGATACTGAGCACCACCGCGCCACCGGGCGGATCGAGGTAGAGCCCGACGATGTCGGCGAGCTTGTCGGCGAAGGCCGGATCGCGACTGAGTGTGAACGTGCCGTGGCGGTGAGGCTTCAATCCGGTGTCGCGCCAGAGTTTGGCCACATAATGCCACGACACCGACACGCCCTCGGTACGCGCGATGAACTTCACCATCTCCCGGCTCGACCACTGCGACAACCCGGCCGGCGGGCTGGTGCGCGTCGCCGCGAGAATCCGGGCGCGAATCCGCGCGGGCACCTGCTCGCGCCCGGCCCCACGCTTGTGATCAAGCAGCCCGGCGATACCGTCGGCCTCGTACCGGGCCAGCCACGCATCGACCGTCGGCCGCGACACCCCGGCCAGCGCCGCGATCTCGGTCTTGCGCCGATTCTCCGCGCGCCACAACACGATCCGCGCCCGAGTACCCACTGACGCAGCCACATCCGGGCTGTTCACCAGTCCCCGCAACGCCGCTACCTGATCCGCCGTCAACTCCACTCCGACAGTAAACACGACACTGAATCATCCTGTAAGACAATGAGAATCACGAGACACTAGTGTCCTGCGCCTGAAATTCGTTGAAGATATTTCGCCAGGGAGTTGAGGATTTCCTCGGCGGTCTTCTTCCATACGAACGGTTTCGGGTTGTCGTTCCATGTGGTGATCCATGCGTTTACCTGGCGTTCGAGTGACTGGACGCTGGTGTGCACGCCGCGACGTAGGAGTTGGTCGGTGAGGTAGGCGAACCAGCGTTCGACCTGGTTGAGCCAGGATGAGCCGGTCGGGGTGAAGTGCACGTGGAAGCGCGGGTGCCGTGCCAGCCACTGGTAGACGGCCGGGGTTTTGTGGGTGGCGAGGTTGTCGCACACGATGTGCACGTCCAACTCGGCCGGCACCGCCTTGTCGATAGCGACCAGAAACTTCTTGTACTCGGCTGCGCGGTGGTGTCGGTGCAGCTCGCTGATCACGGTGCCGTCGGCGACGTTGAATGCGGCGAAAAGTGTTGTGGTGCCGTGGCGTTGGTAGTCATGGGTGCGTCCTTTCGGGCATGCCTGGCATCGTCGGCGATACTGGCTGGGAACGGTCCAGTGCCTGGATCTGGCTCTTCTCGTCCACGCACAGCACCACGGCCCGCTCGGGCGGATTGTGGTACAGGCCAACAACATCGACGACTTTCTCCACGAACAGCGGATCTGTCGAGAGCTTGAATCCGTCCTGGCTATGCGGTTTGAGGTCGAACCTGCGCCAGATCCGCCCGATCGTCGATTTCGACAATCCGCTGTGGGCTGCCATCGACGCCCGCGACCAGTGCGTCGCGTTCACCGGTCTCGACGCCAACGTGTCGGTGAGGACCTCTTCGACCTGGTCGAGCAGAATCGACGGCGGCCGACCCGGCCGCTGCTCATCGGCCAAACCAGCCAACCGCGAGGCCACGAACCGTGACCGCCACTTACCCACCGTCGGTGCCGAAACCCCAAGCCGCACAGCAACTTCGGTGTTGGGAGCGGGCTCGGCGCAGGCGAGCACGATTCGGCATCGTAGCGCATACGCCTGCGACGAACTCGCCGCGCGCGCACCACGGGTCAACGCCGCCCGCTCCTCATCACTGAGCCTTTTTCATCCTTGTCGGGCAGTCCGGATTTCGCGATCCTGTAGCACGTGGATGGCCTTGACCAGCTGTCCGGCTTTGTCGGGGCAGCAGCGGAGTTTCCGCAGCACCCGCCAGCTCTTGAGCTGGGCGTTGGCTCGTTCGCCGCAGCCGCGTAGTCGTGCGTGCGCGCGGTTGGCGGCCTTCTGGGATTCCGGCTTGTTCTTACCCTTGTACGGGGTCAGCAGCGCGGTAGCGCCTTGATATCCCTTGTCCGCCAAGGTGATCCAGCCAGCGGCCTCGAGTTCGTGGCAGATCCGCCAGATCCAGGCCGCCTTCAGATCGTGCACGCTGCCGGGCAACGCGCCCGATACCCACGCGATGTCACCGTCAGGTGTCGCGATCACCTGCACGTTCATGCCGTGGTGGCGGTGTTTGCCCGAGTAGAACGGCCGATCCGCGGCCACTCGGTCGATAGCGATCAGCGTGCCATCCAGGATCAGGTAGGCATGTCCGTCAGTCCTGGCTTGCCGCAACGCCTTCCGCAGACCCACAGCACGCCCGGCCAGCAGTTCCACGGTTTCCTCGACATACCGCCACGCCGTCGTAGTCGACACCCCGAACCCGGCTCCCAGATCACCGAAAGTTTCGCCTTTACGCAGGTAAGCCAGCACCAGCAACACCTGCCGGCCCGGGTTCAACCGCCGCCACACCGACCCGATCGCGCCACGGTGTCGCCGGATCACCCCGGCCACGTAGTCGAGGGTCTGACGTGACAACGGCAGCGCGGCACGGTAGAAAAGCATCGAAGCCCTTGGTGTTCGGAGGTTGTGGTAAACAACCGATCTACCAGGGGCTTCGCCATACGTCCAGTCGAACTACCCTGCAGGGCAACAGATCCCGCAGTCCCGCATCAAGCAGGATGAAAAAGGCTCACTGAGCACCAATTCGGACTTCGGTCGCCCCATCACCACGCACCGAACCTACGCCCCCACCAACACATCCCGGAATAAATTGAACGAATTTCAGGCGCAGGACACTAGTTATCAGCACTTTCGTCCCACCAGCGGTCGGCAACAATGGTCTGATCAGATCAGGGTCGGCTGCGTTGTCTAACACCAACAACCCGTGCTGGGAACGGCTCGACAGATAGTCACGCAAGCATTGGGCAGACTTTGCCGAATCACCGTCTGGGTCGGCGATGCCGAATCGTTCAGCCAGGTGCGAAAGCCCAGCGCGAGTGGAATCCAGGGCTTCGGCGTTGATCCAGGCCACTAAACCGGCACCACGGTCGATCTCGTCGCGAGCGATGGCCGCGGCCAGCTGAGACTTACCTACCCCGCGCATTCCTGTCACCACTACTGCAATCCGCGACTGGCTTAGTACCTTCCGTACTTGGCTTAACTCGTCGCGACTGATGAAATGCGCTGGTAATTGTGGAATCTCACCGATCACAACCCTAGCGACTACCTCCGGTTTCTGTAAGGGTTGCAACTGATTGATCGTCGTGAACGACACGTCGCCTCGCGCGCGGATTCCGTGCACCGTCTGTGAGGTGAAGGTTTGTGACGCGCGGCTAGGATCTACGTCTGTCGCCGCGCTCAGGAAGGGTCCGGCGCCTCACCCACTCCGGCCTGGACATCACCGATATCGACCCCGCGACGGAAGTTGCCTTTCTCCAGCGTGACCCCATCTCCCGGCGATCGAACCCCGTGCACCCGCAGCATCCCCCTGGCTTTCACTGTGCCCAGAACCACGCCTCGGGCGCTTGGTGCAGGTTGTGGCGCGGGACTGCTGCGCCGATACAGCCATAACGATGCTGTGAACCCGGCAAGAGTCAGCGCTACCACGGCCAATCACAACCACCACGAATCAACACGGCTTGTAGCTAGATTCACCGCCACCGCTAACGCCGACGCAATTCCCGCCGTCACTGCAGTTGGCGCGGCAACTCGCCGCACCACAGAATCAGCTGCCACCGTATACCTCCAATTCAAAGCAGGAACTGAACCAATCCGCTCAAGTCGCCGAACCTACGGCAATGACAACCCTGGCCACCCAAAGACTCCGATGACACAGAACGGCTAGATAAGCGTACGGACAGCTACCCCCCTTCGACAGTCATTCGAACAACCGATAGCACCACAGCCCCAAGTTAAGTCGACCGCCCAGTTTCACCCATTGCCCAAACTGACGGTTGTGTGTTCTCCGCCCCTGGTGCTTATCAAAGGCCGACTGTCCGATGCGGTGACGGCGTGATCGCTTGCGGCCGGGGCTCTCTGGTGTGTCGATGGGTTCGGGCTGATAGGTTGCCCGGCATGTCTCGTCGCGATGAGAAGTCTGTCGGCTTGGTCCTGGTGACCTACCGAAGTGCTGAGGACCTGCCGCTGTTTTTGGAGTCGCTGCCTGCTGCATTTGAGCCGTTGGTTCTCGAGGTGGTCGGCGTCGACAATGCGTAGCCCGGCACGAGTCGTTTCGGTAGGGCAGACTCCGCCGATATACGCGTCGAATAATTCGGCCGCCGTGGAGTCAGGGCGCAGGTGGCCACCGCAGGCTGCGGCGAGCGCGAGTTCCATCGGTGTGTGGAATGCTTCGGTGCCGGTGACAGCGTCGGAACGGCCGTGTACTGCCAGCACTGCGGCTCGGGTCGCGTCGTCAAGTGCCAGGGTGGTCAGCGCGAGATCAGCGTCGAGGCTCAGCGGGACGGTCGAGGTCACCACGGCAGCGATGGGCACACGTAACCGAAGCGCGTCTGCGCGCGATCACGGCATTCGATCACTTTGCGAGTACGTCATTCCCGCATGGGCACGACGACTGCGACCAGGTCGTGGTCGTTCCACCGGTTCGAGCCTCTGAACACGCAGTGGAGCTTGTTGTTGTAGACCGCCAGCGCAGCGCCCTGTCCGACGGTGTTCTCGATCTTGGTGTGCCCTTCCGGCGAGGAGCCGTTGAAAACCTTGTGGTACAGGGCGTTTGAGAGGCTCAGCGTGGCGGCAGTGGCGGGATCGGCCGGCCGGCCGTGCGTGCACGCAGGACGTCGGCGGCCCAGGTGCACCAGGTCTGCTTCTCCTGCTCGAAAAGGCGTCCGCGCACGCAGACGAGGTAGGGCCCCGGTGTGTTGGTCGTGGCGAGGTAGGCCGCCTCGTGTTTCGGGCCGCGCAGGCCGGTGAGCATGTCGCCCAGCACTTGCGCCTTGGCCGCGGCCCGCGCGGCGTGGTCCTCGAGCTGCTCGATGAGGGCGTCGGTGTCGGCGACCCGTTCGGCGTGGACCTTGACCAGCAGTTCATCGCGCAGGAACGAGGGTTTCGCGGACTCGGCGGCGAAGTGGGTCAGTTCTGCGAGGCCGGCGTCGGTCAGGGTGAGCAGCCGCTTGGGTGGGCGTCGCCGCTGGAGGACCTCGCGTCCGGTGATCAGCCCCGCGTCTTCCAGTCTGGCCAGCTCCGCGTAGAGCTGCTGTGGCGAAGCGTGCCAGAACAGCCCGACCTTCTCGCCGAACGCCTTCGCCAGGTCGTAGCCGCTGAGTTCGTTATCCAGCAGGGCGGTCAGTACCGCGTGCCGCAACGCCATCTCGTCTCTCCTCCTATCTGTCTAGCTGTCGTTCCAGTCAGTCCTTGACAATACCGCAATGCCGATGAATGATAATATACATGAGTAGTCATGGATCTGAGTACTCAGTGCGCTGTCATCAGGTGAGATCAGGTTGATGACGGCTCATCCCCATCCACTGTGTGTTCGCGGCCGCCGCAATGGCGCGGTTGCGTACACATCGCAGGAAAGAGGCAGGATCATGTCCGAGACCACCACCATGAATTTCGGGGCGCAAACCCAGGTCATCCCGATCGAGTCGACCATGCTGACGATCCGTTCGGCGAAGTCCTACTTCCAGGTCATCACCGAGTTCGAAAGCATCCTCAAGCGGCTGGCCCTGACCAGGATGCAGGAACTGATCGCACATCAGGACCTCGCCGGATTCGACGCCTACATCAACAGCATGGTCACCCCCGAGCAGCCGCACGCCATCTTCTTCGAACTCGAGCAGGGCGCGATCATGCGCCTCGCCGGAATCCCGGGCGAGGCGAAGTTCTACCTGATCGGCAACCCCATCTACGGCCGGGAGCTGTTCCGCTACTCCGGAGCGTCGGGCCTCAGCGCCCCGATACGGGTCTCGGTGTCGCAGCGCGACGGCGAGGAGACCCGCATCGACTTCGAACTGCCCACGGGGCTCTTCAGCCGTTTCCCGGAGATGGTGGACTCGCCCATGCCGGCCATACTCGACGAGACGATGGTCAAGATCCTCGAAGAGGTAGCCGCGAGCTGACCGCAGGGCGGCAGGACGTTGCCGCGCGTCAGAGGAAAAGTGGTGTGCACCCTCCGGAAGCGCGGAGGCGGACACGCACCGCCCTTCCCGCTGGCTCCCCGAAACACCGGATGTCCTGTCGCTGACCGGCAGCGACAGGACATCCGGTCCGGCGGAACTCTCCATGAGCGATCCTCGTTGCCGGACGCTACGAACCGCCATAGACAGGGCCAAGAAGCTACACAATGACGACTGCGCCTGCGGTCTCTACCTCAACGACTCCACCGCCTGGTAACCGCGCGGACGAACCAACGGGGCGCACCCGCTAGGCCCATGTGACATCGTCAGCGTCGAAGTAGTACCAGTCGCGGTCTTTGGGGTCGGAACTTTTGACTTCGTAGAAAGTCTTCCGTGTGGATTGGTAGTCTTGTTCTAGCCAGCAGGTGTCAAATCCGCCTGAGCCGCAGGCTGTCTTGACGAAATTTCCAGAGACCTTCTTGTTGGGAGTTAAACAGGTTCCCTTCTCCCATCGACCCTTATGCGTTGTTTCGAGGAATTTCTTCCTATCACCACCCCTTGGCCCGTTTTCGTCATGCGTGCCTAGGTATTTGGGGATGTCGTAGTTGGAGGCGACGGCCTGGCCTTTCTGACAGGGGGACGCCTGGTCCGCGATCGCGGCAGGTGATGTCACGATCAGTGGAACGAGGGCGATGGCGCCCACCGCCAGTGCCGAGTAGAGCTTCCGTATGCCAGCACCCATTTGCCCTCCGGTGATCCCGTTGAAGTCGACGGACAGAACCTTCTGACGCTGATAACCCGGTTCAGGAGCCTACCGTCGGGTAGTGGAAGACGGCGGAAACCGGCGTGGTGTGGCGTGAGCTATACCAACCGAGGAGCCCGGCACCGAAAGGTGCCGGGCTCGCTGCTATCGGCGAGTTTCATCGCTGGGATCAACTGCGGGTTCCCTCGAGCGCACGGCATGTAGCTTTGCGGACACTTTCGCAAACGTGCCCGTCGGACAACAGGTTTCGGCTCCAACGGGCTCAGATGTGCAAGCTTCTCCCGCCGTTCCGCGGACTCGGGCACCGGGTTGATCACCGGACCGCGACCGAAACTGCCGTGATAGGCATAGAGACCGTAGATCACCGACAGGCAATGGTTGATCGTTCGCGGCGCGAAGCCAGCCTTCAGCGACTGCTTGCCAGTTCTGACATTCACCGTGCCCGGTGCTGGCGCACCGGCGCGACGGCGCTGTCGCTGGGGATTCGGTGCGGTGCGCATCCACCCGACCAGCAGCGCGACCTCGGCTTCGGTCGCGTGATCCCACGCAACTTCCAGCAGCCACAGCAGCCGAAACCACCTCAACAGGTCATAGCTGTAGCTCTTGCAGGTCGACGGGCTCGCGTCGCCTAGCGCCAAATCCCGCAGATACTGCAGCGCCGGTTCGACCGGCGCCGTCTGCGCATCGACCAGCAAGAACGGCGGAAGGTTCCCCGGCCCGGCGACTACTTTGCCGATCCGAGGAAGCTCGATCAGCCCATGCATCACGGAACTACGGAGATCACTATCTGCTGCCACAACCAACTCCTTCGTCGTCAACAGGGAACTGGTGCAGTCAACAGAACACGTTCTTTTGCCACCGAGGGTGGGAAGCACGCCGTTGGCGCGGTGCTCGGCGCTCAGTGCGTAGAAGCCGTGCTCGTCGGCATCGGGATGTAGTCGCACCGGACTACGCGAGTCCTGCAGCACCACGATCCCGTCCGCCGCAGCCGTTCCGGCACGGGCAACCTCGACAAATCTGATGGCACGCTCACACAGCAGCGGCAGGATATGGGTGGTGACGAGATCGCAGGTGCTTGTCCACTCATCGCCGGTCTGAGCGACCATCACGATCAGATTCGACAGGTCATCACGGAGCTCCGGCGGTCCGAATCCCGGGTCCAGCAATGTCCGGACGATACCTGCGGTGCTCTCGACCCCCATACCGTACGACCAGCAGATCGGAGTCGCGTGATCGTCGAAAAGTGCAGGCAGAGAGAACAATCCGTCACAGCGAGTGGTCATCAGATCCGGCTGATGTCGATGGTGAGGGTTCGCCCAGGTCTATACCGAGGTCGGCGGCGGCGTGAAAGCCGCTGCGCGCCAAGCGGCGCATCTGCTCCGGCGGTATGCCGACGGTCAGGGACGTCGCCAGCATCTGGGCCATCGAATGCTTGGGATCGGCGCGCAGTGCCGCTTCGAAGGCGGTGCCGGCCAATGGGCCGTCGCCGCGGACATACGCGCAGTAGCCGAGCAACGCCGCTGCCTCGGCACGATACCTATCCGACTGTGCCCGAATCATGACCGACCACAAGGTTTCCGCTGCCGCAGCGTGGTCGCCGAACGGGAGCGCGAGCATCGCGTCACGCACCGACCTATCGCGCAGTGCCACAGCGATTTCCGCTAGTTCCGGAGCCGTCAGCGGCTCATCGGCCTCGACACTGGCGACCTGCCACAGCACATACTCGAGGGCCTGCCGACTGTAGGCAGTGGGATCACCTCGCCGCACGGCGGCGACTTGCCGCTCGCGGGCGGCGGACATAGCACTGTCCAACAGGGCGGCCACCTGCTGCTGGAGACCGGTGTCGTCGGCCACGACGGCGGCCAGTTCGGCACAGGAGCCGAGGATCCACTTGCTGTCCAGCCATACCGAGGCCGCCCAACCCGGTAGGACCCCAACCTGTTCGGGCTCGAACAGGGTCCACCACGGCATCTCCGGCTCGATCGCCTGTACCGCCCAGGCACTCGCGAGGGCAATGCCCTCAGCGGCCAGATGCCGGGTCAAGTCGGCGACCAACACCTCGAATCGTCCTGTGCGGCATCGGTCACGGACCTCCTCGGCTGACAACTCCGGCGCAGCGACACGATCATCGACCACGACGGCGAGCACCGCAGCCGTGCCATCGTGTGGCGAGACTTGTGCAATACAGCGGGCCACGATATCTGCCCGCAACCGGAGGCGGCCGCCGTCTGGATCCAGATCGAAGCGCATGACCGAGTCGACCGTTGCGGACTGATCGTCGCCATGCGCCGTGCGAAGAATGATCACGACAAGCGAACGCTTCGGCGGGGACCCGATCATGGCGGGTATCTCTGCGATCTGTTCTCCCGGGTCTTTGACCGGCGAAATGTTTCGCGCTGCACTCGGATCGCACGGGGCCGCCTGATCAGCGCAGACGATCTCATGCACGGCTGCCTTGATTTCGGGCTCGTTCATAGCGCGGATGTTCCTTTCGACAGGGCGATGAATGGGTTAGTGACGCAGAGTCGACGGCCGAAGCACTCAGGCGGGGTCGTCGATCGAGTCGGGAGGTAGGGAAGGGCTGATATGCGAGTACGTTGGTAGGCGGGAGAATCAGCGGACGGGTCGATCCAGGAGCCCGTCATGCCGACACCACATTCGAATCCGTCCCCGCGTTCGCGGTGCAATCCGGCCATTCACAAACAGCCGCAGCGCAATCCTGAACGGGCACAACCCCGTTGGGCTCGAACACGCCAGCACAAAAAGGTCTGCAGGCACTGGTGGGGGCGACTGCTGGTAGTGATGATTGTTCTGGTAACGGCACCTATGGGTGCGTTGAACAGGGCCGTCGGCGCAGAGACCGAACGGGACTGCCAGACAGTGTCTTTCAGTGTGCCGAGCGGCACCATCGCCGGATCGTTATGCCTACCAGCCGGAGACGCAAAGGCGGTCATGGTCCTGACATCGGGATCCGCCGCGAACGCCGTCTACTGGGACTTCTCGTATCAACCCGAGGTCTACTCGTTCGCCCTGGCCTTGAACTCCGCAGGCTATGCGACGCTGGCCCTGGACCGCCCGGGCAACGGACGGTCCTCGACACCCCCGTTCCGGACGGTCACCGCGTCTAACGATGCGGCAGGAGTCCACACCGCGGTGGCAGGCCCTGAGACGCGCCCTACCGGGCGTCGACCCGTTCGAGAAGGTCGTCCTCGGGGCAACGCCCTCGGATCCGGGGTCAGCGTGCTCGAGGCGGCCACCTACCACGATGTCGACGGCGTGCTACTCACCGGATACTCACACTCCATCGACCCGCTCGTCGCACTCGACTCGGCCAAAACGTTTCGCCACGCCCCAGACGATCCCGCGTTCAGGAGATCCGAACCTGGCTGGCTGACCGTGGCATTCGACACCCCCGAAGCAGCCCGCAACTTCTTCGGCCCACACGATGACCCCGGGGTGATCGAGATGTCCGAGAAGACCAAGGACCGGTTCTCGCTGACCGAGTGGCCGGACGGACTCGTAGCCACGCTGCCCGGCGCCACCTCCCGCATCAGCGTGCCGGTACTGCTGGCAGCAGTCAGCCAAGATCGGCTGGGCTGCGGTGCGATATGCCGCGACGCAGCCACCCTCTACGCCGCCGAATCCCAGTTCTACAGCCCCGCCTCCCAGCTGCGCACCTACGTCCTCGAAGACGGCGGGGACATGATCAATCTCTCCCCGGGTGCCCCTGAATATCAAGCGGCCGTACGGGACTGGATGGATTCCATGATCAACTGACGAGCCCATCGGAGGTCGTGCAGGCCCTGGTTCGTTGATCAGGAAAGGTCGGCGGCGCGGATGTCGGTACGCTGGTGGACGGGAGAATCAGGTGGATGGGTCGATGAGGAGATCCGTCATGCCGAATCCAGGATCGAAACCGAAACCGTCACCGCGTCCGCCCCGGCACCTCGAAGCGTCCGAACGCCTGGAACGAAACCGTGAACGTGTGGAAAAACGCCGGGCTCGGGCTCGGCAACGCGAAAAGGCGATCACCGCCGCGGTGAAGCAGTACGTCGCAGCATGGGTCGCCATCGACGAGTGCGAGAGTAAGCGCGATCGCGACCTCGAGACCTACCGGCAGCAGATGCAGCAGCTGAAAACCGGCGCTGAGGAGGAACTGGCCGGATACCGCGGCGAGCAGGCCGCCGCCGCAGCCGCCCTCCGCGAGGAAGGCCAAAGCGACGACGATGTTGCCGAACTGCTGGAAATTACCCCACGGCAAGCGCGGCAACTGATCGCCGCTGCCCGAAATGCTAACCACGAGAGTGGCCCATCCGGCAGCCCTGGCCAGGCCACACCGGAAATCAAATCCTTGAGCCGAACGAGCGCCGACCCATCTGCCGAATCAAGCAGCGATATCGAGCCGACGCAAGGACAGTCGGGAAGTCACTGAACAAGGTCAAGCGTCCAGACAGGTGAACCCGTCGGGATCGTTGGCTGCTGGAGAGGCCGTTCACGCATTTACGTAGTCTCCGGCGTCCCAGACGAACCAGCGAAAATGCTCTGGAATGAAGGCTTGCCGAGCCGGGATGTTCGGTGCCGGTGACGACGGCCAGAACACCCTGCCGCGCTGATGGCAATAGAACCCCGAACTCCACACCGCGTGGGCGGCCCGGCGTCCCCGTGAGATGCGGTTATTGAAGCGAGTCCTGCCGATTGCGAGGCAGAACGCCACGGCCGACGGCATGGCCAGCGCGCCGAGCAGGAATACCGCCGCGAAGAGAGTCGAGAGCAACCCGACGTCGTCGGGTTGCAGAATGGCAAGTGTGATCGGGACTATCGCGAGGAGATCCGGGACGAGTAGCAGTAGTCCGATCACCGCTAGCCGCCCTACCGGTCGTTGCGATGGAGCGAGAGACAGACTCTGTGCGAGTGCGGTTGTGTGCGTGCGTTCGACTGTCGTCGTCCCCATGATCGGTACCAATCCGGCCGAGGTGACTCCCACTCCTGTGGTGAAGTTGGTGCCGTAGCTGGCGGATACCCCTTCGGCGTGCGCCGCTGGAACACTCTGGACGCCATGATCGTGGCCGCAGAGGGGGCACGAGATGTCGATCTCCATACGAGCACCCCTCTCCCGAGCCGCAGGTTGGCTCGGATCATGTGTGGCGATGGCGGGTTCTGCGATGCGAAGCGGTGAATCTTTGTGATATGTATCGCAACCTCGGCTCGCTTACCGATGGCGCAGGCCTCGGACTTGCCTGTCGGGGCGGCGGTGCCATAGCTACGCATGTGCAGTGCCGAACAGCGGCTTCGTGTCGAGCGAGCAGTTGCAGGCCCGGCATTCGCGAACGCGCGTGCGGCATTCGTCGTCTTCGCTTCTCTAGCACCCCTGCTCTGGCCTGAGCTTCGACAAGATTTTCTTGCCGTTGTGTAGAACTGTGCGCTCACCGATACTACCGTCGTGGTATTCGTGTCGTATCGTGCGGCACCCACACGAGTAGTGGTCGATATGAGTGATCATGCCGCACTCGTCATCATGGTTCTGTTGGTCGGCATCGACGATGCGGCCGCATGGGGCGAGGCAATTGCTCGAGCTACTCGATTTGATCATCATGGCGGTGACAACCTCTTGAACTGGTAGCAGAAGACCGATCCCAAGGGCCACATCGACAACGCTGAGCCGACTCGGCCCTTATGTCGATTGAGTTTAAGCCTATGCGTCGACCTGCTCCGCAAAAATCGTTGGCCGTCGCGTTCTTCTTCCGGTTGGCCAGCTCGAAGCAACGAATCTTGGATGCCAGATCGGGGGGCCCAGGTGCCAAATATCCGGCATGATCGAGTCTCCAATTTTTCTGGGCCACTGCGTCGTGTAGCCACCTTAGACCGTATCTGTACATGAGCCGATTGATCGTCAATTGCTTGACGACCATCGAGTGCATGCCCAACACCTACTTCAACTTGCCGACCTCCAAGCGGCCGACATCTGAGGTGGAGTTGTAGCAGCGACTGATCATAGGCCGGTGATGATCGGGCGCATCAGTTCGAATGCGGCGAGGGTGCAGAAGGACGGAGTGGTTGCTTCGAGGGGGGACGGTTCCTGTCGATGAGGTCATGGCGAGGGTAGTTGACCAATGGACCGAATACGCCGAACACGGTCAGCACCCCTGCGACGAGCTGAGTCGGACTGCGGCGATCATGACCGAGATTCCGGCTGCACGTGCGGCTGCCAGTTGCTTTCTTCAGTTCCGCGACGTGCATGTGTGACATCGGTAAGAAGTTCATGACCTCTCAGCTTGGAGGGGCGTATCAACCGTTGAGGGTGCTTCGAGGTCCGGACCTCGTCCTCCGCGATCCAAAAAAAATTGGATTCGGTTGCCATGAATAGTTTGGCTCGCAAAGTCCTGCACGAATTGGACTGTCAGACCTGTGTGTCTTGCCGCCCAGCCACAGCGGAAAGAACCGCCAACTCGCGTGGGGAGATACGACCAGCAACGAAGGTATTCTCAGTAGCCATCAGCCGGTTTGGATCTGCGTGAGCAGTGTGAACTAGCGATCTATTGCCCTGCCCTGTCCTTCGTGTGGTGTGAGAGGTTGGCGACCTGATTGGCACGTGCCAAAGTCGCAATGGTCGGCCACCGTACTGCCGGACCTGCGGGCGATCTGATGACATCGTCTCGTACGGGGGGCCTACAAAGATATCTGGCGGCGTGCCCCTGCCATCGGGATCGGCCGCAGTCACGGTAAAGCAGCCGAATCAGACCAGGAGATCGTCGTCCGAGAAGCCTTCAAACTATTTTGCGAGATCTGAATTTTCTAGGAAGGTAGTACTATGTCGCGCACCGTTTTTCTGTTCCCGGGCCTCGGAGGGTATATCCCCGGTGCACTCGCGAAGCTCGCGATTGATCATCCGGCCGTGAACGAGATGCTGGCCCCGATAGATCGGGCCGCACGAGACTACGGACTGGAACCGCTTACCGCTTTGCTCACCGATCCGAACGGCCCAGAAATCGAGGACCTCGCCCAGACCCCGACATTATTGCACTTGGCAGCGTTAGGGATCGGTGTCAGTGTGCATGCCATATTGCGGGCCGAGGGCGTCGGGTGCGATCTGGTCTTGGGGCATAGCACTGGTGAAATAGCCGCGTTGGCGGCAGCTGGATGCCTGAGCGTCTACGATGCGGCCCGGGTGTTATGCGAACGGGAAAAGGCCCTGGCCGAGGTCGATCCCGGTGGCGGGCTGGTGGCGTTGCAGGTCGGGGCGGTGCGCGCGGAGCAGTTGGTGGGTGCGGTCGGAGATTGGACGCTGGAGCTCTCGTTGTTCAACGCACCCAGACAGACGGTGGTGTCGGGACGGACCGAGGGTTTGTCGAAGTTGGAGGCCGTGGCACGGGCGGCGGGCATACAGGCCACCCGATTGCTGGTGAAGTACCCGCACCACAGTTCGCTGCTGGCTCCGGCGGCCCACCGCGTGGCCGACGCCACCAGCGGCTACCGACTGAATCGACCACAGTGCAGGGTGTACTCGCCGCTGCGGGAGCGCTATGTGCGTGATGTCGACGACGTCCGACAGATCATCGACTTTCATCTCTCCGATCCTGTGCACTACTTCGAGGCGATCAGTCGGCTGCATGCGGTCGATGAAGTCGACTGGTTCGTCGAAGCAGGCGCGCGGTCGATTCTGACCGACCTCGCTGTGTTGGCCTTACCAGCGGGTGTGCGAGTCAACGCGCCCTTGCGTTCACCGGTCGGCCTGCGAGAGTTGCTGGAAGCGCTGGATTCGCCGGCAGCCCCGCCCTCGGTGGCCGTCCCGCGCGAGGTGGTCAGCGTTGCCCCCGCTCCGCAGCCCGCGCCAGCTCCGCAGCTCGCGCCAGCTCCGCAGCTCGCGCCGCCGCCGGCGCCAGCTCCCCAGCCCGTGCCGCAGGCACCGTCGGGATCAGCTCTTCCCGGACAGCCGGAGTTGCTGGCCGAGCTACAGCAACTGTTCGCTGAAGCGCTCGGGTACCCGCCGGATGTGTTCACCGATGACGCCCACCTGGAGGCAGATCTGGGTATCGCCTCGGTGCGCAAAACCGAGCTTCTCGTCAAGATGCTGGACCGCTACGCCCTGCCGACGCCGACCAGTGAAATGCGCATCCGCGATTACAACACCCTGCCGAAGCTGGCCGAGTTGATCTATCGACTTGCCGGAATCCCCACTCCCGGTGCCGTCTGATCAACCCCCGTTCGGTGCGCCATACGAAAGAAAGTCGATTCATGATCCAGGATTTCGCAGGCAAGGTGGTACTGGTCACCGGGGGCGGCAGAGGTATCGGCCGGGCCATCGTCGAGGCATTCGCCCGCCGTGGTGCCCACGTGATCGTCAACTATTTTCACTCCCACCAATTGGCCCACGATACCGCCGCCGAGATAACTGCCGCAGGTGGATCGGTGGAGTTGCTGCGCGCCTCGGTCGGTAAACGCGCGAGTGTGGAGTCGATGTTCGACAGCGTCCGTGAGCGGCACGGCCGGCTCGATGTCCTGGTCAACAATGCCGTCTACGGGGTGCTCGGGGCGTTGGAAGAACTCGATGACGAGGACTGGTCGAGAGGGTTGGAAGTCAATCTGCACGGGAGTGCGCTGGTGTGTGGAGGCGGCGGTGCCACTGCTGGAGGCCGCCGGACAGGGCGCCATCGTCAACCTCTCGTCGACGCCGGCCGATTTCGTGTTGGGTCGCTACGCGGCGGTGGGTGTGTCCAAAGCGGCGCAGGATGCCCTGACCCGTTATCTGGCGGTGGACTTGGGGCCGGCGAACATCCGGGTCAACACGGTGTCGGCGAGTCTGGTCGATAACTACGCATTGGATTACTGGACCGACGCTGCGCAGCGGCGACAGATCGCCGTCGCCGGGACCCCGCTGGGGATGATGCCAAGCGACGACGACGTTGCCGAGGCGGTAGTTTTCCTGGCGTCGCCCTCGGCCAAGTGCATATCCGGTACCAAACTCGTAGTCGACGGTGGCATGTCGCTGAGGCTGGCGGGCTTGCCGCAACAGCCAGGACGCCCGGCATGGACTAGAGGTCTGTCCTCGCGCCCGCACTCCACCGCATCGGATCGCGCGGTGGCGGTGGTCGGGATGGGAGTGGTATTGCCTGGGGCCAACACTCCGGAAGAATTCTGGGGTGTGCTCAGCCAGGAACATAACACCTTCGGCGAGCCCGAATCATTCGATCTCGCCCCATGGTTCTCCGACGATCACACCGCTGAGGACAAGACCTACGTCCGGACCGCGGGATTCATCCGGAACTTCATTCCCCATCCGGCGCTGGCTATCGAACTCGAGCAAGGCCGCTGGTCCCACGACGATCACACGACAGTGTTGTTGCGGCACTGCCTGCTGCAGGCGCGCGACACGATGACGCACACTGCGGCCGATCGCTATGGCTGCTATGTCGGGTCGTGGTCGGGTGGCAGCTTGGCCATGGAAGAGTCGATCCTCGCCGCAGCGGGCGCGGCGGGCACCGCTAACCGTCACCGCGAGCGTGTGCAGGCGCTGCTCGCGGAGCACTATCCACACTCACTGGCCCGTCCCCGGGTGGCGTTCCCAGACATGATGGTACGCAACGCATTTGCCGATCTACTTCCGCCTGACAGCGACTGGCTCGCCCCGGACACCGCGTGCTCGTCATCGTTGTACGCCATCGATCTGGCGGTTAAAAGCCTGCTGGCCGACGATTGCGATATCGCATTCTGCGGTGGCGCGAACATCACTACCCGCCGCGACCTCGTCCTGTTCGCCAAGCTGAAGGGGCTCTCACCGAACGGTGAGATTCGGGCGTTCGACGCCAATTCCCAAGGAGTGCTGTTCTCCGACGCCGCGGCGATGCTCGCTCTCAAACGGCTGGACCGAGCGGTGGCCGACGGCGACGAGATCCTCGGCGTTCTTGCTGGTTTCGGTGGATCGACCGACGGGCAGGGCAGCACTGTGGCGCCCGACGTTCTCGGGCAAAGACTCGCCTTCGAGAGGGCTCGGACGGTCAACACCACAGATGCGTCCGCGGTGGACTGGATTGTCGCCCACGGCACCGGAACTCCGATCGGTGACCTCATCGAACTGCAGACCATGACCGAACTCGCCGGGGATCGAGGCCTGTTGGCCACCTCCAACAAGCCGCTGGTCGGTCACGCCGGTTGGGCGGCGGGGGCGGTGTCGGTAGTGCATGCCCTGCTGGCGTTGCGCAACGAAACCATCCCGGGGGAGCGCTACCTCACCGCACTGCCCGCGGATGCACCTGTCGGAAACGTGAGAGTGCCGGTCGAGGAAACGCCGTGGCCCGCTCGACCCGAACGGTCCCGTGTCGCCGGGGTGACCGGGTTCGGTCTGGGTGGCACCAACGCCCACCTGCTGGTACGAGATTTGGGCGGCAACCCTCCGGCGGCTAATCCGCCAACAGGCACAGACGACATCGTTGTTGTCGGCTGGCGCGCGCACCTGCCCGGAACGCCGGATCCCGACAGGGTGCGGCACTGGTTGCGTACAGGATCGGACGGTCCGCAGCGTTCGTTCGGCGAGCAGTATCCGCTGCCACCGTTCCGGGAACTGCGAATGCCTCCCGTAGCCGCGCGCACGATCGACCGCACCCAGCTGATGGCCGTAGCCGTCGTCGATCAGTTCGTTGCCGAGCACGGCGAGCTATGGGAACGCCATCGAGACCGAACCGGTGTGATCACCGGGCACATGGGACCCACCCGCTCGATGGTCGAGTACACGATCCGCGCGGGGGCAACCGACCTGGTGCAAACGCTGTCCCAGGACAACGGTGCTGATCTCGACGATACCGAAACCTTGCTCGCATACCTCGCCGAGTTGACCACCCGGCTACCCGCGTCCAATGAGGAGTCGATCCCCGGGCAGCAGCCCAACATCATCTCCGCACGGGTGGCCAACCGATTCCACCTGCATGGAATGACCATGGCCTTGGAGTCCGGGCACTCCTCCACCCAGGCAGCATTGCACGTAGCCGGCCGATACTTGGCCACCGGTGAACTGGACGTGGCATTGGTGCTGGGCATCAACGGCAACAGCACTCCCGTCATGGCGCAGCTGACCGGCATCCCCCACGAACAATTGGCCGAGGGCGCCGTGCTGCTGGCGCTGACCCGCAAATCGCTGGCCACCGAACAAGGCTGGCCAATACTGGCCCGGATACACACCAGCGCTCACCGACCGGATCAACCGCGCCGCACACCGGAGACCTGGTGGGGCAAACGCGACGGCGAGCCGAGCTACCTCGGTGCAGACGGCGCACTGGCCGTGCTCCGAGCATTGGAATCGGGCCTGGCAGAGGTAGACATCGACAGCCCCGACTCCGGACCTCATGTCACGGTCTATCCGACCACCGTCGCGGTGTCGCCGTCATCGACGTCCCCACCGCGATCGGTGGCTGTGCTGCGCCGTCGCAACGCCATCCCCACCAGCGCTCCGCTGCCCGCCATCCCTCGGTCCGGGATAGTGCTGACCGACTCGGCTGCGCTGGCCGCGGCGCTGGCCCACGCCGCCAACGAGGCCGGGGCAGTGGTGTTGTGCACCGATCCAGCCGCCGCAGGCACGAGTGCGATCGTGGTCGGCACGCTGATCGATGAGACCGCCGCCGAGACGGTCCTCGCTCACCTGGAGGGCGCGTCCCCGAACCTGCGGCTGGTGGCGAGTATTCGCGACACTGCGGAGCAGTGGCCCGCCCCGCCGGCTCCCGCGCTGGTCGCATTGCAAGAGTGGGCGCTGCTGGTGATCAAACGGTTGGGCGAGCGGGTGCAAACCGGCTCGGTCGCCGCACTGCTGCTGGATCCCTTGGCCGGACACACTATTCACCCCCACCTGACCCTGTTGACCGGATTCCTTCGCAGCCTGGCTCTGGAGCTCCCGTGTCGCACTTTCGCCGTGGTCACCGACGCCACGCTGGAAGCGGGCTTGGACCAGCTCACCGCGGAGTCCACTGCCCAGCGGGACCGATCGATCGTGCTGTACCGCAGTGGGTTGCGCTATGTCGAGCAGACCTGCCCTGCACCGTTGCCCCCGGCAGGCCTCGGCCGCACGCTGGCGGTGGATAGGGACTCCGTTGTCGTGGCCACGGGCGGCGGCCGCGGCGTCACCTCCGTGGTGCTCACCGCACTGGCAAAACAGTCACGACCCACTCTGTGGCTGCTGGGCACCACAGCGCTGGACAACCTCCCGACCCAGTTGCTGGACACACCCGACGACGGCCTCACTGCCGCGCGCACTGCCTACCTCGCCGCGCAGCGCGCTGCGGGCGGCGACAGTATCGCCGAACTCAACCGCCAGTTCGACGCACTGCTACGTGTCAGGGAAATCACCGTGACCCTGCGGCGCTTGCGTCAACTCTGTGGCCCTGACCGGGTGCACTACTTGGTCTGTGATGTCGGTGACCGAGAGCAGGTCCAATTGGCCGCGAAAACCATCGGGGCCGACGGCGCTCGGGTGGACCTGCTCATCCACGGTGCCGGGCGGATCCGCTCCGCGGCCGTGGCGGGCAAGTCGCTGGCCGAGTTCCGGGAAGTGTGCGCCGCCAAAGTTATCGGCTACCACAACCTCAAAGACGCCTTCACTGATCCGCCGCCCCGACAATGGTGCAACTTCAGCTCGGTCAGCGGTCTGTTCGGGTGCGCAGGCGACACCGACTACTCTCCGGCCAACGAATATCTGGCCGCCGCCTCGCGTTACGAGAACCTGGCGCACAACACTGGAGAATTCACTATCGGCTGGGGCCTGTGGTCGCAAACCGGCATGGCGCACGACGAGATCGACCACCTCTCGCGCCAATACGGCATCACCGGGGTCGGCAACGATGAGGGTGCTCGACTGTTCCTCGCCGAGCTGGCCACCCCTCGACCCCCCGAACCGACCTCGATCTACGGCGTCCACCAAGGCTGGAGTCACGGGCTCGGGCATCGGGGCGATTCCGCCGCCACCACGAGCAGCAATTACGACCGACGCACGACCCTGCTCGGCGATGCGGTGCACCGCAGCAGTAATACCGCGAACTGGACCTGGCAAGCAGAGCCGGATCGCGACGGCTACCTCCGGGAACATTTGATCGATGGACGCGCTTCGGTTCCCGCAGTGATGATGTTGGCGATGGCAGCCGAAGCTGCGGGCGGACTATGCATGGACGCCCAACCGATCGGGTTCACCGACTTCCAGATCCAGGCGCCCATCTTCGCCGATCCGGACGGCAGACCTCCACTGTGCCGGATCCAGGCCGAGATGAGCGGCCCTCAGCGGGTGCGCGTCCGCATCCTGTCCGATATGGTCACCGCCGACGGCCGGATACTGTCCCATGACCGACTGCACTGTCAAACCGACGTCCTGCTCGGAGCGCCACTCGTCGCGCCGCATTGGGCTGGGCGATCCGCACCTCGCGGAGTGCCACTTGCCGACGATGTCTCGATGCGACCCGACATCCCGGTCCAGCTCTCCGGTGTGTGGCGCACGCTCCATGCACTCACCGTCGACGAGAGCGGTGCCTATGCCTGCTGGCTGCCCAGGGCCGAGAGCGACGGTGTCTTCGCGAATCTGCTGATTCCTGCCCTACTGATCGACTCCATGTTCCGGTTACTCATCCGTGAAGGGCCCGCGCGGGTACGCATGATCGTTCCGTTGTCTGTGGACCGTATCGATTTGTACACCGCGGCCACCGACGTGGAACTTGCCCACGAGTACCCCACTGGGTTGGACCTGTACTACGACGAAACATCCGATGAGATCGTCGCGGTGTCGCCGACGAGTCGAGTGCTGATCCGTGTCACCGGGCTGAAGGTCCATACCGTCAAGTCCCTGCCCGTTCCCATCAGCTACCCCTCATGGCACCCATCGCAGAGGAGCTGAGGATGTCGAATCGTCCCTCCGCTGAGGATCGCAGTTTCGAAAGGAAAGACGAGACAATGGAGATCGCAGATATTCTCCAAGAGGTGCGGAAATTCGTCGCGACAGAACTGATGCGAGGAGATGACAGTCTCGACACCTACGTCGAAGCGCCACTTCCGCTCTACCGGAAATTTCGCGACACCGGCCTCGCCAACTGGTGGATCCCGCCGAAGTACGGTGGATTAGGCCGCAATCTCCAGGACAGTGTCGATATCGTTTCCGAACTCGCCTATGGTGACGCAGGAGTGTCGTTCACACTGTTCGCGTCGATATTGGGCTCGACCATGATCTCTCTCTATGGCACGGATGAACTACGTGAACGCTATCTACGGTCGTCGGGAGACGCACGCGGATTCTCCGCGACGCTCGGCAGTGAGCGGGCGGCCGGCAGTGAACTCGCAAAGATCGCTACCACCGCTACCCGGGACGGCGAGGATCTCGTTCTCGATGGGGAGAAATTCTTCGCAACCAACGCCGACTTCGCCGACTTCTTCGTAGTGATCGCCGCCTCCGCCGAAAACTCTCTCCATCAGTTGGCAGTGGTGGTACCTCGGGAGACACCTGGAATTCACATCAGGAAACGTTGGGGGATGATCGGCCTGCGATCGTCGGCCACCTACCAAGTGTCTTTCGAAAACTGCCGTGTGCCATCAAAGAACATGCTTCAAGGACAAGGCGTGTTCCTGCTGGAAATCGCTCTCAATGCAACCCGAATCCTCATTGCAGCGACCGCGATAGGGATCTCGCGGCGTATTCGAGACATCAGCATCGAGTATGCCAGGAGCAAGACATTGCAGGATTCCACACTGTTCGAGCACCCGGTCTTCGCCGGGAAAATCGGGCAGATGGAGATGCAGATCGATGTAATGAGAAACCAATGCCTTGCGGCCGCCGGCGAATTCGACGAGATCATGACAAGGCAGGACGCGGCCGCCGAGTTCCTGCGGCACGGCGCACTGAGATCAGCGCTGACCGCCAAGGTGTTCTGTGGACTGACTGGCTGGGACATCGCTGGCGTTGGATCGCAGATGTTCGGTGGCCTCGGTTACACGAACGAGTCCATCATCGGAAAACTGGTGCGAGACGTCCGTTATGTCTCGATCGTCGAAGGTGGCGAGGATGTACTCCACGAACTGGTTTTCCGTCGCTACGCGACACCGGAATTCAGACGCAGATGAGCAGCGATGTGAGCTTGTATCGCCATAGTTAGGACCACGCGGCGCTTAGCCTGCCCAAATTACGAAAGCAGAACATCCATGACCGCTCTTCAAGAATCGCCCGGCTTGCTTATCCCGAATGCGGCAGGCACGTTTAGTCAGTACAGACTCGAACATGTCGTCACCTTCGGTGAGACCAGCCGGGCAGGGTTCGTATACTATAGGAACCTGATCGATTGGCAAGGCGTGTGCCGCGAACGTTTCGCATTCGACTACATCCCTGAATATATGATGTCATTGAGGAAAGACATCGCGATGCTCACCACATCGGTAACCTGCGAATACGCCGGGGAAGTCTACGAAACGGATCGGATCTCCATCCGGATGTCGATACCCTGGATACGCCTGCACTTCATGGCAGGTGAATTCGAGTACTACCGGATCACCGATGACGGCGAGCAACCGATCGCCAGCGGAATACAGCTATGGGCCAATACCCGTCGAACCGGGGACCCCGATTCCCCCGACTTCGTTCCCGAGCCTTGGACAAGGGAAGTAATCGACGTGTGTACACGCATGGGGACTGACTTGACCCGTGCCTTAGTGAAGTAGCCGGAGAACTGAACCGGGTCAAGGACGGCTTCAGGTCGTGACGTTGGGGCCGAGCCCGAGCCATGACTGCCTCCGCGGGGCGCCGACGGCATGTCATGGCCCCTGTCCCCGTCGGCAGCGCGCAGCCGGTTGGTCGGATCGCTTTCGCATCGAATACGGTAGGTCGACGCGACGGTCGCCTCTAACACTGCAGGGGTCCGGCCGGGCGGGCACTGATGAACTGAGGGCGACTGCGTCATGGTTTGCGACTACTCGAGCACTGTTGTGTGCAGTGAAATCGCGACGGCGGTGGGGGGATGAGCGCCGAAACCCGTGCGTTGGCGGTAGATCTGGACTGGGTCGACTCGGCCGCGGTACTGACCATCGGTGGTGAGGTCGATGCGGCCTCGGCGCCACAGCTACAAGCGGGGATCGAAGCCGCGCTGGCGGCGGAGCCGGTGCTGCTCGTGGTCGACCTGTCGGGCGTGCGGTTCTTCGGTTCCGCGGGGCTCAGCGTGCTGCTACTCGCAGCAGAGGCGGTCGCGAGGATTGCTCTGCGTGTGGTCGCGTCAGCAGAGGTTCGGCGGCCGATCGAGGTGACCGGGCTCGACGGGATACTCGATCTGTTCGACACGCTGCAGGGTGCGCTGACGGCGGGGGAAACTCCGAATATTGCCTGAACTCGCTTCGCTTCCGCGCATGCCTCAAAGACGCGCCCCCGTCCTGGACCCTACTGACCGTGAGCATGGCTGCGCATGCTTGTGCCCAGTATTCTCTAGCGGCAGCACGGCGTCGGCGCAGACGCGGCCTGCCGCGTGCCTGCAGTCGTTGCTACCGATTCGGTCTGCCATGCGTGAAGGGAATCGATGAACGCTCGCCCGTCGCCACCTCCACCACCGCCGAACCCACTCGAGCTCAGCTTCAGTGCCGATGCCGTGCAGCTGGCCACCGTTAGGCGCGCCTTACGAGACTGGCTCAGTCGGACACGGATCACCGCTGATCAGTGCGCGGATGTCCTGCTAGCGGTGGGGGAGGCGTGCACCAACGCAATCGAACACGGGCACCGCCTCGACGGCGGAACCATTCGTTTGCGTTCCTGGATAGTCGGCGATTTCTTGCAGGTCACGGTGAGTGACAGCGGGTGTTGGAAACCAAACGACAACCACGCGGATCCGTTGCGAGGACGCGGGATCCCGCTGATGCGGGCACTGATGGAGTCGATGCGCATGAGCACGAATCGGTCGGGCACTGTGGTCGAGCTCGGCACGGCGATCCGCTCGTAAGACCGTCGGGCTTCGGTCACAGACCGCACGGATCCCGCTGATACGCTTTGACCCCCGTGCCGGCATGTGCCCGGTTAAGAAATAGCCGTTGACGCGGGAGTGCAGGAGAGGTGGGTGCCGTGGTGGTTGCGACCACACCCAACGGCCAGGCACACCAGGACCCGCCGTTCCCGCCGGAGCTGCTCGCGGCGGACCCCCAGAGCGCACTTAACCAGTTGATGGTCGACACCGTTTGGGCGGCAACTGATTTGGGGCCGGTCGGCCGGTGGAGCCAGGAGCTGCGGACCGCCGTGGGTATCTGCGTGAACTCGCCGTTTCCCATGCTGGTCATGTGGGGTCCGGAACTGGCGATGATCTACAACGACGCTTTCGTCCCGATACTCGGCGCCAAGCATCCTGCTCTGGGACAACCGTGTGCACAGGTCTGGGCTGACGCGTGGCCGGTCGTCGGAACGTGGATCGGCGCCGTCATGGAGCGCGCTGAATCCACCCACCGCCAGGATCTCCAGCTGATGCTGCAGCGACACGGCTTCGAGGAGTCGGTCTACTTCACCTTCGCCTACAGCGCGATCCCCGCGGCAGGTGGGGGTATCGGCGGAGTGTTTACCGTCGTCACCGAAACGACCGGTCAAGTCTTGGGCACACGCAGGCTACAGACGCTGCGCGAGCTCGGCGAGGCTCGTTCCGCGGAAGTCTCCGACGTCGTCGAAGCGTGCACCGCCGCGGCACGGGTGCTGCAAGCGCACCGCGAAGATGTGCCCTTCGGCATGGTCTATCTGCTGGATGAGGACGGGTGCCGAGCACAGATCGTGGCCTCGTTCGGTCTGGCCGATCACAGCTTGTCGCACACAGATGTGCTGCCCACTGTGGTGTCAGCGCAACCTGACGCCGGAACCGAGGGCGGTTGGATCTGGCAAGCCATCGCGACAGGTATCGCACAGACCCGGACCGGACTGGCTCGGCTATTGCCCGGTCTGGAGCCGTTCGGCGAGGCAGCCTTCGACGCCGCGGTCGCACTGCCCTTGGCCGCAACCCCGCATGGTCGGCCACACGGAGTGGTCGTGCTGGGTGTGCGTCCAGATCTGTTGCTCGATGAGGCCTACCGCGGATTTCTGAACCTCACGGCCAATCACCTGACGGCGGCTGTCACCGACGCCCAAGCCCAAGCCGCCCAGCTGCGCAGGGCTGAAGAGCTGGCCGAACTCGACCGCGCCAAGACCAAATTCTTTACCGGAATCAGCCACGAGTTGCGCACGCCGCTGGCCTTGATCACGGGACCGGCCCAGGACGCACTCGCTGACACGCAGGCTCCACTCTCGCCTCCGCAGCGACAGCGGGTCGAGATTATTCGCCGCAACGCGGGACGCTTACGGCGGATGGTCGACACCCTGCTCGATTTCAGCCGCATCGAGGAGGGCCGAATGACCCTCGATGCTGTCGCCGTGGACCTCGGTGCATTGACGCGCGGGATCGCGGAGTCTTTCGCCCCGGCCATCGAGCGGGCGGGACTCGGGTTCACGATCGACTGTCCTGCGGAGTCGACAGCGGTGCTGGTCGACCCTGGCCTATGGGAGCGAATTGTGCTCAACCTGTTGTCCAACGCGGTCAAGTTCACCTTGGCGGGCGAGATCAGTATCGGACTGCGAATCACAACCGACGATGTCGAACTGGAAGTACGCGATACCGGCGTGGGCATCGCAGCGGACGAGCTGCCACACGTCTTCGAGCGCTTCCGGCAGGTACGCGGGGCGGCGGGACGCTCCCACGAAGGCTCCGGCATCGGGCTGGCGTTGGTCCGAGAATTGGCGGCCCTGCATGGCGGCCGCGCGGTGGCAACGAGCGCGGTTGGCCAGGGGAGCGTCTTCACCGTGCGCCTTCCCGCTCACCTCGCCCAAGGGCCCGCGCTGCAGCGGAGCGCCAACAGTGTCGTGGGGGATTACGTCGCCGAGGCCATGCAGTGGAGCGCACCCACACGCTGTAGCCCCGAAACCCGAGTTGCCCAGGGCAGTGACACCGTACTCATCGCAGATGATAACGCAGACCTGCGAACGTATCTGGTGAGCCTGCTCGAGCCCGGTTACACCGTCGCGGTGGCCGCGGACGGCCACGACGCGCTCCGGCAAGCCCGAAGCCTACGGCCCGACCTGATACTGGCCGACATCATGATGCCCGGCCTCGACGGCTTCGCGCTCTTGCGGGCCTTGCGCGCCGATCCCACGACAGCCCGCACACCAGTGGTGTTCTTGTCGGCCCGCGCCGGCGCCGAAGCCGCCGCCGAGGGCCTGGCGGCCGGCGCCGACGACTACCTGGCCAAACCATTCTCCTCCACGGATCTGCTGGCACGGGTCCGCTCCAATCTGGATCTGGCTCGCCTGCGCAACCACGAATCCGCTTGGCGCACAGCATTGGTCAATGCCATGCAGGACGGCTTCTTCGTCGCAGGCCCCGACCTGAGCGTCATCGAGATCAACGACGGCTTCACCCAGCTGCTCGGCTACCAAGCGCCGCAGTTGCCATGGCCGATCCCGCACCCGTGGTGGCCGACCGCCGACCAAGATCCCGACGGATTCGCCCTCGTGCAAGATGCTCTCGGTGTAGTCCAAGTAGACGGGCGCGGACGGTTCGTCCTGCCGCTGCGGCACCTGGATGGCCGTCGCCTCTGGATCGATGTCGCACTGGATTCCTTGCGGGACAAGCACAGTGGGGAGGGGCTGCTGGTCGGCACGCTGCGCGATGTCACCGCCCAGCACCTGACCGCCGAACGCGACGCCGCCGTCGCACGGCTGGCCGGGCTGCTCACTGGCATCGACGACAGCGCCCACATACTCAAAGTAGGCCTGGCCGAACTCCGTGACTGCTGGCAGGCCGAGCGGGTGTCGCTGCTGCATGTCGAACATCCCGACAGCCCCGGCGTGCCCCTCGTGATCGACAGCACCGGCCCAGCGGTATCGTCCGGAAACGCCGTACCACCAGCGCATTCCGCCGAGCAGGCCCGGACCGGAAATTTGCTCACCGTCACCGGTGACGAGCACCCCGCGACGGGTTCCGCCGACCCCGCGGCCCCGGTGATCGCCGTCGGCGCACCTCTGTACGACGGAGTCGACCAGGCACTGCTGTGGTTCGAATTCGCGCGTCCGCGTCCGCTTTCGGTTGCCGACCGCACCCTGATGGTCCAGCTCACCGGCCACCTGCAACGTGCGTTGGGTAGGGCACGCGCCAGCGACGAGCAGCGCCAGGTCGCACTTGCGTTGCAACGCGCGATCCTGGGGCCCGCCGATCTGCCCACCGGTTTCGCCGTTCGCTACGAACCGGCCAGCGCCACCCTGGAAGTTGGCGGCGATTGGTACGACGTCATCGAACTACCCGGGCAGCGCTATGGCGTCGTCGTCGGCGATGTGGTCGGCCACGGCCTGCCCGCTGCCACCACCATGGGTCAACTCCGCAGCGCCACTCGCGCTTTGCTGCTGGAGAACAACAGCCCGGCTCGGATCCTGGCGTCCTTGGACCGGTTCGCCGAACACCATCAGGGTGCCTTCTGCGCGACGGTGTTCTGTGCGGTCATCGAACCCGCCGCACACACCGTGAGGTACAGCAGCGCAGGCCATCTCCCTGCGTTGTTAGCCGAACTGGACGGGTCCGTCCGGCAGCTGGCGGATGCGCAGTCTTTGCCGCTGGCTGTGCGCACCGGTCGCGAACGCGCCGAAGCGACAACCACAATCCCGGCCGGCGCCGCCTTGCTGCTCTATACCGATGGGCTTATCGAACGACGCGGTGAGAGCCTCGACATTGGTGTCGACCGGGCCGCGGCCACCCTCACCGACGCACTCAGGCTGGCCCCCGAGGCCGCCGTCGATCACATCTGCGCGTGTCTGCTCGGCAAGGAACAGCACGAAGACGACGTGGCCCTGCTCATCTACTCTCAGCCCTGATCGAACACCGCCCATGTCCGTACGTTGCTGAGTCGTGTTCGGGTGTGCACCTTGGACCAACGACAATCAATTGTCGGGCTCGCGGGCCCCGTATAGTCCAAATCGGGCGCGGCCGCTCGGCGAACTGGAGACTTTCTCGCCTGCGGAGCTACGGAATACTCACTTTCGCATTTCATTCGGCGCGCTGTTACCGAGTTCGCCTAGTACTCCAGCCGCACTTCGTGATGTTGTTGGGTAGCATGGGGTTTCGTGCTGGTTGATGAGGATCTGGCTGCGTGGACGGCTGGGTTGGACGAGTTGTTTGCGCGGGTGGCGGGCCGGTTCTTGCGGGCGGAGCCGCGGTTGCGGGCGCGGGCGTATGATTCGGGGCCTGCTGGCGCCGTTGGCGGGAAAGAACAGTTGGACGCTGGCGGAGGTGGCCGGTGAGGCGACACCTGACGGGATGCAGCGGCTGCTGAACATGGCAGCGTGGGATGCCGACGGCGCGCGTGATGACGTTCGGGCGTATGCGGTCGAGCATCTGGGCGATCCCGATGGCGTGCTGGTTGTCGACGAGACCGGATTTCTGAAGAAGGGCGTGAAATCGGTTGGGGTGCAACGGCAATACTCGGGCACAGCCGGGCGGATCGAGAACTGTCAGCTCGGTGTGTTCTGTGCTTACACGAGCGTCAAGGGCCGCACTCTGATCGATCGAGAACTGTATTTGCCCAAGTCGTGGACCACCGACCGGGACCGCTGCCGAGCGGCCGCTGTGCCGGAAGAGGTCGACTTCGCCACGAAACAGGTACTGGCCCAACGGATGCTGGCCCGTGCTCTGGACGCTGGCGTGCCCGCCCGGTGGGTCACCGCCGACGAAGCCTACGGAGGCGATTCGAAGTTCCGCCGGTGGCTCGAACAGCGCCAGATCGGGTATGTGGTGGCCGTGCCCAGCAGCGCGCCGATCGTTAGCCTCGGGGGCGACTCGCGCGCGGACCGCCTCGTCGCGGACGCGCCCCAGGAGGCATGGAAGCGCCTGAGCTGTGGAGAAGGCGCGAAAGGGCCTCGGTTGTTCGACTGGGCCGTGGCCACACTGCCCACTGTGAGCGAGGCGGGCCCGGGGTGGCGGCGCTGGCTGCTGGCCAGGCGGTCACTGACCCGCAACACCAAGGGCGAACGCGAGATCGCCTACTACCTGTGCGGGGCCCCCGATCGGCACCAGCGACGCCGAGCTCATCCGGGTTGCCGGTTCCCGCTGGTCGGTCGAGGACTGCTTCCAGACCGCGAAAACCGAGGTCGGGCTCGACCAGTATCAGGTCCGCCGCTACGACGCCTGGTACCGCCACATCACCCTCGCGATGCTTGCCCACACCTACCTCGCCGTGACCGCTGCTATTTCCCCAAAAGCATTGGCAGCGGCCTCATTCCACTCACACTCGGTGAAATCAAGCGTCTCCTGGCACACCTGATCACCCCGAATCCGGACCTCGCCCTACTACGAGGCTGGTCGACCTGGCGACGAAGACACCAGCACCGCGCCAAACAGGCGCACTACCAGCGAAGACAGACTCAACATCACGAAGTGCGGCTGGAGTGCTAGTGCTGAATCGTGACTGTCAGCGGTAACCATTCCTGCCGGTCGTTGCGCACCTTGGTCAACCCCAGCCGCCTCGGTGAAGGCGTGTAGTTGACTGTGTTGTGCCACAACGCGATCCATGCATCACTCCGTGGCTAGGCAGGTGAAGGGCCGGGCGACGCTGTAAAACTACGCCGCGTCGAACCCGTCACTGCGCTGCCGTGCTACCGGGTGGCTACCGTCCCCGCGTCCACCGAGCCGGGAACGGTCCACTGTGCAAGTGGACCGCCGAATGAGTGTCGATCGACGCGAAATCACTGCGGGCAAGAGGTCTCATCTCGCACCCACTCCGTTCCAATCGTGTTCGAGCTGAACATAGATGGCAGACGTCGCTTCGGTACTGTAGCGGTTCTTGTGCCAAATCTTCCGTGCGATCGAGTCCAAATTTTATTGGATCATGGTCTGACGCAACGGCTTAGGATGGTCGCTGTCAAACAAGCGTGTATCTCTGGCGGCCCGCCTGATTCACGTCCGACGATTGCCGACGCGTGAAATCTGAAGCGAGGACCACGGTGGCGGATACATTCAGGACCGATGAAGTCGATGATGGCGGGATTGCGATTGTCGGGTTGGCTTGCCGGTTGCCGGGGGCGGCGAGTCCGGGTGCTTTCTGGCGGTTACTGCGGGATGGGGAGCAGTCGATCACCGGAGTGCCCGTTGAACGGTGGGAGACGGAGTCGCTCCTGGATGCGGAGCGTTCCATACTCGAGCAGGTAGCCGCACCTCAGGGCGGTTTCTTGAACGACATCGATTCCTTCGACGCTGATTTTTTCGGGATTTCTCCGCGTGAGGCTGTCACGATGGATCCGCAGCAACGGTTGATGCTGGAATTGAGCTGGGAGGCGCTCGAGGATGCCGGCATCGTTGCCGGTGCGCTCCATGGCAGCAAGACCGGGGTTTTCATCGGTGCGATCCGGGACGACTATGCCACCCTGCTCTATGAGCGCGGTCCTGTGGCTATTACGCAGCACGGCATGACCGGTGTGCAGCGCGGCATTATCGCGAACCGAGTTTCCTACACTCTCGGCCTGCGTGGGCCCAGCATGACGGTGGATGCGGCGCAGTCGTCCTCGCTGGTCGCAGTGCACTTGGCCAGTGAGAGCATCCGGGCGGGGGAGTCTGCCCTTGCCGTTGCCGGTGGAGTGAATTTGAACATTCTCGCGCAGGGCACTCTGCTTGCCGCCAAGTTCGGCGGCCTGTCGCCGGATGGGCGATGTTTCACCTTCGATGCGCGGGCCAATGGCTATGTCCGTGGCGAGGGCGGCGGTGTCGTCGTGCTCAAACCGCTGTGCCGGGCATTGGCCGATGGTGACCGGGTCTACTGCGTGATCCGAGGCAGCGCGGTGAACAACGATGGTGCCACCGATGGCTTGACCCTTCCCAGTTCCCTTGCCCAGCAAGAGGTTCTACGCTCCGCATACGAACGGGCGGGCGTGCCGCTCGGTGACGTGCAGTATGTGGAGTTGCATGGCACCGGAACCAGGGTCGGTGACCCGATCGAGGCGGCTGCTCTGGGCGCAGCGATCGGACAGGCGCACCCCGCCGATGACCCGCTTCTCGTGGGTTCGGCCAAGACCAATGTGGGCCATACCGAAGGCGCCGCGGGCATCGTCGGTCTGTTGAAAATTGCCTTGAGCATCAACCACGAATTGCTTCCCCCGACTCTGAATTTCGAGACCCCGAATCCCGGCATCCCGCTGAACGAGCTGAATTTGCGTGTCCACACCGACTCCTGCCCTTGGCCACATCCGGACCGGACGTTGGTAGCTGGAGTGTCCTCGTTCGGCATGGGGGGCACCAACTGCCACGTCGTCCTTTCCCAAGTACCTCGGTCGGCGGCGACTCGACCGACTGCGTCCGACTCCGCCGACACCGATACGTCGTTGGTGCCCTGGCTGGTATCGGGCAAGACCGATCAGGCGCTGCGCGCCCAGGCGCGGGAACTCCTCGCCTATGTGGACGATCGGCCGGAACTGTCGGTAGCCGATATCGGGTATTCGCTGGTCACCACGCGTACTCAGTTCGAGTATCGGGCCGTGATTGTGGGGAGGGGGCGAGAGGACTTCTTGGATGGCCTGAAAGCTCTGGCCGAGGGCGTGGCCGCCACTGGCCTGGTCGAGGGTAGGGCAGTCCCTACTGCCGGTGCGGTTGTGTTCGTGTTTCCCGGTCAGGGTTCACACTGGGTCGGCATGGGGTTGGAGCTACTGGATTCGTCCCCGGTGTTCGCGGCCCGAATGGCAGAGGCGGTAACTGCTCTGCGCGAGTTCGTCGAATGGGATCCGATAGGCGTGCTGCGCGGCGAGCCGGGCGCGCCATCGCTGGACCGGGAAGAGATCGTCCAGCCAGTGCTGTTCGCGGTGATGGTGTCGCTTGCCGCGCTGTGGCAGTCATGCGGGGTGAAACCCGCAGCGGTGGTGGGTCATTCGGTGGGCGAGATCGCCGCCGCATGTGTAGCGGGTGCGCTGTCTGTGCGAGACGCGGCCCGGGTGACAGTGACATGCAGCCGCTTGGTCGCGCAGGAACTGGCGGGTCGCGGTGGGATGGTGTCGGTGGCATTGCCGGTCGAGGAGGTCCGGCGGCGACTGGCGTCGTGGCCCGGACTCCTGTCGGTATCGGTGGTCAACGGACCATCGTCGGTCGTCGTGGCCGGTGAACCGGCTGCCTTGGACGAATTGATGGCCGAATGTAAGGCCGACGCCGTCCGTGTCACACGGATCCGGATGGATTACGCGGCACATTCGGTGGCGGTTGAGGCGCTCGAGGAACGACTGCTCGAGCAGTTGTCCGGGATCACGCCAGGTCCGGCGCGGATACCGATGTATTCGTCGGTGACCGGTGATGTGGTCGACGGTGCGCACCTTGATGCTGGTTATTGGTATCGGAGTATGCGCGAGACCGTGCGGTTCGATGCGGCGACCAATGCTTTGCTGCGGGACGAATACCGCGTCTTTATCGAGGTCAGTCCACATCCGATGGTGACGGCAGGCATTGCTGCGACGATCGCCGAAGTCGGCGAGCAGGCGGTCACAGTGGGGTCACTGCGTCACGACGATGGCGGGCTGTCCCGATTCTCGATGTCGTTAGCGGAGGCTCAGGTGCGTGGCGTGGCCCTGGACTGGGCCACGGTTTTCGGTGGCTGTTCTGCCCGGCGGGTCGATCTGCCCACCTACGCCTTCCAGCGGCAGCGGTATTGGGGCGGTAATGCGACGGCTCTCGCCGTACCAGCGCGGCTCGATGCCGGTCCGGTCGTGGACAGCGGCGAGGCAGCGTCGTCGCACTCTCGCTCGGCGCTTGCTGAGCGGTTGGCCGAACGGCCCGAAGCCGAGCAGGAACGCATCCTGCTCGATGTGCTGCGTTCTCACATAGCGGTGGTGCTGGGCCACGCCACGGCGGAAGCTGTGCGCCTCGAGAGCTCGTTCAAAGATATGGGTTTCGTCTCGGCTACCGCGGTCGAGCTCGGTAACCGGCTCAGTGGTGTCACCGGTCTGGCGCTGCCTCCCTCCCTGCTGTATGACTACCCGACCCCGGTGGCTGTGGTCCGCGAGCTGCGCGCCGAGTTACTCGGAATATCCAGTGGTGCAAGGGAACCGGCACGGATTGCCGGTGACGCCACCGAGCCGATCGCGATCGTCGGGATGGCGTGCCGATACCCCGGTGGCGTCGATTCCCCGGAGCAGTTCTGGCGGCTCATCACCGACGGCGCCGACGCGATCGGCGAGTTCCCCGCCGATCGCGGCTGGAACATCGAATCCCGTTACGATCCTGGTTCCGACCGGCCGGGTACCTCCCATGTCCGTTCGGGTGGATTCCTCACCGACGCAGCGGGATTCGATGCGGCGCTTTTCGGGATCGGGCCGCGTGAGGCACGGGCGATGGATCCCCAGCAGCGATTGCTGCTGGAGATTTCGTGGGAGGCGCTGGAGCGGGCCGGGCTGGATCCGTTGTCGTTGCGGGAGACCCGCACGGGAGTGTTTGCCGGTGCGATGCCCTCGGACTATGGACCACGGTTCAGCGACGCCGACCGCGATAGTGGCGGCTATCTGCTGACCGGGACAACAGGCAGCGTTTTGTCCGGGCGGGTCGCTTACACGCTGGGGTTGGAGGGTCCGGCAGTGACGGTGGACACGGCGTGTTCCTCGTCGCTGGTGGCGGTGCATTTGGCGTGTCGGTCGCTGCGCTCTGGTGAGTCGGACCTGGCGTTGGCGGGTGGGGTGTCGGTGATGTCGACGCCTGGAATGTTCGTCGAGTTTTCTCGCCAGGGCGGGTTGGCCCCCGATGGCCGATGTAAGGCGTTCGCCGCGGTGGCCGATGGCACCGGGTGGAGCGAGGGTGCTGGCATGCTCGTGCTCGAACGCCTCGGCGATGCTCGCCGCAACGGACGAAGGATTCTCGCGGTCGTGCGTGGTTCGGCGGTGAATTCCGATGGTGCGAGTAATGGTCTGACCGCGCCGAACGGGCCGTCGCAGCGCCGTCTCATCGCCCAGGCATTGGCCGACGCCGCACTGTCGGCACCGGATATCGACGCGGTGGAGGCGCACGGGACGGGTACGAAACTGGGTGACCCTATTGAGGCGCAAGCGATTCTGGCTACCTACGGGCAGGATCGGGCCGAGGGCGCGCCGCTGTGGTTGGGGTCGGTCAAATCCAATATCGGACACACTCAAGCCGCAGCCGGTGTCGCCGGGGTGATCAAGATGGTGCAGGCCATGCGCTATGGTGTGTTGCCGAAATCGCTGCACATCGACCAACCGACCCCGCGTGTGGACTGGTCGAGCGGCGCAGTGGAGTTGCTGACCGAGCACACCGTATGGCCCGACGCCGACCGGCCACGACGAGCCGCCGTGTCCTCCTTCGGCATCAGCGGGACCAACTCCCACGTTATCCTCGAACAGGCCCCCGCCGTCGATGAACCACCGCCAAACACCTGCCCGGACCTCGAACAACTGTGTCTACTGTCCGGCAAAACCTTCGACACGGTACAGGCCCAAGCCGGTCGCCTCGCGGAGCATCTGCGCGAACACCCCGAACTCCGTCTCACCGACATCGCCTACACACTGGCCACCAGCCGAGCCGCACTGGACTACCGAGCCGCATCGGTAAGCACCGACCGGGCCACCCTCATCAGCGATCTCAGCGCTCTCGCGGAAGGTATCCCCGCGCCGGGCCTGATCCACGGCCCCGCACACCCAGCGGACCGGATCGTGTTCGTCTTCCCCGGCCAGGGCTCCCAGTGGCCGGGGATGGGCGCGCGGCTGCTGGAGTCCTCGCCGGTGTTCGCCGCGCGGATGCGCGACTGCGCGGCCGCGCTGGACCCGTATACGGGATGGTCCCTGCTCGACGTCGTGGCCGCGCAGGCACTGCCTGCGGCGCCGCCTCTGGACCGAGCCGACGTGATACAGCCCGTCTTGTTCGCCATTCTGGTCTCACTTGCGGACCTGTGGCGCTCCTACGGCATCGAGCCCGCCGCCGTTATCGGGCATTCTCAGGGTGAGATCGCCGCCGCTGCAGTGGCAGGGGCGTTGTCGCTCGCGGATGCGGCTCGGCTCGTCGTATCACGCAGCACAGCGATTTCTCGCCTGGCGGGCCGCGGTGGCATGGTGTCGGCGGCGATCCCGGCGCGCGAGGCCCGCCGCCGAATTCAGAAGTGGGGCAACCAACTGTCCCTCGCAGCGGTGAACGGCCCCCACTCGGTCGTGATCTCCGGCGGCACGACCGCTTTGGCGGAACTGGTCGCTGAATGCCAGGCCGAACAGATCCATGTCCGGACCATTCCGGTCGACTACGCCTCGCATTCCCATCAGGTCGAGGAAATCAGCGACCAACTGATCGAAGCATTGACCGAGCTGGGACTCCGCCCCCGCGCAGCACAGATACCGTTCTATTCCACGGTAGTCGGAGAGCTGCTGGACACCAGCGGCCTCGACGCCGCCTATTGGCAACGCAACCTCGGTAGTACCGTCCTGTTCGAGCAGACGATCAGACTGCTGCTCGAGCGTGGACATCAGCTGTTCATCGAATGCAGCCCGCACCCGACCCTCACCTCGTCCATTCAAGACACCATCGACACCATCGACACCACCGCCGCGGTCATCGGCACCCTCCGTCGCGACGACGACAGCCATACCAGAATCCTCACCGCACTCGCCGACGCCCACATCCACGGTGCTGGCCCCCGGTGGGAAGCCGTCTTCGCAGGGACCGGCGCCCACCACGTCGACCTGCCCACCTACGCCTTCCAACACGAACGCTATTGGCTCGAGACCGGCGGCGGTGATGTGTCCTCAGCCGGGCTGGGAAAAACCCAGCACCCGGTGCTGAGCGCGGTGACACACCTGGCCGACCGCGATGAGGTGGTGTTCACCGGCAGGCTCTCGCTGAACACCCAACCGTGGATCGCCGACCATGTCATCACCGGCACGGTCCTCCTACCCGGAACGGCCTTTCTCGAGTTCGCCCTGTTCGCCGCGGCCGAGGTCGGATGCGACCTGATTGAAGAACTGAGTTTGGAAGCCCCACTTGTACTTTCACGAACTCAAGTCCTGCGGATTCAGCTAGTAGTAGGCGAGGCCGATGCGTCTGGGCGACGCCCGTTGACCCTGCATTCGCAGCCGGAAACCGGGCCGGGGTCGACGTGGACGAGACATGCCAGCGGCACTGTCGCGACCGGCACCCGGATAGCAGAATTCGACCTGGCGGCGTGGCCGCCTCCCGGTGCGATACAGATCACCACCGACGACATCTACGACCGGCTGGCCGCAGGCAACTACACCTACGGCCCGATGTTCCGGGGGCTGCACACCGCGTGGCGCCGCGGCGACGACCTCTATGCCGAGATCTGCCTGCCTGACCAATCACGAGTGGGCACAGACAGTTTCGGTGTGCACCCAGCCCTGCTCGACGGAGCCTTGCAACTCATTGTGGCCGAGGCGGCGCAAGTGACCGGGACAATGCTGCTGCCGTTCGTCTGGACCGGGGTGTCACTGCATGCGGTAGGCGCGTCGAGACTGCGAGTCCGGATCGCCCCGGCTGGCCGGGACACAGTGTCGCTGCAGATGTCGGACAGTAGCGGGACACCGGTGATTGCCATCGAGTCGTTGGTGCTGCGGCCATTGAAGGACAGTTACTTCGACGTACCTGGCGAACATGACAGGCGTCTGCTGTACAACGTAGAGTGGGTCGGTTTGTCGTTGCTGAAACGGTCGCCGACAGCAGCGCGGTGGATGACGCTGCGGCAATCCAGCTTGACCAGCGCATTGCGCGAAGCTGGTATCGGGACGGAATATTGTGCGGACTTGCCGTCGGCCGCCGTGGGGCCGGTCCCCGAGGTGGTTTTGGTGGACTGCCGCGATAGCGTAGACGCCGCTGCCGCCGTCAAAATGGCACTCGGTGTGATGCAGGAGTGGCTGGCCGAGGAACGGTTCGCCTTTTCCCGGCTGGTTTTCGTGACATGCGGGGCGATGTGCACCGAACGTGGCGAAGACGTCACGCACCCCGAGCAGGCGGCCGTGTGGGGTTTGGTGCGGACGGCGCAGACCGAGCATCCTGACCGGTTCTTACTCGCTGACCTGGACGATGTCTCCTCGGTTGCCGCGTTGCCCGCCGTGCTGGCCACCGACGAACCTCAAGTTGCCCTGCGCCCCGCGGGTGTGCGGGTACCCCGGCTGAGGAAGGTGATCGACGGTGCGGCGCTTGTGTTGCCCCTCGATCGGGCGGGCTGGCGGGTGGAGGCCGGCGACACCGGAACGCTGGACGAACTGTTCATCACCCAAACCGACGCCACCGCATCGCTGAGCACCGGTCAGATCCGCGTGGGGGTGCGGGCAGCGGGGGTGAACTTCCGGGATGTGTTGATCGCGCTGGGAATGTATCCCGACGCTGCCGTTCTTGGTCTAGAGGCCGCGGGTGTCGTCCTGGAGACCGGGCCCGGAGTGCAGGGTCTGGTTGTCGGGGATCGAGTGATGGGGTTGTGCGCCGGTGCGTTCGGTCCGGTGGCGGTCACCGACCAACGGATGCTGGTGCGCATACCCGCCGGGTGGTCGTTCGCGACAGCGGCATCGGTCCCGGTGGTATTCCTCACCGCCTACTACGGACTGCGGGATCTGGCCGAGCTGCGAGCCGGTGAATCGTTGCTGGTACACGCCGCCGCGGGCGGGGTCGGTATGGCCGCGGTCCAACTGGCCCGGCACTGGGGCGCAGAGGTATTCACCACCGCCAGCCCCGCTAAGTGGGAGACGGTCCACGGACTCGGAGTCGCCGACGAACACATCGCCTCATCGCGAAATCTGGACTTCGAACACCAATACCTGGATGCCACCGGACGCCGAGGCGTGGATGTGGTGCTGAATTCGCTGGCCGGGGAGTTCACCGACGCCTCGCTGCGTCTGCTGCCCCGAGGCGGCCGGTTCATCGACATGGGCAAAACCGATATCCGAGATGCCGACGTTATCGCCGCACAGTATTCCGGTGTCCGGTACCGCGCGTTCGACCTGCTGACGGTCTCACCCGATCGCATCCAGGAGATGCTCACCGATCTGATCGATCTCTTCGAGCGAGAGGCACTGAGCCCATTACCCATTCGATCCTGGGACCTCCAGCGCGCACCGCAGGCTTTCCAGTTCCTAAGCCAGGCACGCCATATCGGCAAGATCGTGCTGACCGTGCCCAGGCCGCCGGACCCCGACGGAACCGTACTGATCACCGGCGCGACCGGGGCGCTCGGCCGCCACATTGCCCAGCACGTAGTCACCGTATGGGGGACGCGGCACTTGCTACTGGTCAGCCGACACGGCGCGCAAGCGCCCGGTGCGACCGAACTCGTGGCCACGCTGGCCGACTTGGGCGCGCAAGTGCGGGTCGCGTCCTGCGACACCGCCGACCGGATTGCGCTCGCCGAGCTGCTGAGCACCCTCGATCGCCCACTCACCGCGATTGTGCACGCGGCCGGAGTATTGGACGACGGTGCGGTAGAAACGCTGACCCCCGACCAAGTCGACCGAGTGCTTCGAGCCAAGGTCGACGGGGCACTCAACCTGCACGAATTCACCCGCGACACCGACCTCGCCGCGTTCGTGCTGTTCTCCTCGGCGGTAGGCGTGCTGGGCAATCGGGGACAAGCAAACTACGCTGCGGCCAACGCTTTCCTCGACGGTCTGGCACAACACCGCAGGGCGCAGGGGTTGCCCGCTACCTCCCTAGCCTGGGGTCTATGGGCCGAACGTAGCGGTATGACAAGCCATTTGGGCGACATCGATCTCGCGCGACTGGCTCGCAGCGGCCTCCTCCCGCTGACGACCGAGCAAGGCTTGCACCTTTTCGATGCCGCGATAGGTGACGGCGATGCGATGCTGGTGCCTGCCCGCCTCGATCTGGATGCCTTATCCGACAACTCCGTGCCCACGTCTCCGCTGCTGCGCGGACTTCGGCGGCCGTCGGTCCGTCGGTCCGCCGCGCCGAGTGCCGACAGCTCGGCATCGTTGGCGCATCGGCTCGCCGGGATGTCGGAGACCAAACGGAACGACGAGGTGCTGCAACTGGTGTGCGCTGCCGCTGCTGCGGTAGTGGGACATACCGCGTCGCAAGCGATATCCCCCGATCGAGCGTTCAAGGATGCCGGATTCGACTCGCTGTCGGGTACCGACCTTCGCAACCGGCTCAGTGCCGCCACCGGACTGCGCTTGACTCCGACACTAATTTTCGATTACCCCACACCGGCAACGCTGGCCACTTATCTCTGCGGCGAACTGGTCACCGGTCCCACCTTATCCAGCACCTCGCTCGACACCGAGTTCGACCGCCTCACGGCCGTGTTGTCCGCCATGGATCCAGCCGACAACGGACGCAGGCGGGTTCTCACCAAACTCGAAGCGCTACTGGCGCAATGGCAGCGCGAGAACACCGGCACCGGGGATGGGGTCACCGCGGCGCTCGACGCGGCGACCGATGAAGAGATTCTTGCATTTATCGACACCGAACTCGGTGCCTGACCGACTACCTGAGGCCAAGAGGAGTGACACCAGATGGTGGAACAGGACAAGCTCCGCGACTACCTCAAGCGTGTGACGGCGGAGTTGCATCACGCTCGCCAGCACATTCGCAGCCAGGAAGTCGCCAGACGAGAACCGATTGCGATCGTGGGGATGGCCTGCCGGTACCCGGGTGGTGTCAGTTCGTCACAAGAGCTGTGGCAGTTGGTTTCCGAGGGCGTGGACGCAACCGGAGACCTGCCGTCGGATCGAGGCTGGGATCTCGACCGCTTGTACAATCCTGATCCCGATTCTCCGGGCACGTCCGCCACTCGACGGGGCGGATTTATCTACGACGCCGGCGAATTCGATCCCGAATTCTTCGGGATCAGCCCCCGGGAGGCCGCGGCGATGGACCCGGCGCAACGGTTGTTGCTCGAGGTGGCGTGGGAGGCTCTGGAGTCTGCTGGGCTGGACCCGTTGCCGTTACGGGAGAGCAGGACAGGGGTATTCGCCGGTGCGATGGCATCGGATTACGGCCCGCGTTTGAGCGACGGCGACCGCGCCAGTGGCGGCTATCTGCTGACCGGCACGGCAAGCAGCGTTGTGTCCGGGCGGGTCGCGTACACGCTGGGGTTGCAGGGTCCGGCAGTGACGGTGGACACGGCCTGCTCGTCGTCGCTGGTGGCGATTCATCTGGCGTGTCAGTCGTTGCGGTCCGGTGAGTCGGACCTGGCGTTGGCCGGCGGGGTGACCGTGTTGTCCACGCCGGGACTGTTCGTCGAGTTCTCGCGCCAAGGCGGGCTGGCCCCTGATGGGCGGTGTAAATCGTTCGGTGCCGCCGCAGATGGCGCCGGGTGGTCTGAGGGTGCGGGTGTGTTGGTGTTGGAGCGTTTGTCGGAGGCCCGCAGGAATGGTCGCCGGGTGTTGGCGGTGGTGCGGGGTTCGGCGGTGAATCAGGATGGTGCATCGAATGGTTTGACGGCACCGAATGGTCCGTCGCAGGAGCGGGTGATTCGTACGGCGCTGGCCGATGCTGGGCTTGTTGCTACGGATGTCGATGTGGTGGAGGGGCATGGCACGGGCACCAGATTGGGGGATCCGATTGAGGCGCAGGCGATTTCGGCGACGTATGGTCAGGATCGGGCCGCGGATCGGCCGGTGTGGTTGGGGTCGGTGAAGTCGAATATTGGTCACACGATGGCTGCTGCGGGTGTGGCGGGTGTGATCAAGATGGTGCAGGCGTTGCGTCATGGGGTGTTGCCGAAAACTTTGCATGCGGATGAGCCGACTCCGTTCGTGGACTGGTCCGCCGGGGTTGTGGGCTTGTTGACCGAGCAGGAGGCATGGCCGCAGACGGGGCGTCCGCGTCGGGCAGGGGTTTCTTCTTTCGGGATTTCGGGGACCAACGCCCATCTCATTCTCGAGCAAGCGTCCCCTGACGAGGAGTCCGTCGGTGCGGCTCCTCCCGTTGTTGGTCTCGTGGCCGGTGAGGGTGGGGTGGATATCGGTGACGGTGGGATGAATGGCGTTGTGCCGTGGGTGATATCGGCAAAGAGCGCTGAGGGGTTGCGGGCTCAGGGGCGACGATTGTGGTCTTTCGTCGATGCTGATCCGGAGGTGGCTGTGGCCGATGTGGGTTTTTCGTTGGTTACCACCCGTAGTGCTTTCGATCATCGTGCGGTGATTGTGGGGTCGTGTCGACCCGATTTCTTGAGCGGCCTCGATAGTTTGGCCCGTGGCGGGTCGGCTCCCCACGTGGTCCAGGGTGTCGGGTCAGGTGTCGGGGGCCCGGTGTTCGTGTTCTCCGGACAAGGGTCGCAATGGGTGGGGATGGGTCGGGAATTACTGGAGTCTTCGCCGGTGTTCGCGGAGCGGTTGAGGGAGTGCTCGGTCGCGGTGGGTGAGTTCGTGGAGTGGTCGGTGTTGGATGTGGCGCGGGGTGTGGCTGGTGCGCCGTCGTTGGATCGGGTGGATGTGGTGCAGCCGGTGTTGTTCGCGGTGATGGTGTCGCTGGCGGCGTTGTGGCGGTCTTATGGGGTGGAACCGGTTGCGGTGGTGGGGCATTCGCAGGGTGAGGTGGCCGCAGCATGCGTGGCCGGGGCGTTGTCGCTGGAGGATGCGGCGCGGGTTGTCGCGCTGCGCAGCAAGGCGATTGCGCGGGTGTTGTCAGGTCGAGGCGCGATGATGTCGGTGGCGCTGCCGGTTGACGAGGTGGAACAACGGGTGGCCCGATGGGGTGGGCGTGTGTCGCTTGCGGCGGTGAACGGGCCTGGATCGGTGGTGGTGTCCGGCGGGGCAGACGAGCTCGAGGAATTGCGGGTGGGATTGTCCGACGAACAGATTCGTACGCGGGTGCTGCCGGTGGATTACGCGTCGCATTCGGCGCAGGTGGCCGATATTCGCGGCGAACTGTTGGAGGTATTGGCGTCCGTCACACCCGTGGAATCGACGGTGCCGTTCTATTCCGCGGTGACGGGGCAGGTGATGGACGCTCGGGATTTGGACGCACAGTACTGGTATACGAACCTGCGCGAAACAGTGCGATTCGAGTCGGCTACGCGCGCGTTGGTGACCGATGGCTACGAGGTATTCATCGAGTGCAGTCCGCACCCGGGTTTGGTCGTGCCGATCCGGGAGACGCTCGACGATCTCGGGTCGTCCGGTGTGGTTTCGGGGACGTTGCGTCGGGATGAGGGAGGGCCGGCCCGGTTCTATGCCGCAGTCGCCGAAGCCTATGTCCATGGTGTGCACGTCGATTGGGCCGCGGTGTTCACCGGCGCGAGCGCCCGGCGAGTGGAGTTGCCCACCTACGCTTTTCAGCGGCAGCGGTTCTGGCTGACCGGCGGTAGTGGCGTCGGCGGCATGTCCGCGGCGGGGTTGGGGGCGGCGGCTCATCCGTTGCTGGGCGCGGCGATCCAGCTGGCCGACAGCCACGGCGCGGTATTGACCGGAAGGTTGTCGCTCGGGTCGCATCCGTGGCTGGCCGATCATCGGGTGTCGGGCCGGGTGCTGCTCCCGGGGACAGCGTTTGTGGAGTTGGCTGTGCGCGCCGGTGACGAGGTCGGTTGCGGCGTAGTGGAGGAGTTGACACTGGAGACGCCGCTGATTCTGTCCGACACCGGGGCAACGCACATCCAGGTTGTCGTGGGAGATACCGACGGGGCTGGACGCCGAGCGTTGACGGTGCATTCTCGGTCGGTGGGCAGTGCGGCCGATACACCATGGGCCCGGCATGCCAGTGGGTTACTTGCGGTCGCCGCCGAGCCGGCCGCGGCGGAGTTCGATTTCGTCGAATGGCCGCCCGTCGGTGCGACGCCGATCGCCCTCGAGGGTGTGTATGACGGGTTGGCGCAAAGCGGTTATGGGTACGGGCCGCTCTTTCAGGGGCTGCGCGCGGCGTGGCGGCGTGGCGGCGAACTTTTCGCCGAGGTCTGCCTGCCCGATGGATTCGATCCAGTCGCTGGAGGTTTCGGTCTGCACCCGGCGCTGTTAGACGCGGCGTTGCATGTGGCGGTGGCGCAGAAGAGCGGGGATGTCGAGGCGATGTTGCTTCCGTTCACGTGGTCTGGGGTGTCACTACATGCGGTGGGTGCCTCGATGTTGCGGGTACGGGTCGCCACTATCGGCCGCGACACGGTGTCATTGCAGGCGTGCGATGGTGCTGGCGCACCGGTGATCTCCGTGGAGTCGCTGGTGTTGCGGCCGCTCGCAGCCGGGCAATTCGATTCGATAAGCGGTAGCGATCACGAGTCGCTGTATCGCGTGGACTGGATAGACCTGCCTGTGCCGGATCTGGCGGATGCGGGGCAGTGGGTGGTGGTGGGGCAGTCGAATGTGACCGCGGCACTGTCCGAAGCCGGTGTCGTGGTGCGGCACTGTGTGGATCTGTCGTCCGCTGCGGGGGAAGGGGGCGCCGATGTGGTGGTGGTCGATTGCCTGGCAGTCGGTTGGACCTCGGTCGATGTCGCGAGGGTAGTTCATGAAGTTCTGAGATTGGTGCAGGAGTGGTTGGCGCAGAAGCGGTTCGCTTCGTCTCGATTGGTTTTGCTGACTCATGGTGCGATGAGCACCGAGCAGGGCGACGACGTCACCGATCCGGCGCATGCGGCGATCTGGGGACTGGTGCGTTCGGCGCAGACCGAGCACCCCGACCAGTTCGTTCTGGTGGATCTCGACGGCGAGCAATCGGTCGCCGCGTTGCCGATGGCGTTGGCCGCCAATGAATCACAGCTCGCGCTGCGCGCCGGCACGATACGGGTACCCCGGCTGACACGTGCCGGGCGGGACGCGATGTTGGCGTTGCCCACCGACTCGGCGGGGTGGCGAATCGAATCCGGCACGCAGGGAACGTTGGATTCGCTTGTTGTTGTCGACTCGGCTGCCTCGGTCCCGCTGCTCGGCGGACAGGTCCGGGTATCAATGCGCGCGGCGGGCATGAACTTCCTCGATGTTGCCATCACGTTGGGCATGGTGCCTCGTGACAGGGTCATCGGTGCAGAGGGTGCGGGCGTGGTGGTGGAGGTCGGGCCCGGTGTGCGCGGGCTGGTGGTCGGTGATCGAGTGATGGGTCTGTTCGCGGGTGCGTTCGGCCCGGTCGCGGTGACCGATCAGCGGCTGCTGGCGCGTGTTCCTGCCGATTGGTCGTTCGTCACGGCAGCGTCGGTGCCAGTGGTGTTTCTGACCGCCTACTACGCATTGCACGACTTGGCGGATCTGCGGGCTGGTGAATCACTGCTGGTGCACGCCGCGGCGGGCGGGGTGGGTATGGCTGCGGTCCAGTTGGCCCGACATTGGGGTGCGCAGGTCTTCGCTACCGCGAGCCCACCGAAGTGGGAGACCGTGCGTGGGCTCGGTGTCGGAAGCGAGCGTGTCGCGTCGTCCCGTGATCTGGGGTTCGAGCAGCGGTTCCTGGATGCCACCGCCGGCCGGGGCATGGACGTGGTGCTGGGCTCGCTGGCGGGGGAGTTCGTGGACGCCTCGCTGCGCTTGCTGCCGAGCGGTGGCCGCTTCGTGGAAATGGGCAAGACCGATATCCGTAGCGCGGACGCCATCGCCGCACAGTATCGCGATGTCCGATACCAGGCATTCGACCTAGGGGCGGTAGATCCGGACCGAATCCAGAGCATGCTGGCCGCATTGCTGGAACTCTTCGATCGTGGGGTGCTCAACCCATCACCGGTGCGGGTGTGGGATGTACGGCGCGCGCCGCAGGCGATGCGGTATCTGAGTCAGGCGCGTCATGTGGGCAAGCTCGTACTGACCGTGCCCCGGTCGTTGGATCCAGCGGGCACCGTGTTGATCACTGGCGCCACAGGCACGCTGGGCGGGTTGGTGGCGCGGCATCTGATCACCGAATGGGGCGCGCGGCATGTGTTGTTGATCAGCCGCAGCGGACCCGATGCCTCCGGCGCGGGCGAACTGGTGGCCACGCTGTCCGGGCTCGGGGCGCGAGTTCGGATCGAGGCATGCGATGTGGCCGACCGCCCCGCCCTGGCCGGGTTGTTGAGCACGGTGCCGGTGGAACATCCGCTGACTATGGTCGTGCACGCGGCAGGTGTGCTCGACGACATTCCGGTGGAGTCGCTGACACCGCAACAGCTCGACAGAGTGCTGAGCGCCAAGGTCGACGGCGCGCTCAACCTGCACGAGCTCACGTGTGCGGCCGATCTGGCCGCGTTCGTGTTGTTCTCCTCGGTGGCCGCCACGTTCGGCACTGCCGGACAAGGCAACTACGCCGCAGCAAACGCGTTTCTCGACGGCCTGGCGCAGCACCGCAGAGCGCGCGGGTTGCCTGCTACTTCGGTGGCGTGGGGTCTGTGGGCAGAAGGGACGGGCATGACCGGGCACCTGACCGCCCGGGACCTCGAACGGCTCGCCGAGACCGGTGTGGCCCCCCTGGCCACCGAGCAAGGTCTGGCATTGTTCGATGCAGCCTTGCTAGGTGATGACGCGATGCCGGTGGCGGCCCGCCTCGATCTCGGTCCGCTACGCGCACGTCCAGATGACGAGCTCACCGCTCCGCTGCTACGTGGCCTGCTGCGCGGACCGACCCGACGATCCACCGCCGCCGCTGGCAGGGACAGTTCGTCGTCGCTGGCGCAGCGGCTTGCCGGGATGCCAGCGGATGAGCAGCAGCGAGCTGTGCTCGAGTTGGTGCGTGCCGCGGCGGCGGTCACGTTGGGGCACACAAGTCCCGAGGTGGTGCCCGCCGACAGGGCTTTCAGGGAGGTCGGGTTCGATTCGTTGACGGCTGTGGAATTGCGTAACCGGATCAGTACTGTCACCGGGTTGCGTTTGCCGTCGACGTTGATTTTCGACTATCCGACGCCTATGGCGCTCGCCCGGCATTTAGTGGTCGAGCTCGTCGGCGCGGACACTGCCGCGCCTGTGGTGGCTGTGGTGGCGGACGAGCCGATCGCGATTATCGGCATGTCGTGCCGGTATCCCGGCGGCGCGGATTCACCGCAGCAGTTGTGGGCGATGCTGTCGATGGCCACCGATGCGATCGGGGTCTTTCCCACCGGCCGAGGATGGGACCTCGACGGGTTGTATGACCCCGATCCTGACCGGTCGGGAAAATCGTACGTGCGCCAAGGCGGATTTCTCAGTGGCGCCGCCGAGTTCGATGCGGGGTTCTTCGGGATCAGTCCGCGTGAAGCCTTGGCGATGGATCCCCAGCAGCGGCTACTCATGGAAACAACGTGGGAGGCGATCGAACACGCTGGTGTGGTCCCGAACTCGTTGCGGGGCAGCAAGACCGGAGTGGTCGTGGGCATAATCCCCCAGGAATACGGTCCCCGTCTGCACGATCTGGACCGAGGCACCGACGGTTACCTCATGACCGGCCGTGCCACCAGTGTTGCCTCGGGACGGCTCGCGTACACCCTGGGGTTGGAAGGGCCTGCGGTGAGTGTGGATACCGCGTGTTCGTCGTCGTTGGTGGCGATTCATCTGGCATGTCAGGCGTTGCGTTCGGGTGAGTGCGAAATGGCGTTGGCTGCTGGGGTGACGGTGATGGCCAGCCCATTCGAGTTGCTTGAAATGAGTCGGCAGCGGGGGCTTTCGGTGGATGGTCGGTGTAAGGCGTTCGGGGCTGGTGCTGATGGTTTGGGTGTGGGTGAGGGTGTGGGTGTGTTGGTGTTGGAGCGTTTGTCGGAGGCCCGCCGGAATGGTCGTCGGGTGTTGGCGGTGGTGCGGGGTTCGGCGGTGAATCAGGATGGTGCGTCGAATGGTTTGACAGCGCCGAATGGTCCGTCGCAGGAGCGGGTGATTCGGGCGGCGTTGGCGAATTCTGGTGTGGCTGCCACGGATGTGGATGTGGTGGAGGCGCATGGGACGGGCACCAAGTTGGGTGATCCGATTGAGGCGCAAGCGATTCTGGCGACGTATGGTCAGGGTCGGCCGGTGGATCGGCCGGTGTGGTTGGGGTCGCTGAAATCCAATATCGGTCACACTCAAGCCGCGGCGGGCGTGGCGGGTGTGATCAAGATGGTGCAGGCGATGCGTCATGGGGTGTTGCCGAAGACTTTGCATGTGGATGAGCCGTCGCCGTTTGTGGATTGGTCTTCGGGGGCGGTGGGGTTGTTGACCGAGCAGCGGCCGTGGCCGGAGACGGGGCGTGCGCGTCGGGCGGGGGTTTCTTCTTTCGGGATTTCGGGAACCAACGCCCACCTCATTCTGGAACAAGCACCGACTGAGTCCGAAGTTTTCGACCGGACCGAGTCTGCCAATGGCGGGACGGTCGCCGATGATGCGGCGTCCGGTGCCGACGGAGTGGGTGCTGTTGTGCCATGGGTGATTTCGGGTAAAAGTGCTGAGGCGTTGCGGGCGCAGGCGCGACGGTTGCGGGCTTTTCTCGATGACGGTGTCGACTCGGGGATGGGTGTGGCCGATGTGGGTTTGTCGTTGGTGACTGCGCGTAGTGCGTTTGATCATCGTGCGGTGGTTGCGGGGTCGTCCCGGGAGGATTTGGTTCGGGGGTTGGATGTGGTGGCCGCGGGTGATGTGGCCGCCGATGTGGTAACGGGAGTTGTGTCCCGGGACCCGGGCAAGGTGGTGTTCGTGTTTCCGGGGCAGGGTTCGCAGTGGGTGGGAATGGGGCGGGAGTTGGTGGAGTCCAGCCCGGTGTTTGCGGTGGAGTTCGATCGGGTGTGTGGGGAGTTGGATCGGTGGCTGGGTTGCGAGGAGTCGTGGGGCGCGGGGGCGGGATCTTCGGTGCGGGAGGTGGTGTTGGCGGGGGATGGGACGCCGGAGGCGGGTTTGTTGGATCAGACGGTGTTTACGCAGGCGGGGGTGTTCGCTGTCGAGGTCGCGTTGTATCGGGTGTTGGAGTCATGGGGGATGACACCGGATTATCTGGTGGGGCATTCGATTGGTGAGGTCGCGGCGGCGTATGTGGCGGGGGTGTTGTCGTTGCGGGATGCGTGTGTGTTGGTGGCGGCGCGGGGCCGCTTGATGCAGGAGCTCGCGAGCGGGGGGGCGATGGCCGCGTTGGGTGTCGATGACGCGGAGGTGGCGGCGTTGCTGGCCGGTTTCGAGGATCGCGTGGGTGTGGCGGCGGTGAACACTCCGGGTTCGGTAGTCGTTTCTGGGGATGGTGAGGTGGTAGCCGATCTCGCCGCACGAGTCGCTGAGCGGGGTGGGCGGACCAAAATGCTGGGCGTGTCGCATGCGTTTCATTCCCCGCTGATGGATCCGATGCTCGACCCGTTCCGGGAAGTTTTGGCGGGGTTGGAGTTTCATGCCCCGTCGGTGCCGATCGTGTCGACGGTGACTGGTGAGTTGGCTACGGTCGAGCAGTTGTGTTCACCGGAGTATTGGGTGGATCACGCGCGTCGTACGGTGCGTTTCGCTGACGCGATCGCATGGTCGGTCGCGCAGGGGGCGACGGTTTTCTTGGAGGCCGGCCCTGGGGGTGCTTTGAGTGCTGCGATCACCGAATCGTTGCTCGATGGTGGGTCTTCGCTCGATGGGGAAAACGCGCATGACAATCAACAACGTTCGTTGGTGGTTCCGGTGCTGCGTCGCGAGTGGCCCGAGATGTTGTCGGTGTTGACCGCGGTGGCCGAAGCTTATGTCTGCGGTGTGGGTGTCGATTGGGCGGTGGTGTTCGCTGGTATGAACGCGCGGCGGGTTGAGTTACCCACCTACGCATTTCAACGGCAGCGGTTCTGGCTGGAATCGGTCAGCGCTGAGTCGGGCGCTGTTTCACCGGTGGCGGACGCGCAGTTTTGGGAAAGCGTGGAGCGGGAAGAAATCGAGGCGCTGGAGTCGACATTGGGGGTGCGGAGGGGGCAGTCGCTGGGGGAGGTGTTGCCCGCGTTGGCGTCGTGGCGTCGGCGCTGTCGTGATCAATCGACCGTCGAGTCGTTGTGGTATCGGGACAGTTGGAAACCGCTGTCCGACAGGAAAAGCACGACATTGTCGGGGACCTGGGTCGTGGTGGTTCCCGCTTTCCATAGTGGGCATGTGTGGGTCGCCGGTGCTGTCGAGGCATTGGCTGCCCGTGGCGCCGAGGTGGTGCGGTTGGTGGTCGAGAACGCCGATGTCGATCGTGCGGGCTTCGCTGAACGGATGCGCGATGCGCTGGCGGGCACGACGGTATTGAGTGGTGTGCTGTCGTTACTCGCGTTGGATGAACGCCGTCATTCAGTCTATCCGGCTGCTCCCCAAGGCTATGCCCTGACCCTGGCGCTGCTGCAGGGGATGGTCGATACAGGTGTCGACGCCTGCTTGTGGTGCGCGACGTGCGGCGCGGTGTCGGTCAGCGGGTCGGAAGCTCTGAATCATCCTGTCCAGGCACTGGTTTGGGGGCTGGGCCGAGTAGCGGCATTGGAGCAGCCGCAGCGGTGGGGCGGGCTCGTCGACCTGCCCGACAGTGTGGACGAGCAGGCGCAGGCACGACTTGCGAGTGTGTTGGCCGGGCTCGACCGCGAGGATCAAGTGGCCGTACGGAACTTCGGAACGTTCGGTCGCCGCTTGGTGCGCGCTCCTGCGCGGAAGTCCTCGACTGTGCGGGAGTGGAAGCCGTGGCGTTCGGTGTTGATCACTGGCGGCACCGGGGCGTTGGGGGCGCATGTCGCTCGCTGGTTGGCCCGCAATGGTTCCGAGCATGTGGTGTTGACCAGTCGCAGTGGGCCGCAGGCGCCGGGCGTGGCTGAATTGTCGGCCGAACTCATCGGTTTGGGGGTCGAGGTAACCGTCGCCGCGTGTGACGTCGCTGATCGGGCGGCCCTCGCGGAGTTGATCGCCGAGGTGTCGCCATTGAACGCGATTGTTCATACCGCAGCGGTATTGGACGACGGTGTGCTTGATTCGTTGACCATCGAGCAGGTTGATCGCGTGTTGCAGGTGAAGATGGACGGCGCATGGAATCTGCACGAACTCACTCGCGACATGGACTTGTCGGGTTTTGTGTTGTTCTCCTCGATGGCCGGTACCGTCGGAATGCTCGGCCAAGGAAATTACGCGCCGGGAAATGTCTATCTGGATGCGTTGGCGCAATGGCGCCGAGCGTCAGGGTTGGTGGCGACGTCGGTGTCGTGGGGATTGTGGGCCGGCGGCGGGATAGGTGACGACAAATCTTCTGAAACGGCGCATCGTCATGGGGTGCTGGCGATCGAGCCGGAATTGATGACCATGGCCCTACGGCAGGCCCTCGAGCAGGACGAAACGTCCGTGACCGTTGCTGGAATCGACTGGGAACGATTCTTCGTCGCATTCACCGAGACTCGGTCGAGCCCACTGCTCGCAGACCTGCCCGAGGCGGAGAGATTCGGGCAGTCGGGTACTGATGCCATAGGGATTGCTTCCGCGGGGCCGTTCTTAGCGGATCGTATTGCCGGCCTCGGCGCGGTCGCGGGTGAACAGATGCTGCTCGATCTGGTGTCCGCAGAAGTGGCCAGAGTGCTGGGCTACACCGCATCTCAGCGCATCGACATGGAGCAGGACTTCAAGAGTCTGGGGTTCGACTCGGTGACGGCCGTGCAGTTACGGAACCGGTTGACCGCGGCCGCTGGTCGGCCGTTATCGGTGACGTTGGTGTTCGACTATCCCACGATCAGCGCGCTGGCCCGCCATTTGTTCGGAGAACTGGCAGACGGTCGAACCCAGACGACCGAGCCGATGTTGGACGGATTGGAACGCTTGGAGATGGCGATGTCCGCCGACTCACTCGGGCTGACCCGGATCGCCTCGGACGAGCAGGGCCGTACAGCGATCACCGTACGACTGCGAGCACTGGTCACGAAGTGGACCGATATAGCCCTCGCCGAGAGTGCGACAGAGACCGAGATCAGCGCGGCGGACAAGTTGAAATCGGCATCCGAGGACGAGGTATTCGCCTTCTTTGGACAGTTCGGGATTTCATGAAATATCCACGATTCTCAGGAAACTACGCTTACCGGGTTTGGAGTGATATCGGATGGTGAACGAGCAGAAGTACCGTCACTTCCTCGAGCGCGCGGGGGTCGAGTTAGCGGACGCGCACAAACGGCTACGGGAAATCGAGGCAGCTCGGCGGGAGCCGATCGCGATTGTCGGTATGGGTTGCCGGTATCCCGGTGGCGCGGATTCCCCGAAGCGGTTGTGGGAGGTGCTTTCTGCGGGCATGGATGTGGTCGGGGAGTTTCCCGTGGGTCGTGGTTGGGACGTCGACGGGTTGTATGACCCCGATCCTGACCGGTCGGGTAAATCATATGTCCGGTATGGCGGATTCCTTTACGATGCTGCCGAGTTCGATGCGGGGTTTTTCGGGATCAGTCCGCGTGAGGCGTTGGCGATGGATCCGCAGCAGCGGTTGTTGCTGGAGACCGCGTGGGAGGCGGTCGAACACGCTGGTCTGGTCCCGAACTCGTTGCGGGGCAGCAAGACCGGGGTGTTCGCTGGGGTGATACCCCAGGAATACGGTCCACGTCTGAACGATCCGGACCGAGGCACCGAGGGCTACCTCTTGACTGGTCGCACCAGCAGTGTCGCCTCGGGACGGCTGGCCTACACCCTGGGGTTGGAAGGGCCGGCGATGACGGTGGATACGGCGTGTTCGTCGTCGTTGGTGGCGATTCATCTGGCGTGTGCGTCGTTGCGTTCGGGTGAGTGTGATATGGCGTTGGCTGGTGGGGTGACGGTGATGGCCAGCCCTTTCGGGTTGCTCGAGATGAGCCGCCAGCGGGGGCTTTCTGGAGATGGCCGGTGTAAATCGTTTGCCGCGTCGGCGGATGGGTTCGGTATGGCTGAGGGGGTGGGTGTGCTGGTGGTGGAGCGGTTGTCGGATGCGCGGCGGGAACGGCCACCATGTGTTGGCGGTGGTGCGGGGTTCGGCGGTGAATTCCGATGGTGCGTCGAATGGGTTGACTGCGCCGAATGGTCCGGCGCAGGAGCGGGTGATTCGGGCGGCGTTGGCCAACGCCGGTCTGGCTACGGCGGATGTGGATGCGGTGGAGGCCCACGGGACGGGCACGAAACTGGGTGATCCTATTGAGGCGCAAGCGATCCTGGCGACGTATGGGCAAGACCGACTTGCGGATCAGCCGGTGTGGTTGGGGTCGGTGAAATCCAATATCGGTCATGCGGCGGCGGCGGCGGGTGTGGCGGGCGTGATCAAGATGGTGCAGGCAATGCAGTATGGGGTGTTGCCTGCGACGTTGCATGTCGATGAGCCGTCCCCGTTCATCGATTGGTCGTCCGGCGCGGTGGAGTTGCTGACAGAGCAGCGGCTGTGGCCCGAGACCGCCCGCCCGCGCCGGGCGGGGGTCTCCTCGTTCGGGATCTCGGGGACCAATGCGCATTTGATCCTCGAACAGGCGCCTGCCAGTGACGCCGATGCTGACGGTGCGGCTCCCTCTGTGGTTGGCGGTGTCGTGTCGGGTGCGGGCGAGACGGCTGTCGGTGGTGTGGATGGTGTTGTGCCGTGGGTGATTTCGGGTAAGAGCGAGGATGCTTTGCGGGCGCAGGCGCAACGGCTGCGGGCTCGTGCGGATGCTGATTCGGGTGTCGGTGTGGCGGACGTGGGTGTGTCGTTGGTGGCGACTCGTAGTGTGTTCGATCATCGCGCGGTGGTGCTGGGGGAGTGCCGGAAGGATTTCTTGCGGGGTTTGGATGTAGTGGCCGGTGGGGGTGCGGCTGCTGATGTGGTGGCGGGAGCTGTGTTCCCGGGCGCGAGCAAGGTCGTGTTCGTGTTTCCTGGTCAGGGCTCGCAGTGGGTGGGGATGGGGCGGGACTTGCTGCAGGCAAGTCCGGTCTTCGCTGAGCGGATGGAGGAGTGTGCGCAGGCTTTGGGGGAGTTCACTGACTGGTCGCTACTGGATGTGGTGTGTGGGGTGGAGGGTGCGCCGTCGTTGGATCGGGTGGATGTGGTGCAGCCGGTGTTGTGGGCGGTGATGGTGTCGTTGGCTGCGGTGTGGCGGTCTTTGGGGGTGGTGCCTGCGGCCGTGGTGGGGCATTCGCAGGGTGAGGTCGCGGCGGCGTGTGTGTCGGGTGCTCTGTCTCTGCAGGATGGGGCGCGGGTTGTTGTTGTGCGCAGCAGGGCGGTTGGTGAGGTGCTGGCAGGGCGCGGTGGGATGGCGTCGGTGTCGTTGCCGGTGGAGGAGGTGGGTGAGCGGATCGCTGGCTGGGGTGCTCGGTTGGGTGTGGCGGTGGTGAATGGTCCGTCGTCGGTGGTGGTGTCGGGTGAGCCAGGTGCGCTGGACGAACTGGTGGCCGCGTGCGCGGATAGTGGAGTCCAGGCGAAGCGGATTCCGGTGGACTACGCGGCTCATTCCGTGGGGGTCGAGTTGATTCGTGATCGGATATATGAGGGGTTGGCCGGGATAGTTCGTGGTGTGTCCGAGGTTCCGTTCTATTCGAGTTTGACTGGTGGTTTGATCGATACGGTGGAATTGGATGCGGGGTATTGGTACCGGAATTTGCGGGACACAGTACGTTTCGATCAGGCTGCGGGTGCTTTGGCGCAAGATGGTCATAATGTTTTCATTGAGTGCAGTCCGCATCCGGGGTTGACGCTGTCGGTTGGTGACACGTTGGACCGTTTTGGAGTTCCGGGCGTTGTGGTGGGGTCGTTGCGTCGTGGTGAGGGTGGTTTGCGGCGTTTTCTGCAGTCGGTAGCGCAGGTGTTTGTGTGTGGTGTTGCAGTGGATTGGGGCAGTGTGTTCTCGGGTGTAGGGGCTCACCGGGTGGAGTTGCCGACATATGCGTTTCAGCGGCAGCGGTTCTGGCTGGGGGCTGGTTCTGGTGTTGGTGATGTGTCGCCGGCGGGGTTGGGGGTGGTGGATCATCCGTTGCTGGGTGCTGTGGTGGAGCTGGCTGATGGTGCTGGGGTGGTGATGACGGGCCGGTTGTCGCTGGGTTCGCATCCGTGGTTGGCGGATCATGTGGTGGCGGGTTCTGTGTTGTTTCCCGGTACTGGCTTTGTTGAGTTGGCATTACATGCTGGTCAGCTTCTTGGTTGTGGCGTGATTGATGAGCTGGTGATGGAGGCGCCATTGGTGTTGCCTGAGCGGGGTGGGGTCGATCTACAAGTAATGCTGGGAAGCCCGGATGAATCGGGACACCGTTCCCTGAAAATTCATTCCCGTGTTCAGCGGCCGGGTGGCGAGGTCTTCATAGACGAGGACGAGCCATGGATGCTGCATGCCAGGGGGACGGTGACATGTGACGCCAGGACCGAGGGTTTCTGGGATGTCGAGCAGTGGCCACCGATGGGCGCGCAGCCGGTGCCGGTAAATGGTTTATACGATGGATTGGCTGATCTGGGTTACCTGTACGGGCCGGTATTTCAGGGTGTGCAGGCGATGTGGCGAGACGGGGGGACGGTTTACGCTGAGGTGATTTTGCCCGCCGACACCGATACCCGCGCTGATGGGTTCGGTGTGCATCCGGCGTTGTTGGATGCGGCATTGCACCCGATGGGATTACCTGTCAGCGATGTTCGCCATGACAAGCGTTCTGGGGACAGCCATTTGCTGCCGTTCTCATGGTCTGGGGTGCGGCTTCACGCCTCCGGTGCGAGTGCCGCGCGGGTGAGACTGTTGATGACCGGTTCTGACACGGTGACCGTGACGCTCGCCGATTCCACCGGTGCCGTGCTGGCCACTATCGACTCGCTGGTGTGTCGCCCGATCGCCGCTGATCAGTTGAGAAGTTCCCAGAACCCGGTGGGTGATCCGCTGGTGCGGAACTCGTTGCTACGAGTGGATTGGTCACCGGTTTCCCTATCAGCCGCATCCGGTGAACGGAAGTGGGCGGTTCTCGGTCCGATCGTTCGCGGCCTGGACGATTTCGGGTTGTCTGGTAGCCCACGGTTCGCCGATGTCGCGGCGCTGGGCGTGGCTATCGAAGCGGGGCAGCCCGTCCCCGACACGGTGATCTTGCCGCTTATCGGGCCCGAGGGCGATGTGGTTGACAGGGTTCATGACGCGGTCAACGCGGTGTTGCGGACAGTGCAGGCCTGGTTGGCCGATTCGCGGTTGGCCGATTCGCGGTTGGTAGTGCTCATCCGGGGAGCCGAAACCCAGTTCGAGGATGCGGGTGCCACAGGGTTCGCGGCTGCTGCGGTGCGAGGGCTGATCCGCTCCGCGCAGTGGGAGAACCCCGGCCGCCTCGGACTCCTGGATCTGGGTGACACCGCCGCCGAGGCCGTTTCTGCCGTGCTGGCCGCGGCCCTGGCCAGCGGGCAACCAGAACTGGCTTATCGGGGCGGCACTATGCGCGCACCGCAATTGGTCCGGGCGAATGTCGCCGAGCGTCTGATATTGCCGGTGGGTACGTCGGCGTGGCGGGCTGGGATTACCGGTTCGGGAACGCTGGACGGTGTCTCGGTGGTGGCTTGTACGGAGGTGGCGGCGCGGCTGGGAGCGGGGCAGGTCCGGGTGGCGATGCGGGCCGCGGGCATGAACTTCCGTGATGTGGTGGTGATGAGTCTGGGGATGGCTCCGGATGAAATCGCCCAGGGGATGGGTCATGAGGGCGCCGGGGTGGTGCTCGAGACGGGGCCGGAGGTGACCGAGTTCGCCTGTGGTGACCGGGTGCTGGGCGTGGTCCCCGCAGCGTTCAGTTCGGTGGTGGTAGCCGATGAGCAAATGCTGGTACGGCTGCCCGCTGGATGGTCGTTCGAGCAGGGCGCCGCAGTGCCGGTGGCGTGGTGCACGGCATGGTTCGGGCTGGCTGATCTTGCCGGGCTGGCCGCCGGGGAATCAGTGCTGATCCATGCCGGCACGGGAGGTGTGGGCATGGCTGCGGTGCGGCTGGCTCAGCGGTGGGGAGCGGAGGTCTTCGCGACGGCGAGTCACGGGAAGTGGGACACGTTGCGCGGGATGGGTCTGGACGAGGACCACATCGGTGATTCCCGCACTGTGGAGTTCGAGGAACGTTTCCGTGCGGTGACCGGCGGACGTGGTGTGGATGTCGTGCTCAATTGTCTGGCGGGGGAGTTCACCGATGCCTCGCTGCGGTTACTGGCGCTAGGCGGCCGATTTGTGGAGCTGGGCAGGACCGACGTCCGCGACGCCGACCAGATCGGTGCCGACTATCCGGGGGCGTGTTACCGGGTGTTCGACCTCGCCGAGGCGGGGCCCGCGCGGATCAGGGACATCCTGAATGAGGCTGTGGGCCTGATCAGCCAAGGCCAGATACCGCCGGTTCCGATCACGACCTGGGATATTCGGCGGGTTCGGCAAGCGATGCGATGGATGAGCCAAGCCAAGCACACCGGCAAGATCGTGCTTGCCATACCCCCCACGCTGGATTCGCACGGGACAGTGCTGATCACGGGTGGCACCGGGACTTTGGGGGGAATTATTGCCCGGCATGTGGTGACGGCCTATGGGATAACGAATGTGCTGTTAGTCAGCCGCCGGGGCTGGGACGCGCCGGGCGCACCAGAGCTGTCGGCCGAACTGGACGCCTTGGGTGCCACGGTGACCATTGTCGCGTGCGACATCGCTGATCGGGCGGCCGTGGCCGAGTTACTGGCCGCGATCCCGGGCGAGCACCCGTTGACTGCGGTTATCCATGCGGCGGCGATTCTCGATGACGGCTTGGTGCCTGATCTCACCGCTGATCGAGTTGACGCGGTGCTGCGGCCCAAGGTCGACGCGGCTTGGCACCTGCACGAGCTCACTCAGGACAAAAATTTGGCGGCGTTCGTGTTGTTCTCGTCGCTATCGGGGGTGCTGGGCCTGCCAGGACAGGCCAACTATGCCGCAGCCAACACGTTCCTGGACGCGCTGGCCCAGTATCGGCAGGCGCTGGGCCTGGCCGCGTGCTCTCTGGCGTGGGGATTCTGGGCGCAAACCAGTGCGTTGACTGGTCGTCTGGGCCAGCTCGATCTGGTCCGGGGGAGCCGGACCGGCATCGTGGCGATAGCCACCGAGCAGGGGCTGGCTTTGCTGGACGCCGCACTGGGTTCGGGTGAAGCGAATCTGGTACCTGCCCGGCTGGAAATTGCGGCGCTTCGCTCCCAATCCGAAGCCGGGACACTCCCGCTCATTCTGCGGGGCTTGGCACGTGGCCCGGCCCGCCGTGCCGCCGCACCGGATACCACGGACGCGTCTTGGGCGCATCGCCTGGCCGTTCTGCCTGCGGATGAGCGCGCAAGGGCATTGTTCGAGCTGGTTCGGACCCAGGTGGCCACCGTGCTCGGCCACATCACCGCCGAGACGATCGACCACACGCAGGCGTTCAAGGACATGGGCTTTGACTCGCTGACCGCAGTGGAGCTGAGGAACCTGTTGACGGCGGCCACCGGGCTACGTCTGCCGCCCACCCTGGTATTCGACTACCCCACCATCACCACCCTGGCCGAACACCTACTGCGCGAAATCACGGGCACCGCACCGGCGCAGGTCGTGCCGACCACCACCGACGCCTTGCGGCACATCCAGACGGAACTCGATCGGCTGGAGCCCACCCTGGCGGTCGTGGCCGAAGACACCGAAGCGAGGGACCGGCTCGGCCTGCGATTACGCGACCTGCTGGTGAAACTCGGTGATTCGCGAGAAGCGTCTAACGGCAGAGGTGAAGCAGCCGAATTGAACGCCGCCTCGGACGACGAACTCTTCACCTTTATAGACGAACAGCTATGAACGAAGAAACCGCGAATGCTCCAGCGGACCGGTGTGAAAGGACCACGTGACATGGTAAACGAGGAGAAGCTCCGCGAATACCTCAAGCGGGTGACGACGGACCTGCACGCCACAAGAAAACAGCTGTTGGCGACGGAGAAGCAGGCTCGGGAGCCGATCGCGATCGTGGGGATGGGGTGTCGTTTCCCCGGCGGCGTAGCCTCTCCGGAGGATTTTTGGGAAGTAATTTCGGGCGGTGTGGATACGGTAGGGGCGTTTCCGTCGAATCGCGGTTGGGATCTGGCTAAATTGTATGATCCTGATTCTGTCAGATCGGGTACTTATTATGTACGCGAGGGTGGGTTTCTACACGATGCCGATTGCTTTGACCCGGAGTTTTTCGGGATCAGTCCGCGTGAGGCGTTGGCGATGGATCCGCAGCAGCGATTGCTCCTCGAGGTGGCATGGGAGGCGGCTGAGAATGCGGGCGTGGATCCGCTGTCCTTGCGGGGTGGCAAGGTCGGTGTTTTCGCGGGTTTGGGAGCACAGGAGTATGGCCCCCGTCTGCATGACTCGCTCGACGGGACCGATGGTTACCTGTTGACTGGGCGTACGGCCAGTATCGCTTCAGGTCGGATCGCTTATCTTTTTGGTTTGGAGGGTCCCGCGGTCAGTGTTGATACGGCGTGTTCGTCGTCGTTGGTGGCGTTGCATTTGGCGTGTCGATCGTTGCGTGCTGGGGAGTGCGATATGGCTCTTGCCGGTGGAGTGACGGTGGCTGCCACTCCGCTGGTATTTGTGGAGTTCAGTCGTCAGGGTGGCCTTGCTCTGGATGGCCGGTGTAAGGCCTTTTCGGCTGCGGCTGACGGTATGGGTGTGGCTGAGGGTGTGGGGTTGCTGTTGGTGGAGCGGTTGTCGGATGCTCGTCGGAATGGGCATCGGGTGTTGGCGGTGGTGCGGGGTTCCGCGATGAATTCCGATGGAGCCAGTAATGGTTTGACCGCACCGAACGGTCTCTCTCAGGAGCGAGTGATTCGGGAAGCGTTAGCCAATGCTGGAATGTCGACACAGGATATTGATGTGGTAGAAGCCCACGGTACGGGCACGAAGCTGGGTGATCCCATCGAAGCTGGAGCCCTGCTCGCGACCTATGGCCGGGATCGGCCTGTCGGCCGACCAGTATGGCTCGGTTCGGTGAAGTCGAATATTGGTCATACGGCTGCTGCTGCGGGTGTCGCTGGGGTGATGAAAACGGTGTTGGCGATGCGTTATGGAATACTGCCGAAGACGTTGCACGTGGATGAGCCGTCGCCATATGTGGATTGGGCCAGTGGCGCGGTGTCGTTGCTGAGGGAGCGGATTGCGTGGCCGGATACGGGTTCTCCGCGCCGGGCTGGGGTGTCCGCGTTCGGGATCAGTGGTACCAACGTCCATCTTATTCTGGAACAGGCACCCGATCCCCAGCCGGAGCCAAGCCTGACCGGGGCATCCGGTCTTTCCCGTGCCAGCCTCGCCCCCGTAGATGGGAGCGTGGTGGCGTGGGTGGTGTCGGGTAAGTGTGCCGCGGGGTTGCGGGACCAGGCGCTGCGGCTGGCTTCTCATGTGGATGCTGATCCGCTACTCGATCCGGTCGATATCGGGTTTTCTTTGGTATCGACCCGGTCTGCGTTCAGTCATCGCGCGGTGATCCTGGGGCGGGAACGTGCCGATTTCCTTCGGGGCCTGAAGGCCGTGGCCGATGGTGACATCGGTGTCGCCGCCAATGTCGTTCAGTCGGTCGCATGCAGGGAACCGGGTAAGACGGTATTCGTGTTTCCGGGTCAGGGTTCGCAATGGGCAGGGATGGGTCGCGAACTGTTGGAAACCAGCCCGGTCTTCCGCGACCGGATGCTCGCGTGTGGCGAGGCGTTAGCTCCTCATGTGGAGTGGTCGTTGCTGGATGTCGTCCGTGGGGTCGCGGGGGCACCCTCGCTGGATCGGGTCGATGTGGTGCAGCCGGTGCTGTTCGCGGTCATGGTGTCACTGGCGGCGGTGTGGCAGTCGCGGGGGGTGCAACCGGACGCGGTGGTGGGACATTCCCAGGCGGAGTTGGTCGCGGCATGCGTGGCGGGCGTTGTGTCGCTGGAAGACGCGGCGAGGATTGTGGCGGTGCGTAGCCAGTTGATCGGTGCGGAGTTGTCCGGTAGGGGTGGCCTGGTAGTGCTATCGGTATCGGAGGAGCGGGCCCGCGAGTTGATCGTGGCGTGGGGGCCTCGGCTGACTGTCGCGGCGCTCAACGGCCCGACACTGACGGTGATTGCCGGTGACTCGGAAACCTTGGACGAACTGATCGCTGCCTGCGAGAAAGACGGGGTACGTACCCGACGGGTCCTCATCGACTATGCGTCGCACTCTGATCACGTCGAGGTTATCCGGGACAAGATATTCGAACAGATTACGGATGTGGCGGTGCACCCGGCCCGGATCACCTGGTTGTCCACGGTGACCGGGCAACCGGTGGACACCGATGTGCTGGGCGTGGACTATTGGTATCGCAATCTGCGGGAGACCGTGCGCTTCGCCCCGGTAATCGAATCCCTGGCCAAGGACGGATATCGAATATTCATCGAGGTCAGTCCCCATCCGGTGTTGCTCGAGAGTGTTCATGACATCCTCGAATCCGCCACCTATCCTGCTGAGCCGGTGGTGGTGGGTAGTCTGCGGCGGGCACAACCGGAGGCTTTGTCGCTGTGCACCGCCCTCGCCGAGGTGTATACGCACGGTGCGTCCGTCGACTGGAGCACGATCTTCGCTGACACGGACGCCCGGCAGGTGGAACTACCGACCTATGCCTTCCAACATCAGCGATTCTGGCTGCAAGACGACCAGCCCCTGACCGTCGCCGCTGCCACGGCCCAGGAGACAGGCCTCTGGCAGGCAATCGACTGTGACGATCGCGCGACGCTCGCCCAGACACTCCACCTCACCAGCGATGAGGAAAAAGCGGCGCTGGACCGTATGGTTCCCGCGCTCTCGGCATGGCATCGTGATACTCGTGACCACAACGCCGTTCGGCAATGGCGTTATCGCGTTGCCTGGAAGCCCCTCGCCGACGGTATCGCCGCGAATTCTGTCGAACTCACCGGAGCATGGTTATTCATCGTCCCCGCCAGCCACATCGATCACCCATGGACCAAGGCGCTCACTGTCGCCTTGACCGACCATGGTGCCCACGTCGTCCCCGTTACCCTCACCATGAACGAGACCGATCGCAGCGCTATCGCCGATCACCTGGGGAACACACTTGCCAACCTGCACACGCCAGCGGAAGCGGTCTTGTCCCTGCTGGCACTCGACGAACAACCCCACCCGCGATATCCGGCGCTACCCAACGGTCTCGTGGCCACCGTCGGGCTCATCCAAGCTCTCCGAGACACGGCCACGCCGGCACCTCTCTGGCTGGCCACCCAGGGCGCGGTCAGTACCGTCCCCGCCGACCTTCTTACCCACCCCGGCCAAGCCCACGTCTGGGGCGTGGGCTTGACCGCCTGCCTGGAATACCCGGACACCTGGGGAGGGCTCCTGGATCTCCCCGACACCCCGACACCCACCGTCGTCGGGCGCACCCTGCGCGCACTCGCAGACTCACACCCGGAAGACGAACTCGCTGTACGCCCCACCGGTATCTATGGCCGACGGCTCGAGCACGTACCGGGCACCGACTCTGCCCCTACCCCCTGGGCGCCGTACGGAACAGTCCTCGTCACCGGGGGAACAGCTACCCTCGGCGGTCACCTCGCGCGCTGGCTGATCGGCAACGGCGCTCAACACATCATCTTCGCCAGCCGCCGCGAAGGCCCGCGCTCGTCAGTCGCCGACGAGCTACGCGCCGAACTCGCGGGCCTCGACGTCTCCACTGTCGTCACCGAATGTGACACGACCGACCGCGAGGACTTCGCGCGGCTGCTGGACAGCGTGCCCCAGGAATACCCGTTGGCAGCCGTGGTGCATGTAGCGGATGTACTCGACGAGGCCAGGCTGGACAGTCTTGTACCAGCCCAACTCGACGCAGTCGTCGGTTCGGCGGTGGCGACGGCCATGAACCTGCACTCTCTCAGCTCGGAGACCGGGTTGTCCGCTTTCCTGCTGTTGTCCTCCGCGGCTGGTCTCGTGGGCAGCCCCGGACAGGCTCAGCAAGCGGCCATCAGTACCTTCTTCGACGCCCTCGCCCAGTACCGCCGCATGCAGGGCTTGCCGGCCACGTCAATCGGATCGGGCCCGTGGGATGACCAGACCTTCGGCGGCGGTGCGCCGGAACGGGATCTGTCCCGGCAGGGAATCGAAGTCATGGCACCGCCGCTGGCCGTCATAGCGCTGCAACAGACACTGGATGGCAACGACACCGCTGTCACGATGGCGAACGTCGCCTGGGAGCGGTTCGCGTCTACGCTCACTCTTGTTCGCCCCAGTCCTTTACTCAGCGCACTTCCTGAACTGGCGCGGGAACATGACCCGGCCGAAACCCCTCGGCAGCTGGTTGATACTGGTGCGAGCTTCCGTACGCGACTAGCGGGACGCTCCGAGGCCGACCAACAGGACTTGCTCCTGGAGCGGGTTCGGGCCGATCTGGCGGCGTTACTGGGTCATTCCTCGATCGGTGAAGTCGCCGCCGACGAAGATTTCCTGAAAATGGGTGTTGATTCGATCATCGCGGTTTCGCTGCGAAAAAAGATCAAGGCAGCCACCGGGATCCAGCTTCCCGTCACTTTTACTTTCGACTATCCCACGCCGGCCGCGTTGGCCGCCCGGCTGCGGACGAAATTTGCGGAAACTATCTCGAACAGCTCGGCTGCCGATTCCGCTGAGGGTGATACCGGAAGTGTCGGACCCTTATTCGACTTGGCTATGAGCCAGGAGAAGTATGCCGAGGCGATGGACCTGCTGAGCGTGACAGGACGCATGAGGAAGAAATATCGACGGATATCGGAGTTGTCCAATCGCCCGTCTCCGGTTTACCTTGAACGCGGTGCGGAGGGGCCGATGATTATCTGCCTGAACACGGTAACCCCGACGAAGGGGCATTTTCATTATGCACGCTTTGCTTCCACGTTCCGTGGAATTCGAGATGTCGTTGTGCTCGACTCGCCGGGATTCATCGAAGGCGAGGAGTTGCCGGACAGCGTTGACGTGCTCGCGGAAACTCAAGCGGCGGCCGTCCTCGAATGTGCCGCAGGCAAGCCTTTCGTGCTGGTAGGGCACTCCTCTGGTGGTTGGATAGGGCATGCTGTCGCCAGCGGGCTGGAAGCTCGAGGAGTTCAACCAGCCGGGCTTGTATTCATTGATACTCGGTTTCTCGGTGGCATAAGCTTTGGTTTGGTCGGTATATTCATGTCCACCGTACTCGACTACTGGGGCGATTACTGGTCCGCTGAACACGCGCCTCTGTCGGCATTCGGGACCTACTTGGATCTGTTTGCGAAATGGAAAAGGCCGACTTTGACGACTCGGGTTCTGACGATTCAGGCGACAAAAAATCCTTTGAAATATCTCGATGTAGAATTGCTCATGCCAATGGATATTCATGTAAATGAGACGCGTGTCAAGATGGCTGGAGATCATTTCACTGTCCTGTTGGACGACAGGCTTTGTCGCGAAGTAGCGACATTGGTGGGCGAATGGTCCAAATAAGCAGGGATCATGAAAGTCATGAACGTGAAATCTTTGCGCCGTTGCTAACAATTTTATGCGTAATACTCAATCTGATCTAAGGAGACCAGCATGTCGCATTTTGGAGTCAGTATCCCGATGCGTGGTTTACCGATGCGCAAGATTCCCGAGTACGCGCGACGGGCCGAAGAGGCGGGCTTCCGTTCCCTCTGGGCTATTGAGGTGAACCGGAGTCCCTTCACTCAACTCGCCATGGCCGCGGCCGTGACGAGCCGGATCGGTCTCGGGACCGCGGTAGCCCAAGCGTTCCCCCATTCCCCTTTCGCGATGGCCAACATCGTCGCGGATATCGATGAGATATCCGAAGGGCGCGCTATCCTCGGCATCGGTCCCGGTGTCCCTGCTTTATTGAGGGTTCTACATTCCGACGATGCGCAAAATCTGGTCGGGAGGATGCGAGAGTTCATCGATGTCGTCCGCACTTCTTGGGAATATCAGAATTCCGAAGGCGACGTGTCCTGCGAAGGAAGACATTACAGCTTCCGGGGCTCTTCGATCGACCCCTTCCGCAGTCGTTCTCTCGCACGCCCGCGTATCCCCATGTATTTGGGAGCGATGGGCCCACAGATGTTGCGTCTCGCCGGAGAGAAGGCGGATGGCGTGATCGGTGCACTCTTGTCACCCAGCTACATCGAAGACCACATACGACCCAACCTCGCGCGGGGAGCCGAGCGTTCGAACCGGGACCCCGCGTCAATTGAAATCGTGTCGCTCGCGATCTGTGCCGTCTCCCACAACCGTGAAGAGGCGATGCGACGGGCCCGCCTCCAAGTCGGCGCTTACCTGGCCCTCCCCTCCGTGACCGACTCGGTCGTCAAGTTCTACGGTTTGGAACGGGAACAGGAAGCCTTACGTATCGCTCTCTACAAATCCGGATTCGCCGCTCTCGAAGAAACGGATGACAAGTTGGTCGAAGCATTCGCCGTCGCTGGCACCCCGAAGGAAGTAAAGGGCCAACTCAAAGAATATCAACGCACCAACCCGCACATCATTCTGCACGCTCCGTATATGTCACCCCTGACCGACGAAGAAATCGAGGATGGATTTCGTTCCATCCTCGACGCGTTCGCCGATTCAGGCCAGGAATAAGCCCGGATCGGGGCAATCTCGGTGCAGCGATGTCAGCCTGAGATATTGGACGGCGCGTCGTGGCGTGAGCTGATGCTCGGGCGATCTCGAGTGGTTGGTGTTAAAACGGGACGCCCGGTTTTGTCAAGTCAAGTGAATCCCTTATTCCTCCGGGGTGACGCTTCGCGGACGTGAATATGGTGTCGGGTGCCCGCGGATGCCGATGCTTACTTGGATGCGTGAGTCAGTCAATGAGCCAGGCGCTGAGGCCCGACCTCGAGGGGCACGACTGTTGCTTCGCGCACGCCGGTCAGAATTTCGGTTCCCTGATCGACACTCCGGGCAGCCCGCCCCTTGGAATGTGCGGAGCCGGTTGGAGGACAGGCAATTGAAGACGAAACCGGAAGTGATTCCCGACGAGGATCGCGAGCGGTGGTCAAGCGGGTCTGCGCGATCGACCGAACTCAACTCAACTCAACGATGACGGGAGCTAGTGCCTCGTCCAGATAGGTTCCCTCGGTAATGTCAACGGAACGCGAATCCCGGATCTGGCACAAATTTGGTGATTCGGTCGGTCGGGTTACTCAGTCGCTCAACAGGATTCGCTTCCGGAGTAGGTCTGGTTTCGCGCGCCCGAACATCTGGCGTTTGATCATCTTGATGCGGTTGACGTGCCCTTCGACCGGTCCACTGCTCCAGGGCAGGGTCAAGCCAGCGGTGACCGCATCGAGGTCGCGGCGCAGGCCGCGGACGAACGAGTGCAGGGCGGGCAAGTCGTCGGCATCGACGGCGGCCATCCATCGCTCCAGCTCACGGCCACGAAGGTGGACCATCATCGTCGCGAAGGCTCGGACGTGACCGGCCAAGGCGGTGAGCTCGGCGCTTCTGGCGAGGATCGCGTCGAGCCGCTGCTGATCGTCGGGATCGAGACGGGCAGGATCGCTCATGATCCAGCTCACCACGCGACGGACCGACGGTGGCTTGGAGACTGCGCGGGAAATGTGACCGGTGGTGCGGAATGGGTGCAGGTAGTTGAGCAGGATCTTCGGGCCTCCGCGGTAGCCGAGTTCCTGGATTTCGCGGAACAGCTGAGTTGCGTTGGTGCAGCCCTCATTCCATCGCTGCTGTAAGTATGGCTTGAACTCCTCGAGCAGACTCCGGCGCTGGCCAGTGCCGTTGTTGACCAGCAAGTCCTCGACGCTGGCGGCACGGGCGAAACGCCGCACGGTTCCTCGGGCAAGCCCGAGCTGGACGCCGATGGCTCGGATGCTCAGGCCGTCGCCGAGCAGTGCGTGGACTGCAGCGTAGCGTTCGCGGGTCCGGACAGCCCACTTGTCCGTCCTGTCCGTTGGTGGCTCGACCACGCCGGAAGTCATCGGTATTTGCTGCTGGCGCGCGATCATCGGCTCGACCTCGCACTCACCGACGGCCGTGGTGCCCAAGCAATCTCGGTGTCGGGCCACGACGTGTTCGACCGCTTCGCCGAGGTTGTGCCAGATGTGCCATCGGTCAGCGACTTGCAGAGCATCGGGTGCCCCGGCTCTCACGCCCTCGGCGTAGGCACCGGCGCGGTCCCGGCACACGATCTCGACGCCGGGATGAGCACGCAGCCACGCGGCAAGAGTGTCGGCGGTGCGGTCGCCGAGCACGTCAACCGGACGTCGGGTTTCGATATTGATCAGGATCGGTCCGTAATGGTGTCCACGGCGCAGAGCGAAGTCGTCGACCCCGAGTACGCGGGGTGTGACCTGGTCCGGATCGGGAAGCGCCCGGATCTGCCGCAACAGTGTCATCCGGCTGACCGTGGCTGCCAGATGACCGGTCATCCGGGCACCCGGACGGCCACCCAATGCCAGTGCGACCGCGCATAGCAAGCGCTGCAGCATGGTCATGCGTCGGGCATGCCGCCCCGCCAATCCTGGCAGTTGCTCGGCGAAAGTCCTCCTGCCGCAATCGGAGTTGCCGCAGAACAACCGCCGCACCCGCAACCGAATCTCCACCTCGCGGCCGGTGATCGCGGTGTCGGACAACCGCCGCCGGTAGCGACTATGGACCCGCTGCGATGACATTCCGCAGCCCGGACAAGCGGTTGCCTCGTCACGGGTGCTCACGTCGAGGATTACCCGAACCCCGGTCGAGGTCATGCCGTCGATTTGCAGCCCATCCAGATGGGGGAACAAGACCGCGAGCGGTCCAAGATCAGAACACCGGCGACATGATCGATCATCAAGCGCCCGTTGGCAATCCAGGTCGGGTCAATCACGCAAACCGTGCCAGATCCAGTATTCACGTGCTGTCGACAGGTAACCGGGTGTCGTATCGATCGGGTCCGGCCGGTCGGTGATGCTGCTGGCGGAGGTGATGCCGGTGGCTCGGAAGCCGGAAGTGTTTGTGCGGTCGGTGACCATGAAGAGGGTCGAAAGCTGGCGAAGATTTCTCGGACGAGTAAGCAGCCGGTTCGGATGCGGCGCGCGATCGTAGTGATGGCCTCGGCTCAAGGGCAGCCGGTGGGATTGATCTGTCGGTTGATGCAGGTCTCGGAAGGCTATGCGCGCCAAGTGATCCACGAGTTCAACGAACAAGGGTTCGCGGCACTGGACCCAAAATGGAGCGGGGCAGGCCGAGCAAGACCGACAAGATGACGCGTGAGCGTATCGGTCAGATCGCTCGGTGCTGTCTCCGTGATCCGGGGTGGCCGTTCTCGGTGGGAGCCTGTCCAAGCTCTGTGATGTGTTGCGCCAGAACAAGATTGCTGACATCAGCCGCGAGACGCTGCGCCAGATCCTCAAAGCCGAGAGGGTGTCGTGGCAGGCCACAGCGACCTGGAAAGCAGGCAAAGACCCCGAATTCACCGACAAGATGGCCCGAATCCTCGACCTCTACGACAACGCGCCCGCCGACGGGCGAGTGTTCTGCGTGGACGAGTTCGGGCTGCCGAACCTGCAACCGCGCGCCGGTCGCGGCTGGTATCCCCGACGCCGGCCCAAACGGCTGCGCGCGACCTATCACCGCACCCACGGGGTGCGCACCTGCTCGGCGCACTCGATTTGGCCACCGGCAAGATCTGCTGCCGCATCCGAGAACGCAAGCGCTGGCAGGAATTTCTGGCCTTCCTCAAGACCCTTCGCCAACGGTGGCCGGGCGAGAAGCTGCACCTGATCATGGACAACTTCTCCCCGCACAAGCGGGCCGAAGCCCAAGAGTGGGCCGCTGCCGACAACGCCGAGCTGGTGTTCTTACCCACCTACTCCTCGTGGCTGAACTGGATCGAGTCCGAGTTCGCCGCGCTGCGCTACTTCGCCCTCAACCGCACCGACCACCACAGCCACGGCGAACAAGACGACGCCATCGCCGCCTACATTCGCTGGCGAAACCAGCACATCGACCCAAACGCGACTTCGCCGTCAACTCCAAGATCCGGCTGCCCGATTACCTGCCCTACGTTGCTTGACGAGGCACTAGCCGCAGAGCGCGTGGTTCGCGCACATGGTGGCCGGCCGCTGATGGGGCGAGACATTCATCGCGCAAGGCAATGTGCACTTCAAAGGCGTATACAGCACCGAACAGGTCGGTCAGTACGCACACTATTGTCACGGCAGTACCCGCCGAGGTGACTGACGACGAGCCCGTCGTTGCAAAAGCGTGTCGGCCGAGCTGATCAGCTCGGCCGACAGCAGCGCTCATGCTTACGCGGTGGTGTAGACGCAAATGGCGAATGCGTAAAACCTTACTTGACCGACAGCCCGCCACCGTGCTGATCGGCGCGGGCCGTCACAGCACAGGGCGGCAGGGTCGTCATCCCATCCCGAGGGTACTGAGCACTAGTGAGGCAAACCCCAGGACAATGGCACCGCCAGCAACCACTGGAGCTATTACGGAGCCGACAAACGGAACCGCGAAGGGCAAAAGTGCAGCCCCGATAAGACCCCCAACGGTTACCGCCGTCGAACCCATCAAACCGACTGCTGATCCCATGCGCTTTCCCTTCCGTTCGTTCGCGACTCGAGGTGTCGATCAGAGAATAGCTAGAAAGGCAGAGCAATCCGCGTGGCTGTAAGACCGTGTCAAAATCTGGATCGAGGCAGGTCAGCGAGGCTAATGTCAGGTTAGGTTAACACCCAGGAACCATCCTCCTCCAAGTAACACTCCGATCTTCCGCGCAATCGCAGAATTCGAACCGATGTATCCGATCATCACCGGCCTACGATCAATCCCCTACTACAACTCGGCACCGGCAGCATCGCTGCCGGTGGAGCAGATCAGCAACCCGGCACCCCTATTACCGCACCGACCTTCCTGGACGCTGCACTGGCTGCACGTCGGTGTCACTGGACATGGTCCGGATGTCGTGGTTCTGTCCGGTGGGCCGGGCTGTTTTCTACCGCGAGAACGACGGGCTGGCACTTCGGGGGGATGCGGCGTGGTATCCGGAAACCAGGGGTGTTGGACGCTCTGAGGGTGGGCCGCACAACCTCGGTCAGGCAGTCGCCGATATCGTAGCGGTGCGGCGAGCCGGAGGTTTCGACGGCTGGGTTGTACTCGGCCATTCCTGGGCTCGGACCTGGTGCGTTACGCGCAGGATCATCCTGAGCGGGGAGATGCCGCCGAGCACGTATCCGGTCGTCCGTTCGGCCTTCGCCGACCGAGTCAGGTCCATTGTCGGCGTCGACGGGCACGGATTGCGCAAGGACCGCACCTGGTTCCAGGCATACGAGTCCTCGCGGTATCTGGAAGCCGACATCGAGATCGACGGGAACCAGGCGTTCACGGCGCACTGAGCGCGTCGTTCGTGCAGTGGATTCGCGAACCCGACGTGCTCCGCTGGCTGGCCGACTCCACTGTCGTCATGACATTCATTCCCCGCAGCATGACATCCGCCCGTCATGGCCACTGCGGCAACTCGTCGCGTTATCCCGCACGGCAGATTCGAGGAACTACCCGGAGTTGAGCACAACCTGTCGGTGCCTGCAATGGTTCGGTTTTCGGCGCGTGCGGAAAGGTTGCGTATCGAGAGGTCAGCTCTTTTCCGCGACGAACCCCTCTTCGTCATGCTGCACAACTGTCTCCACGGCGAGATACAGCTGAGCCGCATCGCGTGGGTCGGTCAATCGACGGCCGGTCAGCTCTTCCAAGTGCCGAAGCCGGTAACGCACGGTGTTGCGGTGGCAGAACAGCGCCGTAGCCGCCACATCGGTTGAACCACCGGCGGTGAACCATGCTCGCAGTGTCTCCAAGAGGGAGGCGCGTTCGTGCTCTGGCAGGGCGAACACTGAGCCGAGGACTTGGACTGCGAGGTAGCGGGCGGTATCGGAGGCGGTCGAGGCGAGTGTGGCGATCGGATCATCGCCATAGTGGCGAACCTCGGCGGTGCCGGACGACGCGCAGGCCGCCGCGATCCGCGCGCGTTGATGTGCGAGCCCAGCGTCGCTGATCTGCTCGAACACCGGGCTGACGCCGACCCCGGCGTGCTGAACTCCGGCGAGTGCCTTGTCCAGATCCTGCGCCGAAGCGCGCGGCCCCAGCGTCAGCACCGCGGCCAGCTGATCGGAGGAAACCCGCCACACCGAAGCAATGCCTCCGCGGGTTAGAGCTGAGGCGCAGATGTGGTCGGTCTCGGGTGCTGGTTCGTCCACGATCATCACCTGGAACTGTCCATGCTTGGCCAGGCCGAGAGCATCGGCTGCGGCCCATCGAGCGCCGAGCTCTGATCCGCCTTTGAGAAGGGTGTCGAGTTGGTGGTTGCGTTCGGTTTGTTGTTGACGGGTGCGCGATGCGACCGCCTCGCCGTAGGCCTCGCGCAGTTCGGTCGAGTAGTCGTCCAAAACAGTCCACAAGACGGTCGCCTGCGACAGGACAGCCTCGGCGTGGCGGCGATCGGCAAGGTCTGCCGTGGCGGCCAAGGTTTCCCAGATGAAGCGTCCGCCGATCCGGAACCCGTGCAGTACTGCCGACAACGGCACGCCTTGCTCCGCCCGCCGCCGCCCGAGTCCGCGCACCACCCGCGGGTCGAGCGGCGCTTCGCCGGCCAGGTACCGATAGAACTCGGTCAGCATGTCCACGCAGACCTGGTAAGCGTCCTCGGCCGGAACCAGCACACCCACCGCCAGTTCCGCCTCCGCGGCGATCACCCGCCGCGATAGCTCCGCCGCGAGTTCATCCACCTTCGTCAGCGCCGTCACACCGTATTCCACCAGCTCACGGGGCATGGCAGAAGCCCGAGCGGTCATGTCAGCACGATACCTTCCATCGATACTCAGTTCGTCCTCAGCGCGGGGTGTGTTCGCGGCCGCAGTGGCGATGAACGCTGTAGGCGCCTGGCTCCAGGCGAGCGCACAGACGGCTGAGGCCGATGATGCCGCCTGATTGTGCGTGCGCACAGATCGGGTTGGATTTTGCGCGCTCTGGCGCCAACGACCTTTTTGCACTGCCGTGGCATCGTCGATCGGGTAGGCAGACGTCGACCGAATGGATCGACTCATCGGAAGGGTGATTCGTATGGGTATCGACACGGCTGTGAAAGACGATATTTTAACATTATTCGACCGGTATGTCAGCGGCTGCGAAAAGATGGTTTTCGAGTACGGGGACGAAGAGGCCAACATTCGGGACCTCTGCCGGGACTGTATGACCTGGACCTGGACCGGAACGAACGAGTCGGGTTACCTGGGTCAAGCGGGTATCGACGCGAGGATCCCCTACTACATGGAATACATCGAGACCATGCGATGCAATGAATACGCGGGGCATACCATTACCGACCGCACGGTCGACCTGATTAATGATCGCGCCGCCCTGGTGGAAATAACGTGGAATCGCTACAACGGCGAAGGCAAGGTCTTCCATGTTATCCGCTGGGTGTATTTCGTGGTCAAGACCGACCTGGGCTGGCGCATCGATGCTTGTGCTTCGCGCCAAAATCCTGCACCCGTGGCTTGATCGTTCGTTCCGGCAGTCGGCACCACGATCTGCGAGCCATCGACATCGGAGGTAGTTGCGATATGGATCATATTCCGCCGCTCGATATCATCGCTTTGCGCCAGACGCTGGTCGCCAGGGGAGTGAACCCGAACATCAATCCGCCCGTTGCAGAGTCGCGGCAGGCTCAGGAAGCGTACGGGCTGTCCGCGCCGTTCCCCGACGGTATGGCTCGTTCGTCGTCGACGCTGGGTGGCGTGCCCACTGAGGTCCTGTACCCGGTGAGCGGGCGGACGCGAGGCGCGCTGCTGTACTTCCATGCCGGTGGCTATTCCAGTGGTAGCCCGGCCGGTCACGCGGCGCTCGTTGGCAACCTCGCACAGCGGGCCGGGGTAGCCGCCTACGTTGTCGACTACCGGCGCGCGCCGGAGAACCCGTACCCGGCAGCGGCCAATGACGCATTCGAGGCCTACCGCGGGCTGCTCGCCCTCGACGGCGTTACCGCCGACAGGGTGATCGTCGCGGGAGATTCCGCAGGCGGTGGACTTTCGCTGATCGTCGCGCAACGTGCCGCGGCCAGCGGACTACCGACACCTGCTGCCGCCTATCTCATGAGCCCATGGGCCGACCTCACCCAGTCAGGCAAGTCGTACGCCATATCGGCAGACCACGACCCGATGCTCAGCCGAACCGCGCTGTCCGATCTCGCCGATATCTACCTCGGCGACCACGATCCCACCGATCCGCTGGCCTCACCGGTATTCGGCAAGTTCAGCCACGACCTGCCACTGCTGCTTCACGTCGGCTCCGACGAGGTCTTGCTGAGCGATTCCCTGGCCGTCGCGTCCCGAGCCGCCCTCGGCGGGTCGGCGGTCACGCTCAAAGTCTGGCCGCACATGATCCATTGCTTTCCCTGGTTCCACCACGAACTCGCGGCAGGCCGCCAAGCAATCGACGAGGCCGCCGAGTGGATCACGACCATGCTGCCGGAACAGCAGCCGTCCGATCAGGAAGCGGTCGAATTGCAATCCGCCTGATCTCGACCATTCGGCGCGTGCGATGCCGATAATTGTTGGCGAGCACAGTCTTTGATCGACTGCGTATACCGGAACTCGAGTCGACAACATAGGGAACGGTATGGTAATTGTTCTGGACACCGACCAATTCGATCCGTGCGACCGGGCGGATGTGGTGGCGTCCGCCCTGCAGGAGGTGTCCGTGCCGGCGTACATCATGCACAGCCCCTGGCGCGGTTCGGTCTACGCGCGTCACGAAAGCTGGCAGTTCGGGCAGCTTCGTATGCATCGAGCTGTAATGTCCGGTTTGGCCGTGGCTCGAACGCCGAAACAGATTCGGAATTCACCTATTTCGTTGCTCGCGGTCCAACTACAGCAATACAGCAGTGTGCGTCTGACTTGCGCCGAGACTCAACATGAGATCGCGCCGGGTCAGCTGGCCAGCCAGGATCTCGATCTGCCGTACGAGATCGACTGGCGCGGTGGGCAAGGGCTGTCGGTGTTCGTCTCGCGCGAGCAACTGGGTCTGTCGGTCGAGACGATCCGCACCGCCCTGATTCGGCCACAACGTAGCCCGTTGTATCGCTTTCTCGCCAAGCACATGGCGCTGACCAGTGACGTCGGCGACAAAGATAGGGAGCGATGTCGGGGCTTCGGCTGTTGGCGATGCTTGTGTGGAGCTGGTGCGCGCCTTCCTGATGTCGGTAGCCACTCACCGCAAGGAAAATGGCACCGCTGTTCCCCAAGATATTTCGGTTACCCAGATTCGCGCATACGTGCGTAGCCAACTGTCCGATCCCGACCTGAACGCGGCCATAATTGCTCGCGCCCACAACATTTCGGTCCGCTATCTATACAAAGTATGCGCCCGCGCGGGACTCAGCCTCGAGAAATCGATCATTACCCAACGACTCGTGCGCGTCCGCGACGACCTCGCTCGACCCTACACTCGCCATCGGACGATCGCAGCGATTGCCTACAGTCCGAGGCCCTGCGCACTTCACCCGGCGATTCCGCGCCGCCTACGGCATGACGCCCAGCGACTGGCGACGAGAAGCCCTCGAACGGTCTGATCGCACCGAGGCGCCGCCGCGCCACACTTGGCAGCGGGCGTCTCGGCTCGTCGGCGTTGACGGCGGCTTCGAGGAAGATTGCGCATTGTCCAGATCGAAGCATCGTTGTGCATGAGCACAGAATTGGGTTGGGTTTGGGCGCCCTGGCGCCAACGACCTTTTTGCGTCGCCGTGGCATTGTCAATTGTGTAGTCAGATGCGTCTCGATCCAAGGAAATGCTAGTTGATCAGCGTCGAGTGAGAGGCAATCACATGAATTCCAGGAAATTCGTATCGACATCACTTGTAGCCATCGCGGCCACCCTCGTCGCAGCAGGCACCGCGCACGGCGAATCGGAAATTCCCTTCATTGCCGGCGGCAGTGATCGAGGTGTGAACTACACCGCCACCTTATCCGACGATCACCTCGGCGTGACCACGCACCTGAGCTCCGGCAAATTCGACGTGGCACCCGATGAACAGTCGGTAACGGTGACCGCAGCCGACGGTACTCTCCTGGCGCAATTACCCATTACATTCAATACTGCAGGACGTGAGGGTCGGCTGCTGCCCGAGATCGACAGGGACGGCACCACGCTTACGCTGCGTCCTGCTGGTAACCAGATCGCGGTTACCGATGTCGCATTCAACGACAGTATGCGCAATATGGTACAGCCACAGCTGAAGGACGCCGGTTTGATCGGCGGGCTGGTCTTCGGTCTGATCTGCGGGTTCGTGGGCGCCATCACCTTCGGGATATTGGGCCTGGCGTTCTTCATCGTCGGCGCGGTACCTGCCGCGATCATGGGTGCGGTCGGTGTGGGCGCCTTCTGCTTCTCCGCCTTCGGAGCCATGACCCCATTCTGATACCCGGTCAGTGCGAGGAACTGTATTTTCGCGTCGAAAGTGTCGGATCTTCTCGTATCAATGTTGAGCTGACAAATAGTCGATCTGCGCGATCTCTATTTGCTGGGCGGACACCATGGCCGACGCCAGCTGCTTGACCTCAGACAGTGACGCGTGGTCGGCGGCGAACTGCGCCATGACGATTCCTCCGTGGTGATGGTTCAGCATCAGGCGAAGGAACTGCTGGTCGGCATCGGCGGGTGTCATAGTCGCCAGCTCGGTCAGGTCCGGCCCGGACGCCATGCCTGGCATCACTTGCGGATGGAACGTGTCGGAGTGGTCAGGGTGCTGCCGATGCGGCATCCACGCCATGGGATGGCTTGCCTGTTCTGTCATGTTCCACAGCAACAGCCACCCCTTCAGCTGGCCCATCTGCAGTTGCTGCGCGGTGAGTATGTTGCGGGCAAGCACACGAATTTCCGGTGCTGCGGATTGCTCGAGGACGATTAATGACATCGTCACCGCTTGGCTGTGGTGTTCGGCCATATCCCGGGCGAATCCGATGTCGACGGGGCCGGGTTCGTGGGTGCTCGACGCCGATGGGCTCGGTCCGGTAGAACGGCCGATCCAGATACCCGCGGCGGTGGCTGTAAGCACCACGCAGGCGATGGCGGTCAGCTGACGCGCACGCACGGTCATGGAACGTAGACCTGCATATCGGCCTCGGGAAGATAGACGCTGTAGGACGCTCCGCCGACGATATAGATCTTCCCATCCGCTGCGACGCCCTGAATTCCGTGACGCCCGCGCTTCATGGGCTCTCGGGTCGACCATCTCAGCGAACGTGTGTCGAGTACCTCGTTATCGGTGAAGGACGGGCCGATTCCTGCACCACCGATGGCGTAGATCATGTCCCCGATCGGTACCACAGCGAGACCGCCACGCCCGTGTGGGATGAGTGCGATCGTGCTCCAGCTGCCTTTCGAGAAGTCGAAGACGTCGGTCGGGCGAATGAAGGCCGGTTGGACGACGAACCGGCCACCGACCGCGTAGAACTTGTCCCCGACGATGGCGGCGCCCAGATGCTCGCGTGGGTTGGGCAGATCTGGTAGTGCGGTCCAGGTGTCGGTTGCTGGGCATTCATCGAAATAGCCGAAAGCGAGGTAGTCGCGCTGCCCGCCCGCCACGTAGATCTTGCCGTCGCGCACAGCGGCACCGGTGGCGCCTCGAATCCGCTGCAGCGGCATCCGGGCACGCTCGGTGAGCTTGTTGGTTTTCGGATCGTATTGCCACACAAGACCGTTCGGGATCAGCGCGGCACCCTCGAGCCCCCTAAGTAGTAGATCTTGCCGCCCGTCGTCACGGCTTGCAGATGATGCACCGGCACCGGGAACGGAGCGACTTCGGACCAGGCGGCGGTCGGTATGTCGAATCGAAACTGCTTGTCGGAGAACAAGCCGACCTGGCCAGGTAAGCCGAGGCCACCCGCAACATAGATGTTGTCGTCTAGCATTACCGCCCCGACCTCCTGGATCGCGGCAGGAGGCGCCGGTGCCCACTGCCAGTCGGAGGTCAGATTGGCCGATGACGGCGGGGCAATCGCGCACGCCAAAGCTACGCACATGGCTTCGGTGAACAGTATCCGCATCGCTACGACCTCTCTGAGCAGGTCAACCAGCGTGGCTACAAGCATTCCCTAGCGAAATGCCGCTATGAATGTAGCCATGGAGTAGCGCTCGCTGGTGGATCGACGCGGACCGAGTTCGACGGCGTGGTCGAACCGCCCGGGTGGGGTCGACAGCGTTGCCCCGGATGTGGCGATGGATTCGCGCCTATCGTGCGGAGTCGATGGTTTCGGAAGGGAGGGGTGCGCTCTTCGCGAGGTCGGGGTGTCTGGTGAAGGACGGGACGCGGTCGAACAGGTGGGTGGCGACGAGTCCGGTGGTCGCTCCGATGCCGCCGACGATGGCGACGTGGATCCACGCTGTGCGCAGGCCGGACAAGGGGGAGGAGTTGTAGTACAGGATTGATCGCAGACCGGTGATGATCGGACGCATCGGTTCGAACGTGGCGATTACGCGGAAGAATTGGGGGATTGCTTGGAGGGGAATGGTTCCCGCCGAAGAGGTCATGGCGAGGGCTACGAAGAAGAACATGTTGACCAGCGGGGCGAAGGCTCCGAATATGGCGAACACCGTGAGTGCGCCGATGCCGATCGCGGCGATGGTTGAGGCCGAAAACAGGAACAGCTGCGTAGGTGCGGGGATCGGCATATCAAGTCCTTTGCCCGCGACGAGCTGGATGATGCCGGCGCCGAGCGGGGCCGCGGCGATCATCACCGACCATTTGACGAGCAGGATATGCAGTCGAGGCAAGTGGGTGTATTGGCGTCGCTGAACCTTGGGCCCCAGTTCACTGGGGGTGAAGCCGCTGGCTGAATCAACGATCGGGTGGATCACAGAGGCACCGACGAAGCCGAGCAGCACCAGCACCATGGCGTAGTAGAAGATGCTGGTGCCTGAACCTGTATGGGCGGGAAGGGGTTCCAGCGGAGCCGTGAGTACGGCGAACGGGGTAGCGAGCGCGGTCGCGGCCGACACGGTGGGCGGGTCGAGGGCAATGGTTTTTCCGAAACCCGTGTCGACCGCGGAGATCACGGGCGCCACTTGTCCGGTAAACAGTCCTGTGCTCATAGCGCCGGTTGCTGGGGCGGTGTCGAGGTGTACGACAGCGCGCGCGGGCGGTCCGGCGGCTACGGTTGTCAGGCGCGCGATCTCGGCGTTGAAGTCTGCGGGGATGCGCACTGCGCCGAAGATTTTGCCCGTGCCGATCTTTTGCTGTTCGTCCTGGGCGGTCATCGGGATGAGGTCGATGGCGTTGTGGTTCACGGCGCTCGAGATGGCGTCGCGGATTTGGTCGGCGGCGTTGTTGGCGGTGCTGGTCTGTGGTTCGACGACTATTCCGATCGGGAGGTCGCGTAAATTGCCACTGGGATTGATAGTGCCGCCGAGGTAGACGGCAGGCAACGCGGCGGCGAGTATGAGCAAGAGCAGCAGCGGCGGTAGCCAGGTCGCCGGGTGGCGAGCGAAGTCATGGGTAATTCTCATGGTTCAGCCCAGCCCGATGCTGGCCAGCTGGGTCGCTTGGGCGACAAGACGCCCAGTGCTATCCCAGACATAACATGATTCATCGACCCGCCGCCCTTCGATCAGATGAGCCTTCTGCAGAATCCGTACCGGTCCAGGTGCTGGCAAGGCGCGCACGTATGCGGACAGCTGCAGAGTGGGTACCCATCCGCCGTCAGCTATATCCAGTGTCGCGGGCGGGAACGAATCCACCGCGAACAATAGCGAGAAAGGATCGAAGCGCTCATTGTCGGGCAGTGTCAGCCATCCACGCAGTTCTCCGCGTCCAGTCGGCCCCTGTGTGACGAAGCGCATGCTGTCCGGGTCGAGTCGAGCATCGATCTCGGCCATGATCGCCGCCGGCATGCCATTCGGCATGGTGGAAGGAATTCTGGTGCAGTCCGCGAGGATTGCCTTGGTGGGTTCCGGCGCTCGTCGCCAGAATTCCTGAGTATCGGCTTTCAGGGTGCCCATGATGAGAAGTGCATCGACGCATATGATTCCGTGTTGGACCAGTCGTGCGCGCAGCTGGCTCGCACCGGTGCCAACGCGCACTACTTCGACCTCGATCTCGACCGTACCGATATCGGGAGGCCGCAGGTATTGGGCGGAAGCGGCGAGCACATCGGGGTGCGCCGACGCACCGGCTGCCGCACGAGCGACGATGGCGAGAAGGTAGCCGCCGTTGGGAACATGGCCGACAGTCCATCGAGAACTGACCTCGGCGGTAAAATGGCTCTGCGATTTACGTGTGACAGCGGTAACTGCCGAGAAGGTATTCATCAGGCCCCTTTCCTGTCTCGCTGTTCAACGCTGCGGCTCGCATGACTCCGGTGACAGATCGAGGTCGGTGAATTGCGCCTACCCCTGTCGCAATAACGGTCGAACAGTCGCGACGGAAGAGCTCTGGTTTTGTGTACCTACGATGCTGCCTAGAGAACTGCAGAAGGTCATTGGCGCTGGGGCGCGCGGAGACAGTGATGTTTTGTCGCCGGGCACAATCCGACTCCGCGAACCACCGTCGACAAGATCTAGCGGCAGGCATCCGGATGGATCCAAATCTGTGGGCGCCTGTCTCCCCGAGCTCTACCTTTGGTCGTCGCCGAACATCGTTGGACGATGTTGGTCGAATGGTCTCACCCCGGCCTCGGCGTGATCAGAGGCGACAGTAGGTCAGAACAGGGGGTTGCGGTGGGCGAGCGTGGCGGGGGTTCGGCGGATGACGTCCCAATGTTCGACGATCTTGTCGTCGGTGACGCGGAACAAGTCATAGAAGACGATAGAGATGTCGTCTCGCATTGCCTCGGACATGGTCAGGACGAATTCGCCGTCGGCCAGCGCGTAGTGCAGAACCGGGTCGTGTATGGGCATCCCGTAGGCGGCGTCCAGTTCGAGCGAGGCGCGCAACGCGTCGACCCCATCGGCGATGGTGGGATTGTGCTGTGCGAAGTGCTCGGTGGCGACGAATTCGCCGATGCGATCCAGTTGCCGGTCGAACAGGACGGTCTGCACGAAGCCCACGGCGACCTTGCGGCTTGCCTCGGTCAGTTCCGGGGCGGTGGCCTGAGTCGGGCCGTCGACTTGGGTCCGACCGCTCGTGGTGATGGTGACGACAGGTTGTCGCACCGCCCAGTGCTCAGCGAGCTTGCCCGCTTCCACACGAAAGACATCGAACGCCACCACCATCGGACCAACGGTGTCGATGTACTCGTAGACGCCGTGTAGCGCGACCATATCCTGATCGCCGATCACTCGCTCAAGTCGATAGTCGAAAATATGGGGTTGTTGACTGAGTACGAAGTGACGCAACCCGTTTGCACCACTCGGGGACTGTGCGCTGTTCTCGCGATAGTCAGGGGCAGCCCAGCGATCCGCCGCACTGAGATCCACGTCCACGAGCATTTCCTTGGCGGCCTGCACAACGATGTCCTTGTTTCTGTTCATCGCATTGCTCCGTTCGGTCGATGTTCGGAACACGGGCTGCCGTCGGCGGTAGGGGTCCGCGACCATTGGCAGTTCAGTTAGAGAATTAATCGTAAACATTCAGCCGGTTCGGTAGCTGGATGGTTGTCGGGGGCGTGCGGTGTCGCAGTTGGTGGTATCGGTGCTGGTGGTGCACGATGTGGGGGTGCCGGTTGAGCTGGGAGTCGAGGAGCTCAGAGAGCTTCTGGCGCAGCGTGATCGGCAGGTTGACCGACGTGATGAGCAGATCGCGGCGCTGACCGCGGCAGTGACGGCGTTGTCGGAGACGAATGCGGAACTGGTCGCTCGGGTAGCGCGGCTCGAGCATTTACTGACTCGGAACTCGGGTAACTCCTCGATGCCGCCGTCGCGGGACGACGATCCGGGCCACAAACCCCCGGCGGAGAAACAGAAGAAGCCGAACCCTGCTGTCCAGCAGCGTAAACGGGGCAAGCAGCCGGGGTCCCCTGGCACGAATCTGGCGTGGACCCAAGACCCGAACGCGACGGAAAACCTGTTCCCGCAAGGCACATGCGATTGTGGTGCGGACCTGGCCGGTGGCCAGGATCTGGGAATAGTGGACCGGTATCAGCGCCACGACATCCCGGAGGTGACCGTGCGCGTCACCCAGTTCGACTGCCACGAGGTCGCCTGCGGGTGCGGGCGCACCCACGCCGCGTCGCGCCCGGACGGAGCCCGGTCGGGCCCGGTGGGTTACGGCCCGAATCTGCAAGCTCTGGCCGTCTATCTCCTTGTCGTACATCATCTTCCGGTCCAACGATGTGTGGCGTTGCTGGCAGCGTTGACCGGTGCCGCACCGAGTGCGGGGTTCGTGCACGCCATGCTGGCCCGCACCGCGGCCACATTGGGTGCGGTGCAGGCACGCATCCGGGCGTTGATCGTGGTGTCGCACGTGGTGTGCTGCGATGAAACACCGATCCGGGTCGGCCCGGCCGCCCCGAAGGCGGGGAAGAAGAAAGCCGACAAGTATCTGCTGGTCGCTGCCACCGATCTCTATACCCATTACCTGCTCGGTGGCCGTGACCTCGAGACGTTCAAAGCGTTCGTGCTCAAAGACCTCGCCGCCGCCGGCGCGATCGTGGTGCACGACCGCTACGTCAACTACGACTCCGACCACCTCGGAGCGCTCATCCACCAGTTGTGCTGCGCCCATCTTCTCCGAGATCTCACCGGCGCGGCCGAGGTTTATCCCGACGCCGAATGGCCCACCCAGGTCGCGGACTCCCTGCGCGGGCTGATCCATCACGCCAATCTGGCACGCGCGGAGAACCTTTCGGCGATCGAGAAGGGCGCGGCCCAGGAGTTGATCACCCGGCTGCGGGACGGGGTGAAAGTCGGGTTGTCCGAAACCGTCCGCCACGGTGACCGGCCCGGGGAACGCAAAGCCCGCCTGCTGCTGCAATGCCTGCGCGACCGCGAAGCCGACGTACTGCGCTTCACGACCGACTTGCGCGTCCCACCCACCTCCAACCAAGCCGAACGCGACCTGCGGCCCGCGAAAATTCAGCAGAACATCTCCGGGCGCCTCACCAGCGAAGACCGCACCGAAGACCGGTGGCGCATCCGCGGATACGTCTCCACCGCCATTAAACACGGTCACGCAGCCCTCGACGTCCTACGCGACGCCCTGACCGGACGTCCCTGGATCCCACCCGATCCTGTCCCCGTCTAACCACTCCCAGACAGCAACCCGACCGCACACCGGCCGGGCACACCCTCACACCCGAAAACCGCAGGTCAGCAACGGCGCTGAATGTTTACAATTAATCAAGTGATTGATGATGTCAAGTGTGATAGCCACTACACCGCTGTATATCGTACAAGTGTCGTCTTCAGTTAAAGAGTTAACTTTTGCGTCATGATGTGCGTTGTCTGGTATAGAATCGGTGGCATGGGCAAACCGCCGTTGTTGAGCGACACGCAGCGTCAGTTATGGCAGAAGGTGGCAGTACTGCTGTTCGAGCTTCCTGCGGCGCTCGAGACTCAGTTGCAATACAGCGCGGGCATGACACATTTCGAGTGGAGCGCACTCGCGCTACTGGCCCAGGCGCCGGCTCAGACGCTTCAGCTCAGCGCGCTGGCCCGCGTGGCGCATTCTTCACTTCCCCGGACCTCGCAGGTGGTGACGCGGCTGGAAAAGCGCGGCTGGGTGCGGCGCGACCCGAGCCCGCACGATTACCGTGCGAGGCTGATTGTGTTGACCGATCTCGGCCGCGCCGAACTCGCGGCCGCCCGGCCAGGCCACCACCAGACGATCCAAGCCCTTGTGTTCAACGGACTCGACACCACGCAGGTCGAGCATCTCGATGCCCTCTGCGACCGGCTGCTCGGCAACATCGATACCTATCGCGACACCGCGGGGACCTGACCCGATCTGGTTGGTGCTTCAGGAGTGGGTCTTCTTCACGGCAAGCAGTAGTAAGCGAAGGTGGTGGTCGGGCGGGGCGCGGCGATGCGGATCCTGCCGCAGTTCGGTGTATTGGACCAAGCTGGTTGGCTGATGGTAGTCCGGTTCAGGATCCCCCCAGCGGCCGCTCGTGGAGCGTCACAATGTCATCGGTTGGCTACAACGGAACGGGATCACGGACCGGTTACATCTCGGTTGCCGCGATCGCGAGATCGACCAGATCCGGACGGACGTCCTCGAGCGGCTCGGTCGAGCATTCGGCACGCGCGATGATCAGCGCGCCTTCCACAGTTGAAAGCATGAGCGTGGCCAGCCGGGCAGCTCGGTCGGGCGGTGCGCCGTACTGCACCAGCGCGGCTGCCAGTGCGGCACGCCACTGCCGGTAGGTCTCGCGACAGGCGACGGTCAGCGCTGCGGATCGAGGTGTCGAATCCAGTGTCACCGCGCTGACCGGGCTCCCGCCGAGATAGCCGGTGCGCACCAGCCCTTCGCTCAGTCGGTCGGCCAGTAGTTCACAGAACTCGCGGGCATCGCCGGATCGCGCCATTGTCTCCCGGATGAGGTCGGTGAACTCCGCTGCGGACTCGGCGATCGCGGCTACCGCCAGCTCCTCCTTCCCGCCCGGGAACAGGTAGTACAAGGACCCGCGTGGCGCGCCGCTGGCGGCGACGATCTCGCTCATTGCGGTGGCCTGATACCCCTGCCGCTGCAACAGCTCGCGGGTGGCGGCCAGCAGGCGCCGCCGGGAATCGGATGGTGGGCGTGGCACAGCACACATCATACTATGTTGATCGTTCCACTTACTGGCGTACTCTGGGATGAGTCAATCGACAACGACTATGAGGAGGGCTCATGAAGGTCTTCGTCACAGGGGCTACCGGGTTCTTGGGTCGTCGTGTGGTACACCGGCTGGTCGGTGAGGGGCATGAGGTGGTGGCGCTGGTCCGTGGTGGCGGCCGCGAGGTGGAGGGTGCCACTGTCGTCACCGGCGATTTAACCGACGTGACACAGTGGCAGGACCAGCTGTCGGGTATGGATGCGGTCGCCCACCTGGGCGGCCTGGTCACGGCCTGGTCGCCCTGGCATGAGTACGAGAAGGCCATCGTGGTGCCGACACGCGATCTGCTCGTGGCGGCCGACGCCCACCACGTCCGGCGCTTCGTCTACATCAGTAGTGAGGCGGTACTGCAGCATGGCCAACCGCTGCTGGACATCACCGAGGCGCAGCCAGCGCCGGCGCACCCCAGTTCGGGCTATGGGCGCGCCAAAATCGAAGCGGAGCAGGCGATTCGAGCGCATCGAGGTTCCATAGAGACCATCGTGCTGCGGCCGCCCTTCATGTGGGGGCAGGGTTCGGCACAGTTGGCCGAGTTCGCCGCCCGTGCCCGAGCGGGCAAGCTACCGCTGGTCGATCACGGCACGGCCGCCTTCGAACATGTTCATGTCGACAATGTCGCCGCGGCCGTGGTCGCCGCGCTGACCGAAGGAACCTCGGGCGCTACCTATTTCGTCACCAACGGGCAATCCATGCCGATCCGCGAGTTCCTGGTCGGTGTCCTGGGCGCCCAGGGCGCGCCCATGCCACAGCGTTCGATACCGTCGCGCGTGCTGTATCCGGTGGCGCGTGCGAGTGAGTGGTTGTGGTCGAAACTGCCGCTGCCGGGACGGCCGCCGATCACGCCGTTCGAAGTCGAATTCCTATCGCTGCCAAGGCGTTACGATATCGACAAGGCTCGTCACGAGCTCGGCTACAAGCCGATCGTCACCTTTGCCGAAGGCATCGCCGCTCTCTCCTGACCACACCGCGCACCCATCAACACCTGCCGATGTTTCGCCGGTGTGGGGCGATTGCTTAGAGTGTGTCTTACGTGGTTGTGATTCGCTAGCTCGTGTTGGTTGATCTGTTGTGGTGGAGCAGCTTTCGCTACGGCGGGTGCCGGATGAGTTGTGGGCCTTGGCTGAACCGTTGATCCCGGGGTTCGCCCCTCGACCTCGAGGTGGTGGCGCCGCGCCAGTGGACGACCGCGCGGTGCTCACCGCGATCGTGTACGTGCTGACCAGTGGGCTGCGCCTGGCGGTATCTGCCACCGTCGTTCGGGGTCACGGTTCCCACCGCGCACCCTCGCTTCACCGACTGGACCAACGCCGGGCTGTGGCGCAGGCTACACCGCGCTGTCCTCGATGAGTTGGGCAGCGCGGGCTTGATCGACTGGTCACGCGCGGTCTGCGACGGCGCGTCCGTGCGGGCCGAAAAAGGGGATCCCTGACCGGCCTGAACCCGGTCGACCGGAGCAAGAGCGGATCGAAGATCCACCTGCGCAAGCTCGGAGGTAATGGCCGAAGGCCAGCCAGTTTCCGAGGATTGAGAATCAGTTCATCCAATTCGTACAGTGCCGGCCAGCTTCGGGCTACACACAATGGAGACACGGCAATTTACTGGCAACGATTGCTTTGATCTGTTACCTGCGTGGGATATCATCCAAAACACCTGATAGATGACCCAGATCCCCCGCCTACTGAACGCCGAGCGCATGCGAACCTGTGTTTCACGTTCCCGCGCCAAGCGCAGCAGCTATCTTGACCGAGCGTCATGCCCACCGCTCGAGCTCGAACGCTTTCCCGTGTTGTGCCGAATCGGAGGACGATATGAGCTTTCTGCCCGTCGGGAGTATCGCGGCTCGCAGGTTCACCTGGGCCGAAGCCCGCCGCACACTGGTAATTCCGATCGCCGGGATCGTCTGCGCGGCCTCGGTCTGGGTGGGCATATCGGCACATGCGGCGCCGCCCGATAACGATTCGTTCTACGACCCGCCCGCCGCTCTGGCGGACATCACCAACGGGCAAATCATCAGGCAGCGCGACACTACTATCGCGCAGGGCGGGATCCCGATCCCTGGCTTGCGCGGTACCCAGTTACTATACAAGACAACGGATTCCGCGGGTCGGCCGATCGCCACGGCGACGACGATCCTGATCCCTCCGGATGTGCGGCCAGGCGCGCCGCTCCTGAGCTATCAGTTCTTCGTCAACGGCCTCGACGCCTCATGCAACCCCTCGCGCCAGCTGACCGGTGGGATGGTGATGACCTTTCCCAACGATCTAGCGTCGGCTTTGGCCCGCGGATGGGTGGTGGCAGTGCCCGATTTCGGTGGGCCGTCGGTGGCAATCAACGCCTACCGGCTGAGCGGTCAAGCCGTGCTCGACGGTATCCGAGCTGCCGAATCGGCGGAGAATGTTCGCCTGTCCGGCCCTCGGACCGATGTTGTCCTGATGGGCAGTTCGGGAGGGGGCTACGGCAGCCTCACCGCCGCCGAGTTACAGCCGACCTATGCCCCCGAGCTATCGATTCGTGGGGTCGCCGCCGCCGAACCTCCCACCGATTTCGAGAAGGTCCTGCGCAATTTGGACGGGGCACCGTTCTTCGGTAACGCCGTGATCATGTTGCTGGAGCTGGTTCGGGAATATCCCCAGATCGACCTCAGGCAGTTTTTGAACCCCGAAGGCGTCTCCATGTACAACGAGTTACAGGGCACCTGCCTGCTCGAGGATCTGGCGCGCTTCGCCTTCCATCGTATTTCGGACTATTCCTCTGTCCCCGACCTGTATTCGGAACCCACGATATCGACCATGCTCGCCGAGAACCGCCTCGGCCAGCAGCGGCCGGCAATACCGGTCTACCTCGAACAGGGTGTGCTCGACGAGGTTGTTCCGCCTGGTCAATCGGCACAGCTCGCCGATCGATACTGCTCTATGGGTGCGGTCGTTCGACAGGTCACCTCCTTTCGCGGTGATCACAATACAACCGGAATATTGTGGTCGAACGACGCGATGAACTATTTGCAGAACAGGCTCGACGGGCAGGCGCCACCGACCTCCTGCCATCCGTGACCATTCCTCTTTTCCCAGCAGTGGCACCATGTGCGGAGGGATGAAATGAACACCGAGCAGTTCACTCTTCTGTTGGCCGATCCGTCCGACGGCGAACGCTATTTTCTGTCCGGAGATGCCCGAGTCGTGATCGCCGCGGTCGTCGGCGGAGATCTGAATGTCGCGCGTATGCTCGCGGCCTACGACGCGCTGGCGCTGGAGTATCCGGTGGTGTCGTGCCGTCTCGTCGACGCTGGTAAGGCGGGTGGTTATCTGGTGGCCGACGCTGGGACCGCGTCCTCGGTATCGGCCAGCGACGGAGACGACTACTGGAATCACGTCGTGCCACCGGTCGACAAGACGCGCAATATGGTTCGCCTCGACATCGTCGGATCCGGTCGGCGGTATCTTGTTGCCCTCGTCGCCCACCACGCGATCTGGGATGGGCGTCTAGTCGCCGAGGTCTTCGCGCGGTTGTGGTATCGCTATGCCGATCCCACCGCCGAGATTCGCGCCCCTCGCCTGCAGCACTGCGTTGAGCAGGTGTTGCGCGAACACGGATTCGCCACCGTGACGGCGGAGGAAGTCGACGATGTTCTGCGGCGTCGCGCAAAGCGGTACGCCACCGTGGCTCTCGAGCCCGGTTGTCCGGCGGGTCGGCACCGGGTGCGGTTGACCGAGACCGTGACCGGCCGGGTGATCGAGGCGGCAGAGAAGGCGCGCACCTCGGTGCACGGCATACTGTGTGCTGCGATACTCGTCGCCGAGCGCCGGTTCCTGGGCGGAAGCGATGCGTTGCCCATGGCGATTCGAACCTATGTCGACCTGCGCGACGTCCTGATTCCACCAGTCGCGTCCGCACAGGTGCGCAACCTGGTCGGATCGTCGTGGTCGCAGGCGATGATCGCCCCCCACAGCGAGATTCTCCAGGTAGCAGTCACCCTGCAGGAGCAACTCACCCGCGACCTCACCGGCGGTGTGCTCGGATTTGAGGCGGCCGATCCCGGACGAGACTGGAATCCGGCGGTCGATGTGTCCGGTGTATCCAATATGGGCGTCCTAGAGGACCTGCCGCCCGGCGATGTCACCATCACCGATGTGCGGGGGTTCACCGAAGACGGTGGTGTGCCGCCGTGGTGCTACTTCGTCAACACCTACGCCAACCGGTTGTCCATCGAGTTGGTCTGGTTTCCGGACACCATGTCCGCCGATACCGCCCAGCGGATTCTCGCGGAAGTGGCAGCACAACTGGAACTGAAACGATGACCGAGCCCGCGGCGCACATCGGATTCGCGGTGCCCTCCAGGTCGGGTCACTTCATCACCTCGCTGGCATTGGCCCGCGCGCTGATCTCGCGGGGACATCGTGTCACCTATATCGGCACCAACGATTTCGCGGACCAGATCACCGCGGCCGGAGCGTCGCTGATCAGATCTTCCAGCTACGGCAGGGTGTTCAGCGATCCCTACGCGCGCGGGGGACAGGTCGGCGCCTTTGGTGCGGCCACCGTGGAAGCGACGTTCGAGCTCGACAACGACCTCGTCCGATTGGCCGATCATTTCCGGACCGATCCGCTGGATGTCTTGTGCGTGAATTTCATCTCGCACCTCGGCTACGGTCTAGCGGAAACGCTGGGTATCCCCAGAGTCGGGCTGTACCCGACCTTCGCAGTCGACGACCAACTCTTCGCCCGAGTCTACGGTGCGTTCGATCGGGAGCCGGGCGAGCGGGCCGACCGGGACGCCGCCTGGCAGAGAGCAGGGATTTCGCCTCCGGAGACCATGTGGATCGTTCCGCCCGCCGACCGGCTGAACCTCGTCTCCATCCCGCGTAGCTTCCAGATATTAAGCGACCGTCTGGACGATACCTTCCGATTCATCGGTCCCAGCCTCGCCGGACACCCAGACATCGACGCCTGGCGGCCGCCGAATATCGGTCGGCCCAATGTATACATCTCGTTGGGCACTGTCTTCAACGACAATGTGCCGTTCTTCCGGCGCTGCATCCGCGAGCTCGGTGACCGCGACCTCAACGTCGCGATGTCCGTCGGATCCACCGTCGATATCGGCGAACTCGGGCCGATACCCTCGAATTTCGATGTACGGCCGCGTTTTCCACAGATCGCCGTGCTGCGTGGCAGTGATGCGTTCGTCAGCCACGTCGGCACGGGCTCGATGATGGAAGCCATCCTGACAGGCACCCCGATCATCGGGTTCCCGCAGAATCATGAGCAATCCCTGTATGCCGACAAGGTCGTAGAGCTGGGGCTCGGCCTGTACCCACGCACGATCGGGCATTCGCTACACGAACTCGTTGCCCGAACCCTCGATTCGGCGTGTTTCCGGCTCAACCTCAGCGAAATGCGCCGAAGATTGGAAGCCGAAGACGGAATCGCTGTAGGAGCCCAAGCCGTCGAAGCGCTCGTCGCGAATACGACGATCCCGCGGAGCGGAAGATGAAAATTCTGGTCGTCGGTGCGGGCGGCGTCGGTGGTTGTCTCGCAGGGATTTTAGCTTGCCGGTCCGAGAACACCGTGACGATTGTGACCCGTGGCGAGACGAAGGAGGCTGTCGAGGACCGCGGACTGGTGTTGGTCGACAACAGTGGACTTCGGAGCGTCCACAGTGTCGACGTCATCGGCCCCACCAACGCGGTCGGGGTGTCCGACGTCATAGTGTTGTGCGTCAAGACCTGGCAACTCGACTCAGTCCTCTCCCTCGTCACCGCGGCGATCGGACCGGATACGCTGGTCGTCACCACACAGAACGGTTTGAGTACCGGCGATTACGTCGCCGAGGTGATCGATCAGGCAGCCATCATCGTGGGGGCCTGCGTCATGATCGCTGAGCGGACCGCGCCAGGCATATTCCAGTGTCTCAGTTACCCGCCTCATCTCGAGGTGGCACCGTACACCAAGCCCGATGCCGCGCGGAGGCGACGGCTAGACACCGTCGTCGAAACTTTCCGCCGCGCCGACATCGACACGACCGTGTCGCCGAATCTCGAGCTCACCCTCTGGCGCAAACTCATGCTCACCGGATCGTTCGCCGGCGTCGGCGTACTGACTCGCAAGTCCGCTGGTGGAATTCGTGCCCACGCGCCGACCATGCGCCTGCTGCAGGAGGCCATGCGGGAGGTCGCTCTGGTGGCAAGGGGCTCGGGCGTCGCCGTCACCGATGACCACATCGCCATCGCAATCGGGCAGTTCAATCGCTTTCCGCCGACCAGTGTCACTTCCATGCACCGGGACATGGCCGCCGGAAGCCCCTCGGAACTGATCGATCTGAGCGGAGCAATCGTCTCGGCCGCACAACGCGCGGCGGTTCCGGCACCGATCCACACGCATATCCTCGAGTCCCTGCTGCCGCAAGAGTCGCGTGCCCGCGCAGGTACGCATGTTCCCCCTCTGCCCGCTCACTGTCAGCCGTCACGTATGTCCCCACGTTGAGGCGGTTTTTGATCGACTGGTCCGTGCGGGCCGAAAAAGGGGATCCCTGACCGGCCCGAACCCGGTCGACCGGGGCAAGAGCGGATCGAGGATCCACCTGCTGTCCGACCGTGCCGGCCTGCCGCTGGCGGTAGCGGTGTCCGCCGCCAACACCAACGACGCGGATGCTCTCAAGCCCCTGGTCAAGGCCATCCCGGCGATCAAGATCCCCCGCGGCCCGCGCCGCCGCAAACCGGGCAAGCTGCACGCCGACAAGGCATATGACCACGTCGAACTGCGAGAATGGGTCCGCGACCGAGGCATCGCGGTTCGCATCGCCCGCAAAGGCATCGAGTCCAGCCGCAACTCGGCAAACACCGATGGGTCATCGAACGCTCGATCGCCTGGCTGTTCGGCCACTACAGACTCAACATCCGCTACGACCACAAAGCCACGCATTTCATCGCCTTCCTCATCCTCGCCGCCACCATCACCTGCTACAAGAAACTCGCCAAGGCGAAACCAGCGACGTGAGACACGCTTTTAGCGATCTCGGGTAGTCAGGAAGTGCGCAATGAGAGATTTGACAGAGAAACGCAGATTCGGTGTCGAAGGTCGTGCGATGCACTTATCGCACTGCGACAGGACGTGGTGGGCGAGGTCGGCACGACGAGGGCTCGTCACGAGGCGTGGGCTAGCCTCAGATTGTGCCTGGCGACAAACTGGTGCCGGATCTGTGCGGTCCGGCGCCAATGACCGCCAGCGTTCCTTCCGGCACAATCGGAGGCACACATTCAGCTGGTAGTCTGCAAAGCTTCTATGCCAGACAGTCCGCACCAGGCTCGGCAAGCCGTCGAGGGAGACATGGGCGTGGATTTCGATGTTTTCCCTTATTTGAATGATCATCGGAGCCGGTGTGCTAGGCATAGCATTGGAGGAGCCGGATCGCCTGATATCCCCGGCCGAGCATTCGTATATCCCGGTAAGCGGGATGGCTTGCAGAGCACGACCCAGGCTACATAGTCGATCGGTATCGGAAGGGAGAAGTGTAACCATGACACACATCATCGACGGTTCTGTCGTCCTCATCACTGGTGCGAACGGTGGCCTCGGAGAAGAATTTGTCGCTCAGACTCTCGCCCGCGGCGCAAGGAAGGTTTACGCCACCGCCCGTACAGCACGCGATTGGAGCGATCCTCGCGTCGTGCCGCTCATTCTCGACGTCACTGACCCCGCCTCCGTAGCGGCTGCTGCCGAGGCCGCAACGGATGTCACTGCCGTCGTCAACAACGCAGGCATCAACTTCCCCAGCGAACTATCGGAGGCCGTCATCGACGACGCCCGCAGGATGTTCGATACCAACTTCTTCGGTGCCATCGACGTGGCCACAAGATTCGCGCCCACGCTGCACCGCAACGGCGGTGGAGTGCTGCTCAACGTACTGTCTCTGGCCAGCTGGGTGAGTATCGGCGGCGCCTACAGTGCCTCGAAGGCCGCCCTGTGGTCGGCAACGAACACGTTGCGCCTCGAACTAGCACCGCATGGAACGCAGGTCGTCGGGCTGCATCTCGGGCCCACCGACACCCCGATGAACGCGGGCTACACCGCACCAATGAACGACCCCGCCGACGTTGTGCGGATCGCGCTCGACGGCATCGAAGCCGGAGAATTCGAAATCCTTGCCGACGACATCTGCGCAGAAGTCAAGCAGAAGCTCGCAGCGCCAATCGAAACGATGTATCCGCAACTGGTCGAGGTTACTGGTGGGCGAGTTGGTGATCGCGACGTCACCCACCGTACCCAGGGTTCTTTGGTCAATTGATGAACCACGAGGAGTGCAAAACACAATTCGCGGTACCGGCTCGGTCCTCGTGTGAGCAGGAATCGGAATGTCAACCTCCTTTCGACGGAAGGACGTCACGATGAGCACTGGTGCGCACGCATTGATCAAAACCCTGGCCGACAGCGGCGTCGAGGTGTGTTTCAGCAATCCAGGCACCTCGGAAATACATTTTGTAACCGCTCTCGACACAGCGGCGGAAATGCGCGCAATCCTGTGTCTGTTCGAAGGTGTCGCCACCGGCGCCGCCGACGGATACTCGCGGATCGCAGAAAAGCCTGCCGCAACGTTGCTGCACCTCGGGGTGGGACTGGGTAACGGGCTTGCCAATTTGCACAATGCCCGCCGCGCGCACAGTTCCGTTGTCAATATCGTCGGTGACCACGCGACCTATCACCGGAAGTACGATGCCCCATTACAGTCCGACATCGAATCCCTTGCAAAATGGCCACAGGGATGGGAACGCGAATCCAAGTCGTCAGCCGACATCGGGCAGGATGCCGCAGACGCGGTGGCCGCGGCCCGCGCCGCACCGGGTCGTGTGGCGACGCTGATATTGCCCGCCGATATCTCCTGGAGCGATGGCGGCACGGTGGGCTTCCCCGTAACGCCTAAGCCTCCCGCCGCGCCCGACCCGGACGTCGTCGCCGCCATCGCCGACATCTTGACCAACGGCGGACCTGCGGCGTTGTTGGTCGGCGGCCCGGCTGCCCGGGCAGCCGGACTGGCCGCAGTCGGCCGCATCGCACAGGCGACAGGCTCCACCGCGTTTGTGGAGACTTTCCCGGCCCGGATGGAACACGGTGCCGGTGTCACGAACGTCGAGCGCCTCGGCTTTTTCGCTGAGGCGGCCATAGCGCAACTCGCCGGGATCAAACATCTCATCGTGGCGGGCACCCCGCCGCCGGTGGCGTTCTTCGCCTACCCGGACAAACCCAGCTACCTCGTTCCCGACGGAGCGACCGTGCACACACTCGCCACCCTCGACGACGATGTCGTCGCCGCCTTGGAACTGCTGGCCGAATACGTCGCCGCCGATAGCGCACCGATACCATCCGAGCCCGCCGTGCCGGCACTGCCCAATGGTGACGTAACCGTCCAGAACTGGGCCGACGTCGTCGCCGCGCTCCTGCCGCCGGATGCCATCATCTCCGACGAGGCCACCACCTCGGGCATCATGCTGCCTACCGCCACTGCGGGCGCACCCCGGCACGACGTTCTCACCCTCACCGGTGGAGCAATCGGACAAGGCTTACCCGTCGCGATCGGGGCGGCTGTCGCCGCGCCCGACCGACCGGTCATCGCGCTGCAAGGCGACGGCGGTTCCATCTACACCATCTCGGCGCTGTGGACGATGGCGCGGGAAAACCTCAACATCACAACGGTGATCCTCAACAACAGCGCCTACGCAATCCTGCGCATCGAACTGCAGCGCGTCGGTGCGGGGGTCGCAGGCCCGAAAGCGAACGACCTGTTCGACCTGTCCCGCCCGGCCATCGACTTCGTCAGTATTGCCGAAGGATTCGGCGTGCCTGCCACCAGGGCGACGACCTGCGAAGAATTCGCCGAACAGTTCCAGCGGGCTGTCGACGAGCCCGGCCCGCACCTGATCGAACTGATCATCCTGCCGACGGCATGACAGCAAGAGGATCTGCCCGGTCGGCGCACCTCGCCGAGCTCCAGAAAGAGCGGTTCGGCTTCGACGACCGGAAGCGTAGGCAATGTCTCGATATCGCGTCCCATTTTCGCACTGGGTAGTGGTCCAGGCCGTGTTGGCCCTTGGCCACCTGGAAGTACTCCTCGACCGCCCCTCTGGCTCCGGCGACGGCCAGGATCTGCTCGCGGGTGACGGTGTCGGGGTGCAAGCACAGGTAGTAGGCGATGACAGTGGGGTCGTCGATGGCGCGTCGCGCCAGCAGCGAGTATTCGTCACCCTCACGCGAACGTCGATGGCCCGGTACACCGAGCCATCGACGTCGTCGCCGAGGCCGCACAAGGGTGCTGAGTCACTGCTGTGTGCGTCCCTCAGCTGAGGTGATTTGCCGACGCACCGGCAACCACAACACCATCAACGGAAGGATGCAGACCAGGATAAGGGGAATGTCTCCGAGCAGGTGGGCGTGTTCGCCGGTCATCACGATCGCCATGACGACCATGGTGACGCAATGGGCGACATTGGCCACGATGGTGAAGTTGATGAACAGCCAGTTCTTAGCCGGGTCATCGGCCGCGAACCAGAGGAAGATGCCCCAGACGATGTAAATCGAGCAGAGCATGTTCTCCGTGGCGTCCTGATCGTGACCCCAGCGGAGCAGGGCATAGCTCAGGCTGCCGGGCTGGACCACGCCGGCCGTACGGAGAGCCCACGCGCTACAGAAGAATGCGATGAAAATGATGGCGATCACGCGAATTACGGTGGGAAACACGCGTATCGCGAAATCCGAGCTGATCTTTCCCGCCGAGCCCGCCGCCATAGTGCTCTCCTTGGATCCATAAGCGTAGTCAGGGTAACCACGACCGGTGACCGGCCGGTCTGCACGCTACCCTCGCAGTGGCGTCCGCTGAGGTTGCCGACAATGATTCCGCCGTGCAACCGCGTGTCGCCCGATTCAGATCACCTTTAACCTCTGGCTAGCGCTGACCGCGCACAATCCGGGCAAGATCGTGCCGGACCGGGCCATCGCCACCGCGGTCGGTGTTGACTGCGTCGCCGACCTGGCGTTGCTGCGCACCCAGCCGGTGCGTTCGGGTTGGTGGCTTCCGATAGTGCCTGCCGCGGCTGGGTCACCACCCTGGCGTCGGACGCGCCGAAAGGCCTGTCTGCCATCGTGAAGCCGCGCCGGTGCCCGTGCGGTGGCATGAAAAAGTGCCGGAACCGGTGCCCCCCGATCATGGCACCGACGCCGGGCATCCGGTGGCCATCGATCTGGACGCCACCCCTGCTCGACTGCCACAGTGACGGGAGTATGCCGCTACCACGTTCAAACTGACAGCTGAATTGTGTCCAGCGACAAAAGTAGGGTCTATGGGCGTGCGCGCACCAAAGACGGGGGGTCAACAACCTCGTAGTGCCATAAACCGATGAAACAGTTCGCAGTGCTACGCCTTTCGCAATGCTCTTAGAGTGACTCGAACCGAAATAATATTGTTGTATCCTGTAGGGGAGTGGAAGTCTGAGCAGACGGTCGATGCGAGCTGATTTGCACGCGAGAAACGGTCGATGTGTCCCCTCGGTGCAGTGACCAGCGGGACGTGATATTCGGCCTTCCTAGCCCGGAAAGGAAATTAGATGTCCCTATATAGTGCAGTCGAGGACGAGGTCAACAAATGGTATGACACCTACACTGAGCGATTCGAGACGCTGCTCGCAGAGCAAGGGCCTTTAGCGGAGATCCGGGCCTTCTGCATGGAAACCCAGACGCCGGGGGTTACTGCCACCACCGGCGACAAGCACCAGGGCCGATCTGATATCGAGGACAGGATCGCCTATTACACCGACCTCTTCGCAAGCCTCTGGCGTGATGGCTACGCTAGTGAGACTGTCACCGATCGGACCGTGGACGTACTCAACCCGAGGGCTGCTATAGTCCAGCAGACCTACACTCGTTATGACGGCGACGGCACGGTCATCCACACCGTTCGTTGGGCTTATTTCCTCGTCAAAACCGATGCGGGCTGGCGTATCGATTCTTTTGCGACCCGTGGTTCCGCCCCTCTTCGTACCTGATGCAACTGGACCAACGCTCGGCCTGAGCTTCGACTGCTTAACAGGGGGCTCCACTCCTTCGGCTTGATCTAGCGTCGGCCAATCATGGTAACGGCGCCTGACCTACGGCAGGATTGGCGAAAGGTGGGCAAGTCTGGCCCCGCGGTCGCAAAGAGGTGCCGCGTCACTGCTGTGTGCGCCCCTCAGCTGAGGTGATTTGTCGACGCACCGGCAACCACAACACCATCAACGGAAGGATGCAGACCAGGATAAGGGGGATGTCTCCGAGCAGGTGGGCGTGTTCGCCTGCCATCGTGATCGCCATGACGACCATGGTGACGCAATGGGCCAAATTGGCCACGATGGTCGATGAACAGCCGGTTCTTGGCTGGGTCATCGGCCGCGAACCAGAGGAAGATGCCCCAGACGATGTAAATCGAGCAGAGCATGTTCTCCGTGTCGTCCTGATCGTGACCCCAGCGGAGCAGGGCATAGCTCAGGCTGCCGGGCTGGACCACGCCAGCCGTACGGAGGACCCACCCACTACAGAAGAATACGATGAAATGACGGCGATCACGCGAATTACGGTGGGAAACACGCGTTGCGCGAAATCCGAGCTGATCTTTGCCGACGAGCCCGCCGCCATAGTGCTCTCCTTGGGTCCATAAGCGTAGTTGAGGTAGTCACGACCGGTGATCGGCCGGTCTGCACCGTACACGTGCAGTAATATCCGCTGACGTTGCCGACGACGATTCTGCCGTGCTACCGCGTGTCGACCGATTCAGACCACTTCTAGAACTCTGGCTGGTGCTGACCGCGCACAATCGTCGCTAATCAGCCGCACGGCAATCACAGGCGACGCTCGCGGCGGGGGCCCCGGTTCAGCGAGGCACCGGCAAGAGGGCGAGTGTCCGATGGGGGGACAGCAGTCGTGCGGCGGCGGCTTGTTTGTGTGCAGGCACAACAATGGGGCTGATACAGGCGGCCTCGCGCCAACGACGTTTCTGGGTCGCGGTGGCAGTGTTGAAGGTGGAAGCAGCCCCAATACTCGTTGCCGTGCAGGAAAGTCCAACCACATCAAAGGAGCGCGCGATGTTCAATGACGCTAAGGAGATCGTTAACGAGCTCTACTCGCGGATCGGCGTGGGCGACCCAGAAGCGGCGGCGGAGCTGTTCGCAGAACCGGTGGACTGGGACATTCCTGGTGCTCCCGGTGTGGTGCCGTGGATCGGGACCCGCCAATCGCGCGCCGAGATCGTCGAGTTCTTCACCAGCCTCGATACGAAGTACCTCATCCGGGACTACTTCACCATCGACCGGGTCGTCGCCGACGGCGACCACGCCGTCGCGATCGGTCGACTTCGAGCGACTGTACGCGACACCGGCAAGGTGATCGTTTCACCGTTCACCATTCACTTCACCGTTACCGGCGGCCAGATCACCCACTTCCTGATGTTGGAAGACAGCTGGAACGTGGCAGAAGCCTTCACCAACTGAGCAGGAATTCCAATCTGATAGCAGGTAGCTCGATCAGGGCCAACGGTAATGTCGACCGCCAGGTAAATCCCGGGGCTGCCGGCCTGCAGTGGGCGTGCCTCGGTGCGATTGATGCGAAGCCTGACCACCTTCACCGAACAGAGCTGAATCGTGACCGTCAGCGGTAATCACCCGCCAGCGTGGTCAATTCGTCGAGTGCCCGATAGGTTTTGTCTTCGGGTTCGCTGGGCAACAGCGTGTTCACCTGGTGTACGTCGGCCTCCGGTGGGGTCAACGCCATTCAACCCGGGATCATCAACGACACTGCGTCCTGGGACGGCAACACCGACGTGCTCGAGTCGATCAGTTCCCGCACTCCGACCGGCCGACTTGTCACCACGGCCGACATCGTCGACGCTACGGCGTTCCTGATCCGAAACCCGGCCTTGAACCGGGTGAATCTGACCGTCGACGGCGGAATGATGTAGCGAGCACGATTGCCCTGCTTCAGTACCGAGGACGTCGTCCAAAGGCAGTGCTGCGTGCACGTAGAGCGCCGAGCTGCTGTGCTCGCGCTCCGCGGGCGGCGGTCCCCATAGTCCCTCGCGGGATCGGCGAGCAGATGAGGCCAGGGAATCTATGGTCCACCGGGCCTCACGACTGCTGCAGTGCCAGGTGTTGATCGATTGGCGGAGAGCAGGTTACTGCGCGAACTGTAGGTATCTGCACCGCTGTGGCGGGCTTGCTGCGTGACCCGTGATCCTTCGATTTCGCTGGACGGGAATCGGCGCCCTCTCTCCCGGCCGACACGTCTTGGATGGGTATGGCCGAGTATGGCCAAAGAAATTTGGGCCCGATCACCTCCTGAATTTGGCGTTGTGACCGTTGACGGATTTGTGTACCGAAGCGGTTGGTTCGAGGTGGCAAATCGAGTAGTGAAAAGAGGGCCAATGTGTGTTGCCGCGAAGGTCGAAGGGGCCGCCTAACCTCAACTGATAGGACAGCCGATCCGGACTTACAGTTGATCTCAGGATGGGTTGGCCACCATCGGTTTTCGCGGAGGTGTCGTCACGGCAACCATAGTGATTCACCGGAGTGGATGCCTGGCTCCCTGTGGGCGCATGGTCAATGAAGACCTGTCCGATGACGACGACGACTTCGGCATGGTCATCCACGTACATCGCTATTCCTGTGGGTGTCGCACGGTACGTCGCGACTACCACGACGGCAGCGTCGGCGAGCGCACGGTGCGGCACGACGGTAAGAAGGTCGCGTCGCAGCTTAGGCCGGAACAAGGGTGTTAGTGCGGGGCAGCGGCAGACCGCGAAGGGCGGCAAGGGCATTCTATTCGAACATCTTCGGGGCCGATCGGTGCCCACGATTGTGACGAAACCTTATGTCGGCGTCTGCGGCTGTGGTCTGCGAATGCCGCGCGGATGCTGCCCGACGAGTCGATCTACTGCGAACAAGGAGTTATCGGCGTGCATGTAGGTTCCCCAGCCTTGGGCTCGAGCTCGAGCCGGTATGAGTCGGCGGCGGTAACTTCGTCAACCGAGCTACTTCGGATCATGATGCGTTCCCGTGTATTCGACCGGCGTGCCGGGATTCTTTTCCGGCAGGGGACGCCCTGCTCGTCCGGTCTGGTCGCGGTGCACATGGCCTGTCAGGCGCTGGCGACCGGGGAGTGTGATACAGCGCTGGCGGGTGGGGTGATGTTGATGACCTCGCCGGAGACAATGCACTACGAGGAGCAATGGCTGACCTCGAAACGAGGACACTGCTTCGCCTTCGATGAACGAGCTGACGGCTTCGTACGCGGCGAGGGCCGCGGGATGCTGCAGCTCAAACGGCTCGACGACGCGATCCGCGACGGTGACCGGATACTCGCGGTTGCTCGGGGTTCGGCGGTGACAAGCGACGGCCAATCCGAACGCCTGACGGCGCCGTCGACCGTGATGCAACAGGGGGCGTCCCGATTGGCACTCGCTCGTGCCGACGTCGTGGCAGGGCAGATCGGATCTGGTCGAGGCACACGACGCGGGAACACCGACCGGCGATCCGATCGAATACACCTCGATCAACACCGTATATGGCCGCGGTCCCGGCCGGTACGCCTTGGGGTCGGTGAAAACCCATTTTGGGCACTCTGAGCCTGCTCTCAATAGGCTAGCGCAACACTTGATTCTCGCGATGAACCGGGATGTGGTTTGTGATGACGAGGACGGCGTTGTCGGAAGCGGAGATCGATGAGGTGTGGCAGCGGTGGCGGTCGGGCCAAACGGTGAAAGTTCTTGCCCGCGAGATGCGTCGACATCCATCGACGGTGCGTGATCTGCTCAAACGGTGTGGCGGGGTGCGGGCAGCGCCCCGTCGCCGTGGTGAGTTGCGGCTGAGTTTGGGCTGAGTAGCTCGCCCGGCTGCGGGATGGTGCCCCCGCAGCGGCACGAAGTACTCCCAAGCATCAGGTTCTTCGGCGCCCTCGCCCCCGGGTACTTCAACCCGGGTGCGGGGACCACGGACACCCGGGCGAGGGCGTCGCGCAGGATCTCCTCGACCTCGGCGAACAATGGCCCGAGGTCGGGGGCGAGAACCAGCACCCGGGTATCGCAGCGGCCGAACGACCTGTTCCGGTGTTGTTTCAGGTCATGACGCTGCCTTCCTTGGAAAAGGACGAGCGCCGGGCCCCACTGGTCAAGCGTTGATCGCCTCACGGCGGTCGCTGTGTTCGATTTCGATCTTGCGTGGCTTCGCTTTCTCCGCAACTGGGATCGCCAGGCGCAGTACATTGTCGGTGTAGTCGGCGCGAATATGGTCGGTGTCGAGGCCTTCGCCGAGGAACAATTGCCGGCCGAACACACCGCGGGAGCGTTCCGCCGCGATCATCGATCGCCCCGTGTCCAGCTCTGGGCGTTCGGCTCGAATGGTCACCACGTTGCGCTCGATGTCCAAGTCCAACGACTTGGGATCGATACCGGGCAGATCGAACTCGACCAGGAACTCATCGCCCTCGCGCCAGGCATCCATCGGCATCACCGTGGGACGGGCCGCCGTGCCGAACACCTGTTGCGTGAGACGGTCCAGATCACGGAAAGGATCGGTACGCATCAGCATGGTCGCCACCTCCAACTCACTCCATTCTCTTCTCGTAGTTCCAGATAATCTGTGTCATCTGGCATAGGTTTGTTCTAGCACTATAGACAGGAGAGCGCAAGCACCTAGACTGGAAAATCGGCCACAGTGGTTGCGAACCTTGAGCGCGATCTCTGGCGTACCGAGAAAGAGCGAGATGCGGCCAGGAGCGCACTTGCGATGGCGAAGAGCAGGATTCGCGATCTCGAATCACAACATGCGGTCGAGGTCCCAAGGCGCCCCCCCTGCCGCACCAAGTACGCGACCGGAGCGGACCGCATCCGCCGTCGTTCCCCACGCGACTACCGCTGATCTCGACACCCTTGAGCGTGAGCTCCGCAGCGCGGACCCGGACGGACGCAAGATGGCGGCTGCGCTACGTCGCGCGCTGACTTCCCGCGGGATGGAAGTCATACCGGCCGATTCCGATGGGATCAGCTCAGTAAGGTCGAGCGAGCAACTATGGGCATTCGAGTCGAGCGTGAGCTGAGGCGTGAGTTCGGATTCGAGCCGGGATCGCGACTCGGCCTTGCACTCGGCGGCATCGAGTTCGATTGCAAGTACTCGATGAAGCCGACCGGATGGATGATCGCATCCGAAGCGCAGGGCAGCATCTGCCTTCTGCTCACCGCCGATGATCGAACGTCGACGTGGAGCGCCGGTCTCCTCCGAGCCGATCCGGAATTGGTCAGCAATCATAGAACCTCGATAGGAAGGCACCCTCACCGCGGAAGGCTGCAAGGGCATACGGTGCTGCACCGGCATGCCGCGTCGCCGAACAACGTCCTTGTGCACCTTCCACAGCCGGATATCGACGCGATCTTCGCGCCTCGGTCGGCCAAAGAGAGAATCGCCGAGTTGTTGCGGCGGGCGCAGCGCCAACCGATTTCACGCACTACAGCTACTGATGCGGTGCGATCGCATTGACATCGACGGAATAGGTATTTCCTGCGCACTTGACCGTCCATTTACCCATTAGGTCATCGATCGTCTTATTGCGCGAGATCAGGTGATAGGCCAATGATGCGAACAGGCGACTCGGAAGGTCCGATGCGTTCACCTGAAGTTGCCGGTCCTGATTACCGACTATCCAATGACCGTTGCCGGTCGGGGCTGCGGCGATCTCACAGCCCGGTAGTCGGGCAAGGGTACTGCAAATCCATGTAACGGTGTCCTCACCTGCAGCGCCGATGATGATGTCGGCTAGTTCGAGCCAGCGTCGCTGGGGTGCTCGTACACCCACGGCCAAATGCGTGTTTCTGCGAACTTTGGTATTGGTGTGCAGCCGCTCGGCTGAGAAGCGGGTGATGGTGGCAGATCGCTTGGCGTCCATTTCGACGTGCACTACATGAGCGTCAGCGCCGGTCAGCGGGGTCGGGGGTAGTGGGAGGGCTGCTATGTCGGCGGGATGGTCGGGCTCAGGCAGCCGCATCGTCTGATACATCGCTTCCCGCAACAACTCCGCGCTGGCGTCGGGCGCTGAGGTGGTCAGTGCCCCGATCGCCGCATACCTCTCCGGTTGATGGTCGTCTATCGCTTGACGCGCCTGGTCAGCGAGGTCGCTGTTCCGGTCGAGTAGTGGAGCCGTTGACAGCAACCGGGCAATTGGTGAACCCGGATCGACGGTGTGAACGGGTGCGGTGGCCAGCAACAGCGGATTTCCCAGTGCTGCTGAGTAGAACGGCACCGAACCATGATCTCCAACCACGAGATCGGCGGCAACTACGCCGGCCCGCCAGTAGTCGACGTCGTCAGGAACGTGAGCACCTGCCCGCTCTGCACCGGACAGATACTGGCTGACTTGCCATCGTGAATGATGTGCGCGAATGTTGGGGTGGAGGGCGAGCATGACTCGGAATTCGTCCGCGGGCAGTTCTGCGGTCAGTCTTCGGGGCAGGGCGGGGTCGGTGGCGAGTAACGAGTCTGGCCCCCACGTGGAGGAGATGACGACGAGCTTCTGCCCGGAAGTCAAGCCTAGGGCACGTCGATAAGTTGCGCGGAGCGGTCCGCTGGCGCGGAGCCGGTCGTAGCATATGTCGCCCGCTAAGAGCGTACGGGGAATGGCTTCAGGGCAAGCCTGTTGTAGGCGGTCGCGTTGTTCGGCATGGGATAGGACGATGACCGAGGGGACGACGCGTCCATTGTGCAGAAGCCAATCGGGTGATAAGCCGAAGACGCTTTGTTCTTTGTTCTTTGTTCTTTGTTCTTTGTTCTTTGTTCTTTGTTCTTTGTTCTTTGTTCTTTGTTCTTTGTTCTTTGTTCTTTGTTCTTTGTTCTTTGTTCTTTGTTCAGGTATTTATTGTATCCCATGCCATGTGGCACGACAAGTAGCGGAGCCTGGATTTCATGCAAGCTCCCCCCGTAGCTTGCCGATACCGCCAGATCGAATGATTGGGATACCGCAGCGTGCCAAGGTATCTCGATGGCGCCTCGGGTGTTGATGAATTCACTTGTGTCGGTATCGAACACTGAGGAGCCGGTTCGCGTGAAGATGATGCGGATCCGTGGATCCGGTGCGAGTATTTCGATCGTGTCGAACAAGCGGGTGGCTGCGGTTGTGTTGTGTACCACCGCGAGCACGGTTCGGCAGTTGGGATAGGTCGACCAGCGACTGCTGCTAGGTGATGGATGCTGTTCGACGGATGGCACAACGCATGATCGTAGCTGTGCAGCGGGCAAACGTTGTTCGTCCGCAGGAATGAGTCGGCGAGCAGGGAACTTATGGCAGTTGGGTGTCCGGACTGGTTCGTGACTGTTCCAGTTGCGCGGCGGTGATACCGACGGTGCTGGTGAGGTCGGCGCCTGCGAGTGCGGTGTTGCTGAGGTCGGCGCCGGTGAGGGTGGCACCGATGAGCTTGGCGCCGATCAGTCGTGCGCCGGTCAGCCTGGCGCGAGTGAGGTTCGCGCCGGTTAGATCGGCCCCGACCAGGTCGGCGTTGGTGAGATCGGCGTCGATGAGTGTGGCGCCGCGTAGGTCGGAGTCGGTGAGCTCGGCGGCCGTGAGTCGGACACCGGTGAGGGTGGTTTCGCGCAGGTTGGAGCGGGGGAGTCGGACTCCGGCGAGGTTCATCGGCGGCTCGGTCACGGAGGGGTTGCGTCGTTGAAGGACAGACAGGACCGCGGCGACGTCTGCGGGCAGATCTTCGTCCGGGTCCGGCCGAGAGCGTGGGCCTGCATGCTGACGCAGGAAGTCCGCACAGGTGTCCAGGACGCGAATGCGGTCTATAGGTGTGAAGTGCATGATGCGATCGAGCTCACGCACGCCGCCCGCCCGTACAGTCAAATCGGTGGAGCCCAGATGGCCGATGGCGGCGCTGAAGCTGTCGGTGTACTGCTTGTCCTTGTCCAGGTAGTGCTTTTTGATGCCGTACACGGCAACGGCGGCGGTCACGCCGATCCCGACCAACTGAATGAGTTGATTGCGAAAGCTTTCGGCGTTCTTCGCATCGCCGGCGAGCCACAGCGGACCTTGATAGGCGAGCCATGCGAGCGTGAAGATCAGGATGATGACCGCAGCAGTAGTCAGCCAGCGTTTCGGTTGTCTCATGTGGCCATTTCAGCAGGAGTTCGCCTCGAGCGTGTGGGCCGGGAGATGATGTCGGGCATGGGGATGCTATTCGTACCGTATTCGGCATGGGGACACGTAGCGCCGATGCTTGCGGTGGTCGCCGAGCTGACCGCGCGCGGGATCGCGGTTCGCGTGTTAGCCGGATCGGCATACCGTGGTGCGGTTGAATCCGTTGGCGCCGTGGCCGTCGTGCCGGAGGTTGAGCATGAGGTCCGGGTGCCCGCCGAATGCGGTCCGGCTGCGTGGGCGGAGCGCGGCAGGCTGCGTTATCAGCGGCGAATCGCTTGGGCGACAACCGAAGTCGCGCTGATCCGGGAGCTGCGTACGGACCCGCCCGACGTATGCGTGGTCGATCCGCATATGCCATGGGCGCATCGGATAGCCATCCGCTCCGGGGCCGCGGTGGTGCGGTTGTGGACCACACATGCGCGTCGATCCCGTGGCAACATGCCGGTACTGGTCAATGCATTGCGGGAATTGCAGCCTGCGCGCTGGCGTTTCGGGCAGGAGGTGCATTTCGTCGGGCCACTCAACGGTTTCGCGGGGCCGCTCAACGGGTTCGCGCCGGAGGGCGCCGATACAGAGATCGCCGAGTTGGCCGGGCTCGAGGGGCCGCTGCTGGTGGTGGCGCCCGGCACAGTCTTCGAGCGGTCCGCCACGTACTTTCGTGGCATCGCCGAGGCATTCGCCGGGTCGGAGTGGACCGTGCTGTTGGCTACTGCCTGGCTGCCGGTGCCAGAGGTGGGCACGCTGCCGGAGAACGTCCTGGCGCGGCAGTGGATACCGCAGTCCGCGGTGCTGCGCCGCGCGGATGTATTCCTGACCCACGCTGGAATGAACTCAGTACAGGAGTCACTGCTCGCTGGTGTGCCGATGCTGCTGGCGCCGCGCAGTCGCGAGCAACGGCAAACCGCCGCGCGGTTGCGCGCACTCGGTGTCGGCCAGTCGCTACACTGCGATGGAGGAGTTGTGCAGCAGGCGCTGCGACTGGCTTCGGATCCGTTGGTGCGCAAGGGATTGCAGCTGATACAGGCACGTATGCCAGAGTCCTCCGGGAAGGTCAGGGCAGCCGATCTGCTGCTCGAAATTGCCGACCCGGTCGGTAGCACGCGGTCGTGGCGGACGCCATGACGCGCGGTGCCCGTGGATCCGATGTCGGGTTGTCAGCGACCGGATAGGGTCGTATCGGCGTGGCGGACGAGGAGTGGAGCAGACGTGACCGGAGTGCACAGGGCACTACCGTCGAAACCGCTGTGCGTCGGGCGCGGGAACGAGCTCGATACGGTACGTGTCCTCGACGATCGAGCGGCGACCTCCGGTGCACCGCTGCTCGTCGCGATCAGTGGTGGCAGCGGGATCGGTAAGAGCACGCTCATCTTGACTCTCGCCTACGAATTGGGCGACTCGTATCCGGATGTTCTCTATCATGCGCTCGGCTCGGCCGGTGCGTACGGTGCCCCGTCCGCCGCCGATGTGCTGGCGGATCTGCTCGTCCAACTGGGCGTGCCGTGGCAGGGTCTGCCCGAACCAGCGCTGCGGTTGCCGGTGTTTCGATCGATGATCGCGAAGCGGCGGTTGCTACTCATTCTCGATGATATCGAGTCGGCAGGTCAGGTACTCCCGCTGCTCGGAGACGTGCGCAAGGCCGGGGTGATCGTCGCAGGCGAACGACACTTCGACCAGCTCAGGAACGAGGGCTTCCAGCCCCTCAGGCTGCGTGGGTTTCGCCAAGCCGACGCGGTCGACTACCTCGTCGCAATGGCCGGTTCCGTTGTCGGAGAAACTGATCCGGCGGTGCTGCATCGATTGGTCGCGCTCTGTGGTGGGGTGCCGTGGATGATCGCCGCGGCCGCCGCCCGGCTCGCCGATGGCGACGAACCAGCCGAGGACTATGTGGCTCGACTCGAACAGGCGGCCACCGAGGACGAGATCTCCGAGGATCTGCGGGTGGACAGCACCTCGGTCTTCGACGCCGTGTGCGAAGCGAGTTACCGCGGCCTGACCGAGAACGAGGCGCGCGCCTACCGGTGGTTGAGCTTGCTGCCCGGCCCGGAGTTCGACCACGATGCGGGCGCCGCGATCCTGGAGCTACCTGTTCCCCGGGCTAAACGGCTCATCCGTGAGCTGGTCGAGAGATCGCTGGTGCGGGAAGTGGACGAGGGACGTTTCGAGTATCCGCACGTCATGCGCAGACATGCGCTCGGTAAGTCACGCGAACAGGATCGAACGCCCACTCCGGGGATGCTGACCGAACGGGCGATCCAGTGGTATACCGAACGCGCGGTCGTGCTGGCGAACACGATCACCGCACGGCCGATCGCGGCCGCGACGCCAGCTCGCATTTTCCAGCAGAACGCGCGGGAGGATCGAGAGGAATCCGCAGTAGAACGCGCGTACAGCGAATTCGCCGCCCGCTGGCAGTCGTTCGTCGCTGTCGCATGGCGGGCGGTGGAACTGGGGCTCGAACAGGCTGCTCTTACCCTGCCAATGGCGATGTGGCCGTTCGCGTATCACACTGCCAGAGTCACCGACCTCATCGATGGTTACCGGGCACTGGCCGAGATGTCCGTTGATCCTGCCGCGAGGTGGGCGGCGCTCGATGACACCGCGACGCGCTGGCAGCTGTGGCGTGACCTCGGCGCCCTTTATGAACGCAGCGGTGAGCAGGGGGACCTGGACACGGCGGTGGAATACTTTCAGCGCGCCGCCTTGGTGGACTATCCGCCGGGGCGGGCGAGTTGTCTTGAGTGGCAGGCGATAGTCCGTGCGCGTCAGGGCCGCGCCGAGGAAGCTTTGTCCTTGGTTGACGACGCTTGGGCCGCTGTTCCACTGCTCGGCGACACTTTCCAGGAAGCGCGTTCCTATGCGCTTCTCCGGATGCACCGCGGTCGCTTCCTAATCGCGCTGGATCGGGGTGTCGCCGCTGAGCCCGACATTATCGACGCCGAACGCTATTTCGATTCGCAGCCGACCGACGTGCACAATGCCGCTCGGTGTCGCGCGTTACTCGGAGACAGCGCGGCGCAACGCGGAGCCACAGCCGAGGCCCGCGGACGGTGGGAGGAAGCGGTCGCGGAATTCGCCAGATACGGCTTACGCGCCGAGGCTGCCGCGACACACGACAAGCTCGCTGGCCTTGCCGAGCACGAGGGTCGGGAGGTCGACGGGCGGGCGCATCGAGAGCAGGCGCTTCGGTTGCGCATAGATATCTAGGTATGCACCGCGAGCTCGTAGCGGGCATTGCCGATTTCCAAGGTTGTCGCGAGTGCCATGTCCGTCAGTGGGTGCCCGGTGTCGATCCAGGCGAACAACGCGGAGGCAAGCGCGTCGACCGGTGCGCCGGGTGCGGAGACCGTGACGAGTTCGCCCGCGCGCGTCAACGCGATGGATGCGTCACCGTCGACGATAGCCGCGACCATGCAGAAAGGGTTGCGGCGCAATACTTCCCGCAGCCAGGCGGGTGCGTTACCCGCTGCGTCGGTGGACCTGCCGATCAACACGTCAGCGCGTTGGCGTAGTGAGCGCAGTGGGTAATCGATGGAGCAGCACAGATGCCAGGAACAGCCGTCGGCATTGCGACGGACGGCGTCGTGGCCGAACACGCTGCGATGAGCTTCGGCGGGATGCCGAACAACTCGGATCACTCGTTGCGGGTGATCGACATTGGCGACGACTCGGTCCGCGACCGAGCTGAGTGCGGCCGGGGGCGCCGGGGCGGGCAGTATCTGCGACAACACCTCTGCCGACGGCGGCGCGAGGTCGAGCAGCTGATAGAACAGGGACCGTAGCCGATAGAGCGCGCGACCGGGTTCCGTGGTGACAAGCGCGGCGACTCCGGTGAATCGCCGCCTGTCGTGGTCGGCGATAGCGGCGTCGAGGAGGTGGCGGTACGGACCTGCGGCGGGCAGACGATCGGCGGTCGCACCCAGCGCGGAAATAGCGGTGCCGTCCGGTACGTCAGGAAAGGTGGCGAGCAAGGTCGGCCGGCCGATCGATGCGCTATAGCCGGTGACCGAGCCGTTGTCGCCGATGACGACGTCGGCCGCGATCAATCCTGTTCTCCAGTCATCGATTTCGGGCAGGATTAGCAGGCCGCTGCGTAGGCAGTCGGCGAACCACTGACGGATCTGTCCTGGGCCGTGACGGTGGGAGATGTTCGGGTGGAGCGCCGTGGCTACCGCGTAAGAGTCGCGTGGAAGTTCGGCGAGCAGCGCGCGGAGCAGATCGAATCGAGTGCCCACGGCCGAGCTGGCAGACCACGTGGAGGAGACATAGACCAAGGTGCGATCGTCGATTCCGAGTGAGTCACGATACCGAGTTCGGAACGGCAGGCTCGCGGTGATCCGGTCGTAGCACGGATCACCTGCCACGAAGGCCGTTGGCAATGCTGCGGGCGCCGATTGCGCGAGTTGGCTGAGCTGGTCGGTGTGCGACAGCACCAGAGCGTGGGCGAAGGGCAGGCCGTCATGCAGCACCCATTCGGGCGACATGCCGAAGACGTTCCTGGTTCCTGGTTCCTGGTTCCTGGTTCCTGGCGAGTATTTAGTATATCCGATTCCGTGCGACAGGATTACAAGTGGCGCAAGAACTGTCGACACATTGTCGTGATGACTCGCCGATATCGCGAGATCGAATGGTAGATCCACTACCTCCGCCCACGGCAGGTAGATCATTCCTGTCGCGGAGATCTGCGCGACGAGTTCGTGGCGAAAGGGATCGGATTCTGTGGCAGTAAAGAACATCTGCACCCGCGGGTCGCTGTCGAACGCCGGAACGATATCCAGCAATCTGCTCAGCGTGGTGATGTTGTGGGCGATCAGCAGTACCGCGTGTCTCGCGGGGACAGTGGCCCACTCGCTGGCGTTGGCGTTGAGTGGCAGCACCAGGTGCGTTCGGCTCACCACGTCGTGTCTGCTCCTCCTCGAACCTCCGATCGCGCATTACGGTAGCCGATCAGAATATCTCGGAGCCAGCCGGAGCGGGTGGCACTGAACGGCGACGGATTTGCTCAGTGCGTTGTCCGCTGCGCCACCAGGTCGGACGGTAGGCTTCGAACGGCGAAGGGGAGGTGTGATCGTGACAGCAACGAGACGACCGATGCAGATCCCGTCACGTAACAGCAACCACATTGATCGTGAACCCGTGCTGGCGACCGCGCAGCAGCTCGTCACGGACAGTGCAGGCAACGTGACAGTGGTGTTCGCCGGTCTACCTGGTATCGGGAAGACCGCAACGGCAAGCGAACTCGCGCATCGGCTCCGGGATCGCTATGTCGATGGGTTGTTGTTCTGCACGCTGTCCGAGGGAGCCGACCATGAGGGCACGGAATCAGAGGTGCTGGCAGCGTTTCTCTCAGCTCTGGGTGACAGGCCGGAGGACATCCCGGATCGCCTCGACGCCAGGCATGGACGTTATCTGACGCGGACCGCAGGCCTGCGTCTCCTCGTCGTTCTCGATGGCGCGATGACCGCGGGACAGGTTCGGCGACTGCGACCGGCCGACGGGAAGTCGTTGACCGTGGTCACCGAACGCAATCCGGCTACCGATCTGAGTGTCGGTGGCGCAAAGGTTTTCGAACTCGATCCGTTGAGCGATTCGGATGCGCTCGACCTTCTCGGCCGGATCGTCGGCGCGGAGCGAATCGCCGAGGAGCAGGAAGCGGCAGCTCGTATTGTCGCGTTGTGCGACAACCTGCCGTTCGCGATCTGCGTGATCGGTTCACTACTGGCCCAACATCCTCGCCGTCGAATCGGTGTCCTGGCAAGCGCGTTGAACAATGAACATCGCCGCTCATCTGCTCTGTCGCTGTCACAAGTATTCGACGCGGCTTATCGGTCACTGTCGGGTCCGGCGGTTCGCTGCTATTGCGCTCTGGGAGCGCGTACGTACGACGGATGGATTCAGGAGGCCACGCTCGGGGCTGTCGTTGGGCTGGCGGATGACGAAATCACTTGGGCGATGATGGAACTCGCGGATCGCTACCTGGTCACCGAGCGAGATGGCGGCTACCGGGTGCGTGAGATGGTGCGCGTGCACGCCCGCGGCGTCCAGAACCGCGCAGATGCCAGCCTGACAGGGGAGGAGGACCGGATGCTCGCTTATTACGACCGAAGGATCATCGCCGCCGACGTGCTCCTGGCGCCGGGACGACCGTGGCGCACCCTGCTGTTTCCTGAAACGGACTTCCCCGGCCCGGACACGGCAGAATTCGAGAATGCCGCGACAGCGAGATCGTGGCTGCGATCCGAGCTCTCCAACATCAACGTCGCCCTCATACAGGCATTCGACGACGGTCGCGACGAACTCGTCGCGCGCTGGTGCGTGCTGCTCTGGTCGTTTCATGAGAAGGACAAGCACCTGGGCATCATGCGGACGATGCACGATTTGGGGATCGGCGCTGCGCATCGGTCCGGACGCGTCGCGGTGGACAGCCTCATCCGTACCCAGCTGGGCTTCCGGAGCTATTGGTTACGGGACCTCGCCGACGCGGCCGCCGCATTCGAGGGTGCGCTGCGAGTCGCGCGTTTAGTTGAAGCAGTGGACATTCGGGCGCAATTGAAGGCGTCCGCGCTGGAAGGGCTCGGCCTGGCGCAGTTGGCGCAGAGGGAGATCGAGCAAGCGCGGACCGCGCTCCGGCACAACTACGAACTCGCCGCGGCGATCGGCGATGTGCGTCGAAACGCCCTCGCCGCACTACATCTGGCAAAGGTCGAAGAACCCGACCGCGCTTACGTCCTATTGGATGCCGCGGCGCACGGGTTCACCGAGCTCTCGGGCGACGAGACGGAGAATCACGGTAAGGTGCTGACTTGGCGGGGCCGAAAGCTGGTCGAGCAGAACCGGTTCGACGAAGCCGAGCAGCCATTGTTACACGCTCTGGAGATCATGAGGTCTCGGCACCGCCGGTTCGACGAGGCGGAAGTTCTTGTAGCCCTAGGTGATCGAGCGCTCGGGTTGGCGGATCAGCGCAGCGCGCTCGGCCATTACCGCGCTGGGCTCGGCATCTACACCGAACTCTGTTTCGCAGAGCAGATGGCCGAAGTCGAAGCACTCATCGTCAGGGTGGAGCAGGGGTTGCCGTGACAGATCAGTGCGTGTGCAGGCGCCGGGCCCCGCGGCGGCATCGCGGGGCTGGCGTCGGTGACGGAAAGCAGGTGGCCGTGACCTGGTTGCGGTCCTGCCGCCCTACAGGGCATCCGTGCCCGGGAGCGGGAAGATATTGTGATTGTTGGCGCGGAACAAGTTCTCGGGGTCGTATCGTTGCTTGACTCGTTGCAGGTCGGCTAGGACGAGTGGGCTGAACAGGTTTTCGGCGAGTGCTTCGCGATGGGTGAAATTCGGGTACAGCAGGCTGGTGGACCATGGGCTGAGGTCGGTCATCAGCGCGCGTAATGTTTGACTGCCGGTCTCGATCACGTCGGGCGGTCCGACCGTTGCCGCCCAGACGGTGAAGGCGGCCAGGCGTGCGCCGGCAGTGCTGGGGAGCCCGGAGTCCTTGCCCAGCGCGCCGCCGAGGTGCCGGATCTCTACGACGGTGACCGGGTTTGCAGCGGCGGGGCCGACTCGCGCAAGCAGCGCGGTGATGGTGTCGGGAGTGAGCTCTGATAGCAGGGTGCTTTGGTCTTCGTAGGGCGCGGGGTCGGTGGGGTCCTGGTGTAGTTCGGCATAAGTGTCATAGGGCCGTGGCGCGATCGTGTCCGCGAGTGGTTCACCGATTCGGCGCAACGGGGAGAGCAGTTCTTCTGCGGCGGCAGGTGCGCCGATAAACGCCACCCGCACGTGAACGACGAACTTTCCTCGCAAGAGCTCCGGAAGGTCGGGCAGGGGCGGGAAATTCAGCAGGGCGACCGACACCGACAGCGCGTCTGGGGCTTGGGCCGCGACGTCGTGGTAGGCGCGCAGCACTGCTTCAGCCTGTTCGGCGGGGTAGAAGATCGCGCCTCCGTAGAACGTGCTCACGGGGAACAGCGCGATTTCCAGGGCGGTGACGACGCCGAAGTTGCTGCGCCCTCCACGTAGCGCCCAGAGCAGGTCGGGATCGGACTGCTCGGTCACGTGGCGCAGTCGGCCGTCGGCGGTGACCACATCGATTGCTCGGACGTGCTCGGAAGCCCACCCGTAGAGTCGGCCGAGTACCGGGCTGAGCCCACCGCCGAGCGTGTAGCCGATGACTCCGACACCGGCGCTGGAGCCGTTGAGCGGGGCCAGCCCGCTGCTTTGCGCCGGTCCGACGACGTCGCCCCACAGCGCACCCGCCTCCACCCGGGCGGTCGCGGTTGCCGGATCGATCTGCACCGAGTGCATGGCACGCGTGCTGATGAGCAGGCAGCCGTGGGAGGTAGTGGTGGGGAAGGGCTGGTGTCCGGTCGACAGGACACCGACCGGCAGTCGGTGAGTCGCCGCGAAGGCGACCGCGGCCTGGACGTCCCCGGGCGTCGCGGCGGCCACGACGAGCGCGGGGCGGTGCACCGAGCGCAGGTTGAACGCGGCGATCTCGTGGGAGTAGGTGGGATCGCTGGGGAGGGATACCGTGCCCGTGACCTGAGACCGGAGCGTTTGGACTGCTCCGGGCGGCAGGGTGGTGCTGGCGTCGTGGGTCATGTTCTGGGCCGTCCATTTGGTGAGGGTGGTCGAGGTGAAGGCGTGTGCCCCACGAGGTCGATCTAAGGCTGTGCCGCTGTTTCGGTGCTTTCCCGCCGCTGAGCGGAGGCTGTTGCAGCAGAAGGCAAGTGGCTCACGGACGGGGCATAGCATCGTCGGCCCCGTCCTTCTTACCCGGGTATCGGTGGGCCGGTTTCGTATTCGCACGGCATAGTGACGTATGCACTTTCGATTGCTCGGGCGCCTCGAGCTCACGGCGGCCGATGGATCTCCTGTTGCTATGTCGGGTTCCCTGGCTCGTGCGATAGTCGGTCGGCTCGTCCTCGCCGGCGGGCGGCCGGTTCAGCGCGACACCCTCATCGACGAGTTGTGGAGTGATCGTGATGTGCGGAATCCGGTCAACGCGCTCCAGGTTCAGATCACGAAACTGCGTGCCGCCCTTGCTGAACGCGGTGAAGACGGGCGTCTGGGTATGCGCGCCGGGGGATACCAACTCGCCCTCGGTGCCGGCGACCATGTCGACGTCATCGACTTCGAGGGCCGCGTGCGCAGCGGCCGGGAGCGGTTGCGTGCTGGGGCGTACCGGGAGGCCGACGAGATTCTCCGGACCGGACTAGTGTCCTGCGCCTGAAATTCGTTGAAGATATTTCGCCAGGGAGTTGAGGATTTCCTCGGCGGTCTTCTTCCATACGAACGGTTTTGGGTTGTCGTTCCATGTGGTGATCCATGCGTTTACCTGGCGTTCGAGTGATTGGACGCTGGTGTGCACGCCGCGACGCAGGAGTTGGTCGGTGAGGTAGGCGAACCAGCGTTCGACCTGGTTGAGCCAGGATGAGCCGGTCGGGGTGAAGTGCAGGTGAAAGCGCGGGTGTCGTGCCAGCCACTGGTAGACGGCCGGGGTTTTGTGGGTGGCGAGGTTGTCGCACACGATGTGCACGTCCAACTCGGTCGGCACTGCCTTGTCGATGGCGACCAGAAGCTTCTTGTACTGGGCTGCGCGGTGGTGTCGGTGCAGCTCGCCGATCACGGTGCCGTCGGCGACGTTGAATGCGGCGAAAAGTGTTGTGGTGCCGTGGCGTTGGTAGTCATGGGTGCGTCCTTTCGGGCATGCCTGGCATCGTCGGCGATACTGGCTGGGAACGGTCCAGTGCCTGGATCTGGCTCTTCTCGTCCACGCACAGCACCACGGCCCGCTCGGGCGGATTGTGGTACAGGCCAACAACATCGACGACTTTCTCCACGAACAGCGGATCTGTCGAGAGCTTGAATCCGTCCTGGATATGCGGTTTGAGGTCGAACCTGCGCCAGATCCGCCCGATCGTCGATTTCGACAATCCGCTGTGGGCTGCCATCGAGGCCCGCGACCAGTGCGTCGCGTTCACCGGGCTCGAAGCCAACGTGTCGGTGAGGACCTCTTCGACCTGGTCGAGCAGAATCGACGGCGGCCGACCCGGCCGCTGCTCATCGGCCAAACCAGCCAACCGCGAGGCCACGAACCGTGACCGCCACTTACCCACCGTGGGCGCCGATACCCCCAGCCGCGCAGCGACTTCGGCGTTGGTCGCAGGCTCGGCGCACGCCAACACGATCCGGCATCGCAACGCAAACGCCTGCGACGAACTCGCCGCCCGCGCACCACGGGCCAACGCCGCCCGCTCCTCATCACTGAGTACCAATTCGGCCTTCGGTCGCCCCATCACCAGACGCCGAACCTACGCCCCACCAACACATCCCGGAACTAATTCAACGAAGTTCAGGCGCAGGACACTAGTTCGCGTTGGTCACGCTGGATGAACAAGCTGTATCCGCGCGGTGAGCTTCTGGTCGAATTCACGACCGTTATCCCCCGGCTACTACAACCGACCCGAAATGAATGCCTAGATCTTCGACGCCGACGGCTTCTACCGGACCGCCGGCGTCATGGCTGAAACCGGGCCGGACCGGCTGGTATACGTGGATCGACGCAACAATGTCCTGACGTTGTCGCAGGGAGAGTTCGTCGCGGTGTCGAAACTAGAGGCTATCTACACCAGCAGCCCACTCGTTCGCCAGATCTACGTGTACGGTAACAGCGAGCGCGCGTATCTGCTGGGCGTGATCGTGCCCTCGTACGGTGCCCTTGCCGCACATCCGGACCCCACCGGGTTTTGAAGGGGGCGATCAATGAGTCGCTGCGGCAGATCGCCAAGCTGAACTCCTACGAAATCCCCGGTGACTTCCTGATCGAGTCCGAATCGTTCAGTGTCGATAACGGTCTGCTGTCGGGCGTCGGAAAGTTACTGCGCTCTGAGCTGAAACAACCGTACGGTGCACGTCTCGAACAACTCTACGCGGAGCTGGCGGAAGGGCACGAGGACGAGTTGCGGGCCCTCCGCCGCGAGGGCCGGGATATTCCGTTGCGGGAGCTGCTGAGCCGGGCTGTGCGGGCGTTCTCAGGCTGCGAAACAACGGATTTACGGCCAACTGTGCACTTCGCCGAGCTGGGCGGCGATTCGCTGTCGGCGCTCGCGCTGTCGAATCTCAACGCCGCGTTGGGCGACGCCTTTGAAGTTCGTATTCGGACAGCAGTGACGCCAGGGGCGCGGCGAGGTAGCGCAGTCCAGTGGCTGCGACACCGAGTTCGATGACGATTAGCAGCCCGTGATGTGCGCACGTGAATGCTGTCCCCGCCACAGCAAGCATGCTGGTGGCGATTATCGCTTCGACATGGGTGGCGGCGAATCCTCGCTGCCACGACGATGCGGTGTCGAACTTATCGGTGCGCTGCCAGGGGCGGTGGTGGGTGAAGATTCCAGAGACGACACCTACTGTGCGAATCCAACCCAGCGCCGCTGAGGAGAGCATGGCCAGTATCGTCTCGCGGCGTGACGCGCGCACGTGATAGCGCCACACACACCAACGCATAGCCAGGGAGGCGCTGGCGCCGAGCGCCAGCACCAGCCACAGTTGGGACGGAACAGGGGGCTGCTCTGCTCGTACGATCATTGTGGCCAGTACTATCAGCTGCAGCGGCACGGCGGCTGCGGCGAGCAGCTCGGCCGCTATGTCGAGGGCGAAGGTCATATAGAGGGTTTTCTGGAATCCCGACAAACCTCGCGCACCGCCCCACCTGGTGGGTAGATACAGCCGCCAGTGGCGTTTGAAGGCCTGCACCGGACCATAGGTCCATCGGTAGCGTTGCTTCTTATAGGCGGCGAAGGTCTCAGGCACTAGGCCCTTTCCGTAGCTTGTGCGCAGCATATATCCGGTGTATCCGGCAGCGTGCAGGCGTATCGATATTTCGGAGTCTTCGGTGAGTGCCCAATGTGCCCAGCCCCCGACTGTTTCGACCGCACGGCGGCGAAGTATACACGATGTGCCGGCTGGGAAACCGACACCGAATTCACTCGCGCTGCGGAAGATAGTCCTGAACCCGAACAGATATTCCCAGTGGCATCCGGTCAGGAATCGGTTGCCGGCCCAGTTGTGGAAGTCGTAGCTACATTGCACGAATGCCACAGCCGGATCGGTGAAGTGGCCGAGCAGATCGGCGAGGAAATTCGGTTCCATCCGATAGTCGGCATCGACCAGGGCGATGAACTGGGCCTCGGCTGATGTGTGCGCTAATGCGAAGTTCAACGCGCCAGCCTTGGCACCGCTCAACCCGGTGACGTGGTGGAAGTGAAACCGTGCGCCCAACCTCGCGCAATGTTCGGCGACCGGCCGCCACAGTCGATCGTCGTCGGTGTTGTTGTCCACCACGACGACTTCGAAATCGTCGTAGGCCAACCGGGCGAGCGAGTCCAGCGTGGCAATGACCACCCCGGGCGGCTCGCAATGACACGGCAGATGAATCGAGACCTGACCGCCGCTGGGCATCTGGGGCGCGACTGGCACGCTAGGCCGCCGCCAATCGTCGCGCAGCAACACCTGCATAGCCCGGTATCCTGTTGAGGCTGTCGAGGGCAGCACGACAATCCCCAAGACACACAGCGTGCCGAGCAGGATGCGGGTGAGGGTACTGACCTCGACCGTGGCGACGTAGCGGACGCTCCACGCCGCACCGACCAGCATCGAAAGCGCCGATACCACGATGAAAAGCGTGCCGGGTAGATGCGCTCGCCACCACCGCAGTCGGGGTGAGCACAGGCCACCCGCCGTCACCGCCATCAGAACGAGCAACCAGCTGCTGAGTCCTGCCACCGCCACCGCGACCAGGGTCGCGGTGATCCAGGTGCCCCCTACCGCCGCCCGATCACATTGATGGACCGGTCCGCCCCGCTCGCGTACGTATACATGGGCGGCGATGCCGATGACTGCGCCGAGTACAGCAACCGAATTGAATGCGAAAGCCGTAGTGAACAATGTCCCGATCACGATCCTCCTTGGTGACGGAGACGGATAAATTCGACATGTTCGAACACCAGAAGAGGAACTTCGGACGGCGAGCCACGAGATCGATTGCACGATGCTGCGCTGAGGGCATGTCTTACGGTCGCAGCCCATTCTCGCTGTGCAACCGGTAAATCTCGACAACCGACACGGCCCTCCCAGCTCGTGCGACCTGCTCGCGGGATAGTTCCAGGCGGGCGTGCTGTCCAATCGGGGCTAGCCGAAGGGGGTCGGTCCAGAAGAGTGGTGTCAGCGCGCTGTGCAGTCTCGCCATGTCCGATCTTCGTGCCGCAGCGGCGGCCGTTGTATATGTGTATGACCGGGTTCGCGTCGACATTCAAGCGGTCGTGTGTCTCGAATCTCGGTAGGGCTCTTTGGTTTTCAGCATGGCGTAGAGGGCATCGCAGCGTCGTCGGGCCAGGCAGATGAGGGCGGCGTTGTGTTTCTTTCCTTCGTCACGTTTTCGCGTGTAGTAGGCGCGACTGGCCGGGTCGTGCAGGGCGGCGAACGCGGACAAGAACAGGGCGCGTTTGAGTTTGTGGTTGCCGGATCGAGCGGGGTGCTCGCCGCGGATCGAGCTGCCGGATCGGTGGGTGACCGGGGCGATGCCGCGTAGGAGGCGAGGTGCCCGGCCGAGGCGAAGGCTGAGCCGTCGCCGACTTCGAGCAGGATGCGGGCTCCGGTCCTGACTCCGACGCCGGGCATCGAGGTCAGGACCTTGGCAAGAGGGTGATCATCTAGCATCCTCTCGATATCTTCAGCGACGCTCTTGCATTGCAGCAGAACAGTTTTCAGAGAATCGGCGAGTTTCGGCAGCACGATCTCGGCGGCGTTTGCGCCGGGAACGGTCACCGTCTGCGCGGGCAGCGCGGCCAGGATCTCCTCGACCAGCCGCGCGCCCATACGCGGTGCATGTCTGGTCGCGATCGTGGTGAGTTTGCGTCTGCCCGCCGCTCTGATTCCTTGCGGCCCGCCGCAACGCGACAGGATCTCCAGAACAGCCGGATGCGAGATACGCGGTCCCAGAACGCGTTCGAGCGCTGGGTGGATGCTGGTGAGCAGGCCGCGGATCCGGTTGCTGGTGCGTGTCGCCTCGCCTGCGAGGTCGTCGTCGAACCTGACCAGGACGCCGAGTTCGGTGAGGGGTTTCGTCGCCGGTGTCGACGCGGCGCAGTGTGTGGGGCATCGTGCGGGCCGCGTCGGCGATGATGTAGGCGTCGCGGGCGTCGGTTTTGGCTTGTCCTGGATAGAGATCGGCGATGCGCCGCATCGACAGGCCGGGCAGGTAGGCGACGTCGTGGCCGCAGGCGCGGGCGACGGTGACCGGTAGGGCACCGATGGTGTTGGGTTGGTCGACCACGATCAATAGCGGGCCGCGGGCGGCGAGCTGGTCGAAGACAGCCCGTAGCCGTGCTTCGTCGTTGGGCAGTGCCTTGTCGAACAACCGCTTGCCGCCGGTGTCGAGACCGACCGCGTGGTGTTCGCCTTTACCCACGTCTATGCCGCAGAACACGGCATACGCCTGTGCCATTTCGCTTTTCCTCATCGCGTCGCAAATCCGGAACGGTCGCCGATCAAGCGTCAACGCCCGGCACCCACGTTACGAAGAGACCTACGATCAGCCCTGTCCCCATTAGCGGTCCGTCGACGCCACCAGAACCCGGCGACACCACCCCCCGGATCATGCGAAAGACAGGGGGAAGAAGTCATACCGGGCCTGGCGACTGTGGCCCGGTCTCAGGGCCACGAATAAGGTAACGGGGGGATATGCCGGGAGTGTGTTCGGATATCGCGATGCGAAGCGGCCGGAACGGGAGCGTCGGCCGCCGCCATCAGCGGATATGTCAGTGCGGCGCTGTCGTGGCCGAGGCCAAGCGCTGGTGTCGACCGACATCCCAGGAGAATCTCATCTTCGGCAATGTGAAAGTCTGGATCAAGTCGTACCTCGAAGCTGGGTGTGGCGAGGTTTCTTGATCGTCGGGTTCAGCATGCGTAGTGAGCGGGTTGACAGTCGCGGCGAGAACCCCGGCCAGTACAGCACCCAATGAGTCAGGGCGTCTGCGCTTTCACGATGCCATCGATTGAGTGCGATCAACCAGCGGCACGCCGGACACGCCACCGCGTCGCCCGGCAGCCAACGTGGTGAAGCCGAGAGAGTGCCATTTGGAATCGATCGTGCGGCACACCGATGGCTGTAGTCGGCTGGTCGCGCGGAGGATCGGGTGGTGGGTTCGGGTTGGTCATAGCGGTGGTGGTGCTGGTAGGTCGTCGGGGTTGATCATGTCGAAGGCGATCAGTTGGGTCAGCGGGTTGTGGTAGATGACCCAGGTGGCGATCTTGCCCTCACGAAAGTGCAGGCGCAGCAGATAGTTGTTGCGGTAGGGGCGCCCGGTCGCCTGCACGACCATGTCACCTTCGAGTTCGACCACCCAGTTGTCCGGGTCCAGCATCGCCTCGATGCTGACCACGTTCTCGGCGTACTTGGAATACCGGGAGGTCGCCGACAACATCGAACGCATCGCGCCTTTGCCGGTGGCGTGGTTGGGGAATCCCGGCGGCTGGAACATGCTGCGCATCTCGACATCGTCGGTGCACAATTCGAGGACCCCGTCGACGTCTCGGGCCGAGGAGGCCGCCATCGCCGCGTTGATGGTGGCGAGCATGCCGGACCGCTCGTCGGTGACCGTATCGTCGTGCTTAGCCATGCCTTACCCTCCGTCTGGATCGGATGCATTCACTCCCGTGGAGCGGCGACGCCGTTGCTCACCGTAGCCCGGAGCAAGGTCGTCACGCCCGAATCGTGTCGTGGGTGTCTCCTGAAAGTTGCTGATCAGCGAGTGTGGCGGCCGTGATGCCGGAGCGCTTCGCGCTGCTCGGGTGTGCCCGAATCCGGATTGTCGGCGCGGTGTGGGTGGCCATCGTCGGTAGCGTTGATACGGTCCGTTTGGTGACCATCCCTCGGGTGTTGTATGCCTGCGCTGCGGTATTGGCGATCACGGGTTCGTTGACTGCGCTGTCGTCGGCTCCCGTGACGGCTGAACCGGTGGTTCCGTCGGACGGCCCGTTCTATGTGCAGCCGGAATCACTGGCCGGGAAGTCGATGGGTGAAGTCGTCGACAGTCGCCCGGTCCAGCTTCCGGATGTTCCCACCGCGGTGCGGTTCTCGGCGTGGCAGCTGAAATATGTCAGTCAGAACGGCACCGGAACGCCGTGGGCGACGATGGCCATCGTCGTGCGCCCGGATCATCGGACCGAACCGGCAGCACTACTGGCCTACCAGGCACCGATCGATGCCCTGGATTCGCGCTGCAATCCGTCCTATCAGCTACGTGCGAATGCGGGGTATCAGAACACGACTGACATGCGTAAACAAGTGCAGAACATCGGTGCCGTGCTGGAACGTGGCTGGACGGTGGTGGTCTCGGACTTCCTCGGTCCCGAGAACCAGTTCGGGGCGGGCTACGTCGAGGCCCGCAATACGGTGTCCGCGCCGCGGAGAATTTCGCTCCTGCGGGGCTTTCCAGGACTGCGACGCCGGTGGTGGTGTATGGCTATTCCGGTGCCGCGCGCGCTACAGAGTTCGCGGCCGAACTCGCGCCCGACTACGCGCCCGAGCTCGACATCCATGGTGTGGCCGCTGGAGGCTTGCTGCTGGCCGATGTCGCTGCGACGGCTGAGCTCATGAGGAGTGGATTGTTCTCTGGTATCAGCATGTCGGCCCTGTTCGGGCTGGCCGCGCCTATCCCGAGCTGAACATCGCGTCCTCTTTTCCTGATCCCGTTCTGCGACAGTCACTGTCGAGTCTGCGTGCCCCGCAACTGCTCTTGCGCTACGCTTTCAGCCGCGTGCAGGACTACACCGTCGGCGGCCTCTGGCCCCTGGACATCCCCGGAGTCGAGAACGTGGTGGAGGCCTTACAAGCCGGGCATTACGGGACACCCGTCGTGCCGATGTACGTGTATATCGGAATGAATGAAGAAATCGCGCCCGTCTCCGGAAGTGATCACCTCGTCGCGGACTACTGTGCTCGCGGAGTCGACGTCACCTACACGAAATACCCTGTCCTCGAACATGCTTCGGCCGAACTCGTCGCCGTCGGAGCAGCTGTGGACTGGCTCGCTCAACGACTGACCGACACACCTACTACTCCCACTTGCGGCGCACCCGAACACGCCAAGATCGGATTTCCAGGCACCGAGACCGGGGCAGCCTGATATTCGCGATCTCTGGACGTCCACTTAAGGCGCGGCCGCGGGAGCGGCAGTTGGTGAACGAGCGGTGCCGACCACCTGGTCGAAAGCCCGCTCCAACAAGGGCATCTGTACTGCCGTGCGAAACGGTTGGGTCGTATCCTGGCAATCGCACCATCGGCTTGGTCCAGGTAACCGGATCGTCGGGCGTGCACCCGGTATTGGGGCACATGATGTCGAGAGGCAGTGCCGGGGGCACGGGAGAACGTTGCCGCGATGCGATCGCCGTCCCAAGCAGGGTGTGGTCCCGGCTGGTGTCGACAATAGGGGCGCATGCCGCGCAGGCAACCGCAAGGACTCGGTGGTCGACGTGGAGGGAGAAGCTCGCGCCCCGAACCGCCGCCCATGCGCACTAGGAAGAATTCGCGTACTACAAACTCTGGGCGGACGCTTCGAAGGCGCGAATTCCGTTGCCAACCAATATGGTTCAGATGACCACCTGGCGCCGAGGAACCGATAATCATGACCGATAATGTGCGGCGCTCGGCCGCTGGTGGGTACGGTTGTGTGCGTCGCGCCCCGGGTTGCTCGGGTCGCTAACTTGAGCTTGCCGCAGATCAGAGTCCTGCCGTCGCGTCGCGCTCCGGCGGACGGTGGGGCCGTCCGTGGTTGTGCGCCAGGGCGTTTCGGCAAGCGTCAACGTTTCTCAGCTGGATGACAGCGCAATCGCGTTGTTGGACAGACGATTCGCAAACCTGATCGTGGTGCGCGTCGGTCCCGTAGAGTTTCGTCGGTGGTCGACTACTCGAACCTCGTCTGTTACCCGGTGTACGTGTCGTGGATCTAGATGAGGCGGTGACCGGTGTCAGGCTGCGCAACTTCGATTTCAATCTGCTGATCCCGCTGCACGCGTTGCTGATGGAGCGCAGTGTCACCAGGGCGGCGGAGCGGATGTTGATCGGCCAACCGGCGATGAGCGCGTCGTTGAGTCGGCTGCGGCGCGTGTTCAACGACCCGCTGCTGGTCCGGATCGGCCGCCGGATGGAGTTGACGCCCCTCGCGGAATCGTTGCTACCGCAGATCGATGATCTGCTGGCCGGGCTCAGATCCCTGCTCGGTACCGGGGCGCGTTTCGAGCCGGCCAGTGACCATCGGGTGTTCACCATCGTCGCTAGTGACTACGTGATCGCGGTATTGCTCCGGCCACTGATTCGGGAATTGGGGGTCGATACGCCGAACGTCCGGATAAAGATCGTCCCGGTGGGGCCCGCCATGGTCGACGAGTTGCGCAGGAACCGATACGACCTGTTGATCTGGCCGTCCGGTGTGCCGTTCGAGGAGTTGTCGGCCTTTCCGAACCTGACGCTGTTCACCGACGAGTTCGTCGCGGTGGTGGACGAGCATCATCCGGAGGTCGGGTCGGAACTGCCCACCGCTCAGTTGTCGGCGCTGCCCTATATCCGTGTCGGGGGCCCGAGCGTCACGGTGAGCGACGCGTACCTGGACGAGCGCGGCGTGCACCGGCAGGTGGCGGTCACCACGGAAAGCTTTCTCAGCGGGGCGGTCCTCGTGCCGGGGACCCGCTTGGTGCTGATCATGCAGCGACGACTGTACGAGCAGTTCGGCCGAGCCATCGGGCTGCGGGCGGCGCGACTGGATCCCGGCTACCCGTTGTTGACCGAAGCGATGTACTGGCACCCGGGTCATACCATCGACCCGGGCCATCGCTGGCTGCGTGAACGTGTCCAGCGACTGGCCGCGAACCTGTAAGGCTTCGTCATCGCGACGCCGTCGCCCATCGTTGCCGTCGATGCCTGCCATCGTCGGCATGTTACTTCTGCACGGCAGCACAGCTTCGTAATCTGGTGTCTTATAAGTCAATTCAGGAACACTATCTCGAATTGAGAATTCATGTCGACACCCGACGTCGTGGTGACGGTGTACGACGATGACCCACTTTCCCGCGCAGGCGTCATTGCGCTGCTCGAGCGGCGACGCGACACCGTCGTGCTGCTCGATCCCGACGCGGACGGCGATCGCCGGAACGGGAATGTGGGTCTGGTCGTCATCGACCTATTGGACGAATTCGCACTCGCCAGATTACGGAAACTGGTCATCGATACCGACCGAAGACTCGTGCTGGTCACCGGCGAGTTGGATGAGGCGCAGGTGCAACTGGTCATCGATGCCGGCGTGCAGAGCGTGATCTGGCGACATCAGGTGACCGCCGAGCGATTGGCGAAGGCGGTGGAGACGGCGTCCCGAGGGGAGGGACATATCCCCGGCGACCTCCTGGTCAAGGTGCTCGCCCAACTGCGCAGAATACGCCGCGACGGCGCCGAGAAATCGGCCGAGACCGGCGGGCCGACCAGGCGCGAGCTCGCGGTTCTGGAACTCATCGCGGACGGGCTGGATACCAAGGAAATCGCGGAACAGCTGTCGTACTCCGAACGTACGGTCAAAGGCGTGCTGCACGAGTTGACGACGCGGCTGCGACTGCGGAACAGGGCACACGCGGTCGCCTTCGCGGTCCGGGAGGGCTACATCTGAGCCCGGACGTGATTGCCCGAAAAGTCTGTCCGAGTGGACGTTTCGCTACCCCGCCCACATCCGACAGGATAGTAACCAGCGCGGCCTGAACAGGGCGATCGAAATCGGCTGCGAAATCGTGCTCGACATGCGGAGAGACGCTCGGTGGTCTCTCATTATGAATGGATCCCGAAATGCCGAAATCGGTGGTGTTGTTCTCTGGCGGTGTCGAGTCGACGGTGCTTGCCTATCAACTGCAAAAGCAGGGACATGATCTGCACCTGCTGGCAATCGATTACGGGCAACGTCATCGGAACGAGCACGCGTTCGCGCTCGGCACCGCCGAGCGGCTGGACGCTTCGTTCGACGAACTCGATGTGCGCGGTATCGGCGCGCTGCTGCCGGGCAATTCGCTGACCGATCAGCGGGTCGACGTGACCGATTACGAAGCGGCACCGCTCGGTGTGGCACATGTGGTACCCAACCGCAATGCGGTGCTGCTCGCCATCGCGGTCGCGAGAGCCGTTGTGGTGCACGCGGATCGAGTTGTCATCGGCTCGATCGCGGGCGACGCGCGCACCGGGGATTGCTCGAAGGATTTCATTGCCGCGTTCAACGCGATGGAGCGGGTGGTCACGGCGGACTTCCCCGAGCAGATCGCCGTGGTGGCACCGCTGATCGGCATGGAGAAGTTCGAGGTGATCCGTCTCGGTGAGTCGTTGGGGGTTCCGTGGGACGAGACCTGGAGTTGTTTTCGGGGTGGTGACGCCCAGTGCGGAACCTGCGCGACCTGCTATGACCGCCGGTCCGCATTTCGTAAAGCAGGAGTGGACGACCCCACTCGTTACCTGAAGGACTGATCGCAATGTTACGTATCACCAAGGACTTCCAGTTCTCGGCGAGTCACCGGCTGGATCACCTGCCCGCCGACCATCAGTGCGCGCGGCTGCACGGGCACAACTACGTCGTGCAGTTGGAACTGTCCGCGGCCTCGCCGGACGACCTCAACGAAGCCGGTTTCGTGCGTGACTACGGCGATCTGTCGGATTTCAAGAAGTGGATCGACGCGGAAATCGACCATCGGCACCTGAACGACGTGGTCCCCGACCGGAATCCGTCGGCGGAGAACCTGGCCGTGTGGATCTACGAGATCTGGTCGGCCCGCTTCGCCGAGATCAGCGCCGTCCGGGTATCGGAGACGCCGAAGACCTGGGCGGAGTACCGCCCGTGACCGATCCGGCGGTGCTCGATCAGGGTGAAAAGCGTTCGGACCGTGCGCTTGTCGTCAACGAGATCTTCGGCCCGACGGTGCAGGGCGAGGGGCCGTCGGCGGGCAGGCGGTGCGGATTCCTGCGGCTCGGTGGCTGCAACCTCTCGTGTCACTGGTGCGACACGCCGTATACCTGGGACTGGCGCGGCGTCAGCGATGCCGGTGCGGCCTTCGACCCGCACAAGGAACTGACGGCGCGTTCGATCGAGGACGTGCTCGCGGAATTGCTCGCCATGCGGGTGCCCCTGGTGGTGGTCAGCGGTGGTGAGCCGATGGCGCAGCAGGACAGGCTGATTCCGTTGCTGCGGGAACTGTCGGTCCGCGGTATCGCGGTGGAGATCGAGACGAACGGCACGGTCATCCCGTCCGACGCCGTGCTCGGGCTCGGCGTGCGATTCAACGTTTCGCCGAAACTGAACCACTCCGGCGATCCGGAGCATCGGCGGATCAAGCCGGTCGCATTGCGGAAACTCGGCGAAACACCGGGTGTCGCATTCAAATTCGTGTGCCAATCGCTCGCCGATTTGGCCGAGGTGGCCGCACTACGGGACGACATCGGTCTCGAGAATATCTGGATCATGCCCGAGGGAAAGACTCAGCAGCAGATCGGCGACAACATGCGGACGATCGCTGACGAGACGGTGCGGCGCGGGTGGAATCTGACCACCCGGCTGCACATTCTCGCCTGGGGCGACAAGCGAGGAGTTTAGAATGGCTGTGACGCTGGAGCCGGAACATGTCGGCGATTATCAGGACGAGCCGGATCGCAATCCCGATCCGCTGGAAGCGATCGCCCGGAAACTGCTCATCGCCATCGGCGAGGATCCGGACCGGGAGGGGCTCGCACAGACGCCGCGTCGTTACGCGCGTTGGTGGCGGGAATTCTCCCAGTACGACCCCGGGAGCATCGAGACGTTGTTCGAGGGATTCACCGACAACCAACTGGTTTTCGTGTCGGACATTCGCGTCTGGTCATTGTGTGAACACCACCTGCTGCCCTTCAACTGCACACTGAGCATCGCCTACCGCAGCGACAAACGACTGCTCGGCCTGTCGAAGTTCGCCAGAATCGCACACAAGCACGCGCACAAATTGCAGGTGCAGGAACGCCTGGTATCCGATGTGGCCACCGAGATTTCCGACGTCACCGGTTCGGCGGACGTGGCGGTGATCGGCCGTGGCGAGCACCTGTGCATGACGATGCGCGGTATACGCACCGGCGCTCAGATGACCTCGGCCTTTTTCAGCGGAGTCTTCGAGACAGACGGCCCGGAACGGTCCCAACTACTTGCCCTGGCGCATACGTCCGGTGGTCAATCCCGTTGGTGAGAATGGACGAGAACATGAGCACCTCAGTCAGCGCCCTGCAGAACTTCTATCTTTCTCGAAATGCCGATGAGCCGAGCCTGTTCCAGGTATGGGAGCGGGGTGAGGCGCGCGGTGATTCCGTGACGCCGGCCACCTACTCGGCCGCCTATCGGGCGTGGATGCATTACAAGCTCGTAGTCGCGCTCAAGGAGAGCGAGACCGATCGGCTGTTGAGCCTCGGCAGCGGCAACGCGGCGATAGAGCGTGCCATCGTGCACGACGGCTACCGCGTGCTCGCCGTCGACGCGATGCAGGAGGCGGTCGAGCTGGCCCGCTCCAAGGGCGTCGACGCGGTGTGCGCGGATGTGCTGACCTGGTCGCCGGACGGCGCCTGGCCGGTGGTGTACGCCGATGGCCTGCTGGGGCATCTCTACAACGCCGACGAGGGCCTGCGGCCGGTGTTCGATCGGGTCCGCTCGTGGTTGGCCGAGAGTCCTGGTCCCGGCACGTTCATCGTGTCCAACGACAGCCCCGCCGAAACTTATGCGGCGCAGGCCGCGCCCGGTGTTCCCGGTTTTCACTGGCTCTCCGCGCACTACCTGCGCGCGGAAGCGTTGCGGGCCGGTTTCACCGAGGTCACCGTCGACACGTTCGACTACGACCGGCCGCTGTCGGGTCGGCGAACTCGCGCGGTGATCACCGCGAACCTCGAATCGCCCGCACCGGAGGAGCACGCGCGTCATGCCGATGAGCAAGGACTTTGAACGTCGCCTCGACTCCGTATTACCCACGGTCGCAGCACGTTTCGGCACGCCGTTTCACATCTATGACGAGCGCGGCATTCAGGAGACGTGCTCGGCGTTCGAGGCCGCGTTCCAGCACACGGCCTACCGTGAGCATTTCGCGGTGAAGGGGCTACCCAACCCGGTCATGCTGCGCATGCTGGCCGACCGCGGGCTCGGCTTCGACTGCAGCTCACTGCCGGAGCTGACCCTGGCCGCCCAGGCGGGCGCGGTCGGCCACGACATCTGCTTCACCTCGAACAACACCAGCCGAGTCGAACTCGAGGCCGCGCTGCGGCTCGGGGCGCTGATCACCGTGGACGACGTCACCGTGTTCGACAAGCTGGTGGCGATCGGCGACGTACCCGAAACCCTTTGTTTCCGAGTACATCCCGGCACCGGTGGCGCCGAGGTCGGTGAGTCGTACCTGGGCAAGGCCGAGTCGGCCAAGTTCGGTGTGCCGGTCGACCGGCTGGTCGAGCTGTGCGCCCGTGCGCGTCAGCACGGTGTGCGGTCGATCGGCCTGCACATGATGCTCGGCTCGGGTTTCCTGTCCTACCAACCGTTTCTGCGCAGCCTGGATCTGCTGCTGGAGCAGGCCGACCGGCTGCACGAATCCCTAGGCGTGGCCATCGAATTCGTGAATCTCGGTGGCGGAATCGGTATTCCGTACCGGCCGACCGAGGACGTGTTCGATCTGCCAGGGCTCGGTCGTGCCATTCACGACCGGCTGGCGCGGTGGGAGCGCCGCCACGGCGTGCCGCGCCCGCGGGTGCTGTTCGAGAGCGGACGCTTCGTCACCGGACCGCACGGCGTCCTGGTCACCCGGGTGGTCAACCGGATGAGCAAGGGCCGCGAGTACGTCGGCGTCGACGCGGGCATGAGCGCGCTCATGCGCCCGGCGCTGTACGGCGCGTACCACCACGTCACCGTGCCCGGCGGCGCGGACCGGCCGCTGGAGATCGTGGATGTGGTCGGGTCGCTGTGCGAGAACAACGACAAGTTCGCACAGCAGCGGGAGCTGCCCGCGACGCGTGAGGGCGACTTCGTGCTCATTCACGACACCGGGGCGCACGCGCTGTCCATGGGGTTCGCCTACAACGGCCGACTTCGCCCGCAGGAGTTGCTGTTTCGTCGTGACGGCAGCGTCGAGCGGATTCGCCGGGCGGAGAACGAGGGCGACTACTTCGCCACACTGGACTTCGCGCCACTGCGGCTGGCGCCGAGCGAACTGCCGGTGGGTGCGGTGTGACGGTCGGACGGGTGTGGGGCAGGGCGCAGCTGCTGGCGTTGGCGGCCGAGCATGGCCATGTGCCGCTTGACCTTTCGCTCGGCGTCGCCGCGGATCCGGAGCCGGTGCCTGCCGCCGCCGACGAGCGGCGGGGAACAGCCGCGCAGTACCCACCGAGCCGAGGCACGGCGGAACTGCTTGCCGCGGTGAGCGGATACCTCGAGCGCCGGTTCGGCGTGTCTGTGCCGGTGGACTCGGTGGCCGTCTGCGTCGGGGCCAAGGAGTTCATCGCCACGGCGCCACTGTTCCTGCGCGACAGCCGCGCCGGTACGGACGCTCGCGATACCGTGCTGATTCCGGCTCTCGGTTATCCGCCGTATGAGCTGGGTGCACGACTGGCCGGGCTCCGACCGTACCGGGTGCCGGCGGATTCCGAGTTCCGGATGCGCCTGGACCTGTTACCGGAAGATGTTGCGGCGCGGTCACTTTGCCTGTGGGTGAACAGTCCCGCGAATCCGACCGGCGTGCTCGAGCTGCTGACCCGGTGCGCCGAGTGGGGTAGAGAACACGGTGTGCTCGTGCTGTCCGACGAGGCGTACGCGGACACCACGTGGTCCGGCCCGCCGCGCACGATCCTGTCCGGTGGCTTGGCTGGGGTCTTGGCGGTGCACAGTCTCTCCAAGCGATCCAACGCACCGGGGCTGCGCGTCGCGAGCTACTCCGGTGATCGGCGATTGGTCGAGGAACTGGCCGACCGCAGGCGCGCGGCCGGTCTCATGGCGGCCGATCTCGCACAGGCGAGAGCGGCGCTGCTGTTCGGCGACGATCGGCAGGCCGCGGCGCAACAGGTACGCAACCGGCGCCGGGTCGCGGAGCTCGTCGCGGAGCTGAATGCCAACGGTCTGACGTGTACCGCGCCCGAAGGCGGCCTGTTCGTCTGGCTGAGTTTGCCGGACCGCGACGCCGCCGCCTTCGTGCGCGACGCGGCCATCCACGCGGGAATAATTCTGGCGCAGGGTGATTCGTACGGACCGGCGGGGCACGGACACGTGCGGATCGCCGCCGTGCACGACCGCGCCGTGGTCGCGCCTCGGCTCGCGCTGCTGTCGGAGCGGTTGGTCGGCGTGTCATGAGTTGGCCGAGTCGAACCCACATCCATCTGCACCAGTGAAGAGGAACCACATGACGAACGTCCTTCCTGTCCTGGACCTGCGGGATGCCGACCGGGGACCGTCGGCGCGTGCGCTGTTTCTGGCGCAGCTATCGGCCGCAGTGCACGACGTCGGCTTTTTCCAGCTCGTCGGGCACGGCGTCGACAACGGCGCCGAGATCCTGCAGCTGACCAGAGAATTCTTCGACCGCCCGGAGGCGGAGCTCGCCGAGCTGAGCATCCTCGGATCGCCGCACCTGCGCGGGTACTCCGAGGTCGGCCGGGAGCTCACCAAGGGTGCGCCGGACCAGCGACGCCAGCTCGACATCGGCCCCGAACGTGAGCCAGGGCCGGTCGGCCCCGGTGCCGCACCGTGGGCGTGGCTCGCGGGCCCGAACCAATGGCCCACCGCCATGCCGGAGCTCGAACCGGCGATCACCGACTGGATGGCCGCCCTGACGGGGCTGTCCTACCGGCTGCTCCGGCTCATCCTCGCCTCGCTCGCCGCGCCGGAGGACTTCCTGGACGACGTCGTCGCCCCCGATCCCCAGGTGCACATGAAACTGCTGCACTACCCCGGACGTGGCGACGAACGGCCGTCGGACGACCAGGGTATCGGCGTGCACAAGGACTACGGTCTGCTCACCCTGCTGTTGCAGGACGACCATGGCGGCCTGCAGGTCTCGCTGACCGAGGGCGAATTCCTGGACGTGCCGCCGATTCCCGGCGCGTTCGTGGTCAATCTCGGCGAGCTGCTGGAGGTTTCGACCCGCGGCTACCTGCGGGCCACCACGCATCGGGTGGTCAGCCCGCCGCCCGGGGTCGATCGCTATTCCACCCCGTTCTTCTACAACCCGCGGCTCGACGCGGTCATGCGTCCGCTGCACACCGACGCTGTCCAGAACGCAGCGGGCGTGGTGGCCGACCCGGAGAATCCGCTCACGGCCAGCTACGGGGCGAACGTGCTCCGCGGCATGATGCGGGCCTTTCCGGAGTTGATCGCGCTGCACCATCCCGAGGTGCTCGATCGCTCCGCGTCACGGTGATGGCGATGCCGAGCGAGATCCCCGAGGCCGTCGACGAGTTGTGGGAGCGGCGCGCAGACCTCACCGCGAGCGACCCGGCCGCGCTGCCCGTCGTCGTCGCGGCACTGGACCTGCTGGATTGCGGCGCGGCCGCGGTCGCGTGGGTCGAACCCGACACCGACCAGGTGGTCGTGGACGAACGGGCCCGGCGCGCTATCTTGTTGTCGTTCCGGCTGTTTCCGATGCGTGAGAGCGCGGTCGGACCGTTTCGCCAGCACGACCGGATGCCGTTGAAGTCGGCATTCCCCGGCGTCCGGCTGGTGCCCGGCGCCATCGCCCGCTACGGCTGTCACCTCGCCGCGGGCGTCGTGCTGATGCCGTCGTTCGTGAATATCGGCGCGCGGGTCGGTGCGGGGACGCTGGTCGATACCTGGGCGACGGTCGGGTCGTGCGCGCAGGTCGGTGCGAACGTGCACCTGTCCGGCGGGGTCGGGCTCGGTGGCGTACTGGAGCCGGCCGGCGCGGTGCCGGTCGTGGTGGAGGACGACGCGTTCGTGGGTTCGCGTTCGATCGTGGTCGAGGGAGCCCGGGTGCGGCAGGGCGCCAAACTCGGTGCCGGCGTGCTGCTTACCGGCACCAGCCGCGTCTTCGATGCCGAGACAGGTGCGGAACTGCCGCGCGGCGAGGCCCCGGCCTGGTCGGTGTGCGTGAACGCCACCAGGATTCGCGCGTTTCCCGGCGGCGATTTCGGGGTGCCCTGCCTGCTGGTGATCAACCGGTTGGCACCGGGCGAACGGCACGACAAGTTGCTGCTGGACAGCCTGTTTCGAGAACACGGCAGTGCCGCCTGAGTCGCTGCCCACTATCTGTTTCGACCGAGGAAAGAGCGCGTTATGAGCACTGATCGTCCAGCTGTCGTGTTGGTGGATCCGACTCGCAATGGTGCGGGCTACAAGACGGCCGCCCGCGACCTGGGGTTCACCGTCGTCTCGCTGTACACGTGCGAATACACGACCGCCGCACCGGATCACGCCGACGGAGACGACCTGACTTTCTACGCGCGCGACCCGGATCAGGCAGTGCGGGTGCTGACCGAAGCCGGATTGTCGATCCGGGCGATCGTGCCGGCGATGGAGGTGAGCACGCATCTCGCGGACCGGATCGCACAGCTGCTCGCGTTGCCGGGCAACGATCACTCGCTGGCCTGGGCGCGGCGCAACAAGGCGGCCATGCGCGAACATGCGCGCGCCGTCGGCCTGCGCATTCCGGAATTTCGCCTGGTGCATTCCGCGGCCGAAATCGTCTCGGCGGCTGCCGATATCGGCTTCCCGGCGATACTGAAGCCCACCGCGAGCGCCGGTTCCCGGGGCGTGACACTGTTGCCCGACGCCGAGGCAGTAGCGGACCTCGATCACCTCGAAACCCTCGATGCCTTCGACGTGCCCATCTCGGAATGGTTGGTGGAGCGCTACATTCGGGGCCGCGAGATCTCGGCGAACTACTACAGCTTCGAGGGCGAGCACCGCCTGGTCGACATGTGGGAATACCTGCAGCCCGACGATCGCGACTACGACTTCCCGATCTGGGACAACCTGCAGCTCGACGACACGCACCCCGAGTGGCACCGCGTCGACGAGTACGTGCGGACCGTCCTCGACGCCTTCGGTATCGAGCGCGGCCCCAGCCACGTCGAGGTCAAGTGTGCGGCGGACGGCATCTACCTGATGGAGATCGCCGCCCGCCTGCCGGGCGGTCCGATGGTCGGAATGTGGCTCGAGCACAGTGAGTTCCGTCCTTTCCACGACTCGATCCGGTGTTTTCTCGGCGCGCGTCCGCTGCTGTTCGACGCGCCGGTCGAGTTCACCGCCCGATGCGGTGCCCTCGCGATCCACAACGAGGAGGGCCCCGGCACCTTGATCGCCATCCACGGACTCGACGTGGTGCGCGACCTGCCCGGCATCGACGAGGTGCTGGTGGACTGTCGACCCGGTGACCACGTCCCGGTCACCAGGGACGATCTCACGATCCCGCTCGGATTCTACGTGTCGGGCGCGGACAGCGACGAGGTGTTGCGCACCCTCGCGACCATCCGCGCCGAGGTGTCGCTGGAAATCGCGCACGGGCAGGCATGATGACTCGGTTCACGGTGGCCCAACGGCGCTTGCGCGGTGAGGTGCGAGACCTGCTTTCCCGCAACAATATTCGGGCGGAGCTGGCCGGGTTGGGCAGCGCGGCCGAGGGGAGCCCCGAGCGTCATCCTCGGCTGCTGTATCGGCAGCTCGGCGCGGGCCGCTTGATCGCGCCGCACTGGCCGGTGCGCTACGGCGGCCGCGGGCTGGGGTGGGTGGAGGCGGGTATCGTCGCCGAAGAGCTTGCCCTGCACGGCGTGCCGGACACCGTGATCGTCAACGGGATCTACAACGTGGGGCAGGTCGTGTTGCTCGCAGGCACGCCGGCCCAACGACAGCGCGTGCTGCCCGGACTCGCCTCGGGGCGCAGTCTGGCCACCGCACTGCTCACCGAGCCAGAGGCGGGTTCGGACCTGGCCTCACTGCGCAGCGTGGCGACCAAGACAGCGACCGGGTGGCTGCTGAGCGGGACCAAGGTGTGGAACGCCAAGGCGCATCTGGCCGACCTGGCGATCTGCGCGGCCCGCACCGGCGAGGGCGACGGTTACGCGGGACTCAGCCTCTTCCTTGTTCCGCTGCACGCCAACGAGATTCGGACCACCGCGTTGGACACGATCAACGTCGAGACGCTGTACGAGGTCACCTTCGATCGGCTGCCGGTCGATGACGATCAGTTGCTCGGCCGGGTCGGGGAAGGGTGGCCACTGCTGGTCGGCGCGCTGACCTTGGAACGAGCCGGGCTCGGCTATCACGGGCGTGCCCGCCGGTGGCTCAACGCATCGGTCGAGCACCTGCGGCAGATCGACGGGCCCCTCGGCGTCGAGACCGACCATCGAATGTCAGGGCTGGCGCGCCGAACCCAGGCCGGTCGCGAACTGGCATGGCATGCGGTGCGGGTCCTGGCCGCGCAGGGAACCGAGGCCGCCGCGGTGCCTGCCGCGGTCGCGAAATGGTTCAACACCGAACTCGCCGCCGATATCGTCGACCATGCTCGTTCGGTCGACGGGGAGCTGTCCGGCGGTGCGGCGGAGTCGAGTTTGGTTGCGGCGCAGCGGGAAGCGGTGGGTCTCACCCTTGCGGCAGGTACCTCGGAAATGATGCTCTCGATCATCCAGGCGAACCTGCGCGGGCTACTCGGGGGCCCGGCCGACGGTGCCGCGCAACCGGCCGGAGTGCGAGACCTGTTGGGGGCGTTGCGATCCGCCTATCGGCTCGGTGACGCCGGGTCCGCGTCGCCCGATCTCGGCCGAGTGGCGCTAGGGCGCCTCGACGCCGAACGTGCGATCGGCGCGGGAACCGAAGTGCTGGTCGCGGCGGTGGAACACGGGTACGACAGCCCGTTGCGGCCCGGCCCGCTCAAGGTCGAAAGCCGACTCGGCGGCGGGTGGTCCGTCCGGGGGACCCGCTGGGCGCAGGCTGGTGGCGACGGCACCGGGCCGATCGAATTGCTGCTCCCGCTGGTGCTCGACGATTCGACGATCACGGTCGCGGTGGTACCGGCGACACGGACCGGCGTTGTCGTCGAGCCGGCGTGGGTGCCGGAGTCGCCGGTGTCGTGTCGAATTCAGCTCAACGATGTGCGGATCGAGCCGGGTGACGTGCTGCGGTCGTCCGACTATCCGGCGGCCCTCGCGCACGCCCGGCTGGTCGCCGCGGGGTATCTGCTCGGCGGCTGTCGCCGGATGCTGCGTACGGCATTGGAACGGACCGACTCTCGCCACCAATTCGGGCGTCCGCTGTCGGCGAACCAGTCGGTCGGGCACGCCTTGGCCGCCGCGTGGGCACGGACTCAGGGCGCCTGGCTGCTGACCGAACGACTGGCGGCGGATCTGAACGATGGTGTCGTCGCCCCCGAAGAGGTTGTCGGCGCCGTAGTCCTCGCGGCCGAGGCGACCGCCGAGGTGACCCGGCTCGCGACGCGGGTGTGCGGTGCCCACGGCCTCCTACGCCGGGGGCCGATCCAGGACTTCGCTCGCCTCGCGCGGTATCCCGCCGCGGCGCTCGGCGCGCTCGCTGCCATGCGCGCCGAGGCCGCCGACGGCACGGTGACGCTGCCGATCGATGCGGCCGAAACTGTTGATGCCGTTGTAGATTCGATGACATTCGCCGCGAACACTCCGGAATACCGGCTCGTCGAACGACAGGCGCGGCGGACGCCGACCGCGGTCGCACTCGTCTGCGGTGGCGAGCAGGTGGCCTACGCGGACCTGAACGCTCGAGCCAATCGCGTCGCGCACGCCCTGCGCGAATACGGCGTCGGACCGGACGTACCGGTCGGCGTCTGCGTGGAGCGGTCGGTCGATCTGGTGGTGGCGGTGCTCGGTGTGCTCAAATCCGGCGGCGCCTACGTGCCGCTCGATCCGGCGCATCCGCCGAATCGCCTGCGCGACATGATCGATGACGCCGACCCGGCCGTCGTGGTCACGCACGACTGGATGCGTGAGTGGCTGTCCGACGAACGCCTGCTGCTCTGCCTGGATACCGACGAATCGTTGCCGGCGCAGCCGGTCACCGACCTGCCCGATACGCCGCACCCCGGCAACCTCATGTACCTCATGTACACCTCGGGATCGACCGGGCGGCCGAAGGGCGTGATGGTGTCGCACGCGGCCATCGCCAACCGAATGGCTTGGGACCGGGCGACATTCGCACTGTCCGACGCCGACGCGGTGCTGCAGCTGACGTCCATGAGCTTCGACCCGTCGGTCTGGGAGATCTTCGCGGCACTCACCAACGGTGCCCGCCTGATCATCCTGCCGCCGAAGGCCAACCTCGATCCGCGGGCCGTGGTCGACGTCGTGCTGGCCGAGCGGGTGACCGCGCTGACGGCGGTACCGTCGCAGCTCGCGCTGTTGACCGAGCAGCAACCCGGTCTGCTGGACTGTCCGTCGCTGCGGTACGTGTTCTGCGGCGGGGATGTCCTCCCGGAAGCGCTGGCCCGGCGGTTTCCGCCGGACCGGTCGCCCACGCTCTACAACATGTACGGCCCGACCGAGGCCGCGATCGACGCCACCGCGTGGCGATCCGGGCGATTCGAGGGGTCGGTGCCGATCGGGTATCCCATCGACGGAGTGTCGGCGTTCGTGCGGGACGGCGAGCTGAACGAGGTCGGCGACGGGGAGGTCGGCGAATTGTGGATCGGCGGAGACGGATTGGCCAGGGGCTATTGGGGCCGACCGGCTGAGACCGCCGACGCCTTCCGGCCCGATCCAGCGGGTGCGCCGGGCTCGCGCGTCTACCGCACCGGGGATCGGGTGCGGCGCACGGCGGGCGGCCTGGAGTTCCTCGGCCGGATCGATCGTCAGGCGAAGATTCGCGGGCACCGCGTCGAGCCCGCGGAGGTCGAGGTCGCACTCCGGCGGTTGCTCGACCTCGCCGAGGTCGCGGTGGTCGCGGTGCACGGGCGGCTGTGCGCGTTCGTGGTCGGCCCGGCGGACGTCGACGTGCACGAGCTGCGCGCGCGGCTGCGCGGACGACTTCCGGATCACCTCATGCCTGCCCGCCTGGAGTCTGTCCCGGAACTTGTCCGTGGTCCGTCGGGGAAGGTCGACTACGCGCGACTGCGCGACCTGGCCGACCCGCCGATCGATCGGCCTCCGACGGGTAGTCCCGTCGATCGAGCGGAAGCTTTGACTCGACTTGTCGCGGAACTGCTCGGGCTCGCGGAGGTCACAGTGCACGACGAATTCTTCGCGCTGGGTGGGGATTCGCTGAGCGCCGCGCAATTGGTCACGCGGGCGACGCGAGACCTGAAGCTGCCGCTGACCCTGGACATGCTGCTGGACGCACCGGCACTGGGCGAACTCGTCGCCATGGCCGGCGCATGAGTGCGGCGAGCATCAGGCTCCTGTGTTTCCCCGCGGCCGGTGGCTACGGCGCACCGTATCGGGCGTGGCGCACGATGCTGCCCCCCGAGGTGGACGTTCATCCGATGGACCTCCCCGAGGGCTGCGCCGACGTGGATTCCCTTCTCGCGGCACTTGATTCGTCCGTCGTGGCCCTGGCCGATCGCCCGACGGTGCTGTTCGGCCACAGCTTCGGCGGTCTGGTGGCGTACGAACTGGCGCAGCGCCTCCGCGATGGCCTGCCGCTGGTCCGCCTCGCGGTCTCCGCCAGTGCGCCACCGCATCTCGCTGCCGTGGCGCGCGGCGCTTTCGTTGCCGACTCGGCTCGGGTGGCGGCGTGGTTCACGCTGGCCGACGGATACCGTCATCGCCCGCGTCCGGCGTTGGATTGCCCGATCTCGGTCTTCGGCGGGCTGAACGACGTGACCGTGCAACGCGCCGAACTTGCTGCCTGGCAAGAACATACGGTCGGCTCGTTCCGGCTGCGGATGCTGCCCGGCTCGCACGATCTGTTGCGGGAGGGTGGCACGTATGTGGCCCGGGCACTCGCCAGGGATCTCCTGGACGATGCCGGCCAGGCCGCCATATGAAGGCCGCCTATCGAGTGCTGTTCGCCGCGCCGGGCAGCGGCCGGCTGCTGTCGGCCAGTCTGGCGTCGAAGCTGCCCATCAACGCTTTCTCGGTCAGCGCACTACTGCTGTTGTCGCCCCGATACTCCTACGCCGCAGCGGGTTTGGTGATCGCTACGATGCTGGTGGCGAACGCGGCGAGCAGCCCGGCGCGCGGCAGGCTCGCCGATCGGCACCCGGTGCCTGTCGTACTCGGGGTGTGTCTCGTCGGCTACCTGATCGGCATCGGCGGACTCTGTGTCTGCGCGGCGGCCCGGCTGTCCCTCGGGCTCGTGCTGGCCTCGGCCGCGTTGATCGGGTTGTCGTTTCCGCCGGTGAGCATCCTGTTGCGCGGCCACTGGGTGGCGATCGCGGGGGAGGGGGGCCTCACCGCGGCGAATTCGGTGGAGTCCGCGCTGATGGACCTGACGCTCATCACCGGGCCTGCGCTGGCCGCCTGGCTGAGCGTCTCGGTCTCGCCGTTCGCGCCCTTCGTCGCGACCAGCGCGCTGATGGCGGTCGCGGTGGTATTGATGTCGACGGTGCGTGTCGGCCCGCACGCGCCGACGGAGCACACCGGCGATTGGGCCGGGCCGCTGCGGGTTCGGCCGCTGCGCCGGGTACTCGGCGCACTGCTGTTCTTCTCCGCGGCACTCTCGGTGATCGAGGTGGTGCTGCCCATCTATGCTCAGGAACACCACGTCAGCGGATACAGCGGCGGATTCCTCGCGGCCCTTTCGGTGGGCAGCATCGTCGGCGCGTTGGTGCTCGGTCCGATGTCCTCGCCGAGGCGACCGATACTGCCTGCACTACTCGGCCTGTTCGTCGTCGGCGCGTTGGTGCTCGGGTTCGCAATGACCATCGGGCCGATCGCGGTGCTGTTCATTTGTCCGCTGGCGGGATTGGCGATCGGAAGCACGTTCACCCACCTGTACACGGCGGTATGGACGGTGGGACCGGACGGCTATGCGAACGAAACGCAGGGTTGGGCGACCAGCCTCACAACGACCGGTTTCGCAGCCGGATCCGCCGCCGGTGCCGCGGTCGTCGGACTCACGGGTGCACCGACCTTCGTAGTACTGACTGCACCCGCGGCTCTGGTCGCGGCTGCACTGGTCCTCCGCAGTACACCCATACCAGTCATCCGTTAGGGGACCAGCTCATGGCAGGTCTACACGGAGGGGGAATCAGCAGCGGCCGGTCTGTCACAGGGAACGACAGTGCGCCGCCCTGCATTGGTCACGGATGAGTTCGGATCGACCGGGACCGGTTAGTATTTCGATACTTCGCGGTCCAGCAAACGGCTGTTGAGTGCGATGACGCGCGCCTAGGTGCGCCTGTGTCTGGATTCGGAGGTTTCTCTGTGGAGAGCCCGCGCTCCCCGCTTCTACTCCCCGTTGTGCGGTGGATCGACGCTGCAGCGGTGTCAATGTGCTCATCGGTGATTGGTCGACAACGGGTGCAACAGTGACAACCCGACCGGACCGCGAGCGCGGGGTCGGGCGCTTCACCGTGCAAACGTGGTTTCAGCTGGTTTTGGGCGTGATGGGGATCGTGGTCGTGCTCGCCGCAGCCGCGGGCGCGCAGGTGATCACGAACACCACCAACGCGACCGACCGAGTGCTCAACCAAACTCAGCCCGCCTTGCTGCAGGCCACCCGCTTGCAGAACGCGCTGATCAATCAGGAAACCGGCGTCCGCGGTTACGCCCTCACCGGTGATCGGCAGTTCCTCGAGCCCTACTCCGACGGGCTAGCGGAACAGGCCCGCGCCGCCGATCAAATCCGCGCCCTCGTGGCCGGATCCCCCGCACTGCTCGCAAACTTGGACGCAGTGCAGCGTGCCGCGGACAACTGGCGTTCCAACTATGCGCGCAACTCTGACGCCGGACCTGCGGCGTTGACCGCTACCTCAGCGCAGGGCAAGGCGCTCTTCGACGAACTGCGCACCCATTTCGATACGCAGGGCACCGATCTGTCCGCGGCGATCGCCGCGGACCGGCGCGCACTCGAACATGCCCGCTCCCTGCGCAACTGGGTACTCGCGCTCATGGTCGCACTCGCGCTGCTGACCGGGGCGATACTGACCGTGCTGGCACGTCGCCTTGTCGCCCGGCCACTCTCGGCCTTGGCGTCGGCATCGCTACGAGTGGCCGACGGGGATTTCGATCACCACATCGACATCGCAGGCCCGGCCGATGTCGCCACGGTCGCCGACACGGTGGAGCGGATGCGCCGAAGGGTGGTGTCGGAGCTGGCGTCCTCACGCGCGCAGGAAGCGGTTCTGTCGCAACAGAAGACAGAGCTCGACCTTCAGGCCGAGGAACTGCGGCGCTCCAATACCGAACTCGAACAGTTCGCCTACGTCGCCTCACACGACTTGCAGGAACCTTTGCGGAAGGTCGCCTCGTTCTGCCAGCTGCTGGACAAACGCTACGGCGACCAGCTCGACGAGCGCGGCAAGCAATACATCGACTTCGCCGTCGACGGCGCCAAACGCATGCAGGTCTTGATCAACGATCTGCTCACCTTCTCCCGGGTCGGGCGAGTCGCCGAAGCTACTACCCGGGTCGATTTGCGTGCCTCGCTGGATACCGCGGTAAGCAACCTCTCCTCAGTTGTCGAGGAGACCGGCACCCGGCTGGAGTTGCCCGCCCAGATGCCCGAGGCTGTGGGCGATGCGACGTTGCTGACGATGTTGTGGCAGAACCTGATTGCCAACGCCATCAAATTCCATGCCCCCGACCGTATCCCGTTCGTCCGAGTGGATTGTGAACTCGACACCGCATCGGGGATGTGGGGTATGTCGGTGACCGACAACGGGATCGGCATCGCGCCTGAGTTCACCGAGCAGGTGTTCATCATCTTTCAGCGCCTGCACAGTCGAGAAGAATACGGCGGCACCGGAATCGGTCTCGCCGTGTGCCGCAAGATTGTCGAGTACCACGGCGGCAAGATCTGGGTCGACACCGCGCACACTGAAGGAACCCGGTTCCGGTTCACCTTGCCCGTCGTCTCCGAGGACGACCCCGCTAACCTGGCCTAGCCGGCCGTTGAAGGAGTTCTGCTGTGATGATCTCTACCCGACCCGTCGATATCCTGCTCGTCGAAGACGACCCCGGCGACGAACTCATGACCCGGGAAGCGTTCGAAGAGCACAACATCGCCAGCAACCTTCATGTCGCGCGGGACGGGCAGGAAGCCCTGGATTTCCTTTTCCGCCAAGGCGATCACCTCGACGCCCCGCGCCCGGACCTGGTGCTGCTGGATCTGAATCTGCCCAAATACAACGGCAGGCAGATCCTGGCGAAGATCCGCGCCGATGACGAGCTGTCCGACATGCCGGTGGTCATCCTGAGCACCTCCTCGGCCGAGGACGACGTGCTGAGCAGCTACCGGCTGTTCGCCAACGCCTACGTCACCAAACCCGCCGACCTCGACCAATTCACCTCCGCCATCAAGCAAATCGACGAATTCTTCGCCCAACTTGCCCGTCTGCCTCGTCGCAGATAACTACCGTCCCCGCCACGACCAAGAACCCGGTAATCGGACCGGTACTGTCGGAGATCAACGCTGGCAAATGAACCGCGAAGTCGCTGTTACCGGTTTGGCCTGCCACCCGTGAAGGGAACCGATGGACGCTCGCACGTCACTGCCGAACCCACTCGAGTTCGACTTGTAACCATTCAGGCTGTGGCTGGGTTCCAAGGGTTTCCGCTGATGGTGGCGTGGAGACCATCCAGGATGGGGGCGCCGTTTTTGCGCATGGTGGAGATGTAGCTGCGGATTCGCAGCCACGCTCGTGCCCCGTCGCTCGAGCGATGGCAGCCTGAGATCTTCAGCTGGGTTTTGACGGGTCGAAGATCGCGCTCGGCCTGATTATTTGTGAAGCCGACCTGCAAGTCGCGGGCGAAGCGCAACACCTCGTCCTCGCGGGACTTCAACCTGGTCAACAGGTTCCGGGTCTTGGACTGTTTCAGGCCGGCGCGACGGGGATTATCGGACAACCCGCACAACACCGCATGGCGCCACCGGTGCAGCAGTGGGTCGAGGACCTCGGCCGCGATGGCCGACCGGCCCAGCGCTCGTGCCTGGTGGGCGGCGGTGTTGAGCCCGTACAACGCGTCCAGCGCCGCGGTGGGCCAGGCGTTGGACGGATCGGCCTCACCGGCGGCGACCAACTCTCGCGCGATGTGCGCCCCGCACAAGGCGTGGACGGCGCCAGCGTAGTCCTTGCCGTCATACACCGACAGCGAATCATGCACGCACACACCGGTATAGCCGGGCAGGATCCCGAATTCATCCACCGCGACCCGTCCCCGGGACTTGTGCAGGAAATAGGCGGTCAACGTCGCGGTCGAGGCCACGTGCAGCCACATCTTCGAGCCGTTGACATTGATCGAGGTCTCATCCACATGCAGCAGATACGCCGCCATCAACTGCGCCCGGATCAACGCGTCGGTGTCGGCAAGTGCCTCACCGGTCGCGGCGATCACCGAACTGATCCACCCCGTCGACGGCCGCGCCCCGGTCACATCCGCGATCAACTCCGCGGCCCGCGCCACCGGAACATGCTGATATACCACGAGATAGCAAGCCAACGCCCGAAGATTCGGGCCGTACTGAACCGGTGCACTCACCCCGTCCGGGGCCGTCGCCGCGGTGACATGACCGCACCCGCACCGCACCGAGTGCAGGCGGTGCTCGAACACCGACGCCGCGATCACCTCGGGAATGTCGACCACCTGCCGCGCAGCCACTTTCACCGACTCTCGACCAGCCAGACCGCCGCCACAACTACCACACGCACCCGGCACGTAATCGCAGGAATCATCGGCAATCTCTTTGCGACGCAACGTGACACCCTGATCGCCGGACTGCTTGCCCGGCTTACGACCAGCCTTGCGCTGCTGGGCACGAGACAGGCTGCGGTTCAACCGATCACCAGAGGGCGCACGGTTGGAGTTCTTCGAGTTCTGCTTCGACTGCCGCTCGAGCTCAACGATCCTGGCCTGCAACTCCCCGATCAACCGCGCCTGCTCGGCCACAACCATGAGCAGTTGCTCAACAGTGGGCACGGGATCGGACACCCAGCAAGCTGACCAGTTGCCGGGCCCATAGTCAAGCCGCCACACCACTCAAACCATCAGTCGCACAGGCTGAATGGTTACCTTTCCAGGCAAGGGGTTCACGGTAGGGTGAATTTCTATGAGAATCAGAAACCAATACCTAATCCATATTTAAAATAGCCTGAACCACTACGTTCTATTGGTAATATAGAAAGGAATTCCGGTGCGCATAATTCCAGGTGAATTGCCGGTTAGATTCGATCGAAAATTTCATATGAGCTATGTGGGAAGTCATGCGCAGTTGCTGTTTCGTAGTGGTCGGAGTGGTTATCATGGGGGGCAATCCCTCAGGTACGAGTCGGTAGTAGACATTCTATTCAAAAATGTTGCAGCCATTGCAGTAGCGGAGAGCTATGCCTCATTGGAGGTTTCGCTCGCGAATGACACTGAGATGGAAAGATTTCGTCAATTCATGAACTGCGAGATAGGGGACCGTAATCTCTATTCCCTGCGGGGTGGAACTATAGCTGGATACGTGCTTGCCGGTGCTCTGTACTGGGTCGATGACCCAGCAGGTTCCGTAGATGAATCCAGTATAATTGTCGAAACTCCGCAACGCTCTGAGAATATGGTGGTTATGGGTCATAAATGACAAATATTCGCCTCATGTAAGGCAAGGGTGATTGGAATTGGACGGCCTTAACTCTTTGGTTAGCCTGGATTTTTCACGAAATGTGATGCCCGGAGGTGTGTGAAAACGCGAAAGTGCCTGCCCTGCAATGCATAATGGGACTTCTCTAGGGTTTCATGACCTGGACGGGCTGAAGCTAGTGTCCTGCGCCTGAAATTCGTTCAATTTATTCCGGGATGTGTTGGTGGGGGCGTAGGTTCGGTGCGTGGTGATGGGGCGACCGAAGTCCGAATTGGTGCTCAGTGATGAGGAGCGGGCGGCGTTGACCCGTGGTGCGCGCGCGGCGAGTTCGTCGCAGGCGTATGCGCTACGATGCCGAATCGTGCTCGCCTGCGCCGAGCCCGCTCCCAACACCGAAGTCGCTGTGCGGCTTGGGGTTTCGGCACCGACGGTGGGTAAGTGGCGGTCACGGTTCGTTGCCTCGCGGTTGGCTGGTTTGGCCGATGAGCAGCGGCCGGGTCGGCCGCCGTCGATTCTGCTCGACCAGGTCGAAGAGGTCCTCACCGACACGTTGGCGTCGAGACCGGTGAACGCGACGCACTGGTCGCGGGCCTCGATGGCAGCCCACAGCGGATTGTCGAAATCGACGATCGGGCGGATCTGGCGCAGGTTCGACCTCAAACCGCATATCCAGGACGGATTCAAGCTCTCGACCGATCCGCTGTTCGTGGAGAAAGTCGTCGATGTTGTTGGCCTGTACCACAATCCGCCCGAGCGGGCCGTGGTGCTGTGCGTGGACGAGAAGAGCCAGATCCAGGCACTGGACCGTTCCCAGCCAGTATCGCCGACGATGCCGGGCATGCCCGAAAGGACGCACCCATGACTACCAACGCCACGGCACCACAACACTTTTCGCCGCATTCAACGTCGCCGACGGCACCGTGATCGGCGAGCTGCGCCGACGTCACCGCGCAGCCCAGTACAAGAAGTTTCTGGTCGCCATCGACAAGGCGGTGCCGGCCGAGTTGGACGTGCACATCGTGTGCGACAACCTCGCCACCCACAAAACCCCGGCCGTCTACCAGTGGCTGGCACGACACCCGCGCTTTCACCTGCACTTCACCCCGACCGGCTCCTCCTGGCTCAACCAGGTCGAACGCTGGTTCGCCTACCTCACCGACCAACTCCTGCGTCGCGGCGTGCACACCAGCGTCCAATCACTCGAACGCCAGGTAAACGCATGGATCACCACATGGAACGACAACCCAAAACCGTTCGTATGGAAGAAGACCGCCGAGGAAATCCTCAACTCCCTGGCGAAATATCTTCAACGAATTTCAGGCGCAGGACACTACGCGGCCTTTCGATTGTGGGCCGCGGGATTCCAGTAGCAGTTGGGTCTGCTGGTTGGTCGGAGTGGACCCAGTAGGCGGCTGGCTCACAAGGTGGCGGCGGTGCGGAAGCCGGCGTTGCCCATGGTGGAATCCGGGGTGTTCGAGGATCGGGCGGCGGTGCGGTATCTGGTGCAGTAGCTGTCGTGGCAGAGGTATGAGCCGCCGCGCAGGACTCGCGAATGTCCGGTTGCGGGGCCTTGCGGATCGCGAACGTGGCCCGCTCGGGCGTCGTGGGTGTAGGTGTTGGGGGAGAAGTGGTCGGCGCACCACTCCCAGACGTTTCCGGCTGTTTGCCAGAGTCCGTACCCGTTGGGACGGTAGGTGCGCACCGGTGCGGTGGTGTGGAATTCGTTCTCCTGCATGGTGGTTGGGAAGGTGCCCGACCAGATGTTCGCCCGCCACCGGCCGCCGGCATCCGGTGGTTCGTCACCCCACGGATAGCGGGCCCCGGGCAGGCCACCGCGCGCAGCGAATTCCCACTCCGCTTCGGTCGGGAGTCGACGGCCGGCCCAGTCGCAGTAGGCGACGGCGTCGTGCCAGGAGACCTGCACGACCGGATGATCGCCACGGTCGTCGATGCCGGAATGCCGTCCCTGTGGGTGCCGCCAGTTCGCTCCCCGTACCCCTATCCACCAGGGCGTACCCGTGGTGGGGCGGATGAGTTCTGTCTCGTCGGCGGCCAGCACGAGGTGGAACACGGCGGAGTACCCGAACTTTTCCGCGTCGGTTTCGTACCCGGTCTGTTCGACGAAGGTCGCGAAGGCGGCATTGGTGACGGTGGTCGTGTCGATCGTGAACGGCGAGAGTTCCACGGTGTGTACGGGTGTCTCCCCGTCGGCGTGGAATCCGTCGCGGTGTGGGTCACCCATCGCGAAGGTCCCGCCGGGCAGGTCTGCCTGTTCGATCGGGTGCCGGGCGGGGTTCATCCGGCCGCCGCGGGTCGGGCTTGCTCGATCAAGAGGGCGCGTTGCCGTTCGACATCGCGGGGATAGGTGCGATAGAGAAGGGTGCAGAAGGCGGCGTTGACGAGCATGAGAATGCCTGGGATCCAGAGCATTACGCCGCGTAGGCCGATCACATCGGTGAGCAGGCCGGCGGCGAGGTTGAACAGTGCGTAGGCGAGGGCTTCGAACACTGACAGCAGGAGCGCGAAGGCGGCGCCACGCATTTCGGGCGGTACGACGGCGGCCACGATGGGCCGGTTCACCCCGGGGTTGAGGCCCTGCATGAAGCCGAGCACCGCCCAGAATCCGGCGAAGACTTCGATGCCACCCCAGTCGTGCTGGGTACCCACCACCGCGACGACACCGAAGCCGAGCTGGGCGAACTGCAGGACGATGATACGGCCGATCCTGGGCAGCCGGCTTTGCAGGAAGTCGGTGGCCAGGCTGCCGCCGAAGGTGCCGAGCAGATAGCCGATGCCGAAGGGCAGGGTGACGATGGACGCGACCGCGGTGGTAAAGCCGTAGGTGTGGACCAGGAAGACGATGCCGAAGCTCATGATCAGCAGGTGACCCGAGATGAGCCGCTGGATCAGCATCAGGACGAAGGTGGGGATCCGGAGCATCTGCCGGACCTTGGTCCAGGTGATCCGGCTGTCCTCGGCCTGCCGGGCGGTCGGCGTGGCGATCTCGCTGGCGCCGACGGCGGGGTCGGTGAAGAACACGGCCAGCAGCACGGCGGTGAGCACGGTGACGGCACCCCAGGCGAAGAATCCGTAACGCCAGCCGTCGGGCACGCGGGACAACTGCCCGATGACCGGTCCGAGCACCGAGCCGAGGAGCGAGATCGCGCCCCAGGTGTAACCATTGGCGCGACCGCGCGCGGCATCGTCGAACAGATCGGCGGTGATTTCGCTGGCGATCGGCAGTGCCGCGGCGATGAACACGGCCGACACTCCGTACAGGACGATGAGCTGGGTGTAGCTCTGCGCGAGACCGGTTGCGGCGGTGGCGATTCCGGCGAGTCCGGAGGCCACGGCGAACGCGATCTTGCGGTTGGTCCTGCGCGCGACCCACGCCCACAGCGGCCCGAAGACGATGCTGATGAACTTCCCGATGGAGGTCAGGTAGCCGACCGCGGCCGCGGGCGCGGCCACCGCCTGGACGATGACCGGGGCGAGGGTGCTGAGCACACTTGATTCGTTGTTGTCGGCCCAGAGCGGAGCGACGACGAGGGCGAGTTTGCGCCAGCGGCCGGGGACGATCACCGGGGTGCCGGTGGTTGCCGGGGACGCCGGTATGACGATGTCTGTCAACGGAATACCTCACTGAGGGTGGTGGGGGACCGGTCAGCTTTCGGCCAGTGCCCGATCGAGCTGGTGCAGGGTTCGCCTGGTCAGCACCGGGGTGAAATCGGCCAGGTCCAGAAGGGTGACCGAGCTGGTCTGCTCGGCAATGCGGGTGATCGCGGGTCCGAGCGCGGCCTCGACGATCGCGCGGGCGCCCGCGGTGGCGAGGAGTTCGGTGATCGGCGTGTTCACCCCCGGTCGCCCGGTGGGGAAGTCCGCCGGAATCGGTAGCGGGGCAACGGCTTCCTGGTAAGCGCGCAGTTGAGTCCGGGCCAGTAGGTGCCGGGAATCGGCGGGCCCCTCGACGGGAAGTCCGAGGCGGGTGAACTGGGAATCCGGCGCGTTGTTCGCCCGCATGAGTTCCAGCAAGAGGTCGATCATCCGCAGTTCGAGGTCGTCGTCGATCATCGGATTCGCTTGGCGGGGATCGCTTTCCAGATCGAACAGGGCCGTGCCGAAATCGAACGGGTCGCCGACGGCGAACCCGGGGACGCGCAGCACCGGGACGTTCTTGGTGAACGGGAGCGGGCCGACCAACTGTGCGTTCTCCAGTTCGGCCGGGGTGAAACGGGATGCCATGTGCGTGGGCATCAGCGTGTGCTCGAACAGCGGCGCGTTGCCCGGCGCGGCCGGAGCCCGCAGGTACACGTACCGCCCGTCGGTGACATTGACGTGCCCGCCGAAGATCCCGAACAACGCCCCCGCTCGGTGCTTGCCCGGCACCGGGTCGCGCAGCAGCGCAAGCAGGGACCGGCCTTGCATATCCGCGGTCGGCTGGAGACCGAAGAAGTCCAGCAGGGTGGGGCCGAAGTCGATGGTCTGAACCAGTTCCCGGCAGGTGCCTGCTTTCGTCCGGGCCACCGGATCCCAGACGAACAGTGGCGTGTGGATGTTCTCGTCGTACCAGGGCTGTACGTTCTTGCCCCACCAGCCGTGCTCGCCGAGCAGGAACCCGTGGTCGGTGCAGACGATCAGCAGTGTGTCGTCCCACAGGTCGAGCTCGTCGAAGACGTCGAGGACGCGACCCAGCGACGCGTCGCACATCGTCAGCAGCGCGGCGTACTCGGCCCGCGCACGGTCCACGGTTTCCGGATCTTCGGCCACTCGCTTGTAGTCGGGCCACGCCGGTGACTGCCCCGCCGCGTCCAGCGCGGGATAGTGGCGCTGGAATTCACGGTGGGAGAAGTAAGGTTCGTGCGGGTCGAAGCACTCGATCTGCAGGAACCACGCGTCCTCGGCGTGATTGGTGCGGAGGAACTCGAGGCCGGCGTGCACCGTCCGGATCTGCGGGTGATCGGCCGGTTCGGTCAGGTACTGCCGGTTGACGAGATCCTGCCGCCACAGCTGGTTTCGGACCCGGCGCGGGCTCTGCGGTTGCGGTGGATCGGCGACCTGCCCCTTCCACGCGTCGCCCTCCTGCCCGCGGAAGAACTCGAAGGTGCGGAATCGGCTGTGGTATGTCGCTCCGCCGTCCTCCCAGTAGTGCGGATGGTCGGTGACCAGATGCGAGTAGACCCCCGCCGCGGACAGCAACTCCGGCACGGAGTCGTCGAAGGGTTCCAAGGGGCCCCAGGAACGGTGCAGGAAGTTGTGGCGGCCGGTGTGCATCTCGCGGCGGGCGGGCATGCACGGCATCGAGCCGCCGTAGCAGTTGTCGAATCGCACGGTGTGCGCGGCGAGCCGGGTGAAGTTCGGGGCGTGTACCCAATCGGCACTGTAGGGCGGCAGGAACCGGCGGTTGAGGCTGTCGAACAGCACCAGGACCGTGCGCATCAGTTGCCCGCCTCGGATGGTGCGGCCATCGAGGGCGCAGCTGTGTCTCCGGCCGCGGTCTCGGGCGTCCAGGAGAACGTGTCGCGCAACGAATTCAGGTACGAGGAGCGCGGTGTCAGCCACACGAGGGTGTTCCGGAACGCGACCTTCAGCGGATTGCGCCATTGCGCGACCCGCCCGGCCGCAGCGGAGGCCCGCGCCAGTTGCTGGGTGCGGCCACGCCGCGCCAGGTCGTAGTCGGCTATCACGGATTCCACGGTGGACTCGGTGGTGGCGAGCGCGTTCAGCGTCGCGGCGTCCTCCAGCGCCTGTGCCGCGCCCTGCCCGAGGTCGGGGGTGATCGCGTGCGCGGCGTCACCGAGCAGGATTACCCGGCCGGTTGCGTAGCTGGGCAGCGGTGTTTCGAGGGAGTAGATGTCGTGTCGCAGTAGCGATTTCAGGGGGGTGGCGGCGATCAGGCGGGGGATCGGGTCGTGCCAGTCGCGGAAGAGTCGCGCGACCGTGTCGATGTTCGCGTGGGCGTGGGAGTTCGGTGGGGCCGACAGCGTGGCGTACCAGTAGACCCGTCCATCGGTGAGCGGCATGACGCCGAATCGCCGACCCCGCCCCCAGCTTTCGATCAACGAGCGGCCCACTTCGATGTCGGCGGCGGCCTCGGCGGGTACCACGCCGCGCCAGGCGAGGTACCCGGCGTAGACCGGTCCCGGATGGTCGGGAAACAGCCGAGCCCGTGTCGGACTGGCGATGCCGTCCGCGGCGACGATGAGTTCCGCACCGAGCGTTGCGGTTTCGCCGGTGGGACGCCGGAACGTCACGGCGCCCGCGTCGGGATCCACCTCGGTGACCTGGTGGCCGGTGCGCAGGTTGGTATGCCGCAGCGCCCCGATCAGCACGGCGTGTGCGTCGGCCCGGTGCAGCATGTACCCGGAGACACCGAACCGGCGGACGACCTCGGTGACATCGCCGCGCAACAGCCACCTCCCCGATGCGGTCCGAATCCCCGTGGCGCCCCGCGCGGCGTCCAGCGACCGGAGCTCTTCGGCCAGTCCCAGCCAGTTCAGCGCTCGCACCGCGTTGGGTGCCAGCATCAACCCGGCGCCGACCGGGCGGAACTGCTCCGCCCGTTCCAGCACCGTCACCCGCCAGCCGGCGCGCTCGAGGCCGAGTGCCGCGCTCAACCCGCCGATTCCGCCGCCGATCACGATTGCCGTGTTCATGCCCGCCTGCTCCCGGCTGCGTGCGATGAGTCACTCATGCTGCTGGACAACAGCGTTGACGTCCCAGGCTGCTGTGTGGACAGTCGTTGGGCGCGGTAGGCGAGGGCGATCATGACCGCGGGGAACAGCAGATCGCAGACCAGAACGCCACCGGTGTTGCCGGGAGCGTGGTCACCGTGGGCGAACCACTGGTAGACGTGGCCGATCAGCGCGCCCCACAAAAACATTCCGGCTCCCAGACCGATCGTGATCCGCTCACGAGCCGAGGCCGAGACCGCACGGAAACCCATGACCGCAAGTCCGAGGTTGGCGAAGGCGATCTCGAACTGGAACGGGGTCGAGTCGAAACCGATCGCGGTGGCCATGACCTCCGGAACCGTGAGGAACGTGAACGTCATCCACAGGCTGCCGAAGCCGAGCGCGACCACAGCCCACCACCGCTGCCAGGTCTCCAACGCGGCTGCGCGAGAAGGACTATGTCGGGTAGCGACGAGCGCGCCGACGACCGCGACCAGCGGCCAGAACAAAGGGACTGAGGTCTGGGCGAGGTAAGCCATGCTGTTCATACCTTGAGTCTTGCATAGTTAATATTAACTACGCAAGACTCCTGCGTGGTCCGAATCCTGGATGGCGGTTCCGCCTGAAAGATCTTCTCCGCCATCGGTATCCGCTCCGCGTCGTTGCGCGATGGTTGGGCCCCGCATCAGGCCCATGGCAGCGGCCGGGCAGATCGACCACGCGATCCAGCCGCGCTGTCCGGGTCGACGACGTAGTGCCGCGTGGATCCCCCACCCGGCGGTGCCCCGCTCCCGCCCGCTACGCGGTGGGAATAGGGGCGAGGTAGAACCGCGTCGCCGCGATCCGCCTGTCCCGGATGATCATGATGGCGGTTCTCCTAGGACGGCCGGTACGCCATCGGGCCCGGTACCCGTCATCTCCCACTCCGACCACAGCTCGCCTTCGGACTCGGCCCGGCGCAGCACCCGGGCCTCGATGTCCGGGATGCGGGCCAGGATGCCCCGCCAGTTGGTGGGGTGGGGCGGGGATCCGGTCTGTTAATACTGCAACGACACTCAGTTGAGGGGGTGTCCGCGGCGTCGGTAGTGGGAGAGGCGGGCTTGGTATTGGCGGCGGCGTCGCCATCTCGACCAGGCCCAGGTGTGATCGGTGTCATGGTGGCGGGTGAGGACGAGTGCGACGAGTAGTCGGCGGATCTCCGGTAGTGTCAGCGCGATCATGCCTTCGTCGTGGTCGACGAGTCCCCTTTTGCGGCAATGGCTTTGGACGCGGCCAGCCAGGCCAGGGCGAGCATCGACAGGGTGATGTGGGCGTACCAGGCCCGCCAGGATCGGACCTGGTAGTGGTCGAGTCCGGCCTCGCCCTTGGCTTGTTGGAACGCTTCCTCGATGTGCCAGCGAGACCCGGCCGTGAAGGCCAGATCGACCAGCCGCGCCGAGGCTGGGCCGTAGCAGAGGTAGTAGGCGATCTCGGTCGGGTTGCTGATGCTGCGCCGCGCCAGCAGCCAGTGCCCGCGCCCACCTGCCCAGGTGCCCTCGATCTGGCGGCGCGCCCAGTCGAATTCCCGGGGCCCGTGCGCGCCGGCACCGACCGAGAGCCGCTGCCACGTCGAAGCCTTGAACTCGGCGACCAGGGCGTCAGCGCGGGCACTGCGGTCGGCGCGGGTGGTGATCTGCTGATCGCATCGGGTGGCCATCACATAGAACACGTCACGTTCTTCGAGCCAGTCACGCAGGTAACCAGCCTGGCCGTAGGCTTCGTCGGCGGTGAACCATCGAAACGGCACCCCGGCGGCGAGTATCCGCTCCAGCATGGCGATCACCTGCCGCGGTTTGGTGGCGAACTCGACCTCGTCAGGGATGCCCGCGCCCCGGCAGCGGTCACGGTCACCGGTCCACGACTGGGGCAGATACAGTTCCCGATCGATCAACGCGTGCCCGTGCGTGGACGCATACGCCAGAAACACTCCGATCTGGCAGTTCTCGGTGCGTCCGGCCGTTCCCGAGTACTGCCGTTGCACCCCAGCCGATTTCACACCCTTCTTCAGGAACCCGGTCTCATCGGCTGCCAGCACCGCCTCCGGATCACCGAGATGTTCGATGACGTAATCACGCACGTCGTCGCGCACACCCTCGACATCCCAGTCCGCCTTCCGCAACAACCGCTGCATCCCCTGTGGGCCTGCCTCCCCGGCATGCTCGGCCACGGTCCACCCGTTCTTGCGTTCCAGACCCGCGACCAGCCCCGACACATATTCACCCGCCCGAGCACGCGGCTCAGACCGCGTGAACCGGGCCCCGATCCTGCTCATCAACGAATCAAACTCCGCCACAACACGATCCAACACCACACAACAGAACTACCAGCAACTACTCAACTGAGTGTCGTTGCAGTATTAAGTCTCAGTTGATCCTGACCACGTACTTGCCCCGCCCGCCTCCAGCACCCGAACTACATCCTCGCCGCCTATATGGCCTCGGGCACATGACAACTCAACGCGCGCACATGCCGATTACAGGATGTCAACCCGATGCGATCGGAGGGCGGATTGGCAGCCTCCGGCATTCACATATCCGGTAGCTGAATAGCGGACGTTCCTCGGACAACCAACGGGGTGACGTAGGGACGTCACCCCGTTGAGTGCGGTTGCTGCGGTTCTGTTCTGATGTGTGGTTGTGCAGGTCACCTGCGAGACCACTCATCGGCGGATCCCGTCACCGGCCCCGATCGGAAGATGTTGATGCGGACGAATTTTGAGGTCACCGTAACGGGATGATGATAGGTTGCGGCGCGCCGTTTCGTGTGCTCGCACACGGGCGGGACCTAACCAGTCGATTACACACTCACTTCTTGTCGCCCAGAATCCAGTGTTGCTCCGGTGCATCTGTCTTGCGCTCGGCCATCACCCAACGCTCAGGGTGTTGCACAGGGCCCGCATCCCCGAATGCTGTCCTGTCTTCGTAGGGGGGCTCCCAAGTGAGCACACGCTCAGGATTTCCCTGCTCGAACAGGAAACCGTCCTCGGTCTGCCACACGGTCGCGTTGCTGGCGGTATTGCCGATGAGTTCAACGTACGCAGGCCCGCTGTGATGGGCGCTAGTACTGAGCCTTTTTCATCCTGCTTGATGCGGGACTGCGGGATCTGTTGCCCTGCAAGGTAGTTCGACTGGACGTATGGCGAAGCCCCTGGTAGATCGGTTGTTTACCACAACCTCCGAACACCAAGGGCTTCGATGCTTTTCTACCGTGCCGCGCTGCCGTTGTCACGTCAGACCCTCGACTACGTGGCCGGGGTGATCCGGCGACACCGTGGCGCGATCGGGTCGGTGTGGCGGCGGTTGAACCCGGGCCGGCAGGTGTTGCTGGTGCTGGCTTACCTGCGTAAAGGCGAAACTTTCGGTGATCTGGGAGCCGGGTTCGGGGTGTCGACTACGACGGCGTGGCGGTATGTCGAGGAAACCGTGGAACTGCTGGCCGGGCGTGCTGTGGGTCTGCGGAAGGCGTTGCGGCAAGCCAGGACTGACGGACATGCCTACCTGATCCTGGATGGCACGCTGATCGCTATCGACCGAGTGGCCGCGGATCGGCCGTTCTACTCGGGCAAACACCGCCACCACGGCATGAACGTGCAGGTGATCGCGACACCTGACGGTGACATCGCGTGGGTATCGGGCGCGTTGCCCGGCAGCGTGCACGATCTGAAGGCGGCCTGGATCTGGCGGATCTGCCACGAACTCGAGGCCGCTGGCTGGATCACCTTGGCGGACAAGGGATATCAAGGCGCTACCGCGCTGCTGACCCCGTACAAGGGTAAGAACAAGCCGGAATCCCAGAAGGCCGCCAACCGCGCGCACGCACGACTACGCGGCTGCGGCGAACGAGCCAACGCCCAGCTCAAGAGCTGGCGGGTGCTGCGGAAACTCCGCTGCTGCCCCGACAAAGCCGGACAGCTGGTCAAGGCCATCCACGTGCTACAGGATCGCGAAATCCGGACTGCCCGACAAGGATGAAAAAGGCTCACTGTAGTCAGACCCTACGGTGAGGGCGAGTTCTCCGTCGCTGCCTTCCTTGGCGTTCGCCAAGTGGTTACGCGGTCCGCTGTAGTGGCTTCCGCTGGTGTCGAAATACCACAATTGCTGCTGATCTTTGGTGTTGCAGTCGAACATACCGAGATTGTTGCGACGGTCGTAGAAAATCCAGGCCAGGCACAATCCTGTCTTCTGGTGTTTGATGTGGAACTTTCCTTCGGGAAATCCGTTGTTGGTAGCAGGTTCGGCGCTTCGCGCCACGATGTGGTCGGCCAGCCGGATCGGTGTCGACGACACAGGAGCGGTGATGACGGCCAGCGCGGCAGCCCCCATACCCGCACTGACTACCGTCGCTAACGTGTGTGTCACGACGGCTGAAACAATCCTGAGTACATCCATTGGACAGCGTCCTCCTTCTGATCAGCTCTTGTCTGCTCGCGTGTACTACGCCCGTAGCGACAGTCGAGGGACGCCCGCCGCCACACGCCAGCACGTATTCGTTGCCGCAGCGATTCCGGACCGGACGACACACCCGGGATAGCCAAAAACTGCGGTAGTCGAACTCGATACCAGCGCAGAAGAAGAAAAGGCCCGCTACACCACGAGGCCGACCGTGCCGCTCGACGACCGCGGCTACCTCGCGCTGTACCTGGCGTGACCGGACTACACCCGTGGGAGGCGAGCGAACCTCAACAGCAACGGTGCAACAGCCCGGCACGCTGCGCCGAGCGAGGTCAGAATTCGCGCAACTCGGCGGATGGACTGCCGAGGGTCTGCTGAGCCAATGCGACCGCTGGCAGGAGTGGATGGACGGAACGTACTTCGCCAAGTCCGACCGCCCCGCCTCGACAACCCGGAGCCGCCACCCTCGGCCTTCTAGGCCATCCGGTATTGCCGCGACCCGCGCGTTGGTCGGCCGTCCAAACTAGTTGGCCAACAGCGCTTCCTGGTGCGCGCTCATGCCGAGTTGCGTGCGTTCGCTGGAGATGCGCAATACGTGCGTACCCGCCCGGTTCCTCCTATAGCGACGAGTAGTTCCTGAGCGCGTCCCACACGAGCACGGCGCCGAAGATCAGGAAGAGGATGCGAACCGATATCGTGCCGAAGCGGTTCAGCGCTCGGACTACCGTGCGGTAGAACCGCTGCGCCCCGGCAGAGCGTCGTGTCGCGGTGAACAGCACCACAAGCGGCGGCAAGAGTGCGATCAGGCAATACGCGCCCACGATCAGGGGCCACAGCGCTGGCCGTGGTTCTCGCACTGAGAGCATCGCCAGCGCCGCCAAATACGGGACAGCGGTCGGTGCCTGCACGATGCCAACACCGGCACCTACCAAGCCGAGCAGCGCAGGTCTTCGGCGTGCCTCTATCGCCCAGGACGGCATCGCATCCACCGAGCCACTCGGCAGCCGGATGCCACCGAGAATGAGGAGAATTACGCCGACGACGAGTTCGGCCCAGTATCGAACGGTCGGCGTGATGTCGAAGTCGACCAGATCAGTCAGGAAGCTCAGTCCGAGGACAGTGCAGATGCCGAAAGCGGTTGTGGCGACGAAGATTCCCGCGATGAAGCTCAAAGCTCCCGGGACGGGCGAGCGACGGCTCAGGCGGCTGTCTACGACCACCCCAGCGGTGATCCCTACGTTCAGGACATGTAGGGAATCGAGGAAGGCGAACCCCGCAAGCGCCAGTAAGAAGATCAGCATGACGCAACCGACCCTACGGGAGGTGCCGGTCGATGCCGCCGTCGTGAAGGTCTGCCGGTAGACGCCATCGACGTACCGTTGGAGCTGTCGGGCACTTTAGAGTTGGTCAGCCAGACGCACTGAAATGCCACGTACCGCGTGGGCCGAATAGGCCATCCGGCAGCTGGTCAGCCGCACCGCACCCCCGATGGCGTATCGTATTTCGCCGAGACTTGGGAAGGTGCGCGTGAACGCTCGAGTGGAGATCGCCGAGTACGATCCGCAGTGGCCTATCACCTTCGATGAACTCGCCGGTGAGCTCGCCACCGCGCTCGGATCACTCGCACTGCGCATCGAACACGTTGGTAGCACTGCGGTTCCGGGCCTGACAGCCAAACCGATCATCGACATCGACGTGGTCATCGAGTCCTGGGACCTTCTTCCTGACGTCACCGAGTCATTGTGGCCGCTCGGCTACCAGCACGTAGGGAACCAGGGCATTGCACAGCGGGAAGCATTCATCACTCCGCCCGACCGCCCGGCTCACCATCTCTACGTATGTGCGGCCGACAGCGGTGAACTCGACCGCCACGTCACGTTCCGCAACGCGCTGCGCAACCACCCGGACACTGCCCGCGCCTACGCGCAACTGAAGAAAGACAACGCTCTCCGGTTCGGTGCCGACCGCGTCGCATACACCGAAGCCAAATCCGTGTTTGTTGAGGACGTGCTCACCCGGTCCCGCCTCTGAACACGGCTGTCAGAGAACACCATCAGAGCGGTGACCAGTTGAGCCATGCAATTCCGAGGTGGTGCAGCCGGACGAAGCTGCAAGCCCACACACGGTATTGCCGAATGCCGTGCGGTCCGAAGCGGCCGCGCGACCAGCCCGAAGATCAACGGCCCGAGAGCACTCGGACCACGTCGAAGGACAATGCATCATTGCCGCTGAGGCGCGGTCGAGCTCCATGCGAGGAGGAGCAAGACGGCGATGGCGGTCGTTTGCGACATCAGCTGACCCATGAGCGTGCCCGAGCTGATCATCGACCAAATAGCCCCGGCCAGGAGCGGGCAGGCGATGGCAAGACGGACAACTACGCGACGCTTTGTCCAGCGTTTCCGCGGGCCACGTGTCGCAGCCGGTTCCTGCCCGAAAACCGAAAGAAACATCACCAGGGCAGCGCCGATCATCGCGAAGGCACTCAGGCGAGTCGCCACATGATCGTTCAAGTCTCTGCTGCCAACCAACCTGGTCGACGCAGCTAGGTACAGGCCGATGACGACCAGCGTCGCAACCCACATGATTTGTGAATAGCGCTTCTTCCGCCCTGCTGACACTGTCGATCCCGCCCCACCTACACCCACAGCAGGAGCCTACAAGGCCGACGGTTGCACTGCACCAGCAAAGCGCGCTCATGACACCGGGCCAGGCCGCCCTTCGGATCGCAGAAGCCATCAAGAGCTGAAGCTCGCATGCGGTGCCCATAACGTCCTGTATTGCCGCGACCCGCGCGGAAAACCAGGGACAAACGCTGCCCAGCAGTTGTGCTCGCGACACTGCCTAGTTTCGGGTGAGCTGCTGGACGGGCATCGGCATCGGGACGGGATCGGGGAATCGGATTGCCAACGCCGACGGTGGGTTGTTGTGCCACAGCCGATATGGATCTCGAAGTAGAGCGAACTTCTCCGTTTCGGTCAGTGTTGCCGCCGTCCGGTCGCCGAGATACTTCTCGGCCGCCGCGGCGGCCTCGGTCCGTTCGTCAGGGGTCAGTGGTGCCGAATGGGCCAGGAACGCGCGATGCACAGCGATCGCGGAATCCTCGTGCAGCACAGTTTGCCACGCCGATACCGGGAGCTGCTGCCGGAGCGTGCGTGCTAGTTCTTCGGAGCGGGCGATGATCCGAGGCGTCTCATACTCTTCTGGCGTTCGCAGTATTCCCGCACGCCTGGCGAGCGCGCCGACGCGACAGGAATCAAACACTTGCGCAATGGGAATGGTGCAGATCCAGCAGATCAGTATCGGTGCCAGCCACCAGGTGGCCCAGGAGTCGGTGGCGATCAGTAGCAGCGCGGCTGCGATACCGAAGAGGGTGTGGCAGAGATAGATCCGGCGCGTTCCGTGGCTGAGCGCGGTGTTGACGGACCGCCTCGAGGTGGTCCAGCCGATATCTCGTCCGGCGGCAATTTCTACCACGTACAGCGCGTGTGTGAGCACCCGATTCGGTGTGTTGAACAGCCAGATCAGCTGATCGAGTATCCCATTGCCGAGGGCGGCGAGCAGTGGCGTGCGGCGCGGAGTTGTGGAACGGATCGAGATCCCGAATCCCACGGCGGGGACGCCCGCCCAGGACTGTCGAGTCGCGAAGTCCCACGCGAGAAGCGGGAGGACGACCGCGCCGGCCGCATAGCCGGGCGCATGCGCCGACCCGATGATGACAGCACTCAAAACCAGCAGTACCGGTGGCGACATGTCTCGCAGCGCGGCGGTCGCGAAGCGGATCCTGCTGATGAGAGCGAGTTTCGGCGTCCACAGCAGCCGCAAATTTACGAAGTCGCCCTGAAACCAGCGGCGGTCGCGCCGGAAGTATTCCGGAAGCGTGGCGGGGCATTCCTCGTAAGAGCCTGCCAATTCGGGCACCAGCCACACTTGCCACCCGGCCCGAGTCAACAACGCGGCCTCGACGAAGTCGTGGCTGAGCAACTCGCCGCCGAAGGGTGGTTTACCCGGCAGCGTCGGGAGTCCGCAATGCTGCATGAACGGCGCGATCCGAATGATCGCGTTGTGCCCGATGTAGGGGCACGCGCCGCCCTGCCAGACCCGTTCGCCCCATTGGATGATCCTGGTGTTACTGAAGATGGTGAACTGCTGCAAGCGCGCCCACAGCGTCCGGCCTTTCACATAGTCGGTGGCGGTCTGCATTATCCCCGCGCGCGGGTTGTGTTCCATGAGACCGACCAAGGCGAGCATGCACTCCGCTGTCATCAGGCTGTCGGCATCCAGGATCACCATGTATTCGTAACGGCTGCCCCATCTTTCGCAGAACTCGGCGATATTCGCAGGCTTCTTGCCCTTCTTACGGTGCCGCCGCCAGTAGTAGAGACCTTCGGCGGAATCAGCCACGTGCTGCCAGGCCAGCTCCTCCTCGACCCAACAGTTCGGATCGTCGGAGTTGCTGACCACGTAAATGTCGAACAGGTGCTCGGCGCCGGCATCTCGCAGCGACTCCCGCATGGCGGCGATATTGCCGAAAACCTCTGCTGTGTCCTCGTTTTTGATCGGCACGACGATGGCCGAGCGCACCGTCAATTCCGTGGGAGACTGCACCACATGCCAGGTCAATCCGTTGGCAGGGCGTCGCAGGGCCAGGGCGAGGGCACCGAGGAACCAGGTGTGCGCACCGATGCTGAGGAACACCGCGAATGGGATGAACAGCACGAGCACCGTCACCAGCGCGGTGCCGGACACTCCGGCGGCTCGGAGCAGGCGATGGTAACCCGCGAACAGCAACAGCAGGCTCAACGGCCACCCCAAGCAGATCACCACCAGACCAGCAGGCCGGGTGGCGGCCGAACGCACAGGGCTGTATTCGGAGAGCGGGACACTGAGCTGTTGCTCGTCAGCCGTCACGGCAGGTCCTCTACAGTTGGTCGAGCAGAACACGATGCGCGGTTCCCCTCGACACTGAGCTACCGACCGGAGCAACATGTAGGTAGTCAAAGACGTTAGCACGCAATGATTTCCGGTGCCCAGCTGTTCAGAATGTCAGCATTCGGTCGACGCTCGGGTGTAGTTCTGCGGCAAGGTCGATGAATTCCGCACGGTGGGATGCGGGAACATACTCCCGAAGAAGCTCGTGGAACTGGCGGCGGACGACTGAGATGTCGTAATGGGCGGCCATGTATTCCTGTAATCGTGATGCCCGTTTCCGGGCCTGGTCGAATGCGGCAGCGAACTCGGCGGTCGACAACTGCTCGAACCCGTTGACGAGCACAACGTTCGGTGCCAGTTCATTGGTGCCGCAGTCCGCTCGGCGCACGATGGCCGGTACGCCGAGGGTGATCGCCTCCGACGCCATGCGACCCCACGAATCGGTCATCGAATTGACTAGCATGACATCGATCGCCGCGTAGAAAGAACTCATCCAGTCGGGCTGATCGTAGTGGCCGAACCGGAGGTGTAGTCGAGCTGAATCGCTTGTCCCCGAACGTGTTTGCCAATCGATGCGGACCGACTCGACGCTCTGCCGGTCATCCGCCGGTATGGCACTGCACAACAAATGCGCGTCTATGCGCTGACGTAGGAACCAGGTGGCAATCTCGTCGATGCCCTTTTCCGGGAAGAGCCGGCCGCCCGCGCCCACCAAGATGTCGTCCTCGCCGAGCCCGAGACTGGCCCGCAGTTCGGTACGACCGGCTCGTCGGATCAGCATGTTGTGCGCCAGAGGCAGGATCTGGATATCCATGGTGCGTAGCAGCGGCACGTCCCGTACGAGATTATCGCGACCGGTGGTGGTGAAGGTGTAGGGCACGATCGTGTGCCCCGATGCGAAGAGTTCGGCGACAAACGATTCCGGTTGCAGGCCGGAAGAGATCAGCATGCGCACGGCGTTGGCAGCATCGTCGCCGAAGTGCTCCAGTTTCCATAGGACGAGCTGACCAGGCGGCAGCATTCGGAGCAGCGACAGGTTGCGCCTATAGAAGTTGCCGATACGCAGCCACATCGGGCGTTGTCGCTGTATTTCGAGATATATCTCCTGGTCGGTGCGGCGGTTCCATTCGAGGTCGTCGTAGCTGCTGGCGAGGCGTTCCCAAATCCTGGGCCGCGCGGACATAAGGTCTCCTCCCGGCCGACTCACCGTCGGCCATGGACCCGGAAGCGTAGCTCGATTCGATGCGGACTGACACCGTGAATGTCCCGTGCGCCAACAAAGTTCGCGCGAACACCGACAAGCCGGCGATCGATCTCGTCGACCACCTCAGCGATGAGTTCCTCGGTGCAGAGCAGTCGCCCGCGGTGCGGCGTTCAGCAGGGCACAGTCCATGGCCCCGTCGGTCGACCCTCGCAACTTCCGCATCTAGCCGACACCCCGTCGCGCCGGTCTCGACTTGACGCGCGCGGGGCGAGGCCGTGCGCCAACATGATCTCGGATTGAGCACTGGCGGCCGACTTTTCCGCCGAGAGCGGCTGACGTCCGGAAATCAGCGTAGACGTTCTGCATGCATCGCATCCGTCCAAGCTGACTTCAGTCAGGCTGAGTGAGCGATAATGCCGCGACCCGCGCGTCCGGTCGGCTGCAACCGGAGGGCGGCAGTCGATCTCGCGAACGTCCACTTCTTCGGGTCGATCGGGTGCGCTATGCCGCAGCGGATTACCTGGCCGAGTCGGCCAGAGATGCTGCGGGCGTGCCGCTATGTCGTGCTCGCGTGGTGACCATCCGCAGCCCCAGCAGGATCGGCCAGATCACCAGGGGGAAGGCGGCGATGCGCTCCCGGAGGCCGAAGTGCGCGGGGCCACCGAGCTCGGCGATCATCGCGACGGATGCGATGACCGCGATGATTCCGGCGATCACGCCCACCCAGCCCAGGAGCGACCAACCCGGAGCGCGTCGCAATGACAGGCCGAGCACGAGTATGGCCGCTTGACCGACCAGGATCGCGGTGAAGGAACCGATGACATGCAGTGGGGTACTGGTGTCTTCGGGATTGAGCCCGACCAGCAGCAGACCGAGACCGGATATCACATACAAGCCCAGGCCCACGCGAACCCCACGTGATCGGGGAAACGCCCCGCGGCCGAGCAACGCGCCCCCAGCCAGGCACACTCCGGCAATCACCCAGGACACGTTCGTGGCCGTATGCCACGGCGAGCACACCCATGCCTCGACTTGGTCGGAATGATGGCACGTGACCGCGCCGAGGTCGCTGATGGCGTAGCGGGTCCGGCTATAGGGAGTGGTCCACCGGCTTTCGGAGACGATCAGCATCACGAAGTACTGCACCAGCGAGATCCACGCGAGCGCGGCGACGAGCACCTTCCCGCTGCTGTTCGGTGACGATGAAGTCATCGGAACTCCTTGTCTCGGTGCCTGACGGTCCATCCCGCAGGCAAGTAAACAACCGTCCGCAAATGCGATCGAAAGATCGTTCCCGGATGAGTCAAACACCTGATGGCCACGACATTCGATACGAGGCACACGCCGGTGTGTCGGTGATCGAGCTGGTACTCCGGTGGATTGCGGCGACCGCCCGATGAAGGCGGTCTTGGAGGTTCTGAACCAGTGGAATGTGGGTGGTGATGACGCAGTCCGAACATCCGCACACAGCCGCATATCGCGCGATCAGCGGGCCGAGTGGTACTGCGGCACAAAACATCCGGCATTTCCGATGTGCGGATGTCCGGAGGCGAACGTCGATTCCACCGCGAGGAGAGCTGGGCAGACCGGCGGCCACCCCATGCCCGAATCCGCAACTCAGCCCCAACACGGCCTGCACGACCCCGAAACGATCAACCGGGAATCAAGCCGGTGGATCCGGGCTGAGTCAGCGCACCAGGCAAGAGGGGGTCTCACAGTACCTGTATCACCAGGGTCTCCCAGGCGTCCGAAACGCCTGTCAACCTTGGTTGAGCGCGAAAGCGCCGACAACACTCCATGGACACGCACTACAGCTTTACCCCCCCATCAGTTCAATTCAGCTGCCCCGAATGCGCGACCGGGTCGGCGCATTCTTCCACGACAGAAGCGACGGAGACCAATGGCGGACAACCAATTCACCACTCACGCAGACCTTTTCGATCTGAGTGGGAAATACGCACTTGTCACTGGCGGCACCAGGGGCATTGGGATGATGATCGCGCGCGGCCTTCTGCAGGCGGGCGCCCGCGTCGTCATCAGCTCACGCAATGAGGACACGTGCGCGGAGGCACAGCATCTGCTGTCTGAATTCGGCGACGTTCATGCAATCCCCGCCGACCTGTCCAGGCACGACGAGTGTCAGCGCCTCGCTGATCTTGTCGAGGTCGGCTCGGAACGCCTGGACATCCTCGTCAACAACGCGGGAGCGATGTGGCGCGAGCCGTTGGAGACGTTTCCGGACGAGGCATGGGACGCAGTGATCGACCTCAATCTCAAGTCGCCGTTCTGGCTGGTGCAGGCGCTGCTGCCCGCACTTCGCAGGGCGGGCACCGCCGGTGATCCCGCGCGGATCATCAACATCGGCAGTATCGCCGCCATCCACGTCGCCCAGTCGCCCAACTACTCGTACGCCAGCAGCAAAGCGGCACTCCATCAACTCACCAGAGTGCTTGCCAGAGAGCTTGGCCCACAGCACGTCACGGTGAACGCGGTAGCACCGGGAGTGTTCCCGTCGCAGATGATGGCGTCCACGCTCGATGCCGTCGGCGACACGATCGCGGCGGCGGCCCCTCTGCGTCGGCTCGGCCGCGACGACGACATGGCGGGTGTCGCCGTGTTCCTCGCTAGCCGGGCTGGGTCCTACCTCACGGGCACCATCATCCCGGTAGACGGCGGCATCGCCACGACCGCATCGGGTACCCCCTAGGCGTTGGCGCGAGGCTTTTGCCGGCGGCGACGGGCCCTCGTGAATACCTCCAAGTCGGGTCTCAACGGGGGGTACCAGCAGTACCTCCCTTCGCCCGCGGACAGGGCCTAGGGTGAAGGGGTGGTCAAGATCGATCTGCGCACTGAGATCAAGGAGTTCCTGAGCTCGCGTCGCGCGCGGATCGCGCCCGAGCGGGCCGGACTGCCCGCCTATGGCGGCAACCGCCGGGTCAAAGGTCTGCGCCGCGAGGAGGTAGCTCTACTGGCGGGGGTATCGGTCGACTACTACGTGCGTATGGAGCGCGGCAGCCTCACCGGTGCCTCCGACGGGGTGCTCGACGCGTTGGCCTCTGCCTTGCAACTCGACGAGGCCGAGCGCGATCACCTATTCCACCTTGCGCGGCAGTCCAGCGCGCCCGGCGGTCCACGCCGCCGGCGACTCGCCGTGACGGTGCGTCCGGCGCTTCAGCAGGTGCTCGACGCTATCACCGATGCGCCGGCGTGGATTTGCAACGGCCGTTATGACGTGCTGGCCATGAATCACCTTGCCCGCGCGCTGTATTCACCGGTGCTGGCCGACACGCGACGGCCGGCGAACACCGCGCGGTTCGTGTATCTAGATCCCGAAGCGGCAAAAACGTTCTTTGTCGACTATGACCGAATCGCCTGCGATGTGGCCGCGAAGCTACGCATGGAAGCGGGCCGCAATCCGCACGACGAGGAGCTGATCGCCCTGGTCGGTGAATTATCAACGCGCAGTGAACTATTTCGGCAGCGGTGGGCATCTCAGGACGTTCGGCTGCACCGGTCCGGACGCAAGCGTGTGCACCATCCGGTCGTGGGCCGGCTCGACCTGGACGTCGAGTCGATGGAGATGCCTGCCGAACCCGGCCTGCTCCTCAACGTCTACACCGCACCCGCGGGCACACCGACCGCTGACAATTTAGCGCTCCTGGCGTCGTGGGCGGCCACCCAGCAGACGCTGGCGACCGAGCTCGAAGCACACAACGGATAGTCCACCCCTTCAGCTGTACTAGTCAGCGGACCATGACGTGGGGCAACAATCTGCTGGAAAGTAAACACGGGAGTGAGACAAAAATCTGTGTGGACACGCGCGTGAACCGTTGAAGACGGCGCTGTGGCGGCGCGATGACACCCGACGCCGTGTCGGTGACGGGCTGATCCCATCACAGCGATGCCGGGCCAATGCAACTCGAATGCGATTGCGGAAACTGCTGCGCTGGATGGAATAGCAGTAGGGGGATGCCTACGACAACGCGCTAGTGGCCCGTCACGGGGCCTTGGCCGGGTAATCGGTCCAGGTTCGGATCGGTGAATCAGACTCACCAATCGACTGCTTCGACGGTATTGAATCCGTCCGACCACTTCAAGCGCCTCGACGAACGCTTCACGGCAGGACAGAACACTGGTTACTGGGAAACCACCGTCGGTGAATGCAACGTGCGGCTTGACGCACGGGGCCTATGTCCGATTTGTCGACGGGATGCTGCCGAACAGGTGCGCCTTCACTCTTCGGGAACCCGTGCGCCACGACGTGACGAGGCTCGCGGCCTCTCGCCCGGTCAGACCAAGGCCAGTCACCAACTCGATGGGCACTTCTGCCGCCGACCCGACAAGATCGACGAGTACGCGGTTACGGTGCTGGATAGCTGCGTGCACGTCGGACTGCGCCAACCGGAACCGGTCGGATCTTTCAGGCACACGCCCGCCCTCGGCGCGGGTGAACGTCTCGCCGGTCGCAAGCAGGGCGGAGCGGGCACTGTCGATCCGCGCCAGTGCTTCCTTCATCCGCTGCTCACTCACACGACCACGATATCGCGAGCGCACAGTCTGCGGTCGAGCTGCTGGACTGCCCGCGTGGTCGACCAGGGTGACAGCGCCTTGTGGCCGTCCTGGATCGCCTTCGACAGGCGCGGGCTGCGGTTTTTCCTGGTGAGGTCCGCGGCGTCGCCGACGACAGACGCTGCCTCCTCGATCTCGTCGAGCTGCACCAGCGAACGCTCCAACTCGAGCAGCGATATCGCACGGTCGCGGGTGTAGAGCGGATCCATGAGTACGAGTGAGCGCCGGGACGCATCGGCCGCCGCCGCCGGGTCTCCGAGGAGGTAGAGGCAGTTGCCCCGGTAGCTCTCGATCATCCCGGCGGAGACGAAATAGGCGCGGGACTCGCTCGGGTGGCAGGGCTGCAGGCCCTCGATTGCGCAGTCGGCTTCGTCGAGCGCGGCGAGACACGCTTGTTGCTGTTTGGCGCCCGCTGCGGCTTCTGCCGCGCGCATTGCCACGTAGGCCCGCAACCGCTGATCGTCGGTCTGTGCCACCCAACTGCGTGCGGCGACGGCGTGATCGAGGGATACGCGCGGGCGCTCCTGCCAGATCGCGAGTTGGGACAGATGACACAGCATGTACGCACCGAGGTCAGCGTCCTCAGCCTCGTGCGCATCTTCGCGTGCATCGTTGTAGAGCCGCGCCGAGGTTCCGTAATCGCCTTCGTCCCACGCAAGACATCCAGCGAACCCGGTCAGTTCGGCGTTCAGCGCCAGGACATGCGGACGCAGCTCGGCAGAACAGTCACTCAGCATGGCATCGGTGAGCTGTTGCGCGGAGATCACGAGGCCCTGAGCGGCGGGACTGCCGAGTTTGTCATCCAATTGCTGCGCGGCGTACAGCGCCGTTCGGACGTTCTCCACATCGGTGAGGTCCGCTTGCCCGGTGCCGGTCGCCAACCAGCGGACCCGCTCCTGATCCTCGAGTCCGATCGCAGCTAGCCCTCCGACGACAGCACCGACTTTGAATAGCTGCCGACGGTCCACTGGTTCCTCCTGGGGGCTCAACTGACTGGTTAGGCGCAACTGACCGCGAAATGCGGCGGCGACGGCCGGGGTCTGCCACGACAGCAACGTGTCGAGCGCTGCTTGCCAGTCGACCCGGATCGGCCGGCCTGCCTCCCAGTGCCGAACCGTTCGGCCGTGAACGCCGAGTTTCGCCGCAAATTGGGGCTGACTCATGTGGAGGACATTGCGCAGCGCAAGGCTCTCCTTGCCAGTCCATACACCGAAGGTAGCCATCCTGACCCCCTGGAACGTAGTGGTCAGGCCCACTTTATCGGCGAACGCCCGCCGCGCGCCCTCTAACGCCCTCATAGCGCCCTCAGGTACAGGGCGACGCTGGCACCAGCCCCGATGTCGGGTGCTGCCGAATCGAAACGAGCAGGAGGCGCGAGCGATGGGTTCGGACGACGAAGAAGGCCACGACCAGGCGACGGCGCAGCAGGTTTACTACGCGGACTTGTTCCACCTCGAGCAATTCGGCACGCCTGAGCAGGTCGCCGAGTTCTCGGCCGGTGGGCCACCGCCGCCCACAAAGGCGGACGGGATAACGGGCAAGATCCTGTTCTACGAGGCAAACCCGCCCACACTCGAAGAGTTCGCCGGGCTGCTCGAAGAGATGGAAATAGGCGGCTGGATCGCCAGCGAGATCCGGGAGAAGGTCGCGGGGCTGCCTCGTGCGGATGGTGTCGCTGAGCTGAAAGCTCGCATGGTCGAACGGGATACAGGCAACCAGCACGCACCGGCGGAAGCCGAGTGATCGGGATGGACAACACCAACACAGCCCAATCCAGGCGTGATGCGGTGTTGGAATCTGCTTGCCGGTTCTATGTCGTCACGTGCGGATTGCCCGCCGTTGTGCGGCCGGATTTGGGGCGGATCGTGTTCCGTGCCGGAACGGTCGGCGCGATCACAATGCCAGCCCACATCGGCGCACGGGTCAGAGTGTGCATCGAGGAGCGGCCCGGCTGGGCCTGGCCGATCGTTTCGCATCCACGCTCGAAACGGTGGACGTTCCTGGTCGGGCCGAACCTCCCCAGCGACGACGTTGCGTTGTTCGCGGAGATGTTCCGCCACAACGTATCGATCGCGCCGATGGGCGCCGAAGTCGCGCTGCCGTCACCGTTGCGTTCCGACGAGCTGAGCTGCCGAGAGTGGGTGTGTCAGCCCCGCGACGGATTCCGGCCGCCAGGCACCGCGGTAGTCGAGGCGATCCGCTGCTGCCTTTCCCCACACTGGCCGGTGGCCGGATGACGCCCAACGATCGGCCTTCGCTCCAGGCCCTCCTCGACGCGATTTTGGCGATCAAACCCCCACTCGATCAGGTCTTGGCGATCAAACCCCCACTCGACGAGGTCTTGGCGATCGAACCCAGCCTCGACCATGACGCGCTTCCCGATCTGCCGACTCTGGATGACGCGCTTGCCCGCGAATTTCCGCCCACCGCAACACCGTTCGACGTCAACACCGTGCAGGAGACTCCTCGATGATCGATGACAACCCGGCCCACGACGACACTCTCCACGTTCGTGCCGCACCACCCGCGGAGGAGCAGGGGTGCGCCGACGCGGGCGGCGGCGCACCCCGCAACAGCGCCTCGCACCTGGGGTGGCGAGTGTTGCTCGCCGCCTCGATCATCGGCGCGACGCTCACGATCGGTTGGCTGCTCATGCCGGTGACCGGATACGCCCACGGTGACGCGCAGACCGGCATCATCCCGGCAATCGTCTGCGCCGCAGCGGTCGTTCTGTGCGGGGTCAGGGTGCGCGTCGCGGCGAGGCGTGGGTACCGGTGATGGACCAGACATCGCCGCCAGCTCGGCCGCCGCAACCGTTCGACATCGATCTGGCGAACTCTGCTCGTGTGTGGAACTACTTGCTGGGCGGGAAGGACTTTCACGAGAGCGACCGAGACAGGGCCGATGAAATGCTTTCTCGCGCACCCGAAATCAAGACCGTGGCCTGGTTCGCCCGGAGTTTCACGCTCAAAGCGGTCCAGATGGCCGCGGACGCCGGTATCCGTCAATTCATCGACCTCGGCTCAGGTATCCCGAGCCCGCCCAACGTGCACGACGCGGCTCGGGAGATCGAGCCGACGGCGCAGGTGGTGTACGTCGACTACGACCCAGTCGTGCGGGCCCACTGCGACGCGCTGCTGGCCAAACCACGCGGTATCTCGGCACTGCTGGGCGACATCCGCCGCCCCCACGACATCCTCGACCAGATCAAGATCCACACCCAGATCGATTTCAACGAGCCCGTGGCCATCACCATGATCGGTGTCCTGCACTACGTGATGGACGAGGAGGACCCTGCCGGGATCCTCGCCACCTTCCGCGATCACATGGCACCAGGCAGTCTCCTGGCGATCACTCACGGCTCCTCCGATTCTGACCCGGAGATCCTCCGGGTGCTCACCGGCACCATCGGCACTTCAGCCCAGGTCACCTTTCGGCCCGCCGCGCAGACGGAGGCATTCCTCGCCGGCTTCGAGTTGCTTAAACCTGGTGTGGTGCCGGTACAGGACTGGCTGGGCCCCGGCCTGCCGGAAACCCGGATGGTGATGGACGGTGCCATCGGAATGCTGCCGTAGGCGGCTGGCGCTTCTGATGACCAGCAACGACACGGCTTCCGGGGTCCTGGTCACCACTGACGGGACCGGAGCACCTACGCCCGCTGGGTCGACAGCGGATTGCGGCCCCGAGCCCCACGGCAGTACTGAGCGGTACGAGGCCGCTCGGGGGAGAAGGAGTGAAATATCATGCGCGACAACGTTTTTAACAGGACATCCGGTCGGTTGATCATCGCGTGCGCCGCGATGGTTCCCATGTTCGTCGCCGCCGCGCTCGCCCCAGCTGGCGCGCACGCCGGGTACGAAGCCGCCGAGCGCGGTGGTGCCTGCGCATTCGCGTTCAACCGGGAGCCCTACCTACTGCACAATGCCGTCGTCGTGGGCGGCGTAGTGGAATGCAGTCCCGCCCCATTCCAGTTCTACATCGAGTTGCAGCTCTGGCATCGCTCGGGCACGAGCAATCCACGGCCGAAGGGGGACGCGGCCGTTTCCATGCAAATCCCTGCCCCGCGCCTCAACGTCGCCGCGATGGCGTTGGACTGCGTACCCGGCGTGTGGCAGGGCCGGATCGTCATGCGGGCTACCTGGGACACCGGGACCGATGAGGCCCGCAAGGAGACCCTGCCGACCTTCATCCAGTGCTAGGTTGACCCTGATGAAGCTGCTCTTTATCGGTAGCGGCCATGCCACCTGGTCACAGCGGTGGTTCCGGCTGCGCTTCAATCTCCGCTACCGGTTCCGGCGCGCCCTCCGCGAGCCCGGCTACACCGGCGAGAAGCAGTGCAACCCGAGCCGCGAATACGGCGGCTGGGTCATCCGCCCAGCCGCTGGCTGGCGACGCCTGCGATGGATAACCCCGCCACTGCACTACACGCGCGCCATCCCCGCTGACGACACCTACGGCGTTGGCTCGTGGATGCTGGAAAAGCTGGAGAAGTAGCTCCGGCCCCGGCGGAAAACCCCACCCGATACCCCTTCCGGTGGGGTTCCGACGCGTCCAGGGCCGGAATCACTCTGGCCTGATCAGTGCCCATGCCGAGCACCATTACCGCGTCTCGACCCGGGGGCACGGCATGCGAGCTTCAGCTCTTGAAGGTTTCTGCGATCCGAAGGGCTGTCACATACGTCAGCGAACGTACGCACATCAGCGTAAGACGTTCTGCGTCATGTCTGTACGCGCTGACTCAAGTCAGGACTAGTGAGCGATGATGCCGCATGGCGCGCGTTGGTCGGCTGTCCAAACTTGTTGGTCGGCACAGCTTCCAAACGGGCGCACATGCCGACTGCTGCGTGTCGTCCTCATTGGGGCGCAACCGGTTTGGTGTTGCAGCGTCCTTTGTCATGGGAACGTCTGCAGCGGTCGGTATCGGGCCGACCAGTAGGAGGCAACGCCACGTCCGACGACCAAGACACGCGCAAAGTCATTGATGTGGGCGTGATCCCGTCGACCGTGATCGAAGGCGACACATCGGCGGCGACGCCGGAGTCCGAGGACGGCGGCAGAGAGAACCATCCGGGGGCCAATGCGCGTCGATGTCGAATTCGCCACGACTAGGGCGACGACAGCCTGCGGTTGCCATCTGCGGCCATTGGTGATCGGGAAACCATGTCTGCCAATCCAATTCACAACAGCCGACACGTCAGCGCCGCCCGCCAGCCGTCCGCGCTCCTGATGGCAGGGCGGATCTCGGCCGCGCCTAGCCCGCGTCCTGGCGTGCGCCGCAGAGTTCGGTCCGTAGGGTGAGCTCTCGTGGAATCAGAGACCAAGCTCGAGGACTTACGGTCCGCGCTCTCGTGCGTTTACGAGAAGCTCGGCGCCGAGAGCCTTACCGAGCCCGACAGTGTCGAGCTGGTGGGCCGCGCCGAGGTGATTCAGGATCAGATCGACGCGATCCAGTATGTCATCGGCGACGAGGAGCTCGCACTCACGCCGAACCAGCCCGCGCCGCCACCTTCGAGCGATCGACTGTTCTGAATTGCCAGCGTCCATTCGCGTGATACCGGAGGCGGATCACGCTCGTGGCCGGGCGCGGTAGCGTTTCGCTGAGGTTGTTCCCCGTCGACGTTCGGGCGATCATTCGAAATACTTGCAGCAGAGAGGCGAGCCGATATGACGGCGGTAACCGGCCAGTGGCCGACCGATGGGGTGCGGACGGACGCCGAGCACACGGCCGAGCAGGATCTGCGCGCCCTGTTCGGGCAGTCCCTCCCGGGATTCGCCTCGTTTGCGGGCTCGGAGCATGTGCTGGAGACCGCGAATCCGGCGTTCCTCGCCGCGCTGGGTGCAGCGCGTGCGGGTACCGGGCTCGCGCTCGCGGAGATCGCTCCCGGGCTGGTCGATCAGGGTGTTATTGCGGTGCTGGACCAGGTATTTCGCACCGGTGAGTCGTGCACCAGCCGGGATGTCGCGGTCGGGCCGGCCGCCGGTGCGCAGGCGCGGGATGCCTTCTTCGATTTCACCTACGAGCCGCGCCGTGACGGTGCGGGTGCGGTGATCGGGGTCCGGATGATCGGTGTGGAGACTACACAGATCAAGCATGCCCAGCGGCTGATGATCGAGCAGCGTGCCTTGGTGGAACAGATCGCTCGGCAAGCGCCGCTGGCCGAGGTGCTGGACGGGATGGCGCGTTGCATCGAAGATCTCGCGCCGGAGCAGCTGCTCGTCTCCGTGCTGCTCGCTGATCGCGACGGTCGGCACCTGCGTCATGGTGCCGCACCGAGCCTGCCGGACTGCTACAACGAAGCCATCGATGGGATCGCGACCGGTGAGGGTGTCGGCTCGTGCGGCACCGCCGCGCACCGCCGCGAACCGGTCATCGTCACCGACATCGGCACCGACCCGTTCTGGGACGACTTTCGTGAGTTGGCCGGCCGGGCGGGACTGGCCGCGTGCTGGTCGACGCCGATCCTGGCCCGCGACGGTAGCCTGCTGGGCACGTTCGCCATGTATCACCGCGTTCCGCGCGTTCCGCAGGACAGCGACTTCGCCCTCGCCCGCGTCTTCGCCGACACCGCGTCACTGGCCATCGAACGCCACCACATCGAACAGGCGAAGGCGGCCGCCGAAGCACGCGCCGAAGCCGCCCGCGACGAGCTGACCCAAGCGCTGCGTGCGGAGAGCACGTTGCGCGCCGAGGCGGAGGAGCGAGCCGAGGCGGCCGCCGAACTCGCCGCCCGGATGCGCACCGCGGCGGCCGCGCAGGCCGCCGCACCGCACCCGGAGCGCTGTCAGCTCGGCGGTCCCGAAAGCTGCACCGCGGCGGCCGAACTGAAGATCGCCGATTCCTGGGGCGACGCGGCGTGGGGGTGCACCTCGCACGTCGAAGAAGCCATTCTCAACGTGCGGTCGGTGTTCATCGCCAGCGAGGAACTCGGCGGCTTGGCGGCTTATCTCAACCGCTGACCGCTCCGGATCAGGCGGGTCTCCCGCCCGGGTCTGCCCGCGAGCTGTCTCGGAACAGTCGCGGCAGGTAGTGCAGTATCAGGGCGGACCAGGTCAGGTGGGTCAGTAGCGGCGCCTGTATGCCGCCGGTGGCTCGGCGCTGCAGGCCGAACAGGGTGCCCATGAGGACTGAGGCCAAGACCAGTGCGGGATTGCGGGTCGCGGCGGTGGTGCAGGCGTAGATACCGGTCGAGACCAGGACCGGATGCTTGCCTGCGACCGAGTAGACCGGCCCGCGGAAGAAGATCTCCTCGGCAGCGCCGTTGGCGAGGGTGATCAGCAGTACCTGCGGCGTGGGACCTTGTTCGGCGTAGCTCAAGACGCTGGTGATTGCCTTGCGCAGGAAGGGAATTCGGCGGGCGATCAGGCCGCAGCCCCAGAACACGGCGAATGTCCCGGCACCGATCAGGACGGGACCGAGTACCGGGCGCCGCGAGTCGGTGTCCTCGGTGTGGGGCGTGCGTCCACCCAGTGTCCAGGTCGCCGCGGTGGCGAGGGTGAGACGGTAGAACCGGGCGGAATCAGGTTCGGCGGCGAACGAGGCACCGAGCAGACCGGTGCCCGCGAGCGCGACCGCCGCGACTCGACGTCGACGCGCGGCGAGCGGGCGAGCGGGTCCGGGTCTGCGGCTCATGCGGTCAGATCGGCTTCGGCGCGCTCGTCGAGGGCACGCCGCACGGCATCGTCGTAATCGAGCGGTTCGAAGGGCACCAGCTCTCGAATGCTGTTGTCCCGGACCACCACTTCGTTGGTCATCGAGTCGACGAGCGTGCGCCCCGTGGTGGTGTCGACATCGGTCACCAGCGACAGCCACAACGACGACAGCTGCGGGGAGAGCAGCGGAACGGGCACGACCACCAACGGCCGTTTCTCGATCCGGGCGACCCGGCGCAGCATGTCGACGTACTCGAGGACGTCGGGGCCACCGATCTCGAAGGTCCGCCCGGCGGATTCGGGCTTCTCCAGGACGCCGACCAGATAGCGGACCACATCGTCGATCGCGATCGGCTGGGTCCGGGTGCGTACCCAGCGGGGTGTGATCATGGCAGGCAGGTGTTCCACGAGTTGGCGGGTGATCTCCCAGGAGATACCACCGTGGCCGACAATGATTCCCGCCCGCAAGGTGGTGACCGGCACGCCGGCCGCGCCGAGCAGCCCCTCGACCTCGCGCCTGCTGCGCAGATGCGCGGACAGGTCGTCGTTGTCCTCGCCGAGGCCGCCGAGATAGATGATCCGAGGCACGCCCGCGTCGGCGGCGGCGCGGCCGAAGTTGCGGGCGGCTTCGGTGTCCCGGCGCTCGAAATCCGATTCGGCCAGCGAATGGACCAGATAGTAGGCGGCGGTGCAGTCGGCCATGGCGGTGCGCAGTGAGCCGATATCCGCGACGTCCGCGCCGACCGGGGCGCCGATGCCGCGATAGGACTCGGGGTGCCTGGTCATGGCGCGGACGGGATGGCCGGCGTCGGCCAGTTCCGGACATAAACGCCTACCGACGAAGCCGGTCGAACCCGCGACGAGCACTGTCATCAGAGCGTCCTGTCCGTAGTTCGGGCGTGGAGTCGATTGTTGCCGGGTGGGGAGAGTTACATTCGCCACGCTACTCAGGGCTGTCGGTCAGCGCATCAATTATGCATCGCTTGTGACAGGTCAGACATTGATCAGCTGTAGTCACCCCCGGCGCTAGGTCGAAATGCGTTGGAGATCGCTGATCAGCCAGCGTCCGTCGGGTTGCTCTTCCGCGGTGACGATTGTCGCGATCAGGGTAAGTGCTGGGTTCGGCGCGAGATCGCTGGTCGAGGACTGTTTGACATAGCCGATGCCGAGCGCGGTGGTGCCGGTGATCGCCCGCAATCCGCAGTTGAATTCGATCACCTCGCTACGACTATTGGTCGCAAACAGATAATCGCGGGTCGCGCGTTGAGTATCGATCAGCTGCTGGCGATGTGCACCGGTCGCGGAATCAATTGCTCCTGCGAAATACTCATCCAACGATTGAGCGTGATAGGTCAACGTGTGATTGATGTAGTTGTGAATAGAATGCAATGCGGCGATGTGGCGACTGCCGATGCGTGAGATCTCCGGAGCGAGGTCGGCCGCGGGCGCGCTCCTTGTCGTGATGGTGCTGACGGACGCTGCGGGGCGCTTGTGCTGGTACTCGCCGTGGTGGCCGTCTCGGCAACGACGGACTGTGCATCCCCGGGATTGCGGAGGAAAGCGGTCGAGCCGACGGCGATAGCGCTCAGCGGTAGCACGCTTGCGATAGTCGCCAACTTACGTCTCCCGATACGCCGCCGGGCAGGCTGAACTTCGGGAAAAGGAGGAAGTGATACCGGAGCGAACGGGGGTGGCTCGTTTTCGATCACAGGGTTTCCTCACTGTTGGTCGGCCGACCGCGCGATGGTACCCACGCCGGTGCGGCTCGGTGAAAGGTTTCATAAACTCCACGCCTCGCTGGGAAATTCGGTCAGGTATACGAACTATGCGTCGATAGTGAATATGTTCCGGTTTGCGAGGTCTGCCGATGGGTGCCGAGTGCTGGGTAGTCACCCCGAGACACTGGGCCTGCGATCGGTGAGCGGCACCCGCGCGAGTCCAGTCCGAGCACTCGCCCCCGACACGCGTCGGCCGACGCGCCAGAGTGCGTTTCGATGCACCGATTGTGCATCGATACTATGATCGGTTTCATGAAATCGGCCGCGGATGCCTCGCGCGCGTCGCCTGAATCGCTCGGCGACGCGAGCCTGAGGTGACCGGCCGCGGCGACTTCGACGAGGCGGCGGCCGAATATACGGTGGGGGTGGTGGCGAGCAGGCTCGGCATTCCGGTGGCGACACTGCGCAGCTGGAACAGGCGATACGGGCTTGGGCCGTCGGGGCATATGCCTGGCCGGCATCGGCACTACGCCCCGGACGACCTGGCGATGATCGAGCGAATGGTGGACCTGGTGCGGGCCGGCGCCAGTCCGGCGAGTGCGGCTCGGGCTGCTCGCGCGACCGTCGCGCCGGTGCTCGGTGACGTGGCGCCGGTGCTTGCCGCTGGGCGCCGGCTGGACGGAGTGGAATTGCTGGCCACGATTTCCGCTCATCTCGCCCGCTACGGTGTGGTCGCGACCTGGAACCGGCTATGCCGTCCCGCTTTCGCGGAAATCGTTGGGCGCCAAGCGCGCGACGGTGGGTTCATCGATGTCGAGCATCTGCTGTCCTGGGCGGTCGCGACAAGTCTGCACCGGACCGTTGCTATGCCCGGCCGCCGTGCCGAGCACAGAGCGATCGTGCTGGCCTGCACCGCAGACGAGAATCATGCGTTGCCGCTGGAAGTGCTGCGCGCCGCGCTGGCGGAACGCGGGCTGGTCGCTGTGTTCTTAGGGCCTTCGATGCCGGACAGCGCCTTGACGGAGGCGTTGTCGAGGCATGATCGGCCGCCGCTGGTGGTGCTGTGGTCGCAATCGGTGCCGACCGCGCGGGCCGGGGCGATTCGTGCGGCGACGGCCGGTTCGAGTTGTGTGTTGCCGGCCGGACCGGGCTGGTACGGCAGTGATCTGCCTGCCGGGGTTCGGCATGTGAATTCGCTGGAGGACGCGGTCGAGCAGATCGTGGGCGTGGTCGCCGGTTCCTGAGGGCGTCCGGTGGCGTGGTCCGGCGTGTGGCGCACTACATGCTTGTCGATTTGTTAAGTTTCTGAAATAGTCGGAGCGTGCGCATCGTTTCTGCATCATTTGACGTACGATGGATCGAGACCGGACTTGCCAGGGACTGTTCCCGAACGAGTCGATGCTGCGCGCGGTATGGAGTGGGGCCGCACCGCGCGGTGTGGCCCGCTGGTGTGCCGCAGACGCCCGTCGGCGGCGTCGAGATGCGTTGCGGCGGAAGTGATCAGGTCTCCGGCCCGATGACGATGTGTGCCGAATCCCGCTACCGGACGAGCGAAGGATTGTGAGGCTATGAGTGCCAAGCTTTTCGATACGAGTCCGCCGTCCATGAGCGACGCGAACGCGCTCGGACCCGGCGCGGGATTCGAGGCCTGGTACGCGGGCAATCGTGCCGGGGTGCTGCACGAGCTCGACACCTTCTTACGGAAGGTGGACATCGAGGATCTGCGCGACACGGGTGTCGACGCGATTCTGCGCCAGTACGTGGTCGGCGGCAAATGCGTGCGATCGACGTTCATGTACCTGGGTTGGTTGTGCGGTGCGCAGCCGGATCCGGCAGCACTGCGCGCGGCCGCGTCCTTGGAGCTGCTGCACGGCTTCGCGTTACTGCAAGACGATGTGATGGATGACGGCGTGTTACGGCGCGGATCGGCCGCCGCGCATGTGCGGCTCACCGACGGCCACCGCGAGCGTGGCCTGCCCGGCTCTGCTGCCCGGTTCGGCAATTCGGCGGCCATATTGCTCGGCGATATGTGTCTGGTGTGGGCCGAGCAGATGCTGCGGGACAGCGGGATTCCGGATGCGGCACTGCGACGAGTATGGGCCGGCTACGACGCCATGCGGATCGAGCTGGCGATCGGCCAGTTCGCTGATCTGGCCAACGACGTGCGCGCCACACCGACCATGGATTCCGTGCTGGCCATCGCTCGCGCGAAGTCCGGCAATTACACGGTGCTGCGACCGCTGGAGTTGGGCGCGACCATGGCCGGGTGTCCGGAACGGACGCTGATGATGCTGGCCCGCTACGGAACTCGGATCGGCGAAGCTTTCCAGCTCCGTGACGATCTACTCGGGATCTTCGGGTCTGCCGCGACCACCGGCAAACCGGAGGACAGCGACCTGGGACAGCACAAGGCGACCAGCGTTGTGGTCGCCGCGTTGGAGGCCGGGGGCATCGCGGTCCGGCGGGAACTGACCGAATTACTGAGTCTGCCCGAACTGGACGCGCCCGCGATCGCTCGATGCCGCGCATTGATCGCGGCCTCCGGCGCCCCCGACCGGATCGAATCGATGATCACGGATCGAGTGGCCGAGGCCCGCGCCGCGCTCGCCGACGCCGGACTCGACCAGGACCGATATTCGGCGCTGGAACAGATGGCGCTGCTGTGTACCGCACGGCAACAGTGACGAGGAGGATCGATGCGTACAGTGACGGGATCCAGCGACCACGTGGTGGTGGTGGGCGCGGGCCTGGCCGGCCTGTCCACCGCAATCCATCTCGCCGGACGGGGTCGGCGCGTCACGGTGGTGGAACGCGAGGCCGTGCCGGGCGGGCGGATGGGCCGCCTCGACCTGGACGGCTATCGAATCGACACCGGCCCAACGGTATTGACCATGCCCGAGCTGCTCGACGAAGTGTTCGACGCGGTAGGGGAGCACACCCGTGATCGCCTGAGCCTGCACCCGGTGACTCCCGCCTATCACGCGGTCTACGCCGACGGCCGCACCCTCGACGTGCACAGCGACCCGGACGCGATGGCAAAGGCGGTCACCGAATTCGCGGGCGCCGAGCAGGCCGCGGGATATCGGCGACTGCGTGACTGGCTGAGCCGGTTGTACCGCGCTGAGTTCGATCGGTTTATCGCAGCCAACTTCGAATCGCCATTGTCGATGCTGACTCCGGCGTTGGCCCGGTTGACCGCATTGGGTGGGTTTCGCCGCTGGGACCGCAAGGTCGCCGATTTCATTTCCGATCCGGACTTACGTCGAGTCTTCACCTTTCAGTCGCTCTACGCCGGTGTGGCGCCGGACCGTGCGCTCGCGGCCTACGCGGTGATCGCCCACATGGACACGATGTCCGGGGTCTATTTCCCGCAGGGTGGGATGCGCTCGGTCCCCGACGCGCTGGCCGCCGCGGCGGTCGCCGCCGGGGTGGAGTTCCGATACCAGAGCACGGTCACGGAATTGGTGCGCTCAGGTGGCCGCGTGAGCGCCGTGCACACGGACCAGGATGATCGGATTGCTTGTGATGCAGTGGTTTTGACCACCGAATTGCATCGCACCTACGAATTGCTCGGCCATCGACCGCGACGTCCCGGTGGGGTCCGATCGGCACCGTCGGCAGTCGTGCTGCACCTCGCCTGTGACCGTCAGCCGGATCTGCCGCATCACTCACTGCTGTTCGGCAGCGAGTGGGAGAGTTCGTTCCGGGAGATCATCGACGAGGGCCAGGTGATGTCCGACCCGTCGTTGCTGCTGACCCGCTCGACCGCGGGGGACCCGGCCCTGGCCCCGGCCGGCCGAGACCTCCTGTTCCTGCTGGCGCCGGCGCCCAATCTACAACGCGGACAGATAGATTGGCCCACGCGGCGAGGAGCCTACGCCGAGCAGATCCTCGATATCGCGCAGCGCCGCACAGGTTCTCGCTGGCCGGATCTCGAGGTGCTGCGGGTTGTCACGCCGACGGACTGGGCGGACCAGGACATGCTCGACGGCAGCCCGTTCGCGTTGGCGCACACATTTGCGCAGACCGGGCCGTTCCGCCCGGCCAACATGATCCGCGGCCTCGACAATGTGGTGCTCGCCGGCGGCTCCACCGTGCCCGGGGTCGGGATCCCGCCCGTGCTGATCTCCGGTCGCCTCGCCGCCGACCGTGTCACCGGACGCGCCGGTATCCGGCGCCGTGCCGCCTCGCCCATCCACCCTTCGTCCTGATCGGAAGACTATGACGCTCAGGGAACTAGCCGCGGCGGGCATCACCGATCCGTCGCTCCAAGAATCCTATCGATGCTGCCGTACGCTGAATGCTCAGCACGGCAAGACCTTCTTCCTCGCGACCAGGCTGCTCGCCCCCGACCAGCGGCCGGGCGTGCACGCGCTCTACGGATTCGCGCGCCGCGCGGACGACATCCTCGACGAGTTCGATCCCGCCCGCACGGCCGGCGATCGTGCGGCCGACTTGGACGCGCTCGCCGGGCATTTCGTCAGCGGGGACAGCGACGGCGACCCGGTGCTCGCCGCCGTGCTGCACACAGCGGACCGCTACGGCATCGAAGCACACCTGTTCGACGCGTTCCTGGCATCGATGCGGATGGATCTGACCATCACCGATTACCCGGACCGCGCCGCACTGGACACCTACGTATACGGGTCCGCCGAGGTCATCGGCCTGCAATTGCTGCCGATACTCGGAGTCACCGAAACCATCTCCGACGCTGCGCCTTACGCGGCCGCACTGGGTAAAGCCTTCCAGCTCACCAACTTTCTGCGCGACGTCGACGAGGACCTGGCCCGCGACCGGGTCTACCTGCCCGCCGACGAACTCGCCGCGCACGGTGTCGACCGAGACCTGCTGGCCTGGTGCAGCCGCCGTCGGCGAGCCGAGCCGCAGGTCCGGCGAGCATTGGCCGAGCAGCACGAAATCGCCAGGGAGATATACCAGTTCGCGCGCGGCGGTCTCGATCGACTGGCACCGCGCTCGCGTCCCTGCGTGGCGACCGCGTCGACGCTGTACTCGGAGATTCTGGCGCGCATCGAGGAGGCCGATTTCGAGGTCTTCGGCCGGCGCGCCAGGGTGGGCACCGGCCGCAGAGCGCGCGTCGGCGTAGCGGGCTTGGCGCGCGCCTGGTGGGCTCGGCATGCGCCATCGAAGTCGCCCTTGTCATCGGATATGTCGCGACCGCGCGAGCGGACCTAGGAGCCGATATGGCGCATTGGCAGTACCTCCTGATATTGGTCCTCTGCCTGGTACTGACGGCACCGCTGGAATTCCTCGGTCCGGGCGTCTATCGCCGACCACGGCTGCTACTGGCCGCGATCGCGCCCGCGCTGGTCGTTTTCGTGGTGTGGGATCTGCTCGCCATCGCAGGCGGGGTCTGGAGCTACGATCAGCGATTCGTCCTCGGTGTGCAGCTACCCGGATCCATGCCCGTCGAGGAATTCCTGTTCTTCCTGGTGATTCCGCTCTGCGGGCTGCTGACCTTCGGCGCCGTGGAGACGCTGCTCGCGCGCGGACGCCCGGCCCGCGCACGGATTCGGGATCGTGGGGCCCGCCGATGAGCGACGGGATCGGCTACACACTGCCCGCTGTGCTCGCCGTCGTGGCCGTCTGCCTGCTCGAGGTCGCGGTGTTGCGCACCGGACTGCTGCGCAAGCGCGCGTATTGGTTGTCGATGCTCATCGTTTTCGGATTTCAGATCCCGGTGGACGGCTGGTTGACCAGGCTCGACGCGCCGACCGTCCGCTACAACCCGAATCACATTCTCGGCCTTCGGTTTCCGTGGGACATCCCGATCGAGGACTTCCTGTTCGGTTTCGCGCTCGTGACGGCGGTGCTGCTGAGCTGGGAACGTGCCCGACAGCACCAGGAAGGACAGCGGCGATGACGGCAGCACCGATCGGCCGGGACCCGCGCCGCGTGCGTTATCCCGCACGGCCTGGCCGACGCGACGTCGGCCAGAACGGTCATCGCCCGGTGGCAGTCGTGGTCGGCGCCGGAATCGCGGGGCTGGCCGCCGCCACCGGACTCGCCGAACGCGGGTTCCGGGTCGAGGTGGTCGAGCGGGAGCGCTACCTCGGCGGCCGCGTCGGCGGCTGGACCGAGCAGCTCGCCGGCGGCGCGCCGGTCGGTATGAACCGCGGCTTCCACGCCTTCTTCGCCCAGTACTACAACCTGCGGAAGTTGTTGTCCCGCAGCGATCCCACGCTGTCCGCACTACGCCGGATCGGCGACTATCCGCTCATCGACGCGGCCGGCCGCCGGGATACTTTCCGCAACCTGCCGCGCACGCCACCGTGGAACGCGCTCGCCTTCGCGCTGCGCAGTCCCACCTTCCGGCTGCGCGACCTCGCCCGCATCGATGCGCGCGCGGCCGCTCCGCTGGCCGCGGTGTCCGTGCCGGATATCTATGACCGGTTGGACCACGTCGACGCGGAAACGTTCTTGCGGCACATCAACTTTCCGGAGGCCGCCCGTCATCTGGCGTTCGAGGTATTCTCCCGCAGCTTCTTCGTCGAGCCCCAGCACATGTCCGCGGCCGAACTGGCGACCATGTTCCACATCTATTTCCTCGGCTCCAGCGAAGGTCTGCTGTTCGATGTGGCGCGGGACAATTTCGATGCCGCCTTGTGGACGCCGCTCGCGGATCATCTCGGCGGTACCCCGACGCCGCATCGACCGGGTCGGGTCGAGTTCCACACCGGAGTGGCCATCACCGAGGTCGAATCGAGGGGAGCCGGATTCGTGCTGACCGCGGATACCGGCGCCACCCTCGAAGCGGACGCGGTGGTGCTAGCTGTCGACGCCGCCACGTTGCGCGAACTGGTGGCGCGGTCGCCGACCTTGGGAGATCCCGAATGGCGCTCGCGGATAGCGGAATTGGGTAGTGCGCCGGCGTTCGCCGTGCTGCGGCTGTGGATGAATCGACCGTTGCGTGCGGACCGGCCGGGCTTTCTCGCTACCGGGAATCTGGATCCGCTGGACAACATCAGCGTCCTCGATCGGTACGAGCACACGGCCACGGACTGGGCTCAGGACAACGGTGGCAGCGTGGTCGAATTGCACGCGTATGCGGCGGCTGATCAAACGCCCGCGCCCACAACGCAGCTGGCGATACGGGACAAGCTGGTAGCGCGTCTGCACGAGATATATCCGGAATCTGCCGACGCCCAGATCGTCGGCGAGCACATGCTGTGGCGTCAGGACTGTCCACGGTTCGCACCCGGCGACTTCGCGCGGCGTCCCGGGGTGCGTACCCCGCATCCGCGGCTGATGCTCGCCGGTGACGGCATCCGGGTGGAGCTGCCGGTCGCGCTGATGGAGCGGGCGGCGACCACCGGCTGGCTTGCCGCCGATTTCTTGTCCCAGGAGTGGGGCGGCGCTGGGCATTCGTTGCAGACCGTGCCGGCCCGCGGTCGATCGACCCTGCTGCGCAGCTTCGCGGAAAGGCAGTCATGATGGGTAATAGTTCACCGCTGCAACGGTTTTCCCCGGAGAAGTGGTCGCGGCAACGACCCACTTACCAGGATGCGGATCCGCGAATCATCGCGAGCGCGCTGCGGTGGTCTCAGCAGTTGCCGAGCGGCAATTGGTATGCGTTCGCGGCGAGCCGGAGCATCCGTGGCGACCGGCCGTTCGGCACGACGATTGCCGGCGTCGAGATCGTCGCGTGGCGCGATCGCGAAGGCGCGCTACAGGTGGGCCCCGGGGCTTGCCCGCACCTCGGCGCGCCATTGGACGCCGCACAGGTCGATGACGCCGCACTGATCTGCCGCTGGCACGGGCTGCGCGTGGGGTCCACCGGCGACACCGCTCGCTGGTGCCCGTTTCCCAGTCATGACGACGGGGTGCTGGCGTGGGTACGCCTGGACGCGGTCGGTGGCGAGACACCAACGGACGCACCTATTCTCGGCGCACGCCCCGCCGATTCGACGATACACGCGGTAACCCGGTTGACCGGCACCTGCGAACCACGCGACATCATGGCCAACCGCCTGGACCCGTGGCACGGCGCGTGGTTCCATCCCTACTCGTTCGCTCGCCTGGACGTGACGCAGACGCCGCGGCGCGAGGGCATCACCGAGGAAACCCACCGGTTCCTGCTCACGGTGACCTTCCGGGTGACGCGCCGCCTCGGGGTCCCGGTCGAAGCCGAGTTCACCTGCCCGGACCCGCGCACCATCGTGATGCGCATCATCGCCGGTGAGGGTAAGGGCAGTGTCGTCGAAACCCACGCCACACCACTGGGTTCCGGACCGGACGGACAAGCCCGCACCGCGGTGGTCGAGGCCGTGATCGCCGACTCCGACCGCGCCGGCTTCCGCTTCGCCCACCATGCGCTTCCCCTGCTGCGCCCGCTGATGAACCATGCCGCCAACCGGCTGTGGCGCGACGACATGGCGTACGCCGAACGCCGATACCAGTTGCGGCAGCAGCGTTTTTGAGTGTCCTCCGACAGGGGAGCAGGTTGCCGGTGCCAACGAGCCGCCCGGCAACCTGCCTGTCGAACGTCAGCCGAGCGACAAACAACCCTGGAAGGTCTGGAAGTCGCCCGCGAAGCCGAGCCCACCGGAACACGTCGGGCCGGTGACGCCGTTGACGAGCACACTGGCACCCGGCCCGGCGATACCGATGGCCAGGCCCGGCCGTACGCCGATCGTGGTCACGGTAGCTCCCGGTCCCACCGCGATCGCGGCGGGACCGGACAACTGTGCCGAGCTCGAGGTCGCCGACCCACCGTTCTGTGCGATAGCCAGCGACAGACTGGTCGGTGCCGCGTCGGCGGAAGCCGAGCCGTTGAGGCCATACGCCGCAGCGGCCCCGCCGCCCGCGCTGGTCGCGGAGCATTGCGCGCCCGCGGCCGTCACCGAGGTAGCCGCGGCTCCCGGTGCCGGGCACGCGGTATCGGCGGCCGCGGCCTCGGGGGCGACCAGCGCAAGCGCGCACACCGCGGTGCCCGCCCCGATGAGAGCTGCCGCGCTGCGGCGAGTGAATGAGATGTTCATGCTGTTCTCCTGCGGTGTGGCCGCCGGGTTTCACAGGGCTGATACGGGCGTCCAGCCCGACGGCCACGCCGAAATCTGTTGTGCGGTTGAGGATCACCGCGGCGGCGCATCCCGGCGCGGTATCTCCACTACCGTAGCGAACAAACGATGCAAAATCGATGCATTGGCCGGATTGGTTCGGGCTGCTGACATAGGTCGGAGATCGAGGTCGATGGGGGTGGCGGCTTCGGCGTCAGCGCGGTACTCTTGACAACTCTCTCAGAAACTTAATTGTTAAGCAATGGAGGTAACTGGCGGGGTTAGTCTTACCGTTGTGACAGAACCTGACTGGACGGTGCAGGGTTCCGCTTCCGCTCGGGAGGGGCAGCGCGAATCACTGGAGACCGAGATCGCGGCGGACATCCGCGCGCTGACCGCGATCTCTGACCAGCTCGGTCATGTCTTTGCCCGCTCGAACAATTTGCGCCCCAACGACTTCCGGGCGCTGCTGCACATCGCCACCGCCGAGTTCGCGGGCCGGCCACTCACGCCAGGGCAGTTGGGCCGCTTGATGGGCATGAGTTCCGCCGCGGTGACCTACTTGGTAGAGCGGATGATCCAGTCCGGCCACCTTCGCCGCGAGACCGATCCGACGGATCGCCGCCGGATCATCCTGTATCACGACGAACAAGGAATGGCCGCCGCCCGCGACTTCTTCCTCCCGGTAGGGGCCAGTACCCGATCGGCCATGGCCGAACTCCCGGACCAGGATCTGCACGCCGCACACCGCGTGCTCACCGCGGTGATCGCCTCGCTGCATACCCATTTCGACCACGTGATCGCGTCACCGGGGCCGTCGTAGGTTCTCATATCGGCGCAGGCTGGATCGGCGCGGAAGTGTTCGAAGGCGTCGATTCTGACGATCCGGCCGACCGAAGTGTGGCTTGAATCACAATCGTTGAGGGAGTTGCTGGGCCGGGCAGTCCGGGGTGCTGGCCCATGCGACTACTACTCGACATGGTTGACGCGAAATGAGAGGCCTCGGCAGTGGAAATCGATACCCCGCGTACGTTGGAAACCGAACCGGTAGCGCGTATTCGGGCGATCGTCGGACGCCATTATCGAGTGGACGACTACTACGAGGTCGGCCGCGAGAAGATCCGCGAATACGCGCGCGCGGTGCAGGATCACCACCCGGTGCACCGGGACCTGACGGCAGCGGTCGACTTCGGCTATCCGGACCTGGTTGCGCCGCCGGCTTTCATCTGCCTACTCGGCGGCACCGTACAGAAGATCTTGACCGACGTGCTCGACGGCTACAACTTGACCACGGCCATCCAAACCGATCAGACGATTGATTTCGATCGCCCTGTCCTCGCCGGTGATCGACTGACCAGCAACCTGTCGCTGCAATCGTTCCGGCAGGCCTTCGGCGGTGATCTCATGGTCGTGCGCAACACGGTCACCGATCAGCACGGTGCGCAGGTGCTGGTCGCGGATACCGGGCTCGTCGCTCGCTCGGCGCCCACCGAGCGCGACCGCGCGGTCGCCGGCGCGTTGACCGCGTTGGTGCGCGGCGATGTCGTTTCGGCCGCCGGTCCGATGAGTACTTACACCCCGATCGACGAAATGCGCTGGCCCCGACCGGAACCGCATCGAAGCCGGCGCGCGCTCCCGTTCGCCGCAACGCTGGTCGGCACCGAACTGCCGCCCGGATACGTCGATGTCTCCCTCGGCGATCTGGTCAACTACGCAGGCGTGTCCGGTGATCCGAATCCGATTCACTGGCACGCGGATGCCGCCAGGATGGTCGGACTGGAGGATGGTGTCATCGCGCACGGGATGCTTTCGATGGCTTTCGGCGCCGCCTTCGTCACCTCGTGGTTGGGTGACCCGGGCGCTATCCGGCAGTACAGCGTCCGGATGACCAGCCCGGTCCGGCTCGAAGCCAACGCGCGGGCGCGCATCGAATTCCGCGGGCGGATCAAGTCGGTCGACACCGAGTCGCGAACCGCCGTGGTGGCACTCACCGCGTCGCAGGGCGGATCCAAGATCTTCGGTCGGGCCACCGCGACGGTCCAACTCCGGTGATCGCGTGACGGTTGCGCACGCGATCAGGAAGTGCCCGACAGGATTTGGGCGTCGGGTGCGGCCGCGACCCGGGCGACGGCGGCGCGGGCGGTCTGTGCATCGGTGAGTGGTGCGTCGGGCGGGTAGTAGTCGGCGGATCGGCTGCCGGCGAAATAGTCGCCGATCCAGCCGAGGGCGAGGGTGCGCAGGGTGGTGATGTTCACCGATTCCGGTGTGCCGCACAGCATGCTGCCGATCGTGTCGACGCTGGTCCCTTCGGCGTCGGTGTGCACGCCGGTGCTGATGCGGATGCCGAGGTAGGAGCGATGCAGCGTGGATTGCAGTGCGCCGGTGCCGCTGCCGAACGCGTTGCACAGCGACGGCGGACCGGAGACGGTGAGGATCGGCAGCGAAGTGTCGTCCAGGTCGGCCAGGGCTCGATCGGTGTTGTCGCCGACGAAGGACTTGACCGGGTCGAGCAGCACCAGCCCGCGTAGCCCGGTCCAGTTGCCGGGATGATCGCGGTGTAACCGATGGGCGACGTACTCGACGGCCTCACCGCCGGCCGAGTGGCCGACGAAGGTGTATTGCTCGGGCAGCCGGAGCTCGGGCCGGCCCGCGTGCGCGGCTGCTGCGGAAAGGCTTTGGGCGAGTGCGTTGCCGGGGTCGTGCGTGGTGGCGAAGAGCGTGGCGATCGCGCCGAGGAACTCGGTGTTGCCGGTGAGGTTCTGCAACGTGCAGCCCGCGAAGTCGATGAACGGCAGGCTCGGTGTGAAGACGAGATAGCCCGCCTCGGCGAAAGCGGTTCCGAGACCGGCGATATTGATATTGCTGCGGGCAAATCCGTGTTGCAACCAGATCAGGCCCTTGGGTGCGCCGGTGGGCAGCTGCCAGTCCACCGGAACCGGCAAAGTTGTTCCAGCGCAAGGGATGGGCATGGTCTCATGCCTCGTCGTGGATTCGGCGCGGGCCGTGGGTCCGGCGGCGAGGACGAGACACAGGGCGATGGCGGCGGTGGCCGGACCTCGGAGGTTCATCATGACTCCAGTGACGCGCACGCTGTTTCCTGATGCGAAATAGCGTTTCTTTCTTGGTGTCAATTAGCGCTCGAGTTCCGGGCGCTGTCAACTGCTCTGGTTCAATGTTTCGTCTAGGGAAACGCTGTTGCCAAACTGTCGACCCTGTGGGTACCGTCTGGAGAGCGTGCAGTCACCGATCTCCGGATGACGTGTAGGCCCCACGGACGGAAGGTGTGCCGGTGAGATCGGCGTTGTACGTGCCGGGCAGCCGCCCCGAACTGTTCGACAAGGCGATGTCGAGTGGTGCCGACGTGGTGCTCATCGATCTCGAGGACTCGGTTCCCCCGGCCGCCAAAGATCGGGCCAGGACCGCGGTTGCCGCCTGGTTGAGCGAGATTCGCGCGAGCGGACCACGGATCTGGGTGCGGGTGAACCCCGGCTCGATCGGCGAGGCCGATCTGGCGGCGGTGGCGGTGGCAGGTGTGTCCGCGGTGTGCCTGGCCAAGGCCGAGTCCACTGCTCAGGTCCACGTCGCGGGCGCGGTGTTGCGTGAGTTCGAGCCGTGTCCCGGCGGCATCCGGATCTGTCCGATATTGGAAAGCGCGTCCGCTGTGCTGGCTGCCCACGAGATCGCCGCCGCGCCACGCGTCGACCGTTTACAACTCGGCGAGGCGGACCTGTGCGCCGAGATCGGTGTCGATCCGAGCCCCGACGATCGAGAGCTGTGGGCAGTGCGCTCGCAGGTGGTGCTGGCCAGCGCCGCGGCGGGCATCGCACCCCCGCTCGGCCCAGTCCGCACCGATTTCGGTGACCTCGAAGCACTGAAGGTCTCGACGATGGCATTGGCGCGCATGGGCTTTCGAGGCCGCGCCTGCATCCACCCCGCCCAGGTCGCGGTCGTGAACGAGGTGTTCACACCGGACCCGGCCGACATCGAACAGGCGCATGCGCTTGTGGCCCGGTTCGACGCCGCGGGCGGGGCAGCGCTGGACGACGAGGGCCGCATGGTGGACCTGGCAGTGGTCAGGCGGGCGCGGCGCTTGCTGGCGAACTCCCGGTCCGGTGGCTGTGCGATTGCTCGTGATTGAAACGGGGAGATGGAGACGGCGATCCGCGGCTGACGTGGCGCCGACTGCCCGGGTAGTCAGGTGATTCGCGGCATCGTTACCGTGGTTTGTCGGCGAGATGGAGATCAATGATCGCGCAGCAGCGCACCAGCACCGTCGATACGATCGTGGATACCATTGTCGCGCAACGCCATCCACCAAGTCGCCGCATTGATCGCGATAACAGGCTTACCGAGCCAGCGCTCTGCCGCGTCGGCCAGGCCGACCATGGACAGGTTGGTGCCGCATTGGACGAGCGCGTCGATGTGATCGCCGTCGACCTCGCGCAGCGCATCGCGCAACTGTGCTTCGGTGACGTGGGCGATAGAAACCGCAGTGGGACAGCGCAGCCCCTTGATCGCGGCCACTTCGAATCCCAGCTCGCCGAAGAACCGCACTACGTTCTCGTCGCCGATCGGTTGATACGGCGTGACGACTCCGATGCGCGTCGCGTTGTTCAACGTCAGCGCTCGTCGGCACGCCTCCGCCCCGGTGGCCACCTGTAGCCCGGTCGCGTCGTGGATCTGCCGCACGAACTGCTGGTTGCCTTCGACACCACCCCAGAAGGTCTCGGCCGACATACCCATGACCATGTAGTCGGGCTCGCAGGTGAGCACGCGGGCGCACGTCGCGTCCATTTCGGCGCGGATCTGGTCGAGCAGCCGGTCCATGCCCGCGTCGTCACCCATGTTCTGGTCGCGGATATGGATGCGGCCGAAGTGCGTGGTAACTCCCGGCACGCCCATGCGGGCGAAGTCGGGTTCCACCACGGTATTCGTCGAGGGGGCCAGTACCCCGAACTTCGCTCTCCAGCCCAATACATCAGGCATAGTGCCGCTCCTGGTTCTCGATGCTGTTTCCGATACCGCCTGGGTGGCCCCGTGCCATGGTGTTCATTCGGCGAACAGGTCGCGCCGCCGCACCGGCGCAAGGGCGAATCGGCCGATCACCTTCGGTGTGGTCAGCCAGCGGACATGTGCCCCGTTGCGAGCGGGGGCGACAGCGCGTTCGGCCAGCCAGGGCGCCACCGTGTCGACCCGGTCGGCCAGAATGTTGAAGATCTTGCGCGCCTTGGCCAATTCCGCCGGATCGGCGTAGCCGTGGGTCAGCAGATCGGTGACCACCATGCCCGGACTGAGCAGGCCGACCGAGACGCCCGGCGGGACTTCCTTGGCCAGCGCTTCGGTCAGATAGGTGAGCGCTCGTTTGCTCGCGCCGTAGACCGACAGCCCCGGTACTGTGCGGCCGTCGCTGCCGAGGCCTTCCATATTTCCAGACGTGCCCGCCGCCGGCGCCCACCATGCCCGCGATAGCGACGGCGGCGCCGTTGATCGCGCCGACCAGGTTGGTAGCGACCACTTTTCGGGCCTCGTCGGCGGGTAGTTCCCAGACCGGGGCGCGGATGTGAGAGATGCCCGCGTTGTTGATCCAGACGTCGATCCGACCGAAGCGGGCCGCGGCCGCATCCCAGAGCGCTTGCAGCTCAGCGCGATCGGTGACGTCGGCGGGAATCAGCAGCGCGGTGTCGGGCAGGTCCGACCGCAGCCGATCCATCCGCTCGATGTCGGTGCCGCACAACGCGACTCGATGGCCACGATCGAGTAGCGCACGGGCGATGCCGAGCCCGATGCCGCGGGTGCCACCGGTTACTACGACGGTGCGCGTCGTTTGCTCGCTCATGTGCGCACCAGGACGCCGTGCAGCACAGCGCTGAGACTGTTGTGCTCGAACAGTTCATAGACCACGGCAAGCTCGGTACCTGCACCCATTCCCGGTGCGGCGTCCATCATGAATTCTCTTCCGTTGATCTTGCTGCCGTCGGGCAGGTGCAACACCGGGTAGTTGGCGCGCCCGTACGCGGTTGCGTTGCCCCAGGCACCGGGTCCCTCGTGGAAGGAGCGGACGCCGTCGCGGCGCACGGTCGCCTCGTAGGTGCGGTCGAGCGCTCCGTGCCAGGTAACGCGATGCTCGGCGGTCAACAGGCTCAGCGGAGTGATCTCGAGGTCGACCCGTACGGTGCCGCGGCGTTGCTGATCGACGCCCCACAACTCGCAGTCACCGGAATAGCAGCAGTCGTCCTTGGTGGGCAGGACGAACGGCGTGGCACCGCAGCGAGTTTCGCGCTCGACGAGTTCGTCGGCCAGGCCGGGGTCGCGGGTATAGACGCCGTTGAACACGCCGACCATGGCCGGCCCCTGGTACAGCACCGAGGAATACACCTGAGTATCGCCGAGTGTCTGATTCCACGTGTTCAAACCCGCCTGCCAGCCGGGACCGTAATAGTGGGCGTCGACGAATCCGCCGTAAGGCCTGCCCGCGCCGTAGAAGTCGGGACCGGTGTAGAGCCGATCGTCGTCGGAATCGACCACCCCGAAGGCGAACGGCGCCCCGAGCGCGAACCGCCCGGCGAACTCGCCACCGCCGGTGAGACCGCCGTCCATGTAGTAAGTCGTTGTCCCGTCGGCGAATACCGACGAACGGCGGATGTCCTCGAAACCACGCCAGACGCCGTCCGCGGCGAACAGTGATGGCCTGCCGACCCATTCGCCGGCGATGCGCTGCTGCCACTGGCTCGGCGCTTCGGCGGCGGTCATCCGAGCAGCTCCGACCGCACTCGCTCGGCTTGTTCGTCGCCGAGCAGGCGGGTCACCTGTGCCCACACCGGATCTACCTCCGGGCTGAACAGATTCGCGCGGTTGGCGCGGTCACGGGCGGCGACATCGCCGTCGACCGCGGGAACGCCCTTGTCTACCAGGGTGAGCCAGTGCTGGAGATAGTCGTCGACCGTGGTGCCGAGGGCGCGGAAGGCGGTTTCGGTGGCGCGGCACACGACCATCCACGGCGACATCATCGCCCGCTGCCGAGGCCCGACTGCCGCCGCGGATACCCCCTCGATCTGCCAAGCCGCCTCCAGCAGCGGGGTCAGCGGCAGGAACGCGGCATCGAGGTAGGCGAGGTGCACCGCGAGGTCGGTGCGGGGGATGAGATCGAGATGCATGGCGTGGTATTCCGCCGACCGCACCGAGTCCAGCGTGAAATGCGGGACCGCGGAATCGGCCGGCGTGAAGGCGAAGATCATATGGCTGTCCAAGCCGATCGCGGGGACCACCAGGTCGACGGTGACGAGCTTGTCGATCGGGTCACCGTGCAACACCCGGAGCCTGCCGACCGGCTCCGGTGACATCGGACTGGTCAGCGAGAGGTCTTCGGCCGTAACGAGTTCCAGAGCTGTGCTCAGCCGCCGCAGGGTGCGCTCGCTGAGTTCGGTGGGCAGGCTCATTGCGGTCGTCTTCCGTTGCGTGCCTTGTGCACCCAGGCCTGATCGAGTTCGGGATTGTCGCGGCGGGCGGGGGAGGCGATGACGGTGGCCGTGCGGCGCGGTCCGTCACCGGTGATGATGTCGTCGTCGCCGAGCCACCAGCCGTCTTTGATCAGCTGGGTTCGCCTGCGCCGGTAGGCGATCTGCAAAGCGTCGCTGCGTACATGCAGCTCATCGGCGAGGTCGAACGGGAGCAACTCCGGTCGCTGCGATTCGACCACCGGTTTGTCTTGCAGCAGAATGTCTTTGATTCTCCGGCGGGTGTCGGCGTCGGCCCAGCGGCCGGTGAAGAAGTTGCGGTAGCCGAGGATCTTGACCAGGGTGCGGTCCTGCGACAGCGGAATGTTGAAGTCGTAGAGCAGCAGATCGCCGATAGGCAGCCGGATATGTAGCTTGACCACGTTGGGCAGGTACCAGCCGTTGGTGACCGTCACGAATTCGGGCCGGGGCTTGTTCCGGAACAGCAGTCCCCACAGTCCGCTCGGCGGCGGCGGACTGAGCTGTATATCGGCCTCGGCGGACCAATCATCCTTGCGGATGGTGAAATTCGGTATCTCGGGTTTGTCCGGGTTGCCGAATCTGGTGCCGTGCACGAAGGGGGTATGTGAGGCGTCGACGACGTTCTCGAAGGTCCGTTCGTAGTTGGCCTCGACCTCCATCTCGAACTGGACCATCCGGAAGGCCGGATCGTCGTGCACCGGGATGTCCGGTATCGGTGGGCGTTGTGGTTCGGGCAGGTCACCGAGGAAGGCCCAGACCATGCCGTAACGCTCCTGGGTGGGGTAGGCGTCGACCCGGGCCTTCTTCGGGATGAGCCGGTCCTCGGCGTTCGCCGGAATCCGTACGCACGCGCCCTCGGCGTTGTACTGCCAGCCGTGGTACGGACAGGCGATACAGTCCCCGGTCAGGGTGCCCATCGACAGCGCACCACCGCGGTGTACGCACAGATCCGACAGGCAGACCGCGCTGCCCGCCGTGGTGCGATACAGCACGAAGTCCTGACCGAGGCAGGTCACCTTTTTCGGGGTCCGACCGACCCGGTCGGCGAATTCCAGTGCGTACCAGAAGTTTTTCAGCATTGTTCGGGCTCCGATAGTTGGGGTCGCAGCACACCCGCGTCGGTGAATTCGGCGAGTTCGGTGCGGGCCGTCGCCGAGCCACCCAGGTGGGTGCGCAGGAACGCAGAGCTCAGTCGAGCGAACGGCGCGAGCGCGTCCGCATCGTCCGGACCGTCGAGGAAGGCCCGTGCGGCGGTCGGATCGACGTCGGCGATGCCGAAATGGTTGGCCTCCGGTACGACCGCGAGCAGATGCTCGCCTGGTGGCAGTGCCTCGTCGAACGTCCTGGCCACCGGATCGGGGCGATGGTCGCCGTCTTCGCCGTAGCGATCGGCACTGCCCTTGATCACGCCGTCGTTGGTGCCGACCCCGAGCAGCACCGGGCAGTCGACTTGGGCGGGCAGCACGGTGCCTGCGGGCCAGCCGAGCATGGTCGCCACCATCGTGTGCGCGCCCCACGCGAAAACCGCGCGGACCGAAGGAAAGAAGCGCGCGGACTGCAGCACGACGGTTCCGCCCGCGGAGTGCCCGCCCAGCGCGACGCGATTCAGGTCGAGCGTGCCGGCCAGCGGGCCTTGATCGTTCAACTCCGCGACCGCGGCGAGGATCGCGCCGATCGTCGGGCAAGTGGGTCTGGTGCCATAGGCCTCGGGCCGGGCCGCGTCCAGGTCGACGCCGACGGTCAACCCCCGCTGACCACCGAACAATTCGGCTACCCGATCGAAAGTGACCACCACGAAACCGGTTTCGGCGATCGCGGTGGCGAACCTGCGATACGAGTCCTGACCGACGTTGACTCCGGACAGAAACAGCACCACCGGATACGGTGCGGCCGCCGGATCGGGTGCGAAGACTCCGGAGAGTCGTTCGGTGTCGGAGCCGGTGCTGATCGCGGGGTAGTAGACCTTCAGGTGCGCGGTGTCGAAGGGCGCCTCGCCCGCGGTACGCGCCGACCACCAGAGCGAACGAACGATACTCATGCGACCGGCCTCGGCAGGATGCGGTCGCCGCCCCACAGCGCACGCACCAGACGCTGGGTCAGGTCGGGCCCGAACATTCGCTCGCCCATCACATTCGCCGGATCGCGTTCGGCGATGTTGCGGCGGATCGCCAGATCCCGGTCGGCGAGTGCTGCGCGCCGTTCGGTGGGGACCGGTTCGGCGGCATCGACCCAGCTGAGCCACTGGTCGACCCGCGCGGTGAGTAGCTCGGCGACGGTGTCGCGATTGTCGCGGTTCGCCGGGAAGGAGTAGCAGTACGCGGTGGGGGACAGGCTGGCCCGGATGAACCCGGTACGGCTGGTGAACCAGGTGAAATCGGGATGTTCTTCCTTGAACGCCAACCACGGCGCATCGTTCTCGGCATAGTAGCTGTCGAAATAGGCTCCGTCGCCGACCAGATCACCGCGTGGGATCGCGTCGACGTAGAACCAGCCCTGCGGCCACAGCAGCAACGCGATGCCGAGATGCGGAACGCTGACCCGCGGACCGAGCCAGGCGGTGAGATGCAGGTTGACGAAACCGGTTGCGGGGTCGCCGATCCAGGAATGCACGAGCCAATCGATCTCGGGCCCGGAGTAGGCGGCCAAGCTGCCCGAAGGGCCGGTCGCCGGGTCGCCATAGCTGTCCAACTCCTCGGTGGACGGGTCCCGGGTGAGATCGAAGCGCTCGGCGATCCGGGACTTCAACCCGCGCAACAACTCCCGCCACTCCTGGAAGGTTTCGGTGACGTCTGTCCTGGCGGACGCGTCGACCATCTGCTCGACGTGTTGCACGGTTTCACTCATCGTCGCTCCGGGTTGTGTTGTCACTGAGCTTCTTTCGCCATGGTGTCCAGCGGCCAGGACGGTCGGTCGGCGACCAGATCGGTGCCCTTGGATACGTTGCGATGCACGGCTTCGGCGGGTCGCACGATCGCCCGCACACTCGTCGAGCCGGGGGGCACGCCGGTCACGACCGGATGGCTGATCACGCCGGTGAACGGTCCGCTCCACGCGGTCCAGAGCGTGAAATCCGGGCTGAGCGCATAGATTGCGCCGACGAGTCCGCCCGTTTCGGCAGTGCCCGCCGCCACTATGTTCAGCCTGTTTTCCGCCGACCGCTCCGCGAGTCCGAGCGGCAGTTCCCACGGTTCGGTGGGCGAGCAGGGCACCGCGACGACGTCCGCGTCCTGAACTGCGGCCAGGCGGAAGGATTCCGGAAACAGCGCGTCGTCTCCCACGACGAGGGCCAGTCTGCCCCAAGGCAACTCGAAGACGGTCAATTCGCCACCGGGGTCTGTGAGCCATGGATGGCGATTCGTCGGGTGCAGTTGTGCCTGGTGGCCGACCACTCCGTCGGCGTTGACCAGCACACCATGGTGCGCATCACCGGCACGCACGCTGAGTACCGCGTGCGCAGTCGTGTTGCGCAGTGCGCGAACGACTTCCGGAATCGGCACGGTCGCGAGTTCGGGCAGCACGATGAGGTCGACACCGTCGGCGGCGAGGGCGGCCAGTACTTCGGTGTCCGCCCCCGAAACAGCGGTCGACAGCGTCGGCGCCCCGGCCGGTGCGCGACGTACGCGCGCTGCGCCGGACAATGAGGCGTAGACCTCGGGCCTGCGTGCGGCCAGGATGTCGGTGCCGTCGCGGCGGCGCTTGTCGTCGGCCGTGGCGACATCGATATCGGCGACCACGATGGCCTCGCCGGTGACCGGTGCCATGGCGACCGGAATGCCGTCCGGGCCGACGATCTGGCTTTCGCCCGCGCCGTGCAACCGATCCGGCGGCACGCCGAGCCGGGCGGCGATCGCGGGAAGCTGCTCGGCCGGCAGGAGCGGGCCGACCTTGTTCGCCGCCACCACCCACACCCTGTTCTCGGCGGCGCGTACCGGAATGTGCAGGCTCGCCTCATCGATGGCGAACGAGTTGAGGCTGTTGAGCAGCAGCTGCGCACCGCGTAGCGCCAGCGACCGGGTGACCTCGTTGATCACGCCCTCCATGCAGGCGTACATGCCGATGCGGCCCAATGGTGTTGCGATGACCGGTGATTCGCTTTGCCCGGGATCGAGATAGTCGTTCTCCGCACCCATCAGCATCTGTTTGTCGGACTCGCCGAGCAGCTCGCCGTCGGGTCCGAACAGCAGACCGGTGCCGGTGGTGCGGCCGCCGGCGCGGGCGAGCGTGACGCCGATCTTCACGTAGAGCCGGTGTCGTCGTGCGCGCTGGGCGATCGCGGTGAGGAACGGGTCGCCGACGGTGCACGCCGTTCGGTGCGCGTGCGCGCGGTCCGCGTACCAAGATAGATGGTTACAGAATTCGGGAAGGACGACCAGTTCCGCCGCCGCGGTGGCGGCCTCGTCGATCATCCGGAGGCAGGCGTCGAGGTTGACCGCGACATCGGTTCCGGCGGCGAGCTGTGCGGCCGCGACTCGGGTCATGAACCAGGACCCTTCCACTCGAAGCTGTTTCGCAGGACATCATGTTTCGTACAACGAAACGATGTTTCCATCGTGGTCTCGATTCTGTACCCCGGCGAAGGATCTGTCCAGGGGTGGTCCGACATTTCACGCGGCCGTAATTCCCGGAAACGTCGCCTTTTTCGCTTGTCTTGACACTGGTCGGTGCCGCGGGTTCAATATGGCAATCGTGAAACTGCGTTTCCCTCAGTGGAACGCGAGTGGAGGTTGAGGATGACGAGGCATCGCGCAGGAGCGGCCGCGCTCTGTGCGATCGCGGCCGGGCCGGTAGCCGGTGGACAGCTGGTCTTGCTCGGAAAGCCGTTGGGCGGCACGATCGGCGTGCCCGGCGCGGTGGTCGGCTACATCGTGCTCACCGCCGTTGTGCTCGGTCTGCTCGCCGCGGCGCTCTGGCTGTGGCGGTTGCGGTCGTCTGCCGGAACAGCAAGTGCGTGTGGGGTTCTCGCGGGATTCGCGGTGATCGTCGCGGGCGCGGTCGACAGTGTCGTGGTGTTCACCATCGCGGTGCTCTTGGCCGGTGCGGTGACCGGGCCATTGCTGGCCGTGGGCCGGGCGCTCGCGTTCGACCTCGGGCGCGGAGGTCTGGTGCGTGTGCACGCGGCGGCCATGGTGGGGATGGCCGCCGCCGCGTGGCTTGCGGGCCGTTACTACGAGGATCCCGGCGGCGGGCTGATCATCACTGGTGCACTCACCTCCGTGCTGGGGCTGGTAACCGGGCTACTTGCGCGCTGCGGCGCCGGCGCGCTCCCGCCGGGACGCCTAGCGGCGATCGGTGTCGGCGTCCGCTCGGCGTTACCCGGGTATCTTGCGGCCGGAATCGCGATCGGCGGCGCCACGCTGCCCGCGCTGCACCTGTTGTTGTTCCGGTGGAACGAATTCGGGGCCGCGCAGTGCATGTGGTTGTCGGTCGCCGCCGCACCCGCGGTCGTCGCGATCATCGTGCCCGGGCGGCGACCGGATGCCGTGCCGGTGCTGTTGATCCTGGCGGCGGGCGGGATGGTGCTCGTCGCGACCGCGCCCGGGCCGGCGACGCTGATCATCGGTCTCGCGCTCACTCTTTCGGCGGGTACGCGGGCGGTGACGGCACTGGACGAAGGTGTGTGCCTGAGCACGGTGCGTGCCGAGCGAATTGCCGTCGCGGGCGTCACCGCCGCGGTCGCGGTGCTCTCGGGGGTGGCCGCGCTCGGAGTTGTCGATCTGCTCGGTCGGCTCATCGGCGCCGGATCCGCGCTGACCGTGTCGGCGCTCTGCGTGCTCGTCGTGGTGTGGTTGCCGGTCCGGCGCAGTGCCCGACAGCGGATGCGCGCGGCAGTCGAAAGCGGCGTGTCATGAGAATGCTCGCCGGTGCGACCCGTGCCGCCGTAGTCGGATTCCTCAGCGGATACCTGGTGGTGTCGCCGCTGACGGCCACCGCTGACGAACCGGCCGAAATCCAGGTCAGCACGACTGTCGACCTGGTCGAGGATCAACGAATAACAGTGCAGGGTAGGGGCTTTCAGGCGGGTCTCGCCGCCGTCGCGGTCGGCATGTGCAAACAGGGCTTCAGCAATGGGCTGAAGGACTGCGACTTGGACGGCGGCGCGGCCTTCGTCAATATCGGCGGCGACGGTACCTTCGGCCCGCTGACTTTGACCGCGCACCACCGATTCCACGACATCGACTGCACCGATCAGCCGTGCGTGATCGCCGCCGCGCCATTGCCCGGCACCGAACCACCCGCGATCATCGCGGCCAATTCCGCCGCGGTGTCGGTGGTTTTCGCCGGCTCGCGGCTACCGACGGCCGCTGCGGCACCCACCTCGACCGCGACAGCGCAACCCGAGGCAGACACCGAAGGGCCATCCACGGTGCTGTGGGCGGCAACCGCGGCCCTACTCGTCCTAGTCGCCGGCTCGGCGTTCGCCGATCGGCGGCGACGGTGAATCCATCAGGAGGAAGTATGAAGCACATCGCCACCAGACTCGGGATCCTCGCAGGCGTAACCGTCGCCGCGGTGTTCGGCGCAGGCCTCGCCGCGGCCGCCCCCGCATTGCAGGTGAGCCAATCCGCCGGACTGACTGCGGGGCAGGCGATCACGGTGACCCTGGACGGCCTGCCCGCGAACATGGCCGCCGTGGCGGTCGGCCAATGCAAACCGCAGATCACGGGTCCGGGGGACTGCAACTTGCCTGGTTCGATGCTCGGCGCCGCTGACGGGCAGGGCAATTGGCAACCCAACGGAGACAAGCGGTCGATCACTCTGGTGGCCAATGTCGGCGGCATCGACTGCACCGCCGCGCCCGGCGCGTGCACGATCAGCGTCACCAGCCTGACCAACGCCACCGAGATCATCGCCTCGGTTCCGCTGACCTTCGGACCAGCGGTGGAAACCCCGAAACCCACCGCGGCAAGCAGTGCGTCAGTGGACCCCGACGACTCGGACGGCAACACCGCCGCAGCGATCGGCATCGGTGTCGGCGCAGTGGTGATCATCGCAGCGGTCGTCCTCGTCGTCGCGCGCCGACGCGGACGGAACAACTGAGAGCACGGACGGCCCCGCGAACGGAGGTATCTCCGGAGGATTGCCGCGACCGCTGTCAACCAGGATAAGCGCCGGCCGGTAGACCCGCACCGCCCGCGCGAAAGGCGGCGGGTGCGTGGGTGACCGTGGTCTGGACGTATTCGAGCAGGCCTTCTTCGGCGTATTCGCGGCCGAAGCCGCTGTTCTTGGTTCCACCGAAGGGGGCGTGTAGCGACATGCCGGTGCGGTTGTGGGTGTTGATGAAGGTGAAGCCTGCTTCGATGCGGGCGGCGACGGCGAAGGCGTGTTCCTCGTCGGCCGACCAGACCGATGCCGCCAGGCCGAGTTCGGAATCGTTTGCGCGAGTGAGGACTTCGGTCTCATCGCGATAGGTGAGGATCGGGACAGCGGGGCCGAACTGTTCCAGGCGAACCAGGTCGGCGTCGTCGGGCACCCCGAGCGCGAGAACCGGGTCCAGGAAGTAGCCGTCGCTGGGCGGCGCGGCGGCGAGCGGAATGATGCGCGCGCCTCGGGTTTCGGCATCGGTGACGAGTCCGCGCACGCGTTCGGCGGCGGTGCGGGTGACCACCGGGCCCATGGTGGTGTTCCCGTCCATCGGCTCGCCGACGATCAGGATGCGTTGTGCGGCAGCAATATACGATTCGACGAACTCGGTGATCCTGGTCTCGGGTACGTATAGGCGTTTCGCGGCCATGCATACCTGACCTGCCGTGGCAAAGGAGGCGAGGACGAGTCGCTCGAAGTCGTTCGGCGTCAATGCGAAGTCGTCCAGGAAGATGGCCGGGTCGTTGCCGCCGAGTTCGAGCAGTACCGGGGTGAGCGCGCCGCCCGCGGCCGCCGCGATCGCACGTCCGGCCTGCTCGCCGCCGGTGAACGCGACCTTACGCACCAGCGGGTGAGTGACCAGCGCCCGTCCGGTATCCGCGCCGCCGTGCAAAACCGTTGTCGCGGGCAAGAGTTCGGCCGCCGCGGACACGGTGAGCGGCGCCAGCGGGGACGGTTTCAGGATCACCGAGTTCCCCCCGGCGAGCGCGGGCCCGAGCTTGAGCATCGAGAGGATGATGGGCGCGTTCCACGGCGTGATCGCGGCGACCACGCCGAACGCTCGCCGCGCCGGTGTGATTCGGCCCTGTGCATCGTCGGTGCCGCGAAGGTGCAGGACTTCGGCCGCGTGATCGCGGACCCAGCGCAGATAGGTTGCGGCGAAACCGATTTCACCGCGGCAGTCGGAAACCGGTTTGCCGGATTCGCGCGCCAGCAGCGCGGCCAGCTCGATCTTGCGGGCATCGAGTGCGTCCGCGGCGCGGCCGAGTACGGCGAGCCGAGTCGCGACCGGCTGTCGCGACCACTCGTGAAAGTCCCGGTGCGCGTTGCGCACTGCGGCGTCGACCGCTTCCGGCGGCGTCGGGTTCACCGTGCCGACGATCTCGCGCGGGTGGGCGGGGTTCTCCCGCTCGATGCTCACGGCCGCGGTCCGAGCGAGTCGAGCAGGCAGGCCCGACGCAGATACGCGCGGGCGGCGGCGGGGTCGGCGGCCAGCGCCCGCAACTGCTCGCGCTGGCTGCCGTCGGTTCCGCGCAGCCGGTTCCAGTTGTCATGGCTGGTCCGTTGCACGTGGTCGACCGCGACGGTACGGCGCTGTGCCGCAACCTCGTCGAGCCGTCCGTCCGGGGCGCCGCCGAGGATATCGGCCAGCGCGGTCGCGAACTGGACGGCGTCGTGGATGCCGCTGTTCATCCCCATTCCGCCGAGCGGGTTGTTGAGGTGTGCGGCGTCGCCCGCCAGCAGGACCCGGCCGTGCCGGAATCGTCCGGCGACTCGCTGATGCACCCGATACAGCGAGGCGTGCGCTATGTTCCACGGCCTACCCAAATCGGCGACCGCGTCCAAACGTTGTGGCAGTCTGCGCGATTCGTACTCGTCGTCGGTGTCGGCGGGAGTCGGCAGCAGCACCCGCCAATGGTGCGGGGTGCGCAGCAGCACCAGCCATTCGTCCGGGTCGAAAATGTAGTTGATCGGCGCGATGCCGGGCAGCGCGCGCTCCAGATCCTCCTCGACCGAGGCCACCAGGAACCGCTCCGGATAGGTGCTGCCATCGAAGGCGACGCCCAAACCGTGCCGGACCGCGGAGTGCGCACCGTCCGCGCCGATCACCCAGTCCGCATGAATCGGGCCCATGCCAGTGCTCAGCACCACTGAATCGTCGGTGTGGCGCAATCCGTTCACCCCGCAGCCGAAGCGCACATCGGCGGTAGCGAGGGCGTCCAGCAGGATCGGGGTGAGCTTGCTCTGCTCGCATTGCACCCGGAACGGGAACGGGGTGTCCTGGCTCAGCACGGCGAGATCGAGGGTGGCGATCTCGCCGCCGCGACGGTCGCGGTACTGAAAGGTCGACGCGACGATTCCCTTGTGCAGCAGCGTATCCAGGACGCCGAGGTCGCGCAGCATCTCCAGGGTCGGCGGATGGAACGTGGAAGCCCGCGACTCGGTGGCGAGCTCGTCGCCCTGTTCGAGCACGGTGACCGGAATCCCGCGACGAGCCAGGGTCAGTGCGGCGGTGAGTCCGACCGGCCCGGCGCCGACCACCACGATCGCCGGGGTAGTCATGAGGTGTGCAGTGCGAAGCGGCCCTCGACGCCGACGACGCGGGCGCCGGTGAAGAAGCGCAGTGTCTCGGCCGTGCCCTCCTCGCCGAGTCCGGACAGCCCCCAGGCGGGTCGTGGGGTCATCAGGTGCAGGCTCATGATCGAAGAACCGTTCACCTTCACCTCCCCGGCGCGGATCCGGCGCGCGACGCCGAGCGCTTGTTGTTCGTCGGCGCCGCAGACGTAGCCTTCCAATCCATAAGGGACCGCGTTGGCCAGTGCCACCGCTTCCCCGATGTCGGCATAGGTGACGACGCCGGCCACCGGGCCGAAGACCTCCGCGGTCAGGTCGCTGTCCAGAAGTGTTGGGGCGAGATAGTTTCCGGTCTCCGGCATGCTGCCGAAGCTGCGCGCCTCGCGGCCATCGAACGAAGCCCGCACGGTCTGCACATGTTTCGCGTGCAGCAGTGGTCCGAACTCGGTCAGCGGATCCATCGGTGCCCCGACCCGTAGCGCCGCGAGCCGCTTTCCGATCCCCTCGACCAGATCGCCCGCGCGCTCCGCCGGCAGGATCAATCTGCCCAGGGCGCGACACCATTGGCCGTTCAACGTGGTCAGCAGTTCGGCGGCGATCCGAGTGGCGGTGTCGAAATCGGCGTCGGGCAGCACCACCAGCGGATTGTTCCCGCCGAGTTCGAGCTGACACGGACGGAAGAGCGCGGCCGAGGCGGTCGCGATCGAGCGTCCGCCGGTGAGTCCGCCGGTGAACGAGACCGCCTTGATCCGGGGCGAGGCGGCCAGCTGCGCGCCGACCTGCGCTCCGCCCTGCACCAGCTGGAACATTCCCGCGGGCACGTGCTCGGCTATTGCCTCGGCCAGCACCACCGAACTGTAGGGCGCCAGTTCGCTGACTTTCAGGATCACCGGGCAGCCCGCGGCGAGGGCGTTGGCCACTTTGTGCGCGGCCATGGGCGCGGGCGCGTTCCACGGAACCAGGCACAGTGCCGGGCCGAGCGGTAGCCGATGCACTTCGACGCCGTCCTGGTCCTGGCGCAGTGCTCCGGCGCGGAGTTGTTCGGCCGCGAGCCGGAACGAGCCGGACACGATCGCGGCCAGCGGAACCGTTTGGCTGATAGGTACACCGGTTGCGCGGGCGTCCAGTTCCGCGATCCGTGGCAACCGCGCGTCCAGATCGGCGGCAATCGCGTCGAGCATGGTCGCATCGATCCGGCCGGCGGCGGCTTCGGCGACCGCGAGCGCACGCTCGACGCGGTCGGCTGCCGTGGCGACTGCTCGGGCGACAGGTCGGCTGGTGGCCGGATCCTGCAGTGCAACACCGAGATCGATGTCCGGCGCGCCCCATTCGTCGTCGATCAGGTCGGTGATCGCGGGTAGGTCGGTGCTCATCGGTCCGCGCTCGCCGGTGCGGTGGCGAACAACTCGTTCGCCTTGGCGTCGGTGACGATGCGGGCGACTTCGAGCATGCCGCGCTCGGCGGGGAAGGTCATCACCAAGCCCATCGCCAGGTCCCGCAGCGCCCGGCCCGCGACTCCGCTCATCGCCGCGGCGGAGGTCCCGCCGGCTTTGAACGCGCCGAGTGCGACCTGAAAGCAGGCTTCGGTGACCGCGCCTTTGCCCAGACGCCACTGGGTGAACACCTCGGGCTTGGGTTTGATCGGCGGTTGGGCGGTCTCGATTGTCAGCTGATAGCGCAACCACAGGTATGCGGTCTGCAACTGCTTGGTCATCTCACCGATGAGCACCTGATGTACCGGCGAGGAAGCGATCGGGTCGCCGGTGTCTGCGAAGGTCTTCGTGGTGGTCGCGGCCAGCGTCTCGTCGTAGACGTGCTGCGCGCACCCGGTGTAGACCGCCGCGATGGCGAGCTGGTTACCGACGAAACTGCCTCTGCTCATGGTGAGCATCTTGGTGAACGCGCCCGGCACTGCCAATGCTTCATCATCCGGGATGAACACCTCGTCCAGGCGGATGCCGTTGTTGGCGGTGGCGCGCATCCCGAGTCCGTCCCACGGGGCGCGCACCCCGACGCCGGGCGCATCCCGGGGGACGAAGAAGGTCGCGAGCCCTTCCGCGGTGTCGTATCCGTCGAGTTTGGCCGAGGTGAGATAGAAGTCGGCGACACCGGTCGCGCAGCCGAATGACTTCTCGCCCTGCAACATCCAGCCGCCGTCGACCTTGCGTGCGGTAGTGGCGATGGTGATGTTCGCGGCGGCGGTCTTGACCGCCTCGGAGGCGAAGTTCGCCAGCCAGCTGCCCTCGGCCATCCGGGTGAGCACCTTCTCGGCGAAGGCGCGCACGACCGGAATCTCGTCGTCGGCGAACAGTCCGGCGTCGATCGCCTCCAGCGGAAGCAGCCCGCGCGAGGCGCTGGTGTTGTGGAAGAAGAACGCCAGCGCGGTAGAGGGGCAGGCGGTGCCCATGGCGAACGTGGCCGCGGCCAGATCGCGGAGAGTGCCGCCCAGTCCGCCGAACTTCTCCGGCACCACCAGCCCGAGCAGGCCCGCGTCGCGGAGCAGCCCGACATGGCTGGGTGGAAAGACGCCGAGCCGATCGGCTTCCTCGGCGGCCGCGCGCAGCGCGGGTAGCACCGCGTCGACCCGTTGGGCGCGTTCGCGTTCGGCGTCGGTCATGTCCTCGACGAGTCGTTCACCGATCATCGGACTATCCCCTCGTGGTACGTGCGGTCGTGATAGATGAGTGGCGCGATGGGCCGCGGGGTGGCGGCGTCCTGCACCGCACCGACGATGATGGTGTGGTCACCGGCCAGGTAGCAGGCGGTGAGGGCGCAATCGAGCCAGGCGACGGCGTCGGTGAGGACGGCGGCGCCGGTATGTGCGGTGTCCCACTGTCCGGTGGCGAAGCGATCCGTCGCCGCGTTCCAGACGGTGGACGCGAAACGCCGGCCGATGTGTTCCTGATCGCGCCCGAGTACGTTGGCCGCGAAAATGCCACTCGCACGGATCATTCGGCACGTCGTGCTGGTGGAAACCAGGCATATCGAGATCAGCGGCGGATCCAGCGCCACACTGGTGAACGAGCTTGCCGTCATGCCGTGCCTGCCACCATCCGACCGGACCGTGGTGACTACCACGACGCCGCTGGCCCACTGCGCCAATACCGCGCGGAGATGATTGGGTTCCACCGCTGTTCCGTTTCGATAGTGGAAACACTGTTACGCACAAGGTAACGCCCGGCGTGGGGTCGGCGCAAGCGAACCGGGATGGCGATGGTGTTTCCCATCGGGAAATCCACCGCTTACACTCGGGGCGTGTCCGAAACCGAGTCCGACAACCAGAGCCGGTCGATCGCCGCGGTCGAACGAGCCATGGACGTGCTGTTGTTGTTCGGCCGCAGCGGCCGGGCCGATCTCGGCGTCACCGAGATCGCCACCGAGCTGGGCATCACCAAGGCCGCGGTGCACCGCATCCTCACCGCGCTGCGCAATCGCGACCTCATCGCGTTCGAACCCGCCACGCGCCGTTACGCGCTCGGGCATGCCGCCATCGCGCTCGGCCGGGCGTACCTGGCGCGCACCGACCTTCGGGTGATGGCCGCACCGGAGCTGCGCAGGCTGGCCGCGGTGACGGGGGAGACCGCCACGCTCTCGATCCGACGCGGCGACACCCGCATGTACGTGGATCAGGTTGTGCCGGAACAGGAATTGCGGATGGAGGTCGCACTCGGGGTGCCGTATCCGCTGTACGCGGGCAGCTCCTCCAAGGTGATCCTGGCGCTGCTGCGCAAGGACGAGATCGACGAGTACCTGGGCCGGCACGAGTTGACCGCGTTCACCGACGCGACGATCACCTCGGTGCGTAAGTTGCGCACCGAGCTGAACGCCACCAAGAAACGTGGTTACGCGATTTCGCTGGGGGAGCGGCAGATCGGGGCAGCCTCCATTGCCGCGCCTATCCTCGACCACGACGGCGGCGTCGTGGCCGCGATCAGCGTGTGCGGGCCGCTGTCGCGTTTCCAGCCACGGATGGACGAGTGTGTCCCCATGCTGCTGAAGGCGGCGGGAGCGGTATCTGCTCAGTTGGGTTACACGCCATAACCGTTGCGAGGACTCACAATTGCGCCCCGGGCTTGAGCACGCCCAGCGCCGCTGCGGCGAGCACGCTGCCCCAGATCAGCCACACGTACGGTAGGCAGCCGTCGACGCTGCGCCGCAGGGTGCGCTCGACAGGATCGCTGGAGCCTTCGGTCATCAGGGTGCCGAACGCGGGCCCGAAGGGGCGCAACGTCATTCGGATACCGAGTCCAGCCGAAACGGCGACCGTGTACAGCAGGATCTTGGCACCGAGCCAGCGTGGGTTGGTCGTCACACCGAACGGGTCTTGGGCCAGCAGGGCGTAGCCGCCGGTACCGGCCAGCACGGTGATGACCGCGAATCTGATGAGGAGATCGGCTCGCCGTACCGCGGCGCGCCGTCCGTGCGTGCGGTGGGTGAGCACGGTCAGCGTCAGCCATCCGGCGCCGAAGATCCACACCAGGACAACGAACCACCAAGGGAGCAAGTCGATTCCGAACACAGTCGCACCGTGCGGCTGCAATGCCATCAGCGTGACGCCGCTGGGCAGGAACAGGACGAGGCAGACCTTGGGTCCGAGATCCAGGCCGCTCATGATCGCCAGCGCCGTCGCGCGGGCCGAGGCGCTGAGCTCGGGATCGATCACGAACCGGCTGGAATAGAACACGCCGAGATCGCCGCCGAGCCAGAACACGAACAGCACCAGATGCAGCACGATCCACCAACCGTGCGGGTGTTGACCCATGGAATCCTCTTGTCGTTAAGTGAGTTCCGCGTCGGCCGCGGTCTCGGAAGTCGGTGGTGCGTGGTCGTCGACGGCGGCCGAGCGCAAGACCGCGAGGGCTTCGGCCAGACTCAGCACGTCGGCGTACTTGATGTCCAGATCGAGCAGGCTGGCCTCGTGCAGTGGGGCGGCGCGATCGCCGCAGGCGTCGGCGACGACCAGCGGCCGGAAACCGTGCTGCAGCGCGTCGGTAGCGGAGGCGCGCACGCATCCGCTGGTGGTGAGGCCGACGATGACGAGGGTGTCGATGCGCGCGGCGGTCAGCGTCGCGGCAAGCGGTGTGGCGTGAAAAGCGCTGGCGTACTGCTTGGTGATCACCGTGTCGCCGGGTGCCGGGGCGGGGTCGTTGAGGAAGTCGCCGAGGGGGTTATCAGCCTCGAATACCCGCAGCGCCGGCACCTTGCGGCGGAAGAGCCCGCCGTCGGGGCCGCCGGGCTCGAAGCGGACCCGGGTGAAGATCACCGGCAGGCCGGAATACCTTGCCTGTGAAACAATTTCGGCGGCGGCCCGCACGGCGGCATCGACGGGCGCGCGCAGCGGCGAGCCGTCGGTGAGATAGGCCGCGCAGATGTCGACCACCAGAACGGCGGGGGAGCGTCCCGCGCCGAGGCGGGCGCTGTAGCCGGAACGGCGGTAGTCGGCGGCGCGCTCGGTCATCGGTGCTCCGCTCCTCAGATGACGCCGTCGGCGGCGAGCTGTTCGAGGTCGTCCGGGTCGAGGCCGAGCAGTCCGCCGTAGACGTGCTGGTTGTGCTCGCCGAGTTCGGGGCCGGGATGCCGGACGGCTCCGGGGGTTTCGCTCAGCTTCGGGAACACGTTGTGCATCGGCAGTTCGCCGAACTCCGGGTGGGCGAGCCGGACAATCGCCTCGCGGGCGGCGAAATGCGGGTCGGCGAACATGTCTCGCGCGGTGAAGATGCGGCCGGCGGGCACGCCCGCGGTGTGGAGTCGATCGAGCAGCCGGTCGGTCTCGATGGTCGCGGTCCACGCGCCGATCAGTTCATCGAGCTCGGCCATCCGCGCGCCGCGGGCGATGTGGGTGGAATACCTTGCGTCGCCGGCGAGTTCGGGGCGGCCCATGGCCTCGGCCAGCCGGGCGAAGACGGTGTCCTGGTTGGCGGCGACCAGGATCATCTCGCCGCCCGCCGTGGGATAGACATTGCTGGGCGCGACATTCGGCAGCACCGGTCCGGTGCGTTCGCGCTGATATCCGGTGATCGCCCATTCGGGCAGTAGCGATTCCATCATGGCCAGCACCGCTTCGTAGATCGCCGAGTCCACCATTTGGCCGCGTCCGGTATTCGCCCGATGGTGCACCGCGGCGAGAGTGCCGATGGTGGCGAACACCGCGGCGAGCGAGTCGCCCAGAGAGATACCCGTTCTGGCCGGTGCATGGCCGGGATCGCCTGTGACATAACGTATTCCGCCCATCGCCTCGCCGATCGAGCCATATCCGGCACGCGGTGCGTAGGGACCGGTCTGGCCGTATCCGGTCACGCGCGTCATGATCAGTCCGGGATGATCGGCGCGCAGCCGGTCGAATCCGAGACCCCAGCGTTCCATCGTGCCGGGCCGGAAGTTCTCGATGACGATGTCGGCGTGCTCGATCAGCTGCCGTGCCAGTCGTTGCCCGGCGGCTTCGCGAAGGTTGCAGGTCACCGATTTCTTGTTCCTGGCCACCACCGGCCACCACAGCGACTTGCCTTGCGACTGGTCGCGACCCCACTGCCGCATCGGATCACCGGTTCCCGGGGGTTCCAGCTTGATCACCTCGGCGCCGAGGTCGCCGAGCAACTGACCGCAGAACGGGCCGGCGAGCAGCTGCCCCATCTCGACGACCCGCAGATCGGCAAGCGGCCCTGTCGATTTCGTCGATTCGGCTGCCATGTCGCAGTCTCCATCCTGTTGCGCACCCGGACGCTCGTGTCGATTTCGCGAGGGGCGGATCACGATCGCCGGAATTGGATACAATGTATCCCTGAGTGGAACAAAGTGGCAAGGTGGGTCGCACCGTGGAGGGCAAGTGAAGGTCACGTTGGTCGAGGTCGCGCCGCGGGACGGCCTGCAGAACGAACCGGAGATCGTGTCGGCGGAGGACAAGATCCGGCTGGTGCAACGCTCCGTCGACGCCGGTTTGCGCCGGATCGAGGCGGTCAGCTTCGTCGATCCGCGGCGAGTGCCGCAAATGGCGGACGCGGAGGCGGTCATGGCCGCTGTGCCGCGGATCGATGGAGTGTCCTATGCGGGCCTGGTATTCAATGACCGAGGCTTGGACCGGGCACTGGAAGCGGGCGTCGATGAGATCAATGTTGTTGTGGTGGCTACGGATTCGTTCAGCATGCGTAATCAAGGATGCTCGACCGCGCAGGGAATCGAGCGTTGGGCGACGTTGGCGGCGAGGGCACGGGAAGCGGGGCTGTTCCGCACAGTGACGATCGCGGCGGCATTCGGCTGCCCGTTCACCGGGGAAGTCCCCGAAGCTACTGTGCTGGAACTGATCCGCCGCGTCGCCGAGGCCGAACCCGACGAGCTCGCGTTGGCCGACACGATCGGCGTCGGCACACCGGATCGGGTGCGGGCGCTGGCGGCCGGTGCGGCGCGAATCGCGCCGGACGTAACCCTGCGATGCCATTTCCACAACACGCGAAATACCGGCTACGCCAATGCCGTTGCGGCGCTCGAGGCCGGAGTTCGCGTGCTCGATGCCAGCACCGGCGGCATCGGCGGGTGCCCCTTCGCGCCGGCCGCGACCGGCAATATCGCCACCGAGGACGTCCTGTACGCCCTGGATCGGATGGGCGTGCAGACCGGTGTACGGATCGAGCCGGTGCTCGAAACCGGTCTGTGGCTGGGCGAATTGCTCGGCAAACCGGTGCCCGCGCTGCTCGGCCGGGCCGGTCTGTTCCCGCCTCGCTGACCGATCAGGTCCGTAGCAGTGACATCAGCCCGACGAGGTCTGGTTGTTCGGCGAGATCGAGCACCAGTCCGGTGATCCGGTCGATGCGGCTCCCGGACAACACCTGCTCGGTGTTCAGGCGGAACTTGGCGGCGAGCTCGTCGGCGGACAGCGGATTTCCCGGACCGCCGCGGTTCACCTCCACTCGTTCGGTGCGCACGCGCCCGTCGCGCAGCCATGCGGTGAGCACCGCCGGGAACTGATGCGGGAATATGGCGTCGCACCGAGCGTCCGCGACGCAGGTGACGCGGCCCGCCAAGGCAAGCCGTTCCGGGGCGGCTGCCGCGGTGTCGGTGAAGTCCTGATGGAATACGCCGAGACCACCGCCGCCGAGCAGTGCGGCTGCAACGGTGTACGGACCGGAAAATGCCGCGTGGTAACCGGATTTCGGGTGCACCTTGTCCGCATGCGGTTCGCCGATGGTGCGCAGCACGACGGTCGGTGCGCCGAGTTCGAGACGATCGATGTCCTCGGCGGCGATGCCTTTGGCCCGTAATCGAAGCGCCGCGTCGATGCCCGCGTGCGTGAAGTGGTTGCAGGGATAGGGTTTGAAGAACACCGTCGGCAACTCCCACCGCGCACCGAGGCCGTCGAGAATCGCGGCCGGATTGCTCTGCTCACCGCAGAAGGCCTGGAGCAGGCCGAATCTCCCCTCGAACACGGTCGGCGGTCCGGTCAGCCCGGCGCACGCGAGCTCGGCCGCGACGACCGCGGCATGCGCGGCCCACCCGCAGTGCACCCGTTTCACAGTTCCACCGGTTCGATTGGCCTCCAGCAGTCCCGAACCCATACTCGCCGCGATGCCGAGCGCGTGCCCGACAACCGTCGCATCGGCGCCGGCCAGCATCGCGGCCGCCGCGGCACCGCCGAGCGTGCCGCAGATGGCGGTCGCGTGCAGTCCGCGTTCGAAGAAGATCGAATTGCCCAGTGCCGTGTCATAACCCGCCATACCGACCCGGACGGCTATCTCCACCCCCACCGCGACGGCATCGAGCAGGGCCGCGCCGCCGGCGCTGCGGGCCTCGGCGACGGCGAGGGCGGCCGGGACCACGGTCGCCGACGGATGCAATACCGACGGCAGGTGTGTGTCGTCGAAATCCAAGGCGTGCGCCAGGGTTCCACCGAGTAGTGCCGCGCTCGCGGCAGGCCATCGCCCCGGTAGCCCGAGTGCCGTCGACCGTGGTCTGCCACCCCACTCCTCGACCAGCGTCGCCACCGCGCGTGCGGCCGTTGTGTCGAGCGCGGCCACGCTGTTGCCCAGCACATCGAGGATTCGTCGTGCGGCGTCGGCGCGTAGCTCGTCGTCGAGGCCACTGTCGCGGGCGGACGCGGCGAAGGCGGCCAGCCGCTGCACGATCGTCGGCTGGCTCATCGACTCACCGCCGCGAGCGGTCGAACCGGCGAGCCGGTGCCGCCGACTATGCGCAACGGGGCGAGCAGAAAGGCGAATTCGCTGATCCCGCTCGCGGCGAGGTCTTCGAGCGCGAGATGTTCGATGATGTAGATGCCGAATTCGACCAGTAGAACTCGGTGCACGGGTAACACGCGGTGCCCGGTTCCAGGCGGAATGCACTCGTAGGCAGTGGTATCCGAACCGGTGGCGATCACGTCGCGAACGGCCAGCCAGTGCGCCGCCTGGACACCGAGTCCCGGCACGCCGGTTTCGGTGCCCAGGTATGCATGCGGATCATCGAACAGCCGCGACCAGCCCGTCCGAATGAGCACGACATCGCCTGCTCGCACCCTGACTCGCGCCTGCCTGGCCGCCGACTCCAGATCGTGTGGAGTGATCTCGTAACCGCCAGGGAGCGTGTCGATCTCGCGCAACCGGGCGATATCGAGCAGCAGGCCGCGACGCAGCAGGCCCGGCAGGTGCTCGGCGCCGTGCGTGCTGAACCCGCCGCCCCGCTGCGCCTTCTGCGCATCGATCCCGCCGTGCAACGCGCCGTTGTGGCTGACGTGGCTGAGTGCGTCGATGTGGGTGCCGACATGCCCGCCGGTGACGATGATCTCGTTCGCGGCCGAACCGCCGTCCGGGCGGACCGTGTCACCGTGCCTGCGCGCCAGGGTCATTCGGAAGCCGGGATGATTCGGTGAGCACGGCATGCCGGTGAAGAAGGGCTGACCCAACTCGATCAGCTGTAGGTTGCCGCGGACCGCGGTGATCAACGGATCGCTCTCGGCGGCAGCGTGTTCGGGTGCGGTCCGCTCCGGGGTGGGCTCGGTACTGCTCATCGAATCACTCCGGCGGATCGTAGCTCGGCGAGCCCGGCCTGATCGACGCCGTAGCGTTCGAGTACTTCGTCAGTATGGGCTCCCAAAGGGGGTCCGGTCCAACGTATTTCGCCCGGAGTGTCCGATAGTCGGAACAAGATGTTCTGCATGCGCACCTGGCCGAGCTCGGCATCGGGCAGGGCGATGATCGAGCCGAGGGCCCGGAACTGCGGATCGGTGAATACGTCGGCGGCTGTGTAGATCGGCGCTACCGCGGCCTCGGCCTGCTCGAACGCGGTCAGCACTTCCTCGGTGCTGTGCCGGCCGATCCAGCCACCGACCGCGGCATCCAATTCATCAGCGTGCGTTGCCCGTTCGGCACCGGTGGCGAACCAGGGTTGGTCGATCAGATCGGGGCGTCCCACCAGCCACAGCACCCGCTCGGCCACCGATTGCGCGCTGGTCGAGACCGCGACCCAACCGCCGTCGGCGGTGCGATAGGTGTTGCGTGGGGCGTTGTTCGCGGATCGGTTGCCCATGCGTGGTTGTAGTTCGCCGAGTTGGTCGTAGGCGATGATCTGCGGACCGAGCAGGGTGAGAATCGGTTCGATGATGGCGAGATCGATCTGCTGCCCGGTGCCGTCGCGTTCCCGCGCTCGCAAGGCCGTCATGATCGCGAAAGCCGTTGTCAGTGCCGCGATTCCGTCGGCGAGGCCGAACGGCGGCAGGGTCGGCGGGCCGTCCGGTTCGCCGGTCACGGCCGCGAATCCGCTCATCGCCTCGGCCAAGGTGCCGAAGCCGGGACGCCGGGCGTACGGTCCGAACTGGCCGAATCCGGTGACCCTGGCCAGGATCAGCCGCGGATTGAGCGCGCGCAGTTCGGGATAGCCCAGGCCCCATCGTTCCAGGGTTCCCGGGCGGAAGTTCTCGATCACGACGTCGGCGTCGGCGACCATGCGCCGGAAGATCTCCTGGCCGCGCGCTTCGCCGAGATACAGCGTCACCGACTTCTTGCCGCGGCCGAGCAGCTTCCACCACAGTCCGACCCCGGCACGCTGGGCGCCATGACCGCGCACCGGGTCGCCGCCAGGGTGTTCGATCTTGACGACCTCGGCGCCGAAGTCGGCCAGCAGCGTGGCCGCCAGCGGGCCGGCGAACAGGGTCGCGATGTCGAGTACTCGGATTCCGGCCAGCGGTTGCGGCACCATCGGTCCTCCCTTGCGCCGCAATCTGTTTCCCGCACCGAAACGTTGATGCGAACTCGCGGCGTTGACTACCAGCGCATCGTACTGCGAAGATCGGCGAATTGGAAACAGCGTTTCGTACAGAGAAACCGGAGAGTGTCGTGCCCGAACTCCTGATCCGCAATGCCCGTGTTGTCCGTGCGAGCGATACGTCGCCGGACAACGGAGAGCCACTCGACATCGCTGTCTCGGCGGGCGTGATCGAGGCGATCGGTCCCGATCTGCCCGCCGGTGCGCGGACGCGGGTGGTCGACGCGCATGGCCTGCTCGCCTTCCCCGGTGTCGTCGATGCGCATCAGCACTGGGGCATCTACCGCGACCTCGCAGCCGATACCGAGAGCGAAAGCCGCGCCTGCGCGCAGGGCGGCGTCACCACGTCGCTGAGTTATCTGCGGACCGGCCGCTACTACCTCAACCGTGGTGGTTCGTATCGTGATTTCGTCCCCGAGGTCCTCAACCGGATGGCGGGACGATCACTGGTGGACTACGGCCTGCATCTGGCTCCGATGACCGCCCAGCACATCGACGAAATCCCGTACCTGGTCGAGGAATTCGGTATCACCTCGTTCAAGATCTTCATGTTCTACGGCGGCCACGGACTGCACGGCCGATCATCGGACCAGTCCGACTTCCTGATGATCCCGCCGGACGAACGCTACGACCTGGCCCATTTCGAGTTCGTGATGCGCGGCATCCAGCGCGCCCGCGAACGATTCGGCGACCATCTCTCGTTGTCGCTGCACTGCGAGACCGCCGAGATCATGGCCGCTTACACGGCATTGGTCGAACAAGACGGCACGCAGAGCGGGCTGCGCGCCTATAGCGCTGCACGTCCGGCGCATTCCGAGGGGCTGGCGATCACCATCGCGTCCTATCTCGCGCACGAGACCGGCCTGGCCGACATCAACCTGCTCCACCTATCCTCGGCGAAGGCGGTCGACGCCGCGATGACGATGGCAAAAGCCTTCCCGCGGGTCAACTTTCGCCGTGAGGTCACCATCGGTCATCTGCTCGCCGACGTCGACACCGCGCACGGCATCGGCGGCAAAGTGAATCCACCGTTGCGCGAGCGCTCCGATGTGGAGGCGCTGTGGCGGCACCTGCTGGCCGGCGATATCGACTGGGTGGTCAGCGATCACGCGTGCTGCCGGGACGAGCAGAAGTTCGGTGCCGACCGTGCCGACGTGTTCCTGGCCAAATCCGGCTTCGGTGGCGCCGAATACCTGCTGCCCGGCCTGGTCGGCGAGGGACTGAAGCGCGGCCTGCCGCTGGGCCGGATCGCCGCACTGACCGCGGCGAACCCGGCCCGGCGCTATGGGCTGGCGGGCAAAGGCGACCTCGCCGCGGGGTTCGACGCCGATATCGTGCTGGTCGACCCTGCCGTGCGGTGGACGGTACGCGCGGCGGATTCCGAATCCGCCCAGGAATACACACCTTTCGAAGGCTTCGAGATGAATGCCGCGGTCACCGACGTGTTTCTGCGCGGCAGCCACATTCTCCGTGACGGCGAGTTGCACGGTGGCGCGCACGGCCGGTACCTGCGCCGCGGCCGGCCGTGCGCGGCGTTATGACTACTGATAGGTGGGGTCGGCCCACTGCCCGATGGAGCGCGAGCGGACCGGCTCGACCGGGCGCGGTGCGAGGCTGTGCGGCAGGTCCGGGCCCCAGTTGGTCGGTGTGCCCGACACCTCGATCTTGGCGTTGTCGGTATACCAGTCCACGAGATCGGCATCCGAACGCACGATCCACGTGCAGCCCCGTTCCGCGTCGGCGGTGAAGTCGCCGTGGCGGATGCGCGCGGGCCGCCAGAAATAGGTGCCGGGCCACATCTTGCCGAAGTTGTAGTCGAATCCGCCGTCGATACAGTACGCCTCCTCGCTGCACGGGTGATGGGCCAAGGGTTCTTCGCGCCAACCCGGCTTGGCCTTGATGAGACGGGTGTAGAAGCCGGTCTGCTGGTCGCGGTGCAGGAGCTTGATATAGAGCCCGGGGACCGGAGTGCCGCCGAGATCGAAGCGCATCGGGCTGCCGTCCTTGACGTCGATCCACGGCATCGTCGCGGTGTCGAGCACGACCAGTTCCTGGTCGGCGCGGACGAAGTCGCGGTCACCGTCGGCCGGCTCGAACCGGTGGTCTCCGCCTTCCCGAAAGAGCAGGATCTCGGTGTCGGCGGTGACGGAAATCGGCGGTGTCCATACACCTTTCGGTGCCATCCAGAAGCCCTCGGGGCCTAGTACGGTGTCGCCGATCGTGACCTGTCCGGACAGCACGAACCATTCGGTCTCGGCGTGCTGCACGCCGGCCGGCCGCGACCAATCGCTGGTGAAACGAACCTTGAGCGAGGCGGATCCGTCTTCCTCGTCGTAACTGAGGTTGCGTTGCTCGGCGCTGCCGGTGGCGTGCTGGAACTCGGCGGTGTGCTGGATCAGATCGCGTTCATCGATCAGTTCGACATGTGGACGCATGGGTCCTCCTCGGGCGAGCGGTAATACCGATACAAAATGTACTGTTTATTAATATTCAAAACAAGATGTATCGTTTATTGGGTGAGCAAGCCCGGACGCCCGGTCGGCCCCGCCGCCGACACCGAGGAGATCGTGTTGACCGCTGCCCTGGAACTTGTACTGACGGAAGGGGGTTCGGCGTTGACGCCGCAGCGCCTGCACGCGGTGACCGGCGTCGCCCGGACGACGATCTACCGGCACTGGCCGACGCCGCGCGACGTTCTCGCGGCCCTCATCTCGGTCGCTCCGCATCAGGCGGCGGAGCCGAGCGGCGACCCGGTCGCCGACCTGCGCGCCGAACTGGATCTGCTCTGTGATCGGTTGCGCGACAAGCCAGTTGGTGCGTTTCTGCGCGCGTTGGTCACCGCATCGTCGGCCGATCCGGAGTGCGTACCGCTGCGTCGACGTTATGTCTTGGACCTGCTCGCCCCGATCCGTAGATCGGTCCGCGCGATCGGCGTCACCGACGAAGGCGAGGTCGACGAGGCCGCCATGGCGATCGTTTCGCCGCTACTCGTCGACACGCTGCTGCTGGACCGAGCCGCCGGGCGGGAACGAGCCCACCGCGCGGTCGACGATGTACTGGCCCGGCTGGTGAGCTCGATCCGATGACCAACGCGGTCGGACCCCGAGCTGTCTTCGGTGTGATCGTGCCGAGCACGAATACCGTTGTCGAACACGATTATTGGCGGGCCGGACTGCCCGGAGTCGCCTATCGCGCCGGCTCGATGTACATCCCGGATCCGGTGATGAGCAACGACGACGACTTCCGCGCGCTGCTCGGCCAGATCCGCGCCTCGATCGACACCGCGGTGCGCGATGTGCTCACCGCCGAACCCGATCGGATGGTCATGGGCATGTCCGCCGAGACGTTCTGGGGCGGGGTCGCGGGCAACGCGGCGTTCGAGCAGCGACTGCGGGACCGGACCGGATTGCCGGTGACCACCGGGGCCAGTTCGTGCCGCGCTGCCTTGCGTGAACTCGGTTGCCGGCGCATCGCGGTCTTTTCGCCGTATCAGCCGGTCGCCGACGTCGAGGTGGGCCGGTTCTTCACCGAGGCGGGCTTCGACGTCGCCGCGATCACCGGACTGCGCTGCCCGACCGCCATGGACATCGCCCGGGTCGGCGGCGACCGGTTGCGGGAGATCGTCGCCGCGGTCGACGGACCGGACGTCGAAGCGATCGTCCAGGTCGGCACCAATCTGTCCTTCGTCGGACTGGCGGATCAGCTGGAAAGTGAACTCGGCAAACCCGTGGTCGCGATCAACGCCGCCACCCTGTGGCACGCGCTGCGCGAGCACGGGCTCGACGACCGGGTCGAGGGAGCCGGACAACTGCTGGGTGCACACTGACCGCACATGGCAACGGGAGTTAGTGTCGTCACAATTCGCGATCTTGTCATTGCGGACGGGTACTGAATAGCGATGCTGGTGTGAGCGGTGCACATGAGCGGTAGCACTGTCGAGGGCGGGCTCGAACAGCTTCCGGGCCCGAAGGTCGAGCACACTGCGGCGGCGTTCGCTGGTTTCATCATTCTGTCCAGGATCGGATTGGAGATCATGCCCAGGATGGGCCGTTTCCGTATCGGGCGCACTCCCGAACCGGCCGATCGGCCCGGGATCGGCGGGCGCGGCCGGTCCCGCGTGCTCGCACCGAAGCGGCGGTCTCGCACGTCGGTCACCAATACGGCGGACGGGGCCCGGCGTCCTGCTCGGCAGCGTCGACCACGGGTGACCACGGCCGAACAGCGGCGCGATATCGCACTGCTGCTGCGCGGAAGTATCTACGCGGGAGTGTCGCCGTCGCCGACAGCTACCGGAGAAGAGTATTCGCCCCGCCAGGTCATCGATTTCTGTCTGGATCTGGGCGAGGTGATGTTGTCGTCGGGAGCCGATGCGCGCAGTGTCGAGGTGGCCATTGTCGCGGTGTCGGCGACTTGGAATCTGGCGGCGGTCGAACTCGACTTTCCCGGCTCGTCGATCCACATGGTGTATGCCGTGCCCGACGAGCCGACCATCGCCGGATTGCGGGCTGTGCGTGACACGGGCGCCGACCTGCACCGGCTCAACAACGTGTACGGCGTTGTCGACGATATCGTCGGCCATCGGACCGACATGACTCGAGCCAGCCAGCGACTTGTCGAGGAGATGCGGTCGGATCCGCGATGGCCATATCGTGTTGTCGCGGGCGCAATGGGAGTTCTGGGCATTGTCGTCGCGCTGCAAGCAGGCGGGACCTACCGGTCGGCCGCCGGCGCGTTCGTGCTGATGTTCGTGCTGATGTACCTCGGTCGGATCCTCGGGAGACGTTATCTTCCAACATTTTTCGTCGCGGTAGCGCAAATGGCGCTGGCGACGACGGCCGGCAGTTTGGCGATGGCATACAGCCCGATCAATCCGGGCGAAGCGGCCAGTATGGTCGCGGCGTGTGTGGTGCTGCTGCTGCCACACCCGTCGATCGTCGCGACGGCGCAGGACGCGATATCCGGATTTCGGAGCCTGGCTCTGGTGCGCGGGCTGGGCATCGGCCTGGTGGTGCTCGGGATGGTCACCGGCATTCAGGCGGGCTTGATTTCGACCCGGTGGGCCGATCTCGAAGTCGATCCGTCGGCGATCCATTTGACTGGCTTGACGCCGTTCTGGGCGCTCTTTGCTTCGGCGATCGCGGCCGCGGCCAATGCCTTCGCTCAGGGGGCGACCGCGCGGGTGGTTCCTATTTCTATGGCGGTGGCGGTATTCACCCAGTTGATAGTGCAGTTGTGTGCTCGTGCGCACATCGGCCTGCAGATGTCGTTGATGCTCGGCGCGGCGATACTCGGCGCGCTCAGCACATGGACGGCCGCCCGGCTGCGCATTTCGCCGGCATCGATAGTTGTTCCCGCATTCTGCGGCGCCCTACTGCCATCGCTGACAGTTGCCCACTCATTACTGCAGTTCATCGGGCATTCGCCAGGATCAGGAGTGGCGTTCGCTCTTTCTGTACTCACCACCTTGGCCATAGGCGCGGGCCTGGTCTTGGGCAACATCGTGGCCACGGGTGGGGCGCGTCGTATGGTCAGCACTCGAACCCGGATCCGGTCGGCGAGCCTCGATACCGAGCCGCGAGCGACTGTCCCGGAGGCCGACGGGCGACTGGATTCGTAACCCTGCTCGTCATTCACCCTCGCGCGAGAATACCGCCACCAGAAAGTCGGACTCGTCGGTGAACGGGCGTAGGTCCCACGTCGAGAGCCGCAAGTCCACGGTGAGTCCGGCGGCCTCGGCGTCGGTCAGGAACTGCGGGAATTCGTAACCGCGATCGGCACCGAACCCCGCGATCACCCAGCCGGACGGCGCGAGATGGCGTGCGAATCCGGCCAGCACCGCCTGCCGGGTGGATGGCGCCACGAATGTCATGACGTTGCCCGCGCACACGACGACATCGAAGTCGGCGGCGATACCGCGGCTCGGCAAGTCCAGCTCGGCGAGATCACCGACTATCCAGGTCGGACCCGGATAGTCCTGCTCCGCCGCGGCGATCAACACCGGATCGACGTCGACGCCGACCACGACATGGCCGACGCGGTGCAGATAGCCACCCACACGTCCCGGGCCGCACCCCGCGTCCAGGACCCGGCTGCCGCGCTCGAGCATCGCGTCGACCAGCCGCGCTTCCCCGAAGATGTCCGTGCCGTCGGCCGCCAGAGCCCGGAATCGCTCCACATAGAACGTCGAATGCGCCGGGTCGGCAGCGGTGAGCTGTTCCCACTGACTGGGGGTGCGTCCGCTCATGGTCAGTTCCTCCTCGCTCGGGCCCGTGCCCGGTTCACTGTGCCACCGTCGTGCTGATCGGTAGCGCACGGCCCGCACGTGCCGGCGCTGGTGCGAAGACTCGGCAGGATCCGCTGCGCGGCGGCGTTTGGTGCGACCCGGTCTCACGGAAGTCCGGCGCGCGGACGGCTCGGTGTTCTCCATGGCGGATCACTCGGTCCCGGACGCTGGTTGTCGTTCGTCGGAATCCCGTTCGACCATGCGAGCTTTCAGCTCGGCGACACCGTCTGCGCGCGGCAGTTCCGCGACCTTCTCCCGGACTTCGCTGGTGATCCAGCCGCCCATTTCCATCTCGGCGAGCAGCCCGGCGAACTCTTCGAGTGTGGGCGGGTTCGCCTCGTAGAACAGGATCTTGCCGGTTACCCCGTCTGCCTTCCTGGGCGGTGGTGGCCCGCTGGCCGAGAACTCGGCGACCTCTTCGGGTGTGCCGTGGTGCTCGAGGTGGTACCGCCGTGCGTAGTAGTGCTGCTGCGGTGTCACCCCCCAACGGTGAACGCAGTTCGTCGTCCATACCCATCGCTTGCGCCTCCTGCTCGCTCATCGGTTGCAAAGCGCCCGACGCCGAGGCGGTGCACATCCGACGGACTCAATGTGGGTCGGTGTGTGGTGAGGGAAACGCCGTCTGCTGGGCGTCGGGGCTTATTCGAGCCTCGCTGACCAGGAGTTTCGATCCCAGCCACAGAACCGCACGTGAGCGATACGCTTGCGACACGGTTCGTTGTCGGCGCGAGCGGGGGCAGCGATGATCAATAACTCGTGGACGCGCGTTGAGGTCTTGGCGCTACGCGTTGATGCGCTGCGGCTGACTCAAGAGCATTTCGCCGAAAGGATCGGCTTCAAGCCGCCTACGATCCGGAAGTGGGAACGTGCCACCAAGGACCGGCCGGTCCGAGGAGAGTCCGCGCAAGCCCTGGACACTTTGCTGGCGCGGCTGGACGACGATCAGCGGGCGCGGTTTCGTGCGGCGACGGTTGAGCGTGTCGTCGTTGGCACAACTGCGGCCGGCCTGTCTGTCGACGGATCACTCGACGTACAAGAAGCCGAGGACGACAGGGTGAAGCGGCGAGAATTCGGAGTTCTCCTCACTGCGGTGCTGGTCGACAGTTCGATTTCCACCGGGAGTCGTATCGGGCTCGGCGATGCGCCGCGAGTCATCGAAGCCGTTGCACGGCTGAGGAGTCGCGAGCAGGCAATTGGCGGCGTGACTCTCGTCGAGGAGGCCGTTGCGTGCCTCGAGTTCGCGAAGCATCAGCTGGATACGTGCGCCTTTGACGAGAAGACCGGTAGAGCATTCATGAGTGCGGTGGGCAATCTCGCCACGACAACTGGGTGGCTTGCCTACGACGCAGATATGCATGGCCTCGCGCGACGTTGTTATGTCGATGCGTTCTCGCTGGCGAATCAAGCCGGTGACAACGGTCTGACGGTGCACGTGTGCCTCAATGCCGCGAGCCAGTTGATTACCCTCAGTCACAGAGGTCAGGGAAATCCGCACCGGGCGCTGAGCTTGGTTACCCGTGCGCGAGATCTGACCCGAAATGATCCTCCCGGCCGGGTCCACACGCTGATCGCAACGCGAGAAGCCCAGGCATACGCAGTCATGTGTGATCGAATCAGATTCGGGCGGGCAATTGCGAGAGCGTGGCGCGAACTGGATTTTGCGCTGGAGCACGAGTCGGTCGATGAGTGTGCGGAGTGGCTACGGTTCGTGAACTCGGCCGAGGTTCGGTGCCACGAAGCCCGCGGGTTCGGTGAACTCGGACAGCTCGCAAAATCTGCCGATTTGTCTGCAGGACTGGTGCTCGATCAAGCAGGTGTTCGCAACGCTGCGAACTACCGGGCAGGCTGGGCGGCTTCCCTGGCGAATGTGGGAGATATCAACGGTGCTGTTGCGCAGGGTCTTTCGGTCGTGGGTGACCTCGAGGGGGCGGTGTCGTCCACGCGGACATTGCGCCTGCTCGAGCCAGTTCGTAAGGCTGTGGGCGACCGGTCCGGTGACGAATTCCGGGAACGATTCGATGAGTTGGCGCGGAAGGCGGCGATCGCGGTATGAGCATCGGTCGAGCAGAAACACTGCACGGCATCGAGTTTCAGCATTGCACCGCCGTGCAGGCGCGTGAACAGCGAGACGTGGTCGAGGCGCTCTTTCGAGGCTCGTATGCCAAGTCCGGCAATGCGTTCAGCACGCCTGAGTCGTTCATGCGGCGGTTCGACAGTTACACCGATCCTGGTCGCAGCGGTGAATTCGAGCTCGTGATGGCTCGATTCGAGGGGAAGCCGTGCGGCCAGGCGTGGGGCTGGCCGCTGCCGGCGAAGGCCGCGTGGTGGGGTGGACTGAGTCTGGACGACGGTGATGTTGCGGCATTCACGGTTGAGGATGGTTCACGCACATTCGCGCTCAGCGAGATCATGGTGTTGTCCGAGTTGACCGGACGAGGGATCGCTCGTGCTCTACACGACGAACTACTCGGCGGTCGTCCCGAGCGACGTGCGACACTGCTGGTTCGACCCGAAAACAAGCGGGCGTACAACACCTATCGCAAGTGGGGCTGGTATCGAGTGGGGACGCTGCGGCCGAGCTGGCCGGACGCGCCCACGTTCGATGTTCTGATTCACGACCTCGGAGCTGCCTGACACGCCATGCCGGTGTCCAAGGGCAGGCTGACCGCGCCCGGCAACCTTCAGACCTTGTGCTGGCGGTGCAACCGCACCAAGTCGAACAGGGTCACTGCCAGCTGACCAGCTACCCTGACGACCCGTCAGATCCGGCCGCGGACGAGGTCGATCAACCGTCCGAGCACGTGATCGCTCGACGCGCGCAAGCCGTTGTGCTCGTACTCGTTGGTGATCCACGGCCGCAGCGTCGGGATCAACCGCGCGGTCTCTTCGGAAAACGCCCGCTCGACATACATGTCGTTGGCGTAGATCGCGGCCGCCGCCGGGACCGTGCACTCGCGCAGCACGTCGGCGTCATACAGCCGCGGCCACTCCTGTGCGGCGAGCAGCTCGGCGGTCTGCTTCATCGGCCGCAGACCGTGGACATCGTCGAAGACCCAGGGGAACACGTGCTCTCCGGTGAACAGCGTCCGGTCGGTGCGGAACTCGTCCGGCAGCACGCGCTCGGCGGACCAGCGGGTGGCGAATCCGTCGGAGAAGGACGACTCATGGATCACCGAGTACAGCGGATTGCGCGCGGTGAACGGCAGCGAGTTGGCGACGTCGTGCGCGAAGGCGGGGGACTTCGGGTCGCGTTCTAGCAGGTAGTGCAGCGCCTCCTCGCCGCCGCTGGCACCCAGGACGTACCCGAGCTGCCGGAACAACCGCGCGGTGAGCTGACTGCCGTCGGGCAGGACGACGGCCCCGTCGTCGAGCATCGGCAGCAGCGCCTCGACCCGGCCGCGATCACCCGGATAGCGGAGGTAGTACTGGCGGTTGCGCTCGATCAGGTTGGCGAACGTCGTGGTGTAGACCTCGTCGGGATGCCGCGCGATCGGCGGCAGCCCGCCGGTGAAGAAGGCCTCGGCCAGGCCTTCGGGAGCGAGGGAAAGGTACGCGAGCGTGCAAAACCCGCCGAACGACTGCCCGAGCACGCTCCACTTCTCGACGCCCAGCTGCCGCCGCACGAACTCCGCGTCGCGGACGATCGCGTCGGCACGGAAGTGGGTGAGGTATTCGGCCTGCTCGGCCGGAGTGCCGGACAGTGTGCCGACCGGCGTGGACCGTCCGGTGCCGCGCTGGTCGAGCATCAGCACCCGGTACTCCTGCAATGCCCGCGGCAGCCAGCTCGGCGCCCCGCGCGACGGCCGCGGCGCCTCGTGCCCGGGCCCGCCTTGGAGGTAGACGAGAAACGGCCGGCCGAGCCCGTCCGGATCGGCGATCTCCCGAGCGAACACGGTGATCTTCGGGCCGTCAGGGCGGGAATGGTCGAGGGGGACGGAGAACTCGTGCTCGGTGAGCACCAGGCCGGGGATGCGCACGCTGGTTGCCATACGGGCGATTCAACCAGAACGGGCGCGCCGTGTTCAGGCCGCTAGGTCGATCCGAGCAGTGGCACACCGCATGGAGGCATTGCTTCCCCGAACCGTATGGCCGCGTGACGATCTCCTCGCCGCGGCGTTGATGGCAGCCAACCACTCAACGTCCGGTATTCACCGGAAGTCGTTGCGTGTCAAGCGGTCCCGGCATAGTGGTATTTGGGTGTGCCAGGAGTCGATCGGGCCGATGATTTGGTCTTCTCGCACGTGTCCGCGGTCAGGACCGACAACACCGGTCACACACAGCAATTCCTACGCCAGCGCGGGACTGGCCAGCTCAGGTTTCAGTCCCAGAACACGGTATCGAGTCTTGGGATCGGGGGCAGTCGCCGATCATTCGTCGGTGTCAGCAGCGCGGCCGCCCCGTTCGCGGAGCAGGTCACCGAGGGAGGCCATGCCGTCGGGGTCGCCGGCGTCGGCGGCGCGTCGGTACCAGGTTTCTGCGTCGGTGAGGTCGCCGCGTTCGCGCAGTAAGTCGCCGAGGGCGATCATGGAGTAGGTGCTACCGAGGTCGGCGGCGCGTTGGAACCAGGTTTCTGCGTTGGTGAGTTCGCCGCGGGTCTTGAGCAGTAAGCCAAGCCGATTCATGGCGTAGGTGTTACCGGTACCGGTGCCGAGTTCGGCGCTGCGTTGGTACCAGGTTTCTGCGTTGGTGAGTTCGCCGCGGTCGTGGAGTAGGTCTCCGAGGGAGGCCATGGAGTAGGTGTTGCCGAGGTCGGCGGCGCATTGGTACCAGGTTTCGGCCTCGGTGAGGTCGCCGCGGTCGCGCAGTAGGTCGCCCAGGAAACCCATACCGTTGGCGTCGCCGAGGTCGGCGGCGCGTTGGTACCAGTTTTCGGCGTCGGTGAGGTCGCCGCGGGTCTTGAGCAGTAAGGCGAGTCTCTTCATGGAGTAGGTGTTGCCGAGGTCGGCGGCGCGTTGGTAGCAGTTTTCGGCGTCGGTGAGTTCGCCGCGTTCGCGCAGCATGTCGGCGAGGGAGGCCATGGAGTAGGTGTTGCCGAGGTCGGCGGCGCGTTGGTACCAGTTTTCTGCGTCGGTGAGTTCGCCGCGTTCGTGGAGCATGTCGCCGAGGGAGGCCATGCCGTTGGCGACGCCGGCGTCGGCGGCGCGTTGGTACCAGTTTTCGGCGTTGGTGAGTTCCCCGCGGTCGCGCAGTAGGTCGCCGAGGGTGATCATGGAGTAGGTGTTGCCGAGGTCGGCGGCGCGTTGGTACCAGTTTTCGGCCTCGGTAAGATCGCCGCGGTCATGCAGCAGGTCGCCCAGGAAGTCCATGCCCGCGGGGTCGTCGGCGTCGGCGGCGCGTTGGAACCAGGTTTCGGCGTTGGTGAGTTCGCCGCAGGTCTTGAGCAGTAAGCCGAGCCGATTCATGGCGTAGGTGTTACTGATACCGGTGCCGAGTTCGGCGCTGCGTTTGTACCAGTTTTCGGCGTCGGTGAGGTTGCCGTGTTCGTGGAGTAGGTCGCCGAGGGAGGCCATGGAGTAGGTGTTGCCGAGGTCGGCGGCGCGTTGGTACCAGTTTTCGGCCTCGGTGAGGTTGCCGTGTTCGTGGAGTAGGTCGCCGAGGGAGGCCATGGAGTAGGTGTTGCCGAGGTCGGCGCTGCGTTTGTACCAGGTTTCGGCGTCGGTGAGTTCGCCGCGGGTCTTGAGCAGTAAGGCGAGTCTCTTCATGGAGTAGGTGTTGCCGAGATCGGCGGCACGTTGGTACCAGTTTTCTGCGTCGGTGAGGTCGCTGCGTTCGCGCAGTAGGTCGCCGAGGGAGGCCATGCCGTTGGTGTCGCCGGCGTCGACGGCGCGTTGGTACCAGGTTTCTGCGTTGGTGAGTTCGCCGCGGTCGCGCAGCATGTCGCCGAGGGAGGCCATGGAGTAGGTGTTGCCGAGGTCGGCGGCGCGTTGGTACCAGTTTTCTGCGTCAGCGAGGTCGCCGCGGTCGCGCAGCAGGTCGCCCAGGTAGCTCATGGCGAAGCTGTAGCTAGTTTCGGCGGCGCGTTGGTACCAGTTTTCGGCTTCGGTGAGGTCGCCGCGGTCACGGAGCAGGTGGCCCAGAGAGGTCATGCCGTAGGTGTCGTCGGCGTCGGCGGCGCGTTGGTACCAGTTTTCGGCCTCGGTGAGGTCGCCGCGGTCACGAAGCAGGTGACCGAGGGAAATCATGCCGTAGGTATTGCCTGTGTCGGTGGCGCGTTGGTACCAGTTTTCTGCGTCGGTGAGGTCGCCGCGGTCACGTAGCAGGTGACCGAGGGAAATCATGGCGCCAGTGTGGTCGAGGTCGGCGGCACGGCGGTACCACGTTTCGGCCTCGGCGAGGTCGCCGCGGTCACTCAGCAAGTGGCCGAGAGAGGCCATGCACGAGTCGTCGCCGGCATTGGTACCGCGGCGCAATAGCTGATCAGCCACTGCGTAGTGGTGCAGTAGGTGCGCCTGGCGACCGATCGCCCAGATGATGCGGATATCTGTCTCATCGGCGGCGATGTCCCAAAAGGCTTCCGGGACGTTTCGTGCAGCGTGGTTCTGTCCCTCGTCGGCGGCGACCAGGTAGTCGAACGGTCGGTAGCCGCGAGACTTGCCGAGGGACTCGGTGGTCAATGCCGCGACGCGGCCGACGTCCTCTGCCGGTTCACGTGCGCTCTTGAGGGCATTGTTCACCTCATCCTGGGTGGGATCGAGGTCAGGTCGTTGCTGGGCGAGACGCTTCAGGGCCAGTTCGAGGAGGGTGACTTCGGGGATCGGGTCCGGGTGTCCGATCCGGGTCCAGTCGATGGCGACCTCGATGACGGCGCGGAGGACGGGAGCTTTGTGGCGGGCGACGTCATAGCGGCGCAGAAGTTCCGGCGCGCTGGACAGCATCTCGGCCAACCCATACCGGTCGAGATCTAGCGCGGGGTAGTTTGTCGCCGCGATGGCTTGTTCGGCCGGATTCTCACTGGTCGAGGCAAGTTCGATTTCGAATGCCTGGTTGAGTACGACACGGGTATGGCGAGTGAGTTCACCTGTGCTGCCGCGTAGACGCTCCAGAGCTTCGCTGCGCAAGGTCGCAGCCACCACGGTCCGTGCTGGTCGGTCGGTCAGGTGCGCCAGCAGTGCGGGTGTCAGAGGCTGCTCAGTGGTGAAGAAGTCCTGCACGTCGTCGAGCCAGATGACGATGTCGTCGGTCGTGTGGGTGAAGCCCGGATGCTCCGGTATCCGATACAGCGTCTCCGGCAACGGAACTATTACCCTGGCCTGCGGAAGGGTGCGGAGGACGGCCTCGAATACCGTGCGGGTCTTTCCGACCTTGGAAGGTCCGGTGAGTATCACCATCCGCTGTTCGGTCAGCGCGAGGTCTAGCCGGGTGTCAACGTTGTCGGCGGTGCGCGGAACGTAGGCGTCATGCTCCTCGCCGGGCCCGCTGTCTTGCCCGTACCGGTTCCTCGTAGCGCCGAGCCGGTATGGGTTCAGATTACAGACCTGCGGTAGGCCTCCGGTGCCGTCGAGTTCGCTGACGAACCCCGCCCATCCCTGCAAATTGGCGGTCGGCGTGGAAGGCGCTACTTCCGCAGGACGCGTGTAAACCGTGACTTTGGCGTTTCCTGCGCTAGTGACGTTGATATTGCCTGTTCCGTCTACCTGAACCCCTTGCTCAACCGCAGCAGGAGGATCTGCGGGACGCTTGTCGGCATCGCTGTTCACGGCACCGGTCCTTGCGTCGCCGGGGCACCGCAACAGAGGCGGAGCCAGTCGACAGAACTTGTCACAGCCAGCTTGGGTTGCACAGCAGGGGAGTCGTTGGTTGCTGCACCGCGTGCCATGGGTGTCGACGATTTCCGCATTGCCCGCCCCCGCTCGTAATCGCTGATGCACTGGAATCGTAGAGCCGGGTACGTCATAGCGCGGAGACGATGCTCAAAAAAAGATTCGCAAGCTGTGGGTATCGGTCGTTCGATCGACAGTGCGGGGGTGGGATGGTGGCTAAGCTGCTGTCACTGTGAGTTTTTCGGTGAAATGGGGTCCGCGTGGACGAGATCGTGTTGGCAGCGGGTACCGCGTTGACAACGGCGATGACTACCTCGGGTTGGGAATTGCTCAAGGCTTCGGTGGTGGGGTGGTGGCAGCGGTTCCATCCCGAGGACGCCGAGCAGGTAGGCACGGACCTGGACCGGTTGCACCAGGACGCAGTCGCTGCGCGGGACAGCGGTGACACAGTGCTGCAGGAGGCGCTGGTGTCGGACTGGCGGTTGCGGCTGCACCGTCTGGTCAACGGCAACCCTGAGGTGCGTGATGAGCTCGAGCGGCTGCTCGACGAGCAACTGACCCCTGCGCTGGAGGAATCCGATCAGCAGCGGGTGAGGTCTCTGGTTCAGAAGACCAACGTAGCGGGATCGAACAACATCACCGTGGTCAGCGGTCGGGACACCCGCTACAACAGCCCCCCGTCTGCCTGACCGTCCCTGAAACCGCACTCTGATCAACTCCCCTGCCGGGCCATGCTGCGGGGTGCTGGCGCATCTCGTGGGCTAGCACCTGCACCGCTTCCCTGATCGTCGCAACACTGGTCACTTCCGCGCGGCAGGCGAGTCGCCGACGAACCCCTTGCTCGTGTGCTGTGGAGAACTGCAGTGGGGCTGGGGGATTCGGCGCAGGTGTGACCGGTGTCGCGAACATCGACGCGGTGAGTGCGGGACGATTCAGCTTGACACGAACTAAGTTCGTTGAGTAGAACTTAGTTCGTAAGCAAGAACTGGGTTCGTTTCGATGTTGTGGAGGTGCGTGATGCGAGGTTCCGTTGTCGGAGCCGGTCTGGGAGGTCTGGCTCTCGCGCAGGGTTTACGTGGCGCCGGGATCGAGGCGCAGGTATTCGAGCGCGACCCGGGGATCGTCGCACGATTCCAGGGCTACCGGCTGGTGCTGAACCCGACCGGTTTCCAGGCGGTGCGTAACTGCCTACCGGAGCGCTGGCATCCGCTGCTGGACGAGATCGTCATGGATGCTTCGGCTGAGCAGTTGATCCTGGACCCGCAGCTGAACGAGATCGGCAGGCTCGGTGCGGGCCGGACCGGGATCGTGGTCGATCGTCAGGTGCTGCGGCACCTGCTGCTGACCGGGCTCACCGTGCACACCGACGCCGCACTCACCGGCTACGAGGTTCTGGCCGACGGCACCGTTCAGGCCGCGTTCGGTCGCCGTGACCCGGCCATCGCGGATCTGCTCGTCGGCGCGGACGGGGTGACGTCGGCGGTGCGTGGGGTGCTCTCGCCGCAGACCGTTCCGACCGATACCGGTGTGCGGTTCGTCATCGGCCGCACCCCGCTGACCGACGAGTTCGCGGGCCTGTCCAAGGCTTACGGCTCGAAGATCGCCGGCGACGGCGTCAGCCTGCTGCTGGGCGCGATGCGCTTCCGTACTCCGCCGAAACAGGCCGCCGAACAACTGGCCCCCGAAGTCGTCCTGCCCGACATCGGCGACTACGTGCGCTGGGCCATGATCCTGCCGCCGCACGGCTCGCTCGAGGATCTGAGCGCCCAAGACGCCGTGCTGTCGCGGATGCAAGGCTGGCACCCGCTACTACGCGCGCTGATCGAGCAAGCCGACCCGGACAACAGCACACTGCTGTCCATCCGGGTGGTCAAACCCGGAAAGCGTTGGACCCCAGGCCCGGTCACGCTACTCGGCGACGCGATCCACGCCACCTCCCCGACCGGCGGCAACGGCGCGAACACCGCGCTACGCGACGCCGACCTGCTGCGCCAGTGCCTGATCGAAGCCGACCAAGGCCGCCAAGACCTGCACACCGCGGTCGACGAATACGAACGGCAGATGTTCGACTACGGCGCCGAGGCCGTGCAGAGCAGCCTCGACAAACTGCCCGCCTTCGCCCCCACGGCGAAACTGTCCTGACCCCGGCATCCAAAGGTGTGAACTCGTGCGGGAACAGGTTGTGCCGTCACCGGAGGCTGCGCATCGGGTCGCGGTCCTGAGTTTGGATGGTGTCGGGACGTTCGAGTTGGCGTTGGCGGACGGCGACTTCACCGGCCCGTACGTCGTCGGGTAATCGACCACGAGTCCCGCACTGTTCTTCGAGAAAACGTGCTCGATGAGACACGCCGCCACGTTCCGGCCTCGTCGGTATTGGACCAGCGAGTGTTGTGTCGTCCTTGGCGTAGCCGCAGCAGGTGGCCGGCCGGGCACCCGGCAGACTGAGGGGATGGGTTCTGGTTCGTCAGCTCGGCCGTCGCCCGCGGATCTGGCCGCGGCGCAGGACAAGACTATTCCCGATGTGATCGGGCCCGGCTTGCATGTGCTGTTTTGCGGAATCAATCCGGGCCTGTGGTCCGGGGCCACCGGATATCACTTTGCTCGTCCGGGAAATCGGTTCTGGCCGGCACTGCATCGATCCGGCTTCACACCGCGCCTACTGCGGCCCGACGAACATCGAGAACTGCTGGCGCTGAGCTTGGGGATAACGAATGTGGCCGCACGCACGACCGCCAAAGCCGAGCAGCTGACCGCCGACGAACTGCGCGCCGGTGGACGCGCCCTGGTCGATCGGGTCGAGCAGTATCAACCTCGAGTGCTGGCAGTACTCGGTATCGGTGCCTACCGCACGGCTTTCGGTCGTCCGCGCACCACGGTCGGCCCCCAACCCGAGCGGGTCGGTGCTACCGCGGTGTGGGTGCTGCCCAACCCGAGTGGGCTCAACGCCCACTACACGCTCGACGCCCTCGCCTCGGAATTCCGCGCGCTGCGCGAAGTGGTCGAAACCGGCTGACCTACTCCGCGCGAATTCGCTTAGGTGCAGGCCTATTTCGTCGATCGCGTGCTTGGCGGAACGTGTCGAAACATCGAGAAGTCTCCGCCACCGCCCTTTTCCCATTCAGCAAAGCTTTCCGACGATCACACCGTGGCCGGTTAATGTGATATCGCCGCACTCGGTCGGCACCGGGAGCCGACCTGGCAGGGGGCATGTGCCGACACTCAGCTCGGGCTCTGCCGACTCCGGTAGGCCGCGACGCTGGCCCGGTGCGCGCAGGTTCGGGTGCAGTACTGCTTCGAGCCGTTGCGCGAGAGGTCCGCGAAAGTGGCCCGGCAGGTCGGTCTGGCACATACGCCCAGACGAGTCGGACCGAGCGTGGCGATCACGGAGGCCAGTGCGCTGAGCGTGGTCGCGGCAAGGTGCGCCGAGTAGCGGTCGGTGTCGGAGGTGACCTCGGTCCACCAGCGGTCGTGATCGTGGCGCAGCGCCGGGGTGGCGTGGTTGCGACGCAGGCCGCCATTGATCAGGGCTGCAGCCCCAACCGGGTCCGTGCTCGCTTGTTCGAGCACGGCACGAACCGTCTCGCGCAACGAGCGGACCTCCGCTAGGTCGGCGCGGGTGAGACGCTGCCGCACGCCGTCTGCGGCCGAACTCGGCGACTCGACCGGTCCGGCGGGGGAATGCTCATCGCGGAAGTCCCGGAGCTGCTCCACGGTCTCGAGCGCGTCCTCTCCCTTGATCGGCCTCAAGGTGTTGGCAAGATCGACGGCCGTCTGCACCGCCGATGGGCTGTAACACGCATCAAGCATTTGACGTGTCTCCTCGCTGTTCCGTATCGTGACACCCATAGTAGCTTTCACATGTCACAACATGCTGGGGAGACGACGATGACGCAGACAATCCCGTCTGGCGGGACCCTCAGCAGCGAATCGAACCACGCCCCCGACGGGCGCTGGCTGGGGCTGGCCCTGGGGATACTGGTGCTGCCACAGTACGTAGCACTGGGAGCACCGGCGGTGGCGCTGCCGGCCATCGGCCGCGGGCTCGCGGTGCCGTTCGGGGCCACGGCATGGATCCTCACCGCATGGTCGCTGACATCCGCGCTCGCGATGCCGGTCGCGGGTCGGCTGATGGCCCGGTGGAGCCCCTTCCGGGTACTCGTCGCCGGAGTCGTAGCACTCGCCGCGGGCTCGGCGCTCGCGGGAGCAGGCCCGACACTGCCGGTCGTGATCGTCGGTCGACTGATCGGTGGCGCCGGAGCGGGTGCGACCGTGATCGCCGTTTTCGCCGTGGCCACCGCCCTTCCCGGGCGGGAACGGATCCGCGCGCTGGGAATCATCGCAGCCGCCAGCGCGACGATGTCGGCGTGCGGGACCCTGCTGGGCGGGGCGGTCACCGCATGGCTGGGGTGGCGTGCGGTGCTCGCGATCCCGGTCCTCGCACTGCCACTCCTGCTGATCGCATTGGCGGGTAGGCGCACGTTAACGCGGATCGGTGGCGGCGAGCGGGACGGCTCGGCCGGGCGACTCGACATCGTCGGCGTGGCCGTGCTGTCGGTACTCGCCGGCTCGTTGATCACGTTGCTGCAGGCACACTCGGTCGGCCTGCCCGCTCCGGTTACGCTCGCCGTGGCTGCCGCCGGGGCACTCGCCGCGGTGGGACTGTGGTGGCGCGTGCGACGCACGCCCGACGGGTTCGTGCCTCGGCGGGTGATCGCGGCCCGCGGCTTCCTGTCGGCCGGGCTCGTCGGCGGGACGATCTTCGCCGGCTACTACGGGGTGCTGTTCCTCGCCCCGTCCCTGATCGAGCAGGCCACGGGCGGTGGACCGCTCGAAGCCGGCGCGCTCTTGGTCCCGGCGGCCGCCTGCTCGGTGCTGGCAGGACGGCTGGTCGGCGCCTTGACCGACCGGTTCACCGGTTGGCAGGTGTCGGCCGGGCTTGCGGCACTCACCGTCGTCGGCGTGCTCGTGGTCGCGGTCTTCACCGGGCCGATTCCGGTTGTCGTCGGCGCGGCGCTGACCGTGTGTGGCTTCACCGGCGCCCAGGCCGTACTGGTTAGCCTCGCACCGGAACTGGTCGCCGCGCCCGACCGCGACACCGCACAGGGCCTGCTCAACTTCATGATCTTCCTGGGTGGCGGGATCGGTCCGGCCGCTGTCGCGGGCCTGTCCAGCATCGCGTCGGTGCCGGTGGCCCTCGCCGTGCTCGCGGCATTCCCTCTGGCCGGACTCGTCCTCAGCCTGACCCGGCGCCCTGGTGCCGGCCGCCGACCCGAACCTGACCACACGCGTGGAAGCCAGCGATGACGGTCCACCCCTCCGAGCCGGTCGACGGCTTCACCCTGACCCACACTCGATCCGATAAAGCCTTACCGAGGAAGAGAGTCCGCTATGTCTGCCGAGCCATTCGAGGTCAGCATCACCGAAGCCGAGATCGCGGACCTGCGTGAACGATTGCGACGGACACGGTGGCCCGAGCCCGAGCCGGTGGACGACTGGTCACAGGGTTTGCCGCTGGCGTATGCGCAGGAGCTTTGCCGCAGCTGGGCCGAGGACTACGACTTCGGGTTCGCCGAGCGGCTGAACGTTTTCCCGCAGTACCGCGACACAATCGACGGGCTGGGCATCCACTTCCTGCACGTCCGCTCGCCGGAGCCGGACGCATTCCCGCTGGTGCTCACGCACGGGTGGCCGGGTTCTGTGCTCGAGTTCCTGGAGGTCCTCGGCCCGCTGACCGACCCGCGCGCGCACGGCGGAGACCCGGCGGACGCGTTCCACGTGGTCGCGCCGTCGTTGCCCGGGTACGGCTGGAGTGACAAGCCGTCGACGACCGGGTGGGGCGTCAAACGCATCGCGCGCGCCTGGGACACGCTGATGCTTTCGCTCGGGTACGAGCGGTACGGCGCGCAGGGCGGTGACTGGGGTTCGGCGGTGTCCGGCGCGCTGGGCGAGGTGGCGCCCGAGCGGGTCGCCGGCGTGCACCTGAACCTGGGGTCCGTGGCGGCGGGCACGTTCGACGACCCGACGCCCGCGGAACTGGCGAACCTCGCGGCCGAGAAGGAGTTCCGGCGCACCGGCCGGGGGTACTCGGGCCAGCAGGCGACCCGGCCGCAGACGCTCGGCTACGGCCTCACCGACTCCCCGGCGGGCCAGGCCGCCTGGATCGCCGAGAAGTTCTGGGCCTGGACGGACAACAACGGCCACCCCGAGGACGCGTTGTCGCGGCAGCAGATCCTCGATGAGATCTCGGTCTATTGGTTCACCGCGTCGGCAACGTCGTCAGCGCGCCTGTACTGGGAGAGCTTCGCCAACTTCCGGGACAAGGTCACCGCGCCGTCCGGGCTGTCGGTCTACCCGCGCGACATAACCCGCCCATCGCGGCGGGAGGCCGAGCTCCGGTTCACCGACCTGCGCTGGTTCGAGGAACTGCCGCGCGGTGGCCACTTCGCCGCACTGGAGCAACCGGAGTCGCTGGTCGAGCAGGTGCGCGGGTTCTTCCGCCTCTTCCGCTGACTGCCCGTTCCATCCCCGGGAGGCCCGCGCCCGGGGGATGGCACGCCGATCGGTCCATTGTGCAGCAATATGATTCGGCATTACCTCGATTGGCTGATCGCTGAAATCGTAGGCGGCAGCAGCCGAATCGCCGCTCTGAATCGCGTCAGCGACGCCGTCGTTGCCATTGCCAGATCCCGTGGTCGAGATCTGTCGGTGAGACGTTCATTGCCTCTGCCGCGGAGCGAACTGCCTCCACTGCGAACTGCGATGTCACCTGGGCGCGGGGTACTCGCAGGGTGTCCGCGACGAATCGCATGATCATTCGGTCAGGTTTCACGCCGGGGAGTCCCGCTAGCATCTGGACGTAGTGCCAGGTGATGCCGGACTTTTGCCCTGAGACGTTCAGCCAGGATTCTCGAATCTCGTTGAGACGCATTGGGCGCTCGGCGGCGTAAACATTCAGCGCCGTTGCTGACCTGCGGTTTTCGGGTGTGAGGGTGTGCCCGGCCGGTGTGCGGTCGGGTTGCTGTCTGGGAGTGGTTAGACGGGGACAGGATCGGGTGGGATCCAGGGACGTCCGGTCAGGGCGTCGCGTAGGACGTCGAGGGCTGCGTGACCGTGTTTAATGGCGGTGGAGACGTATCCGCGGATGCGCCACCGGTCTTCGGTGCGGTCTTCGCTGGTGAGGCGCCCGGAGATGTTCTGCTGAATTTTCGCGGGCCGCAGGTCGCGTTCGGCTTGGTTGGAGGTGGGTGGGACGCGCAAGTCGGTCGTGAAGCGCAGTACGTCGGCTTCGCGGTCGCGCAGGCATTGCAGCAGCAGGCGGGCTTTGCGTTCCCCGGGCCGGTCACCGTGGCGGACGGTTTCGGACAACCCGACTTTCACCCCGTCCCGCAGCCGGGTGATCAACTCCTGGGCCGCGCCCTTCTCGATCGCCGAAAGGTTCTCCGCGCGTGCCAGATTGGCGTGATGGATCAGCCCGCGCAGGGAGTCCGCGACCTGGGTGGGCCATTCGGCGTCGGGATAAACCTCGGCCGCGCCGGTGAGATCTCGGAGAAGATGGGCGCAGCACAACTGGTGGATGAGCGCTCCGAGGTGGTCGGAGTCGTAGTTGACGTAGCGGTCGTGCACCACGATCGCGCCGGCGGCGGCGAGGTCTTTGAGCACGAACGCTTTGAACGTCTCGAGGTCACGGCCACCGAGCAGGTAATGGGTATAGAGATCGGTGGCAGCGACCAGCAGATACTTGTCGGCTTTCTTCTTCCCCGCCTTCGGGGCGGCCGGGCCGACCCGGATCGGTGTTTCATCGCAGCACACCACGTGCGACACCACGATCAACGCCCGGATGCGTGCCTGCACCGCACCCAATGTGGCCGCGGTGCGGGCCAGCATGGCGTGCACGAACCCCGCACTCGGTGCGGCACCGGTCAACGCTGCCAGCAACGCCACACATCGTTGGACCGGAAGATGATGTACGACAAGGAGATAGACGGCCAGAGCTTGCAGATTCGGGCCGTAACCCACCGGGCCCGACCGGGCTCCGTCCGGGCGCGACGCGGCGTGGGTGCGCCCGCACCCGCAGGCGACCTCGTGGCAGTCGAACTGGGTGACGCGCACGGTCACCTCCGGGATGTCGTGGCGCTGATACCGGTCCACTATTCCCAGATCCTGGCCACCGGCCAGGTCCGCACCACAATCGCATGTGCCTTGCGGGAACAGGTTTTCCGTCGCGTTCGGGTCTTGGGTCCACGCCAGATTCGTGCCAGGGGACCCCGGCTGCTTGCCCCGTTTACGCTGCTGGACAGCAGGGTTCGGCTTCTTCTGTTTCTCCGCCGGGGGTTTGTGGCCCGGATCGTCGTCCCGCGACGGCGGCATCGAGGAGTTACCCGAGTTCCGAGTCAGTAAATGCTCGAGCCGCGCTACCCGAGCGACCAGTTCCGCATTCGTCTCCGACAACGCCGTCACTGCCGCGGTCAGCGCCGCGATCTGCTCATCACGTCGGTCAACCTGCCGATCACGCTGCGCCAGAAGCTCTCTGAGCTCCTCGACTCCCAGCTCAACCGGCACCCCCACATCGTGCACCACCAGCACCGATACCACCAACTGCGACACCGCACGCCCCCGACAACCATCCAGCTACCGAACCGGCTGAATGTTTACTCGGCGGCGTCTCGAAGATCCTGCGTAGTGACTACGATGTGGCGGCTTAGAGCTTGCGCCGCTTCGTGAACGGCGACAGCCTTCAGCGGCGCGCCAGCGTGAGTGGAGATCTTGTTCTGGTTTCCGATCCGGCGGGCCCAGGCGGTGGGGTCGCCGACTTCGTGGAATGTTGCCAGGAGCGCATGCACGCCGTCGGTATACGGGTCGTGGCCTCGACTTCTGCGGAAGTCGCAGTACCTATGGATGACCTTCTCGACGCTGGGGTAGGTGACACCAGTCGACTGAACCGAGTCGACTACGCAGAGAGCTAAGCTGTTCGGATATCCCAAGGGCGCTTTAGAGTCACGGAACTGCTCGCAGTTATCGGCCAGGACGCGAACCTGCTCGACTGTCGGTGGCATACCGTCAGGCTCTCACGAGTTGGGCGCCACTCGACCCTCAATCCGTGAGGTTCATTCAGCGGAGTCCCGTGTTGCCGACGGATGGGGCCGAACGACTCGGTCGGGCATGCCGTAGGGCCCTATGGCCGACGGTGTGCGGCGGAAAGACTGAGCACTGGGCACACGTTCCGAAGTGACGCAATGAATCTCCCATCGATCCGGAAATCCATGACCGGCATTCATGGATCGGGTCAGGTGTGAATCGTTTATTGCCGGGATCGATGAGTCCTGACAACCGGTTCGATCCGCGCACCCGGCGGAATCGAGGCGACACCTAGGCGCCTGGTTCTCGACCGGCAGGCCGAGTCGGAAGACCGTCCGAGAGGAGACATGTCATTGGGAACACCAATCGGCTGCTGATGCCGGCAGCGGGAGTCACATCCTCGAACGAATCGCAGTCGATCATTGCGAGCCGCTGCGAACTCTGTAGTGGCACAATTAATTTGAGAGGAAACATGTCATGGTGTACCAATCGCCTGCTGATTCCTGTGGCGGGCCGTTGACCCTACTGATCGGTCCCGCCGCCGTCCTCGCCGACCGAATCGGTGCCAATCGCTATGAGCCGGTACAGATCCGGTAGTGATGTCGATTCGGGATCGGTTGCGGGCGAGGTGTGCCCGGCTGCGGATGCGGCTGGCCCGCTACTGGCAGGTGAATGGTGATCTCGACGAGGCGGTCGGGCACGGCCGCGGCGCGCTACGGCTGGCCAGGGCCGCCTCGTCGGGGCCCGCGCTGCTGGTTGCCGAGGCAGCGTTGACGGTGGCCGGGATCGAGCTGGACCGTGCCGAATACCCGGTCGCGACAGCGCATCTGGTCGAAGCCGTACGGTGGCTCGAGCGGATACCGGAGAGCGCCGAGCGGGACCGGCTGCTCGCCCGGGTCCTGGTGGCGCTGGCCGATTGCCATCGCCGCACCGGCGACTACCGGCAGGCCGAGCACGCCCTCGGCCAGGCGCTGCTGTTGGCCGAAGCCGCTGGCGGTGCGTTGCTGGGCGCTGTGCTCACTCAGCTCGGCATCACCGCCAAGGAACTGGGCGCCTTCGACCGAGCGGCGCAACATTACGCCCGTCTCCGGCAGTTCTACGACGAAACTGGCGCCACCCCAGCTGAATTCGCCGCCCTGAGCCATAATCTGGCCGGACTCGCCCATGCCCGTGGCGACTACTCGGACGCCGAAACCTATGCCCGCCGCGCGGTCGACACCCGCCGCGGTACACCGCGCACCAATCCGGTCGATCTCGCCCAAGACCTCGCCGTTCTCGCAGCGGCTCTGGCCGGCCAGGGTCGCCACGAACAGGCCCGCACCCTGCTCAACGAGGCTCTGGCGATCTGCCGGACGGCACGTCCACCACGCCACTACGAGATCGCCGTCCAGCTCCACAACCTCGCGGCCATCGAACAGACACTCGGCGACACCGACACCGCCGACCGCCACTACCGGCAAGCCCTGGCCATCAAGGAACGCCTCCTCGGCAGCGACCACCCCGAAATCGCGCTGCTCACCAACAATCTCGCGACCCTCCTACACCAGCAAGAGCGTTATACCGAAGCTGCCGCGTACCACCGCCGCGCCCTGGCCATCGCGACCCACACCTTCGCACCTGAGCACCCCGTCGTCGTCGCCATCCGCCACAACATCGCCCGCGCCGATGCCGACCAGTTGAGCGGTAGCCCCCCGCTCGCACGAGTCCTGCCGGACCCGTGAACCGCACGCGTGCCGGACGACATTGCTGCCCGCCTCACACAGGACCTCTGCAGTGACAGCCCGACCGCGAACAGTCGCTGAATGACGTGATCGCGCCCGGTCGGCGATCAGCTCGAGCACCTCGTTCGGTTCACTGCCGCCCAGCAGTTCGGTGGCCACGTCCTGGGTCGCCTCGAGCCATTGTTGACGGACGCGGGACTGTTCGTATAGGCGTGCGTTGGCGATGGCGGTACCGGCGGATCCCGAAGGCGCGGTGGTCCAGGTGCTCGACGACGTTATACCTGGCGGCGACATGCGGGACTACCTGCGTGAGTTACCGGCGAGAGCATCGCTGAAGGACCTTCGGCTGGCAATGCAAACAGAAGACAGACTCCACACCTGGGCGGAAAGTCTCTGCGCCGCGGCCGAGATCGGGGTACCTCCCACAGACCGAGCGGCCCGGGAATGGATTGAGGCCATTGCGGCGGCGGTCCCCCGAGTGTTGCTGTTGATGACCATGCGAGGCCGCCGACTCCCAACTGACCGAGCCTGGACATGCCTCGAGTTGCTGATGATTCGAAGCATGCTCGAACATGTCCGAGAAGCAATTCCGGACGCCGAATGGAGACTGCTCTACGAACCGGTCTCGCCTATCCTTCCTGATCCGGTTCGTAGCTTCCTTATGCCGTAAAGAAATAGACGGCTAGAGGAGCACTGCTGTGTTGTGTGCATGGGCCGGGTGAGCCTCGAATTCCTCGGACAGTGCTTCGCCGGTGTGCAGCCGCCTGACCGTAGCGGCCTTCCTTGCAGAATCGGCACGTACCGCAAGCCGAGATACACGAGATCAGGACGCGGTCACCGACTTTGCGGGAGCGCACACCGGCACCGACTTCGGTCACCGTGCCGACCGCTTCGTGACCGAGAATGCGTCCTGGGATGACGTCGGGGACATCGCTTTTGAGGATGTGCAGATCGGTCCCGCAGATTGTGACCGCGTCCACCCGCACGATCGCGTCGGTGCTGTGCTGGATCTCGGGGTCGGGGACTTGCTCCTAGCTGGGTTGGCCTGGGCCACGAAAAGTCATGGCATACATGGGTTTTCTCCTATGGTGAAGGGTGGCCGGGAGGTCAGTTCGGTGGGCGGGCGACGATGACCGGGCAGTGCGCGCCGTGCAGCACCGCTTGGCCGACCGAGCCGAGGGCCATCCCGGGGAAGCCGCCGTGGCCGTGGCTGCCGACAACGATCAGCTGGGCGAGTTCGGCGGTTTCGAGCAGATACTTGGCAGGGTGCGCTTGCGCGATGAGCCGGGATACCTGAACGTCGGGGTATTTCTCCTGATAGCCCGCGATGGTCTCGGCGAGCAGTGCCTCGGCCTCCTGGCGCATGTCGATGCGCGGGATGTAGTGGCTGAACCCCGACCAGGTGAGAACCGCGAGCAGCGGAGCATCGCGGCGGGACGCTTGTTCGAACGCGACGTCGAGCGCGTGCGCACCGCCCGCGGAACCGTCGACGCCGACGACCACTGGACCGTGCGCCTTTTGGGGTGTGTCGGCTGTCGCCGCGGGGATCACCGCGACCGGGCACAGCGCGTGTCTGGCCAGTGACGTGCTCACCGACCCGAGCAGAGCCCGGCCGGCAGCGCCGTATCCGTGGGTACCGACGACGAGCAGTCGCGCGTCCGCGGATCGATCGCGCAGCACCGGAATCGGTGCTGCTGCTACGACAAACGTGTCGATGTCGAGGTCGGCGATCGGTGCGGCCGCCTCGGCGGCGGATTCGCGTGCCTTGTCGGTGATCATGGCGCCGGCTCGGCGGTAGTCGTCATAGTCGATGCGGGTGAAGGCCAGGCTGGGACCGAAGTCCGTCGGGACGTCGATCGAGTACACGATGTGCAGCGGTGCGCCGCGGCGTGCTGCGTCGCAGGCGGCCCAGCGCACGGCGTCGATCGCGGCCGCGGAGCCATCGGTACCGACGAGGACTGGATGGTTGAGAGTGTTGGGGGACATCTGATTTCGACTTTCTAGACGTGGTGTGCGAGATGGTCGTGCTCGACGTGGGCGAGGCGTTCGGCCCAGGCGCGGACCCGCGCCAGTTCGCCCGCGCCGAGGGGTCCGGTCATCCCGTCGACGAGGAAGTCCATCGGATCGCCGGCGAGCTCATACCCCAAGCGCCGCAACCGTTTACCCGCACCGCGTGCGGCAGACCCCGGCAGCCAGGACGGCTTGGCGATCTTGGTGCTGAACGCCGCCGCCCGGCTGCCTGCGGGTACGGGCAGCGCCGCGTCGAGCCATTCCCGAATGCCGATGTCGATCACGACCGGTGCGTCGGTGCGTCCAGCGGCGTCGCGCCGGGTTCGCTGCCTGCTCAAACGGAGGAAGTATTCGACGATCACCGAGCCTCTACGCATTACGCACCGGCCCTATAACGAACCCCGCCGTCCGACGTAATAGATGCCGCGCCAAACGGGCAACCCCGTCCTCTATCGCCATGGAGACCTCCAGGATCGTGTCAGGCGCGAGTTGTGCGCAGCAACTCCGACGCCTCATTGTGTTCGACACGACCCGTGCGCGGTATCGGCTATACGCAGGACACTGCAATCGCCGCGTGTAGGCATCGCTGCCGGAGTGGCACCTATACGAATCCCGCCATAATCACGCGGCGGAGCCCACTGCCGGTATCAGTCGGTCACCCGGCAATTCTCTCCCGAGATCTGCGGCTTGGGGGACAGTGCTGTCGGTGGAGGCGTGGTCGTAGTTGGAGGTGCCGCTGTCGTTGGAGGTGCCGATGTCGGTGGAGGTGCCGCACCAGCTTTTCTCGGGCATGGTGGCAATAGTTCTTGCTGTACGAGGATCTCCATCGCGTCCTTCGCTGTGTCCAGCGAACTCGGCGCCGTCCCGGCTAGCACCTGACGTCTGCCGCTTTCCTCTAGGTCGGTCACCTTCAGCGGCGTGCACGCTGACGACAGCTTGCTGCCCGGTGTCGCCGGGTAGGGGAGTCCGTCGGGGGTCAGGCAAACGCGGTAAACCGTTTCGTCGGATCGCTGGTCATGGGCCGACCCGCGCTGAATCACCACCGATCCGTTGGCGGCGCCGACGTAGTAGTTCCAGAACAATGTCCGGTAGCCGAACACCAAGCCGGCACCGACAGCCACCGTCACCGCGAGCAGGACCGCGAGTCGGACCAAGCGCCGTCCGCGAAACAAGCCCTGACTGCGCGGCGCTGGTGAGCCAGCCGCCTGTCGCATCGGTGAGGGCGGCGGTGCTGGTGGTGGTGGCTGTATGTATGCGGCCGTCGTCGCGACGGGCAGCGGTTTGGTGACGACCCCCGCGCGCGTCTCGCGTTGTGGCTTCGAACGGATACCGCTATGCGGCAGATGATTCGGGTGATGTCCGCGAGGGGGTGTCGTCGGGTTGTGGTTTGGTCGATGTGGCGTGGTGGCGGGGCTGGGGAACAGGGGTGTGTCGGCGAGGTCGCCGGTGCGTTGGTCGGGGGAGTGGACCTCGGGCCGGGGTGGATCGCCGGGTTCGTGGTCGAGGTGTTGCTGGGTGAGTTCGCAGACGCGGCGCAGGCTCATCGGGGACTATGCGGGAGCTTTCGGGGGCGGCTGTGCGCAGGGTGTAGGCGAGGTCGGCGACGCGGAGGCTGGTTTGTGCCAAGCCTGGTTTGTGGGTGTCGCGTACGAGCAGGCAGTAGGCGCGGTCGGCGCCGAAGAACGCGCCGTGTCCGACGTAGGCGAACAGGATCAGCAGGCCTCGGCCGTGAGCACTGCCGGTCCGTTGTATGTGGTGGGCGAGGAAGTGGTCGATGCGGTCGATGTGTTCGGCGGCGGTGGTGTCGGCATCGAAGAGCCACAAGACATTTCCCGCGGGTAGGGCCATCCCGTTGGGGTTGGTGAGGTAGCGGCGTAGTTCGGTGGCGGTGTTGGTGAACGCGGGCGCGGGGTCGAAGGTGTCGAGCCGGGGCCAGTGACTCGCACCGCAGAGGATGGCGACGGTTCTGGTCGGGTCAGGCACGATCGCTCTCGTGGTCAGTGGTGGAAGAACTCGCGCAACAGTTGTTCGGTGCGGGCGTTGGCGGGGCCGGTGATGGTGAGGGTTTCGGACAAGCTGTCGGAGAGGTCCCCGCATTGTTCATCGGCAACCGAGGGTTCGACATCGGGAGCCGCGGTCGATGGGAACGATCAGCGGTGAGCACATCGGTGCTGAAGTCGAATGTGGCGTGGGGTGGCGGTCGAAGTCGCGAGATTCGGCGTTCCATCTTGTGGGCGGTTTCCGGCGCCAGATTCGTTTGGGTAATCGAGTCCATTTTGGACCGTGCGCTGGGTTGATGGACTCGACCTGCTCCGTATGGGTCGTTTTCGACGCAATCCGCTCCCCTCGGCGAAGCGCATCACTCGATCACGCGATGGCCGTGCTGCCACGAATTGTGTTGATTATCAGCAGGATCCACGGTGGGCAGGACGGTCCGGCCGCTGGATCGCGGTGGCGGTTTCAGGCTGACCTTGACTCGCATTACCGAGACCTAATGTAACTCGGCAGACGCGTCATCGGCCTCTACGCTTCGGTACTGATCAGCATGTGGATCAAGGTGGCTTCAACGCTGATCGGAACTGGATCAGAGCGAGTACGGAGAATTGTGAGAATCGTGGTCACCTCCATCGAATCGCCAAATGTCCAGCGGGAGCGGCTATGTCGATGAATACAGGGTTGAAGATGCGGAGTGCGGTGCGGGCGCTCGTCGGTCGGCGGTCACGGGCCGCGTTCGGCGCGGTGTGCGCGGTAGCTGTTGTCGCGGGTGGAACGATGGTCGGCCCGGCCGCCGCGGAGCCGGACGAGACGGTGACGGGGACCGTCGAGTCGCCGAATGGCCGCTGGCCGGTCAATGTGCGGTCCGGTCCGAGTCTGCGGAGTTCGAAGGTCGGCCGAGTTCGGCACGGCAACCGGGTGACGATCGTGTGCACGGCTCGCGGCGACCGCGTCAAGGGCAAATGGGCTGCCACCGACGTGTGGGACAAGCTCGACAACGGTCGGTGGATCAGCGACGCCTTCGTCGACACCGGAACCGACGAACCGGCGGCACCCGACTGTTCGGGCGGCGATCCCGAACCGACGAAACCAGAAGTGCCGACAAAACCAGAAGTGCCCGAGGAGCCGACGAAACCGGAGGAACCCACGAAACCGGACCCGGGGGAGGGTGCGACGGCGTGGGAGCAGCAGATCCTCGACCTCACCAATGCCGAGCGAAGGAAGAAGGGTTGTCAGCCACTACGACTGGATGAGCGGTTGACCCGGGCCGCGCGCCTGCACAACCAGGAAATGCGCGACCGAAGGTACTTCGATCACATCAGCCCCGATCCCAGCCACCCCTACCCCGAGCATCGGGCGAAGGCACAAGGCTACCGTGGTGAGGTCTCGGAGATCATCGCCCTGGGAGCAAGTAACCCCCGAGAGGCCATGCAGGGCTGGATGAGCAGTTCGGGTCACCGGGAGGAACTGCTCAAATGCTCCTGGACATCGGTTGGTATCGGTGCCCTGAAAGGCACTACCGGGCGCGGAAATTCGTTGCTCGACACGGGACCGTGGTGGACTCAGATGTTCGGTGCACGCTGACCACGGCTTGCCGCAGCGCCCACGCGCGCGTGTTGCGGCACTTGGGATCTCACGTTGCCGGCCGGAGTGGACAACTTTGTCGCCTATATCGTTCAGCTTCGTCGCCATAATCGGATTGTTAGGTCGACTTTATGCGAGTTAAGGGACCGAGATGTGTTGTGTCACAGGTAGTCCCGGCAATGAGCGGAGTTGCCCGCACGGCTTATAACGTTGCGGAATCGAAGCGGTAACAATGCGAGCAGATCGGGATGATGAGCGAAGAGCAGAAAGGCACCTCTGAGGAAAAGGCCGGCCTCAAACCGTCGCAGGTGACCGCGGCAGCGCTTGCGGCGGTCACTGCGGCTTTCCTGGGATCGACGCTGGGGGTGGCCGGCACCGTGGCGGGTGCCGGGATCGCGAGCGTGGTGTCCACGGTAGGTGGTGAGCTGTACCTGCGCTCGATGCGCAAGACGAAGGAGGCGGCGCAGCGCACCAAGGAGATGGCGCTGGCGCGGGCTGACTCGAGTACGCGGGAGCAGGTCGGGCCGGTTCAGCAACCGTGGCAGGTGTCCGGACAGCGTATGGTCGGCTACCCTCCGAGCGCGCCGCACCAGGCAGGGCGTAGGAACGATGTGCGTCCAGGAGCCGGTGCCGGGTACCAAACCCCGTGGGGGCAGCGACATCCCACGTACCACACGGCGCCAGGAATCAGTGCCGGACGGCCCGTCGACGGGGACCCCACCGTATTCATTCCCCGGCTGAATCGCGAGTCGCCGGTCGAGGGTGCCGGGACCGGCGAAGAGCAGGCACGTCGCCGGTACAGCCTGCGCTGGCCGTTGATCATCGGCACCAGCGTGGTGGGGTTCGTCATCGCGATTCTGGCGATCACCGGCTTCGAGGGCGCCATCGGGAAGTCGATCTCGGGCGACGACGTCACCACCGTCGGCCACATATGGAGTGGTGGCGGGGGTGGCCAGCCTGAGCAACCGCCGACGAGCGGAGACAACGAGCCAAGTCAGAGCCGGGTGCCGACGACCACGACCCCGCAGAACGGCAGCGACACCGAAAAACGGCCGACGACTAGCAGTTCGACACCGTCGACGAGCGTGCCGAAGTCATCGACGCCGTCGACAAGCGTGCCGAGGTCAACGAACACATCGCGGACCCCGAGCTCCCCGCCGAGCAACAGCAATAACGCCCCGGGCGGTGGGGACCAACGCCACGGTTCGGATGGGGCGTCGGAGGCGCCTAAACCGAACGTCCAGTAGTAGCCGCTGGGCGCGCGTGGAATGAGTTCAGTGCGGCACGGTCACCGGCTCAACGCAACTTTCGGCCCGCGCGTACGCGGGTTGCTCCCGGCCGCAGTGGCCGGGATTGCGGCAACCGCAACGGTCTGGCACGGGAGAGGTTTGCTGTGGTTTCCCAGGAGCGGGATGGCCGCACCCATTCGACGGAAGGAAACAGGGCCTACAGCGGGGTGATCGCTCGGACGACGAGCATGCGCTGGGGGCTGGGGCAGATCAGGTTGTCCCAAGGGAGCCATAGTGATTCGGTGTTGTCGGGCGGGTAGACGCGCAGGGTGTTGGTGCGTAGGGCGGCGCACTCGTTGATTTGCTTGGGGTAGGAGATGAATTCGAATTGGGCTGCGCCGCCTGGGGGGAGTGTGACCGGGGCAGGTTTGGGTGCGTCCGGGCCTTGGTCTCGAACGGCGGGTTCGCCTACCGGGTCACCGGTGGGGCCGTTGGTTTGCGAGATGCCGGGGAATCCTTGTAGGACACAGGTTCGCGAGGTGGAGTTGATGAACCTCAGGAACCAGGTGCCGCCGATCGGGCCGCCGACGCCCTTGTCCAGGCGAAGTTGGGCGGTTATGCATTTCGGGGGCGCGGTGTCGGCGGGCGACGGCGGGTCAGCGACGACGGTTCTGGTCGTGGGCACGGCGGTGGTCTCGGGGGCGGCGGTGGTCGCGGGGACGCTGCCGCCGGGCTCACTCGTGTTTCCCGGTTGGGTGGGCTGCCCGGTTTGCGCTGAAGGCAGCGGGGTTCGGGTCGCCGGGGTGGGCATCGAGGTTGAGTCGCAACCGCTGGCGGTGATGGCGATGCCCACCGCGAAGCCGGCGACGATCAGTGACTTGATCCGCATGAGGTCCCCTCGAGTTCGGTTACTGCAATCGTTCGGTATGCAAGCTGCACATCGGGCCTGGTCAGTCCCCGTTACGTCACGCGTCGGCACGGATCTGTGTAATCGTCTGCAAATCAATGCAATTCGCCGTAGCTTTGCCCGAAACTCCCTGCTCCGGAAATGTTCGAACAAAGTGTTAACGCCAGCCCGTGCCCCAGAAAGTGGGGGCCATACGCGACGGGTCACGCTTCAGCGGAGCATTGCCGCATGGTCGAGAATGGTTTCGCGTGCGGCGCGCCACGCCGGTGACGTCACGTCGGCAAACTCGCCATGACCGATTCCGTCGAGGATCTGTAGGTCCGCGGACTCGCCCGCGCTGGTGGCGGCGGAGACATAGCGTCGGCTCTGATCAGGTGAAACGACACGATCCCGGTCGCCGTGCAGGGCGCTGATCCGTACTCCGTGGGGTAGGTGCGCGATAGGTGAAGCCAGCTGATAGTGGTCGGGAACATCGTCCGGCAGGCCGCCGAGTAGCTTGCGCACGAACCCGTCGCGTCCATTGTTCACCGCGAATACCAGATCCAGCACCGCCGCCATCAGTGTGGCACTCCGAATACGCACTGCCGCAATCGTTTGCCTGTTGTCGGTGAACCCGGTGTGCCGTCCGGCCGCCCACGCCGCTAATTGCCCACCCGCTGAATGCCCGGCCAAATGGACCCGCTGCAGATCAATTCGATTGCCGGACTTCGGGTTCACGATGGTGGCGAGGGCCGTCAGGGCGTCATCGACGTCGGTGAGCGTGACAGGCCATCCACCGGCGCCATCGACTCGCCGATACTCGATGTTCCACACCGCGACGCCCCGTTGGGCCAGCGACAATGCCAGCGGCGCAACGTGTTCGAGCGTTCGATTCTGCGACCATCCGCCGCCGTGGATCAGCACGACTACGGGGTATGGTCCGACTCCGGTCGTGGGGAGATACAGGTCGCCGAACGTGTCCGGGAAAGTGCCGTAAGCGATGCGCAGCGGGCTGGCTGGTGCCGGATCGAAGGCTATCGCGGCGGGGAAGGCCTGTTCGGTGGCGGTGTGTCCGGCTATGCCGACAACGATCGCCAGCACCGTTGCCACGGCGAGTCTCCGGGCTCGACGAGCGGCGCCCCCGACCACGATCGAACCCACCTCCGAGACACCGACGACATCGTTGACAACCTACGCGCAGCTGGAATGTCGCGCACTACGGTGCGGATCGAGATCTCACGGCGGTGGCTACCACCAACCGAGCAGCGGCTGCAGCTGGCGGCCCAGCTCGTCGGCCAGCGAGCGAGAGTAGCTGGCGGTCAGGTGATGTTCGTCGTGGTAGATGAGGATATTGCCCTCGGAGACCGGGCACACCGCGGTCTCGCAGACCGCGTCGGTGAGGTCGACCGGGAAGACGTTCGGGAACGCGGCGGCAGGCTCCAACTCCGGATCGATGGGATCGAGTGCATCCGTGCGGGTCATTCCACAGCCGATTCGATCCCCGCCCTTGGCCAAGCAGTCGATGGCCTTGTATCGGACGCCGTCGCTCCGAAGCCACGGTGTGTCTCGAATCGCGATCACATTGAGGTCGCGTTGGCCGAGCGCCGACCAGACGTCGAGGTACTCGGGCGGCGTCTCGTCACCGATGTCGTCGCGCGGCCGGGTACCGGTGGTGAACACCCAATCCGGTCGATCGGCGGCGAGCTGTTCGATCACCTGCTGGGACCACTCGCGGCAATCGGGGATCAGTTCGCCCTTGTACATCGCGTCCTCGGCGAGGTTGAGCGGGCAGCCCATCTTCAGATAGACCTGGATGCGGAAGGGATGTCGGTCTGCCAATGTTTGCAGCGCCGGTATCCAGTGCTCGGCGTGCGAGCTGCCGACCACGGCGAGGGTTCGGTCGGCGCTCGGGTCGCCGTAGGTGCAGGTGATGATCTCGGCGTTGTCCCAGTCAGCGATGCAACCGTCCATGCTGGGTGGCGGCACATCGGCGGGTGCTTCGAAAACCGTTGGCCGCATTCGTGCGTGTGGTGCCGATACACCGGACGCGAGGGCCTCTGCTCCTGGGTAGATGGTGGGATTCAAGGCTTCGACCTGCTGGGGCGGATTGAATCCGACCGCCACATGCCAGATGGTCGTCGCCGCGATCATCGGAACGGCCGCGACACACACGACAACGGTGGCGGTGCGCCGAGCCGGCACCGAGTGATTCGGGATATCGGTGCGCTGCGAGCGCAGTCGCAACGGTTCTTCGACGACTCGGTGGGTGGCCCAGGCCAGGACCACGGACGCCGCGATGATGCCGAGACCGCCGAGCAGTCCGGCACTGGGGTGGCCGAGTTCGGCGAGATAGAAGATGAGGATCGGCCAATGCCACAGGTACAGCGGGTAGGCGATGTCGCCGAGCCAGCGGACCTGAGGGGTCGACAAGAGCCGATTGAACAGCGGACGCTCATCGGCGGAGACATTGTTGCCCGAGATGATCAGCGCCGCCGCGGCACCGACGGGCAGCAGGGCGGCAGGACCTGGGAAGCGGTTGGCACCATCGAGGATCAACCATCCGCACAGCGTGACTCCGGCCAGGCCGAGTCCGGCCAGAGCGACTCGTAAGGCCTTCGGCAGACGCAGATATGGGGCGGCGATAGCCAGGCCCGCGCCGACGAGTAGTTCCCACGCTCTGGCGAAGCTGTCGTAGTAGTTCCAGCCCTGATGGGTCGCCGTCCCGATGGTCGCGATACCGAACGACACGACAGCCGCCACGACGACCACCCCGCCCAACACGGGCCGCAGCCGTGCTCGCCCGATGCGACGGCACACCCAGGCAGCAGCCGCGGTCACGACGAGGGCGACAAGGTAGAACTGGCCCTGTACCGACATCGACCACAGGTGTTGCAGGGGGCTTACCGATGGATCCGCGGCCAGGTAATCCGACCACGTCAACGCGAGTCGCCAGTTCTGGTAGTAGAACATCGAGGCCAATGTCTGCGCGGCCACGTCCGACCATTGGGTGTAGGGGCGCAAGGCCACGGTTGCGGCCACGATCGCGGCCAACACAACCACCATGGCGGGAACCAGTCTGCGAATCGTGCGCCGCAGTGTCGGAACTACGCCCACCGATCCGCTCGATTCGGCCCGGCGGATCAGCAGTCCGGTGAAGAAGAACCCGGACAGGACCAGGAAGACATCCACACCACCGGAGACCCGACCGAACCACACGTGGAACACCACCACCAACGCGATCGCCAGTCCACGCAGGCCGTCCAGGTCCGCGCGATAGCCGATCGCTTCGGATTTGCCAGTTCTGGTGGAGTCCGCCCGGCCAACACCGATGTTTCGGGTCAAGGCCTCTCCCGTCGTGTCTTGGCGCGGGCAACGGCAAACCGGGGCGGGTAGACGGGCTCACCGTGTGGAAGGGCCCATGGCGAATGTGGAATGGACACTGTACGAAGGTTACGTCGATGACGTCGCACCGCCGAATCCGCGTCCGAAGGGTTGACGCCCGAGGCTAATGCTATTAGCTTTAAGGCTAACGAAGTTAGCTTTTCTCGGAGGGTAAGACCATGACGCAGTATGTGGACATCGACGGCGGCCGGATCGCGTACGACGAGATCGGCACCGGCCCGCTGGTGGTGCTGTCGCACGGGATGGGCCTGGACCGGCATGCTTATCGGCAGCTGATCCCGCTGCTGGTCGGTGCCGGATACCGGGTGGTCAACACCGATATGCGTGGCCACGGCGAGTCGAGCATGCAGTGGGCCTCGGTGACCGGCAAGGAGGCCATCAGCCGGACCGACGTGGCCGAGGATCTGCTCGCGGTCATCGAGAAGCTGGGCGGTGGGCCCGCGGTCATCGTCGGGAACTCGCTCTCAGGCGGATCGGCCACCATCGCTGCCGCGCGGCGGCCGGACCTGGTGCGCGCGATCGTGGAGATCAACCCGTTCACGCTGACCCAAAAGACCGATATCGGAGCGCTTTTCACCAACTCGCGCCACCGGCGCGGCATGTTGCCGCTGATGGGCACGATGATCTTCAAGAGCGTCGGCCAGTGGTTGAAGTACCTGAGCGTGGCCATTCCGGTCAAGCCCGCCGACTACGACGAGTACCTGGCCGCGGTCGCGGCGAAGCTGCGCGAGCCGGGCCGGATGGCCGAGTTCATGAAGACCGGTAAGTCGACGCCCGCGGACGCGGAAGCTCAGGTGCCCAACGTAACTCAGCCCACGCTGATCATCATGGGCTCCGCCGACCCTGACTTCCCGAGCCCACAGGCCGAAGGCGAACGCATCGTCGCCGCGCTGCCGGCCGGGTTGGGCAGCCTCGCCGTGATCGACGGCAGCGGACACTACCCGCAATTCGACGCCGCCGAGCGGACCGCCGAGGTGATCCTGCCATTCCTGAAGGAACACCATGCCTAGGGTGGGCCTGAGCAAAACCGACGTCGTCGCCGCCGGGGCAACTCTCGCAGACGACGTCGGTTTCGCCAACCTCGCACTGGGCACGCTCGCCGAGCGGCTCGGAGTGCGCACCCCATCGCTGTACAAGCACATCGACAGCCTCGCCGACCTGCGGCACAGCATCGCCACCCTGGCCATCACCGAACTCGACCAGCAGGTCCGCGACGCCATGCACGGTCGCTCCGGAACCGAGGCGCTGGCCGCGTTCGCCAACGCCTTCCGCGACTACCTTGTCGCGCATCCAGGCCGCTACGCCGCCAGCATCGGGGAGGAGTACACCGGACCGGAAGATCCCATGCTGCACGCAGGTTCACGGATAATCGAGTCCCTGGAAGCAGTCCTGCACGGCTACGGCATCGACGAGAAGGACATGGTGCACGCGATGCGCGCGCTACGCGGCGCCCTGCACGGATTCGCCACGCTGCAGACGTCCAATGGCTTCCAGTGGAGCGAAGACACCGACGACAGTTTCGACTGGATGATCCGGTTCATCGACCAGGGGCTCACCCAAATCGGTTCCCGCGCAACGCCGCAGAACGGGCAGGATCGGTGACAGCGATGGCGATCTTGCCGCGCGGTCGTCCGCCGACAGTGCCACCTTCCAGCAGTGTGTGCGCCTGTGCGATGTCGGCCAGCGGTAGCACGGCGCCGAGCACCGGCCGGAGTTTGCCCTGGTCGACCAGCTTGCCGAGGGCCTCGAGCTTCGCCCGGCCGGGGCTGACGAAGAGGAAGTGGTAGGTCGCGTTCACGCCCCACGCGGCGAGTAGGTTCTGCGGTTCGGGGATGTCCACGATGGACACCACACGGCCGCGGTCGGCGAGGACCTCCGGGCTGCGGGCGAGGGTGTCCCCACCCACCGTGTCCAGCACGACGTCCACCCCGCCCAGCGCGCGGACCTGCGGCACGTAGTCACCGGCCGAGAAGTCGATCGCGATGTCGGCGCCCAGCTCGGTGACGAACTCGTGATCCCTTGCCCGCGCGGTGGTTACCACCTCGGCGCCCAGCGCACTGGCGACCTGGACGGCGATCGAGCCGACCCCGCCCGCTCCGCCGTGCACCAGGACTCGTTCCCCGGCCCGCACCCCGGCGCGTTCGACCAGCGCCTCCCACACCGTCACCCCCACGAGCGCCAGAGCGGCAGCCTCGACGTGCGACAACTGTGCGGGCTTGCGGGCGACCAGGGCCTGGTCGACCACGTGGAACTCGGCGTAGGTGCCCTGCCCGGCGAAGATCGGCGCCAGGTACCAGACCTCGTCGCCCGGCTCGAAATCGCCTGCCCCAGGGCCGGTTTCGACCACCACGCCGGACGCGTCGTTGCCGATCACCGCGGGCAGCGGTACCTGGTCGCGGTAGTCGCCGCGCCGGGTCTGCAGGTCGAGCGGGTTCACGGACGTGGCCAGCACGCGCACCAGCACCTGGCCGGGTCCGGGAGTGGGTCTCGGCAGGTCTCGAGTGGCGAACGCGGTGTCCGCGGCACCGAAACGGACGAGTTCCACCACACGCATCGAAGTCGACATGCGCCGACCTTAGATCGATATATCGCGAATCGTCAATATGTCGGTGAGTTACGATCGCCAGATGTTCTCGGAGGAGGAGTTGCTGGCTGTGTTCCGGGCACTGTCCAACCCGACCCGCCGTCAGATGCTGGTGTGGCTCAAGGATCCGATGAGTTTCCCCGGCCAGGAGTTCGCCGACGTCGAGATCGGTGTCTGCGTGACCGACATCCAGCGGCGGGTAGGTCTGGGGCAGTCGACCACCTCGCAGTACCTCGCGATGCTGCGGCAAGCCGGGCTGGTCGTCGCCACCCGGCGAGGCAAGTGGACCTACTACCGCCGCGACGAGGCGAACATCGCCCGCCTCCTGGAGACCCTGCGCGACGTGTTCTAGATTCGATGCCGATGCGCGGACGGCATCTTTCGGCGTACTCCACCGGCGTTGCCGGGCGCGTGGTCGCCGTTGGCGAACCACTGGCAGCGATAGCATCAGCACGGCTACCCGTGCGGCTCGTCGGGTTGGCTGTCGACCGGCGAGGTCAGTGATCGAATCCAGAAGTCGATGAAGGCTCGGCTGCACGCAGCCCGGCCCCGGCAGCGAGGAGAACGATGCGCACGACAACGTCTCAACCGGCCGCCGCGAGTAGCAGTGGCGGTGAGGTGGATCGTCGCGACCGTCCGGCGGTGACCGTCGGCGCGCTGCTGTGGGTCGCCGTCATTCAGTACTTCGTCGTGCTGCTGGTTGTGCAGAGTCGATGGACCACGCCCTACAGCTGGGCACGGAATGCGATCAGTGATCTGGGTGCGGCGACCTGCCGCTATTCCGACTCCGTCGAGACGTGGGTGTGTTCGCCGTGGCATCGGACCGCGAATGTCTCGTGGTTGCTCACCGGCGTATGCATGGCACTGGGCGCACTGCTGCTCGCGAAGAGCTTTCCGGCATCTCGCACCGCGCGCATCGGAGTGGGCCTGTATGTGCTCGCGGGCTTGGGGATGGTGGTGGTGGTAGTCAATCCTGAGGACGTGCGCGCCGGCCCGCATGTCCTCGGCTCTCTGATCGCGATCATCGGCGGCGAGGCGGCGATGATCATTCTCGGCGTCGCTCTGCTGCGCGCAGGGTACGCCCGCGGGCTCGGGCTGCTGGGCGTCGCGGGGGGAACGATCGCAGTCATTGCGATGGTGTTGACGTTGGCCCGTGTCGGCGGATCCGCCTATTTCGGTTTGTGGGAACGTATCGCCGGGTTCCCAGTGCTGATCTACGTCATCTGCTGTGGTTTGCGACTCCTGTTCGACCGTGTCCGACCTCGAGCCGCGCGCCAGTAACGAGAATGCTGCTTTATGCTGCCTATTAAGGCAAATGTTTGGCTAATACGAATGCTGTTCCACCCGTTGGTTGTTTCGCGACGGTCCTGGACGCTATTTACGTCAAAACTCTGAGGTAGATGCGTTCATGGGTGTGAACGGAAGTTCACGCTGGATAGCTTTGTGTGGTATGGCTATGTCTCGACCTTCCTGCTGTGCATATTCGGTATACTTCTAGTTACCAGTTTGGCGTCCTGTCGAACTCGAAATCACCGACCTGCGACGTCGGTACAGGTCGATCCGAGCTCGAGCCGCGACCGATATTGATCCGAACGGTCCGCGGTGTGTTGATTGCAGTCTTGTGTCCGGTTCGGTCGAGCAGATCGAGGGAAGGGGCGTGCGTATGGAGTTCACCGAACTCGCCGAATGCTCGATTCCCGTCGGCCGGATCGTGGAGTGGCTACCGACCTCGGCGACGAAGTGGGTCGATTGGCCGCCGGATCCGCGTGCCGTCTCGTTCAACCAGGAACAGCACCTGCGGAACGTCCTGGACCGCCGCCGACGGCGTGTTCCCGAGCAGAGCTGGCTGGGGCAGGTATTCCGTTTCGATCTCGCGCTCGACGAGCGGGCATGGGCGACCGCCGTCGACAGGTGGATCGATCGTCATGAGGTACTGCGGACTCACGTTGCCATCGAGGTTGGCCGAAGCACTCGCTACACGCTGCCCCGCGGGGATGTCCGAACCTGTCGCCGCGAGACGAGAGCCGCGCGGGCCGCGAGATCGCCGCGTCTGCACATCCAGCGGGTGCTCGACGAATCGACGTCGCCGCTGCGCTGGCCTGCCTATCTGTTCATTACCGTCGATCACGGGGACGGCTTCACCGTGGTTTTCGGCGGTGACCACGGACTGATGGATGGCTACTCGGTCGTGCAGGTCGCGGCCGAACTGCATGCTCTCTATCGCGCGGCGAGCGGAATCGACGCGCCGTTGCCGACTGTCGGAAGCTATCTCGATTTCGGCGAACGAGAACGGCTTGCCGCGGTGGCGATAACGGCGGCCGACGCCGCGGTCGGCGTGTGGCGTGAGTTCTTCGCCACGGCGTCCCGGAACGGCGAATCGTCCACTGGTTCACCGACGTTGGGGACGGGAATCAGTGCCCGTCCTCTCGATGGCCGCCCGGCCGCCACCGCCCGGGTAGCGCAACGGCACCTCGCCGTGGATCTGCTGGACGCGGACCAGGCCGAGGGGGTCACGCTGTTCGCGCACGAACTCGGACAAGGATTCAACGCCGCGTTGCTCGCCGCGTTCGCCGCGGCCGCCGACGAACTCGCCGATGCGGACGACTTTCGCACGGTGCTGCCGGTGCACACCCGGACAGATCCGGCGTGGGTGCATGCCTTCGGCTGGTTCGTCGGGCTCCGCCCGTTCCAGCTCAACAGCGCAGGAGTCACCGGGCTCGGTCGGCTGATCGAGCTGGCCGGGCAGGAACTGCGCCGCTGCCAGGGCGTCGCGGACATTCCGTTTCCCCGGGTGTGCGAACTGCTCGGAACTCGGCCCCGTACCTCTTTTCTGCTGTCCTACATGGACATTCGTTCGCTACCCGACGCTGACCGCTGGGCGGGTTGGGACGCTCGGTGCGTGCGCAGCCGCAGCTACTCGTCGGACGAGTTCTATTTCTGGCTGGTGCGGGGGCCGTCGGGGGTCACGCTGAGTGCGCGCTATCCGCGAACGGCGCGAGCGGCCCGCGAAGTCGAGCGGATCGTGGTGCGGTTGCGCGCGCTGCTCGGCGAGTTCGCTGAGCGCGGCGACGCCCGCCTTCCGGCCGCAACCAAGGCTGCCGCGGCGAAAGGAACAGAACTCGTATGGTGACGACTCGCGTCGAGGACATCAGCATGATCACGGTCGGCGAGTGGACGCCACGAGGTGGCGAGCTGGTCGAGTTCGTCCCGGTCACCCAGAGCCGGGAAGCGGCGCGGCGCGCGCCAGTCTCCCCGGCGCCGGTGTCGTTGCTACAGCAGTCGCACATTCGCAACAAGCTCGCAGCCGAGCGTGCCGGCGGTGCGCCCGCGTCGTCGCTCGGGGGCGTCTGCACGATGACCGGCCGGCTGGACCGGGCCGCCGCGCAACAGGCCGTCACCGCGTTCGTGCTGCGGCACGAGACGCTGCGCTGCTGGTTCGCCGTCGAGGAAGCGGACGGCGGATTCGCGCTGACGCGGCACCTCGTCCCGTCCGCCGACGTCGCCTTCACCACGGTATCCACCGGAATGTTCGCCGCCAGCGCGGACATTCGTGTGGCGGCCGGTCGCCGATTCCGCACCGATACGAACCCGGTGCGCTGGCCCGCCTTCGTTTTCGGGGCGATCGACCATGGTGACGAGTTCACGCTGTTCTTTTCGATGGATCACTCGTCTACCGACGGTTACTCGATACTGCTCGCCTTCACTGAACTACACGCGCTGTATCGGGCCTACAGCACCGGCACCGCCGCGGATCTACCGGAGACCGGAAGCCACCTCGACTTCTGCCGGGCCGAAAGTCGAGTGCTCGAGCAACTGGACCTCGAAGCACCCGCGATCGAAGAAGTCCTCGCGCTGTTGCGCGACAGTGCCGACGAGTTCCGCCAGCTCCCCCTGGATTATGGGCTCGCACCAGGTCAGACGGCGGCGCGAACGGACACTCGGCTGGCGATTCTCGATGCGGACGAGGCCGACGCCTTCGCGGCGGTGTGCCGGGCCAACGACGCGTCGTTCGGTGTGGGCCTGCTGGCCGCGCTCGCCATCACCGACCTCGAATTCGCCGGTCGGACAAGCCATCACAGTTTCCATGTGGTGAGCGCCCGCACCGATCCGGCGTATCACGCCGCGCAAGGCTGGTTCGTCAACTATCTGCCGATCGGTCTGACGGTCGGTCGAGACGCGCTGTTCACCCACGCCGCGAAGGAAGCGGCGGGTGCGTTCAACCGGCTGAAACCCCTGATCGGGGTACCGATCCTGGGACTGCTCGGTGCCTCGGGCGCCCCGCTGGCATCGTTCGCGTCCCCACCGATGGTGTCGTACCTGGACTATCGCAGGTTCAGCATCGCGTCCATGCCGGATGTCCACTCGATTCACTCGCTCACCACCGATAGCGTGCTCGGCCCGGTTGCCCAGGTCTGGTTCAGTCGCGAGGCGCACCACACGGTGATTCTGGTGAAGCATCCCGACACCGCGGTCGCGCGCGAATCGGCGGGTGGTTACGTGCGCCAATTGCGAAGAGTCGTACACGATGTGGCGCACACCGGCGACTTTCATGCCGTCGCTCCCGCGCGGAAACCCTGATGCGACTGGGCTACCTCGAGCAGTGGACCGCGGTGCCGGGCACGGTGCTCGAATGGACCGTGCTCGCGGATTCGGAGCTCGTCGACTCGCCGGTGCCGCCGACCGGCAATCAGCTGATGCACCTTGCCGCCGCGCGGACCGCATGGCTCGCGGTCATGTTCGATGTCCCGGGGCCGATCGACCGCCGCGCGCTCGAGATCGCGTTCGCTGTCTGGACAACCCGCCACGATGCGCTGCGTTGCGGCTTCGTGCGCGCGGACGGTCCGGGGCCGGTGTCGATGCGGGTCGGCGCCGGGATCCGGCTCGAGGCACGGCCCGACGTGCCGGTCGGCACCGCCGACGAGCTGCGTACGGTGCTCGGCGCCCGTTTCGACGAAGCCTGCGACCCGTTCCGGTTCGCCCCCTACACACTCGCGGCGATCAGCCGACCCGGCGGCTCGACGGTAGTGTGCGCCTTCGACCACGCCGTCTGCGATGCCTGGTCGATGACTGTCGCCGCGACAGAGCTGGATCAGCTGTATCGCGCCGCTCGTGCGGGCGGCAGGCCGGGGGCGCGGACCGCGGCCGCGCGGCTGCCCGCGGCGGGCAGCTTCCTGGCGTACTGCGCTGCCGAATCCGCGACGCAGATATCGCGCGACGACCCGCGCCTGCGGCGCTGGCGCGACTTTCTGGGCGAGGCAGGGAATGACGTACCGCATTTTCCGGACGACCTCGGGCTCGCGCCGGGCACCACCGCACCGATGGCCGGGGACGTCCGGACGATTCTCGATGCGGCCGATGCCGATTCGCTCGAACTGCGGTGCCACGATGACGAGTACTCGGTATTCGCCGCGTTGCTGGCCGTGGTCGGACAGGCCGTCGCCGGGCAATCCGGCCGCGCACGGACGCTGTTGCTCGCGCCGGTGCATACGAGGCGAGAACCACTGCTGCACAATGTTTTCGGGTGGCTGGTGGGTAACGCGCCGATAGTCGTGGACACCGATGCCGTCGATTTCACCGCGTCGGCCCGCGCCGCCGATGATTCGATCCGCGCGGGCAGAGTGCTCGCTGAGGTTCCGCCTGCCCGGCTACTCGGAGCAATGGGTTCGGACCTGCGCCTGAATCGGGCGGACCTGTTCACTGTCTCGTTCGTCGACTACCGGAGGTTGCCCGGCGGATCCCGGTATCCAGGGTCGGCGTCGGCACCGCGGAACTGTGTTCAGTTGAGTCGCGGTGGGCAGGCCGACGACGTGCAGATGTGGTTCAGCCGCACCGACGATGGCCTGTCGTTGCGGACCCGCTTCCCCCGTACCGCCCTCGCGCAAGCCAGGATTCGGGAGTTCCTCGACCGGCTCACCGCTGGTGTCCAGGCGGTGCGCCGCGCCGATGTGCGCCGGAGCGGGCTTTCGTACAATGGCTCGGGGCGATCGATCGGAGTGGCGGTCGGTCCGTACGTGTCGAACCCACGCCGCATCGAGCGATAGCGCCCCGGGTCGAGGTCAGGCGGGCGGCGGCAGCGCGTCCGCGAGGTTGTTGCGGAAGGCGTACTCGACGCGCGGGTCGCCGGGCAGCGACCACTGCGGCCCGGTGAAGTACCTGGCCGCTTCCTGATCGCCCTTGGTGAGGTACTGCATCCAGCCCAAGGTGAGCGGCGCGAACGCGTTGGTCGCCGGGCCGTCCATCGGAGTGTTGTGGTTGGCGCCCCGGACACATGCCAGGTACGCGGGGGCCCGGAGCGCCGTCTGATACCCCAGCCACCGAATGAGATACCAGTGCCACAATACGGCGTCCGCGCAGCCGGTGAGATACAGAGTGGGTACATCGAACAGGAAGCCCGCCGCGACGGGGGCAGACTCGGTGGGAGCCGTCCCGATGATGCGGAATGCCGGGTCGATCTGGTGATAGACGTCCGGCGGGATCACTACGCCGAACGCGGTCGCGCTGCCGCCCGCGGAGTGCCCTGCCATGATGACGCGACTGAGGTCGACCTTGCCGCGCAGCGGGCTGCTCGGATCATTGGCGGCGCCCGCCAGGGTCTGCGCCGCCATCAGCGGTATCTCCGTCGTCGAGTTCCATAGGTCGTGCGGCATCGCGACGACGTATCCGTAGCTGGCCCAATACCGCGCGCTGGCGGCGTACCACGCGGGATCGGCCATGATCCCGGGCGCGTAGATGATCGCAGGAACGCGATCCATCGTCGCGATGTCCGACGGGTAGAACAGGCCTACGCCGACTGGATTCTCAGTCCCCGAGGGAAATTCATTGCTACAAGATAACTTATCGTGATTTCCGAGATTATTCTGCAACAGGTTGCTCCAAAACTGTCCCCAGGCCGACGAGTCGCAATCGTGTATGGACATCGTCTCGGCGGTGGGGTGTGGCCCGGGCTCGCCGACATCGCTCAACGGTCGGCCGCCAGGTGCGAAACCGTCGTCGGCCGAGGCTGTATCCGGCATGAGGCCGAATGAAACAGCACACAGCACGGCAACGGCCATGGTAAACCCGATGGGGGCTCGGTGTCGCATTCGCGATGAGTGCACGGTATGTCCTTTCTGATGCCAAAGTAATTTAAATGAATCGAGTCACCAGAATGCTACGTAAATGACACGTATGTTGAACGACACAAAAAGTCTTGCTGCGCTGGAGGAGGCCTTTGGTAATGTCTCTACAGGCACGTAGCTGATCATTTGCACAATATAGGTCCATGCCCTCGTTTGGATGGAGCTTCGGTGGAAAATGTGTGCTCGTACTCCCGTACCCGGCGTAAGTTGTCAGGTCGCGTGGTCGCCGGTGCCGTCACGGCGCTGGCGATCGTGGCGTCGGGAATGTTGCCTGCCGCAGCCGATCCACCGACACCGCCGGGCGCGGTGACCTTCGTCGCGGACGGCGATCCCTGGTACGACGACCCGCCGAATCTGGCGGCGCTGAACAACGGCGATGTGATCCGAACCCGGGTCGTGCAGTCCAGATGGGCCGTCATACCGGTGCCGATCCAGACCACCCAGATCCTGTTCCGCAGCACCGACTCGCACGGTAACCCCATCGCGACCGCCACGTCGGTCCTGATTTCCGGGGTTCCGGCCGCCGGTGCGCGTCCGGTGATTTCGTACCAGGCGATCATCGATGGTCTTGCCCCGCAGTGCAATCCGTCCCAGGAGCTGCAACTGGGCACGCTGAACGAGATGTACATCATGTCGCCGCTGCTCGCGGCGGGTATGGCGCTGGTGGTGACGGATTTCAACGGAAAGTACAGCGCGGTCGACGCGCCGAGCGAAGGCCGGATGGTGCTGGACGGGATCCGCGCCACCCAGCGCGCAGGCCTGGGGCTGGAGAACTCGCCGGTCGCGCTGTACGGGTACTCCGGCGGTGGTAACGCCTCCCTGTCCGCGGCGGAACAGCACCGTGACTATGCGCCGGAGTTGGCGATCCGTGGCGTCGCCGCGGGCGGCGTCCCCGGTGACAAGGTCGCGCTGGCGCCGTACGCGGCGAGTCCGGCCGGTGGCCTGTACAGCGGCTGGTTGTGGGTCGGGCTGCTCGGCCTGGCGCGCGAATACCCGCAGGTGTGGGCGGGTTTGGACCGCCACCTCACGCCGGAGGGCAAGCAGACGGCCGCGCTGCTGAGCGGTACCTGCACCTACTCCTCCAACGACATCGTGCTCCGGCATCCGATCGGTGCCAGCCTGATCGACCCGGGCGCGGCGTTCGCCGATCCGGATATCCGTGACCCGCTGAACGAGGCAAGCTTCGGCAGGCCGGGGAACACGCCGGATGTCCCGCTGTTCCTGTGGCATGCCATGAGCGATCAGGTGGTGCCCGCCGACATCGGCATGGACCCGGTGGTGCGGAACTACTGCGCCACCGGCGGGAACGTGCGGTACTACCGGGTCGCGGCGCTGGAGCACTTCACGTTGACCGCGCTCGGCACGGTCGGCGCGGTGCCGTGGCTGATCGGATTGGTGAACGGTGCTGATCCCGGGCCGACGAACTGCTGATGTGGTACTGCCGCAACAAGATTCATGCATGCCGGGTCGGTCCGAGTCCATCCATCGGAGGGCAGAGGTGAGGTGTTCGATGCGGAAAGCGATGACAGCTGGTTTTCGACCGAGGGCGAAGTCGATGGTGCGATCCGGGGTGATCCTCGGCACCGTGGCCTGCGCGGTGGTTGCCTCGGTGGCCGGTGTCGGTGCGGCGGGGGCACAGGACTTGGCACGCACGCCGGTCGCGGGTTCGGTTGGCCACGCCGGAAAGTGGATGGTCGACGGCGCCGGTCGTGTCGTGATCCTGCACGGCGAGAACGTCGCGGTCAAACGTGCCCCGTACAGCCCGTCCGCGGGCGGATTCGGGGATCGGGACGCCGACCTGCTGGCCAACGAGGGGTTCAACGCCGCCCGGCTCGCGTTGTTCTGGGCAGCGGTGGAGCCGCAACCGGGGCAGTACGACGATGGTTACCTCGCCGATATCGCCGGAACTGTGGGCATGCTCAATGGTCGTGGCATCGGCACCGCCCTCGAGTTCCATCAGGATCTCTGGTCTGCCAAATACGGTGGTTCGGGCGCGCCGGACTGGGCGTCGATCGAGGACGGATTCCCCAGCGTCCCCGGCAATCCCGCTAGCGGCGCGCTCACCAACACCGCCTACTGGCAGGCGAGTGAGAACTTCTACAACAATCGCCCGGGTCCGGACGGTGTCGGTATCCGTGATCGTTTCCTCGCGATGTGGCGGCATGTGGCGGCATACTTCTCCGGCGTCGCGGGCATCATCGGATACGGCCCGCTCAACCAGCCGCCCGCCGGGTCCGCTTTTCTGCCGTGCTTGGTCAATGCGTGCCCGCCCGCAGCCGTCGATCATATCCAGGCGTTCGGTCGTGACGTCACCTCGGCTATTCGTGCGTCCGACCCGGTTACCCCGATCTGGTTGGGCGGGCTGATCACGTCCAGCTTCGGCTCGAACCCGCAGCTGGGCGCGCCGCCGGATTGGAACGTTGTCTACGGGTTCAATACCTACTGCGTCGTGGCGGCTTTCGTCGGCACGAGTATCGGCTGCGGGCCGCAGTGGGACGCGAGCGCCGCGCAAGCGCAGGGCTACTCCGACGCCACGCAAACACCGGCGGTCGCTACGGAGTTCGGCGCGACCGGTTCCCATGAAGCGCTGACCGAGAACGCGGCGATCTTCGACAACCGGCAGGTCGGCTGGTTCCACTGGACTTACCTGGGTGGCGATCCGGCGACGATTTCGGCGGACTCCGGTGCGCAGGCCATCTCCGTCAATCCGAGCCTGCTCGACGCACTGGCGCGGCCGTACCCGCAACTGACCTCCGGTATCCCGGGTCCGTGGCGGTTCGACCCGGGGACAAAGCAATTCGACTACTCCTGGAACACCGCGCGGGCCACCGGCGACGGTGGATTCCCGGCCGGCGCGCAGACCGTGATCGCGACGCCGTTCCGCCAGTACCCCGGCGGCTACCACGTCCAGGTCGCCGGTGGTCGCCGCGTGTCGGAACCCGGTGGACAGCTGCGGATCGAGTCCTGTCCAGGAGCCGGACAGGTCTCCGTGACGGTGCAGGCGGGCGAGGGTCCCGATAACCAGGGCTGCTGACGCCGATCCGCACCGCCATGAGTCGAGGAAGGAAGACACCGATGAACTTCTCGCGTATCCGGTTGACCGCCGTCGCGGCTTTGGCGGTGACCGGCATCGTCGCCGCCCCGCTGCCGTCGGCTTCGGCTGACGGCAGCGGCGTTCGGTACGTCGCCCTCGGCGACAGCCAGTCCATCGCGGTATATGGCGGCGGTGGTGGTCCGTTCGGTCTGCCGGAGTTTCAGCAACAGCCGAAAACCGTTCCGCCGCCGAATCCGGCGGTGTGCGCGCGGACGAACTACGACTGGCCGTCGATCCTGGCGGGCGCGTGGGGTCTCGGCGCACCGCAAACAGGCGATTGGGCGGACTACGCGTGTCAGTCCGCGACGACGGATATCGAGCCGGTGAACAACCTGCGCACCCAGATCGATCAGTCGATCGTGGACGGGATGCTCGGTCCCGCAACCAAACTGGTGACCATTCAGATAGGCGGCAACGACTACTGGTACGCCGGTCAGCAATCCAGCTACGTCTACACGATGGCGATATGCATGATCGACATCGTGCGCGGTTGTGACGATCGAACCGATCCCAACCTCTACATCGATGCCAACGCGATCACCGGCGCCAACCTGGCCCACCGGCTCACCGCCGGATTACGGGGTGACTTGATCGGCTCGATCCGTGCGGCCGCGCCCAACGCCGCCATCAAACTGGTCAGTTATCCCGACCCGCTGCCGCCGGTCGGCGTCCCGTTCATCTGCACCCATGTCGTCGGCGTCCCGATCCCGTGGCCGCAGAGCCGTTCGGCTTACGCGCACAAGCTCTCCGACGCCGTCGAGTCCGCCCAGCACGACGCGGCCGACCAACTCGGTCTCGGATTCTGGTCACTGCGCCCACCCGCCAGCGGCCACGACGTCTGCGCCGCCGATTCCTACTGGACCGGCGTGGCCGACCCCGGCCAGCCCTTCGCCCCGTTCCACCAGACATTGCAAGGGCATGCCGTCGAGGGCACGTACCTCAATGGACTACGCATCGCCGATGGGATCGCCTGACCGATCGCCGGGATCGGCTGCGCGGAAGGATGACATGAACACCCACATCGCATCTGTGCAATTGGCCGACTTGTCCTCCGGCGAACGCTACTTTCTGGCCGGAGACGCCCGGGTCGTGATCGCGGCGACCGTCGAAGGCGCGCTGGACGTCGACCGGATGCGCGCGGCGTACGACGCGCTCGCGCTCGAATACCCGGTGGTGTCCTGCCGATTCGTCGACGCGGATGAGGGCGGCGCTCGCTTGGTGACCGGTGCCACGACCGCGACGTCGGTATCGACGGCTGACCGCGACATCTACTGGGATCAGCCCGCGCCGCCGGTCGACAAGGCGCGCAATATGGTTCGGCTCGACATCATCGGATCCGGTGGCCGGTATCTCGTCGCCCTGGTCGCCCACCACGCGATCTGGGACGGCAGGCTGTGTGTGGAGGTCTTCACCAGACTGTGGCACCGCTACGCCGACCCGTCCGCCGAGATACGCGCGCCTCGGCTGCAGCACAGCGATCAGCAGGTGTTGCGGGAACACGGATTCGCCGCGGTGCCACAGGCGGAGGTCGACGAGGTGCTGCGCCGCCGTAGCCAGCCGTTCGCCACCGTGGCACTCGAGCCCGGCACACTCGCAGGTCGGCATCGGGTGCGGCTGACCGAGGCGGTGACCGGACGAGTGCTCGACGCGGCGGCGCAGGGGCACCCGTCGGTGCACGGGATCGTTTGTGCCGCAGTCCTACTCGCCGAGCGCAGGTTTCTGGGTGAAGCGGGTGCGCTGCCGATGGCGATCCGAACCTATGTCGATCTGCGCGAGGTACTGATCCCGCCGGTGGCGTCGGCCGAGGTGCGCAATCTGGTCGGCTCGTCCTGGTCGCGCGGAATGGTCGCGCCGGACAGCGAGGTTCTCCCGTTGGCGGTCGCCCTGCAGAAGCAACTCACCCGCGATCTCACCAGCGGGGTGCTCGGATTCGAGGCGGTCGATTCGGCGGATCGATGGAATCCGGCCGTCGATGTCTCCGGTGTCTCCAATATGGGTGTGCTCCCCGATCTGTCGGCCGGCGCCGTCACCGTGACCGATGTCCGTGGGTTCACCGAGGGTGGTGGCGTGCCGCCGTGGTGCTACTTCGTGAACACCTACGCCGACCGGTTGTCCATCGAGTTGGTCTGGTTTCCCGACACCATGTCCGCCGATACCGCCCAGCGGATTCTCGCGGAAGCGGCGGCACAGCTGGAGCTGACACGATGAGCGGGCATGCGGCGCACATCGGATTCGCGGTGCCCTCCAGGTCGGGTCACTTCATCACGTCGCTGGCATTGGCTCGCGCGCTGACCTCGCGGGGGCACCGTGTCACCTATATCGGCACCAACGATTTCGCGGACCAGATCACCGCGGCTGGCGCGTCCCTGATCCGATCTTCCAGCTACGGCAAGGCATTCAGCGATCCCTACGAGCGCGGGGGACAGGTCGGCGCCTTCGGTGCGGCGACCGCCGAATCGAACTTCGAACTCGACAACGACCTCGCCCGCCTGGCCGAGCATTTTCGTGCCGATCCGCTGGATGTGCTGTGCGTGAACTTCATCTCCCACCTCGGCTACGGCCTGGCGGAGACCCTGACGGTGCCGCGGGTCGGACTGTATCCGACCTTCGCGGTCGACGATCGGCTCTTCGCCGGGGTGTACGGCGCGTTCGAGCCAGAGCCCGGCGAGCGGACCGAGCGGGCTGACACCTGGCGTCGAGCGGGGATCTCGCCACCGGAGAACATGTGGATCGTGCCGCGCGCCGACCGGCTGAACCTGGTGTCCATCCCGCGTAGTTTCCAGATCGGAATCGAGCACCTGGACAACACCTTTCAGTTCATCGGCCCTAGCCTCGCCGGACACACCGAAACCGAGACCTGGCAGCCGCCGAGTACGGACCGGCCGAACGTGTACATCTCGTTGGGCACCGTATTCAACGACAACGTGACGTTCTTCCGGCGCTGCCTGCGCGAACTCGGTGACCGCGATCTCAACGTGGCCATGTCCATCGGATACGCCGTCGACCGTGCGGAACTCGGACCCATACCCGCGAATTTCGATGTGCGGCCGCGGTTTCCGCAGATCGCGGTGCTGCGGGGCAGCGATGTGTTCATCAGCCACGTGGGTACGGGCTCGATGATGGAAGCCATTCTGACCGACGTGCCGATCATCGGCTTTCCACAGAATCACGAGCAGTCGCTGTACGCGGGCAAACTCACCGAGCTGGGACTCGGCCTATACCTGCAGGACACCGAGTCCTCGTTGGACGATCTCGTCGCGCAAACCCTCGATTCGGCGCGGTACCGGAGCAATCTCAGGGAACTGCACGGGCAACTGGAAGCCGACGATGGAATCGCCGAGGGCGCCAAGAGCATCGAGACATTGCTCGCGAGTGCACCGCTGCTCAGGGGTAGCGGATGAGAATCCTGGTCGTCGGTGCGGGTGGCGTCGGTGGTTGTCTCGCAGGGATTTTCGCGGCCCAGCCGGAGAACTCCGTGGCGATCGTCGCGCGCGGCGAGACCAGGCAGGCGATCGAGGACCGCGGCTTGGTTTTGGTCGATGACGCAGGTCGGCAGTGTGTGCACCGTGTCGAAGTGATCGGCCACGCCGATGCCGTCGACGTGTTCGATGTCGTGGTGCTGTGCGTCAAGACCTGGCAGCTCGATTCCGTGGCGTCACTCGTGTCCGCGGCGATCGGCCCGGACACGCTGGTCGTCACCACCGAGAACGGCTTGGCCACGGGCGATCACGTGGCCGAGTCGATCGATCCGGCAGCGATAGTCGTCGGTGCCTGCGTCATGATCGCCGAGCGGAGCGCCCCGGGGGTCTTCCACTGTTCCAGTCGCCCACCGCGTCTCGACCTGGCGCCGTACCGCACGGCCGACGCGGCGCGGACCAGCCGACTCGACGCCGTCGTCGCGACATTCCGCCGAGCCGGTGTCGACGCGATCGTGTCACCGAATCTCGAGCTGACCCTGTGGCGCAAGCTCATGCTCACCGGATCATTCGCCGGTGTCGGTACGTTGGCCGGCCGGACCGCGGGCGAGATCCGCGCCCACGAACCGACCATACGGCTGCTGCGGGCGGCGATGCGGGAGGTCGCGCTGGTCGCCCGCGGCTCGGGTGTCGCCGTCACCGACGACGACATCGATACGGCGCTCGGACAGTTCGATCGCTTTCCGCCGCTCGGCGTCGCCTCCATGCAGCGAGATATGGCGGCCGGACGGCCCTCGGAACTGTTCGACCTCAGTGGGGCGGTCGTCTCCGCCGGACGACGCGTCGAGGTTCCGGTGCCGATCCACACGCATATTCTCGAGACGCTGCTCCCGCGGGAATTGCGTGCTCGGGCCGGCACGGATGCTCCGGGGCTGCCCGCCGAATTGGCTGCGGTGATCTATGCGGACCGGACGGCTCGGCGATAACCGCCCCGCGCCAGCCGTCCCGCGAGCTCGGCCGACCATGCTCAGGGCCTGTTCGACGCGAGGACGGAGCAGCGGATCGGTCAGGCGGTGCGCAAGAGGACGCGGACCGGGGCCAGTCCCGCTGGGGAGATGGTTGTCACGGCTTCCGGCACGCGCAAGGTGACGTCGTCGAACAGGCCCGCGATCTGATCCGACGTGAGGTCCGCGGACTGCAGATGTTCGGCAAGCCCATCGAGTTTCACGGCGAGCTCATCCGTGTCTTCGGGTTCATCATCGAGCAGTCCCCAGATGTCCCACAGGAGCATCTCGTGCTTGTTCAACGCCGCGAGGTCTTGGACGAGGTTGTGCGTCAGCTGGGGCCAGCTGCGCATGAACGGTTCCGGTCGATCCGGCGACACTACGAACCGGCTCGGGTCCGATACTCCGGATCGGCATTCCTGCCAGGCTTGCGGGCCGGTGATGAACATGTCCCTCGGCACGTCGAGCACGTCGAGAATCTTGTGCTCGGTGAACTGCGGATCGACCAGCCGCCAACGGGATTCGGCCGCGTCCCACACCTCGGCGACGACGTGGTCCATCGTCCAGTCCGGCATCAGGTACTTGCCGAAGCCGACGCGTGCGCGCGCCGGTATGCCGTGATGGCGCGCCATCGCGATGAACAGCAGGGTGGAGTCGCGGCAGCAACCGACGACGCGGTCGGTCGGCGCGCGGTCACTGCCGGGCGGCGCGGAGCTGAGTTCATGGAGGCGGGTGAGTAGGTCGTCGGCGTAGCGCAGGTCGATCTCGCGGACCCGTTTGGCGGCGAACCCGTGCTGGGTGATGTCGCCGTTCGCCGTGTAGTGGAACACGAGCCCCGTGGCGGCCGAATGGATCCCGGCCAGGTCGGCGGGGACGTCGTCTAACCACCACGACATCGCGCGCGGGTCGGTGAACCGGCTCTGGGAGGCGTATGACGTTGTCAAAGCTCGATCACCCTACCGTTCTACGAAGTTGAAACCCCGAGTTTTGCACGGCACCAAATGTATTGCGCCGAACCCCTATTCGCGCGAACCCGGACGGCTCGATCGACCATAGCAGAACGGGTACCCGTAGCCGTTCATCCAGCTCTATTGCGCGCCCGTCCGAGCCTTATCCGGTGCTGCTCGCGCGCGGATACTCATCTCATCGACAACCTTCACTCGATTTCGTGCGCCCGAGATCAAGTGACACGCAACGACTTTGGCAAGCACTGCCCAGTGCAGTTTCCCGACGTATGACGGTGGGTCCTGAGCATGACTGAATTCGCGATAACTCAAACGGAGGCGCTGGACGCCGTGCAGCGCATCATGGCCGATGTGCTCGGCGTGGACAGCGCGAACCCGGCCGAGAGTTTCCACCATCTGGGCGGTGACTCGCTGCGCGCGTTGAAGGTGGCCGGGCGGATCGCGTTCGAGTTCAGAACGTCCGCCGCGGTGGACGGGACGGTGCTGGAAGCGCTGCTCGACGGCGTAACCGGTGAGTCGCTCGCCCAGATCTTGTTGAATTCGATCGAGCAGGAGGCCGCCGAGGAGCAGCAGGACGCGCCGTCGCGGGAGCTGTCCTACGGCGAGGAACGGCTGTGGATGGCCCAGCAGTATCAGCGGGACCGTTCGACGTACCACTCTGTCAGCGGTTTCCGGGTGACCGGGACGCTCGACCTCGCGGTTCTGGACCGGGCCGTCACGGCTCTGGTCGATCGGCACCCGGCGTTGCGGACCCGGTATTCGGCAGATCAACCGGCGGTGGAGCCGGACAGCATCGGCTGGCCATCGGTCGACATCGTGCATCATCGCGAGACGGTGCCGTGGCTGGAGGCCTGGGCGGTGGCCGAGCGTGACGTCCAGGATCCGTTCGATCTGACCAGCGGCCGCCTGTTCCGGGTGCGTACCTATCGGACGGGTGAGCGAGAGTGGTTGCTGCAGCTGGTCATCCATCACATCGCGATCGATGGCTGGTCGATGGACATCATCTTCCGTGAACTGGCGGCCCTGTACGCCGGGGATGATCCTGGCCGCGGCGAATTGGCCGGCTATCGGGACTTCGCGCGCTGGCAGCGCGGGCCCGCGGGGCTGGCGGCGGAAGCGCAGGCCTGGGCCGATCGGCTGCTGCCGCTGCCGGATCGGATCGATCTCGGCGACGGGCGTAAGCGGACGCCGACCCGATCGTTGGCGGGGGAGGTGCTGTACACGGAGCTGCCGCGCGACGTGGTGGACAAGCTGAGCAGTCTGGCCGCCCAGACCCGGACTTCGATGTTCGTGGTGCTGCTCGCGCTGCTGCATGTGTGCCTGGCCCGGCGCACGCGGCAGTGGGATGCGTTGATCGGCACGGTGGTCGCGGGCCGGAGCCGTCCGCAGGACCACGAGACCGTCGGCTACTTCACCAATACCGTGCCGGTGCGCGCGTCGACGTCACCCGACGCCGCGGTGACCGAGCTGATCGATTCGCTGCGCGACGAGTGGCGATACGTGCTGACCCACCAAGGTGTTTCGCTGGAGGAGCTGGCCGTTCGTACTCGCCAGGCGCCGGACCCGGCCCGTACCCCGCTGGTCGATGTGGTCCTGGTGGTGCAGAACAGCGACGACGTGCCGCTGATGCTCGCCGATTGTGTCGCGGAGCCGGTGTGGATGCACACCGGTACCGCCAAGTTCGATCTGCTGGTCGACGCGATACAGGTTTCCGGTGAACTGCTGCTGAGCTGGGAATACGCGACCGAGGTGCTCGACGCCGCAGAAGCGGCCGAGCTGGCGTCCGCCTTCGAGCAGCTCGCGCGGGCGCTCCCGGCGGACGGCGCGATCACCGTGCGCGACCTGCTCCGCCCGACGCCTGCGGAGGTGGTGCGGATCGATGAGGTGAATGCCACCGCTCATCCCGTTCCGTCGGGTATAGACGGCCTGTTCGCGACAGTCTTCGCGGGCCACCCGGACGACATCGCGCTGTATGCATCGGCGACCGAGGTGACCTATCGCGAGCTCGGGCACCTGCGTGATCAGGTCATCTCCTGCCTCGTCGACCGTGGGGTTCGTCCCGGAGACGTTGTCGCGATGGATATTCCGCGTTCGCCGCTGTCCGTGGCCGCCACGTTGGCGACCTGGTCGGTCGGCGCGATCCTGGCGCCGGTCGACCCGAGCTGTCCCGCAGAGCAGCAGGACCGGCTGGTACGCGCCTGCCGCCCAACAGTATTGGTGGGTGGTCAGAGCGCGGGCAGCGAAGGACCAATGGTGATTTCCGCCGAGGACGTCGCGGCGGCGGCGCCGTACACCGGCGCGTCGGTCCCGCGTAGGCCGGACGACCCGGCGTGGCTCGTCGCCACACTCGGCGCGACCGGTGTGCCCGAAGTGGTCGCGGGTAGCCATCGCAGTCTGCTCAACCGCTGTGCTTGGGCCTGGGCGACTTTCCCTTACGAGACAGGCGAAGTGGCTGTGCTGCGCGCCGGTCTCGGACCCGTCGACACCCTGTTCGAAACGCTGGTGCCGCTGCTAGCCGGGGTTCCCGTCGCGGTGCTCCCCGATACCGCGGACACTCGGATGCTGGTCGACTCGGTACGCCGGTATGGGGGTACCAGATTGCTGGTGACGCCGTCGTTGATGTGGACGATGCTGCAGTCGATCCCCGATATGTCCGAGGCGCTGGCTACGCTGCGGGTGTGCGCCTTCAGCGGCGAGACACTCGACGCCGACCTGCTTGCCGGGGTTCAGCAGGCGCTGCCCGAATGCCGGTTGGTCAATCTGTACGGATGTGCCGAGGTAGCAGGGCTCGCCACCTACGCCGAGGTCACCACGCAGCCGGCCCATACGAACGTCCCGATCGGCAGGCCGATCGGCAACACGGAGGTGTTCGTGGTCGATGAGCAGGGTGAACTGTCCCCGCCCGGGGTGGTCGGTGAGTTGGTGGTCGCGGGTGCGCCGGTCGGCCTCGGCTACCTGACCTACGGGAACGTGGTGCGCTCCGGCGGATTCCGGACCGGCGCCCCGGCCGTGCACGGCGTCGTCGCCTTCCGCACCGGGGATCGCGGATGGCTCGACGCCGCAGGGCAATTGGTGGTCGCGGAGCGCCAGGTCACCGTGCGTGGCTGCCGGGTCGAGCTCGGTCATGTCGAGACGGTGTTGCGGTCTATCGAGGGCGTGTCCGGGGCGGTCGCCTGGATGGAGTCGTCGCCCTCGGGTGACCGGATGCTGGCTGCCGTTGTGCCACAGCGTGATCAGCTGCTCTCCGGTGACGGTATGCGACTGAAGTTGCAGTACCGGGTGCCCTCCTACCTGGTGCCCGTGCGAGTGATCGTCATCGACGCGTTGCCACTCACCGTGCGCGGCACCCTCGACCGCGCCGCGCTCACCGTACTGGCGGCGCAGGACAGCGAGACGGCGGGCCCGATCGAGGTTTCGCCGACGGAGCAACGCCTCCAGAAGATCTGGGCGGAGGTCCTGCAAGACGAACTGGCCGGTCCCGACGACAACTTCTTCGCCCTCGGCGGTGATTCGCTGGCGGCGAACGCGATGCTGACGGCGGTGCTGCGCGAGTTCGGGACCGAGCTGTCCCTCGGCCGGTTCCTGATGCAGCCGACGATCCGCGGCATCGTGGATCAGCTCGTCGACGACGGCGCGGTGGTCGGGGTCGGCAGCGGAGACCTGACGTGAATCCTGTTGTGCGGGATCCGCTGTGCATCCGGGTGCAAGGGGCCAGCGAGAACAATCTGCGGTCGGTCACCGTCGAGATCCCGCGCAACGCGATCACGGTGATCACGGGAGTGTCCGGCAGCGGGAAGTCGTCGCTGGCCTTCGGCACCGTCTATGCCGAAGGCCAGCGCCAGTATCAGGAGAGCCTGTCGCCCTACCCGCGGCGCGGTTTCGATCGGATCCCGAAACCCAAGGTGGACAGCATCACCGGGCTCGGTCCGACCGTCGCGGTCAAGCAGCACCTGGCCGGGCGCAACCCACGCTCGACGGTCGGCAGCATCACCGAGGCCGGGGACTTCGTGCGGGTACTCTACGCGCGGGCGGGCATCCACACCTGCGGCGGATGCGGCGCGGATGTGCTGCCGCGCAGCACCGAGGAGCTGCTCGAACAGGCGCTGGCGGCGGTGCGTGGCGGGCCGACCAGATCGGGACTGGTGCCGCGGTGGTTGCTGCCGGTCGACGATGGCAGTGCGCCCCTGGATGATTCGTACGCGGTCGAGGTAGTCGATACGGAATCGGCAGCGTCTATCCGCCATCGTGTCGCCGCGCTGCGTACCCGTGCCGACGCGGTGCTCGTGGTCGAATCGCAGGGCGCGAGCCCGCTGTATCTGGCGACCGGCCACATCTGCGCGCGCTGTGGCCGCACGGCGACCGCGGTCTCGCCGCGGTACTTCAGCCCGAACACGCCGGACGGCATGTGTCGCGGCTGTGAGGGCCTCGGCACCCGCATCGCGCTGTCCGCGGACACGATGGTCGCCGATCCGCACGTCTCGATTCGGGCGGGTGCGCTGGCGTTCTACGGTGATCGGCGCAACGACCCCAAGAAGACGTATTGGCCGGTGCGTGATGTTCCGGACCTGGTCGCGCTCTTCGGCGCCACGCTCGACACGCCATGGAACGAACTACCGAAAGCCGTGCGCGACGTCATCATGCACGGCGCGACGGAACGACCGTTGCCCACCGAGATCACGGCATTCCTGGCCGAACGGACCGAGTCGGGACTGCTGCCGGAGCTCGACCGGCTCTCCCGGGCGGCGTCCGGCGACGGCAAGAAGCGCTACCACCGGTTCATGACCGCCGAGCCGTGCACCGAGTGCGGCGGCACCAGGCTGAACGCCGCCGCGCGCGCGGTTCGCCTCGCCGGACTCGATATCACCGAGGTGCAGGCGCTGCCGATCGCGGAGCTGCCGCACTGGTTGGACACGGTGCAGAAACAGGAAGTCTCCGAGCTCGTGGCGGAGGCGGTCGACGAGATCATCCGGGAACTGCGCCGCAGGCTCTTTCACATCTGCGAGGTCGGGCTCGAGTACCTCGCGCTGGACCGGCAGATGCCCGCGTTGTCCGCCGGTGAGGGCCAGCGGTTGCGCATCGCCCGGCAACTCGGCTGCGGGCTGGTCGGTGTCGTGTATGTGTTGGACGAACCGTCGGTCGGCCTGCACCCCAGGGACACTCGCAAGCTGATCGACAGCCTCCGCCGGTTGCGCGACGCGGGCAACACGGTGATCGTCGTCGAGCACGATGCCGAGGTGATGCGCTGTGCCGATCACCTCATCGATATCGGTCCCGGGGCAGGCACCGCGGGCGGTCAGCTGGTAGCGGCCGGTTCGCCGGACGAGGTGATGGCGCAGTCGGACTTGCCGACGGCCAGGTATCTGCGTGGCGAGTTCGTGCCGGGCAGCGCGCGGACCGACCGGCGGGCGCCGGATCCGGCCGCGCAGCTCGTCCTCACCGGCGCCCGGTTGCACAACTTGCGCGATATCGACGTGGCCATCCCCGTCGACGTGTTCACCTGCGTGACCGGGCCGAGCGGCAGCGGCAAGAGCTCACTGGTGAAAGGCATTCTGGAACCCGCGGTGGCCGCCGCGATCAAGGGCGAATCGGGCTCCCTCGGTGCGCTGGACGCGCTGCGCGGTCACCAGGTCTTCGGACGGGTGATCGGCGCCGCGCAGGATCCCATGGGACGCTCCAGCCGATCGATACCGGCGACGTATATCGGCGTCTTCGACGAGATCCGCAGGCTCTTCGCCCGGCTTCCGCTGTCCAAAGAGCAGCGGTGGAACATCGCGCACTTCTCGTTCAACGCGGAGTCGGGCCAGTGCCTGACCTGTCGGGGATCCGGCGAGCTGTCGATGGCATTGCACTTCCTGTCGGATGTGGTGGTGCCGTGTTCGGCGTGTGCGGGCCGCCGCTACAACACCGACGTGCTCGCCGCCAAGCTGGACGGCTTGTCCATCGCCGACGTGCTCGACCTCGAGGTGTCGCGGGCCGTCGACTTCTTCGGCGACAAGCCCAAGATCGCGCGGGCGCTGCGCATGCTCGATGAGGTCGGGCTCGGCCACCTTCGACTCGGGCAGAGTTGCGCGACGTTGAGCGGGGGAGAAGCCCAGCGGCTCAAGCTGTCTCGCGAGCTGCTGCACGACACCGACGCGACGCGCACGCTCTATATCGTGGACGAGCCGACCAGCGGGCTGCACGCCGCGGACGTGAGCCTGCTCATCGACCTGCTGCACCGACTGGTCGACCGCGGCGACACCGTGGTGGTCATCGAACACAATGTGGACGTGATCGCGGCCGCGGACTGGATCATCGACCTCGGTCCCGGCGGTGGCGCCGACGGCGGCCTGCTCGTCGCGCAGGGCACGCCGGAGGACATCGCCGATGATCCGCACAGTGCGTTGGCGCCGTTCTTGCGTGCGGCGCTGGCCGGATCCGCGGCCCGGCGGGCGCAGATCCGGCACAACGGTGCGGCGGCGGTCAGCTGAGGCGGACGTGGGTGACCCGCACCCGCGTGTACTCCAGCAGACCCCAGTAGCCGTACTCGACGCCGATGCCCGAGGAGCGAATCCCGCCGAAGGGGACGTTGTGGCGCAGTTCGCCGTGCGTGTTGACCCACACCGTCCCGCATTCGAGATCGGCGGCTACCCGCCTGGCCTGGCTTTGCGTGCCCCAGACCGAGCCGCCCAGGCCGAAGGATGTCGAATTCGCCCGTGCCACCGCGTCATCCAGGTCGTCGTAGGCGATGACCGGCAGTACCGGACCGAACTGCTCCAGTACCTCTAGCCGACTGCCGCGGGGGACATCGGTGACGATGGTCGGCGCGTAGAAGTAGCCCGGTCGGTCGAGGCGATGTCCGCCCGTGACCACGGTGGCGCCACCCGCCGCGGCCTCCTCGGCAAACGCCGCGACATGGGTCAGGTGGCGGTCACTGACGAGTGGGCCGAGCTCGGTGTCCGGGTCCATGCCGTCGCCGACCACCACCCGCTCGGCCTCATCTCGAAGTGCCGCAACCAATTCCGCGCACACAGACCGGTGCGCGTAGACGCGCTTGACGGCGCTGCAGTACTGACCGCTGTTCTCGAAAGCGGCCCAGAAGAGCCGATGCGCGATCTCGGCCACCGGCGCGCTGGGCAGGATGATCGCGGCGTCGTTTCCGCCGAGCTCCAAGGTCGGCTGCTGGAGTTTGCGCGCGGCCGCCTCGGCGATGGCGGTGCCGGTGGCCACCGAGCCGGTGAACGAAACCTTGTCCACGCCAGCGTGTTCGACCAGCCACCGACCTACCTGGCCGGAGCCGGAGACGACGTTCAGCGCGCCCGGTGGCAGTGCCTCCTGCAAGATCTCGCCCATGCGCAGACTCGAAAGTGGGGTATCCGGTGCGGGTTTGAGCACCACCGTGTTACCGGCCAGCAGGGCGGGCGCGATCTTGCACACCGCGAGAATGATGGGGAAGTTCCACGGCGTGATGGCGGCGACGACGCCGTGTGGTCTGCGGTGCAGCCGGATTTCGGCGTTCTCGTCGCCCAGGTCTTCGACGGCGAGGTCCAGTCGGGCGGTGTCGGAGAACCAGTTCGCCGAGAGCCGAACTTCGGCCTGCGCCTTGGCAAGTGGCTTGCCTTGCTCCCTCGTGAGCAGCTGGGCGATCTCGGGTACCGCCGCCCCGAGCGCCTTGGCGCAGGCCTCCAGGTGCTCCCGGCGCGCGTCGTGCGACAGCGCGGACCAGGCGGGGAGAGCCCGCCTCGCCGCGGTGACCGCGGCGTCGAGCTGTGCGGCCGTGCATTCGGGGGCTGTCGCGAATACCTCCGCATTGGCAGGGTTTTCGACGGGAAGATGGTCTGTCGCGGCGACCGACTGGCCGCCGATCGTCATGTGTGTCGTTGGCATCTGCGGCTCCACCGGTCCGGCCGATCTCTGACGTTCTTGTTTATCAAAGGATCCGCTCTCGCTGCCGTGCGTGCCGAGCCGTGCATCGAGCCGGATTTCGGTCACGGTCGCGCCCTCGGCTCGGCGCGACCGTGTCACGGCCGGGTTCAGCAGCGGTGCCGGGCATTTCGACTATGGCCGTATTTCCAGCTCGGTCGCGCGCCCGTCGGAGACTTACCCGATTATGCGTCCGTGCCGATACTCGATTCAGCACACAAAGTTCCATCACGAGCATCGTTCACTGCGGTACCGGGCAGGAGAAACTGTGCATGCCATCATTTTGGCCGGCGGCAAGGGCGCGCGCCTGCTGCCCTACACCAAGAATCGGCCGAAGCCGCTGATGCGGCTCGGCCGGTATTCCATTCTCGAGGTGATGATCCGGCGGCTGCGCGCCTGCAATTTCGATCGGGTCACCTTGTGCATCGCGCACCGCGGCGACATGATTCGCGAAGAGTTCGGCGGCGGCGGGCACCTGGGTTTGACCATCGATTACTGCACGGATCAACCGCCGTCCGGCACCGCGGCTCCGCTGCTGCTGGTGCCGGAGTGGGACTCGCCCGCGGTCGTGATGAACGCCGACATTCTGACGGCGATCGACTTCGCCCATCTGCATCGGGTGCACGAGCACAGCGGGAGCGCGCTGACCGTGGCGTTCCAGCGCAGGCAGGTCCCGGTCGATCTGGGAGTGCTCCAGGTCATCGATGGGCAGGTGCACGCGATGTGGGAGAAGCCGTCGCTGGCGATCGACGTGTCCTCGGGGATGTATGTGATCGATCCTTCGGTCAAAGACTGTGTGCCGGACGGCGAGACGGTGGATATGCCCGATGTGATCGAGGCGCTGCTGCGCAAGGGGGAACGCGTCAATGCCTACGGCTTTCGTGAGGAATGGTTCGACATCGGCACACCGACCACCTATAAGAATGCCGAACGGGAATTCATGGCGAAGCAGGGACACTATCTCTCGCCCAGTACAAGCGCACGGTCCACGACGCTCGACGGGGCGAGTGCCGAGGTCATGTTGTTGCCGACGTGGGCAACAGGCCGTCCGCAGCTGGGCATCCTTCCGGTGCACGGAGGCGCACGCAGGCGATCCGGTGCGCAAAGTCCGATCAACGAGGTGAATATGAATGGTCTGGTCGCGATCATCGGCAGGTCGATGGGACACGTGCTGGCCTGTCCGCCGCTCGCCGCGACCGATGACTTCTTCGGCCTGGGCGGCGACTCGCATCGGGCGATGCAGGTGGTTGCCGAGCTCGTCACCACCTATGGCCCGGACGACTCCGCGCTCGCGGAGAAGTTACACGAAGAACTCGTCTTGACAATGTTCGACGACAGTACGCCGCAAGCGCTGGCGACCGTATTCGGGAAGTATTGATATGGAACGTTCGATACTCGACTATCTCCGAGATAACGCCGAAAGGGATTCGGGCGCAACAGCAATCAGCGCCGGTGCGCCCGCGGGCTGGGAATCGGTAACCTGGGCGGAGCTGCACGATGCCGCGTCGGCGGTGGCCGGGCGGGCCCGCGCCTTGCCGGCCGGGGACGGTCCGGTGGTGCTCGTCGTGGACAACAGCATCGCCTGTGCCACAGTACTTCTCGGGCTTGCCATCGCCTCGGTCGACCTGCTGCTGGTCGAGTCGGCCAGCTCGTATCTGACCGACGAGCGGTCGGCGATCGCCCAGGCCGCACCGTCGGCGGTGGTCGGGCCCGCGGAGTTCGCGACGACCGCTTCGGCACGGTTCACCTTCGTGAGCTTCGACGAGCTGATGGCTGGGCCGCTGTTCGATGCTCCGCCGCAGCGTGACTCGATGATCCACCAGCTCACCTCGGGCTCCACCGGCGAACAGCGAATCGTCCGCCATGGCCTGAACAACGTTGTGCGCGGCGGGCTCATCTATCGCGACGTGCACGGGTTGACCGAGGCCGACACGCTGTTCGTGACGGTCCCGCTCGCGCACTCGTTCGGGCTCATCGGTGGACTGGCGGCCGCGCTGGTCTCGGGCGCGCGACTGCTGACGCTGACCCGATTCAACCTGCGCGTGCTGCTGGCAGGCGTGCACGACGGGGCGACCGTGCTGCTGAGCACGCCGCTCGGCTACGAACTCATCGCAGCGGTGAGCAGACCGGAGGGGCCCGAGAACAGACTGCGCCTCGCGCTGTCCTCGGGCGGTCCACTGTCGCTATCGGTGGCGGCGAAAGCCTCGGAGTGGCTGGGTGTTCGCGTCCACCAGATATACGGCAGCACCGAAACGGGTTTGGTCGCCTGTGCGCACGATCGCCAGCAGCCGTGGCCGGATGGGTCGGTGGGCACATTCGCGCCGGGCGTCGAATGGCATATCGCGCAGGATGATTCGGCGGACGGAACGGGTCGGCTGTTCGTGCGGACCAGCACAATGTTCGACGGTTACCTGGATGCCGCGCCGACCGGTGACGGTGTCTACGACACCGGCGATCTGGTGCGGGTCGACGAGCAGGGCCACGTGTTCGTCATGGCTCGCAAGAACACCTTCATCAACGTCGGCGGCCGGAAGGTCAACCCGCGCCGGCTCGAGCGGGTGATCGGCGAACAGGCCGGAGTCGTCGAGATCTTCGTCTACGGCGCCGAATCCGACGGTGGCGAACAGGAAATCCACGCGGCCGTCGTGCTCGCGGGCTCGACCGGCGTGCCGGAGCTGCTGGGGTTCTGCCGCTCGCGGCTGATGGCGTACGAGGTGCCCCATCGCGTGCACGTGGTGGCCGAACTGCCGCGCACCGCCCTCGGGAAGGTGCACCTGAACCGGCTCATCGACGAGGTATCGGCGAGCGAGCGGACCGAATCCAAGGGAAGGCAGGACATGACCAAGCCCATGGGCGACTATGTCGCCGTCGTCGGCCTCGGCTACGTCGGACTACCGCTGGCGCTGTTGCTCGCGCGGTCCGGCCAGCGGGTGGTCGGCGTCGACCTCGACCCACAGGTGCGCGCCGCCCTCGCGGCGGGCAATCCCCGGTTCGTCGAGCCCGGCGTCGCGGAGTTGCTGAATTCCGTTCCGGCCGAACGCTTCACGGTGACCGACCGGTTGCCCGACCTGGCACCGCAGGCGGCCATCATCTGCGTCGGCACGGCGGTCGATCCGGCGACCAGCGAGCCCGATCTGGGCCATCTGCGGTCGGCGGCCGAGCATGTGGCCGAACACATGTCGGCGGAAACGCTGGTTGTCGTCCGCAGCACTGTGCCCGTCGGTACCTGTCGGAACACGGTGTTGCCGATGCTGCGCGCGGCCGTCGAAGCGCCGATGCTCGCGATGTGCCCGGAGCGGATCATCCAGGGTCAGGCGGTGCGCGAGATCGAGTCGCTGCCGCAGATCATCGGCGCGGTCGACGAGCGTTCCCGGGAACGCGCCGCCCAGCTGCTCAAACCCGTTGCGGCCGACCAGGTGCTGGTTTCCGCGCTGGAGACCGCGGAAATGGTGAAGCTGGTGTGCAACGCGCACACAGATCTCATCTACGGGTTCGGCAACGAGGTCGCGCTGATGTCCACGGCGCTCGGCATCGACGCGAACGAGGTCATCGCTTCCGCCAACCTCCGGTATCCACGGCCGGACCTGTCCCGGCCCGGCTTCGTCGGCGGTAGTTGCCTGATCAAGGATCCGTATCTGCTCATGCACGCCGCCGAAGCGGCGGGCTACCGGCCGTCGATGGTGGCGGCGGCCCGGTCGGTCAACGAGCGAGTGCCGCAGCACGTCATCGATTTGGTGCTGAAGGCGTTGGCCGCGACCGGGCGGGCGCCGAGCGACGCCAAGGTGCTGGTGTGCGGGATCGCCTACAAGGGGCGTCCGGTCACCGATGACGTGCGGGGCGCGGCCTCGGTGGAGATCGCTGCGGCGCTACGCGATCAGGTCGGTGTCCTCGGCGGCCACGACTTCGTGGTCGCGTCGGACCGGATTGCCGGTCTGGGCTACCAGCCGATGAACTTGGCGGACGGGCTGACCGACGCCGACGCGCTGATCCTGCTCGTCGACCATCCCGGCTATACGGAGCTGACCGCCGAGCTGGTGGGTTCGCGGATGCGCAAGCCCGCGATCGTCTTCGACATGTGGGGTCTGCTCGACGGGGAACTGTCCGGCGTGCCGGACCTCGACTACCTGAGGTTGGGCCGTGGCTGAGCGCGTATTGATCACCGGCGGAGCGGGATTCGTCGGACTGCACCTGGCCCGGCGACTGTTGGGCGACGGCACGGAAGTCGTGCTCCTCGACGACTTCTCGCGCGGCCGCGCCGACGCCGATCTCGACGAGCTGCGCACGCATGTCGAGATGGTCGAGCACGACCTGACCGCGCCTATCCCGGATGGCCTGCTGGGCGGCACCTTCGACACCGTCTATCACCTGGCGGCCGTGGTCGGCGTGCGGCAGGCGAACGAGAACCCGAGCCGCGTGCTGCGCACCAACATGCTGGCCACGCTCAATCTGCTCGACTGGTGCGACACGCGATCGCCCACGGCGCTGTTCCTCAGTTCGACCAGCGAGGTCGCCGACGGCGCTATGCGATTGGGGCTCAGTCCCTTTCCGTCGCCGGAGCAGCTGCCGTTCGTGCTGCCCGATCCGCGCGCGCCGCGCGCCAGCTACGCGCTGAGCAAGATCGTGTCGGAAACCCTTTTCCTGCAACGCAGTTCGCGGTTCGGGATTCGGGTCGGCCGGTACCACAACATCTACGGCCCGCGGATGGGCTATTCGCACGTCATTCCGGAATTCATCGAGCGCGCGCTGACCGGTGTCGACCCGTTCACGGTGTACGGCGACGCGCAGACCAGGGCGTTCTGCTATATCGACGACGCGGTGGACGCCACGATCGGTCTCACCCGGGTCGACACCGACGATCCGATCGTTGCCAATATCGGAAACGATCGGGAGGAGATCAAGATTCGTGAGCTCGCCCGGCGGGTCCTGGCGTTGGCTTCGGCCGCCCCCGAGCTCGCGGTGTTCGATCCGCCCGCGGGCTCGCCCGATCGCCGCCTGCCGGAGCTGTCGGTGTTGCGGCAGGTCATCGGGTATGAGCCGAAGGTGGATCTGGATGCAGGGCTGCGCGCGACCTTCGATTGGTATGCGCGCCATCGGCGAACGAACACAGATCGAGATGGTCGATGACGAAGGTTCTTGTCACCTTCGGTGGGTATCCGTCGGCGCATTCCGGCGCCGAGCGGATGGCCTGGCGGACCAGTGCGCAGCTCGCCCGGCGAGGACTTGCCGTCACCGTGCTGACCGACTCGCGGCCGCCGACGGACCTGGACACCGGTGCTGCCCGGATCGTTCAGTGCGACAGTCAGTTCGGATCGTGGCGGCCGGATGTCGTGCACGCCTACGATCTGGCGAAGCCGGAGTACGTGGAGAAGGCGCTCGGGGTCGCGCGGCGCACCGGCGCGCGGTTCGTCCTGACGCCCGCGACCGCGCCGGAACTGTGGCCCGACACGGCACTCGGCCGCGCCGCGTGCCGCCGGGCGCAAGTCATCTATGTGCTGACCTCGGCCGAGGCGCAGGTGCTTTACCCGTTGGGTGCCACTCCGGATCAGGTGCGGCAGATCCCACACGCTGCCGATCTGCGCGGCAATCCGGATCCCGTCGGATTTCGTCGGCGGTTCGGATTACGTGGGCCCACTGTCGTTTTCGCCGGTCGCCGCATCCCCTCGAAGGGGTATGCCGAGCTGCTCCAGGCCGCGCCGCTGGTGTGGCGGGAGTTGCCGGAGACTGAGTTCCTCTTCATCGGGCCGAACGACGAGACCGCGGCGACCGTGTTCCGGGCCCATCTCGATCCGCGGATCGTCGACCTCGGCGTGGTGGACGAGCAGACCAAGCATGATGCGATCGCGGCCGGTGCCGTGCTGTGCCTACCGACCAGGGCGGACGTGTTCCCACTGGTCTTCATCGAAGCGTGGGCATGCGGAAAACCCGTGGTGACCGGCGACTTCGTGGGGGCCGACAGCGTCGTCGAACACGGCGTCGACGGCTTGATCATCGCACCGCGTCCCGCGGAGATCGCGCAGGCGCTGCTGCGGCTGTTGTCCGACAACGACATTCGGCGTGCCATGGGGCGCGCCGGGCAGGCCCGTGTCCGGCAGGAGTTCACCTGGGACAAGGTGGCCGCGAGCGTGGCAGCCGGCTATGTCGATCCGACGAAAACCCTGGAAACGGAGGCGATTTCGATGTCGCAGACGACGGTGGCGCCCGAGTGGCAGGTAACTCTGGCGGACAACACCATCGATCACGAAGAGATTCAGGCGGTTACCGAGGTCCTGCGGTCGCGGTGGCTGTCGCCCGGAAAACAGACCCGTGCGTTCGAACGCGAATTCGCCGAGGCGCTGGGGTGTTCGGACGCGGTGGCGGTGAGCAGCGGGACCGCGGCCTTGCATCTGGCGATGCTCGCCCTCGGCATCGGGCCCGGCGACGAGGTGATCGTGCCCTCGCTCAGCTTCGTGTCCGCGGCCGCGATGGTGGTCTTGCAGGGCGGCACTCCGGTTTTCGCCGATGTCCGCTCGGCTACCGATCCGACCATCGATCCGGCCGACGTGCGCGGGTTGATCACCGGCCGGACGCGGGCGATCGTCGCGATGCACTACGGCGGGTATGCGGCCGATCTGGCTGAACTCACCGGCATCGCTCGCGAATACGGCATCGCGTTGATCGAAGACGCCGCGCACGCACCGGTGGTGGGTGTGCCGGGCGAGATGCTCGGCACGGTGGGGGATATCGGCTGCTTCAGCTTCTTCGCGACCAAGAATCTCACCACCGGGGAGGGCGGCATGGTGGTGGCGCGGGATCCGGCTGTGCTGGAACGCATCCGGGCCGCCCGCGCGCACTGCCTCACCGCGTCCACGTGGGATCGGTTGCAGTCCGGTGCGGCCGATTACGACGTTCCCGCCGTCGGCATGAACTATCGGCCCACCGAGATCAGTTCGGCGATCGGGCGCATCCAGCTGCGTAAGCTCGCACACGATCGTCGGTATCGAAGGGTGCTGGCCGCCGGTTATCGCGAGCGGCTCGCCGCCGTTCCCGGCGTGGTCGTTCCATTCGCGGAACACGAGGGTGATTCGGCGCTGCACCTCATGGCGGTGCTGCTGCCGGTCGGGGTCGATCGAGACGCGGTGCGAACGGCGCTGCGGGACGCGGGCATTCAGACCTCGATGCACTATCCGCCGACCCATCAGTTCAGCTTCTATCGGCACAACGTCGACTCGGCCCGTCGCCCGTTGCCGATCACCGAGAGCATCGCCGGGCGGCTGCTCACCTTGCCGCTGCATGCCCGAATGTCGGAGCAAGATGTGGCACTGGTGGTGGATCGGCTGTCCGACACCATCATCGGTCAGGCGAGGCCATGAGTTTCGAGGTCCGCGATGGTCGGCTGTTCCGGGCGGGTCAGCCCTTCCTCGCTTTGGGAGTCGATTACCACCCGTCCGCGGCGGGGTGCCGGATCTGGATCGACTGGGATCTCGGTGCGATAGCGAAAGACTTCACCCGAATCGCGGAGTCCGGTCTGAATACGGTGCGGTTCTTCGTGTTCTGGCGTGACTTCGAGCCCGAACCGGGGTGCGTCGAGCCGGACATGCTCGACCGGCTGCAAGCCGTCGTCGCCGCCGCGGCGGCGACGGGTCTGGCCTGTGTCGTCTCGCTGTTCACCATCTGGATGAACGGGCAGCGGCTGGATCTGCCGTGGCGGCAGGGCCGGAGCCTGTGGCGCGACAGCGAGATGCTGGACCTGGAAGCAGGTTTCGCCAGGGCCGTGGCCCGCGCGCTGCGGCATTGCGACAACGTGCTCGCCTTCGATCTCGGTGACGAGATCGGCTGCGTCGACCCGGTCGAAGCGGCATCGCTGACCGCGGCCGAGGTGACCGCCTGGCACGCGCGGCTGGCGGCGGTGTTGCGCGAGGAGGTGCCGAACGTCCTTGTCCTACAGGCGAACGACGTCTCTGGGGTGCTCGGACCGTCGCCCTTCGGTGCCGACAACAGCACAGCGCTCGATCTGATCGGTATCCACGGGTTTCCGGTGTGGTCGGCGGGGTCGATCGAGTCGACGCTGTCGTTCAAAGCGACCAATCTGACCCCGTTCCTGGTGCGCTTCGCGGCCGCCTACGGCGTCCCGCTGGTGGACGAGCTCGGCAGTTACGGGGTCGACGACCTGACCGCGGCGGCATATCTCCGGGCCTCGGCGGTGTCGGCCATCGCGAATGGGGCGTCCGGGGTCGTCGTATGGTGTTGGCAGGACATCGCTTCGGACGCCGAGCCTTACCAGGATCGTCCGGCGGAACGGTTCGTCGGGCTGCATCGATTGGACGGCACGGCCAAGCCGGTGATGCGGGACTACCGCAGAATCGCCGGTGCAGCAACGGAACTCGTGCTGCGACGTCGGCGGCCGTCCATCGCGGTATATCTGCCGGAGCGCGTCCGCGCCGCGGGCGCCTCCTATCTGGACAACGGGGTCGGGACGGTGGCGACGTTCTTCTCCTACCTGCTGCTCAAACGCGCGCACCTCGAATTCGACATCGTCGCAGGAGATCTCGCTGGCTACGACCTCGTCGTCTGTCCCTCCGTCGGACACCTCACGCTGACGGATGTGCGACGCCTGCACGGCGTGGTCGACAGCGGCGGCACCGTCTACTGCTCGCTGGGTGACCATCTGCACGGGTTCCCCGGCGAAGCCCTGGTCGGCGCGGAGATCACCGACTACGCGATGCCGACCGAGCAGACATCCGCTTTCCGCTGGGATGCGGACGAATGGGCGATCGATTGGGCGGTGACGCAGACGCGAACCACCACGCTGCGCGCGACCACCGCGAAGGTGCTCGGTCGCTATCTCGACGGCTCTCCGGCGCTGCTGCACCATCAGGTGGGCAATGGTCAGTTCCTCTTCACCAACGCGCCGTTCGAGCGTCAGCTCGATCGACCGGGCCGCCTGACCGTCGGGCCCTGGGAGCGTTTCTATCGTCGGATCGCCGAGATCGCGGCGATCGCCCCGGTGGCCGACTGCGCCGATCCGGACGTGGAGCTGCTGTCCGGCGACGACGGGTGCTTGATCGTCATCAATCACGGTGCGGCGCAGAGCAGTACGCGGATCCGCTGGCGCGCCGACGAGACCGAGCAGACCATCCGGCTCGAATTGGCGGCCAAGGACTGGAAAGTCGTGCAACCGCGGAAAGGCGGGGACCGTCGATGAAAGGCGTTGTCTACCAAGGCCCCTATCAGGTGAAGGTCGATGAAGAGCTGCCGATGCCGTGTGTGCTCGATGCGCGCGACGCCGTGATCCGGGTGACCCGCACGGCGATCTGTGGCTCGGACCTGCATCCCTATCGGGGCGAGATACCGGATTTCGCGCCGGGCACGGTACTCGGTCACGAATTCGCCGGTGTCGTCGTCGAGGCGGGCGCGGATGTTCCGTTCGCAGTGGGGGATCGGGTGTTCGCCTCGGATCTCGTTGCCTGCGGACGATGCCCGAACTGCGCCCGCGGCTGGCATTACCACTGCGCGCAAGCGAGCCTGTTCGGCTACTCCACCGTGGTCGGCCCGTCGATAGCGGGTGGTCAGGCGGAGTATGTCCGCGTTCCGTTCGCGGATGTCGTGCTGGCGCGTTCGCCGGACGATCTCACCGACGAGCAGGTCCTGTTCGTCGGCGACGTGCTCACCACCGGGTATGCCGCGGCAGCCGGTGCCGAGATCAGTCCGGGCGATGTGGTCGGGGTGGTCGGCGCCGGTCCGCTGGGTGTGCTTGCGGCCATGTGCGCCTCGGGGCTCGGTGCGGGCGCGGTGATCATTGCCGACCCGGACCCCGCCAGGCGGGCCACGGCCGTCTCGCTGGGCTTGCGCGCGGTGGCCCCGGATGAGCTCGGCGCCACCCTGAACACCATCTCGGACGGGCGGGGCGCCCGCGCGGTGATCGAGGCCGTCGGCAACGATGCGGCGCTGACCTGCGCGCTGCACAGCGCCGGGCCGCGGGCCACGGTGGTGGCCGTCGGGGCGCACAGCGCCGCGGCCATGCCGTTCCCCAGCGGGCTCGCCTTCACCAGGGAACTCACCGTGCGGTTCACCGTCGGCGATCCGATTCGGCATCGCGAACACGTGCTGCGGCTCATTCAAGACGGTCTCATCGATCCCGCGCGGATCATCTCGCATCGGCTGCCGCTGTCCGACGCCCAACAGGGGTACGCGCTGTTCGACAGCCGAGCGGCGTTCAAGGTCGTCCTCACGGTCGACCGTCCAGGTATGACCGTTCGAGCAGGCCGATAGCGCGCCCGTCCGAGACTTACCGAACACCAGTGACTTCGGCGATATTCATTGAACGAATCCCTTTCGGAAAAGGGAAGGAAAGGTGACACGCGATGACCAGCCTGGAGGACGTGTCCATCTATCTGCCGCCCAAAAGCATTCCCATCGACAGGGCGCTGTCGGATCTCGACGTGCCGGACGCGCAAATCCGGCTGTTCCAGCGTTTCTACGGTTTCTCCCATATTCGGCGAGACCCGGAGACCCCGCTGGTGGATCAAATGCTGGCGACCGCGGCGGGGCTGACGGCACTGCGCGGCCGGGAAGAGCACGTGCGTTACGTCGTGCAGGCGCTGACCATTCCCGTGTGCGCGCCCTATCCGGAGAATCCGGTGCACGAGGTCCGCCGGGCACTCGGCCTCGACCACGCCATGGCGTTCTGCCTGACCCAGCACGCGTGTGCGACCGGGCTGCTCGCCGTCGACGTGTGCGGCAAACTCCTTGCCGGAGACGACGATCCAGATGCCATGGCATTGATCTTCACCGGAGAGAAGGCGTATACCGCCTACGCGCAGCGCTACATCGTCGACACGGCCGTGATGGGCGAGGGAATGGCCGCGGTCCTGGTGCGCCAGGGCGGCGAGCGGGATCGGTTGCTGGCCTTCGCGAGTCGCGTGCACGGACAGTTCAATGCCGCGCCGTGGCTGCCGAACGAGTTGGCCAGGGAATTCGACCGGATGTACCCCGAGGCCCTCGCCGAGGTGATCCTTGCCGCCTTGGCCCAGGCGAATCTCACCTTGTCCGAGATCGTGCTGATCTTGCCGCACCACGTCAATCACAACTCGTGGAAACGGTTGTCGAAGAAGATCGGTATGCCGATCGAGCGGATCTTTCTCGACAACCTCTCGATCATGGGGCATTGCTACTGCGCCGATTCCTTCATCAACTACCGGACGGTGCGGGAAGACGGCCGACTCCGCCGGGGCGACTACTACATGATGGTGTCGGTCGGGCTCGGCGCGACCTTCTCCGCGATGGTTTTCCAGCACTGATGAAACATCCAGGAGGAGTTGCCATGTCGATGGTGACCGATGACTTCAACGCCAGATTGAAATCGGCCGTGGTCGGCACGCCGGAGGCGAGCCTGGTGTTTCTGGGCAACTTCGAGGTCGAGGGGCAGTGGGCGATCGGCGAACCCGCCTTGCCCGGTATCGCCTTCAAGGCGGGCCGAGCCGTCGTCAATCGGATGGACGAGTTCGCGCTGCTGCTGGCGACCAAGAGCGACTACGTCGTGCTCAAGGACGCTCCGGACGAGGGTTATCTGCGCTATCTCGCCGACCTCGGGCTGGAACTGCCGCGGATACTCAGCATGCGTAGCCAGGATCCACAGCGCATGGTCACCGAGGACGCACTGGCCGATCCCGCGATGATCGCCGGTCTCGCGCGGCTGGCGAGTGAGGGCTGCTGGCTTGCGCCGCACGGGGTTTCGACGCTGGAGGAACAACTCGCCGAGCGATCGGGGCTGGCGCTGGCCGCACCCGGCGCCGCGATCTGCAAGGCGGTCAACAGCAAGATCTACAGTCGGCGGCTGGCCGACGAGCTCGGCCTGCGGCAGCCGCGGGGCTGGGCGTGCGACACGTTGGCGGAGCTGGAAGAGGCCGTCGCGGGTGCGCGAGAGCTGCTTGCCGCGGGTCGCCGGGTGGTGATCAAGGACGCATTCGGCGTGTCCGGCAAGGGAATCGCGGTCGTCGACACCGAACATCGCCTAGATCGGCTGCATCGGATGGTCACCCGGCACGCGGAACGCTCCGGCCAGCAACGGGCCGGTCTGGTGGTCGAGGAGTGGGTCGGCAAACGCGGAGATCTCAACTACCAGTTCACCATCGGCCGCGACGGCGCGGTCTGCTTCGACTTCGTCAAGGACGCATTGACCGAAGCGGGCGTGCACAAGGGACATCGGTTTCCGGCCCAGCTCACCACGGCGCAGGTGGACGAACTGGCCGAGGCCGCACGGCGCATCGGTGCCCGGCTGGCCGCCGACGGCTACTTCGGCGTGGCCGGGGTCGACGCCCTGGTCGATCCCGAGGGCGGGCTGTTCCCGGTGATCGAGATCAACGCGCGCAACAACATGTCCACCTATCAAGTCCTGGTCCAGCAGGCCTTTGCCGGGACCGGGAAGGTGGCGCTCGCCAGGCACTACGGCCTGCGGTTGACGCGCGAACTGTCCTTCGACGCACTGCGGCGGCAGTTGGATGGTGTGTTGTTCGACCGGAGCACCGGAATCGGGTTGCTGGTCAACAACTTCGCCACCGTGAACGCGGCCGCCCCGGTGCCCGGCACGGCGCCGGAACGGCCTTTCGACGGTCGGTTGTACGGACTGGTGGTCGCCAGGTCGGCCGAACAGCTGGCGGCCATGGACAACGAGATCACGGCTCGCCTCGCGGTCGTGCATGGAGGCAGTGGCGATGACTGAGTTCGAGGTACAGGGCATACCTGTCACGGAACTAGCGCGGGATTACGGCACACCGCTTTTCGTCTACGACGGTGATGTGCTGGTCGACCAGTATCAGGGGTTGCGCCGACGGCTGCACCCGAAGCTGGAGTTCTTCTTCTCCCTCAAAGCCAATCCCAACGTGTCGATCTGCGCGCTGCTGCGTGCGCAGGGCGCGTGCGCGGAGGTGTCGTCGCTGGCCGAGCTGGTGACCGCGCGGCGGGCCGGAGTTCGCCCGGCGGACATCGTCTTTCCCGGTCCGGGGAAGAGTCCCGGCGAGCTCGCCGCCTGTTTGGACGAGGATGTCTTCGCCATCATCTGTGAATCGCTGGGTGAGTTGGCGTCGATCGATCAGCTCGCTCGCCTGCGCGGCAAGGTCGCCCGGGTCGCGCTGCGGATCAATCCCGCGTTCACCGTCAAGGGTTCGCGACTCACCATGGGCGGCAAGCCGAGACAGTTCGGCATCGACGAGGCGCAGCTCGACGAACTCGACGATCTGGCTACGCGATTCCCCGGAGTTCAGTTGATGGGCGTGCACGTCTATATGGGTACGCGGATTCTCAGCGAGGACGTCGTTGCCGAGAACACCAGTCGCATCATCGAATTGGCCGAGCGGGTCGCCGCGCGACTGAACTTCCCGCTGGAGATGGTGGATATCGGCGGCGGTCTCGGAGTGGCGTACTTCGATGGCGAGCGGGACATCGATCCCGCGGTGCTGGCCGACAAGCTCAACCCGATCATCGCCGAATACGCTGCCCGAAGACCGGAAACCCGGCTCGTGATGGAACTCGGCCGGTACCTCACCGCCCTCGCGGGCACCTATGTGGTGCGCGTGCGCTACGTGAAAACCTCGATGGGACAACGCTTCGCGATCACCGACGGCGGCACCCACCACCATATGGCCGCGGTCGGCATCGGCTCGTTCGCGAAGCGGAACTTCCCGATGCGGGTGCTCAATCGGGTGGGGGAGACGCCGACCGAGAGCTGGAATGTGGCGGGGCCCTTGTGTACTCCCAACGACACCCTCGCGAAGGACATCGCGCTGCCCCCGGTGCAGCCCGGTGACCTGCTGGGTGTGCTCCGGTCCGGCGCCTACGGCCCGACCGCCTCGCCGGTGTTGTTCCTCAGCCACGGTGCGCCCGCGGAGGTGCTGGTCCAGCGCGGCCGGTCCTACCTCATCCGCGATCGAGACACGGTCGATGACCTGCTTCGTCCGCAGCATCTGCACGACTTCTCGGCGCTCACCGTGCCAAGCCAGCCCACCGATCCGGACGACCGAAGGAACTGAAACGATGGACCAGCAGGCTGTCACCGCAGGTGCCCCGAACGAGAGTCGGGCCGAGGTCGCCGACCAGGTTGTCGCCATTCTCGCGAAAATGGTTCGGCGCAGCCCCGATTCGCTCGAGCGCAGTACCCGGCTGTTCGAAGATCTCGAGCTCGATTCGACCAGTGCCCTCGAGTTGCTGATCTTGATCGAGGACGGGATCGGCGTCGAGTTCGACGAAGACACACTGGAACCGGAGCATTTCGAGACAGTGGCGTCGCTTATCGCGTACGTCCTCGAGCAGCTGGGGTAACGGCAATGTACCCCGCGACCTCCCTCTCTCGGCGAACCGGAAACCGCAGCGCCGCAATGCCTTTGCGGCTAGCAGGCATCGAACACCGCGTGTTCGGCGAGGGCAAGCCCTACACCCCCGTGCTGCTCAGCTACTTCGCGGACCTGGCCGATCAGTTCAAGCAGCCCTATTACGAGGACTACTTCGCCCGTGCGGCACCGAACTCCTTCACCGAGATGGCCGCCGAAATCCTGCCCGCGACAACGGCTTCGGACGAGCCGTTCGACCTGGTGGTGGTCGCGCACACCACACCCGATGCCAGACCGGGGCGGCCCGCCTGCTATCTGTCGCACGCGCTGACCGGCCGGGCACTGGCTTTCGCGGTGTCCGAACAGGGCACCGCGGCGCCGTTCACCGCGATCCGGCTGGCCGGTGACTACGCCCGATCCGGCGGGTTCAGCCGGGCGCTGGTGCTGATCGTGGAGCAGAGCTTCCTGTGGAACGGGGCCAAAACCGAGCTACCGGCGGGAACTCGGATGCCTGGCCGGGACTCCGCGGTCGCGGTGGTGTTGGCCGCCGATGGCGGGCTCGGCCCGGTGTCGGTGCGGCACTTCGCCGATGTGGCGGCGGGCGAGGTGGGCCAGGCGGTGACCGCGGGGTTGCGGGATCTGGCTGCGGCTGACCTGCCGATAACGACGATTGCCGGGGTCGGCGTCAATGGTGAACCCGCCGTGGACTATCCGATCCAGCGAGCAGCCGAAGATCTTCCGTGTACGGGGGTGTGGTCGGCCTTCGCCGAAGGCCTGACGCGGTGGACGTCGACGGGGCAGCGCGTGGTGCTTGTCGACTATGACCCGACATTGCGTTACGTGTCGCTGTGTGCGGTGGACGTGCCTCCGGGCGAGGCCTGAGTCTTCTCGGCGCTTTCGATGAGCGCACTGTCGCCGGACGAGATCCATATCTGGACCATTGCGTTGGATATGCCGGGGCGCGCGGTCGAGATGCTGTCCGCCGCACTGGCCGACGAGGAACGTGCGCGCAGAGCGGGCCTGCACGAGGTGGCCCAGCAGCGGCGATTCACCGCGGCACGGGGTGCGGCCCGGGTCATCCTCGGCGGGTATCTCGGCGTGCCGCCGCAGCAGTTGCGGTGGCGCGTCGGGCGATGGGGCAAGCCGATGATCGCGGGCGGATTGTGCTTCAGCCTTTCGCATTCGGGGAACCGTGCGTTGCTTGCCGTAACCGGCGGCCGCGAGGTCGGGGTGGATGTGGAACGGCGGCGGGACGACTTCCAGGCCGTGCGGTTTGCCGCCAGGTACTTCCCACCGGACGAACGCGAGCTGGTACGGAACGCGGAACGGGACGGCGACCGAGGCTGCTTTGCGCGCCTGTGGACTCGTAAAGAGGCGTGCGTCAAGGCGGCTGGTGTTCGCCTGGGTCAGGGGTTGAAGCTGCCGGTGGCGGGCAGCGGCGCTGTCTTGTCGGTGCGCGATCCCGCGGGCGTGATTCCCGGTTCCTGGCTGGTCCGTGACGTCGCGGTGGGCGAGGGCTACGTGGCTGCGGTCGCCGCGACGGGCGGTTTGCCCTACCGCACGATTTCCCATCAATGGCGCCCGGATGCTTGAATCACCGATATCACCGGCTGATTAGGCACGGTCGTGCCAGGTATTGCGGCGGCATTGTGCCGTCATGCGGTCTCGGTCGGCTACGCCATATGCAGAGCCAGGCATCACGGCGAGCTGATAAATTAATTTTCAGCGGCCATTGCTTGCCGGGAAGTTATTCTTCGAGCAGAGCTGGTCGCTCGTGCCGCAGGTGATCGAGAATTGCTGATAGGGGACTACGGTGACCGAAGTTTCTGTCGACTATGCCAGAGCCGAAATGGCCCGCCCATTGATCAACGCCATCCTCCTCGGGAATGAGGTACTGCGCCGGGAACTGGGCGTCATACTGCGCCGCCTGCCCACGGTCGGCGCCGTGCATCAGTGCCAGGACTGGACGGAGGTGGAGCGGTACCTGCGCCCCGGCGCGGTCGACGTCCTGATCGTGACCGGCGCCGACGCCCTTCGGCTGCGCACGTTGGGGCGCAACAATTCTCGTCCCAAGGTGCTCATGCTCATCGACGAGTCGCAGGCCGCGAATCCCGGCCCGCTGGCGAACCTGCCGGTGGACGGGTACCTGTTGCGGCAGGAGTTGTCGCCGCGGTCGCTGCACGACGCGTTGCGCCGAATGGCGGCCGGGGAAATCCCGATGCCCGCGATTCTCGCGCGGCAACTGCTCGGGCGGGCGGTGTCGGGGGAGAACTTGCGTCCGGTGTCGCTGACCGCCAGGGAAAACGAAACGCTCTCCCTGCTCGCCCAGGGAATGAGCAATAAGCAGATCGCGCGGTGGCTGAAGATTTCCGAACACGGCGTGAAACGTCTGGTCGGCAGCGTATTGCTGAAACTCGGTTCGCCGAACCGCACCACCGCGGTCGTCACCGCCATGAAATGCGGAATCATCGACTTCCATTGAGTTGAATTCCATGAGCCACTATCGATGTGACCGGAGGTAATGACCGTGGTGCTCCATCCGCAGACGGAAGCGGTATTGCAATTGATGATGGCGGCGTATCCCGATCTCGGCGTCGGTGTCACCGACGCCGTGGCGGCCCGACGGGCGCTGAGCCGGACCAAGCAGCCGCCGGGGCCGGAACTGTCGCGGGTGCAGGACCGGGTGATCCCCGGCGCGCCGGGGATTCCGGTGCGGATCTACTGGCCCGCATCGGGTTCCGCGCCGCATCCGGTGATCGTCTACTTTCACGGCGGCGGTTTCGTCCTGTGCGGTCTGGACAGTCATGACGCCATCTGTCGGATGCTGGCCGCCGGTGTTTCGGCGATCGTGATCGCGGTCGACTATCGCCTTGCGCCCGAACACAAGTACCCCGCCGCGGTCGAGGACGCTTACCGCGCGGTCGCCTGGGCCCACGCCAACGCGGCCGAGCTCGGCGGCGACCCGGAACGGCTCGTCGTGGCCGGTGACAGCGCGGGCGGCAACCTGGCGACGGTGACCTGCCTGCGTGCGCGGGACAACGACGGGCCGCCGATCGCGTTCCAACTGCTGCTCTATCCATGGCTGGATTTCCTGTCCGAGTTGCCGTCGCGCCGGGACAACGCCGAGGGCTACTACCTGACCGCCAACCATCTGCGGTGGTTCGAGCAGCAGTATCTGAACGAGCCGAGCGAGGCGGCGCTGCCACATGTTTCGCCGCTGCGGGCGCCGGACCTGGCCAAGCTGCCGCCCGCATTGGTGATCACGGCGGAATACGATCCGCTTCGAGATGAGGGGGAGGCGTACGGCCTGCGGCTGTCCGAGGCCGGTGTGCCGACCCGGACCTATCGTGCCGATGGCCTCTTCCACAGCTTCCTCGCGATGATGGACTTTCTGCCCGGTGCCCAGGAGGCGGCCGAGATCGCTTGTGCGGCGGTGCGTTCCGCGGTTTCGGTCGCTGCGCTGAGCTCGGACGCCTAGCTCCCGGTGGCGGGCACCGGGTGACCGTTGCGGTCCGGCTCGGCGCCCGGCACCAGCATTCCCCACTGACCGGCCAGGGCGATCGCCTCATGCCGATTCCGCACCCCCATGCGCCGGTAGATGTCGGAGAGGCGGCGGAAGATCTCCCGCTGTGAGTAGCCCTCGTTGCGCGCGAGGCGCACCACCGACGTGCCCTGCGCGAGGGCGCGCAGCCACCGGATCTCGTCCGAGCGGAAGGTGTCGTGATCGGGTCCTTCCAGGGACGAGTTCGCCAGCGACTGCACGATCCGGGTCGGCAGCACGGTCTGCCCGGCGATGGCCGAGCGGACCACCCGCACGATGTCGTCGGGATGCGAATCCCATTGCACCGCAGCATGAGCGCCGGCGCGCAGGGCGTAGCGAAAGTCCGCGATCCCGGGTGACAGCAGTACGGTCACCACCACCAGCTCTGGAAACGTGGCGATCAGCTCGCGCAGGGGGAGCATGTCCGCGGTGTGTACGGTCACCACCGCGGCGTCGAGCTGGTTGCGGCGAATCCAGGAGATCGCGGACTCCGGCCCGGCCACCTCGAAGCCGCCTTGCTCGAGGACGGCGGCCAGGCCCGCCCGAAACGTCGGCACGTGATCGACGACAACTACCTTCTCTGTCATGACTGCTCTGCTTTCATTGCCCGCCACCTAATCGGCCAAGGGGTCGGTCGGCCAGATGGCCGCCAGCGCGGGCGATTCGAGGGGTCCGGCTGTCTGCGCGTCGAGACCCGGTGGAGCGTCCATGTCGTCGTCTTCGGTCTGCGAAACGAGTTGGCCGAGCAAGGCCGCGCGGGTGAGTTCGGCCTTGTTCCCCACGCCGAGCTTGGAGCGGATGCGTCGCACGTAAGTATCGACGGTGTGTGGACTGATGCCGAGCCGAGCCGCGACCTGCCCATGGGTCAGGCCGTGTGCGATCTGCCGGAGCACCTGTTCTTCCCGTCCGGACAGTCGGCGGCCGGTGGTCCTGGTGCGTTGCCGAACGAGCGGCGGCGCGGCGGCGGTGCGGACCGGCGTTCCGGCGGTGACGATCCGCACCGCCCGGACGATGCTCTCGCCCGGCGCGGACTTGCTGATCACGCCCGCCGCTCCGGCCTCCAGATACACCTCGTCGTCGTTCGCGGCTTCGTTGTTGAGCACCAGTACCGCGGTGGACTTCGCGGCCTCGGTGATGGTCGCCAGGTCCTGCGCGTGCGGGATGGCCGCGGCGTCGATCAGCGCGGCGTCGGCCAACCAGGACGGGTCTTCGTCGGGCGAGGTGCGCACGGCGACGACCTGGATCCCGGCGGCGGTCAGTGTCTGTCGCAAACCCATGAGGAACAGAGGTGAGCTGATGAGTAGATCGGTCCGAATCACTAGAACTCCCGCCGTATGACGCGCCTTCGGTTGCAATACCCTCCTGCATCGCGGACTGGGTGAGTGGTGGTGTGTCGTGCCCGCGAACGGTGTGTCGAATCGCAGTGGGTCATGAACGGAAGTGTGCTGACCGCGCCTTGCAGAGTGCTCGACGGTTCGCTGTCAGCGGCAGGTGAGACCGCGTGCCGCCGTGCTCGAGCCGACGCCGCTAGCGCGTCGTCAACCTCGGTCGTACATGCCGACGCACAGCGTCTTCACCAGTTCCGGTGGCGCGTCGATGAACCGGTCGTGCGGACCGGCGAACAGCTTGAAGGCGGTGTCGCCGCAGACCGGCCAGCCGCCCATCTGGTCGGGCGGCACCTCGCAGTCGTCGGTCCAGCCGATGGCGGTGATCGGGCAGCTCACCCGCGGTGGCTCGGGGACGACGTAGCGTCGGCTGATCTCGACGTCGGCGCGCAGCATGTCGAGGTAGATGGACACCAACTCCGGGTACGGCTTGTTGCCCTGGGCGCGGATCGTCGACTCGAGCTCCATGGCCAGTTGGGTGTCGTCCATGCCGAGCATGCGCCCGGCCGGTCCGTCCTGCGGCGCCTGCTGCGACGAGACGTACAGCCGCGTCGCCGTCGGCCCGCCGCGCTCCTGGAGTTGCGCGGTCACCTCGTAGGCGAGCAGCGCCGACCAGCAGTGGCCGAAGAACGCGAACGGCACATCGAGATACCGCTCGAGGCCCGCGATCATGTCACGCGCCAGTTCCCCGAAGGTGGTAGGCATCGGATCGGCGAACCGGGACAATCGGCCCGGCAGCTCGACCGGCAGGAACTCGATGCCGTGCCGCTGCTCGGGCCAGTTGCCGAACACGCCCGCGCCGAATCCGGCATGCGGGACGCAGAACACCCGCCGGGCCGCGGTGGGTGACGGCGTCCGCTGGAGCCAGACGCCGTGGCCGGTCGCGGCCCTGCGGGCGTTGGGTTTGAAGTCGGTCATGTCACGGCCTCCCAGCTGGTCGTCTCTTCGAGCAGGTGGGGGAGATCCTCGTGCACCGCGCCACGGGGTACCGCGGTGCCGAGCACGCGAACGCGTTCCCCCATGTCCCACACCTGAAGTCGGCCGCCGCGCTCGGACAGCTGCACCGTGTCGAGGCGGTCCTTGCCCAATCGCTGCGCCCAATACGGGGTGAGCTTGCAGTGCGCCGTGACGCACACCTGGTCCTCGTCCACCCCCAAGGCGGGGAAGAAGGTCCGGGAGGCGAAGTCGACACCGTTGTGACCGCGCGCGGTCACAATGTGTCCGCGATACGGCTGCCGGGCCAGCGCGGCGAAATCCGGGTCGATGGCCCGCACGGCCGCCATCGACTCGACCTCGATCAGGATGTCGTCGCTGGACACCGCGCAGGCCACCGCGTCCGTGCCGAGTGCCTCGAGCAGCCCCGGCGGCGGTTCGCAGGGGGTGAGTGGCGCGGTCGGCAGATCGATGGCGATCAGGTCCGCGACCCGTTCGGCGTGCAGGACGCCGTTGTCGGACACGAACGTCAGCCGGGTCCGTGCGCTGTCGGCGAGCAGTACCCGAGCGCTGGCGATCGTCGCGTGTCCGCACAGGTTGATCTCCTTGTGCGGGGTGAACCAGCGCACCCGGTACGTCCCGGCCCGCATCGGGATGACGAAAGCCGTTGTCGGCAGCCCGATGCGGTGTGCGATCTGTTGCATCTCGGCCGGGAACTCCGCCGCTTGCACCACTGCCGCCGGATTGCCCGCATAGCGGGCGTCGGCGAAGGTATCAACGATGTGATGGCGCATTTCCCAGGTCCTCCTGGTTGGACAGGCTTCGGAACATCAGGTCGATCGCGGCACCCATGCCCCAGACCTCCCGGTACGGCGGCCCCTCCGGGCCGGTGTCGATGTCGCGCTGGCGTGCGTACGCGGCCGTGGTCCACTCCGGTGTGGACGGATACCGGTGGTGGTAGTCGTGATTGGGCAGATCCCCGACGACCACCAGCAGCCGGGACGGCAGGTGGTAGCAGAGGTTCACCGCCGTCCACCGGATCCAGGCCAGCGGTCCGGTCCCGCGGGCCGGCACCGCCGACCCGCAGAACCTGGCCGAGGTGTTGGCTGCGGTGTAGAACCGGTGTCCGAATTCGGGATTGCGCGGTGCCAGCCATTCGTGCTCACCCAACCGGTCCAGCAACGCGCTGAGCTGGGCGAAGACAATGACCGGCAGCACGAACGCGAGCAGCAGCACCAGCCCACCGTGCGGCAGCCAGAACGGCAGCGACAGCCACCAGCCGAGCCACCCGGCGAACCCGAGGATCCGCTTCGGCCGCCCCTTCAGACTGCTGACGAACCGGCCGCGAAAGCCGTTCCAGTAGAAGACAGGTGACAGGAACACCACCCACGCCCGCCGCCACAGCGCCGTCCTGCTCAGTCCCGGCCGGAACCCGAGATCGCGCAGGAACTGCACCGGCGGGTCGGCCTCGGTGGCGAACACCTCCCGCCGGTGATGGTTGTCGAAGTGCTCCTCCTTGAAGTCCCGGAAGGTGTGGAAGACCGACAGCACCGTCACCACCTCACCCCAGAACGCGTCCCACCGTTTCGCGCCCGAGAACCGCCGATGCAGCGCCTGGTGCGCGATGACCAGAACCATCACCCGCTCCCCGTTTACCGTGAGCAGCCAGCCCACCGGCAGCACGAGGAACCACAGCGGAAACATCAGTGCCACAGCGAGAGTCGACAGGGTCAGTCCGCCGAGGAACACGGCCAGGGTCATGGCCAGATAGCTGGCCCAGGTGTGCCGGATCAGCGGTCGCTGCCCCGGCAGGGCCCGGCCGGTCTGCCAGGTCCAGAAATGCTGCGTCCATTGCGGAAAGCGCAGGTAGGTGACCCGTACATCGTCCACGTCACACCTCGATCAGTTGGTTACTCCGACGCCGGTCGCCGCGGCGAGCCGGTCGAAGAACGCCGTCCATAGCTGCCACATCTCGTCGGCGGCCTGCAGTACGGCATCCTCTTGCTCGACGCTCATCCCGGTCAGCAGCGCGTGATCGGCCTCCTCGACATGGTCGGGTTCCTGCTGCACGTGAATGGCGACCCACTCGTTGTCGGTGCTGCCGGTGGTTCGCTCGATCGCCTTACCGATGCTGGACACCATGAGCAGGTCGGTGTTCTCGGTGGCGAAGATGAACCCGAGTGAGCTCTCCGGCGCCCGCGACGCGCGGCGATAGCCGTCGACCAAGGCGGCCGTCTCCGGGTACGGCGCGGTCCCGGTGACCCGATCCCGGTCGAAGCCGCACTTGGCCATCGAGTCGGCGTAGATCACCTCGTGCGCCTTGGCCACCACACCACCGCCGGCCTCCTGATTCAGGATCCGGGTGATCGCGCTCTTGGCGGCGATGTCGGGCAGCACCGCTACGCAGCGGGCGAGGAAGGTCGGAAAGTAGTGCAGCGGATGCCACCACTGCTCGATGAGGATGGCGGCCTGCTCCTTACTGAATTCGACGTTGTCCACCGACGCGAAGAACGGGTGGTCACGGAATGTTCGGTACACCGGGCTGGCAGCGAGCCGGTCACCGATCGAGAGCCTCGTGGTCATGGTTGTTACTCCTTGCTGTCGGATCGGTCGAGGGTGAAGTACCGCAGCAGTTCGAGGGTGTGCGGTAGCACGGCAGGGTCCTTGCAGGCGCGCGCGAGCGCGGTCATCGTGTCCCAGGCGAAGTTCTCGCCGCCGTCCCAGCGGAAGTGGGTCTTGATGACGATGGCGAATACCTCACGGACGTTGTCGATCGTGAGGATGTCGGCCAGACGGAACAGGTCGGCTCGACGGTCGTCGGGCAGCGGCGGGCGAGCCACCCGCGACTGGGTCGGGATCCGGTCGTCGGTCTCCGCCTCCGGCACATCGACCAGCGGCCTGCTGCCCGGCCGATCGGCGAAGTCGAACATGAGATGGACCCGCGTTGTCCTGGAAAGCGAAGCCACCGAATGGATTTGGGCCGCGTCGAAGTGCCAGACCTCGCCCGCCCGCATCCGATAGACAACGTTGTCCTCGCTGAACAGGCAGTTCTCGTGGGTGACCAACGGAATGTGCAGTCGATGCGCAGGCCGCTGGTCCTCGGGCAGATCGGTCAGTTCCAGGAAATCGCGATGCGGGATGATCACGGTGTCCAAAATCGGTACCAGCCGGACGAATTGGAGCCGGGACAGATCGGCCAGGTTCGTGATGAGCTCCTGCAGATACGGGAGCTGGCGGCCGTATTCGGTGAAGGTCGGCCGCTGGTCGTAGGAGTAGGTGGTGACCAAACCGGTGCCGATGTCGCCGCCGGTGGCCCACAGCATGGCGTTCTTCCACGGGCCGCCGATGAGGTAGTCGCTGTAGGCCTCGGAGTATCGGAACGATTCCGCGTGCGCGAGATCCTTGGCCAGGCGCTCCTCGTCGAGCGGAATGGTCGACACGTATCGGGTTTTCATGGCGCCACCTTCGTCACGGGAGTGAACGGCTCACCCCAGGCGTTTTCGTGCGCCATCCGGTTGAGCCCGTATTGGTCTTCGCCCGCCACCAGCACCGAGCCGTGCTTGTCGAGCTCGAAGTGATGACCGAATTCTTCGAATCCGGTCATCCCGCCGTATACCTGGACGTGGGTCGGCACCACCCGGATCGCGAAGCCCATGCGCTGGCGGCGACTGATGTTGGGGGCGGAACCGTGGATGGTGCGCGCGGTGAAGATGAAGAACTGACCGGCGCGCATCTCCAGGTATCGGACGTCCTGCTGGTCCGGGTCCCAGTCCTTGTCGATCTTGATGTCGTCGTAGTTGTAGCCGAAGAACGAGTTGTCCCGGGCGGCACTGTTCCACGACATCGGCGCGTGCTCGTCGTAGCGCCATTGCCGATGGCTGCCGGGGATGACCTTCATGCACCCGTTGTCCTTGGCCGCCTCGGTGAACGCCACCCAGCAGGTCAGCTCCATCGGGACGCCCGGCGAGTGCTCGGTCGCCGCCAGCATCCCCTCGCTGGTCTCGCCGATCGCGTAGGTCTCGACCTGGTGCCACCCGGTGCCGGAGTCGCCCGGATTCTTGGGGAAGAACTCGGTGCGCCAGCACAGGATGTGCTGGCCGATGATCGACTGCATCCGCCGGACGATCTCCGGTTCGGTGATGAGCTTGCTCAGCGCAGGGATGTCCAGGTGCCGGTCATAGTTGACCGGATTGTCGAAGACTTTGCGGGCGTTGTTGGCCGGGTCGAGCAGCGCCTTGCGTTGCGTCTTCCACCACGCGGTCATCTCCTCCGGTTCCCACAGCGTGAACGGCCCGATGTACCCCTGCTCGGCGAACGTTTTCGCATCGTTGTCAAGATCCACGGTTCGAGTTCCCTTCCGCGCCGACACGTTCCAGCGCAGCGTCGAGCTGCGCCGCTGCCTCGGCGACGTGTTCTGCTCTGATGAACGTCTGGTGCTCGCCGGCGATCGGGATGATCGTCAACGGACCGGTGCACAGCTGTTTCATAGCCGCGGTCAACACCGCGCGACGTTGCGGTCCGGCCCCTTCCGCGTCGAAGAGATGCACCGGTCCCGGGTATGGTTTCGGCTCGTAGCGCATGGCCGCGTTCATGCAGGCCCGCGCGGTGTCCAGCACGGTGCGCAGGTATCCGGTCGAGGCCTTGCCCGCGAGGGGGGCGCCCATCAGCTGGAGCCAGGTTCGGCCCGAGGTCAGCTCGACCAGTTCGGCATCGGTGGTGGCCGGGTCGTCCAGCCGGGCGGCCACGGTGTCGAGCAGGTCGAGGAACGGGGTCTGCGCCATCGGCAGCCCGGTGATCGGATCGATGACGGGGTTGGCGTCGAACATGCCGAGGAAGGCGACGACGGCGCCCGCGGCCCGAAGTTGCTGGGCCATCTCGTAAGCCAGCACGCCGCCGAAGGACCAGCCGGCCAGCCAGTACGGTCCGTCCGGCTCGACGGTGCGCAGCTGTTCGACGTGGATCCGGGCGATATCGGCGAGCGTGCTGCCGAACTTCGGTGGGTCGCCGGTCCAGCCGACACCGAGCAGCCGGACCGGCGCTGTCGAAGCATGCGCCAGCTCGCGGTAGGCCAGCAGCTCCCCGCCGAGGGGGTGCACGAAGTAGAGGCTGCGGCCCGAAGGGCCGGGGCGGAGCGTGACGATCTGCGACGATCGGTCCGATGCCGGAAGCGTTGCGGTTGCGCCCAATGCGGCGGCCAGATCGTCGACTGTGCTGTCCTCCAACAACATCGACAACTCGACCGGGCGGCCCAGGATCTGTCCGAGCTCGGTGACCACCCAGGTGGCCAGCAGTGAGTCGCCGCCGACGTCGAAGAAGTCGTCGTCCCCGGCGAATTCGTCATGGCCGAGTACCCGGGTCCAGATGTTGGTGATGAGGTCGGTGAGCGAGGGCGCGTCCGCCGACAGTTCTTCGGCTGGCGCGGTGGGCAATTCCAGCTCTGCCAGGGCGCGCCGATCGATCTTCCCGGTCGCGGTCCGCGGCAGCGCCGCCACCTGGACGTAGCGGGCGGGAATCAGATAGGCGGGCAGCAGATCCCGCAGGTGCTCGGCGATGTCCCGGTGTGCGACAAGGCCATCGGTCTGCAGGTAGCCGACCAGCACCGACACGTTGTCGGCGACCTCGCGCAGATCGACTGCGGCAGCATCGATTCGAAGGTGCCGCATCAGCGCGTGCTCCACCTCGCCCGGCTCCACCCGGAATCCGCGCACCTTGAGTTGTCCGTCGGCGCGACCGATGAACTCGTAATGACCCGCATCCGATACGCGCACCAGGTCACCGGTGCGGTACAGGCGCTCGCCCGCCTCGAACGGGCTGGCCACGAACCGTTCCGCCGTCCGGGCGGGGTCGCGCAGATACCCCTGGGCCAGGCCGGTTCCGCCGACGTACAGCTCACCGATGTCCCCGTCGGGCAGCGCGCACAGCCGCTCGTCCAGCACCCGGCAATGCACCCCGGTCACCGGCCCGCCGATGCTCGGGACCTCCGGCCAGTCGGCCGGTCCGGCGGGCAGCGTCAGGCTGGTGACCAGGTGTGCCTCGGTCGGTCCATAGTGGTTGTCCAGTCGGCAATCTGGCAGCGCGGTGAACAGTTCGCGGATGGCAGGGGTGATGATCAGTCGCTCACCCGCCGTCACCACGTGCCGCAACGACGCCGGGCCCACGCCGCGGCGACCGGCCTCGACGGCCATCAGCTGCAATGCCACATACGGCAGGAACAGTCGTTGAATCCCCTGGCGCACAATCGCATCCAGCAGCGCGGCCGGATCGCGGCGCACCGCTTCGGATGCCACGACCAGGCAACCGCCACCGGCCAGTGTCGACAGCACCTCCTGGAAGGTCACGTCGAAGGAGATGGCGGTGAATTGGAGTGTGCGCAGCCCGGTTTCGCCGCTGTCGAGTTGCCAGCGGATCAGCCGGGACAGTCCGCGACGCGTCATCGCGACGCTCTTCGGGATGCCGGTCGAGCCGGAGGTGTGCATGACGTACGCAAGCGAGTCCGGGTTGATGGGCGGCGCGGTGAAGCTGCGCGCGGGTCCATCCGGGTCCACCACCTGGACTTCGGTCGGCAGTCGATCCCGGCCGCTGCGGTCGGCAACCGCGATTCGGCAGTCGAGCCGCCGCACGATCGTCGCGATGCGGGCATCGGGGGCGGTGCTGTCGAGTGGGCAGTACGCGCCGCCCGCCGCGAGTACCGCCAGCATGGCGACCACCGTGTCGGCCGACCGGTCGAGTAGTACGGCCACCGGACGCTGTGGCCCGACCCCGGCCACCTGCAGCCGGTGCGCCAGCGCGTCGACCCGGCCGACCAATTCGGCGTAGGTCAGCGACTCGTCCCCATCGACCAGCGCCGCCCGATCACCGGCGGCCCGGGCCCGCGCTCGGATCAGGTCGAGGGGGAACATGGCCTCGGGCTCGGCGGCTGCCGATCGTGTCACGGTTTGCATGCCTCGCCTTTCGATCGCGAGCCGCCGAACGCGGCCGCTGCCAATTGCGTACTCCGACAGTAATTTCCGGTGACGGCGGCCGAGCAGTCACGTGAAAGGGCGACGACACCCGGGTGTTGTCCGGTAAATCCGGGACAGGCAACTTTGCTTCCCGGGCCGGAACCTGGAGTGACTGCCTTGTCCGCTGAGAATCCAGCCAGCCCTGGATCATTGGAGCGTCCATGACACCTGAGTCCACCGCCGCCTCGGCACCGATTCCGGTGTCGCCCCACCCATCCGGCTCCGGTCGCCGCGGGCTGGCCGGCACCGAGACCGATATCTCGACAACAGTGGAATGCGTTGGTCCCCTGGCTGTTCCGGCCGACTTGCCGGATCGGCTGCACGTGCTGGCGTCGGCCGCGGGGACGAACGATTTCGTCGCGCTGTCGATCAGTGCGACGGTGCTGGCGCGGCGGCTGTCCGGGCCCGGTTCCGCACGCCGGGTGCGCGTGATCCAGGGGCCACGCGAAGCTATCACGCCGGTCCCCGCCGATCCGAGCGCCAGCTTTCGCGTGGCACTGCGCCAGGCAGGCGAGCTACCGTTCGCGACGGTTCCCGCTACGACCACCGGCCAGCGGGTCGATGTCACCCTCGTGGTGTCGGAGGACGGCGGACGCCTGTACGCCGAGAACATGACCAGCTCGGCCGACGCGCCGTCCGCCCTGACCTGGGCCCAGACGTTTCTACAGCTGCTGACCGGCCTGGCCCGCGAGCCCGACGCGCCGATGGCCACCCGCCCGCTGATCGACGCCGCCGAACGTGTGCGCATCCTGCACGACCTGAATCCCCACCGCCGCCCCGACATTCGGTATCGCACGATGAGCGAACCGTTCGAGGAACAGGTGGAACGCACCCCCGACGCGATTGCCCTGCTCGACGAATTCGGTACCGCCGTCAGCTATCGCGAGCTGAACACGCGCGCGAACCGGCTCGCGCACCTGCTGCTCGGCCGGGGTGTCGGACCTGGTACCCGCGTCGGCATCTGCCTGCGGCCCGGCATTCACCAGATCGTCGCCATCTACGCGACGGTGAAGACCGGCGCCGGTTATGTGCCCCTCGATGCCGAACTGCCCGACGCCCGCTTGGCCTTCATCCTCGACGACGCCGCGCCGACCCAGGTGCTGACCGATCTTGGCTGCCGGGAACGCATTCCGGCCGGACCATGGCAGGTCACCGACGTCGAGTTCGAGCAGGCCTACGCCGACTGCGCGGCCACCAACCCGGTCGTCGACGCCAACTCGGCCGGGCTGCTGCACATCCTGTACACCTCCGGCACCACCGGCAGGCCGAAGGGCGTCGCTTACCCGACCATCGGGGCGCTGGCGAATCTGGAGTGGCTACAGGGGCGTTACCCGTTCGGCCCCGACGATTGCGCGTTGTTCAAGACCTCGGCCGGGTTCGACGTCTCCATCTGGGAGATCTTCTGGCCGCTCTATCACGGTGCGCGCCTGGTGATCTGCCGCCCCGGCGGGCACCGGGACCCGCGGCATCTCGCGCGGCTGGTGGAAAGTCATTCGGTGTCAACGATCTTCCTGCCGCCGACCGTGATGAGCCCGTTCCTCGAGCAGATCTCGGCACGGCGGGCGGGGGGACTGCGCTGGGCATTCTGCGGCGGTGAGCCGGTCACCCCGCGCATCAGGGACACCTTTCACGCCACACTGCCGCACACCACACTGCTGAACTGCTACGGACCCACCGAGGCAGGCAGCGTCGTCGACATGCCGCTGTCACCCGATCCGGGTGCTGTCGTGGTCCCGTTAGGACGTCCGGCCAGCAACTTTCGGCTCACGATCCTGGACGAGAACCTCGAGCCGGTGTCCGTCGGGGTGCCCGGCGAGGCATACATCGGTGGTGTCGTCGGCCTCGCGATGGCGTACTGGCGCGCGCCGGGCCGCACCGCAGAGCGATTCGTCGCGGACCCCTCCGGCCCGCCCGGATCGCGCATGTACCGCACCGGCGACCTGGTCCGGTACCGGGACGACGGGGTCCTGCAACACCTCGGCCGGATCGACCGGCAGATCAAGATCCGCGGGCTGCGTATCGAACCCGGTGAGATCGAGTCGGTGCTGGCCGCGCACCCGGCGGTTGCCGACTGTGCGGTCGTCGCGCACGGCACGCCGGTGCGGCTGCTCGCGTTCGTGGTACCCACCGGCGGGATCGACGTGGATGTGGCCACCATCGGGAAGGCCGTGGCCGACCTGCTGGCCGAGCACATGCGGCCCGAGTGGATCGTGCCGGTGCCGAGCATCCCGGCGAACGTCAACGGCAAGATTGACCTCAGTGCGCTGATCGCGGTCTGGCAGGAACGGATCGACCGCGAACGCGAAATCGTGCCGCCCGCAGACGAGTTGGAGGCGGCCCTGGTCGACATCTACCGGCGGATCCTGGAGATCGACACGGTCAGCGTCCTGGACACGCTGACCCAGCTCGGCGGCAACTCGATGCTCGCCTTCAAGCTGCTCGAGGAGTTCGTAACCAGCCTGCACGCCCAACCCGACATCAAAGTCCTGCTCAGCGGTACCGTCCGCGGCGTCGCGGACTCGATCCGGGCCGGCTCATGATGCTTCAGTTATTTTGAACTTATGTGCCCTCGCGTACCGTGAAATTCGGCGCCTCGCGGAAGTCCCTGTCGTTTTAGCCGAGGTGTTCGGGCTGCTGAGAGGAGTGAGCATGTCGATGCTCGATTTCGATTCGCTGGATATCGCGAAGGCCGACCCGTCTACGGCAGAGTAGACAGTCGACTCGCTGGGATCGATCACTTTATCCTCGAGGAGTTCATTTCATGCCGATTCGGATCACCGACTCCGCGATTCACGCTGTCCATTGTGAACGTTGCCGCGCCTGCTGAGGCTGCATCCGCCGGTGATCGATAGAGTGGGCCGCAGAGCCGGTGCTGCGAAATGCGTTGTGTCAGAGTGGTATCCACTGTTGCAAGGGCGGTAGGCGCCGAAGGGTGCACCGTGCCGGTCGGGCGCGGTGCGCCCAGCATCCGGGTCGCGGCCCAGCGTGCGGATGAACTGATCATTGGTCCGGATCGTGCGGGGCCGCCGACGCGGAAACAGTTCGGTTAGCCGAACTGCACCACCGTTCGCGCCGGACGTGTGACAGGACGAGAGCTTCTCTCCTGTCGCTGTTTTCGCGATCGATCGGTTGGGGCTCACCTCGTCGCGAAGTCCCGGTGCTGGTCAGTGCCTCAGGTCCGGGTCTGTCGGCCCACCGGCGGGTGACCGTCGCACGGTTGCCGGAGTGAACTACGGCTGCTGCGCCCACCGGTTCCATCGCCGATCCGGCGCGGTGCACCTCGGTAGCCGTTAAGCAGGGCTGAACAGTCTGCGGCACAACCGATCTCGACACGGTACAAACGAATGAGAACGAGGTAGAACACGGTCTACGCACGGGGACGGTTGCCATCACCCCCCATCGGGCCTTTTCCGAAATCGGGGTATCGAAATGAGTCGTTTCACAGAGTTGAATGTCACCGTTCTCGGCCGTTTCGTGGCGCACATGGGGTCTCGCAGACTAGCAATGGGTCCGCCTCGGCAACGTGCCGTACTAGCGCTGTTGATCGTGCACAGCGGTCACGTCATTTCCACCCAGCAGATCACCGAGGAGATTTGGGGCTTCGCACCGCCGGGTCGGTCGACGGCGACCTTGCAGACTTATGTATCCAGATTGCGCAGGAGCTTGACCGATGCACATCCCGGCGTCGACACCGGCAACCCGGTAGCACACCGCGCATGTGGTTATCAGCTCCTCATCGATCGGGACTGTATCGATTCGTATCGGTTCGAGGAGGCAGTGGCGGCGGGACAAGAATCCCTGCGGCACGGTCACTTCGCGGTCGCGCAACAACGACTGATCGGGGCCCTCGAGTTGTGGCATGGCACGCCGTACGCCGAGCTGGCCGACTATCGGTTCGCCGCGGACGAGGCAGCCCGACTCGAACAGATCCGGCTGAACGCCGTCACCGGACACGCGGAAGCCACGATGGCACTCGGCCAGCACGAAAGAGTGATCGCCGCGCTCGACGACGAAGTGCGCCACCATCCGCTGCACGAACCGATTGTGCGACAACTCATGTTCGCCCTGTACCGGTCGGGTCGCCAAGCCGACGCGCTACATGTCTACGAACGCACGCGACGTCAGCTCGCGGACGAACTCGGTATCGATGCCAGCAATGAACTGCAAGGTCTCTACGGGGCGATCCTGCGCCACGACCCGACTTTGAAAGCGAATGGCGGACAATCGATCTCGGTCAGCGCGGGGGACCGAGATCGCCCCTCGGCGAACCCGCCGTGCCGCCGGGCGCTCGCCGGACGTGACCAGGAACTGTCGAAGCTGGAGCGTGCCGCCGCGAGCGTGCGCAACGGTTGTGGTCGAACGATCGTGCTGGCAGGCGAGGCCGGAATCGGCAAGACCCGTTTGCTGATCGAGCTGGACCGCGGCCTGCACGACCAGCCCATCGACGTGGTGTGGGGCAGCGGTGTCCAGGTCGACGGCGCACCGGCACATTGGCTGTGGGCGCAGGTACTCCGGCAGCTCGCGACGATCCGCCCCGCGGCCTTCCGCCGAGCCACCGCCGACTCGGCGCCCCTACTGGGTCCGCTGCTGCCCGAGCACATTCCGGCGCCGGAACCGGCCACGGTGCCGCTCGCGCATCAGGCCGACACACGTTTTCGCATGCACGACGCGGTGTGTCGGATCCTGCTCGAACTGGCGTCCGAACATCCCTTGACGATCGTGCTCGACGACCTACAGTGGGCCGATCCGCCCTCGCTGGAGCTGTTCCGGTTGCTGGCCGGGCGGGTACGCCATGCGTCACTGCTGGTCGTGGCGGCGGCGCGAGACACCGAACCCGATTTCACGCCCACGCTGCGGCATGCGCTGGCCTCGGTGTTGCGCGAGCCGACATCGGACACGGTGCAACTACGCGGAATCGGCCTCGAAGCCGCGGGCGCGTTGGCCGCGGCGGTCGGCGGACGTGAGATCGCGCCGGCATTGCGAAATGCGCTGCACGCCAGAACGAACGGCAATCCGTTCTTCCTCACCCAACTGTTGTCCTCGTTGGAGCAGCATTCGCCGGTGACCAAAGCGGAGGTCGACCGTCTCCTACTGCACGATGTGCCGTTCGGCGTGCGCGAAGTGCTGCATCATCGGTTGTCGAAACTCGACGCCGACACGCTCACGCTCCTGCAGTGCTGCGCGGTCATCGGCACCGACATCCCGGTGCCGCTGCTCTCCTCCCTCTACGGCGCCGACCCATCCATGTACCACCAGGTGGAAGTGGCGGTGCGCGCCAACCTGCTCAAGGCCGATCCCGAACGGATCGACGTCCTGCACTTCACCAACGCGCTCGTTCGCGACGTGCTGTACGAGGAACTGGCATCGGCCGAAGGTGCCTGGCTGCACGCCCTGGCCGCGGAGGCCTTGGTCGAACAACGCACGACCCCAGACGAATACGCGGAACAGATCGCCATGCACTCGTGGCACGCCGCATCCGTCCTCGACACCGCGGTGGTGCTGGAGCGGCTCGCCGCGGCCGCGGAACAAGCCGAACACCGCCTTGCTTACCGCGAAGCGGAGACCTGGCTCCGTCGTGCGGTGGAGCTGGCGCAGACGATCCCGTCCGATCCGGCGATCGCCGGATGGGAACGCCGGGTGCAGTCCCGGCTCGGGCAGCTGTTGACCGCGACGCACGGCTACCCCGACGCGGCAGCGGGACAAGCCTTCTCGCGCGAGGAGGACCTGTCACAGGTCACCGGCGTCCCGGATCACCCGGCGGTGCTCTTGGGTGTGTGCGTCGCCCATGTGGCTGCCGGGCGATACGGCATGGCGAACGAGGTGGCCGAGCGGCTACGCGGTATCGGTAAACGGACTGGCAACGTCATCGCGGTGGTGGGCGGACGATACGGTCGCGGCATGGTCCGTTATGTCCGCGGCGATGTCGCGGGTGCGCTGCGGGCGTTCACGTCCGCTATCCGCCACGCCGACGACATGATTCAGCATTACCAGGTCGATGAACTCCGGCGGATCTTCCAATTCGACCCTCGGGTGATCTGCCGAGCCTACGAGCTGATCTGCCACTGGCTGGTCGATGATCCGGCGAAATCCACTGCGCGACTATCGGAGATCGCCGCGCTGACCAAGGGCGGTACGCCCCTGGAACGAACGCTGTTCCTGTACATGGATGCGTTGACGGGCGTCTTGTCGCACGACGTGGATCGGGCGTGGCGCTCGAGCAGTTCGGCGCTGAACCTGATCGAAGCTCATAACCTGCGGTACCGGGGTGACATGACCTCGGTGCTGCACGGCTGGGCACTGGCTTACCGCGGCCGTCCGGACGACGGAATCACCCTGATCAGTTCGGCGCTGCGTCGGCTCGACCAGGCCGAGACCGCGGTCCGACTGCCGCTCAACCTCGGGCTGCTCGCGATGGCCCAGCACCGCAGCGGGTACCTCGGCGCGGCACGCCGATCGATCTACATGATGACCAGGCAGATCGAAACTCGCGGCGAGTACCTCTATCTGCACCCGCGGATGCCGTTCACCGGCTTGCGAGAACAGCTCGGGTGAGCTCCGACAGCGGTCGGCACACGCGTGACCCCTCGAAGCGGGCGGTTCGGGAACGACGAAGGTCGGTGACTGCGAGACAACGACGCAGCCATCGGTCGGTGCCGTTGTATCGAGCCTTGAACAACGTGCGTCCATGAACCGCCGTGCGATTGTCGATGACGAGCAGGTCTCCGGCCTCGAGCACGGCCCCCGACAGGGAATCGGCCTGCAACCTTTCCATTTCCGCCAATGCTTGCCGGGCGATCTCGTTCCGCGGTTCCATCGCATGGAAATCCAGCACGAACTCGCTCCCGTCGGAGCGCGCCACCGGCAGCCAGGGGGACCACCCGGTCGAACCGTGCTTGCGAAACGAACTGCTTACCCGGATGCGGAACCACGGCTCGTGCAATGCGGCTCGGAGGTCAGCAGGGAGGGCGGCGACGACCGGGCCGATGCTGCCCAACAGGGTGGATGCCACTCGATCATGGTCGGGTCGTAGGCAGAGCAGGGTCACCAAGTCCGGCTTGTATGGATGAAAACCGTCTTCGGTATGCAGATCGAGGTGAACTGTTCCGGAGTTCTCCTGGCTCTGCGCCGCGCTCTTCATCGGGACGATGTCCTGTACCAGGCGGCCGGATTTCTCGTCGGCGTACGAAATCACGTCACCCAATCTGGAGCAGATGGCCAGCTGCAGGAGAGTGGATGCTGGCAAGCTGTGCCAGTCGGGTGCCAAGTCCTCGGCGGTCGGTGTTGCGGGAATCTCGGCATCCAACGGAAGATTTCGAATGAGCAGGCCGCCGTGTCCATTTCCTTGTATCCGGAATCGACTGAGCACTCGCAACAGCGATTCCGGCAGCTTGCCCCCCAGTAGTTCCGCGGCGAACAATAACGCCGGACTGTCCAGCGATCGGCCTGCGGCGGTCGCGGAGATCCTCGCACATTCTCGGCGTACACCCGCCCGCTCGCTGCTGGTCAGGGTGATCGCGACATCGTCGAGCGACTCGTATCGAGTCTCGGATCGCGCAGCATTCAACATTTGTTGAACTCCTTCTCCACCCGTCAACATGTTGTCCAGTCCACGCTATCTCAGGTTGCCAAATTCGCGGGCGAACGTAAGTTCGGAAAAAGGTATAGGTCCACCGGGTATGCCCGAATGGGCAGTTCCCGGCACGATAATTATTCTGACACACTCGGGTACGGTAATCGGCCGTGCGAAGGCGGCCGAGGTTAATTGTTGAGCCGACAATTCGCGTCGATATTAGGAGTGCGGTAGCCGTGCCTGACGACTTTGCGCAACCACTGTCCGCAGCAGATGTCTCGGAATATGAACGCAACGGACTTCTCTTGCGAGAGAAAGATATTCTCACCGAGGGTGAGATCCAGAACCTGTTGGCGGTGATCCCGGAGGTCCTCGACACCAGGGGGCCGGAGGTGGTCCTGGAACGTGACGGCGAGACGGTGCGATCCGTGTACGGCGTGCACCGTACTTTTCCGGCGGTGCGGGATCTGGTCGTACACCCGAAGCTGATCGGTGCCGTCCGGCAGATCCTCGGTGGCGATATCTATGTTCACCAATCGAAGATCAATATCAAGGCCGCATTCTCCGGTGATCAATGGGAATGGCATCAGGACTACATCAACTGGCTGCGAGCGGACGGGATCCCTCGGCCGAGTCTGATCAATGTGGCGATATTCCTCGATGAGGCAACCGAATTCAATGGTCCGCTGATGTTCATTCCGGGTTCGCAGCGTATGGGGTTGCTGCCGGGGGCGGATCGAGCAGGCATGCCTGCGAGCTACGAAGATGCGCCGAGCTGGGTGGACACGTTGACCGCCGACGAGAAGTTCAAGGTGGATCGCGATACCATTCGGACTCTTGCCGAGAAAGACGGGCTGTTCAGCGCGAAGGGCGGTGCCGGATCCGCGCTGTTCTTCCATTCGAACATTCTGCATGCCTCGCTGCCGAACATCTCGCCCTTCGATCGGAAGGTGCTGATTCTCGTTTATAACCTGGTCGATAATGCGCCCGGGGATGTCGATACGCCACGTCCGGATTTTCTTGCCGAGCGCTCGCCGGTCGCCCTGGTACCGCGTAACGGTGAAGAGGTGACCCATGAGTGAAGTGGTCGATCCCGATCTCGTCGAAGAGATCAGCCGCGGTTTGCTGGCGACGCCGACTGATCATCCGACCACTCTGGACGATGTGCCCGGCTGGTTCAGTCGAACCGATCATGACCTGTTCGGCTGGATACTCACGGAACTCGCCGACGATCTGCCCAGGGGAAACATCGTAGAATTGGGTACATACCTGGGCAAGAGTGCGATTTACCTCGGGCACTCGTTGCGAGAATCGGAAGAATTGTTCGTCTGTGACCTGTTCGGTTCGGATGTTTCGCGGAATGCGATGTCGTCCAGTGCGCGGGCGTTCTACTCCGAGCCGTTTCGGAGCACCTTCGAGCGCAACTACCTATGTTTCCACCAGAAACTGCCCGTTATCGTTCAAGCGCCCACGAGCGAGATCGTGAAGTATGTAGCGCCGGGTTCGTGCAGATTCGTTCATGTCGATGCTTCACACGAGTACGACAATGTGCACGCCGATATGCACGCGGCTCGCAGCCTGCTGATGACCGGCGGTGTGGTCGCCTTCGATGACTACAGAGCTGAACATACGCCGGGGACGGCCGCTGCTGTCTGGGAGGCCGTTCACTCCTGGGGTCTTCAGCCGATCTGCCTCACCGAAGACAAGTTCTACGGCACGTGGGGAGATGCGGCAAAGCTACAAGAGCAGCTGATCGGTGTGCTTGCTCGAGATGACGCATATACGGTTGCGACCCATCGCATCATGGGCCACCGGATCGTACGAGTGGTGCGCAGGCGCGGTCGGTCGGCGTCGCACTGACATCGGTTGATCTGCGGCAGCGGTGAAACGACTCCCGCTGCCGCAGATCTGATCCGCCTACTGAGGTTCCGGTACCAGCGCGTACGCCCGGATGGGAAAGGTACCCATCCCGGCGACCGCGATCGGCGCGCCATGAAACCGGAAGTGCTTGTCCGGCAACAGGTCCAGTCCGGTCATATGCTCGATGATCGGGATTCCGGCGGCCAGCAGCCCGGTGTGCGCCGGTCTGCTCAGGTCGGCCATGTCATCGATGTTCACCGAGTCGATTCCGACGACGGCCGGGCGGAGTGCGGCAATCCATTCGGTAGCTTCGGCCGTGAGAAACGGATGGCTCGGGTCGGCGTACTTCGCGGTGCCCCAGTGCCGGTCCCAGCCGGTGTGCACGAGAACCGCACCGCCGCTGATCTGGTCCCGGAAGGGGGAGAGCTCCGCGACACCGACGCCGCGATGTTCGGCCCGGATCACGATGCCAGGCAGATTCACCAGTCGGGACAGTGCGAGGCCGCTGAGATCGGCGCCGCCGCTGAAGCGATGAAAGGGTGCGTCCAGGTATGTTCCGGTATTGGCCACCATCGAGATGCGCCCGATCTGGAACTCGGTGCCGGGCGCGTATCGGTCGCGAGAGTCGTTGCGGGACATATGGTCCACGATCTCGGGCCCGGGCAGCCCGGGATAGGTCACCATGCCGTCCTCGACGACGTGACTGAGGTCGATGACCCTGGTCTCACTGCTCATTGTGCTCACCTCGTACGGCGTCGGTCATGGTTGCCTGGGTGAGCCAGGGGCTGTACGAATACCCCCGCATCCACCGATGGAAGTTCTCGCCGAAACGGGAGTAATACAGTCCGTGTTGCGACTGGAGTCGGAGGACCTGCACCGTGCCGCGCCGCAGTCGTAGTCGCACCACTCCCGTCAGCGGTTCGTCCAACTCCGCCAGGCAGTGCGACAAGCTTTGTGCCAGATGGCCGTACCAGCCTCCGTGTACGACTAGATTCGTCCATTCCTGAGCCAGCGTTGTCCGGATAGCGTGCTCCCGCATGCCGTACACCGCATTGGCCAGCGCGCGATGCGCGGCGGTGATCACGGCGGCCGCGGGCGCCTCCCGGATCTCGTGATTCTTGACGCCGAACGGCGTGTCCTCCAGCCCGGAGAACCGCCCGACGCCGTGCTGGCCGCCGAGTTCGTTCAGCGTCGACACCAGATCGCCGAGTGCGACCGGTTTTCCGTCCATTTCGGTCGGCTGGCCACCGGTGAAGGCAAGGTCGAGCTCGATGCCGCCGTCGGGGCAGTCGTCGATATCGCGGGTCCAGGTGAAGACGGTCTCGTCGAGGATGTTCTCCGGGTTCTCCAGCGAGCCGCATTCGATGACGCGCGCCCATGGGCTCGCGTCCACGCTGTGGATTCCGGTTTCGAAGGTAATGCCGGCGTCGTGCAGCGACGCTACCTTGACGTCACGCGGGACATCCGACCCGAGAAACGGTGCCGCGATGACCATCTCGCGATCCAGGGCGGCGATGGACGCGCTGAGCCGAAGCGAACTGTTCTGCATATACGTGGCCGTATGTGCGACGGCATCGCACCCGAGTTGCCTGGCCGTGGCTACCGCGACCTTGGCCATGAGGGGCCGGGTCAGGGTCGAACTCACCGGGAACTGGCCCTGGTAGTAGGCATCGGCGTGGATCGCGGCGGGCAGGTACCGGGTGAAGAACTCATGGGATGCGTCGATGGAGTGCGTGCTTACGCCGAACTTCGCGGCGCGCCACTTCACCACGTCCGAGTCCACCTCGTAGGCATCACCGATGCGCACCTGCAGAGCGGTCACTTCGATGTTTCTGCGGGCAAACCACTGCAACAGATAGCTGCCGTCCACACCCCCCGAATACATGACCAGCACGTGCCGGAGCCCGGCGTTTTCCAACTCGTCCAAGGAACTAATGATTTGCGGCATCGCTACTCCCGTCGGAAACCCACACAGCTTTCGTCATCGGCTGAGGTCCTTGTCCAGCCGCCAACCGGAGAAGATGAGCCCGCCGACGACCATGAGGAGCAGGTAGCTGATGTGCCCGATCAGGGCGAGTCCATAGTTGCCGATCGTCAACGCGCGGATGAGTTCGATCGAATGGTACAAGGGGCTAATTTGAACAATCGCCTGAATCCACGATGGGTATTGATCAATGGGAAAGAACGTACCGGAGAACAAGAACAGCATCGTTTGCACTACGGTAATGATGTCGAAATCCTGCCAGCCACGCAGCAGCGTGCTCACGCCCATGCCGACGGCGCAGAAAGCAGCGTTGACCAGGATCGTTGCCAGAAAAGCCGCGAACGCGTTGCCGACATCGACGAGCCCGGTCACCGCCATGACGATCACGAAGATGCCGCTGAGCATCGTGACGCGGAATATGTTCCAGATCAAGTCCGCAAGCACCAACTCGTACGAGTTGACCGATGTCGAACAGATCATTCGGAATATCCCGAGATGGCGGTGCCGGGCATAGAAACTGAAGACCGATGCCGAGATCGCACCGGTCATGCAGGAGACGGCGAGCATGCCGGGGGATACGAACTGGACGTAACTCAGTGCGTGTCCGTCGACGATGATCTTCCGGTCGACGAGACTGCCCACGCCGAGACCCAAGGCCAGCAGATAGAGCACTGGCTCGGCGACCGCGGACAGCAGGATTATCCCGAACAGCGATGCCGCCCGCGAATGGAAGAAGCTGAGCACGATGGCACGTTCGACCACGGCGTAGACGCGGGTGCCGGAGATACGAACCGAAGGAGCGGTGATTGTCATGGCTGCCTGCATCAATCTGTGAGGCGTCGTCGGAAGGTGAGGTTGGCCAGTAACCAGCCGGCCGCCAGCCACGCAAGCAGGTAGGCGACATGCCCGATGACCTGCGTCGGGGTAGCGGTCCCGAAGGTGAAGGCGCGCAGCAGATCTACGCCGTGCGTCAGCGGTGAGATGTACGAGATCGGCCGGATGAACGAGGGGAGTTGGCTGATGGGGAACAGCACGCCCGAGAACAGCACGGCAGGCAGGATGACGAAGCGAGTCAGCAACAGGAACCAGTCCTGGTCCCGGATCGTCGCCGAGAACGCCGTCGTCGGTGCCGCGATCGCCAGCGAGAGCAAGCCGCACACGAATGGCGCGGACAGCACCAAGCCGAGCGTGAGCCTGCCGAACACCGCCGCGACGATCAGGAAGGCGGCGACGGCTATCTCGGTCGCGACCAGCACGTAGAGCAACCACCCGAGGACCATGTCCTTGGTGCGCAGCGGCGTCGCGCGCATGGCGTGAATGCCGCCGACCCACTCGAATTCACTCAGCACGCCGTACGTCGATTCGCTCGCACCGATCTGAAAGGCGGTCGAAGCCAGCAGCCCCGGGACTATCCAGGTCAGATAGTCGTGGTCGCCGATCGTGCCGACATACCCGCCGACGCCCAATCCCATGCTGACGAGGAAGAGGACCGGGAGCACGAAGAACGAGAAGGCCGAAGCGCGCCAGAGTCGTTGGTAGAGGCGTAGATGTCGTTCCAGGACCGCAATTGCCGGGTATGTCATGGTTATTCCACCAGCGTCCGTCCGGTCAAACGCAAGAAAACGTCTTCGAGCGTGGATCTGCGAATGAGCACGCGCGATGGTGACAGGCCACGGCGGTGTACTTCGTTGACCGCGTCCTCGCCGCGTGCGACATAAAGGATCAGCCGATCGGACAGCAGATCGAAATGCTCGCCGATCCCGCTGAGCAGGGCGACCGTCTCGTCGGTCGGATTATCGGCGAACCACAGCTCGACGACCTCCTGGCTGGCATTCTCTTTGATCAGCATCTGCGGTGTGCCTTCGGCCACGATCCGGCCGTGATCGATGATGACGATCCGGTCGCATAGTTGCTCGGCTTCGTCCATGTAATGCGTGGTGACAACCTGCGTGGTTCGTTTTCGCTTGAGCTCGAGGAGATGCTGCCACACCACGTGCCGCATCTGCGGATCGAGACCGGTCGTCGGCTCATCCAGGAACACCAGGTCGGGCGAGTTGACCAGGGCGCGAGCGATCGCGAGTCGCCGCTGCATGCCGCCCGACAGCTCCTCGGCCTTGCTCCCCGACCGGTCTTCGAGCTGCGCGAACTGCAACATCTCCTGTGCGCGCTGCTTGGCATCGGACCTGGAGAATCCGAAATACCGCGCGTACGTGGTCAGGTTCTCGACCACGGTGAGATCGAGGTCGAGATTGTTGGCCTGGTGCACGATGCCGAGTCTGCCGCGAATTCTGGATGCCTCGCGGCGGGGATCTCTACCCAGCACACGCAGCGTCCCGGTCGTCGGCTGCGAAATGCAACTCAGCATTCGCATCGTGGAGGACTTACCGGCACCGTTCGGGCCGAGTAGTCCGAAGCATTCGCCCGAATACACATCGATATCCACCCCGGCGACCGCGGTGAGATCGGCAAATCGCTTCGTCAATTCACGGCCATGGACAGCCATACCGTCGAGCGGTGGTCCATACTTCGTGTCCAAAGTGATAGCCTCCTCATCCGTCAAGCGGGATCGGTTTTCCGGTAATCCAAGCGTCGTCAGGTTAGTTGGCGCGGCATTCGCCGGGGAAGGTGTCGTACCGGAGAGTTCGGACGGAAGGGTATGCCCGAATGGGCATCCCGCTGCCGCCGCCGATCTGGCAAACTTCGGGGACGGCGTCCGTGGAGAGGTCTGGTTGGTGACATGTCGAACTCAGTTGATCTCATTGTGCCGAACGGCGCGGAATTCAATCTCCGCAATTTCACGACTCGATTGAATCGAGAGGCCGAGCGCAGCTTTATCGAGGCCGGCAATATGTTGGTGGACCAGGCCGTGTTCTGGAGCACGGGACCTCGGATTCTGCTGCTCCCCGAAGGATTCGACCGGGACTGGTTCGCCGATGTGCACCGGGCACTGGGGGTGGCGCCACCGCCGGTCGTCAGCCCGGTGCCCCGCACGGGTCGGCTGGTCGCGGATCTGCTGGCCGACGAGGCGGCGTTGGCACGGTTACGTGGGCTTATCGCCGAACGCCACACGCGGATATGGTGTTTCGGCGTCGCCCCCGCTGTCTACCAGCTGCTGGCCTCGGTCGAGGCCTGGGGTGTCGACGTCGAACTCGATGGGCCCGCGAAAGCGGACTACTGGTCGAGCCTGTACCTGGACAACAAACTGAGCTGTTTGGATCTGGCCGGAACGGTTCCCGGGTTTCGAGTGCCGCCCGGTGTCACCGTGACGACGTCGGAGGAGCTTGAAGGTGCGTTGCACACCGTCCTCACCCATGGCGGCCGCGCGATCGTGAAGAGCATGCACGGCGTGAGCGGTGACGGATCGACCGTCGTGCAGTCCGACGGACCGTCCCTCGGTGCTTTCTGGGGCGAGGTGCTGCACGATCCCTTCCTCCGTACGTTCCCGCTGTTCGTGCAGCGCTACCTCGAGCACGCGCAGGATGTGGGTTGCCCCGCTGCCGATATCGAGGTCACCGATGCCGGTGTGCGGACCGTTGTGCTGAGCGCGATGACCGTCAATGTGAAGCGCTACGAGTCGGTCTCGGTGGGCGAGCACTGCGTGCCCGGTGATCTTCGAGAGCGGTTGCGGGCACTCGGGAATGCGGTCGGGCAGGCTGCTCACGCTCTCGGCTACCGCGGCTGGTTGTGTGTTGACTGCATTGTCGACCGCGATCGGGAGCTGTATGTCACGGAGATCAATGCGCGACGCAGCGGTGCCATGCACCCCATCGCGCTACTGGACCATTGGGACGGGCAGTCGCAGAGAGGCCTGATAGCGCATTCCCACGACAGCGTTCCCGCGCGATCCGACTCCTATGCCGAACACATCCGTCCAGTCTTCGACGAGCTGTGGTCGCGCGGCGTCCAAGCGGTGCCCACGGCCGTCCGGGGGCTGACCCGAGCGGTGCCGACCTTTGCCGTGACCGTCGTGGCCGAGGACATCGAGGCGGCCCGTTCGATCCTCACCGACATCCAGGCGAAGGTGCACGACGGCGAACGGAGTGGAGCCGTACGTTGACCTACGGCTATCCGAGCCGGTGCGTGGGAGTCGAGCTCGGGGGCTCCCGCGCTTGTGCTTCGAGTGCTACGAGATAGGTTGTCGCGGCATCGGTTTCGGATGCGTCGAGGCTGCGGTAGATGTCGATGGCGTGGCGCAGGTGGGTTGTCGCGGTGTCGGTGTCGCCGACGGCGGCTCGGCAGCGTGCGATGCCTTCCAGTGCGTGGGCATACGCGATTCGGCTGTCGATGTCGCTGGCAACAGTCGCCGCGTCGGTGAACACGGTCAGCGCCTCATCCGGTTTGCCGGACGCCAGCAGTGCCTTCGCGGTATTGGCGAGTGCGTCGGCTTCGCCGAGACGGAAGCCGGTCTCCTGGAACAGGATCAAGGCTTGCTGGGAGAGGCTGGCAGCCTGCCTGTGGTCGCCCGTTTCCTGGCATACCGTGGCGAGGTTGTTGAGGCTGTTGGCTTAATACTGCAACGACACTCAGTTGAGGGGGTGTCCGCGGCGTCGGTAGTGGGAGAGGCGGGCTTGGTATTGGCGGCGGCGTCGCCATCTCGACCAGGCCCAGGTGTGATCGGTGTCATGGTGGCGGGTGAGGACGAGTGCGACGAGTAGTCGGCGGATCTCCGGTAGTGTCAGCGCGATCATGCCTTCGTCGTGGTCGACGAGTCCCCTTTTGCGGCAATGGCTTTGGACGCGGCCAGCCAGGCCAGGGCGAGCATCGACAGGGTGATGTGGGCGTACCAGGCCCGCCAGGATCGGACCTGGTAGTGGTCGAGTCCGGCCTCGCCCTTGGCTTGTTGGAACGCTTCCTCGATGTGCCAGCGAGACCCGGCCGTGAAGGCCAGATCGACCAGCCGCGCCGAGGCTGGGCCGTAGCAGAGGTAGTAGGCGATCTCGGTCGGGTTGCTGATGCTGCGCCGCGCCAGCAGCCAGTGCCCGCGCCCACCTGCCCAGGTGCCCTCGATCTGGCGGCGCGCCCAGTCGAATTCCCGGGGCCCGTGCGCGCCGGCACCGACCGAGAGCCGCTGCCACGTCGAAGCCTTGAACTCGGCGACCAGGGCGTCAGCGCGGGCACTGCGGTCGGCGCGGGTGGTGATCTGCTGATCGCATCGGGTGGCCATCACATAGAACACGTCACGTTCTTCGAGCCAGTCACGCAGGTAACCAGCCTGGCCGTAGGCTTCGTCGGCGGTGAACCATCGAAACGGCACCCCGGCGGCGAGTATCCGCTCCAGCATGGCGATCACCTGCCGCGGTTTGGTGGCGAACTCGACCTCGTCAGGGATGCCCGCGCCCCGGCAGCGGTCACGGTCACCGGTCCACGACTGGGGCAGATACAGTTCCCGATCGATCAACGCGTGCCCGTGCGTGGACGCATACGCCAGAAACACTCCGATCTGGCAGTTCTCGGTGCGTCCGGCCGTTCCCGAGTACTGCCGTTGCACCCCAGCCGATTTCACACCCTTCTTCAGGAACCCGGTCTCATCGGCTGCCAGCACCGCCTCCGGATCACCGAGATGTTCGATGACGTAATCACGCACGTCGTCGCGCACACCCTCGACATCCCAGTCCGCCTTCCGCAACAACCGCTGCATCCCCTGTGGGCCTGCCTCCCCGGCATGCTCGGCCACGGTCCACCCGTTCTTGCGTTCCAGACCCGCGACCAGCCCCGACACATATTCACCCGCCCGAGCACGCGGCTCAGACCGCGTGAACCGGGCCCCGATCCTGCTCATCAACGAATCAAACTCCGCCACAACACGATCCAACACCACACAACAGAACTACCAGCAACTACTCAACTGAGTGTCGTTGCAGTATTAACCTAGACGGTGGCCGATTTCCCGGAACTGGGTCACTGCCTGTTGGATCAGGTCGGCGGCCCGACTGTGCTCGCCGATGTCGCGGCTCACCAGGCCGAGGTTGCCGAGGGCGATAGCTTCGCCGTCGCGATTGCCGACCTCCCGGAACATCGCCACCGCACGCAGCAGGAAGTCGGTGGCCTGTCCGTAGTCTCCGGTCTGGAGGCGCACGGCGCCGAGCATGCCGAGCGCGCCGGCGGTGCCGAGGCGGAAGCCGTTCTCGCGGAAGAGAATCAGTGCTGGTTGGATCAGTTCCGCGGCCTGCCCGTAGTCGCCGCTGTCTCGGAGTACGCTGCCGAGTCTGAGCATGGTGTTGGCTTCGCCTATGGGGTTGCCGGTCTCCCGATACAGAGTGCGGGCCTGCTGGAGCAGGTCGACCGCCTGCTCGTAGTCACCGGCGTTTCGGTGTAGGCCGCCGAGGTTGGCTAGAGCGTCGGCTTCGCCCACGGGGTAGCCGGTTTCCCGGTAGAGGGCGAGGGCTTGCCGGAACAGGTCGACAGGTTGCTTCCCGATGTGGCACTGCACGATACCGAGATTGGTTAGGGCATTGGCATAGTCGACGCGATTGTCGAGGCAGCGTGCGGTCTCGGCGGCGCGCTCGTGCAGTCCCACGGCCGAGGACCACGGGCCGTCGCGCTCCAACAATGCCGCCAGCACCTCGGTCAGCGAGACCACCCGCGCGGGATCGCGGTCGGCGGTGTACTCGACGCAGGCGAGCAGGTTGGCTCGCTCGGTCCGCATCCACACCAGCGCGGGCATCTCGTCGTCGAACACCCGCACCAAGGCACCGGTGCTGTTGCCCTCGGTGGGGCGTGGTCTGCGGGTGAGCCATCGCTCCGCGCCAGCGGCGGTGCGCTGGTAGTAGTCGAGCAACCGACGCACGGCTTCGGCGGCGTCGCCGGGTGCGGCCGTCGAGGCGAGGGCGCGCGCGTATTCCCTTACCAGGTCGTGCATTTGGTATCGGCCGGGTGTGGTCTCCTGGATGAGGTTGTCGGTGTAGAGCGCGTCGAGGTCGGCGCGTGCTCGGGCGAGTGGGATGTCGTTGAGTGCGGCGACGGCGTAGGCGTCGAAGTCGGTGCCCGGGTGCAGTCCCAGTGTGCGGAACAGGTGCTGTCTGTCGGGTGGCAGATTGTCGTAGGAGGCGGTGAAGGCGGCACGCACCGCGCGTTGGCCGGCATCGAGTTCAGCGAGTCGGTCGTGGGTGGCGCGGAATTCCTGGGCGAGGCCGTCCAGGGTCCAAGCAGGGTGGTGGGCGAGGCGACCGGCCAGTAGCACGATCGCCAGTGGCAGGTATCCGCACAATCGGACGATCTGAGCGACGGCTGCGATGTCATCGCCTTGTGGGTTGCGTTGGGCCAGTTGGCAGAACAGGTCGATCGCGTTGTCGGGCTCGAGGGTGTCCAGTGGCAGGGGGAGGGCGCTGTCGAGGGCGATGAGTCTGCGGCGGCTGGTGATCAACGTGAGGCAGTCCGGTCCGGCCGGTAGTAGGGGTTCGATCTGGTCCTGGTCGCGGGCGTCATCGAGGACCAGCAGTACCCGTTTGGTGGCGACGCGGTCGCGCCAGAGGTCCCGGCGTGCGTTGAGGGAGTCCGGGATGTGGCTGGGGGCGATGCCGAGGCCGGTGAGCAGGGTGGCCAGTACTTCGGCGGGATCGGCGGGTACCTGTCCCGGGGTGTGGGCGTTGAGTTCGACGAAGAACCGGCCGTCGGGAAACCGGTCCGACAGCAGATGCGCCGCCCGGGTGACCAGCGTGGTCTTGCCGACGCCTGGCATGCCGTCGACGGTATGGATGCAGACCACCCGACCAGGTCGGGCCCCATCCAGAATCCGCTGCACCTCGGCCTCGCGTCCGACGAAGGTCGGGACGTCGCGGCGCAGCGAGGTCAACACCGTCGGGCGGACGGGCTGAGTGCTCGCCGCTTTCCACAACCGCCGCCAGGCCGACCGGTTCGACAACACCGACGGCAACGGACCGGAGGTCTGCCGGGCCAGCGCGATCAACGTCACCAGCACCGGATCCAACGATTCGAAACGAGACGGCACATTACGCCCGCTGCGCCAATCGCTGATGCGCTGCATCAACGACCGCGGACTCTGCGTCGGAGTGCGAGTGGCTTTCATTCGTGCCTCGGTAGCCACCGCGACCCGCTGCAACGTGGGATTACCCGCGGCTACCCAGAGCTCTTCCAACCGGGTCACGAACAGCGCCCGTGGCGAGGAATCCTCGCCACCACCGCCATTCCGACCGGTCTCTCTCCTCTCGCCACGCACAGCAACACACAATAAAGGCCCGGTCCGTGCGCTGCGGAGGCAAACTCGTCGCCTCGGTTCCGGTCGGCCGCGGGTTCCCGCGGCTGTCCTGCCCGTGGTTGCATGTGGGGGCGCAGGACGAGGTGGAGGATCATGGGATACGACTGCACATTGCATCTGGTGGACGAGGGCGCGATCCGGGAGCAGTTCGTGCCCCGGTTGCTCGGAAGTTCGACCGAGCCGACCGCGTTGGATCGAGTGCATCCGGGCGCTGAGGACCTTTGGCGGCAGGTGCGGGAGCTGCTGCTCGGCGACGACGGGCGGGCCGCAGCGGCGGCCGTGTCCGTTGCGGCGGTCATGTTCAGCGCTTCGATGCTGCCGTACCGGTACGAGCGAGGACTGGCGCTGAGCCTCGCATTCGAAGCGGGGCGGGTGTTCCCGGACGCGGTGTTCGTACCGAAGGCCGAGTACGCGCCGGACAGGCTGTTCACCGAAGTTGTTGCGGCACATCCGCAATTGGGTGGGCGGTTCTCGTCGGGATGGTTCAGCGGGAACTACTCGACGGGCCTGTATGTGCCCGCGGATCATGTCGCGGAGGTGCTGGCGTGGGTAGAAGAGCAGCTCGTGCCAATGCCGAAGGGCGAGCAGCGGAAGTACCGGGGGATCGTCGCGACGCTGCGGGCGGCGGTCGATCGCAAGCTGGGGTATTGGGAGGCAACCGATCTCGCGGTGCCCGCGGCAGGTGAGTTCCCGGGCGATCCGGAGCTGATGTGGGCGCAGTACCTGGGCAACGACGGAACTCCGGCCGCCGCAGTGGAAACCGCGCCACCCTCACCGATCGCGAGCGTGCTCGATGACATCATCGACGGATTCCTGCTGTCACACAGTGCAGGTAAGACGCCGCGGGTGGAACTGTGGGATCTCGACACCTGGCCGCCGCGGTTGTCGTTGCAGCGCAACGAATTCTGGGTAGCGGCGGCACGATCGCCCAGTGGCGGCTGGCTCGCGCAGTCCACCGCCGACACTAAGGCGCGTCCGCGCGTGTTCGGGCCGATCCTGGTGGATGGCGCGGAGGATGCGCCACGAGTACTGCCTGTCAAGGGGCCGGGCGAGGGCGACCTCTCCGCGCGCGAGTGCTACTTCCTCGGCACACGTCCCGTGGTGTTGCACGAGGTGAAGACGCACCTGTTGAGACACGGCGGCCTGAATATCGGGGACCCGCTGCCCGGTCCGCTGTGGCTCGCGGAATCCGGTGCGTGGGAGCAGATTCCGGGCATCCCGGATGCCGCCGTGGTGCAGAGCGTGCTCGGCGACGCCGAGCGTCCGATGACCGGGGCCGCCCGCCTCGCGGACGGCAGCACCGTATTGGTCTGGGACGGAAACGGTTACGAACTCGACGCGGCGGGCACCGGCTGCGTCCGCACCTTCGAGATGGGTGCCCAGCGCTCGCGCGTCCACTTCACCTCGGTGCCCGCGGGGGACGACGGATTCTTCTATCTGTCCGATCGCCACCTGTACGAGATCCATCGAGGTGGTCGACCGATCCGCCATGTCACAGCATGGACGAACATGATGGCCGTGCGTCCGGGACCGGACGGCGGTCTGCTGCTGAAGTTCGGTGGCAACGACGAGGGTGACGTCGGGGTCCTCTACTTCCCGGACACCGGCACGTACATCCCGCTGCCGCCGGAGACGTTCGACGATCGGGACAGCTACGCGGCCCTGTACTGGAGCCAGTCGGCCGCTCGAATCGTGGTGGTCGGCGGCGGTTACGTCGCCGTCCCGGTGGAAGCTGTTCTGGCACAGCCGAGATCGGCGGCGCCGGAGTAATCCGACTATGGTCGGAGGATCTTCTGCTCGACGGCCCCGGGGCTGACGGCGAAGAAGTTGATGTCGAGGAGGGATATCGGGGTGGCCAAGACGCACGACTATGAACTGGATGTGACCTGGACCGGCAACACGGGTACCGGGACCAGCGGTTACCGGGACTTCGAGCGATCACACACCATCAGCGCGGACGGCAAGCCGGTGATCCCCGGCACCGCGGACCCGGCGTTCCGCGGCGTGCCGGAGCACTGGAATCCGGAAGAGTTGCTGGTCGCCTCCCTGTCTCAGTGCCACATGCTGTGGTTTCTCGTGTTGTGCGCCCGAGAGGCAATCGTGGTCACCGAGTACACCGACCACCCATCGGGCACCATGGTCGAAACACCCGACGGTGGCGGTCATTTCTCCGAGGTAGTGCTGCGCCCGCAGGCACGGATAACGGATCCGCAGCACACCGATCGCGCGCTGGCCCTGCACGATCGCGCTCACGACCTCTGTTTCATAGCCAACTCGATCAACTTCGAAGTCCGCTGCGAGCCGCAGATTCTGAGCTGACGCGGGTAGCAAGAGCGATACGCTATCGTCAAGTCCTTGCCGGGCATGCAAACTGCCCCATGCCCGGCGTTCAGTGCTGACCTGAAGAGCGATACCTGGGAGGATTCGTGGACATTACCGACCTGATCCTCGACGACCACCGTGAGCAACGGCGGCTCTTCGCGATTCTGGAGCAGATCGACCGTGCGGAGACCGGCGTGCTGTCCGCGATCTGGGGCAGGCTGGCCGCCTTCCTCGAGCTGCACGCGCTGGCGGAGGAGGAGATCTTCTACCCGGCGCTGCTGCAGGTGGGTATCGCGGCCCGGCGCACGGCCCGGGTGGAGGACGAGACATTCGACGCTATCCACGACCACAACGAGATCAGGGACGCGATCGCCGAAGTGGCGCAGCATCAGGTCGGCACCGATGCCTGGTACGCGGCCGTGGCGGCAGCAAACCTGGCCAACAGCGATCACATGGCCGAGGAAGAACGCGAAGGCCTCACCGACTTCCGCCGCCTGGCCCGGCTGACGCGCCGCCATCAGCTGGCCGTCGCCTTCGCCGCCTACGAGGCGCGGAACTACGCCGGCGTCGAGCCCGTCGACAAGGACCCCGCCGCCTACGTCCGAGCGGCCGAGCAGAAGCTGCGACCGCCCGTGCGCGGATCGCTGAATGTCGGCGGCCTGAAACAGAATTGACCACTGGTATTCCAGCCAGCTGGCTGCTGTCATCCAGCTGGTCGACGGGGGCGAAAAGCATCGTCCCGCAATAGATTCGTGGGTCCAGGTGTTTCAAGCCATTGGTGCCCGCGGATTTTCGCTCGCGCGGGCTTGGTCGCTAGTGGGCGGCGCATAGCCGAGCTAGCAGAGTGAAGATAGGAATGAGACATGGCTGAATTCCGCTTCGGCGTCAACATGGCGTTCCCGGGCACGCGTGCCGAGTGGGTGGACAAGGCGCGCCGCGCGGAAGCGCTCGGTTACGACGCTTTCGCGGTGCCGGATCATCTCGGCATGCCCGCGCCGTTTCCGACGTTGCTGCTGGCAGCGGAGGCGACCGAGCGAATTCGGTTGACCACCTTCGTGTTGAACACCCCGTTCTACAATCCGGTGCTGCTGGCCCGGGATGTTGCCGCGCTGGACCAGTTCAGCGGCGGCCGGGTCGAGCTGGGGCTGGGCGCGGGCTATGTGAAGGACGAATTCGACGCCGCCGGTATCCCGTTCCCCAGCGCGGGCGCTCGCATCGACCACGTCGAGCAGACCGTGCTCACCCTGCGCAAGCTCTACTCCGACCCCGACTACCAGCCCGCGCCCGCTCGTCCGGAGGGCCCGCCGGTGCTGATCGCCGGATCGGGAAATCGGTTGCTGGGCATGGCCGCTCAGCATGCCGACGTGGTGGGCCTCCCCGGAGCCGCCTTCACCGAGTCCGGTCTGATGCGGGCCGCAAGCGCGGAGGAGGTCGGCGAACGCACCGAGTACGTGCGCGGTCTGCTCGGCGAGCGTCGCGAGCGGGTGGAACTCAACCTGTTGGTCTGGGCGGTAGCCGCCCCGTCGGAGCGTGACACCCTGGGTGACCGGGTGCGCCAGCTCCTGCCCGGATTCACCGACGATCAGATCGGCGCCGCACCCGCGGTCATGATGGGCACGCCACAACAGATCGCCGACAGCGTGCGCGAATGCCGAGAGCGTTACGGCATCACCTATTTCACGGTGGTGGAACCGGATCTGGAGCGATTCGCACCGGTCATCGAACTGCTGAAATAGCCGCTGCCCGGTGGGGTGCGGCCGGACAAGCCGCACCCCTGGAAGATCAGGCCGGGTTGTCCTCGGCCGCGACGTCGACGATCCAGGTGACACCGAAGCGGTCGGCCAGCATCCCGAAGGCGGGCGCCCACTGAGCGGGCCCGAACGGCTCGATCACGGTCGCGTCCTTGGCGAGGCCCTCCCATATCGGGGTGACCTCGTCGACGCTCTCGCCGCCGACGGAGAGGAAGAACGGCTCCTCGGTGATCGTGGTGCCGTTCTCGCGACGCGTGGTGGGCTTGCCCGGCACGGCAGGAACGTCCTGACCGGGCACGTCGTAGGCCATCACCCGGAACCCGTTGTCGGCGACGATCTGGCCGAACACGACGTTCGTGGCGCCGGGCAGTTCGGCGGGCATCCCGAAGTCGGCGTAGGTGGCGATGGTGAGCTGCCCGCCGAACACCGACTGGTAGAACTCGAGGGCTTCGCGGGCTTGGCCGTGGAAGTTCAGGTGGGCAACAGCGTTGAGCGACATAGTGTTCCGGTCCTTCACGGGTGGGTTCGTCACCGGTGACTTCCGGCGACTGAGTTCACGGTGTCACCAGTACCGGACAGGGAACGTCCGCTACTCGTGGCAGCCTGGAGACATGCCCCTCGCTTCCTCGACGACGACCTCCAGCAGACTGCTCTCGCTGTTGTCCCTGCTGCAGGCCCGCCGCGACTGGCCGGGTGGTCTGCTCGCCGAGCGGCTGGGCGTCAGCGACCGGACGGTGCGCCGCGACGTCGACCGGCTGCGCGAGCTCGGTTACCCCGTGCAGGCGGTCAAGGGACCCGATGGTGGCTACCGGCTCGAGGCGGGCCACCACGTGCCGCCGTTGCTGTTCGACGAGGACCAGGCGGTCGCGCTCGCGGTGGCGCTGCGGATCGCCGTCGGGACGGGCGCGGGCATCGAGGAGGCGGCCGCGCGGGCGTTGGCCACTGTGCGTCAGGTCCTGCCGTCCCGGTTGCGTCAGCGCGTCGACGCACTGGAGATCAGCGCGGCCGAGCGCGGTGCCGATCCCCAGGTCGACACCGGTGTCCTACTCACACTGAGCGCCGCCGTCCGCGCCGGAGAGGAACTGCGGTTCGACTATCACTCGCCCGGCCGCCCCGAAGACACCGAGCCGCGCCCGCCCCGCCGGGTACAGCCGCACCACCTCGTGGTCCGGACCGGACGCTGGTACCTGGTCGGCTGGGATCCCGAGCGCGCGGACTGGCGGATCTACCGCGCCGACCGGATGACTCCGCGTGTCCCGAACGGACCGCGCTTCCCACCCCGCGAGGTGCCGGACGGCGACGTAGCCGTCTTCCTGTCGGCCCAGTTCAAGGGCTCCGAGAGCGCGGACACCTGGCCTTGCCGCGGCGAGGTGATCCTCGATCTCCCCGCGACGGAGGTGGCACCGTTCGCAGGCGACGGCATCGTCGAGGAACTCGGCACCCGAACCAAGCTGACCACAGGGTCCTGGTCCTGGGCCGCCCTCGCCGCAGCGCTGGCCCGCTTCGACACCGAGATCGAAGTGATCACCCCGCCGGAGTTGCGTGCGGCATTCGCCGAACTGTCCCGCCGCGCAGACCGTGCCGCGGGAACCGGATAGCCCGCCGAACTGCTGCCGTCAGTCGGAATCGCTGTCGACCTGAGCACGGATCCAGGCGAGATTCGCGCGCATACCGTCTGCCCATTCCGCCAACCGCCGCGCGATGATCCGCCCTTCGAGGTCTGGTGTCGCGGTGATCGCGGGAGTCAACCCCGACGGGGCAGGACCCATGCGCGCCCACTGCCGCACGATCACCCCGGCCCGCGCCGAGTCGATCTCGAAAGCCCAGGTGGCACTGGTCCCGTCGTCGGGACCGAGCACTCGCCAGACCCAGCGACGCTGAGGTTCGACTTCGACGACTTCGCAGACGGTTTCCCAGGATCCGAGCGCAGGATGATCGTTTCGGCCACGAAACCGCGCCCCCGGCTCGACCCGGTCCGCGGTTCCCTCCCATTCGACCGACGCCAGTTCGGTAGAGCACCGTACCGGCAACTCGATGTCGGTGACCAGGGCCCAGGCGGTCTCGCCGTCGCATGGAATCCGTTCCGCCACTTCGACAGTGGGACAGTCTCGATAGCGCATCCACACCCTTCCCTTCGGCTTCGATCCGAACTCTCTATACGCTATTGCCACTATGGCCGAGGAGGCACGATGCGTATCGGTGTGCTGATCGAACCACGACTGCCCGGCGCCGTGGAGTTCGCCGTCGCGGCGGAGCAGGCCGGGGCGTCGTCACTGTGGGTCGCGGAGGTGTGGAGCTATGACGCGCTCACCGGACTGGCCTATCTGGCGGCCAAGACTTCATCAATCCGGTTGGGGACGTTCGTAGTTCAGCTCGGATCGCGCACGCCCGCGCTGTTGGCGACGTCGGCCCTGAGCCTGCAGGAGCTTTCCGGCGGACGATTCGACCTCGGTATCGGTGTTTCCGGGCCGCGCGTCATGGAGGGGTGGCACGGCGTCCGGTTTCGCCGTCCGGTGCAGACCACCCGCGAGACGATCGAGATCATCCGGACGGTGAGTCGCGGCGAACGCCTCGAGCATCCCGGTGCGATCTATCCACTACCGCTGCCGGACGGACCCGGGCGGGCATTGCAACCGATGATTCGCCCGGCCCACGTCCCGATCTACAACGCGGCCATGGGTCCCCGAAACCTGCGGCTGACCGGCGAGCTGGCCGACGGCTGGCTCGGCAATGCCTTCATCCCCGAAGCCGCCGAGGTCTTCCTGGACCCGTTGCGCGAGGGCGCAATTCAGGCCGGCCGCACACTATCCGAGCTCGACCTGGTAGCGCCGGTCGCCGTCGAGATCACCGACGACGACCAGACGACGGCCCAGGCGATCGACAAACACGCCGAGGGATACGCGTTCACCATCGGTGCCATGGGCGAAGGCGGCCGAAACTTCTACAACGATGCCTTCACCCGCCTCGGTTTCGGCACGGCGATCGAGCAGGTCGCCGAACTGTGGCAGTCCGGCGACAAAGCCGCCGCGCGCCGCGCCGTTCCCCGCGAACTCGGTGAACTGACCAACCTCATCGGAACTCCGACGCGGATCGCCGAGCGATTGACTCACTATCGCGCCGCCGGAATTACCAGCCTGCTGGTCAAACTCGACGGCGATTACCAGCACCAGCTGTCGACGTTACGTCAACTGATCGCCATCGAATCTCGCGTCGCGGATTGACGCGTTTACTGCGCCTTGCCCAGACCGAGGTCGGGGAGCAGCGTGAACGCGCCGGGCGGGCTCGGTTCGGCAGGCTGAGGTGCCTTTGTCTTGCTGCCCGGTGTGATGGCGGTTGTGGTGAAGGTCGGTACCGGGGACGGGTAGCACGACACCGGAACGTTTACCGGGAACGGACCCGCTTGCGCGTTGACGACCATTGTCAAGCCCGGATTGGCGTAACTGGTACCGGCCAGCGTGGTCGTGATCGAACCGGAGTTACCGGCCGTCACGTTCACGCCGAGTGTCGGCAATGTGAACGTCGAACCACCGGGGAGCCGGTCGGTAACTTTGATTGCCGCGTTGCCACCGCTGGTGTCGATCGTGGCTTTGACGGTGCCGCCGGACAGCGACGAGGACACATAGGTGGAATTGGTCGGGAACGGGGCAATCAGTTTCAGATCACGGACGTAATTGATTTTGTATCCGCCCTGATTGCTGGGAATCTGTCCCTGGCCGGAAACCAATGTGATGGCCACCGCGGCACCGGGCGGCGTGGTAGCCGGTGCGGTTCCGGTGACCTGCATGGTCATCGTGGATTCCTGCGGGGAACCGATCGGCGGCTTGGCCTGACACTTGAAGTTGACGGTCACCGGGTCCGCCGAAGCGGGCCCCGCCAACAGCGCGGGCGCAAGCGCCAGCGAGGCGAGAGCCGAGATTGCGGAAATACGAACAAGTTTTGCCGAATGTGTTTTCATCACCATTCCTCGTGAATATCGTGAGCGCACGGACGACCGCAATGAGCCGGACGTGACAGCGAGTAGTGAAGAAACAAACCAACCATCCGAAATTCGAATGCTTCTGATTTGGTACAACGATTATGTGCAGAGTGCACGGTGCAGATAAAGCAGACTGACTGGGGATCTGACTGGGGAATCCCCACCCACGTTTCTCGTGATTAGCCCTTGCGGGCAAGGCATCTGGGCCAGATTGGGAGTCGAGAGTCTTCCGCACCGTCAGGAGGGGCGTCGCGCGGCCATCATGTTGTTGGGAACCTTCGACACCAAGGGGGAGGAGTATGCGTACGTCTGTGCCCACTGCTCCCGACGACGTTGCTGCGCAGCGGGTTCGGCGACCGGCACCGCCAGCAGCAGGCGCTGGGTATAGGGCGATCGAGGTTCGGTCAGCATCTGTGCGGTGGGACCTTGTTCGACGATGGCACCATCGCGCAGCACGACGACGTGGTCGGCCAGTTGTTGGACGATGGCGAAATCGTGCGTGATGAACACCGCCGCGAATCCGAGTTTGGACTGTAGCCGCCGGATCAGCGCCAGGACCGACGCTTGGACGGCCGCATCGAGGGCGCTGGTCGGCTCGTCCAGCACGAGGACATCGGGTTGGACGGCCAGCGCGCGGGCGATGGCAACGCGCTGGCGCTGTCCGCCGGAGAGCTGGCGCGGGTAGCGCGTGATCAACTCGGGGTCGAGCGACACCTCGTCGAGGAGTTCCTCGGCTCGTTCGCGTCGCTGTCTGCTGTCGAGCGTGGTGTGTACGAGCAGCGGTAGTTCGATCGTTTGCAGCACCGTGTGCTGCGGATTCAACGAGGACATCGGGTCTTGGAACACCACGCCGAGCTGTTTGCCGAGGGCCCGGCGGCTGCGCTTCTGCAGCACCGGAATCGGCTCACCGTTCAGGGTGACCCGGCCCGCGGCGGGGGTGACCAGCCCGCACAGTGCGCGGCCCAGCGTCGACTTTCCGGCACCGGACTCGCCGACGAGGGCCACGATTTGATGTTCGCGGACAACGAGATTCGCGTCCCGCAAGGCGGTGAACCTGGCACCTGCCTTGCGGTAGTCGACGGTGAGGTGCTCGACTTCGATGACCGGCTTCGCCTGCTCGGTAACAGAACTCGGTGTCGGCGACTCGAGCTGCAACACCGCTTCGAGTAGCGTTTTCGTATAGTCCTGCTGCGGGGTGATGAGTACTTGCCGAGCCGGCCCCGCCTCGACCGGACTGCCGTTGCGGAGCACGACGACGTCATGGGCCAGGTCGGCGACAACGCCCATGTCGTGCGTGATCAGCAGAATGGCGATGTCGTTGTCCTGCTGCAGCTCTCGAAAGAGCTGTAGCACCTCGGCCTGCACATTCGCATCGAGTGCGGTGGTCGGTTCGTCGGCGATGATCAGTTGCGGATCGCGGGAGATCGCCATCGCGATCATGGCGCGCTGCAACTGACCGCCGGAGATCTCGTGCGGATAGCTGGCCGCCACCCGCTCCGGATCGCTGATCTTGACTCGGTCGAAGAGCTCCAGCACCAACGAATCAGCCTGCGGCTTAGTGTATTTGCGGTCGGTGCGGATCACCTCGCGCAGTTGCTGCCCGATCCGGTACACCGGGTCGAACGCCGCCGCCGGATCCTGGAACACGACCCCGACATCGCTCCTACGTACCTGCCGGAGCGCTTCGGGCTTCATCCCGAACAGGCTCTTTCCCGACAGCGCCACGGTACCGGCGGTTGTCGAGCCCGGCGGCAGCAAGCCGAGCACCGAGAGGGCGGTGAGTGACTTGCCGGAGCCGGATTCCCCCACCAGCGCAAGGGTTTTGCCGCGCTCGATCTCGAAACTCAGGTCGCGCACAATGGTTCGGTCATTGATCACGATACCGAGCTCGTGGATTGCCAGGACCGGCGGTGTTGTCATTGCGCGAGCGAGACTTTGAAGTACACCGGGTAGGCGGGGAACGGCGGCACGTAGAAGTTGCGGACGGCACTGCCGTAGATGAAGGTGTTCACCGAGTTGATCAGCGGAACATTGGCGACATCACCGGTGACGATCCGGTCGATCTCCAGCCACAGTTCACCGGCCCGCTTCGGGTCGACCTCGGCGGTGGCGCGCGCGATCAGGTCATCGACCCTCGGATTGCTGTAGCGCGAGATGTTGAAGCCGCCATTGCCGATCTCCGAGGTGCCGAAACTGGGCTGCAACATCGAAGCGGCACTGGGGAAGTCGGCCTGCCAGCTGGCCAGCGCCAGGTCGTAGCCGGAGCCATCCTTGTGCATGGTGACATCGTCGTAGCTGGCGTTGTCGAGAGCCTGGATGGTGACGCGGATACCCGCGCGGCGCAAGCCTGCCTCGATGGCCTGACCGCCCGCGGAGTTCGTCGCGTCGTTCTTGGTCACGAGCACGAGGTCGATACCGTTGGGGTGTCCCGATTCGGCGAGAAGTTGCTTCGCCTTCTCGACGTCACCCGTCGGTTGTGCCGGGAAAGCGTCGAACTTCTGGTAACCGGGGATCGCCGGTGGAATGTTGGTGGTCGCGTAGTCGCCGCGGGACTCACCGCCGAGCGAGGTTCGGAACGCCTGCTTGTCCGTCGCGTAGAGGACGGCCTGACGGACCTTCGGATCGTTGAGCGGTGACGTGCTGACGTTGATCTGTAGCTGATAGAGCGATCCGCCACCGGCCTCGGCTATCCGGTCTTTCGCCGAAGGATTCGAACGAACCAGCGGCAGTTGCGAAGCGGGCACGAACGAGGCGGAGAACGCCGTTTTGGCCGCACCCGTATCGGCGATCAGCTCCTGGCTGATCGTCGTCTGCTGCATACCGAGCTGGAAAATCACGCGATCGGGACCGGCCGTCCGCACGGTATCGTTCTTCGGATCCCAGTTCGGATTTCGCACGAGGACAACCTCGGAGGCTTTATCGAACTTCTCGACCTGGTAAGGGCCGGATGCGATGGGCGCCTGGAAGTACGTCGCCGGGTTGTCCTTCGCCCTCGGCACGGGCGTGAACGCCGGTTGCGAAGCGATCCAGGGGAAGTCGCCGAACGGCTTGTTCAGGTGGAAGATCACCGTCTTCACATCGGGCGTCTCGATGGAGTCGAGCGACTTGCCGCTGTACGGACCGTCATACGCTTCACCACCCTGGAGCAACGTGCGGTGGTAGGTGAAGCCGCCCGCCAGCAATGGCGCGAACGAACGCTCCAGACCGTACTTGATATCCGCCGAGGTGATCGGCGAACCGTCCTGGAACTTCAGGCCGTCTTTGAGGGTGTACTTCCAAGTGCGTCCGCCGTCGGTGGTCGTGCCGGTATCGGTGGCGAGATCCGGGATCGGCTTCATCTCCTTGCCCGGTTCGGCCTGCCAGGTGGTGAGCCGCCGCGCGATGAAACTGAGCGAGGTGATGGCCAAGTTCGTCGACTTGGCCGGATCGAAGTTGAAGTCGGTATTCGACGACAAGATCCGCAGCGTCCCGCCCTTCTGCGCCGGGACGGATTGGGTGGTGCCCCGGGCGCCGTCGGTCGGGTTGGCATTGCAGGACGTTACCGCCAATGCCACGGCCAGCGCGGCGGCGGCGAGCGCCGACTTCGATTGTTTCTTCATCACTTCACCCTGGGATCGAGCAGTCCGAGAACCGCGTCTATGAGGAAATTGGCGACCAGAACGATCGCGGCGGAAAAGATGGTGACCCCGACGATTACCGGGAGATCGACGGTATGGACCGCATCGATGAGGAGGCGGCCCAGGCCGGGCATGCCGAAGACCTGTTCGGTGATGACCGCCCCGCCCAGTAGCGCGCCGAGATCGACCGCGAACAATGTCAGAATCGGCGCGAGAATGTTGCGCACCGCGTGACCGAAGACAATGCGCCGCTCAGCCAGGCCGTTCGCCCGCGCGGTGCGAATGAAGTCCTCGCGGAAGATCTCGATCAGCTGGTTGCGCGAAATGCGTGCGTACATGGTCGCATTCACGAGCGCGAGCACGACCCACGCCGCGACCAGGTGCCAGGTCCACTGCACGACGCCCGAGCTCAACGGCACATAGCCGCTCACCGGAATGACGTTGAGCGTGAACCCCAACAGCAGCACCACCAGGAGACCGAGCAGATACGTCGGTGTCGACAGGCCGAGTGCGGCGAACGAGGTGACGGCTCGATCGGTCAGCTTGCCCTGTCGCCGGGCCGCGACCAATCCCGCACCGACACCGAGGATCAGCCACAACACTCCCGCACCGACCGCGATGGACAAGGTGATCGGGAAGCGCTCGAAGATCAGCGAGGCCACCGTCTCGTTCTGCTGAAAGGAGTAGCCGAAACACGGTGCGGCGCAGTGGATCGTCGCCAAGCCCGACCCGTAACTGCGACCGGCTACGACACCGGCGATGAAGTCGAAGAACTGCTGGTACCACGGATGGTCGAGGCCCATATACAGCTGTGCTTTGAGCAGATTATCCGGGGTGCAAGGCTTTCCGCACGCGAGCTGAGCCGGATCGGCAGGCAGCAGGTAGAACACCGCATAGGTCGCGAACGCGACGATGAGCAGCACGCCGAGCGCGACCAGCAGCTTCACCGCCACCGACGACAGTAGACGGTTCATGATCGTCCACCTCATGCCGGGTTGAACGCATTCCGTAGACCGTCACCCACGAGGTTGAACCCCAATGTCAGCAGGACCAAGGCGATTCCAGGAAAGATCAGGAACCACGGATCTGTTTGCACCCACGCGACCGCGTCGCCGATCGACCTACCCCACGACGGCGTCGGCGCGGGCACGCCCACCCCCAGAAACGACAGTGACGCCTCGGTCGCGATGAGCCCCGGCATGCTCGTGGTCGCGAAAACCACAACCAGCGCACGCAGATTCGGCAGCACCTCGCGGGCCAGGGCATGCAGCGGCGAAACTCCGATCACCAGCGCGGCTCGGACAAAGTTACGGTTGCGCAGCGACAAGGTCTGCGCCCGAATCACTCTCGCCATTCCGGGCCAGCCGAAGATGCCCACGATGAACACCACGAGTACCGGGCGCGGGAAGGTGGCAGGCAGCACCGCGCTGAGCGCGATCATGAAGAGCAGGGCCGGAAATCCGAAGAGCACGTTGATCGCGCCGGAGAGGATCCGATCCACCCAGCCGCCGAGGAATCCGGCGGTCACGCCGATCACGAGGCCGAGCATGGTCGATATGGCCAGCGCACCGAGCGCGATGAACAGCGACGTCCGGGTACCGGCAACGATGACTGCCAACAGATCTCGACCGGTCAACGGCTCGACACCCAACGGGTGCGCGGCGCTCGCACCGCCGAAACTGCCGGACGGCACGCTCTGCGCGTCCAGGGTCTTGGCATGGAATGTGTACGGATCGATATCGAGCAGGCCGTTGATCAACGGCGCGAAAGCCGCGACGACGACGAAGAACCCGACCACGATGAGGCCGAACATGCTCCAGCGATCGCTTGAAAACTGATACCAACGCGACCGCAACGAGCTCCTCAATTCATCGGATGTCTGCGTCACTGTAGGCAAGGAGCTAGGGGAGATCTACCGATTCCATCAGCGCGATCCTAATTCGGCAGCACTGCGCAAAAGTGCTTTCTATCAGCGTGTTTCGTCACATGGAGGTGGATCCGGAGCTGCGGCAAGGTGGGCGGGCAGGCTGCCGCGGTGGATCGGCGGCATGCATAAAGCCATGGCGTGTCCGGTGGAGTCGAATGTATAGTTGGCAGAAGCAACTAGTTATTGGAGCTAAGCAAGTCTCGTAGTGCGCAAGAAGGTGAATCGCGATGACCGCTGCCGGTGCCGTCGACGACGCCGATCGGCTCGGCGCGCAGCTGGTCCGGTTCGTGCGACTGATCAACCGGACGAAAACGCAGCTGTCCAAGCACGGGCCGGACGGCTTGGAGCGGCTCGCCTACGCGGTGCTGTTCTGCCTGGTGCACGACGGTCCGCAACGTACCGGCAAGCTGGCCGATCAACTGCACTCGGAGATCTCCGCGATCAGCAGGCAGACCAGATCCCTGGTGGAACACGGCCTTATCGAGCGCCGGGCCGATCCGGTAGACGGTCGCGCGTGCGTGCTCGCGGCCACCGCGGAGGGCGTGCGGGTCTTCGAGCGCAACCGCCGACAGCGCAACCTCTGGATAGCCGAACTCCTTGCCGACTGGCCTGTCGAGCAACGATCCGTGCTGATCGACCTGCTCGACCGATTCAATACCGCGATCGAAACCACCCCGCTCAGTGTCGCCGACCCCAAATAGGTTCTGAAATATGACGAATCCGACCACCCAGGCACCGCCGGACTCGACTGCCGCTGTGCGAGCGTCGCTCTCGCACCGGCAGATCATGACGATCCTGTCCGGCCTGCTGCTCGGCATGTTCCTGGCCGCACTGGATCAGAACATCGTGAGCGTGGCGATCGTGCGGATCGCTAACAGCCTGCATGGTTTCAACGAACAAGCCTGGGCCACCACGGCCTACCTCATCACCGCGACCATCAGCACCCCGCTGTACGGCAAACTCGCCGATATCTACGGGCGGAAGCCGTTCTATCTCACCGCGATCGGGATCTTCGTGCTCGGCTCGGCCGCGTGCACGTTCGCGACCTCGATGTACCAGCTGGCCGGCTTCCGCGGCTTCCAGGGGCTCGGCGCGGGTGGTCTGATGTCGTTGGCGTTCACCATCATCGGCGATATCGTGCCGCCCCGCGAACGGGTGCGTTATCAGGGCTACTTCATGATGGTCTTCGGTAGCGCGACGGTGCTGGGCCCGGTCCTCGGCGGCTGGTTGTCCAGCTACGACAGCCTCGGCGGGATCGACGGCTGGCGCTGGGTGTTCCTGGTCAACGTGCCGATCGGCGTGATCGCGCTGGCCGTGGTCTTCCGAGTGCTCAATACGCCACATCAGCGACAGAATCATCGGGTCGATTGGTACGGGGCGGTGGCGCTGGCGATCTGTGTGGTGCCGTTGCTGATCGTCGCGGAGCAGGGGCGCGGCTGGGGCTGGGGGTCGAACCGCGCGATCATCTGCTACGTGATCGGGGGCGTCGGACTGCTGCTGTTCGTCGTCATCGAGTATCTGATGAAGGACGCGGCGCTGATTCCGTTGCGGCTGTTCAAGAGTTCGACGTTCAGCGTCACCATTGCCGGTGGCTTCATCGTCGGCGTCGCGATGTTCGGCGCGCTCTCCATGGTTCCGCTGTATTGGCAAGTGGTGCGCGGCTATTCGCCGACGAAGGCGGGTCTGCTGATGCTGCCGCTGGTGGCGGGCATCATGATCGGTTCACAGATCGCCGGGCGCGTCACCAAGATCACCGGCCGATACAAGTTCCTGCCGGTGGTCGGCACCTTCGTAATCGCGTGTGGCGCGGCGCTGTACGCGCAGGTGCTCTTCGACAGCCCGGTGTGGCAGCCGCTGCTGTACAGCGGCATCATCGGGTTCGGTCTCGGTGGCTGTATGCAGACGCTGATCATCGCGGCACAGAACGCGGGACCGCCCTCCGATATGGGGGTGTCCACCGCGTCGGCGACCTTCTTCCGGCAGATGGGCGGCACGCTCGGCGTCGCGGTGTTCCTGACGATCATGTTCAACCTGTTGCCGCACAAGATCATCGATGCGTTCGGCGGGCGGCTGCCGCCCGGATTCGCGCCTGACCAGCTCGACAGCCTGCAGAGCAACACAAGCGGTATTGCCGCACTGCCGAGCGAGGTAAAGCAGCCGATCCTGATCGGCTTCACCGATTCCCTGCACGGGGTCTTCTACTCCGCTGCCGCGGTGGCGCTATTGGCCTGTGTGGTCCTGCTTTTCATGAAGGAGATTCCGCTCCAAGATGCCGGGGCGCCGACTCCTGAGCCGAGTAAGAAGGTCGCGGCGAGCGCCGACTCGTGGGACGAGGCGCAGGTCTGGGAGGGTGCCGCCCAAGCGCTCAGCCAACCCGAACCGGTGCTGGCCGGCGCGGTCGGGCGCAGCAACGGCAGCCGGGCACAGCTGAGTCCGGGGGCGGTGACGCAACTGGCCGCGGCGCGTCCGGCGGCCGAGTTCTCCGCTCCCACAGGAGAAGCCGGTTCGATCGGCGGCAGCGTCCATCGTGAAGACGGTCACGCGGTAGCCGGTGCCGCACTGACACTGATCGACCAACGCGGACACCAGGTTTCGCGCGCAACCGGCGGTTCCGACGGCAGCTACCGCATCGACGCCCCTGCCGCGGGCAGATATGTGCTGATCGTGTCGGCGAGCGGGCTGCAGCCCGCGGCGGTGAACGTCACCATCGGCGAGCAGCCGCAGGCGCTGGACCTCACGCTGCTGGGATCCGGTGAACTCTCCGGCGTGGTGCGCACGGCCGGGCGCCATGCTCCCATTCCCGCCGCGACCGTCACGCTCACCGATATGCGCGGCGAGGTCGTCGGCGCCGCGGTCACCGACGCGGACGGCGCCTACCTCTGCCACGGCGTGCTCTCGGGCACCTACACCCTGGTGGCAGCCGCCGAACGCATGCGGCCCATTGCGATCACGCTCACCGTGCCCGACAGCGGACTGCTGCACCACGACGTCGAGCTTTCGCCGATGTCGGTGCTGGCCGGGTCGGCCTCGGCCAACGGACGGGTGGTGCCGGACGCATCCGTCACGGTGCTCGACGCGACCGGCGAACCGATCGCCACTACCCGCACCGACGAGAACGGCCAGTACGTCCTGCGCGATCTACCCGAGGGGCAATACACCGTGGTCGCCCGCGGCTATCCGCCCGTGACCAGCCAGGTCACCCTTGCCGGTGACGAGATCACGCACGATGTGCGGTTCGGCTACGAGGATGTGGAGGCGGTCGGCGTGACCACGGAGGATCCAGGCGTCTCGGAAACAGCTCGGCCATGACTGGGCTGACAGCGCGCATTCACACCGCGGACGGTTGGCCGGTGCCGGATGCGGTTTTGACGGTGACCGATATGAACGGCCGCCAGATCGCGCGGGCGGCCGTCGACGCCACCGGGTCGGCGCGCACCGAGCCGCTACCTCCCGGCACGTACACCGCCGTCGTGACCGCCCCCGGCTTCCGGCCGGTGGCGCAGATGGCCCGCGCCGCCGGCGACGGCGGGGGCAGGCTCGGTGAGATCACCATGGAACCGGAGGCGGGTGTGATCGCCACCCCGCCGCCTGGGCCGTGGACCATCGATCCGGTGCACTCGACCGTGATCGTCACCGCACGGCACCTGGGCATCGCCAGCATCAAGGCCCGCTTCGCCGAGGTCAACGGCCGACTGAACATCGCCGAGACATTCGACAAGTCAACCGGTTTCGCCGAAATCAAGGCCGCGAGCATCGACACCGGTATCGGCATGCGCGACGACCACCTGCGCTCCTCGGACTTCCTCGACACCGAGCGATACCCGGTAATCAGCTTCACCGGCAACAGTTTTCGCCGGACCGGCGGCGACACCTGGGTAATGGCAGGCGAACTCACCCTGCACGGTCAGGTCCACCCGATCGACCTCGATGTCACCTACGGCGGTTGTGGTCCCGATCCGTGGGGTGGCGTCCGCGCCGCCTTCCACGCGGAAACCCTGTTGCACCGCAACGATTTCGCCATCGACTACAACGTCCTCGTCCGCGCGGGCGTCGCCGCCGTCGGCACCACCGTCAAGATCGACCTCGATATCGAAGTGGTACAGGGCGAGCAGCTGCCGCAGATGTAGCGAACTATCGGCGGCTGCGCGTTCCCGCCCGGATCGCCGCGCCGTGTCGGCACCAATGGTGCTGCCCACCGGCGCAAACGGCCAGCCACCCCGTCGGCTCGCGCGCGTTGACGTTCCCGACCGTGGTGGACGCCCTGCTCCACTACAACCCCGTCGATGTCGATCACTCCGTGGTGCGCGAACTGCGAGTGCCGCGCACGGCGATCGGCGTGCTGGCCGGGATCGCGCTGGGACTGGCCGGTTCGATCATCCAGGGCGCCACTCGAAACCCGCTCGCGGACCCCGGGCTGCTCGGCGTCAACGCGGGCGCGGCCCTGTTCGTCGTGCTCGGAATCAGTGTGCTCGGCCTGAGCTCGGTGACCGGCTACGTGTGGTTCGGCTTCGCGGGCGCCGCGGTCGCGGGCGCGATCGTGTACTTCGTCAGCTCGCTCGGCCGCGACGGCGCCACGCCGATGAAGCTCGCGCTCGCGGGAGCCGCGGTGACCGCCGCCTTGCAGTCGGTGACCAGTGGGCTGCTGCTCACCGACACCACCACCTTCGATCAATACCGCTTCTGGCAGGTGGGCTCACTCGCCGAGCGCGACCTGCCGACCATCGGCCAGGCCGTGCCGTTCCTCGCGGTCGGCGTCCTGCTCTCGGTGATGTCGGCGCGCATGTTGAACGCGCTGGCGCTCGGCACGGATGTGGCTCGCGCGCTGGGCCAGAACGTGCTGGTCGCCCGCGGTACCGCCGCGCTCGCGGTGGTCATCCTGTGCGGCGCGGCGACGGCCATCGCCGGGCCCATCGCCTTCGTCGGCCTGATGGTCCCGCACGCGGCCCGGCTGATCACCGGTCCCGACCATCGTTGGCTACTGCCGTACTCCGCGGTGATCGCCTCGATCCTGCTGTTGGTCGCCGATGTGCTCGGCCGCGTCATCGCGCGACCCGCCGAGGTGCAGGTCGGTGTCATCACCGCGGTCATCGGCGGGCCATTGCTCGTCGTGCTGGTGCGCCGCCGCAAGCTGGTGCAGACATGACCGCCGTCGATGCGGCCGCGCTGGCCGCCGTCGTCCGCGCCCGACGCGGTGGCGCGACTCGGGCACGGCTGGTCACGCTCGCATTGTTCCTCGCGCTGCTGGTGGTTTTCGCGCTGACGCTCACCGTCGGCTCGTATTCGGTTCCGCTGAGCGAAGTTCCGGGCATTCTGTTCGGTGGCGGCGCCGAGCAAGACGCGTTCGTGGTCACCCAGCTGCGGTTGCCGCGCGCGGTCGCGGCCACGCTGGTCGGTATCGCGTTCGGCATCGGCGGCACGCTGTTTCAACGCCTGCTCCGAAACCCACTGGCGAGTCCGGATGTGATCGGGATTTCCCAAGGCGCGAGCGCCGCTGCCGTCGCCGGTCTGATCGTCTTCGGAGTGTCCGGCGCGACGCTATCGCTGGCCGCCTTCATCGGCGCGCTCGGCACGGGCGCGCTGATCTACGGCCTCGCGCGGCGCGGCGGGGTGAACGGCTTTCGCCTCGTGCTGGTCGGTGTCGGTGTGGGCGCGGTGCTGACCAGCGTCGTGTCGTACCTCATGACGTGGGCCGACGTCGCGCTCGCCCAGCAGGCGCTGGTCTGGATGATCGGCAATCTCAACGGCCGCAGCTGGAACCAGGTGCTGCCGTTGGCAATCGCGCTCGCGGTGCTGGTGCCCGCCGCGGTACTGCTCGCCCCCGCGCTCAACGGCTTGCAGCTCGGCGACGACGTCGCGGCCGGTCTGGGCCTGCGCGTCGAGTACACGCGGCTGCTGTTGCTGCTGATCGCCACCGCCAGTGTGGCTTTCGCGACGGCGGTGGCCGGTCCCATCGCGTTCGTCGCGTTCGTCGCGAACCCGATCGCCACCCGGCTGACCGGCGGCGGGCGTACCGCGTTGGTGCCTGCCGCGCTCACCGGCGCGCTGGTCACGCTGGCCGCTGATTTCGTCGGACAGCATCTGCTCGGCGCGCAACTGCCGGTCGGGGTGGTGACCGGCGCGGTCGGCGCGCCGTATCTGCTGTGGCTGCTCGCCGCGGCCAACCGCGCCGGGCGAGTCTGAAGGGGCTGGGCGTGTCTGAAAGGGATAGCGTGACACCAACTCTGCACACCGAGCACCTGCGGCTCGGCTATGGCCCGGTGACGATCGTGGACGACCTCACGGTGCGGATCCCCGAGGGCCGGGTCACGATGATCGTCGGCACCAACGCGTGCGGGAAATCGACCTTGCTGCGCGGCCTGGCGCGGCTGCTCGCACCCGCCCACGGCGCGGTCTATCTGGGCGGCGAGCCGATCTCCTCGTTGCGCAGCAAGGATGTCGCGCGGGTGCTGGGGCTGCTGCCACAGTCGCCGGTCGCGCCCGAGGGCATCACCGTCGCGGACCTGGTCGGTCGCGGTCGCTATCCACATCAGGGCATGTTTCGCCGATGGTCGCCCGACGACGACGCGGCGGTGGCGCGTGCACTGCAGGTCACCGACACCGTCGAGCTGGCGGCGCGCTCGGTCGACGAACTCTCCGGCGGTCAGCGGCAGCGGGTGTGGATCGCCATGGCGCTGGCCCAGCGAACCCCGATCATGCTGCTGGACGAGCCGACCACCTTCCTCGATATCGCCCACCAGGTGGAGGTCCTCGACCTGCTCGCGGACCTCAACAAGATCGACGGCACCACGGTGGTGATCGTGATGCACGACCTCAATCTGGCTGCCCGCTACGGCGATCACCTCATCGCCATGAAGAGCGGCCGGATCGCCTGCGAGGGCGCGCCATCGGACATCCTCACCGCGGAATTGGTCGAGGACGTCTTCGGCATGCCGTCCCAGATCATCCCGGACCCCGTGTCCGGTACCCCGATGGTCGTCCCGATCGGACGGCATCGCTCCGGCCGGGCCGCCGCGCCCGCAACCCGGTCTTAGGAAAGGAAGCACAGAATGGTCCGATGGACGAAAGCGGTGGTCGCGGTGGCCGCCGTCGCGCTGCTCGCCGCGTGCGGGTCCGATCCCGCCACCACCCCCGCGAGCGCGGGCGATACCGGTCACGGTGACAAGAATGTCGCCACCGGTGGCGCACAGTTCGCCACCGCCGATACCGAGACCGAGAAACTCAAGGCGGACGTCGGGCCCGGGGTGTTTCCGCGCACGGTCACGCAGGCCATGGGTCTGACTCGGATCGAGAAAAAGCCAACGCGGGTAATCGTTCTCGACTCCGGCGAGTTGGACGACGTCCTCGCGCTCGGTGTGACACCGGTCGGCATGGCCACCACGGCCGGACAGCAGGGGGTGCCGTCGTATCTGGCCGACCGCGTGCAGAACATCGCGACGGTCGGTCCGACCAACACGCTCGACCTCGAGAAGATCGCGTCCTTGAAACCGGACCTGATCCTGGGCAGCAAGTTGCGCGTCAACGATCTGTATCCGCAGTTGTCCGCGATCGCGCCGACCGTGTTCTCCATCCGGCCGGGCTTCCCGTGGAAAGAGAACTTCCTGCTGGTCGGCGCCGCACTCGGCGCGGAGGAGCAGGCGACGAAGCTGCTCAACGACTATCAGGCCAAGGCGAATCCGGTGAAGGCCAAACTGCCTGGCGCACCGACGATTTCGCTCGTGCGCTTCATGAGTGGCAACATTCGCCTGTACGGCAACAAGTCCTTCATCGGCGTCATCCTCAGCGATGTCGGCCTGCCGAGGCCGGCGAATCAGAACGTCGATGAGCTGGCGGTGCAGATCTCGAAGGAGAACATCGACCAGGCCGCCGGTGACTGGATCTTCTACTCGAGCTATGGCGCGGACTCCTCACCGGACCAGAAAGCCGTGACTGCGGGCCCGATCTGGCGGAACACGAGCGCGGTCAAGGCCGGGCACGCGATCGCGGTCGACGACGAGGTGTGGTTCCTCGGACTCGGTCCGATCGGCGCGATGCGGGTGCTCGACGACCTCCTCAAGACCCTGGCCTGAGCGTCTCGCACCACTGAGCCGAACTCCCTTGCTGTGCAGGGGAGTTCGGCTCTTCTCGTCAGCGGAAGTTCAGAATGAAGTCGAACGTCCCCTCTTTCCCCGCGGGCACGGCGCGCACCGTCATCAGCAATCGCCGGTCGAAGATGGAATCGGTGTTGTTTCGTGGCTCACCGGGGAAGTACAGCTGGGTGGTCAGCACCCGCTGATTGGGCGCCTGCACCTGGACATGGATATGCCGGGTTCGACCCGGGTACAGACCCGGCACGATGGTCGACAGACTGAACCGGCCATTCGCGTCGGTGTACTGATGGCCACGCCAGTTGAAGCCGGAGTTGTCGTAGGCGCCTGCGTTATCCGCCTGCCAGAAGTCGAGCAATGCCCGGTCCACCGGGCGGCAGGAACGGTTGAACACGTAGCCGCTGACCGTCAGGCGGACACCCGGCGCGCCGGGTAGCACCAGATCGCTCCGCAGGGGCGAGTCCGGCTTGAAGTAGGGGCCTTCGGTCTGTGCGATGGTGGCCGCGTCCCCGTCGTGGCAGGCGGGTGTCGGCTCGAGGTCGTCCGGCAGCGCCTGCGGGCTCTCACCCGGGTTACCGCTGCTGGTCGCGGCAGCGGCGGTCAGCGCGGCAGCGGCGGGTACGGCCAGTAGGCCTAGTTGCAGCAGGCGTTTGCGAGTGATCGCCTGGGGGAGTTCGGCGTCGTTGTCCGGAGCATGGTCGGTCGTCATGATCTTGATCTCCTCGTGGGAAAACGGGGTGGGCCGGGGTGTGCGGGGTTCGCATCCGGCGTTCGCGCCGTGTGCCTGTGGGCAGCGGTAGCGGACAGCTTTGGCGGTGACTTCGCCGCAGACGTGCCGCCGACGGTCCATCACGTGGCGTCGGCTGGGGCTGTTCCAAACACGTTGTCAGCGAATACATTTCGAGCTCTAATGTGACAGAAACGATAGGTCGCGCACGGCGGCCGGGCAAGGTCTGGATCGCTGACGCCGGATAAAGCGCGCACGCCGACGTCTCTTCGCAGGCGGGATCCGTTGTGTCATAAGGAAACTGGCGATGGCCATGCGTCCGGCGTGCGGACCACAGTGACTCCCCAGTTGTCGCGTAGCGCTCGGCAGTCCATCGATACCGACCCTTTGGTTGCGCCTCTGGACATCACGAGCTTCGAAATCCATGGGAACGTGAAGAATTGCGCTATAGCGACCCGAGTATCGCGCCGTCACCGGCGGAAGTCTTCGTCACCGAGTTCTCGACAACGATCGGATAACACCGACAGTGACACGTTCGGGAAAGCGGGCCAATTCCCCTGATGTGTGCATCAGAACTGCTCACCGCAGCTTTGTGGATTCGTCATCGAACTCGACCCATCCGCGACACGCGCGGCGACGAACTAGGAGGAACACTCGACCACTGCCGTTGTGCCTCACGATGAAAGGAGAACACGTGCTACGCATCAGCCCGATCCGCCCCGCTGTCCCATTGCGCCGCTCATGCCATGTTTTCCGAGACTTTCAACCGAAGCGAATCGAGGGCGCGCGGGGCTGGTAACCCATAGTGGCGTAACGATTTTCGATGTCGGAGATGGTGACATTCGAATGCTGACCGGGCTCGGCTCGGTCTTCGGGTCCGGTAGACATGGTCACAAGACCAATTTCGAGCGTCGCTCGGACGATCGGATCTGTGCAAGGATGTTCTGCGCACGGAGCACGTCCGCACCCGCTGTCGGGGTGCCTGCTGCAGGCCTGAATATCGTTCGTCCAGTGTGGCTATCGCTGAATTGGGAGGTCGAAGGTCGATGAGTTACCAACAACTATCGGGGCGCCCGTCGACTCTGGCGGACATCCTGGTGAGTCGCGCTGCCGAACAACCCACGCGAGTCGCTTATACGTTTCTCGACGGACGCGGTCACCGCGAAGTCGAGGATTACGCACTCCTGCTGGGTCGCGTGGTCGGCTTGGCGGCCCGGTTGCAGGAAATCAGTGCGCCGGGCGATCGAATCCTGCTGCTCTGTCCACCGAGCCTCGACATGGTGCACGCATTCTTCGCCTGTCTGCTGATCCGACGCGTCGCCGTGCCGCTGTATGTGCCGACCTCGCAACGACATTCCGACACGGTGCTGGCGATCGCGCGAGACAGTGGCGCCGTTGCTGTCATCGCGCCGCAGTCCGTCGCGTCCGTGGCTCGTGACCTGCTCGGTTGGCCCGACGAGAAGATCATCGACAGCGCGTCGACCGAAGACGGCAGCTCCTGGCGGCCGCTCGACACGCCGCCCCCCTCGGCCGATGACGTGGCACACCTGCAGTACACCTCGGGTTCCACCGGATTCCCGAAAGGTGTTGTGGTGCGTCACCGCAACCTCATGCACAACCTGGAGTGTCAACGGCGCGCCTTCGGCCACACCGAGCGCAGCTCGGCCGTCCATTGGCTGCCGCCGTCGCATGACATGGGCATGATTCTGGGCATTCTCTCGCCGCTCTTCGTCGGATATCCCGTGACGCTCATGTCGCCGTTGACATTCCTGCGTAATCCGCTCGTCTGGTTGCGTGCGATATCGGAGAACGCGAATACCACTGCGGGCGGGCCTAATCTGGCATATGGAATTTGCGCCGAGCGAGTTTCCCGCGCGGATGCCGAGCAGCTGGATCTGTCGCAGTGGGATGTTGCCTTCGTCGGTGCCGAACCGGTCAATCCGATTGTCCTGCGGACCTTTGCCGACAAGTTCGCCGTGAGCGGATTCCGCCCGGAGAGTTTCTTCCCCGGCTACGGGCTGGCCGAGGCGACTTTGTATGTGAGTGGTGGACCCGTCGGCTCGGGCCTGCGCACGCGTTCGTTCGCGAGCGAGGAACTGGAAAAGGGCTTCGCCGTGGAACAGTCGAATGGTCGAGAACTGGTCGATCTGGGGCCGGTCGGAGCGGGCACCGCGGTGCTGATCGATCCCGAGACACTTCGACGATCGGATCCAGGGCGGGTCGGCGAAATCTGGCTGTGCGGTGAAAGCGTCACTTCGGGCTACTGGAACAAAACCGAGGAGAGCGACCAGGCATTCTCGGCAGAGATCGCGAATGCGGAGGGAACACCGTATCTGCGTACCGGCGATCTCGGATTCATGGTCGACGAGCATCTCTTTGTCTGCGGCCGCCTCAAAGAAGTCATGATCATCAACGGGCGCAACTTGTTCCCGCAGGATATCGAGTGGAGTATCGAGTCCACCCATCCCAGACTTCGCCGTGGTGGCTGCGCCGCACTGTCGACCGAGATAAACGGCGAAGAGCGTCTGATCGTCGTACAAGAACTCGACGAGGAAATCGCGAACGACAGCGTCGCCGCCCTGGAGGAGTCGATCAGATCGGCGGTCAGTCGGGACCACGCCGTATCGCTGTATCGAGTGATCTTCGTCGACAAGGGCAAGGTGCTGAAAACGACCAGCGGCAAGATCCGTCGATCGCACCTGCGCCACTTGTACGTCAACGAGTCCGAATCGAGGGCCATATGAGCGAGCCGCGGGGCGACGCCGACACCACGACCTTCTTCCTGGAATGGGCGAGGCAGCGCCTAGGACTCGAGTCCGTGGACCCGCGGACACCGCTCACCGCACTCGGTCTCGACTCGGTCAGGGCCGCCGAGCTGCTGACGATCCTCGAGGACCGATTCGGCGTCGAGGTATCCGCCGAAGACATCTACGGCGGCATGTGTATCGCCGACGTGGTCGAGGAGGTTGCCCGACATCGTGACCCCGGCGTCCGGGTCGTCGCGGCGACGAGCGGCTCGACCGTGCAGTCTTCGCAGGTCGGTACGGGCATCGAGTTCGGTCTGTTCTTCTTCGCCAGCGACGCGCAGCATTCCGGTGCGCAGCGCTACCGGCTGTTGTTCGACAGCGCCCGCTTCGCCGACGCGCACGACTTCACCTCGATCTGGTTGCCGGAGCGGCATTTCCACAAGTTCGGCGGGCTGTACCCGAACCCCGCCGTCCTCGGTGCGGCGCTGGCGGCGATCACCGAGCGGGTGCGGATCCGGGCGGGCAGTGTGGTGCTGCCGCTGCACAACCCGGTGCGGGTCGCCGAGGACTGGTCGGTGGTCGACAACCTGTCGGACGGCCGGGTGGACGTCGCGTTCGCCACGGGCTGGAACCCCGACGATTTCGTACTGGCGCAACACAATTACCGCACCAGGGTCGACGTCATGCGATCCGGCATGCAGAGCGTCCAGCAGCTGTGGCGCGGTGAGCCGATCTCGCTGCCGAACGGCGTGGGTGAATCGCGATCGGTGCGCATCTTCCCGACCCCGATCCAGCCGGACCTCGCCACCTGGGTGACGTGCAGCGGCGGTGTGGAGCGCTTCGAGATGGCGGGCGAGCTCGGCGCGAATGTGTTGACCGCCTTGCTCTTTCAGAGCGTCGAGGAACTGGCCGACAAGATCACCGCTTACCGCAAGGCACGCGCCCGGCACGGCCACGAGTCCGGCGGAAAGGTCACGGTCATGCTGCACACCTTCGTCGGCGACGACGACGCCGTGGTGCGGCGGACGGTGCAGGGACCTTTCAAGCGCTACCTCGCGGATTCCGTCGATCTGTGGCGTCGTGGTGCGGAGGCCCTCGACGGCCTGGACGACAGGTCGCGAAACAAGGTGCTGGACTTCGCCTTCGAACGGTACTACCGAACCAACGGACTGTTCGGCACCCCTGATTCGGCGCTGCCGATGGTCGAAAGCCTGCACCGAGCGGGCGCCGACGAGATCGCCTGCCTCATCGATTTCGGCGTGGCCGAGTCGACTGTGCTCGACAGTCTCGAGTCGCTGGCCACGCTCGCGAACAAAGCACGTTCTCTTTGAGCTTCGGATCTTCAGGAGGCGGGATGCCCGACCATCGTTCACCCCTGCATGCCCGTGACGGCCATCCGGCTACCTATCCGCTGACCGCGGCACAGCGTGCGATTCAGTTGTTGCAGCAGTTGGCCGGTGCCACACCGGTGTCGAACGCGCTGTACGTAGAGCTCGCCGGTGAACTCGACGCCGCGCTGCTGAGCGTGTCGTTCGGGCAGGCGCTCGACGAATTCGAGGCCGGTCGCGTGCGGGTGATCGAGGTGGACGGACAGCTGCGGCAGGTGGTGGACGAAACCGCCGACAGCCCGGTGCGGACCCTGGATTACACGTCGGCGCCCGATCCTGTTGCCGCGGCGCTGGATTGGATGCACGGCGATTACCGCGCACCCATCGACCTGCGGCACGGCCCGGTGGTGCTCGGCGCGATAGTGCGGGTCGGCGAGCGGCGGTGGTTCTGGTACCTGCGTTCCCATCACATCGTGTTGGACGGTATCGCCGCGCTGAACATCCTCACGCGCAGTGCACAGCTCTACACCGCTGCTCTGGCGGGCAAGGAGCCTGGGGGACAGGCGATTCGATCGCTGGGCGAAATCGTCGCCGCCGACGAGCAGTATCGCGCCTCGCAACGGTTCGACGACGATCGGGTGTTCTGGTCGAAGTATGTGGCAGAGCTCCCCGAGCCGGTAACCCTGACCGATCGGGTCGCCCTCGCCGAAGAGCACCCGCTCTCGGTCAGCGCTCTGCTGTCCACCGAAACCGACAACGCGCTCCGTACCGCCGTCGCGACGCGATCGGTCGGACCGTCGGTGTTCCTGCTCGCCGCGTTCGGTTTGTACCTCGCGCGCATGACCGGTTCCGACGATGTGGTGCTGAGTTTGCCGGTGTCCGCACGGGTCACGGCATCCATGGGGCGCTCCGGCGGGATGACCGCCAACATTGTGCCGTTCCGGATCACCGTCACACCCGACCGCACCATCGGGTCACTGCTCGCGGAGACTCAGCGCACGCTGATGGATGTCCTTCGCGGGCAACGTTATCGGCACGAGGACATGCTCAAGGACTCGGAATCGGTTGCTGCCCGACACCTTCCGCAGGCAGCCGGTCCGATGGTCGACCTGATGATCCTCGATACGAAGATCGTCCTCGGCGACATCACCGGCCAGTTACAGGTGCTGACCCCGGGATTGGTTCCCGACCTTTCGGTGAACGTCTACCCGGCCGTCGGTGGCGAAAGCACCCGGGTCGACTTCTTCGCCAACCCGAGCGTCTACACGCCCGACCAGGTCGCGTACCACCACCGGCGGTTCGCGCAGTTCCTCGACAGCTTCTTGCACAGCGTGATCACGGATTCCGGGATCCCGGTGCGCTCGGTGGAATTGCTCGAGCCCGACGAGCTCCGGTTGTTGCGGGAGTCTGCTGCCGGTGGTTCGGGGCCCGCGCTGGTCACGTTGCCCGACATGCTGTCTCGGGTAGCGGCCGCGCACGCGGATCGACTCGCGGTCCGCGATGTCACGCATGCGTGGACGTACCGAGAGCTGGATGAGTGGTCGAATCGGTGTGCGCGGGCGTTGATCGACTGCGGTGCCGGGCCGGAAACCACGGTGGCGGTGGCAATTCCGCGCTCTGCGGCGTGGGTGCGTGCGGTATGGGCGGTCGCCAAGACCGGTGCCGCGTTCGTGACCGTAGATCCCGCCCATCCGGTCGAACGGAATCGGTTCATCCTCGCCGATTGTCCTGCGACGATCCTGCTGACCAGCAGCGAAACCGCATCGGACACAACGGGCTTGGACGGGCCCGGAGTTCGTGTGGTCGATATCGACCGGCTCGAACTCCGCGAGGGCAACGCCGCCCCGATCGCCGACGCGGACCGACGCGGCGCGGTACGGATCGGCAATACCGCGTACATCGTGTACACCTCGGGCTCGACGGGCACACCGAAAGGTGTCGCCGTCACCCATGCCGGACTGTTCGGAGTCTCGGACACCCTCGGTCGGCAGTATCAACTCGACAGCGACTCTCGCGTATTGGCCGTCGCTGCCCGCACTTTCGACGCGGCGGTGTTCGAGTTGTTGTCGGTGGTACCGGTCGGGGCGGCGCTGATCGTCGCGCCGAGTGATGCTTTCGCCGGTGCGCCGCTGACGGAGTTGATGCGCGCCGAAGGTGTGACACACGCGTGTTTGACTCCCGCCGTCGCGGCCACGCTCGATGCGCGGCAACTTGACGATTTGCGAGTGCTCATGGTGGCGGGCGAAGCGTGTCCGCCTGCGCTGGTGCAGCAATGGTCCGGTAGCGACGCCGCCGGTGTTCGCCTGCTGTACAACCTGTACGGGCCGAGCGAGACCACGATCTGGGTCACCAGCGCGGCGTTGCGTCCAGGGGACGCCGTGTCGCTCGGTACGCCGATACCCGGAGTCCGGCTGGCGGTGCTGGATTCGTGGCTGCGGCCGACGCCACCCGGTGTCGCGGGCGAGTTGTATGTGGCCGGTCCCGGTGTGGCCCGCGGATACCTCGGCCGGGTGGGGTTGAGCGCGGCCTCGTTCGTGGCCGACCCGGACGGTCCGGCCGGTGCGCGGATGTACCGCACCGGCGACATGGTGCGCTGGGAGCTCCGTGATGCCGACGACGCGACGCTGAGCTTCGTCGGCCGCGCCGATTCGCAGATCAAGATTCGTGGTCAGCGCCTCGAGCTCGGCGAGATCGAAGCCGCGCTGACCGGCCTGGACGAGGTGCAGCATGCCGTCGTCACCACGTTCGGCGGACATGCTGACGAGGCAGGCGCGGCATGGGTGGCGGCCTATCTCACCGCCACACCGGGTCATGCCGTCGATGCGGCCGCGGTCCGGCAGGCGGTCGCGCGCCGACTGCCGTCGTACATGGTCCCCGAAACCATCACGGTGCTCGACGAATTGCCGATGACCTCGAGCGGCAAGCTGGATCGCCGCGCCTTGCCGACACCGCGGCGAGTGGCCGCGACGTACCGAGCCGCATCGTCACCGTTCGAAGAGATTGCCGCCGCCGCCTTCGCCGAGGCGCTCGGGGTGGACCGCGTCGGTGTCGACGACGACTTCTTCGCGCGCGGTGGGCATTCCATCTCGGCGACCCGGGTGGCGGCGCGATTGGCCGAGGTGACCGGCCGCGCGGTCGGCGTCCGTGACATCTTCGACGCCCCCACTGCCGCCGGAGTGGCTCGGGTGCTCACCGAACGCGAGACCGGTCCGGAGCGGTCGAAGCTGATCGTCCGCGCGCGGCCCGCGCGAATTCCGTTGTCGTTCGCGCAGTTACGCATGTGGTTCATCAATCGGTTCGAGCCCGAATCGCCGACCTACAACATCCCGCTGGTATTCCGGCTGGCCGGATCGCTGGATACCGAGGCGTTGACCGCAGCGCTCGGTGCGGTGGTCGCGCGCCATGAAGCGCTGCGGACCCGCTATCCCGAGCTGGACGGGGTGCCGCATCAGGAGGTTGTGCCGAGCGCGGCGGCCGCTCCGGTGCTCGAGCTGACTGTCGTCGAACCGGCGCAGTTGAATGCGGCGGTGGCGGAACGGGTCCGGCGCGGATTCGACCTGCTGGTGGATATGCCGCTGCGGGCCACCGTGTTGCGGTGCGGTCAGTTCGAGCACGTCCTGGTGTTGGTCGTGCATCACATCGCCGCGGACGGCTGGTCGATGGCGCCGTTGCTGCGGGATCTGTCGACGGCCTATGCGGCACTGCGAGTGGGGCGGGAGCCGGGCTGGGGTCCGCTGCCGGTGCAGTACCCGGATTACGCACTGTGGCAGCGTGAACTGCTGGATTCGGAGTCCGCCGCCGAGAGTGCGCTCGCGGCTCAATATCGTTACTGGGAAGGGGAATTGGCCGATGCGCCGCAACCGATAGCGCTGCCGACCGATCGGCCGCGCCCACCGGTGGTGAGCAACCGCGGTGACGTCGTCGAATTCACGGTGGACGCGCCGCTGCGGGAGGCGGTGTATCGGCTCGCCCGTGAGCGCCGGGTCAGCGCATCGATGGTATTGCAGGCGGCGGTCGCGGTGCTGATGTCCCGGCTGGGCGCCGGTGCGGATGTCTCGATCGGCGGTCCGGTCGCCGGGCGTAGCGATGAGGCACTGCGGGAGTTGGTCGGGTTCTTCGTCAATACGTGGGTGTTGCGGGTGGATCTGTCCGGTAACCCCCGTTTCGATGAGGTGCTCGACCAGGTCCGCCGAAAGGCTTTGACCGCCTACGAGAATCAGGACGCGCCGTTCGAGCGGCTGGTGGAACTGATCAATCCGGCCAGGTCGACGGCCTACAATCCGTTGTTCCAGGTGTCACTCGAATTGCAGAACGATGGCCTGCCCGCACTCGAGCTGCCCGAACTGGCTGCGGAATTCCTGCCCTTCTCGACCGGTAGTGCCAAGGTCGATCTGCATTTCGACCTGCTCGAAATCCCGAGCAGCGCAGAGACTCCCGCGGTGCTGGTCGGCCGGATCGAATACGCCACCGACCTGTTCGACCGAAACACCGTGTCCAGCATCGCTGATCGCTATCTCCGTGTGTTGCGCGCAGTGAGCGCCGATCCGGCGGAAGCGATTGCCGATATCGGCCTCCTGGCCGACACGGAACGCAAGCAGCTGCTGACGCAGGGGGACTCGCGGTTCGAGACCACGGTGTCGGATACGACGATCGGGGCAGTGTTCCGCGAGCGCGTCGATTCGGCGCCGAACGCGGTTGCGCTGCGGTTCGGTGACGAAGAGCTGACCTACGCGGAATTAGCTGTGCGCGTTGATGGTTTGGTGCGGGTGTTGGTGGGTCGCGGCGTTGGTCGGGGTTCGGTGGTGGCGGTGGCGTTGCCGCGGTCGGTCGATTTGGTGACTGCGGTGTTGGCGGTGGTGGTAGCCGGTGGTGCGTATCTGCCTATCGATCCGGACTATCCGAGTGGGCGTATCGAGTTCATTCTTGGTGATGCTGACCCGTTGTTGGTCTTGACGACGGTTGCTGTGGGTGCGGGCTTGCCGTTGGGTGAGCGGCCGTCGCTGTGTCTGGATGATGAGTTGTCCGGTGGCGGTGAGTCATTCGGTTTGCCCGTGTTGTCGCCTGATGATGCGGCGTATGTGATCTATACGTCGGGTTCGACGGGGCGTCCGAAGGGTTTGGTGGTCGAGCACCGCGGTGTGGTGAACATGGCGGTGTATGGGTGGCCTGGTGGGCCGGGCACGCGGGTGTTGTTGCATTCGTCGATGGCGTTCGATGCGTCGGCGTATGAGTTGTGGCCTGCTTTGCTGGCGGGATCGACGATCGTCATCGCACCGCCTGGCCGATCGGACATCGCGGAGCTGAGCCGGACCATATCTCGGCATCAAGTGACGGCGTTGTACGTGACAACCCCGTTGTTCGAGATACTGGCGAGCTCAGGGCCTGAGCTGAAACTGGATTCGGTACATCGAGTGGTCACTGCCGGTGACGCGTTGCGATCCGTCGCGGTCGCCCGCTTCCACTACCGGTGGCCGGGCATCAGTGTGGTCAATGCCTATGGGCCGACCGAGAATACGGTGTGCGTATCGACCTATGAGATCCCCGACTCGCCGGAGTGGGCGAGCGGGGGCAGCGTGCCGATCGGCACCTCGGTCGGGAACATGCGCGTATTCGTGCTGGATTCGCGGTTGCAGCCGGTGCCGGTGGGTGTGGCGGGCGAGTTGTATGTGGCCGGAGTGCAACTGGCGCGTGGGTATCGGAATCGACCGGGCCTGACCGCGGAACGGTTCTCCGCGTGTCCGTTCGGCGCCGGTGCGCGCATGTACCGGACCGGTGACGTGGTGCGGTGGACGCGCGCTGGTGTGCTGGAATTCGTCACTCGCGCCGATGAGCAGGTCAAGGTACGCGGGTATCGGATCGAGCCGGGCGAGGTCGAGTCCGTGTTGACCGCACACCCGGTGGTTTCGCAGTCGGTGGTGATCGCGCGTGAGATCGGTTCCGCGACAGCGGATGCGGTGAGCGTGGTGGACAAGCGGTTGATCGGGTACGTCGTGCTCGATCGCGCGGATGCGGTGCGCGAAGAAACCGTTCTCGCCGACGAGATCCGACGCTTCGCCGCAGATCGGCTGCCGGAGTATATGGTCCCGTCGGCAATCGTCGTACTCGGCACCCTGCCATTGACGCCCAACGGAAAGGCGGATCGACGCGCGCTGCCCGCGCCGACCTTCGCCGTGGCGGACTCTCGCGCCGTGCTGACGCCGGTCGAGGAGATCGTCGTCACCGTGTTCGCCGAGGTGCTCGGTATGGATCGAGTCGGGGTCGACGCCGATTTCTTTGCGCTGGGCGGGCATTCGTTGTCGGCGATGCGGGTGGCCTCGCGGATGACCGCGGTGCTGGGTATCGAGGTGGGCGTGCGCGATGTGTTCGAGGCCCCCACGCCCGCTCGGCTCGCACAGGTACTCGCCGAACGCGGAGCCGACTGTGAGCCGGCCCGGCCGGAGTTGACGGTTCGCGAGCGGCCCGAGCGGATGCCGTTGTCGTTTGCCCAGTCTCGACTGTGGTTCATCAACCGATTCGAGCTGGACTCACCGGCCTACAACATTCCGATGGTGCTGCGCTTGCGCGGGCCGTTGGATCGGGACGCATTGTCCGCGGCATTGACGGATGTGGTGGCGCGACACGAGAGCCTGCGCACCGTGTTTCCAGATGCGGACGGGGTGCCGTTCCAGCTGGTCCTGCCAGTCGATCAGGCCGCGACAACGATCGAGACTAGTGCAGCCGCCCTCGGTGAACTCGAGCAGACCCTGACGGGTCTCGTGCGGCGCGGATTCGACGTGTCGACCGAGATGCCTTTGCGGGTTACCTTGTTGCGCAACGGTTTCGACGACCACACCGTGGTGCTGGTGTTGCACCACATCGCCGCGGACGGTTGGTCGATAGCGCCGTTCGTGCGAGACCTGTCGGCCGCGTACACCGCGCGTCGGCAGGGACAGCCACCGCAGTGGGCGCCATTGCCGGTGCAGTATGCGGACTTCACACTGTGGCAGCGTGCGACCTTGGGTGCGGAGTCCGATCCGGACAGCATGCTGGCAACCCAATTCCGTTATTGGGCAAGCGAACTGGCGGACGCACCGCAGCCGATAACACTGCCGACGGACCGCCCCCGCCCGCCGACCGCCAGTAATCGCGGCGACGTCATCGAGTTCGCCTTCGAGCCCGCGCTGTGCGAGGCGCTGTATCGGCTCGCCCATGAACGCCAGGTGACGGTGTCGATGCTGTTGCAGTCGACGCTCGCGGTGCTGTTGTCCCAGGTCGGTGCGGGCGAGGACATCAGCATCGGTGGTCCGGTGGCCGGGCGTACCCAGGAGGCGACGCACGATCTGATCGGCTTCTTCGTCAACACCTGGGTGTTGCGGGTGGATCTGTCCGGTAACCCTCGCTTCGAGCAGGTGCTCGACCAGGTCCGCCGAAAGGCCTTGACCGCCTACGAGAATCAAGACGCGCCCTTCGAGCGGCTGGTCGAACTGCTGCAACCGACGCGTTCTCCGGCGTACCACTCGCTGTTCCAGGTGTCGTTTGCGTTGCAGAACAACCTGTTACCCGATCTGCACCTGCCGGAACTGGAGGTCGAGATCGTTCCGGCGATCACCGGCACCGCCAAGTTCGACCTGCACGTCGATGTGGTCGAACGGGTGAATCCGGCTGACAACGCCCCCGTGCTGTCGGGCCGGATCGAATACGCCACCGATCTGTTCGATCGCGCCACCGTGACGGACCTCGCCGCTCGTTATCTGCGGCTGCTGGACATCGTCACCACGGACCCTGGAATGCCGATCGGCCGGATAGATGTTCTCGCGCCCGAGGAACGCGACCGGTTGCTGCGGATCTGGAACGACACCGCGGCACCGTTGCCGGAGGCGAACTCGCTTGCGCACCTGTTCGATCGACAGGTAGCGGCCACGCCGGACGCAGTTGCGGTCGCGTACCCGGACGGCGACATCACGTATCGCGAATTAGCTTCGCGGGTAGACGTTTTGGCGCAGGAGCTGGTGAGTCGGGGCGTTCGTCGCGGCTCGGTGGTGGCGGTGGCGCTGCCGCGGTCGGTGGATTTGGTGACTGCGGTGTTGGCAGTTGTGGCGGCCGGTGGTGCGTATCTGCCTATCGATCCGGAGTACCCGAGTGGCCGTATCGAGTTCATTCTCGGTGATGCCGATCCGTTGTTGGTGTTGACGACGGTTGATGTCGGGGCGGGTTTGCCGTTGGGTGAGCGGGCGTCGCTGTGTCTGGATGTGGCGGATCTTGGTGGTGATGTGGTTGGTCTGCCGGTGTTGTCGTCGGCTGATGCGGCGTATGTGATCTATACGTCAGGCTCGACGGGGCGTCCGAAGGGTGTGGTGGTCGAGCACCGTGGCGTGATGAACATGGCGATGTTCGGCTGGCCGGGTAAGCCGGGCGAACGGGTGTTGTTGCATTCGTCGATGGCGTTCGATGCGTCGGCGTACGAGCTGTGGCCCGCCTTGCTGGCGGGGTCGACGATCGTCATCGCACCGCCCGATCGGCTCGACCTTTCCGCCCTGATGCGCACGGTATCCCGTCACCGCGTCACGACAATGTTCGTGGCCACCGCGCTGTTCGAGACGCTCGCGACCGCGGGGCCCGAACTCGAGGCTGCTCCGGTGCGTCAGGTCGTCACCGGCGGCGACGCCTTGAGTCCGGCCGCAGTGGCGCGATTCCGGGATCGCTGGCCGGGCGTCGATATCGCGAATGCCTATGGGCCGACCGAGAACACGGTATGTGTGTCGACCCATGAGATCCGCGCTTCGCAACGGTGGGCGACCGATGAACGAGTACCGATCGGTGCTCCGGTAGCGAATGTACGTGTGTACATTCTGGATTCGCGGTTGCGGCCGGTGCCGGTGGGCGTGGCAGGCGAATTGTATGTCGCCGGAATGCAATTGGCGCGCGGCTATGCGGGGCGGCTCGGCTTGACCGCGCAGCGGTTCGTGGCCTGCCCGTTCGGTGCTGCCGAGCGGATGTACCGGACCGGCGACGTGGTCCGGTGGACCCGCGGCGGGGTGCTCGAATTCGCGGGCCGGGCCGACGACCAGGTCAAGGTGCGCGGGTATCGGATCGAGCCCGGCGAGGTCGAGGCCGCATTGGCGGCGCATCCGGCGGTATCGCGCGCGATTGTCGTCGCCCGCGCCATCGCAGCCGCCGACTCAGACGCTGTCGTCGACAAGCAGCTGGTCGCCTACGTTGTGCGCGATCGCGAAACGACAGTCGGCGACGACAGCGACCGGGCGGCCGATCTGGTCGGTCATTGGCGACAGGTCTACGACAACCTGTACGCGGGCAAGGAAAGCTACCTCGGCAACGGCCGTGAATTCGCCGAGCCGATGGCGTTGGACGCCGATTTCGGCGGCTGGAACAGTAGTTACTCCGGCGAGCCGATTCCGGTGGCGCAGATGCGGGAGTGGCGGGACGCGGTCGTGGACCGGGTGCTCGAGTTGCGGCCCGCGCGGGTGCTGGAAATCGGTGTCGGATCGGGATTGTTGATGTCGCGACTGGCACCGCAGTGCGACGAGTACTGGTGCACCGACTTCTCCGCAGCGACCATCGGGAATCTCCGATCACGGCTGCACGAATCGGCGGTGGACTGGGCGGATCGGGTGCGTTTGCGCGTGCAGGCCGCCGACGATGTCACAGACCTGCCGGTCGACCGATTCGATGTCGTGGTGCTGAACTCGGTGGCACAGTACTTCCCTAATGCCGCCTACCTGATCGACGTGATCGACAAGGCAATGGGTTTGTTGCTGCCCGGTGGCGCGTTCTTCGTCGGCGATATCCGCAACCTGACGCTGCTGCGGGAATTCGCCACCGGCACACAGCTGGCCGGTGGCGGGGACGATGACACGGTGGCGGCGGTACGGGAGCGAGCACGCCGCGCATTGACGGCCGAGCAGGAATTGCTGGTCGCCCCCGAGTTCTTTATCGCCTTGCGGGACAAAGTCTCCGGCGTGGCCGCGGTGGATATCGAGTTGAAGTACGCGCCGGTCGACAATGAGCTGACGCGGTACCGCTACGACGTGGTTCTGCACAAGGCCCCGGCGCGGGTTCAGTCGCTTGCTGGACTGCCGCAGCGTGACTGGGCCGAATTCGGTGACCTGCCAGGGCTGCGTGCTCAGTTGGTCACCGAACGGCCCGATAGCCTGCGAATCATCGGAATACCGCAGGCCGGAACCGTTCTGGACGTGGCGGCGACTCGAACCGTGGACGCCGCGGCCGAGCACGCGCGGGTGGCGGATCTCGATCTGGCCAACCAGACCACCGCGGTGCTGCCACACGAGATCCGATCGCTCGGAACGGAATTGGGCTTCACGGTCGCCGTCAGCTGGTCGCCGGTGGCGGGCCGGATGGACGCGGTCCTCGTTCGTGACGCCGACGAGACGATGGTATTCGACGACATCTATCTGAGTACGGGGCCGCTGGATTCGCTGGCCACCTACGTGAACGATCCCGGCATCGCCGACCTGGTCGCCGAGATCCGGGAATTCGCGGCAGATCGATTGCCGGAGTTCATGATTCCGGCGGCCATCGTCATCCTCGACGAGCTGCCGCTGATGCCCAACGGCAAGGTCGACCGTCGCGCCTTGCCCGCCCCGCAGCTGATCACCTCGACCTATCGGGCTCCTTCGACACCGCTGGAAGAGATCGTCGTCGCGGTATTCGCGGAGGTACTGGGCGCCGACCGGGTCGGCGCCGACGACGACTTCTTCGCGCTGGGCGGGCATTCATTGTCCGCGACGCGGGTGGCGTCCCGCGTGGCGACGGCTACCGGTCTGACGGTCGAAGTACGCGACGTGTTCGACGCACCGACTGCTGCCCGACTGGCCGGCGTTTTGGCAGTGCGGTCCACCGAGACCGTGGAACAGCCGAACGTGGCGTTGGCACCGCGGGATCGGCCGGACCGAATCCCGTTGTCGTTCGCGCAGTCTCGCATGTGGTTCATCAACCGATTCGAGCCGGGCTCACCCGCGTACAACATTGCCATGGTGCTGCGGTTGCGTGGGCACCTGGATGCGGCGGCGTTGTCCGCCGCGATCGGTGATCTCGCGGCTCGGCACGAGAGCTTGCGCACGGTGTTTCCCGACGAGAAGGGGATACCGTGCCAGCGGATTCTGCCTGTCGCGGATATCGCGCTGGAGACTGCCGATTCGATCGAGCTGACGCATCAGGTTACGAGTATCGTGCGGCAGGGTTTCGATGTGTCCGCGCGGCCGCCGTGGCGAGTCACGCTGCTGCGCAGCGGATCCGATGACCATCTGCTGGTTGTGGTGCTCCATCATATTGTCGCCGACGGATGGTCGATAGCGCCGATGGTGCGTGATCTGTCGCTGGCGTACACCGCGCGTCGGGCGGGTCTGGTGCCGAAGTGGGCGCCGTTGCCGGTGCAGTACGCCGATTACACGTTGTGGCAGCGCGAGGTGCTCGGCGTGGAGTCCGATCCGGAGAGCGTGGCCACGCGTCAACTCGCTTATTGGACAACGCATTTGGCGGGGCTTCCGGACCGATTGGAGCTGCCTGCCGATCGGCCGCGGCCGATGGAAGCGTCGCAGCGTGGTGGTACGTATACGTTCACGCTGGATGCCGTGTCGGTGGCCGGGTTGGGCGCGGTGGCGCGAACCCATCAGGTGACAGTGTTCATGGTGCTGCACGCGGCGTTGGCGCTGTTGTTGTCGCGGTTGTCGGGCAGCGCCGATGTCGCGGTGGGCACACCGATCGCGGGGCGCGGTGCGTCGGCGTTGGACGGCCTGGTCGGCATGTTCGTCAACACGCTGGTCCTGCGTACCTGGGTCGACGCGGCCGGTTCGTTCACCGACCTGCTCGACCAGTGCCGTCGGGTGGACCTGGACGCGTTCGCACATGCGGACATTCCCTTCGAACGCGTCGTCGAGGCCATCGACCCACCCCGCAGCCAGGCCTACCATCCGTTGTTCCAGGTGCTGCTGGCCTTCCAGAACCTCGATCTGGACCCGACCCTGGCGCAGCTGCCCGGGCTAGAGGTCGAGCCGCTGCAGAGCCTCGATATCGGGGTCGAACGATTCGATCTCACCATCACTGTCGCCGACCTCCAGGGCAGCACCACCGCCGATAGTGGGGTGCCGATCACCATCAGCTTCGCGCTCGACCTGTTCGATCGGTCGACGATTGCCGCGTTCGCTGACCGCCTGCAGCGCACGGTGCGTGCGGTGGTGGTCGATCCGACGATCGGCCTGCGTGGTCTGGACCTGCTCGCGCCGGACGAGCGAATGTTGCTGCGCCATTGGGGCGATGGCGGCACCGGTCCGGAGCCGCTCGGATTGGCCGAGATGCTCGCGTGCGCCGCGGTGGAGTTCGCGGCCCGGCCCGCAGTCGTGGACGCGGGGCGAACGTGGACGTATCGGGATCTCGATGAGTGGTCGAACCGGTGTGCGCGGGCGCTGATCGACCAAGGTTCCGGTCCGGAAACCGTTGTGGCGATTGCCATTCCTCGGTCGGTGGCTTGGATGCGAGCGGTGTGGGCGGTCGCCAAGACCGGAGCCGCATTCGTCTCCATCGATCCGGCGCAACCGCAGGAGCGCAATCGGCTCATCCTCGCCGATTGCGCGGCAACTGTACTGCTCACCGCCGGAGCAGCAACCGGGGAAGTACCCGGGATTGTCGTGGTCGATCTGGACGGGTTCGACCTGTCCGCATGGAATGCTGCGCCGATCGGCGATGGCGACCGGCTCGGCTCGATGCGGCCGGACAACACCGCTTACGTCGTCTACACCTCAGGGTCGACGGGCACACCGAAAGGTGTTGCCGTCACCCATGCCGGGCTCTCCGCGGTCGCTACGGCTCAGCATCGCGACCTTGGGACGAACGCCGAGTCGCGGGTATTGGCTGTCGCCGCACGCACTTTCGATGCGGCGATCTTCGAGCTGCTGCTCGCCGTACGGGTCGGCGCCGCGCTGATCATCGCTCCCGGCGACGTTTTCGCCGGGCCGCTGTTGACCGAGCTGATGCGCGCCGAGGGTGTGACACATGCGTGTTTAACTCCAGCCGTCGCGGCTTCGCTCGATGCGCGGCAACTCGATGGTCTGCAAGTCCTCATGGTGGCGGGCGAAGTGTGTCCGCCTGCGCTGGTGCAGCAATGGTCGGGTAGTGACAGGACGGTACACAACCTGTACGGGCCCAGCGAGGCCACGATCTGGGTGACCGGCGCGGAATCGGTTGCCGGTGCGCCGGTTTCGATAGGTGGCCCGATTCCCGGTATCCGTTCGATGGTCCTGGATGCCTGGCTGAACGTGGTGCCACCGGGCGTGGTCGGCGAGCTGTACGTAGCCGGTCCCGGCGTGGCCCGCGGCTATCTCAATCGTGTCGGCACGACCTCGGCGGCCTTCGTGGCCGATCCGTTCGGGCCTGCGGGGTCCCGCATGTACCGCACCGGCGATCTGGTGCGCTGGCTGCCGGATGGCGTCGAGGGCGGGGCATTGATCGTCGTCGGCCGCGCCGATTCCCAGATCAAGATTCGCGGCCAACGCCTGGAACTCGGCGAAATCGAAACCGTACTGGCCGAACTCGACGACGTACGTCGCGCTGTCGTCACGCATGTCACCGACGGTGCGACCGCACGGCTGGCCGCGTACGTCACCTTGGCAGCGGGCCAGCTCGCTGATCCGGTCGCCATCCGGCAGGCCGCGGCGCGGCGACTGCCGTCGTACATGGTCCCCGACACCGTCACCGTCCTCGACGAGTTGCCGCTGACCTCGAGCGGGAAAGTGGACCGGCGAGCGCTGCCGGAACCGGAGTGGGCGACCGCTACGTACCGGGCGCCCGCCACCGCCACCGAAGAGATCGTGGCCGCGGTATTCGCGCAGGTCCTCGGACTCGACCAGGTGGGAGCCGACGACGACTTCTTCGCCCTGGGTGGCGACAGCATCGTGTCGATTCAGTTGGTAGCGCGAGCGCGGGACCGCGGTGTGGTGTTCACGCCGCGGCAGGTCTTCGAGGCGCGGACGGTCGCCGCATTGGCGCGGGTGGCCGAATCGGTCGAGCAGACAACGATTCTGGCGGAGTTGCCCGGTGGCGGCGTCGGTACGTTGCCGCTGACCCCGATCGCCCGGTGGATGGTCGAGCAGGGCGAGTTCGGGCGGCTGAATCAGACCCTGGTGCTCACGGCGCCGGTCGGTTTGGATCGGACCGGTTTGACGGCGATCGTGACCGCGCTGATCGACCGGCACGACATGCTGCGAGCCCGGCTGTGGCACGACGGCCGAGACTGGCAGCTCGAGACGCGGCCGAGTGGGACGGTAGACGTCGAGTCGCTGGTGCATCCGGTCGTGATCGCCCCGGATATCGATCCGGAGCGCCGCCATCGTCTCGTGACGGCGGAGGTCGATGCGGCGCTGAATCGGCTGGATCCGGCCAACGGTGTTGTATTGCAGGTGCTTTGGTTCTCTCCTGCCGACGCGTCACAGGCCGGTCAGCTGATCATCGTCGCGCATCACCTTGTGGTGGACGGTGTTTCGTGGCGCATCATGCTGCCCGACCTGATGTCGGCGTGGCAGCAGTACCGTGCCGGTGGTGTCGTATCGATGCCGCCGGTGGGGACGTCGATGCGGCGTTGGGCCCACGGCATGGTCGAAGCGGCCGAGTCGCCGCAGCGGGTGGCGGAACTGCCGCTGTGGCAACGGATCGTCGACGGGCCGGACCCGCTGCTCGGCTCGCGGGCAGCGGACCCCGCTCGCGATGTCGCAGGCGCGATACATCTTCGGCGAGTGCAGGTTTCGCCGGAGATCACCGAGGCCCTGCTGACACGGGTGCCCGCGGCTTTCCACGGCGACGTACAGGACGTGCTGGTGGCCGCGCTGGCCTTGGCCGTGATGCGCTGGCGGGCCGGTCGGGGAGTGTCGGAGTCGTCGACGCTATTGCGGCTGGAGGGCCACGGGCGCGAAGAACAGGTCGTCCCGGGTACGGACCTGACCACGACGGTCGGTTGGTTCACGACTGTCTATCCGGTCCGGATCCATTTGGCGGGAATCGATCTCGACGAGGCCTACACCGGTGGTCCGGCCATCGAGCCAGTGGTCAAGAGCACGAAGGAGCACCTGCGCGCGATCCCGGACCACGGCATCGGCTACGGACTGCTGCGCTACCTCAACCCGGAGACCGCGCGGGCCTTGCCTGCCGGGCTGCCCGCGCAGATCGCCTTCAACTACCTCGGCCAACTGTCGCCGAGCCGATCATCCAGCGGGACAACCACATCCGAGTTCGCCGCCACCGACGCACTCGGCGCGCCGATCGCCGACGAGGACCTGCATGTCCTGGCGACAGCGGTCGTCGATATCACCGCGGTCGTCACCGATGGGCGCTTGTCGGCCACCTTCGGCTACCTCGAAGCCGTGCTCGACGCGGCGGAGGTCGACGAGTTGGCCCAGTTGTGGGTCGACGCGCTGCATTCCGTCGTCGCTCGGCTGCGCCAGCCGCACGCCGGTGGGCACACGCCCTCCGACTTCCCGTTGGTGCGGGCGACACAAGCCGACATCACGACATGGGAGGCGCGCTACCCGAGCCTGGTCGACGTATGGCCGTTGTCGCCGCTGCAGACCGGTCTGCTGTTCCACGCCCGGCTGGCCGAGTCGATGGTGGACGTATACGCGGTGCAGCTCGCGATCACGCTCTCCGGAGCGGTAGACGCTGAACGACTGCGCCACGCGGCCGAGGCGCTGCTGGAGCGGTATCCGAACCTGCGGGTGGCGTTCAGTGCAAACGCCGAGGGCGACGGCGTGCAGATCGTCGCCGGTGACGTGGTGGTCCCGTGGCGCGAGGTCGACCTGCGCGCGGAGCCCGAATCCGCGCTGGCGGAGGTGCTGGAGCGGGACAAGGCCGAGCCGTTCGACATCGAAACGGCGCCGCTGATGCGCTTCACCCTGATCGCGGTGTCCGAGGATCGGTTCACGCTGTTGCTGTCCTACCACCACGTGCTGTTCGACGGTTGGTCGATGCCTTCGCTGTTGCAGACTCTGCTGGCGGAGTATGCGGCGCCGAACAGCACGGCCTTCGCCGAGCCGGCCGGTTCGTATCGGTCCTACCTCGACTGGCTGGGCCGACAGGATCCGGAAGCCTCGCTGCGAGTGTGGCGACACGCGCTCGACGGTGCCGAGGCGACGCTGTTGGCGCCGCACGCCGCGTCTCCGGAACCGACGGCGCGAATGAGCTCTGTCGCAGTGGATCTCGACCACGGGCGCACCGAGCGGTTGCTCGCTGCGGCATCGTCCGCCGGGGTCACGGCGAACACCATGTTCCAGGTGGCGTGGGCCATTGTCGTGGGGTATCTGGCCGGGCGCGACGACGTTGTATTCGGTACGACGGTGTCCGGGCGGCCTGCGGATCTGCCCGGTATCGAGTCCGCGGTCGGCCTGTTCATCAACACCATCCCGGTGCGGGTCCGCCAGTTCCCCGGCGAGCCGATCGCCGCGGTGCTGAACCGGGTGCAGGCAGAGCAGTCGGAGTTGCTGGGACATCATCACATCGGCCTGACCGATATCCATGCCGCACTGGATGTTTCGGCCATGTTCGATACGGTTCTGGTGTTCGAGTCCTATCCCGTCGACGAGGCCGCGCTCGCGGCACAGTCGGCGGCGATCGATGACATGAGTGTCGAGGATCTGCGGTCGAACGACTCCGCGCACTATCCGCTCGCGTTGGTGGTCATCAAGGGACAGCCGTTCCGGGCGCAATTGCAGTATCAGCCCAGCGTATTCGCTCATGAGTGGGTTCAGGACTGCGCCGATCGGCTTGCGCGCGTGCTGGATGCGATGACCACCGGTTCGTCGGTCATGGCGGAGTCGATCGACCTGTTGTCTGCTGCCGAGCGGGCTCTGCTGGTGCCGGTGCGGGGTCTCCCGGCACAGTCGCCGGAACTGTTGGCGGACCTGCTGGTCGCCGGAGCCTCCATCAACCCGGCCGCGCCCGCCGTGGTGTCGGGTGCGGTGACACTGAGCTTCGGTGAGCTGGACAGTTCTTCGAACCAATTGGCGCGGTTGCTGATCCACCGCGGCGTCGGGCCGGGCGATGCGGTCGCGCTGGCGATGCCCCGGGGTATCGAGTTCCTCGTCGGATTGTGGGCGGTGACCAAGGCCGGTGCGGCCTTCGTACCGATCGACCCACGCCATCCGCTGGATCGAGTAGTCGGCATGATCGCCGATTCCGAGGTGCGCCTTGCCTTGTCGGTGGCAGCCACGGTCGCCACGGTGCCGGGTACGATCGATCGGTTGATGCTCGACGAGCCGGATCTGCCTGCGCGCCTTGCGGAGTACTCCGCGACCGCAGTGACCGACGCGGTCCGGGTGCGCCCGCTCCGGCCGGGACACACCGCTTACGTGATCTATACCTCCGGGTCGACGGGCACCCCGAAGGGTGTCGTCGTCACCCATGACGGCTTGGCGAACTTCACTGCCGAGCAGCGCGAGCGCTACGGCGTGGACCCGGCCGCCCGGGTATTGGCAGTATCGGCACCGGGTTTCGATGCGGTGATGATGGAACTGCTGATGGCGCACCCGAACGGGGCCGCACTGGTGGTGTCGCCCCCGGATATCTTCGGCGGTGCATCCCTCGCGGAAATCGTTCGGCAACAGCGGGTCTCGCATGCCTTCGTGACGACGAGCGTGTTGGCGACCATGTCGCCCGCCGGACTGGATTCACTGCGGGTGCTCGTCACCGGTGGCGAGCGCGTGCCTGCGGAACTGGTGGCGGCCTGGGCGCCGGGCCGGGAACTGTACATCGCGTACGGACCGACCGAGACGGTCATCGTCACCACCATCAGCGATCCGATGGATCCCGCTGCGCCGGTGACCCTCGGCGGGCCGATCCGCGGCATCGAGGCAATCGTCCTGGACGCACTGTTGCGGCCGGTGCCGATCGGCGTGCGTGGTGAGCTGTATCTCGGCGGCATCCAGCAGGCGCGCGGCTACTCGAACCGACCGGCGCTGACCGCCGCGTCCTTCATCGCGAATCCTTTCGGCCGCAGCGGTTCCCGCCTGTATCGGACCGGCGACCTGGTCTGCTGGAACGCGCGGGGTGACTTGGAGTTCCTGGGACGCAACGACTTCCAGGTGAAGGTTCGTGGCCAGCGGGTCGAGCTGGGTGAGATCGAGGCGGTGCTCGGCGAGCAGGCGGGGGTGACCCGGGCCGTCGTGGTGCATCACCCGAAATCCGATCGGCTCATCTGCTATCTCGTCGGCGCCGATCTCGACCCGGAGCAGGTGCTGGCCGCTGCCCGGCATCGACTGCCCGCGCACATGGTGCCCGACGCGTGCTCGGTCCTGCCCGAGCTGCCGCTCACCGTCAGCGGCAAACTGGATCGCGCGGCATTGCCGGAACCGGAACAGCCCACCCGGGCCTACCGCGCGCCGTCGACGCCGACCGAGCGGATGGTGGCGGACGTGTTCGCCGAACTGCTCGGAGTCGACCAGGTCGGCGCGGACGACGACTTCTTCGCGCTGGGCGGGCACTCGCTGTCGGCGATGCGCGTGACGTCGCGGGTGTCCGCGCTCGCGGGTGTTCGGATCGGGGTGCGTGATGTGTTCGAGGCGCCGACGCCCACGCGGTTGGCGCGGGTGCTGGATGCCGGTAACGATGGTTCGGCGGAGCCCGCGTTGGTTGTTGGGGAGCGACCTGAGCGGGTGCCGCTGTCGTTCGCGCAATTGCGCATGTGGTTCATCAACCAATTCCATGGCGCATCGGCTTCGTACACCATTCCGCTGCTGTTGCGGTTGACCGGTGAGTTGGACACGGCGGCGTTGATCGCCGCGATCGGCGACGTGGTGGCCCGGCACGAGAGCCTGCGCACGGTATTCCCCGACGCGGAGGGGACGCCGTTCCAGCAGGTGCTGCCCGCCGAGCGGGCCGCGGTCACCGTCGAGATGCGGTCGGTAGATCCGGCACAGCTCGACGCTGCCGTTGCCGAGTCGGCCCGGCACGGGTTCAACCTGTCGACCGAACTTCCGCTGCGAGTTACGTTGTTGGAAAGCGGTTCCGGTGAGTACGTGCTGGCGATGGTGCTGCATCACATTGCCGCCGACGGGTGGTCGATCGCGCCGCTGGCGCGGGACCTGTCGACGGCTTACGCGGCGCGTCGGTCGGGGCGGTCCCCGCAATGGGTTCCGTTGCCGGTCCAGTACGCGGACTACACGCTGTGGCAGCGGGCAACATTGGGAGCGGAGTCCGATCCGGAATCGACGTTGACGCGTCAGCTCACCTATTGGACAACGCAATTGGCGAGCTTGCCGGATCGGTTGGAGTTGCCTGCCGATCGGCCGCGACCGATGGTCGCTTCGCAAGCCGGTGCCAGCTATTCGTTCGTGCTGGACGCCGGATTGTTTGCCAGGATAGGCGAATTGGCGAATGCGCAGGGCATGACGGTGTTCATGGTCGTCCACTCGGCGGTGGCACTGTTGCTGTCGCGGTTGTCCGGCACCGGGGACATCGCGGTCGGCACGCCGATCGCGGGGCGGGGTGCGGCGGCCTTGGACGACTTGGTCGGCATGTTCGTCAACACGTTGGTGCTGCGGACGCAGATCGACGAGGCCGGTTCGTTCACGGATCTGCTCGATCAGGTTCGACGGGTGGATCTCGATGCCTTTGCCAATGCCGACATTCCGTTCGAGCGCGTGGTGGAGGCCATCGATCTGCCCCGGACCCAGGCGCACCATCCGCTGTTCCAGGTGATGCTGGCCTTCCAGAATCTCGACCTGGATCCGGCCGCCGCGCAACTGCCGGGGATTCGGGTCACGCCGATGAACCTCGGCGCCAGTGTCGAACGATTCGACCTGTCCATCACTGTCGCCGACATCCCGGACTCGAATGGCGATATCCCGGTCAGCATCGGTTATGCCACGGAACTGTTCGATACGTCGACGGTCGCGGAGATGGCTGGACGGCTGGAGCGCATCCTGCTCGCGGTGGTGGCCGATCCCGCGGCGCGACTGTATGAGTTGGACGTGCTCGATTCGAGCGAGCGGAAGTCGTTGCGGGAGTTGGGCGATGGCGGTGCCGGACCGACTCCGATCACGCTGAACGAGATGCTGTCCCGGGTGGCCGCGGAGTTCCCGGATCAGCTGGCGGTTGTCGACGCGATGCAGCGCCTGACCTATCGGGAACTGGATCGCTGGTCGAATCGATGCGCGCGGATGCTGATCGACCAGGGCGCCGGACCGGAAACGGTAGTGGCGATTGCGCTTCCGCGCTCGGCGGCCTGGGTGCGGGCGGTATGGGCGGTCGCGAAGACCGGTGCCGCCTTCGTATCCGTCGATCCGACCCATCTGTGGGAGCGGAACCGGTTCGTCCTCACCGACGTCGCCGCGACGGTCGTGCTCGCCGATGCTGGATTATTCACCGGCACAACCGGATTGGACACGGCGGAGTTGAACGCCGCCGGAATTCCGGTGATCGATCCGGACCGGCTCGAGCCACTCGGGTACAGCGACGCACCGGTGACCGATGGCGATCGACGCGGTGCTGTGCGGTCGAGCAACACCGCCTACGTCGTCTACACGTCGGGGACGACCGGTACGCCGAAGGGTGTCGCCGTCAGCAACTCCGGGCTGGCCGCTATCGCGACCACGCAGTGCCGGCAGTTCGATCTCGGCGCAGATTCCCGCGTATTGGCTGTTGCCGCACGTACTTTCGATGCGGCCGTGTTCGAGTTGTTGGCGGTGGTTTCGGTCGGTGCGGCGTTGGTTGTCGCGGACAGTGACGCATTCGCCGGTGCGTCGTTGACCGAGTTGATCGACGCCGAGGGGGTCACACATGCGTGCTTGACCCCGGCCGTGGCGGCCACGCTGGATGCCGGGCGGCTCAATGGTTTGCGGGTGTTGATGGTCGCCGGTGAAGCGTGTCCTCCTGCGCTGGTTCGGCAATGGTCCGGCACCGACGCCGCCGGTGTTCGTCAGTTGTACAACCTGTACGGGCCGAGCGAGTCCACGATCTGGGTCACCGCGGCCGAACTGTGGGTGGGCGAATCGGTTTCGTTGGGTGGGCCGATTCCCGGAGTCCGGTTGACGGTGTTGGACGCGTGGCTGCGTCCGGTACCGGCGGGCGTGGTGGGGGAGTTGTACGCCGCTGGTCCAGGTGTGGCGCGCGGATATCTCGATCGGGCGGGGTTGACCGCCGGATCGTTTGTCGCCGATCCAGGTGGGCCTACCGGGTCGAGGATGTATCGCACGGGAGATCTGGTGCGGTGGACCGGTGAGCGTCGCAACTTGATGTTCGTCGGCCGCGCCGATCGCCAGGTCAAGATCCGGGCTCAGCGCCTCGAACTCGGTGAGATCGAAACTGCGTTGGCGCAGCTGGACGAGGTGCGTGACGCGGTGGTCATCACGCACACCGCCGACCACGAGCCAAGTGGGACAGTACGATTGGCCGCCTACGTCACCGCGGCGCCCGGGCACCTGCCCGACCCGATCACGGTCCGGCAAGCCGTCGCGCAACGGCTGCCGTCGTTCATGGTCCCCGACACCATCACCGTGCTGGCGGAACTGCCGCTGACCTCGAGCGGCAAGGTGGATCGACGCGCATTGCCCGCCCCGGAGTGGGTGGTGGTGACGTATCGGGCCGCCTCGACGCCGTTCGAGGAGATCGTGGTCTCGGTGTTCGCCGAGGTGCTGGGCGTGGGTCGGGTCGGGGTCGATGATGACTTCTTCGGACTCGGCGGGCATTCGCTGTCGGCGACACGGGTGGCGTCCCGGGTGGCCGCGATGACCGGCACCGAGGTGGGCGTGCGGGATGTGTTCGACGCGCCGACGGCGGCTCAGTTGGCCCAGGTGCTCACCGAGCGCTCGACCGGCGGCGCGGACCCGGTGTGGTCGAAGTTGGTGGTTCGCGAGCGACCCGAGTACCTGCCGTTGTCGTTCGCGCAGTGGCGGATGTGGTTCATCAATCGGATCGAACCGGACTCACCGGCCTACAACATCCCACTCGTGCTGCGGTTGACCGGCGAGTTGGATATCGCGGCGATGACCGCTGCCATCGGTGATGTGGTGGCGCGCCACGAAACCCTGCGCACGGAATTCCCGGACCGGGACGGGAGTCCGTACCAGCGGATCGTGCCGGTAGCCGAGGCCGCCGCCACGGTCGAGGTGCGGACCGTCGACGCGGCCGAAATCGAGCACTCGGTGCTGGCGCTGATGCGGCGTGGGTTCGATCTGTCGAGTGCGCCGCCGTTGCGGGTTACTTTGCTGCACAACGGTTCCGATGAGTATGTCCTCGTCCTGGTCATCCATCACATCGCGGCGGATGGTTGGTCCTTGGCGCCGTTGGCGCAGGATCTGGCGCTGGCGTACTCGGCGCGCCGGACGGGGCAGGATCCGGAGTGGGCGGGACCGTTGCCGGTGCAGTACGCGGACTACGCGCTGTGGCAGCGTGAGGTGTTGGGTGCGGAGGCCGACCCGGAGAGCGTGTCGGCGGGTCAGGCCGGGTACTGGGCCGGGCAGTTGGCGGGCTTGCCGGATCGGCTGGAGTTGCCTGCCGCCCGGACGCGTCCCGCGGTGGCCTCGCAGCGCGGTGGCACGTATTCGTTTGCGCTGGACGCGGAGACGGCGGCCGGGCTGCAGCGTGTCGCGCAGGCGCACCACGCGACCGTGTTCATGGTGATGCACGCGGCACTGGCAGTAGCGCTGTCGCGGTTGTCGGGCAGTCGCGATATCGCGGTCGGTACGCCGATCGCGGGGCGGGGCGCCGCGGCGTTGGACGGTCTGGTCGGCATGTTCGTCAACACGTTGGTGTTGCGGACCCAGGTCGATGACGGCGGCTCGTTCAGTGATCTGCTGGACGAGTGCCGTCGGGTCGATCTGGAAGCGTTCGCGCACGCCGAGATTCCGTTCGAGCGGGTAGTGGAAGTGGTCGATCCGCCACGAACCCAGGCGCATCATCCGCTGTTCCAGGTGATGCTGACGTTCCAGCACCTCGACCTCGACCCGACGGACTCGCTGTTGCCGGGGATTCGGTGCACACCAATGGATCTCGGCATCGGGGTCGAACGGTTCGATCTCACCGTGTCCGTTTCCGATACCCCGGACGCCACCGGTGGCCTGATGGTCGGGGTGAGCTATGCCCTCGATCTCTTCGATCAGGAGACGATTGCCGCGTTGACGCGGCGGTTGCAGCGAATCATCGGTGCCGTGGTGGTCGATCCCGCAGTGGGACTGCGGGATATCGATGTGCTCGATTCGAGCGAGCGAATGTTGTTGTCGGAGTGGGGTGATGGCGGTACGGGCCCGGAGCCGGTCACCTTGACCGAGATGCTGGGTCGCGCCGCCGCCGAGCACGCGGACCGGCCTGCGGTCGTCGATTCCGGGTACGAGTGGACGTATCGGGAGCTCGATGAGTGGTCGGATCGGTGTGCGCGGATACTGATCGAGTCGGGTGCCGGACCGGAAACCGTTGTAGCGGTCGCTATTCCACGATCGGCGGCGTGGGTGCGCGCGGTGTGGGCGGTCGCCAAGACCGGTGCCGCGTTCGTGTCCATCGATCCCGCCCAACCGGCCGAGCGCAATCGGTTCATCCTCACCGATTGTGCTGCGACCATCGTGCTTACCCACGATGAAAACAGCTCGCGGGCAACGGGATCCGCTGGGTCGTACGGTGCCGGAATTCGGGTGGTCGACCTGGACCGGCTCGATGTTTCCCGGTGCAGCGCCGCACCGGTCGGTGATATCGACCGGGGCGCGACGCTGCGGTCGGTCAATACCGCCTATGTCGTCTACACCTCGGGGTCGACCGGTACGCCGAAGGGGGTGGACGTCACCCATGCCGGGTTGGCCGCCGTGGCCGCGGTCCAGTGTTCGCGCTATCAGCTGAGCCATGACTCGCGCGTATTGGCCGTTGCCGCACGCACTTTCGACGCTGCGATGTTGGAGATGCTGTTGGCGGTACCGGCCGGTGCCGCATTGGTTGTCGCTCCGGACGATGTCTTCGCCGGGGAACCTTTGGCGGAGCTGATGCGCGCTGAGCGCATCACGCACGCCTTCCTGTCCCCGGCGGTCGGCCTCTCGATCGATCCCGACGGGCTCGATGACCTCCGGGTGGTACTGACCGGCTCCGAGGCCTGTCCGCCGGAGCTGGTGCGGCGGTGGTCGGGCACCGACGCGGCCGGTGTCCGCAGGCTCTACAACCTGTACGGGCCGAGTGAGTGCACGATCTGGATGACCGGTACGGCGTTGGCTGCCGGTGACCCGGTGTCGGTGGGTGGTCCGATTCCCGGAGTTCGGTTGGTAGTGCTGGATTCGTCGTTGCGGCCGGTACCGCCGGGTGCGGTCGGCGAGCTGTACGCGGCCGGTCCCGGTGTGGCGCGCGGCTATCTCAACCGGCCGGGGTTGTCTGGGACGTCGTTCGTGGCCGATCCCTTCGGGGCATCGGGGTCGCGGATGTATCGCACCGGAGATCTGGTGCGGTGGACGTCCATCGGCGGGTTGGCGTTCGTGGGCCGCGCCGATTTCCAGGTCAAGATTCGAGGTCAACGACTGGAACTCGGCGAAATCGAAGCTGCGCTGACAGGTTTGGACGAGGTGCAGCATGCGGTGGTTACCGTCCACACCTCGGGTACAGGTGCGCGCTTGGCCGCCTATGTCACCACCGCGCCATCGTGCCTCCTCGATTCGGCGGCGATCCGGCAGGCGCTCGCACAACGGCTGCCATCGTTCATGATCCCCGACACCGTGACGGTGCTGGATGCGTTGCCGCTGACCGTGCACGGGAAGGTCGATCGGCGTGCGCTGCCTGCGCCGGAATGGGTGGTCGCGACCTATCGGGCACCCTCGACGCCGCTCGAGGAGATCGTGGTCTCGGTATTCGCGGAGGTGCTGGAAGTAGACCGGGTAGGGGTCGACGACGACTTCTTCACGTTGGGCGGAACCTCGATGGTCGCCATGAAGTTGGTGTCCCGCCTTCGGGCACGCACCGGGACCGCCGTTCCTTATCGGCTGCTTTTCGCCGATTCGACACCGGCCTCACTCGCGCGGTACCTGGCGAAACCGCAGTCCGAGATGGGCGTATCGCTCGGCGTGCTGACGCCGCTGCGTTCGACCGGGCACAAGGCTCCGTTGTTCTGCGTCCATCCAGGTGGTGGCCTCGCGTGGGTATACGGCGCGCTGGCGGGCCACCTGGACCTGGATCGACCCGTATACGGTTTGCAAGATCCCTACATCGTCGAAGACGGCCCCCGGCTCGAGTCGGTGGACGCGTACGCCGAGCGTTACGTCGAGGAGATCCTGAAGTCGTTCCCCGACACCACCTTTCACCTGCTCGGCTGGTCGCTGGGTGGGAAGATCGCGCACGCCATGGCGGCGCGACTGCAACAGCTGGGGCACCCGGTCGGCCTGCTCGCCCTCGTCGATACGGGTATCGCGGAGAATCTCGAGCAGATAGCCGAACCCGATGACGCGCAGGCAAACCGGGCGTTGGCCGAGTTCCTCCGTGGCTGGCGGGACTTCCTCGGGATGACCGACGATCAACAGCCCGACGATCCGGCCGAGCTGTTCCCGCTGCTCGCGGAGCGACTCAGCAGCGAAGGCATCCTGACCCCGCAACAGGTGGAGCGGGTAACGGAGAGCTTCATGGCACCGGTGCCGCACACCCCGAGCTACTTCGACGGCGACGCCGTGCTGTTCGTCGCCAACCGCGAGTCGTATCGAGACCAGATCGCCGGAACCTGGCGTGGGCATATCACCGGCGCCGTGCACGAGATCCCGATCGACGAATGGCACACGGGCATGATGAATCCGAAAGCCGCCGGCGAAATCGGCCCGATCCTGAATACGCTGCTCCGGGACCGCGATCAGGAGATGTGAGACCCGGTCAGCGGCGATCGGTGACGTTCGCCGCTGACCGGCACACCTGCACTGCTCAGGAGCACGTGGTGGGTGCGGGAACCCCGTTGAATCGGTCGTTGAGCCAACGCTGCCCCTCGGTGAGCCCGACGATCGGCGAGTTGACTGTGTGTCCGATGATCGAGCCGGGTAGGACCATGGGGAGCGGCAGGTCGACCAGGTCGACCGTGGCGCCTTTGTCGCACCAGGTGCGTGCGAGCTGCCGGTTATCAGCAGGAGGTACCAGGTCGTCATTGCTTCCGGTCACCAGCATCACCGGCGCGGTGGGTCCGGCGCGGCCGAGCGTCATCTCCGCGAGCACCTGAGCTGTCCGCGGGTCGGCTTCGAGGACCTGTGCCATCGAGCGGCCGTCCTTGGTCAGCGAATTGGACGGCTGGAAGCCGTAACTCAGCATCGCCCCACCCACGCATTGGGCGCTGGTCGTATCGAGGAATTGTCGGCCCTTGTCGTTGAGCATCTCGTCGACCGCGGTTTCGACCTCCGGATAGGAGCTGATCAGCGACTTCAGGAAGAACCCACCGGCGCCCAGCGACAACCCGCCCTCGGCGTACCGGAACAAGTTCAGCTGCGAGACGGGTGGCGCACCGACGTAGGAACCTCTGAGATCGAGCTCAGGCGCATACGATCCGACGTGCTCAGCAGCGGCAGCGACAGCGTGCCCGCCCTGTGAGTAACCCCAGAACGCGATCGGCCCGTGTGCCGGAATACCGGTGTCGGGCAGCCGCTGCGCGGCCCGCGCTGCATCGATCACGGCATTCCCCTCGGCCGCGGTGATGAGATAGGTGCTGGGGATGTAATCGGTGACCACCACCGCGATCCCCTGCATCAGCAGCGCACCGATGAAGACCGCCTCGTACTCGGTGGCGATGTCGAACGGCGGGTAGTGGGTCAGCGGGCGCTGAATCAATTCCGAAGTGCGGCAATGCGGCGCGATCCCGTGGGTGCCGACCGCGAAGCTCACCAGTGGCCGCTCGCCGGAGCCGCGCCACGGCGGAATCGGGCTGAGCACCGTGCCGGTCGCGGTTGTGGGCGCATCCTTGGCGTCGGTCGTGCGGTAGACGATTCGCTGAGCCTTGGCTGGAAATGGTCCAGCGTCGATCGGCACCGACAGCGCGACCGGTAGCGGCTCAACACTGACGATGTCGCCTGGTGTCGGCGGGGTGGGGAAATCGTCGGCGACCGCCGTTATCGGCGTCCTCGCTGAGATGCCCACCAACACCAGGGCCGTCAACCCAGCCGACACCGCGACAATGCGTCGAACCTTGCCAGCCATGGGCAACTCGTTTCACTCCGAAAGGAAACGCCTGGTCAGACGGAGAATAGTCCGCGCAGTCGGCAGCGAACCGCAAACGCGCCGACATCCTCCGCACCGTGTCCCCAGCTCGACGACCCGACACCGGTCGTCGACGGCATCACCGTGCAGGCCTGGCTCAGGATGGGCGGCCACAACTCCGGGGTAGTTCTCGCTGCGCCGAACTTCGGACAGTAAGACGCCGTCTGCGGTGGGCTGCTTTCCGAGTTCGCTTCTTACAGAGGCTGTTCGGCATGGCGATCGCGTCGACGACCAGGTGGAGGGTAGTGGGGGTGCGGAACCTGCTGGGCCGCAAAGCATTCCAGCAGAATCAAGCGGATTTTAACCCTCGCTCTGCAGGGTTCGAGCAGGGTATCAATGTTTTGAGCTTCGAAGATCGGACGATGTCGTCATCGATCGACGCCGACTGCTGATCAGCCATGATCTCGCGGTGGTCGCGGAGCTGGCCGATCGGGTGCTGGTCATGAAGGACGGGACGGTCGTCGAGCAGGGGAGTACGCGCGACGTCCTGACTCGACCGACGCACAGCTACACGAAACGATTGCTCGCAGCCGTTCCGTCGGCCGACTCACGCGGTACATCGCTGTCGATCCCCGATGATCCGTCGGCCGATATCGACCTCCACGACCGCCGACCACTGCCGCCTCGCACGGTGGACGGGACCCGAATCGTGTTGTCGGTGCAGGATCTTCGGAAGACCTACGGCACCCGGCGCGTCCGCCCGCACCGTAGTCGATGACGTCAACTTCGACCCGCGCTACACCGTCGAACGCATCATCGGTGAAAGCCTGGACACCGTCGGCATTCGAGGCCGCGAACGGGCGAACCGCGTACGAGAAGTACTCGACGCCGTGCAACTCCGCCGAGACCTCCTCGATCGCCACCCCCGCACCCTCTCCGGTGGACAACGCCAACGCGTTGCCATCGCTCGTGCCGTCGCACCCCGTCCGGCCCTGATCGTCGCCGACGAGCCGGTATCTGCGCTCGACGTCTCGGTGCAAGCCCAGATACTCGACCTACTCGCCACGCTCCAAGCGCAATTCGGCACCGCGCTGCTGCTCATCTCGCACGACCTCGGCGTGGTCCACCATGCCGCGGACCGAGTGGTCGTCATGAAAGGCGGCCGCATCGTCGAATCCGGTGATTTCTCAGCGATATTCGACTCCCCGCAACACGATTACACCCAAAGACTCGTGGCGTCGGTGCCAAGACTGCCCGGCCCGGTGCGTTCCTAGCTTGTGCACCGGGCAGCTGGCTCGTGCTCGACCCCTCGGTCTTAGGTACATTCGGGGCGCACGGTCGGCAACGAGGTGGGGGACAATGACGGATATTCCGGACTCGGTCATCGAGGAGCTCGGATCGGCTGTGGTCGAGACGATGCGGGCGGTGCGGCCACGGATACCGGCGCCACCCGCGGCGAAGCTCGGTCGATTGCGGTTGTCGAGCGACGAATTCCGGTCGTATCCGGTCGGCGAGACGGGGATTCGCGCCGAGCTGTCCAGGCTCGGACAGTTGCTGCCGGAACGGATACTCGGCGCGCTCGAGTTGCTGGTCGCCGAACTTGCCGTGCCCGAGGTGCCGAATCTGGCTGCGCTGGTGCCTGTTCCGGAGGACGGCAAGGCCGTCATGGTCGGGTACATGATGGACTCCAGTGAGACGACGACGGCGGTAGACAAACTCGAGGCCTTCCGGCCTGGTGCGCTGGCGTTTGTGGTCGAGCTGGCCACGCGGCTGAGTGAACATTCCGACGTTGTCGCACAACTGAACTCGGCTGGGAATCTCGATTCTGCCGTCGCGCTCGATGAGGCCGGCGTCGCGGCGGCGCATGGCGCGGCCTACTTGGCGCTGGGGGTCGCGGTGGCGACGATCGTGCTGCGAAATCTGGGCGAGGGCGATGATCCGGCGACGGTGGTCGGCGCTGCCTTGACCGCGGCGAGTCCACTGCTCCGGGCGGTCCCGATGCCGGCCGAGTACGCCGCCGCGCGCATCGCGAAGATCCGCGACGAGTATCTGTATCCGCGCTATTCGTCAGGCACCGTGCGAGCCCGCGACCATCGGTTCGCACTGACCGAGTCGGACTTTCCTGCCACCGCCGATTTCCGCGACAACGGTCTGGTGGCTGTGGTCCCGGACGGCATAGTGGTGCGGACCGGAACTGCCGATGCCGCCGTCTATGTGACGGTCGAGGTGCTGGAAGACCCGCCGGTCGACGGCGACATGACCGTTTGGGACGAGGTGGTCGAGGTCGCTTGGACCGCAGCCCGCGGCCTGGCGTCGATACTCGGTGCGCCACGATCCGCGGGCGAAACCGGTTCGCTCGAAGAACTGACGCCGCCGTGGCCGGGGAACTACCGCGTTCGGGTCCACGCCACCAACCGTGACGAGGTCGACGGTGAGGAGTCCTACCGGCTGACTGTTTGGCAGTCACCGGTCACCGACACGGTCGTGCACAAGCGAACCGATCGGCTCGGTCACCGGTTGCGCGGCGAAGTTGAACCGCCGGTCGTGGCCAAGCCCGAGGACGCCTATCACTGGGTGGAGAAGTCCGCGCTCGCGGAAGCCGGGACGATCACCGTTGTCGCTGCGGGTGATCCCGACACTGTTGTTCGTGCCTTCGGCGGCGACCCGGCCATCCCCGAGCCGATGGAGGAACTCGAGGAAGGTGCCATGGAGCGCGGCGATCCGTGGATCGCGGTGGCGTCCATCACGGACGCGGTGCTGGCGGTCGAGTACAACGGCTATCAGGGTAGTCACGGCCCGGAACTGAGCGCGGTGTCCAGTGGTACTCGCGCCGCGTCGCTGTACTGGAACGTCAACGGTGTGACCAGGTTGTCGTTCGCCGACGACGGCCGGATCGTCGCGGCATTCGAACTCGGTGAGCAGCAGGACGATCCCGCGCTGGAGCCGATCCTGCGCGACCTGGATTTCGGTGACTACCGCCACCAGATCGCCAAAGGACTTGTCGCAGTAGAACGTTTCACCGGTAGCGCATTCGCCGAAGGCGATCTCAACCGGGTGGAGTCCGCCGGAATCGGCTTCGCCGTACTCCCGTTGCTCGGTGAGCTCTACCCGGCGTCGCGCCGATCGGATGGATCCCGCGCGAGCCGAGGGCACGGTCCCTTGGGCGCCGACACCGACCTGCTGACCGACCTACCCGCCGACCGGCAGCAAGCAATGGCGTGGTGGGCCGTCCGCCGAGCCGCCGAGTTCGTGCACCTGGCCGACGACGCCGATGTCGTCGCGTGCATCGAAACTCGGACCCTGACACCGGAAGCCGAACTGCGCGTACGTAAATCGTCCGTCGGTGACCAGCTGAACTACTGGTTCTGGTCCGCACTGCACCAAGCCACCAACCTCGACCCCCTGGCCGCCGCGGTAGGCGCCCTCGACGCCGCCCGCTACGTCTGGGGCCCCGCAGTAGCCGACTTCGTCGACGAAGCCCGAACCGCCCTCGCCGATTTGCGCTAGCCCAGCTACCGCATCGACGGTTTCAGGTCAGTTCTTGGAGCTTCGCTGTGAGGAAATCGCGTTCAATGGTGTTGCCGGTGAGCAGGATTGCTTCCTGGTAGGCGGTTCGAGCTCGGGCGGTGTGGCCGAGTTCGGCGAGGAAGTGGGCGCGTGCGGCCGGGAGGTAGCTATAGCCGACCAGTTGGGGTTTCGTGGCCAGTTCCTCCAGGGCGGCCAGACCGGCGACGGCACCGTCGGCGAAGCCGAGAGCTACCGCGCGATTGAAGTCTATGCCGCAACATGGTTAGGCAGGGGGTGTCGGGTGTGCGGAATGGTCAGTGCTGCAGGGTGATCGGGGTGTTGGCGAGTTCGGCTTCGGTGGGGTTGCCTTCGGCGTCGTAGAAGAGCCAGACACTGGTGAATGTGGCGGGGCCGGGCTCGAATGAGAAGAACCCGCCCGCTGGGAAGTGGATGGTGTAGGGGTGGGCGACGCCGTCACAGGTGCCCGGCATCGTGGTCGACGGTGAGGTGACGTTGTTGTCCTTTTGGTTCAGTACGGAGTCGCCCAAGATGATGTTGGTCGGACCGCCGCTGCAGGTGTAGGTGCCGGTGACTGCCACGGTGCCGTCGGCGGCGAGGTGCTGGTCCGGAGGTGTTCGAACATCACATGACTCCTGTTGTGCAGGAAAGGATTCGAAGAGAATGGTGCCGCAAGCGTAAGCGACGAAACCCGGCGCACCAATCCCCGAAAAGTACGGTCGCGGACCTGTCCCAACTGGGTCGTTAGTGGACCGATAGCCCCTGATGAGCGTTGGGCGGCAACCTTTGTGGCGTACCACCCAGTAATCCGAGAAACGGGAACATCATGACTATCTGCCTCAACACCATTCGCAAAGCGGCCTTCGCCATGGTCGCGATCGCGGCGGCGTTCTTCGCCGTCTCGGCGGGCGCGGGCGTCGCGAACGCCAGCGGGATCTACTCCGAGATCAAGTTCACGCCGGGCACCGACCACGGCACCGTGACCGGCTACATCAACCGCGGCTACACCGACGTGTGGGTGCTCGACGCCCGGGCCGGCCAGGTAATGAGCACCGACCTCATCTCGCATTACACGTCCGCGTCCGGTACCGCCCGCTTCGATATCGCGGCACCCGACGGTCAGGTGATCTGCCGGGACAACACCTCGAGCCAGATCCGGCTCCCACAGACGGGCCGGTACCACGTGACGCTCACCTCGTGGGCCGACGACGCCTCCTACACGATGAACGTCAGGATCGTCTGAGCCCCAGTAAATCCGCACGCCACTGGCCTCACGATCCGAATGCCACCCGATCGTGCCGGCCAGGGCTACGCGGAGGACGGCCGAAGTGCGCTTTATAAGCGCGGCGGAAGTGGCTGGTGTCGGCGAAGTGCCAGCGCGCTGCGACTTCGGCGACTGTGCCGGTGTACAAGAGGTCGCTGTGCGCCCGTTCGAGGCGGCGTCGTCGCACGTAGGACATGACGGATTCGTCTGCGGTGGCGAACGCGCGATGCAAGGTGCGCACGGAGACACAGAGGGCTCGGGCGATCACCGTGGGGGATAGGTCGCGGTCCTCGAGGTGTTTATCGGCGTACCGGGTCGCCGCGGCGACGACAGATTCCGCGAGTAGCGGCTCAGCAGGCGGGGCGTCGCTCGCGATGACGCCGGCCAGCAGCATCAGCAGAGCATCTCGGGCAGCGGCGGCGCTCGCGCCGTTGAGTTGGCTTGTCAGCGCCTGCGCCATATTCACGTGCGCCAGTAGTAGCCGCGCCGCCGGGGCTGTTCGGGGGACAACGGTCAGCGAAGGGAAGGCTCGGGTGCGGATGTGCTCGACGAGGGCGGCCCGTGGAAGGCTCAATGTCATACACGTGGTGGGTTGGGTGAACGCGAATTCCCATGGGGTGCTGAGGTCTCGGACGCAGAGCATGCCGGGCCGGATGTCGGCTTGCCGGGATGCGTCGGCGACGCGCAACGCACCTTCGCGGATGATGTGGACAAGGACCTGAGCGCCGTCGGTGGGTTCGTCCCCGCCCGAGGAGCCGGCGAGTTCGTCGGTGTACTGGTCGCTGACGCCGACGTCGCCGACTAGGCGGCGTTGCACGCGTGAGCGGTAGAGGCCATGTGCGTTCGTGTGCGGGAGTGTGAGGTTGCGTACATGCGGGAGGTGACCCATGTGCTGTCGCCATTCCCGGCGCAGCAGGTCGTGCCGGTGGGGATGGTGCAGTGGGACTTCGATTTTCGCGCGGTGTTGCCGCACGGGAGAACCGTCGGTGGGTGTCGGGCCGGGGGCTGGAAGAGCCCGGGGGTGACCGGTCCCCGGTTCATCGGGTCGAGCTGGCACTGAGGTTCCCTCTTTCCGGCACGTACGTTCCTTTCGATGCTGCCATCGGCGCCATAGGTTCGAGGCAGCGAGCGCACCGTCCGGAGTTGTCGGGAGTTGCCGCAGTCCGTCCCGTTAGTTTTCTTCAGGAGCCTAAATGAGCGTCACCCCATTCTCGCCGGTCGGCACCACCGCCGGTGAGATACAGCCCGATCTGCTGGCCGCGGCGGGACGGCTGGTACCTACTCTCGCGGAGCACGCGGAGAAGGGGGAACGGCTCCGCCGGGTAACCGACGAGGCCGCTCATGCACTGCGGGCGGCCGGAATGTTTCGCCTGGGCACGCCGCGCTGCTTCGAGGGATACAGCGCAGGGGTACGTACGTGCATGGAGGTAACCGCCGAACTGGCGCGCGGCGACGCTTCGTCCGCCTGGATCGCCATGGTCTTCACCGGCGGCAGCCTCATCGCCGGACTGATGGATGACCTTGCCCAGGAGGAAGTTTGGGGCCAGGACCCCGATGCCGCGTTGGTGGCGACGCTGACACCGTCCGGGTCGAGCGTGGCGGTCGACGGTGCCGTCACCGTCAGTGGCCGGTGGGGTTTTGCTTCGGGAGTCGATCACGCTCAGTGGGCGGTCCTGGCGGTCGCGCCCGTGGCCGGCTCCGCGGAACCGCCGCTGATTGTCCTTGTGCCGCTGGCAGATCTGACGGTGGAAGACACCTGGCATGTCGCGGGAATGGCGGGCACCGGCAGTAACACCCTCGTCGCCGACGATGTTCTGGTTCCGGCGCATCGGATCATCAATATGGGTGGCGTGCTGGCCGGAGCGTACGCAGAACGTGCGCAGGAGGCGCGGTTCAGGGTCGCGGTGTCGTCGCAACTCGCGTTGGTTGTCGTCGCACCGATGCTCGGAATGGCCCGCGCCGCACTGGAACTGACGGTGCGGACCGCTCAGCGCAAGCCCATGTCGCTCACCACGTATGCGCGCCTGGCGGACTCGCCCAGTGTGCAGCTTGCCGTGGCCGACGCCGCGTCCTTGATCGACACCGCGCACCTGCACGCCTACCGGGCCGCCGATGATCTCGATCGGGCCGCCGAGGAAGGTCGCCAGCTCGCGGTGGCCGAGCGGGCCCGCGTCCGGATGGACACCGCCGTCGCCGCTGTCCGCACCCGCGAAGCAGTCGATCGCCTCGTATCCGTAAACGGCGCAAGCGGATTCGCCATGTCCAATCCGTTGCAGCGCATCTGGCGCGACATCGGCACCGCCTCGCGCCACGGGGTGGTCAACCCCGACCTGGGCCGAGAAATCTACGGCCGCAGCGTCCTCGGTATCGATGATCAGCCGACGTTCATCATCTGACCGACGACAACGAAGAGGCAAGAGGGCACATGGCGAACATCGTGATCGTCGGCGGTACCAGCGGGGTCGGGCTGGAGCTGGCGAAATACCTGGCACAGCAGGGTGATTCAGTACTGCTGACCGGCCGGGACCAGGAACGCAGCGCGAAGGTCGCCCACGAGGTGGCGCGCGAACGCTACGACGTGCGTGGCATGGCCGTGGATCTGAGCAGGCCGCACGAGGTCCGGGAGGCGCTGGCCGGAATCGAGCGGGTGGACCATCTCGTGATCACTGCGGTGGAACGCGACATGAACAGCGTGCGCGACTACTCGGTGGACCGCGCGGTCAACCTGGCCACGTTGAAGCTGGTCGGCTACACGGCCGTGATCGGCGCGTTGCACGAGGTGCTGGCGCCGACCGGTTCGGTCGTGCTCTTCGGGGGAGTCGCGAAAGACCTGCCATACCCGGGCTCTACTACTGTCTCGGCAGTGAACGGCGCCGTGGTCGGCATGGTGCGCACCCTGTCGTCGGAACTGGCGCCGGTGCGGGTCAACGCCATTCACCCCGGGATCATCAGCGACACCGCGTCCTGGGAGGGAAACAACGAGGTGCTGGAGTCGATCCGCTCCCGCACCCCCACCGGTCGGCTCGTCACCATGGCCGACATCGTCGACGCCACGGTCTTCCTGATCCGGAATTCGGCCGTGAACAGGGTGAATCTGACTGTCGACGGCGGCATGGTGTAGGTAGCTGGGCGGTATCAGGACTCCCGCAAACCGTCCAGCGCCCTATGGGCTCGGGGTCTCGCGATCGAGTCGAGTTCGTCCAAGTTCTCTGCGGGAGAACCCTTCTCGTGAAGATTCCGATTGCGGTCGCTCGGATATGAGCCGATTGTTCTGCGATCATGAATCATGGGTAACAATCACGTTTACAGCAGGCGAACTACGCACGAGCTGACCGTGTCGAGGTAGGTGGTCCCGTGCACGACGAATCCGATGTGGCGCAGGCGCAGGTGTTCTTCGACCTGCTCAGTGCCGAGGCAGAGACGCTGAGCGCGTCGATTCGGGCGACCGCGACCCTGCGCGGGACCCCGCGCTCGACCACGGAGGGGCGGCGTCTGGAACGGGATCTGCGGGAGGTTCGCCGCTGCCTGGATCGCCTTCGCGACAACTTTCCCGAAGTGGAAGGGGGAACGAACTTTGTTCGTGTCGAACTATAGTTCAGGGTATGGCAACCGACCCCAGACAGCGCCGGGCGGCCCGGCACGCCCAACCCGACACCGCGTCGGCGCAGCCGCCCGCGCGTAAGGCGCCCATCACGGTCGAGCGGATCACCGATGCGGCGTTGCAGGTGGTGGCCGCCCAGGGGTACGACGCGCTGACGATCCGCAGCGTCTCGAATGTGCTCGGCACGGGCCCGTCCTCGCTCTACGCCCACATCGTCAACAAGGCCGACATCGATGATCTGCTGATCGGCTGGGTGTGTGCGCAGATCGTGCTGCCCACACCCGATCCGGCTCGGTGGCGCGAGCAGATCCGCGACGTGTATGCCCAGATGCGCGATCAATACCTGAAGTACCCGGGGATCTCCCGTGCCGCGCTCGCGATGGTGTCGACGAATCTGGAGACCTTGCGCGTGAGCGAAGGGATCTTCTCGATCCTGCTCGCCGCGGGCATCGAGCCCGAGACCGCGGCCTGGGGCATGGACGCGCTGTCGCTGTACGTCGCGGGCTACGCGCTGGAGGCCTCCCTGGTCCAGCAGCGGCAGGAGTCCCCGGACGCGACCTGGGTGTTGAGCCGGGAGGAATTGGTGCGCCGCTTCAGCGCGCTCCCCGAGGCCACGTTCCCGAACACCAGAAAGCACGTGACCGAGTTGACCTCGGGCACCGGACATCAACGCTTCGACTTCGCCCTCGAGCTGCTCATCGATAGCCTCGAACGACAGGCTTTGCCCCACGCTGCCACGAAATGACGAAGCCGGAACCCCGCTTAGGCGGGTAGTTGCACGGTGACGCAGAGGCCGCCGGCGGGGCGGGGGATGAGGGTGAGGGTTCCGGCGTGGGCCTGGGTGATGCTGTTGACGATTGCCAGGCCGAGGCCGACGCCTGCGTGGTGGGTGCGGATGCGTTCGGTGCCGCGATGGAACGGTTCGACGAGTGTGGCGATCAGCTGTGGGGTGAGGTGGTTGCCGGTGTTCTCGACAGTGAGCACCACAGTCCCGGGATAGACGTTGGTCGTGACCCACGCGGCGCCGTGTTCGGGCAGGTTGTGGACGATCGCGTTGTGTACGAGGTTCGTCGTCAGCTGCAGCAGCAGGGCGTGCGAGCCGACGGTGCGGGCCATGTCGCCGAACGTCTGGAGGGTGACGCCATGCTTTTCCGCGAGGAATAGCAGCGTTTCGGTCGCTTCTTCCGCTATCAGGGACAGGTCGACGTGTTCTTGGGTGAAGGACCGTTGGTCGGCCCGGCTGAGCAGGAGCAATGCTTCGGTGAGGTCGATTGCTCGGGTATTGACGGCGTGCAGGCGCTCGACCAGTTCGCCGGCGTCGCGGTTCGGATCGGTGCGGGCCACGTCGAGCAGAGTCTGCGTGATCGCCAATGGGGTGCGCAGTTCGTGGGAGGCGTTGGCGGCGAATCTCTGTTGTTCGGCGTTGTGTGCTTCCAGCCGGGCGAGCATGGTGTCGAAGGCGTCGGCGAGTTCGCGGAACTCGTCTTGGTCGCCCGCCAACCGGATCCGGTGGGAGAGCGACCCATTCGCGGCCATGCGGGTGGCGTCCGTGATGCGGGTCAGCGGGGCGAGCATGCGCCCGGCGAGAATCCATCCCCCCACGAGACCGAACACCAGCAGGAAAGCCAACGCCCAGGCCACCTTCGGGCCGAACGCATTCAGCAGGTCGGAGCGGTCGGGTCCGCTGCCGGGGACCCGGGTCCGGAACTCACCGTCGGGCACGTAGCGCAGCAGGTACACCCACACGACCGCAAGCAGCAAGGCACCGGCGACCATGATGAATCCGGCGTAGCTGAGGGTGAGCTTGAGGCGAACACTCAATCCAGGGGCCCTATCCACGGTCGCCTCCGTCCCGCCCGGTGTCCGATTGCGTGCTGATGCGATACCCGACGCCGGAAACGGTAGCGATGATCCAGGGTTCGCCGAGCCGTTTACGCAGGGCTGAGACGGTGATGCGGACGGCGTTGGTGAACGGGTCCGCGTTCTCATCCCACGCCCGTTCCAGTAGTTCTTCGGCGCTGACGACACCGCCTTCGGCCGCGATGAGGACTTCGAGCACGGCGAATTGCTTCCGGGTCAGCGCGACGTAGCGGCCGTCGCGGAAGACCTCGCGGCGGAACGGATCCAGCCGCAGGCCCGCGATCTCTCGCACCGGTGGTCTGTTGTGCGCGCGCCTGCGGTCGAGTGCTCGGAGCCGGAGTACGAGTTCTTGGAGCTCGAAGGGTTTGGTGAGGTAGTCGTCGGCGCCGAGCCCGAACCCGGTCGCCTTGTCGTCGAGCCGGTCGGCGGCGGTGAGCATCAGGATCGGCATGCCGCTGCCGGAAGCGACGATGCGTTCGGCGATCTCGTCGCCGGAGGGGCCCGGGATGTCGCGGTCGAGGACGGCGATGTCGTAGGCGTTGACGCTCAGCAGCTCCAGCGCGGTATCGCCGTCACCGGCGGTGTCGGCGGCGATCGCGGCCAGGCGCAGGCCATCGCGGATGGCCTCGGCCAGATAGGGCTCGTCCTCGACGATCAGCACGCGCATAGACTCTCGATACTGCCAGCCGGAACATATCGTCGGCGTATCGAAATCCGCATACGTGCCGGCAACACCGCGCTGCCTTAGCTGAAGGCATGAATCACAGTGAACCAGCGCGAAAAGCGACTCACCGTATCCGATCGACTGTCTTGGCTGCCGTTGTAGTCGGCAGCGCGGCGCTTGTCGGTGTGCTCGTTGTCCAGTCGCTACCGTCCCTATCCTCCTCGATCGCATGGCCTTTCGACTTTCCGCGCGGCGACCATCATGGTCCAGCTGTCGATGATGGTGCGGTTCCGGCCGACGTGTCGGTCTTCGACGACGAGATTCCGGCAGTGGTCAACCTCGACCCCGATTTGCTCGGTGCCCTGCGCCGAGCTGCTTCGGATGCCGCGGCCGACGGGTTGGCGTTCGTCGTCAATAACGGCTGGCGTTCGCCGGAATACCAGGAACAGCTACTGCGCGAGGCGGTCTCGAAGTACGGCTCGGAAAGGGAAGCTGCCCGATGGGTGGCCGCCCCCAACACCTCTGCGCACGTGTCGGGGGAGGCGGTCGACGTCGGGCCCGCCGCGGCCGCGGCGTGGCTGTCCAGGCATGGTGCTGAGTACGGGCTGTGCCAGATCTACACCAACGAACCCTGGCACTACGAACTTCGCCCCGAAGCCAGCGAGGACGGCTGCCCGCCCCCGTATGCCGACCCCACCCAGGATCCGAGGATGCAGCAGTGATCACCGACGTGCCCGACACCATCACCGCACGGGCAGGCTGGAACCCGCTGACGCGGATCGCGTTGCGCTTCTGCGTCGTCTACTTCGGCCTCTTTTGCCTGCTCCTCAGTTACATCCCGTTCGCGCTGCTCGGCGTCCTCGGCCGCTGGATCCGCAGATACATCGAACCGTGGAATATGGGGCTGACGGACCCCGTCACCGGTTGGGTGGGCCGCACGTTCTTCGGCGTCGACGCGGTGCAGCACAAGGACTCCGGTGCCGGTGACCAGGCGGCCGTCTGGGTGCTGATGCTCTGTGTCCTGGTTGTCGCGGTGGTCGCCACCGCGGTGTGGACGACCGTCGACCGCCGCACCGCGCACCCTCGCCTGCTGGCTTGGTTCACGCTGTTCCTGCGGATGATGCTGGGCGCGACGATGATGGGGTTCGGGTTCGCCAAGCTTTTCCCCACCCAGATGCCCGGCCCCACACTGGCACAACTGTTGCAGCCGTACGGCGATCTGAGCCCGGCCTCGGTGCTGTGGCTACAGATCGGCAGCTCCTATCCGTACGAAATGACCCTCGGCGCAGTCGAAGTCGTGGCCGGGCTGCTGCTGTTCGTGCCGCGGACCGCGGTGCTGGGTGCCGCATTGACGCTGGCGAGCATGGCTCAGGTCTTCCTGACGAACATGACTTTCGACATACCGGAGAAGCTGCTCGCCTCACACCTGCTGCTGATCGCGCTGGTCCTGCTCGCCCCGTACTTTCGGCAGTTGATCAATGTGTTTGTGCTGCAACGCATGTGCGAGCCGCTGACGCAACCCTCGCTGTTCACCGACAAGCGGAAGAACCGCATCGCACTGTGGATTCAGGTAGCGCTCGGCATCTGGGTCGCGTTCGGTGGCGGCTATGACCGCTGGGTGGTCTGGCAAGAGCAGTACGGTGCGGGCAGTCCCAAGTCCGAGCTGTACGGCATCTGGGACGTGCGGGATTTCACCCTCGACGGACTGTCTGTGCCGCCACTCACCACCGACGAGAATCGTTGGCAGCGAATTGTTTTCGACGACCCAGAGGCGGCAACCTACCAACGGATGAACGGTGAACTGGTGCCTGCGCGCGCCGCCTTCCGCCCCAACGGACAGCTGGAACTCGCCACGACCACCGCCGAACACCAGCCACCATTCGCGACGCTGTCTACTGAGCGACCCAGCCCAGACCGGCTGCTACTACGCGGGAAACTGAATGACCGCACGGCGGTGATCACCCTGGACCGCGTGGATCCGAACAGCTTCACCTTGCGCAGCCGCGGATTCCACTGGGTGCAGGACTACGCGTACTTCCGCTAGTCGAGAGTCGGCTGCCGTCTGTCGACGAGCAAGAGTCCGGCAGACTGGAAGCAGTTGTCGGATATCGGGTGAGGATGGCGGAATGACTGACGTGAATGGTGCGCTCGAGGCTTTGATCGATACCTACTGCGCGGGCTGGAGTGATCCAGATCCGGTGCGACGGCGCAAGTTTCTCGGCGAGGCATTGGCGGAGGGGGCGACGTACACCGATCCGACCGTGCACACCGCAGGGATCGAGGAGCTGGCGGCGCATATCGATGGGGTGTTCGCGCAGCAGCCCGGGATGCGGGTGATCCGGGTCAGCCAGGTAGACGCCCATCATGAGACGGCCAGGTTCGGGTGGCGGCTGATGCTGGCAGACGGTACGGCGTTGCCGGACGGCGTGGACTTCGTGGAGATCTCGGCGGAGGGCAGAATCCGCAAGATCGTCGGCTTCTTCGGCGCATTGTCGAGCAGCTAACGCGGGTCGGGCCGTGCCACCGCGCGGCCGCTGAGCCGCGCAGCTCAGCTCGGCCCGGGACTGCTGGAAACGTCCATCTGACAACCGATGGTGTGCGCGACCACATCGCGGATGTTGGCCCGGAATGCGTCGGGGGAGAACGTTTCCGCGTGTGTGCGGATAGCGATCGGGTCGTAGCGAGTCGGGTCGGCATCGCGCAGGAGGCGGGCCAGGCCATCGATAACAGTTGAGTCGTCGCCTGATTCGACGTGTTCACCGGTCAGGCCCGGCAGGACGGTATCGAGTGCGCCGCCCGTGCCGACGGCGAGCACCGGTGTGCCGCACGCCATCGCTTCGACCGGAACGATGCCGAAATCCTCGATGCCGGGCATGAGTACGGCGCGGCAGCGGCGATACATGTCGAGTAGCGCTGCGTCGGAGGCGGCACCGAGGAAGGTGGTTTCCGGTCCGGCGATCGTCTGGAGGTACTGGCGGTGCCTGCCGTCGCCGAGGATGACCAGTCGGCAACCGGCCCGCTGTGCCGCGCGGATGGCCAGATCGGCCCGCTTGTAGGGGACGAGTCGGCCGGCGAACAGGAAGAAGTCCTCGCGGACGATCGTGGGGTCGGGAGTGAACCGGTCGATGCGCACCGGCGGACTGATCACAGTGGACGGCAGGCCCCACCAGTCCTGAATGCGGGCGGCGACGGCATGCGAGTTGGCGATCACCTGCGCCAGCCGCGGCGCGGCCCGCAGCTCCCCGCGACGCGCGAGGTGGCCCAGCCCGGCCAGGGCGTATTGCCCGGCCCGGCCGCCAGCCTCTTGGGCGCGAAACTCCTTGTCCCAGGCCCAGCGTGCCGGGCTGTGTACGTAGGCGATCACCGGTGCGTCGGTCGCGAACACGGCCTGCGTGCCGAACGCGTGGTGGCTGACGAGGACCGCGTCGAAGCCGTCGGCCAGCGGCAGGCGGCGCAAGACCCGGGGCACGAAGGGCAGCAGGGGAGCGTGCGAACGACCGCCCAGTGCCGCGTGGGCGCGGCTGAGCCAGCTGTCGTGAATCGAATCGGGCGTGCAACGCGCCGGTCCGACCGCCGCCGCGAGCGAGCCGTAACCCTCCGGGCTGACGATCGGCGCGAACACCGAGGTGTTCGCCCACGTTTTGACGAACTCCGCGACCACCGCCTCGGACCCGCCGTATTCGGTGAATCGCTCGTGCACGAGGGCGATTCGGGGCGCTGTCATGAATTCTCCGTTCAGTTATGGCGTGGGAAGCCGCCGCGGTGCGGCCGTCCGCCGGATCGCGGGCGCGACCGGCAGACCCGCCAAAAGCCCAGTGACACTGCCTTGTTCGAGCGCGCGCCGATAGACCACGGCGGCCTCCCGGCAGGCGGCGGCCGTCGCGTCGATATCGTCGTCGGTGTGCGCGGCCGAGGTGACGAACGACTGCCCGAGCACCCCGCGCGCCAGCAGCTCCTGCAAGAACAACGTCCGAAGTGCTTGCGAGGGTGCGCCTTTCGGATTCCGGGTCACGTAGATCAGGCACGACGGCCGCCCGACCACCTGTAGGTAGTCGGCGATACCGAGGTCGGCGGCAATCGCATTCACCGCCGCGGCCAGCCGTCGACCGGCCCGTTCCATCCGCCCGATGGGATCGGTGCTCGCGTACGCGTGAACCACCGCGCGAAACGCGGCCAGCGCCGCGGATTCGGCCCCGTGCGTAGTCGACAACAGAAACACCCGGTCCCGATCGGTGCGCAATCCGCCGAGTTCCATGAACTCGCGTTTACCGGCCAGCGCCGAGATCGGAAAGCCGTTGCCCATCGCCTTACCCCAGCAGGACAGGTCCGGGCGCACGCCGTAGACCTGCTGCGCCCCACCGGCCGACCACCGGAATCCGGTGATCATCTCGTCGAACACCAGCAACGCCCCGTACCGATCACACAGGTCGCGGACACCGTGCAGATAGCCGGGTTCGGGTTCGGCCAGTGCGGTGGCCGCCTCCATGATCACGCAGGCGACGGGTACCGCGGCCAGCACCTCGGCGAGTGCGGCGAGATCGTTGTAGGCGAACTGCACCGTGGCGGTGTCGTCGATACCGCTGTTCATCGCGGTGGTGCCGATGAACCAGTCGTCGACGGAGAAGAACGGCTGCGCGCACACCGCCACCACGCTGCGCCCGGTGGCCGCGCGGGCCAGTCGGACCGCGGCGGTGGTGGCGTCGGAGCCGTTCTTGGCGAACTTCACCATGTCCGCGCCGGGCACCAGGGACAGGAAGTCCTCGGCGGCATGCAGTTCCAGCTCGGTGGGGCGGGAGAAGTTCACCCCGTCGGCGATCGCGGCGGTCACCGCGTCGAGCACCGGCCGGTAGCCGTGCCCGAGGGTCACCGACCGCAAACCCATGCCGTATTCGACGTATTCGTTGCCGTCGCTGTCCCACACCCGACAGCCACTGCCCCGCACCAGAATCGGCGCCATCTGCTCGGGGTACTGATCAGCGCCTCGGGCATAGGTATGCGCACCGCCGGGCACCAGATCATGCAACCGCGCCTGAATCTCGTTGCTACGCGCAAAGTCGCGTCGGCCACTGTTCATGTCAGCCTCTCCACTCAGCATCCGCGTTCGGTGAAGGCCTTCAGGTAACCGGCGGACTGGCGGATGTACATCCACGTCCAGAACGCCGGACCCGAGGGACTCGGACTGGCGACCATGGTCACCGCACCGCTGAAACACTTCTGCACGATGTACCGTGCTCGGGACACGTGCGGCGTGAACGTCACCACGATGATGTGCTGCCAGCCGTATTTCCGTGCCCTGCGCCCGATCTCCTGCGCTTCACCCTGCGTCGTCCATGGGTCCGGCACGAAACAGCTGACCTGGAAGTCGAATCGGCCGTTGCAGTACTTGTCCATCGCGGGATCGTCGGCACCGGTGGATCGGGAGATCAGCAATTGCCGCGCATAGCCCCGTTGCGCCAGATCCAGCCCGACGTCGAACCGCTCGTACGGGGTGCCGCCGAGCACGACGATGGCGTCGGCGGGACGCAGCGGATCGACTTGTGGCCGTACGTATACCGGCCAGCCCAGCGCCGCGATCAAACCTATGACGGCGATCAATGCGCTGGCGCCCAGCAGAATTCGCCGAAACAGCCGCGGCGCACGCCGGGTATCAGGCGCCCAGTCGATCACCGTGTTGTTCATCGCGTCACCGCACCGGTCGATCCCGGCCGAGGGCTGCGGCGGTGATCGCGCCCGAGGTGGACACCGACAGCCGCCAGTACCCCCCGTCCGAGTCCTTGAGCACGATCCCGCCCTCGGCACGGTCGGAAAGCCATGCGCCGCTGGACAGTACGGCCGCCGACACCGCGCCGTCGGCCGCCTGCACCTGGAGGATGTCGGTGTCGGGGCGACCGGCCTGGGCGACGGTGGTTCCGGCAAACCGGGCTCCGAACATCCGATCGCGCCCGATCACGTGCCAGCCATCGGGGAACACCGCGGGATCGATATCCCGGGCCGAGCTCGAAATCAGGTTCACCGCAGTACCTTCCGGGCAGCCCTGATGGTCGATGCGCAGCTCGGTCGGTGGCTTGTCGAGATCGGGGTCGAACTGCACGTTCGCCAGATAGGGCTGGCGGCAATACGCCAGGTCCAGGCAGAGGGTCCGGGCCGCGATCTTGCAGTTGACCATGCCGAACTGGGCGGGTCCGCCGTGTGCGCGGGTGCCGATCGACAACGCCGTGTCAGCCCCTTCGAACCAGACGTTGGTCAACCACCAGGCATTGGCGGCACCGTCGACGACCAGGTGCCGGTCGGTGGTGCGCGGATCGGTGTCGGAGACGAATTCGACGTTGCTCAAGGCCAATCCGGCATTGTGGTCATTGCCGGTGCCGAGCACGCTGATCCGGTTGTTGGTGAACTTCGACGAGGTGACGTAGTTCTGGATGCACGAGGTCACCAGGCCGTAACCGAAATTGTTGATGTCGCAGTTGACGAACGCGGTGCCGCCGGTGTTCTGATCCAGCACGACGCCGCGCTGCTCGACGTAGCGCGGATGGTTCGAGCTGAGGTGATTGCCGCGCAGCACCACGGATTCGAAAGAGCAGCGGAAGCATTCGGACAGCGACACCGCGGTGACGGTCGGGTTGGACACGAAGATGCCGAGGCGACCGAAGCGCACCCGCTGCCGCTTGTGCAGCGCGATGAGTGTCCCGTCGCCCTCGTAGTTGATCATGGTGACGTCGCCGCCGTCGCCGAGAACCGTGGCGTAGTCGGGTAACTCGGGCCAGGACGTCACCCGGTACTGCCCGGCGGGCAGATACAGCACCAGTGGTCGGTCGCCGACGGCCGCCGCTCTGGCGATGGCGGCGGTGTCGTCGGTTTTCCCGTCGCCGACCGCGCCGAAATCGCGGATGTTGCGGGCCGAGGGCGCGTCGTTCACGTGCGGTGAACGGAACTCCGGATCGGATTCGGACCGAGCCGCGCATGCCGCCAACGGCACCGCGGCGGCCACACCGAGTGAACCGGCAAGCAGGCGACGGCGATTCACGGACTCGGTGGGCCCACCCGTGCCGATCGGGTCGCTGCGCGATTCTGTCATGTTCGCAACCTTTCGATCAGCCGCAGTCGCGGATCGGCCGGTCTGGAGACGGCGATGATGCCGATCAAGGACGAGCCCGCGGATCCGAAGGTCGCCAGCGCGCCGCGGACCTGCGGCGCGGTGCTGGTGCCGAGTTCGACGACGCCCAGCGTCGCGTCGCCGCGCGGTGCGATCGACAGCACATCGGCGGCCGCGGTGACCGGGGCTACCTCCACCACGACATGGTCGAAGTCGCCGCGCAGGTCGGCCAGGACGGTGCCGAATCGTTCGGTGGTCAGCGCGTCCGGTGTGTCCGCACCGATCGCGCCCAGCGGCAGCACCTGAATACCGCTGTCGGGCAAGAGCACTACCGCGTCGCTCAGCGCGGGGCCACCACGCAGCAGCTCGGCCAGCCCTGGACCGGTGTGTGCCAGCAATTGGCTCGAGCTGCCCGAGCCGGTGGTATCGGCGTCGACGAGCACCACCCTGGCACCCGCGTCGGCCAGCGAACGGGCCAGTTTGGTCGCGATATCGGGGGTCGACTGTGGTGAAAGGCTTGTCAGCACAATGAGTTTCGGACTCTTTCCGGCGCTGTCACCGGCCAGGCGGGTGCGCAGTCGCCGCGTCTCGCCCACTTCCCCCGGCAGGCCGATATCGAGGATCGCCAGAATCGGTACCGCGGGGGAGTCCGGGCGCGACGACCCCGCCAGCACCGCTTCCAGATCGTTGGAGGTGCGCAATCTGCGGTCGGTGCGTTCGCGCAGCAACGCCGCCGCGAAACCGAGCGCGAGGCCCGCCAGCAGGCCGAGCGCGAGTAGCCGGGTCCGCTTGGGACCGGTTGGCGCGGACGGCAGTTCGGCCCGGTCCACCACCGCGACCCGGGCGGCCGGGGCCGCACCGAGCTCGGTGGTCTCCAATTCGTCTACCAATCGCCGGAATTGGGCCACCACGGCGTCGGTGAGATCACGCGCCTCGGCTGCGGTACTCGCGGTGACACTGGCTTGGAGGACCGAGGTGGCCGGCGGTGAGCTGGCCGAGATCCGGGCGCGCAGCTCGCCGCCGCTCATGTTCAGGCCGCGATCCTGGATAACGTGCTCGGCGACGGTGGCGCTGGTGAGCAGATCCAGATACGACCGCACCCGTTGCTGGGCAGCCAGTCCGCCCTGGTACGAGTCGTTCACCGAGGTGCCCGTCGACATCGAGACGTACATGCTGCTGGACGCCTTGTACGTCACGGGAATCGTGTGCGCGTAGCCAGCGGCGGCGGCCAGGCACACCAGCAGCACGGCGAGGAAGGTGAGCCAACGCCGTCGGACGATCCGCACATACTCGATCAAACCCATTGCCCAGTCCTTTGTGTTACGGGGACAACGGATTCGGCCCGCTCCCACGATTGCCGCGCCGATAACTGTCCGCGCGAACCGCGGTACAAACCCACCAGCAGATAGATGAACCACACCAGCACGACGGCCTGGAGATACTTGCCGAGCATCTCCATGCTGCCGAGAATGCCGCGCTCGAAGATGACCGGTATCTCGATGAGCGCCAAGCCGAGCACGACGAGGGCGATATGGCGCGAGTACAACGCTCGCGCCCAGGTCACCAGCAGCAAGAAGGTGAACCCGACGCCCGCCACGATCCCGGTGTACCCGCCGAGCAGGTAGCCCTCGCTGATGCCGCCCTCGGCCAGCGACACCGACACCTGGGTCATGTCCACCGAAGCACCCCGCACCTCGGCGGCCCAGGCGGTCCCGGAGCGCAACTTCTCCGCGCCGAGCAGCTGAGCGGGAATCAAGCTGCGTGCCGCGTTCTCGGCCGCTTCCTGCGGTGACAGCCACGAGCCCGGCGGCGCGTAGTACACGTCGGTCGCGGCCTCGAGGAGGTCGAACCGGCGCAGCACGCTGAGCATCGGCTGGACACCGGCCGGGTATGCGGAGTCGGTGGCGGCGGACTCGGCTTTCACCTCCCCGGTGGCCTTGAGCGACTGCAACCAGCCGAAGCCGCCGATGCCCATGATCGAGACCAGCAGAATGGCAACGACTTTCGTCCGGGTCCAGCCGCCCAGCGCGAACCGCACCCCGATCGCGAGTGCGGCGCCCATGATCGGCGTCTTGGATTCGACAGCCATGGTCCAGAGCAGCTCACCGGCCAGTAGCAGACCGACCGCGATCGTTGTCGCCTTGGCCTTGCCGAGCCGGACGAAGACGATCAGGCCGATCGCGCCGACGGTCCCCAGCATGGTCACGAAAGTCAGGGCCGGGCTGGTGCTTTCGACTTCACCCGCCTTGCCCGCGGTCCCGGTGGCGACCATGGCCAGCCGCCCGAGTGTGCCGAGGCAGTAGAGCGCGCACAGGGTCGGCACGAAGTTCGGGTCCTCGGCGATCACGGCACGCTGCGGACTTCGACGCCTGTATCGCATCCAGAACGCCAGAGCGACAACGAATCCCGCATAGACCCACAGCCCGAACACAATGGGCCGGAGCACCATGGCGATGCCGTAGTCATACCCCAGTGCTGCCAGGCGTGGGTCGGCGACGTTGTCGCCGAAGCGCGGTTCGGGCTGCACCCAGAGCAGCACAATGGGTCTGGCGAGATAGGACATCGCCCAGTACAGCGCCTGCGCGATGAGCAGCACCCTGGCGACGCCGGGGATGACGATCGCGGCGGCGACCATCATCACCAATGCCGCGGCGATCGCGGCCAATTCGGGTACGGCGCCCGTCATCGCGGGTCTCCCGCAACGCATCGAGGCTCAGGAGAGTGCATCGATGATCTCCTCCGCTCGGTCGACGTAGCGGTGTCGCTCACCGGTGATCCGCCGATACCCGGCGGCCGCGACCTGCGCCGCGGCATCGGGACGGCTGGTGCACCAGCCGAGGATCTCGCGCAGCTCGGCGCGATCGGAGAACAGAAAACACTCGGTCCGTTCGTCGAGTAGCTCGGCGTGCTCGTCGGTCCGTTCACCGACGAAAAGCCCTCCTGCGGCGGGTATTTCGAATGACCGGCAGGTGTGCGTATCCCGGTTGTCGGAATTGAGCAACACCAGGTTCGCGGTGATCGACGCGACGGCCGCAGCGAAACGCTGGCCGTACACCGCACCACCTACCTCGGCCGAGGTAGCGCCCAACTGCGGCACCCGCCGCCATCCCGGCCCGTGCACCAGGAACTCGGAGCCGTACTCCCGGGCCAGGTCGATCATCAGCGCATGGCGGTCGGGGCGGCGGGCACCGATGAAACCGGCCAGGAAGCGGCGCGAGCCCCGGCGGGCGCGCGGGTGATGCCAGGCTGGATCGTAGGCGCTGCGTACGAACTTCACCGCGGCCGCGCCCCGTGCGAGGAGTTCGGGCACATTGTGGCGCTTGGTGGTGACAACCAGGTCCCACGCGGATTCGTGCGCGAGATAGTCGGGGCTCGTGTTCTCCGGATTCGACGCGTCGTCAGGGCTGTAGTGCACGTGCAGGGCAGCCGGTGTATCCAGCAGGCGCCGCTGGTCCAGATGCACCGACTTGAACGCGAAGAGCATGTCGGGCTTGAATCGTGCGGCAACACTGTCGATTTCGGCGTGGATCGCCGCCGTCGTCCAGGGCGCCCGCCGACCCGCGGCCTTCGAGAACAGCCAGCTCGGCGACAGCCGCGCGGGCAGCGTGACCGCCGTGGAATCGATCACGACCACGTCGTGTCCGGCTTGCTGGAAGCCGTCGGCCAGCGAGCGGGCGTTGCTGCCCGTCCAGTCGTCACCGATGTAGAGAACCTTCACCGCACACACTCCCTGGCCGCCCGCGGTGACACGCTGTCGCCGCGCCGCTCCCGCACGATCAGCTGCCGAATCCGCAGCAAGTACCACAGCGCGACGGTGAATTCGGTGAGCACGGTGCCGTACGCCAGCGCCCACACCGAGTTGTTCTGGAACGCGACGACGAGCGCGGACGCCGCCACGCACGTGCCGATGATCGCGCCGATCAGTACGCCCGCGGTGTCCTGCCGGACGGGCAGCAGTGCGGTGATGATGAACGAGGTCACCGTCATCGCGGGCAGGATCAGCACCTCCACCCGCAGCAGCGGTATCGTGCCTGCGAATCCGTCACCGAAGATCAGCCGGATCAGCGTCGGCGCCAGTACCCACAGCCCAGCCGCCGCAATACCGGCGGCACACACGCACGCGGTCAACACCTGTAAGGCGTTGCGCCAGAACTGATCATGCGCACTGCGCCGCGCCATCCGTGGCAGGAACGCGAAACCGATGGTGTCGAGCAGGGATTGGATGGCCCGGACCAGCCGGTCACCGGCCGAGTACAGGCCGAGCGACGCCGCGTCGAGCACCGCCGCGTAAACCACCGGCGCGCCCTGCCCGTAACCGGTGACCAGCAATCGAGACGCGAATACCGGCGCACCCAACCGCAGGATCTCGCGCACCGCACGCGGTCGGGCCGGCCGCCCGAACCGGCGCCACGCGTCCACCCAGGTCGCCGCGACGGTGATGCTGGCCGACGTGAGCAGGCACAGCAGCGCCAGCGACGCGCTCGGCCAGCGCGGCAACAGCAGCACCAGCAACAGCAGATAGACGACCCGTCCGGCACCCTGATACACCGCCGACGCCCCGAACCTGCCCTGCCCGATCAGCAGCCAATCCTCCGAGATCGACCAGAAACCACCGGCGAACAGGCCCAGCAGGACCATGTGCAGCCGTGCGGGCGCCCCGGCCAGCAGGCCGACCGCGAGCAGCGCGCCGAGGCACCCGAGAATCGTCAGCCGGATCGCCAGATAGTCGCCGCGCAGCTGCTGGATTCGCGTTGCGTGCGTGCGCATTTCGGGCACCTGCGCGGCGAGGAAGGACGTGATACCCAGATCGACCACCAGCGACCCGATGAAGTACGCCGACATCCCGATCGCGAGCAGACCGAGCCCTTCGGCGCCGAGCACCCTGGCGATGATCGGCAGCGTCACCACCGTGATCAGGTACTGGCCGTACTTGCCGAAGCTGACGAAACCGATGTCACGCAGGACCACGACGAGGCCGCGCCAGCGACGCCGAGGTCGCGCGGCGGATCGGACGCCCGTGTCGTCGATGTCAACCACGGCGTGCCTCCGCTACCGAGGTCAAGAAGTCGCCTGCGATTCGGGCGGATTCGGCGATATCGAAGCTGCGGGCCCGAAGTTCACCTGCGGCAGCGAGTTCGGTGCGCAGCGCGGGATCGGCGATGAGCGTATCCAGCGCGGTGGTGAGTTGCGCCGTATCCGCACCGTCCACCAGGACACCGCTCACGCCGGACTCGATGATCTCGGCGGGACCGCCCGGCCGGGTGGCGATCACCGCGCACCCCGCCTGCATGCCCTCCACGACGACCTGGCCGAAGGGTTCGGTCAGGATCGAGCAATGCACCAGGATGTCGGCTTGGCGCAGGTAGTTTCGCGGATCGTCCACGTGACCGGTGAAGGTCACCGCCAGTCCCAGCTCGTCGGCGAGCCGCTCGAGCTCGGCCCGGTACGGCTCCTCACCGAAGAAGGTGCCACCGACCAGGAATACCTGACGCGGCGGGACTTTCACGGCCGCGAGGGCGCGCAGGAAGACCTCGTGCCCCTTCCACGGCGTCAAGCGGCCGACCATCACGACGACCACGTCGTCCGGTAAGCGTTGCGGCGCACGAGCTTCAGGCGGTTTCGCGTCGATTTCGATGCCGGGATAGACCACCGCGACCGGCCTGCGCCAGGTGATCAGCGAGCTCGCGGTCGAGTGGCTGTTGACCAGATAGCCGTCGCTGACCACCCACCCGAGCAGCCGGATGACTCCGGCCAGCCAAAGGCCGAAGTACTGGGCCGAAACCCGGTCGTGCACAGACCAGATCAGCGGAACCCGTGCGCGCCGCGCCGCGACGGCGCCCATCAGCATGGCCTTGGTGCTGCCCGCGACCAGTACTTCCACCTCGAGCCTGCGCGCCTTCAGCCCGAGTCGCAGCCCGAGCCGTACCAACCCGATGCCGCCGCCGACGAGGCGCCGGATGCCCGCTCCGTCGATCGTCATCGATCTGCTGTCGAAACCATTGGACTGCAACAGTGTTCGGATCCCGCGGGAGCGAACCCGGCGGACCATGGGGCCGCTGTCGGTGAACAGCATCACTGGTTCGACGGCCGCGCGATCGTCCAGCGCAGACAGCAGCCGCATGGTGGCGAGTTCCGCACCGGACGGCGCCGCGGTGTGCGAGAGGAACAGCGCCCGGATCATCCGCACAGCTCCGTGTACAGCGCATGGTGCCGCGCGGCGGCGGCCGCCCAGGAGAACGATTCCGCGTGTGCGCGACAACGATCGGGCGCGGGTACCGCACCGTTCAGGGCGGTGACGACGCGCGCCGCGAGGGCGTCCACGACACCGGCGGGCACGATCAGCGACGCATCCAATCCGCGCACCGCGTCGGGTAGGCCGCCGCAATCGGTGACGATCGGTGCGCGCCCGCAGGCCAGTGATTCGAGGGCGATCAGCCCGAACCCCTCCAGTGCCACCGATGGCACCACGGTGAACTCCGCCTGCTCGTACCGTGCCGCCAGCTGGTCATCGGTTACTCGCCCGTCGAAGCTGATGGAGCTCTGTAGTCCGCTCGAGCTCACCTGCGCCCGCAGTTCCGGCTCGGCGGTGCCGGTGCCGATGATCACCAGCCGGGTGCCGGGATGTGTGGACAGCACCGCGGGCCAGGCCTGGATCAGCCGGTCGATGCCCATCCGGCGCTCCAGCCGCCGGATGCACAGCACGATGCGCTCACCTGTCGCAGCGGGCCGCGGCGTCGAGGTGAATCGGTCGAGATCGACACCGGGCGCGATGATGTCGATGCGGTCCGCGGGCACTCGGTAGTCCGTCACCAGGGCGTCGCGGAAGTACTCGGACAGCACGACGAATCGGTCGGCACCGGCATAGCGGGCCCGCTCCACGAGATACTTTGCCCGCGCGATGAATTCGGGCGCACCGGCCATTCGGCTCTCCGCGGCCCATGGCCCGTGGAAGTGCACGACCAGCCGATCACCGTGTCGCGCACCGGTCATCGGAGGCCCGTACAGGCAGAAGTGACGATCGAGGATCGTGGGGCGCCGAGCGCCGCCGGGCACCCTGGCCGCGGCGCTCGGACGCGCCAGGACGGATCTGCTCGCGCGGTGCAGTGTGGAGCCGCCGGTCGCGCCCCACGATCGGCCGCCCGGCGGCGGATCGCCGAACGCAGCCGCCGATACCGTTGTGCCCGGGTGTCGCTGTAAGGCACCGAACAGATCCGTGAAGTACCGATTGAGTCCGCCCGGTTCCGATCCGAACCATTCGGCGCCGGTCATGTGGACTGAGACCGGCTCGGTGCGCGCGGTCACCTCGGTAGCCTTTCTGAGCGGCCTGGGACAGTGATCGCACGGGCCCGCACGTTCGCGCGGTGCAGGGCGGTCCGCAGCAGGCGGGTATCGGCGGCCAGTAGATCGCGGTAGCGGATGTGCTGTGGGTATTCGCCCGCGATGCGGTGATGGAAACGCAACAGCTCGATCAGTTTGCTGGCCGTCGAGGTCTGGCTGCACAGGTTGAACGTCGAATTGCGCCACGCGGCAAGGACTCCCGGCATACCGAAGAAGCGACCGAGCGAGGCGATGCGGGCAAACAAGTCCACGTCCATCGGGAACACCAGATCGCCGCGGATGCCGCCGACCCGATCGAAGTGCTCGCGCCGGAACATCGCCGCCGCGGTCGGTCCGAATTCGGCTGGCCCCGCGCGCACGATCGTCCGCACTACGGCGCCCGCGGTCTGCGCGCCCAGCAGGCCGGGCAGCCCGAGTCCTGACTCGACTACCGCACCACCCTCATCGATCACCTGGAACTTGGCCGAGCTGATGGATATCGCGGTGTCGGCCATCACCTCGAGTTGTGCCGCAAGCGATCCCGGCAACAGCACGTCGTCGGCGCACACCACCTTCACCAGCCGCCGAGTCGATCGCTGGATCGTGGCGTTCCAGTTGTCGCCGATCGGGAGCACGTGGTCGTTGCGGAAGATCCGCACCCGCGGATCGTCGAAAGACCTTGCGATGGACTGAGTCTCATCGGAGCTTGCGTTGTCGAGCACGACGAGTTCGGCATCGATGTCCTGATCGAGAATCGACCGCATGGTTGCCGCCAGCGTTCGGCCCGCGTTGTAGGCGGGGACGCAAATGGACAGGTCGGTCATCGGTCGGTTCCCTCGTTCGGTGGTGCGTATTCGGCGGACATCCAGTGGCCGGACAGCTCCGGAAAGCGCGTCTCGAGCTCCGGCAGCAGATCCGGCAAGGTCAGCAGAACGCGGTCGGGTGCGGATCGCACCAGCTGCGCGGGAGAGATGATCGGGACGTCGGTGCCGGGCATGCGTCTGCCCTGTTTGGCGGGCGACGCGTCGGCCACCGCGTGCACCAGGCCGCGGTCGATTCGGGCCAATTCGAACAGCGCGACCGCGCGCGATGCCGCGCCGTAGGCGTAAACAGAACAGCCATCGGCGATTTCGGCTTCCAGGCGACGGCGTAGCGATGTCGCGTGCGCGGTGGCGGCGGACTGTAGCCCGCCGACTACCGCTGGATCGGTGAGCCCGGCCTCCGTGGCGAGGATCCGCCGTACCGCGGCATCCGGTTCGCACGCACCGTGTACGGCCGCGATCAGCACGGTGCCGCCGTACAGCTCGAACTCCCACGCGGTCGCCGCACTCATCCCGGCCTGGTGCAGCAACCGCACCAGCGTTGTCAACGAGTAGTAGGCGAAGTGACCGTGGCGCAACGCATTCCACTGCCCTTGCCGGACGATCGCGTGCAGCGAGTGGAATTGCAGCAGCAGCACGCCGTCCGGCGCGGTGGCCTTTGCCCGCAGCGCGAACGCGCCGCGCTGGTCCGGTTCGTGCATGATGCCGAAGCAGTCGAGGACCACGTCGGCTTCCTGTTCCAGTGCCGTGTATCCGTGTTCGGCGAGGTGGGGGAGCCAGCTGCCGCCATGCGGGCTGCCGAATTCGCGCACCGTCGCACCACGTAACCACCCGTCGGACCGGACCCGGGCGACCGCCGCGGCGGCCTGGTCCCGCAGGGCGCGCGGTTCGACGCCCCGCGGTTCCGCGGTCCGGGTGTCGTCCTCGGCCAGCTGGGCCAAACCGCATGTCGCGCACAGATCCATGGCCAGGGGATGAGCGGCCTCGTCGGGGCGGACCGGCGCGTCGGCGAGCGGGAAGTCGTCGGCGGCGGGCATCCGACCCAGGTCGAGAACCCGGCGTAGGTCGCTGTCTCCGCATGCTCGGCACCCGGTCATCGGCGTCTCCCCATCGACGCGCAACGTGTGACGTGATCTGCGAACGATGGCGCGCGAGGGGTGTCGTCGGGCACGATGGCCGGGTGCTTATCGAGCCGACCGATCTCGCTGACGTCCTGGTCCTCGTTCCGGAGCCGTTCCGGGACGACCGCGGCCTGTTCACCCGCACCTTCGACGCGGTCGAGTTCGACGACCGGCTGGGTGCGCCGGGGACGGCGGCGAGGTTCATCCAGGATTCCCAATCCCGTTCGGCCCGCGGCGTGATCCGCGGGATGCACGGGCGATCCGGGCTCGGCGAGGCGAAGCTGGTGCGGTGCGCGCACGGCGCGGTGCACGATGTGCTGGTCGATATCCGGCCGCAGTCGCCGACTTTCGGACGGCAGCAAGCATTCCTGTTGGACGACAACGACTTTCGGCACCTGTACGTGCCGCCGGGATTCCTGCACGGTTTCCAGGCGCTCACCGAGGTCGCCGACGTGTGCTATCGGATCGACCGCCCGCATGATCCGGCCGAGGACATCGGCGTCGCCTACGACGATCCCGACCTGGCCATCGCCTGGCCGGAGCCGGTGACGGTGGTCTCGGCCCGCGACGCGGCCGCGGGCAGCTGGCGCGCGCTGCTCGCCGCGCTGCCGCACGCTACGCACCGATCCTGACCCGGTACAGGGAGTCATCCAGCACCCCAGCGTCTTTCAGCGTGTTCAGGCGTGCGAGACGAGTGAACTTCGGAAAGAAGGCGTCGGCGGTCAGGCCGCGCGCGAGGTACTCCCGATACAGCTCGGCCGCGCCGTCCGGCACGGTCCATTGCGCCTCGAACGCCAATTCCTCGCGAGCCTTGGTGAAGTCGACCCGGTAGGACCGCGAATCGGATCCGGAGGTACCGGCGATAACCAGCTGAGCACCGGGTACCGCCTCGACGACCGTCTGCGCGATCTCGGCCACGGTCAGGTTGTTCGCCTCCGTGCCGACGTTGTATGCGACGCCGTGGATGGATTCGACCGGTGCGACGAGGCAGCGGGCGAAGGCACGCGCGATATCTTGCGCATGCACGAGCGGCCGCCACGGCGTGCCGTCCGAGAGCACCTTCACCTCGCCGGTCAGCACCGCGTAGCCGACGAGATTGTTCAGCACGATATCGGCACGCAACCGCGGTGAGAACCCGAAAGCCGTTGCGTTACGCAGGAATACCGGGGCGAAGCCGGAATCGGCGAGCGCGAGCAGATCGTCCTCGACGCGAACCTTGCTCTCCGCGTAGGGCGTCAGCGGCCGCAGCGGCGCGTCCTCGGTGACGAGCTCATCGCCCGCCGCGCCGTACACCGAGCAGGTCGAGGCGTACAGAAACCGCCGGACCCCCGCCTCCTTGGCCAGCCGAGCCAGCCGCACCGAGGCGTGATGGTTGATGTCATGAGTGATCTGCGGCGCGAGTGCACCGAGCGGATCGTTGGACAGGGCGGCCAGATGTGCCACCGCGTCGAAGCCGACCAGCTGATCGACCGTGACGTCGCGCAGGTCCACGGCGAGCCCGGGCGGATCGTCCGGTGCCGCGCCGAGCACACAGTCGGCGAAGTAGCCGATATCCAGCCCGGCGACCTCGTGTCCTTCGGCGCGCAGGATCGGCACCATGACGGTGCCCAGATAGCCCTGATGTCCGGTGACGAGCACGCGCATCTTCACACACCTCCGAAACTTACGACGGCCTTCTCGACCAAGAACGCCTCGGCGTATTCGGCGTGGCACTGCACGCCACGCACCCGGGCCGAGGCGAGAAAGGCGCTCTCGTCGAACCAGTCCCGATCCTGTTGCGACGGATAATGTTTCAGCAACAGCCGGGCCTTCGCCTCGGCGATGCCGGGCGGCAGCGGATGAAAGAGGGTGGGTCGCGCGGTTTCGGTCTCCCACTTGAGGATCTCGTAGCCGAGCACCAGCTGATCCCGAAACTCGGTGGGCACCAGCTCGGCGAGCAGCCGGTGGTCCTGGTGGGCGTCGCCGCGATGCGGGGCGAACACCAGATCCGGCTCGCCGCGGCGGCGCAGGGCGGCGACCTCGTCCTTGACCCGATCCCAGTGCGCGGGCGCGCGACCGTCGGGCACGTCGAGCACCGTGAGTTCCAGTGTCGCGGTGCCGCAGAACGCCTCTAGTGCCGTGCGTTCCTCGTCTTCTCGGCGGGTGCCCGCGCCACTGAGGACAAGCGCCCGAACCACCAGCCCCGGAATACGGTCCACCAGGGTCAGCAGCGTGCCGCCGAAACCGATGGCGATGTCGTCGCAGTGTGCGCCGAGCACCGCTATCTCGGTGATCCGTTCGGGCAGTAGTGCTTTCACGACACCGCCTCGAAGGCGTCGCTGCCCTCCCAGATCATCCACGGCCGGTCGCCGCGGTGGTAGCCGTCGTCGAGTTCGGCGCGTTCCTTGAAGGTGTCGGCCGGTTTCCAGAAGCCGAGGTGCTGGTAGCCGAAGAGCCTGCCCTGGCTCGCCAGGGTGCCGCAGGCGTCTTCGACCAGATCGCCGCCGGGTGGCAGCAGTTCGAACACCTCCTGGGTCAGCACGAAATAGCCGCCGTTCTCCCAGATCGGTAGTTGCGCAACGGGTGTGATGTTCTTGATCTCGCCCGCGGCGTTGATGTCCACGCAGTGGAACGACGACTGGGGTGGGACGATCAGCATCGACGCGGCGGCGTCGGTCGCGGTGAACTTGTCGATCATCAGGTCCAGCGGCGCATCGGTGAGGACGTCGGCGTAGTTCGCGAGAAAGTACTGCTCACCGGCCAGGTGCCCGCGGACCCGGCGCAGCCGCTCGCCGATGGCGGAGTCGACGCCGGTGTCGACGAAGGTGATGGTCCAGTCGCTGATATCGGACTGCAGCAGCTCGACCTGGCCGTCGCGGATGACGAAGTCGTTGGAGACCGACTCCTGGTAGGTCAGGAAGTAGTTCTTGATGTGGTTGGCGCCGTAGCCCAGGCACAGGATGAAGTCCTTGTGCCCGTAGTGCGCGTAGTAGCGCATCACATGCCAGATCAGCGGGCGTGGGCCGACCATCTGCATGGGTTTCGGGATGACGTCGTCGGTGCCGTTGCGCATGCGCATGCCGTAGCCACCACAGAACAGGACAACCTTCATGAGAGCTCCGCGCGACGCAGGGTGGGCAGTGGGTAGACGAGTTCGCCACCCCAGTCGCCGATGTGGCGCAACTGGGCGGTGATCTCGTTTTCGAGATTCCAGGGCAGGACCACCACGACGTCGGGTTTGTCGGCGTCGATGCGTTCGGGTGGATGGATCGGAATCCGGGTACCGGGGGTGAATCGCCCGTGCTTGTACGGGTTTCGGTCCACCGTGTACTCGAGCAGGTCGGTGCGGATACCGCAGTAGTTGAGCAGGGTGTTGCCCTTACCCGGTGCGCCGTAGCCGACGACGCGTTTGCCCTTTTCGCGCGCGTCGAGCAGGAAGCGCAGCAGGTCGTGGCGGACCGCCTCGGTGCGCGGGCGCAGCGAGTGATACCCGCTGATGTCGTGCAATCCGGCCGCGGCTTCCTCCGCCAGCGCCGCGGCGACCCGGCGACCAGGTAGCGCGACCGGTTCCGGCCTGGCCCAGATCCGGAGCGAACCGCCGTGGGTGGCCAGGCGTTCGACATCGACAACGGCCAAACCGGCTGTCGCGAGGGCGCGCTGGGCCGAGAGCACCGTGTAGTACTGGAAGTGCTCGTGATAGATGGTGTCGAACTGACCGAGCCGCACCAGATTCAGCGCGTGGTGCACCTCGATGGCCAGCCACCCGTCGGCGGTCAGCAGCTCGCGCAGCGATCGCGTGAAGCCGAGCAGGTCGGGAACGTGAGCGTAAACGTTGTTGGCCACGACCAGATCGGCGGGTCCGTGCTCGGCGCGGATCTTCGCGGCCAAGTCCTCGTCCAGGAACGCGGTCACAGTCGGCACGCCCCGCTCGAGCGCCGCCGCACCGACGTTCACCGACGGTTCGATGCCGAGGCACGGGACGCCTGCGGCGACCACATGCTGCAACAGATACCCGTCGTTGCTGGCCACCTCGACCACCAACGAGCGCTTGCCGAGTTCGAAGCGGGTAATCGCCTGATCCACGAAGGATTTCGCGTGCCGCACCCAGCTGTCGGAGTAGGAGGAGAAGTAGGCGTACTCGGTGAAGGTGTCCTGCGGCGTGATGAGGGCCGGGATCTGCAGTAGCAGACAGTTCGGACACACCCGAAGATGTAACGGGTAACTCACTTCAGCAAGATCGAGTTCATCTGCTGTTAAGAAACGCTCACAAGGTGGACAAGCGCCCAAATCAAGCACACTCACCGAACTCGACTCACATAGCCGACAAATCACGCGCGTACTCCACTCGGATCGACCGAACCGGAAACTGCCGACGCCGGAACAATTTCCTCCTGAGCTGCAACGAACAAATCAGGCGCCGCCGGACATGCTCACACGATTCGGGTCGATAGGCAATACTTGTACCTGCAATTTACAGGAATTGGCATACTTCCAGCAACGCTCACGCATCCGGGGACCCTCATCACCCTGCGATGCCTCGCGCAACTCTAACCGCATCCAAACCAACGGGCAATAGGTATGTTTCACCCCTGGTAGACGCCCACCTTGGTAACGATCACTGCTCGAAAGTCTCGCTCTTAAGTTCTATCTGGAATCAAAGCTTCAATGGAGGTGGTTGGACTAATCGGTCAAACCAGTGGCCAGGGAGTTTTTCGCAAAGCCATAGCTATCGACTCTGAATGTGATGTGCATCGCAGTGGATTCCACGCCGTTCTCATCCCCTCGAGGATCTGCAACACTCGCTTCGCGGTTCTGTTCATAAGCAATTTTCCGCTGCCGGTCGGGGAAGGATCTTCCGTCACACTCGGGAGTCAGATGTCGCTGCGATCTTGGTTGCCAGGACCTTTATCGCTGTGCTTGTCGATGAAATAGGAACGTGTCCATGCGTTTAGATATGCGCAGGTCAGGCGTTGTTGTTGGACCGCCTTCGGCCGCTCGTCGTGGCCGGCGCCCCGAGTACGTCCGCGTGTTGCGCGCCACGGACTTCGCCGTCGTCGGCGTGACAGTGCTTGTGGCGCATCTGATTCCGTCGTCCACCGCGGACGTGTTGGGGTCCGGCGTGCCGCACGTCGCGCTGACCGTGAGTATTGTCCTGGCGTGGCTGGCCTTTCTTCAGCTGTTCGACGCCCAATCGCCGCAGGTAGTGGGTGCCGGGGCCGAGGAATACCGGCGGGTGCTGTCGGCGACCCTGTACCTGTTCGCGCTCATCGCGACCGCGTCAGTCGCCTTCCGGCTGGATGCCACTCGCGAGTATCTGGTGGTCGCCCTGCCACTCGGGCTACTCGGCCTGCTCGGCGCTCGCGCATTGTGGCGCAAGTTGTCCACGTACTACGGCCTCGGTGTCCGGCAGCCCATCTCGGTCCTGGTGGTCGGCAATCGTGCGGCCGCACAGGCGGTCACGTCGGCCTTCGCCGGCGATCCGGCGTCGAGTTATCAGGTCATCGGGGTGTGCACGCCGGATCCGGCCGGCGCCGATGCGCGCGATATCGATGCCGCGGGTCGTAGTGTGCCGACGGTCGGCGATCTCCGATCGGTGCCCGCGGCGGCATTTCGGACCCGCGCCGATGCGGTCGTGGTGACCGGGGGCGATGTGTGCGAACCGGACGACTTCCGCAGGCTCGCATGGGATCTCGAAGAGCTAGGCGTCGAGCTCATGGTGGCGCCGGGGCTGGTCGACATCGCCGGGAACCGGATGACCAGGCAGTCGGTGTCCGACATGACGGTGCTGCACATCGGCAAACCCAGGCACCCGCACGCGCAGTCCCTGGGTAAGACCATCTTCGATGTGTGTTTCGCGGTTACCGCGCTCGTTGCCACCGCCCCGACGTTGCTCGCCATCGCGTTGCTGATCAAACTCACCAGTCGAGGCCCGGTGTTCTATCGCTCCGAGCGGATCGGCATGCACGGCAAGCCATTTGCCATGATCAAGTTCCGCAGCATGTACATCGACGCGGACGAGCAGGCGGCCGCGCTGATCGAGAAGTCAGGCGGCAATCCGGTCTTCTTCAAGCTCGAGCACGATCCGCGTATCACGCCGCTCGGCCGTACCCTGCGCAAGTACAGCCTGGACGAGCTGCCCCAGTTCCTCAACGTGCTGCGCCGGGAAATGAGCGTGGTCGGCCCACGACCCCAGGTGCAGCGCGAGGTCGACGCCTACGATGACATCATGCGGCGACGGCTGCTCGTCAAACCCGGAATCACCGGGCTGTGGCAGGTCAGTGGCCGATCGAACCTGTCACTGGAGAGGTCCATGCGGTTGGACGTCTTCTACGTCGACAACTGGTCGATGCGACTGGACCTGGCGATTCTCGCCAATACGATTACGACCGTGGCCAGCGGCGACGGGGCCTACTGAGATGCATGATCTGTGGAAGGCGTTGCCGGAGTGAGTGATTCCAGTACGGCGGCAGGCGCCGGTCGGATCCGGATACTGGTCGAGAACGGTGAGTACGCGCTGCGCAATCGGGGTGACATCGCGATGATGGCGGTCACCGTGCGGCGATTACGGGAACGCTGGCCGGACGCACACATCGGGATGCTGACCGAGCAGCCGCGGTTGCTGCGGGCGCTGCTGCCCGATGCGGAGCCGATCCACCCCGGATCGGACAGGCCGTGGGAGAACGACGGACGATTCGCGCGGGCTGTCGGGGTGACGTTGACCGGGCCTGCGGCATTGCACTGGCGGGCAGTTTCGGATGTGCCGAAGGAGCGACTGCGTCGGCTTCGTGACGCCTTTCGGACCGGCGGCGGTAGTGACCTCGCGTCGTCGTCGGACCCCGATCTGCCGCCGGTCCCGGCTGCGGTCGAGCAGGCGGACCTCGTGATCGCGCAGGGAGGTGGATATCTGACCGACATCGACTTGTATCAGGCGCATCGCACCCTGAACCTGCTGGAACACGCTATCTCCCTGGGCATTCCGACGGCAATGATCGGACAGGGCATCGGTCCGATGCGCAACGCACGACTCCTGCGACGAGCGGCGGCCGTGCTGCCGGGTGTCGACGTCATCGCCCTGCGCGAGGGTCGGCGCGGACCAGGACTTCTCGCCGATCTCGGGGTGGCACCCGAGCGAATCCTGGTGACCGGTGACGACGCGGTCGAATTCGGTCACCACCTGCGCCGCGCCGATATCGGTACCGATATCGGCCTGAGTCTGCGAGTCGCGGACTACTCGAAGATCGGCGCGCCGACCCGCGCGGTCCTCGGCTCCGTATTGCGCACGTGTGCCAGGGATTTCGACGCGCCACTGGTGCCGCTGATCATCTCCGAGTACGACTCCGAGGATCGCCGTGCAACGCAGCCACTGCTCACCGGCGCCGCCCGCACCCGCCCCGCCGTGCGCCGGAACGGCACGCCCGAGGATGTAGCACGACAGCTCGCACACTGCCGCATCCTCGTGACCAGCACCTACCACCTCGCGGTATTCGCACTGTCCCAAGGCATTCCGGCGATTGGGCTTTCCTCTTCGCAATACTATGACGACAAGTTCCACGGCTTGGCGGGCATGTTCGGCACCGGCCTGCGCATCGTCCGCCTCGACGACCCCGCACTCGAGCAACAGCTGACCCGCGCCGTCCACGAGCATTGGGCGGCAGCGCCAGAACTTCGTGATCCGTTGCGGCACAAGGCGACCGAACAGATCGCGGCAGGCCGTACCGCCCTGGCGCGGATCTTCGACCTCGTCGACGGTGGACCTGTCACTATCCGTTGAGCGGACCGTTTCCTTTCGATCACCGCGCATTCTGGTCATCCTTTCGTGACGGCGCTCGTGGAGGACGAGCGGAACCGCGAAACGAGGGGACCAGCAATGCCCGACGATATTCGGATCGAAACCGACCAGCGCAGCGCCACGGGAGGCACGCCGCCGCCGTCCAGGCCACCCCTGTTGACGAGCGCGACCCGCCACATCGACAAAGCTACGTTGGTTCCGTTGAACGTAGAGGTGCCACAGTCCGGTCAGGTGCTGGCGAAGTCCGGGTTCGTCGGTCAGCTCGGATTGCGGTCGGGTGAGGTCGACGCGGTTCGTGCGTTGCTGGGAACGGCGGACGACGCCGTTGCCGCGGCCGCGGTTCCGTCGACGGTAGGGGAGGGGCAACGCGACGCGATGCTGACTCTGCTCGGCTCATGCGAGGATAGGGCCCAAAACCGGCCGTGGGCAGACGATTTCGCGGAAGTGCCGGTGTCCGGGTTGCTGGCGTTCGGGCACGCGCTGGTCGCGGTGCGCCGCGAGCAGGTCGAGGCGGCGAGCCCGGCGGAGCTCGAGGACGCCCGGACGTCGCTGGCCGCCGCGATGGCGGCGACGCAGGGATTCGCGATCGTCACCGCCGAGACCCCGTTGGGCATGCTGAACCTGGAGCGGCTGGAGATGACACCGGCCGGAATGGAACGCGGTGAGCTGGTCGCGACGGTGCCGTTGGCACCGCTGGAGGAAACGGCCGTCGTGCACAAAGAGTGGTCGGTACAGACGAAGGAGTTCACCTCGATCGTCACCGACTCGCTGGAGGAATTCAGCGAAACCGGCGTCACCGACAACACCGAGCTGGCGCAGTCGACGAGCTCGCAGACCCAGCACTCGAACCAGTTCAACGTCACCGGGACCGTCTCCGGCGGTATCCCGGTCATCTCGGGTTCGGCCAGCAGCGGATTCACCTCCCAAGGCTCGGAGTCCACGTCAGCAAACGACAGCAGGAAACACGCCAAGACCCTCACGGAGAAGGCGTCCAGCCGGTCCAAGCAGGAACACAAGGTCACCATTTCGACGACGACGGTGACCGGCACGGAGATGTCGACCACGCGGAAGGTGCGCAATCCCAGTGCCACCGAACCGATGCGGATCGACTACTTCAGCATGATGCGCAAATGGCAGGTCCGGCTGTACCGATACGGTCTGCGGCTGACCTACGACATCGTCATTCCGGAACCGGGTGCGGCGATGCGCGCGACCTACAAGCAACTGTCCGAGTTGCGGGAACGGCTGGGGCCCTTCGATTTCCCGGTGACCCACGACGAGATCACCGAAGCGGTCCGGCCGGGTGAGACGCAGCCGCACTACCTCGTCTTGGCCGACCGCTACGACGCGCAAGGCTTGTCGCTTCCGCCGGCCTCGCTCGAGCCACAGACGTTCCGGGTCGAGTCGGGTGGTGGCGAGGGACGGACCTCGGCGACGATCAAGCTGACCGTGCCGAACGGGTACGAGATCGTGGACGTGACCCTGGCCGGCCGGATGACCTCCTACTCGGGCCATCTCGGTCAGTTCACCGTCGAGGGCACCTCGGTCGATTTCGAAGAGAAGTTCGGCAACAAGGCATTTCCGCCCGGCTTCGTCTTGCAGCGCGACACCGGCGGCGCCTTCCTCCAAGGTGCGACCGGGTCTCCGACGGTCGTGCTCACCTTCGACTGGGTTTCGACACAGACATTGCAGCTCACCGCTCGGTTGCGGCCGCTCGGCCGCACCTACCAGCAGTGGCAGATCGATGTGTGGACCGCGCTGTTCAATGCCGCGCAAACGACGTACTTCGCCGAACAGCAGGACATCGCGGCCAGGGTCGCGGCGCTGGAAGAGCGGCTGAACAAGGTCGACACCCTGACGCTGCGCCGGGAGGAAAGCGACGAGATCATGAAGGGGGTCATTCGATTCATCGCGGGCCAGAGCTACCGCTACATGTCCGCGGGCGCCGAAACGGCATTCGACAAAGCCGCCCTCGACAGCAACGGTGCTAGCCGAGCCGAGTACGGCATCGGGTTCGTCGCCAATGAACTGAAGATCGCTGATACGGATATGGCCGCGGTCCGCCAGCACGAGCAGATCGTGCGAATGATCAACCAGGCCATCGAGTGGGAGAACGTGGTCAGCTTCCTGTACTCCTATTTCTGGGATACCCCGAAGAGCTGGGACTTCATCCGCGATATCCAGCATCCCGACGCCACCAGGCAGGCGTTTCTGCGGGCCGGTGCGGCACGGGTGGTGCTCACCGTGCGCAAGGGTTGGGAGGAAACCTGGCTCCGGTTCGCCGAAAGTGGTTTCACCAACCCGAAATTCGATCCCGACGTCAGGTATCTCAAGATCGCCCAGGAGATCGCGGCCTACGATGACCGCAACTACCCGGGCCTGCCGCCGGCCAACCCGGCCCGCACCGCGACCCGGCTGCAGGACTCGGTGTACGCGGCGTCGGCCGCGGTGCTGCGGGCGAGCGAGAGTCCGGTCACCATCAAGGTCGACACCACGTCCGGGTTCGTGGTCGGGGAGCCCGTCGTCATCGACTCGGCGGACAAGCGCAACGCCGAAAAGGCGGTGATTCAGGAATCGCAGCTCGTCACGTCGATCCTCGACTCGAACCGCCTGGTCGTCGCGAAACTCAAATACGACCACGACGGCTCGGCCATCCCGTTCGCCGTCGTCCAGCCGGGTGCGAAGGGCGCGCTGATCGCCGAGTGGAACGAGTACACGCCCACGTCGGGCACCGATATCGAGGTCGGCAGCGACCTCGGCACGATCGCCTGACGGGAGCCGAGATGGACACGCCGCCGACAGCCCCTGCGCCAGGGGTGTTCCGTCCGCCGCCGCCCGTGCCGGGCAGTCTCGACGCTGCCCGGCAAGCGGGCCGCAAGATCGGTGTTGCCTATGGCGAGTTCGATTCCGCGGTAGAGGAATTCATGTCGCGGGTCAACTACCACGGGGCCTGGGGTGCCTATCGCTCGGAGTGGGAGAAGGAGAAACCCGAGCGGAAATTGAAAGTACTCCTCGAAATGCAGCACGAATACGACGCCTTGCCGAAGTTGCCGCCGACCACCAGCCTTGCCATGGCCAAGGCGCTACGCGAAGGATTCCGTGAGGGTGCCAAAAACGGTTACGAGGCAGCGCGTTTCGAGGCGCTGGTGGTCTGGGTCTTCTGTGAGTTCGCCAAGGATTACGCCCTCGCCAGGGCAGCCGTTCCCAGCGTGCATCATATCGGCGCGGCGGCCTCGTCCGCACGAGACTGCACCGCCCACACCGCGTCTCGGGCCATCCTCGAGATGACCGGCGTCGAGGTGTCCCCGGAGAAACTGGTAGCCCGCTTCGGCATACCCACCGAATCCGTCGACACCGGCTACCGGGTTGCGGTTGCCTACGCCCGAAGTTGGTTCGAGCGACTCGGTTTTCGTCTCAGCGACCTGCTCGATTTCGAACAGGCTATTCGACGCCGGGCGGTCGGCCGCTACGCCGTGTTCTTCCAGGGCAAGGGGCATGTCGTATTCGGTGAGATCACCGCGACCGAAGTGCGGCTCATCGATGACCAGAGCAAGGTGGTGTATCGATCGGTCATCGAGGCGCAGAACGGGACCGGCTACCAGATCGGTGGCGCCTACAAGATCGAGTCGGTCGCGATACCGCAGTGAACTGGGGTTACTGCGGTCGACCAGGGCGTGCTGAGGTGACTGCCCTGTTCGGCGACCACCTCGACCGTGGCCTGCAGCAGGGCGTCGCGGCGGTCGACACCGGCGCTACCGAGGGGCCGCGCTGGTTGCCACGACCCCGTCGAGTTCGATTGCTACGCGCCGGTCGACGACCCCGTTACGCTGCGCTGACCGTGCACTTACGCCGAAGGGACTAGCCTCGGCGAGTGGTGGCGCGGAAGAGCCCTCGCAGGTGGCCGAACATGCTGTGCCCCAAGGTGATATCGAAACCGTGGAGGAAGCAGTGGTTGCGGCTCGGCTACACATCAGCACAGAATTCCCCGCACTGCTCGAACGGATCGATGCGCTCGGCGAGTCCGTCGAAGCAAACGCGGCGGCGGCCGACAAGCTCGGCAGGCTGACCGACGACACCGCACAGTCGTTGCTGGCCACGGGGATCGTCCGCGCCGGTCTGCCGGAGAATCTCGGCGGTGACGAATTCTCCCCGCGCCAGTTGATTCAGACGATCGAGCGGCTCAGCTACTACGACGCGGCGGCCGGATGGACGATGATGGTGCTGCAGATGGTTACCGGCAGCACCGCGGCCTACCTCGGTGCCGAGGCGGCCGCCGACCTGTTCCCCGATGTCCCGGCGGGTGCGCACGCCTTGCTTTCCGGCCATGGCACCCGGCCCGGCCGGGCGGTCCCGGTGGACGGCGGCTACCTGGTGAGCGGCGAGTGGCAGTTCGCCTCCGGGATGGCGCTGGCCACCCACATCCACAGTGCGATTCAGGTCGAGGGGACCGGCGAGCCTCGAATACTGGCGATGCCCAAGTCGCAGGTAAATCTGGTCGACAACTGGGACGTACTCGGCCTCCGTGCGACGAGCAGCATCGACTATCACTGCACCGATGTGTTTGTCCCGCAGACACATACGTATCCCGCGACGACGATGGTCCCCGCCAACGGCGGCGCGATCTATCGCATCGGCGTGGTGAACATGTCCGCGATTGTGCACACCGGCTGGGCGCTCGGTGTCGGTCGGCGGCTGCTCGACGAAATGAAGCTCTACGCGTCGAAGAAGTCCGGCACATTCCATGCCGCCGTCGACACCGCGCAGTTCCACGCCGCGTACGCGAAGGCCGAAGCCACGCTGCGCGCGGCACGCGCATGGGTGATGGAGGTCTGGCAGGGGAACGAAGAAACCCTCGACGCCGGTGCGCCGCTGAGCACCGAACAAGAGACGCTGATCCGGCTGGTACTCAACCACACCACATGGACCGCGCACGACGTCGGCCAGACGGTGCACCGCTGGGCCGCGACGACGGCGATCCGGCGCGGTCCGATCGACCGGTTCCTCCGCGATCTCGGCACCGGCTCCCAGCACATCACCTCGGGTCCGGTGGTCCTGCAGAACTGCGGAAAGTGGCTCAGCGGAGCACAATCGGGAGCGCACTGGGAGTTCCTCGACCTGGTCGAGTGATCGGGCAGTGGTCGTACTGCCATCGACCAACTCGACTCAGGCCGGGTCCAGCGGCTGGATGGCGGCGAGCTTGGCCGGGTCGGTGACGATGTGGATGGCGGTGATCCGGCCCTCGGTGACCGTGAATGCGATGATGGAGATCGGGGTTCCGTCTGCGCGCCAGGACATTTGGCCGGGGAGGCCGTTGACCAGCACGGGTCGGTGGCGTGCGACCTCGCCGCCGAACAGGCGAGCGCCGGAGGCGACCGCGGTGGCACCGAGCTTGACGATCACGCCGTCGGCGGTGTCGACGGTCAGCTTCACGTTCGGGTCGAGGACACGCAGCAACGCTTCGAAATCACCGCCGAGGGCGGCGTCGCGGAATGCCTGGACGACCTCTCGGTGCTCGCGATCGGTGCTCGCCGACCGGTCCGTGCTGCGCACCTTGCGGCGGGCCCGGCTGGCGATCATCTTGCTGGCATCGGCGGATTTGCCCAGGATCTGGCCGATTTCGTGGAACGGGACCGCGAACATGTCGTGCAAGACGAACGCCAGCCGTTCACTCGGGGTGAGCGAGTCGAGCACGACGAGCAGGGCGAGTCCGACCGAATCGGCCAGCGCCACTTGCTCGTCCGGCGCGGGAGCGTCATCGGGAGTTACCACGAAGTCCGAAAGCTCTGGGTCATAGGTAGTTTCGGGGTGGGCGTGGCGAGAGCGCAAGAGATCGAGGCTGATTCGGCCGACCACGGTGGTCAACCAGCCCGCCAGGTTGGCGATGGTTGCCGCGTCCTGGCGGACCAGGCGCATCCACGCTTCCTGGACCACGTCCTCGGCATCCGCGTGCGAGCCCAGCACGCGGTACGCGACGGCGCGCAGCCGATCGCGCTGGGCTTCGAACGCCTCGGTCACCAGATCGGATGGGGGAGTGGTCACGGCTGACGCTGCTCACGGAGCGAGATCTGGTTGCCGTCCGGGTCCACCGCCTCGACGCGGATCCCGAACGGGTAATCCTCGGGTTCGGAAGAACTCCAGCGCGCGGTCTTGATCGGTGACGTAGATCGTCGCGTACATGATGTTGGTCAGCATCGTGTTCTCCATCAGTCGTAAGTGTGACGACCGTTCGTATTCGATCGTCACACCTATGACGAGCGCTGACCGGAGAAGGTAACAGGGCCATGTTCAGGATGTGGCAGGGGAGTGGCCGGGTGCTGAGTGGCCGGGCGCTGGGCCGCCAGCAGTCCTGCGGCGCCGAACTTTCGGACGAGTTCGGCGTCGGTGATGACTTCGAGGAACTTCGCTACCTGTACTGATTTGTCTCGCGCGTGCACGGTCAGTTCCCGGTGGATGGGGCGGGACAGCCGAATGATGGACAGTAGTCTTGGCGATCCGTGCAGTGCCATCCTCGGCACCAGTGCGACGCCGACGCCGTGTTCGACCAGACTCAGGGCGGTCGACACGTCCGGTGCGCGGATGGTGAATCGGATATGTACCCCGGCGCGGCCCGCCTCGCGCGAAAGGGTGTCGGTGAGATCGGAGTTCGAGCCGCAGCGGATCCATGGTGCCTGGACCAGTTGTTGCCATGAACCGTCGAAGTTGGTGCGTTGGCTGGGGTGGCAGACGACGACGAGTTCTTCCTCGCCGAAGCAGTGGACGAGCCGTGAGCTGGACTGTTCGAGTGGGCCGACGGCGAGGTCCAGTGCGCCTGCTTCGAGGGTTGCGTTCAGCTCGCGGAGATCGGTGAACGCTCGAACGTCGATGCTGTCGATATCGCGTTCGTTTCGCATTCGATAGATGAGTGGTGGCAGCAGTTTCTGGGCGATGGTGGGCGTCGTTCCGACGGTCATAGTGCCGTCGCCGAACGTCTGCCCCATGGCCACCGCCTGGCGGGCGGATTCGACGACATTCGATGCCTCGGCGAAGAACGCGGTGCCGAATGTGGTGAGTCTCGACCGGCGTGACTGCGGATCGAATAGCCTTCGGCCGAGTGAGGCCTCCAACGCGTCGATCTGTTGTGACATCGCGGATGGCGTTATTCCGAACCGCTTGGCGGCGGCCGATAGTGAACCCAGTTGTATCGCGCTGACAAAGTAGTCGAACTGTCGCAGTGTGATCGAGTTGGCAGTGAGCACAGGGTATTCAGACATCGGCAACCTTCGTGTCCAGCCGTCGGCCGTCTGTAGCGCCTTCGGTCAGCATTGAAAATATGTGTTATTCCGTCACCGAGTCATGGCACGCGCCAATCTGCACGGACCGGAAATCACCATTCTTCGGCGCACAGTTCGTTCGTCCTATGAATTTGGTGCGAGGAGTGCTCGAAAGGGTGGTCTTCCGGTTGTTCCGCCGGTTTGTGCAAGGAGTATCTACTAACGGTGATAGTTACGTCAAACCTGGCGTTACACTAAAATCATTTGTTGCGCAGGTCACTCTGACGCCTCGATTGCATTACTTGATTCGACCATCTCACCTGCGGGTTACTCGGTTTGTGAGGTATCGGCGCCAGTTGCTGAGGGTCCTTCTCATTGCTTCCACGTCCGTATTCCAGCGAGGTCGGAAGTGATTAAGCACAGCTAAATTGTGCAATGAAACAACCGAATTGTGCTTTGAAACAAGAGGGTAATCATCGAACCGCTGTGCGGCCGAGATCGGGTGCTGCACTCGCCGGATTCCGCGACAGGTGTCGGCGTTTGAATCCGGTGCGAAACCGGTAGCGGACTAACCGGCGGATCCGGGCTCGCCCAACCGTGGTGACTGGCGCCTTTTGACCGGTCAATCGTGCCGGTGCCAGGTGCGCTGGTGTTCGCGATGGGTCGACAGCACCGCGGTGTCGGTGAGCACGGTGTCGTAGAAGTCGAGATCGATGTGCTGCGCCTGGAGGTAGTTCATGATCCAGATGCTCGGTACGGTGCCGGGGAACTTGCCGAACGTTTCGTCGATGTAGGTCGCCTGCAGGGTGAGTAGTTCGCGGAACCGCCTGTCCCACGGCGCGCCCGCCGCGCGGACTCGGGGAGTGTCGGCGAACGGGCCCGGTGTTTCCGGGTGATAGGGCCCGCCGGGGCCGAATTTGCGCTCGGCCAAGGCATTTACGGCTTCAGCCATCGACCCGTAGCGCGGTCGGCAGTACGCCTCGAACACGCCGGGCAAACCGGTCGGGTTCGGCAGCGCCCAGCGGGGATCGGTGTCGTAGCGGAAGCCGAGCCCGGGAATGTCGGGGTGGCCGCTGGCGCCGAGCATGGTCAGCCGGTCGATGCCGTCGAAGCTCCATCCGCCCAAACCCATCGCGCCGAGCAGCAGGTGGCCGTTGTGCGTCGCCGCCATGAGCTCCGCGCTGGCTTCGGCCATCGAGTACTGCTCGACGAAGGACAGCGGTAGCGGCTCCGTGAAACGCAAACGGTCCCGGTACTTTTCGATGCCGGGGATCTCACGGTTGTGCACATCGTCGTAGATGGCGAAGCCGTTCTGGGTGAAGAAGGCGATATTGGCCAGCGTCTGCTGGGCGAGGTCGGCCACCGGGATCACCAGCAGCGAGCCCGGGTAGTTGGCGATCCAGGTGTTGTGGCCTTCGAGGTAGGGCTCCTCGCGTGGGATGTGGATGCGCTGATCGGACAGTTTCACCACGCGCGAGAGCAGCCGGTTGAGCTGGGTCTCGGTGGCACCGTCTCCTTCGGCGTAGACGTTGTCCGGCGTGGCATCGCGGGTCGGCAGGAAGTAGGTGCCCGTGTCGTCGGTGCAGAAGAACTCGCTGGTGTGGAAGCCAGCCGCCGAACCGAAGGCGCGGCCGGTGGGCGAGCCGGCGTAGTTCGGCGCCTCGGGCTGGTAGCCGGGGTGGTGGCTGATGCCGAAGTGCCAGCCGGTCCAGCCTGCGACGGTGTTGAGGACCAGTGCGCGCTCGAGATCGCTGAGCGGCTGCGGCTGGGACTTGCTGCGGAAGGCGAGCGGGCCCGCGGGGATCGCGCCGCCGACCGGGAAACGTCGGGAGCGACGCCCGTAAATCGCATCCAGGAGCGGGAATCGAGCCAGCTCCTGCAAGGCGGCATGATCGGCAGCGGTCAGCTCGAGCGGCGGAAGCCCTGATTCGCTTCCGCCGAATTCCGGACGCGGCAGCCCTTTATCGAAAGTCGACATACCACCACTCCTCGAGGCGAATACAAACTACTGTTCTCGACCTTATACCTGAATGTCATGTCGACGTTTGTGATTTAATGCACTCCGCATAGATTTTGTTTGCCGAAGGATGGGTACGTGTGTTCGGCTGAATTGTGGCTACCAATCCGATGGGGCAGACAAAGGAGGCGTCTCGCATGTTCGATCTGAATGGTAAATCGGTTGTGGTCACGGGGGCTACGAAAGGTATCGGCTACGGTATCGCCGAGGTATTCGCCGTCGCCGGGGCGAATGTCGCGGTGGTGGCCCGCACAGCCGAGGAGGTGGCGTCGGCGGCAGGCAAGCTCGACGCGTGCGGACCGGGCCGGACGTTGGGGGTGTGTGCCGACATCGCCGATCCCGAATCGTGCCGTGCGATGAGCGCCGAGGTCGTCGCGGCGTTCGGCGGTATCGATGTGCTGTGCTCGAATGCGGGGATCATGCCGCAGGCGCCGTTGGCGACCATGACGGCGGCGGATCTGGCCGCGGTGCTCGACGTCAATCTCGCTGGCACGATCTTCGCGGTGCAGGCGTGTCTGGCGCCGCTGACCGCCTGCGGCGCAGGCCGAATCGTGCTCACCTCGTCCATTACCGGACCGATCACCGGGTATCCGGGCTGGTCGCACTACGGCGCATCGAAGGCCGCGCAGCTAGGGTTCATGCGGACCGCGGCTCTCGAACTCGCGCCCCGCAAGATCACCATCAATGCGATTCTGCCCGGCAATATCCTTACCGAGGGACTGGCAGAGATGGGGGAGCAGTACCTGGCCGGTAGGGCTGCGGCCATTCCGGCAGGCACCCTCGGCTCGCCCGCCGACATCGGACATCTCGCGGCTTTCCTGGCCAGCTGGGAGGCCGGGTATATCACCGGTCAGGCCATTGCCGTCGACGGCGGGCAGACGCTGCCGGAATCGTTCGACGCAGTGCGACCCGCGGAATAGCCGAGGAATGTCGGCCGGCCCGGGAATCTTGTCGAAATCAGCGACAACTGCTGAATTCCATCGAATACCTGCGGCCATTTCGTTTTGCCTAACGACACATTGATGTGGAGATTGCCGAGTTCTACTATCTGATCGCTACTCCTCACGGGGGCGACGCGCAGGGATCGTATCGGGGTCGAACCCCATGCCGACCATGACCGTGCACAGGTGTGCGTGGTAGAGATCGTCCACGTTGGTGATGAGGCGCGGCAGATTGCCCCATAGCTCCGTGATCAGGAATCCGAGGATCGATGCCCACGCGTTGTTGCCGACGGCGGCCACCTTGCTGAGCTGCTGGGTGTCGGAATCGGTGATCGTTTCGGAACCGCTCATCGACAGCAGGTAGCGGCCGAGCTCGCCGAACTGCACCGGCTCGGGGATGAAGCAGCGGCGGAGGTCGGCGGCACCGGTCAGCACCGCGGTCGCGTAGACCCCGGCGAAGATGTGCATCGCCCGGGCGGCGGCGGGTCCGGTCGCCGATTCGACGGCGTGATGCCCGGGGATCGGCGTGCCGAAGATCAGCGCGAACTCCTCGGAGCTGGACAGCGCCCACTGGCGCGCCGCCTGGGCGATCGCCCACCACTGGGCTGTCGGATCGTCGTCGCGATGTTGCTCGTACGCCGCCTCGACGGCGTCACTCCAAGACGTATAAGCATCGACGCAGAGCGCATCGATCAGTGCCGATTGACTGTCGAAGTAGCGGTAGATAGCGGCCGAGGACATCCGCATATCGCGGGCGATGGCCCGCAACGACAACTCGCCCGCACCGCCGTCGGCCAGCTGTGCCCGGGCACGATCCTTGATCTCGGCGACCATATCCTGCCGTTTTTCCGCGCGGCGTGACAGCGGCGTCATCGGGTGACGGCCTCCTGTTTCTCTTTGATTCGGCTCCGGACGGACCTATTGACACTCTACGTCAGCGCTGCATACTCTGCGATCAGAGTACACTTTGTTATCGCCGATAACATTTGGCGAAGTTCGACAGGAGGCCCCCGTGAACGGCTCGAGCACCGCTGGATCGGCGACAAGTTTTCGCAAACGCACCTACAGCCTGTCGTCGATGGCGCGCGAAGCCCGCGTTCTCACTCGGCGTGGACGCACGGCGCGGACTGCCTGGCGACCTGATCGAGTCGAGCCGTTGCTACGCGAGCAGATGATGTTCGCCGTCTCGATGGTCAACGGCTGCACCTTCTGCGCGTATGTACACAACTCCTCGGCCTTGAGTGAAGGCGCCGAGCGGGCGCAACTCGCCGAACTCGTCGGCTTGGACCCGACGACCACCACCGACGATCGACTGATCGCCGTCGCGTGGGCGCAGAGCCGTGCGAGCGCGAACCTCGGTCCGGCCGCCGAATGGCTCGATGATGAACTGCGGGCACGGTATTCACCGCAGCAAGTGCAGGATTTCGACACGATCGTGCGCTTCATGACCCTGAACAACATCGCGGGTAACACCGCCGAGGCGCTGATCCGCCGGTTGCGTGGCAATCCCGTCGAAAGCAGCGGAGTGGCAGCCGAAATCGTGATCGGTGGCGGCTATCTCCTCGGCTCACTACCTACCGCGGTGATAACGGCGCTCCGGCAACGGCATTCGCCCGCCGCCGCGATCCGCGAGTTCCGCGCCCTGGACGGAGCGCAACGATGACTGAGACGATTTCGGCGTTCTGCGACGCCACCGAACAGGCGCGCATGATCGCGGACCGCGAGATCACCGCCGTCGCGCTGACCCGGCTCACCCTCGACCGAATCGCCGCTCTCGATCCGATCCTCAACGCGTTCACCTGCGTGCTCGGCGAGTCGGCGCTGAACGAGGCCGCCGCACTGGATGCCGAGTACGCCGCGACGGGGCGCACCCGCGGCCCGCTGCATGGCGTGCCCGTCGCGATCAAGGACGACAACGACGTCGCCGGGGTGATCACGACATTCGGCGGCAGCGCAACGTCGAAACCCGCGGCACGGGATGGCGAAGCGGTACGCAGGTTGCGCGCCGCCGGTGCGGTGATCATCGGCAAGACCACCCTGCCCGAATTCGGGGTGATGCCGTTCACCGAGTCGATCGCGTTCGGGGCAACGCGAAACCCCTGGGACCCGAGCCTGTCGGCGTCGGGATCCAGCGGCGGCAGCGCTGCCGCCGTCGCCTCGGGCATGGTCGCCGCGGCCATCGGCACCGACGGTGGCGGTTCGGTCCGATTGCCCGCCTCCTACTGCGGATTGGTCGGCCTCAAGCCGCAACGCGGACGGGTCTCCACCGCACCGACCGTGGATCTGTGGCGGATGCTGGGAACAATAGGTCCACTCACCCGTAGCGTCCGCGACTGCGCGTTGCTGTGCGATGTCATCGCGGGCCAGTCACCAACGGACAAGTGGACAACCCCGGCGCTGGCCTCCCCGCTGTCGGCGGCGATCGACGCCCCGTTCCGGCGGCTGCGCATCGCGATATCCGAGCGGCATCCAGGCCGGTACCCACACGCCGACGCGGAGACCCTCGCCGCCCTCCATGCCACCGCCGACGCGCTTCGCGAACTGGGCCACGTCGTCGAACCGGCTGAACCGCGCTATCCCGCCTTCGTTGCCGAATTCATTGTGCTGATGCTCGGTGGTGTCTCGGACGAAGCCACCCTGGTCGACCATCCGGAACTCATCGAGCCGCGCGTCCGGCAACTGCTCGGCGTAGGTAAGTTGTTCAGCGGCAACAAGATCGGCGCATGGGCCGAACGCCGGGCAGTGGCGAAGTCCGAGCAGATCAACAGATTCTTCGATTCCTACGATCTGCTCTTGACGCCCACCTCACCCACTCCGGCCGTCCCACACGGCGGAGCCCAGGGCAACATCGCCGCCGTCATGAACCGAGGTCGCGTGGTCTCCGCCTTCACCGCCGTCTGGAATATCGCCGGTAACCCTGTCGTCGCGCTGCCGACCGGATACTCGGCCGCGGGCCTGCCCCTGAGCGCCCAACTCGTCGGACCTGTCAACGGCGAACCCGCGATCATCGAGGTGGCCGCGCAGATCGAACGCGCACGCCCCTGGTCGCACCGGCGGCCGACGCCGAGGGTGGCCACATGACAAGCACAGGTGATAGTTGCGTTATCGCGCGGTGAGGATGAGGGCGCCGAGTAAAGCTAGGCCGAAAGCGGTCAAGACGGTAAGTGCCAGTGCCGGAAGCAGTCTCGGGCCGACGGCTCGTGCGATGAAGTAGCCCGCACCGGCACCGAGCGCTGCCAGGATCAGCCCCTCGCCTCTGACCAGGTAGAACACCGATGCCCCTGCCGCATTTCCCGCCTCTTCGACGCCCCGCGCATCGTCACCGAACGGAATCGGAAACCGATAGACGATCCCGACCAGGGCCGCCGCGATCGGTGCGGTCAGCACGGCGACGATCACACCCCACACCGCCACCGCCAACCGTGCGGGCACACTCGCCCGACCTTCCTCGATCTCCATGCATGCCCACTCTCTGCTCGCCGTAGCTGAATCGTAGAGTTGCTGATCCAGCGCAGGGTGTCGCAGGGGCAGGTGGTCAGGGTAGCGAGAGTTCGATGCTGAACCCCCGCTAACGGGAGATCAAGGGGCGGCAATGTGACTGCTTGCCCTGTCGCTGTCCGACGGGTCGCGGGCCTATTTGACGATGGTGCACTTGAGCGATTTGGACGCCTTCTGGCCGTTTTTGGCGGTGATCGTCACGCTGACCTCCGCGATCTTGCCGACCAGATCAGCGGTTGCGTTGAACTGGGTCTGCTGCGCGTCTGCGGGCCAGTCGTAGCCTTCGGGGTACGTGGGCAGCCAACTCGGCCAAGTCCAGGCATAGGTCGCGTCACTGGGCTGCACGGGCTGGTCGTTGTCGTCGATGGCAACCGCGCTGATCATGACGGGCCGACCTACGGCGAGTTCCGCCGTATCACCGTTGACGCCTGCACCACCGAGAAATTGGATCTGCATTCTTCGCTCCGTTCATCCTTGATGAGAGTGCCCTCACGCCGCCACAATGCAGCCGATCAGGTAACCGGCGAGTACCGGTGCTCTCGAAATGCCCGGCACCACTTCATGATCCACGCGACTCGCGCATCAAGTCCCGGTATCCGCAATCTTCGTCAGCGCAAGCGCGGACTCGCCTGGGCGACACGCCCTGCCGCGCTCACCTGCCTCGAGGATGAGTGGCGAAGGTGGCGCGGTACTCCTTGGGGGTCACGCCGACGATGCGGCGGAAGTGCTGGCGCAGTAGCGGTCCGGTGCTCATCCCTGTTGCGCGAGCGATCTGCTCGACGTCCAGAGTGGTGTCTTCGAGCAGGTGTTGTGCGTGCCGGATGCGTTGCAGGGTGAGCCAGCGGTGCGGGGTGGTGCCGGTTTCGGCGGTGAATCGGCGGAGCAGGGTGCGGGTCGACAGGTGGGCGCGGCGGGCCAGTTCGGCCGTGGTGTGTTCGACGGTCAGGTCGTCGAGGATCTCGTCCAGGACGGGTTGCAGGCTGGTGTCGGCGGTTTCGGGTACCGGCCGGTCGATGAACTGCCGTTGCCCGCCCTCTCGATGCGGTGCCACAACCATTCTGCGCGCGATCAGATTTGCTGCGGCCGAACCGATTTCGCGTCGGACCAGATGCAGGCTGGCGTCGATGCCCGCGGCGGTGCCCGCGCTGGTCACAATGGATCCGTCGTCGACGAACAGCACGTCGGGATCGACCTCCGCACGCGGAAATCGACGCCGGAAATCCTCGACGTAACGCCAATGGGTGGTGCACCGCCGGGCATCCAGCAAACCGGCGGCACCCAGTAGATAGGCGCCGCTGCACACCGACAACAGGGTCGTTCCCCGGGCGTGTGCGGCGCGCAGCGCGTCGAGGACGATCGGTGAATAGGTGCCACGCACCGCGGCCGCCGGGACTACTACGAGATCGGCATCGGTCAGGCCGGCCAAGCCGACCGTGGGAACAATCGCGAAACCTTGGTCGCAGCGCAGCGGTGCACCGGGGCGCTCACCGCAGACCCGGAAATCGAAGGACGGGCCGCCCTCCGCCGTGCGGTCCACGCCGAAAACCTCGCAGACCACACCGAGTTCGAACGGGGTGAAATCCTCGACCACAATCGCGGCGACCGTGTGCAGCATGGGGCTACGCTAATCTCGGCTTTCGATGGTCGGCGGCTGCGCCACGCGGTATTACCGCGGGTCGGTGACGGTTTCCGCGCGGTGATAGAGCTTGGCCACGATCATCCAACGGCCCTCGACCAGCAGTAGATTCAGGAAATCGACCATGATGTTGTCGTTGAGCCGCAGCCGCACTTTGGCCATCGCCATCTCCGGCGAGAGCATATCGATCCCGAGCACGAAGTCGTCGCGCGGCGCGTTGTTCTGCTGTGGCGACTGCCGGGACTGCATGAGCGCGCGGTACTCCTCGCGCGGACGCACTACGACAACACCGTCCTGGGCGGAGTAGAGCACCGCCGCAGGGTGGAATACCCGGTCGAATAGGCCCATGTCCTGGGTGTAGAGCAGATCGAAGTAATCGTGGAGTAGCTCCTCGATCCCGACGGCGGTGCGGGTCGCGTCCGTGGTGGTCACGTCAGATCTCCTCTTGGTTGCCGACGACGATTACGGCAAGTTTTCAGCAATCGCATTGGCGGCACCAGCAGAGAAAACGTCGATCGCCGACAAGAAAACGCCATGCCCTGAGCATTCGAATGCCAGCGGCTTCGGCAAAGCTGCCTGCCGAGGGCGGCGTTGATTCGGCGTGCAGTAAGCTCTCGCAACTAGAGGTTTCTCCTCCGTTTACGGCTCTCTATCGATCTCCCAGCCCTACCCGTGCGGTAGGTGGATAGAGGACGTCCGGGGGAGCTGTTCGCAGGCAAAGCGGGCCGCGAAGGTGCTGTACACGGGCCCTGAACTCAGCACAATCCGGTTACCTCTAGGAGAACTCAGTCGTGTCCGTGTACCTCTACAAGTGGGGCAAGTTCGCGTTCCGCCGCAAATGGATAGTGCTGCCGCTGTGGCTCTTGTTCCTCGGCGTGCTCGGCACCGCGGGCAGCTTGCTGAGCAAATCGATGAGCGACGAGTTCAGCATGCCGTCGCTGCCGTCGGAACGCGCCACCGAAATCCTGGACAAGCAATTCCCAGGCATGTCCGATCAGTTCGCCATCGATGCCGTCAGCGGTGCCTACGTGATCAAGGCGCCCGACGGTACGAAGCTGACCGATGCGAAGAACAGCGCCGCCATCGACGCGCTGATCGCCGGCCTGAAGACACTGGCGGTCGACGACGGCAAACACAAGCTCGTCACCGAGAAAGCCGCTGCGGCACTGAAGAACCCGGTCGAGGCGACCAAGGCGATGGGGTGCCTGACCGCCGCCGACCCGGCCGTGTGTTCCGGCGCGCCGCTCAATGTGCTGAGCAAGGACGCCCCGGCCACCGTCGCCGTGCTCTCGGTGCCGTTCGACATCGCCTCGGCGATGGACATCACCGACGACGAGCGGCGCGCGGCCTACGACGTGGCCGGGCCCGCCCGTGAGCAGGGATTGACCGTCGAGATCAGCGGGCCCATCGAGCAGAAACAGGAGCAGCCCAGCGGCCACGCCGAGATGATCGGCATGGGTGTGGCGCTGGTCGTCATGGTGGTCGCCTTCGGCGCGATCGTGGCAGCGTTCGTGCCGATCATCACGGCCATCGTCGGCCTGAGTGCCGCGATGATGGCGATTTCGCTGAGCACCTCGATCATCGAAGTTCCAAGCTTCACAACGTTTCTGGCATCGATGATCGGTATCGCGTTGTCCATCGACTACGCGCTGTTCATCGTCTCCCGCTACAAACACGAACTGCATGTCGCGGACAGTCCCGAAGAGGCCGCGGGCATCTCGGTCGGCACGGCCGGATCCGCGGTGGTGTTCGCCGGTCTCACCGTCATCGTCGCCCTGGGTGCGCTGAGCATCGTCGGGGTGAACTTCCTGACGTTCATGGGCCTCGGTGGCGCCGTCGCGGCCTTCTTCGCCGTGCTCACTGCCATCACCCTGATGCCTGCTCTGCTAGGCGTTTTCGGCCGTTTTCTGTTCAAGCCGAAGCTGCCGCTGGTCGCCCGGCACGACCCGGAAGACGACACCTCCGTCACCAACGGCATGCGAGTGGGCCGCCTGATCGGCAAGCGACCATGGATCGCACTGGCCATTGCCGTTGCCGCACTTGCCGCATTGGCCACTCCGGCGCTCGACCTGCAGTTGGGACTGCCGGGTGAGGACAGCTTCCCGGCGGAGTCCACGGTCCGGCAGGCTTATGACATCCGCACGGCGGGTTTCGGCGAAGGCAGCAACGGCGTCCTGACCGTGGCCGCCGACCTGGCGAACGTGCCGGAAGGCGAGCGGGAAGCCGCGGTCACCGCGCTGCGCGACCGGCTCGCCGCGTTCCCGGAGATGGACTACGTCACCAAGCCGCAGCTCAGTACGAACGGGCTCGGCGTAATGCTCAGCGGTGTCCCGAGATCGGGGCCGAACAACCAGGCCACCAAGGATCTGGTGCGCGACGCCCGCGATGCCGAAAGCGCACTGACCGAGCGATACGGCATCGAGTACGGCATCACCGGCACCACGGCCATCTACGCCGACATGGACCACGTGCTGCTCGGCAAGATCGTCCCGTACCTGGCGATCGTGGCCGGAGCGGCCTTCGTGCTGTTGATCTTGGTGTTCCGGTCCATCCTGGTCCCGCTCACCGCGGCGCTCGGGTTTCTGCTGTCCATGGCGGCCACCTTCGGTGCCACCGTATTGATCTTCCAGGAAGGCACTTTCGGCCTGATCGCCGATCCGCACCCGATCATCAGCTTCCTGCCGATCATGTTGATCGGGTTGGTGTTCGGGCTCGCCATGGATTACCAGGTGTTCCTGGTGACCCGCATGCGCGAGGAATACGTGCACGGCAAGTCGCCGAAGGAAGCGATGATCGCCGGTTACCACCACGGGGCGCGGGTGGTCACCTCGGCGGCGATCATCATGATCTCGGTGTTCGGCTCGTTCCTGCTGGAATCCGATGTCACCGCCAAGTCCATGGGCTTCGCGCTGGCCTGCGGTGTCGCCATCGATGCCTTCGTGGTGCGCATGGTGCTGGTTCCGGCTCTGCTGGCGATCATGGGTAAGGGGGCCTGGTGGATTCCGAAGTGGCTCGACCGTGTGCTGCCGGATATCGATGTCGAGGGCTCGAAGTTGCGAAAGTTGCACCAGCCGGAGGTCGATCATGCCGAGCCGGATCCCATTGTCGCCGAACCGGTGCCGGTGCCTGTCGCGGCTGGTATCTCACACGCGGCCACGAACAACATTGGGATGCAACGGTTGTCGGGCGTGGCCAGCGAGCCGATCGTCGCCGCAACGGGCGACCGGACGATCGGTGGCAGGATCGGCCGTGCCAACGGGCGCGCGGTACCGGACGCGGTGCTGACACTGATCGACCAACGGGGACATCAGGTTTCGCGTGCGACGGGTGGTAGTGACGGTACCTACAGCATCGAGTCACCCACGCCGGGAGCCTATGTCCTGATTGTCTCGGCGAGCGGTCACCAACCGGCCGCACTGAATGTCACTGCCGTGGACGGTTTCACGCAGCATGTCGACATCACGCTGCAAGGCGACGGCGAGTTGATGGGTGTGGTGCGCACGGCAGCACGCGAGCCGGTGGCAGGTGCCACGGTCACCGTTACCGACCTGGGTGGTGAGGTCGTGGGTGCCGCCGTGACGGCGACGGACGGCGCGTACTCCTGTACCGGCGTGCTGGCGGGAACCTACACACTGGTGGCGGTCGCCGAACGAATGCGACCTACCGCGACGACCCTGACCGTGCCGGACACCGGCCGCTTCCGTTTCGACATCGAGCTGGCGCCGATGGCAATGCTGTGGGGAACGGTCCGTGCCGACGGCCGAGCGGTGCACGGCGCCCTGGTCACCGTGCTCGACTGGTCGGGTGCGGCCGTCGGTACCGCCCGGACCGACGCGGACGGGCGGTACGCGGTGGCCGACCTGCCCGAAGGCGAGTACACCGTCGTGACTCGCGGCTATCCGCTGGTGACCGGCCAGGTGACCATCACCGGCAGCGAAGTCGACCACGACGTCCGGCTCGGCTTCGACATCGACGAATTCGCGGAGCTGTCATGAGGTTTCACTCGTCCGGCGGCGACAGGATCTCGACGTATCCGTCCGTGCCGTTCACTCGGATGCGTCGCCCGTCGCGGATCAGCTCGGTGGCGTGCTCCACGCCGACGACGGCGGGCAGTCCGTACTCGCGGGCGATCACCGCGCCGTGGGTCATCAGGCCGCCGACTTCGGTCACCAGACCGGCGATCGCGACGAATAGTGGGGTCCAGCTCGGATCGGTGTAGGCGGTGACCAGGATGTCGCCCGCTTCGAGGTCGGCCTGCGCGATGTCGGACACGACGCGGGCGCGACCCTCGATGGTCCCGGCGGACACCGCCATGCCGGGCAGTGCACCCGCGGGCAGGTCCGCGCGCCGATACGCTCCGGTGAGGGCCTCGCCGTCGGAGGTGAGCACCCGTGGCGGGGTGAGTGCCTGATACGTACAGAACGCCTCCTTGCGTTCGTCGATGAGTTCCGCACTGGCGCTTTGTGTTCGGACCACCTCGCTGAGTTCGTCGAACCTGAGGTAGAAGATGTCTTCGGGCTCACGAAGAACGCCCGCCGCGACCAGCCGTTCGGCTTCACGCAGCAGGGCCTGCTTGTAGACGAAGTAGCGGCTGACCATGCGGTACTTCGGATACTCGCGATACCCGGAGAACATGCGGACGCGGTCGATCATCCGTTCGGTCTCTTCGGCCTTTCGCGCCCCGTCGGGCAGGGCGCGCAAGCGTTGCAGGAGTTGCTCTTTCGTCTGCTCGGCGTCGCGAAGGCCGTCCGCGAAGCGCTGCCTGCCCGCGCCGGGCCCGAAGTTCTTGATATTGCCGAGGATGGTCGGCACGAGGGTGGTGGGGCTTTCGCTCCAGCGTGGCCTGGTGATGTCGATCTCGCCGGCGCAGCGCATGCCGTACTTGTCGAGGAAGGCCTCGATCGCGGCGCGTGCCTCATGGCCGCCGGGGTATTCGGACAGCTTGTCCAAGAAGGTGTTTCCCGCCGGTCCTGTCTGCTCGACCTGTTGCAGGTAGGCCACGACCTCCGGATGTGGGCGGATCACATCGGCGACGTCCAGCAATGCCAGGCCCATCTCCGATGTCACGTTTCCGGGAACCGACTGGGTGAGTGCGTCGGCGGCGTTCTTCTCGCCCAGCCATTCCTGCAGGCGATCGTTGAGCCAGAACGAGTCGTCCATCGCGGCCGTGATCACCTGTAAACCCCGCGGGGTGAACAGGACTCGCTGCAGCTCCTGGATATCGGTCCGGATGAAGTCGAGCAGACTCGGCCCTGACTTGGTCTGGATGTCGCGTTGCAAGGCGGTGAGGGAGGCTTCGCTGTTGGCGATCAGCTCGGTGACGATGTCGGGGTCGTTCTCGATGGGCGCGGGTGCCGCGGGCGGTGCGCTGGCCGAAACCTGTTCCGGCACTTGATGAATGAAGTCGCCGCGGTCGATCACGGTTTGCAGCGCGTCCCCGATCAAAGGATCGGACTTGCCGAGCGCCGCGACCAGACCGGCGCTGGTTTTCGGCGACGACATCGCCTTGGTGACATCCACGAACAACCGCCCGCCCGCGTCGCGCATCGGCGCCCGGCTCGTGAGCTGCCACAGCGAGATCCCCAACGGCTTCATCGCATCGGTCATCATCTGCTGATGGCCGACCGAAACGTAGACGTGGTTTTCCTCGTCGGCCGCAAGGGGAATCGGGAACAGCGTGGTGATCGGCCTGCTCTGCACGATGCGGATGTCGTCGCCGTCGAGGCACCATTCGATGTCCTGCGGGCTGCCGAAATGGGTTTCGATGCGGCGGCCGAGCTGCGCGAGCCGGAGCACCTCGGCATCGGTTAGCACCGGTTCGTTGCGGCGCTCCTCGGCGATCTCCTGCACCTGCGTTCCGCCGGTCGGCGCCGGTTCGACGGAGAGCTTCTTGGTGGCGATCGTCCGGCCGATGACGTTGCCGTCGCGAACCCGATAGACGTCGGCGTTGACCAGGCCGGAAACGAGGGCCTCGCCGAGGCCGAAGCCCGCGTCGATGGAAACGACGGTCCAGTCGGAGGTGAGGGGGTCGGCGGTGACCAGGATGCCCGCGGCGCGCGGGAACACCATCCGCTGCACCACCACCGCCATCTGAATTGCCTTGTGGCCGAAATCGTTTCGCAGGCGGTAGGTGACGGCCCGCTCGGTGAACAGTGAGCCCCAGCACCGGCTGACGTGTTCGAGGATGGCCGCGGATCCCACGATGTTCAGATAGGTGTCCTGCTGGCCCGCGAAGGATGCGGTCGGCAGATCCTCGGCGGTGGCACTGGAGCGGACGGCGTAGGCGCCATCGGCACCGAGTCGGGCGTGCGCGTCGATGATCTCGGCCGCCACATCATCGGGAAGGACGAATTCTTCGATCGCGCAACGGATTTGCTCGCTCAGTGCCTGAATCGCCGCGCGATCGTCCGGTTCGAGGCGCGACAGCTCGTCGAGCCGATCCTCGATCGATGGAGCGTCCCCCACGGTCCGCGCAAAGGCATCCGTCGTCACGCAGAACCCGTCCGGCACCTCGACACCCTCGATCCGCGACAGCTCACCGAGGTTCGCATCCTTGCCGCCGACGATCGCGACCTGCGTCCGGTCGATCTCCCCGAAGCCGAGCACATAGGTCATCCCGCTACTCCTCACCATAGATCGGAGCCTATGCCGGTTCATGTCCGGTTTGCCTCTTTGTCATCTTTACGGCATCTTTACAGGTGGTGCGCCGGGAAGTCTGGTCGGCAACCCGGCCTGCGGTTGCGGGTCGGGCCGTTCGGTCGTGGGGAGTCACCAGGTGCGCACACACAAGTCTTTGTCTATAGGTGGCGCAGCATTGGATTACGTCAACATGGCACTGGGCTGGGACCCGGTTCGTCGACGCCGCTGGTTCGGCACCCGGACCAAGGACATCGACCTGAATGCCGCGGCACTGTTGTTCACCGACGATCACATGGTCGATGTGGTCTACCACGAACAACTCGGCTCCGCCGACGGGGCGGTGCGGCACCTCGGCGACAGCACCACCGGTGAAGGCAAGGGCGACAACGAGATAATCACCGTCGACCTCACTCGATTGACACCGGAAGTCACCACCGTGTTCTTCATCGTGACCTCCTACACCGGCCAAACCTTCGAACAGATCGAGAACGCCTTCTGCCGCGTGGTCGACGGCGTATCCGGCACCGAGATCGCCCGCTACGACCTGACCGGCGGCGGGCCACACACCGGCCTGATCATGGGAAAGCTGTTCCGCTCCCAGGGGTCGTGGCAGTTCGACGCGATCGGCGAGGGGATCTGGGCGCGCCATCCCGTCGAAGCGGTTTCCCAACTGACAACCTTCGTCGCTTGAGCCTGGACGTCGGCATCTGGCCCTCGGACTACTCAGCTGTTGCGGATCTGGCCTGGCGGGCGGTCGGCGGGGCTACCGTAGGGAGCGCAACACGATTGAACAGGAGGTTCGTCCGATGACGAGGAAAGTAGCCGACTGCCGCAAGTTCCCCAGCGAGACGAATTGCACGCTCACCATCGCAGGCGAGGAAGACGAAGTTGTCCAGGCCGCCAGTGAGCACGCGGTCTCGGTACACAAGCATGAGGACGGTCCCGAGCTGCGGGAGCAGATTCGCGGAACGCTCGAGGACGAGAAGGTCGCGACCTGAATGTGACCGTCGGTCAGCGGGTTTGAACCTGGAGCGCGCGCGGTCGTTAGTCCCCGGTCGCGGCGAGGTGCTGATCCGGGTCGATGTCGCCGGTGTGAATCCCCTTGACTACCTGCTTCGTTCGGGTCTGGTCGCCGGACTCGACGGCGGGCGTCCGTTTCCCCGCGTGCTGGGTGTGGAGGCAGCGGGAACCGTGCTCGCCAGGGGCGAGGACGTCGACGGGCTCGAGGTCGGTGACGCGGTCGGTGTCCGATCTGGGTGGGCGTTTCGTCGAGCGTCGCCTCGACCGCGTGAATCTGGAGCGGTCCGCTCGGCTGGCCCTGGACGGAGTCCTCACACCTGTGATCACCGCGGTCTATCCGCTCGCCGACGCCCCGGCTGCCCTCGCGACCGTCGAGAGCGGCCACACTGCGGGCAAGGTTGTCATCAAGGTGGCATGAGAAGTAGTTGCACTTCAGTTCTACTTGCATTCGTGAGAGAAGATGTTTGCTGGCGCTTCGAGAGAGACTCGTATGGGCCGCTGATCTGGGTGATTTCACAGAAATCGGGGCAGGTGCAAAAGGGGCTTCTAGTGCCCGTAACGGATGGGTTCGGTAACAAGCCTGATCTGTGCGCGATGTGTTCTGAACAACACCTACTCAGGAGGTTCGGAATGTTATCTGCGAAACGGCTTGCCGCCAGCGCTGTCGTTGCCACCGCAGGGGCGGCCGCTGTGCTCGCTGGTGGTGGCGTTGCCCAGGCTGACGTGCCGGTATGGCAGGCCAACTGTCACGTCTACAATGTCTTCAACACCGGTGGCATGGCCAATTGCGAGCTGCCGACCTGGCATCAGGTGAAGCTCACTTGCGTTGCGTGGCCCGTCCCGTTCACCTACTGGAAGTACGGCCCGGTGCAGTATGGGCAGAATCAGTCCTGGGCCAGTTGCGATTCACTGAACGCGATGGTTGGTATCGAGGTTATCCAAGCGTAGGCGTGCTCGGGTGCGCCAATATGCCGGTTATTAGCCAGAAGTCATTGTGTTTAAAGGCATTCCAGATGAACGTCTTTACCAGGATGAACTCGGGCGCTTCGAAACCGGTCGGCGCACACCAGTAGTCGCCCGAGTCGCCGACGAAGTCTCGCGCTGTTAGGTCGCATGACCTATGGTTAGGTCATGCGACCTAACGAGGCGGCGACGTTCACCGAGATCGCGCGCCGCGCGCAGATCGTCGGGTGCGCGATCGAGACCATCGCCGAGCTGGGGTACCACCAGGCGTCGGTGCGCAAGATCGCCGAACGGGTCGGCGTGGCGATGAGCGTCGTGCAGTACCACTTCGGGAACAAGGACGAGCTGGTCGCGGCGATCGTCGCGGAGTTGTACCGGTCGGTGCTCGAGGTCATGCTGCCCATGGTCGAGTCGGAAGAGACTGCGCGGGGCCAGCTTTCCGCCCACATCCGGGCGCATATGAAATGCATCGCGACGTACCGCTCGCAGCAGATCGCGCTGATGGAGATCGGCTCGAACTATCGCAGCAGTACCGGGCAACGCCTGCACGAATCGAGCGTGGATCTCGAACCCGCTCAGCTGGCGGACCTGGCGAAGCTGGAACTCGAAACGATCTTCACTCGCGGTGTCGAGACCGGCGAGTTCCGTGCGTTATCCCCGACATTCATGGCTACCGCGGTGCGCGGTGCGATCGGTGCGGCACTGCTGCGATCTATGGGGGATCCCGATTTCGATGTCGTCGCCTACGGCGAGGATCTGGTCGAAGCGTTCGATTTGGCCACCGAACACTCGCAACGGGGGAGGCGCTAATGGCGCGAATTGTGATCGCGGCGTTCGGATCACGCGGGGACATCGTCCCGTTGACCGACTTCGGCTGCCGACTGCGGAACGCGGGCCACGACGTCGTACTGACCGCTACGCCCGACCTCGTCGACGAGATAGTCGGCTGCGGGTTGCAGGCCATTCCGGTCGACTTCGAGCTCGAACACGGCCTGGACGAGGAGAATCCGCTCAGGGCCGCCAAGGAAATGGTGCTGCCGAAGGGGATGCGCAAACTCGGCGAGAACCTCCTCGCGGCACTGCGCGACGTGCCCGCCGACGTGCTGCTACTCTCCCCGTTCGCCGAACTCGCCGGACATCCTCTTGCCGAGGCTCGGAACATCCCGAGCATCGGCGTTCGCCTGCAACCGATCTCGACGACCGCGGCCTTCCCGCCGTCGCTGCTCGGAGCGTGGTCGGCCGGGCCGGTGCTGAATCGCGGTGCCGGACGGTTCGCCACCGCGATGTTCGATCGGATGTACGGCAAGACGATCGCGGGCTTCCGCGACCAGCTCGGCTTGCCGACAGTGCCGCAGCGGATACTACGACGCCAGCGGACCGACGCCGAATGGCCTATCCTGCACGGCTTTTCGCCCAGCGTGTTGCCACGCCCCACGGATTGGCGCGACGGACTCGGCGTGGTCGGCTACTGGTGGCCGCAGCGGCCGCTCGGCTGGGAGCCGCCCGGGGAGCTCGTGTCGTTTCTCGAGTCAGGATCGGCGCCAGTGTTTTTCGGCTTGGGCAGCCTCATGCTGGGCAAGAGCGAGGCCACCCGGATATCGGAGCTCGTCGCCGCCGCGCTGCGCAAAGTCGGCATGCGCGGCGTGATCCAGGCGGGCGGGGCCAACCTCGCTGTCATCGACGACAGCATCTTGACCATTGGCACCGTCCCGCACGATTGGCTGTTCGAAAACGTTGCGGCGGTGGTGCATTCGTGCGGGGCGGGCACCATGGCAGCAGGCCTGCGCGCCGGGCTACCTGCCGTCGCAGTGCCCTCACCGGGCGGTGATCAACCGTTCTGGGCACAACGACTTCGCGAACTCGGCGTCAGTTCGGCAACTGTGCCGCGGCCCAAGCTCACCGCGGAACGCCTCGCCCGCGCCCTTGACACCGCACTCACCGAACCTACCCACCGAACAGCGGCCGAAGAGCTGGCCGCCCGTATCGCCGACGAAGACGGTGCCGCGAGCGTGATCACCGCAGTCGAAGAACTCGTCAGGGCTCGAGCGGTGCCGGAGACTGTGCATTCGAGACGAGTGGAGTGGACGCGCTGATGGCCGAAGGGAACTCGACGATGCAATCGGCGGCCGGAACTCGACTCAATCGCCGGGGCAGGGAAACTCGGCAGCGGCTGCTCGACGTCGCCATCGCCTGTCTCGCGGAGGGAACCGGTGACTCGTTGTCGGCGAATCGGGTGGCTCGTGCGGCCGGGGTCAGCTGGGGGACGTTGAAGCATCAGTTCGGTGATCTCGACGGACTGTGGGCTGCGGTCCTCGTCGAACTTACAGATCGCAGCGGCGCGAACAGCCCGGAGGCCTGGCCTCAGTTCAGCGGGTCGATCCGGGAGCGGGTGCAGGAAATGGTCGATGCCATCTGGACCATCCTGCACACGCCGGAAGGACGCGCGGTCGAGACGCTGCGCGCCGGGCTGCCTACCGATCGGGCGGAACGTCTTTCGGCTTTCCCACAAACCGCAGCGGCCATGGCCGGGTACGAAGACGCCTGGCTCCGGGCTTTCGAATACGCCCTGGTGGACCTGCAACTCGACCCGGACAAGGTGCACCGGATCGAGTGTCTGATTCCACCGGCCATACGCGGCATCAATAACGAGCGCCGCCTCGCTTCCGCTGCGGACGTGGCGAGTGCGCGTCAGGGGCTGGTCGACGCGATCGCGGCCTACCTGCAGTAACTCCCATTCATTGAGAACCCTTGTTGACAATGGTGCGCGGGGAAGTCCATGGTTGCGAACAGCTTTCGCATCTTGTCAGGAGTGACCCATGTCTCCATCCCCGGCCGAACCGGGCATGCGCCTGCAGCGCAGCAGCCGCGACGCCAGCACGCTGATCCCACGCCTCACCGAATGGCTGGCTACGCAACTGCCGGTAGACGCCGACCCGAATGTCACCCTGCAAACCGGCATCGACAGCAACGGCATGTCAGCGGAGACACTGGTGTTGAACGCGACCTGGACCGAAGCCGGAGCCACGCAGGCCGCCGACTTGATCGCTCGGATGGTGCCTGCCCCCGGCGACTTCCCGATCCTCGAGAACTACAGCCTGCCTGATCAATTCGATGCCATGCGCATCGTGGCCGAGGCGAGCGACGTCCCCGTCCCGCGGGTGCGATTCATCGAGCCGACCGGCAAGGTGCTCGGCACACCCTTCCTCCTGATGGACCGCGTCGACGGCCTGGTGCCGCCCGATGTCATGCCCTACACCTTCGGCGACAACTGGCTCTTCGACGCGAGCCCCGAGCAGCAACTCCGGTTGCAGCACAGCACGATCGAGGCGCTCGCCAAGCTGCACGCCATCCCGGACGCGCCGACTACCTTCGCCTTTCTCGACCCGCGGCAACCGGGTTCGAACCCACTGGAACGAACCCTGAACCGCGCCAAGGGCTGGTACGAGTTCGCGGCCCGCGACAGTGGCACATCACCGTTGGTGGAACGAATCCTGTTGTGGCTCAACGCGAATCTTCCCGAGACATCGCCCAGCGAGACTGTCCTATCGTGGGGCGACGCCCGCATCGGCAACTGCATGTACCGGGACTTCACGCCCGTCGCAGTACTCGACTGGGAACTGGCCACGATCGGCCCCCGAGAACTCGATTTGGCTTGGCTTGTGTTCGCGCACCGCGTCTTCCAGACGATCGCCAACACCTACGGCCTGCCCGGCATGCCGGACTTCCTGCGCGCGAAGGATGCGAAAACGGCCTACCGCGAGTTCTCCGGCGTGGAAGTCGGTGACCTCACCTGGTACACGCTGTACGCAGCCCTCAACTACTGCGTCGTCTTCATGCGCTCCGGCGGACGCCAGGTCCATTTCGGTGAGATGGCACGTCCCGACGACATCGAGATCCTCTTCCATCACAAGCCGCTCGTCGAAGAACTGCTCGCCGAGATCGGCGCCTAGCACCCGCCGTTCATCGACCCGAAAACTACCTGGGGAGCAGCACTCTCGTGATAGAGCAACTAAACGAACTGGCCTACTACTGCATCACCCGGCACCCCGCCGATGCCCGGGTGCTCTTTCCGGAGGCGCGCACCGCGGAACAGCTCGGTCTGGGCTCCTGCATGATCGGTGAACGAATGACGGTCAAGGACTCCGCGGTCCTGTCCGGTGGCATCGCCGGTTGCACCACCGATCTCGGAATCGCCGCGGCCGCAACGAATCACCACACCCGGCACCCGATGGTCACGGCGACCATCGGTTCGACCATGCAGGCCATCACCGAGGGCCGGTACGCCATGGCATTCGGCCGCGGCATGGCGGCGAACTGGAAGGCGATCGGCCTACCCGCCGTCACAGAAGCCCAACTCCGCGACTTCGTCGGCATCCTGCGGCGCCTCTGGGCGGGCGAGACGATCATCAATCACAAGGGTCCCGCCGGTTCGTGGCCCGTCCTGTATCACCAGAACGGCCTCGAGGACTCGCCCCCGATCGGCTTCGTCGCCGTCGGCCCGAAGACCCTCGAACTGGCCGGCGAGATCGGCGATTTCGTCGTCCTGCATACCTTCTTCTCCAACGAGGCCACCACGAAATCCGTTGCGGCGGTTCGCCGTGGCGCCGAACGAGCAGGCAAGGACCCGGACAACGTCCGAATCTGGTCCTGCCTCGCGACCGCGAGCGACGCACTCTCCGCGGAGGATCAGCTGCGCAGGCGGACCGGCCGCCTGGTGACCTACCTGCAGGCCTACGCCGACATCCTGATCACCGCCAACGGCTGGGACCCAGAGGTCTGGGAACGGATCCGCGGCACCCAGCTGTACCTCGACGCCGCGGCGGCCGGACCCATCGACGCGTCCGCCTCCGTCGAGGTCCTGGAGCAGTTCGACGCCCTCATCCCGGACGAATGGCTCGCCTCGGCCGCGTACGGCACGCCGGAGCAGTGCGTCAAGAAGATCTCGCGCGAGTACGACCTCGGCTGTCACTCCGTGATCATGCACGGAGCCAGCCCACACGAGCTGGCATCGGTGGTCGCCGCCTACCGGGCCGACCGACCCACCCTGCGCAGGGCCGTGTCAGCGAACCCCGGAAAGTTCCGGTGAGGCCATGATGGGTTGATGACGCGAAACTATGACGGATTGGGTTCGCCAGAGGCCGGGGCCGCCGCGGCGCGGGAGATTCGGGTGCTCGCCTTCAACACCTGGCACAGCGGTAGCAAGGTCGCGCACGGCACCCAGCTGATCACCGATCTCATCCTCTCGACCCGGGCTTCGATCGTGCTGCTGTCGGAGGCGACCGACGCGACCACGGCCGTCGCGGCCGAATTAGCCAGGCGCGGACACGAATTCAACGCGGTCAGCTCGCACGACACCGGCATCCTGACGGTGTTCCCGGTCGAGGACAGCGCCGATATGCAATGGATGGTCAAGGCGCGGTTGAACATCGACGGAAGGCGCGTCACGGCCTACTCGGCGCATCTGGAGTTCCGCTGGTATGCCTCCAACCTGCCCCGCGGCTACGGTCCGGGTGTCCCGGCGCCGGGTGAGTTCGCCGAGTACAACTTCGAGAAGCTGCCGGGCGGCCCGGTGCCGGACCCCGCCGCGATCCAACGCGTCAACGCGGCCTCGAAGCGCCCCGAGGTCATCAGCGTGTTTCTCGCCGACGCGAAAACCGAACTCGCCCAGGGGTCTTCGGTCATCATGGGTGGCGACCTGAACGAGCCGTCGCTGCTGGACTGGACGCCCGCCACCGCGAACATGTTCGACCACAACGGTGTGGTGGTGGCGTGGGAGTCCACTCGACGGCTGCACGATGCCGGGTTCATCGATGCCTACCGATCGATGTACCCCGATCCGGCCACCCACCCCGGACTCACTTGGCCGTCGGACAACGTCGAGGTGGATATCGCCGAGCTCGCCTGGGCTCCCGAGGCCGACGAACGCGACCGCGTCGACTACATCTTCGCCCGCGGGGACGCCCTGACGCTGGCCACCGTCGGCATCGTCGGTCCGCGCGAATCCATCGTGCGCGGCACCCGGCAGCTGGAAATCACCATGGACGATTTCGCCGCCACGCCATCGAGGTGGTGCAGCGACCACAAGGGCGTTCTCGCGATATACCAGCTCAGCGACTAGGCGCGTGACCTCGCGCTCATCGCCGTCCACTGTATTTAGCCTGTCCTTACTATGTGCAAGTATGTAACCGATATGTAAGTAGAGAGGTGGCCCGCCGGGCACCGGTGCAGGAGGACACCCCATGACACAGACTGTCGCGACCGATGCGGAAGGCTCCGCGGTTGGTCGAGGACAGTTGGCGGCGATGTTGCGGCCGGTGCGGGGTCTGCTCGTCGGGTCGATCGCGCTCCAACTGATCGCCGCCGTCGCGACCATCGTTTCGTTCATCGGGTTGAGTGAAATCCTGACCGATCTGGTCCGGAACGGTGCACCCGGTGGCATACCTGCCGCGGCGTGGGTTGTGGTGATCGCGGGGTTCGTGGTGCCCGCCGCCCATGGATTGTCGTTCGCGCTGAGCTTCGCGGCGAGCCGCCGGGTCGAGTTCGAGACTCGCCGTGACGTCGTCGCACACCTGCAACGTATTCCGCTCGGCTGGTTCACCGAGCACGGTTCGGCCCGGGTCCGCAAGACCGTCGGCGCCGATATCGCCTCGCTCAGTGCGCTTGTCGGCGAGACCATTCCGATCCTGCCGCGACTGCTCACCACGACCGTGCTGGCCACCGGGTATCTGGTGTGGGTCGATTGGCAGATGGCGCTGGTTGTCCTGATTCCGGCGGCCGTGGCCACCGTGCTGCTGACCCGGCAGCGCCGCAACGCCACACCCGAGGAAACCGAGCACGAGGATGCGGCGCGGTTGCTGGCCGCCCGGACCACCGAACTCGCCCAGGGCATCTCGGTGTTCAAGATGTTCGGTCAGGCCGAGCGCGGGACCGCGCGATTCGATGCGGCCGCGGATCGGTTCGCCGAGACCTACCTGCGCGCCGAAGCGGTCGAGGCGCGACGCAGCCGCGCGACCACGATCCTGTCCTCGTGGCTGGTGACCATCGTGGTCACGGCGGTGGTCGGCACCGCCTTCACCGCGGCAGGCTGGATCGACGGTGTGGACGTGGTGCCATTCCTGTTGCTGTCGTGGATCGTTTCCCGCGGTACCTGGTCGCTGCCGCTGGCGTTGCAGGTTCGGCGCCGCAGCCGCGCGGTCGCGGCGGCCGTCGGTGCGATCTTCGCCGAGCCGGTCCTCCCGGCCGCCGGGCAGGCGGCGGAGCCGGTCGACTCGGCACCGGCCGTCGAGTTCGCCGATGTGCGATTCGGCTACCGGCCGGACGCACCGGTGCTGCACGGCATCGACCTGCGCTTGGCGCCGGGGACAGTGACCGCCCTCGTCGGCGCGTCCGGTTCCGGCAAGTCGACGCTGGCCCGGTTGCTGCCGCGTTTCTGGGATGTCGACGGCGGCGCGATCAGCGTGCACGGCCGCGATATTCGGGGCTACCCGGCCGAACAGCTGTATCGCCACATCGCGTTCGTCTTCCAGGAGCCGCAGCTGCTGCGCCGCTCGATCGCGGACAACATCCGCCTCGGCCGCCCGGACGCCGACGCTGCCGCGATCGCCGCGGCCGCCCGCCTGGCCTGCATCGACACCCGCATCGAGGAGCTGCCCCGCGGCTACGACTCGGTGGTTGGGGTGGATGCCGTGCTGTCCGGCGGCGAAACGCAGCGCGTCGCGATCGCCAGGGCGATCCTGGCCGATGCCCCGATCCTGGTGCTGGACGAGGCGACCGCCTCGGCCGACCCGGAATCGGCGGCGCAGATCCACGACGCGCTGTCGAGCCTGATGGCGGACAAGACGATTCTGGTGATCGCGCACCAACTTCCGAGCATTGTCGGGGCGGATCAGATCGTCGTGCTGCACGAGGGCCGGATCGAAGCGTCCGGTACGCACGCCGAACTGCTCGTGACGAACCCGCGATATGCCCGGATGTGGGCCGCCGCGACCGGTGGCGAGCCGACCGAATCGCCGGACACCGGCGCGGAGCTGGACCTGGCGGTAGCGCCGTCGGAGCCCGGCTGGGCGCGCGAGATGACGGTCAATGGTGCGGAGGCGACGCCACGATGATGCATTTGTCCGATGGGGTTGTCGCGGAACCAGTTCGGTTGCGGTTGCGCCGATCACTCGGTCTCGTCGCGGCCGCGGCGGTGGTCGAGGGCGGTTGTTTCGTTCTGCTCGTGCCGCTGCTCGGCGCATTGATCGATGGCAGGTTCCCGGCCGCGTGGTGGTGGGCGGCGGCGCTGGCCGGGTTGCTGGTGCTCGCGGTCGTCGCGAGCCAGGCGGCCTCGGCCCGCCAGCGCGCGGTGACCAGCGCGATTGTCGCGTCGCTGCAGCACCGGCTGGCCGCGCACGTGGTGCGCTTGCCGCTGGGCTGGTTCGGCCCGGCGCGCACCGACGCGTTGGCCAGGCTCACCAACGAGGCGACCAGGATGTTGGCCGCGACGATCAATGGTGTTGTGGCGGTGAACATTCGAGCGGCGGCGTTATCCGCCGTCGTCTGGTTGGTGCTGGTCGTGGTGGATCCGGTGACCGGTGCGGTAGCCGCGGTCGGCCTGGCGGTGCTGGTGGCGCTGTACTTCTGGGCCGCTCGGGTGCTGCGCGGCGCCACTGCCGCGGACAACGCGATGACCGAGGAGATCAACGGTGAACTGCTCGAGTTCGCCCAACAGCAGTCGGTTTTGCGGGCCTACGGCCTTACCGGGCAGGCGAATTCGGCGATGATCGCGGCGCTGACCCGGGTGCGGGCGGCCTCGGCGTCATACTTCCGCGGCGCCGTCGCCGGGTCGGTCGCGTTCCAGACGGGCACCGCGCTGTTCGTCTCCGCGATCCTGCTCACGGCGCTGCACCGAGCGAATTCCGGTGCGATGGATGGGGTTGTGGCGCTGACCGTGATCGTGCTCGCCGCGCTGCTCGTCGATTCGACCGCCGCGCTCGGCCGTACCGGCGGCGTCATCTGGGCCGCCGAACGGACGATCGCCGAGATCGCCGAGATCATCGCGACACCGGTTCTGCCGGAACCGGATACGGCCGCGGCGGCTCCCGGCGACGCGTCGGTCGTGTTCCAGGACGTGGTATTCGGCTATGCGGCCGGTCGGCCGGTGCTCGACGGTATCTCGTTCGAGGTGCCGCATCGTTCGGTTTGCGCTGTAGTTGGCCCGTCCGGTTCGGGCAAGACCACGCTGGCGCGACTGGCCGCCCGGTTCCGCGACGTCGATGGCGGCGCGATCACTTTGGGCGGCACCGACATTCGTCAGTTGCGCACCGCGGACCTGATGGCGCGGATGTCGATGGTGTTCCAGGACGTCTACCTGTTCGACGCGACGATCCGGGAGAACGTGCTGATCGCCCGCCCCGACGCCACGGCGGCGCAACTGGCCGAGGCGGCGCGGCTGGCCAGGGTGGACGAGATCGTGGACCGGCTGCCGCGCGGTTGGGACACCACCGTCGGCGAGGTCGGGTCCGCGCTGTCCGGCGGTGAGCGGCAACGGATCTCGCTGGCTCGCGCGCTGCTCAAAGACGCGGACGTGGTATTGCTCGACGAGGCCACCTCGGCGCTGGACGCCGAGAACGCGGCGGCGATCCGGTCCGCGACCGAGGCTCTCACCCGGGATCGCACGGTACTGGTCATCGCGCACCGCCTGGAGACGGTGCGCACCGCCGACCGCATCGTCTTCCTCGAGCACGGCCGCGTGGCCGAGACCGGCACACATACGGAACTGCTCGCCCTCGGCGGGCGCTACGCGAGCTTCTGGCACGAACAGGAACGGGCACAACGGTGGAAGATCGGCGCGGGAGCCCCGGTATGACGGGGGAGCGGCAACCCATCGCGACAGCGGAACACAGCGTTATCACCGCCTCGGCGCCGACCACGCCGGTGGCACCGGAGGCGATCGCCGAGACCGGCGGCGAAGCGAAGGCGCGATCGGGGCGGGTCACCACGAATACCGCGCGAACGGCCGGATTGTTCGTCGTACTCGGCATTCTGGTGCTGGCGTGCGTGCTCAGCTTGACCGTCGGATCGCGCGATATCGGGATGCACATCGTGTGGGACGCGCAGTGGAACTACGACGGTTCGGCGGATCAGCTGGTGGTGCGGTCCTTGCGGGTGCCACGGACCCTGCTGGGTCTGGTCGTCGGTATGGCACTGGGGGTTTCCGGGGCGCTGATCCAGGCGATGACCCGAAATCCCTTGGCGGACCCGGGCATTATCGGGGTCAACGCGGGTGCGGCGTTCTTCGTCGCGCTCGCCGTCACGGTGTTCGGGTTCACCAGCATCTGGTCCTACGTCTGGTTCGCGTTCCTGGGCGCGGTGGTGATCATGCTGGCGGTGTACGCGCTCGGCTCGCTCGGCCGCGGCGGCACCACGCCGATCCGGATCACCCTCGCGGGCGTGGCGCTCGGCGCGGTGCTGACCGGGGTGACCAACGGGCTCATGCTGTTGGACCCGACGACCTTCGATCATCTGCGGAGCTGGAAAGCCGGTTCGATCGCCATCTCCGATCTGAGCATCGTGTGGGCGGTGGCCGGGTTCGCCGGGTTGGGGCTTGCGGTCGCGGCGGTCATTGCGCGTCCGCTCAACGCGATCGCGCTCGGCGAGGATCTGGCCCGCTCGCTCGGTGCCGATATCAAGAACACGCGCCGTCTCAGCGTGCTCGCGGTGACGCTGCTGTGCGGTGCGGCGACGGCGGCGGCGGGGCCGATCGGCTTTGTCGGGCTGATGATTCCGCATGTCGCCCGCTGGATCGTCGGCCCGGATCAGCGCTGGATTCTGCCGTACACGCTGTTCGGAGCGCCCGCGTTGCTGCTGATCTCCGATGTCCTCGGCCGGCTCGTGGTGCGCCCGGCAGAGTTGCCGGTCGGCATCGTGACCGCGTTCGTCGGTGCGCCGGTGCTGGTTGTGCTGGTCCGTCGCAAGAAGGCGAGCGGACTGTGACAACAGATGCCCTCATCGATTTCGGCCGCCGGGTCGCGATAGTCCGGGTCTCCGAGCAATTCTCGGCGCGGATCGGGCTGCGCGTGGTCGCGGTTGTCCTGGTGCTGCTCGGGCTGACCGCCGCGGTCGCGGTGCTCGCGCTCGGCACCGGTGATTACTCGATCGCGCCCGGCGAGGTGCTGCGCGCGATCTTCGGTCACGCCTCGCCCAAGGTCGAGTTGGTCGTCATGAAGTGGCGGATGCCACGGGTGCTGCTGGCGATCATGCTCGGTGCGGCGCTCGGCGCCAGCGGCGCCGTCTTCCAAGCGCTGACCCGCAATCCGCTGGGTAGCCCGGACATCATCGGCTTCAACACCGGCGCCTACACCGGTGCGCTGGTGGTCATCCTGTTCACCAGCGGCGGCTACTACCAGACCGCGCTCGGCGCGCTGGTCGGCGGAATGGCCACGGCCGTAGTGATATACGTGCTCGCCTTCAAGAACGGTGTGCAAGGGTTCCGGCTGATCATCGTCGGCATCGCGATCAGCGCCACGCTGCATTCGATGAATGTCTGGCTGATCGTCAAGGTAGATCTGGCGGCCGCGATGTCGGCGGCCGTTTGGGGTTCGGGTTCGCTGGCGACCCTGGACTGGGCGCAGGTCGTGCCGGTGACGGTGGTGCTGGCCGTGCTGCTGCCGTGCGCGGCGCTGCTGGCCTACCGGATGCCCATCCTGGACCTGGGCGACGATGCCGCGCGTGCGCTCGGTGTCCGAGTAGAGCCGACGCGGCTGGCGCTGATTCTGGTCGGCGTCGGGCTCACCGCACTGGCCACCGCCGCGGCCGGGCCGATCGCGTTCGTCTCGCTGGCCGCCCCGCAGCTGGCGCGCCGGTTGACCAGAACCGCGACCGTCGCCGTGCTGCCCGCCGCGGCGATGGGCGCGCTGCTGCTTGTCACGGCGGATTTGCTGGCCCAGCGCGCGTTTTCGCCGACCCAGCTGCCGGTCGGGGTGGTCACGGTGTCCATCGGCGGTGGGTATTTCGTCTGGCTGCTTGCCCGGGAGGTGCGACGATGAGTTCGGCTGCTTCGAGATTGTCTGCGGACAATGTCACCATCGGCTACGAAAAGCGGGTGATCAGCGAGGATTTGACCGTCGCGATCCCCGATGGCGCGTTCACCGTGATCGTCGGCCCGAACGCGTGCGGGAAATCCACTCTGCTGCGGGCCTTGTCCCGACTGCTCACCCCGGCCGCCGGTCAGGTGCTGCTCGACGGCAAGGCGATTTCGTCGTATCCGGCGAAGGAGGTGGCCAGGCGACTCGGCCTGCTGCCGCAGACTTCGGTTGCCCCCGAAGGTATTTCGGTATCCGATCTGGTCGCGCGTGGTCGCTACCCGCATCAGCGGCTGATCCGGCAGTGGTCCAAGGCCGATGAGGTGGCGGTGGTCGCGGCGATGGCCGCGACGGGCGTCACCGAGCTGTCCGCGCGGTCGGTCGACGAGCTGTCCGGTGGTCAGCGCCAACGGGTGTGGGTGGCGATGGTGCTGGCGCAGCAGACCCCGCTGATGCTGCTGGACGAGCCGACGACCTTCCTCGATATCGCGCATCAGATCGAATTGCTGGAGCTGTTCACCGATCTCAACCGCGATGGTGGCCACACCCTCGTCGCGGTCCTGCACGATCTCAACCACGCGTGCCGCTACGCCGACCACATCATCGCGATGAAAGACGGCGCCATCGTCGCCGAAGGCCCACCGGCGCAGGTGATCACGGCCGAGCTGGTCGAACTCGTCTTCGGCCTGCGGTGCGTGATCATCGACGACCCGGAATCCGGTACCCCGCTGGTGATTCCGCGCGCACGGGCGCGCGACCGGCGGCGCGCCGCGGAAACCTCGACCCGAAAGGAACTGTTGTGAACCAAGTGCACACGCCCGGCCTGGAGACGGTCAACGTGGTGCAGTACGCGCTGCACCCGCGGGTGCTCGAGGTGCTGGACTCGTGGCGGCTCACCCCGCGGATGCAGCGGATTCTGCTGGGTGGCCCGGAGTTGGAGGCGGACTTCCCGTTCATGCCGATGGCTCCGGACGACCATGTGAAGCTGTTCTTTCCCGACCCAGCGACCGGCGAGCTGATCATGCCGGTCATGGGACCGAAGGGGATGGGTCCGCGCCCCGATGGCCGACGGCCGGAGTTCCGCGACTACACCATTCGCGCGTTCGATGCCGAAAAGCGGGCGGTGACTATCGATTTCGTGCTGCACACGCATGGCGTGGGTGGCAGCTGGGCGGCCGCGGCGAGCCCCGGTGATCGGCTCGGCGTGGTCGGTCCGCGCGGTTCGCATATCTATCCGGTCGGCTACGACACGTATCTGCTGGTGGCCGACGAGACCGCGCTGCCCGCGCTCAGCCGCTGGATCGAGGAACTGCCCGCAGGCAAAGAGGTGATCGCGTTCGTCGAGGTCCGCGACGCCGCGGACGAGATCGACCTGCCCGCCGGGGCGCAGGTGCGTTTTCTGCACCGCAACGACGCCGCACCGGGTACCACCACCTTGCTCGCGGATGCGGTCCGGGAGCTGGCGCCGCCGACCGGGCGGTTGTTCGCCTGGGCCGCGGGGGAGGCCAACTCGCTGAAGCCGATCCGCCGCTATCTGGTCGATGAGCTGAAGTTGACCAAGGACCAGATGAAGATCGACGGCTACTGGCGGTTGGGCACGGTCAACCTGGACCACCACGCCGAAGACGAGGACTGACCCCGGTCTATTTAGCCTGTCCCGAAATTAGTTGCCGTGGGTAGCGACCTTAATGAAAGTTAGTGTAGCCTAAGCGGTGTGCCGGGACGGGTATGCATGCCGTCTGAAACATGAATTATCCAGTGGGAGAGAGTGAATGCTTCGGACGCTCGTCAACGGGAAGATCCACCGCGCGACGGTCACCCAGGCCGATCTGCACTACGTCGGCTCGGTCACCATCGATGCCGACCTGATGCGAGCGAGTGATCTGGTCGAGGGCGAACAGGTGCACATCGTCGATGTCACCAACGGCGCCCGCCTGCAGACCTACGTGATCACCGGCCCCGCGGGCTCCGGCGTGATCGGCATCAACGGCGCCGCGGCACACCTGGTGCACCCGGGCGACCTGGTGATCATCATGTCCTTCCTGCAACTCGATGCCGCCGAGCTGGTGGCGCATCAGCCGAAGGTCGTGCACGTCGACGCGGACAACCGGATCGTCGCGCTCGGCAATGACCCGGCGGAGCCGGTGCCGGGTGCGCTCGGCCAGCTCTCGTCCCGCTGAGCCCACCGCTAGACCGAACGAGGAGAACGAGGAACGCATGTCCGAAGAAGCCACGACCGTCATCGACCGGGTGTCGGTGATCGCCGATATCGCTGCCGCACTGGGGATTTCCCCGGATGAGCTCACCGAGGAGACGAACCTCCTCGATGCCGGTCTGGATTCGGTACGGCTGATGTCGCTGGTCGAGCGGTGGCGGGCGGGCGGTGCGCCGCAGGCCGACTTCGTCACGCTGGCGTCCGAGCCGGTCCTCGGCGTGTGGCTGGACGTCATAGCCCCCTGACCGTTTGTCCGCCAACCGCGGTTGTCCGCCGCCGCTGGTGACCCCGATGTGGTGCCCCGATCGGCGGCCCACCGAGTTCGATGATGAGGAAAGCGAATGGGCGTAGTCGAGAAGGTTGACGTGGTTGTCGTCGGCGGTGGGCCCGGTGGCTCTACCGTCGCGACTTTGCTGGCGCAGAGCGGGCGATCCGTTGTCCTGCTGGAGCAGGAGCAGTTCCCGCGGTACCAGATCGGTGAATCATTGCTGCCCGCAACAATTCACGGCGTGTGCCGCCTGCTCGGGGTGGAGCAGGAGATCGAAGCGGCCGGCTTCATGCACAAGCGTGGCGGCAGCTTCCGCTGGGGAACCAGTCCGGTGCCGTGGAACTTCCTGTTCGCCATTTCGCCCGAGTTCTCGGGTCCGTCGTCGTTCGCCTACCAGGTGGAGCGGATGAAGTTCGACGAGATCCTGCTGCGGCACTCGGCGAAGTCCGGGGTGGACGTTCGCGAACAGGCCAAGGTCACCGACGTGATCAAGGATGGCGCCGGTCGGGTCATCGGGGTGGACTACACCGACGCCGCGGGTGTCGCCCATCGGGTCGAGGCGCAGTACGTGGTGGATGCCAGCGGCAACAAGACCCGGCTCACCAAACACAGTGGGGCCGAGCGTGTTTACGCTGACTTCTTCCAGAACGTCGCGCTGTTCGGCTACTTCAACGGTGGAAAGCGTTTGCCCGCACCGGATTCGGGCAACATCCTGTGCGCGGCGTTCGACGAGGGCTGGATGTGGTACATCCCGCTGACCGACGAACTGACCAGCGTCGGCGCGGTCATCGCCAAGGAACACGCCGCCAAGGTGCAGGGTGATCAGGAGGAAGCGTTGCGGCGCTTCATCGGCCGCTGCGGGATCGTCGACGACATGCTCGCCGACGCGACCCGGGTGACCGAGGGCACCTACGGCGAGATCCGCACCCGCAAGGACTACTCCTACGCCAACACCAAGTTCTGGGGCAACGGCATGGTGCTGGTCGGTGATGCCGCGTGCTTCATCGACCCGGTGTTCTCCACCGGTGTCCACTTGGCCACGTATTCCGCTGTGCTGGCGGCGCGTTCGATCAACAGCGTGCTCTCCGGTGAGCTCACCGAGGAACGTGCCTTCGGCGAGTTCGAGGGCCGCTACCGGCGCGAGTACGCGGTGTTCTACGAGTTCCTGTCCGCGTTCTACGACATGGAACAGTCCGAGGACTCGTACTTCTGGCGGGCCCGCAAGGTCACCAAGATGGACCGCGACGATATGGCCGCGTTCGTTTCGCTGGTCGCCGGTGGCTTCTCCGGTGAGAACGCGCTCACCGACCCGGACGCGATCATCGGCAAGTTCGCCGCATCGACCGACGCACTCACCGCCGCCGCCGTGAAAACCGGTGGCATGGATACCGATTCGGGCCAGCGGATGAAGCATCTGTTCGGCACGACCGTTGTCCGCGAGGTGATGGAAGAGATGAACGCGCTGCAGGCGCGCGGTGCGACCGGTGCCGCGACGGTGGAGCCGCCGTTGCTCGACGGCGGCCTGGTGCCCTCGGCCGACGGATTGTCCTGGGCCGAACCGGTTTCGGTGTCCAGCTGACGATGAATCGCACGTCGCCGCGTAAGTTCGCCATCGATCTGACGCCATTACGGACCAGTCGGGAGTTCCGCACGCTGTTCGTGGCGCGGACCATTTCGGTGTTCGGTATCGGATTCCTGATGGTGGCCTTGCCGATTCAGGTCTACGGCCTGACCGGCTCGACCGCGCGGGTGGCCACCATCGCCACCGTGATCGGTGTCTCCGCGTTCGGCGGCACCCTGATCGGTGGCGCATTGGCCGATCACTTCGACCGGCGCACCGTGATCGTGCTGGCGCGTGGCAGTGCCACGGTCGGTTTCGCGGTACTCGCCGTGAACGCGATGTTGCCGTCGCCGCAGCTGTGGCTGATCTTCGTCGCGGGCATCATCGACGGTGTCGCCGGTGGTGTGTCCTCGACGGCCCTGGTCGCGGCGACGCCCGGGCTGATTCCGCGCGACAAGCTGGCGGCGGCCGGTGCGCTGATGGCACTGACCGTCGACCTCGGTTCGATGGTCGCGCCCGCGCTGGGCGGTGTGCTCATCGCCTGGGCCGATGTGACGGTCAACTTCTGGTTCGCCGCGGCCGCCAGCCTGGTGACCACGGTGCTCATCGCCCGCCTCGATCCGATGCCCGCGCGGCGCACACACACCGAATCACCGTTGCGGGCCATCGTTTCCGGGTTCAGCTTCGCGTTCGGCCATCCGGTGACCGGCGGTGCGCTGCTGGTCGGCTTCGTCACCATGCTGCTGTCGGGTTGGTCGGTGCTGGTGCCGGAGTACGTCGCCGAAGTGCTGCACGGTGGTTCGGCCACCGCGGGGCTGCTGTTCGCCGCGCCCGCGGTCGGCGCGGTGCTCGGTTCGCTCACCTCAGGGTGGACCGGCAGTATCCGCCGTGGCGGCCAGGTCATCTTCGCCGCGACGCTGGTATCCGCGGCCGGGATGGCGGGCGCCGGACTGTTCGGCGTCACCGCGGTGGCGTTCCTCGGCCTGCTCGCGCACGGCGCGGGCCGGGTGGTCGGCGATATCGCGCGATTCGCGGTGGTGCAGGCGCACACTCCGGACGAGTACCGCGGCCGGGTGTCGGGGGTGTGGACGGCGCAGATCACCGTCGCCGCTGCCGCGGGCGCGGTCGTCGCCGGTGTGGTGTCGGGTTTCGTGCCGGTCCGCCAGGTCTTCGTGGTTTACGGCGCGGTGGGCTGTGTGGTCACCGTGGCGCTGTGGTTGCTGCTGGCGACTCTGCGGCGGCTCGACAGCCGCGATCCGGTCGCGGTAGAGCCGGGATAGTCTCGCCGAGTCACAACAATCTGGCGAGTCACAACAACAAACACGAAACAGCCCGCACCCGTGAGGGTGCGGGCTGTTTCGCGTTTCAGAGATCCCAGTCCGCTTCGAACTCGTCGATCTCGTCCTGGGTGAGCCCGCTGACAACAGTGTCGGACGGTGTCAGCTCGACGGCGTTGCTCTTGCCGAGGTAAGTAGACAGTCCATCCAACGCGCGCAACCAGTTTCGGTGTAGCTCCGCGACGGTGTCGGCGGCCAGCAGGTCGGCGGGCCAGGACCATTCCGCACGGATGACGTTGCCCGTCTCGTGCGGGACCGTCACCGCAGTGATGACCAGGGCGTGGCTGCACGGCATCGACGGGTCTCGGCGAACCTGCAAGGGACGATCCGGATCGACGGGTGTCCACGGGTCCGGATCGGCAGTGCCGGTACCCCGTTTACCGAGGTAGTTGAACAGCACCTCGGCGCGCGCTTCGGCAAGGCGGGCAGCGGGATCGAACTCGCGCAGGATGCCGTAGCCGATGCCGTTGTCGGGCGCGGCGCGCAGGCTTTCCTTGGTGAGCTTGAGCGCACTACCCGCCGCGGCGCCACCGAGCAGCGCCTCGGCCAGGTCCACATCGCGCAGATCGACCCGCACCGGATAGCGGCTGGTGAACCAGCCGACGGTGCGGGAAAGCTCGACGCCCTCGGTGATCGTCTCCTCGCGGCCGTGGCCTTCGACCTCGAAGACGAAGCCCGCGCCGCCGTGCGCGGTGACCGCGACGGCCAGCGCGAGTGCGGCGACCAGACCGTCCTGCACGCCCGCATTGAATCGGCGGGGCAGTTCGGTCAGCAGCGGCTCGGCTGTGTCGGCCGGGATATCGACGGTCCGGATCTGCGCGGTGGCCACCAGATCGCGCCGCTCGTCCAGTGCCCGCGCGGCAAGCGTCTGCGTGCCGTCGCGGTGTGCGGTTTCCTGCCAGTAGCGCAGCTGGTTGTCGATATGCCCGGTGCGCCCGAGCTCGTGCAGCGACTGCGCCCAGCGCCGGTACGACGTAGGTACCGGCGCCAGCCGGATCGGTGCGCCCACCGCCGCGAGTTCGTATGCGGCGCAAAGATCGTCCAGCAGCACCCGCCACGAGACGCCGTCGACGACGACGCGGTGGATCAGCACGGCGATCCGGGGTAGCGCACCGGATCGGTAGCGCACCAAGACCGTTCGCACGACTGCTCCGGTGGCGAGGTCGAGCTCGTCGGCCAGCCGATCGAGCAGGTGCTGTTCGTCGCCCGGCGCGTCGAGCAGCTGCTCGGAAACCGTTGCCGCGTAATCGACTTCCTCGGGTGCGGCGACCGACAGCATGTCCCCATGCCGCCGGGTCCGCAGCATGTCGTGCGTATCCATCAGTGCGGCAACAGCTTCGGCGAGGGTGGTCAGCTGGACCGTGGCGGGCGCGTTGAGCACCATCGAATGCGAGAAGCGGTCGAGCGGTCCGCCGTGGGCGAGCGCCCCTGCGATGATCGGGGTATGCGGAATCTCCCCGATGCCGTACCCCGCGGGTTCGGCCACTGTTGATGTCGACGCCGCTAGCCTGCCCCGTACCGCGAGCGCCGCGGGCGTGCGGCATTCGAACACATCCCGCGGCGTGGTGCCGAGGCCGAGTTGTTTGAGGCGAGCGGACAAGCGGATCGAGACGATGCTGTCCCCGCCGAGGTTGAAGAAATCGTCGTCCGGACCGACCGCGGCCAAGTCGAGGATATCGGCGAAGGCCAGGCAGATATCGCGCACCAGCTCGTCGGCGATCGGCGCGCCGCCCGACCCTCGGGTCGGCTGCGGCTCCGGCAGGGCGGCCCGGTCGACTTTCCCGTTGGGGCCCAACGGAAGTTCCGCGATCCCGACGAACGCCGCCGGAATCATGTAGTCGGGCAGCACATCCGCCAGCGTGCGCCGCAACGCGTCGATGACCTGCGCGTCCCATTCGGTGTCGCGGCGCACCAGGTACGCCACCAACCGCCGGGAGCCGTTGCTGCCGGTGCGCACGTCCGCGACCACCCGGTCGGCGTCGATCTGCTCGGCGACCGCGGACTCCACCTCGCCGAGTTCGACGCGGAAGCCGCGGATCTGCACCTGATCGTCGGCGCGGCCGATGAAGTCGAGCTGACCGTCCGGCCGCCAGCGCACCAGATCCCCGGTCCGGTACAGCCTTTCGCCGGCACCGTAGGGATTCGCGATGAACCGCTGCGCGGTCAGGCCGTGCCGCTCGTGGTAGCCGCGCGCCAGTTGCGGGCCGCCGATGTAGAGCTCGCCGGGGTGGCCGATCCCGCACGGCGCCAGCAGCGCGTCGAGCACGTAGAGCCTGCCGCCGTAGGTCGGACGGCCGATCGTTGGCGTCGGCGCGTCGGCGGCCACCGCGAAGCCGGAATCGACGCTGGCCTCGGTCGGGCCGTACAGATTGAACGCGGTCAGCGCGGTGTCCTGGTGCAGGCGTGTCCAGAAGCCGCTCGGCACCGCCTCGCCGCCGACCGCGAGCCGGTCCGGGCGATGCTGCCCGGCCGCGAGCAGGCCGTGGTCGAGATACTGTTCCATCAGTACCGGCACCGCGTCGATGTAGTCGATCCGGTGTGCGCGTACGTATGCCACGACGGCGGCCGCGTCGAGCGCGGCGTCGCGCCCGAGGGCGTGCAGTTCGTTGCCGTCGAGCATCCACATCAGTGGGCCGATCGAGGAATCGAAGGCGAAGCTGTAGGTGCTGAGCACCCGCAGCGGCCGCCGCGCCGCGGTGTCGATCGTGTAATGGCGATGGGAGCGAAGGAGATTGCGCGGACCCCGGTGCGCGACGACGACACCCTTCGGGCGTCCGGTCGACCCGGAGGTGTAGATGACATAGGCGCTGCTGTCCGGGAGCACCGGACCGCCGCGGTCCGCGGACAGCACCGGTTCCGCCGACAGGTCGGCGAGGTCGCCCTCGATATCGGCGCGGGTGAGCACCGCCGCCGCGGCGGAATCGTCGAGGATATGGCGGACCCGTTCGGTGGGGTAGGCCGGATCGACCGGCACGTATGCGGCGCCCGCCTTCCAGGTCGCCAGGATCGCCACGACCATGGCGGTACTGCTCGCCAGGTGCAGCGCGACTCGATCCTCGACCCGCACGCCGTCGCGAATCAGCTTGCGGGCCAGCCGGTTCGACCGCTGGTCGAGTTCGGCGAAGCTCAGCGACTCGCCCGCTACGGTGATCGCGGTGGCCTGCGGCCGATCCCGCGCGGTGGCCGCGAACACCTCGATCAGGGTCGCGTCGTCGGCGGGGCCCACCTCGGCGCCGCTCCACCGGTCGCGCAGCAGCGCGAGTTCCTCGGGCGCGGCCAGCGGCAGGGCGCGCACGGTGTCGCGGGACCGTGCCGGTGCGACGAACGCCCGCATGAACCGGCGGATCGATTGGAGGTGCCGGTCGAGCTCGTCGGCAGTGTAGCGGTCGGCGTCGGCGTCGCATTGCACCCGCAGATCGCCGTCGGGGGTCGCCGAGATGGTGGCCGAGAGATCCTGGACCGGTCCGCGGCACAGCGACCGGATCGTCGCCCGCAGCGGGCCGAAGCGGACCTCGTCGCCGAACGGTTTGACGTTGACCACCGGCCCGATCCGGTCGGTGAATCCGCCGGCCAGGCGGGTACCGTCGCCGATCGGGGTGCCGCGGAACCGTTGGTGCGGTTTGATCGCGGCCATCGCCGCGTCGGCCTGCCGAACCAGCTCGTCGGGCCGGGCCGACGGATCGATGTGCAGCGCCAGCGGCAGCAGGTTGACGTTCATCGTCGGTATCCGGGCCGCCACCGAGCCGAGGCGATTCATCACCGGGTAGCCGACGGTGATCTCACGGCGCGCGGTGTGCTTGGCCACATAGGCGGCGAACGCGGCGATCGCCACCGTGCCCCATGCGGTGCCGGTCTCCTCGGCGAGCCGATTGGCGTCGGCGAATGCGTCGGTGCCAAGGGTGATTTCGGCGGTGCGGGCGCGCTGAGCCAGTCGTTCGGCGCCCGGCTGGAGCACCACGCCCGGCCCGATCGACCGCAGCTGCTCGGCCCAGAAGTCGGCGTCGGCGCGATGCTGCGGCGAGTCCAGGTACTGCTGCTCCTCGTCGAGCAGTTCGCGCAGATCCGTGAAGCCGCCGCGTGGTTCGCGGCCCGCGGCGAGTGCCGTATAGATCAACCCGGCCCGCCGGAACAGCAGGTTCACCCCGTAGCCGTCGAGCAGCACATGGTGGCTGCGCAGGTACCACAGGTGTCGATCGGGTGCGAGCCGAATCAGCTCCTGCCGCAACGTCGGACCGGTGGCGACATCGTGCAGGGCGGCGACATCGGCGGCGACCAAGCGGGCGAACGCGGCCGCCGGGTCGGCCTCGGCGGACAGATCGAGGAGTGCGCCGAGCGGGCCGATCGGCGTACCGGGCTGCTGGCCGAACCGTTCCGCACCGGGGTCGACGCGCATCGACAGGCAGGTCGCTTCGGCAAGGGTGCGTTCGGCGGCCCGGCGGAACACGGCGAGGTCGAGCTCGCCCTCGATCTCTACGGCGGTGGCGATATTGAAGATCGGGTTGGCCGGTTGTAGCTGCTGGGCGAACCAGATCGCGCTCTGACCGCTCGACAGCGGTAGTCGATCGGTCATGACGGTGTTGGTCATCGGGACAGCTCACGTTCTAGCTCGAGGCCGTAGCCGTCCACGGCGGCTCGGTCCAGCAGCTGGTGGTGCGTGGTATCGACGTCGACTATCCGGACCCGGCCGTCGACGAATTCGTCCCACTGGTGGGCATTTTCGGCGGTGAGCGTCCGGCCGCGCGGTGCCGCGGCGGTGGCCCGCACGAACAACACATCGCCGCGGTAGGTCGGATACTGCGCGGCGACCATCACCTCGAGGCTCCAGACGCTGGTGCGAATGACGGCCTCGAGGGTCGAGGTTTCGAAGTCGGCCAGGAAGTTCGCCGACCCGCGGATCCGCTCGACGGCGTCGGCGATCGACAGCCTGCCGAGATCATCAGGGGCAACGGCCATTCCGAGCGACAGCAAGGCCGCGGCGGCCGGGGCCATCTCCGTTCTGCGCTCCACGTACCGCCGGGGTGGCTCGGCGGCCGAATCGAGCATGACCACTGCCGGAACACTGAGACCGCGCGCCTGAAGTTCGGCCGCGACCGCCAGTGCGACGTTGCCGCCGAACGACCAGCCGACCAGGCGGTAGCGCTCGGCGGGTGCGGTCGCGACGAGCAGATCGGCATACTCGCGGGCCAGCTCGCGCAGATCGGTGGACACATCCTGTTCGCCCGCGATGAACGGTGCCTGGATCGCGAACACCGGGGAGGCTTCGGGCAGGTAGCGGGTCAATTGTGTGTATTGCCAACCCAATCCGGCACCAGGGGGCAGGCAGCACACCGGGTCACCACCGGTGCCCAGACGCAGGGTCAGGATCGGTGCGGTCATCTTCGCGTGGTCACCGGAGTCCTGGCGGTCGAGCTTCGCGGCCAGCGCCGCGGGACTGGGATGGGTGAACAGCTCGGCGATCGGGACATCCAGCCCGAGCCGATCGCGCAGGGCCCGGCGCAAGGTCATGATCAGCAGGGAATGCCCGCCGAGGTCGAAGAAGCTGTCCTCGACGCCGGTCGGCCGCCCGAGCACGTCGGCGAAGACGTCGCAAAGCTGTTGTTCGCGTTGCGATTCCGGTTCGCGCCCACCCGCGCCGACGGGTTCGGCGACCGGCAACGCCGCGATATCGAGCTTGCCGTTCACCGTCATCGGAATCGTCGCGATAGCGGCGACCGCCGCCGGAACCATGTACGCGGGCAACAGATCAGCGAGCTGCCCGCGCACCGTCCCGGTGGTCTCCGGCGCGGCATCGGGGGCGAGCACGACGTAGGCCAGCAGCCGGGTGGCGGACTCGGACTTGTCCGCGATCACCACGGCCCGCTCGATGCCGGCCAATCGGGTGATGGCCGAGGCGATCTCGTTGGGCTCGACCCGGTAGCCGCGAACCTTGACCTGATCGTCGCCGCGGCCGTGGAATTCGAGATTGCCCGCCGGGTCGAGCCGGACCAGGTCGCCGGTCCGATACATCCGTCCGCCGGGCACCGCGGGGTCGGCGACGAAACGGTCGGCGGTCAACCCGGCACGATCGAGATAGCCACGGGCCAAACCTATTCCGCTGACATACAACTCGCCGATCTGCCCCGCCGCTACCGGTCGCAGCCAGCTGTCGAGCAGGTAGGCGTCGGTGTTGAAGATAGGGCGTCCGACGGTCGGCGTGGCACTGTCCGCGGTGCCGCCGCCCAGGGTGTTGATGGTGTACTCGGTCGGGCCGTACAGGTTGTAACCGTAGGTGGAGTCGGTGTCGCGCAACTGATTCCACACACCGTCACCGACCGCTTCGCCGCCGAGCAGGACCAGTGCCGGGCGATGCCGTCCGTCGCCCTGCTCGAGCAACCCCTCGGTGATGAGGTGTTCGGCGTAGGTCGGGGTGACATTGATGACGTCGACCTGGTGCGCGTCGCAGTAGCGGACCAGCTCGACCGGGTCACGGCGCAGCTGCTCGTCGCAGATGTGCACGGTGTGCCCGAAGGCGAGCCAGAGCAGCTCCTCCCAGGACATGTCGAAGGCGAACGAGACGGTGTGTGCGATGTTCAGTTGCCGCCCACCGGCGAGTTCGATTGCCGGAGCGAAGATTTCGCGCATGTGGTTGAGCTGCATATTGGTCAGCCCGGCATACGGTGTCACCACGCCCTTCGGTGCGCCGGTCGAGCCGGAGGTGAAGATGACGTAGGCGGGATAGTCCAGCCGGGCCGGGTTGGTCCTGGCGAATGCGCCGAGTTCGGCATCGGTCAACGGTGCCGGATCGGCGGTGGCGACCTGGGCCCGCACCGGCGTGCCGTCCAGTACGAGGATCGGCACCGCGCGGTCGGCGAAGCGGCGTGCGGTGGCGGTGGTGGCCACCACGACCACCGGTGCGGCGGCGTCGAGGATGGTGAGCAGCCGCTCGTCGGGGTGTTCGAGTTCGAGCGGCACGTAACCCGCGCCGGTGCGCAGCACCGCGAACAGTGCGACGACCATCTCGATGGTGCGCGGGATCGCCAGCGCCACAAAGGCTTCCGGACATGCTCCGGCGGATTTCAGTACCCGCGCGAGGCGATTGATCTCGGCGTCGAGTTCGGCGAAGGTGAGCCGCCGCTCGCCGAGTACCAGCGCATCGGCCTGCGGCGTCGCGAGTGCTTGCGCCGCGAGCAGATCGGCGATGCTGTCGGTGCCGACCGGGCACGCGTGCCCGCGCAGCACCGCACCGCGGATGCCGCCGACCTCCAGCCTGGCCAGCGGCACGGTCATGGCCTGCTCGTTCGTCGCGATCAGGGTCAGCAGGCCGAGGAACTCGTCGAGGAAGCCCTGGGCCTGGTCGGCGTCGATCAGGTCGGGGCGGGACTCGAGTTTTACGGTCAGCCTCGGCCCCGGCGTGACGACCAGGTTGAGCGGATAGTGCGTGTAGTCGAGGGAGGTGCTGCCGATGACGCCGTATTCGGCGCCGAGTTCGCTGTCGGCGATGAAATTCTGCAGCACGAACAGCACGTCGAACAGCAGACGGTGGCCCGCGGCCTCGGTGATCTGGGCCAGCGGCAGGTACTCGTACTCCATCCGGTCCAGCCGCTCGAGTCCGGTCTTGGCGAGCAGCTCGGCCAAGGTGGCGGACGGCTGCAGGAGTACCCGCACCGGGACGGTATTGAGGAACATGCCGATGGAGCTGTCGATGTCGGCGATCTCCGGCGGGCGCCCTGCGACGGTATTGCCGAAGACGATGTCGCCGCGCCCCAGATAGCGCGAAATCGTCAGTGCCAGCACGGCATTGAGCACGGTGTTGAGCGTGACCGCATGCTGCCTGGCCCGTTGCTCCAGCGCGTCGGTATCGGCGGCGGACAGCGTCGTCCTGCGCACCTGCGGCATGACCCGCACGTCCAAGGGCGCGTTCGGGCGGACCAGACACGGCTCGGTGAGATCGGCGAAGGATGAACGCCAGTACTCGCGCGCCGTCGCGATGTCCCGGGCGTGCAGCCAGCTCAGGTACTCGGGGAAGGCGAGATGCGGGCTGGTGTCCTGCGTGAGATCGGTGTAGTACGAAAGCAATTGGCTGATGAACGGCCCGTTCGACCAGCCGTCCCACAGCAGGAACTGCCGGTTGATCGCGAGCACGTCGCCGGCGCCGGTGCGGTGAATCAGCAGCGCGCGCCACAGCGGCGGCCGGGCCAGATCGAAGCCGGTCGCGCGATCGCGCGTCAACGCGTCGTCGAGCGCGCGGGCGCATTCGTCGACGCCGAGGTGCGACAGGTCCAGCACGCTCAGTGGCACTTCCGATGCGTGCGCGATGATCTGCACCGGGTCGGACCGGCCGCCGTCCACGACACCGGCGCGTAGGCTCGGGTGCCTGCGCAGCAATGCGGCGAAGGCGCCGCGCAAGGTCTCGGCGTCGAGTTCGCGGTCGAACTCGAGGCTGAACTGTGCGGTGTAGATATCGGCGGCCGCCGAGTCACCGGCGAAACGGGATTGGAAGTACAGACCCTGCTGCAGCGGCGACAGCGGCCAGATATCGTCCAGCAGTGCAGAACTGGCCGCCTGTACCGCGGTGACCTCGCCGACGGTCAGGTCGACGCGGGTGAGGTCGGCGGGCACCAGATTCACCTGGTTCGCCGGATCCGCCACCAGTTCGGCCAGCTGCTGGATCGCTCGCTCCCACGCGTCCGCGAACTCGCCGACGACATCGTGGGCGGTACCGGGGGCCGCGTCCAGGGTTACCGCGAGCCAGTGCTGATCGGCACTCTGTTCGAGGACTGCCACGAGCGAGAGCGGACTCGCCGATTGCGACGCGACCGGATCGACGGCCACGCCCAACGCGCTGTGGTCGACGATCTCGAGGGTGATATCGCCGATCGTGTTCGCGTCCAGCGCAAGTGAAGTCTGTGGGTTCAGGTGGCGCAGCAGCGCGTAGTCGACACCGGCCAGCGGCTGCGCGCGCAACTGCTGGCGCGCGTCGGCGAGCGCGAGGATTGCGTCGGTCTGCGGGGTCAGCGCGACCGGTGCCACCACCTGGAATCGGCCGACCAGCCCGGTCCGGTCGGTGGCCGAGGTGGCTCGGCCGTCGCGGACCAGATCGACGACGAGCGCCGCACCTCCCACGGTGTGCGCGGTGGCGATCGAGGTGGCCGCGAGCAGCGCGGATTCCAGCGGCACCGCGAGGGCAGCGAGATCGGCGGCGAACCGGTCGATCGGAATGCGCAGGCGGACCGGCGCCGGATCGTATTCGGCAGCCGGCACGTCGCCGAACGGCCGCGCCGACGCCGCGCTGATCTGCTGCCACTGTGGCAGTAGCGCAACAAGTTCGGGGTCGGCCGCGGTATCGGACGTCCACTGTGCGTAGTCGCGCAGGGTGCCTGGCACGGCCGCGATCTCGATCGGGTCTCCCCGCTCGGCTCGGCGCAGCGCGGTGCTCAGTTCGTCGAACATGACCGCCAGCGAGAACGGATCGGCGGCGAAGGGATGCACGGCCAGTGTGAGGGTCCCCGGCTGGTCCGGGTCGCCGGTCAGCCAGTTCGCGGCCACCATGATCGCGTCCTCGGCGGACAGTCGCGCGCGTGGATCGTCCGCCGTCGCGGTGTGCAGCTCGGCGGTGATCGTGCCGACCGGCAGCACCTCGAGGTCCCACAGATCATCGACGATGGCGGTGGCGCGCAAGCGCAGTGCGTCGTGGCGGTCGACGAGCGCCTGGACGGCGGTGTGGATCGCGCGTTCGCCGAGCCCGGGTGGCGTCGGCACCCGCAGGGTCAGCATTTCGTCGAGACCCGGTGCCCGGCCGCCACTTCGGCGCAACAGATCTTCGACACCGGGCAATGGTGCCAGCGGCCCGTGCGCCGGGTGGGTCGGTGCGATCGCGGCGCGAAGGTCTGTCGGATTCTGCGTCAATTCTCCACTTCCGTTCAGCTGCCCGCGGTGCACGCACCGCGGGCAGCGCGGCACCGCGCTGTCGCAGAATTCGGTCGCGCGGTGCCACAGGTCGGTCGATTCAGTGCCGGATCAGGCTGCGGGGGTGAACTTCTGCAGCGCCGCCCGCATGTCTTCGAGCTGCATGTTCGCGGCTTCGAAGGTGTAGGTGTACGGCGTGCGAAGCGGGAACAGGTTGCCCGCCTTGACCGCGGGCAGCGCCTTGAACACCGGCGAATCGAACAGCGCCCGGGTGCGCGCGGTCGGCTGCCCCTGGATGTCGGCCTCGTAGAAGATGGCGTTCGCGGTGGCCAGGCGTGGGATGTCTTCCATCGAGATCGGCTGCTGGTAGCGGGCAGGCTGCGGATCCGCGCCGGCCCAGTAACTGAATCCGGCCTTGCTCAGCCGCTCGTGCACCAGCGACTTGCTGGTCGCGATCTGGAAGTTGCCCGCCTGCGCGGAACCTTCGGCATAGACCACCTGTCCGACCTTGGCCAGCTTGTCCTTGTTGGTCGCCGCGATATCGGCCCAGGACTTATCCAGGTCGGCGAGCCGCTGCGTGGCGTCCGAGCTCTTGCCGAGTACGTCGGCCACCTTCGGGTAGTTCGTCCAGGCCGCGGTCGGTTCGGCGGCTTCCAGGGCGACAGTTGGTGCGATGTCCTGCAGGGCTTTGAGATCCAGGTTCTTCATGTTCGGCCGGACCATGGTGACGATCAGGTCCGGGTTCAGCTCGACGATCTTCTCGAGATTCACCGCGGTCTCGGGGCCGCCGACCGTGGGCACGTCCTTGACCTTCGCCAAGGCGCTCGGGCTCGCGTTGTTCTTCCCGTCGTCGAACATGCCGACCGGGGTGACGCCGATATCGATCGCAAGGGTGCCGACCAGCCAACCCGTCACCACGCGCTTGGGCTGGGTGGGGATCGTGACATCGCCGAGCACCGTGCCCGAGACGACGCGCGTCGCGGAGCTGGAGCTCGGCGAATCGGATCCGGAATCGCTACCGCAACCGGCGATCAGACCGGTGACCGCCAGCACGGCGACCAGCGCACGAGCGCTAGGACCGAAGCGGATACGGGGAACAGCAAACCTACTCATGTCTCTTCCTTCATGCCATCAAATAAGGTTAGGCTTATCTAACCCGAAATCGTTGCCTTTGTCAGATTCGTCGTCTCCAGCAGTGCCTGGGCCCACAGTTCGGCGATGGTCGCCAGCTCGCCATGTCGAATGACCTTCGGCAGGAAGGTGAACCGCGCGCGCAGCACCGTCTTCGTCCCGGCCGACTCGGCGCGGACATGGATTTCGAGCGGATAGTCGACCGCGAGGTCGGCGTTCGGTGCCACCGAGACCGCGCGTGATTCGGGGGCCACTCGCCAGTCCTGCGCCGCACCGAACTCCACTCGGCCCAGGTAGTTGAACAACACCTGCGGGCGGGGGAGGGCAGCGAGAATGCGGGCGGTGCGGGGGTTTTCGTACCGGAGCATGCCGAACCCGATACCGCCGTCGGGTGCCGCCGCCATGGCCGCCGCGGTCGCGAACACGGCGGTGTCGGTGTCCTCGTGTGCGGGCAACCGCACCGGAGTGACGTTGGCGAGCCAGCCGACGGTCCGGGTGAGATCCAGGCCGTCCAGCCCGTCCCGGCCGTGCCGCTCCACATCGACGACCAGCGGGTGATCCGCACTACCCGCGTGGACGCGCCAGCGGGTGATCGCGATGCGCAAGGCCGCGAGCAGCAGATCGGGGGTGGGTATCGGGCGGGCGGGTGCGAGCACGGCCGCCGTGACCTCGGCGCCGATCTCGACATCGAGCTGTGACAGATCACCCATGGTGCCCGAATTGTACTGTCCGGCAATGAGATCCGCGCCCGGCGCGAGAACCTCGCGCCAATGCGTGAGTTCGCGCAGCCGCTGTGGCGATTGTGCCTGCGCGACAAGGGCTTGCGCGTAGCTGCGCAGTGACACCGGGACCGGATCGAGCGGGGCGCCGGAGCTACCCGCGTGGGCCAGATCCTCGAGCAGAATCCGCCAGGACGCACCGTCGACCACCAGCTGGTGCGCGACGATGATGAGGAAACCGCTAGCGGTGGCGCCCTGGTCGACACGGACGAACTGCACGACGATGCCCGATTCGGGATCGAGCCGGTCGGCGGCGGCATCGGCGAGGTCGGTCAGCGTGTCCGAAATCGGTGCCGTCCCCGCCGCGGTCGCATCCTGCACCAGATTCTCGATCGGTACGGTGCCTGCCGGGTCGGTGCGCAATGTCCACACCTGCTCCTGCACGCGCGTCGATCGCAGGCGCAAGGCATCGTGGCGGGACACCAGCGCGGTGACGATCGAATGCACCGTTGTCAGATCCGTCGCGGGTGGAATGCTAACCACCACAGTGTGATTCAGCCGTTTGCTCGAACCGTGCCGCTGGGCCAGCTTGCTGACGATCGGGGTGAGCGGTACGTCGCCGACGGTGTCGTCGTGGGCGATCTCGCGCGCCACCGTCGCGGCAGCCGCCATCGCGCGCACCGTCCGGTTCTCGAACACCTCCCGGGCGGAGAGCTCCAGACCGCGTTTGCGGAGGCGGCCGACGAGGCTGAGCGCGACGATGCTGTCACCGCCGAGTGCGAAGAAGTCGCCGTCCGGGCCGACGTTCTCGACGCCGGTGATTTCGGAAACCGCCTGTGCCACCAGGGTTTCCCGCTCGTCCATCGGTCCGGTCTCGGTGGTCGCGGCCGGTTCCGGGGTCAGCGCGGCCAACGCGTTACGGTCCAATTTGCCATGGGCCGTCACCGGGAGATCGTCGACGACCAGTACCGCGGCCGGGACCATATGCGCCGGTAGCGTGCGGGCCAGCTCGGCGGTGATCTCCGAGACATCGAGGGCGCCTTCCACCGGCACCGCGTAGCCAACGATGTTATGCCGACCCGTGGCGTAGGTGTGCACCAGCGCCGCCGCCTGCGCGATACCGGGGAAGTCGAGTAACGCGGTTTCGATCTCACCGAGCTCGATGCGCTGCCCGCGGATCTTGACCTGGTTATCACCACGACCGGCGTACTCGAGCACCCCTGACGGGTTCCAGCGCCCGATATCGCCGGTGCGGTACAGCCGAGATCCATTCGTCGCGAACGGATTCGCCACGAAATGTGTCGAGGTCAGTGCGGGACGTCCCAGGTAGCCGCGCGCGAGCTGCACGCCGCCGAGATAGATATCGCCGTACCCGCCGACCGGCAGCGGCGCCAGATCTCGGTCCAGCACGTAGATCTGGGTGTTCCAGATCGGGGCGCCGATCGGGACCACCGTGTCGTTGCTCGGCAGCACCTGTGCCGCGGTGACTTGGACCGTGGCTTCGGTGGGGCCGTAGAGGTTGTGCAACTGTGCGGTGAGCCGTTCGTGGAACCGGTCACGCAGGGCTGGGCTCAGCGCCTCGCCGATGCACAGGACCCGAGTGAGATCGGGCAGTGGTTCTGCGGCGAGGGCGGGTTCGGCGAGGAACGCGCCGAGCATGGAGGGGACGAACTGCACAGTGCTCACCCGAGTCCGGCGGATCAGGTCCATCAGATAGGCCGGATCGCGATGCCCGTCGGGCTCGGCGATCACGACGGTCGCTCCGGCGATCAACGGCCAGAACAACTCCCAGGTCGAGACGTCGAAGGTGACCGGTGTCTTGTGCAGCACGCGCTCATCTGGTCGAAGGTCGTACTCGTCCTGCATCCACAGCATGGAATTGACGATGGCGGTGTGGGACACCACGACGCCCTTGGGTCGTCCGGTTGAACCGGACGTGTAGAGCACATAGGCCGCTTTGGACGGCGAATGAGTGGTCACCGCGGCAGTATTGTCGTGGGTGCGTGCTCGTGCCGCGCTCTCGCCCCTGGCCTTGCCGGTGCTGTCGACGAGTAGCAGTTCGATATCGCCGGTGGGCGACTGTTCGGTGCTCGGCCGGTCGGTATCGGCGTCCAGCGGTCGGTCGGTGACGAGCAGGCTCGGCCTGGCATCCTCGAACAGATACCTGAGGCGTTCGGCGGGGTAGGCACGGTCCACCGGAAGGTACGCGGCGCCACAGCGGTGCACCGCGAGAACGGCGACGAACAGCGCGAACGAACGGTCAAGTGCCACCGCGACGATGTCATCGGCGCCGATCCCGCGTGCTCCGATCTCCTCGGCCAGGACAGCGACCGCGCTGTCCAATTCTCGATAGGTGAGCTGGTCGTCACCGAACGTCAGTGCGGTCCGGTCGGCGTGGATCAGGCAGCTGCGGGCGATGAGGTCGGACAGATTCAGGCTCGGGTCGACCTCGGCGTGGGTGTTGTTCCAGCCGTGCAGGATTCGACTGCGCTCTGGCGGCGCGGTCACCGATACCGAACGCAGTGCGGCGCCGGGATCGGCCGTGACCGCGTCGATGACGAGCAGTAGGCGATCAGCGAGCGTTCGGACAGCCGACGGGTCGAACAGCGCGGTCGAGTACTCGATCCGCGCGGAAATCCCCTGCCGGTCCGGCCTTTCCAGGAAATCGAAGGTCAAGTCGAACTTGGCCGACCGGACCGCGGGCGGCCGCACCTCGGCGGTGAGGCCCGCGAAATCGGGCATGGTGAGCTGTTGGCGGTACTGGACCATCGTCTGGAACAACGGTGTGCGCCCCGCGAGTCGCGGCTGGCCGATCAAATCGACGACGACGTCGAACGGTAGGTCCTGGTTGTCGAACGCCGCCAGATCGGCACTCCGGACGCGTCGCAGCACCTCGGTGAAGTCGGGGTCGCCACTCAGATCCAGGCGCAAGGCGACGGTGTTGGTGAACAGTCCGACGATGGACTCCATCCCCGCGCTGCCGCGACCGGACACCGGCGTGCCGACGACGATGTCGCGACCACCGGTCGTCTTCGCGAGCAGCACCGCAAGCAGCGCGTGCACCACCATGAACGCGGTGGTGCCGGTATCGCGGCCGAGCCGGGCGAGCGCATCGGTCCGGGCGGCATCGATACGGAATTCGACTGTGTCGCCGGTGAAGTCGGGCTGATCGGGCCGCGGCCGATCGAACGGCAGGCCGATCTCCTCGGGTGCACCGGCCAGGGTGTGTACCCAGAACTCCCGTTGCGCGCGGAGCGGATCGTCGTCGGTGCCTGCCACGAGCTCCCGTTGCCAGACAGCGTAATCGGCGTAGTCGGGGGAGGGCGGTTGCCATGACGGTGCGCCGCCGAGTATCCGCTCGCGATAGGCGATGGTCAGGTCGCGGAAGATGATCGGCACGGACCACTCGTCGCCTGCGACGTGATGGATACCGATCAGCAACGTATGCCGGTCCGGCCCGGTGCGCAGCAGCGTGGCGCGGAAGGGCGGCTCGGTCTGCAGTCGGAACGGTTGTGCGGCAAGCTGTTCCACGTCCTGCACGACGGTGTCGAGGGTGCTGTGCACATGTCCGAGCTCGACGGCCTGTCCGGGGGCAAGGATGCGTTGGACCGGTTCGCCGTCGGTTTCGACGATGAGGGTGCGCAGCGCGGCATGCCGGTCCGCGAGATCGGTCAAGGCCGCGGCGAGACAGCCGATGTCCAGTTGCCCGGTCAGGTCGAGGACGAACGACAGGTTGTAGGCCGCCGACCCGCCGACGATCTGCTCCACCGCCCAGAGTCGGCGCTGACCATAGGAGAGGGCAACGGTCGGTCCGTGCGTCCGGGCCAGCAGCGGTGGCAGGCTCGGTGCGGCGCTCGTATCGGACGCCAGCTGGTCGGCGAGTTCCGCGACGGTGGGGTGGTCGAAGATCATCCGCACCGATATCGCACGGTTCAGCTCGGCCTGGACCCGCATGACGACGCGGGCCGCGAGCAGCGAATGTCCGCCGCGCGCGAAGAAGTCGGCTTCGACGCCGAAGTCCGCGACGTCGAGCACCTCGGCGATGATGCGCCACAGGGTGTGTTCGAGGTCGGTGCGTGGCGGTCGGGTCGACGCCACCGTCGCAGGCCGAGTGGTCAGCGCCCGCCGGTCCACCTTGCCGCCGGGTAGTCGCGGGATCTCCTCGATGATGTCCACCGCGGGCACTAGATACGCGGGCAGCCGATCTGCGAGGTTGCGGCGCACGGTGCCCGCGTCGAGGCCGTCGCCGACCACGAACGCCCGCAGCGCGACCGCACCCGTCGCATCGGTGGTGGCCACGGTCGCGCAGGCGCGCACGCCGGGGACGGTGGCCAGCGTCGCGTCCACCTCGCCGGGTTCGACCCGATTGCCGCGAATCTTGACCTGCTGATCGGCGCGGCCGTGGTACTCGAGCACGCCGTCGGCCCGCCAGCGCACCAAATCGCCGGTGGCATAACGCCGTTCACCACCGGAATGCGCCACGAAACGGGTTGCGGTGGCTCCCGGGTTGCGGTGATAGCCCCGGGCCACCTGCGGCCCACGCACGTACAGTTCACCCACCGCGCCCGGCGCGACCGGGCGCAGATACTGGTCCAGCACCTGGAGCTCGACACCGGGAACCGGTGCGCCGATGGCGACATCGCCCGGTGCGAGGTCGTGCCAGCTGACATCCCCGGCGACTTCGGAAGAACCGTAGGAGTTGATGATTCGGACGTCCGGGTTACCCGCGCGCAGCTGCGTCACGAGCGCCGGGTTGGTCGGTTCGCCGCTGAGAATCCAGGTCGACACCGCCTCGCGCAGCGACGGATGATGCGCGATCAGTTCGGTGGCCAGCGTCGGCACCGCGGTCAGCTGGGTGACTTGCTCGTCGAGCATGAGCCAGGCCAGTGCCCCGGTGTCGCGCAGTTCGGTGTCGGTGGCGATGACGACCACCGCGCCTGCGGCCAGTGCGCCGAGCAGTTCGGTGCTGCCGTCGATGAAGGCGAACGAGCTCTTGGCGAGCCGGATATCGGGTGTCGCCGAACTCCATTGCGCGACAGCCCAATCGATGCGCCGGTGCAAGGCCTCGCGGGTGCCGAGTACCCCCTTCGGGCGACCGGTCGAACCGGAGGTATAGACGAGGTACGCGGGGTGCCGCGGATCGAAGTCCGGAGTAGGCGGCTCGGCGGCATCCGGCGGCAGCTCGGCGGGCTGGATCGACGGAACATCGGTGTCGAGTGCGCCGATGACGAGCACCGGCGCACTGTCGGCGACGATGTGCGCGATGCGTTCGCGCGGGTAGCCGAGATCGATCGGGACGTATACCGCACCGACCTGAAGGGTCGCCAATATCGCTGCGGCGTAATGGAATCCGCGGGGCAGCGCGATCACCACGCGGTCCTCGGGACCAACGCCGCGGTCCCGCAGCTCGGCCGCGAGCCGGGCGGTGGCGACGGTGAGTTCGGCGTAGGTCCACTCCGTGCCGGCGCAGCGGATCGCCACCGCCGCCGGGTCGGCCGCGTGCGCGGCGACCGCGCCGGCCACCGTGCGGACCGCGTCGGGGGTGTCGTTACCGCGTTGCCAGCGCGCGAGGGCGGCGCGTTCGGTGCCGGTCCGCAAGTCGAGGTGCACCAGCGGTGTCTTCGGCTGCTCCGCGACGAGCTCCAGCAAGGCCTCGAATCTGGCTGCTATGACACCGATCTCGTCCTCGGTGAACACCGTCGGGTGGTAGAAGAGATGGATCGCGAGGGTGGGCGCGAGCATCACGGTGACGGTGAGCGGGTAGTGCGTGAAGCCGCGTGGCTGTACCGAGGTGATCTTCAGGCCCGCGTCCGCGGTGACCGCGTCGAGTGCCTCGCGGGAATCGGGGAAGTTCTCGAAAACCAGTAGCGTGTCGAAGAGTTCGCCATGTCCGGCCACCCGCTGGATCTCGGGCAGGCCGAGGTGTTGATGATCCATTGTCGCGGTGTTGGTTTCGTGCGTGCGACGGACGACATCGGCCAGGCTGTCCTGCGGCTGGGTCCGGACGCGCACCACCGCCGTGCCGAGGAACAGGCCGATCATCGACTCGATGCCGTCGAGTTCCGGGCTGCGTCCGGAGACGGTGGCGCCGAACAGGGTGTCGGTGGCATCGACGGCCTGACCGAGGACGAGACCCCATACCGCGGACATGATCGAGTTGACGGTGACGCCGAGGTCACGGGCGCGTTCACCGAGCCGGGACTCGATGTCGGCGGCAAGCTCGAGCGTATGTAGTTGCGGGGGAGCGGCTTTGCGCGTCGCACCGGCGGGCGCCAGCATGGTCGGCCCGGGTATCGCGTCCAGTGCCGTCTGCCAGGCCGCCAGGGCCCGCTCCTGGTCGTGGTCCTGTAGCCAGCGCAGGAAGTCCCGATACGGTCGCACCGTGGGGAGGGCGTCCTGGTCGGCGTTCATGTACAGCGTGAAGAGCTCACGCACGAACAGCGGATACGACCAGCCGTCGAGCAGGATGTGGTGATTGGTCAGCAGCAGGCGGAACCGGTCCGGGGCCAATGCCCCGAGGGTGAAGCGGATCAGCGGCGGGGTCGCCAAGTCGAAACGGTTGCCCAGGTCGGCCTCGAGGATCGCGGCCCATCTACGGTCCCGGGCAGCGCTATCCAAATCGCTGAGATCGATGAAGCGCCAAGGTATTTCGACATGTGAGGCGACCAATGCCACGGGCTCGCCGGACTTGCGGGCGCGGAAACAGGCCCGCACGTTCGGATGCCGGTCGAGCATCGCGTTCGCGGCGGCCCGCAGGCGTTCGCCGTCGAGCGGGCCGGTGATCTCGATGGTGGCTTGCATCGTATAGACGTCGAGGTCCGGGTCGAGCGTGCTGACGAACAGCAGCCCCTCCTGAAGCGGAGTCAGCGGCATGATGTCGACGATCCGGCTGCGCGGCTGCTCGGTCATGCTGCCGCACCACGCTGGAGCAGAGCGCTTCTCATATACATCCAGACCTTCCGATACGTGATCGATTCAGCAAAAGATTAGTTTAGGCTAACTTATCTCCGGCATCGGCTGGATCGGGTCGGCGTGGTGGTTCCGCCGACGGGACGCCCGTTGTGGCCGCGCCTCGCGGCCGGTCGGGACCCGGGTACTGGGGAAGTCTTGGGGATTCGACACATCCCACGAATATGGTTAGGCTTGCCTTGCCTACGTGCCTCGGCGGTATGCAGCTGTAGTCCGATTTCTTTTGATATCGGGGGGGAGTTTGGTCTGAGCCGATGACAATGCGGGTTGCGAGCGCGGTCGCGACCGCCGCCGATGCGTTCGCCGATCGTGCGGCGATCAGCGACGGCGACTGTCTGCACGACTATGCCTCGGTGTGGGAAGCGATGGAGTGCTTCGGCGCCGGGCTGACCGAGGCTCGCGTCCGGCCGGGCACCCGGGTCGGGATCTACGTCGGATCGGGATACGAGGCGCTGCTGGCGATGCTCGCGGTCGAGCAGATCGGTGCCGTCGCGGCGCCATTGGACATCTGCGACCCGCCGGAGCTCACCCGTCGCAAGATCGCCGAGATCGGTATCGGCCACCTGATCGGTCATCGCCGGGACGAACACATCCTGACGGAGGTCGTCGACGAAATCGACGCGCTCGGACCGACCATGGTGTCGGTCGCGGGCGATTACACCTTGGCGCGCTTGGCATCCGGCCGCACCGAACCGGACGGGCGCGACGGCTTCGCGTTCTGCCTCCCGGACGGTGCCGGTGCACTCGAGGTCGGTAGCTCGGTGCTGACGGCGGCGGCGCTGGAAATGCGCGACGACATCGATGCCACCGTCAGCGACGTCGTCGCGGTGACCGAACCACTCACCACGCGGGTGGTGCTCACCTCGGTCCTGGCCACCTTGCTGGCCGGTGCGTGCCTGTCCGTGCGCCGCTGCGGCGGCGCGAATCCGGCGTGGATCGCCGAGCAGTTACACAGCGACGAGGCCTCGATCCTGCTCTGCTCGAACGACAGACTGATGGCGCTGCGCGGGGCGGGCGTGCGGACGACCGGGCCGCTGCGGGTGCTGGAGTTGACGGAGGAACGCGCCTGCGTGCGCGCGTATGACGGTCTCGGCGGTCGATATCGGGCGGAACCGTTGCCCGAGAGCGCCGACCGAGTGCGGTACGGCACGCACTCGGGGGCGTATCCATGCCGCGGTTGACGGCGGCTTAGCGTGCGATGAGGTCCGCGAGATCGTCTTCCTTACGCGCACGCAGTGTTTCGACGATCTCGGCTGTACTCGCCGTGCCCGGCAGCCAGAGCGCATCCGCCAACGCGGCCGTCACCGCTGCGTCGTCCAGCGTCGGGTCGGTACCGTGGCCGGTCGCGGCCAGCGCCACCCGCAACGGATCGGTGTCGGCGGGCGGAGTCGCCGCGCGCACGTCGAACTGTGCATCGGCGTCGAGCGCGAACTCGACGAACACCTCGTCGCCGGGGCGTAGGCCGAGATCGTCGATGAACCGTTTTATGGTGCCCGAGCGGGCCTGCACACCGACCCAGATGATCGACTGCGGGCCGAGCCTGCTCGTCAGCTCCAGTGAACGCCCTGGGCCTGCGCCGATCAAACCCGCAAGGGCGGAGGGCAGATTGAACGCCGAACCCTTGACATGCGGTGCGGCAAGGGTGGTCCGCCAGCGCAGCACGGCCCCCTCGCGATAGAGGTGCCGGGTCTTGGTCGGCGACTTGCGTTGTCGGTAGGACTTCTCCCGTCGCGCGACGATCCCGTTGACCGTGGCGAACTCGCCCGAGGCGGCATAGGTGCGCACGCTGTGCTCTTTGACGTCGAAGGTACCGGTCAGCCGGTGCACCAGATCCTCGATCGCGATCCCCTCGGGGTGCTCGTCGAGCAGCTCGCCGATCTGCCGGTGGATGGGGATGTAGCGTGCGCCACCCCATCGCGCCAGCGCCCAGCGGAAGCGGTCGGCCTTGACGAAGCGCTCGTCCGAGACCAACGCGTTGCGCACACTCGACACCGATCGGGGCGGGACGATCGCCGCCTGAATCTCCTCCAGCTTCAACGGTGTTCCGGCCAACGCGAGAACGGCTGCGGCGCTGTCGGTTACCGAACTCACGCGGGCGAGCACATGCTCATCGAGCATGCGATACCCGCAATAGGCGACCCACTCCGTCGCTTCGGGAACCGGCACGCCGAGCGCTTCGGCCAGCGTGCCGACGTGCACCAGCCCTTCGTCGGTCGCGTGCCGCGCCAGCAATTCTCGGGTCCGGCCGCGCGCGGCCTCCATGGTCTGGGCGACCACCCAGCCGTCGACGATGTCCACCCGGGTGTCGAGTCGGGCAAGCGCGAACCACACGGGCGTCCCGGTGGCGGGCAGTAGCACGTCGAGGTCGGGGTCGGCGGCGACCAGCCGGGCCAGCGCGGCGACCGGCTGTGCCGCATCGGTCAACCCGTCAGCGGCGCGGCGCAGGAACAGGGAGGACTGGAACGCGGTGTGCATGCGGTCGCGCAGGCGATTGTCCAGCTGATTGACCCGCTCGCGCGAGACGCCCAGTGCCGCACCGCATTCAGCGAGTGTGCTGGGGTGTTCGGCGAGGAGGCGGGTGGTCAGCAGATAGCGGTCGCGGTCGTTCAGTGTCGCCGTGATCCGGTCGAGCTCCGCGACCGTCGCCGGTGTCGACGCGTCGACGGTGGCGCTGTGGCGCACCAGGGCCGCAACGATTTCGGCCACGATCGAGGGGCCGACACCGCGCAGTGCGGCAAGGCTTGTCGCCGAATGTTGCCCCAGTGAATCGGCCGCGCTGTCCAGCGCGGTTCGAGCGCGCGCGGACAGGCCGAGTTCGCCCGGATCGGTACTCGCGTAGGGGAATGCCGCGGCGAACGCGATGTCCTGATGGTTGTCGAGGAAAACCGTGGCAAGCCGACGGCATACTTCGTCCAGGTGCTCATCGGGTACTGCCGCGCCGGCGGCTGTCGACATCCACGCGTTCGGCATCAACTCGCCTTCGCCGAGCAACGGCGGACCGGCACGATGGTCGGCAAGCCAAGGTAGTACATCGAGCCAGGACCGTCGCGCCAGATCACCGATCGTGAAACGGGGTAACGCGCTCAACTACTGCTCCGGTTGCGGGTTCTGCATAGAGGTTTCCGAAAAGTATAGGCTACAGCCTCTGAAGGCACTGGTAGGCGGGCTGCGACACGGTTCGACCGGCCGCCGTGTCGAGGGTAGCTGGCCTTCGGGGAAGGTCGCCGAGCGCTACCCTGACCTGGGGTTCGATTCCTTCTGCGCCGCGTCCCGGTCGTAATGGGTGACGGTTCCGATCGGCGGGACGAATCCGGCAAGGAGCATGCGCGTGGCAAACAGGCAGCGGACAGATCGGTCGCGGCCCGGGCCCGGCGCATGACGTCGCGGCTGCGGTCGGCGCCGAGCCAGGACCGGTTCGCCGCGGAGACCGAGCGGTTCCGGCGAGAGTTGTTGGCGCACTGCTATCGGATGGTCGGCTCGGCGCACGACGCCGAGGACTTGGTGCAGGAGACCTACCTGCGGGCGTGGCGGTCCTACGCCGGATTCGAGGGCCGGGCGTCGATTCGGTCCTGGCTCTACCGGATCGCCACCAACGTCTGCCTGACCGCGTTGCAGTCGCGGCGTAGTCGGGTGCTGCCCTCGGGCCTGACGGGGCCGTACGATGGACCCGATAGGCCGCCGAACCTCGTTGCGCCGGGCGAGGTTTCGTGGCTGGAGCCGCTGCCGGACGCGTTGCTCGCCCCGGCCGACGACGATCCGGCGGTGGTGGTGGTCGCCCGCGAGTCGCTGCGGCTGGCGCTCATCGCCAGCCTGCAGCACCTACCCCCGCGACAGCGCGCGATCCTCCTGCTGCGTGAGGTGCTGGCGTTCTCGGCGGCCGAGACCGCGGCGATCCTCGGCACCACCACCGCAGCGGTCAAAAGCGGTCTACAGCGGGCCCGCGCCCGGCTGGACGAACTCGGGCCGGAACCCCTCCTCGAACCGACCGACCCGCGGGCACGTGCGCTGTTGGCGGGGTACATCGCGGCCTTCGAGCGGTCCGATGCCGGTCTGCTGGAACAGGTCCTGCGTACGGACGCCACGCTGGAGGCGACGCCGTTCCGCGACTGGCAGGCCGGTCGGACGAGGTGCATCAGCATGCTCGACGAGTACGTGCTCGGCGTGCCCGGCGACTGGCGGATGCTCGCGACCACCGCCAATGGGCAGCCTGCCGCGGTTACCTATCGGCGCGACGCGGACGGCAGGCTCCGGGCTTACGGTGCGGTGGTGTTGGAGCCCACCGCACCCGGTGTGTCCGGTGTGATTGCGTTCCATCATTCCGCGCTGATCACCACCACATTCGGCTTCCCGGACTCGCTCGCGGACTGACATCGGCACGCGGGGTGGGCGCATCCTTGCGCCCACCCCGAGCCGTGCTCAGGGCAGCAGGGCGAGCTTACCGACGGTCGCGCGGCCTTCCAGATCCGCGAGAGCCTTTGGGCCGTCGGCCAATTCGTATGTGGTGGGCTGTTCGGGAGTGAGCACACCGGCGGCGATGAGTGCGAACAGCTCGCCCATGAGCTCGCCGAAGATCTGCGGTGCGGCCTGGATCAGCACACCGATGTTGAGACCGATGAGGTGGACCTGGTGCCGATACACCAAGTCCCAGTTGGTGATCGATGCCTCGCCACCTGCCAGCCCGTAGACGACGACCCGGCCGGTGACCCGCTTTGCTGCGGCCAAGCTCGCACCAAAGATGTTGCCGCCAGCTGACTCCAGCACCACATCGGCACCCGCGCCGCCGGTCAGCTGCAAAACCTCGGCGGCGATATCGGCAGCGCGGGAGTCCAGAACGTGGTCGGCCCCCAATGTCCGCACTGTCTCGTGCTTTTCGGGCGAGGCGGTGGCGATGACCGTCGCGCCGTAGTGCTTGGCCATCTTTACTGCCGCCTGGCCGGTCGCGCCCGCCGCGGCCTGGATCAGCACGGTCTGCCCGGCGGCGACGTGCCCGAGAGTCCGCAATGCGGCCAGCGCCGTCGGCCAGTTCACCACCAGGCCCAGCGCCTGCGCCGCGGTCCAGCCATCGGGCACCGGCACCGCCGCGGGCAGCACCATGTACTCGGCGAAAGCGCCGTATCCGACGCCGACGACGCAGGTTCCGAGCGTCAGGCCGGTCACCGCCTCGCCCACCGCGACGATCTCACCGGCGGCCTCGAAGCCCGCCAGATACGGCGGCTGCAGACCGTCCGGGGTCGTGCCGCGGGTCTGCGAGATATCGCGGAAGTTGACGCCCGCGGCGGCGACCCGGATCAGCACCTCATCCGGTCCGGGGAGCGGTACCGGCGCATCCGTGACGAACCGCATGTCCTGCGGGCCGTTCAGAGACATCTGCCGCAGGGCACGCATGGTGAAGGGAAGGCTCAAGACAATCGGCTTTCTGCTCGGCTTACGCGATCGAGCCCGGCCTGGTGCGCCGCGCCCACACCATGTAGACCTCGGCCCCGGCCGAAAGGGATCGACTGAGCTCACCTACCGGTTCACCCTGCATGGCTGAATGCGTCATCCCGGTAAGCGGTGGTGCTGCTTACCGGGATGACGCTCGATGTGGTGACGTCAGCCGTGCACCGGGAAGTTGGCGCGGATGACGCCATGCGGGTCCCGGGCCTGCTTAATCTTCCGAAGCCGCGCAAGGGTTTCCGGGTCGAAAGCGTCCGCAGCAGACTCGCCGGGGGCGAGGAAGGTGTACGGCTTGGACCCGGTGATGTGCGGACCGAGTGCGCCGAGGATCTCGCCGAACCGGGTCCGGACGTCGTTGCTCGGGTTCGGCAGGCCGAGCAGGTAGAGCGCGTACGGTTCGCTGACCGGACCGCGGGCGCCACTGTCGGGGCGGGCTTCGGCCAGCGCGCCGCCCAGATTGCGGATCTGGATGTTGAGCAGCGGTGCGGTCGGCGCATCGATGAGTGTCTTCACCACCGCGTCACCGAGATCGGTGAGCAGTTCGCCGCGCGACAGCGACGGGCTCGGGTCGGTGGGCTCGGCGGTGATCTGACCGATCTGTGCGGGGGTCAGCGCGCCTCGGGTGTCGGCGATGATGCCGTCGATGCTGTCCAGGCGATGGGTCAGCTCGCGGCCTTCCGCGGGATCGCCGAGGTAGGCGAAGTCGAGGGCGACGGTCGGCGCGAGGCCGGGAATCTGGTAGCGCTGCAACCAGACCGACAGCTCCGGGGACGCGTCGGTGGTGAGTTCGGTGAACAGTTCGAACGCCTCGCGGGTGCGTTCGGCCGACCACATCACCCCGCCGCCGTACAGCTGCGGCAGCGGGAACAGGTCGAACTCGATTTCGGTGACGATCGCGAAGTCGCCGCCGCCACCGCGCAGCGCCCAGAACAGCTCCGGATCGGTATCGGCGGTGATGCGGCCGCGCTGGCCGGCCGCGTCGACGATCTCGAAGGCGCGCACCGCGTTCGCGGCCCAGCCGTGCTTGCGGGCGAACCAGCCGAAGCCGCCGCCGAGGGTGTACCCGGTCACTCCGACCACCGGGTTGCTACCGGCTAGCCCGGTCAGTCCATGTGCGGCGGCCGCGGCCTGCACCGCGCCCCACTGCGCGCCGGTGCCGACCCTCGCCACCTGACGCTCGGCATCGATCTCGAGGTGATTCAGTGCGCCGGTACGGACGAGAATCGCGTTGTCGATATCGCCGGTCGCGCCGTGCCCGGTCGGCTGTGTCACCACCTGACGACCCGCACGACCTGCGTACTGCAGCACATCCACGACATCCTGGGCGTCCGCGACCTCGACGACGGCCGCCACCGACTGCGCTACCGCCACGTTCCACGGCCGCGCCGTCTGCTCGAATGCCTCGTCACCCGGCAGCAGCACACTCCCACGAACCGCACTGCGTAGATCCTCGATACCCATTGTTCTGCCTCACTCAATGTTTCCTATTACGTTGCTGCCTGGATGACGATATGCGGCGGGCAAGTGTGACATCCGAGCCGACCCATAACGATCAGTCCTGCTCAGAGCCGTCCACGACCTGGTCGGTCGGCACCGCGACGAACTCGTCACGCCTGTGGGAGGCTGTGCCGCATGAAATCTGGTTGCCCGGACAAGATCTCGTTCTGCGTCACCTGCAAGAACCGGCTCTGGCAGTTGCAACAGACGTTGCCGGTCAATCTCGAAACGGTGCTGGCCGATGGCCGGTCGGAGATCGTGCTGGTGAACTACAACTCCGACGATGATCTCGAGGAGTGGGTGCGGCAGTTCGGTGCGCACATCGACAGCGGTGTCCTGCGGTACATCCACGAGGGGACCGAGCAGTTCTTCCATTGCTCCAAGGCGAAGAATCTCGCGCACTTCGCCGCCACCGGCGATCTGCTGGTGAATCTGGACGCTGACAACTTCATCGGTGACACCATCGTCAGCTGGCGGGCGGTCTGGGCGCAGCACGGCGACACGGTGATCCAGAACCGGTACGAGGACGGATCGGACGGCACGTACGGTCGAATCGGTTTGCCCCGTACCCATTTCATGGCACTGGGTGGGTACGACGAAGAGATGTACCCCGTCGCGGTGCAAGATCTCGATCTGGTCGAACGGGCGCGGGCGTCGGGCCTCGAGCACCGGCAACTCGTGCAGGGCGGGTTGCCGGCCATCCGGAACAGCATCGAGGAGAAGATCCGTTACTGCGGCACCGACCTGACCTACCAGGAGATGCAGGCCGCCAATCTTGCGCGGATGCGGGAAAACCTGAAGCGCGGCGACCTCATCGCGAATCGGACCCGTCGCCCGATGAAGGTCAAGCTCAACTTCATTCAGGAGATAGAGGTGTAGTCCACTGAGCGCGTTCGGCGAGCAACCCCCAATATGGTCCTCGTGCAGCCTGCGACGACATTCACGTTCTACCGGACCATCGGCAACGACCTGCCGCCACGGCATCGCACCGGCCAGTCACTCGACAACGTCCGATTCATTCTGGAGAACGAACCAAACTTTCCGGGTTGCACCAAGCGCTGGATGGTGAACCGCATCGTCCATCGCGCGGACGAGGATGCCGTCTTGGCGATGCTCGAGGACTACGAACAGCCTTATCTGCGAATCCCTTTCGATCTCGACGAGTACGCGGAACAGGACTGGGATCTCGACTGCTTCCCCGATCCGACGCTGTTCTACTCGGCGGAGTTCGATGGCTGCCACGCGCCGGACAGGCGGTGGGCCGAGCATCGTGCGCGGCGCCGCAAGGTCGTCTACGCGATGAACGTGAACGGCGCACGCAATCTCGCGCTGCGGGAAGGTCGACGCACCGCCCGGTGGGTCCTGCCGTGGGATGGCAACTGCTTCCTGACCGAAGGGGCCTGGAAGGCAATCACCCGGTCGATCGAAGAACATCCGAGCGCCAAGTACATTGTGGTGCCGATGGCCAGGCTGTGCAGCAACGACGAGCTGTCCAGTCCGACGGTGGCCGCGCACGCGACCGAAGAGCCGCAGGTGATGTTCCGCGCCGACGCCGTCGAGGAGTTCGACGAGCGGTATCCCTACGGTTGGCGCAACAAGACCGATCTGCTGACCCGCATCGGGGTCGCCGGGATCTGGGATACCTGGTCGACCTCACCGTGGGATCTGCCCGCCAACCCACCGTCGGTGGAGGCGGGCCAGTTCATCACCGCGGGTTGGGTGGCCAGGCTGGATTCGGGCAACCCCGGACAGGAGCGCGGTCCGAAATCCTTGCTGCACCGGGGGATAGCGCGGACGGCCGCGATCCTGTCGATGATCGACGAGCTGGACAGCTCGGTGCTGAGCGCCCGGGTCGACCCCGGCGAGCCGGTGTACTACCAGCCCGAACGGCTCGACTGGCTGCGCAGAGAGGTGGTCGGCAACGCACGTGAGCTCACCGCGGACCTGAAGTCCCACGCTCAGCAGGCTATTGGCCGCGGCACCCAGTCCGTGACACGCAAGGCCACGGTGGCACCCAGCGGAGACATTCACGACTACACCTCGGATGACCGGACCGGGCTGCAGCGGTTGTTCGACGACAGCACCCTGTGCGCCCTGGCATGGGAGACGACCAAGGATCAGTGCTACGCCGATCACGCGGCGGCACTGATACGTTGCTGGTTCGTCGACCCGCAGACGCGGATGAATCCGCACCTCCGATATGCCCGAGTGCGTCCCGATCAGGCTTCGCAGCACGGCATCAGCGACGCGAAGGACCTCTACTACTTCCTTGACGCCGCACGCACTTTGGAGCGATCGGGCACCCTCGGGGCCGACGATGTCGCGGCCCTGCGCCGCTGGCTGACCGAGTACCGGGACTGGCTGGTGACCAGCGACCACGGCGTTGACGAACGGCGAAAGCGCAACAGCCACGGCACTTTCTACGATTTGCAACTCGGCGCGGTCGCAGCGTACCTGGGTGACGCGGCGAGCCTCGTCGGCGTCTTGCGCCGGTTCCGGGAGCGGCTGCGTCTCCAGTTCGCCGTCGACGGCTCCCAGCCGCTAGAACAGGTCGGTCCTCATCTGGGGCACCACACTTGCTTGTCGCTACAGGGCTGGATCGGACTGGCCGGGCTCGCGCGGTGGTGCGGTGCGGACCTGTGGCATTACGAGACCGCCGATGGCCGTGGGATGCGCCGTGCGCTGCTGGCGGGCTTGAATCCCGCGGCGCCGTGGATGAATGGCGACCTCGATGCCCATCGACTCGCGCCGATCCGAATGGCCTACGAGGAGCATTTCGGCGAGGGCAACACTTCCCGGGAAGTGGTTGCAGCACGGTATGTTTCGAATCCCGCGGTGTTGGACTCGTCCTACGGCATCAGGCCGTACTGGTTCCTGTGAAGGGTTCTCAGATCAGTACGTGGTCATGTGGACGCCCGACGAAGGCGAACTGGGCGGTGCGCACCAGTGCGTTGTCGGTTGGTTGCCAGGTGTGCGCGGTCAGATCGTCGGTGCGCCAGTAGATGAAGTTGAAGCGGTCGGTGGCGTAGATCTTGATGCCGTCCGCGTTGAGCTGGGCGAGCAGTGCGCTGTCCTCGGCGAGGCTGACGTCGGCGAACTTGTAGTGGCGCAATAGATCTGCTTTGCCCAGGAACGTGCCACCGTGCAGTCGGTTGACGTAGCGGTGCTCGTAGCCGGGCAGTCGCAGCATCGTGGTGTTGTCGCCCGCGAAGTAGGCGTAATGCGCGCCCTTGCCGACCAGTTCGGCCTCGGTGTAGTCGAAAGCGCGGACCAGGTCGGACAGGTAGTGCGCGCCGTAGAGGTCGTCGTCATCCATCTTGGCGATGAAATCGCCTTCGGCGGCGTCGATTCCGAGGTTCAGGCAGGCGCCGAGGGTCAGTGTGTCGGCGGCACGCAGCACTACGACATCGGAGATCCCGGCGGCCACCGCCTTCTCTCGGACGGTGGCCGGATCGATGTCGAGGCCGTGCAGAATGACGATGAGCTGCAGCGGGCGATGGACCTGTCCGGCCACCGAGGCGATGGCGTGGTCGATCTGTGCGGTGCGCCTGGTGGACAGCACCACCGAGATCGGGCGAGATCGGGTGGGCACCGGGAGGCCTGCGGTGCGCAGGATCTGGTCCACCCGATGTGAGGTCAGGTGGCTGTCGTGGACCGCACGCATGGCCAGATGTCCTTGGCGTGCACGCAGTTCCGGGCTGTTGAGGAGGTGCTGGATCTGGTTGAAGGAAGCCAGTTCCGTGTCGACCATCGGGATCAGTGCGCCGAAAGTATCGCGGATGGCCGTCGACGGAGTGGACACGATCGGGGTGGCGCAGGCGGCGAGTTCGACGACTTGGCGGTCGACCGGCGAGTCGAGATCCGAGTGCACGGACAGGAATACCTTGTACATCGAGTACACGGTGGGCAGGTCGACGTCGACTACGTCACCGACGATGTGCGGCAACAGGTTCGGCGGCCAGTGGTGTCGGGCGTCTTCGGCGAAGATGTGCAGGCCCGTCCGGCACAGCGGCCGCAGGACGGTGTCCAGTTGTTCGCGGAATCCCGGATCCTCTTGGCGGGCATACGGACCCGCGTAACCGATGTCGTGGCTGCGATCGAACTTGCCCTGGACCGGGTTGTACAGCCGGGGCTGCGCCGCCGGTGCCAACATGGCGACTCGATCGTGTCCCAGTGCCGCCCGGCATTCGACCACCATGTCGGCAGCGGCGGTGAAGACGTGGTCGAACAGCCGCGCCACGTCGGCGAAGGCATCGAAATCCGAACGGGCACAATCAATCCAGAACACCGTCGGGATTCGCTCGGCCCGGCACCGGTCGATCACGGAGCGAAGTTCGGACTCGCCAGCCGACCAGCGATCAAGCCCCGTGGCCGCCACGAACAACAGGTCCGGCCGCCGGTCCGGGAGCACAGTCCGCCATTCGTCGGGGCCGAATTCGGCCTGATCCCACTCGTAACCGAACGTCGAGCGTGCGTCGTCGGTCAGGATTACCGCAACTGCCAGCTCGGGTCGCGCGATCGGTCCCACCGTTCGCGGCGTCGCGGGTATGTCGACTACCGGCGTCCCGAGCGGCCCCTCGATACCCAGTTCTCGCTCCAACTCGCGGATGCGTTGGTGCAGCCGCTCGATGGTCCGACGATCCTCCGGTTGCCAGTTGACGGGCCCGAACCGCAGGAATGTCGGTTCGTCAGCAGGCCCATGGCTCATCGGTGGCACCTCAGTTTCGTCCTGCTGGCATCGATCATTACCCGAATCGGAATGCATCATTGCCATTGTTGCCGCTGGTGAAACTATGGCAACTTCAGAGCGTCCTGAGCTCGTCACAAAGGCGCCGATAGAACGAGAGCGCGGGCGGAGCGTCGGAAGCACCACTGGGCGCACCGGATTCGATCCACTCGGTGAAGGTCGCGAACAGGACCGTGCTGGCGACGGCGAGCAAGAACCGCACTCGCGAGCGTTCCGTGGCGGGGATCGTCGCGAGCAACCCGTCGGTCCGCGCGTTCGTCGCGGCCGTTGCCGCCGCCATCAGCTGTGGCGATGACGTGATGGTCTCGTACACGCTCACCGAGGCGGCGAGGTCGGGATCGTCGTCCAGATCGGCCAGCACGCTGCCGAAGACCTGCTCGATGTCGTGCATGCGCACCTCGTGCGGATCCATCCGCGCGAACATCGCGTCGACGGCGTTGCTGAACGCCCACCGGTCGTAGACGAGCGCACTGTCCCTGGTGGCGAAGTAGCGGAAGAACGTGCGCGCCGACACCCCGGCACGCGCGGCGATGTCATCGACGGTGACCTGGTCCGCGCCTCGTTCGACGGCCAGTGCCACCGCGGCCATATGGATCTCCAGCTCGGTCTGCCGCCGTCGGCGCTCCCGCAGGTCCGGGCCGCGGCGCTCGTCGGCGGCGTCTGTGTGCTGCATCACTCCAGCCTAGCAAAGTGGCAGAAATTACCCATATGGCAGGCATTGCCACTATGGCAGAGTCTGCCATTCGTGCTTAGCCTGTGGGTAGCCGACCTCCCCTGCCAATGCCGCTAAGGGCCGGATTCGGGCTTCTCTAACCCCTCTGGTGAAGTCGAAGGAGCCAGTTTCATGACGTCGTCACAACTGTTGGTTCGCCCGCTCGCGCCGAGCGAGGTGACGCATTTCCGGTTCGGGCTCTACGTGGGGTATGCCGCGCGAGTTCGCGGCAAGCTCGACTCGGCCGCGCTGGCACAGGCGTTCGCGATCCTGCGCGAGGCGTACCCGATCCTGTCCGCCCGGCTGGTGCTCGACCATGTGAGCCAGCCGTCCATCGAAGCCGCGCCGGAACTGTCCGCCGCGGTCGATGAGGTGACCGGCCCCACCGACGAACCGCTGTTCGGACTGCCCGACCTGGCCGACCGCGCCGCAGCGATCCACACGGTGCGCGGCAGCGACGACACGGCCACGGTCACCCTGCTGACCCATCACGCCATTGCCGACGGCCACCACTCGCTACACCTGCTATCCGAACTATGGCACCTCTATACCGCTTGTGTCGCAGATGAATTGACCGCGCCACATCGCCACGACTACCCCCATTCCCTCGAGCACCTGCTCGATCAGCGCGGCATCGATGTCGGTCCGACCGTGCTGCCGGACGAGAACGTACTCGGCGCCCTCGCCGACGTCGATATCCCGTCGACCCCGCCCGAACGCGTTCGCACTCGTCTCTCCGCCGCCGACACCGCCGCGCTGCTCGCAGCCGGGCGTAGCCAGGGGACCACGATCAATGGCCTCGTCTCCGCGGCCCTGCTGGCCGCCACCGCCCAAAGCCGCGGCGTCGACATCGCCACCTTGCACTACACCTATCCCGTCGACCTGCGCTCCAGACTCACCCCGCGGGTCGGGTATCCCGAGGGCACCAATGTCCTTGGTATGGCCTACTTTACGGCGGATTCGCACGCCGACGACGACCTCCTCGCGCTGGCCCGAGCGATCACCGGCAACCTTCGCGAAGGAGTCGCCACCGGCGCCGTCTTCGCCGGCAGCTCCCAGTTCATGGCCGCCGCCACCGCGCAAGGGGATTCGATCAACCCCGCGGAGTTTCTGTCGACAATGGTGATATCGACGAATTGGGGCGTCATCCCGCACTTGCCGACCCCGCCCGACCTCACCATCGAAGACTTCTACCCGGTCATGCCGAGCAACCCCATGACAGCCGTCGCCCCCTACGTCATCACCACCTATGACGGCCAGCTCACCATCGACACCTCCGCTCGCTCCGCCGAGACGAGCCAACTCCTCGCCGATCAGCTGCACAGCTTGGCTAGGGCATTCTGATTAGGGCAGCATCTTCGAGGCGGAATTGCCTGCGGTATCAGAGTTTCGGCATACGAATCTATCGACCGTTCGCCCTTCGCATCTGGGGAGCTCCGAGCCGAAAGGTCTTTCTGTACAAGGATGTTCGGCAGTGCGGTAGCCTGAATGCATAGGTCGGTCCCGCCGTCGATTGGTTCGGTTGCCGCAAATGCCTCCTGATACGAAAGTCGGAGGGGGGTCTCGGTGCAGGAGAAACTGACTTCGGTCGACAAGGTGCTCCTCGTGCTGAAGGCCCTGGGTGACTCGTCTTATCCACTGCAACTGCGCGAAGTCGTGGAGCTGGTCCACCTCGCGAAATCAACGACCCACCGGTTGTTGGCGGCCCTGGTGCGTTATGACCTCGTCGTCAGGGTTGGCGAGCGCTACCTGCTCGGCGACGGCGTAATCGATTGGGCCGTAACGATGAGTCGGGATGATCTGAGCCTGCGATCCACGGTCCTGCCGCATCTCATCGACCTGCACAACTCGACCCAATCCGTGGTTTTCCTCGGCGTGCTCGGCGACGGCGGCGTCCACTACGTATCAAGTCTGTTCGGCCACACCGTGATCAAAACGCCGTCCCGCCAACGCGATTGGGCACCGGCCCATTGCACCGCCGTCGGAAAAGTATTGCTGTCCGGGCTGCGGCGCCGACCCGACGCCCTTCCCACCTACCCGTTCATCGAAGTCGCGTCAGCCGGTGCGAGGTCCGCGTTGGCCGCCGAACTGCGGACCATCCGCCGGACCGGCTTCGCCTACAACCGCGAGCAGTACGCACCCGGCGTCGCGTGCGTCGCGGTAGCCCTGCCCGACACCGATAGCGGCATCCACGCCGCCATCGGTGTCTGCGACCGAGCCGACCGCCTGCGCCCCTTGGAAGTCCTCGGTAACTTGCGCCGAACCGCCTTGATCTCCGCCATCGCCATGCACCCCGGAGTGCCGAACAGGGAATGAACCGGTGCCGCTGGCGGGCGCGATACGTCAGCGTCCGCCGCATTTCGTGAGCCGTGTCTCCAACCTCGTAAAGGTTGCGTCAGGGTTGTTTCTCGCGGGGTTGGTGCGATCTACGGTGGCATTCAGGACATGGGTGTCGGAGTGTGGAGGTCTGGTTGCATCAGCAATTCTCGGTCGCGGCTCTGGAGTTACGTGGCCGGACGGTGCAGCGCACCGTTCGGCATGGGGTTCCGGGGCTGGTTCGGGCGGTGTCGATGGCAGCGCCTGCGGCGATCGCGGTATCCGATGGTTCCAGCGAGCTGACGTATCGGGAGCTGGAGTTGCGGTCGGATCGGGTGGCGCGGCTGCTGCGCGCTACGGCTCCGCATGGCCGACCGGTCGCGGTCGCGGTTCCGCGCGGGCCGGCGCTGCTCGTCGCGTTGCTCGGGGTGCTGAAGGCGGGCCTGCCCTATCTGCTGGTCGACCCGAGCGAATCCTCGGCGCGGATGCGGCAGGTCACCGAGATCGCTGATTGCGCAGTGGCATTGGTGACGGGCGCCGGTAGGGAAGCGGTCGTCGAGTGCGGTTTGCGCGCCGTGGACATGCCTCGTGAGTCCGACGCGGACGAGCTGGACCCGCTAGCCGAGGTGCCGTCGGATCAACCGGCGTATGTGCTGTTCACGTCGGGATCCACGGGCACGCCGAAGGGCATCGTCGGGGCCGGTCTCGCGCTGTGCAACCGCCTGGAATGGATGCGCGACACCTATCGAGTCGGTGCCGCCGACCGAATCCTGCAGAAGACCCCGGTCACTTCCGATATGTCCGGATGGGAGCTGCTGCTGCCGCTGATCGCGGGGGCGCGCTGCGTCTTCCTGCCATCGGGGGAGCACCGGGATCCGGTGGCGGTGGCCCAGGCAATCGTCCGGCATCAGATCACCATCTGTCATTTCGTTCCGTGCATGCTGCGGGAGTTCCTACGGTGGCCGGACGCGGCCGCGTGCACTTCGCTGCGGCACGTGTTCTGTAGCGGTGAACCACTACCAGCGCCGGTGGCGCGGCAGTTCGCGGCGACGCTGCCCGCGGCGCTGCACAATCTGTACGGTCCGGCCGAAGCCGCGCTCGACGTGACGGCGTGGACCTGTCCGGCCAGGCCGGAGGACATCGGCTCGGTGTATATCGGCCGTCCGATCGACAACTGCGTGCTGAGCGTGCTCGGTGCGGACGGCGAGCCGGTGCGGCCGGGTGACGAGGGCGAACTGCACATCGGTGGCGTCCCGCTGGCGCAGGGCTATCTGAACCAGCCGGACCTGACGGCGCGCGCGTTCGTCACGGCGCCCGAAGGTTCGTCTGTTCCTATGCTCCATCGAACCGGAGATCGGGTGCGGCTGGTCGACGGCGAGTTGGAGTACCTGGGCCGCATTGATGACCAAGTGACCATCTGTGGACAGCGGATCGAGACGGGCGAGATCGAACGCTGTCTGCTCGCGGATCCGGAAGTCGCGGCCGCCGTGGTGGTCGCGGTCGACGTCGATGGCGACACCACCATGGTCGCGTGGATTCAGCCCGCCGATCTCGACTGCGAACCGGATGGTTTGTTTCGGCGGCTGCGAGGCTGTCTCGGCGGGCAGCTGCCCCCGGCGGCTGTCCCGAGCCGCTTCGTGCGTACTCGCCGGATTCCGTTGACTCGCAACGGAAAACAAGACCGGGCACAACTGCGTCGCAGAGCGGTCGAGCAAGTGCACGCGCGCCCGGCGGCGATTTCACAGGCAGGTGGTGCGCAGGGGGCATCGCGACGTCTAGCGCGGAGCGTCGTGGGCGCCCACTCCGAGCAGCCGGCCGCGCGCGCCGGACTGGTCGAGGGGCGCTGGTCGGCCCAACGAACGGCGTAACCGGCGCTGACTCACGCGGCCACCCGGGAGGCCTCGCTTACAGAGACCTTGCTCGGCTGAACTCGAGTAGTCATACGGTGTTGCCAGCGGGGCGGGTCGCAGATGCTGGATGGATGCAGAAGTACTGGGGATTGTTCTGGGCGGTGACGGGTTTGGTGATCGTTGTTGCCGCGCTGGCGATTTGGGGTGATCTGGCGGCGTCGACGGTGATCGGGGGCGGGCTGGGGTTTGTTGCGTTCTTCTGGTTCGTCGCGGTGTTGACCGTGCCGTGGAACCTGTATTTCGGTGCGCGGCAAGTAGCGCATCGGCTCGAGAAGGCACGCGAGCGGGAGATCGTGGCGCCGGTGGGGCGGGCGCGAGAAGTCGAGACCTTGGCCAAACGGCTGCTGCTGGTGGCGATCGGGTCGCATGTGGTGTCGGCGGTCATCGCCGCGGTGGTCGCGTTGTGCACCGGCTACGAGATCGGCTATTACGTCGCCGGGTTCTTCCTCGTGACCGTGCTGATCCGGCCTGCGGCAGCGTATTTCGCTTACCTGCGGGCCCGGATCGCGGCCATCTCGCTGGAGGCGGCCTATCCGCCGGACGATGTGCGCACACTGCTCGAACAGGTGCGGTTCCTGACCGAGCGGCTCGATGCCGCCGAGTCGCACGCCGGTGCTCGAGCCGAGGCCGATGCGCGTCAGGTCGACGAGCTGCGCGATGAGGTGCGGCGGCTGGATCAGCGGGCCCGCGAGGAACAGCGCACTATGCGCGAGGTCGTGGCCCGCGACCAGGCCGAGGTAGTCGAGCGGGTCGCCGCGGTCGACCAGCGTGGCACCGCCATGGTGGCCCGCTTTGATTCCGCGCTCGACGGCATTACCGATCAGCAGGAGATCCTCGCGGGCTTGCGAGCTTTCGCGCGTCTGATGCGGGAGGCGCCCTCCGTGTAGCCCCGGGGACCTCCATGTCGATCTGAAATGGTCCCAGCCCACGGACTCTCGCGAAGCATCGCTGGAAGGCGGTGTGGGAAGCCCGCATTCGGAGGACAACTGGTTGTCCTGCCAATTCTCGGCGCGTCCGCCCGCAGCCGCTGGGACACTGGCGGTGTCGGGCCTGTTGAGCGTTTCCGGGTCGCGGCGCAGGGTGCCGATCGTGTGGACAGGAGCGTGATCGCATGTCGCAGAGGTCGAATCAGCGTGGCTCGAGGGGAGAGGGCGCGGTACTCCTAGCCGCCGGTCTAGCGGATCTGGCCCTCAGCCGGGTCGGGCCCGTGGTGGACCGGGCGCTCGGGTTCTTGCGGCGGTCGGACCTGCCGGGGCTGGCGGGTGCGGCGGAGAGCGACCTGAAGGCGCGCGGGCGGTTGGCGCTGGACCGGAATGCGCTCTTGCCGCCCGCTCATCTGGAGATTCTCGCGCAGCAGGTGGTCGCGCGCGAGAACGGTTCCGGTGCGGACTGATCGGTACGACGCCTGCGCTTTCAAGGCTCGCGTCGACGACATCCTCGAGGAGTTCGTCGGACGGGAACGCGACCAACTGCTCGATATCGATCCGCGCCTACTTCCGGTCGCCGACCAGCTCGTGCTGGCGAGCGGGCAAGGCAAACGGCTGCGCGCGGCGTTCTGCTACTGGGGTTGGCGCGCGGCCGGACAACCGGACAGTGACGCCTTCGTAAAGGCCGCGGCCGCCTTGGAATTGGTGCACGCGGCGGCGAGCGTGCACGACGACATCATCGACGACAGCCCGCTCCGGCATGGGTTGCCCACTGCGCAGACCGCCCTGCACGCACCGCGGCAGCGCACGCCCGCGTTCGAGCAGACCGGAAAGGCCCTCGCCATGCTGGTGGGGGATCTGCTGATGGCGTTGGCTGGTCAGCTGTTCGTGACTAGCGGTCTGCCCGCGGCCTACCTGTCACGGGCGCGCCCACTGTGGGCGGTGCTGGCCAGGGAGCTGATCGCCGGGGAGTGCCTCGAAATCCTTTGCACCGGTGCGGTTCCGGATGTGACCGAGTCGCTGAAGGTGGTGCGATACAAGACGGCCAAGTACACCGTCGAACAACCACTGCTCATCGGAGGCGCGCTGGGCGGTGCCGACGGACGGCTGCGGAAAGCGTTCTCCGCGTACGGATTACCGCTCGGTGAAGCGTTCCAGCTGCGTGACGATCTGCTCGGCTTGTTCGGTGACGAATCCCGCACCGGCAAGGCGAATCTCGACGATCTGCGTGCCCGCCGCCCCACCGCGCTGCTCGCCGAAACATGGCGGGCGGTGGACAGCCTGCAGCGCGAACAGTTGACCCGGCTACTGGACTTGGCCGAACCCGACGACGCGGACCTGTGCGCACTGCGCGACCTGATGACCGAGGTCGGCGCCCCCGACCGGATCGAGCAGATGATCACCGCCAGGGTCGAGGAGGCCACGCACGCCTTGTCCGGGGTGCCCGCGCCCGCCGCCCGCGCGCTGACCGAGCTGGCCCACGCGGCGACCACTCGCCGCTACTGATTCGCCACCGACGCAAGGAGTCTCGATGAGCTACACACAGGAGTCCATGGACGCGCTGCGACTGCACGGTGACGAACTCGCCGATGCCACCGTGGCCACCCTGTTCGAGCGTGGGGAGGTCGGCAAGTTCAACACGCTGATGCGCTATGTCTCCGCCGCCGGTTCGCCGCTGCCCGACGACCTGCCCGACGTCGCCCGCGAGTACCTACAATCGACCGCCGCCCCGCCCTCCTGGGTGGACTGGGACGAGATGGAGAAGGCCAGGCTGTTCTTCATCGACAACAACGTGCACATCTCCACCGCGCTGTCTTTCGCGGCTATGCCTGCGTGCTACGTCGTGCCGCCAGTCGCGAAACTGTTGTCCGCCACGCACTCCCTGGAGTATCCGTCCAAACGCATGGCCGAGACAGGGCAGTTCACCGTGTATCTCATGCAGCCGGACGCCTTCGAGGCCGGTGGCCGTTTTGTGCCCGCCGTCCAGAAGGTGCGGCTGCTGCACGCGGCCATTCGGCATCACCTGGCTCGTGAGAACCGTTGGGACACAGCTAAATGGGGGACACCGATCTGCCAGGAGGACATGATCGGTGGCCAGATGCTGTTCTCCATGCTTGTCCTGGACAGCCTGCACCGGTTGAACATCCACATGAGCGTGGACGGCGCCGAGGCCTACTTCTACGCCTGGCGGGTGGTCGGTGCGATGCTCGGCGTCGATCAGGAGCACGCGCCGAAGGACGTGGAGTCGGCGCGAGAATTCCTCGACCTCTACATGATTCGGCATATGGGTCCGAGCGCGGAGGGGGTGAAGCTCACCCGCCAACTCATCGATCTGTACGAGGAGGTCGTGCCCGGCACGCTCTTCGACCCGGTGGTCGGCGCTCTCATCCGCTACCTCGTCGGCGACACCTGCGCCGACTGGCTCGGGGTGCCGCGCACCGCGTGGGACACCGCGATCAAGGCCGCGCCCGCGCTGCTCGGTGTGCTCGAATCCATCGAGGACGGTTCACCTTTGGGGGAGTGGGCGCTGGATCGGCTCGGCCACCTCACCACCTGGTTCGAGCTCAGTTCGCTCACCAGAGGCCGGGTTATGCAGTACGCGATCCCGGAAGAACTCAAGTCCGACTACGGGGTCTCCTCGTCGGCGTCGCGCGCCGGTCGCTGGACGCCACCGGAACCCGCCGTCTTTCGGTCGGGAAACTGAGACCGCTTACAGCGGGATCGGGTCGCTGTAGACCGTGCGTTCGGTATTGCCTGCCGCCGTGGCGAGGGTCAGTTTCGTGTAGAGCCGCGCCGTGACTGGCCCGATGGCGCCGTCGACACTCAGGTGAATGTCCGAAAGATCAAGGTAGACAAGCTGACTGGTCAGTGAGAGCTTCGCGATGCTTTTCTCGGTGATCGATCCGGGTGTCACCGAGAACGTGACCTCCTGTGCGGGCAGCACGGTGGCCGTGACCCCCGCGCTGGCGCCGACCGAGGGGCTGATGCCGATCGAAGGACTGGTGCCGAGGGTGAGCGGCACCGTCACTCCGGCATTGACGCCGCCGTTCACGCCGATACTCGGGGTATATACATCGACGCCGATATTCTGCAGCGACCAAGGCACGCCGACCTCGACGCCGATGTCGAGTGTCGCACCGCCGAGGCTGGCCCCGGGCGGCCCATCGACCTGCCCGATCGCCACGCTCGATACGAATCCTTCACGGCTCAGCGGATTTCCGCTCAGCGGCGGGACGCTTCGCGCGGTGGTGTTCGCCTCGGTCACCATCAGCTGAAAGCCGTCCAGTGTTGCCGCGGACACTTGGTGCCGAATCTGCAGCCCATATTGCGCCGGGTCCACGAATTGCGCGGCCGCCACCGGCTCCGCACCCGCCGTGGCCACTACTGCGCCGACCAAAACCACAAGCTTCTTCTTGTCGAACAGAGATCGGAACATCGTCGGCTTTCCTTCCGGCGGATATCGCACCGCGAGCAAGACGGGTACCCACTGGGTCGCCGATTGCCAATAGGTTGCGACAATCGCCTGAGAAAAACTGTACAGGCGTACGTATACGTTGTATTGGAGTTGTGAGGCAGCCCATAGCGGCACTGGAACACCGGAGACGGAAGGGGCAGAGGTCGAACGTGGCACCGCAAAGTCAGCAGGTCGACGGACGACGGGCGCGCGGGCAGCAACGGCAGGAACTGCTCCTGGCGACCGTGCTCGAGCTGGTCCGTCAGCGCGGGCTGGCCGAGCTGACCATTCGAAACCTGGCCACCGCGGCCGGGGTCTCGCTGGCCTCGATCACCTATCACTTCCCCACGCGCCCCGAACTCGTCCTGGCAACCTGCGTCGAGGCCATGCGTCAGGACCTCGCGATGGCCAGGCGGGCGGTACAGGAACTCCGGACCGCAACCGATCTGCGAACGATTCCGATCGACCAGTTGGCCGAGTGGTTGCTGCGGCTGTCGAGCGGCCAGGAGGGTCCGGCGATGCCGCTGCTCAGTTTCTACCTGGAGATCGCGCGCCAGCCTGCCCTGGCCGCGGTAGCGACACAGTGGATGGACGAGATCCGTGAGGTCATCGCCGACGTGCTCGCCGAACTCGGCGCCGACGAGCCCGCCTCGGGCGCGGTCCTGCTGCACTCGACGCTCGCGGGTCTGCGGTTGCCACTGTTGGCTCGCCCCGATCTTGACGTGGTGCAAACCCACAGTGCCGGCCTCGCCCGCCTGCTGCACTGGATCATCGGGCGATAAGCCTCGGCCACCCGCGATGTCCTGGACGGGCAGCCGAGGTCGTCAGGGTTTCACATCGCGTAGTGGATGATCTGCGCCCCGCCGGTGGCGTAGTTCGGAACGTCGGCGACCACGGCCTGTCCCTCCGGCGACGCCATCGCCGCACCCATCGCCTCCACCGACTCGAACTCGGCCTCCCAGATCGCGTAATACGGGCTGTCACCGTCGACCGCGGCGACGTCGAGGCTGTACCGCATCGTTTGCAGCCCAGGCAACTTCGCCGTCAGCGGCAGATGGGTGGACAGGTAGTAGTTCTTGAAATGGTCGGTGTCGGCGGGTGGGGGATAGAGCACGGTAAGCCGGTACACGGAGGTCTCCTCGCTAGGTATGCACTGCCATCGCGGGCCGACTGGCATCGGAGTTGTCAGGGCAACTCAGTCCGAATTCTGGTGTGCACGCGCGCGAGGACGATGTTGCAGATGTGGACATCCGCAGGTCCGGCTAGTCCGTGCCGCCGCTGTCGGGCAGAGCGATTCCGTAGCGACTGATCGAGCGGTAAAGGGTGGTCCGGCTGATCCCCAGCCGTTCCGCGGCCAGTCGTTTGTTGCCCTTGCTGGTGCGTAGCGCTTCCACGATGGCGTCGCATTCGGCCTGCTCCAACGGCGTCAGCGAGCGCCGGACGACCGGAATCCGGTATCGGGCTTGCAGATCGGTCGTCGTCACATCGCCGACCTTGCGTTCGGCGATGAGCTGACGCACCACCCGGGACAGCTCACCGAGGTTGCCCGGCCACGAGTACCGGGCCAGGGTGGCCAGCACACCGGGCGTGAACCGAAGTTCCGCTGCCGCACCGTATTCGGTGAGCATCGATTGGACGATGCCGGGAATCTCGCTGCTGCGGCTACGCAGCGGACCGAGTTCGACGGACTCGTCACACAGCGCGACCAGATTGCGGTGCTCGCCGTGTATCTCGCTGACGAGGCCACTGGTGAGCACGAACCGAGCGTGGCTCGCGTCCAGCGCACCCGACACCCGCCGGGCCACCGCAGCGGGTAGTAGATGCATATCTTCGATCACCACAACGGTTTTGGCGTCCAGGCTGCGGTCGAGTGCTGCCAGCCAAGGCCTTTCGCCAACGGTGAGGGTGTCGGTGGCGTCGTGCCAGTCCGCGGCCTCGGTCCCTAGGCGGCGGCGCACGGCGGTGGTTCGTCCGGTACCCGGTTCGCCGCTGATCAGGAGCGACCGCACTTGGGGCGGCGTGCGCGGGGTAGTCGGCCGGGCCTCGGCCGGGGTGCGCAGCGTGAATACCGCACCCTTCTTCGTCGATCCGATTTTCCGGACGGCCGAGGCAGGCCCGGGTACTACTGGGGCGTCAACCCGGCGGCGTCATCGACGCTGCCTGCAGGCATATGTTTCGACGGTCCGGAGACCGAGGTGTGGTTCGATCCGTGGGCCGGCTACCTGGAGTCCCACGGCGCATCGTTCAACCTTCGGCACACGCTGACGCGGCTGAATATGGACAACGGCCGGATCACCGGCGCCACCGTGCAGGATCCGTCCGGCCGCACGATCGATGTGGCAGCGGATTACTTCGTCGTGGCGATACCGGGCGACAAGATGCAGAATCTGTTCACCCCCGACCTGCTCGCCGCGGACGGCGGGCTCCACGATGCGTGGAATGTCGTACCGGCCTACGAAACCGGATTCCAGCTGTTCTTCCGGGAGCTCGACATCACCCTGGGCGCCATTGCGCCAGAGAACGGGTGGTACATGTTCCTCGGCGGCGTGAATGCCATCTGGCAGCGAGATCTACGCCAGTACGGATCCGGCCAAGCCGGTGCCGCGTTGGATATCGAGATATTCTCCACCTCACTGTTTTCCGTTCCGGGAATCGTGTACGGCAAACCGATGCTGCAACTCACTCGCGAGGAAACCATCGTCGAGTTGCGTGAGAATCTCATCAGGTATGCGGGCATGGCTGACGCATTCCGGCCGGGCAACTTCGTCGGCTGGACACCACACACGACGCTGCAATGGTCGAACTCGGGGTGGGAGGTGACCGATACCCGGGCCGGAGACGCGCTCGGAAATGCCGGGCGTCGACCGCGGCCTTCCCCTATCGGGAGCATTCCCAACCTGTTCCTCGCGGGCGGTTCCGTGCGTAACTCGACCTCGGTCGACTCCCGGGAGAGCGCGATGGAGACCGCCCGGATCGCCGTCAACGGGATCCTCGACCAGTCCGGTGTTCGCGAGGACCGCTGCTGGTTGCCGGACTACTCGCCGCCGAAACTGCTCGAGGGAATCCGGGCCGAGGACGACCGGCGCTATGCGGTCGGACTGCCCAACATCTTCGACGTGGTCGCACCCGCACCGATGCTGGGCGCGCGCTAGCCACCGACCAACCGTGTTCAGATCCGATACCTCTTGCAATCCAACAGAAATGCGAGGCTCTACATAGGTAATTCGCTTCAAAGTCGAAGCTCGAACTGAGAGAAAGCACGTTTATATGTTCACCATTGCCAGAGTCTTGCGATACCGTCACCGTCGATCACCCGCCGACCGCCGCCGGAAACGTTCCGGCACATTCTTGGCATTCGCCGCCGTAGCGATTGCTGTCATCGGTTCGCCAGGCGCCGCAGTCGCGGTACTGGAATCACAGGAGTGGGAGCCTAGTTCCTACGATATCGACCCGGACGACTATCCGGTCCGGGTCGCAACGCCCGCCGATTCGGGGCTGGAGCGCAATGAATTCGGCGATCTGGGCATTTCCTGGTGGTGGCTCAAGGATCCGGCAAACCCACAACGGATGATCGTGGTCGTTGAAGGGGAACCGTTCTGGGGCGCAAGGGGGATCGGCAAGGGCGGGCCGATAGCGTGGGGGATAGGGCAGCTGACCTACGACAAGACTCCGCAATTCCCGCTGATGAACGGGGTGACCTCGTTCAAGAACGGGCTACCGGTGGGCGGCTGGCCGGACTGGGCAACCGCCGACGGCAAACCAGGATTACGCAGCGCTACCTACAACATCAACTATGCCGAGGACTCCAACAGCTGGCATGTGCAGGGATCCTCACCACTGGCCAGCGCCGACTTCACCGCGACCGAGCCGGTCGCCGGGCCGCACGGTTTGATCAAAGTCGGCGGCGACCCCGGCACGGATTCGTTGATGGACGAGATCGTGCTCAACAGCAGGGCAACCGGGTCGGTGACCATTGCCGGACGGCAGATCGACATCACCGGTTGGCGTGCGGGCTACTGGCGGATGCGGATAATGGGCAGCATCGCAGACAGCCTGCTGGATCCGAACAAGTCATGGGGCGGTTGGGAATACGCGCCGGTGATGGAGCCGGACGGTGGGGCGAGCGAGTACTACGGCATCCTGCGTAACGACGGACGTTACTCGGGACCGCTGATCGACGCGCGCCCGTCCGGAACGCGGATCTGCGCGAAAACCACCCTCGAGTTCGGCGACTATCGAGAAGGCCGACCGGCGTTGGGTCAGCTCACGCCACCATTCACACTCCACACCATCCCCGGTTGGATCAAGGTGAAATGCGCACCCGGCCAAGATGTTCAGATGGAAAAGACGTTCTACACCGACTCGACCGACTACGTGTCGGGTGGAATTCTGGACGCCACCGAAATGCCCGTGCACACCGTGCCGGGATCATTCGGCACCTACGAACATATGCGGTGGGGCTACTACAAGATGAAGCCGCAGCGCTAACTTCCTCGGCGCTCGCGTGCCGCACTGGTTTCGCGGGCGCCGTTGATGACCAGCGGGTGGGCCGGGTCGACCTCGGTGTGCGACGCGACGGTGTAGAAGCGCACCTCGTGGCCGTCGGGGTCGTGCAGTTCGGGCAGGATCCAGCCGATGGTCGCGAAATGCACACCGGCATGCTGCTCGCCGAGCGCCCTGAGGTGGTCGGCGAGCGCGCTGATCGCCGCCTTGTCCGGCACGCCGATCGAGAAGTAGTCGAATCCGGCTGCCGCAGCCGCCTTTTCGGCATCCAGCCGCAAGGCGAGCATCGGACCGCCCGCCGGGTGATGCAGGCTGACACCCATGAGTACCTCGTGCTCGTGGAACTCGATGTCGACTTCGTAGCCCAGCCGCGTCCGGTACCACTCGATCGATCTGTCGAGGTCGGACACGGGAAGTTTGAGGTGATGCACGCCGGCCAGAATGGGCACCATGACGTATCCTTTGCAGTAATAGTGCTTTAATGCAGTATCACTGCATCGATACAGTAAGGGTGCATCGAGTGGGCGACGGTGTCAAGAAGCAATCTCCGCTGCGGGAGGCGCGCAAGGCCGAGACCGAGCAGAAGATCCTGGACGCGGCGGTCCGGTTGTTCCTCACTGACGGCTACGTCGCGACCACCCTCGCGGATGTCGCCGCGGCCGCCGGGGTCGGCGCACGCACGGTGTACCTGCGGTTCGGCACCAAGGCCGAGCTGCTCAACCGGGCGATCGATGTCGCGATCGTCGGCGACACCGAGGCTGTCGATCTCGCGCACCGCGACTGGCACATCCGCGCCGCCACCGCGCCCACCCTCGACGAACGAATCCGCACCTACGCCGAAGGTTCCCGCGGATTGATGGAACGCGCGGCTCCGCTCATCGCGGTCGCTGTCCAGGCCGAAGCCAGCGAACCGCTCATCGCCGCCGCGGCGAAGGCCGGTCGCGATGCCACCCATGCCAACGTCGCGGGTATCTGGCAGCAGCTACATGCCGACGGACTGCTCGCTCCCGGCATCGACCTGGACTGGACCATCGCCACCATCGGCCTGCTCAGCCAAGCCGAGACCTACATCCTGATGACCCGAACCCTCGGCTGGAAGCCTGCCGCCTACCAGCAATGGCTCTATGACACTTGGCTTCGCTTCGCTACCACGCCAACGAGTGTGACGTAATGCTTTGTAGTGCAGGATGATTCACTAGATATCGACCAGCGCATCAGGGGTGTGCAGTGGCGTGCGTGCGGGACGAAGTCGTTGCACAAGGGGCTGCCAGAAGGTGGCGTGCCGCATCACGACCATCAAGTAGGCGGTGAACAGCGGTGCCGAGGCTCCCATCATCCCGGCGATCAGATAAGCCTCGGCCGGTGCCACGAACGGCGCGACGAGTGACCAGAGCACGTTCAATGCGATCGGAGCGGCGCACATGGAAAGGAAGAAGATCTGCCAGTCCTGCGCGGCAATGAACTCACCGGCGCGGTGGGTGCGCCACGCTGCTACGCCGAACCAGGCCAGCAGCGCGGCGATCGGCAGGAACCGGATGACGGTCCACGCTGTGTCGTTGGTGGTGTTCAGGCCGTTCATTCGGTCGATCACCAATATCGTATTGGCAACGCCCGCAACGACAACGACGCCGAAGATTCCAGGATGGACCACAAGTGTGGGCGGGGTACCGGGTGGCGTCGCAGGGCGGTCGGACAGTGCGCGCGCCGCGATCGCACCCGCCGGGGTGAGCAGCACCAGGACCACGGTGCCCAACCGCAGGGCCATCAACTCGTTCATCCACGGGAACACATTGCCGAGCACGAACCAGGACAGGCGCAGCAGTGGTGCGCTGAGCAACATGGCGAACATGAACATCATCCAGGCGCGGTGCGCGCGAACATCGCCGCCACGGATTGCCAGATACGCCAAAATCGCTGAACCACTGGTCAATACGTTCAAGCCGATCAGCTGGATCGTGGACGCGAGCCATCCGAGATGTGCCGAATTCGGTGGCGCCTGAGCGAGTAGCACCGCACCGGCGACCATGCTGATCGCGACCGACCCCAGGGTGATCTTCCCCAGGCGGCGATGCAGCTGCCAGTGCCGCTCACGGATGCGGCGGCTGAACTGCACCAGGCACGCCAGCATCGCCAGCGCACCGAAGGTGGTGTGCGCCAGCAACGCGATCCGCGCATCGTGATAAGCCGCGCCTTGCGATGCTTCGACCGATTCGGGACCGAGCGCGAAGTCGTCGGAGACCAGCCCCGAGGCCACCACATTCTGCAACCGCGGCGAGGCGGGAACGAAGTCTTTCCACGCGTACTCGATGGCCAGCGGTGCATACGCCAGGGCGCCGATCGCCACGATCGACCACAACGTCACCTGGATGCGGAGCCTCGACATGTTCGCCTCCCTCTATCTCACGTCTATGCAACAAAGGTACCTATCGCTGTTGCATTTGTATAGACAGGTCGATGTTCGCCGCCGCTATCGGCGATTCGTGGGCGTGAGCTATCCCTGCTGAGGACGTGGTCCGAGGACCATCGGGGCGAGGGTGCCCTCGATGTAGCGGCGCACGGCGGGTTCGTCGTCGAGATTGATCGCCCCGCCGGGTAGCAAGATGAATGACGCGAGGAGCCGGGCCACCGTTTCACCGGCGAGTTCGGCATCGACATGTTGAGCGACACCTTGGGTCTGCGCATCCGCCAGATCAGCCGCGATGATGTGTGCCACGATGCGCAGCATCCCGGCATCCCCGGCCAGGCCCGCGTCGATCAGTGCCTGCGGTTCCATCCGCGCGGTGCGCTGCACGATCGGATGACTGTGCGTCAAATGCAATGCAAGAGAACAGGCTTCGATAAACCGGAGATAGGGATCGGTGATCGATCCGGCGGCCTCGGCGATCCGCGCCGCGATGCGCCAGCCCTCTCGCAACGCGAGCGCCTCGAGTAGCCCGTCCCGATCACCGAAGTAGCGATACACCGTGGCGCGATTGACTCCGGCGCGGCGGCTCACCCGATCCATCGTCAGCCCGTGCAAACCCTGCGCCGCCGCCTCGGTTACCGCCGCATCCAGCACGCGCCCGCGAGTGCCGTCGCCATCCTGCTCGATAGCGGACCCGGCGACGACACCCGCGGCGGCGGCGGTGAGGAAAATCTGCACGTCGGTGCTCATCCGCCCATCGTGGCACCGCTGTTCCGGCCATACAACATCCGCGTGGGCGGATGTCGCATGCGTTGCTCGTGGCGTGGGCGCATGTTCGAGCAAGTCGTGAATTACGCGCGCGAAACGGGCCTACGGACCGAGCGCGCACTCGATCGGGTCAAGTGCGCTCAGCGATCTCGTCCGCGACTTCCGCGATGATCTCGATCGCCCGCGCCGCGAGTGGCGAGTGCGTGCGATGTGCCTGCCACAGCAGGAAGATCTCGCGGGGCGGGGGTGCGGGCTCGAGCCGATGGACGCACAGCGACGGATCGGAATCGATGTCGGCACCGCGGATGGCGAGTTGCGGCAGGATCGCCGAACCCATGCCTGCCCGCACCATCGACAGCACGGTTTCGTTGCCCGCGGTGCGGCAAACGATCTGCGGCCGAACGCCATTGCGGGCAAGTGCCTGCTCCATTCGAGCCTGGTCGCAGATCGGGGGGTGCGCGACCATCGGTGCGCCGTCGAGCAGCGCCGGATGCACCGGACCGTCGGGAAAGGTGCCGCGACGGGCTATCAGCAGGTATGGATCGTCGAACAGTTTGCGATGTTCGACCTCGCCGTCGACGCGGCTGTCGAAGAACATCAGGTCGAGGTCCTGGAGATCTGGCTGGTCCGTCTCCTCCTCGAACAGCCTGATGTCGCAGCCGGGATGCTCGGCCCGCAGTCCGCGGATGACCAGCGGCAAGATCACGTTGGACACGCTCTGGAAGGTACCGATATCGATCCGGCCGTCCCCGGCCTTGAACCGGTCGATGGCTACCGTCATCGCCTCGGCCTTCGCCAGCAGCTCGCGTCCGTGGGCCAGCACCACCGCGCCGAGGGGAGTGATCCGCACTGGCTTCGGCCCGCCCGGTCGGTCGAAAACCGCTCCGCCGACGGCTTTTTCCAAAGCGGCGATCTGCTGACTCACCGTCGACTGGGTGTACCCGAGCCGCGCGGCCGCCCGCCCGAACGAGCCCTCGTCGGCAACGGCGGCCATCGTGGTGAGATGCCGGAGTTCAACGTCGGACATGAACCCACCGTAGCCGGTTACATCGCGGATTGCGATTGACTTGATCGGAAACTATCGCTTTTAGCGATGGAGTATTCGGCCTACCGTGAGTCTCATGAACGAAAACCTCTCCAACGGCGAGCAGCTCCTCGAGATCAACGATGCCGAGCTGTGCGTCGAGACCTTCGGCAACCCCGCGAACCCGGCCATCCTCTTCATCGATGGTTCCACCGCCTCGATGCTGTGGTGGGAAACCGAACTGTGCGAACAGATTTCGCGCGGCGATCGGTTCGTGATCCGGTACGACAACCGGGACACCGGCCGATCCACCAACTACCCGCCCGGACAGCCGGGCTACCGGTACACCGATCTGGCCGCGGACGCGCTCGGCATCCTGGACGCACTGAATGTCGACCGCGCACATATCGTTTGCCGATCCATGTCCGGCGGAGTCGGGCTCCTCCTCGGCGTGGACCACCCCGATCGCGTGGAGTCACTGACGTTCGTCTCCACCTCCACGGGCGCGGACGGACTCCCGCCCTCGTCGCCCGAACTCGCCAGCGCCATCCCCGCCGAACCGGACACCGCCGATTCCGGCGCGGTAGTGGAATACATTGTGGCGTCGGCAAAGGCGTGCTCGGGCGGCTCGCCCTACTTCGACGAAACCGCCACCCGCGCGCTGGTCGAACGGGATGTCGCCCGCACCCGCGACATCGCGGCCACCCTCGGCAACCATTACGCGATGAGTTTCGACGGGTCGTCCCGCGATTTCGCCGCGATCAAGGCGCCGACCCTGGTGGCGCACGGCGATCACGACCCGGTTCTCCCGCTCGCACACGGACATTCGTTGCGTGACGCGGTTCCCGGCGCGACGTTGCTGATCCTGGAAGGCGCCGGACACGACCTACCGAAGCCGGTGTGGGACGTGTTCGTCCCGGCTCTGCTCCAGCACACCGGCGGCCGGGCGTGACCGGGCTGCGGTCGGCGCTCTGGTTGCCGATCTTCGACGAGCTCGCCGACCCGGTGGTGGTCGCCCGGCTGGCCGCCGAGGCGGAGGAGGCGGGCTGGCACGGCATGTTCGTGTGGGATCACCTGCGCTGGCGGGCGCCGGTCCGGCAGGTGGCCGACCCGTGGATCACGTTGGCCGCGATCGCCACCGCCACCGAGCGGCTCCGCTTCGGTCCCATGGTCACACCCATTGCCCGGCGCAGACCCGCCAAGCTCGCCAAGGAAACCGCGACGCTGGACCGGCTCAGCGGCGGCCGCCTCACCCTCGGCGTCGGTCTCGGCAGCGATCGGTTCGGCGCCGAGTTGTCCGCAACCGGTGAGGAACTCGACGATCGGCGGCGGGGTGAGATGCTCGACGAGTCGCTGGAGATCCTCACGGCAGCGTGGAGCGGTGAGCCGGTGCACCATCATGGTCGGCACTACACCGCCGATGGAATCTCCTTCCTGCCCAGGCCGATTCAGCATCCCGGCGTACCGGTATGGGCCGCGGGATTTCCCGGCAACGCGAAACCGATACGCCGCGCTGCCCGACACGATGGCTTCTTCCCGGTCAATCTCGAACACCCGGACCAGCTTGCCGAGGTCGTCACCACCATTGCTGTTCTGCGCCAGGGAAAGACGACCCCGTACGACATCGCGATCGCCCTCCCGCCCGGTGCCGATGCGGCGCCCTACGTCAAGGCGGGCGCCACGTGGTGGCTGGCGGAATTTGCACCGGACACGGTGTCGCTGGACCAGGTGCGTGGTGCACTCCGCGACGGCCCGGTCGACATCGAGTGACGACGAGGTCTTAAGCCACCTTGACGCAGAGTTCGGTGCCCCCGTGCAGCGGCAAGGTCACCGACAGGAAGCCGTTGGCCGGATCGCTTACGTAGGCAAGGAAATCGGGTTCGGCATTGTCGTTCATGACGTAGGCGCCGATGCGCAGTTGCGGGGCGATGATCTCGATGACCTCGCGGGCCAGCGACGGTTCGGTGCCGAGCCAGCCGTCGATCAGTGCGAAGTCGACCGGACCGCCGAGGTCTCGCAGTGTGGTGCGCGCATCGCCCTCGCGGATCTCGGCGTAGTCGGCGAGTCCGGCCTCGGCGAGATTGCGCTGGGCGGTGGCGACCTTGGCGGGCACGATCTCCGATCCGATCACCGTGCCACCGCCGTTGTCGCGCACGGCGGCCGCGGCGTAAAGCGTCGACATGCCAACGGAAGTCGCGAACTCGACGATCCGAGTGGTGCGGATGCCGCGGCACAACAGGTAGATCAGGTCACCCTGTTCCGGGGCGATGGAGTAGCCGTACTCGCTGTAGTCGTGCGGATCGCGCTCACGACCGGCGGCGGGGTCGTCGGGCCGATACTGTTGCGCCGCAGCGAGTCTGTCGATGACGGCGTTGACTGCGGGGTCGCGGAGCGGGCGGTGGGTGTCGGTCGTCATTGGATCTCCTAATCCGTTGCGGCCCAATGTAAATCGAGGCCTCCACGCTTTGCCTAGCGGTAAGGTAAGGCTAATGCGGCGGATCGGCGGCAGACGGCCGACCATTACCGTGAAACGGCCAACCTGCCTTCGCGCTTCGGCGTCAGAGGAAGATGCGGGCGATCTCCAGCCACTGCTGCGCGTCTTCGCCGACCGCCGTGAGGTCGGTCTGGGCCAGGGACCTGCGTTGGGTGACGCGAAGGCAGAAGTCGACGGCACTGCCCTGAACCCGCTGCGCGGCATCTGCCGGGCCCCATGCCCAGGTTTCGCCGTCGGGACCTGTCAACTCGACCAGGAATGGCTCTGTGGGAGTAGGCAATTGGGCGGTATAGAACGACAGCTCTCGTCCCTTCACGCCCAACGAGGCCACATGCCGGAGCCGACTCGTCGGACGGTGAGCGACCCCCACCGCATCGAAGATGTCCTGCCCGTGTGCCCACGTTTCCATCAGTCGAAGCGGCACCATCAGCGCCGGGGTCAGCTGCGAGTCGTACCAAGGAAACGCATGGTCGAACGGGATGTCGCTGAGTGCCGCCGCCACCTCGATGCGACCGGCGCGCCATTGTGCCAGGAGTTCCGATCGGGGTTGGGCGGCTCCCGCGGCGGCGTCGAGATCGCGGTGTCCGGGGCCTTCGGCCGCCGCGTGCTTCAGTACGGCGTCGAAATCCGCCGGGGTCCCGAGGGCGATGAGCAGGTTCGCGTCGGTCGACGCGAGATGAGCGATCTGGTGCGCGATCGTCCACCCCACGGCAGGCGTGTCCGTGGACCAGTCGGGTTGCGCTGATACCAGGGCGTCGAGCTCATATCCTTCGGCCACCAGGTCGGGCAGCGCGATATCGCGCACCACATCGGACATGTCGAGGCCGTAATCCAACATCTAGTAGCACCTTCACACGCATCGACGGCACCGGGGCCTGCCGAGCCTATGGGCGCCGACTGGGGCCCGCAAGCACTCTGACGTGCAGGATTACTGAAAACTGACAGCCGACTTGCCGATGGCTATCGGCCCGTCGCCGCCGCGTCACGTACTTCGGGATCGGTATCCGCAGCCAACCTGGCCAGCAGTCGTCGGGCCTCGCCGCCGCGATATCTGCGCAATGCCAGCGCGAGCACGTAGCGAACCTCTGGGTTGGCGTGGTCGACCAGGTGCGCGACGTCGTCGACATCGCCACGACTCCGACGGGCCAAGCCGTAGAGCGCGTCGATCAGGTCATCGTCGTTGTCCGCGTTCCGTAAGTGTTCCAGCAGTTGAGGTTTCGTGAGCGCCGGGGAGTCGATGGAGAATCGGCGGCGCAGATCGGCGGCCTTGAATTCGCCGCGTCCCAGGCACGCCGGACAGGCGCAGGGTCGACGACCGTGTGCCTCCGGGTGATACCGCCACCCCGTCACCTGCCGGACCTGCCGAATCCGATGTAACTCCGTAGGAGCGATCGAACGAGGTACGACGATCTGGTACCCGCGCGCGTCCTCGGCGTGCATGATCACCGAAACAGCCTCGGCCGCAGTCATTTCCGTGCCAGCGCTCGAGTAGTGCCCGACGAAGACCGGTTCGTCGTCGGGTATCCGGAAATGCACCGCGACGATCAGCCGCTGCCCACCGCGCCGCAACTCACGCAACCATTGATTCGACAGCACATACGACGGCAGCACCGGCATGCAGAACACGCCGCGCCGGTAGCCGCGCGCGGTGATGCCCGCACGGCGGATTCGCCGAGCGTCTTTCTCGGGTGTCAGGTGCACTAGCAGGGCCACAGCACAAACCGTAGCGACCCCGGGCAACCGGATTATCGGGGCCTGCGCGACTCGGGTGACGGCGGACACTCAGGCGGGTGGGGTTACCGGGTTAAGATCAACTAGAGCTGGCAAGAACATCCTCAGGCTGACCCGAAGGAGGGGAAGCGGTAGGTGAACGTCCTCGGCGGCGCGATAATGGTCAACGTTCCTGATCCGGATGCCTCGGCGGATTTCCTGATCAGCCATCTCGGTTTCACCGATACCATTTCCGACGATGGTCTCGCCGTGGTTTTCTCGGCCGAAGCAGGATTGCATATAGCATTCCTGCGCGTCGGTGCACCCGACTTCATTCCGGAATCCATAGCGGGTGCTTTGAGCAAGGGGATGATCATCGTGCTCGTCACCGACGACGTCGAAACCGAGTATTCTCGGGTGCAGGAAGCGGGTGTCGATATAGTGACGCCACTCCGGTTCTCGAAATGGGAAGCGAGCACCGGCGAGCGATACTTTCAGATGCGGGATCCGAATGGGATCATTGTCCGCCTCACGGAGTGGGTGTGATCTCTCGGGGATCCTTCTGCACTAGCGAACATTCGCTCGGACCGCCTTGTCGATCGGTGCCGAGCCCGTGTTGAGTTCGAGGATCTGCCGACCGATGCGCGGCTCGTGCAGCAGTTCGGCGAGCGTGCCTGCCACATCATCGCGAGTGATCTCACCGTGGAACTCGGCGGGACCGAGGGATACGTTGCCTGTTCCCGAACCATCGAGCAGCAACGCGGGACGCAGGATCATCGCCATCGATGGCCTTCGTGATTTCCCGACTGCCGCCATTGGATCCGGCGCTGAAAACGATCACGTCGGCCGCACCGAACGATGCCGCCAGCTCGTCCTCGGTCATACCGGCCAGATCGCCGACCAGTGCGTCCACGCCGCGCGTTGCGAGCTCAGCCCGCTGGTCCTCTCGGCGCACGAGCCCGCGGACAGTGTCTCCGCGCGACCGCAGTTTCTGCGCGAGCAGACCACCGATACCGCCGGTGATGCCGATGATGCCGATGATGAAAACGTCCATCGTGGATGCTCCGTTCAGTTGATCGGGCCATACCTCAGCGTTCAACCACGCTGCCCTCCACGAGAATTCCGGACGGCTACGGCGACGAACAGTCGGCTACGCCGAATTCGCGGCCTGTTTGACGGTCCTGATCACCGGTGCGGTCTCCACGTGGGTAACGCCGGGCAGGGCCGCCACCTGGGTGGTCAGATAGCGGTACAGCGCCCGCTGATCAGCGCAGATCGTGGTCGCGTACAGGTTCGTCGGCCCGGTTGTCGCTGCGGCGAAAGCGATCTCGGGATGCTCGGCCAGTGCCGCGCCCGCCAACTGCAAATGCGCGGGGGAGACCGAGAGCCAGAGCAGGGTGCGGATGCCGAGACCGAACAGGCGCCAGTCGATGTCGATATCCAGGTACAGCACCCGGTGTTCGCGTAGCTCGGTCATCCGCCGCCGGACCGTCGTCGGCGACCAGCCGGTCACCGCGGCCAACTGCTCGACGCTGGTCCGCCCGTCGTCGGCCAGGGCGGCGAGCAGTTTGCGGTCGCCGTTGTCGAGCCGCACCGGTTCCGGCCGATTCGGCAGCGGGGACGGGCGTAGCCGCGCGGCCTCCGCCTCGGTCAACAGGCCGCGCTTGGCGATCAGGTTGTCCGAGCTGCCGTAGAAGACGTGCAGCACCGAGTGCGCGGTCACCCCCTCCACTCGGGAGGTGCGCGGGAGTTTGGCCAATAGCAGTGTCTCGCTGTCGGTTTCGCTCTCCGTGCGGACCGCGCAGGTGATCTCGGTGCCGCCGGAGCACAGGCTCACCCAGGAGGTGTCCGTGCGCCGGGCCAGCGCCTCGGCGACCGGGACGGCCGCGGCGGGTGCGCAGCGCACCCGCAGAAACCACATCGCCGCACCCAGCCCCGCGGGGTCGACGTCGCCGAGCACCCGCACCGCACCGACCGACCGCATCCGGGCGTAGCGGCGGGCAATGGTGCGATCCGATACGCCGAGCACCTCGGCGATGGCGCTGAACGCGGCCCGGCCATCGATCTGCAGGGCGTGCACGAGGCGAAGATCGAGCTCGTCGAAGGCGAATTCCACCGCCCAGACGCTAGCCAATGTCGAATGTCGCCACAATGCGCCCGGTCGCTGGCTCGACCATCCCCATGGACGCACCGTTGCTCTGACACGACAGCCAGGCAATGAAGGGAAAACCGTGGATACCGACGTGCTGATCATCGGCGCAGGCCCGACCGGGATGACGCTGGCCAACGAACTGCAGCTAGCCGGCGTGCCGACTGTGCTGGTCGACAAGCTCGCACAGCGCAGCGAGTTGTCCAAGGCGGGTGGCGTGCAGTCCCGCACCCAGGAGGCATTCGATCAGCGCGGTCTGCTGGAACCGTTGCTGGCCAAGGGAAGTCACCCGACCAGCATCGCGCACTTCGCGGGCATCCGGCTCGAACTGACCCGGGGCAGGCACCGCCTGCCGTGGCGCTCCATACCGCAGGTGGTGATCGAGGCGGTCTTCGAGGAACACCTTGCCGCACAAGGCATTCACGTCCGGCGCGACCACGAACTGGTCGACCTCACCCAGCACGACAGCGGCGCGACCGCGACCTTCGCCAACGGCGTCACCATCGACGCCGGCTATGTTGTCGCCGCTGACGGCGGTCACAGCACGGTGCGGTCACTGCTGCGCGCCGAATTCCCCGGCCGGCCGGGAACAACGACCGTGGTCGCTGCCGACGTGCGGTTGGCCGGCGACATCCCGTCGGTGGCCCAAAGTCGAAGCGAGGAAGGCTATTCCGCGCAGATCTTCCCGCTGGGCACCGACCCGCAGGGCAGACCACTGCACCGACTCGCCCTCGGCGGACCGGACCGGTCAGTGCCCAGAGATACCCCGATCACCGAGGACGAAATCCGCGACGGACTGCGCAGCGTATTCGGCTCGCGAGTACGACTACTCGAACTGCGCTACGCCCGCCGCATCACCAACGCGGCCCGCCTGGTCGCCCGATACCGGCACGGGCGCGTGTTCCTGGCCGGCGATGCCGCCCACGTCCATCTCCCGATCGGTGCGCAAGGCATGAACACCGGAATCCAGGACGCACTCAACCTCGGCTGGAAACTCGGTGCGGCGGTGCACAATTGGGCCCCGGCGCGCCTGCTGGACACCTACCACAGCGAACGGCACCCGGTCGCGGCCGCCGTGCTGCGCAATGTCCAGGCACAAAGCCTGCTGATGGACCGGGACGGCGTCGGCGACCCGGATGTGGCCGCCGCCAAGGATTTGTTCGCGTCGCTGACGCAACTGCGCGAGGTCCAGTACCACCTCGACGACATGCTGTCCGGGATGGGCATCCGCTACCCGATGCCCGGCAGCGACGACCGGCCACTCGTCGGCCTCCCGGCACCGGACCGGAAGATCGGCGCGACTCGGTTGCACGAACTGCTGCGCTCCGGCCGCGGCGTCCTGCTGGACCCGTCCGACGAACTCGCCGAACTCGTTGGCCCCTGGTCGGATCGGGTAGACCGCACTGGTCAGGGGGCCGAGACCGAGCCGATGCTCATCCGTCCCGACGGCTACGTGTGCTGGACCGCAGGCGGTGACCACCGCACTGCGGGGTTGGAATCGTCACTGGATCACTGGTTCGGTGTATCTCATGGATGAACAGCTGAGCAGGTTGACACCCGATCGGTATCCAGCAGTGCCGAATGGGTCGCCGTTCCCGGGACTTTCACATCTGCAGTTCGAAGCGGAGCTCTACTTATCCGTGCTCGCGCCGCATGCGCGGCCGGCGGCCGATCGCATACCTTCGCGGGAGGACACGCGGATCCGTGCGGCTACCGCGATGATGCGCGAGCGGCTCGCCGATTCGATCACCTTGGCGGACCTCGGTGCCGAAGTGCACCTGAGCAGCTTCCACTTCGTCCGCGTCTTCAAGAAGGCGACCGGGGTGACGCCATATCAGTACCTGACGCGACTGCGGATCGACGAGGCGAAACGGCTGCTGCGCCATACCGACCTGACCATCGATCAGGTGGCGGGACGGTGCGGGTTTGCCAGCTCAGGTGCACTGTCGACCGCCTTCTTGCGGCATACCGGAGCGCGTCCTTCGGTGTATCGCAATTCCTGATCGGTGTGCAAGCGATCGTGCACGGAGGTGGCGGCGAGCACCCGCGCGAGGGGATGCGCGAACACGGGTGCTCGCCGCCGCACCCGGCGGTGGCTCCCGCCGGGGCATATTCACCGTCCGGTGACCCGGATCAGCCGAGGCTGAACGGCTGACCCCACAGGGTCACCACCGAATTGACGGTGGCGGTCGAGACTTTCACGCGGACGAAGGCGCGAGCCTGGGCATACCCTGCGCAGCCTTGTACACCGATGGTGGAGTCGGCCCAGGTGACGCTGCCGCTGGTGCCCTTGAATCTGTTTCGGGTGCTGTGCGATTCGTTGCCGAAGTCATCGGCTTCTTCCTCGTCGAGTAAGTACATGGCCTTGGCTTGGCCGGGTCCGAGGGAGAGGTTGCCGCCGGCCTTGCCGCCGATTTCCGGCTTCTTGCCCTCCCAGTCGGTCTTGGCGTCGATGCCGCCGTTCACGCCCCCGCCGTTGATCGTGACCTGGCAGCCCACCACATAACCGGGATAGATCTTGCCGCCGACGGCAGCTGAGCCCGACAGCTCGACCTGCGCCGAGCCGGAGACCCAGGCATTGCGATGGACCGGGGTAGCGCCCATCGACGGGCTGATGGTGGCGGATTCGCCGACCAGCCGGACGGTCAACACGGTACCGTCGGACAGCGTCTTGCTGATCTCGCCGCCGGGTAACGGGACGAAGGTGTCGGCATGGGCGATACCGGTGGGGCACAGGGCAATTGCCGCGGTCGCGGCGACGCCGGTGGCCAGGCGCGTCACGGCGGTGCGATTGATCATCGAGACATCCTTGAATCGAATGCGGTTGTATGAGTGGAGGTTTGGAGTTCAGCCGAGGCTGAATGGCTGCCCGTAGAGGGAGACCTTGGCATAGTTGTCGCCGATGATCTCGGCCACGGCGTACGAGCGCGCCTGCGCGTAACCCGCACAGCCCTCGATCTGTAATTCGACATCGCGGTATTCGATCGAGTACGTGCCCGGCTTCGGGATGTCCTTGCCCTCCACGCTCACAAAGCTCACCTGGCCCGGCCCGAGCTTGAGGCCGATCGTGCCGCCCGCCTTCACGCCGGTGAGGTTGATGCCGCCGGACAACCCGGCGGAGATGGCGTTGTCGCTGATGCTGACCTGGCAGCCGACGAGATAGCCTGCGCTGAGGCGAGATACGCCGTGGGTGGAGGAGTTGTTCGTACCCGGCGCGTTCTTGGGACCGTTGTTGGGTCCGGCTTTGCCTGGCGGCGTCGCCGTCACCTCCGCGGCCACCACTCCGGTCAGCCAGGCCACCCGTCCGGCGCCGTTGGCGGCCAGTGACGGCGAGACCAGCGCGCTCTCCTGCGTCCGGCTGATCTTCAGGCCGGGCCCGACACGTTCCCCGTCCGGCAGGGGCACGAAGGTATCGGCATGTGCCGCACCGGTAGCCGACATACCGAGCGCCACGGTTGCCACGACGCCGAGCCCGGCAGCTCGCCAGCCGCGGTGGCCCGCGCTAAAACTGTTCATTTGTACCCTCATCACGTTGCTGAAGTGCGAATTACGCACCGCGAGAACCGAATCGCCGCTGTGGTAGCCGAGTTGCGATCCGGTCGAGCGTAGGCACGCGGCGGCGGACCGGACATCCGCCGAGTGGCCGGAACATTCCGTCTATCGGCGGTTTTCGGCGCTGGGTACCCGATACCGGTTGGGCCGCTTCGGCACTGTCGAAAGCGCTCGGGCGCAGGTAAAGTGGGTTCCATCCACGGGGGCGCAAGGAGGGGTCATGTCAACCGGTCTGCGAAATTCGAAGCACGGTCGACGTCGAGCCGCCCGGGTAGTCCGAGCCGCCACGGTCCTAGCGGTGCTCAGCACTTTCGCGCTGACGCCCACCCAAGCCTCCGCACAGCCGTATCCGATCGGCGGCGCAATCCGGGTCGAATACGACGAGACCGGTGGTTTCGCCTTCTTCGGCAATGCGGTGAACCCGGAGTCCGATGCCGGCCGCGGCGGCCGCTGGCAGGCGTTCGAGAAGAACAGCTCGATCTACTGGCACCCACTGGTCTCCGACGGACACGCCAACCAGATCGGCGGTGCGATCCGCGCCAAATGGGGCGACCTCGGCTGGGAGAACGGCGCGCTGCGCTACCCGACCAGCCGCGAGCTGCCGACCCGAAAGCCGGGTCGTTTCAACCACTTCGAGGGCGGCACCATCCACTGGTCGCAGTCGACCGGAGCACACAACACCTGGGGCGCGATCCGCGACAAGTGGGCCACCCTCTCCTGGGAGGACGGCCGACTCGGCTTCCCGGTCGTCGACGAGTTCCGCGCCAAGAACAACGGAGCCGGACAGCATTTCGAGGGCGGCTCGATCTACTGGTCCGCCGACACCGGCGCGCGCGTGGTATCCGGGGCGATCAGAGAGATCTGGGCGAACCAGAACTGGGAGAACGGCCGCTACGGCTACCCGATCAGCGACGAGTACGACTACAACAACGGCCGCGCCCAGGACTTCCAGGGCGGCCGCATCGAATGGCAGCCGCCCCGCTGACCCGAGGTCTCAACCACACAGCGCCAGTTGGATGAAAGCCTGAAGAGCACCGTCGATGGGATGCGGCTGCGGCTTCTGTGCGGAGTCGAGTCGGTTCCATCGCTGCAGGTTCACCGCGAACGACATCTGTCGTTTGCCGTCGGCACCGGTCATCGACATCGCTCCGCTGCCCCAGGCGGAGCCGTCATGACCCCAGAAGATGCCGTGGCCGGGCACCGTCAGCTTGTGCAGGCCCAGACCGTACTCGATGGTCTTTCCCTCGAAGGAGATGACCGGGACGGTGCGTTGCATCTCCGCCAGCGACGATTCGCTGATGATCTCGCCCGCCAACAGCAGGCTGTAGAAGCGATTCAGGTCCGCGACAGTCGATATCAGCGAGGCCGCAGGCCCCACCCAGGACATGTCGTAGACGCTGTAGTCGCGCGGTGGGTCGATCATGCCGAACCAAGCCTCATAGTGCATCGAGTGCGGTCCGGTGATGTACGGCGCAGCCGTTTGTGGCTCCATCCGACGGAATCGGCGAGCGCACCGATCTTCACCTGACCATGGGAGGCGAGTATGTGATGCCAACCGGCCAGCACCTCCGGATCGGGCGTCCGCATCGGCCGGTCGCACTGTGCCAGAAACGATTTCGTCAACGCGAAACGCTCGTCCCAGGTGCGGGCGGCCGCGAGCTGCTCACGTAGTCGCCGCGCCCGCGGTCCCCACAGCTCGTCCAGATCGACCGCGCCGCGGCCCAAATCCGTTGGGGCAACACCCAACAGCGAATACGCCCGGATCGGCGACAGGCGAACCTCGATGCACTCCGCCCGCTCGCTACGGATGCGCATGGGCTCGACGGGCAGCCCGACCACGAAGCCGCCGAGATTCCGCCGCCCGACCGCGTCGTCGACGATCACCTCGCGACCCCCCAATTCGATCACCACGGTGATCGCCGCCGTCCCGGCAACCCGCAGATCCAACCCGACGCCACCCATATCGCGGTAACCGATGATCGCGGCACCCAGCGGCCCGGCATCGGCCGGACCCGCAAAGTCCCACGCCACCTCAGGCTCGCGGCCGACAGCTCCCACCCGTCCAGGCTACGGAAACGACGGCCAGCGGGCCTATTTATGCAGCTCGTGCATATGTCGGTGAACTGGGGGTAGGCGGTAGGAGCAGCTACTTCGACAAATGGAGGCTCTGATGAACGTCGATGACAACGTTTCTTCGGACCGTGGTCCGGCGCTCCGAATTCCGCGTAGCCGGGGAGCCCTCGGCGGGCTCGCGGTGTTCTTGCTCGGAATCTGGGGTGCGCTGATTCCGTTCCTCGGGCCGTACTTCGATTTCGCGTTCACCCCGGATGACGCGTGGGTGTGGACCTCGGCGCGCGGCTGGCTGGAGGTGCTCCCCGGCGCCACCGCGATCGTCGGCGGCTGGCTGATGCTGGCGAGTCGCAACCGCCTCGTCGCCGGCTTCGGCGGTTGGCTGGCCGCGGCGGCGGGCCTGTGGTTCATCGTCGGCCCGTTCCTGGCGGACCTGCTGAACATCGGTGCGCTCGGTGAACCGGTCGCGGCATCCGACCTGAAACGCGCTGTCCTGCAACTGACCTTCTTCTACGGTCTCGGCGCCCTGATCCTGTTCTTCGCCGCGACCTCACTGGGTCGTCTGTCCGTGCGCACCGCACGCGATATCGCCTTCGCCCGCCGCGAGGTCGATGCCAGGGCCGTTCGGCCGGACGATCGCGGTGCCATCGCCGACGTGCCGGAACCGGTGACCGCCGACCGGCCCACGTTCGGCGCACAGCCGCAACTGCACAAGCCGAAACTGGGCGGCGGACACGCTTGATCGACAGTTGTGACGCGACGAACGCGCCCACCCCTCGCCGAGTAAACGAAGGTGGTTCGTTACTCCGCGAAGGGCGCGTTTGTCACTCCCATCTCGAATCCGAGTTGACGCATCACCGCCGTACGGCCGTCGGGCACGTTCTCTGATTCGATGCGGACCGCTTCGATTACGCGGCGCTTGAAATCGAGGCGAGGGTGTTGCGCGACAATCCCGTCCACCCACTGACGATTCATCTCTTCGATGCGAGTTCCACCGAGGTCGGTCTCGCATCCCGCCGAAACGATGCCCGCCAGATCCGACAGGTCTTTCTCGACGCCGAAGGTGATGTGTCCGGATATGCCGTTGCGTACGAGGACCACCTTGTCCCGGGATACGTTGAGACCGGTGAGGAAGTGCATGACTACTGAATGCGCCGGGCATCAGCGTTGCCGCGGCGATGAGCAGTTTGCCCAGCTGCCGCCGATCGAGCTTCCCGCCGGTTCCGCTTGCCCAATTCCAGTCGAAATCGTCCTGTGCGCCCATCGATCGAACCTCAATTCATAGCGTGTCGAAGACCGTCATTGCCATGTCCGCGGTCGTGATCAAGGAGTCGTGGGTGGCGCCGTCGCGGGCCTGAATGGCCATACCGAAGACGACGGTGCCGAAGTAGGCCGCGAGTGCCGCGATGTGCACGGTCTCGGGGATTTCGTTTTCGCGTACTGCTGCCTGCAGGCGGAGCTGGATCCCGGCCTGCAGTGAGCCGCGGAGCTCGGTGAGGAATTCACGCAGCGGGTCATCGTGGTCCGGCCCGTCGGTCGCCGAAAGTACGACCAGACAACCCAGTGGTGTGCCCGGCCTACTGAATGCGGTGGCATAGGCCTGCAATGTCTTGGCAATCGCGTCCCGTGTGCTGGATTCTCCGCGCAGCGCACTCTCGACCGGGCCGCGAAGCTTGCCGGAGTACAAGGCGACGGCCTCCCGGAACAACGCCTCCTTGTTCCCGAACGCGGCATACATGCTGGGGCGATTGATGCCCAAAGCACTGGTGATATCCGTCAGCGACGTGCCTCGGTAACCGCGCTCCCAGAACAGCTCCATCGCCTGCTCGAGGGCGATGCCGCGATCGAAATTGCGTGGGCGCCCCTTGACTGCCACGGCTGACCTCCTTTCTGTACCTATCGGTAAATATAGCCACTGGCAACACCTAGGCAACGGGAAACGGTGTTTTTATTACCTATAGGTACAGAAATGGAGAGCTGGGCCACCGTTGTGACAGACGGAAACGGGCCCGAGCCATCGGCTCGGGCCCGCGATAGGCGCTCGAAAGGTGCGGTCTACCCGGACGTTTCGCTGGTGCGCTGACCGGTCTCGCGCAGGGCGGCGTTGTCGGTGCGCAGGCGATCGTTGTCGGTATGCAGGTCGGTGTTGGCGTCCTCGAGCTCGAGGATATGGCCGATGCCCGCGAGGTTCACCCCGGTCGCGGCCAATGCGGCGATGCGCTGCAGGCGGGCGATGTCGTCGCCGCTGTACCGGCGGGTGCCGCCGTCGCTGCGTGCGGGAGTGAGTAGGCCGTGGCGTTCGTAGAGTCGCAGTGTTTGCACACCGATCCCGGCCAGATCGGCGGCCACCGAGATGCCGTACACCGCCTGTGCGGGATCGGGCAGATGTGAACCTTGGGGGGACTCCTGCTGCATCGCTCTCCTTGCCACTGGGCGCCTGTCAGATTTCCTATCTTAGCCGCTTGTACTCGTCTGTCGAGGGTGCTACAAATTACCTCTGTCAGATGACATAGGTTATCTGACATGGCCGACAAACCCGACCATCCGGAACAACTCTGTGCGAGGAGGTCTGCCATGGCGGCAGTTGACGGCGTGCGGCGGTCTGCACCACCTGTGCGGTCGGATTGCTATCGCATCGAATACGGTAGGTCGACGCGACGGTCGCCTCTAACGATGCAGGGGTCCGGCCGGGCGGGCATTGAGGAACTGAGGGCGGACTGCGTCATGGTTTGCGACTACTCGAGCACTGCGGTGTCGGCACCCAGCGGGGTACGGCGATGAGCGCCGAATCCCGTGCGCTGGCGGTACATCTGGACCGGGTCGACTCGGCAGCGGTGCTCACCATCGGTGGTGAGGTCGACGCGGCCTCGGCGCCACAGCTGCAATCGGGGATCGAGGACGCGCTGGGTGCCAAGCCGGCACTGCTCGTGGTCGACCTGTCGGGCGTGCGGTTCTTCGGTTCCGCGGGGCTCAGCGTGCTGCTGCTGGCGGTGGAGGCCGTCACGAAGAACGGACTGCGAGTAGTCGTGTCGCCGCAGGTGCGGCGGCCGATCGAGGTGACCGGGCTCGACGGGATACTCGATATCTTCGACACCCTGCAAGACGCGTTGACGGCGGGCGAAACTCCGAACATCGCTTGAGTCCCGCACATTCGAGTGCCGATCGACCTAGGAAGGTTGATCGGCGCGCTCACGCCCGGTCGGAGGCGGTGACACCCGAGATCTCGCTGCCGGGATCGCCGGAGGGCAGCGCGATTTCGGTGTCCAGTGACAGCGGTCGGCCGAAATCCGGTGTGCCGTCGGCATTCCAGGTGAACGGCTGCGCCCGGGTGGTCCGCCCATCGTAGGTGTACTCGCTGGTGTCCTTGGCGTGGTAGACGATCCAGTCCTCGCGCCCATCCGGACTCTGGAAGATTCCGTTCGAACCCGGGCCGAACACGCTGGCCTTGTCGTCGCGGGTGAACACCGCATTCGGGTGCTGGCACCAGTTGGCGGGCACCAGCGGGTCGGCGCCGGGCGGCAGCGAATGCATCCACAGCTGATAGTCCGGTTTGCCGGTGTCGCAGGTGGAGTAGATCAGATAGGTGGTGCCGTCGCGCTGGATCGTCGTCGGAGCCTCGCGCACCTCGTCGCATCCGCCGGCCGACGGCAGATACACCGCTCGACCCGATACGGTGACCGGATCGCTCATCGGCGCGATGTGCAGCAGGTTGTTCGGGCCGCTCCAGAGCAGGTAGTACCGATCGCCGAGCTGCAGCAGTTCCGGATCGATCGCCCATACGTCCGGCGCGCCGAGCTGGCCCGCGAAGGTGTACGGGCCCAGCGGATTCGAGCCCGCCGACCGCAAGGCATAGAGACGATGACCGTTGGCGGTGCCATCGCCCGCGCTGTAGTAGAAGTACCAATACCCGTCGAGCAGGCGGAAAGACGGCGCCCACATGTCCCGATTGCGCGAGGGGTCGTGGTCCAGCCAGACCGTATTCGGTTGCGCGGTAGCCAGATCCGCCAGCGACGGGGCCTTCCAGATCCGCAAGCAGTCGTTCTGGCTGGTGGAGAGGTAATAGTTCCCCTCGTAATGAGTCAGGAACGGATCCGGCCCCGGATTCAAGGGATTCCGAAACGTCCCGGCACCGTCGGCCGCCGCATGCTCGATCATTGAACGCCTGCCCCTCGTCGCGGAACTCGTAACAAGCACTGGACTCTAGGGCACCACATCGAAGGCGGGGATGGACAGCTAACGTCCCAGCGCGGCGACTACCTGACGGGCTTGGTCCTTTGCGCCGAGCTCGTTCGGATGCAGTGGCGCGGCCAAGTCGGTGGGGATGGGGCCCTCGAGCCATTTCGTGCCCGGTGCCTGGCACAGGTCGTGGCCGATGCTGCTGGTGTAGGTGTCCACATAGGTGGCGTTATATCGGCTCGCCTGCTCGATGAGGACTTGGTTGAGCAGTTTTACCTTGTCCCGCAGATACGGCACGTCGCCATCGGAAATCGGTACGGTCGGCCAGCAGCCGTTGCCGGTCTCGGGCAGCACCACCGGGTAGCCGATGAGCAGCACCTTGGCCCTGGGTGATTGTTGGTGGATACCGTCAAGTGCCGCACCGACTTTGGGGCCGACCGCGCGGACCTGCTCGGCAAGCGTGTCGGTGCCGCCTTTGGTGTAGAAGTCCTTGCACGGGGAGCCGTGTGGGACCGCTGCGTCGCGCATTCCGCAGTTGAACACGATCCCGAAGGCAGGTATGTCGTTACCGCCGATGCCGAGGGTGACCAGCGCGGTGTCCGGCCGCAACGCATCGAACTGCGGCGGATTGCCCGTCAGCACTTGGTTGTTGGTCATGGCCTTGGTGGTCGCGCCGGCACAGCTGGCATCGGCGAAGGACCCGGCTTTGATCGCGGTGGCGACCAGCCTGGGGTAGTTGCGTTCGGCCCTGACGCAGCGAGGGTCGACCACGGGCAGGAACGCGCCTGCCGTGAAGGAATCGCCGAGCGAAACGTAGGACGGGTACTCGGGCGTGGCGGCCGCCGAGGCAACCGGAGCGGCAACAGTGCTCCCAACGAGCGCTATCAGAATGGCCATAAATACTGGTCGCTTATACATCGGAATTCTCCTGTGCAATCCAGCGCGAAGTGCCATGGCCCGTGTGGGCGGCCAGGCTGGGACACTCGATCAACGCTGTCCCAAGTCACAGTAGAGACGATGATGGTCCTGTCGCCAAGTTCCCCAATTCCCCAGTTGACCTCGTCCGATGCCGTGCTGCGCCGGTCACTGGAACAGCCGGACAAGTCATCGACCGAACCCGGAATTCCACGGGGTGGAACAACGCCTTGGCTACCGTCGCGGAGAGCTTGGACACTGGGTTCCACTGGACCTCGAGCCAGCGTTGGATCGATGTGTCCAGGACATCGGCACCGGCACAACACCGTTCGGGAGGACCATGATTCTCGCAGCGGAATTCCTGAACGGCAGCAGGCAGCAGAACAACTTCGTTGTCCTCGCGCTGACGGCCTTTGCTGTAATCGATGTTGCGTTGATCGTCTTGGCTTTTCGAGAATGGCGGCGGACGGTAGGCCACAACTGGCGATCCTGGTGGTAAGCGCGCTCATCGCTAGCTACAACGACGCGGGCGGCCGGTGCGACGTGGTCGCAGCAGATCACGGGTGGTGTTCTGCCACAGGCGATGCCCGCGTTCATCGCTACCGCGCTGCACCGGTTCGACATCAACCTGCGGGCCTCGGTGCTGCTCGGTTACGTCGGGGTCGGCGGCATCGGCATGGAACTGTCGCTGGCCATGAAGACTTTGGACTATCGGCGCGGAATTGCTTTGGCGCTGTTGATAGTCGGGCTGTGCATCGTGATCGAGCTGATCTCCGGTGCGGTGCGGGCGGCCATGCTCGGTGATTCGGCGCCGAAACGGGTCGGCCGGTGGGGGCGGCTGCAACGACGCGTGACCAACGCCGCAGGTGGATGGGTCGACGGCGGGCCTGCCGCGACGAAGACGGACGCGCGGTATCCGATCAGCCCGCCGTGGTCGGCGGGGCGCATTAGGCACGTCGGATACTTCGGTGTGACGGCGGTGATCCTGGTCGCGGCGATCTGGGGTGCGGGCATCGATGTGTCGCGGATGGCCGAGGGTGTCTCCACGATGTGGACGACGCTGAAGCTCTTTGTCCCGCCCAGTACGGGTGGTATCGGCGGCGAACTGTTCGCGCAGTTGCTCGTCACGGTCCAGATCGCGCTTGCCGCAACATTTCTCGGGTTGCTGCTCGCGGTGCCCATCGGGGTCCTCGCGGCACGCAATGTCGCGCCGAGTCCCGGTATCGCGCGGTTCTTCCGGATCGTCATCGTCGTCATACGAGGCATTCCGGATCTGATCTTCGCGATCATCTTCATCGTCATCACCGGGCTCGGCGCCCCGGCGGGTGCGCTGGCGCTTGCCGTCGGCGCGGTCGGCCTGCTCGGCAAGCTCATCGCGGACTCGCTCGAGGAGTCCGATGTGCGGGTGCAGCAGGCGGTGGCCGCCTCCGGTGCGACCGGACCGCAGGTGTTCGTCGCGGCGACCGTGCGTCAGTGTGCCCCGGCCTTGGCGGCGCACGTGTTCTATCAACTCGACGTCAATATCCGCGCGGCCACCTTGCTCGGTGTGGTCGGCGCGGGCGGGATCGGCTTTTACCTGACCAACGCCGCACGCGTGCTGCAGTTCGATGTCGTCACGATGATCGTCCTGATGGTCTTCGCCGGGGTGCTCGCTGTCGAGGGCCTCGCGATGTGGATCCGCCGAGCACTGTCCTAGTTCGCCCTGTCATCGGAGGTTTCATGATCTTCTCGAATACTGTTGGTTCCGAAGCGAATACGGCCCTGCTCGCCGCGGCCGATGCCGCGGTGATCGCCTACCGGAACGCGCTCGCGAACCACTCGCCCGCCGAGCTCGCGACCGTCGCAATGGACGGCGCCGATGGCACCCCGACCATGTTCATCGACGTGCTGGTCGAGGACGCGATCATCGCCGCGGCCACTGCCGCCGGGGTGAATGTCCTTTCCGAGGAACGGGGTTGGGTGGATGTGGGGTCGGCGGTGACCCTGGTCGTCGATCCCGTCGACGGCTCCGCCAACGCCGCCGCCGGAGTTCCGCTGTCCTGTTTCAGTGCGGCGGTGGCCATCGACGGCGAGTTCACCGAGGCCATGACCGTGTGGTTGCACACCGACGAGCGCTGGTGGGCCTCGCGTGAGCACAGCGAGTTTCGCACCAGCGGTTGCCGCTCGGTGCGGACCGCCGCAGTATCGATGCTGCGGCCACACCCGCGCAACTGGGCCGCCTGGACCCGAGTTGCCGAGGCCGCCACTCGAATCCGCATCCTCAGCTGTAGCACCCTGGACGCGGCCTTCGTCGCGACCGGCGCCATCGACGCTTTCGTCGACGCAGGCAGCGACACCCACCGGCTCATGGACATAGCCGCCGCCACTATCTTGGTCGGCGCGTCCGGCGGCGCCGTGGTCGACGCCTTCGACCGCCCGATCACCTTCGACACCGACCTCACCCGCCGCTGGAGCGGAATCGTCGCCGCTACCCCGGAACTCGCCGACGAACTACGCGCCCTGATCTCAGGAGCTTCCAGTTCTGCGGCGGTGCAATGAGTTAGGCGTCGCGCACCTACTTCAGGAGTTCGATCACAGGCGCGAAGGCTTCCATGTCCGATTCCATCATCGTGAAGTAGGTGACCCCGTAGCGCGCATGGCGAACACGGTTTGCTCGAGGTGATCGACGCGGGCGCCCGGGCTGGCCATCGGTATCCCCGCCGCGTCGAATTCTGCCTTCACATGGGGGTGGATTTCTTCGTCACTCCCGTCCATCCGGTGTCGAGGAGGGTGAAGATCCGGTCGAGTGCGGGCTCGGTGTCGTCCCGCCCGTAGACGAGGGTGATGGCTTCGAGAGCGAAATGGGCCAGCGCCTGCGCGGCGGGGTCGCTCTCGGGCAGTCCGGCGTCGGCGGCGATCGCCGCGGCGAGGGCGTTCTCGTGGCGCAGGTGCATGCGGCGAAAGTGCTCGCGCAGCGCCGGAGTGGTGTCGATCAGGTGGCGGAAGTCGGCGAAGCGAGGGTCTTCGTGGACCTGTCGGGAGCGCTCGTCGTGCAGTAGCCGACGCAGCGCCTGGGGGATGGACTGGCCGGTGGGGCGCTCGCGGACCGCGGCGACGAGCGCTGCCTCACGGTCGGCGTCCTGGTCGAAGACCAGTGCTTCTTTGCCGTCGGGGAAGTGCTTGAACAGCGTGGCCACCGAGACGTCGGCGGCCTCGGCGATCTCCCGCACGCCGACCGCGTCGTAACCGCGCTCCAGGAATAGGTTCACCGCCGCTTCCGCCAGGGCTTGGCGGTTGGCGGCCTTCTTGCGCTCGCGGCGTCCTGGCTCGGTCACGTCCCCATCTTAACGCATGAGTAGAACAGGTCGAAACATAGAACGGATATACTTTTCGAACGGTTTCACTTAAGCTGAGTGAGGCGAGGGCGTCCGGCCTGAGCCCGGCGGCGAGAACAACACCGCCGCAACAAGTTCGGAAGGATTTCTGATGACCACACCCCGTATTGCCATCGTCGGCGGTGGCCCCGCCGGTTTGATGTGCGCACGTGTCCTGCAGGGACATGACATCCAGGCGACGGTGTACGACGCGGACGCCGCGGTGGACGCCCGTGACCCCGGAGGGACGCTCGACCTGCACGCAGACTCGGGCCAGATCGCGTTGGAGGACGCCGGGCTGATGGACGCCTTCCGTGCGTTGGCCCGGGTCGAGGGCCAGGCCAAAAGCCGCCGCGATCAGCACGGCACCGTCCTGGCCGAGTTCATTCCAGACGAGGGCGACGAGGCGGCACCCGAGATCGACCGCGCCCAACTGCGGACCATGCTCTATGAGCACCTACGCCCCGGCACGGTCGCCTGGGGGCACAAACTCCTTGACGTCACCCAGATCGAAGGCGGGGCGCACCGACTGGAGTTCGCCAACGGTGCCAGCGCCGAAGCCGACCTCGTTATCGGCGCCGACGGCGCATGGTCGGTGGTTCGCCGGTTGCTCACCGACGCGGTGCCGCAGTACCTCGGTGTCTCCTTTCTCGACGCCCGATTCGACGACGTGGACACCCGCCACCCCGAGATCGCCGCGATCGTCGGCGACGGCCACATGTTCTCCAACGACAGCGACGGCCGCGCGGTGATCGTGCAGCGCAACAGCAATGGTGTGGTCCGCGGCTACGTCGCCTTCCGCGCCGAACTCGACTGGTACGTCACCGCAGGCGTCGACGTCACCGATCGCGCGGCCGTCCGGTCGTATCTGTTGCGGGAATTCAGCGAATGGTCCGCGCTCATGCGCCCACTGATCACCGACAACGACAGCGACTACGTGCTGCGCAACTTCTGGGCCCTGCCCGCACCGCTGACCTGGAACCACGTCCCCGGTGTCACCCTGATCGGCGACGCGGCCCACCTGATGGCCCCCTTCGGCGGCCACGGCACGAACCTCGCACTACTCGATGGCGTGGAACTCGCGCACGCCATCAAGAAAGAGCACAGTCTCGACGCCGCGATCACCCGCTACGAGACAACGATGTTCCCACGATCCGGAGAACTAGCCGTGAGCTCGAACACCGCCCTCACCCAGTTCTTCGCCACCACATCCCCGGACGCACCCCACCTCCCCCCGGACCACGCACAGGAACACAAGAACTACCAGTCCAGAGCAGCCGAATACCGACGCAGGCAAACCGCAGCCGATCGGTCCTGAGCCCGTAGTGGTTGTGTCGCTCCGGATGTAGATCGGAACGGAAGAGGTTGTGGTACCAAGACTTCTGTCATTCTTCGGCCGATCCGCGAGGAAGCCCGACGGCGCGCGTCGGTTGTCGCTGTGACGGTAATCATGGCCACGCGGTTGCCGTCACACCGCGCGCTATATCCGTGGTTCTGCGATCGTGTGGTGATGCGCATGTGGGATCGGTTCGCGGCCGTGGTCACCGCTCGTAAGTCATGGTTGCTGCTCGTGGTACTGGCCGCCGTTTGGGCGGGGTTGATCGGGGGGATCGGGGACAACGACGCCGCGGGGGAGGCGCCGAACTCGTTGCCGGGCAGTGCGGAATCGGCGCGCGTCAAAGAGTTGCTCACGCAGTTTCCTGATGCGGGGACCGCGCCAGCGGTGGTCGTGGTGACGCGCAGCGACGCTGCCGAATTGCGTGCCGACGACCTGACGGGGCTGCGCGCGAAGCTTGGCGAGCTGGCGTTTTCGCCGGATCGGAAAGCCGCGATCGGGCGGCTGCCGGTCGATGCGAAGCTGAGCGGGTTCGCGTTGACCGACCGCATCAATGAGCTGCGTGACTCCGTGAAAGCTGGGCAGCCGGCCGATCTGCGGATCCAGGTGACCGGTGGGCCCGCGTTCGGTGGTGACATCGCGGATTCCTTCGCGGGGGCCAACATCACCCTGCTCGCGGTGACGGCTCTCGTCGTCGCGGTGCTGCTGATCGTCACCTACCGGTCGCCGGTGCTGTGGCTGGTGCCGCTGCTCGTCGTCGGATCGGCGGATCGGGTGGCCGCCACCGTCGGCACCGGGCTGGCTCGGCTGACCGGGCTGGCTTTCGATGGCTCGACGTCGGGGATCACCAGCGTGCTCGTGTTCGGAGCCGGGACGAACTATGCGTTGCTGCTGGTCTCGCGCTACCGCGACGAGTTGCATCCGCACCCGGATCATCGAACGGCGTTGCGCCGCGCGGTTCGGCACGCTGGTCCGGCGATCCTGGCGAGCAACGTCACCGTCGTCGCCGCACTCTTGACGCTGCTGCTGGCTTCGTTGCCGAACACCCGGAGTCTCGGTGTGGGTGCGGCCGCCGGATTGGTAGTCGCGCTGGTGTTCGTCCTCATCGCGCTGCCTGCCGCGCTCGCCCTGTGCGGGCGAAACGTCTTCTGGCCGTTCGTGCCGCGTGCGGACGATCGGATCGCGGCCGAGCAAGGGATGTGGCACGCGATCGCCGCATTTGTGGTGCGCAAGCCGGTGCTCGTGGCCTGCGGCGCGGTGGCTGTGCTGGGCGTGTTCGCGGCGGGTTTGATCGGGACGGACGTCGGTCTGTCGCAGACCGATCAGTTCCGGGTCCGCGCCGAATCCGTCGAGGGATTCGACACGCTCGCCGCGCATTTCCCCGCGGGCGCGGCCAATCCGACGATCGTGGTGGCGAAGGGTGACGCGGGGGTCCAACAGGCGCTGAGCGCCTTGCCCGGCGTTACGTCGGTAACGCCCACCGGAACCGCGCCGTCCGGGCTGATGCGGTGGTCGGTCGTGCTGAACGCCGAACCCGGTTCCCCGCAAGCCTTCTCCACCATCGAGTCGATGCGCGCCGAGTTGGCTTCGGTGCCCGGGGCACTCGTCGGTGGCGGTGACGCGGAAGGTTTGGACACCAGGAAAGCCGCCGAACACGATCAACGCTTGGTGATCCCGGCGATCCTGGCCGTCGTGTCGATCATCCTGCTCGCCCTGCTGCGCGCCGTCCCCGCCGCCCTGCTGCTGGTCGGCGTTTCGGTGCTCAGCGCGCTGGCCGCGCTCGGTCTCGGCGCCTGGATCGGCCTGCACGTCTTCGGGTTTCCGGCGTTGGATACCAGCGCCCCGCTGTACGCCTTCCTCTTCCTGGTCGCGCTCGGCATCGACTACACCATCTTCCTGGTCACCCGAGCCCGTGAGGAAACCCCCGACCACGGCAGCACCCAGGGCATCGTGCGCGCCGTATCCGCCACCGGCGCAGTCATCACCAGCGCGGGCATCGTGCTGGCCGCCGTCTTCTGTGTACTGGGCGTCCTCCCGCTGATCATCCTCACCCAACTCGGAATCATCGTCGGTCTGGGCATCCTGCTTGACACATTCTTGGTCCGAACCGTAGTAATCCCAGCGCTTTTCAGCCTCATCGGTCCGAAGATCTGGTGGCCCAACCCACTCTCGCGGGTCGCCACCCCGACAGGCGACACGGAGCAGCGGAATCAGGTCGCTTCCGGCGGCGCCTGAATCTCGAGGCGATCCGCGGCGAGACGGCGCAGCACAGTGCGGTCCGGTTTGTTGCTACCGATCGTCGGCATCTGGGCGAGGATCAGCACCACTTCGGGTGCGTAGGCTTCGCCCATTTCGGCGCGAACCAGAGCTGTCACATCTTCGCCTGACAGATGACCCGGGGGAGTGGGAACTACTGCGGCGGCGATCCTTTCGTCGCGGTCGGCACCGATGATGACCCCGAACACGACCGCCTGCTGAATCCGAGGATCACGGTGCAGCACCTTGTCGATCTGAGCGGGATACACCGTCTGGCCGACACCGACGATGGTGTCCTTGCTGCGCCCCACGATGCTGAGATACCCTTCCGCATCGAGGAATCCGAGGTCGCCGGTGTGGAACCAGCCGTCACGCAACGCTTCCGCGGTGAGGTCGGGCCGCTTGTAGTAGCCGCTCATCAATCCTGGTCCGCGAACCCAGATTTCACCGGTCGCCCCGGTCTCCAGTGACTCGGCATCCCCATCGCGGATACTCACCTCCACTCGCTGCATCGGCCGCCCGACGGTCATCAGCAGTTCCGGCCGTTGCTGCTCTGCGGGGCCGAGCAGGGTGATCTGGCCTATTTCGTTGGTCCCGTACCCGGTGGTGATGATCGGTCCGAACCGCTTCAGCGCCTGGACGATACGTTCCGGGGCGGCTGGACCACCGGTGATCATCAGCAACCGCAGGCTCGAGGTGTCGGTCGATTCGAGGGCCGGGTGGTCCAGCAATCGATGCAGCATGCTCGGCTGCATCCAGATGAAATTGATACCTTCGCGTTCGATCGCCGCCAGGACCTGGCCGGGGTCGAAGGCGTTCTCTTGCAACACCACCCGGCCACCCGCGGCGAGCACGACCTCGGCCAGCGTTCCGCCGAGATGCCCGATCGCGGTGCACATCAGCTGTGTTGTCTTCCACATTCGCAACGCCGCAGGGGAGTAGTAACCGGGCAGGGCGAAGGTATGTGGGATTCCCTTGGGCGTCCCGGTGCTCCCGCCGGTGAGCCGGATCGCCGAAAGATCCTCCGGCCGTGCCTGAATGGCGATCGGCTCGGCGGATTCGGCGGCGGCGAGCTCGGTCAGGTTTGCGGCGTCGGGATGTCGTCCCAGTGCGAGAGCGGTGACGCCAGGAACCTGCTCGATAGCCGCCAGCAGCCGGTCGTCGTCACGACCAGGAGTGAACACGACCGCGGTGGGTTCCACATAGCGCAGCATCTCGACCAGCAGCGACGGCCCGAGATCGTCGTAGATGATCCAGGTAGCGCAGCCGATCGCGTTGGCGGCGAATCGCAGCACGAACGTCTCCGGTTCGGCACCAGTGGCCACCGCGACCACATCACCGCGTCGCAACCCCTGAGCGGTGAGCACGCGCGCCATCCGGTTGATGCCGTCGAGCAGGTCACCGTACGTCCATTCGCCACGCGCATGGGTGATCGCGACTTGCGAAGGCTGCTGCGCGAAGGCATCGAGAAGATAACCGATCGTGGTCGTCTCGCCTTCGGAAGTTGTTGCCATGAAATGCCTTTCCAGGTTTCAGGACGCGGTCGCGCGAATCGCAACAGGGAGCGCGCGGGGTTCAGTGACATCGTCGCCGAGAGCGGCGGTCGCCGCTGGCGATCAGCAGCACGTGAGTCGGCGCACGATCAGGTCGACCCGGGTGGCGTTGACGCGACCATTGTGTGACACTTTGTTCAGATCTGGACACTTTGTAAAGGAGTAATCGGGAATGATTGCGGCGCTCTTGCTGGTGGCGGCACGTCTCAGCAATCTCGGGGTCTCGGCGGGCGAGAAGTGAGCGGTACCGCGGACGCGGTGTTCGCCGCGATGACGCCCTTGGTCGAGGGCATCGCGGCGACCTTCGGGCGCAGCTGTGAGGTTGTGCTGCACGACTACCGCGACCCGGAGCGGTCCGTGGTCGCGGTCGCCGGTTCGGTCACGGGGCGCGGCGTCGGCGATGCCATGAGCGAAATCGGTTTGCGGGTGCTGGCCGCGGGGCCGGACGCGTGCAACGAGGTCGGCTATCTCACCCGCGCCCAGGACGGGCGGATGCTGAAATGCACGACGCTGCCGCTGCACGACGCCGACGGGACGCTGATCGGCGCCTTGTGCATCAACGTCGACCTCTCGGCCATCAACCGGGCCACGGGTGTGTTGTCGGACCTGCTCGGGCTGTCCGCGATGGCGGAATTGCCCGTGCCGGCGACGGACTTCTCCGGGGATCTGGACCAGGTGCTCGACTCCCTGATCGAGCGCGCCGAACGTGCGCACGCGGTGCCCGCGGCGGCACTGGGACGTGATCAACGGCTGGAACTCGTGCAATCACTGCATGATTCGGGCGTCTTCGCGCTGCGCGGTGCACCCGCGCGGGTGGCCAAGCGCCTCGGCATCTCTCGAACCGGCCTCTACAACGACCTGGCCACCGTGAAGAAGGACTGCGAACAGCCATGACCGACACCATCTCTCCGGCAACCCGCCCACCCGCCGAGACTCCGGCACTGATCACCGAGTCCGAGTCGGCGGCCCTGATCGACGAGGAACTCGCGATGCAGGCCGCTCGAAAAGCGTTCCTGGCGAGCACAACTGGAACGGCGTTTCCGGTGGTGATCGGGCACGCAGGCCGGCCCGCCAATCGGTTCACCCTGAAATCAGGCTCGGCGGGCGACCTGGTCGGCGTCAAAGTCGGCAGCTTCTGGCCCGACAACGACAAGATCGCGATGCCGCGCCACAACTCGACCATCGTGCTGCTCGCCCCCGAGACCGGCCGCCTGGCCGCCGTGGTGGAGGCCGCGACCGCCAACGCCTATCGCACCGCCGCTGCGGACGCACTCGCCGTCGACACCCTGGCGCGACCCGACGCGCACACGCTGACCGTAATCGGCACGGGCCACCAGGCCCTCTACGAGGTCCGTGCCGTCACCCGGGTGCGACCGATCCGACGGGTCTTCGTGGTCGGCCGCCGCCCCGACGTCGCGCGCGAATTCGCTCTAGCCGTAACGACTTACACCGGTTTGCCCGCCGAACCCGCCGAGACGCAGACTGCGGTCGCCGCGGCGGACGTCGTCGTCACCGCGACGACTGCCCGCGAGCCGCTGTTCGACGCGGCGTGGATCGCACCCGGAACGCACATCTCCGCGATGGGCGCCGACGGCCCCGGCAAACAGGAACTGCCGCCGGAGTTGTACGACCGGGCGCGCCTGTTCTGCGACCTGCCAGACCAATCGCGGACCATCGGCGAATTCCAGCACGCGGGCACGGCCGCACTCACCCCGCTGGGTGCCGTGCTCACCGGTGCCGCCGAGGGCCGCCGATCACCCGACGACATCACGGTGTTCGACAGCTCTGGTTTCGCTCTCCAAGACCTCATCCTCGCCGCCGCACTGCTGCACCGGCACAACACGCAGGACTAACCCGTGATCACCCTGGACACTCCCGACACCCCCTTCGCCGTCGTCGACACCACTCGACTCGACCGCAATATCCAACGGCTGCACGACCATCTGGACACACTCGGCGTCCCATTGCGTCTCCACGTCAAGACGAGCAAGTCCACCGATGTCGCCCGTCGCGTGCACGCAGCCGGACCCGGGCCCATCACCGTTTCCACCCTCGGTGAGGCCGAGTACTTCGCCGACGCCGGTTACCGCGACATCCTCTACGCCGTGGGCATCGACCCGCACAAACTGCCCCGCGTCGCCGCGCTCATCGGTCGCGGCGTCACCCTCACCGTCCTGCTCGACAGCCCAGCCCAAGCACACGCCCTCACTCGGTTCGCCGACGAGCAGGGCATTCGGATCCCCACGCTGATCGAGATCGACTGCGACGGCCACCGCGGCGGCGTCACACCGAGCGATCCCGCCTTGCTCGAGATCGGCCGGATCCTCGCCGATAATCTCGCCGGTGTCCTCGGCCACGCAGGCGAGTCCTACTTCGCTTACACACCCGAGGCTCTGCATAAGGCCGCCGACAACGAGCGCGACGCCACGGTTGCCGCGGCGAGCGCCCTCCGCACCGCAGGACTGCCCTGTCCGGTGGTGAGCGTCGGTTCGACGCCCACCGCGCACGGTGCCACCGACCTCACCGGGGTAACCGAGGTCCGAGCCGGTAACTACGTCTTCTTCGACCTCGTCATGGCAGGTATCGGCGTCTGCACCGCCGACGATCTCGCACTGTCGGTGGTCGTCACCGTCATCGGGCATCAACGCGCCAAGGACTGGATCATCACCGACGGTGGCTGGATGGCCACGTCACGCGACCGCGGAACCCAGAGCCAATCGGTCGACCAGGGCTACGGCCTCGTCACCGACCTCGCGGGCCAGCTCATCCCGGACTTGCTCATGACCGGAGCCAGCCAGGAACACGGCATCCTGACCCGCCGCCCCGGCAGCACCCGCCCCATGCCCGATCTGCCCGTCGGCACCCGGCTGCGCATCCTGCCCAACCACGCCTGCGCCACCGCCGCCCAACATCACCGCTACCACGTGGTCGACAGCTCGACGAGTACTCTCGAGATCGACGCAGTGTGGCTGCGCCACAACGGTTGGTAGACAGCGTTGTGGCGGAGTGACCACGACCGAACGTGATTGAGCGCGAGGAGCCGGGGTACGGCTGAGAACGAGGACCCGCCGGAGTTGCCGGGAACCTGACACCGATCGATCGGTGGACTCTTCAGGGAAAAGGAACGAACGCGATGACAGATACCCTCGTCGACCTCGAGCTCGAAGGTCAGGTGGCGCGACCTGCTGCTCGGCGACGGCCGGTACGGAGCGGTGGTGCGGCCGCCGCGGACGTCTGGCGCGACGCCAAAACCGTTCTGGTGACCCGAGTCACCGGCCCGCGGCAGCTGACCAAGGCGCCACGGCTGGTCATTCCGATCGGCGACACCCAGCTCGCCTTCCGCGTGTCGTCGCAGTCCGACGAAGCCGCCGAGCTGGCGCGCGACGGACGGGTGCTCGTTCAACCCGGCGACCGGCGCGGCACCCCCGCACTCGGCTCCCACCAGCGGCAAGGCCGAGCCCAGTTGGTGACCGCGGGCAGCCTGCTGCCCCATGTGGAATCCGAGATCGCCGCCAAGTACCGGTGGCGAATCCCCATGACGCGCTTCGCCCATCGCCTCGGCCACCGCGACGCACCCTATGCCGACATCGTCGTCCTCGTCACCGTGGCCGAGCCCAGCCCGATCCCCATGCTGTCGCAGTAATACCGACGGCGAATCAGCAGCCATCGGTTTCTGCTATCGTCGATACCTAGCAGATCTAGGTATCGGAGTCTGGGTGCACATCGACAAGGATTTGGTCGCGGCGTCCGCGACGCCGCTGGTGCTCGGGATACTCGCCGACGGCGAGTCCTACGGCTACGCCATTCTCAAGCGGGTCAACGAGTTGTCCGGTGGGCGCATGCAATGGACCGACGGGATGCTCTATCCGCTGTTGCACCGGCTAGAGCGGCTCGGCCATGTGACGTCGACCTGGCAGGCTGCCGAGAGCGGGCGGCGGCGCAAACACTATGCGATCACCGATTCGGGCCGGGCCGCGCTCGCCGAACGACGCACCCAATGGGCCGTCGTGGCCGACGCACTCGGGCAGGTCTGGCGCAGCGTCGAGCTGCCGCCGACCACGGCGAACGGATGGGCGTGATGAGTACCGAGGCCGAGCTGGAATCGCAGATCGGGCAGTGGCGCGGCTACGTCCAGCGGCACCGGGCGATCTCGGCCGCCGATGTCGCGGAGATGGAAGACCATCTGCGCGAACAGGTTTCGGACCTGACCGGCGCCGGCCTGGCATCCGACGAGGCGTTTCTGGTCGCCGTCAAACGGATGGGTAGTGTCGACTCGATCTCCCGTGAATTCGCGCGCGAGCATTCCGACCGGCTGTGGAAACAGCTGGTACTGCTGCCCGCCGAACCGGAAGGCGGGGTCGCTCGCCCCAGGCGTGAGTTGATCGTCGTGCTCGCCTTGGCCGTCGTCGCGGCGCTGACGTTGAAGCTCGGCCTCTCGGTCCTCGATGATGCCGTGTTGGCCCGCAACATCAGTTTGTTCGTATTGCCTTTCCTCGCTGGCTATTTCGCGTGGAAGCGCCAGGTGTCGCCGCGCGTCGCCGCCGCCCTGCTGGTGCCGTTCGCACTCGCCGCCATCGTGCTGAACGTCTATCCCTTCGACCCGGATGGCTCGACCGAGATCATCGCCGCGATCCACGCGCCGATCGCGTTGTGGTTCGCCGTCGGTGTGGCGTATGTCGGCGGGGAGTGGCGATCCGACCAGCGCCGAATGGATTTCATCCGATTCACCGGCGAATGGGTGGTCTACCTGACCCTGCTCGCCTTCGGTGGTGGCGTGCTGATGGGCCTGACGGTCAACGCGTTCGCCACCCTCGACGTGGACATCGAGTGGGTCATCGGAGATTGGGTGCTGCCGTTCGGCGTCGCGGGTGCGGTGATCGTCGCGGCCTGGCTGGTCGAGGCCAAGCAGAACGTGGTGGAGAACATCGCTCCCGTACTCACCCGCGTGTTCACCCCGCTCACCGTCGTGATGCTGCTCGCGCTGCTGGTGGCGTTCGCGACCAACCGCAGCGTCATCGACGTCGACCGCAATCTGCTCATCCTGATGGATGTGATTCTCGTGCTGGTGCTCGGATTGCTGCTGTATGCGATCTCCGCGCGCGATCCGCTTGCCCCGCCCGACACCTTCGATCGCCTGCAGCTGGTCCTGGTCATCAGCGCGCTCGCCGTCGATGTGGTGATGCTGGCCGCAATGGCCTCGCGCATCGTGGAATTCGGCTTCACCCCGAACAAGGCGGTGGCGCTCGGTATGAACCTGGTGCTGCTGGTGAATCTGGTGTGGTCGATACGGCTCGGGTTCGGATTCGTCCGCGGCAAGCGCGGGTTCGCCGACGTCGAACGCTGGCAGACCCAGTATCTACCGGTCTACGGCGCGTGGGCCGCGGCCGTGATCGTCGTGCTGCCACCGGTTTTCGACTTCGCTTGACAGCGAGCTGACGCGGTCAGCGTGCGCGATGTACCCGCGTCTCGTCCCAGACCGGTGTGTCGCGTTCGTAAACGGCACCGTCGGAACCGAACACGAGGAAGCGGTCGAATTCGCGGGCGAACCACCGGTCGTGGGTGACGGCGATGACCGTGCCCTCGAATTGGGCGATGCCCTGCTCGAGCGCGTCGGCCGAGTGTAAGTCCAGGTTGTCGGTCGGCTCGTCGAGCAACAGCATTGTCACGCCGGACAATTCGAGCAACAGGATCTGCAACCGCGCCTGCTGACCACCCGACAGATGGTCGTAGCGTTGTTCGGCGGCGCGGGCGAGCTCGTATCGATCCAGCACCCGGCTGGCCGCCTCGCGACCCATCCCGTCCCGGTGTTCGTTGCCGAGATGCAGGATCTCGAGCAGCGTTCGGCCCGAAAGGTCCGGCCGGGAATGGGTTTGTGCGAAGTAGCCGGGGCGGACCCGGGCGCCGAGCACGGCGGTGCCGGTATGCGGCACCGGCGCGAGATCGACATCCTGGACGGGCCGGTGTCCGATATCGGGATCGGTGCCGCCCGCCGCGAGTAGCCGCAGGAAGTGTGACTTGCCGGATCCGTTGGCGCCCAACACCGCAACGCGATCGCCATACCAGATCTCGGCGTCGAACGGCCGCATCAACCCGGTGAGTTCGAGTTGCGTGCACACCAGCGATCGTCGTCCGGTCCGGCCGCCGCGCAACCGCACGGATACGTTCTGCCGCAACGGAATCGCCTCGGGCGGTCCGGCGGCCTCGAACTTCGCCAACCTGGTCTGCGCGGCGTGGTAGCGCGCCGCGACACCGTCGTTGAACTTGGCCTTCTCCCGCAAGCGCAGGACAAGCGCGCGCAACTTGACGCGGTCTTCGTCCCAGCGTCTGCCCAATTCGGCCAGCCGCGAATTGCGATCCTCGCGCGCCTGCTGATAACCGGCGAAACCGCCACCGTGAATCCAGGATGTCGCGCCACTGACGCCGGGTTCGAGGGTCACGATCCTGGTGGCGGCGTTCGCGATCAGCTCGCGATCGTGGCTGACGAACAGCACCGACTTGTCCGATTCGGCGATCGTGCGTTCCAGCCACTGTTTGCCGGGCACATCCAGGTAGTTGTCCGGCTCGTCGAGCAGCAGCAACTCGTCCGGCCCGGCGAACAGCGCCTCCAGGACGACACGCTTCTGCTCACCCCCGCTGAGCGTGCTCAGGCTCCGCCACTTGGCCCGATCGAACGGGACGCCGAGAGCGGCTATGGTCACCCGGTCCCAGAACGTTTCGACCTCGTATCCGCCGACATCGGCCCAGTCCGTGAGCGCGTGCGCATACGCCAGTTGAGTCGACTGCTCGTCTCGTTCGATCAACGTGTTCTCGGCGGCGTCGAGCGTGGTCGCGGCCGCACGGACCGCGCTCGGCGCAACCGCCACGAGCAGGTCACGCACCGTGGACTCGTCGTCGGCCTGGCCGATGAACTGCCGCATGACGCCCAGACTCCCGGACCGGGTGACCGCGCCACCGTCGGGTGTGAGATCACCGGCGATGAGGCCGAGCAGGGTCGTCTTCCCGGTGCCGTTCGGCCCGATCAGCGCCGCCTTGACGCCTTCGCCGATGCGGAAGCCGACCCCGTCGAGCAGCTGTCGCCCGTCGGGGAGGAAGTAGTCGAGGTCCGCGATATCTATGTGCGCCATGGCGTGTCCAGCCAACCCCACCGATGCCCGACATCGCAAACGGGTTTCCCCCGAGGGGTCGGTGACCGGCAAGTGAACTCATAGCGGCCAGACGGGTATCAGGGTGGTGCAGAGGTTCGTGCGTAGGTCATCGTGGATTCCGGCACCTGCGCAGTCCGCCGACTTGCGGTGTCAGATGCACTGTGGCACTTCAGTTTTGCTGACCAGCACATCCGAGCCGGAGCGAGTCGACTTGAGTTTGTATCTCCCGGAGGAACTCCGCTGGCTGGGCTGGATCGCGGGATCGAACTGGCCCGACGGCGACGAGGACGCGATGTGGGCGGTCGCCGCGGCATGGAAGACCGCGAGCGGGGAGCTCGAGGCGCTGCTCTCGCAGATCGACGCGGCCAAGCGGGACACTGTGCGGGCCTATCCGCAGGGTGCGGCCGCCGAGGAGATGGGCAAGCTGTTCGACGGGCTCCGCAGCGGCGATCAGTCGCTGGAATCGCTGGCTCAGCTGTTGCAGCAGATATCGGACTCGTCCTTCGATCTGGGTACCCAGCTGCAGGCGACCAAGCTCACCATCGTCATCTCGCTGTGCTGGCTGGCGATGGAAATCCTGTGGGCGTGGCTGTTTCCGCCGACCGCGCCCGCCGTGGAGGCTGCCGCCATCACGACTACCCGTTCGTTTCTGCGGGTCTTCGAAGACATGGTGCAGAAGGCGATCACGAACCTGGCCCGCAAGCTGGGCGCGTCCGCCGAGAAGCGGTACTTCTGGAAGTCGTTGGCGGGCGGGCGATTCGTGCTGCCGACCGCGAAGGGCTGGGGCGTGTACGGCGTGAAGTTCGGCGAAAGTGCCATCACGTCAGCGGGATTGAACGCGGCCGTGCAACTCGGTCAGATGGCGGACGGGAAGCGGCGGCACTTCGACGGTAAAGAGTTCGGTGTGTCGGTGTTCGCCTCGGCCGCCGGAACGCTGCCTTCGCGTGAGTTCGCACGGTATCTGGGCCGGGGGATCGACAAGTGGGCCGGTCGGTCCCTGGACAACGTGTGGGGGCGCACCGGGCGCGGTGCGTTCATCGGGGCGGCGTCGGGTGTGGTCGGTTCCGCGGCGGGAAACGTCGCGGTCGGTGTGGCAACCGGGGATTGGTCGTCGTTCACGTCGCCCGCGGGGTGGGTCGGTGGTGCCGCGCGCGGCGGGCTGGTCGGTGGTGCGCGCGGTGGGTTCGCGAAGTCGAGCCCGATCTCGCGAGGCGATGTTCGGTTCCCGGTTTGGATGCACAAGCCGGGTGCGCCGCGGACGCCGCCGTCGGACGTGGCGAGTCATGGCAGCTCGGGCGGTTCGAGTCGGTCGGGCGGATCTTCTATCGAGATGCAATCGCTGAACGGGGGAGGGAGCGGCCGTAGCGGTTCGACCGGCGGAGGAACGGGCGGTCGGAGCACGCACAGCAGCTCGTACAGCGGCGGGGGCGACAACTCGAGTGGTAACGGTGGTCGTGGGAGCTCGCATGGCGGGGGTGATGGGGCGAGTAACAACGGTGGTCGTTCGCATGGCGGTGACGGCTCGAGCATCAACAGTGGCTCGCATGGCGGCGACGGCGCGAGTAACAACAGTGGTCGCAACGGCTCGCATGGTGGCGACGGGTCGAGTAATAACGGTGGTCGCGGCAGTTCGTATGGCGGTGAGGGGTCGACCAACAATGGCAGTCGCGGCACCGGTCCGGCGCCTTCCACGGTCGAAAGTGGTGGCGGATCACGGAGTTCGCAACCAACACCAGTAGGGAACGGTTCGGTATCGCACCAGAGCCCGCCAGCAGTGCGCCCCGCCGACGGTACGGTCCGCGGCGATACCAACAGCCGGGGCACGCTCGACAGTGACGGGCGGTCGTTCCATACCGACCGGGGCACGCTCGACAGCCAAGGCCAGTCGTTCCACACCGGCCGCGGGACACTCGACAGTCAGGGACAGTCGTTCCATACCGCGCGGGATTCGTTCCATTCCGCGCAGGAGTCGCTCGGCGGTGGTCAGTCGTCGGTGCACGGCTCGAATAGCGATGGCGGATCGACGGGTTCGGGCCGCGACGGGTTCGTGCCACCCACGTCGTGGCAATCGTCGGTCGACGGCGGATGGCGGCCGCCCAGCAGCCATGGATCGGTGGTGGATCCGCCGCCCGCACCCGGTTCGTCCACGGGCGGCGGATCGCGTGCGGGAACTCCGATTCCAGGGTCGCCGGTGCCCGGCGGATCGGTCAACGGTCAGTCTTCCGGCTCGTCCGTCTCCTCCGGTGCGTCCGGCACGGGTTCGTCGTCCACGGGCCCGCATTCAGGTCCACCCTCGGGCGGCCCGGGTTCCACGCACTCCGGCGACAGCACGAACAGCCGTGGCTCGCAAAACAATCACGGAGCCCCTCGACCGGATCCTTTCCTCGGCCCGGGCAAGGACATGAAGGGCAAGACGCGACCGAAACTGCTGCCGCACTGGGAGCCGCTGCCGGGTGGATTCGACGCGCCGGACGCGCCGGACGCCTCCGCATGGATGTTCGGCCCATCGGAAGACGACCCGCCGAAGGACACCGAAGGTGGCACGGGGGACGTGCCTTTCACGCTGAACGGCCGCTAGACACACGAGCAGAGAGCAGACGAAATGGCACGCAAGGTCGAGGTCGACACGAACCAACTGCGACACGCCGCGGGGGAGTGCGATCAGATCCACGACAGCATCTCGCGCACCCTGGGCACGCTGCGCTCGGCGGTGAGCGGAGCCGGAGCCCCCTGGGGCAAAGACAGTTTCGGCAAGAAGTTCGCCGACGGCGACAAGGGTTACCTTGTGGCCCGCGAGAACCTGCTGGCCGGTGTCGAGCAGATGGCAACCACGTTCGGTGACTACGGCAAAGGCCAACGGGACGCTGCCGACAAGATGGATGCGATGGAAGCCGGCAACACGTAGGGGCACAGCTGAGCTCACGCGAAGCGGCGCTCGAACTACGTCAACTGACGGATTCGCGTGCCGGTTGTCGCCACCTAGTTTCGTAGACGTGTACACCGAGCCGCACAAACATCTCCCCGGGCCCCTGCTGGTCGTCGCCGCTCTCACGATCGCCTTGGCCGCGACCGCATGCGGCGACACCGCATCGCCGACGCCCGCCGCGGTCGTCACGGAATGCCCGAGCAGCCCGATACCGCCGGGCCGACCCGTCCCCGCCCAAGGCGCACCTCCCCGGATAGTCGTGCCGGTCGACACCAGCACCAGCACGGTCCTCAACCCGGGCACGGCTCCACAGATCCAATGCGGACGCACACCCATCTCCACCCGCGCCGACGTCGCCTACGCAACGGTGCCCCTGCCCGGCGGGCAGACCAAGCAGCTGGCAATGGACATCCAGGTCCCGCAGACCGCCGGGCGCAAGCCGCTGGTCGTCTACGTTCCCGGCGGCGGGTTCGTCATGGCGGACAAGGGCGGAAATCTCGCGCTACGAACGTTTGTCGCCGAAGCGGGCTACGTCGTCGCCAGCATCCAGTACCGCGTTCAACCCGACGGCGCGACCTACGCCGACAGCATCTCCGACGTCAAAGCCGCTATCCGATACCTGCGAGCGCACGCCGCCGACTACGACATCAACCCCAATACAGTCGGCGTCTGGGGCGACTCCGCCGGCGGCTACCTGGCCGCGATGACTGGAGTCACCAATGGCGACAAACGCTTCGACATCGGCGCCGATCTCAACCAGCCCAGCGACGTACAGGCCGTCATCGACAAGTTCGGCGCCTCCGACCTCTCCCGACTCCAGTCCGACTTCGACCCCGACACCCAGCAGGCCATGGCCCCACTACTCGCCTCGACCGCGAAATACGTCAACGGCCCCACCAGCACAACACCACTCACCGCAGACCCCACCGCCGTCGCCCAAGCCAACCCCATCACCCACATCCACCCCACCGACCCACCCTTCGCAATCTTCCACGGCAGCGAAGACACCACAATCTCGCCAAGCCAAACCCTCATCCTCCACAACGCCCTGATCGCCGCAGGCGTCAACAGCACCCGCTACATCTGAGGTTCCCCCCAAATGGTGGACGGGGGGTTATGCGGCCGAAGTGGCCGCGAGGAGTGACCGCTCATAATTGTCGGGGCTGAGCATCCCGATCGTGGAGTGGCGTCTTCTACTGTTGTAGAAATTCATCCATTTGTCAACTGCTGCAACGAGTTCCGCTTTGGTGGCGAAGGTGTGTCGATAGTAGTATTCGTGTTTGAATGTCGACCACAGGCTTTCCGCGCCGGCATTGTCCCAGCATATTCCGGTCGATCCCATGGATCGGCGCAGACCGTGCCGATCGCAGGCGGCAGCCATGTCGTTGGCGGTGTACTGGCTACCTCGGTCCGAATGCAGAACCGTGCCCGCACACGACCCGCCACGCGCCGCTACCGCCCGGTCCACGGCGTCGGTGACCATCTCGGTCCGCATGTGATCGGCCACGGTCCAGCCGAGCACCTTCTTGGAATGCTCGTCCTTGATCGCGCACAGGTACATATCGCCTTCACCGCAAGTCAGATAGGTGATGTCGGAAACCCAGACTGCGTCTACACGGCCCTGGTCGAAAAGACGTTGCACCAGGTCGTCCGGGAACGACGCGGTCGGGTCCACGATCGTGGTCCGCACCTTGAAGGTGCGCGGGCTGATCCCGGCCAGCCCGATCTCGGCCATGATCGCCGCGACCGTCTTCTCCGACACCCGATCACCGCGATCGCGCAGCTCGGCGGTGATCCGCGGAGCCCCGTAGGTCCCATCGGAGTCTTTATGGACGGCAAGGATCTTCACCGTCAAGTCGGCGCGCCGCTGCTGCCGATCGGTCAACACAGGGGCCGTCTTCCGCTTCAGGTACGCGTAGAACCCTGAGGTCGATACACTCAACAACCGCGCCATGCGCGTGATATCGGCTGTGCTGCCGTTGATTTCGGTGGCGGCGCACTGCGCTGCCATCAGCTCGAACCGGGCCGGTTCTGCTGCATCGCCGCGAAGTACGCGCTCGCTTTTTTTAGGAAACTGACGTCTTTCTCCAGCTCGCTGACCTGCTTGCGTAACCGGAGCAACTCTGCCCGCTCGGCCGGGCTCAACGGCTGCTCGCCGTGTACCTCGGCCGCCGCTATCCGGCGGCGTTCGTCTTGGACCCATTTAGCGAGAAGGCTTTCATGCAAACCCAACTCGCCAGCCACCGCGGCGATCGTGCGACCGGAATCGATCACCCGATGCGCGGCCTCGACCCGGTACTCGGCCGTGAACGACCGGCGCTTCCGAGACGATGACATACTGGACATCCTTCCAGCAGGACCGCGATCCCGCTAAATCGGTGTCCACTGCTTGGGGGGAGCCTCAATCATCACCGGCGCCGCCCACGGCGACGTAGCCTTCACCGGAACCCCCGAGAACTCCCTACAGTGGACAACCCAGGAAGTCGCCACCCACCTCACAACCTTCCTCACACAGCACCTGAAGCGATAAGCGTTGGCGGACTAGTAGGGCCGGTATGGCGGTTGACCTTGGCCGTTAGGGTTTGCGGGCTGACCGTAGGGCGGGGCGGGCTGACCGTACGGGGGCCCAGGTTGATACGGAGGTCCCGGCGGGAATTGGGCTTGATTCTGTTGGCGGCGAGCCGCGATCCAGCGGCCAGTGTTCGGAACCGCAGCGAGAGTCAGTGTCGCCAGGACAAGCACGACGCCAACCACTGACAGCGGACTGAACACACCGAACAAGGCCGAACTGATGATCAGGTTGAGCAAGGCCAGCGCCCCGCCCACGAACACCATGACGCGGCCCGCCGTCAGTCGGCACATCAACACAATGCCGCCCACCACGAGCAGAAATGCGATGAATCCCGCTGCGATCGCACTGAATTGGAGCTTGCCCGGCGTCACGCCGAGCCGACCCGGGTCCAACGATGCCCACGCCGCGGCCGCAAGCACGTTCTGCCCACCACACAGCACTGCGAGCACCCCACCGATGATCGCAGTCGCACCGCTGGCCGATGGCGGCAGCGGAGGTGGATATCCATGGCCGGGCGGTGGGTAGCCTGGCTGACCATAGCCCTGCGGACCATACGGATAGCTCATCGGAACTCCCCCTCGCACATGGTATTTCCGCAAACCCTACCGCTAATCGAGATCCTCTTCGAGGGTCAAACGGCGGGTAGCGAGGCGGGCGGCGTAGCGGGCTTTGCGGTTGCGGGCCCGGTTCATCTCTCCGCGTTCCCTTTTGGCGGCGCGGCCGTTGGGGCCGGAGCAGCAGGTGGTGCCGAACTCGGGGTATCCGTGGCGGGAGTGCTCGGCGAAGCGCACCCACAGCGGTTTCGTTTTGTCTGTGCGGGACATCTCGTTCCTTCGGAACCAGCCGCCCGGGTCTCCGGACCTTCCGGGGTTGGGCGGCTAGGTTTGCCGTCGCGGAAACGCCGACAGGGCAGAGAGTTTGCGCACGGTTCGAAGTCTAGGTTGCGATTCCGGCCTGGGGAACCGGCCAGATGGATGGATACGTCCGCCAAGTGGTTGGGCCGAGGCGGTTGGTCGGCGGCGGCTCCTGTCTGTTGGAGGGTTCCTACAAGAAGCCGCACGAAAGTTGTCGACCGCTCCTATCTTCTTGCGTCACCGGCCCGTATACGTTTGACGACGGACGGGAGAATCAAAGCACCTGCACCACAGCAATTTTCGGTGGGCGAGGTGTGTGTCGGTCGGATGATGCATGCCTCGCGGGCTAATGTGCGGTTTCGGCTTCCGTCCTTCTGCTGTTTGTTCGTCTCGACAGGTCTGATGCAAGGAAAGGGATTGGCTGTGGCCGCAACTCAGGAAGAGATCGTCGCCGGTATCGCTGAGATCATCGAGGAGGTGACTGGCATCGAGGCCGACGAGGTGACGATCGAGAGGTCCTTCGTCGACGACCTGGACATCGACTCGCTGTCGCTGGTCGAGATCGCGGTGCAGTTGGAGGACAAGTACAAGGTCAAGATCCCGGACGAGGACCTGTCCAGCCTGCGTACGGTCGGCGACGCGGTCGCGTACGTTCAGAAGATGGAAGCCGAAAACTCCGAGCTCGCGGCGGAGTTGAAAGCGAAGTACCAGGAAGGCCACGCCGAGTGACGAATGCCGGTCGGTAAGGCGGCGGTCCCGGTGAAGGTCTGCGGACGGATTCCGTCCCCGAACTCCGCACCGGGACTTCGACATTCGCAGAGCCGGGCTCTCAAATCCAGCCATCCGTTCGACGACGGCCGCACGCAACTGGCCGCACTGATCCGCTGTCACCTCCCGACTTCCTGACCGCCGATCGGCTGGAATTGAAAAGCCTTTCGGCCCTTCCGTTTCAGCCTTCCGGTGGGCGCCGCGTGCGTTGATCGTCAGTAGCGTTATCGATGTGAATGCATCGATTCGATCGATGACGTGGATCGGCGTTGCCGCTTTGATCCTCGCCAGTTGTTCGGCAAAGGGCGATGATCGACTCGTCGCGGATATTCGTGTGGATAGCAATCGGGATGGTGTCGTCGACGGAAATGACGTCGCAGCCGGTATCGATAAGAGCAAATGGACGGCCGAGTATGGCGCGATTGTGCTCCCGAATATCGGTGATGTGGCGCGGCGCTGTCCGTCGAGTCGAAGCCAGGTTTCCGACGCCGAACTTGCCGGTTGCCACGACGCGGCCGACGATGTGGCGCGCGCACCCGACTACCTGGCGCTCATGGTTACCAAGCCGATCGGGCGAAGCGCCCAGGGAGTGGTCGGGCGGGTGGCGGCGGTAGGTGTCGGCGCCGACAAGATCCGCATATTCGTCCAACGGCAAGGTTCGTGGATAAAGCTGTCGGCCGATGCGAACCTGACCGAGGCCGAGCTGCGCGACGGTGCAACGCTCGGCATCGATTCGCGAGATGTGGTGCGGGACAAGGCCGTATGGGACGGTTCGTTCACCGTTCGCTTCACCGTCCAAGACGGCAAGCAATCGGTGGCCGACGATGTTGCTCTTCGAGTAGCTCCCGTCGTCATCCATAACCACACCCAGAGCGCTGAGGCCTTGGTAGCTCCCGAGAGCGGCGACGACCAAGTGTATGAACGGTTCGTCGGCGATTTGACCTCGGCCGCGCAGGCCAGCGGACTGAACACGCCGCTGATCAGGATGAACACCACCGATACCTGGGCACAGGACTTCGTCGAGTTCGGCTACGTTTCGATGCCCGGCAAGGGCGGCAAGACCGTTTCGCTGCGCATCGCGATCCGTTCACCGCAACCCGAAAGAGAAGGCGGCCGTGCCGTTTTCGACCTCCGTGGCCCCGGCATGGGTGCGCTTCAACTCGGTGGCGCCGGTGATCGCCACGTGGATTCGTTCGGAAACGTCGAGACGATACCGCCGTATACCCATGGCGGAAAAGAGTTTCCGGCAGGTCGCGTCGTCATCGGCACCGGAAATCGGAACGACGCCCCCGTGTCGAGCGTGGAACTGCAGAAGTTCTTTGCCGCCCAACAGGTTCAGCCGCCACTGATTCTGGACACGACCTGGCTGGTAGTCGGACACGTCGACGAGTTCATCCAGTTTCTTCCGACACCGTCCGGTCGCGGCTGGCGCCCTGCCGTCACGGATCCCCGGCGCGGGCTCGAGATTCTGCGCGAGCAGCAAAGATCCGGCCATGGAGCCCAACCGGCGTTTTCCAAACCGGGCGCGCCCGATCGGACCATCGACAACGTTCTGGCGGACCAGAAATTCGTCGCCGACAACGAACTCGCGGCACGCAAAGTCGACGAGAACGCCGAGCTCCTGATCCGGGAGACCGGGGTGCGACCGGACGAGTTCGTGCGCATTCCAGGCCTCTACGAGTTGTCCATGGGCATCGATGACGAACCGGACGCGCTGGTGAGCTTCTACCCGGGAGCAGTCAACGGAGTACTGATGAACGCGCAGAATTACATCGCGCCGCGACAGTGGGGCCCGATAATCGACGGGCGCGACGTATTCGAGGCCGCGGTGACCGAGGCCTATCGGTCGGCAGGGGTATCGGTGCATTACGTAGACGAATGGGAGACCCTGCACGTGGCAGGTGGCGAAATCCATTGCGGGACGAACGCCTTACGACAGATCGGCGGTCTCCCGATCGTTCGGTGATCACTGCTGCCCGACACCCCCGCCGGTCGGCTGACGCCCCAGCCGACCGGCTGGAATGGCCGTGCCGGGCGGCCGGTATCGGTGGTCCGCACTACCCGCACGGCAACCGCCGAGGCAACCTTGATGGATTGTGGACGATCCGGCTACGGACGATCGTCCGTGGATTTGATGAAAGTGTGCGCATGATTCGCGTGGCCATAGTTGACGATGAGGCGCTCGTGCGATCGGGCTTCACACTGATCCTCGGCGCTTCCGATGACATCGATGTCGTCGTCACGAGCGATGGCATGGGTGCTGTCGCAGCGATTCGCGCCGCAGATCCCCATGTTGTCCTGCTCGATATCCGTATGCCGAATGTCGACGGTCTGCACATCCTGTCCAGGCTGCTCGAAGCCCCGCAGCCGCCGACCGTAGCAATGCTGACGACATTCGCCGCGGACGAGTACATTGCCGACGCACTTCGTCGAGGCGCATCCGGTTTCATTCTGAAAGACACCGAACCACAGCACCTCAGCTCCATGGTTCGGGCACTGGCGGCCGGTGCGGTCGTGCTGTCACCGAAGGTCACCAAAGCTGTAGTCGAAGGCTATCTCGACACCGTCGACACCGGGGCGCCCGAACTCGTGCGACTACTCACGAATCGTGAACGCGATATCGTCGTTCTCATCGCGGATGGTCTGTCCAATGCGGATATCGGCCTTCGCCTGCACCTGAGTATCGGGACGGTAAAGGACTCGGTGAGCAGTATCTTCACCAAACTGAACATCGGCACCCGCGTGCAGGCTGCGCTGATCGCGGAGCGTGCCGGGATTCTGGCCGCTGACCTGTCATGAGCGGACGTGAACGGGTCTATCGACCTTCGCCCATCGCGGTCGACCTGCTCATCGCCGCGATCGGGGTGTTCGATGTCTGGTGCAATCGTGATGTGCCGCTTGCTGTTTGGGAGATCGGCGTCGCGGTGCTCACCGGATCGGCGTTGCTAGTCCGCAGGCACGCACCGATTGTCGCGTTCGTGCTCACGCTGCCCGCGGTGATGCTGGTCGGGGCGCTGCTGGCGCCGATGGCGGCGCTGTACTCGGTGGCGCGTGGTTCGGCACATCGATGGGTCGTCGCGGCACTGGCGGTCGTTCTCGGGTTGTCGTGCCTGTTCACGTCATCCTATGACGACTTCGGGCTGCGTGACCTCGAATTCTTGCTCCACCAAATACTTTTCGCCGTTCTGGTCGGTGCGGGGCCCGCGGCACTGGGGTGGCTGGTGGCGACGCGGCTGCGGCTGGCGCGGCAGATGTCCGAGGTAGACCGCGTCTACGCCCACGAGCGGGAACTGCATATCGCCGCCGCGCGTGATCGCGAACGCGCGGAGCTGGCGAGAGAAATGCACGATGTGGTTTCGCATCAGGTGAGTCTCATCGCGGTGCAGGCCGGGGCGCTTCAGATGGTGAGTGCCGACCGCGACGCGCGCTCGGCCGCGGACGTCATCCGCAAACTCAGCGTCAATACACTCGACGAACTGCGGCACATGATGAAGGTCCTCCGCGCCCCGGCCGCAACCAGTGAAATCAGCCCGCAGCCGACCATCGAGCATCTGCCAGACCTGCTGGCCGCCAGCGCCTTACCCGTTGAACTGATCGGCCAACTGCCAACGAACCTGACAGCGGCGGGCGAGCGCGCCATCTATCGGACGGTTCAAGAGGCTTTGACCAATGTCCGCAAACACGCACCCGGCGCGGCAGTAACGATCGCCACCGCTCGCACGGATCGCACAGTGACAGTGACGATTACGAACGTCGCCTCCACTGAATCTCCAGTAGCCCTGCCCAGTGCGGGTTCCGGCATCTCCGGTTTACAACAACGCGCACACCTGCTGGGCGGAACGGTAACGGCGCAGCCAATCCCGGACGGCGGCTGGACAGTGCGACTCGAGTTGCCTCAAACCTGATCACCTACACCGGCTTGTGGAAGATGAGGAAGTCGCAGGGAGTGGCGAGTAGTGGTACGAGGTGTGGATAGTCCTGCTCCAGTTCACCTTTGCGTTCGAGCACATAGCCGAGGCGGAGGTACCAGTTGCGCAGGAAGTCCTTGACCGGATGCGTCCAGCCACGTGGCACCAGCAGTTCGAGCTGAATGGTGTCGGCCCCGTGGTCGGCGCACCATCGTTCGGCGAAATCGACCAGCGCCCGGCCGAGTCCGCTGCCGCGTTGTTCGGGCGCGCACACGAGCATGCCGAATTCGCCTACACCGTCAGCGAATTGCTGCACCCGCACGGCACCGGCGATCTCGTTGTCCGCATCGCGAGCGACGACGATCTCGCCCGCGCTGATCAACGATGCCAGCTCGGAAGGTGTTGTGCGACAGTAACCGTCGCGCCAGATTCTCTCTTCGGCCACCGTGTACACGCGGTTGATCAGTTCGGTCAGCTCCGCCACCAGCGCGGCATCGTCCGCCGCGGCCGCGGGGAGTATTTCGATGGACATCATTGATCCCTCCTTCGACTGCGAGATCGACGATAACCCGTGCCCACCCGGTCGCCGCCGGTCCGTAGACTTCGGCTGTGACTGATATCGCGGACTTTGCCCGACTGATCGCGGGCGATCACGGCCTCTGTGTTGTCTCGACCTCGCGGGCCGACGGCACCGTGCAGTCCACCCTCGTCAACGCGGGTGTGTTGGCGCACCCGCAGACCGGCGAGTCCGTGGTGGGCATGGTGATCCGTGGTGGCACCCGCAAGTTGGACAATCTCCGTGTTCGCGCGCGGATGACGGTGGTCGCCCGCGTCGGGTGGGCGTGGGCGGCCGTCGAGGGCGCGGTGTGGATTGTCGGTCCCGACGACCAGGTGCCCGGCATCGACGCCGAACGACTGCGGCAGCTCCTGCGTGAGGTGTTCACCGCGGCGGGCGGCACGCACGACGACTGGGACGAATACGACCGGGTCATGGCCGCCGACCGTCGCGCAGTCGTGCTCGTCGTGCCGGATCGGATCTACGGCAACGGCTGACTATCCGCTGCCACCCCGGTAGATGGTCGGCATCGAGCCGAGATCGGCGAAGTTGAGCTTGTTCTGGCCGTCGGTGCCGAACCAGGCGACATAGGTGATCCCGTTGATGGTCGCGACCGCGGGTGGCCACGGGCTGGTATCGGCGAATTTCCAACGCTGCGCTTGGTTTTCGTTCAGATTGTCGATATCGAAAAGCAGGTAGATGTTGGTGTTCTTACCGGTGTAGCCCGCCACATAACGGCCGCCGAGCGTGAACAGGTTCGGGCCGCCGATGAGCCGATCGCTGAAAGTGGCCCGACCCGGCGGGACATTCACGCCGATATAGCGCGCGTTCAGATTGTTCGCGCTGTCCATACCCGTCCAGGCCAGCAGCACACCCTTGCTGGGATGGATTACCAGTCCCGGAGTATCCACGCTGTGCTCGGCGGGTTCCGGGGTCCTTCCGTAGGAACTGAACGGTGGATTCTGCGATTGCACCGCGCTGAGCACGAGGTCGTCCTGTGCGGTGTAGCTCAGCCACATCGAGACATTGTCCGACTGCATGGCAGGCCCGCCGATAGGCGGCTCCAGCCATTCTCGTCGATCCTGATAGTCGACGCCATTGTTCGACCACGCGAGCCACATCTTGCCGTCGGTGCGCGTATAGCCGAGGTAGAGCAGACCGGTCTGCGCATGCGCAGCCAATGCCGGGCGCTGCAGGCTGAAGTCCGACGGCAACGGTTTCGCATTGACAACCCCGTCGGCTTCCATTCCCGACGCGACATACATGGTGCCGCTCTGCGTCGACCAAACCAACACCAGCTTGTTGTTGTAAACCGTCAACGCGGGCGCGGCGATCGGCTGATTGGACTGCCACAAGGTGCGTCCAGTGAACATGAGTACCCCCAATACATTCCCGGAGTCGAGCACTTGATGGGGGAGCGTAAGTGCCGCAGTACACGAAGTCAGGACTTCGTTTCGACCAGCGGACCGCCGTTCCGCACATCAGCGGAAATGCATTGTCGGAAAAGGGGTTCTTATCGTGCTTTGTTCGAACTGCGTCAGGGGGTGTCCAGTGCGGTTGCCGGGACGCCGTAGGGGAGGAAGCGGACGCGGCGGCGTTCGTCGGTGTTGTCGCGATGCGCGCGCAGGGCCTCGAGCTCGCTCGGGAAGACCTGCTCGATCCTGGCCTCGCCCGCGTCATCGATGCTGTAGATGACCCACACGCCGCTGCCGGTCTCGCCGGTGGTCTCGTCCTCCGGTTTGGTCGGCCGGGTGTGTTCCGGCTGAACGAACTGGCCGAACAGCGAGGCCAGCGTGTTCACGCTGGTGCGGTCGACGTACTCGCTGGCCTTTCCGATGATGTCGCGGATATCGATCCCCGCTTCGCGTAACGCGCGTTCGAAGTCTTCCGGATTGATCCCAAACGGTCTGTCGGGTGCCATCACATTGCTCCTGGAGAGACGAATTGGGCGCTTGTGTCTTCAGTGTCCTCGCGTTACGCCGACTTCGCCACGATCGGCACTGATCAGCGGCCTGACGCGGCGAATCAGGTCCAGCGCGGTCGGCTGGATCCGCGTGGGACCAGTGCGGGATCGTTCCACCGCGGTGGTGTCTCGCTGAAGGTGACCGGTGGGGCCAGGGTGTGCAGCGCACCGAGTGGCGTGTCGGCGTCGTATGCGGTGGGCTCTCGAAGTTGTTGCTGCTCATTGCTATTGGCGTTGTCGGGATCCACGAGGCCTAATGTCTGGTACCACATCGCGGTGCGGGTAAGGCTGACGGTGACATGCCAACTGCCGCCCTCGGTGGCGCGCCGCAACAGCGCCGCTGTGGCGCCCGCGGCACCCAGATAGCCGGTGATGAAGTCGTTGATCATGCCGGTGGGCGGCAACGTGGGTTGTTCGAGTGTGCCCTCCAGAACCATCAAACCTGAAGCGGCAGAACCGTTCATGTCGAATCCGCCACGCTCGGCCCACGGCCCGGTGGATCCGTAGCAAGTCACCGACACGCTGATGATGCCCGGGTACTTCTCGGCGAGTTCGTGAGGGTCGAGGCCGAGCTTGTCGAGTTTGCCGCCGCGATGGTTGTTGACCACGATGTCGGCGTCGGCGAGCAGCGACTCCGCGCGAGCTTTGCCGCGTTCGGTGCTCATGTCGATGTATGCGCTGCGCGATCCGATATTGGCCTCGTCGTAGATGAAATCGTGTTCGTAGTCGTTGGGGCGGGTCGCGCACAGCACGTCCGCGCCCTGCTCGGCGAGTGTTCGGCCGACGACGGGGCCGGCGATCGCGTGAGTGAACGACAGCACGCGCACCCCACCCAGCGGTCGATCCGAGGCGTCGAATCGCCGCGGAGGTCCGTCGCCGATGCGAGTCAACCCGATCACCGGCTGTTCGGCCAGCAATGCGCCCTGCGGATGCGCGAGCCATTCCTGCGGGGTGCGTGCCACGCACAACGGCAACCCGGCGGCGTTCGCAGCCTCTTCGAGTTCGAAGGCGTTCCACGTCGAGATGGCCGCGGCGACCTTGTCGGGATCCGGTGGCACGTCCAGAAAACGGCACCAGTGCGCGGCCAAATGTGGATATACACCCGATGCCATGACCGTTCGGCCGTCGCGGGTGCGATAGGAGTCGAGCAGGAACGGGTTGTCGGCCACCAGCGGGTGCGGTGTCGCCTCGCCTGCGAGGGTCGGCTGCCAGAACGCGTTCGGCGTGATGCCATGGACGGCTTGGCGCAGGTCCAGATGTAGATCCTGGGCTTGCCCGGTGCGCTGCCGCCACAGTGCCGCCGCGCCGACGGCACCCGCCATCACCGGGATGCCGATGCAGGCGCCCAACCGGTGGCGGGACGCGACGATCGGGTCGTTACCCGCGAAACTCACCCGTCCGCCTGCCGAGGCATGCGACAAACCGACGTCGGCCAACAGTCGATCGAGATGGTCGACCGGATCGAACGCTCGGGCACTGCTCACGACGGTTCTCCTCGGGTGTCGGGGAAAGCGGGAGCTGACATGTCGACGGGACGCGTGTACTCCCGCAGCAACAGCGGAACCAACCGCGCCCGCACGCTCTGCTGCGCCGAGCCGGTCGCGGATACTTCGGTCAGCGTCTGCGCATCGCCGCCCTCACAGGCCGCCACCACCAACCGCACGAGCTCGCTGACCGCGATCGTGGGCACCCGATCGATGGCCGCCAACGCATCGGCCAGTAGATCGGCAAGCGTCGCGCGACTGCGTGCCTCGTGTTCGGCGAGCGCGGCAGCCACCTCGGGATGCCGAATCGCATGCAGGGTGAACTCCATCGAGATCAAAAACCATTGCCGCTGTTCACCATTCGGCTCCGGCAGGCGCGGCGGATCGGCACCGACCAACTGGCCCGCCGACTCGGCCAACACCACCCGCACCCGCTCGGCAGTGGCCTCGTGGTGCCGATCGAACAACGCGAGGAACAACGCCTCTTTATCGGGAAAGTTCGAGTAGAACGCCCCTTTGGTCAGCCCGGCGCGTCCGCAGATATCGGGCACGGAGGTGGCCCCGAATCCTCGCTCGGCAAACACCACCTGCGCGGCATCCAGCAACGCCGCGACCGTCAACGGTCGACGCTTCGTCGGCGACTTCGGCACGGCATCTCCTCGTCGAAACGGATACTGATAGGTATCCGATACCGGACGGTACTCGTTACCGGAGTGTTCGGCAAGGGCACTCTGTCGACGTTCGGCAGCCAAGCGCGATCAGCAATCCGAGGTGATCGTCGACTCGAATTCGGCTTCGATTTCGCCACAGCGGCTTTCGGGCTGCTGGTAGTGTCTGGGCAGCGACGGGGGGCCGACGGTGAGTGCAGAGCTCGAAATCGAGGCGCAGGGGAACACCAATTCCTCGGGGGTGCCGATAGCGCGGCTGGTGGGTAAGGTTCACGAATTCGACTGTGCGTCATGATGATCAAGGCGCGATGGGGGCTGGTAGTCGTCGCGGTGGTATTCACCGCCGGGTGTGGTCTGACGGTGGAGAAACTGCCGTTGCCCAAGCCTGGTGTTTCCGGCGAAACCTATACCGTGCATGCGGTATTCGAGAACGCGCTGAACTTGCCGGACCAGGCGAAGGTGAAGATCGGTGGCTCGGATGTCGGGGTGGTCTCCAACATCAAGACCAAGAACTTCCAGGCGGTCGTCGACCTGACGATCAGCAAGGACATCGAGCTGCCCAAGGACAGCACCGCCGAACTGCGCCAGGCCACGCCACTCGGTGACGTGTTCGTCGCGGTGTCCAAGCCGAAGACCGAACCGGGCACGCAGGTACTGCGCAACGGCGACACCCTCGGTCTGGACAAGACTTCGGCGGGTGCGACTGTCGAGCAGTTGCTGATCTCGATCTCCATGCTGTTCAACGGTGGTGGCGTCGCGAGCCTGAGCAAGCTGACCTCGGAGCTGGATTCGATCGTCGGCGGGCGCGGCGGTCAGTTGTCGCATCTGATCACCGAAATGACCGGGGTGGTCGGCAGTTTGAACGACAACTCCGCCAAGGTCGACGGTGTGCTCAACGAATTCGGCGCGCTGGCCAACACCATCGAGGCCCGCCGTGGTGAGCTCGGTCAGGTGGCCGACACGTTGCCGCAGATGATCGGCGCGATCGCCGAGAACAACAGGGCTATCGGCGATCTGCTGACGAAGTTGTCGACCACCAGTGCCGCGCTCGGTGACTACTCCGATACTTCCGGTCAGCAGTTGGGCAGTCTGCTCGACAACACCCATCAGTTGATGGATGCGCTGACCAACACCGGTGACAACCTCGGCATCCTGCTCGACCAGTTCCGTGAGTTCATGCCCAAGTTCGTCGCGACCTTCAGGGGCAGGGGCTACGCCCCTTTCGTCTCCATAACCTCGCTCGACGTCAGCGCGTTCACCGATCCGCAGCACGGCGGCTTCCAGGATCTGCGCGATCTACAGGATTTCGCGGGCAGCCTGATCCAGGTGCTGCAGATCGTGCAGAACCGGGTACAGGACGGCCACCGATGACGCTGCCGCCACGGTACTGTGGTCTTCCGGGTCGCACGGGGTAATCCGCGTCACCTACCGAGGCGGCAACGGCGCAGCTTCACGCAGGCGCCACAGGGCAGACACGGGCCCGCGCCCCGCGCCGAGCGGGTAGGACGCCTGCAGGGAACGGGTGGTCCATTCTTTGGCGAACGCGATGGCCAACGGCACGTCGTAGCCGTGCGCGAGGGCGCAGGCGGTTGCGGCGGCCAGGGTGTCGCCCGCGCCATGGTCGTGAGCGGTGACGATGCGCGGCGCGGACATCTCGTGGAACTTGTCGCCGTCGTAGAGCAGGTCGGTGCTGACGGGGGAGGAGCGCAGATGGCCGCCCTTCACGATGGTCCAGCGCTGGCCGAACTTGTGCAGGGCCTCGGCAGCCTGGCGTGCGGTGCGATCGTCGATGCCGACGAGCACTCGGACCTCGTCCAGATTCGGGGTCAGCACCGTGGCCATCGGAATCAGCGTGTGCCGCAGGGCATCCAGCGCCGAGTCGGGCAGCAGCGGATCGCCGTTTATCGAGGCAGCGACCGGGTCGACCACCAGCGGGATCGACCCGGTCTGCCCGATGCCCACCTCCGCACACACCTGCGCGACCGCTTCGATGGTGGCCTGGGAGGCCAGCATGCCGGTCTTGGCGGCGCCGATCCCGATATCGCTCACCACCACCCGCACCTGATCGGCAACCGTCTGCGGCGGGATCACGTGAAAGTCGCTGACGCGCAATGAGTTCTGCACGGTCACGGCGGTCACTGCCACGCACGCGTGCACCCCGAGCAGGGTCATGGTGCGGGAGTCCGCCTGGACGCCCGCGCTTCCACCGGAGTCGGTCCCGGCGATGGTGAGCACGCGGACCGGGGTCTGCCCATCGGGTGTCAGTGGCAAGAGCACGGACGATAGTCAACACCATGCCGCGACGGCACGGTCAAGCCCCGCACCTCTATGTCGTGGACGCGGTCGCCGCCCGCATCGAAACAACACTGGAACTGGCAGATGGACCGGGCGCCGTTGCCGTCACCCCGGACGGCAGCCGCGTCCTGACCACCAGCTTCAACTTCACCTACTGGGCACCGAATCCAGAACTCCGCCAAGGCTCTTGCCAACCGCTGGACCCGGTAACCCTGCGGCTCGGCCCGAGTATCCCGGTAGGCCGATTCCCTCTCAACGTGATCGCGAGCGCCGACTCTTCGACCGCATACGTCAGCAATTACCAAGACAACTCCGTATCGGTCATCGACCTCCAAGCAATGGAGGTCACGACCACGTTCGAGGTCGGCTCCGGCCCACACGGTCTGGCCTACCTCGACGCATCACCGGCTTCGACGAGCTGAGGTAGCAACGCCCGGCTCGAGGCGATGTCCGGGCAGTCCTTCGCGCAAGTAGTACGTCATCGTGCGAACGGAAACCCCACTGCGGCTGCTCAACTCCGCAATACGCATTCGACCCTCCGTGTTCACTCAGGACCTCCTTGCGGATCCTACCGCGATATGGATAGTGTAACTACCCGTTAGCGGATAGTCTGACTATCCATTTGGAACCGTGGCGTGACCAGCTACCGGCTCGGCATGCGGCCGGGCCGGTCACGGTCATGTCGTGTCAGCGGAAGGGAAACCCTTGAATACGAGCATGTTTCGGCGTGTGGGGAAACGGACGGCGTTGCTCGCCGTGTCGGTGGGTGTGTTGTGCGCGGTCACCTCCTGCGGCGCCGGTCCGAAGCCCGAGGCACAGAACCTGGACGTGGAATCGGGCCGGGCCGCGGTCGCCAGGGCGCTGGATGCGGTGGTGACGGCAGGAGTGCCCGGGGCGCAGGTTGTCGTGACGAAGCAGGGTCGGGACTGGATCGCGACCTCGGGGGTCGGCGATCTCGCCACCGGCGTGCGTTTTCCGGACGACGGCTACATCCGAATCGGTAGCAATACCAAGACGTTCACGGCCACGGTGCTGCTGCAGTTGGTCGCGGAGAGCACCGTGGTACTGGACGCGCCCGTAGAGCGCTACCTGCCCGGTGTTGTGCGGGGCGGTAACGACGGCACCCAGATCGCGGTGCGGAACCTGTTGCAGCACAGCAGCGGATTGCCCGATACCGAGCAAGTGCTATCGCAGGTTCCACAGGACGACTTGGCGGCGATGCGCTGGCAGCAGTTCGACGTTGCCGACGTGCTGCGACCGATCCTGGCCCTGCCGTCGCGTTTTGCGCCCGGCACGAAGGCCGAATACTCCAACACCAACTACCTGCTCATCGGCATGATCATCGAGCGGATCACCGGGCGGCCGGTTGCCGAGGAGATCACCCGCCGGGTGATCGCCCCTCTTGGGCTGACCGCGACCTACTTCCCCGCACCGGGTGAGACCGCGCTGCGCGACCCACATCCGTTGGGCTACATGGTGGTTGATCATCACCGCATCGAATACACCGAGTTCAACCCGTCCTGGGCGGGGGCCTCCGGTGCGATGATCTCCACCGGCGCGGAGCTGAACCGGTTCTTCATCGCGCTGCTCGCTGGAAAGCTACTGCCCGCAGCGCAATTGGACGAGATGAAGCGCAACACCATGCCCTTCGACCGAATGCCGGGCGCGGGTTACGGACTCGGACTGATCCACTACCCGACGTCGTGTGGCAAGGACGTCTGGGGACACGGCGGCAGCATTTCCGGATTCCACACCCGCAACGGCGTGACTGCCGAGGGTCGCGCGGTCACGGTCGTCGTGAACGAGATACCCGACGACGGCCCGACCGAGGACGCGGTACTGGCCGCCTTCGACACCACGGTGTGCTCCGGCCCCTGATTCGTGCCCGCGTTACCCCGTGACCGGATGCTGCGTCCCCGCGCCGCCGAGCCGGTGACATGGAAATGTCCGGAGCCCGTGGGGTTTCGGGCTCCGGACCGGGGGATCGGGTGTGGCTATTGGGGGAGAGTGCTGGAACGGTTTTCAGAGGGCAGCGAGGCGGCGGCGCTCGAGGACGGTGGCCACGGCATAGCCGCCACCGCCGCCGATGGTGAGGATCCAGAAGAGGCCGGGGGTGCCGAGCAGGAGCGCGCCGGTGGAGACCAGGGCGAGCCAGGTGCCGAGGCAGTAGTGCAGGACATTGCGCCGCGCGGCCCCTTCGCCGAGGTAGAGCAGGCCGACGACGAGGCCGGAGCCGACGGGCCAGAGCACGCCCTGCAGGTCCTGTCTGTCCAGCAGCGAGGTGATGCCGGTGATGACGAGGAAGAGGGCGGCGAAGGCGCTGGCCCAGGAGACGCCGAGTAGCTTGCCGGACAGGATGTCTCGGCTGTCGGCGCCGCGCTGAGCGCGCAGTGCGGCCGTGGTCGCGTAGACGGTGCCGGCCGCGAGGCCGAGGCCGAGCAGGGCCATCGGCAGCCAGCCGGGCAGGCTGAGGATCGGATCGGCGCCCTTGGACAGGGCGGCGGCACCGTGCCCGAACACGTATGCGAGGGCGAAGCTGAGATAGGTGGCGCGGTTGTCGACGTCGCCCGCGCGTTCGATGACGGGGGCGGCCGGGGCGGGGAGTGTCATGGTGGTCATGGCTGAATTCCTCAGGCTGCGAACAGAGTTGAACTGACGTGGCGGGCGGTTGACTGGTGATCGGCTACGCGGTGATGACGACCTTGCCCGCGACCGTGCGTGACTCGGCGAGGGCGAGCGCCTGCGCGGCGTCGGCGAGGGGGAACTGCGCGGCGATCTGTGGCGACAGAACGCCGTCCGCCAGCAGTCGCAACACCTGGACGAGGTCGTCGTGCAGTCGATTACGGAAGACGTTCAGGCGACGCTTGCCCGCCCAGAAGTTGTAGAAGTGGGCGCTCTTGCCATTGGGCAGGTAGTTCCACACCGCCAACCGCGCGAACGACTTCAGTACCGGCAGTTGGGAATTGCCGTCCTCGTCCTTGGTCGCCGCGGTGCCGTAGGACACCAGCGTTCCGCCCTTGCGCAGCAGCGCCCAGGACTGCGCCAACGCGGCGCCGCCGACATGATCGAACACGGCATCGACACCGTCGGGTGCGATCTGCCGAATGCGCTCGTACATGTCCGGGTCGCGATAGTCGACCGGGATCGCGCCCAGCTCGCGGATCATCTCGTGATGCCGCGGCGAGGCCGTCCCGATCACCGTCATGCCGGCGTGCCTGGCCAGCTGAACGAGGGTGGAACCGACGCCGCCGTTGGCGCCGAGCACCACGATCGTGGCGCCGCTGCGCGCCTTCGCCGTCCGGTACAGCATCTGCCATGCGGTGATCCCGTTGACCACCACCGTCTCTGCGGCGGCCGAGGTGACGCCGTCCGGAATGGGCACCAGATCGGCGGCGTCGATCAGCAGGTGGCTGGCCCAGCCGCCGACCTTGACGACCGCGGCGTACCGGTGACCGACCATCGCGGCATTCACCTCGGGGCCGACTGCGATGACCGTGCCGACCACGTCGTATCCGGGGACGAAGGGGAACGGCGGCTGGTCGTAGTACTTGCCGCGGCGCATCTGCTGCTCGGCGAAGGAGACGCCGGTCGCGTCCATCCGCAGGACGACCTGGCCCGTGCTGGGTGCGGCAAGGTCGCGGGTGCGGATCAGCAGGCCGTCGGTTCCGACCTTCCCGGGCAGCACTACCTCGGTGGTGACAGTGGTGATGTTCATGATGCTCTCCGCGTTCAGTGGATGATTACACCTGTAACCATACGCACGTTAGCTTCGAAGATTCAAGGGCTAACGCCGATAAGTTTTCAGATGTAAGTTAACGGTATGGCAGACAACATCACCGCGACTCCCGCTCGCGTACGCAACCGTCGAGGGGAGGGCGCCCGCCTGCGCGACGACATCGTGGCCGCGGCCGTCGAACTGCTCGACGAGACCGGCGACGAAAAGGCCGTCACCCTGCGGTCCGTCGCCCGTCGGGTCGGGATCGCCGCGCCCTCGATCTACCGTCACTTCCCCGACCAACCGACCATCATGCTGGCCGTCGTGCAGCAAGCATTCGCAGAGCTGGTGGAACATCTCAGTGCCGCGGTGGCCGCGGCAGGCGACGACCCGCGGGACCGGCTGCTCGCTCTGTGCCATGCGTACCTGGAGTTCGCCGAACGCCATCCCGAGCGCTACCGCACCATGTTCGGCGGACTCTGGATGCCCGCCCTGGACGAGACCACCCTCACCGAATCCGATGTCTCCACGCTCGGTGACGTGACGATGGCTCTGCTCACCGAGCTCATGCAGGACTGCGTTCAGGCGGGCGAGTCCACCAGCACCGACCTGCCGACCGATTCCGTCGCCTTGTGGCTCGGCTTGCACGGGCTGGCGCATCAGCGCGCGTCGACCGTCGCCTTTCCGTGGCCGCCGAACATCGCCGACCGCATGATCACGTCGCTGGCGCATCTGAAGGACGTGCCCGAGTAACGCCGCTCTGAACAGGCAGAACACCGTGTCAGTCGGCGTGACAGGTCGGTGACAGGTCCGTGTAAGCCGAGCGGGCGACGGTATTCCCGTGAACAGCACAGCAATCGCAGCATCCGGCGGACGTCAGGCATACGGGGACAACTCGATCCTCGATGGCATCGATCTGACCATCGGTGCCGGGCGCGACGCGATGCTGGGCACGGAATGGCCCGACCGATTCGCCCGCGCGCGGCAGTATCTGCGCGGCGATCACTCGTTCGCCCAGCTGATCCGCTTCGCGCTGGTCGGCGGCGCCAGCAACATCGCGTACGTGCTGTTGTTCATGGCGATGAACGGGATGGGCCCGTTGGTCGCCAATATCGCAGGCTCGATCCTCAGCACGGTGATCGCGAACGAACTGCACCGCCAGTTGACTTTCCACGCCGCCGGACGGGTCGGCTGGTTCACCGCACAGTGGGAAGGCGGCGGGCTGGCACTGATCGGCCTACTGATCAGCACGGCGGCGCTGGCCAGTCTCGACTTCTGGGCACCCGGGCTCGGCGCGACCGCACAGGCGGGCGCGGTGATCGTCACCATGGCGGCGGTCGGCGGCATGCGCTTCCTGGCCCTACGCGGCTTCGTCTTCACTCACGAAGCCACTGTGCCGAGCGCCCACCGCTAGCCGAGAGTCCAAAAAGACATCCTTAGGCACATTCCTGCCATATGTCTCGGCTCGATCGGCGTGTTCAGTTGTCTTGGGTATCCCAGGAACTCGCGAGCAGGCCCGGATAGGTGGCGAGGAGTGCGATCAGTGCGGAGGCCAGGCGTGGATCCCATCGGCCGTCCGGGACGCGGAGGCGATCGTCTTGGTAGTCGAGCATGACGGCACCGGTTGCGTTGTCGCGCCAGCGGATTCGGCGCGGTGGGCGGGCTAGGTTGCCGTCGCCACCGCGCCGACGAAGAGGGCGACGATGATGAGCGCTCCTATGACGAGCTGAATCGGCAAGAGCAGCAACCATACGAACCACCAGCCGCGTTGGCCCTTGTATCCGACAAGGGGTTTCGCGCCTGTCGGCGTTACGGTCCATCGGGTGCGCATGCGTCCACCCCGGGGGCCGGGCTCTCGGACTATCGTGCCGGCCGATTCGCCTGCGGCGCCGAGCACTTCGTAAGTGGCCGGTGCTCGCCTTGCTGCGGTGCGGGTAACGACACGGGCGAACATCTGTTTCCGATCAGGATCCGCCCACAGCACGAATGCTCGGCCGCCCTGCTTACGCATCGCCCGGTATTCGGTGAACCCGTCGGGCGCCATGTCGCGCTTCACATAGATTGCGGCGCTGGTGGGTTCGGTGTTGTCGCTACGCCGTCCGCGCTGACCGCTATCGGCGATCTGCCAGACGGAACCGCGTCGATTGGGACGCGCATCCACTGCTTTCGTCAGCGACAGCCGTACCACGAATCCTCCCCACAGCCTTCGGTCTCAACGGCGGTGACGACCATACCTTCTCGGCGCGGCGGTGGCGGGTTGGGTGTACGAGCGGGCCGACCTCCCTTGCGGTGCAAGGGAGGTCGGCCTTTCTCAGGCTAGAACAAGCCGCCGCCGTCGAATCCGCCTCCGACACTGGCGAGATCGCCGAGTCCGCCGCCACCGCCGAACAGATCGCCGCCGCCGAAGTCGTTGCCTCCGCCGCCGAACCAATCGAATCCGCCGCCGGAATCGCCGCCGCCGAACAGGTCGCCGCCGTTGCCGCCGCCGAACAGGTCGCCGGAATCGCCGCCGCCGAAGAGGTCGCCGCTGTCGCCGCCGCCGAACAGATCTCCGCTGTCACCGCCACTATCGCCGAGCCAATCGAAGCCGCCGCCACTGTCACCGCTGTCGCCGCCGAACAGGTCTCCGGAGTCGGCGGCATCATCGGTGCGGCTGTCGCCGAGCCAATCGAATCCGTCGCCGCCGTCATCCCCGCCGGACATATCGCCGCCTGACATGTCGTCGTCGCCACCTGACATGTCGCCACCTGACATGTCGTCGTCGCCACCGGATGTGTCGCCGCCTGACATGTCGTCGTCACCGCCGGATGTGTCGCCGCCTGACATGTCGTCGTCACCGCCGGATGTGTCGCCGCCTGACATGTCGTCGTCGCCACCGGATGTGTCGCCGCCCGACGAATCGTCATCGCCACCCGATGTGTCCCCACCGTTGGAAGTGTCATCGCCGCCGGACGAATCGGTTCCATCACCGGGCTGGCTTTGCTGATCGTCCTCGGCGTCTTGTCCCGGCTTACCCTGCTGATCGTCCCCGCCGTCTTGTTCCGGCTTACCCTGCTGCTTTTTCGGTGGTTTCGAATCGCCCGGCTTAGTGCTATCGGATGGTTTGCTGGGCTTTGTTGGCTTGGTCTGATCGGACGGGTTGTTTTTGTTCGGCTTTCCTTTTGCATACATGCTATTGAGCTGGCTGACTTCATTCTTGCTCAGCGGGCTCGGGCCATTGTTGCATCGGTTGACCGAGCTGGCCATGATGCTGCAGCCGCTGTCATTGTGATCGAGACCGACGGAGTGGAGGAGTTCGTGTCCGGCGATCTCGGTTCGGTCGTCTTTGTTGAAGTTCTGCGTTTTCGGGTCGAGTTTGACGAACGGACCACTGCCGTCGAAGCCACCCAGGCCCGCCACATCGCCTTGGAACCGTTCGTTGCTGATGTTGATGGCGCCGTCGCCGGTTCCGGGCTTGAAGACGAAGTTCAGGCCCGGGGTCGAGTTCAGGTGCTTGACGGCGTTCTCGATACCGGCGTCTTTGATCTTATTGTTGTAATGAATGATCGCCCGGCCATCCGAGTCGTAGCCCTGGATCTTCGCGCGGAAGTCAAAACTCGGCGCCTGGGCCGATGCGGTGGCGGTTGCGGTCAGGGTGAGCGCGCCGGACCCGAGCAGGGAGCTGGCGACCAGTGCGGCGAACAGTCGGGGTGTGCCGGTGGTCGGCGATTTCCTGGTTCGATGTTTTCCGCGATAGTTCCGACGGTTGGCAGCGGGCGGCATAATGCGGAGACCTCCGTGTGTACTATTGGTGAAAGTTTTACCGTGCCCGAATAACGGCTGATGCCATTCGGCTATCAGTCGATTTTCGTGAGGGGCGGGTTTCGCACTCGCGAATCGGCACGGCCGACTGTACGGGTAAAACCGCGGTCGAGCACAATTTGTTAGTGGCGTCTTAACTACTGAAAATAGACCTTCATACAATTTCTGGGCTTTTAAGTCTGGTTTGTAAGTTTTGTTAGTTCGGTGAAATCGTTGCTGTCTGCTCGGTTGACGCCGTGACTGAGCTCGGGTGGGTCTTGGCGGTCCGCCTGCCACGGGAACGGTCGAGCCTGTGATCGGTGGGCTCGATGTCGACGCCACCCTCGGCTCGACCCGGGGGTGCTGGACGCCCGGCGGCGAGCCGACGGATGCGGGCGACGACAGAGTCCGGGGGCACGTCAGATGGTCGGCCCGGCGCAGGCCCGCCAGCAGCGCACGCGACCCGCGAATGCGCGAGGCCGCAGCATCTTTCAGATCGCCGCACCCAGCCGGTTCAGCGCCGACGCTGCCGCGGGCACCCCTTTTCCCCACTCGCCGACTGGGGTTTCACGAAGCCGACATATCGGCTTAATCTCCGATCATCGGGAATTCATCCGTCTCTTTTGAGGGAGCCGATATGCCCCGTATTTTCCGTCGCTCGCGCCAGCCGGTTCGGCGTCCGCCGAACCCGGCGCTCCGCCGGAGCGGCAACTGGCCGACTCGACCCAGGTGCCGGACATCGAACCGGTCTTCGACGCCGAGGACTACGAACAACGCCACGCCGTGAAATGCGGTATCCGAAAAGTGGCGCGAGAGACAAGGGAAGTCCATGAGCAGATTCCGCAATACTCTTGCAACCATTTCCGCGGTGGTTGTCGGTGGTTTTTCGACACTTGTTTTCTGTCCGATGATGGCGAACGCCGCTGACGATGCTCCCTACTATTGGGACGTTCCGGTGCCGTCGCAGGCGCAGGCGGACGTCCTTGAAGAAGCGGGGATCGAGACGGTTCCCGCAGGTCCGGGCAAGGTGACCATCGCGACCGACGAGGCGGGTGCCCAGGCCCTGCGGGACAAGGGGCTGGCTCCGACGAAGAAAGGGCCTGTTTACCAGTCGGTACCGCAGGAGCGGAAAGCCCCCGACGCCACGTACTACGGCGGTTATCACACCGCGGCGGACCTGCTCCGCCATGCCTCCGATGTGGCAACCAAGTATCCGGGAATCGCCCAGGTGCACGATATCGGCAAAAGCTGGAAGGCAACCAGGGGCACCGGCGGCCACACCATGAACGTCATCTGCCTGACCGGAAACCCGAAGATGGCCGAGCAGGAAAAGGCCACGGCGAAAACGACACTCGCTCCGAACGGCTGTGCCCTGTCGCCCACCTCGACCAAGCCGCGCTTCCTGCTGACCGCGCAGATCCACGCCCGCGAGCTGGCCACCGGCGAAATCGCCTGGAAATGGATCGACTATCTCGCCAACGGCTACGGCACCGATCCCGTGGTCACCTCGATCCTGGACACCACCGAGGTCTGGGTCGTCCCGGTGACCAACCCGGACGGCGTCGACGTGGCGGCCAGCGGCGGCAACCGGCCCAAGATGCAGCGCAAGAACGTCGACAACAGCCAGACCCCGTCGTCCTGCTCCGTCGTCGACGGATCCGGCAACGGCCCGGGCATCGACCTGAACCGCAACTTCACCGTCCGCTGGGGCGGCGACTCGAGAAACGCCTGCTCGCAGACCTTCCAGGGTCCGCGCGCCGCCTCCGAACCGGAAACCCAGGCGATCCAGCAGCTGTACGCGAAGCTGTTCACCAACCAGCGCCCCGCGGGCAGCACCGACGTCCCGGATACCGCGAAGGGAGTGGTGATCGACCTGCATTCCTACGGGAACTACGGGATCATTCCGACCGCGGCGACCCCGAAGAACAGGGAACAGCTGCGAACCCTGATCAAGAAGGTCGTGCCCGCAGGCTTCACCGTCGGCACCGATGAAGAGACCGTCGGATACTCCACCTGGGGAACCACCGACGACCAGGCCCACGGTGCCCTGGGGCTGGCCAGTTTCACCATCGAAATCGGCCCGAACGGCGGGACCTGCGGCGGCTTCATGCCCCGCTACTCCTGCGTGGACAGCACCCTGTGGCCGCAGATGAAGAAGTCCTTCACGACCGCTGCCAAGGCCGCGGGCGCACCGTACAAGCAGTCACCGACGTCCTGATCTGCCCAAGGTGACCGGATAGTTCGGTTGCGCGTATGTAAACGAACTCCCTTGCAGTGCAAGGGAGTTCGTTTACGTTTGGTTGCCGCGAGAGGGAAGTCGTCGGTCGCGCCGAATGAGCGCCGTGGTGACGTTCGTAACTGGCCCGATGATTCCGGCTGAACGGGTGTTAGCTTGACATTAGCCATGCTTGCGCCACGCGCGAGGTCGCCATCCGGTCGGTAATAACGACCGACGGCCGGTCTCGTCGCCGATGTAAGGGCGGGTATCACGATGACCAACAGCTCGTCGTTACGATCCCGGTGGCAGTACCGGGTCGATTACCGTTGGGTCGTCGAGTTCCTGGAATCCCACGGCATCGTCGGCCGGATGAAGTTCGTGATCGGCGGGGGCGGCGCGATGATGCTGCTGAACTCCACCCTGATGGCGATCTCACCGGCCGGCGTGCACGGCGCACTCGGTACCGCGGTGAACCTGCTCTCCGCCGCATTGGGCGGGTTGTGGGCGTTGCGCTGGTGGTTGGGGCCGTGGCCGCGCGAGTCCGAGTCGCTCGCCTGGATCGCGGTGCTCAATGTCGTCATCAGCGTCGACAGCATGCTGGTCCGGGACCGCGTGGTCGGCGCACTCGGGATCGTCATGCTGGTCGCGACCGGGGCGTATGTGGCGGTCTTCCACCGGCTGCGGGTGCTGGTCCTGTGCGTCGGCTGGTCACTGTTGTCGATCTTGGTGCTGTCGGCGACGATGGTTTTCGGCAACGGGCGCTGGCAAGGGGATGGTGCCCTCGGTATCGCGGTCGTGGTGGCCAATCTCGCCGTCATCGGCGTCGTGCTGCCCACCATGCAGCTCTCGCATTGGCTGCTGCGGATGGACGCGCTGTCCGATCCGCTCACCAGGCTGTTGAATCGGCGCGGCCTGGACTCCTACTGGTCGGAGTACGCCGAAACGGGCGGCTGCCGCACGGAATACGCGATCACGCTGGACCTGGACCGATTCAAAACCGTGAACGACACGTTCGGACATCCGTTCGGCGACGAGGTGCTGAAGCGGACAGCCGATCGCCTGCGCTCCGCGGCCGATTCCGAAGCCCTCATCGCACGCACCGGTGGCGAGGAATTCGTGGTTGTCAGCTGCGTGCGTGACGATCCGGCCGCCGTGGTCGCCGAGCGGTTGCGGCGCGCGATCGAGACGATGCCCGGGCTGCCGATGACGATCACCGTCAGCGTCGGAGTCGCGCTGTTCACGGCGCCACGTGCGGGCGAGCAACCGACCCGCCACCACGTGCTGCGCGCCTCCGATGACGCGATGTATCGAGCGAAACGCTTGGGCGGCAACACCGTTGTGATCGCCGAGATGGGCGAGACGACGCGCGAGCGTGTTGCCCGAGTCGGGCTCCGCAGCGCGTAGCTGCCGGGACGACCTGCTCGTCCGCGACGCCTCAGGCTTCGGAGCGGCTATCGATCAACCTGCGAGCCTTGCCGATCGAACGCGCGAGCGCGGCGGGCGCCACGACATCGACAGCAACGGTGACTCCGATGCGGTCTTTGATCCGCTCCCACCGGACATCGGAATCACGGTGCCGCCCAACCGTTCCGCGCCGTAGTGCGCGCCGAGCCCGCCGGTGAACAAGCCGTAACCGTAGGCGACGTGCACCTTGTCGGTCGGCCTGACCCCGCCTGCGCGGAGGACGCCGTCGAGCGAGCCCGCTTCGGGCGCAACGGAATCTACGACGTCACCGTGACAACCGGCGACGAGATGGTCGCCGAATTCCGAGGCGACAGCAGAACGATCCCCCCGCACGCTAGGGGCGGAGCCACGAACGCGAAATCCTGACCTAGGGCTCGCGAATCATCGCCCACATAGGCGGTTTCGCGGCCACGGGCAGATTGAAGGTGGCGCTCATCGTGAACCCGAATCGCTCGTAGAAGCGGATGTTCTCTTCACGTGTGCAGACCAGGTAGGCCGCGGTGTCCGGCGCACCGGCGAGGCGGTCGGTGATGAGTCGTGCGGCGTAGCCCTGACCGCGGTGGCTGGCGGGTGTCGCGATGTTGGCGAGGTACCAGTGCCGTGGTGTGTGCGGGTGATGTTCGTCCAGCGTGCGGCGAATGGCGAGCGCGGCAGGTGTCCTGGCGCGTAAGGCGGGAAACAGCCCCGGTATCGCGCACAGGGTGCGCGAGAAGGGTTGTTCCCACTGACCGGGCGGATCCCACGTCGCGACTCCGCCGATGTGGTCGTGCTGATCCGTCGCGATCTGCACGCCACCGCCCGGCAGATGGAAGTGCCGCAGGGACGCGGCGAAGTAGCGCGGTAGCGCACGGTAGCGCCTGTTCTGGTCGGGCCAGATGGATGACATGACGGGATCGTCGGCGAAACCTTCGGCGAGGACGGCCGCACACGCGTCGATGTGGGCGGCTGTGGCGGCGAGGGTGGTGATCGGCACGGCGGGGTCTCCTCGGTGGCGTCGTCGCGGTCTCGGTTCCTGGCTACTTGCTCAGTCTCTCAGTCGCTTCTCAGTCGGTGCGGTCAGATTTGTAGATATGCGCATTCAGTTGGTTCGTGGGGGGAATGGAGCTGTCGGATCGGCGGTTTCGCGTCGGTCGGCGGTCGCGGGACTGTTGCCGCAGGTGGATGCGCAGGAGATGGATCGGCCGATGCCGGAGACGGGTTCGATCACGCTGCGTTGGCGGGTCACGTTGCTGGCGGCGTCGGTGGTGGCGGTGGCGGTCGCGCTGGCTGCGATCGTCGCCTATGCAACGGTGTCGCGCGCTTTGTATGCCGAGGTGGACAAGCAGTTGCAGGCGCGGGCCACGGGGATGATCGACAGTGACCTCGATGCGCTCGACTTTCGTTTCGTGCTGACGTTGGGCGGCCTGTACTCCAGTGATGTCTCCATCGCGCTGAAGTATCCGGATGCGGCCCAGTGGGTCGCGCTGCCACGCGACGCGAGTGCGCCGATCGGTGCGCTGGAGGAGGCGGTGGCGCACGGAGCGACCGATTTCTCCTTGCGCACCAGCGACAACAAGCGGGTGCTCGCCCAACGCATGAAAAGCGGTACGACACTCGTCATTTGGCAGTCGCTGCAACCGACGCAGGGTGTGCTGGACCGGTTGTCCTGGCTGATGTTCGTAATCGGCGGCAGCGGTGTGGTTTTGGCTGCCGTGGCAGGCGCCGCGGTCGGCCGCACCGGGTTGCGCCCCGTCGCGCGCTTGACCTCGGCGACCGAGCGGATCGCGCACACCGGCGACCTGACCCCGATCCCGGTCACCGGTGACGACGAACTCGGCAGGCTCACCGAGAGTTTCAACACCATGCTGCTGGCGCTCGCGGAATCGCGTGCGCGACAACGCCGTCTGGTCGCCGACGCCGGACACGAGCTGCGCACCCCGCTGACCTCGCTGCGCACCAACATGGAACTGCTGATCGCCTCGTTCCGCCCCGACGCGCCCGCGATTCCGGAGCAGGACATGGCCGAACTGCGTGCTGATGTGCTCGGCCAAATCGAGGAAATGTCCACGCTGGTCGGCGATCTGGTGGACCTAGCCCGCGAGGAGGCAACCGAGGAGGCCTACGAGCAGGTCGATATCGTCGAAGTGGCAGAGCGTGCACTGGAACGCGCCCGCCGGCGCCGCACCGGCATCAGATTCGTCGCCGACCTACATCCGTGGTTCCTCTACGGCCACGAGGCCGACCTGGAGCGGGCAGTACTCAATGTGCTCGACAACGCGGCCAAGTGGAGCCCCGACGGCGCGGAGGTCGCCGTCACCATGCGCGAAACCGGCACCGGCCTAATGGAATTCGCGGTACACGACGCCGGACCCGGCATCCCGCCCGCGGAGCGAGAGCTGGTCTTCGACCGCTTCTACCGGACCACATCCGCCCGCTCCATGCCCGGATCCGGCCTGGGTCTGGCCATCGTCAAACAAGTCGTGGCGCGACACGGCGGAACGATCACGATCGATACCTCTGATCGCGGCGGCGCACTGATTCGCGTCATGCTGCCGGGCCAGAGTGTGCAACCGGCCGTCGCGCCATAATGCGCGGGTTCGTCAGTCCTCAGGGTCGGGCGGCACCTGGGGGAGACCCTCGCTGGCACGCAGCTTTTCGGCCATGGCGGTGAGCAGGTTCTGCGACTCTTCGGACAGGTCGAAGGCGCGGCTCGACAGGCGGCGCAGCTTGTAGCCCTGCACCTGAGCCAGCAGCGCGAGGTCGTGGTCGATCTTGGCGGCGTAGACGTCGTCGGTGAAGTAGTCGGGTTTCACCTTGAAGAACTTCGCCAGCGCCGCGGTGGTCTCGGCGGACGGTTTGCTGCGGCGGCCCGAGCGTAGTTGGGAGAGATAGGGCTTGGAGAGCGGATGCCCCGCTGCCGTCAGTGCCTCGGAGACCTCGGCGTTCGTGTGTGGCGGTCGTCCTGGCGGATGCACGCTGGCGAACAGCTTGTTCAATCGCTCCGCGAAATCGACCACTGAAGTCGCCAGTCCTTCCCCACAGCCGAACTTGTTGATTCAACGATCCTCGATGTCAGATTAAACGACAACGATCGTTTGCGTTAGTTTTTCGTGATCGGACAGCTACCCGCCAGCCGCGCCAAGGCGGCGGCGTCGGAGCTGCCGGGCTCGGCAAGGCCGACCAGCAGCGACTGTCCTGGCGCGTCCTGGACGTCGAAGGCTTCATAGGTCAGCTCGATTCGCCCGACGACCGGATGGTGGAAGATCTTCGTCTTGTGCCCGAGCTCGGCGACGGTGTGCTCGCGCCATAGCACCGCGAATTCCGTACTGCTGTGCAGAAGTTCGGTTATCAGGGCGGCGAGTTGCGGATCGCGTGGGTCGTGCCCGGTGGCCAGCCGGAGGGTGCGGACGGTATCCCGGGCGACCGTCGGCCATTCGGCGAACAGTTCGCGCGCGGCCGGGTCGACGAACAGGGAGCGAACCATATTGTTGCGGTCGGCCAGGGGAGCGAGCAGTGCGTCGGCGAGAGCGTTCGATGCCAGGACTTCCAGACGCCGGTTGACGATGTAGGCGACGGCGGTGGCGAAGGTGCCCATCATGTTCAGCAGCGTCGGTGACACCGTGTCGCGGTCTTGCGGCTGCCGCGGGATGACACCGGCGAGCCGGAACATGTGGCTGCGGGCGGCCGGGTCGAGGCGCAGTGCGTCGGCGAGGGCGTCGACGACCTGGCCGGACGGGTTTCGCTCGCGGCCCTGCTCGAGGCGGGTGTAGTAGTCGACGCTGACATCCGCGAGGACGGCGACCTCTTCCCTGCGTAGTCCGCTGACCCGGCGCGCTCCGCTGCTGGTCAGCCCGATCGTCGCGGGACTCAGCCGGGCGCGTTGACTGCGCAGGAACTTGCCGAACTCGGTGCGGCTCATCTGTCGGATCCTACGTCGGGCTGCCAGGGTGCCGGGCACCCAGGAAGCCTCGTCCTGCCTGATGACGGCGGTTTCGGCGCAGGATCGTCGGGTGCGGCGGATGGTCCGACCGCGGACGACATCGAGGAGCCGACGTGACCGAAGATCAAGTGAAGGCGTGGGTCGACGGATACGTGCACGCGTGGAAGACCAACGCGATCAAGGACATCGGTGCCCTCTTCACGCCGGACGCGGAGTATCACGAGTGGCCGTATCGCACCGACTGGCTCGGCCGGGACGCGATCATCGAGGGCTGGCGGGGTCGGCTGGAGTGGCAGCAGGGGGGTTGGGAGTTCGAGTGGTCGATCCTGATGATCACCGGCGATACCGTCGCGATCCGCGGTATCGGGGTTTACGCCGAACTCGGCAGCTTCGCCAACCTGTGGGTCGTCACGTTCGACAAACGGGGGGAGTGCTCGATGTTCCGGATGTGGAACAACCAGCTCTGAGCGCGGAACACGTTCAGTGGGTGCTGGTCAACCCGTCGAGGCCGGCGATCAGTTCGGCCGCGGAGATGCCGTCACCGAGGTGTTCGACCACGATCAGGCCGGGCATCATGGTGGTCAACAGGGTGGCGACGGCGGTGGGGTCGGCGGTGGCGGCGATGTGCCCGTCGGCTCGCCAGCGCCGGGACAATTCGGCGAAGTTCGCCTGGGTGGAGCGGTAGTAGTTGCGGACGAGCTCGTGCAGGTGCGGGCGGCGGAGGGCTTCGGTCCACGCTTGCATGGCGAGTTGGGACAGGTCGTACCCTTGCTGCTCGCCGCGCCGATGCAGGGCGGCGACCAGCGCGGTGATGGTTTGATCGGGAGACGGCGTCGGTGTGGCCGCCAGCAGCTCGTCGAACAGGCCGCCGATGAGGCTGAGCGCCTCGTCGGCGGTGGCATCGATCAGGTCGTCCTTGCTGGCGAAGTACCGGTAGACGGCGCTGGTGGACAACCCGGTCGCCGCGACGATCTGGTCCATCGACGTCGCATGAAATCCGTTGCGCGCGAAGCAGGTCCACGCGCTGGTCAGCACATGCCTGCGTCGTTGCGCCCAGAGTTCCTCGCTGATCCGCGGCATGGTCGCAGTTTAAACGGGAACGCTCGTTTCACCTAGCGGTCCGGGTTTCATACCCGGCGGTCGGTCGGCCTCGGCATCGCGAAACCCTCCAGCCCGCCGCCGGATACGCCGCAATGGGACGGAAGAAATAGCACGCCGTTCTGCTAAGCGGTAAATCACTGCGGGACTGGCAATGGTGGGATGTTTCCGCTCCGCATCCTTGTCTGGGTTGAGTTCCTAAAGAGGCTATCTGCGTGTAAGACTAGGTTTGCCTTGCCGAACTGTGGATAGGCTGGGTTTGGTTCGAGTGGGAGTGGATGTGAGAGAACAGGCGTTTGCTTCCGACGCACCCTCGGTCGCCGCTCAGTTGTTCGGAAGCGGTTTGATCGGGGTGCGCGAGGGGCTCGAAACCGGAATCGTGATCATGATTTTGGTCGCTTTCCTGGTGAAATCGGACCGTCGCGAGGCCTTGAAGTGGGTCGCGCTCGGCGTCGGCGCCGCGGTCGCGATGGTCGTCGCGATCTTCGCCGGTATCCGCTACGGCACCTCGACGGTGACCGGCCTTGCCGCGGAGCTGATCGCCGGGCTCGCGTCGCTGGCCGCGGTGGTGATCGTGACGTGGATGGTGTTGTGGATGCGGACCGCGTCCCGATCGATGTCTGGGGAGTTGAAGGCGGGGCTGACGCGCGCGCTCGAAGTCGGCCCGTCGGCGATCGTGGCGCTGGCGTTTCTCGCGGTCGGGCGCGAGGGCGTGGAGACCGCGCTGCTGATGGTCGGATACGCCGAGAACACCTCGGGTAGTCAATGGCCATTGCTCGGGCTGCTGCTGGGCATCGTGGTCGCGGTGGTACTCACCGTGCTGATGTACCTGGGCGCCGTGCGGATCAATTTCGCCACCTTCTTCAAATACACCGGCGCGCTGTTGATCGTGGTCGCCGCCGGGATTCTCGCCTACGGCATCCGGGCGTTGCAGACGGTGGACTGGCTGCCGGGATTGGCGTCGAAGGCCTTCGACATTTCGTCGTGGTACTCGATGTCGAGTTGGTACGGCACGGTCGCGGCGGGCATCTTCAACTTCCGCGCCGACCCGACGGTGCTGCAGGTAATCGGGTGGGTTCTCTACCTGGTCGTGGTGTTGTTCCTATTCCTCCGCCCGGTGCCCGCCGCCGATCCGAACCGGGCGAGTCCTCGGTCTTCGATAGATACCGCGGCCAAGCCGTGACAACGAAAGGTCCACTCTCCGTGCGTTTCTCCATCTTTCCCATAGCAGTCGCGGTGACAGTTCCTGCGTTGTTGGTGTCGTGCACCAGTAAGTCCGACACCGCCGCGGCGGGCGATATCGCGGTCACCGCCGACGACTCCACCTGTTCGGTGGCCAAGGATTCGGCCGAAACCGGCACGGTGACATTCCGTATCGCGAACAACGGCACCAAGGTCACCGAGTTCTACGTGTACGGCATCGGCGAGCGCGTCATCGGTGAGATCGAGAACATCGGCCCCGGACTCACCCGCCAGTTGATCGTGTCGGTACCCGATCCCGGCAAATACCAGACCGCCTGCAAACCGGGCATGGTCGGCGACGGCATCCGCCACGAATTCACCGTGACCGGTCAGGCCCAAAAGCGCGACGAGACCGGCAAACTCGCCGAAGCGGCCGACGGCTACAAGCGCTATCTGCTCAGCCAGATAACCGCGCTGCAGGAGACCACGAAATCCTTTGTCACGGCGATCAAAGCCGGTGACATCGAGTCGGCCAAGAAGCAGTACCCGGTGACCCGCACCTATTACGAACGCATCGAACCGGTCGCCGAGAGCTTCCCGAACGATCTGGATCCGCGCCTGGATCTGCGCGAAGCCGATGTCGCCGCGGGCGACAAGTGGACCGGATTCCACCGGCTGGAAAAGGATCTGTGGGCACAGGGTCTGCAGCCCGACACCAACCAGATGGCCGACCAACTCCTCGCCGATATCGGCGAACTGGTGGCCGGCGTGAACGCGGCGGACTATAAGGTGGATCCGGTCCAGGTCGCGGGCGGTGCGCAGACGCTGCTCGACGAAATCGCGCGCACCAAGATCACCGGTGAGGAAGACACGTTCTCGCACACCGACCTCTGGGACTTCCAGGCCAACGTCGACGGCTCCCAGGCGGCGATCGCGAGCCTGCGCCCCATCATCGACGAGCGCAACCCCGATCTGGGCACGCAGATCGACCGGCGCTTCGCTGAGCTCGACAGCGAACTGGCCAAGTATCGGCAGGGCGACGGTCACGTCAGTTACGAGACGGTCAGCGGTGATCAGCGCGTCGCGCTAGCGCGCATTATCGACGCGTTGTCCGCAGTGGTGAGTCAGGTGCAGGGCGTTGTCGCGGGATCGTGACACCGAAGGCCGCGGCGGCATCTCGCGTCGCGGCCTGATCGGGTCGGCGGGAATCGGCGTCGCGGCGGCCGGGGCCGGGGTGCTGGCCGGGCGGATGTCGAGTCCCGCTGCGGCGGCCGGTGCCTCCGGAATCGTGCCTTTCCGGGCCACCAACCAGGCGGGCATCGTGACTCCCGCGCAGGACCGGCTGCATTTCGCGGTGTTCGACGTGCACACCCGATCGCGCGCCGAGCTGATCGATCTGCTGAAGACCTGGACGTTGATGGCGGAGCGGATGACCTCGGGGCGTGAGGCCGCGCCCGACGGCGCCGTGGGTGCGGGCGCGTACAAGCCGCCGACCGACACGGGTGAAGCCCTCGATCTGACTCCCTCCCGGCTCACGCTGACGATCGGATTCGGCCCGTCGCTGTTCACCACCGCGGACGGCGGCGACCGGTTCGGTATCGCAGCGCGCAAACCGGGTGCTCTCACCGAACTGCCGAAGTTCCAGGGCGATGCGCTCGAACCGGCTCGCAGCGGCGGCGATATCGCGATCCAGGCCTGTGCGGATGACCCGCAGGTCGCGGTGCACGCCATCCGCAACCTCGCGCGCGTCGGGTTCGGCGCGGTGTCGGTGCGCTGGTCCCAGCTCGGGTTCGGTCGCACGTCGTCGACCTCGACCAGTCAGACGACGCCGCGAAACCTGCTGGGGTTCAAGGACGGAACGCGCAACATCAAGGCCGAGGATCACGGCGCCGTCAACAAGTTCGTCTGGGTCGATCGCGGCGACGAACAGCCGTGGCTGGCGGGCGGTTCGTATCTGGTGACGCGCCGGATCCGAATGTTGATCGAGCCTTGGGATCGCACCACGCTGCACGAGCAGGAGCGAGTTATCGGTCGCACCAAGGGATCCGGCGCACCGATGGGCGGCAGGGACGAGTTCGACGAACTCGATCTGCAATCGGCCGGACCGTCCGGGCCGCTGGTCGACACCGACGCGCACGTGCGATTGGCCTCGGCCGAAGAACTCGGCGGCATCCAGATCCTGCGCCGCGGCTACAACTTCACCGACGGCTCAGACGGTTTCGGCCATCTCGACGCCGGACTGTTCTTCATCGCGTACTGCCGCAACCCGATCACTCAGTTCGTGCCGATGCAAAACAACCTCGCCCGCAACGACGCACTCAACGAGTACATCAAACACGTTGGGTCAGCGGTGTTTGCGGTCCCGCCGGGGCTCGGCCCCGATGACTACTGGGGATCGACGCTCTTCGGGAGTTGATCTCGTACGCGCCAGTTATGCTGGCGCGCAACGTCTTCGGCGCGCTGTGCTGGCGCATCCGTTGCCGGTGACGAGCAGCCGATCGTCGATGCGGTGACCGATATCGGGACCGATCGGCATGTTGCGTAAATCCGTGCCGGTGCGCGTCCAGCGCCGGGAGCTCGTGGTGACCCCGAAGGTTCGCGCGGTATCGGCGCGCGCGAGCGGGGATCGAGACTCTGGCAAGCCGGACCATTCCGGCAGTCGACGCTGTGAGCGGGGTCATTTGTGATCATCTGCCATCCGCAGGGATCGGTGCTGTTTCCGTACTGGAACTACCTCGGCTCGTTCACCGGATCCGGTGACCCGCTGGAACTTCCGCAAGTGAGTGCGGCCATCAACGCCCAGGAACTCGGTAAGCGCACCCCGCACGTTCCGATGTTCGTGTACCACGCGCAGAGTGACGAGCTGATCCCCAACGCGGGTACCGATCGGGTGGTAAATCAGTACTGCCAGGATCCGAACGTCAGCATCACCTACAACCGAGAGTTCTTGGCGGAGCACATTTCCGGCATCGTCGGCTGGTTGCCGAAGGGATGCCAGTTCATCATCGATCGGATGAATGGTGTTCCGGCACATACCGGTTGCACCATCGACAGTCCGTACACCACGCTCACCGACGGTGATTTCGTCGACCTGATCGGCAAGGAGTGGCCGCAGATCGCCGCACTGGTCACCGGATTCCCGGTCGGCGCCAGGTAAACCTTGTCCTGCTGCGGATCCCCGCACCGTCACGCGCTGATCAGGCCGTGCGGTGTGAGGCCGGGTAGGTGAGGAGGCGGCGGATGATGACCGTGGCGGCGTCGATGTCGGGCGGGTCGCCGGTGATGAGCTCGCGGTAGTAGAAGGATTCGCCGAGGCGGGTGATGGCGTACGCCAGGGTGGTGGCGTCGATGTCGGGGGGTTCGCCGATCTCCTGCCGGATGGCGGCGGCGATTCGGGTGATGAACCGCTGCTGGATGACGCCGTGCTTGGAGGTCATGACGCGCAGGGCGGTGTCGGTGTGCTGGCCGACGAAGGCGCGCATGCCGGAATGTCCGGCGCTCGCGTGCAGTAGTTTGCCGATCATCTCGGCAAGTCCGTCGGCGCCGCGGCCGCGGAATTCCGGTCGTAGGGTCGCGATGCTCGGCGCCGACAACGCCCAGATGACCTCGCCGAGGATTCGGTCGCGGTCGCCATAGCGGCGATACAGCGTGGCTCGGCCGATGCCCGCCGCCTTGGCCAGGAAGCGCAGGTCGATCCAGCCGTCGCGTTCGAACATCGCGACCGCGATCTTGAGCAGCGGATCGTCCGGTGCGAAGGGGGTCACCTGCTCTGGCTCGTGAGACATCACTCGATCAGTGTCCCATAGAGAATCTGCGGCTGGCCAGCGATTTATATGCTGAACACAACTCACCCTACAGATTAGCGGGCTGCCGACCTTGCGACTGGGACACTATGCATCTAGTGTCTCAGTTATCGAGACACGTAGCCCTGGGTGTCTCATCATGGAAGGAAGGGGAAGCCGATGTCGGTGACCCAAGCGCGGATCGCGCATTACCTTGCCGCCGCGGGCGTTGTTACTGCCTTGGCGTGGCAGTCGGATCTACGAGCGTTCGCGCTGACCAATCTGGTGGTCCAGGCGGTGCTCTTCGTGGCGTTGGCGTGTGTGCCCGCGTATCGCACCGGATTCATGACCTATGTCGACCTGGCCTGGCCGTGGGGTCTGGCGGCACTGGGTGTGTTGACGCTCGTATTCGGTGATCTCAGTTCCCCGCTCACGATCGCCGTCGCGGCGATCTACCTGGCCATGGGTGGCCGGATGGGTATCTGGGCCGTTCGAATGGTTGGCAGCGGGGGACTGACCGCGGAGATGGCACGGTACCGCTATCAGCGAAGGCGTTGGGAGCGCGCGGGTTTGCGCAGTGAACGGCTCTCGATGCAGGTCGAGATCATGCTGCAAGGGGTGGCCAACATGGGCATCCTCGCCATTCCCGCATTGCTCGCCGCCGCGGGATCGCGCTCGCTCGGTGCGGTGGAGATCGTGGCGCTCGTCGTGTGGGCGTTGTTCTATGGTTTCGAGTCAGTGGCGGATTGGCAGAAGGCGCGCTTCGGCGCGCTGAGCGAACAGCAGGGCATCAAGCGCAGCTGCGATGTCGGCCTGTGGCGATACAGCCGGCACCCCAACTACTTCGGTCAGTGGATGCAGTGGAACGCCCTCATCGTGCTGGTGCTGCCGACCTTGCTGAACCGCTTTTCCGATACAGCCATCGTCGCGTGGATCATCACGCTGGTCGGTTTGCTGGGCATCTCCAAGGCCCTCTACAACACCCTCGTCTATTACACCGGCGCCGTCCCCGCGGAGCATTACAGCCTGAAATCGCGCCCCGACTACGCCGGATACCAGGCGATCACCAGCAGGTTCTTCCCGCGACCGCGCCGCACCGTCAGTCCCATGGTCGCCGACAGTTAGTGGTGGGTCCCCTGATCTCGCGGTTCACCTGACGCACGGCGCGTTCCCGCGGGCAAACCTGTCCGCTACGCGCAATTGGTTGTCAAGATTTCGCCTTCCTGTCGCGTTACTCCGGCGCTACCGTTGGAGTTGCGCCCTTCCGGATGCGCGAATCAGTCGAAATCAATTGCAGGACAATGGTATTCCTGCGTGCGCTGTTATGAGGGGCTCGATGTCAACCACTACTATCATGCTGCCCGGCAGTGGCCAGGTCAGCCCGCGCGGTGTTCATCCGCGGGCGGGCCTGGTGTTGTTCATGGTGTGCTCGGCGATCTTCATGCTGATGCTCGACGTCACCGTCGTGTCCGCCACGCTGGCCGATATCCGCGCGGACTTCAATACCTCGATCGATGGCTTGCAGTGGGTTATCGATGCGTACGCGCTTCCGTTGGCGGGTGTGCTGCTGACGTTCGCGACGGTTGGTGATCGCTACGGGCCGTGAAACGGCTCGATGCCGCGCGGGAACGGTTCATCGACGCGCAGAAGCCCAACACCAGGAACGAGGGCGAGCAGTCGTCGGCCTGAGATGCTTGTGCCTTGTGCCCTGCACACGGGACACTGTTCTGTTCGGACCGACACGTGAGGGGTGCTCATGGGTGGAGATAGGCGATATACGCGAGCCGAGCTGCGGCAACACGAGCAAGACCAGCAAGACCCGCGCTGGCTGGCGTGGCTGGCCGAGATGGACGACCAGATCGACCGGTTCCGTACCGAAACAGTGCCGGGTCTGTCCGCAGGTCCGTGGGATGCCGAGGATCTGCGCAGTGTCGAGCGGGCACTGCTGGAGCGGTTCCCGGACGTAGACGACGCCGAAGGCCCCGAACATCAGGAAACGGTGGACCAGTTCGCCCGTTTCATCGGAGAAGTCTTCCGGCGCAATTTCGAGGGTCATTGGTACAACAACACCGACGCCGATGATCAACGTCGCGGATTCGGGCCGTCGCTTCGCGAGGGATACAACCCGGCGTATCTGGAGCCGGTGCGGCTGGTGTTCGCCGCCCTGGATCGCGGGACCGGATCGGAGTGGGCACGGGTATTCGGATTCTCGCAGAAGCGTTACGCGGAATGGGCTGCCACGGGTCGACCGCAGCCGCAGTACTGAGATGGCGGCGGGGGGCTAGTGTCCTGCGCCTGAAATTCGTTCAATTTATTCCGGGATGTGTTGGTGGGGGCGTAGGTTCGGTGCGTGGTGATGGGGCGACCGAAGTCCGAATTGGTGCTCAGTGATGAGGAGCGGGCGGCGTTGACCCGTGGTGCGCGCGCGGCGAGTTCGTCGCAGGCGTATGCGCTACGATGCCGAATCGTGCTCGCCTGCGCCGAGCCCGCTCCCAACACCGAAGTTGCTGTGCGGCTTGGGGTTTCGGCACCGACGGTGGGTAAGTGGCGGTCACGGTTCGTGGCCTCGCGGTTGGCTGGTTTGGCCGATGAGCAGCGGCCGGGTCGGCCGCCGTCGATTCTGCTCGACCAGGTCGAAGAGGTCCTCACCGACACGTTGGCTTCGAGCCCGGTGAACGCGACGCACTGGTCGCGGGCCTCGATGGCAGCTCACAGCGGATTGTCGAAATCGACGATCGGGCGGATCTGGCGCAGGTTCGACCTCAAACCGCATATCCAGGACGGATTCAAGCTCTCGACAGATCCGCTGTTCGTGGAGAAAGTCGTCGATGTTGTTGGCCTGTACCACAATCCGCCCGAGCAGGCCGTGGTTCTGTGCGTGGACGAGAAGAGTCAGATCCAGGCACTGGACCGTTCCCAGCCAGTATTGCCGATGATGCCGGGCATGCCCGAAAGACGCACCCATGACTACCAACGTCACGGCACCACAACACTTTTCGCGGCATTCAACGTCGCCGACGGCACCGTGATCAGCGAGCTGCACCGACACCACCGCGCAGCCCAGTACAAGAAGCTTCTGGTCGCCATCGACAAGGCAGTGCCGGCCGAGTTGGACGTGCACATCGTGTGCGACAACCTCGCCACCCACAAAACCCCGGCCGTCTACCAGTGGCTGGCACGGCACCCGCGCTTCCACGTGCACTTCACCCCGACCGGCTCATCCTGGCTCAACCAGGTCGAACGCTGGTTCGCCTACCTCACCGACCAACTCCTGCGTCGCGGCGTGCACACCAGCGTCCAGTCACTCGAACGCCAGGTAAACGCATGGATCACCACATGGAACGACAACCCGAAACCGTTCGTATGGAAGAAGACCGCCGAGGAAATCCTCAACTCCCTGGCGAAATATCTTCAACGAATTTCAGGCGCAGGACACTAGCCAGTGTTTTGAAAGTGGGTGAGGGCGGGCAGGTGCCCGCCCTCACCCGTGTCGGAGCCATTGGTCGATGGCTGTGATGTGGACGGTGGCCTGGTAGCGGACGGCGAGTTTGTCGTATCTGGTTGCCATGGCACGGTTTTCCTTCAACTGGCCGATACCGCATTCCACGGCATGGCGTTGCTTGTAGTCCTCGGCGTCGAACGCTGGTGGTCGCCCACCGGCGGAGCCTTTCTTCTTGCGGTTGTCGGTTTGGTCGGTCTTGATCGGGATGGTGGCTTTGATCCCGCGTCCGCGCAGGTGTGCGCGGTTGGCGCGGGAACTGTAGGCCTTGTCGGCGCGTACCCGCTCGGGCCGGGTGCGCGGGCGTCCCTTCCCGAGGCGGGGCACCGCGATACCGGCGAGCACGGCGGTGAACTGTGGGCTGTCGCCGCGCTGACCGGCGGTGATCAGGAAGGACAGCACCTTGCGGCCCTGCTCGGACGCCAGGTGGGTTTTGGTGGTCCATCCACCACGGGAACGCCCGAGCCCGTGATCGGCGGGCTCGATGTCGACCCCGCCAGGCGGCTCGGACTGGGCGTGGCCGTCGCGGCGGGCCCCGGCGGCATGCCGATGCGCTCGGGCGATGGTGGAATCCACACTCACCTGCCACCCGATGCGACCGGCGGCATCGGCGAACGCTTGCAGCATCTTCCAGATCAGCGTCCACACCCCCGCACGCTGCCAGCGACGGAACAGCCCGTATACCGTCTGCCAGTGCCCGTAATACTCGGGCACGTCCCGCCACGGTGTCCCGCATCGGGTGCGCCATCGAATCCCGTCGATGAGCTGTCGTTTCGTCCACTTCGGCGGGCGGCCCGCCTTTTTGCCACGAGGCAACAGCGGTTCCAGCCGCGCCCACTGGGCATCGGTCAGATCCGCGCGCCTCGCCACCGATACGCTGGTCACGAGGTCTCCGGTATTCAGGTTCTTCTTCGTCGCTGAACCATCTACCGGAGACCTCCCTTCATCTGGTCACCGACACGCCAACGCAGGCAACACCTTCTGCATTCCACGGGTTGAGGGGCGCCGCTACACGGCGCCCCTCAACCCGAAACACTTTCAAAACACTGGCTAGATGGAGTAGTCGGCGCAGGCTCGATGTGTCATACGCGGGAAGGTCGGGATGCGTTGCGAGGGCGAAGAGTTGGGGTTCGACTAGGAACAGGTTCGTGATGCGGTGCTGTTCGATCGCGGTAAGGACGACGGTGGGGTCGAAGGGCGTGGGGGAGTCGAGCAGGACGACCTGACCGTCGGCCGCCAGTGCGCTGTCGACGAGAGTCTGTGCCAGATAAGCGAGAGGCGTGACGACCAGCAGCCGCGGTCGGGGTTCGCGAACCGTGCCGACGAAGGAGCTGTGGTCGGCGTAGGTGTGGCAGCTGCCTTTCGGCGTGCCGGTGGTGCCGCCGCTGAACACGATGAAACACAGATCCTCGGGCGAGGCCTGACGATGGATGGGGGTGGCGGGCATGGTCGCCGCAAGCGCGAGTAGGTCGGTGCAGCCGGGCGCGGCACCGAGACTGTAGGCCCCGTCCCTGGCGAAGCGAGGCGAGGTCACCAGCACGTCCGCCGCCGTGAATGTGAGGAGCTCATCGGTCGCGCGGGCGGGAAAGATCGCGGCGCAGGCTCCGAGCAGGTGAGTCGCCATGCGCACGGCGATGACGTCCGGACTGTTCTCGGCGTGGATCGCCACCAGGCGACCAGCGGACACCCCGGCGGTACGCAGAGCGGCGGCCAGCCGATAGACGAGATCGGCCAGCTCAGCCCCCGTCAAGGACCGTTTGTTGTGGATGAGGGCGATATCGTTTCGCCCGGCCAATGACTCGACCGCGCGATCTGTCTGGGACCGAAACTCGACCATCGAGAGCTCCTCTGCGTCGGAGCATGCGGTTCGTCAGGGGGAGGGGTGGCCGGATAGGTCTGTGGCGCCGACCATTCGGAGGGCGAGGACGGCGTAGTGGTCGGCGATGGCTTCGGGGGTGAAGCGTCCGTGGTCGCGGAACCAGCGCGCGACGTCGATGCCGAGGGAGAGCACGGCGATGGAGGTCATGTCGGGGTTGTCGGCGTGGAAGACGCCGCTGGCGTTACCGGCGTGCAGTATCCCGCGGACCATGGTGAGGGCTTCGCGGCGGATCGTGAGGATCTCCGTGCGGTGTTCCGGGCGCAGCGCTGCCAGTTCGTAGCTGACGATGCGCGCGAGGGTGTGGTTCACCGCGTATTCGCGGACGAAGGCGTGGATCAGCCCGGCCAGCTGGCGGGCCGGGTCGTCGGTGGCCGCGATCTGCTCGGCGAACGCGCGGACCGTACGTTGGTGGCCGGCCAGCGCGATCAGGTAGAGCAGGTCTTCCTTCGACTTGTGGTGCACATACACCGCCGCCGGGCTCATGCCCGCCCCCGCGGCGATATCGCGGGTGGTGGTGCCGTGGAAGCCCTTGATCCCGAACGCGTCTATCGCGGAGGCGAGCAGGCGGTCCTTCGGGTTCGCCGGGGAGTGTGTGGTGTCGGTCATACGCCTCCTTCTCCGTATTGACGAGTATGGCAACTTCGGAGCAAACTAAGCAAGCGCTCATAGGTAAGCAAACGTTTAGTCGCTGTATTTCGTTTCGGCAGATCGCTCCACTCTCGAACAGAGGACGGACTGATGAATGAAAACGAGTTCGCGCAATACGTAGAGCTGTACAACTCCGGCAACTATCGCGAGGTAGTGAACAGCTACTACCACCACAATATTCGGATCGACATCTACGGCGTGAACTTCACCCGTGGCGCGTCGGACACCCTGCAGTGGCTGCAGAACAACCATGACGGCTTGGTCGAGACCATGCTCGTCGACGACCTCTGGATCAGCGCGAATCGTCGCGATGTCTACGTGCGGGTGCGGGAGAGATTGGTGGCGCTCGAGACCGTGAAACGGTTGGCATCCGGGCCATTGGCGCCGGGTCAGGTAAGGACGACCAGCTTCCGTGCCCACTATCTCGTCAGGGACGGCAAATTCGTCCGCATTACCCTAGATCTCCCGACCGACCAGTCGTCGCGGACCGATGAGCCGGTCAGTGTGCCGGTGGCTGCTCGTGACTTTCGGCCGCGCGAGGTGGTTACTCCCGTCATCGAGTCGGACGACTACGCGTTCGATGATGCGCAGCAATGGATAATCGACAGCCCGCAACGCTCCTTCCGGCAGTGAAGGAGAGTTGTAGCCATGCCACTGGATGCGGCTATCGAAATCCTCGTCAAGCAATTGGAAGCCGTGCCGCCGCCCGCCAGGGAGCTGACCATCGCCGAGAAGCGGGCACGAAATGCGCTACTGGCGCTTGCCATGTCGCCGAACCCGCCACTTCAGGTCAGCTCGATCGGTGACGACAACCTGGCCGGGGTGCCGGTGCGGGTTTATCGGCCGAAAGCGACCGGCCGGGTACCGACTGTCGCCTATTTCCACGGTGGCGCATTCGTATACGGCGATCTGGACACGCATGACGAGGTTGCTCGTCGATTGTCCAGGGACGTCGGTGCGGTGGTGGTCAGCGTCGGCTATCGGCTCGCCCCGGAACACCTATATCCCGCCGCGCACGACGACTGCCTGGCAGTGACGCGGTGGATCGCCGACCACATCGATGAATACGGCGGTGCGAATCTCGCGGTGGCGGGGGACAGTTCAGGGGCGAACCTGGCCGCCGGGGTCGCCCTCGGCTTTCGGGACGAGGGCAGGCCGCTGGCCGGACAACTGCTCGCCTACCCCAATCTCGATCTCTCCCACCGCATCAACTATCCGTCGTACAGCGTTTACGTGACCGGCGACGTGATGGCGCCCGGTGAAGCCGCCGACTTCGCCAAGCTCTATCTCTCCAGCGACCCCACCGCCTGTGACCGCGCGCCCGCCTCGCCGCTGCTCGCGACGGATTTCACCGGCCTCGCCCCGGCCGTGATCGCCACCGCCGAGTTCGACCCGGTGCAGGACGAATGCCTCGCCTACGCACACGCTCTCACCACCGCCGGGGTACCGGTCAAGACACTCGTCTACCCCGGACTCATCCACGGCTTCCTCAACCTGGAGGCCGTCTCTCCGGCCGCCGCCGGTGCCGTCGGTGAGGTGTTCGGTGAGTTCGCGGAACTCCTCAATGGTCCTGTGGTTTTGGAGAATCCGCGCGATCGGAGTGCTGTTGCGTGAAGTCCCGGCGGCGGGGAACATGGCCGTGGAGGGATGTCATGACACGAGACTTCGTAGATAGTTCCGCATCGATCCCCGGACCTCGCGGCGGGGTAGACGGCCTAGCCGATATCGCGGCCGCGGGCGGTCTGCACAACTATCAGCTGCGGCTGCACGCCGAGTACGGGCCGGTCGTCCGTTTCGCGTTGCCCGGCGCGGAGACGGCGGTGTCGGTCGCGGATCCGGTGTTGCTGGAAGCTACGGCGAAGATCGATGAGCGCCCGGACAAGCTGTTCGAATTCCTTGCGCCACTTCAGGAGTCGGGCAATCTCCAGACCATCCCCGAGGAAGAGCACACACCTTGGCGGCGGGTGTTGTTGTCGGTGCTGGCCGGACGTCGTTCGCACGAGGCGCACTTCGGGCAGTTCGTGAACCTGGCCTGCGGGCTGGCCGATCAGTGGGCCGAAGCCTCGTCGCAGGGCCCAATAGCCTTGCAGCAGAACCTGAGTACGTTGTCGCTGCGGATGATCTGCGAGTACGCGCTCGGCAGCGGAACGGCTTCCCCGGAACAAGCCGAACAGATCGTGTCGGCATTCGAGGATGTACTGACCGAGCAGCTGGCTCGGTTGTATCACGTCGAGATGCCGGGCACCGACGAGGAACGCGCAGTCCGCGCGCAGCAGGCACTGACGTATCTGCGAGCGGTCGTGGATGACGTGCTGGCAGCCCATCAGTCCGGCGCTCAGCAGAGCGACAGCAGTGACCTGATCGCTGCCCTGGCCGACGCGGGCCAGTCCCCGGCGCGGATCCGGGACACCGTCTTGATGACGATGCTGGCCGCACACCACACCACCGGCGTCGCCATCTCATGGACGCTGTACCTACTCGCGCAGCATCCGGACGCGGCCGAACGTGTCGCCGAAGAACTCGACCGCGTCCTCGGCGACCGCCTCGCTCCCGACTACGCGGACCTGAAGCACCTGACGTATCTGACCATGGTGCTCAAGGAATCGATGCGCCTCTACCCGCCGGGACCCTACGGTGCCCGCGAAGCAACCGAAGAGCTCCACATCGGCGACTACACGATCACCGCGGGCACCACGATCTTCTACCCGATCTGGGCCGTGCACCTGAACCCCGAATATTGGCCGAGCCCAGAGCTTTTCCGCCCGGAACGGTTCTCCGCGGAAGAATCCGCCGCACGCCCGAGACTGGCCTACATCCCGTTCGGCGTCGGCCCACGCAGCTGCGAAGGCGCCTCGTTGGCCACGATCGAAGCCGAACTCACCCTCGCGATCCTGCTGCGCCGTTTCCGCTTCGAACTCGCCGCCGAGCACCCGGTGGTCTCCATCGAACGCTTCGTACTCTGGGCGGCCGACGACATCTGGATGAATCTCACGGCGCGTCAGCCTGTTGAGCTCTGCTGAGTGGTGCCGCGCGGCGGCTATCCCAGTGTGGCCACCTTGGCCTGTCCGGAGACCACGGTGTCGTCGCGATCGACCAGTGCGACGCGCACCTGAACTGTCTGACCCGCCGTCAAGGGCGCATCGAGGTCGACCATGGTGGTTTGGCCGGTGCCGTCGCAGGTGACAGCGTTCTGGGTGCCGGTGGCCGAGGGGCTGTCGGCGTTCGGGTCGCCGACCATCGCTTTGATGCCGACGACTCCGGCCGAGGCCTCGCAGCTGTAGTTGATGCCTACGGCGGCTGGGCCGATATTGCTGATGTCGATCGCGTTGTCGGCGAGCGCGGGGGCGGCTGCCGAGACAACGGCCGCCCCTATCGCGGCGAGGATGGTCATAAAGCGGGCGGGGCGTCGGTAGTTCCTGATATTCACCATGGATCTGCAACCTCCTTGGTAGTGGAAGTAGCTCGCGGAACACAATCAGAAGACACCGCGGCGTACACCGCACGTCCGTGACCAGCATAAATGTACAGGTTTCCGCTCGAAATGGCGGCCAATCAGCGGCCGGGACCTGATCGCGCCGTGTCGGGTTATGGCCGCGCCGAGCAGGCAGGTGTTCCAGGTGCGCCAAGCGGCCCGATTCGAAATGCTCGGGAAGCGTTGGGCGAAAAGAGTATTCTGAGAATACTCACAGGATCGTTCGATGTGAGAACCCTAACGGGGGTGTGGCAGTTAGGGATTCATTCGAAGGGGGATGAAGACTTGTCATGTTTTGGGGAGATGACTATCTGGCCGGGCGTTTTGGCCTACCGAGGCGGATTGTCGCCGGCGAAGACGCACGCACATCATTCGGTTCAGGTGCTGATTGCCCGGCGCGGCGAGTTCGTCGTGGCGGACGCGCTGGGCACGGAGGTGGCGTGCCGGGCGACGGTGATTCCCGCTGACGTCGCCCACGCGGTGCTCCAGGGCGTGGTGGACGGTGAAATGGTCCACCTCGCCGCCGAATCCGACGACGGCGTCGAGCTGAGCCGGACCGTGCGGCGGCCGGCATTCGCCGGAGCGTGGGCGGAGGCGGGTGCCGCGCTGCTGGTCGATCTGGACGAAGGTCAGTGGTGGGCGGACGGATTGCCGTACGCGCGCTCGACGGTCAAACCGATGCGGCATCCCGCGCTTGCCGCGGCGTTGCACCTGCTGCCCGAACTCATTGCGGCGGGCCCGGTTCGGTTACGGGATGTGGCCGTTTCGGTCGACCTGTCCGAGAGCAGGCTTGCCCATCTGTTCTCGGCGGAGCTCGGGCTCGCGTTCCGGCCCTACGTGCGCTGGTTGCGGATGAGTCGCGCGATCGATCAGATCGCGCTCGGGCAGACCCTCACCGATGCCGCGCATGCCGCCGGGTTCTTCGACGGCGCGCACTTCACTCGCGTGTGCAACAAGACCTTCGGCCTCTCGCCTGCTGTGCTGATCAGCGAGATGACCTTCGCCACCGACTCGACCCGTAGCAGGTTTGTCCAAGCGGCCACGACCGTCCGCACTGGATGATCAGGGTGTCGGCGCAATCCATTCGCCGGCGGACCGGGGAGCAGCACGGCTGTCGAGGGGTGGTCGGTGATCGGTGCGCGGGGTGGTCACCGACCAGACGGGGGAGGACTGATGACTGACGACTACACCGCCGGACAACTGCGCGAACTGCTCGAACGCGGTGCGGTGGTGACCAATTCGATCACCGATCGCGTCGCGATTCATTTGCTGCATGCCGCGGGCCTGATCGGAAAACGATTTCTCGACCGCTACATCAGCATCGAGTCCGTCGAGCTCGACGGCGAGCAGGTGACCGTCGCGTTCATCCGTGATTGGTCCGCGTTGGCGCATCCGGAAAAGGACCTGCCGTTCCTCGCTCCCAGCGAGCGACGCTGTTTCGAGCTGGCCGCCAGCGTCGCGCTGAGCGAGATTCGTGGATCCACCGAAGTCGGTGTCGAGGATCCGTTGGCCGTCCACGTCTGTAAACGGCTGCGCTGGTAGTGGTTTCGTGGCGCCGTCACGCCGCGGCGACCTCGGCGATCACCGCCAACAGCTCGTGCAGGGTTTGCCGGTCGGTGCTCGGGGACATCAGGGACGCGCGCAAGTACGGGCGACCGCCGAGTTGGAAGGACGAGAGGTAGAACCGGCCGTCCTGGATGAGCCGCGCCCGCAGCTCGAGCTGCCGGTCGCCCCAGGGTTCGTAGCGGAAGCAGAGGATGTTGCTGTGCGGCTGGTACGGCGCGGTGAAATCGGGACGCTCCTGGATCAGCTCCCACAGATCGGCGGCGAGGTCGTACTGCCGCTCGACGTAGGAGCGTAGGGAGGCTTCCCCGCGGTAGGCCAGGGTCAGCAAGATCTTGAGACCGAGCGGCGCTTTGGAGGTCTCGAAGGTGAATTGCCCCGGGTCCACGTCTTCGGCCTCGGGGCGGTAGAGATAACTGGCGTCCTGCTTGAACATGGTGTCGAGATAACGCTTTTCGCGGAACAACACTCCCGTGCACAGTGCCGAGGTTCGAAGCATCTTGTGCCCGTCCCACACCGAGGAATCCGCGCGCTCGATGCCATCGAGCAGGCCGCGTAGTCGAGGGGATAGCAGCGCGGCGGCGCCATGCGCGCCGTCCACGTGTAACCACAGCTCGTTGGCCTCGCAGAACTCCGCGACCTCGGCGATCGGGTCGTACAAGCCTGTCCCGGTGGCGCAACCGTTGGCCACCACGGCGACCGGACGCCTGCCCTGAGCCCGCACCTCGGCAAGCGCCGGTGCGAGCCCGGCCGGATCGATGCGGCCCAGTTCGTTGGTGCGCAACGGATAGACACCGCGTTCACCAAGTCCCATGACAGCGGCCGCTTTTCGCACGGAATAGTGACTGGTCGCCGGAGCGAAGATGACGAGGTCGCCTGGGTTTCCATCACGCCATGCGGTGGCGTCGGCGTGCGAACGCGCGGCGAGCAGCGCGGTCAGATTGCCCAGGCTGCCACCATTGGTCATGGCCCCGATGCCGGTCTCGGCCCAGCCGACGTTGCCCAGCATCCAGCGGCACACCGCCCGGTCCACGGCCGCGGCGGCCGGGGCGAGCTCGTAGACCAGGGGAATGTTGTTGGTCATCGCCTGGAGTAGATCGGCGACGACGCCGGGTGTGTCGGACGGGGCGATCTGATGCCCCATGTACCCCGGGTGGTGATGGCTGGCCGAGATATCGCTGTAGGTGGTGACGAAGGACAACAGCTCGGGCAGCGTCATCCCGCCTTCCTCGATCCACCGGCTCAGCTCGAGCCGCTTGGTGACCGTCTCGATATTGTCCGAGGAGACGACCTCCCCGGATCCGGTCCGGACGGATTCGATATGGGTGGCAAGGGTTTCGAGGACCGCTGTCCCGACCTCGCGCACATCGTCGACCAGGTCGACAGGGGACATGATGGAACCTCTCTGACTGTCTTCGGAAGCTGGCGAGCGTGCGTCGATCAGCGCACGGCCGTACCCACCGGGTCGTGGTCGCCGTCGATGTCGCGCATCATGATTCGGTCGATGTCGACGTCGGGCACCTGGAAGTCGTGAATCAGGAACTCCTCCATCAGCAGCACGCTGAGCAAGTGCACGTAGGCATCGCCGAACGGATACGGCACTCGCGGCGCCTCCGAGTTCCGTACCTGTGCCACGAGCCGGTCCACCGCGTCGGGCACCAGGAAACCGACCCGGCGGATGGCGGACGGGGTCAAGATCGCCGCCACCCAGTCGTCGCCGTCCGGTAGCAGCGCCTCGGCGCCGGGCAGCCGCATCCCGAATTTCGGCCGGTTGACGATCCCGTGCGGGAGACGATCGGCATAGGCCTCCCGCAGGATGTGCTTGGTCCGTCCCTCGTTCAGCTTCCACTCGACCGGCAAGGCGGCCGCGTACTCGACGACGTCGGAATCCATGAAGGGATAACGACCTTCGACGCCGAAGCCTGTTCCGGCTCGGTCGCCGAGACAGGTCATCCCGTAGCCGATCAGGAAGGTGTGCATGTCGACCAGCATCGATCGGTCGACGGCGGGCCGCTGATCGAAGTCGGGGAAGTCGGCGCGCAGTCGGCGCAGCAGCACGGCGTGGTCGTCATAGACGTCGCCCGCCGCATGGATGAGTTCGTCGACGGGCTCGGTTTCGAAGCGCCGCAGATGTGCCCCGAGCGCGAAATCGCGGTTCGCTCGGTCCGCGTAGAAGCGCAGGATCGCGGCGGCATTCGTGGCATCGCTGTACCGCATGTCGTCCAGCGCCAGCTCCAGCTCTTCGGCCGCGCCCGCGAAAGACCCTGAGCCCAGGCAGCGTTCGAGAATCGTCGCCTCTTTGGCCACGTCGTAACCGGCGAAGAGCTCGTCCGCGCCCTCGCCGCCGAGGATGACCCGCACACCGGCCAGCCCCACTTGCTCGGCCAGCACTCCGTAGGCCACCGGTGCGGTGAAGTGCAGGGGCTGTTCGCATTGCCGCACGACATGCGGGAACCGCTCGCGGACCTGCGCGCGGGAGACCGGAATCCGGGTGTGTCGACTACCCAGCCGGGCGACCATGGCCTTCTGGTACGGCCACTCGTCCACCGGACTGTCCGCAGCGTCGATGGAGAACGTGGTGAGCGGCTCGTCGATCAGTTCGCTCATCACGGAGGAGACGACCGCCGAATCGATGCCGCCGCTGATGTAGGTGCCCAGCGAGTAGTCGGTGCGCAGACGCAGGCGGATCGACTCTCGAATGACGTCCTGCAGTCCGATCTTCGCCTCTTCGAAGGACTTCGGGGGCGCGGCGACATGCTGGCGTGCGATGCCGTGGTAGTACTTCGTCAGCTCGGCACGCCCGTCGCGGACGGTCAGGATGTGCCCCGGTGGGATCGCGTCGATGCCGGTGAAGCAGGTCTCGCCGGGGACCGGGCTCCAGTACCGCATCGCGCGCCGCACCTTGTCGGCCGCGAGCTCACGCGGCACGCGAGGGAACGCGAACAGTCCCTTGATCTCCGACGCGAAGTAGAAGGTGCCGTGCTGTTCGGTGTAGAAGAGCGGGCGCTCGCCGAAGCGGTCGCGGCCGAGGATCAGCTCCTGTTCCCACTTGTCGTAGAAGACGAAGCCGAACTGGCCGTTCAGGCGCGACAGCGCATCTCGTCCCCAATACGCCAGGGAATGCAGCAGCACCTCGGTGTCGGAGTTCGTCTTGAAGCGGACTCCGTAGGTCTCCAGCTCGCTGCGGAGCTCGAGGTAGTTGAAGATCTCGCCGTTGAATCCGGCGATGTAGCGATTGTCCGGCGTCACCATGGGCTGCTGGCCGAGCCTCGGGTCGATGACCGAGAGGCGGACCGTGCCCAGCGTGAAGGCGGTGCTGTCGTAAAGGCCTACCTCATCGGGACCGCGATGGGCGATCGCGCGAATGCCCCGCCGCACCAGGTCGAGCCGCTGGTCCTTCCGTAATCCGCTGTCAATGAATCCGACCACGCCACACACGATTTGACTCCTATTCCCCGATCGAACTGCGGATTCCGGTCGACTACACCGAATCCAGATATCGAGAGCGCTCCCATTCGGTCACTTCACGCTGGGCGGCCGCCGCCTCGCTCCACGCCACGCGGCACAGGTTCTCCACGGTCGCCGCGCCCAGCGCTCGTCTGGCGAAGTCGCTCTCGCCGAACAGCGTCGCCGCCTGCCAGATGTTCGTCGGCAATGGCGAATACTCTGCCGACACATAGGAATTCGCGGCGGGCGGCGCCGGTTTCAACTCTTCGGTGACACCGGCCAAGCCTGCCGTGAGCTGGGCGGCGGCGAGCAGGTAGGGATTGGCGTCGGCCGCGGCGATTCGAGTCTCGACGCGGGTGCCGTTGGCGTCGCGGACCAGGACGCGTACCGCGGTGCACCTGTTGTCCAGCCCCCACGAGAGGTTCGTCGGCGCGAACGAATGATCCGCGACGCGCTTGTAGCCGTTGGGCGTTGGGACGGCCACGAGTTGCAGCTCGGCCGCGTACTTCAGCAGGCCCGCCACGTAGTTATGGCCGGTATCGCTCAGCGCACCTGTGCTCGCATCCCAGAATGCGTTGACCTTTTCCGGTCGCCACATGCTCTGATGGATGTGCAGGCCGCTGCCGGAAAGGTCGCCGAATGGCTTGGCCATGAAGGTCGCTCGATACCCGTGTCGTGGGGCGAGTTGTTTGACGGCGTACCGGAAGAACAGCAGGCTGTCCGCGGCGGTGAGCGGGTCGGATGGGGTGAGGTTGATCTCGACCTGACCGGGTGCGTATTCGGCGCCGCAGGCCTCGACTTCGACGTCGGCGCTGAGCAGCATCGAGCAGACTTCGTCGAGAAACGGCTCGAGATAGTAGTTGTCGTGCAAGCTGTATACCGGGTTTCGGTCGCCACGGGATCGCAGCGTTTCCCCGTCGAGTGCGTAGAACTCGCTCTCCATGGCGATGTAGGGAGAAAGTCCGGCCCGTTCGAGCTCGGTCACCGCTCGACGTAGTACATCGCGCGGAGCTACCGCGGCGAGATTGCCGGACGCATCGGCGACGTCACAGAAGACCAGCGCGGTATTCGGCTTCCAAGGAATGAGCCGAAGTGTCGCCACATCGGGACGAAGAAAGATATCGGGATATCCGTTGGACCAGCTGTAATCGGCGGTCTCTATCACTTCCATCTGGTAATCCCAGGCCAGCACCGCCGATGACAGGCCGACCGCACCCGATATCCCGTTGGTCAGGAACGATTCGACAGGAATTCGTTTTCCGCGAATAGCGCCTGTCATATCAGGTGTGGCGAGCTCGACCATAGTGATCGAATGCTCTTTCAGGAATTGCTCTACCGCTTCCATCTCGATCCTCTCACCCCCGCCGTATGTACTCAGCACGCCGAGATGCGGCGCGGCGGGCGCGGTCTCGGCGGATGACTCGGAACCTGCTTGGCGCGCAACGCATCCGAGCTGTGTGCCCGAGCTGCGTCGGTTCCTCGTGGACCGGCTCGAAGTACGGTCTCCACTCGTGTGCGACCTGTTCCAGCAGCAGGTTTCGACTGTCTTCGTCGCACATCAGCCCAGCCTGTCAGAAACGCCCGAGATTCGACATGCCCCGGATGGGGGGTTGAAATTCGGTTAAGCAGCCTCGATCTTGGTGAAAACGATGTAGGGTCCCGATCCCTGCGAAAGTAACCCATTTCATGCTAGAAATATGGGAAGCGAAGACCGTGACTGAAACCTCAACCCTTGTCGAAGCCGAGCCGATGCGAGCGCCCGGGCCGACGGGCCTGGACGCTTTCCGCGTAATGGCCGAAATCCGCCGCGACCCCTGCCTGGCATTCCAGAATCTCATCGAGCGTTACGGCAACGTCGTCCGGGTAGATATCGGGGGACAGCAATTCTTTATCGTGAACGATCCGGAACTCGTTGAAGCGGTCTTCGTCGGGCGACAGGGCAACTACGTCAAGACCCTCAATGCCAAGGTCGCGGCAATGGCTTTGGGCAACGGGCTACTGACCAATGACGGCGACTCGTGGAGTCGGCAGCGCCGGATCATGCAACCGCTGTTCGCCCGACGACAGCTGGACCGGTTCGCCGAATACATGATCACCGCAGCGGAACGCTCGCTGCTGCGCTGGGAAACCCGCCCCGACGGCGACCAACTCGACGTCTCCGTAGCAATGAACGCCCTGACCCTCGACGTGACCGCACCCGCACTCTTCGGCACCGACCTCTCCGACGACGCCGCCCGCGTGCACGAGGCGCTCATCGAGATCCTGCGCTGCGTCGGCAAGGCAATGACCTCGCTGCTGACCTGGTTGCCCGCTCGCATACCCGGCGTTTCCCCCGACCTGGCACTGCGGCTGCAAGCACCGCGCTGGCGAAAGCTCGACGCCGCGGTCGGCGTACTCGATGACGTTGTCGCACGGCTCATTCGGGACCGGCAGCAGAGCCCCCAGGACGACAGACACGACCTGCTCGGTCTGCTCCTGGGCGCGCGCGACGAGGCCGGAGCATCGGCGATGAGTCCCAGCCAAGTCCAGGACGAACTCAAGACCTTCTTGCTCGTCGGACACGACACGACGGCCTACTCGCTGGCGTGGACATTGCTGCTGCTGTCCAATCACCCCGAGGCACGCGAGCGACTCGTCGCCGAAATCGACACCGTGCTCGGCGACCGCCGCCCCACACCAGCCGACCTCGACGAGTTGCCGTGGACCTCCGCGGTAATCGAGGAATCGATGCGGCTGTATCCGCCTTCCTGGCTGATCGAACGCCAAGCCGCGGCAGACGATGTACTCGGCGGGTATGCCATCCCCGCCGGAGCGACCGTGTCCGTCGCGCCCTACCTGCTGCATCACGATTCGAAGTCCTGGCCCAACCCGGAAGGCTTCGATCCCCGGCGGTTTCTGCCCGAGAACAAGCAGATCATCTTCCCGCCCAACGACAACGACGAGAGTCCGTCAGCTCGCCCACGTTATGCCTACCTACCCTTCGGCGCGGGCCAACGCCAATGCATCGGACTGGGTTTCGCCCGCGTCCAAGCCAAGCTCATCCTCGCGATGCTCACCCAGCGATACACCTTCGACCTCGCGGCTGGCGCACGAATCGTCCCCGAACCCACCCTGACCCTGCGGCCGCAGAACGGACTTCCCATGATCATGCGGCGCAGAACGAAAGCCGTACCTGCACAGTAAATCTCGCTAGGGCGCGGCCCGCCGGAGGTCGTTCTGATAGCGGCCGGGAGTCTGGCCGACGATAGCGGTGAAGGCTTCGATGAAGCTGGTCGGATTGGACCAGCCGCAGGCCAACGCGGTGCTGGTCACCGGGTGACCGTCGAGCAGATGCACCAGAGCGTGCTGAACGCGCAGCAGCGTCCGCCACTGGTGGAAGCTCATGCCGAGCTCGGCGTGGAAGAGTCGGCTCAGCGTGCGTTCGCTGGCGCCGACCGAACGTCCCAGCTCGGCCAAAGTAGCGGTGTTGCCTGGGTCGGCGTGCAACAGGTCGGTGGCGGCCCGCAGCCGATCATCTTGTGGCGCAGGAAGATAGAGAACCTGCTCAGGACTGTCCGTCAGCTCATCGATCATCACCTGGCGCAATCGCTCCCGGGCGCCGGGCCGGAATGTGCGATCAGTAGTGAGAGCTACCAATGCTTCTCGCAGAAGCGGCGTCACCGCGAACACGGTCGGTCGGCTCGGCAAGCTGTCGCATAGTTCGCGCGGCACGTTGACGACCCGGCAGTCGGTTTCCCCGTAGATGCGGTGACTGTGCGCGAAGCCGGGCGGTGTCCAGGTGAGGCGATCCGCCGGTGCCACCCACGTGCCGAGTTCGGTTGTGGTGGCGAGCACCCCGGTGGACGCGTAAAGCAACTGTCCCTGCCGATGGCTGTGCACGGCGATATGCGTCCCGTGCTCCAGCCAACCCCGCTTGCTCGGGGCGGAGTCGACCTCCGGAGACATCTGCACGAGATCGATCACGGCTGCCGATGGATCGGGTCGATCCAGTGCACGGTGTCGGGTTTCTCGACCGGTTCGATGTCGAGGTTGACGACGACGGCTTCGCTATCGCTGCGCACCAGCACGCATTCGAGCGGTTCGTCGGTGCTCGCGTTGATTTCTTGATGCGGAACATAGGGCGGCACGAAGATGAAATCGCCCGGCTCCGCCTCGGCGACGAACTCGAGCCGCTCGCCCCACCGCATGCGTGCGCGTCCGCGCAGGACGTAGATAACGCTCTCCAGCGCACCGTGATGGTGCGCCCCGGTCTTGGCGTTCGGGTGAATCGTGACGGTCCCCGCCCAGATCTTCTGGGCACCGACCCTGGCCGCATTGATCGCGGCCGCGCGATCCATCCCCGGCGTCTGGGCGGTGTTCGAGTCGAGCTGATCGGCCTTGATGACCCGCACCCCGTTGTCCCGCCAAGCACCGTCCGCGGACGAATCCGGATGCGGTTCCTCGACTGCCACGTGTCACCCTCCTGTCCGAACTCGAATTCTATCGCCGTGAATCAGGCGCCCGGCTAGACGACGTGCAGCAGCCGTGCGATCCCGTAGTCGAATCGAGCGTCGAACGAGTCGACGATCATCAGGTCCACACCGACCCGCGCCAACGCCGGGTGGGCGCCGGTTTCGAAGCACATCGGGTGTCCGTCCGTTCTCGAAGGATGACGCTGGTTGGCGGGTCGGTCCGCCATCAGCGCTTGGTCATCGTACAAGTCGGGCGGACAGGCTGGAAAGCCGAACCCCCTTGCAGTGCAAGGGGGTTCGGTAAGTCATCAACCGCTGGATTCGGCTGATCCGTTGTTCGGTCAGGTCAGATCGGCGATCAGACGCTCGGTCAGCGGCATCGGCACCGTGAGCTGCTGGGCGATACGCAACAGCGCGCCGCCGATCGCGTCCAGTTCCAGCGGGCGTCCGGCCTCGGCGTCCCGTTGCATCGACGACTTGGCCTCCGGTGGAAAGGCATCGTAAAACCGAAGTGCCGCTTCGACATCGGCGGGCACGCCGGACGCGCGGCTCAGTGTGGCGATCTCCGTGACGAGGTCGATCAGCTGCGTGCGATGCACGGTGCGCATATCGCCGACGGCACACCGCTCGTGCGTGGTCAGCAGCGCGAACGGCGCGAGGAAGAACAGTTTGCCCCAGAGCATGGCGGCTTCGTCCTCGAGTGCCTTCGCCTGCACACCGACGTCATTGAGCAGCGCGACCAGCTCGTCGAGCCGTTCAGGCGACGCGGTGGCGCTCGCCAGATCGATCTCGACGAACGGGCTGCCGTGCACGATGACGCCCGCTTCGACACGGTTCGACGCGACCCGAATCACCCCGGGCACAACAAGTTCCGGTCGATACCGCGCGCGCAGGGCCGCCGGATGCTCGATCCCGTTGAGCAGCGGCACGATCAGGCCGTCGCCCAGCGCCGTGGGGGAGACCCGGTCGACGGCTGCGTCGAGGACGTTCTGTTTGACGGTCACCAGGCACAGGTCGACGGGTTCGCGTAACTCGGTGTCCGCCTCGGCTTTTACGGTGAAGTCACCGAACATCCCACTGCGCACATGCATTCCGTGCTCACGCACCGTGCGCACCGTCTCCGGTCCGCCGAGGAAGATCACTCGATGCCCGTCCTGGGCCAGCAACGCACCCACTAGACCGCCGACCCCGCCGGGGCCGAGTACTGCCACACTCAACGGTCGCTCTGTATTCATCACGTCCTTTCGCTGGTAGCAGGGAACCAGATGTCCTCGGCGGCCAGGTCCGTGACCCGGTACTTGCCGAGTGCGCTGATCAGGAGCCGCAGCTCCAGCTCGAACGCGGCCAGCAGGTTCGTCAATCCATGATCAGCATTCTCGTCCGCGGCGACCAGCGCCGCGCGACCGAGGCCAACGGCGGACGCACCGAGGGCCAGGCATTTGACGACTCGTGTTCCCTCCCAACATCTTCCGGAGACCAGCAGGCTGTGGTCGTGCCGGTCGCGGTCGGCGACCCGGCGTAGACACTCGGCCAACGGCAGGCCGACATGATCGAGGAACCCGTGCGGTGCCCATCCCGTGCCGGCCTCGGCCCCGTCGACGGTGACCGCGTCGGCACCCGCCGCCCACGCGACCTCGGCCGCGTCGGCCACATCCCGGGCGGGCGGCAGCTTCACCCAGACGCGGCAGCGCGGATAGTTGTTGCGCATCAACCGAATCTGCTGACGCAGGATCTCCGCGGTGAACGTGCCGGGCGTGGCGGACCGCAGCACCGGGGACTCGGCGGTGTCGTAGATATCGAGCATGTCGTACTGCGCCGACAGGTGTGCGGCGCGTTCCCGGGGGATAAGGGTCATGCCGCCGAGACCAGGCTTCGCGCCCTGTCCCACCTTCAACTCGAAGGCCAACCGGCCGGTGGTCAGCAGCGGCTCGCTCGCCGGGTCGCTGTACACCAGGTTCCAGACCTCGGCGTCGGCGTCCTCGGTGCTCTGCTGGACGATCACGCCGCCGAGGTCGTCGGCCGCCCTCTTGGTGTATTCGGTGAGCCGACGCAGCAGCGAGCTCTGTTCCTCATCCGCCATCCGGCCGTAGCCGGACACGGGCACGATGTTCTCGCCGATCACCATCGGCACGCCCGCGGCACCGGCTTGTCCGGCCACCGCGACGCCGAGATCGCCGTCGGCCACGGCGGTGGACCCGAACGCCGACACGTAGACCGGCAGCGTCGAGCGCAGACCGCCGATGGTGGTGGTCAGATCGACGTCACCGGCCAGTGGCTCCCGGCCGAGATCGAACATCTTGTCCGCGCGCAGCGGCACGAACACCGGCGGCACCAACCGGGCGTTATCGATCGCGTCCAGGACGGTCGGATCCGGCACCCTGGTTTGTCCGAACAGCGTCGAGCCGTATCGCGCATTGTCGGGAAACACCGAACCCGCCGCCGTCCGAGCCCGCGCCCGCACCTCCCGCTCGGGAAATCCAGGAGCCGACAGCACGCTCACGGCCGTAGCTCCCCGGGAATCTTGGGGTAGGCGGTGGCCTGCCAGACCGCGGCCAAACCGCCGAGGAATCGGGTGAACCGTTCCACGCCGAGGCCGAAACCCGCACTGGGCGAAAGCCCTTCGCGGGCCAGGGTCAGGTACCACTCGTATTTGGCCGGATTCTCCCCGGTTTCGCGCATCCGGGTCAGCAGCGTCCGGTAGTCCGACTCGCGTTCGCTGCCGCTCATCATCTCGCCGAACCCGCCGGGGAAGATCAGGTCGAAGTTGCGCAGCATGCCCGGCTCGTCAGGGTTCTCGCTGTCGTAGAAGCCGCGCGAGCCCTTGGGATAGTCGGTGATGAAGAACGGGCGAGTGGCGGCGGCGGAGATGATTTCCTCACCCTGCCAGTCGATTTCGGTGTGTTCGTGCTGGTCGTGCCCGAGGTCGCGCAGCTCCGTCACCGCGGTGGTGTGCCGCCTGCGGTCGTAGGGGCCCGCGAGTACCTGCTTCAACTGTTCGAGGTCGCGATTCAGGATCTCCAGCTCGCGCTGGGCGCTGCTCAGCACGTATTCCACCGCGTACTTGGTCAGCCGCTCGGCCACGTCCATGGCGTCGTCGCGTGACCCGTTCGCGATCTCCACGTCGAGCTGGTGGAACTCCGCGAGATGCCGGTGGGTCACCGCGGTTTCCAGCGGCTCGAGCCGCACGTTCGGGGCCACGTGGAAGATCTTGTCGAAGGCGAGCAGTGACGCCTGCTTGTAGAGAATGCCGCTGGTCATCAGCTTGTAGCGGTGCCCGTAGTAGTCGATATCGACCTGTTTCGCGCCGCGTGCCCCCGGGTCGGTCACCGGACCGATGATGGGCGGCAGCAACTCGGTGAACCCCTCCGCGGTCAGAAACTCCCGGGCGGCGGCGAGGAATCGCGCCTGCACGGTCAACGCCGCGATGGTTCGTTTCGACGTGAGATGCGCCCGCGGTAGTGGCGGCGCGGCTGCGGTCGGTTCAGTCAATTCAGGCAAAGTCCGATCCGTTCAATAGTCGTGCGGGGGAGCTGGTAATTCGTCGGCACGATATGCCGTCGAAACCTGAAATAGCACGTCTGGACGCGTGTGGCGTCGGCGCTCCGTCCCGTGTATTCGCCATCTGCAATATGTAGGCAAGCCGATTACGTCATCTGATGTCCCGAGGATCGCTCGTATGCATTTAGTCGACTATCGGCTAACGTATATATCCGAGTTTCTTTTACAATACTCGGTAACTGGTGGGAAACTATTGCTTGACGGTGTCGTCGAACCCCCCGTTCCTGTTGCACTGTCATGCTCACGCACTGGTAGCGGCCCTATTCTCCCCCGTCTTGACCAGGTAGTCCACCCCCCGAATGGGGGGATTCGACGCAGAAGATCATTGCTCGATGCGCGGAAGATCGGTGCCCGAACAATTGCCGAAACCGTGACGCTCGGCGCAGCTTATACCCCTTTGACAGCGACGGACGGTCGATGTAACTTTGCCTTAACAGGGCCGGGAGTCGAAACGGGGACGCGACTTCCGTTGGGAGCTTCTGGGGGTACAGCTCCGGACGCGTGCATTCTGAGAGGGTGGTCTTGGATCAGCTGTTGTCTGAATTGGTGCTGAGTGTCTTATGCACCCTTCATTGCGATACCGGAAGTGAATCCCGATAGAAATGAACTACGACCGTACGAACTTCGCCCCGCTGTCTCACACACGCGACGCCGATCCGGGAGAGTTGAGGTTCCATTGGTGCGCGCCGCTGGACAGCGGGCAGCAGAAGGCCACCGAGAAGTACCGAGTCGGCGAACTCGACTTCGAGGGCATGGTGGATTTCGTACAGGAGGCGGACGCGCTGGGCGTCGACTCGCTGCTGATGGGCATCGCCGACTACATGCCCGACCCGTTGCCGATGATCGGCGCGCTGGTCCGGGAGACCGAGAACGTCACTTTCATCCTCGCCTACCGGCCCGGCCTGCTGTCGCCGACGTTGTTCACGCAGGTCGTGAACACGATCTCGTGGATGTCCGACGGGCGGATCTCGCTGAACCTGGTCGCGGGCATCTCGCCCGCGGAGCAGGCAGGATATGGCGATTTCGTCGCGCATGACGGGCGCTACGCCCGCACCCAAGAGTTCCTCGATATCTGCCATCGGTTCTGGGGTGGGCAGAAGCCGCTGTCCTATGAAGGCGACCACTACGTCATCAAGGAAGCAGCGCTCGGGCTGGGCTACAAGGGTGGTGGCCGTCCCGAGATCTACTTGAGTGGCGCCTCGGAGATCGCGCAGGAGACCGCTGCGATGTACGGCGACTGTTGGCTGCGGTACGGCGACACCCCCGAGGGCATGGGCGCCGCGGCCCGGCCGGTCCTCGACAAGGGCACCCGCGTCGGCACCCGAATGCACGTACTGGCCAGGGAAACTCGGGAGCAGGCGCTCACGGATCTTGCCGCTATGCAGGAAAACCCGGACGAGAAGCATCGGGAGTGGGTCGCGCAGGTCGTCGCCGCCTCGGATTCCGTCGCCGTGCATACCTCCTTCCGGCTCGCCGAGCAGGCCGACGGCGACTGGCTGTCGCCGATGATCTACTCCGGTTTCGTGCCGTATCGCGGCGGACCCGCGCTGTGCGTGGTCGGCAGTTACCAGGAGGTCGCCGACTACCTCTACCTGTACAAGGCGGCCGGGATCAGCGAATTCATCTTCTCGGGCTGGCCGACCCGTGACGAGATGCGCATCTTCTACACCCATGTACTGCCGCTCATTCGGGAACATGAGAGACGGATGGGATGAAACAGTGGGCAGTGCCTCGGCGCCGGGGGACGGCAGTCGGCGGAGCCGACGGGGTGGGTAAATACAGCGCGCTATTCGGCACCGGCGTTCTGCTCGGATTGGTTGCCGAACAAGTGGTGCTGTTCGCGGTGCCGCTGTTGATCTTTCATGACACCAAGCAGGTCTCCACACTCGGTTTCGCGTTCGCGCTCGAGTGGCTACCTGCCCTGATCGCCTACCCGTTCGCGGGTCTGCTCGCCGACCGTGACGGTGGCGCAAGGCTTTTCACCCGGGTCGCGGTGATGCGCGCGGTCATCCTGGTGATCGTCGTGCTGGTCTGCCTCGCTCGGCCCGGCTGGATGGTCCCCGCGTTGATGACCGGTGGCGCGTGCCTGTCGGTTTGCGTTGCGCCCATCCGCATGTCGATCGAACGCATGGTGCCGCAGATCGCCCGCGACAACCAGATCGCCACGGTGCAGTCGCTGGTGCAGAACATGGAGTTGCTGGCCATGGCGCTCGGGCCCGCCCTGGCGATCCTGGCCGCGGCGTTCCTCGGCAAGCTGTGGCTATTGCTCATTGCCGCAGCCGCTTTCGCGATCAGTGCATTGACCTGGCTGCCGCTGCCACGACCGAAGGTGCGCACCGCCGTCGGGTGGGCGGCCCGAGAAGTGCTGCCGGAGTTGGCGATCGGCTGGCAGCTCATGGTGCGCATCCGCCCGGTCCTGCTGCTCGGCATCCTCAACTTCACCATCAACCTGGTGGTCGGCGTGCTGATCGTGTCGAACGCGGCCCTGGTCACCGATGTCTTCCACGCGCCCGACTCCGCGTACGGCGTGCTCAACGCGGCCGTCGGTGTCACCGGCCTGCTGAACCTATTGCTGATGCCCGCGCTGCTGCGCCGCGTCGGCGTCGAACCCATTGGGGCGTTGGGCGTTTGGCTGATGTGCGCCATGGTTCTGATCTGCGCCCTCGCACCGTCCTATCTGGTCTATGCCCCGGCTTTTGTCGTGATGCTCGTCGGCGACGCGTTCTACAACATCTACAACCGCACCCAGCGGGTGAAGGTGATTCCCCGCGAGCATCTCGGCAAGGTGATGGGCCCCTTCTATCTGCTCAACCTGTTGTCCTATCCGATCGCGGGCCTGCTGATCGGTGGCCTGGGCGCCACCATCGGCGCACAACGACTCGCGCTGTGGCTGGGCATCCTGCTCTGCCTGTTCGGCGCGGTGTTTCTGCCGTTGACGATGGCCAGTTTCCGAAAAGCCTTGCTGGCCCGCGAGAACGCTAACGTTGAGGTCGTGACATGAACGCTCGTTTCCGGTGCGTGCTGAGCACCGTCGAGTCCGATTCCCATCTCTGGAACCTGGTTTACCTGCAGAAGCTCCTGGAGGAGCACGGCGCGTCGGTGCACAACCTCGGCACGTGTACGCCGGTGCAGAACGTGGCAGACGCCATCCGCGCGGACCGGCCCGATCTCTTGGTTGTGTCGAGTGTCAACGGGCACGGTTTCCACGGCGCCCAGGTCCTGCTGTCCGGCCTGCGGGAACGCGGGCTCGAGGTGCCGTGTGCTATCGGCGGCAAGCTGACCACCGCGGTATCCGACGATGACCGGGTTCGCCGCGAACTGCTCGAGTTGGGCTACACCGACGTGTTCCTCGGCGACGACGCCATCGAACGCTTCCGCGGCTTCCTGCGGTTCGGTCTGGCACAAGGGTTTTCGGCATGGCGGGCAGACCCGGCGCTGATCAGTCCGTGGGACAGCGAGAACGCCGAGACACGAGAGGTGTTCTGATGCATATCGTCATCGTCAACCGGTGGCCACGTTTCTTCGACGGGATCCGCTGGGACAACGAGCTCACTCGCTACGAGGAGTTCATCGATCACGAGGCCAACCGGGTCAGCTACGTAGTAGACGGCCCCGGAGCCGATGGCGTGCTGGTGGATTCGGCGAAGATCGCCTGTCAGGTGCAGGTCGCGGACGTCAATGATGTTGCGGCACTTGGTGCCGCGGTTCGGGAGATCACCGAGCGGGTCGGTCCGGTGGACGAGCTGATCGCGCTGTCGGAATTCACGCTGGAGATCGCGGCCCAGGTTCGCGAGAATCTCGGAATCCCCGGACCCACCGTCGACGAGGTCGCCGTCTACCGGGACAAAGTGCGGATGAAACAGGTGCTGGACGAGGCGGGAATCCTGGTGCCGCGCTTCGACTCCTGCGTGAGCGTCGAGCAGGTGCGCTCGTTCGCGGCGTCCTGCGGCTATCCGCTGATCCTCAAGCCGCTCGGTGGTGCCGCCAGCATCGGCGTGCGCCGGGTGGACAGCCTCGCGGAACTGGACGCCGCGCTCAGCACGATCGAGCTGGCCGACTACGAGGTCGAGGAGTTCATCGCGGGGCCGATCTACCATGTGGACGGCTTCGCGGACGACGATTCCCGCGTCACCTTCCAGGCGGCCTCCCGCTACATCAACGACTGCCTGTCCTTCGCGCACGGCACGCCGCTCGGCTCGGTCTTGATGGGGCCGTCGCCACTGCGGACGCAGATCGAGGAATTCTCGCAGCAGATCATCTCGGCACTTGGCTTGCGCCGCTTGCCATTCCACCTCGAGGTGTTCATCACCCCGGCTGGCGATCCGGTATTCCTGGAGATCGGCGGACGAGTGGGCGGGGCCGAAGTGCCGCATCTGCTCTACAAGGTGTTCGGCGTCAACCTGTACGAGATGTTTCTGCGGGTGCTGTCGGGTGCTGAGGTCCCGCCGGTCCCCGAGTTCGTCGACTCCTCCGGGGGTTGGCTGATCATGCCCAAGTCCGCCGAGGTGTCCGAGCGTGTGGTGCGCGCCGGGTCCATGCGCGACCAGGTGCCGATCGTCTGGCGGGAACTGCTGCCCGCGCCGGGGCAGGTGCTGGCGCCCGGCGGCGCGTACGACGCGCTGCATCGTGGGCGATTCATTTTGTTGCACGAGGATGAGCACGTCGTCGAGGCCGGCATCCGAAAGATCATCGAGAACTTCGACTTCGAGGCGGAACCGCTGTGACCAGTGACTTTGAGGCCACCGACGACCGGACGCGCTACCAGCAGCTGATCGGATTCCTCACCGAGGACGAGCAACTCGGGGTGGCGGCCGTCGGCGACAAGCTGATCGAGGCCGCGGGCGGTCTCGACCGGCTCGCGGACTACAAGGTCATGGTGGCCTACGGCGGCGGCAAGGACAGCACCTACGTGGTGGCGTTTGTGCGTGCTGTGCAATTACATCTCCAACTGGAGCACGGCGAGACCTTCCTGATGCGCGTGGCGAACATGCGGCACGCCGGTGTGATCAGCGCGGTGATGGAGAACATCGATCGGGTGTACTCGGCTTTGGGCCTGCTGGACGATGAGCGGGTCGAGCTGCTCACCATCGACCACACCGAGATTCGCCGTTTCCGCGTCGATCTGCCGTTGCCGGACAAGCTGGTCGCAATCAACCGACTCGACGTGCTGATGAACGGGCACCGCTCGGCGGGCGACGGACGTCCCACGTTCTGCAACAGCTGCAACCTTGCAGTCGCTGACTTCTACGGCCGCGCCGCCTGGTGGCGTGGCGGCGTCGACGCGATCATGACCGGCGACTCCCGGCGCGAGCAGGCCCTCTACGCCGCGTGGATTCTGCGGCTGGCCAAGGGAATCGGCATCGACGTGCAACGCAAGGGCATGACCTTCCAAGATCTCCTGTCCGCGTTGCGCGGCGTCGGCGACGCGTATTTCCGCGAGCTGTTCGGCGACGACCAGCACGAGCCCGCCGAACGCGAAGTCGCGGTGGGTGATCGGTCGGTGCAGCCCACCTTCGTATCCATCTACGACTTGGTCAGCTACCGCGTTCACGACCACTGGGACCTGATCGTCGATTTCCTCGGCTTCCGCTTCGACGACCTGGCCTTCAGCTTCACCGAATCCGATTGCGCCAACCCGACTCTCATGGCTCACCTGCGCGGCCTGCGCGTCGAGTACGTCGAGGGGCGGACCTACCAGGCCGGAATCACCGAGTATCTGGAGTTCGCCGAGACGATGATGCGCCGGAAAGAGATGCCGGACAGCCTGATTGCGCTCGCCCTCGGCCGCTACGACTCGCCGGAAAAGATCGTCAAACAGCGCGAAGTGGCGGCCACCTACGCCGAGAACGCATTCGGGCTGGGGGAGGACGAGTTGGTCGCGATGGTGTTCTCGCCGTTCACCAATGAGGGTGCGCGACTGGCGGAATTCGTCGAACGCTGTCATCCGGAGCGAGTCGCCGAGATTCCGGCGTTGCATGCGGCGTTGCGGGCCGAGCCGGGCAGTGACAGCGCCGCGGGCTGGTTGGCGGAGGTGTCCGGGCTGTCCATCTCGCACCTGCGCACGCTTTATCGCAGCTCACTGGTGGACTTCGCGGCCGGTGACACCGTGATGGCCAGGGTGCGCGCGGGTGATCCGCACAAGTCCCAGGTGCACACGGTCGACCCGCGGTCGGGATTGCCGGCCCTCGAACTGATCTCGGGTAGGTGACGTGGCTGGGTTCTTCGACAGTTTCGTTGCGGAACGGGCGGCCGCGGGGCAGTTGGTCGTCCAGCCGCGCATGGGCATGGGCAGCCTGTCGGCCATGCGGTCCGGGCTCGCCCGGGTCGCCCACCTGGACTTTCCGGTGATCGGCACGCTGACGCTCGACAGCTACACGCGCGTCGGCGACTACCAGAGCCCGCTGGAACGTCTTGCCGCCGGGGAGGAGTTGAACGGGTATCCGCTCGTCTCGCACTCCGTCGAAGAAACCCGGAAGCTACTCGCGGGCCTGTACGGTCCGTCGTTTCCGGTCCAGGTGCGACACGGAACGGCGTTGCCGCTGCGGGTCTTTCAGCGTTTGGTCGAGGTCGGCTTGGACGCGACGGAAGGCGGTCCGGTCTCGTACTGCCTGCCCTACAGCAGGCTGCCGCTGCACGATGCGATCGAGGCATGGTCGGAGAGCACCCGATTCCTCGCCGACGCAACCGAATTCGGCCATATCGAGAGCTTCGGCGGCTGCCTGCTCGGCCAGCTCTGCCCGCCGTCGCTGCTGGTGGCGATGGGGATTCTGGAGGGGTGCTTCTTCCGGCAGCACGGCCTGCGGTACATGTCGTTCAGTTACGCGCAGGGGACGCTGGCCGAGCAGGATCGCGGCGCGTTGCGGGCGTTGCGCACCCTGGCCGACGAATACCTGGGCGACGTCACCTGGCATGTCGTGTTCTACACGTACATGGGCCTTTTCCCGAGGACGCCCGACGGGGCGACTCGGCTGATCCGCGACAGCGCCCGCCTGGCCATGGCGACCGGGTGTGAACGGATGATCGTGAAGACGGTGTCGGAGGCCTGGCAGATTCCGTCCGTCGCGGAAAACATTGCGGCACTACGCATTGCCTCGGAAGAGGCCGACGGACCGCTCGATCCGGCGTCCCCGGCCGAGGCGCAGTACTTCACCGAGGTCCTCGATGAGGCGCGGCTGCTGATCGACACCGTGCTCGCGCTCGACTCGGACGTGCGGACGGCACTGCTCGCCGCCTTCGCGGCCGGACTGCTCGACGTCCCCTTCTGCCTGCACAGCGACAACCTCGGCGCCACAACGACTGTCATCGACGAGCAAGGCGCGCTGCGCTGGGGGCGGTTGGGGCGACTTCCGTTGCCCGCCAGCGCCGGTCGCGAGGATCTGGCCCGGCTCGGCTCCGACGCGCTCTACGGAATGCTCGACCACGTCGCGAACAGTTATGACAGTCACCCCGATGGGATGTTCGATGTCCGAAGCTAATCCGTCCACCGTTGTCCTGGTGGACGCGTTCTCCACCGGCGCGCTGCTTGCCCGGCAGGCGCGACAACAGCACCGGCTGATCCACGTCCGGTCTCGGGCGCACCTGCCCGCGACGTTCTCCGCGAGCCTGCCCGCCGAGTTGTTCGCCGCGGACCTGTCCTACGCCGACCAGGCCGATGATGTGCTACGCAGGCTCGCCGAACTGGAACCGGTCGCGGTGATCGCGGCCAGCGAGTACGGCGTCGAGGTGGCCGACGAGATCGCCGCGAAACTGGGGTTGCGCGGCAACGACCCGGCGCTGTCGCACGTGCGGCGGGACAAGTTCTACATGCTGGAGGCCGTGGCCGCCGCGGGGCTGCGGACCGCGCGGCAGCGGCGCGGCAATGATGTTGCGGGACTGCTGGAATGGCGGCGCGCCGCGGGTCTCGGGCGCACGGTGGTCAAGCCGCTCGACAGCGCGGGATCCGAGGACGTGTTCATCAGCGACTCCGAGACGGAGATCCGCGCCGCGGTCGGGGCGATCATCGGCAAGACGAATCTGATGCTGCGGACCAATGCGGCCGTACTCGCGCAGGAGTACCTCGTCGGGGACGAGTACATCGTCAACTCGGTCAGCCGGGACGGTAAGCACTGGTTCACCGATGCGTGGATCAGCCACAAGGTGACGGTGCGAGACAACCGCAGGATCTACGACTGCGAAGACCTGCTGTCGGAGGCGGATCCACGATTCACCGAGATCATTGATTACGTGTCGGGCGTGCTCGACGCGCTCGGCATCGCGAACGGGCCCGCACACACCGAATTGATCTATACCGCAGCGGGTCCCGTGTTGTTGGAGACCGGCGCGCGCCTCTCCGGACTGGCCAACCCGCACGCGCTCGATCGATGTACGGGAGTGAATCAGGTGGGCCTGACGATGGATTGCTATCTCGACGAGGGACGGGCGCTGGCGGCCCAGCCGCCGGTGTATGCGCGGCGGGAGCAGGCGCGTTGCGTGAATCTCATTGCGCACCGCGAGGTTCCGTTACCCGCCGGGGCGCTCCGGGATGAGCTCGAACGGCTGCCTGCGATCGAGAGTGTGCGTTTCCGCATCGCCGATCAGGCGATGACCAGGCCGACGGTCGATCTCAACTCGTCACCGGGTGTGGTGTTTCTCGTGCATCAAGACCCCGCCGAGATCGAGCGGTCGTACCGGACGCTTCGTCGGCTCGAGCACGAGTTGTTGTAGGTGGCACGGACGCCGTGACTACCGCCGAGAGCGCCCGCTGATCCGCACGGCGGCCGCGACGACCAATACCGCTCCCGCGGTCGTCATCAGCGCGATCAAACATCCGCTGCCGCCTTGAATGCGACGGCTGGCCTCGTGATTGCGATTGGCCCGACGCGCGTTCTCGCCTGAGACGCTTCCCCAGTCCGTCGGCATGATCCACCGGTTCCTTCTCTACCGGCGTGCGGCCGGTAGGTTCCCCCCACATTCTCGCGCGCAGTGGGTTGGGCCGATCGTGTTTCCGTCGAATCGTGTGCGCGGCTCAGGGGTTTCGGCAGATGCCGCGCAGGAAGGTAGTGAGTAGACCGCGACAGGTGACGTCCCAGTCGGGGTCGATGGGGCGTGGCTGTGCGACGAGCGCGCCGAAGGCGACGATGTCGTTGTGTGAGGTTTCCGGGCGCAGCACACCGTCGGCGATGCCCTGGTCGATGATCCGCTGCACGATGGCGTGGATCTCGAGGCGCAGGGCCTCCGTCGCGGGCGAGGTGATCGGTGGTCCGCCGTTCAGCGGCAGGATGAGGTCGTTGCGCTGGCGGATGGCGGCGTCGACGAAGAGCCGGAGGCTGTCGACCGGGGTCGCGCCCTCGCGTTCGGCCGCGAGCGTGCTGTCCAGCACGAACTCGAACGATCGGTGCGTCAGATGGCCAAGCAGATCTTCGCGGGTGGGGAAGTGCCGGTAGAGGGTGCCGATCCCGACACCGGCGTCGGCGGCGATGGTGGCCATGGGGACGCGCAGGCCTTCCCGATGAAACGCGGTGGTCGCGGCGCGGAGCAGTTCCTGCTGGTTGTGCAGTGCGTCACGGCGCAAGTCGCGATCGGTCATGCACCAATTGAACCGCTTCCGGCCGGGATCGGTGGACTTTCGTTCCAGATAAGCGGACGAAATCGTCCGATTGTGCGGCTACCGCGTTGACCGCTGCACGGTGCGTGCGTACGCGTCGAGGTGGGCGAAGGTCGCATCCGGCTGTTCCAGCTGCGGCAGATGGCCTGCCGCAGCGATGATTTCGAAGCGTGCGTTGCCAAACGCTGCGGCATAGGCTGAGCCGTAGGCGGCGGTGGCGATGCGGTCGCTCTCGCCCCAAAGCAGCAGTGTCGGAACGGATACCGCCGCCAGCTGGGGGAGCAGGTGCGGGTTGTGCATGTACGGGTCGCCCGCGTAGTGGCGCAGGGTGACCATATTCGCTTGGCGCACAGCCAATTGCGCGGCGGGGATGTCGGCGGGGTCCTGATAGAAGCGGTCCGGGTCGTGGTACGAGTACTCGGCCACGCCGCGGGCATCGAGGGCGAAGAAGTCTCGGATGGGTTCGTTCTCGATCTGAACGCCCACCGCGTCGATGAGGACGAGACTGCCGATGCGGCTCGCGTTGTCGCGCACGGCCATCTCGGCGGCGATCCAACCGCCGATGGACGATCCGATGACGAGCACGTCCCGTAGGTCGCGGTCGCGCAGTAGGTCCAGGTAGGCGTCCGCGAGGTCGGTGATGCTGTCGAATCCGTGCGGGCGCGGTGTTCCGTTCCAGCCCGGGTGGGTCGGGGTGAGGACATGCGCGGAACGGGACAGGTGTTCGGCGAGGCCTGCCACGGTGGCCGGTCCGCCGCCGCCGTGCAGAACGAGAATGGTTGGGCCGCTGCCGGATTCGTCGATGGTGAGCAGTGCCGGTGAGCTGGTGTCGGCAGTCATGGGTGAGTCCTCGATCCGTTGACTAAACATGTTGATATAAACAAGTTTAGTCACAGTGTTAGAGTTTCGTCCATGTCTGGTGATCTGCAAGCTCTCGGACGCGCGGTCAAGCAGGCGCAGTACCGCCACCATCGCGCGCTCGACAGCAGGCTCGCGGCCGTCGGCACCACCCTGGCGCAGTGGGACGCGATGCGCGCGATCGCCCGCAACCCCGGCTCGACCGCGCGCGCTCTGGCCGAGGAGACGTTTCAGACCGAACAGGCTTTCGGCACGTTGGCGGGCAGGCTCGTGGCCCGCGGACTGATCGAACGCACGTCCGGCCGCGGCCGCGCCATCGAGCACCACCTGACAGCGGCAGGCAAGAAGGTCCTCGCGGCGGGGAACAAGGTCGCGGACGCGGTGCTCACCGATTCGTTCGCCGCCCTGTCCACCGCCGAGCGGGGCACCTTGCTGAATCTGCTCCAGCGAATCGGCACGTCCGACTGATCCGGGAGCCCTACTCGATCAGCCGCTCTACGTGCTCGAGTCGGCGGGGAGTAGTTCTACTCGGCGACACAGGTGGTTTCTCGGTGTCCACAGTCCGGCGGGGTTCATAAGCTGCCGTGTGTGTCTGATACTTCGTCGAGCAGCGAGAACGGGTTCGCCCTGAAAATGGCGGGCTTGGGCGCGGTCGCCGCCGTCGTGCTGTCTCCGCTGGCGGCAGCGATCGTCGCGGTCGTGTATCGGTTTCCGGTACCGCTGTCGGGCTACGCGCGCGGTTTCGGCGAGGCCGGTTCCGCCGCGTTGGGCAGCCTGCTCTATCTGGTCTTCGGGGGAGTCCTGGTGGTCGGGATCCTCGGCGCCGCAGGTGGTTTCGTCGCGGCCCGGTCTGCCAGCGATGTCCGTCGGGTTCGGCGCCGCACCGTTGCCGCAGCGGCCGCGGTAGCACTCCTCGCCGCGATCACCATGGCCGTACTCGAATTCTTCATCGGCCCGTGGTAGCCACACTTCGTCTCCCGCGCACCTATTCGCAGCTCGCGTACGAAATTGCTAGCAATTCCGTGCGCCGCCGGACAACTCGTGCGCGGCGGCAACCGCCGATCCCGCGGCTCGGCGGACTCCGGCTACGGTTGCTTCGACAACTGCCTTGGTCACAAAGTGTCCGATGGCTGTGACCAGGAACATCGCCACGATGAGGACCGGTGCCCATGACCACGTCAGCGCGAGCAACATGCGTTCGAAGGTTCCGCGGGGCTGCACCACCGGCTCCCAACTGTTGAGCCGGGTCCAGCGGCCGAGGAACACGCCCACCGCGCACAGCAAATGCAGGCCGACGGTGACTGGCGTACGCCACCGGGTCAGCCCGACGTGGTCGAGGTATCGCCCGAGTTCGGCCAGCGCGAGGTAGTAGGCGAGAAAGCCGGACGCGATGAGCGCCCCGTAGACCGGCAGCACCGTGGTGACCACCGGGCGGTCGCCGAGGAATTGGATGTCGTAGCGCAGGTGCACGAGATCGGTGACCACGTACGGTGCATTGGGCAGGAACAGCACGAACAACACGGCGCCCGCCCACGACAGTGGCGAGCGGGAAACCTTCCGGTCACGGCGCCTCAGCCGAAACACCAACAGCGCCAACAGCACCGGCACCCAGGCCAGCATCGTGTTCCAGACCAGCCAGACGAAGTCACGCCGGACCACGTCCAGCAGGCCCGGCCCCACGTGATCGAGTACATCCATTCCGCCATCATGGGCGACCGAACGGTCCAGGTGAACGCGTCGAGACCGACGGCCACCACATCGCTACAGATCCAACACACGATCTCCACAGCGGCCGCCGCGATCTGCGGGATGACTGTCCACGGGCCGCAGGTAGCGTCTATCGCTATGGCGGCACCCAAGCACACCGGCCCCACCGCGGGCACCCGGCAGCTGGCCGCGGTGTGTCGGACCGAGATCCCGGTGCTGACCCGGCGGCTGATGTCGGCCATCTTCACCGACATCCCGGAATGGACGGACTACTCGCCGGTCAGCCGGGAGGATCTGCGCAACGGCTGCCGCAGCTATCTGACCCGGGTGCTGGATCTGCTGGCCGGAGACGTGACCGTGCCCGACCGCGACGACGTCGCCGCGGCCATCGGCCGCAATCGCGCGGCGCAGGGTGTGCCGCTGGAAGTGATGCTGCGGACCTTCCGCCTCGGCGGTCAGATCGTGTGGGAAGCCCTGCTCGACCGGGCCGGTGATCTCCCGCCCGGCGAGTTCCGGGAGATCGGCGCGGCCACCTGGTCGGCCATCGACGGCATGTCCTCGGCGCTGGTCACCTCCTATCGCAACACCGAACTCGAGCAGGTGCGCCGGGACGAGCGGCGCAGGCACGGTCTGATCGAGGACCTGCTGGCCGGCCGCGCGCACGACGCGACCTTCGCGGCGCGGGCGGCGCGCGAGCTGAATCTGCCGACGCACGGCGCCTACCTGGTGGTGGCGGTGCGCGGCACCCGTCCGGTCGTGCAGCTCGGCACCGAAACGGCGTTGGCGGCCTTGGGTATTCGCTCGGTCTGGCACGACCGGGTGGATTCCACGGTCGGGCTGGTCTCGCTGGAAACGCGGGACAGTTCCGCTGTACTGCAACACATCCGGCCGCGCATCGAGGGCCGGGCCGCGGCGTCGCCCGCGGTGCCGGGCCTGGCGCAGATCGACACCGCGCACTCGCTGGCCATGCTCGCGCTGGAGACATTACCCACGGACACAGCGGGTTTGGTGTTGCTGGAGGAGCGTTACCCGGAGGCCCTGCTGCTGCGTTCGCCCGATCTGACCGAGCTGATGGTGGCCCGCACGCTCGGGCCGGTGCTGGCGTTGCCGACCAAGGAGCGCGAGGTCCTGTTAGGCACCCTCGCTACCTGGCTGGCCGAGAACTGCTCGGCCGCGAACGCCGCGCCGAAGCTGCACTGCCACCGCAACACCGTGATCAACCGACTGCAGCGGATCTCGACGCTGCTGGGTCGGCCGCTGGAGGGACAGCGCTCCTACCTGGAGCTTTCCTTGGCGCTGGCCGCGCTGGAGCTCGGGGTACCCGCACCGGACTGAACGATCCGGGCCACCTCCCATTGGGCGCAGAGCCCATTTTCGAGCCCCGATCTCTGGGCTTCCGGCAGATTGTTTGTGCAATTCCGGACCGCAAGACTCGAGTGCACGACCCACGCCACAACCGGGCACGGGTCGCAATCGTCGAGATGAGGAGCACCACGAGTGCCGGAATTCGAGCTACTGGTGATCGGTGGCGGCCCTGGCGGCTACGTGGCCGCCATCCGGGCCGCGCAGCGTGGCCTTCGGGTCGGCCTGGTGGAGAAGGAACGCCCGGGCGGCGTGTGCCTGAACTGGGGTTGCATCCCGACCAAGGCGATGCTGCGCTCGGCGGAGGTCTTCCATACCCTCACCACCGCAGCCGAATTCGGTGTCTACGCCGACAACGTGCGCTACGACTTCGCCGCGGTGCGGCAGCGTAAAGACGGCATCGTCAAGGAGCTCACCGACGGCGTCGCGGGCCTGCTGAAGGCCAACGGGGTGACGGTGATCGAGGGACACGCCCGATTCACCGGGCCGACCACGGTCGAGGTGCACGAGACCGGCGCGTCACCGATCTTCGAGGGCGGCCCCCGCTATGCCGCCGCGCCCGGTGCCGCGGTGCGGCAGGTGAGCGCGCAGGACGTGATCGTCGCGACCGGATCGGTGCCCGCACTGCTGCCGATCCCGGGCGCGGACCTGCCCGGTGTGGTCACCTCCGACGGCGCGTTCGGGCTGAACGAGGTGCCCAAGCGGCTGGTGGTCATCGGCGGCAGCGCGGTCGGCGCGGAATGGGCCAGCCTGTTCGCCACCTTCGGCAGCCAGGTCACCGTCGTGGAGATGCAGGATAGTCTGGTTCCGTTGGAGGACAAGGAGATCGGCGCGACGCTCGGCCGGTCCTTCCGCAAGCGTGGCATCGCTGTACTGACCGGCTCGACCGTCACCGCCATCGCACAGGGCGACGCGCTGCGGGTGTCGGTGGACGGGAAGCAGCCGCAGGAGCTGGACGCCGATGTGGTGCTCGTCGGTGTCGGCCGACGACCCAACACCGCCGACCTCGGCCTGGATGTCGCCGGAATCGGCACGGACGCACGTGGATTCATCGAGGTCGACGACCAGCTGCGGACCGGGGTCGAGCACGTGTACGCCATCGGCGACGTGACCGGGCGCGCACTGCTCGCCCATGTCGCCTCGCATCAGGGCATCACGGCGGCCGATGTGATCGCCGGGCACGACGCGCACATCGACTACGCGGTCATCCCGGCGGCGACCTTCACGCATCCGGAGATCGCGAGCGTCGGTCTCACCGAGGAGGCCGCCCGCGCGGCCGGCCGCGAGGTGATCACCGCCAAGTTCCCGTTCGCGGCGCTCGGCCGGGCCAAGACCTTCGGCGACACCGAGGGCATCATGAAGATCGTTGCCGGGCAACAGCATCGCGAAGTGCTCGGGGTGCACATCATCGGCCCGTCGGCCAGTGATCTGATCACCGAAGGCGCGCTGGCGATCTCGCTGGAGGCGACGCTCGACGAGCTGGCCGACACCATTCACGCCCACCCCACCCTCGGCGAGATCGGCATGGAGACGGCGCTGGCCGGGCTCGGCCTGCCGGTACACATCGCGCCGCGCAAGAAGCGTTGAGGAGTCCGCAGATGACCACGACCACCGCACCGCGCAAGAGCACCCGCAAGCCCGCGAAGGTGGACACCGCCACCCAGTCGACCGCCGAATCCGCGTTCGCCGCAGCGGATTCCGAGACGCTGCGCGGTCTCTACCACGACATGCTGTTCGTGCGCCGCTTCGAGGAGCGCACCGCGCAGAGCTACCAGCAGGCCAAGATCGGCGGCTACTGCCACCTGAACCTCGGTGAGGAAGCCACCGTCGTCGGGCTCGGCGCGGCGATGCGCCCCACCGACTACCTGTTCACCAACTACCGCGAGCACGGTTACGCGCTGGCCAAGGGCATCGCGCCGGGCCGGGTGATGGCCGAGCTCTACGGCCGCTCCACCGGCACGTCGAAGGGCTGGGGCGGGTCGATGCACATGTACGACACCGCGACCCGGCTGCTCGGCGGCTATGCCATTGTGGGCGGCCAGGTTCCGCTCGCGGTCGGCGCGGCGCTGGCCATCGACTACCGCGGCGGCGACGAGGTGGTGGTGTGCCAGATGGGGGAGGGCACCACGAACATCGGCGCATTCCACGAGTCGCTCAACATCGCGGCGCTGTGGCGGCTGCCGGTGGTGTTCCTGGTGATCAACAATCAGACCGGCATGGGCACCACGGTCGAGAAGTCCTCGGCTGAACCGGATCTGTGGAAGCGCGCCGCCGCCTACCGCATGCGCGGTGAGCGAGTGGACGGCACCGACGTGCTCGCGGTGCGCGATATGGCGAGTGAACTCATCGAAGGCGCCCGCCGCGAAGGGAAACCGGCGCTGCTGGAGGCGGTGAGCTATCGGCTCAAAGGGCATTCGGTGGTGGACCCGGCCAAGTACCGCAGCAACGACGCGGTGTCCACGGCCCGCGAGCACGACCCGATCGTCCTGTGGCAGAACAGATTGCTCGATGCCGGGGTGCTGACCGAGGAGTCGGTCGCCGAGATCGAGCGCGAGGTCGCCGAAAGTGTTGCCGCCGCCGTCGAATTCGCCGACTCAAGCCCGCATCCGGAGCCGTCGAGCTTGTTCGACTACAACTACGCCACCCCGGTGCCCGGCGATTCCCGCCGCCTGCCCGCCGACCCGCTCTTCACCGCCTAGGACCAACTGTGCCTACCCACCCCGCCGGCTCCGCCGGCTCCGCCGGCTCCGCCGGCTGCCGTCCCCCTGCGCCTGTCATGACCTATCGCGAAGCGCTGCGCGAAACCCTGCGCGAGGAGATGCGTCGCGACGACGACGTCTTCCTGATCGGGGAAGAGATCGGCGTCTTCGAGGGCTCCTACAAGATCACCGCGGGCCTGCTGGCCGAGTTCGGCGAGAAGCGGGTGCGCGACACCCCGATCGCCGAGGAGGGTTTCGTCGGCGCGGCCATCGGTGCCGCCATGCTCGGCCTGCGCCCGGTCGTGGAGATCATGACGATCAACTTCTCGCTGCTCGCGCTGGACCAGATCGTCAATCACGCCGCCAAGATCTACGGTATGTTCGGTGGGCAGACCAATGTGCCCATGGTCATCCGGATGCCCGGTGGCGGCGGCCAGCAGCTCGGTGCGACGCACTCGCAGAACATCGAGCTGTACTACGCCTTCGTGCCCGGCCTGAAGGTGGTGGCGCCGAGCACGCCCGCCGATGCGCGGGCGCTGCTCAAGGCCGCGATCGAGGACGACGACCCGGTGGTGTTCCTGGAGAACCTGTCTCTCTACAACACCAAAGGGGAAGTGCCCGAGGATCTTCCGCCTGCCCAGATCGGCAAGGCGGCCGTTACCCGAGAGGGCACCGATATCACGCTGATCAGTTACTCCCGCATGGCTACCGTTGCCACCCAGGTAGCCGAACGTCTTGCCGCCGAGGGGATTTCCGCCGAGGTGATCGATCTGCGCAGCCTGCGTCCGTTGGATCGTGACACCCTGGTCGCGTCTGTCCGTAAGACCGGCTGTGCCGTTGTCGGCGAGGACGATTGGCTCACCTATGGCATCGGTGCGGAGGTCGCGGCCTCCATCTCGGATGGAGCGTTCGACTACCTCGACGCCCCGGTCCGTCGGGTCGCGATGGCCGAGGTTCCGCTGCCGTATGCCAAGCCGCTGGAGAAGCTCGCGCTGCCGTCCGCGGAGTCGCTGTACACCGCTGCGGTGGAAACCCTTGCGGCCGTGGGGAGGAAATAAGACATGTCTGAGATCACCATGCCCCGGCTGTCCGACACCATGGAGGACGGCGTTGTCTCCGCCTGGTTGAAGCAGGTCGGCGATCAGATCACGCGCGGGGAGGTTGTCGCCGAGATCGAGACCGACAAGGCGCTGATGGAGCTCGAGGCGTACGAGGACGGGGTGCTCGAACAGATCCTGGCCCAGCCTGGTGTGCGCATTGCGATCGGTGAGCCGATCGCGATCGTCGGGGACGGGAGTGGAGCGAGCGCGGCGGGATCGTCCGGTGCGGTACCCGCGAGTGCTGCGGCACAAGCGAGTTCGCCCAGCTCTGACTCGTCCGCCGTGGCAGTGGCGGTGAGCGCCAGCGCGACTCCGGAAACAACTGGAGCGCAACCTGATTCGGCGACAGCCGCCGAGTCGGGCGAGCGGTTGAAGTCGTCGCCGTTGGCGCGCAAGATCGCGCGCGAGCTCGGCGTCGATCTCGCCGCCGTCGTCGGCACCGGCCCTGGCGGGCGGATCACGCGACAGGATGTGGAGGCGGCGCACCGTAATGGCGCTACCGCACCGGCTGCAGACCCTGTAGCCGCAACGTCTGCGCCTGCTGCCGTCGTACCGGCCGCGGGCGCAGCGAATGAGGCCTCCGCATCAGCGATCTCCGGTACCACTCCCGCCGTGAGTGCCGCTGCTGCACAAAGCATCCCGGTCTCAGGCGACCACGACGAGATCCCACTCACGAACATCCAGCGGCTCTCCGCGACCCGCCTCACCGAGAGCAAGCAGCAAGCCCCGCACATCTACCTGACCAGTGCGATCGACGTGACCGACTTGCTCGCCTTCCGCGCGCGGATCAACGAGACCCTGGAAGCGGCGGGCGAGGGCAAGGTCAGCGTGAACGACCTGCTCGTCAAGGCGGTCGCGGGCACCCTGCGCAAGGATCCCTTGGTCAACGTCAGTTTCGCGGGCGATAAGCTGTTGCGCCACAAGGGAATCCATCTCGGCATCGCCGTCGCCACCCCGGCCGGTCTGCTCGTCCCGGTGATCCGCGACGCCGACCGCAAGAGCGTCTCCGAGATCGCGGCCGACAGCCGCGACAAGGCGACGCGCGCCCGTGATCGAAAGCTCCGGGCCGACGAGATGTCCGGCGGCACCTTCACCATCTCCAACCTCGGCATGTTCGGCATCGAGCAGTTCACGGCGGTCATCAACCCGCCGGAGTCCGCGATCCTCGCGGTCGGCGGCGCGGCGGACGAGCTGCGCCTCGACGACGGTGCGGTGGTCACCCGCAAGATCCTGCGCGTCACGCTGTCCGCGGACCACCGCGCGATCGACGGTGCGGTCGGCGCCCAGTTCCTCGCGCAGCTGAAGGAGGTCCTCGAGCACCCGCTGCGCATCGTCACGTAGCGCGTTCGCCAGTGCACCCCAAACGATTCCAATCGGACGGAATCGTGGTGAGCGCAACAGTGCCGAATGGTTGTGCGCCTCGCTAACGTTTTGTGGTTGAACGCTGTTGTGGAGGAGGGTGCGGTGACCACTGAGTCGACCATCGATATCGATACCTCGTTGCATCCGCTCGACGACCCGGTGCGGACCTCGCTGCGTGGCGTGCACCGCCGGTTCGCGGGCTGGGCGGGTCGGATCTGTCGGTATGACCCGGAGGTCGCCAGGTTCTTCGGCCATCCGCCGGTCCTGGACGAACAGGACTGGACCGACCTGGCTACCCTGCTCGGGCCGGGCGGCAGCACCGCATTGCGCGGGGCGGGGCACGTGCCGCCGGCCGGGTGGACGGTGTTGCAGGACGTCGCAACGGTGCAGATGGACGGCACCGGACTGCGCGTCGCCGCCGACCCGGAATTCGAGGTGCTCACCACCGCCGACGTCCCCGAGATGCTCGACTTGATCGCGCGTACCGAACCCGGCCCGTTCGCGCCGCGGACGATCGAAATGGGCACCTACTTGGGCCTGCGGGTAAACGGCAGACTGATCGCCATGGCGGGTGAGCGGATGCACCCGCCCGGCTGGACCGAGATCAGCGCCGTCTGCACCGACCCCGAATTCCGCGGGCGCGGCATTGCCTCGCGGCTGGTCGCGGCCGTCGGCGCGGGTATCCGGGCTCGGGGCGAGGCACCGTTCCTGCACGCCGTCGCCCACAACGTGACGGCGATCCGCCTGTACGAGACACTCGGTTTCGTTGTGCGCAAGCGCTCGCACTTGACGATCGTGCAGGCGCCCGCGGGTTACCCGCAGTCATTCAACTGACCGCCGCCGCGCAGGCCATGCTCCTTGGTGCCTGGCGCGCAACACATTCCGGGCTGCGACGGCTGGGATCGCGCATGACTTGGGCTGCGGCAAGTTGATGATGTGCCTTCAGCGAGTCTGGCAGTCTTAGTAGCTGACGCCGAGCGCGGCGAGTGACGCCTAGCCACCGGAACCGTGATGAGCACACCGAAATCGAAGACCGCAGAGCAGGTCTTGAAGTATGCCGCGACCATCGCTGCCAGTGTCGCCTTCTGGGGGACACTGTGGAACCTCCTATACGACCGGTTCCTCTACCACCTGATCAAGATCTGTGCGGGTGACATCGATCCTGGCTCGTTGTCGTCGTTGAACGACTGCAAGCCGGTATCGCACGTTTCCTGGGTGCTGATCATTGTCTGTGCGGTTGTCGGCGCCGGTTTGGCCGCGGGCTACGTCGTTGTCGCACTGTTGCCTACCAGCCGGCCGGACAGTGCAACGACCGCCCGACCGAGCTCGCAGTCGAGTCCGTTCGAGCCCAACCCGCTCAGGCCGGCCAACCCGCCTGTTGCGGGCTACGCGCCCCAGCCATCCCCGCCGCGCCATCCGTTCGCATTCCTAGGCGATGCACGATTGGTCGGCTTGTGGACGCTGTGCGGCCTGGTGCTCACGGTGATCCAGACCTTCTTCCGCTGACGCTGCTACAACGCGTCCTGCTCATCAGACGCATGGATCAGGCAACAGATGCACACTCGCATAGGGTGATGCGGTGGGCGTCGCATTCGTTGTCGTGGGGATCGTCGTTCTGGGGGTTTTCGGCGGGCTGCACTGGTATGTGTGGCGGCGGCTCGTGCGGGATACGACGGTGTCCGGATCGATCGCGCGCCGGGTGGGTACCGGTGTGATGATCGCGGGCCCGGTGCTGTTGATCGGTGCCTTCGTTGCCGAGTCGGCCGGGATTCCGTTCCTGATCATCCAGATCATCGCCTGGCCTGGGTATCTGTGGGGCGCGCTGTTCCTGTACCTCTTGCTGTCGTTGCTGGTCGGGGAGTTGGTCCGGCCGTTGTTCCGGCGGTGGATCGCCCGCACGGACAACTCCGTGACGCGGGTGCCCGAGGACGTACTGGTTCCCGCAACCAAGACAGCCGATGCTGCACCGCCCGATCGACCGGAACCGCCAGTCTCGCGGCGGCTGTTCGTATCTCGTGCGGTGGGTGGGGCGGCGGCGCTGGCCGCGGTGAGCACCGTCGGCTACGGCACCTACGGCGTGCTGGCCGGTCCGCAGGTGAAGCAGTTGACCATCCCGCTGGCGAAGCTGCCACGCGCGGCGCACGGATTCCGGATCGCCGTGGTCAGCGATATCCATCTCGGTCCGATTCTGGGGCGCGGATTCGCCGAGCGGGTGGTCCAGACGATCAACGGCACCCAGCCGGATCTCATTGCGGTGGTTGGTGATCTGGTCGACGGTAGCGTCGAACACCTGCGGTCGGCGGTCGAACCACTGTCGCGGCTGCGTGCACGCCACGGCGCCTATTTCGTCACCGGCAATCACGAATACTTCTCCGGCGCAGCGGAATGGATGGAGCACGTGCAGGAACTCGGGCTGCACCTACTGGCGAACAGCCACACGGAGTTGCCGCATTTCGACCTCGCGGGCGTCAACGACATTCAGGGCAAACGCATCGGACAGGAACCGGACTTCGCCGCCGCGCTCGGCAACCGCGATCACGCCCGTACCGCGGTGCTGATGGCGCATCAGCCGGTGCAGATCCATGACGCGGTCGAGCACGGGGTCGATCTGCAACTGTCCGGCCACACGCACGGCGGGCAGGTATGGCCCGGCAATCTCCTTGCGGGCCTGGCCAATCCGACCGTCGCAGGGTTGGAACGTTACGGCGATACCCAGCTGTACGTCACGCGCGGTGCCGGTGCCTGGGGGCCACCCGTCCGGGTAGGCGCACCCTCCGACATCACCGTGATCGAGCTCGCGTCGAAACAGGCCTGACCGGATCTGCCGGGGCACACGCGATTACGGTGTCGGAACGCGAACGCGGCTATGCGGCGCGAACAGGGTGGGCCAAGCGAAATCGCTTGGCCCACCCTGGTTTATCCGATCCGGTGGAGCTTATCGGCGGCCGCGGCGCCACTTCAGTGAACGGGTTCCGGTGCCGACACCGGCCAGATGCAGGGCGATCAGCAGTAGGCCGAGGGTGGTGAGCGTGCCTGCGGTGACGGTGTCACCGAGGGTGGTATCGGTCAGATCGAGCAGCAGAGCGAGCCCGAACGAGACGGCGGCAGCTATTGCCATCATGGTGGAACCTCCTGGTTGTGCCGAGTACATACCCACGGATCACCGGCGCAACCGCGTTCTGTCCGCACACTTTCGGCATCGATCTCAGACGCCGAAAAGGACCTCCCCGGTGCTCCGGGCGAAGACGACCTTTCCGGACTCGGTGAACCGCGCACCGTCGGCGCGCAGCGCGACGGCCGGGCCGGTTTCGTACGCGGTGAACGTTTCTCGATCCGGGAAGACATACCGGCCTTCGACTCGTCCGTCATCGAGCAGCACGACCTGTCCCGAGACGGCCGCGCTGAGCTCGACCACCTTCGCCACGTGCCCGTCTCGCATCCAGGCCAGATATTCCTGGCGCACTTCATCGTTCGCGAACTCGGCCGTCACCACGTATGTGAACATGCCGACCATGTCACTCGGGAAACCTCGACTTGGCAAGCAGTATAAGGGAGCCCAGATCTGGCGTTGCGGGGCGAAGGGGTCGGATTCGACGCGGCCCTGGTTGGACCAGATCATCGTCTGCCGCTTGTCCAGGGTGTAGCGCGGCCAGTTCGCGCCCGGCGCATTGTCTTTGACGAAGCCGACCCAGGCGGCGTGCATGGCGTCGGCCAGTGCTTGGGGCGGCCCTGCGCCCTCGACCTCGGTGACGCCGGGTACGCGCAGCAGGTCGAAGGCGAACGGTAGGTCGAGGCAGTGTGCCGCCATCCCGTTGTAGCCGGGAGCTGTTGAGGTCCAGGTGAATTCGTAGAGCCAGGTGGGTTGATTCAGTCGCGCGCGAGCCTCGGCGACCTGGTAGGAGGGTCCGCGGATGATCGTGTCGCTGATGGCGTGGCCGGCGAGTTCGATCTCACCCGCGCCGGGATAGGCTGCGCGATAGGCGTTCATGTCGACGCCCCGTCCGGCCCCTGCGAGTGGGCTGGCTGCTCCCGGGTTCTGCGCCATCATGGTGGCCGCCATGTTGAACTCGTGCCGGGTGAAACCGAGCAGCAGTGGAATATCGCCGCCCGCACCATTTTTGAGCATGGTGGGTGTTGATTCGGGGATCAGCGTGCCGTCGGCGAACGGTGCCAAACCGAGCATCGGCACGGTCTCGCTGCCCGGCCCGGGTGCCTGGAGTGCATCCTGCATGTCGAGCACGGTGTTCTCGGGCAGGGCGCGTAAAGCGGCGGCGGTCGCGGGCACGCCGGTGCGTCGGGTGAACAGTTCAGCCACGGCGAGCCCCGCGGCGCGATCGTTCGGCTGGGTTACCGCGCCGGAGACGGAGATTCCCGCGCGGAACAGCCCGCGCGCGGCGGGTGTGGCCATCAGCGCCCAGACCGCGCCGCCACCCGCGGACTGACCGGCGACGGTCACCTTGCCCGGATCGCCACCGAACGACGCGACGTTGTCGCGAACCCACTGCAAAGCCGCGATCCAGTCCAGCACCGCCCGGTTGTCCGGAGCTCCGTCCAGGTGCAGGAAACCATCGATTCCGAGTCGGTAGCCGACCGAAACCACCACCACCCCATCGCGATTGAACGCGGCACCGTCATACCAGGGGCTGGCCGGACTGCCCGCGATGAAGCCGCCGCCGTGGATCCACACCAGCACCGGCAGGCCACGCGCGGACGGGTCAGGGGTGAAGACATTCAAGTTGAGGACGGCATCGCCGGGGATGCTCGGCTCGGGGATGGTCGTCACCTCGCCCATCGACCTGCGCTGAGCGGTGGGTCCGTACGCGGTGCACTCCAACGTTTCGGTCCACGGTGCGGGCGGTGCTGGGGCGGCGAATCGCAGCTCGCCGACCGGCGGCCGGGCGAACGGCACGCCGAGGAAGGCGATGCCGGTGTCGCGGCGCTTGCCCCGGATCGGACCGTAGGTCGTCCGCACGGTGTCGGAGCTGGATCGCTCGGTCGAGCATGCGGCGGCCAAGGTGATGGCCGCGGCTCCGAGCAGGACGGTCCGGCGGTTGATGTGCGCAGTGGGCATCGCGACCTCGATTCGATTCGTGCGAGCACCGGTATGTTCGCGATTCGGGACGGAATAAGTCAATGATTGAAAAAATTCTTGACCTGCATAGTCTTGATCGTGTGGAGATGACGCAGGCACATGATTCGGTGGCCGTCCGGCGACGCAACCTGGGGCTGGTGCTGCGTCACGTGGCCGAGCACGGTCCGTGCGCGCGCACCGAGATCGCCGTAGCCACGGGGCTGTCGCACGCATCGGTCACCACGATGGTTGCCGACCTGACGGCGCGCGGACTGGTGTCGGAGGACGGTGTGCTGCTTAGTGGTGGGCGGGGTCGGCCACGACGGCTGCTGCGGATGATCCCGCGGCGCGCGTCGACCATTGCGGTGCAGATCAGTTCGGAACAACTGCGTGTTGCCGTCGCCGATCTCGCGGGCACGATCGTGTGGCGCGACACCGCACCGCACAACGGTGTCGCCGGGGTGCCCCCATCGATGGCGGACGCGATCGCCGACGCGGTGCGTCGAGCGGAAACGGCGGCGCCTCCTGATGCGGAATTGGTGCGCGTCGCAGTCGCGATGGCAGGGCCGGTCGGTGACGATGAGGCGCAAACTGTGCTTGCCGCACCGGATTTCGGCTGGCTGCGTCCGGTTCGGTTGCGCGCGCTGATCGCTGCCCGGCTGTCGGAGGTGACCTGTCCTATCGACGTGATCAACGACGCGAACGCCGCCACACTGGCGGAATACCATGCGCATCCGCGACGTCCGCGCGGCGTGGTCTATATCGCCGCGGGCACCGGTATCGGTGGTGGGGTGGTGCTGGACGGGCGCATTCACACCGGCAGTCACGGTATTGCGGGCGAGCCGGGCCACATGCCGGTCGCCATCGACGGACCGGCCTGCTTCTGCGGGGCCCGTGGATGTTTGGTGGGGTACGCGGGCCCCGATGCGGTGCTCACGGCCGCCGGTTTCGATGATGTTTTGCGGCGTGATGGACTCGGCCGCGCAGCCGACCTCCTCGTCGAGGCACTCGACCGCGGCGACGAGCGAGCGCTGGAGGCAGTGGATATTGCAGGGCGGGCCGTGGGTACCGCGATACTGTCGATCACCTCCTTGCTCGACATCGACGAAGTGATCCTGGGAGGTGTACTGGCGCAATGGTTTCCATGGCTGTACCCGGTGATTCAACACCAGTTCTCGGGTCGTCGCGCACTGGTACCCGCTGCGGAACCGGACGTCACTCCCGCACTCCTCGGCGCGGACGCGGCCTTGCTCGGCGTCATCGAATTCGCCCGTCGTGCTGCACTTTCCGACCCCGCGACCGTCCCTCGTCGACACCTACCCGCACCCTGAATGACTTTTGTCATGGCCGGACCATGAGGAACTCACCGGCATTCGATGACTGCGCTTACTACTGACGTCGAGCCGAGTCCACGATCGTAGAAGCCATGAACAGCACGAATCGGAACCCACGAGTTCACGATGTCATCAACGCACGCAGCCTGCGCCGCACCTACGGCCACGGCAAGACCGCGTTCGAGGCGGTCAAGGGCGTGGACCTCCAAGTCGACGAGGGAGAGGTTTTTGCATTGCTCGGCACCAACGGCGCCGGTAAGACATCAACGCTCGACATGCTCGAAGGCCTGGCCGCTCCCTCCGCCGGTGTCGTCGAGGTCTTCGGCCTCGACCCGCTGCGGGACCGCGACCAGGTCCGCCCCCAGGTCGGCATCATGTTGCAGTCCGGCGGCCTGCCTGCCGAGCTGACCGTCCGCGAAACACTCGAAATGTGGCGCGGGACCTGCACCGATCCGACCACCGCCGACGTCGTCCTCGCGCAGGTCGACCTCGCCGATCGTGCCAACGTGCGGGTCGGTTCGCTATCGGGCGGCGAGCAGCGCCGCGTCGACATGGCGTGCGCCCTGCTCGGTCAGCCGCGTTTGCTGTTTCTCGACGAGCCGACGACCGGCCTCGACCCGGAGAGCCGACGAGGGACGTGGCAACTGCTCTCCGACCTCAAGTCGTCCGGCGTGACCATGGTGCTCACCACGCACTATCTGGATGAGGCCGAGGCACTCGCCGACCGGATCGCGATCATGCACAAGGGCGAGGTCGCCCGCGCGGGCACGCTGCGCGAGATCGTCGACGGCCATCCGGCGCGGATCGTCTTCGATCATCCCGGGCTGCCGTTGCCGCACCTGCGTGACGCGCGGATCGAGGCGCAAGCTCGCGTCACCGTCAGCACCTATGACCTCCAGGGTCACCTGTTCGAACTGCTCGGCTGGGCGCGCGAGCACGGTCTGCATCTGACCGGCCTCGAAGCCCGCGCCGCCTCCCTGGAATCGGTCTTCCTGGACATCGCCAACGAATCTAACGACGCGCAGGCGACCACCCCCGAATTGATCGGAGCAACCCGATGACCACCCTCGCGACACCCACCAGCTTTCGCCGCCGCCCGCTCGCCGCGCTGGCCAAGGCCGAGTTCGTGCAGTTCCGGCGCAACAAGACGCTGGTCTACATGGCGACCCTCTTTCCGATCGGAATACCGCTGGCGCTGTATCTGATCGCGATCAGAAACCAGTCGCCGACGGCGAGCACGGCGGCGGTGACGTTCGAGACGCTCGCGTTGGCCGCCTTATTGTTCGTGCAGTACTACTCGGTGCTGTCGATGGTGACCACGCGCCGCAGCGAGGGCGTGTTGAAACGGCTGCGCACGGGTGAGGCCGCCGACTGGCAGATCCAGCTCGCTCCGGCCATTCCCGGTGCGCTGGTGACACTTTCGTGCACTGCCGTCGTTGTGGCGGTGGTTTACGGCACCGGCGCACCCGCTCCGGTGAACCCCATCGCGATCGCGCTGGCGCTCATCGGCGGTGTCGTTGTGTTCTCGCTGCTGGCCCTCGCGACCAGCGCGGTGACGAAGAACGCCGAGGCCGCGCAGATCACCTCGCTGCCGGTGATGACGGTCGCGATGGTCGGCCTCGCCTCCATCCGGAAGGTGCTGCCGGATCGGTTGTCCGAGCCGGCCGACTGGACACCGTTCGCGGCGGTTTCCGACCTGATCTCCCTCGGCGCGTCCGGCAAGCCGGCCACCGCCGCCGCATCCGACGTGGCCCTCGACTTCGCGGGCACGTTCGCCGAACTCGGCCGACCGTTTGCCACACTGGCGATATGGACAGTCCTGGCGCTCGCGCTGACCCGCAAGAGCTTCCGCTGGGACGACCGCGGTTGAGCCGCTGGACCGCGTGGTGGGACGAGCTGTCCGGGCCGGCCAAGTACCGGCTCTACACCCGGCTGACGCTGCAGGGTGGTCTCGTCGCGGTGATCGCCGTCATGGCGATCACCGCGCACGCGTCGTGGTCGGTGGCCGGGATCGTGCTGGCCGGTATCGGGGCGATGGTCGCGGTGGAAGTCCAACCCGAATTCTCGCTGTCGGCCGGGGCAGTGTCGCGTCGATGGGCACTGCCGGGCGCGGTGGCGGTGCTCGCGGGGGTTTGGCTAATCGCTGGCATTACCGCCCGACTGGCCACCAGTGACCCGACCATCCAAGAAGCGTTTTTGGTCAGTATCGGCGCGGCGGCGTTGGCCATGTACTCGGTCGTATGGTTCGTGCTGCGCAAGTGGTGGGTAGTTCTCGGTCTCAGCGTCGCCACCGGACTGCTCCTCGGTTCGTCGCCAGTTACGGGACTGATCGCGGCGGCGGTGACCTTCCTTGCCGGAAGTTTGGTTGTCGCAACGACATTGCTCACCGTGTGGGGGATGCGGGTCGTCGAAGAGTTGGACCGGGCGAAGGCGGTCGAGGCGGAATTGCAAGTCGCCGAGGAACGTTTGCGCTTCGCGCGGGATCTGCACGACATCGTCGGCCGCGGGTTTTCCGCGATCGCGGTGAAAAGCGAACTGGCGGCGGTGTTGTCGCGGTCCGGGAAGTCCGACCGCGCGGCCGCCGAGATGGACGAGGTGAAGACACTCGCCGTCGAATCGATGGGGCAGATGCGCAAACTGGTCCGCGGCTACCGGGGCATCGATCTGCGCGGTGAGGTGGCAGGAGCGCGCTCGTTGCTGTCGGCGGTGGGTTGTCGGCTCGTTGTCGAGGGCGATCCGGCCAAGGTTCCGGCGCGGTTCCACGAGGTCGCCGCCTGGGTGGTGCGCGAGGGCACCACCAACATCGTCGAACACTCGTCGGCGACCTCGGCGGTTCTCGCGCTCGGAGATGCGGGGATGTCCTTGCGCAACGACTGTCCGCACGGCCTGCCCGGCGAGCACTCGGGGCTACGCGGCCTCGCCGAACGGCTCGCACCCATCGGCGCGACCCTCGACGTCGACGCGTCACCGGATGAGTTCATCCTCGAAATCCATTGGGAGAATAAATGATTCCGGTATTCCTGGCCGACGATGAAACACTCATCCGCGCCGCATTGGCGACCATGCTCGATCTCGAAGCCGACCTCGAGGTAGTGGACCATGTCGGCTCCGGCGAGGAACTCATCGCCGCGTGGCAGCGCCGCAACGAGCGCGGCGAGCCCGTCGCCGTGGCCGTCATCGATCTGCAAATGCCCGGCATAGACGGCATCGACACCGCCACCGAACTCCAACGCCTCTCACCCGGCGCAGGCACCCTCATCGTCACCAGCCACGGCCGCCCCGGCTACCTCAAACGCGCCCTCGCCGCAGGCGTCCGCGGCTTCCTCCCCAAAACCACCTCCGCCGCAACTCTGGCCGAAGTGATCCGCACCGTCCACCGCGGCGGCCGCTACGTAGACCCCGAACTAGCCGCCGAAGCCATCAGCGCAGGCGACACCGTCCTCACCGCCCGCGAAGCCGACGTCCTCGAATACGCCCTAGATGATTGATTCCAAGGGGATCAGTGGTCGTAGGCGGTCAGTGATCGGTGTACCGGTGCGCCGGTGGTGTCGTTGTGCCAGATCGCGGCGGTAATCGCCAGGATTCGTTGCAGGACACGCACTATGACTCCGCTGAGGGTGCGTCCACCGTGGCGTTCGAGATCGAGTTGGGCTTTGAACGTCTGGTTGATCGACTCGACGACCTGCCGTAATGGTTTGAACAGGGCGGCGCCAGGTCGTTCGGCTTCGCCCTTGCGAGCCGGCCGCAACAGCTGGATCCCGGTGGCGGCCAACTCGGCCTCGAACCCGGCACCGAAATAGTTCTTGTCGCAGATCAGGGTCTGTCCCGGTCGTTGGGCGGCCAGGGCGGGGTCACCGGCCAGGATACCCATCAGGGTTTCGCGTTCGTCGGCTTTCGCGCCGGTCAGAGCGAAACCGATCGGCAGCCCACCCAGGGTGGCGATCAAGTGCAGCCGCATGCCCCAGAAGAAGCGCGAATGCGAAGCGCAGTAACCGTATTCGGCGTATCCGGCCAGTTCGGAGCGCTTCACCGTTTCGCGGGAGCGCCCGCATTCCACCGGGGTGGAATCGGCGACCCATACATCGTCGGTCCACAGGCTTGTGTCGGTGGCCAGGTGCCGGATGGCGGCGGTGATCAGGGCGGCGGCTTTGCGGAGTCGTTTGTTGTAGCCGGGTTGCTGGGGCAGATACCGGAAGAGATGCCGTAGATGTTTGCGGGCGTAGCGCATCCAGCGGCGCTCGTTGGGGTAGCCCAGCAGGGCCTGCATCACGGCCAGGGCCACCAGTTCGGCGTCGGTCAACTGCGGGGTGAACCCGATCCGAGGGCGGGCAGGCGCCAGATCGGGGCGGGTCTTCACCAAGTCGTCGATCGTGACATAAAGTGCAGTGGCGAGGGTGTCGATTTCATTGCTCACAACCTTGATCTTCGGCGCCCTCGCCTACTTCGTCACATCGAATGCTGCTGTCGGGCAGAATCTTTCACTTCAGCACGGAGGAACAAGCACTGCGGCTGGGTGATCATCCATCAGGAGGTGTGTGGACTCGTCATGCACCACACCCCTTGGAATCAATCATCTAGACGGCGCCTCCGTAGAAGACATAGCCCGCCGAGCCCACCTAACCCCCGGCACCACCCGCAACTACCTCTCCTCCGCCATGGCCAAACTAGCCGTCTCCAACCGCTACGAAGCCGCCCTCAAAGCCCGAGAGAAGGGCTGGATCTAGCCCCAGCCCGACCTGTCGGTCTCCGAGTGCGCCTTTCGCGCCGGCCTGCCATTTGCTCCACGGAATCTGTCGGTACCTGCTGGCACCATAGGTACCGGAGCAAGGCGTGCCAGGGGATGGTGCGCCACAGGGGAATTCGTCGAGGGAGGGCTCGATGGCCGAAAACACGCACCGGCACGCGTACGACTGGTGGACCGACGAACGCAATACCGAGTTGATCGAGCTGCTACACACCGAGATGGGGATCGAGGAGATCGCCGACCGGACCGGGCGCAGCGTCAACGCGATCAAAGCGCAATGCGTCAACTTGCTGCCGCCGGATCTCGTTGTGAGTCAAAGCAGTTCGGTGCCACGGCTGCGGGAGACGTCTACCTGCGGCTGCACCTGCTCTCGCATCGGCTGGTCCGGCCGCACGGGGTGAACCTGGACGGCCAGTTCGGGCTGCTCAGCAATGTGGTGTGGACCAATCACGGCCCGGCGGCGGTGGAAGGCTTCGAGACCACCCGCGCCAAGCTGCGCGCCCGCGGCCCGGTGACCGTGTACAGCGTCGACAAGTTCCCGCGCATGGTCGACTACGTCATCCCGTCCGGCGTGCGCATCGGCGACGCCGACCGGGTCCGCCTCGGCGCGCACCTCGCCTCCGGCACCACCGTCATGCACGAGGGCTTCGTGAACTTCAACGCGGGCACCCTCGGCAACTCCATGGTCGAGGGCCGCATCTCGGCCGGTGTCGTGGTCGGCGACGGCTCCGACGTCGGCGGCGGCGCGTCCATCATGGGCACCCTGTCCGGCGGCGGCACCACCGTCATCTCCGTCGGCGAGCGCTCGCTGCTCGGCGCCAACGCGGGCGTCGGCATCCCCCTCGGCGACGACTGCGTCGTGGAGGCGGGCCTCTACCTCACCGCAGGCACCAAGGTCACCACCCCCGACGGCACCGTCGTCAAGGCCGCCGAATTCAGCGGCCAGAACAACCTCCTGTTCCGCCGCAACTCCGTCACCGGCACGGTAGAGGTGGTGCCCCGCAAGGGAACCGGCATCGAACTCAACGCCGCCCTGCACGCCAACGACTGACTCGTCGCCCGCCGAGTGCCGCGCATGCTGGCCTGACGCGCACGTTTCGGGATGCCGCGCATGAGTTCGCTAGCGGATTCGTGCGCGGCAGGCGGATTCGTGCGCACCGTGGCAATCGTCAGCGCCGCGCACATCCTGGAGCGCTGCCAACAGCTTGGCCTGCTGCGCGCGCTTTGGGCGCCGCGCACGTTTCGGGGCGCCGCGCACGAATTCGCTAGCGGATTCGTGCGCGGCGGGCGGATTCGTGCGCGGCGGGTGCCGTCGCGGCGGGCGCACCTCAGGTGAGGCTCGTGCGCGGCCCGCACCGACTGCCTTCCCAACGCCGATGAGCCCTTAGTCGAGGCAGAACTCGTTGCCCTCGATGTCTTGCATGACGATGCAGGACTCGTTGTCGTCGTCGGCAGGGAGTAGTCGGACGCGTACTGCGCCGAGGGCGATCAGGCGGGTGCATTCGGCTTCGAGGGTGGCGAGGCGTTCTTCGCCTATGAGTCCGGTGCCGGCTCGTACGTCGAGATGCACGCGGTTCTTGGCGACTTTGGGTTCGGGGACGCGTTGGAAGTAGAGGCGTGGGCCGACGCCTGAGGGGTCGATGCAGGCTGAACCCTGGTTCTCGTACCCCAGCGCAGCGGACCAGAAACGGGCGACGCGCTCGGGGTCGGCGCAGTCGAAGGTGACTTGGACCTGTTTGATCGATGCCATCGGTCCACCATAGTGGCGCGTGTCGGGCACCCGCTCCCACAACTGGCGCGGATGGAACCTGCTACACGGCAGTCGGATTCATGATCGCGTCAAACCGGAGAAGTCGCGGAGAGTGACGTAGTTGCGGTCGGTGCAGCTGCCGAGAGCGTGATCGGGGTGCAGGCCCAGGTATTGGCGGCGGGTGCGGGTGCTCCAGGTGCGGGCGGCGTCGGAGCGGGTCTTGTAGAAGTTGGCCGTGTAGCCGCCTTCGTAGATGCGGAGGAGGAGGTATCCGCCTGGATATTCTTTTACTGCGGCTACTTCGAGGAACTCGACGTCGATGCCGATGTTGGGGCGGCTGCGGCGGTTTCGGTGGGTGTGGCCGCTGTGGTGCAGGAACACCCCGGGTGCGTTTCGGTACAGGGTGTGCAGGGCGGCGGCGTTCGATGGGTCGAGTACGAAGCCCGGACCGCCCGGATTGCTCACTGCCGCATGCGATGTCACCGGGTGATGCCCGAATATGAGGGTGGGTCGGTCGGGGTCCGCGGCCAGGATTTCGCGTAGCTGATCCCGCTGCGGCGCGACGATGGTGCCACCGGATCCGGTCAGTCGGGTGGTGTCGAGTCCGAGCACGCGCAGTCCGCCGAGGTGGTATTCGACCAATCGTTGGCGGCTGTGGAATACGGCACCCCAGTGGTCGAGGCTTCGGCCGCGGAGTCGCTCGGGCTTGTCGTGGTTGCCGCGGCAGACGAAGTAGTCCTTGCCCAGCTCACCCCAGGAATCCAGCCGTGCGCGTACCGCGAGCGACTGGTCGAGCGTGCCGGAATCGGTCAGATCGCCCGCGAGGATGAGGTGATCGGCGGCGCGGTCGGGGCTGCGCACGTCGTCGAGCAGAGAGTCGAGCATGAACTCGGGGTAGTGCTCGGTGTCGTGGCGCAGTCCGGTGGGTAGCCCGCTGACGATGAGCCCGCTGGTGTGCTCGCCGTAGTGCACGTCGTTGGCGAGCGCGATGGTGCGCAACAGGCAGCCGGGAGGTGGTGTCGCAGTGGTGAATTCGCCGGTGGACTCTGGTGTTCCGGATCGCCGCGTCACCAGGGTGCGAGCGGGCACGGCACGACGGCCGTGCGAGTAGGCCTCGAACCGGTAGCGCCGTCCGGGCTCGAGCCCGTCGATCTCCGCGTAGTGGTACGCGGTGGGCCGGGAATCGAGATAACGTGTCCGCGCGGTGCCGGTGCCGTCGGCGTGCGCGATCCGGACCTCGGTGTCCGCAGGAACCGGCCGCCAGCGCCCGGAGTGATCCCTAGCGCGGGTCGTCCAAGTCAGTATCGCGGACCGATCCGTCACGGTGACCAACTCGAGATCGGATGCCACCATCGAATCACGCTGTGCCCGAACCGAATCGGCACGCACCAGGGTAAGTCTCGGATAGAAGGGTGTCCGCACGGTCACCGCCGCCGCACCTACGGCTACATTCGCCAACCATGCGGTTCTGAGTCGTGGATCGAGCATGGGGTCTCCGTCCGCCACTACTATCCGACGTTACGGTCATCAGTTGAACGTGTCAGTCCCCTGATGTGACAAGACAGCAACTGGACAGTGAAAGCGGCTGGCTGCGAGACGATGCGGATGATCTACCAGTCGGGCATCCTCAGACCGCACGCTATCCAGTGTCACCAAGCCGGACCAGTGCCAGCGCCGATTGGACGGACCTGCTGTCAGGCCGATTTCGGATGTCAGACGAGCGCGCTGTCCGGCGTCGTCATGTACGTGTCTAGCCGGGTCCGCCCCAAGTCATTGGCATTAGTTCTTTGTGCGGGAGATCGTTGCCGACTAGCACGGCTGCTAGCATCGATCGCCATGGAGGGGAGTGGGGCGTTCCATCTGCCTCAGCGTTACATACGTCGACCTCGAGTCTGGATCTGCCATGACGACTGAATTCTCGGTCGACCTGGACCATCTCGATGAGATTGTCGCCCGCCGGTCCAGCCTGGCCGGATTCGTAGCCGACCACCTTGACGTGTGTAAATGAGGACGCGCGATTTCATCGCCAGATTGCGGCCTTACGGGGAGCTTGAATGGTATCGCCATGCGGGCGGTGCCGATAACGAGGGTGCGGCCGTCCCTCCGCTGGTTGTATGGCGGTTTGCTGAACCGCGGCCGGTTGAACTCGAGGATTTGTTACGCGGCATTGTCGAATCCGATAGCCGGGAGATCGACTGGTTGTTCGACACGACGCGGCGAAACTGGGTACTGGTGCCTGCGCGGGTGATGGCCGAGAAAGAACTTCACAACTTTCCGACCGAAGCGCAAGCCGTGGCTTTACTGGAACGAGAGGACCCAGAATTCTGCCGAAGCTCGGTGCATGATTTCGATCGGATCATCGCCGCCTTGGATCGGATTGCTGATAGCTAGTTCCTCTGCGATAGTCCGAGCGGCCGGGATCTGTCACTGACGACAAGTCGCCATGGTTGGTCGGACGGGTCGGCGCTGCTGTCCGCACGCGCCATGAGCGATGACGTTTCCGAAAGGGGCGTCCGGTCAGAAGGTGTCGAGTAGGTGGGGGAGGCCGGAGGCGAAACGCTGGCGGTCGATCTGCTTTGCCGGGTTGAATTGGGGTAGGCGATAGAGGTCGAATACTCGGGCTCTGTCAGCGGGGGAGTCGGCTGCGTCGAGTAGGGCGTTTGCGGCTGTGCGGCCGGATTCGTTGGCGCCCTCCATGCTTGCGAGGTCGATGTTCGTGCGGACGTAGTCTCCGGCGAGGAAAAGGTTGGGGATGTCGGTTCGGGCGGTGGGGCGGAGGTCCCAGGATCCGGCGGTGTTGATGAGGAGGGGTTCGTCGTTGGTGTTGGTGCCGGCGGACCATTGGATGGCAGGGTCGAGGAACCAGGAGTGCAGGGTTTCGTCGCGTAGTAAGGGTTGGTAGTCCCCGTAGAGGCCTGCTTTGAGTTGGGCCCATACTTCGGTGGCGATTTCGTCTCTGGTGCAGTCGGTGGCGGGTCTGCCGTACAGGATTCCGGGGGTGTTCCAGTCGGAGATGTCGACGGAGAGGATGTCGCGGACGGTGCCGTCGCCGTAGTCGCGGGCGAGGTCGCGTTGTGGCCAGAACTGTGCTTGGTTGAGGGCGCTCAAAGCCCAGGGTGAATCGGCGAAGGCCTGGTGGCCCGGGGTGATCGGGGTGTTGGTGGTGAGGTAGTACTGGATGCCGTTCATCCAGTCGGTGACCAGTCCGTTCATCTGTTCCAGAGTGGGGGCGAGTTCGAGGATTTCCCGGTTCCACAATCTGCGTGCTCGCTCGACGGGCATAGCGCAGACGAACCAGTCGGCGTCGACGCGGCGGATTGCGCCGTTGCTGTCGCGGGCGGCCGCCGATGCGATGCGCCCGCCGTTCACCTGCAGCGATTCCACGGTCACGCCGGTCTCGAAACGCACACCGAGCCGGTCCAGATGCGCGACCCAGGGATCGATCCAGGCCTCGTTGGTGGGGCGATCGAGTACTCGATCGGGTGCGCCGTCGTTGCCCTGCAGTAGTGCGGTGGCGACGAACGCGTCGGCCATATTGCCGATCGTGCGGGCACTGGCGACTTGCTCCTTGGCGGCGACCAGGGCGCGGGTGAGCGCTCTGGACAGAAATCGGCGGTAGGCCTCAGACTTGCCGGGCGCGCGGATGTAGTCCAGCCAGGACACGTATTCCCATTGGCCGTAACGGCGTTCGTCGCAGCTGGTGAGAAAGACCATCATGTGCAGCCCGAATTCGGCGACCTCGAGCGGCGGTACCTGTAAGCCGAGTCGTATCCCGCCGAGCACCGTCGGGACAATGTTCTGTGGGGTGAGCACCGAAGGCAGCTCCGGAGTGAGCCCGAACGGTGCGACGAGGTTCTCACCGGCCACCGACACGAAGCCGGACGGCGCGTTGACGAGATTGTCCCACACGCCATTCCGGTTGCCGGGGAACGGGATTCGGCGCATTGTGTCGGGCACGTTGTGGTAGAAGCCGGGAAAGAACCGGAATCCGTGCTCGCCAGGAAGTGGTTGCCGACCGCCCGCGGTGGGCAGGTCGGTGGGGATGCTGCGCGCTTTTCCACCGAGGGCTTTGCGCTCGTACACGGTGACTTCGAAGCCGCGTTCGATCAGCTCGTGGGCGACGGTGAGCCCGGCCATGCCACCGCCCAATACCGCGACGCGGCCCGAAGTGGTTGTGGCGCGGGCACTTCCGGACCGGATACTTGTCGCACCGAGCGCGACGGCGGCGCCGATGAACGTTCTGCGAGACAACGTAGCGTCGTTCATTGGTCGGCTCCTCCGATAGCGCGTGATCGTCCGCCGCATCAGTGGTCGACCTCGCTGTCTGGAGGGTTTCTAACAACAACAATTGCTCGTATTCAATTCGCGTTTCGCCCCTGTGTAGCTGTCACGTAGTGATCTCAGGTCGGATTGCCGGATACGAGCGCGGTGGCGTTGCCGAGACCACTGAGGGGTAGGCGCCAGGTGGTCGTGTTTCGACGACGCCCGTGTCTTGTGGGCTGTGACAGTGCGGTTGACCGCGCTGAGCGGGGACCGACGGGCCCTAACGCGAATCGAATGCGAGTGGATGTGCACCGCGCTTCGGGACGGTTTCGCGATCTCCGGTGTAAGGATTCGCGAGTTTGGCGTGTCGACCGACGGTTGTGGGGTATCGCCAAGCCGTGACTTTCGACCTGACACCGACGGCGGCGCAGCACGACCTGGCTAAACGGGCGCACGAGTTCGCGGAAGACTGCATCCGGCCCGTAGCGGCCGACTATGACCGGGCTCAGGAGTTTCCGTGGCCGGTTCTCGAGGAGGCTGCTGAGCGGGGGTTCTACAGCCCGCTGTTCTATCGCGACCTGATCGGGGACCCGACCGGACTGTCGTTGCCGATGTTCATGGAGGAGTTGTTCTGGGGGTGTGCTGGGATCGGGTTGGCGATTGTGATGCCGGCGTTGGCGCTGTCGGCGATCGGGCAGGCGGCTACGCCGGAGCAGATGTTGCAGTGGGCGCCCGAGTGTTTCGGTACGCCTGGGGATTTGAAGCTTGCGGCGTTGGCGATTTCGGAGCCTGAGGGTGGTAGTGATGTGCGGAATCTGCGCACGCGGGCGGTTCGGGACGGTGACGACTGGGTGATCGACGGTCACAAGATGTGGATCGGGAATGGCGGCATTGCCAATGTGCATGTGGTGAATGCGGTGGTGGATGAGGAGTTAGGGCATCGGGGGCAGGCATTGTTCGTTGTGCCCGGCGGTACACCTGGGCTGGAGCTGGTGCGGAAGCTGGACAAGTTGGGGTGTCGGGCATCGCATACCGCGGAGTTGAAGTTCAACAGTGTGCGGGTGCCGATGGAGAATCTGCTCGGGGGAGTGGAGAAGCTCGAGCATTCGTTGGCGAAGCGGCGGGAGGCGGTTCGTAGTGGCGGGCGGTCCGGCTCGGTGACGTTGGGTACGTTCGAGCAGACGCGGCCGATGGTGGCCGCGCAGGCGCTCGGAATCGCCAGGGCGGCTTTGGAATACATGACCTCCTACGCGAACCGGCGCGAGGCGTTCGGTGCGCCGATCATGGACAATCAGGGGATTGCCTTTCCGATCGCGGACTTGGCCACCCAGATCGATGCCGCTCGGCTGCTGACGTGGCGGGCGTCCTGGATGGCGGCCAACGGTGTGCTCTTCGAGCGCGGTGAGGGATCGATGGCGAAGTTGGCGGCGAGCGAGGTGGCGGTGAAAGCCACCGAGCGCGCGATCCAAACGTTGGGCGGATGGGGTTACATCAGCGATCATCCGGTGGAGAAGTGGTACCGAGATGCGAAGCTGTACACCATCTTCGAAGGAACCAGTGAGGTCCAGCGCATCGTCATCGCGCATGCGCTGGGCGCGGCGGAGGGCAGGCCGCCGCTGCACGTCGATCTCGAGCCGTCGGGTGGGCCGCTGAACAAGATGTTCGGTCGCGGCACCGAGGTGCGCGGCAAGGCTGCCGCGGCGGCGCTGGGCATGCGGGATCGCGTGCCGGGGCCGATCATGAAGGCCGCCTTGAAAATCCTTCGCCCGCCGCGCTGAACCGGGCGGAAGCCTCAGGGGCGGATCGCACTCACCAGAGTCACCAGTGGTGGCAATGACTGCGCGTCCTCGGTAGGCTTCCGGCCCACCGAGTCGAGGTAATCCGGCAGGGTGATGCCCGCTGCGCGCCAACCGCGTGCGGCGAACCACTCCACCGCATCACTGCGCTGCTCGTTGTAGACCAGATCTGTCCAGCCCGTTCGGACGTCCATGACCGAATCGGCCTCGTCGACCTCGGTAGAAGCCTGTTCGGGCATCGGATCCAACTCCTCGATGGCGACGCGACTACCGGCGGCGCTGGCCTGGTCGATATTGTCGAACAGCTGATCCACCGCGGCGGCGGGCAGGTAGGGGAGTAGGCCTTCGGCGAGCCATGCGGTCGGTGTCGCCGGATCGAAACCTCGTTCGCGCAACGCTTTCGGCCAATCCTCGCGCAGATCCACCGGCACCTCGCGTCGGTCGGCGCGTGGCTTGTCGCCGTCAGCGGCGAGGGTCTGCCGCTTGAATTCCAGCACCTGCGGGCGGTCGAGTTCGTAGACGACGGTGCCGTCGGGCCAGGGCAGACGGTAGGCGCGCGCGTCGAGACCGGCGGCGAGAATGACGATCTGGCGGACCCCGGCGGCCATGGCGACCGCGAAGTAGTCGTCGAAGTATCTGGTCCGTGCTTCCTGGAAGGTCTGGAAGGACTCGCCGAACCCGGCGCCGAGCAGCGGATGCTCGGTCACCTTGCCGTCGAGCAGATCCGCCCACTCCGGTCCCGCGGCGCGGACGAAGACCTCCGCGTACGGGTCGACGGCCAGCGGTGCGGGTCCGCGACCGGCCAGGGCGCGGGCCGCGGCGACGAACAACGCCGTGGACCCGACACCGGTGTTTATGTATGTCCCAGGTATCTCCCTCGGTACGCACAATCGCCAACGTACCTGCCATCTGGAACTATTGCACCAACTGGTCGGCATGTTATCGCGATCCGAACGGTCGTTCCGGACCGCAGGCGCCACTGTTGTATGTGAACGCGGACGCGGGTACTTTTGCGAGAGGTTCAGACAACGAGCCAACGGTAGTCTCCGCCCCGGTTCGCTTCGGCGCGGCCGGGCTCGAGGCTACGACCGAATCACGCTGGACGGCACGCTCGTTCGGCGCTGACCCGGAGCGTTGCGCATGGCGAATCAGGTTAGTCCACGGCACCCCCGAATGTCTCGTCGACTGCATTCACATACCCACCAGTCGACGAGCGTCAGCGAGTTCACCCACGGACAGTTTCGAATCCGCGGCAACACCCTGCGGCGCGGCATCCGGTTGCTCGCGATCGTCGGCGAGCTCGATCTGGCGACCGCACCGCTGCTGGATCGAGCCGTGTACGACGGCGAACGCGTCCCAGCCATGATCGTGGATACGAGCGGGGTCTCCTTCCTGGGATTCGCCGGAGTCGACGTGCTCGTGCGGGCCGCCGAACGGGCCGATACCTGCCAGCGCCGGTTCGCGGTCGTGGTGTCGTCGCGACCGACGCAACGAGTCTTCGAATTGACCGACGCTTACGAACGCATCCGGTGTTATCCACGCTTGGATATCGCGGTGCGTGCCGTCACGGAATAGGTGCGCGCGCCCTGAAACGCCTTGCGGCCCTGCAACACTTCTCTCAGTTTGGTGTTTGTGTCTGCGCGCGGCGCCGGAAGGCGGAATGATCGGACACCATGGACTCTCCGCTTATTTCTGTGGGGCTGCCGCTGGTTTTGATTGTGATCATGTTCGGGCTCGGGCTCTCGCTCACCGTCCAAGACTTCACTCGAATCGCGAAGAGCCCCAAGGTCGTCGCCATCGCGCTGGGGTGTCAGCTGGTGGTGTTGCCGTGCGCCGCGTTCGGTCTGGTCTTGTTGTTCGATCCGTCGCCGCTGCTGGCGATCGGGGTGATGCTGCTCGCGGCGTCGCCGGGCGGGACGGCGGCGAACCTGTTCAGTCACCTGTTCCACGGTGATGTCGCGCTGAATGTCTCGCTCACCGCGGTCAATTCGATCATCGCGGTGGCCACGGTGCCGGTGATCACGAACCTCGCCATCGACTACTTCGACCCGGGCGGGGCGGCCGCGGTGGGATTGCAGTTCGGCAAGGTCGTGCAGGTGTTCGCGATCGTGTTGATACCGGTCGCGCTGGGCATGCTGGTGCGCCAGGTGTCGGCGAGCTTCGCGGATCGGATGGACAAGCCGGTGCGCATCGGGTCCGCGCTCACGCTGGCGCTGGTGATCGCCGCGACGATGGTCGACCAACGCGCCGACATCATCCCCTACCTGCGGGCCGTCGGCGTGGCGATGATCTTGTTCTGCCTGATCAGTTTGACCATCGGCTACGTGGTGCCCCGCGTGCTCGGTGTCGAAGGGCGCCAGGCGATCGCGTGCTCGATGGAGGTCGGCATCCACAACGGCGTCATCGCCATCACGATCGCCATCAGCGTCCTGGGCAGCACCGAAATGGCCATTCCCGCAGCGGTTTACGGTGTCGCGATCTTCCCGCTGGCGGCAGGCTTCGGTTGGCTGGTGACCCGGCGTCGACCGCGAGATCTGCCCGACGCTGCCTTGGTCAGCGGGCAGCCGAAGTCCGCCGACGGGCCGAGCTCCGGGTAGGCCTACGAAGACGTTTGCTGTCCCACCGAGGAAAGTACGAAGGCATCTGCTTCGGGTTGGCGGGTCGCGCGCCAGTAACTCGTGCCGGTGCCCGGCCAGGACTGTCGATTGCGGCCGTTGTGATCGAGGAACCAGCTGTGGCAGCCGCCGGAAACCCACACGGACCTGTCGAGTTTGGTCTGCAACCAGTGGTTGAACCGGCGCTGCACAGCGTCGTTCACCTCGAGCCGCGTCGAACCCCGGGCCTGCATCAGGCGCAGGCACTGCGCGATGTAGCGCGCCTGGGCTTGGATCATGAACAGAATCGACACCGCGCCGCCGCCGGAATTCGGGCCCATGATCATGAAGAAGTTCGGGAAGCCGGCCACGGTCATGCCGAGGTAGGCCTCGGTGCCGTCGCGCCAGGCGTCCTGGATGGTGAGCCCGTCGCGGCCGACGATGTGCTCGGTGGCGCACCGGTTGTCGGTGGCGAAGCCGGTGCCGAGGATGACCACGTCGACCTCGTGCAACTCGCCGTCCGCCGTGCGGATCCCGGATTCGGTGAACTCCTCGATGCCTTCGGTCACCAGGCTGACATCGGGTCGCTGCAGTGCCGGATAGAAGTCGCTGGAGAACAGGATTCGTTTGCAGCCGAAGGTGTAGGTGGGGGTGAGCTTCGCGCGTAGTTCCGGATCGGGCACCTGCTTGCGCAGATGGTGCAGCGACAACCGTTTGAGCAGGAAGTTCAACCGGGGGTGGAAGTAGCCGAAGACGGGCGCCTCGTGCATCAGGAAGGAGCCGATCCGGTAGATCTTCATCAGGCCCGGAAAGGTCTTGAAGAGGCGTTGCTCGGTGTTGCTGACCGGGCGGTCCATCTTGGGCAGCACCCAGTGCGGGTTGCGCTGGAACACGTCGACATGCGCTGCGGCATCGGCGATCTGGGGCGCCAACTGCATGCCGCTGGCCCCGGTGCCGATCACCGCTACCCGTTTGCCTGCCAGATCAACCGAATGATCCCACTCGGCGGAATGGAACACCTGGCCGGTGAAGCTGTCCCGCCCCTTGAACTCCGGAATGCTGGGCTTGTGCAGTGCGCCGTGCGCGGCGACCACGGCGCGCGGGCGGTATTCGTCGCCGTCGGCGGTGCGCACCACCCACCGGTCGTCGGCATCGTCGAATTCGTAAGACACTGCCTCGGACCGGAATCGGATATACGGTTCGAGCTCGTAATCCTTGACGACGCGTCGGATGTAATCGAGTATCTCCGGTTGGCTCGCGTACAACCGGCTCCAGCCGGTGTTCGGCGCGAACGAATACGAATACATCATCGACATGACGTCGCAGGCGCATCCGGGATAGGTGTTGTCTCGCCATACGCCACCGACGCCGTCGGCCTTCTCCAGGACGACGAAATCGCGTTCGCCCGCCTGCAGCAGCTCGATTGCCATCCCGACACCGGCCAAACCGGTGCCGACGATGAGCACGTTCGGATACGTCGGGCTCACCGGATCGATCGGTGCGGTCATCTCGACCCCCTGAATAGCAACTTTCAGCGAATGGCTTGATCACTTCGATGGAACCGACACGATTACACCACAGCAGGACGCGGGACGTACAGAAAAATGTTCGCGCCGCCCATCGATGCGCATCTTGTGCAGCATACGCTTGCCCGGGGCGAGCTGCGGGGGGCCACCGTACGGCCAGTTCGGCAGGCGGGGCCGGGTGCCGGTCAGGCCGGGGTGGACGCCGCCCGGCGTGAATCACTGTGCGTGGCAATAGGTGTGCGACGTTCCACGGTGACTTCGGTCGCGTGGAGCAGCGCCTTCGCGGGCTGCCAGCAACGCAGCAGGGTCTGCTCATCGGGTACGTCGGCCCCGTGTGCGGTCGGCTCGCCTGCCGGTTCGCCATCCTCGTCGGTGAGCCGCTTGACCGCCAGGACCAGCTCGGCGACCATGCGGATGTGCTCTTGGTCGTCTTCGCCGATCGTGCTCTCGATCAGTTCGTCGACGGCGGTCGGCAGCGGCACCACGTATCTGGCGACGATCTCGGCCGCGTCATGGATTTCCATCCGGCGGCGGTGCAGCCGCTCCTGCGGCGAAACATTCCAATTGTCAGCACGTTTCAGCTGGAACACGACCTGTGGCGCGGCGCCGGTCAGATCCTTCCACAGCGGATACACCCGGCGCGCGGCACGTGATTCACTGTCCAGTCGCAGCAGTTGCACCACGGACTGCGCCGAGGACGGGATGAACACCATGACCAGGGCGGCGAAGAGGAACAGCCCGGGTTCGCCCGAGGTGAATCCGTCGGCGACCATGTTGTAGGTGCTGTGCGTGAACGCGTTGCCCGCGCCGAGGGCGTCCAACGCCGCCGAGACCGCCAACAGGCAGACCGGCAGCGAGCTGGCGACGCCGAACAGCACCAGGGTGGTCACCGTGATCCGCTCCCACAGGGTGGTCGTCCGCCACACCGTGCCCCTGATCTTCAGTACGTAGTAGTAGCACGAAACCAGTACCGGCAGTGTGGAATACAGGCCGATGTAGACGCCGAACCGCCAGCCGCCGTACTCGGCGATGGACGACATTCCGTGGGCCCGCGCGGGCGCGCTCAGAGTGAGGAACACCAGGCCGATGGCCGCTGACAGGCCGAGCACGATCTTGAACTGGACTCGGTAGCGCACCGGACCGTTTTCGTGCAGCAGTGCCATGCCGAGACCGAATGCCCAGGCGGTCACGGTAAGCCAGTGCCAGGTGTCGAACACGGTGGGCAGGCCGCCGGGGACGACCCTGGCCACGTGGCGGGCGAAAACCGGCTCACGCAGGAAAGCGGCTGCCGCATCGAAGCCGAGCAACGTGTTGATCAGGCGGCCGAAGATCGAGGTGTGCAGGGTCAGCGCGAGGCGGATCACCGTGATGACAACGATTAACACCGTTGCCGAGATGGTCAACCCAGTCGGAAGGTGGTCATGCGGCCACATGCGGCTACAGCTCTTTCAACATCGGATCGCGGCGCGGTCCGACGGTCCTCGCGCGGAAGCCGATCAGGGTGGCCAGCAGCTCGGCTTCGTACTCTTCGATGGAGGCGTAGCTGGATGCGCCGCGGGCGGCCCGCACTGTGGAGAAGTCGATTTCGTGGTTCAGTGCCACTCCGCTCGTCAGTGTCGACCACTCCACCGCGGAGAGCGACGTGTCCTGCCCGTGGTTGAGCAACATGTGGCTGACCTCGTGCAATGCGACGTGCAGCTCTACCGCGGGGTCGGACGACTGCCGAAGGAAGATCACGTCGTAGCCCTTGCACGCCAGCCACAGTCCGCACAGTCCGACCGGTGCGGTCGGCGGCAGCAGCAATCGCACGATCCGCCGCCCGCGCATGCGCTCGACCGACGCGATGAACTCCTCGATGGTCCAATCCGCGGGGAGCTCGAGCCGATCGACCACGGCTTGCAGCCGGGCACGGGTCGAGATCGTGCCTCGGGTCCGGCTCCGCGCGAAGGCGGAGATCTTGCGCCGGAACAGTTTCAACATGTCACTTGCCTCCTCGTTCGAGCGAGGCGATCCGCGCCAGTGGTTCCCGACTCGTCGGCATAAGCGCTGGTGCGAGCTGCTGCGGCGAGGCCGGTGGAATGCGGATCGTATGTGTTCACGATTTCCTCCCCCGAGCACCTGGAGATCTCACCTTGTTATCGCGCACAACAGCGGCATCGTTGCCGCCGGCGCGATTTTGTTCGTCGAAGTCATCCGTTGCAACGGGGAGCGCGACCTACCCATTGTCCGGATGCCTTCAGGGAGCCGACATGTCGACACACGTCGAGTCACCATCATCGACCTGCCGGGCTGGCTTATAGCCTACCTGTCACCCGAGCTTCGCGTAGTTGTAATTTGGCGGTCAAGGGGAATTGATTGTGCCGTTGACCTGGTCGGATATGGATGAACCTGAGTGCCGGACAGGATACCTGGGGAACGGCGGTGGTAGATCAAGTGCAGGTCGCGGGCCGAAACGTCCCGGCGTCGGCCACGTTTCGGCGAGTCCGGCACTCCGGCGGCGGCAGCTGAGACCGGCCGCCCTGTCAAAGCTGATCCGGCACATAGGCGGTATCGAACGCCGCGGCGAGACCCGTTGTGTGTCAGCCGCTGTCGCAACACGACCGCTGCGATCGCCGACACCTCGTCGCGGTCGAGCGCGATCCACTGGCACCGCGTCCGCGGTGCCTCGGGTGGGTATCGACGGTGCGCGCATCTGCGGCCGGCTTCTTCGCGGGCTACGTCGGTGGAGCGTCGTCTCGGTCGGACTCGTGCCCGGGGTCGGCGGTGTTCTGCAGCGCCTGCAACAGCCGGTCGATCGCCGTCTTGGGGAAGATCAGCTGGTAGCCCTCGGTATGGCTGCGGGCCCGCTTCAACTCGATGCCGAGCCGGTCGAGCTCGGTCACCAGATCCACGACGGACCGGTGTTTGCGGGTCAGATTCTGCAGGGCGCTCACCCCGCTCTCGACATCGTCGTCCACCACCGCAACGGCAGCCAGCTCGTCGGTGGGGAAGCCCAGCGTGCCACCGTGATACAGAGCCGAGGTCGCGCTCCCGGTCGGTAGACCGAGGGCCTCGAGTGCCCGGTTGTACTTCGCCTCCGTGGTAGCGCTGATCGTGTCGACCTGCCCGCTCTCGATCCGCGACTGCACGTTCCGCGTAGGACCGCCCAGATCATGGATGTGCTGGTGAGTTACCAGGTCATCGGGAAGATTTCGCTGCCGGAACGCCTTCAGCTGCCGTCCGAACCGCTGTCCAGCCGACTCGACTTTATTACGCTTCACGGTCTCGCTGGCGCCCAATTCGTCGCCCATGGGAAGCATCGTACCACTTGACTGCTCATGTACATGCATCACCGCTCATCCGTGGTCGTCATGGGGCGCAATAGCAAGATAGTGCCCTTACGGCAGGCCTCGTGGCGAGATATCGTCCACGACGATGCGCATGTGCGGGTGCAGATGCACATCAATGCACACCGATGTGTTGACATGAGTGATTGTGGTAGTTAAATTCTGTCCATGGGTGCGGATCTGGGCACTTAGGCGTGAGGCGGGCACCGATCATGTGGAAGTTCAGCACGACTCCCGATGGCATGGCGCGTGCCGGTACTCACCAGCCCAGTCGGCCCATAGCCGATGACTTGCCGCCTGCTCGGCGTGCGAACGGCTCGGTCCGAGTACCGAGATCCCGTTCGGGTAGAGCCGACACCGGCGTCGGCAACGGCTGGGAGTTCGAGCCCGCCCAGCTGTCGGCCGAAAGCCATTCGGATGGTGGATATCTCGTGTCAACCGTCATGTTCCTCGAGGGGGGAACATGACCACCAACTCAATTCCGGCAACCCGCCGGGAGCTCGACAATCAAATCAGCCTGCTCGACGTCGCCTCGCTTATCGGACCGATGCCACGGTTACGCGCATCGCCACGCTGAACGCGAATGGTCGATACGGATCCTGATCGGCGCGAGGGCAACAAATAGCCGTTGCCCTCGCTGTCGATAGATGTGTGTTTACAAACGAAGGTAATGCGATGGATTCTGTGCACAGCTCCTCGATCGAGGCCGAGTCGACCGCCCATGAGGGCATAGCCATCGTGGGGATCGGTTGCCGGTTCCCAGGACAGGTTTCCGACGTAGGCGATTTCTGGCAGCTCCTGCTCGATGAGCGGGATGCCGTCCGTGAGGTCCCGGAGGACCGGTGGACAGGTGCCGCTTTCTACGATCGCGATGCGGCCCGGCCCGGCCACCTGCGCACCCGATCGGGTGGCTACCTCGATGACGTCTCGTCATTCGACGCGCAGTTCTTCGGCATCACCCCGCACGAGGCCGCGCGAATCGACCCGCAGCAGCGGCTCTTCCTCGAGACGACGTGGGAAGCGCTGCAGGACGCGGGCATGGTTCCCGAGCACCTGGCAGGCACGAAAACCGCTGTGTACGCGGGTGTTTCGGGTCATGACTACGGCATCATCCAGCTGAACCCGGAGAACCGCTACCTCATCGGTGGCCACACGATGACCGGTGTCACGAATTGCATTGTGGCCAACCGGGTCTCGTACCTGCTCGACCTGCGCGGCCCCAGCATGACGGTGGACACCGCCTGCTCGTCCTCGTTGATCGCGATTCACCTCGCGTGCCGCAGCATTCGCTCCGGCGAGGCGACGATGGCGATCGTCGGCGGCGTCAGCACGCTGCTCATCCCCGAGGCGACCATCGGATTCAGCCAGGGGACCTTTCTGTCGCCGGAGGGTCGCTCCAAGTCGTTCAGCGAGTCCGCCGACGGCTACGTGCGCAGTGAGGGCTCGGGCACGATCGTCCTCAAGCCGCTGTCCGCGGCGATCGCCGACGGTGACCGCATCTACTCGGTGATCCGTGGCAGCGCGACAAACCAGGACGGCCGCACCAACGGCATCTCCGTGCCGAGCGAGGACGCCCAGGCGCAGATGATCGAGGACGCCTGTCGCGATGCCGGCGTCGCGCCGGCCGACATCGGCTATGTCGAGGCGCACGGCACGGGTACCGCCGTTGGCGACCCGATCGAGGCACGCGCGCTCGGAAAGGCGTTGGCGGTCGGGCGAAATGGGCACGGCCCGTGCATCGTCGGTGCGGTGAAGTCGAACCTCGGCCACCTCGAGTCCGCGGCAGGCATCGCAGGCATCATCAAGGCGTGCCTGGTGCTCGCCAACGGCGAGATCCCCGCGAACCTGCACTCGGCGGTGCCGAACCACGAGATCCCGTTCGCGGAACTGGGGCTGCAGCTTGCCCAGACCCGGCAGACGTGGCCGGGCGGGCGGCCCCGTCTTGCGGGTGTGAACTCCTTCGGTTTCGGCGGGTCCAATGCCCACGTGATCCTGGAGGGTCCGCCCGAGGCCGCGCCGAACACACACGCGGACAACGCAAATGGGCACGCGGAGAACACCCGGCCGGAGCAAGAGCCGGTTGTCTTCACGCTCAGTGCGAAGACCAAGGACGCGCTGCGGGCCTACGCCGACAGCTACGCGGACTTCCTGGACGAGTCGACCGCGACGCTGCCCGCCATCGCGTCCACACAGGCACAGGCGCGTGCGCACTATGACCATCGCCTTGCCGTCGTGTGTTCGTCCACGGACGAGCTACGCGACACTCTTCGTGAGGTGGCCAGAGGTGCTGCGCCGGAAGCGATTCGAAGTGGCGTGAAAGCGCCCGTCGCGCCGAGCGTGGCATTCGTGTTTTCGGGCCAGGGCCCGCAGTGGTGGGGCATGGCGCGGGAGCTGCTCGCGGAGAACGAGGTGTTCCGGCAGACCGTCGAGCGCGTCGATGCCGAGCTGACCAAGCATGCCGACTGGAGCGTCATCGAGGAGCTCGGTCGCGACGAGGCCGACAGCCGCATCGGCGAGACCTTCATCGCCCAGCCCGCGGTCTTCGCGGTGCAGGTCGGATTGGCCGCCGTGTGGCAGAGCCGGGGCATCGTTCCCGCCGCCGTGGTCGGCCACAGCATCGGCGAGGTCGCCGCCGCCTACGTGTCGGGGGCGCTGTCCTTCGCGGACGCGGTGCGGGTCATCTTCCACCGCAGCCGGGTGCAGCAGCAGGCCTCCGGCAAGGGCAAGATGCTCGCGGTGGGTCTGCCCCTCAGCGAGGTCGAGCAGCGGGTCGCCGGGTACCGCGGGCGGGTGGCCATTGCCGCGCTCAACGGCCCGGAATCCATTGCGCTGGCCGGTGATCCGGATGCGCTCGAGGAGATCGAGCGCGAGCTCGGCGCCGACAAGATCTTCGCCCGGATGCTTCAGGTCAGTGTGGCTTTCCACAGCCACCACATGGATCCGCTGAAAGACGAACTGCTTTCGTCGTTGTCCGGACTCACCTCGGGCGAGGCGACCATTCCGATGTACTCCACGGTCACCGCGGACATCGCGCCGACCGGTGGGCTCGATGCCGAGTACTGGTGGCACAACGTGCGCGAGCCGGTGAAGTTCGCGCCCGCCATCGATCGCCTCATCGAGGATCAGCACCTGGCGTTCGTCGAGCTCGGTCCGCACCCGATTCACGGGACGGCGATCGGCGAGCTGCTCGATCAGCGCAAGGCCGAGGGCGTCGTTGTCGCCTCGTTGCATCGCAAGCAACGCGATCGCGACACCCTGTTGTCTTCGCTGGCCACGCTGTACGCGGCCGGGTTCGACCCGTCGTGGGAGGCATCGTTCGCCGGGATCGGCGAGCGCGTGCAGGTGCCGTTCTACCCGTGGCAGCGCGAAACCTATTGGCTGGAAACGCCTTCGGCGCACGGCAAGCGATTCCCGTCGCTGGCCAATCCGCTCGTCGGGGACGTCGGCCGGGTCGCGGACGAGCCGGGTAAGCATGTGTGGGAACTGGTGCTCGACCCGGATGTGTACCCGTGGCTCGATGATCACCGGGTCCAAGGCCCCATCGTCTTCCCCGGCGCGGCGTACCTGGACATGGTGCTCGGTTGCGCGGAGAGCGCGTTCGGCGCGGGTCTGTACTCGCTGGAGGATGTCGAGTTCCGTCGCGCGCTGTTCGTCTTCGACGACCGCCCGGCACCCGTCGTTCAGGTTGTGCTGACCGAGTCGCTGCACTACTCGGTGTACAGCAGGCAGGACGGCGACAAGGACTGGACCCTGCACTCGGTCGGCACCCTGCGCCGCGGCGCTCCGGTCACCGACCTGCCCGTGCCGTTCGCCGAACTCGACGCGGAATGCCCCGAGGAGATCGAACCCGCACAGGTCTTCGCCAAGCTCCGCAACAATGGCTTGATGTTGGGCCCGACGTTCAAGGCGATCACCAAGCTCAACTACGCCGACCTCAAGTCGCTCGGCCGGATCGATACCCCGGCGGCCCTCGCGGACGAGGCGCCCCGGCACGCGATCCATCCCGCGGTGCTCGATTCGTGCTTCCAGTCGCTGTCCATCTCGATGGGCAACGATCCGAACAGCGACGACAAGACGCTGTACCTGCCGGTCGAGGTGAAGCGACTCAGCTTCTACGCCAAGGCAACCGGCCGCGTGTACTGCTACGGGCGCGCGCAGGTCACCGACGACATCGCGTACTGCTACGGCGATCTGTGGATCGTCAACGAAGACGGCACTCTGGTGGCCGAGCTCGAAGGCTTCAAGGGCAAGTCGATCACGCAGAGCACCGAGGACGGCGACGCACTGCTGCAGTGGCTCTACGAGTTCCGTTGGCACGCAGACCCGGTGCGCACGAAGCACCGGATGGCCGCCGACTTCCTGCCCGCGACAACGGATCTCGACGCGGCCGTCGAACCGTTGATCGACGAACTGCGGCACTGGTCGGTCAATCGCGACTACCACTCCGTGCATGAAGCGGAGATGAACGAGCTGTGCATCGGGTACGTGACCGAGGCGTTCTACACACTCGGCATGCAGTTCGCGGTGGGCCGCACCTTCACCGTCGCCGAGATCGCGGCCGAGATGGGGGTGCACGACAAGCACGTCCGCTACCTCGCGCGCTTGCTGGAACTGCTTGCGCAGCACGGGATCACCGAGCAGGACGCGGACGCGTGGCGGCTGCTCGTCGTGCCGGAACGCGTCGATACCGCGGCGGCGCTGGCCGAGCTGCGGGCGAAGCATCCGGATCAGTACGTGCCCGAGCTCGCGGTGCTGGAACGCTGTGGCACGGAGCAGGCGGCGGTGCTGCGCGACGACGTCAACCCCATCGAGCTGATCTTCCCCGAGGACGAATTCCAGTCGGTCGCAGACCTTTACGGACCCTCGTTCTCGTTCGGCAAGGCCAATCGCATCGTCAGCAAGGTGGTCGCGGAGTGTGTGCGCGACCTGCCGACCGATCGACCCGTGCGGGTGCTCGAGATCGGTGCCGGCACGGGTGGCACGACACCCTATGTCCTGTCCGAGCTGCCGCCGGACCGTGCGGAGTACGTGTACTCCGACATCACGCAGCTGTTCCTCGGCAAGGCGCGGCATCGGTTCAGCGAGTACGACTTCATCGATTACCGAGTCCTCGACATCGAGCACGACATCGAGGCCCAGGGCTTCGATGCGCACTACTACGACATCGTCGTTGCCTCGAATGTCGTGCACGCCACCCCGAGCCTGAGCCACACCCTCGGCAACGTGCAACGGCTGCTGACCGCGCAGGGACTGCTGCTCGTGGTCGAGGCGACGGTGCCGCCGCACTGGGTCGATCTGACCTTCGGCATGACCGAGGGCTGGTGGGCCTTCAGCGATCACGACCTGCGGCCCAGCTATCCGCTGATGGCGGAGGCGACGTGGCGGGAGTTCCTGCCCAGCGTCGGTTTCGAAGGCGTGCAGATCTTCTCGGACATGGCCACCCCGGAGGAGACCGGTAACTCGGTGATCCTGGCGCGCAGGCAGACCGTCGATCTCGAGCCGCATCAGCCGCGCATCGATAAGGCGCCCTGGGTGGTGCTCGCGGATGCGGACGGTGTCGGCGCGGGCTATGCCGGGCTGATCGGGGAGGCCGGTGCGGCAGGCGTGCTCGTCACCCGTGGCGACGATTTCGAGCAGGTCGACGCCCGCACCTACCGGGTGCGGCCCAACAGCAGCGCGGATATCCAGCGCGTGCTGGCGGAGGTGCGCGCGTACGCCGGTGAGGTAGCCGGTGTCTTGCACCTGTGGAACCTCGATTTCGCGGGGACAGACCTGACCACCGAACTGCTGCCTGCGGTGGAGAGTCAGGGGGCCTACAGCGTCATCGCGTTGGCCCAGGCGGTCGAGGAGCTGGACTGGGACCAGTCTCCACGGCTGTGGGTGGCGACCTCTGGGGCGCATGTCCTGGACCGGGCGGAGCGCGTTGCGCTGAGCCAGGTTCCGAGCTGGGGCATCTTGCGGGTGTTGTTGAGCGAGCACAGCAGTCTGCGTGCGAAGATCTTCGACTTCGACCCGGCCGCGTCCGCCGCACAGCGTGCCGCGCAGCTCTTCGATGAGCTGTTGCACGTGGACACGGCGGATGAAGAGGTCGCCTTCCGCGCCGATACTCGATTCATCGACCGTCTCGAGCATGTCTCGCTCGCCGAGTTCGAGGCCTCGGTCGCGATCCCGGCCCGCGTGTCCGACGAGACCCCGTTCGCGCTGGCGGTGCCCGCCGAGTCGGGCGTCGAGCAGCTGCGCTACGAAAGGCAGGAGCTGCCCGTCCTGGGCAGCGGGCAGGTCGCCATCCGGCCGCTGGCCACCGGCCTGAACTTCCGTGACATCATGCTGACGCTCGGATTGCTTTCCGAGGGTGCGACTTTCGGCGGGTTCTACGAGAACAACCTCGGCGTGGAGTGCGCGGGCACCATCACCCAGGTCGGACCCGACGTGGACGGACTGGCGCCCGGCGATCGCGTTGTCGCCTTCGCCCGCGGCTGCTTCGGCAACCTGGTGGTCGCCGACGTCAGCCGGGTGTACCCCGCGCCGACGAACCTGTCCGACGCCGAGGCGGCCACGCTGCCGATGGCGTATCTGACCGCCTGGTACGCGCTGGTGGAAGTGGGCAGGCTGCGTCCGAGCGACCGGGTGCTCGTGCACGCGGCGGCCGGCGGCGTCGGGCTGGCCGCGGTGCACATCGCGCACTCGTTCGGCGCGACGGTCGTCGCCACCGCGGGTAGCGAGGAGAAGCGGGATTACCTGCGCTCGTTGGGCATTGCGGAGGTCTTCGACTCCCGCTCGCTCGACTTCGCCCAGGAGATCAGGCAGCGCTACGACGGTGTCGACATCGTGCTCAATTCCCTTCAGGGCGAGACGATTCCGAAGAGCCTCGAGCTGCTCCGCCCGCGCGGACGTTTCCTCGAGATCGGCAAGAAGGACATCTACGACAACTACAAGCTGGGTCTGAAGCCGTTCGGCAACAACCTGAGCTACTCCGCGATCGACATCGACCGGATGCTCAAAGAGGATCCGGCGCTGTGCCGCGAGTCGATGAGCAAGGTGCTCGACGCGATCAACGCGGGCACGCTGCCCGCGCTGCCGCACACCGATTTCGATGCCACCGAGGTGGCCTCGGCGTTCCGATACATGGTGACCGCCAAGCAGATCGGCAAGATCGTCGTCGAGTACCGGCCCGACACCGAACTGCAGGTCCACCCGACGTCGAGCGGTGACGAGACCGTCGACGGCGACGGCACCTACCTGATCACCGGCGGCTACACCGGTTTCGGTCTGCGCACCGCCGAGTGGCTGGTCGAGAAGGGGGCCCGGACTGTAGTGCTGGTCGGGCGTCGCGGCCAGATCGACGACGAGAACGAGGAGCCGATCGAGGCGATGCGGGCCCTCGGCGTCAACGTGGTGCTGGAACGCGCCGACGTGTCGATCGAGGCCGAGGTCGTCGGCCTGCTCGAACGGATCGCGGAGCTGCCGCCGCTGCGCGGGATCTACCACGCCGCAATGGTGCTCACCGATGGGCCGCTGGCAGGCATGACCGAGGCGGACTTCCTGCGGACCGTGCAACCCAAGGTCGACGGTGCCTGGCACCTGCACAACCACACCAAGGACCGCGAGCTCGACGCGTTCGTCATGTTCTCGTCGATGAGCTGGAACGTCGGCACCCCCGGTCAGGCGAATTACGCTGCGGCCAACGGGTTCCTGGAGGCGCTCGCCACGCATCGCCACGAGCTCGGGCTGCCCGCGCTGACGATCAACTGGGGCGCAATGGCCGAAGTAGGGTTCGTCGCACGCAACAAGCTCGACACCCTGGCTCGGCTCGGGTGGACACCGATCTCGCCGGACCACGCACTCGACTTCATCGGTCGCTGCCTGGCCCAGGGTGTCACCAGCACCAGCGTTTTCGGCGTCAACTGGGCGAAGATGAACCAGGTCATGCCGATCATCCGCAGCTCGCCACGGCTCGCCCATCTCGCCTTGGCCGACAGCGTCGGTTCCGCGAGTTCCGGCGGCACCGAGGGACTGCGCGCCGAACTCCTCGATCTCGAGGAGGGTTTGCGGCAGCCGCGGCTCGTCGAGGCTCTGTCACAACAGATCTCACGGATCTTCGACATGCCGATCGACCGGCTCGCCCACGATGTCGCGCTGACCGACCTCGGCATGGACTCGCTGATGGCAGGTCAGATCCGCAATGCGCTGGCCAAGCACCTCGATATCGACTTCCCGACAATGGGATTGATGCGCGGACCGACGCTTGTCGAGCTCGCCACCGAGGTGCTGGCTCAGGTGTTCGGCGAGGCGACGGGCACGCTGCCCGCGGCGGCCGAGAACGCAGGTCCGCAACGCTGGATTCATACCGTGAAGGGTCGCTCCAGCACCGCGTCGCTGCGGGTGTTCGCGATGCCGTTCGTCGGTGGTGGCGCGTCGGTCTTCACGCCGTGGCCGAACTTCCTGCCGGACACGGTCGAGGTGGTGGGTATCCAGTACCCGGGTCGCGAAGACCGCGTCAACGAGGTGCCGATCGACTCGATGCCTGCCTTCATCGAGGAACTGGCCGAGGCCATGCTGCCGCATCTCGACCGGACCTTCGCGATCTACGGGCACAGCATGGGCAGCCTGCTCGCTTACGAACTCACCAAGTATCTCGAGCAGCAGTACGCCGAAATCCCGCTCAAGCTCATCATCGGCGGCTGGCCCTCGCCCGCGCTGGTGGAGAGTTACGTGCGGAACCTGAAGCACATTCGCGACGGCTTCGACATGGATCGCGAGTCGGACAGCAGGGTGCTCGAAGTGTTGCGAGACAACGATCTGCTCGCGATACCCGTCGAGGACGAGGCCTCGGTCAAGCCGATGATGCCCGCGGTCCGCGCGGACCTGAAGATGTTGGGCGACTACCGGTTCGAACACGGGGTGGTGTTGCGGGCGCCGATCACGGTGCTGCGCGGCGCCGACGACCACCTGTTCGAAACCGACCAGCTGCAGGGCTGGGAGAAGTTGACCAGCGGCAGGTTCGAACTCACCACCGTCCCCGGCGGTCACCTGTTCATCCAGAACCCCAGTGCACAGGTGATGCGGACAGTCGCCGACGAGCTGTCCGCCGAGGACCAATTCCCCAGCTTCACCAGCCTGATGGATGGGCACTGAGCAGCAGCTCGAACGGAGAGAAACAATGAAACCGATCGAACGTTACGACGTGGTGGTGTGCGGCGGCGGCCTGGCAGGATTGACCCTGTCGCGGCAGCTCAAGCGGACCATGCCGGACCTCACGGTGCTGGTGCTGGAACGGACCGGTGGTGACATCCCGGACGGCGCCTACAAGGTGGGGGAGGCGACCGTCGAGGGCGGCGCGCACTACTTCACCGAGCAGCTCGGCCTCACCGGATACTTCAACAAGCAGCACCTGCACAAGCTCGGCCTGCGCCTGTTCTTCGGCGATCAGCACGGGCCGTTCGAGGCGCGGCCCGAGATCGGTGCGCGGCGGTTCGCCCGCGTGCCGTCGTATCAGATCGACCGCGGCATCTTCGAGCGCGATCTGCGCCGCGGCGCAAAGGATCTCGGCATCGACCTGATCGAGCAGGCCAAGGTGATCGATATCGAGCTCGCGGAGGGCGACGACGATCACGTCGTCACCTACGAGATCGCCGGCGTCGGCGAGCGTTCGGTGCGAACGCGTTTCGTCGCCGACGCCTCGGGCCGCGGCAAGCTGATCCAGCGCAAGCTCGGCCTCGGCACCCCGAGCCCGCACAAGATCAACGCGGCTTGGTGGCGCCTCAAGGGCGAGTACGACGTCGAGAAGATGGCGCAGCCGACGAGTCCGACGTGGATGCCGAAAACCCAAGAGCGCCGGTGGTTCTCCACCAATCACCTGATGGGTACCGGCTACTGGGTGTGGATGATTCCGCTGTCGTCCGGGAACACCAGCATCGGCATCGTCACCGATGAGCGTATCCACCCGTTCAAGACGTACTCGACGGAAACGAAAGCGCGGCAATGGATCGCCGAGTACGAGCCGACGCTGGCGAAGTTCACCGAGAACGCCGAGCTGCTCGACTTCCTGGTGCTGCGGAACGCGAGTTACGGTTCCACGCAGGCCTTCTCGGCGAATCGGTGGGCGTGCGTCGGTGAGGCGGCTGTCTTCCTCGACGCCTTCTACAGCCCGGGTTCGGACTACATCGCCTACACGAACACCATGACGACGCGGATGATCGAACTCGACCGCAAGGGCAGGCTGACCGAGGACGTCGCGCAGTCCTACAACCGGCTGCTGCTCGAGGATCTGTGGCCGAACTACCTGCAGATGTACCACGACAACTACCAGATCTTCGGGCACGCACCGGCGATGTTCACGAAGGTCATGTGGGATACGTCGTTCTACTGGGCGCTGCCCTCGCAGATGCTGTTCCGCGGCTTGCTCACCAGCCCGGACGCGGCGGCCGAGTTCCATCCGATCGCGAGCAGGTTCTTCGGCATCCAGTCGCGCATGCAGGCGAACCTGCGGGCCTTCGCGGCGCAGGCCCCGCAGCCGGACAAGTATCTGTTCGTCGAGTACAGCAAGGTGCCCATCTGCGCCCAGCTGCACCTGGATCTGCTCACCGACAAGACCGCGGACCAGACCTTCCGCGACATGCGCCGCAATGTCGATCGGCTGGAGTCCTGGGCGAATTCGTTCGAGCAGGAGATCGCCGCGCGAGTGGACCTGCCACAACGGGGTCCGGCCGAGGCAGCACTCAAGGTGTAGGCCCGACAGCACGAGGAGGTGCAGTTTGACGCGAATCCAGTCGTACGGAACCCTCGCCCGGGGGCTGCTCGAAAGTGCCGGGTCGAACCGAACGCTGGCGGTCGAGCTCGAGCGTAGAAGCAGGAGCCACGGGGAGCGTCCTTTCCTGCTCTACGAGGATCAGCAGTTCGACTACGCGCAGGCCAATCGCATCGTCAACCGGATCGCGCATACCTACCGGGCGGCGGGCGTCCGCAAGGGGGACGTCCTCGCCCTGCTCATGGAGAACCGGCCGGAGTTCGTCTGGCACTATCTGGCCGCGGGAAAGCTCGGAGTCGTTGCGGCCCTGGTCAATACCAGGGCCCGCGGTGACGGTCTCGCGCACGCACTGTCGGTGTGCGGCGCGAACCATATGACTGTCGGTTCGGAGTGCCTGCCCGCGTTCCAGGCCGTCCGCGACCGCGTGGCGGACGAACTGATCGCGCGGTGCCGGGTGGACGAGGACCGGAAGGTGCCCGTCGGCGACGCGCAGGGTCTACTGCGGTTCGTGCAGAGTGCGACGTCCACCGATCCGGTGGAGACGACCGAGCACACCCTCGGTGACACGGGCGCCTACATCTTCACGAGCGGAACGACCGGGCTGCCCAAGGCCGCCGTCATGAGCTATCAGCGGTTGACCAGCGTCGGCCGGGTCACCGGCGCGCTGGCCTGGCGGCTCGAACCGACCGATGTCATCTACAACTGCCTTCCGCTGTTCCACACCAACGCGCTCGTGATCGCACTGTCCAGCGTTCTTACGCACGGATGCACCTTTGCGCTCGGGCGCAGGTTTTCGGCCGGTGCGTTCTGGCACGATATGCACCGTTTCGACGCGACGGGGTTCAACTACATCGGTGAGATGTGCCGGTACCTGGTCAACACCCCGCCCGGCGACCGGGACGGCGGGCATCGGGTCCGGGTGATGGTCGGCCAAGGCATGCAGGCCGATGTCTGGACCGCGGTGCAGGCTCGGTTCGCGATACCGCGGATCGTCGAGATGTACGCGTCCACCGAGGGCAATATCGCCACGATCAATCTGTCCGGCGAGGTGGGGTCGGTCGGCAAGCTGCGCCTCGGCGGCAAGCTGGCGAAATGGGACTTCGAGCGAGACGATTTCGTTCGCGAGAACGGGCGGCTGGTGCACAGCGGGCCCGGCGAAGTCGGGGTGCTGCTCGGGCCGATTCGAAAGAAGACACCGTTCGGCGGCTATCGAGACGAGCAGGCCACCCGCGCGAAGGTCGTCACGAACGCCTTCCGCGACGGCGACGCGCTGTTCAACACGGGCGACGTGTTCCGTATTGATGCCAAGAAGAATCTTTTCTTCGTGGATCGTATAGGCGACACCTTTCGCTATAAGGGCGAGAATGTGTCGACCACCGAGGTGCAGGAGCAGCTCGTGCGGTGGCCCGGCATCACTTCGGCCAGCGTGTATGGCGTGCCGGTGCCGGGACGGGAAGGCCGCGCCGGAATGGCGGCTGTCGTGCTCGCCGACGGTGTTCGATTCGACGGCGAGGCACTGGCCGCACATCTCGATGCGGCGTTGCCGCCCTACGCACGACCGGTCTTCGTACGAGTTCGCCCCTCGTTGGAAACGACCGCGACGCTGAAACTGTCCAAACTGGTGCTGCAGCGCGAAGGTTTCGTGCCGCAGGGAGGGGAGCCCATCTATGTGCGTGACGCGGGGGATCGCACCTACCAGGAGCTGACGCCGGAGCGTTACGAAGCCATCGTTCGGGCCGAGGAGAGAGCAATGACTCTGGAAGGAACCGAGAGGCTATGACGTTAGAAGGAACTTTCGACCCGGTGGACTCGCCGGCCACCGAACCCCTGGCAATCCAGAAGTCTGGAACCGGGCCCCCGATCGTGCTGGTGCACGGCGGCATGCCCGCACCCATGACCTGGGCCGCGCAGCGGGATCTCGAGGCCAACTGGTCGCTGATCGTGCCGAACCGCCGGGGCTTCTCGCCGAGCCCCGCCGCGCCGTGGCAGGACTTCCTCGCCGACGCCGACGACTTGACGGCGCTCATCGAGGAAATCCCCGGCGGCGTACATCTCATCGGCTTCTCGTACGGCGGCCTCGGTGCCATCATCGCGGCCGAGCGACTGCCGCACCTGGTGCGATCGCTGACCCTGATCGAGGCACCGCTGTGGAACGCCGCCGAGGACGACGAAGTCGTGCGTGAACTGGCGTTGCTGTCGGATCGCTTCGCCGAGAGCGCGGACGACGAGGAGGCCGAGAAGGAGTTCTTCGCGGTGGCCGGCGTCGATCCGAAGATGCTCGCCGACGTCGGCGACGACGTGCGCGAGGCGATGGACATGGGCCGCAAGCTTCGCTCCCCGCGCGAGGCCAAGCCGCGGTTCGAGACGATCACCGAGGCGGGCGTGCCGACGCTGGTCTTCTCGGGCGATCACCATCCCGCGCTCGAGCGCGTGTGCGACGCCATCGCCGCGCGCCTCGATGCGCAGCGGGCCCATTTGCCCGGTGCGGGGCATGCCGTCCAGCATGCGCCGGGGTTCAACACGATGTTGGAAACATTTCTGACAGCGGCGGAACAGAGTCGCAGCAACGGAGGAGCCACCAAATGAGCGATGACGCAACGATTCACGGGCACGACAAGGTGCTCGAGCACACGATCGAGCTCTTTCGCACCTTTACCCCGCCCGGCGTCACCCTCCAGTTGCCGCCGCCGTCGGCGAAGGCAATGGACATGCAGTTCGAGGAGTACGTGCCTGCCAAGTCGTTGACCGCGACAGCGGTGGCACCGCCGGAGTACGCGAACGCCGTCGGCCTGGTGCAGGGCGGATTCATTACCGCGATGTTCGACAACCTCATCGGTCCGCTCAGCATCCTGACCGCACGCGGTCCGGCGACCACGCTCGAGCTGACCACACATTTCATGCGGCAAACGTTTCCGGGACAACGGCTGCGGTTGATCGCCACCGTGCGCAAAGCCGGACGAACGGCCATCTATCTCGACGCGGACGCATACACCGAGGACAACAAGCTGGTGGCGACGGCGCGATCCACCGTGCAAGTACTAGCGATGCCAACCCCGTAGCCCGACTGTCCACCTTCGCCCGGCGAAGGTGGACAGCTTTACCTCAGCGAGGTTAGCGATGCCCTCATTACTCGAAGTCACGACACATTTCTTCTTGCAGGTCGCGTTCATTCTGGTGACCTGTCGTCTGCTCTGGCCGGTGTTCCGGCGGCTCGGGCAGGTCCAGGTGGTGGCGATCATGGCCGCCGGCTTCGTCTTGGGGCCATCTGTGCTCGGCGCGGTCTGGCCGTCCGCGCAGGAGTGGCTGTTTCCGACCACCCTGAAGGTGGGCGCGGAGACGATTACGCACCCGAATCTCACCGCCATTTACGTTGTGGGACAGCTCGGTCTGGTGCTGTACATGTTCCTGGTGGGTGCGTCGTTCAAGCTGGAGATTCTCCGGTCGCACCTGGGCAAGGCGGGAGCCACCTCGACCGCGGGGATCGGTGTCCCATTGGTGCTCGGTGGGTTGCTCGGCTGGTGGATGGTCGGCCAGGGTGACTACTTCACGAGCAAAGTCGGCACGGTGCAAGGCGGGTTGTTCGTCGCGTCGGCGGTCGCGATCACCGCGTTTCCGATGCTGGCCTGGATCATTCACGCCTCAGGGTTGTTGAACACCCGCCTCGGCACGATGTCGCTGTCGTGTGCGGCCTTCGACGACGCCTGCGCCTGGGTGCTGCTGGCCACGGTCGTCGCCACGACGAAGGACAGTATGTCCGGCGCCTTCCTCGCGATCGGCGGTGGCCTGGGCTATCTGGTGTTCATGACCGTCGTCGTGCGGCGCTTCCTGGTGCGACTGAACACCTGGAAACCCCGCGACGGCGATGGCGAACGCACTGGCGGCCTGCCGGTTACGCCGCTGGTGATCGTGCTGATCGTGGTGCTGCTCGGCAGCTGGTTCACCGATTACGTCGGCATCTACTCGGTGTTCGGGGCTTTCGTGGCGGGCTGTGTGATGCCGCGTGGCGAGTTGCTCGACACTATCCGTGATCGTTTCGAACCATTGGTCGCCTACCTGCTGCTGCCGGGGTTCTTCATCTACTCGGGGCTCAATACCAAGCTCAGTTTGATATTCGAGCCGAAGGTGCTGGCGGTGGCGGTCGTGGTGATGGTTGTGTCCTTCGCGGGCAAGTTCGGCGCCATCGGACTGACGGCCCGGTGGCAGGGGATGAGCTGGCGGGAAGCAGGCGCGATGGGCGCCCTCGCCAATGCGCGCGGATTGATGGAGCTGATTCTGCTCAACATCGGCCTCACCGCGGGCCTGATCACCGGCCAGCTGTACACGGTTCTCGCGTTGATGGCGATCGTCACGACCTTTGTGGCGACCCCGATCATGCGGCTGTTCGAGCGCAGCGGTTGGAAGAACGGCATCGTCTTCGGGCCGTCGGGCGAAGAGCCTCGAACGGCCGAGAGCGAAGCGGCCCGCGTGTCTGGGGACGACGAACCCCGGACACCCGAGAAGGTGCTGGGCAACTCTCGTGTCGATGTGGCCGATGGTCCGCCATGACAGTCGGGTTCGGATCGGATCAGGTGAACCAGCTCCACAACGGCCGTCGGCGCCGGGTCGAGCTGCGCAATTCCGGTGTGCTCCAACCGCGGACACTCCTGCTCGCCTCTGATTTGCCGTTCGCCCGAACGGATTTCGAGGATGCGGTGGCGCTCTACGAGAGTTTCGCGCTGGCGGGTACCTGTGCCTGGCGCGAGGTCGTCGATCGGACCGTGCGCTGGCGGCCCGACGTGGTCGTCCTCGATGCCTCGGTGGCGCGGCTGGCCGGTCTGGCCGAAACCGTGGCCCGGCTGCGCGAACTGGAGCATGCGCCGATGATCACGCTGCTGGTGGATCATGGTGCGGCCAAGGCGGATATCGACCAGGTCGACGCGGTGGTGGCGATGGACCGCGGGGTGTTCGCGGTGCTGGAGGTGCTGGAGGTGCTGATCTCGGGTGCGGTGCTGGCGATGGCACCGCAGCCGGATCGGGTGCACGCCGAGGTGGCGATGGACTATGAAGTGCGGCAGTGCCTTTCCGCCCGGGTCCGGCCCGGTGTCGGGCTGGATTACGAGGTGCGGCAGCGTCTTTCGACGCTGACCAAGCGGGAGCGGGAGATCCTGCGGCTGGTGGTGGACGGGCTGTCCAACCGGGAGGTCGGCTCCCGGTTGTTCATCAGCCCGGAGACGGTGAAGGAATACGTCAGCCGCATTCTCGCGAAGCTGAAGGTGACCAACCGTATCGAGGCCGCGGTGGCCGCCGTCCGTGCGGAGTTCGACAATGGCGACTGGTAGCCGATCAGCGCGATCGCTACCGGGGCGCCGATGCGACCGAACGGATCGGCATGGCCGCCTCAGCTCAGGAATTCTCGTTCGCGATCACGACGAAGAAGTCGTCCGGTGTCGTCGGCAAGCCCATGCGACGCACATCGGTCGGCAGTGGTTGGTATTCGAACAATTGCCGCTCGTTGTACGCGAACAACTCCGCCCCGGTCTTTCGGGCAGAGTATATCGAGACGCTCTTCGTCCAGGCCGCCTGGCTAGGATCGGTCACTGGAAAGAGTGCGACATTCTTGTATCTGTTCGAGTCGGCGGTGTCGCGGTACGGGGGACGGACAGCCGAATAGGTGCTGGCGAGCCAACGCTCGTCCGTGTAATCGGGCGCATCGGCGGCAGCGCCGGTATAAACCGACAGCCACGGCGCCCACGAGCTCAGTTTCGCCGAGGGGGCTTGCGTGCCCTCCGCCTGATCTTGCAGGCGCTTGCCGAATTCATCGTCGGCCGCCGGACCGGTCGCGGTGAGCACGTGCGGGTGGCCGTCGGTCACGGCGGTCGCCGTCACGGAATCGCGACCGTCGAACGCGACCACGAACGCGTCCTGCGAATCGGCGATCAACATGGTGAATCCGGGCATTTTCCCGGAGCCGCCGAGAGCCGGGACCAATCGTTTCTCGAGAAGCTGGACGGCCTCCTGCGCCGAATCGGCGGTCGCGCAATCTATCGGCAGACCGCTCGGCGAGACGAATTCGGCACCGGTCGGCGCTTCGGCGAAAATCCGGGCGTAAACGCCGGTGCCGCGATGGAAGGCGAGCCAGGATCCGCCATCGATATCGAGCCCACTGACGACATCGGCCAAAGCGGGGCTGGTGGCGGCCTGAATCGTCCAGACCCGATCACGGAGAATCGGGTTGGCGTGCCATTGCGGTCCATACGAAAAACGATGCTCCAGCCCGAGTTTCCGGGCCGCTTCGAAACCGTGTGGTCGATATACCGACTCGTCCCGGGACTCGATGACCACGAATCGATCATGCTGCCGGTCGAGGAGAAACATGCAGGTGCTCATTGTATTTCCGTTTCACATCTCATGAACTTTATTTCAGGGTCAACGAAATGTTGTCGATCAGCCGGGTGCTGCCGACGTGTGCCGCGACCAATAGCCGGGCCGGGCCCGACGTCGGCGCGGGGCCGAGATCGGGGTTCCGTAATTCGAGATACTCGACGCGGATGTCTTCGTGGGCATCGAGCACCGCGCGCGCAGCGCCGAGTACCGCCTCGGGGCCCGCATCGCCTGAGCCCGCGCCCGCCTGCAACGCAGTCGGCACCGCGATGGCCGATATCCGCTCATCCGCAGTCAGGAATCGGTTGCGGGAGGACATCGCGAATCCATCCGGTTCGCGAACGGTCGGCACGCCGACCACCCGGAGATCGAAGTTCAGATCCCGCACCATCTGCTGAATCAAAACCAGCTGCTGGTAATCCTTTTCGCCGAAGAACGCGACCGTCGGCCTGGTGATCTGGAAGAGCTTCGCCACTACTGTGAGCATTCCGCCGAAGAGCACGGGTCGGGTCGCACCGCAGAGTTCGGTGCCGAGCGGGCCCGGAACCACCGTCGTTCGGGGGCCGTTCGGATACATGCCAGCGGGCGACGGTGCGAACACCGCATCCACACCGACTTCGCGGAGCATTTCGAGATCGGCGTCCAGCGTTCGCGGATAGCGATCGAGATCCTCGCCCGCCCCGAATTGTAATGGGTTGACAAAAATCGAGACAATGACTTCGGACGTTATTTCCTTGGCCTGTTCGACCAAAGCCAGATGGCCGGCGTGTAAGGCTCCCATTGTCGGGACGAGTGCCACCTCTCGGCCACTCATACGCAGTTTCAGCGATACGCTGGACATGGCTGCTGGATCGTGATGGACAACCAATGTTCGGATTCTCCCTCCTGTTTTCTCCGAGTGCGCTTCGGCAGCTGGGATGGCGTGTCGGCGCGCCATCTCGACCGTACCCGAACGTCGTCGACAACGCAGCTGTTGACGGAATCATGAATAGTTTGTTGATGAATCATCATTTGTCCTTCTATACAACTCCAGAACTGTTGCAGGCCGCCCGCGAACCGTGCTACTGTTCTTGACGGAAGATAAACTATCGGCGGCCCAGAGGAGGGCCTGGCGGCCCGGCAGTCTCCTCGCGGGAATTAGACGGGTGCTCATGGTCACACAAGCGCAAGAAAACGCCAGTAATTCGGTCGGCGATAATCCGGCCGATCCGAGTCCGGCCGAAATCGAATTTCAGCAATGGCGGGCGCTGAGTGCCGGTAAGGGTGCGGAATTCTACGACAGCGTCCTTGTCGATGACGCGGTGTTGGCGGTGCCGTCCCCGCATGCGACGCTGTCTCGGCAGATCACGCTGAACGCGGTCGCCGGCGCGCCGCCGATCGAGACTTATCAGATCCTCGAATTCCATGAGCGCGCATTGGGTCCGGATGCGCATATCGTCTTTTACGAGATGTATCAGAAGCGAGTCGGACTCGACGGCATCTATGCGGCCATTTCGACGGTGTATACCCGCCGCAACAATCGTTGGTTAATGCAATATCATCAGCAAACTCCGCTCCGCCGAGGATCGGTCGAAGAGGAGTAGCGGTGCCCAGGAAATTCGATGTTCTGATATTGGGATCCGGGCTTTCCGGCAGTTCGCTTTCGCTGTGCCTGCAAGCGTCCGGATTGAGTACCTGCATGGTCGATCCGAAAAGGCATCCACGATTCGCCATCGGTGAATCAACCATTCCGAACACCTCGAAGCTCTACAAACTGATGAGCATCAAATACGGTGTGCCGGAATTGGCCGTGCTCTCGTCGTTCGACAATCTGATCGGTTCGGTCGGCACCTGCGGCATGAAGAACAACTTCGGCTTCATCTATCACGAACCGGGTGGCATCGCCGACCGAGCACATCAGTTCCCGCTGTCGGAGATAGTCGAGACCGAGTCGCACCTGTTCCGGGCGGACGTCGATCACTGGCTCGCGCTGCGCGCCCGCGACTACGGCGCCGTCCTGCTGGAGGGTGTCGGCACCCGTCGCCTCGACATCGCCGAAGAGGGCGTGACCTTCGAAGGCGATGAGGGAACACAGATCTCGGCCGACTACGTCGTCGACGCGGGCGGCCGCGGCTCGCCGGTGGCGGCACTGCTGGGCCTGCGGACCACCGAAGGCCTGCGCACCGAGTCGAAGTCCATCTTCACCCACATGACCGGCGTAACCCCGTTCGACGACATCACCGCCATCCGGGCGCCCCGCCAATGGCACACGGGCACACTGCATCACGTCTTCGACGGCGGCTGGATGTGGGTCATCCCGTTCGACAACACCGAGAAATCGTCCAACCCGCTGTGCAGCGTCGGGATCACCTGGCGCATCGATGACGGCGACGAGACGCCCAAGCAGAATCCCGAACAAGCCTTCGCCGACTTCCTGCAGACCTACCCGGAGATCGGCAAACAGTTCGAACAGGCGCGAAACGCCCGCGAATGGATAAGCGCGGGCAGGCTGCAGTACTCCGCCACACAAACAGTGGGCGACCGATGGTGCCTCACCTCGAACGCCGCCGGATTCATCGATCCGCTGTTCTCCCGCGGCATGCAGAACACCGCCGTCGTGGTGGATCGGCTGGCCGAGCGGCTGATCGACCGGTTCCGCGGCGGCTTCACCCCCGAGACCTTCGACGACATCGAACAGATGCAGTCCAGCCTGATCAAAGAGAACGACTTCATCGTCGGCAATGCCTTCCGGTCGTTCACCGACTACCGGCTCTGGAACGCGTGGTTCCGGGTGTGGCAGGTCAATCAGGTGACCGGCACCATGCGCACCGAAAGCCGGTTGCGTCAGGTCACCGCCCTCGCCGCCGCTCGGGGCGACGACAAGAATCCGCAGATCGATGTGGCGCCCGGCGCCGGGCTGGACGGATTCATCGACGCGTTCTACCTGAAGTCCGGTCAGATCATGGATTCGTACTGGACCAAGCGGATCAGCATCGACTCGGCGGTGTCGGAGTTCGAAAAGCTGTTCGCGGACGTCGATTTCGTGCCGCCGTCGTTCGGCCTGACGGACATGTCGCAGCCCTACTTCGACATCGATATGGCGAAGGTGGACAGCGCTATCGCGTGGGCCCGCAAGGCGCGCCCCGGCATCCGCGAGCTCTACCTCGGTGGACTTCCCGTGTCAGAAGGTCAGGTGTAGATGAATGCAATAGCCGTGTCGTCGTACAGCGACCGAGTAGCCGCAGCGGTGTCCGGATCTCTGAGCGGACTGTTCAGATTCGACCGCTCCATGGTGACTTCGCTGGACGGCTTGGATCGCGACGAATCCGAACAACCCATCATCGTGATCCTGCGCGCCTATCTGTATTTGCTGGGCGGCGTGCGGCCGCCGACCGATGTGGTCGACGTCCTGCGCCGCATCGACCCCACCGCGGTATCCGTCGTGGAATCCGCGCATCTCGACGCGATCCGGCACCTGCTGCGCGGCGCATACGGTGCCGCCGGGGACACCCTGCTGGAAATCTCCAAGCAATTCCCCACGGACGAACTGGCTTTGGCGGCCGGGCATCAGGTCGACTTCCTGACCGGTGCGACCGAAACGCTACTCGCCCGCCTGACCGCGAGCCCGCTGTTGACCGAGGGCGCCACCGACACCTACCCGTACCTGCTGGCGATGCTCGCCTTCGCCTACGGCGAGAACAACGAGTTCGCCAAGGCGTACACCGCGGGCAGCCGAGCACTGTCCCTGGCCCCGGACGACAACCCGTGGGCCGTCCACGCCTGTGCGCACGCACTGTTCGAGACCCGGGACAACCGCGCCGTCTCGGAGCTGCTGTCCTCGACGCGCGTCCGGTGGAACTCCGAAAGTTGCCTGCTGCGTACGCATCTGAGCTGGCACCACGCCCTGAACTCGATGGCCGAAGCCGACCGCGACGCGCTGACCGGACTCACCGACGAGGTCACCGGGGTGCTGGCGACGGAGTGCTCGGCAATGCAATTCAGTGACGCGGTTTCGCTGCTGTGGCGACTTCGGCTGGCGGGCATCGCGGGGCCGGACGACTTCACCGCCGTCGCCGACAAGGCGCTGGAGATCCGCGACGCCTCCAATTCCGCCTTCGTCGACCTGCACGTCCTGCTGGCGATCATCGGTGCCGATCGACACGAGCTGGCCAAGCAGCTCGCGACCGAGATAAGCGCGGACGCAACGGATATGGCGACACAGTTCACCGGCACCCGGCGCACCGCGGTCGGCGTGGCCGAAAGCTTTCTGTATTACTGCCAATCGAACCCAGAACAAGCAGTGCGACAACTGGTTTCCGTACTGCCCGCGGTGGTTGGCATGGGCGGCAGCATGGTCCAGCGCGATCTCGCACTGGAACTGCTGATGACCTGCGCGCACGGCAGGGGATCGGACGTGACGATTCCCGCCGGTATCGACAGGCGCCCATTGGTAACGTACCTACGCTCGCGATAGGAATGATCGAACGAAATGATTACCGCATCGTCTCCCATCTGCACCGAAGCAATCACCGGCCCGGCCGCCTGGCAGAGCAGCGACTTCACCGACCCGGCCCAGTGGACGACCGAACTGACCTCCGCCGATATCGGCGAGTTGTTCGCGGCATTGCAGCACGCCAGGCGCACGGGCAAAGCACTCGGTGACATCACCCGCGCGGATTTCCCGCTCGACAACCTCGCCAGAAAACTCGAAGCCGTGTCCGGTACGCTCGTTTCCGGCCGCGGGTTCGCGGTGCTGAGTGGCTTTCCCATCACCACCGACATCCCGCGCTCCGATATCGAACTCATGTACTGGGGGCTGTGCGCCCACCTCGGACCCGCGGTGCGGCAGAACGGCCGCGGCGAAATCATCGTGCAGGTCAAGAACTATGGCAACGGCGGGCTGTTGAACGCGGCCACCCGCGGCTACCAGACCAACGAGGCGCTCCCTTTTCATACCGACAGTTCGGATATCGTCGGGCTGCTCTGCCTGCGTTCGGCGGGCGAGGGCGGATACAGCAGCCTCGCGAGTTCGGTCACCATCCACAACGAGCTGCTGCGAAATCATCGGGAGCTGCTCGGCCTGTACTACGCCGGATTCTATTACGACCGGCGCGACGAACAGCTCGACGGTGAACGGCCGTACTACCGGAATTCCGTGTACGCATGGCACGAAGGCAGGCTGACCTGTCGCTATTACGTCCGGCACTTCATGGAGTCGGCGACCGAACGATTCGACCTCGACATGTCCGCGGCCGAACGGCTCGCGCTGCAGACCTTCGAGGCGATCGCCGCCCGACCGGAGAACAAGGTCACCATGCGGATCAATCCCGGTGACATCCAATTCCTCAACAACAACGTCATCGTGCACGCCCGCACCGCATTCGTCGATGGCGATCAGGTCGCCCGCGAACTGCTGCGGGTCTGGCTCAACCCGTTCGGGGCGCCGACCCCGCCGTCAGGACACGCGGCGTTCCGTGAGGGTATGCCGCAGAAGCAGATTCGCTGAACGGCGGCATCGTAGGATGTACGTCTCGCTCGTTCAGCCTCGAACTGAGGTCAGGAGAACCAAATTGCAGGCTCGTAGAATCGTTCGCACCGTCGGGAGCGTAATGTGAGGCGCGCTCGTCCGATTGCTGTGATGGCGCTGACCCTCGCGGTCTGCCTGTGGAGTGCGGCGTGCGGGACCGGCGGTGAGGTCGGATCGGACGCGAGCAAGGCGACCCAGTCCGCGACGCCACCGGACGATCAGCTGAACTTGAATGCCACCGCGCACGTCCGATTCGCGCTGGAACCCGTCAGCCTGAACACGTTCACCACCGCGGGCGTCGCGCTCGACCAGGCGTTGCTCGACAACGTCTATCAGGGCATGGTCACCGTCGACGGCAACGCCAAGGACAAGATCGTGCCCGCGCTGGCCACGTCGTGGGAGCAGACGCCCGACGGCCTGAGCTACACCTTCCATCTGGTGCAGAACGCCAAGTTCCACGATGGTGCGCCGCTGACGTCGGCGGACGTGGTGTGGTCGTTGCAGCAGGTGACCGCGCCGGGCTCGAAGTCGTTGCGCGCGCAGGACTTCACCGCCGTGGCCGACGTTGCGGCGCCGGACCCGACCACCGTGACGATCAAGTTGAAGCAGCGCGACACCAACCTGCTGTGGAACCTGACCCAGCGCGGTGGCATCGTCTACAAGACCGGCACCGACTTCGCCGCCCTCGACGGCGCGGACAACGGTTCCGGGCCGTTCCGGGTGACCCAGTGGAACCGCGGCTCCACCCTCACGCTGTCCCGGGTGGACGGCTACTGGGGTCCGGCGCCCAAGGTGGCGAAGGTGGTATTCCACTACATCATCGACCCGAATACCGCGAACAACGCCGAACTGACCGGGCAGACCGACATCCAGACCGCGACCGATCCGACGCTGCTGCAAGCGTTCACCGGCAACGACAAGTTCGACATACTGCGCGGCAACAGCACCGACGAATACACTCTCGCGTTCAACGAGGCCAACCCCATCTTCGCGAATCCGGATGTGCGTCATGCCATTCGGCAAGCGCTCGACAAGAAGGCCATCATCAAGGCGATCGGCGCGGGCATCCAGATCGGTGGACCGGTGCCGCCGCAGGATCCCTGGTACGAGGACCTGACCTCGATCGATCAATACAACCCGGACAACGCGAAGAAGCTGCTCGCGGCCGCGGGTTACGGCAACGGCCTGCAATTGACCCTGGAATTCCCGAACCACTACGTCACCGCGCTCAGCGATGTCCTCGTCTCCAACCTCAAGGACGTCGGCATCACGCTCAACGTCCGCTCGGTGGAATTCCAGACCTGGCTGTCGAAGGTGTACAAGAATCACGATTACGAGCTCAGCGTGGTGAATCACGCGGAAGCACACGACGTGAACAACTACGCCCGCGCCGATTACTACTTCGGCTACAACAACGCGCAGGTGCAGCAGTGGTACAAGGCCGCACTGACCGCGGAGACCGAGGACGCCCGCAATGACCTGCTGAAGAAGATGACCCGGCAGATCTCCGAGGACGCACCCTGCGATTGGTTGTTCCTGGTCGAGCTGAATACGGTGGTGCGCAAGGGGATGTACGGGGTCCCGCAGCACGAGACCAACAACCGGTTCCCGGCGACCAAGCTCGCGGTCGCCAAGTGACGGAGGTGTTTTGCTCTGGTATCTGACGCAGCGGGCCGGGCTGCTGCTGGTGTCGCTTGCGGTGGCGAGCGTGCTCATTTTCGCGATGTTGCGGTTGCTGCCCGGCGACGTCGCGGCCACCGTCGCCGGCCTGCAGGCGACACCGGAGCAGATCGCCGCCATCCGCGCCGACCTCGGACTGGATCGGTCGCTGCCCGCGCAGTACCTGTCCTGGATCGGCGGTGTCTTCAACGGTGACTTCGGCCATTCCCAGCTGAACGGCACCTCGGTGGGCGCCGAACTGGAGCAGAAACTGGCGGTGACCGGGCCGCTGATCGTCGGATCACTGCTGATCGCACTGGGTCTGGCGATACCGCTCGGCACCTGGGCCGCCGTGCGGCATCGCAGCCGGTCCGGGGAGGCGGCCAACGCGCTGTCCCAGCTCGGTATCGCGGTACCGGGCCTGTGGCTGGCCATGCTGCTGATCCTGGTGTTCGCGGTGGAGCTGAAATTCCTGCCCGCGCAAGGCTTTCCGGCCGACCGCTGGGCGGACCCCGGCGCCGCAATGCGCAGCCTGATCCTGCCTTGCGTGACGCTGGGCATCTCCGAGGGCGCGGTGCTGTTCCGCTTCGTGCGCTCGGCGATCCTCGGGGTGCTGTATTCGGAGTATCTGCGTACCGCGCGTGCCAAGGGCTTGACCAGGACACAGGCGTTGGTGCGGCACGGTTTTCGCAATGCCGCGCCGTCGGTGGTCTCGATCCTCGGACTGCAATTCGCGGTGCTGATCGTCGGGGCCGTGGTGATCGAGCGGGTGTTCACGCTGCCGGGTGTCGGCAGCATGCTGCTCTCCGATGTGGCGAACCGGGACTTGGTGAAGGTTCAGGGGGAGGTGTTGTTGATCGTCAGCGCGGTGCTCGCGATCGGCTTCGCCGTCGACATCGTGCACCGGCTCATCGACCCCCGGCTGGAGGCCACGCTGTGATTCACGCCGTCAACCGGCCCAAGTGGCTGCGCAGGCGCCGCGCGGTGCAGGTCGCGGTCGCCGCCCTGATCCGGCGCCCGAGCGGGATCTTCGGGCTGGCCGTGGTCGGCACGCTGGTGGTCGCCAGCCTGGTGTCGCTCTGGTGGACGCCCTACGATCCGCAGGCCACCAATCCGAGCCAGGCGTGGTTGCTGCCGTTCAACGCGGGCCATCTGCTCGGCACCGATCGGGTCGGGCACGACGTCTTCAGCCAGCTGCTGGCCGGTGCGTGGCAGACCCTGGCCGTGGCGCTGGTGGTCGCGGCGATCGCGGGCACGCTCGGCCTGATCATGGCGTTGGCCGCGCAGCTGACACCGCACGCGGTCGGCTCGGTGGTGGTGCAACTGATCGACATCATGATCGCGTTCCCCGCGCTGCTGCTGGCCATGGTGTTGGCCGCGGTCTACGGCGGATCGATGCTGACGGTGGCCGTCGCCATCGGCATCAGCTCGGGCGTCGCGGTGGCCCGGGTGGCGCGCGGCGAGGTAGCCCGGGTGCTGACAAGCGATTTCGTTCTCGCGGCACGGGCGGCGGGTGCGTCCACCGCACGGATCGTGCGCAAACACCTGTTGCCCGCGATCGCGCCGACGCTGATCGTGCAGCTGTCCTGGGTGATGGCCCTGGCGGTGCTCGCTGAGGCCGCGCTGACCTACCTCGGTTACGGCAGCTCGCCGTCGGCGCCGTCCTGGGGCGGCATCCTGCGCGCGCAACAGGACTACATCAAGGTGCGCCCGCTGCTGGTGGTGTGGCCGGGATTGGCGGTGGCGCTCACGGTGCTCGGCTTCAATCTGCTGGGTGACGCCCTGCGCAGCGTCACCGATCCGCGGCTGCGCAAAGGGGTGCCGACGCAATGACGCTGCTGCAGGTGACCGACCTGACGGTCGAGATCGGCGACCGGGTCCTGCTGGACAAGGTCGATTTCGGCATCGATGCCGGTGCCCGACTCGGCCTGATCGGCGTCTCCGGATCCGGCAAATCCCTACTCGCGCTGGCGATCATGGGCCTGCTGCCGGAGGAGGCACGGGTGCGCGGCAGCATCCTGCTCGACGGGGTCGAGCTGATCGGGCGTGGCGATCGCGCGATGTCGAAGATCCGCGGCAGCCGGATGGCCATGGTATTCCAGGAACCGCTCTCGGCACTGAATCCGCTGATGCGGGTGGGCAGGCAGATCGCGGAACCGCTGCGGCTGCATCGCGGGATGGGCCGACGGGAAGCGCACGCCGCGGCCATCGAGCTGGCGACCCGGGTCGGGTTGCCGGATCCGGCGAACACCGTGCGCGCCTTTCCACATCAGCTGTCCGGTGGGCAGCGGCAGCGGGTCGGCATCGCGATGGCCCTTGCCGCGCGGCCCGCGCTGTTGATCGCCGACGAGCCGACGACGGCCTTGGACGTCACGGTGCAGGCCGAAATCCTGGCGCTGCTCGAGGATTTGGTGGACGAGGAGGGCTCCGCGCTGCTGTTCGTCACGCACGATCTCGCGGTGCTCGCCCAGGTGACGCGGCGCGTCCTGGTGCTGGGGGAGGGCCGGGTGATCGAGGACGGCGAACTGGCGGACATCCTGCACGGGTCGAAACATCCGTATCTGCGGACGCTGCTGGAACTGGCGCGGGCCACCTCGTTCCGGCGGGCGTCCGTCGACAGTGGTTCGCTGGAGGTGGTGTCGTGATCCTGCTCGAGGCAACGGGTTTGAGCCGGTCGTTCAAGCTGCCGCGCACCAGCCTGCTGCATCGCCCGCCGGTCCGGCACGCGGTGCGCGAGGTCGATCTGTCGCTCGCGGAGGGCAGCCATCTCGGCATCGTCGGCGAATCCGGTTCCGGCAAATCGACTTTGCTGCGCCTGCTGCTTGCCCTCGACCGTCCCGATCAGGGGGAGGTCCGCTATCAGGGCAAGCCTGTGCGCGGTCGCGATCTCGCCTGGTTCCGCAGGGAAGTCCAAGTGGTGCTGCAGGATCCGCTGAGTTCGCTGGATCCGCGGATGATCGCCGGTGATTCGATCGCCGAACCCCTGGAGTGCCTGCGGATTCCGGGCAATCACGATTACCGGGTGGCGGAGCTGCTGGTCGCGGTCGGCCTGGAACCCGATGCGGCGGTGCGGTATCCGCACGAGTTCTCCGGCGGCCAGCGGCAGCGCATCGCGATCGCCCGTGCGCTGGCACCGAATCCGAAGGTGCTCGTCGGTGACGAACCGTTCTCCGCCCTGGACGCGTCGACCAGGTCCCAGATCATCGAACTGCTGCGTGATCTGGTGCAGCGGTTCGGACTCTCGCTGATCCTGGTCTCGCATGATGTCGGCGTCGTCCAGCAACTGTGCGATCAGCTGCTGGTGATGAAGGACGGGGCGATCGTCGAGCGCGGCGCCGCCGACACGGTGCTCGACCACCCCGAGCACCCGTACACCCAGGCCCTGCTGGACGCGGTTCCCGTACTGCCGTTCTAAGCCCACCCGCTCCCGGAGCTGAACTCCCGCGCACGAGTTGGCCGGCCGCGCACGAGTTTGCTCGCCGCGCATGAGTCGGCCCGCCGATTCGTGCGCGGCAGGACAAGATATGCGCAGCGTCGCGGCGCGGAGGGGACCTGCCCCGCATGAGTTGGTCTGCCGCGCATGAGTTTGCTCGTCGCGCATGAGTCGGCCCGCCGATTCGTGCGCGGCAGGACAAGTTATGCGCAGCGTCGCGGCGCGGCCGGACAAGTTATGCGCGGCGGCGCGGCGTGGCCGGACAAGTTATGCGCGGCGGCGCGGCGTGGAGGGTTCAGATACTGAGCGCGGTGATGTTGATGCGTGCGCCGTGGGCGGGAACGTTGGTGATGTTGCGGACTCGTCCGCGCTCCGGCGCACCGGGCAGCGTGAGTCGGTAGCGCGTCAGCACCTCTCGCAGTACGACGGCGCCCTCCATCAGCGAGAAGCCCGCGCCGATGCAGCGGCGGACACCACCGCCGAACGGCAGCCAGGTGTTCGGCGCGACACTGCCGTCGAGGAAACGATCCGGCTGGAAGCGTTCCGGGGCAGGATGATTCGCCGGATTCTGATGGGCGAGCACGATCGAGGTCGACACCCTGGTGCCGCGCCGCAGCGCTACGCCGCCGATGGTCATATCCCGGGTGAGCTGGCGCTGCACCCGGCCGATCACCATGCGGTGGCGCAGTGCCTCTTTCACCACCGCCTCCAGGTACTTGTCGTCCCCGTCGCGGGCCGCCTGCCTGGCCCGATCCTGAACCTCCGGTGCGGCGGCCAATTCGTGCAGCGCCCACGACAGGGCCGACGCGGTGGTCTCGTGTCCGGCGAGCAGCAGGGTGACGAGCTGATCGCGCAGTTCCGCATCGCTGAGCGGTTCGGTGCCGGGGTCGTCACCGGAGCCGACCGCGAGCAGCCGAGCCAGCACGTCGGCCTGCTGATCGATCTCCGGATTGCCGCGGCGGCTGGCGATTTCGGCGTACAGCAACGCGTCGATGTCGATGAGGGTGTTGCTGAACCGCAGCCACGGCCCGAATCGGCGCAGCCACGGCCATTTCCAGCCGAGCAGCACCACCGGGCTGATGTCGGTGACGCGACGCAACTGCGGGGTGAGCTGGGCGCGGCGGCGCTCGTCGGCGACGCCGAAGACCACCTGGGTGATCACGTCGAGCGTCAGATCCTCCATCCGGGTCAGCAGGTGTTCCGTCGAACCGGCATGCCAGCGCTCCACCTGGGTCTTGGCGATGTCCTCGACCAGGCCGCGGTAGCCGTTGAGGGCCGCGCCGGCGAAGGCGGGCATCAGCAGCCTGCGGGCGCGGGCGTGCTGGCTGCCGTCGGTCAGCAGCACCGAATGCTCGCCCATGATCATCGCGAGCTCCCGATAGGCCTCGCCCGCATGCAGATCCGCCGGATCGGCGGTGAAGATCTCCTTGATGTGGTCGGGCCGGGAGAACACCACGATGCGTTCCGGATACGGCGGCGTCAGCCGCACCGTGAAGACATCGCCGAAGCGGCGCGCCTGGGCGCTGAGGAACTGGGCGTGGCGCTTGGTGTGCAGCACCGTTTGTAGCAGTCGCGGTAGTCGGGGGGCCGGTGGGTAGGTCATCAGGTGGTCCTCTCTGCCGAGTCGTGCTGGAGCCGCTCCGAGGCCGCAGTGCGGCGCCCGAGTACCTCGATGACGAGGAGGGCGAGCGCACTGAGTGCCGCGGCGGCGATCGGGAGCGCGAAGGGACTGAACAACGCCAGGGTCACGCCACCGGCGATGCTGCCGAGGGTGACCCCGAGATAGGTCGACGACGAGTTGAGCGCCAGCACCTGCGTCGCCGAATCCGGCGCGGCGTCGAGCAACATCGTCTGCATGGCGGGCGCGTTCCAGTAGAGCGACAACGACCACACGAGCGTCAGCGCCACCAGCACCGCCAAGGGGATCGGGGCGAAAGCAGTCAGGATGGCGAACACGACCATGGTGCCGAGGAACAATCCGAAGCCGATGCGCAGCGCGGCCGACGCGCCCTTCTTGTCCACGTAGATGCCACCGGCGATCGAACCGATCAGACCCGCGACACCGGCCACCGCGAACAGCAGACCACGTTGGCGCAGTGACGAATTCGAGAAGTCGGCCGCGAACGGCCCGAAGTAGGTGAACATCATCAGCGCGCCACCGAGCAGGATGGTGTTGCCGAGCAGCACGGTGACCACCGGCCTGCTGGCCAGGGCGGTGAGATGTGTTCGCGCCGAGACCAATTCACCGGGTTTACGCAGGTACCCGCGCACACCGAACAGCAGCGCCATCGATATCACGCTCAGGCAGGCGAAGACGACGAAGTTGCCCCGCCAGCTGAAGATGCTGGCCCACAGCGTGCCGAACGGGACCCCGATCGCCAAGGCGCCGACAATGCCGGACGACACGATGCCGATATAGGAGCTGCGCTTCTCCGGCGGCGCCAATGTGGGGGCGAGGGCGAACATGGCGGGCAGGCAGGCGGCCGCGGCACCCGCGGCGAGCACTCGAAGCACCATCAGCTGCCAGAACGAATCGACCATGGCGGCCAGCAGATTCGCGATGGTGAAGACGATCGAGGCACCCACAAAGACGCCGAGCCTGGTGCGCCGGGCCGAGGCGAACGCGATGAGCGGTGCGCCGATCACCAGCACCAGGGAGTAGGCCGAAACAAGCTGTCCAGCTGTCGATTCCGAGACGCCGAGGTCGGCGGCCAGTTCCGGTAGCACGCCCGCGATCATGTAATCGTCGGTGTAGAAGACGAATACGGCGAAGGTGATCGCTATCAACCAGAACGGCATCGGGCCTCCAGTGGCACGGGGTGGTTACGGGATCAGGTAGTCCGTGGCGATCTTTCGGGGGTCGATACGCAGGGACTGCTCCCGCATTGTGGATCGATCGGTCCCGGTGGCGTAGATAGTCGCCCAATCTCGGTGATACAGCGGATCGCCGTCCCACGGCCGCCATGCGATATGCGGTGTCAGCGTGACGCGTGCCTTGTCGACCCAGGGGCGCAACAGCTCTGCCCGGTCGTCGGTTTCGACATCGCTGGTGAGCCGCCCCGTTCCCGCGGCCAGCCAGTGCAGCAGTGCGTCGAAGTCGACGGGGGACGATCGCGCGGGATTGATCAGATGTCCGTCGAGGCACAGGCGGCGAAACAGTGCGTCATCGATGAAGTTCGTCAGCTCGGGCAGGCCGGGCAGCGCGACGACCAGCAAGTGCGCGAACCGGTTCGGCAGGCGCTCGACCGGCACGACCACCTCCGCACTGCCGAACGGATGCGCGGTGCGCGAGCGCGGACGGACCACGGTCACCCGAGCGCCGAGTACGGACAGCGTTTCGGCGATGGTCTGGCCGAACGCGCCGTACCCGACCACCAGGGCGTCGCGGCGATGGAAGGGTTTCGGCACCTCGTCGGGCGCGACCTTGGCGCAGTGCAGCGCATGCTGGGTGACAACGTATTCCGACAGCGAAGGCGCATAGGCCCTGGCGCTTCTGGTCACCAGATTGCTTCGCGCCAGCGCGGGAATGTACGGATAGTTGGGTCCGGACGAGACCAGGTGCACCCAGGAATCCGTTGTCGTGGTGGCGGTTTCGGCGAGTTCGGCGTCGGTGAGGTCGTGCGCGGCGAGGGCGACCATCTTGTGGCCGAGCGGGGTACCCGGCGCCACCGGCTCGACCCGCACCCCGTGGCCCTCGACCGCATCGGCGACGGTGGCCGGGTCGGTGGACGCCCCGAGACAGTAGAGCGTCGTCCGATCCACCGTGACGGCGCGCATCAGCGTTCGCTGGCCAACGCCAGTGGAACTCGGATATGACCGTGCAGCACAATCGAATCCCGCCATTGCCGGCCGGGTAGCAGCCGGGCGTCCGGGAACGCGGTGAGGAAGCTGCCGACCGCCACCTGCCCCTGGACCTTCGCCAACGACGAACCGACACAACGGTGGACGCCGGTGGAGAAGCTCATACTTGTCCGCGCGGCGACATTGTGCACGTCGAGCTTGCTCGGATTCGGGTAGGCGCGTGCGTCGTAGTTGACCGCGCCGACCCAGATCAACGCACCGGTGCCGGGGGCGACGACCCGATTACCGATCTTGGTCTCCACCCGTGCCGTGCGGTGGGTCAGCTGGATGGGGGAGTCGTAGCGGAGCAGTTCCTCGAACCAGGGGTCGGTCAGGCGGCCCTCTTCGAGGACCTCGGCGCCGAGGCCGTGTTCGAGCACGGTGACAATGGAATTCGCGATGAAGCTGACGGTGGTTTCGAAGCCCGCCGCGAAGACGAAGCCGACCAGGGTCAGCAGTTCCCCGAAGGTGAGTTCGCCTGCCGCGTGCATGCGCACGCAATCCTTGAGGAATCCGTCCTGGAGCAGGTCCGGGTCCTTCGTGCAGTCCTGCACGAAGTCGGTGAACTTGCGCGCCTCGGTCATCCCGCGCCGATACTCCGGATAGGTGATCCCGACGTCGAGCAGTTTCGCCCCGTGGCCGCCGAGCGAGTCGAGCATGTCGTCACCGAGGTCGGGGATACCGAGGAAGTCGGAGATGACGCGGATGGGAATCTTGCGGGCGAAATCCGCGACCAGGTCGATGTTCTCGCGGCCGTCCAGCTCGGCGAGCACGGTGTCGGTGTGTTTGGTGATGACGTCGATCGATCCGGTCACCGCGCGATGGGTGAACATCGGGAAGACCAGTTTGCGCAGTCTGGTGTGCTCGGGCGGGTCCATGAAGACCAGGGCGGGGGCGTCGAGGGCGATGGGTACCGAACGCCGGGTGAGCCACCGGTAGAACCCGGCGGCCGGGGGAATCGCAATGGGCTGATCCGCCGACCAGTCGTTGCTGCGCAGGATCTCCTCGCTCTCCTCGTACCCGGTGACGACGAGTCCCGCCGCGCTGTCGTGCACACCCGCCGTCGCGCCGATCTTCGTCAAGATCGCCCGGTACGGGTCACCTTTCTCCGGTGGCCGGAGAAAGAGCCTGCCGACATCGTTCTCGTCGCCGAGCATCGAGTCGGGCAACAACCGCAGCGGACCGTGTAGTAGGAACCAGCGAACAGGATCAGTGACCACCGAGCTGACGGAGGACAACCTCGACACCTCCTTGTCGTTGCATTGCGGCGTAAAAGTTTTCGCGTTCGAAGCGGAACAGCGCGGCTTGCTTGTGCGGCAGATCCACCTCCCCGAGCTCGTGGCCGTCCACGACCTTGCACACACTCCGGTCGAGCGTGCGGACCAGCTGATTGGCGGCGGACGGATCCGAGATCACCCCGGTGCAGTCCGGGTAGGTTTCGAAGACACCGGCGATGAGCGCGACCCAGAACGGCAGCGCGTACCCGAAGTAGTCGGGTTCGCCGATGCAGCCATGCATGCCCATGTCGAGGTCCGGGGTGTCGTAGCTGTCGGCGACCACGTCGAGTGCGACGCGGTACAGCTCGACGTAGCCGCCCCGCTGCCCGTCCTGGCCGACCAGGAAGGGACGAGTCTTGTTGTCGGAGAACTGGAATTCGATCTCCTGCTGCCAGCCGTCGCGGTCCCAGTCCTTGTGCATCGCGATCTGCACGTGTGGCTGCGCCATCCACTGCACGACCTGGTCGATCTCGGCGCCCGTGTCCGGGGTGACGGGTGTGAGCTCCCACGGCGACGGCAGAATCGGCGTCTTCCATTCCTGGAAGGCGAAGTCGGTCAACGGTTTCCCGTACCGCCGGGCCCGATCGATGGGTCGTCGCTCACTCGCCACTCACGGCACCTCGTTCGCTTGTGCCAGCAACTCGAGCGCGGCCAGGACGGCCCGGGTGCGACCGGTGACCCGGGCCCGCCCACCGAGGCGGATCTGATCGAAAGAGGCGTCGACGGGCAGGTGTTCGATGCGGTCGGCCCCGGCGATCGGCTGACCGACGCGCCACAGCCAGCCGCCCGAGGCATCGGCGTCGATCTTCGGCTCGTCCCCGTCGAGTCCGGCCTGTATCCGCAGGTTGAGCAGTTCGAGATCTATCCCGGCGATCTCTCTGGACTGGAACGGGACCTCGCCGCCGGATGCCCGCGCGCACACCTCGCTGACCACGACATCATCGAAAGTGTCGCCGCCGGAAAGGTATTCGACGTGCGCGGTGAACGTCCCGTCGAGGCCGAGGGCGGTACACGTCCGCAGGGCGAGCTCGGCCAGCTGGGTCTCCGTCGCAGGGTCGGTGCGGGCCGAGCCCGAGCCGCCGCCCTTGGTCAGGTCCAGCAGCGAGCGGATGTACAGGCCGGAAAACAGATGTGTCAGAGTGCCGTTCGTTACCAGCACTTCCGAATGGTATTGCGGGCCTTCGAGTAACCGCTCGACAAGGGCGTCGCCGAGTCCGTCGAGATCGACGTCGGCGAACTTCTCGGTGCGGATGCCGCGCAGGTTCGCCTCCGCGGCCGGTTTGACGATGACGAGCTCGTCGTCGGCGAATCCGGTGCAGCCACCGGCCTTTTCGATGCTGCCGTTGGCGACGATCAGTGTTTCCGGGACCGGGACACCGGCGGCCTCGAGTGCCCGGCGCATGACACCCTTGTGCCGGTAGTTCTCCAGCGAGGCGGCGGGAAGGGGTGTCGGCAGGTTGATTTCGTCGCACAGCTGCGCCGCGAGCCCGAGCAAGTACTCGTCGTTGGTCACGATCGCGGTCGTCCCGGCGGGGATCAGCGACCGCCATTCGTCGATCTCGGCGATCCGCTCGTCGCCGATGCCGTCCAGCGGCGCGTCGCCCTCGCGGACCAGCGGGACCTCCCCGGTCCGCAGTATCCGTAGCTCGGCGCCCGACGAGGCCACGGCTGCACCGAATTCGGTCAGCCCGACGGTGCCCAGCGATTGCTTCGCTTGGAGCAGGACCACTGTTGCGCGATCACCTGATGACAACACGCCTCCACGCCTCTAGGTGCTGGTCGACGCGCTGGCAGCCGGTGATGACGGCGTCCGGATCGCGCGCCAGCGAGATACGGATCAGATCGGTGCCGAGTTTCGGCTGGGCCCAGTAGAACAGCTCGCCGGGCAGCACGTGCACACCGACCTCGCCCAGTTCGGTGTAGAGCGCGCTGGCCTCGACGCCTTCCGGCAGCCGGAACGTATCGACGGAGATTCTGGATTCAGGATAGGCCGACGGCAGGTTGATGTGATCCCGCGCCAGCGTCCGATTGCGCTGGATACCACCGCGTAGTCGGTCGTAGCCGCCGTGTTTGCCGTCCTCGGCGAACAACTCGACGATCCGCAGGATGAACGGCGACGCGGACAGCATGTGATCGGAGTACATCCTGGCCAAGGGGAGCGGATTGCCGACATTCCAATTCAGGAAGCCTGCCTTCAATTCCTGTAGGGGCCAGAGCTTTCCGGTGTCCTCGATGATCACCCAGTCGACGTCGTAGCGACCGAGCACGGCGTACATGTCGTACTGGGCCCGCAGATCCTGGGCTCGGAAGCACGAATCGATGACGAGCACCGTGTCGCGGTCGGCGCACGCGGCGGCGATCTCGTGCAGGCGATCCGCATCGATCACGGTGCCGGTCGGGTTGTTCGGCGAGACGGTGAACAGCACGCCGTGGGTGGGTATCACCTCGTCGAGTTTTCCTGCCGCCAAATCGGTTTCGGCGACGGAACGGATGGTCAGTCCGTGGCCCGCCAGCAGATCGTGCAGGTTGTCGAAGGTCGGCTCGACCATGGTCACCTGGCGGCCGGCCAGGCGGACCGCCTTGCCGATCATGTCGATGGCGGTCGAGGAGGAGTAGCAGCTGCGAAAGGTGACATCATCGGCCAGTGCGTCGTGCTGCCCGATCGAGGTCAGGAACGCGTTGCGCGCGCTCTTCTCGACGGCGTCGACCGGCTGCTTCCTGGTCTGCGCGAAGACCTCCGGGAACGCCGCGACGATCTCGGATTGCGTGCTGGACAGCGACATTCGCGGATGCCCGTCGGACAGGTTCACACCGTCGATCAGCGCCTTGACCTCGAGGTCGGTGATGTTGTCAGGCATGCAAACGACCATCCTGTTGCGTCTTGGTCCGCCGGGCGGCAGCGGCCAGGGTCATGATTTCGAAGATCACCGCGACACCGAGATGCGCGGTGATATCGGCGGAGTCGTACGGCGGCGAGATCTCGACCAGCGATACGGTGCGGATGTTCGGCAGGTCGAGCTCGCGGAGCAACTGCAACGCGAAGGCCGAGGACGGTCCGCCGACCTCGGGGGTGCCGGTGCCCGGGGCGCACGAGGGATCGACGAAGTCGATATCGAAGGTCAGTGCGATCGGATTCGAACCGACCTTGTCGCGGACGATCCGGCCGAGTTCGCGGGGGCCGAGCGCCATTGCCTCGTCGCAGTTGATCACGGTGAAGCCGAGGCCGTCGTCGACCAGGTCCTCGCGCGGCACGCTGCCGCGCATGCCGATCTGGATGCTGGTCGTCGGGTCGATCAGTCCTTCTTCGGCGGCGCGGCGGTACACCGTGCCGTGGAAGTGCTTCATGCCGAAGTAGTTGTCGAGCACGTCCCGGTGCGCGTCCAGCTGGACCAGCGAGAGCGGGCCGTGTTGTCTTGCGGCCGCACGTAATTCGGCGATCGCCAGGCTGTGGTCGCCGCCGACCAGGATCGGCAGCGCCCCGATGTCGTGCACGAGGTTGACGCTGCTCTCGATCAGCTCGAGGGTTTGCAGGTGGTACCCGGGCACGATGTGCACGTCGCCGCCGTCGACGACGGTGAGCAGATCGGTGATGACCAGGTCGCGTTCGCGGCTGCCCAACCGGCCGAGCGTGCTCGCCGAGCGGACCGCCTCGGGCCCGAAGCGCGCGCCGCTGCGGTAGCCCGTCGCGCCGTCGATCGGCACCCCGAGGATGACGGCGTCCACGCCGTCCTCGGCGGTCAACTCCTTGATCGGCCGGTAGGGAAGCCGGAAGAAGGTGCGCGGGCCCGAGCTCAACCGGGAGACGGCCTGGCTGTCAGTGTAGTCAGTCATCATGGGTTCCCTTGGACCGCAACAGCATTGCGGTCACGATGCCGGTTTCGTCGAGGCCGGGAGTGTCGACGTCGTCCACCACCACCTCTAGCCCCTCGCTCTTGTACAGCTCCGTCCAGTACTGCTTGGGCGCGAGGCGCTGGTCGGTGAACGGGTGCAGCAGGAAGTAGTGGTTGTAGTAGTTCGTGCGGTGCGGGTCGCGCATCTTCGCCGCGTCGTCCCAGCAGTAGTCGATATCGATGACCAGTAGTTCCAGCCCGGGGTTGGTGTCGAACAGCGACCGGAGGAACTTGCGGACGCCGACTTCGCCCTCCTGCCCGAGGATTTCGTGGATGACGAAGCTGATGATGCCGAAGTCGTATCGGGATTCGGTCTGCTCGAGATGGCCGATCGCGTCCGCGTTGACGATGTCGATCCGGTCGGCATGCAGCGATCCGGACACGAATTCGACTGCGGCGGCGGCCCCTTCGGGACTCGGCTCGATCCCCGTGAGCCGCATCTCCGGATACTTCTCGGCCAGCGTGGTGAGGAAGATGCCACTGCCGCAACCGAGGTCGATGCCGCTGCGATAGCTCTTGCCGCGCTGGTCGAGCACCCGATACATCAGCGGGATCGCGTCGTGCACGCTGATTTCGCAGCTGCCGATGCCGACCATGCGGCCGTCCCGGGGCACCGCGGCGGGCGCGGTGAACCCGCTGCCGATCTCCAGGAAGGTCCGGCCGTATCCGCCGATCATCATTTGATACCAGCCGCGCGCTTCCCAGATCTGCACGAGCTTGTCGGTGGCCTGATCGTTGTCGGTGTATCCGGCTGTGCGCAGGAAGAGTTGCAGGGCGTCGACCCGCTCCGGTGTGGTGACGGCCGATTCCAGCGCCTTGCGGGCCGAAATCCCGTTCACCACAATTTGTTCCAGCACACCGTGCTGGATCAGGTTGTACAGCACCGCTGACTGCACGAATCCGCTGAACGGTTCCAGCGCTTCGATCAGGCGATTCCGGTTGAGCATGTCGTTCATACCTTTCTTTCGGTCTTTCCGCCCGTCAGCCAGCGGCGAGCCGATCGGGATCACCGACGAATGCCAGCTCGTATTTGTTCTGCCGATAGCCGTACGCCCCCGACGAAAGGTTGGTGAACAGTGTCCAATCGGAGAGCTGTGGTGCGGCGGGGATCAGGCCGTGCTGGGTCGTTCGACCGGGTTTCGGGCAGATCAGGTCCAGTCCGGCGATCTGGGAAAGCAGGGTGGCGGCGCCCTCGATGCGCTCGGTGAAGTTGCCGATGCCCTGCAGCAGCATGCTGCGATCGGCGGCCCAGAAGCCGTAGCGTTCGTCGAAGGTGGCCGACGCGAGCGCGGCGGTGAAATCGCGTTCGGTGCTCGCGGCGAAACGGCGGAGCTTCGCCAGGACCACCGCGGGTTCCTTGACGGAGGTCTGGCCACCGTCCAGCACGCGTTGCGCCAGCGTGTAATACATCTCGGCCTTGGCCGACATCCGGGCCAGCGCCTGCACCCAGGCCGGGTGGGTCATGCCGGTGCGTGCGCGCAACGTATTGCACTGTTCGACGGAGCCGTCGATGAAGACGCGGGAGTTGGGGACGAACGCGTGGTCCAGTTCGATGATCGCGTCTTGTTCGTCGAGCACGTCGATGGACTGGTCCGGCAGCTCGTGCGCACCGCGGAAACCGGCCCGGGAATGTACCGTCACGCCGCTGCTGTCGGGTTCGATCGCGACGCACAGCGCGGTGCATTCCTCCGCCTGCGACAGCATGCGATAGGGATAGATCAGCAGCACGTCGGAATACAGTGCCAGGGTGGCGAGCTGTTTGAAACCGCTGAGGTAAATACCGTCGGCGTCGCGTGCCACGACTTTCAGCAGGTGGTCCTCGGAAATTCGGGCGCGTTCGGAGATATCGGAGATCGCGTGCGTGAGTATCCAATTGCCGGCGCGGCACTCGCGATGGAACTCGCGTATCGCTTCGGCGCCGACACCGAAATGGTCGGCGTTGGCGGCCCAGGCGGACACGATACCGGCGAGGAAATCAGGGCTGCGACCGAGTAATCCGCCGCTGTGCGTCGCGAACCGCCGCAGTTGAGCGGCGTACTCCAGGAATTGCTCTTTTGTTTCCGGCGGCGTCCAGATGCAGTCCCAGAACAGCTTGAGTTCAGGATTCGTGCGCAGGCCGTCCAATGTCTTCGCGAAAGGAGTGCGAGTCCTTTCGGCAAAACTGACCGATATGGTTTCGGTCGAGCAGCTGATCTGCTGAGTTTCCAATGGGTATCCTTAGTCCTGCGACCTGGAAGCCTGAAGTGTAGCTGCCGACTTCGGTGGAAAACTGCCGGTGACGATGGCTTTAGAACGTCCGAGTAATCGGGCGGCTACCTTTTGATCGACTTCGCGCATTGTGTACCTCTGATCAATCAATTCGAATTAACTACACCCCAGATCTAAGTAGGGACACCCGCTAGCCTGCCCCGCCTTCAAGGTAGCCGACCTAACGAAGTGTAACCATTCAAGTATCTGTGACCCTCATCACATCGTAGCATTTGGCGATCACGCGTCGAGCGTTCATTCGCGGCTATCGCATGCGGCATTGAATTCATGTTTCGGGAACCCCCCGACTGGGGGGATCGGCTTTCTCGGCAACCCCCCTTGTTGGGGGGTTGTGGATTCCGGAGATATGGAGAGAATGAAGGCGGAGCAGCGCCTGAAGAATGACCTGCCGTAACAACTCTCATTCATATACGTGCTGGTATGCAGTATGCTGGAAACGGCGTTGCGACGTGGGTATGTCGGTGCTAGATTCGGGGTCACCAGGGGCTCAGCTCTCCCTGATCGGGGTGTTCGGCAAAGGCTTCTTTACGAATTAGAACATTCAGGCCGTGACCCCGATGTCTGAAGGGCGGTATTGGTGGATACGAATCCGGTGGGGTCCGGTGCCTTCGATCGTCCGGCGATCGAAGAATGGATGGCAGCGAAGATAAGCCAGATCATCGGAATGGACCCGGACGCGATCGATCGGACCACCACCTTCGCCGCGTACGGGCTGACATCGTCGGACGCGGTCGGGCTGTCGGGTGAACTGGAGGAGTGGCTGGGGCGCAACCTCCCCGAAACCCTGCTGTACGAACACCCGACGGTCGAGCAGTTGAGCGCGGCACTTGTCGGGACTGCCACGGACTCCGTCAGCGCCACAACAGATTTGGGTACTGCGGACGGTCTCGGAGTGACTGCCGACGGTGACACGGTATGCATCGCCGGCATGTCGTGCCGATTCCCCGGCGGGGCGAACACGCCACACCTGTTCTGGCGCAATCTGGCCGACGGCATCGACACGGCGACCGACGTGCCGTCGCAACGATGGGACGCCCGGCGATTCTTCGATCCCGACCCCTATGCACCGGAAACGACGTACACGATGAGGGGTGCGTTCGTCGACGACATAGCGGGATTCGACGCCCAGTTCTTCGGCATCTCGCCCCGCGAGGCGATGCGGATGGACCCGCAACAGCGGATGCTGCTGGAAGCGGTCTGGGCGGCGTTCGAGGATGCGGCCATCCCGGCCGAACAGATCCGGGGCAGCCGGACCGGCGTGTTCGTCGGCATGATGGCGGACAGTCGTTACGCGAACGTACTGGTCGACCACGGCGGCCACGGCGAACTGGACGACCCGTATGTGGGCCTGGGCAGTGCGTCCAGTGTCGCGGCGGGACGGCTGTCGTATCTGCTCGACCTGCGCGGGCCGAGCATGGTCGTCGACACGGCCTGCTCGTCCTCGCTGGTCGCACTGCACCTGGCGATCAACAGCATTCGCAACGGCGAATGCGATCGAGCCGTCGTCGCCGGGGTCAGCGCGATCGTGCATCCCGACACCTATCAGCAGGCCTGCAAGATGCGGATGCTCGCCGCGGACGGTCGATGCAAAACGTTCGACGCGGAAGCCGACGGGTTCCTGCTCGGCGAGGGCTGCGGCGCAGTCGTGGTCGAACGGCTCACCGATGCCCGAGTTCGTCAGCATCAGGTGCTGGCGGTGGTCCGTGGGTCGGCGGTGAATCAGGACGGCATGAGCAACGGGCTGACCGCCCCGAACCGTGCCGCTCAGGTGGCGGTGATCCGCGAGGCGCAACAGCGTGCCGGAATCAGTGCCGACAGCATCGATTACGTCGAGGCGCACGGCTCGGGCACGCAGCTCGGCGATGCGATCGAGATCGCCGCGCTGACAGAGGTTTTCGGGGTACCACGCACGGGTGTCCGGCCGCTGTATGTGGGTGCGGTGAAGACGAATATCGGCCATTTGACCGGGGCGGCCGGGATGGCCGGACTGATCAAAACGGTGCTGATGCTGAACCGTCGGATGATTCCGCGGAATCTGCATCTGCGCCAACCGAATCCGGCGATCGACTGGTCCGCCAGCCCGGTCCGGTTGCCGCACGAGAACATTCCGTGGCCGCGCGAGGACGACCGTACGCCCACTGCTGGTATCAGTTCGTTCGGCTGGTCGGGCACCAATGCCCACGTCATCGTGTCCGCCCCACCGCTCGCCGCCCCACAGTCGGATCCTGACGACCAGCGCTGGCACATCCTGCCGTTGTCGGGGCGCTCGCCTCAGACGTTGACCAGCACCGCGCACGCGATCGCGGAGTATCTGCGCAGCCATCCGCGCCTGGACCCGGCCGACGTGGCCGCCACGCTCCAGACCGGGCGAGACGCGATGCCGACTCGTACGGCCGTGCCATTCCGGACTTTGCTCGACGCCGCCGAAGCTCTCGACGAGATCGGGCGTCGAGTACCGGTGGCGACCGTTCCACGCGGACCGCGGCCAACCGTGCGATTCGTGTTGCCGGGCACTGGCGATCAGTTCCCTGGGATGGGGCGCGATCTTTACCGATCGCACCCGGCATTCCGCGACGCGATCGACCGCTGTGCCGAGATCGCCACCGAATCGCTTGGTATGGACCTACGTACTGCCCTGTACCCCGACGCGGCACCGACAGCATCGGATCCCTTCGCTGCGCTGCGTGGGGGCGCGACCGCTGCCGCCGGGGAGCTGGTTACCCGAATCGATCTGGCGCACGCGGTGGTCTTCGCGTTGAACTATGCAGCGGCGCGGCTTTGGCAGAGCTACGGCATCGAGCCGAGCGGTCTGCTCGGCTACAGCCTCGGCGAGTACTCCGCCGCTTGTTTGGCCGGTGTGCTCGAGGTCGATGCCGTGCTGCCGCTGGTCATTCGGCGCGCACAGCTCGTCGCGGCCGCCGAACCCGGCGCCATGCTCACCATCGCGACCAGCGCGGACCGGGTAGCCGAGTACCTCGGCCCGGATCTGTCTTGTGCCGCGGTCAACAGTCCCAATACGGTCGTCGTCGCCGGTACCGATGCAGCGATCGCCGGGCTCGAACAACGCCTCGCCGCCGACGAGATCGCCGCGCGGCGGGTGCCGACCACGCGCGCCATGCATTCCCCGCTGCTGGATCCGTTGCGCGAGCGGCTGATCAAGCTGTTCGACGGGCTCGAGCTGCGGGCGCCCCGAATTCCGTTCGTGTCCAACCTGACCGGGGCGTGGATCACCGACGAGCAAGCGTGCGACCTGGACTACTGGGCGGAGCACATGTGCTCGACGGTGTCGTTCGCCGACGGAGTGCACACGCTGGGCTCGGAACCGTGCGTGGTGGTCGACCTCGGGGCCGGTCAGCTGGCCAGCCTGGTCAGTCAGGCGCTGGTGCAGTCCGGCGGTGCCGCGGCGTTGCCGACGCTGCGGGGCTCCGCGACGCGCGATCCGGACGAGATGATCGTGGCCCGCACGCTTGGTCGGCTGTGGTGCGGTGGGGTGGACGTGGATTGGTCTCGCGTCGGTTCGGCCGGTACCTCGATTTCCCTGCCGACGTATTCGTTTCAGCACCAACAGTTTTGGCCAGAAATCGAGAACAGACGCGGTGCCGCCCCGATCGTCGCGACGGAAACCGCGGCAACGGAGCTCTTCGAGCCCCAGTGGGTCGTGGCACCGGCCGGTGATTCAGCGGAGCGGTACGGGCCGTACCTCATCTTCACTGACCCCGGCACCCGCAGCGCCGATCTGGCCGGGCACTTGGTTAAGGCATTGGACGGCGTCGACCTGGTAACCGTCGTCCCCGGTACCGAATTCGGGACATCGACCGGGGGCGGGTACCGTCTGCGGCCCGACGAGCCAGCGGACTACGAGCGCCTGATTGCGGCGCTTGCCGAGCGGAACCTATTGCCACGCACCGTTGTTCACCTGTGGTCGGTGCACGGCTCGCTTGCCGATCCACGGACCGGCGACGGCGTGGTCACCCATCGACGCCTGGGGTTCGACAGCCTGATGGCACTCGCCGGACAGCTGGGCAGCGAATGCGTCGACGGGTGCCGGATATTGGTCGTCACCGATCACGCGCAGCTCGTCGCCGCCGAGGACGACCTCTATCCCGGAAAGACCACGGTGGCAGGGCCCGCGTTGACCGCAGGGCAGGAATACCCGGGGCTGGCGGTGCGCACCCTGGACGTCGTCACGCCGGTAGACGATGAGGATGGTTCGTGGGACGAGCTCACCGAAGCCGTTGTCACCGAACTGAATTGGCCGGGCACCGACACCGTCATCGCCCGTCGCGGACGGCGCAGATTGGTGAAACGCTTCAGGCCGCTCACCCTGGACGCACCCGCACCCTACGTGCGCGACGGCGGCGTCTATGTGATCACCGGGGGCACCGGGAGTATCGGTCTCCAGGTGGCGGCACATCTGGCCGCCGCGGCGTCCGATATCAAGCTCGTCCTGCTGGCCAGGACGCCACTGCCGGATCTCGACAACGAGGAATCAGCCCAGGCCGACGAGACATTGCGCGGCAGGGCGAGTGCGGTACGCGACCTGACGCGTACGGGTGCCGAGGTGCTCGTGCTGACCTGCGATATCGGTGATCGGAGCGCCACCGTTGCCGCGATCGCCAACGCCCGCAAACGATTCGGCCCGATCGACGGCGTGATCCACGCCGCGGGCGTGCTGTCGCCGGATGCGTTCACCACGATCGAGGCGACGACACCGGAGATCAGCGCGGCGCATTTCCGGGCCAAAGTCGACGGCACGATCGCGCTCGCCGAAGCGCTGCGCGGTGAGCGCCCCGACTTCGTCGTCCTGCTGTCTTCGATGTCGGCTGTGCTCGGCGGCATCGGATTCGCCGCCTACGCCGCCGCCAATGCGTTTCAGGACCAATTCGTCGCGATGCGCGGTCTGCCCGGCGGATCCGCGTGGCGTTCCGCGTGCTGGGACACCTGGCAGGCGACGGTCCGGCACGGCGAAACACCCGGTGTTGCAGACTCTTTGGACAAGTACTCGTTCGCAGCCGCTGACGCCCTCGCGGTACTGGACCGGCTCATCGCGAGTGGCCCGCGCCGCGCGGTTGTCTCCGCGGGCCAACTGCACCAACGCATCGAGGCGTGGGTTGGCGGCGGTGATCCGTTCCATGAGTCGGCCACCTCGTCGGCACCGGCATCCAACGCGGCACCCCCTGTCAGAACCATCGAGGAATACCAGCACCGGCTCGCCGAACTGTGGCAGGAGGCCCTCGGCGTGGACCAGGTCGGCCCGCACGAGAACTTCTTCGAGTCCGGCGGCAATTCACTGGTCGGGCTGCAACTGATCAACTCGATCAAGAAACAGTTCCGCGCCGTCATCCCGACCGTGGCGTTGTTCGAGGCGCCGACCATCGCCGACATGGCCGACTACCTGCTCACGGCGACCGCAGACGAAAGGAAGTCACGGGTATGAAACTTCTCGGCGTCATCGGGGCCGGTGTCATGGGCTCCGGGCTCGCGCAAGCCCTTGCGGCGCACGGCTTTTCCGTCGTGCTGGTGGACAGGTCCCGTGAACAGCTCGACCGTGCGGAAAGCGAGGTCGTTCGATATGCCCGCACCGGACGGCTGTTCGGCCACGACACGGAGAAGTACGGCGACCTGACCCAGCGGGTCAGCTACACCACCGATATCGGCGAGGTCGGCGCGGCGGAGTTCATCATCGAGAACATCACCGAGAACTGGGCGCTCAAGGCGGAGATATACCCCGAGCTGGATCGCATCTGTCCGACCGACACTGTCTTCGCGGCGAATACGTCGTGCATTCCGATCACCAAGATCGCCGGGGTGACCAATCGCCCGGATCGGGTGATCGGCATGCACTTCATGAACCCCGTTCCGATGAAATCCACCGTCGAGGTGATCCGCGGCTGGCACACCTCCGAGACCACCATCGCCACCGCGTTGCAGCTGCTCGCCGACCTCGACAAGCGCGGCATCATCGTCAACGACATGCCGGGCTTCGTGTCCAATCGGGTGTTGATGCTGATGGTCAACGAGGCGATCTTCCTCTTGCAGGACGGCGTGGCCGCGGCGGCCGAGGTCGACGAGATCTTCCGGTCCTGCTTCGGGCACGCGTCGGGTCCGCTGGAGACCGCGGATCTGATCGGGCTCGACACCATCCTGTACAGCATCGAAGGACTCCAGGAGTTCTACGGCGACAGCAAGTATCGGCCATGTCCCTTGCTGAAGAAGATGGTGGACGCCGGACTGCACGGCCGGAAGTCCGGTCAGGGCTTCTTCTCCTACTCATGAAATCCGGCTCGCACCAACGAACCATTGCCCCGTCACCGACAGGACCGTAGCTATGTTCACCGATGCCCGTTCCGAAATCCGTGAGTTCGTCGCCAAGCGGTTCCCCGAGGGCCGCCTCCAGGACGATCACGACATCTTCGAAAGCGGCTTCGTCAATTCTCTTTTCGCGATGGAACTGGTCATGTTCATCGAGCAGCGCCTCGGCGACCGCATTCCCAACGACGAGCTGATGCTGGACAACTTCCGCACGGTGGACGTGATGACCGACCTGGTCGGCAGGCTCGGCGGTCGAAACGGTCACGGCGCGGCCACCGAGGTGGCGTGATGACGGTGCAGACGGAACCCGCTGTGGGTCACGCGTTTTCGCGGGCCGAGATCGGTGCGTTCGTCGATGAGGTGGTTGTGCCGCGGGCGGCCGAGTTCGATCGTCTGGGGCGGATCGACGCGAGCATCGTGGCCGAGTTCGCCGCGCGTGGCCTGTGGGGTGCGGTGCTGTCGGTGGCCGACGGCGGTACCGGCGCCGGAATGACCGCTCTCGCAACGGTGCACGAGGAGGTGGGTCGCGGCTGTTCGTCCATGCGCAGCCTGCTGACCGTGCATTCGATGGCGTTGTACGCGCTTGATCGGTGGGGGACCGAGGCGGCGAAGAGCCGGTGGAAGGCCCATATGGTCGCCGGTGCCGCGCTCGGTGCGTTCTGCCTGACCGAGCCCGAGGCGGGCAGCGATTTCGCGGCGCTGCAAGCGTCGGCGCGGCGCGAGGGTGACGAGTGGGTTCTCGACGGCCACAAGCTCTGGGTCACCGGCGGCCAGCTCGCCGACGTGCTGCTCGTATTCGCCCGCACCGCAGTCGGTCCCGCCGCGTTCCTGGTCGATGCGGCTGCTCCTGGTGTCCGCCGCATTCCGGTCGAGGGGATCACCGGGACCCGTGGCAGCCAGGTCGCTGAGATCGTCTTCGAGAACTGTCGCGTCGGGTCGGACGCGATCATCGGGCCCGAGGGCATGGGGTTGGCCATTGCGACGGGCGTGCTGGATATCGGGCGGTTCAGTGTCGCCGCCGGGTGCGTCGGCATCTTGCAGGCCTGTCTGCAGGCCAGCGTGAGTTATGCCAACAAACGCCATCAGGGTGGCGCGTTGTTGCGCGAACACCAACTCGTGCAACAGATTATCGCCACCATCGCCACCAACACCCGGGCGGCCCGGCTGCTGGTCTGGCAAGCCGCGCAGCTGAAGGACGCGGGCAGTCCGGACACCATCATGGCGACCTGCATCGCCAAACAGTTCGCGGCGACCTCGGCGGTGGCCGCGGCGAATGACGCGGTGCAACTGCACGGTGCGCGCGGCTGTAGCGACGAGTTTCCCGTCGGCCGGTATCTGCGCGACGCCAAGGTCATGGAAATCATCGAGGGCAGCACGCAGCTGCAACACGTACTCATCGCTACCGACGCGTGCCAGAATCGGGCCCGGGTCGTCGACGTCGAATGATGCACAGAGACCAGGGAATTCGATGAACGCTGATGTCGGTAAACGTCCCCGCAACATCAAGTGTGTGGTCTGGGATCTCGACCACACCCTGTGGGATGGCGTCCTGCTGGAGAACGCCGTGGTCTCCGAGCTCAAGCCGGGGATCAGGGACACCATCGCCACGCTCGACGAGCGCGGGATTCTGCATTCCATCGCCAGTCGCAACGATCCGGAAATCGCGGTCGCGAAGCTCACCGAGCTCGGTGTCGCCGACTACTTTCTGCACCCGCAAATAGGCTGGGACAACAAGTCCACCTCGGTCGCGACGATCGCCAAGCTGCTCGATATCGGGATCGACACGCTCGCCTTTGTCGACGACCAAGAGCTCGAACGCGACGAGGTCGGGTTCGCCCATCCGGAGGTGCTCTGCATCGATGCCGAGCAGGCCGCAACCCTGGCGGACCGGCCGGAATTCCAGCCGAGGCACGTCACCGCGGATTCGCGGGCGCGGCGGCACATGTACCGGGCGAGTATCGAACGTTCCACGGCCGAGGAGCATTTCTCCGGCACCAACGAGGAGTTTCTCGCCACTCTGGGGATGCGTTTCAGGATCAGTCCGGCGGGCGCTGCGGATATAGGTCGCGCCGAGGAACTCGTCGTCCGGACCAACCAGCTGAACTCGACGGGCGTCATGTACTCGGCCGAAGATCTTGCCGCGCATGCCGAATCCGCTGATCACCTGTTGTTGATGGCCGAGCTGGAAGACAAGTACGGCACCTACGGACAGGTCGGTGTCGCGCTGGTGGAACGCGGTGTGCACCAGTGGCGGTTGAAGTTGTTGTTGATGTCGTGTCGGGTGATATCGCGGGGAGTGGGGACGGTGCTGCTGAACTATGTGGTGCGGCTCGCTCACGGCGAGGGTGCGCGGCTGGTCGCGGAATACGTTCCCACCGACCGGAATCGAATCATGTACATCACCTATCGATTCGCCAACTTCGCGGAACTCGGTGAAGAGAACGGCGTCACGCTGCTGGCCGCACCGGCGGTGCCGCCGGCGCTCGCACCGTCCTATCTCACCGTCGACACGGTCGAGACGGTCGCATCGGAGCGTCGACGATGAACGCTCCCACGATCGATGCCCGTAAATGGATGCCGTATCCGTCGACCGGTGTTGCGGCGACGACGCTGTACTGCCTGCCGCATGCCGGGGCGGGTGCTTCGACGTACCTGCCATGGCGCAAGGAGCTGCAAACCGACGTCGACGTGGTGCCGTTGCAGCCGCCGGGTCGCGAAATGCGTATGCGCGACGAGCCTTTCGAACATCTCGGGCCCTTGTTGGATGACTTGCTCGCGTCGATGGACGGTGTCTGGCGGGAGCCGTTCGCGCTGTTCGGCCACAGCTTGGGCGCTCTCGTCGCCTACGAGCTGGCTCGTCGGCTCTGTGCGGGCGAGGGGCCGCGTCCGGCGCAGCTGATCGTGTCCGGACGCCGTGCGCCGCAACACCCTTCACGGTTGCCGTGGATCCGCTTGGCCGATGATCCGATGCTGCTGGAGATCGTGCGCGGGCTCGGCGGTACGCCGGACGAGATCCTCGCGGACGACCAGATGCGGCAGACGGTGCTCACCCTGATGCGCGCGGATCTGGGGGTTGACCAGACGTATCGTTATCAAGCGGACCCGTCGCTCGACTTGCCGATCACCGTGCTCAGCGGCAGCGCCGACCCGCACGTGACGATGGCCGAGCTCGAGCCGTGGGCCGAGTGTGGTTCGGCCGGGGTCGACATTCGGCTCGTGCCCGGCGGGCATTTCTTCGTGGTGACCCACCGCGATACCGTGCTGCGTAGGGTCCGGCACTGCCTGGTGAGCCCGCCATGATCGGCGGCATCGCCCCGCGCCGGGCGATCGCCCCCGACGATGTCGAACTGTGGTGGTTGCGGCTGACGGGGGCGTGTTCCCCCGGAGATTGCCGGGTGCTGTCGCCCGAGGAACTCGCCCGCAGCGTCCGGTTTGATACGGTCGAGTTCGCTGGCGACTTCATTCACACGAGGGCCACGCTGCGGCGCGTGCTTTCGACCTATGCCGGGTGTCTCCCCGAGGACCTCGTTTTCACCGCCGGGCCGCATGGCAAGCCGGAATTGCCTTGCTATGCACCGGCATTCAATCTCACGCACACCCGAGGTCTGGCCATAGTCGCCGTCGCCGGGTCGGCATCGGTCGGGGTCGATATCGAACGGGTCGACGCCGATTTCGATCTGGCGGGCCTGTCGTCACGAGTGCTCACCACTCGCGAAGCGGACCTGGTCGGCACGGACCGGCGACGCTTTATGCACCATTGGGTCGCCAAGGAGAGCTATCTGAAGTGGCTGGGTAGCGGGCTGACGGTATCGCCCGACGCGATCGAGCTGACCACTGATCGGAGTGGGCGCGCCGTGATCGCGGCGGTCGATGGCGGCGAGCTGCCCACTCGATACGTCCATCACTTCGGCCTGAACTCCCACTACGTCGGAGCCTTCGTCAGCGACCGTATGCCACAACGCTTCCCGCTGCGGCCAGCCGAAACAGTCTGCGCCGAATCGAGTCTGCGACGCCAGACGTCAGGAGTGCAAGCATGACAACCTATTTCCCGGTCGAACCCGCCACCCTGGCGGAAATGCTGGCCGCCCGCGCCGCCGCCACGCCGGACGAGGTGCGGTTCCATCACCTCGGCGACGGTGACGAGCCCACCGCGGCAATGACTTTCCCCGAGCTCGACCGCGCCGCTCGGGCGACCGCCGCACATCTGGCGGAGGTCGCGCGGCCGGGGGAGCGGGCGCTGCTGCTCTATGCGCCCGGCCTGGAATTCGTTGTCGCGTTTTACGGGTGTCTCTATGCGGGCGTGATCGCGGTTCCGGTGGCGCCGCCGCAGCCGAACAAGTTGGCGGACAGTCTGGCTCGACTGGCCTCCATCGTCGGTAACTCCGGTGCGCGGTTGCTCCTCACCAGTGCCGATATCGAGCCGCTGCTGACTCCGGTACTGGCCGAGGCCGACGGATTCGCGGCGCTGCGCACGGTGGTCACCGACCGTATCGATCAGTCGGGGGCCGACCGGTACAGCGATCCGGGCATCACCGCTGACACTATCGCCCACCTCCAGTACTCCTCCGGATCGACCGGGGAGCCGAAGGGTGTCGCGCTCACGCACGGCAATGTGCTCGCCAACCTGCGGCTGGTGACCGGGCAGATCGGAGCCGGGGTCGGGGTGGCGTGGTTGCCGACCTTCCACGACATGGGTCTGCTCAGCATGGTCACCTATCCGGTGTACAGCGACTCGACCGTTATCGGTATGTCTCCCTTGGCATTTGTGCAACGCCCGGCGCGGTGGATAGCGGCGATGTCTCGGTACCAGGCCACCCACACCGTCGCCCCGAACTTCTCCTTCGCACTTGCCGTGCGGCGGGTGCCTGCCGAGCAGGTCGCCAACTACGACCTGTCCAATCTGCGGGTGGCACTCTGCGGTGCGGAACCCGTTCGGGTGGACACGATGGCCGCCTTCGCTGAGCATTTCGGTGCGGCTGGCTTCGATGCGCACAGCCTGTTCCCGTGCTACGGCCTAGCCGAGGCAACGCTTTTGGTGACCGGCGGCCCTCGCGGCAGTGGGCTCACCACCATCGAGGTGGATCCGACCGCGCTGGCCAAGGGGCGGGTGGAACCGGTGTCGAGCGGCGGTCGCAGGCTGGTGGCCAGTGGCGAGTTGAACGACGCCTACGAACTCATCCTCACCGATCCCGACACGCTCGCCCCGCTACCGGACGGGCAGGTCGGCGAGATCTGGCTGCGCGGGGACAGCATCGGCATCGGGTATTGGGATGCGCCCGAGGCATCGGCTGAAACCTTCGCCGCCACCATTCCTGGTCGCGCCGGGCACTTCCTGCGCACAGGTGACCTCGGCTTCGTGCACGAGGGACAGCTGTACGTCACCGGGCGTCGCAAGGACCTCATCATCGTGGACGGGTACAACCACTACCCGTCCGATATCGAGGCCGCCGCGATGGACAGTCATCCGGCGCTGCGTCCCGATCGATGCGCGGCGTTCCAGGTTCTCGACGGAGACGAACCCGCTTTGATCCTGGTCGCCGAGTTGAACCGCGGCAGGAGGGCCGAGGACATCGACAAGACCGAGATCGTCACCGCGGTGCGTCGTGCGGTGGGTGAGCACAACGGGTTGCGGCTCGATGACGTGGTTTTGGTGACGGCCGGTTCGGTGCCGTTGACCTCCAGCGGAAAGGTCCGCCGCTATGTGGTCCGCGAACAGTATCGAGACGGTGCGCTGACTGTCCTGCCCTGATCTTGTTGTGGCAGAGCCTATTGCGTTGTCCGCGGGAGATTCGGCTACGCAGGCACGTTGGCGAGGAGTCGATCGACGAGGGTGTCGACATCGTCGGAAGTCATTGTGCCCATGCCGAATAGCGTGCGGACGTAGATCGGGGCGAGGATGTGGTCGAGCACGTCCAGGGCTTCGGGCGGGTGTTCACCGCGGGCGTGTGCGCGGTCGAGCATCTGCTGGAGTTGGCCGCGCCGTTCGGTGAGGAACTGGTCGCGGGCCTGTGCTCCGGGTGCGCCTGCCTGGGACAGGGCGATGATCAGGCGCAGTACGGCGAGGCCGTCGGGACCGCTGACGTCGCGGGCCACGTCTGCCGCGTACTGGCGCAGGTCGGTGTCGAGGCTGCCGGTGTCCGGGATCGGTGAGTTGGTGGTGAGCCAGGTGAGCGCCACGTCGGTGGTCAGCGCTTCGAGGGTGCCCCAGCGGCGGTAGATGCTCGAATCAGCGACACCCGCGCGGGCGGCGACATCGCCGACGGTGAAGTTGCCGTATCCGGTCTCGGCCACCAGTTCGGTGACCGCTCGATGTACCGCGACCTTGACGCGGGCGCTGCGACCGCCCGGTCGGCGGGATGTGTCCGTCACCCTTTCATCTTAACGCAGCCGGGACTTGCGTTAGCGAACCACTCCGCCTTACAGTCACTAACGCAGCCAGTACTTGCGTTAGGAGATTCGCCGTGAACATCGCCGCCTCCACGATCGTCGATCGCATCGGTCTAGCCCTGGAGATGACGGGTGCCATCGTCGACGGCGTCACCGAAGCCCAGCTCGATCAGCCCTCCCTCTGCGCGGGCTGGGATCTGTGCACCGAACTCAACCACCTGGTGGGTGGCATGCGGATCTTCGCGGCCGAACTGACCGCGACCGAGCCCGGCGGCGAGCATCACGACGACTGGCTCGGATCCGACCATCACGCCGCCTTCGCGGTTGCCGCCGATCTCGATCGCGCGGCCTGGCAGCGCCCCGGTGCCCTCGACACCACCATCCGGCTCGGCTTCGGTCCTGTCCCCGGGCAGTTGGGGGCGCTGATTCACCTAGGCGAGGTCCTGGTGCACGGCGTCGACATCGCCGTCGTCACCCAGCAGCAGCACCTCATCGATCAGCATGCGTGCGGACAGCTGCTGAATACCATGCGGGACATGGACTTCGACGCTTTCCGTCGCCCCGGCCTGTTCGACCCGCAACAGCGCGCCCCCGCCGATGCCCCCGCCCATCAGCAACTACTCGCCTTCACGGGCCGACCGATCAGCTGACCCGGCGAGCCGTGATGAGCCAGGCACACGCGTCGAACCACACGCCATCGCTCGTGCAGTGCGCGGCCATGACGGCGCGCAGCCGGTCGAGTGCCCGCTCGGTCTCCTCGGTGTCGAACTGCTTCAGCACCTCGCCCGCCATCTGCAACGCGAGCACGGCGTCAACGCCGGCATCGGGATCCGCGCCGTAATAGACGGGCTCGGACACGTCAGTGATGCTGATGTCGATGAATCCGGCCGCGGTCAGCACGCTCTCCGCCTTGGCCGGATCGGCCAGCGAGAACGCGCCGCCGTCCGGTGCGGTGACCGGTGCGCCCGCAAGCGCTTCGCGGATCGCGACCACCCACTCCTGCTGGCCACCGCCTTGCCAAACCAGTTGCGCCAGTTGTGCTCCGGGCCGCAGTGCCCGCTCGATGTTGGTGAATGCCGCGACCGGATCGGCGAAGAACATCGTGCCGAACCGGCTGATCGCGAGGTCGAAATGCTGTGCTGGGAACGGATGGACCTGCGCGTCCGCCTGCTCGAAGCGCACATTGCGCACCGCCTCGGCCGCACTGAGCTCGCGAGCCTGCGCCAGCATCACCGGCGATATGTCTACGCCGAGCGCGTTGCCCTGGTGCGCGAGCCTGGCGACCTCACGCGTGATTTGACCGGTGCCGCAACCGATGTCGAGGACGCTGTCGCTGGGCTCGACGTCGAGAGCTTCGCGCAGTCGCCGGTTGTAGTGACGCAACTCGGCGTCGTAATCGAACGTGCTGTTCGAAGTCGGTGCTACGCGATTCCCACTGTCAACCATGCAGCCATCATGTCGACAATCCCCGCCGCGTGCAGCATTGTCAGCGAGCGTGCCCGGCGGTTGCCGCGAACTCCCGCAGCAGAGTGCCGGTCGTTTGCGGATCTTCGAGCATCGGAGTGTGGCCGACACCCGGCAGCAATTCGATCCGGACGTCAGGGATGACACGGTAGGTAGCCGCCGACGCGGAGCGCCATCGCTTGTCCTCGGCGCCGAAGATCACCAGCACCGTCAGGCCCAGCGGAGCGAGCCGGGCGGGCAGGCTTCGCTGACCCAGATAATCCAGGCTTGCCCGGGACGTCGCCGCAAGCGCGCGGTGGGTCATCCCCAACAGATCGGCGACGACCGCTTCCGGGATGTCGATCGGGCGAGTGATGGCGGCGCGGAACGCTTTTCGGGCGAGGTCAGGGGTGCGCAGCGGCCACAATAGCCGCCCGAGCCCGGTCATCATCAGCCGATTGAGCAGGCTCTGTGTGATACGGGCGTCCAGGCTCGGGCCGGTATTGACGAGCGCCAGTGCTCCCACCACATCGGGCCGTTGCTCCGCCAGCGCGGTGGCCACCGAACCGCCCGTGGAATGCCCGATGACTGTCACCCGGCCCACACCGAGTTCGTCCAGCGCCGCGCCGACCCGTCGAGCCTGCGTGGGAATGTCGTACCCGTCGGCAGGACTGGTCGACTTCCCATGACCGAACAGGTCGACCCGAATGACCCGATGGGTGCTCGCGAGTGCCGGTACTACCTGATCCCAACTGGCCGTCGAACCCGCCAAACCGTGGATCAGCAGCACCACAGGCGCATCAACCGCACCATCCAGCACAACGTGCATGTCCCCGTCGTCGACCCGAACGAACCGATCACCGGCCGTGTCCGCTGCCATAACGTTGTCTCCTGCCGTCCCCTCGAATGGCCCGATAACCACCCGCAGCCAACACGGTCAGCATCGCCGACGCAGTGCCGACCGTCTTGGACGAATCTTCCACACCGCTGGTCAGTGGCACGAGCGTATTTCGCACGTGTTGACGAGGGGCTCAGCCGACACGCCCCCGGGCGCGGACGGGTCGCGGGGCGCCTACCTGCGGCTAGAGTCGGAGTTCTGCGAAGACAACCGGTGGGAGGCTGAGTATGTGGGCGGTCGTCGAGAAGTGGTATGCGGGAGCGTATGAAGGTTTCGGTGTCCTCATCACCGAAGACTGCCAGGAAGTCATCGCGCGAGATGCGGTGGTGGAGAACGACATCCCGCTGAAGCCGGGTGACCGCGTCCTGATCGACTACATTTCCGGCCCCGACGGCGCCGACGCCATCAAGCTCGTGAAAGTCCAGTAGGTCGGACGATCGTCCTGGGCCGGGGTCGTGTGATTTCCGGCCGGTAGTAACCTCACCATCGGACAGATCGCCGATCGTTGCGGATTCGCCAGCCCCGGAGCGCTGTCGTCCGCCTTGCCAGCGAGGTCGGCGTCCGGCCGTCGGTGCACCGCAAGAATTGACCGATGGACGGCAATCCCGCGCATGGCTCTGGGCCGGTCGACTCGCTTAGTTTCGAACCGGCGCAACAAATCTCGCGTGCGCACCGAGCCCGTGGACAACCCAGTCCCACCGGGCAGCTGGCAGCGAACGAAAGGATTCCGTCTTGGAGAGCTACGACGCGTCCGCGACCTCGACTGCATCGGCAGCCGTCATCTGGCGCCTCCTCATCGACGCACGTACCTGGCCCGATTGGTCGACCGTCGACGCCCTGGTGACCGAACGTTCCAGCGGGCTAGATCCCGATGGCCGCGATCCGGTCGGTGCGGTCCGCGCGTTCCGCACCGGGCGCATCGTGACCGGCGAGCGGCTGACCGGACTCGACGAGGGCAAACGAATGACCTACGAGGACGCGTTCAACTGGGCCATCCGCAACTATGACGCGGTGATCGACCTGGTGCCCGCGGCCGACGGCGGCACGGTCATCCACTGGTACGGAACCTATTCCGCCCGTTGGGGATTGGGTTGGTTGATGCAGGCCGTCATGCGACGCGTCATGCAGCGGATGGCCGATGGCCTCGCTTCTTACGCGACGGCGTTGTCTTCCAGCACGAAGACCCCCTAGCCCGTTCCGGCAACAGGGCGCCAACTCTTCGAGACAGGGGAGCAGCCGCAGTCCGAGTGCATCGAGAATCCCGCGATCCTGTTGCGGAGCAGGTATCCGGTACCGGTAGTCTGGGCAATGTCAGAGCTCGGTCACATTCTGCCTGGTGAGGACCTTCATGCCATCGAATTTCGCTCTCAAGACAATGAATACAGCGCATCGAGTGCTGTTGAAGGCCACCTGCGGCAGGCTGGGGAACGAGTTCGGCGGGATGCCGTCGGTCGAGCTCGTGACCACCGGCCGCAAATCGGGGCGCCAGCATGCGGTGCTGTTGACCGCGCCGATCGTGGACGGGGACACCTACGTTGTCGTCGCCTCCCGCGGCGGCGACCCGCAACATCCGGCCTGGTTCCTGAATCTCCGCGACAACCCGAACGTCTTGGTATCGGTGCGCAGCGGGCCGCGTGTGCCGATGACCGCCCGGATCGCCGACGCCGCCGAGCGTGCCGAGCTGTGGCCGCGGGTGACCACCGCACAGAAGGTCTACGCCGGTTATCAGAAGAAGACCACGCGCGAGATCCCGCTGGTGCTGCTGACGCCGACCGCGGACCCCGCCTCGAACTGACCGTCGAGCTCGCTATCGGGCCGGGGAGTACGTCGGCGGTTGCCGTAGCAATCTCCCCGGCCACCGGTAGAGGATCAAGACGCCGATCACATTCGCGGCCAACGTCAGCACACCCTGCTCGCCGAGCCACAGCCAGGCGTGCGATCCCGTGGTGTGCGGATCGAACACGCTCTGAATGACGCTGTTCCACGATGCGTGCAGCACGACGACCGGCCAGATACTGCCGGTATCGAGCCGGAGCCGGGCGAACACATACGACACCACGGTCACCTGAACGACGAAGAGCAGGGCGATCACCGGCACGGACCCGCCATTGCCGGTCAGATAGCTGCCGCCGATGATCAACGGCAAATGCCAAGCCGCCCAGATCAATCCGCTGACCAGGATCGGCTGCGGAACTTCGGCATCGATGAGCCGGGTGAGCAGATACCCGCGCCACCCGAGCTCCTCACCGAGCGCGAACACCAGACCGACCGCGGTACCGAGCCCGACGCCGACGAGCAGTTCGCCGCCGAAGGACACCCATCCGCTGGAGGAGCCTGCGGGGGAGGTGAACTGGGCGAGTCCGCTCGCCCATCCCACGCCGTACGCGGCGACAGCGATGGCGACCGGGTAGCCGAGGCCGATCAACAACGCCCACCAGCTGCGCCGCCCGCCTAGTCGCAGCGAGATATCGGCGAAACCCTCATGCAGGATCAGCCGGGCGATCAACGCAGCCAGCCCCGGTGCCCACATGAGGAGAAGGACTCCGATGTCATTCTTCGCGATGACGGCGAAAGCCATGGCGGGGGCGGAAAGCGCGATCAGCGCAATGAGGAAGATGCCGACTCCTCGTCGCGCTATGCGACGCCGCTCACCCTGCTCCAGCACCGACGCCCCCACCAGCTGATCTTCGCGTTGTCCAGGTGCCATGCATGCACAGTAGGCAGCGCCGACCGGCTCGGGCGTCACCCCGGAGGGCGGTATTCCCCTCCGGGACAACCCTGATCTCCGCCCTGAGGCGGGAAGTCCTACGCGACCAGCTTCTCCTTCTTCAGCCAGTCGTAGGCGACGTCGGCCGGATCCTCCCCGTCGATATCGACGCGACCATTGAGCTCCTGCATCAGCTCATCGGTGAGGTGTTCGGAGATCGTCCCGATCAGCTTCCGCAACTCCGGGTAGCGATCGATGATGGCGCCACGCACGACCGCCGTGCCGCTGTAGGGCAGGAAGAACTTCTTATCATCTTCCAGGACAACGAGATTCAGGTTCTTGACCCGGCCGTCGGTGGTGTAGACCATGCCGAAGTTGCAGGGTGCAGCCTTGGCTGTCGCCGTGTAGACGACTCCGGCATCCATTCGGGTGACGTTGCCGGACGGAACACCGTTCGGATCGTTGTACGGGATACCGTATTTCTGCAACATCGGAATGAAACCGTCGGAGCGACTGAAGAATTCGTCGTCGACACAGAACGTCCGGTCGGGGACCGGTAGCGTGGCCACGTCGGACAGCGACTTCACATGCAGCCGTTCGGCGTTCGGTGTCGACGCACCGAACGCGTAGGTGTCGTTGAAGTTGGCGGGCGGCAACCACTCCAGATTGTTGTCGCGCTTCTCGATCTCGTGCACCCGCTGCCAGAGCTCGTTCGGATCCGCGATCGTCTCGGTCTCGTTGTGGTAGTTGACCCACCCGGTGCCGGTGTACTCCCACAGAATGTCGGCGTCGCCGTTGAGCTGAGCCTGCCGCGACGATGCGGAACCCGGTGCCCCGGTGAGGTCTTTGACCTCGGCGCCCGCCGCGGCCAGGTAGGTCGCGGTGATCTTGCCGAGCAGCACACCCTCGGTGAAGCTCTTCGACGTGACGACCAGCTTCGCGCCGTCGAGCGGCTCCTGGCCGTCCGGCAGATGCGCCTCGTGGAATGTCCCGGACGAGCTCACCAGACCGCACCCGGCCAGCATGGACATCGCGACGACGAGCGCGGAAAGCAACGTGACCCGTTGCGCGCGTGGCGATTTCATGAGATACCTCGCGGGGTCGCGGCGAGTTCGACGAGTCGGCCGAGCCAGTCGATGATCAACGCGAGCAGCCCGACGAGGATCGCGCCGGAGATGAGCAGCTTGGGCAGGAAGAGGGTGACCCCGGTGGTGATCAGCGTGCCCAGACTGGTCGCGCCGATGAACGTGCTCAGCGTCGCGGTGCCGACCAGAATGACCAGCGCGGTGCGCACCCCGTTGAGAATCACCGGCACCGCGAGCGGCAGCTCGACCTGGAACAGCGTCCGGGTGCCCGAGTAGCCGATGCCGCGCGATGCCTCGATCGTCCGGTGATCCACCTGCCGCAGCCCGACGATCGTGTTCTGCAAGATCGGCAGAATCGCGTACACCACGAGACCGACTATCGCCGTGCGGAATCCGGTGCCGAGCCAGAAGGTGAACAGGACGAGCAGGCCGACCGCGGGAGCGGCCTGACCGATGTTGGCGACATTCACCGCGATCGGCTCGAGCCGCTTCAACGCGGGCCGAGTCAGCGCGATACCCAGCGGAATCGCGACGACCACCACGATCAACGTGGCGACCACGGTCAGCTTGATGTGCGCGAGGATCGTCGTTTGCAGGTTGTCCCAGCCGAGCGACGCCTTCTCCGTCGGCGTGAACGTCGTGGACCGATACCAGAGCACGTACCCGATGCCGATGACCGCGATGATGATCGGCTCGAACCACACGTCGATCGGAACGCGGCGACTCATGACGGCTCGGCCGATCCGGGTTCCTCGTCGGCGGCCACCACCGGGGTCGGCGCCGGATCGGTGCCGTCGACGTAGGTCTCGTACGACAGATCGGCTTCCTCGGAGCGCACCTCGGCGAGCTTGGCCTGAATCGTCTCGGTCACCGAACCGATGCTGAGCGACCCGACCACCGCGCCCCGGCCATCGGTAACCAGTGCGGCACCTTGACTGGCTGCGAGCATGGCATCGAGTGCGTCGTTGAGGGTCGACGATCGGGCGACGACCGGCAACCGCCGATCGAGGAAGTCGGAGACCTCCGGTTTGGTCGCCACCTCCGTGAGCGACGGCCACGACCGCGGCCGCCCGGCCTCGTCCACCACCACGACCCAGGTGTGCCCGGCGGCCTTCGCGCGTCCGATGACCGCCTGCGCCGACTCACCGACCCGGGCGGTGATCACCTTGTCGTACTCGACATCACGCACGCGCGACACGGTCAGATACGCCAGCTTCGCGCCGGATCCGACGAACTCCTCCACGAACGGCGTGGCCGGATCGGTGAGGATCTCCTCCGGGCTCGCGTACTGCTCGATGTGCCCGCCTTCGGACAGGATCAGCACCTTGTCGCCGAGCTTGGTGGCTTCCTCGAAGTCGTGCGTGACGACCACGATGGTCTTGCCGAGCTCGTGCTGGATCGCGATCAGGCTGTCCTGCAAACGAACCCGGGTGATCGGATCGACCGCGCCGAACGGTTCGTCCATCAGCAGCACCGGCGGGTCCGCTGCGAGTGCGCGCGCGACGCCGACCCGCTGCTGCTGGCCGCCGGACATGTCCTTGGGCAGCCGGTCGGCGAAGACGCTCGGATCGAGACCGACCAGATCGAGCAGGTACTCGGTGCGCTCGGCGATCCGCTTCTTGTCCCACCCGAGCACCCGCGGGATCGCGCCGACGTTCTTGGCGACCGTCCAGTGCGGGAACAATCCACCGGACTGGATGACGTACCCGATCGACTGCCGCAGCTTGTCCGGGTCCTCGCGGGTGACATCGCGACCGCCGATGAAGATTCGGCCCTCGGTCGGCTCGATCAACCGGTTGATCATCTTGAGCGTGGTCGTCTTGCCACAGCCGGACGGGCCGACGAACGCGACGATCTCGCCCGCGTCGATGTCCAGGTCGAGCCGCTCGACCGCGGGCGTCTCCTGGCCGCGGTAGCGCTTGACGACCGCGTCCAGTTTGATGTCCGCGCCGGTCACATTGCGCTGCGCCGGCTGGCTGGTCACATCCGTCATGACAGTCCCTTTGCGATCGTGAGGCGTCCGAGCAGGACGAGGAGCGCGTCGAACACCAACGCGATGAGGACGATGAGAATGGTGCCGGTCAACGCCATTTCGATGGCGTTCGCGCCGCCGAGCCGGGACAGGCCGTTGAAGATCAGCGATCCGAGACCCGGACCGAGCACATAGGCGACGATGGCGGCGACGCCGACGATCATCTGGGTGGACACCCGAATACCGGTGAGGATCACCGGCCAGGCGATCGGCAATTCGACGGTCAGCAGAATGCGCCAGCGGGAAAAGCCGATGCCGCGCGCGGATTCGATGACCGTCGCGGGCACCGAGCGCAGGCCGACGATCGCATTGCCGATCACCGGCAACGCGGCGAAGAACGCCAGCATGATGAACGACGGGACGACGCCGAGTCCGAATGGCACCAACAGGAGCGCGAGCAGCGCGAGCGAGGGAATCGTCAGCGCGACGCGGCTAGAGGTCAGCGTCAGCGAGGACAACAGCGGGAGTCGATATACCGCGACGGCGATGAGCACAGCGACCACGGTTCCGACCAAGACCGTCTGAAATGCCAGGGAGGCATGCTGATACGCGAGGAACGTCAGAAATTCGCCTCGTCCCCGGACGTAGTTCCATAAGTTCACGCGATTCCCATCGTCAGGCGAAGTCGATACCTGTTTGTGCGTAGTCACCGGGCGCGAGCCGTCAAAGAGTAATCGACGCCGCGCGTTGGGCTCTGGATGACGCGCGGCGCAGGAATCGCCGGATTGTCGATCCCGGGCTGGCATTCCCCCCGCTAACGGCGATCAAACAATGCGATGTGCATTTCACACAATGCGTTCGGTACGAGGGCGTGACCGAATCCGCAGTGGAGACAAATACATCCGTGCCGACGCAGGTTATGCCGCGCCTTTCAGCGGCTCGACGGCCGAGTAGTACTCCGCATTGCCCGAGATCACGGTGCTCGACGTGCCGTCGACGCCGACGGGGATGCTGCCCGCCAGCGTGATCCGGGTCAGCCTGCGGTGTTCGCTGCCGTCGTAGTCGTCGATCGCGTAGTGCTGGGTGGCGTGGTTGTCCCACATCGCGACGTCACCGCGGGACCAGTCCCAGCGGACGGTGTGCTCCAGGCGCGTCACCCGGTCCTGGAGCAGCCGGAACAGCGCCTGCGATTCGCTGCTGGACACACCGACGAGCTGCTTCACGAAGCATCCGAGCAACACAGCGCGTTCACCGGTCTCCGGGTGCACGTGCACCACCGGGTGTTCGGTCTCGAAGTAGGTGGATTCGAACTCGCGACGGTAGGCCTTGGTGCTGTCGTCCAGGCGTTCCTCGGTGTCCGCGGCGTAGTCGTACTGGTTGGTGTGCCGGGCGCGCAGGCTTTCGGCCAGCCGCTTGAGCGGTTCCGGGAGCGAGTTGTACGCGGCGACGGTCGAGGCCCAGGTGGTCGAGCCGCCGTAGCTGGGCAGTGCGACCGCGCGCAGGATCGAGGCTTTCGGCACGCGATCGACGAAGGTGACGTCGGTGTGCCACACGTTGGAGCGACCGTGGTTGGAGTCGATGGCCAAGGTCTTCACGCCCGCCGAGGTGAGGGTCGGGTGTGGCGTGGTCGGGTTGCCGAGGAGTTCGGCGAATTCGTACTGTCCGTCCTCCGTCAGGTGCTGCTGGCCGCGGAAGAAGATCACCTTGTGCTCGTTGAGCGCCGCGCGGATGGTGGCCACGGTCTCCGCGTCCAGGTCACCGCCTAGTCGGACGCCATCGATGCGTGCGCCGATGTGGGCACCGAGGTTGACCACCTGTACGGCGGTGTCGGTCTCCGCTGGGTAATCGACGGACATACCAAGGCCTTTCGCTGAACCACATGGTCCAGACAGACGAAACCATCCGTGGTTTAGCCTGACCAGTATTACGGTCACCCAGATCAGAACGTCCGGTCGTCGCGTACCGAACGTCTAAGCGCTGGTACTCGGTTCAGGTGGTTGTTGCCCGACGTGCTCGGAATGCCGCTGTCTTGGCACGGTTCTGGCATGCGGTGCTACAGAACCGCTTGGTGCCGTTGCGGGAGGTGTCCAGGTAAACGCGGTCGCAATTGTCCGCCGAGCAGACGCCGATCCGGTCGGCGTGTTCGCTACCGAGCACGAAGGCGAGGCCGACGGCGCACGCGGCGGCGATGCCGGGGACGAGTGCGGCATCCGCGGAGTGGAAATGCAGGTGCCAGGGTTGCGTGCCGCGCCGGATGAGGGTCGGCCTGGCGCTGTATTCGGTGATCATCGAATTGACCTGTGCGGCAGCGGCATCCATGTCCTCGTCGGCGACCGCGGCGAACACCCGGTGCAGCTGCTCGGCCGCCCGGGCCAGATCTGCGGCGTCCTCCGGTTGGACGTGATACCGGTATGCCGCGAAGACCACGCTGTCCAACCGCTCGAGCAACTCCGCGTCGTCGGCCGCTGGTGGATACGGCTTGCCGCGACTTTCGCCCGGAACGGCGGCGTTCACCAGTGCGACCCCGTCTTCGACCACGCCTAACGTGTGACTGTCTAAACGCACTTGATCAGTCACCTCACTCTCGCTACAGTCGTTACTGTCGTTGATAGTTATGACAGTAACGGAGTCGTTCATGTCGCTCACGCCCACCCTCGCCCAGGCCTGGATCGACCGCTGGGATCGTCAGCAAGAGGGATATCTGCCCGACCGCGAGATCATGTTCGCGGTGATCGCGGACGCCGTCGCCGCCAAGGCCGACCGCCCGGACCCGCTCGTGCTCGATGTGGCCTGTGGTCCCGGTTCGCTCGGTGCCCGCATTCGCGAACGTCTGCCGCTCGCGCGTGTCATCGGCGTCGACGCCGATCCGGTGCTGCTCGAATTGGCCCGCACGGCATACGGATTCGAACTCGTCGACCGCAACCTCGCCGATCCGGCCTGGATCGCCGAGCTGCCCACCGAGCCGATCGACGCGATCGTCAGCACCACCGCACTGCACTGGCTCTACCCCGACCAGCTCGCCGCGCTTTACGCGCAATCCGCGAAGCTCCTCCGCCCCGGCGGCATACTGCTCAATGGTGACGACATGGCCACGCGCGCAACAGATATCGACCAGCTCCACCAGGCAATCGGCACCGGCCAGCTCGAACGAGAGGGCGTGGGCGACCGCGAGAACTGGGAGCAGTGGTGGACCGCCATCACCGCCGAACCAGAACTGGCCACCGCGGTCGCCGAACGAGACGACCGCCGGTGGGAACACCCATCTGACAGCGGCGCCACCTACGAGCAGCATCTGAAGTTGTTGCACGAAGCCGGATTCCGGACCGCGGAATCGATCTGGCAATACGGCCGCCGCCGAATCATCGCCGCCGTCAACTGATCCCGGATTGCCGCTACGGATAGCGGGTATGCGCCCGTTGTCAGTCGTTCGTCGGATATCTCGGAGGTTTTTAGTGTCGGAGCATAAGAGTGGTCCCCGCGAGGGCGTCGAAGGCGTCGTCGAAGGCGTGAAGGGCAAGGTCAAGGAGGCCGCTGGCGTCGTCACCGGTGACGAGAACCTCAAAGGCGAGGGACAGGCTCAGCAGGACAAGGCCGAATCCGAACGCGAAGCGGCGGCAAAGGAAGCCGCAGCGGAGAAAGCACGCGCGGAGGCCAAGGTGGACGAGGCAAAGCAAGCCGGTTATCAGCACGACCAGTAGTCGCCGAAGCCACGCGCAGGGCTGACGGGTGTATTCGCTTACCCCGTCAGCCCTGGCTTGCGATATCCGCCGCTCATCGCGCGAATTCAAGTGGTGCTGATCGCCCCGGTTTACCGTCCGTCGCGCGGGTATCCGGCGGGCAGGAGGTGTGATCATGCCGAAGGAATGGACCGACAAACAGGACCGTCAGTACGAACACGTCCGGGATTCGGAAAAGTCGCAAGGCGCGAGCACCCGCCGGGCCAAGGAGATCGCGGCGCGGGTGGTCAACAAGAATCGCGCACAAGCGGGTCAGACAAAGACCGCCAGCCGAACCTCGATACAGGACAAGTCGCCGCAGCAACGCGGCGGCGAGCGATCCGGCCGCCGCGGCCCCAAAGGCCCGACCCGCGACCAGCTCTATAACGAGGCTCGCCAACGCGGCATCCAGGGCCGTTCGAAAATGACCAAAAGCCAGCTCGCCCAGGCACTCGGCGGCAAGAAGTGACCGCGCAAACCTGACCTCCGCCAACAGGACGGCAGTGCGCCGACCCCCCACCAGCGGGCCGACCTCGGCGCGCCGCCGCAAACCGTTCGGCGACGGCCGTTTCTGCTGGCGTCGGCCGGGTATCACGACCGCTGACCGAGTCGCCGAAAGCGACTGTCGAAGGGCTCGACCCAGCGACTGCGGGGTCGAGCGAGGAAAGGGGTACATATGAGCACCTTGGCCGCCACCGTAGACGTCGAGGTACCGGTCCGCACCGCCTACAACCAGTGGACGCAGTTCGAATCCTTCCCGGAATTCATGGAGGGTGTGGAGGCGGTGCAGCAACTCGACGATCGGCATACGCACTGGCGGATCCACGTCGGCCCGTCGACGCGCGAGTTCGACGCGACCATCACCGAGCAACACCCCGATGAACGCGTCGCCTGGAAATCCGACAACGGCCCCCAGCACGCCGGTGTCATCACTTTCCACCGCCTCGACGACAACCACACCCGCATCACCGCCCAAATGGAGGTCGACCCCGAGGGTTTCGTGGAAAACGCCGCCGATGTTCTCGGCGTCCTGAAGCACCGCGTTCATGGCGATATGCAGCGCTTCAAGCAATTCATCGAGGGCAGGCACCACGAAACGGGCGCATGGCGTGGCGACATCGCGCGCCCCGACGCCTGACCAGACGTCCCCTATTCGTCAGCCGCGAGGAAGTCAGTTTCGTTGGCAGCGAAGGGATTCCGGGCGAACGGGGAGCGTGAAGGTGGGACAGCGCCGATCCGCCCTGTTTCGGGTGCTGTGCGCCGGGAAGGCTATATGGATGAAGGACGTACTGGAACGCGAAAGCAAATGGGAGGTCGACCGGGAATTCACACTTCCGCCGATCGATGACTTGGTTCCCGGCGGCCACGTCGAGGAAACATCGGTCGAACTCACCAGCACCTATTTCGATACCACCGCGCGCGACCTGCTCACCCACCACCTGACCCTGCGTCGCCGGGCCGGTGCTGACGAATCGGGTTGGCAGCTCAAGGTTCCGCAGGGTAGCGGCCGTGTCGAGGTGGTCGCCGAATGGTCCGACGAACTGCCGCGCGAACTCGCCGAGGTGGTCACCGGTGCAGCGTTGGGTCGGCAACTCCACGCGATCACGACGATTCACACGCTGCGCAACCGGCACCGCGTAGTCGGGCCGGACGGCGAACTGATCATGGAGATCGACGACGACGTCGTGCGGACGACGCCCGTCGACAAGGACGTGGACGCGCTTGCCTGGCGCGAGATCGAGGTCGAGCTCGGCCCGCACACAGACGCCATCCCGACCGAGTTGGCGGACCGGCTGGTCGAGGCGGGCGCCGCTCCGTCGAAGTATCCGTCCAAGCTCTCGCGCGCGGTATCGCAGCCGCCCGAGCGGAAAGTCGCGGGCTCGAAGGCGGAACGGGCAATTCACGCATACCTGGCCGCGCAGATCGACCTGATCTTCGCCGGGGACGTCGCGCTGCGCCGCGGCGAGGATCCGATTCACGACACTCGCGTCGCGACCAGGCGACTCCGCAGCACACTGCGCGTTTTCGGCAAGCTGCTGGACCGCACCGCGATCGGCGGCATCGCCGACGAGTTGAAGTGGTACGCGGGACTGCTCGGCGAGGTCCGCGACTGCGAGGTGCAGCGCAGCCGTCTCGCAGGCAAGATCGACGAGCTACCAGCCGAACTCGTGCTCGGTCCGGTGGCCGCCCGCATCGAGGCGACGCTGCTGGAACAACAGCTGGCGAGTCGGCAGGTGGTCGCCGAGGCGATGGACTCGCCCCGCTACCTGGCGCTGCTCGCCACCCTGCAAGCATGGAAGACGCAGCCGCCGTTGACGATTCGGATTCGCAAACACGAACTCGTGCGGTGCGCCCGCCGAGCGGCGGGCAAGGCCGACAAGCGGCTCGCGAAGGCGATACGGAACCGGCGAGATGAGTCGCTGCACCGTGCCCGCAAGGCCGCCAAACGCGCCCGTTACGCCGCCGAACTGCAAAAACCGGTGCGAAAGCGCGCGCAGGCGACGTCGAACATCAAGTACTACAAGCGGGTTCAGCGCGTGCTCGGCGACCACAACGACGGCGTCGTATCGGCCGGGTTCCTCTGGCGAACCGCCACCGCCGCGGGCACGGCGGGCGCCGAGAACGGCTTCACGTACGGCCTGCTCTATGCCAACGAAAAGCATGTGGCCGAGCAAGCGCGAGACTCGATCGCCGCGGTCGCCGGACGCCGATAGTTACCGACGTCGGTGCACGGAAATGGTGCTGACAACGAAAGCATGCGTGATTGCGCATGGCAATTCGGGCGCGTACAAAGGTGAAGCGGGTTGCTGTCCAAACGGTTTCGTTGTAATTCGGCACAGCCGGGGGTTTGCCGTTTTGTGATATCAATCGGCTATTGATTCGCCATTGACAACTGGCGCATGGATGCTGAATTCTTGCCGGGTGACGGGGAATGGGCCGAGCCGGCGAACACCGCCTCCGCACTTCTTAGGAGAATTGATGACTTTGCCGCAATGGCCCGACCACGACATCACTCAGCTACGTGAGGTCGCGGACAGGATCGCGACCCTCATCCAGCGGAACACCGACGGTAGCGGGGGACTTCCTCGTTTCGTCGATGCGCTGCGGCAGAGCGGGCCGATCGCGGAACTGCTGATCGAATACTCGGTCCGCTGGTTCAACGACAGCAACGGCGAGTCCGTCCTGCTCGGTCCGGAGCTGTACTGGCTGCTGACCGAGACCGTCCCGGTGGAAGACCGGGGGACCGCTGGTGAGGGTTTGGGCCCGGCGGGTATGAACTGCCATCCGGTGACCCGCACCAGGCAGATGCTGCTGATCTGCGTGCTGGAGAAGCTGTCGACGCGACCGTGGCGCCCGGAAACTCCCGAGCAGGCCGCGGCGATGGTCAAGCGGCGCTACAGCGACAACGCGCGGCCCGTGCTGCCCACCCGTGCGGCCGAGCAGGTCGGCGTCGAAGGCGTGATCACGACCTCGCAGTTCCCCTAGCACTCGGATCCTCGAGCCTGGATCACTGCGCGCCGCAACGTCGTTACTCATACCAACGCCACCTCCGTTGTGTGCGCCGTCACAGTGGTCGGGTTGCTCGCTCATCGTCGACGCGCTGCACGATGACCGACACGACTGGCCGCGTTTGCTCAGCGGATTCTGGGTCCGGCCCCGCCTGTCCGCGGCGAGCGCTATCGTAGATTCGTCCCACACCCGCACTGCCTGTTGCACTTCGAGGTGACGGTCTATGAGCGTGACAGCAGAAGGTTTCCGGCAGGACCTGCGCGAGTTCGCGCGACTGGCCGAAACCCGTTACGACCCTGATGTTGTGGATGCGCTATTGGCCGCGCTGGCCGGAGGGTGGGCCGAGTCCTGGCTCGCCGTGCGCACGACGACGCATCCGCCGCCGGTCCGACAGGTCAGCGCGCGGTTCATGAACCTACCGGCGGCACTGGATCCGGTCGGCCAACTGCGCGCGGCCGGGCTGCTCGGCTTCGACGGGCATCCGATGGAGGAACTGCTCGCAGAGGTATCGGCCGCGGTGCCGGTGGACTGGGGCGTCGACCTTGCAGTGGACAGCGGAGTTCAGAAGATCTGGACCGCTTTCCCGGACCTGATCAGCGTGGATCGGATCGTGAGCTTTCCGGGGATGCCCGCATCGGCGCGCGCCCACGCCGCACATCTGAACCGGTGGGGCGGTGGCGAAATCGCGTTGATGGCAGTCGATTTCGTCAACCGAACACTGAACTTGTACACCCAGATACTGCGGCCCGGCCAGCTCGCCGCCACCGACATCGCCACGATTCTGCGGGAACTCGATTTCGTCGCCGCCGATGCGGACGAATTGTCCGCGCTCGCTTGGCCTTACACGGTGTACGCGACCTTCGACTGGACCTCGCCCAGCATCCAGCGGATCTGTTTTCCCGCCCGCTACACCGCCGAGACGTTCCCCGCGCTCGATCCGGTGCTGACCCGCTTCGTCAACGGCGCACCGTTCGCGGGACCGGGACGACCACGCGGATTTGCCTTCTACGCCGCCTATGGCCCCACCGAGCGGTACTACAAAGTCCAAGCCGACTACACCTCGGCGGCGCGACAGACACTGCCGGGTGGTGTCGGGGTTCCGCAATCTCGATAGTGCCCGACGCAGGCGGAATCTGCTGCGCCCGAACAGGAGTGGGACGCCTCGGAGCCCATGCCGGTCAAGTCTGCTCGGAGCCGGGCGGCGTTCCCAGCAGTTCTCCCATGCGGCGTAGGACATCGATCTGGGCGGGGTTGTAGAGGTCGTTGATGGCCGCACTTATCGTGCGGCTGGCGAAGTGCGTCCCGCGCGGCGTCTCGGCATCGAGGCCCTGAAGTTGCGGGTGGCTCGCGAGCAGCACCCGGACCGGCGATATCAGCCTTTCGGCCAGCTCATCGCGGGTGCGCTCGTCCGCATCCGCCGCCGTTCGATAGTCCCCGCCAACTCGGCATCCAAGCTGCGCAGCGCCGCCTCGGGATGCTCGTCCGCCGCCCCCATCTCCGCAATGCGCGCCAACGAAAACCCGAGATCACTCTACCGCGTGATCCGCAACAACCGAACCAAATGCGCAACGCCATAACTCTTGTACCCGTTGGACTTCCGCTCCGGCTCGGCAAGCAGCCCCACCTCGTGATAGTGCCGCACCGCCCGCAAACTCGTCCCCGCAAGCTCGGCCACCTGACGAGTACTCCACGCCACGACTGCCTCCTCGCATCTCGCCGACATCGACCCCAGTCAAAACCATGCCGCCACGGCCGAGTCAACCCTCGTTGCGCGTGGGTGTGCTGCGAAGAATCACGTGTGGGATGTCAATCGTTCAGACGACGGTGTATCACGTGAATGGGTGGGAAAATATCTCTATGTTCGAGCCGAGAGAATTTAAAAAGGCCAAAAGGGACGTCGAAGAAGCGGTGCGCAGCGTTATCCAGAGTTCGCATCTCGGCACGTCGAACGATGTGGCCGCTCGGATGGTTCTCGAAGTGCAGGCCGAGAGATTTCGGTCGCTCGGCGGTGATGTCGGCAAGGCGGTGCATGGCCAGGGTTGGTATGCGCGAGCAATCATGGGATCCACGGCGTGCACCCGTGAGTTCATGGAGCATCTGGCTACGACGGCCGCACGTGTTCATTAGTCGAGAACCCAGCTAAGCAGCGCTGCAACGGATTTCGTTAGTCGGCAGTCGGCAGTCGGCCCGGCCTGGCGCTCGGCGAGCATGGAAAACGACGGCTCAGCTGTCCGTAACGCTTTCGCTCTGGGCGACGAATGTTGTATTGAGGCTCTGTACTTATTATCGCCCATTCTACCTACATATCCGAAAGAGGCCCGCCATGGGTCAATCGTCGATAACCGGCACGCGCGTCGGCACGCAGTTCGGCCATTACCAGCTGAATGCCTTGCTCGGGCAAGGCGGCATGGGAGAGGTTTACGAGGCCTACGATACGGCCAAGGACCGAACCGTGGCGGTGAAGATTCTGCGCGAGTCGCTGGCGAACGACCCGGTTTATAAGGAGCGTTTCCGGCGCGAATCGCATGCGGCTGCTCGACTGCGGGAACCGCACGTCATCCCGATCCATGACTGGGGCGAAATCGACGGCGAGCTCTACATCGACATGCGGCTCGTGCAGGGGCACAACCTACGGTCGCTGGTGACCGGCTATGGGCCGATCGCACCAGCCCGCGCGGTAGCGCTCATCGAACAGGTGGCCGCCGCGTTGGACGCGGCACACGCCGACACCCTGATTCACCGCGACGTCAAACCGGAAAACATTCTCGTGACCCGCGACGACTTCGCCTATCTGGTGGATTTCGGCATCGCCCACTGCGGCGCCGATCCGGGCCTCACTGCGTTGGGGTCAGCGATCGGTTCGTACGGATACATGGCACCCGAGCGGTTCGACGACGTGCCGGCCACCAACCGCGCCGACGTGTATTCGCTCGCCTGCGTTCTCGACGAGATCATGACTGGTGAGCGACCTTTCCGCGCGACCAGTGTCAGCCAGGTGATCAAGGCGCACTTGACATCTCCGCCGCCACGGCCCAGCAGTATTCGTCCCGGAATTCCGGCCGGATTCGACACTGTCATCGCCCGCGGAATGGCGAAGGATCCGAAGGATCGGTATCGCACCGCCGGAGATCTCGCCCGCGCGGCTCGCGCGGCTTTGTCGTCGCCGCAGCGTGTGGCGCCGACCGCGATCGTCGATCACGCGGTCTCGCCGACCACTGTCGTGCAATTGGGCAAGGCACCGTCGTATGAGGCGACCGCAGTCCGACCGGCCACCGGCCACGGCTCGGTCGCGGATATCGCTTCTCGCACAAACCCATCCGCCGCACCGGATGGCATCTCTTATGGGAGTCTCCAGTACCCGAGTGGGCTCTTTCCGTCGCAGGCGAGACGGTCGCGCATCGGCTCGGTCGCGGTGACCTTGTTGGTGGTGGTGCTGCTCGGCCTCGGCGGAGTCGTGGCATGGCTGGTCGTTTCCCAGTCGAAGTCCAGCGAGGTCGCCTCGACCAGCGGTGTGCCCTCGGTCGGTTCGGTACAACTCACCGCTGTAGTTCCTGCGGTACCCGCCGCGATGGCGAGCTTGCCGCCCACCGCGACGCCGTGTGCGTCGGTGTTCGGCCGAACCGGCCCGTTCACCGCATCCGCGGCGGGCACCAGTGTCACGTCGTGCCCGTTCGCCGAAGAGGTTCGTCGCGCCTACGCGGCCAGCGGCCCGCCCGCACCCCAGCCGGGCCCGGTCGTCGCGGTCAGCCCCGTCACCGGACTCACCTACACCATGATCTGCACGGCCAACACAGGCCTGGTCAGTTGCACCGGAGGCAACGACGCAGTTGTGTACGTCTATTGAGATCCGGCTCCTGACCTCGAGCACCTGATAGGTGCCCGCTGCAATGAGACGCGCATCGCACCTCGAGGCGCGACGCTCGCCGGTCCGATAGGGTGTGCACTTGCACGGCCGCGGGGGTTGATCGGGGCCGCTGAAACTAATCGAGATTTGCCAGTTTCGGGCAGGACATGCCCGGGCCGGTTGGGGGAGATTCGCCGCGAATCGCCGCACGGACAGGTCGTTGGCTGGCACGCGCATGAGGAGATATCGATGCCATACGCGATTGTGGGTCTGCTGACCTTGGCGCTGTGGGTCTACTGCCTGATCGACATCATCACCTGTCCGGACGCGGGCATTCGCCACCTGCCCAAGCTGGGCTGGCTGATCGTCGTCATCTTGGTGCCCACCATCGGCGCCCTGCTATGGCTCTTCGTCGGCCGACCGGTCAACGAGGGCCGCCCGCGCTCGACGACCGGTTACGCAGAGTACGACCGGCCGGGTCGCTACGTCGCCCAGGATCCGGAGGCCGACGCGGCGTTCCTGGCGGGCCTGCGCGAGCGGGCCGAACAACAGCGCGCCGAGGCCCGCCGCCAGGAGGCTGCTCGCCAGCGTGACGTGGACCAGCGCCGCGAGCGGGGCGAACAGCTCTAACTACGACGACGCCGGATTCCAGCGCCGCGCCAACTCGTCGAGCCGATCGCGGATGCGCCGAATCCTTGTGCTGGGCGCGGTTTTCGGAGCGAACAGCGAAACCGACAACGGATTCAGCGGTGTCTGCACGGGATGCGGCACATCTTCGCGCTGCAGGACACCGCCGAGTTCCGGACCGTATCCCAGATCGACCACGATCTGATCGGTCCGATACTCGACCCGGTTCACCATCGGCCGCAGCGCCAGCGCGACGATCTCGGGTATCAGTCGCACCAGCAACGCAGGCGCAAGGCCGACGATCACGGTGGCTGCGGCGACCGCCGGGCAAGCGACGAGGACTCTACTGAACACGGTCCAGCCGACGGTGAAGACTCGAGAGCTCCGCGCAGGCAACCGCCGCGCGATCGTCTCGCCGACGACGATCAGACCGAGCCCCGACAGCAACGCCCGCTCGATCCAGACAACGGGCACATTGTAATGTCGAAACACCAACTGCGAGAACGCCGCTCGCCCCTGCACGCGCTGCGCGAGTTGATGTGCGAGCACGGCTTCCAACTCCCGCGGGGCGAGCTGCTGCAACGATTCGGGCTGCGTCGTGATCATCCGATCCGGCACCACGAATCGCCGGTTCGCCTCCTGTATCCACAACGTATAGGACGCGGCGGTCACGCCTGCCTTGTGCGCGACCTTCTCCCACGCGGCGGTCAACACGCCCTGCTCGTCGGAGGTCGGCGGCCGCAGCCGGAATACCCGCAACATCCACCGGCGTTCCGCGCCCCGGAAACACACCGCACTCCAGAAACCGCACACCAGAAACCAGGCCACCGGCAGCGCGCCCGGTACACCGACACCGAGCGCGCGCCCGAGCCCATACAGCAAGACGGTCATCAATCCCGCGGACGGTAACGCGGCCAACAGCAGCACGATCCACGCCCGCACCCGGTCCGCGGTCGACCGCCGGGCAACAGCAGTTCCGCCTGGGTAATTCGCCTTCGCGATCACTTCGGAGGTCATGCCCGACCGTACAGCGGATTCCGGCCACACCGTTAAACCAGCGGTGATCAGTCGATGGCCATCGACTGGCCATCAGTGCTCGGGAATCGGGTGTTGATCGGCCTTGTCGAGGGTTGGTTGCGCGGGCTTGGCGGCGTTGTCGCCGGACGCGTCCGCCCCGGTCCGGCCGTTCGAACGATCCGCAACGCCGTCCGGCCCGTAGCGCTTGCGCAACAGCTGGTGAACGACACCGACGGCAACACCGGCGACGACCACGAGTCCGGCGAGCAAGGGGTTCATATCCTTCGAAAGGCTCGGTGCACGATCGGGCCGGAATATCCAAATACCCAGCGGGACAGCATAAGCCGCGGCAAGTGCCCCGGCCCAGCAGCGAAGTCGACGGAGTCGAACATCGCGGAAAGTACCGACCAGGACGACTGTGACCGGAATTACGGCCACCATGGCGAACTGACCGACGATCAAGACCGGGACGGCCCAAGCCGAAATCGCGACGGATCGAGCAGCGGGGTAGCTGCCGCGGTCAGTGCGCGGCGTTGTGCGGGACATGGCTTTCTCCTTCGGTGGCCGCGAGACGCGACCGGGTTCGTGGTCAGAGTTGGACGCCGAGGGTGGCCAGCAGCACGTGCACATCGGAGTTGACCCAGTACTCGGCGATCTTGCTCTGCTCGATGCGCAGGATGTCCGTGCCGGTGAATCGGACCGGGGTGCCCGGGGCGGCGGTCGCGCCGGGGAATCCGGCGCCGTAGGTGCCGACCGCGACCCAGCGGATCGCGAGGTGGTCGAGATCGACGATCGGACCGACTTCCACGGTGAACACCAGTTCGGTGAAGGCGGCACGGGTCTGCTTGATCCAGCCGATCAAACCGTCCGGCCCGCGGACGGCACGGTCGTCTCCGCCGCCGAGCAATGCGGCGTGCAGTGCGAAGTCCTGGGCGAGGATGTCGTCGGCGAGGGTGTAGTCGCCGTTCCAGAGGATCAGCCACCCGTCGAGTAGGCGTTGGGCTGCGAGTCTCGCGTCGGTACTGGTGGTTGTCGAGTTCTGCTGTGTTTCCATGTGAATTAGTCTCGCGGCGGCGCAGGTTTGCTCGCGTCGGTGATTCCTACCTATACCCAGGCGCGCCCGCTGGATACGTAGATGTGGCACTCCCGCCTCATCCACGCCAAGATCGGGTGGTGAGCGGGCGTCAACGAGTGAAAATGCACAGCACGACGGAGCCGAGCGGCGAGGGGCGGTCGTGAGTTATCTAGTCGGACGATCCGACGAGACGGCGCGACTGCTCGCGCTCTTGCACGAGACGAGGGAATCCCGCGGTGGCGCGATAGTGCTGCTCGGCGAGCCGGGTATCGGCAAGAGCTCGCTGCTGGACCAGCTGGCCAAGGCGGCCACCGGCGTCATGGTCATGCGCGCCACCGGTGCCGAATTCGAGATGGAGCTGCCGTATTCGGCGCTGCACCAGCTGTGCACGCCGGTGCTCGAACACCTCGACGCGCTGCCGGCCCCGCACCGCACGGCGCTGCGGATCGCGTTCGGCATGGAGACCGGCACCCCCGATCCGTTTCTGGCCGGTGCGGCCGCGCTCGGCCTGCTGGTCGAGAACGATCGACCGCTGCTGTGCCTCATCGACGACGCGCAGTGGCTCGATCATGCCTCGGCGCGGGCACTGGCATTCGTGGCCCGCCGGATCGCCGCCGAACGGGTGGCACTGGTCTTCGCCGCGCGCGAAAGCACGCCCACCCTGGACCAACTGCCTCGGCTGGAGGTCGAGCGGCTGAGCGAATCCGAGGCGCGCGCGTTGCTGGTTCGCGAGGTCCACTCCTCACTGGACGTGCGCGTTCGCGACCGCATCCTGTCCGAGGCACGAGGCAACCCGCTCGCCCTGGTGGAACTGCCGAGGACCGCGGGGCTGGCCGGCATGGCGGGCGGTTTCGACCTGCCCGCGCCACGCGCCGCCGAACGCAGCTTCCGCGCCCGCCTGGAAGTGCTGCCGCCCAAGACGCGGCTGCTGCTGACCGTGGCCGCCGCCGAGCCGACCGGTGATCCCGGCCTGCTGTGGCCTGCGGCGAAGCTGCTGGATATCGAGGACGCGGCCGCCGACGAAGTACCGATGGTCGAGTTCGGCACCAGGGTTCGGTTCATTCATCCGCTGGCCCGTTCGGCGGTCTATCAGGCGGCGACCGCGGCGGATCGCCGCCGCGCACACGGCGCGCTTGCCCAGGTGAGCGACCCGATCGCCGACCCCGACCGGGTCGCCTGGCATCGCGCACTGGCCAGCGTCGGCCCGGACGAGGAGGTGGCGGCCGCGCTGACTCGGTCGGCGACCCGCGCCCGGGCTCGGGGCGGCGAGGCCGCCGCTGCCGCTTTCCTGGAACGTGCGGCCGCCCTGACCCTCGAACCCGGCATGCGATCCGAGCGGATGCTCGCCGCGGTCGAGGCCAAGCTGTCGGTCGGTGACTTCGGTGTGGCCGCGGAGTTGCTCTCCACCCTCGACTCCGATGATCCGCGCGTCGACCTGCTGCGTGGCCGAATCTCCTTCGCCCGCTTCCGCGGTGGCGACCAGCCGACCGCGCATCTGCTCCGCGCGGCCACCCGCCTGGCGGACCAGGACCCGGCCGGTGCGCGCGAATGCTACGTGGACGCGATCGAAATGGCTTTGCTGACAGGCGGTCTCGACGCGGTGATCGAGGCCGCACGGACCGCACCACGCAGCCCGGAACCGCACACCAGCGCGGACGTCATCCTGGACGGCATGGTCGCGCTGGTCGACGAGGGACATCAGGCGGCCGCGAAGCTGCTGCGCAGCAGCGTGGCCGACGATTCCGACGGCGTGTGGACCCGCTGGCCGACCCTGGGATTCCTACTCGCCGTGGAACTTTGGGATCGCGACGCCATGCGCCGCATCGCCACCCAGGTTACCGAATCAGGCCGCGAGCTCGGCTCGTTCCACATGCTGCCGATCGGGCTGGCCATGCTCGCCACCATCACCGCGCACGCCGGCGACCTCGGCGGCGCCACGGCGATGATCTCCGAGGAGGAAGCGATCGCGGAGGCCACCGGCGCCGCACCGCTCGTCTATCCGCGCATTCACCTGGCGGGATTGCGCGGTCGACGGGCCGAGGCGGAGGAGCTGTTCGCGGGCGTCGGACCGCACATGACCCTCAGCGTGCAGTACGCCACCGCCGTCCTCAACAACGGCCTCGCCGACTATCCAGCGGCATTGCAGGCCGCCGAACGAGCCGTCGCCACAGGCGATCTCGGGATGGCTGGCCAGGCGCTGCCCGAACTGATCGAGGCGGCGATGCGCTGTCACCAACCGGAAACCGCACGCACCGCGCTCGCCGCATTGGCGGATCGGGCCGGTGCGGGCGGTCAGCCGTGGGGACTCGGAATCGAAACGTACGCAAGGGCTTTGGTAGAAGATGACGAAGACGCCTACCGCCAAGCCATAGCGCTGCTGGGATCCAGCAATGTCGCCGTCGCCACCGCCCGTGCGCACCTGGTCTACGGCGAATGGCTGCGCCGACAAGGCCGCCGCCGTGATGCCAAGGCCGAACTACATCACGCTCATGAGCAGCTGTCGGCGTTCGGCGCGGAGGCGTTCGCGGCGCGCGCGGCGGCCGAGCTGCGCGGCACGGGGGAGCAGACCCGCGGTCGATCCGCACTCGTCTCGGACACCCTCACCGTGCAGGAGGTGCACATCGCGCGGCTGGTCGCGGAGGGAGCCACGTCCAAGGAAGTGGCGGCCAAGCTGTTCCTGAGCCCGCGCACGGTAGATGCCCACCTGCGCAACATCTTCCGCAAACTCGGCATCACCTCACGACGGCAACTCCGCGATCTTCCGACCATCCGATAACCGCGCTGAGCATGCCGGGCTTCCCGTCGAGGCGACGCAGGGTGCGGTGGTCGGCTAGGGTCGGACTCGCTCTGGCCGACCACTTACCTGCGACGGATCCCATGATCATCGAGCTCGTACTCGCGGCGATCGCCGTGCTGGAGGCCGTCGGTCTGGTCGTGTTGTTCGTGCTGCTGACGCGCAGCCGCCGCGAGTTCGACGAGCTGCAACGCAAAGTCGACAGCAGGCAGCTCCTGATGATCAGTGGTCGAGAAGCGGTGAAGACCGTGTGGGATACCGCGAACCTGTTGCGCAAGAAAGGGTTCCGTGGCGCGGTCCTCACCTCGATCGAGAATCTGGCGGGTTGGGCCCAGGTCGAACGGCCTGACCTCGCGGGACTCACGCCCGACGGCCACGTCGTGATCATGTTCTCCGATATCGAGGGATCCACCGCCCTCAACGAACGGCTGGGCGACCAGGCATGGGTCAAACTGCTCGGCCGCCACGACCGGCTGATCCGCAACCGCGTCACCGAGCACGGTGGGCACATCGTGAAGAGTCAGGGCGACGGCTTCATGATCGCGTTCGCCGAACCCGAGCAGGCGGTGCGCTGCGGATTGGCTGTGCAGAGCGCGCTCGGCAACGGGGCCAAACTCGTTGGGCGCGAGCATGTTCGCGTGCGGATCGGCATTCATATGGGCAAGTCCGTTCGGCGCGGCGATGATCTGTTCGGCCGGAATGTGGCCATGGCGGCCCGGGTGGCCGATCAAGCGGGTGGCGGGGAAATCCTCATCAGCGAGCCGGTTCGGGAGGCGGTCGCCGACGAGCCGGATATCGCCGTCGGCGCCGGACGGGAAGTCGAGCTGAAGGGTCTGCACGGCACTCACCGCATCTACGCGGTCGAACGCGTGGGCTGAATCCGCGGAGCGTCGGCCGTTGTTGGTGGTCCGAATCGTACGAGGGAGCCGTAGTGTGGGCTGTCCGCTGCTATCGAAGTCATGCGATTCGGAGATCGGGGTAATCGGGAGTGAGTACCGAGGTCGTGCGGGGTGTCGGGGGAGCGGCACTGGCCTGCTACGAGGAGGAGAGCAGGGAAGGGGTCCGCTGGGCCGATGATCTGCGCCTGGTCGAGGCGGCTTCGCCGGTCGATGCCGCGGATCGCATCGTGGTGGAGTTGTCGGGCTGGGGCGCGACGACGCAGGCGGTACTCGGTGCGCACCTGGTCGAGCGCGGAGCCGGCGTGCGGCGCGAATTCGATACCTTTACCCATGGGCTGCAAGGCTTCTCGCCGCCACTCGCGCCGACCCTACTGCCATCGAATCTGGCGGTGCGTCCCGCCGAAGCGGTCGATCCGGCAGAGTTGCGTGAGACGTATGCCGCCGCATACCCGGTCGGGCACCCCGATCATCACGACATGAGCAAGTTCGAGGACCTGCTGGCGTTGATGGCGGGCACCCTCATGGGGCCGCTGTTGCCCACCAGTGCGGTGCTGATCGACACCGACCGCGGCGTCGGCGTCGCCGCCGTGCTCGCGCACGACTGTCCCGGCATCCCGCCCGAGGAAGGGCCGTGGATCTCCGAGGTCTTTCGTGACCCGGCGCCCGCCTATCGCGGCATCGGTTCGCTGCTCCTGCGTCACGTCCTCGAGGCATCCGCTGAGGCAGGCATACCCGCCCTCGGCTTGGCAGTTACTGCGGGAAACCCTGCCGCCCGGGTCTATGCGGACATCGGATTCGTCCGGACCGCGCGGTGGGTCGATCTAGTCCTGCCCTGACAGCCGCGGACAAGCATTCCTTGTCATCCGACGAGACACGCCCTAGCATCGAGACAAAGAGACGTGATATGTCTCGCAAGTATCCCACTGAAGGAGTGTCGATGCGTGATCGGATCGAGGTCAAACGGCACGTTGTCGGGTGGGTGCAGCGGCATATCGCCAACCCGGTCGCCCGTCGGCTACCGGGGCAGGCGCTGATCGAAACGATCGGCCGCCGCAGTGGCCTGCCGCGCCGTACGCCGATCGGCGGTAGGCGCGTGGGTGATGCGTCTGGTTCGTGTCCGAGTTCGGCGAACGCTCGGACTACATCCGCAACATCATCGCGAATCCTCATGTCCGCGTGCGAATTCACGGCCGCTGGCATTCCGGCATCGCCCACTTGGACCCCACTGACAACGCGAAACGTCGGTTACGTGAACTGCCGCGGATCAACAGCGGCGGTGTCCTGATCATCGGTGGCGAATTGCTCACCGTCCGGGTCGATCTCGACTCCGCGGGTAGTGTAGCGGCCTGATCGGCGATGTGCAGTTTCCTCGCCCGGCGCCGGTCGAGCTAGCGCTTCGGCCCGAAAACCATTGGCGCCAATGTGCGTTGGGCATAAGCGCGAACCGATTCATCGGTACGCAGATCGATGCCCTGTGCGGTCGGCATCAGTATGCAGGCGGCGAAGAGCATCGCAACGGTCTGACCTGCCTCGTCGGCATCTAAATGTGTTGCGTGGCCGTCGGATTGGGCCTGCCGAATCTGATCGGCGATGACGGCACTGCCGAGTCGCAGTAGCGCGGCGTCGTCGGCGAGGCCCGCCGCGATGAGCCGATCCGGTTCCAGCGACGCGGTACGCGCGATGACCGGATGCTCGCGAGCCATCCGCATACAGGCCACGAAGCTCTCCACCAGTCGCGCCGCAGGATCGTCGACCCCATCGACGGCGCGTAAAACGGTGTCGGCCATGCGCTTTCCCTCACGCATGGTGGCGGCCTCGATGAGGCCGTCGAGATCACCGAAGCGGCGATACACCGTCACCCGGTTGACCCCGGCCCGCCGCGCGATCGCGTCGATCTTCAACCGTGCGACCCCGCTCGCCGCCGCCTCCACCACCACGGCATCGAGAATCTTCGCCACCGTCCGGTCGGTGCGCTCCTCCGCGCTACCGAGAATCCCGGCCGCGACGAGGGCCCCGATGCTCTGCTTCATGCACTTCACTGTAGTGCGGCCTCGATGGATGCAACGGCATTCGGCTCGTTTGTTGCATCGGCTACATTCGCTGTCTACGATCCGGGTAATCGCCGACCGACTCCATTGCCGAGGGCTGCTGATGATCTCCGATAAACCCGCGCTCGTGCTGCTCCACGGCGTCACGATGTCGGCGAAGGCGTGGCAGGACGTGACGCCGTTGCTCACGGCGCACCACGAGGTGGTCGCATTGACGGCGCTCGGGCACAACGGTGGCGCGCCGGTCACTCGACGTCCGGTCCACGTCACCGACCTCGTCGACGACGCGGAACGCGCACTCGATGACCTCGGGCTCGAACGAGCTCATCTGGCGGGAAACTCGCTCGGCGGATGGATGGCCATCGAACTGGCCCGGCGCGGTCGCGCGGACTCCGTGTGCGCGCTCTCGCCCGCCGGGTTCTGGGAGGCGGGCGCGACCGGCCAGACGGCGGGTGTGAAGAAGCTGCGCAGAATGATCGCTGTCACCCGGCTGACCCATCGATTGCAGCCTCTCGCACTACATGCGCGACTCGTGCGTCGAATCGGCATGCGTGACATCGCCCGCCGCGCCGAGCGACTCACACCTGAACAAGCACTCGAAGCAGCCCGAGATCTCCTCGGCTGCACGGTAATCGATGACCTGCTCGGCAACGAAGAACAGCTCGCACCGCTGGCCGACCCGCCCTGCCCGATCACCCTCGCCTGGTCCGCCCACGACGCCATCCTTCTCCCGGATGTCAACGGCAGCATCGCCCGCGAGCGAATACCGAAGGCGCACTTCGAGATTCTGCCCGGCGTCGGACACGTGCCGATGATCGACGACCCGGCACTCGTCGCCCGAACGATCCTCGCCACCACCGGAGCACTCACCTGAAGGTCGAGATCGAGCGCGCGGTAACCATCACTGCCCCGATCGTCGCACTGGGCACACCACTCCTGACCGTTCCGGTCGCACTCGCCGTTCGGTCAGTCCCGCTCACTCGGCACGAGCAGGATCATATTAAGTGGTACCGCAGGTGACAGATAAACGCTACGATGCGAATGAAAGCAAATCCGCGCGGATCTTCCCCAAGGATGCGGAGGTTCTTCGATATGCGACCCAACTTGTTCTGGCGCTCGGCGAAACCCGCTGGTGCCGAGGGTGTTGCCTCTGTTGTCGGGCGCGGCGATCGAGCGGACCGGCAAACCGTTCGATCGACCGGACATCATGGTTCCGCACGTGGGCGGACGACGGTATGGCTGGACGCATTACGGCGTGATGATTCCGGATCTGCCTGAGCCACACCGGTATTTCAGCATCATGGTCATCGCCGGACTGCCCGGCGCGACGGCATTGGACAACGACGACGCCGTCGTGCGCAGCCCGCGCGACACGGTCACCATGTCCGCCTCCACCGCGGCACCGGGTGTGGCGCATTTCGGCGCGTACTCGATGTCCGAGCAGTGTGTCCTGACGCCGGACGGGTCGCTGCTCGACTTCGGTGGCGATGTGGTCGTCACCGGCACCTATCCGGATTTCCACGTGCGGGTGGGAGCCGGGGAATTCACCGCTGACCTGCAACTGCGGTGTACCGGCGAGGTCGCGTGGTTCGCCCGCTCGGTCGTCTACGACCACCTCAGCCTGCTCGTCGAATACACCGGCTCGATCTCGGTGGCCGGTCGACGTAGCGAGGTTTCCGGGCTCGGCACCTACGAATACGCCGCATGTGCGGGGCTGCACGGGCTCGTCGACCGGCCGCTGAGTGCATCGACGAAGGTCCCACTCGACTTCTTCAGCTATCACGTGATCGGCGTCGACGAGCGCTCGCAGCTGCTCCTCGCCGACACCCACGTGCTCGGTGCGCCGCTGGCCACCATGGCCTACTTCCGTTCGCTCGACGACGACACCTGGGTCACCCACGAAGGCGTGCGCTTCGAGGTCACCGAATACGCCGCCGAACCCGCCACCGATCCATTCGGTCAAAAGATGCGCCTGCCAACCAGATTCACCTGGACGGCGGCGGATGTGCTTGTCGTGCACGGCATCGTCGACAGCCCGCCGCGCTACGGCGTCGGCCGCGGATACATCATCGGATACTCCTGCGAGGGCAACTACCGCGGCCGTCCATTCGACGCCCGCGGCTACATGGAATACATCGACCGCGAAGCAGTAGACCGCGCCGATCCCGAATTCCGCACTGCGACAGCGGATCCCCTCCTCGCCTGACCGGTCGAAATCGATGCGGCGTCGAGGTCACTTCGGTAGCGGCACCATGCTGGAGAGCAACGCTCGGGCGAAGTGCCGGTAGCGCTCCGGAGTGAATCTATCCGGCTCCGAGAGCACCATCCGTCCGGCCTGTTCGCCCATCGCCAGCAACGAGATTGCCGTCAATTCGAGATCGAGATCGGCGAGACCGGGACGCCGATCGCGGCCCCACTCCAGCAGCGCGGTCAGCTGGGCAAGCGCGAAGCGGCGGCCGGTTTCGAAGCGGTCCCGGACCTGCGGGGGAGCGTCGTTGGCAGGCAGCAGCAACAGCTGCCACGATGTGGGGTTCTCGGCCACTGCGGTCAGCAGGTTAGTCATCGCCCGGATGAGGATGTCATCGAATTCGGCGGTGGTCTCGAAGGTGGGCATGGCACCGGCCAGCGTGGTCAGCGCCCGCTCCTCCTCGCGCTCGTGCAGCGCGACCAGCAGCGGCGCCAACCCCGGATATGCCGCGTACACCCGGGGTTTGGCGAGATCGACCTCCTTGGACACGGCCTCCATGGTGAGCGCCGCGTACCCGTGCCGGTTGAGCAGCCGCAACGCCGCGTCGAGGACCTGCTCGCGGCGTACTTCGAGGAGCATCCTCGGCTGGCGGGGACGCTTGGTGGATGGGCTCACTCGTCCCAACCCAATCATCCTCAGAAGTAGGCCCGCGCTCCCAGACGGGGCACCGGGACCTGGAGCGGACCGTTGGCGAGCCACGCACCCGCAGGCCACACGACCGGGGCGAGTTTGGCCGCGATGGCACGTTTGGCCTGGGTGGTGCGGTCGTTGCCGCGCATCTGGCGCAAGGCCTTGGACGAGATGTCGCGATTGTGGATGCCCCAGCGCCTGCTGTGGTCGGCGGCGCGTTCGATGATCTCGGTGCGTCGGACGGGGTCGCCGGCCGTGGAGGCCTGAGCAATCGCGGTGGCCGCGTCGGTGGCGTCGAAGACACCGGAGTTCACGCCGCGTCCACCCCAGGGGGAGAACAGGTGTGCTGCTTCGCCCGCGAGCAGGACGCGGCGGTCGACATCGGTGTAGGAATCGGCGACAACTTGGTGGAAGCGATACGTCGAAATCCATTGAATGTGTTCGCCATACCAGGGATCGACGACTTTCGACACCCACTCGCGCACACCTTCGGGGCTGGACAGCTGGTCCACGTCGTCGCCGGGTAGGCACTGCAGGTCGATCCGCATGCCGGAGGCGAACGGCATATGCATGACGTTGCGGCCGTCGAGGGCCGGGTCGTTGTAGTGGAAGTAGCCGTTCATCGGTGTCGTGCCGTCGGGGTGTTCGTCGACGTCGACGATGATGAACGGCGTCTGGTCGGTGACACCCTCCATGGTGACGCCGATCGCCTTGCGGGTGACCGAGCGGGCGCCGTCCGCGCCGATCACGTAGGAGGCGGTGAGTCGCGCGCCGTCGGCCAGCGTGATGGTCACGCCGTCGCGGGTGGTCTCGAGGTCCTGAACCGGTGCTTCCCAACGGAATTCGACGCCGTGCGCGAGGCATTCGGCGAAGACGATCCGCTCGGTTTCGCGCTGCGGCAGACTGCTCGCGAGGTGCGGCAGCACCTTGCGCAACGGACTGAGCTGCTGATTGAACACCCGACGGCCGCCGTAGTAGGCCTCATAGCCGGTCGGCAGCACGCCCGCGTCGATGATCTGCTGACCGAGCCCGGGCCGGATCTCGTTCAGGCGGCGCAGCGTTGGGAACATCAACGCAATCGCGCGACTGCCCGGCCGCACCCGCCCCTCCGGTTCGGCCTCCAGGACAATGACTTTCAGCCCGCGCCGAGCCAACGCGAGGGCGGCGACCAGGCCGACCGGGCCGGCGCCGACGACAACGCAGGGCTCGGTGTTCGACGGTTGATTCCCCATTGCGACCTCCATGTCTGACGGGTTCGTCAAGTAAGTACGTTACCGTAGCTACGGTATCGTACTTACGTCGAGAGGGCTTGAAGAAAGGTGGTCATGTCATCTTGTCGACGCGTGATAGTTACGTTAGCGTAGCTACGTCCACGTAACTAGAGCCGGTAAGAGCAGGCGGATCGCGATTGTGACAACTGATTCAATGAAGACTCAGGCCGAAGCGGGCGATCAGTCCCGAGGCCGCGTTCATCGCACCCGTGTGCTGATCATCGGTGCCGGCTTCTCCGGCATGGGAATGGCCATCCAGCTCGGCCGCCGCGGCCGTCGCGACTTCATCATCCTGGAGAAGGCCACCGAGTTCGGCGGGACCTGGCACGAGAACACCTATCCCGGCTGCGCCTGCGATATCCCCTCGCACATGTACTCGTTCTCCTTCGAGCCCAACCCGCACTGGTCCAAGATGTGGGCCGGCCAGCCGGAGATCCTCGAATACCTCAAAGGCCTTGCCGTCAAGCATAATCTGCGCGCCAACACCCATTTCGGGAAGACTCTGTATGGCGCCGCGTGGGACGAGGCCACGCACCGGTGGCACGTCCGCACCGAGGAGGGCGACGAGTACATCGCGCAGTTCCTCGTCTCCGGGATCGGCGGGCTGCACGTGCCCAACGTCCCGAAAGTCGCCGGTATCGAGAAGTTCTCGGGCACCACGTTCCACTCGGCGCAGTGGAACCACGAGTACGACCTGCGCGGCAAGCGGGTCGCGGTCATCGGAACCGGTGCCAGCGCAATCCAATTCGTGCCCGAGATCGTCGACGAGGTCGCCGAGCTGCACCTCTATCAGCGCACCCCGCCGTGGGTGCTGCCGCGCACCAACATCACCATCCCGGCCGCGGTACGCGAGCTGTTCAGTGCGGTACCGGTGACCCGGCGGTTGGCCCGCGACGGCATCTACTGGTCCTGGGAATCGCTCGGGATCGGCCTCAACGGCCGCACGAACCTGATGAAGCCGCTCGAACAGCTGGCGCGGCGCAACATCGAACGATCGATCAAGGATCCGGAACTCGCGCGAAAGTTGTTCCCGGACTACCGAATCGGCTGCAAGCGCATTCTCGGTTCCAACGACTACTACCCGGCGTTGGCCAAGCCGCACACGACCGTGATCACGGACGGGATCACCGAGGTGACCGAGCACGGCATCATCTCGGCGGACGGCGTGGAGCGCGAGGTGGACGCCATCATCTACGCCACCGGATTCGAGATCACCGGCGGATTCAGCCGCCTCGACATCGTCGGGCTCGAGGGTAGGAAGCTCGCCGAGCAGTGGGCCGAGCACGGCCTGGAAACCCACCTGGGTATCACCGTCGCAGGGTTCCCGAACGCCTTCTTCCTGCTCGGCCCCAACACCGGCCTCGGCCACAACTCTGTGGTGTTCATGATCGAACAGCAGATCAAGTACACGCTGAACGCGATGGCGCTGGCCGACCACCGAGGCGTCGAGGCGCTCACCGTGCGTCGAGCGGTGCAGGACCGGTTCAACGACGAGATCCAGCGCAAGCTGAGCAGCGGCGTCTGGAGCACCGGCGGTTGCGACAGTTGGTATCTCGACGCCGCGGGCGTCAACCGGACCGTGTGGCCGGGATACACCTGGCAGTACTGGCTCCGGGCCCGCCGGGTCGAACCCACCGAATTCGAACTCCTCGACTCCGCTCGGCCGACACCCGACAAGGTGGCAGCCCGATGAAGGGGTTCGACGGCAAGGTCGCGGTTATCACCGGCGCCGGATCGGGCATCGGTCGCGCGCTGGCGGTGGACCTGGCCGGGCGCGGTGCTCGGCTGGCGCTGTCCGACATCGATCCCGATGGCGTTGTCGAAACTGCGGCCCTGTGTAAAACGATTGGCGCACAGGCGATTCCCTATGTGCTGGACGTGTCGGACCGCAACGCGGTGTACGCCAACGCCGAGGAAGTGCTCGGCGCTTTCAGCGAGGTGAACCTGGTCATCAACAACGCGGGCGTAGCCCTGACCGCGCGCATCGAGGAGATGAGCTGGGACGACTTCGAGTGGGTGCTGAACATTGACTTCTGGGGCGTCGCCTATGGCACGAAAGCCTTTCTGCCACATCTGATCGCCTCGGGGGAGGGGCATATCGTCAACCTCTCCAGCGTCTTCGGCCTGATCGGCACGCCCACGCAAAGTGCCTACAACGCAGCGAAATTCGCGGTGCGCGGCTTCACCGAGGCACTGCGCCAGGAGATGCGGATCGCCGGACATCCGGTGGGCGTGAGCTGCGTGCACCCGGGCGGGATCAAGACCGACATCGCCCGCAACATGCGCGGACTGAGCGCCGTCGATCACAAGAAGGTGACCGCCGCTTTCGACAGGTACGCCTGGACCACCGCGCAACGCGCCGCCAAGGTGATCCTGCGCGGCGTGGAACGCAACTCCGCGCGAATCCTGGTCGGTGCCGACGCCTACGGATACGACCTGACACCGCGACTGCTCGGCGGCCGGTATCAGGACCTCAACGCGTTCGTAGCCAGGCTCGGCTCCGTGCAGGCGGCGAAGCGGGGCCTGCAGCTATGAGGCTGCGAGTTCGCTGCTTTCCTGGCCACGGCGCGCGGTAGCTGCTAGATTCCCGTTGAAATGACATCGTAGGTTGTCAAAATATCTGAGGCGTCGTTCCGAATGGCGTCTGAACAGTGCTCGAGCTGGTGTTGGAAGGTGAACGAGATGGCACAGTCGACAACAGCAGATGTCGAGGAACCACAGACCGAAGCCATGGAACCGGACCTCGACCGACCGTCGAAGGCCGACGAGCGGGTTCGCCGACGCGTCCCCGGCTCGGACGGCACCATCTCGATTCGACTGAGCACCGTCGCCCTGGCAGCCGCGATCGCCGTGCTGGTAGTCCTCGCGGGCGCGCTCGCCTGGGGCATGCACCGCAACGGCTCCGAGCGCGACGCGGCGCGCGCGGAGGTCACCTCGATGCGCGCGGCAGCCGACGATCGTCAGCACGCCCAGCAGGTGGCGAGTGACTACTCGGTCGGTGCGGCGGACATGAACTTCGGCAAGCTCCCCGACTGGTCGGCTCGACTGACCGCCAACACCTCACCGGAACTGGCGAACGAGCTCAAGCAGGCGGCCGCGTCGATGGAGCAGATCATCGTCCCGCTGCAATGGGTTTCGACGCCGACGCCGATCACCGCGACCGTGCGCTCGGAACAGAACGGTGTGTTCGTGGTGAACTGCTTCGTCAGCGTGATGACGAAGAACACTCAGGCGCCCAACGGGATTCAGTCGACGGCGACCTACACGGTCACCGTCGACAAGAACGCGGGCTGGAAGATCACCAACGTCGGTGGCATCGATACCGCGCTGAGCGGCAAGTAATGTTGAACGGCCACAACGTCGTAGCCGCCGAACCGATTGCCGACATCTCCCGAGTCGGCGCCCCAACCCGGCGCAATCGTCTCGTCGACGCGCCCAACGCCTTGGTCGACCACCTCGTCGGCACCGCGCGAACCAGTACCGCGACGATCGGCCGATCCGTCGTGCTGTCGGTGGCGATGCTGCGCTATCTGGTCAATGACATTGCGCGCGGCCGACTCCCGTTCGGTGAGTTCGTGCAACAAGCCTGGCATCTGCTCAAAGTCACGGCGGTACCGGCGATCCTGATGGCCATCCCGTTCGGCGCGGTCGTGTCGGTGCAGGTCGGCGGACTGGTGCAGCAGGTCGGTGCGACGTCGCTGACCGGTGCGGCCAGTGGCCTGGGGATCATCAGGGAGGGTGCGCCGCTGGCCGCGGGCTTGCTGCTGGGCGGCGCGGCGGCCTCGGCGATCGCGGCGGATCTGGGTGCGCGGGCGATCCGGGAAGAACTCGACGCGATGCGGGTGATGGGCGTCGATCCGGTGCAGCGCTTGCTGGTGCCGCGACTGCTCGCGTTGCTGGCGATCGCGCCGGTGCTGCTCATCGTGATCGTCACGGTGGGCGTCGGCTCTGCCTACGCGGTCGCCACCGGCGTCAGTGATGTCAGTCGAGGCAGTTTCTGGGCTTCGTTCGGTGCGTTCGCCACCACAACCGATCTCGCGATGGCTGTCGTGAAGACCGCGGTCGCTGCGGTGCTGGTGGCAATCATCGCGGGGCTGCGGGGGCTGGAGGCGCGCGGTGGCCCGCGGGGTGTCGCCGACGCGGTGAACTCGGCGGTCGTGTTGAGCGTGACCATGATCATCTTCTCGGCATTGCTGCTGACGCAGTTGCAGACGATGTTCCTGCCCAGCCGGATCGCATGATGACCACGACGCCGTCGCGCTACAGCCCGTTCCCGCGAATCGCCCGAGCCGGGGACAAGGTTTCCCGCCGGGTGGGTAATGTGCTGGCAGAGGTGGGCCGGGCCGTTGTCTTTGTCGCTCGGACACTGTGGCTCGTGCCGGTCACGATCCGCCAGTATCGACCGCAGACGCTGCGGACGTTGAACAACCTGGCATGGGGGAGAGGCTCGCTCATCGTCGATGGCGGCGTGGTCTCCACGATGCTGATCCTCGGTGTCGCGATCGGCGCCGTGGTGTCGATCGAGGCGTTCGCCGGGCTGGATCTGATCGGCTTCGGCGCGCTGTCCGGTGTGGTCGGCGGTATGGCCAACATCCGGGAGATGGCGCCGATCATCGCCGGTATCGGATTCGCCTCCCAAGCAGGCTGCCGGATGACCGCGGAGATCGGTGCGATGCGGATATCCGAGGAGATCGACGCCATCGAATCGCTTGGCGTACGGGTGATTCCGTTCGTGGTCGGCACCCGGCTCATCGGCGGCATGCTGTGCGTGATTCCGGCCTATCTGGCGACGCTGCTGATCAGCTTCCTCACCTGCCGCGCCGTGGTGACCGTGCTGCACACCCAGTCCGTCGGCACCTACAACCACTACTTCGAGCAGTTCCTCAACCCGGCCGATGTCGTGTATTCGACGGTCAAAGCGGTGTTGTTCTGTGCGGTGGTCACTTTCATCCACTGCTACTTCGGCTACTTCGCCACCGGCGGACCCGCCGGAGTGGGGATCGCGAGCGGCCGGGCGATCCGCGCCAGCCTGGTCGCGATCATCGTGCTCGACCTGCTACTGACCGTCCTGTTGTGGGGCGTGACACCGGAATTCGTGTTCGTGGGATGAGTGAACTGATGTCGGAACTCTTGGCCGGATCGCCGCGGCGGCAACGGCGCATCCTCGTCCTCGCCGGACTCGCCACCGCGCTGGTCTTGGTCGTCGCCGCGGTCACGGCCGCCCGTGTGCCGCAGCGGGATACCGACGACTCGATCCAGATCACCATCCGCACGCCGTATCTCGGGCAGGGCATCACCGAGGGCACCCAGGTGCTGTTGCGGGGCGTGCCGGTGGGCCGGATCGACACCGTCGCCAGCAGTGGCGCGGGTGGTGTCGAGCTAGGAATCCGATTGCGTAGCAGCCGGATCGAGGGCTTGACCGACGCCGTGGCGTTCGACTATCGGCCGCAGAACTACTTCGGTGTGACCGGCTTGAATCTGCTGCCCGGCAGCGGCGGGCGACCGTTGACGAACGGGCAACGTCTGGATCGTCGCGCACAGGGCAACTTCACCATGTCGGCAATGCTGACGCGTTCCTCGCAGATAGTGAACGGCGTACTGACCGACCGGATGGTTGACGTGATCGGTCGAATGGCCAACTACACAACGGCTTTGGCTCCGCTGATCGAGGCGGGGTTCATCACGGCCAACGCCATTGCCGAAATGCAACGCAGCACGCCCGATGTCCAGCTGCGTGCCGTCAACGACATCCTGGACCCGGCCCCGAAGTTCCTCGACGACGCCATCACCGCGGAATCCGCGATGTGGGGGATGCCCTCCGCACAGTCGGTGGTGCACGAATTCGGGCCGATGGAGACGACGATGCAGTTGATCGCCACCGGCTTCTTCGGCCCGGTGGGGACGCTACTCGGTTCGCACGCCGCCGATTTCACGCCGCTGACCGAGATCATCCGCACGCTCTCTGAGGTCGTGTCGGCGTCGATGCGCAAAGCACAGTTCATGCCGCAACTGAACGCCGTACTCACGGGACTGGAATCGGCCTACACCGGACCGGAAGGCGACAAGTCATTGAAGGTACGGCTCGCCGTGGAGTCGATTCCCGTGCTCGCCACCGGCCTGCAACTCCCCGAGGGTCGGTGAGCCGATGAAGACTACGCGCCAATCGCTGTGGCGAATGCTGGTCGTCGCGGCGGTGACCGTCGTCCTGTTCGTCGGCGCAGTGAACATCCTCCGCAATCCGGTCACCGGCGAAACCACGTCCTACACCGCCGATTTCACCGATGTTTCCGGGCTGCAGGTCGGCGCGGACGTCCGCCGCCAAGGCGTGCAGATCGGCAAGGTCACCTCGATCGACATCCGCCGCAGCGGCCCATCGAACACCGCGGCGGTGGGATTCGTTCTACAACAAGAACATCGAGTAACAGCGAACACGCGACTGGCCGTGAAGTATCAGAACCTCAGCGGCCAACGCTATGTCGACCTGACCGGATCCGCGGATACCGGCGCGACTGTCACCCATGTGCCGACCACCATGACTACACCGTCGTTCGACATCACCACACTGTTCCGCGGCCTGGAGCCGGTACTGGCCACCCTGAAACCCGACGACGTGAACAAACTGGCGTCGAGCCTGGTCGCGCTCCTGGACGGTGACGGGGCCGGCTCCGCGGACCTGGCGGCGGGCATCCGGTCCATCGCCGACTACGCCACCGACCGCCAGCGCGTCATCGCCACCCTCGTCGCCAACATGGCCCAGGTCGCCGAGACGATGCGCGGCAGTTCGGCACGCGTCGTGGAATTCATCGAGAGCTTCGACCTGGCGATCGATAAGACCATGACCGTGCTGGATCACTTCTACTCCACGGCCCAGTACGGTCCTGCATTCGTCGGCGCGGTCAACCGGCTGCTCACCGGCATCGGCCTACGGGAAGGTACCGACATCGACGCACTGCTGTCGACCGCGCTGGCGGGTATGGCCGACGCACCGGAAACGCTGCGCCTGCTCCCACAGCTGCTCGCCGGACTCGAACCGGTCACCGCGACGCGAACCATCGACACCCAATGCGGCAAGGGCGCCGCCGATCTGCCGCCGATGGTGCAGGTCCTGCTGGGCGGACAGCAGGTGGTGCTATGTCGCCGCTGACCGAAACAGCCGCCACCGCAAGGGCTTTCCTGCGTTCGCTGAGCGCCGAGACCAAACAGGTGATCCTCGGCGGCCTGGCACTGCTGACCGCCCTCATCGTCGCGATTGCCGCGGTCGTGCTGTATGTCAGCCCGCCGCAGCGGCAGACGGTCGCGTTCGAGATCACCGATGCCGCAGCCATCCGAGGCGGCGAGGACGTCCGCGTCGCCGGGGTGACAGTCGGCACCGTCTCGGAGATACGGCTGCAACCCGACCACGTGCGCGTCGAGGCGAAGATCCGCCGCGATGTCTACCTCGGCGCGGACACTAGCGTCGACATCCGAATGCTCACCGCGGTCGGCGGCTACTACGTCGCGCTCGTCTCCGCCGGTGACACCCCGCTCGGCTCCCGCACCATCCCGCGCCTTCGCGTGCACCCGCCGTACAGCCTGCCGGACCTGATTCGGGACGCACCCGCGAAGGTGGCCGCGCTCAACGCGCCGGATATCGGTGCCAGCCTGGACCGGATCGCCACCGGTCTGGAACAGAATCCCGGCTCGGTGAAGTCGATCATCGACAGCTTGCAAGCGTTGTCGGGAGTTCTGCAACGCGAACGTCAGCAGGTCGAGTCGACGCTGACCGTCTCACGGGAGTACCTGGGCACGTTCAACGTGCACCGCGAAGAGCTGTTCAACATGCTCCGCAAGGCCGCGATCGTGTTGCAGGTGCTGCAAGACACCGAAGTCGGCTTCACCCAGGCGTATCGAGGCCTCGCGCAGATCTTCGGCTCGCTCGATTCGATCACCACCTTCTACGCCAACCATCGCGAGGAAGTCTTCGCCGCCGCAACGCAATTGGACGAGGCGCTGCGTGGCGTCGGCACCGACGTCCCCACCCTGATCGGTGATCTGGAGAAGTTCATGACGTACCTGAGCACGCTGTTGGGTCCGGACGGTGTCCGGCTGATCGGCGCGGATCAGGTGCTGGCCACCGACCTGTGCGTGCCGATTCCGGGGCGGAGCTGCTGATGTGGCGCCGTCATCGCGGGCTGCTCGCGCTCACCATCACGGCGATCGCCGGAACCGCCGTCGCCGCCACGGTCACCACCGGCACCGATTCGCGGACCACCCAAGGGTTTTGCGCCATCATGCCCGATGCGGTCGGGCTCTACCCGGGCAACTTCGTCACCCAGATGGGCGTGCGGATCGGCACCGTCGAACACGTCGATCCCGAGAACACCAGCGTGCGAGTGACGTTCGCCATCGATGACGATCGAAAGCTACCGGCCGCGGTGAAAGCGGTAACCCGATCCCGAACCATCCTCGCCGACCGCGAACTGGAAATGGTCGGCAACTACGCGGCGGGTCCACGGCTCGAGCCCGGCCGGTGTATCGCCCTGTCCGACACCGCGACCTCGAAGAGCATCTCCGAAATCACCGCAGCCACCACCGAACTCGTCAACGGCCTCGGCCGCACCGGCACCGACAATCCGGTCGACCGGGCTCTGACGGCGGTCGGCACCGAACTTGCCGGAAACGGACCCGCTGCCGGAACCGCACTGACGACCGCCGCCCGCGCGGTGGCAGAGCCCGACGCGATGATCTCCACCCTCAGCCAACTGATCGCCGACACCGCACCCTTGGTCGCGACGACCCAACAGCGCTGGAGCGACATCGACAGCGCGATGCGCACCGCACCCGCCGGACTGGAATCCACTGCCACCGTGGTCTTCCCGGCGATCACCCAGATCTTCCACTACCTGCCCAACGCAATGAACCTCATCCTCGACATCCAGCAGCGCTACGGCACCTACCTGTGGCCCGGCCTCGACGCCGTAGCCACCGCCTTGCATCTGGCAGCCACGAACCAAGACAGCATCCAGCGGCTCGCGGCGACTTTGCCGGTGCTGGCCCAGTCCGTCGGCGCACTGACCGCCGGAGCGGATCGCGGGATCTCGGTGATACCGCCCCGATTCCAGATCGCCGCTCCCGATCCCGGGGCGCTGTGCGCCGTGCTCAACACCGCGGTCCCCGGCAGCTGTGACACGTCGACAGGTCAACCCGCTGTGGCCGATGTCGAACTGCTGCAACTGGTCCTGCGCGGGGGCCTGCCGCGATGACGCGAAACCGCTGGCGCGCAATGACAACCGCCGCGACCGTGGCGGTCGCACTGGCGGGCTGCTCGTACAACCCGGCTGAGCTACCGCTGCCGAGCCGCAGCACGGGCTACCCGATCACCATCGAATTCGCCAGTACGCTAAACCTTCCCGAAGGCGCGAAGCTGTCCTTCGACGGCGCACGCATCGGCTCGGTGCGCCGCGTCGAACTGGACGGCGCGGTCGTCGCGGTCCGCCTCGACGTAGACCCCGGCATCGTCATCCCGATCGGCAGCCGCGCCACGATCACCCAGGACACCGTCCTCGGCGACCCCTACGTACAGATCGACCGCCCCACCGAGGCGGCAGCAGGCGCATTACCACCGAATGCGCGAATCACCCTCGACCACACCACCTCACCCGCGCCCTTGGAAGACACCTTCGCCGTACTCGCCAACTTCCTCGGCACCGGATCGCTGCAACAACTCCAGACCTCGATGACCACCTTGGGTGCCGCATTGCCGCAGACACCTGCCGACGTCCACAAGGTCGCCGCCACCGTCGCCATCGACCTGCGCAGTCTCGCCGCGAACACCAGCGAGATCGACCGCCTACTGGCCAACGCGGCGGGCGTCGTCCAGGTCGCCAACGACCGCAGCGCCGATCTCACCCAGAGCTTCGCCCCCGAAACCATGAAGTTCTGGGCCAACCAGCGAATCCTGCTCGGCCACATCGGCATCCTGCTGCCCTCGGTCGGCAGCGTCTACACCGGCGGGTTCTGGCTGGTCCCGATGATCGACGCGCTGGCAACGACCGTCGAGGGCGGCGGCGAAGCCGGTCCGACCGCCGCCGCATTGCAGCGCTTCCTGCACACCACCGTCCTCCCGTTCGCTCGCGAACCCCGGGTCGACGTCACGTCCCTGGTCACCGGCGACGGCACCGAACACCTCGCCGAGGTCGAGAACCTGCTGCGCATGCTGGGAGCGTTCCGATGAAAGTCACCAACATCCTGTCGATCGCCGCGCTGGCAGCACTGCTGGTCGGTTCGGTCACCGCAATCGGCGGTCAAGGCGTGCGATGGGTCGCGCCGTCGGACCAACACCACGCCACCCTCGCGGTCGCCGACGCCAATGGGTTGATGCCCGGCTCCAAGCTGCTACTACGCGGTGTGCCGATCGGTGAGGTCACCCAGGTGCGATCCTCGGCCAGCGAGGTCGGCATCGAGTTCAGGTTCGGGTCGGCGTTCCGGATTCCCCTGGACAGCAGCTTCCGCATCGAGAGCCTGTCCGCCCTCGGCGAAAGCTATCTCGCGGTCGCCCCGAACACCGACCGCGGTCCGTATATCGCTGACCACCAACACATTCGGACCGACGCCGCCACCGCGCCCGCGACCTTCGGGGAACTGTCGGCCGCGCTGACCCGACTGCTGAACGACACCTCACCCGAGAAGGTCGACGCTCTCGTCGGTGAACTGCAATCCGCGCTGCCCGCCGACCCGATGGTGCCCAACAACCTCGCACGATTCGGCAGCCTGCTCACCACAACCTTGCTGATGAGCTACGGCCCGATCCGCGACCTCCTTGCCGACACTCAAACGCTGCTCGACCGCAGCGCAGGCGCCGGTCCCGCGATCGCCGCGGTCAGCGATCCACTGCGCAAGACCGGGACCGGCTTCGCGACCATGGCCGAAACCTCGATCCAGATGATGCACACCAACGACTACCCCCGCGTCGTCGAGATCGGCCCGCTGGCCTTCTTCGCCGGGCTGCAACGTTTCGAAGACCGGGTCGGCGGCGATGTCGCCGAGCTGTCCACCCCGCTGCTGCCCGCCGTGCAGTCCGGTGCCGCGGCCATGGGGTCGGTCGACATCAGCAGGCTGCTCGACTCCGCGCTGGCCGCGGTCGCCGTCCCCGGCGCGGTCACTCTGCGGGTCGCGGGGCCGAAGTAGGTCCCCGTGACACACGGACCTACGGACGGTGCCGGTCGACGCCACGGGGACCAGACGATAATCAGGCCCATGGCGGCGCAACCCAAGCAAGGCAGCAGACGCCCGCATCGTTTCGCGGGCATGAGCAAGGAAGACCGCCACCGGGCCCGTCGCGAGGTGTTCATCGAGGCAGGCATCGCGGTCATCGGTGCGGTCGGGATCACCGACATCAAGGTGCGGGATGTCTGCGTCCACGCCGAACTCACCGAGCGCTACTTCTACCAAAGCTTCGCCAGCCTGGACGTATTCGCCCAGGAGGTCGTCGAAACCGTGGCCATGCAGGTCGCGTTCCGGCTGTTCGGCAAGGCCATCGTCGTCGACGACGGCCAGGACCGGCTGCGCACGGTGGTCAAGGAACTGGTAGCGATCGTGGACGAAGACCCCAGGGTGGGGCGAATCCTGTTCGTGGAGACCGTCCGCGCCGGCGGCACCCTGGCGATGCTGCGCCAGCAGATGCTCTACGCCACCACCTGGCTGATGACCATGTGGCTCGACGACAACCCGGACGCGCCGGAAGTGGACCTGGCGGAAATCGCAGGCCCACTTCTCGCGCGCTACCAGAGCGGCGGCCCCGCCGCGGTCGAGCCGGTAGTCGGGGACATCAACATGATCGCCATCTCCGGCGCCTCGGCCGAACTGCTGATGGCCTGGATCGACAAGCGCCTGGAGCTGTCGGCCGAGGAGATGGTCGACTATCTGCTGACGTTCATCGACCAAACCGTTGCGTGGCAGAAGAATCGGCGCTGACTCGTTCGAGCCGGACCGGCAGACCGCCCTCGATGGTGGTGGAGAAGGTGGACGCGTGCTTCGGCGTCCAGCCGGGATCGGTGTGCATCCGGTAGCGCTGATGGAACAGCGCGAGGATGAATTGCGCGTTCATATAACCCAATTGGGAACCGATGCAGCGATGCGGGCCGGAACCGAACGGAATGAACGCGTTCACCGGCCGTTGCGCGATCACCTCGCGGTCGGTGAATCGGGTCGGGTCGAAGGTGTCCGGATGCGGCCACCAGCGTTCGTTGCGGTGCAGCGCGTACACCGATACCCCGACCAGCGTCCCCTTCGGAATCGAGTGGCCGCCGATCACGTCGTCCTGCAAGGCGATTCGCGGATGGAACGGATGTCCTTGCAGTCGTTGGCCTTCGTCGAAGCAGGCCTTGGCCCAGGTGAGGCGCTTCAGGTCGGCGTAGGTGGGCCGATTGCCGCCCAGCGCATCGACTTCCGCGATCAACCGGTCGAGATCGTCTGGACTGCGGTGCAATAGCGCGAGCGTCCACGACACCGACGCGACGACCGTCTCGTAGCCCCCGGTGATCATGATGGCCAGCTCGGCGACCAAGTCCCGGTGGCTGAGTGGTTTGCCGTCCTCATCGCGCGCGTCGATGAGGACCTGCAGCATGTCGGTGCCCTCGATCGGATTGGCTCTGCGGTGCGCGACCCGGGTTTCGATCCAGGTGGTGATGCGCCGCCACGCGCGTGGCAGCGTGTCTCGGCCGGGTAGTGGCATGAATTTCGGTGGGGGACTGAGGAATATCGCGGCGGCGAAGGAAGAAAGCAACATCCGCAGGTCGTGATCGAGCTGACCGATCTCGGCGTCCGAGGGCACGAAGCCGAACATCGCCCGCATGAACGCGGGCATCGTCAGCCACGCGATCTCATGCTGAAGATCGACGATCTGGCCGCTGTCGGCCCACCTACCCCACCTATCGATGCGGGTCGCGAACTCGTCCACGATTTCGTCGGCCAGCACGTTCAGCGAGCTGTGCTTGAACATCGGCGTCATCAGCTTGCGCCGTTCCCGCAGCTGGTCGCCTTCCAACAGCGGAATGGTGCCGCCGATGATGCGGGTCGCGATCGGTGCGTACGGCCCGACCATGCTGTAGCGGGTCGGGTCGCCCATGATGTATTTGACCAGGTCGGGAGTGTTGACGACGACCAGGTCGTGGATGGGCAGCGGCACGTGCACGACGTCGCCGTACTCCGCGACGCAGCCACGCAAGTACTCGAACGGATCCGATCGGAACTCCCGCAGCACCCCGGTCATCAACCGGCCCTTCGGTCCCGGCGGCAGGCTGAGTTCGTGCCGCCGGGCGAGCACGGTCTTGCGGACCCCACGCACCGGATTGCGCGCGAACCCGAAGTTGTTCGGCACTGCGGCAGTCATACTCGCGCCTCGGCTTTCACATTGGTGACGTGCGGCGTGAGCTGGACGCTGTCGCGCAGTCGTTGCACCGTCGGTGCGTATGCGGCGAAGACCACGGCACCCAGATTCAGTGCGGTCGACACGATGGCCAGCGACCAGGACACCGCGGGGGAGGCGTTGTTGTGGATCGCGTAGTAGCTGGGCAGGGTGCACAGGATCGTGTACGCCAAGTACACGGTGGGCGCGATGAACGGGACAACGACCAACTTTCGCCACCCGCTCAGGTGCGGCAACGTGGCGGCCATGACCCAGCCGATGAGCACGAACATCCCACCGTTCTGCACCAGGCTCGGCAGCGGGATACCGAATACCAACGCGTTGTTGTCGTAGTACAGCATCACGCCGTAGTGGCAGCTGATCATCTCGCCGATGCATTCGGGTACCGAGATGAGCGCGGCCCAGATGAACAGATCTCGCGCCGGGCGGCCCTTCATGATGATGAGATACGCACCGAGCGTGGCGAGTCCGATGCCGCCGGTGTAAGTCAGCACCACGTGCCAGGGAATCGGCCGATCCACGATCGTCACCACCGGATCGAAGATATTCGTCATATACGTTGTCGCGCCGATGAAATCGAGCCACGGCTCGACATAGAACGAGAAGACCACCAGCGCGCCGAGCGTGATCAGCCCCAACAGCAGCAGGTTCTCCCGATCCTTGCGCAGCGCGAGCAGGATCGCGGAGCCGAAGGTGCCCACAACCGAGGCGATAGCCACACCGAGTAGCAGCCACGCCGCGACGGGCCCGGCCTCGGTGATCGGCGGCGGGCTCCAGGTCCCGGCCAGGTATTGGTGCATGATTCGTTCCCTTTCATAGACCGAGCAGCGTGATTGCCGCTGCCGGACAGGCCAACTCCGCGGAATGCACCGCTCCGATCAGCTCTTCCGGCACCTCGACCGGCCCCGAAGCGCTGTCGCCGGTACGCAGCTCGACCACATCACCGGGCAGCCCGAACACCTCCGGCGCCGCCTGCACGCAATAGCCCGACCCCAGGCACAGCTCCTGATCGACCTGCACGGTGCCAACCACCGGATCCATCGCGTGCTCCCTCGCCGGACAGCGGGCCTGCCGACCCGGATAAAATGACAGTGGACATTGTCAATCATGTCATAAGGGCACGTCAATAGCTGATCTCGAGGTGTAGGAGACAACAGCCACATGCATCTGGCCAGACATCGATGGCGCGGACCAGCTTGGTCGGCGCGGTATCAGGTTGCCGCGCTGCGCTTCTCGATGAGGTGGGTCAGGATTTGGACGCTGGGCGCACGTGTGAACGCACGCCTTGCAGGCCGAACAGGATGAGCAGCTCGACCACGCCGCCGTCGGCGCTGCCCAGCCAGTGCGGCAGGGACGTGTCGAACTCGGCTGCCTCGCCGGGCGGCAAGATCAGGTCGCGCTCGCCGACCACGAGGCGTAGGCGACCGTTGAGCACGTACAGCCATTCGAAGCCCTCGTGCTTCTTCAGAGCCGGTTCGAGCGGTTCCGGCTGCGCCGGGATGATCATCTTGAACGCCTGCGTACCGCCGGGCCGCCTGGACAGTGGAATGAACGTCATCCCGTGGCGGTGCATCGGCTTCAGATGGATCCGCGGGTCACCGGTGCGTGGGGCGCCGACGAGATCGTCCAATGGAACGTCGTAGGTACGGGCCAACGGCAGCAACAACTCCAGGGTCGCCCGCCGCTGTCCGCTCTCCAGCCGAGACAGCGTGCTCTCCGAAACCCCGGTCGTCGCCGCGAGATCGGCAAGCGTGATCCCGCGATCCCGGCGCAGCGCGCGCAGCCGCGGCCCCACCACGTCTAGGACGTCTTCCGTTTCCCGGTCCACAGGGCCATCTTGCCAGAACCGCAAGAATGCGTGCCAAATGCTGGCATGCCTGGCGAGACTGAGCACATCCGACAAAGGAGACCATCGTGCCCACCGCCTTTCGCCGCAGCCGACGCACCGATGCGCCGCCACCCCGGACTGGAGGCAGCGAGATCGCGATTCTGCGCGGATTTCTCGACTATCTCCGGACCTCGATCGCGGTGAAGGTCGACGGTGCCCCCGAACCGCAGGTCCGAACAGCCGGAGTGCCGTCGGGCACGAACTTGCTCGGGCTGCTCAACCACCTGACGTTCGTCGAGCAAGCGACGTTCCTCGGTGCGAAAGTCACCAACTGGCAGGCGACGTTTCAGGCAGCACCGGAGGACAGTGTCGCCGATGTCGTTGCCCGCTATCGGAATACGGTCGAGCGTGCGAACAAGCTTCTCGACGGTTGCACCGACCTAGGCACGCCGATCCCAAGGCCGCGGCCGGGGCACCCCGCTCCCAGCGTGCGCTGGGCACTCGTGCACATGATCGAAGAGACCGGCCGCCACGCGGGCCACGCGGACATCCTCCGCGAACTGATCGACGGCGCCACCGGGCGCTGACTCCGAAACATCTTCTCCAGGACAGGAATTCATGATTGCCGCACCACGGCCGTCGTCGCGCCGATCCGCGCGCGCGATGGCGACTGTCGCGCTCACCGTTCTGCTCACGATCGGCACCGCGGCCTGCGCCACCTCGTCCGCCGACGTTCCCGCCTACGCCGCCGCTACCCAGAGCGACCCGCAATTCGAGAAGTCCTTCCGGCACGAGTTCGCCGACATCGACGGCGTCCGAATGCATTACGTGCAGGGCGGCAGCGGGTCACCGGTGGTGCTGATCCATGGTTGGCCGCAGACCTGGTTCGGCTGGTGGCCGATCATGCCCGCACTCGCCGAACACCACAGCGTCTACGCCATCGATCTGCCCGGGCTCGGCGACAGCACCGGTTCGCCGACCGGCTACGACAAAGCCACCCTGGCGCGGTACATCCACACCCTGATGGCCGATCGGCTCGGGGTGCGCGACGCCCGCGTCATCGGCCACGACTTCGGCGCAGCGGTGGCATTCCAGTACGCCAGCCAGTTCCCCGCCGACACCGCCCGCCTCGGCTACCTCGACCTGCCACTACCCGGCCCCGCGATCGATGCCGCCACCTACCGATCCCTCAGCTGGCACATCGCCTTCCACTCCCAACGGCGAATCCCCGAGGCAGTGGTCGGCGACGATGTCCGCGACTACCTGGCACTGTTCTACCCCCAAGTCTCCTTCGGCGGAACGGCTTTCGGCGGCACCTCGGACCGATCCCCATTCACCGACGCCGAAATCAACGAGTACGCAAGGACTTACAGCCGACCCGAAGCCCTGTCCGGCGGCTTCGACCTCTACCGCGCCCTCGACAAGGACGTCCCCGACACCGTGGCAGCCGCACCGGTGAGTGTCCCGACCCTGCTCATGACCGCCCAGGGCCAACTCGACGGGGTCCGGGCCACCGTGTCCCCACGCCTGACCAACATCGTCCGCGCAATGGACGTGCCCCACGCAGGCCACTGGCTGGTCGAGGAGAACCCCCAGTTCGTCACGACCGAGCTGCTCCAATTCGTCGAAGGCTGAGCTACAGCCCTTTGAATCCATGCGAGGCGGCTACGACAACCGTGGTCTCCGAAGGCTGAATGCGTCCCTGCCGATGCAGGAGCGCAAGTGCGGCGAACGCGGCATCGGAACTGGGTTCCCAGCAATACCCGAGGGACCACATACGCCGATGCCATTCCAGCGCAACCAGATCGGACACGACAACCGCTCCGCCATCGGAGCCGGAGGCCGCCACGACCGACTGCCGTGTCGTGGTGTCTCCGGCGATGGAGGGGAGTGCACGGGTTTCACCACGGAAGGTTGTTCGCCAGTCGATCCCCTGCTCGAGGACCGCGTGCAGTCGTGCAAACGGTTCGACCAGATACAGCCTGGGCATGCCCCGCCCGATCTCGGTAAACCCCCGATAGATGCCGTGCGCGAGATCGCCACGCGAACTAGGAATCACCATCGCATCGGGCGGTCCGCCGTGCGCCGACACGATCTCGCGGGCGATGTCCTTGAAGTACTCGATACCGAAGGGGGAGCATCCGACGACGGGCACAACGTAATTGGTGGCATTGAAGGCCTGCCCGGACGAACATTGAGTAGAGACGAATTCCCATCGCTCGTTGTAGGTGTCGAAGATCCGCACCTCCGCCCCGAGCGCCCGGACCTGCTCGACGAGCTGTCGCGGCACATCGGCTGTCATTGCCATAACGCCTTGGACATCGTTGGCCGCGCAGAAGGCACTGATCGACAAGGCGGCGTTCCCCGACGACGCCGCAACGACGGTGTCGAATCCGGCGACCTTCGCCCACCCGACCGCCCCGAGGCTGAACCTGTCTTTGTGCGAACCGGTGGGATTGCGGCTCTCGTCCTTGACCCACACCTGCGACCCGAGCCCGACCCGCTCGCTCAGGCGCTGTAGGGGAGTCGTGCCGGCAGCCAACGTAATCGGATCCACGAGCGGAACCTGAACCGACCCACTGTCCGTGGAAGGGCGGTACACGCAGTACAGATTGGACGGCACCCCCGCTTGTAAGCACGCCGGACACCCCGACGGGAAGTGGATCGGCTCGTACTCGCGTGCGCAGGATAAGCACCGTAGAGCAGTAAGGAGAGTGTTGATCGAAACCGTCACAGGAGCAGCCTAGATACGGCTAACAGCTGGTCCTCGGGAGTTGGTGTCGGTGTGGTGGGCTATCTTGCACGACAACGAGCAGGGCTGGGGGCACAACGGGCAGGGGCAGACATGAGTAGTGGTGAGGATCGGGATTCGCGGGTGCCGTCGCGTGCGATGACCGGGTGGACGGTGGGGCTGGTTTGCGTGGCGATTGTGGCCGGCGGCGTGATCGTCGGCGGCCTGTTGCACGAGCGCGAGCCGGAGCTGACGACGAAGCCGGTACCTGCGTCGACCACGGCCACACCGCCGGTCGACACCTCGTACGCCACGCCGCCGGTGGTGTTTCCCGTGGCGATTCCGGGTTGCGCTGTTGTCGAGCCGCCCAGCGACGGTGCAACGATGGGATTCGCGGCAAGCGCCTCCGGCTACGACAATCCGAAGTATCCGTGGTTCTCCGGGCCCAAGGCCGTCGTGATGTCGCAGGCGCTGCGCGACGTGCTGCCCGGTGCGGTCGAGGTCCCCTTCGCGTCCGTCGATCACTCGCTGTTCTTCGGGCCGATCTTCGATCCTCCTACCGAGCCCGGCAAGAGCGTCGACTTCGGCGGCTGGACCACCGCCAGCGGCGAACTGCTCCGCGGTGGTAAAGCAGGTGACCTGATGGTTTCGGTCCGGCAGTCCACCGCACCGATCCCGCCTTGTGTCGCAGGCGATCTCGACGAACGCAGGCACCGCGCCGACGGCACGATCGTCGATGTCCACGACACCTGGCACGAGGTCGGTAAGGTTCGCACCCTGTCCCGCACCGCTCGCGCATACCTGGCCGACGGCTCCGCCGTCACCGCCTACGCCACCGATAACGGCCAGGACGGCAGCAGTCATTCCGGCACGGTGCCGCTGACCGTGGACGATCTCGCCGCCATTGTCACCGCCCCTGGACTCCGCGTCACCACACCGGTGCCACCGGGCACGCCGGACGTTCCCGAATCCTGCGGCGCCGGATCGGACGCGGGTGCCGTGATCGACCAGGCCGCCGCCCACCGGCTGGACGCCGTGCTGGCGCGAATCCCGCTCGACGGCCTCACCCTCGACCGACCGCTGGGCCAACTGCGACCGCCGGGCTTCGACGGGAACGGGGTGTGTCAGGTCGTACGGGTGACCACGCCGGGACGACAGTCGCGGCTCAGCGTCGCAATCGCTGCGGGACAGCGCCTTCCGGAGGAATCGGCTGCCGTGTCGAGTCCCGACGGTGAGCGCGTCACGACACGTCGACAGCCGGACGGAGCAGTCGTTCAGAGCCGGGAATCGCGGACCACGAGATCTCCGAACGAACCAGGAATGCCGTCTATTTCGGAGACCATGCGCACTGTCACCATCACCCGCCGGTCCGGCGCCCAGGTCCAAGTGAGCTCCACGGCCGAGGGTTCCATCGAACCCTTGCCGTTCGAGCAACTGGAGGCGATCGCCGTGACCCCCGGTCTCGAGGTGTCGTGATGGCGTCGATCCCAGGTTTACGTGGTCTGATTCTCGCCGCCACGGCCGCTGTAATTGCCAGTGCCGGAGCTGTTTACGTCCTGATGCAACCCGATGACGGCACTCGCAAGATCACCGGAACCGCGGCGTCGGCGCCGGGTCTCGGCTGGTCGGTCGACGCCGCCGCCACCCACGGGAACGCGAAGGCGGAGTTCCGAGATCCCCGGGCGGGGACCGAATATGACATGGGCGGCAGCCCAGGATTCATCGATGCGGGCGACACTCTCCTCGCTGTGGTCGGCGTCTCTGCTGGCGATATGTCCGTGAAGGAACCGATGTTGGTCGGCATCGATGCCGAGACCGGCGCGGTGCGCTGGCGGACTCCGGCTCCCCACCTCGAGGGTTGCGGTGGTGCACCGGTCGATGGACGACTCGTCTGCGTCACCGCCCCGTCCGCCGAACCGACTGCCCTCGTCGGCTACGACATCGCCAGCGGACAAGTCACCCGCACGCCCACGGATTGGCAGGTCTTCGCGCTCGCGACGGTGGACAATCACGTGTACGTCGCCGAAGGTGATGTCGAGTCCGATGACGTGCGCGTCCATTCCGGCACGCTCGCCGACCCCGCTGCGAACTGGTCCCGCTCGTTCGCCATGGGCACCTCGTGGGAAGACATCACTTCAGACACGCTGGACGTGTCCCACGGGCAGGGCCTACTCAACCTCGGCGTCCAACTCGCCGGATTCGACCTCGGCACAGGTGCCTCCACCTGGACCACGGACCTGGGCGGGTGTTCCCGCACCATCGCGACCAGCACGGCGCTGGTCGAGCGCATCAACACCGAGTGCTCCGGCTACCACGTCACCGGCACCGACCTCTTCGATCGCACCGGCCGGGTGCTCGCCGCCACCGATAGCGAAGCCACCCATAGCCTTTCGATCGACCGGCCCACCGACGACACCGTCCCCGTGCTTCTCGCCGACGGCGCCTACGATCGCCGCACCGGCAAGCGGGCCTGGACCAGCCCCGATCTCGTCACCAAGCCGCGCAATACGAACAGCGACAACAGTAACGCCACGACCGGAACCGCGACCGCGATCCTCGGCGACATCGCACTGCTCCGAGATAGCGACGCGCGCAACATGACCGGGCTCGATATGCGAACGGGACACCGACTGTGGCAGCTCGAGACCGAACGTTACGGCACGGTGCTCGCATGGGACGGACACGTCGTAGTGCTGACCGACACCACCGGCCTATGGGCGATCGACCCGAGATCCGGCACGACGGTATGGGACATCCCGTTCCTTGCGGTGAACAACAACCGCGACGCCTTCGACGGCAGCGGTCAGCTGACCGCACGCGACAACGGCCGCTACGTCTACACCTCCGCCCGCACGATGATCGGCCTGCGTCCCATCGATCACTAGGCCAGCCGGATAGCAGCTCAGTGACTTGGGCTGACGCGGTGTAGACGTTGTGGACGTTCGGTGGAGACCCTTTGTGGCGCAGTTGATTCAGATGAGACTGGCGCAGTGAACGGGACATGGGAAGCGTGGGGCGGTGTCATACTCGCCACGATCGCGGCGATACCGCTGGCCGCCGCCACAGCATGGTGGCTCGCGCGGCGGCACGGCTGGCGGGCCGCGCTGTGTGATGTCGGCATGGTGGTCGGCACCGCACCCTGGCTGTGGATGATCCTGACGCCCAAGGGAACTGGGCGCTCGGTAAACCTGGTACCGCTGCGAGATCTGGCCGATCAACTATCCGACGACAGGGTGATCGAGCAGTTCGGCGGCAATCTCCTGGTCTTCGCCGCACTCGGCTTCCTCCTGCCGATCCGCCTACCCTGGTTCACCCGGCCCTACCGCGTTCTGTTTGCGGCAGCAGCAGCTTCGATCGCGGTGGAGACCACGCAGTTCGTCCTCGCCATCGGCCGTCACTCATCCATCGACGACGTGCTGCTGAACGCCACCGGTGCCTTCCTGGCAGCACTGCTGTCACGACACTGGTGGGCGTCCCGTGAGGTATCGGACCAGCGGCGATAGTCGTTGCCGCCGGTCCGGCAGTGGGTCAAGGCCCCTCCGGATCAGCCATCGCCGCCATCGCCGCCGCCCGCTGCCCAGGCGAGATACTGCCCCGAATCAAATCCGCGGCCCGACGGAACTCAGCCGAATGCGCCTCGGCCGCCCGAGTCGCGGAGGCAGCCAGAAACGTCGAGTCGATGCTGGCCACATGATTGGCGATGCGTCGAGTCTCCGGCACGCCCAAACGACTGGCGATCGCCAGCGCCGCCTTCCAGCGTTGCCGGGCCACGGAGAAGTGCGCCGAACAGTAGTTGACCGTCGCGATCGCATCGTAGGAAAGCACCTCCTCATACGGCGAACCGGATGCACGAGCAATGTGCAGCGCCCGCTCGTAGTGCCCGAGCGCCTCGCGGTACTGCCCCTGTCGCCGATGCACATCGCCGATACCGAGATGGGTGCTGCACTTGAGGATCAGGTCATTGTTCCGCTCTGCCCGCGCCAACGCCGTCCGCAAGCTGTCGAGCGCCGCCGGGAACTGCTTCATCGCGCAATAGACGTTGCCGATGCGAATCGAAAAGTAGTTGTGGAAAAGGGTATTCGACGGCATCGGCGACAGCGTCTTCCTGGCGTCCTCCAGGTGTGCGAGGGCGTCGTCATACCTGCCGATCCGCACATCGGTGTCGCTGATCCGCATCAGGGCGCAGGAACGCAGATAAGGATCGCCGGTCTCGTCGGCAACACCGACAGCCAGCCGAAGATACTCGAACGCTTCGTCGTAGTAACCCATCCGCTCATGAACCTGCCCCAGGCCCTGTAATGCGTAGCCCTCCATGAACTTGTCACCGCTCCACCGCGACAACGACAGGGCCTGGTGATACCCCATCAGCGCATCCCGATACCGCGCCAGCCGGAAGTAGACCAGCCCGCTGTGGTGCATTGCCCTTGCCGCACTGCCGTAGTCACCCATGCCATGGGCCAGCCGCACGGCGTCGTTGAGCACCACCAGCGCCTGCCTGCAATGCCGCATCCGCCAGAGCGTGTAGCCGAGATTGACCAGCAAACGGCACTCCTCCGCCTGTTCGCCGTTGCTGTGCGCGACCTCGACAGCGTCGAAGTGCAACGTGATGGCGTCGTCGGAGCAGCGAAGCCCGGTGACGTAAGGCCACCACAGGATCTCGGAGAACAACCCGGTGTAGTCGGACCAGCGACCCCTGGTCGCCTCGCGCGCGATGGCCAGCAGGTTGAGCCGTTCGCTGTGCAACCAGGCCACGCATTCCTGATGACTGGCGAGCGCGGGCATCGGGGTCACCGGCCTGGGCAGGTCGACGATGCGACTGATCCGATCGGGCAGGATCTTGCTGCCGACTGCCCACGCGGCATACCGGTAGTAGTCGAACAGCCTCGTCAACGCCGCGGCGCCGTCCAGATCGGACGGCTGAATCAGCGTCGCGGCGTAATCGCGCACCAGGTTGTGGAATCGGTAGCGCTCGGAGACAACCTGCTCCAGCAGATGCACATCGACCAGCGCCTCCAAGATCTGCTCGGCCGCGTCGATCCCGATATCGGCCAGGGCGGCGGTTGCATAGGTATCGAAGTCGCGGCCGGGGTGCAGGCCGAGCAGCCGGAACGTGCGCTGCTGATCGAGCGGTAAGTCCTGGAAGCTGGCAGTGAGCGCGGTGGCCACGCTGCGCGACCCCGCGGACAGGTGCTCGAGCCGGTTGTTCGGATGTCGAAGTCGTTCTGCTAACCGGTCGATCGGCCACACCGGACGTGCGCGCAGGCGGCCCGCCGCGATTCGGATCGCCAGCGGCAGATAACCGCACAGCCGAACGGTCTCCTCGACCGCGTCCGGCTCGGCCACCGCCCGGTCGTCATTGACGATGGTGGCGAACAGTGCCGTCGCGTCCGCGCACGAAAGAACATCCAGCGACAGGCTTTTGGAGACCTCCAAGTCGACCAGGCGGCGGCGGCTCGTGATCAGCACGAGGCAACTGGATGTACCGGGCAGTAGCGGCCGAATCTGCGTGGCGTCGGCGACGTTGTCCAACACGAGCAGCGCCGAGCGGGCCGCGATCTCGGTGCGCCACAACGCCGCTCGGGCGTCCAGATCCGGCGGTATCGACTCACTGGGCACGCCGACCGCGCGCAGCAGCCGATCCAGCGCCACCATCGGTTCGATGGGTGCGCTCTCGGCGGCGTGGCCGTGCAGATCGAGGTACAGCTGTGCGTCGGGAAACCGATCGCTGAGTTGATGAGCCGCGTGAATTGCCAGCGTCGTCTTGCCGACACCGGCCATGCCATCGATCGCTTCGATCAGCACGCTCTGCCGGGCCGCTTCCGGCGGTATGTCGGCAAGCAGCCGCGCCACCTCGGCTTCGCGACCGGTAAAATCCGCGATATCGCGGGGCAGCTGGTTTCGGCTCGGCAGCACCTCGGGTCGAGGCGTCGTTTTGCTGAGACCGCCGACCGACCCGATCAAGGGCGCCTCTTCCACAGCCATAGTGGCCGATGGCCCGGGCGACTTCTGGTCCAGATCGATGAAATCAGCACCGCCGTAAGCAGATTCATTCCGACCGGTCTGTGTATGTGTGGCCTCGACCGGCGGCTCGATCTCGTCGCGCAGGATCCGCCGGTGCAGCTCGCGCAGTTCGCGCCCCGGCTCGATCCCGATCTCGTCCGCCAGCCGACGCTGCGCGTCCTGGAAGACCATCAACGCCTCGGCCTGGCGACCGCAGTGGTAGAGCCCGAGCATCAGCAGCGTTCGAAACCGTTCCTGCAGCGGATACGAGCTGACCAGCGGCGCGAGCTCGGCAACAGCTTCCGCGTGCTGTCCGCGGGCGAGTTTGATTCCGGCGCGGTGCTCGAGCGCGGCCAGGTACCGCTCCTGCAGCCTGCGTCGTTCGGCCTCGATGATCGGGCCGGCCAGGCCGCTGAAAGGCTCACCGCGCCATAGCGCCAACGCCGCATCGGTATGCGAGGCCGCCGCCGCGAGGTCGCTGTCGCGGCGACAACGCTCGGCGGTCGCGATCAGCCGGTCGAACGCGACGTGGTCCGACAGCGACGGGTCGCCGTGCAGCACGTACCCCGTATCGGCCCGCACCAGAGCGGGTTCGGCGACCCTGCGGCGCGGCGCCAACGCGCGGCGCAGGCGGCTGACGTAAGTCTGTACTCCGTTGCGCGCGTCGCTCGGTGGGTGTTCGCCCCACACTCCGTCGATGATTGCGTTCACCGAAACTGGACGGTTCATTTCTAGCAGTAGTGCGGCGAGCACTGCCTGTTGTTTCGCTGGACCCAGCTCGATTTCACGGTCATCCCACCATGCCGTGAACGAGCCGAGCACACCGTATCTGATCTGTGTTTGAGCCATGGACAAGCCCTCCTGAACCATGTGCTGCCAGCGCAAAGCATAGGGGGCGCGGCACTCGTGCAAAGCGAGATCGAGCGATAGTTACCACTTTGACCAGTCATTTACGCACTAGTACAGCCGCAGTTATGCAGGCTGCGACATCCTGATCGAGTGTGCGACAGCATGATTCGGGGGGTCCGACGTCTGCGGCAGTCGACAAGCGGTGGGTCGCGTAACTGCGCGCCCAGTTATGGCCAAGCGCCCACTTGCCGGTTCGCGCATGTGGTACAGCGGCCGAGTCGTCGGCTAGCCGGGCTGCCGCAGGCAGCGGGCGGGGTTGTCGCCCACGGGGATTCGGGGTGGACGGAGCACGAGTGCGCTGCGGGCCGGTATCGCCGAAAACAACTGTTTTCGGCCTGCAGTCGATCGGTACCGCCCGGCATAGGTGATAAGCGAGGGAGTTTGCCATGCATTCCGGTAACAAATCACTGCTGCGCAGTCTGACTTCTATTCAGAAGGAACTCTGGATTGCGCACGAGCTGGCAGATATTCCGAACAACTGTATCGTTTACATCGATATTCACGCTGATCTCGAACTCGGCCATTTCTTCACCGCGCTACGCACCACATTCGCGGAGTCGGATTCGCTCACGGTCAATTTCGTCCGTGGCGCCGAAGGGGCGATGCAGGTAGCGCGCGATATCACCGATTGGGCGCCGTCGTACCTGGATCTCACCGAGAAGCCGGATCCGGTGGCGGCCGCGCTCGACTACATGGCCCACGAGCGTCAGGTGGGTTTCGACCTGGAGCAGGACGCGCTGTTGAGCGTCGCGCTGCTCGAGGTCGGCCACGAGCACTACATCCTGTCGATGTGCTTTGACCACATCATCATGGACGGTGTCGGTGTTGCGACCTGGGCGCAGCGCGTGCTCGATGTGTACGGCGCCCTGGCGGCCGAAACATCCATCGCGCCTGCCGGTTTCGCACGCATCGACGACATCGTCGACAGCGATCTCGAGTATCGCCGCACCCAACAGGCGGTTGATCGGGACTACTGGCGTGGACAGATCCCGGCCGGGATCGATCCGCTGCAACTCCCCGGCAGCGCGGACAATGGCACAGAGCCGGGCCGAATCGGTTGCACGCACGGCTTTTCGGGCGCGGAGCTGGGCGCGCTGATGAGCTCCGCGCAAGCGGTCGGTGTCAAGCTGCCCTATCTGCTGATGTCCGTTGCGTCGGCGGCCATCCAGCGGCACGCGTTGCGGGACGAATTCTGTGTGCAGATACCGGTTTCCAATCGAGTCGGCGTCGCCGGTAGGACGCCGTGCCAACTCTCGGACACCGTGCCCATGCTGGTCGACTCGGGCCGGAACCTGTCGCTCGGCGATCTGGCCCAACGCATCCACGGCACCATCTCGAGCGCCAGACCGCACCTGCGATACGGGATGTCGGACATCCGGCGCGACCTGAAAATGCCGAACTCCCAGGGGAATCCGTTCGGTCCGGTCATCAACGTCATGTCGTTCTTCGGCGCCTTGGAGATGACTGGCGGAACGGCTGATCTGCAAGTCTTCTCGGCCGGCAACAGCGGGGATCTGTCGATCGTCTTCTACTACGAGCGTCAGTCGTCCCGCGGCGGTTACCTGCGGTTGGAGGGCGACGCACAGCTCTACACCGACGACGACCTCAAGCGCTATCTCGGATCGATCGTGCGATACCTGCGGCAGGCGATAGCCGATCCGGGCGCGCCGATCGGGGAGGTCGACATCCTCGGTGCCGATCGCCCGCTGGTGGTCGAGACGTGGAACGACACAGCGGTGCCGGTCGATCCGGACGCGACCTTGGTGGGAATGTTCGAGAATCGGGTTGGTCAGGCGCCGGACTCGCTGGCGGTGGTGTCCGGTGACGTCCAGCTCTCGTATCGGCAGCTCGATGAGTGGGCGAATCGCGTTGCGCGAACCTTGATTTCACGCAGAGTGCGGCCCGACTGCGTGGTGGCGGTGGCATTGCCGCGGTCGGTGGAGCTGATCGTCGCGATTCTGGCGGTGTCGAAGGCGGGCGGCGCGTATCTGCCGATCGATCCGGCCTATCCTGCGGAGCGGTTGGCGTTCGTCCTCGAAGATGCCGCACCGATCGCCGTCCTCACCGACATCGGCACGTCAAAAGCGCTGCCGCACAGCGGAGTGCCCCTCATCTATGTCGAGGAGGCCGATGTCGCGCGGTCTGATGAAGCACGGCCCGCTACACCACGCCCGGGGAATCTCGCCTACCTGATCTACACGTCCGGTTCCACCGGCACGCCCAAAGGTGTTGCCGTCACCCACCGCAACGTGGCCTCGCTCTTCCTGAGCACCGCGCACTGGTGCGATTTCGGTTTCGACGATGTCTGGGCCTGGTGCCATTCCCAAGCCTTCGACTTCTCTGTCTGGGAGATCTGGGGAGCGCTGCTGCACGGCGGCCGAGTCGTGGTCGTGCCGTGGGACGTGGTGCGCACCCCCGCGCAGCTGTGGCACCTGGTGGTCGGCGAGGGCGTGACGATCCTCAATCAGACGCCGTCGGCGTTCTACGCGTTGGCGGAGGCTCGATCAGCCTGCGGCACTACGGAATCCGCGCTGCGGATGGTGATATTCGGCGGCGAGGCGTTGAATCCGGCCCACTTGCAGCCCTGGTATTCGTCCGGTCATGGCGACCTGCCTGCCCTGGTGAACATGTATGGGATCACCGAGACCACGGTGCATGTCACCAAACTGGATCTGTCGGCGGCGCATGTCACCCGTGGCGGCAGCCCGATCGGGTCCCCGCTCGGAAATCTGCGGGCGTTCGTGCTGGATCCGTGGTTGGCGCCGGTTCCGGTCGGGGTCGCGGGTGAGTTGTATGTGGCCGGTGCGCAGTTGGCGCGTGGCTATCACGGTCGGGCGGGTTTGACGGCCGCCCGGTTCGTGGCCGACCCGTTCGATCCGGACGGTGGCCGGTTGTATCGCACCGGCGATGTGGTCCGGTGGACCTGGGGCGGGGTGCTCGAGTTCGTCGGCCGTGCCGACGATCAGGTGAAGATCCGTGGGTTCCGGGTGGAGCCCGGCGAGGTCGAAACCGCGCTGGCGCAACATCCTTCGGTGTCGCAGGCGGTGGTGGTGGCCCTCGACGCAGAGGGTGGCAAGCAGCTGGTCGGGTATGTGGTCGCCGAACGTGGCGCGGGCAACGGCCACGCGGATGGGCCCGGCCTCGATGGCGCGGAGGTGCGCCGGTTCGCCGCCGAGCGGCTGCCGGAATTCCTGGTGCCGGCCATGGTGATGGTGATCGACTCGGTGCCGTTGACACCGAACGGAAAGCTCGATCGTGCCGCGCTGCCCGCCCCGGAGTTCGCCTCCTCGATGGCGTACCGAGCGCCGAGCAACGATGGCGAGCGGGCGCTGGCCGTGTTGTTCGCCGAGGTGCTCGGTCTCGACCGGGTCGGCGTCGACGACAGCTTCTTCGAGCTGGGCGGGCATTCCTTGTCCGCCACCCGGCTGATCAGTCGGATCAGGGTGGTGTTGGGTGTCGAGGTGCCGATTCGGACAGTCTTCGACGCGCCCACGGTGGCACAGTTGGCGACTCGGCTCGATACCGATGTGCAGATCCGCCCGACACTGCAGGTCCGGCCACGTCCGGACGTGATTCCGTTGTCGTTCGCGCAGCGGCGGTTGTGGTTCATCCACCGGCTGGAGGGGCCGTCGGCCACCTACAACATGCCGTTGGCCACCAGGTTGACGGGCACGTTCGACGCGGTGGCCTTCGCGGCCGCGCTCGGCGATGTCGTTGCGCGGCACGAGAGTCTGCGCACGATCTACGTCGAAGCCGATGGAGTCCCGGCTCAGCAGGTACTCGATGCGGACAGCGTTGAGGTGTCGATCACGGTGACCGATGTGGACCCGGCCGAGGTCGATGCGGCGGTCGCCAAGGCGGCCGCGCATCGGTTCGACCTGTCGACGCAGATCCCGGTGCGGGCCAGTGTATTTCGGTGCGGCACCGATGACTGGTTGTTAGTGCTGTTGATTCACCACATCGCCGGTGATGGCTGGTCGGCGACGGTCACCCTGCGGGATCTGTCCGCGGCATACGCGGCGCGTACGGAGGGCCGGGCCCCGGAGTGGCAGCCGATGCCGGTGCAGTACGTGGATTACGCGCTGTGGCAGCAAGAGTTGCTCGGTTCGTCGACCGATCCGGAAAGTGTGCTGGCGCGGCAGTTCGAGTACTGGCGCACGGAGCTCGACGGGTTGCCGGAGCGGTTGCTGTTGCCAATCGATCGGCCGCGGCCACGGGTGGCCAGTTATCGCGGCGACGCGGTGCTTTTCAGCATAGATCCGCACCTGCGCACCGAAGTGGAACGGTTGGCCGGTCGTCAAGGCGCGACGGTATCGATGGTGTTGCAGTCGGCATTGGCCGTGCTCCTGTGCAAACTCGGTGCGGGGGAGGACATTCCGATCGGATCGCCGATCGCCGGTCGCACCGATGACGCCCTGTCCGATCTGGTCGGGTTCTTCGTCAACACCTGGGTGCTGCGCGCCGCCGTGGTCCCCGCCGCGTCGTTCACCGAGTTGCTCGGCCAGGTTCGGGCAAAAGCGTTGGCGGCCTACGAGAATCAGGACGCACCGTTCGAGTCGCTGGTCGAGTTGCTCAACCCGGCCCGTTCGGCGGCACACCATCCGCTGTTCCAGGTACTGCTCACGTTGCAGAACAACGCCGTGCCCAGCCTCGAGCTGCCCGGGATCGTGGTCGAGCCGTACACGCCGCCCGTCACCACATCGCGATTCGATCTGACCTTCAACATCGGTGACACGGTTGCCGGTCGCCGGGACAACGGGAATGCCCCGGCCCCGCTCGGCTGGGACGGATACATCGAATACGCCACCGATCTGTTCGACCGGTCCACGGTCGAAGCCACGGCGGCGCGGTTGGTGCGGATACTGCGAGTGCTGGTGCAGAACCCGGACGCCCCAGTCGGGTCCGTCGACGTTCTCGACGCGGACGAACGCGACCTGGTGCTGAATCGGTGGAACGACGGCACCCTCCAGGCCGATCGAGACGTGACCATGGTCGAGCTGTTCGATGCGCAGGTCGCCGCGAACCCGGATGCGATCGCGGTGGTCTGCGCGGACTCCGAGGTGTCGTACCGGGATCTCGATCTTCGTTCCGATCGGCTGGCACGGGCGTTGATCGCGCGTGGGGTCTGCCCGGATGCTGTTGTCGCGGTGGCATTGCCGCGCTCGGTGGAGTTGATCGTCGCGCTGCTGGCGGTGTTGAAGGCCGGTGGTGGGTATCTGCCCATCGATCCGGCCTACCCCTCGGATCGGTTGAGGGTCATCCTCTCCGACGCAAGGCCGGTGGTTCTCGTCACCGACTCCGCTGTCGCGCCGCTGCTGCCCCGGACGACGGCACCGCACCTCTGTCTCGATAGCTTCGACACCACCGAGACAGCCGAAACGGAACTGGCACGTGTCGCGGTGCGGCCGGGCAATCTGGCCTACCTGATCTACACCTCCGGATCCACCGGTGTGCCGAAAGGCGTTGGTGTCACACACGGCAACGTGGTGACCTTCACGACCGATCCGGTCTGGCGCGACGGCGACCACCGTACCGTGCTGATGCATTCCTCGGTCGCCTTCGATGCCTCCACCTACGAGATGTGGGTGCCGTTGCTCGGTGGCGGCCGGGTCGTCGTCGCGCCGTCGGACCGCGCCGACATCGCGGCGCTCGGCCGCCTGCTGGTGGACCATGAGGTCACCGCGGCCTTCCTCACCACGCGGCTGTTCGAATTGTTCGTCGACGAGTGCCCCGACGCGCTCGCCGGTCTTCGTACGGTGTGGACCGGCGGCGAGGAGATGCCGCCGGAGGTCTTCGCGCAGGCCTTACGAACCTGCCCGAAGACGCGCATCGTGCACGTCTACGGACCCACCGAGACAACAACATTCGCGATCCGTCGTCCGTTCGAGGCCGCAGCGGACTTCGACGGTGTTTCGGTGCCGATCGGGTCCGCGCTGGCGAATGTCCGGGCGCTCGTGCTGGACTCGTGGATGATGCCGGTACCGGTGGGGGTTGCCGGTGAGTTGTATGTGGCCGGTGCCCAACTGGCACGTGGTTATTACGGTCGGGCGGGGATGACCGCGGCTCGGTTTGTCGCCGATCCGTTCGATCCGGTCGGTAGCCGGTTGTATCGCACCGGTGATGTGGTGCGCTGGAACTCCTTTGGGGAAGTGGAGTTCGTCGGCCGGGCCGACGACCAGGTGAAGATCCGGGGCTTCCGTGTCGAACCCGGCGAGGTCGAAACCGTACTGGCCCAACATCCTTCGGTGTCCCGCGCGGTGGTGGTGGCGCGCGCCATCGGCACCGAGGACGGTAAACAGTTGATCGGGTACGTCGTCGCGTCGGAAGACCTCGATGGCGGCGAGGTGCGTCAGTTCGCCGCCGGGCGGTTGCCGGAATTCATGGTGCCCGCCGCGGTATTGGTGATCGACGCGGTGCCGCTGACCGCGAACGGCAAACTGGATCGCGAGGCGTTGCCGGAGCCGGAGTTGTTGTCCTCGGTGCGGTATCGGGCGCCGGGCAGCGAGCGGGAGCGAGTCCTGGCCGAGCTGTTCGGTGAAGTCCTCGGGCGTGACCAGGTCGGCGTGGACGACAGCTTCTTCGAGCTGGGCGGTCATTCGTTGCTGGCCACCCGCCTGGCGAGCCGGATTCGAGTGGTGCTGGGCGTCGAGGTGCCGATTCGGACGGTCTTCGACGCTCCGACGGTGGCGCAGTTGGTGACTCGGCTCGACGCCGGTGTCCAGGTGCGCCCGACTTTGCTCGCTCGGCCGCGACCGGATGTCATTCCGTTGTCGTTCGCGCAACGGCGGCTGTGGTTCATCCACCGGCTCGAGGGACCTTCTGCCACGTACAACATGGCGTTGGCGGGGCGGCTGCATGGGGGCGACGCGTCGGCGTTGCGCGCGGCGATCGGTGATGTGGTCGCCCGGCACGAGAGTTTGCGGACGGTCTTCGTCCATGCCGACGGTGTGCCGTCGCAGCGGGTACTCGACGTCGACAGCGTCGAGGTGCCGTTCGCGGTGACCGATGTTGCTGCCGCCGAGCTCGATGCGTCGGTGACCGCGGCGGTGCGGTACGGGTTCGACCTGTCTTCGGAGATTCCCGTCCGCGCCAACGTGTTCCGCTGCGGTGCCGATGAGTGCGTACTGGTGCTGTTGATTCACCACATCGCCGGTGATGGCTGGTCGTTGACGCCGTTGCTGCGCGACCTGTCGGCGGCGTATGCGGCGCGTCTCGAGGATCGGGCGCCCGGGTGGGGCCCGTTGCCGGTGCAGTACGTGGATTACACGCTGTGGCAGCGCGAACTGCTCGGGTCGTCGACCGAATCCGACAGCGTGTTGTCGCAGCAGTTCAACTACTGGCGCGATGAACTCGACGGCTTGCCCGAGCAGTTGCGGTTGCCGATGGACCGGCCGCGGCCGCGGGTGGCCAGTTATCGCGGGGACATGGTGCTGTTCGGCATCGATCCCGAGATCCGCACCGCGGTAGAGCGATTGGCGGCCCGCGAGGGTGCCACGGTATCGATGGTGCTGCAATCGGCGCTCACCGTGTTGCTGTGCAAACTCGGCGCCGGAGAAGACATTCCGATCGGCGCCCCGATCGCCGGTCGCACCGACGAGGCGCTGACCGATCTGGTCGGGTTCTTCGTCAACACCTGGGTGCTGCGCGCCACCGTGTCTCCGGCGGCGTCGTTCACCGAGCTGTTGAGCCAGGTTCGGGCGAAAGCGTTGGCCGGGTACGAGAATCAGGATGTTCCGTTCGAGTTGCTGGTCGAGTTGCTCAACCCCGCCCGTTCGGCAGCGCACCACCCGTTGTTCCAGGTGTCCTTGGCATTTCAGAACAACAGCCTGCCCGCGCTGGAGCTGTCCGGAGTGCGGATCGAGCCCTACGCCGCGTCGACCGCGACCGCACGGTTCGATCTGTTCTTCAACATCGCTGACGCGCCCGCCGGTGCGGGGTGGGACGGGTTCGTCGAGTACGCGACCGAGTTGTTCGATCGGTCCACGGTCGAGACGATGGCGCAACGGCTGGTGCGGTTGCTGCAACAGCTGGTATCGGCCCCGGAAGTCCCCGTGGGGTCGGTCGATGTGCTCGGCAGTGCCGAACGTGAGCTGGTGCTGGACAACTGGAACGCCACCAGCGTCGATATCCCCGACACCACCCTGGTCGGATTGCTTGGCGCTCAGGTCGCCCGGACGCCGAACGCGGTCGCCGTCACCTGTGCGGATACCGAGCTGACCTATCGGGAACTCGATTCCCGAGCCGATCGGTTGGCGCGCGTGCTGATCTCGCGCGGGGTGGGCCCGGACGGTGTTGTCGCGGTCGCGTTGCCGAGGTCCGTCGAACTGATCGTGGCGCTGGTGGCGGTGCTGAAGGCCGGTGGTGCGTATCTGCCGATCGATCCGGCTTATCCTTCGGATCGGTTGGCGTTCGTGCTCGTCGACGCCGCTCCGGTTGTCGTCGTGACCGACTCGGCTACCGCGGAGTCGCTGCCGCACGCGATAACGCCTCGCCTCTACCTCGATACTCCCGACACGACCGAGGTCGAGCACTGGACCGGGCTGGATCAGGCCGCTGCGGTCGCACCGCAGAATCTGGCTTATGTGATCTATACGTCCGGCTCCACGGGCGTCCCCAAAGGCGTTGGTATCACGCACCGTAACGTGGTGAACCTGGTCGCTCAGGCTTGGCAAGCCTCGCCGGAGGACCGAATCTTGGTGCATTCTTCGGTCGCGTTCGATGCCTCGACCTATGAGATCTGGCCTGCGCTGTGCGGTGGCGCGACGCTGGTCGTGGCCGGTGAGCAGCGTTCGGATCTCGTGGAGATCACGAGGCTGGTGCAGACCCGGTCGGTAACGAAGATGTTCGCGACGCCACCGCTGTTGTCGGCGTTGGTCGATCACGCGGAGTCATTGCCCGACAATCCGTTCCAAAGTTTGCAACAGGTGAATACCGGTGCCGACACGCTCACCGTCGGGCTGGTCGATGCACTGAAAGCCAAGTGTGGGGTCGTGAGGGTCGACAACCTCTACGGGCCGACCGAAGCGACTGTCGATGTGACCGCCTACAGCGTGCCCGACGACGCGATGGGTTCGGCGGTGCCGATCGGCTCGCCGGTGGCCAATACGCGGGTATTCGTGCTGGATTCGTGGCTGGTGCCGGTTCCGGTCGGCGTGGCGGGTGAGTTGTATGTAGCCGGTGCCCAGTTGGCGCGTGGTTATCACGGTCGGGCGGGGTTGACGGCGGCACGGTTTGTCGCCGATCCGTTCGACCCATCCGGTGGTCGGTTGTATCGCACCGGTGACGTGGTGCGCTGGAACAGCCTGGGGGAGTTGGAGTTCGCGGGCCGAGCCGACGATCAGGTCAAGATCCGCGGCTTCCGCGTCGAACCGGGCGAGGTCGAAACCGTTCTGGCCCAACATCCCTCGGTGGCCCAAGCGGTAGTGGTCGCGCGCGACACCGACACCGGCAAGCAGTTGGTCGGGTATGTGGTCGCCGATCAATCCGGGCCGATCGTCGGTGAAGACGAACTGGTGGGGCAGTGGCGTCGGGTGTACGACGACCTGTACTCCGGCGTCGCGATCGGGAAAGAAGATGGCGCCCAACATGTCTCCACCGGCAGCACCGAGTTCGGCGCGGATTTCGGCGGTTGGGACAGCAGCTACACGGGGGTGCCGATTCCGGTGGAGCAGATGCGCGAGTGGCGGTCGGCCACCGTGGACCGGATTCGGGGCCTGAACCCCAGGCGCGTGCTCGAAATCGGCGTGGGTTCGGGATTGTTGTTGTCGGAGTTGGCTCCCGACTGCGAGGAATACTGGGCGACGGACTTCTCCGCCGCCACCATCGCCACGCTGCGGCAGCAGTTGGCGGAACTCGATTCGGGACTGGCGGATCGTGTCGTGTTGCGGGCCCAGGCGGCGGACGTCTGCGATGGGTTGCCGGAACGGCACTTCGACACCGTGGTCTTGAACTCCGTCATCCAGTACTTCCCCAGCCAGCACTACCTGCACACCGTCCTCGAACAGGTACAGGGACTGTTGGCCCCCGGTGGTTCGGTATTCGTCGGCGATGTCCGCAACCTGACGCTGCTCGAGGAGTTCACCACCGCGGTACAGATCAGCCGAAACGGTGGCGACGACCCGGCGGCGGTCGGTGATCGAGTCCGCCGAGACATGTCCGCCGAGCAAGAGCTGCTGCTGGCACCCGAGTACTTCGTTGGGCTGTGCAGTGACGCAACCGGATTCGACGCAGTCGACATCCAGCTCAAGCGCGGATTCTCGGTCAACGAGTTGACCCGATACCGATACGACGTTGTCCTGCACAAGACTCCGACGAAACCGCGATCGGTCGCCGACACGCCGAAAGCCGGTTTCCGCGGCCATGATTGGCTGCGCACCCTCCTGCACACCCGACATACCGACGGAGTTCGCGTCACCGGGATCCCGCATGCCGGATTGGTCGGGCAGATCGAGGCCACGCACCGAATCCGGGCAGGCCTGCCCGGCACCTCCACCGACGCGCTCGGCGTCACCTTCGAAGGAATGCTCGACACCATCGCCGACCGGGCGGGTGCGGGTCTACTGCCCGAGGACCTGCACCTGCTGGGGCAGGAATTCGGATACGCGACCGCGGTGACATGGTCCGCGGAGCCGGATCGTATGGATGCGATCTTCATCGACATCGCGACAGCACAGGGCCAACCACTGACCGACGTGTACGCCGCACCAGCGCCCGTGGACGATCTCAGCGCGTACGCCAACAACCCGCACGCCGGTCTGCTCGCCGCCGACGTGCGCCGATGGGTGACCGAGCGACTGCCCGAGTTCATGGTGCCCGCGACGGTGATGGTGATCGACGCGGTGCCGTTGACCGCGAGCGGCAAGCTCGACCGCGCGGCATTGCCGGACCCGGAGTTCGCCTCCGCACTGGCGTATCGAGCCCCACGCACCGAGCGGGAGCGGGTCCTGGCCGAACTGTTCGCCGAGATCCTCGGACTCGACCGGGTCGGTATCGACGACAGCTTCTTCGCGCTGGGTGGCCACTCGTTGCTGGCCACCCGCCTGGCCAGTCGGATTCGGGTGGTGTTGGGCGTCGAGGTGCCGATTCGGACGGTCTTCGACGCGCCGACCGTGGCGGAGTTGGTGCCCCGGCTCGACGCGGAAGTGCAAGTGCGGCCCGCGCTGTCGGCCCGGCCGCGACCGGACGTGATCCCGTTGTCGTTCGCGCAGCGGCGGCTGTGGTTCATCCACCGGCTGGAAGGGCCGTCCGCCACCTACAACATGGCGTTGGCGGTGCGGTTGCACGGCGTGGACGTATCGGTGTTGAGCGCCGCGATCGGTGACGTGGTCGCCCGGCACGAGAGTCTGCGGACGATCTTCGTCGACGCCGATGGTGTGCCGTCCCAACGGGTCCTCGATCTCGAGGGCATCGACGTGCCGGTGAGTATCACCGACGTGGAACCTGCCGAGGTGGACTCGGCGGTGACCGCGGCGGTGCGGTACGGATTCGACCTGTCGTCGGAAATCTCCATCCGCACCAACGTATTCCGGCACGGCGCTGACGAATGTGTCGCCGTGGTATTGATTCATCACATTGCCGGTGACGGCTGGTCGATGACGCCGCTGTTGCGGGACCTGTCGGAGGCGTACGCCGCGCGGCTCGAGTATCGGGCGCCGGGGTGGGAGCCGCTGCCGGTGCAATACGTGGATTACACGTTGTGGCAGCACGAAGTGCTCGGTTCCGCGAACGATCCGGAAAGCCTTCTGTCGCAACAGTTCAACTACTGGCGCACCGAACTCGATGAGCTGCCGGAGCAGTTGCGATTGCCGACCGATCGTCCGCGTCCGCTGGTGGCCAGTTATCGCGGCGACATGGTGATGTTCGGGATCGAACCTGAGATTCGTACCGCGGTGGAGCGCTTGGCGGGTCGCGAGGGTGCGACGGTGTCGATGGTGTTGCAGTCGGCGTTGGCGGTGCTGCTGTGCAAACTCGGTGCGGGGGAGGACATTCCGATCGGATCGCCGATCGCTGGCCGCACCGACGAGGCGTTGACCGATCTGGTCGGGTTCTTCGTCAACAGCTGGGTGCTGCGGGCGCGGGTGTCCCCGGCGGCATCGTTCAGCGAGATCCTGGCTCGGGTCAGGGCGAAAGCGTTGGCCGCCTACGAGAATCAGGACGTCCCGTTCGAGTTGCTGGTCGAGCTGCTCAATCCGGCCCGCTCGGCGGCGCATCATCCGTTGTTCCAGGTGTCCCTGGCGTTCCAGAACAACACCCTGCCGGACCTCGAGCTGTCGGGGGCGCGGATCCAGCCCTACATCGCGACCACCGCGACCGCGCGATTCGATCTGTTCTTCAACGTTGCCGATGCGCCCGCCGGTCAGCCATGGAACGCGCTCGTGGAGTACGCGACCGAGCTGTTCGACCGGTCCACGGTCGAGGGCATGGTGGCGCGGTTCGTGCGGATACTGCGGCAGATCGTGTCGGATCCGGCCGCGCCGGTGGGGTCGATCGATGTACTCGACACCGACGAACGCGAGCAGGTGTTGCATCGCTGGAACGACACCACTGCCTCGGTCACCGACACCACCATGGTGAGCTTGATTCACGCTCAGGTCGCCCGGACTCCGGATGCGGTCGCGGTCGTCTGCGGCGACATCGAGATCTCGTATCGCGAACTCGAAACTCGCGCTGGTCGATTGGCGCAAGTCTTGATCGCGCACGGGGTGGGGCCCGACAGCATTGTCGCGGTGGCGTTGCCCAGGTCCGCGGACCTGATCGCGGCATTGCTGGCGGTGTTGCAGGCGGGCGGCGGGTATCTGCCGATCGATCCGGCCTATCCGTCGGATCGGTTGGCGTTCATTCTCACCGACGCCGCTCCGGTTGTGATCGTGACCGATTCCGGCACCGCACCTCTACTGCCTCAATCATCGGCGCCGTGCCTCTATCTGGACAGCGCTGATGTGTGGGACCGGCCCGGCTTGGATCATGTTGTCGCCGTGGGGCCGCAGAACTTGGCCTATGTGATCTATACATCCGGCTCTACGGGTGTCCCCAAAGGTGTTGGTATCACGCATCACAACGTGGTGAACCTGGTCGCTTCGGCGTGGTCTACCGGACCCGAGGATAGGGTGCTGGTGCATTCTTCGGTCGCGTTCGATGCCTCCACGTATGAGGTCTGGCCTGCTTTGTGCGGTGGTTCGACGTTGGTGGTTGCCGGTGAGCAGCGGTCGGACCTGGTCGAGATCACGCGGTTGATTGCGACCCGGTCGGTGACGAAGATGTTCGCGACGCCACCTCTGCTGTCGGCACTGGTCGACCACGTTGATTCGTTGCCCGACAACCCATTACGGACACTGCGTCGAGTGATCGTCGGCGGCGCGGAGCTGACAGCGACCGTTGTGCGGAAGCTGAACGCCAAGTACGCCGATGTTCAGGTGATGAACGGATACGGGCCCACCGAGACCACGGCGTGTGTGACCGACTACGACGCGGTGGATGGTCTCGACGGTGCTGTTCCGATCGGTGTGCCGGTGACCAATACGCGGGTGTTCGTGTTGGACCCCTGGTTGGTGCCGGTGCCGATCGGGGTCGCCGGTGAGTTGTATGTCGCCGGTGACCAATTGGCGCGTGGCTATCGTGGCCGGGCCGGACTGACCGCGGCCCGGTTCGTGGCCGATCCGTTCGACCCGACTGGTGGCCGGTTGTACCGCACCGGTGATGTGGTGCGCTGGACCACGGCGGGGGTGCTGGAGTTCGCGGGCCGCGTCGACGATCAGGTCAAGATCCGCGGTTTCCGAGCAGAGCCCGGTGAAGTAGAAACCGTGCTGGCGCAACATCCTTCGGTGTCGCAGGCCGTAGTGGTGGCACGCGATACCGACACCGGTGGTAAGCAGCTGATCGGATACGTCGTGGCCGACCGATCGGGGCCGGTCATTGCTGAAGACGAACTGGTTGGGCAGTGGCGTCGGGTTTACGACGACCTGTACGCCGGAGCCACCAACGGGAATGGCAATGGCAACGGCCACGGGAACGGCAACGGCTCCCGACGGGCCGCCGAGGCCGGGTTCGGCTCGGATTTCGGTGGTTGGAACAGCAGCTATACCGGGTCACCGATTCCACTGACGCAGATGCGCGAGTGGCGGGCGGCCACGGTGGACCGGATCCGCGGGTTGCGTCCGCGCCGGGTGCTCGAGATCGGTGTCGGATCCGGATTGTTGCTCTCACAACTGGCTCCCGACTGCGCGGAATACTGGGCGACAGATCTCTCGGCGGCGACCATCGCCACACTGCGACAGCAACTGGCCGAGCTGAACGCGGAGTGGACCGACCGTATCGTGTTGAATGCCCAGGCGGCCGAAGATCCCGCGGGTTTGCCCGAAAGCTATTTCGACACCGTGGTATTGAACTCCGTCGCGCAGTACTTCCCCGGCGAACGGTATCTGCGTCGAGTCCTCGAACAGGTATCAGGACTGCTGGCTCCCGGTGGTGCGGTGTTCGTCGGCGATGTCCGCAATCACGCGCTGCTGGCGGAATTCACCACGGCGGTACACATCAGCCGTCACGGCGGGGACGACCCTGCCGTCGTCGACGATCGAGTCCGTCGAGACATGGCCGCGGAGAAGGAGCTGCTCCTGGCACCGGAGTACTTCTCGGCCCTTCGTCACGGCGAGACCGGATTCGACGCCGTCGATATCCAGCTCAAACGCGGATTCTCGGTCAACGAACTGACCCGGTATCGCTACGACGTGGTCCTGCACAAGGCTCCGGCGCAACCGCGGTCGGTCGCCGACACGCCGAAAGTCGAGTTCCGCGACCATGATTGGCTGCGCACCCTCCTGCACGCCGAACACCCCGACGGCATCCGCGTCACCGGAATCCCGCATGTCGGACTGACCGGGCAGATCGACGCGACGCACCGAATCCGGACCGGTCACGCGGTGGCGTCCGGTAGCGAAACCGACCCGCTCGCAGCGGAATTCGAAGGAATCCTCGACACCGTCGCCGACCGACCGAACGGGGGTCTGCTGCCCGAAGATCTGCACGTACTCGGCGAGCAACTCGGGTACATCACCGCGGTCACCTGGTCCACGAAACTGGGCCACATGGATGCGGTCTTCCTCGACCTCGCCACAGCCCGACCATTGACCGACATCTATCCGCCACCGGACGTGGTAGACGATCCGGCCACCTACGCCAACAACCCACAGGACACCCTCCTGCCTGCCAGCGCGCGCAGGTTCGTGGCCGAGCGGCTGCCGGATTTCATGGTGCCGACGGTGGTGATGGTGATCGACTCGGTGCCGTTGACGGCGAACGGAAAGCTCGATCGCGCGGCGCTGCCGGATCCGGAGTTGGTGTCCGCGAGGGAATATCGAGCCCCGACCACCGAACGCGAGAAGACGCTGACCGAGTTGTTCACCGAGATACTCGGCGTCGGCCGGGTCGGTGTGGACGACAGCTTCTTCGCGCTGGGTGGTCACTCGCTGTTGGCTACCCGCCTGGCCAGCCGGATCCGGGCGGTGATGGGAGTCGAAGTACCGATCCGGGTGATGTTCGAGGCGGCCACGGTCGCCCAACTCGCCCGCAGGTGGTCCCAGCTGGCGCCGTCTCGCCGACCAGCTCTTCGCAGAATGAATCGAGAGGTGGGTCTGTGATGATCCCATTGTCGTTTGCGCAGCGGCGGCTGTGGTTCATCCACCGGCTGGAGGGCCCCTCGGCCACCTACAACATGCCCGTCACGGTTCGGTTGACCGGTGTGTTCGACGCACCGGCTTTCGCGGCCGCGGTCGGTGATGTGGTGGTGCGCCATGAGAGTTTGCGGACCGTGTTCGTAGAAGTCGAAGGCGTGCCCGGTCAGCAGGTGCTCGACGCCGACAGCGTTGCAGTGCCGGTCACCATCACGGACGTGGATGCGGCCGAGTTGGCTGCGGCGGTGACCGCGGCGGCACGGTATGCGTTCGACTTGTCGACGGAAATCCCCATACGGACAAACGTGTTTCGGTATAGCTCCGACGAGTGCGTGGTGATGCTGCTGATTCATCACATCGCGGGCGACGGCTGGTCGATGGGACCGTTGCTGCGGGATCTGTCGGTGGCGTACGCGGCTCGCCGGTCGGGGCAGGCGCCCGGGTGGGAGCCGTTGCCGGTGCAGTACGTGGATTACACGCTGTGGCAGCAGGAATTGCTGGGGTCGTCGACCGATCCGGGCAGCGTGGTGTCACAGCAGTTCGAGTACTGGCGCGGTGAACTCGACGGGCTGCCCGAGCAGTTGCGGTTGCCGACCGATCGGCCACGGCCGCGGGTGGCCAGCTATCGCGGGGACATGGTGGTTCACCGGGTCGACCCGGAGATCCGGAGCGCGGTGGAACGATTCGCCGAGCGCGAGGGCGCGACGGTATCGATGGTGCTGCAGTCGGCATTCGCCGTGCTGTTGTTCAAACTCGGAGCGGGGGAGGACATTCCGATCGGATCGCCGATCGCCGGTCGTACCGACGACGCGCTGACCGATCTGGTGGGATTCTTCGTCAACACCTGGGTGCTGCGGACCGCGGTCACGCCGGAGGCATCGTTCACCGACATCGTGGGTCAGGTTCGGGCGAAGGCGTTGGCCGCCTACGAGAATCAGGATGTCCCGTTCGAGCTGCTGGTCGAGTTGCTCAATCCGGCTCGTTCGGCGGCCCACCATCCGCTGTTCCAGGTGTTGCTGAGCTTTCAGAACAACACCGCGCCCACGCTGGAGTTGTCAGGGGTCGAGTTCGAACCGTATGCCCTCGACGCGGTGACATCGCAATTCGATCTGACCTTCAACATCGGCGATGACCGAACCAATGGGCACGCCGCTGCCGCGTGGAACGTGTACGCCGAGTACGCCACCGACCTGTTCGATCGGTCCACGATCGAGGCGATGGTTGCCCGGTTGGTGCGGATCTTGCGATACGTGGTGTCCGACCCTGATGCCCTGGTGGGGTCGATCGATATCCTCGATACCGACGAGCGCGAGTTGGTATTGCATCGGTGGAACGACACCACTGTCCCGGTCGACCCGGCCGTCACCGTTGCCGAGTTGTTCCAGGCGCAGGTTGTTCAGGCACCGGACGCGGTCGCGATTGTCTGCGGTGACACCGAGGTGACCTATCGGGAACTCGATGCCCGAGCCAACGGGTTGGCGCGTGTGCTGGTCTCGCGTGGCGTGAATGCGGATGGTGTTGTCGCGGTGGCATTGCCGCGCTCGGTGGAGCTGATCGTGGCATTGCTCGGCGTGCTGAAGGCCGGTGGTGCGTACTTGCCGATCGATCCGGCGTATCCCTCGGATCGGTTGGCGTTCGTCCTCGGCGATGCCACTCCGGTCGTGGTGGTGACCGATCGCGGCACCGCAGACACCTTGCCGCACAACGCAATACCGCACCTCTACCTCGATGCCCGCGATGTGCCGGATCGGTCCGAGCTGGCTCCGGTGGTCGCGGTGGGGCCGCAGAATCTGGCGTACGTGATCTACACGTCCGGCTCGACCGGAATCCCCAAAGGTGTTGGCATTAGCCACCGTAACGTGGTGAACCTCGTCGCCCAGGCGTGGTCGGCCGATCCCGACGACCGAGTGCTGCTGCATTCCTCGATCGCGTTCGATGCCTCCACCTATGAGATCTGGCCCGCCCTGTGCGGTGGTGCCACGTTGGTGGTGGCCCGTGAGCAGCGCTCGGATCTGGGGGAGATCACCCGGCTCGTCGCGACGCGGTCGGTGACGAAGATGTTCGCGACGCCACCGCTGTTGTCGGCATTGGTCGATCACGTGGAGTCGTTGACCGACAATCCTTTCGAGAGTTTGCGGCAGGTGAATACCGGAGCCGACACACTCACTTCAGCGCTTGTCGACGCGCTGAAGACCAAGTGTGGGATTGCGCGGATCGACAACCTTTACGGGCCGACCGAGGCGACGGTCGATGTGACGGCCTATGCCGTGCCCGACGAAGCGATGGGTGCGGTGGTGCCGATCGGCTCGCCGGTGGCTAATACGCGGGTGTTCGTGCTGGATTCGTGGTTGGTGCCGGTTCCGATCGGCGTACCGGGTGAGTTGTACGTGGCCGGTGCGCAATTGGCGCGCGGCTATCACGGCCGGGCAGGGTTGACCTCGGCACGGTTTGTGGCTGATCCATTCGACCCGACCGGCGGCCGGTTGTACCGCACCGGTGACGTGGTGCGCTGGACCTCGGATGGAGTGCTGGAGTTCGCCGGTCGTGTCGACGATCAGGTGAAGATCCGTGGGTTCCGCGTCGAACCCGGTGAGGTCGAAACTGCGCTGGCCCAACATCCTTCGGTGTCCCAAGCTGTGGTGGTAGCGCGCGACACCGGCGGTGGCAAACAGCTCGTCGGCTACGTGGTCGCCGACCGAGCCAGCTCGGTCGATGGCAACGGGCACTCGGGTAGGAATGGACTCGACGGCGCGCACGAACTCGACGGCGGGGATGTCCGTCGGTTCGCGGCCGAGCGGTTGCCGGACTTCATGGTGCCTGCGGTCGTGCTGGTGATCGACTCGGTGCCGTTGACCGCGAGCGGGAAACTGGATCGCGGCGCGTTGCCGGTCCCGGAGCTCAGGTCGTCGGTGGCGTACCGGGCGCCGGGCACCATCCAGGAACAGATGCTGGCCGCGTTGTTCGCCGAGATCCTCGGACACGACCGGGTCGGCATCGACGACAGCTTCTTCGCACTGGGTGGCCACTCGTTGCTGGCTACCCGCCTGGTCAGCCGGATCCGGGTGGTGTTCGGCGTCGAGGTGCCGATCCGCACGGTGTTCGACGCGCCGACGGTGGCGCAGATGGTGACCCGGCTCGGCGACCGAACCCGGCTGCGCCCAGCGTTGCTGGCTCGGCATCGCCCGGACGTGGTTCCGTTGTCGTTCGCGCAGCGGCGGTTGTGGTTCGTGCACCGCTTGGAGGGACCGTCCGCGACCTTCAACATCCCGGTGGCGGTGCGGTTTCGCGGGGTCGATCTGGCCGCGCTGACCGGCGCGATCGGTGATGTCGTGGCCAGGCACGAGAGTCTGCGCACGGTGTTCGTCGAGGCCGACGGTGTGCCGTCGCAACGCGTGCTCGACAGCGTCGAGGTACCGGTGACGGTATCCGAGGTGGATCCGGCTGAAGTGGATGCGGCGGTGACCGCCGCGGCACGGTACGGATTCGACCTGTCGTCGGAGATTCCCATCCGCGCCGATGTCTTCCAGTGCGGCGACGATGAGTGCGTTGCGGTGCTGCTGATCCACCACATCGCCGGTGACGGCTGGTCGATGACGCCGCTGTCGCGCGACCTTGCGATGGCGTACATGGCACGGCTCCAGGGACGGCCGACAGGGTGGGAACCGCTGCCGGTGCAGTACGTGGATTACACGTTGTGGCAGCAGGAACTGCTGGGTTCGGACGCCGATCCGGACAGTCTGTTGTCTCAGCAGTTCGACTACTGGCGCCGTGAGCTCGCCGGTCTGCCGGAGCAGCTGCGGCTGCCCACCGATCGGCCGCGGCCGCGGGTGGCGAGCTACCGGGGGGACGTGGTGTCGTTCGATATCGACGCCCGAACCAGAGCGGAACTGGAACGGCTGGCGGCGCGCGAGGGTGCGACGGTGTCGATGGTGTTGCAGTCGGCGTTGTCCGTCCTGTTGTTCAAACTCGGTGCCGGGGAGGACATTCCGATCGGATCGCCGATCGCCGGTCGTACCGATGAGGCGTTGACCGATCTGGTCGGGTTCTTCATCAATACCTGGGTGCTGCGGACGGCGATATCGCCCGCGGCGTCGTTCAGCGAGATCGTGGGGCAGGTCCGGGCGAAAGCGTTGGCCGCGTACGAGAATCAGGATGTTCCGTTCGAGCTGCTGGTGGAATTGCTGAATCCGGCGCGCTCGGCGGCGCATCACCCGTTGTTCCAGGTGTCGTTGGCATTTCAGAACAACACGCTGCCGTCGCTCGAGTTGTCGGGGGTGCGGATCGAGCCGTACCCGGCGTCGACCGCGGTGTCCCGGTTCGATCTGTTCTTCAATATCGCCGATGCCCCGGCTGGTGAGAAGTGGAACGGCCTGGTCGAGTATGCGACCGATCTGTTCGACCGGTCGACGGTCGAGGCGATGGCCGGGCGGCTGGTGCGGATCCTGCGGCAGGTAGCGTCGGCTCCAGCCGCCCCGGTGGGGTCGATCGATGTGCTCGATACCGTCGAACGCGACCTGGTGCTGCATCGCTGGAACGACACCACCGCAACAGTTTCCGACACCACCGTCATCGACCTGTTCCGGGCTCAGGTGGCCGCAAATCCGGATGCCGTCGCGGTCATCTGTGCGGACGCCGCGCTGACCTACCGGGATCTCGATATTCGATCCTATCGACTTGCGCGGGTCTTGATCGCCCACGGGGTGTGCGCGGATGGTGTTGTCGCGGTGGCATTGCCGCGATCTGCAGACCTGATCGTGGCGTTGCTGGCGGTATTGAAGGCTGGTGGTGCGTATCTGCCGATCGATCCGGCGTATCCCTCGGATCGGTTGGCGTTCATCCTCGCCGACGCCGCTCCGGTCGTCGTCGTGACCGACTCCGCTACCGCACATCTGCTGCCCGATGCCGAAACGCCGCACCTCTACCTCGAAACGCTCGACACACCTGATGTAGAAGGCCCGGATCAGGTTGTCGTGGTGGGGTCGCAGAATCTGGCGTACGTGATCTATACCTCCGGATCTACCGGCGTCCCCAAAGGCGTTGCCGTCACGCATCGGAACGTGGTGGCCTTCGCGTCCAAGGCGGATTGGCGGGATGGTGCGCACAGCAGTGTGCTGGTGCACTCCTCGGCCGCGTTCGACGCTTCGACCTATGAGATATGGGTTCCGCTGTTGAGCGGCGGCCGGGTAGTTGTCGCGCCGCCGGGGCGCACCGATATCGCCACGCTCGGCCGGTTGCTGGTGGCGAATGGGGTTACCGCCGCATTCCTTACAACTCGGTTGTTCGAGTTGTTCGTCGATCATTGCCCCGACGCGCTCGCCGGGCTTCGGCAGGTCTGGACCGGCGGCGAGGAGATGCCGCCGGAGGTGTTCGAGCGTGCTTTGCGGATGTGCCCCGAAACGCGCATCGTGCACACGTACGGGCCTACCGAGACAACGACTTTCGCGATCCGGCGCCCGTTCGAACCCGTGGAACGCTTCGATGGCATGTCGGTGCCGATCGGGTCCGCGTTGGCCAATGTGCGGGTGTACGTGCTGGATTCGTGGTTGGCGCCGGTTCCGATCGGGGTCACCGGTGAGTTGTACCTGGCTGGTGCGCAGTTGGCGCGTGGATATCGCGGTCGGGCGGATTTGACTGCGGCGCGGTTCGTTGCCGATCTGTTCGATCGAACTGGCGGTCGGCTGTATCGCACCGGTGACGTGGTGCGCTGGAATACGGCCGGACAGTTGGAGTTCGCGGGCCGGATCGACGATCAGGTCAAGATCCGTGGCTTCCGAGTCGAGCCGGGGGAGGTGGAAAGTGCTCTGGCGCAGCATCCGTCGGTATCGCAGGCGGTCGTCGTGGCCCGCGACACCAACGGCGGCAAGCAGCTGATCGGATACGTGGTCGCCGACGGGTCCATGTCGGCCGGGGATAGCAATGTGCTCGACGGCGCGGACGTGCGCGCCTTCCTGTCCGAACGGCTGCCGGATTTCATGGTGCCCGCCGCCGTCATGGTGATCGACTCGGTGCCGCTGACCGCGAACGGCAAGCTCGATCGTGCCGCGCTGCCGGAGCCGGAGATCATCGCCTCGGCGCGGTATCGGGCACCGAGCACCGACCAGGAACAGATCCTGACCACGGCGTTCGCTGAGCTGCTCGGGCTCGGCCGGGTCGGTGTGGATGACAGCTTCTTCGAGCTCGGCGGCGACAGCATCCGCTCGATTCAGGTGGTGTCGCGGGCCCGGGAGCAGGGCGTCGAGATCAGTCCGCGGGAGGTGTTCGAGCATCAGACAGCGGCGGCGTTGGCCGCTGTTGCGGTCGGGCGAGGCGCGACGGGTTCGGTGTTGGCCGAGTTGGCCGGTGGTGGCGCGGGCTGGCTGCCGTTGTTGCCGGTGGCTCGGTTCGTGCGGGACCTGGGCGCGGGGTTCGACAGCTTCACGCAGTCGCTGCTGCTGGATCTGCCGATCGGGATCGATCGCGCGGGACTGGTGGCGACATTGGCCGCGGTGATCGATCGTCATGATGTGTTGCGGTCGCGGTTGATCGATGACGCGCGCGGCCCGGGGCTCGAGGTGGCGTCGGTCGGTGCGATTGATGTCGATCGCTTGCTGCATCGCGTGGAAATGACTGCACCCGAACAGCACTCAGGGGGCCGGCCCGCGGAACGAGCCGAGGTGATTGCCTCGCAGGTGCACGCGGCAGTCGACCGTTTGGCTCCGACGGCCGGTGTGGTGGTGCAGTTCGTGTGGTTCGATGCCGGGCCGGAGCGGTCGGGCTGGTTGTCGATTGTGGCTCATCATCTGGTCGTCGATGGTGTCTCGTGGCGGATTCTGTTGCCTGACTTGGCATCTGCGTGGCAGGCCGTGTCGGCGGGGGTGTCTCCAGTTCTGTCGGGGACGGGGACCTCGATGCGGCGGTGGGCGCACGGGTTGGTCGAGCGAGCTGCTGAACCGGCACTGGTGGAGCAGTTGGCTTGGTGGCGTTCGGTTCTCGACGGACCGGATCCGATACTGGGCACTCGGCCGTTGGATCCGGTCGTCGATGTCATGGCGACCGTGGACCACCTGACCGTGCGAATTCCGGTGGCGGCCAGCGAGGTGTTGCTGACCGCGTTGCCCGCGGCATTCCACGGCGGCGTCGAGGACGGGTTGTTGGCGGCCTTGGCGGCAGCGGTCACTCGCTGGCGCCACACCCACGGCATGTCCGAGGAATCGGTATTGATCCGGCTGGAAGGCCATGGCCGCGAAGAGGACACCGTTCCCGGCGCGGATCTGTCGAATACCGTCGGTTGGTTCACCAGTATGTTCCCGGTGCGATTGGCCGCGCCCGCGACGAAGTGGGATGAGCTCAGCGCCGGTGGTCCGGCTGCGGGCGCGGTGTTGAAGGCGGTCAAGGAGCAACTGCGTGCGGTGCCGGACAAGGGCATCGGGTTCGGGCTGTTGCGATACCTCAACCCCGAGACCGCCGCTGTGCTGCAACAGTTTTCGACCGGCCAGATCGGGTTCAACTACCTCGGTAGGTTGACCGCCACGGATCTACTGCCGCAACGACTGCGCGGAACAGGCTGGAACCCGGCCGAGGACGGCGCGGGATCCATTGCCGCCCCGGACCCGGCAATGCCGGCGCTGGCGGTGCTGGATGTCAACACGATGGTCGTCGACACCGCCGAAGGCCCGGTGCTGCAAGCGGTTTTCGCGGCGCCGACGGGAGTGCTGCCGAAGACTGAGCTGGATAGCCTGGCCGACCTGTGGCAGCGGGCACTGCTGGGTTTGGCGCAGCACGCCACAACGGTCGGTGCGGGCGGTTTGACGCCGTCGGATGTGTCCATGGTGCGGTTGGGCCAACCCGAGATCGAGGCGTTGGAGGCTCGCTACCCGGGCTTGGCCGACGTATGGCCGCTGACCTCGATGCAGTCGGGGTTGTTGTTCCATCAGCTGATGGCAGGCTCAGGCTTCGACGCCTACCACATGCAGGTCGTATTCGGGCTGGCCGGACAGGTGGACCCGCAGCGGATGCGCGAGGCAGGCCAGGGACTGTTGGATCGGTATCGGAATCTGCGGGTGGCTTTTGCCGCGGGCTCGCACGCTGATCAAGTCCAGGTCGTTGTCGACGGTGTCGAATTGCCCTGGCAGATAGTCGATCTGCGTGATCTCGACGAGGCCGACCGCGCCTCCGCGATGGAGCGGTTGCTGGTCGAGGATCGGCACGCGCACTTCGATGTGGCCCTGCCGCCATTGCTGCGGTTGACGCTGGTGCTGATGTCCGGGCAACGCTCGGAGCTCGTGTTCACCGCGCACCATCTGTTGATGGACGGCTGGTCACTGCCACTGTTGATCCGGGATCTGTTGCGTCTCTACGGGTCTGACGGTGCGGTATTGCCGAAAGCGCCCGATTACAAGGACTTCCTGAAATGGATGTCCGAGCAAGACTTCCAAGCCGGTGTGCAGGCGTGGACTGAAGAACTCCATGGCGTACACGAACCCACTCTGCTCGCCGACAAGACCGGCGGCGCGGACGGGGCCGATGTCGAACAGGTCGAGGTACCGCTGACCGCGGAGACTGCCACTGCGTTGAACAAGCGGGTCGGTGAACTCTCGATCACGCTGAACACGGTCGTGCAGGCCGCCTGGGGAATCCTGCTCGCCAAATCGACCGGCCGCCACGATGTGGTCGCCGGTGCGACCGTGTCGGGTCGCCCGGCGGCGATCGCGGGCGTGGATTCAATGGTCGGGTTGTTCATCAACACCGTGCCGGTGCGTGTGCGGTTCGGCCCGCGCGACACCCTCGCCGACCTGTTGAAGGGCTTGCAGGCCCGGCAGATCGCGTTGCTCGACCATCATCACGTCGGGCTGAGCGAGATCCACCAGGCGACCGGCCTGAACGTCCTGTTCGACACGCTGATCGGGTTCGAGTCCTATCCCGTCGACCAGGCCGGAATCGGTGCCGCTGCCACCACCAGCGGTATCTCCATCACCGATCTGCGGTCGCACGCACCCTCGCACTATCCGCTTACGGTCGTCGCGGGTGCCGCACCCACCTTGCAACTGCGGCTCGAATACCGCACCGATGTGTTCGATCGGTCCCAGGTGCAGTCGATGGCGCGGCGGCTCGCGCAGATACTGCGGCAGGTGGTGTCGGACCCGAGTATCCCGGTGGGGTCGATCGATATCCTCGGCGACGACGAACGTGAGCTGGTGCTGCATCGGTGGAACGACACCGCGGCCGAAGTCGCGGACACCACCGTGGTCGGCTTGTTCGAGGCTCGGGTCGCCGCGACTCCGGATGCGGTTGCCGTCGTCTGCGCCGACGCCGAAGTCTCGTATCGGGAACTCGATACTCGCGCTGGGCAATTGGCGCGCGTCTTGGCCTCGCTTGGGGTTGGTCCCGACACTGTTGTGGCGCTGACGTTGCCTAGGTCAGCGGACCTGATCGTAGCGATGGTGGCGGTGTTGAAGGCCGGTGGTGGGTACTTGCCGATCGATCCGGCATATCCCTCGGATCGGTTGGCCTTCGTGCTCGCCGATGCAATGCCGGTTGTCGTCGTGACCGATTCCGTCACCGCACGCGTGTTGCCTGACATCGCAACACCGCGCCTCTACCTCGATGCACCCGACGTGCACGACTGGACCGGGCCGGAACCTGCCGTGGCGGCGCGGCCGGAGAACTTGGCGTACGTGATCTATACCTCGGGGTCCACCGGTATCCCGAAAGGTGTTGGTGTCACGCACCATAACGTGGTCAACCTGGTCGCTCAGGCATGGTCGATCAGTGACGAGGATCGGGTGCTGGTGCACTCGTCGGTCGCGTTCGATGCCTCCACCTATGAGATCTGGCCCGCCTTGTGTGGTGGCGCGGCATTGGTGGTGGCCGGTGCGCAGCGTTCGGATCTGGCGGAGATCACGCGACTGGCCGAGACCCGTTCGGTGACGAAGATCTTCGCGACGCCACCGTTATTGTCGGCGCTGGTGGACCACGTGGATTCGTTGCCCGACAACCCGTTCCAGAGTCTGCGGCAGGTGAATACAGGGGCCGATACGCTCACCTCGGGGCTGGTCGAAGCACTGAAAGCCAAGTGCGGGGTCGGTCGAGTCGACAATCTCTACGGGCCGACCGAGGGGACGGTCGACGTGACGGCTTATCGCGTGCCCGACGATGTGCTGGGTGCGGTGGTGCCGATCGGTGGTCCGGTAGCCAATACGCGGGTGTTCGTGCTGGATTCGTGGTTGGTGCCGGTTCCGGTCGGAGTCGCCGGTGAGTTGTATGTCGCAGGTGCCCAGTTGGCGCGCGGGTATCGCGGTCGGGTTGGGTTGACCGCGGCGCGGTTTGTGGCCGATCCGTTCGATCCGTCCGGTGGTCGGTTGTATCGCACCGGCGATGTGGTGCGCTGGAATACGAACGGGCAGTTGGAGTTTGTCGGCCGGGTCGATGATCAGGTGAAGATCCGCGGGTTCCGTGTCGAACTGGGCGAGGTGGAAACCGTACTGGCCCAACATCCTTCGGTCTCCCAGGCGGTAGTGGTCGCACGTGACCCCGGCGCCGGTGGCAAGCAGCTCATCGGATACGTGGTCGTTCTCGCGAGTGCGGATGGGCTCGACGGGGGAGCGGTGCGTCGATTCGCCGCCGAACGGTTGCCGGATTTCATGGTGCCGACAGTGGTGATGGTGATCGACTCGGTGCCGTTGACCGCGAGCGGAAAGCTCGACCGCAAGGCGCTGCCGGAACCCGAGTTGAGCTCGTCGACGGCGTATCGAGTTCCGCGCACCGACCAGGAGCAGGTGCTGGCCGAGGTGTTCGCCGAGGTCTTGGGCGTGCCGCGGGTAGGCGCGGATGACAGTTTCTTCGAGTTGGGTGGGGACAGCATCCGGTCGATTCAGGTGGTGTCGCGCGCGCGGGAGCTGGGGGTGGAGGTCAGTCCGCGCGAGGTGTTCGAGCATCGGACGGCGGCGGCGTTGGCCGCGGTCGCTCGCGCACGTGAGGTGACCGGACCGGTATTGGCGGAGCTGGCCGGTGGTGGGGTCGGGTGGATGCCGTTGTTGCCGGTGGCTCGGTTCGTACGGGACCTGGGCGCGGGGTTCGACAGCTTCACACAGTCCATGTCGCTGGACCTGCCGATCGGGATCGATCGCGCGGGCTTGGTCGCGACTTTGGCTGCGGTGATCGATCGTCATGATGTGTTGCGGTCGCGGTTGATTGATGACGAGCGTGGCACGGGGCTCGAGGTGGCGCCGGTGGGCGCGGTGGATGTGGATCGGTTGCTGTACCGTGTCGAGCTGACCCCCGTTGAGCATGGCGACAAGGCCGGAGCGATCCTTGCGGAGGTGGGGGCGGCGGCTGGCAGCTTGGCTCCGGCGGGGGGGGTGATGGTGCAGTTCGTATGGTTCGATGCCGGACCCGAACGGGCGGGCTGGTTGTCGATTGTGGCTCATCATCTGGTCGTCGATGGTGTCTCGTGGCGGATTCTGCTGCCGGACTTGGCGTCTGCGTGGCAGGCCGTATCGGCGGGGGTGTCTCCGGTACTGGCGGGGTCGGGGACCTCGATGCGACGGTGGGCGCACGGATTGGTCGAGCAATCGACCGGGCCGGAACGAGTGTCTGAGTTGGCTTGGTGGACTTCGGTTCTCGACGGACCCGATCCGATCTTGGGTAGCCGGGCATTGGATCCCGCGGTCGACACCATGGCCACCGTCGAGCATGTTCAGATCCAGCTTCCGGTGTCGGTGACCGAACCGCTGCTGACCGCCTTGCCTGCGGTGTTCCACGGCGGCGTCGAGGACGGGTTGTTGGCGGCGTTGGCCGCCGCGGTGACCCGCTGGCGCGACGATCGTGGTGCGGATGCGGATTCGGTGTTGCTCCGGTTGGAAGGTCATGGCCGCGAGGAAGACACCGTTCCCGGCGCCGATCTGTCCGGCACGGTCGGCTGGTTCACCAGCATGTTCCCGATACGGTTGGCGGCATCGGCGACGGAGTGGGATCAGCTGTGTGCCGGTGGCCCGACCGCGGGCGCCTTGGTGAAGTCGGTCAAGGAGCAACTGCGCGGTGTGCCGGACAAGGGCATCGGATACGGGTTGCTGCGATACCTCAACCCCGAGACCGCCGCTGTGCTGCAACAGTATTCGACCGGCCAGATCGGCTTCAACTATCTGGGACGGGTCACCTCCATGGACCTGCTGCCGCAACGACTGCGCGGCGCGGGCTGGACACCTGCGGTCGATGTCGGACAGCTGATCACGCCGCTGGATCCGGCGATGCCCGCGATGTCGGTGCTGAACGTGAACATGTTGGTGGTCGATACCGACGACGGGCCGGTATTGCAGGCGGTATTCGCCGCGCCCGCGGGCGTGTTGGCGGACAACGAGATTCGGCAGTTGGCCGACCTGTGGCGGCAAGCGGCGATGGGGTTGGCGCTGCACGCCACCACGACGGGTGCGGGTGGGCTGACGCCGTCTGATCTGCCGTTGGCCCGGATAGGGCAACCCGAGATCGAGGTGTTGGAGGCGCGGTATCGGCGGCTGGTGGACGTGTGGCCGCTGACTTCGATGCAGGCGGGTCTGCTGTTCCATCAGGTGCTGGCGGGTTCGGGTTTCGACGCCTATCACATGCAGGTCGGGTTCGGATTGGCCGGACGGGTCGATCCGCAGCGGATGCGGGCGGCCGGACAAGGCATGCTGGATAGGTATCCGAATCTGCGTGTCGGCTTCGTCGCGGGTGCGCACGGTGACCCGGTCCAGGTCGTGGTCGACGGTGTCGAATTGCCATGGCGGGTAGTGGATTTGCGCGACCTCGATGAAGGTGCGCGTAGTGCGGCGCTGGAGCGGTTACTGATCGAGGATCAGAACACCCATTTCGATGTCGCGGTTCCGCCGTTGCTGCGATTGACGCTGGTGATGCTGGCCGACGAACGCTCGGAACTGATCTTCACCGCCCACCATGTGCTGTTGGACGGCTGGTCGCTGCCACTGCTGATCCGAGACCTGTTCGACAGCTACGGCTCCGGCGACGAGGTCACCGTTTCGCCGCAACCCGCTGCCTTCAAAGAGTTCCTGAAGTGGTTGCGGGAGCAGGATTCCCAGGCCGGTGTGCGGGCGTGGGCTCGAGAACTCGACGGCGTGCGCGAACCGACACTGCTCGCCGACAAGGTCGGTGGCGGTGCCGGCGGTGGGGTAGCGCGAGTCGAGGTGCCGCTGTCGCAGCAGACGGCGCTCGCGTTGAGTCAGCGCGCCACCCGGCTCGGGATCACGCTGAACACCGTGGTGCAGGGCGGGTGGGGGATTCTGCTCGCCAAATTGACCGGTCGTCACGACGTGATCACCGGCGTTATCGTCTCGGGTCGGCCGCCCGCGATCGCGGGCGTGAATTCGATGGTCGGGCTGTTCATCAATACCGTGCCGGTACGGGTGCGGTTCGGTCCTCGCGACACCCTCACCGACTTGTTGACCGGTCTGCAAGCTCGCCAAGCCGCGCTGCTGGACCATCATCACGTCGGGCTGATCGATATCCATCAGGCGGCGGGTCTGAACGTCTTGTTCGACACCCTGATCGGGTTCGAGTCCTATCCCGTCGATCAGACCGGAATCGGTGCGGCCGCGGCCACCACCGGCATTGCGATCACCGACGTACATCCCAAAACGCCCTCGCACTATCCGCTGACGGTCGTGGCCAATGCCGCCCCCGCTTTGACGCTGCACTTCGAGTACCGCACCGATGCGTTCGATCGGTCCACGGTCGAGGTGATGGCGACCCGGTTGGTGCGGATCCTGGAGCAGGTCGTGGCGGATCCCGATGTCGCGGTGGGGTCGATCGATGTCCTCGGCAGCGACGAGCGCGAACTGGTGTTGCGTCGGTGGAACGACACCACGGCCGATGTCCCGGACGCCACCATCACCGGGCTCTTCCAGTCGCAGGTCGCCGCGACCCCGGATGCGGTGGCGATCGTCTGCGGTGACGACGAGCTGACCTACCGAGAGCTCGACCTTCGAGCCGATCGGCTTGCACGAGTGTTGGTTTCGCGCGGGGTGGGTCTGGACGGTGTTGTCGCGGTTGCCCTGCCCCGATCTGCAGACCTGATCGTGGCGTTGCTGGCGGTATCGAAAGCCGGTGGCGCATATCTGCCGATCGATCCGGCGTATCCCTCGGATCGGTTGGCGTTCATCCTCGCCGACGCCGCTCCGGTCGTCGTCGTGACCGACTCCGCTACCGCACATCTGCTGCCCGATACCGAAACACCGCACCTCTACCTCGAAACACTCGATGTGCCAGAGGGTTCGGGTCTGGATCGCGTCATCGCGGTGGGGCCGCAGAATCTGGCGTACGTCATCTACACCTCCGGATCTACCGGCGTCCCCAAAGGCGTTGCCGTCACGCATCGGAACGTGGTGGCCTTCGCGTCCAAGGCGGATTGGCGGGACGGTGCGCACAGCAGTGTGCTGGTGCACTCCTCGGCCGCGTTCGACGCTTCGACCTATGAGATATGGGTTCCGCTGTTGAGCGGCGGCCGGGTAGTTGTCGCGCCGCCGGGGCGCACCGATATCGCCACGCTCGGCCGGTTGCTGGTGGCGAATGGGGTTACCGCCGCATTCCTTACAACTCGGTTGTTCGAGTTGTTCGTCGATCATTGCCCCGACGCGCTCGCCGGGCTTCGGCAGGTCTGGACCGGCGGCGAGGAGATGCCGCCGGAGGTGTTCGAGCGTGCTTTGCGGATGTGCCCCGAAACGCGCATCGTGCACACGTACGGGCCTACCGAGACAACGACTTTCGCGATCCGGCGCCCGTTCGAACCCGTGGAACGCTTCGATGGCATGTCGGTGCCGATCGGGTCCGCGTTGGCCAATGTGCGGGTGTACGTGCTGGATTCGTGGTTGGCGCCGGTTCCGATCGGGGTCACCGGTGAGTTGTACCTGGCTGGTGCGCAGTTGGCGCGTGGATATCGCGGTCGGGCGGATTTGACTGCGGCGCGGTTCGTTGCCGATCCGTTCGATCGAACTGGCGGTCGGCTGTATCGCACCGGTGATGTGGTGCGCTGGAATACGGCCGGGCAGTTGGAGTTTGTGGGTCGGGTCGATGATCAGGTCAAGATCCGCGGCTTCCGGGTCGAGCCCGGCGAAGTCGAAACCGCGCTGGCTCAGCATCCTTCGGTGTCGCAAGCGGTGGTTGTGGTGCGCGATACCGCTACCGGTGGCAAGCAGCTGATCGGGTATGTGGTCGCCGACCGAACCGGCCCGGTCGAGGGCGACGGACTCGACGGGGGACAGGTGCGTCGGTTCGCTGCCGAGCGGCTGCCGGAGTACATGGTGCCCGCCACGGTGCTGGTGATCGACGCGGTGCCGTTGACCGCGAACGGGAAGCTCGACCGTGCCGCGTTGCCGGTGCCGGATTTGGTGTCCTCGGTGGCGTATCGGGCGCCGGGCACCATTCAGGAACAGACGCTGGCCGAGTTGTTCGGCGAGGTGCTGGGGCTGGAGCAGGTGGGCATCGACGACAGCTTCTTCGAGTTGGGCGGCCATTCGCTGCTGGCCACCCGCCTGATCAGCCGAATCCGGGTGGTGCTCGGCGTCGAGGTGCCGATTCGGACGGTCTTCGATGCGCCGACGGTGGCGCAGTTGGTGACTCGGCTCGATGCCGGTGTGCGGATGCGCCCGGCGTTGCTGGCTCGGTCGCGGCCGGATGTGGTGCCGTTGTCGTTCGCGCAGCGGCGGTTGTGGTTCATCCATCGGCTGGAGGGGCCCTCGGCCACTTACAACATCCCCCTGGCCGTGCGGCTGAACGGGGTGGATGTTTCGGTGCTGACGGCCGCGGTCGGCGATGTCGTCGCCCGGCACGAGAGCCTGCGCACGATCTTCGTGGAAGCCGATGGGGTGCCCGGCCAGCAGGTACTGGACGCAGGCAGTGTCGAGGTTCCGGTGAGCGTTACCGACGTGGCTGCCGCCGAGGTGGAAGCGGCGGTCATCGCGGCGGTGCGTTACGGGTTCGACCTGTCCACGCAGATTCCCGTTCGGGTCACCGTGGTGCGGTACGGCACGGACCAGTGTGTGGTGGTGATCCTGATCCATCACATTGCCGGGGACGGATGGTCGATGTCACCGCTGCTGCGGGATCTGTCGGAGGCGTATGCGGCGCGCCTCGACGATCGGGCGCCCGGATGGGCGCCGCTGCCGGTGCAGTACGTGGACTACACACTGTGGCAGCAGGAATTCCTCGGCTCGCAGAGCGATCCCGACAGTGTGCTGTCGCAACAGTTCGAGTATTGGCGTAGTGAACTCGACGGCTTGCCGGAACAGTTGCGATTCCCGACGGATCGGCCGCGGCCGCGGGTCGCCAGTTATCGCGGTGACATGGTCATCTTCGGCATCGACGCGCACACCAGGGCGGGGCTGGAACAGCTGGCCGCTCGCGAGGGTGCGACGGTGTCGATGGTCTTGCAGTCGGCGCTGGCCGTGCTGTTGTTCAAACTCGGTGCGGGGGAGGACATTCCGATCGGCGCACCGGTCGCCGGTCGGACCGACGAGGCATTGACCGAGCTGGTCGGGTTCTTCGTCAACAGCTGGGTGCTGCGGACGAAAGTGGCTCCCGCCGCGACGTTCACCGAGATCCTCGGTCAGGTCCGGTCGAAAGCGCTGGCCGGCTACGAGAATCAGGACGCGCCGTTCGAGCTGCTGGTGGAGTTGCTCAACCCGACGCGGTCGGCGGCGCATCATCCGTTGTTCCAGGTGTCGTTGGCATTTCAGAACAACACCCTGCCCACCATGGCGTTGCCGGGAGTCGGCGTCGAACCCTACGACGCGTCCATCGCGACCTCGCGGTTCGATCTGTTCTTCAACATCGCCGACGCTCCCGCCGGTCAACAGTGGAGTGGATTCGTCGAGTACGCGACCGAGTTGTTCGATCGGTCCACGGTCGAGGCGATGGTGGCGCGGTGGGGTCTGATACTGCGGCAGGTGGTGTCGGACCCGGGTGCACCGCTGGGGTCGATCGATGTGCTCGATGCCGACGAACGCGACTCGCTCGTGCGTGGGTGGAACGACACCGCGGTCGCTGTCCCGGACGTCACCCTGGTCGAACTGCTGCACGCCCAGGTCCTTCGCACTCCGGACGCGGTCGCTGTGACCTGTGGCGATACCGAGATCTCGTATCGGGAACTGGATGCCCGCGCTGGTCGATTGGCGCGCGCTCTGGTCTCGCGCGGGGTGGGTCCGGACGCCGTTGTCGCGGTCGCGCTTCCCCGATCCGCGGATCTGATCGTGGCCTTGCTGGCGGTGTTGAAAGCCGGTGGTGGGTATCTGCCGATCGACCCCGGATACCCCTCGGATCGGTTGGCGTTCATCCTCACCGACGCTGCTCCCGTTGTCGTCGTGACAGACTCGGTTACCGCGAACCTGCTGCCGGACACGGCAATACCGCACATCTATCCCGACACACCTGATGTAGACGGTCTGGATCGGGTTGTCGTGGTGGCGCCGCGGAATCTGGCGTACGTGATCTACACGTCGGGTTCTACCGGAGTCCCCAAAGGTGTTGGTATCACGCACCGTAACGTGGTCAGCCTGGTCGCTTCGGCCTGGTCCACCTCACCTGACGATCGGGTGCTGACGCATTCTTCGATCGCGTTCGATGCCTCGACCTACGAGATATGGCCTGCCCTGTGCGGTGGCGCCACGTTGGTGGTGGCCGGTGAGCAGCGTTCGGATCTGGTGGAGATCGCCCAGCTCGTGCAGACCCGTGCGGTGACGAAGATGTTTGCCACACCACCGTTGATGCTGGCGTTGGCCGATCACGTGGAATCGTTGCCCGACAACCCTTTGCAGACCTTGCGCCGGGTCCTTGTGGGTGGCGCGGAGGTGACCGCGCCGGTTGTCCGGAAACTCGGTGCGGCGTGTGCCGGTGTGCAGATCGTGAATGGTTACGGGCCGACCGAGACCACGGTGTGTGTCACCGACTACGACGTGTTGGATGAGGTCGACGGTGCTGTTCCGATCGGTGCGCCGGTCGCCAATACGCGAGTGTTCGTATTGGATTCGTGGTTGGCGCCTGTTCCGGTCGGAGTCGCCGGTGAGTTGTATGTCGCCGGTGCCCAGTTGGCGCGCGGCTATCGCGGTAGGGCGGGTTTGACTGCGGCGCGGTTTGTGGCTGATCCGTTCGATCCGTCCGGTGGTCGGTTGTATCGCACTGGTGATGTGGTCCGTTGGAATGCCGCGGGACAGTTGGAGTTTGTCGGCCGAGTCGATGATCAGGTGAAGATCCGGGGCTTCCGGGTCGAGCCCGGTGAAGTGGAAACGGTGCTGGCTCAGCATCCTTCGGTGTCGCAAGCGGTGGTTGTGGTGCGCGACACCGACACCGGCGGTAAGCAACTGATCGGGTACGTGGTCGCCGATCGATCCGGGCCCGCTGCCGGTGAAGACGAACTCGTCGGACAGTGGCGTCGGGTATACGACGACCTGTACTCCGGTGTCGACAGCGAGAACAGCAGCCCGAGCAGCGTGCCGTTCGGCGCGGACTTCGGCGGCTGGAACAGCAGCTACACCGGGGCGCCGATTCCGCTGGAGCAGATGCGCGAGTGGCGGTCGGCCACTGTCGACCGGATCCGCGGATTGGCACCGCGGCGCGTGCTCGAGATCGGTGTCGGCTCGGGGTTGTTGTTGTCGCAGTTGGCCCCCGACTGCGAGGAGTACTGGGCGGCGGACTTCTCCGCCGCGACCATCGCGACACTGCAGCAGCAGGTGGCGGAACTCGATGGCGGGTTGGCCGACCGCGTTTTCCTGAGCGTGCGGAGCGCCGACGATACTGACGGTCTGCCCGAAAGCTATTTCGACACAGTGGTATTGAACTCCGTCATCCAGTACTTCCCGGGCGAACGGTACCTGCGCGACGTGCTCGACCGGGTACTCCGGCTACTGGCTCCCGGCGGGGCGGTGTTCGTCGGCGACGTGCGTAATCTGGCGCTGCTGGAGGAGTTCGCCACCGCGGTACAGATCGCGCGCAACGGCGGCGATGATCCCGCCGTGGTCGATGATCGAGTTCGTCGAGACATCTCCGCCGAACAGGAGCTGCTCCTGGCGCCGGAGTACTTCCTGGCTCTGGGACGTGTCCTCGACTTCGGTGCCGTCGATATCGGACTCAAACGAGGCTTCTCGGTGAACGAGTTGACCCGGTACCGATACGACGTGGTCCTGCACAAGGCGCCCGCGACACCGATCTCGATGGCCGATACGCCGAAAGTCGAATTCCACGACCATGTCTGGTTGCGTGCGCTGCTGCGCACACGACGGCCGGACGGCATTCGGGTCACCGGTATCCCGCACGCCGGACTGACCGGCCAGATCGAAGCCACGCACCGTATCCGCAGCGGTGATCCGGTGTCCGTCTATGGGCAAAGCGTCCCGCTCGCAGTGAGTTTCGAAGGCACGGTCGCCGACCACTCCGCTCGACTGGATGCGGGTCTGCTGCCCGAGGACCTGCACGTACTCGGCCGGGACCTCGGGTACACCACCGCTGTCACCTGGTCCACGGAGCCGGGCCGGATGGATGCGGTCTTCGTCGACGTCGAGACAGCGCGGGGCCGAGCACTGGCCGACGTGTACGTCGCACCGTCACCCGTCGGCGATCCCGCCACCTACGCCAACAACCCGCATGCGGGCCTGCTGGCCGCCGAGGTGCGCCGCTGGGCCACCGAGCGCCTGCCCGAGTTCATGGTGCCCGCGACGGTGCTGGTGCTCGACTCGGTGCCGTTGACCGCGAACGGCAAGCTCGATCGCCGGGCGCTGCCGGACCCGGAGTTGGTGTCCGCGAAGGAGTTCCGCGCCCCGCGCACCGAACGGGAACGGACCCTGGCCGAGTTGTTCGCGGAGATCCTCGGACTCGACCGGGTCGGCATCGACGACGACTTCTTCGCCCTGGGCGGTCATTCGCTGTTGGCGACCCGACTCACCAGCAGGATCCGGGCGACGTTGGGAGCGGAAGTTCCGGTTCGGGTGATATTCGACGCGCCCACTGTCGCGCAATTGGTGGGCAGGCTCGACGAAGGTGATTCCGCGGGTACGGATTTCGATCCGGTGCTGCGACTGAAGAGTTCCGGCTCGCGGAATCCGCTGTGGTGTCTGCATCCCGGCGGTGGTCTCGGCTGGTTCTATCAACAGCTCGGGCAGCACCTGCCCGATCGGCCGGTCTTTGCCATTCAGTCCCGTGGGCTCGACGGCGGGCCGGTAGCCGATTCCTTCCAGGAGATGATGGCGGACTATATCGACCGAATCCTTTCCTTCCAGGAAGACGGCCCCGTTTTTCTGCTGGGTTGGTCGTACGGCGGAATCGTCGCGCACGCGCTGGCGTACGAACTCGCCCAGCGAGGCGTGCAGGTCGGCTTCCTCGGCATCATGGACAGCAAACCGCCGGTCGCGTCCGCCGCTGAACCCGATGTTTCGGAAGACGACGCCATGGCCGGTATTCGAGCATGGGCCGCCGACAGGTTCGGAGACCAACTCGATTCCCCCGAAATTCAGCGACTGGTGGAGCAGGCGACGAAGGTGCTCATCAACAACAGCAAACTGCTGGACGGTTACGCCTCGCCGCGCTACGACGGCGACCTGACGATATTCGCGGCCGCCCTGGACGAAGAGGGCAATCGAAAGGCCGGTTTCGAGACCGAGCTCGAACAAGCGTGGCGTGCGCATATCGGCGGACAGATCAACGTATTCGAAGTCGACTGCTCGCACGGCGACTTCGATCGCCCCGAGAATATGAATCTGGTGGGCCGAATGCTGCGCGAACTCCTGTAATCGCTTGCCCCATCGGGCGCCCCCTTGATGGGGTGGCAGGATGGGTAGGTGAATGTGCGCAGCAAGAACAATGTCGTGGTAATCGGTCGAGACGACGGTCCCACGGTGGTGCTCGCGCACGGATTCGGCTGTGACCAGAATCTCTGGCGGCTCGTCGCGCCCGCATTGGCCGCCCAGTTCCGGGTGGTGCTGTTCGATCACGTCGGTGCGGGCAAGTCGGATTTGAATGCCTGGTCGCCGGAGCGGTATGCCACCCTCGACGGCTATGCCGCCGACATCGTCGAGCTGTGTGCCGATCTCGAGCTCCGTGACGTGGTGCTGGTCGGGCATTCGGTATCGGCGATGATGGCGGTCCTGGCCGCGGCGCAGGATCCCGGCCGGTTCGCGAAGCTGGTGCTGCTGACACCCTCGCCGTGCTACATCGACGACGGCGACTACCGAGGCGGGTTCAGCCGCTCGGACATAGACGAACTCCTCGAATCGCTCGACAGCAACTATCTGGGGTGGTCGGCGACGATGGCGCCGGTGATCATGGGCAACCCCGAACGGCCCGAGTTGGGCGCCGAGCTGACCGAGAGTTTCTGCCGCACCGACCCGGCGATCGCCCGGGTGTTCGCGCAGACCACGTTCCTGTCCGACAACCGTGCCGATTTGGCGCAGGTCACCGTGCCGACGCTGATCATTCAAAGCCGCGAGGACGCCATCGCGCCGCCCGAGGTCGGCCGGTTCGTGCGCGACCAGATCTCCGGCAGCACGCTGGTGACGTTGGACGCGACCGGCCATTGCCCGCAGCTGAGCGCGCCCGAAGCCACCGTCCGAGCGATAGCGGAGTTCGCGGCGGCGAGCGTGCCGTGATCCGCCAAGCCGACGACGACCGCACCGGCGGCGAAGCCGACGATGCCGCGGCGAATCCGGCGTTCTCCGCGCTGCTGGAAGACAGCGTCGAGGACCTCTACGAAAACGCCCCGTGCGGCTACCTCTCGACATTGATGGACGGCACGATCGCGAAAATCAATGGCACACTGCTCGATTGGCTCGGCTACCGGCGCGACGAACTGGTGGGCCGGCGCCGGTTCACCGATCTGTTGTCCGTCGGCGGGCGGATCTATCACGAAACGCATATCTCGCCGACCCTGAGCATGCATGGCGAGATCGGTGGGCTCGCCCTGGACCTGAAGGCCGCCAACGGAACTCGACTACCGGTGCTGGTGACCTCGATGGTCAAGTCGGGTCCGGACGGCACGGCCCAGTTGATCCGCACCACCATCTTCGATGCTCGCGACCGCCGCGCTTACGAACAAGAACTGCTGCGGGCCCGGCAGGACGCGGACCGGGAACGTGACCGTGTCCAGAAACTCGCCACCACGCTGCGGCGCACCTTGCTCCCGCCAACCTTGCCAACCGTCCCCGGAATCGACGTTGCCGCTTACTATCACGCGGCATCGGTCGACGAGGTGGGCGGCGACTTCTACGATCTGTTTCCGCTGAAGGGCGACACCTGGGGCTTCTTCATCGGCGACGTATCGGGCAAGGGTGCCCCCGCGGCCGCGGTCACCTCGCTGGCCCGCTACACCCTGCGCGCCGCGGCCGCTTCCGACCCGGACCCCGTCGCGGCGTTGGCCATCCTCAACACCGTGCTCAACCATGAGTACCACGGGATAGATCCCCGCTTCTGCACCGTGATCTATGGACAGCTGACACCAGATGCGAAGGGCTGCAACGTTTGTCTGGCGAGTGGTGGTCACCCGCCAGCGGTGCTGCTCAGCGCGACCGGCGGTGCGCGGTTCCTCGACATCCCGGGCGGACAACTGGTGGGCGCGCTGCCCGATGCTCATTTCGCCAGTATCGAATTCCGTCTCAGCCCCGGTGACACCGTGCTGCTGTACACCGACGGGCTCACCGAAGCGCGCACGACCGGCTCCGTTCGGCATAGCGAAGAGGAACTCCTGGAGTTCCTCGGTCCGCTGGCCCCGACCACCGCACCGGCAGTGGTCAGCGCGGTGACGGACCTGCTGGCTCGCTTCGGCGAGGGCGTCGATGACGACACCGCGCTGCTCGCGCTGAGCATCCCGCCCCGCGGCGACGGGCACCCGTGAGCAGCGAATGCCACACCGCCACAAGGATCATTCGTCGAGCGACAACCCGGTGTGCCGGGCGACGAAGGCGAGCAAGAGGATGAGAGCTCGGTCCGATGCGGGCCCACCGCCCGCGTGTCCCTTGCCCACGATCACGTCCAGCAGTACGGGCCCACCGCTGTCGCGCTGAAGTGCGGCAACCATTTTGCAGGAGTGCACCGCCGGGACCCGGGTGTCGCTGTCGCCGGTGGTGAACAGCGCGGGCGGCCATCGGTGCGCCGGTTCCCCGGTCCGTGCGGTGACGTTGTAGTACGGCGAATACCGAAGCAGCACAGACAGAGCCGCCGGATCGTCGACGGAGCCGTACTCCTCGCGCCAGGCACGGCCGAGCCCCCACCGTTCATAGCGCACCATGTCCAGTGGGGCGCCTGCGCTCACGACCGCGGCATAGTTCCCGGGCCGCTGCACCATGGCGCCGACCGCCATCAGTCCGCCGTTGCTGCCACCGAGCAGCGCCAGTGCGCCACTGCGGGTCCAGCCGGTCTCGACCAGCCAGTCACCGGCCGCGTGCAGGTCGGCGAACGCGTTGAGCTTGTGCACGCCCGCACCGTCGCGGTGCCAGCGCCGCCCGCGTTCGCCACCGCCGCGCACTCCCGCGATGGCCATCACACCACCGGCCAGCACCCAGGTCAGGCCGTCCGGCTGATAGCCGGGCCGGAAGGTGATGCCGAAGCCGCCGTAGCAGCTGAGGATGGTGGGCCGGGGCACCTGCGGCCCGGCCGGTGCGAGCACCGTCACCGGTACCTCGGTGTCGTCGTCGGAGCGGTATGTCGTTCGGGTGACGGTGATTCCGGGCAGCAGCCGCGACGACGGCTCGGTGGGGGTTACCTGGCCTGAGCGCAGATCCAGCCGCCAGGCGCCGAGCGGCCGGATCCAGTCGGTGTAGCTGAGCAGCAGCACGCCCGGTTCATCGGTGGACTTGATCCCGGCAACTGTTCCCGCACCGGGCAATTCGGCGTCGAGCAGCCAGGCGCCGCTGTCCGCGTCGTGCACCGACAGCTCCGCGTATCCGTCCCGCGTGCGCAACACCAGCAGCCGGTCGTCGCCGTCGGCTGGGGCTACCGCGAATGCGGCCAGCACCGAAGGTTCGTCGGCCTGCACGAGCACCCGCCACTGACCCCAGCCGCCCGACGGCTCGGGTTCGGCGACGAGCAGCTGGCCGAACTCGCACGTGGCGGTCGAGATGGCCAGGATCCGGCCCGCACCGTCGATCACGACGCCCGCCGAGGAGAGACCGCCGAGTTCGAGCGGTCGCGGCGGACCGCCTTCGGCCACATCGGCAATCGAGACCCTGGTCGATCTGCTGGTGCCCGCGCGGCCGGTGATGACGAGCCAGCGGTCGTGCCAGAAGGTGAAGTGGTAGCGGCCGACCGGGTTGTCGTCGCCGATGAGGAGTTCGTCGTCAGTGGTCTCGGTGCCTACCTGATGCCGGTATACCCCACTGCCGCAACGGTTGTCGTGGCGCCGCACGTAGAAGTAGCCGCTGCCGTCGGCCAGCCACTCGACCGGTGAGTATCTGGTCAGCGTGCACGTCCGCACCACGGCACCGGTCTTGGCGTCGACCAGCGAGAGTGGGGTGCTGTCCTCGGACCCGCCGACACTCGCCTGCACGGCCACGAACCTGCCGTCCGGTGACGGTGCCCAGCGTCGCAGGATCGCCCCCGCGCCAAGGGTTGTCGCGTCGAGCAGTGTGCGCCAGTCGCCCTGCGGCTCATCGGAGACCTGTAGCTGCCATGGTCCAGAAGAGCGCGCACGGCCGACTCGGAACCGGCGGGCGCCTGCGTATTTCACCGGCGAGGCGGTTGGTCCCTGAACGACGATGTCGCGCAACACTTCCTGCAGCCGCTCCTGGCCGGGCAGCGCGTCGAGATAGGTCTCGGTCAGCTGCCGCTGGGACGCTACCCAGGACACGCTGTCCGGATCGGCGAGGTCCTCGAGCGGTCGGAACGGATCCGGAATCCGGTTGCCGTGCAGGACATCCCAGTCATCGGACTCGGGGGCGTGCGGATACTCGGCATTCATCGTGCCACCTTCGCAATCGATTCGTTGTTGTTGTCGCGATCGGCCGGGGCGCGTCCGACGATCAGCAGGAAGGCGAGGGACGCGACCAGATCGACGGCGACGAACGCCCAGATCCCGGTGCGCGCGCCGCATCGTTCGCCGAGCACGCCGCCCAGCACCGCACCGAGCAGATTCGCCGCGGTGGTCCCGGTGGCCAGCAGTGCGCCGACCCGCGCGAAGTAGCCGTCTCCGACACCGTCGCCCATGACCGTCACCAGCGCGATGTTCAGCACCGCACCGAAGAACATGGGCACCGCCGCACCGAGGCAGGCGGCGAACAGCACTGTCGCAGTGGGCCCGGTCGCCATCGGCAGCGCGGCGGTGCCGATGGCGCCGCCGAGCACCGTGATCGCCAGTACCCGTCGCGCGGGCACCGCCCTGGCGTGCACGCGCGGTGCGAGCAGTGCACCGGCGGCCGAGGACAGGGTGGCTACCACGGCCGGAATCCCGTATACCGCAACGGGAAGCGCGACCTCGTCGAGCAGGAATACCGCTCGCAGCGCGGCGATGCCGCCCGATGCCGCCCCGCCGACCAGTAGGTACAGCGCCAGCGCCAGGAGTAGCGAGTGACCGCGCAAAGCCCTTACGCCATCGAGGAATTCGCGGCCGAAGCCGTGCCGCGGCTCGGTCGACCGCTGGTCGGGTGCGGCGAGTCTGGTGAGGCAGTAGGCGCTGAACAGGTAGGTGACCGCATCGCAGGCGAACATCGCCGCCGCGCCTACCGATGCCACCAGCGGTCCCGCGATCGACGCCCCGACCGATCGCGACACCATCGTTGTCGACTGGAGCCCGGCCCGCGCCCGCCCGAGATCGGTGACCCCCAGCGTGGTCAGATGGCCGAAGTACAGACCTTCGAGCACCACCCGGGCCACGCCAAGGACGACGGATAGTGCGGCGAGTCCGGCGATGGTCAGCACGCCGGCGCTCATCGCCGCCGCACAGCACAGCACCGACGCCGCGGCGACCAGGTCGGCGGCGAGCAGCAGCCGCCGCGGCCTGCGCACCCGATCCAGCAAGACCCCCGCCGCCGGGCCGAGCACCAGCGACGGGATCATCGCGCTGGTCACGATGAGCGAAACCTCGTGTGGCCCAGCGCCCAATCCGACGACCGCGACCACGGAGACCGCGGTGCCGGTAAGGGTGCTGCCGAACGTCGAGGCCGCTTGGGCGACCCGGTACGTCCGCAGATCGGCCTCGGGGGAGGCCGCGGTAGCTGCTGTACTCATCGATTCACCCGAAGTATGCGTCGTCGCAGTAGGCGACCGAGAACACACTGATCGGCGCGTCGTCGATCAGATCGTCATCGGTATCCATGGCCGCCAACGCGACCATGTTCTGGATTTCCATGTTCTTTCCTTTTGATTGGATGGGTATACAAGGGATTTCGCCGGGCGCGGGTCAGACCCGCGCCCGGCGATTCATCGAGCTACAGCACCTCCTCGGAGCCGCCGCCACCACCGCCACCACCGCAGTGGTGCTCGCTGTAGGAGCTCATCGGCGCGTCGTCGCCGAGTTCCGGGTCGGACTGCAGTTGCAGTTTCAGGACCTTTGTCATGTCATTCACCTCCTCTCGTTTCGTTGATTTCGTGTTCGGTTCAGAGCGCCTCCTCCGCGTTGTTGCAGTGGTGCTCGCTGTAGGAGCTGAGCGGGGCGTCGTCGCCGAGCTCGGGGTCGGACTGCAGCTGGAGCTTCAGTACCTTGGTCATGTGGTTCACCTCCTCGGGTGATCTCGTCGTCGTTGGGTGGTCTGAGGTGGCTGTGTTGCCTGTCAGTGCTGTTCGCGCAGCGGCACGGGCCGGTCGGCGTCAAGGCACTGATCGAGGGTGAACAGCGGGTCGGTGACGCCGGTGGTGGCGTGCTGCAGGGCAAGCAGGATGCCCGCGGAACCGGAGGCCAGGTCGGCGCTCAGTCGCTGTCCGCGGCCGCCGAGCCACCGGACGCCGGTCTCGCCGCCGATCGCGTACTTGAACAGGGCGGCCGACCGGGCGGGGGCATCGGGGAGGAAGTTCTCGTCCGGGAAGAGGGCGGCCAGGTCGGCGTGCACGAGTGCGAGGCCGGCCTGCCCCTGGAACAACCCCGGGGCCGCGGTGAACCGGATGCCAACGGCGCGAACGCAACTGCGCAGCAGCTCGGTGAGTTCCGGGTCGGGTCGGCGGGCGAGGTAGCGCGCCAGCACGTGGGCGTAGCCCGCGCTGCCGCACGCCAGGTACGGCATATTGCGTCGGTCGGTGGTGGAGACTCGAAAGCCGATGGCGCCGACGGGTATCGGCTCGACGTGCACGAGTTCGTCACGCAGCAGCTGGAGTCCGCGTTCGAACGGCTCGTCGGTTCCGGTGAAGACCGAAAGGTAGTACAGCGCAAGCGCGATGCCGGGCCTGCCGTGCACGAGTCCGGACGGATGGTCCGGGCCGAGCGCGGGGATGAGCGCATCGCCGTCGGGCACGGAGTCGAGCAGCCGCTGGGCCTGGTCGAGGTGTTCGGGGTCGCCGGTGCGGTGGAAGAAGGACAGGTGCGTCATAGCGACTCCCGCCGCCCCGCCGCCCCACGCGGGCGCCTCGGTCGCGAGCCGGTGTCGGCTGGCTTCGGCAAGTAACGCAATGGCCGCGTCGCGCTCGCCGAGATCGTCCAGTACCCAGGCGATTCCGGCATTGCCGAACAGCAGACCCGGTCCGGTCGTCAGCCGGTTGTGCAGGGCGAGGGTGCGCAGTCGCTCGACGACCCGTGGGTCGATCTCGCGGTCGGCGGCGCGCAGCGCGTGCAGCACACCCGCGGTGCCGTAGGCGACGCAGCGGGTGTTGGACCGATGTCCTTCCGGCGCAGTCGGATACGTCCAGCGGGGATTGGTGAGATCGACCATGCGTTCCAGCGCGTCGGCCGTGCGATCGCGCAGCCAGCGCACCGCGTCCGCCGGTGCGGAGCGCACCTGAGCGGGCGTCGGCAGCCGCAGCACGTCCGGCGCGGACCGTGATCGCAGTACGGTGACCCACAAATCCGTTGGCGGCTGGCACAATTCGGCCAGCTCGGCATACAGATGGTCCAGGGTTTCCGGGCTGCGCCGTGCGGCCTCGTGCATCGGGAAGACGAGCAGCTGCGCGACCGCGGTCAGGCCGTACGCGTCGACATGCAGGGGATCGGTCTTCGCTCGCGCACCGAGCGCCCGCGATTCCGGAGGTTCATAACCCGGTGTGCCGAGCAGACCGAGGGGATGGTCGACGGGCTGGGTGGCCTCGAAGTCGATGAGCCGCACCGTGTCGTCGTCATCGACCAGGATATTGCCCGGTGCGACGTCGACAAAGGCGTAGCCGAGCTCGTGCAGGGCGGCCAGCTGTGCGGTGAGTTGATCGAGAATGTGCGTGCATCGCCGGTAGTAGTCGGCGAAGACGGTCGGGTGCTCGCCGGCATGGATCAGCGGATTCGTCGCGACCATCCACTTGCTCAGCGTGCGGCCGGGGACGAACTCGGTGACCAGGTAGGTGTGCTCCCACTCGGTGAACAGTTCGATCGGCGCCGGAGCCAGGCCGGGTGCGACGGCGTGCAGGGCGCGCAGCGTCAAGTACTCGCGCTCGAGCCGCCCTCGTGCGTCCTCGTCGCCGCCGTAACCGTTTTGTGCGCGAGCCTCTTTCACGAATACAGGGGTGCCATCGGCGCGACTGGCCCGATACGCGCCGCCCGCGTTGCTCGGTTGCAGCACGCTCTCGAAGGTGTAGCCGTGGAAGCTCACCTCGTCGCCGCCGTCCGCCTCGAGTACCGGGTCGAACGGGTCGGCAATGCCTGCGGGCAGCCGGAATTCGGGGCGGCGCTCGTCGGACACCTCGGTGCCGTCGAGGGCGAGCATGGTCGGCACCCGGGTGCCGTCGGGCTGCAGGCGGCGCCGCTGGCGGAAGGCACCGTAGCGGTAGGACACGCACTGCGAGGAACCGAAGCGCCGGTCGGTGAGCACGTATGGCCCTGCGACACCGGACAATTCGCGCTCGAGTCGTTCGAGTAAGGCGTACGCGAGCTGCGGTGTCGGCGGATAGAGGGCGCAGAACTTGCCGCTCTGCACTCGGCTGCCGTGCTTGCCGTGCATCCAGAGGAAGTACTGCTTGCCGGTGAGGTGCTTGAACGAGATCCCGAGCTCGACGCATGCGGCGCTCACCACATCGAGGACCTGCTGCGCGGAACCGAGGGCGCTCGAGACGTGCACCTTCCAGCCCTGCTCGGGCAGTTCGGTGTGCGGCGGCGTCCACTGGGTCCACACGTCGAACTCACGGCGGATCCACCCTTCCGGACGCCGGGTCGGGTTGTAGCGCCGGCCCGGATCGGTGCGATCGAAGGGTTCGTAGTAGTCGGGGTGGGCGAACGTGAACGCCGTATCCTGAAGCATTGTGGTCCAGCCCTTCTGGGATTCGGCCTGGTCGCCGGGGGAATCGAACGACTCAAGAATGGCCGGAGCGGGCACTCGCGCGAATCGGCCTGCTGCGGTGTTCCGCGCCTACCACCACGCGATGAGAACCCTCATCGCCCCGCGGTAGCAGCCCCATTCGTGCGACACTGCTGCGCATGACGAGGCGGACCTTGGTCGTGGTGTACGCGGTCGACGATGCGGGTGCCACCGGTGAATTGCTCGGCGCGGCAACATTGGTGGAACCGGAGTTCGCACTGGTCGACCCGCCGCTGAACCAAGCACTCGCGGACCATCCGCGGGCACTGCGGATGGGTGTGTTCGCCGCCGCGGAGGCGATCGCCGAGGTCATCGATGTCGCCCAGGTCAGGGTGGTTCCCGAGGCTCCGGAGCTGGTGCTGCTCCAGCTCGCGGCCAGTTCGACGGCGCCGGTGCAGGGCGTTCCGGTCGTCCTGCGCGAAGATCCGGACGGCTTCCAGCCGTTCCTGGAGCCGACGACCGGCGAGATAATCGCCGCCGTGCGCAGGGTGCTCGCGCAGGCTCCGCCGCCGGCCGGTCTGCCCGAGATCCCCGTGGAGGACCCGCTTCGGTTCGTCTTCCGTCTCTTCGGCGGGGGATGATCCCACCAATTCCCTAGCCGGGGGCGTTATCTCGGCAGGTGAGAGCGGTGCGAACGGCCGACTCGCCGACTCGATTCGTGGGAAACTGCTGCTCATGACGCGGCGAATCACGGTGGGCCGAGATCAACGCGGCGGCCCGCGCAGTGCAGCCGCAGTCGTCTCCGGTCCTGAGCTGTCGGCTGTGACCGAGTCGCGGCGGGCGCCTGTTCTGCTGCGTCGGATCGCCGACGTGATATTCGTATTCGTCACCGGCGCAGTGGATTTGGTTTTCTGGGGTGGGGATCGGGGCCTGGTGGGCGGCGCAACGATGCCGCTGTGGGTGGTGCCTGCCCTCGCCGTCGGTCTGTGCGGGGCGTTACTGCTGCGGCGCCGGTTTCCGCTGTCGGTGTGGGTGGTGGTGTGGCTCTGCACCGGCGTGAATCTTGTTGTCCCCGGCTATTTGCCGTTCGCTTACCTGCTTGTGGCGGCGTACGCGGTGGCGAGCCGGGTGGCCGGACCCGTCGCCCGGCTCGTGCTCGTCGCGTCCGCGCTGCCGCTCGGCCTGTTCAGTTACCGATTCGCGCAGGCCGAGCCGCCCGAGACCCAGCTGCGCGGGTTCGTCGCCGCGGCTGCGGCGTGGGCGCTGTTCCTGTCCATTGCCTGGGGGCTCGGCAGGTTGGCACATGCGCGCGAACAGCATGCGCGCGCCGAGCGTGAGCGACTAGCGGCGGAAGCCGAAAAAGCGCTCGCCGCACAGCGTTTGCGGCTCGCGCACGAACTGCACGACAGTGTCACCGGCGCGGTCGCGGGCATGATCCTGCACGCGGGCGCCGCCCGCGCGCTCGCCACCGGTGCCGATCCGCGGGTGCGGCAGGCGCTGGAGGTGATCGAGCAGGCGGGGGCGCAGGCGATGACCGAATTGCACTCGATGCTCGGGCTGCTGCGCTCGACCGAGTCGGACGGTGCCGCGCCTGCCCGGCTTGCCGATGTGGAGCGGCTGCTCGAATCCGCCCGGCGCACAGGGTTACAGGTGCGCACCGATGTCACCGGTACCGCGCGGTCGCTGGACCCCGACGCCGACCTCGCGGCCTACCGGATCGTGCAGGAGTCGCTGACCAACGTCACCAAACACGCGGGCCGAGACGCGACGGTCACGCTCGGCATCGCCTGGACCGAGCGCACTCTCGACCTCACCGTCCGCAGCTCCGGCGGGCGTGCTGCGCCTGCCGCGGCGGCGTTGTCGTCCGGCAACGGGCTGCGCGGGCTGCGGGAACGTCTCGACGCATTGGGCGGCGAACTGACCTCCGGGCCGGACGACGACGGCTGGTGTGTCCATGCCACGCTTCCCGCCCACCCATCGATCGAGGTGTCATGACGATCACCGTGCTCGTCGCCGAGGACGAGGCGCTCGTGCGCGCGGGCTGCGTCATGCTGCTCGGCGCGACCACCGACATCGAGGTGGTCGGCGAGGTCGGCGACGGCGCCGCCGTGATCGACGCCGTGAAAACCCTTGCACCCCAAGTAGTTCTGATGGATCTCCGCATGCCGATCATGGACGGCATCGAAGCCACCAGGGCAATCACCGCCACCCCCGACGCCCCAGCCGTCCTCGTCCTCACCACCTTCCACGAGGACACCGCCGTCCAAGAGGCACTCGCCGCAGGCGCCAGCGGTTTCCTCCTCAAACACGCCGCCCCCGCCGACCTCGCCGAGGCCATCCGCCGCTGCGCCGCAGGCGACGGCTGGCTCGACCCCGCCATCGTCGGCAGCGTCCTCGGTGCCCTCCGCCGCGCCGGCCCCCGAGCAACCACCGCCCCCACCACCATCTCCTCCCTCACCACTAGAGAACGAGAAGTCCTGGTACTCATGGCCCGAGGCCGCTCCAACACCGAAATCAGCACCGAACTCTTCATCAGCCCCGCCACCACCCGAACCCACGTAGCCCACGTAATCGCCAAAACCGCCTCCCGAGACCGCACCCAAGCCGTAGTCCTCGCCTACCAGAGCGGCCTGATGAGCTGACGCGCGGTTCGGCGCTGGTCAACGGGGTCGTTCGCCACGACGGCCGCCCCCGAAGGCCGGTCAGCCATGGCTGGTGGCACGTGTGCAAACCCGCCGTCGGATCAGTGCGGCTGTTGATGGAACCGCCAGGCATCGCGGACGATGTCGATGATGTCCGGCTTTTCCGGGGTCCAGCCGAGTTCCCGCTGTGCGAGTTCGGATGAGGCGTAGAGGGTTGCCGGGTCGCCAGGTCGCCGCGGTCCGGTTTCGAGCTCGAATTGCACGCCGGTGACTTCGCGAATCGCGCGGATCACTTGGAGATTCGAGAATCCGATCCCATTGCCGAGGTTGTAGATATTGTGTTCACCGGGGCGGATGGCTCCGAGGGCGAGCAGGTGTGCGCGGGCCAGGTCCGTGATGTGGATGTAGTCCCGCACACAAGTCCCGTCTGGGGTCGGATAGTCATCACCGAACAGGCTGAACTTGTCGACTCGGCCGATCGCGGCGTCGAGCGCGAGCGGGATCAAGTGGGTTTCGGGGTTTTGACGTTCGCCGATCATGGTGCCGTCCGCACAGTCGTGCGCGCCCGCAACGTTGAAGTAGCGCAGTGAGATTGCCCCGAATGGGAACGCACGGGTGTAGCTGGTGATCGCACGGTCGATCGCGAGTTTGGTATCGCCGTAGGTGTTGACCGGGCTCGTGGGTGCGGTCTCGACCAGCGGAAGCTCAGTCGGTTCGCCGTACACCGCCGCAGTCGAGGAGAACACCAGTTTGTCGACTTCGGCGGCCCGCATCGCGTCGAGCAGCGCGAGAGACGCACGAGTGTTGTTGTCCCAATGCCATTCCGGATGGTGCATCGACTCGCCTGCCGCGATCAGCCCCGCGAAGTGCAGCACGGCATCGAACCCGGACCCAAAGGTGAGAACTTCCGCGACGTCATGGACGCGCAGCTGAATGAACTTCGCCCCGTCGGGAATCTGACGATCGTCGTTTCGCGACAGGTCGTCGACCACGACAACCTCATGCCCGACATCGAGCAGCATCCTCGTGACGGTGGCGCCAATGAAACCCGCACCCCCGGTAACCAGCAGCTTCACTTATCTGACCTGCACTTTCATGGCGAGTAGGTGGTCGTGGATTTCCTGCTTGTGCACCCGGAAGTAGTCCTCGGGACTCGGTTGTGGTGCGGTGCCGGTCCAGCCTGTTATCCGTTGCCAAGCGCGACGCTTCACCGTAGCCAACGCCGCCGGGTCTGGCGTACCGACCGAGGCTTCTGCCATCGCGCGGCCCAATGCATGGACAGCTTGGTGGTGGCGAGCCACGATTCGACCGCTGCTCGTTGTCGCGTAGCGGCTGTGATTCACCGCGTCCGGACGTGGCAGTCCAAATTCCGCGTCGAACCGTTGAAAGGCGTCGTGTAGGTAGGTCCAGAACCGACCCGGATCCATGGGCGGTTGGGTAGGGTCGCGTCGCCAGTGGAGTTCGGAGCGCATCTGCTCGGCGAGATGTGGTGCCATTCGGTCGAAGTCGTGATGCGCGTAGGCGCCGTCGAGCATGGCGGTGGCACGCAGAACCTTCATGCACAGCCGGTTCACCATCAGATGGAAATGCGCCGAATCCCCCGCGGCGCACCATTGATCGTGGATGCCGAGCCAGAAGTACGCCTGCGTGTAGTACAACAGGATCTCATAGGCGTCGCGGGCGTCGAGGCGCACGGGGTCTTTGTCGGGCATGCCGTGCTCGGTGACAGCCAGGCCGAGGTCCTTGAAATCGAATCCGAGCGAGGTCTGAACAGTTCGGTAGTCGCCGAGCGGCAGTGTCATCAGATCGACTGTGGGAAAGGCGCTTTCGGCGAGGATGCGCAGCTCCGGTATGGACATCGAGGGTTCGTCACCGTCGTAGACGTACAGGAAATCGATGTCGCTGATCAACAGTGGCTCACCACGGTGGCGAATGAAGGTGGGCTCGCCACGTGCCAGAGAACCGCCGACGATCAGCCAGCCGTCGGCCGGAACGCAATGGCCGAGCGCGCGCAGATCGTCAGCAATGCCCTGGGCCGCGAGCTCGATGTCGGCCGCGCTGGGTAGCCGTGAGATTATGCGTTCGGCGAGGGTCGTGGTCTCCATCTCACGATTCCGTCCGGAAGGTGGCCGCTAGTACAGCCGCGTCAGCCTCGTATTCGGGGTCCTCGTCGTCATCCGGACCGACCTCACCGCGCGGCCCCACCTCGGGTGTAGGCAGCGGTAGCGGCCCCGCCTGCACCGCCGCTACCGGTGTCTCCTCGTGGTCCTTTTTCGCGGTGATGTGCGGGCACAGCGTCCGCAGATCGTGCACGGCGCACCTTTGCGCAGTCCGTGCTCGATGAACGCGTTGCCGGCCAGCCCCGGATACAGGGCATGCCCTTGCTGGATCTCCCAGTCGTTCGCGCGCCGGGCCACACTTATCGCGCGCTGCCTGTCGATCTCGGGTTTCCAGCCGCGCACGAGATCCAACGCACTGATCGCGACGCGGACCTGCCGTTGTCGATCACCATGGGCCCAGCCAGCCACAGCGGTGCACCGCCGAGTGCTTCTTTGTAGGCGGAGATCAGCTCTGGGATCCGGTGCAGCGGCATATGACCGCCGCTCTCACACAAGACCTGGACACCTCCACAGAGTGCATCCGTACGCAACTCGGCAAGCAGTTGGATTTCGCGCCACTTCAGTTCGTCGCCTGCGTCGGCGGTAGCGCCGGGGCGGAAAGTGTCGCCGAGGTCTAGCACGACCTCGCGCCGACGGCAGATGTCTATGATTCCGTCGAAATACTCGATCAACGGATTGTCGCAGTGATGCATACGCATGTAACGGGCGAGCAGGCCGCCACCGCGTGACGTGGTGGGCATGACCCGATCGGACTTCTCACTCATCTCGACGAGCGCGGGATTGATGCCCGCGTGGATGAGAACGAAGTCGACACCAGGGGCGAGACCCAGCTCAAACCGTTCCAGGAATTCGGTGCGGCTCAACTTCTTTCGAGGATTGGCGAACAAATCGTAAGTCAGGCAAGCGCCCAGTGGAATACCCACGATTTCCTTGAGGTCGGCCCGCAAGGCTACCCCCTGGGGGTTGGTGGTGAGATCCATGACCGCGTCCGGACCTGCGGCCAGGATCACCGCCATGCTCTCGACGATGGCCTGCCGATCGGTATCACGCGGTCCCAACCCGATCAGCGCCGACACCTTGCGGCGGGTGTCCTCCCCGACGAGCAGCGGCCGGAACGTCGTCATATGTCGACTGGCCTCCGATCGCAGGAAGACCATGGTTCCGCTCTCGACGCGACGCGCGGCAAGATCAGGGTCGAGATCTTCGGCTCGGCAGGCGGCTACGAACTGGGGATCTGTTGCGCGGTCGAGCATTTCGGCATTCCTCTCGATCGGGATTACTGCGGGCACACCGACGCCGGACCGGCCAACCGAATCCGGATATTTGCCCGGCCGGTTTCGCATGTCCGATAGGAAGTAATCGCCCGCCTCTCGGCGCAGGTGCTGATCTCAGCCTGGCGGGTGGCGGCGGAGGCAACCATGACGTAACGGTGCAGTTCCCCCGCGGGTTCCAACGCGTCGAACTCGACCGATCGAGTTACAGAGGTGGTTGAACGCGTGTAGCTTTCGTTCCATTGCGGCAGCACGAGCAGGGGCTGGAGCTGAGCGAATGATCATCTACTGCTGGACTGGGATCGAATCCAAAGCCTTGCGCGAGGCCATGTTGCTCAGTGTTGACAGGTTCGCTGAGAAACTGAAGCTGGCATCGCGCACGGTGGCCGCATGGGAGGCCAGGGAGCCGACGCGCAACTTCGACCTTCCAGCCGATTGATTCTCGAAGACGCGCTCGCGAACGCCTCTATTGAGGTGGTAGCCCGGTTCGAGCGGGCGCTGAGTGGGCTCAGTGACGTCCACAGCGGAGTTGATTCCCGTTCCCCAGTGACGGTTACGCTGGCGAATGACACCCTCGGCCACCGAACACCGACGTTGCTGGGGGTCGATGAAGCTGATCAGGTCTGGGTACCCGCCCGGACCGCCGCCGGAGAGGTCGTCCTCGTGTCGCTGCCTCGTCGCGCCTTTGTGCTGGGTGCGGGCTCGGGACTCGTAGCTGTTGCCGCTGGCATGTCGCCGGCCTTTGCCGGCGAATCGGTTGAGCCGAATCCGCCCGCTCGGGTCGGCATGGAACATGTCGACCGAGTGAATGCCTGGGCCGGGCTTTTCCGTGAAGTCGACGACGCAGGCATCAGTATCACTGAAGGGATGGCCACCCAACTCCGCGTCGCGAATGGCTACCTCCACGCGCAGATGCCTCCGCATGTCGAGAGAGAGCTCAAAGCCGCTGTGGCCACCTTCTACCGGGTTGTTGGCTGGGCCAACTACGACCGCGGCCAACACGCGAGCGCCAGAGCCCATTTCGACGAAGGTTGGGCGCTCATCGCCGAGGATGGAGACTGGTGGATACGGGCAGCGATACTGACTTGCATCGCACGCCAGTCGATCTACCGCCGTGACCTCGACGACGCACTCGACAAACTGGGAATTGCTTCGCTCCGCGCCGACAAGCTGTCTCTTCTCCGGCGCGCAGACATCGCTGCCGTCAAGGCACGAGCCTTCGGACGCCAAGGACATCACCGCGAATGTCTACGAGCAGTCATAGAAGCGGAGCAGTACTTTGCCGGGGCCGAAGAGGAGGACCATCCCGACACAGAACACGAAGGATTCAAGGCCTACTACAACGACAAGTTGCTTACTTCCGATCTTGCCCAAGGTCTATTCGAGCTGGCTTTTACCCGCGGTGTCGAGGTGTCCCACACCATCCAACGCCTTCAGGAAGCGCAGCAACTGTCTGATGGGTACGCCCGATCAAGACTCTTCAGCACAGCCAAGCTTGCTGCACTGCAACTCCGCCACGGCGATGTCGACGAAGGCGTAGTGCTTGGTATCAGCGTCGTCGACAAGGCCAAAGGGACAACTTCAGAACGGGTCGCCGAGCACATCAGGCGAATCCATCGGCTGGCCGGGACACCGCGGATCAAGGATGCACATGGCGTGCCCGAACTTCGCCGAGAGACTTACGAGTTGCTACGTACTCTGTAGTCCTGGAACAGTTTTCGTATCTACTATCCTGCGCCGTGGAATGTCGGTGCAGGTGCGATGAGGAGGAGACGGCATGCTTGCAGCATTCTCGATTACCCCGGTCGGCGTCGGAGAAGATGTCGGTGAGCAGGTTGCCGCGGCGGTTCGCGTTATCCGGGAGAGCGGGCTGCCCAATCGGACAGCAGCTAGTTTCACCGAGATCGAAGGCGACTGGGATGAGGTGATGGCTGTCATCAAGGCAGCTACCGATGCGGTGATGACGGTGTCCGGGCGGTGCAGCATCGTCATCAAGGCCGACATCCGTCCTGGCTACAGCAACACTCTGACTACCAAGGTTGAATCCGTCGAGCGCCGCCTAGCTCAGCAGTAGCGCCATCGGTTGCCCGCCGTGTTCGCGAATGGCAGGAGGACCCTCAGCGGGGGAAGGGGCGGTGGCTCAGGGTCCGGTGGACCATTTCGGTGAGCGTGACAATGTCGAAGACCGGGATGCCTAGGCGGTGTTGGATGGCGTGGCCGTAGGGGACCAGGTCGGTGCATTCGATGACGAGGGCACCCATGTCTGGGTTGGCGGCGGCTAGTTGGTCGATTTCGTAGAGGACCTCTCGGCCGAGGCGGTCGGGGTCGAGGATGGTGCGGCGGCCTTCGAGGATGACCTCGCGGAACTCGGGTTGTGCGTCCATTCCGGCGATGCAGATCGGGACCGAATCGGCGCCGATCGCCTGTAGGTGGCGGTGGGTGAGGGCGGCTTTCTTGGCGACTAGTAGGCCGACTTTGCGGTCGGCGGCGAGCATGCGGTGCACCATCGGTACCTGGATCAGGCTGGAGCTGTACAGCGGGATTTGCACGGCGTCGGCCAACTGCTGTTGGAAGATGACGAGGAAGCCGCATCCGCTGGTAATCGCCGCTACGCCGCGTGCTTCGAGCTCCTTGGCGGCGATGATGAATGGCTCGAGGAGGGTCGGATCCGCTTCGGTCACCATCCGCTGCGGGGTCGCGCCGTGCACTACTTGGTAGACGACCGGAAAGTCGAAGGTTGTTCGATTGCGGATATGGCCCGGGATTTTGGTGAATGCGGTGTCGAGGCAGAGGACACCGATTGTGGTGTCGCCCTTGACACCTGGGTTTTCGATCACTGGTGACGCCTTAGAGAATTGAGCTGCCGAAACGGTCCGGCCGCAGCGGAGCCGGGTCGGTGGTTGGTTGTTGTCCTGCCAGGATATGGCTGATGAGTTCGCCACCGGCGGGCGCGAGCCCCATGCCGATATGGCCGTAGCCGACCGCGATCAACATGTTGCGCAAACCGGTGCGGCCGATCAGCGGCACTCCGTCCGGCGTGCAGGGGCGCAGACCACTCCATGTCTCGCGGGTCTGCGTTTCTTCGAGTTCGGGCAGGTATTCGCTGACGGTCCGCAGCATTCCCCGCACGCGCCGTTCGGAGATGGCCCTGCTCATTCCGGTCAGCTCGAGTCGTCCGCCGATGCGCAGGCGGTCGCCCAGCGGCACCATCGCCATTCGGCCCTCGCTCAGCAACACCGGCCGACTGGGCCCGCTGGGCGGCATATCCATGGTGACGCTGTATCCCTTGATCGGTTGCAGCGTCAGGCCGACCCCCGCCAAGCGAGCGCACTCGGTCGACCACGCGCCCGCGGCGACGACCACGTCGCGGGGGCGGAAATCCCCGCGATTCGTATGCAGCCGTTCGACTTTCCGCGCGGAGACCTCGAAACCGGTCACGTCGGTGTGCTCGCAGATCTCGACCCCCATTTCCCGCAGCACCCGGCCGAATTCGACGACGAACTCCGGCACGTGCAGATAGGCACCTTCCGGGCTGTACAGGGCGCCATGGATATCGAAACGAGTCTTCGGCTCGAGCTCATCGAGTTCCCCCGCACCGAGGACCCGCAGCGGTACACCATTCGCAACGGTTCGCGGCACAACCCGACTGGCATCCGCGAAACCCTGCGCGGTCTTGAAGGTCAGCACAATCCCCGGCGACTCGAAAGTTGCAGCGATACTGGGTGATTCACACAGTTCGAGCAGTATCTCGAGACTGCGTTTCTTCATCCCGACCAACGCGCAGAAACCTGCCGCAGCTGCAGTCGCCGAGCAAGCGCGCCCGAAATGCCCCAACCAGCGCAGCAATTCGCGATCAGCCCGCAGCTTGACGTAGAACGGCGCATCCACACTCAGCATGCCGAGAGCACGAAGCGAACGCATACCCGGTTCAGCCAGCGGCGCGGCGCCATGCGTGCCGACGAAACCCGTATTCCCGTACGAACACGACTGCGGCCCACCGAGCGCGCCACGCTCGAGCACAGTGACCGAGGCCCCGCCCCGCCGCAGGTGATAGGCGCAGAACAGCCCGGCGACCCCGCCGCCGACGACCACCACATCCGGGTCGCTGTATTCACCCACCCCGCCGGCTTCGCCGGCTGCCGTCCCCTCGGGCACGGGAGCCGCCCCTTCACTCGTCACAGATCCGACCTACACGGTCACGACGAAGAAGTTGGTCGGTAGGTTGACCACGACGCGCTCGTAGATCTCCGCCATGACCGCCGCACCCGGCTCGGCGAACGTCCCCGGCGGCGGCTCGGCGAACCGGATCACCGAACGTCCGGCATCGAAAAGCTGTGCGCCGTGGCCGAAGTCGCCGACGATCGCACTCCCTGGTTCGACCAGACGGGTGCGGCAGATGAACACGCCGTTCTGCTCGAGGTCCTCCATCAGTCGGCTGGTACCCATGGCGCGGTAGTAGTCGACCGGGTTGATGATCAGACCGTCGGCGGTGCCGCCCATCTGCTCGACTTCGTTGCAGGCCCACAGGATCGTCGAGGCGAAGGGTCCGGGATCGGTTATCCGTGCGATGCCGGGGATGTTCAGCAGGCCACCCTCGCCGCTGATGATCGTGTAATTCTCGGCGGTGCAGAGCCGGACGATCAGGCGGTAGTTGATGAACGACTCGAAAGTCTCCGGGTCCTCCCACATTTCGGGTGGCACCTGAACCCAGGCGGTGGTGGTGAGGAGCTCCGGGATCGGCGACTTGTGGAACCGGCTGGCCAGTTCGCGGCGAACCTCGGCCCCATCGATGGGCGCGTCGTCAGCGCTGGGTGCGCTCTCGTGCCAGTAGAACTGGCGCGGATCACGGGACAGGTCAATGGCTTTGAGCGCATTTCGTGCGGGGTAGCGCGGTTTGCGCCGCGAGCTGGTGAGCGTGTCGGTGATGGTCACGTCGTACTCGACCGACGCGTCGAGCCCGTCCTTTGCGCAGGCCTCGACGAACATCCGCCCCGGCGACAGCTCCTTCTTACGATCCGAAACGACCTGGGCCAGGGTCTCTTTGATGCCATCTGTCTTCAGCATGTGGTGATTCCTTCCATGTCATCGGCAAGGGTGCCGAGACGGTTCACTCCGATTCCGCGTGCACGTCGGCTTCCCAGGGCAGATGCGCCGACGTCGGTCCGAGCACGCTCGCACCGCCGTCGACCAGCTGGACCGTGCCGGTGATATACGAGGCCCGCGTGCTCGCCAGGAAAGTGGCCACCGCGGCCATCTCCTCCGGACGGGCGATCCGTCCGACAGCCGTGTGCGTGCCCATCGCGTCGAACTGCGCTTCGATTCCGCCGTCGGTAGCTCGTTGCGCCGCAACACGTTCCAGCAGGGGAGTGCGGGTCGCGCTCGGTGCGAGCACGTTCACCGTTACACCGTCCCGGCCCACCTCGGCGGCGAGCGACTGGGCGAACCGGACGATGGCCGCGCGGGTCACCCCGGACATCGCCAGCCCGCTGATCGGGACGCTCGCCGTCTCCGATGCGACGAAAAGCACCCGGCCCCAACGAGACTCTCTGAGGTGGGGCAACGCGGTGAGCGCCACATCGACAGCGGGCATCAGCACCCCGTCGACCGCGGCCCGGTAGTCCGATATCGCGAAGGTCGCGGCATTGCCGGTCGGCGGACTGCCGCCGCTGATGACGACGATGTGCAACCCACCGAACTCGGCGGCGACCTCGTCGATCCAGTGATGGGTCGCCGCGCTGTCGGCGATATCCACGCTCGTCGCGTGCACACGCCCGCGCGCAACCTCTTTGACCGCCCGCTCCGCCGCCGCGAGCCGCCCGGGATCACGCGCGCCGATGGCGACGTGCGCACCCTCGGCGGCCAGCTCGCGGGCCACTGCCAGGCCGATGCCGCTCGATCCGCCCGCTATCAGCGCGACTTTGTTCTCGAGTCCTAGATCCACTCCGCTAGCCCCTTCCCTTCGAGTCGGCAGCGCCGAACTCGTATCCGTAGCGGCGCGTGAGGGGCCACGACAGTGCCGCGACCGTCCGCTGTGCCGACTGCGGCAGCCCGGTCCGCCAGGAGTCGTCGGACGGACGGATGACGGTGGCACCGATGTTGAACCGGTCCGGATTCCCGGTGACTGTGTGATTGGTGTGCAACTCGACCGTTCGATCGGTGACCGGGTTGCCGGCCGGATCGCTCTCTATCAACCGCAGTAGTTGGTCGATCGTGCCCGCCGGATCGGCGATGAAGTCCTCGTACCGCAGGAACATCGACCGTTCCGGATAACGCTTGGTGATCGCGTGCGCGGCGAGATTGAAGCCGGTCCAGTAGCCGGTACTCTTACCCGGACCCATGGCGTACACGTATTCCTTTGGCTTGCTCCATGATTGGGCTACCGCCCGAGGATCGCGGACCACATGGACGTAATACGGCGTGATGCCGTCGAGACGTTCGAGCAACGCCGATTCGCCCGGCATCTTCGAGGTATCGATGATCACCCGCGAATCGCTGCGCTTCGCGATGGCCTGATAGACATCGGTCATCAGGGCGGCATGCGCTCGGAGCTGCTCGCTGTGCAGGCCGCGGAGCAGCCGCCAGGTGTGCCTGGTCCGAACACTGCCGAGCTGACGCCGGATGACCGCGTCGGCGTGCTCCACCAGGGTGGTTCCCGCCGGTTGTCCGACCGGCAGGATCGCGGACCAGATCGGGCAGTCGACCAGCTTTCGCCCGCAACCGCAGTCCTCGTTCACGCCCCGCTGCGCCGCGTTCTTCCACAGGAAGTGCAGCTCACCGACGTGGAAGAAGCCCGGAATCTCGTTGAGGATGTTGCCGATGATGGTGCTGCCGTTGCGGCACCAGCCGGTGATGCACAGGACCTTCAGCGGTTCGGCGCCGGTGTCCGATGGTGAGTTCGTCATCCGTTGATCGCCTTCTCCGTGGTCACCGCTTGCCGGATCGTCATGGCCAGCACCGAGGCCGCGAGTGCGCAGGCCGCGCCGACCACGAAGACGGCGGGGTAGCCGAACCCGGTCGCGATCGCACCCGTCGCCGGGCCCCAGACGAACAGGCCGAGATCCCAGAACGAGGTGTACGCGCCGAGAGCGGCTCCCTGCTTGGAGCTTTCGGTGTTGTTCATGACCATCAGGGCCAGCGAGGGGTGCAGTAGCGAGAACCCGACCCCCATGACCACCGCGCCGAGCACCGCAATCGGCAGATTCGGCGCCCAGGCGATGATCAGCAGCCCCGCGGCTTCGCCTGCGCCACAACAGGATGCGACCCGGCGCGGTCCGAGCTTGTCCGGCAGATGCCCGATGACCAGGCGGGTGCCCGCGTACACCGCGCTGAAGGTGCTCAAAACGATGACGCCCGAGTCGATTCCGCGTTCTTGCAACCCGGTGATGACGAACGCGGCCAGGCCGACGTAGCCTGCGGCCCCGAGCGCAAGGCCGAGACCGGGCAGCACGGCGGGCCGCAGCAGCAGTCCACGGCCACCGCCGGACGGCTCGACGTGCGGTTGCGGCGGGACGATGCTGATCAGGACGAGGCCGACGAGCGGCGCGATGGCGCAGAAGGCCCACACCGCATCAATGCCGAAGTGCCGCAACACCGCTCCGAGTGCGGTGCCCAAGGAGATGCCGCCCCACATGGCGACGCCGTAGAGCCCGATCACCTGGCCGCGACGGTTGTGCGGCGCCAGCGTGACGGTCCAGACCGCGCCCGCGGTGAACAACGCGGCCTCGCCGACACCGACCAGTAGGCGCACCGCCATCAATCCGGCCAAACCGATCGGCAGGAAGTACAGCAGCCCACCCGCCGCGATGGCGAGGGCACCGAACCGCATGACGGAGCGATGCCCGTAGCGGTCCGCCAGCCCGCCGAAGATCGGCCGGGTGAGCAACGCGGTCAGCGCGGTGGCCGTAACCGCGAGGCCTACCGCGAGATCGCCCGCGCCGAACTGGTCCCGAACGTGGGCGGGCAGCACCGGGATCGCCGCGGACAGTCCGAGATATCCGCAGAACAGCCCGCCGAACACCCCGGCAAGCGCCAGGCGTGGGAACGCTCCTGTCTCGGAGGGTGCCGTCATCGGTGCCCGGCCCAGGCGGAACTGGCGCCTTCATCGGTGGTTGTGGCGAGCGCGCCGACGACCTTGCGCACCGCCGCGACGAGTTGGTCGCAGTCCGCCTCCGACAGCGTCGAGGAGAGCGGAATGTCCACTGCCCGTTGCAAATAGCGCGTGGCGTTGGGCAGCAGCTCCTTGATCGCCGCGGTCTCCATGCCGGGGAACATGAACCGCCAGTTCCAGAAGGCCCGGATGTTGGTGTCGGCGTCCGAGCCCAGGTTGCGTGCCTCGATGCCCTCGTGGCACAGTGCTCGCGCGAACCACTGCGCGGCTCCGACGGGCACCAGGAAGATGAACGCCTCGCCCAGGTAGGCGCCGGGTGCCACCGGCCGCCGGATGTGCATCCCGGCGATATCGGCCAGTGCCGTTGCGACGTAGTCGTAGTTGCGCCGGAAGGCGGCCAGCCGAATCGGCAATCTGTCGAGCTCGGCGCGCAGCAGCGCGGCCCGGATCTCGTCCATCCGGAAACTGAGCAGCGGCAGATCCAGATCGGTGGCGATCGGTGGCTCGCCGTCCGGGAAATGCCGGCGCAGCCGGCCCTCGTAGGCGCCGGAAAGCACGGTGGCGCGGGCGAACAGGGAGCTGTCGTCGGTGAGCAGGAAGCCGCCCTCGCCGCTGTTGAGCGCCTTGTCCGACTGGGTGCTGAACGCACCGGCCAGGCCGAAGGTGCCGAGTTTGCGGCCGTCCAGTTCCGCGCCGAGTGCGGGGACCGCGTCCTCGAATACCGGTACACCCATTTCATCGGCGAAATTGATCAGCGCGGCCATATCGCCGGCGAAGCCGCGCATATGCACGACCATGATGGCTTTGACTTCCGGAGTCCACCGGCTGCGTAAGTCGGCGACGTCTAAATGGAGGTTTTCGTCCACATCGACGAGAAATGGCTGACAACCTGCGAGGATTATCGCGCTCGGGGTGGCGGCGAAAGTAAATCCGGGACAGGCGATCAAGCTGCCGGGTTCGATACCCGCGGCCATAATGGCCAGCGCCAGTGCGGTGGTGCCGCTCGAGGTGGCCAGTGCGTGTTTGCATTCGAAGTATCGGCACAACTGGGCCTCGAACTGGGCGCACTCGGTCTCGTGGGCAGGCCGGTAGTCGTATCGGAAGTAGAGGTGGCTGCGGATCGCACGCAGGGCTGCAGCCTCGTCATCAGGGTGAACGCACACCGCACCGCGGTCGTAGGTCGGCCACGGTTCCTGTCGAACGGGATTCCCACCGTCCAAGGCCAATCGCGAATCGGCGACAATCTGTGCCTCGCGCAACTGCCGATTTGCTGCTGAATGGTCGACGTCGTTGTCCGCCATCGTAATTACCTACCCAACTACCCGTAAAGCTCGGCGAGTCATTGCTCGCATCGTCTGTCGAGTTCCGAGGGAAGTCAACAGAGCGTTTCGCCAAACGGTACACCGAGACTTCATTTCGGATACCCGAAATCGATTGCTCGGCAATGACATCGGATCTTGGGGCTTGCCTGAGATCAACTTGTGCGATTGGACGAAGAATGGTCGGCGTGCGTGGCGCTGATGCGCCAGAGCACAAAAGGACTGTAGCGTGAGCCTGTGACCACGTGTAATGCGGAGGATTGCCCGGGCTTCACAGTCGAGTCCGCGCTCGGGCGCTAGTGTCTCGTGATTCTGATGGCGTTACTTCCCGTTGTTGTCGACGAGCTTCTTGATGTTGGTTTGAGTGAGTCGGACCTTGGCGAGGATCTCGTCGGTGGTCGCGGTCCATTCGAAGGGCTTCGGGTCGGTGTTCCAGTGAGTGATGTAGTCACGGATCTGTGTGACAAGGACTTTCACCGAACTGAAGGTGCCACGGCGGATCGACTGGCGGGTGATAATGCCGAACCAGATTTCGATCTGGTTGATCCACGACGATCCGACCGGGGTGAAGTGGAACTCCACGCGCGGGTGGGCCTCGAGCCACTTCACCACCGCGGGTGTGGCGTGGGTGGACAGGTTGTCGAGCACGATGTGGATGTCCTTGCCACGGTGTGGCTTGACGGCCTTGTCGAGGAACGCCACGAAGTCGGCGCCGTTGCGGGTCGGTTTGCATTCGCCGTAGACGCGCCCGGTGCCGATATCGAGGGCGGCGAACAGGTTCGTGGTGCCATGGCGCACGTAGTCGTGGGTGCGTTTCTCGGTCACCCCGAAGCAGATCGGCAACACCGGCTGAGTCCGATCCAACGCCTGCACCTGCGTCTTCTCATCGATACTGAGCACCACCGCGCCACCGGGCGGATCGAGGTAGAGCCCGACGATGTCGGCGAGCTTGTCGGCGAAGGCCGGATCGCGACTGAGTGTGAACGTGCCGTGGCGGTGAGGCTTCAATCCGGTGTCGCGCCAGAGTTTGGCCACATAATGCCACGACACCGACACGCCCTCGGTACGCGCGATGAACTTCACCATCTCCCGGCTCGACCACTGCGACAACCCGGCCGGCGGACTGGTACGCGTCGCCGCGAGAATCCGGGCGCGAATCCGCGCGGGCACCTGCTCGCGCCCGGCCCCACGCTTGTGATCAAGCAGCCCGGCGATACCGTCGGCCTCGTACCGGGCCAGCCACGCATCGACCGTCGGCCGCGACACCCCGGCCAGCGCCGCGATCTCGGTCTTGCGCCGATTCTCCGCGCGCCACAACACGATCCGCGCCCGAGTACCCACTGACGCAGCCACATCCGGGCTGTTCACCAGTCCCCGCAACGCCGCTACCTGATCCGCCGTCAACTCCACTCCGACAGTAAACACGACACTGAATCATCCTGTAAGACAATGAGAATCACGAGACACTAGCTCCGCAGGAATGTCCTCCGCCGGAATGGTGAGAATCCAAGCGTGGGCGCTGTCGTCGTGGGCCAGACTCAACGGGCGATCGAGGGGTAACCATTCAGCCTGTGCGACTGATGGTTTGAGTGGTGTGGCGGCTTGACTATGGGCCCGGCTACTGGTCAGCTTGCTGGGTGTCCGATCCCGTGCCCACTGTTGAGCAACTGCTCATGGTTGTGGCCGAGCAGGCGCGGTTGATCGGGGAGTTGCAGGCCAGGATCGTTGAGCTCGAGCGGCAGTCGAAGCAGAACTCGAAGAACTCCAACCGTGCGCCCTCTGGTGATCGGTTGAACCGCAGCCTGTCTCGTGCCCAGCAGCGCAAGGCTGGTCGTAAGCCGGGCAAGCAGTCCGGCGATCAGGGTGTCACGTTGCGTCGCAAAGAGATTGCCGATGATTCCTGCGATTACGTGCCGGGTGCGTGTGGTAGTTGTGGCGGCGGTCTGGCTGGTCGAGAGTCGGTGAAAGTGGCTGCGCGGCAAGTGGTCGACATTCCCGAGGTGATCGCGGCGTCGGTGTTCGAGCACCGCCTGCACTCGGTGCGGTGCGGGTGCGGTCATGTCACCGCGGCGACGGCCCCGGACGGGGTGAGTGCACCGGTTCAGTACGGCCCGAATCTTCGGGCGTTGGCTTGCTATCTCGTGGTATATCAGCATGTTCCGGTGGCGCGGGCCGCGGAGTTGATCGCGGATGTGACCGGGGCGCGGCCGTCGACGGGGTGGATCAGTTCGGTGATCGCCGCGACCGGTGAGGCACTTGCCGACACCGACGCGTTGATCCGGGCGCAGTTGATGGCGGCGTATCTGCTGCATGTGGATGAGACCTCGATCAATGTCAACGGCTCGAAGATGTGGCTGCACGTGGCCTCGACCGCGACGTTGACCGCCTATTTCCTGCACAAGTCCCGGGGACGGGTCGCGGTGGATGAATTCGGGATCCTGCCCGGCTATACCGGTGTGTGCGTGCATGATTCGCTGTCGGTGTATGACGGCAAGGACTACGCTGGCGCCGTCCACGCCTTGTGCGAGGCGCACATCGCGCGAGAGTTGGTCGCCGCCGGTGAGGCCGATCCGTCCAACGCCTGGCCCACCGCGGCGCTGGACGCGTTGTACGGGCTCAACACCGCCGCCCACCAGGCACGAGCGCTGGGCCGGTCGGCCATCGCGGCCGAGGTCCTCGACCCACTGCTGCACCGGTGGCGCCATGCGGTGTTGTGCGGGTTGTCCGATAATCCCCGTCGCGCCGGCCTGAAACAGTCCAAGACCCGGAACCTGTTGACCAGGTTGAAGTCCCGCGAGGACGAGGTGTTGCGCTTCGCCCGCGACTTGCAGGTCGGCTTCACAAATAATCAGGCCGAGCGCGATCTTCGACCCGTCAAAACCCAGCTGAAGATCTCAGGCTGCCATCGCTCGAGCGACGGGGCACGAGCGTGGCTGCGAATCCGCAGCTACATCTCCACCATGCGCAAAAACGGCGCCCCCATCCTGGATGGTCTCCACGCCACCATCAGCGGAAACCCTTGGAACCCAGCCACAGCCTGAATGGTTACATCGAGGGAGACCATACCCATCTGTCCCGGTGCCAGCATCGCCGCGCCTTCGCCCTGGGCGAGCGCTATCCGCCCGTGCAGCGGGACCACGAGTCGCGCGCTGCGGTCGTCGTCGTTGCGGAGATGGGCCGGGGTCCGCTGATAGCGGATGCGTCGGGATTCGAACTCGACCAGTTGGTATGGGCCGCACCGTTGCACCTCGGTTCGACCAGCGAAATCTCTATGTTCTCCGAAATCGAACCGCAATTCCCCGTGGTTCATCCGAACATGACGTGTCCAATAGTCTGCTCGGTCCGCGTCGGAGACTTGGAACGTTGAGAACGTTTGTCTCTGATACTCCGGGTCGGTCACGGAATGCCCCTCCTGCGCAAATCCGGTGCGAAGTGTGCGCAGATCCGGTCGCGCCGAATCTGGTTCTCCCCCTAGCCTTTGCGTGAAGTTACGAATAGCACATCGGCTCGACCTGCCGCAAGAGGGGACACGATCGTTCGAGTGGCTCTCCGGTGTCTCGGCAATCGCGTGCCAATTCCGTCGATCGAGCGGTCGGCCGATTCTTGTCGCGTTTCATTAGGAAGGAACAGTTCTTACTCATGCGAGTGAACGTGTATCTACTGCGCGAGCATGCGGATCTCTCTTCGGAGAGTCTGCGGCAACCCAACGGATGCCAGGAGCGTCCACTGGTTCCTGCCGGGGGTGGGGTGCGGTGGAGACCGTTCGTCTGTCAAGGGTGTGACAAGCCGGTGTGCTGGCACGACTGTCTCGTGCCCTTGTTCGGTCAGGACGAAGATGACGGGCCGATTGCCGGCCGGTCGGCCGGAGCGGTGTTGCTCGTCGAGGCACACACTCGACAGTTCGCGATAACTTTCGGACACGGCCTCCAGGTGATCGATAAGTCCCTGATCGAACAGGATTTCGGGTTGAAGGTGGCGGCGAATTCGATTGACCCGGACCGGGTCGACCTGCCGACACATTACGAGGCTTTCGCGCTCGGTCTGCTTTCCGATGAGGAATGGATCAGCAGGTTCGGCGGAGAAGTCGAGATCCCCGGTTTCGTCAAAACTGTAAATGGTTCCGATGCCCTGCAATTGAATGTCGACAGCTTCGGCTTCGGGGCGTTGTCGGAAATGCTTGGAAAGGTGCTGGAGCTCTACGGATCTGACGACTACACCTCGATCTTCCCGTTCTTGGACTACTTCCGACGGGAAACCGATAAAGAGAAGATCGCCGAGCTGGATACTTGGATCGCCGAGGCGATGCGGGACCGGGACCGTGCCATCGGATTCGCGCTGCCCGACGACACCGACCTCGCCGCGGACATGTTCCGGCTGTCGCGCCGTCACGCGGGCGCGACAGTGTCGGAACTACTGGCAGATGATGTCCACTCCGCGATAGACGACGTTGATGGGTGGGCCGACCCGCTCAATACAGTCAAGGTTCAGGCGTTCGATCTCGGCGGGAAGCCGCTCAATGAGCTGGAGCCGTTACGGAACTATGTCGTTGGTTCCGCCAAAAGCATCCGCAATGGCCACATTCAGGACTACGCACTCACTGCGGGAGCTTGGATTCGGATCAACAACGACTACGTCGACCTGGTCAATCGATACATGCGCGACAACATTGTCGATATGACGAACGATCTGGAACTACCGCCCTGGGACGACCAGTTCCTGCTCGACAATGTGCCAGGGAAACACGGCGAGGAACGTTATAGCAACTGGCTGGGACAAGAGCTCACCGATGCGATCTGTCCTCGATCGACAGCTCTACCGTGGTCGGCCCGGGACGAACATCGAAGTTTGCGACGTGCTGACGCGGGACAAGAAGTTGCTGTGCGTCAAACGGATGGACGGATCGGACAAGATGAGCCATCTGTTCCAGCGAGGTTCGATGTCGGCTCGGATGTTGTTGGACGACAACGACTATCGGGAGCGGGTCATGGGCGGCCTGCATCGCCTCGACCCTTCGGCCGAGTTCGGATCGGCCGGCGAGTGGACAGTGGTCTACGCGATCGCGACCGGCAAGGAAGGCGATCTCGGGGAGATCATGTACTTCTTCTCGCGGGCCGCACTGAAGATGCACGGTGCAGCGGTCGGTGGAAGAGGCTTCAAGGTTGCGATCGCAAAGATCAGGCATACCGCAATCGCGAAGTGAGCTGTGGGAAGCCCTTGCCGACGGACCGGTCAGGGCTTTCGGCTCAGAGCGGGGTTGGCGGTAGGCGCGAGGGGGTGCGAAGCCTGTCTGCGACCTCGCCGAGGCCGTCCGCGATGGCGGTGAGCTGCTCGGGGGTCAGGACGTCGATCAGGACTTCGCGTACCAGGGTGACGTGGCCGGGTGCGGCGGCTTCGAGTTTGCGGAGGCCGGTGGGGGTGATGGTGGCGACGATGCCGCGGGGGTCGTCGGGTGATGGGCTGCGGCGGACGAAACCGGCCTTCACCAGCTGGTCAATTTGGTAGGTGAGGCCGCTCTTCGAGGTGAACAGGGCTGCGGAGAGTTCGGTCATCCGGAGTTCGTTGTCCGTGGCCCTGGCCAGTCGAACGAGCACCTCGTACTGGGTGTGCGACAGGTGGGCCTCGTCCTTGAGCTGCTGTTCGATCCGCCGGTTCAGCAGCGCCGTCGCGGCGAGGAACGCCTCCCAGGCGCGCATCTCTTCGTCGTCAAGCCATCGCGGCTCGGCCATCGACCCACCCTCTCGAGGTTGTTCAAATTCGAACAATAACCTACCATCGAGAGAGATGTTCAAATTTGAACTACCTGGAAGGATTGGCGAGAGTGATGCGGATGCCCGTGGTCTATCTGTCGCATGGCGCGCCGCCGCTGGCCGATGATCCGATCTGGCCGGGCCAGCTGGCCGCGTGGTCGGCGGAGCTGCCCAAACCCGAAGCGGTGCTGATGATTTCGGCGCACTGGGAGGACGCGCCACTGGCTATCGGTGCGACGACCACGATTCCGCTGGTCTACGACTTCTGGGGCTTCCCGCAGCACTACTACGGGGTGACCTACCCCGCGCCCGGCGCGCCGGAACTGGCCGACGACGTGCGCGGATTGCTGCGCGGACCGGGCATGTCGGTGCACGACGTGCCCGATCGCGGACTCGACCACGGTGCCTATGTGCCGCTGGTGGAGATGTATCCGAACGCCGACGTGCCGGTGCTGCAGATATCGATGCCGACGCTGGACCCGGCGGGTCTGTTTGAGGTCGGCCGCAAGCTCGCACCGCTGCGCGACCAGGGTGTGCTGATCGTCGGCAGCGGCTTCTTCACACACAACCTGCGGGCGCTGAATTCGGACGGATCGGTGCACCCGGTGATGACCGAGTTCGACGAATGGGGTCGGCACGCGCTCGACGCGGGCGACATCGATGCCCTGCTCGACTTCGAACACAAAGCTCCCGCAGCGCAATTGGCGCATCCGCGGACCGAACACTTCGCGCCGCTGTTCGTTTCACTCGGCGCCGCCGAGGCAGACCTGGCCATGCAGCGCAGCGTGATCGACGGCTTCTGGCTCGGCCTCGCCAAACGCTCCATCCAATTCGGCTGAATCCGGTCGACCGCACCACCGAAAGGAACATCAGATGAGTTACACCGCAACAACTTCGCGCTCCGAATCCACCTCTGCTCCGATCGAGACGACCGGGCATGCCGCGACCCCGCATGCCTACGACGCCGGACTGCTCCTGCTGCGCATCGCGGTCGGGCTGACCATGGCCGCGCACGGTGCGCAGAAGCTGTTCGGCTCGTTCGGTGGCGGCGGCCTGGACGGGACCGCGAAGTTCTTCACCAGCAAGGGCTATCCGGCCGGTGAGGCGATGGCCCTGGTCGCCGGTGTGACCGAAACGTTCGGCGGGCTCGCGCTGGCGATCGGACTGCTCACGCCGCTGGCGGGTGCCGCTGTGGTCGGCACGCTGCTCAACGCGCTCGCCGTCAAGGGCATGGGCGCCCTCTTCGCGCCCAAGGGGGTCGAGTACGAGCTGATCCTCACCGCGGCCGCCGCGACCATCACCCTGACCGGACCCGGCCGCTACGCCGTCGACCGCTTCGTGCCCGTATTGCGCGCGCACCGTTTGATTTACGGCCTCGCCGCGATCGTGCTCGCAGTGCTCGCCGCGGGTGCTGTACTGGTGGTGCGCACCTAGTCACCGCGGTCGCATTTACCGTGCTCAGGTGACCATTCCCCCGATCGGGGGAGGCAGATGTCCGACTCTCGGGCGACGTGGACGGCTACGGATACTCCGTACCGTCGAAGGCCCTTGACGGGTTCGAATCCCTGTATTTCCAGTGGGATTCGCCCTGTCCTACCGCGTCGTTCGTCAGGAGGAGTTTGTGTTTTCCGCCGTGGTATCGGCTGTTCGGGCCCCGGACTTACGGCGGAAGATCCTCTGCACCTTGGGTTTGCTCGCGCTGTATCGGTTCGGCGCGATCCTGCCGTCACCCGGTGTCGACTTCGGGTCGGTTCGCGCCTGCATCGCGATCGTCTCCGGTGGTGAATCCGCCGGCATCTACCAGCTGATCAACCTCTTCTCCGGCGGTGCGATGCTGCAACTCTCGGTGTTCGCGATCGGCATCACGCCCTACATCACCGCGGGCATCATCATCCAGATGCTGACCGTCGTGATCCCGCGGTTCGAGGAACTGCGCAAGGAAGGTCAGACCGGCCAGACCAAGATCACGCAGTACACCCGCTATCTGTCGCTGGCGATCGCGGTACTGCAGGCGTCGACGCTGGTCGCGCTGGCCGCACGGGGTCAGCTGCTGCGCGGGTGTCCCGAGGACATCCTGGCCGACACCTCGCTGTTCGGCATGATCACCATCGTGCTGGTGCTGGCCGCGGGTGCGGCGCTGGTCATGTGGTTCGGCGAGTTGATCACCGAGCGCGGCATCGGCAACGGCATGTCGCTGCTGATCTTCGCCGGTATCGCGGCGCAGCTGCCGAGCCAGGGCAAGTCGATTCTGGACAGCCGGGGTCCGTTGATCTTCGCCGCGGTCTGTGTTGCGGTGTTTCTACTGATCATCGGCGTGATCTTCGTGGAGCAGGGGCAGCGCCGGATTCCGGTGCAGTACGCCAAGCGTGTGGTGGGCCGGAAGATGTATGGCGGCTCGTCGACGTATCTGCCGCTGAAGGTCAATCAGGCCGGGGTGATTCCGGTGATCTTCGCGTCCTCGCTGCTGTACCTGCCGCAGCTGCTCGTGCAACTGACCCAGCGCGGTTCGGGCTCGCAGTCCAAGTGGCAGGAGCTGATCCAGCGGTACCTGGTCAATCCGAGCAGCCCGGCGTACGTCGCGATCTACTTCGCGATGATCGTGTTCTTCACCTACTTCTACGTCGCGATCACCTTCAACCCGCAGGAGCGGGCGGATGAGATGCGGAAGTTCGGCGGGTTTCTGCCGGGCTACCGCCCTGGCAAGGCGACCGCGGACTACCTGACCTTCGTGCTGAGCCGAATCACCCTGCCCGGCGCCGTCTACCTCGGCGCGGTGGCCGTGCTGCCGAACCTGCTGCTAGGCATCGGTGCCTCGGGTTCGGCGCCGAGTCTTGCGTTCGGTGGTACCTCCGCGCTTATCGTGGTCAGCGTCGGACTGGATACGATCAAACAGCTCGAAAGCCAACTGATGAACAAAAACTACGAAGGGTTCCTGCGCTGAACATCCGGCCGGAAGCCGCATCGACCCATCCACTGCGCCGGGTGGCGTCGTCGGTGGTGCTCGCCATCACCGCGGCAACGCTCTCGGTCACCGGCGTGCCCACCGCCGCGGCGTCGACGAGCAGCGCGGTCGAGACGCATCAGCCGGTGGATTGTGACCGGCACTTCGATCGATCGCAGACCGATGGCACCAGCACCTCGCGCGCAACGATTTCGGTGTTGCTGGCCGACAATCACGCGGTGTTCCGGTCCGGTCTGCGCGCGGCGATCGGCGGGCAGCCGGATATCGAGTGCGTCGCAGAGGTCGACCACGGTATCGCCGCTATCCGGGAGATCGAGCGGCTGCGTCCGGACGTCGCCCTGCTCGACCTGGACATGCCAGGTCTGGACGGACCGGCCGCCATCGACTCGGTCGCGGCGCTCGGTGGCGCCACCCGGATCCTCACGCTCACCAGTTGCGATACCGATGAAAACCTTTATCGCGCACTGTGTCTGGGCGCGAGCGGGTTCCTCGTCAAAACGCTGCCGTCCACCGGCTTGATCTCGGCCATCCGGATGGCGGCGCGCGGTGACGCGTTGATCGATCCGAACCTGACCCGCCGCCTCGTCACCCGGCTGGCCACTGGGATCGAGCCGTTTCCCACCGCACCGGAGGTCGAGAACCTCACTGTTCGTGAGCATCAGGTGCTGCTGCTGATCGCGCAGGCCTATACGAATCCCGAGATCGCCGACGCGCTCGGCGTCGGCGAGCAGACCGTGAAGACGCATGTCTCGAATGTGCTTGCCAAGCTGGGTGTTCGGGATCGCGTGCACGCGGCCGTCTACGCGCACACTCGCCGGATCGTTCCCCGCGAAGTGAACCTCGCGGGGAACATGTTCCCGCAGTACAACATTCGGACCTGACGAGTTATGGGCTCGCGGGCATGATCGGCGGGACGAAGTCGAACGTCATGCCGAGCAGCCACACCAGCAGCAGTACCACCGGCAGGTGCAGGATGAACTGCAGGAACGTGAAACCGACGATGTCGCGCGCCCGTAGTTTGAGTATCGCCAGCAGCGGCAGCATGAAGAACGGGTTGATGAGGTTGGGCAGCGCCTCGGCCACGTTGTAGATCTGGACGGTCCAGCCGAGGTTCATGTGCACGTCGGTCGCCGACTGCATCACGTAAGGCGCTTCGACCAGCCACTTTCCGCCGCCGGACGGGATGAAGATGCCGAGCACCACGGTGTAGATGGCGATGACGATGGCGAAGGTGCCGCCGCCGCCGATGCTGGTGAAGAAGTCCGCGAGATGTGCGGAGACCGTCTGTCCGCCTCGGCCTTTCGCTTTGGTGAGGATCGCGGCCATGGCGGCGTAGAGCGGGAATTGGACGAGAATGCCCGCGGTGGCGGGTACGGCAAGGGTGACGGCCTGCAGGAACTTGCGTGGCGTTCCGTGCAACACCAAACCGAGCACGAGCGAGATCAGCAGGTAGGCGTTGAGGCTGCTGAGCACCGTGAGTGCGGGTTTGCCGAGGAACTGGTAGATCAACCAGCCCAGCGTCAGCAGACCGGCCAGGATCGGCAGGATGTGGCTGTATTCGAGCCATTCGCCCGGCCGTTCGCGCGGGGCCTCTTCCTCGGGCTGGTCGTCCAGGTCGACCTCCAGCTCCTCGGCGGTTTTGACGGCCTCGCCTTTCGGCGCCGAGAGATGGGCGATGACCACGGTCAGTGCCATGACGATGACGCACATGAGCAGGGACTGCCAGGTGAAGATCGTTTTCCCGAAGTCCAGGACGCCGGTGATCTTGAGCACGGCAGGCGGCAGCGAGCTCGGGGTGGCCTGCAACTGCGCGGCCGAGGACGACAGCCCCAGCGCCCACACCGCGCCCAATCCCATGAACGCCGCCGCGCCGAGCGCGCGATAGTCCACCCGCAGATCGGTGCGCCGGGCGATCGCCCTGGCGAGCAGGCCGCCGAAGACCAGGCTGAGTCCCCAGTTCAGGAACGACACCGACATGGAAAGCAGCGCAACGAAACTCACCGCGGTGGTGGCGGAGTTCGGCACCATGGCGAGCCGATCGATCAGCCGCGCGACCGGTGGGGAAGTGGCGACGACGTAACCGGCGAGCAGCACCATGGCCATCTGGAGCGTGAACGCGGTCAGATCCCAGAAGCCGTCGCCGAACGCGGTGGCCACTGTTTTCGGCGACGAGCCGTTGGCGAACGCGGCGAGGGCCACGATGAATACACCTACTAATGCGACGACATACGCGTCGGGGAACCACTTCTCCGTCCACCTGCCGAGTGACTGCGCGACCCGCGCGAGACCCTTTTCGGAACCGGTTTCTTCAATTGTGGACGTCATCTAACTGTTCCTCTACTTTCCCAACGCTGCCCGCACACGCGCATGTGACGCACCGCACACGGGTTCGGTTGGTCAGTATTAGTGCCCACCTGTGCGCAGACAAGGGGGAAATGCGCAGGTGCCATCTGCGAAAGTGCAGAAACAGTCGGTGTTCTGGGATGTCGGCCGACATTGATGCCCGAATTGGGGTCTCTGTCCGATCGTCGAAGCGTCCGATGTGCCGGGCTTCGTCGCGCCCGCAGTCATAGCCGATCCGGCTTATTGCCTATCGCCCGGCTTATCGCGGGCGTTCCATGGACGGCGCGTGAGCCCGCATGGGCGCGTTGCGATTTGCCTTGGGGGAGTGGCGGTTAGAGTCGCTCGGCGAAGGAGGTCGGATCGATGGATCGAGGCGGGGTCAGCAGGCGGGCGGTGCTGTGGGCTGCGGCCGGAGTTGGGTTCGGTGTTGCCGTTTCGCCCGCGCTTGCATCGGCCGCTCCGGAAGCGCAGGCAGCCGAGCGGGCGGGGCTTGCGGAGCAGGCAATGCTGGCGCGGCATCTGCGTCCGGTGTGGGGGTTGCCGGGCACGCTGCTCGGTGTGACTGCTTGGCCGCCGTCTCCGTTGGAGGAGGTGTTCGAGGAGTGGAACTACTGGTTTCAGGCGCACCTTCTCGATTGCGCGATCGATGCCACGCTTCGCGCTCCAGCGGCTGAGCGTAGTGACCGAGTTGCGGCGATCGTGCGCGGTATTCGCGCGCGCAACCTGACCGGCTGGACGAACCAGTACTACGACGACATGGCTTGGCTGCTGCTGGCTCTCGAACGGGCGGACCGCCAGCTCGGCGTCAGGTTCGCGGACAGCATTCACGACCTGCGGGCGGCCATCGACGAGGGCTATGACCCGGAGGTCGGTGCGATGCGCTGGCGCGTCGGCTCCGACTACTACAACTCGTGTACGAATGCGTCGACCGGTGTCGCTTTGGCTCGGCTGGGTGACCTGTCCCGCGCTACGCAGCTCGCCGATTTCCTCGATACTCGGTTGCGCGCCAACAACTCTGGTCTGATCGTCGACGGCGTCCACGAACCGGGCGCACGCGTCGAGCCCGCAGTTTACACCTACAACCAGGGCACGACCATCGGGCTGGAGACCGAATTGGCAACACGCACAGGTTCTTCCGAACAGCGTCGGCGAGCCGCCGCGCTGATCGCCGCGACCGGCGCCGGAATGACGAAGAACGGCGTCATAGTCGGCGCTGGTGGCGGTGATGGCGGGCTCTTCATGGGCATCCTCGCCCGCTACCTCGCGCTGGCCGCAATCACGTTGCGCGACAACACGGCCGCGCGCATCGTGCACGCCTCCGCCCAGTCGGCCTGGACGCACCGAGCCGACGTGAACGGACTCCCACTGTTCGGCCCGGACTGGTCCCAGCAGGCCACGGTGCCCGACCAACCGGAAACCCCACTGCATCTGTCGAACGGCAGAACGGCCGCATCGGCGAACCCCGCCCGCGATCTCTCCGTCCAACTCAGCGGCTGGATGCTGCTCGAGGCCGACTACCAGCTCACCGCCGCCGGGCTCTAGCGCAACCCCGTCGGCCCGTAGGGTCGGGCCGGTGGAATTGCGTCAACTCCGGTACTTCGTCACCGTCGCCGAGGAGCTGCACTTCGGGCGGGCCGCCGAGCGGCTGCACATCGTGCAATCGGCCGTCAGCCAGCAGGTTCGTCAGCTGGAACGCGAGCTGGGTGTCGAACTGTTCGATCGGTCGCCGCGCCGGGTCGTGCTGACGGAGGCGGGCGCGCAATTCCTGCCCGGCGCACGGGACGCACTGGCCGCGGCCGCCCGCGCGAAGGCGTCGATCACCGGGTTCGTCGCGGGCACCACGCTGCGACTCGGCACCAGCACCGGTCTGGGCGATCATCTGGATCGCATCCTGGAACGTCTGGCGCCGCAGGTGCGGGTCGAGACCGTGTCGGCGTCCACCCGTGCTCGCGTGGAACAGGTGCTGGACGGGCGGCTCGATGCCGCGTTCGTCCGCGGCCCGGTCGACCATCCCGGCCTGCGTCGCATCCCGGTGTGGGACGACCCGCTGCTGGTCGCGATCTCCGCGCGGCATCCGCTGGCCGATGCGGCGGAACTCGCGCTGGCCGACCTTGCGCCCTATCCGCTGCGGCTCACCGAACGTCGCGCCAACGCGCCGCTGGTCGACCTCGTCGTCGATGCCTGTCACGCGGCCGGATTCGAGCCGGTACCCGGACCGGTCAGCTCCGCGCTGTCGGACACCCTGGCCATGATCGGCTCGGACACCAGCTGGACCGTCGTCTACGCCGCACACGCGCGGCAGCTCCGCAGCACCAGGGTGGTGTTCAGTTCGCTTGCCGCGCCGGGACTTTCGCTGGACACCGCGCTCGTCGTGCGCAGCGCCGCAGCACCACCCGCACTGGAGATCCTGCTGGCCGCCTGCGAATTCGACGATCACGATCGGTGATCGCTGCGTGCGCGAACCGGCTCTTGGACAGGCAGGCGATGTGCAGCAGATTGATTGGTAGTTCCGCTCGATGCCACGAGCGGACACCGAGAAGGGAAACGCAATGCCGAACGTCATTGTCCAGCAGCTGCCCAAGACCGACGAAGCCAAGCGCGAGCTGGTCCGCCGGATCACCGACGCCTTCGTCGACGCCTACAAGTCGCCTGCCGAATCGGTGCACGTCTGGATCGAGGAGTACCCGGCCGACGGATACGCGGTCGGCGGAAAGTTCATCGCCGACAAGTAGTTCGGGTCAGCGCGACGCGACCCCGCCGGACATCGGCGGGGTCGGTCGCCAACGGTCATTCGGTCACCGTCGGCGCATATCGGCTGGCTTGCCGTGCCCGGCGGGCAACAGCAACAGGTGCAGCATGCCCGCCGCCGCGGTAATCAGCAGCGCACCGTCGAAGTAGTGAAAGGCCATGGCGCCGAGATAACTCGGCCCACCCCAGGCGTTGACGGTGAAGTTCGGATCGAGGCCACCGAGCACCTGCACCCCGATCCGGAACGGGCTGTACACGAGCAGCGCCAGCGGCAGGATGCCGAGCAGCAGGCGCAGCAGCGCGGTCGGGTGGTTCAGGATCGAACGCACCGTGCGCCCGAACCGTTGTGCGGCGGTGGTGCTGAGCGGAGCCAGCAGCATGCGGCAGAACGCGTCGATGCCGCGCCGACGAATTACGACGAAGACAAGGGCGGCAGCCAGCGCGAACAGCAGAACGTGCGCCCCCAACGCCGCCGTACCGTCGACGTGCGCCTCGTGCTCAGGAGACCGATCGAGATAGCTCACGCCACCGGTCACGACACCCGCCGCAAGGGAGACACCGGCAATGACGAGCAGCGGGCGCGACAGCCTGGGCCGGATGAGACCGTCGGAGTGCGCGCTGTGTGATCTGGACCCGGTGTATGTGTTCATGCCCCAACTTTGGCCCGCTGACCAGGGTGTTGTCGTCATCCTCAGGCCACGAGATCGGTCCACACTGGAGGCGGATACCGCACCACCTGTCCGACTTGCGGATGATTCGCGCGCTCGACCTCGGGGCGATGTGTCCGCACCGCCGAGCCGATTACCGTCTGCGCTATGGCGATTACTTCCTTGCCGCCGGATCAGACCGCGCGGCCGTGGCATCAGCGGCTGCCGGCGTTCCGGCACCGGCCGGACGGTGCCGGGCCGGACGCGATCGATATCGGGATCGCCGTCGGCTGTTTCGCGATATTCACCCTGCCGCTGCTGACGGGCACGGTCAGCGGGATCGGGTCGCTGCCGGCCATCGCGGCGCTCGGCGCGGCCGTGGTTGTCCCGCTGGTCTTCCGGCGTCGCTGGCCGCTGGCGGTGCTCGTCGCGGTGACGGTTGTGCTGTGTCTTGCCGCGCTGCTCGGTGTCCGATTCACGCCATGGGTGAGCAATACCGATCCGGCCTTCGGCGTCGCCGTGCTCACGCTGGCCGACCGGCGATCGCGGCGCGAGTCACTGCTTGCCGTCGGTGCGGCGCTCGTCGCCGTGTACATCACCGGGTGGGTCGCCACTGATCTGCATCCCGATCAGGAACAAGACTTCGTGCAGCTGTTGATCGCGGTCCCCGCCTGGCTGATCGGCGACATGCTGCGGACCCGACGTGACTACCGGAACAGTCTTGCCGTGCAACAACGTCATCGGGCCGCCGAGGAGGAACGCCGGATTCGGGCCGAGGAACGCTTGCGAGTGTCGCGCGACGTGCACGACTTGATCTCGCACACTTTGAGCATGGTCGCGGTCCGTTCCGGAGTGGCTCGGCTGCTGATCGACGAGCAGCCGGGTGAGGCGCGTCAGGCGCTCGGCGCGATCGAGACGGCCAGCCGGTCCGCGCTGAACGAACTGCGGCGAGTGCTGGCGCAGACCCGCGAACCCGGGCAGCAGCCGGAGCCGGGCGAACCCGGGCTCGCCGAGATCCCCGGTCTTGTCGATGGACTTCGCCATGACGGCCTGGTCGTGGAGTATCAGGTCACCGGTCAGCCGGCCGACTACTCCGCGCTGCTACAGACCACGGTCTATCGGATCGTGCAGGAGGCGCTCACGAACGTCGTCAAGCACGCGCACACCGCCCGCGCGCGGATCGAGATTCGGCACGCCCCGCACGAGCTGGTCGTCTCCGTCACGGATGACGGACCGGCCGCCGAGGACTCCGGACTCGATGGCACCGGCTCGGGTCTCGGCCTGATCGGGATGCGTGAACGAGTGTCGTTGTTCGGCGGCCGTTTCGAGGCCGGACCACGACCCGAGGGTGGCTTTGCCGTCGCCGCCTACTTCCCGATCGATGAGGATCACGATGTCAGCTGAGAGCACTCACCCGACCAGCGGCGACCCCGATCCCATCCGGGTACTGATCGCCGACGACGAAGCTCTCGTCCGCGCCGGGTTCCGCGTCCTCGTCGACTCCGCGCCGGATCTCACCGTTCTCGCCGAGGCGGGCAATGGCGGCGAAGCGGTCCGGCTCACTCGGCAGCTGCGGCCCGATGTCGTGCTGATGGACATTCGGATGCCGATCATGGACGGGCTCGAGGCGATGCAGCACATCGCGGCGGGGGGTGTCGACGGCCCACATGTGTTGATAGTGACGACGTTTGACCAAGACGAGCACGTCTTCCAGGCGCTGCGCAGCGGTGCCAGCGGCTTCGTCCTCAAAGACTCACCGCCAGAGGAACTGCTGCGCGCGATCCGAGTGGTGGCCAGCGGTGACGCTCTGCTGACCCCGAGCATCACCCGCCGGATGATCAGTGCGTTCGCTCGTCAACCCTCGGCACCGTCGGCGTTGCCCGGCGCGTTGGCCACGCTCACCGACCGTGAGCGTGAAGTCTTCGAACACATCGCCGCAGGGCGGTCCAACGCCGAAATCGCCGACACCCTCTACGTGAGCGTTGCGACCGTCAAGACCCACGTCGGACGTCTGCTCACCAAGCTGGATGTCCGCGACCGCGCCCAATTGGTCGTTCTCGCATACGAAACCGGCATCGTGGTGCCGGGTAGCAACTGATCAGTCCGGCTTTGCCGGTGTGTCGACGGTGATTTCGTCGCCCAGTTCGTAGCCGTCGGACAGCCGCAACCGGTCGCCGCTCCAAAAGCGGCCCGGGTCATACCAATTGGGGCTGCGGTCCGACGGCAGCAGTCCCATCGACTGGTAGGTCGCGGCCACGATCTCCGCGCAGTACGCCTTCTCCAGCTCCCGGGCGGACGTTTGGCGTGACTTGCGCGGCACGCTCACTCGGCCGCGCAGCCAGCGTCCGGCGAGACTGGCGGTGGACGGGAACGGCGTCCCGTCGAGCCGGGCGATGGTGCGCAGCAGGCTGTCTTCCATCTCGCGGGTGGTCGGCCGGTTCAACTGACGCAACCAAGCCTGCTGACCGTAGCGATGCGCCCACACCAGCACCGCATCGCGCAGATTGTGCAACTGGACGCCGCGATGCGCGGAACCCGACCACATGTCCGGCAGCGAACGCCCGAGCTCCGCATGCCAGATCAACGCGGGCATATCGTCGATCACCACCGACATCCCGACATGGTTCACCGGACTGTTCGTCGTCATCCTGATCGCCCGGTCAGCCGCCGAATGGCCACGGAACAGCCAGATGTCACCCGTTCTCGTGAGCTCGAGCGCTCGGTCGAGATTGATGCTCGTACCCTGCATAGCCCGTAGCCTATGCGGTATGAGGTGGTGGAAGGCAGTGGGATTGGCGGGTGCGGCCGGTGTGGTGGCCACCGGTGTGGTGGTCGTGCGGGCCGAGCGTCGGCGGCGGGCGTACACGCCGGATCAGGTTCGCGAACAACTGCATGTGCGATTCGCGCAGGCTACGTCGGCGGAGGCCGGCGTCGAGAAAGCCGCTCCGGCACCGCAAAAGGTCGGACTACTCGCGCGCGTTCGCCGTTTGTTTCGGCGCTGACTCACACATAGTTCGTCGTGCGCCGGGGAGGAACCCGGCGCATTCCGCTGCGCGCGGACGATATTCGGTGATCTGATCGATAGGCCTGTGCTGTCGGGTCGACGGTGTGGTCAGGTGTCGAGCTCCAAAGGCAGTGACGATATGCGCGCAGCGGTTCTGGAGATGGTCGGCAAGGTCGCGATCGTGGAACGCGCTATGCCCGATCCTGGTCCGGCCGAGGTGCTGATCAAGGTGAGTGCGGTCGGTGTGTGCGGCTCGGACGTGCACTATTACGAGCACGGGCGGATCGGCGGGCACGTGGTCGAGCAGCCGTTGGTGCTCGGCCATGAAGCGTCTGGTGTGGTGATCGGACTTGGTTCGAATGCTCGACGTCATGTTGTCGGGCAACGGGTGTCGCTCGAGCCGGGAGTGCCGGACTTCACCTGCGTGCAATGCCGGGCGGGCCGTTACAACCTGTGTCCGGATATGCGATTCTTCGGTACACCGCCGATCGATGGCGCGTTCTGCGAATACGTGGTGCTGCATGAGGAATTCGCGCACCCGGTGCCGGATTCGCTGACCGACGAGGCGGCCGCGCTGCTCGAGCCGCTGTCGGTCGGTGTCTGGGCGTGCCGGAAAGCGCGTGTGAGCGCGGGGGATCGGGTGCTGGTGAACGGTGCGGGACCGATCGGGCTCGTTGCCGCGCAGACGGCGCTGGCATTCGGTGCGGCGGAGGTGGTGATCACCGACGTGAACCCGCGGCGGCTGGCGCTGGCCACCGAATTGGGTTGCACGCGAGCGGTGGACGTCGGCATCACCGAGCTCGGCGCGATCGGATTCGAGCCGAGTGTCCTCCTGGAATGCTCCGGGCATCCCGCGGCGATCGGCGCCGCGGTGCGCGTTGTGGCCAGGGCGGGGCGGGTCGTGCTCGTCGGCATGGGCGGCGACGATGTGCCGTTGCCGCTGCCCTACATACAGGAACATGAGCTGGAGCTGACCGGTACTTTCCGCTACGCCAACACCTGGCCGACCGCGATCGAGCTCGCAGCCAGCGGCGGGGTCGACCTCGACCGCCTGGTGACCGGCCGGTTCGGTCTGGATCAGGTGACGGCGGCATTGACGAGCGCCCGCATGGACCCCGGCTCGATCAAGCCGATCGTGCAGCCCGGCAGCTGACCGTCGCCCCGAAACATCATGGGCCGCAACATTTCACCGCATGCCAGATTTCAGGGCACGCCAATCAGCCGTGTGCTTCGGCGAGCACCCTCCGTCCGACTTCGACCGCTGGGCCAAGCGGGGGTTGCAGGGCTGGTCATTCGAGGACCTGCTGCCCGCCTTCCGGGCGCTGGAGTCCACCGACGTGGGTGACCCGGCATGGCACGGCTGCACCGGGCCGCTGGCCATCACCCAGCTCGTCCACAACGACCTCAGCACCATGCAGCGCGCGTTCGTGGATGCGGCTCTCGCGCAAGGCATTCCCGAGGTCGACGACTTCAACGGCGCGAATCCCGATGGCGTCGGCCCGTATCCGATGAATGTGCGCGACGGTGTCCGCATCAATACCGGCATGGCCTACCTGACCGAGGCGGTACGGGCCCGCGCCAACCTCACCATCCGCGCCGATATCCTCGTCGACCGGGTGCTCGTCGAGGATGGGCGGGCAGCGGGCGTAATCCTCGCCGACGGTACCGAGATCCGCGCACGGGAGGTCATCCTCAGCGCGGGAACCTACGGCAGCGCCGCCATCCTGCTGCGCTCGGGTATCGGCCCCGCCGGAGACCTTGCCGCCCTTGATATTCCGGTGGTCGCAGATCTGCCCGTCGGGCTGCGGCTACAGGACCATCCTTTCTACTACAACGCCTATGCCGCCGATCCCGCCAGCATCGGTGAGCAGACTCCGGTGATCGGCGCCAAGGTGTGGACCGCGAGTTCGCGGGCCGCCGAAGGTGAGCTGGATCTGCACATCACCGCCACCCACCTTTTCGACCACACCACCAGTCCCACCGGCGTCGGATTCGTCCTCGCGGTGGCACTGGTGCGTCCGCACTCGCAAGGCACCCTGACCCTCGTCAGTCGGGACCCGGCGGCTGCGCCCCGCATCGACATCAACTTCCTTGCGGAGCCCGATGATCGGCGCCCCCTGATCGAGGGCATCGAACTCGCCCGCCGACTCGGCGGCACGCATCCGCTGGCCGACCTCATTGATCGCGAACTGAACCCGGGTCCGCAGGCGGTACACACCGCCGAGATCGAAGCCTCGATGCTGGCGACCCTGGACACCTACCACCATCCGACGTCCACCGCCCCGATGGGCGCGGACGACGACCCGACGGCCGTGACCGACCGGCTCGGCGCGGTGCGCGGCGTACCCGGGCTCCGCGTCGTCGACGCCTCGATCTTCCCGGACGTCCCATCCGCGGCGACCAACCTCACGGTCATCGCGGCCGCCGAACACATCGCCCGCCAGATCTGAACTACCGCAACACCGTTCAACCCTCCGCTCGGCCAAAGGAACCTCATCACTGTGACCATTTCCGGTCTCCCGCACGCCCGCAACTACATCGACGGCCAGTGGGTCGATTCCGCAACGCACATCGAGTCTTCGAACCCGGCCACCGGCAAGGTGCTCGGTACTTTCGCCGAGGCCGGTGCAGACGAGGCGCGGGCCGCGATCGCCGCCGCCGACGCGCTTTCGAGACCACGGACTGGGCCCGCGACCGCAATCTGCGGGACAGGGCGCTCTTCGAAATGGCCGGCCACCGACCTCACCATCCCCAAGCTGCGCTACTACGCAGCGCTGGCATTGAGCGACCACGGCGGCGCGGCCGAAGTCCGACCTGGCCTGTACTCCATGACGCTTCGGGAAGCGGCGGGTGTCGCAGGCGTCATCGCCCCGTGGAATTCGCCGATCGTATTGGCTGCGACCGCCACATTCCGTTGAACAACCTGCGGCTGTCGTCGCGGATCGTGATCAGCCCGTACGGCACCGCCCGTCCGATCATGTGCAGCGGCGGCGACGGCCACTACTCGCTGTTCCCGTACGACTGCACCCAGGACGACGACAACGGCGTTACCCACCAGCTGGACCGGGTCATCGCCCTCGGCGGCGGCGGAGTCTGGCTCTACCGCTGACATAGGTTGAAAGAAGGTTCCGCCTGCACGCAGGCGGAACCTTCTTTGCTGTGCGGTGTTCCGTGCCGTGGAACGACATGTTGTCCACGTCGCAGACCAATCAGATGCTGTATGCGATTTGGATGTCCGCGGCTGTCGCGGATCGTTCCCGGGTGCCCTGCCTCGATGATGTAGCGGGCACTCGGTGGATGTCGGCCGCCAGTACGGGGGAGTCTCCGTGTCAGTGATCAGCACGCATTGTTCTTCGGAACTCGTCGCACTCGATACCGCCTGCGGCGCATCAACTCTCGGCGCCGACGACACCGCACCGCCGGACCGCCCGCTACTCACGTTGTCGGGGCGCCCATGAACAGTGCGGCGGAATTCATGCAAGGCACCTCGCTGCAGAACTTCGGCAGTGGACTGGTCCTGGTGTTCTTCGCGCTCGCCATCGTGGCGCTGGTGGTCTGGGCGGTGCTGGAGTGGCGGCGAAATCATCGGCCGCAGTTGGCGATACTGGTCGTCAGCTCGCTGATCTCCTGCCTCGGTGACACCGGCGCGAGCATGCTGGTCATGCTTCGCGCCGCACCCGAGGTGAGCGGGCCGGTCCTCTACCGCGCATCGACGTCGATGCGTCGTTGGTGACGTCGGCACCGTTTCCGGTCTACCTCGCCACCGTCGGTTATCTGGCCTATCAGGCATTCGAGCAGCACTGGTCCCGCCGGAGGTTCTGGCTCGTATTCTCGTCATTCGTGCTCGCCGACATGGCATTCGAGTATCTGCTGTTGCACGTCTTCGATCTGTATTCCTATGCCGGGCCGCAGTCGCTGCAGCTATTCGGGCTCCCGGTGATGTGGCCGATGACCTACGTGGCCACCGGTGTTCTCCTCGGCGCGGTCCTCTACATTCTCGGCCGGTATCTGCGTGGTCCGCGAATTCTGCTGGCAATTCCGATGCTTGCCAGCGGTTACCTGGGATTTCCGCTGCTGCTGTGCTGGCCCGCACTGGTCGGCTTGCACGCGGATATCGGGCCGGTTCCCAGGTCGATAGCCGGAATCGTGGGGATCGGTTGTCTCGTGACGACCGTGTATGCGCTCACGTCGTTGCTCGATCGAACCGACGTCGGATTGCGGCTGGTCAGCGCGGAAGAACCGAAGCGGCCGCCGCGCAGGACAGCCCTGGCCCAGGCGGTCTATCAAGGAGGAACCCGTGCCACGGACGAACAGTCATGCGGTTGTCCTCGGTGCCGGTATTGCGGGCCTACTCGCCGCCCGAGTACTGGCCCCGCGGTTCGACGGTGTCACCGTCGTCGAACGCGATGAGCTGACGGACGCGGCGACGCGGCGACGCGGTGTGCCGCAGGGCTCCCATGTGCACGGACTCGTGTTGCGTGGCAAGCGAACCATCGAGGCCTTGATTCCCGGTTTCACCCACGACTTGATCGGGCTGGGCGCGCCGACCTTCGATTTCGCCGCCGATTTCGCCATTCGCAATCCGTTCGGCTGGGCCCAGCAGTTCCCCTCCGACCTGTATGCCGTGAGCGCCAGCCGCCCGCTGACCGAGCTGGTGATCCGTCGTCGGGTAATGAGCCTGCCCAACGTCACCGCCCTCACCCAGACCACCGCGACCGGGCTGATCGGCGGTCACGGACGGATCGACGCGGTACTACTGCGCACTCCGGGCAGCGCGGAACCTGTTCCGCTGCCTGCGGATCTGGTGGTGGACGCGACCGGGCGTGGATCGCGGGCGAGCCGCTGGCTGGCCGAGCTCGGCTATGGCGGGTTCGCCGAAACGGCCTCGACCCGCATGTCGGTTATGCCACGCGCCGCTACCCGATTCCCGCGCGGCGGTCGACCGACTGGAAGGTTTGCTACCTCCAACTTTTCTGCTGACACCGGCAACCATCCGCAGGACACTCATATCGCGACGGCTGACGGCCATTTCGGCGAGACCCCAAGGCGCACATACCCATTCCGCAGGCTGCTGATCGCGCTACCGACGGCTCACTCGGCGGTTCTGGTGCGGAACGACCAGAGGTAGACGGGAAAGCTGCGGCCGTTGAGTTCGACGTCGAAGCCGGTCGGATCGAAGTGCTCGTATCCACTCATGCGGGGTACCTTGACCGGCTCGGACAGGTCGGCCGTGTCGATTTGCCAGAGCTGGGGTTCGGTGGATGGTCCGCCGACGAGGACGATTTCGATCTGCGACACCGTGATCACCTGTCTTGCTGTTGTCGAGAAGGTCGGGGGATCCCAACTACTCAGGACCTTAGGTAGCGGGCCGAATGCATCGAAGCGAGTGTTCCGTGCCATGGAACATCGGTTGAGCGAACAGACTTCGGAATTGCTGCGCAATCTTCTGCGCCCGAATGATAAACATCGGCGTCCGGAAAAGTGGCCGTTAGCTGCGGTAACGCTCTTTGCACGGTGTACGTGCAAAGCCCTATGTGGAAGTGCCGCGTCGCGTCGCCGGTGACGTAAAGTGCGGATTCGCGGGCTCGGAAAATAGAGTTCATAAGGAGTTGCAAATGTTGATTGAACTGCGGTGGGAATGCCCGCTCAACTACACGTGCAATGGTCATGATCGGTCGTCGAGTACGACGGCCCGCCGGTTCGAGTTGCGGTGCGATGTCTGAGGCGTCGGACGCCGACGATCTGGTGAGCCGAGCGGCGCGAGTGCTGGATCTGTTGGGGGATCAGGCGACTCCGGTCGCGCTCTCCAACATCGCGCGGTGGTCGGAGATACCGAAGACGACGGTGTGGCGGCTGCTCAAGATCCTCCGGGCGAACGGTCTGGTCGAGCGGGAGGATGTCGGCTACGTCGTCGGACCGCGGCTGGTGCACATCGCGGCGCTGCCGGAGGACCAAGAACTGCTGCGCGCCTCGGCCGTGCCGTTCCTGGTCGATCTGCACGTGCGCACCGGGGCGATGGTGTCCCTCGGCGTGCTGGCCGGCTCGGAAGTGCGCTACCTGGAACGGATCTACGGGCACATGGCGGCGCGGACGCCGTCGTACGGCCGCACGTTCGCACCGGCGCACTGCACGGCGATCGGCAAGATCCTGCTGGCTTACGCGCATGACCGGCCGCTCCAGCTGACCAGGCCGGGTGCGCTCGTCCCGGTGACCTCGCGATCGATCACCGATCTCGACGAACTGAGTGCGCAGCTCGCCGAGGCACGCAACATCGGAATCGCGGTCAACGACGGGGAGTTCGTGCGCGGTGTGCGATGTGTCGCCAGCCCCGTGCTGGACGGACATCGGCGCAGGCCGATCGCGGCGGTGGCGATCGGCGACGCCGCGTCGAGCCTCGACGTGAACCGGGCGAGCGTGCTGATCCGGCAGACCGCCTTCGCGGTGTCGGTCGCGGTCCGGGCCGCGGCGCATGCCAGGCGGGGGCAGATCCATCGGGCGGACCTGAGCCGTGGTTATCGCTTGATGGGATGATCGGCGGATGGATGCGGGTGTACGGCGAGTGGCGTTGGTGACCGGGAGTTCGCGCGGGCTGGGGCGGGCGATCGCGCTGCGGCTGGCGCGGGACGGAATGGCGGTGGCTGTCAACGGGTTACGCGAGAGCTCGGCGGCGCGCGATGTCGTCGAGGCCATTCGAGCCGAGGGCGGCGTCGGGGATCTGTTCGCCGCGGATGTCACCGACGAGCAGCAGGTTGCGGAGTTGGTCGAGTCCGTCGCCACACGACTGGGGCCGATCGATGTGCTGGTGTTGAACGCGACCGGTCCGCAACCGTCCGCCGCGGTCACCGACACCACTTGGGACGATCACCTGGCGCAGTTGAAGTTCTTCGTGAAGAGCCCAGTTCTGTTCGGAAGCAAGGTGATACCGGGCATGCAGGAACGGCGGTTCGGTCGGGTCGTCACCATCGATTCCGAGGTGGCGCACCGGCCGCCGCCGGGAAACTCCGCTTACGCCGTCGCGAAGAATGCCCAGATCGGGGTGGCCGAGAGTTGGGCGCGAGAACTGGCTCCGTTCGGCATCACGGTCAATACCGTTGCGCCGGGCTATATTCCGTTCGAGCGACATGACGAGCGGCAGCTCGAAGTCGCGGCCATGGACACCAACGGGTACCTTGCGTCGGTGCCGGTCGGTCGATTCGGCGCCGTCGACGATGTGGCGCACGCCGTCAGCTTCTTCGCCTCCGACGGTGCCGGGTTCGTGACCGGACAGCGCGTGCTGGTCGACGGCGGCCGCAGCCTCGTCGCCTGACCAGGCGGAGTTGTCACGCAGATGTGTCGCCGATCCGGACATGTGTTCACCTGATGGTGGTCTGGTCGCTCGATTCTGTATGGAGGAAGGCAAGCCGCCCGGTGCCGAATTCGGATACCCGATGCAGTCGGCCGTGGCCGGGCAGGCGACAGTTAGAGCCAAGAGAACACCACTGCTAACAGGATGCGTAGGCGCCCCGTGGTAACAGGAAGATCTACCGGCTCGGCGGCACCGAGATCCGCCGCCGCGACGGGTACGGTCGCGGACGTGTTGGACTACATGGATCCAGGCGGCGAGAACGCCGCGTCGACGGCGTCGACGGTGCAGACCCGCCCGCCGAAGCGGGGCAGCGAGTACGCGGTGCTGTTGCGTCGGGTGCGCGACGCGGGGCTGCTGGACCGGCAATTGCGGTACTACATCTGGAAGACCGCGGTCGTCGGCGGGGCGTTCGTGGCCGGCTGGGCGGCTTTCTTCTTGCTCGGTGACTCGTGGTGGCAGCTGGCCACCGCCGTGTTCCTGGCCGCGGTGTTCGCCCAGTTCGCCTTCCTCGGGCACGACGCCGGGCACCGGCAGATCTTCGGCACCCGGCGGGCCAACTACCTGTACGGCGTGATCGCGGGCAATCTCGGGATCGGGCTGAGCATCGGCTGGTGGACCAGCAATCACAACCGGCATCACGCGCATCCGAACACCGAGGGCGCGGATCCCGACATCATGGGGATCCTCGCGCACTCGGGTGACCGGGCGCGAACCGGTAAAGGCTTCCGGCGCTTCATCTTCCGTCACCAAGGCTGGCTGTTCTTCCCGATGCTGCTGCTCGAGGCGGGCAGTCTGCACTTCTCCAGTGTCCGGGCGGTGCTGCGCTGGTCGATCCCCAATCGGGTCTGGGAGGGCGTGCTGCTCGCGGCACACGCCGCCGGGTATCTCGCCGCGGTGTTCCTGGTTCTCTCGCCCGGCAAAGCGGTGGCGTTCATCGTTGTGCAGCAAGGGCTTTTCGGGTTCTACATGGGCTGCACGTTCGCACCCAACCACAAGGGCATGGCGGTGCTGGCCGAAGACGACGCCACCGACTACCTGCGTCGTCAGGTGCTCACCTCACGCAACGTCCGCGGCAGCTTCCTCGTCGATACGGCGCTGGGCGGCCTGAACTATCAGATCGAACACCACCTCTTCCCGTCCATGCCGCGGTCGAATCTGCGCAAGGCACAGCCGATGGTGGCGCAGTTCTGTGGCGAGATCGGCGTGCCCTACTGCGAGACCGGCCTCTTCGACTCGTACGCACAGGCGCTGCAGCACCTACACACCGTCGGCCAAGCTACCCGGACGCCGACCGAGGCGTAGGTAGCTGAAGACCGATGTCACGGCCCGTGCGTTTCGGCGCGCGGGCCGCTGTTGCGTACTGTCCCGTCGCCAACTCGAAATCCGCGCGTTAGCGCGAATACTCCTCACGTACTGTCGAACAGGCTGGCGCCGGACGGACTTTCTGGGGACACTGTTCCCATCTGCGGGGACGTTCCCGACGACAACTTGAAGTATCCACCTGAAGAAAAGACAGTCATCGGCGCTCAATAGGACACCGAGCGCCTTCGCCGACCGGGCTACGTCCCGGCAGTGAAACACGGAGTACACGATGTTATCGCGATGGAAGAACACCGCCGCCTGTGCGGCTGCGATGGTTACGGCCGCCCTACCGGTGGGCGTCGCGTCGACCGCACAGGCCGCCCCGCAGGACTGCCCCGATATGTATGTCGTTGCGGTTCCCGGTACCTGGGAGACCTCGAATACCGATCCGGGCAAGGGGATGCTCGCCTCGGTCGCCGACAACCTGCCGGGCAACGTCCGGACCGACTACGTCGTATACCCCGCGACCGCGTTCCCCTGGGAAGGCGACGTATACGGTCGTTCCAAGGGGGAGGCGGTAGACCACGCGCGTGGCCTGGTCTCCACGATGGCCCAGCACTGTGACAACACCCGATTCGCGCTGCTCGGCTACAGCCAGGGCGCGGACGCGGCGGGCGACCTCGCCGCCGAGATCGGCACTGGACTCGGTGTGGTGTCGCCCAACCGTGTCGCGCTGGTCGGACTCATCTCCGATCCGCGCCGCTCGCCCACCGACACCTTGATCGGCCCGCCCGTCGCGGGTGCGGGTGCGGGTGGTCCGCGGATCGGCGGCTTCGGCTGGCTCAGCCCGCAGACCTATACCTTCTGCGCCGCGGGCGATCTGTACTGCGCGACCCCCGACGGCGACTTCGCCGCACGGTTCGCCGGTCTCTTCGCGCAGATCTCGAACCCGAACCCGGCGTTGTACGGCAGCTACCAGCAGCAGGCGAACTCGCTGATCGCCGACGCCCTCGCGGCCGGTGGTCTCGGCCTGCTGGCCGACCAGCTCAACAACTCGGCCTACGAAGAGCGCAAGCGGCAGGTCGACGAGTTCCTGAAGTCCGGGATCCACCAGAGCTACCCCGGCTACGCCGTCGGCGGCGGTGTGACTCCGTTGACCTGGCTGCGGCAGCGTCTGATCGAAGCGTCCCGCTAAAAGCGGTCAGCGGTCCGGCGGCAATCGCCGCCGGACCTGGCTTCACTGCGGCGACACCTGGATTCGACTGCGGACAAGTTCGCAGAGCGTGGCAACCTCGTCGGGGTCGGTGTCGAAACGGTCGAAACCTTGGGGGACACCGACTCCGGCGAACAGCTCCGCGCTGTTCGCCGCGCCGGACACCGGCGTGCGGACGGCGGCGTGCAGAGCCGAGACGCCGGTCGCCTCGATCGCCTGGATAGCGTTCGATGGCCGGACGCCGCCGCACGCCATTACCTCGATCGCGTCGGCAGCCTGCCGCACCATCTCTTTGATCACCGGTGCCCCGTCCAAGACGGAGCGTTGCCTGCCCGAGGTCAGTACCCGGGTGAAGCCGAACGAGATCGCCTGATCCAAGGCCTGTCGCGAAGACGCACTGACATCGATCGCCCGATGAAACGTGATGTCCAGGTGTTCGGCCGCGTCCACGAACGCCGCGCACACCGGGTCGAGTGCACCGGACCGATCGATCGCACCGATCACGATGCCGTCGGCACCCGCCGCGCGGGCCGCACGAATGTCGCCGACCATCACCGAAATCTCGTCCGGCGAATACTGAAAGTCACCTGGCCGCGGCCGAATCAGCACGTGCACTCCGGTATTCACCGTCTGCGCGACCGCGTGCTCGATCAACGCCGTACTCGGCGTCAACCCGCCGTCGGACAAACCGGTGCACAGCTCGACCCGATCCGCTCCCGCCTCTTCGGCAACCCGTACCCCACTGACCGACTCGACACAGATCTCTACACGCACATCAGCGAGTATCCACGTGTCGGAACTGGGGCGCTGTGGGTCGGTGTACCCAGACTGCCGCATACGTTGTCGGCTCCTAGTCTTTGAGGAGTTCCGGGTGGCGGGTGAATCGGACGATGTCGTGCCAGCGGTGCGGGTAGTCAGGCCCGCCGGGAGTCGTGCAAGGGCGGGATCGCGTCCTGCGGATCGGCGATCACGACGGTGTTGCCGCCCAATTGCTTCGCGCGGTACATGGCCGAATCCGAGCTGCGGAACAAGTGTCGCGGCGTGATGGCGGGGTGCTGCTCGCAATCCGGATCGGGCGCGAATTCCGCCGCCCCGACGCTCGCGGTGATCGTGCACGGCAGGTCCGGGATCGTTGCGACCGCGTGCCGCAGCCGGTCCGCGACGACACCGATGTCCGCACCGTGCAGGTGGCCGACGACCATGAACTCCTCGCCGCCCGTGCGCACGACGATGGCGTCGGGTAGCGCCGCGGCCCGCAGTCGCTCGGCCGTCTGAATCAGCACCACGTCGCCGAACGAGTGGCCGAAGGTGTCGTTGACGGTTTTGAACCGATCCAGGTCCAGCGTCACGACGTAGACGCCTTCGTGGCAGCGGCGTCCGAAGAAGCGTGGCAAGTGTGAATCGAGGCCGCGGCGGTTCAGCAACTTGGTCAGCGGATCGGACAGCGCGTCTACTCGAAGCAGCCAGCTGCAGAACTGCGCGACGGGCAACACCACGCCGGTCACCGCGACCACCACCAGCACGACCACGACACCGAGTGCGAGGTCGCCCTTCCCGTGCGCGGTGCTGTTCGGCATGCCGACGACCATCATCGTGGACAGCGCCAGAATCGACAGCAGCGACCAGCCGATGTGCAGGGCCAGGACCGGCGGACCGTGGAAGATCGTGATGTAGCCGCCGGTCACCGCCAGCAGCACGCACCCCATCGCGCCGAGCAGGCGATCCTGGATCAGCACATTGTTGGCGGTGATGGCGAGATCGACCCCGGCGACCCAGAGCAGCGACTCGCATTCGTTCGGCCACGGCACCAGCCACCAGCGCAGCGTCCACACCCCGGCCATCACGATCACGAGGATGGCCTGCGCCCGCCCGGCGGGCGTGTTCTGGCCTGAGTTCGAGCTCAGCGCCAGCACGGTGATCAACCCCATGACGATGCCGCCCGCCCCGACCATGAACTTCAGCGGTCCGAGCGCGGAGTGGGATTCGAGCGTTTCGATCAGCCATCGGTAATCGACCCGGTACCGCCACCAGGCGCGAACCATCGATCGACTGTCGGTCACCGATCACCGCCTTACGCTGGCAATCTCCGGTCGGGGGTGTGCTGCTCTGGCAGAAACTCGCTCTCGAACGATGTCTAACTGTAACCAACGGTAACTGAGAGTTTGCGACCCAAGGTAGCAAAGAGTCAGCCGTCACGCGGTATCGGTCGGTCCGAACCACAGCGGAATCACGTCACGGACGAATGAGCTGATGCACTCGGCGGTCGGCCCAGAGAGAATCTCGCCGACGAAGTAGATGCCGTGCCGTCCCTGGATGTCCGTTACCCGGTCGAACCAACCGTCGCGGACCGCGGCCGCGCTCGGATACGCGGGCCATTCGGCGATCGTCTCGGCGACCAGTTCCGGGTCGTGGAACAGGAACAGGCTGTCCTTGGCGAGCGACCAGGCCTGCGCGTCGGATATCGAGGTATCGGAGTTGCTGAAGCAGATCCAATACGGCCCCGGATGTTGCTTGTTGGCCGCGGTGATGCGGTGCATGGCCTGCTCGGGATCGGAGTCGGTGTAGCTGCCGTAGGGATCGATCACCCAGAAGCCCAGGGGATCAACGGAATCCGATCGCCGAGGGAAATCGATGAGTTCTTCGCCTGCGCGGATGAGGTAGCTGCGTGTCCACGCTCGCGGGCAGTTCCGCTCGGCGAACAGTTCATGAATAGCGCCCTCGGGGAAGATGTTTCGAATCTGTGCGGGTCGCGCGGTCACCACCACGCGTGAGTAGATCGCACTGCGCTGTTCACCGTCCACGATGCTGGTGACCCGAACTCCCTCCGGCCGAACGGGTTCGATTCCGGTCACCTGACTGTTGACGGTCACCGTGAGCCGGTGATCATCGGCTATCCGGCGCAAGAAGCTGATGAATCCCGCTTGGAAGCTCAGGCTGACCGGTCGGTGGGAACTCAGCTGCGCGACCAGCGACGGCGGCATCTGGGCGAGCAGCGCCTCTTTCTGCGCCGGATACAGCGACAGAACCAGCTTCGCCAGCTGCGAGACGTGCCCGGAGATGTGCGCGTTGATATTGATGATGGTTTCGGCGGGCTGGCGTGGTCGGCGCATGTTGGCGTAGATCACCAGCCCCTGCAGCACCTCACCGACCAGCGGCGCGTGGCGTGCCCGATATGTCTCCCAGGTCTCGCCCGGGATGCGGTCGAAGGCCAATCCGCTCATTCCGGGCGCGTGCCGGTTCCGGACCGCCCGCTCGATGATGTGCCACGCCTCGACCAGCTGAGCGATCGTCTGCTCCGGTGTCAGAGTCTGGAACAGCGGCACGAAATGCGGCGGTATGGCGAGCTGTGGTTTGCCGGAATCGGACCGGCCGACGAAGTACAGCGCCTCGGTCTTCGTCGGCACCGGATGCTCGCGGAGCAACTCGTCGATGGCGGTGCCCGCCATGTCCGCGCCGAAGGCCTGCTGAATGACGAGATGGGCCTGGAAATCGTAGATGTCCCCGTCGACTTCGACGGTCTGGCAGTAGCCGCCGAGCTGCGCGCCGGCCTCGAGAATGTCGATGTTCTCGAAGCCGAGCTCACGCATCCGCGCGGCGGCCAGGATGCCGCTCTGGCCGGCGCCGACGACGCAGATGGGTGCCGCGAGATCCATGGGGACTCCTACGGGTTGGGCGAATGCCAGGCTCGTAGGCAGCGGAATGCGGAGTGTCGCACGCAAACTCGCTCACGACGGGTCCTCGGCAGGGGATAGTCATGAGTATGCGGCACCGGCGGCGCTCGGATCAGCGGTTTCCGGTTCGGGTAAGCATCGCTACGGTGTCGACCAGCCGATCGATATCCTGTTCGTTGTTGTAACCATGCGGCGAGACGCGCAGTCCGCCGGCGCGTGCGGATACCGCGATACCCTCGGCCTGTAATTGCCTGGCCAGCAATGGGATCGGCGGACCATCGATGTGCACCGCAATGATCCCGGAGCGCCCTTCGGGCGAGCGGTCCGACAAGACGGTCGCGCCGATCGAGGTGAGGCCCGCACACGCCCGGTCGCACAGGCGATCGACGTGTGACCAGATCGCCGGGACGCCCGCCTCGTGCAGCAGATCGATCGACGCACCGAGCGCGGCGATGCCGGTCACGTTCGGCATGCCACCCTCCAAACGCCGTGCGGTGTCATCGAATACCAGCGCCAGGTTGTCCCATTCCTCCCGGTGCGCCACCGAGTTCCAGCCGGGTTCGAGCGGCCGCAGCAACTCCAGCCGCGAACCCCGCACGTACAGCGCTCCGCTGCCTTCCGGACCGAGCAGCCACTTGTGCCCGTCGGCCATCGCGAAATCGACACCCCAGCCGGCCAATTCGGCCGGGATCACGCCGAGCCCCTGAATCACGTCCGCACACAGCAGCGCACCGACCTCCTGGCACACCCGCCCCAACTCCGCCAGACCGACTCGCCAGCCGCGCCCGAACTGCACCCAGCTGGTGACGACCAGCTTCGGCGGCGGCCCCGCCTGAATCCGATCAATGAACGCCTCGACGGTGAGTTTCCCACCAGGCCCTTCGGGCTGAACCCGATCCACCACCACGCCCCGGTCCGCCAATGCCAACCACGGATAGAGCGTGGACGGGAATTCCAGATCCGGCACGACCACCCGGTCGCCGGGCGACCATGCGAGACCGTTGGCGATCATCCCGAGCCCGGTCGTGGTGTTCTTGACGAACGCGATATCGGTCGACGGCACCCCCATCAGGCGCGCGGCCGACGACCGCACCCGCTCGATCTCCGCGCTGTGCGCCGCATAGGTGAACTCACCATCCAGCGAAACCTCGGTCGCGCGTCGATGCATCGCATCGACCGACGGTTGCGGCAGCGGGCAGATCCCGGCGTGATTGAGATAGGCCCATCGGCGCGCGGCCGGAAAGTGTTCGCGGACAAGGGGAGTAGTACCGACCTCCACCGCACCGAGCGTCGCGGTCATCTGATTACCTCCAAATCAAGCGGACATAGTGTCCACTTCTACTCTCTGAAGGCTACGTCCTAACCGGTCACTCCGTCCACTTATTGGCGATCGGCGTGATCCGGTCTCGATGGCGGGCTCGGGTGATCTTCGCCTCGGTTGGGCCGGTCGGGGTGGTGCCGGTCGCGGGGACTCGGGTCGGCGGGCGTTATCGTCGGTCGTGGCTAAAACGGTGACCGTGGTGTCGATGGAGCTGGTCGCGTGCTGATCGGATTGATTGCCGCGCTTCTCGCGTGCCTGGGGTATGGGGTGGCGTCGGTCCTGCAGGCCTATGCCGCGCGGCGGTCGGCCGCGGTGGCCGAGGCGCGCGGCGACGGCGGGCAGTTGACCGAAACCGGTGCTCCCACTGTTGCTTCCACGGTGGCGGCGGTGTTGACGGTGTGGTTCATCGTCGGCAGCGCGCTCGATGTGCTGGGGTTCGTCGGTAATGCGGTGTCCGCGCGGCTGATTCCGCTGTTCCTGTCGCAGACGATCATGAGCGCGAACTTGATCATCACCGCGGTGCTCGGCATTTTCGTGCTCGGCATCCGGTTGCATCTGCGCGACTGGGTGGCGATCTGCGCGGTGATCCTCGCCCTGGCCGCGCTCGGTGCCGCCGCGGGGAATGAGGGTGGCGGCAGCGATGATCCGGTGCTGCACTGGGGCGTGCTGATCGCGTCGGTGTTGTTGTTCGCGGTCAGTCAGCTCGTGGTGCGGCGGCTCGGCTCCAGGGGCGCGGTGGCCGCGGGTCTGGCCGCCGGAATGTTGTTCGGGGCCTTGGCGATCGCGGTTCGCATTGTGCAAGGGATCGATCCGTTGCAGGTTTCGACGCTGCTCGCCGACCCGGCCGCGTGGACCATCGCGATTGCCGGTATCGGCGGTTTCTACCTGCATACCGTTGCGCTGCAACTCGGTTCGGTGAACGGGGCCACCGCGGCACTCGTGGTCGGTGAGACGGTCATTCCAGGAATCGTCGGCGTGCTCTTGCTCGGCGACACCTCGCGGCCCGGACTCGCCTGGCTGGCCGTGTTGGGCTTCGTTCTCGCGATCGGCGGGGCGGTAGCGGTCGCGGTGTTCGGCAATCTCTCGCAACTGGAATACGCGGAAGCGCCGGACCAGCGCAAGCCAGATGAAGCAGCGGTCTAACTGAGCGCGTCGCGAATCGTGTCACGCAGCCAGCGCTGCGCCGGGTCGGCATCGAGCCGTGCGTGCCAGAGCAGCCGGATCTCCATTTCCGGCAGCTCGGCGGCGATCGGAAACCAGCGAATGCCGAGCGCTTCGCCGTACTGCTCGGCGAGGCGTTGCGGGACCATTCCGACGTAGTTGCTGGTGGAGACCAGAAGTGCGGCGATCGCTGAGATAGGCACGACGGCGGCAACACGGCGCTGTAGACCTGCGGCGTCGAGCGCGTCGTCGAGCGGTCCGCGGGCACGGCCCCGGCGTGAGGCCGAGACGTGCGGAAACTGACACAGCTGTGCCAGTGTCGGGCGGCGGTTCCGGCCCAGCGGGCTGTCGGCGCGGACGATGCCGACCAATCGTTCCCGGTACAGCAGAGCGCTCTGGATGTCGGGAGCCGTGACGTCGCCCGCGCCGATGTCAAGATCGACCGATCCGTCGCGCAGCGCCTCGATGCTCTCGGTGCCCTCCGTGACGAAGCGCAGCGTCACCCCTGGGGCAACCGCGGCCGTGGCTTCGACCGCTGCTGTCGCCAGTGTCGCGGCCACGCCGTCGTTGATGCGAATCGTGAACGTGCGCTTCAGCTCTGCGACGGTGACCTCGCGGTCGGCGGTGATCAACGCCGACGCCTCGTCGAGCAGTGATCGCACCCGCGGTGCGGTGCGCAGCGCGAATGGTGTCGGCGCCATCCCACGGCCGGCCCGCACCAGGATCGGATCGTGCATCGCGCGCCGCAGTCGGCCCAACGCCCGGCTGGTCGCCGGGATGGACAGGTGCAGCCGCTCGGCCGCCGCCGTGACGCTGCCGTCCTGGAGCAGCGCGTCGAATACGCGCAGGAGATTCAAGTCGAGCTGTTCGGGCATAGTTGCATCGTACGCAAGTGTCTATTGTGAAAGTTGCGTGGCGCGGAAACCACTGCGATCCATAACGTCGTTCCCATGCCATTCAACGTCCTGATCCGCGATCGCCCACCGGCGTCGCAAGAACCTCGACCCCATCCTGTCGCGCCGCGCGGCCTGCTCGCGACCATGTGTGCCTGCGTCGTGCTCGTCGTCGGCATGGTCGCGGCGATCAACCTCGCCGTCCCGATGCTCGCTGCGAGCGCACTGCATCCCTCCGCGTCGACGCTGGTCTGGATCGTCGACACCTACGTCATCTTCTTCGCCTGCCTGGTGATCCCGGGCGGAGCGGCAGGCGACCGGTTCGGGCGCAAGGGTGTCCTGCTGATCGGCCTGGGACTGTTCGCCGTGGGCGCGCTGCTGTCGGCGATCGCGCCGAACGTCGCCGTTCTGCTCGTCAGCCGTGCGATCACCGGTGTCGGTGCCGCCGCGGTGCTGCCCAACACGCTTGCTGTCCTGCTGCACGCCGTCCCCGTCGAACGCAAAGGCGCGACGATCGCGGTCTGGGCGTCGATGACGGGCATCGGTGGTGTTGTCGGCAATGTCGGTGGCGGAGTGGTCCTTTCGGGTGGATCGTGGCGCTGGTTGTTCATTGCCGCCGTGCCGATCTCGCTGGTTCTCGCCGCGCTCGTCGGACGGATCGCGCCGGTCTCGCCGCGTCATGGCCGTCGCCTCGATCTGCCTGGTGCGGTGTTGTTCGTCGCCGCGTCGGTGGCGTTGCTGCTCGGCATCGTTCAAGGTCCGGAATCGGGTTGGGGGAGTCCAGTCGTCGTCGGCGGGTTCGTCGGTGCCGCAGTGTTGTTCGCGGTGTGGACGGTCGTCGAGCTGAAAGTCGAACACCCGCTGCTCGATCCGCGGTTGTTCCGCGTTCCAGGCCTGCGCAGCGCCTGCCTCGGCATGACGGCGGTCTTCTTCGGCATGTTCGCGCTGTTCTACGTGAACGCATCGTTCCTGCAGTACGGACTGGGATTCAGCGTGTTCCGTACCGGTCTCGGCATCATCCCGTTGACGATTCCGATCATCCTCGGCGCGCGGCATGTCCATCGCCTGTCCCAGCGCATCGGTCTCGACGCCACCATCGCGCTTGCCTTCGTGTTCGTCGGCGGCGGACTGCTCGGACTGTCCACCAGTGACGCACAGACGTCGTACGTCGAATACGCCGCCTGGCTGGTCGTGACGGGAATCGGTGTGGCGCTGGCACTTCCGACGCTGTCCGGTGCCATCGCGGGCTCGCTACCGCACGCGCAGGCCGGAGTGGGCGCCGGATTGCAGGCCACCACCCGCGAATTCGGCAGCGCACTCGGCGTGGCCGTCATCAGCACGGTGCTCACCGCACGGTTCATCGCGGCGTTGCCCGAGGACGTCCGTGCCGATCATGACCCACACACCGTCGCCCAAGCGCTCGCCACGACCGATCCCGGCCGCGCCAATGATGTTGTCACCGCGTTCATCTCGGGCGCAGACCTCGGATTTCGAATGGTCGGCGTGACCGTGCTCGTCCTCGGCGCGCTTGTGGTGCTCCAGTCGCTGCTGTCCCGACGCGGACAAGCACACTCAGTGCAGCAGTGAGGAGCTACGGGACGGCGGGCTGCGTAGCCCGCCGGTCACCGGTCAGTACATGCAGTGGAGGTGCCGGGATGGCCTGACCGGCCGTATCGCCGGATAAGGGAAGATGGCCGGATGCCCAGGCAAACGGAGCGCCCAGGAAAGGTCGGTCGACCACCGCGTCTCTCGCGGGAGGCCATCGTGGCGGCCGCCGACCAGATGCTGCGGACCGAAGGCGCGGACAGTCTGTCGATGCGGCGATTGGCGAAGGAGCTGGGCAGCACGCCGATGGCGCTGTATCACCATGTGCGGGACAAGGACGAGCTACTGCTGCTCCTGCTGGAGTCGCACGCGCAACACATCCCGCAGCGGGAGTTCCCCGATGACCCCCGTGAGCGACTGCTGGAGGCGGCGTTCACGCTCTACGAGGGTCTCGCCGAGCGCCTGTGGATCATCGAGGTCCTGGCCACCGACCCGGTCATCGTGCCCGCGGCAATGGGAATGGTCGAGATGATCATCGCGGCGGCCGTGGACTACGGTTGCACCCTCGAAGAGGCCGTCGACGTGTACCGCGCTATCTGGTACTTCATCGTCGGCGATCTGACCGTCCGGGCGAGCAGAGATCGCCGACGGGCCCGACTGGCGGCTTCGTCTGCCGCCGAGCCGGGCATTGATCAGCTCGACCTGGCCGAGCTCCCCACGCTGGCCGCCATCGGCGACCAGTGGGTCGAGTCGACCTCCCGCGATATCCATCGGAAGGGCTTGGAGGCCATCGTGAACGGCCTCTTGCCGCAGCGTTAGTCGCTCACCACACCACGACCGAGCGCAGCACGTCGCCATGATGCATGGCGGTGAAGGCCTTCTCGACCTCGTCGAGTGAGATGCGTTCGGTGACAAAGCGTTCCAGGGGGAGTCGGCCCTGCCGGTAGAGGTCGATCAGCATCGGGAAGTCGCGTTCGGGCAGGCAATCGCCGTACCAGGAGGACTTCAAGGCGCCGCCGCGCGAGAACAGATCGATCAGCGGCAGGTCCAGGGTCATTTCCGGGGTGGGGACGCCGACCAGCACCACGGTGCCCGCCAGATCGCGGCCGTAGAAGGCTTGCTTCCAGGTTTCCGGACGACCGACGGCATCGATGACGACGTCGGCACCGAAGCCGTCGGTGAGTTCCTGTATCCGTTCGACGACATCCTCGGTGCTTGCGTCGATACGGTGGGTAGCGCCGAATTCACCGGCCCAAGCCAACTTTCGGGTGTCGCGGTCGATGGCGATGATGGTCTTGGCTCCGGCGAGGCGGGCTCCGGCGATGGCGGCATCACCCACACCACCGCAGCCGATCACCGCGACACTGTCACCGCGCGAGACGTTGCCGGTGTTCATCGCCGCGCCGATACCCGCCATGACACCGCAGCCAAGTAACCCGGCGATGGCCGGGTCGGCCTCGGGATCGATCTTGGTGCACTGCTTTTCGTGGACGAGGGTCTTGTCAGCGAAGGCGCCGATGCCCAAGGCGGGTGTCAGCTCGGTGCCGTCGGTGAGGGCCATCCGCTGGCTGGCATTGCTGGTGTCGAAGCAGTACCAGGGGCGGCCGCGCCGACACGCTCGGCATTCGCCGCAGACCGCCCGCCAGTTCAGCACGACGAAATCACCGACGGCCACATGGGTTACCGCCGCGCCGATCGTCGCCACGATTCCGGCTGCCTCGTGCCCGAGCAGGAACGGGAATTCGTCGTTGATGCCGCCCTCGCGGTAGTGCAGGTCGGTGTGGCACACCCCGCACGACTGGACGCGCACCACGACATCGTGCGCCCTGGGGTCGGGGATGACCACGTCGACGATCTCGACCGGCGTTCCTTTACTGCGAGCGATGACGCCGCGCACGGTTTCGGACACGAATCCTCCTACAGGGTTGCGATGGCCGCGGGCCGCCGCTCGATCTGCTTGCGGTACCGGGTGAACAGGCGGGCATTGTCGATGGCGAAGACGGCCACCGGCTCGCCGTCACGTTCATAGAGGGCGGTGCACGACGGCGTCGACGGGTCGCCGTCGATGAAGCGCACCGCGTCGTCCGGGCGGCGGTGGCCCGCGAACTGGATCATTCGGCCGTACTGCCGTGACCAGAAGTAGGTGGATGGGATGTGCGCGAACGGCGCACCCATGATGGCCGCCGCCGCGATGCGGGCCTGGGCGGTCGCGTTCGACCAATGCTCGCTGCGGTGGTGGGTACCCAACGCGTCCTGGTAGGCGCGGGCGCAGTCGCCGATGGCGTAGATGTCGGGAATCGTTGTGCGGCAGAGGGAGTCGGTGACGAATCCGTTGTCGATGTGCAGCGGGGAATCCTGCGCCCATTCGGTGTTGGGGATCGCACCGATACCGATGATCACCGCATCGGCGGCGAGCAGCGTGCCGTCGGTGAGACGCACCGCGCTGACGTGTTCGTCGCCGAGGAACTCGGCCACGGCGACCCCGGTGCGCAACCGGACACCGTTGGCCGTGTGTAGATCCGCGCACAGCGCCCCGAGCTGTGGGCCGAAGACGCCGGACAGCGGATCGATCGCGAGTTCGACAATGGTCGCCGCCACTCCGAGAGTGGCTGCGGTCGAGGCGATCTCGGCACCGATGAGACCCGCACCGATGATGACAATGGTGCGCGCGGTGCGCAGTGCGGCGCGGATCGCGCGTGCATCGTCGATGGTGCGCAACGTGTGGATGCCATGTAGGCCTCGCGCGCCCGGTAGCGAGCGGGCGCGTGCTCCGGTGGCCAGCACCAGCGATTGCCCGGCGACTGCTGTCCCGTCGTCCAGGGTGACGCCGGGACCTATTGCGGTGGAGGTGATTCCGACCGCGCGGCGTCCGAGAATCCAGCGTGTGCCGGGATCTTCGGTGTCGCCCAGCGCGATATCGAGATCATCGTGCAGGAATTCCTTCGACAGCGGCGGCCGGTCGTAAGGCGGGTGGATCTCGTCGCCGACCACGGTGATGCCGCCGTCGTAGCCACATTCGCGGAGGTCTCGTACCAGGGAGAATCCGGCCAGTGACGCGCCGACGACCACAACACTCATGGCGTCACCTCACCTGGCTCTGTCGCGCGCGACACCGCGGTTCGCGCGTTCATGACGGCACCTCGGTAACCACGACGTCGCCGTCGAGCACCCGCACCGCATACGTGCGCACCCCGACCTTGGCGGGCGGCCCGGAAACTCGGCCGGTGCGCAGATCGAAACACGACTCGTGCAGCGGGCATTCGACAGTGCAGTTCTCCACCCACCCGTCCGCGAGAGACGCGTCCTGATGGGTGCAGGTGTCATCGATCGCGAACAAGCCCTCCTCGGTATGGAATACCGCGATCGGCGTCCCACCGTCCGGCCGTACGGTGGCGGCCTCGCCGACCGGCAGGTCCGCAAGGCGTGCGATGAACAGTTCGGTCCCGGAGGTGGCCGTGTGCTTCGCAAGGGATTCCATAAACCCTCCATGAGTTGCTTAGAGCGCAACAGGTATCGCGATACGCAACAGTGTGCATCGGCGCCGAGTCGCCGTCAACCCCTGAATCGCCCTGTTAACAAGTGGTTTCCAGTGGTTGACAGCGTGCCACGACAGGCGGACTATTTGTTGCGTAATACGAATTCGTTGCGCTACTAGCAACAACGGAGGCACCCTTTGGCTCACCCGAAAGTCGTCATCATCGGAGCCGGGATCGTCGGGGCATCGCTGGCCGACGAAATGGCTGCCCGTGGTTGGGCCGATATCACCGTGCTCGACCGGGGACCGCTGTTCAGCACCGGTGGATCTACTTCGCACGCACCAGGTTTGGTGTTCCAGACGAACCCGTCCAAGACGATGACCGAGTTCGCCCGGTACACCACGGAGAAGTTCGGCGCGCTCGATCATCCGGCCGGACCCGCGTTCGATGCGGTCGGCGGGTTGGAGGTGGCGACCACGCCGGCGCGCTGGCGCGATCTGCACCGCAAGTTCGGCTGGGCGCAGTCGTGGGGGATCGAGGGGCGCCTGCTGGATGCGTCCGAATGTGCGGCCTTGTACCCGCTGCTCGATATCGACCATGTTATCGGCGGATTCCACACTCCCGCAGACGGTTTAGCGAACGCGGTGCGCGCGGTCGAGGCCCAGGCGCGGTCGGCGACCGCCCGCGGTGCGCGGTTCCTGCCCAACCAGGAGGTGCTCGGCATCGCCGAGAGCGGCGGCCGAGTGGTCGGCGTACAGACGGCCGACGGTGTCATCGACGCGGACATCGTCGTGTGCGCCGCCGGATTCTGGGGTGCGGAGCTGGCGAAGAAGGTCGGACTCGTGCTGCCGCTGGTGCCGATGGCGCATCAATACGCCAAGACCGGGCAGCTGACGGCCTTGATCGACCGCGCTCCAGGCGCAGCGCGCCTGCCGATCCTGCGACATCAGGACCAGGACCTCTACTTCCGCGTGCACGACGACCGGATGGGCATCGGCTACTACGGCCACCGGCCGATGCCGGTCGACATGTCCACGCTTCTGTCGGACACCGCGGGCGAAGAGATGCCCTCGATGTTGCCCTTCACCGATACCGACTTCGCCCCCGCCTGGCGCGAATCGATGGAACTGCTGCCCGCACTGAGTGATTCGAAGCCGGAAGAGGGATTCAACGGGATCTTCTCCTTCACCCCCGACGGCTTCTCCATCATGGGCGAGCACCGCGACCTCGCGGGCTTCTGGGTCGCCGAGGCCGTATGGGTCACCCATTCGGCCGGGGTGGCCAAAGCGACGGCGGAATGGATCATCGACGGCGCCCCGAGCACCGACGTACACGAGTGCGATCTCTATCGTTTCGAAGACGTCGCGCGCAGCAGCGAATTCATCATGGAGACCAGTTCGCAGGCCTTCGTCGAGGTGTACGACATCATCCACCCGCACCAGTTTCGGACAAAGCTGCGCGGTCTGCGCACCAGTCCCTTCTACGCCCGTCAACAGGAGCTGGGCGCGTTCTTCTTCGAGGGCGGCAGCTGGGAGCGCCCGGCTTGGTACGAGGCCAATGCCGCACTGACACAACGTCTTCGCGACGACGGGCTCCCGTTCCCGGACCGGGACGAATGGTCGAGGAACTTCTGGTCGCCGATCTCCATCGCCGAGGCGCGCTGGACCAGAGAACGCGTCGCGATGTTCGACATGACACCGCTGACCCGGTACGAGGTGTCGGGTCCCGGCGCACTCGACCTCTTGCAGCGGCTCACCACGAACAATCTGGACAAGAGCGTCGGCTCGGTCACCTACGCGCTGCTGCTCGACGAAACAGGCGGTATCCGTAGCGATGTCACCGTCGCCCGGCTCGATCCGCAGCGTTTCCAGGTGGGCGTGAACGGCCCGATGGACTTCGACTGGATCACCCGGCACCTGCCCGGCGACGGTTCGGTGACGTTGCGCGACATCACCGGCGGCACTTGCTGTATCGGCGTGTGGGGGCCGAATGCGCGGGACCTGTTGCAGCCCTTGTGTTCCGACGACCTTTCGCATCAGTCGTTCAAGTACTTCCGGGCGCTGCACACCTACCTCGGCGCCATCCCGGTCACCATGATGCGTGTCTCGTACGTCGGCGAACTCGGCTGGGAGATCTACGCGACCGCCGAATACGGCAACGCCCTCTGGGATCTGCTGTGGGCGGCCGGCCAGGCGCACGAGGTGATCGCGGCGGGCCGGATCGCGTTCAACAGCCTGCGCATCGAAAAGGGCTACCGCAGTTGGGGAACCGACATGACCGCGGAACACCAGCCAGCCGCAGCCGGTCTCGACTTCGCGGTACGGATGACCAAGCCCGACTTCATCGGCAAGACCGCGCTCGAGCAAGCCGAGCCACCGGCAAAGATGCTGCGCAGCATCGTCTTCGAGGACCCGTCGGCGGTCGTCCTCGGCAAAGAGCCGGTCTACGTGTACGGCCTGCTCGGCGGGTATGTGACCAGCGCAGCATATTCGGCCACCATCGGACGCAGCATCGCCTACGCGTGGCTGCCCGCGTCCGTCGTCGTCGGCGACGCGGTCGAGGTCGAGTACCTCGGCGACCGCTACATCGCGACGGTGCACGCCGAGCCGGTGGTGGATCCCGAGATGTCCAGGATCAGGAGGTAGCGGCATGGCCACGGCGACAAAGGGTTACGACGTCATCGTGATCGGCGTCGGCGGGATGGGCAGTGCCGCCGCCGATCACCTCGCGGCGCGCGGGCAGCGGGTGCTCGGGCTGGAGAAGTACACCCCCGCGCACGATCGCGGCTCGAGCCACGGCGGTTCGCGCATCGTCCGGCAGTCCTATTTCGAGGACCCCGCCTACGTTCCGCTGCTGCTGCGCTCCTACGAGCTCTGGGAGAAGCTGGTCGCAGATGCCGACCGGGAAGTCATCCGGCTCACCGGCGGCCTGTACCTCGGCCCGCCGGACAGCCTGACGGTCGCGGGCAGCCTGCGGGCGAGCCGCGAATGGTCACTGCCGCACGAGGTCCTGGATGCCGCCGAGATCCGGCGGCGCTTCCCGAACTTCACCCCCGCCGACGACGACATCGCGGTGTACGAGCCCAACGGCGGCTTCGCCCGCCCTGAACTGACGGTGCAGGCGCACATCGACCTGGCACTGCGAGCAGGTGCGACGCTGTCGTTCGGGGAGGAGGTACTCAGCTGGGCCGAAACCGATTCCGGCGTCACCGTGACAACAGCCCGGGCCACCTACCACGCGGACCAGCTGCTCATCTGCCCCGGCGCGTGGGCGCCGAAGTTGCTGGCCGACTTCGGCATTCCGATCACCATCGAACGCCATGTCCTGTACTGGTTCGATCCGATCAGCGGCCCAGCGGCTTTCGAGGGCCAGCCGATCTACATTGCCGAGGACGACTCAGGGATGCAGATATACGGCTTCCCCGCCATCGATGGACCGGCAGGCGGGGTGAAGACGTCGTTCTTCCGAAAGGGCACCGTCTGCACGTCCGACACCATCGATCGCGTTGTCCATCCAGACGAGATCGACGCGATGCGAGACCGCGTCGCCGCCTTGATCCCGGCGATGGCCGGACCGTGCGTCCACACCGCGACCTGCATGTACTCCAACACCCCCGACGAGCACTTCGTCATCGCCCGTCACCCCGGCGGCAACCGCATCACCATTGCCTGCGGCTTCTCCGGCCACGGCTTCAAGTTCGTCCCGGTGGTGGGGGAGATCCTGGCCGATTTGGTCATCGATGCGACGACCAAGCACCCCATCTCGCTCTTCGACCCGCAGAGGCTGGTGACCAATGAAGACAGCATCGCATAGCGATTCCATGGGGGGTGGTGGCCGGGCGACGGGTGGGCCGACGGCGGACATGCCGGTGACTACACCGGCCCTGATCCCCACCCTCGGTGGCAAGTGGTACGTCGACGACGCCATCTTCACGGCCGAACAGGAACAGCTCTTCGAGCGAATGTGGTTCTGCGCCATCAGAACCGGCGATCTCGCCCAAGCCGGTCAGTTCAAGCGGGTCCAGGTCGGTCGGGAGAGCGTCCTGATCGTCCGCGGCCGCGACGGCGCCTTACGCGCGTTCCTGAACATCTGCCGCCACCGCGGCGCGATGCTGTGCACCGAGGACCAGGGCCAGGTACGACGCAACCTGCAATGCCCGTACCACGCCTGGACCTACGGCCTCGACGGCAAATTGCTCGCAGCACCGAACATGGCCGCCCTGAAGGACGCCACCGGCGCCGACATCGATCGGGTGGCCTACGGACTGGTCCCGGTCGCCCTGCGCGAATGGCTCGGTTACGCCTGGGTCTGCCTGGCCGACGAGCCGCCGGTGTTCGAGCACGAGGTGATGGGCGCGGTCACCGAACGCCTCGGCGACCCGGCCGCGATCGACGCCTACGAGATCGACACGCTCGAAGTGGGCCGGCGAGTTGTTTATGACGTCGCGGCCAACTGGAAGCTCATCGTGGAGAACTTCATGGAGTGCTATCACTGCGCGACCATCCACCCCGAACTCACCGAGGTGCTCCCCGAATTCGCGCAGGGACTGGCCGCGCAGGTGTTCGTCGGCCACGGCGCGGAATTCGGTGCCGATATCGCCGGATTCACTGTCGACGGTTCGCCGGGTTTCGATCGGCTGCCAGGGGTTACTCCGGAACAGGACCGTCGCTACTTCGCGATCACCATCCGGCCGACGGTTTTCGTCAATCTGGTCCCGGACCACATTATTTTCCACCGGATGTTCCCGATGTCCGCGGACCGAACTATCGTCGAGTGTGATTGGTTGTACACCAAGGATGTGGTCGCCGCGGGACGAGATGTGTCCCGTTCTGTCGAATTGTTCCACCGGGTGAACGAGCAGGATTTCGCGGCATGCGAGCGAACGCAACCCACAATGTCGTCGCGCGCCTACCGTAAGGGCGGGGTGTTGGTGCCCGCCGAGCATCACATCGCGGAGTTCCACGAGTGGTTGTCCTGTCGTATCGGTGACGTGAGGTGACGTGAGATGAATGGTGATCCGGATCTGCTGATCGGCGGTCGATGGGCGCATGCCGCGGACGGCGGGGTACGGCAGATCATCGATCCGGCCAACGGCGCCGTCGTGGCGACGGTGGACGAGGCAACACCGGAGGACGCGCGCGACGCCGTTGCCGTCGCGCGGACGACCTTCGACGAGGGGAGCTGGGCCGCGACGCCGGTCGCCGAACGCGCGGCGTTACTGCTGCGGATCGCCGACCTGCTGGCCCGCGACAAGGATCGGTTGGCCCGGCTCGAAACAGCGGACACCGGAAAGACATTGGTGGAGAGCGAGATCGACATCGACGATGTGATCTCGGTGTTCCGCTACTACGCGGGCGCCGTCGCGGTGCAGGCGGACCGGCTGATCGATGTCGGCGATCCGGCGGTGATCAGCCGGGTGATCCGCGAGCCGATCGGCGTGTGCGTGCTCATCGCACCGTGGAACTACCCGCTGCTGCAGATGTCGTGGAAGGTCGCGCCCGCGCTGGCCGCGGGCTGCACCATGGTGCTCAAGCCGAGCGAGGTCACCCCGCTCAGCACCATCGAGTTCGCGCGGCTGGCCGAGGAGGCGGGCGTACCCGCCGGGGTGCTCAACCTGGTCCAGGGCAGCGGCGCGGTGCTGGGCACGGCGCTGACCGACAACCCGGCCGTCGACTTCATCTCGTTCACCGGCGGTCTCGCCACCGGCCGGACGATCAGCAAGGTCGCCGCCGAACACGTCACCAAGGTGGCAGTGGAGCTCGGCGGCAAGAACCCGCACATCGTCTTCGCCGACGCCGACTGGGAAACCGCCGTCGACCATGTGCTGACCGGCGTGTTCCTGCACTCCGGTCAGGTCTGCTCGGCGGGCACCCGGTTGATCGTCGAGGAGTCGATCGCGGAGGACTTCGTCGCGGAACTGGCGAGCCGGGCCGAGCGGATCCGGGTCGGCCCCGGCCTCGACCCGGCGACCGAGACCGGACCGCTGGTCTCCGAGGAGCATCGCGCGAAGGTGGAAGCCTATGTCGCGCTTGGTATTTCGGAGGGCGCGAAGCTGGTGACCGGCGGTGCGCGGCCGAGCGACCCCGCATTGCAGGAGGGCAGCTACTACCTGCCGACGATCTTCGATCGGTGCGACCGATCGATGCGCATCGTGCAGGAAGAGACCTTCGGCCCGATCCTGACGGTGGAGCGATTCCGCACCGAGGCCGAGGCGATCCGGCTCGGCAACGACACCGAATACGGTCTGGCCGCGGGTGTGCGCACCTCGGATTCGGCCCGCGGCGAGCGGGTGGTGCGCGCGCTGCGGCACGGCACGGTGTGGCTCAACGACTTCGGCTATTACACCGCTGGTGCGGAATGGGGCGGGTTCAAGAAGTCCGGCAACGGACGTGAGCTCGGCCCGACCGGATTGGCCGAATATCAAGAAATCAAACACATTTGGCACAACACGGCACCTAAGCCGGCGGAGTGGTTCAAGGGCGTCTGATCGTAAGTAACAATTCTCGGCCGGACAGCCCGTACGGCCGCCCGCGGAAGGCACGGTAAGCAATGGTGGTCAAGGAACAGGGTCTGTCCGACGACAGCGGAATGGAGGATTTCGGATATAAGGAATCCCTCGACCGAAGTATCGGCAAATTCGCCAGCTTCGCGGCGGGGGTCAGCTATATCTCGATCCTCACCGGCACGTTCCAGCTGTTCTATTTCGGTTTCGGCAGCGCGGGTCCCGCGTATCTCTGGTCGTGGCCGATCGTTTTCGTCGGACAGCTGGCCGTCGCACTGTGCTTCATGGAGCTCGCCGCGCGCTATCCGGTCGCCGGGTCGGTATACAACTGGTCGAAGTCGCTGGGCAGCAGAATCGTCGGGTGGTCGTCGGGTTGGTTGATGCTGACCGCCTCGATCGTGACGCTGGCAGCGGTGGTGCTCGCGCTCCAGCTGAATCTGCCACGGCTGTGGAGCGGCTTCCAGATCATCGGTGACGGCACCGGCGAATACGACTACGCCACCAACGCGGTGGTGCTCGGCACGATCATGATCGTGTTCACCACCACGATCAACGCGCTCGGCGTCCGGCTGATGGCGATGATCAACAGTGCGGGCGTCTTCATCGAGCTCATCGCGGCGGTGCTGATCGCGATCATCTTGGCGGCCAACGCGACTCGTGGTCCGCAGGTGTTCTTCTCGACGCACGGTTACGGTGCGGGGGAGTCCGGTGGTTATCTCGGCGCGTTCCTGGTGGCCTCGCTCGCGTCCGGCTATGTGATGTACGGCTTCGACACCGCGAGTTCGCTCGGCGAGGAGACGGTGGAGCCGCGGCGCACCGCGCCCAAAGCCATCCTGCGCGCCGTGCTCGCTTCCTTCGTGATCGGCGGCGCGATTCTGGCCTTCGCGGTGATGGCGGCCCCCGACCTCGACGATCCGAAGATCGGCAGCTCCAGCGGCGGCCTGCAATACATTGTCGAACAGGTGATGTGGGGTCCGCTCGGCACGATCTTCCTGTGCTGCATCGTGATCGCGGTGACGGTGTGTTCGCTCGCCGTGCACACCGCCGCCATCCGGTTGACCTTCGCCATGGCCCGCGACAACGCGCTGCCCTTCGGCGAGCGGCTCGCCAAGGTGCATCCCAAGACCCAGACGCCGGTGGTTCCCGCCATCCTGATCGGCGTGCTCGCCGCGCTCATCCTGGTGGTCAATATCGGTCAGCCGAAGATCTTCACGGTGCTCACCTCGATCGCGATCATCATGATCTACCTGGCCTACCTGATGGTGACCGGGCCGATGCTGAAGAAGCGGTTCCAGGGTCAGTGGCCGCCTAAAGAGCTCGCGGCGGGTGGCTATTTCACGATGGGTCGCTGGGGGATGATCGTCAACATCATCGCCGTGGTGTGGGGCGTCGGAATGGCATTGAATCTGGCGTGGCCACGCGAATCCGTTTATGGCACACCCTGGTACAACACCTGGGGTGCGTTCGTCTACATCGGCGCGATCCTCGGGGCCGGGCTCGCCTGGTATGGGATCAAGGGCCGCAAGCGAATCGGCACTCTTGCCTCACACGCCGCGGAGGTGCGCAGCAATGTCTGACACGGTGTTCGACTATGTGATCGCCGGTGGCGGGACGGCCGGGTGTGTGCTCGCCGCCCGGCTCAGCGAGGATCCGACGGTGTCGGTGTGCCTGCTGGAGGCAGGTCCGTCCGACGTCGGCGATCGCGCCATCCTCGAGCTCACGCAGTGGATGCATCTGCTCGATTCCGGCTACGACTGGGACTACCCGGTCGAGCCGCAGGAACGCGGGAACAGCTATCTGCGCCACGCTCGCGCGAAGGTGCTCGGCGGATGTTCCTCGCACAACTCCTGTATCGCGTTCTGGCCGCCCGCGGAGAATCTGGACGAGTGGGCCGCACTGGGCGCGAAGGGCTGGGGCGCGGCCGATGTGCTGCCCTACGTGACCCGGCTGGAGAACAACGACGCACCCGGCGATCAGCACAGCCGCACCGGCCCGGTCCGGCTGCGCGACGTGCCGCCGGACGACCCGTGCGGCGTCGCGGTGCTCGAAGCGGCAGCGGCGGTCGGACTGCCGACGGTGCAGTTCAATCGGGGCGCGACTGTGCGCAACGGGGCGGGCTGGTTCCAGATCAATGCGGCGGAGGACGGCACGCGCATGTCGACATCGCACGCGTACCTGCACCCCGTGCTGGATTCACGCCCCAATCTGGAGGTGCGCACCGGCTGCTGGGTCAGCGAGATCCTGTTCGACGACGCACGCGGCGCGACCGGAGTCCGGTACCAACGTCCCGACGGCATCGGCTACGACACGGCCTCGGCGCGGCGCGAGGTCATCGTCACCGCCGGTGCCATCGATACGCCGAAGTTGTTGATGCTGTCCGGGATCGGGCCCGCCGAGCACCTGCGGGAGATCGGGATCGAGGTGCTGGTCGATTCGCCCGGCGTGGGCGCCAACCTGGACGATCACGTGGAAGGCCTGGTGTTCTGGGACGCGGCGCGGCCGATGGTCGAGACCTCGACGCAGTGGTGGGAGATCGGTCTGTTCGCCACCACCGACGACGCGCTGCGCGTGCCGGACGTGATGATGCACTACGGCAGCGTGCCGTTCGACATGAACACGCTGCGTCGTGGCTACCCGACCACCGACAACGGCTTCTGCCTGACACCCAATGTCACGCAGGGCCGGTCGCGGGGCACGGTCCGGTTGCGCAGCCGCGACTTCCGGGACCGGCCGAAGGTGGACCCCCGCTACTTCACCGATCCGGACGGCCACGACGAACGGGTGATGCTCGCCGGAGTTCGGTTGACGCGCAAGATCGCCGAGCAGGCGCCGCTGCGCGAGTGGGTCGCCGCCGAACTCGCCCCCGGACCGGACGCGACCACCGACGACGAGCTGATCAGCTACATCCACGCCACCCACAACACTGTGTACCACCCGGCCGCGACGGCACGGATGGGCGCGGTCGACGATCCGCTGGCGGTGCTCGATCCCGAACTGCGGGTGAAGGGGGTGTCGCGGCTCCGGGTGGTCGACGCGTCCGCGATGCCGAAATTGCCCGCGGTGAACCCGAACATTACTGTCATGGCCATGGCGGAGAAGTGCGCGGATCTCATCAGGACAACGTGAGTCGGCCATGTCTGCGGAGGGCGAACTACAGCGTGGCTCCCATTCGGTGAGGTTTGGAAGGCACCGTCCTTCTCGGACGTCCTCGGCTCACACTAGTACAGTGTGAGTGTTGGTTTCCGCGTCATCCGGGCTGGTTTCGCCCACACAGGTGTGTTGGCCAGTGCCTTCCTGTCGGCGGACGTTGGTGACCGGGGCTCGTGCTTCGGGCTCCCGGACCTAGGAAGGGTGATGTTGTTCGCCCCAGGTGGCGAGGTTGACCGCGGCATTGTGGTCGCGGTCGAGTTCGTGTCCGCATCCGCACCGGAAGACCCGGTCGGTGAGAGTCAGTGTGCTGTTGCGGGCGCCGCAGCGTGAACAGAGCTGACTTGACGGATACCAGCGGTCCGCCACGACTACTGTGCCGCCGCGCCAGGCCTGCTTGTAGGTGATCATGCGTGCGAATTCGGCCCAGCCCGCGTCGCTGATTGCCCGCGCCAGACGTCGGTTGTGCAGCATCCCCGCGATGTTCAGGTCTTCCAGGACGAGCCGGTCGTGGGTTTTGACCAACTCGGTGGAGACCTGGTGCAGAAAATGCTGTCGGATATTGCGGACACGTGCATGGTGACGACCCAACCGGGCCACCGCCGCACGTCTGTTGTTGGAGCCCTTCGCCTTCCGCGCTACCTCCCGCGCGAGACGGCGCTGCTTACCGAGCCCGGCCACCAACGCTTTGGGCGGATCCACGATCCGGGCGACCTCCCGGCCGTCACCTGTCGCGGCGACCAAGAACGCCGATAATCCTCGATCGACCCCGACCCAGCCACCACGATCGGTGCCCCCGCGAGTCCGGTGACACATCTGCGGATGCAACTCGGCGGCTTCCACGTTCACCGTGACCCACCACCGCCCAGCCCGCCAACTCACTGTGGCGAACAGGATCTTCGCCCGACCAGACGCCACCATCCGCCGTAACCGGCGCGTGTCGTCATGGACCCTGACCGTCCCGATCCCCGGCAACGCCACCGATCGCGCACAGTCGTTGTTACCCACCCGGATCGACGGCCGTCTACCTCGGGAATCCTTGTTGCGCAGGCGGAATGATCGGTCCGATGTGCCCTTCCTCTTGAAGCGAGGGAACCCGACCCGGCGCCCCTTGCGGGTGCCGCGACGCGAGTTCGACCATGCTGCCAGCGCTCGACCGCAATCGATGGCCGCTTCCTCGAATACCTGCTGGGATACTTGAGCGCGCCAGGCGAGTCCGGTCACCGCGACTTCGGTGGTACCGGTCCTATCTACGGTGAAGACCCGTCCAGCGTCCTCGGTTTTCTTCCATCGGTTGAAATGGTTGATCAGATCGAACCCCGACCACGGTATTGACACGGCTGGGTCGGTTGTGTGGACGGTCAAGGCTGATTTCACCGCACCCAGGCACTGATTGAACGCAAACCTGGCTGCCCCGGCATGCCGCGACAGCACCTTCTGCTGCTCGACCGTGGGGTCCAAGCAGAACTGGAATGATGTGTGCCGCACCACACCCGGCAGTATCCCACCAGCCACCGACAAGAACGGCAGGTGGCGGTCCCGTCCCTGTCCGGCGACGGCCACGTGATCGATACCGCCGAGGTCCGATGAGATCCTCGGCTGTGTGCGCCGAGGCGCCGAGCGAACGGTTCGCCTGGTGGCCCCTCGGCAGGGTGCCTGTCGTGAGGCACTGCAGCCCTCGGATGTGGACAGCGCGCTGGCCTGGGCCGATGAAGTATCCAACGCCAGTCGATGACCGGGAGATCGCGGGTGTGCAGCGACGCGTCCGCGGCATCGCGATGACGTCGGCTTAGAATGACGGCGTCATGGCGAAACACGATGGTGAGGACACAGGCCGGACCGCTGCGGTGCAGTCGGTCGATCGCGCACTGCTCGTACTGGAGATCATCGCCAAGCTGGGCCAGGCCGGGGTCACGGAGATCGCCGCCGAACTCGGTGTACACAAATCTACCGTCTCCCGGTTGATCGCCGTGCTGGAATCGCGCGGTTACGTCGAGCAGCTTTCCGACCGCGGCAAGTACCGGCTCGGCTTCTCCATCGTCCGGCTGGCCGGATCCACCAGCGCGCAGGTCGATCTCGTCGGGCAGAGCCAGGGCGCGTGCAACGCGCTGGCCGCCGAAACGGGGGAGACCACGAATATCGCTGTGCTGGACGGTAATCGGATAATCAACATCGTTGAGGCGGCCGGGACGGGCTCGATCGCGCTGCGGTCCTGGGTGGGGCAGAGTTGTCCGGCGCACGCCACGTCGAGCGGCAAGGTGCTGCTGTCCGGTCTCGAGCCAGCGGCGATGCGCAAGCAGGTGGGCCCGAAGCTGGAGGTCTTCACCGCCAATACCCTGACCAAGGTCGCCGACCTCGCCGCCCAGTTGGTGGATGTCCGTGAGCACGGATGGGCAAGTGTGCGTGAGGAACTGGAGATCGGGCTGAATGCCGTCGCGGCTCCGGTTTTCGACGGTAGTGGGGAGATCGTTGCGGCATTGAGTGTTTCGGGCCCGTCCTATCGGCTCGGCCCGGATCGCTTCGCCGCGACGGCCGAACAGGCGATCGCGAGCGCCGCGGACATCAGTCGCCGGCTGGGCTACTTCGGCTGACGAGCCAGAGCGCGGTTCGCCATTGACAACGCGAGCGGCCGCCGACAATACTGAGTCCCGTGTCGCGCGATTGTTGCGCAATACGCAACAGCTGGTAAACAACTGCATACTCGCCGCACACGCAGCGGGAGATCTTCATCCAGGTGATGAAGAGCCGAAGGAGCAACACCTCCCGGGAATCTCTCAGGCCCAGTACCGCTGCGCATAAGGCAACTCTGAAAAGTAGTGCACCACGCACTCGCCGACGGGGCAAACGCGAATGCGTGAATCTCTCAGGCCCTAGGACAGAGCGGGAGGAGCCACACCCAACGCGCGCGCGTGCGCGTCGACGAAAGGCTCCCCATGGCTGATCCTGACTCCGCCCTTCGTACCGAACTGGACGTTTCGCTGCGCGAATTCGACCCGGTCGTCGCCGCACTGGTCGATCAGGAGACCGGCCGCCAGCAGCGCGGACTGGAAATGATCGCCTCGGAGAACTACGCGCCGCTCGCGGTGATGCAGGCCCAGGGCACGGTGCTGACCAACAAGTACGCCGAAGGGTATCCGGGACGCCGGTACTACGGCGGCTGCGAGTACGTCGACGAGATCGAGACGCTGGCCATCGAACGGCTGCGCGGGCTGTTCGGCGCCGAGTACGTCAACGTGCAGCCGCACTCGGGTGCGCAGGCGAACGCCGCGGTGATGCACGCGCTGCTGCGGCCCGGCGACGGCATCCTCGGGTTGGCCCTGGACCACGGTGGTCACCTCACCCACGGCATGAAGGCCAACTTCTCCGGACGGCTGTATAACGTTGCGGCATACCATGTTCGGGCCGAAGACCAGTTGGTCGACATGGCCGAGGTGGCGCGTCTCGCCCACGAGCACCGGCCGAAGCTGATCGTGGCGGGCTGGTCGGCCTATCCACGGCACCTCGACTTCGCCGAATTCCGGCGTATCGCCGATGAAGTCGGCGCGTACCTGATGGTAGATATGGCGCACTTCGCCGGACTCGTTGCGGCGGGGCTGCATCCGTCGCCGGTGCCGCACGCGCACGTCGTCTCCTCGACCACGCACAAGACACTGGGCGGGCCGCGCGGTGGATTCATCCTCGCCACAGCGGATTTGGGGAAGAAGCTGGATTCGGCGGTCTTCCCCGGCCAGCAGGGCGGGCCGCTCGAGCATGTGATCGCCGCCAAGGCGGTCGCCTTCAAGATGGCGGCCGAGCCTGCGTTCCGCGATCGGCAGGAGCGGACCCTCGCGGGCGCGCGGCTGCTCGCCGACCGGCTGCTTGGCGAGGATTGCCGGGCCGCGGGTATCGGCGTGGTCAGCGGTGGCACCGACGTGCACCTGGTGCTCGTCGATCTGCGCGATGCCGAACTGGACGGCAAGCAGGCCGAGGATCTCCTGCAGACCTTGGGAATCACGGTGAACCGCAACGCGATTCCGTTCGATCCGCGGCCGCCGATGATCAGCTCCGGGCTGCGGATCGGCACACCCGCGCTGGCCGCGCGCGGCTTCGATACCGCCGCGTTCACCGAGGTGGCCGACATCATCGCCTCGGCGTTGTGCGGCGGGCCCGCCGCGGAGCTGACCGCCCGGGTGGACGCGCTGGCGAAGCAGTTCCCGCTGTACCTCGGGATGCGGAACCCGGCGTGACGATCAGCGTCTTCGACCTGTTCCGGGTCGGCATCGGGCCGTCGAGCTCGCACACGGTCGGACCGATGCGTGCCGCGGCCGCGTTCGTTGAGCGGCTGAAGGACGCCGACGTGCTGCACGAAGCGGTCGCGGTTCGGGTTCAGCTGTACGGATCGCTCGGTGCGACCGGGCGTGGGCACGGCAGCGTCGAGGCGATCGTGGCCGGGTTGTCCGGTGCGCAACCGGAGAGCATCGAACCGGACACGATGAGCGCCATTGTTGCCGCGGCGCGCGATACCGGTCGGCTGTATCTCGGCGGTGCGCGTGGGATCGTGTTCGCCGTTGACAGTGACGTCGAGCTGCTCGGACTGACTCGGCTGGCATTCCACACCAACGGGATGCTTTTCGGTGCGTACGACGATGCGGGCAAGGTGCTGCTCGAGCGTCAGTACTTCTCTGTTGGTGGCGGTTTCGTCCTGGACGAAGAGGAGATCGACGGTCGCGTGGGCGACGCGCCGGTCGCCGTCGCGCACCCGTTCCGCTCAGCAGACGAACTGCTGGAGATCACCTCGGCAACCGGCCAGTCGATCAGCGAGGTTGTGCTGGCCAACGAACTGTCTTGGCGCAGTGCGGATCAGGTTCGAGCGGACCTGCTCGACATCTGGCAGGTCATGCGGGGCTGCGTCGAACGCGGGATGTCGACGGGTGGCGTACTGCCCGGGTCCCTGCGGGTGCGGCGGCGCGCGGCGACCCTGGTCCAGCGGCTGGACGCCGAGGCGGAGGAGAACGACCCGCTGCGCGCGATGGAGTGGGTCACGCTGTACGCGATGGCGGTCAACGAGGAGAACGCCGCGGGCGGCCGCGTCGTCACCGCGCCGACCAACGGTGCCGCGGGCATCATTCCCGCTGTGCTGCACTACATTCAGCGTTTCATCACCGACGACGAGGACACCGTTGTCGAGTTCCTGCTGACCGCGGCCGCCATCGGCCAGCTGATGAAGGAGAACGCCTCGATCTCCGGCGCCGAGGTCGGCTGCCAGGGTGAGGTCGGATCCGCCTGCGCAATGGCCGCCGCCGGACTTGCCGCCGTGCTCGGCGGGACGCCGCAGCAGATCGAGAACGCCGCCGAAATCGGGATGGAACACAACCTCGGCCTCACCTGCGACCCGATCGGCGGACTCGTCCAGATCCCGTGCATCGAACGCAACGGCATCGCCGCGGTCAAGGCAATCACCGCCGCCCGCATGGCGATTCGCGGTGACGGTATGCACCACGTGTCGCTGGACCAGGTCATCCAGACCATGCGCGCGACCGGCGCGGACATGCTCGACAAGTACAAGGAGACCTCGCGCGGCGGCTTGGCGGTAGCGGTCGTCGAGTGCTGACCCGCCTCAGCGGGCCGGGAAGCGGATGATCCGGTCGTCGCCTGTGCGGACATCACCGCGACCATCGGTGTTGGAAGTGGTGAGCCACAGTGCGCCGTCCGAGGCCACCTGCACGGTGCGCAGCCGACCGTACTTGCCACGCAGCTGCGCCACGGGAGTGCCCAGCGTGCCGTCTGCTCGCTGCGGTATCGTCCACAACCGCTCGCCCCGTAATGCCGCGACGTACAACGTGTTCGCGGTGATCGCGAGGCCGGACGGCGAGGCTTCACTGGTGGTCCAGGTGATCAGCGGGTTGGTATAGCGGCCGCCCTGGGTGTCGCCCTTGCCTTCGACGACGGGCCAGCCGTAGTTGCGCTTCGGCTGGATCAGGTTGATCTCGTCGTAGGTGTCCTGACCGAATTCGGCCGCGTACATGCGTCCCGTCTGATCCCACGCCAAGCCCTGCACATTGCGATGACCGAGGGTGTAGACCGGCGAATTCGGGGTGGGGTTGCCTGGCGCGGGTTTACCGTCCGGGTCCAGCCGGAGAATCTTGCCATTGGGACTCGCCGGATCCTGTGCCCGATTCGACTGCCCGGCGTCGCCGACTCCGACATAGAGCATGCCGTCCGGCCCGAATGCGATTCGGCCGCCATTGTGGATAGTGTTCTTCGCGATGCCTTTGAAGATCACTTCCGGCTGCCCGTCGAGGCGGAATCGCACGATCCGATTGTCCCCACTGGCGGTGAAATAGGCATAGACGTAACCATTTGCGGCGTACTTCGGGGACACCGCGATACCGAGCAACCCACCCTCGCCGCGCGCGACCACCCCCGGCACCCGATAAGCCTGAGTGGGCTTGGAACCGGGCGTGATCCGCGAGATCACACCGGTATTCCGCTGTGCGACCAGCGCATCACCGCCCGGCAGGAACGCCAGCCCCCACGGCACAGCTATGTCACGAGCCTGCTCCTCAGGAGCATTGAGGTCAGGAACACCGGCCACCGGTTGCGCGACAGAACCGGGCATGGCAACCAGAAATGTCGCCGTCAACGCGATTACGGCGGCACCGGCGAAATGGGCCGCACTTCGAAATGCCGAAGTCATAACTAGAGTAGAACCCCCTTCAGCTGATCAACTCGACTGGAGAACGACTGGGGAGCAGATGAACGTGATGACACGCCCGAGTCGGTCGCCACACCGGGAGCGAACCAGATGTTTGCCGGGACGGCGCGGGTACCGGTGTTCAGCGTCTACCGTTTTTGTACGTTGTTCGACCGAGGATGAGGGGAATCTTGCATGAACGCTAGAGAATTCACGCCCGTCCGGAATCCGGGCAAGCCGGTGTCGCCGACTCCGTACCAACAATCCATCGGGCCGAGGGGCGTGGGCACTTCGGCCGCGCAGACACTCCTGTCCACGCTGCCGAAGGGCCTGGGCACTTCGGCAGCGCGCGCATTCCGGTCCACGCTGCCGAGGGTGTTCGACCACGAACCGGATGAGGGGTACATCGATCGGTCGTGGGGTGATGGGTCCGGACCGCCGCTGTACCTTCCCGCTCCGGAGCGGATCGACACAGCACTCGGCGATCTGCTCGACGCACGGGTGGGCGAATGGGGAGCCGAGTGCGGGTTCGACAAGGAGGGGTCCGAGGAGTTGCGCGACAACGGGTTCGGTCGCCTCGCGATGCTCGCCCACCCGGATTCGGACGATACGGATCAGTTGATGATCGCGGCCTGGCTGAACGCCGCCTGGTGGGCCGCCGATGACCGCTACGCCGACGACACCGACAAGGGTGCACTGCCGGAGAAGCTGCCGCCGCGGCTGATGGTGGCCATGATGGCGTTGGATCCCCTTGCGCCCGTTGGTGAATTCGACCCTCCGCTGGCAGAGCGGATCCGATCCGAACCAGTGCTCGCGGCGTTGCAGTCCGGAGTGCGATACCTGGCCGAGCGTGGCACCCCCGCCCAGGTGCAGCGCGCCTGCTACGCCAGTTTCGCGATGTTCGTGTCGTGGACGGCCTACGCCGCCTGGCGGCATACGGAGAAGTATCCCCCGACGTGGGAGTATCTGGCCGCCCGCCAGCACGACAGCTTCTTCACCTCCATGACGCTCGTCGACCCGGTCGGCGGATATGAGTTGCCTGCCAACGTTTTCTACGACCCGGACGTGCGGCGATTGGCCAATCAGGCGGGCCTGGCATCGGTGGTACTGAACGACCTGGTTTCGGTGACCAAGGATGCCGCCGACGAGAAGCCGTTGCCCAACATGGTGTTACAGATCGCGGCCGACCGACGCTGTTCGCTTTCCGACGCGACCGAGATCACGGTCGATCTGCACAACCAGCTCGTGCGCGACTTCCGTGACGGTCACCGGCGCATGCGGGAGGTCCCGATGCCGGAGTTGCAGCGCTTCCTGCGCGGTGTGCGTGCCTGGATGGGCGGGGGTGCCGAGTGGCACATCACCGCCGCACGCTACCGCTGAACGGCACCTGAGCGCGTTCGGTGGACAACGTTGCGGCGGTAGCGCACGGCGAACACGAGGAGGTTCAGGACTGTGGGTCCGGCACGATGACGACCTTGCCGGTGACGGTGCCGGACTCGGCGAGTTCGAGGGCTCGTGCGGCCTGGGAGAGCGGGATGCGGGCGGCGACCTGGGCGCGCAGGGTGCCGTTGACGGCGAGGTCGAAGACTGCGGCGAGGTCTTCGGTGAGGTGGTTGCGGAAGCGGGTGAGGTTGCGCTTGCCTGCCCAGATGTTGTAGAAGTGCGCATTTCGCTTGTTGGGCAAAGTGTTCCACAGCATCAGCTGCCCGAACAGTTTCAGGACGGGCAGGCGCGAGTTGCCCGTATCGTCCTTGGTCGACGCGGTGCCGTAGGACACCAGTGTGCCGTGCGGGGCGAGCAGGCCGAACGAATCGTAGATGCCGGGGCCGCCGACGTGATCGAACACCGCGTCGACGCCCTCGGGGGCCAGCGCCCGAACCTGTTGCGCCACATCGCCGCGGTAGTCGACGGCGGTGGCGCCGAGCGCCTCGACGGCCGCCGCGTTCCGGGCGGACGCGGTGCCGATCACCCGGATGCCTGCGGCACGGGCGAGCTGGACCAGAGTGGAGCCGACGCCGCCGTTGGCGCCGTGCACGAGAATGGTCTGACCCCGCTTGACCTTGGCGATCCGGTACAGCATCTGCCACGCCGTGATCCCGTTCACCACAAAGGTTTCCGCCTCGGCCGGGTCGAGCGCCGACGGCACCGGGACGAGATCCGCTGCGTCCAGCACGATGTGGCTGCTCCAGCCACCGACCTTGGTCAGCGCGGCGACCCGGCGGCCGATCAGCGCCTGGTCGACTGCCGAGCCGGCCGCGGTGACCGTGCCGACGAGGTCGTAGCCGGGCACGAAGGGGAACGGCGGCTGGTCGTAGTACTTGCCGCGACGCATCTGCTGTTCGGCGAACGAGACGCCGGACGCCTCGACGCGGACTAGGACCTGGTCCGGTCCTGGGGCCTGCAGCGGACGCTTGGTCACCAGCAGGCCGTCCGGCTCTACCTGGCCGGGCAGGATGATCTGTACTGCGGTGACGGGCTGCGTGGGGATGGTCATCGGAAACTCCTAGTGCGTGACTGGTCAGTCACTCGTTGGGCTGAAGATGAGCCCCTGCGTAGGGGCTGTTTTTGTGGATCTAGTGAGCGTTGGGGTGGCGCATGCCGTCGGTGAGTACCGCGGCCCAGTCGCCATCGTTGCTGTCGAGGTCGAGGGTGACGATCAGGTGGCAGAGCTGGCCGTACGCCATGAATAGTTGGACAGCGCCGTCCCCGGCGCCGGATCGCGTCTTGGCGAAGCTCGTCACCCGGGCAATGCCGCGCCGCATCGCGTCCGCGATCTCCGGAATGTCCGAGGCCGAGAGTGCGTGCACCTGCAGCATCAACAGGCTCTTGTCCGCGATGAGTTGTGCGTACGCGCCGCCCATTTCGTGCAGGACTGCGTCCGGGTCGGCACTGTCGGCGCGGACGGCGCCCGCCGAAAGGGCCTGTTCGACCAGTTCGAAGCAGCGGTCGAGCGCCGCCACGAACAGAGCGATCTTGCCTGGGAACAGCTTGAACACGTAGGCCGGTGAGATCGCCGCCTTCGCTGCCACGTTGTTGATCGGCGTGCCGTGGTAACCGGTCCGCGCGAATTCGGTGATCGCGGCATCGACAACGGCATCCCGTCGAACCTCCGAGGTGGAGAGTGTTGCTCCGCGCCTTGTCATGTGAGTGACTGTACACTCACTCTCGATTTCCGGTCAAGCGCTGGCCTGGAATTCACGCTTCGGGGGAGCGAATGTGCTGGCAGCGCAGCTATGTTCGGCTAGCGCGATGCGCGTCCCCGCCAGCCCCACACGGCCAGCAGCACCCCGGCGATCAGCACGATGGGGCCGATGATCGACCAGGTGACGGTGTTGCTCATCGGGCTTCCCGAGACCACACCGAAGCCTTGCAACGACCAGAGAAGTCCGGCGAGTCCGATGATGACGCCGAGCGCGACGAGAATAGGGCTGCGCATGAGGCTGCCTTTCGTATGTACCGCTTGATGGCGGTTTCGACGCAACAGTAGCGCCGGTTGGGCCGCGGTCGGGGGAGTCGGTGGATAGTAGAGGTGTGCCCGTCGACGAGAGTTCCGATCAGGAGCGCCTCGGCGCGCCTGTCGGGCGCCGGGTGGTGCTGGGATTGCTGGCCGCCGGTGCCGCGGGAGTGCTCGGCGGCGCCTCGCTGCAGAAGGGGCTGGCGGCGGTGCTCGGGCCGATCGGCAACCGCGATCCGACCGGGCTGGTCGGACTCTTCCCACTGGGCAACACCTTTCGCTTCTACTCCGTCACCAGCAGCGTTCCGAAGCGGGACGCGAGCGACTATCGGCTCGACATCACCGGCCTGGTAGACGCGCCTCGCAGCCATACTCTCGGCGATCTACAGGCGATGCCGCAGCAGGAGCTGGTGCGCGACTTCCAGTGTGTGACCGGTTGGCGGGTGCCCGAAGTACGGTGGCGCGGTGTTCGGCTGGCCGATCTGCTCGACGATGCCGGGGTGGACAGCGCCGCGAAGGCGGTGCGGTTAACCTCCTTCGACGGCGCGTATTCCGAGAGCCTCACCCTCGAGCAGGCCAGGCGTGCGGATGTGCTCGTCGCACTGGAGATGCTCGACGGTCCGGTCACGCACGATCACGGCGGACCGGTTCGGCTCTACGTCGCGCCGATGTACGGCTACAAGAGCTGCAAGTGGCTCTCCGGAATCGAGCTGACCAAGGACGTCGTGCCCGGCTATTGGGAGCATCGGGGCTACTCGATCGACGGATGGGTCGGCCAATCGAATGGGCGCAACGATGACCCGACCAGCTGACTCGACCGAGCGCGACCTGCACCGGTTCAGCCGGGCCGAGCGCTGGGTGCATTGGCTGACCGGCGTGCTCGTCCTCATCTGCATCGTCACCGCGGCGATCCTCTACAACGGCTCGCTCGCGGTGCTGGTCGGCAACCGGCACATCGTCGAAATCGTGCACGTCTATTGCGGTTTCGCGCTGCCGGTGCCGATCGTTGTCGGCCTGGCTTCCCGCGCGTACCGCGCCGACCTGTCGAGGCTCAACCGTTTCACCCGATCCGACTGGCTGTGGCTTCGGTTCAAAGGCCGTCGCCTGTCCGGCGAAGACGTCGGGAAGTTCAATGCCGGACAGAAACTCAACGCGGCGTTGAGCGCCGGATCGATCTTCGTGCTGCTCGGCACCGGCGTGATCATGTTCTTCCCGGACTGGACCCGGCTCGCCTGGCGCACCGGTGCGACATTGATGCACGACTGGTTCGCGCTCGCCTTCGGCATCCTGGTGGTCGGCCACCTGATGTACGCGCTACGCGACGCCGAAGCCATGCGCGGCATGCTCACCGGGAAGGTATCGAAGCGGTGGGCAGAACAGGAGCACGTGCGGTGGGCGGCGGAAGACGACACTGTCGAATGATGTAGCGGGACTCAGGATCTCGTGCCGGTGCGGCGGGAGCGCGCGTACTGTGCGCAGTCGCGGGTGAGCGTGAGGATGTGGTTCAGGAGTCCGGGGCTGACACCTGCGGTCCCCGTCGAGTATCGGGAATCGTCGGTGTACGCGCCGCCTGCCAGCAGATTGTGCGTGGTGCGAAAGGTGACCAGGCCGTTCATGATTCGAATGACGCCGTCCATCGCGTCGGCGACCCTGGTCGCGGGTGGCCCTGCGGGGTGGTCGAATTCGCGCACGAGCCGGGTGACCAGGGACGGGGCGCGCTCGGTGTGCTGGAACAAACGCCGCCACTGCGGTAGCCCGTATCTGACCAGATCGTTCTGGAAGTACCGCAGGTCGGCGTCGCCGTGGTCGGACGACCACACGAGACGGTCGATCAAGTAGAGCGGGACGTGCACGGGTGCCGGACCGTAGTACTGGCGGTCGGCGACGACCACGTCCGTCATGAACGGTCCCAACCGGGAGGCGTAGAACTTGACCGGATCGACGTTGCGGTAGACGTCGTTCATGATCTCCGGCAGCGTTTCCAGCTGGTCCGCTGCCGCGTGGCAGATCTCGCCGAACGCGACGTCGCGCGGGTGCAGCTGGGCCAATCCGGCCAGCGTCGGAGCGATCTCGTCGATCAGCATCGTGCCGACCCGGACGGCGTCGATCAGCACGTTCTCCTGACGATCGCCGAGGAACATCCGCTGACGCTTGCCCGCGGGGTTCCAGACGCCGTAGTGCAGCACGGTATCGCGCGGGACCATATCCACCGAGAGACCCCACGCCAGCAGCATGTCCGTCGCTTCGGGCACCGCTTCGAGGGGCTCGACGCCGTGGCGCTGCAAGGACGAGAGGAACATGCCGACATCGCGCATTGCCGCCAGCCGGTCGGGAACCCGCAGCAGTTCTACTTCACGGGCGCGCCACACCAATTGCCGAAACGCTTTGGCGAGTTCGCGCACATCGGCCGCGGCATTCATTGCGGGCAGGTTCGCCAACAATGCGTCGGCCGACAATGGATCTTGGTTAGCGACCTGGCGGCATGCCGATTCATCGAGGCGTATCGAGCGGGCTCCGCTACTAACTGGATCGACATGCGGCGACGGCCGGGACCGCTTTCTCAAGGCTGGCATCAGGTCCTATCTTCGTGCTGCGAGTGAGCGTGTCTCGCAGGTGGTCGTGCGTGGATGCCGTCACCATCGTGCGGTCCGAAGGGATTGTGTAGCAAAGCAAAGAAACATCCCATGAGTTGTCGATTGGGAATTGGGCAAACATCCGGTAAACGGCGTTGGTTGAATCTTGGATTTCCCCAGACGACTGGGGAAGTCGAGGCAACTATGTTCGCTTGAACTGGACGTGTGACCATTAAGCCCGTTGTCGGTCACGCGAGCGGAGATGCCAATGCGCAGATTCATGAGAACGACATTGGCCGGGGTGCGGGCGCGCGGGCGACGATGGATAGTCGGTGCCGCGGTCGCGGCGATCGGCAGCGCGGGCCTGGTCGCGCTCCCCGCGCCCGCGCAGTCCGCCCCGGCGGTGCCGTCGATCAGCCAGGTCAAGGCCGAGGGGAGCTATCTCGTCGATGCGCTCGGGCGCAAAGTGCTGCTGCACGGCGTCAACAACGTCGACAAGCAAGCCCCGTACGTCGAACCCGGCGACGGCTTCACGCTGACCGATGCGGACGCGGCGCTGCTGGCGGGGCACGGATTCAACACCGTGCGGCTCGGCGTGAGTTTCGACGGGCTGATGCCGACCCGCGGCGTGGTCGACACCGCGTACCTCGATCGCATCGGCACGGTGATCGATACGCTTGCGGCGCACGGCATTTACACCCTGCTCGACCACCACCAGGACGGATTGTCGAAGATCTGGGGTGGCAACGGTTTTCCGGAATGGTCGCTGAAGTCGCGGCCTCCCGTCTGGGAGCCGAATCCCGGTTTCCCGCTGTACTACCTGATGCCGAGCATGAATCGCGGCTGGGATGAGGTGTGGGACAACAGCAATGGGGTGCTCGACTATCTCGGCCAGGCGCTGGCGGCGCTGGCCGCGAGGACGAACGGACGGGCCGGGGTGCTCGGCATCGAGCTGATGAACGAGCCGTGGCCCGGATCGGCGTTCCACACCTGCTTCCCGAACGGCTGCCCCGGCTTCGACGCCAAATACCAAGCGGCCATGCAGAAACTGACGGACGCGGTGCGGGCTCGCAACACCGGAATTCCGGTCTTCTGGGAGCCGAACGTGACATGGAACGAGACCATGCCGACGAACCTGGGCAAGAACCCACCGATCACCTCGCCCGATATCGTCTTCGCCCCGCACGACTACTGCATCCCCAGCCAGCTGGCGATCTATCTGGGCCTGCCCGAAGAGCTACGCGGAGTGTGCCCGGTGCAGCAGGACAAGACCTGGGGCAACATCGATGCATTCGCCCGTCGTACCGGAATCCCCACATTGGTAACGGAATTCGGTGACGGCGACGCGACGGTGCTGCGCAACACCCTCGTGCGCGCCGATGAGCGATTCATCGGCTGGCAGTACTGGCATTACGCGTCCAGTTTCGGCCCAGGCGGGCCCAAGCCCGACCCGTTCCTCGGCGACATCGGCCGCGACCTGGTCCGCACGTACCCACGAGCGACCGCGGGCACCCCGGGTCGGCTGGTCTTCGATTCCGCCACCGGCGATTTCGCCTATCGCTACACGCCGCGCGCTCTCGCCGCGCCGACCGAAATCTACGTCTCCGACCGGCACTACCCGAACGGCTACGAGATCCGCGTCGACGGCGGCAAGGTCACCTCGCCCCCCGGAGCGCGGGTAGTGACCGTGGAAGGCACCGGTTCCGCACCGGTCACGGTGTATATCAACAGACCCGGTTCGGCAGGCGCGAAAGTGCCAACCGGGCCAGTCAGCGGCGGCTGACCGGCCTGGCCGCTACCGTCATTCGAGTGAGCACCGACCGCGTCGACGGCCGTCGCCTTCGCCATCAGCAGCGACGTCCCGAGTTGCTGAACATGGTCGCCGACTTTGTGCTGGAGCACGGCGTCGGCGGCCTGTCGCTGCGTTCGCTGGCCACGGCGGTCGGCGTCAGTCACGGAACCCTGTTGCACCACTTCGGATCGAAGGAGCGGCTGCTCACCGAGGTGGTCGAGCTGCTGCGGCAGCGGATGGCCGACACGGCGGACGCGGCAGGCACACCGCATCACGTCGAACGGCTGCGGCAATGGTGGCAGCGGACGACAGCGTCGCACAACCTGCCCGTCTACCGGTTGCTGTTCGAGATCTACGCCCAAGCTGTGCGTGAACCGGCCACCTACGAGCGGTACCTACAGCAGGTGGTTCGTGACTCATTGACGCTGATGCAGGACCTCGTCATCGCGGAGGGCTGCCCCGCCGAGCAGGCGCCGCTGGTGGCGTCGATGATCGTGGCTCAGGCACGGGGCCTGCAACTCGATCTGCTGGCCACGAACGATCGCGAACGCGTGGATCAGAGCTTCGCGATGTTCGTCGAGCTACTGACCGAGCTGAAACGTACGTGGCAGCAATGACACTCACCGGATCGCCCGCCACAGGGTGCGGTAGAAGTCGAGGTAGGTGCGTTCGACGTGGACCGCGCGCTGGCGGACCTCGTCGTGCCGGGCGGGTAATTGGTTGAGCGGCACCGACATTGCCGCGTGATGTTCGATGTGCAGGTTGTTGCCGTTGGTGAACCAGGTGGACAGGCGGCTGCCGCGGATGGAGCGGGTGTTGCGGAGGACGTCGGTCGTCTCGGTGTCGCAGAGGATGTGTTCGGGGAGTTCGACCAGGAAGTGCATCGGGACCGCGAACAGCAAGGGTAGCAACCAGAGTCGGAGGACGAGGTCGTGGTGTCCGGCTACGGCCAGGGTGCCGGCACCGAGCAGTAGCGCGCCGAGGATCAGGTGTTCGGTGATGGTCCGGCGGCGCATCGTGCTGCTGATGTCGCCGTGTTCGTACTGCCAGCGTCCGGTCGCCGCGCGCAGCACGTCGCGGACGACCACCACGAGTCGCGCGTAGTCGAACATGCCGCGCAGCAGCAGGCCGATGGTCAGCGGCTTGCGGGTGTCGAAACCGAAGAACTCGGTGTCCCTTGGTGTTCCGAGGTGGCGGTGGTGCTGCAGGTGACGGACGCGGTAGTTGGTGTAGACGACCAGCAGCGGCAGGCCGAGCGGTACGCCGACCAGCCGATGCGGCCATGCGGTGCGAAAAGCGGAGTGGTGCAACGCCTGATGTTGCAGCTCGACGGCGTGAGTGTACATGGCCGCCAACAGCAGCACGCCGACGATCAGCGCGATCGGTTCCGGCCGCAGCGCGAGCACGACGCCGAGCGCGGTCAGCACGGCGAGCAGCGCCAGTTTGGCGAGGAAGACGCGCTCGTCGGCGACAGTGGTCCGGGCACGGGCGAACAGCAGGCCCGGAGCATGGTGGGTCATCTGATCTTCTCGACTCAGGTCAGCGGCCGCTGAGCAGGACTACGTGGGTTCCGGTGAGGGGATTGTTGCGGGCGTGACCGAGCAGTCCGGCGAGGGCGACCGCGCCGGAGGGGGTCGGGTGAGCACCGTGTTCGGCCAGCAGGTCCCTGGCGGCGAGCAGTTCGGCATCATCGGCTCCGAACACCGCACCACCGGACTCGGCCACCGCAGCCATTGCCTCGGGGCCTTGCAGCGCATGCCAATTGACGAGCGGCTGATTGTGATCGGTGGTGACGACACCCTCTGGTGGCAGCATCTGGTACGCACCGGGCCAGCTGGTCACCACGGGATTGTTGGCGGCGGAACCGACGCCGTTGATCGGCACCGACCAGCCGATCGCGCGCAGCTGCCGGTGCACCGCGATGATGGTGGTGCCGTTGCCGACCGGAATCCACAGCGCGGCAGGCGGTTCCGTGAGCGCGACGCGCAGGGCGTGCACGACGACACCGTGACCGTCGAACACCGAGTCCACGTACGGCCCGTCGACGTTCCCGTCGATCGAGCCGTCGATGCGGGCGAGGAGACGGGATTCGTCGACGGCGTCCTCATAGTTGCCCGGAACAAGGTGCACGTCGGCACCGGCATCCCGCATGAACGCACCACCGTCGCTCCACCCGGTGGGCAGCACCACGGTGCAGGCGATGTCGGCCGCGGCACACGCCATGGCCATGGCGCGGCCGTAGTTGCCGCACGTCGCGATGACGACCCGCTGGTAGCCGTCGGCAATGGCACGGGCGACGACCGCGCGGGCGGCCGGCTCCTTGTGACTGCCTGAGGCGTAACGGGTTTCGTCCTTGATCAGGATTCGGGTTCCCGGCACGAGCTCACCGGCATCGATGAGGGGTGTGGCGTACGCGTCGGTCGGCGCGGTGGTCAGGGGTGAGGCGGGCACGGTCGGCCTTTCAGCGGAGAAGTTGAGCGTCGGCGAGGCGTTGCAGGTCGTCCCGGGAGTCGATCTCGGCGGGTGGCAGGGCGTCGGGCAGGTGGTCTTCGAGCAGGCGCAGGCGGGTATCGAGCCAGCCGCGCACCGCCCAGGCGAGTTGCAGCAGGCCGCTGAGGACGACGAGCATGGCCAGCCCGCGTCCGGGACCCACACCGATCACGTGGCCCACGGTCGCGGCCAACGGGCCGTCCGGCTCGAGCAGCGGGCGGATGTGTCGTTCGGCGAGCGGGCCGACCAGCAGGTAGCCCAGCGGCATGGTCAGCATCATCACGGTGATGAAGATGGACAGCACCCGGCCTTGCAGTTCGAAACCGACCTTGGTCTGCACCACGGCAATCCAGTGCCCCTCGGCCAGGGATTCGCCGAAGGTCAGCAGGAACATGCCCGCGATGACGAAGGTCGGGGAGCTACCCAGTCCGACGACGGTCATGCCGAGGCTGCCGATACCCATGAAGATGATCAGTCCGTTGGTGCGGCGAACGGTGCCGCCCCACAGGCCCATCACGAGACTGCCCGCCAGACCGCCGAATCCGCCTGCACCCAGGGCGATTCCGAGCACCGTAGGGGACTGTTCGATCAGCAGCATCGGCGTGATGACGGCGAAGCCGAGGGTGTAGAAGGCGTGGTCGATGACGAAGAAGCGCAGGGCGGCACGCATTCCGGGGCGGCGGGTGATGTAGCGCCAGCCGTTGACGATCTCGCTGCGGAAGGTTTCCTCCCGACGGTGGAACATCAGATTCGGGAACCGGACCAGCAGTAGGGTGACCACGCCGACGGTGAAAGTCAGCATGTCGAGCAGGATTACACCCGCGATGCCGATCAATCCGATCAGCCCGGCCCCGAGCATCGGGGCGAACACCAGTCCGACCCCGACACCGAGTTGGCTGATGCCGTTCGCGTGCCCGAGATAACGCTTGGGCACGAGTTGGGCGACGGCGGCGAGATAGGCGGGCCGCTGGAACGCCCCGGCGATCGAGGTCACCGTGACGGCGAGATAGATCTGCCACAGTTGCAGACCGCCGGTAAACACAAGCACCGCAAGCACACTCATTGCCGCCGCGGCGGCACCATCGCTGATCAGCATCACCCGGCGACGGTCCCAGCGGTCGGCGGCGGCGCCCGCGACCGGGCTGACCAGGATGCCTGGCAGCAGTCCGATCGCGTTGACGACGGCGAAGTCGGTGATCGATCCGGTCTGCTGGAACACCCAGATACTGAGCACCAGGGCGCTGAGCCCGCTGCCCACCATCGAGATGAACTGTCCCAGCGCGACCAGTGCGAACCTGGACAGGCTGGGTGGTGAGCCTTCGGCGGGAACCGCAACCGGCGCAATGGGTTCGGCGTCACGATCGGCGAAATCGACCAGTGCCTCGGCCAGTGGTTCGGCGTGGCTCTTCACGAAGAAGTGCCCGGCTCGGGGTAGCACGGCAAGGTCGAGAGCGCCGTCGCTGAAGTGCCGCCATTCGTGATGGCGTTCCGTGTAGTGCTCGGTGACACGGTCTTTGGCGCCGACGACCGCCAGTACCGGCGTGCGTAGCGGTTTCTGCGGGTCGGTGTACGCGGCGGTGAAGTACTCCTCGGCGTCGCGTGCGTCATGGCGGACATTGCGCAGCACGAATGCCTGCTGCTCCGCGTCGTCGACGTCGACGAAACCGCCGCGACCACGCAGATAGGTCAGGTACTCGCGATCCGAAGTAAACCGATCGGTCGGTACGAGTCGATAGAACCAGTCGAAGAACCGGCCGGGCAGCCGCGCCGTGGGGAACCCCGCGCCCAGTGCGACGCCGACCAGGTCGATATCCGCCGCTTCGGCTTGCCGCGCCAGCTCGACTGTCAACGCGACACCGAGGCAGTGGCCGTACAACAGGATCGGCCCGGTGATCGCCGGTAGCTCGGCGAGAATCAGCTCGGCGACCACCGTGCCCGGCAGCAACTCCTCGTCCGGGCGGGTGCGGTCATGGCCGGGCAGTTCCGCCGCGTACAACGCCCAGTTCGCCGGAAGTGCCTCGGCGAGTGGCTGATAGGCGACGGCGCTGCCACCGGAATACGGCACCGCGACCACCGTGATGCCGTCGGTCGTGGCGTCAGTGTCGGTGAGCCGGTGCAACATTCGGCGTTCCGCGACCAAGCCGGGGGAGCGGCCGTCGAGCAACGCGGCCAGCCTGCGAACCGTGGGGTACTGATACAGCTCGATCAACGCGGGCGCGGGCTCGATCCGCCGGATCACCTTCAGCGCGGCGAACGAGTCACCGCCGAGCGCGAAAAACGTGTCGTCGATACCGAATTCGGCGACGCCGAGTACCTCAGTCCATACGGCCGCGATGTGCTTCTCGGTCGGCGTACGCGGCGCAGGCCCCGCACTCGATCCGAGGTCGTCGGGCGGGACAGGTAGTCGAGGACGATCGAGTTTCGCGTTGGGCGTCAGCGGGAGCGCGGCCAGCGTGAGCACCCGAGCGGGCACCATGTGCGTCGGCAACTCGGTGGCGAGGGCCTCGCGAATCGCGGCCTCGTCGGCGTCCGCGCCATCGCGGGTGACGACGTAACCGATCAGCCGCGCGAGTCCGGACGACGGCGTATGCATCGTGACCGCACACCCGACCACCTCGGGCAATGCGCCGAGCGCGGCCTCGATCTCACCGATCTCGACCCGGTAGCCGTTGACTTTCACCTGACCGTCGAGACGCCCGAGGAAGTCGACCTGTCCGTCGAGCCGCCAGCGCGCCGCATCGCCCGTGCGATACATCCGCGCACCGGGTTCCGGCGCGAACGGATCGAGCACGAACCGGTCGGCGGTCAGCTCGGGCCGATCGTGGTAGCCGGGCGTGACACCGTCGCCGCCGAGGAACAGCTCGCCGACGATTCCGGCGGGCACCGGCGCGCGATGTGCGTCGAGGACGTAGACCCGGTTGTTCGAAAACGGCCGGCCGATCGGCAGCGGAGCATTGCCGGGCAGATGCTCCACCGACCCCGCGAACCAGACGTTGTCGACGCTGACCTCGGTGACGCCGTACGCGTTGACCACCGAGTTCTTCGGCCCGACCAGGCGCTGGGCCAACTCGTATTCCCGTACCCGCCACTCCTCGCCGCCGCCGATCAGCACGCGGACGAAGTCCAAGCTGTGCCCGATCTGCTCGACATGGGTGAGCAAGGTGCGCAGCACAGCGGGAACCAGTTCCGTGCACTGCACGCCTTCCGAACGCATCAACGTGTACAGGTCGGCGGGGTCGAGCAGGGTCTCCCTCGGCACGATCACCAATCGACCGCCGGTGGTCAGCGCGCGCAGCGTCTCACCGACGAACATATCGAACGAGAAGCTGGCCGCCTGCTGATACGTCCACTCCGGGCGGAGATCGTAGGCGTGCCGCCACATTCCGACCGCGTGCACCAGGTTGCCGTGATTCACCACGACGCCCTTGGGTTTGCCGGTGGAGCCGGAGGTGTAGATCAAGTAGGCCGGGTCGTCCGCGGTGTTGCGCAATGGCAAATCGCTACCGTCGTCCGGGGTTTCGCCGTCCAGGTACGCGGCGTCGATGACGAGCTTCGCGCCGCAGTCGGCGAGCATGTAGTCGAGGCGATCCCGTGGATACGCCGGGTCGAGTGGCACGTACGCGGCACCGGCTTTGAGGACCGCCCACATCGCAGTGAACAGGTCGAAGCCGCGATCGAGGCAGATCGCTACCCGCTCGCGCTGCGCGACACCCTCGGCGCAGAGCCGCCTGGCCAGGCGGTTGGCCCGTTGGTTGAGTTCGGTGTAGCTGATCGTGCTGTCGCGGAAGGTGAGTGCCGGAGCGTCCGGAGTTGTTGCGGCACAAAGTTCGAACAGCTGATGTAGGGCGGTCGCATCGATGTGGGGGCGGGCGCTGTCGTTCCATTCGTGCACGATGCGACGGTGTTCGGCATCGGTGAGGATGGGCAGCCGGGCGACCGGGGTGAGCGGTTCGGCGATGGCGGCGGCCAGCACGGTCAGTAGGTGGCCGAGCAGTGCTTCGATTCGTGCGGCGTCGAACAGTTCGGTGGCGTAGTCGATGCTGAGCACCGCGCCGTCGGACGGGAAATCGAGTCCGACGGCCAGGTCCACCATCGTTGCGGCGGGGGCGATTTCACCCGCGTACCGCACGGTGTGGTCGCCGGGCTCGGGCGTGTTGTGCACGGTCAGCATGACCGGGCTGAGCCGATTCCGGTTCCCGCTGCCCGGGCGGGCTAGGGCTTCGATCAGGTCCGGCAAGGCCAGGTCTTGATGGTCCAGGTCGAGCAGTACTGCGTCGCGGACTCGGTCGAGTAGTTCGGCGAATGACGGATCGCCGGAGACGTCGCCGCGCATCGGCAAGATGTTGAGCAGCGGGCCTACAAGCGATTCGAGACCGCTCGCGGTACGGCAGGCGACCGGAGTCAGGATGGTGACGTCGGTTCGGGATGTGTAGCGGGACAGCACTGTCTGCAAACTTGCCAGCAGCGCCATGAACAGGCTGGCTCGTCGGCTCTGCGCGTAGGTCCGCAGGCGATCGAGCAGCGCTGGGTCGAGGCGGGTGGCGACGCGGGCCGCCGCGAACGATCGGGCCGTCGGGCGTGGGCGGTCGGCGGGTAGTTCCACATCGAGATCCGCGCCGTCGAAACGTTCGCGCCAATAGGCGAGCAACGAGGGATCGGCCTTGGCTGCGGCAGCTAGCTCGGCCAGGTCCGGCATAGGTGTGGCCGATGGCAGCGCACGGGGGACGCCGGTGCGGGCGGCCCGATACAGCTGTGCGAGTTCGTCTCCGACGATGCCCGCCGACCAACCGTCGAACGCGAGGTGGTGCACGACGAGCACCATTTCGTCCGCATCGTCACCGCGAACCAGGAATGCCCGCGCGATCGGGCCGGTGCGCACGTCGATGCAGTCGGTGTGCGGAGCGGAATCGAGCAGCGGAATCGTCGCGTCGGGATCGATCACCATGCTCGGTTCCGCGCCGTCGTCGAGGAAGCGGGATCTGAGCAGGGGATGGCGGCGGGCGAGGTCGGCGAGAGCGGTGGCCAGGGCCGCCGTGTCGACGTGCCCGTGCCACCGGTATCGGATGCCCAGCGTGTGCGCGGGCAGTCCGGCGCAGACCTGTTCGGCGACCCAGAAGTCGCGTTGCAGTGGATTCAGCCGCAGCGGAACGTTTTCCGGCAGATCGGTGATCCGAGTCGGGGTGGTGGGGACGTGCCGATCCAGTCGCGCCGCGATCGCCGCGACAGTGGGCGCCGCGTACAACTCGCGCAGCGTGAGCTCGACACCGTACTCGTGGCGGAGGGCGGTGCTGAGACGTACGACGCTGAGCGAATCGCCGCCGAGCGCGAGGAAGTCGTCGTCGGGGCCACTGACGGATACGCCGAGCAGCGACTCCCACAGCGCGGCGATCTTCGCCTGATCCGCGGTGCCCGCCCATGGTGCGGTGCGGACCCGTCCGTTTGCCGCGGCCGATGCCAGTGCCGCGCGGTCGATCTTGCCCTGCGGTGTCAGCGGAAACCGAACGTGCCGAACGATATCGGCGGGCACCAGGTAAGCAGGCAAGGTCCCACGCAGTGCCGTGCGAACCGCGTCCAGGTCGGTGTCGGGCTCGGTCACGACATGGCCGATCAGCACCGACCGCCCGGCGCGCTCATCGACCGATACCACGGCATCATCGATCGACGGGATGGCGCGCAGTGCCGTCTCGATGTCGCCGGGCTCGACCCGGAAGCCGCGAATCTTCACCTGATCGTCGAGCCTGCCCAGGAATTCGAGCTGGCCGTCGCGCCACCGGACACGGTCACCGGTCCGGTATTCCGTACCGTCGGGCCCAGGGCGGAATCGCTCCGCGGTGAGTTCGGGCCGGTTCAGATAGCCCTCGGCGACGGTGTGTCCGCCGATGAGCAGTTCACCGGTCTGTGCCGGGTTGCCGTCGGCGTCGACCACTCGGCAGGTCACCCCGGACAGCGGTGTGCCGATCGGGACCACCTCGCCGACCCATCGGGTCAGGTCCGCGACGGTCGCGACGACCGTGGTCTCCGTCGGCCCGTAGGTGTTGAGCAGCCGCGTTGCACTGCCGACTGCCCGCTGCCAGCGGCGAACCGCTTCCGGCTGGGCCGCCTCGCCGCCGATGATGGTGAGCCGGACCGTCGCGGGCAGCGTGGCCTCGCCCCGGTCGAGGGCGGTGACCAGCTCGTGCCAGTAGGCGGTCGGCAGGTCCAGGACGGTCACGCCCAGCGCCGCGCAGCGATCGAAGAACAGGTCCGGACGGCTGATCATGTCTTCGTCGCGAAGCACCACTGCCGCACCGCAACTCAGCGCCGGGACGAGCTCTTCGATGCTGGCGTCGAAACTCAGCGACGCGAACTGCAACACTCGATCATCGACGCCGAGGCCATACCGGTCCACCGCGGCCGCGCTGAACGCCACGAGCGCCCGTCGCGAAACCACGACACCCTTGGGTCGTCCGCTGGTTCCCGACGTGAAGATCACGTACGCGGCCTCCGGCTGCGGCACACTGCCCGCCAAGGCGACGACACAACTCTCGGTGACCAGTGCGCGGGGCCGGGCATCGTTGATCATCGCGTCGAGTCGCGCCGCCGGATACGCCGGGTCCAGCGGCACATACGCCGCCCCCGCTCGCAGCACGGCCAGGATCGCGACGACTGCGGCTCGGCCGCGGGGCAGCTGGATCCCGATGAGATCCCCGGCCTGAATTCCGCTCGCGCTCAACGATTCCGAGCAGTCGTCGACGAGATCGGCGAGTTCGGCATACGTCAGGCTGCCGACGTCATCGATGAGTGCCGCCGCTCCCGGCCGGCGGCTCACTTGCCCAGCAAAGGACTGCCACATCCCGTCTGTCACATCGGATCGGAATGCCTCACCGGCAGCACTCACCGGATCTCCTCGCCTCGGTCGAACTCCGGGGCAGATGTTATGGCTGGAAGTATCCGCGGCGGCTGCGGCGGAAAGCCGCGATGATGTTCTGATGACGCCCCATGTCCGGCGGATTCGGGGCATTTTGACCATTCCGCATCGGCCATGAAGACGGCTCGATCACCGCTCCACGGCGCGTGAAAAGCGGTGGGTACCAGGCAATTGCGCGATACGCATTCAGGTCGTTACCGCTCGATCGGTTGATGGCTATGTCGCCATTCCGGACAGCCGCCGATGATCCAACGATGATGGATCCGAGCCGCCGCCCCACCTCGCGCGCTCGAAAACGCGAGTGCCGCAGGGATGTTCGGCCGGTTCTTCAGCACGGCAAGCAGCTCCGGACGTTTCGGTACGGTGGGTGGCGTGCGACCGCCGTTCGCGGTGCACGGGTGGGCGCGATCGATCCCGGTCGCGAGACGTAGGGAGGGCCGCATGACCGACATCGACGCGCAGGATCGGATCGAAACGCTGGGCAAGGACTTCTTCGACGACCCGCAGGCGTATTACCGGCGGTGGCGCGAAGCGGGTCCGGTGCGCCAGGTGCGGTTTCCCAAAGGCATACCGCAGTGGGTGGTCATCGGGCATGCGGAGGCGCGGGCCGTGCTCGCCGATCCGCGCATGCACAAGAGCCTGGCCGGGATCGTCGAGGTGACTCGCCAGAAAGATCCGACGACACAGCTGGATTCGCAGGCGATGACACTGGCCGGCCACATGCTCAACACCGATCCGCCCGACCACACCCGACTACGCAAGATGGTCAACAAAGCCTTCACCACCCGCCGGGTAGCAGCCTTGCGGCCGCGCATCGAAGAGATCACCGCCGCGTTACTCGATCAGATGGCCGAACACGACGAGGTCGACCTGTTGGAGGCCTTCGCGGTGCCGCTGCCGGTCACCGTGATCTGCGAACTGCTCGGCGTGCCGTTCAGCGATCGGGAGGACTTCCAGCGCTGGACCAAGATCATGGTCGGGGTGAGCAGCGACCTGGATGAGCGCAGGCGCTGCTCGGCCGAGATGGGGCAGTACCTGGCCGCCCTGGTGCAGACGAAGCAGACCGATCCGGGCGATGATCTGCTGTCCGGTCTGACGGAGACGCGCGAAGACGGTGACCAGCTCAGCGAGCAGGAAATCATCGCCATGGCGTTCCTGCTGCTGATCGCGGGGCACGAAACCACGGTCAATCTGATCGCCAACGGCACGTATGCGCTGCTGCGCAACGAGTCCCAGTTCCGTGCGCTGCGGGAGGATCTGTCGGGAGTGCCCGCCGCGGTGGAGGAGTTCCTCCGCTTCGACAGCCCGGTCGACTGGGCCACCGTGCGCTATACGGCGGAACCCGTGCAGGTCGGCGACACCGAAATCCCGGCAGGGCAGTTCGTTTACGTCGCCCTCGGTGCCGCGAACCGCGACCCCGCTCGATACCACGACGCGAACGAACTCGACGTCAACGGCGATACCTCCGGCCACGTGGCCTTCGGGCATGGCATCCACTTCTGCGTCGGCGCCCCACTGGCGCGGGTGGAAGCGGAAATAGCGTTCACCGCACTACTACAACGATTCCCGGACATGACGCTTGCGCCGCAAGCCGCCCCGCTGCAATGGCAGCCCAGCCTGCTGATTCGAGGGCTCACCGCATTGCCTGTGCGGTTACGCGGGTAGGCGGCAAGGACCGCTGGTCCGTCGTCCTTCTGCCCATGGTGGAGTGTCAGGTATGACGGACGAGAAACGAACGGTGGGCGCGCTGTCGGGGATTGTGGTGGCGGACTTCGGGAGGATTCTTGCCGCGCCCTATCTGACCATGTTGCTGGCCGATTTGGGGGCCGAGGTCATCAAGGTGGAGCGGCCTGGTCCGGGGGATGACACTCGAGGGTGGGGGCCGCCGTTCGTGGATGGGCAGGCCACCTATTTCCAGTCGGTGAATCGGAACAAGACGTCGGTGGCGCTCGATTTGCGGAGCGAAAAGGGGCAGCGGTACGCGCGGGAATTGGTGCGGCGCGCCGACATCGTGGTCGAGAACTTTCGGCCGGGGACGATGGCGAAGTTCGGGTTGTCGTATGAGCAGGTGCAGGAGCTCAATTCGGGGATCATCTACTGCTCGTTGTCCGCGTTCGGTGCAGGGAAGGGGGCGGAGCTGCCCGGTTATGACCTGCTGATTCAGGCTGCGGGCGGGTTGATGAGCATCACCGGGCCAGGAGAGGGGGAGCCGACGAAGGCCGGTGTGGCCGTGGTGGATGTGCTCGCCGGTCTGCACGCGACGGTGGGAGTTCTTGCCGCGCTTCGGCATCGAGAGGCGACCGGCGAGGGGCAGCTGGTCGAGGTGAATCTGCTGTCGAGTCTGCTGGCGGGCATGGTGAATCAGAGCACGGCCTACGCGGTGGCCGGGGTCGTGCCGACCATTCTTGGCAATCGCCATCCGTCGATCGCCCCGTACGATGTGTTTCCCACCGCTGACCGGCCATTGGCGGTGGCTGTGGGCAGTGACGGCCAATTCGGCGCGCTGTGCCGGGCCATCGGCGCCGAACGTCTGGCCGACGATCCGCGATTCGCCGACAACACCACCCGAGTCGCGCATGTCGAGGTGCTGGCAGCGGAGCTCGGGGACATCCTGAAAACCAAGTCCGCCGCTGACTGGGAAGCGCTGCTCACCCCGCTCGGTGTTCCGTGCGGTCCCGTCAACGACATGGCGGGCGCGTTCGCGCTTGCTGACCGGCTCGGGCTGCAACCCCGCATCCCATCGGACAACGGCCTGCCACCTCTGGTTGCCAACCCGATCACGTTGTCACGCAACCCGGTTCGTTACCTCAGTGCACCGCCTGAGCTCGGCTCCGGTACCGATCGAATCCTCGACTGGCTGGACGAGCCCGGAATCAGTTCGCGCTGACAGCCACGGGCAGCCGGGTCGCCATCCGCTTCGCCAACAGGATCACCACATGTGCCCGCATCATTCCGATGGTGCCCGCGCAGATGTCCGCGCGGGCCATCGCGGTGTAGTCGTGCACGTTCTCCGGATCGCTCAACAGTTCGTCGAGTTCCATTCCGGCCCTGGCCTGTTCGAGGGTGAGCGCCCGGTCGGGCAGCCAGCTGAGCCGCCACACCGCCCGGCCCCGATCGCCGATGCGCGACGCGCATTCCGGACTGGCATCACTGGTGATCGACCACTCGGTGAAGTAGAGCGCCATTTGAAACTCCTCCAGGCAGCATCATCGAATTCGCAGGCGCTGATTCACATTCGGCGCGCACAATCGACAGACGGGAAGCTCGAGGCGAGGCAGCCTTATTCGGTCTATCTCGTCGGTATCGACGGATTGTCGATCCCAGATCCAAGGTAGAACTTGCCGACCCGATATACGACTCGTGTGCCGCATTCTAAAATCGAGTTCAGGTCCGATTAACTGGCATATCACGGCCGATCACAGCAAGATTACGTCCTGATCATGGGTGATGTCGTCCCAGGCCCCACCTGTGGCAGCCGGGCCGGGTGGTCGTGGTTCGAAAGCTATAGCCATACGTCATCACTAGCCCGCACGACGTGCCCGTTGGCGTCATCGCCGCCCTGATGTTCGTGCCCGGCCGTGGGACGAACCCTCGGTGATCTGGCTACGGCCAACGATTCTGGACCAAGGGTTAGCCGACCGGTGGCCGTGGTCGTCGAATTGAACTGCGATTGATTCCTCTGGTGTCTTCGTATTTGGATTTGCTGCGCGCATTCGATCTGTTTCGGATATTCGAATCACTGTGCCACTGCCAGTCGGGGAATTCATTTCTATTTCGTCGGCCAGATGGCCTGCCCGGCGGTCGGAAGACCGGATTGCCGAGTGGCTCAGCATGATTCGCGAGGAGGGCGCGGCGAACTGTGATCTTGGCGCATGTGCGGAAAGTTGCTCGGTTCCGGGCGATTGTCGGCGGCACGGTAGTTGGGACATCGCACACTCCGGTTCACCACGATCGTCGAACGATGACCGTGGGTTATTGACTGGCCCTCTGGCGGGGAGTCTCATTGATGCACGGTGCTTTATACGAACAACAGGGAGGCGCACCGATGGACGCCCAGCAATCACGCACGAGGATCGCCAACTACGCGGCAGTCGCCGAGGAACCCGGATTGGAGCCGGCGGCCGCACGCGCCGCGCTGGAGAAGGCCTTGGCCAGCATCCCGGACGAAGAACTACGCAACTTCCGGGGCGGGCAGATCCTGATCGTCATGTAATTGCCGCAAGATCTGTGGTCGGCGGGCTGGCTGACGGACCTGGGCGCGCTCGCGCTCGATGATGTTTCGCCACCCGCCGATCCGCTGCTGTGCCGCCGGTGGGTGCTGGACTGGCACGACGCGGTGCGTAGCGCGCGGGCGTGGCGCGAGCGGCGGGTGTTGTTGAATGCCGCGCGCGCCCCGGAACAGGCCTTCGCGGCGGCCCTGCGGTGGGCTCGTCACGAGGTACCGCACTATCGCGACCTGGATCCGAACTTGCCGCCCGGGGAACTGGAACCGTTTCAGCGCGGCGACTACGACCGGGATCCGACGCGATTCCGCGCGGCCGAGTTAGCGGCTCGGCCGAAGAAATCCAGCGGCACCACGGGCACGTCGCTCACCGTATTCTTCGACGACGCGGCCTGGTTCGAAGCGAACCAGGCAACGTTTTCCATCCTGCACGAGTGGTCGCCCGCACCGCCGGGGCCGCCGGTCGTCGTGCTGGTCACCTTCCGCACCGATGCCGAACGGTTCGTGGTGCCGATGCCACTGCTGCGGGGCACGCACCGCAGGGTCTCGATCGGTCGCGATGGCGACGAGGACGATGCCGTCGTCGCTCAGCTGCGCGCGCATCCGCCCGCGATTCTGCACGGCAAACCATCCGCCCTGCTCGCGCTCGCGCGTGCGGACGCGACGCCCACCGGCGAACACATCAGGCCCGTGCGCATTTTCACCAGCGGTGAGAACCTCTTCGCCGACGACATACGCACTCTCGCCGACTGGTTCGGCAGCCCGATCACCGATGCCTACGCCAGCGTCGAGGGCGGGCTGATCGCGCTTCAGTGCCCGCTCGGTTCCGGTCTGCACGTCCCGCCGGAGCGGCTGCTCGAAGTCGAGCCGGAGCCAGGACAACTCCGAACCCGTGGCAGCGGCAGACTGATCCTGACCAACCTGACGAACCGGGCCACCGTCTTCCTCCGATACCGCACAGACGATTCCGGCACCCTCACGGATGGCGCCTGCACGTGTGGCCATCGGGGACAGACGATTTCGGAGTTCCACGGCAGGGAGGCGACCGAGTTCCGCGACGGCAGCAGGACTGTCGAGGTCACCGCGCTCACCGCGGCAATGGATCGGCTCGGCGTGCCGGGCTTTCAATTCTCCTGTCACGATTCGGGATACGTCCTGCGCCTGGCCATCGACGATGGTGAGCCGGATCTCGACACCGAAATCCGCACCGCGCTGCGCCCCGTTCTCGGCGCCGCCCACCTCGACATCGTGCGCGCACCGGCACTGACCCCGCCGCCGGGCGGCAAGGCGTGGCGCTTCCGCGACTACTCGTCCGCCGCCTTCGATGTCCCGCGACGGTGAGGTGCCCGCATGGCGATCTACCTGCCCGCTACCGACACGTTGCTGCTCGAGGTGCCCAAGACCGGCAGTAAGTGGCTGCGCGCTGCCATCGCCGCCGCTGGTGTCGAGCATCGGCAGGTCGGACCCGAATCCTGGCGCGGGCACGGCGATCTCACGGTGCATCCGGAGCCGCACGTGATGGTCGCCTGTTTCGTGCGTGATCCGGCGCGGTGGTACCGGTCCTACTTCGCCTGGCGTACCGAGCGTGGCTGGCGGCCCAAGTACGACCTCGACCGACTCTGCGCCGCAGACTCTTTCACTTGGTTCGTCCGCCGGTCCGCCACCACGTTGCCCGGATTCCTCGGCGGGTTCTATCGCCGCTACACCGGACCGCCCGGTGCACAGGTCGATTTCGTCGGCCGGACCGAGCGGCTCGCCGACGACCTGGTCCGGCTGCTGCGACTGGCGGGCGCGGATTTCGACGAGGCGGCATTGCGAGCCACACCACCCGCCAACACCACCAGCATCAGACCGCCGATCACCGCGGAAATCGAAGACCTGGTGCACATTTCGGAATTCCACGCCATTGCCCGGTTCGGGTACGAGGACGGGTATCCGGATCCGCTCGGACTGCGCGAACTCGCCAGCGGCTATCCGGAGCATCTCGATACCTTCCGGCGACTCGCGCTGTGGGCAGAGCAGAATCACTGGAAGTACGACGATGCCAGATCGCCCGACCGGCTCGCCGCTGCGAATGGCACGCGGCACGCCCGCAACCTGACCAACTTCGGTCTGTACGCCCAGTTCGAGTTGAGCGATGTCGAACTCGCGGGCAGGCTCTACCGCGGCGCCGTCGCCGCAGATCCGGCGCACCCGCGCAGCCTCGGCACCCTCGCCCTGTTCCTGGAGCAGGTGGAAGCCGATCTCGAAGCGGCCGACCGATGCTTCCGCGAGGCCCTGCGAGTGCGTCCGCGTCATCCGGAGATACTGGGCAACTACGCGTTGTTCCAGAAGAACGCGCGGCAGGACTTCGCCGAGGCGGAGGCGCTTTTCCTCAGGGCGATTGCCGCTAAACCCGACCACGCCCGCAACCTCGGTAACTACGCGACGTTCCTACACACCGTGCTGGCCGACTACGTGCGTGCCGAAACCTACTATCAGCGCGCGATTGCCGCAGATCCCGACCGTGCCTCGTTCCGGAACAACTACGCCCAACTCCGCCGAACCATTGCCCAGTCCGACCTCGAGGCGTAAGAGCCGACAAGCGTTGTCGCGGAAGCAGTTTGCCCCGGGCGGTCAGTTGTTCGGCTCCGGGAGGGTGACGGAGGCTCGATAGTTGGGGCACTGTTCGAGATCGCCTTCATGTGGGCAGGTGAGTAGCCAGTGGAGGTAGTGGCGGGCCGTTTCCAGTTCGTGCATGCGGTCGTCGATCGCTGCCATGTGGGTGGTGACGGTCGCGCGCCAGTCGCCGGTGGCCGATCTCGCGGTGAGCAGAGTGACGATCTCGTCGAGGCTCATCAAGCCCGTGGTCTGCCACTGCTTGATCAGCGCGATTCGGTAGAGCTGGTCCTGGTCGTAGCAGCGGCGGCCGCCGCGGCGGTGGGCGGTGAGGAGTCCCCGGCGCTCCCAGTAGTGCAGCGTGGACAGGGGGATGTCGAAGTGGTCCACGACGGTCGCGATCGGTGTCAGCTGCGGCATTTCTCTAGTTGACCTCAACCCGAGTTGAACAGGCAAGGTAAGCCTTGGCTTTGTTCTGATCAACTTTGGAGGACGAGACGTGCCAGTAGAGCCGTATTCCATCACCGCCGCCGCCCGCGCTTTACGTGCGGGGGAGACGACCAGCGTCGCGCTCATCGAGTCCGCGATCGCGCAGGCCGATCGGCACGACAGCGACCTGGGTGTCTACCTCGCACGATTCGACGAGTCGGCCATGCGGCAAGCGCGACGAGCCGATGCGGAGCGTGTCTATGGCATTGATCGCGGTGTGCTGCACGGCATTCCGGTCGCGGTGAAGGACACCATCGCGGTGGCCGACGGCGACACCACCGCGCAGAGTGTGGTGCACGATCGCGCGTGGGCCGCGGGTCGGGACGCGCCGGTGGTCGCGCGGTTGCGCGCGGCGGGCGCGATCATCACCGGCAAGACCACGACGATGGAGTTCGCCTGTGGCATAACGAATTCGAGCGAGCCGTTCCCGCTGCCACGGAATCCGTGGGACCCGAGCCGCTGGGCAGGTGGCTCCAGTTCCGGCACGGCCAGCGGCATCGCGGCGGGGCTGTTTCCGGCCGGTCTGGGCTCGGACACAGCGGGCAGCATTCGGATGCCCGCGGCGTTCTGTGGCGTCACAGGCCTGATGCCGACATTCGGCCGCGTCCCCAAATCGGATTGTGTGCCACTGGGTTACAGCGTGGATCGCGTCGGACCATTGGCTCGTACGGTGCAGGACTGTGCCGCGCTGCTGGCGGTCATCGCCGGTCCGCATCCGAGCGATCCGGACAGCACCGCCGCGCCCGCCGATGGGCGTTCGATCAGCGAGTTCCGCACCGAGGCAGCCGACTTGACCGGATTGCGCGTCGGGGTAGCGCGTGCAGCGCATCTTCCCGCTGATGGTGATCCTGCGCTGTCCGGTGTATTCGACCGTGCGATAGGCGTTCTCGCGGACTGCGGTGCCGACATCGACGAGGTCACCCTGCCGTATTGGGATGAGACCATCCTGGCGACGTTCGTGACCGCGACCAGTGAGGGGCTCGCCTACCACCGTGCCACGCTGTCGCAGCGATGGGACGACTACTTCGTGTCCTCGCGGGGCTTGCTGGCCAAGGGTGCACTGGTGTCAGGGGCCGATTATGTTCAGGCCCAACGGATCCGGCGGGTCGCGCAGGCCGCGATCGGTGAACTGTTCGATGGATTCGGTGTGGTGGTTTGCCCCACGGCGTCCGTCGGCGCCCCGCGATTCGATGAAATGGTCGATGAGGCGGGGTTCCAGGATGACGAGCGGCTCTTCGGGAAGTTGTACACCCCTTACTGGAACGGACTCGGTAACCCGGTGCTGGCACTGCCGATGGGCTTCGGCGCGGCCGAGTTGCCGCTGTCGCTTCAGATCGCGGGTCCGGCGTTCGGCGAGGCGACGATTCTGCGGGTCGGCGACGCCTTCCAACAGCACACCGAATGGCATCGACAACTGCCCTCGGCGTACCGGACGGTGGCAGCGGCATGAGCGAACCTCTGGAAACCATCCGTACGCTGCTGGCCGCCGCCGGGCTACCCGCGAGTGAGGCCGAAATCGCCGGTCTGGCAAGGACATACCCGGCCTATCGTGCCGCGATCGATGCACTCTATGCCGTGCCCGCCGCGCAGTACGCCGATCCGGCGACGCGGTTCCACGCACAGGCACGAATCGTGGAGTGGGACCGATGAGTGCCTACCCGACGACCGCGGACCGGGCCCGCGACCGGATACAACGGTGGGAGCCGCAGCGGTTGGTCCTGGCCTTGGCCTGCATCGGATCGTTCTCCGTCGTTCTGGATGCCACCATCGTTTCGGTCACCCTGCCCGACCTGCGCGCCGATCTCGGCTTCACACCCGCAGCCCTGCCCTGGGCGGTCAACGCCTACACCCTCGCCTTCGCGGGATGCCTGCTGTTCGGCGGACGCTGCGCTGATGTGTTCGGGCGCCGCCGGATCTTGCTCATCGGGATGGGGATCTTCGCGGTGGCCCGGGTGGCGGTCGGGCTCGCCGAGTCACCGGGGTTCCTGTTGGCGGCCCGAGCGGCGCAGGGGGTTGGTGGTGCACTGCTCATGCCGGTGACATTGTCCATGCTGACAACGACTTTCGTGGAGCCGGTGGCCCGTGCGCGGGCGCTCGCGTTGTGGAGCGCGGTAGGTGCCGCCGGTGCCGCGAGCGGGCCGGTGATCGGTGGGCTGCTCACCCAGGTGGCCGGGTGGCGCTGGGTGTTCTTCGTGCTCGCGCCGTTGGGTGCGGTGGGTATGGTCGGCGCGATTCTTGTACTGCCCCGACAAGTTTCGGGTGTCGGCCGGGCACGACTGGACATTGTCGGCGCGTTGCTCGTCACCGCGGGCATCACCGGTGCGGTGCTGGCGATCATGCGCTCGGCGGCCGTGGGCTGGGCCGACGCCACGGTGCTCGGCTCGCTACTGGGCGGGTTCGCGCTGATCGGCGACTTCGCGGTGCACCAAACCTACTGGGCGGCGGATCCGATACTGCCGCTCGATATCTTCCGGGTTCGCTCGGTGAGTAGCGCGAACGCGGTGATGTTCCTGCTCGGTGCGGGCTTCCTCGCCAGCCCCGTGCTGCTGTCGCTGTATCTGCAAGACGTGCACGGCTATTCGCCGCTGCTGGCCGGGGTCGGCTATCTGCCGGTCGGTGCGGCAATGATCACGGGCTCCCGATCGGCCGGTTGGTTGACGGTCCGATTGGGCGCGCGCCGCGCGACGATGTGGTGTTGCGCGATAAGCGCGACGGGCCTGGTCTGCACTGCCGCCTGCATCGCCCTCGACGCGTCGTATCTCTGGACGGTACTGGTGTCAGGCGCGATCCTCGGATTCGGCACCGCCGCCGCCTTCACCCCGATCACCGTCGCCGCAACCGACGGAGTCTCACCCGAACGCAGCGGCCTGGCCGCCGGAGTACTCAACACTGTCCGCCAGACCAGCGGCGCAGTAGGCCTGGCCGCGTTCAGCGCGGTAGCACTGTCCGCGGGTTACGCGGCGAGCTTCGGTGCGTCCGCCGTGTGTCTCGTCGCCGCCTGCCTGGTCGCGATGGTCACTATGCCCCGCCGATGAGTTGAATGATCACGGGGACAGGTCAGCGCAAGTCGGTGACGAGGCGGAAGCGTTGGAGGACAACGATGGTCTCGTCGTCGACGGTGAACGTTTCGTCGTCCAGCGCTCGCCGCATTTCCGCACTGTGCCAGTACGTTTCGTGGACTGCTCGCCACTCGGCCAAGGTGGTGAATCCCTCGCCCTCATCGATGGCGTGCGCTAGGTCGACCTCCGCGAGCCGGGCGACCCGAACGTCGGTCACTTCGATCACCGCGACCCGACGCTCGTCCGAATCGACCACTGCCGCACGCGAACCGACCTCCGGCAGTGGGTCGCCGCAGTGCTCGTAGTCGGCCAGCACGCCGGTCGTGGAGGTCTTCGTGCCGTCGAGGATCGCGGCAACGAGCTGATCGCACACCGGGCCGGGGAACGCGAACTCGGCTTTCGGTAGCGCGTCGGGGTCGGTCGTCATTCGGCAAGCCTATGACGAAGCGTCTAATGCGTTGTGCGACAGGTGTGGTCGTGAGGCTATGAACGGACTGTGTTTTCGGAGATGTCGACGCTGCTGCTGATATTGCCGCGCAATGGCATGAATGTTCCGTCGCGCAGGGATTGTTCGATGTCTTCCAGTGAATGTCCCTTTGTTTCCGGGACAAAGAAGAATACGAAGACCAAGGACAGGAGGTTGAAGACGGCGTACATGACGAATGCGGGGCCGAGCCCGAGGCTGTCGATGGTACTGAGCGCGGTGAGGGTGAGGACGAGATTCGAGCCCCAGAGTGCGACCGCGTGCAGGCTGGTGGCGCGATCGCGGATGCTCAGGGGATAGAGCTCGGAACCGAGGAGCCAGCCCACGGCTTGCAGTCCTGCGGCGTTGCATGCCATGTAGGCCAGCATCAAGGCCAGGGTGAGGTAGCGGTTGGGGTGGTCGGCGAGGACGAAGAGCAGGCCGAAGCCGAACAGGAAGAGGGTCGCGCCGGGGATCAGCATGAGCATCAAGCGGCGGCGGCCGACCTTGTCGACCAGGCGCTCGCCGACCGCGGTGAAGATCAGGTAGACGGCGGCGATGCCGAGACCCGACCAGACGACCAGTCCGGTGCTGAAACCGGCGGCGCTGCCGAGGATGGTGTGCGAGTAGTAGATCATCATCTCCAGCCCGGACAGCTGGGTGAACGCCGCGATGCCGAGGCCGGCCACCAGTGCGGGGCGCGCCCACCGCTGGGTCAGGTTCGCCCAGCCGCCACGAGACGCCTTCTGCTCCTGCTGCGAGATGGCCCAGATCTTCAGGGTTTCGTCGACGGCGGCCGAGCGGTTCGGGCGCATCCAGCGCAGCACCACCCTGGCCTTACCGACCGTGCCGTTGTCGATGAGCCACCGCGGCGTTTCGGGCAGCTGCAGCATCGCCGCGGCCAGCACGAGCGCCGGGATGACCGCGATACCGATCATCCAGCGCCAGTCGTCGCTGGCCTCGAACGTGCTTTCCGAGGCCGCGACCATGCTGACCAGGTTGGCGAGGAAGATGCCCACGCCGATCGCGATATTGAAGAACGTCACCATCGCGCCCCGGCGATGCGGTGGCGCGAGCTCCGCGATGTAGGTCGGCACGATCTGCGAGCAGGCGCCGACCGCGAGGCCGAGGAAGAGTCGGCAGGCCGTCATCATCCACGCGTCCACCGCCAGCGCGCAGGCCACGACACCCACGGCGAAGACGCAGGCGATGATGAAGATGGTCTTGCGCCGCCCCAGCGACTTCGACAGCGAGCCGCCCACCAGCGCGCCGACCACCGCACCGGCGAGGATCGCTGCGGTCAGGATCTCTTGCCGGGTGTGGTCGATGCCCCACTGTGCCGACATCTTCGGCAGCGCACCGGAGATGATCCCGGTGTCGTAGCCGTAAAGCATGCCGCCGAGCGCGGCGAACACCGCCACGATGACAACATTGCGATCGGCGCTCTGGTTTTCGTCCGCCGTCGGTTTCTCCGGTGCGGAGACGACCATCTCGTAGCCATCGAGGTTGCGACGGCGCAGCCGAGGAATGAAACTCCTGCGTCTGCTTATTGTCGTATTCTCGGTGGGCATGCGATCCAGTTGATAGTGCCGGAACCGGCAGCGCAAACTTAACGGTCTTGTTTGTGAATAGAATTACTTTCCGGTTTGGTCCGGTGCGTAGTTTTCCGGTTTTAGGAGGTTCCTCCGAATTCGCCTTCCGCGCGCATCGGTGTCTCGTCGAAACGGTTGCAGTGCAGCGGTTCTCGGGCGCGCCGATCGAATTCAGCTTCCCCTTAGGCCGAGACCACGCAATTCCAGGGCGGCCAGCTTGCGCACGATGGTGTCGTCGCCGCGTCGCCAAGCATCCACCACGTCCGTGTCGATCCGCTCCAGTTTGCGCAGCGGCTGGTTCGCGAGCGCGCGTAAGGCGAGCAGCTCCCGTCCGCCCGACACGGCCCGGAGGTGCACCGCCGCCGCGGCTCGGCGCATCCACCGCACCCGCAGCGGTAGCCAGAGGAACAGCACCAGTCCGAGCGGGACGATCAGCACCCCGATGGCGAGGGCCATGGCGAGATCGTTGATGAGGGCTTGCTGGTCGTGTCCGGCGTCGGCTATCGAGCGGGCGGCGTTGGCGGCCTTCTCGAACGGGGAAGTCAGGTCGTCGCCCACCATCGGGACGCGGCCGACCTTGCGGCCGACATCGCCGAGGCTGTCGGCCATGCCGTCGCCCGCACCTTCCAGCTTCTGCCCCGGTACGGCGAGCTTGTTCACTAGATCGTGCAGCCACAGCGCGGCCATGACCGAGCCGTATACCCAAGCCACTACCAACAGATCCGTAACCAATTGGCGGGCGGCGACGGGGGCCCGATCGGCGTAAATCTTCACGCGTCCAGAATCCTCGGTCCGCTGAGCGAAAACAGGGCTTTCGCGGTCGATCGCACGCTCGCGCTGGGCATCGACGTGGTCAACCCGACGATCTGAGTCGGCGTCAGAGGGTGCCTTGGCGCGCCGATCGCCACAGATCGACTTCGCCGTCGTCATCGAGGAGTGCGTCGATGTCGGCGAGTTCGTCGGCGGTGAACTCGAGCGTGCCGAGCGCCGCGACGTTCTGCTCGAGCTGGTCGACGGTGGACGCGCCGATCACCAGCGAGGTCACCCGGTCGTCGCGCAGCGCCCAGGCCAGGGCGAGTTGCGCCAACGTCTGACCGCGCTTGTCCGCGATCGCGTTCAGCTTGCGCAACCGATCGATCATGTCCGGGGTGAGCAGTTCGTTCTGGAACGACTTGTCCTGGGCGGCACGCGATTCCGGCGGAATACCGTCGAGGTACTTCGCGGTGAGCAGGCCCTGCGCGAGCGCCGTGAACCCGATGACACCGAACCCTTCCTCGGTGGCGGCGTCGAGCAGCCCTTCGGTCTCGATCCAGCGGTTGAGCATCGAGTAGGACGGCTGGTGGATGAGCAGCGGCGTGCCGAGCTCACGCAACAGCTTCGCCATCGTGACGGCGTCCGCCGCGGTGTACGAGGAAATCCCCACGTACAACGCTTTCCCTTGGCGGACAGCGGTATTCAACGCCGCCGCGGTCTCCTCCAGCGGGGTCGTCGGATCGAACCGATGCGAGTAGAAGATGTCGACGTAGTCGAGCCCGAGCCGGGTCAGTGACTGATCGAGCGAGGCGAGCACGTACTTGCGTGAGCCGCCACCCTGCCCGTACGGCCCGGGCCACATGTCCCAGCCCGCCTTGGTGGAGATGACGAGTTCGTCGCGATACGGCGCGAGCTCCTCCCGCAGAATGCGTCCGGCGTTGATCTCGGCCGACCCGTACGGCGGGCCATAGTTGTTCGCCAGGTCGAAATGGGTGATGCCGAGATCGAAAGCGCGCAACGCGATTTCGCGCTGAACGAGGTAGGGGCGATCGTCGCCGAAGTTGTGCCAGAAGCCGAGCGAGAGCAGCGGCAGATCGAGACCCGATCGGCCCGAGCGCCGGTAGCGCATCGCACCGTCGTACCTGGTTGGTTCCGGAACGTATGTCATTCAGACCTCCTCGTCACCTGTGCCGACCGTCCCATACTGCCCGACCGGCGATCGGCGTCGACCGTTACCGGCAGGTCTCGCCCATCTAGTCAGGTGAGGGTTGTGTCGCCGAGGGCGTGCAGCAGCGTGCGCAGTCCATCGGCGAGCTGCTCGACCTGGGCACGGTCGAGGGAAGCTATTTCACCGATCTGGTCAAAGGGCCCGCATCGACTTCCTGGTCCAGTAAGTCGTTCAAGACTCGATAACCCGGACTGGGCGGCCGTCTTTTTCCCCAGTTAATCCTCAGTCGAGATGGCCGCCCAAATGTGGTTCCTTGGTTAGGAATTCGACAGGCCGAAGTGCGGCACGCGCCGTCCGGGTCGAATTCGTGAACCACTCGAGGAGCTTCGCCATGCCCTTGTTACGACGCATGTTCGCAATCATGCTCGGCGCGTTCATCATTGCCGGAATGTCCGTGGGTGTCGGCTCGGCCGGGCCGACCGAGGAGCGGGAGGTGTTCTCGCCGGACGGCACCATCAGCCGAGTCGTCACGCCCGTCCCCGAGGCGAGCCCGGCGCCGCGATCCGCGGTGCAGGCCGACGTTATCCCGATCCAGCAAACCGGACCGTCCAATCAACGGTTCGATCTGGTGTTCGTCGGTGACGGCTACACGTCGAGTCAATTGGGCACCTACAAGCAACACGCGATCAATCGGTGGAACGAGATCATCAAGGTCGAACCGTTCAAGTCGTACAAGAACTCGTTCAACGTCTGGGCGGTCAACGTGGTCTCCCAGCAGTCCGGCGTGGACAACGATCCGCGCGGCACCTACCGAAATACCGCGCTGGACATGACTTTCTGGTGCGGCGGCACCGAACGCCTGCTGTGCGTCAACGAGACCAAGGCCTTGCAGTACGCCCGGTTGGCGCCCGAGGCCGATCAGGTGATCGCGCTGGCCAACACCACCAAGTACGGCGGCGCTGGCGGGGGAGTGGCGACGTCGTCCGGCGGGAACGCCCAGGCGGGACAGATCGTGCTGCACGAACTCGGGCACTCGGTCGGCGGCCTGGCCGACGAGTACGACTACCCCAACGATCGCTACACCGGTCGGGAGCCGCGCGAGGCCAACGCCTCGATCTACACCAGCGCGCAGATGCAGCAGAACCGCACCAAGTGGTACCAGTACCTGGGCAAACAGTCCCCGGACGGCGGCGTGGTCGGCAGCTACGAAGGCGCGGTCTACTACAAGCGCGGCGTGTACCGGCCCACCGAGAACTCGCTGATGCGGGCGCTGGGCCGGGAGTTCAACCTGATCGGCCTGGACGCGATGAAGGCCGCGATCGAGCGGAAAGCCCCGCCGAGCCAGTCCTGATCCAGCACCGGATGCCCGGCCGTCGCGGCCGGGCATCCGAGGCAATTCCCCTGAGCCAGCAGGTATTTCGAGTCTCGCACGGGAGTGCCTCGTGATGAGCGGTGTGACAAGGAGAAGGCTATGGCGTTCAGACGGCAACAGCATCGGCGCGATCGGCGGGGTCCGCGAACCCGGGTGGTCCGGGCCGTGATCGGTTGGGCAGCAGTGCCTTTGAGGCGTCTATCGGAGCTCGCACTGCTGGTTCTCGCGGCGGCGCTACTGCTGTCCGGTGCGCCCGCGCTGGCCGACCCGCAGACCGGACCGAGCGTCTCCGGCGGTGAAGCGCAGCCGGTGTTCAACCCGGCCGCGCCGGTCCGTCAGGACCTGTGGGTGCGCGCTCCCGTGGACAGCGACGCGGACGGCAAGGACGACGAGGTGCACGTCCAGGTCGTCCGCCCGTCCGGGGCCACCGGGAAGCTGCCGGTGGTGTACCAGGCGAGTCCGTACTTCGCCGGCGGCAACGACGTCACCAACCACGGCGTCGACGTGGAGCTCTACGTGCCGAACGGGGTCGACGCGCGACTGGCTCCGGCGCCCGGTGAAATGCGTGCGCGGGTGGCCGAGGATCTCCGGGTCGCCGGCATCACCCTCGACAAGGGCCAGATCACTTGGCAGTACGAGGAATTCTTCCTGGCCCGCGGGTTCGCCGTGATGTACGGCGAGTCGCTCGGCACCGGCACGTCCACGGGCTGCCCGACCTCGGGTGGGCGCAACGAGACCATCGGTGCGCGGGCCCCGATCGACTGGCTCAACGGCCGCGCGAAAGCCCGTGACGCACAGGGCAAGAACGTCGTGGCCACCTGGGCCAGCGGCAAGGTCGGCATGATGGGCGTGTCCTACAACGGGACCCTGCCCAACGCGGTCGCCTCCACCGGCGTGCCCGGCCTCGAGGCCATCGTGCCGATCGCGGCCATCAGCAACTGGTACGACTACTACCGGGCCGCGGGCGCGGTGGTCGCTCCCGGCACCTACCAGGGCGAAGACACCGACGTGCTGGCCAAGTACGTCTACACCAGGGCCGACCGGAAGATCTGCACGCCGGTCATCGACAAGGTCGAGCAGGACCAGAACCGGGTGGACGGCAACTACACCGCCTTCTGGAACGAGCGCAACTACCTCAACGACGTCAGCAAGGTGCATGCCGCGGTGCTGGCCGTGCACGGTCTCAACGACTTCAACGTCAAGACCAAGAACGTCGCCCAGTGGTACGAGGCGCTGAAGAAAGCCGGTGTGCCGCACAAGATCTGGCTGCACCAGTCCGGCCACACCGATCCGATCGGCCTGCGCAAGGACGAGTGGCTGCGCACCGTGAACCGGTGGTTCAGCAAGTACCTGCTCGGCCAGAACAACGGCATCGATCGGGAACCGAAGGCCACCATCCAGCGGGAGGACAAGTCCTGGGTGAACGAGGCGGAATGGCCTGCTCCGGCCACCGCCGGCGCAACCGCGGTCTTCCAACCAGGCGGTCGCAATGTCGGCGGGCTGGCCTCGACCGGGGCCGGGAAGGTCACCGAATCCCTCGACGACGACGCGACCAAACTGGCCGCCGACCTCGTCGCCGCACCGAGCTCGCCGAACCGGCTGGCCTACTTCTCCAAGCCGACCACGACCGCGCTGCGGATCAGTGGTGCGGTCGACGTCGCGTTCAAGGTGAGCTTCCAGCGCCCGGCCGCGAATGTGACTGCGCTGCTGGTGGATCGCTCGCCCGACGGCAGTTCCCGGATCGTCACCAGGGGCTGGGTGGACCCGCAGAACCGGGACTCGCTCAGCAAGACCAGCCCGATCACCCCGGGTAAGGAGTACGCGGTCAACCTGTCCATGCAACCGCACGACTACGTGCTGGCGCGCGGGCACAAGCTGGGCGTGGTGGTGCTGTCCAGTGACAACGAGTACACCTTGCGGCCCAAGCCGGGGCCCGGTTTCGGGGTGAACCTCGCCGAAACCAAGGTCACGTTCCCGGTGGTCGGCGGACAAGCCGCCCTCAACGCCGCGATCGGTTAGCGAACCGAAATCCGGTCACGCCCGAAACCGTTGGGCGTGACCGGATTTCCGGTGTCTACTTCTCGGCAGCCAAGACGATCAGATCGCTGACCACGCCGGGCATGGCGACGCTGACCGCGTGCGAGGCCGGGACCTCGACGGTGTGTGCGGACGCGCGGTCGGCCATGAACCGCTGTGCCGCAATCGGAATGTTCTTGTCCTCGGTGGTGAGCAGTGCGAAAGCGGGGATCGTCTGCCACGCCGCCGCTTCGGCCGGTTGCTGCAAGGCGTCGACCGCGACGGGCCGCTGGGTCGCGGCCATCAGTTCGGCAGTGGCGGCGGGGACATCCGCGGCGAACTGCGCGGGGAACTCGTCCTGACGGATGTAGAGCTCGATGCCCGTATTGCCGTCCGCGAGTGGGTAGTTCGCCGGACGGGTGGTACTCACGATTGCTCCTTCGGGGTGGTGGCTCACGCCGGGTAGAGGGCGGAACGCAGCACCGCAACAGCTTGGGCGACAGCGGCTTTGGCGGCGTTGGTGTCGTGCATCGAGTTGACCATGACGAAGTCGTGGATGATGCCGCCGTAACGCGCCTGGATCACGCGCACGCCCGCGGTCCGCAGCTTCGCCGCGAAAGCCTCACCCTCGTCCCGCAATACGTCGTTCTCGGCCGTGATGACCAGCGCGGGCGGCAGGCCGGACAGCTGCTCGGTGGTGGCGCGCAGCGGCGACGCGGTGATCTGCGCGCGATCCTCGGCGCTGGTGGTGTACTGGTCCCAGAACCACTTCATGCCTTCGCGAGCGAGGAAGTAGCCCTCGGCGAACCGCTCGTAGGATTCGGTGTCGAAGTTGGCGTCGGTCACCGGATAGAACAGCACTTGCTGCACGAACGAGACGTCGCCGCGTTCCTTGGCCATCAGCGTGAGCGCGATGGCCATGTTGCCGCCGACCGAGTCGCCCGCGACCGCGATGCGCGACGGATCGAGGTTCTTCTCGGCGCCCTGGGTGGTCACCCACTGGGCGACGCGATAGGACTGCTCGTTGGCCACCGGGTAGTGGACGTCGGGCGAGCGGTCGTACTCGGGGAACACTACCGCCGCGTGCGCACCGACGGCGAGGTCACGGACCAACCGGTCGTGGGTGTGCGCGTCGCCGAAGACCCAACCGGCACCGTGGGTGTAGACGATGACGGGCAGGGTCTCGGTGACGCCCTGCGGCTTGACGATCCGGGCGCGCACCGAGCCGGTCGGCCCGCCCTCGATGGTGATCCACTCTTCATCGATCTCGGGCTTGAAGATGGGGGTGTCCTGCACCGAATCGACGGCCTTGCGGCCCTCTTCCGGCGCCAGCTGGTAGAGGAACGGGGGCGTCGAGGTCGCGTCGACGAACTCTTGGGCGGCCGGCTCCAGTGCGACACCGTGCGGGTTTCCGGTCATCGTCGTTCCTTTCGGTAGGGCGGAGAAATGGTGTGGTACTGCTATTTTCGAGAGTTCAGGCGAGCTCGGCGAGTGCATTGGTGATAACCGCGGCGACCTCATCAGGGTGGGTCTGCATCACGAGGTGCGGTGCGTCGATCTCGACCACCGACCGCAGCTCGGCCCGCTGGTAGCCGAATCGTTCGACCTCGGGATTGATCGTGCGGTCCGCACTGGAAACGATCCCCCAGCCCGGCTTGGTGCGCCAGGCCGCGGCTGTGGCGGCCTCGCCGAACGCGATCGCCGACAGCGGTCGTTGGGAGACGGCGAGCACTTGCGCCCGCGTCTTGTCCAAGCCCGCCGCGAAGACCTCGGGGAAGGCGGCGACATCTACTGAGACGTCGGTTCCCGGCTCGCCGTCGGCGACCGGATAGGGCGCGTAGACGAGGTTGGCGGCCAGATCGGAGTCCGGGAAACCACCCTGCAGCTGGCCGAGGCTCTCGCCGACCTCCAGGACATAGCCGGAGACGTAGACCAGACCGACGACATTGGCGGCCACCCCGGCGACGGTGATGACCGCGCCGCCGTAGGAATGACCCGCCAGCAGGACCGGTCCATCGATCTGCTCGACGAAAGACTTGATGTACGCCGCGTCCTCGGACAGACTCCGGTTGAACACCGGCGGCGCCAGCACCCGGTGCCCCTCGGCGAGTAGCCGCTCGGTGACCGGGCCCCAGCTGGCGGCATCGGCGAACGCGCCGTGCACGAGAACAATGGTTGTCGCGGAAGACATAGAGTTCCTCTCTCGATCACTGGGATCGATGGCGTTGTGCCGCACTCAGTTTCCGATGCGCGACGCACCCGGCGCCCCTCCGCACGGGCCGCAAAAGCCCCCGATCAGGACACGGCGACCGAAATCGGTTCGAAGGCGGCGGCCGAGCCGGTGGTGCGAAAACGCTGCTGGTACTTGCGCGGTGAGATGCCGAGCCTGGCCACGAACGCGCGACGCAATGCTTCGCTGCTGCCGTATCCGGCGATCATCGCGGCCTCGGTGACGCCGTGTCCTGCGTGCAGCAGGTCCCTGGCGACCCCGAAGCGGATGAACGCGACGTATTCGGCGGGGGAGCGCTCGAGCTCGGCGCGGAAGAGCCGCGTCAGATGCCGGACGCTGACCATGGCATGCGCGGCCAACGTCTGGACGGTGTGCGGGAACGCCGGGTCCGCACAGATCAGGTCGACCACCTTGCGAACGAGTGGGCTGCGCGGCACCGGCCCGCTCAGCGACGCCGAGAACTGCGATTGCCCGCCCGCGCGCTGCATGTATACGACCAGCAACTGCGCGACCCGTCGGGCGGCGTCGGCACCGTAGTCCTCTTCGACCAGGGCCAGCGCCAGATCGACGCCCGCCGCGACGCCTGCGGAGCTGTAAAGGTTTCCGTCGCGCACAAAGATCGCATCCGGGTCGACCAGCACGGCGGGGTACCGCCGCGCGAGGTCGGCGGCGAACTTCCAGTGGGTGGTCGCGCGTCTGCCGTCGAAGAGACCGAGCTCGGCGAAGACGAAGGCACCGCTGCAGATCGAGGCCAGCCTGCGGGTGTTCCAGGACAGGTGCCGGGCCGCGGCGATCAGCTCGGGCGTGACGAACTTCGCGGGCGGCAGTTCGCTGCCTGGGATCACGACGGTGTCGAAGCGACCCGCGTCGGCGGCTGCGGCACCCACCTCGATCCGCGCGCCGATCGAGGTCTGCACGTTGCGGCCGTCGGCCGAGACCAGGACCACCTCGTATCCGGGCACGGTCTGGTTCGCCTCCACGAAAACTTCGGCCGGACCGACGAAGTCGAGCATCTTGACGCCGTCGAAGACCAGAATGCCCACCCGTCGGCGGGGCGGCTCAGTGGAGTTAGGGGCCATGTCAACCATTGTTATGGAGGCACGCCTCCATAACAAGTGGTGTGGGCCATCTCGCACATCGGTTGGTACGGTGAGCCCATGGGACGGCCACGACAGTTCGACGAATCGGGCCTGCTCGACGCCGCCACCGAGTTGTTCTGGTCGCACGGTTTCGACGACACGTCGGTGGAGGACATCTCCCGCGCGACCGGTGTCGGCAATGGCAGTGTCTACGCCGCTTACGGCAACAAACAGGGTTTGTTCCTCGCGGCGTTCGAACGCTACTGCGAGCGTCGCGCGCGGTTCGTCCGCGAGGTCGTAGTCTCCGCGCCCGGCTCGGCGCGGGCCGCGGTGCGCACGCTCTTTCAAGCCATCATCGATGACTGTGCCGCGCAGCCGAATCGGCGCGGCTGCCTGATGATCAACAGCATCGCGCAACTGGGTGCCCGGATGCCTGAGGTTGTCAGCATCAGTACCAGGACAACCGAGGCTATGGAGCAGGGCGTTACCGAACGGCTTTATCCCGCTGCACGTCTCGGCGTCGGCGAGATCGACGAGGCCGCGCTGTCCGCGCACAGCGCGAACATCGTGGTGGTGGCGCAAGGGCTGATCCAATTGAGCCGCTTGGGAATTGGTCGGCCGCGATTGGGTGAAATCGCCGACATCTCGAGCCAGGCGCTGCCGTCGGACTGGGCGGATCAGGTCGCCAGTTGAGCGCGGACCAGGCGCCGGACGGAGCTGTCGGGTTGTTGGTAGTGCAGTCCTATTGCACCCGGCGCGTTTACAACTCCTTGGCCGCGGCGATCAGCAGTTCGCGCGACTGCTCCGGCTGGCAGGCTTGCACGGCGACCTTGTCCATCACCTCGCGGTAGAGCTGGAGGTCTTCCTTGCGATCCAGGTAGAGGGCGCTGGTCAGCTGTTCCAGGTAGACGATGTCGGGGAGTTCCATCTCGGCGAAACGGAGCATGGTGAACGAGCTGCCCGCCGCGGCGTGGCCGCCGGTGTCGTAGGGCAGCACCTGGATGGTCACCCTCGGCTTCTTCGACACTTCCACCAGATGTTCGAGCTGCTCGCGTAACACGCGCTTGCCGCCGATCGGGCGATGCAGCACGGCTTCGTCCAAGACCGCCCACAACCTGGGCCCGTTGGTCAGGTCGAGGATCTCCTGGCGCTTCGTGCGCAGCTCGACCCGCCGGGATGCCTCGGCGTTCTGGTGACCGACCTCGATGACCGCGTGGGTGTAGTCCTCGGTTTGCAGCAATCCCGGAACCAGTTGGCCCTCAAACGTTCTGATCGTCTGTGCGGCGCCCTCTAAACCGAGATACGTCTCGAACCAGGGTGGCAGCAGGTCGTTGTACTGATGCCACCAGCCCGGCTGATTGGCCCGGCGGGCCAGGTCGACGAACATCTCGCGCTGGTCCGGTTCGGTGACGCCGTAGAGGGTCAGCAGATCGAGAATGTCGCGATCCTTGTATCCGGTCCGGCCGAGTTCGAGCCGACTGATCTTGGCGTGGGAGCCGCGAATGTGCTCGCCCGCCTCGACCGGCGTGACGCCCTTCGCTTCGCGCAGCTTGCGCAATTGACCACCGACCGCGATGCGCAGCGCTGTCGGGCCGCGCTCCGCGACCCGCGAGTCGATACCCCTGATCCGGACCGGTTCCGTGACCATGACCTCTACTCCGCTTCTCGAAGACCACCGGCGGTGGACACGCTCGTCTCTGTGACGAACCACACCGCGTCTCTCCTGATGGTATCGCCCGGGGGCGTCATTTCAATCGAACTTGCACCTGAGCGTGCAGGTGTAGCTGTCAACCGGGTGACCGGAGCGGTCGGGCAGCGGTCGAATTCCGTGATCTTGCCTGGTCGAAAGGCCTAGAGTTCGAACGCGATTCGGCCGAGGCGGCCCCTTCGCGGCCCCGTTGCGCCGAACCGAACTGGACGAACGCTTTTCCAAACGGGTATGTCGATGGTCGGACGCGTCGGACGCGTGTGTCATTCCTAGGACAGAGGTGGCGGTCGTCAACTCGCTCTAGGGTGATCGGGTGGTCGACGAGCAAGTGGTGTTCTGGTTGCGTCGGCGAACGTCGCTGGTGGATGTCGGAACCACGGGAATCCTGATGCTGGCATGTGTGCTGTGCGGGGCGCTGGTGGGTGCCGATGCGGCCTATTACGGGTTGTCGGTGGTAGTGCTGTTGCCCTTGGCATTCCGGCGGCGGTGGCCCGAACTGGCCGCGGTGCTGGTGGCGGGCGCGGCGTTCGTGCAGTGGTGGACGGTCCGGGATACGACCGGTGCCCTGCTCGCCGATGTCGCGGTGCCGATCGTCGTGTACACGCTCGCCGCGCACAGTCGGCGGTATTGGAGTCGGGGCGGGCTGATCGCCGGGTTATGCGGTGCCGCGCTCGGCGCGTGGAGTTGGCCGCAACTGCCGACGACCGCGCTGGCGCATGTGATCGTCGGTGGTTTTCTGGCCAGCACGGTGGTCGCCGCGTGGCTGGGTGGTGCGTGGCAGCGGGCGCGGCGCGGTGAGTTCCTGGCGTTGGCCGAACACACGGCGCTGCTCGAACGCACGCGGGACGAGCGGACCCGTTTCGCGGTGCTGTCCGAGCGGACCAGAATCGCTCGCGATATCCACGATGTTCTCGCGCATTCGTTGGCGGTGATCGTCGCGCAGTCCGACGGCGGACGGTATGCCGCGCGTACCGAACCGGACGCGGCGATCGATGCGCTGGCGGCGATCGGCGACCATGGTCGGCGGGCGCTCACCGAAACGCGTCGTGCGATCGGTGTGCTGCGCGAGGACGACGAGGTCGATCCGCATCCGGCACCCCGCGTCGGTATTTCCGATCTCACGCGACTCGTCGACGATGTGCGCGGTGCGGGATTGCCGGTGGAGCTGAAGGTCGACCTGCCCTTCGGGCTGTTCGATTCGGGTGTCGGTCTGGTGGTGTATCGGATCGTGCAGGAGGGATTGACGAATGTCGTCAAGCACGCAGGATCCGGTGCCCGGGCGGAGGTTTCGGTGCGGCACGAGGACCACCGGCTGTGGGTCAGCGTCGGCGACGACGGTCGGGCCGAGGGCAGCTCGGGTCGCGACGGCTACGGTCTGGTCGGTATGCGGGAGCGGGTCGGCGCCTACGGCGGCGACATCGAGTTGCGGGAGCGGCCCGGCGGGTGTGGTCACGTGCTGGCGGTCCGCATTCCGATGGGAGCCGACGGGTGATCGAGGTGCTGCTCGTCGAGGACCAGACGTTGGTGCGCACCGGTTTTCGGATGGTCGTGGACTCCCAGCCCGACATGCGCGTCGTCGGCGAGGCAGGAGATGGGGTGACCGGTGTCGCCGAGGCTCTACGTGTCGCGCCGGACGTCGTCGTGATGGATGTGCGGATGCCGCAACTGGACGGGATCGAGGCGACGCGGCGGATACTGGCCGCCGCCGATCCGCCAAAGGTGTTGGTACTGACAACCTATGACCTCGACGACTACGCGATGGCCGCCGTGCGGGCCGGGGCCAGTGGGTTCCTGCTCAAAGACGCACCGGCGGAAGACTTCTTGTCCGCGGTGCGGCACGTCCATGCGGGCGATGCGGTGTTGGCGGCATCGACGACCAGACGTCTACTCGATCGGCTTGCGCCGCCGATCAACCTGGCGGCGCAGCGGCTGGTGGCGACGTTGACGGAGCGGGAAACCGCGGTGCTGCGGGTGATGGCGAGTGGGATGTCCAATGCCGAGATCGCGACAGCGCTGTCGGTGGGCGACGGAACCGTGAAAACCCATGTGCGGCATATCCTGACCAAGCTCGGGGTGCGCGATCGGGTGCAGGCCGTGATCCTCGCCCACGAGGCCGGGCTGCGGCAGCCCGGCGCTCGGTAGCGCTTCAGTACCTATCTCGCTGGCAGATCTCGTCATTGGCGGGCAGTGCGCCGTCGAGCAGATAGCGCTCGACCGCGCTGTCTACGCACCGGGCACCATCCATCAGATAGACACCGTGGCGGAACGCGTCTGCCAGTGTGGTCGAACGGGAACCGGAAAGTGCCTGCCGCATGGCCTTTTGGCCTGCCGCCGGTGCGACCGGATCGCCCGCGGCACCGATGAGTAGCGCCGGGTGTCGGTTCGCGATCTCCGTGGCGGGTTCGGCCGGGCCCACCGGCCACACCGCGCATGGGGTGAGATGGCGAGCCAAGGCCCCGAACATCGGTTCCGTGTCCCGATGACGCTGGATGTCGGTGAAGTAGTCTTCGACGCCACGTGCGGGCCGCTCGGCGCACTGGTTGGCAACTGTTGCGCTGAAACCGAATTCGGGCGATGTCGCGGTATCGGCGTACAACGCGAGCTTCTGCGCCATTCCCGGAGTCGGGTCGGCACCGTCGCGCAGCACCCGCACCTGCTGGCTCAGCTCGGCATAGGACGTGTCCGAATCGTCCACGGTCAGTAGAAGACCCGGGATCATGTCGGCGGTGATCGGCACACCGCCGAGCGACAGCGGGTGCGTGGTGACTGTACGGATAATGTTGTCGACCGTGCGAAGGACGGCGTCTTCCGTTGCACCCAAACCGAATTCCGCGTCTCGGGCGGATGTCCATCGGGCCCAATCGGCCAACGCCGCGGCATCGGCTGCTGCCGTGTCACGCGTCAGATCGGGGCCGGGAGCTCGCGGATCGAGCGCACTGTCGAGCACGACGCGATCGATGCGATCGCCGAATATCTGCGTGTATACCGCGCCCAAATACGTTCCCCAGGACCAGCCGATATACGACACCGTGGACTCGCCAAGCAGTACCCGCAGCAGGTCCATGTCCCGTGCGATGGCCCTGGTCGACGCATGCGGCAGCAAGGCCTGATTCGGCGCGCATCGGGCGGCCAGCTCGCGGGCAGCGTCGACGGTCCGGTCGAAGTCCGCGCGGTTCGTCGGCGCGGCCTGCGCGATGCCGAGGTACGAGCCGGTGGGCCAGCCGCATTCGAGTGGCGTGCTGGCCCCGAAGAACCTCGGGTCCATGCCGACCAGGTCGTAGCGCTCCGCGAGGGCCGCCGCTGCCGGATGCCCGCCCTCGGGGCCGTCCACGATCATCGTCACCCCATCGCGAGACGGTCCCGGTCCGCCGGTCTGTACCAGCAATGTCCCCAATCGACGCCCACTGTCCGTCGCGGCACGGTGTGCCACCGCGATGGTGATCGTCTGCCCTGCGGGATCGGCGTAGTCCAATGGCGCCTGGAACTCTCCGCACCGTGCGCCCGCCGCTGCCAGACGGTCGCCGACCACGTCGTCCGGTCCGGACCGGCAATCGTGCCAGGCAATCGATTGGTCCCTGAGCCGATCCGGCAGCGCCGCCGATTCATCACTCGGCGCGGAACCGCAACCCGCCAGCGACACCGTCAACGCAGCCGCCGCCAAGTACCGGCCGGAGCGGATCGAACGCATGAAAACCTCACAAACAGTGCAGAGTTCACTGCGTCGCCGGTTCATCGACGACGCGACGACCTGCCGGAACAGCAGGCGCGTTCATCGACGCTACGTATCGGCCCCGAGGGACAGCATCTACCTGGCGACCGACTTTCGTGCAGTCTGCCTCGCCCGCAAGGGATACCCGCGCCGCGTCGCACGAAGATTTATCCCGGAGTTTGTTCGGCATATGCCACTTCTCGCCGATACTTGAATCAGCAAGAGGGGAAACATAACTCAATCCATGGCGTGCAGCAGTTCGGAAGGGATTTGTTCTTTATGCGAGGTAAAGCCGCAGTAGTGAGCGTGTGTGCGTTCGCCGCAATCTTGCTGTCCGTGCCACCCGCCGCCAATGCCTGGGGGCCACAGGGGCACAACACCACCGGTGCCATCGCCGACCTTCGGTTGAGCGGACCGGCCCGGGACGAGGTCGGTCGCCTGCTGGCGGGCGAGCCCGACCCGACGCTCGCCGGTGTGTCCAACTGGGCCGATCAGGTGCGCAACAACGACCCCGAGCTGGGGAAGATCTCGGCACCGTGGCACTACGTCAACATCGGCGAGAACGGCTGCGTGTACGAGCCCGCGGTGAACGGCAACGACGGCCAGAACGTGATCGAGGCGTTGCGGCGGCAGACCGCGATACTCGCCGACAAGGCACGTCCGGTGGCCGACCGTCGTCAGGCCTTGAAGTTCATCGTGCATTTCGTCGGTGACATCAATCAGCCGATGCACGCCGGGTACGCCCGCGACCGCGGCGGGAACGAGACCAAGGTCCAGTACCTCGGCCGCAGCACCAACCTGCACTCGGTGTGGGACAGCCGCATGCTCGACACCCGCCACGCGAGTGACGCCGACGAGGTACAGCGACTGCTGGCGCTGCCCGCACCCAACCTGCCGCCGGCGAATCCGGACACCGATCCCATCCGGTGGGCGCAGGACAGCTGCCGGATCGTCGAGACTCCCGGTGTCTACCCGGACTCGACCACCATCGGCGACGAGTACACCCGTAAGTTCCTGCCGGTCGCCGAGACCCAGTTGCGCCTCGCGGGGGAGTTGCTCGGTCAGCTGCTCAACGCGGTGCTCGGCTCGTCGCCCGCTTCGTCCGGATCCGGCGGATAGTCGCTCGTCAGAACTGGTCAGCGAGAACGGGTCCCGTGTACAGCAGCACGTCGTCGTTGTCGTACACCCGCACGGAGAAACGATCCATCGTCTCGTAGTTCTCGCCGCGGTTATCGCTCTCGAAGACGAACGGCACTTCGTCGTCGGGTGCTGCGTAGGCCCTGCGTAGCTGGTTGAGCCTGCGTTCACCCGGCAGATCGACCGTCACGGCGAAGGTGTGCGCCACCACGTCCGCCGCGAAGACGGTGCCGTTCTCGCTGATCACCTCCAGTTTCTCGGCGCCCGGCGCGAGCACACCGCACAGCCCCGACTCGATCACCGTCTTGACGGCGAAGGGGCGTGCGGTGAAGTCGCTGCCGAGGCCACCGCCGACGAAGGAGTCGAGGTACCCGTCTTCGAAGATGAGCATGGCGCCGTTGCCGGAGTCGTTGTACGCCAGCAGGATCGAGTGGGCGACGGCGGTGTGTGCGCCGATGCGTGCGCCGGGGTGCCATCCGGCGTGTGAAATCGTCTCTACCGGTAGGCCGTTGGCCTCGGCGGCCTGATACGCCTCGGCGAAAGCCCTGATCTCCGCCCGCCAGTCGGGTCGCTCCACCTCGGCCGTCTGGTGGTCTCGTGCGGCCCGGAGGGTGTCGGTGAACGCCTGCACCTCCGCCATCAGCTGTACGTCCTGGTTTGCCTCTATCGCTAGATCGGCCTCGTCGAGGGTGGCCTCGAGATCCTTCGCAACCTGCACGAGTTCGGCTTCTGCGGCAACGCGTTTGGCCTCTGCGGCCAGGTACGTCTCGCCTACGGCCTGTAGCCGCGCCATGATCTCCTTGGACTGTGCTTTTGCTTCGAGCCGTGCTTCGCCTGATGTGGTCACAACGCTTAGGTCTTCCTTCGCCATTCGACAACCGACCATGCCAGGGTGGCATGCGCGCCCGTTGAACTCCGCTCCCTGACATAATCACGCCGTCACCGAATTGTCACCGCCCGCTTGGCGAGAAGCGAATCTCGCTGTGCCAGGGCGGGGCGGTGGTCGCGTAGCGGACCTGCTGGCTGCCCGGCCGTAATCGCTGCCAGTTGCCGAAGCGTTGGACGAGCACCGCGATGGACAGTGCACCGGTGAGCAGCGCCATCTGTTCGCCGATGCACTTTCGTTTGCCGGTGCCGAACGGCAGGTCGGCGGGGCCGAGCGCGATGAACAGCTGGTCGCCCGGATGCAGTGCGCGACCGGCCAGTTCGGTGTCGACGGCGACGTGGCGGAAGATGAGCGGGAACGACGGCCGTTGCGCCACGACGTCGCCGAAAAGCGTAGTGAGCAGCGGTAACTGGAGGAGATCGGCGGCGGCCGGTGCGCGATCGCCAAGCCAGTCGGATCAGGGTCGCGCAATCGACGGCCTGCCCGAAGAGGTGCTGTGCCAGCAGTTCCACGTTGAGCAGCTTGAATTCGTTGAACTCTGATCCGCATGATTCCGCCTGGTTCGAAACCGGCCGTCGCGAATCACTCACTCGAGCTGGGGGCTGGTGTCCGATGCGAGGAGGGCCAGTTGGTGCAGGCGTTCGAGGTAGCGGAGCTCCTCCGCCTCGGTGATCAGCGGTAAGACCTGGTCGAGTTCCGCGATGCGCTTGCGCAGGGTCTGGCGGCGTTCGGAATCGAGGGAACCGCCGTTGTCGTGCCAGACGGACACGCAGCCTGCGATGGTCGCGTCGAGTAGCGCCATCTCGACACCCGCCGCTTCCACGGTGTGGAGTCGGGCGGGGAATGGTGCGCGCATGTGTTCCTGCCAGAGGCGGCCGATGTCAGCTCGGTGCTCGCTCGTGCTACTCATGCGGCCTCGTTCTCGTCGGTCGAATGCGTTGTCGCACAACATATCAGAGCCGGGCCCAGGATATCCACGGGCCCGGCTCCGATTGTGCCGAAACTACTGCTTCTGGGTCACGACCCCGTAGAGGTCGTCATAGGCTTTCGGCTTGGCCGGGGTCGGCGTGACCGACCGGGGTGCGCGCTTCGAGTTCGTGTCGAATGTCGCGTCGGTCGGCTTGTACGCGGGCTTGCCCTTATCGGTGAGCCAGGTCTTGAACAATGCGTTCGTGTTGCGGCCGGTTACGGCGTTTGCCATGCCGATGAAGTCGGCGACCTTGGCGTTACCGTACTGGTATTTGGTCAGCCACTCCTTGACCAGCCGGAAGAACACATCGTCGTCATTGATCGCGCTGCGCAATGCCTGGATTGCCAGTGCACCGCGGGTATACAACTCTGCGGGCAGCACATCGGCCGGCCCGGGATCGGTCAGCACGACATCCCAATTGATCCGGGTGGACGTCGCGTAGGCGTAGTCGGCGATTTCCGCCGCCGTGCCGGTGCCGCTCTTCTCCGACCACAGGTATTCCATGTAGCTGGCCCAGCCTTCGTTCAGCCAGCCGTCCTTCCAGGTGGCCACGGAAGTCGAGTCGCCGAACCACTGGTGGGCGTTCTCGTGCACCACGACCGAATCATTCTTGCCGCGGCGGAAGAATCCGTCGGTGTAGGTGGGCCTGGTCTGGGTTTCCAGCGCGAAGCCGCCCATTCGTGCGTCCACGATGCCGCCGGTCGCCTCGTACGGGTACGGCGTGAGCGTGCTGGACAGCCAGTCCACGATCTCCGGTGTCCGCTCGATGCTCGCCTTGGCGTTGGCGCGGATGGTCGGATCGAGATCCGTTGCGTAGGCGTTCAGGTTCGGCCGGGCGGGGGTGCCGGCGTTCTGGCCGCTGCGCTCGTACTTGCCGATCGCGAGGAAGGTGGCGTACGTCATCTGCGGCGCTTTGCTCAGCCAGTTGTGCCGCTTCCAGCCCGGAATGTTCTGGGTGACACTGGTTTCGACGCCGTTGGACAGCACGTCCCGGTCCTCCGGCGCCAGCACCGACACGGCGTAGGTCGCCTTGTCCGTCGGGTGGTCGTTGCTCGGATACCACCACTCGGCCGAGAAGGGCTCGTTGGAAATCAGTGCGCCGCCTGCGTTTTCGATCCAGTTGCGGGCGCCCGCCGCGTTCTGCACCCGTGACGGGATGTCGTTGTACGCGACGACGGTGGTGAATTCGGCGCCGACGGGCAAGTTCACCGGCACCGTCACGGCCAGCTTGTCCTTGCCGAGCGTGTACTTGGCGGGCTTGTTTTCGATCAGCACCGACTGGGTCTGCAAGAGGAAGTCGAAACCGATCGCGGTCCCGGCCTTCAAGTCCTGCTTGGCTTTCGCGGTGATGGTCGTGGATCCGGAAAGTCGGCCGGAGGATGGCTCGAACTTCAGATCGATGCTGTAATTGGAGACATCGTATGCGGCGCTGCCGATATTCGGGAAATTGGGATCACCGATCCCGGACAATGACGCTGCGGAAGCCGTGCCCATATTCGCAGCCAGCGCTGCGACCACCATCAGTGGGACAGCTCGTGCGGAGGCAGTATGCAACGAGTGAAAACGTCTCATATTAACGAACTCCAATGTGTCAGACACGAGGATATCTTCGAGCAGAGCCGGTATCCGTTGGTATTTCGGCACCGGCTCGCGTTTGATCGGCCGATTGTCTTCGACGTTCCGCGGGCCCTTATCCGCGGGTAGGTCCGTGTCCTCGGCCGGGACATTTCGATACTCAGAAAATCACATTGGAGTACCCATCTCCACTGGAGATCAACTGGGGATTTCCAACCGGATCAGTTGACCTTCCGGAAACTCGTAATTGCGCAAGGGATTCTGCGCAGAATGCCTAGTTGTCAAGTATCAGAACCGCTTTGAGCTGAACATCGGGCTCGGTCGGGGGCTGAGACGCTGACGCATGGAGCCGAGCTTTTCGTCGATGGTTCGGCGATCCTCAGACGGCTTGACTGAGAGCATGACAACAACGAAGAACGGCAACGCAACCCAGACCATCCTCGTCACCGCGGGCACCGGCAAGGTCGGGCGCCGGGTGGCGGACCGCTTGGCCGCCAACGGATTCCCCGTCCGGATCGGCTCCCGCTCGGCGGAGCTGCCGTTCGATTGGGAGGACCGGAGCACCTGGGCGCCGGTGCTCGACGGGGTGCGGGCGGCGTTCGTGATGTTCACCCCGGACATCGGGGATCCCCGTGCCGGAGACACCATCCGGGCGTTCAGTGAGCTGGCCGTGGCCAGCGGTGTGCAGCGGCTGGTGCTGCTGTCCGCTCGTGGTGAGGATCAGGCGGCCGCGGCCGAGACGGCGGTGCGGGAGAGTGGCGCCGAATGGACTGTGTTGCAGGCGGCGTGGTTCAACCAGAACTTCGATGAGGGTGTCTTCACGGACATGGTGCTTGCCGGTGGGGTCGCGTTCCCGGCCGGTCAGGTACTGGAGCCGTTCATCGACTCCGGCGATCTCGCGGACGTCGCGGCGGCCGCGCTCACCGAGGACCGACACGCGGGTCAGAACTACGAGTTGACCGGTCCTCGGCTGTTGACCTTCGGTGATGCGGTTGAGGCGATTGCCAAGGGGACCGGGCGGGAGGTTCACTACATTCCGGTCACTGGTGCGGAGTTCGGTGCCGTGCTGGGTGCTGAGTTCGGGATGCCTGCGGAGGAGGTGGCCGGGATGATCGGCATCTTCGCGACGCTGCTGGACGGTCGCAACGCGAAGGTCACCGACACGGTGCAGCGACTGCTCGGCCGCGAGCCGGTCGACTTCGCCGACTATGTGCGCGATGCCGTTGCGGCGGGTGCCTGGAAGTAGTGGACGCGGATGGAGTTCCGAAAGCGAAGGCCAGGTCCGGTTGTGCAGACCTGGCCTTCGCTCGGTGATCAGGTCAGGCGAACGTCACCTGTGCGGTGACGGCAAGGGTCGACAGGCCGTTGGTGCGGCAACCGTTGTTTGGTGTCGCGCTGCGTGCGGACACCGTGATCGCGTCGCCGTTCAACTGGCCGCCGGTGACGTTGGCGCTGAACGCCAAGCCGGTGAACGGGTCGGGGCTGATTCGCCAGGTGAACGCGCTATCGCCGCCGGACACCCAGCCGATCGTGCCGGACCCCTTGGCGGTGACCAGCAGTCCGCACGGATTGAAGCCACCGGCGGTCGCCGTCGCAGACCCGGTGCCGTTGAGTTTGCCGGAGCGCAGATCGGCGTGCTGACCGTTGCGCGAGGCGCAGCCGCTGAGGTCGCCGGTGATCGACACATTCGCGGCGCCACCTGCCCGCAACGGCGGTTGGAGGGTGAGGTTGAAGGTTGCCGAGCAACTCAGGTCGCCGTCGGCGGCCTGTGCGGGGGCCGCCGGGAGAACAGCAAGGGCCACGGCGAGCGGTGCCGCGGCAGCCATCATGGTCAGGATTCGAATACGTCGTGCCATCTTCGTACCTCCTATTACTGTGCTGTTTGCACGCTGTCTCGGGGGACGAGCAAGCCGACCGGCGGAATGTTTGCCCGCCGAGGGCGAGCCCACGATATGACCCGCACCCCGCGCGTCGCCGAAATCCGCTGCCCCCCAACGCGTGACGTGCGACAACGCCCATCTGGGGAATTCACTTAGGCGGTGCGCCGCGTCGCCGGCCCGCGCACATCGGATCGGCGGTGCGACGGTATCGGCGCTGGTCACAACGCCGGTAGCGAGTTCATCGCGAGCCTCGACGAAGGCACGATGTGGCCGACCGCTTTCGCGTTGCTGAAGTTGACTGCGGCCGACGAGGCGAAGATCGGCGAGCTCGTGCAGAAGGCAGCAGGCTGAGGCCGGAGCGGCTCCAAAACGGTTGCGCCGGTGGGATGTCGAGTTCGGCACTGGATACATGACGACGACCCCGGCATTATGGCCGAGGTCGTCGCTCGATTCGTTGGCGAGCCCGAGATCTAGACCGGGACGCCGCCGTAGGTTCGGCGGTGCTTGGCCTCGAGGAAGGACAGGACGCCGAAGGCCATCAGGCCGACCGAGATCAGGATGAGAAGCCATAGGCCGAACGGCTTTCCGACGAAGTCGCGCAGTACTGCGTCGATGCCCTTGGCCTCGGCGGGGTCATAGTTGAGGCCCGCGATGACGGCGGCGAGTCCGATGCTGATCACGATCGCGCCGCGGGCGAGGTAGCCGATCCGGCCCAGCCAGATCACGGCCTCGCGGGAACCGTGGGTCATCCAGCCCATGCGCAGGTCATCGACGAACTGGAGGCTGAGGCCGAGGATCGTCTGCCAGATGCCGAAGGCGATGATGGCGAGGCCGATCAGCAGCACGACCACCTGGCCGCCGTCCCAACTCAGGATGCGAGCGGTCAGGTCGCGGGCGATGGCGTCGCTCGGCTTCGGTGTCCGGCCGTGCACCACGTAGCGGAAGGTGCCCAAAAAGGCCAGGGCATAGACGATTCCGGAGATCACGGCGTAGAAGCGGTGTCCGCCCGAGTAGGTTCGTCGCGCGCTGGCGATCTGGGTCACTCGCCAGACGACGAGCGCGGCGAAGCCGAACAGCAGGATCCACAGCAGCAAGTAGCCGAGCGGTTTGGTCGCGATCGCCGCCAGCGCGCCGCCGCCGTCCGGCTCGTGCTCGGCGGTGCCGATCGCCAGCATGAATCCGATGATGCCGATCGTGATGTAGGCGATGCCGCGTGCGATGAACCCGAATCGGGCGGCTGTTTCCAATCCGCCCGAGGTGGTGGACCTGCGGCGGCGGTAGCCGCCGGCCCGTCGGCCCCAGCCCGACCGGCCGCGGCCGCTGCGTACGGTGCCGACTCGATCACGTCGGCGATATCTGTTGGTGTTCCGGAAAATGCTCATGGTGTTCCTCATCTCTTCAACGGGCGTAATGCCCACTCCGCGGCGATTGACACGCGCGTCAGATCTCTTTGGCGGCCCAGATCCGCTGCGGGCCGCGAGGAGTCGGCGCGCGGCAGGGGAATCAACTGGCGTCGCGGCGGACTCGACTGGGGACGCGGTCAGCGCTCGAGCCGCGCTGATCGGAACAGGTTGTGACGCAGGCCATAACGCGATCGGCCGACCTGATGGGTAATTGGTCGGACGAATCGCTTACCGTTTAGGGCGTTATGAACCTTTCCGCGACGATCGTGCACCTGGTGGCCAGGCTGCATGTGGATCTGGGCCGGTTGGCCGCGCAGCTGTGTCGCTGACGCGTGCGCACCTCACCTGATTCCCCTGATTGTCTTGGATGGTTCCCTTGTCTTCACCTAGTTCGCGCAGCCGTACCCTGAATCCGGCGCGCTGGCCGTTCGGCGTCCAGATCCTGCTCGGTTTGGTGGTCGGCATCGTCGCGGGCTTCATCGCCCGCACCACCGACTCCGCCTGGCTAACCAGCACATTGACCCAAGTCGGCGGCATCTTCGTGCAGCTGCTGAAGCTCGCGGTGCCGCCGCTGGTGTTCACCGCGGTACTGGTGAGCGTCGCCGGACTGCGCCATGTCACCAATGCCGCTCGGCTGGCCGGTCGCACGCTGCTGTGGTTCCTCGGAACCGCGTTGATCGCGGTGGCGGTCGGCATCGTGCTCGGCCTCGTCACCAATCCCGGTCGCGGCGTCGACCTGACCTTGGTGGGTGCGAAGGCGCCCGAATCGAAGGGCGGCTGGACCGACTTCCTCACCGGGATCATCCCGACGAACGTGGTCGGCGCCTTCACCAATGGCAATGTGCTGCAACTGGTGTTCCTCGGTGCCGTGCTCGGGGTCGCCGCGCTCAAACTCGGCGAGCGCGCCAAACCCTAATCAGTTCTGGGAGTGAGCTATCCGGCACACTCCTGGTAGTAGCCGGCCGGTAGGTGAGCACTTTCGCACCCTGGACTTCGAGTCCTGGAGAAAGACCGTGCCCCTGCCGGTAGGCCGGGAGAGTTGATCGCTGCTGGGATGTCGTGCCCGCCCGAATGGGCGTGAGCACTGCTTGATTAGGTCGCTGATGGTTCTCCTGCTGGCTGCTCGACGGTGATCGGCATTAGCAATTGGAGGATTGTTGCGACTGTTCGTAGGAGATGACTGGGCTGAAGACCACCACGACGTGGAGGTGATGGACACCGCCGGGCGCCGCCTGGCCAAAACGCGCGTGCCCGAGGGCGTCGCCGGAATGGCGAGACTGCACGCGATCCTCGGCGGCCTGGTCGACGACGCCGACGAGGTCGAGGTCCTGGTCGGGATCGAGACCGACCGCGGTCCCTGGGTCGGGGCGCTGGTCGCCGCCGGATACACGGTACTGGCGGTGAATCCATTGCAGGCGGCCAGGTTTCGGGACCGGCTGGGAGTCTCGGGTGCCAAAAGCGACGCTGGTGACGCTCACGTGCTGGCGGATATGGTCCGCACCCATTCCCACGAATTGCGACCTGTCGCTGGGGATTCCGCGCGAGCCGAGGCCGTGAAGGTGGTGGCCCGTGCTCACAAGACGATGATCTGGGACCGAACTCGCCACACCCAGCGGTTGCGTCACGCTCTGCGTGACTACTTCCCCGCCGCGCTGGCCGCGTTCGACGACCTCGACGCCGCCGACACTCTGGAACTGCTCGCCAAAGCACCCACCCCAGCTGCGGCGGCCCGGCTCACGATCCCCCAGATCAGTGCCGCGTTGAAGCGGGCGCGCCGCCGCAACGTCGCCGACAAAGCCACCGCTATTGCGGCCGCACTGCGCAGCGAGCAGCTCGGCCAGCCCGAGGTCGTGGCGCAGGCCTACGCAGCCTCGGTCCAGGCGCTGCTGGCGGTCCTGACTGTCCTCAACACCCAGATCAAGACGTTGCAGGGGCAGGTCGAGGCGCATTTTGGGCAGCACCCGGCCGCTGAGATCATCGCGTCCCAGCCCGGTTTGGGACAGGTCCTCGGTGCCCGGGTGCTCGCAGAGTTCGGTGACGACCCCGACCGCTACCGCAGCGCCAAAGCCCGCAAGAACTACGCGGGCACCTCCCCGATCACCCGCGCGTCGGGCAAGAAGAAGGTCGCCCTGGCCCGGTTCGTACACAACGACCGGCTCATCGACGCCCTCACCACCCAGGCGCAATCCGCGCTGATGTGGTCCCGGGGCGCCCGCGACTACTACGACCGTCAGCGAGCCCGCGGTGTCGGTCACTACGCCGCGCTACGCCAGCTCGCCAACCGACTCGTCGGGATCCTGCACGGCTGCCTCAAAACCGGAACCCTCTACAACGAGACCACAGCCTGGCCCGACCCAGCTCAGCAGTCCGCTGCTTGACATTCAAGCTCCTGGGATGTCTTTCTGACGCTGGCCGAATCGGTGCTGGAGCTGGTGCAGAAGGCGCTCTGGTGGGTGATCCGGCTCGCGCCGATCGGCACCGCCGGGCTCATCGGTAAGGCGATCGCCAGCTACGGCTGGAATCTGTTGCAGCCGTTGGCGACCTTCACGATTGCGGTCTACGCGGGTTGCCTCATCGTGCTCGTCGTCGTTTACCCGATCCTGCTGCGCGTCGTCGGCGGCGTGAACCCGATCCGCTTCTACGCGAAGGCTTGGCCCGCAGTCGAATTGGCGTTCGTGTCCCGCTCGTCGATCGGCACCATGCCGCTGACGCAGCGGATGGTCACCGAACGGCTCGGTGTGCCAAGCGAATACGCGTCGTTCGCGGTGCCGTTCGGGGCGACCACCAAGATGGACGGTTGCGCGGCGGTGTATCCCGCGCTGGCCGCCATCTTCGTCGCCCAGATCACCGGAACCCACCTCGACATCCGCGACTACCTCCTGATCGCCTTCGTCTCCGTGGTCGGGTCCGCCGCGACCGCTGGCCTCACCGGCGCCATCGTCATGCTCACCCTCACCCTGTCCACCCTGGGTCTCCCACTGGCCGGAGCAGGGCTGCTACTGGCCATCGACCCGATCCTCGACATGATCCGCACCGCAACGAATGTCGCAGGCCAGATGGTCGTCCCGGTACTGGTAGCCAAACGCGAAGGCATCCTCGACCAAGAAATCTTCGACCAACCCTCTGCCCCCTTGACCGCCACCGAACCCGAACCCGAACCCGAACGTGAACCGGAACAGGTGCCCGTAGCCGCCTGACAACTCCGTAGTGCGGCGCGCAACCAGCGCCGCACTACGGCTCACGTGGTAGGCGTGCGTGCGCCGAGCCAGACTGAGCGTCAACTGTTTTGGTGGTGTCGGTGGGGTGGTAGGAGCGGGCGATTAGCGCGGAGCGGAGGTACCAGAGGCCGGAGGGGTGGGCGGGGTCGAAGCCGGTCAGTTGGCCTATGCGCTTGAGTCGGTAGTCGACGGTGTTGGTGTGGACGTGTAGGGCGCGGGCGGTGCGTTGGCGGTTGAGGTTGTTGCCGATGTGTAGCTGGAGGGTTTCCAGGAGTTCGGCGTGTTCATCGAGGGGGGTGAGTATCCCGCCGAGGTATTCGCGGCCGGGGCCTGGGCGGGTGAGCTGGTATTCGAGGGCTAGTTCGTCGAATCGGTACAGGCCGGTGACGCAGTGCAGGCGTTGCACCATGTCGAGTAGTTCGTGGGCTTGGTCGACGGCGACGGGGATCTGTTCCGGGACGGCTGCCACCATGGTGGCGGTGATGCCGACCTGTGCGGCTATCGAGAGTCCCTCGATGAGGGCGTCGAGTTCCTCGTCGGTGTGCTGGTCGGCGGGCAGCAGGATGGTGCCGCCGTCGATGCTGAGCAGGGAGAGGGCGTTGCCGCCGCATTGGGTGGCCAGCTCGGCTTGGGTGCGGCGCAGCTTGCGGCGCGCGACGACCTGGCTGTCGAGGGCGGGGTTGAGTTCGTCGCGATGGCGCGGAATCGACACGGCCAGAACGACATAGGCGTCGGCGATGGCTATGCCGCACTCGCGCGCCATCGTCGACGTGGGACGTCCGCCGAGCAGAGCGGACGTGAGCGTGTGGACTGCTGTGTGATGTTCGCTGACCGCGGTGCGCAGTTCACGGAAGTAGCCGCGGGAGATGGCCGAGGTCAACGTGTGCAGAATCTCGATATTGATCCTGGAACCGTCGACGAAGTTGTCGAAATCCTTGACGGTCAGGTTGCTGACGATGAGGTTCATGCCCATCTCGAAGCCCGCGTGTATGGCGTTGTGGATCGCATCGGTGGGCACTCCCTCGCGCGCCCAACCCGCCGCGGCCTCCTCGAGCTGTTCGACGTTCTGCTGAATGTTGCGCCCGTCCAGCATGTTGGCGGCGAGTTCCAGGCAGACCCGGGTGATGGTGGTGACGTCGCCGTAGATCGCTTCGCCGGGCAACGTCCCGCACGGCACTACATTCTCGACGAAGTGGCCGACCATTTGCCGGGACAGTGCCCGGACGTCGCGCAACGGCGTGGACATCGGTTGCCCGGAGATCGTCAGGTTCGGCCGGATCGGACTGTCGATAGCCATGCCAACTCCTTTGTCAGAAATAGCTATGAGGCAGGTTAACACTAACTGCGGAAGTACGATATGCGGCATTTACCAGCAAATTTGTGAGAATGGGACGGTGCAGCCCGTCGGTAGCTGTGATCGATCACAGCGGGTGCATGCGCTCGACCGGTGCGTGGGTTATTATAAGTCCAGGCTTATACAAGGAGGATGTTATGCCCCTGCTCACCGACCCTGCCGCTATCGCCGGACTCGTGATCCGCGAGGTCCGCACCGGATCCCGCGACGGCGCGCCGACCCGGATCGCCATCGCCCGCCGCACCTACGCCACCGACCAGGACGACCTCTGGGACGCGCTGACCAATGCAGAGCGGATACCGCGATGGTTCCTGCCGGTCAGCGGCGAATTGAAGGTCGGCGGCCACTATCAGACCGAGGGCAACGCGGGCGGCGTCGTAGAGGAGTGTGAGGAGCCGCGACGGTTCGCCGTCACCTGGGAGATGGGCCCGCAGGTGTCGTGGGTGTCGATCGACCTGACCGCCGATGACGAGGGCACATTGCTGGAGTTGGTCCACGAGATGCCCGTCGCGCCCGAGTTCTGGGATCAGTACGGTCCGGGTGCGGTGGGTGTCGGTTGGGACCTTTCGCTGATGGCACTGGGCCTGCACATCGCGAGCGGCGAGCCGGTAGACCCGGCCGAGGGGCTGGTATTCCCGACCACTCCAGAGGGGACGGAGTTCGTCCAGGTGGCAGCTCTCGGCTGGGCGGACGCTGCCGTCGCCCACGGTGACGACGCGGATGCCGCGCAGGCGGCCGCGCAGCGGACGGTTGTCTTCTACACGGTCGAGCCCGAGGACAGCTCGCAGTCCTGATGACGGCTTCCCGGGAGAAGATCTTCGAGGCGCTCGGCGATCCGGTTCGTCGCTACATTCTCGAGCTGGTGGCGACCGGTGAGCAGCCTGCGGGGATGGTTGTTGCTGCGGTGCAACAGCATACGCGGATCTCGCAGCCCGGTGTCTCGCAGCATCTGAAGGTGCTTCGGGCCGCGGGGTTGGTGAGCGTCCGGGCCGAAGGCACTCGGCGCGTCTACGCCCTCGATCCCGCCGGTGTCGGGGAGGCGCAGTCTTGGCTGGCCGAGCTGGTCGATCCGCTGGCGCAGTTTGCGCAACCGCTCGACGCCCTTGCTACCGAGGTGGCGCGTGGTCAGCGCGTTCGTCGGAAGGATCGTGCTGCGGGGGAGTCCTCCGGCAGGGATGTGCGTCCGGCCTGAGATCGGCTGCTCGGTCTCCCGCTACGCGCGGGGGAGAGCCTGCGGCATACGCCGACACGCCCGTAGTGAGCGAATTCTGTTGTGGCTCGGAGGCTTACGACGAGTGTCCGATGGTGACACGTAGTAGTGTGATGGCGGTCACAACTGGATAGCAGAATCGGACTCCGTCATGAAGAAGTTGCTGTCGTGGCCAGCGGTGCTGTGCTGGCTGACCGTGCTGCTCGAAGGCTACGACCTCGTCGTTCTCGGTGCGGTCATTCCTACTCTGATCGATCAGCATCACCTCGGATTCACTGCCGCCAGTGCGACTTTCGCTGCCACGATGTCATTGGTGGGGGTGGCGATCGGCGCGACAGCATCGGGGCCGGTGGCCGATCGATATGGTCGCCGGTGGGTGCTGCTCAGCTCGATCGTGGTGTTCTCGGTGTTCACCGCCGCGATTCCGCTGGCCGGGTCGGTCGGAGTCTTCGCGGCGTTCCGGCTGATCGCGGGACTAGGCCTCGGTGCGTGTATGCCGACCGCGCTGACCTTGATGGCCGAGCACATGCCTGCGTCCCGGCGGGCGCTCGCGACTACCGTCACGATGACGGGCTATCACGTCGGTGCGGTGTTCGCCGCGCTGCTCGCGCTTCGGCTCGTACCGCATTGGGAACCGCTGTTCTACGTGGGTGGTATCGCCGGGGCCGCCTTGTTGCCGGTGGTCTGGGTGAAACTGCCTGAGTCCGCGGCGTACCTTGGGGCCAAGGACGCACCGACCCGGGTGCCGCCCACCGTGCTGCTGCAGCCGGTGTGTTTGCGTGCGACGCTGGGTGTTTGGGTTGGTTCGTTCATGGGGCTGCTGCTCGTTTACGGCTTGAACACCTGGCTGCCGAAGTTGATGCGTGACGCCGGATACAACATGTCCACCTCGTTGACCGTGTTGCTGATGTTGAACATCGGAGCGGTGATCGGTCTGCTCACAGCCGGGACTGTCGCCGATCGGCGCGGCATCAAGCCGACGGTGCTGGTGTGGTTCGGTGTGGCGGCGGTGTTCCTCGCGTTGCTCAGTATCAAGATGTCGAGCACGGTGCTGCTCAATGGGCTGGTGCTGGTCACGGGCATCTTTGTTTTCTCTGCCCAGGTACTCATCTACGCCTACGTCGCCCAGGCCTACCCGGCCGAAATCCGGTCCACCGCACTGGGTTTCGCGTCGGGTGTCGGTCGCCTCGGCGCGATCTTCGGCCCGACGATCACCGGCTGGCTCATCGTTATCGGCTCCGCGAACCCGTGGGGCTTCTATCTCTTCGCCGCAGTCGCCGGCATCGGGTTGCTCGCCATGGCCGCCGTGCCGCGAACTTCTGTCGATGGACTCGCCTCGGCCGACTCCGTCGTGCGGGCCCGCCCGGGAGGACGCCCGGTGTAGACCTCGTGTTGGCTGGTGGGTGTGAGATCGAAATGGGTTCGGGGCGGTATCAACCTGCTGGCGTGGCTGGCCACCGTGGCGGGAGCGGTCGGGGTCGGGTTGCACTTCAGTCGGTCGTCGTCTCGGATATTGGTCTTGGCGGCTTCGGGTGCGCCGTATCTGATGGTTGGTGGACTCGTCGGGGCGGTGACGTTTGCCGCGATGCGGCGCTGGATCGGTGCGGTGGTGGCGATTGTTGTCGTTGCCGCCTCGGTGTGGACGCAAGCTCCGTTGTACGTCAGCCGGTCGGGCGATGACGGCGAACCGGCGGTGCTCGTGATGCAGGCCAATCTGCTGTTCGACGGGGCTGACCCGCAGGCGCTGGTCGACGAAGTGCGCGGGCGGAGCATCGCGGTGCTCACCGTCAATGAACTCACGCCCGCGGCGGTCGAGGCACTCGGCAGGGCGGGACTCGACCAGGTATTGCCGCATCGGTATCTGTCCCCTGCGCGGACCGCGACCGGGACCGGAATCTGGAGCAGCTACCCGCTGTCGGAAACCGTCGAGTACGACGGGTATGTGTTGAATCAGCTGTCGGCGACGGCGACCATTCCGGAGGTGGGGCCGGTGACGATCTACGCCTTCCATCCGGTGCCGCCGGTATACGGGACGCAGGTCTGGGCTGATGAATTGTCCAGGCTGCGTGCAATTCTCGAGCGCTCGCCCTCGGATCGGCCTGCGATCGTCGGGGGCGATTTCAATGCGACTTACGATCACGCACAGTACCGCGCAATGCTGTCAGGGCGATTCGGCGACGCTGCCGAAGAGACGGGGGCCGGACATCTGGTCACCTATCCGACCGACAAGCACTGGCCGCCCGTGGTCGGTATCGACCACATCCTCGTCGCCGGGGGCCGGGCCGTCGAGGTGGAGACGGTGGGCATGCCGGGCGCGGACCACCGCGCGCTGGTGGCGCGGGCTCGCCTGGATCGCCGGGGGTAGTCGAACACCTCAGGCTCTGGGGCGAATTCGTCCGCTGGACTGCCGGGGATGGTCGAACACCTAACGCTCAGTGGCGTATTCGTCCGCAGGCGCTTCGCCGGTGGTGAGCTCACCGCGCCGGACGACGATCACACCGCCGAGAATCAGTATGCCGCCGAGCAATTGGATGGCGCGGGGTGCCTCGCCGAGCAGGGCCCAAGCGAAGATCAGCGCCGCCAGGACTTCGAAGAGTGCGACGAAGGAGGCCAGGCGGGAGCCGAGCAGGCGGGTGGCGGCGATGCCGGAGACGTAGGCGACGGCGGCGGTGACGATGCCGAGCGCCAGGACCGGGGGCCACCAGGCAATGGTGAAGTGCTGGAAGACAACCGGGTTCGTGGTGGCGTGCAGGGGGACGATGCCGACGGCGCCCGCGGCCAGCAGGGAGAGTCCACCGATGAGGAGTCCGCCCGCGGCCAGGACGGTGCCCGGCAGCGTGCCGTCACCATGCGCGGAGAGCACGAAGTAGCCGGCCGCGCCGATCATGGCGGCGAGGGCCCACACGAGGCCGACCCAGCTGGTGCTGAGGCCGGAGCGCAGGTCGATGACCAGGAACAGGCCGGTGATGCCGAGTGCGGCACCGGCGACCGTCGCGGTGCCGGGGCGTTGGCGATGCCGCAGCCACAACCAGGTCACCACGGCGATCGGGGCGGTGTATTCGATGAGCAGTGCCACGCCGACGGCCATGTGGGCGACGGCGTTGAAGTAGGCCAGCTGCGTGCCTGCTACGGCGACCAGTCCGTACGCCGTGATCAGGGATGCGTTGCGGCGCAACAACTGCCAATCGCGGTGCAGCTGTTGCAGCGCGATCGGCAAGAGCACGGCGGCGGCCACCAGCACGCGGATCGCCACGACGGAGGCGGCGCTCCAGCCTGCGTTCATCAGGCCGCGGGCCAGGGAACCGGAGAGTCCGAACGACGATGCGGACAGCACCGCGAGGATCAGTCCGCTTCTGAGGCGCCGCTGAACGGCTGTGTCATGAGTCATCGTAGCCATGGGTAATGACGCTATGGGTGGGCATGTAATATGTCAATATGATTTTTGCTCATGACACCGAAGAGGCTCTGGTGGCCGCGGTGGAGCTGGTGAATTCGGCGGAGGAGCCGGATACATTGACCGAAATCGACCAGCTCGCAGGGTTTTTCGTGAAGCACGTCTACACGGGCGTGCACACCGGCGATGCCGACGAGCTCGCGGCGGTTCGGGCGCTGCGCGCGCCGCTGCGCCGGATGCTCACCAGTGATCGCGATACGGCGACGCGGTTGGTGAACGAGACCCTGGCGAGCCATCGGGCGGTGCCGCAACTCGTCCGGCACGGCGATGTCGACTATCACATCCACGCCGTCCCTGCGGAGGCGCCGTTTCCGGTGCGGATCGCCGTCGAGACGGCGATGGCGCTGATCGATCTCATCCGCGCGGATGAGCTGAGCAGGTTGTCCATCTGCGCGGACACGGCCTGCGAGGGCCTCGTTCTGGACCTGTCACGCAACCGGTCGCGGCGCTATTGCAGCACCGCGTGCGGAAACCGCAATGCTGTGGCGGCGTACCGGGCGCGGAAGAAATGATCGGGGTCGACCGCAGCGGGACCGCTAGAATAGGCGTTTCGTGCCGAATTGGATAGTGTGCTGATCTCACATTGCGTGATTCGCACACCCGTTTTACTGTCGATTTGCACGCCAAGCTGGATGACCAGGGAAGTCCCTGGGTGAATGCCCGGGTCCGTTGTCGACCAAAGGCGGTAATTGATTGACCGACGAGCGATCGATGTTTCGGACATGGTGGCGGGACCCGGTGGATTACCGTGCCCTGGTCGAGACGTTCGAATCGCACGGCGCGCTCGGTCGATTCAAGTTCATGCTCGGGTCCGGCGGGCTGGTCATGCTGCTGATCGCGGTGCTTGCCTCGGTGGCGCAGGGCGATGTGGCGGGATGGGTCGGCAACGTGCAAGGCGGCGTCGAGGCCACCGTCGCCGGGCTGTGGACGCTGCGCTGGTGGTTTTTGCCGTGGCCGCGTGAAGTCGAATCGCTCGCCTGGATCGTCCTTTTCGATATCGACACCACTGCCAATGATTTGCTGGTGCACGATCGCGTCGTCGGAGTTTTGGGTGTCGTGCTGCTGACGGCGATGGGTGCGTATGTGACCGTGTTCCACGGTCCGCGAATCCTGGCATTGCAAGTCGGCTGGACGATGCTGACGAGTGTGGTGTTGGCGTTCTTGATGTTTCGCGGCGAGTTGGCGGATGCCACGCGGGACGGGCAGGCGGCGGGGCAGCAGCACCGAGATCTCGCGCTGGGGCTCGCCGTTGTGCTTGTCATGCTCGTCGTTGTCGGCGTGATGCTCCCGTTCGTGCAGTTCTGTCACTGGCTGCTGCGGGCCGACGCGCTGTCGGACCCGCTCACCGGGCTGTTGAACCGGCGTGGGCTCGACACCTACCTGTCCGCGCACATCCTGAACTGCCGAGGCGAGTCGGCCTATGTCGCGACGGTGGACATGGACCGCTTCAAAGCCGTCAACGACACCTTCGGTCACCCGTTCGGCGACGAGGTGCTGATGCTGGCGGCTCAGCGAATCCGCGCGGCGGCCGACGTGGACGCGCTGATCGCACGGACCGGCGGCGAGGAGTTCGTGATCGTCGGCTGCCTGCGTGACGACGCCGCCAACGTCGGCGAGCGGCTGCGCAACGCCATCGAGACCATGCCCGATTTGCCGATGGCGGTCACCGCCAGTGTCGGCATCGCGGTCCTCGATGGTTCGCGAACATCCGGCCCCTACAACGTCACCACCTACCGCCGCCTACTGCGCGGCTCCGACTCGGCGATGTACCGCGCAAAACGCCGCGGCGGCAACGCGGTAGCCATCGCAGGCCAAGACGAGCCACCCCCGACCCGACCCCGCCGTAAACCCTCCGGCTTCCCCGAGATCCACCCCCCAACACCCGCCGACGAGATCGAGTTGCCAAGTAGCTCGGCAGTACCACCCGCCTGACTTCTCCAAGGACCAGCCCATGAAGCGAAACCTGAACTGCCCCTGCGGCGAACGCATCGTCGGCACCGACGAGGACGACCTGGTAGCGAAGACCCAGGCCCACCTATCCGCAAACCACCCGGACCACGAGTACTCCCGCGACGAGATCCTGTTCATCGCCTACTGATCCCGCCGGGGATCGTTTGCTGAGCGGTAACAGAAGGTTCCTGCGCGCCGATTTCACGGGTGTCGGGGTTGAAACCCGAGGGAAAGGTCCGTGATGTTCTTCAACGGGATTGCCAACGCGGTGTACCAGGTCATGATCGGCGCGCCGCAGGAGGTTGTCGTCGGCTGGCTGCTCTACGCGATCGGCATGTAGGCAGTGAGCAGGGTCATGATGCTGGGTTCTTGTTTGCGGCGTAAGTTCGTTAATTAGCGAAATGGCGAAGGGTGGTGGGTGTGCTCGAGGAGTGCAAGGCGCTGGCGAACGAGACTCGCTTGCGCGTCCTGGAGTGGCTCAAGGAGCCGGAGGTCCACTTTCCTGGGCGCGGTGGCGAGACGGCCGAGCTGGGGGTGTGCGCGGGGCTCATCCAGCAGAAGGCGGGGACCTCGGCGTCGACCATCTCGGCGCATCTGGCGATCCTGCAGCGTGCCGGGTTCCTGTGCGGCACCCGGCGCGGGCAGTGGATCTACTACCGCCGTGACGACGCCCGCATCCGTGCCTTCACCGAACAACTGCACCGCGTTCTTTGACCTACGAAAGGCAACGTCCTATGTCGACTGCTCTGTCCATCCTCGACCTGGCGTCGATCGCGCCCGGTCAATCCGCGCGCGATAGCTTCGACAACAGCGTCGCACTGGCGCGGGCTGCCGAACGTAGCGGCTATCGCCGCGTCTGGTACGCCGAGCACCACAACATGGGCTCGATCGCGTCGAGTGCCACGAGTGTGCTCATCGGACACGTCGCGGCACAGACCGACACCATTCGGCTGGGCTCCGGCGGCATCATGCTGCCCAACCACTCGCCGCTGGTGATCGCGGAACAGTTCGGCACCTTGGAGACGTTGTTCCCCGGGCGCATCGACCTCGGGCTCGGTCGCGCGCCGGGCAGCGATCAGAAGACGATGCTCGCGTTGCGTCGCAACCCGTCGTCGGCGGACTCGTTCCCGCAGGATGTGCTGGAACTGCAGGGGTACCTGTCGGGGCATACCCGGATACCCGGTGTGCAGGCGGTGCCGCGTGCGGAAGGGATTGTGCCGCTGTACATCCTGGGTTCTTCACTGTTCGGTGCTCAGCTCGCTGCGCAACTCGGCCTGCCGTACGCCTTCGCGTCCCACTTCGCACCGGACGCGCTGCACCAAGCGGTCGCCGTCTACCGCGAAACGTTCCGGCCGTCGGAGCAGTTGGCTGAGCCGTACGTGATGGCCGGAGTGAATGTGTTCGCCGCGACGAACGCCGAGGATGCGTTGGAGCAGAAGGCGATTTCCTACCGGGCTCGGGCGCGAATGATGATCAAGCGGGGCGCCGCCGATGTCAGCTACACCGACGCCGAGATCGACGCGTTCCTCGCCTCGCCGAACGGTCGTCAGCTGTCGTCGATGACGCAGTACACCGCCGTGGGCACGCCCGCCGAAGTCGTTGCGTACTTGGATGATTTCGCCGCCTCGATCCAAGCCGACGAGCTGATCCTGGCGCATCACGCCACGCAGATCGATGACCGGGTGCGTTCTGTTGAGCTCACCGGTGCCGCAATGGCCGCGGCCGCGCGGGAACCCGCCGTCGGCTAACTTTACAGACGCGGCGGTCGCTTCTTGGCGACTTCGGTAGAGCCTTGCTGGGCCATGAGGATCAGCACTACCAGCAGGGTGACGACCTCGAGGGTGTGGAAGGCGAAAGTATCTGCGACCGAGGTGGTTTCGTCGTCGACCGCGGGGGGTGTTGCCGCGACGACGTACCGTCCCGGCAGGGTGGAGGCATCGGCTTCAGTCTCTGACTCGGCGATAGGTGCGGCCACCGGCATGAACGGGAACAGTGACGGTGAGGGGCTCGGGATCGGGGACGGGATCAAGAGCGGAAATGACGGTGCGGGTGGCGTCGGGGCCGTGGAGAGGGCGAGAAGGCAGGTCAGCACCGCGCTGCCGGTGACCGCGCTACCGACGGCGGCACTGCCGAGGGCGGAGCCGCTCGAACCGAAACCCGGTGGGATCACCGCGGATCCGGCCGAGCCGACCACTGCCCACCACGGCGGGGCCAGCATGCCCGGTCCGATCAGGCCCGAGCCTGCGGCCGAGCCGAGGAACAGGAGTGCGCCACCAGCCACGGCGCTGCCCGCGCATGCGGTGATGACGCTGCCGCTGTCGAGCCCGAGGGCGGCGGGGCCGGTGGCGGCTGGCGTTGCAGCCGTTGCCATTTCGCCCGTCTCGGCGTCGGCGTCTGCGGCGCTGCCGATATCGAGGATGCCGCGCGCGGCGAGCGGCTTCGGCGGCTCCAGTGCCAGTAGACCGTCTTCGGCTGCGCTGCCGGTCGCGATATCCGGCCCGAGCACGCTTCCGCTCGAGGCGTCCGGCGTGGCTGCGCTTCCGGCTGGGACGTCTTGCGGCGCTGCGCTTCCGGTTGAGATGTCCGGCCCGGCGGTGTTGCCTGGTGGGGGAGCGTTGACGGGCGGAGCGTCTGGCGGGGGCGTGTTTCCGGACGGCGCGTCTGGCCGGGCGGTGTTGTCGGACGGAGCGCCTTGCGGAGCAGTGTTGCCAGGTGGGACATCTGGCGGGGCGGTGTTTCCGGACGGGGCGCCCTGTGGGGCGGTGTTGCCAGGGGGGACATCGTGCGGGGCGGTGTTGACAGGTGGTACGGCCGACGGCACCGCGTTGCCGGGTGCAACGTCCGGCGGGGGTGTGTCTCCAGTCGGGACGTCCGACGGAGGCTTTCCGAACGGAATGCTCATCGGAGCCGCGCTTCCGGCCGGGACATCATGCGGCGCTGTGCTTTCCGTCGACACCTCCGACGGTGCCGCGCCTTCGGTCGGAACGTCCGACGGGTCGGTGTAGTCGGCCGGAACATCCGACGGTGCTGTGCTTTCGGTCGTGGCGACCGGCGGCGGGTTCGGGACCACCTCGTCCGCGGCGGACCGACCCCCGAACATCACCGTCGCCGGAACGAACGCGGCCAACACGACGAACCCTCGTGCGCCCCTTACCATTCGCGGCGCGAGGCCACCGGACCTGTTCCGTGGATGTTTCATTCGTTGTGGGTTACCGGTCCGCCGGGATGCTGGTCGTACTGCGATTGGGCATACGTGAAGGCGTCGATCGGAATGCCGAGCACTCCGGAGAACGGTCGTTCCAGGTCGTGGATCGCCAGCAGCGCCGAACCGATCACGACGCCGAGCAGCGCGGTCATCGCGAGGCTGCGCCGGGTGACCAGCATGCCGGTCAGTACCGGGTTCAGCAGGACCAGCACCGCACCGAAACACAATGCGATGTAGAGGAATTGAGGGATGGTGCGGGACGCGTCGATGGCGCGATCATGGCGCGCCTGCGTCACGCGGTCGATACCGGCCAACGCTCGGGATCGCGCCTCGACGACCACCGGATCGGTCGACCGTACCGACACCACGGCGTCGCGGAGCGAGTCGAGCGTCTTTCCGGTGGATTCGTCGAGACGACTCTCGCGCTCCATCACCGGCCACTCCTTGGCGAGGACCTCGTTGGTGTAGGCGATCACCTTGTCGTGGATGCGCTGCTGATCGGGTCCGGGCATCGTGTGGATGGCCAGGTGGGTATCGACGAGCCCCTTGGACTCGGTGATCGTGTGGTTGTAGGCGTTCTGGTTCTGGTTCCAGCAGGCCACGAAGACGAACGCGAGCACCGCGGTGAAGATTGTCTTGGCCAGGTCGAGCGCGAGGTGGCTGGACGATTCGTCACTGCTCTGCCGCCATGATTTCGGTCGAAGCCGATCTCCGACAACCAAAACACCCACCGCGATCAACGCGGCACAGATCGCGACGAGCAATTCCTGAGCCATCTCGCTCCACTTTCCCGGTCAAAGTCGGTAAAACTGATTTCCGAGTGCATGGTTGAGCTTCCGAGGCAACCCCGGTATGGGCATATTAGAACAGCAACTGTCGAAGATTAGCCCTGGTCACCCGCCCTAAGTTGGCGACGTTACCGAAGTGTGATCAATGGTGAATAAGTAGAGCGAATTTGCAGCAAATAGACGTTGGTAGTAGGTCTATTTCGAGGAGCTGCAGCGTGATCGGGCTTTGGGGTGGCGTCGAGGCGGTTCTCGAGAACAATGTTCTACGCGTTCAAGACAGGGGGCGGCAGTCGGCGACGAGGGCGGTGGTGTTGTCCGTGCCGCCGGCTCGGAGGGCGCTGTCCACCAGGGTGTCGGCGGCGTCCGCGGGGGACTTCTCCGCGGCGAGAATCGCCTTGATCGCGGCCATGTCGAGGCGTTTGTGCACGCCGTCGGTGCTCAGTAGCAGCCTGCCGGTGCTGGAGCCGGTGCCGGCGGTGCCGATGTCGGCGGGGCGCACGGTGCGGGCCGAGGTGATGACGATGTGCTCGAGGCGCGGTGCGGAACCGTAGCCGCGGGTCCGCCAGTACTCGGCGACGGTGTGGTCGGTGGTGATCTGGTGCAGGACGCGTCCGTTCCAGCGGTACGCGCGGCAGTCGCCGACCCAGGCGATGTCGCCTGGTCCGTCGGGTCGGCCCGGGGAGGGCAGCACGGCCACCACGAGGACGCTGTCTGCCTCGGATTGCGGGAACTGGCGGAGCAATTCGCGTTGCGCGGCAAGGATTCCGGCGTGTGCCCCGCTGCGGGCGCCGCTGCGAGCGGCGATGTCCGCCGCGGTGCGCGCCGCCCGTGCCGCGGCCAGGTGGTCACCGATGCCGTCGGCGACGACGAACGCGGTCCGTCCGGTGGCGGGGTCGGTCACGGCGGCCGCGGCATCGGCATTGAGGGAACGAGAACCGCGCCTGCTCAACGACTCCCAGGTGGTGCCGGTGAGTCGCACTACTTCAGGATCGGGGCCATCGGTGACGGGTGCCGAGCACATGGCCTGACCTCCTTGTGCTGGACCATAGTGCGTGCCGATCGGCACTATTCCAGTAAACCGCGCTTATCCGTGGCGTCGGCAACAGTTTGCCGTGCAGTTCCTGTGAAGCCCATTACGGTTTGGTCTCTTGGCGCGATGGCGACAACGGCACGGCCAGTTGGGCTTTGACTCGTTCGTAGGTCGGCAACGTCTCGTAGCGGTGCACGGACTTGTCCCTGACGAACAGGTCGTTCGAGACGTGCCGGTAGGCGGCGAGGTCTTCGGTGACCATCACCACGACGTAATCCCATTGACCGACAACGGAATAGCACTGCTGTACGGCCGGTTCGGCCAGCATGCGGTCGCAGAAGGCGCGGTAGTGGTCGGCGTCGTCCTCGGTCAGCTCGACGAGTACCACGGTGGTCAACGCCATGCCCACCGCGCGCGGGTCGATCACGGCGACCTCCGCGGTGATCACCCCGCCGGTGCGCAGGCGGGTGAGTCTGCGCTGAACCGCGCTGGGAGAGAGACCGACTCGGTCGCCGAGCTCGTGCAGGGGTTGGGTCGCGTCGACCTGGACGAGCTCCAGCAGCCGGTGGTCGATGTCATCTAACGGAAGAACGCTCACGCAAGATTCTTGCGTGCGAGCGGGAAAACTGTCAATCGTATTCGGTGGCCTTCCTTCTAGGGTTCAGCTCATGAACGATCTTGTCGATTTCGAGGCGCTGCGGCAGCGGGTGGGGATCAAGTGGGCGCGGGCCGGGGCGGATGTGCTGCCGGGGTGGATCGCGGACATGGACTTGCCGGTGCCGGATCCGGTGCGTGCGGCGTTGCAGCGGGCCGCGGCGGGCGACCTCGGGTATCCGGACTGGGAGGATCGGCCGGATCGCAACCCATTGCAGGAGGCGTTCGCCGAGCGCATGCGCGACCGGTACGACTTCGCTATCGACCCGGACGACGTGTACGTCTTCACCGAGCTGATCCAGGTGCTGCAGATCGTGCTGCAACTCATGACCCGGCCGGGTGACGCGGTCGCCGTGCACACGCCCGCTTACCCGCCGTTCCTGCAAACGCTGGAGGTGATGGGGCGGCGACTGGTGCCGATCCCGATGATCGCAGGGGAGCACGGCTGGACCTTCGACGCCGACCGGATGGCCGAGGACATCCGCCGGAACGATTGCCGCGCCTTGGTTCTGGTGAACCCGAACAACCCGACCGGGCACATGTTCGATCGCGACGAACTCTCGGCGATCGCGGAGATCGCCTGTCGGCACGATCTTTTCGTGATCTCCGACGAGATCCACTCCGAGCTCACACACGGGCGGCGCCAGCACATCCCGATCGCCACGCTCGGCCCGGAAATCGCCGGGCGCACACTCACTCTCAACTCTGCGAGCAAGGCCTTCAATCTGGCAGGTCTGCGGTGCTGTGTCGCGCATGTCGGTGACAGTCGGGTCCGTGCGGCGTTGGATGCGCAGCCACCGCTGCTATATGGCCAGGTGAGCGCGCTGAGCGTGCTTGCGACCTGCACGGCGTGGCGAGACGGGGCCGCGTGGCTGACGGAAACTCGGCAGACGCTGACCGGCAACCGCGATCTCGTCGCCGAGTCGCTGCCGCCCGAGATCCGTTTTCACCGCCCCGACGCGAGCTACCTGGCTTGGCTCGATTGTCGTGCGCTCGAACTCGAGCAGGATCCGGCGGTATTCTTCCTGGAGCATGCGAAAGTCCGGCTCCTGCCCGGGCCGGACTTCGGGCCCGGCGGTGCGGGTTTCGCGCGGCTGAACTTCGCGACGTTCCGACCGGTGCTGGAGGAGATGCTCGGCCGCGTACACGACGCGGCGCAGAAGCACCTGAACCGCTGAGGAATCACCAACGGGCGCAGGTTATTCGGGCGCGCCGAACCAGAACGTCAGTGCCGCTGAGATCGTCGAGGGCTCGTCGCTCGACGCACAGACGTAACCGTCCGGCCGAACGAGTACCGCCTGCGCAGTGAGCGCGCCGTGATCGACGACGACAGATCGCACCCGAGCCTTCCTGTCGTCGGCGAGCGGGGCGAACCGGCGGTCGGGGCTGCTGTCCAACAGCAGCCCCGATCCGTCTCGCGCGTGTTCGGCGAGCCGAGTGCCGTCGCCGAGATCGAGATCCGGCATCCGATGACCGAGCCCCGGCCCTAGGTCGTAGCGAATGCCGATCCCGGAAATGTCCTGGGCCACCTGACGATTCGCGTCGGGCAGCTGTAGTAGTCCGTTGATCATGTCCCGCACCGCACGCGCGTCGGGATGCGGTGCGGTGAGCACGCTTTGCACCTGGGTGTTGGTCAGCACCGCCGCAGCCACCGGGTGTCGCTCCGAGTGGTAAGTGTCGAGCAGATGCGCGGGCGCCCAGCCGTGGATGCCGGCAGCCAGTTTCCAGCCGAGGTTGAACGCGTCCTGCAAACCGAGGCTCATGCCTTGACCGCCGAGGGGCGGGTGGATGTGCGCGGCGTCACCGGCGAGAAACACTCGGCCCGTGCGGTATTCGGTCACCTGCCGGGCGGCATCGGTGAATCGTGAACCGGATCGCAGCTCACCGAGTTCGATCTCCGATCCGTAGGAGCGGGTCAGTGCACCCTGCACCTCTTCGGCGGTGATCACGGCGTCCCTGTCGAATCCCACTTGATCCGCGCCGCCGAAGACGAATCGATACACCCCGTCGCGCAGCGGCATCAGGAAGGCGAAATCGGTTCGCTCGGTGTCGAATCGGGGCAGCGACCAGGAGTCGGCGACCCCGGCCGGTTTCCTGGTCAGGGTGATGTCGCAGACCGTTGCCGGTGCGTTCCCGTCGCGGCCGGGGAACTCGACGCCGGTGAGCTTGCGTACGGTGCTGCGTCCGCCGTCGGCGCCGACGAGGTAGCGCGCGGTGATCTGTTGCTCGCCGTCGGGGGTGGCCACGGTCGCGGTGACCTGCTCGTCGCCCGGCGCGAGCCCGGAGTCGATGCGGATCAGTTGGTGGCCGCGGCGCAGTGTGTTGCCGAAGCTCGCGAGATTGCTCTCCAGTGCGCGTTCCACGTCGGCCTGCACGATGACGATCTGGTAGGCGAACCTGCTGTCCAGCGCGCCGTAGTTCAGCGGGATGCCGGAGAAGTGGCCCCACTCCACGTTGGCGAAGGCATGCTCGTCCATCAGGCTGAGCCAGCCGCGCCAGTCCAGAATCTCCGCCGACCGCGGCTGCAGATTGAGCGCTTTGGACTGGCGGCTGCGGTCGAGGTCGCGCTCCACCACGATGGCGCGCACTCCGGCAAGACCTAGTTCATTCGCCAGCAACAGACCAGTTGGTCCGCCGCCGACGATCAGTACATCGGTATCAGGCACGCCTCGACTCTGCCAACCAATCGGCCGTCGCGCCATCGGTTTTCGCGCGTGGGCCGGCCGAGGTCGGGGGTGGTGGAAGGTGATCAACGGGAGATAGGTTGGGCGGGTGAGTGTATGGACAGCCATGGTGTCGTTCGCCGTCGTCGCGGGGCTGCTGACCATTGTTCCGGGGCTGGATACCGCGCTCGTGCTGCGTTCCGCGATCGTCCGCGGCACCCGTACCGCGTTCGCGACCGCGCTCGGCGTGGGCAGCGGACTGATGGTGTGGGGTATCGCCACTACGTGCGGGCTGTCGGTGTTGCTGGCCACCTCGCAGGTGGCGTACACGGTGCTGCGCATTGCCGGTGCGATCTACCTGGTCTGGCTCGGCGCCACCAGCTTGCACACGCTGTGGCGCTCCGGCGGCTCGGGTGACAGCCACGCCGCCGATGACGTCGTCCCCGGCGGCAACGTGCTGCGAGCCTGGGCGCGCGGTGCGACGTCGAACCTGCTCAACCCGAAGGTCGGTGTCTTCTACATCGCGATGCTGCCGCAGTTCATCCCACCGCAAGCACCGCACCTGTTGATGGGCACGGCGCTGACCCTGGTCCACTTCATCGAGGGCATCCTGTGGTCCACCGCCCTGATCTGCGGTGTCCGGTTCGCGCGAGCGTGGCTCGATCGCCGCTCGGTCAAACGATGGATGGAAGGCATCACCGGCTCGGTCCTGCTGGCGCTCGGCCTGAAGCTCGCCTTCGACTCGCCCTGATCCGCTACGGCGTTGGGGCCGAATCGGTTTGCGTGGTTGCGATCACCGTGATGCTGACCCCTGCGGTGACGGCGATCGGCACCGTACGCTGTGCCGCCACGGCCGCGGCGCGCTGACGCGGCGGGAGGGACTGGACGGCGGCACTCGGGTCAGGTGGTAGGAAAGGGTACGTGTCCACAACTGTCGAAGGATCAGTCCCCAACAGCAGCTCTCGCGCGGTCGACGAGGTGGTGGACCTGGTCAGCGCGCTGATTCGGTTCGATACCTCCAACATCGGCGAGCTCGCCACCACGAAGGGGGAGCGCGAGTGCGCGGAATGGGTGGCCGAACAACTGCACCAGGCCGGATATACGACCGAGTACGTGGAGTCGGGTGCGCCGGGGCGCGGGAATGTGTTCGCGCGGCTGAAGGGCGCCGATTCCAGCCGGGGCGCGCTGATGATGCACGGACACCTCGACGTGGTGCCCGCTGAGGCGGCCGACTGGAGTGTGCACCCGTTCTCGGGTGCGGTGCGCGATGGTTACGTGTGGGGTCGCGGCGCCATCGACATGAAGGACATGGTCGGGATGATGCTGGCCATCGCCCGCCAGTTCAAGCTCGAGGGGACCGTGCCGCCGCGCGACATCGTGTTCGCGTTCCTGGCGGATGAGGAGAACGGCGGCAAGTGGGGTTCGCAGTGGCTGGTGGACAACCGGCCGGACCTGTTCGAGGGCATCACCGAGGCGGTCGGGGAGGTCGGCGGGTTCTCGCTGACGGTGCCGCGGCCGGACGGCACCGAGCGCAGGCTGTATCTGGTGGAGACCGCCGAGAAGGGGCTCGGCTGGATGCGGTTGCGCGCCAAGGCCCGTGCGGGTCACGGCTCGTTCCTGCATGAGGACAACGCCGTCACCATTCTGGCCGCCGCGGTCGCCCGGCTCGGCAAACACACCTTCCCCGTGGTGATGTCGGATTCGGTGACCGAGTTCCTGGCCGCCGTCTCCGAGGAGACCGGGCTGGAGTTCGATCCGTCCAGCCCCGACATCGAGGGTCAGCTGGCGAAGCTGGGCACCATCTCCCGCATTATCGGTGCGACACTGCGTGATACGGCGAATCCGACCATGCTGCAGGCCGGCTACAAGGCGAACGTGATTCCGCAGACCGCGGAGGCCGTGGTCGACTGCCGGGTGGTGCCCGGTCGGCAGGCCGCGTTCGAGCGCGAGGTGGACGAGCTGATCGGCCCGGACGTCGAACGCGAGTGGATCACCAAACTCGACTCGTACGAAACAACATTCGACGGTCACCTGGTCGACGCGATGAACGACGCGATCCTCGCCCACGATCCGCAGGGCCGTACCGTGCCCTACATGCTCTCGGGCGGCACCGACGCGAAGGCGTTCGCCCGCTTGGGCATTCGCTGCTTCGGCTTCGCCCCGCTGCAGCTGCCGCCGGAACTGGACTTCACCGCGCTGTTCCACGGTGTCGACGAACGAGTTCCGGTGGCAGCGCTCGAATTCGGCACCCGGGTGCTGGAACACTTCCTGCTGAACAGCTGACGAAAGGACAATCAGTGCCCGATTACTCCTACAACCCCTACGACGCGCTCCCGCAGTTGCCGTCGTTCACGCTGACCTCCGACGATGTCACCGACGGCCAGCCGCTCGGCAACGATCAGGTCAGCGGCGTGTTCGGCGCGGGCGGCAAGGACATCTCGCCGCAGCTGTCCTGGTCCGGATTCCCGGCGGAGACAAAGAGTTTCGCGGTGACCGTGTACGACCCGGACGCGCCGACGGCGGCCGGGTTCTGGCACTGGGCGGTGGCCGACGTTCCGCTCGGCACCACCTCGCTGCCCAGTGGCGCCGGCAGCGGCGAGGAAGGCGGGGCGCTGCCGACCGGGGCGATCTCCCTGCGCAACGACGGCGGGTTCGCCGGATTCGTCGGCGCCGCACCGCCGCCCGGACACGGCTACCACCGCTACTTCATCGCGGTGCACGCGGTGGACGTGGAGAGCCTCGGCTTCGACGCGTCCGCCACGCCCGCCTACCTCGGTTTCAATCTGTTCTCGCACGCCATCGCGCGCGCCACCATCGTGGGTACCTACGAGCAGAAGTAGGTTCGGACAAGACTGTGGCCCTGAGCGAAATGCTCAGGGCCACAGTCGTTATCGGGTCACTTGACGTTGATCACCTGGGCGGTGAGTTCCTTCGCGTAGAGCGCCTCGACCTCGGCCGCGTACTTGGCCTTGATCGGGCTGCGCTTGAGCGACATCTTCGGGGTCAGCTCGTCGCCGCCCGGCTCCCAGACCGTGCCGAGGATGGTGAAGCGCTTGATCTGCTCCACCCGCGACAGCTTGACGTTGCCCGCCTGCACCGCGGCCAGCACTTCGTCCACGATCTCCTGCCGGGTCGCCAGCGTCGCCACATCGGCATCGGTGGCGTCGAACTCCTTGGCGCGCAAGGCCGCAACGTCCGGGTCGAGTACGATCAGCGCGGCGATGTACGGCTTGGCATCGCCGAACGCGACCACCTGACCGACCAGCGAGGAGACGGCCTTCACCGCGTTCTCCACATTGCTCGGCGCGATGTTCTTGCCCGCCTCGCTGATGATCAGTTCCTTCTTGCGGTCGACGATGCGCAGGTAGCCGTCGGGGTCCAGGGTGCCGATGTCGCCGGTGTGCAGCCAGCCGTCGTCGTCGATCGCCGCCGCCGTCTGCTCCGGCATGTTGCGGTAGCCGCGGGTCACGATGGGTCCGCGCACCAGAACCTCACCGTCGGTATCGAGTCGCAGTTCCATGCCGTCGACCGGACGACCGACCGAGCCGGGGCGCGGCTTGGCCCGCTCGGTGAACGTGCCGACGCCGGTGGTTTCCGACATGCCCCACACCTCGCTCATGGCGAAGCCGAGGCCGATGAAGTACTCCAGGGTCTCCGGCGGGATCGGCGCGGCCCCGGAGGCAGGCACGAACATGGCCTCCAGGCCCATGGCGTGCCGCAGCTTCGACAACACCAGCGCCTCGGCCAGTTTGTGCTGCACGGCCAGGATCGGGCCGCGGCTCTTGCCCTCGATATCGGCTCGGGCCGCCGCCCGTCCGGTCTCGATGGCCCAGTTGGCGAGCGCCTTCTTCACCCCGCTCGGTTCGGCGGCGAGCTTGCTCTCGATGCCGACCTTGATCTTCTGCCACACCCGCGGCACCCCGAAGAAGGTGGTCGGGCGGGCGTCGGGCAGGGCGGCGGCGACCTCGCGCGGGTCCGGCACGGTGGTCACCTGGACGCCGGTGGTCAGGTTCATGGCGTGGCAGGAGATGCGATCGGCGACGTGCGCGGCGGGCAGATAGGACACGGCGCGGTCGTCGAGGCCGATCGGCAGTGGGCCGTTGACCAGCGCGATGACCTGGGCGAGCACATTGCGGTGGGTGACCTCGACGCCCTTGGACGGGCCGGTCGTGCCCGAGGTGTAGATCAGGGTGGCCAGGTCGTCGGGCTGGACCGCGCGCCAGGCCGCGTCGAAATCGAAGTCGGCGGCCGGGTTCGCCTCCACCTCGTCGAGGGTGATGGTCCCTGCGGCCGGGCCGTCGACCAGGATGATGTGCGCGAGTTCGACACCGGCGCCGGTCACCTTGTCCAGGAAAACCTGTTCTGTCACAACGACTTTGTTCGCCGCGTTGGTGAACAGGTGGGTGATCTGCTCGGACGAGCTGGTGTTGTAGATCGAGAACGGGGTGGCGCCCAGGTGCAGCGCGGCGGTGTCGACCAGATTGAATTCGGGCCGGTTGGTAAGCATGATGCCGACGGTGTCGCCGTGCCCGACACCGAGTTCGGCCAGGCCCGCCGCGATCGCGCGGACCCGCTCGCCGAACTGCCGCCAGGTGATCTGCTGGGTGCCGCCGACCGTCCGCAACGCCACCTGCTCGGGCCGCAACGTCAGGGTTTCCTGGAAGGCCTCGGGAACGGTGTAGACCGTTTTGCCCGATTTGTGCGAATAGCCGATGTCTGTCGTCGTCATATCCCTGTTCCTGATATCCATGCAATGAACCGCGCCTCACGGCGTCCGCACGCGGGCGGTTCGAGACCCGAACGGGTCGGCGCGCCAGGAGTGGCGCGGCTCACTAATGGTAACCAGGTGTTCGGGCTTGTGACCGTCGTTAGTCGCAACTACCGGCCGTGCGACCACCGGAGCATCGCGAACCATCCGCTGCGCAGCCAGAGCCGAACCGCGGCGAGATCGGCCAGGCGGCCCTTGTTATTGGGCAGCGTATGCCCGACGACTCGCTTGGCCTCGAGGTATGCCAGCGCCCGCATACTGCGTGGCCGCGTGTGCAGGGAGCGCACGGTTACCTTGATCCCGGCCGCCTGCACGGCCCGCACTTTGTCGGGGTTGTTCGTCATCAGCCGGATCGACTTCAGCTGGAGCCGCTCGAGTGCCGCGACCGCCTGTTCGTAGCGCCGTGTGTCGGGGAGCAGGCCGAGCATGGCATAGCTGCGGAACGTATCCACCCGACCTTGCTGGCTTGTCCGCAGGCCGCGCGCCTTGTTGACGAGCCCGGCGCCACGGCCCTCCTGCTCCAGGTAGATCAGGATCCCGCTGCCTGCCGCCTGGATGAAGTCCATGGCTTTCTCGAGCGCTGGGCCGCAGTCGCAGTCGTCGGTCTGCAGCGCGTCGCCGTACAGGCAGCGGGAATGGATTCGGACTAGGCAGCCGTCGGTCGGCTCGCCGAAGATCAGCATATGTCCGCCGTCGTGCTCGGCGGGCAACTCGATGACCCGGACTCGCAGATCGTGGCCCTTGCGCAGCAAGCGGTGCCCGGTTTCAGCGAGATCCCATTCAGCAGTGGTCAAGTGCTTCCTCCGGGGCCTGGATCGTCTGGTCATTTCGGGGCTGCAGCGGCGGTAACGGGAAAAGCGTTGCGGGGACTGCCGTTACTGCTTGCACGACGTCCGGGCGATTTCGCAACGCCCGACCGCTCGCCACCGCGACCGCGACAAGGGCGCCCACTGCCGCGATCCCGGCTTGGCCGACCACGGCAAGCACGACGAGCAGCATAGCGATCGTGGACACCGCGACGAATCCGCGGCTCGGCAGCGGCCGTACGGAACGCGATATCGGCAAGGCAGGAGGCTCCGGTATGGCGAGCCAAGGTAGGCCGGCACTCGGCAGAATATGCCCACGTTGCACGCGTTTGGCTTCCAAATAAGCTCTGGCCCGTTCGCTGCGGACCGGCGTGATCAGCGGCGCGACAACGACTGTGAGGCCGGCGTCCTGCAGCGCCTCGGCCTTCGCCGGGTTGTTGGTTAGCAAGGTGACCGAACGCAATCCGAGCCCGAGCAGCGCGTGTGCCGCGACCGCATAGGTTCTGGCATCGACGGGATAACCCAATTCCCGGTAGCTGGTGAAGCTGTCGGTGCGGCAGAGTTCGCTGTGCCGGTAGCCGCGTGCCTTCGCGATGAGCCCGGCGCCGCGGCCCTCCTGTTCGAGATAGACCAGTATGCCGGAGCGCGCGGCCTGGATGCGATCGAGCGCGACGTCGAGCTCAGGGCCGCAATCACAATCGTCGGAGCCGAGCACCTCGCCATAGAGACACCGCGAATGGATCCGGACCAGGCAGCCGTCGGCGATGTCACCGAAGACCAACAGGTGGCCTCGTTCGTCGGCGTCCTCGAGCTCCAGCACCCTGACCCGCAGATCGTTCGCCTTACGTGTGAACCGGTGATCGGTGTCGGCAAGGTGGGCCAGGGATATGGTCAATGCTCCTCCGAAGCAAGTCTGACGATGCGGTCGATCTCACTGACCGGCGGCATGGCTCCGGGCACGTCCCCGAACGATTGCGTAGCCACCATCGCCGCGGTCGCCCAGATGTAATCGTCTTCGGCGGCGGGGCGGCGGGTCGAGACGAGACGGTATACCAGGGCCGCCGCGAAGGCAGCTTGCGCACCGGGGGAGTCTTCCATTGCCGCGGGGAAGGCCGGGATCTGAGTGTTGACCGGGTCCGACCACACCGTGCATCGAAAGTCCTCGGTCGCGCAGACCGACCGCACTCCGAGCGCGCGTAACCGTTGCGCGGTGTCGCTGATGGAGGCGGCGGCGACCTCGGGCACCATGGCGGCGAGATTCTTGCTGGTGCCCGCGAGGTAGTCGACGACGTTGAGGTACTGATACAGGTATTGCGGCAGATCGATCGGCGGTGACGGATTGACAACGAGCAGTGGCCGCGAATCCAGTCGCCGGACCAGGGCCATGACTTGCTCGATGACGGTGATCGGCTGCTCGAAAGTCAGCAGCACGGCATCCGAGGCGGCGATGGACGCCCGGATCGGCGCGCTGCGTAAGTCCCGCGCGCTCAACCGGATTCGGTCGTCACGGCAGCCGATGAGACCAGCCGCGCCGGTGCTGGTGATCATCACCGCGGTCACCGGGGTCGGTGCCTCGGGAACGACCTTGACCAGATCGGTGTCGACGTTTTCCGAGCGCAGGTAGTCGAGGACGTGTCGGCCCTCGTCGTCGTCGCCGACCGCCGAGATCAGCCGGACCTGCAGTCCGAGTCTGGCGGCGGCGACCGCGCGGTTGAGCCCCTTGCCGCCCGGATGCTTTTCGAAGCTGTTTCCCGGGGTGGAGGTGCCCGCCATCGGAATGTGATCGACGAAGTAGATATGGTCGATGACGGCGTCGCCGAAGACCGTCACCACACCCGGAACCGTTGGTACGGCACGGGGTTCCGACAGCTTCGGCTCGATTGTGGTCGCCGGGTGCACCGACCCCGCGTCGTAGACCGACTCGTTCACCAGCAGGCCGGCCAGGGCGGTGAACGCGCGCCGTTCGGGCGTGGCCCGCAACGACCGGACGGAGGGCGTGATCGGGATCCGTTCGGCGCGTAGCGTTTCGTGCAGCAACCGCCAGTGCTCGGTGAGGTATTCCCGTCGTTCGCCGAGGTCCGCGGCGTACAGGCGATCGAGATCCACTGCGTCGGTGGCATTCTCGCGGAGCAGGCCCAGTGACAGCTCGGCGTCGGCGATCAATCGGTTAGTCGGTTCCAGTTGTGCCGCGAGTTCCTTGACCACCGGCAGGACGGCCTCCTCCGGCGCGATGCCGTGGCGCCGCGCATGCTGGCGCACAGCTAGCAGATCGAGCAGCGGCGCGACGTCGATCTCGGTGGTGCGCAGGCGATCCGAGCTGAGACCGGAGCGCTTGCACAGTCGAGTGAGGATATTGCGCACGGCAACCACGCCCGAGTCCTGCGGGACCATGACCGGTGTCAACCTCTCTGGTCGTCGTTTTCGAGGGCCGCGCTGACGATAGCCGAAAACGGCGTTTAGCCAGCCGACGAACTGTCAATTACCAAACTACAACGGCAATTGACGGTCAGATACGGCAAATGCCACACTGGGTTCAGCGGGATACCCGCCTCCCAGCCACCTCGGAGGGGACTCGGAGATGAAAGTTGTTCTCCTGATCAGGCAGGGCCGGCGGCGAAGGCCACACCGGCACATCGGATCTGACGCCGACCTCGAGCCGAACTTGGTTGCGGCCTAGGCGAACCACGTACGTTCGCCGGCCACTCCGTCCCAAGCCAGCCTCAGCCGTCGCTCGCACCGCTTCACCGAGGAAGCGCCGCACCGGTTCGACCGCGCTTCGTCGGTCGGCCGAGCTCAGCACACCCGAATGCGGGTTGGCGACGACTCCTCCCCGGTGGAGACAGCCGTGACGATCTACGAGAACAGCCGGTCGATGACGAGTAGCACCACCCCGGAATGGGCATGGCGGGTGGTAGGTCACGAGGAGCCGGCATGGCGCCTGAGTTGGTTACCGCACCGGCTCAGCCACGAACAGGCCAGGGCGGGAATGGAATTGGACGAGCTGCTGAGCCGTCAAGATCCCGCCGCGGGCCCCACGACGCAGGAACAGGCCGAAGCGCTGGCCGACATCCTGGGAACCACGGTGCAGCAGGCCACCCTTCTACTGCACCAGCGAATGCACGACAGGCGGCATTCGTGATGAAGCTCCATCTGTTACACCGGAGGCAGCTATGACTGTGCACACCACCGCATGGACGATGACCAGCGATATCACCCCGGAGTCGGCATACCGCGAAGCCGGAGACACGAATGCGTGGCGGTTGAGCTGGCTGCCGGATCGCCTGGTGAGCCAGGCGCAGGCCCGGCTGGGCATGGAACTCGACGAGTTGCTGAGCAACCCGCACGCCGTGTACGACCAGCGGGCTCAGGCCCGTGCCGATACCTGCGCCGAGCTGTTGGGTGTGTCCTGGGAAGAGGCGCTGCTGCTGCTGGCCAATCGGATGGCGCAACGACTGCAGCGCGGTCAGCGCGCCGAGGGGGAGGCCGCGCCGCCGGGGCGGACTCCCCGCTCGCAGTCGATGCGCGGGCACGTCGTCGAGCCGCCGTACGCGCTTAGCTGACGATCGGCGGGATCAGCTGTGGTCGTCGGATGACGTTGGGAGGCGGGCGATCCGATCGATTTCACTGACGGACGGCATGGCGCCGGACACGTCGCTGAAGGACTGGGTGGCCGCCATGGCGGCGGTAGCCCATTCGAAGTCCGCGCGGTCGGCCGGGCGACCGGCGGTCAAGAGCCGGTAGGCGAAGGCGGCGCTGAACGCCGCAGAGGATCCTGGCGAGTCCACCAGTACTGCCGCGAAGGAACGGGGCACGTCGAGGTTCAGCGCCGCTGATCGGACGCTGCATTCGAATCGTTCGACGGCGCAGACACTTCCGACGCCCTGAGCGAGCAGCTGCGGCGCGACGTCGACATCGAAGTCGAGGTCGGTGGCCGGTGTTTGCGGTGTGCGCGCCGGATCGGCCACCAATCCGGCCAGCTCTCTGTGTTTTCCGATCAGATAGTCGATCCGGCCGAAGTACTTGGAGATGTACTGCGGTGAGTTCGTCGGCGGTGTGGCGTGCACCAGTAAACGCGGGCGGGTACGTCCTCTGCGGATCACGCCCAATGCCTGATCGATGACGGCGATCGGTGGCTCGAAGGTAAGCAGCACCGCATCGGCCGAGGTCAGCGCCGATCGGGCGGCGGCGGTGCGCAGGTCGTCGCGGCTCAATCGCACGGCGTTATCGCTGTCGTTGATGATGCCGGTCGCACCGCTGCTCGCGATGATAACGGCAACCACCGGGGTGGATTCGCCATCCACCGTCTTGACCAGCTCGGTGTCGACGCCTTGGCGTTTCAGATATCGGATGATGCGCCGACCCGCGATATCACCACCGACCGCACTGATCAACCGCACCCGCAATCCCAGCCGCGCGGCGGCGACGGCACGATTGAGACCCTTGCCACCGAAGTGTTTTTCGTAACGTCCGTGCACCGTGTCACCCTCGGCGGGCAGCTTGTCGGTGCGATAGATGTGATCGATGACGGCGTCGCCCACGATGGTGAGCACGCCTTGATCCCGCGAGACCATGCGCCGCCCCCTCGCGTGGGTTGGGTGGTTGTGCCCCAATCAGAATAAGCCGCAGCGCGCGAGTTCGGCCGCGTTACTACACCATTCGCGGGTGGGGTAGCGCGAGGTCAGGCGTTGGCGGTGTGCTCGGCACCGATGGCGTCGGCGATGTTCTGATATCCGTTTGCGCGCAAGCGTTCCGCGAGACCGCGGTGGATCTTGCGGGTCCAGAACGGGCCGCCGTAGATGAAACCGGTGTAGCCCTGCAGCAGGGTGGCGCCCGCGCGGATGCGTTCCCAGGCCTGGTCGGCGGTTTCGATGCCGCCGACGGAGATGAGCACGAGGCGGTCGCCGACGCGGCGGTATAGGCGGCGCAGCACGTCGAGGGACCGGTCGGCGACGGGGGCACCGGACAGGCCGCCCGCGCCCATGGCCGTGACCTCGTCGGCGGGGGTGCGCAGGCCGTCGCGGCGAATGGTGGTGTTGGTGGCCACGATTCCGGCGAGGCCGAGTTCCACGGCGAGGTCGGCGACGGCGTCGATGTCCTCGTCGGACAGGTCGGGGGCGATCTTCACCAGGACCGGCACCTGGACGCTGTCGAGCACCGCTTGCAGCAGCGGGCGCAGCGATTCGACGGCTTGCAGGTCGCGCAGACCGGGGGTGTTGGGGGAGCTGACATTGACAACAACGAAATCGGCGAGCGGGCCGAGCAGGGCCGCGCTGATCGCGTAATCGCCTGCGGCGTCGGCGGGTTCGACGATTTTGGTCTTGCCGATGTTCGCGCCGATCGGCACGTCACCACGGCGGCCGCGCAGGTACTCGGCGGCGGCCGCGGCACCGAAGTTGTTGAAGCCCATGCGGTTGATCAGGGCATGATCGGCGGGCAGCCGGAACAGTCGCGGCGCGGGATTGCCCGGCTGGGCCTGGGCGGTGACGGTGCCGATCTCGGCGAAGCCGAAACCCAGTGGCGCCCAGGCGTCGACGCCGTCGGCGTTCTTGTCGAACCCGGCGGCCAGCCCGACCGGCGCCGGGAAGTCGATGCCGAACGCGGTGTTGCGCAGGATCGTATCCTCGGTGACGAGGACCTTGGTCATCACCCAGCGGGTGGGCGCGAAACGAGCGGCCACCCGCATCGTCGCGAAGGCCAGGTGGTGGATGCGTTCCGGCGGGACCAGAAACATCAGGCGTAATAACAGGGCGTACATCGGCTCACATTCCCGGTTCGGGCTGGGGTAGTGCGGTTTTTCGGCGGCGCAGCAGCACCCGTCGGCTACCGTCGGTGTAGGCCCGCACGCGGGACAGTTCCCAGCCGCCGAACTCGGCCTGGATGGCCAGCCGCATCGACGCGGTCACCCTGGTCACCTCGGGTGGCAGCCGCAGCGGCACGTATTCGTAATCGTCGCTGGTGGTTTCCCAGCCGGCGGGCAGCGCGCTGCGCCGCGCTCGCTTCTCGCGTGGTGATGCTGGTTCGTCGTCTGCGCGCGTTGCCGGAGTCATCAGTGGCCTCTCTTCCGATCGTCCGCGCGGATCCGCTGCAGACCGCCGTCGGCCGCGGATCCCACGAACATGTCACCGGTGCGCTGATCGACGGTTACCGAGTTGGGCTGCCGCACCGTCGGGTAGCGGCCGACTTCGGTCGGTATACCTGTCGACAGATCGAATCCGACGACTTCGTTGCTCTCGGTGCACGTCACCCACACGGTGTCGGACCGCTGATCGTAGGCAAGCGCGTAAGGCGAAGAGTTTACCGGGAATCGCTGACGCAGTACGAGAGGTCCGGCGCTGAAGACCAAGAGTTCGCCGCCCCCGGTGTCGGTGACGATGATCCGGCCGAACCGGTCGGCGATCATGTTGGTGGCGCCGTCGCCCGCGCGCAGGGCCAGGCCGAGGTCGTCTTTGCCGAGTTCGATCTCGGTGACGGAGGTCTGCCTGCGGTCCAGGACGGACACGTGGTCGGCGGTGAGAGCGAGCGCGTCGGCGGAGGCGAGGCCGGTGACGGTGCGGGTGAGCTTGCCCTCGGGGGAGATCGTGCGGACCTTGCCGTCCGCGGTGCCGACGAGCAGGCTGCCGTCGTCTCGGCGTTGCACCGATCTGGCGTCGCCGTCGACCGGGACCTCGCTGATGTTGCGGCCCGCGATATCGACGCGGAAGATCCGGTTGGGCGCGGGGATCAGCACTTCGCCTGGCTTGCCCTGCGCGAGGCTCGCGCCGCGGGCCGTCAGCGACAGGGCGCGGACGCCGGGGTCCGGAACGCCGTTGGGGCCGACGCGGGTGAGCGTCGTCGGGTCGATGAGGAAGAGGACGGTGCTTGTTTCGCTGGCGTCGAGGGCCGCGATCTCACCGGTGCTTTCCTCGGTGAGCAGTGCGCGGACGTTGGAGAGTCCCATGACGTCGCCTGCGGGGCGCGTGCTCGCGGCCGGTGAGACCGCGGCGGTGGCCGGATCTCTGGTGGGCAGGTTGTCGCTGTCCGGCGTGTTGGAGCAACCTGCCAGGAAGGCCAGTGCCGCGACGCCTACGAGCGCCGTGGGGACTCGGAGCGTAAGTGCCGGGAGTTGGTTGCGGGGCGTAACCACAGCGGAACCCGCGAACGCCGCCAATCGAACCCAGCCGCGAGGGCGCATCCACCGAACTCCTTTACCGACTTCTACCGACGATTCACCACAACTCCACCATCTGACCATGATGGCGCAACATCACGGCGTACCGGGGTGGCGGCTGGGGGAGAATGTCGGTGATGCGGGTTACGGTTGAGCTGAAACAGTGTCCAAATCAGGGAGATCCGGTTGAAAGCCGACCATACGTCGGGATTTGCCATCGATGACATAACCGTTGGTCCGTTCGCACACGGGTTCGGGACCACCGGCGATGGCAGGCCGTATGCGTTTCGCACGGTCCGGGCCAGCTTGACGTTGGAGATCTACCGGGCCGATCTGGCGAGCGAGGTGCCCGGTCCGGAGGATGTCGTCGCGGTCGCCGAGGCCAGGGTCACCGATATCGACCTCGATGACGAACGCAGTGTCGTCGCGCTGGTTCGCGACATGATCCCCGACGCGGTGCCCGTGGACGCGGTGCCGGATCGCGAAGTGACGACGGTGCGCGCGTTGCTGGGACGCATCAGTTCCGTAATTGATGGTATGTAGATGGTGATGCCATACACATTTCTCGCCCGCACCGTGCTGACCGCGTCCGGCCTCCTCTTGGTGGCCGCGTCCGCGGCGTGCAGCACCGGATCGGACGAGGCGGCCGTCGACGCCGCTCGTTCGTCGGCCAACGCGTCGCTGTCCGCCTCGATCACCACGTCATCGATTGCCGCGCATCCGCCGCTGCCGTCGGCCACGCAGCTGGACGCGCAGATCAAGCGGGCGCTGGATCCGGGGCTGCCGGACACCGAACGCACCGACCTGATCGAGGACGGCGACGCGTTCCGGACCGCGATCCCCGACATGTACAAGGCGCTGCAAGACAATCCGCGCGCCGTGTACGGGGTCACAGATCCGGTGTTCGACAACCACGACGGCACGCTCACCGCGACCATGCGCCTGGACAAGGACGGTAGCGGGACGGCGGTGCGCACCACGGTGGTGCATTTCGTGTTGCTCGACGGTAAGTGGAAGATCTCGCGGACCGACCTGTGCGGGATCCTGCGTTCCGCCGATTACCGCACGCCGGCCTGCGGCTGACCGTGTCGGATTTGCGGAGTTCGCGCGTACGCGAAGTGCGTGCACCGCAGGACGATTCGAAGCTGCACTCCGGGTTGTTGCGGTGGGGCCGGTTCGTTTATCGGCATCGGTTTCTGGTGCTCGGTGTGTTCGCGTTGGCGGTGTTGGCGTCCGGTTGGTACGGGCGCGATCTGGCGGGGCGGTTGACGCAGGAGGGGTGGTTCGACGAGTCCAGCGAGTCGGTGGCGGCGTCGAAGATCGCTGACGCGACCTTCGGTCGGGATACCGATAGCGACTTGATCGTGCTGTACACCGCGCCGGAGGGGACCACCGTCGATGATCCGGGCGTGCGGTCCGCGGTGACGGGGGCGTTGAACGGGCTACTCACGCGGTACCCCGACAACATTCTGAAGATCGACAGCTACTGGGACAGCCCGTTCGCGGCCAATGCCACCGATCCCTCGCACACCCACGCGTTCGCCAGCGTTGGCCTGCGAGGCGAGGGGACCGCGACTGTCGAGAACTACTCCGCGATCAAGGACCATCTGGGTGCCGGGAGTGTCGGCGGTGGGCCCGGAGGGACCACGGTGCAGCTGGCCGGGTTGCAGCCGGTGCTCGCGGGTCTCAATACCGGGATGCAGAACGACATTCACCGTGCCGAGATCATCGCGCTGCCGTTGGTGGCGATTCTGTTGTACTTCGTGTTCGGTGGGGTGGTCGGGGCGTTGCTGCCGGTGCTGATCGGTGGCATGACGATCATGGGGACCGCGGGCATCATGCGGGTGCTGACCGGGCTCATCGATGTGAACGTATTCGCCAGCACCGTCATGACTTTGGTGAGTCTCGGGTTGGCGATCGACTATGGGTTGTTCACTGTCACTCGGTTCCGCGAGGAGCTTGCCGCGGGGCGCAGTGTGGAGGAGGCGACCGCGCGCACGGTGGCGACCGCGGGGCGCACTGTGCTGTTCTCGGCGGCGATCATCGCGGTCAGTCTCGGTGCGCTGTTCATCTTCCCGAACGGGGTGCTGCGGTCGGTGCCTTACGGCGGGATCAGTTCGGTGCTGCTGGCGGCCCTGCTGTCGGTGACCGCGTTGCCCGCGGCGTTGAGCATCGCGGGGAAGCGGATCGATCTGCTGGGCTGGAAACGGTTCTCCCGCAGTAAGACCGAGGCCCAGATCGATGCGGGCTTCTTCTCGCGGCTCGCGCAGTGGTCGATGCGTCGGCCGTGGGCGGTGGCGGTGCCGATCGTGCTCGCGCTGCTGGCGTTGAGTATTCCGTTCCGCCACATCGAGTTCGGTGGGATCAGTGAGAAATATCTCGGAGCGGAGAACCCGGCTCGGGTGGCGCAGGAGCGGTTCGACGAGCTGTTCCCGAGTTTCCGCACCGAGCCGTTGAAGCTTGTGGTGCGTGGCGCGAATCCGCAGCAGCTCAGTGATATCCGGTATGAGGCGAGCCAGATTCCCGGGCTCACCGGACGATTCGAGCCGTCGGTGCCCACCAAGGACGGCATCAATGTGCTGCAGGCCGGGCTGACGGACAAGCAGGATTCGGATCGGGTGATCTCGGCGTTGCGGGCGATTCCGGAACCGCCGGGTGTGGACGTCATGGTGGCCGGGGTGCCCGCGCTGGAGCGGGACAGTATCAACGGTCTGTTGGACGGACTGCCACTGCTGGTGGCGATTCTGGCGGCGGCCGCGTTGACGCTGATGTATGCGGCGTTCCGATCGATTGTGTTGGCGGTCAAGGCTGTTGCGATGAGCGCCTTGAGTTTGGCGTCGACGTTAGGTGTGCTCACCTGGGTGTTCGTCGAGGGGCACGGTGCGGGGTTCTTCCACTTCACGCCCGGCCCGTTGATGTTCGCGGTCCTTGCGCTGATCGTCACCGTGGTCTTCGGACTGTCCACCGACTATGAGGTGTTTTTACTGTCCCGGGTGGCCGAGGCGCGTGCCGGTGGGGCCGAACCACGCGAGGCGATCCGCTATGGAATTGCCCACACCGGCGGCGTAATCACCTCCGCCGCAGCCATTCTGATCGTCGTCACCGGCGCCTTCGGCTTCTCCGACCTGGTCCTGATGAAGTACATCGCCTACGGAATGATCGCCGCCCTGATCCTCGACGCCACCGTCATCCGAATGCTACTGACCCCGGCGGTACTGAAGTTGATCTGGCGCTGAAGGACCGGGGATCAGCGGCGGACGGGGAGGACCAGTTGGGCGCCGGTGACTGGGTGGTTGAGCACTTCGACGGGGTGTTGGTAGACGCGGGTGAGGAGGTCGGTGGTGAGGACCTGGCGGGGTGGGCCGTCGGCGGCTATGCGGCCGGATTCGAGGACGGCGACGCGGTCGGCGTAGGCGGCGGCGATGCCGAGGTCGTGCAGGACTACGACGACGGCGGCGCCCGCTTGTGCGCGGGTGGTGGCCAGGTTCAGGACGGCTTCCTGGTGGCCTAGGTCTAGGGCGGCGGTGGGCTCGTCGAGGAGCAGGGTGCCGGTGTCCTGTGCGAGCACGCGGGCGAGGGCGACGCGGGCGCGTTCACCGCCGGAGAGGGTCGGAAACGACCGTCCGGCAAGGTGTTCCACGTCGGCGGCGGTCATCGCGGCGGCAATGCGCTCGTCGTCGAGTTCGCGCCGTTCGGTGCGCAGCCACGGTGCGCGGCCCATTGCCACGACTTCGCGAGCGGTGAAAGGGAAACCGACGGTGTGCGTTTGGGGGAGCACGGCCCGGCGACGCGCCATATCCAGCGGCGACCAATGCGCCAAAGCCTGCCCCTCGAGCTCGACCGCCCCCTCACTCGGCGTCAACTCCCCGGCCAGCGCGGCCAGCAACGTGGACTTCCCGGCCCCATTGGGCCCTACCAGCGCAACCACTTCGCCCGCAACAACATCGAAGTCCACGTCTTCGAGCACCCGCCGCTGCGCAGACTTAGCCCCCCGCCGATCCACACTCACCCCCCGCGCCCGCAAGGTAACCGCCCCCTTCTCCGGCACAACAGGCAACTCATGCGTCCGCGCAAACACCTGGCGAACCCCGCTCACACCCCACCCCCGCAAGCGTCGACCGTCACAGTGAAACCCGATGGACGCCAAGCCGTTTCGGCAACCCTCGCGCGCACGGGCCGGGTCACATACCAGCCGCACTCGTCAGACATTGACGCAGTGTTCAGGGAGGTCCCACGCGACTCTGTGCAGCTAGGCGCTTGGCCGAAACTCGGTGAACGCCAAGGTCGGTGGGTGATCAGACGCATCATGCCCACCCACCAGCGCGGGCTCGGGTGCGGCGGAGCAACCAGAAGAAGAACGGGCCGCCGATCAGCGAGGTGAGCATGCCGAGGGGAAGGTCGGCGTTGTGGACGAGGGAGCGGGCGGCGACGTCGGCGGCGAGGAGGACGACGGCGCCGAGGATGGCGCTCAACGGGATCAGGACGCGGTGGGCTGGGCCGGCGAGCATGCGGACCAGGTGCGGGACAATGAGGCCGACGAACAGGACGATGCCGGTGAACGCGACGCCCGCGGTGGCGAGGATGGCGACGACCAGGATGACGTTGCGGCGCAGGCGTTCCACGTCGACGCCGAGGTGGCGGGCGGAGGCTTCACCGAGGGCGAGCAGGTCGAGGCGCGGGGCGATGATGATGGCGGCGGTGACGCCGACCGCGGTGAGAATCGCCACGATGGTGACCGAATCCCACGTCGCGCCGTTCAGTGATCCCAACTGCCAGAACACGATCTGATCGCGCGCGGCCGGGGAGGCAACGAACAGCAGGTACGCGATCAACCCGCCCGCGAAGGCGTTGATCGCGACACCGGTGAGCACGAGGGTGACGACTTCGGTGCGCCCGTTGGAGCGGGCAAGCAGATACACCAGCGCCGTGGTGGCCAGCCCCGCGACGAACGCAGCCGCGGCCACCGACCAAGCGGCGACGAACGCTCCACCGATGACGATGACCGTGCCCGCACCGACCGCAGCACCCGCGGAAACCCCGATAACCCCCGGTTCCGCAAGCGGATTCGCGAACACACCCTGCAACAACCCACCCGCCGTCGCGAGCGCCGCACCGACCAGCATGGCCAGCAGCACCCGAGGGAATCGCACTTGCCACAGCGTCACCTCACCGGCGGGATGTGCGGGCATCGGCCCCCAATCCAGCCCTATCCGGTGCAGCACACTGCCCGCCACCTCGGCGGGCGTGGTCGGCACCTGTCCGATCGCGGCCGACGCCAGCGCGAGCGCGATCAGCCCGATGATCGCCACCGCGAACACCACTGTCGTGCGCGAACGTCCGCGTGATTTCGGGGCAGGTGGCAAAGACGGTGCCGCGGCTGGTTTGGTCTTGGTGCCGGCGGATTCGGTCATGCGAGCCGGCCGGTCATGCGGGCTTGGTTCCGTACACGGCCGCGCTGAGAGCCGTGATCACCCGGCCGGTGTTGGGCCCATAACTCAGGATCACCTGGTCCGACATGTCGACGACCCGCTTGTTGCGCCCGGCCGGGGTTTGCGCGATGCCCGGCACCTTCTCCAAACCGTCCACTCCGCCAACGGATTTCAACCCGTCCGACATCACGAGCAGCAGGTCGGGCGCGGCACTGATCATGGCTTCGCTGGTAATCGTGATGAACGGTTCGGACAGCGCGGAACCCGCGTCTTGCCCGCCGAGTGCGGCGATCAACGAATCCGCACCGGACCCCGGTCCGGCGAGCATGGTGATGGCGGTGCTGCGCAGATAGAGGAATGCCATCTTCAGCTGCGGATCCTGTTTGGGCACAGCGGCGATGGCGGCGTCGATCTCGGCGCGGGTGCGTTGCCCGAGCGCCTTGCCGCGGTCGGGTACCCCCAAAGCGGCTGCCACGGCCTCGATCTGGGGGACGACACCGTCCATGGTGCGCTTCGGATCGGCGAAGACGACGTTCACACCGGCGGCGCGCAACTGCTCACGCAACTGCGGTGTCACCGTCACGTCGTCGGTCAGGAAAACCGAAGGACGCAGTGCCAGTAGCGCTTCCAGGTTCAACGAACCGTTGCCGCCCGCCACGTTCGGCACGTCGCGGATAGCGGGGATTGCGACGGTGCTGCGACCGATCAGCTTGGGGCCCAAGCCGAGCGCGTACACGATCTGCGAGAGGGTGCCGTAGCGATCGACCGCGATGATGCGAGTCGCATCGGTGATGGTCACGTCCGCGCCGTCGAACGAGCGCACGGTGACCGGCAACACCGGCGTCGGTTCCGGTCCGATCGGCACCGGATCGAGATCGGTCAGCGCCGCGGTGGCCGGGCCGCGCTGCCCGGAGCCGGTCGCGGCGGTGTCGGTGCCGCACGCGGCGGTGGCCACGACCAGGGTCACCGCGAACAGCGCGAGCACACAGCGCGACCATCCGGATCGAAGACCGGCGATCCGCTGCGTTCGGACGGACGGGTCGCCGGACGTCGCATGCCTCATGTAGGCAAGCCTAAGACGTGCCCTGCGGCGGCAGGCATCGGGTCCGTGCCGGTCGCGCTACTCGGTGCGGGCACTGACATCGTCGAGTGCGGCCGCGATGGCGCGCGGCAGTTCCAGGGTCTCCGCGGCGAGCACGCCGGTGAGCTGCCCGATATCGCGGGCGCCGACGATCATGCTCGCGATGCCCGGCCGATCCCGAATCCAGGCCAGCGCGACGGCTAACGGTGACGTACCTAACCCATCAGCCGCGGTCACCAGAGCGTCCACCACGCGAGTCGCGCGCTCGTCGAGGCTGCTGCGGATATCGGCCGCGGTGGCCTCGTCCGCACCTCGTGAATCCGCGGGCACCCCGTCGCGGTACTTGCCGGTGAGAATCCCACCGGCAAGCGGTGCCGAGGCGATCACGCCGACACCGTGATGCAGCGCGGCGGGCACGAAATCGGTCTCCGCGTCGCGAGCCAGCAGCGAATACGGCGTCTGCGCAACACTGATCGGGGCGACGGCGGCGAGACTCGCCAGCTGCCAGGCACCGAACCCACGCACGCCCGCGTAACGAACCTTCCCCGCCTGCACCACCTGCTCCAGCGTGGCCACCACCTCGTCGAGCGGCGTCCGCGGATCCCACACGGCGACATTCCAGATGTCGAGATGATCGGTGCCGAATTCGAGCAGCGTCCGATCGAGCTGACGCAGCAGCGCACGACGCGAAGTATCGATGGCGGTCTTTGCCGTCGCGTCGGGCACCGCCGGACCCGCAGGCGCGGGTGTCACGCGCGGCGCGAGACCCGCGCAGCCGCTGAGCACCAGATCGTCACGAGAGACGAGATCGCCGAGCAGTTCGGCCAGAATCCGCTGCGCGCCACCACCGACATACGCGGGGGAGGTGTCGACGAGCGTGCCGCCCGCCTCGATGAACGCCACCAACTGCACGGCCGCCTCGTCGGCATCCGTATGCGAACCCCAGGTATGGGTCGCAAGCCCTATCCTGGACACCCGTAGGCCGCTGCGGCCGACCGTCCGCTGTTCCATCACCGTGTCCGCGCAATCGTCACGGCGCCAAGCCTAGAGCGTGCGCGGTCGTCCGGGCGCCTACCCGCACAGTGGCTCGCGCGTCGCTCGCGATTGCGGTGCGAGCATGCCGCAATGGCCGCGACACTGTACTGTCGCTGCGGGATTGCGCCGGTGCTCACTCGCGTGCGACCCATCTGTTGACCAATTGCCCAGTCGGAACAGTTCTTTCGGGCAAGAACGCGTGGAGGCGGCATGAGACACCAGGAGACCGTGTGACGGGCGAATCGATGACCTGGATACAGGCGCTCGTACTCGGCCTGGTGCAGGGACTCACGGAGTTCCTGCCGATCTCGTCGTCGGCACATCTGCGGATCGTGTCGGGGGTGTTCTTCGGCGACGACGCGGGTGCCTCGTTCACCGCCGTGACCCAGCTCGGCACGGAGGCCGCCGTCCTGGTGTATTTCGCCAAGGACATCTGGCGGATTCTGCAGGCGTGGTTCAGCACTGTGCTGCGCAAGCTGTCGTCGCGGGAAACGGTCCCGATCACCGATCAGGTGACGACGCGGCTGCCCGTGGTGACCATGGGACAGGCCGATCGGTACTTCGACGAAGAGCGGCAGCGCGAGCTGGACTACCGGGTCGGCTGGTATGTGATCATTGCCACCATCCCGATCGGCGTGCTCGGCTTCCTGTTCAAGGACGTGATCCGGACCGCGGCACGCAATCTGTGGCTGATCTCGTTCATGCTGATCGCGTTCGCGCTGGTGATCGCGGCGGCCGAGTATTACGGACGCAAGCTGCGTCCGCTCGAGCAGCTCACCACCCGCGACGGGCTCGTGATGGGTTTCGCGCAGTGTCTCGCGCTGATTCCTGGTGTGTCTCGCTCGGGTGCCACGTCGTCGGCGGGTCTGTTCCTCGGGCTGACACGCGAAGCGTCCGTACGGTTTTCGTTCCTGCTGGCGATTCCCGCGGTCACCGCTTCGGGCCTGTTCAGCATCCCGGACGCGTTCAAACCGGCCGGTGAGGGACTCAACGCCAGCGGCGCCCAGTTGATCGTGGCGACGCTGCTCGCGTTCGTCGTCGGATACGCGTCGGTGGCGTGGTTGCTGAAGTTCGTTGCCAAGCATTCGCTGGACTGGTTCGTCGGCTACCGGATCGTGCTCGGGTTGACCGTTATGGGACTGCTGGCAACGGGTGTCGTGTCGGCCACATGACTACAGCATCGCGCAGCGATTCCGTGGGGGGCGGCGGTCGGGCGACGGGCGGGCTTAGGCTGACTGTATGACGGTGATTCTGCTCCGACACGGAGTCTCGACCTCGAACACCGCCCACACGCTGGCCGGTCGCAGTACCGGCGTCGAGCTGACCGAGCACGGCAACGATCAAGCCAAGGCCGTTGCCGACCGGCTCGCCGGGCTACCGATCGAACGCATCGTGCACTCTCCGCTATTGCGCTGTCAGCGAACGGTGGCGCCGCTGGCGGAGAAGCTGGGGCTGGAACCGGTCTTCGACGACCGGCTGATCGAGGTCGATTACGGCGAATGGACCGGGCGGCCGATCGCCGAACTGCTGGCCGAACCCTTGTGGAAAGTGGTGCAGCGGCACGCCTCCGGCGCGGTTTTCCCGGGCGGCGAGGGGCTGGCGCAGGTGCAGACCCGCGCGGTCGCGGCGCTGCGCGAGCACGATCGGGCGCTGGCCGAACAGCACGGGCACGACGTGCTGTGGGTGGCCTGCACCCACGGTGACGTCATCAAATCCGTGCTGGCCGACGCATTGGGCATCCACTTGGACGGATTCCAGCGGATCGTGGTGGAGCCCGCGTCGATCAGCGTCGTCCGGTACACGCCGACCGCGCCCTATGTGTGGCGGCTCAACGACACCGGCACCGACCTGTCCGCGCTGTCGAATCAGCCACGGCCCGTTCCCGATTCCGGCTCCGATAAACAAGACGCCGCGGTCGATACCTCCGGGCCCGTTCCCGGCGGCGAGCTAGGTAGTGCGGGGAGTGGGGATAATGGGAATGCGGAGCGCTGAGATTCCTTGTACTCGGATAGTGGGCGTTGTATCCCAGCGCCGTGGGTAGTCGATCAGGGTCACGTATCAGGAGGTGCATGTGTCACGCGCAATCCATGTATTTCGCACCCCCGATCGTTTCGTCGCCGGGACCGTCGGTGAGCCGGGCGATCGTTCGTTCTATCTGCAGGCCATAGAGGAACCGCGGGTTGTCAGTGTGTTGCTGGAGAAGCAGCAGGTGAAGGTGCTCGCCGACCGGATGGGTTTGCTGTTGGACGAGGTGGCCCGCAGGTTCGGCGCCGAGGTGCCGCCGCAGGCCGAGGACATCGGCGACACCGCGCCGCTGGTAACGCCGGTCGACGCGGAGTTCCGGGTCGGCACCATGGGGCTCGGCTGGGATGCCGACGCGAATGCCGTGGTCGTCGAGTTACTGGCGATCACCGAGACCGAGGTCGACGAGTCGGTCGTGCTCGACGACACCGAGGAGGGCCCGGACGCGGTCCGCGTGTTCCTCACCCCGATTCAGGCGCGCGAGTTCGCGCTGCGTTCCACCAGGGTGATCGCCGCGGGCCGTCCGCCGTGCCCGCTGTGTGGCGAGCCGCTGTCGTCCAAGGGGCACATGTGCGTGCGCACCAACGGGTACAAGCGCGGCGATATCTTCGGCGCGGCCGAGCTAGAGGAGTGATCGGTGACGCGGGCCGGGGACCGGTTCCACAGCGGCGAGCTGACGGTGATCGGGCGGATCAGCACTGCAAGTAACGTGACCCTGGTCTGCGACATCCTCGATGAGGTCGAAGCGCCACTGCGGGTGGTCTACAAGCCGGTGCGCGGTGAGCGGCCGCTGTGGGACTTTCCGGATGGCACGCTCGCGGGGCGGGAGGTGGCGTCGTATCAGATCTCGGCCGCGGTGGGCTGGGGGGTGATTCCGGAGACGATTCTGCGCGAGGGGCCGTACGGGGTCGGGATGGTGCAGCGTTGGGTCGAGGGGGTGGACAACCACACCGAGCAGGGGGACCGGCTCGATCTGGTTGATCTGTGTCCGCCCGGGGCGGTGCCCAGTGGTTTTCATGAGGTGTTGCGGGCGCAGGATCCGGCGGGCAATGAGGTGTCGTTGATTCACGCCGACGATCCCAGGCTGCAACGGATGGCGGTGCTTGATGTCTTGTTGAACAACGCTGACCGTAAGGGCGGTCATGCGTTGGAGGGGGTGGACGGTCAGGTTTACGGGGTAGATCACGGCATTTGTTTGCACACTGAGCACAAACTGCGCACTGTGCTGTGGGGGTGGGCGGGGCAGCCGCTCAGTGATGCACTCGTGGCCGATATCACCGCGTTCGCCAAGGAACTGCCTGGTGCTGTTGCCGACGGCCTTTCTGAGCACATCACGGAGGCCGAAATCGAGGCACTGGTCGACCGGACGCAAGAGTTGGTCGACGATCCGGTGATGCCGACACCCCGTACGTCGCGGCCGATTCCGTGGCCCGCCTTCTGAATCTGGTTGCCGCTGAGAATGATTCCGTCACCTGAATGGCAGTGAATGCGGAGTTGCAGACCGTGCCGAATAAGGTGCGATTCTTCGCAATTCGCTGCTGACATGTTCTGCTGACTCGGATCGGCCAGCGGGCGCACCATGATTCATGGCTCGCAGCGGCAGGCGGCACCGATTGGGTGAGGCGATACCGCCGCTGCCTGCCGAACGTACTAGCGCCCGTTGGCATTTGTGCCAGGCTGGGTCAGCTCGTGAAGCAGTACGGACCGAAGCGCCCCCAGGCGATGAAGACCGCTAGAGCGAGATACACGAGATTCACCGCCACGAACTTGATTTCACCCTGCCGATAATGGGTGATCATGGCGCCGACCATCAGCACGACCCAGCAGACAGCTGTCACCGGCACCAGAACCGGCGCGATATCGAGCACAGCGGGCAGAGTCAGCCCGACCGCGGCCAAGAGTTCGAGGACTCCGAGCGTCCTGACGAACCCGACACCACCGATTTCGGTCCATTTCCCACCAGGCGCCGCGGCGAGTTTATCCATCGGCACGAACGTCTTGCTGATGCCGCCGCCCAAGGCGACAGCGGCCAGCAGTCCGGTGGCGATCCACAACGTGAGGTTCATCAGTTTCTCCTTGCGAGGGCGTCTGGCGCCGGTGGTAACTCGTCGGCATAAGACGCCGACGACCCGAGCCGCGTGACGCCTCTCGTGCGTGACGTGCGCCATAGACGGGCGGACATGCCCAGCGCCGCAGTTTCGTGCGAGGTCTATTCGGGCACCGTCAGCGCTCGAAGAGCACCGTCACCGGCGGCGTGGCCGGGTCGAGCGGAATCGCCCCCGTGTACCGATGAGTTGTGAGCTGTCGGCGTCGACAAATGTCATTGCAGTACAAGCTCATTGGCGCGCGCGGCGTCGTTTCGAAGCGAATCGGCATCGAGTGCGGGGCTGCGTGCTGTGCCGATCGCGGGTGCTGGCACCATCGATCGGCCTGGGATTTCCCGTTGCCCTTGCGCGGCCGGGACGCTACCGTCGGCGGTTGATTCGGTGGCGCGCGGTGCCGCGGCGTGTTCGCGGGCGGGGATCGGCCGACAGCTGATTCTGCGAGAGCGAAAATCTTGACATCCCATGATTTGCTGAAAAACGCAGGTCGGGAGAGGCAGGTCAGGGGCGTAAGGCGGGCGCAGGACCGGGGCGGGGGGCGATGACCTCGACCACACCTTTACCCTCGAATCATGCAGTCCTGGTCCGATACCGCCCTACCCACCATCCCCGGAGCAGGGCCACCGTTGCGGTTGTACGACACCGCCGACCGTCAGGTACGGCCGGTGACACCCGGTGCCACCGCCACCATGTACGTCTGCGGGATCACCCCTTATGACGCCACCCACCTCGGTCACGCCGCCACCTACCTGACCTTCGATCTGGTCAACCGAGTGTTGCGCGACGCGGGCCACGAGGTGCACTACGTGCAAAACGTGACCGACGTGGACGACCCGCTGTTCGAGCGGGCCGAGCGCGACGGCTTGGATTGGCGCGAGCTGGGCACCCGTGAGATCAATCTGTTCCGCGAGGACATGTCGGCGCTGCGCATCGTGCCGCCGCGGGAGTACGTCGGCGCCATCGAATCCGTCGATGAGGTCGTCGAATTCGTGCAGAAGCTGCTGGCCTCGGGCGCGGCCTACATCGTCGATGACGCCGAGTTCCCCGACGTGTACTTCCGTGCCGATGCCACCGAGCAGTTCGGCTACGAATCCGGCTACGACCGCGCCACCATGGAACGCCTGTTCGCCGAACGCGGCGGCGACCCCGACCGCCCCGGCAAGCGCGACACCATCGACGCGCTGCTGTGGCGTGCCGAGCGTCCGGACGAGCCGTCCTGGCCGGCCCCGTTCGGCGCGGGCCGCCCCGGCTGGCACATCGAGTGTTCGGCGATCGCGCTCAACCGCATCGGCCCCGAGTTCGACATCCAGGGTGGCGGCAGCGACCTGATCTACCCGCACCACGAGTACTCCGCCGCGCACGCCGAGTCGCTCATCGCGGGCCGCCGCTTCGCCCGCCACTACGTGCACGCCGGTCTGATCGGCCTCGACGGCGAGAAGATGTCGAAGTCCAAGGGCAACCTCGTGCTGGTCTCCACCCTGCGCCGCAGCGGCGTCGACCCGGCCGCCATCCGCCTCGGCCTCCTGTCCGGCCACTACCGCCAGGACCGCATGTGGACCGACGCGGTACTCGTGGAAGCCAAGACCCGTCTCGACCTGTGGCGCCGCGCGACCGCCCTCGCCACCGGCCCTGACGCCACCGATACCATCGCCCGCCTCCGCCAGCACCTGGCCGACGACCTCGACACCCCGAAAGCCCTGGACGCCCTGGACAATTGGGCCCGTCAGGCACTCGACTACGGCGGCTCCGACCCCGAGGCCCCCGCCTCGATCGCCGCCGCCATCGACGGCCTCCTCGGCATCAGCCTGTAGTTCGCCCTCGCACATCCGATCGTTGCCCCGCGCAACCCGCAGCACGCTGAGGGGTATGCGATGCGACGGACAGATGTGCGAGGAAAGATGCGCTACACCCGTGCGGCCGGTCGCGCGTCGACGAGCGTTCCTCTGCGAGTTGACGCCCCTCGTCGCGGCTGGTGTAGGACAGCGTGTCGGCGATAGGCGTGTGAAGGTTCGGATCGGCGAGATCGCCGAGTGATCATGTAGCGAGCGAAACGACCGCGCAATTGGGCGGCCGCGTAGAGCGTTGCCGGTCGTCGGCCAGATGAGCGCTCACAAGCGGGGTGTCGGCCAGCCCGTCGTGGCCGAGGACCAACGATCTCAGCCTGCCTTGTCGTAGGGGACCGGCTGATCGGCCTCGGCGTCACCCGACGGCGCATTTGGTCGGCCTGATGTGATCGACACCGAGGTGCAGGCGACACCCACGGGATCAGCTGAAATGGTTGCCGGGGGTGGCGTTCCGTGATGTGGTACTGCGGTGTGCAACATTCCTGGGCGGGGTTTGATCGGGCGGCGGACGATGTTGGGCGGTGCGCTCGGGGCCGGGGTTTTGCTGGCTGCGGGGCGGTTGACGGCGTCGGCTGATCCGGCTGCGCCGCAGACTGTGGCCGCTCGGCAGCGGTTCTTCGGGGTGGACACCGTCGATGCGGCAACCGGTGCGGTGCGGGCAGACCGGGTAGTGCTGGCGTGGGTGGGATGCACGACGTATGCGATGGCCATCGGCGGGTCGGTGTTCCTGCTGGACGCGTGGGTGCCTCGGCTCACCAGCACCGGATATGTGCCCGCCACACCGCAGGATCTGGCGGACCTCGCGCCCGAGGCGATCTTCATCGGGCACGGGCATTTCGATCATGCCGGTGATGCTGGGCGGATCGCGCAGGTGTCCGGCGCGGTGATTTACGGGACCGCCGACCACGGCGTGAGTATCCGTGCGCAGGTGAATGATCCGGCGTTCCGGACCGTCGCCCTCGGGGACGCGAATTCGATACCGGGGGAGCGACACGACTTCACCGTCGGCGCGGTCGAGGTGACCGCGATCCGGCATATACATTCCGCACCCACCGCCCCGGAGCGACCCGGCGGCTCGTCTCCGTTCTTCCCGATGCCGGAACTCTGTGCCCTGGTACAACATCCACCGACCCTGGCGGGCGTCTTGCAGAGCGTCCCGCGGCTGAACGACCCCGAGGGCGGATCGCTGCTCTACCAATTCCGCGTCCCCGGTTTCTCCTTGGTCTGGCACGATTCCACCGGCCCACTCACCGAGAAGGCCCCGAACGTCTTCGACGTCTTCGCCGCGCTACCCCCGACCGACCTCCAAATCGGCGCCGTCCAAGGCTTCAACCAGATCACCAACGGCCTCCGCGACCCTCGCCGCTACATCGAAGCCATCACCCCCACCCTCTTCGTCCCCACCCACCACGACAACTGGCTCCCCGGCATCACCGCAGGCGCCGCCACCTACGACCCACCCCTCCGCGACGAACTGACCCGAATCCCCACCCCGACCCGCCCCGAACTCCGCTCCCTCCACGACCCCACCGGCTACATCCGCCCAGACCGCCTCACCTTCCCCCTATAGCCGCCCCACGAACGGCCGACCGGCACATGGTGCGGTCGATCACGTGGGCTGCCGCCGGTGAGTGGCACATGGCTTTTGGTGGGGGCTGCTATTGGCAACAGCCGCACCTTTTCTCGGGATCTGCACTGCCTTAGTACTGCAACGGCACCTATGTGAGTGAGTGCTGGTAGATCTGGTGTGTGGTGTTGGATCGTGTTGTGGCCGAGTTGGATTCGTTGATGTCACGGATTGCGGGCAGGTTCGCCCGGTCCGAGCCGCGGGAGCGGGCGCGGGAGTATGTGTCGGGGCTGTTGGCGGGTTTGGAACGCAAGAACGGGTGGACGCTCGCTGAACGTGCTGGTGAGGGCAGTCCGGACGGGATGCAGCGGCTGCTGCGCAAGGCTGATTGGGACGTCGATGCGGTGCGTGATGATGTGCGTGACTATGTGGTCGAACATCTGGGTGATCCCGAGGCTGTGCTGGTCGGTGACGAGACCGGATTCCTGAAGAAGGGCGTGAAATCTGCTGGGGTGCAACGCCAGTACTCCGGCACTGCCGGTCGCACGGAGAATTGCCAGATCGGGGTGTTCCTGGCCTACGCCTCGCGCCACGGGCATGCCTTGATCGATCGTGAACTCTATGTTCCCGAGTCGTGGACCTCGGATCGAGACCGCTGCCGCGACGCCGGGATCCCCGACGAGGTCGAGTTCGCGACCAAAGCGCGGCAGATGATCGCCATGCTGCAACGGGCGCTGGCCGCGGCAGTGCCGTTCGCGTGGTTCACCGCCGACGAGGTCTACGGACAGGCGCCCTACCTGCGGGACTGGCTCGAGGACCAGGACGTGTCCTATGTGCTGGCCACCCGCTGTGACCACCAGCTGAGCACCCGCGCCGAGCGCACCGCACGCGCCGACGAACTGATCGCCGACCTCGCCGCAAGCAAGTGGCAGCGGCTCTCGGTCGGAGCCGGCGCGCACGGACCCCGCGAATACGACTGGGCACGCCGCCCGATCGAGGGGACCTGGGCCCGCGGGCGCGGGCACTGGCTGCTGGCACGACGCGCGTTGAGTCCCAACAGCAACGGCGTCTACGAGATCGCCTACTACATCTGCTACGGCCCGCACCGATCCCGCCTGGTCGACCTGGCCTGGGTCGCCGGGTCACGCTGGCATGTGGAGGAGGCGTTTCAGCAAGCCAAGGGCGAAGCCGGGCTCGATCACTACCAGGTCCGCAGCTGGCGGGCCTGGTACGCCCACATCACCCTCTCGATGCTCGCACTCGCCTGGCTGGCAGCGTCGAAAACCCTTGCCGCAAAAGGGGAACCAGCGAACTCGAGCAAGACATGATCGCGCTCACGCTACCGGAAATCCGCCGCCTGCTCATCGCGTTCGTGCTCACCCCACACCATGTCGCCGATCACATCTGGGCCTGGTCGAGCTGGCGGCGACGCCGCCAGCACCAAGCCCGGTTATCGCACTACCGGCGGCGCGGCCACCCACTCACCTGAGTGCCGTTGCAGTATTAGGGCCCTATTGCGAGTGCGGATCCCGAGTCAGGGTGCGGATTTCGACGCGGATCCCACGGAATACCTAGGCGGTCAAGGCCGTGCGCCGAACGGGACAGCGGCGGAACGTGAGCCGCCTGCGCGATGTCTCGCTGAGCGGCCAGGTGCGGTGTCGCGGTTGCATGCGACGCATACTCGCGTTGCACGCATCGGCGCCTGCGTGGGATATGTTGCGCCAGAACGTGAGTGGGCGCTCCGTTCGGCTAGCCGATGGTTGTTGTTTCGGCGGGGACGGTGGGTTCGTGGACTCCGGGGGCTAGCTCGGGGGAGTACAGGCGGTCGATGTCGGGGGCGTATTTGTTGGCGATGGGTTTGCGGCGGAGTTTCATGGTGAGGGTGATTTCGTCGCCGCCGGGTTCCCAGAAGGCGGGGAGGACGGTGAAGCGTTTGATCTGTTCTACCCGGGACAGTTTGGTATTGCCTGTCGCGACGCCGCGGGCGATTTCGGCGATGACGGCGGGGTCGCCGGCGAGGGCGGAGGCGGAGGCGTCGGGTAGACCGTGCTGGGCGGCATAGGGTGCGGCGGTTTCGGCGTCGATGACGATGAGTGCGGTGTTGAAGGGGCGGCGGTCACCGATGGTGGCGATGGAGCCGATCAGCGGGGTCGCGGCTTTGATGGCGTTCTCGATGTTGGCCGGGGACATGTTCTTTCCGGCGGAGTTGATGATGAGTTCTTTCTTGCGGTCGACGACGCGGAGGTACCCGTCGGCGTCCTGGGTGAGGATGTCGCCGGTGTGTAGCCAACCGTCGGCGTCGAGGGCTTCGGCGGTCTTGGCCGGTTCCTGGCGGTAGGCGCGCATGATCGAGGGGCCGCGGATGAGGAATTCGCCGTCGTCGGCGATGGTGGCTTCGAGGCCGGGCAGCAGCCTGCCGACCGTGCCGAGCCGGGCTTCCTGAGGTGGACTGACGGTGGCGATGCAGGTCACCTCGGACATGCCCCACACTTCCGAGATGGGAATGCCGAGGCCGAAGAAGAAGCCCAGCGTCTCCGCCGGGATGGGCGCGGCACCCGACATCGCCCACTTCACTTGATCCAGGCCGAGTTTCGCGCGCAGCTTGGACAGCACGGCGGCATCGGCCTTCGCCCACTCGGCCGCGAGCGCGTCGTCCATGGGTTCGCCAGCGAGTTCCGCGGCGGCCTTGCGTGCGGCGACACTCAGCCCCCACTGCAGGCCGGCGCGGGTGGCGTCGTCGGGTTCGTTGGCGGCCGCGAATTCGAGTGCGGCCTTGAACTTTTCCCACACACGCGGGACGGCGCCCCAGATGGTGGGCCTGGCATCCAGTAGTGCGGCGAGCACTTGGCTGCGATCGGGCACCACGGTGATCTGAATGCCGAACACCTCCTGTAGGTACAGGTTGGTGAATCGGTCGGCCATGTGCGCGGTCGGCAGGTACGAGGTTTGCCGGTCACCGAATTCGACTGGTAGCGCCGTGACGAAGGCGTGCGCGTCGAACAGCAGGTTGGCGTGGGTGAGCTCGACGCCCTTCGGGTTGCCGGTAGTTCCGGAGGTGTAGCACAGCGTCACCACGTCGTCCGGTTGCACCGCGCGCCAGCTTGCCTCGAAGTCGAAATCGCTGCGCCCCAACGACTTCAGCTCCGCGACGCTGATCGTGCCGTCCGGCGCACCGTCGAGGCAGACGATGGTCTCGATCGGCACTCCGCACGACCGGATCCGGTCCACGTACTGCGCCTCGCAGATCACCACCCGGTTGCCCGCGTTGCCGAACACGTAGTTCAGTTGCTCGGGGACCAGCGTGTTGTACACGGAAAACGAAGTGGCTCCGGCGTGCTGCGCGCCCACCTCGAGCGGATAGAACTCGACTCGGTTGGCCATCATCAACGCGACCGTGTCGCCGCGGCCGATCCCGAGCGCGTTCAACCCCGCCGCGATCTCCCGGACCTGCGCGGCGTAGTCCCGCCAGGTCAAACTTTGCTCGCCGCCGATCGACCGGACCGCAACCGCGTCGGGATCTATGGACGCAACCCGCTGAAACGCGGCACAGGAGGTAGTTGGTTCGGACATCGCAACCCCGTTCAGAACAGCTGTCTATCTCTCTGAGACGGTAAATGCCGCGAACCGACACGGGGGACGTTTCGGTCGATTTCCGCGCGGTGGGGTGCTGTTGGCGTGCTAGCCGGTCGAATGCCTCGGCCGGGTGCGGAGGTGCGGGATACATTGCGGGACAAGTGGAGTGGTGCACGCGTGGACGAGTCCGCCAAGGATTCGTCTGTCTTGCTTTGCGGGCTACGGAGTGAGCGCCATGCGTAGGGCCGAAGCCCAGCGCCACGCGTCGGGCTGAAGTCCAGCGCCATCTGTAGCGCCGAAGCCCAGTGCTATGCACCGGGCCGAAGTTCGCTAGCGGGCTTCGGTCAGGGCCGCGGGGGCGTCCAGACGTACGGTGTCGTGGTGGTGACGGCGTGGAAGCCGAGGCGGCGGAGGATCGGAGCGCTGTCGTCGGAGGCGTCTACCTGCAGGTATCGGATGTCGCGGGCGATCGCGAGTTCGGTGCGGGCGGCGACCAAAGCTCGGTAGATTCCCTTGCCTCGCCAGGCGGGCAGGGTGGAGCCGCCCCAGAGACCCGCGAATTCCGTGCCTGGGCTGACGACCATCCAAGCCGCCGAGACCACTTCGCCGTCCGCTTCGGCAACGAGGACGGTGGTGTTGTCGGGGGCGGCGGCGACACGGCCGATGAGGTCATCGCCGAGCCAGCTCATGTCCTGACCCCAGACGGTCGATTCCATGGCGGCGATGCGGTGCAGATCCGGTGCTGCGGCAACCTCTCGAATGCGGACACCGTCAGGAATGACCGCTTCGGCGGGCAACTCCGAAGCCGTGGCGATGAGGATGGTCTCCTGATCCTCGGGGGTGAATCCCGCGGCCAGCAGATGATCGGGCAGGTCCTCGGGCAGATCGTGCCCGCGAGTCGTCCACTCCACAGCCTCGCCGCGGGCCGCGAAGTAGTCACGCTGCCGCTCGATCAGCCGATCCAGTTCTGCGCCAAGGACTCCCACATCCGGCGGAGCGCTGACGTACCCGCGGAACCTCCCGACGACGCGGACCACCGGACCATCCTGCTCCCAGGTCACGCCCGCGGGCAGGTTCTGCGGTGCCCCGCGCATCTGCTCGTCGTAGGTCGCGAGCAAGCTGGTGATGTCTGCCACGGGCTAAACAGTACGAGCCCGTGACAACTGGTTTTCGCGCTTCGGCGTCGGCGATTCATATTAGACACCTACCCCGTAGGGGTATATGGTCGAGCTGGCCGACGGCACGCCTCGACTCGATCAATCGAGCCGAGCTTTCCGAACGAGGAGTGAAGACGTGAACCACGACCCGCAGGACCGCAACCCGGCACACCGCACCGCCGTCCTCGACGTGCGCGGCGTCCGCTGGGCCAGCCAAGGCAACGTCGTCACCGCCGTACTCCGCCGCAGGCCGGGCGTCCTCGACGTAGCAGCCAACCCGACCGCCCAAACCGCCACGGTCGCCTACGACCCCACCCGCACCTCGGTCGCCGAACTCGCAGGCTGGGTCCGCGACTGCGGATACCACTGCGCCGGGCGCTCAGTCCCGAGTCACATCTGCGATCCACTGGTCGAGCCGCACGCCGACGGTCACGCGGCAGACTCTGACAACATCGCGTCCGCGGGGACAGCCGCCGCCCATGATGGATCCGGCACGCATGGCGATCACGCCGCGCACGCGGTACGTGCCGCGCACGTCGATCAAACGAAGCCAGACGCACATGCCGGGCACGCAGTACTTGATGGGCACGTCGTTCGCGACGCACGCATAGACGTCGCCGATCGCGATGTGACCGGAAGGCATGTCGCACATGCGGATCACGGCGATCACATGAGCCCAGACGCACATGCCGGGCACGACTTGATCAATGAGCACAACGGTCACGCCGATGACGGCGCGCACGGTGGAGCTGCTGGCCACGACGGCCACGGTGACCACGGCGGATCCGGTGGGCATGCGGGGCATGCCGGGATGTCTATGGCGGACATGGCTGCTGATATGCGGAATCGGTTTGTGGTGGCGGCTGTGTTCGCGGTGATGGTGATGCTGTGGTCGCCGATGGCTACCGACATGTTCGGGGTGCACCTGCCGGTGCCGTTCGGGATGCGGCAGGACATTTGGGCGTTGATCTCGAGTTTGCCGGTGATCTTCTATTCGTCGGCGATCTTCTTCACCGGCGCGGTGGCGGCGTTGCGGGCGCGCACGTTGGACATGATGGTGCTGGTCGCGGTGGGAATCGGGGCAGGTTGGTTGTATTCGCTGGCGATCACGCTGACCGGCGGCGGGGAGGTGTTCTACGAGGCCTCGACGATGCTGGCAACCTTTGTGCTGCTTGGTCATTGGTTCGAGATGCGGGCTCGGGGCGGGGCGAACGACGCCATTCGCGCGCTGCTGGATCTGGCGCCGCCCAAGGCGGAGGTGATTCGCGACGGCGAGCCGGTCGAGGTGCCCACCGCGGAGGTGGTGGTCGGTGACCTGTTGCTGGTGCGGCCGGGCGCGAAGATCGCCGTCGACGGTGTCGTCGAGGAGGGCGACAGCGAGGTCGACGAGTCGATGGTGACCGGCGAGAGCATGCCGGTGCACAAGGAAGCGGGCGCGACGGTCATCGGCGCGTCGTTGAACACCAACGGCACCCTGCGGGTGTGCGCGACCAAGGTCGGTGCGGACACCGCGCTGGCGCAGATCGTGGAACTTGTTCAGCAGGCACAGAATTCGAAGGCACCCGGCCAGAAGCTGGCTGACCGCGCCGCATTCTGGTTGGTGCTGGTCGCGCTGATCGGCGGCGCGCTGACGTTCGCGGTGTGGCTGCTGGTTGGTGCCTCGTTCGCCAAGGCGATGCTGTTCGCGATCACCGTCGTGGTGATCACCTGCCCCGACGCCCTCGGTCTCGCCACCCCGACCGCGATCATGGTCGGCACCGGCCTCGGCGCGAAACGCGGTGTGCTGTTCAAGAATGCGCTCGCCTTGGAATCCGCGGCACGCATCCAAACGGTAGTGATGGACAAGACCGGCACCCTGACCAAGGGCGAACCGGAAGTCACCGATGTGGTGACCGCCGAAGGGTATTCGGCCGACGAGGTGCTCCGCCTGGTCGCCGCCGTCGAACGCGAATCCGAACACCCCCTCGCCGCCGCCATCGTCCGGCACGTCGAAACTCTCGGCGCCGCAACCCGAGTCGGTAGCGCATCCGGCCACGCAGGCGCCTCCGGTCATGCGAGGTTGTCCGCCGACAAGTTCGAGAATGTGCCCGGTCACGGCGCTATTGCTGAGGTCGACGGACATCGCGTCGCCGTCGGCAACCGACGATTGCTGGAGCGTGAGGGCATCGACCTCGGATCGCTTGCCGCGCAACGTGATCGGCTGGCCGACTCCGGCCACACTGCCGTTCTCGCCGCGATCGACGGGACTGCCGTCGCGGTGATCGCACTCGCCGACGCACCGCGCGACACTTCTGCCGCCGCGGTCGCCGAGCTGCATGACCTGGGCATCGAAGTGGTGATGTTGACCGGCGACAATCGCGCCACCGCCGAGCGCATCGCCGCCGATCTCGGAATCGATACCGTGATCGCGGAGGTTCTCCCCGGCGACAAGGCCGCGAAAATCGCTGAGCTGCAACGTGATGGCCGCAAGGTCGCCATGGTGGGCGACGGTGTGAACGACGCCCCGGCGTTGGCGGGTGCCGATCTGGGCATCGCCATCGGTGCGGGCACCGACGTCGCCATCGAAACCGCCGACCTCGTCCTGATGCGCTCCGATCCACTCGACGTCCCCACCGCCCTGCGCATCGGCCGCGGCACCCTGCGCAAGATGCACCAGAACCTGGCTTGGGCGGTCGGCTACAACACGATCGCGCTGCCGATAGCCGCGGGCGTCTTCGTCCCGGCCTTCGGTTTCACCCTGCGTCCTGAGATCGCCGCCATGTCGATGTCGGGTTCCAGCATCATCGTCGCGCTGAACGCGTTGGCCCTCAAACGCCTCCGCCTGCCCGGTCAGTCCTCGACCGCCGACTAGTGTGAGGATGGTGAGCCAGCCCGTCAAACGCCCCAGACAGCCGCGAATGCAGCTGGAGGTCCGGCGCGAGCAGGTACTCGACGCCGCACTGCGGCTGGTCACCCGGCACGGCTACGCGGCGATCACCATGGAGGCCGTCTCGCGCGAGGCCGAGTTGGCCAAACCGCGTGTCTACGCGGCCTATCCGGGCGTGGAACCGCTGCTGCTCGCACTCTTCGACCGTGAAGGGCAGCGAGCGCTGGCGACACTGGCGGAAGCGATGCCCGTCTTCACCGACGACGCGGACTTCGACGACATCCTCGTCGCCGCGATGATGAACCTGCTCACCGCGGTCCTCGCGAACCCGGATTCGTGGCGTCTGCTGCTCCTGCCCGCCGTCGACGCCCCGAGCCAGGTCCGGGAACGATCCGAGGCAGCCATGCAGTTCGCGCTGGATCAGCTGCGCGCGCTGCTCGAATGGGGGCGCGATCGACGCTCCGGCCTCGCCGACATGGACCTCGAACTGCTGGCCATGTCCCTGCTCGCGGCGGGCGAGCGCGCCGGGCACCAGGTCCTCACCGACCCTGAGCAGTTCAACATTGCCCGCTACGAACGGTTCGCCCGCAGCATGCTGGCCGCCCTCGCGCCCGAGTGATCGGCTAGTCGGCAGTTAGTGCTGTACATGTCTGAGACACTGACCTAGATTCGGTGGGCATGAAGACGATTGAGCTCACCGCGCCCGATGGACGGCTCGAAGCGGTACTGGCGCGCCCGTCCGGGGACGGGCCGTGGCCGGGCGTTGTGGTGATCCACGACGGGGTGGGATTCAGCGCTGATTTGCGGCGGACCGTCGATATGCTGGCCGACTACGGCTACCTGACGATCGCGCCGAACCTCTTCTCCCGAGGGCGAGTGCGCTGCATTCGGACGATAATGCGGTCGCTGATGTTCACCGGTGACGGGCCGCCGGTGCGTGATGTGCTCGCGGCGCGTGACCGGCTGGTCGCCGAACCCGATTGCACCGGCCGCACCGCAGTGGTCGGTTTCTGCATGGGCGGTGGATTCGCGTTGCTGGTCGCGCCGAAGGGTTTCGACGCGTCCGCACCGTTCTATCCGTCGCTCTACGGCGACTACCGAGCCATGCTCGACGGTGCCTGCCCGGTGGTCGCCAGCTACGCCCAACGCGACCCGATCCTGATCGGCGCGCCACGCAAACTGGACGAAGCGTTGACCGAGCTCGGCGTCGAGCACGACATCAAGGTCTATCCGAAGGTCACCCACGCCTTCGCCAACGTCACGCCCGTCGACCCGCTGCTGCGCGTCACCGGCCTCGGCTACAACGAGGACGCCTCCCGCGACGCCTGGCAGCGCATCTTCAGCTTCTTCGACACCCACCTCACCGGACCGCGTTCATGATCAGCGGGAACTGGTGCTGCTGGCCTCTGGCGATACCAGCACCAATTCCCCCTGATCATGAAAACCGGCGGAGTTACTCGCCGCGCCACTGCAGGGGGCGCTTTTCGGCGAAGGCGCGGGGGCCTTCGAGGGCGTCCTTGCTGATGAACACGGGGCCCGCTTCCTCCAGGCTCATCTGCCAGATCGGGGTATCCCAGTCGGAGCCGAAGTCGTTGACGCGGTGCATGATTCGCTTGGAGGCGCGAACCGCCATCGGTGCGTTCGCGGCGATGGTCTCGGCCAATTCGAGTGCGGTGGCCAGCACCTGATCGGCGGGCACCACCCGGTTGACCAACCCCCACTGCGCGGCACGCGCCGCATCGATCGGGGCACCGGTCAACGCCATCTCGAGCGCGATCTTCGGCGGCACCGCACGCGGCATCCGCAGCAATCCGCCTGCCGCAGCGACCAATCCGCGCGTCACCTCGGGCAACCCGAGGGAGGCCTCCTCGCACATCACCGCGAGATCGCTGGCCAGCACGATCTCGGTGCCGCCACCGAGCGCGAACCCGTTGACCGCCGCGATGAGTGGCTTGTCCACGAAATGCTGTACCAGCCCGGCGAATCCGTACTCCGGATGCGCCGGATCGTGAATCACGTTGCCGCGCGCCAACTCTTTGAGATCGGCCCCGGCGCAGAACGCGCGCCCGGCCCCGGTGATCACCCCGACCCGCAACTCCGGATCGGCGGCGAGTTCGTCCAGCGCGGCACCCACCGCACTCGACAATGCGGCATTGACCGCATTCATCGCCTCGGGGCGATTCAGAGTGATGACGGCGATGTGCCCCTTGCGTTCCAGCACGGCTGCGGCGGTCAAAGTGTGCCCTCCTTCAGAAGATCATTCGAACCTACCGGGACAAAGCCGGGCGGCACGGCGACATCCCGGTCAGCGGACGGCGTCTGCCCGGCGATCCGACCCGCGCCGCGCGGCGCGCAATGACCTGCTCGGGCCTCGGCCTCGTGCAAGACTTGGCGCGTGAGTGGGCCGAGCGAAGACATTCAGCACAACACCAGCAAGCCTGGCGAGCAGCCGGACAAGAGCGGCGGCAGTCACGCGGTGCCTGATCGCGGCGACGTGATCGGGTCCGGCATCATCTGGCTCGCGAAATGGGCGCTGTGCATAGTCACGATCGCGGCGGGCGCGTGGGTGCTGATGTATCTGCTCGCGAAGCTGTGGGTGGTCGTCTTGCCGGTGGCGCTCGCGATCGTCGTCGCGACCGTGTTGTGGCCGCCCACTCGTTGGCTCACCCGGCACGGCTTGCGTCCCGCGTTGGCGGCGAGCATCACGATGGTCGTGTTCATCGGAGCGCTGGCCGGAGTGATCGCGCTGATCGTGCCGTCGGTGGTGGACCAGGCGCCGGACCTCGCCGACAAGTCCACCGCCGGTGTCAATCAGGTGCGCGACTGGATGCAGGGGCCGCCGTTGCGGATTCGCGACGAGCAGCTCAACTCCGCGGTCGACGCGATCGTGTCCCGGTTGCAGTCGAGTGCCGCGCAGATCGCGGGTGGCGTGTTCAGCGGGGTGTCGACGGCGACGTCGGTGTTGATCACCCTGTTCCTGGTGCTCGTACTGAGCTTCTTCTTCGTCAAGGACGGGCCGCGGCTGCTGCCCTGGCTGCACGCCGTGCTCGGCAGCCGCAGCGGCCGTCATGTCGAGGAGGTGCTGGATCGGATCTGGGGCACCCTCGGCGGTTTCATCCGGACGCAGGCGCTGGTCAGTTTGATCGACGCGGTGTTCATCGGTGCGGGGCTGGTGATCCTCGGGGTTCCGTTGGCGTTGGTGCTCGCGGTGATCACGTTCATCGGTGGCTTCGTGCCGATGGTCGGTGCGTTCGTGGCCGGTGCGCTGGCCGTGCTGGTCGCGCTGGTCGGCAACGGGTTCACCACCGCGTTGATCGTGCTCGCCATCATCGTCGCGGTGCAGCAGTTGGAAGGCAATGTGCTGCAACCGGTTTTGCAGAGTCGCAGCATGAAGCTGCACGCGGTGCTGGTGTTGCTCGCGGTCACCGCGGGTGGGTCGCTGTACGGCATCGTCGGTGCGTTCCTCGCCGTCCCGGTCGTGGCGGTGGTCGCGGTGATCGTCCGCTACGTCGGTGAGCAGATCGATGTGGTCACCGCCGCGCCCGCGGAGTCGGACGACGAGGTCCAGCCCGCACCGGAGTAGATCAGTCGGTCTGGCGGGCCGCCTTAAGGGCAGTGAGTGCGCTGGCGAACATCGTGTTCTTGATGGCGCCGAGGGTGCCCGAGTCCTTGCCGCCGAGCGGAGCCAGCAGAGCGAGGGCGGTGTCGGTGATCGCGCCCTCGGCGGCGGTGGCGTCGACGATATCGACTGCCAGCGCGTCGGTTCCGCCGAAACGACGGCCGGTGGTCATCGAGGCGACCGCGGCTTTCGGGGTGAGCTTGGCCTGGATGAGCGCGGCCATGCCCTCGGTGAACGGGATGCGGATGTCGACCTCGGGGAAGCAGAAGTAGCCGCGATCGGCGCGCATGACGCGGTAGTCGTGGGCGATCGCCAGCATGGCGCCGGCGCCGAAGGCGTGACCGGGCAGGGCCGCGGCGGTGGGGACGGGCAGGGCGAGTACCCGCGCGAACAGGGCCTGGACCTCGCCGACGTACCACTGGGTGCGGTCGCTGTTGCCGCCGAGCCAGTCCAGGTCGAGACCGTTGGAGTAGAACTTTTCGCTGGCGGTGGTGATCAGGCCCTGTGCGCCGTCGGCGAGCACGGTGTCGAGGTGGGCGTTCACCGCATCGAGAAAGGTTGGCGTGAAGCGGTTTTCGTCGTCGCCCAGGTTGAGGACGGCGATCTTGTCGTGGTAGCTCAGGATCGGCATGAGATTCCTTAGGTGATGGGTTTCGTGAACGTTGTTACTGTCTCGGTGGTGGACCCAGCGCGAGGACAGCTCGCACTGCCGCGCTGAGTTGTTCGCGGGCAAGGGGATTGGTGAACCGTTTGCGGCGCAACAGGATCGCGGTGGGCAGGTCGACCAGGCACAGGTTGAGTACGTCGACCGCGCGACCGTCGCCACGATCCCACAGGTGGCGCGACAGCCGGATCATCAACTCCACCAACACCTTGTCGGTATCCGCGAGCTCGGTCGCGATGTCATCGGGCACCTCGCCGAGTAGTTCATCGCGCTCGATGGTGAGCAGCAATCGGGACGAGGTCGGGAACTTCTCGGCGAACACCACGGGTGCCTCGGCTGCCGCGACCACCGCATCGACACCATCCTGCCGATCCGGTCCGTCCAACGCGCCGTCGACCAACGCGGACTGCAACGCCAGGAACCGATGCGCGGCCCGCAACCAGGTGCGCCCGAGTAACTCCGACCGTGAACCGAACGTGTGATAGATCGCGCCGTTGGACACTCCGGTCGCCGCCGCGACGGCGCGGGTGGTCACCGCCGCCGGTCCCGATTGCACGGCCAGCGACTCTGCGGCATCGAGCACGATGTCGGGATCGTGGGTGCGGGGGCGAGGCATGCGACCACAATAACAGAGCGAGCGCTCTGCTATTTGACCGAGGGCTTTCGATCTTCGCGCGCGATCGGCCTGTGGTGTACGGCGTGCGTGCTGCTGGTCGGCCTCGCGTGCACACAGTTGGCTGCCGGTAGCTGGGCGTGCCTGCGATTCGTTTCCGGGAATTCGTGCGTGAGCCGTCGCTTGCCTCCGGTGTCGGCCTGTCTCAGGTAGTCACGCGTATCTCGGGCCGCTCGGCCTGCTTCGGCAGACGTGTATGTCTTCGGTCGAGTCGGCGATTCTTGTGCGCTATCAGTTAGCTTCGAACGGTCAGGCGCTTGCGGCAGCTTCTCGACCTTCGAGTGCGCTTTCAGCGGTCTCTCGATTTGCGCACGCGCACTACGTATTTCACCAGGTAACAGGTACTTGGGGTCGCCGGAACGGGGGGCGGTGGCTTGGCTATCCTCGTACGAGCCGACGAGACAATGGGGTACTGTTCGGTCCTCGCACCCCTGCCCGAACGAACAGAACGGCGCCCGGCATGTCACGTGTGGTCACCAAGGAGCAGTACTTCGACACGGCTCTGGAGGTGCTCGCCGAACTCGGGTTCAAGGGGCTCAACATCGGCGTGCTGTGCCGTCGGCTCGGGGTCACCAGCGGCTCGTTCTATCACCACTTCGGCAGCTGGCAGGGGTTCGTCGACGTGTTACTCGAGCACTGGGAGAACCGGCAGGTGCTGATCCTGCGCACGCTGAAGTTCAACCAGGGCAACCCGGACGACGACATTCGCGCCATGTCCGACCTCGCCGCCGGCCTGCACCACCGCGCCGAAGCCGCGATCCGTGCCTGGGCCGCGAACGACGAATCGGTGAACCTGGCACTCAAGCGGGTCGACGAATCCCGCAGGCGCACAGTGCAGAAGGCGATCAAGGGTGTGGTCGGCGACGACGACACCGCCACCGTGGTGACCTCGCTCGGCATGGCGATGTTGATCGGTTACCAGCAGATCGCCGCGGGTGGCGACGAGGTCTCCCTGGACAAGCTGCTCAACGAATACGCGCGCCTGATCTACTCGCACGCCCGCCGCTGATCGTCGCGTACTGCTCAGCCCAGCAACTCGTCCACATAGCACCAGCGCCACGCCTCGCCGGGCTCCACGCTGCGCATGACCGGGTGCCCGGTGCTGCCGTAGTGCTTGGTCGCGTGGTTGCCGACCGAGGAATCGCAGCAGGCAATATGCTTGCAGGACAGGCACATTCGCAGATGTACCCAGCTCAGTCCCTCGGCGAGGCATTCTTCACAGACATCCGGGCCGCTCGGCTCCATGACCAGCGGGGCGGCCTCCAGGTGCGCGCAGGTATCGCCCGCGTTGGGCGCGGAGAGCGGTTCGAGGGGCTCTTCCTCGGTCTCGTCGTATCGGTCGATCATCGACTCCTCGAGATCGAGCCGGGACAGCACGTATTGCAGGATTTCGTAGTCGGCCCCACCGGAATCGCGTACGCGCAGAACCGTTTCCCGTTCCGCGCGCAGCATCTCCAAGCGCAGCCGCCGGTACTCCGCGGTCGGTGTGGCCAGCTCGGATTCGGCGCGGCCGAGGCGTTCCCAGGCGGCATTGGTCTTCCAGGTGACCCGGTCGCGCAACGAATCGACCACCGACGCGGGCGTTTCCGGGGTGATCCACTTGTCGAGCTCGATCAGGCCCGCCGTTGTCGCCTGCTGGAGCAGGTTCGCCTTCTGTAGCGCGTTCTCGGCGCGACTCGGCCCGCGCAGGTGCAGCAGTCGCACCAGCCAGGGCAGCGAAGTGCCTTGCAGCAGTAGCGTTCCCGCGACGACAACCAGCGCGAGCAGCTTCAGCACCGGCAGCTGCGGGGTGTCCTCGGGCAGCAGCAGTACCGCGGCCAGGGTGACGACGCCACGCATGCCCGCCCAGGACACCACCGTCGAATGCCCGATCGGCACACCTCCGGAATGGTGTCCGAGTCGGTGAATCAGCAACGACCACGGGAAGATCCACAACGGTCGCGCCAACATCGTCGCCAGCAGCACCCCGATCGCGGCCACCACCACGGTCCCATGATCGAGCCCGCTACTCCACGCACCCTCGAGGATCGCGCGCACCTGCAACCCGATGATCACGAACACCGAGCTCTCCAGAATGAACTGGATGGTGCGCCAATTGGTGCGTTCCGCGATCCGCGACGCCGCGCTCTGCCACACCGGCGCGCCGTGCCCGAGGATCATGCCGCAGGTGACCACCGCGATCACCCCGGACGCGTGGATCCCTTCAGCAGGCAGGTACGCAGCGAACGGCGCGAGGAACGACAGCGTCGTATCCAGCACCGGGTCGGTGATCCGACGACGAAGCAGCGCAAGCAGATACGCCACGACCACGCCGACCGCGGCGCCACCGCCCGCCGCGAGCAGGAAGTCGCCGCCCGCCTGCCACACCGACACCGTCCCGGCCGACGCGGCGATCGCGGTGCGCAACGCCACCAGCGCGGTCGCGTCGTTGAACAGCGACTCGTCCTCGAGGATTGTGACGATCTGCCGCGGCATCCCGATCCGCCTGGCCACCGCCGTCGCCGCCACCGCGTCCGGCGGCGCCACCACCGCGCCGAGCGCGACCGCGACCGCGAACGGCACCGGCAGCAACCACCACACCACGGTCGCGACAGCGAACGTGCTGAACAGCACCAACCCCACCGAAAGCGACGCGATGGTGCGGACGTTGGCGCGGAAATCCACCAGCGAGGTCCGGATCGCCGCCGTGTACAGCAGCGGCGGCAACAACCCGAGCAGGATGATCTCCGGATCGGGATGGATCTCCGGCACGAACGGCAGGTACGACGCCACCACCCCGGCCAGGGTCAGGACGAGGGGTTCGGACACTCCGAATCGGCGGGCCAGCGCCGCGAGCGCTGCCGCTGAAGCAACAAGAACCACTAGGCCGATCGCGACATGCACTGTCGCATTCTCGCAGAGCGCATCGACGGCAACTCTGCCCGCAGTAGATGACACGTCCGGTGTCGACGGATTTCCTGTGCAAGAGGGGTTCAGGGTCCATGCTTGTCGGCGACAAGGAGGTAGGCATGGAGGAGTTTGCGTCCTGGCGGGCGAACGGCAGGCGGTTCACCCACCGCGGTCACCAGATCTTCTATCGCGACGACGGCGGTGGTGCCGACGGCACGCTGGTCTGCATCCACGGGTTCCCGACCGCGTCCTGGGACTGGCATCGCATCTGGCCGGGGCTGTGCTCGCGGTTCGCTAGGGTGCTCGCGCCGGACATGATCGGCTTCGGCTGGTCCGCCAAGCCGCGGAATTACCTGTACTCGATCGCCGATCAGGCCGATATTCACGAGAATCTGTTGCGGGAGCGGGGGATCGACCGGTTCCACATCCTCGCCCACGATTACGGCGACACCGTCGCTCAGGAATTGCTGGCCCGCGATAGTGAGCGCCGCGCCGCGGGTGACGAGTCGCTGGTGATCGAATCGGTGTGTCTGCTCAACGGTGGGTTGTTCCCGGAGACGCATCGGGCCCGGTTGGTGCAGCGGCTGCTGGCGAGTCCGCTCGGGCCGTTGGCCAGTTTCTTGGCGACCGAGCGCGCGTACACGGCGAGCCTGTCTTCGGTGTTCGGGAAAGACACCAAACCGACCCGGGAAGAACTCGATCAGTTCTGGACGCTGTGGTGCAGTAAACGCGGTAAGCGCAACGGGTACAAGCTGATCCGCTATATGGGTGAGCGTCGCAAGTACCGTGAACGGTGGGTCGGTGCCCTGCGTGACACGCCAGTTCCGCTGCGCCTCATCGATGGTTTGCTCGACCCGGTTTCCGATGCCCACATGGTGATCCGGTTCCGCGAACTGATTCCGAACCCCGATGTGATCGAACTGTCGAAAGTCGGCCACTACCCGCAGGTGGAAGCGCCCGACGAGACTCTCTCGGCGTTCCTTGATTTCCATGCCACCCGGGTGCCGCACCGGACAGCCTGACAACGAGCTGGCAGGGTGGGCCCGGCGCTCGGGTCTGCCCAGCCACCGGCGTTCTCCCTGGTTGTGGGGCGACGGTGGCCAGTTGAGGGACGGCGGAGACCGGCCAGATCCAGACAGCGGTGTAGGTGCCGTGTCATGTTTATGGCATATCCCATAACATGGCGGTATGGCAGGGACACGCCGAGCGCGTAGTGAGGGTGCTGTACGCCCGCGTCCGGGTGACGCGCGGCGGCGGATGATCGAGGGGGCGGTCGAATCGTTGCGGGTGCATGGCGCCAGCGCGACGAGTGTGGATCGGGTGCTCAGTACTACCGGGGCGCCGCGTGGGTCGGTGTATCACCACTTTCCAGGTGGACGCACGGAGCTGATCAACGACGCGGTCGTGGTTGCGGGGACCATCATGTCCGAGTTCATCGAGCAGCTGACCCGCGAGAACGATCCGGTGACCGCGCTCGATCAGTTCGCGACGCTGTGGCGGCAGACGTTGGTCGACAGCGAGTTCCGGGCAGGGTGCCCGGTGTTCGCCGTCGCGGTCGAAACCAACGACGACGCACCGGAATTCGCCCGCGCGGCCGCCGATGTGTTCGCCCGCTGGGAACGTGCCCTCGCCGAAATGCTTGTCCGGGATGGGATTTCCGAGACCCGCGCCCGCAGCCTCGCCACCCTCACTGTCGCCGCATTCGAGGGTGCGATCGCGCTGTGTCGGGCACAGCGTGACATCACGCCGCTGGACAACGTCATCGGCGAACTCCGTGAACTGATCCCGGCCGTCACCCGCGTCGAATAGCCCTGGCCGTGGTCTTCGGAGTGGGTGGTACCTCTTGACACACCTATTATGGTGGACACCATAATAGGAAACGGTTTCGGGTTCGAGTGAATCGGGTTTGCGCCGAAGCATTCTCGTGAACCCGCCGTTGCCATGCGCATCGAAGGAGCCGCCGATGTCCGCCGCCGATCTCCAGCTGGAGACCATCAAGTTGGTCCAGGACGGTCGGGTGCTGACGGCACGGGTCGTCGCGCCACCGCTCAACTTCGCCACTCCCGAGTTCGTCCGCGATCTGGATGTGCTGACCGCCGCGGTCGACGCCGACGACACGGTGGGCGCGGTCGTGCTCACGGGCGGGCTGCCCGGCCGGTTCCTCACCCACGCGGACCCGCGTGCGCTGATCGGCATGATCGAGCTGCCGCATCCGTTCGTCCCCGCCCGGGCCGCGGCACCGTTCCTGCGGGTCGGCGATCTGGCCATGCGGTTGCCGGGTGCGACGCGACTGGCGGAAAGGTTCGGTGGCGGGCTCGGCGCCGGACTGGTGTGGGGACACCGTTGGAAGAAGACCACGCTCCGGATGAACCGGTCCGGTGTGGTGTATCTGGCCGCGATCAACGGTCCCGCGCTCGGCGGCGGCCACGAGATCGCGCTGTCCTGCGACCTGCGGTATGCCGCCGATGCCGATCACGTCAAACTCGGTCAGATCGAGACCCTGGCCAACCTGATCCCCGGCGGCGGCGGAACTCAACGCCTGTCCCGACTCTTGGGTGCCGCCAAGGCGATTGAGATCACCCTCGAAGGCGCACCGCTGTCCGTGCAAGAAGGCTTCCGGCTCGGACTGGTGCATCGATTGGTCCCAGAGGATCAGCTGCTGGCCGAAACTCAAGCGACCGCAGCGAGATTGGCCACCCGCAACCCGGTCGCCGTCGCAGAAGCCAAGCGCGCCATCTACTTCGGCACCGACAAGTCACTGTCCCGCGGCCTCGATCGTGAGCAGGCCGGGTTCATCTCCGCAGGCACCACCGCCGCAGCCGCCCGCACCACTTCGGCTTTCCTCGATGACCTCGAGCGCCTCGGCGACACCCCGTTCCTCGCTGAGCTCGAGCCCTGGCTCGACGGCACCCGCGTCGACCAGGTCAGCAAATGACCGCCTCCGGTGGCAACACCGTGTCTCGCGACGCAGCCGCCCAGGGGGAGTGGCACAAGACCGCCTGCATCCTCTGCGGAAACAACTGCGGTCTGCTGATCCAACTCGACGACCGGCGCTTCGCCAAGATCCGCGGCGACAAGGAGCACGTCGCCTCCGCCGGTTACACCTGCAACAAGGCGCTGCGTCTCGACCACTATCAGAACGGCGGCGCCCGCCTCACCTCGCCGTTGCGCCGTGAAGCCGACGGCAGTTTCACCGAAATCGACTGGGATACCGCAATTTCCGAAGTCGCCATGCGCCTCATCGAGGTCAAGAACCGCTACGGCGGCGACAAGATCTTCTACTACGGCGGCGGGGGACAGGGCAATCATCTGGGCGGCGCATACAGCGGCGCCCTGCGTCGCGCGGTTGGTGCCCGCTACCGATCCAGCGCCTTGGCGCAGGAGAAGACCGGCGAAGGCTGGGTCGACGGACACCTCACCGGCGGCCACACCACCGGCGACTTCGAGCACGCGGAAGTGTCGGTGTTCCTCGGCAAGAACCCCTGGCAGTCGCACGGCGTCCCGCGCGCCCGCACGGTGCTGCAGCAGATCGCCAAGGATCCCGCCCGCAGCATGATCGTGCTCGATCCGGTGCGCACCGAAACGGCCGACCTCGCCGACATCCACCTGCAAGTCCGGCCGGGCACCGACGCCTGGTGCCTGTCCGCGATGCTCGCCGTCCTGGTCCAGGACGATCTCGTCGACCACACCTTCCTCGTCGAGCACACCACCGACTCGGCGGACGTGCTGCGGGACCTGTCGGGTATCGACGTCGCCGCCTACGCCGAAATCTGTGGCATTCCCGAACATCTCGTGCGCACCGCCGCGCATCGCATCGGTACCGCGACCAGCGTCGCCACCTATGAAGACCTCGGCGTGCAGCAGAGCCCGAACAGCACCCTCATCTCGTATCTGAACAAACTGCTCTGGCTGCTCACCGGCAACTTCGCGAAACGCGGTGCCATGAATCCGCATTCGTGGATGGCGCCGCTGGCCGGGTACAGCCGCGACATCAAACGCACCCCGGTCACCGGCGCGCCCATTCTCGGCGGCATGGTGCCGTGCAACTCCATCGCCGAGGAAATCCTCACCGACCATCCGGACCGGTTCCGCGCGATGATCGTCGAATCCGCCAATCCCGCACACTCGCTTGCCGATTCGGCGAAGTTCCGGCAGGCGCTCGACGCACTCGATCTGGTCGTGGTGCTCGACGTCGCGCTCACCGAAACCGCGCGCCATGCCGACTACGTGCTGCCCGCGGCAAGCCAATTCGAGAAGTGGGAAGCCACCTTCTTCAATCTCGAGTTCCCGCACAACACCTTTCACCTGCGCGCGCCGGTGCTCGATCCGTTGCCGGGTACTTTGGCCGAGCCGGAGATCTACGCCCGGCTGCTGCGTGAGCTCGGTACGGTCGGTCGTGGCAAACTCGCCGTGCTGCGGACGGCCGCGAAACTCGGTCGCCGCCCGTACAAATGGGCGTTCGCCGCGCTGCTCGTGCTCGACAAGTCTCTCGCGGGTGTCGCGCCCTACGTGCTGTACGAGACGCTCGGCCCGACCCTGCCCGGCAACGCCCGTGCCGCCGCGGTGCTGTGGGCATTGGCGCAACGCATCGCCAAGGTCTATCCCACCGGGATGCGTCGCGCCGGACATCGCAGTGCCGATTCCCTCTTCGACGCCATCCTCGCGGGCCGCTCCGGTGTCACCTTCACCGTCGACGACTACGCAGACGCTTGGGACTATCTGTCGTACCCCGACAAGCGAATTCCCTTGGCAATACCGGAGTTACTGCAAGCCGTGCGCGACCTCGCGACCACTCCGGCCACCCACACCAGTGCCGAGTTCCCCTTCGTCCTCGCCGCGGGGGAGCGCCGCTCGTTCACCGCCAACACGATCTTCCGCGACAACACCTGGCGCCGCCGCGACACCGACGGTTCGCTGCGCCTCAACCCTGACGATGCCGCCGCCCTCGGCCTGATCACCGGCGACCACGCCCGCATCACGACCCGTCGTGGCACCGCCATCTCGACCGTGGAAATCAACGACCGTATGCAACCCGGCCACGTCTCCCTGCCCAACGGCCTCGGCCTCGATCTCCCGGACGGTGCCGGCACCGAGCGCACCGGCGTCGCCGCCAACGAACTCACCGACGTCACCTGGCGCGACGCCATCGCGGGAACCCCATGGCACAAACACGTTCCGGCCCGCATCGAGCGCCTCCAGGACGCCTGAGGCCCGGACGCGTGAACGCCCCGGCCGCGAACGTGTCTCCGTTGACACGTTCGCGGCCGGGGCGTTCACCTGAAATGCCGTTCGCGAGCCCCTCATCGACTCGCGAAGTGCATCGGACTAGGGCGTGTTGCCCTGGATGTCGATGCCGCGGGTGGCGAGCCAGGGGAGCGGGTCGATCGGCTCGCCGCTGGGCAGGTGGATTTCGTAGTGCAGGTGCGGGCCGGTGGAGAAGCCGCGGTTGCCGACGGTGGCGATGATGTCGCCCGCGCGGATCTGCTGGCCGACGGTGGTGAGGATGTCGTTGACGTGGCCGTAGATGCCGATGGTGCCGTCGTCCTGCTGAACGCGGACCCACATGCCGAAGCCGCTGGCCGGTCCGGCGTCGATCACGACGCCATCGGTGACCGCGGCGATCGGCGTGCCGATCGGGTCGGCCAGGTCCAGGCCCGCGTGCAGTGCGCCCCAGCGCACGCCGAAGGTGGAGGTCAGGATGCCCGCGATGGGGCGAACGGTCTTGGGCCGGGCAGCTTCGACGGCGAGACGGTTCTGCGCCCACACGACGTTGTCCGGCACGGTCTGCGGCATCTGCGCTTCGCGTGGGGTGAAGGCGGTGAACATGGCCTGCGTTGCCACATCGGCGTCGGCGGCGGCGTGTTTTCCGGCGGTGAGGTGGCCGGAGGTGTTGGTCGACTGCTGGTCGGCGGCGGCTAGCACACCGAGCGAGGCGCTGACGACCGCGGACACGGCCACCGCGCGGGTGGCGGCACGGTGGCGTCGGGTCCGGGTCGCGCCCCGACGGGAAGATAACGGAACGGTCACGGGCATGGAACGAACGTACGGGAGGCAAATGCTGGTTCCGCAATCGTGTGGTTACCGTCACAGCGGTGCGAAAGCCCAGTTCGCGTATTACAACTATGTAACGCAAACGTCCGCCTCGCGTGTTCACCTGGGGGAATTCCGTATTGCGCAGAGTTGACCAAATGGTCGCTCGTTGATCACACTATTTCAGTGGCGACTAATGGAGTTCGCGCCCTCATGGCGCTGTCCGACCCGACCCGCCGCGCCATCTTCGAGGCGCTCCCGCAGGCCCCGCGCGCGGTCGGCGAACTAGCAGAACTCACTGGCGTAACCAGCTCCGGCGTCTCCCAACACCTGCGCGTCCTGCGCGAGGCCCGCCTGGTGATGATGCGCCCAGACGGCAACCGCCGCCTCTACTCCCTCGACCCCCGCGGCCTCGGCGACGCCCGCGACTACCTGGACCAGTTCTGGCCCAGTGCCCTGGCTGCTTACTCCGCCGCGTTGCAGACCGCCCGCACCGACAGCAGCCTTTAGTGGGTCGAACGCGCGCTGTCGCGTCCGAGCCTTCCGCTAAATCGTTGGCGCGCATGAGGTCTCGGTCCCTGACGAGTCTCGGCAGGTAGCTGCTCGCCGCCGCGAGGAACACCGCGCGACGCGGTTGCCCGGGAGGCTACGTCGCACACGTCCATAGCGCATCGCACGCAACAGGCGTCCGCTGGACGTGGGGAGAACCGACCTCGTCTGCGAAGTCGACGAGGAGGTTGCCGGTGATGTGGTTGTGCGAGTCGGCTGCGGTGGGTGGGTCCGTCAGCCGACTCGGCGATAGGGGGTGCGGCGGGGTTGGGTGCCGGTGCCTGGCCAGTTGCGCTTGTTGAGTTGTTTGTCCACGGCGTTGATGACCTCGGTGACGCCGATGCGCAGCAGGCCGGGATCGGGAGTGTCGGCGTCCGGGTCGCCGAGCTGGCCGGCCCAGAGCACGGCGTGCCGGTTCAGCAGGTGCGGGGGCGGTCCACCCCAGCGCGGGGGCGTCGGGCCGAAGATGAGGACGGTGCGGGTGCCGAATGCGGTGGCGAGGTGGGCGACGCCGGTGTCGCCACTGATGACGAGTCCAGCCTCGGCGATCGTGGCGGCGAGTTCGATCAGGTTCTGCTCTCCGGCAAGCACCCGCCCGATCGGCAGACCTGCCCGCGCCGCGATGTTCAGCGCGATCTCCCGCTCGTATTCATCCCCGGTGAGCACGACTTCGCGACCGAGCACCAGCAGATGCCGGACCACGGCCGCGAACCGGTCGGGCGGCCAGCGGCGGGCGGGTGCGCCCGCGCCGACGTGCACGACGACGCAATCGCGATGGCTCGTGGTCGACACCGGCGGCACCAGGCCGAGATTGCGCCGGTCCGCGACGATCCCGTCGGATTCGAGTAGGTGGCACCAGCGGTCCACGTCGTGCATGTCCGTCTGCCACTCGGGGCCATCCAGCTCGGGGAACGCCGGATTGCGGTAGCTGAGGATCCGGCCCGGGTCCGTTTTCTCCAGCTGCACAATGCTTTCGGTGCTCGGTCCATGCAGGTTGACGGCGAGTTGCGGGCCGGGCGCGTCCCAGCGGAGTCCGCCGATCTCGGCGGTCGGCACCATGGCGTCCACCGAGGCGATCAGGTCGACGATCGGCTTCAGCCGGTGCGGCGCGGCGAGCACGATGCGGTCGTGTGGCTTGGCGCGGCGTAGCGCGCGGAGGGCAGGGACCCCGGTAAGTAGATCACCAAGGCCCCGCGCCTGCAGCACGAGTACAACCGCCACCCTCTTCTCCTAGCCACCCGAGACTCACGATTCCGACCCACCCGCTGCACCCCATGGGCGTACACGACGAGAGTCACTTAGGTATGACTACCCGAGCCAAACCGGCGATAAACCCCGCTAGCGATCGCCCCGTGTGCTTTGGCGCACTAACCTCGTGGCATGACCTCCCGGCTCAACCCGTACCTCAGTTTCGGCGACACGGCCCGCGCAGCTCTGGAGTTCTACCGCGACGTGTTCGGCGGCACCCTGACCATCAGCACTTTCAGCGAATTCAGCGATCAGGACGCACCCGGCGCGGACCTGGTCATGCACGGCATCCTGGAGACCCCGAGCGGCTTCACGTTGATGGCCGCGGACACCCCGCCCGGCATGGAATACAAACCGGGAAGCAGCATTTCGATCAGCCTCAGCGGCGAGGACGCCGGCGAGCTGCATGGTTACTGGGAGCGGTTGTCGGAGGCGGGCACGGTGTCGGTGCCGCTGGAGAAGCAGATGTGGGGCGACGAGTTCGGGCTGTGCCAGGACCGGTACGGCATCACCTGGATGGTCAATATCGCGGCGCCCGCGGCGGCGAATTCAGGCGTGTCGACCGCCGATGAATCGGTCGTTTAGCCGGACACGGCTGCCGCACAGGCGGATAATTCGATGGGTAAGCCCACTGGACTTGCGAGTTGCGTGGGCAAATGTCCAGGAAACTCTACTGGCAAGGGCATAGCATCGAATTATGACGACAAACAGCGTGCTCGAGGGTCCTTTGCAGTCTCTTGCCCGCAGTGCGTGGCAAACCGTTCTGGTCACCGGCTTACTCTCGGTGATCCTCGGCGTGATCATTCTCGCCTGGCCCGGCGTGACGCTACTGGCGGCGGGCGTCCTGTTCGGTATCTATCTGGTGGTCAGCGGCTTTCTGCAGCTGATGGCCGCGTTCGGCGCACCGGCCAGCACCGGAATGCGGGTGCTGGCCTTCATCAGTGGCGTGCTTTCCATCGCGATCGGCGTCTTCTGCTTCCGTGACGAGCTGACTTCGATTCTGCTGCTTGCGATTTGGATCGGCATCGGCTGGTTGTTCCGTGGCGTGTCCGCGGTCGTGATCGCGGTGTCCGAGCCTGCCGTGCCCGGTCGCTGGCTGGCCGTGTTCTTCGGTGTGATCACCGTGATCGCGGGCATCGTGTTGATCGCCTGGCCGTTGACGTCGGTGGCGACGCTGGCGGTCGTGGTCGGCGTGTGGCTGATCGTGCTCGGGATCATGGAGGTCATCCTGGCGTTCGGGATTCGCAAGGACGCCAAGGCGATCCACGGCGCGACCGGTATCTGACGGATTCACTCGGCCCGCGGCCGCCGCGTCTACTCGGCGCGGCGGCCGCCGCGTGTTTGCGGGATCTTCCCGTCCGACATCATGATTCGAACAGCGACTGCCCGAGGTACCCGCCCGGCGCGGGCACACCCGGCGGGATGACGAACACCGCCGAGCCCACCGGAGTCGTCCACACATTGAGTGCGTCGAACTCCGCCAGGCGCCTGTTGGACCGGCAAGAATTGGGCGTCCACGTCGCGCTGGTAGGCGGCGAAGAGCAGGCCCGAATTCGAGTTCCGGCCCGGTGCGGGCGCATCGTCGTAGTTGTAGCCGCGGCGCAGGAACCGCTCGCCGTCGTGCGTGTGGTGCGCGCGGGCGATGTGCGAGGACTGGCGAATGACCGGGATGCCGTTCGCGTCGACGGCGGCGAAATTCGGTTCGTCGAACTCGTCGGTGCCGGTCAGCGGCGCGCCGGTGGCGACGGTGCGGCCGACGGTGAGTTCCCTTCCCTCCTGGTCGATTTCGTCCCAGGTGTCCAGGGTCATCGCGATTCGGCGCAGTACGCAGGACGTACCGCCCGCGAGCCTGGGTTGCGCGGCGCCGTCGTCCCAGACGAGCCGATCGAAATCGGTGCCCGGGGCGATGTTGACGGTGCCGTCCACCTGGCCCATCAGATTGCGTGGGGTTCGGCCGGGTTCGGCGTTGCGGAATCCGCGCTGCACCCAGCGCACCGTGACCAGTGAGGACACACTTCGGCACAGCACGCGCACCGCGTGCGACACCGTGGTCGCCTCGTCCGCGCAGACCTGGACCAGCAGATCGCCGTCGCTCCAGGCTGATTCGAGGCGGTCGATGTCGAACGATGGCAGCGGGCGGAGCCAGGGCGGGCGTCTGCGCTCGAGGCCCGCGGCGGTGAATACCGCGGGACCGAGGCCGACGGTGATGGTGAGCCGCGCCGGGCGTTGCGCCAGTTCCGGTTCCGTGTCCGCCAAGGCGGCGCGGCCCTGGGTGAGTCGCGCCGCGTCGCCGGTCCAGATCTTCAGGATGCCGATGATGTCGTCCCTGGTGACGCCCGGCTTCAGATCGAACCCAACGAAAGCCGCCTGCGACTGCGGGTCGGTCGCGATCCCGGATTGATGTGTGCCGTAGAACGGTTCGGTCGCCGAGGTCCGCGGTGCGTCGTCGCGGCCGGTCAGTGCGACCGCACCCCAGCCGATACCCGCGGCACCCGCAGCGGCGGCGCCACCACCGAGCAGGCGCCGCCGGTTGAGACGTCCCGGGCGCGAGCCGGTCTCAGCCACCGTGCGCCGGTGCCTGCGCACCGCTCGCGTGATCGGGCGCGTAGTTCTCCTGGTTGCCCGAGAAGTCGCGCACCTGCGCGGTGAACGTGGTCGTCGACCCGTCGTCGAAGGTGAGCGTGACGGGCGTTTCGGTGCCGGTGCGCAGCGGACCGGTGAGCCCCATGAACATGATGTGGTCCCCACCCGGCCGCAACTCGACCTTCCCGTGCGCCGGAATCACGAACCCGCCCGCCTTGGGACGCATCGTCTTGGTCCCGCCCGCATCCGCAACCACCTCGTGCAGCTCGACTTTGCTCGACGCGGGACTCGTCGCCGACACCACCGTGCGCGCCTTGTCACCCGCATTGCTCAGCTCACCGAACGCCGCCGACATGCCACCGTCCGCCGCCTTCACCCACTGGTCCTTGATGGTCACGGAGTCGGCAGCCTTGGCCTCCGCCTTGTCGTTGGACGAACAGGCGACGAGGAGAAGTGGAATCGCGAAAGCCGCTGCGGCGCCGCGCAGTACACGGCGGACGTTGGGTGTCGAGTTGCTGGTGAGGGTAAGCATGGAATCTCCGATAATGGGGAATGTGTTGTCTCGCCGCGAGTTGCCGCATCGACGTTGTCGGCGGGCAGCAATCAGCACCGGACGGCCTGGAATTATGTCGACCACCGATAGGTCGGCAAACGCTCGTGGCTCGCTCCCGTCGGGTGCGAGATGCGGCGGAGCGCCCAAAGTGACGGTGGCACGGCGCAATAGACGCGCGCGGGGGTTATGCCGCTGCTCGCCTCGAACTTTCGGTGTTGCTCGACCAGGTATCGGTCGTCTCGACAGCACCGAACCGGGCGTTCGCCTCGGATGCGACGCGTTATCGCGCGGGAATGAGTTGTGCAACAGCAGAACTGGTCGATGGCGCGCAGCCGGAAGAAGATGGGCTCAGCGGTGTGCTGGCGGCCCGCGCAGGCCGTATCCAGAGCTGAACAGCAATCGGCGCGGTGCGGTTAGCGGGCCGACGGGGACGGCGTTATGGAATACAAAGACATCCCAGGAGCTTGAATGTCAAGCAGCGGACTGCTGAGCTGGGTCGGGCCAGGCTGTGGTCTCGTTGTAGAGGGTTCCGGTTTTGAGGCAGCCGTGCAGGATCCCGACGAGTCGGTTGGCGAGCTGGCGTAGCGCGGCGTAGTGACCGACACCGCGGGCTCGCTGACGGTCGTAGTAGTCGCGGGCGCCCCGGGACCACATCAGCGCGGATTGCGCCTGGGTGGTGAGGGCGTCGATGAGCCGGTCGTTGTGTACGAACCGGGCCAGGGCGACCTTCTTCTTGCCCGACGCGCGGGTGATCGGGGAGGTGCCCGCGTAGTTCTTGCGGGCTTTGGCGCTGCGGTAGCGGTCGGGGTCGTCACCGAACTCTGCGAGCACCCGGGCACCGAGGACCTGTCCCAAACCGGGCTGGGACGCGATGATCTCAGCGGCCGGGTGCTGCCCAAAATGCGCCTCGACCTGCCCCTGCAACGTCTTGATCTGGGTGTTGAGGACAGTCAGGACCGCCAGCAGCGCCTGGACCGAGGCTGCGTAGGCCTGCGCCACGACCTCGGGCTGGCCGAGCTGCTCGCTGCGCAGTGCGGCCGCAATAGCGGTGGCTTTGTCGGCGACGTTGCGGCGGCGCGCCCGCTTCAACGCGGCACTGATCTGGGGGATCGTGAGCCGGGCCGCCGCAGCTGGGGTGGGTGCTTTGGCGAGCAGTTCCAGGGTGTCGGCGGCGTCGAGGTCGTCGAACGCGGCCAGCGCGGCGGGGAAGTAGTCACGCAGAGCGTGACGCAACCGCTGGGTGTGGCGAGTTCGGTCCCAGATCATCGTCTTGTGAGCACGGGCCACCACCTTCACGGCCTCGGCTCGCGCGGAATCCCCAGCGACAGGTCGCAATTCGTGGGAATGGGTGCGGACCATATCCGCCAGCACGTGAGCGTCACCAGCGTCGCTTTTGGCACCCGAGACTCCCAGCCGGTCCCGAAACCTGGCCGCCTGCAATGGATTCACCGCCAGTACCGTGTATCCGGCGGCGACCAGCGCCCCGACCCAGGGACCGCGGTCGGTCTCGATCCCGACCAGGACCTCGACCTCGTCGGCGTCGTCGACCAGGCCGCCGAGGATCGCGTGCAGTCTCGCCATTCCGGCGACGCCCTCGGGCACGCGCGCTTTGGCCAGGCGGCGCCCGGCGGTGTCCATCACCTCCACGTCGTGGTGGTCTTCAGCCCAGTCATCTCCTACGAACAGTCGCAACAATCCTCCAATTGCTAATGCCGATCACCGTCGAGCAGCCAGCAGGAGAACCATCAGCGACCTAATCAAGCAGTGCTCACGCCCATTCGGGCGGGCACGACATCCCAGCAGCGATCAACTCTCCCGGCCTACCGGCAGGGGCACGGTCTTTCTCCAGGACTCGAAGTCCAGGGTGCGAAAGTGCTCACCTACCGGCCGGCTACTACCAGGAGTGTGCCGGATAGCTCACTCCCAGAACTGATTAGGGTGCGGCGGGGCGGGTGGCGAGCACTCGGACGGCGCGGTCGGCGGCGGATATGGCTCGTACGAGGGCGATTTCGGCGCCTCGGATGAGTACAGCTCCGATTGGGATGGCTGCGAGGTGTGCCGCGACCATCACCGAAGTCATCCCGGTGCTGTGGTGGTGGCCGGGCGACATGGTCAGCGCGACGTGACCGGCGGCCTGTCCGATCGCGAGCAACACCATCACTTCGGAGACTCCGAAACGAGCGCGCCGCGTGCCGACGACCACCCCGACAATCGTGCAGGCAGCAATCAGCAAGCCGGTCGAAGATTGACCGGGGGAGACGGTGCCACCACCGAGGGCATGCGCCGCGATACTCACCGCACCGGAAGCGGAACCAACGAACGCACCACGCAGTCGCGCCGTTGCCTCCGCCGATGTTCGCACCGAGCCATACTACTTCCGGTCGTAGTGCCCGATTGCACCGGTTTGACCGGCCACTCAGGTCACGCGCCGACCGTTGCGACGTGCCTGCTGCGCCGAGCGGGACATAGCGGCGCGAAACGTCGGGTAAGCCCGCCACTAGTCCCGCTCGCGGCCAATGCGGGTCACGCCGCGTTGGCAGCTGATTAGGGCAGTACGTCCGTGCGTTCAGGTCCCGATCCACGCCAGCGAACGCACGGACGGCGCGGGCGTTTTACAGCACACTCCTCGACGGCAGCGAATCTGCGCGGGCGCTGTGGATTACGCCAGCACCGGCAAGAGCTCTGGGCGTTTGGGTTCCCGATCGGTCCCGGAGGACGCACCGCGCAGGCGGCGGCCGATCCAAGGCGCCAGGTAGTGGATGGCCCAGCCGAACTCTGTTGCCACCGTCCCGGTGAAGGATCGATCGACCGGGGGCAATGGTTCGCGCCAGCTGTCGTCGGCGCCCGGGACCGTGAGCGCGGCGGCGAGGGCGCGGGCGACGATGTCGTGGCCGATGGGGCTCAGGTGTAGTCGGTCTTCGTCCCATGCGGCGGGGTGGGTGGCGGCGGCGACCGGTTCGAAGTCGACGAGGGTGACGCCGTTGCGGGCGGCGAGGGTGCGGAGGTCGGCGTTGAGGGTGCGTACGCGCGCGGAGAGCGGGCGGGCGAAGGGGGCGACGGCGCCGATGTCGGGGAAGGTGAACGTCACCACCTTGGTGCCGATCCCGGTGAGTGCGGTGAACATTGCCTCGATGTCGGCGAGCAGCGCGGCGCGGTCGAAGCGCGGGCGGAGGATGTCGTTCATGCCGGCGACCACGGTGGCGAGGTCCGGTTTCAGGGCGAGGGCGGGTTCGAGTTGTTCGGCGCGGATCTCGGCGGCGCGACGGCCACGGACGGCGAGGTTGGCGTAGTGCAGGGCCGGGTCGGTGGCGGCGAGCAGGGTGGCGAATCGGTCCGCCCAGCCGCGGTATCCGCCGTTGCCGTCGGGATCGCCGATGCCTTCGGTCTGGCTGTCGCCGAGGGCGACGAAACGGGCGAACGATTGACCTTGGGTCGGCTCCACGTCGAGCTCCTGTGGTGTGCGTCGGACGGGGAATGCCCCACCGGCGCCCCGCTTTTCGGCTCATCGTCGCACGCGCTCAGAGCGGCCGGAATCCCGACCCGACGCCGCCGCCTCGATCGATGTCGTCGAGCACCATGCCGATCTGGGTCGCCACGGCCGGATCGTGCAGCGGCGCGACCGGCGGGTGGCACACCATGTCGAACACGGTGACGCCGACGAACCGCACGCCGATGTGCCCGACGTTCATGCCGACCAGCCGATCGCCGATGGTGACCGGTCCACCGGAATCACCCGGCTGGGAGCAGGACTGGTTCTGGAACCACCACTGATGCGTATCCCACACGACGCCGCAGTTGTACCCGGAGGTCCGCCCGTTCTTGCACACCACATCACCCTGCTGCGGGGGCGTGCCGATGCCGCCGATCATCGTCGCGGCGACCTGCCGGACCGGCATGACCTTGGCTCGATCGAATTCGAGCACCGCGTAGTCGTCGTAGTGATCGACCGCCGCGACGGTGCCGACGACACCCGCGTCCGGCGACCGCTCCGATCGCACCGACATGCCGATTTCTGTGCAGTGTCCGGCGGTCAGCCCGACCAGCCGGTCGGCGCGGTCGTATCCGATGGTGGTCAACGTGCACACCCCGCGCCCGAGCAGAATTCCCGAACCGCCGCCGAGTGACGCCATCGGCACGGCCGTCGCGACACCCTGCATACCGACGGCGGCGAAGGTCATCACCGCAACGCCGAGAGCCAATCGAATCCCGAACCGTCTCAGAGCGACCACGTCGCACCCTTCATCCCGGGGATGTATCAGGTCACGATCATTCAAGCGGTGGAGACGGTCTGATCCTTTCAGACCGACCGGTCTCTACGGCCTTCGGCAACCGTTCCGTGACCAGATCTTGGGTCAAGTGCAACCAGGGCGGTCGCCTAGTTCTGCAGAGGGATGCGGCTTAGCTCCGTGGCGGGATGTAGGTAGGCGTGATGCGTGGCTAGATTCCTCTGAACCCGAGGGAGAGAACATGCGCTACACAGTGGTGACGGTGGCACTCGCGCTGGTTGTCGCGTCAGCCGGATGCCAGTCGGCGCCGGCGGAGAACGTCTTGCGGCGAGATGTCGACGCGATCGTGGCCATCGGTGTGACCGGTGTGCAGGCACGAGTGGTGGACGGTGGCGGCGACCGGGTGGCAGTGGCGGGCAAGTCGGATATCGCAGCGGCGGAACAGGTTTCGCCTAACGGTTTCTTCCGGATCGGCAGCGTGACCAAGTCGCTGGTGGCGACGGTAGTCCTCATGCTGGTCGGCGAGGGCCGACTCGGACTGGATGACACCGTGCAACGTTGGCTGCCGGACATGGTGCGCGGCAACGGGAACGACGGCGACCTGATCACCGTCAGGCAGCTTCTCCAGCACGCCAGCGGTATTCACGACGTCATGCCCGACTTCTCCACCCCCGAAAGCTATTACCGCCTTCGTTACGAGGTGCGAACGCCGGAACAGACGGTGGCGGCGGCGATCGGGCACGCACCCGATTTCGCGCCGGGCACCGGCTGGTCTTACGCCAATTCCGGCTACGTGTTGCTCGGCATGATCATCGAGCAGGTGCGCAAACGTCCCTGGTACGACGAGGTTCGGTCACGGATCATCGAACCGCTCGGGCTACGGGACACTCGCTGGCCGGGCGATTCACCTACGCTGCCCGCTCCGCACGCGAAGGCCTACCAGCAGTACGAAGTCGACGGGCCGCTGACGGATGTCACCGAGGTCTTGGATGCCGATGCCTCCGACGGCTACCTCTCCACCACTGCGGATATCGGCACCTTCTATCGAAGCCTGTTGAGCGGAAAGCTATTACGTCCCGAGCGGCTGGCCCAGATGCAAGCGACGGTGCCGGTCGACGGTGTGATCGGGCAGGTCTGGCCCGGCATCCGGGACGGTCTCGGCCTGTTCTCGGTGCCCTTGTCGTGCGGTGGCACCTACTGGATGCACAACGGCGGGCTGGAGGGATACATCACCGAGACCGGCGTGACCGCGGACGGAAGCCGCAGTGCTGTCGTATCCATGTCCACCGCCCTCGCAGCGGGCGAAGACATTACGCGCAGCAAAGGATTCGAGCAGCAGCGCGCGGCCACCGCGCTGGTCGATCGCGCACTCTGTGCCGAATAGCGGCGTATCTCAAAGGAAGTCGGCCAGGTGCGCCAGCAGGGCTTCGGGCCGCTCCTCGGCGATGAAGTGCCCGCAATCGGGGATGGCGGCGCCGCGCACGTCTTCGGCGTATCCGCGCCAAATGTCCAGCGCCGGAATGTCTTCGAGGAAGCTGGCTGCGCCCCAGAGGGCGAGCACCGGCATGGTGAGGAGATGGCCCGCGGTCGTGTTGTCGTGCTCGGTGTCGAGGTCGGCGGCGCGGTAGTCGTCGAACGCCGCGCGCAGTGCGCCGGGTGTGCTGAAGGCGCGGATGTACTCGTCGATGGCCTCGCCGGGCAGGCCGTGTCGGTTGACGGTCCAGGTTTCGAAGAAGTAGCGCAGATAGCCGGGAATGTCATGGCCGACAAGGCGTTCCGGTAGATCCGGTTGCAGGTGGAACAGCCAGTGGAAGTAGCGGCGGCCGAGTGTGGCGTCCATTCGGCGCCAGGTTTCCCTGGTGGGAATGATGTCGAGCACGGCGAGCTTGCGGACCTGGTCCGGGCGGTCCAGGGCCCAGCGGTGCGCGACCCGTGCGCCGCGGTCGTGTCCGACGACGGCGGCCGAAGTGAAACCTAGGGTTTCGATCAGGGTGGCCACGTCGGCGGCCATGCTGCGTTTGTCGTAGCCGGTGGTCGGCTTGTCGGTGTATCCGTAACCGCGCAGGTCGGGGGCGATCACGGTGTGGCGCTCGGCCAACGCGGGCAGCACCTTGCGCCAGCAGTAACCGGTCTGTGGCCAGCCGTGCAGCAACACCAGCGCCGGGCCCGAACCGGCACGGCGGTAGTGCATATGGATGCCGTTCACGGTGGTGACGCCGCGGCTGATCTCGACCATAGGAGCATTGTCGGTTGGGTCGGACATCGGCGGCAGTGGAATTGCGTCAACTGCCTGCCCTGGCCGCGAATGTTGGGGTGGGCGAGGGATTCCGGGGTGTGCGCCGGTCGCCCGCGCCGACGTCACAACGCGAGCGTCGCCCGCACCAGGTTGTGATCGGACAGACCGCCCGAGTCCTCGACCACCACCTCACGCACCGGCACACCGCGCACAGCCACATGATCGATGAACTGCGACTTGGCGCCCGAGGTCCGCGGACGCGTCGCAAGTGAACCCGGCGGCACATCGGCGACGGTGAACCCCTCGCCGAGGCTGGATGCGACCGTCTCCCGGTCGGTGTTGAAGTCGCCGAGCAGCACAGCCGGGTATTCTGGTGTGGCGGAAGCGAGTTCGGCCAACCGGGCGAGCTGTTTCGCGCGCCGCCGATCCCCGGTCACGTGCGTGGCGACGAACACGACACCGCCCGCGCTGACCGCGATCGCGCCCTTGCCTGGATCGTCGGCGAACGACTCGGCGGTGATCTCCCGGCTCGGCCCCTCGACGATGAGCGCCAGGTGCTCGCTCGGATCGCGCAGCACGCTGGCATGTCTGCGGGCGGTCGGCACGCGCAGATACTGCATGGAGTGGATGGTCCGGCTGGGCAACGCGGCCCGCAGGCTGAACAGTTGATCGCCGCTGACCTCCTGGAGCGCGATGACCCGCTCGGTCCGCGCCGCCACGCACGCGGTGACTGCGTCGATGCGCGCCGCCTCGTCCGGCCACCGGCTGGAGACGTCCTCGTACCAATTCTCGGCGTGGATGCGGTGCAGAACGTTCCACGTGGCAACGGTGATCACAGGTCGCGATGCTAGGGGACCGCGTTCGGACGCCGTCTGGCGGAGCGCCGTCCGCTCAACTGATGTCGTGTGTATACAGGGAGCGTGGGTGCTCGGCTCGCCGCCGATCAAGTCGAAGCCGTTGTACCGTCGTCGGTTTCGTCGACGGCCCGATCGAGGCGCGGATACAGCGGTCCTTGATCAACAGCAGCACGGCCGCGGCGACCGGAATGGCGAGCGGCGCGCCGATGATGCCGAGCAGCGCGCCACCGAGCGGGACCGCCACGACCGTAGGCAAAACAGTATCTATGCATACATGGCGATCTATGCATATGATGTTCGCATGAGCACAGAGGAGCGAGGCGAGCACGGGCATGGGGCGGCACTGCTGGGGGAGCGGTCGGAGCTGATCTTCGCGATCGCCTCCGGTGTCACCTATGCCGGAGGCATGACGGCGAAGTACCTGGTGTCCGCGCCGGAGTGGGTGGCGATCGTGTTGTTCGCGGCGACCTACTTCTTCGGCGGCTACTTCACCATCCGCACCGCGATCGCCACCGTGCGGCGCGGCCGGTTCGAGGTCGATTTCCTGATGCTGGTCGCGGCGGTGGGCGCGGCCATGGTCGGCAAGTGGGCCGAAGGGTCGGTGCTGTTGTTCCTGTTCAGCCTCGGGCACGCGCTCGAGGAGTACGCGATGGGCCGCGCGCAGCGGTCGATCGAGGCGCTCGCGGAGCTTGCTCCCGACACCGCGCTGGTGCGCGGTCCCGACGGACTGGTGCGCGAGGTCCGGGTGGACGAGCTCGCGATCGGGGACGTGGTTGTCGTGCTGCCGAATTCGCGGCTCGCCGCCGATGGTGTGGTGGTCGATGGGGCGAGTAGCGTCGACGAGTCGTCGGTGACCGGTGAGAGCATTCCGGTGGAGAAGGCGCCGATCGCCGATGCCGCCGCCGCGTTGGCGAGTGGTACTCCCGTGCCGGAATCGCATCGGGTGTTCGCGGGCACGATGAACGGCTCCGGCGCGATGGATGTGCTGGTGACCAGTCGCGCCGCGGACAGCATGCTGGCCAGGGTCATCACGATGGTGCGTGAGGCCGATACGCAGAAGTCGCCCACCCAGCGGTTCATCGACCGGTTCCAGCTGTTCTATGTGCCCGTTGTGCTCGCGGGAGTGCTCGGTGTGCTGGCGTTCGGTGTGTTCGCGGCATCGGAACCGTTCGCCGACAGCTTCTATCGCGCCATGGTCGTGCTCGTCGCCGCAAGTCCGTGTGCACTGGCGATCGCCACGCCGAGTGCGGTGCTGGCGGGGATCGCCCGCGCCGCGCAGGCGGGTGTCCTCGCGAAGGGCGGCGGGCCGCTCGAAACTCTCGGCCGCGTGCGGTCGATGGCGTTCGACAAGACCGGCACGCTCACCTGGGGACAGCCGAAAGTCACCGATATCGTCGCGGCCCGTCCGGAACTGCGCGACGAACTGATCGCCACCCTGTTCGCGGTCGAGTCCTACAGTGACCATCCGCTGGCCGGTGCGATCACCCGCGACCTCGCGCTGCTCGTGCCCGCGGGCACCGAACGCACTGCGACGTCGGTGAACTCGGTGACCGGTCGCGGCGTCACCGCTCTCGTCGACGGTCGCGCCACCGAGGTCGGCAACCGCACCATGTTCTTCGAACTCGATCCCGAGGGCGTGCCCAGCGAGATCGTCCGGATCGTCGACGAACTGCACGAGCGCGGTCGCACCACGATGATCGTCCGGCACGCGGGCGTGTACCTCGGTGTTGTCGGCGTGATGGACATCCCGCGCGCCGAGGCAGCACCGGTCGTCGCCCGACTGCGTGAACTCGGCATCGACGACATCGTGCTCATCTCCGGCGACAACCAGCGCGTCGCCGACGCCGTCGCCGCGGATATGGGCCTGAACGCCGCGCACGGTGGCCTGCTGCCCGAGGACAAGGTCACCATGATCGGCAAGCTCGGTGGCCGCAACGGCACCGCCATGGTGGGTGACGGTGTGAACGACGCCCCCGCCATGGTCAACGCCTCGGTCGGCATCGCCATGGGCGCAAGCGGTTCGGCCGTCGCACTGGAAACCGCCGACATCGCCCTGATGGTCGACGACATCGGCCGCCTACCCTTCGCGGTCGCCCTGAGCCGTCGCACCGCCCGCATCATCCGGCAGAACCTGACCTTCTCCCTACTGATAGTCGCAGCCCTCGTTCCCGCCACCCTGATCGGCCTCCCCATCGGCCCGGCAGTCTTCATCCATGAAGGCTCCACCCTCCTGGTGGTCGCCAACGCGCTGCGGCTGCTGCGATTCCGTCGGGGTGCCGAGCACGAGGGGATCGACCACGAGCCCCGCCCCACCAGCTGACCGCATCGCCTATCGGACCGGGATTCGACTGGCACACAGTGCGAGAAAGCATTCGATGCCGAATGTTCGAACAGCCCAGATGCGCCGAACGCCAAGGTCATCGGCTCTGAACCCGGCTCCGCAACCTGGTGGGCCGCACGCCAGTTGGGCATGACTCGCACGCCGTGCCGGAATGCGCTCGATGCCATTTCGGGCTCAACGGTCGTTGCGCGGGATAGATGTCACATTTGATTAGTAGTTAGTAACTAGTAACTTATCGAGCATGGCTGAACGGATGAGCGGCACAGCACGACGCACCCAGGTGCTGGGCATCGCGGCGAAGGAGTTCGCCGAGCACGGGTTGCACGGAGCGTCGACCGAGGCGATCGCCAGAGACGCGGGGATCACGCAGGCGTACATCTTCCGGATGTTCGGGACGAAGAAGGCGCTGTTCCTCGAGCTCGTTCGGGCGGCGTTCGAGCGGCTCAGCGACGGGATGCGGGAGGCGGGCGCGGAGAAGACGGGACTGGATGCGCTCTCGGCGATGGGTGCTCAGTACTTCGACCTGCTGGCCGATCGGACCGGATTGTTGTTGCAGTTGCAGGGCTTTGCCGCGTGTGGCGACCCGGAGGTGCGGGACGCGGTGCGGGAGTGTTTCGCCCGGATGTGGGGCACGGCCGAGGACGGCACCGGACTCGAACCGGTCACCGTGAAGACGTTTCTCGCCTTCGGGATGCTGCTGAATGCCGGTGCCGCGATGGACGTCGAACAGGTCGACGCCACCTGGGCCGACGGTGTCCGCACCCGGATCCAGTCGGGACTGTTCACGCACATCACGACCGAGGCAAACCGATGAGCGCCCGCGTGGACGTCAGCAGTGACGCCGACCGGCGTCTGAGTGTCGCGCTCGTAAGTACAGCGCTGGCGGGCGCGGTAATCGGCAGTGCCGGCGCGCCACTCATCACCGCGGTGGCCACGGGCATGCACGTGTCCCTCGGCGCCGCGCAATGGACGTTGACGGTGACACTGTTCGTCGGTGCGATTGCGGGTCCGGTGCTCGGCAGACTCGGCAGCGGCCCCTACCGGCGCGCGACGATCCTGGCCACGCTGGCACTGGTGACACTCGGCGGGCTGCTGACGGTGCTGCCACTTCCGTTCGCGGCGTTGCTGATCGGCCGCGGATTGCAGGGGCTCGCGGTCGCGGTCAGCGCGCTGTTGATGAGTGTCGCCCGCACGCACCTGCCAGCGGAACGCTCGACGTCGACGATTGCCGCGTTGTCGGTCGCATCGACGGTAGGTATCGGGGTCGGCTATCCGGTGATCAGCCTGCTCGACCAACTCGCGGGCCTGCGCGCCGCATACGGATTCGGGTTCCTGCTGTCCGGCGTCGCGCTGGCCATCGCCTGGCGGACACTGCCCGCCGAAGTGCCCGGGGAGCGGCCGCGGATCGATGTCACCGGTGCGCTGCTGCTTGCCCTCGGAACTCTCGGACTGCTCCTGGTCATCGCCGAACCCGCGCTGTGGGCAGCGCCCGGGGTGGCCGGCGGCATCCTCGCGGGATCCGGCGCGATTCTCGCGATCTGGGCATTCATCGAATTGCGCACGAAGACGCCGCTGGTGAACCTGCGACTACTCGGGCAAGAGCACATCCTGCGTGCGAACCTGGCGATCCTCGTCGCCGGAACCGGGTTGTACCTGCTGTTCAGCCTGTTCACCCGCTACGTGCAGACCCCCGCGGACGCGGACTACGGGTTCATGCTCCCCGGTGTCGCGGCCGGTGCGGCACTGATCCCGTTCTCGCTGCTCGGGTTCGTAGCCGGAAAGTCGGTGCCGCAGCTGATCGCGCGAATCGCCGAAAGGTGGACGTACACGCTCTCGGCCGCGATCGCCATCGCCAGCGCACTGCTGTTCGCCGCGTGCAACCAGTCGCTCCTGGCCGTCCTCGCCGCGATCGCCCGGCTCGGCTTCGCCGTCGGCGGTGTCTTCGCGGTCAGTCCCAAGCTCGTCCTCGTCGGTGTGCCGCACGACGAAACGGCCAGCGTGCTCTCGATCAACCAGATCGCCCGCAGCATCGGAATGAGCATCGGCAGCGCAGTCGCCGGTTTCCTGCTCGCCACCGCCACGCCGGACGGTGCCGTGCTGCCCACCCGGAACGGCTACATCACCGCGGCACTGTGGGCACTGCCCGCACTTGCCGTCAGCGCATTCATCATTGCCACACAACGATCCGCGCGACAGCCTGTTCGGGCGTCGTCTTGACCCGCGACAACCTGTGGCGATCCGCCCGCTTGCTAGAGCGTCGACAGCGTCCCGACCCGCGACAACCAGTGCATCGCAGCGCGGTGATGTCCCGTTCGCCAGGTGTACTTGCGAACCGACTGGTCCAATCGGCAGTTCAGTCGCTCGATCGGAGGATCAGTTCGTACTCGTGCGCCACCGTTGAACGAGATCAGCGACGGCTTCGGCGCGGCTCAGGTACGGCGAGTGGCTGGTTTCCCAGGTCTCCGACGTCTCGCAGCGGGCGGCGAAGCGGCTGATCAGCTGACCGGGAATGGTGTGGTCATCGCGCCCGGCGATGTAGATGGTGGGCGTGTCGTGCCAGCTCACGCGGGTCGGTGTGGTGCCGAAGATCGACGGCGGTTCCGGACGCAGCAGCTCGATGGCGCGCGCGGCCGCGGATTCCTCGACGTCGCCGTAGAGGTTCTTCCGTGCATCGGCGGGATCGAGGTGCAGCTTGCCGTCGCTGTCGGGTACAACCACAAGTCCCGCACCGGTTTCCGGCCCGACTTCTTCGAGCAGCTGCGCGGGCGACTCGCCGACATCGAGAAGCCAACTGGTCAAGAAGATCAATCCGGCTGCGCCACGGACCGTTCCGGCGGTTACCCCGCCGAAGGAGTGCCCCAGCACCAGCGGCGGCCGCGTGGACCCGGCGACGATGTCCTCGACCAGGGCGGTGCTGTCCTCGAGCGACAACTCGTAGAGATCAGGCACCTCGACACTCGAGTCTCTGGAACGCAACAGCGCGGCAAGGTCGTCGTAGTGAGCGGGTTGATGCCAGGCACCGTGCAGGATGATCACGTCGGTCACGGCGGCAGTACACACCATGCCGCCACGGCAGAGTCAAGCCGTACCCCCGCCCCGAAACCTGCCGGCATTCGCACCTCGGCTGATCGGTGTGCATGATCCGGTGTTCGAGCGAGATCGGGCCCGTCAACACGGAATCTCCACATTTGGTGCCGGACCTCTCCACAGGGGGTGGCTAGGGTTCCGGGCATGGAACAGAGCGGAGCGGCTGGGGGACAGCTGACGCGGCGGATTCTGGTGGTCGATGACGAAGTGACCATCGCGGAGTCTGTCGCGGCGCGGCTGCGGGCCGAGGGGTTCACCGTTGACCTGGCGCACGACGGGCCGGGCGCGGTGGCCGCCGCGTCGGCGCTCACTCCTGATCTGGTCGTGCTCGATGTGATGCTGCCGGGGTTCGACGGACTCGAGGTGTGCCGGCGGATCCAAGCGGAACGCTCGGTGCCGGTCCTGATGCTGACCGCGCGCACCGACGAGACCGACCAGCTCATCGGACTCGGTGTCGGCGCCGACGACTACCTCACCAAACCGTTCTCCCTGCGCGTCCTCACCGCCCGCGTGCACGCACTGCTACGCCGCATGGACCGCGCCGCCGACCGCGACGGCGACACCATCATCGTCGGCGACCTGCGCATCGATGTCGACCAGCGCCGCGTCTGGCGCGCCGACGTCGAAGCCCAGCTCACCCCACTCGAATTCGAACTACTCGCCCGCCTGGCCCGCCGCCCCCGCGTGGTCCTGGCCCGCGAACGCCTACTCGAAGAGGTCTGGGACTGGGCCGACGCCGCAGGCACCCGAGCCGTCGACAGTCACGTGAAAGCGTTGCGCCGCAAACTCGGCGCCGACCTGATCCGCACGGTGCACGGAGTGGGCTACGCGCTGGAGGCGCGATGAGTGCGGACCCAGGGATGCCGGATGAGAGGGGCGCACGGAACGACGGTGCTGTCGTCTCGGTGCCAGCGTCGGGCTCCGATGATCGCCGTGCGGCGGATGACAAGCGGTCGGCGGCCGATGGCAGGGTCGGTCAGGCTCGGGACAAGGGGCCCACCGGGATCCACGCGGTCATCGAACGATTGCGGGTGCTGTCGGACAAGGTGGCCGAGATATTGCCACGCCCGTTGGATCCGGTGCGGTCGATCAAGCTGAAGCTGGCGATTCTGATGTTGTGTGCCGGTGGGATCGCGTTCGGGTTCTTCCGGATCAAGATCGGCTGGTTGCCGCCGAAGACCACCCTGGCCGCGGTCGGGATCGCGCTGGTGACCTCGCAGTTCCTCGCACACGGGATCACCAGGCCGCTGCGTGAGATGACGGCGGCGGCCAAACGTATGGCGCACGGGGACTACACGCGACGGGTGCGGGCGACTTCCCGCGACGAGGTCGGGCAGCTGGCCGAGGCGTTCAACCAGATGGCCGCGGATCTGGCGGCCGCCGACCAGCAGCGCCGTGATCTCATCGCGAACGTCTCGCACGAACTGCGCACGCCGATCACCGCACTGAGTGCGGTGCTGGAGAACCTCGTCGACGGTGTGTCCGAACCGGACCCGAAGACGTTGCGCACCGCGCTCGCCCAAACCGAGCGGCTGAGCCTGCTCGTCTCCGAACTGCTCGACCTGTCCAGCATCGAGGCGGGCGCCTTCCCCCTCGACCGCGAAAGCCTCGACCTCGCACCGCTGTTGGCCGAGGTCGTCGCCGAGGCCGACGTCGCCGCTGCGGCCCTGGGACGCGGCGTCCGCTTCACGACCGACGTACGGCCCAGCACCGTAACCGTTTTCGCAGACCGTGCACGTCTGCATCAAGTGCTGCTCAACCTGCTCGACAACGCCGCCCGGCACGGCCCGGCAGGCGGCGAGGTCCGGGTCACCGCGCGCCGGCAATCCGGCAAGCTCGTGATCGAGGTGTCCGACGACGGCCCCGGCATCCCATCGGCCGAACGCGCCCGCGTCTTCGACCGCTTCACCCGCGGCGGCCGCACCGCAGGCGGCGGCACCGGACTCGGCCTCGCCATCTCCCGCTGGATCGTCGACCTGCACGGCGGCACCATCGCCGTCGCCGACCCCGGCTCCCGCATCCGCGTGGTCCTACCCGGCCACTGACCCAAGCCACACCCACCAGCCCCGACCGTACGAGGTCCCGGGGCGATCCCGCACACCCTCAGGAGGGGAATTCATGCCCGAAACACCCGAAACACCAAGACCTCCGGCACCTGACGAACCCGCATCGGCGCTCGGCGAATCCGCATCGGGGCACGCGGCACCCATCTCAGGAGGGACGCTGTTGTCGGCCGAACCAAGGACGGACCATCCGGCGGACGCGACATTGCCCGGTTGGGCGACATCAGCACCGAGGCCGCCGAAGGGCTCTCTGAACGAGCCGATGCGTCCGGTGCCGTCGCAGCTGCCGAGGTGGCGCCGCGTTGCCTGCCCGCCGGGGGTACTACCCGCAGCCTGCCTCGCTGGATTCACCGGCGCGGCGTTGATCCCGTTGGACCGCCCCGGAATCGGCTGGTTGCTCGCCGGTTCGGTCGCCGTCGGCGCGGTCTACCTGGTGGATCGCAACGCTCGTAAATCGGCGCAGAACGTGACCGTCATGCCGAGCACGGATGAAAACGTCGGAGCCGAAGTCGATTCGGGTCCGGTGCTCAGCCAGCCATCGGCTGCTGTTGCCACACCATCCACGGCGACGTCGAATCCCGGAGGGGAGGATTCGACGTTCGCCGTGCACGCGGACCAGATCCATGACACCAACGTCGGTGAAGCGGACCCTGCCGTCGCGAATCCGCAACCCGGTCGGCTTGGGAAAACCCCGGATTCAACTACGGCGAGCTCACTTGATGAGGGCGCCGCGAAACCAGATGCGCCGGTACCGAATACCAGTGCCGAGCATGCAACCCTGGCCGATGCCGCCGATGCCGCCGATGCCGCCGATGCCGCCGATGCCGCCGATGCCGCCGATGCCGCCGATGTGCGGTCGGCTGAGCCGGATCCGCAGACAAGTGGGCTCGGCGAATCCGCAGACAGCTCGGCCGCTGTCGGCGAGTTGAAGGCCGGAGCGGTGGTGCCGAATTCCGTAGTAGCGGGTCCGACGACCGAGGGCGAGACAGTCCGACGCGGACTCGACGGGATGTCCGCGCGGATCTGGTGGACGGCACTGCTGCTGGCGCTGCTCGCGGTCGGCACCTTCCGTGCGGCGGGCTGGCTGTTCACGCTGTGCGTGTTGGCAGCGTGTGTGGCGGCGTCACTGGCAGTTGTGGGGCGGCGGTCGGTGAACGGGGTGGTTTACGACGTGATCGCCGTGCCGCTTGCGGCCTTTGCCGGTCTGCCGTGGGTGTATGCGGGGGTTGAACGGATGCGCGGGAGTAAGTCGCAGCGGGAGTGGCGAATCGGATTGTCGGTGACGGTGACCATCGCCTTGCTCGCAGTGTTCGTTCCGCTGCTCGGCGGTGCCGACGCGACGTTCGCGAAGCTGTTGGAGTCCGTGACCCCGGAGCTCGACGGCGCACAGACCTTCCAATGGATCGTGCTGTTCGCAGTCGTCGGCCTCGGTGCGCTCGGCGCAATGTATGTGCTGGCCGGTCCGTTGTTGCCCGCATCGGAATCCATCGAGGGAGAGCCGGTTCGGTCGCTGCGCCGCCTGGAGTGGGCACTGCCGGTCGGCGCGCTCACCGCCCTGTTCGCTGTGTTCGTCGGCGCCCAGTTCGTGGCACTGTTCGGTGGCGACGACTACGTGCAGCGCACCGCCGGGCTCACCTATGCCGAATACGCGCGCAGCGGATTCTGGCAACTGTCGGCGGTCACCATCCTGACCCTCGCGGTGATCCTGGTCGTCCTGCGCTGGGCGGCAACGGACTCGGCGGCGGACCGCCTGTGGCTGCGTGTGCTGCTGTGCGCGGTGAGCGTGCTCTCGCTGATCATCGTCGCCTCCGCACTCGGCCGCATGTGGACCTACCAGCAGGCCTACGGCTTCACGGTGCTCCGGCTACTGGTCGAGGTCTGCGAACTCTGGCTCGGCCTGGTCTATCTGCTGGTGCTCGCGGCGGTGCTGAGCCTGCGCCGGGCGTGGCTGTCCCGCGCGACGATCGGCACCGCCATGGTCACCCTGCTCGCGCTGGCAATCCTGAATCCCGAACGCCTCATCGCGGACAAGAACATCGACCGCTGGCAACAGGGCAAGCATTTCGACTCCGAATACCTGTCGCAACTCTCGGCCGACATCCTTCCCGCCGTCGACCGGCTGCCCGAACCGAAGCGCACCGAGATACGCGACAGCGTCCGCGACCACCTCGACCCCGACACCTGGCACAGCTGGAACCTGTCCCGCGCGAATACCAGGTGATCAGCGTGCTCGAACTGGCCGGGTGCAACCGGACTGGCGCTCAACCGAACTCGCCATTGGACGGATCTTCAGCTCGATGGGCCGTTCGGCCGGGCCAGGGCGGCCATACCGGCGCCGACCCGCTGTGCCAGTTCATCGCGCTCTGCCTGTGGGATGACGAGGTAGTCGGGTGTGTCGACTGCGGCGAACTGCTGTTCGCGGAAGGGCGTTCCGGGTGGGAGCGGTGCCACGTGCCAGTGCACGTGGGCGACGCCTTGCATGCTGCCGAAGCTGAACACGTAGAGGCGTTCGGTGGGCGTGATCTGAGCGAGAACCCGGCCGAGGCGATGGATACGTAGCTGGAGTGCGAGGTAGTCGTCCTCGGTGAAGTCCGCGACGACGTTTGTCGCGTGGCGTCGGGGTGCGAGCAGACAGTAGGCGTAGAGGCGAGGAAAGGGTGGAATGAACACGATGCAGTGTTCGTCGCGGTAGGCGACGGTTTCGCGGGTGCGAGTTGTCTGCTCGTCGGCCAGTTCACAGATGAAACACTGACCGGCGGCGTTCTCGGCTTGGACTCTGGCTACGTAGGCGTTGGTATCGATCGTCCCTGTCTGCCTGCCGTCGACCGTGCTGGAACTGCGTGTTCCAGGGTGTTGTGCCGATGCGTTCGGTGGCTCCATGACTGCGATGCTCCCATTCGTGGTGTGACTGGGAACCTACACTCGCGGCCATTGCGGTGCGAAGGTCGAAAAGGTGCGTGCGACAACGGAATCGGTACACATCGGATAATGCCACGGCCGATACGAAGCCGTCCGTGGCCACCGAATACGTCAGGCAGACAAAGGAACCGCCGAGTCAGTCCAGGCAGAACTCATTGCCCTCGGGGTCCTGCATGACGATGTGCCCGGCACCCATCGGCGGCTCGGGGTCGTACCGCTTGACCCGCGTCGCCCCCAGCGCGACGAGCCGAAAACACTCGGCCTCCAACGCCGCCATCCGATCCGCTCCCTGAAGTCCGGGAGCCGCACGCACATCCAGATGGAGGCGGTTCTTGGCGACCTTGTCCTCCGGCACCTGCTGGAAGAACAGTCGCGGGCCGTCCCCGTCCGGGTCCTCGATGGCCGATCGCGTGTTCCACTGGTCCTGCGGCACACCGATACGTGCGAGGAACTCGTCCCACGCGCCCAGCGGATCGGCATCGGCGGGCAGCTCGACGCCGGGCGGCCCGGGGTGGACGTAGCCGAGCACGTCGCGCCAGAAGGTCGACAGCGCCTTCGGGTCGTGGGCGTCGAAGGTGACCTGGAACTGGCGGCTCATCGGTTTACTCCATTCGTAGCGGATTGCGTGTGCAGGTAGAGGTCACGCAGCAGGCAGACCTCGGACAGATGGTGGATCAGTTCACGGTGGATGTGTAGCACCAGGTCGGCCATGGCCAATTCGGGATAGGGCTCCTTGTCACCGACCTTGACCCGGAGCCCGGCATCGCCGAGGCTGCGCACCCCGGCCAGCCAGGTGTCGAGCTGTGTTTCGAGCTGATCGAGTGCCATCGCCGCGCTGTCGGCATACTGCCAAGTTTCGTATGACGCGTCGGGAGCACCGAAGTGTGCCGCGTTGCGCGCGGCGAGCACACCGACGATGACGTGACCGAGTCGCCAGGCGATCGTGCTGAACGGTGCGGGATCCGGTTGGGGGAAAGCGAATTCGATCGTGAAGTCGCCGGCACCGGCCTGGATAGGTGCGGTCGAGCTGCCGCGCGGGCGCACGCTCCACGCGTCGGGCACCGGCGACCAGAAGTACTCGTCGTCGGTGAGGCCATCGAGCCGGGCTCGCAGCTGATGATTCCAGTGGAACTCCCACTGCTCACGCAGCGACTGGTTCCAGTCGAGTTCGTCCATATGGCTACTCTGACATCCCTAACGGACAGATCCGGTCCGCTATTTCTGGCAGCCTTGTGAGGTGGACATGGCAGGCGGTGACGAGCGGGGTACCACCGAGCGAGTGCTCACCCTGCTCGGGCTGTTGCAGCAGCGCCAGGTCTGGACGGGTCCCGAGCTCGCCGATCGTCTCGGGGTCACGCCGCGCACGATCCGGCGCGATGTCGAGCGGCTGCGCACTCTCGGGTATCCGGTGCAGGCCAGCCAGGGCGTCGGCGGTGGATACCAGCTCGGCGCGGGACAGGACCTGCCACCGCTGCTGCTCGACGACGAAGAAGCGATCGTCACCGCGGTCGCCCTGCTGGTCGGCGCGGGTGGCGCGGTCGTGGGCGCCGGTGCCGCCGCACTGCGGGCCCTGACCAAACTCGACCGGGTGCTGCCGACCCGGTTGCGACACGAGGTGCGCGCGCTCGCTGGCTCGGTGCAGTCCTTCAGCGGCGGCCGCTCACCGGTCGACGCCGACGTGCTCATGACCCTGGCCCGAGCCTGCCGCGACGAGGTCGAGGCCGACTTCGACTACCCGTCCGGAAACGAGGTACGACGACGCCGCGTCGAGCCCTACCGCCTCGTCGCCTCCGATCGCCGCTGGTACCTGTTCGCCTACGACCTCGACCGCGACGACTGGCGCAGCTTCCGCGGCGACCGGATGACCGAGGTCGCCGCCCGAACCTGGCGCTTCCGCCCCCGCCCCGGCCCCGACGCCGCGACCTACGTGCAGGAAGGCGTAGCGAGCCGGGTCTACCCGCACCGAGCCCGCTTCCTCGTGCACGCATCAGCCGACACCGTGCGCGCACAGCTCCCTGCGTCGGCGGCCGTCGTACGCCCGCATGGCCCCGAACACTGCGAGGTGCTCAGCGGCGCCGACAACAGTCTCGACGCCGTTCTCATGTACGTGCTGCTGCTGGGGCACGACTTCGAGGTACTCGACCCGCCAGAGCTCGCGGCCCGCTGTCACGTACTGGCGCAGCGATTGCGGACGGCGGGCGCGACGATCTCACCGCCGCCGGATGCAGCGGGGTCGTGAGCGGCGCACGAGATTCCCGCGGGCCGATGCGGTCATGAGAACCGGTCTACTTGGTGAGCAGCTGGTCGAGCTGTGCGGCGAATTCGTCGGCGGCGGTGACGTATCCGATGTGGTCGCGAGGGAACTCGATGACCTCGAGTCCGAGTTCCTCGGCGAGGACGGTGTTGGGGCGGGCGGGGAAGGTGTCCTTCGAGTCGTGTCCGACGCCGAGTACGAGCTTGTCGGCGGAGGGTCGCAGGGCGGCGAGATCCGGTGTGTAGCGGACGTATTGGCGCAGTTCGTGCTCCATCCAGAACTCGAGGTTCTGCTGGATCCGGGCGATCATCGGCGCGCTCGCGGGCGGCAGCTCGACGTTCGGCGGGCCCGGTCGCCGCAGTCCCATCGCCTCGGCGAAGGCACCCATGGCCGCCATGTTGCCCTCGGTTCGGCTGGTGCGGTAGATGCCGTCGAAGAACTCCAACCACGTTGCGGAGTCGGGCAGCAGCGTGGCGATCGGCGGTTCGTGCGCGACGACCGTGCGCACCAGTTCGGGGCGCTTGCTGAGCAATTCGAGTGCCACGATCGCACCGGAGCTGCTGCCGAGCACGTAGGCGGGCTGGTCGCCGAGGTGGGTGAGCAGCGCCGCGGCGTCGGCACCGTCGTTGACGATCCGGTCCTCCGGCGGTCCCGCGAGCGGGCTGCGCGCGAAACCGCGCCGGTCGTAGGCGACGACGGTGTACCGATCGGCGAGACGCTCGGCGAGCGCGTCGTACACACCCGCGTCACCATTACCGCCGGTGATCAGCAGCAGCACTGGCCCGCCGCCGCGGATCTCGTAGTAGAGGGTGGCGCCGGGGACGGCGAGGGTGTGCTGGGTCGGGACATCCATGGGAAACACTCCTGGGAGAAAGGACAGCTGCCGCAACGCCTCTCGGATCACCGGCAGCATGGGAATCGGCGGGTCGGCATCCACCCACCGATCGATGGCGACTTGCAATGCCGACGCGACGGCGCCGGCCATGATGCGCGGAAACATGTCGGCGTCGAGGTCGTGACCGGTGCGTCCGGCGATGGCCTCGGCGAGCGCCGCCTCCATCACCGCCTGCGCTTTGCGATGTTCACCCTGTAGCGCGGGCGCACTGGCGATCAGCCGCACCCCCGCTGTCCAGGCCGGATCGGGTGCTTCGGCGTCACGGAACTCATCGAGCGCGGCATGAATGACCGCGGGCCACAGTGCTTCCGTGCCCGGACGCTCCCGCAGATTGTCCGCGATCCGGCGCGCCCGATCGACCGCCACCGAGCAGACCGCTTCGTACTTGCTGGCGAAGTAGTTGTTGAACGTCCGCGGCGAAACCCCAGCCGCCGCAGCAATGTCCTCGACCAGCACCTCGTCCACCCCGCGCTCGACCGCCAACCGCAACGCCGCAAACCCGAGCGCCTCCCGCGTCGCCAGCTTCTTGCGCTCGCGCAGTCCGAGTACGAATGCCACGAGCTCCACCGTAGCGAAACTTGCGTGCCACGCAAGATTGCGTGATCGGAAAGTTCTGGCGGATAACGCGATCGAAGGAGCCCGCAATCGAACCTCTTCGAGATGGCAGCTGGCTGTTCGCCCGATTGCTCGCCCGACATCGCGGTATCGATCTGGACCGTGACCTGGCACCCGAGTCGTTGTTCCATGCCTGCGTGCTGCACGACCTCGGATTGACGACGCGAGGCGATGGCCACCAGCGTTTCGAGGTAGACGGCGCCGACTACGCGGCCGAGTTCCTCACCGGTCAGGGCATGGCGGCCAAGGATGTGGACGCGGTCTGGGAGGCCATCGCGCTGCACACTTCCGCGGGCATCGCCGAACGCATGGGCGGACTCACCGAACTCACCCACGTCGGCATCGGCACCGACTTCGGCTTCCGCAGCGACTTCATCACCGACACGCAAGGAGCCGAAATCCACCGCGCCTACCCCCGCCACGCGATGGCGACGTCGCTGACCGACGAAATCATCGCGCAGGTCCGTCGCCGCCCGGCGAAGGCACCGCCGTACACCATGGCCGCCGAGCAACTCCGGGAACGCGACACCCCGCCCCACCTCACCGCGTTGGAAGCCGCCGCCAACGCGAGCCGCTGGGGCAACTGACTACGCGATGCTAGATCGCGTCCCCGAGTGCGCTGGCGACCGCGTCGGCAGGGTCGGTCGCGGGAACGGCTGCCGGGGAGTGATTACTCGACCGTTGCCACCACTGTGTCCCACCCGGCAGCGTATTGATGCGACGGCACGAAGCACGCGGGTGGCGAAGGCCCTCAGGTCCCACAGATCTCACCTGCGCGCGGTAGCTGGCCGCGCCCGCTTCCCACCCGGTGCCGCGAACCGAACGGAGTCACGAAAACCGGCAGTCCGGTCTGTGGCTCATTCGGCCAGCATGCGTGGCGCAGGTGTGCAATGTTGTTACTGCGCAACGGCATTGAGGGGTCGCCTGCGGCGCTGAGTAGGCACCGGTAAAGGGGGTGCGGCGGAACTATGTCGTCGTCCAACGTTTCCGGGGGGAGTGCCGCCGCACACCGCGGGCGGCACAAGGCGGTCGTTCCGTTGTGGCCGGGCATGATCCCGCCGCGACAGCAGCGCTGGCATGTGCAACGCAGGAGTCGACCCTGGCTGGTCGGCTCGGCCGCGGTGGTCGGTTCGATGGCCGCGGTGGCGGTGGTCATGGTGTACACGGCGTCGGCGAGCGCCCCGCGCCAGTCGGCCACTTACACGGATCCGGTACTCGGCGGCGGACCCGGCTGCCAGCCGACCAGGAACGAACAGCTGGTGCGCGGCAACGGAACCGGTTCGACCACCTCGGGACCGGACGTCATCCTGGCCTTCCAGTACGCCTACTACGTGGCCCGCTCGGGAGCCGACGCCCGCGCGGTGACCACGACCGACGCGTCCGTGCCATCGGCCGAGGTGATCGGCGCGGGTATCAAGTCCGTCCCGGCGGGCACCCAGCACTGCGTGATGATCACCCCGATGGCCGACGGCCGCTTCGATGTGGTCATCACCGAGGTCCGCCCCGACGCCGCCGTACGCACCTACCGCCAGTTCGTGACCGTCACCGCAGGCCCGGGCGCCGTCTCCATCGCCAAGATCGCACCACCGGCGTGATCGGGGAGGCCCGATTACGTCGTGACGATCGCCAACTGCCGCGACTGCGCCACCAAAGTCCCTGTGCTGTCCCAGATCTCGAACTCCTCCTCATGGAATCCATCGATCAGATAGCTGGTGGACACCCGGCAGGCCAGCCAGCCCGGCGCGGGCCGATTGCGGATGTGCACGGTGAGCTCGATCGTGGCGGACCCGGCGATACCGAGATCGAACACGATCGGAGCCGCCGAGTCGACGAGAAACGCCAGCGCGATCGGGTCCGCGTCGCGACCATCGGCCAGCCGTAGCCAGAACTCGGTCGAGGTGGCCCCGCCGGGCTCGCCACGCCAGAACCCGGGAACTTCCGCCATCCGCGCCTCGGTCCGCTGGGAGATCGGCGGCCGTTGGTTCTCGTAGGCGGCGAACGCGTCGACGCACTGCTCCGGCGGCGGCAACGCTGGCGGTTTGCCGCTGACCAACGTCGGCCCATCCGCGGCGGACAGATCAGTGAAAGTAGCCAGCACGCGCAGTATTTCACGATCATCGCGCCGCAGCGTCGCCTGCCCGGTCGCGGTACGCCGCCCGATCCGGGCCACATCGGTGGTGATCCGCGCGGGCCCGGGACTACCCGGCCGCAGGAAATGCGCGGACGCGGACAGCAAATCAGGTTGCGGCAACTCGTGGCGCAGCGCCTGTAAACAGCTGGCCAGCAGATACCCTCCATTCGAAGTGCCGATGAAGGTGGTCCACCGGTCCGTCAGCGTCAGCCCGAACTCGTGCTCTCCGACCCGTTCGCTGGCCGTATCGCTGTCGAACACGAAACCCGCCGTAGTAGTCATCCCACGATCCTGCCTGTCGAAGGGGACATGAGCGAGCGCGTAATCGACGTCCGCGGCGAGAATGTCCGGTTCGGCAAGAACTAACCAGTCCGTTGCTGGCTGCGTTGCGAAGTACTGGTGAGGCTATTGGACGTGCGCTCGACGAGCGCCCCGGCGAAAGGAACAGACAGATGCAGACGGCTGCCACGTATGCCGATATCGCTGATTGCCGGATAGATCCGGGCCCGATGACCGAAGCACGGGCACATCGGGCGATGCAGATCCACCTGGATTGCTCGGTGGACACCTGCCGGGTTCGCCGGCGCGCCCGCGGCACCCTCGTGCAGGCCGGGTCGATGGTCCTCGACCCACGCGCGGACCGTTAACGCACTCTCAGAAACTGCCAGGAGATTCGACCCATCCGGGCAGGCACCCCAGGCGAATTCCGTTCCGTCCAATCCCCAGCACGGCTTCGAGCCGTATCGACGGAAGCGAAAGACAACGATGACTGTAATGCGACGTTCGGTCGTGGCGGCGATGATGCTGACCGCGGTGGTGGGTGCCTCGGCCTGTTCGAGCGACAACAAGTCCGACGACACCGCGGCCCCGTCCACCACCGCGGCGATGACTACCTCGACGCCCGCGTCCGGCGATCTGGTCGGCGCGGGCTGCAAGGCCTACGCCCAGCAGGTGCCGACCGGCGCCGGTTCGGTCAGCGGCATGGCACAGGACCCGGTTGCCACGGCGGCCTCCCACAACCCGATGCTGACGACGCTGGTCGCCGCGGTATCCGGTCAGCTCAACCCACAGGTGAATCTGGTCGACACGCTCAACGGCGCCCAGTTCACCGTGTTCGCGCCGGTCGATTCGGCGTTCGCGAAGATCGATCCGGCCACGGTGGAGTCGCTGAAGACGGACTCGGCCACGCTCACCAAGATCCTCACTTATCACGTGGTGCCGGGCCAGATCGCGCCGGACAAGATCGCGGGCACGCACAAGACCGTCGAGGGCCAGGACATGACGGTCACCCGGAGCGGTGACGACATCAAAGTCGGTAACACTTCGGTGATTTGCGGCGGCGTGAAGACGGCAAATGCGACGGTATACATGATCGACAGCGTGCTGATGCCGCCTGCGGCGTAACCTCGCCACACCCGAAGTTCGGAATGGTCCTTACATCAGGAGTCGTGCTCGACGTGTTGCTGCCGCAGATCCATTCCCGGTCCGTCCTCGCCAGTGAACGACGCGGAGGTGAGCATGCAGAATGAATCCAAGCTCGCCGCGATCCGCCTGCGCCGCAACACCGGCGGGGGCGGACCGCCGGTGACCCCGTCCTGCTCGACCGGTATCGATCCGGAGGAGCTGGCGCGGACGCGGCGACTGCTCGAGCTGCTCGACTCGATCGCGACCGGCGATCGCGATGCCTTCACCGAGTTCTACCGCGCGACCAGCCACCGGGTCTTCGGCTTGGCGTTGCGCATCCTGCGCAGTCACGCGGCGGCCGAGGAGATCACCCAGGAGGTGTATCTGCAGGCCTGGTCGCTCGCGGCGGGGTATGACCGGAAGCTGTCCAGTCCGATGGGTTGGCTGATGATGCTGACCCATCGGCGGGCGGTGGACCGGGTCCGCCGCGAGCAGTCCGCCGCCAGCCGCGATATCGCCTATGGCCAAGCGAATCTGGGCCGGGACCACGATGTCGTCGCCGAGGAGGTCGGGCAGCTGCTCGACGAGCAGTCGGTGCTCGACTGCCTGGACACGTTGACCGCGATCCAGCGCCAAGCCGTCGCGCTGGCCTACTACAGCGGCCGGACCTACAGCGAGGTTGCCGAACACCTCGAGGTCCCGCTGCCCACCATCAAGAGCCGCATCCGCGACGGTTTGAAGCGGCTCGAGAACTGTCTGACAGGAAGTGATACCCCATGAGTGAGAACGGGCGGCCCGCTACGGACCTGCTCGAACTGGCCTACCCGTACGCCATGGACGCGGTCGCCGAGCTCGAGCGCCGCACCATCGAACACCGGCTCCGCGACGCCGACCAGGCCACCGCGGATGCCTTCGCCACCATCGTTTCCGGGGTGCGCGAAACACTGGCCGCGCTGACCGTGCTGGATGCGACCTCGCCGCCGCCCGATCTGGAGACGACATTGTTGCGGGCGCTCGACGAAGCGACCGGGGTGTCGGGGAAGTCCCGTCACCGGTTCGAGCGGATGCGCTGGCTGGCGGCCGCGGTCGCGGTGGTCGTCGCCATCGCGGCGGGCGTGGGTGTGCTCGTGCAGCGCAACACCGATCCGGGCCGACCGGAGCTCACCGCGCAGATGGTGCTCGAACAGCCCGACGTGCTGGTGAAGTCGGTGCCGGTCGCGGGCGGAGGCACCCTCACCGTGCGCACCTCTGCTCGAATCGCCGCCGCGACAGTGTCTTTCGAGTCCGTCTCGGTGCCGCCGCCGAACCACTCCTATCAGGTGTGGCTGATTCCGCTCGGTGGGACGGCCCGCTCCGCCAAGGTGATGACCGAGCTGCCTGCCACCGGTCCCGCCATGGTGACTCGCTTCGACGCGATCGACACGTTGGCCGTCACAGTCGAACCGACCGCCGGTTCACCGCAGCCGACGACCGACGCGATCGCCAGCGTGAATCTCACCTGACCCGAGCTGCCCCCGCGAACGCGGGTGTCGCAGCCTCTCCATCCCGACGATCGACAAGGGAAGCTGCGATGAAACAGCGTGTGGCACAAGTACGCCCGAAACAGGGGTTCAATCGAGCCGCGGCGGCTCTTACCGGGGTCTTGGCCGCGCTGACCGTACTGGCAGTCGGCCACCTGGTCGCCGCGCTGATCGATCCCGCCGCCTCACCGTTCTACGCGATGGGCGCCTCGGTGGTCGACCACACGCCACATGCGTTGAAGGACGCCGCGATTCGTCGTTTCGGCAGTAACGACAAGCTCGCACTGTTCGCATCGATGGCCGCGGTGATGATCGTCTTCGCCGCGATCCTCGGCATACTCGAGCGCCGCCGCCCACTGGGCAGTGCACTGCTGGTCCTGCTCGGGGGAGTGGTGCTCGGCGCCGCACTGCAACGCCCAACGGCCACACCATGGTTCGCGCTCCCGACACTCGTCGGCGTGGTGGCCGGGGTCGTGGTCATGCGCTTGCTCATCAGCCGAGTCGCGGATGGTGGTCTCCGGCTCAGCGCGGAGTCCGCGGCCAGTGTCGAACCGACATCGGGCGGTGATCCGGAACTCGGACAGACACTCGCGGGCTCGCGGACGGTCGGAACTCCGTCGGCGCCGAGCGAATCCGAGGCGAATCGCGGATCGGCGGCGGGCGGCGACGTGAGCCAGTCCCCGAATCGGATGGCGGAACTGGGTCGGGAAGCTGGCGAGTCAGCGCCGGGCTCGGCCGCGTCGAAAGGTGGTGCGTCGCGACGGCGCTTTCTCACGCTGGCCGCGGGGGTGGGCGCTGTGGCTGTGGGAGCGGCCGTTGCCGGGCAGTGGATCGGTGCCCGGCTACGCGATGTGGTGGCTGACCGGGCTGGGTTCGTTGTTCCGCGTCCGGTTGGGCCGGCGCCGCTTGCCGAACCCGGTGTGCGGCCGTCGGTTCCGGGGCTGACGGAGTTCGTTACGCCCAATGATCGGTTCTACCGTGTCGACACCGCACTGCAACTCCCGGCGTTGACGAGCAGCGCGTGGCGGTTGCGGATTCACGGAATGGTTGATCGCCCAATGGAATTGGATTTCGACGATCTGCGTCGACGGGTGGCGGTCGAGCGATTGATCACCATGACCTGTGTATCCAACGAGGTGGGCGGCGATTTGGCGGGCACTGCCGTCTGGACGGGGTACCCGCTGGCCGACTTACTCGCCGAGGCGGGTGTGCGACCCGAAGCCGACATGCTGCTGTCCCGTAGCATTGACGGATTCACCGCGGGCACCCCGGTTTCCGCGGTGACTGACGGTCGTGACGCGCTGCTGGCGGTGGGCATGAACGGCGAACCACTGCCGATCGCGCATGGCTATCCCGCACGCCTGATCGTGCCCGGCCTCTATGGCTACGTGTCCGCCACCAAATGGGTTATCGATCTCGAACTCACCCGCTTCGACCGCGTCGAGGCGTACTGGACCCAACGTGGTTGGGCCGCAAAGGCACTCATCAAAACCGCGTCCCGCATCGATGTCCCCGCCGCCTTCGCCACCGTCCCTGCGGGCGACCTCACCGTCGCCGGAGTCGCCTGGGCCCAGCACCGCGGCATCGACGCCGTCGAAGTCCAAGTCGACAACCAACCATGGCAACCAGCCACCCTCGCCGACGAGTACTCCACCGACACCTGGCGCCAATGGACCTGGCGCTGGACCGCCACCCCCGGCCCCCACACCCTCCGCGTCCGCGCCACCGACCGCGCAGGCACCCCCCAAACCGACAACCGCACCCCACCGTTCCCCGACGGCTCCACCGGCTGGCACAGCCGCGTAATCACCGTGCGTTGAGCATCGGTTCCGGTGGCCGATTACCTCTGAGGTAATCGTCGTGGCGTCGGGCTGTTCGTAGGATCGGGGAGTGAGTACCCAAACGGCTGGTGATTTGCTGCGGCATTGGCGGCTCGAGCGCAGGCTCAGTCAGCTGGAATTGGCGGGGCGCGCGGAGACGTCGGCGCGGCATCTGAGTTTCATCGAGACCGGTCGTGCGACGCCGAGCCGGAACATGCTGGTGCACCTGAGCGAGCACCTGGAAATCCCACTGCGCGAACGCAATCGGCTGCTACTGGCCGCGGGATACGCACCCGCCTACGCGGAACCGGCCCTCGATACTCCCGCGATGGACGCGGTCCGCAGCGCGATGCGGCAGATCCTCGTCGGCCACCAGCCCTATCCCGCGCTGGCCATCGATCAGAGCTGGACCATGATCGACGCCAACTCCGGCGTCGCACTGCTGCTCACCGACATCGACCCCGCACTGCTGACCCCACCGATCAACGCCCTGCGCCTGAGCCTGCACCCCGACGGCATGGCAGGCCAGATCGTCAACCTCGCGGAATGGCGCGGCCACGTGTTCACCCGCCTGACTCGCCAGATCGAGGTCACCGGCTCACCCGACCTGGCCGAGCTACGCGACGAACTGCTCGCCTATCCCGGTGGCGAAATCGACCCGGCCCTACCCGAACCCGACCAATCCGTCGTCCCGCTGCGCCTACTCCGCGACGGTCACGAACTGTCCTTCCTCAGCGTCACCAGCGTCTTCGGCACCCCCATGAACGTCACCGTCGCCGAACTCGCCATCGAATCGTTCTTCCCCGCCGACGAGGACACCATGAAGCGACTCACCGCCCAAACCCCATGAGCCTCACCGACCATCTCGCCGAACTCCTCGACGTCCCCGTCCGCGCCATCACCGACCTCGGGTCCAGCCATGCATGGACGCTGCACCGCGCCACCCTGACCGACGGCACCGATGTCTTCGTAAAGGCCTCCGCCGAGCCGACGACAGTCTTCGCCGCCGAAGCCGCAGGACTCCGCTGGCTTGCCGCCGGGACTGTTCCCGGAGCGCCCGGCGAACGACGCGGCATGCGTGCGGGCCAGGCCGACCACAATCATCGAGCCCCGCGCACGAGCCAGGCCGGTCACGATCGTCCAGGCAAGGCTGATCACGGTCGGCGATCCGATCCGGAATCGGTAGGTCGATTGCCTGCCGACGGAGCGCTGTCGATTCAACGTGGGCGAGCTGACGAGCAACAACAGGTAGCCGAGGACCGCCCAGTCCGCGCGTCGAAACTTCTCGCCGAAGTGTTGGCGGCCGACGATCGAATGATCGTGCTGCCGTGGCTGAATGACGTCGGGGCGACACCCGCCACAGCCGAGCAGTTCGGTCGGGAACTAGCCGCGTTGCACGCGAACTCCGCCGAGATGTTCGGCGCACCATGGCAAGGTTGGATCGCCGAACTGCCCCTCGACAACACGCCATCTGCCGGTCCATGGGGACAGTGGTACGCCGAACGCCGACTCGCGCCTTACCTCCCGCGCGCCGCTCCTCACCTCGGCGACGACGGAATCCACTTGCTGGAGCAGGTAATCGACCGCATCGACACCCTGGCAGGCCCACCAGAACCACCCACCCCTATCCACGGCGACCTATGGTCCGGCAACATCCTCTGGACCCCCGACCGTGCCACCCTCATCGACCCCGCCGCCCACGCAGGTTACCGCGAGACCGACCTCGCCATGCTCACCCTCTTCGGCGCACCCCACCTGGACCGAATCCGCGCCTCGTACAACGAAACCCATCCCCTAGCCGAAGGTTGGCGCACCCGAATCCCCCTGCACCAACTCCACCACCTGCTCGTCCACGTAGTCCTCTTCGGCCCGAGCTACCGCTCCCAAACCCTTACAGCCGCCAGCGCAGCCCTAGCGAGCTAGGTCATGTCACCCAATCGAGTTCGCTCGAGCCGGGCGCGGGATCGGTAGTTCATCCCGGCTCCACTCGTCGGTATCGAGCAACTGCTCGCGTTCGGTAGCGCGCAGTTCGCGGCCGACAACGCTGTGGAACGATGTTGCAAAGCGCCGGAACTGACCGTCTGCTTCAGGTGAAACACGAAGGCGCCGTTAGGGTACTGATGGATTCAAAACGAACCCGCCGCAAGGTCGTTGACCCCGATCGCTCCTCCCATCAGTGGCTGCTGGCGCGTATCCAGACCCCGGCCGTCCGCGAACGCGCAACGACGCCGCGGACAGCAATAGCGACACTGGCGCTCATGCTGGTAGCGGCGGTCGCGCTAGCCGGGTCGATAGCAGCTGCTTACTTCGCTCTCCCGCTGCTCTCCGAATTCAGCGATGGGTGCCGGAAGCTGTCGGATAGGGACGTCATCCGTGTGTTGGACGAAGGAACGACGATTGACGCGTCCGATTACGAGCCCGCGTCTTCCGCCGCTCCGGCCCGGGCCATGAACGTGCTGGAGGAAGGGGACACCTGCGCTCGGTATGTCAGCGGATGGAAGGACGGCGACCGCGTGGGCAGCGGCTCGGTGTTCGCGAGGACGCACACCAGGAGCGATGCGTCAGCTGTATTCCGACGTGAGCGGGAAGAGGCCCGCACCCGCGATCCTCAGGACACGGGAACGCTGAGAACCTTCTTCCTGAACGACGCCCGGCTCGGCGACGAAGCGTTCTGCGCTGTCACGAAGGACGCCTACTACCCCGCGCACGGCGTGCTGGTCCGTTTCGACGACAAGGTCGTATACGTCGGTGTCCCGACCGTCAGCACCCTGACCGATCGCCAGAACTGCGATCGAGCCCGACGACTCGCCACCGAACTCCGTTGATCATTGCAAGGCTCAACCTCCGACGCGGGCGATGACCTTCTCGGCGAAGCGGGAGAGGTTGGCGATCTTGGTGTCGAGGGGTTCGGTGTCCTGTTCGAGGGTGTAGGGGAGTCGGAAGCCGACGATGACGTCGGTGACGCCCTTGTCTTCGAGGCGTTTGATGCCGTCGACGGTGAATCCGTCGAGCGAGATCACGTGTACCTCGAAGTCCTTGCGCGTCCCGTATTCGGCGCGCAGCGCATCCAATTCGACGAGTAGCTTGTCGAGTTCGGCCCCGTCGCCGCCCGCGTGCATCCACCCGTCGCCGCGCTGGGCGGCCCGCCGCAGCGCGGGCTTGCTGTGCCCGCCGATGAGGATCGGCACGGGCTCGGTCGGCACCGGACTGATCTTGATCGGCGGAATGTCGTAGAACTCGCCGTGGAATTCGAAGTACCCGCCCGCCATCAGCCCGCGCACGATGTCGATGCACTCGTCCATCCGCGCCCCGCGCTTCTCGAACGACACGTCCATGATCTCGAAGTCGTCGGGCCACGGACTGATCCCGACGCCGAGCCCGAACCGGTTGCCGCTCAACGCGGCCACCGACGCGGTCTGCTTGGCGACCAGCACCGGCGGCCGGATCGGCAGCTTCAGCACGAACGGCGTGAACCGCAGTGTCGTGGTGGCCGCCGCCATCGCCGCGCTGAGCACGAACGCCTCGACGAACGGCTTGTCCTCGAGGAACTCCCGGTTCCCGTCGGGGGTGTACGGGTACTTGGCGTCGGAGTCCCGCGGATAGGCGATGCTGTCCGCGACCGCCATGGACGTGTACCCGGCCTCCTCGGCCGCGCGGGCCAACGGCACGTAGTACGCCGGGTCCGTCATCGTCTCGGCATAGGTGAAGCGCATATCAATCGCCTTCCTGGCGCCGCAGCGCCGCGTGCGCCCCGGCGCTGCGCCCGAAGAACGAGCCCTCACCGAGACAGGTTCCACTCGAATAACCGCCGGTGTCCTGCGCGATGTTCGATGCGCAGGCTCCGGCGGCGTACAGCCCCTCGATCGTCGAACCGTCGGCCCGCAGCACCTCGCCGTCGACGCTGGTGCTGAGTCCGCCGAGGGTGAAGCCGACGTAGGTGGCGGTGCCGGGCGTCAAATCGAAAGCGCCCCACGGTCCTTGGGTCAACGGGGTGACCCAGTCCGGATGCTTGCCGAGCTCGGGGTCGTGCTCGTCGGCGGCGGCCACGTTGTAGTTGGCGAGGGTCTCCTGCAGCGCGCCGACCGGCATGTCCAGCGCGGCCTCCATCAGCGCGACCGTCTCCCAGCCGTCGATGAACTTCACCATCGGCAGCTCGGGCCACGCCATGTGCTCGCTGTCGACGATCAGGTACGCCGTCGAATCCGGTTGCGCGACAACCTCTCCCGCTGTGCGCCCGTGGTAGGAGTCCTCGGCGACGAATCGTCGGCCCGCCTTGTTGACGATGATGCCGTGCAGCAGGACGGCGGGCGGATAGAACGAGGCGGTCAGGAACGCGCCCGCCATGTGTGCGGTCGCCGCGCCCGCCGACTGGCCGAGTCGGATGCCGAGCCCGTCATCGGACGGCACGCCCAGCGGCACGAAATGCGATGCGAGCCGTGAGGTGTAGGCGGCGAGCATGTCCGGGTTCATCACGTAGCCGCCCGCAGCCAGCACGACCGCACCCGATGCCGTACCGCCGGGCCAGCTCACCCCGACGACCCGATCGCCGTCGGCCACAAGATGATCGACCTTCGTCTCGTAGCGCACCCGAATCCCGAGCTCACGCACCCGCGCCGCGAGCACCCGCATCACTTCGTTGCCGCCACGCTCCGCGGGCACATTCACCTTGTGCCCGCGCGGCGCCGGTCGCGCCTGTTCGAGATAGGGGGAGACCTTCTCGTTCCCGGTCCACATCAACCCCTCGGTGCCCGGCTGCACTACTGCCTTGCCGGGATAGAACGACCGCTCGAAGGTCAGCCCTTGTGCCTCCAGCCACGTGAAGTGCGCGACGCTGCCCGCGCAGTAGGCATCGATCTTCACGTGATCGGGCTCGGGCGAGACGGCAGTCAAGTAGTCGCGCATCGCGTCCACGCTGTCCGCATGTCCAGTGGCCTGCTGCACCGGCGTCCCACCACCGAGATAGAAGTGCCCGGCCGACAACGCCGAAGCCCCGCCCGCCGCGCCGGTGCGCTCCAGGATCAGCACCTCCGCACCTGCTTCGGCCGCACTGATCGCCGCACAGGCACCGGCGATTCCGAAACCCACGACGAGCACGTCCGCGGCGTCGTCCCACCACCGCGGACTCGACACCAACTGCGGGACTTCGGTTCCTACTGCCATGGATTCGCGAATCCTTCCGGAATCAGCGCATCGAACATCGCCTTCATCTCATCCGACAACCGCATGAGTTCGAAGCACGGCCCGATCGGCCCACCATCGAGATACGCGAACTCCATTCCGACCCCCGCGAACTTCCCCCGCGCCAGCACCTCGATCCCTGCCGCCCGCGCTTCCGCGAGCGCACCGTCATAGTCCGCAGGCACCCACGCCGCATGATGCAGTCCCGGCCCGACCCGATCGAGATGCTCGCTGTACAAACTGATCCCACCTCGCGGCTCGATCAGCTCCAACTGCTGCCCACCTGCATATCCCAGCCCAACCGTAATCGTGTAATCGGCTGGCACACCCCGCAATTCACACAGCTCCGGCCCGAAATGCACGTCCGGAATCGTGAACCACTTCACCACCCCGTACCGCTCACCGAACTGCCGCTGCGCCGCCGCCATATCCCGAACAACCCAGCACAGCTGAAAGATCGGACCGTCCGCGATCATCGGACCGGCGCGTTCGGATGGCTTCCCACTTCTTCAACTAAACACGCATGCTTAACCCAGTCAAGGCTAGGGTTTAGTACAGTCCAACTATGCTCATCGCCGATTCGCGTGCGTCCCTGCTCGACGCGGGGGAGCGACTCATCGCCGAACGCGGGGTCGAAGTACCGCTGCGCGAGATCGCCGCAGCCGCGGGCCACCGCAACAACTCAGCGGTGCACTACTACTTCGACTCCCGCCACGGACTGATCGAAGCCATCGTCGACCGCCGGATGAACTGGCTCGAAGAACGCCGCATGCACCTGCTCGCCACCCACGAGGCCGACGGCACCGCCCACCAGATCGACACCCTGGTCACCATGCTCGCCGCGCCGATCCTCGAACTCATCGCCCAGGACGACGTCACCCACTACGGCCGCTTCCTCGAAGTGGTCCGCGCCCATCCGGTCGTCGCCGACCCGCGCCGCCTCGCGGGCACCGACCGCGCCGCCGTGCGCATCCTCGCCACCCGCCTCGCCGCCGCCCTACCCCAACTCACCCCGCGCCGACGCCGCCAGCGCCTGGAAACCATGGCCACCGTCATGTTCGCCCTCATCGCCGACTACGAACGCACCCTCGAAGCAGGCCTGCGCAAACCCCACCCCGACGACACCGCCGAAATCACCGACATGATCGTCGCCATGCTCACCGTCCCCACCCGCGACACCAAACCCGCCAACCGCCGCCGCTGAACGCTGCCGCACTGGTCCTCGCTCACCCACGGAGATACGCGAGCTGACCGAGTGCGTGGCACCGTGCATCATTACCACCGTCACCTCGGTACCGACGCACACCTGGTGGGGTTGTCCAGAACCACCCTCCCGCTGGGATACGGTCGCGTAGTGGAACTCCTAGGCATTCATCACGTGGCGATCATCGCGTCCGACTATGTCCGGTCCAAGCGGTTCTACGCCGAAACCCTCGGCCTCGCGGTAATCGCCGAGCAGTACCGCGCCGCCCGCCGCTCCTACAAGCTCGACCTGGCCATCCCGGGCGGCAGCAGAATCGAACTGTTCTCCTTCCCCGAACCCCCCGACCGCGCGAGCTGGCCGGAGGCGGCCGGGCTGCGGCACCTGGCGTTCGCGGTCCGCGACGTCGCCGCGACCCTCGACGAACTGTCCGCCAAGGGCGTCCGCACCGAAGAGCTGCGGGTCGACGAGGTCACCGGAAAACGCATGGCGTTCTTCTTCGACCCCGACGGCCTGCCGCTCGAACTCTACGAAGTCTGATTCATCCCGCGCGCCCGCCGCGCCAATTCGACTGTCGCCGCCCGCAACTCATCGATCGCGTCGATCGGCGCCGCATAACCCACCCGGGTCCGCGCCACCCCACGCGGCGTCACCACCCGCAGGTCCAGCCCGTACCGGTCGGCACGCTCACAACTCGCCTCGGTCGCATCCGGATACCCACCCAGCGCCTGCGCCATTGCCAGCAACGCAGGGGCATGATCTTCGTTGAGGTGCACGATCGCAGGCGCCGCGCCCGGCACGATCGGATCCGGCGTCACCTCCGAGTACTGCTCAGCGGTCGCCGAATCCATCCGCCCGTACCCGCCGACCCACCGAACGCGCCGCACCCGCAGTATCCACACCGAGAAATCGCTGTAGTCGATGTAGAACTTCGCCGCGGGCACCGCCGCCAGATGCGCCTCCCGGGCGGCATCGGCCTCGGCACCCACCGGCCGCTCCACCACACCGGCCAGGGTGATCCTGGTCCCTGCCAGCGGATCCGCGGGCGCGTCCGGCGCCACGATCGCGACGCTGGCCCGCTGATCGCCGATCAGGTTGCGACCGTGCTCGGCCATCCGGGATACGCACAGCACCGGCTGTCCGTCCAGCAGTCCGTACGTGACCAGCGACGCCCACGGCGTCCCGTCCTCGCTCAAACTCGCCAACGTCGCGGTATTCGTCGCGGCGGCAACCGTTCTCGCCTCCTCGGCGGCGGACGGGCGGGCCGGATTCGCCACCGGTCCGGTCGGCTGCGGGATCGAAGGAGCGTCGCCGGGGTCACCGTGGTCGAGAGTCATGTCGTCCATCCTCTCCTGCCCGTCCGACAAAGATGCCAACGGGTGCGGGCCTGTATCCAGCGTGCCACGTCCAATCGGCATGCGTAGTACGGCCAATGGATCGGATTGACCGCGCGGATCGCGCCCGGATAGACCAGACTTGCCGAGTGACCCGATACGCATTCGACGCCGACCACAACGTGCTCGTCGCCATCTGGGCGACCGGACGCGGTGACCTCGCCCAAACGGTTGCCTCACTGCCCCGGACGGTAACCCGAGATCAGGCAACAAATCTGGCGTCGAACCTGACCACGCTGTCGCGGTTCCATTGGCGCACCTACACCCACCCGGCCAGCGCGGCCGGCGACCCCGACATCCCCAACAGCGAGGCCTGGCGCCGCGCCGAAGAACGCCGCAACTTCAAAGAGGTCGAGGCAGGCATCCGCACCCCCAACCTGCCCTCCGAAGAAGGACTCGTCGTCTCCTACAGCGGCGTCGTCGAATCCGCGCACCGCGTCGGCCGCACCCTCTACGACATCGACGACCTCACCCTGCGCGACGCCATCGCCGCCGAAGTCAGCGACGAACAAGCCGCCATCGAATCCGCCGAACGCGGCGACCTATCCGGCCGCTCCCGCCAAGCCGTCGAACTGTCCCGCCCCGACGTGTCCCCGGCCCAGGTGCAGGCCGCCGACGACCTCTTACGCGCCGACCCGCTCGGCTCCATCGAACTGTTCACCGAACTCGACCCCGCCTCCGCCTCCGTCGCCGCCGCACACTGGCTGCTCGCCGCAGCCGAGGTCGCCGGGGAAATGGCCGGCGTGCCATGCACCGACGTCGTCGTGGAAGCCGACGACATCGAGGCCCTCCAAGTCGAGACCCCCACCCTGGTCCTGGAACGGCTCGACGCGGGGGAGAGCCCCACTGAAGTCGTCGTCGACCTGATCGCCGAAGCCATGGCCGTCCACGAAGGCCGCGTGCCCGCCCCGTGGGCCGTCGTCGGCCGCGTCGCCGAAATCGAAGAGCAGGCCCGCAAACTCGAGGTCGACGCCGACACCCGCGAGGCCATGCTCGCCGGCTTCCGCATCAGCCGCCTCGACCCCTCCCGCCCCGCCCTCGACCTCCTCGAAGACCTCCTGGACGGCATCCGCGGCTGCCTCCTCCTCTACGCAGCCCACACCGACGACCCCGACGTGGAAACCCTCTTCACCGCCGACGTCCGCCTAGAAGCTGACGCCGACCCCGAACACCTCCTCTGAACCCAGCGGCACTGACAAGCAGGCCGGGCCTCGGATAGAAACCGAGACCCGGCCTGCTGCCTACGTCACCCGAATCCACTGGCACCAGCCCGCGGCGTCACAATGCCCGCGCGACGCCCTTTGGCGAGCCTCGTGGTCGAGGGCGCACAATCGCGGCATCGGCTGCAATGATGCGCCGCGCGCCACTCATGTATCGGCTGAGCGGCACCGCATCTCCATGGCGCCTACTCGTTCGACAATCCGACCCTGGACGACCCTTCCGCCGAACGGGACATGGTGACGCCGAAACGCGGGTCACCACTCCGTCATGTCCCGCTCGGCGTCCTACAGCGGATGGCCGGCGCGCGTTGAGTGGCACATGGCTGCGGCGAAACGCGAGAAGACCTCACGATGGTGTGCCACCCACGGGGCGGGTGGGCTACTTGGCCACCTGGTCGGCGGCGGTTTCGGGGTCGGTGCTGAGCCAGTGGAGGAGGCCCTCGTAGACGGCGTGGTGGTTGAGGAGGGTGAAGTGGTTGGCGGCGGGGATGTGTAGGCCGTTGGAGTCGTCGAAACCTATGCGGCGGGCGCGGTTTCGGCCCGCGGCGCTGGGGGTGAGGACCAGGCCGTCGCCGATGATGCGGCCGAGGGGGTGGCGGGGGCTGCGGGTGATGCAGGCGGTGACGAAGTAGTGGTCGGCACCCGCGAGAAGGGGGACTTCGCGAATTGCCCGGCGGGTCAACGCGTCCGTGTCGGCGCCGCGCCAGTCCTCGTCGACCAGGGAGCCCTGGCGCAGATCGCGGATCCCCGCGCTACGACGACGCAGTAGGTGACCGAACGGGCGGGTCTCGGGCACGCGAACCAGCGCGGCAGACGCGTAGTGCACGAGCTGCTCCAGCGGCGCACCCAGATGCGGGGAACCGAGACAAACCAGATGGCGAACCTTGCCCGCCCACGCCAGCCCGGACTCACTCGCATCGAAGCACGCGCCACGGGCGATCAATCCACCCATCGAGTGCCCGACCAACGACAGCTGCTCGATCTCGACCGGCCAGTGCGCGACAAGCCGTTCCACCAACTCACTCAACTGACGAGCATTCTCGGAGATGTGCAGACCGCTGTTGTACCGGATCTGCAAGGTGCTGTACCCGAGATCCTGCTCGATCCCTTCGGCGTAGCTCGTCCGCCCGCCCAGCCGCCACGCGTGCTCGGTCTCCACCAGCCCGTGCAGGAAGACCACCACCCGCCGACTCGGCTGCGCGACATAGTTCCCGATCTGCTCGGGCGCCACCGGATCGCCGTCCACCCGCAGCGTCATCGGCCCGGCGAGGATGGGCCGCGCGTCCTCGAGGTTGTCGCCGATCAGTCCTTGCAGAGCACCGAGGAAGCCTGCCCCGAACACTGTCCGCGAAGGCGCCTCGGCGCCAGGCAGATCCACGGTCCGCTCGGCCAACCGCCCGGCAGCGACCGCAGTCCCGCTCACGATCCGATACACACCGTCGGTGATCGCGTCGTGCACCACCTCCACCGGCGCCACGGCCGGCCCGACCCCGATCCGCACCGCCGCGAAGACCCGCCCGGCGATCGCCTTGTGCACGGCCGCGATCCCGTCCACCGCGCCGCCGAGCTCGTCGCCCGCCAACCGCGCGAGGGCCCGGACCTCGGCCTGTCGCTGGTGCGTCTGCTCAGTCATCATTTCAGTGTACAAGCGTGCACTGAAATCGTCCTGTCGATGGAGCCCGTTGTTGGATAGCTACGGCACCCGGGTAACGCCCACCGCAGATTCGGTGAGACTGCCCAGATACAACGCCCCGTCTTGCTCCACCACGCCGGTGACCATCGCGAGGTTCGTGCCCTCGGTCTGTAAGTCGTGCACCACGTTGCCGTCGAAGTCGACCGCCATCACCCAGATGGTCTTCGCCGGTTTCGGCTGCACCCAGTCGGGCAGCATCCACACGACCTGCCGCAAAATCCCCGGCAGCGGAAGTAACCGGTCCAGCAACGGGTTTCGTGCGGTGGGCAAAGCGATCCAGACGAGTCCGTCGCTGCCGAGGCTCATGTTGTCCGGGAACCCGGGCAGGTTCTCGATGAGACGTTCGCGCGTGCCCGCCTTCGGCCCCGTGAGCCAGTAGCGGGAAACCCGATAGCCGCCGGTCTCCGCCACGAGCACGCACGAACGGTCCGGGGCCAGCACCACCCCGTTGGCGAAGTCCAGGTTGTCGAGCAGCGTCTCGACCTGCCCGGACGGGTCCCGCCGGAACAGCCGACCGGTGCCGGAATGCTCGAGAATGTCGCCCATGTACTCGGCCAAGGAATAGCGGCTCGTCGAGGACGAGAAGTAGATGGTGCCGTCGTCTTCCCGAACGACGTTGCTTGCGAAGGGAAGTGGCTCGCCATCGATCTCGTCGACGAGCACCTCCAGCGCACCGTCCGGACTCAACTGCAGCAGCCCGCGTTCGAAATCGCAGATCAAGACGGTGCCGTCGGGATCGGCGTGCAACCCCAGCGGCCGCCCACCGGTGTTCACGAGCCGCCGCACGTCACCATTGGACGGATCAATGCTCAGGATCGAGCCGTCGGCGATTCCGGCGATCAGCCGCCCATCGGGCCCGAGTACGACATCTTCGGGTCCGGCCCCCGGCAGCTCGAGCCGCGTGAGGTCGGGAAGTGGTGGCGTACTGCGGGATTGGCGGGCCCGCGGGGGAGCGGGCGGCGGTGTCCAGCGTTGCGGGTTCATCGTCGATGTGGGCACGCCTCAGATTAACGCCGAGTTCCTGAACTCCCCGGCGTAACGGCGGGGTAGGGGAGGGTCGTGCTGGCGGGAGGTCGAACAATCGGTAGGTACCGACGGCCGTCCAGGGGAGCTCTCACCGGAACAGTCGGGCTCAATAGAACAGCCGCACCTCCGTCAGGGTCCAAGCAAGAAATAACATGTTGATACGTAGATATGCGCATCTACCTATATGATGCCGATCAGACCGAAACTCACCACATTCAGTGGTTCCGACCAAAGACTGCACAGAGGCAAGGGCGCTGCCCGAGGGCTAGGGGAGCGCGGTTCGTCGCGCCCCGGGCCCGCCACGATTGGGATCAACGGCGGCGGACCCGAGCGTGTGGCCGCGGGGAACCTACGGCTGATGGGTGATCGAGTACCACAGCACCGCGAGCGTCCCGAGCACGAACAGCGGTGAGAGGATCCAGGTTTCGAGCTTGTTCCCGGTCCGATCGATGATCGGCACCCGGGTGCGGAGCTTGAACGGCCAGAACAGCCGGCAGCCGCGGTCGGTGAGGCAGTCGCCGACCAGGTGCACCAGTGCGCCGAGGCCGACGGAGAACGGCAGCCAGACGGGCTTGTCCGAGATCCAATGGTCCATCGCGAAGGTTCCCGCGACCGCGAGCACGATGATGGTGCCCCAGGCCTCGATCCCGTCACCTGGTGGGCACAGGTGCAGTGCCCGCACGGCGAGCGCAAGCAGGAAGAAGACGAGCCCGAGCGTGAACCAGCGCCCGATCCAATGCTCACCCGCCCACGTGCCGTACGAAACGGCGGCGACGAAGGCGAAGGAGTGGGTGGCGTGCCGATGCCCGCCGGAGATCCACGAGATCAACTTGCACAGATAGTAGGAGAGCGGACCGAGCACATGCGCGATCGTTCCTTCCGGGTGATCGGCGTCTGGCAACAGCGCCGCACCCCGGAATTTGTCAAGTCAAGTGAGACAGTGCTGATCAGTTGATTTGGGGTTGGGGTGTGGGTTCGTTGATGTAGAAGATGGCCGGTATTTTCGGTGGGGTGGGTCGGCGGCCGAAGCGGGCGGGGTTGGCGTGGTAGGCGGCGGTCAGGGTGATCTGGCGGGCCTCGTCGATCGCGTCGGCGGTGCCGAAGTGCACTGATGCGGGGGTGTGCCAGCCGATACCGGAGTGGCGGTGGATGTGGTTGTACTCGTTGAAGAATCCTTCCAGGAACAACCGCGCATCCGCCAGGGAGGCAAAGGACTTCGGGAAATCATGAAGATATTTGAGGGTCTTGAACTGCGCCTCACTGAAGGGGTTGTCATTGGATACCCGTGGCCTGGAATGGGATCGGGTGACACCGAGGTTGGTGAGCAGCTCCGAGACCAGCCCCGATGTCATCGACGGGCCGCGGTCGGCGTGGACGGTGTGCGGGATGGCGCCGTTGCGTGCGATGGCCTCGTCGATGAATTCTTGTGCCAGTTCAGCGCTTTCGTGGTGGGAAACGATCCAGGACGGGTTGTAGCGGGAGTAGATGTCGATGAGCACATACAGGTGGAACCAGACACCCTTGGCAGGGCCGCGTAGTTTGGTGATATCCCAGGTCCACACTTGTGACGGGCCGTCGGCGAGGAGTTCGGGTTTCACCTTCGCCGCATGGGTGGCCTGTCGTCGCCGTTCCCGGTTCTGACCGGCGCCCGCGGCGATGCGATACATGCTCGACATCGAGCACCAATAGTTACCCTCGTCGAGTTCCCGCGCCCAGATCTGGCATATCGCCAGGTCGGCGTAGGGCGCTGAGTTGATCACCGTGAGCACATGGGCGCGTTCGGTGGCGGTGAGCCCTTGACCGTTACCCGGGACCGCCCGCGCGGGTTTGGGCCCCTGGATCGGTGGGCGCTGATGGCGGTAGTGGGTGGCTCGTGCCCGCCCGATCAGCGTGCAGGCCCGGCGGATAGGGACCTCGACGGCCCGTAGGTCGCCGTAGGCGTCGGTCATGGCTTGGTCGGTCGCGGCGCTGTGCCCGTGCTCTCGGAGATGGATTCCAAAAGCACATGCAGTTTTCCCATGATCTCGAGCGCGGCCTCCGTCTGCTTCAATTGCTTTGCCAGACGGGCATTCTCACGCGTCAAACGTTGGTTCTCCCGACACCCGGCCGTGTCCACGGCCTGGGATGCGACCGCTTCACTGGATCGCCGGGCAGCGTGCTGGGCGGCGCCGGAAAGCTTCGCGGCGCGGGCCTGGGTCCACTCGGCGATCTGGGATTGGTAGAGACCCTCACGGCGCAGGACCGCGGACTTCTGCCCGTGCGGGGCGTCACGGTACTCCTCGATGATCTTGTCGCGGTACTGGGCGGTGAAGGTCCGCCGCGTCGGCTTCGGCGCCGGATCAACCGGCCCACCACCTCGGGCCGCGGGGTTCGGGCTACTCATGGGGATTGCTGCTCCAGTCATGCCCTCAAACAGTGAACTCAGGGAAGTCCGAGTGTCTCACCACAGCCTGACAGAGAGGGCCCGCCGTCAGAAATGTTCCGAGGAGCAGATCGACGGGGCCGAGATGTCCTGATACACCTTGGATTGTCGGATAGGTCAAGATCGCGACGGGCAGCGCCGCTGCTGCCCCCGACCAGGCCAAAGCGCCACTGGTCGCATGTGAATGTCCTAGCACCGGTTGAAGATTAGTTCACCTCAGCATCGTTCAGCGAATGCCGGTTCAGTGATCTTGTGCGGCGGTTGAATTGGGGGATGGGCAACCCGTGGCGATCGGGATCGGCTGTGCCGCAGGCGCGATGGACGCTGTACTGGTGAGACAGGGGAGTGGCCTCAGTGGATTCCGTAGGGCGCGTGTATATCTGGAGTGCGACGCCCGGACACTAGGTTCGAGCTACCAGTTGGCACGCTATGCGTCCGGTACCGTTGCCTCTACCGATACTGAAGTAGTAAATAAGCATTGCGGTACGAAGATGTGCGTATATATGCATATAAATGGTATCGCTCACTCACTATCGACTGAACGTTCCAGTACAACTACCGCAAAGACGGCGAGGGGCAGTCATCGACGAGCTCCTGCTCGGGCAACTGAATCCGGAACGGCTGCAAGGACTGTCCCGTCACGGCCGAGCGTGCGGATTGACGATCCGATCGAGCGCGTGCAGATCGGATTCGAGCGTGTAGAAGACGCGCAACGTGCCGAGGAAGAGGAACAACCCGCACACACAGAGCGCAACGATCGACGCGATGACCGTCTGCTGCTGGGTGGGGTCGAGGAACGCAACACCGGCGGCGACGCCGAACAACGGGACCGAGGCGGCGATGCCGAGATAGATCCGGCTGCGCCGAGCCAGCCGCCGCAGCTGCGCCGACTCATCGGGAGCGCTGAGCCCGGCGGCCACCAAGCCCGGGTAGTACCAACGAAGTACGAAGAACGTCACCGGGAAGTAGGTGTACACGACGGCTACAGCGGCCGCGACCAAGTGCGAGGAGATCAGGTTGAACAGCAGCCCCGCGGACAGGTCCGCGATGGCGTGCAACTTGAACAGGAACGCCACCAGCGCAAGCAGCCACCCCGTGAACGCCACCGCCGCGATGCGGTCGCTACAGGCAAGGGTGTCCGCCCGTGCCTTGGCCAGGGTCTGCTCATCGTAGTGCTTTCCTTGCCGCAGGCCGTGCGGAACCAGGAACACCAGCCGACACCAGTACAGCAGGATCGCGATCCCCACCGGATAGCCGATGGCGGCCGCGATCAACGCGAGCCTGGTGATTTGCGCCTGCCCGTCGGCGCCGAGTTCGAGGTTCAGCAGTTTCGTGTTGTGCCCCGCGAGATACAGCCCGCCCAGCAGCTGCCCGAGCGCGCTGGACAACGTCACCACCGGCATCGGCCGCATACGCAACCGGCCGCGGAGACTGCGCGACGGCGGGTCGACGAGGTCGCGGGCGGTCCGGTCCAGGGTCAGCTCGAGGTGCTGGGCGAGGTCGGCGCCGGTGGTGTAGCGGTCGTCGGAGTTGGGGGATAGGCAGGTGAGGATCGCGTGCCGCAGGATCTGTGGGCAGTCCGCTGGTGCGGTGGCCTGTAATCGGTCGTCGATCGGCTGGCGGCGCAGTTCGATCATCCTGGTGAGTGAGGTGTCGGATTCGCCGATGCCGAGTTCGTCGGTGAAGGGGAGCCGCCCGGTGAGGAGCTCCCACAGCACGACCGCGAGGGCGTAGAGGTCGCTGCGGGTGTCGAGGTCGGCGGCCGTGGTGGCCATGTTCGGGTGGCAGGCTGCGAGCTGTTCCGGGGACATGTATGCCAGCGACCCGCCGAAGTAGGCGACCGGGCTCGCACCCGGAATATGGGTGCTGAAGCTGATATTGAAGTCGGCGAGCTTGGGTTGACCGTCGGCGGTGAGCAGCACGTTGGCCGGCTTGATGTCGCGGTGCAGAACTCCGGCGCGGTTGGCGTAGTCCAGCGCGGTGGCGAGTCGGCTGCCCAGCCAGGCGACGGCTTCGGACCAGCTCAGGCGCGCGAGCTCGGCCCGGGTGGCCGAGGGTTGCGGGGTCAGCACACCACCGGAGGTGACTGAGGCGTCGACGGCGTCCAGCAGCAGTTGACCGGTGCGTTTCGCAACCGGCGTGCTGCGGACCAGGCGGAGCACGCCGAGCAGGGTGCCACCGGGCACGTACTGCATGTACATCAGCTTGAGGTGTTGTTCCTCGATCTGTCGTTGATCGAAGACACGCACGATGTGCTCGTGGTCGAGTTGCGCGAGGGTCTGCGGCTCACTGCCTCGATCGCGCGAAATCTTCACCGCCACAAGCCGTTGCATCGAGCGCTGCCGCGCGAGGAACACCCGCGCGAACGCGCCCTGACCGAGCGCGATCAGCAGATCGAAGTCGTCGATGGTGGCGCCGGGGGCGATGGTGTCGAGCGCGTTGACCGCCGTGGGGTCCGAGAGCAGTGTGGTGCGGAAGTTCTCGGCGGCCAGGATGTCGGTGTCGAGCTGGGTGGCCAGCTGCGCCATCTGTGCGGCGAAGTCCTGCTCGTATTCGCTGAGGTCGAGCGCGGGGTCGCCGCGGCTGCGCGCGGTGATCTCCCCGTAGATCAGGTCCGGTGGCAGCGGGGCCGCGTCGAGTTCCGGGAACTGGGCCCGGTATTCCGCGAGGCGTTTCCCGTTGCGGGTCTCCTGCCAGCGATGCTGCAGGTCCACTTTGATCAACTCGATCAGCGCCGAGCGTCGCAGCCCGCCTTCGGCAGGCAAGTGCGCCGCCAGGTCCGGTGGAGCTTCTGCGTCCTCCCAAGCACTGTCGAATCCAACAACCAGCCGCGTCAACGCAGTCTGCGTCGCCGCCACCCGGTCCATCTCCATGTGGCCCACCCGATCAAAACAATGGCTTCCCGAGCCCCCCACCGAGAATAAACGATCATCACGACGGTGACCGCCGAATTACCTGCTACCGCAGGTTCCGCGGACGTCGTCCGTGCTAGCTGCAACCCGAGCAATGCGCAACAAAGTGTTGCGCGTCCGGTCTTCGTCGTCTAACGTCATGCGCAACAAAACGTTGCGAGTTAGAGGAGTTGATATGGAACACGGGCGAATTGAGCGGACGATGTACGTCGAAGCCACCCCGGAGGTGGTCTACGAGGTCATCAGCAGTCCCACTCACCTGAAGGAGTGGTGGCCCGACGACGCCGACCTGGCGCCCGTCCCCGGCGCGGTCGGCACCATCTCCTGGGGCGAAGGAGACGAACAGCAGATCGTCCCGATCACCGTGATCGATGCCCAGCCACACCGGTTGTTCTCCTTTCGCTGGACTCATCCGGTCGACGAAGCGGCGGCCGTCGGCAACTCACTGTTCGTCACCTTCGAACTCGCCCCATCCGGCGACGGCACCACGGTTCGGATGACCGAGACCGGATTCCGCGAAATGGGCTGGGAGATCGCCGTTCTGGAGCAACAGTACAACGAGCACATCCACGGCTGGGACACCCATCTGCCGCGGCTGGCCGAGTACGTCGCACGACTGGTCGCGAGCCGATGAACAGCACCGTCGACGACGACCTCTGGTCCGCGATCGGCGACCCGACCCGGCGCCGAATGCTCGACCTGCTCCTGGCCGACGGGGAGGGGACCGCGACCAGCCTCAGCGAACGACTACCCGTCACCCGCCAGGCCGTCGCCAGACATCTCGGCGTCCTCGACCGCGTCGGCCTCGTACACGGCAGCCCCGAGGGCCGCGAGCGGCGTTACCGGGTCGACGACGCACAACTCGCCCGCGCCGTAGCGCAACTCAACGCCGTCGGCTCCACCTGGGACGCCAGGCTCCAGCGCATCAAGCGCATCGCCGAAGCCATTCAACGCAGCAAGCAGCAGTAAGAATCGAGAGGAAATCGAAATGGTGGACATTCTGCACAGGGTCGGGGTCGTATCGCCGTCCGTCGACGACGTGTACGCGGCGTTGACCTCGGTCGACACCCTTGCCGGTTGGTGGGCTAGCGACACTCGGGGCGACGCGGACACCGGGGGAGTAATCCAGTTCCGTTTCACGGCAGGCGGATTCGACATGAAGGTGATCGACCTCCAACCCGGGAAACGAGTCCTGTGGGAGGTCGTCGACGGGCCCGAGGAATGGATCGGGACCGAGGTCGTCTGGGATCTCAAACGGGAGGATGGCTACACGATCATCCTGTTCAAGCACCAAGGCTGGAAGGAGCCCGGCGAGTTCATGCACCACTGCAGCACCAAATGGGCGATCTACCTGATGAGCTTGAAGCAGCTGGTCGAAACCGGAGCGGGCGCACCCGATCCCCACGACGTCCAGATCAGCAACTGGCACTGACGCGGGAGCTCCCGAATATCGTTGGATAACGGCTGATACAGCTGTATATGGTGCGAACCATGGAGATTCGGGAGGTCATCGAGTCCGACTGGCCGCAGGTGTGGGCGATCATCCACGACGTGGTGCGGCGGCAGGAGACGTTCACCTACGACCCGGTGATGGGCGAGGGGGAGGCGCGGGGGATTTGGATCGAGCGGCCGCCGGGGGTCACGGTTGTGGCTGTTGAGGGTGACCGGGTGCTCGGGACGGCCAAGATGGGTCCCAATCGTGCGGGACCCGGGGCACATGTATCGACCGCGAGCTTCATGGTGTATGGCGAGGCGCGGGGACGCGGGGTCGGTACGAAACTGTGTGAGCAGGCGTTGGGGTGGGCGCAGGGGAGTGGGTACGCGGGGATGCAGTTCAATGCGGTGGTCGAGAGCAATCGGACAGCCGTAGATCTGTACCGTCGCCTCGGGTTCGCCGTAATCGGTACGGTGCCAGGCGCATTCGAGCATCCAACGCTGGGCCGAGTAGGTCTGCACGTGATGTATCAACAGTTCTGACACGCTTACTGTCCGTCGAGTGTGTGCAGGCCACACCCCTGCACACCCTCGAGCACGGTCAGCTAGCGCAGCGACCGGAATCCCGCGCGAACCTCGTCCACGAAGAGCTGCGGCTGCTCCCAGGCCGCGAAGTGCCCGCCCTTGTCGAGCCGGTTGTAGTGAATGAGCTTGGGATACGCCTCCTGCGCCCAACTCTGCGGAGCCTGGTAAAGCTCATCGGGAAAGACACTCACCGCAACCGGGATGGAGACACCCTTGACGGTCAGGAACGGCAGCTTGTTCTCCGCATACAGACGCGACGAGGAAAGCGCCGTGTTCGTCAGCCAGTAGAGCGTGATGTTGTCGAGGAGATCATCTCGGGTCAGCCCCTCGGGGTGTCCGTCGAAGACGCGAGAGATCAGCGCCAGACTGGCCACATCGTGGTCGATCATGAACGCCGCCAAGCCAATAGGCGAGTCGACCAATCCGGTCAGCGTCTGTGGGCGTGACGCCATCATCTGCGCGTAGGCGGTGTGCTTATAGAAGAAGGCCAGCTGCTCGCAGGCGCGCCTCTCGTCATCGGGGAGACCGGACGGAATCGGTTTGCCCAACTGCAGCGCCTGGTCGATCTCCGGCGGAACCGCAGCGGGCATGTTGGTGTGGATGCCGATCAACTCCGGTGGTGCCTCGACCGCGATCAAATCCGTGATGATCGCGCCCCAGTCACCGCCTTGCGCCACGAACTGCGAGTACCCGAGGCGCTTCATCAACTCCACCCAGGCCCGGCCGATCCGCTCGGGACCCCAACCGGTCGCCGTCGGCTTACCCGAGAACCCGTAACCAGGAATCGACGGAATCACCAAATGGAAGGCGTCCACCGCGGCGCCGCCGTGCGCGGTGGGATCGGTGAGCGGCCCGATGATCTTCAACTGCTCGATGATCGAACCGGGCCACCCATGGGTGACGATGAGCGGCAACGCATCCTCATGCTTCGACCGAACATGCAGGAAGTGAATGTCCAACCCATCGATCTCGGTGATGAACTGCGGCAGTGCGTTGAGGCTGGCCTCGCACTTGCGCCAGTCGTGCTCTGCCGCCCAGTACCGCGCAAGCTCCCGAACAGTGGCGAGCGGGGTGCCTTGCGACTGATCGGAGACAGTCTCCTTCTCCGGCCAACGGGTGGCCGTGATCCGCCCGCGTAGCACCTGGAGTTCCATCTCGGGGGTCTCGAAGGTGAACGGCCGAATCGCTGCGGATGTGACAGACATGAGGGTTCCCTTGCTGTGCTGATCGATAGCCGAGCAGGGCTCAAACCCATCCACCGCGAAAGACGGCACCCATTGGCATCTCTCATGAGGGGCAATCTCGTGACGAAGCCCGCTCAGACTCTGCTGGTAGGCACCAGGCGTGCCGCCGGTGGCCGGAGACGCCTACAGGAATGAGGTTCCGCCGAGCCGGGGTGCACGTCAACCCTCCAGGGAACATTCCGGAAATCTGTACATAATCTCGCCGAAAAGCACGCCAACGGTACAGCTTGGCTGCGAAGTGCGTTGGCTGGCAAGCGAACCAGGGTGGTCGACCGCGGCTGGTCGGCGAACAGGGGGAGTAGGACCGAACGGTACGAACGACCATCGGTTACTCGCTCGTCGACTCACCGGTCGGGCTGCTGGCCTGGATCCTCGACAAGTTCGCCGAGTGGACGGATACCGAAGACAGCCCGTTCGAGACGATTTCGATCGACCGCGTGCTCGACGACGTCACCCTGTATTGGCTGACGCGGACCGGTGCATCGGCGGCCCGCATCTACTACGAAAGCCACAACTCGCTGGACCCCGAACTTCGGGTCGACGTCCCGTCGGCAATCACTGTGTATCCTCGCGACATCGAGAAGTATCCGCGTCCGTGGGCACAGGAGCGGTTCCGGCAGATCGTCCGATGGGGGTCGCCCGAAAGTGGCGGGCATTTCCCGTCGCTGGAGGTTCCCGAGTACTTCGTCAAGGATCTGCAGGAAGGCCTCGGGGCAGTGCTGGCCGCTAGTCGGTGAACCCGTCGAGATGAGCTTTACTTGACATAATGTTGATTATCGGCGTAGAAACGGGCGTGGATAATCAGGGCTGCGCCGTTCGATCATGTTGGTATGTGCGGTGTTTCGTGCGCACCATCGCCCTGGGCCCCGGACGCTCTGCGCCTACCCTCGCGGATGTCAGTGTTGCGCGGGCGGGATCGGTGTTGATCTCCCCTTGGCTGGATTTGCCGCTGATGTAAATCTTCCTGTTTGTGCCTGATTGGCCGGAAAGTATTGAGACGGTTCCGGATTGGGATTTCAGGGCTTCTCCCCTGAGTCCACTGACCCTACCTTCAAAACGTCACAGTGACGTTTTGAAGGTAGGGTCAGTGGACTCATGAATTCCGTTGCGGGTCAGCCGTTCTGGCTAGATACCACCGTTGCCGCCGTAGTAACCACCGAGGAGCCGACGGCGGCGCTTGCGAACCTTCTCCGCGTCCACGGCAGTCGACTCGGCGGGTTGCTCATCGGGCTCGTTGGTGGCTTTGCGGAAGATGCCCATGATGATCCTTACCTCGTTGTCCGGCGACTTATGTTGTCTGCCAGTCTGTTCGGGCGCGCTCGGGATCGCATCGGCCGAAGGTATGGTGTCCTGGGTACGCTGCCGTAGGTAGTTACCCCTGCGACTATCTGAGGGTTCGGTCCACCCGTGGGTCCGGTTGTAAGGCCAGCTGTTGTTGACTGGCTCTGTTTTCAGATGCCAGTAGTCGGTCATGCTGGGCGGGTGTTGATGCGTCGGCTGGTTGCGCTGTATGTCGGGTTGTGGTTGTACGGGTTCTCGATGGCCGTGATGGTGCGGGCCGGGCTCGGGTTGGATCCGTGGGATGTGTTCCATCAGGGTGTGGCGCGGCACGTGCCGATCAGCTTCGGCGCGGTGACGGCGCTTACCGGGATCGCGGTGCTGCTGGCGTGGATTCCGTTGCGGCAGCGGCCCGGCCTGGGGACGGTGAGCAATGTGGTGGTCATCGCGGTGTCGGTGGATGTCGGGTTGTGGCTGTTGCCTGCGTGGGAGATGATCCCGGCGCGGGTGGGTGCGATGGGTGCGGCGGTGGTGCTCAATGCGATCGCTACGGTGCTGTACATCGGTGCTGGGATGGGACCTGGTCCGCGTGATGGACTGATGACTGGACTGGTTCGCCGGACCGGGGTGTCGGTGTGGGTGGTGCGGACGGCGATCGAGGTGACGGTGTTGTCGATCGGTTGGGTGCTCGGTGGCAGCGTGGGTATCGGGACGCTTGTCTATGCGTTCGGTATCGGTCCGCTGATTCAGCTCTTGATCCCCGCGGTGAATCGTCACCTGCCGGGCTTCCAGGACAAGCCGGCGGATGAGCCCGCCGTTGTCCCGGCGTGAGTGCTTCATGATCAACGGTGGGCGTGGCTCGGGAAATGCCTCCGCTTGCGCCCATGCACCCCTCTATGGCGATGGTCGACTCCCCCGCCGTTCGGACTATAGGCAGGAAAACCCCACCTTGAAACGTCACTGTGACGTTAAGTGGGTGAGGGACAGTCGCCTAGAGTTCCGTAGATTCCGCAAGTCGTGCCGGTTCGGTGGCTTGTGCGGGTCGCCACCACGCCCACGCGCGCACCATGATCACCAGGACGATCACGAGCGCGGTGTGCAGCGCCCACAGCGCGAACCACGGCCTCGCGAACCCCACCTCGGTGTACTGGCCGCGGTCACCGACGCAGTACATCGAGTAGTTGGTGCTCTGCCCCTCGGAGTCGTGGAAGGTATCGGAAACGACGATCGGCTCGGTATAGGGCACCGCGCAGAACAACGGTGCGGTCAGTTTCGCCTCGCCGGGCCAGATGGCGATCGGCAGTACGCAGCCGAGGATCGCGGTCCCGGCGAGGATTACCGCCAATGTCGCCAGGATTCTCGGGGACCGTCGCGGGACCCGATCCGACAGCTGCTCGTCCGTGTGGTCGGACCGGTACTCCTCGCTCATGCCTGACTCTTCCGCAGAAATGTTCCGGCACGGTCGAATTGGGTGACGACGGTGGTGCGCGGTGAGCTGACGTTGACGGTTATCACCGTGTCGGGTCCGATGCGGTTGACCATGGCCGACGATACGTAGCCGTTCTCCACGGCGGCCTGGGTGAGCGCGGTGTCGAGGATTTCCTCGAGCCGCAGCAGGCCGGAAACGTCTCGCACATCGAACATCTCGTCGTCCGGGTCGTCGGAGGCCGACACGTGTACCGGTGTGGGTCCGTGCAGGGTTCCGTTGGTGAAGGTGTAGTCGTCTTGCTGGTCCGGGCGGCTGGGTACTCGGATGCGCAGGTGGGCTGCGGTGTCCTGGTTGGTGAGGTTGCGGTTCTCGTTGGAGAAGCGAGTGACTTGCGGCGGCTGATCGAGCATGGTCAGGCGGAAGTTCTGGGATCCGGGTGCGGCGAGCAGGATGACGCTGGCGTGGATGTCGGTGGCGCCGAGGCGTTGTCGGAGGGTGTCGATGGCGGCGGTCGGCAGGGTGGAGACGAGTCCGCCGCCACGGGCCTGGATGACCTTTTCGAAGTCGGCGCGGTCGACGGCGCCGATGCAGCCGGTGGTGGTGACCGCGATGAGGAGCGCTCCGCATAGGGCCACGAGGCGGGAGCGGCGGTGTGGCATGGGCTGCATCGTATAACCATTGGGTGACTTGGAGATTGCTGTGTGCGGGTGGATGTTAGGTTCACCGATGTTGGGCGTCCGGCCAGCTGGGTCGGGTCGGTGGAGGCAGTGGTGCGGAAGACGTCGCGAGCTGTGATCGCTTGTGCGGCATTGGGTGTGGTGTTGCCGCTGGGTGGCGCTCCGATGGCGTCGGCGGCGCCCGGGTTCGGTGAGTATGTGGCGCTGGGCGATTCGTGGGCGGCCGACGCGTCGTTGGTTCAGGCGACCGACGATTTCGTGCCGTTGGGTTGTGCGCAGAGTCAGGGCAGTTATGCCAAGCAGGTGGCGGCCGCGTTGGCGGTCCCGGTTTTCCGGGATGCAACCTGTGGTTGGTGGGGCGATGACGAAGAACCCCCGCCAACGCCCATTGTCGAAATGAAAAACCATGCATGACATCAGCATTACCCCGGTCCCGGCGACCGGGATCGATCGACTCCCCGGAATCCTGGCCGAGCGCGCGAAAGGCGCACTGCTGCGGAAGCTCGAAACCTATCCGGCACATCCAGCCGACCCGTATCGCGACCAGATGGCACTCACGCGCGAATCGGTGGAACGACTGCCGGATGGCGACTTGGCGCACGCGGTGAGCCACCCCTTGTTCAAGAAATGGTCGGTGTCCGACAGCAATGCCACCGATATTCAACCCCTCGACCTGAACCGAATACTGCTGGCTACCTTGATCGAACGAGAAGCGGTACCGGACCGCGGGATGATGGTCCCGTTAGCCGAGGGCGATCTGCGCGGCCCCGGGCTTCGCCCCAGACGCGTCGCCGCCACCCCGGACGAACCGTTCACCTTCATCCGCATCAACGGGGACGAGGCGCTGCTCGACGCCGGGCCGAACCACCACGGCGTCATCTCCCGCGAATTGCTGCACCACGGACTGCGCCCACTCCCGGACGCCGATCTCGTTCTCGACGCGGGTGATCCGGTGTTCCGCCGATTTCTCGCGCGCATGAACGCGGTTCCCGGAGTAGGTACGGATGCGCATCGAGATCTGAAACCGGTCATACAACCGAACTCGGCGCTGATCGACGCCTACCGCACTGTTCTCACGCAGCTCACGGAATGCTGGCCGGAGGCGGCAGCCGAGCTGTTGCGTTACGTGCGCGTCATCGTCCCGTTCGACAGCGAGCTGCTCCTCGGCTGGGCGACCCCCCTGTTCCAAGGCGCGGTATTCGTGCGCTCCGCGCCCGACGATCTACTCTTCACCTTCGAGCGCTTGGTACACGAGGCCGCACATCTGCGACTCTTCGCAATCCAGCACACCGGCAAACTGCACAACGACCCGCCGGACACGCGACTGGTTTCCGTGGCCCGACCCGATCCCCGGCCCGTCATCGGTGTCTATCACGCATCCTTCGTGTACGCCCGCCTGTGCGAGGCATTCGCGAAGGCAATCGACCACGGCGCGGACGAGCGGTGGTCGGCCCGGCTCGACACATTGCTCCTGCGATTCCGATCCCTGTCGCGAGCATTGCACGAGGGAGCGACACTCACGCCGCTGGGTGAGAGCATCCTCGCCGAACTCGACGCGCGCATCAATGCCATCTTCACCCGCTGAAAACGTGAAATTACACGGGATGGATAGCTACCAATCGGTTCCTGCTTCGCGCAACACCCCAATATTGCTGATAACCGACCCGTCCGATGTATCAATCCACACAGGCAACTCATCGATCAATTGCGCGGTCAGCAGATTCCAACCCCTACTGGGCCAATGCACAACTTCTAGGCCACCGATGAGTTCAGCCTGAGCCACACCAGCCGCCCATACGGCTGCCACCGCACATGATGCATCCATCGATATGCCTTCACGCTTGACCCAGTAATCGCTCCCACCGGGGCGCAGCCATCCCAGCCCAACGGTGTAGCTACGGTCGATCGAGAGTTCCCACACCAAATCACCGCTGTCGAATCGGCCCCCGTACTGCAGGCATCGAATGTCCCGCGAAACGGCATGCAACGCCTCCACCCAAGCTCCCGGCGGGCTAATACCGTCAGCGTCAAGTACCGGCACAGCACCGGATTGCATCGGTATATGCCACACCAGCATGTCCGAGTCAGAAAAGTTTCCAAAATCCGGCCACCCCATCAGGCCATTGTCGCATCAGAGTGCGAGGAGCCTGCTCGCCATGATCGAAGAATTCGCCCGCGACATCCTCCGCGAACAAATCGATACGGCAAACGCGGCCGGTAGGTGACGGCGGCTAGGCGGGGCGCGATTCCAAACCGTCACGCAGTAGGTCGAAGGCGTGGTTGGTGGCTTGGACGGCGTGTGGGTAGCGGGTTGCGGCGGACTCGCCTTTGACCAGGGATTCGTGGTTCATGAGGGTGAGTTCGCGGTGGATCACGATTACCTGGGCGGCGAGGAGGCGGGCGGTCAGGGGGTCGAAGCCGTTGTCGCGCAATGCCTCTGCCAAGGTCGCGACTCCGCGGGAGGAGTAGCGCATCAGCCTTGCGGCGAGGGCTTCTGTGCCGGAGACCAATTGGAGGAAGGACATTATTTCGGGGGTGTCGTTGAGGCCGGTGTTGGGGTCGCGCCGGCGCAGCGCCTCGAGGTGCGCTTCGCGCAGTGCGTCCAGGGGTGGTTGATCGGGGCGGCGCGCGCGGACGGTTCGGGCCGCTTCGTCTTCGTGGTCGGCGAACCGTTGCAGGACAAGGTCTTCCTTCGTGGCGAAGTACGCGAACAGGGTGCGGCGGGAGACGTCGGCCGCCCGAGCGATGTCGGTGATCGAGACCTGGTCGAAGCCTGATTCGAGGAACATACGGATCGCCGTGGCCGCGATCTGTTCGCGGATGCGGATCTTCTTGCGTTCACGCAGTCCCGTCGGTTCGGTCATGTCTGCACTCTAGCGCATTGGTAGATCGAGTATATTGTTGCATCGAGTCTACTTTTGGAAGATGGCGTGGAAACCGAAGTGATCGTGATCGGGGCAGGTCCGACCGGGCTGATGCTGGCCAATGAGCTGACCCTGGCCGGAGTACCGGTAGTGGTGCTGGAGAAGCGGCTCACACCTAGTGCGCAGTCCCGGGCCAGTGGGCTGCAACCGCGCACCGCGGAGGTGCTCGACCTGCGTGGCATGCTCGATCCGTTGCTCGATCGTTCGCTGCCGCGGGGCGAGTTCGGCGGGCATTTCGCCGGGTTACCGGTCGAGTTGGATTGCCGGCCGTGGCAAACTCGCCATCCGTATCCGGTGGCCATCCCGCAGACTCGATTGGAGGCATTCCTCGAACAGCGCCTCCTCGACCAGGGCGTGCCGGTGCTGCGCGGAGTCGAAGTGACTGCCATCGAACAGGATTCGGCCGGAGTCACCGCCGGGGATATTCGTGGCAGCTATCTCGTGGCGTGCGATGGCGGGCACAGCACGGTTCGCAAGCTGCTCGGCGTGCCGTTCCCCGGCACCGCGGGCACGATGTCGTCGGTGGTCGCCGATCTCACGCTGGCGTCCCGATCCGACACCGTGCCAACCACTTCCGAACATTTCAGCCGCCACCTCGAGACGGCCAACGGGTTCTTTACCACCCTGCATCCCCTCGAGGATGATCTGTACCGGTTCATCTTCGGCAAGCTCGCCGAGGTGCGACCGGATCGTGAAACGCCCATCACCACAATGGAAGTCAACGAGGCACTGCAGGCGGTGTATGGATCGGAGACGCAGTTGGGCGAGTTGCGCGAGGCCTCGCGATTCAGTAATGCCACCCGGCAGGTCGAGCACTATCGCGAAGGCAGAGTCATTTTCGCCGGCGACGCGGCGCATATTCACCTGCCGATCGGCGGCCAAGGCGTGAACCTCGGCATTCAGGACGCCGTCAATCTCGGTTGGAAACTCGCTGCGACAGTGCGGGGTTGGGCGCCCGAGGGACTGCTCGACAGCTATCACGACGAGCGCCATCCGGTCGCCGCGCGAGTACTGCGCACCACCCGCGCGCAGGGCGTGATCATGAACTCCGCCCAGAACGCGAACCTCGCCGCCGTCCGCGACATGTTCACCGACCTGCTCCGGCTACCGGACGCCAATTACTTTGTCTCCGGGATGATGTCGGGCCTCGACACCCAGTACGCCGGTGTCGGCCCACGCATGATCGATCTCGATCTGACCACGACTGACGGTCCGACCCGCGTGAGCCGGCTGATGCATTCCGGTCGCGGCCTGCTGCTCTCACTCGATGACACGCCCCGGTCGATCGACCGGTGGTCCGACCGCGTCGACCATGTCGCCGCCAAGGCCGACGACTCCCCCACCGTCCTTATCCGGCCCGACGGGTATATCGCTTGGTCCGCCACCGACGAACAACCACTCGAAACGGCCCTCACTCGCTGGTTCGGCTGAACGCCGCATTCGATGTCAGACCCACTGGTCACCAATTACATACGCTCACAAACTTGCGCAGCAAGCCCCGACGCTGGTCAATGTGGTTATCTGACTGTTTGCTGACGAGTGCGCGTGCGGTGCGGCAGCATTGCTACAGCTGGGCGGATGCCCACGACGCGCCGCGTCGAGCCGCTCGGCCCCGAGGAGGAACGCCATGCCGGACCTATCGGAATCGGCGATCAACGAGCTCAACGCGGCCATCCAACGCCAGGTCGGGTCCATCATGTCGACACCGACCATGCAGCAACTGGCCTCAGTTCTCCAGGAGAAGGCGGCCGAAGCGGGGCTGTCGAAAGCGACCGTGTCGGAACTGACTGCGAAGTTGCAGTCGATGGGTGATCTCGCGTCCAAGGGCAGTGGCGGCAAGGGGGCGATGGATCTCAGCACGTTGCTCGGTACGTTCGGGCTGCTCAACAACGACGCTTTCAAGAACGCATCGTCCGCGTCGAAGCGTGCTGACGATGCGTCGGCGCAGCAGGATCAAGTCCCGTCGTAGGGGCTCGGCGTGAACGGGGTGCGGCAAGGCTGTCGGCGTGCCTACGCGGACATGACGCGCGGTGAGTCGGCGGAGAGACGAGGCGGGGATCCGCAGGTCGTTTCCTTCCGCACCCCAACGAGCTCCATAACGAGCCACTCCGCAAGGGGTGAGACGGGTGGCAAGGTCGTCGGCCGGTGTCGATCGCACGGCCCGCACGCGCGTCACGGCGCGGGCAACCCTTCGGAATTCGGTTTTCAGCCGAGCGCGTCGATATCCGCGGTGAGGTGTCGGGTGTCGCCGAGCCGGACGACTTGGCGGTTGTGGAAGTAGTCGTCCTCGCCGAGTTCGGTGATGCTGCCGGACGGGCCGTTGAATCGGGCGTAGGCGAGTGCCTCGATCGGCAACCTGGTCCACGACGCGACGGCGAAGGTGATCGCGCCGCCGTGTGTCACGACGATCTGATGCGCACAGTCGCTCGACTGGATCGCATCCATCGCCGCATACACGCGTTCACCGAATGCGCCCATCGTCTCCGACCCCGAGATGCCGTCATGATGTCCCATCCGTTCCCCGACAGCCGGCGGCGTGACGAACCGTTGCCTCAGCCAGTCCTGAGGCTTACCTTCGGCTTCGCCACAGGACTTCTCGCGCAGTCTTTGATCGAGGACCGGGGGAACGTGCAGCAGCTCGCCGATGACCTCGGCGGCCTGGGCGGCGCGTTGCAGATCCGACGAGTACAACTCCACCTCGGCATGCGCGGGGATCGCCGCGCGCAGCGATTCGGCGATCGCGGCCGCGGCGCGTAACCCCGCCGGAGTCAGCGGTGAGTCGTACCACCCGCCCACCAATCCGTCGATGTGATGGGTCGATTCCGGATGCGCGATGACGTACATGGTTCGCACTTCGTCTGTCCCTCTTCCTTCTCGTCATGAGACGGACGAATCATCCACGAGCGGTGCGGTTTACACCAAGCGAGCAGGTCTACCCCGTCACGACGGTCACCCGGTAGCCGAGCCGGATCTCGCGGCCGATGTGTGCGGCGCCGCTGAGATAGAGCCAACGGTCGGTGCCGCCGCGCGGGTCGGGGAGGTACGCGGCTTGGACATGTTCGACGCCGAACGGGAAGTTGCCGGAGATCGATGTCGCGATGCCCGTCATCAGGTGCGCTTCGGCCAGCAGTTGTGGTTCCGGGGTGGCCGCGGGCAGTGGTGTCGCGGTCGGGATGAAGAAGCCGAACTGTTCGGGTAGTGCACCGGAACCTTGGACAAGCATGCCGGTGACGAACAGTCGCGCGATTCCGGTGTGGACCAAGCATTCCGGCGTCATCTGCAACGGTGGAGTCGGCCGCAGCTCGAGTTGGAACGCCATGCGCGGAACTTTACGGTCACCGGTCACCGCTGTCCTCGCGACAATCGTCGGCCGGTTCGAGGCCTGCATTGCCGCACCGGTCGGCTCCCGCACCGGAGAAACGCGCCGTCGCAGCCGCATTCAGCCCGCCCGTTGCGGTCGATGCAGACATGCACCCACTGCATGAAGCCGACGCGAACGACGTTGACGCACTTCGTATTTCACCGTCTGCACCAGCGGTTCCACGTGAATCAGCCCGACCGCTCCGCTGCGCGCCTGAAGTGAACTGGGCGCAGCGTTCCATCGGCCCCGAGTAGCGCTCGACTCACTTTCTGAGCAGCACCGCCGACCTCAGCCGTCCTTGCCCTGCGACTCCTGGTAGCTGGTCTCGATCTTCTCGCGCAGGTGCCTTTCGGTGTGCCTGATCGCCGGTCCGATGAACGCCTGAATCACCCGGTCCAGAGCCCGCCCGGCCAAGCCGCCAGGCACCCGGTAGTCCGCAGTGGCGCTGACCTTCGTGACTTCCGCGCCGAGGGATGCGAAGTCCCACCGGATCGTGCCTTCGATGCCTTTGATCGCGCGCATCGTCACCCGGGAACCGTCGATCCATTCGGTCGTATCCGCACGCAGATGCAGCGTCGTCGGCCCGAGATGCAGGGCCGTGTCGAACACCGCACCCACCCCGAAGGTCTGCTCCCCCACCGGCGTGAAGTGCCGTATCCCGAACATCCATTTCGGCACGTTCCGATAATCCGCGACATAGGTGAACGCGAAGTCCACCGGCGCCGCACACGTCGCACTGTGCTCGACATGCCCCATGACTACCCCTCCGCCTGCTGCGATCCTCCTCCCGACCCTAGGCCACCCCCGCGATCTTCGCCCACGATGAAGTCCGTTGACAGCCAATCACTTACACCGCAAACTCCGCCCCCGCAGCCCAGAACCATCCGCGATCAACAGGACATGAGAGGCGGAGGGGCCCGCTGCTCGGGGCGACTCGGCCGATAGGGTCGGGTGGTGACTTGGACGGTGGGCTTCGACCTGGATATGACGCTGATCGACTCGCGACCGGGCGTCAGCCGGGCCATCGACATCCTCGCGGCCGAGTTCGATGTGCCGGTGCGCGGCGCCGATTTCGCCGCTCGGCTCGGCCCGCCGCTGGCCACGATGCTTGCCGAGGCCGGTGCACCCGAGGAGCTGGTTCCGTCGATGGTCACGCGGTATCGCGAGCTCTATCCGACGATCGTGTCGAGCATTCCCGCGATGCCGGGCGCGGAGGCGGCGCTGGCCGCGATCGAGGCACGCGGCGGGCGGGTACTCGTCGTCACCGGTAAGCACGGCCCGCTCGCGCAGTTGCACATCGACGAACTCGGTTGGCGGATAGACCATCTCGCCGGTGACCTGTGGTCCGCGGCCAAAGCCACCGTGTTGCAGGAGGAGCGGGCAAGCATCTTCGTCGGCGATCACGTCGGCGACATGCGTGGCGCGCAGGCGGCGGGTGTTCTCGCGGTAGGTGTCACCACCGGGCCGTGCGACGCCGACGAACTGCGCGCCGCCGGTGCGGACGTCATCCTCACCGACCTCACCGAGTTCCCGCAGTGGCTCACCGACGAACTCGGCCCGGTCGCCGACGCGAGTTAGCAATTCCGGTGCGTCTCACGAATCCGCTCCTGGTCGAACTACTTTCAGCACCGAATCCCGGAAACTTGCCGCGCGAGTTTCCCGATCGCTAGCCTGCAAACGAGTCGCCGCGCCCGCAGCGCGTTCTGAGAGGAGAACGAATCCATGGACCGTTTCACCGACAAGGTCGCCGTGGTCACGGGTGCGGCACAGGGCATCGGCGCGGCCACCGCGCTGCGGCTCGCGGTCGAGGGAGCCAGCGTCGCCGTGCTCGACCGCAACACCCCCGACGCCACCCTCGAACAGATCACCCGAGCTGGCGGCAAGGCGCGTGGCTACGTCTGCGACGTCACCGACCGCAACTCCGTGCAGTCGGTATTCGACCAGATCGCCACCGAACTCGGCGACCCGCACATCCTGGTGAACAACGCGGGCATCACCCGAGACGACCTGTTCTTCCGGCTCTCCGAAGACGACTGGAACGCCGTGCTCTCGGTCAACCTGACCGGCGTCTTCCACTGCTCCCAGGCCGCGCAGAAATACATGGTCGCCCAGCGCTACGGAAAGATCGTCTCCCTGTCGAGCCGCTCGGCCCTCGGCAACCGCGGCCAAGCCAACTACGCCGCCGCCAAAGCAGGCATCCAAGGCTTCACCGCCACCCTCGCCATCGAACTCGGCCAGTACAACATCAACGTCAACGCAGTCGCCCCCGGCTACATCGCCACCGCCATGACCGACGCCACCGCCGAACGCGTAGGCATGTCCCCCGAAGACCTCCAACACTCGGTCGCCGAACGCACCCCCCTCGGCCGCGTCGGCCAGCCCGACGAAGTCGCCGCCGTCATCGCCTTCCTCGCCAGCGACGAAGCCTCCTACGTCAGCGGCCAAACCCTCTACGTCAACGGCGGCGCCCGCTGACCCCAGCCACGGACATGGCCTAGCCACTCTCGACTGGCAGACTGGTTCCCATGCGCGCGAGCAGGCTGGTCTCGGCTCTGTTGCTGCTCCAGACCAAAGGGCGCATGACCGCTCAGCAACTCGCGACGGAACTCGACATCTCGGTCCGGACCGTCTACCGGGACATGGAATCGCTACTGCACTTGCCGATTCCTACTGGTTGATGATGACCGTGCGGGTCATCGCGGCGCTGGCCGCCGCGGCGTTCACCCCGGCGTGCTCGGCGACGGCCGCCGCCATCGCTCCCGAGGGACAGCGTGGTCGGGCGCTGGCCACGGTCGCCGCGGGCATCAGTCTGGCCACCGCGTTCGGTGTGCCGCTCGGCGCGTTGGTCGGCGGTTGGTTCGGCTGGCGGGTCACCTTCATCGGCGTCGCCGTGCTCGGCGGCATCGTGACCATCGGACTGGCCAAGCTGCTCCCCACCGTCCACACGCCGCCTCCCGCCAGCCTCGGCGCTCGCGTTGCGGTCGCCAAGGTCCGTGGCGTGCCTGCCTCGCTCGGCGTGACCGTGTTGTGGATCGCCGGGCGCGTTCACCGTGCTGACCTACATCAGTCCGATGCTGGAAGACCTCGGCGGGGTGCGTGGTTCCGCGCTGAGTATCTGGCTGCTGATCTTCGGCCTCGCTGCGGTCGCCGGGAACAGCGTGGGTGGCCGCCTGGCCGACCGGTTCGACACCACCGGACTGGCCGTGTTCAGCACCCTCGGCCTGACCGTCGCGCTGGCATCCTTCGGCGTGCTCGGATCGCTGGGCGTACATGGTCTGGCGGGTGCGATCGCCTGCGGTGTGGTGCTCGCGGTCTGGGGCGTGTTCGGCTGGTCGTTCATGCCGATCCAGCAGCACCGGATGGTCCAGCTCGCGCCCAACGAAGCCGGAATTGTCTTGTCGCTCAACGCGAGTGCCACCTACCTCGGCATCTCCCTGGGCGGGTTCGCCGGATCGGTCGCGCTCGCCGGGTCCGGTGTGGTCGCCGTCGGCTGGACCGCGGGCGGCATCGAACTGTGCGCCGTGCTCGCCGCGTCGGGCATCGCCGTGACGCACCGCCGCCAGGTGCGCGGGCATCGGAGCGTGCCGATGCCCGTCGGCTGATCCTGACCCCGTTCAGCTCACCACGGAACTGCGCCTTGGCGGTCGAAGTAGCCGCCGGTGGGGCCGTCGGCCTCGATGGTGGCGAAGCGGACGATCGCGTCGGTGCCTTCGGTGAGGGTTTGGGGGCCGGCGTGGGCGTTGAAATCGGTTGCGGTGTAGCCGGGGTCGACGGCGTTGATTTGGATTCCGGGTAGGGCTCGGGCGTATTGCGAGGTGATCATGTTCAGGGCTGACTTGGACGACGTGTAGGGCAGGTTCAGCAGTGTTGATTCGAGGCGGTTCGGGTCCGAGGTGATGGTCAGTGAGCCCATGCCGCTCGATACCATCACGATGCGCGGCTGGTCTGCGGCTTGCAGCAGTGGCAGGAACGCGTGGGTCATCTGGACCGGTGCGAAGACGTTGGTCTCGAACACTGCGCGGAAGTCCGCGGCCTGCGTGTCTTGCGGTGGCATGAACCCGCCGGAGATTCCGGCGTTGTTGATGAGCACGTCCAAGCGGGTGGCCTGGTCGCGGATCGTGTCGACCGCGGCGGTGATCGATGCGGTGGACGTGACATCCAGGTGGACGAATTCGACGTTCAATCCTTGCTCGGCGAATTCAGCGGCGGCCTGTTTGCCGCGGTCGGCGTCGCGGGCACCGAGGAAGACCTGCCAGCCGAGCTCGGCCAGCCTGCGTACGGTTTCGTGGCCGAGCCCCTTGTTCGCTCCGGTCACCAGAGCGATTGTCGTTGAGTTCATGCACTCAGCCTCGACGGGTTTGCCGACCCTGGGCAGGACTGACTCGTCCTGGGATCGGTGGTACCACCCCGCGCGGGTCCGGCTGCGGGATGATCGAGGGATGGACCGATCGGAACTCGCGGCGCTGTTGCGTCAGGCGCGCACTCGGGTACAGCCGCGCGATGTCGGCCTGCCCGCGGGCTCGCGCCGTCAAGTGCACGGACTGCGTCGCGAAGAGGTCGCCCAGCTGGCCGGAGTCAGCGTCGATTACGTCGTGCGGCTCGAGCAAGGTCGGGGGCCGCGTCCCTCGACTTCCGTGCTCGCCGCACTGTCGCGGGCGCTGCGGTTGAACGATGACGACCGCGACCTGCTGTTCCAACTCGCCGGATCGGCACCACCACAGGCCGGGCGGATCGCACAGGTGGTGCGCCCCAGCGTGTTACGGCTGCTGGACCGGATGGTGGACCTGCCGACACTGGTGATGTCCGCGAAAGGTGACGTACTGGCCTGGAACCCGATGGCCGCCGCACTGCTCGGTGATTTCTCGGCCTTGCCGCCTGCCCGGCGCAACATCATCCGCGAGTGTTTCCTCGGCGCGGAACCGGCCCGCGTGCGCTTCACCCTCGAGGAATTCCGGATGGTCGCCGCCTACGGTGTCGGCACCCTGCGCAGCGCCAAGGCCCGCTACCCCACTGATCCCGACCTGGACCGCCTCATCGCCGAACTACGTTCCCGCAGCGACGATTTCGAACAACTCTGGCGTGAACGCCCCTCCGCGCAATGGCGCAGCGCCACCAAAACCATCGCCCACCCCGAACTCGGCACACTGGTGCTCGAATGCGACACCCTGCTGGTCCCCGATGCCGACCAAACCGTCGTCGTCTACTCCGCGGCGCCGAACACCCCAGCGGCCTCCGCTTTGGACCTGCTCCGTGTCACCGGCACCCAGCAGTTCACCGACCACGCTTGATCGATTCCCGCTGACGCACTGGTCAGACGCAGCAGGCTCGATCCAACGGACCGAGCCTGCCGCGCGCGATGGTGACTACTTCTTGTCCGCCACCAACCCGTACTCTTCGAGCATCACGCCGATCTCGGTCGAATCCAGCTTCTGCATCAACTTCTTCCGCACCAGGTCCGGTCCGGGAATGTGCAACTCGTCCCCGTCACGTAGTCGACTTGTCGCGGCCAGCAGTTTGCGCACGTCGTAGGTCGAGTTGTAGACCTCCGGTACCCCACGTTCGATGCCGAGCAGCTGATAGGTCGCCTCCATCGCCGTGCGCACCGAGTACTCGGTGGTGAAGATGCAGTCACGCGTGCTCTCCGCGAACTGACCGATGAACGCGAAGTTCACCGACCCCTCCGGCACCACATCCGGACGGTCCCCCGCCTGACGCGGCATGAAGAACGCGGTCACGTACGGCATCATCACCGGCACACACTTCGCCGAATTCGCGGCCAGATCAGCGATTTCGTCCTCCGGCACACCCATGTGATACAGCCATTCCTGAGTGATCTCCTCGCCGGTGCATTCACTCATCGGCTTCTGCACATAGTCACCGGGCACATCCACGAACAGCGAATACACCCAGACCACGATCTGATCCTCGGGCTGTTGCTTGAAATGCGGCTGCCGATTCACCGTCCAGCTCATCAGCCAACTCGAATCCCGCACCGTGACAATGCCGCCGGTAACGACCTTCCCGCTGAACGGATCCCGCTTACAGATCTTCTGGATATAGCCGGGAATGCGGTCGTCGAGCGTGGTGACCGTCGCCGACTCCCACTTGGTCTGCTCGATGTGCCCACCGAACACGTCCGGATGCCCGAACGACGGATCCTTTGCCGCGATCCGCCGCCACAGATCCCACGCGGGCGCCGGGCCGTCGAGCAACTTCGCCGGAGTGTGGTGATCGCCGTCGTCGGAATTCTCGGTCAGCGAACCGATCGTGGTGAAGACCAGATCATGCTCACCCAGATCGACACTGCCCTCAGCCCCATCGGACACCCAGTGCAGCTTCGTGGCCTGCTTACGTTCCTTGGTGAGGTGGAAGTCGATATCGGTGATCTCGGTATCGAACCGGAAACTCACCCCCTGATCGAGCAACCACCGATACAACGGCAACACCAGCGACTCGTACTGGTTGTACTTGGTGAACTTCAGCGCCGAGAAGTCCGGCAGCCCGCCGATGTGGTGAATGAAGCGGTGCAGGTACAACTTCATCTCCAGCGCGCTGTGCCATTCCTCGAACGCGAACATGGTGCGCCAGTACATCCAGAAGTTGCTCTGCAAGAAGTCGGCACCGAAGACCTCATCGATGCGCTTGTTCTCCATCTCCTCCGGCGTCGCGAGGAAGACCTTGATCATGTCCTTCTGCGCCTTGTTGCTCAGCGTGAACAAGCCGTCGGTGTGCGCGTCCTGGCCGCGTTTCTCGGTGGCGCGCTGCAACGAGGAGTTGGGGTCGTCCTTGTTCAGCCAGTAGAACTCGTCCAGCACACTCGCCCCGTCGATCTCCATCGAAGGCACCGACCGGAACAGATCCCACAGGCACTCGAAATGGTTCTCCATCTCGCGGCCGCCGCGGATCACGAAGCCCTTCTTCGGTTCCTTGATGCCATCGAGCGCGCCGCCGGGCAGCTTCAACCGCTCGAACACGGTGATCTTGTCACCCGACATTTGACCGTCGCGGATCAGGAACGCCGCACCCGAGAGCGAGGCCAGACCCGCGCCGACGAACCACGCCGTCTTCTCCTCGACACCGTCGGGCTTGCGCGGACGGGCGAAGGCCTCGTAGTTGCCGCTGCTGTAGTACATGTGACTCCTCTCCTGATACTGGCTCGGAATGACTTGCCGCGCATGCGGTTACGAGTACTTGTAGAAACCCTCACCACTGGACACGCCGAGCTTGCCCTGGTCGATGTAGTTGTCCTTGAGCCACGCGGCGAGCTTCTTGCCGTTCTCGTCGCTGTTGACCAGGATGTTGTAGGGGGTGTTCAGGCCGATGACGTCGATCATCTGGAACGGGCCGAACGGGGCACCGGTCGCGATGCGCCAGGTCTTGTCGACCGACTCCGGATCGGCGTAACCGCCCGCGCTGAGCGCCATCGCCGAATTCAACAGCGGCACCAGTAGCGAGTTGACCACGTAACCGGCCTTCTCCTTGAGCAGCTCGATCGGCACCATGCCGATCGCGTCGGCGAACTCGGCCACCGCGCGGAACACCTCGGGGTCGGTGTCCTTGGTGCCCATTACCTCGGCGGTGTTGTAGCGCCACACGTCGTTCGCGAAATGCAGGGCCAGGAACCGGTCGGGACGGCCGGTGGCATCCTTGAGGTCGCTGGGCAGCAGGGTGGAGGAGTTGGTGGCGAAGATCGTCCGGTGCGGCGCCAGTTCGCTGAGCTTCTGATAGGTCTCCTGCTTGATCTTCAACACCTCGGGCACCGCCTCGATCACCAGGTCGGCGTCCTTGACCGCCTCGGCGAGATCAGTGGTCAAAGCGATAGTGCCGGAGGTCTTTTCGACTTTGCCGTCACCGGCTCCCTCGACCTCGTCGCGGTAGATCGACACCAGTTTGGTGAACCGATCGCGCGCGGCCTGGAGCGCGTCGTCGTTGATGTCATAGGCCGTGACCTCGAACCCGTGGAACGCGGTCTGGAATGCGATCTGCGAACCGAGGACCCCGGTTCCGAGGACAGTCACCTTGCGGATGGTCATGATGTCTTCCTTCCTGCCGGAGGCGAGGTTCGCCCCTCGGCGGTCCACTCACTCGATCGAGGCGAAGAAACCCGCCACGATCTGGGCAATCTGGTCGCGCAGATCGCCGGTCGCGTCGCGGCCGGGATGCGCGCCGGTCGAAGGCCGGGCCAGGATGAGATGCAGCACAGCGAATACGCTGCGGCCCGCTAGCAATGCACGGGCGAACAGGTCCTTCTCGTCGCCAGACATTCCCGCGGTGAGCCGCTCGGCGATCATCGTCTCCAGCCGGGTGACCAACGCGAGCCCTTCGGCGCGGTACTGCTCGGTGGGTGCACCGAACAGCAACTCACGCTGGTAGGCCACCGTGTTCTCGACCCGGCGATCGGCGGCATCAAGAATCGGGCGCACCATCGCCAGGACCGCCTGCGCGGCATCGCGCTTGTTTCGCGACTCCTGTTCGCCCAGTTCGAGAGCCGCCCGGAACTCCTCGTTGTAGACCATCAGCAGCAGCTCGCCCTTGGACGACGCGTACCGGAACAACGTCCCGGCCGCCACATCCGCGCGATCGGAGATCTGCTGAGTGGTCACGCTGTCGAACCCACGCTCGGCGAACAGCGCGGCCGCGGCCTCGAAAATGCGGGCCTGCTTGTCCCGCATAGTGCGCAACCGGCGGCCGTCCTGCGCCGCCTCGGGCGTGGTCATCATCCTGGAACCTCCCAATAATGAGTGGACTCATTTCTGAGCGTACTCCTAGTTATGCATGAGGCAACCCCTGGACTCCTGCCGAAGTACCCACCGCCCGCGTGATCACCGCCGAACCCGCAGCCGGGATTCCGCTGTTCGGATCGGCGGACCACCGCCTCCCGCCACGCACCGGAGGGTCGCGCAGTCGCTCGGCATCGACGATGCCGATAAGTCCGACTCCGGTGCCATCGCCGAACGACCCTCCCGCCGACGAAGAGCCCCGACGCGGCGGTGCGGCCCGGGCGACATCCGTTCAACGCCGAACAGGCAAACCAACTCCATTGGGGCAGTGCGAGATTGGTTGTCCTAGCGCCGCGCCACGCACCTGCCGGACCGCGCCAGAGTGTAAGCTGCGCGAACACGTCGCCACCACGCACCCACGGTGCCATCGCTCGAGTGCCGCGGCTGAGCCCACGCTCGGCCGGCCAGCAGGTGGACGATGAACGCCAATTCAGTGGCACACCACGGCGGGACCCTCTCGACGTTTGCCGCCACCATGTGCCACTCGATCACCCGGATCGGCGCTGCCGGGCCGGGTGTCGAACCGATCAGCGCGGCGACGGGAGGCCGTGCACCGCGACCGTAGTGGTACCGCGGCCGTAGCGCGCCCGTACGGTCGCCGACCTGAGCCCGCGCTCCAGGTCTGCGAACATCGCGGCAAACCCTGCCGTTTTCAGGTCGGCCGTACTGACGAAGCGCACCGCGTATTCGAAAGTGCCGTAGCCGATCACGGTCATCGCCATCCCTGGCTTGCCGTCCGCGGTTCCGGGGACGAACCAGCGCGTCAGGGTGGGGGCCGCCGCTCGGATCAACTCGTCGGTTCGCCGCAGATCCACCTCGCGGGCGGGATCGAAGGCGAAGTACTCGTCTACCGAGGCGGCGGCCACCCGGAACATTGCGCTACGCCGCCTTGTACTTACGTAGGTACTGACCGGTCAACGAGATCGGGTCATCGAGCAGCGCCGCAGGAGTTCCGGTGAAGACGATCTCGCCGCCTGCCTTGCCGCCGTCGGGACCCAGGTCGATCACCCAGTCGGAGTGGGCGACGACGTCGAGGTTGTGTTCGATGACGATCACCGTGTTGCCGCGTTCGACCAACCCGTCCAACAAAGCGAGCAGGGTATCCACGTCGGACATGTGCAACCCGGTCGTCGGCTCGTCGAGCACATAGACCGAACCGGTATTGCCCAGCTGGGTGGCGAGTTTGATCCGCTGACGCTCACCACCGGACAACGTGCTCATCGCCTGCCCCAGGCTCAGGTAGTCCAATCCGACCTCATTCATGGTGCGCAACTTGGCATTCAATGCCTTCTCCGGGAAGAACACCAGCGCCTCCTCCGCAGTCATCTCCAGCACATCGGCGATCGACTTCTCCCGCAAGGTCAATGCGAGCACGTCATCGGAGAAGCGGCGACCGTCGCAGGCATCGCAGTGGGTGGTCACCGGATCCATGTAGGCGATCTCGGTGATGATCACCCCGCGACCCTCGCACTGCTTGCACGCACCGGCGGAGTTGAAACTGAACAGCCCCGGCGACTCCCCGGTGGCCTTGGCGAACAGTTTGCGGATCGGATCCATCAACCCCAGATACGTTGCCGGCGTCGAACGCGAGGACGCGGCAATGGCCGACTGGTCGACGAAGATCGCCTCGGGATGCTCGACCACGAACACATCCCGGATCAGACTGCTCTTACCCGAACCCGCCACCCCGGTGATCGAAGTCAGCACACCGGTAGGAATCCCGACGCTCACATCCTTGAGGTTGTGCACGCTCGCATGCTCGATCAGCAACTCACCCGTGCCCGCCCGGAAGGTGTCCTTCACCGTGAACGGACGGCGCAGCCCGGCCCCGGTCGGAGTGTCGGCGGCACGCAACTCCGCGAAGCTGCCCTCGAACACCACCTGCCCGCCGTGCAGTCCCGCGCGCGGCCCGACATCGACGATATGGTCGGCGATCTGGATGACATCGGGATCGTGCTCGACCACCAGTACCGTATTGCCCTTGTCCCGCAACGCCTTCAGCAGATCGTTCAACCGCCCCACATCCCGCGGATGCAGCCCGACGCTGGGTTCGTCGAAGATGTAGGTCATCCCGATCAACGTGCTCGACAGATGTTTGATCATCTTCAACCGCTGCCCCTCACCACCGGACAGCGTCGAGGTCGGCCGATCCAGGCTCAGGTACCCCAGCCCGATATCGGCCACCCGCTGCAGCGAGGTCCGGATCGCGGCCGCCAGCCCCGCCGCGGCCGGATCGGTGATCTCCTCGAGCACCACCATCAGATCGGTGATCTGCAACCCGGCCCAGCCGGCGATATTGCGGTCGTTGATCTTCGTGGCCAGCGCCGCCGCGTTGAGCCGCGCACCATGACAGGTCGGACAGATCCCTTCGGTCAGGAACTGGCGCATCTGCTCGCGCGTCTTCTCACTCAACGTGGAGGTGTCGCGCTGCAGCCGGGTGCGGGTGAACTTGGTCGCGATGCCCTCGTAGTTGGCCTTCCACGTGCCCTTGGCGAAGGTCAACTCGACCTTGCCGCCGGTGCCGTACAACAGATCCTGGAACTCCTCGGCCGTGTACTCGGTGAGTTTCTTGTCCGGATCGAATCGTCCCGAGTTGCCGTACAACTGCCACTCGCCGCCGACGCCGTACCCGGGCAACAGGATCGCGCCCTCGTTGAGCGACTTGGTCCGATCGAGCAGCCGATCCGGATCCGCGCGCACCGTGATACCCAGTCCGTCACAATCCGGGCACATGCCCTGGGGCACGTTGAACGAGTAGTTGTAGACGAAACCGGCCGAGGGCGAACCGAATCGGGCGAACATCGCCCGCACCATCGAGAAGATGTCGGTCATCGTCCCGACCGTCGAACGCGGCCCGCCGCCGACCGGCTGCTGATCGATGATCACCGGCGCGGTCAGATTCTCCATCGCCTCGGCATGCGGGCGTTCATAGCGCGGCAGGAAGTTCAGGATGAACGCCGGAAACGTCGCGTAGAGCTGACGTTGCGACTCCACCGCGATCGTGTCGAACACGATCGAGGACTTGCCGGAACCGGACACACCGGTGAACACCGTGATCTTGTTCTTGGGGATCTCCAGCGACACATTGCGCAGGTTGTGCTCGCCGGCTCCGAGGACTCGGATGACATCGGCAGAAACGGTGGATTCGGCGAGAGGCATACCGAACACCATGCCATCGGGTACCGACAAAACGCGCAGCGTAATGTGACGCAAGTCACACATATTGGCTCATCTTTCGATCCGGGATCTGCTCCTGCCCGTACTGCACGGGGCGTGTGCAATCCCGCCGGGAACCTGCTCTGGCGCAAACCCGCCTAGCGCACCCCTCGCTGGCGAAACTCAGCCGCGATACAGTCTTTGTATGGCGTCTCGGGAGCAGAAAACACGGAAAGTCACCGTCACGCTGCCCGACGAACTCCTCGCGACCCTGGAAGCCTGGCGGGCGGGCGGACGCATCGAATCGGTCTCGGCCTTCGTCTCCGAGGCCGTCCAATCGCGGATCAACCGCGCGCAGTCGCTGGCCAAGCTCGAACAAGTCCTCGGCGGCCGCCCGCCGCTGGACCTGATCAACCGCGCCCGCGCCGCGCAGGGCCTACCCCCGTTATCCGAGGAAGAGGCAGGCGGCCCACACGCCGGCGCCGCGTGATCACCGCGGCACTGGGCGGTGTCGTATTCGACACCGCCGCCGTCGTCGGGTTCGCCAACCAAGCCAACTACGCCCAAGCCGTGGTCTGGGCCACCGTCAACGCGGGCAACACCATCGTCGTCCCCGCCACCGTCCTCGGCGTCGCGCGCGCCCACATCGCCGCCGACCGCCTCGACATCCTCGCCGCACTGCTCGAACTACCGCACACCATCGTCCCGGTCTTCGACCGCGCCGCCGCCGAACGCCTCGGCACCGCCCTCGCAGGCAGCGCGAATGCCGAGGCACTACTACCCGCCGGCCACGCCACCCACGAAGCCATCGCCCGCGACTGGCCCTGCCTCACCGCCCGCCCGAAGAAGCTGCGCCAACTCGACCCCCGCGTCATCATCGACCCGCTGCCCTGACAACCTGACGCGGCCCGCAGCCGCCACCGCACGGCTGTCGATCTCTCGCCCACGAAATCGTCGACGATTCGGCCCGCGCGAAATCAGAAGGTGCGCGCCATGACTCGGCAGCACGACCTCGGAGCGGTAGCGCGATCACCAGGGCGCGCTGCTCGAGCACGGTGATGTAGCTCATCCACTTAGGATCTGTCAAATCGGGGCGGTAGGTTTCTCGCCGGAACCTTCCGGTGGCGGACTGCAGCGGTGACAAGAGCGGGGTGCACTCGGATGCTCCCTGAAGTAGAGAGCGATGAAATGGCTCAACCGAAGACGTCGACTTTGGTCGGTCTGACGGTGGTGGCGCTGTGCGCCATCATCATCGGCCTGGTAGCGGGAATCGTCGCCGGGCTATCCGGTACCGAAGTCCCGAACGCAATCCTGGTGGGCGGCGGCGCCGCCATGACTGCGTCGGGGGTGGGCATCGCGGCTCTCAAGGTCCTACTACCCTGAGTCACCAGAACCTTTGTGTCGCACCGGTCTCCGAGTCGGCGAGGGCGACAGGCCCGATCTCAGCGCAGCAACTCGATCACTGGCGCGAACTGCTCCATGCTGTGCTCGAGCACGGTGATATAGCTGAAGCCGTAGCGATCGCGGTGCGCGCGGACGCGGTCGGCGATCTCTTCGGGGGTGCCGATCAGCAGGGTCGGCAGGTCTTCGGGATTGTCGGCGACGTCGTCGGGTAGGGCGGGGCCGAACAGTTCGAGTACGGCGGTGCGTTCTTCCGGTGGCACCACGCGCTGGATCAGGATGTTGAACTCGACGCTGTCGGCGCGGCTGCCGAGCAGACCGCGCACGTAGTCGACCTTCTCGCCGACTTCACCGACTCCGGCCAGATGCAACGGCCCGCCGTTCTCGGTGGCCGACGCACCAGGGAAGGCGATGATGTCGGCGTGTTCGGCGGCCAGGCGCAGCAACCGGTTACCCCAGCCCGCGATCAGCAGCGGCGGCCCGGACGGTTGCGCGGGACGCGGCTGATACTCCGGATCGGAGAACAAGGTGCGCAGAGTGGTGACGGTGTGTTCCAGATGTGCGACGCGCTTGCCGCCGCTCTCGAAAGGGATACCGGCGGCCTCGAATTCGGCCTGCACATAGCCCGCGCCGAGACCGATCTCGACCCGGCCGTCGGTGAGCTGATCGGCACCCGCGATATCGCGCGCCAGCAGCACCGCATTGTAGAACGGCGCATTGAGCACGAAGGTGTTCAACCGCACCCGCTCGGTCGCCTCCGCGGCCACCACCATCGACGGGAACGGCGCCGGGCAGCCCAGATGATCGGCCACCCCGATCACGTCGAAACCCAATTCCTCAGCCCTGCGGCATTTCTCGATCCAGTTAGCCCTGGAGTCCGGGGTCACCATGTTGACACCGAAACGGAATGCACGCTGCGCAGTCACCGTTCCTGTCTACCAGCAGGCGGCGCGCGGCAACAGCACAGTCATCCCGGCACCGGTTCCCCTTCTGCCCTAGAGTGGACGCCAGAGATTTGCTGAACGACTGCTGATGCTCCGCCACCTGATCCGAGAGAGGTAACCAGATGACTGAGCTAGATCCCGTGGTGCAGGAATTCGTCGACGCGCTCAACGCCAACGACCAGGACCGGCTCTTCGCCGCACTCACCGACGACGCGACCATGTCCGACGACGGCGTGGAACGCAATGTCGGCCAGTGGACCGACTCGGAGGTCTTCGGCAGCAACGGCCACATGAACGTCGAGTCCATCGGCGACGGCGGCACCGAACTCGTTGCCGACTACACCAATTCCCGCTGGGGTTCGATGCGCACGAGCTGGCGGTTCACCGTGCGCGACGGCAAGGTCGCCCGCTTCGAAACCGGCCAGGCCTGAACCGGCGCGACGAAAGCCCGGCCGAGGTTATGAGCTTGCCTGCGCCGCACCGATCTTGAGAGTCTGAGCCTCGTGTTCAACGCGCCCCGTTACGGTACGGGTTCCCTGGCCGATCTGTTCCCTTCGCTGCTCGCCGGATTCGGCGTGCCCGGCGAGACCGATCGGCTCGGACTCGGCATCACCGCCGACCGGGTCTGTGTGCTGCTCATCGACGGGCTCGGCGCGAGCGCATTGGCGGCGAACTCCGGTGCGGCGCCGTTCTTGTCGGACCTGACCTCGGCCACGCTCACCGCCGGATTCCCCAGCACAACCGCCACCAGCCTCAGCTCCCTCGGCGTCGGTGTGCCACCCGGCGAGCACGGCATCGTCGGCTACCTGCTGCGCGTGCCCGGCCAGGACCGCCTCATCAACACGCTGCGCTGGCGCCCGCACGGCGAAGGCCCCCGCGTCGACCTGCTCGATGAGCTGGTTCCCGAGCAATTCCAGCCCACCGCAACGGTATTCGAACGCGCCGCCGCACACGGCATCACCGTCACCCAGGTGGCCCCGAGCTATCAGAACGGTTCCGGACTCACCCGTGCGTCGCTGCGCGGCTGCGAATTCCGCGACAGCTTCTCCGTCGGCGACCTCATCGACGGCATCGGCATCGCGCTCCGCACCGGCAGCCGCTCGCTGGTCTACGCCTACCACGCCGACCTCGACACCACCGGACACGCCCGCGGACCCGCATCGGACGCCTGGCTCTTGGAACTGGCCCACGTCGACCGCATCGCCGCCGAGATCGCCGAACGCCTGCCACCCGGCGCCGCGCTGCTCGTCACCGCCGACCACGGCATGGTCGAACTCGACGACCGCATCGACTTCGACCACCACCCTCAACTGCGCGACGCGGTACGCCAACTCGGCGGGGAACCCCGTGCGCGCCATGTCTATACCGAACCCGGCGCCACCACCGACGTCACCGCCGCCTGGCGCGAGATCCTCGGCGCCGACTTCGCCGTCCTCCCACGCGCCGAGGTGATCGAGCGCGGCTGGTTCGGCCCCACCGTCGCCCCGCACATCGCCGACCGCATCGGCGACATCGTGGTCGCCGCCCAAGGCACGGCCGGCATCATCCGCAGCGGCGCCGAACCCATCCAATCGATGATGATCGGCCACCACGGCTCCCTCACCCCCGCCGAAGTAGACATCCCCCTCTGCACCTTCCGTTCCTGAACACTGGACGCATGATCACGAGGAACTGGGTGTCGGCATCGCGCGAGAAGCCAACAGCACCAGTTCCCCCTGATCATGAACGCGCCGCCCGGCCTCGAGGATCCGCACCCTAATCTCGGGATCTGCACTCGCTTTAGGGCCCTTGAGGCAGTGCAGATCCCGAGATTAGGGTGCGGCTGTTGCCAACCGCGACCCGCCGGAGGCCGGGCGGGCGCAACGGGTGCGCGGGGGGCTCTAGGCTGAACAGCGATCGCCGCGGATAGCCGCGCGACGAAGCATTCAGGAGGAGCACATGAACGCCACGCTGTCACGGACCGGACGAACCGGCCTCGCGATCGCGGCGGTCGCCCTGATGCTCGCCGGGTGCACCGACGTCCAGCGCGCACTCAATCGCGGCGGCGACACCCCGTGTAGCGAGTACGTCAAGCAGAACCAGGACGACAAGCGCATGACGATCACCAAGTTCGTCAAACAGCAGACCAACGACGACCACGAGCCCGCGGGCACCGTCGTCGACGCCACCATGGTCTCGGTCGACGTCCTGTGCGGCGGCCAGCGCAACGCCGAAACCCCCATCAAAAACGCCGACGTCGCAGGCATTTTCATCAACAAGTGAGCTGCGGTGCAGTCGATGCACCATCACATCGACTGCACACTTCACTTGGCCGGATGCGCGGCCGACCAGTCGGTCGCCCGCTTACGTGACGCCCGAGCCAGCCAAGCGTCCTGCACCACCTCGGACAACTCACCGAGGCTGAGCTCACCGATCCGGCTGCCGCGCACCAACACCGACGGATGACCGTCGAAATGCGCGGTAGTGAAGAACGGCAGCCCTGGATCCTGCACCAGCGCCTGCTTATCCGACTCCGACGGCACCCAGAACACGATCACATCGGCATAGCGCTCACCGGTATCCACATCGAACGCATCCGGTCGCGGAGTACGAAAGAACACGAACGACTTACCGCCGACCTGATACACCGGATTGCCCGCGGGCCCGTCGACCCGCGTCACATGTGGCATGCCGGTGGCCAGTTCGTGCACGTCGGCGACCTTGGCCCGCCGCGAAACGGTAGCCATACCAGCAGCATAACGGCGCAACTGCGGAGACGAGCCGAGGGCGCGGTGTACACCACGTGGGCGAAACCGCAGCCTTTCATCATGGTGGCCGCGCACATCGCGCACGCCGGACCTGGTCGGCGCACCGGCCTAGCGCGGCCACACCGCTCCCAACGGCAACGCACCCTCACTCCGCCGGGCGCCGAACAACCAGCCCGCCGCCGAATCCCCACTAAGTGGAGCCGATTCGAAGGCAACACACCTACTGTGCCGCCCTGGACGCTTGATCATGGGAACTGGTGTCGGCATCGCGCCCGAGAAGCCAACAGCGCCAGTTCCCCCTCGCCACTCGGGCGGCCGACGACCACGAAGCCGAAAGCGCTCGAGGCCCGCGGCAGCAGCGGGTCGCGACGTCGGTCGAAACAGACCGCGCGACCCCGCAGCCCGCCACGCCGATACAACCCCAACCCCTGACATGGGGACCGTTCGGTTTGCCCCCAAACCCTCCCGCTCCTGTCGTGCGTACGCCAGAATGAGAGAGCGAATGTGAGCTCACACGACGATGGGGTTCCCCGAAGTGGCACAGTTCCGCACCCTGACCCAGCAGCGGGCCGAACTGGAGAAGGAGTGGGAGCGCTGGGCGACGGCTCCGAATATCGCGACACCTCCGGCCCGAACGACGTTGCTGCGCACCGACGTCGCACAATCCTGGCAACGTTCGCTGCACACTGTCGACCCGGCGGTCACCGTCGCGCCCGGCCTGGACGACATCGGCGACACCTGGTCGCGGTCACCGCTGCGCACCCCGATCACCGAGCTGTCCGCCGACCTGCGCGGCATCACCGAGGACGCGGGCTACCTGGCCGTGGTCACCGATGACGCGGGCACCATCATGTGGTCCTGCGGCGACCGCACCCTGCGCAGGCAGGCCGAGGACGTGAACTTCGCTCCCGGCGGCTGCTGGGACGAAACCCACATGGGCACCAACGGCCTGTCCCTCGCCCTGCACGACGACCGCCCCTGCTCGGTGTTCTCCGCCGAACATCTCGTCGCCGCCCTGCACGGCTGGGTCTGCTACTCCGCGCCGATCCACGCCCCCGACGGCCGACAGGTCGGCGTGCTCGACCTGTCCAGCTCCTGGGACCGCTCGCACCCCGCGGTGATGACCTCGGTGCGCGCCCTGGTGACCGCCGTCGAAACCATGCTGCGCGCCGCCCAACCCGCGCCCACCCCAGGTGTGCGACTCGAATGTCTGGGCACCGCACGGCTGTTGCGCGACGGCCGCCCCGTCCCGCTGCCGCCACGCCAGCTCGAGATCCTGGCCCTGCTCGCCCTCGAACCCGACGGCTTCACCCCCGAGCAACTACACGCCGCCGTCTACGGCGATCGCGCCGTCTCCACCAGCACCCTCAAAGCCGATGTCTCACACCTGCGCCGGGCCACCGGCGGCGAGATCACCAACCGCCGCTACCTGCTTACCGGCCCGGTCGCCTGCGATGCCGTCGACTTGCTGGCCGCAGTCGCCGCTGGGGACACGACCTCCGCGGTGTGGCTCTACCGCGGCCCGCTGCTGCCCGGCTCCGATACTCCCGGCGTGGTGCAGTGGCGCGCGTATCTCGATGTGGGCGTGCGCAATGCGGTGCTGGCCAGCGACAGAGCCGAACACGCGGTGGCCTTCGGTGAACGCGCGCCCGGCGATATCGAGGTGCACGAACACGCCCTGCGCCTGCTGCCCCTCGACGACGTCCGCCGCGCCGTGGTCGCCGCCCGTTTGCACACCGCGCTGCGCACCTGAACCCCGCAGGTCCGAAGGTTGAAGATCACGGCTGCGCCTCGCTAGCGCTCGGCTCCGTCGTGCCCTAGGCGCTGTGTCTTCGGTTCGCTCGCTGACGCTCGCTCACACCACCAACCTCGCACCAACCTTCACCGTCCATAGTTGCCCTCTCAGAGTAAATCTGTGAGGAGCGAAGCCATGATCTACGCCAGACCGGGGTCCGACTCCGGCATAGTCAGCTACGCCACCCGGTACGACAACTTCATCGACGGCGACTGGGCCGCACCCATCGAGGGACGCTATTTCGACAATGCCTCGCCGGTCGACGGCGAAACCTTCTGCACGGTAGCCCGTTCCAGCGCCGCCGACATCGACCTGGCCCTGGAGGCCGCACACGCCGCCGCGGGCCGCTGGGCCGCCACCTCGCCCGCCCAGCGCGCCGCCATCCTGCACCAGATCGCCGACCGCATCGAGGCCGCCGTCGAACCCCTGGCCGTCGCCGAAACCTGGGACAACGGCAAACCGGTCCGCGAAACCCTGGCCGCCGACCTGCCCTTGGCGGTCGATCACTTCCGCTACTTCGCCGCCGCCATCCGCGCGCAGGAGGGCAGCGTCGCCGAAATCGACGGCGACACCGTCGCTTACCACTTCCACGAACCCCTCGGCGTGGTCGGGCAGATCATTCCGTGGAACTTCCCGATCCTGATGGCGGCGTGGAAGATCGCGCCCGCGCTGGCCGCGGGCAACTGCATCGTGCTCAAACCCGCTGAGCAGACACCGGTCTCGATCCTGCTGGTCATCGAGTTGATCGCGGACCTGCTGCCGCCCGGAGTGCTCAACGTGGTCAACGGATTCGGCGTCGAAGCCGGAAAGCCCTTGGCGTGCAGCGCACGGGTGGCCAAGCTCGCATTCACCGGTGAGACCACCACCGGGCGCCTGATCATGCAGTATGCCAGCGAGAACATCGTCCCGATCAGCCTGGAGCTGGGTGGCAAGAGCCCCAACATCTTCCTGCCCGACGTGCTCGCCGACGACGACGCCTACCTCGACAAGGCGATCGAGGGTTTCCTGATGTTCGCGTTCAACCAGGGCGAGGTGTACGCGTGCCCGTCGCGCGCGCTGATCCACTCCTCGATCTACGACGAGTTCCTGGCGCGCTGCGTGGCCCGCACCGAGGCGATCATCGGCGGCGACCCGCTCGACGACACCACCATGATCGGCGCCCAAGCCAGCAACGACCAATACGAGAAGATCCTGTCCTACTTCGACATCGGCAGACAGGAGGGTGCCCGCGTCCGCACCGGCGGCGAAGCACGCAAGGTCGAGGGACTACCCGGCGGCTACTACATCCAGCCCACCATCTTCGAGGGCAGCAACACCATGCGCGTGTTCCAGGAGGAGATCTGCGGACCGGTAGTCGCGGTGACCCGGTTCGACACCGTCGAGGAAGCGGTGCGCATCGCCAACGACACCCTCTACGGCCTCGGCGCGGGCGTGTGGACCAGGGACGGCAACACCGCCTACCGGATGGGCCGCGCCATCAAAGCCGGCCGGGTGTGGACCAACTGCTATCACGCCTTCCCCGCGCACGCCGCGTTCGGCGGCTACAAGAAATCCGGCATCGGCCGGGAAAGCCACAAGATGATGCTGGATCACTATCAGCAGACCAAGAACCTGCTGGTCAGTTATTCACCGACGAAGCTGGGGTTGTTCTGATGCAGCAATCTCGAACCCACCGCGTCGCCATCACCGAGAAGGCCCGGACCGTGTTGCGGCAGTTGATCGAATGCCACGGCGCGGTGCTGTTCCATCATTCCGGCGGCTGGTGCGACGGCAGCTCACCGATGTGTTTACCGGTGCGCGAGTTCCGCGTCGGCAGCGCGGACGTGCTGCTGGGCTATCTGCCCTGGCACACCGAATTCTGGATGAGCGCCGAGCAATACGAGGTGTGGAAGCACACCCACATCACCGTGGACGTGGTCAGCGGGCGCGGCAGCCACTTCTCCCTGGAGGCGCCCGAGAACGTGCGTTTCCTCATCCGATCGCGGCTGCTCACCGACGAGGAGGTGGCCACCCTGCCGCCGCCGCGCACCGGTGCCGATCGGATGACCTAGAACCCTCGGATCTCCGAGCCCGCACGGTCGAACCGGACGACCAGACGGCACGGGCGTCGCTCCGCAATCGCCGCGGCCATGTGCGGATCGGAGGACAACGGCTCCCGTCGGGGAAACCGGCGGCGGCGTCCGCCGGGTGGCGCACGACCACCCGGCGGACGCCGGTATCACCGACCGGGCAGGAACCGCAGGCTGCGGGTGACCGTCATCAGGAACCGCTGCCACTTGTCCTGCGAAATCATCGGCGGCGCATCCAGATTCATGAACCGGGTGACCACGACGGTCTGCGGCTCGGTGAACTTCAGCAACCCGTCCGGGCCGTGCCTGCGACCGACACCGGAGATGCCCATGCCGCCCATCGGCGCGGCCGTGCTGCCCCACGCGGGGGCGTAACCCTCATCGACACACACCGTGCCCGCGTGCAGCTGCGCGGCGATGCGCTCGCCCTCGGACTTGCTCGCCGCCCACACGCTGGCGTTGAGCCCGTACTCGGTGTCGTTGGCCAACCGGATCGCCTCGTCGACGGTGTCGACCGGGTAGATCGAGACCAGCGGGCCGAAGGTTTCGTTGCGCCCGCACTCCATCTCCTCGGTCACCTCGGAGAGCACCGTCGGCTCGAAGAACAGCGGACCCAGATCCGGGCGGGCCTTGCCACCGGCGAGCACCTTCGCGCCCTTGGAGGTGGCGTCGGCGACGTGCTTGGTCACCGTCTCGAGCTGCGCCTCGGAGATCAGCGAACCGATATCGGCCGAATAGTCATAGCTCGCACCGAGTTTCGCGGCATTGACCGCGGCGACGAACTTCTCGGTGAACTCCGCGGCGATCGAACGCTCGACATAGAGCCGCTCGATCGAGATGCACAGCTGCCCGGCGTTGGAGAAGCACGCGCGCACCGCGGCCTTGGCGACCTTGTCCAGGTTCGCGCCCTTGGCCACGATCATCGGGTTCTTGCCACCGAGCTCGGCCGAGAAACCGATCAGCCTGCGTCCGCACTGTTCGGCGAGGGTGCGCCCGGTCGCGGAGGAGCCGGTGAACATCAGGTAGTCGCACTTGTCGACGATGGCGGTGCCGACCACGGTGCCCGGCCCCGGCACGACGGCCAGGAGATCGCGCGGCAGCCCTGCGCGGTACAGCAATTCGGCGTTGGCCAGCGAGGAGAACGGTGTCTGACTGTCCGGCTTGACGACCACCGCGTTGCCCGCGATCAGCGCGGGAATCGAGTCACCGATCGAGAGCAGCATCGGGTAGTTCCACGGCGCGACCACGCCGACGACACCCTTGGGCTGGGTACGCACCGAGGTGCGGTTGAGGACCGGGAACGCGCCCGGAACACTGTGTGGGGCAAGCAGATTCGCCGCGTGCTTGGCGAAGTAGCGGGCCGCGAAGATCAGGCCCATGATCTCTTCCTGCGCCGCCCAGCGCGCCTTGCCGGTTTCTGCCTGCACCACATCCATCAGGAACTCGCGGTTCTCCACGATCAGCGCCCGATACCGCTCCAGCACCGCGGCGCGATCGGCGGCCGACCGCGCGGCCCAGCGCGTCTGCGCGGCCTTCGCCTTCTCGAACGCGGCGGCCACATCCTCGACGGTGCCCACGGGCACGCTGCCCAGCGTCGTGCCGGTGAACGTCTCGGCGATCGTCTTGCGCGGGCGATCCTCGGGCCGGTCGATCGCGGCCAGCGCGCTCAGACGGTCGAAGACTGCGGCTTCCGGCGCGGGCATCGTTGCCTCCTACGTGTGTGTCGATGCGATCTCATGTAACCGCGAGGTACACACAATCTACGCCGGACATGCCCTTCTCAGAAGCCACCGCCCGGCACGTCGGCGGCAATTCGCGCCCTTTTGGCGGAATATGCCGACTCCGGCGGGCCTCAGCGCGGTCGTGGCGGCAAAGTCAATTCCAGTCCCACTCACCGGGACACAACGGCCGTGCGGTCCGTTTTGTGGTTTAGGTTGTGCCGATGTTCAGAGCGAGGCTCGGGGTTCGTACGCGGATTCTGGCAATCGCGCTCATTCCGAGCTTGACTCTGCTTGTAGTCGGCGTGGGCGCAGCGGGGTATCTGGTAGCCGAGGGGACCAAGGCCAAGGAATGGGCGGTTCAGAATCAGAACGCCATCCCGCACACCAGGGAGTTGATGGAGGCGGTCCAGCAGGAACGCCGCCTGACCCTGGCCCAGCTCGCCGGTGACGACACCGCGCCCCCGGCGCTGGCCGCGGCGCGGATCCGCCTCGACGGTGCCATGCGCGGGCTGATCGAGGCGTCGACAGGTCTGCGCGAGGTCGACGATTCCAAGATCGGCGACGACGTCGCGGGGTTCAACACCCTGCTCAGCCAGATGACCCAGGTGCGGATGGCCACCGACGCGGGCCAGCTGCAACCCTCCGACGCGTACATGTTCTACAACCGCATCCTCGACGTCATCTCCGTCGGCACCGAAATCGCCGAACAGTCCGCCCCCGACACCGAGATCGGCGTCGCCATCGCCGACGGCATGCGCTTCCTCAACGTCGCCGAGTCGATGGCGCGCAGCAACGCCCTGGGCGTCATGCTCGCCACCACCAACGGGCCCACCCCGATCCCGATCGAGGAGTTCCTGCGCCAGGTCGGCTTCTACCACAACGAAATCGGGAACCTGTCCACCGAATTCCCCTCCGGGCCCATGCATCACCGACTACAGCAACTCACCGGAAGCAACGCCTGGCAGCAGCTCTCGCAGATGGAAACCGCGCTCGCCCAACGCTATTTCGCCGCACAGGCGAACGCGGCGAACAGCGCCAACAGCTCCAGTGGATCGAACTCCTCCAGCAGTAGCTCCGCCGGCACCGCCAAGCAGTCGTTGCAGACGCTGCCGCTGTCGACGACGGACTGGCAGAACGCCGCCGCCGAGGTGAACCGCTCCCTGATCGATGTCTGGATCTCCCAGAACCGGCGCTCCCAGGAACTGGCCGAGGACAAAGCCAATACCTCCGCCGCCAACTCCCTCTACGCCGGTGGCGGCGTCCTGGTCGTCTCCATCGCCGCGTTTCTGATCGCACTTGTCCTGGCCAACAGGATCATTCGCCGCCTCAAGCGCCTGCGGAAGCAGACCTTCGCCCTCGCCGACGAGCGACTACCCGAGACCATGCGCAGGCTCAACGAGGGCGAAACCATCGACCCCGCCGCCGAAACTCCGGTCCTGGACTTCGGTCACGACGAAATCGGCCAGGTGGCAAGGGCTTTCCAGCACGCGCACGCCGCGGCCATCGGCGCCGCGGTCGCCGAGGCCCGCACCCGCGAAGGCGTGAAAGCGGTGTTCCTCAACATCGCCCACCGCAGCCAGATCGTGGTGCACCGCCAGCTCGAGATCCTCGACGAAGCCGAACAGCGCCAAGAAGATCCGGCCATGCTCGACACCCTGTTCCGGCTCGACCACCTGGCCACCCGCGAACGCCGCAACGCCGAGAATCTCACCATCCTCGGCGGCGGCCAGCCCGGCCGTCAGTGGCGCAACCCGGTCCCGCTGATGGACCTGGTGCGCAGCTCGGTCGGCGAAACCCTGGACTACGCCCGGGTTCGGGTGTCGCGGCTGCCGGAGGTGCACGTCGTCGGCACCGTCGTCGCCGACCTCATCCACCTGCTCGCCGAACTCGTCGACAACGCCACCGCCTTCTCCCCGCCGCAGTCGCGAGTCGAGGTCAGCGGCAACGTCGTCGGCAAGGGTGTGGTCACCGAGATCAGCGACCAGGGCATGGGCATGTCCGACTCCGAACTCACCCGATTGAACGACATGTTGCGCACCCCACCGGATTTCGGTGTCGCCGCGCTCTCGGCCGACTCCCGGCTCGGACTGTTCGTGGTCGCTCAGCTCGCCGTGCGCCACGGTGTCACGGTGCGGCTGTCGGAGTCCGACTACGGCGGCATCAAGGCGATCGTGCTCATCCCCTCCGCGCTGATCGTCAACGAATCCATCCCCGCGCCAACACCTTCGGAGCTGACCGACCCCGGCCGTCGTCGGCGCCTGACCGCCCCGATGACCGCCGAACCCGTCGAATCCGCCCAGCCGGTCACCGGTTCGGTCTCGACGCTGGCCATCGAATCCCCGGCGCCCTACAGCCCGCGCCCACACCTGCCACCCGCGCCGCACCCCGACAGTGACGGCCGCCCCGCCCTGCCCCGCCGGAGCAGGCAAACCAATCTGGTACCGCAACTGGCCGAGCCCGCACCCGAGCAGCCCGCCCCCGCGGCGCCCGCTCGGTCCGCGGAACAGGCGCGCGATCTGATGTCCGCCATCGAGAACGGGACCAGGCAGGGCCGACGCTCCGCCGGCGTCCCGGACGAACAGGAAGGTTAGGGGTGTCCTCTTCTCCCACAGGTGATCTCAATTGGCTGCTCGACGATCTCGTCGACCGGCTGGCCGGGGTGCGCCACGCGGTGGTGCTGTCCACCGACGGACTCTTACTCGGCCGCTCCAGCGCGATGACCCGTGAAGACGCCGAACACTTCGGCGCGATGTCCTCCGCGCTGTACGGACTCGCACGCAGCGCGGGCAACCGATTCGACGGCGGCGGCGTACGCCAGGCCGTCATCGAACTCGACCGGGCCGTGCTGTTCGTCACCTCCGCGGGTGACAACGCATGCCTTGCGCTGCAAGCGATCGAGTCCGCGAACCTGGGCATGGTGGCCTACGAGATGAACCTCACCGTCCAACGCGTCGGCAACTACCTGTCCACCACGCCACGGCGCGACCTCGTCGGACAGGGTGAGTCGAATCTGCCATGACCCACCCGCGTGAGCCCTGGTTCGACGAAGCGGCAGGCCCGCTGGTCCGCCCCTACGCCGTCACGCGTGGGCGGACCACCGGAGGCGGTCCCGAACTGGACATGCTCACGTCGGTGGTCACCGACGAATCGGCGAGCCCCTCGCGCCGGATGGAACCCGAATACGCCGATATCCTTCGGCTGTGCCGTGTTTCGCAATCGGTGGCCGAAGTGTCGGCACAGTTGCGTTTACCGCTCGCGGTGACGAAGATCCTCGTCGGCGACCTAATCGGCGACGGGCAACTCATATTCCGTGCTCCCGTCCCGACGGAAGCCGGGCCCGAAGACCTCAACATATTGCGAGCGGTACTGGATGGAATCCGAAAACTTTGACCCCAGCGGCACGCCGCACCTGGCCGCCTCGGTCAAGATCCTCGTCGCCGGCGGGTTCGGTGTCGGCAAAACGACGATGGTATCGGCGATCAGCGAGGTCGCGCCCCTACGCACCGAGGAACTGATCACCGAGGTCAGCACCGGCGTCGACGATCTGTCCGGCGTGGAGCAGAAGACAACGACCACGGTCGCACTGGACTTCGGCAGGCTCACCATCGACCGAGACTTGGTGCTCTACCTGTTCGGCACGCCCGGACAGGACCGGTTCTGGTTTCTATGGGACGAGCTGGCTCGCGGCGCGCTAGGCGCGGTCGTGCTCGCCGACACCCGGCGCCTCGGCAATTCCTTTGCCGCCGTTGACTTCTTCGAACGACGGCGGCTGCCGTTCATCGTCGGGGTCAACTGCTTCGACGGGGCGCCGGTCTACACGATCGACGAGGTGCGCGACGCGCTCGATCTCGACCCCAACACCCCGGTGCTGCTGTGTGATGCCCGTGATCGTGGGTCGTGCAAGACGGTGCTGATGACCTTGGTGGAACACCTCATCGAACGCGTGCAGCGTCCGGCCGTCACCACCTGAGCAACCGACAGCCCCGACAGCTCGGGGCTGTCGGGGTTTCACCGTTCGAAGGGAGTCGGGTTATGCGGATCGAGCGAACCGTTGCCGCCGTGGTCGTTTCGGGCGCACTGGTGCTGTCGGCCGCGGCACCCGCCGTCGCCGCACCCGAGGCCGCGCCGGTGGCGCAGGACTCCGGGTCGGCCACCTACGCACGCGAATTCGTCTTCCTCGTCGTGTGCTTGCTGAAGGGGCAGTTCGTCGGCTCGACGTTCCCGCTCTGCTGAACTCACGCCTGGTGTAGCCAGGCGACGAACAACAGCACGCCCCCGGCGCACACCAGCACCGCCGCCGCAACCGGCCAGCGCGGCCCTACGCGCCCGAGAACGGCGCGGGTGAGGTTCACCTGCAGCGTGCCCAATCCGGCGAGCACCAGCAGCCACACGGGCACCAGCGCGGCACCGATCAACAGGTGCACCGACCACGCACCGGCCAAAGTCGGCCCACCCCAGGCATTCGCGTAGCTGTCGGTGAGCAATGGATACAGGGCGCCACGCACCGCGCCGAGCACGGCAAGGAACACGAAGAACCAGGTCACCACCGCGAGCGCGCCACTGACCATCGAGTGCCACACCGCACGCACTGCCGAATACCTACGCGGATTGACGGATTCGCCAAGCAACCGCCGAGGCACCCGTAGCCGGGGCGGGACCGGGCCGACCGCCAGCGGCAGCGCCCACAGGGCGAAGGCCGCCGCGCGCAGCCATGCCGGGACCGAACTCATACCGCCGACGGTAGCGCGTTGTGCCTGTGGCTCAACGCAGTTGGCCCGCATCCGCGAGATCGTCGAACAGCAGTTGATCCACCGGCGGGACCTGAGCGCGATCGGCGTAGCTGAACCACGCCATCTCCTCGATCTCGCTGCTGGCCGCGAGGGTGCCGTGGTAGTCGGCGGTGTAGCAGCTCATCCGCACGACGAGGTTCTGTTCGGGGGCGTGCACGGCCTCGTAGGTGCCGACGTGGGCGACTGTCTCGGGGAGCAGGGCGACGGTGAGTTCTTCTTCGATCTCGCGGACCAGGGTTTGCAGATCGGTTTCGGCGCCCTCGCGTTTGCCGCCGGGGATGTAGAAGACGTCCTTGCCGCGTGGGCGTGCGCACAGGATGCGTCCGTCCTCGATTCGCACCCATGCCACTGTGTCGATCAGCCGCGCGTTCACCCACGCACCCTAACCATCCGTCGTGGTGTGCGGCGAACTCGACACCAATGAGTCGACTGCTGATGGCCAGGGCCTACTGCGAGTCGGGAGTGAGTGCCTGGGCCAACCTCGGGTCGGGACCTAGTGGACGGGCACCGGGAGCAGCGCCGGGGTCTTGGCGCCGGGGCCGAGGACGGCTTGCAGATCGGAACCGGTGACGTGTTCACCGCAGTGCGAGCAGACCGGTTCGATCACCGCGGTGCGCCCGCAGTCCTTGTGCACAACCTCCAGCGGCGGACCGTCCGGAGCGGCCCACTCATCGCCCCACTGCCGCATCGCGTTCACGACCAGCCACAGCGAACGACCCTTCGGGGTGAGGCGGTAGTCGTGGCGAACGGGGTTGTCCTGGTAGGGCTCTCGGGTCAGGATGTCGTGCTCGACCAGGTGCTCGAGGCGTTGGGTGAGCACGTTGCGGGCGATGCCGAGGCGGTCGCGGAAGTCGTCGAAGCGGGTCACTCCGAACAGCGCGTCACGCACGATCAGCAGCGTCCACCACTCGCCGACCACCTCCAGACACTGGGCCAGCGAGCAGTTCATGTCTTCGAAGCTCGTCCTGCGCATACCGCACAGCATAGTCGGTTGCTTCATAGAACTCACTGGCTTATGGTTCGTTGCATGATGCAACTCACTGCGCGGTCGGTCAGCGACGCGTTCGCGATCGTCGAGACCGATTACCGCGTCTGGCAGGCGCACGTGGACAAGTCGTGGCGCGGCTGGACCGGTCCGCACGGCGGGGTGATCGCCGCACTGCTCATCGAGGTGGCCCGGCGTGCGGGCGGCGGTGAGTTGCCGGTGCGCGCGGTGGATCAGCGGTTCCTCGGGCGACCGACCGAGGGCGCGTTCACCTTTCGGGCCACCGTGCATTCGGTGGGGCGCAGCACTGCGGTGGTCGACGTGCAGGCCTTTCAAGGCCCGGGTGTGATCGCTTCGGCGTCGATCACCTTCGGCCGCACCATCCCGACGGGCGTCGCCGAGCACACCGGGGCCGTCGCGCCCGAGGTAGTCGCACCTGAGCAATGTCAGAGCTTTGCGCTGCCGCCCGAAATCGTCCCGGTAGGAGCGCATTTCGACATCCGGCCCGCGGCGGGTCCACTGCCGTTGACCGGCGCGGCCGAATCCGTGATGTGCGCTTGGATCGCGATAGTGCCCGGAATGCCGACCGACGCGGCGACGTTGGCGATCCTGGCCGACGCGTTGCCGCCCGCCTTCTTCCCCACCCTCACCGCGCCCGTCGCGGTGCCCACCGTCGCGTTATCGATGCACCTGCACACCGATCTGCTCGACTCCGCGCCGCAGCCGGTGCTGGTGCGCACCACCAATGTCTCCACCGGTGGCGGCTGGTCCGTCGACGACATCGATATCTGGGATCGGGGCGGCCGAATGCTGGCCTCGGCCAGGCAAACCCGCCGCGTGCTCGGCTGAATCGGAGAGATCGTCATGACCTTCACCCCGAACGCTCGGCCTGCCGCCGATTCCCGGATCGTGTTCGCCATCGTCTCGATCGGCGTCCTGCTGTCGAGCCTGGACCTGTTCATCGTCAATGTCGCACTGCCCGACATGGCCACCGATTTCGGTGGTGCCGATATCGCCGGATTGTCCTGGGTGCTCAACGCGTACGCGATCGTGTTCGCCGCGCTGCTGGTGCCCGCCGGACGTCTCGGTGATCGCGGCAGCAACCGGACCACCTTTCTGATTGGACTCACGGTGTTCGTGATCGGGTCCGCGTTGTGCGCGACCGCATGGGATGTCGGATCGCTGGTCGGATTCCGCGTATTGCAGGCCATCGGTGCCGCCATGCTGATCCCCACCTCGCTGGGTCTGGTGCTGGCCGCGACCGCACCGCAGCGGCGGCCTGTCGCGGTGCGGCTGTGGGTGGCCTTCGGCGGACTCGGTGCCGCGCTCGGCCCGGTGCTCGGTGGGATTCTGGTCGAATTCGGTTGGCGCTGGGTGTTTCTGGTGAACGTCCCGTTGGGCATCATCGCCGTGGTCCTCGGGCTGCGGTTGCTGCCCAACCCACCCGGAGACGGTGGACGCCTGCCGGATCTGTTCGGCGCGCTACTGCTCGTCGGCACCATCGGGGCGTTCATCCTCGCGCTGGTCAAGGGCGAAGACTGGGGATGGTCCTCAGGCGCGGTTCTCCTCGCTTTCGCCGTCGCCGTCCTGCTCACGATCGCCTTCGTCGTCTCCTCGGCCCGGCACCACAGCCCCGTCGTCGACCCGGCGTTGCTGCGCGCGCCCAATTTCGCACTCATGGCCGGGAATTCGATCTTCTTCAACATGGCCTTCGGCGCGATGCTGCTGTCCTCGGTGCTCTGGGCGCAGAACGTCTGGGGCTGGTCGGCCCTGCGCACCGGCCTCGCCATCGCCCCCGGCCCCCTCGTCGTCCCGATCGTGGCGATCCTGGCGGGCAGACTCATCGCCCGCATCGGCGCGGGCCCCGTCATCGCCGCAGGCGGAATCACCTTCGCCGCGGGCATGCTCTGGTGGGCCCAGGCCATCACCCTGCACCCCGACTACCTCGGAGGACTCCTCGGCGGCATGCTCGTCAGCGGACTGGGCGTCGGCCTCAGCCTCCCCACCTCCTTCGCCGCCGGCACCAGCGGCCTCCCACCCCAACGCTTCGCCACCGGCTCAGCGGTCCTGAGCATGGCCCGCCAAATCGGCCTAGCCCTCGGCGTTGCCCTCTTCGTCGCAGTCCTCGGCACCCCCGCCGGCCCTGAGGCGACACTCGACGCCTTCCATCGAGGCTGGTACGTCACCGCCGCCGTCGCGGTGCTCGCTGGTCTCATCGGATTGGCCGCCAAGATGCCGCAACCTGCTGTGCGGCAGCCGGATTCGTTGGCGGCCGGGTCACCCACGGACCCTCGCCAACCACAGGTCTCGACAACTCCCGCACCAAGCTGAAGTCTTCGCCCTGGGCAAAGCGCCACGGCACCCCACCGCAAGATCTGCCCTCTGTCTCGGGATCCGCACCGAAAATAGGGCCCAGAAGCCGGGCAGATCCCGCCGACAGCGGTGCCCACCCCTTCGTTGCCAAGCCGCACACCCTTTGTGTGAGCCACACACCCCCTATACCGGGTGTGCGGCTCACACAAAGGGTGTGCACTCCCCTTTCGACCACTCGCCCGACAGGAAAGTCTCGAAAACAGCACCACAGCCAGGCCCCACGTCGAAAACCACCACCTCACCCAGGCCGCGGAAGAGCAAGTCGGGGACCCCACCTGACGCGCTCAGCACTACTCGGGCATCCCACGAACTGCCGAAAACCTTGGGGCAGTACACCATCGGACTTCTCTGAGCACGCGACCTCGGATCAGTGCACCTAGAGATCCTGGGGAATGTGCACCTACCGGGTAGGTACTTCCAAGGACTCCCAAGCAGAGCAGTCCATAGAAGCTGAAGACCTACCCACGTTTTCCCGCGAGTAGTGCTGAGCGCGTCGTGTGCCGTACCCGGCTTTAGTTACCGGTCAGGTGCGCAGCTTGGAAGTTCCAGCGTGGTCATCTGGCTGTGGTTACGTCACAAGCGCTTCGGACAAGAGCGGATAGTCCGCGGTCTGCCCTCGAGGGAGCGATGAGGTGTCGGCGCGCATGAGTTGTGCAGGTGCGCTCGAAATTGCTAGCAATTTCGTGCGCAGCCTGCGAAAACGAGCGCGGGAGGTGGCTTTCGCAGCGTTGAGAGGTGCTCGGGTACGCCTTATGCGGCGCGGACTGTCAGGGCGTCGCGGCCGAGGACCGCGCCGAGATGATCGACTGCGGCTTTCAGACCCTTCTTCGGCAATGGCGCACCGTCGAACATGGATACGGCGATCGCGTCGTCGGCGAGTTCCCGCGTGCCGACGATGCGGCCGCCCGCGACGACGATCGGGGAGATCCAGCCTGCGGTGCGGCTGACCTTTGCGCGGTGATCACCCGGCAGCAGCACGGTATCGCCGGTGCCGGGGCCCAGGACGTACTGGTCGAAACCGCCGAGCAGGTGGACCGATTTCGTGGGCTTGGTCGCGGCCAGTTCGTCGAGGTGTTCGCTCAGCACGTAACCGTGGCGGCCTTCCACTTCGACCTCGACGAGGGTGTCCCCCAGTTCCGAAAACCAGCGGCGCAGTACGGTTTTGCGCAAGCTGCCACGACTGAGCCAGGCGTCGAACGTTTCCGGAGTCGCAGGACCGTAGGCGCCGAGGTAGGCGGTGATCGCCAGTGAAGCTGCCGCATCGGGTTCAGGCAGGCCGGGCCAGTCCTTGATCAGTTGTGCAGGGTTCGCGAAGGTGATCTTCGTGCCCTGGGCCGGGCCGTGGCAGATCGCGCCTTGCCAGGCAAGAGGTTTCAGCAACGCACCCCAACCGGAGCGCAGTTGCTCACCGAGCCGATGGAAGGCGGGATCGGCCAGCAGGGCGTCGACCAGTTCCTCGCGAGTGAGCACGGAACCGTCGAGGACTCGGCGCAGCTCCTCGGTCAGTGCCGCGACCTCGGCCGGTGAGGCGCCGAAGTTGCGCTCCCACGCCGGTTTCTCCCAGGTGCGCGCCGAGGCGAGCAGAGAAAGGCAGGCGGCGGCGAGATCTGGAGTGAGCGCATGCAGGGTGCCGCGCATCGCCCACGTTTTGATCAAGGTGCCGTCGTTGAGTGCACCGACCAGCGCACCGGCCTCCGGCACCGAACTGCGCAGCGCCACCGCCATTTCCGCGGCCGAGGTGACCTGCGCCTGCACACCACACAACCGCGCGACGATCTCGGACACGCTCGCCGCTCGCGGCTCGACATACTGCCGCCGCAACCGCCACGCGAAAACCTGATCCCAAGTGAGGCGCACGGGATCGTCCTTCGGTACTTCAGCCCAACACAGCGCTGCAGAACGCTACCGTAGCCGCGACGAACGCCAATCCCGTTACCGTCGCCGCGATCACACCGAGCAACGCGGTGCGGGTGGTCGCCCGCCGCATCCGGCTCACCGGATCCACCAGACGCTCGGCCCGCGCCAACACGGCGGTCCCGGCAGCGGCCAGCGCACCCGAGGGCACCGCCCCGGACACCCCGAGGATCACCAGCAACCCACCGAGCAGCGGCTCCGAACCATGCTTGTCGGCCGCCTTGTCATCGGCACACATCTCCAGCAACCGCGCGATCTCCGCGGCACCCGCGGTAACCAGACGCAACCCCGGCAAGGTCGTGGCGATCGCCCGCAACACCGCCGTCAACGGCGCATGCCGCCCCGACAGATGCGCACGCTCATGAGCGAGCACCGCGGCAAGCTGATCCGGCGCCAACGCATCGAGCGCGGCACTGGTGACGACGATCGTGTCGGGCCGCCCCGGCACGCAATAGGCTTGGCGCTCCGGCGAATCCAGCACCAACGCACCCAGCCCGGGCACCCGCCGCCCGACCAACCGCAACGCCTTCGCGTGCGCATGGGTGCGTCTGCGCATCTCCCGCACCACCGACACCGCCCGCGCCACCACCGCCATCGTGCAGGCCGCGACCAACGCGCCGACCGCGAAGGTGACGGCCTGGGTCGCGCCGCTGCCGTCCTCGTGGATCGGGTTCCACATGATCGCGAAGCAGGCGCGCAGCGCGTCGTGCGGATGTCCCCAGTAGGTGGCGAATTCGACGGTGAGCATGGTCGCGGCCGCCGCCCACGCGCCGAGGGTGCCGACGATCGCGACGACCCAGGCGATGATGCCCAGCCGTGGCGCGTTGCCGCGCCGGGTCAGTCGCCGCAGCACCGGCGGGCCGAGCGTGGCCACCGTGGCGCCGTACAACATCAATGCGATGGCCAGCGTCACGTCGCGGCGCCCGGCGGTGCGTCGGGGGTCTTGCGGGCGGTGAGCCTGCGTAGCGCGGCGCGCAATCCGGCCGATTCCTCGGCGCTGATCCGGTCGACGAAGTGGCTCAGCACCAGATCGGAGCGTCCGCCCGCGCCGAGCGCTTCGAGCATCAGCCGGGCACTGTGCTCCTCGCGGGTCAGGGTCGGCCAGTACTTGTAGGCCTTGCCGGAGCGCTCGCGCGCGAGCCAGCCCTTGCGGTGCAGGTTGTCCATGGTGGACATGACGGTGGTGTAGGCGATGTCGCGCTGGGCGGACAGTTCGTCGAAGATCTCGCGCACCGTGGTGTCCTCTGCGTCCCGATCCCAGATGCGGTCCATGATCACCGCCTCCAGGTCTCCAAATCCGCGCACAGTACCGACTCCCTCATCCAAAACGTGCCCTGCTGTCGGGCCAGCGTACCGGTTCGTCCGGATTGCTACGTAGCCAAGCCGTAGATTAGGCGGTTTTGGTCAATGACCAGGGTTCCGCTTGCCGGTGGGTCATGCGAACATATGTTCGTGTCCGACGCACCCGCATCCCGCCCGCGGATCGTCGCGCGGGCCGAGTCCTCGATCCTGCACGCCGACCTGGATTCGTTCTATGCCTCGGTCGAGCAGCGCGACAATCCCGGGCTGCGCGGCAAACCGGTGATCGTCGGCGGCGGGGTCGTGCTGGCGGCCAGCTATGAGGCGAAGGCGTTCGGGGTGCGCACGCCGATGAACGGCGGGCAGGCGCGGCGGCTGTGCCCGCACGCGATCGTGGTGCCGCCGCGGATGTCGGCCTACGCGGAGGCGAGCAAGGCGGTGTTCGAGGTCTTCCACGACACCACGCCGCTGGTCGAGGGTGTCTCGATCGACGAGGCGTTCCTCGACGTCGGCGGCCTGCGGCGGATCGCGGGCGAACCGATCGGCATCGCCGAACGCTTACGCGCCCGGGTGCGCGACCAGGTCGGGCTGCCCATCTCGGTGGGCATCGCCCGCACCAAGTTCCTGGCCAAGGTCGCCAGCGCGGTCGCCAAACCCGACGGCCTGCGCTTCGTCCCGCCCGATGGCGAACTCGACTTCCTGCATCCGCTGCCCATCGAAAGACTTTGGGGCGTAGGCGAAGTCACCGCTCGCACCCTGCACGAACACGGCATCACTCGCGTCGGCCAACTTGCAGACCTCGGCGAAAGTCCCTTGCGCGACATCCTTGGCCCGGGCGCCGCCCGCCACCTCTATGCCCTGTCCTGGGCTCGCGATCCCCGTCGCGTTGAAACCGGCGTGCGCCGACGTTCCATCGGTGCTCAACGCGCCCTGGGCCGCCAACACCACCCACCCGATGAAATCGAGGCCTACCTGCACGGTCTCACCGACCGCCTGGGCCGCCGGCTGCGAGCCGCGGACCGCATCTGCCGAACTCTGGTGCTGCGCATGCGCTTCGACGACTTCACCCGAGCCACCCGCTCGCACACCCTGCCCGAGGCCACCGACCACACTGAAACCCTGCTCTGCGCAGCCCGCTCGCTACTGGCCGCCGCCATGCCCACGATTCAAGAACGCGGCCTGACCTTGATCGGACTAGCACTCACCAACCTGGCCGACGCCGACCCCTTCCAGCTGTCGCTCCCCTTCGAAGCGCGTGCCACCAACACCCTCGACGCGACACTCGACGACCTACGCCACCGCTTCGGCTCCGCCGCCGTCACCCGCGCCGCGCTGTTGGGCCGCGGCGAAGGCTTGTCGGTTCCGCTGCTACCGGACTGAGCGTCAGGACGCCGACTGTGCCTGCGCGGCCGCCAAGGCTTCTTCCTGGATCCGCGGGAACTGGGCGCCCATGGCCTCGGACAGCGCCTGCGCCGCGGACAGCGGGCGGACCATGACGGTGAGGCTGTCGATCTTGCCGTCGTCGTCGTAATGCAGGAAGTCGCAGCCGTTGACGGACTTCCCGTCGACCGAGGCCTCGAACACCAGCGCGTGGTCGCGCCCGTTCGGGTCGGCGATCTCGCGCACGTAGCGGAAGTCGTCGCCGAACACCCGCAGCACACCGCGCAGAATCGCGGCGGTGATCGCCTTGCCGGGATACGGCTTGAAGGCAACGGGGCTGGTGAACACGACGTTGTCGGCGAGCGTCGCCTCGAGCGCGGCGCCGTCCCTGGCTTCGACGGCCTCACGGAACGTACTCATCACTGCACCTCGCATATGCAACTCGTTGAATAGGGTCCGTTCGAGAGTAACGCAGAACCGGGACGATCAGCGAGAGCGCTTCGGTCGCTTGTCCATCAGGCGCAGGATCAGCGGCGTGAAGATCAGTTGCATGGCCAGTTCCATCTTCCCGCCGGGCACCACGATGCAGTTGGGCCGGGACATGAACGAGTCGTGCAGCATCGACAGCAGATAGGGGAAGTCGATCACCTTCGGATCGGCGAACCGGATGACGACGAAGCTCTCATCCGCGGTGGGGATGCTGCGAGCGATGAACGGATTCGAGGTGTCCACGGTCGGCACACGCTGAAAGTTGACGTAGGTGTGCGAGAACTGCGGGCAGATGTACTTCACGTAGTCGGGCATCCGGCGCAGGATCGTATCGATGACCGCCTCGCTGGAATACCCACGCTCGGTCTTGTCCCGGATAACCTTCTGAATCCACTCGAGGTTCACGATCGGCACCACACCGACCAACAGGTCCGCGTATTGCGCGACATTCACACTGTCGGTGACCGCGGCACCGTGTAATCCCTCGTAGAACAGCAGATCGCTGCCGGGCGTCAGATCCGCCCACGGCGTGAACGTGCCGGCGGGCTGCCCGTGCGGCTTGGCTTCGAACTCGTCGTGCAGATACTTGCGCACCGAACCGACCCCGGTCTCGCCGTAATCGCGAAACAACGTCTCCAGCTCTTTGAGCAGATTCGCCTCCTCCCCGAAATGCGAGAAGGTCAGATTGCGGTGCTGTTCGGCCTCCGCCATCGCCAGCTTCATCTCGTTGCGGTCGTAGCGATGGAACGAATCCCCTTCCACGACAACCGCATTGATGCCTTCACGACGGAAGATCTCCTGGAATGTCCGTGTGACGCTGGTCGTTCCCGCACCGGATGACCCGGTGATCGCGACGACGGGATGCTTGACCGACATGACACCTCCTCGATTGCCGGACAACAGATTTCAGTGCGGCGCCGGGCGAAACAGCGACCGCGACCCGAACAACGAGCTGTCGAAGACATGCCCCTCGTCGGGTTCGCTGTGATAGCGCTCGATCCGCTCGACCTCACTGCGCGACCCGAAGATCAACGGCACCTGGTGGTGCACATGCTCCGGCGGCACTTCCAGCACCCGCTCGCCACCGGTGGTCGCCCACCCACCGGCCTGCTCGACGATGAACGCGATCGGATTGGCCCCGTAGAGCAGCGCCACCCGTCCCGGGCGCACCGGCGGGCGATTGTCGTGCGGATACAGATAGACCCCGCCCCTGGTCAGAATGTGGAAGGTGTCCGCGACCAGCGACGCCACCCAGCGCATATTGAAATCACGCCCGCGTGGGCCCTCCACGCCGTCGAGGCACTCGTGCACATAGCGGCGCACCGGCCGCTCCCAGAACCGCTCGTTGGCGGCATTGATCGCGAACCCGGAGGTGTCCTCGGGGATGCGCATCCGTGGATGAGTCAGCACGAACGCACCGATCTCCCGGTCGAGGGTGAAACCGTCGACACCGCTGCCGGTAGTGATCACCAGCATCGTCGCCGGACCGTAGAGGGTGAATCCGGCACAGACCTGACGCACACCCGGCTGCAGGAAATCATCGGCGATAGGCGAGCCATTCTCCCGCTCCGGAGCCCGCAGCACACTGAAAATCGTTCCAACAGGCAGATTTACGTCGATATTGGACGATCCGTCCAGCGGATCGAACGCCAGCAGATACTTACCGCGCCGATGCGCGTCGGGCACCGGATGAATGGCCGGCATCTGCTCCGACAGCAGCGCGGCCAGATGCCCGGTCCACTGAGTCTCGGCCACCATGACGTCGTTGGCGATGGCATCGAGCTTGCGATGCACGGTCGGTGGCAGATTGTCCGGCTCGGCGGCGCCCAGCGAACCGACGATGGCACCCCTGGTCACCTGGTTGGCGATGATCTTCGTGGCGGTCGCGACGACATTCACCAGGGCGGAGAACTCACCGGACGAGCCGGGGTGCCGATGCTCCTCCTCGATCGTGTACCGGGTGAGCGTCTTCAGTCCTTCTGGCATGGGCGCCTCGATCTCGTCACGCTGGGGCCCGCGCGCTCGGCCCGTCCTGCGGTTCGGTGCTGTCGCTGAATACGCTGCTGCCGTAGACATCCCGGTCGGTCAGCGTGATCAGATCGGTCTTGGTCAACGGCCGATGCAACTCCACCAGCCGCTTGGCCTGCCGCAACCGGCACCGGTCCAAGGCGTTGCGCACACTGCGCGCGTTGGAGAACCGGGGCCGGGTCATCCGCAGTTCCAGGTATTCGGCGAAGGCGGCCCGCGCGGGCTCGTCGAAGTGGAAGTTCTCCCGCGCCACCATGAGTTCGGCGATGCCCATCAGCTCGGCGTGGGTGTAATCGTCGAACTCCAGATGATGGGCGACCCGTGAGGACAGGCCGGGATTGGCGGAGAAGAACCGCTCCATCCGATCCGGGTAGCCCGCGAAGATCACCACCAGGCTGGCGCGCTCGCTTTCCATCTCCTGCAACAGGATCTCGATCACCTCCTGCCCGTAGTCCCGCTCGTTCTCCGGGCGGAACAGGTAGTAGGCCTCGTCGATGAACAGCACCCCGCCGGCCGCCTTGGCGAGTGCCTCCTTGGTCTTCGGGGCGGTGTGGCCGATGAACTGACCGACCAGGTCGTCGCGGGTGACGGTGTGTACCTTGGGTTTTCGAATGTAACCCAGCGCGTGCAGCATCTCGGCCATGCGCAATGCGACGGTCGTTTTGCCGGTGCCCGGGCCGCCGGTGAAGCTCATGTGCATGGTGGGCCGCGACGAGCTCAGGCCGAAACGTTGCCGGGCGCGGTCGATCAGCAGCAGTGCCGCGATCTCGCGCACCCGGCGTTTGACGTTCGCCAGCCCGACGAGTTCGGCATCGAGCCGGTGCAAGGTGTCCTCGACGTCGTTGCCCGCGATGTCGGTCGAAAGATCCAGCACCGCATCGTCATCCAGGATCTCGGGCTCGGCAGGCGGGTCGGCGGGCTCGGCGCGCACCGGCCTGCCGTCCCCGGTGCCGGGACGGTGTAATCGGAAACCGTTGGCCTCAGCCGCCATACCGCTGTCCCTGGCGGTCATCGGTGGCGTAGGAGTGCAAGCCGTACTTCTGCTGACGGTCCGGTCCTTCCGAACGGGTCAGCAGGAAGCCCGGTTCGTCGGCCGGGCGCTGCACGAGGAAGCTCAGCGCGGTGGTCTGCCTGCCGAAGCGGGCGTCGTAGGCGAGCACCCGCACGTAGTGGCGCGGGAAAGTCGCACGGCAGGCATTGATCTCGGCGAGTACGCCGTCGGGCTCGTCCAGATCGAACAGCGGCAGGCCCCACATCTCCCAGTACGCGTTGCGCGGGTGGGGGTCGTCGGTGTACTCGATCGACACCGGCCAGCTGTTGAGCAGCGCGTACCGCACCTGGGCGGAGATCTCCGCGTCGGTGAATTCCGGCAGATACGAGAATGTTCCGTGACGCAGGTACATGTTGTGTGCTCCAAGGGATTTCAGCGAGTGGCCGTCGGCACCGCATCCGGTGCGTCGGTGGAGGTGTAGTCGAAGGTGACATCGCCCCAAGTCGCCAGCGCGACCTCGAGCGGACGGCAGATCTCGGCCGCCTTGCGCAACACATCCGGGCCTTCCTTGAGCAGATCGCGACCCTCGTTGCGGGCCTTGACGACTGCCTCCAGCGCCACCCGGTTCGCCTCGGCACCGGCCGCGATACCCAGCGGGTGCCCGATGGTGCCACCACCGAACTGCAAGATCACGTCATCGCCGAAGAGGTCGAGCAGCTGATGCATCTGCCCGGCGTGGATACCACCGGAGGCCACCGGCATCACGCCGGGCAGACTCGTCCAATCCTGATCGAAGAAGATCCCGTTGCCCGGATTCGCGGGAATGTGGTTGTCCCGCAACGTGTCATAGAAGCCCCGGGTCGTCGCCGGATCACCCTCGAGCTTGCCGACCACGGTGCCCGCGTGCACATGGTCGACCCCGATCAGCCTGCACCACTTGGCCAGCACCCGGAAGCTCACGCCGTGCGTCTTCTGCCGGGTGAAGGTGGAATGCCCGGCCCGGTGCAGGTGCAGCAGCAGTCCGTTGCGCCGCGCCCAGTGCGACATCGACTGCATCGCCGTATATCCGACGGTCAGATCGATCATGACAACGACACTGCCCAGTTCCTTGGCGAACTCGGCCCGCTCGTACATGTCCTCCATCGACGCCGCGGTGACGTTCAAGTAGTGGCCCTTGATCTCACCGGTCTCGGCCATGGCGCGGTTGACGCCCTCCATGGCGAACAGGTACCGATCGCGCCACCGCATGAACGGCTGGGAGTTGATGTTCTCGTCGTCCTTGGTGAAATCCAGCCCGCCCTTGCAGGCCTCATAGATCACCCGGCCGTAATTACGGGCCGACAGACCGAGTTTCGGCTTCACCGTCGCCCCCAGCAGCGGGCGACCGTACTTGTTCAGGTACTCACGTTCCATCACCGTGCCGTGCGGCGGGCCCTGGAAGGTCTTCACATACGCCACCGGAATCCGCATGTCCTCCAGGCGCAGCGCCAGCAACGGCTTGAAACCGAACACATTACCGATCACCGAGGAGGTCAGGTTGGTGATCGAGCCCTCCTCGAACAGGTCGAGATCGTAAGCGACATAAGCGAAGTACTCCCCCGGCCGCCCCGGCACCTCGTCGACCCGATAGCACTTGGCCTGATACTTCGAGTGCGCGGTCAGCCGGTCGGTCCACACCACCGTCCATGTCGCCGTAGACGATTCACCCGCGACCGCGGCCGACGCCTCGATCGGATCCACCCCCGGCTGCGGAGTCACCCGGAATACGGCCAGCACATCCGTGTCCGACGGCTGATAGTCCGGCGCGTAATATCCCATCGACGCATACGATTGAACACCCGGATCCCACCGGTCCCGCTCGGTTTCTTCGGCCATCATTCCTCCTGGCAGTCGTTACTGCGGGACACCCGCTAGCGGGGTCAGGTTGTGCGCCTTACGAATTCCAGGATGACGGCAGCGTTGACAACAAACAATTTGATTGTTCCTGCGAAAGCCCAACGGAATAGTCAGGTTTCGCGCGACCACGATCAGGGTATGGAGAGCCGCGGGCGACGGAAAACTTCCGGAACCCGCAGCGAATACCCCGGGACGCGCACCGTCCCGGGGTATTCGCGCGCAGCGCGGAAGGGGAGTCACGCGCCGCCGTCGGGTTGACCTCGACACCATCGATGTTTCCACAGATCACCACCCCTGTGGGGCCGTCAATTCCGGTGGCACCGGAGTCACGGTCGATGGTTTGCTACCGTCGGCAGATGGGAGCGGTCAGTGCGGCCAGGATGGAAACATTCCTGGTGGTCGCCCGCCTCAGCAGCATCCGCCGCGCCGCCACCCAGTTGCACATCACCGAGGCCGCCGTCTCCGCCGCCGTCGCGCACATCGAAAAACAGCTGGGCGCCAAGCTGATCGCCAAGTCCGGGCGCGGGATCGTACTCACCGAGGCCGGGCGGATCTACGCCGAATACTGCCGCAGCATCCTCGGGTTGATGAAGGAAGCCCACGCCGCGGTCCAGCAGGCCGAGACCGGGCGACTACGCATCGGTGTCGTCGCCACCGCGGGTGAGTACGTGCTGCTGCGGCCCCTCGCCTCGTTCCGCAATCGCTACCCGGACATCGAACTGAGCCTGTCCGTGCATCCGCGTGACGTGCTGTTCCTCGAATTGCAGCATCACGAAACAGATCTCGTCATCGCAGGCCGCCCGCCACGCAACACCGGACTCGTCGTCCGGGCCCGCAGACCCAGCAACCTCATCGTCGTCGGCGCCGCCGATCACTGCCCCGATCCCCTGCGCACCACCTGGTTGCTACGCGGGCGTGGCTCCGGCACCCGTGATGCCACCCTGGCCCTGCTCGACCAGCTCGAGATCACCCCGCCCACCCTCACCCTCGGCAGCCACGGAGCGGTGCTGGCCGCCGCCCGAGAAGGTCTGGGCGTCACCCTAATTCACAGTGATGCCGTCTCTCAAGATCTGGAATCCGGTGCCCTGCATATACTTCCGGTCACCGGCACCCCGCTCGATCGGCCCTGGCATGCCATCACCACGCGCACGCCTACTCCCACGACGCGGTTGTTCCTCACCCACATCCTGGACCCCGACGAGGTCGGCGCCGACGCCTTCCATTCCGCTTGATACACGCGGAATGCTCTCCAGCACAACACTTCTGAGTCGCTCGCTGTGCAAGATTGCACTGTGACGCTGGCCACAATGGCGACCGGTCGGTGTTGTGCCAAACTGGCCGGATGACTGGCGGGCAAGCACCGATCTCCAATGTGTCGGACACCGCGCGGTGGGTCGCCGCCTACCGAGCGCGCGAAACGGCACGCCCCGACGCGCTATTCCAGGAGCCCTGGCCGACCGGCTAGCCGGACCGCAGGGATACGCGATCGCCGACGCCGCACCGCGCATCATGCGCAACGGCTGGCCATTGATCGCCCGCACCAAACTCATCGATGACCTCATCGCCACATCCATCGCCGAGGGCTGCGACCGAATCCTCAACCTGGCCGCCGGACTGGACACCCGCCCCTACCGCCTGGACCTCCCCGCCGACTTCGTCTGGATCGAAGCCGACCTCCCCGAGATACTCGCGGAAAAGGAACACGCCCTCGTAGGCGAAACCCCACGCTGCACCCTGATCCGCCGCGCGGTAGACCTCTCCGACCACGAAGCCCGAGAGAAGTTCCTCGACGAAGCCCTCGGCGCCATCGACCACATAACCACCCCGCCACCAAAGCCCTCATCCTCACCGAGGGCCTGCTCCTCTACCTCGACGTCGACACCGCCGCCGAACTCATCTCCGCCCTCACCCGCCCCGAAGTCGCCTGGTGGATGACCGACACCAACCTCAGCGCCATGCCCATCCGCGCCAACCCCCTACTCGATAACGCCCCCATGAAATTCGACCCACCCGGCGGCCTCGCCTTCTTCGAAAACCTCGGCTGGCACCCCCTCGAAATCGAAGAACTCCTCCTCAACGCCCGCAAATTCCACCGAGCCCCCTGGTTCCTCCGCCCAGCCACCTACCTCCCCCAACCCGACCTCTACAAACCCATCCGCCGCCCCTGGCAAGGTGTCCTGCGCTTCCGCCAGAAGTAGTCACAAACGCCATCGGTTCACGCGCCTTCCCCGAGAAACGGAAACGCGTACGAACGCGCATAGGTGTACTGCGGAAACACGGTAATCACGTCACACACCCGCACCACCCGCTCCGGCACCTTCCCGCCAAAATGCTCCGCACTAGGCACAACGACAGCTTCAGCCGCAACAGCGCGAACCACATTCAACAAGCGGTCCACGGGCTCATCGGTATCCGACCCGAACATCACCGTCTTCGCCAACTCATACCCCAATCGCTGTGCCAGACTGCGAATCTGAGTCTCGTGCCACGGCTGGGAGACCCCCGAAACATCGCGACGCAAATACCCGATCGCCCGTGGCCGCTGCCTCATCGCGTCACCCCGTCCGCGCAATCGGACAGAAACTCGCGATAGATCGGCGCAGCCAACAACGCACGCCCGCGGCCCGTGATCCGCCACCTCCGAGCGCCGTTCGCGAACCCGTCATACGAGTGCACACTAAGCGCCGTCCGCACAGTCAAAGCCGCGAAACCAGTTCTGTCACATAACTGCCGCACCGTCAGCGCCTCGGTAGGCCGCAAACCCACCAATGCGGCAAGAACCTTCACTTGCGTTTGAGTAAGTGGCACAGCGACCCCCTGCTGTCGACGTTGGGAAGGCGACTCGCGATCAGATCGAGTCCACGATCCTGAGCGCCAAAACCGACACTATGAAGCGGACTGCGGACCGTCCATCGACTTGCGGAAACTTGCGCAGCAGTTGCCAACTCCTGGCGAATGATTCGCATGTCAGAGACTATTGAAGCCAGAACACAAGTATCCGCAAGCACTTAGATGGGAGCTAAGATCATGCGTTTACGATTCCTCGGCAAAGGCGGTTCGGACAAGACGAACTGTAAACATTCAGCGCCGTTGCTGACCTGCGGTTTTCGGGTGTGAGGGTGTGCCCGGCCGGTGTGCGGTCGGGTTGCTGTCTGGGAGTGGTTAGCCTCGATCTTTCGCCGGGTTGATGTGCTGGCCTGATCGGGTTCGGATTGGGTGTTTCGGTCGTAGTTTTCCGGTTGCGGGCAGGGCAGCTGGCCCGCGCAGCGGGCTGGCTGCCGGGTTCCACTGGCCCGGGTGGTTGGTTTCCTTGGTTGCAGGGACGGTTTCTGGCTGGTCAGCCGGGTTGCAGGCGTGCTGCGGCGGTGGTGAGCAGTTCGGTGTAGGGGGCGTGCCGCGCCAGGTGCAGTGTGGTTTTGCGGGCATGGCGGGCGATGCGTCCGGCGGCTGAAAACAGCCGCAGCCGTAGCGTTTTCGGTTCCCAGCGACGTGCGGGGTGGTCGTGCAGGGCGAGTGTCTGCATCCAGGCGGTCAGGTCGAGTGCGAGCGCGACGACGGCGAGCCAGATGCGGTTGGCGTCGAAGCTGTGGAACGGAAGATTGCGCAGGCCAGTGTCTTTCGCGTTTCTGATCCGGTCTTCGCAGCGGGCCCGCTGGCGGTGACGCAACTCGAGGTCGGGCAGCTGGCCGCGGGTGGTGTTGGTGACGAACGCGGTCAACCGCATCCCGTCGCGGTCGGTGAACCGCAGCTGAGCACCGGGGTGTGGTCTCTCTTCCTGACGATGAGCCGCATGCCGGGCGGCCATCCGGTCAACTCGGTGATGCCGGTGACTTCCACGACCCAGGCGCCGTCGCGGACCTCGCCGTCTGCGTCGTAGGCCGGTGTCCAATCCTGCGGATTCAGGTGGGTGCCCATGGCGGTGACGATCTCGTCGGTGAGAGTGAACCCGACCGAGTACTGCAGCCGGCGGCGGTGGCAGTAGTCGAGGAACTCGTGGGTGCCGCCACCGGAATCGGTGCGCACCAGCACTTTCCGGCCGACCCGCCATCCCGGCTGCCACGGCAGCTGAGCGAGGGCATCGCGGAGAACCTGCTTGTGGTCGGCAGCGGTATTACTACCGGCGTTGCCCGGCCGCAGCATGGGCGCGGCGGGCTCGCCGGTGCCGGTGCGACCGTGGTCGATGAACGACCACAGCGAGTGGAAGCCGAAGCCCCGCTTGAACGTCGGTGTGGCGTTCTGTTTTTCCGAGTGCGCGTCGGTCAGGGTGGCGTCGAGATCGATGATTAACGGATCATCGATGTTGATCCCGTGACCGGGGGCGTTCGGCCCAGCCACGGCCCACGCCTGCGCCCGCGCGTCCGCGCGTGCAGAAGCGATGGCGGCCAACGCTTTCGGTGCCTGGGCAGCCAGCGCGGTGATCGTCCGCGACACCGTCGGATCCGAGGCCACCAGACCGAACACGCCCGGCTCGGCCCGTAACAACGCCACATCCGCGGCGCAGTCACCACCGACCGCGAGTGTCACCGCCAAATCCAGCACGATCTTGCCCGGGTCGTGGACAGCCATCGGTTTGCGCCACGGCCCCAACTGTTCCGACAAACCCCAGGTCAAACCAGTTATCTCGGCAGTACGCAGCAGCAGTGCCGCACCTGCGTGTGACACCACGCCCGCACCGTCACCGTCGATGGTCAGCCGCGGATACGGCGATATAGACTTGCCCACCAGAAAGGTGCTCCAAAACCTCGATCAATTCAGCCTTCGCAAGTCGAATTATCGCAGGTCGGAGCACCTTTCGCCATTCCCGCCGCAGGTTAGGCGCCATTACCATGATTGGCCGAGGTTAGACGGGGACAGGATCGGGTGGGATCCAGGGACGTCCGGTCAGGGCGTCGCGTAGGACGTCGAGGGCTGCGTGACCGTGTTTAATGGCGGTGGAGACGTATCCGCGGATGCGCCACCGGTCTTCGGTGCGGTCTTCGCTGGTGAGGCGCCCGGAGATGTTCTGCTGAATTTTCGCGGGCCGCAGGTCGCGTTCGGCTTGGTTGGAGGTGGGTGGGACGCGCAAGTCGGTCGTGAAGCGCAGTACGTCGGCTTCGCGGTCGCGCAGGCATTGCAGCAGCAGGCGGGCTTTGCGTTCCCCGGGCCGGTCACCGTGGCGGACGGTTTCGGACAACCCGACTTTCACCCCGTCCCGCAGCCGGGTGATCAACTCCTGGGCCGCGCCCTTCTCGATCGCCGAAAGGTTCTCCGCGCGTGCCAGATTGGCGTGATGGATCAGCCCGCGCAGGGAGTCCGCGACCTGGGTGGGCCATTCGGCGTCGGGATAAACCTCGGCCGCGCCGGTGAGATCTCGGAGAAGATGGGCGCAGCACAACTGGTGGATGAGCGCTCCGAGGTGGTCGGAGTCGTAGTTGACGTAGCGGTCGTGCACCACGATCGCGCCGGCGGCGGCGAGGTCTTTGAGCACGAACGCTTTGAACGTCTCGAGGTCACGGCCACCGAGCAGGTAATGGGTATAGAGATCGGTGGCAGCGACCAGCAGATACTTGTCGGCTTTCTTCTTCCCCGCCTTCGGGGCGGCCGGGCCGACCCGGATCGGTGTTTCATCGCAGCACACCACGTGCGACACCACGATCAACGCCCGGATGCGTGCCTGCACCGCACCCAATGTGGCCGCGGTGCGGGCCAGCATGGCGTGCACGAACCCCGCACTCGGTGCGGCACCGGTCAACGCTGCCAGCAACGCCACACATCGTTGGACCGGAAGATGATGTACGACAAGGAGATAGACGGCCAGAGCTTGCAGATTCGGGCCGTAACCCACCGGGCCCGACCGGGCTCCGTCCGGGCGCGACGCGGCGTGGGTGCGCCCGCACCCGCAGGCGACCTCGTGGCAGTCGAACTGGGTGACGCGCACGGTCACCTCCGGGATGTCGTGGCGCTGATACCGGTCCACTATTCCCAGATCCTGGCCACCGGCCAGGTCCGCACCACAATCGCATGTGCCTTGCGGGAACAGGTTTTCCGTCGCGTTCGGGTCTTGGGTCCACGCCAGATTCGTGCCAGGGGACCCCGGCTGCTTGCCCCGTTTACGCTGCTGGACAGCAGGGTTCGGCTTCTTCTGTTTCTCCGCCGGGGGTTTGTGGCCCGGATCGTCGTCCCGCGACGGCGGCATCGAGGAGTTACCCGAGTTCCGAGTCAGTAAATGCTCGAGCCGCGCTACCCGAGCGACCAGTTCCGCATTCGTCTCCGACAACGCCGTCACTGCCGCGGTCAGCGCCGCGATCTGCTCATCACGTCGGTCAACCTGCCGATCACGCTGCGCCAGAAGCTCTCTGAGCTCCTCGACTCCCAGCTCAACCGGCACCCCCACATCGTGCACCACCAGCACCGATACCACCAACTGCGACACCGCACGCCCCCGACAACCATCCAGCTACCGAACCGGCTGAATGTTTACGACGAACTGTCCCTCGCTGTATGCAACCGATCAGTCGAGTCTGCTGGTGCAGGGTTGGAAGACCGACATGCCGGAGGTAGTGGAGATACCGCACCTGCTGCTCGGGTTCGCCGAGCCGGATACGTTCGTCGGGGCAACGATGACCGACACCGGCCGGGGTACGTTCACTCTGACAGGTCGAGCGGTGACCGAGCCTGAAACACTGGCTCAACTCGAGCTGGCCGACAACGAAACGGCGATCGAGGTACCGAAGGCTGAAAGGACTTTCTACGGTGGAATTTCGCCACAATGATTCCTGGATGGACCTCATCCTGAGTGCTCGAGTGTCTGCGTTCCACATGGAGGTGCGGGATACCTATGCGGAGCCGGAGGAGTCGGAACCATTGCGGCGGTTCATCAATGGTGAGCCCGAACCATCTGATGGCTACGACAAAGACGATTGGATCGACCTGGTCGAGAAGATGACCGGGCGCGGAGTGACGATGAGCCGGGTTCGGGTTGTTACCGTGCCGCACAGCGATTACCAGCGATGGCTGCTCTCGGTAGCAGGGAGCAGTGTCGCTGCGGGCGAAGACATTCGTTACCTTCCGCGCCACCTTGTCGGTCCCGAAGATGTACCGTCCGATGACTGGTGGCTACTCGATGGCCAGCAGGTTGCGTTCAATCTGGTTGACAGAGACGGGCGGCCTGCCGGCGCCGCAGTAACCACGGACCCGGAGATCATCGGGTACTGCGAACGCGTGAAAGATCGCCTCTGGCAATTGGCTACGCGGTATCGCGAGTACGCCAGCGGGTCGACGGCCGAAAACCGGTAGTGACGGATTCAGCGCAGGAGGCACGCGAAGCTCTCGGTCAACGACTCCGAGAAATGAGGCGCGACGCCGGAATAACCGGCCGAGAGCTTTCCGCTCGCCAAGGCTGGCACGAGTCCAAGATCTCCCGGATCGAGCACGGGAAGGCCAGACCATCGAGCGACGACATCCGCGCATACTGCGACCAATGCGGGACAAGCGATCAACTTGCCGATCTGCTGGCCACGCTGCACAACATCGACGCCGCGTACATGGAGTACCGGCGGCTACTCAGTGGCGGTGTCAAACGCGGGCAGCAGCTGACGATGAAGCTCGAGGCCGCTGCGACATTTATCCGGAACTACGAGCCGCAGATCGTTCCCGGCCTACTACAGACCGCGGACTACGCCGAAGCGAAGCTGAGAAGCGTTATCGACTTCTATCGACTGCCCGACGACCTTGAAGTCGGTGTCTCCCAACGGATGAAGCGCCAACGCATCCTCTACCAACGGGAACGGCGGTTCCATTTCATCATCAGTGAACGGTCGCTCTACTCGACAGTCGGCGACGCTCGAGTGATGACAGGACAGCTCGACAGGCTGCACTCGATCATCGGCATGCCGCGCGTGCTGATAGGCATCGTCCCGCTGACCGCCGAGGCGAAGGTAGTGGTGGAAAACTTCCTGATGTTCGACAATCGGATGGTCAAAGTCGAGGGGCACACAGCCGAACTGACCATCACCCAACCTCGGGAGATAGCGCTCTACGGGCGTGCGTTCGACATGCTTGCCGGACAGGCACTTACCGGAGAATCCGCCCGCGCCCTGGTCGGAAAAGCACTCGACCAGCGCTGCCAGGAAGTCCGCCGCGATGCACGAACTGATGGGTGATCGGCTGGATGAGTTGTTCCGCTCGCCGTGGCGGCGGGCATTCGATCTCGAATTGCAGGACACCTACACCACCTCAGGTGAGTTCGAACCCTGCTGGCCGTAAGAGGAAAATCTGACGTCATTGCCGTCAGGTGAACGCGAGCCGGTGATGGGTGTCCTGTGTCAGTTGAATCGGCATCAGGGTTGCCCACAGTGCAACAATCCCTTACCAAACAAGGCGTGGCTGTGTGCCGCAACAGCGTTTACGTTCAGGACATGATCACAACCAGCAACGAAGTTCTAGCGGTTGCCTGTCAACATGCCTGCGCCATCGTGTTTCTCGACCTCGAAACCGGCGATCGGATCGACACGTTGAGCCTCGACTACGAACCGCACGAACTCGCGTTCGACCCGACGAGGAGGCTGATCTACGCCACGCACACTTACCATTCCGGGTGGTACTTCGGCAACGCCGGTCGAGTTCCGAAGATCAGCGTGATCGATGCCGACACCCACAAGCTCGTCGACGTCATCGACATCAGCCCGTTCCACGGCCCCCACGACGTGTTCTGCGATCCGCACAACGATCTCGTGTTCACCACAGTCGAAGGCAGCGACGGGGGCGCGGGCGGCGTCCTCGTGCTCGATGCCGCCACGCACACGATCAGCGACCACATTTCTGTGGAAGCCATTGGTCCACACTGGTTTTCGGCCAACTCGGATGTGTCGAAGATCTTCGTTGCCGCCAAGGAGTCGAGTTTCGCCGCAGTCGTGGACGTGAAGAACCGGACCATGACCGGGCGCGTCGAGCTCCCCGGCACCGAGGGCATCGCGGTGCTTCCCGGCGATGACCGGATCGTCGTGGCCGCACCCGTGATGGTGCCGGCGTACATGCCTGCCCCCTCCGAGCCCTATGGGCTGCGCGTGATCGATGCAGCAACCCTGGAGGTGACCGACGTGCTCGCCTCGGAGGTCCAGCCGATGGCTGTGCACGTCACTACCGGTGGTGCGCTGCTGGTCAGTGAAACCCCCATGCGCCACAAGCCTGGCGCCGATCCCTATGCGCTGCCGGAGTTCCCCGACGGCCACCTGCGCGTGTACGAACCCGGGACCCTGGAACTGCGTGGCAGGGTTCCCATCGGACCGAGTGTGCTGACCGTGCGTTCATCACCGGACGGCAAGCACGCCTTCGCTTCCAGCTTGGTGTCGGCCAACGTCACCGTGGTCGATATCGACTCCCTCGACGTCATCCACACGATCCCCGTCGAGAAGGGCGCTCACGGAATGACAATCATTCCGGCCGCGTAACTCACGACTGATCCTGGATGAGTACGTAGCAGCGGGCAAGCACTGCGCCGGTGAATACGTTGCCAGGCAGAAGGGTTCGGTCTTGGTGCCGGGCGCAGGGACTAGCCAGTGTTTTGAAAGTGGGTGAGGGCGGGCAGGTGCCCGCCCTCACCCGTGTCGGAGCCATTGGTCGATGGCTGTGATGTGGACGGTGGCCTGGTAGCGGACGGCGAGTTTGTCGTATCTGGTTGCCATGGCACGGTTTTCCTTCAACTGGCCGATACCGCATTCCACGGCATGGCGTTGCTTGTAGTCCTCGGCGTCGAACGCTGGTGGTCGCCCACCGGCGGAGCCTTTCTTCTTGCGGTTGTCGGTTTGGTCGGTCTTGATCGGGATGGTGGCTTTGATCCCGCGTCCGCGCAGGTGTGCGCGGTTGGCGCGGGAACTGTAGGCCTTGTCGGCGCGTACCCGCTCGGGCCGGGTGCGCGGGCGTCCCTTCCCGAGGCGGGGCACCGCGATACCGGCGAGCACGGCGGTGAACTGTGGGCTGTCGCCGCGCTGACCGGCGGTGATCAGGAAGGACAGCACCTTGCGGCCCTGCTCGGACGCCAGGTGGGTTTTGGTGGTCCATCCACCACGGGAACGCCCGAGCCCGTGATCGGCGGGCTCGATGTCGACCCCGCCAGGCGGCTCGGACTGGGCGTGGCCGTCGCGGCGGGCCCCGGCGGCATGCCGATGCGCTCGGGCGATGGTGGAATCCACACTCACCTGCCACCCGATGCGACCGGCGGCATCGGCGAACGCTTGCAGCATCTTCCAGATCAGCGTCCACACCCCCGCACGCTGCCAGCGACGGAACAGCCCGTATACCGTCTGCCAGTGCCCGTAATACTCGGGCACGTCCCGCCACGGTGTCCCGCATCGGGTGCGCCATCGAATCCCGTCGATGAGCTGTCGTTTCGTCCACTTCGGCGGGCGGCCCGCCTTTTGCCACGAGGCAACAGCGGTTCCAGCCGCGCCCACTGGGCATCGGTCAGATCCGCGCGCCTCGCCACCGATACGCTGGTCACGAGGTCTCCGGTATTCAGGTTCTTCTTCGTCGCTGAACCATCTACCGGAGACCTCCCTTCATCTGGTCACCGACACGCCAACGCAGGCAACACCTTCTGCATTCCACGGGTTGAGGGGCGCCGCTACACGGCGCCCCTCAACCCGAAACACTTTCAAAACACTGGCTAGTGTCCTGCGCCTGAAATTCGTTCAATTTATTCCGGGATGTGTTGGTGGGGGCGTAGGTTCGGCGTCTGGTGATGGGGCGACCGAAGGCCGAATTGGTACTCAGTGATGAGGAGCGGGCGGCGTTGACCCGTGGTGCGCGGGCGGCGAGTTCGTCGCAGGCGTATGCGCTACGATGCCGAATCGTGCTCGCCTGCGCCGAGCCCGCTCCCAACACCGAAGTTGCTGTGCGGCTTGGGGTTTCGGCACCGACGGTGGGTAAGTGGCGGTCACGGTTCGTGGCCTCGCGGTTGGCTGGTTTGGCCGATGAGCAGCGGCCGGGTCGGCCGCCGTCGATCCTGCTCGACCAGGTCGAAGAGGTCCTCACCGACACGTTGGCGTCGAGACCGGTGAACGCGACGCACTGGTCGCGGGCCTCGATGGCAGCCCACAGCGGATTGTCGAAATCGACGATCGGGCGGATCTGGCGCAGGTTCGACCTCAAACCGCATAGCCAGGACGGATTCAAGCTCTCGACAGATCCGCTGTTCGTGGAGAAAGTCGTCGATGTTGTTGGCCTGTACCACAATCCGCCCGAGCGGGCCGTGGTGCTGTGCGTGGACGAGAAGAGCCAGATCCAGGCACTGGACCGTTCCCAGCCAGTATCGCCGACGATGCCAGGCATGCCCGAAAGACGCACCCATGACTACCAACGCCACGGCACCACAACACTTTTCGCGGCATTCAACGTCGCCGACGGCACCGTGATCGGCGAGCTGCGCCGACGTCACCGCGCAGCCGAGTACAAGAAGTTTCTGGTCGCTATCGACAAGGCGGTGCCGGCCGAGTTGGACGTGCACATCGTGTGCGACAACCTCGCCACCCACAAAACCCCGGCCGTCTACCAGTGGCTGGCACGGCACCCGCGCTTCCACGTGCACTTCACCCCGACCGGCTCATCCTGGCTCAACCAGGTCGAACGCTGGTTCGCCTACCTCACCGACCAACTCCTGCGTCGCGGCGTGCACACCAGCGTCCAGTCACTCGAACGCCAGGTAAACGCATGGATCACCACATGGAACGACAACCCGAAACCGTTCGTATGGAAGAAGACCGCCGAGGAAATCCTCAACTCCCTGGCGAAATATCTTCAACGAATTTCAGGCGCAGGACACTAGCGGCCTTGGAGGGACTTGACGTTGTTGCCGAAGGTCCAGTTGCGGGAGCCGTCCCAGTTGATGGACCAGGTCATCAGGCCCTTCAAGGTGTTGGCGGAGCCGGTGCCGTAGTGGTTCCAGGCCTGGGCGACCAGGCTCGGGGTCATGTAGCCGCCGCCCGCGCCGGGCTGGGCGGGGAGGCCGGGGGCTTGTTTGTCGTAGGGGACGGTGATGGTGGTGCCCTGGATGTTCAGTCCTTTGGCGAGGCAATCGGTTTGGGCGATGAAGCCTTGGACGGTGCCGGCCTGGTAGGAGTCGCCGGCGCAGCCGTACATGCTGCCGTTGTAGTACTGCATGTTGAGCCACCAGAGGCGGCCGTTGTCGGCGTACTTCTTGATGATCGGGAGGTAGGCGCCCCAGATCGAGCCGTAGGTGACGCTGCCGCCGGTGACGTAGGCGGTTTCGGGGGCCATGGTCAGGCCGAAGCCCGCGGGCATCTGGGCGAGGACGCCGTCGATGATGCGGATCAGGTTGGCCTGGGAGGTCGACAGGGTCTTGATGTTGCCGCTGCCGACGAGGCCGGTCTCCAGGTCGATGTCGATGCCGTCGAAGTTGTACCGCTTCAGGATCGGCACGATGGTCGCGATGAAACGGTCGGCGACCGCGCTGGAGTTCAGGTCGATGCCTGCCGCCGCGCCGCCGATGGACATCAGGATGGTGGCACCGGCCGCCTTGGCCTGGCACATCTCCGTGGGAGTCGCGACCTTCACGGTCGCATCCATGCCGTCCTCCCAGCGTGCGGTGCCGTTCGACTCGATGACCGGGAACGCCGCATTGATGACGTTGTGGCCGTGCGCGGCGATGCGGGCGTCGGTGATCGGAATCCAGCCCATGCCGGGGTGCACACCGTTGGACGCGCCGTCCCAGTTCTCCCAATAGCCTTGCAGCACTTTGCCCGTCGGCTTCGGCTTGGTGGGGCAGGTGGTGTCGAGCGGCGCCGCCGAGACACCCGGGGCGACTGCGACAACCATCGTGCCGATCACCGCCAGTAAAGCCATCACGAATCGGAGCAGAACCAAGCGATGGCCGACTCCACGAGAGCCACATGTGGAATTCATAGCTAAGTAGAACCACACACAGAATGATCAACTCCAATGGCGACAACTGGGGACACCGCGGTGTCGATCACGAAAACGGGTGCGAATTCAACTCGCAGCGATCGTGTTCATGATGCAGCTATTTCCCGAGTCGGCATGCACGGCACGTAAATTGGGATCGTGGCGATATACACGGAGTTCCCGACAAGTCTTGTGACCGAGCGACTCCGGTTGCGATGCTGGCTGCCATCCGACGCGGAGGAACACCGTGCACTGTGGATCGAGCGAGATCCGCGGTCCATCCGCAGGATCGACGCGGCCGGACGCCCGACGGTCGGAGATATGCGCGGCTGGGCGGTGACCTACCCCCGCGGCGCCGAACCCGGGCTCGGGTTGCTTCCCATCGAGCGACGGGACAACGGCGAGTTCATCGGCTACTGCGGACTGGTCGTCGGCCAGGGCACCTACGACGAACCCGAGATCGCCTACGAGCTCGCTCGGCGGGCCCACGGTTATGGGTACGCCACCGAGGCGGCCCGGTCCGTTGTCGAGGCAGCGAAACGCACTGGGCGACAGCGGTTGTGGGCGACGGTTCGGGAATGGAATGCCGCCTCGTTCCGTGTGCTGGAGGAGCTCGGTTTCTACGACAGCGGACGTGTCACCCCGGATCCCCACCGTGGCGATTCGATCTGGATGACGCGCGAGCTCGATCAACCGTTGACGTAGCGTGAGCAGCGGTCCCCGCTAGGGAGCACGTCCGTCTCAGCGACTCGAATCATTCTGTGGAGTAAGGAATCTCGTGAGCGCCACCACTCTTCGTCACGGCGTCTATCTGCCTCCATTCGGCCCGTTCGGCGATCCGACCACCATCGTCGATCTGGCCGTACGGGCCGAGGCGGCGGGCTGGGACGGAGTATTCCTCTGGGATCACGTGGTGAGCGAGGCCATGCCGATCGTCGACCCCTGGACCACCCTCGGTGCGGTCGCCCAAGCCACCGACCGGATACTGCTCGGCACAACCGTCACGCCACTCGCCCGGCGACGCCCCTGGATCGTCGCCCGCCAGGCGGCAACGTTGAGCAAGCTGTCCAACGGACGCTTCATCTTCGGCACCGGCCTGGGCTCGGACGAGTCCGGCGACTTCACTCGCTTCGGCGAACCTGCCGACCTGCGCACCCGATCCGCCAGGTACGACGAAGGACTCGACATAGTCCGGGCCATCTGGTCCGGGCAGGCGTATCGACATTCCGGTTCGCACTACCAGGTCTACATAGAAGAAGCGGTTCCGGAACCACATCACATACCGATCTGGGTAGCCAGCTCGACCAACCACCCCAACGTCATCCGCCGCGCCGCCAGCTGTGACGGAATCTTCCCGCACCTGGGGGACCACACGCCGACCCCGGACGAGTTGGCCGACATCGTCGCCGCAGTGCACAGCCTGCGACTCCCCACTACCGACCGATCATTCGAAGTTGTCGTGACCGGCAACGCGAGCCACGCCTGGAACGAGCCGACCACAGTTGACGTCAAGGGACTCACCGAGGCGGGCATGACCTGGTGGATGGAGTCACTCATCCATTTCGACCCACTGGAACTATCCCTCGAGATCGTCGACGCCGGGCCGCCCCGAGCCCAGTAGCTGTAGACCTACCCAGGTTTCCCCGTGAGTAGTGGTCGCGTTGTTCGATCAGGCGATCTCGGCGAAATTCGGTGCCGCCGAACGCAAGATGCAGCAGCAACTGGCCGAACGCGGCAAGACGGGAGAGGACCGCCAGGCGCTGCTGGACGATCTCCTGGCGATCGTCACCGACCCGGGTGTGGCCGGATGAGGCGATCGGCGCGCTGATCCGCGGCGAGAAGATCGGGTGGGAGCGGCCGTTGGATCGATGACGAGGTGCTCGCCCACATCAGCCCCGCGCACAGCGAGAACATCAACTTCTTCGGCGTGATCGAGATCGACATCGACGCCGAACTCGCCGCACTCGGACCCGCCGGGTATCGGCCGCTGCGGGTCCGAGATACCCTCCTCTGATCGAGTGTCAATGTCGGTCAATCCGTTTGACGACGAGAACGGACGCTTCTACATACGACTCATGAACGACTCACCCGCCTGGCTGGCCCGCGACCGCAGGCCATCCGGGCTCAGTTCTCGAGCTCAGGGGTGGCGCGCGTCGCGGAAACACCGGAACACCTCGTGTCCGCTGGACAGCAGGACGACGGCGCCTGTCAGGGTGTAGAAGGCGTCCGGGGTGTGCAGCGAGCCGTTGAAGTCGTCTAGGACGATCGGGTCGAACAGCATGTGCCGGTAGAGGATCCAGGCCAGCGGCAGGGCGAACAGCGCGTGCCCGAGCGCGTACCAACCCGCCTGCAGGGGCGTCCAGTCGCCGGCCGCGACTCGGATCAGGTCGAGAGCCACGAGCATGCCCAGGCCGATCACCACTGGCCAGATCCACCCGTTCCACAGCGAGGGCTCGAGCACCTGCATGTGCCGGACGCTCCCGTCCGCGCCGTGAAGCCGGTAGGGCATGGCGATGTGCTGCCAGACGATCACGCCGAGCAGCAGCGCTGACCACATCGCCGAGCCGAACGCGAAGTAGCCGCGCCGATCCGCCTGCTGCGGGTCGGGCGCTTCGTCCGGCAGGTCCTCGGGCGTCCAGGTGTCACCGCCGACGACCGTCCCATTGCGGTACCGGGTGCGCTGGGCCACCGCGAACGCCACCGTGGGCCAGGCGATCATCTGGGCGGCTGCGGACACCGCCACCGTGGCCGCGGTGAGCACCAGCTGGCGGAGACTTTTGCCGTCCACCACGTCCAGGGCGACGAACAGCGCCACCACCAGCGGCAGGACCGTCGCGAGCAGGAGCTTCATCAACCGCATGTAGCGCGGGTAGAGTTCGGGGCCGATCAGTACGAGCGGCCGGTCCGCGAAACGCGCGGCGAGCGGGCCCGGGTCGCCCATCTCGACGAGCACCTCGCGCTCGGCGGCGCTCGGGCCGGACGCGCCGCGTGCCTCGACCATGTCGGCGATGGTGACACGCAGCTCCTCGGCGATGTCGCCGCGTTGCTCGGCCGGAAGCCGACGGATGACCTCATGCACGTAACGCTCTGTCAGCGAGCTTTTGCTCATCAATTCCCCCTAGATCAGTCGCGAGATCGAGGCGACGAGGGCCTGCCATTCCGACGTCAGCCCCTCACGTACCCGCGTGCCCTCGGAGTTCACCCGGTAGAACTTCCGAGGCCGCGAATCATCGACGTTCCACTCGCTGGTCAGTAGGCCCTGTTTGTCCAAGCGGCGCAGCAAGGGATACAGAGTGTTGCCCTCGACCGGAATGCCCGCCTCATTGAGCGTTTCCAGCAGCGCGTAGCCGTACCGCGGCTCCTCGAGCAGCACCAAGCAGGCCAGCACGACCGTGCCACGGCGCAACTCCTGGGTCTGGTTGAGGATCAGCTCTTCCGGGCTCACATCGAACACAATACTGTGTGCCACACAGTATCGTCGAGCGGTAGTTCCCGGAAGATGCCCCGGATAACGGGCTGTTATCCGGCGTAGCATCGGAGGCGGCCTGCGGCGACCCCGGATGAAGTCCAAGGGTGCCAGACCCCGCACCCGGCGCTGCGGCGCAGCCCATCACGAGCACGTCCTGGAAACCGTGTACTGGGACGCGGGCACCGCCCGGCCGCTATCGAGCCCTTCCGCATCGTTGAGACCGGATCCGCATTCTTACTCGGGATCCGCACTCGCAATTGGGCCCTAGTGCAGATCCCGAGAGATGGTGCAGATCTTGCCTTGTAGTCGGGTGTTAGAGCTGACCGTGTTGGGAGTCGAAGGTGACGACTCGGCCGCCGAGTTGGACCTGGGCGCCGGGGGTCAGTTTCACCGGGTGGCCGGGGATGGCGCGGGTCCAATCCTGGTGGCCTGGTTGGCGGACGTGGGTGCCGTTGGTGGAGCCGCCGTCTACGACGGTGACGTCCCAGTCGATGAGGCGAATCTCGGCGTGGGCGCGCGACATTCCGCCGGAGAGGTCTTCCAGGCGGACCGGGCGGGCACCGTGGGCGACGGCCTCCGCGTGTTCGGGTTCACGGCCGAGTACGCAGTCGTTGTCGAGGACGAACGAGGTGCCGTCGTCGAGTAGCAGCAGGCCGAGCGGTGGGCGGACGCCGTCGGTGAGCACGCAGGTCAGCTGGTCCATTCGGATGCCGCAGACCGCGCAGAACGACACCCGCGGATCGTTGAGATGGTCACGCGCGCATTTGAATCCCTTGACCACGACACCGGGATCGATCGACTCCAGCGCGGCATGGTCGAGGATGCGCGACACCATCGTCTCGGCAGGCACCATGGTCTCTTCGAACTCGATGTTGCGGACGGGATCCTGAACCTGGTCGTGCGCCCCGGAGTCGTGTTGCGCGACGCCCGGCTGCTCGCCGCTGTACGCCTGCGCAACCTTCTCCGACTCCCCCGTGCCTGCGGGCTTCTGCAGATTCGGCATCGCGACATGCGGTGTCGCCGGACTCACGGACGGCGATTCTTCGCTCGGCCACTCGGCATTCGCGCCGTAGGAGTCCGGCGCCCCGCTCACCGGCGACGAGTCGTCGGACCACTCGGCATCAGCGGCGGGGTACGACTGCTGTGGACGCGGCGGAGTAACCGGCACACGCGGCGACGGTCCGCTCATGGATGACGAGCCTTCGATCGGCCCGGTGCCCCCAGGCACATCCCGCGACCAACTCGACGGCTCCCCCGCGAGCGGTGCCGAGCTTTCGCCGACCGAACCGGCGCTCCCCGACACGGGATCGCCAGGGAACCGTGGCGAACTCGGGGGCTCTCCCGCAAGCGGTGACGAATCGTCATAGGACGACTCGGTACTCGCCGGACCAGGGAAGCGCCGCCCGCTCGACGCCCCACCTACGCGGGGCGACGAGTCCTCGCCTAGTGGCCCAGGTATCGCCTCGCCGGGGTAGTGCGCCGCGCTCGAGGACTCCACCGCAGCGTGCGCTGACGCGCCATAGCGCCGCGGCTCGCCACCGGTCGACGCCGCAGGGGCCTCTCGCGAAATCGGCGACGTGCTGTAGTTCTCCGTCAAAGCATCCAGAGATTCGTCTCGCTTCCGCAGATCCGGCAGCCGCTCCGGCTCGGGCATGTGGTGCGGCTCCGACCCACCTTGCGGCGCGGGGCCATCGTGGTGCTCGGATACGCGCTGCGGCTCGAACACATCTCGGTGCTCGGACACTGGCTGCGGGTCGTATACACGCTGCGGCTCAGACACAGGGTAGGGCTCGGCCACCCGCCGCACATCTTGCTGCTCCGCGCCATGCCGAGGTTCGAACCAGCTATGCGGAACTTCCGCGGCAGCATCATCGCCAGCCGCGGACAACCACAGCACCGCACCCGCCCCCGGCGCCGTACCCTCTCCCAACGCGAAAACCCCACGCGCAGGCAACATCTCACCCTCGCGCCCCACCTCGTCCACGAACAACCCGGCCCCGATCCCCGGCGCAGGCGTCACCACCCGGTCGATAGTGAACCCCGCCTCCCGCCCCCGCAAGATCTCCGACCGCTCCGCCCCGGCCAACACCGCCGTCACCCCACCATGCAGGAACACCGCGATCCCACCGTCCCCCGGCGTGATCACCCCGAACTCGACCTCGTCCTCATCCCCGTTCTCCAACCCCATCAACCAATTCGTGGCCATCCGCGCCACCGTCCGCCCGCGCCGCCGCGGCTCCTGCGAACTCGCTTGCCGCACGATCCCGAGCAGCTCCGTCATTGCCCGCGCCGCTACCGAATCCGCGGTCACCGCGCCCTGGACGCGATGCGCGACCACGACGACAACACCTCCGGCGCCGGCCACCAGGTGACCGCCGGGAAGAACTTCGATCTGTGTACTCACAAGAACCTGCCACCCTGAAACCGCCACCGATGAAACACAACCCGCATGGGCCCATTGACGATGAGCCAGAACACAATCCAGGTGACGATGAACTGAATCAAGAACGCGGTCAGCGACGGATGCAGCGACTCAGGCAACACGACGGTCGTGTACCGCACGAGCACCCACATGAGCGCCCCCTCGTTGACCATGGTCAGAAAGCCGAACAAGGTCGGCCAATCCTTTTCCCAGCGGAACTGCTGTAAGAAATGGTAGAGCAACTCCCACAGCACCCCGACCAGAACGGTGGCGAGCAGGATCGGCAACGTGACGCGGTAGGCCTGCCCGAGACTCAGCGATCCCGTCGGCAGCAACGGCGTGATGATCAGCGCGACGAAGAACCCGATCACGCTCAGCGCAAGGACACGGGTCTGAATTCGCCCGTTCAAAGTTGGAAGCATCAGCTCAGATCTTCTTGTTCATGACCCATGACCACCACTGGCTCGTCGAGCGCAGTGGACCCATCCGACGGCAGAACCCCAGCGCCGCAAGATCGTCCGCGATCTCCTGCGCGGCGATCTGCAGACCGAGGAAGGTGTCGACCCCGACGAACGGCCCGCCGAGTGTCGCGCTACCGGATGCATAGATGCGTCCTGTGCCACTTCGGGTGCCGATCAACTCGAAGGTGGTGTCCACGTCGAGCCGTCCCACCGGATTACGCCCGGCCCCTGCGTGATCGAGCAGATCGGCCAGCAACCGATGCTCCCGGATATCGGCCTCGAGCCCGGTGCAGTCAATGATGTAATCCACTGTCGTATCGAACGGCTGCGTAGGCGGTGGGGTCGGCAACTCTGCGGTGGGGTCGGGAATGATGGTGGCGACCACGCCTTGTCGTCCCTCGGCGGGCCGCGGCGCCCGCATGGTCCCGGCCATCACCTGATACCAGCCCTGCTTGCGTCCGCGCTTCAACTGCTCCTGCCACGAGTAGCGGATCGGCGTATTGGTCCCCGAGATCTCCTTGTACGCCTCGGCCCGCTGCTCACCTTGCAGCGAACGCATCTTCTGCTTGAGCTGTCCGCCCCACACCGACTTCGGATAGTTGAACCCTTGATACGCCCAGCCGTCGGCGCCCTTGCGCCGGTTGAACATGTTCTTGCCGTGCGCCTTGGCGATATAGGTGCGGAACAGATGCAGGATCTGCGTGTTCAGCTGCAACCTGTCCCGATCGTCGATGAGCCGCTGCAACACCCGGCTCGCCACGATCCCGCTACCCCGGATCAGCACCGTCCCCGGCCTGCGCTGCAACGCCTGATAGACGTGCTCGTGCGGCTCGTAGGCGTTCACCACCCGCGTCGGATCGCGATGCGTCTCTCGATACTCCTGTAGATCCGGCAGCAGCTTCAGCCCTGGATACCCCACGGCCACATGCACATACGTGCTGCGAAACGCCACCCGCTTGGTCGGCGTCGACCCCGCGGCCGGGGTGAGAATCGTGAAGTAGCCGCCACCGTGACGCTTGCGCGCCATGCGCACTTGCCCACGATGCAACGATTTCGCGTAGTCGATGCGCCGGAACTCGCGTTCCATCCCGACGAACGCCTGCCCCGCCCGCGGCGTGTAGTAGTTCGCGAAGATCGGCTCCACGAAGACATTCCACAGCGGCTTGATTGACTTGTCCGCGATCGCCTCGCGCACCGCATACGACGGGAAGCCCCACATGTTGTCCGGCTCCGAAGCCGAGTCGCTGCGCAACCGCTCACCGCGCGGAATCTGCGACACCCGCGTCAGGTACTCATAGGATGACCACGGGTACTCCTGTGGCCCGAGCACGGCCATCGCCTGCGCGGGCACCCCGAAGATCCGCAACGTGTCGTAGGTGACGAACGACCCGATCCCACTGCCGATCGTCACGAACGGCACATCGATCACCGGAATCCCGGTGCTGTCCAGCATTTCATCGGTCCACACGTCGGTATCGACGAGGGCCTGGGTTAGATCGCCCCGCATTGCGGGGACTCTACCGGCCGATTCTTACGGATAACTTGCGATGTTCCTTCAGCGGCAAGCATTCCCGGTGACGCGCGGCGACCATCGCCGCGACGCGCGGGAACCTACCTGCCCGGCGCGACGCGCGGAGGCCGATCTACCCCAACATGCCACGGACGAGACCGTCGCGGACGTAGCATGCGCTGGTGGCCGACTCGACTCGTTCCACCCCTCTGCGGGTACTCGTTTACAGCAACGACGCCGACACCCGGCGCCAGGTGATCCTGGCACTGGGCAAACACCCGCACCCCGAACTACCTACCCTCGACTACCTCGAAGTGGCCACCGGCCCCGTGGTGATCGAGCGGATGGACGCGGGCGGCATCGACCTGCTCATCCTCGACGGTGAGTCGGCGCCGATCGGCGGGCTGGGCATCGCCAAGCAACTCAAGGACGAAATCGAGCACTGCCCACCGGTGCTCGTGCTCACCGGACGCCCGGACGACGCCTGGCTGGCCAACTGGTCGCGCGCGGAGGCGGCGGTGTCGCATCCGATCGATCCGATCCGGTTGACCGAGGCTGTGGTCGGCTTGCTGCGCAACCGTTCGGCAGCCTGAACCGTCCCCGTTTGCCACACTCAATTATGCAGAGTGTGCATCAATAGTTCGTTCTTCACCTGCAGGCGCTGCACTTTCGTCGATTCGGACAAACCCGCCCAAACCTCCCGGGCTCGAGTCGTGAGTCAACCGCTCCGACATGACGACTCGAGCCCATCGGTGACCGGGATGGCAGACCGGAAGAAGCCCCGAAAACCTCAGCAACACGGCCGTTTTCGCAGCACAGACTGACCGGTCAGCCAACGTCACGTGACAACACCCCGGATTACCCCCGTTTCAGTCATGAATCGACGTCGTGAATTCGATTAAACGCAGCAGCCGAACGTGCAGCACTAAGAGCGATCAGTTGTAGGCTGTGCCCTAGCTCACACCAGCGCGGGTACCAGCCCCACCCGCGTCGAGCAGGCCATGGGGCGTGTCTGGCCGAGGCGGACAACGACGTCAGCCCGCCTCGGAAGCTGCCGTCCGGCAACGGACGACCCACCCGCAGGCTCCAGCTCGCAAGGAGGGGCTTGCGCAGATTAGAGGGAGAGCGCAGTCGTGAATATCGAGATGCCCACTCTGGTTTTAGGCGCGATCGCCGCGGCGTTCGCGGTGTTCTCCATCATCATGGCGGCCCTCGTCGGCCCCAAGCGGTACAACCGAGCCAAGCTCGAGGCGTACGAATGCGGCATCGAACCGACCCCGCACGCCATCGCCGGCGGCCCGGGAAACGTGACGGGCCAACGCTTTCCGGTGAAGTACTACCTCACCGCCATGCTGTTCATCATCTTCGACATCGAGATCGTGTTCCTCTACCCGTGGGCAGTCCACTTCGATGCGCTCGGTCTCTTCGGTCTTGCCGCGATGGCGTTGTTCATCTTCAACGTCTCCGTGGCCTACGCCTACGAATGGCGACGCGGCGGGCTCAGCTGGGAGTGATTGCCGCGCAACGTGTTCGGGCGACGAGTGGAAGTGAAGGTTAGTCGGATATGGGGTTAGAGGAAAAACTGCCCAGCGGATTCCTGCTGAGCACTGTCGAGGACTTTGCCGGGTTCATGCGTAAGGGCTCGTTGTGGCCCGCCACCTTCGGCCTCGCCTGCTGCGCCATCGAGATGATGGCAACGGGCGGTGGCCGTTTCGATATTGCCCGCTTCGGCATGGAGGCGTTCCGCGCCTCGCCGCGGCAGGCCGATCTGATGATCGTCGCCGGGCGGGTCAGCCAGAAGATGGCCCCGGTGCTGCGTCAGGTCTACGACCAGATGACCGAACCGAAATGGGTGCTCGCCATGGGCGTGTGCGCGTCCTCGGGCGGCATGTTCAACAACTACGCCATCGTGCAGGGCGTCGACCACGTCGTTCCGGTCGACATCTACCTGCCCGGCTGCCCGCCGCGGCCGGAGATGCTGTTGAACGCGATCCTGGCCCTGCACGCCAAGATTCAGGAGACGCCACTGGGCGTCAATCGCGAAGAGGCCATCAAGGCCGCCGAGGCGGCGGCGCTGGCCTCGACCCCGACCATCCGGATGGAGGGTCTGCTGCGATGACGTTCGATTCGTCCGACAACACCACCACCGCGCACGACGAAACCGACGCGGGCGCCACGGCGGGCCCGGAAGGCACGCTGCCCACCGAGGACGACCAGCAGGCGTCCGGCGCCGAGGTGATCGGCGTGCGGCACGGCATGTTCGGCGTTACCGGCTCCGGCGACACCTCCGGCTACGGTGGCCTGGTCCGGCCGGTCAGCCTGACCGGCAGCACGCCGACGCCGTACGGCGGCTACTTCGACGAGGTCGTCGACGCCCTGCGCACCGCGCTCGGCGCGGCAGGCACCCGGCTGGAGACCGCGCTGGAGAAGATCGTCGTGTTCGGCGGCGAACTCACCCTGCACGTGCACCGCGAGCACCTGGTGGCGGTCGCCCAGGTGTTGCGTGACCATCCCGCACTGCGTTTCGAGCTGAGCCTCGGCGTCAGCGGCGTGCACTACCCCGACGACGCGGGCCGCGAACTGCACGCGGTGTATCCGCTCATGTCGATCACGCACAACCGGCGGCTGCGCGTCGAGGTGTCCACTCCCGACACCGACCCGCACATTCCGTCGCTGTTCGGGGTGTACCCGACCACCGACTGGCACGAGCGGGAAACCTACGACTTCTTCGGCATCATCTTCGACGGGCACCCCTCGCTCACTCGAATCCTGATGCCCGACGACTGGCGCGGTCACCCCCAGCGCAAGGACTACCCGCTGGGCGGGATCCCGGTCGAGTACAAGGGCGCGCGGATACCGCCGCCCGACGAGCGGAGGGCGTACAACTAATGAACGAAACCGACACCCGGCCCGACGTCGCAGGCGACGCTGGGCCGGAACCGACTGTTGTCACCGTCGCCGGTCAGGACTGGGAAGAAGTCTCCGACTCGCTGCGCGGCGCCGGTGAAGAACGCATCGTCGTCAACATGGGCCCGCAGCACCCGTCCACGCACGGCGTGCTGCGGCTCATCCTCGAGATCGAGGGCGAGACGGTCACCGAGGCCCGCTGCGGCATCGGCTACCTGCACACCGGCATCGAGAAGAACCTGGAATTCCGCAACTGGACCCAGGGCGTCACCTTCGTCACCCGGATGGACTACCTGTCGCCGTTCTTCAACGAGACGGCGTACTGCCTCGGCGTGGAGAAGCTGCTCGACATCACCGACGCAATCCCGGAGCGCGTCAGCATCATTCGGGTCATGCTGATGGAGCTGAACCGGATCTCCTCGCACCTGGTGGCGCTGGCCACCGGCGGCATGGAGCTCGGCGCGCTCACCCCGATGTTGTTCGGCTTCCGCGAACGCGAGCTGATCCTCGACGTGTTCGAGACCATCACCGGCTTGCGGATGAACCACGCCTACATCCGGCCGGGCGGCCTGGCCCAGGATCTGCCCGACGACGGCGTCGCGAAAGTCCGTGAGCTGCTTGCCCTGATGCCGAAGCGGCTCAAGGACATGGAGCAGCTGCTCACCTCGAACCCGATCTGGAAGGCTCGCACGCAGAACATCGGCTACCTGAACCTGCAGGGCTGCATGGCCCTCGGGATCACCGGCCCGGTGCTGCGTGCGACGGGGCTGCCGCACGATCTGCGCAAGGCGCAGCCGTACTGCGGTTACGAGAACTACGAATTCGACATCCCCACCACCACGGGCTGTGACTGCTACGGCCGCTACGTGATCCGGGTGGACGAGATGAAGGAATCGCTCAAGATCGTCGAGCAGTGCCTGGACAAGCTGCGTCCCGGCCCGGTGATGGTCGACGACAAGAAGATCGCCTGGCCCGCCGACCTGGAGATCGGCCCGGACGGACTCGGCAACTCCCCCAAGCACATCGGCAAGATCATGGGCACGTCCATGGAGGGCCTCATCCACCACTTCAAGCTGGTCACCGAGGGCATCCGGGTGCCGGCCGGTCAGGTGTACACCGCCGTCGAGTCGCCGCGCGGCGAACTGGGTGTGCACATGGTCAGCGACGGCGGCACCCGGCCCTACCGGGTGCACTACCGCGACCCCTCGTTCACCAATCTGCAAGCGGTGGCGGCTACTTGCGAGGGCGGCATGGTCGCCGACGTCATCGCCGCGGTCGCCAGCATCGACCCGGTAATGGGCGGAGTGGACCGATGACCGAAATCATGTTGAAGCTGAGCACCCGTCCGGAGCCGTTCCAGCCGTTCGTGCGGCAACGGCTCGAGCTGGACGCCAAGGAGATCATCGGCCGCTACCCGGAGCCGCGGTCGGCGCTGCTGCCGCTGCTGCACCTGGTGCAGGCCGAAGAGGGTTGCGTCACCGGCACCGGCATCGACTTCTGTGCCGACCAGCTGGGCTTGACCGGCGCCGAGGTCACCGCGGTGGCCACCTTCTACTCGATGTACCGGCGCACCCCGACCGGCGACTACCACGTCGGCGTGTGCACCAACACGCTGTGCGCGGTGATGGGTGGCGACGCCATCCTCGCCCAGCTGGAACGCCATCTCGGCATCGGCCACGGCGACACCACCGCGGACGGGAAGATCACCCTCGAGCACGTCGAGTGCAACGCGGCCTGCGATTTCGCGCCGGTGATCATGGTCAACTGGGAGTTCTTCGACAACCAGACCCCGGAATCGGCTCAGGCCCTGGTGGATTCGCTGCGCGCGGGTCAGCAGGTGACGCCCACTCGTGGCGCGCCGCTGTGCACGTTCAAGGAGACCGCGCGCATCCTGGCCGGTTTCCCGGACGAGCGCCCCGGCGTCCTCGATCACGCGGCCGGGGCAGCCACGCTGGCCGGTCTCGAGGTCGCGCGCGAGCAGAACATGAGCGCTCCTGGGCCGCAACAGAATTCGGAGGGCGCTAAATGACGCTGACCCCCGTACTCAGCAAATACTGGGATGACCCGCAGTCGTGGACGATGGACACCTACCGCCGCCACGACGGCTACCGGGCGCTGCGCAAGGCGCTGGCCATGGAGCCGGACCAGGTCATCCAGACCGTCAAGGACGCCGGACTGCGCGGCCGCGGCGGTGCGGGCTTCCCGACGGGCATGAAGTGGAGCTTCATCCCGCAGGGCGCCGGACCCGACGGCGTGAGCAAGCCGCACTACATGGTGGTCAACGCCGACGAGTCCGAACCCGGTACGTGCAAAGACATTCCGCTGATGCTGTCGAGCCCGCACACGCTCATCGAGGGCATCATCATCGGCTCCTACGCCATCCGCGCCGCGCACGCGTTCATCTACGTGCGCGGTGAAGTGGTGCCGGTGCTGCGCCGACTGCAAGCCGCCGTCGCGCAGGCCTACGAGGCCGGTTTCCTGGGGCGCAACATCCTCGGTTCCGGTTACGACCTCGAACTCATCGTGCACGCCGGAGCCGGTGCCTACATCTGTGGCGAGGAAACCGCGCTGCTGGATTCCCTGGAAGGCCGACGCGGTCAGCCGCGACTGCGTCCGCCGTTCCCTGCCATCGCGGGTCTCTACGCCTGCCCGACCGTGGTGAACAACGTGGAATCCATTGCCAGCGTGCCGCCGATCATCCTCAACGGCACCGCCTGGTTCCGTTCGATGGGCAGCGAGAAGTCCCCCGGGTTCACGCTGTACTCGCTGTCGGGTCACGTGAACCGGCCCGGCCAGTACGAGGCACCGCTCGGTGTCACGCTGCGCGAACTGCTGGGCTATGCCGGTGGCGTGCGTGAGGGGCACACGGTGAAGTTCTGGACGCCGGGTGGTTCGTCCACGCCGCTGTTCACCGATGCGCATCTGGATGTGCCGCTCGACTACGAGGGTGTCGCGACGGCCGGATCCATGTTGGGCACCAAGGCATTACAGATCTTCGACGACACCACCTGTGTGGTGCGCGCGGTGCTGCGCTGGACCGAGTTCTACATGCACGAGTCCTGCGGCAAGTGCACCCCGTGCCGGGAAGGCACTTACTGGCTCGTCCAGCTGCTGCAGCGGATCGAGTCGGGCCGGGGCACCGAGTCCGATCTGGACAAGCTGCTCGATATCAGCGACACCATCAACGGCAAGTCGTTCTGCGCCCTCGGCGACGGCGCGGCGAGCCCGATCATCTCGTCGCTGAAGTACTTCCGCGACGAGTACATCGAACACGTCACCAGCGGCGGCTGCCCGTTCGATCCGGCTCGGTCCACCGCGTGGTCGAACGGCGTTGGGGCCGTGCCGCATTCGCGCGATCAGGCCGCAGCACACACGGAAGGAGTGCGATGACTGCCACTGTGAATGCCAATACCAGCGGGGTCGTCCCCGCGGATCTGGTGACCGTCACCATCGATGACACCACCGTAAGCGTGCCCGCGGGCACGCTGGTGATCCGGGCCGCCGAGCTGATCGGCATCCAGATCCCGCGCTTCTGCGATCACCCACTGCTCGACCCGGTCGGCGCCTGCCGCCAGTGCATCGTCGAGGTCGAGGGCCAGCGCAAGCCGGTTGCCTCGTGCACCATGACCGTCACCGACGGCATGGTGGTGCGCACCCAGCTCACCTCCCCGGTGGCCGACAAGGCGCAAGAGGGTGTGATGGAGCTGCTGCTCATCAACCACCCGCTCGACTGCCCGGTGTGCGACAAGGGCGGTGAATGCCCGCTGCAGAACCAGGCGATGTCCACCGGTCGCGCCGAAACCCGGTTCGAGGGCGAGAAGCGCACCTATCCCAAGCCTATTCCGCTGTCCACCGCGGTGCTGCTGGACCGGGAACGCTGCGTGCTGTGCGCGCGCTGCACCCGCTTCTCCCAGCAGGTCGCCGGTGACCCGTTCATCGAACTGCTGGAACGTGGTGCGCTGCAACAGGTCGGCACCGCACAGGCCGAACCGCTGGATTCCTACTTCTCCGGCAACACCGTGCAGGTCTGCCCGGTCGGCGCGCTGACCGGCACCAGCTACCGGTTCCGCGCCCGCCCGTTCGACCTGGTGTCGAGCCCGAATGTGTGCGAGCACTGCGCATCCGGTTGCGCGCAGCGCACCGACCACCGCCGCGGCAAGGTGCTGCGCCGATTGGCCGGAGACGACCCGCAGGTCAACGAGGAATGGAACTGCGACAAGGGCCGCTGGGCATTCGCCTACGCGACCGAACGTGACCGGCTCACCACGCCGCTGGTTCGCGGCTGGGACGGCAACCTCGCACCCGCCTCCTGGTCCGAGGCGCTCGCCGCGGCCGCGGAGGGTTTGGCTGCCGCGTTCGGTAGCGCGGGTGTGCTGGTGGGTGGTCGCGTCACCGAAGAGGACGCTTACACCTACGCCAAGTTCGCGCGAATCGCCTTGGGCACCAACGATGTCGACTTCCGCGCCAGGGCGCACTCGGCCGAGGAGGCCGACTTCCTCGCCGCGCGCGTCGCGGGCCAGGGCATGGCGGTCAGCTACGACAACCTGGAGACCGCGCCGATCGTCCTGCTCGTCGGATTCGAGCCGGAGGAAGAGTCGCCGATCGTCTACCTGCGACTGCGCAAGGCCGCACGCAAGCGTCGGCTGCCGATCTACTCGATGGCCCCATACTCCTCGCGCGGCCTGGATCGGATGTCGGGCAAGCTGATGCAGGCGATGCCCGGCGCCGAACCACATCTGCTCGAAGCGGTCCGCTCGGGCGAAACCGCAACGCCGGGAGCCGATCCCACGCAGATCGCCGACGTGACGCGACTGCTGCGCGAACCCGGCGCGGTGATCATGGTCGGCGAGCGGATGGCCGGAATCCCCGGTGCGCTGTCCGCCGCCGTCCGGCTTGCCGACGAGACCGGTGCCGCGCTCGCATGGGTGCCGCGTCGCGCGGGTGAACGCGGTGCGGTCGAGGCCGGTGCACTGCCGGGCCTGCTGCCCGGCGGTCGTCCGGTAGCGGATCCGCAAGCCCGCCAACAGGTTCGGTCCGTATGGAATGTGCCGGACCTGCCGGTTACCGCCGGTCGCGACACCGCCGCCATCCTGGAAGCCGCGCCCGGTCTCGGTGCACTGGTGGTCGGTGGCGTCGACGTCACCGACCTGCCGGACCCGAGCGGTGCGCTGGCCGCCATCGATGCCGCACGATTCGTCGTCAGCCTGGAACAGCGCCACAGCGCGGTCACCGATCGCGCCGACGTCGTGTTCCCGGTCGCCACCGCCATGGAGAAGTCCGGCACCTTCCGCAACTGGGAGGGCAGGCCGCGTCCGTTCGCCGCCGCACTGGGCGACGACATGGTGCGCCGCCAGTCCGCCCCGCTGTCGGATCAGCGTGTGCTGCAAGCGATTGCCGACGAGATGAAGGTGCGCCTCGGCCTGCCCGACACCGACGCGGCCCGCGCCGAACTCACCGAACTCGGCGCCTGGGACGGCGCGCCGGTCGCGCCACCCGCGCACCGGCCGCATCCACTGACCCAGCCCGGACCCGGCACCGCAGTGCTGGCCAGCTGGCGGATGCTGCTCGACCTGGGCCGCCTGCAGGAGGGCGAACCCAACCTGGCGGGCATCGCCCGCACCCCGGTGGCCCGGCTGTCCCCCGCGACCGCCGCCGAAATCGGCGCCGCGACAGACGATCTGGTCACCGTCGCCAGCGAACACGGCACCGTCACACTGCCGCTGGTGATCACCGACCTGCCCGACCGGGTGGTCTGGCTGCCGCAGCACTCACCGGGCAGCTCGATCGCCGAACAGTTGGCCACCCAGCCCGGCGGCATCGTGCAGTTGCGGCGGGCCGACGAGCGGATGAAGGAGCACAGGCATGAGTGAGCGCAGCGAACGAATCATGACACAGCGTGCGTCGCTCGTGCCGCCGCCGAGCGCTAGCGAGGTGCAGGCATGAGTGACCTCAGTTTGTTCGGCCACGACCCCCTGTGGCTGGTGATCGGGAAATCCGTCGCCATCTTCCTCTTCCTGCTGCTCATCCCGATGATCGCGGTGGTCGCGGAACGAAAGATCGTGGCGCGCATGCAGATGCGCATCGGCCCGAACCGGATCGGCCCGTTCGGCATGCTGCAGAGCATCGCCGACGGCGTCAAGATGGCGCTCAAGGAAGACATCATCCCGGCCATCGTGGACAAGCCGATCTTCATCATGGCGCCGATCATCTCGCTGATCCCGGCGGTGATGGCGTTCGCGGTGATCCCGTTCGGCCCCGAGGTGTCCGTCTTCGGCCATCACACCGCGCTGCAACTCACCGACATGCCGGTGGCGGTGCTCTACATCCTCGCGATCACCTCGATCGGCGTGTACGGCATCGTGCTGGCCGGCTGGTCGTCGGGTTCCACCTACCCGCTGCTGGGCGGACTGCGCTCGACCGCGCAGGTGATCTCCTACGAGATCGCGATGGCGCTGTGCTTCGCCACCGTGTTCCTGCTGACCGGCACCATGTCCACCTCGGGCATCGTGGCCGCGCAGAACGACACCTGGTACGTCTTCCTGCTGCTGCCCTCGTTCCTCATCTACTGCGTCTCCATGGTCGGTGAGACCAACCGGGCGCCGTTCGACCTCCCCGAGGCAGAGGGCGAGCTGGTCGGCGGCTTCCACACCGAGTACTCCTCGCTCAAGTTCGCCATGTTCATGATGGCCGAATACATCAACATGGCAACGGTTTCCGCGCTCGCCACCACCCTGTTCCTCGGTGGCTGGCACGCACCGTGGCCGTTGAGCCTGTGGGCGGGCGCCAACCAGAACTGGTGGCCGGTGCTGTGGTTCACCGCCAAGGTGTGCCTGTTCCTGTTCGTGTTCATCTGGTTGCGCGGCACGCTGCCCCGCCTGCGCTACGACCAGTTCATGAATCTCGGTTGGAAGCTGCTGATCCCGACCTCGCTGCTGTGGGTCATGCTGGTCGGCGGCGCTCGGGTCTTGCAGACCGAGGGCTACCACGTGCAGACCCCGGCGCTGGTCATCGGCGGCCTGGTGATCTCCGCGCTGATGGTGGGGTCGTTCCTGCGGGCCGGACGTCGGGGTGGCGCCGAGCCACCGGCCGAGCCGGAACTCGCGGCACCGACCGCGGATTCGGCGGTCTTCCTCGGCTTCCCGACACCGCCGCTGCCCGAACATCCTCGCCCGGTAGCGAAGTCGGGTCTGTTCGATCCGCTGGCCGGGTTCCTGGTCACCGCGGCGACCATGTTCAAGAAGCCGAACACCGAGTTCTATCCGGAACAGAAGGTGCCGACCGCGCCGCGCTACCACGGGCGTCATCAGCTCAACCGGCACCCGGACGGGCTGGAGAAGTGCATCGGCTGCGAGCTGTGCGCCTGGGCCTGCCCCGCCGACGCGATCTTCGTCGAAGGCGCGGACAACACCGAGACGGAACGCTTCTCGCCGGGTGAACGGTACGGGCAGGTCTATCAGATCAACTACCTGCGCTGCATCGGCTGCGGACTCTGCATCGAGGCGTGCCCGACCCGGGCACTGACCATGACCAACGATTACGAGATGACCGACGACAACCGCGCGGGCCTGATCTACGAGAAGGACCGGCTGCTGGTTCCGCTGCAGCCGGGCATGACCGCGCCCCCACACGCCATGCAGCCCGGCACCGACGAGGGCGACTACTACCTCGGCAACGTGCTCGGTGACATCCAGCAAACCAACGGCAGCAACGGAAACGCCGCGCCGGACAGTCCGAAGCAACCCGCCGTCGCGGGCGTGGAAGGAGGGTCGCGGTGAACGAATTCATCCTCGCCGCCGAGCCGCTCACCCGGACCTCCACCGGTGAGGCGGTGAACTTCTGGGTGCTCGCGCCGCTGGCCACCATCGGCGCGCTCGGCATGGTGTTCGCCCGCAAGGCAGTGCATTCCGCGATCTGCCTGGCCGCCACCATGATCATCCTCGCGGTGTTCTACATGGCCGAGGACGCGCTGTTCCTCGGTGTCGTGCAGATCGTCGTCTACACCGGCGCGGTCATGATGCTGTTCCTGTTCGTGCTCATGCTGGTCGGTGTCGACTCCGCCGAATCGCTGAAGGAGAACCTGCGCGGGCAGCAGCTCGCGGCGGCGGCGGTCGGTCTCGGCTTCGGGCTGCTGCTGATCAGCGGTATCGCCCGCGGCATCCGGGAATCCGAGATCAGTTTCCCGGCAACCGGATTCGCGGGTCGCGACGTGATCGGCGGACTCGCCGAGCTGATCTTCGTTCGCTATGTGTGGGCGTTCGAGCTCACCGGCGCGCTGCTCATCACCGCCACCATCGGCGCGATGGTGCTCGCGCACCGCGAGCAGTTCGGTCCGAAGATCGGCCAGCGGGAGATGTCGGTGCGCCGGTTCCGCGAGGCGGGCCACCGGGCCACCCCGCTGCCGACACCGGGCGTCTACGCCAGGCACAACGCGGTCGACATTCCGGCCAGGCTGCCCGACGGGTCCTTCGAGGAACTGTCGGTCAGCACCATCCTGCGGCACCGCCGCACCCGGGCGCTCACCGAAGCGGCCGTCATCTCGGTAGCGGCGCAGGATCCGGCGCCTGTCGGCGCGATCGCGACCGAGAACCAGAGCGACGAGGAAGGCAAGCGGTGAATCCCCAGAACTACCTGTTCTTGTCCGCCCTGCTGTTCACCATCGGCGCGGCCGGAGTGCTGCTGCGGCGCAACGCCATCGTGGTGTTCATGTGCATCGAGCTGATGCTGAACGCGGTGAACCTGGCGTTCGTCACCTTCGCCAGGCTGCACTCGAACCTGGACGGCCAGGTGTTCGCGTTCTTCACCATGGTGGTCGCCGCGGCCGAAGTCGTTGTCGGCCTTGCCATCATCATGACCATCTTCCGCGCCCGCCGTTCGACCTCGGTCGACGACGCCAACCTGCTGAAGTTCTGACATGGCGGCGACTATGCAAGATATGGCTACGCTCTGGCTGCTGCCCGCCCTGCCCCTCGCAGGCGCCGTAATCCTCCTGCTCACCGGTCGTTTCAGCGACAAGTGGGGTCATCTGCTCGGCACCCTGATGGCTTTGGCCGCGTTCGTGGTGGCCGGCATCGGGTTCTTCGACATGGTCGGGCGTGACAACGCGCAACGCGGCATCCACACCGACCTGTTCAGCTGGGTTCCGGTGGCCGGGCTGCAAGCCGACTTCAGCCTCCAACTGGACCAGCTGTCCATGTGTTTCGCGCTGCTGATCACCGGCGTCGGCTCGCTGATCCACATCTACTCCATCGGCTACATGAGCCACGACCCGGGACGGCGGCGATTCTTCGCCTACCTCAACCTGTTCCTCGCGGCCATGCTGCTGCTGGTGCTGGCGAACAACTACCTGGTGCTCTACCTCGGCTGGGAAGGCGTCGGCCTGGCGTCCTACCTGCTGATCGGGTTCTGGTACCACAAGCCCACGGCGGCAACGGCGGCCAAGAAGGCGTTCGTGGTCAACCGAGTCGGTGACATGGGGCTGGCGATCGCCATGTTCGTCATGTTCTCGACCTTCGGGTCGATCAACTTCTCCGACGTGTTCGCGGGTGCCCCGCAGGCCGGGGAAGGGACACTCACCGCGATCGGATTGCTGCTGTTGCTGGCCGCGTGCGGTAAGTCCGCGCAGGTGCCGCTGCAGTCCTGGCTCGGGGACGCGATGGAAGGCCCGACCCCGGTGTCGGCGCTCATCCACGCGGCCACCATGGTCACCGCCGGTGTGTACCTGATCGCGCGGTCCGGTCCGATCTTCGATCTGGCACCCGATGCGCGACTGGGCGTTGTCCTGGTCGGTGCGGTGACCCTGCTTTTCGGTGCCATCGTCGGTTGCGCGAAGGACGACATCAAGAAGGCACTCGCGGCTTCGACCATGAGCCAGATCGGTTACATGGTGCTGGCCGCGGGCCTCGGCCCGGCCGGATACGCCTTCGCCATCATGCATCTGCTCACCCACGGGTTCTTCAAGGCCGGGCTGTTCCTCGGCGCCGGTTCGGTGATGCACGCGATGGACGACGAGACCGACATGCGCCGCTACGGCGGACTGCGCAAGCTGCTGCCGATCACCTACGTCACCTTCGGGCTCGGCTACCTCGCGATCATCGGAGTGCCGCCGTTCGCCGGGTTCTTCTCCAAGGACAAGATCATCGAGGTGGCGTTCAACCAGGGCGGCGCAAGCGGTTTGGCGTTGGGCACGGTGACGCTGCTCGGCGCGGGCATCACCGCGTTCTACATGACCCGCGTGATGATCATGACGTTCTTCGGTGAGCGGCGCTGGAAGCCCGACACTCATCCGCACGAGTCCCCGGCGACGATGACCGGGCCGATGATCCTGCTGGCCATCGGATCGGTCGCGGCGGGTGCGTTGTTCGCGTTCGGTTCGTCGCTGCAGAACTGGCTCGAGCCGGTGGTCGGTGCGCATCACGGTGCGGAAACCGTGCCTGCGGGTGTCGTCACGGCGCTCGCGCTGATGGTGGTCGCCATCGGAGTCGGGTTCGCCTACTACCAGTACGCGCAGCGCAGCATCCCCGATACCGCACCGGAAGCCGTGTCCGCGTTGACGATCGCGGCCCGCAAGGATCTCTACGCTGACGCGTTCAACGAGGCGGCCCTCATGCGGCCGGGCAGCTACCTGACCCGAGCGCTGGTGTTCCTCGACAGCCGCGGCATCGACGGGATCGTCAACGGGACGGCCGCGCTGATCGGCGGGCTGTCCGGTCGGATCCGGCGAGTGCAGACCGGCTTCGTGCGGTCTTATGCCCTGTCCATGTTCACCGGCGCGGCCCTGGTGGCTGCCGCCCTGCTGGCGGTGAGGTTGTGGTGAAGGACTTTCCCTGGTTGACCACGTTGTGGTTGGCGCCTGCGATCGGCGCGGTCATCGTGTTGCTGCTGCCCGCCTCGCAACGCATGCTCGCGCGGTGCCTGGCGTTGGCGGTGTCGGTAGCGGTGCTCGTGTTCGCTGTTGTGCTGGCGGTGCGCTTCGAACCCGGTGGCGCGCAGTACCAGTTCGTCGAGGACCACGAGTGGATTCCGGCCTTCGGCGCCGGATACACCGTCGGGGTCGACGGGATCGCGCTGGTGCTGGTGCTGCTCACCACCGTGCTGGTGCCGTTGCTGATCCTGGCGGGCTGGCACGACGAGCGTGAGGTCGGCAGCGGGCGGCGAGTGTCGCACACCTACGTCGCGCTGACCTTGCTGGTCGAGGCGATGGTGCTGATCTCCTTTGTCTCGCTCGACATTCTGCTGTTCTACGTGTTCTTCGAAGCCATGTTGATTCCGATGTACTTCCTCATCGGTGGCTTCGGACCGCGGTCGGCGAATCTCGAATTGCGGCAGCAGCGGTCCCGGGCGGCGGTGAAGTTCCTGCTGTACAACCTGTTCGGCGGGCTGATCATGCTGGCCGCGGTGATCGGGTTGTACGTGGTCACCGCGCGGGACGGACTCGGCGCGGATGCCGCGGGCACGTTCGACTTCCGCACGGTGGTCGCCGCGGCCAACTCCGGACACCTCACCGCGGCACCCGCGGTGCTCAACGCGCTGTTCCTCGGGTTCATGTTCGCGTTCGCGGTGAAGGCGCCGCTGTGGCCGCTGCACACCTGGCTGCCCGACGCCGCCGTCGCCGCGACACCGTCTAGTGCGGTGCTGATGATGGCGGTGGTCGACAAGGTCGGCACGTTCGGCATGCTGCGGTACTGCCTGATGCTGTTCCCGGACGCGTCGAGTACCTATGCGCCGCTGGTCATCACCCTGGCCGTGATCGGCATCATCTACGGTGCGCTGCTGGCCATCGGGCAGACCGATGTGATGCGGTTGATCGCCTACACCTCGATCTCGCACTTCGGGTTCATCATTCTGGGCATCTTCGCGATGACCAGTCAGGGCCAGACCGGTGCGACGTTGTACATGGTCAACCACGGCATCTCCACCGCCGCGCTGTTCCTGATCGCGGGATTCCTGGTGTCGCGTCGCGGAACTCGGGTCATCGCCGATTTCGGCGGGGTGCAGAAGGTGGCGCCGATACTGGCGGGCACCTTCTTCATCTCGGGTTTGGCGACGCTCTCGTTGCCCGGGCTCGCGCCGTTCATCAGTGAATTCCTGGTGCTGGTCGGCACATTCGCCCGCTACCAGGTCGCCGCGGTCATCGCGACCGGTGCGCTGGTGCTCGCGGCGCTGTATGTGCTGTGGATGTACCAGCGGATGATGACCGGGCCGGTCAAGGAGGGCAACGAGCGCATCTACGACCTGGTGCCCCGCGAGCTCGCGGTGGTGGTGCCGTTGATCGCGGCGCTGCTGTTCCTCGGTGTCTATCCGAAACCGATCCTGGACTTCATCAATCCCGCGGTGAGCCAGACGTTGACGACCATCGGCAAGCACGACCCCGCACCGGCGGTGCCCGCGCTGCCCGAGGCGGGTAAGGCCGATCATCCCGGAGGTGTCCACAAATGAGTCGCACCAGTGTTCGCGTCGTTATCGCTCTCATCGTCGCGGGTCTGCTCGCCGCGGTGATCTCCTTCTCGAGGACGGCCTAAGTGACTTCCTTGGACTACGGAACAACCCTCGCAGCAACGATTCCGGCGCCGAGCATCGAATACGGGCATCTTTCGCCGATGCTCATCGTGTTCGGTGTCGCGGTGATCAGTGTCTTGGTCGAGGCGTTCATGGGGCGGCGGTTCCGGTTCGGTGCACAGCTGCTGCTGAGCCTCGTCGGGTTGGTCGTCGCACTGGTCGCGGTGGTGCTGTTGGCGGGCACGTCGGCCACCGCGGTGGGTGGGGCGGTTGCCGTCGACGGGGTGACGCTGTTCCTGCAGGGCACCATTCTGGTGGTGTCGATTCTCGGGGTGCTGTTCATGGGCGAGCGCGGTGCCGAGCCGCGGGTCGAGGCGCGTAGCGGGCCCGGGACCTGGAGTGTGGCCGCGGCGACGCTCGGGCGCGGGGTGGATGCGTTTACGCCGCAGGCGTCTTCGGTGCCGGGGAGTGCGATGGAGCGGACCGCGCTGCGGGCCGGGATCGCGACGACCGAGGTGTTTCCGTTGACGCTGCTCGCGGTCGGCGGGTTGCTGCTGTTCCCGTCGTCGAATGATCTGCTGACCATGTTCGTCGCGCTCGAGGTGTTGTCGCTGCCGCTGTATCTGCTGTGCGGGCTGGCCCGGCGTAAGCGGTTGCTGTCGCAGGAAGCGGCGCTGAAGTACTTCCTGCTCGGCGCGTTTTCGTCGGCGTTCTTCCTCTACGGGGTTGCGCTGCTGTACGGGCAGGCGGGGACGGTCCGGCTGACCGGGATCGCCGATGCCATTGCGCTGCATCCGGATAACGCGATGCTCGCGTTGCTCGGTGTGGCGCTGCTGGCGGTGGGGCTGCTGTTCAAGATCGGTACCGTGCCGTTCCAGTCTTGGGTGCCCGATGTGTATCAGGGTGCGCCTACGCCGGTTACGGCGTTCATGGCCGCGGCGACCAAGATTGCGGCAGTCGGTGCGTTGTTGCGCGTGCTGCAGGTCGCGGTGCCCGGGTTGCGTGATGATTGGCGGCCGGTGCTCGCCGCTATCGCCATCGCCACCATGGCTGTCGGTGCGGTTATGGCCATCACGCAGACCGATGTGAAGCGGATGCTCGCGTATTCGTCTGTCGCGCATGCCGGTTTCATTCTGACCGGTTTGATCGCGGCCAACGACAAGGGTGTCTCGGCGATCCTGTTCTACCTCGCCGCCTACGGTTTGGGGACCGTCGGTGCGTTCGCCGTCGTCAGCCTCGTTCGCGACGCCAACGGTGAAGAAGCCAGTGCGTTGTACCAATGGGCCGGCCTCGGTCGGCGCTCCCCCTGGCTCGCCAGCGTCTTCGCCCTGTTCCTGCTCTCCTTCGCTGGTCTCCCCCTGACCAGCGGATTCGTCAGCAAGTTCGCCGTTTTCGAAGCCGCCGCCGCAGGCGATGCCACCTTCCTGGTGATCGTCGGCGTCATCTGCAGCGCCATCGCGGCCTTCTTCTACATCCGCGTCATCGTCCTCATGTTCTTCACCGACCCACCCACCGACGCACCAATCGTGGTCTCCCCCTTCCTGACCACCACGGTCGTCGCCTTCGGCGCCGGAGCCACCATCGCCCTCGGCATCTTCCCCCAGATCCTCCTCGACCTGGCCGACCGAGCCGCCACCTTCGCCCGCTGAAGTAGTTCTTTACTGCCTACGTCTGCCGCACACCCCGTTTCGGGTGTGCGGCAGACCCATTGGTGCGCGTCTACGGCTCGCCCGCCACTCGCCGCTACCTCGGCGTGCGGGCACAACTGGATTCGGCGAAACGCCCCTGCCGAGCCCCGGAATGCGAGGAACGTTGACTCTGCTTTCGCGTTGTCACGTCGCTACTTCTGCCACAGATCGGACTTCACAATGCGTTATCGCCTTTCCGTCATCGCGCTGCTCACCTGCGGATCGGCCATGGTGGGGCTGCCAGCCGCTGCCTCGCCCGCCACGCACATGACAAACGATTTCCGCATGGGTCTGCAGACAGTCACGGTCAAGGGCCGACTGTTCTGCAACGGTCAGCCGTCGAACTCCCAGCAGTCTTATGTTCAACTTGTCAACAAGCGGGTCGGCTTCGACGACCGCACAACGCGGACCTCGGACAGTGACGGCACCTTCATCCTGGCTCTGACAGTCGACCGAAACTTCACCATCACCCCGGAACTCGTCGTCTACACCGGCTGCGTCGCACCCCCGCACTGCAATAGACAGCTCATGTTTCCGGTGCCCGACAAGTACATCAACAGCCAAACGCCCTACGACAAGGGCACTATCAACCTCGAGACACGACAAACCAACGAGGACACCGTCTGCTGAATCACTCCGACGCACTGCGAGTGCCACCTTGCAACGATGACGGCTGCGGGTACCGAGGTACCCGCAGCCATCGATCCAGGGGTTGTCAGTGGAGGTAGGAGGCGCCGTTTACGTTCAGGACGGAGCCGGAGGTCCAGGTGGCTTCCGGTGAGGCGAGATAGCGGACGGCGGAGGCGATTTCGTTGGGGGCGGCGACTCGGCCGAAGGGGCTTTGGGCGCGGACCTCGTCGGTGACGCGGTGGGCCACTCGGTCGGTGGCGACGAAGCCGGGGGCGACGGAGGCGACGGCGATGCCGTGGGGTGCCAGTTCCACCGCGAGTGATTGGCCGAGGGCGTGGACGGCGGCTTTGCTTGCGCCGTAGCCCGCGTATTCGGGTTCGCCGCGGAAGGCGCCGCGGGAGCCGATGTTCACGATTCGGCCGGCGATGCCCTTGTCGATCATGTGGCGGGCGACGCAGTAGGACATGTTGGCGGTGCCGAAGACGTTGACGTCCATGGTTTGTCGCCAGGCCTGCTGCCAGTCGGCGTAGTCGGTGTCGGTCACCGGGTGGGCGATGTTTACCGCGGCGTTGTTGACCAGGACGTCGATCGTGCCGAGTCCTTCGATTGCCGCGTCGACGATTCCGGCGACGGCGTCCGGGGAGCCGATGTTTCCGTTGACAAGCAGGTGGCCGTCGCCCGGCAGGCCGCGCAATGTCTCTTCGCCATCGTCGCGACTCGATGAGTAGTGGACCGCCACTCGATCGCCGATCTCCGCGAACGCCAAGGCGATTGCTCGCCCGATTCCCCGCGAGGCTCCGGTTACCAATACGCCTCGGCTCATTCTGTGATCACCATGCGACAAGCTTGCCATCACGGTTCGGCACTAGTCGCTCGATATACGCGGTCGGTGATTCAGCACGCCAGCCTTCCCGTAGGGCGGGAGCCTGGTAGCCAACTCGCTTGCTCGAGTGGAGGTCGGCTCGCATTGCGCCAATCGATGCGTTGCCAGGATGCGGCGGCTTCGCGGGAATGGGGGACGTCGCCGGTCCTCTCGAGAAGCGGAGTTCGCGTGATGGCGCCAAGCCGGGCAACCGTGCGGGGCATCCCGATCCGGCCCGGTCCACCCTCGTCTGCGCGCGGGTCGTCGCTTCGAATCTCCCTGGAGCCCTGGGCTATTCGGTTACGGTGGCACCTGTGTGGAGCGCGAGCCCGGACTGCGCGGCGACGTCGGCGCGGAGCAGACCGGCGTTGTCGATCTGGTAGGTCGGGCCCGTGCAGGTGCCCGCCTGCACCGTGCCGTGCATGACATCGCAGTAGCGGCCCGCCGGAAGCGAGGTGTGGTAGACGCCTGCGGTTTCCGGGAAGTCCTCGCCATTGAGCACGAGGTATCCCTCGGCGCCACGGCCGAATGCGATCCGGTTGCCGCCGTTGTCGGACCAATCGACCACCGGCTGACCTTGCACCTGCTGATGGAAAGCGACCATGGGGCCGATGCCCGGCCAGGCGTGTTCGCACAACCAGTGGCCGTCGCCGCAGTTGGCGTCCATGGCGCGGCCGTGCGGATCGGAGGGTGGCGGCTCGTCGTAGGAGGTGAATGCGTAGCCGCTGAGCACTTTCGGGCGACCGTAGGGCCAGGCGAGCATGAACGCGTTGGCCAGGGTGTATCGGTCGCCATCGGCATAGGTGAGCGTGGAACCGAGGTGTTCGGTGTCGTGGTTGGCCACGAAGACCACCGTCTTGTCGGACGGCAGGGCCGAGCTGAAGGTGCGGAGCCAGGCGAGTCGACCTTGCCGGAAGATCTGGCTCAGGGTTCCGGCGTAGCGGAGGTCCATCACGGCGCCGGTGGCGGTGTACTCCTCGGGTTGCACGGCTTCCTGCCAGCCGTAGATGACCTCTTGGTAGACGTAGGCCGGTCGGGTGAGGCGCTGCTCGATGGCCGCGATGTCTTCCGGCGGAACATATTTGGCCGAGTCGATGCGGAATCCGTCGACGCCGAGGGAGAGCAGATCGTTGAGGTATCCGGCGATCCGGTCCCGGACAGAGTCGTCGCCGGTCGCCAGGTCCGCGCCGTTGAACGACTGGCAGTTGAACACCTGGGCGCGGTCCGCGAGGTTCTCGACGGTATTGCCCGGTGTTCCGCAATGATGAAAGTCGCGGTCGGTGTAGGGCACGGCGGGATACAACTCGTGGCAATACGGTGTGAGCGCACTACCGATTCCGCACCCCGCCAGCGCGGACATATTGTTGATCACCGCGTCGATGTACACCTGCACACCTGATTCGTGGCAGCTGCGGACCATGGACGCCAGCTCGTCACGCGTCCCGAAACGACTGTCCAGCTTGTAGGACACCGCCGAGTAGCTCTGCCACCACGGAAACCCCTGCTCCGGCCACAGCGAATGCTCCTCCGGCGGCGAGGTCTGCACGGCGCTGTAACCCAGCCTGCCGAGCGTCGCCTGACATTCGCGCCCGATGGATCGCCAGTTCCACCCGAACATCTGCGCGATCACATCCCGCCCCACAGGCTCCTCCGCCGCCTGTGCCGGGACCGCAACCCACGTCGTCGTCACCGCAGTAACCAGCGCGAACACCCATACGCGGACCATGGGGCGACTGTATCCGAGGGGGCGTTTCGAGCGACTTTCCTCCTGCCCGGCGCGCCGGAGCTGGCCGTGCAGCCGGGCCGTCGACGACCAACGGCAATCGGGCCATCGGCGACGAACGGCCAACCGAGCCACCGGCGCAGGCACACCTCCAGACGTTCGCGGTAATCAAGCCCTGGGACGCACCGCACGAGATATCCGACGGTGGCCTGCACATACGTGCCACGCAGTCGATGGCGATCGCTGGCCCTGATGCATCTGGGCGACCGAGGCACCGACGGTCGAACTCGGCCGCGGGCGGAACCGGCGAGGGAGCGACCTGGGGAGACCTGGGTTGGGCTCGCGGAACATCCGGGCGTGGTCGGCGACGCGTTGACAACTTCGAGTAATGACACTTCCAGACAGCTCGCTGGTCGGCCGAATCTTGTTGGCAATGCCGCTGCCTCGACCGTCTGGGCCGGGGGCATACTCACCGGAGCCGAGCGGAGCTGATCTTGGCGAACTGCATGAACCGCATGGCTATCTGCTGGCATATCTCCCAGTGACGTGGCTCCCATTGCATGGCAACGTCACTGACCGTGAGAATTGCGGCGCGGCGTCTCGGACGGTCGGAACAACAGGGGTGGCGGCGCGTGCAGCGCCGAAATGGTTGGGCGGCAACGGTGGTGATGACGGTGGTTGCCGCCGGTCTGGTCCCGCCGGGGTTGGCGGCGGCGGCCGATGCACCGCCCACGTCGGTGGCGACGGATCGACAGGAGCAGCCGGTCGCGACGCGCGACGGAATCGCGGTGTCCTATGTCAGCTTCCGGCTGCCACTTCCGGCGAATGCGCCCGCGCATCCGGAGGCCTGCGATCGCACCGGCTACCTGCGTTATCGGCCGGTCGGCGGCCCGGAGAACTCGCGCGATGCCGACGCGGTTGTCGTGCAGCAGCAGGGATTGGCCGGTGGCGCAGTCAATTCCGAGGGCGTCGCGGGCAACACCGTGCGCTCGGCGAAAACCCTCGGCCGCAATATCGAGTTCTGGTCGCTGGCGCGGCGCGGAGCCTGCTTGGATGAGACAGCGGGCTTCGACTACGCCTTGCAGACCGGGAACTACCTGGACGCGGTCGACTACTACTTCAATGGCAAGCCGATCGACGGGCGCGTCTTCCCCGGTTTCAGGAACTCGCAGGACCTGCCGATTCTCGATTCGATCGGCGTGGAGCGGGTGATCAGGGACCAGTACGAGATCATGCTGCACGAGATCCCGGAGCAGGCCGAGCGGCAACGCAAGTATGTCTGCACCGGCATTTCGATGGGCGGGATGGTCACCGGGTTCTTCTCGGACTGGGACTTCGACGGCAACCCGGCCACCCAGGCCGACGCGGGCTACAACCAGTGCGCCGCGTTCGCCGCGCAGGACTCGATGGTCTCCTCGGACCCGGCTGCCATCCAGAACACGCCGTTCTTCCACGACATCACCGATGCCCTGATGGGCCCGACGAACAACGTGCTGAAGGCCGGATTCGACAGCGGCGTGCTGCCGATGCGCACGCTCGGCCCGGTTCCGGTGATCGGCACCAAGGCGATGGTGCTCTACCGCCTCGCCGGACTCGCCGCGCATCTCGCGCCGGACGAGGAGAGTCAGCTGCTCGCGCACCTGCACGATCCGGACATCGACGCGACGCTGACCACCATGTTCGGCCAGAGCTGGGCGGCGGTGGCGACCGGTGGCGGGGATGGCGAGGGCACCATTCGCGACTACCGGTTCACCAATGCGGCGCTGCTCGGCACGTTCATCGACAACAACTCCGGCAACTTCGCGCTGCTGCAACAGGGTGTCGGCGCGCTGTCGGGCGGCCCGGTGCAGGAGAAGACGTTCCCGAACGGCGGTGGGGCGACCCAGATTCCGGTGTTGGGTAACTACCTGCGCATCAGCGCGGGCCCGCAGCAGCGCGTCGCGCCGACCGACCGGAACGCGCTTTACACGTGGCGCAACTACAACGACGTGGTCGGTGTGCCGTGGACCGCGCCGAGCCGGGAGACCGCCGACATCCACCAGGTGGCCCGCCAACTGGGCACCGGTGCGCCAACTGCTTACTGGGAGACCTACTTTCCGCTGCGCATGATCATCGATCTCGGCGCCGGGATGACGGGTGCGCGCAGTGGCGATATGGTCAATCTGCGCTACCACAACATGAGTCGCACCAAGCCGAACTTCATCGCCTACGCGGGCGACAGCGTCGTGCAGTACGGCGTCGGCACGTGGGTTCCGACCGGAGCCACCGCGCAGGTGGAAACCCTGCCGGGCTACACCCATATCGACACGATCGGCGCGGCCGCGGTGCAGAACAACGGTAAGCCTGATTACAGCGGGCAGTATCTGGCCGAATTCATCAGGGGTCTCACCTAATAGAACGTCAGTGCCCGCAAGGGCGGTGACGCCGGGCGGCCTCGACCCTCATCAGGGCCGCCCGGTGTACGTCCTTGACGGCGGCGAGGGCAGCGCCGCCGTCAAGGACGTGTTCACCGACGATCAGCCGAGCACTTCGCGCAGCCGGGTGACGAAAGTGGCTGGGTCCTCAACAAATCCGACGTGGCCGCCCGGGAACAGGGTGGGTTCGATACCGAGCTGTGCGGCCAGGGCGCGCGTCGTGTGGTCGCAGAACTGGTCCGCCGAGGCGGCGCCGATTCCGGCCACCAGGCGGACCGGCGTCGCGCGCAGTGCCTCGAGATCCGGCTGCCACCAACCGGTTCCGTCGATCTCGTGCAGGTACCAGAAGCGTTCGCTGGCCACGTCTACCGGGTCGCGGTCGCCGCCGAACATCTGCTGCAGGGCCGGCTCCGGCATCTCGATGTTGGCATTGGCGAAGAACTTCCGCCATGCGCCGAGGGTATCGCCGCCGGCGTAGGTGGTGACGAGATCCGCTGTGCGGATGCGCAATTCGTCGTGGTTGTCGAGCACGTAGTTCAGCGGGGGCTCGTGGGCGATCACGGTGGTAACGAGTTCCGGGTGGGCTTGCACGAGTGCGAGGGTGGTGACGGCGCCGCCGCTGGAACCGAGGACCACGGCCGGGCCCGCGTCGAGGTGGGTCAGGATTCGGGCCAGGTCGTCGGCGCGCAGTTCCGGGGTGGAGTCCTGTTCGGGGTCGTCGAGCACGCTGCTCTTGTGGCCGCGCGGGTCCATGGTGAGCACGGTGTGGTCGGTGGCGAGCAGCTCGGCCGCCGGGGCGAAGGCGGCGGCGTCCATCGGGGCGCCGACCATGGCGATCAACGGGCCGCTGCCGCGCAGCTCGTAGTACAGGTGGGCGCCGGGGACGTCGAGGGTGTGCGAGGTGACGGACGAGGTCTGGGTCATGAGTTCTCCTCTGCTGGTGCTGGGTGCTCACGACTGTCGACGGTGTGCGCGTTCGAAATTCATCGCTGGCAGCAGAATTGTTCTGAGCGGAGTGAGGCGGCTGTCCGTTCACAACGGAGGAGAAAGAAGTAAAGACAAGGAGGTTACGCACTCCTTGTCCCCCTTCAACATATACCGCACCGGGGGCCTTGCGGCAAGACCCCGGTCGTGCCGCACAATGGTCCGCCGAAGCCGGTACCTGCGGAAATCCAGGATTCGCGAAGTGTGGTTGTGCTGGCGATGTGGGTTGCCGACATTCGGCGCGGAGTTATGGGTGTCAGCGGACTGCGAGCAGCAGCGGGCCGAAATGCAACATTGTTGAAGGGGTTTTCATGATCGACGTGATCATTGCCGGTGCGGGTCCGACCGGCTTGATGCTGGCCAACGAGTTGCGGCTGCGCGGTGTGCAGGCGCTCGTGCTGGAGCAGGACGCGGAGCCGACGAAGGTCGTCCGGGCGCTCGGTCTGCATGCGCGCAGCATCGAGATAATGGACCAGCGCGGGCTTTTGGACCGGTTCCTTGCGCTCGGCAAGCAGTACCCGCTCGATGGTTTCTTCGCGGGCATCCGTAAACCGTCGCCTGCGCGGCTGGACACCTCGCATCCGTACGTGCTCAGCATTCCGCAGACCACCACCGTGCGGCTGCTGACCGAGCATGCCCTCGAACTCGGCGTCGAGATCCGGCGCGGTTGCGCACTGGTCGGGCTGAGCCAGGACGACGGCGGGGTGACCGTCGAGCTGGCCGACGGGACGCGGCTGCGCTCGCGCTACCTCGTCGGCTGCGACGGTGGGCGTAGCACGGTGCGCAAGTTGCTCGGTGTCGACTTCCCCGGCGAACCGACCAGGGTGGACACACTGCTGGGCGAGGTGTGAGGTTCCCCCCAAATGGTGGACGGGGGGTTATGCGGCCGAAGTGGCCGCGAGGAGTGACCGCTCATAATTGTCGGGGCTGAGCATCCCGATCGTGGAGTGGCGTCTTCTACTGTTGTAGAAATTCATCCATTTGTCAACTGCTGCAACGAGTTCCGCTTTGGTGGCGAAGGTGTGTCGATAGTAGTATTCGTGTTTGAATGTCGACCACAGGCTTTCCGCGCCGGCATTGTCCCAGCATATTCCGGTCGATCCCATGGATCGGCGCAGACCGTGCCGATCGCAGGCGGCAGCCATGTCGTTGGCGGTGTACTGGCTACCTCGGTCCGAATGCAGAACCGTGCCCGCACACGACCCGCCACGCGCCGCTACCGCCCGGTCCACGGCGTCGGTGACCATCTCGGTCCGCATGTGATCGGCCACGGTCCAGCCGAGCACCTTCTTGGAATGCTCGTCCTTGATCGCGCACAGGTACATATCGCCTTCACCGCAAGTCAGATAGGTGATGTCGGAAACCCAGACTGCGTCTACACGGCCCTGGTCGAAAAGACGTTGCACCAGGTCGTCCGGGAACGACGCGGTCGGGTCCACGATCGTGGTCCGCACCTTGAAGGTGCGCGGGCTGATCCCGGCCAGCCCGATCTCGGCCATGATCGCCGCGACCGTCTTCTCCGACACCCGATCACCGCGATCGCGCAGCTCGGCGGTGATCCGCGGAGCCCCGTAGGTCCCATCGGAGTCTTTATGGACGGCAAGGATCTTCACCGTCAAGTCGGCGCGCCGCTGCTGCCGATCGGTCAACACAGGGGCCGTCTTCCGCTTCAGGTACGCGTAGAACCCTGAGGTCGATACACTCAACAACCGCGCCATGCGCGTGATATCGGCTGTGCTGCCGTTGATTTCGGTGGCGGCGCACTGCGCTGCCATCAGCTCGAACCGGGCCGGTTCTGCTGCATCGCCGCGAAGTACGCGCTCGCTTTTTTTAGGAAACTGACGTCTTTCTCCAGCTCGCTGACCTGCTTGCGTAACCGGAGCAACTCTGCCCGCTCGGCCGGGCTCAACGGCTGCTCGCCGTGTACCTCGGCCGCCGCTATCCGGCGGCGTTCGTCTTGGACCCATTTAGCGAGAAGGCTTTCATGCAAACCCAACTCGCCAGCCACCGCGGCGATCGTGCGACCGGAATCGATCACCCGATGCGCGGCCTCGACCCGGTACTCGGCCGTGAACGACCGGCGCTTCCGAGACGATGACATACTGGACATCCTTCCAGCAGGACCGCGATCCCGCTAAATCGGTGTCCACTGCTTGGGGGGAGCCTCAGTGGAGCTGACCGCGTCGCTGGAGACGATCAACGCCGTGAACGCCGAAGTCCGCAAGACCCAGTTGCGGTTCGGCGCAATGCCACTCGGGGACGGGGCGTATCGCGTCGTCGCGCCCGCCGCCGGTGTAGCCGAAGATCGCACGGTCCCGCCGATCCTGGACGAGCTGAAACAGCAGCTGCTGGCGACCGCGGGCACCGACTTCGGTGCGCACTCACCGCGCTGGCTGTCCCGCTTCGGCGACGCCACCCGGCAGGCCGAGCGGTATCGGGTCGAGCGGGTGTTCCTGGCCGGGGACGCGGCGCACATCCATCCGCCGATGGGCGGGCAGGGGCTCAACCTCGGCATCCAGGACGCGTTCAACCTCGCCTGGAAACTTGCCGCGGCGATCGATGGCTGGGCGCCGGAAGGATTGCTGGACAGCTATGAGTCCGAGCGTCATCCGGTGGCGGCCGACGTACTGGACAACACCCGGGCGCAGATGGAACTGATGCTGCTCGAGCCGGGTCCGCAAGCGGCGCGGCGGTTGGTGTCGAAGCTGATGGACTTCGAGGAAGTGACCCGGTACCTGATCGAGATGCTCATTGCGATCGGGGTTCGCTACGACTTCGGTGCGGGGCATGAACTGCTCGGCCGGCGGCTGCGGGATGTGGGGCTGAAGCGGGGGCGGCTCTATGAGCTGATGCACGACGGTCGCGGGATGCTGCTCGACCAGACCGGTCAGCTTTCGGTGGCGGGGTGGGCGGATCGGGTCGATCATGTCGTCGATGTCAGCGAGGAGCTCGATGCGCCTGCGATGTTGCTGCGGCCGGACGGGCATGTGGCGTGGGTCGGTGAGGATCAGCAGGGGCTGATCGGTCAGCTGGAGAAGTGGTTCGGCACCGCCGCTAGCTAAGCCGGGACTGGCTTGCTAAACCTAGTGTCCCTAGTTTATAAACTAGGGACACTAGGTTCATGGAGGTGCACACATGATGGCACGAGCCGGGTTGACTGCCGAGCGGATCACCCGTGCGGCGGCCGATCTCGCCGACGAGATCGGCTTCGACAACGTGACGATGTCGGCGTTGGCGAAGAAGTTCGGCGTCAAGGACGCCAGTCTCTACTCGCACGTCAAGAACCTTCAGGAACTGCGGGCGCGGGTCACCATGCTCGCCGCGGTCGAGAAGACCGACCTGATCGCGAGCGCCGTCGCCGGGCGAGCGGGCCGCGACGCACTCGCCGCGTTCGCCAACGCCTGGCGCGACTATGCGCTGCAGTATCCGGGCCGCTACACCGCGACCCAAACACCGGTGCCGCCCGGCGTGATCGAGGCCGACCCCGGCGCGGTGCGCGGCATCGAACTCACCTACGGCATGCTGCGCGCCTACGGCCTCGCCGAACCCGACCTCACCGACGCGGTCCGGTTGCTGCGCAGCACCTTTCACGGATACGCCGCCCTCGAGGCAACCGGCGGCTTCGCCCACTCCCGCGACACCGCCGCCTCCTGGGAACGCATCATCGACGCACTGCACGTCACGCTCGAGCAGTGGCCGTCCGACAACAAGGAACAGCAATGAGATCCGCCACCTTGAAGGTCCCCGGCGCCACCCTCTACTACGAGGTGCGCGGAAGCGGACCCGTGCTACTGCTCCTACCCGGCAGCGGCGGCGACGCGGCCGTCTTCGACCCGATCGCCGACACCCTGGCCGAACACTTCACCGTCGTCACCCTCGACCCGCGCGGCTACTCACGCAGCGTGCTCGACTCCCCCGAACCGGTCGATCAACAAGTCGCCGTGCAGCGCGACGACGCTCACCGCCTACTCGAAACCCTCACCCCCGCAGGCGAAGACGCCTACATCTTCGGCGGCAGCGGCGGCGCGGTCGTCGCCCTCGATCTACTCGCCCACCACCCCGAACGCCTCCGCCTGGTCATCGCCCACGAACCCCCTTGCTTCGCCGTACTACCCGACGCCGCCGAGCAAAAGGCATTCATCGACGAGGTGTACACGCTCTTCCGCACCGAGGGAGTAGCAGCCGCAGGCACCCGCTTCCTCGAAGGCATTGGCGGAACTATGAAAGCCATGCCCAACCCCGCCGAATTACCGCCCCGCACAGCCGAAATGATCCACCGCCTCCACGCCAACGCCCCTCTCATGATGGCCCACGAACTACGCCCCATCACCTCCTACATCCCCAACGAAACTGCCCTCGCGCCCCTCGCCCATCGCCTGATCCTCGCCGCAGGCAAGGAAACCCGCGCCCACCTCCCCCACCGCCCCGCCGTCACCCTGGCCGACCACCTACACATCCCCTTGACCGAATTCCCCGGCGGCCACAGCGGTTTCACCGAAACCCCACCGAATTCGCCACCCAACTACTCGACCTCCTACTGGCCGCGCGCGTGCGTTAGCGGCACAGTCCCCAAGTGCGGCACCCGGGGCGGGCGTTACCTGTCGCGACCACCGTCAGGACGTCGTGACCGACAGCAACGAGCAGGCCCCACTGGGTGCTGGTTCGCTGATGTCAGCGATGATCAGCGGCGCGTCACCCCCAGTACTCGCCGCGCTTCTTGCGTTCTTCCACCTCGGCCAGGTACTCGGCTTCCTTCGGAGTGCCGAGCCTGTCCTCGTCTCCGTACTTGTCGGGTAGGTGTTTGAGCTGGTCAGGCGGGATGGCGTCCCGAATACGGTTGAATTCGGCAGCCCGTGCGAGGATCTGGGCTTTCCGTTCTTCGCTTGGCGGGTCGTCTACTTCCTCGGGGTCTCGGAATATTCTTCCGTCGATTTCTTTTGGCATTGCTGGCTCCTATAGTGGTTTTTCACCCATGATGATGACGGTGTGCCCGTCGACGGTTTTGTTCGAGATGACATCGAATCGTGTGGGGGCCCTGAACAGCACTTCGAGTTCTTCGGGGCTTCCCCCGTTGTGGCCGATGTATTTGCCGTCAATGGAGTCGATTTGAAACTCGACGTTGCGGTCGGCTTTTGCCGCGTCAGGGAGTGCGGACGCGGAAGTGAATGGAGGGTCGGTGATATCGCCGCCCTCTTTGTATCGGGCGATCTCCTCGGGGCTCATTTCCACGCGACGGGTGACCATGCCCTCATGGGGCGGCATCTTGTCGAGTGCGGAATTGACGTTGTCGAGCCACGCCTTCTCGTCGGCGGTGAGTTCTCGTCCTTCCCTGATCGCCTTGTTCAGTACCGATCCGTCGCTGACGTAGCGGTTGAGTGCAGCCTGCTCGGTGGGCGACAGGTCGACTCTCGCCGTGCCGGGAGGATGCCGGGTCGGCGGTATCTCGATCGGGTCCTTCTTCAGCGGTGCTGGTGGGTCGGGTTTGGGTTTCAACTGCTGGATGCGATCCAGCTCGCGGGAGTGGCGCGCGAGGTCCTGGTCGAACTTCACTCCGGCGCGGATGTTCCGGGCGGTCTGCCACTGCTCGATGATGGTGCGCATGGGTCGGGCGTAGCGGGCGCAGATCGCCACGGCACCGGCGACACCGGCCGCAGCACCGATACCGAACGTGATCCACGACGACGCGACCGCGATGGCAGCGTTGATCGCCAGCTCTTGAATGAGCGCGTCGCGCACCATTTCCAGCTGCTTTTTCAAGCTGTCGCGCAGCTCATCGAGGGCCGCACGGTGATCGCGGCACGACTGCGCCAGATCACCCATGGCCGCGAGCACACCCTCAGCCGCAGCCTTCAGCGCGCGTAGATCCTCATCGATGAACGCGGCCTCCGGCGCGATGATGTCTTGGAACGCGACGGCGCCCGCCTCGAGGACGGCGGGGAACGCGGCCGCACCCTCGGCGTTGCGCGCAGCGTCCCAGGTCAGTGCGGCGTTGCTGATCGTGGTCGCGTTGCCGTCGGGCACCGTGATACCGATCTTCTCCACCAAGCCGAGCCCGCCATCGATCAAACCGTTGCCGGGCCCGCCGGCGGATGGCAACGGCACCCGGCACGCGAGTACCGGGGGTATAGGGGCAGCGGGTTTGGCCGGGGCGGGTCCTGCGTCGATAGTCGCGCCGTGCTCGGCCAGGGCCCGCTCGTAGCCCATGCTGTTGAGCACGATTGCATAGGCGTGGGTCGCGTCGGCCACCTGCGCGACCATCTTCAAGATGTCGGTGGCGCGCGTGTCGTAGCTCTTGGCCCATTCCTTGGCGTCGGAGTAGGAACCGGCCATGTTCTTGGCCTGTTCCAGGTTCGGCCACAAGGCGTCCACCGCCGACCACCAGGCCGCCGCGCCTGCGGCTACCTTGTTGGCGGTGTCGTAATAGACCGTGGTGTCGACATCGAGAACAGTGCCGGTCACGACGCGCCGCGTCCGAGCATCGCGAGGTTGGCGGCTGTCCCGCTCTCATAGGACGAGTGCGCTGCAGCTGCGGCGGCGCGCATCTTCTCGAGACCTTCGGTCATCAGTGCGGCTGCGGCGACCCATTCGGCGTGTGCGGTGGCGTGGGCTTCGGCCGCGGCGCCGGTCCAAGTCGATTGCACGGTGGCGATGCGCTGGTCCAGCTCGGTCAGGGAGTCGGCCACGAACGCGTTGAGGGCAGCTACCTTGGCCGTGACGGTATCCAAGTGCGCAAGGTCGACGCGGTACTGGTCAGTCATGTTGTGCTGTCCCCCAACGGGTCTCGGTTCGGAGCGAGGATCGTGACAAAGGGGTCAGGGCAGGTCCAAGGAGCTGACTGCGGTGGCGGTGCTGGAGTCGGTGGCGGCGGTACGGTCGACAACTACGCCCAACAGGTCGGCCATGTCGGCAAGAGCTTCGAAGACCCCCAGGGCGCCGCGGTGCACCTCGTCCCAGGCGGTGGCGTACGCGGACGCTGCGGTGCCACGCCAGGTCGACTCGAGCGCGTTGACGTCGGCCGATGCCGAACGCAATCCGTTGATGAGATCTTGCGCGGTGGTCTGCACGTAGCGTCCGGCCTCGCTGACGTGCTCGGGAACCAGGTTGAATGTGGTGGGTGCCGCTGTGGCGGCGTTGTCGGTCACGCGATGCTCCTCGGGTCGGATGCAATCTTGCAATGTTGGACGCGCCCAGGTCGCCCACGGTTCCATCTGAATCTATCGAGGCCCACCGTGCACTGGACCACCCCATCTGTCCCGATCGGTCCACGAGCCCGATGACATCGCCGAGCACGTGTTGCGCAAACGCAAGCCCGACCTTTGTTGCGCGGCACAGCTCATGATCGCGGGGGTGAAAATCGTTTGTGGGTGCATCGGGGATCGGTGATGATCACCAGGGCGGGAGTCGCGGGATTCGTCGGGGAGGGCGGAGTTGTGAGTCGATCGGTTGCCGGGGAGAGTGCCCCGGGGTATCTGGATCTGTTTCGGCCGCACGGTATTCCGTTGTTGTTCGCGGGGGCGTTCGTCGGTCGAATGTCGGTCGGGATGATTCCGGTTGCTGTGGTGCTGTTTATCCAGCAGGTCACGGGGTCGTTCTCGGTCGCGGGGCTGACGATGGCGGGGTATGCGGTCGGCACGGTGGTGGCGGGGCCGATGCGCTCGTGGATTTCTGTTCGTGTCGGGCACAGTGCGGCGTTGCTGATGCTGTCGGTGGTCAGCGGATCCGCGTTAGTGGTCCTCGTGTTGGTCGCGCACAGCGATACGCCCTGGCTGTTGGCCGCGCTGGTGACGGTAGCGGGTTGCAGCGGACCGCCATTCGGCGCGTTGATGCGTGTCGGCTGGTCACGGAAGTTGCCGCAAGAGTGGGTATCTCGTGCGTTCGGGTTGGACTCGGTCGTCGAGGAATCGACGCTCGTCGTCGGTCCCCTGGTGGCAACCGGCGCGATAGTCCTTGCCGGGCCCGGTGTCGCCGTGTTGGTCAGTGGTTCGGTTTGCATTCTCGGCGGATTGCTGATGGCTTCGTCCGCCGAGAAGGGGCGTCTGGAATCGGCCGCGGACAAGGCCACCGGTAGCGGCAAGATCTCGGCGGTGGCCAGACGAATTCGGTGGCTGCTCGTGGTGTTCGCGGGAATCGGATTCACCATCGGCGCAACGGAAGTGGGCGTTCCTGCCTTCGCAACGAAAACCGGTCATGCTTCGCTCGCGGGTGGACTGCTCGCCACCTTGGCATTGGGCAGCGCAATCGCCGCACTGCTCTACGGCCGCCGGAACTGGAGTGCGAGCGCCACGGTGCGGCTCATGCTGCTGGCGATACTGCTCGGGTTCGCCGCAGCTCTCCTGGCCACCGCGAACGGACTCGGCCTCGCCATCCCACTACTGGTCCTGGTGGGTGTCGCGATCGGCCCCGCGGTCATGACGGTATATCTGCTGGCCGACACACTCGCCGAAGGAGCCGCTGCCAAGACGCACAGCTCCATCCTGGTCAACGTGGCGTGCAACGGCGGGGCCGGGCTGGGTGCGGCCGGGCCGGCCTGGTCATCGCCGATCTCGGTGTCAGCCAGGCATTCCTGGTGTCCGGCATCGTAACCGCGGTGGCCACAGGAATGGGTTTCGCTCTCCTTCTTCGCGGCCGGAAACCGGAGCGATCCACCGCGGCCTCGTGGTAGATCGGCCCTGCGGTGGGTCTGCAATCCGTCGATCGCCAATTACACTGTCCGACAACGGCCCCCACAACCCTGACCCTTTGTGGGTCCATACGGCCGCAGGCTGCAATGATCCGCGCGGTTAGCGGGCGGATCATTGGAACCTGCGGAACCATCTCTGACAGAGATTCACGGGTTCGGCCGTCGTAATCGAGTCTGACCTGGGGAACCGGATACTCGGCGTGGTCTCAGGCTAGAGCGGTGGACTCATAATCCATTGGTCGCGGGTTCGAGCCACCCGCTCGGCAAAACGCTGCCGGACACGGCATTACCGCGTGCGGGTTGATCGATGATTCCGTCACCTACCTGAGCGCGAAGCTCACTGAAATCGTGCGATGAATCGGCGACGGTCTTCGACTCGTCAATCCACCTGCGCTGGAACGGGTTCCGTACGCCGCTTCCATGCCGGGATCGACAGGTAGGTCGCTGCTCGCAGTGCCCATTCCACCGGTCCGTATCGGTGATTGCGCAACCACCAGGTGCTCAGTGCCAGTTGAGCGGCGTAGGTGAGCAGGGCGATGGCGATGACACCGGCCGGTGGGATCGTGTCGACCAGTGCGAATCCGTAACCGGTGTAGATCACCATGAGCACGATGGACTGACCGATGTAGTTGGATGCGGCCATCCGTCCGGCGGGGGCCAGTCGGCCGATCAGTTGGGCAGTGCGCGGTGATTGAGTGAGGCAGATGATGCCTGCCACGTAGGCGAAGGTCATCAGCGGATTGATGAGTTGTTGCACTCCGGCCCAGATGGCGGGCGGGGCAATCCATTCCATCGAGCCCGCGAAGGTCACCGCCGACACCGGCAGCCCTATCGTCAGACCGCCGACCAGCACGCGAGGTGCCCAGCGCCGCAACGTCTCTCGATCGCTGAACAGCTCACGTTTGCCTGCCGCCATGCCGATCAGGAACATGCCGAAGGCGGTCATGCCCTGGGTGAACCAGATCAGGGCGATGAAGATGGGCGCGAGCCACATCTGGTTGGCGAAGGTGTCGCCGAAGGTGCCGTTGTATCCGTCGTGGATCCGTTGCACGTCGAAGAGGCTGGCCAGGGCCGACATTCCGTCGCCCTGGTCGCTCGGCAGGAACGCCCAGCCGCACCACACCACGTACAGCACCACACCGGTGATCACGGCGGCCCGCGGCTTCAGTTTCTTCAGCGGGATCAGGATCAAGCACAGGAATGCGTAGAGGGTGAGGATGTCGCCGATCCACAGCAGGAAAACGTGCGCGAGGCCGATCACCAGTAGTGCCAGGCAGCGCCGGAGCAGGCGCGCGTTGGCCGAGGCGCCCGCTCGCTGCGCCGCCGCGATCTGGAGGGTGAACGAGTAGCCGAACAGGAACGCGAACAGCAGGTAGAACCGGCCCTCGAACAAAGCGCTGACCACAGCGTTCACCAGGTGGTCGAGTGGACCGTCGAAGTGCAGTCGCGGATCGTCGCTCGTGCCGTCGTACGACCACAGCGTGGTCGCGACCATGACGTTGGTGATGAGAATGCCGAAGAGCGCGAATCCGCGCAGGATATCGACCTCGGCGATCCGTCGACCCGAATTGCTGACGGGGAGAACCGATTCGGTCATGGTGTTGAAAGTAGCCGCCGGTATCGGGGCTGCGCGTCCGTCGACGGGCTGACAGCACACTGATCTATGGTGTGCCGCGATTGCGACCTGCGGCGTATTGACATCCGCCGGTCGGCGGTCACGCGAGGTCGGCGACCTCTAGATAGACCTGACGCTCGACCACGATCTCGGCCAGGAATCCTTGTGCGCCACCGGCGGTAGTCGGGAACGCCGCGACCGCCAGCTCACCCGCGCGCAAACGGGTACCGGTGAACTCGCGCTGTCCGAGGATGATCGGCTGCGCCCGCGCGAAACCCGCCGCGGTGATCCCGTCCGGTAGTGGCTCGCCGAGCATGTCGGTCACGGTTCCCGGGATGATGCGCGTCGCGACGATCTGATCGAAACTGGGTTGCCGGGTGATGTGGTGTGCCAGATACAACCGGTCGGGTCGCCCGAAGCACAGGTGGGTGAGCAGACCGCGGCCGAATTCGCGAGCCGAGCCGAGTTCGGCGAAGTGGACGACGCTGCGCACCGTGGCACGCACGTTGGTGGCGATCGCGATGCCGCCGCGTTCGCGCCTGCCTCGGATCAGGGTGCCGTGGAACGACCGGCGCGGGCGCGCACGCCCCGGGTCCAGTTCCGCGGCAGGGAAATCCTCGGGATCGAAGGTGTGGATGTCGGTGTAGCCGATCCGCCGATCGGCGCCGAGGGCCCGGCGGCCGCGCTCGTCGAACTCGACGGCGAGCAGTACCTGGAAGTTGTACGGTGCCTGGAACGTCGGACGATACGAGAGATAGCAATCGACACCGGTGCCGAAAACCACCATGCCGTGCAACCCCGCACCCCCTGCCAAACCAGGCTGGTGATGATGTCCCGGTGCCCGAATATGGATCGCGCTCATTGTGAGCTCCTTTCCCGCCACCATCACAGTGCCAAGAACTGACCCCTGTGCCACGAGTGCTCGGCTACTCGAATACCCCGTCAGCGGCTACTCGACGCAGGTAGTGGGCTTCGCGCGAGCCCGCCCAAACGCCGGTTCGGCCGATCCGTGAGTGGCACATGGCTGCGGCGAAACGCGAGAAGACCTCTCCATGGTGTGCCACTCACGGACGGGACTCGCGAGGGCACGGAACCAACGACGCTCAGTGCCAGCGCGCTGTCGATGTCCGAGGGTGCGGTATCGAGGACGGGCTTGATCCAGCCGAGACTCGGCCGCGGGCTGAACAGCACCACCTCGATCGGACCGAGCCGTTCGCGCAGTGCACCGAGGGCAACGGTTAGTGCGTTCTCGTCGGTGACGTCCGCGGATTCGGTTGCTGCCGTGATGCCTTCAGCAATCAAGTCGGCCGCGATCTTGTCCAGGTTCCCGGCGCTGCGTGCGATCAACCCGACCGGATGCCCCTCGTGCCCGAACCTTCGGGCGGCCGCGGAGCCAAGGCCGGGTCCGGCGCCAACCACTACGAACGTGCCGCTCACCTCCCCTCCAGATCCACACTCACCGGCGAACCTTCAAGCGGCGGCAGCGCCCAGGCCGGGTCCGACGTCCGCGCCACTGACCCTTCTTCCAGATCCACACTCGCGGTGAGTGCCTCGTTCGCATCGATCTCGCCGCGCAACCGTTTCAAGCGGGCGCGCGTTCCGGCGAGCGCGTCGGAGCCGAGCAGCAGCCGTAGGGGTGGTACTTCGGCGTCCACCGCGACGGCGATTGCCGCGGCGGCACGAGCCGGATCGCCGGGCTGGCGGCCGGAGACGGCCAACGTTGCCGCACGGTGCGGCCCGGAGTGCTGCAACTCCTCGAGCGGTGGGCCGACCTGCCCGCGTTCATCGTCGACCCTCGCCGTGACGTCCTGGCCGGGACGACACTCGCGGCCCGGGTCAATCCCGCCTGGAGCCCAGGGCACAACCTGATCGAGTTCACCTTCCTCGGTCCGCGGGCACACACCGTGTATCCCGAATGGGATGAGATCTCCCTGCAGGCTGTCGCCGGTTTGCGCGCCACCGCCGCCGCGCGCCGCGGCGACCTCGACGGGTTCGTGGCGGACATGCGTGAGCGCAGCGAAACGTTTCGGGCGCTGTGGGATTCGCACGACGTGTACGAGCGCACGATGGGCGGGAAACAACTGCACGTCGACGGCATCGGTGTCCTCCGACTCGAGTTCGAGACGTTCGCGCTCACCGGGCCTGAGGGCCACGTCCTGTACGTGTACTTCCCCCAGCGCGGCAGCGCAGCGGACGAAGCACTGCGCAACCTCAGTGCGGCGCGGCCATTGCCTTGAGGTCGGGGAGGTTGCCGATCCGTTGACTTGCGGGTCGGCCCGGCGCGCTGGTCTGCGGCGAGCCGGTGGCGCGCAAACGGGCGCGGACTTCGGCGGGTGTTCGGCGTTGACCGGCCGCGGTGCTGATGCCTTGATAGCTGGCGACGGTGCCGGTCACGATCGGTGAGGCGCTGGATGTTCCGCTGAATACATCTGTGTACCAGAGGTCTTCGTCGGGTCCGCCTTGCAGATCGCCGTAGCCGGTGGTGGTGACTTCCCTGCCCCACGCCTGGGTGTCGATGCGAGAACCGAAGTTGGAGAAGTCCAGTCGCGAGCGGCCTGGTCCGTGGTTGCTCCCGTGGAACCCGGTTGGTGGCGCGCCTGCGCCGACGATGATCGCACCGGAGTCGGCGGTGCCACCACGAAACGGGTTGCGCCACGACGCAGGGAAGTTCGCGGGTCGGGTGTCGTACAGGGCGGCATCCAGGTCTTCGGCACCGTTCCCGCCCGCCTCCACCACGATGACACCGCGGCCGACGGCGTAGCGGACTGCGGCAAGGTCGTCGGGCCACCATTCGATGGCAATGTAGCCCGTCTGGTCCGGACGGGCCTCGTAGTTGAATCGCGGTCCGGGACGGTGCAGTTCGAGCAAGATGACATCGCCTGCACCGAGCGCGTCGGCGGCGGTGCGGATCGCGGCCGCCGAGCCCGGTCCGAAGATCGATACGGCGCGCAGCAGGGCGTCGGGCGCGATGCCGGTGATGCCGAACCTGTTCACGTCGCCGCTGATTTCACCGGCGACCGCGGTGCCGTGGTCACGCCAGCCCAGATCCGGTGAAGGGTCGCCGCCGATCACGCCGCCCTGGTTGACCAGCAGGTCCTCGTGGGTGAACCGCCACGCGCCTTCGATATCGATCACCCGCACGCCCTGGCCGCGTCCGCCGGGCACGGTCCAAGCCCAGCGCGCGTCGACGCCTTGCGGCGCCGGGTCCAGATAGCCCTGGCGCCCTTCGAAATTCGGGGTGACAGGTGGCGCGTCGGCGGCCTCGATATAGACGGTGCTGCCGGGGGCGATCGGGGGTTCGGCGGGCGGTTTGACGTAGGCGCCGTCGACCGCGTCGTCTTCGCGCAACCGTGCGGCGATCTCGTCGAGCCCCTCGGTGAGGCCGCGGACGGAGAAGTACTTCAGATACTCCGCGGCAACGGGTTCGTGCGGCGTTCCCGCGACGCGGGTGTACAGGCGATTGGCCGGGCCGAAGATGCGAACGAGCCGGCCGGCCGCGGGCAGCAACGCGGCCAACCGCTCCTCGGTGCTGCGACTATCGCTGAGCACGCTCGGCGTGAGCGCGGTGTCGGTGCCGTGGGTGACCACGATCAGCTCCGCCGGCGAGCGGAGCGCGGATTGCGGGGATGCCATGCAGTCCAGTCAACCGCGTGCGCGGACCGGCCACTACGGGAACGCGTTACGCAGCGGCTGCATATCGACACCGCGTGCAGGTACCCGACGATCAGGGGCCGGGCCGAGCCGGGCGCATCCGCGAAACACCGGGCAGATCAACCACACCGTGGCGCACCGCGGCGACGCTGAGCACCTCCATGGTCCCGATCACGATGAGGAACAGGCCGACCACCAGGCCGAGCACGTCCACCGAGTCGAACGGCAGCACACCGACCAGGATGCCGAGCACCATGGTGGCCAGGCCGAACACCTCCTGTTTGCCGCCGCCGGCCAGGTTGTCCGTCCAGGCCGCGACCGTCGCGTGACAGATCCCGCGAATCAACCAGGCCAGTCCGATCCAGAACGACAGCAACAGCGCGGAATTGCCGCCACTGAAACACAGCACGGCGAGCAACATCGACACCAGGCCACTGGCGAAAACGAGCGCGCGCAGGGCGGGCGCGAACTTCGCGCCGAACGCGATGATCATCTGCAATGCGCCGTTGAGCAGCAGGTAGAGGCCGAACAGCAACTCCGCGGTCGGCAGCGACTTGTGTGGCCACACCGCTACGACCACACCCACGATCATCGAGCAGGCACCGGCCACCAGTATTGCCTGCCGGGTACCCCCGGCCAGTGGTTCCGTACGCCCTTCGAGCTCGTTTTCGGGCATAGCTACATGATATGGCTGGACGTCTTCGTTAGCCGCGTGTTTGCTTCACTCGGTGCGCCGATTGTGACGCCGGCCGACACCAATCTCAGCACGCGTCGCCATGAGGCTCAGAATTGAGACAACTATCCCGTTGTATGTGGCGGGAATTCGTGGCTTGCGCTAGTGGAGTTTGCCCGCTGACAACGCTGTGACCTGGTGCGAGTCATTTTCGATGGCAGAACGAGTGCGTGGCTTCGCCTGTGCGGGTGGCCGTTCGACTTTCCCGTTGTGCAAAGTGGCATTTTATGTCTTCTCCGGCGGGCCGTTAGCTTCGGATTCATGGAATGGAGCTTTCTTGCGGCCGAAGACCTTTCGACCGCTATGCGTGCAGGTGAAGTGACCTCGGTGGAACTGACCGAGGAGGCGATCGCGCGGATCGAGCGCGACGATAAAGCGATCAACGCGATCTGCGTGCCGGACTTCGACCAGGCACGGGTCGCGGCGCGCGAGGCCGACGAGGCCCGGGCCCGGGGCGAGGACCGGCCGCTGCTCGGTATTCCGGTGACGGTCAAGGAGTCCTACAACATGGCCGGGCTGCCCACGACCTGGGGCATGCCACAGGTCGAGAAGTACGTGCCTGCCGAGGACGCGCTGCAGGTGTCGCGGATCAAGGCCGCGGGCGCGGTGATACTCGGTAAGACCAATGTGCCGTTCATGCTGCAAGACTGGCAGAGCTACAACGAGATGTACGGCACCACCAACAACCCATGGGATCACGATCGCTCGCCGGGCGGATCCTCCGGCGGATCGTCGGCGGCTCTGGCCGCCGGGTTCGGTGCGCTGTCCCTCGGCTCGGACATCGGCGGTTCGCTGCGCGCACCCGCGCATTTCTGTGGCGTCTACGCACACAAGCCGACACTCGGGCTGGCGCCGATCCGCGGTATGGTCCCGCCGCACACGCAGGCCTTGCCGACCGAGCACGACCTCGCCGTCGTCGGTCCGATGGCGCGCACCGCGCGCGACCTCACGCTGCTGCTCGACGTCATGGCCGGACCGGACCCGCTGGCGCTCGGCGTGGCGTACGACTTGGCGCTACGGCCCGCGCGCCACGAACGGCTCGCCGACTTCCGTGTCCTGGTTCTCGAGGACCATCCGCTGATTCCGACCGGGTCCGCGGTACGGGCGGGCGTACACCGGGTGGCCGCCGCGCTTGCCGACAGTGGCGCCCGCGTCGAATGGCACAGTCCGTTGCTGCCTGATCTGCGCGAAGCCGCGACGCTCTACACGCAACTGCTGACTTCGAACGTCGCCGGGGGTTATCCCGGCGAGCGGTACGAGGAGGCTCGGACGCACGCCGCCGGGCTCAGCGCGGACGACCAGAGTCTGCATGCGGAGTGGGTGCGCGGCATCGTGATGAGCCATCGCGACTGGATCCGGGCGAACAACCGTCGCGAGCTGCACCACCAGGGCTGGCGGCGGCTCTTCGCCGAGTTCGACGCCGTGGTGTGTCCGATCACGCCGACTCCCGCGTTCCCGCACGACCACGAGCATGGTTTGACGGAACGGCAGATCGATATCGACGGCGTCGCGTACCCGTTCTTCAACCAGTTCGGCTGGGTCGGTCTGGCGACCATGCCCGGCCTGCCCGCCACCGCCATACCGGCGGGCCGGTCACCCGAGGGGCTGCCGGTGGGAGTGCAGCTCATCGGTCCGAGGTTCGAGGACCGCACCCCGCTGCGGCTGGCCGAGCTGCTCGAGCAGAAGATCGGCGGTTTTCAGGTGCCGAAGTAGGTCCGTCGTCAATGCATGTCCGCGCCGAGGAGTGGATGCACTTCCAGCGCACATGCGTTGATGGTGGCCGCGACGGATTGTGGCGCGGGTGTGTTCGGTGGCGTGACGCCTAGGCGGGTGTAGGTCGGGCAGGGGTTGCCGTTGGCGTCGACGGCAACTCCCTCGACGATGGCCGATGCGGGACCGGCCGCGAGTGCGTTGCTGTCGGTCACGATGACGACCGGCGGTGCGTCGCGGTCGGGCCGGAGTCCACCCAGGTAGCCGCGGGGCGTGTGGTCGGCGCGGATGACTGGACCGCCCTCGTCGGCTTCGATCTCGGGGTAGCCCGAGAGTTCGCATGCGGGAGTGCCGTTGACCAGACCGATGGTGATCTGCACGCCGCGGTGGGTCGCGCCGGGCGATACCTCGGTGGCGCTGAGTACGAGTTGTCCAGGGGCGCACGGCGACATCTGCTTGCTGCCGATGCTCGGCGGGGCGTCGGTGGCGTCCGGGGTGCTGCCGCATCCGGCGGCTCCGAGGCATGCGACGCAGACGAGGATCCGGGCGTATCGCGTGGTCCGTCTCGACATAGGAATTACATCCTTTCGTCGTCGGAGCAGGCCATCCCCCATTGCTGCACGATCCGTGCGCCGTTCACTCCGACAAGGATATGGTCGCAGGCGCAGGGGCGTGTGTCTCGCCGAACAGGTTGCCGTGTCGGTGAACAGGCTTGCGGCCGTACGGCTTTCGTGTGTCTGCTAACTCTCCGCGTGGCCGTGGAAGGTCAAGAACACGCCGCGTGCCGAGGAACCGTCCGGCAGGTGCCATGGTGCGGTGACATGACCGGTACCGGCACCTTCGGACGGTTCGTCGCCGGGGCGCAGAATCCGGTTGATGCGGACGATCGCCGTGCTGCCCGGAACTCGGGCGCCGACCATGATGTCGGTGCGCGAGGATCCGTCTTCCGCCGATACCGGCTCCGATCCGAGTGTGGGAACCGCGATCTCGGGGTTGGTCACGGCGACCGACTCGTCCACCGTGGCACTGTCGTGCTGTGCCTGGGGCTGCGCCGTTCCGTCGAGTAGCGCCAGGATCTGTGCCACCACCACCGGATCGCGGGTTCCGTCGTAAAGCCATCGCTGCCCGAGTACGCCGTGCATCGATGTGCCGATGAGTGCGTCCTCGGCGTCCTCGAGCGGTGACCCGCGATAGGCGAACGGCACCTGGTAGGTGACCGGCTCCGCACCGGAACTATCGGTCACCGCTACGAACTCGATTCCGACCTCGCCGTCCGGATCGTCGAGTCGAAAACCACCGACCCGCTGCAGTTCCGGACGAGCATCGCCGCGATACCACGGGCGAGTCGGCAACCAAGAGGCCAACAACTCGACTTTGGTGGGAACCATTGTGGTCTCGTGGATTACGGCCATGCTCCGAGTCCTCCTGCTCCGCGCCGCGGCGACGCTGTGCGTCGAGTTTATGGGACTGGGATACCTCCTTCGGCCATACCTATTCCGTTGCCTCGGGACTGATTTCAGTGCTGCGCGTGTCGCTCATTCTTGCGCGATCCCCGCCCGGGGCAGTACACGTCCACCTCGGCCGATGACTGGAGTGCTCATGAGTGGAATCGTGTGGTCTCGCTGAGTTCAGCGCGTGGCACTGTGACGGCATTGGCCGCGGCGGACTGGTCGGCGTAGCCGAAGGAGATGCCGAGCAGGATCTTTCGGTCCTGAATGCCCAGTTCGGCGCGGATGGTGTCGGCGTAGAAGCTCAGTAGTCCTTGCGGGCAGGTGGCTATGCCGTATGCGGTCATGGCCAGCATGAGTGTTTGCGCGTAGATGCCCACGTCGGCGGCCATCCGTACCTCCGCGTTGGGGGCGGTGAACAGTAGCGCGACGTGCGGGGCGCCGTAGAAGCGCAGGCTCTGGGCGTTGTAGGCGTCGCGTGCGGCGTGGTCGTCACGCGCGATCCCGACGGCCGAGTACAGCTGCTCGCCTGCGTGCTGGCGTCGTTGCTGGTAGGTGCCGCGGTAGAGATCGTCGCTGTAGGGGAAGTCGAGGGAGAGTTTGTTGCGGGTGTGCGCGGCGACCAGTGCCTCGGCGAGGCGATCGCGGGCCGCGCCGCTGACCACCTCGACATGCCACGGCTGAGTGTTGGAGTTGGAAGGGGCCGCGCCGGCCAGGGAAAAGACGGACCGCAGCGTGTCCTGGGGTACGGGGTCGGGACGAAACGCGCGGGTGGCGCGTCGTCCGCGGATCAGGTGCTCGGCGTATTGGGGTTGAAGGTCTGTGGTCATCGCCTCATGTCCATGGAGTCGCACTTCTTAAGTAAACGGATTTGTTTACCTAGCGATGAACCCTAGCGGAGATTCGAGCATAGGTAAACGGTGTCGTATACTTAGGGGGTGGCCAAAGAGCATGAGATTGTCCGACGTCGCGGGCGCGGCGGACGAGAGCGAATCCTGGCCGCGGCCACGACGTTGTTCGAGACGCAGGGAATCACCGCGACGGGCATGGAACAGGTCGCGTCGAGCGCCCCGGTCTCCAAACGCACCCTCTACCTCCACTTCCCCACCAAAGACCAGCTGGTGGTGGAGTACCTGAACCACCTCATCGAGACCGGACGCACCATCGACGGCGTACTGGATCGACAAGACCTGACCCCCAAACAGCGCTTGCTCGAGCTGTTCACCGTGCCGGACCCCGGCGAAGGACCAATCCGCGGTTGCCCATTCATCGATGCCGCCGTCGAGTTCCCAGATCCGGACAGCCCGGTCCACGCCTTCACCCGCCAACAGAAACAACGCTTCACCCAACGAGTCATCGACCTGGTGCGAGAACTAGGCGCACCACACCCCGACATCCTCGGCGAACAACTCGCAATCCTCGCCGACGGAGTCGCCAGCAGGTCAATGGTGTTCAACGACCCCACCTGCGGCCACCACGCCCGAGCCGCCGCAGAAGCATTGCTCGCCGCCAGCTGAGCCGTTCAGGCCAGACAGTCTTCACCGACCACGCCCGGGCTGACCAATGCCCGAGCGCGGACGGGTTACGCCATTGTGCGACTGTCCCGTTCGGTGACCGTTGCTGGTTTGCGGCGGGTTTCGGCGAGTAGTTCGTCGAGTTGGGCCTCGGCGCGTTCGGCGCGGGCGAGGGTTTGGGTGCGGGCTTGGTCTAGGGCCTCGATGCGGTGGGCGGCTTCGGTGCGAGCCTTGTCGATGGTGGCGGCGGCTTCGGCGCGGGCGGCGGCGATGTCGGTGGCGGCGGTGCGGCGGATTTCGGCGAGTTCGGTGCGGGTGGTGTCGAGTTCGGCGCGGACTCGGCGCCATTCTTCGCGGGCCTCGTTGGCGGCTTCGATTCGTTCCATGGCGGCTTGCTCGGCGCGTTCGGTGGCGCGTTCAGCGTCGGCGGCGCGTTGGACGGCGAGGTCGCGTTCGGAGTGGGCGGCGGCGACCTGGGCGGCGGATTCTCGTTGCGCGTGGGCGATTTCGGTGGCGACGCGGCGGTCGGTGCGTTCCACCTGTTCGGCGGCCTCCTTGCGGATCCGCTCGATTTCCTCGGCGGCTTCGCGGCGGGCGGTGCGGACGTCGGCCTCGGCTTCGCTGCGAGCGGCGAAGACGTCGTCGGCAGCCTGGCGGGTGGCGCGTTCGACCTCGCGTAAGGCGTCGTCGCGGGTGCTGTTGGCGTCGGCGACGGAGGCTTCCGCGCGTTCGGCCGCACCGGCCGCGTCGTCGGCGGCGGCTTCGGCGAGTGCGCGTGCTTCTTCGGCCTCGCGTCGGGCCTGTTCGGCGGCGACGGTGGCCATTTCGGCTTCGGCGATGCGCCGGGCGGCGTCGGCTTGGACGGCCTGGACCTGCGCTTCGGCGACCGAGGGGTCGCCCAGGGTGGACAGTTCGGCGACGGCGGCGTTGAGGGTGTTGCCCAGTTGGTCTGCGAGTCCACGGAATTGGGTGAGCAGCTCATCAGCCCGGAGGCGGGCGACAGTGACCGGGCCCTGCGGCGTCACAGTGACAGAAGCGAGGGGTACCTCTGACTCCTGTTGTTGCCGTTGACGTTCCCGCCACGCGCGCCATCTCGTGTGATCGGGGTGTTCACAGTATTCGGAGGGACGGCCAGGTCCCCCGCCGCGCGTGATCGGTCGGGAGCAGCCCGGGTAGTTGCAGACGTTGGACACCGGTGAATCGTAGCGTTGGTTTCGTCACTATTGACGTATTCATACGAAACGAAATGTGGCGTGTCGCAAGGAAGCTCATACACCGGCGGCGATTTCTGACCGCCGATAAGTGAACATTATCGGCGGTCAGACTTCAGCCGCATTTCGAAGACTCCCCCAAATCGACTGGTTCTATTACGTTTACGTTTGGTCACATCCAACGAAACGAAACCACTACGATACTGGTCGAAAACTGTGCACCCCTGCACGACCGTCCCATTTCCGTCAGGCCCCACTGAATGTGGCGGATTCCCACTGGATCTGCGGCGCATTGACGGTGCGGTAGCTGTAGAAGCGGATAGCGCCCTCGGCGGACGCCTGGTCACAACCGCTCGACACCGCCACTTCGAATGACAAGTCGCGACGCGAGAGTCAGGGTTCGGACAACGAGCGACCGCTACGCAGGTTTCCTGTGGCAGGGCGGTACCCCACCGTCGACTACCCGGGCTCTCCGAGCATCGTGATCCCGCTGAAGTTCCCGCCGGACTCGTGCCGCAGCATCAGGTCACCGTGCGCACCAAGGGTTCAGATGGGTCGTGCAGCGCCAGCCGCCCTTGTCGGGATGGAACGCGAGTACATCCGCGACATAACGCTATTCGCTGTTCGACATCAACGTCACGCGCGGTCCGCAGGGTTTCCGGCGGCGTCGATCTCGGCCATGTGCTCCTCCGCCCATGCCCGCAGTGCGGCCAGCGGATTCTCCAGGGAGAGTCCGAGATCGGTCAGGCGATAGTGCACCCGCGGCGGGACGGTGGGTTCGACGCGCCGGGCGACAAGTCCGTCGCGGGTCAGGTTCTGCAGAGTCACCGACAGCATCTTCTGCGATACGCCGGGCATCCGGCGCTGCAGTTCGGCGAAGCGCACCTCGTCGGGCGCGGCCTCGGCGAGGAGTTTCACCACCATGGACACCCATTTGGTGCCGAGCCGATCGAGCAGCCGACGGGTCGGGCAGCCTGGAGCGAACAGATCCCCGCGCTGGCCTGTGCTGGGTCGGGTAGTCACCTGGAGCTCACCACCTGTATCGAAAGTGCCGTCTTGGCAGGCTACCCACGGTTACCTACGTTCAGCTAGTAACTGATGGTGACTGCATAGCGGAGGATCGAATGTCTCACGAACTGCCAGATCTCACAGTGCGGATGGTGGCAACCAACGGCATCCAACTGAACGTGGCGATCGCCGGCACCGGGCCCGCGGTCCTGCTGCTGCACGGCTTTCCACACACCTGGCAGCTGTGGCGCGAGGTGATGGGCCCACTCGCGCAACGACATCGGGTGATCGCGCCGGACCTGCGCGGACTCGTCGCCAGCACGCGAGCAGCGGACGGCTACGACGCGGGCACGCTCGCCGCCGACGCCGAGGGGCTGCTCGACGCCCTGGACGAAACCACCGCCTCGGTCGTCGCGATCGATGCCGGTACTCCCCCGGCGTTCCTACTGGCGATGCGGCGGCCCGAACGAATCCACCGGCTGGTGCTCATGGAATCACTGCTGGGCACGCTGCCCGGCGCGGAAACCTTTCTGGCCGGCGGCGCGCCGTGGTGGTTCGGCTTTCACGCGGTACCGGGCCTCGCCGAAAAAGTCCTTGCCGGAAACGAATCCGATTACCTCGACTGGTTCCTGGCGACCGGCACCCAGGGCCGAGGCATACCCGCCGAAACCCGCGATGCTTTCGTCGCCGCCTACACCGGCACCGATTCCTTGCGGTGCGCGTTCTCCTACTACCGGGCAATGCCGACCAGCGCCGATCAGATCCGGCAGGCTGTCGACACCGCCCGCCTCACCGTGCCGACCATGGCCATCGGATCCCACCCGGTCGGAACCGCCCTCGAAAACCAACTCCGCCCCATCGCCGACACCCTGACCGGGCACTTGATCGAGGACTGCGGCCACATCATCCCCCTCGACCGCCCGGCAACGCTGGTGCCGTTGCTCGCCGACTTTCTCGATTCCTGAGCGCCAGAACCTGATCTGGTCGTCGGACCGACGGAAAAGGGGCACACACGCTGTCGTCACAGTGACGACACCAAGGCGTTGACCTCATAGTCCGAGACAACGCCATACCGCGCCTTCGGCAGCCGGTCATCGTGGATCACGAAGTTCGTCCAGACCGCATTGGCGAGCTGACGGAATTCTGTTGAGCAGTAAATAGATTCAGAGCTAAGGTGCAGACTTTCGGATCGCGGGAAAGTGAGTACCTCCGAGTGCATATCGAACCTGAAATCCGTACGGCTGCCGGAGCTGTGCGCGGCAGGCGGGAGAATGATGTCGTGGTGTTCCGGGGCATCCGCTACGCCGAACCGCCCGTCGGCGCACGACGATTCGCGGCCCCGGTTCCGGTGCGCCGGTGGGATGGGGTGCGCGATGCGATGGATTTCGGTCCACCGGTTCCCCAAGCGAGCAACACCGGTGCCGTGATGTCCGGCGGCACCGGTGATGGTTCTGAAGACTGTCTGTCTCTCAACGTTTGGTCACCCGACCTCGGTGCCGCGAGACTGCCGGTGCTGGTGTGGATCCAGGGCGGCACCTACCTGGAGAACAACTCCGCCAACCCACACTGCGACGGTGCACTGATCGCCCGGTCCGGCGCTGTGGTGGTCAGCATGAACTATCGCGTCGGGGTGGACGGCTTCGCCCGCATCACCGGCGTCCCGGACAACCGCGGCATCCTCGACCAGATTGCCGCGCTGCACTGGGTCCAGAACAATATCGCCGCATTCGGTGGCGATCCGGCCAACGTCACCGTCTTCGGCGAGTCCGCCGGTGGAGCGTGCATCGCCGCCCTGCTCGTTATGCCGTTGGCAGCCGGGCTGTTTCGACGGGCGATCTGCCAGAGCATGCCGGGAACCTACTTCTCCGAGCGGCTCGCCACCGAGATCTCCGCAACGATTGCCATTGAACTCGGCACCGAAGCTACCGTCGGCGACCTGGCCCGTTTCCCGCCACGTGCACTGACCGACGCGACGGACGCGGTGATCCGGAAGATTCCGGATTTCGTTGATAGCTGGGGCCCGATGGCGCTCACACCGACACCGTTCTCCCCCATCGTCGACGGCGAGATCCTGCCACGTGCACCGTGGCGTGCGCTCGCAGACGGCGCCGCGCGCGACATCGACCTGCTCATCGGCCACACCCGTGACGAATACCGGCTCTACACATCCCGCCCCGGCGGCAACCCGACCGATGCGCGCATAACCGCGGCATTCACCCACCTCACAACCAGCAGCGAGCTCTATCGCATCGCCTACCCGGACGCCACACCCGCGCAACGATTCGAAGTTCTCAACTCCGACTGGCTGTTTCGGATGCCAAGCCTGCACCTCGCCGACGCCGCGCACGCAGGCGGCGGACCCGTCTGGCTTTACGAACTGGCCTGGAGCTTCAACTCCGAAGAGGGCGCCTCGCACGCTCTCGACGTCCTGCTCCTCTTCGGCACCCTCAGCCCCGACGAGGTACGCGCCCACCCCTCCGCCCACCCGAACGCCGCGACCGAGATCACGCACGTCGGGCAGGACATGCGCACCGACTGGGTGTCCTTCGCGACCACCGGCGAACCGGGTTGGGCGCCTTACGATCCGGTCACCCGATCCACCCGCGTCTACACCGCCGCGCCGACCACCCAGCCCTACCCGGAGGAACGCTCGCGCCGCATCTGGTCCACGCACCGATTCGACACCCTGGACCTACTGCACACCGATTGACCGACAACCGAAAGCGGCAGCCCATCTATACGCGCGGAGGCAAGGGTTGTGGTGCGCGCGGACCGACGTATCGGGCCGACGGCCGGATGACCTTCGCGGTGTCCGCTTGCTCGAGAATGTTGGCGGTCCACCCGACAACGCGGCTAGTGGCGAAGGTTGGGGTGAACATCGAACGCGGAATTCCGCAGAGCTCCATCACAACTCCGGCGTAGAACTCCACGTTTGTATAGAGATCCCGGCCGGGCTTGAGTTCGGCGAGCACCTCGGTGACTCGCCGCTCCACGGTCGTCGCGAACTCGACCAGTTCCCCACCGAGCTCGATGCCAATGGCGCGCAACAGAACCGAGCGCGGATCCGCAGTGCGATACACCGCATGACCGAATCCCATGACACGGTCACCCTTGGCGACCTTCTCCGATACCCAGCCGTCGATCCGGTCCGCACTACCGATCTCATCCAACCCGTCCAGCGCCCGGTCCGGCGCGCCACCGTGCAACGGTCCGGAGAATGCGCCGATCGCCGCGATGACTCCCGACGCAACGTCGGCACCGGTCGAGGCCACGACCCGCGCGGTAAAGGTAGACGGATTGAACCCGTGATCGATCGTCGCAATCAGATACTGCTCGATCGCCCGAGTGGCCTGCGGTCGCGGCGACTCGCCGGTCAGCATGTACAGCCAGTTCCCAGCCGTCGACAGATCCGCGCGCGGGGCCACCGGTTCCAATCCGCGATGTAGCCGGTGCAAAGCGGCGAGGATGGTCGGCGCCACCGCGCAGATCAGTAGCGCGTCGGCCCTGCGTGTGGCGGGTTCGCTGTCCCACACCGGTTGCAGATCGCGAGCCGCGGCCAACATCGACAGTGCTGTCCGCAGACCGACCATCGGACGCCCACTCACCGCGATCGCGGGCAGCACCGGAAGCAATTCCGTTGGCAGCGAACGCGATCGCGCTACCTCGTCGGTGAACTCGGCCAACTCTGCCCGATCGGGCAAACGTCCCTCGAACAGCAGAAACCACACCTCTTCGAAGCTGCACGCGGACGCCAGCTCGATCGCCGAGTACTGGCGATAGTGGTAGAACCCCTCCTGCCCGCGCACATCGCCGATTCGAGTCTCGGCCGCCACCACACTCCGCAGTCCCGCGGGCGCGTCGATCAGCTCATCGAGTGCAACACCGTTGATCGTCATTGTTCAGACCTCCTCTTGACTGAACTGTGCGATCACGTTCAACTAGAGTCAATATTGATCAAGTCAATGTAAGTGCGGAGAGGCAGGTCATGGACAGGAAAGGTGACGCACGCCACCTCACGACCGCCGAGGTCGCGAGCCGTCTCGATATCAAGCCCGAGACCGTCTACGCCTACGTCAGCCGAGGACTGCTGACCAAGATCCCGGCCTCGGGCCGTCGCGGCAGCCTGTTCCGCGAGGACGAGGTCGCCCGGCTGGCGCAAGGCCGACGGCACGGCGTCGATCGCCGCGCAACGATCGAGGACATCCCCACCACGATCTCGCGCATCGAGGACGACCAGCTGTACTACCGAGGTCAGAACGTTGCGGGGCTGATTGCAACGCACCCGGTCGAGGCAGTAGCAAGCCTGTTGTGGTCCGGCGAATTGACCTCGCCAGTAGAGCAATTCACCGCTCCAGCCGAGATTCTCCGCACCACCCGGGCCGCAGTCGGCGCTCTCGCCGACAGTGTCCGGCTGACCGATCGGATGCGCGTCGCGGTAACCGTCGCCAGCGCAAGCGATCAGCTCCGCTTCGACCTGTCGCCGCAGGGAGTGCTGCGAACAGCCCGCATCCTGCTCGCGGTCGAGGTCGACTGCCTCGCCGCCACACCACCCGATTCCGGAACGCTCGCGCAACGGCTAGGCCCCAGCCTGACCGACCACCCCGTGCCCACCGACCTGCTCGACTCGACCTTGACGCTGCTCGCCGATCACGGACTGGCGATCTCCACGATGGCCGCCCGCGTCGCAGCCAGCGCGCGGGTCCATCCGTACGGTGTCGTCTCCGCCGGTCTCGGCGCCTTGGACAGCCAATACCACGGCGCCGCAAGCACTGTCGCGTACCGCTTCCTCACCGACGCGATCGCTGACCCGCTCGGCGCGGCCTCCGAGCGGCTACGACTCGGCGGCGGACTCCCGGGTTTCGGGCACCTCGTCTACCGCACCGCCGACCCGCGCGCCGAGCTGCTGCTGACCATGCTCCGCCCCATCCCCGCCGCCGCACCAGCGCTGACCGCCATCGACACCATCACCGACCAACTCGGCGCACCACACACCGCCGTGCCGAACATCGACCTCGCACTGGCCGTACTCATGCACGCCTACCGCATGCGCCCCGACGCCGGCGAAGCGATCTTCGCGCTCGCCCGCACCATCGGCTGGATCGCGCACACCCTGGAGGAGTACGCCGAACCACCGATGCGCTTCCGCCCCAACCGGCGCCCGGAGAACCCTCCCGCCGAATGACAGTGTGACAGCAGTCACAATCATCAATCCGCTTCCGGATGTCGAGAATGTAGCGCTGGTTCCGTCCCAGGGGCATAGCGGCCACAAGGGCCGCCCGTCGAAAGAAGAGAACCATGGAACCGAACCAGATCGCCGAGATCCTGAACCGCCCGCTCAGCCAGGAACTGCTGGCCCGCGATTTCACCCGCCTGGCCTACGTCGCCAAAGACGGCACACCCCGCAACATCCCGATCGGGTTCACCTGGAACGGCTCGGAGGTCGTGGTGTGCACCTCGACGAACGCTCCGAAGCTCCACGCCCTGCGCAACAATCCGATGGTCGCCCTGACCATCGACACCGAGGTGCACCCGCCCAAGATGCTGCTCATTCGCGGTCGGGTGGAGCTGGACACCGTCGAGGGCATCCCGGCGGAGTACCTCCAGATGAACGGCTCCTACGAGATGACACCCGAACAGCGGGTGCACTGGGAGGCGGAGGTGCATTCGCTGTACGAGAGCATGGTCCGGATCGTCGTGACGCCGACATGGGTGAAGCTGATCGACTTCGAGACGAACCTGCCCAGCCCGGTCGAGGAGCTGATTCAGCAGCGGGCGGAGCGTGCGCGCGCTTGAGTATCGCCTGCGCCCACCCGAGCCGCTGTGGTGGGATGTCGAGAAACCGTGTGCGGCTTCGTCCCAGCAATGAGCACCGCCACGATGGGCGGTACATAGTAAGGAGATCATCGTGAAGTACCTGCTGCTCAAGCACTATCGCGGCGCGCCCGCACCGGTCAACGACGTGCCGATGGATCAGTGGACGCCAGAAGAGGTTTCGGCCCACGTGCAGTACATGCAAGACTTCGCCACGAAGATCCAGGACACCGGCGAATTCGTCGATGAACAAGCGCTGTCCATGGGTGGCACGTTCGTCCGCTACGACGGCGAGGGAAAGCCACCGGTCACCGACGGCCCGTTCGCGGAGACCAAGGACCTGATCGCCGGATGGATGGTGATCGACGTCGAGAGCTATGAGCGAGCGCTCGAGCTGGCCGGTGAGTTGTCCGCGGCGCCGGGGGCGGGTGGAAAGCCGATCCACGAGTGGCTCGAGGTGCGCCCGTTCTTCACCGAGACCGCGTGCATCACGGAGTGACAGGGTGGATGAGGGTCGGCTGCTCAGCTCGGTGATCGGGATCGTCGGCTATCGCGCAGCAGAGTTCGCGACGGTTGCAGACGCGGCGCGCGTGGGACCGGGCCGGTCAGGGCGGATCGGGTGATGGACGAACTGCTCTTACGGGAGCTGACTCCCGCGGTGATCGGCGTCCTCGTGCATCGCGGAGTCGACTTCGCGACAGCCGCAGACGCTGTCCAGGAAGCACTCATCCAGGCCACCGTCAGCTGGCCGGAACAGCAGCCCGCCGACCCGAAGGGCTGGCTGGTCACGGTCGCCTGGCGCAAGTTCCTCGACGCCCACCGCTCCGAGACCGCGCGCCGCGACCGGGAGGAGCGGATCGAGGCCGAGCCGACACCCGGTCCGGCCGAGGCGGTGGACGACACGCTCCAGCTCTACTTCCTGTGCGCGCACCCATCCCTGACACCGGCTTCGGCGGTCGCGCTCACGCTGCGTGCGGTCGGCGGCTTGACCACTCGCCAGATCGCGCAGGCCTACCTCGTGCCCGAAGCGACCATGGCTCAGCGGATCAGCCGTGCCAAGAAAACCGTGTCGGACGTCCGGTTCAACCAGCACGGTGACGTCGCCACCGTGCTGCGCGTGCTCTACCTCGTCTTCAACGAGGGCTACTCCGGCGACGTCGATCTCGCCGCCGAGGCGATCCGGCTCACTCGCCAGCTCGCGGTCAGAACCAAACACGAAGAGGTGGCGGGCCTGCTCGCACTCATGCTGCTGCATCACGCCCGGCGCCCCGCCCGAACCACCCCCGACGGCAGCCTCGTGCCGCTCGCCGAACAGGACCGCAGCCTCTGGAACACCCGCCTCATCGCCGAGGGCGTCGACATCCTCCAGGCAGCCCTCGCCCGCGACCGCCTCGGCCAGTTCCAAGCCCAAGCCGCCATCGCCGCCCTGCACGCCGACGCCCGCACCGCCGAGGAGACCGACTGGGTCCAGATCGTCGAGTGGTACGACGAACTCCTGCGCCTCGCCGACACCCCCGTAGCCCGCCTCAACCGCGCCGTCGCAGTCGGCGAGGCCGACGGCCCACGAGCCGGCCTCGCCGCACTAGCCGAACTCGACCCAACCCTGCCCCGCCACACCGCCGTCGCCGCCTACCTCCACGAACGCGACGGCGACCCGGCCACCGCGGCCCGCCTCTACACCGAAGCCGCCCAATCCGCCCCCAGCCTCCCCGAAAGCAACCACCTCACGCGTCAGGCCGCACGCCTCAACGCACAGCTGCGCGGTTGACGTTCGCGAGTCCTTCAGTGACACAGGCGGTTCGGGGCCGTCAATCGTCAGCACGCCGGGCCTTCGATCACTTCCCGAATGACACCCGTAGGTCAGTTCTCCCAGGATGAAGCGCCGTGCTGCAGCCGGTTTCGTGAGCCCGAAGTCTCCGCTGCTCCTACGGGGTCAGTGCGCGAATCCGGCTTGCATCAGACTCGGCGATGCCGCAAAGCCATGCCGGTTGTAGGCGCTGATCGCCTTAGGGCTGGCGTGAACGGTCAGCGGTTTCAATCCGAGTTCATCGGCGAGGCTGACGACGGCATCGATGAGTTGACCGCCGAGCCCGTTCTTTCGGCGGTCCGGCACCACGTAGACGCTTTGCACGTCGCCCGAAAGGCGTTGCAGCGTGCGCGGGCTCGGTGCGCGTTGGAAGATCGCCAGCCATGCCATCCCGATGACGACGTCGTTTTCGAGCAAGACCAGACAGCGGTGCGAGGATCTGTTGGCCTGCGCCCAGGATATGAACACCTCGGTGAACTCCGCTTGCGTAGTCGACGGAATCCCTTGGTTTTCTGCAAACCATTGCCAACGAAGTTGGGCGACGGCAACCAGTTCATCGTCTTGCACCGGACGTACCATGGTTGTGCTCATTCACGAATTCTGGCACAGCACAATGGATTACGAATGACATAGTCGCAGCAGGCAAGCTGGCTTCTGGCCCGGGATCGGATGGCCCCGCCGATCTGGTGCGGTGCGGCGGTAGAACTGGTTGGTATGAGTGACCGCGTCAGAGTGTGGTGTTTGCGGCATGCGGAATCGGAGAACGTCGCCGGAGGTATCGCGGGAGTTGTACCGGCGGCGCCGCTCACTGCTCGCGGCCGTCGTGAAGCTATGGCAGCTGCACGCGTTTTGGGCTGCGAGCCCGTCGCTCGGATCTACTGCAGCACCGCATTGCGTACGCAGCAGACTGCTGCGGCACTTGCCTCCAATGCATCTCTCGACGTCGTGGCGCTGGCCGAGCTGACCGAGGTCGGCATTGGAAAGCACGAGGGCGTGAGTGATCCGGCGGTTCGGCGACAGACGGCTGATGTGCTGCGGGCGTGGATCGTTGAGCGTGATCTGGATCAGCGAGTGGCGGATGGCGAGTCGGGGCGGGAGGTACTGGCTCGGGTGGACGCCGCCTTTCGGCAGATCGCGGCTACCCACTCTGGCGAGATCGTCGTTGTCGTCGGGCACGTTGCCAGCCTCACCCTGGCCGTCGCGTGGCTGTGCAGGCTCGGATCTCATGTCTGGGGAAGGCCGTTGCCGCATGCCGAGCCGTTTCTTGTGGAATGGGATGGAAGCGCATGGCACTGCGCCGCGTGGCCGAACAGGTCGTAGCGCGGGTCAGCGCAGCCGCAGGCACTCTCACGGACTTCGGAACAGCTCGACTGACTGCGGCCACAGGAGCGCGGGGCGTGCGCTTGGCAATCCACCCACTGGACGCATGATCACGAGGAACTGGTGGCGACATTGTTCGAGAAGCCAACAGCACCAGTTCCCCTGATCATGAACGCGCCGCCCCGTTCAAGGGCCGTCGGTAATCGTGGGCGGCCAGTCGGTGGGCGACGCGCGCAATGACGCTCGATGCCGCGAATTGGGCTGGGGCAGCAGCACAATGGGATCGGTCTAGGAATAGGGAGCTGATCGATGGAAGAGCGGGCCGCTGTCGTCGCGATGCCGGAGTCGGTGCGGACCGAGTTGCGTCGTGGGGTGCGCAGCGTGCTCGTGGACGCGGCGGCGTTGCGGCTCGTGCGGGAGCGGTTCGATGACAATCAGGCGGGCTCGCTGCGGCGTTATCTCGAAGCGTCGCAATCGGCGAATACATTGCGCGCCTATCGGACTGATTGGATCGCGTGGTCGGCGTGGTGTCTGGCCGAGGGTCGGCAGGCGATGCCCGCGGATCCGCTCGATGTCGCCGTGTATCTGGCCGCTGCTGCCGACGCGCGTCGCGACACCGGCGAGTGGGCGTTCAGTGCGGCAACTTTGGAACGTAAATCGGCCGCGATTGCCGCGGTGCACGCCGCGAACGGACTGCCGTCGCCCACCCGCTCCGACGTTGTCCGGCTCACCCTGCGTGGTATCCGGCGCACTCGGCGTACGCAGCCGAAACGCAAACGCCCCGTGCTGCTGCACACCCTCGACCAGCTGCTTGCCGGGCTGCCGGAGCCCGGCTGGCCGACCGAACCCGCGCGGCGGCGCGATGCGCTCGTGTTGTTGATCGGGTTCGCGGGCGCCCTGCGACGCAGTGAACTCGCTGGTCTGCGCATCGCTGATGTGGATGTGCAGCTCGATCACGCCACCGGCGAACCGGTGCTGCTGGTGCGGTTGCCGTCGACGAAGACCGACCCCACCGGTGTCGCCGAACAGCGCGTCGCGTTGCCACGCGGTCAACGCCCACGCACCTGCCCGGTCTGCGCCTTCGCCGACTGGGTTCGCCTGCTCGAAATACACACCGCCGCAGGCACATCGGGCCTACGCGCCCACCTGACCGAGGAAACCACAGATCCGGACATCCACCGCTGCCACGGCTTCACCGGAACCGCTCTCGCCGAGCAACCCGATCTACCCTTGTGCCCCACCATCAATCGTCACGGTACGGTCGGCACCACCCCCATGTCCGGCCGCGCCGTCGCTGAGCTCGTCAAACGCTACGCCGCCCGCGCGGGCCTCGACCCCGACCTCTTCTCCGGCCACTCCCTGCGCGCGGGTTTCGCCACCCAAGCGGCCCTCGGCGGTGCCAGCGACCGCGAAATCATGCGCCAAGGTCGCTGGTCCAATCCGCGCACCGTGCACGGCTACATCCGCACCGCAAACCCCTTGGAAGACAACGCCGTCACCAAACTCGGCCTCTGAACCTTGCGCTACCGGGTCTTCACGATTCGACTGACGCCATTGTCGAACTCCACCACGATCCGCCCGATATCGCCGGGACGTTCCGGATCGAACCACACGACAACTTCGTCATCGACATCGATCGGCTTGCCCGGCACCTGATACGCCGTCGGCGTCAACCACCGGCGAGTGCCTGCGTTATCGGTGAATTCCACCGTCAGCCGCGCCACCTTCGGATTCGGCGTCGCCGCAAAGTCCTCCAGCCCAGACGAAGTCACCACACCAAGCGTGCGAACCGACCCCACCCGCAGTTTCGCCGCAGCCCCGCGCTTCCTGTGCCGGTACAGGTGGCCAAGCGCCACCAATACCAGCAGAAGCACCGCGAGCACCAGCAATCCACTGCCGACGAGCCGCGCCGTCCGCACGTCGCCGGACACGTACAGCACGCCACCAGCCACCGCGGACACCACCGCCAGATACTCCACCGGACCGACCCCGGTCCGCTCGACCCCCGCAACCATCGACTTGGTCCGCCACGCTGAAACGACAATCAGCCCGATCCCCAGAACCCATATGGACGGAAGCAAACCGAGCAACCACACCGGCCGACTCCCCACCCGCAGAACCGACACAGGCAGCAGCACACCCGCAATCACCCCACACACAAGAAAGATCGCCTGCTTCACGCCCGACGGACCACCCCGCCCACCACGCCTCGCAACGCGAGACCGCGGCGGCACTGTACTCATCCGCCGAGACTAGCCGACCGTCAGTCGTCGAATTCCGCACGGACGCATCGCGGAAGCGGCCGAGATCTCCATCGGATCGCTGTATCAGTACTACCCCAGAATCCTCATCGAGCAGGCGCCTCGCTCGAGCCACTTGATGGACAAAGCGACCGAACTACAGCGCACGGCAGTGGCCGACATGCGCGAGCTCCTCACCGAACACCCTGACGTGAACGTCGACGACAGGCACGCCGCGGCCCGACTCGTCGTCACCACGATCGAGTTGCTGGCACACCATCTACTGGCCGCCCCCAAGCCCCTCGAGGTCACTGTCTTCGAGAACGAATTGGTAGCCATGCTGACGCGCTATCTCACCGCAGCACCGAAAACCACGTAGCCGAAGTTCCGCCATACCCAATTACCGAACCTCCCGACAACCGGATAAATCGATAGCTGAAGATATGCTGCTCTTGTGCAATCGGTGCCTTTGCCAATGCTGGCCGTCTCCGGGAGGCCACCGGCAGACACCGGCCTATGGGCGATAGAGATGAAATGGGACGGCATTCGCGCCATCGGACGTTCGGTGGGCGGGGAATGCCGGTTCTACAGTCGGAACAACCGCGACCTGAGTGGCTCGTTTCCCGATCTGACCACTATCTTCGCTGAACTTCTCGACGGCAGGGATGTCATCCTCGACGGCGAGATCGTGGCTCCCGAGCCGGGCACCGGCGTACCCTCGTTCCGTCGTCTGCAGCACCGGATGCACGTTGTGAATCCGAACGCCGAACTCCTGCGCGAAATACGAGTCCAGTACCTCATTTTCGATTTGCTGGCGGTCAACGGCGAGTCCATCATGTCGCTCCCCTACTTCGAAAGACGCGCCCGACTAGATGAATTGGCGATCGATCTGCCGCTCGCCAGCACCCCGCCCTACTATTCCAACGTCGACGCCAACACCATGCTCGACGTCGCCCGCGACCACGGACTAGAGGGCATCATCTCCAAGCGCCTCGACTCCACCTACCAGGCCGGCCGCCGCTCCCCAGCCTGGATCAAAACCCCGCTACGTAGAACCACCGAGGTCGTCGTCGCGGGCTGGCTCCCCGGCAACGGCCGCTACTCCGGCATCTTCGGCTCCCTCGTGATGGGCGCCTACGACGACGCAGGCCGCCTGGTCCACATCGGCAATGTCGGAACCGGCTGGACCATGCGCGACCGCAAGGCCCTACAGTTGCGCCTCAACGAAATCGCCCGCCCCGACAGCCCTTTCGACATTCCACCCCCACGACCCTTGGCTGCCATGGCCCACTGGGTCGAACCCGAACTCGTCGCCGACATCGAATTCCGCGAAGCCAGCCCCGACGGATTACGCCACCCGAGCTGGCGCGGCCTGCGCCCCGACAAGTCTCTGCGCGAAGCCAGGGTGCCGGATCTCGGCTGACAGCCGTTCGGATGCGCGGCGACCCCGGAAACGCTTGGGGCCGGTCTACTCGGCCCGACCGTTGGCGTGCTTGGGCAGGAAGAACATCAAGGCCCACATCACGATCAACGTGCCGCCGACCCACCACAGCACGCCGGTGAACGCGTCGCGGTTGAGCGCCTCGTCGGGTGAGCCGCCGGTGGCGGCGAAGAACACGAGGCCGTTCAGGGCGATACCGAGGGCATAGCCCAGCTGGAGGGCGGTGTTGAACAGGCCGGCGGCCGAACCGGCGCTTTCGTGTGGAACCTTCACCAGTGTCAGGTCGGCGATCGGTCCGCTGATCATCCCGAGGCCGAACCCGAGCAACAGGACCGGGACGGTCATCGGGAGCAAGGTCAGATCCTCGTGCCCGCTGCTGATCTGGAGCCCGTAGGCCGTCATCGAGGCGAGGGTGATCAGGGCTCCGGTCTGCGGCAGTCGACGCGCGAAGCGTCCGGCGGTCTTCGTCGCAAGCATCGCACCAGCCAACTCGCCGACGGCGAGCAGCACGAAGGCCAGTCCCGCCATCAGCGGGCTCATGCCCAGGCCACGCTGCAGGTACAGCGTCCAGGTCATGAAGAACAGCCCGACCAACAGACCCATCGTCAGCTGCGCGGACAGTCCACCGGAGAACTGCTTGACTTTGAACAGCGACAACTCCACCAACGGGGCGTCACCGGCGCGGCGCTGCTGGTGGCGCAAGAAGACACCGAGCACGAGCAGACCACCGGCGAGCATGGCGAAACACCAGAGCGGCCAGCCGTGGGCGTTGCCCTCGGTGAGCGGGAAAACGATCAGCACCATCGCGATCGCGGACAGCCCCACGCCGGCGAGGTCGAGCCGGTCGGCCTTCGCCGCGGTCGACTCGGTGATGAACTTGCGCCCGAGGATGATCACTGCGAGCCCGACCGGCACGTTGATCAAGAAGATCGGCCGCCAGGACAATCCGAACAGGTCGGCCTCGGTGAGCACGCCGCCCAGCACCGGGCCCACGACGCTGCCCATCGCCAGAACCGCTCCGAAGAGGCCGAAGGCCCTGCTGCGGTTCTCGCCGGCGAAAGTGACATGGAGGGTCGCCAGGACCTGCGGCATCATCACCGCGGCGGCACCGCCTTGCAGCACCCGGGCGGCGATCAGCATGCCGGGACCGGCCGCGAACCCGCACAGCAGCGAGGCCAGGGTGAACCCGATGGTGCCTAGCAGGAACACCTTGCGTCGGCCGTGGATGTCGCCGAGCCTGCCGCCGGTGATCAACGCGAGAGCGAACGCCAGTGCGTAGCCCGCGGTCACCCATTGCACGGCGGCCGGTCCGGCGCCGAGGGACTGCTGCAGGGTGGGGATGGCGGTGAGAACGACCGAATCGTCGACGATGTTCATGAGTTCGCCGGTCAGCAGGACCGCGAGGGCGATCCTGGCGGCCGTCGTCATCGTCGACGACGCACCGGACGAGGTGCGGGCGGGGGGATGAGGGGTGTGCTCGGGCTCGTTGTCGAGCGTGGGGGAATTCACGGTCGGACTCCTGTTCAGGAATCGGGGAGCTCAGCGTCAACCACACCGGGGCCGGACAACACAGAACCCGGGGCAGTCGGCAGAGCTGCACCCGGGAATGACAGAAAACTGCGGGGATGGGTGACGCAACTCAGACCGGTGCGACGTCCGCCCCCAGGCACGTTCGATGAATCAGAACGTGGAGGAATACGGACGACTAACGGGTCTGGGAGATACGCCACCACCTCGAATCCACTACAGAAGGAACAGGAGTCTCGAACTGCCGCCGAAGGAAATCTCCGGGGGCACGGACCGTCCTACGATACGACACACTCCGGATCGAGCGCACGCGAGATATGCGGACGTTCCAGCTCTCTGTTCAGCGAGGAGCAGAACCGTCCTGGTGTTCGGCTTCCAGGAGTGCGAGCAGTCCGGGAAACCTGCTCTCGACGTCCGTGCGTCGTAGGCGGATGCCCTTGCGGTTGCCGTAGTCGGTTTCGTCGATGAGACCTGCTTCGCGCAGCACCCGGAAGTGGTGGGTCTGGGTCTGCTTCGAGATCGGGAGATCGAACGAGTTACAGCCTCGCTCGCTGTCGGTGCGGTCGGCGGCCAACGCCGTGATCACCGAACGACGGTGCTCGTCAGCGAGAGCGCGAAGCACCACGCCCAGCTCGAGCGCATCGACCCCTGGACCGACCAGGTTCGTTCCGGCCACGGACACCTCCTTCAGGTACGTCTTGCATCGTACCTTGGTGGCGTGTTCTACTCGAGTACGAAATTGATCGTACCTAGACGGCCAGGAATGTGGTCGTCGGCGCTCCGAGAGGCCTTGTCATGAAGAAGCCCGAGGTGCTGATAGTCGGTGCCGGAATCGCCGGGCCCGCGCTCGCGTACTGGCTCGCCCGGAATGGCTACCGGCCGACCGTCGTCGAGCAGGCCCGGCAGCTGCGCTCCGGTGGCAGCGCGATCGTCGTGAAGGGGCCCGCGATACCGGTCGCCGAGCGGATGGGCATCCTGCCGCAGCTGCGCGAGCTCGCCACCCGCAATCGGTCGCTGTCCCTGCTCGACCCGGCCGGCAAACCAGTACTGCGACTTCCCTCCTCGGGTGGGTCGTCGACGGTCGAGGTGACCCGGGCCGACCTGTCCGAGGTACTCCACCGGTCGGCGCGGGGCGATGCCGAGTTCGTGTTCGACGACACGGTCACCGCACTCGATCAGGACGAAGGCGGGGTCGACGTCACCTTTCGACGGTCCGCGCCACGGCGTTTCGACTTGGTGGTCGGTAGCGATGGGATGCACTCCACCACACGGCGTCCGGTGTTCGGGCCCGAGCGGCAGTTCGTGCGCGACCTGGGTCTATACGGCGCGACCGTCCCGCTGGAACCCGACGCCATCGACGACCCGAGCGAGCTGACCATGCTGACCGTGCCGAACCGGATGCTGGTCGTCCACCCCTCGCGCACCACGCCGCTCGCGATCTTCACCTTCCGGGCCGCACAGCCGGCGCCCCACGACCGCAAAAACATCGCCCTCCACAAGCAAACCGTGGCCGACGCGTACGCCGACGTGCGGTGGCGGGCACCGGAACTCGTGGCGGCGTACCTCGACCACCCGGCCCCGTTCTTCGACCCCCTGACGACCGTCCGGATGCCCTCGTGGTCCCGTGGACGGGTCGTACTGCTCGGGGACGCGGCGGCGGCCACAGCCCTGCTGGGCGACGGGTCCAGCATGGCGATGGCCGGAGCGTATGCCCTCGCGGAAGAACTCGCCGCCCACCACGGCGATCACGCCCGCGCCTTCGCCACCTACGAGTCGCGGATCCGCCGCGAAGTGCGACCGCGGCAGCGACGCGTCGGCCTGCTCGCCGGACTCATGGTGCCCAGCACCCGGGCAGGGCTCGCGGTACGCAACACGATGGGCCGCGCGGTCGGTCAACTCCACCCCCGCCAGCCAACACCAGTCCCCATCAAACCTGCGTGAACCAAAGCGAATTACGAGACATCAGACGACCTTGGCGTCGATCAGCATGTTCCAGATCTCACCCTGGTCGACGACCTCGACACCGAGCTTCTCCGCCTTCGTCAGCTTGCTCTCGCCCACTCCCGCACCGGTGATGAGCATGTCGGTGCTCGCCGAAACCGAGGACGCCGCCGTCGCCCCCGCCTGCTCGCACAAGCGTTGGAACGTGGGGCGCGCGACCTTCTCACCAGAGCGCGGGTCACTGATTGCGCCGGTGATCACCACCGTCTTGCCTGCCAAGGGTGCACCGGCCGCAATGACCGGCGGTAGATCTTCTTCACGCACGTCCAGTGAGACACCGGCCGCGCGCAACCTCTCCAATTCCGGACGCAAGCGCGTGAGGTGCGCGACCAGGGAGGCAGCCACCTTCGTTCCGATGTCCTCCACCGCCACGAGCCGTTCCTCACCCGCGTCGGCAACCTCCTCCAGCGAGCCGAATCCCGACCGCGCCAGGCGAGCGGCAGTTCCGTCGGAGGCCATCGGGATCGACAGTCCGATCAGCGCGCGGCGCAGGCCGACCTGACGGCTGGCATCGATCGAGTCGATCATGCGCGTGGCCGAGACCTCGCCGACGCGATCGAACTCGAGCAGACGCTCCTTTGTCAGCGTGTAGAAGTCCGACGGGTTCTCCAGAATGCCTGCCTCAGCCAGTCGTTCGATCCACACCTGCCCGATGGCGTCGATGTCCGCGGCCGCTCGCGACGCCCAGTGGATCAGCCTGCGCACGGTCTGCGCGGGGCAGGAGGCGTTGGTGCAGAACAACTCTCGGCTATTGCCCTGCTCGGTCACCGGCTGCCCACAGGAGGGGCATGCGTTGGGCGCCAGGATCTCGCGCTCCTCGCCCGTGCGTTTGGCGGCATCGAGCACGCCCGCGACGAACGGGATCACATCGCCCGCGCGGCGCACCAGCACGGTGTCGCCGACCTTGATGTCGCGGGCCTTGATCACCTCTTGGTTGGCCAGCGTCGCCTTTGTCACCGTCGTGCCGCCCACGAACACCGGCTCCAGCCACGCGACCGGGACGATCTTGCCGGTCTTGCCGACATCCCAGACCACCTCGCGCAACAGCGTGGTCTTCTCCTCGGCGGCGAACTTGAACGCCAGCGCGCCACGCGGTGAGTTCGATCGAGTCCCGGCCGCCGCGTAGGCATCTCGGTCGGCCAGGCGCAGCACCGCGCCGTCGAGGTCGTAGTCGAGCTCGTTGCGACCTTGCTCGATCGCGGTGATCGCCGCCTGCGCCTGCTCGGCGTCGGCGCAGTGCCGCATCTGCGCACCCGCGATCCCGAGCGCTCGCAGCCCCTCTTCCAGGTCGACAGCCGCAGCACCGTCAGCGGTGTCCAAGTCGAAGCCGAAGAACTGCAACCGACGCTCGGCGACCGTGGCCGGGTCCTTGGCTCGAAGCGTGCCCGCCGCGGCGTTGCGTGGATTGATCAGCGGCTTGTCCGGATGCGCCGTGTTGTAGGCGAGGAAGGTGGAACGCAGCATCACCGCCTCGCCACGCACCTCCACCCGCCCCGAGCCGTCGATCCGGTCGGGGACGCCGTCGACCAGCGCGCGGACCAACATGGTCACGTCGTCACCGGTGGTGCCATCACCTCGGGTGATGGCACGCACCAGCCGCCCGTCCTCGAAGACCAAGGCCAGGGACAAGCCGTCGAGCTTCGGCATCACCACTACCGATTGGCCGGGGAAGCGGTTGAAGAACGCCGCGACCTGCTCGGGCTTGGTCGCCTTCTCGAGTGAGAGCATCGGCCGCGAGTGCCGGATCGGGGCGTGCAGCACCGCGGGCGCGCCGACCTGATCCAGCGGATTCGGGTCGGGCGTGAGGTCGGGATGCGCCGCGATCAGGGCGCGTAGCTCGTCCTCGATCGCGTCGTACTCGGCGTCGGCGACCAGCGGCGAGCCCTGATAGTAGGCATCGCGCAGCGCCACAATGCGATCCGCGAGCTCTCGGATATGTTCCCCGGTTTCCACAGCACGAGACGTTACCGATACCCACCGACACCCGTGCGCAACGACAACGCGTCAGTTGATGGCACCGCCGGATGGATATGGTCTCGGCATGCTCGAAACCCGCCTTGATCTTGACCGGATCCGCGCGGCTTGCCGCGTGATCGACCCCCAATTCCTGCATACCCCGATGTACCAGTGCGAGGCATTGGGACGTCGACTCGGCTGCACAGTGAGTATCAAACTCGAGACGGCGAACCCGGTCCGCAGCTTCAAAGCCCGTGGTACCGAGCTCGTGACGAGTCTGCTGACCGAGCAGGGCCGGACCGCCGCGGTGTGTGCCAGTGCAGGCAATCTCGGCCAGGCGCTCGGTTGGTCGGGTCGCCGCCGCGGCCTCGACGTGACGGTCGTGGCGTCGAGGCGAGCACCGCTCGCCAAACTCGATCGGATCCGCACGCTGGGTGCGGAACTAGAACTGGTGGACGGCGACATCGAAACCGCCCGCGAAAGAGCCGCGAGTATCGCGCAACAGCGCGGCATTCGACTGGTCGAGGACAGTCTGGACGTGGAGACCTGCGAGGGCGCCGCGACGATCGGTCTCGAACTCGCAAGTGCGAGAACGTCCTTCGACGCTGTCCTGATCGCCCTGGGTGGCGGCGCGATGGCCACCGGTGTCGGATACGTCCTCAAGTCCCTGCTTCCCGCCGTCGAGGTGATCTGTGTACAGCCGATGGGTGCACCGGCACTGACCCGCTCGTGGCACGAACGCCGGGTCATCACCACCGAATCGACCGACACCATCGCCGACGGCGTCGCCGGTCGATACCCCATCCCCGAGGTCTTGGACGATCTCCTCGCGGTCGCCGACGATGCCGTACTCGTTCAGGAGTCATCGATCGTCGCGGGCATTCGGATGCTCATGGAGCACACGGGTTTGGTCGTCGAGCCCTCAGCCGCCCTCGGCGTCGCAGCCGTCCTGGAAAACCGTGACCGTTTCGCCGACCGTCACATCGTCACCATCATCTGCGGCAGCAACGTCGACATGAATGCCTATCACCACTGGGTCTATCAGTGATCTGCGACAACAGATTCCGCATAGGTGGCTCCCCACCGACCCAACCACGCCACCGCCGGTTCGAGCGTCGCTCCCAATTCGGTGAGCGAATACTCCACTCGCGGCGGCACCTCCGGATAGATGGTCCGGTTGACGAGCCCGTCGGCTTCGAGCTCACGCAACTGCCGAGTCAGCACGCGCGGGTTGACCGGCCCCACCAATCGACCGAGCTCACCGAATCTGCGGCGCCCGCCGAGCAGGTTCTTGATGATCGTCAACTTCCACGCACCACCGAGGACCGAGACCGCAACTTCGACCGGACACACCGCCAACGCAGTCTCAACCTGCTTACGCATAACGCTCCTACCTCAATGCTTACCTTTCAGTCACTATGTGCCATGAATGTCAGTACTTGGCACATCGAGGACTAGGTACGAAAGTAGCCCTGTGACTACTTCCGGATCAATCCTGTGGATTTTCGCCCATCCAGATCCCGACTCACTCAGCCACTCGCTGTATCGACACGGCGTAGAACACCTGCGCCGCACGGGAAATCGGGTCACCGATGTCGACCTGCACGCGGAACACTGGAACCCGGTCCTGACCGATGCCGACACCACTGCCGCGCCCGGCGACACGCTCTCCGATCGGCAACACCATGCAACATTGCACCGCACGCTGCCCGCCGATGTCGCCCGCCAACAGCAACTCGTCATCGAATCGCACACCGTCATCGTGCAATTCCCGCTCTGGTGGTACGGCATGCCAGCGATCCTCAAGGGCTGGTTCGACCGCGTTTTCACCAACGGATTCGCCTTCGGCATCCGCGACCGGGACGGCAAAGTCTGCAAGTACGGCGACGGCGGCCTCGCCGGTCGACGCCTGCTGCCCATCGTCACCGCCGGTGACCGCGCCGACGCACTCGGCCCGCGAGGCATCAGTGGAGACATCGACGACATCCTCTGGCCCCTACTACACGGCACCGCGCACTACACCGGCATGCTGCCCCTGCGCCCGCACCTCATCAGCAGCGCCAACCGCGTCGACGACGCCACCCATCGCCACCTGGTCGACGCATTGACCACGCGCATGGACACCCTCGGCAGGGAACCACCCATCCGCTACCGACCGCTGCGCGGCGGCGATTACACCGCCACCCACGAACTGCAACCACACGTCAAACCCGGAGAACGCGGCTTCACCATCCACCGCCTGGACAACCCCGAGATGGCAGTGACTAGCTGTTCATGATTCCCGCCCACCCAGGTGTCGAGCGAGGAACCGCTCGATCGTGTGGAACAGCTCGATCTGGTTGTCCGGGTTCACAAACCCGTGTCCTTCGTCGTCCTTGATCAGATATTCGACCTCACCCCCACGCTTGCGGAGTGCGTCGACGAGATTGTCGGATTCGGCGCGCACCACCCGAACATCGTTGGCGCCCTGGACAACCAGCAGCGGGGTGCCAATGCGGTCCACGTGGGTGATCGGTGAGCGTGCGAGCATGTCGGCTTCCTGTTCCGGGTCGTCGGGGTCGCGACGAAGAGAGTCCAGTTGTTGGCGGTGTGCGGCTTGGAGAACGCAGGGATCGTGCGCAGGAAGTTGGCCAGGTTGGAGATGCCGACGTAGTCGATGGCCGCGGCGAAGACATCGGGGGTGAAGGCGACGCCGACGAGAGCGGAGTAGCCACCGTAGGACCCACCGAAGATCGCGACCCGTTCCCGATCGGCATAGCCCTGTTCGACGGCCCATTCCACGGCGTCGATCAGGTCGTCGTGCATCTTGCCCGCGAACTCTTTGATCGAGGCTTTGACGAACGATTTGCCGTACCCGATCGACCCGCGAAAGTGAAAAAGGAAAGGAGCTCACTGCTTCCTTTCCGTATTCAATATATAACTCACATGGGGACTTGCGGCAAGACCCCCTCCGTACCGCATACTCGCTGGCCGAGGCCAGAACCTGCGGAAATGGGAGTCACGAGGTTGCGTGTGTTGTTGTCGACCGATGGGTCGGGCGGGGATCTCGAGCCGACGGTGGGGCTCGCGGGCGGCGTGCCGAACAACGCGACATCGTCGAGCCAGCGGAAAGGTAAGGGGCACATGCCAACTCAGGGGCATGAAGAGGAACTAGGGTCCGAGCGCAGCTACGTGGCCGAGCTCTACACGCGCCTGGACGCCGAGCGCGCGCGGGTGAAAGGGCAGTACAGCGCGGCGTTGCGTGGCAGAGACGGGTCGGCGATGGAGCGCGAGGACCAGGTGCGCGCGCTGGGCAAATCGGTGCAGCGGCTGGATGTGGCCGACAACGGTCTGTCCTTCGGCCGGCTGGACACCCTGTCGGGCGAGCACTCCTACATCGGCCGGATCGGTCTCTACGACGAGGCGAACGAGTTCGAACCGCTGCTGCTCGATTGGCGGGCACCCGCGGCGCGCGCGTTCTACGTCGCCACCGCCGCGACACCGGAGAACATGCGTCGACGCCGCCAATTCCACACTCGCGGAAGACAAATCGTCGATTTCACCGACGAGGTCCTCGGCCGTCCCGATGACGGCGAGCGAGGCGACGCAGCACTGCTCGCGGCGGTCTACGCACCGCGCGGCGAGGGTATGCGCGACATCGTCGCGACGATCCAAGCCGAGCAGGACGAGATCATCCGCCTCGATCATCCGGGCGTGCTAATAATCGAAGGCGGACCGGGCACCGGCAAGACCGTGGTGGCGCTACACCGCGTCGCGTACCTGCTCTACACGCAGCGGGAGCGGATGGAACGCCAGGGTGTGCTCGTGGTCGGGCCCAATCCGGCGTTCCTGAACCACATCGCCCATGTGTTGCCGTCGCTGGGCGAGACCAACGTGGTGTTCACGACCGCGGGCGAGCTCGTCCCCGGACTGCGCGTCACCGCCGACGACACCCCGAAAGCCGCGAAGCTCAAGGGCTCACTGAAGATCCTGGAGGTGCTCGCCGCGGCGGTCGCCGATCGTCAACGCCTGCCGAAGGATCCGGTGACGATCGAATTGGCCGACGTCACGGTGCAGATCAACGCCGAGACCGCGGAGTGGGCCAGGGAGGAGGCGCGCGGGAGCGGGCGACCGCACAACGAGGCCCGCGAGGTGTTCCGCGAGATCATCACCTACGTGCTCACCGAACGAGCGATAGCCCGGATCGGCAAAGACTGGCTGACCCGCGACGACCGCGAAGCATGGGAGCAGCTGCGCGAAGACCTACTCGAAGAGCTCGCGGCGCACGACGCATTCACCGCCGTACTCGATGAACTCTGGCCGATCTTGACGCCGAAAGCATTACTGGCACAGCTGTATTCGTCGCACGATCGACTGCGTGCGGCGGGCGCCGACGAGGCACTGTGGCGTGCCGAAGGCGATGCCTGGACGGTGCCGGATGTGCCACTGCTCGACGAACTGGTCGACCTGCTCGGACCCGACAAACCGGCCGATCAGACCGCCGAGCGGGAACGAAAGGCCGAGGCCGAGTACGCCGCAGGCGTGCTGGACGTCATGGTCAGCCGCGAGGACATGATGGACGACGAGGACCACCTCTTCGCCCAGGACCTCCTCTACGCCGAAGACCTGGCCGACCGCTTCCTCGAACGCGACACCAGAGAACTCGCCGAACGCGCTGCGGCAGACCGGGATTGGACCTACCGCCACGTCGTGGTCGACGAGGCTCAAGAACTGTCCGCAATGAACTGGCGCGTCCTGATGCGCCGCTGCCCCGGTAAATCCTTCACGATCGTCGGCGATCTCGCCCAGCGCCGGTCGGTGGCCGGCGCGACCTCGTGGGACACCATGCTGGCGCCGTATGTCCCTGGCCGCTGGGCCTACCGCGCACTGTCGGTGAACTACCGCACCCCGGCCGAGATCATGAGCGTCGCCGCCGCACTACTCGCCGAGTTCGCCCCCGGGGTCCAGCCGCCGGAATCGGTCCGCGCGTGCGGGGTCCAGCCGTGGTCCAAGCAGGTCACCGATGACGAATTACCAGCTGCCATCGAGGAATTCGTCCGGGACGAAGCCGGTCGCGAAGGCACCAGTGTCGTGATCGGACCACCGGGCGTACCGGGCACCGTGACGGCATCGGAAACCAAGGGCCTGGAGTACGACGCTGTCCTGGTCGTGGACCCGGAACGAATCCTCGCCGACGGTCCACGCGGCGCGGCCGAGCTGTACGTAGCCCTCACCCGAGCCACTCAGCGCCTCGGCGTCCTCCATCAGGGCCCATTGCCCGAGGCCCTGACCGGACTCACCGAGATCGGCACGCCCGTCCGGGCCGGAAATCAACGGTAGGCGTAGCGATTTCATGTGCAGACAGGCTCTGCGCGCGAAGTCGACGCCCCTCAACCTGTCCGCGCGGCGTTCCGGCGGACAGGTTGGGCCCACCCATGACCACGGCTAGCGCGCCAATGCTGCGGGAGCCCAAGCGACGCAGCCACTGAGCAGCCCGTCGAAGTGACCTCCGAACTCTGTGTTCGTTACGCGGTCAACTGGTATCGAGCCGGATTCCTGCCTCGGATGTTCTGGGAGTTCCCGCGCCCGACCCACTGACAGCGGCGCGTGGCGCACACCGAATTCACCTGCCCCACAGCAGATTACGACCGCGTCGATCCATGGCAAGCGTCGGAGATACCGTCGAGCCAGTCGCGGATCGCGGCTTGTTGCGCGGGAGTGAATGAGGCTTCCAGTTCAGCCTCACGGCGGCCGACGGCGACGCGAGCCTCGGCCAGGCGGATTCGGCCGGATTCAGTGACGCTGATCTGGTGGGTGCGGCCGTCGGAGGGGTGGGGGCGGCGTTCGATCAGGCCCTCTTGTTCGAGCCCGCCGAGCATTTCGTTGGCGGCTTGGCGGGAACTCGCGACCTCGCGGGCGATGTCGGCGACCGACATTCCGGGGTGCGCGGCCGTCATCATCAAGGTGGCGTACTGCGATGTGGACAGGCCGAAGGCCTTGAGCTCCTCCCCGATTGCCGCCCGCATGTTCAGCCAGACCTTGCGGACCATGAAGGTGAGCGACCCGACCTCGTCCCGGTAGGAACCCAACGAAAAGACCTCCTCGGCATTGACAGGTTCCTGACGATTATGCCAAGTTAATCGTCAGGTTCTTGCCAATCTTAGCGAAGGTTTCCATGATCATGTCTCCGACGTTGCCGAAGCCAAGGCAGCGGTTGATCCTCGCCGTACTCGTGTTGTCCTCGTTCCTGATCTGGATGGACAACACCATCCTCAGCCTGACCTTCCAGACCCTCGCCGACCCGGTCCGCGGCATCGGCGCAACACCCGCCCAGCTGCAATGGGCGACCGGTTCCTACACGCTGGTCTTCGCCGCCCTGATGTTCACCGCGGGCGCACTGGGCGACCGGTTCGGACACCGCACCGTGCTCGCCACCGGCATGGCGACCTTCGCCGCCGCATCGATATGGGCGGCCTACGCCGGTGACGCAAGCCAGCTGATCGCCGCGCGAGCCGCGATGGGCGTGGGCAGCGCGCTGATCATGCCCGCCACCATGGCGATCCTCACCTGGACCTTCACCGGACCCGCCCGGGCAGCCGCGATCGGCGTTTCCTCGGCCTCGGCCGGTGTCGGAATCGCGGCAGGGCCTCTGCTCGCGGGTGTGTTGCTCGACCATTTCTGGTGGGGCTCAGTGTTTCTCATCAACGTCCCGGCGGTGCTGGTCGGGTTGGTGGGGATCGCCACGCTGATCCCCGAATTCCGCAGCCCGACCCCGCGGTCGCTGGACCTGACCGGTCTGCTGCTATCGATCACCGGGCTCGCCGCGTTGGCTTACGGGCTGATTCGCGCGGGGCAGGTGGCCGCGTGGAGCCGGGCGGATGTCTGGGCGCCGATCACCGCGGGCCTGATCCTGTTGGGCTCCTTCGTGTTCGTCGAACTGCGCAGCCGCCAGCCGAGCTTCGATCCTCGACTACTCGCGGAGCGGACGTTCGGCGGTGGCAATGCCGCGCTCGGGCTGTTGCTCTTCGCCATGACCGCCGCCGGTTTCTACGGAGCGTTCTATCTGCAAGGCGCACGGGGCTTCTCGCCGCTGCAGGCCGGGTTCGCCACTTCGCCGGCCGCGCTGGGTGCGATCGTGGGCGGGCCGCTCGGCATCCGATTGGTGCGCCGCTGGTCGCTCCGCCCGGTCACCGCGACCGCGTTGGCCGTGGCGGCGCTGGCGATGGGCAGCTTCGCGTTCTTCGGCCTACATACCCCGCTCGTCTGGAACGAGATCGTGTTGCTGGTCCAGGGTCTGTCGATCGGCATCGTGATGGGCAGCGTGACCGCGGCTTTGATGAACACCCTGCCGTTGACGCAGGCCGGTGCCGGATCCGCGGTCACCAACACCGTGCGCCAGACCGGCAGCGTGCTCGGCATCGCGGTCGGCGGCACGATCATGTCCATCGCGTACCGCCGTGGGATCGAGTCCGCACTGCACGACCTGCCCGCCGAGGTACAGGAGCGGGCACAGGTCTCCGCCGAACAGACCAGACACGTCGCGACAGTGATCCAGAGCCCCGATCTGGTGCGAGCCGCCGATGCCGCGTTCATCCACGCGATGCACGTCGGCGCGGTCTGGACGATGGTCATCGCACTCACCGGCGCAGCCGTGTTGGTGATTGCCTTGCGCCCGAAGCGAAATCCGGTCGATGTGGCGCCGGAACAGGCCGACGTCCCCGAGCCGGTCGCGGTGACCGGGGGCTGAGCTCTCAGCATCGATTCCGTAGATCAGCACCTCACTCCTTGCGTGTGAGGTGCTGATCGCATCACGGACGACTGGCCTCCGCGCCGAGGATGAGTTCGGCGATGTGCTCGGCGAAGGTCGGCCACAGGTCGCGGGGCAGGTGGTGGCCCATCCCGTCGAAGACAACCAGTTTCGCGCCGGGGATGGCTTCGGCAGTGGCGCGGCCGCCGCTGACGTCGCACATCAGATCGTCGGCACCGTGCAGCACCAAGGTCGGCAGATGTAGCGCCTTCAGTTGTGCGGTTCGGTCGCCGGAGGCCACGACCGCGACGAAGTGGCGCATCATCGCCTCGTGGTCACGTCCTCGGTCGTAGACGCGTCCGGCTGTTTCGGCGACGGCGTCCTCGTCGAAGGCGAATCCGGGCGACCAGATCGCCCGCGAGGCTCGGATCTGCCAGTCGATGTAGCTCTGCCGGTCGTGCGGTTGCGGACCCAACGGACCGATCGCGGCGAAATCGGCATCGCCGACACCGGGAGCTCCGGTGCGCGAACTGATCGACGTCAGCGATCGGACGCGGCCGGGGTGTTCGATCGCCATGGTTTGCGCGATCATTCCGCCCATGGACAGGCCGACCAGGTGCGCACTCTCGAAACCGAGTGCGTCGAGCAGGCCGACGGTATCGGCGGCCATGTCCGACAGGTTGTACGACGCGGTGGCGAGATCACCGGCCATCGCCGCAGGCATATCGACGATCGGCGCGTCGGACATGTGCGACGAATGGCCCGTGTCCCGGCTGTCGAAGCGGACGACGTGCAGACCGCGGTCGACGAGCTCGGCGCAGAACCCGTCCGGCCAGTTGATCATCTGCGCACCGCCACCCATGATCAGCAGCACCGGCGGCAAGGAGGGGTCGCCGAAACGTTCATAGGCGATCTCGATCCCCGAAGGACCGACCCGCAGCGCCTTCTCCTCAACCATTGTTCCTCCGCTCCGCACCACCGAACAGCAGCACACGCATACCGCCCAGCCCGCCCCGAAAATCGCGCCGGACGACCGCTACTCAGCGGCCGCACCCGACTCAGGTCTGCGAGTATGCGGCACCGACGGGCCCTTGCCGCAAGCCCACCTGTGCGATATAAGTTGAAATGGAAGAGTTCCGGGATGCAAAACCGCCTCCGTTCGGCACACACTGCTTACTTGCATCGCCCGCAAACCCAACGCCGCACAGTCATTCAACCGGCGATTCCATTCAGAAACTCCGTCGTAGAAGCCTGACGCACACAGCGGCCACCTCGAATCAGCATCGAATGCTGAGACGCACTCAATGCAACGACGTGCATTGCGCCACAACAAAAGTCGACTACATCGCCGACCCGGCCAGCATCCGCACATCCCCGAGAGTGTCGGCAAGCGCGACAAGCGCACCCGAACATCCGGCATCAACAATCAGCGACGCCAACTCATCCCCTCGCGTATTCCCCCGATTGACGATCACCACCGGCCGCCCGCGCTTGGCCGCATGCCGCACGAACCGCAACCCCGACATCACCGTCAACGACGACCCCGCCACCAGCAACGCATCCGCATCATCGACCAACTCGAACGCCGCCGCCACCCGCTCCTTCGGAACATTCTCACCGAAATACACGATGTCGGGCTTCAACATTCCCCCACACCCCGCGCAATCGACCATCCGGAAACTGTCGGTATCGGCGACAACCGCGTCGGCATCGGGCGCGACCTCCACACCATTCGTCGTCGCCCCCTCGGCGAAGCCCGGATTCGCCGCCTCCAGCCGATCCGCCAACGCCATCCGAGATATCAACGCCTCACAACCCAAGCACCGCACCCGCGCATAGGTACCGTGCAGATCGATCACCCGACGATGCCCCGCCTTCGTATGCAGCAGATCGACATTCTGGGTGATCAAACCGCTCACCACACCCATCCGCTCGAGCCGCGCCAGCGCGCGATGCCCCGGATTCGGCCGCGACGCATCCATCCGCCGCCAGCCGATGTGATTGCGCGCCCAATACCGCTGCCGGAACACCGCGTCACCGACGAACTGCTGATAGGTCATCGGATTGCGCGGCGGCGAGGCCGGACCGCGATAGTCGGGGATACCGCTGTCGGTCGACACCCCGGCACCGGTCAGCACGACCACCCGCCGACCGGCCAGCAACTCGACCAGCCGCGCGAAGTCCGGTTCCGAGATGTCCGACATCAGTTCAGGGTACGACGACCCGCGATGTGCGGATCAGACGCGGCGCATCACCGACACCACTTTCCCCAGCACGGCGGCCTTATCACCGTCGATGACCTGGTAGGCGGGGTTGCGCGGCTCGAGATACACGTGGCCGTTGCGCTGCCGATACACCTTCACCGTCGCCTCCCCGTCGATCATCGCGGCAACGATCTCCCCCGAATGCGCCTCGTTCTGCTGACGCACCACCACGATGTCACCGTCACAGATCGCCGCATCGATCATCGAGTCCCCGCGCACCCGCAGACCGAACACGGTGCCGCGCCCGACGAGCTGCCGTGACATCGTCACCATGTCGTCGGTGTGCTCCTCGGCCAGGATCGGCGTGCCCGCCGCGATGTCACCGACCACGGGCACCGCCACCGAATCCTCGTTCGATTCCCGCGGCGCCGAACCCTGCAGGAACATCCGCACATCGATCGGCCGCGACATCGTCTCGCTGCGCCGCAGGAACCCCTTCTCCTCCAGGCTGTTCAGATGCTTGGACACCGACGAGGAAGACCGCAACCCGACCGCGTCGCCGATCTGCCGGGAGTTCGGCGCGTAGCCCTGCCGGACCACCCAGTCCCGAATCGTGGCAAGGATCCGCTGCTGCCGTTCCGGCAGCCGGGAGGTGTCGAGATGCTCGAGGTCGTCGTAGGTCACCGGGGAATCGTAGAGGTCATCGCCGATCACACCGCCGCACAGGTCATTACGGAGTGTCGCGTGGGGTTCGGTCAGTCGTCGCGTTCGGATTTGCTTCGCTCGACACAGAATTCGTTGCCTTCGGGGTCGAGCAGGGTGACCCAGCCGCGACCGTCGGCGGTGCGGTGATCCTCATACAGTGCCGCGCCCAGGGTGATCAGGTGCTCGACTTCTTCGTCGCGGGTGCGCTCGGTGGGCATCCAATCGAAGTGGATCCGGTTCTTCACCGTTTTGCTCTCCGGAACCCGGATGAACAGGAATCCCGGAACCGGCGCGGGCGCGGTCAGCAGGGCCTCGTCGTCGTCCACTTCGTCGTCATCCGACATCGGCCAGCCGGTGACGGCGCTCCAGAACGACGCGAGTTTGTAGGGATCGGCGCAGTCGATCGTGATGTGGCGAAGAATCATGCGGGCGAGCCTATCGGTGACCCGAGTGCCGATGCAGCGCATTAAACTGCCTCACGGTACGGGTTCGCTCGTCGCGGAGCAGGATTGGCCCGTGCACACCTTCGTCCTCGATCGAGTCGGCGTGATCGCCGGTTCGACACCACTGCTCGTCGACATCGACGTCACCCTGCGCGGGGGTCGATGCACCGCGGTGGTCGGGCCGAGCGGGACGGGCAAGACCACGCTGTTGCGGCTGCTCAACCGGCTCGCCGAACCGAGCAGCGGACGGATCCTGCTCGATGACGCCCCGATCACCGGCCTCGATGTACTGGAGTTGCGGCGCCGGGTCGGGCTGGTGCCGCAGCGATCGGTCTTGCTGAGCGATGTCGTAGTCGACGAGGTGCGGGTCGGTCGCGCCGATCTACCGATCCCGCAGGTGCACGCCTTGTTGGCCCGGGTTGGGTTGCCGGAGTCGTTCGCCGATCGTCGCTGCGCGGAGTTGTCCGGCGGTGAGGCGCAACGGGTCTGCCTGGCCCGCGCGCTCGCGGTCGAACCCGACGTCCTGCTGCTGGACGAACCGACCTCGGCGTTGGACGCGGCCGCCGTCACGATCATCGCCGACCTTGTTCGCGGGCACGTCGATGCGGGCGGCTCCGTGGTGCTCGTCAGCCACGATCACAGCTTCGTGCGCACCGTCGCCGACGACGTCCTACTGCTCGACGACAAACGCCTCATACCCGATGACCAAGCCGATCGGAAATCCTGATGGTACAGGGACTTTCAGTGCCCGACTGGACGGGCGTCTCGGCCTCGCTGCTGCTGGTCGCCCTGGCGGCTTTCATCGCCTACCGCCAGCACCTGGACCTCACCCGCGAACTGGTGATCGCCGCGATCCGCGCAGGCGTTCAGCTGGTCGCGGTCGGCGCGATCCTGCTGATCGTGTTCCGCCACACCGCACTACCCGGCGCGTTCGCCTGGGTGATCCTGATGGTGATCATCGCCGGCCAGGTCGCGGGCCGCCGCGGCGCAGGACTTCCGCAGGCGCGCCGCACCGCGACGATCGGCGTGGCCGCGGGCACCACGATCACTCTCGGCGCGCTCGTGCTGCTGGGCGTGATCTCCACCGAACCCCGCGTCGTCGTCCCGGTCGGCGGCATGATCGTCTCCGGCGCGATGCAGGCCACCGGGATCGCGCTGCGCAGAATCCGCGAGGACGCCAGACAGTCCAGGGCTGCCATCGAAGCCCGGCTGTGTCTGGGATTGCCTGCGCGCCAAGCCTTTTTGCCCCATCGGCAGTCCGCTTTGCGTACTGCGCTGGTCCCGTCGATCGATGCCACGAAGGTCGTCGGCTTGATCAGCCTGCCCGGCGCGATGACCGGACTCATACTTGCCGGTGTCGACCCGCTCACCGCGATCCGCTACCAGATCGTGGTCATGTACATGCTTCTCGCCGCCACCGCCCTGGCCGCGCTCACCGCCGCCCGTGTCGCCGAACGCGCGTTGTTCGACGACGCCCAGCGTCTCGTCCCGCTACCGGATTGATCCCGGACTCATCGTTGACGGGTTTCATGGCGTCGTACTGCTTACGCCGTCGTACCGCGAGTTGATCCGGTGAGGGTGGCGACCGGTGTCACCCAGCGATGCAGAGCATCAGGGAGACCGTCGTCCGCGGGTGTGGTGCTCAGCCAGGCGGTGTGGCCGTCCGGGCGCAGCAGAAGTGCGCGGATTTCCGGATGCTCCGGACACTTCGCGTGGACGGTGGTGACCGAGGCCGACCACGTCGAAAACGCCTGTTCTGGAGTCAGATCCAGCAACACCGGACGGCCTGGGTACAGCAGCGAGGCTAGGGTCGTTTCGCCGTCAGCGGTCGACAAAGCGAGGTTGGGGGCGAGGCGGCCGAGCCAGCGGTGATCACCCGGCTCGTAACAGGTGTCGAGGCCGGTCAGGATCTCGGTCAGCGCGCGGTTGCCTTCCGGGTGTGCCGCGACCCGCTGGACCAACTCGGCCAGCGGCGATGCGTTTTCGCCGAGCAGCACCTGCGCCCGCTGATTCGACAGGAGTGCGACACCGGTCGCGTGCCGTTCCTCGTGGTAGGTGTCGAGCAAGCCCTCGGGCGCACTGCCGCGGACCGTGGCAGCGAGCTTCCAACCCAGGTTGAACGCGTCATCAATCGCCACATTGACGCCTATTGCCCCGGCAGGCGGATGGATGTGCGCCGCATCGCCTGCCAGCAGGACCCGCCTATCGCGGAAGCGGTCGGCCAGGCGCGCGGCGTCCCCGAACCGGGTCAGCCAGCGTGGCGCGCGCAGTTCGACGTGCCGGCCGAGCGCATCGGACACCTGGGCTTGCAGCAACTCCAGCGTCACCGGGGTGTCTTTTGCTGCGGGCGAGTCGGTTTCGCCCACGATGACGCGGACGTATCCGGGCCGGGGGATGACGAACACATTGCGCCCGTCCGGTCCGGTCGACAGCCCGAACGGCAGGTCGCATTCGACGTCGCCGAGCAAGGCGAAGAAGGTGGCGTCGGTGCCGGGAAACGCGATTCCCGCGCTCTTGCGCACAACACTTCGGCCACCATCGCAGCCGACAAGGTACCGCGCGGTCACCTGAGTGACGTGCGGTCCGTCGTGAACCGTGGCGGTGACCGACTCCGTGTCCTGCTCGATTCCGCGAACCTCGCGACCGCGCAGGACGGTGGCACCCAGCTCGATCGCCCGCTCGGCCAGCACCTCTTCGACGCGGGTCTGCGGGATACCCAGCGAGAACGGGTGATCGGTCCGAGTCCCGGCCAGCACCAACGGCTGCGCGATCCCGGTGGCCGGAACGTTCGGCACCTGATGGCCTTCGGCGATGAACCCGTCGGCCAGGCCGCGCCGCGCGAGCAGGTCCAAGGAACGGGCGTTGAGGTTATAGCCGCGACACCACAACGGTTCCAGCGAACGTTCGAGGACAGTCGTACGAACCCCGGCGAGCGCGAGCTCATAGGCGAGCATCAGACCCGCCGGGCCCGCGCCGACGATCAAGACTTCGGTATCCAGTGGACGGTTCGACATCGTGCTCCCCCTCAGAACGTGCCGGGCTCAGGCCAAGGCAGCGAACCATCGCGGATCTCGGCGACGGTCTGCCGAGTCCATTCCAGTTCGGCCCGCAAGGCGTGCCGCACGTACTCGACTTCGATCATGAACAGCCGCGGCGCGCCCGCACCGACGGTCTCCTGCAGTGCGGTTTCCGCACCGGAAATGCGTTCGACTAGATGGCGTGCGCGCTCCTCGAGGGCATCGGCCGCACGCTCAGGACCCAGCGCACCGAGATAGCTCACCGCGGCAATGAACTTCGGGAACTCCGCGACCGGAGTCCGCACCAGCTCATCGAGCCACGAGACGAACTCCTCACGCCCGAGCTCGGTATGCGCGTAGACCGTCCGCTCCGGACGGTTGCCATCCCGGACCGTCTCCACCGGCTCGATCCAGCCGTGCCGCGCGAGCACCTCGACCGTGTCGTACAACGAACCAGAGTTGATCTTGAAACTGCCGTCCTTGTGCCGTTCCCGCAGCGTAGTGGCCATTTCATAGGGATGCATCGGGCGTTCGAGCAGCAGCCCGAGCAGCGCGAGAGCCAGGGTGTTGGTGACCTTACGGCGTGCCATCATTAGTCGCTTCCTACTAGTCGGAACCGACTATACGCGCGCGGCACTGCGCGAGCGAACTCAACCCGGGTACGACAGAGCCGCGCGTAGTCGTTCAGCCAACGCGCTCGCCTGCTCGGGCGTCCACGGCAAGACGCCGTTTTCCGCCATCAGTGCATGGAACTGCTGCTCGCGGTAGGGCACGCCCGGCGGCAGTGGCGAGACGTGCCAGTGCACATGCGCATTGCCCTGCTGGCTGCCCAGGCTCAGCAGGTATGTGCGTTCGACCGGCAGAACGTCCTCGACAGCGCGCGCTACCCGGTAGACCAATGCCATCAGCTTCAGGAATGCATCCTCGGCAAGATCGCGCACGACGTGCTCGTGATGGATCTTCGGCGCGACCAGCACATGGCCGAGCAGCGTCGGATACTTCGACAGGAACGCGATGTTGCGCTCGTCCTCGGCGATGACCTGATGCCACTCGTCTTGCTCGGCGACTACCCCGCAGATGAAGCAGGGACTCGACTGGACGCGCTCGGCGTAGGCGGCGACATCGAACGGAATACGTTGCATACCAACCGATTCTGCCGTGCCGCCGACGCCACGACCGCCCGCTACCGATACGCGGTCACGGAAGGTGCTGTGCCGCAACCGTGGCGGGCGGCTGATTCACCGCCAAGTCGGGGACCGTGCCCTCGAACCGCTCGATCTCAACCAACGACAACTGACCTGTACAGCCCTGACTCAACGTCGAAGAGGGACGGTCCGGAGTCAGCACGTTCGGGTTGCCATGGCGGCAGAACGCGGCATTCGCGGGGTCGGGGTCGTACCAGGCACCGGTGGACAGTTGCGCGACTCCCTGCCGGACCGCGTCGTCGACGACCAGTCCGGCCAGGCAGCTACCGCGCTTGCTGATGATGCGGACGGTGTCCCCGTTGTGCAGGCTGCGGGCCGCGGCGTCGTCGGGGTGCAATCGAACCGGTTCGCGCCCGGCGACTTTGGTGGATTGGCTGTACGCGCCGACATCGAGTTGGCTGTGCAGCTTGGACCGCGGCTGGTTGGCGACCAGTTGCAGCGGGAACTCGGCCGGAGCACCCAACCATTCCTCCGGCTCGAACCACGTCGGGTGGCCGGGGCAGTCGGCATAACCGAAGCCGTCGATGGTCTCGGAGAAGATCTCGATCTTGCCGCTGGGCGTACTGAGTGGGAATCGCTCGGGGTCGGCGCGGAAGTCGGCGGCGAACACCTGTTGCGGGTCGGGCACGGGCAGTTCGATGTGCTCGCTGGCCCAGAACGTGTCGAAGTCGGGCAGCGCGTGCCCGCTGCGCCGGAGCCGCCATTCCTCATAGAGGTGACGCAACCACTCGTCGGCGGTGCGTCCCTCGGTGAATTCCTTGCCGATACCGAGTCGTTCGGCCAACTCGCCGAAGATGGCGTAGTCGTCCCACGCTTTGCCGTGTGGCTTGGTGATCGCCTTCATCGGAAACAGGACGCGGTCGTTTTCACCTGCGCCGTAGTCGTCACGTTCGATCGTCATGGTGGAGGGCAGCACGAAATCCGCGTGCCGGGCCGTCGAGGACCAGAACGGATCGTGCACCACCACGGTCTCGGGACGGGCGAACGCCTCACGCAACCGGGCGAGATCCTGGTGATGATGAAAGGGATTCCCGCCGGCCCAGTAGACCAGCCGGATATCGGGGTAGGTCAGGTGTTGCCCGTTGTACTCGAAGGGTTGGCCTGGGTTCAACAGCATGTCGGCGATCCGCGCGACCGGAATGAAAGTGTCGACCCCATTGGGCCCTTGCGGAAGCCGCGGCGGGGAGAACTCCCGCGCAGGCTCCCCCACGCTCGCCGTCGACCCATAACCGTGTCCGAATCCGCCACCGGGCAGTCCGATTTGGCCGAGCATCGCCGCGAGCACCACCCCCAACCACAGCGGCTGCTCACCGTACTGTGCGCGCTGCAACGACCAGCTGACCGTCACGAACGTCCGCGCGGCCGCCATCTCGCGTGCGAGTGTCCGGATGCGCTCGGCCGGTAGCCCGGTGAGCGACGAGGCCCACTCCGGAGACTTGACGATTCCATCCGCCTCGCCGCGCACATAGCCGACGAAACGCTCGTAGCCCACCGTGTACTTGTCCAGAAATGCGTTGTCCGCCAGGCCTTCCGCGTCCAGCACCTGCGCCAGCGCCAACATCAGCGCCGTATCGCTGCCCGGTCGCGGCGCGAGCCACTCCGCGTCCGCCTCCGCGGGGATGTCGTCGCGCAACGGCGTGATCGACACGAACCGGCAGCCCCGTGCCCGCGCGGCCCCGATCCATCCCCGCGTATTGTGCCGAGACACTCCGCCCGGCGACACCGCCGCGTTCTTCGGCGACAACCCGCCGAACGCCACTACCAACTCCGCGTGTTCCGCCAGCACGGTCTTCGACGTCGCCTGCTCCAACACCACACCGAGGTGGGCGATCACATGCGGCATCAGCACCTGCGACACCCCGAGGCTGTAGCTGTTGACGTGCCGCACGTACCCGCCGAGGCAGTTCAGGAACCGATGCGTCTGACTCTGCGCGTGATGAAACCGTCCCGCACTGGCCCACCCATAAGACCCGCCGTACACGGCTTCGGCACCGTGTTCGCGATATACCCGCCTCAACTCACCGGACAGCAGATCCAGCGCCGTCTCCCATGACACCGGCACGAACGGTTCGTCCCCACGCCCGGCCGCCCCCGGCCCACGCTCCAACCACCCCCGCCGAACATAGGGTTGATCGACCCTGGTCGGATGATGTTGTGCGGACGCCACATTCTCGATCAGCCGCATCGGCTCGGGATCGTCGCGCCAAGGCCGAACAGCGGTCAGCCGAACACCATCGCTGTCGGCCTCGAAGGCACCCCAGTGCGTCAGATGCGTGGTCACCATCCCACCGTAACCCGGCCGTACGACAAAGTGGCGGCCACGTCGACGGCCATCAGGAACGGCACGACTCACCGACGCCACGAACACATTTCAACTCGCCGTCGGCACCACGATCTCCCCTCGGGCCGAGCGGGTCTCAGACCCGGCGCAGCTCGAACATCCGGAACTGACGCCCGCCGGAGAGCTCGTACTCCATCTCGTACCCAGGCCAGAACTCAACAGCCAGATCCCAGGCCGGTTTGCGATCGACACCGGTGAGCTCGGTGACCCCGACCGTGAACTGCTCACCCTTGTGCCGAACCGTCGCGGTACTGGCCGCACGCAGATTCGCCGACCACACCGGATGCTTCGGACTGCCCCAGTTGGAACCGAGCACCAGAAAGTCCTCGCCGCGCGGCACATACAGCAGCGAGGTGGTCCGCGCGATGCCGGTCTTACGACCCGCGACCGTCACCTCGATCGAGGGCAACCCCACCAGATCCAGCACACCCATCCGGCCGTGGGTCCAGCGCCGAACCACACGCTCCACCGGAATAACGACCGGCGCCGTGCGCATGACCCAGCGCTGTTGAGCCAACCTACGAGCAATCGGAGGCAGCGGATTCGACACCATCTCAGAATCCTGACACGCCGTCGTTCCTCAGTCGCCACGGCAGGCCGCGACCGAGGGGCATGTCACACCGTCGACCCACGCCGCACCGCAAAGTCGTTGACACACAACGCTCCACGAACGCGACTGTGCGGTCGATCCGTCGGATCGACCGCACAGTCCCACTACAACAACCTCACGCCAGCGCGATCGCCGCACTCAACGCCGCGACCGCGATGAACTGCAACGCGACTCGCGCATTGACCACGCTGTCCCACTTGTCCTGCAGCGCACGGGCATTCGGCGGCGTCGTCCCCGCCTGCGCGGCGGCGGTCTGCAGCTGATTGACCGGCTTGGCCACCCGAACGTAGATGGCCAACCAGCTCACCAACGCCACCACCGCAATACCCGCCGCGACTGCCGCCTCGCTCAAGCCGCCGACGGCCGCCAACACCGCGGTCAGCACCGCCGTGACGACACCACTGATCCCGACGATCGGCATCCGACGGTCACCGTAGTAATGACCCCACCCCGCCGAGGCGGTCACCGTGGCATCGTCCAACCGTGCATACACCGACCGCGTGATCAGGGCATAGCAGGCGTCGGTCCCGTACACGACCGCGTTAGCGAGCACCGCCACGATGCCGAGGACCTGAACGATTGTGCTGAACATTGGTGACTCCGTCTATAGATCTAGCGTTGCTAATCAATCTAGCATGGCTAGAGATAGACGCAAGTCCACACCCATTCCAGCAGCTCACACCCCCTCTTCAACCCGAAGACCAGCCTCCGCCCAATCCTGAATCCCCGCCCGATACGCGCGCACATTCGAATACCCCAACGCCCGCAGCTTGACGGCGACGTTCTCACTGTTACGGCACGCCTCGTTCGAGCAATAGGTCACGATGGCCGCGTCGCGATCCGGAAGCAGTTGCCCCGCAGTCGATTCCACGTCGGCTTCGACCAGCACCCGCGCGCCCGGCAGATGCGCCTTCTCGTAATAGCCGGGCCCGAGCGTGTCGAGCACCGTCACCGAACCCGCCTCGATAGCGGCGGCCAGCTCCTCGCGAGCAATGACGTCGGTCATGAGATTTCCTTCCTCCGAACACAAACTATGTGCGTGTGCACGCTACTATATGCGTGCAGACGCACACAAGTAGGTAAGATCGAACCGTGACCGACAATCACCGCGCGGCCGCCAACGCCTGGTCCGCGCTGCTGCGCGTGCACGCGCAGCTGGTGCCCCAACTCGACGCCGACCTGCGCAAAGCAACCGGACTCCCGCTCGCCTGGTACGACGTCCTACTCGAACTCGACGGCGTCCCACCCCTGCGCATGACCGACCTCGGCGAACGCGTCGTGCTCAGCCGCACCCGAGTCAGCCGCCTGGTCACCGAACTCGAGACAGCCGGACTGGTCACCCGCGAAGCCAACCCCGACGACGGCAGATCCGCCTTCGTCACCATCACCGACGCCGGACGCACCCGCCTGCACGACGCCGCCCCGCGCTACCTCGCAGGCATAGCAGAACGCTTCGCAGGCAAACTCGACCCCGACGAACTGCGAACACTCACCCGAACACTCGGCAAAATCCTTGGCCCAACCGACATTTCCTAGCAAAACTCTCAGGAAGACCACTCGGCGGCACCGGTACTTTGGATAGCGCGCAGCTCGGGCGCGACCACCGGAAGGATGCAATCTCTTGATGATCGGTGCCCTCAGGCCGCTCCCCACTCGACCGACCTGTCCGCACTTACGAAGAGCCGCCTGATGTTCGCGCGCTGGGGAGACTTCGTCCACCGGTTCCGATTCATCGTCATCGGCATCGTCGGCGCCGCGCTGCTCGCACTCGGCGGGTACGGGTCCGACCTGTCCGAGCATCTGAGCTCCAGCGGATTGGACGACCCGACCTCGGAATCGGCCAAGGCCGCGAAGATATCCGACCAGGCCTTCGGCCGAGACCACAAAGCCGACGTCGTCGTCCTCTACACCGCACCCGCGGGCGTATCGCTCGACGATCCGGAGTTCAGCGGCAAGATCGTCGCCAATCTCAACAGCCTGCGCACCGAGCACCCCAACGAAATCAAAGAGATCAACGGCTCCTACTGGAAGACCGAGACCGGCCAGCAGCAACGCGACGCATTCGGCCGACCTGAGCTCAACCGCGCCTTCGCCTCGATCGCCATCAAGGGCGAGACCGACACCGAGATGGTGAACAACTTCCGGAAAGTGAAGGACGTCTTCTACATTCCGGGCATCGACGTCAAGGTCGCCGGAATCCAACCCATCGCGGGCACACTCACGTCCTCCCTCGACGAGGACATCCACCTCATGGAAGTCGTCGCCTTCCCCGTGGTGGCCGTGCTCCTGTTCTTCATCTTCGGCGGCTTGGTCGCCGCCGCACTCCCCCTGATCGTCGGCGGACTCACCGTAATCGGCGCCAACGGCATCATTAGGATCTTCACCGAATTCACCGACGTCAATTCCTTTGTCTCCGGCGTCGTCTCGATGATCGGCGTCGGCCTGGCCATCGACTACGGCCTGTTCATCGTCAGCCGATTCCGCGAGGAACTCGCCGAGGGCTACGACACCCCCACCGCAGTGCGCCGCTCGGTGATGACCGCAGGCCGCACCGTGGTGTTCTCCGCAGCCATGATCATCGCCAGCCTCGGCGGCATGCTGCTGTTCCCGCACGGCATCCTCAGATCGATGGCCTATGCCTCCATCGCAACGGTCACGCTGGCCGCGTTGACGGCGCTCACCATCTTGCCCGCGATGCTGAGCATCCTCGGCCCGCGCGTGGACATGCTCGGGCTCAAGCGTTTCGGCAAGACCAAAACCGCCGAGGAGGTCGAGAACGGCTTCTGGGGTCGCTCCACCCGCTGGGTGATGAAGCACCCCAAACAGATCGCCGTCCCGATCTGCCTCGGCCTGCTGCTGTTGATAATCCCGATCAAGAACATCGCCTTCGGCGGATTCAGCGAAACCTATCTGCCACCGAAAGATCCGACCCGGGTGGCCCAGCAGGAGTTCGACGCCACCTTCCCGCTCCGCAAAGCCGATCCCGTACAGCTCGTGTTCATTTCCGAAAACACAATCGCCATCGGCGACGTCGTGAAGAAGGCCAATCGAGCACCGGGACTGCTCACCCCGACAGGTGCGACCGGCCCATTCCACACGCCGGAAACCTCGACCCTGCGACCCGGCGTCTATCGCACCGACGCAACTCTCGCCGTCAAGAACGCCAACGCGACCATCGACTACCTACGCTCGATCGAGCTACCCGACGGCGTGACCATGCTCGTCGGCGGCACGCCCGCGATTCAAAAGGATTCGATCGACGGCCTTTTGGGCCGCATCCCATTCATGGTCGCGGTGGTCCTCTTCCTCACGACCGTGCTGATGTTCCTGACCTTCGGATCCCTCGTGCTGCCGATCAAGGCCGCCCTGATGAGCGCCCTCGGCCTCGGCACCACACTCGGCATTCTCACCTGGATCTTCGTCGACGGAAACGGCGCAGGACTGCTCAACTTCACCCCGCAGCCGATCCAAGCCGTAGTCCTCGTGCTGATCATCGCCATCATCTACGGCCTATCCACCGACTACGAGGTATTCCTGTTGTCCCGCATGGTCGAAGCCCGCTCCAAGGGCGCGACCACCACCGAGGCGATTCGCACCGGCACCGCGCACACCGGCCGCATCATCACCGCCGCCGCGCTCATCCTGCTCGTCGTCACCGGCGCGTTCGCCTTCTCCAAACTGGTGATGATGCAGTACATCGCCTACGGCATGATCGCCGCGCTCATCATCGACGCGACCATCCTACGCATGCTGCTGGTCCCCGCCGTCATGAAACTCCTCGGCGACGACTGCTGGTGGGCGCCGGCCTGGATGAAACGGCTGCACGAACGCGTCGGCCTCAGCGAACCGATCCTCGCCGACGAACACCCCGCCAACCGCAACATGACCGACCTCGTCAAAACCACGCCCATCACCGACCCGGTGACCGTACAACTGCCCGTCGTCACCGCCGATCACGCACCACGCTGACGCCGAATTCGCCCTCAGCGGAATCACTTCCGCCGCTCGACCGCCCCGAATTAGCGTGGGCAGCTCGAAGGGAGGGCGAGTATGAACGCTCCGATCAAGTTCTCGATGACCGCCAATGTGGTCGAGGTCGGCGCCTGGGCGGACTTCGCCCGGGGGTGTGAGCAGGAGGGGTTCGGTGCCCTGATGGTTCCCGACCATCCGGGTTCGTTCGTCTCACCGTTCGTCGCCTTGGCCGCGGCCGCGACGGCTACCGAGACGATCCGGCTCGGGACCAATGTGGTGAATGCCGGGATGTGGGAACCGTTTCTGCTCGCCGGTGAGGTCGCCACGCTGGATTTCTTGTCCGGCGGGCGCGCGCTGTTCGGGATCGGCGCGGGACACACCCCGGCGGAATGGACCATGCAGGGGCGCGCGCATCCGTCGGCTGCGCAACGGGTCGACCGGATGATCGAGGTCACCGACACCACTCGGCGGCTACTCGCCGGGGAGACCGTGACGTTCGCGGGTGACCACGTCCAACTCCGGGACGCCGTGCTGCGGCAACCGCCGACCGTCCAGGAGCAGGTGCCAGTTCTCATCGGCGGCAACGGGACTCGAGTACTCCGGTATGCCGCCGCGACCGCCGATATCGTCGGATTCTCCGGGCTCGGTCGTACGCTGCCTGACGGTCACAATCATGAGACCCGGTGGAGTCGCGATCAGATCGACGCGCACGTCGAGCTCGCACGCAACGCTGCCGAGCAAGCCGGACGCACCCCCGCGTTCGAGGCGCTCGTGCAGCACGTCGAGATCACCGATGACGCCGAGGCCGCCTGTGCGCGCTTCGCCGAGGACATCCCCACCACCAGCGCCGCCGAGCTGCTCGGTGCGCCGTACGTGTTGATCGGCACGGTAGCCGAACTGGTGACCGAGCTCCGTGCGCACCAGAAGCGCTGGGGGTTCGACCGATTCGTCATGCGCGCCCCCGCCCGTGCGGCTGGTGCCCAGCTCCTCGAAGCACTCGCCACATCGGAGACCTAGTACTCGCCACCCGAGCCCACCCCTCTCGTCTCAGCTGATGAGAGGGCTGGGACGGGTGGTTCAGCATTGGTGATTCGTGGTTGGTTCGTACTGAAATGAGCTGCATGCGTAGGTGCGCATATCTAAGTATCCATATGGACCATCTGTATTCATACGTTCCACTGACCCGCGCCGACCACACGCGACGTCTCCGAAACATGAAGTCCCCCAACCGAACTCCCTACCGAACTGCAGCCACTCCCCTATCTCACCGGAACGCCCGCCTACTGCACTCCTCCCCCACTTCTCCGGACTCTCGCCCAACGCACCGCCACAGATCCACCTAAAACGGACATACGACCAGTTACGCTGTCCCCCAGATCCATGGCCCGGTCATCCCGTTGAACAGGAGCCCGATGCGATCACAGCGCCGTCGCCACGTCTTGGCCACCCTCGCGGCCACTACCGCCGCGCTCACCGTCGGCAGCACAGCCACCGCTGCCGCACGTCCGGAGCCACCCACTCAGGTCGCAGCACTGGGCGCGGACTTCCGGTGGGGCGTCGCCGCATCCGGCTACCAGTCCGAAGGCCATGCCCCCGACAGCAACTGGTCTCGATACGTCGCCGCCGGGAAAACCACTGACCCCTACAGCGATTCGATCGACTTCTTCACCCGATACCGCTCGGACATCGCCCTGGCCGCGCAGCTCGGCGTCAAGGTCTATCGAATCGGACTCGAATGGGCACGCGTGCAACCGCGGCCAGGCGAGTGGGACGAGGACGGACTCCGCTTCTACGACAACGTCATCGCCGCGATCACCGACGCGGGCATGCAACCGATGCTCACCATCGACCACTGGGTGTATCCCGGCTGGGAGTTCGACCGCGGCGGCTGGCGCAACGCGGGCATCGTCGAGGACTGGCTCGCCAACGCCCGCACATTCGTCAACCGGTACGCGCAGGCCAACCCACTGTGGGTCACCTTCAACGAGCCCACGTTCTACATCGTCAACGAACTGCAAAAGGGTGGCATCTCGCCCATCGACATCCCCGCGATGCACGATCGAATCGCCCAGGCACACAACAGCATCTACGACTACATCCACGCCGTCCAACCGGGCGCGCTGGTCACCAGCAACGTCGCCTACATCCCCACCGGTGAGGATGTCATCAACAAACCCCTGATCGACAAGATCAGCGCACGACTCGACTACATCGGCATCGACTACTACTACGGCCTCTCCCCCGAATCCCTCCTGGCGGGCCCGCCCGACTTCGAAAGGCTATGGACCCAACCACTTCAGCCGGAAGGCATCTACTACGCCCTCCAGCACTACACTCGCCAGTTCCCCGGAAAGCCGCTCTACATAGTCGAAAACGGCATGCCGACCGAAAACGGCGCGCCCCGAGCCGACGGCTACACCCGCGCCGACAACCTGCGCGACACCATCTACTGGCTGCAACGCGCCAAGTCCGACGGCATGAACGTCATCGGCTACAACTACTGGAGCCTCACCGACAACTACGAATGGGGTTCCTACACGCCACGTTTCGGCCTCTACACCGTCGACGTACTGACCGATCCAACCCTGACCCGCAAACCCACCGACGCGGTTCCCGCCTACACCGCGATCACCCGGGCAGGCGGCGTGGCTCCCGACTACCGCCCCACCCGAGCACCGCAGAGCTGCTCGTTCGTCGACGCCGTGGCCAGCTGCCTCGACCCGGTCACCGTCCCGCGCTGACACGTGAGCGAAACACCTGACCCCACAGCGGTTCTCCAGCGCTGGCAGGATTCGGGAGCCATCTGGCGCGTCCTCTCCCGCCAGCCGGACCGGGTGACCATCGGCCTCTACGAATGCACCGGCGGCCAGGAGGTCGACCGATTCACCTCGACCGACCCGAGCCTGTTGCAGTTCCTGGGCAACCGATCGAGCAGCGAAGACCTCGACTGACGCAGTCAGTGGTCCGGTCGGTGGCCCAACACGTCCAGCAGTGCGTCGATTTGGAGTTCGAAGAGTTCGTCACGGTCGGTGAAGGTTTCGGTGCCGTACATGTCGAAGACGTCGGCGCTCACCGCGCCGAACAGGCTGGCCCAGAACGTGACTCCGCGGACGATCAGCCAGTCCGGGATATCCAGCTGGAGCTCGTCCCGGATCTGGGCGAAATTGGTTGCGAGCGAAGACGATATGCGCACATCAGTGGATGGGGCCTGGAGTTGGCCCGACCGGTAGGCGCGGGCGAAGAGGGATTGCAGAGAGATGATCACTCGGGTGCCCGGCGCCATGGTCTGGTCGGCGGGAGCGTCGTAGCCGGGGACAGGAGTGCCGAAAAGCAGTCCGTAGCGGGCAGATTCGGCGTGCGCCCAGCGTCGGACGGTGCGGGCGAGAATCCGTATCTGTTCGATCGGGTCGTCAGGTGACTCGGCCAAGGCGGCATCGACCTCGTCGGCGAGTGCGTTGTAGCCGTCGACCACCAGCAAGGTGAGTAGCTCGTCGCGGCTGCTGACGTAGCGGTAGACGGCCGAGGAGACCACGCCGAGATCGCGTGCGACCGCGCGGAGCGAGAGCGCCGCGGCACCGTCCGTGGCCAGATGTTCGCGACCGATGCGGACTATGTCGGTCATGGTCTGGGCCCTAGCTCGGGCGCGCGGGGTCGTCGGCATGCATCCACGGTGCAATATCCAGAGAGCGTTGTCAACAACAGTGAGCACTGCTCTTGACAACGGACCCTAGGCTGCCGCATGCTCATCCTCAACAGAGAGCACTGCTCTCCAAAGGGATCGGGCGACCTCAGCCCCTCGGAAGGGATTCACCAATGTCTGACCTGCACATCGTCACCGGAGCCGGACCCGTCGGTACCACCATCGCCGAGCAACTGGCCACCGCAGGCAAACAGGTGCGCGTGCTCACCCGCTCTGGCAGCGGCCCCGACCATCCGTTGATCGAGCTCCGTCGGGTGGACGCCTCGCAGCCGGAACAGCTCGCCGGCCAATTCGACGGCGCCACTGCGGTGTATCACTGCATTCACGGTTCGAAGTACTCCGCAAAGGTCTGGCGCGCGGAACTCCCCGCCGCCGAGCAGGTCGTGATGGACGAGGCAGACAAGGCAGGTGCGGTCGTCGTGTTCCCGGAGAGCCTGTACTCGTACCGGCCGACCGACGGTCCGATCACCGAAACTTCGCCGCGCACAGGGGCTTCGGGAAAGGGCGCGGTGCGCGAGGACCTCCTGCGCGCCCGTGCCGCACACTCCACGGCGACCGTCAGCGTCGTATCCGCCGACTTCTTCGGCCCGTATGTGCACGCCTCGATCGCAGGCGATCAGATGTTCACGCCGATCCTGGCCGGCAAGCGGGTCACCGCCCTCGGCAAGATCGACCTCCCCCACTCCTTCACCTACATCCCCGACCTCGCCGCAGCCATGATCCGAGCGGCCGCCGACAAGTCCCTGCACAACACCGTCCTGCACGCCCCCACCGCACCGGCAGGCACCCAGCGCCAGCTCATCAACGCCATCGCGGACGCGGCGGGCGCGCCGAAACCGAAGATCACGGCCACCCCGGTCTGGATGATGAAGCTGATCGGCCTCGCCAACCCGCTGCTGCGCGAACTCGCCGAACTCGGCTACCAGCTCGAGCGCCCGTTCATGCTCGACTCCACCGACAGCGAGAAGAAGCTCGGCCTGCACCCCACCCCGTTCGACGAGGCCGTCGCCACCACCGTCGGCTGGTGGAAATCGCAGTCCTGAACGTGGAAAGCGGGTGGCGCCGACACAAAGCCGCGTCACCCGCCCTGGTTCGGCGCACAACCTACTCGGTAGTAGTGTTAGCCGAGTCACTGGCGACACGATCGAGGAGTTTCCTATGGACCAGCGAGCAACGGACTTCGACGTTCTCATCGTCGGTTCTGGCTTCGGTGGCAGCGTCACCGCGCTCCGGCTGGTCGAGAAGGGCTACAGGGTAGGCGTCCTCGAAGCGGGCCAGCGGTTCGCCGACGACGAGCTGCCCAAGAACAGCTGGGAGCTGAAGAAGTTCCTTTGGGCCCCCAAGCTCGGCTGCTACGGCATCCAGCGCATCCACCTGCTGCGCGATGTGCTCATCCTCGGCGGCGCCGGTGTCGGCGGCGGATCGCTGAACTACGCCAACACGCTGTACGTGCCGCCGGAGCCGTTCTTCCGCGACGCACAGTGGCGCGACATCACCGACTGGCAGACCGAGCTCGCCCCGTACTACGAGCGCGCGCAGAAGATGCTCGGCGTGGTGCGCAACCCGCATATGACGCCGGCCGACGAGGTGTTCAAGCAGGTCGCCGACGACCTCGGGGTCGGCGACACCTTCGTGCAGACCCCGGTCGGCGTGTTCTTCGGTGAACCGGGAAAGACCGTGGCGGACCCGTACTTCGGCGGTGTCGGTCCCGAGCGCACCGGCTGCGTCGAATGCGGTGACTGCATGGTCGGCTGCAAGTTCGGCGCCAAGAACACACTCGTCAAGAACTACCTCTACCTCGCGGAAAAGGCTGGGGCGGAAGTCATTCCGATGACCACGGTCACCGACGTGCGCCCGCACCCGGACGGCACCTGGGACGTGTCCACCGCGCGCACCGGCGCCTGGGTTCGCAAGCAGCCCAAGACCTTCACCGCCGCGAACGTCGTGCTCGCCGCAGGCACCCGAGGCACCCAGCAGCTGCTGTTCGCCATGCGCGACAAGGGCGCCCTGCCGGAGCTCTCGGATCGGCTCGGCCAGCTGACCCGCACCAACTCCGAGTCGATCGTCGGTGCGGCGACCAAAAAGGTCACGCCCGGAGTCGATTTCACCAAGGGTGTCGCGATCACCTCGTCCATCCACCCCACGCCCGACACCCACATCGAGCCGGTCCGCTACGGCAAGGGCTCCAACGCCATGGGCCTGCTGCAGACGCTGATGGTGGACGGCGGCGGCCGAATCCCGCGCTGGCTGCGCTTCCTCGGCATCCTGCTGCGGCGCCCGATGGACCTGATCAGCTTCCTGAGCACCAAGGACTGGAGCGAGCGCACCATCATCTCGCTGGTCATGCAGCACCTGGACAACTCGATCACCACCTACACCAAGCGCGGACTGTTCGGCCGCAAGCTGACCAGCAAACAGGGCCACGGCGAACCGAACCCGACGTGGATCCCGGTCGGCAACGACGTCACCCGACGGGTCGCCGCCAAGATCGGCGGCATCGCGGGCGGCAGCTGGGGCGAGATCTTCAACATCCCCCTCACCGCCCACTTCCTCGGCGGCGCGGTCATCGGCGCCGACCCCGACCACGGCGTAATCGACGGCTACCACCGCGTTTTCGGCTACCCGACCCTCAGCGTCGTCGACGGTGCCGCGGTCTCCGCCAACCTCGGCGTCAACCCCTCCCTGACCATCACCGCCCAGGCCGAACGCGCCGCCGCATACTGGCCGAACAAGGGCGAGGTGGACACCCGTCCCCCGCTCGGCGCCGCCTACCACCAGATCGCACCGGTAGCACCGGCCAAACCCGTGGTTCCCGCGAACGCGCCTGCCGCCCTTGTGCTTCCGATCGTGCAGATCAGGAAGACACCCGCGGCGGGCTGATCTACCAGGCCGGGACCATGCGCGGGCGATCGGCCGATCCGTAGCGTTCGCTCGAGCTTTCGATGAACGGGCCGAGTGCCACGTGCAGATCGGGCATCCAGAGGCTGGGCGGCGGGCGCATCGGCAGCGCCGCACCTGAGATCAGCGCTGCGGCGCCACCCATCCCCCGCACCTCGACGTCGGGACGGACGGTCTCGTCGGGCAGCGCACCGACCGCCGACATCATGGCGGACGCCAACGCCGAAAGCTGTTCTTGCTCGGACGATTCCGGTCGATCCGCGGCGACGTGCGTCCCCGAATTGATCGCCACTTCGACGAGGTCGGCCATCAAGGAGGCGTCCCCGAGCTGCCGTGCCCAGTCGAACAGCTGCGACTGTATTCGCGCGTTCAGCTCGGTCCAGGCGATTCGGCTTGCGGCTTGCGGGAATTGGAATCGTTGCGCATCGATGAAGATCATCGCGGGCAATGCCAGATCGAGCGCGTACCTCAGCTCCTGGAAGTCCGACGCCGCGACGGCTAACGTGGCAGCCCAGAAGTCACACTTGGCCACTTCGATGGTGATGCCGAATTCCAACTCGATCCCGCGGGAACGACCGAGGTTCGTCAACGCCGAATCGTAGTGTCCGAGAACCGACTCGGTAACCGCTGTATTGCGGTAACAGGCTGCCAACTCGCGCCGAAACGAGGGGTCCGATTCGAAGTACGCACGAGCGGACTCCAGCAACGCCGCACCGCCCGCGTAATCACCTCGGAGTGTCGTCGCGGCGGCGAGGTTCTGCCGACAGACCGCCGCACGGTGATCCAGCCCTATCTTCCGAAGCGTTTCCTCGGCCGAGCGGTAGGCGCGCACGGCAGCGTCATAGTCGTCTCGTTTCAGATAGAGCCCACCGAGATTCGCCTCGGCCAACGCCATATCCGCGTCGAAACCCAGCTCGACGAAGAACCCCCGAGCCCGCTCGTAGGAGCGCTCGGCGTCATCGAAACGTCCGGTCTCACAATAGACAAGACCCAAATGCATATCCGCGCCGGCCATTTGACGCACCACACCCGTGTGCGCAAATCCATCTCGGGCAGCGGACAGCATGGTTTCCGCCACCGCGTGCCGCCCCATCGAGAAATGCGCCATGCCTGATTGTTCATAGCAGACAGCGACTTTCGCCCACTCTTCGATTTCCTCGAAGATCTTGCGTGCACTGTCCATCTGTTCTATGGCCGCGTCGTGCTCGCCCGTCTGTATCAGGGCGGTGCCGAGGACCTGGCAGCACTCGGCCGTGAACTCGAGGTCGTCCAGCTGTTTCGCGTACTCTTGCGCAACGCCGAGCAGCCGCAGCGCTTCGTCGAGTGCCGATCGCTGAATCGCGACATTCGCCAGGTACAGCTGGCACTTCGCGAATCGCACATGATCGGCGGCGTCCTCGAACACGGAGCTCGCCGCGAGCAACATTCGCTCGGCGCCCGCGTAGTCCCCTTCGGCCGCGCGGATGGTCGCCAAATTCGCGTCACACCAAACGACTTCGAGCGGTTGGTCCGTCTGGCAGTAGTAGGCACGGGCCCGGACATGCGCGGCCGCCGCCTCCGGATATCGGCTGACTTGATCCAAGACCACACCGAGCGCCATATCGATCTCGGCGACCAAGTCCAGCGAGCCCGCGGAAACGCAGGCATCCCGGGCGCACATGATCTCGGCGATCGCGGCTTCGGTGAGTCCGAAACGCGGGTGATTCCGCGCAGCTCGCATGTGCAGGTCCGCCAAGCGCTGCTGGCAGTCCACCTGCTCCGGTTGCTGTTCGTGCCGAGTGAATTCGGCGCTTGCCGCGGTCAGCGCTACGACGGCTTCATCGATCCGATCGGCGTCCGACAGCAGCTTGCCCAGTTCGTGGTCGCACTCGGCGACCGAAACGGCTTCATCCAGCGCGACGAATGCACCCCGCGCGCGCCGCAATTCGGCTTCGGCGCGGACGTTTTCCTCGAGATCGACGCACGCAAGCCCGACCATGTGTGAGCAATGTGCGGAATCCAGCTCCGCACCGATGGCGTCGAAAAGCCCCCGCGCCGCATCGAACTCGTCGCGGATGAGCGCAGCGTCCGCCGGTTCCTTCATCAATTCCACTGCCGACTCAGCGCAGTGCAGCCGGCACTCTGCTGCGTCGTCGCGCCGATCGACCCGCAGGTACCCGTCGGAAGCCGCGCGGAACGCGCCGAGCGCGGCGGCGAAATCCCCGGTATCGACGAGAATCTTGGCCAGTATGTGGTCGCAGTCGGCCTTCGCCTCGATCTCGCCGAAATACCCGTAGCCGGATGCGGCGGCTCGCAGATACGGCATGCCGTCCACCGCTCGATCCAGCTCGACGAGTGCCAAACCGGCGAATTCTGCGCTCTCGACGGCTACTTCGGATAGCGGCGAGTCCGCTAGAAGATCGATAGCCTGAACAAACGCTGCCACTGCGGCGTCGAACGCATCCTGTCGCCCGTGCACCAGTCCGATCAAATGTAGGCACTCGGCCGCCAACGACGCACGCTCCGGGTCGGCGCATTCGTGCAACGCGGCGGTGGCCGCACCGAGCGCCAGGTCCAGTTGCTCTTCCTCGAACAGGTCGAGGGCGTGCATGAACAACGCACGCGGCAAGGACTCACTCAGCGGGTCGGTCATCGAACCTCCCCAATCGACACGACACAGGGCCTGACAGCCCATTACTCGACATTGTCGCCACCTCGGCGATGAATCCGCACGCGTTCGAGAGCTATTCGCACACAAAGCATTCGAATGAATGACACGGGCTGTCGGTCACGCAGCGGACACCGCTGACGCATCCGCCCGAATAGCCTTGGGCCGTACGACAACACAGGGGTGTCTCCCCGAAACTCCCCTCCAGATAAGAAAGTCAGGAAACCTTCATGGCACTTCAATGCGAAAAGCACTATCGCCCGCTGGCAACATGCCAGGCCTGCCACGGGCATCCCACCCGGTCCGGCCTGCACTGTAGCGTCTGCAAAGACAGCGGCCTCGTCTGCCCAGAATGTGGCGGACACTGGAAGAAGTAGCAAACCGGCAGGAACAGCACGCTGTCGCCCGATTCCGCGGTGCTGCGGCCGCGGGGTACTCGGCGAACGACCTGACGGATAGCATGCGGGGCACGCTGCGGGAGAGGCCCGCGGCAGACGAAGGGCCACCCATGCCGGAGGCAGACCTGAAACGGCAACTCGCCGACCGGTTTCGCGAGGTCAACGGCGATCATCCGATGACGGATGCCGACGACGCCTACGTCAGCGTGCAGTTCGTTTCCCGCTGGCCACGACCGAAGGCTGAGCTCACACCGCGGCGGCCGCGGCGTGGTACAGCCGTCGGTGTTCGTCCCACGGCTCGTGCTGCTCCTCCGGGGTCATCGCGAGGAGCCGTCGCAGTTGGGCCCATTGGGTTTCGTCGGTCGGGGTGTAGATCTGGACCCAGGCGCCGGCGACGGCGGGTAGGGACATGCTGGTGACGAACATGGCCAGTTCGCCGATGGCCAGGTTGCGGATCTGCTTGATCCGGTTCGACGGGACCGCGACGTCGTTGCGGGCCCACAGGGTGGCGAAGTCGGTACTCGCGCCGCACATCTCCTCGATGAACTCCTGCCAACTCGGGTCGTCGAGGTTCTTCGCGTAGGCGCCGCGCAGGTAGGCGACCATGCGGCGCAGGTCATCCCAGTTGGTCTTGTAGGTGTTGCAGCACTGCGGCGTGCGGAACACCCGTCGTACGACATTGCGCTCGCCCATCAGGAAGCCCGGGCACAGCACCGCGTAGGAGTCGTTGAACGCCAGCACGTCATACCGTGCGCTGAGCACCGCGGCGGGCAGCGGCGACAGATGATCGAGGATGGTTTGCATCTCTTCGGGCAGCGCGGTGTTCGCGTGCGGGCTCGGCACGGTCGGCACATCGGCGAGCCGATAGAGATGCCCGCGCTCGGCGTCGTCGAGGGCCAGCGTCCTGGCCACCGCGTCGAGCACCTGCACGCTGACGTTGATCTGGCGACCTTGCTCGAGCCAGGTGTACCAGGTGACCCCGATGCCGGACAGTTGCGCGACCTCCTCGCGCCGTAGCCCGGGCGTGCGCCGACGCGGACCGGGTGGCAGCCCGACGTCGTCCGGGGAGATCTTGGCCCGCCGCGACTTCAGGAAGGTTCCCAGCTCCGCACGGCGCGCTTTGCGCACCGCCCGCACGTCCAGCACATCGGTCATCTCATGATCGTGCCCGAAATCACTAGCGGTATCCAGGTGCTGCTAGTACCCGTTTTACGGAAAACATCCAGCATCCGAACGCGACCCGAACCTTTGGGGCGTGCTCCAGCTCGAGTTATTCGGTAAGTTGATCACTTGTGCCCAAGTCTCGGATGCTGGAGTTTCCACGCTCGGGCCCAACGCTTTTCATCCTGGCCGCAAGTGCCGCCCTGGCGGTGATCCTGCTGTTCACCACGGTAGATCCGTGGCTGGACCGGGCAGGCATCCTGGACGGCGGGCTGGATGTGCACGTATATCGGGACGGCGCCTGGCGCATCTTGCACGGACTGCCGCTCTATACCGAGCCGACCATCGCTGGGCTCCTGTACACCTACACCCCCTTCTCTACCATCGCGTTCATACCCATCGTCCTGATTCCGTGGGCGTGGGTCGCCGACACCTGGTTGGTGTTGAACCTGCTGGTGCTCTTCGCTTGTGTACTGCTGAGCTGGCGCATCCTCGGTCACCGGATCAACGCCCAACTCGCCGCTGTCAGCGCCCTGCTGGCGATCACCTGTGCGTTCATCGAGCCGGTGCGCACCACGCTGTTCTACGGGCAGATCAACCTGATGCTCATGCTGCTGGTGCTGTGGGACTTCTCCCGCCCCGACCGCAGCAAGCTGCGCGGCATCGGCGTCGGAATCGCCGCGGGCATCAAGCTCGTTCCGGCCTACTTCGCCGTGCAGTTCCTCGCGCTGCGCCAGTGGCGGGCGGCCTGCACCGCGATGGTCACCTTCGTCGCATCGATCGTCCTCGCCTGGATCGTGCTGCCCGCCGATTCCCGGAAATACTGGACTTCGACGTTCTTCCAGTCCAATCGGATCGCCGACGACATGCACCCGTCCAACCAATCCATCCGCGGCGCGATCGCGCACCTGACGCATCACCCGGCGCCCGTGTGGCTGTGGTTACTCATCGCGGGCACCGTCACCCTGGCGAGCCTGGCGATCACCGCAGGGCTGTTCCGGCGCGGCGAGCGGCTGCTCGCGGTGACACTCGCAGGGCTCACGGCCTGCGCGGTGTCACCGTTTTCCTGGGATCACCACTGGGTGTGGTTCGTTCCCCTCTTCGTCTACCTGGTGCACAAGGCCCAATCACATTGGGGTTGGTGGCTCGTCGCCGCCGCCCTTTTCGCCTCGATCGGCGCGTGGACGTGGGAGTACGACCCCAACTACGTGGTCGTCGGACTGTTCCTGTTCCCGCCGTGGTGGCCGGGTGCCCAGATCCTGATCAACAGCTTCGTCATCGTCTACGCCATCGTGCTCATCGGCTCAGGTCTGGTCTTGTTGCGCCTGCACCGCGACGGCGTCCAGGTCGCCGACGAGGTGCGGGCAACGACGTAGTGCCGAGCTCAGAGCAGATGTAGTAATCGGAGATCGCTGACGTACTTGTCGATCAACGCCGCCGACAGGTGCGGAATGTCGTGATCGGCACCGATATTCGCGGTCTGCACGGCCGCCTGGAACTTCTTGGCCGGAAGCAGGGAACCGCGGATAGGCGGGCGTTGCCGGCTGTACGCGCGCAGTAGCGGCAGTACCGAGGCGTGGCGCTGGGTTTCGGGGAGGCCGCGGATGGCGGTCTCGAAGCGGCTGAACCACTCGTCGTAGTCGGCGATCCGCTGGATCGGCAGGCCGGACTCGATGAGCCAGTCGACGAAGACATCCAGGGAGATGCCGTCGTCGTACGGGTTCAGCACGTCGTAGGTCTGGAAACCTTCGACGGCTTGAATACCGAGCGCGGTGATCGACGCCGCGGTGAAATCGGCGGGCAGACCCTCGTAGTGAGCCCGCTGCCGGTTTCCGTCGGCATCGGTCTCATAGAACGAGTACGGCGCGACGCCGGAGGTGACCAGGCTGAGCACCAGGCGGGTGAACATGTCCTGGACGTTGAGCTGACCCGCGTACTTGCTGTGCGCCAGAATCATGTCCGAACGGAACACCGCGACCGGCAGACCGCACAGATCGTGTACCTCGCGCAGCAGGACCTCACCCGCCCACTTGCTGTTGCCGTAGCCGTTGGCGTAGCCGTCATTGACGGCGCGGACCGCGCTCATCTCACGAACGTCGCTGTCCTCTTGGAACGTCGCCGGATCGACCTGATCCGCCACGCCGACGGTCGACAGGTAGGTGACCGGCTTGCGTCGCGCGGTGATCGCCAACCGGATGATCTCGGCGGTGCCGACGACATTGGGCCCGAACAGCTGGCTGTAAGGCAGCACGTGATTGACCAACGCCGCGGGATGCACGATCAGATCGACGGTTTCGGCCAGGCGTTGCCAAGTCTGTTCGTCCAGACCGAGATTCGGGTCACCGATGTCTCCGGCCAGTACCTCCAGGTGCCGAGCGGCCAGTCCCTGGTAGTGCTCCACCAGCTCCGGATCGCCACTGTCGAACGCCGCGTCGAGCCGCTTCCGCGCGGCGGCCGCGTCGCTCCCGCGCACGATGCAGATCAGCGTGCCGCCCGTTTGCTCCAGTCGCTCCAGCCATTCCAGGCACAGGAAGCGGCCGAGGTAGCCGTTGGCGCCGGTCAGCAGGACCGTCCGCGCGGGATTGGGCGCGGCGGGAATCGTGTTGGCGGCGGCCAGGGTTCGGGCATCGATGAACTTGTCGAGGGTGAGTTCGGCGGCGGTGACCTGCGAGCCGCCACCGTGCACCGAGGTGAACGTCGGACGCTTCGCACTCGAATCGCGTTCCGCCTCGATGTATTTCGCTATCTCCGCGAGGTTGTTCGCCGGGCTGATGATGACACCGACCGGCACCTCGACCCCGAAGGTCTCGTTGAGCAGGATCGAAAACGACAGCGCCGACAGGGAATCGCCGCCCAGGTCGGTGAAGTGCGCGTCGGGCCGCAGGTCGGTGGACGCGACGCCGAGCAGGACGCGCGCCGCATGGCCGACCGTGTCGAGCACCGGACGTTCGCCGGCTTCGCGTCGCAGCGCAAGCATCTCGTCGCTCTGCCGTGTGTCGTGATCGGTGTAGATCTGTTCGAGGCGTTCCCCGTAGCGCTCCTTCAGCTTGGGGCGCAACAACTTCGCGATACCGGACAGCAGACCGTTGGCCATGGTGAACGGCTCGGTCTCGATCAGGAATTCGCGAGGCACCTCGTAGGACTGCAGATCCGCATCCTTGGCCAGCCGCTGAATCGACTCGGCCAGCGCCGATTTCAACGAATCGGTGTCGTGCTCACGCAGCGCGGCGTCGGTCGGCACGATCACCGCCACCAGGTAGGAGCGTTCGCTGCTGCCGTAGATGTAGATCTGCCGAATCAGCGGGCTGCTGGCGAACACCGCCTCGAGATGAGCAACGGTGACGAACTCGCCCTGCGACAACTTGAGTACGTTGTTGCGACGGTCGACGTACACCAGCTCGTCGGGCCCGAGCTCGGCCACGATGTCACCGGTCTTGTAGAAGCCGTCCTCGTCGAAGATCTCCGCGGTGACCTCGGGCCGCTGGTAATAGCCGGGAATCTGGGTCGCCGCCTTCAGCAGCAGCTCGCCCCGTGGATGCGGCTGATCGGTGCGGAAGTAACCGAGCTCGGGCACATCGACGAGCTTGTAATCGGTCACCGGCGGCCGCTGCACCCGGTTGTCCATCAGGATGCCCGCGCCCGCCTCGGTCGAGCCGTACCCATCGTGCAGCTGCACGTCGAGGACGGACTCCATGAACGTCCGCATCTCCGCGGACAGCGGCGCGCTACCGACGATCGTGCCCATGAAACGTCCACCCAGGAAGTTCTGCCGCAGTTCGGTTTTCACCTCTTGATCGAGCGCGGCCACGTCGACACCGGCGACCGAGCGCCGGTCCATCTCGCTGCGATAACGCTGAAAGATCATGTCGCACACGCGCGGAACGAAGAAGATCTCAGTGGGCCGCACCAGTGCGATGTCCTCGAACAGCGTCGACATGTCGCTCTTGGCCGCGAAATACGCTGTGCCACCGCGAGACAGCACGCCGATGAACGACAACCGTCCGGCAATGTGGCTCATCGGCATATAGTTGAGGTTGATCCCGACCCCGGGCAACGCACCTTGCCACATCACCCGCGACAGCCGTTCGGTGTACATCGCGCCCTTCGGCGTGCCCGTGCTGCCGGAGGTGTAGATGACCAGCGCGAGCGGGTCGTCGTCGGCGTCGGGGACGTACACCGGTGCTTGCGGCAGTGCGCTGCCGCGTTCACGCACCTCGTCGAGCGTTTCGACCACCACCGAGCTGCCCGCGTCGGTGAGGCGTCGGCGGGCGGATTCAAATGCCTCGCGCTGCGAGTCGTCCTCGGGGTGGTAGTCGAACACCAGCAGCCGCTCGGGCGAGGTGCCCGCGAGCAGGCAGTCGACGGCCGCGTCGAGGTGCTCCGGGGTCGAGGCGAGCAGCCGGGGTGACGTTTCGGTCAGGATCGCGGTCAGCTGGGACACCGCCGCACTCGCCTGCAACGGCACGGTGACCGCGCCGAGGTGGATGGTGGCGAAGTCGAGCGTCGCGTAGTCGATGCTGGTGAAGCCGAGGATGGCGACGAAATCTCCGGCGTGCAAAGGCTTTTCGGGTTCGCTCTGCCAGGCCGTGGCGACCGCGCCGATACGCTGCCACAGTTCGCCGTAGGTGATGGTCTCGAACTCGGACAGCAACCGCAGCGTCTTGGCGCCGGTCGCGTCATCGGTGGCCAGTTCGAAGGCACGCTGCCCGACGGCGGGTCTGTCGGCATAACCCTCCATCACGGTGGCGACAACCTCTGCCAACCGCAGCCCGGGTGCGCGCGCAGCCTCGGACACGGCCTCGATCTGCTGCGCCGCCTTGATCTGTTCGTCTTCGGCGAACAACCGTGCGATCCGGCTCTTCAGCCGCTCGTCCCGTGAACCAACCGCCATGGCAAATCTCCCTCGTTGACAAAGTTAGAAACGCCCTGCAGGTTTTAAAACAGGTTAGCCTGTCTAAGTATTTCAGGAAAGTTCATGCTTCGGCGACGAAATACGTGGTCTCCACCACATCTGACAGGAATAATATGCCGTATAGCGGACATTCCTCGCTATCCGCGCGCTTATCCAGGTGTTGCCGGTACCAGTTTTAATGGGCTCCTGTTACTGGTGTCGCACAGGCCGCAAGATCAGTGCATGACGCAGATCTTGTCGCCGGATTCGGCAGCCGCACAGCCGGTTACCGCGCCCCCGGCAGCACCACCCGCCGCGTACGGTGCGCGGCGCACCCTTGCCATCCTCGCAGTGATTCTCACCGGTCAGTTCATGGCCGTGCTCGACGCCTCCATCGTCAATGTCGCGATTCCTTCGATTCGCAGTTCCCTGCACACCTCCGGCGCGGCTTTGCAGCTGATCGTGGCCGGTTACGTGATCGCCTATGCTGTTTTGCTGGTGACCGGCGCCCGGCTAGGTGACCGATTCAGTCAGCGGCGGATGTTCATCGCCGGGTTGGCGCTGTTCACGCTTGCCTCGCTGGTCTGTGGCTTGGCATGGAACGAGATATCGCTGATCGTGTTCCGATTCGCCCAGGGCGTAGGCGCGGCGGCGATGGTGCCGCAGATCATGACGCTCATCCAGCGGAACTTCACCGGCAACGCACGGGCCAAGGCGCTCAGCGTGTACTCCGCGATCATCTCCGGCGGCATGGTCGCCGGGCAGGTGCTCGGCGGGCTCATCGTCAGCGCCGACCTGTGGGGCAGCAGCTGGCGCGGCGTGTTCCTGGTCAATGTGCCGATCGGTCTTGCTTTGCTGGTGATCGCGCCGCGAGTGCTTCCGAAGGTGACCGAGCGCTTCGATCGCAAGCTCGACCTGGCCGGACTGACCGTGCTCACCGCCGCGGTGCTGGCGCTCGTGCTGCCGCTGGTGCTGGGCCGCGAGCTCGGCTGGCCGCTGTGGTCCTGGATCTCGTTGGGCGCCTGCGTGATCGCCTTCGCGGCGTTTGTCGGGATCGAGCGGGCCGTTGCGGCGCGCCACGGTGAGCCGCTGTTCTCCCACCGGGTGCTCGCCGCGCCGGGACTGCTGCTTGCCGCGGCGACCCTGTTCGTGATCATGGCGACGTTCGGCGGCTGGATGTTCGTGATGGCCATCCATCTGCAGAGCACGCTGGGTTACAGCGCACTGCACGCCGGTCTGCTGTTCATCCCGATGGGCGTGACGTTCGCGATCGCGGGCCTGAACTGGGAACGCGTCCCACATCGGTTCCACGCCAAGATGATTCCGCTCGGCCTCGTGCTGGCCGCGGCGAGCATGGTTGCCGTGGGTGCCCTGCTGCGCAACGGTGCGGATGTCGGGCCGCTCGTGCTGGTATTGCTCGGGCTCTGCGGTGTGGGCAATGGGCTGGCGTTCAGCCCGCTGATGACGCGGACGCTGGCCAAGGTGCCGATGAGCCTGGCCGCGGACGCCAGCGGGATCCTGGTGACCAATGTGCAGCTCGGCATCGTGGTCGGCATCGCTTCGTTCGGCACGCTGTTCCTCGGCCTGGCGGGTAGTACGACGCTGTCCGCGGCGCATGCGCTCGGCGGGACCGCCATCGCGGAAGGCGTGACGGTGCTGGTCGCGGCGGGTCTCGCGGCCCGCGCCGCGCGGTAGCAATCACCACTCCGATCCCGGGTCACGTGCTGGCCCGGGATCAGTGCTGTGCGGGTGCCTTCGAATCACCACGACGCAAACCGTCGCGCCTATCCGCGCCGGACAGCATGCTCGAGGAGGGCTGCTTCGCCAGTCGGACAGAGAGGTGTCGAAATGCCAGTCGGGCGAGCCGGTCTCGTTGCCGCGCCGCAGGCCTTCGAGTCCTGACGGCGGCACCCCACGGCGACCCGGTCACCGCCCACCTCGATCCCCCACTTCCCGTCGTCGGCGTCCGCGAACCTCGCACAGGTGTCGCCGATCGACTGGCCCGCGACCCCCGCCCCGTACTCATCGCCGAAAACGGCGTCATCACAGCAATTCTCGATCGCAGCACGGAAGAAGGTGTCGAATGGGCGTTTTCGCGCTCGGCATAGAACTCGACGGCGAAGGCTTCCACCCCGAGGCCTGGCGTCGCGCCACGCACGCGCCGGACCGTCTGCTCACCGGCGACACCCTGCGCACCCGGGTCGCCACGGCGGAGAACGCGGGCTTCACGCTCGCCACCTTCGCCGACTCCATCCTGCCGCCGGAGACCTTGGCGGGCCGGATCGACGCGGTGACCCGCGCCTCGTTCGTTGCGGCGACCACCAGCACCATCGGCTTGGTCCCCACGGTCGCGACCACCTACGCCGAACCGTTCCACACGTCCTCGCAGATCGCGACGCTCGACTACGCGTCGCGCGGCCGGGCCGGGTGGATCGCCGAACGGATCAATGACCCGCGGGCCGCCGCGACCTGGGGACGTGCGCAGGTCACCGGCGACGAACTCGCCAGGGAGCAAAGCGATTCCATCGAGGTAGCCCGCCGCCTCTGGGACTCGTGGGAGGACGACGCGGTGATCCGCGACTATCCCAGCGGTCGGTTCCTGGATCGAAACAAGCTGCACTACATCGACTTTCGCGGTGCGTCGTTCTCGGTGAAGGGCCCGGCGATCGTGCCGCGCCCACCGCAGGGGCAACCGGTGGTGTTCGGTGCCGATGGTGATGTCGATGTCCGGCTCGTCGCGGCCGACTCGGTTGCCGCCGCGATCGAGTTCGCCGAGCACGCGCGATCTGCCGGAACGCCCCTGGCCTTCGCCGAGATCGACGTAACCCTGGACACCCCCGACGCGACGGCCGTCGAACGGCTCGGCGCCGCACCCTCGAATTCCCCGGCCCGGCTGGCCTTTTCCGGATCCGCGGCAGAGCTAGTCGATCTGCTGACCCACCTCAGCACGCACCTGGACGGCGTCCGCCTGCACCCGGCGGTCATCGACGAGGACCTTCCGGTACTCGCCCGCCAGGTGCTACCCGCGCTGCTGCGCACCGGTGTCGCACACCGCCCGGTGCCGGGTTCCACGCTGCGCGCGAACCTCGGTCTGCCCCGCCCCGCCCATCGCTACGCCGCGTCGCACTGACCTGACCTGACCTGACAAGGAGCTAACGACATGACAGTTCATCCACGTCCGGACGCCCAGGTCCATTTCGGTGTGTTCTTCCAGGGTGTCAACCACACCACCATCTGGTCCGATCCGGCCAGCGGCTCACAGATCGACTTCGAGACCTTCCGCCAGGTCGTACAGACCGCCGAGCGCGGGCTGTTCGACGCGTTCTTCCTCGGTGAGGGCCTCCGGCTGCGTGAGCAGGACGGCAAGATCCTCGAACTCGACATCGCGGGCAGGCCGGACGCGATCGCTCAGCTCGCCGCGCTGGCGGGCATCACCCGGCACATCGGCCTGGTCGCCACCCAGAACACCACCTACAACGAGCCTGCCGATCTGGCCCGCCGTCTGAGCAGTCTCGACCTGATCTCCGGTGGCCGCGCCGGCTGGAACGCCGTCACCACCGACAATGCCTGGACCGGTGAAAACTTCCGCCGCGGTGGCTATCTGGACCACGCCCTGCGCTACGAGCGGGCGGGTGAGTTCCTCGCCACCGCCCGCGCGATCTGGGATTCCTGGCGTGACGGCGCCGTAGCCACCTCCCAGCAGAGCCCATCCTGGGCCAGCGACGACGCGGTGCGACCGGTCGAACGCTCCAATGACCACTTCCAGGTGACGATCACCCCGACGCTGCCCCGCAGCGCCCAGGGACATCCCGTCATCTTCCAAGCGGGCGACTCCCCCACCGGCCGCGACTTCGCCGCGGCCAACGCCGACGTCATCTTCTCCAGGCACGGAACGCATTTCGACGACGCCCTCGCCTTCGCCAACGACGTCCGCGCCCGCCTACTTGCCGCAGGCCGCCCGGAGGACGACATCAAGATCCTCCCCGGCACGCAGATCGTGTTGGCGGAGAAGGAATCCGAAGTCGAAGAGAAGGTCCGCTGGGTCAAGAACGGCCAATACACCGGCCAGACCGCACTTTCCCTGGCCGGCCAGGTGTGGGGACGCGACCTCTCCCACCTGGACCCCGACGGCCCCCTCCCCGAGGAAGACCCCGAACCCCGCCCCATCTCCGAAACCCGCGGCTCCCCCCGGCGCGGCGCCGACCCCCAATCCATCGCCCGCGAATGGCGAGCCCGCGCCGAAGCCGAAAACCTCTCCCTCCGTGAGACAGTCATCGCCACCACCGAACGCTCCGGCTTCGCAGGCACCCCCGCCCAGGTGGCCGACGAACTCGCCCGCTGGGTCCGCCAAGGCGCCGTAGACGGCTTCAACATCTCCCCCTACCTCATCCCCACCGGCCTAGACGAAATCGTCGACTGGCTCGTCCCCGAACTCCAAGAACGAGGCGTCTACCGTACCGAATACACCGGCACCACCCTCCGCCACCACCTCGGCCTCCGCGCCCCCCTCACCCACCGCACCTGACCGACAGGCACGCGACTGGCGACGCCGACGACTACTGCCGCACCATTTCTTGCGGTCCGCACCGAACATTCGCCCGCATTGCCGGTGCGGGGCGTCGGAAAGACATCCCAGGAGCTTGAATGTCAAGCAGCGGACTGCTGAGCTGGGTCGGGCCAGGCTGTGGTCTCGTTGTAGAGGGTTCCGGTTTTGAGGCAGCCGTGCAGGATCCCGACGAGTCGGTTGGCGAGCTGGCGTAGCGCGGCGTAGTGACCGACACCGCGGGCTCGCTGACGGTCGTAGTAGTCGCGGGCGCCCCGGGACCACATCAGCGCGGATTGCGCCTGGGTGGTGAGGGCGTCGATGAGCCGGTCGTTGTGTACGAACCGGGCCAGGGCGACCTTCTTCTTGCCCGACGCGCGGGTGATCGGGGAGGTGCCCGCGTAGTTCTTGCGGGCTTTGGCGCTGCGGTAGCGGTCGGGGTCGTCACCGAACTCTGCGAGCACCCGGGCACCGAGGACCTGTCCCAAACCGGGCTGGGACGCGATGATCTCAGCGGCCGGGTGCTGCCCAAAATGCGCCTCGACCTGCCCCTGCAACGTCTTGATCTGGGTGTTGAGGACAGTCAGGACCGCCAGCAGCGCCTGGACCGAGGCTGCGTAGGCCTGCGCCACGACCTCGGGCTGGCCGAGCTGCTCGCTGCGCAGTGCGGCCGCAATAGCGGTGGCTTTGTCGGCGACGTTGCGGCGGCGCGCCCGCTTCAACGCGGCACTGATCTGGGGGATCGTGAGCCGGGCCGCCGCAGCTGGGGTGGGTGCTTTGGCGAGCAGTTCCAGGGTGTCGGCGGCGTCGAGGTCGTCGAACGCGGCCAGCGCGGCGGGGAAGTAGTCACGCAGAGCGTGACGCAACCGCTGGGTGTGGCGAGTTCGGTCCCAGATCATCGTCTTGTGAGCACGGGCCACCACCTTCACGGCCTCGGCTCGCGCGGAATCCCCAGCGACAGGTCGCAATTCGTGGGAATGGGTGCGGACCATATCCGCCAGCACGTGAGCGTCACCAGCGTCGCTTTTGGCACCCGAGACTCCCAGCCGGTCCCGAAACCTGGCCGCCTGCAATGGATTCACCGCCAGTACCGTGTATCCGGCGGCGACCAGCGCCCCGACCCAGGGACCGCGGTCGGTCTCGATCCCGACCAGGACCTCGACCTCGTCGGCGTCGTCGACCAGGCCGCCGAGGATCGCGTGCAGTCTCGCCATTCCGGCGACGCCCTCGGGCACGCGCGCTTTGGCCAGGCGGCGCCCGGCGGTGTCCATCACCTCCACGTCGTGGTGGTCTTCAGCCCAGTCATCTCCTACGAACAGTCGCAACAATCCTCCAATTGCTAATGCCGATCACCGTCGAGCAGCCAGCAGGAGAACCATCAGCGACCTAATCAAGCAGTGCTCACGCCCATTCGGGCGGGCACGACATCCCAGCAGCGATCAACTCTCCCGGCCTACCGGCAGGGGCACGGTCTTTCTCCAGGACTCGAAGTCCAGGGTGCGAAAGTGCTCACCTACCGGCCGGCTACTACCAGGAGTGTGCCGGATAGCTCACTCCCAGAACTGATTAGGGTGCGGCTGTGGGTCAGGGTAAGGCGACGTGCACGCGATGTTCGGCGCCGTAGTGGAATCCGGTGCCGACGACCAGGAAGCCCAGGCGCGCAGCGAGTTTGAGGCTGGGTTCGTTGCCGGCGTGCACGAGTGCCCACACCGAGTTCAGGCCGAGGTCTACGAGACCATGGCGGAGGATGGCTGCCGCGGCCTCCGTGGCGAGTCCGCGTCCGCCATGGAACGGACTGAGATACCAGCCGATCTCAGGCAGATCGCCCGGCAGTTCCCACGAAGGCCGAAGGTGCCCGATTCCCACCACGGTTTCGCCGTCCAGGAACGCCCAATGCCCCATCCGCGCCGGTCCGTCGTAGGCGAGCCGCCGCCGCACCATCTCCCGCGCGTTCGCCGGATCACTGAAGTCGATATCGATGTAGGTACTCATGCTCTTGTGCGCGAACACCTCGACGACCGCCTCCGTGTGCTCGTCCCGCAGCGGCACAAGTGTCAGTCTCTCGGTACGCAGTGTGGATTGCCCCATACCTCGATCCTGCACCCACAGAACCGATTCCGACGACTCAGTTCCTCAGTTTCACATGGCATCTGCCCGCTCGGAAGCTGGACTCTGCCAGACCCCCACCGCATCATGGATACGACCGATCGACAGGTAGCAGTCATCTACCCGGCCAACTATCCGAATTCGACTGACCCTACGGAACCAGCTTCTTAGCATTGATGATTCGACGGACACGTTTCCGAAGTACGGAAGTGTCCTTCTCATAGAGCACTTCAAGTGCAAGCTCGACGAACTCTGCTACATCGAGAAAGTCCTTCGCCTCTAGGCCTGCAGGATGGGTTCCCTCGTTTCCCACCCATTTAGCGGCCAGAAGTAGTTCGGCCGCATCGTGTCTTATCGCGTCGAACTCCTCGAGGCGCCGGTGGAGAGAGCGGAAGTTGCCCTTCGCGTCCACGGCGACGATCCCTTGCTCGTCCATGAGCCGCTCGATGCTGTTGCGAAGCAGTGAGATTCCGGCCGAAGGGTCTTGCCACGCGACAGCCGCTGCCCGTTCCAGGCTGCCGCGGACCGACTCTGGCACCAACTCCGAGGTCTCCACAACCCGCACTGCAGGATACAGCGTGCGGACCCTGTAGATCGGAAACCAGCTCTGCCCCGGAGGCCCACCTGGGTCGACCGTATAGTCCCCGGCAGCGGCGACAACATCCCCGCAACCGCGGTTCGTACATTTCAGGTGCCCGAAGAAGATCCCCTCGATATCCGACGGATCCCCTTCCCACTCATGCCAATCCGCGGTGGCACGATTGCCGACGGACTTGATCGCACCCAGGGTCCCCACCCGACAGCTAGGGCATTCCAGAACCGGCCACTCATCCCGTGAGAACCACTCGGCCAGCCGACGAACCTGCTCCTTCATCCGCCCCTCCCATACCCCACCACATCATGGCCTCTGCCCGAGCACAGCACACTCAGAATGAGACCGCCAAGCGTACGCGCACCATAGCGGGCCGAGCAGATGCAGGGTGTCCGGCGACGATGACCGGCGCAGGCGATCGCAACCGCAGCAGCACGGTGCGCATTCGACTGATGCAATCCTGCGCTGCCCTACCCAGACCCCATCGATCGATTCCAGTCCCCGGATATGATTCGAGGCCCGTCCAAATGGACGGGCCTCGAATTGTGCACTCAGAGCAAGGATTCGATCGCTGCGACGAGCGCAGCCGCATCGGGGGTGACGGTGGGGCGGAAGCGCCCGGCCACCTTGCCGTCGCGGTCGATCAGGAACTTCTCGAAGTTCCACTGGACATCGCCCGCCGCGCCGTCGGCGTCGGCGGTCTCGACCAGGGTTTCGTACAGCGGGTGCTGGTTTTCGCCGTTGACGTCCGTCTTCTCCAGCAAGGGGAAGTCGACGCCGTAGGTGGTCGAGCAGAACTCCTGGATCTCCTCGGCCGAGCCGGGTTCCTGCCCCATGAACTGGTTGCTTGGCACACCGACCACGCTGAAACCGCGCGGACCGTAGGACTTCTGCAATTCGACCAGCCCGGAATACTGCGGCGTCAGCCCACATTTAGAGGCCACGTTGACCAGCAGCACCACGTTGTCGCCGACCAGCCCGGACAGCGTCGCGGGTTCCCCGCTGAGTGTCTGCAGCGGTACGTCTCGAAGATTCATTCGTATCGGACCTGCCAATTCTTGATTCCGTTGATCCACCCCGATCGCAACCGTACCGGATCGGCCACCTCGGTGATCTTGGGCATGGCATCGGCGATGGCGTTGAACATCAGGTCGATTTCCAGCCGGGCCAGGTTCGCGCCGACACAGTAGTGCGCGCCGGTGCCGCCGAAACCGACATGCGGATTGGGATCGCGCAGCACGTCGAAGGTGAATGGATCGGTGAACGCGTCCTCGTCGAAGTTGGCGGAACCGTAGAACAAACCGACCCGCTCGCCCTGCCGGATTCGGGTGCCACCGATCTCGGTATCCGCGGTGGCGGTGCGCTGGAACGCGGTCACCGGCGTGGCCCACCGGACGATCTCGTCGGGCGCGGTGCGCGGGCGCCGCTCTTTGTAGAGCTCCCACTGCTCGGGATGATCCACGAAAGCCTTCATGCCGTGCGTAATGGCATTGCGTGTTGTTTCATTGCCCGCCACCGAAAGCAGGATGACGAAGAAACCGAATTCGTCGGAGCCGAGCGACTCACCGTCGACGTCGGCGTGCACGAGTTCCGACACGATATCCCCCGCCGGAGCGCCGCGCCGCTGCTCGGCCATAGTCCAGGCGTAACCGAGGATTTCGGCGGAGGCGAGGGCGGGATCACCGTAATCCGGGTCGTCGTAGCTGAGCATCTGATTCGACCAGTCGAACAGCTTGCGCCGGTCGGCTTGCGGCACCCCGATCAGCTCGGCAATCGCCTGCAACGGCAACTCGCACGCCACCTGCTCGACGAAGTTCCCGCCGCCCGATTTCTTCGCCTCGTGCACAATGGCATGCGCTCGTTCGGTCAATGCCGCACGCAATCCCTCCACCGCGCGCGGCGTGAAACCCTTCGTGATGATCTTGCGGAACTTGGAGTGCTTGGGCGGGTCCATGTTCACCAGCAGCACGCTCGCCGCCGCCGACTGCTCCGGCGTGGTCTCGGCGGACGGCCGGATGATCGAGCCTTTCCGCTCGGACGAGAACAGCTCCGGGTTGCGCGAGATCTCCTTGACGTCAGCGAGTGTGCTCACCACCCAGTAGCCGCCGTCCCGGAATCCACCGGAGCGGTCGTCGGCCTGCGGGTTCCACCAAACCGGCGCGGTCCGGCGCAGCATCGCGAATTCCTCGATGGGCTTTCGCGTCTCCCAGAGCGCCGGATCGGTGAAGTCGAATCCGGCCGGCAACGACGGTGTCGCCACGGCTACCTCCTCAGGTGGGTACTGCGAACCGCGCCTCAGCGCAGCCTTGTTCGGCGCATCAGCCGCAAGGACATCAGCGTGATCTTCAATTGCTTCTCGTACGGCTGCCCCGAGCGGGCGGAGAGCACCTGACGCTTCAGCACGCCGACGTTCACGGTGTCGGTGTACTTGAGCAGGCCCTGATCACCGTGCCGCGTCCCGACGCCGGACTGCTTCACCCCACCCGACGGCGTGCCCTTGGCCGCGTAGGTCGCCACGAATCCGTCGTTGATGTTGATATTGCCCGCTTGGAGTTGGGCGGCAATGCGGTTGGCGCGGGCCAGGTCTCGGCTCCACACACTCGCGTTCAGCCCGTAGTCGGTGTCGTTGGCTAGGCGGATGGCTTCCTGCTCGTCGTCGAACGGATAGACGCTCACCACCGGGCCGAACGTCTCCAGGGTGTCGAATCGGCTGCGGTGCACGTAGATCCGTTCGATGTGCATGCACGCCTGCCCCGAGTTGGCGAACACCGCGAACGCCGCCCCGGCGATCGCTTCGTCCAGGTTCGCGTCCTCGAGCACGAGCATCGGGTTCTTGCCGCCCAGCTCCAAACTGCAGCTGATCAGGTTGCGCCCGGCCTGTTCGCCGACGACACGACCGGTAGCGGTCGAGCCGGTGAACATGACGAACTCGACGTTGTCGATCAGGCTGGGCCCGATATCGGGCCCCTCGCCGCACACGACCTGAACCAGTCCACGCGGCAGTCCGGCACGGTGCAGCAGCTCGACCCCGTAGAGGACGCACAGCGCGGTCTTGTTGTCCGGCTTGAGGATTACCCCGTTGCCCGCCATCAGTGCGGGCATCGCGTCGGACAGCGCGATCGCGAACGGGAAGTTCCACGGCGCGATCACCGCAACGAGGCCCTTGGGCCGGTGTTCCTCGGTCGAGGTGGTCAGGATCGGCATCGGACCGCCGCGACGCTTCGAACGCAGCACGCGGCGTGCGGTTTTCAGATAGTGGCTGATGACCATCGGCACATCGCACGATTCCTCGACGGCCATCCGGCGGGTCTTGCCGCAGCCGATCTGGATAAGGTCGGCGATGGTCTCGACCTCGGCCAGGATCAGCTCGTGCATCTGCTCGAAGACCTGCAACCTGCGTCGCACCGGCAGCGCGGCCCATTCCTGTTGCGCCGCACGGGCGGTCGCGGCCGCCGCGACGACGTCGTCGGGAGTGGACTGCGGGAGCTCGCCGACCAGAGCGCCGGTGTAGACCTCCGTCATCGAGTACGGTGCGGCGGTACCGTCGGCGGCGATCAGGCCGATCAGCCGTTCGATCAGCGCGCCGGTGATCCGTGTCGGCAGGGCTGCCGTCGGACTCTTCGTGGTCTCAGTACTCATCAGGAATTCTCCATGACGTGCGGAATCGCCGCAGGTATCGGGCCAGGTGTTATCAGCGAATTAGAACACGTTCCTATTGCATGGCGTGGGTATTCGCACAGTCTCGTGGTCAGTCCACGTGATAGTCCGGCGCACGCCGGGCCGTGTAGACCTTGGCCCAGCGGACATCTTGTTTACCGCTGGGTGCCCGGGCGATGACTGAGGCTCCCCCCAAGCAGTGGACACCGATTTAGCGGGATCGCGGTCCTGCTGGAAGGATGTCCAGTATGTCATCGTCTCGGAAGCGCCGGTCGTTCACGGCCGAGTACCGGGTCGAGGCCGCGCATCGGGTGATCGATTCCGGTCGCACGATCGCCGCGGTGGCTGGCGAGTTGGGTTTGCATGAAAGCCTTCTCGCTAAATGGGTCCAAGACGAACGCCGCCGGATAGCGGCGGCCGAGGTACACGGCGAGCAGCCGTTGAGCCCGGCCGAGCGGGCAGAGTTGCTCCGGTTACGCAAGCAGGTCAGCGAGCTGGAGAAAGACGTCAGTTTCCTAAAAAAAGCGAGCGCGTACTTCGCGGCGATGCAGCAGAACCGGCCCGGTTCGAGCTGATGGCAGCGCAGTGCGCCGCCACCGAAATCAACGGCAGCACAGCCGATATCACGCGCATGGCGCGGTTGTTGAGTGTATCGACCTCAGGGTTCTACGCGTACCTGAAGCGGAAGACGGCCCCTGTGTTGACCGATCGGCAGCAGCGGCGCGCCGACTTGACGGTGAAGATCCTTGCCGTCCATAAAGACTCCGATGGGACCTACGGGGCTCCGCGGATCACCGCCGAGCTGCGCGATCGCGGTGATCGGGTGTCGGAGAAGACGGTCGCGGCGATCATGGCCGAGATCGGGCTGGCCGGGATCAGCCCGCGCACCTTCAAGGTGCGGACCACGATCGTGGACCCGACCGCGTCGTTCCCGGACGACCTGGTGCAACGTCTTTTCGACCAGGGCCGTGTAGACGCAGTCTGGGTTTCCGACATCACCTATCTGACTTGCGGTGAAGGCGATATGTACCTGTGCGCGATCAAGGACGAGCATTCCAAGAAGGTGCTCGGCTGGACCGTGGCCGATCACATGCGGACCGAGATGGTCACCGACGCCGTGGACCGGGCGGTAGCGGCGCGTGGCGGGTCGTGTGCGGGCACGGTTCTGCATTCGGACCGAGGTAGCCAGTACACCGCCAACGACATGGCTGCCGCCTGCGATCGGCACGGTCTGCGCCGATCCATGGGATCGACCGGAATATGCTGGGACAATGCCGAGCGCGGAAAGCCTGTGGTCGACATTCAAACACGAATACTACTATCGACACACCTTCGCCACCAAAGCGGAACTCGTTGCAGCAGTTGACAAATGGATGAATTTCTACAACAGTAGAAGACGCCACTCCACGATCGGGATGCTCAGCCCCGACAATTATGAGCGGTCACTCCTCGCGGCCACTTCGGCCGCATAACCCCCCGTCCACCATTTGGGGGGAACCTCAGACATCAACCAGCAAGTTCTGCTTGGGAACTGACGGAATTTCGAGCAGGTCGGCGAAGTTACCTGCTACGACAATTCACCGGATTGATCGGCGGAAGCCTGGCCCTTCAGATCCGGGAGGAAGTTGACTCTCCACTGCGCGAGCGCGGGTCGACTCGTCGCGCCGAACTTGTCACACACCTCTGTCATGATCTGTTCGCAGCGGGTGAGTATCGGGTCGGTGAACGCGCCACGGCGTAGAGGAGGGGCGGGTTGTGAAGCGGATCGTTGTCGTTAAGCTCGCCCCCACCCCGGAGCAGTATGAGGCGTTGAAAGCGACACTCGAGTTGTGCAATGCGGGTGCGAACGCGGTCGCGCAGCTCGCGCACACCGCCACCGATCGTCGCCCGTTCGCGCTACAGAAGCAGGTATACGCCCACCTCAAAGCATCCGGGTTGTCCGCGCAACCGGCGATCCGGGTTATCAAGAAGGTCGCTGATGCGTATGCGGCCCGACAAGCGAACCTGACCAACGGGAATTACGGTCCGCCCGGATCGAAACGGTATGCCAAAGTCGTTGGCAAGGCGATCGTATTCCGCAAAGACGCGGGGCAACCGTTCGACGATCGCTGCCTGTCGTGGCGGATCGATTCCTCGACGGTGTCGATCTGGACGACGGCCGGGCGCCTGCGGCGGCTCGGATTCGTGTGCGCGCCATGGCAGTTGAAACTACTCACCGCCCGGAAAGGTGAGTCGGATTTGATCTTCCGCGACGGTCAGTTCTACCTGCACGCCACCATCGACACCGACACACCGCCCCCGCTGATCCCGGCCGATGACCTCACCGGCTGGTTGGGGGTGGATCTGGGGATCGTGAACCTGGCGGTGACCACTACCGATGACCCCACCGACCTCGACGCCCGCTGGTCTGGGGGCGCGGTGACTGCCCGCAGGAAGAGGAACCAAACCTTGCGGAGCGCGCTGCAGAGGGTGGCGACGAAGTCCGCGAAACGGAAACTGAAGACCCGCCGCAGGAAGGAAACCCGGTACGCCACCGACATCAACCATCAACTCTCGAAAACTCTTGTTGCCCAGGCACAACGCACCGGTCAGGGAATCGCGGTAGAAGACCTATCGGGAATCCGGGACCGGGTACGGCTCGCCAAGGCGCAGCGGCAGCAACTACATTCCTGGGCGTTCGCGCAGCTGCGTGACCAGATCACCTACAAGGCGCAAGCCGCAGGAGTGCCGGTGCAGGTGGTCAACCCACGCAACACCAGCAAAACCTGTCACCGCTGCGGGCACTGCAACCCGGCAAGCAGACCCAGCCAAGCGTTGTTCCGATGCCGCGGTTGTGGGTGGAGCGGCCACGCCGACCATAACGCCGCCCTCAATATCGCCGCACTCGGACATCACAGTTATCGGGCCGCCCAATCAACCGCGCCTAAAGCAGCCACCCCTCTAATACTGCAACGGCACTCAGGTGAGTGGGTGGCCGCGCCGCCGGTAGTGCGATAACCGGGCTTGGTGCTGGCGGCGTCGCCGCCAGCTCGACCAGGCCCAGATGTGATCGGCGACATGGTGTGGGGTGAGCACGAACGCGATGAGCAGGCGGCGGATTTCCGGTAGCGTGAGCGCGATCATGTCTTGCTCGAGTTCGCTGGTTCCCCTTTTGCGGCAAGGGTTTTCGACGCTGCCAGCCAGGCGAGTGCGAGCATCGAGAGGGTGATGTGGGCGTACCAGGCCCGCCAGCTGCGGACCTGGTAGTGATCGAGCCCGGCTTCGCCCTTGGCTTGCTGAAACGCCTCCTCCACATGCCAGCGTGACCCGGCGACCCAGGCCAGGTCGACCAGGCGGGATCGGTGCGGGCCGTAGCAGATGTAGTAGGCGATCTCGTAGACGCCGTTGCTGTTGGGACTCAACGCGCGTCGTGCCAGCAGCCAGTGCCCGCGCCCGCGGGCCCAGGTCCCCTCGATCGGGCGGCGTGCCCAGTCGTATTCGCGGGGTCCGTGCGCGCCGGCTCCGACCGAGAGCCGCTGCCACTTGCTTGCGGCGAGGTCGGCGATCAGTTCGTCGGCGCGTGCGGTGCGCTCGGCGCGGGTGCTCAGCTGGTGGTCACAGCGGGTGGCCAGCACATAGGACACGTCCTGGTCCTCGAGCCAGTCCCGCAGGTAGGGCGCCTGTCCGTAGACCTCGTCGGCGGTGAACCACGCGAACGGCACTGCCGCGGCCAGCGCCCGTTGCAGCATGGCGATCATCTGCCGCGCTTTGGTCGCGAACTCGACCTCGTCGGGGATCCCGGCGTCGCGGCAGCGGTCTCGATCCGAGGTCCACGACTCGGGAACATAGAGTTCACGATCGATCAAGGCATGCCCGTGGCGCGAGGCGTAGGCCAGGAACACCCCGATCTGGCAATTCTCCGTGCGACCGGCAGTGCCGGAGTACTGGCGTTGCACCCCAGCAGATTTCACGCCCTTCTTCAGGAATCCGGTCTCGTCACCGACCAGCACAGCCTCGGGATCACCCAGATGTTCGACCACATAGTCACGCACATCATCACGCACCGCATCGACGTCCCAATCAGCCTTGCGCAGCAGCCGCTGCATCCCGTCCGGACTGCCCTCACCAGCACGTTCAGCGAGCGTCCACCCGTTCTTGCGTTCCAAACCCGCCAACAGCCCCGACACATACTCCCGCGCCCGCTCCCGCGGCTCGGACCGGGCGAACCTGCCCGCAATCCGTGACATCAACGAATCCAACTCGGCCACAACACGATCCAACACCACACACCAGATCTACCAGCACTCACTCACATAGGTGCCGTTGCAGTACTAACAGCCAGTTAGAACGTGAGCAGCAAACCCGCGCCCTTCCGGACCGGGTAGTTGATTCTCTCGATATTCCTCACACCACCGTCAGCGGCAGCGGGATGCCGCGGTCGGTGAAGGCAAAGGCGGCCCCGGTGCTGAATCGGGTCAGCGCGACCTCGGTCGACTCACGGAACGGCTGCTCCGCGCGGGCGATCTCGACGGTCAGCTCACGGTCGGTGGAATCGACTGTGTGCGCGGCGAATCGGGGGTTCACGGCGCGGGCCATCGCGTCGATGGGCGCGAGGTGGTCGGCATCGATCATCGCGGGCCAGGCACCGTCCGACTCGGCACCGCTGTCGCGCGGAATCGTCAGTCGGACGCCGTCTTCGGCTTCCGTGACGCAGACCCCCGTGTAGGACAGCGGGTTCCATGCCGGGTGTAGGCGCAACACCGTGGCCAGCGCGGCCGGGTCGTCACCGAGGTTCAATGCCTTGCGCAATCGTTCCGCCGTGAGCCCGGCGATCCCCGCGAATTGCTTGCGGCCCAGCTCGAGCGCCGCGGTCGAGGCGAGCCGGGTGCGCAGCGCGATCAGGAAACCGAGGGTCAGCAGATGGTGTTGCAGGCACACCTCATCCGCCATGCGCACCAACGCCGACTTCGAGAAGTCTGCGAAGCGAAGATCACTCAGCAGCGGGCCCGCGTAGTCGGATCGACCCTCGTCGTCGAGATCGATGTCGGACAGCGGCAGTCCCGCGGCGACAGTGGACGCCATCCGATCCGCGTTCGGCGGCACCGACGGCGGGATATGGGCGGCGTCGATGGTAACCGTCCACGCACACATCGGTTTCCGGTCGGCCGGGCGACGCGGCGGGCGATGAATCGGCCGGACCTGAGCGTGCGGATTGGTGGCCAGCGCGGTGGCATCGAAGGTCGGATCCTCGATGTCGTGACACATTGCCACCACGAAGTCCTCCCCCATCGGCTCCACATCCAGCAGCGCACCGCAGTGGTCGAGCCAGAACTCGCCGTGGTCGCGATCGTCGACGCGGAACCGGAAGTCCATGAATTGCGGTGGGGCACCGATATCCAGCTGCAACCCCTTGAAGATGGTGACCACATCGTCGCCAGTGAACCCGAACGCCCGTTGCATGCGCCGCGTGTAGACCGGACTGGCGAGCTGCCACTCCTCGATCGCGACGGCGGTCATCCCCTCGCGACCGAACGCCGCGATGGTGTGCGCCATGCCGGACCGGTCGATCAGGTGACCGCACAGCAGCAGTTCGGGCAGCAGTATGGCGAGCTCTGACCGCGACAGCTGCTCGAAGTTGCTCCCCGACAAGACTTTCACCACAGCGAGGCCGGGGATTCACCGACGGGATACCACCCGGGCAGCGGACCGGCGACCGAGCGTTGGATGCGCTGCTGCATCCCGTCGGGCAGCACGTTGCCGGTGATCATCTCCATGAACATGTGCGAGACATTGCCGAAGTCGAAAAAGTCACGCTGCCAAGACCATTGGAAGTCGCCGCCGTAGCGGAACCAGCTGCCGCCGATACCCTCGGGCGAATAGTGCCGTCCGTCGGGCCGTTTCACCTCCGACACCTGTTTCCAGAAGCCGATGACGGTGCCGCTGCGCTCGTCGATGACGAACTCCTGGTACGGGTAGGTCCAGCCGTCGAGTCCCTGCATCTCCTGACCGAGGGCGAGGTCACGGATCTCGTCGCGGCCGACGGCCATGAATTCCTGTGTCGGGCCGCAGTTCCAGCCGTAGGTGGCGTTCTCGGTGTACATCTCGGCGAGGGGTTTCCAGTCGCCCTTCTCCTCGCAGCGCTGGTTCTCGATCAGCCAGCGCCGGACCATCTCGTCCAGCTCGTCACGCGCGAAACCCATCACCGGGCACCTTCCGTCGGAGCGATCGACAGCGCTTGCGTCGGGCAGTACTGGACTGCGCGCTCGATATCGGCCCGGTTGGCCGGGTCCGGCTCGTCCACCAGGATTTCCACCTGGCCCCGCTTGGGTACTCGGAAGGCGTCCGGCGCCTCGTCCTGACATACGGCGTGGCCCTGACACAGATCCAGGTCTGCGATGACTTTCACTGTTGGCTCCCGCCTTGTTCTTTCGACCGATCCCGCACCCGCGCCTCCGGCTGCACCTCGACGAGAACGAGGTGCGCACCGCGTGGCGTGGATACCACCGCCACCACCGCGGCGGCCAGATCGTTCGGGCGCAGCATGTTCGGATGCCGAGCGAAGCCCCAGTCCTTCCACGCCTCCAGCACCGGCCCGATGATCTCGGGGGTGGAGTCCATGCCCATTCCGGTCAGCGTCGGCCCCGGCCGCACCAGGGAGGCCCGAATCCCGGTGCCTTCCAATTCCATTCGCATCTGCAACGCCATGGCCTCCAAACCGGCTTTGGCGGCGCTGTAGGCACCGGTGCGCGGCCGCGGCTCGGGGGCACAGTCCGAGCTGATCAGTACGACGTCACCGCGCTGCCGATCGACCATGCCAGGCAGCACCCGATGCACCAGCCGATGGGCGCCGATCAGATGCACCTGCACCTGATGCAGGAACCGCTCCGGATCCATCTCGTGCACCGGCGAGAACTCGATGTCCCCGGCACTGGAGACCAGAATCTCGATGGCGCCCAACGCGTTTTCGGCCGCACGCACGAATTCGTCGATCGACGCGGCATCGGTGACGTCCAGCCGGTGCGCGAAGGCTTCGCCACCGTCGGCGCGAATCTTCTCCGCGAGTTCCTCGCACCGGTCGACCCGGCGCGCACCGAGCGCGACCGGATGCCCGAGTTCGGCCAGCGCGGCCGCGGTGGCGGCGCCGATGCCGGACGACGCTCCCGCGACGAGAACCGGACGGCGGGCGGGATGGGGTTCGAAACGGGGCACTAGCTCGCCTCCACAACAATCGGCAGCTTGGCGAAGCCGCGCACATTCGAGGAGTGCACGCGCACGATGCCCGCCTCTTCAACGTCGTATGACCGCACCCTGGAAGCGAACTCGCGCAATGCGACCGCGGCTTCCAGTCGAGCCAGGTGAGCACCGAGGCAGTAGTGCACGCCCGCACCGAAACTCGCCAACCCGGCCTTGTCGGCGCGATCGACGCGAAAGGTGTCGCCGTCATCGAACACCGCGGGATCGCGGTTGGCCGAGCCGATCAACAACAGCACCTTCGCCCTGGCGGGGATCGTGCCGCCGTGATAGTCGAGTTCCGCCGTGGCGGACCGCGCGATCACCTGACTGGACGTGTCGTAGCGGAGCGTCTCTTCCACCCAATCCGGCACGTGCGCAGGTTCCGCCGCGACCTTGGCGTACTCCCCCGGGTTCCGCGCGCCCCAATACAGCGCGTTGCCGAGCAGTTTCGTCGTGGTCTCGTTGCCCGCGACCACCATCAGGAACAGGAACCCGATGATCTCCTGATCCGACAGCGTGTCGCCGTCGACGTCGGCATCCAACAGCGCCGAGGTCAAGTCGTCGGACGGCGTGCGTCTACGCTCGGCCACCATCTCGGTGTAGTAGGTGAGCAGCTTGATCGAGGCCTCGATGGAGGCCTGCGGAATGTCGAGCACCCCGTCGTCGCGATGCACGACAAGGTCGGCGAGCCTGCGAATTTCGACTCGGTCGCGCGCGGGCACGCCCATCAGCTCGGAGATGACGTCCATCGGCAGCTTGCCCGCGACCTCGTCGATCCAGTCGAAAGATCCTGTGGCAATGGCGGGTTCGAGGTAGGACAGGGTCAATTCCTTGATCCGGCCCTGCATTTCGGCCACCCGCTTGGGCGTGAATCCCTTGTAGACCAGCCTGCGCATGCGCAGATGCCGTGGATCGTCCATGGCCAGGAACGACATCACCCGGTGCGCGTGCGGACCCCAGGCGGCCGGATCGAGGGAAACACCGTTGGCGCTCGACAGCCTGGTGCTGTCCCGGAATCCGTTGGTCACGTCGGCATGCCGGGACAGCGCCCAGAAATCCAGCTCGGCGTTGTAGTACAGCGGCGCCTCGGTGCGCAGCCGGTGATACGTCGGATACGGGTCCTCGTGGAACCGGTAGTCGTACGGATCGAACGTCAAGGGCTCCAACGCGGCCGTCACCACCGCCACCCGCCATTCGAGAACAAGTTCTCCCGATCGACAACCCGCATCGAGTCGAGGGGAAACAGATAGCTGGACATGTGTCTGGACAGTACCATCGGTGCACACCTCCGACAACGTTTCCAGCGGCCTACCAACACGATTACGCACAATCCGGTCGACTCGCCCGAGAACCGCGGAGATTCCCCCACGACGGCACGACGCTTGGATCAGAATGGCTGAGTTAGAACCTGTTCTTGCGTGAAATCGCGACTCGCGACTACATTCCGTACACATGTCCAGACAGCATCGGAGAACCGCATGACCAGCCTGCTGCCCGCCGACGGAGCCCGGCTGCTCATCGGCGGCAAGCTGGTCGAGGGCGGGGACGGGGTCTTCGCCACCGTGAATCCGGCGACCGAGGAGGTCCTCGGGCAGGCCGCGAACGCTGACGCCGGCGACCTGGACGCGGCCGTCGTCGCGGCCCGCACCGCGTTCGACGAGACCGACTGGTCCCGCGATCACGCCTTCCGCGCGCACTGTTTCGAACAGCTGCGCACCGCACTGCAATCACACATCGAAGAACTGCGCGAGCTCACCATCGCCGAGGCGGGCGCGCCCGCCATGTTCACCCGCGGCCCGCAGCTCGAAGGCCCGATAGCCGACCTCGCCTACTCCGCCTCGCTGGCCGAAACCTACAGCTGGGAAACCGATCTCGGCGTCGCGGAGCCGATGGGCATCAAGACCCGCCGGGTGCTGCGCCGCGAGCCCGTCGGGGTGGTCGGCGCGATCACCCCGTGGAACTTCCCGCACCAGATCACCTTCGCCAAGCTCGGTCCCGCGCTCGCCGCCGGAAACACCGTGGTGCTCAAGCCCGCTCCGGACACACCGTGGTGTGCGGCCGCCGTCGGCGCGATCCTCGCCGAGGAGACCGACATCCCGGCCGGTGTGGTGAACATCGTGACCTCCGCCGACCACGGGCTCGGTGCGCGACTCACCGAGCATCCGCTGGTCGACCTGATCAGCTTCACGGGTTCGACGCAGACCGGGCGCGCGGTGATGCGCGGCGCCGCAACGACTCTCAAGAAGGCGTTCCTCGAACTGGGTGGCAAGTCGGCGTTCATCGTGCTCGACGACGCGAATATCGCGGGAGCCTGTGCGGTGGCGGCATTTTCGGTGTGCGTGCACGCCGGGCAAGGCTGCGCGATCACTACCCGGCTGCTCGTCCCCCGCGCGGCCTATGACGAGGCGGTTCAGGCGGCGGCCGCGACGATGGCAGGGATCAAGCCGGGTGATCCGGCGAGCTCACGGACGGTGTGCGGGCCACTCATCTCCGAACGGCAGCGCGCCCGGGTCGAACGCTACCTCGACATCGCGCGGTCCGAGGGCGGCCGCATCGTGGTCGGCGGCGGTCGGCCGAAGAATCAGGAGCGCGGCTTCTTCATCGAACCGACGCTGATCGCGGACGTGCCCAACACCGCGACCGTCGCCCGCGAGGAGATCTTCGGCCCGGTGCTGGTGGTCATCCCCTACGACGGCGACGATGACGCCATCCGGCTCGCCAACGACTCCCCCTACGGCCTGTCCGGCTCGGTGTGGGGCACCGACCCCGGCCGAATCCGCCACGTCGCCAACGGCGTACGCACCGGCACGCTGAGCGTCAACGGCGGCGTCTGGTACTCCGCCGACGCACCCTTCGGCGGCTACAAGCAGTCCGGCATCGGCCGGGAGATGGGCATCGCCGGGTTCGAGGAATACCTGGAAACCAAGCTGATCGCGACCGCTGGATAAGAGGAGCACACCGTCATGGCCCGTTTCGCGGGAAGATCCGTCATCGTCACCGGTGCCGCACAGGGCATCGGTGCCGCGTACGCCGCCGCGCTGGCCGCCGCGGGCGCGAAAGTCGTTGTCGCCGACAAGAATGCCGAGGGCGGCCAGGCGACCGTCGAGAAGATCACCGCCGACGGCGGTACCGCGCTGTTCGGTCAGGTCGACGTTTCCGATCCCGAATCCGCCACGGCCCTGGCCGAATTGACGGTCGCCGAGTTCGGCGGCATCGACCACCTGGTCAACAACGCGGCCATCTACGGCGAGATGAAGCTCAATCTGCTGCTGACCGTGCCGTGGGACTACTACAAGAAGTTCATGAGCGTGAACATGGACGGCGCGCTGAACATGACGCGTGCCGTATGGCCGCACATGCGCAAGGCGGGCGGGTCGATCGTCAACCAATCGTCGACCGCCGCTTGGACATACTCCAGCTTCTATGGCCTGGCCAAGGTCGGCATCAACGGCCTGACCCAGCAGCTCGCGTTCGAGCTCGGCGGCTCGAACATCCGGATCAACGCCATCGCACCGGGTCCCATCGACACCGACGCCACCAAGGCGGTGACGCCCCCGGCCATCGTGGAGGACATGGTGAACCGGTTGCCGCTCAAGCGGATGGGCACACCGGCGGATCTGGTCGGTGCGTGCCTGTACCTGCTGTCCGACGAGGCGAGCTGGGTCACCGGACAGATCTTCAATGTCGATGGCGGACAGGTGTTCCGGTCATGAGCGATGACAGGATCGGCTTCATCGGACTCGGTGCCATGGGTGCGCCGATGGCCAAACGACTGCTCGACTGGCCGGGCGGGCTGACCGTGTGCGATGTGCGAGCCGAAGCCGTGCAGCCATACACCGAAGCCGGTGCCGACGCCGCCCAGTCACCGGCCCAGCTCGCCGAGCAGGCAACCGTCATCTCGGTGGCGGTGGTGAACGACGCACAGGTGCGCGACGTGATCACCGGCCCCGAGGGGGTACTGCGCAGTGCCGCACCGGGAACCGTGGTGGCGGTTCACTCGACGATCAGCGACCGGACTGCCGAAGAACTGGCCGCCGAATGCACCACGCACGGTGTCGAATTCGTCGACGCACCGGTGAGCGGCGGCAGACCGGGCGCGACGAAAGGCACTCTCGCGGTCATGGTCGGCGGCCGCGAAGCAGCGTTCGAACGGGTGCAAGCGCCCTTCGGCTGTTTCGCCGACCTGATCGTGCACGCCGGACCCGTCGGCGCCGGAACCCGAATGAAGCTGGCGCGCAACCTGGTCCACTTCGTCGCGTTCACCGCCGTCACCGAGGCGCAGCGGCTGGCCGAGGCCGCCGGACTCGATATCACGTTGCTCGGCAAGGTGGTTCGCCATTCCGACGCCGTCACCGGCGGCCCCGGCGCCATCATGCTGCGCGACCGCACCGCACCGATCGCGGAGGGCGACTTCTGGCTGCCGATCCTGCGGCACGTGCGCGACCTCGGCGAGAAGGACCTGAGCCTCGCCCTCGACCTCGCCGCCCGCCTCGATGTCCCGCTCCCCCTCGCCGAACTCGCCCTGGACCGGCTCGGCCCCGGGCTCGGCGTCGGCGCCTCCGAAAGGCAAACGTCATGACTGACAACGGTTCCGCCGATTCCGTGCGTGAGCGCGGCCTGGCCAAGATGGCCGAGGTGTACGGCACCGAGTTCCAGGACTACCCGGGCAGCCACTTCGCGGTCACCGCCGACCACCTGTTCGCCGACATCTGGTCGCGCCCCGCACTGTCCATCCGGGACCGGCGGCTGCTCCTCCTCGGCGCACTCACCGCGCAGGGCGCCATCGACACGGCGGGCATCCAGATCGGTGCCGCGCTGCGCAACGAGGAACTGACCGAGGAGCAGCTGCATGAGATCGCGGTATTCCTCTGCCACTACGTCGGTTGGCCGAACGGCACCAAACTCGATCTCCTGGTGGGCACCATTGTGGCGCAACAAAAGAAAGCCGCCCGCCAGCAACAAGCCGATCGCACCGAGTGAAGGACCCGAAACATGTCTGATGCCAACACCCTTCGCCCGGTGCGCGCGAGCAGTATCACCGAGTGGGACCAGCAGGCCGACGTCGTCGTCGCCGGATACGGCATCGCCGGGGTGTGTGCCGCGATCGAGGCGGCCCGGGCGGGCGCCGACGTGCTGATCCTGGAGCGCACCGGCGGCTGGGGCGGCGCGGCCGCAATGGCGGGCGGCTTCATCTACCTGGGCGGCGGCACACCGCTGCAACAGGCCCTCGGCTTCGAGGACACACCCGAGAACATGGAGACCTTCCTGCTGGCGGCGCTCGGCCCCGGCGTGGACAAGGCCAAGATCTCCGACTACGCCCGCGGCAGCGTCGAGCACTACAACTGGCTCGTCGCCAATGGCGTGCCGTTCCGCGAGGCATTCTGGGGCGAGCCCGGTTGGGAGCCGCCGCACGACGAGGGGCTGATGTACTCCGGCGGCGAGAACGCCGCACCGTTCAACGCGATCGCGAAACCGGCTCCGCGCGGCCATGTTCCGCAGATGGCTGACAAGAAGATCGGCCGCAAGAGCGGCGGCTACATGCTGATGAAGCCACTCGCGGAGACCGCCGAATCTCTAGGTGTCCGAGTCGAATACGACCTGCGGATCGGCCGACTGGTGATGGACGACGACGATCGCGTCGTCGGGGTGATCGCCAAGCGCTACGGCAAGGAGGTGGCGATCCGTGCCGACCGCGGCCTCGTCTTGGCCACCGGCAGTTTCGCCTACCACCAGCAGATGATCGAAGGCTACGCACCGCGCCTGATCGGCAGGCCCGCGGCCGCGATCGAGGAGCACGACGGCATCGGCATCCGGGTCGCTCAGGCCCTCGGCGCCGAGCTGGCGCACATGGACGCGACCGAGGTGGCGTTCTTCGGTGACCCGCAGCTGATGGCGCGTGGCATCCTGGTCAACGGGCGCGGCCAGCGCTTCATCGCCGAGGACACCTACCCGGGCCGGATCGGCCAGGCGACGCTCATTCAGCAGGAGAACCAGGCCTTTCTCGTCATCGACGAGGCGTCCTACGAAGCCGGACTCGCCACCGAGACCTCGACCCCGTTCTTCCGGCAGCCGCCGACCTGGGCCGCCGAAACGGTCGCCGAACTCGAAGCCGACATGGGACTACCAACTCTTGCGCTGCAAGCCACCGTCGACTGCTACAACCTGCACGCCGCCGACGGCAAGGACCCGCTGCTCGGCAAGAAGCCGGAATGGGTTCGCCCACTCCAAGGTTCGCTGGCAGCGTTCGACATGCGCGGGTTCACGGCGGGTTTCACGCTCGGCGGGCTGCGCACCGACCTCGACTCCCGGGTGCTGCACGTCTCCGGCGAGCCGATCCCCGGCCTGTTCGCCGCGGGGCGCTGCACCTCCGGACTGTGCGCGGGCGGGTACGTGAGCGGAGCGTCCCTGGGCGACGGCAGTTTCTACGGCCGCCGGGCCGGCATCGCCGCCGCGAAGAACTGAACTGCCCACGGTAGTAGTATCCAGACACATGTCCGAACCCGATTCCGTCATTCTCGAGGCGACCCGCCGCAGGCTGTCCGGAAAACAGGCCGACACCGTCGACAAGCTCACCAAGTCGGCGGTGGAAGTGCTTGCCCGCGAAGGGTTCGCGGGGATGACGATCCGGATGGTCGCCGCCGCGGCCGGGGTCGGGGCGGCCACCGCGTACACCTACTTCTCCTCGAAGGAACACCTGGTCGCCGAGATCTTCTGGCGGCGTTTGATTTCCGCGCCGTCCCCGGTGAGCGAGGACGCGGACGCGACCGTGCGAGTGGTCGCCGAGTTACGCAACATCGCGATGCTGGTGGCCGACGAACAGGAACTGTCCGGCGCGGTGACCAGCGCGCTGCTCGGCCGCGATCCCGATGTGGTGCACCTGCGTGGCCGCATCGGCGCCGAGATCCGCAAACGACTCATCCGGGCACTCGGCGAGAACGCGGACCCGGATGTCGTCGAATCACTGGAACTGCTGTACGCGGGCGCACTCGTGCGAGCGGGCATGGGCTACGCGTCGTACTCGGAGATCGCCGACCGCATCGAGAAGTCCGCCTTACTCATCCTGAAATAGCGATACTCAGCGCCCGCGGCCGAACGGACGATCAGGACTCGACAGGCACCGGAAGCTCGGTGAATCCGAACGCGACCAGCTGACGCACCGGGTCGTGGTAGCTGACCCACTCGGCGACCTTGCCGTCGCGGAACCGGAAGACATTGAGGTAGTCGTTGCGATACGGCCTGCCGGTGTCCCGGACGACCATGTCGCCCTTGGTCGCGACCAGGAAACTGTCCGGATTCAGCATGGGCTCGACCTTGACCACCGACTGGGCGGTGGAGCTGTACCGATCCATCGCCCCGCTCAATTGGCGCAGATTCTCTTTGCCCGCACCATGATTCGGGAAGCCGGGCAGCTGGTACGGGATCGACATCCGGACATCGTCGGTGCACAACTCGTACAACTTCTCGAACTCTCGCGCCGAGATGAACTCGTAGAACTGCTCGATTGTCGCGATCTTGCGCGCGCGGTCCTCGTCGGACATATCCATCACAGCCTCTCGATCAAAGGGAACCGAATGGTCTCAACCGAGGTTATCAAATCAATACGACCGATCGATCGTTTTGTGACTGCCATCACCTGCTTTGCCACCCTATCGGCCGTCGGCAAGTTCAGCAAAGGACCACAGTCGGTGACTTGTGCCCGGTTGCGCCGAAATCGAACCCCGGTCCGCTCGATCCTCGTATCTTTGCCGTAGGCGTCACAGATCGGAGTGGGATTGTGCAACCAGGTGGGCTTTCTGCGGACTATGTGATCGTCGGCGCCGGATCCGCGGGTGCGGTGCTGGCGAACCGGCTCAGCGCCGATCCGAATGTCTCGGTGGTGCTGCTGGAGGCGGGGCCCGCGGACAAGAACAAGTTCGCCCACATTCCGGCCGGATTCGCGAAACTCTTTCGCTCCGAAGTCGATTGGGACTATCTGACCGAGCCGCAGCCCGAGCTGAAGAACCGGCAGATCTACTGGCCGCGCGGCAAGATGTTCGGCGGCTCGTCCTCGATGAACGCGATGATGTGGGTGCGTGGCTTCCGCGCCGACTACGACGAATGGGCGCTGCTGGCCGGCCAGGAGTGGGGTTTCGCGGCCGCCGTCGAGCAGTTCCGGCGGATCGAATGTGTCGAGGACGCACAGTATCCGGACGAGGGCGCCAACGGGCCTATGCACATCTCCCGGCAGCGCAGCCCGCGCGCGCTCACCGCCGCCTACCTGACCGCGGTGCGGGAGGCGGGTTTCCAGGTCGAGCCGCCGAATCGGCCGGAGCCGGAAGGCTTCAGCGAGACCATGGTCAGCCAGCACGGCGGCAAGCGGTGGAGCACCGCCGACGGGTACCTGCGGCCCGCGATGCGGCGGCCGAACCTGACGATCCGCAGCGAGGCACTGGCTACGCGGGTGTTGTTCGAGGGAACCCAAGCGGTCGGTGTCGAATACCACCAGGGCGGCGGTCCACACACGGTCACCGCGCGCCGCGAGGTGGTGTTGTGCGGTGGTGCGATCAACAGCCCGCAGCTGCTGATGCTTTCGGGCATCGGCGACCGGGATGAGCTGGCGCGCCAGGGCATTCGCGCGCTGCGGCACGCGCCCGAGGTGGGCGCGAACCTGCAGGATCATCTCGTCACCGGCGTCGGCTACAGCGTGGCCGAGGACTCGCTGTTCGCCGCGGAGAAACCACGCCAGCTGCTCGACTACCTGATCCGGCATCGCGGGATGCTCACCTCGAATGTCGGCGAGGCCTATGGATTCGTCCGCAGCAGGCCCGATTTGGACCTGCCCGACCTCGAGATGATCTTCGCCCCCGCGCCGTTCTACTACGAGGGCCTGGTCGATCCGACCGAGCACGGCGTCATCTTGGCCACCGTGCTGTTGCGCCCGCACAGTCGCGGGCGCATCACACTGGCCTCCGCGGATCCGGCCGCGAAGCCGTTGATCGATCCGCGCTACCTATCCGACAGCGCGGGCATCGACCGCGCCGCCCTCATGTCCGGCCTGCGCACCTGCACCGATATCGCCAACGCGCCGGCCATGAAAACCGTTCTGGGCCCACTCATCTACCCGCCGCAGGCACCGTCGCAATTGGAAGCCACCCTCGAACTCACCCTGAACGGCTACTCGCACACCCTGTATCACCCGATCGGCACCTGCCGGATGGGTACCGACGTGGCGAGCGTCGTCACCCCGAAGCTGGAAGTGCGTGGCGTGCAGGGCCTTCGAGTAGCCGATGCGTCGGTCATGCCGCTGCTCATCCGCGGTCATACCCACGCCCCCGCCGTTTTCATCGGCGAGCAGGCGGCGAAGTTCATCCAGAACGGGTAGCGCCAGCTTCAGGACGCGACAAACAAGGCGAGCGATGCGGCGGCCAATGCCAGATAAGGCATCGGATAGGCGAGGTCGCCGTAACCGCGGGCGCGGAGGATCGTGATGATCGCGCCGATGAAGTAGAGGACGAGGCAGATCGCGGCGGCCAGCCCCAGCGGCGGGATGGCCAGTCCGACGAGTAAACCGAGGGCACCGACCGTCTTGATCACTGCTAGGGGGTACAGCGTCCAGTCCGGGATGCCGTAGCTCCGCATGTTGTCGCGCACCCACTGGGCACGGAACACGTCGACTCCCGACGCGATCAGCATGGCGGCCGCGGCGGCGATGGTGACGATGACGTAAGCGGTGGACATGGGTAACACCCTCCTGTTTCGTGGTGCGGCCGGTCTGCGATCGTGAGGTGACGCCGATCGACCGGACGCTGTGTGATCCGTCGAGGGTGTGACGGATGACGGAACGGAAAGGTGACCGATGCCGGCCCAGGACATGTTGGCGCGACGTTTCGAGACGCATCGCGGGCACCTGCGGGCGGTCGCGTATCGGATGCTCGGGTCGGTCAGCGAGGCCGACGACGCCGTGCAGGAGGCCTGGCTACGGCTGGCTCGGCAGGACAGCGACGAGGTGGACAACCTGGTCGGCTGGCTGACCACGGTGGTGTCGCGGATCTGCCTGGACATGCTCCGGACTCGGGCGTCGCGGCGCGAGGAACCGATCTATCTGCTCGCCGAGCTCGGCGACACCGCCTACGACAGCGACCCGGAACACGAAGCCGTGCTGATCGATTCGGTCGGCCGGGCCCTGCTGGTGGTGCTCGATACGCTCGGCCCCGACGAGCGGGTGGCGTTCGTGCTGCACGATCTGTTCGCGGTGCCGTTCGATCAGATCGCGCCGATCGTCGGGCGAACGACGGCCACCACGAAGAAGCTGGCCAGCCGGGCGCGCCAGCGGGCGCAGGGTGAAACCACCGCGACGGCAACCGAACTGGCCGAGCAGCGGCATGTGGTGGAGGCGTTCCTAACGGCCGCCCGTGGCGGCAACCTCGACGCCCTGCTCGCCGTGCTCGCACCCGACGTGGTCCGGGTCGCCGACCCGGCCGCGCTGCCCGCCGGAATGGCGGCGATCGTGCGTGGAGCGCAGGCGGTGGCGAAGGAAACGGTACTGCTGCAACGTCGTTCGCGGGTGGCGGCACTGGCGCTGATGAACGGCGCGGTCGGCATCGTCGTCGCGCCGCACGGCAAACTGCTACTCGCCCTTGTGGTTACGGTGCGCGACGATCGGGTCACCGGTTACGAGGTGATCGCCGACCCCACCCGACTGCGCGCACTCCACCTAGCCGTACTCCCGCAATAACAACAGCCGCACACCTCCTGATTTCCCGCAAATGGAATCGCATGCGATTCGGTGTGCGGGAAATCAGGAGGTGTGCGGCTGAAGGCTAGCGCGCAGGCACCCGGGCGAAACCGACCGGCGGAGTCGGATTCGGGCCGGTGCGCAGGGCTTGGCGGAAGTCCGGCAACGCCGGGAGCACATCGACATTCCGGGCGGCGTAGCAGCGCACCTTGGGCAGCGCGCGGAGAACCTCGGCGCGCTCGACCGGTTCGTCGTCGATGAAGCCGATGGTGTCCAGCGACAGCCCGAGGGTGGCGCCGATCCGGGTGATCGCCGAAGACTTCGGGCCCCAGCCGATTTCGAGGGCGGAGAACATCTCGTAGACGCCGTGCCGGTACAGCTTGTCCAACGTCCACTCGCGATCGCCGCGGCTGGCCACGGCATGCCAGATGCCACGCTCGCTGAGCAGTCGCAGCGTGCGCAGCGCGGTGGGCCGCAGCGCACCGCTGGTCCGGTCGCTCACCGCGCCGTCCCACAATGTGTTGTCCAGTTCCCAGACAAGACATCTCAGAGCCGGTCTCATGTGTCCTAGCCCCCTATCGCGTCATCTCTGCCTTCCCTGGCGTGCGTGCGCGGCAGATGGGTACAAGCAACAACCCTCTCCGGCACGGCACATGCCCGGCAAGCCCATGGTTCCTGGGACAAGCCCGGCGCGAGCGATCCTACCGCCAGCGCAGGCGGCACTCTCGTCAACTGACAGAACCGGCGGTACCGGATTCGACCACAGAACCCCTGTGACGCAGCACAATCACCAACCGACCAGTCTCTGACGCCCGTCACAGAACCAGGCGAATCGATCCGCGACCGGAATCCAACGATTAGTGTGAACTCGCCGCACAGCTATCTCCGGGGGCGGAAGGAAGTCGTCAATGTCGATCGACAACTCTGCACGGCAGAGCCTGACTCTGGCTGGCAAGCCGATGTCGTCGCCGCTCAAGGACGTTCGCGCGTTATCGCGTCAGATGGTCGGGCATTTCGTCGCCAACGTCATCCCCTGTGGAACTTTACCCGCGGACGCGATTTCCGGCGACGTCACCACGATCACCCGGGTCTGCCTCGAGTTCGCGGTCAGCATGCTCGACGGTCAGGACATCCCGGGGAAGTTGCAGCGCCTGCAGGACGCCGCGTCGAGCTGGGCCCGCGAGGGCGTGCCGATCGACACCATCCACCACTCCATCCACGAAGGCTTCAAGATGGGGCTGGATCTGGTGGTGTCCGACGCCTCCATCAAGGATTACGACAGCCTGGTCGACGGCGCCAAGATGGTGCTGGAGATGCTGGACATGATCAGCTCGGCGATCTCGGTGGCCTACATCCGGGAACTGCGCTCGGTGGTCAGCGAGCACCACACCGCCGTGCACACGCTGACCTCCGCCCTGCTCGGCGGGCACAGCACCTCCACCATGGCGCGCGAATGCGGTATTGCCATCGCGACCTCGTATGCCGTGCTCGCCGTGGCGATTCCGCCGCACCGCGAGGAGAACAATCCGATGATCGACAGTCAGGTCGTCGCGCGCCGCAAGCTCAGACGGGTGCAGGCCGAACTCGCCACCCGCTGCGGGGAGAGCGCGCTGTCGTTGCTCAGCGTCGACGGCGGCACCGTACTCATCCCGTCGGCCGCCTTCGACAACGAGGGCTTCGACGCCCTGGTGACCCAGCTGTCGCAGGCCGCACAAGTCGGCATCACCGCGACCATGGTCGAGGCCACCCCCGAACAGATCCCCAATGCCGCCGACCAAGCCCACGAGCTGCTCGACATGGTGCAGCGCCTGGAAGCGGTGGCCGGGCTGTACCGCTTCGACGAACTCGCGCTCGAATACCAGCTCACCCGTCCCGGCCCGGGCCGGGAGTATCTCGGCCAGCTGCTCGACCCGCTCGACGAGCACCCCGAACTCCTGGAAACCCTGCAGCGCCACATCGGCAACAACCTCAACCGCCAGCGCACCGCCCGAGTCCTGCACGTGCACACCAACACCGTGGACTACCGGCTCAAGCGGATCGGTCAGCTCACCGGCTTCGACCCGTCCCAACCGTCCGGACTGTGGTATCTGCGATCGGCATTGGTCGCGCGCAGCTATCGCACGACATGAGGTCGCTCTCGAATTCGGCTGCGGCATAGCGTTTCGTGCCGAGGGCCGAGCCGACGACAACCCGACGATTGACCACCCCGCGCAGCGTGAGATCGCGCGCGTCCGCCGCGACCGGATGTTCGGTGACCAACGCGTCCACCGACGCGCCCAGCCAAGGCAGCCGATCGACCAGCGTGGCCGTTGAGCGTCCGGAGTACAGCAGGATATCGACAGCGTCGGCCAACCCCGCTCGCCACCTGTTGATTCCGTCGAGCAGGGCGCGCAAGGCCGCGGGCTGGTCGGTCGGTTCACCGCCGCAGATCGTGACACCGTCGACTTGTTCGGCGGGTAACTCGTGCAGCCAGTCGACTATCGCGTCCACACCGCAGCGCGTCGATTCATCGAACACCCAGGTGTTTCCGGCGAGACAAGCGCGGCAGAACACCCGGCAATCCGGCAACCAAATGCCCGCCCGAATTCCATAACCGATGTTCCCCACCGGAAACCGCAAGCGCGACAACAGCATTGTGGCGCTGTCCAGGTGCCGATTCGAGTGCACGTCCATCTCTCCTCAGTGAGGCCGCGTGGCGGCGGTGCGCCCCACCTCTATGATCGGCCATTTCGGCGACGACCATTCCCGCGTGGGCCACGTCAAAGTAGCTACCAACGCCACATTTCGCGCAGAAATGGGGAATAGGACGCGCGCCGAATCACCAAACCCGGACCGGTGCGGCCGATCTGGCGATCCGGCGATAGCGCGTCTCTATGTGATCCAGATGCGGAGTCAGCGCCTGGTGACCATCCGGCATGATCAGGCGGGGCGGCGCCGCCATCGGCAAAACGGCCCCGAGGATCAGCCGCACGGCGCCGCCGGATCGGGGCATTTCCACGCCGGATTTCGCCGGATTGTCCGCTGCCGCAGTGGGCGCCGCCGGCTCGACGACGACACCCGCCATCCCGAATTCACCGGTCGGATCATCAGGCGATGATGTCGTATGAATGCCGGAATTGATGGCCGTCTCGACCAGATCCGCGACCAGCATCGCATCGTCGAGCCGCGCGGCCAGCTGAAACAGCCGGGACATCGAACCCTGGTTGGCCGCGGTCCAAGCCAGCCGCTTCGGTGCGTGTTCGAATTGGAAGCGGGTCGCATCCGAGAACATCACCGCGGGCACCATCACCGCCACTGCGGTAGCGACCAATTCGGTCCCTTCCGGCATGCCCTGCTCGAGTCGACGACTCCGGAACAGCATGGTCGACGCCCGGGCAGCATCGCAGCGGGCCACCTGCTCCGGCAAACCCAATTCCGTATAGGACGCCGCCGCCTCGACGAATTTCGCCTCGGCCTCGTCGTATCGGCCCGCGGGCGTATAGATGTAGCCCAGATCGGCCACACAGGCGACGACCCGATCGACGCTGCCGAGCTCGCCATACAGTTTCTGAGCCCGCAGCACTACTCGCTCGGCATCGTCGAATCGTCCGGTCGACATATAGACGTTTCCGAGATTCACCGAGCTGTCCGCGACGCCTTTGTCCAATCCCATTCGGGCACAGATGTCGCCCGCGGTGATCAGGGCTTGTTCCGCTTCGGGGTACCGGTCGGTCGATGCATACACGTTTCCGAGATTCGCGACGCACTCGGCGACGTGCTTTTCCAGGCCCAACGTCGTGTACACCGCCTGCGCCTCGAGGTACGCCTGCTCAGCGGCATCGTATCGGCCCGCAAGCAGATGTGCGGTCCCGAGGGTGAACGTGCACGCTGCCGCGTACTGGTCGACGCCGCGCTCAGCGAAGCGGTCTCTGGCGGCGGACAGCACACGTTCGGCGTCGGCATAGCGTCCGCTCGAGAAATAGACGTTGCCGAGTGCCACAGCGCACCTGGCGAACTGCTCGCTCAGGCCCAATCGAAGAAACGTCTTCTGGGCGCTCACCAGTGCCTGCTCCGCGAGACCGAAGCGTCCGGTCGCGGTGTAAACGTTGCCGAGGGTGAGCGAACACACGGCGACATCCTCGTCGGCACGTTCCGCTATGTAGGACGGCACCACGCCGAGAATGGCCTCTTCCGCTTCGGCATAACGCCCTTGCGACTCATAGATATTCGCCAGATTCATGATGGAGGCGCGAGCGCGGCCCGCCTGGCCTCTGGCGAGGTAATAATCTCTGGCCTCCAGGTGCGCCGCTTCGGCTCGACCGAACTGCTCCGTCACCCAGTAGAGATTCGCGAGCCCCGCGTTACATTCCGTGACTTGCTCGTCGACGCCGACGCGCTCGAATGCGCCACGCGCGCTGAGCAAAGCCGTCTCCGCCTCGGCATATCGGCCGAGCTCTCGGAGCACCAAGCCGAGATTCTGGTCGCATCCGGCCACTCCGAGCTCGAGTTCCAGCCGCAGACACGACTCGCGCGCTTGTCGATAGACGTGCTCGGCCTCGGCATAGCGGCCCGTGGCCAACAGTGAGTTTCCGATAGCAATGGTGCAGCCGACCACCATGGTCTGCAGACCGAGCGCTTCGAATATCGCTCGCGCCTTGGTGTATTCGTACTCGGACTCGCGATAGCGGCTGCCTTCGGCGTGCGTGATCGCCGCCTTCAGGTGCCGCATCGCGGCATTGCGATCATTGATAACCGGTACTCCCCTCGACCGAATGGCTGGTGCTGATCAGCTTCGCGTAGCAGTGGTCGCGATCCAATCCGTTGTCGGCACACCACCGAATCGCACCGTCCTTGCTCGGGAATCCGATGGCGACGATGGTGATCCAGAAGTCGGGATAGCTGAACGTCGACCAAGCGCCCGACCACAGCAACCGGACGTTCGGATAACGCGCGCGCAGTTCCCGATGCTCGCGCAGGATCTCCGCGTGGTGCCAGGTGATGCCTTCGGCGACGAGGCCGAACTGCTTGGAACTGATCTGCGGCACCCAGCGCTCCGCGACATCGCGGGTCAATACGGGCAGGTCGCTCGCGACGGTCGACTGCAATCCCGTCAGCCCGGCGGTCTCCGGGTCGGTGACGACCGTTGTCGCCGTGACGATGCCCACCGCCGAGGTCGAGATCGCGATCGGCACGCTGTTCGACACATTCGTACTGGCCGCGCGGGTCCGGTCGTGCAGCAGCAGGCCCGCCGGAATCAGCAGGATGAGCAGTGCGATCGTGACGCCTATCGCGAGGCCGGCCTGGTTGCGCCGGGTGGCCATGTTCGGCGCGAACGTCAGCCGGGACGCGACGGGCACCGGTGTCGGTGGCGGCGAATCCGCCTGGCTCGTCTCGGATCTCGCGCTGCCGAGGCCGAGGGCGTGGCGGCCGTCCGACGACACCGACCCCTTCCGCAGATTGACGCGGACGCGCGGACGAACCACGTCGGACGAGTGGGTGGACTCGTCGCCGGAACTTCTCATGCGTCCCCCTGGGGTCCGCTCGCGGTCCTTTGCTCGCCGGTGTCCGCTCTTACCTCGTCCCTGATGCTAGGGGCCGAATCCCGCTACCGATGTCGGTCGATCGTCGGACAGCGACGTCGCGGCAAAACCGTTCGCCCGCAGCGCTGTCGGCTGTTTGCAGGACAGCCAGCGGGGTCTCGGTGAACCGATAATCGGCAGCAACAGCCTCGACGGTGTCCGCGACGAAGGAGAAGGCCGATGCAGCTGACGAAGGGGCAGAACACGCAGCTGCACAGCACAGCGTTGGATATTCGCCTGAGCTGTCCGGCCGGTGCCGTGCCCACGGTGTACGCCGCACTGCTCGGCGGCGACCATCGCGTCGCCACCGGTGCCGACTTCGTGCGCGGCGATACCGTCCCACCCGTCGCCGGTCCGGTGTCGTGCACCGAAACCGGTCTGCACATCGATCTGGTCGGGGTGACCGCAACGATCCAGCGCATCGTGGTACTCGCCGACCTGGGCGGGATCCGGTTGCCGAGTCTGGAACTGACCGTGACCGGTCCGGGCGGCGTCACCGTCGCGGGCTTCTCGATGCCCCCGGCTGATGAGGAGACGGCGATCATCGCATGCGAGGTGTACCGGCGCGACACACAGTGGAAGGTGCGGGCGGTCGGCCAAGGCTATCGGGACGGACTCGCCGCTGCCGCAATCGATTTCGGCTTCGATGCGACCCCGGCCCGGACGCAGGCGCCTGAACGCACTGCGCCGCGGATACCCGAACGGGTTTCGGTACGGCCACAGATCGGCGAACACGTTGTGACGCAACGTGCTCGGCGCAACCGCGGCCTACGTGCGCCGGAACGCTCGACACCGGACACGATCCAGTCCGCGCCTCCCCCAACACCCCTCGCACCGACACCGGCCACGACACCGCCGGACCAGACCGCACCATGGACGAACTCTCCTGCGCCACCGACACACTCACCAACACCGCGCACGAATGAGCAGCCACCGCGCATTCCCGTTCTCGCCCGCCGCACCGAGCTGGCCGGGCTCGTCGCTCAGGTCGGCGCCGAGGCCATCACGTCGATCACGGCACTGCTGCAACGCATCACCGCGAGCGCGACGAGCAACATGCCGTCCACCCGAGACGGCGTGCGCCGAATCGGGCAGGAGAACACCGCCGATCGCGCCGTCCTCTGGCGCGCACACGAAACCGTACGTGGCGAAATCGTGCGCAAGTACCACACGAATGCCTTCAGCAATCGCCTGCCCGCCGATTGGCGCGAGCGACAGCCGGAGCCTCGCGGCGGCTACAACAACACCGCGGACATCACCGCGACCGTCTGGCTGGCCGACGCCGCCGTCGTCGCGGAAGCCGTGCGAACAGCGGGCTTTCGACCGACCTCGACCGGACGTGCGAAGCAGCGCAGCGAACTGACCGACGCGGCAGCCTCCGTGCTCGGCGAGTACGACGGCGCGCTCCGCAATGTCGAGCAGGCGACGCAAGACAAGACCGCCAAACTGTTCGCCGACACCTTCCAGGAGTTCCGCCGCCGCATGACCGTGACGATCACCCAGGTCGTCGGCGAATACATGGCCGCCGAGCTCCATTCGGTCACCCCGTGCCCACCGGAGGGCGCACCCGTCTGGCAGGCCGTCCCGTCCGCGGCGGCCATCGCGCCCTCGCCGCCCACTCGAATGATCTTCCCGCTCGGGGTGCTGTGGCTCGCGCAGGCGAGCGTCGACACCGAGCTGACCGTGCCCTCGCCACCCGGCGGCAAGCATCAGCATCGTTTCACCATTCCGCTGGCCGACGCGACACCACCGATTCCGGTGCTGCTCGATCTGGACGAGACCGGCGGCATCGTCACGGACTCGACGGCGGTGGTGGAGAACCTGACCCTGGACATGCTGGCCACCTTGCCCGCCGGACGGCTGAAGATCGACGTCGTCGACCCGGCGAAGGTCGGCGCCTCGATGAACTTCCTCTACGGCGTCGGCGAGGCGGGCGAGAAGATCTACGGCCAGAAGGTGTGGGGCTCGCACAACGTCGGCGAGCTGCTCACCGAACTGGAGAATCACGTCGCCTTCGTGACCCAGAAGTACCTGCAGGGCACCCACGAGACACTCACCGCCTACAACCGCGCCGCAGGCGAGGTCGCCGAGCCGTACCGGCTGCTGCTGTTGTTCGATCACCCGAACGCCTTCACCCGCGACGGCAAGATGTTCGACGACGAGTCGCTGCGCAGGCTCGAACGGCTGGCCACGGTCGGCCGCCGGGCAGGCGTATTGATCGCCGCGACAACGGATTCGGCGACAACCGCGCTCGAACCGCTGGCCACCGCGTTCACCGGCATGGAGGATCCCGCGTTGCTGGCCCGGATCGGGCTGCCCCGCACCATCCCGAGCAGCAGGCATGTGCCCGGCGGGCAATTCCAATGGCAGCTGGTCCCCTACCCCCTGCCGTCGGACGAGATACGCGCCGAGGTGCTGGCACACATCGAACGCAGCCTCGCGACTTCCGGCAGCACGCAGGTCGAGCCGAAACGCATCCATGAGCTCGCGGTCCAGGCCATGGAGCGCGCGGTGGCGCGGGGCACGCAGTCGCCGGAGGTGATCGCCGACCCGCACGACACCGACACCTGGTGGCGTTCGTCGGTCGACGAACGGATCGTCGCGCGATTCGGCCGGATGGGCGCCTCCGACGTCGCCGAGCTGCGCTTGGATTCCGGCGGCCTGTCGAGCGCGCTGATCGGCGGGCGCACCGGCTCGGGCAAGTCGGTGCTGCTGCACTCGATCATTCTCGGTATCGCACTGCAGTATTCACCCGTCGAGGTCGAGTTCTACCTGATCGACTTCAAGGAGGGCGTCGAGTTCAAGCCGTACGCGACGCCGGGCCTGCCGCACGCCAAAGTCGTTGCCATCGAGACGAATCGGGACTTCGGCATCAGCGTGCTGGAGAGCCTGGACAGCGAGATCGCGCGCCGCGCTTCGCTGTTCAAGAACGCCGGGCAGGGCCAGATGGAGATCGGCCGGTACCGGCAGGCCACCGGCGAACGGCTGGCCCGGATCGTGCTCGTCATCGACGAGTTCCACATGCTGCTCGAGCAGGACGATGCCACCTCCACCCGCGGTGCGGCACTGCTCGACCGAATCATCCGGCAGGGGCGCGCCTTCGGCGTGCACACTATCCTGGCGTCGCAGTCGGTGTCCGGCGGCGGGCAGAAGATCAGAACGGCCCTGAACCAGATACCCAACCGGCTGGTGCTGGCCAGTTCCACGCAGGACTCCGAACAGCTGCTCGCGGAGGGCAATGCGGACGCTCAGCTGCTGTCCAAGCCCGGCGAGGGCATCATCAACGACCACGCGGGCCAGGCCGAGGCCAACAACCGATTCCAATGCGCGTACTGGCCCGCTGAACTGCGCTCGCGGCTGATCGAGCAGCTGCGCGAGAAGGCGGACGCCGGCGGATTCACCGGGCGCCCCGCCGTTTTCGAAGGCGATATCGCGGTGGCGCCGCAGGATTACCCCCTGGACATCTTCCGGCAGTCCGACCGCGCCGCAACGCTGGTGCTGCCGATCGGCGCACCCATGTCGCTCGACCCGCCGCTCGCGGTCCGGCTCGGCCGTCAGCCGGGTAACAACCTGCTGCTGGTCGACCCCGGCGGGCTGACCGCGATCGGGCTGCAGATCGTCGCGCTCCGCGCGGCGGATGTCCGGGTGGAGTACGTCGATTTCGCGGCCATCGAGCAGCAGGCCGAGCCGATGTTCGCGCGGTTGCGGGCCGCAGGCGCCGAAGCGTACCACCGGCGCAAGCTCGGCGACGTGCTCGACTCGATGCTGACCGACCTGGCCGAGCGCACCGAACTCGACGACTACCACGCCCCCGCCCGCGTGCTGTTCCTGATCGGCGCACACCGGGCCCGCGAACTGAGCACCGACACGTACGACGAGGACACCGAAAGCGGCAGGCTGGCCCGGGTGCTGCGGCACGGACCGGAGGTCGGCATCCACGTCATCGTCTGGGCCGACCGCTATGCGTCGCTGCAACGCCGATTCGACCACGACGGCTTGCGCCAGTTCGGCTTCAAGATGCTCGGGCCCGCGAGCGAGGACGACTCGCGAACCCTCATCGACTCCGAAGTGGCCGCCACGCTGACCCCCAATCAGTTCGCGGTGGACGACTACGACAACGCACGCACCGATACCGTCCGCCGGTTCGCCGACCCCGACCCCGGCTGGCTGGACACCGTGCTGCGCGGTGAGCGCGGTACCGATGGCTGATACCGCACGCAACGACCCGCGGGTGGTCCGGCAGCTCGCCCAGGACCTGGACCGGTATCTGCGCGAGGCCGAATCCGGTGAGCGGACCGGCGGATTCGCGCAGCGCAAGGTGGAGCTGGAGATCACGCAGGAGGTCGGTCAGCGGCGGCGAACGCTGCGGCAGGCCGAGCAGGCGTACGCGGCGTGCTGCCGGATCGAGGACGCGGATTGCTCCGGACCCAAGCGCGAGCTCGATCGGGCCGTGCGCGCGTTGGACGCCGCCCGTCGCGCGCAACGGATGTACACGCAGGCGACCGTCGAATACACCGCGGCCTGCGCCAGATTCGCTCAGGTGCGGGTCTCGTTGACGCTGGAGTCGAAACAACTGCTGCACGACATCGCGCACGACCTCGACCGGTACAACCGCGCCTCGTCGGCCGCCGGAGCGGTGTACACCGGAAGCGCGCCGAGCAGACCGAGCGGAACCGGTGGCACGAGCGGAACCGGTGGCGCAGCAGGCGTTCAGACCGATAACCCACCGCTCGTCACCCCGGTGGGCTTCCCCGCCGGGTTCGCTTTGGTCCCACTGTCCTCGATCGACACCTCGGGCAGCACCGTCACCGGACCCGAGTCCTTCAAGTCCGATGCGTCGCCCACCGATCTCGAATGGGGTCTGGAGGCGTTCAACAGCGTGATCGTCAACGCGCTGCGACTCGGCAAGGGCATCGACTACTTCCGCGAACGCGACGCCATCGAAAAACGCTACGGCGCACGCAGTTACGCCGACACCTACACCTGGTTCTTCGGCGAGCAGGAAGCGTTGCAGGTCGGTCGGCGCGCCGACGGGACCTTCGAGGTGCACAACGGGTACCACCGGATCTGGGTCGCTCGGCGAATGGGACTGACCGACATCCCCGCTCGGGTGGTGCAGGCATGAGCAGACTGTGCCCGGCGATCGACATCTTCGACGCCAACCGCCGCGCCCGCGTGCAGGCCGAACAGAACGCGGGTCAGGTGTGGCAGGACACGGTGCTGCGCCGACTGACCGACCGCAAACTACAACCCCTCGCCGACGAGGAACGCCGGTTCCTGCAGGCCCTGGTCGCCTATGACGTCGCCATCGACTGCGTGCTGCACGAACTGACCAACTACTGACGATCGTTCGACAAGGAGACACGATGAGTTCCATTCAGGCGAACCCGGATTCGCTCAAGAAACTCAAGGGCGATATCGACCGGTCGCAACGGGAGATCAATCAGGCCATCGCCAGGGTCCGCTCCTCACTCAAGTCCGCCGAATGGCGCGACAGCGTGAAGGATCAGTTCGAGCGCGATCTCGAGCAGGTCCTTCGCTCGGTCGCGGCCTTCGACAAGAACGCCGATCAGCTGAAGCGGTACCTGGACAAGAAGGTTCAGATTCTGCAGAGCTACCAGGGGCGTTGAGCGATGGGCATCTTCACCAAACGGTCCCGGCCGCAGCCGAGTTCGCTGACCGAACGGGTCACGCTGACCGATCCGCACGATGAAGGCAGTCCCAAGCAGGGGGCCTTCATCGGTCTCGACCAAGCCGGGCTCAGTCTGTTGATCTACGGCCCCGGTGACATTCGCAGTTGCTTCGCCGCGCTCAGTGCGGCGGCGCCGGCCTTCCGGACCGCCGAGCTCGTCTCGGATTCGCCGTATCTCGGCTGCTTTCCCGGCAAGAGCGAGATCATGTGGATGGCGCTGGACGGGCCCGCCGGTTCCGCGATCGCCGTGCACTGTTTTCCGCAGTCCGACAGCGAGTTCACCACGACGCAGATCGCAGTCCGGGTGAGCGGGCCCAAGAGCGCGCTGAAACCGCCGTGGCAGTTCGGCATCGGGACGGTCGGTGCGCAGGTGCCCGTCGACTTCGCGGATGTGTTCGGTGTGGCGCGAGCGGTACCGCTCGGCATTCTGCCCGGTTTGGAGCGGTTGCCGGTGCCGGACTCGGAGCGGGCGCTGGATGCAGCGAAGGCCGAAGAACACCGTGAACCGCTGCTGGACAACGCTTTCCGGGTAGACGCCGCAGGAGTCGCTACCTCGCCTGCCGCTCCGCCGAGTAGACCCGTACCCGTCGCGCCGGTTCCAGCGGCGCCGGTCCGGCCGGTTTCGGCTCCGCCGGTCTCGCGTCCCCCTGCCCCGCCGTCGGCGCCGCCGGTCGCGCCAGTGACACGGCCGACGCAGATACGGTCACTGCCGCGGGGCGGCAATGTGTCCCTGTCCGCACAGGCGCCCGCCCTCGCCAAGGTCTCGGTCGGCTTGGGCTGGGACGTGCGAACGACCAGCGGCGCGGAATTCGACCTGGACGCCAGCGCGATCGCCACCGACGCGCGCGGAAAGGTCGTGGACGACGCGTATTTCGTGTTCTTCAACAACCTGCGCTCCCCCGACGGATCGATCGTGCACACCGGCGACAACCGCACCGGGGTGGGCGACGGCGATGACGAGGTGATCAACGTCGACCTGGCCGCCATCCCGGCCAACATCGCGAAAGTCGTTTTCGTGGTGTCGATCTACGACGCGGACGTCCGCGGCCAGTCCTTCGGCCAGGTCACCGCCGCCTTCATCCGGGTGGTCAACAGCATGACCGGCGCCGAACTGGCCCGCTACGACCTCACCGAGAACGCGGCCACCGAAACCGCCATGATCTTCGGCGAGCTGTACCGGCGCGGCGCCGAGTGGAAGTTCCGCGCCATCGGCCAGGGCTACGAGTCCGGCCTCGACGGCATCGCCCGCGACTTCGGAGTGTATGTCTGACATGACCACACCACATTCCCGGCTCGCCGCCGCACTCCTCGCCGACTCCACGGCCCTGATCGCCCGCGACGAACGCCGCAACCAACTCGACACCGAGGCCGAAGCCCGTCAGCGCCGCAACCTGCCACAGCTGGCCGACCGCCGAGCAACGCGCGCGCAGTGGGCCAATCCAGTGGCAGGCTGCGCGACAGGCGCGACGATCGGCATCATCGCGATGGTCAACATCGGCCCCCTCGGCTTCCTCCTGTTCCTCATCGGCGTCGCCGGGGGCGCGTGGGTCGGTCGCTTCGACAGCAACGCGGGCGGCGGGGGCAGTGACCGGCTGGTCGGCTTCGTCATCGGCGCGGGCATGTTCGGCGCCGTCTGCGGCGCCCTGATCGGCGCGATTCTCACCACGGTCGCAGGCTGGAGCAGCGACGGGCCGATCATCCTGCTCGCAGCGCTGATCAACGGCATCGGCGGCGCCATCGTGGGTGCCTTCGTCCTCGGCGTCGCCGGTCTCCTGTATTGCCTACTCGGTTGGGTGGCAAGGGTTCTGCTGGAGTGGACGGCGTAGCCTAGGCCTTTCGACGCTGTTCCTGTTCGGTAGCGTCGGCGCGGCGACGACGTTCCGCGGCCTCGTTCTCGCGCAGCTGCTCGTACTGTTCGCGGGCCTGTCCTGCCGTCGCATCGGCCAGCAGCACAGCAGCGAGTTGGCGGTGATAAGCCCGTGCGACAACGGGTTCGGTCACAGGTGCGCCTCGCGGCGGAGCTCGGCGAACCACGGGATCTCGCTGGCGGGGGCCAGGTCGGGGGCGTCCAGGCGTTGGCGGACGTTGTCGAGGTAGGCGTCGATCACCGGCTGGTCGGCGGCGGAGACGAGCAAGCCGTGGCCGATGACTTGGTTGCGAGCGGTTTCGCCCAGGTCGATCAGGCGGGAACGCGCGAGATCCAGGGCCTGTTCGACGATGTCGCGCCAGTTCGCCTCGATCATCCGGTACGCGCTGCGGGTGGGGCCGGCCAGGCAGCCCAGCAGTTGCTTGTCGTACAGCTCGACGACGGCGTCGAATGCCCGTGGGTTGGTGCTGATCACGCACAGGTCCTCGGGGGTGGACACCGACCAGCCGCGGTAGGTGAGCGGGGCGGCCGGATCGAGTTGTGCGGTGAAGTAGGTGGCCAGTTCGTCCG